>NZ_CP178454.1:0-4800000 GCF_047275885.1 Anabaena azotica SJ-1
TCCCTGGTAGGTCTTTAACTCTTACCTCTAACGTAGTTCGGTCAAGAACTGAGTCTGGTCAACTAGGCTTTTACAAGCCCTCACTTACCCGAAGGGAAGTGATGGGTGGTTGACATCTTTAACTGCCGCATTGCTAAAAGCGCAGTTCCATAAGCTGCTTCTGTATTGATAGAGGGAGCTACAGGGATGTTTAAATACCTGCCTCTAATAGCAGTCCAAGTGGAATTTGCTGCCCCACCACCAGCAGTATAAACGTGGTTTAATTGATCTGATCCTAGTTCCTGTAATAATTTGTACCCTCTTGCCTCTATTCGTGCCATGCTTTCTAGTAAGCCGTGTAAAAATTCTCTGGGATTATCTGGACGGGGTTCTAATTTGGGAGGTAGGTGGGGATCATTAATAGGAAAGCGATCGCCTTCTTTCAATAATGGATAATAATCTAATTCACTGGCTTTTGATACATCAATTTCCCGACTTAGGCTGACTAATTCATCATCAGTAAAAAATTTCTTCAATACTGCACATCCTGTATTAGAAGCTCCTCCAGTTAACCATAAATCACCTAAACGATGGCTATAAATGCCATATCGCGCATCTTCTATGCGAGTACGGCTCAAAAGTTTAAGTACCAAGGTTGAACCCAAAGAAGTTACTGCTTCCCCTGGTGATTTTGCACCACTAGCCAAAAAAGCTGCAATGCTGTCTGTTGTCCCTGCACATACCAAGCAATCATGCCTAAAACCAAATTTAGCAGCAATTTCTGGATTTAATTCGCCCACTGGTGTGCCAGGTGCTAAAACTTGGGGCAAATTAATGGGAATTTGCAGTTTTTTTAGCCATTCTGGATATTGAAGCTTTTCTACGTCGTAACCCAATTTGAGAGCATTATGGTAGTCGCTAATACCTAATTTCCCATGCAGAAGAAATGCCAGCCAATCAGCTTGATGTAATAAATACCTAGCTTGTCCAAAAGACGGTAAATGTTGCATCCATAGCAGTTTGGCAAGGCTAGAAGTAGCACTTAAGACCGTATGATTGGGTGGTGCAATGTGGCTCAAATCCTTTAACACCATTGATCCCCGTGCATCGTTGTACAATAAGGGGACATCTACAGGCTGGCCAGAGGCATCTGTGAGCAAGATTGTTGAAGAGGTACCGTTAATAGCGATCGCACCAATTTCTCGCCGCCATTCCCCTGAAATTCCCTCTAGAAGGCTCCATAAACCTTTCTTCCAACAATTTATCCAATCTGCATTACTAGACCAAGGATGACGCATCTGGAACAAAATCCTAGCATCATCATCAATCACTACGGCTCGTGCGCCAGATGTACCAAAATCAATTCCCAGGTAGAAAGTCATAGGTGACAGGTGACAGGTGACAGGTGACAGAGAAGAGGAAAGGGAGCAGGGGAGCAGGGGAGCAGGGGGGCAGGGGAAGCAGGGGGAAATTTCTTCTTATTTTTCTGAACTCCTGATAGCGTTCACGTAGTGTGCCGAAGGCATAGCGTGGCGTTAGCCATACTCCTGAACTCCTGAACTCCTGCCTTCTGACTCCTGACTCCTGACTCCTTCTTCTAAATCATGTTTTTGTTGCATCTTGTAACAAGATATTCCCCAATTTTGGCAAAACAGGGAAAAGTAGTAAACGAAGTGTTAATCATCTAGTTTGACGTTAAGAGGGTTTCCACCATGTCTATATCCGATACTCAAGTGTACATCGCTCTAGCTGTGGCTTTGATTCCAGGCATTTTAGCTTGGCGTTTGGCTACTGAACTTTACAAGTAACTCCCAGATGTGACACGCTCAGACGACTAAATTATCCTGGACATACGGAGTACACCCTCTAAAATCTTGCGGCTTTGAGCTAAAAGTATTTTGAGAAAATGTACCTGCGTATGCCAGGTATTTTTTTTAATCATGTAATACTTGTAGAAATTTACAAAAAATGAAGTAATATGGCAGCTAAATCAAGCCAAAATTAGCGCCAGTTTGCTTTTAATGGTGCTTCCCTTCAGTTAGCAAGACTATTTTTTAGTATCATGAATGCTTTTCAACCATCCAGACCACCGCTACAACCAGAAAAACAGCGTCGCTCTCTACCTCGACCCAAGAAACATCTTCACCAACGTTCCTACCAGATTATGGCACTGGAAACTTCTGCCAAGATCACTGTAAACTTGGTTATTATGACAGCGGCGGTATCGGCTTTAGTACAACTGTTGCCTTATCATTGGTTACAGCAAGACAAGTTGCGAGAAATCCGCACAGAAGTCAAGCTGATGGAAGCTCGTGTTAATAGTTTAAGGACGGAATTTAGCCGCAACTTTGATCCTAGTCAAGCTAAAAGTATTAGACAAGAACAATCATACCGATTTGATCCCAGTCAACGGCAGATTATACTGATTAACCCAGATCGTAAAGATGCTGAACAATTAGACTCGACACCATGAGGCAAGTTTATAGGATTGTTATAATTCGGAATGTCTATAAACAGGAAACAAATTTCTATGAATATCAATAGCTAATAGCTAATTATTGCAGAGTTCTATAGTTATCATCTATTAGCAAATCAAAGATACAGAGGCGCTATCTACCAATTAAAATTTGCAATCAAAGTTCAAAAAATCATTTTTGAAATTTGAGTTTATTGTTATATCATTTGACAAAAATGTGACAGATTAAACCCGCAAAGCCAGATAAAATCCTATCAGTCCAATGTTTAAGTTTTAAATCTTAATTTTTAATTGATATTCAAAATCTACCAATCAGTTTTTTGAGGAGATAGGAGTTCATTCAGCCAATTTTCTATTTGTAACCGGAGACGATAAGTAGAAACTTCTTCGTTGGTATCCTGAGAAATGAGATGTGTGAGGGCGCGATAATAATCAGCGATCGCACAATTCCAGTCACCCCATAAATGATAAGTTCTACCACGTTCTGCCCAAATGTTACCTTCTAGCTGACCAAACAGGAGTGAAATTTCAAAATTATCAATTGCGTCTTTGTATTGCCCCAAATCACGCAGGGTAATACCTCGATTAATCCAAGCACGAACATAACGCGGATTTAAATCCAATGCCTGATCATAGTCAACCAATGCTGCGGCTAACTCTCCACAAGCAGCATAGTAATTAGCCCGGTTATTATAAACACTGGCTAACTTAGGATTTAGTTGCATTGCTGTATTGTAGTCACGCAAAGCTTTTTGAGATTCACCACTTTGAAAATAAACCAATCCCCGGTTGTTATAATCAACCGCATTCTGGGGATGACTATCAATAAGTTGGCTTAATAAAGCGATCGCCTCAGTGTAATCTCCGTGATGAGCTAACTTTAAAGCATAAGACCGTAAGTAGCTGTTCTCTAGTGAAGATTTATTACAGTCTTTAATTCCTGTTTTTTGCGTGTACGCAGTTGTTTTTTTATCTGCCCTGTATAAGTTATTTTGCTGACTACCAAAAGCTAAAAACGAGTAATGATCCATATATCCCTGCCTCAGCAAATTGCTTTGTGAAATCAAATTATAGTTTTTTGCCCGCTAGTGGTTTGGCCACTGTGTCACTTATTCAGAAATCTAGGCTTAAAGGACTGAATTTAAACTACTTAAACGATTAAGCCGTAAACCTAATAATATATACTTCACTCCTGAGTCCGATTCCTGAAAGAATTACATCAATCTCCAAGAATACTCAAGTAGATAGCAGTAACAAGTTGGTAGAATGCCAACAAGATGGAGTATGGGGTGTAGGGGAAGAACAGGGTGTAGAAGAAAAACTTAATTCTTGCTTCCTTTTGTCTCCTATGTCCTGTCTCCATTCCCCAGATTTAAATTTTGAGTAAATTTTTCAATGACAACAGCAATTTCTTATCCAAATGCTTCCGACCTCACAGCCGACGATTACATTGTGATTGGCTTGGCAACTTGCTTTTACAAAGACGATGGAGAAGTGCATCAAATCGAAGTTATCGAGCCTATTCCCTCAGCAGCGTTGGAAGCTATCTTAAAAGGCATTCCTACTTCATATAAGCTCGCCTATGGGACAAATCTGGGTTCTATATTGGCAGGTGATAACCTGTTGTTACCGCCTGGATTTCCAGAATCTGCACAATTCGGAGATGAATTTGTGTTAAGGGCATTTTCAGCGGCTCGCACCTACAAGCGTCGTGAATCAGCCCAAATCTTTATCCCTGTGGGAACAACGAAAACCGATTTGAATTATTCTACAGAACGCAAGCGGGTACTCAATGCAGCCAGAGTTGTCAGCAAGGAAGACAACGTTAAACAACATTCACACACTCACAAAGTTCTTTAGTTTTAGGAAATTATGATGTTGAAGCTTTACGGTGGCGCTTTTAGTCGTGCATCAATTGTTCAGTGGTATTTAGAAGAACTGCAAGTTCCCTACGAATTTATCCTTTTGGATATGAAAGCAGGAGAACATCGACAACCTGAATATCTAGCAATTAACCCTATAGGCAAAGTACCAGCAATTGTTGATGGTGATTTACATCTGTGGGAATCTGGGGCAATTTTGCTGTATCTTGCTGAGAAGTACGGTAAAAAGCAACTTTCACTAGAAGAACGCGCCATAATTGCCCAGTGGGTATTATTTGGTAATTCCACCTTGGCTACTGGAATTTTTGTGGAAGCTAATCGGGAAAAGGAAATGCCTCGCTTGTTAACTACCCTAAATCAAATTTTTGAACAGCAACCATTCTTAGAGGGTGATGAATTCACAGTTGCTGATGTAGCAGTGGGATCTATACTCGCTTATATTCCCATCATGCTGAAACTGGATTTAAGTCCCTACCCGGCCGTATTGAATTATATCCAGCAAATTTCTCAACGTCCCGCATTTCAAAAAAGCATCGGTGCAGGACGTAGTTGACAGGTGATAGGTAACAGGTAACAGGTGACAGGTGACAGTTAAGAGGCAATAGGGAATAGATGATCAATACATTATTCTCCTCTGCACGCTACACCCTACACCCTTTTCTTACCCAATCTTTAACGATAATTTGTAAATTGCAAAGCGACAGGAAAATCTTCTTGTTTTAGCCGCTGAATCACAGTTTGTAAATCATCTTTAGCTTTGGCTGTCACCCGCACAGCATCACCTTGAATTGAAGCTTGCACTTTTTTAAATTCGTCACGAATCAACTTAGAAATTTGTTTGGCAATTTCTTGGCTGATGCCTTTTTTGAGGGTTATTTCTTGACGGACGCGGTTGCCGCTGGCAGATTCAACTTTGCCAAAATCAAAGATTTTTTGGGAGAGGTTACGTTTAGCTGCTTTTTCTCGCAGTATGCCGTGTACAGCCTCTAAAGTCATATCACTATCGGTGCTGATAGAAATACTTTGTTCGCCTAATTCGACAGTAGTTTGTGTATCTTTGAGATCGTAACGGCTTTTGATGTCTCTAACTACTTGATCAATAGCATTAACTAATTCTTGGCGGTCAAAGTCGCTCACAATGTCAAAAGAAAAAGTAGAAGCCATAGAAATTTTAGATATGAAATGTTGAATTTTGGCAGGGTTTATAGTTACTAAAAATATAGTCACATATTTCTAGCTGTGAAGGGGTACTGAGTAATTTAGAAAAATTATTACCCAATACCCAATGGTAATTTCCCATCTCTATCATTAGCTATGTGGAGACTACGTTTCACTTTAGTCAAAGTAGAACAGTGTCACCACTTTTCTTTGTTCTTCTGCGTCTCCACAAGTTTGCAGCAGGGTGCGGCTATCGTGAAAAGCAAAGCAGATAAGTTGCTGACAACGGGAAACAATCTCCTTGTTGCACAGGTAGCTGGCCTCGGCTAAAGACAGATTATCATTACTGGGATTTTCGACTAGATGCATGACCTGCTCTAGTTGCTGGCGTGATTCAGATGGCTGGCGTTCCAGGCTCTGAGGTAAGATTACTGTCAGCAAATTTGGGTCAGCCCGTGTGGCTCCCCTGATAGCAGCTGAATTAGTACCTGTAGCACCGGAAGTGATGACACGATTGCCCGATAAAACTAGGGCATAAGTCATCATTTCAATGAGATTTTGATGAGTAATTGGCACGTGACGAGAACCCAACAAGGCAATTCGTTTAGAACCTGTTTGCTGGATTGTCGCTAGTTCTTGCGCTAATGTATCAAGGTTGATGAGGTCTATTGACTGGCTCAAAGATGGAGGTGATCAGATTAAACGACCTAGATATTCTACCAAACAGCGTGTAGTTGAGAAGCCAACTAGAGTTACATATTGCTATGTTTTCTGGATTGAAACGTTAAGTAACAAAAAGTTTGTTGATGGAAACGTTTCCCCAAGTCCTTAGTATAAAAGTTGGACAATTATTTGTAAGTAACTAGGTTGATTGTGCGTATATTCTCACAAATCAACTCAGATGTAGGATTTACGCTGGCGATTAACTGGTACTGTGGATCAGTAATAATACTAAGATACAGCGGCGGCTGGGTTTAATCCTAGTTGAGATAACAAACGGTTAATGTCAAAATGTTCGGACATTAATTGGCGGATGCATTCTACTTTTAGAGGTTCGTGGACACGGACTTGTCCAAAAGTGCGATGAACAATCTCTACGGTGGTCAAGGTGTCGAGGTCAACAGATAAAATCGGGATTTCTAATTCTTCAGCACGATTGAGAATAAAGGCAGGAGGTGGTAATTGTCCGGTGAGGATCAGGCACTGGGTAGAGGTTTCTAAGGCTGCTTGCTGAATTTCTACGCGATCGCCTCCTGTAACTACTGCTTTATTGCGGCGTTTGCGGAAATATTTGACTGCTGCATTGACGTTCATCGCCCCAATAGCTAGACTTTCCACCAATAAATCTAAGCGATCGCTCCGACACAAAACTTCTGCACCTAACTGTTTTACCAGTTCTTCCACGCTAACGCTGCGGAGTAAGTCACTTTTAGGTAGCATTGCTAGTACAGAAATACCCTGTTGTTCCAAAAATGGACGTAAGAGACTATTACCAGCTTCTAATTGTTCGGCGGGAACTTCATTGATCACAACACCAATCAATCTTTCACCTATCTGTTGTTTGGCAGACAACAGCGCCTCAACAGAAAGCAATGATTGATAGCGATGTACCAACAGCACAGCAGCATCTAAGACTTGAGCAACTTGCAGCAAAGATAAGCCAAACAAATTACCTTCTGCTAAATTACCAGGCCCTTCTAACAGCATCAAATCACCTCTGGGTATTTGTAAATAATGCTGTATTAATGACTGCTGATAATTAGTTTGATCTTCTCCACGTAACCGTTTTTGGACTCTGATTTCATCCAATGCCAACAAAGTCGGTGCCACGCGGTTTTCCGACAATTTGAGGCTTTGAGTAATGAACTGGACATCTTCTTCGACTACAGTTCCATCAGCATTATGCAAACAAGTTCCCAGTGGTTTACCGTAGGCTATATCCAGTCCTTTCTGCTTTAGCTGATTAGATAAACCTAGAACTGTTGCGGATTTACCACTGTAAGTCTCTATTGAGCCAATCAGCAAATATTTAAAAGATGTTGGCACGCCATGCACTCCTAATTTCAAAAGTCTGTTGAACCCAGCTAGGTGTTTCCTAATTTTAGCTGAAGCAGCAGAAATCGCTTCTGTGGGGATTGGGGATTGGGGGATGAGGGAGATGGGGGGATGGGGGAGATGAGGGGATGGGGTATATTACTTCCTGCCCCCTGTACCCTGACCATCCCCCCTGCCTTGCTTTCTGATTCAATCTTCTATACTTAGTAGTTTGCGGTAAAAAGTTGTGGAAAAATCACTCAGTTTTTGGCGCTTATAATTTTCCATCAGTTCAATTAAAAAATTAATAAATTCAAAACTGGCCATCCTGACTTCATAACTTAATTCCGCGTTGCCATCAAACTGGATTCGGCAGCGGGTCAGGTCTGAGGGTAGGGTGGCAACGTTCCAGGTAGCAATAAAGGGAATATTTTCACTGCCTTCTATTTTGCGGTGTCCTTCCACAAAGCCTTTTTGATAAAGACTGATGGCATAGGGTAAGAAATTCCGTTTGCTTTGCTGGATGTACGGTAGATATACCGTAGCTTGTTGCTGACTTACAGGCTGGAGTTGGTCGATAGACATTGTTTAAGATTCCTCAAGTTGGCTAATAACCGGGGATATTGAGTTTTCATCAATAGTATTCCCATAACTATGTGTATTCACACAGATTAAAAAAATATTTGTAATTTCTGAAAAATACTGAGTATTAAGGAGATATTTATTCGTTATCAGTTTAAGTAAGTTTTGGGATGTTCCCCAGGGTAAAGAAAAGTGGTTGTGAAATATGAAAAATTCTATAATTTTGCTAACTTTCACAAGGGAATTGTAAACTTTAAACAAATACTGGTTTTTACTCAAATTAACTATGCCAGCGAATTCCTGGCCGGAAAACGACTCTGATAACGGAACCTCTGCTCCTCTTAACTCCCTACTGTCTGACCTATCAGCACAACAAGAGTTAGTGGAAGAGGCAAATGCTGTGTCTTTACTTTCACACCGGTTTAAACGACGTAGACCCAAAGCTGCCCTGGTCTTGACTATTGTCTGGAGTGGGACGATCGCTTTACATTTAGTTTCCTGGGGTTCTATTTTTATCCTGGGACTGACAACTATCCTTGGTATTCACGCCTTGGGTATCATTTTTGCTAGACCCCGCCATCATCACAAAGAAATACAGGGAGATTTGCCTTCTGTTTCTTTGTTGGTGGCTGCAAAAAATGAAGAAGCAGTTATTGGCAGAATAGTCAAGAGTCTTTGTAGTCTGGAATATGCCAATGGAGAATATGAAGTCTGGATTATTGACGATAATAGTACGGACAGCACGCCGCAGTTATTGGCAGAACTGAAGCAGGAATACAAGCAACTCAAGGTTCTTAGACGTTCTGCTGAAGATACTGGCGGTAAATCAGGAGCTTTGAATCAAGTCCTACCTATGACCAAGGGGGATATTATTGCTGTATTTGATGCCGATGCCCAAGTCAACCCAGATTTGCTATTACAGGTAGTGCCTTTGTTCCAAAAAGAACAGGTGGGGGCGGTGCAGGTGCGAAAAGCGATCGCCAACGCTAAGGAGAATTTTTGGACTAAGGGACAAATGGCAGAAATGGCTGTTGATACCTGGTTCCAACAACAACGGACTGCTATTGGTGGTCTTGGTGAACTGCGGGGTAATGGTCAATTTGTCCGTCGTCAAGCTTTGGATAGCTGCGGTGGCTGGAATGAGGAAACCATCACCGATGACTTGGATTTGACAATTCGCCTGAATCTGGATAAATGGGATATTGAATGTATGTTCTATCCCCCAGTGCAGGAAGAGGGAGTCACAAATGCGATCGCACTTTGGCATCAACGCAACCGTTGGGCTGAAGGTGGTTATCAGCGTTATTTAGATTACTGGGATCTGATCCTCCAAAACCGCATGGGGACACGGAAAACCTGGGATTTACTGATTTTTCTGCTGATTATGTATATCCTACCGACAGCAGCAGTACCAGATTTATTAATGTCTGTAATTCGCCATCGGCCACCAGTATTAGCTTCTGTAACTGGTCTGTCAGTTACGATGTCTTTTGTGGGGATGTTTGCTGGTTTAAGGCGGACACGCCAAGATCAGAAAACTTCTAACTATTTTGTGTTACTTCTACAAACCATTCGCGGCAGTATTTATATGTTGCATTGGTTGGTAGTTATGAGTAGCACTACCGCCCGGATGTCTATACGTCCCAAACGCCTAAAATGGGTGAAAACCGTGCATACAGGTGTTGAGAAGGAATAGTTAAAATAATTCGTAATTGCAATTATTGAGGGCTTGTACCCTCTTAATTACGAATTACGAATTAGTAATTATGGGGTGTGTTTCTAACCATTGGTCAATATCGAACAGCAATTGTTGAGGTATTTCCCAGGGAAAAAGATGGGCGGTGTTGGGGTAACATTGCCACTGAGAATTTTTGAGATGTCTTGCTGTCTCTAAGCTAGAATCGGCTGTAATATGGCGGTCTTGAGAACCAGCAAGCACTAAACTAGGACATTGTATTTTGTCTAGGTCGGGAAGTCGGTTGTACCCTGCTTTGATGGCGCTATAGAGGGCGCGAGTAGAGTATGGAGAAGTTTGTAAATAAGCTGGTATGGCTTCCCTGGCAATGTAACTGTAAGCTGTGGGTGTATGTTGTTGAATGAGATAGCGAAAGAGCGATCGCTTGCCAAAAGTTTCAATATTCCAAGACCAACCAGGTTTGATATAGTTTAATAGCGCCGCCACACCAGTATAAACATTATCCTGCCAAGAAATAGCGGGATGATTACCCCAAGGTCTAGCTGAAGTTGCTACCAATATTAACCCAGTCACTCGTTGTGGTAAGCGCAGTGCCAATTCCATCGCCAAAATTCCACCTAGTGACCATCCCAATACCAGACACTTTTCAATCTCAAAACGGTCTAGGAGAGCTTCTAAGTCATCTAAATGGTCTTTCATCGCAAAATTTCCATTACAGCGACTTTTACCATATCCGCGTAAATCTGGGGCAAAAATTTGAAACCGTCGCGATAAATGATTAGTGAAAACAGAAAGACTGCGACCCGCACCAGGATGGCCGTGTAAACCCAAAATGGGAAATCCTTGACCTTGGATGTAAACGTTTAAAGGTAAAGCTTCAGTATTCATGATATAGGGAACAGGAAATTGGTTTGACCGATAATTCCTTGATGCTATAAGCCTCCGGCTTTAGTCGTGTAATCAATATAAAATTCAAAATCTCAAATCCTAAATCGGATGACTGTTAAACTCAGTAAATTTATTCAGTAGATTTTACTTATGGATAAGTTAAAGCTATGTAAAAATACATATTTTTGATTTTTCCTGAACTAAATTAATGATTCCGCTTACGAAAAGCACAAAAACTATTGTGAATAACTATTTAGAAAGCAAGGCTCAAAACAATTTGAGTATTAACTAACGAAGACTGAATTTAGGTTGTTTTTGTATTCCTAAAATCAGCATCTCTAAATATTTCATTAACTGCAAAAAGAGGAAAAATGTTGAAAAAGTTTACTAGCTTTGTCGCTATTATTCTCAGCTTTGTCATGTTATTCGGTGGAGTCCATTCTGCCTTAGCAGATACCACCCCTACACCTACTCTAGCACCTACTATAACATCTAATCCTGCTCAAACAACATTAGGTATTACAACAATTTACAGCACTCCAGAGCAGCAACAAAAAGGCGTTACGGTTTATGACGATATTCTGAATTATGGCATAGCTGTTCCTTTCAAATTACCCCCAGGATTTCAAATTCCTGCTAGTAAAAAAATATTTGAAAAGAACGTAGTACCCAAACTTGTAGATGCTCTCGGTGATGGTTCAGTAACCAAAGCTTGGTTTGATTTCCAAGCAGCGAATACAGCAACTGCTGGTAACAAATTATTCACTGTTGATGCTCCTCTGGGTGGTAAACTCTATAGTGTTGTAGCTGGCAAACCTGCTCAACAATGTCCTCTAGAAATTGAAGATACTCAAATTGCTTTCTTTACAGATGCAACTAAAGCATCAGCGAAAGCTCAAGAACTGGATACACAAGGCTACTTTATCTATGTTTCTCCAGTGAAGGAATTACGGAAGAAAGTTCTTGATTCTCTTTACAACCAATATAGAAATGGAAAGAAAAATGCAACTTGTTTCTTAGTTAACGGCGCTACTCAAAAGATTACCGTTAATTTCCAAGACATCTTCACTCTCTTACCTCCTGACTTACAACAACCAGCACGGGAAAACCCCTTTGTTTTATTCCCTAAACTTGGCAAGAACTTGTATATTGTTAATGCCAGACAGTCAGCTTAGTTTTGTCATCTAGCTAAGTATTAGCACCAATAAAGTCCTTCTGATTTAAATAATCATCAGTGTCATGAAAGTTACCCACATTTCATGGCACTTTTTTATTTTGTGCGATCGCTCAACTGCCCAACTATACTAAACTGCTAAAATACGAACTTTTTATAGGTAAGCAATATGCAAACCAGTCAATCACTATCTTTACCCACAATGGGATGCGGAACTTGGGCTTGGGGAAACCAACTGCTTTGGGGATACGATGAAAGCATGGATGACCAGCTGCAACAAGTATTTAATCTCTGTGTAAATAACGGTGTCACCCTGTTTGATACAGGAGATTCCTATGGAACAGGAAGATTAAACGGACGCAGTGAGTCGCTTTTAGGAAAGTTTGCTAGGGAATATCAAGGATTAAATCAAAATAATATTTGTATTGCTACTAAGCTGGCCGCTTACCCTTGGAGATGGACAAGAAAATCAATTATTTCTGCTTGTAATGCTTCTGCAAAAAGATTAGGAAAAAATGTTGATTTAGTGCAGATGCACTGGTCAACAGCAAATTACGCACCTTGGCAAGAAATAGGTTTATTAGATGGTTTAGCAGATTTACATGAACACGGTTTAGTTAAAGGTGTAGGATTATCTAATTACGGTACAAAACGACTTTTATGGGTACATAAAAGATTTCAGGAAAGAGGAATACCGATAAAAACTTTGCAAGTACAATATTCATTATTATCTACCTATCCAGTCACGGAATTAGGTTTAAAAGATGTATGTGATAATTTAGGAATTAAATTAATTGCTTATAGTCCCTTAGCATTGGGTTTATTAACAGGTAAGTTTTCGGAAAATGGTAAATTTCCTAAAGGTGTGAGAGGAATTTTATTTAGGCAGATATTACCAGGAATTCAAGGTGTTTTAGGAGCTTTACGAGAAATAGCACAGCAGAGAAATAAAACCATGTCTCAAGTTGCTATTAACTGGTGTATTTGTAAAGGCACAATTCCTATTCCTGGTGCTAAAAATCTGGAACAAGCACAACAAAATATCGGTGCTTTGGGTTGGTTTTTGAGTGATTCAGAAATTGCAGAGTTGGATAGTGCTGCTGCTAGGTCACAGAAAAAGATGGTACAGAATATTTTTCAAACGAGATAGTAGTAATAATGTTTAGTGATATATCTATCAACTATCCAATAAATCATGCCAATTTTCTAAAGGAAAATCCCAAGCTTGTTGGATACGGTGAAAATCTCTATCTGCGGAAACAACTGTGAGATAATTTTCAATAGCAGTTGCCGCAATCCATAAATCATTCTCACTTATACCTAATTCATGTATTCGGGTCTTTCGCCGTTTTTTTCGTTCTTTGGGACCAAAACAATCCATAATTTTGGCTTTTAGCTTGGCATAAATCCTACTTGTATCACTATTCACATCATAAACAGGAATATCTTCTAAAAATTCCTCAATTATAGCCAAATTATCTACTATTAATGTAGAATTCTCAGCCATATATAATAACTCACCTTCAGTAATAGCTGAAATTGCAACATTAGCAATACCAACAGATTCTATCTTTGTAATAATGCTAGAATCCCCAAAAATAATAGAGCTACAGTGATTTGTGTCTAGAAGGTATATCATTAAAATTCAGCCAACCCACGGCAAGATTGTACTATTTCTAAACATTCTTTAAGATCATCACCAACCCACTTTCCAGCATGACGAAGAATAGATTTTCCTGATCCTGGACGATGAGGAGGTTTAGACTGTTTTTGTTTAATTGTTCGGACAATATTTAGTGTTTCTATAAGCTCTATTTCTGACATTGAATTTATTTCTTGTATTAATAATTCCTTGGTTGTCATAATTTTCTCTCCTTGCTGAAATGAATTTAGGACTTACGTGTCACACCAAACATCTATTTTATGGTGCGTCAGATATCAAATATCTGTTTATTTACAGGATTTATGAAGTCTGTCGCACCCTACTAATATGCCAGTTGCGTAAGTCCAACTCAGATAAAAATATAGGCATCCGGTTTGATTCCTGAATTTTCCTATGTAGGAAGGCAAGAGGCAAAAGGCAAGAGGATTTGAGAATATAAAGGTGTACTGAGTTTTGTTCAAAAATCAAATAGGAGTCCTATATAACAGTTTATATCAAACCTTTTTTATATGGTGATTTAAGAAAACCAGGTCATTATTCTCAGATTATATATGGTAATAAAGGTCTAATAAATCAAAAAAATGATTTAGAGAACTTTCCTTATGAAGCAGTTTATTTAAAAATTCAAGCAGATAAAGCGTTTTGGTTATTGCTGGAAGAATATTTATTAGACTTTATTAAAGTAGAACTTAATCCAAATGAAGGTTACATAGATAAATATTATGTTTCTGCTAGAACCACTTTAAAACCTTCTAAAATTAGCATAACTTTAAATGGAAAGTGGAAAACAGATATTCCATTTGGAACAAAAGATAATATGTCTTATACTGAAGTAGTAAATATTATTACGCAGCGTTTAAACTCCAGTGGAATACCTAAACTTAAATTCTCATTTAGTATGAGTTAAAATTGTTATCACACTCCCAATAACGTCTCAACAGAAATACTCACATCAGGAAAAGCCAAAGAGCGAATTTCACCAGTTTTGAAAATTTCATGACTTTGATAACCAGCATCAGTCGGAACTCGAAAAACAATCAATTCCATAGTCCGCAAATTAATTATCCAATATTCGGGAATACCTGCGGCTGCATAAACTTTAGTTTTAACTTCCAAATCTTTAGTTAAACTAGAATTTGAATATTCAATTACCCAAAATATATTTTCTGGATAAGGATGATGTTCTCGGTAATCTTTTCCTAAACGTTGAACAATAGCAATATCTGGTTCTGGTTCTGAATTAGTTTCTGGGATAGTAATTGGTTTAGCTTGACGAACTTTTGCTTTTTGTCCTAATAAATAAATTAAATATTCTCCTGCTTCATCACTAGCATAAGCATGATATTCTCCCTCTGGGGACATTTCTACTATTTCTCCATTAATTAATTCAACATTACGCTCTGCTAAAATACCTGTAGCGATTATTTGATGATAATCTTTAATAGTCCATTTGACAGTAGTTACATTCATAGCAGTTCTCCATCTGCTTTATTATTATCCTACTTTCATTTATGACAAAATTAAATTATTAGTTCCATAATTTGCTAAACTCCAAATTTGTGAAAGATTAGAGTATTGGTTATGGGGAGCGATCGCACTGTGAGTCAAGGTGAAGGTACAATCAATATAGAAAACGTCAACCCCCAGGACTATTTATGGAGGTTCTGGCCTGTTGTCCCCCTTTATCCCTACGGTAAACGTCGCACTATCCGCAAAGAAGTAATAAAGGATACGATTTGGACGTTTGACCAAATGCAGGGGGTTTTTTATGTGGTTGTGCCGATTCGCATGACAGTGGTAAAGTTAGAAAATGGCGGTCTGCTGGTTTATGCACCTGTCGCACCAACAGGAGAATGTATTCGGTTAGTAAATGAGTTGGTAGCAGAACATGGTGAAGTTAAGTATATTATTTTGCCAACGATATCGGGGATAGAACATAAAGTATTTGTCGGACCATTTGCGCGATGCTTTACTAATGCACAGGTTTTTGTTGCACCGGAACAATGGAGTTTTCCGCTCAATTTACCTTTGAGTTGGTTGGGTTTACCAGGAAACCGCACACAAATATTACCAGAAGACAGTCAAAAAACGCCTTTTGCCAATGATTTTGATTATGCGATACTGGGAGCAATTGATTTAGGTCCGGGTAAGTTTGCAGAGGTAGCTTTTTTCCACAAGCGATCGCACACACTCCTACTTACAGATACCATAGTTTCAGTACCAGCAGAACCACCTGCGATCGTCCAACTCGATCCTTACCCCTTACTGTATCACGCCAAAGATAAAGCCTATGATATCGTAGCCGATACAGCAGAAAATCGCCGCAAAGGATGGCAACGCATCACCTTATTTGCTTTTTACTTTCAGCCCAGTGTGGTAGATGTACCCAAGTGGAAAGATGTATTTACAGATGCCTGGAAAGCCCCAGAACGCACCCTAAAAACATATTTTGGCTTTTTCCCCTTCCAATGGCGCAAAGACTGGGAAAGGTCTTATGAAGCGTTAAGGGGAGATGGACGGATATTTGTAGCGCCGGTTTTGCAGAGTTTAATATTAAATCGCGCACCCCAGGAAACAATAAATTGGGCTGATAAAGTTGCACAATGGGATTTTCAATGGATAATACCCTGTCATTTTGATGCACCTATTAAAGCCGAACCACAACAATTTAGAAAGGCGTTTTCTTTTTTAGAAAAATATCCCAGTGGGGGTTTATTTAATAGTAATAGTTATCCTTTACCGGAGGATGATTTTCAGGTTTTAAGAGATATTGATGCGGGGTTGAATAGGTTTAAAATTGTTCCACCTGCACGGGAGAGAGTGTAGGAATAGGGATGAGTAATAACTAATATTTATGGTTCATTATCAAAGTTTTGAAATAAATCAAGTTCAAGCTGTTTTGAATGTTCAGATTTTGTTTGCTTTATCTGTTTAGATTTCTCTTGCATATCAGAAGATATAATTTTATTATTTTTATGATTATCTTTTTCCATTTCTGGAGTATTTTCTAGTAAGTTGGTAGATATATTTTCATCTTCATTTAAAATATAATATCCACTACGTCCTCCTATACCCATATTCTTTAGAATTAGGCGATTAACAAGTTTTCTTAATAGATATTTTGCTTGATTAGTATTAATACGACACAGTTCTGATGTCTCTTTCACTGTTATACTACCATTAGTCTTAATAGACTGTACAATCATTTGTTCTTTTTGTAGTTCGTCAAAACCACGACGGCGAATATATGCTGATGAACGACCCATTTGACGATAAACAGAAGCACTCAAATGATATTCTCTCTGTCGCGCAGTTTTGATGCGTTCTACTAAACCATTTTCCATTAATTGCTCAAGTAAATGACGAGCCTGTATTTCTCCTTTTTGTATCAGCTTTCCGGCTTCAGTAGGATTTATTTCTCTTTCTTGCCACAAATAATTGAGTAGTATTAATTCATCTAAATTCATCTGCCTTTTTTGGCGTTTTTCTTCAGATAATATTATTTTCACAAACTCTAAATCAGCATCACCACCAGGTAAACGCACAGCAACATTTATATTAGTAGTTGCTGAATAATCTGGTAATTGATGTCCAGTTCTTAATTGACCAGAATAAATAAGTCCTATACCCCGACCAGTACGTTCTACTAAACCTATTCTTTTAAATATATCCGCAAGTGATGGATTTCTTGGTAATGGTCCACTAATTAATAAAGAATCTAATCTAATTCCTTCAACAAAACCCCCTGGATTTCTAATTATTAAAGAATCATCATGTATTTGAATATGAACTGCTCCCATGCGATTATAATCCCGATGGGTAAGTGCGTTATTCACAGCTTCACGAAATGCGCGGGGGTCATAAGCTGGAACTCCAACCCGAAATAAATCAACAGTTAATTCATATTCTTCATTTCGCAAACTAAATGCTTCCATCAGTCTTTCAAAAATACGCAATAATGGCCAACGATAAAATTCATTAACAGCAACATCTTGACCTCGTAAAACTTGAAAGGCTACTTCATGGGTGGGAATATGTTCATTAATAACCGTTTCTTTCCCAACAATTAATAAACCTGCAAGGGTGGGAGTTGCATCATCTCCACGTACTAAATTTAATGCTTTTGCTAACTCTAAATCAGATAAATCTTGAAGGGATGTATCACCCCTATATTCAGTTAATAATCTTCTTAAACGGACAAATTCTAATGGATCTAAATCATTCCAATTAGTACCAGACATTACCCTTGCTGATACATCACGCTGACCTCTATCTGCATACCAGCTATTTATTTCACTGGGATATAGCGGTCTACATTCAGGTTCACCTTTAGTATTTAAAATTCGCTTTAAAGTTCGTCCATCACTGGTTGCTACTAATTGCGTAGCTGGTGGTACTTTTACTATTGCTATGGGTGTTTCTGACAAATTAATTATTTCTGCATCTACAGTTAATGGTGGTACAGTTCTATTTGCCACCATTGCAGATAAAGAACTAGGAGGATATTTTAAATGATTTTTATGTAAACCTGTGATCTTGCCATCATTTTCTACACCAATTAATAATGTACCACCACTAGTATTAGCTAGACAAACCACTGCTTCTAATAAATCTTTATCACTTAATGAATGTTTATCACTAAGCCACGCAGAATCACTCTTAAACTCTACAGTCAAAGTTTCACCATTAGCTATGAGTTGTGTGAGTTCATCCGGTGTCATATTTGGTTATAGTGTCCTAGCGATCGCCTTTTAGAAAAATGCTCTTTATAGTTTTGTTAATTCAACAGTTATAACTGCCATACAAAAATACTAGCATTTTTTTCTGTACTCTTGTCTCCTAAATTCTTTAATTTCTAACTTTTTATCCCCTTAAACCGTTCCTTTGCCCCTTCAAAAGCCTCTTGCATCACATTTTGAATCTTTTGAGGATCGGGCTTTTTCCCACCCATTAAATCCCCAAAATAGACACAAGCAGCTTCACCCAAAGACCATGTATAAGCACCTGCCCAAGATGCAGCAATCACACTACCAAAACCAGGGATAAATTTAATTAATTCCCGTGCTACTGCTTGAGCGATAAAACCACCTGCGATCGCACTCACAATACCCCCAGCTTGAGATGGTGTCAACGTCTGACCATATAATTTACCCAAAAGTCCCACCATTGAGACTTGCAAAGCCGTTAAAACAGGCATTGTGGCAAAAGGTAAAGGTACAGCAGCTAAAGTACCTGCCATAATCGAAAAAGGTAAAATATAACGTCTTGCAGCATCACGATAAATATTACCTAATTTCTCTCCCGCTTGTTTATCTAATAATTGATAAATTGCTTTTGATTCAGCTTCCGGTAAAAGTTCAGCTAAATTATCTCGCAGTGCTTCTAAACCGTAAAATGCGGGATTATAAGCATCTTCTTCTAAAGTAAAATCAATTAAAACTGCACTATTATATAAACCCGCAAAATTATTTTTTATTTCTGTAAAAGCTCGGTTTAATTCCGCAAAATCTGGTGGATAATTGGGATGATCTTCTATTGACGTTGGATAAATTTCATGTAAACAAGTCACTGCTAACAAACAAGGAATATTGGGATATTGCTGACGCAATTTCTGAGCGATTTTTTGCAGAGTATCAGTAGCAAAATCATTAATTTTAACAGTGAGAATTAAAACTCTAGCCCCTGTAGTTTCTGTTTGTAAATCACTAATTAATTCTTGAATAATAGTTTCTGTATCTTGATTGACATCTCCCAAACCCACCGTATCAGTAAAAACCAACAACGGCAAATCATTAGAAGGATAAGCGTAACGTTGGGTATTTTGAGTATGAGGACGAAAACCCTGTCCGATAATTTCCGCCGAAACGCCTGTTAAACCCCGGACAATAGAACTTTTACCCGCTTGGGGTTTCCCTATCAATAAAGCTTCTGTAGTGGGTAACTGAGTGCGGATAGTTGCTAAAATCTCTGCAACTTGGGCATCATTCACACTAAACCATTGTCCTACAGTCTGTGTTACTTGGTCTACAGGTAGGAGTTGGGTTAATTTAGCTGTAGTTTTGTTGACAACACCAGTGATGCGGGTTTTCCAAGAATCATTGTCTGACTTGGGTTTTGTTTCATCAGTTGGTGTCTTTAATGAGTCCGTGTTGGGTTGTTCAGTCATTGGTGTAATTTTAACTTGCCACCATTTCTAGTATAGCTGTGCTGTGTTGGTACAAGCCCTGAGATTTATCGGTGGCATCAATCCAAAATCCCAAATTAGACGAGGTTTAATGTTAATATTTGTCTATAGATTGGGCGAAGTTTTACAAATCTAAATACCTCTGTGAAAAATTTAGCTCTACTATGTATCACATTCCTTATTGCCACATTTGGATTGGTTCTGGGGACAATGCAAACCGCCTCAGCTTTAAGTTGGAACTGGAATTATTCTACTACTGGCGTAACGGCAAGCGGTACTTTCACCACTAATGATAAACCTGACGATTTAGGTTTTTACCTAATTACTGGAATTACTGGGACAAGAAATGGTGAAATGATTACTGGTCTACTATCTGCTGGGACTGCAATACCAGGAAACGAACCTTATCATATTGACAATTTAATTAGTCTGAATAGTCCACAGTTAACGGTTGACGGTTTTGGATATTCTACTGCTAGTGGGAGCTATTCTAGTCCGTTTTTCGCTAGTTTTTTGCCCACACCGAGTTATTTAGAAGTGTTTTCTGCTCCTCCATTTGTACCAAATGCTGAAAATTTTGGATCTGAAGATACTGAACTAGACATTAATTTTTCTGCAACCATCATCACCTCCCATTCTTAGCTTGTTCGTCCTGGGTACTCTCGGTGTTGGTTCACCACTGAAACGAAGCTATCCCAATTCACTGAGAAGACGCTGTATCATTCATCGAGGTAGAATGTCATCAAATCGAAGTTCTAGATTGGGTAAAATTCCAGAAATGATGGATTCACCAAGACGATACTGTTGCTGGCTATAGTCATCACCACTCAACTGGCAAACTGTGAAAGTCGGCTGTTTTGGTCTGCCGATAAAAGCAACACCACCCAATCCTCGGTAATCTGCTATCCAGTATTCAGGGATTCCTAAAAGAGCGTATTCTTCAACCTTGCGGGCATAGTCGGTTTCCCAGTTACTACTAACAACCTCAACAACGAGTTTAACTGAACGACCATGAGTGATTACTGGTTCTTGTTCCCATAAGGGTTCACTGAGAAGAACAGTTTCATCTAGGACAACAATATCAGGTCTACGGGCGGTGATGGCATCAGCCAAGGGACGAATCAGGCAAGTGCGGGGAATAAACCAAGGTAGTTGGGCGTTAGTAATAGCAACACCTATTTTAGTCGCTAGTTTCCCACCGACGGCTTCATGTGGTCCTGTGGGTTCCATATCAATTAATTCTCCGTCAGCCAATTCATAGCGGGGATTATCGCGGTACTGGGTAATAAAATCCTCGAAGGTGAGAAGTTTTGATAGTGCATAAGTCATGGGACTTTTTCCTCTTTATCAATCCCCTTGGGGGCAATCATCCCACAAGGTTGTAATTTCTCGCAAACTCTGATGAGTGCCATTACCTAAAATTAAATGATCTAATAGGGGAATATTTAAAAGTTGCGCCCCTGCTAATAATTGCCGTGTTAATTCTATATCTGCTTCACTTGGTTCTAAATTACCAGAAGGGTGATTATGGGCAACTATAGCCCGTGTTGCACCGTGTCGAATGACTTCCCGAAAAATATCACGGGGAGAAGCTAAAGTTTCCGTGGCTGTACCTATAGTAATTACTTTTGTCCCCAAAAACCGATTTTTGACATCTAAAAGTAAGACGGCAAAACGTTCTTGATTTTGCCACATCAGGTCTTGACTGAGGGTTGCGGCCGCAGCTATGGGACTGTCAATTACTGTGCCATCAGCAGGACGGCATAAAAAAGCACGTTTACCTAATTCAATGGCAGCAAGAATAGTTGTGGCTTTGGCAGGACCAACACCGGGAATTTCCATCAATTCAGCAGGTGTGACTTCTCGTAACGCGACTAAGGGATCACGCTGATTTTTTCCTAATTCTTGTAATATATATTGCCCTAAACCGATGGCGGAGAGTTTACCTGGACCTTGTCCAGTTCCTAGCAGAATAGCAATTAATTCCGCAGTGGCTAATATTTTCGGGCCATGAGTCATCAATCTTTCACGGGGACGCTCATTTTCAGGTAAGTCGGCTATTCTGAGGCAATATGTCATATAGAAACAAAGGGAATATGCACCAAGGATGGAATTATTTTATTTATCCCTTTTTTAAGCTGAAAATTATCTCTATGGGCAAAAATATTAAATTTTTGAACGTTACTATAGGGTTTAGACTTGATGATGAATGTTTATCTTTACCGTGAACGAACTAAATCAGCAAAACCGTAGATGCTGATACCGAGTAGAAGTAAGGCTGTAAATTGAGTGATGCGTCTTTGGTGTGAAGCTGGATGAGCGTGATCTGTTGTAGATATCGCTTCTCGGACTAAAATTGACATTGATGAACCCACTACAAAGCTTAAGCCCAGCACTAAATAAGGTTCGTCTGGTACAAGTGTGGCAATTATTAGCATAGCGATCGCCAGCGTCAACATCAATAATTCAATAAATCTCGGTGGATTATATTGACTTGATAAAATCAAGGTATTTACCCAAAAATTCCACAATCGCATAATTTGTTATTAGAAAAAGGGAACAGGGAACAGGGAACAGGCAAGAGTCAGGAGTCAGGAGGCAGGAGGCAGGAGTCAGGAGTCAGAAGAAAGAATTAATTAAGTAAGGATTAGGAAGAAAATATTTCTCCTCTGCTCCTCTGCTCCTCTGCTCCCCCTGCTCCCCATCTCCCCCATCTCCTATCACCTCAAAAACTAACGCGCCCCAGCTTTTACACCAGTACCGTTTTTCTGTGCAGCATCATCTTCTGCTAATTCCACACCAAAAACGCGAGCAAAGGCTTTTTCGACTTTGTAGCCAGAATCAATAGATTCTAAAGGATCTTTCCGCAGACGGTGACGCAGACATAATGTAATTACCCGCCGGATATCATCAACGGTAACTTCTGTCCGTCCTTCAAAGGCGGTTAAGGCTTTGGCAGCGCGGTTGGTTACAATGTCACCCCGCAAACCATCAACATCCAATTCTGAACAAACTTCCGAAATTTTCACCCGCAGGTCATAGTCAAGGTTAACTTGGGGTAATAATTCTTGCGCCTTGACAATTTTCTCCTGTAATGCTTCTTGTTCGGATTTGTAAGTTTCTAGAAAATCCGGGGGATTTTGGTCAAATTCTGACCGTTGTTCTACAATTTGCACCCGCAAAGCTGGTTCTTTGACTGTGTGAATTTCGGCGTGCATTCCGAAGCGGTCGAGGAGTTGGGGACGCAGTTCTCCTTCTTCTGGGTTTCCTGAACCAACCAGAACAAACCGGGCTGGGTGACGGATTGAAATCCCTTCCCGTTCTACGGTGTTCCAACCACTAGCAGCGGAGTCTAGAAGTACGTCTACCAAGTGGTCATCTAACAAGTTGACTTCATCGACGTAGAGAATACCTCGATTCGCTTTGGCCAGTAGTCCTGGTTCAAAAGCTTTTACACCTTCAGACAGAGCTTTTTCGATGTCGATGGTGCCGCAAACCCGGTCTTCTGTGGCTCCCAATGGTAAATCTACCATCTGCACTTTTTTGTGAGCTATGGGAACTTCTGCCCCTTGCGCTACTAGTTGACGGACTTCATCGCTCATCAAGTCCGGGTCGCTGGGGTCACTGCTGAAGGGGTCATTGGCAACCACGGAGATTTCTGGCAGCAGGTCTGCCAATGCGCGGATAGTTGTGGATTTGCCGGTGCCGCGATCGCCCATAATCATTACACCACCAATTTTGGGGTCAATCACGTTTAACAGCAACGCCAGTTTCATTTCTTCCTGGCCGACAATTGCCGTAAACGGAAAGACCACGCGACGCGCACTTGCCATAGATTGAGCAGTTGGAGTCACTAAATTACCTTAACAATACTTTTCTTATTACAATTCTTTATTTTGCCATATTTGGGGAGTGTAGGTTGGTTATTCAGTTTCAGGGAACATAGTTTTAGCCATCTACTGAAGAATTACCCGGTGTTTTTGCAAATCTTCTAAATTACAAACTTCTAAAGCTCTAGCGTGGGTAGCTTCCAGAACCACTGGAGGTGCAACACCATCTGCTAGGGCTTCTTGCCATCTGGCAGCACATAAACACCAACAATCTCCAGGTTTTAAACCGGGAAAGTTAAAATGAGGTGCAGGTGTGCTTAAATCATTGCCTTGGAATTTGGTATATTCTAAAAATTCTGCTGTCACTTGAGCGCAAACAACGTGCATCCCAAAATCCTGACCACCTGTATTACAAAAACCGTCACGGTAATATCCGGTCATGGGAGACGTGCAGCAAAGTTCTAGTTTTGTACCGAGTACGTTTTTAGCTTCTGTCATTTTTCTAGATTGTGTAAGTTTAGTGATCGCACCTTAAATACTAAATACCCCATCACAATAATTATCGCTATGGATTTTCTGATCTATCTATTTTAATTTAAAAATCATGAAAAAATATCTTGCAAATTTTTAATAAATTAGTTTTAAAATTTACACAAATAATAAAATTAGGCAAATTTAAAAAATGGAAAATTCAAAGATTACAATTAGACAAGCAACCATAAATGATCATCAAGAGGTGACAAAGTATGCTATCAAACTAGTTCATCAACATCAAAATTTCAATCCTTTCAGATTTGTTGAATTTGAAAATCATGAACAACAGCTTTTTGATTTTTTTGCTGAAGAGATTATCAATCTAAAAGCAGTTGTGTTAGTTGTAGAAGTAGAAGATGAAATTGTTGGTTACTCATTTACAAGGTTAGAAGAAAGCAGTTTGGTTGATATTGCACCAGCAGCAGCATGGCTTCATGACATTTACATTGATGAATCAGCACGGGGACTAGGAGCAGGAAAATTACTGTTAAATGCTTCAATAGATGCAGCTAAAAAGTTAGGTTCACAAGTATTGATCCTTCAAGTTGCAGCACAAAATGAATTTGCCAAGAAGTTATTTGAAGCTAATGGATTTAATGTGGCAACTTACGAGATGATGATGGTTTTAAATGAAGGGTGAGAATAGAGGTTTAATCAATCAAGACACTGGTGAGATATAATTTGATTACCACAAAATATGGATCTATTTATGAAATTCAAAATAATTGATATTCAAGAAGATGCAAATCTTAATTGCTATTCTGTTGGTAAATTTGAAGAAATATGGGAAAACCAATCTATAGATAAATTGCTTCAACAACAGTCAATTCCTATTATTACTAATATTCAATCCCTCACAGTTAATTTTTGGCAAAAAGATGAAACAAATGATGAATTTGAAGATTTTATTAAAGATGGCAGATGAATCAAAATCAGGATTTCCTAGATTTGAAGATTAACAAAATGAAATGTGATTCACTATTATTTTATCCTGTAAATCCTTAAATCCAGGTAATCCTGATTCCGACATTCTTAAAATTACCCCCTACCAAACACAGTTCCCATAGAACGGACTATATTTTGCGGTTGCATAGCATCCATAGCTGCGGTTGGTTCGTAACCACAATGCACCATACAATCAGCACATTTAGGATTACCACTAGCGCGTCCGTATTGACTCCAATCAGTCTCTTCCAACAACTGTTTGAAACTTGTATAGTATCCTTCATTCAACAAATAACAAGGTTTTTGCCAACCCAAAACACTATAACTAGGACTACCCCAAGGAGTGCATTCATAGTCTTTCTCACCAATGAGAAAATCTAAAAATAAGGGGTTGTGATTAAAGTTCCAGTTTTTCTTTCCAGATGTGTAAGGTGTGAGAATTTCTCTAAATAAAGCGCGGGTTTGTTCTCTTTGTAGAAAATGATCCTGATCTGGAGCCCATGCGTAACCGTAACCAGGAGAAATCATCATTCCATCAGTTCCTAGAGTTTCCAGGAAGTCGAAAAACTCCTGCATTTCTTTGACATCGCAACCTTCAAAAATTGTCGTGTTAGTAGTTACACGAAACCCTTTGGCTTTAGCGGCGCGGATTGCTTGAACAGCAGTATCAAAAACGCCTTTTCTGTCCACACATTTATCATGCCATTCCCGCATTCCATCGAGGTGAACGCTGAAACTTAGATAAGGAGAAGGTTGAAATTTATGGAGACTTTTTTCTAATAACAAACCATTGGTACACAAGTAAACATATTTCTTGCGTTCCACTAAACCTTTAACAATTTCATCAATTTGGGGATGTAATAACGGTTCTCCTCCAGGAATAGAAACTACAGGTGCGCCACATTCTTCCACAGCCGCAAAACACTGTTCTGGGGTGAGATTTTGTTTGAGAATGTCTGTGGGATGTTGGATTTTTCCACAACCGGTACAAGCTAGGTTGCATCGAAACAAAGGTTCTAACATTAATACTAGAGGAAAGCGTTTACGCCCTAACAGACGTTGTGTAACTAAATACTTTCCGATATCAATTGCTTGTTGTAGATTAATCGCCATTTAACTATTCTCCTCTCTTGATAACACCACTTAAGTTGGTAATTGGTAATTGGTAATTGGTAATTGGTAATTGGTAATTGGTAATTGGGAAGAATATACTCTTATATACTCTTGCCTTTTGTCTTCTTACTGTCACCTGTCACCTGTTCCCTGTCACCTACTTCACATAACCATTAGATACAAACCAGTCAACAGCCTCCTTGAGTGCTACGTTCAGCGGGGACTGAGGTAGACCTAGTTCGCGGACGGCCTTGGAAGCATCATAATACATTGGTTGCTGTGCCATGCGGACACCATCTATGGGAACTGTGGGGGTTTTTCCTATAGGTGCAAGGATTTTTTCTTCTATCCAAGCGACACTCAATGGTAAAAAAGCTGGAACGGATATTTGCGGTGCTTTCAATCCTGTGATGTCGGATAGTATTTCTAGTAGTTGTTTGAGGCTAAGATTTTGATGTCCAAGAATATAGCGATCGCCTGACTTACCTTTTTCTAAGGCCAGCAAATGTCCTCTAGCAACGTCTCTCACGTCAATAAAGTTTAAACCTGTATCCACATAAGCTGGCATTTGTCGCCGCAAAAACCGCAATATAATATCCCCGGTTGGTGTGGGTTTGATATCCATAGACCCAATGGGACTGCTAGGATTAACGATCACGATATCTTGACCTTGTTTTGCTGCGGCGATCGCTTCTTGTTCAGCTAGGAATTTAGACTTTTTATAGTCTCCCACCAACTTCTCTACAGGACTCTGATGGGTTTCATCAACCACCTTTCCACGTTTTCCGACTCCAATAGCTGCGACTGAACTTGTATAAACTGTGCGTTCAATTCCCGCTTTTTGGGCTGCTGCTAACAGATTGCGCGTTCCTTCTACGTTATGACGATAGAGTAAATCGCGGTCTTTTTGCCAAAGAGAATAATGGGCAGCGACATGAAATAGGTAATTACAACCCTGCATCTGTTTCCAGATATGCGGGTCATTTAAATCGCCTTTGACAATATCTATTTCTAAACTTCGTAAATTTCCCAGGTTGCTACTCCCACGCACCAAAGCTGTAACTTTGTATCCTGACTGCAATAGCGATCGCACTACATGAGAACCAACAAAACCTGTACCACCAGTCACAAAAGCCCGCATTTAATCACCTCTTAACTCCTCATCCTCAATATTTGATTATTGCTGATCACATCCGATCAGATATGATTGTCTGGATCAGAATTTACAGGATATCTGCAAAAACCGAGTTGTCTTCGGTCATTAATAACTAAAAATTATTATTTAAGCTATTTAAAATAAGTTTTTTCAAAAAAAATTTTGTTTTTTTGGGGTTGAGGTCGCGGCGAAGATGGTAAAATATTGATATTAAATATAATTGAGCATGAGGAAAGTTTTTTTGAGCCGTATATTCCCATTATGAAAATATCAGTTTCAGGGGAAAAAGTCAATGGGGTTCGACCCTAAAAAACGAATTTTTTTTTATTTTTTAAAATTTTTGAACTTTTTTTTGGAATCTTGAGAACGCCGAAATCAGCATTCAGATAAAAAAATCATACCACAAACAAACATTTTAAAATCTTGGACTTACCCTCATCCATATTTTTTGAGCGTGTTGTGCGAGACTACAAGTACCTTTACCGATTTCTGCTATAGTATGTGCGATCGCTACTGAATAATTTTTTTGATTGCACTGATAAAGTAATAAAAGCTCAGAGAGCGTGTATTTTCCAGATTCAAGAAAGGTGCTATCATTCGTGAGCCGTTTATCTTCTGATATTCAGGTACAAGAGATTGCAATTCTTTTGATGGACTTTCAAGATTATCAGGATTTCGGAATTTATTTTTATTTTGCAATGCCGAAAGATTGGTTTTATTATAAGCTTTTTCCACTGCCTCTAAATCAGCAAGATACCAGCTTTCAAGTTCACGACAAGCAATACGGACAATATATTGAAATTTATTTGCTGCTTCGCATTTTTGTTGAAGTTCGGTTTTAATAATTTGGCAGTCACCAGAATCTTGATCACGTAAAATGATGAATGTTGCGTTAGGATTATTATACCCTCGAAGTTTTCGTATCATTTGCTTTTCTAGGTCTTGTTTACCCTCAAAAACAATATACCGAACAACTATATCTGCTTCTAATATTATATGCGGTAAGATACCTTCAATCATTGCTTTTGCAGATGGTTCTTCTAGTAAGAAAACAAGCTCTATCATAGCGGATCTGCTCCCTCAAAAAAGCCCTGCCGCCATAAATAACCAAGTTTATCACCTTCATTCATATATGTTGTGATTTGTTCATCATCACTTGCTCGTTTAACTACTGTATAACCTCTTTCTTTTCGTAGCCAAAATACTTCTTCTAGTTCGCAACCATTTAAAAAATCAGGGGAATGAGTGGATACAAAAACTTGCCCGCCTTTCCGTGCATATTCTCTAAATTCTTCTGCCAATTCGTAAAGAAGTTTAGGGTAAAGTTGATTTTCTGGTTCTTCCACACATAGCAAAGGATGAGGCTTAGGATCATATAAAAGCACTAAATAAGCAAACATTTTGATAGTTCCATCAGAAACATATCGCGCTAAAAAAGGATCATGAAAATCGCCATCTTTAAACCGCAGCAATACCCGTCCTTCCTCGGTAATTTTTGAATCAACTTCGCTGATACCAGGAACTCGTTGTTTCAGCTTTTCAATGATTTTCTGGAAAATATCAGGGTGTCTTCTATAGAGAAATTCTGTCACACTTGCTAAGTTTTCACCCTCTTTTGAGAGGTGTTCTGCATAACTCGATTCCCTTTCTTGTCGCGCTTGTTGGATGTAAAAGTCAGAAATATGCCAGTTTTCAAGCAAATCACCAATTGCTTTACTTGCCGGAAATTTTTCAAATTGAGCTAAACCTTTCAATGCAAGGATATCTGGAGATTTTAACTCGTGGTCTTCTCGTTTTAATTCTTTTTCATTTATAACCTGATCAGGCTCATTGATAACAGCCTGTCCCTTGCCTTTGGAAAAATCAATAAACCGCCAAGGCTGACCTTTACTACCTCTTCGGTATTGAAGAATCTCTTTTTCTATGATAGGACGACCATCTTCTTCGTTGATTGTTAAAGAATAGGTAACTAAGGGGGATTTTTCACCTTGAGGAATACGAAATTTCAATTCAATTTCTATTGGTCCGGTTGAATTGCGGCTTCTTACTTCCTGAAATCCTTTACTTCCTCCTAATTTAGTGAGGGCAACATGAACATTATCAGTTAAAGCATCTTTTAAAAAACTAAATACATTAAAAAGGGTTGTTTTACCTGTACCATTTGCACCGACAAAAACGCACATTTTAGGAATTTTTTTAATTTCCACATCTTTGAAAGCTTTAAAGTTTTTTAGATGCATACTTTCTATTTTCATAATTCACCATAAAACTGTTTTTATCAATAGCTATTTCGTCACCTTAGCACACGGATAAAACTTTGACTGTTTCCCATTTTATATCTCCTGATGGCGAACAAAACTAAGTCTATGTTGATTTGGTGAGAAAAATATTTTGATGTGTGGGACTACGCGATCGCACTGTAATTTAATATTAAATTAAACTTAAAGCCTGTTGGATAATTAATTCTTGTTCTACCATGTTTCTTAAGGTTAATCCATCATAAATTCCGCCAAAGGCTTCTAAGGCTGCATTATCTAAAGCTCGATTATAAGCTTCTAATAAAATTTCCTCTATTTCTTTTTTGTTCATGTAATATCCTCCAGCTTTTCGGCGTTTGTTAATCCGAACAATTGCATCAGTAGCATTGCGAATAGAAACATCCCAAGAAGGAGTTGTCCTTTTTTCTGCCTGTTGTTTAATTAAATGAACTAAAAGCACTACACAATAGCTATAAATTTTATTAATTTTATCTTCTTTGCTCATTTCTTCCAATTCATCAATTAAAGATAGAGCCGCTTCTAGGTTGCCAGAAACTACTAATTCCCTGAGTTCTAGTAATTCTTCCATGATTTGCTCTCTCCTTGAAGTTTGCTATTTCTAGCATAGCTCTCAAACCTTTAATTTCTTTTTCAGAATTAAGAATACTGAACTATTGATCTTTTTCAATACTTTCTAATTGGTGCTACTAAAACTATTAACTATAGACAACGGCAAGGGTACAGCATACCGCACCCCTGCTCAAATTGTCATTAGTTAGTGGACTTTAACAGATTACGCTTCATCCAAAGCTGCGATACCAGGTAACACCTTACCTTCCAACAACTCTAAACTAGCACCACCACCGGTAGAAATGTGGCTCATTTGATCAGCCAAACCTACCTTTTCCACAGCCGCTACAGAGTCACCACCACCGATAATGGTAGTTGTGCCGGTTTTACCGATTTCTGCTAGAGTATGTGCGATCGCTTCTGTACCCGCAGCAAACTTATCAAACTCGAACACACCCATAGGCCCGTTCCAGATTACAGTCTTACAATCAGCCAAAGCCGCTTGGAAAACCTTCACAGAATCAGGGCCAATATCTAAACCCATCCCATCAGCAGGGATATTTTCAATGGGGACAGTAGTAGCATTAGCATCAGGCGCAAACTTATCTGCTGAAACGATATCTGTAGGTAGCAACAAAGCCACACCGCGTTCCTTTGCCTTAGCTTCCAAAGCCTTAGCCAATTCCAGCTTGTCTTCTTCCACCAAAGACTTACCAACACTCAAACCACGCGCTTTGTAGAAGGTGAAAATCATCCCACCACCGATGATCAACTTATCGCACTTTTCTAATAGGGTTTCAATTACACCAATTTTGCTAGAAACCTTAGAACCGCCGATAATAGCTGCCAAAGGACGCTTAGGTTCTTCAATTGCACTTTGTAGATATTGCAATTCCTTTTCAACCAAATAACCAGCTACAGAAGGACTTAAGAACTTAGTTACACCTTCAGTAGAAGCATGGGCGCGGTGAGCAGTACCAAACGCATCATTTACATAAAAATCAGCATTTGCTGCCAATTTTTTCGCAAATTCAGGGTCGTTTCCTTCTTCTTCCTTGTAGAAGCGGACATTTTCCAATAACAGCACTTGGCCATTTTGCAAAGCCGCAACCTTAGCAGCTACATCATCACCAATACAGTCATCAGTTTTGACAACTTCTTGTCCCAACAACTCAGAAAGGCGTTTAGCAACAGGAGTTAAACGCAATTTATCATTTACACCTTTGGGACGGCCAAAATGGCTGGCTAGAATTACCTTCGCGCCCTTTTTGGTCAAATCTTGGATAGTTGGCAGCGCAGCCCGAATCCGGGTATCATCAGTAATGCTGCCTTGATCATCCACAGGCACGTTAAAATCAACCCGTACCAAAGCACGTTTTCCAGATACATCCGCAGCAGATAAACTTGCTAAACTTTTTTTCGACACAGCCAAACTCTCCTGATTGCCTTTTTGTTATGGTTTTGGAATATAACTATCAAGATTTTACCGGAGTGAGGGGTGCTGAGGTGATCTATGTTTAAAACTGTTCTGTTTCCAATTGATCAAAGTCGCGCTGCACGGGAAGCTGCCGAAGTAGTTACCAACGTTGTGCAGAAATATGGCAGTCGCTTGATACTGCTCTCTGTGGTGGAAGAAGCCGCCCCAGACGCACCTAATGCTGATCCCATGATGTCTCCAGAGGCCGTTGCTAAACTTCTGGAAAATGCCCAAGCTTTATTTTCCCAGCAGGGTATTATAGCCGAAGTCCTGGAAAGACAGGGTAAACCAGCCTTTACTATCTGTGATGTGGCTGATGAAATTGAGGCCAACTTAATTATTATGGGCTGTCGGGGTTTAGGCTTAACTGATGAGGGTGCAACTGATAGCGTCACCAGTCGCGTTATTAATCTTTCCCCTTGTCCAGTTTTGATTGTTCCTTAAAAACCTGTAGGGTGCGTTAATCAAATAACGCACCATCAAAAATTTTAACTTATCTAGAATGATTAAAATCATTCAACACTAATATACGCAATTCTGTAACTCGCTTGAAGGTAACATCATTAGTGAGAAATGCTTCACATTCTGCATTTAGAGCAACGGCAATTTGAAAAGCATCAGGTAATTGTAAATTGTATCTGGCTCTGATTTGAGCAGCTTCTATTGCTATGCTTTCATTCACAACTGGTACAAATTTAATATTTTCATTGTCAGTCATTAACTCTATAAACTCTTGCTGTAATTCTGTTTGTTCTAAACGATAGGGTTGAACTAAACATTCAGCTAAAGTAATAGGTGAAACAACACCAACGAGGGGTGTATTCTGAAGCTGCTCAAACACTTCTATAGTCGCAGGAAAGTATTGTGGATGTTGTTCCACGAAATAAATAACTGGTGCGGTATCCAGAAATAAGCGCCTTACACCCTGTAAACTGTTTGTAATATTCACTCCTTTTTACCTAATTGCTTTTCTGCAATTTCTAAATCAGGAAACTCTCCACGTCTCATGCGAGTAACATATTCTTGAGCATCCATACCACCTAGTAAGTTGGGTGCTATTCCCGCAAATTCCATCAAGTCACGGCGTGGTTTGCGCTTGATTTCGCAATGTTGTAGCCTTTGAGTTAGGTAAGCAATGAGACTTAATTGCTCATCTGGTGTGAGTGCGTCTGCTAGTCTCATCAATTCAATTAGTTCTTTAGACATTTGGGTTAATGGTTATTTATTTAATTGTAACAATAGCTTTATCTTGTTTGCAAATTACTGCTTGAATAATAACTTACAAGAAAGAATATCTTTTCATTCCCCCAATGTTTCAAACAAATCTGCCAACACCACATTAGAAAACAAAAACCCATCGGGATCAATTAAACGCAATCTTTTCCCCACAACTTCTACCCAACCTTTTTCAAAATAAGGTTGCAAACATTGTTTAATTTCCTCTACTTTTCCTTCTCCAAACTTCTCAACCAACACTGTTAAACTCAAACCTTCTGCTAAACGCAATCCCAGCATTAAAGTTTCTAACAATTCTTCCGCTGGTGGGGTGACTTCACAATCAATCACAGCGCCATTTTCCAACCATTGATAATATTCTTTAGTTTTGCGGGGACGGGTGAAACGTTTACCTTGCATATAACTAGCCGCACCCATACCAAAAGCATAATAAGGAAGATTTTGCCAATAAACTCGATTATGTCTACACTGATGTCCAGGTTTGGCATAGTTGGAAATTTCATAATGTTCATAACCTGCACCAGTTAGGACTTTTTGCGCCTGTTGGTACATTTGAACAGTGGTTTCATCTGTCGGTAGGGGATTATCTCCCGGTTTGTAATAACGACCAAAAGCTGTCCCTGGTTCTATGGTTAAATCATAAATAGAGATATGGGTGGGGGCAATTTCTACCGCTTTAGTTAGGGAATCTTGCCATTGAACCAAAGACTGATGTGGCAACCCGGAAATTAGGTCTAAGCTAAATTCGGGTATCTCGACTTGGTTGATTAAATCAATAGCTGCAAAGATATCATTAACTGAGTGCGATCGCCCAGCAATTTTTAGTAATTCATCTTGAAAGGCTTGTACACCCAAGCTTACCCGGTTCACACCCGCACTGCAATAACCTGCAATCTGTGCCAAATCATAAGTACCGGGATCCATTTCCATAGAAATTTCCACCCCAGCCGCAATGCCAAAACGCTTCTCTAAGGCTGTTAATATACATTGCAACTGTTCTGTCGATAACAGCGAAGGAGTACCACCACCAAAGAAAATAGTTTCTAGTGGTTGACCAAAAGCAGGTGAGATGCCGATTTCATGACAGAGTGCCTCAACATATTGAGAAATTGTACCAGATGTTTTACCCTGTGAGCGGTAGCTTGGCTCGCCGTAGGCATCGCCCACCACAAACACCGGAAAATCACAATAAAAACACCGCCGCCGACAAAAGGGGATATGTACGTAAGCCGCACTAGGAACTTGAACAGCAATATCTTTGTGACTCATTATGATCAACAATTAAATTAATTAAATAGACAATTACAAATAAAAAAAATGAGTAGTTTGTTTACAACTTTTTATCTTTTGATAACAAAAATAAGAATAATTATGCAGGGAAAACACTTTGGTTATAATGTTTGCATATATTGTATTTATCACCTAAACCCTTAGCGTAAGTCCATATTTCTTAATCAATTTGACCGTTGAAACAAAAAATACCTTACTCTCTTGGGTAACTACAGTTGTAGGAAAACAACACTATCATGCTTGATATCATTATCATTCTCTCATTTATTTTGGCAGCTTCGGGAATAGGTTACTTTAGTACCGATTTACTGCCCCCTGGAACTCTAGACGGGGTAACAAACCTAGACGCATTGCGGATGGTCGTTGCCGTCTTTGCTGCTATTATTGGTGGTGCAATTGGGCTAAGTTTCCAGACTACATACCGTCGCTTAGAAACACAAGTCCGAGAAATGCCCCTCGAAGTCATTTTAACTCGTGCCATTGGCTTAGTAATTGGGCTGTTACTAGCTAATTTAATGTTAGCCCCGCTATTTTTACTACCCATTCCCGCAGATTTTGGATTTATTAAACCGCTAGTAGCCGTTGTTGGTAGTATTATACTTGCTGTCACAGGCATGAATTTGGCAGATACTCATGGACGCGGTTTATTACGCCTAATTAATCCCAACACTGTAGAAACAATGGTAGTAGAAGGAACTCTCAAACCTGCCAATACCAAAGTTTTAGATACCAGTTGCATTATTGATGGTCGCATTGAAACCTTACTAGAAACTGGTTTTCTAGAAGGGGTCATTATTGTCCCCCAGTTTATTTTACAAGAACTGCAACAAGTAGCTGATGCAAGTAAAGACCAAAAACGAGTTAGAGGAAGACGCGGATTAGAAATTCTCAACCGCATTAAAGAAGCTTACCCAGAACGGATTTTAATTAACGCCGCTGATTACGAAGATATTGCCACAGTTGATGCTAAATTGGTGCGATTTGCCCAAGAAATTAACGGGACTCTGTTAACTAATGACTACAATTTATCTAAAGTTGCTAGTGTACAGAAAGTTCCAGTATTAAATGTCAATGATTTGGTAAATGCAGTTCGTCCATCTTATTTACCCGGTGATAATCTGGATTTAAAAATCCTCAAAGAAGGTAAAGAACCAAGTCAAGGTGTGGGTTATTTAGACGACGGCACAATGGTAGTAGTTGAAGAAGGAAGCAGTTATGTAGGTGGTGAACTCCGGGTAGTTGTCACCAGTGCTTTACAAACCTCAGCAGGAAGAATGATTTTTGCTAAACCCCAAGCTTCCGCATTAGCGTGAGGGAAATGGTGCGGAAAACAGAATTAAACCTGAAAATCGGTGTGGGAAACTGCACCGATTTTGTATTTGGTGATTGTTTGTTCTATCTAGTAATAAATTCTTAAACTTTTAAATAAACTTCAAAGAATTTCTTGATGCAGTTCTGGCTGTAGCAGCATTGAGTTCAGCATTCACAAGATTATCCAACTCAATTTGTTTTTAACCAAGATGATGATCTACCCCAAAAATTTTACATTTAGTCAGCTTTAGCTGACTTTGGTTATTAGCCTCAGAATTCATTCTGAGGCAGACTTGGCAATAATGGGAAAATGGGATGTTCAAGCCAGTTTGAAAATGAATGTTAAAATCCGATAACCCGCTTGTGAATTAGTTCTCAAAACCCAATCACCCGCATGGGAATTAATTCCCAGTCTCATAACAAAAGTCAGTTGAAGCCGACTATAAAAAAGTTTATTTTTCAATTAATTTATATAGCGTCTTAAAGAAAAAAGGAATATGATTTTCCACACTTCCATCTTGCTTTGAATAAAATTTACCAATTTCTAAAGATAACTGTTCTCTAAATTTATGTTCCGAATGAGGCCAATTTTCATCAGGTAAAATCTGTCGCCAATATTCTTTAGATTTCACCAACATTAATAAAGCATTGATTAATTTAGTTTTATCATCTGAACTTTGATAATTACAATATTCTTGATTCCATGAATATTGAAATTTATCTATTTCCACACCATCCAAATTAGCAAGATAATTAATTCTCTGAATTACCCTTGACCAATGATATTGTAATTCTTTATCATTAGTCATATCATTAACCATATCTAAATAAATATTTTCTAAATTCACAGGATTTTCTTTATATAACGGATAACTAACATAATGATTGTCAAAAACTTCCTGAATATCAGGTAATAAAAAATAAGCCTCTTTATGAATTAACCCAGTCACCCAAATACGATGATGGTCTATGTTAGATTCGTTGATATTTCCTTGATGATAAAGACTATAAAAAATATCTTCTGTATTTTTAAAACTGTACTCTTCTTGAATTTCTTCTGATTGAATATCTAAATCTACAATGGCAAAAAGTAGATTAGGATTTAAAAATGATTGGCTGCTATTAGCATTATGCAATTCTAGAATTTTAAAATATGTCTTTAAGACACTACTTTTACCTCCACAATTAAAAAATTGCGGTCTATATTCTTTCCACCATGTAGGTAAACAAGCATTATAAAAGTTAGCATCTGGCATCTGTTCCATTTGCTTGTATAATTGCGGTGAACGTCTCCCTTGTACTTCGGAAATAACACCTTCACAGAGAATCACAATTTTATTTCTAATTCTTGCAGACTGGAGAATATTTAAACAATGTTCTTTTAGTTCGGTTTCATTTAAACTCATATTTTGTTTTCAGTTGATTATTGAATTGTTCTTGCTTGTAATTTTGGATCTAATTCCTTAACATGAGCAGGTGTAACCGCTTGACAAATTTCGTAGGAATGGGTAGCTAAAATATATTGATTAGTCGCACCCCATTCTTCTAAATCTCTAACTATTTGATATTGCCAATCTGGATGAAATGATATCTCTAATTCATCCATCAGCACAATTGCATCTTTGATATTATTATACTTTAACCACATATAAATACATAATCTTTTTAATTCTCCATGACTTAAATCTTCTGGATAAAGTTCTGTTTGATCACCATCAATTCTAAAATTAATTCCAGACAAATCTGGTTGTACATTAATTTTCTTATTGCTCAGAAGATTGTTCAATTCGGCTAATAGTTTTACATAATTATTACCATAATTTCCTCCTTGTTCTACAGCTTGTTTAAAATCTTCATCCCGTGCTTTTTTGAATGCTTCAATCAAAATATCTATTGCTAGGAAGTCATAAGTAAAAAACCCTAGTAATCTAGAATTAGCTATTTTAATTTGTTGGTAATAGTTATTTTGATTATTGTCTTGTTTTTTAAATAGTGATTTTCTGTTGTCTGGTTGTAGAAATAGGAAGATTTGTGAAATATGGGAAGTTAGAAATATTTTATTTGAAATGGTTTTTAAAAATTCTCCTACTTCATGTATATCATCAATACCATCAACAATACACATTAATTTTTCTACCGTGGAGTTACTTTCATTATAACAATCGCAAATATATAATACCTGAGTATTTTTTAATGCTTCATTTAGTAAATTATGATATTTCTGAGATAAGGCTATTTCTTTATCTATTTCTGTTTGAATAACATTTATTTCTTGCTTTATAGATTTTTCTTGCTCTTGTTCTTCAGTGCTTAATGAATTTGATTGATTATTCTTCCTTGCTTTGTGTCTTAGATTTAATAAAACCATTTCTATATTTGATTTCTTTTTTTGTAGAGGTAATATTTTTTCTGCTGTAAATTGATTTTTATAAAAATTGTAATATTTCATCAATTCTATGTTATCAACCTTAGATCCGATAAAATGATTAAAAATATAATCTTCATTACCAACAAAAAATTCTATTTTTATATTTAAACTACCATCCCAAATATCAATAGTTGCTAAAGTTCTTTCACCAGAATTATTTTTTATATAAAATCCATCAAGTAAATTCTGTATAAACTCCACCCTATCAGGATTACCAGCACAATGTAACAACACAAAAATCAACTGCAACAATGTACTTTTACCGCCTCCATTTTGACTACCAAGGGGAAAAATCCGTGGAGTAAATTCCTTCTCAAAAGTAATATCTACATTTTTCAAAGCCCGAAAATCAGGTACTTGGATTCTTTGTATGTGCATAGATATATTTATTGTCGTAATTTGATAAATTAATTATACCTATTATACCGCAAATGAATTTATATAATTGCAAAATTTACGGAAATAATTCCAGTCTCACAGCATAAGCGTGGGAATTTTGGGAATAATGAATATGAAAACATTGATATTTATCAATAAATAGGGTGTATTATGGCTTTGTGGAGACTGTATTATCATCTGGTTTGGGCAACAAAAGAGCGTCAGTTATTAATTACCAATGAAAGAGAAACGAAAATTTATAGTTACATTATTAGCAAAGCTGATGAATTAGAAACAATTATTCATGCTATTAATGGTACAGAAAACCACATTCATATAGTAGCTTCCATTCCTCCGAAAATTTCCATATCTGAATTTGTGCAAAAAATCAAAGGTAGCAGCACTCATTATATTAATAATGTGTTTTCGTTACCAGATATGTTTGCTTGGCAAAGAGGATATGGTGTTTTTTCGTTAGGGAGAAAACAACTCCAAGAAGCTGTGATTTATGTGAAAAATCAAAAGGAACATCATGCACAGAGTACAATAATTAAATCTTTGGAAGATTTTAACCAAGATGATGATCCACCACAGAAATTTTATATGTAATTTACATTTAGTCAGCTTTAGCTGACTTTTGCTATTAGCCTCAGAATTCATTCTGAGGCGGACATGGGGATAATGGAAAGATGGGATTGTGGATATCAGTGGAATTTTTAAGTCCAGACGCAATCACCCGCCTGGGAATGAATTCCCAGTCTCATAGCAAAAGTCGGCTCAAGCCGACTATAATATTTTCATTTTTATGACAGGTTTGTGATTAATTCTGTAGGTTAGGTTGACGATAGCAAACCCAACATCAACCAATAATAATAAATGTGTTGGGTTGCATTTCATTTAACCCAACCTACAAACCAAAAATTAACCCAAAACGAAATTCACCAACTTACCAGGCACCACAATCACCTTCTTAACTTCCTTCCCTTCAATATACCGTTGTGCAACTTCCGACTCACGCGCATATTTTTCCAACTCAGCCTTATCTAACTGCGAAGGAACTTGAATAGAACCGCGAGTTTTACCCATAATTTGAATTACCAAAGTAATCTCATCAGCTATCAAAGCCGCAGGATCAAAACTCGGCCAAACTTGAGTATGCACCGTTCCCTTATTCCCCAACAAATGCCATAATTCATCAGCAATATGCGGGGCAAAAGGTGCTAACATAATCACCAAAGTTTGAATACCTTCTGCATAAATTGGCGAATTATTACATTTAGCATCAGTCAAGGCATTACTTAACTTCATCAATTCAGAAATAGCGGTATTAAATTGATATTCATCTTCCACGTCTTCCGTAATCGCTTGAATTGCAATATGAATTGCCCGACGCAAATCTTTTTCCGCTTTAGTTAATTTATCCAATTCTGCTTTTTGCTTACATACTCCCGCAGCAGCATAATCAGTAACCAACCGCCAAACGCGATTTAAAAAGCGGAATTGTCCCTCAACATCAGCCTCATCCCATTCCAAATCTTTTTCTGGAGGTGCTTTAAATAAAATGAACATTCGCGCTGTATCAATGCCATATTTATTAATTACATCTTCTGGCGCAACACCATTTCCTTTTGATTTGGACATGGTTGCATAGAGACGTTGTAAAGGTTCTCCTGTTTGCGGATCTACAGGATTACTAGCATCAACTAAATGAGAAGGAATCCATTTATCCTTGCCACCTTTTTTCGGGTTAATGTAAGTTAAACCCTGTACCATTCCCTGAGTTAATAGGCGTTGAAATGGTTCATCAAAGTTAAATAAACCCCTATCTCTTAATACTTTGGTGAAGAAACGCGAATACAACAAATGTAAAATTGCGTGTTCAATTCCACCTACATATTGATCTACAGGCATCCAATCATTTACTTTATTGGAATCAAAAATCTTTTCTTCATTCTTTGCGTCAGCATAACGCAAGTAATACCAAGAAGAATCAATAAAAGTATCCATTGTGTCGGTTTCCCGTTTTGCAGGAGTACCACAGGTTGGACAAGGAACATTTACCCAACTTTCTAATTGTGCTAAAGGTGAACCACCACGACCACTTAATTCAATTTCTTCTGGTAATTGTACAGGTAAATCTTTATCAGGTACAGGCACAATTCCACAATTAGGACAATGAATAACAGGGATAGGTGCGCCCCAATAACGTTGACGAGATATCAACCAATCTCTGAGGCGATATTGTACTCTTAATTTACCAAAACCTTGTTTTTCTGCAAATTCGATAATTGCTTTTTTAGCATCTACAGAATTCATCCCGTTAAATTCACCGGAATTAACTAAAATTCCCGCTTCTGTATATGCTGCTTTTAAAGTTTCTTCTGCACCAACTTCTGGAACAATTACAACTTTGATAGCTAAATTCTGTTCTTTGGCAAATTTGAAATCTCGCACATCATGGGCAGGTACACCCATCACCGCACCTGTACCATATTCATAGAGTACATAATCTGCAATCCAAATGGGTACTTCTTCGCCAGTAAAGGGGTTAATAACTTTCCCACCTGTAGGAATACCGCGTTTTGGTTTGTCTTCTGCGGTTCTTTCTAATTCGCTTTGGTTGCTGACTTCTTTAATAAAGGCTTCTACTGCTGCTTTTTGGTCTGAAGTAGTAACAACTTGAGTTAAGGGGTGTTCTGGGGCTAATACGACGTAGCTAACACCATAAACGGTATCGGGACGGGTGGTGTAAACGCCGATTTTTTCCTCTGATCCAACAATGGGAAATTCTAAATATGCACCTGTGGATTTTCCTATCCAGTTAGCCTGCATTAATTTGACTCTTTCCGGCCAACCTGTTAATTTATCTAGGTCATTCAACAATTCTTCAGCGTAGTCGGTAATCTTAAAAAACCATTGACGCAGTAATTTACGTTCTACTATTGCTCCACTGCGCCAAGAACGTCCTTCACTATCCACTTGTTCGTTTGCTAATACAGTTTGGTCGATAGGATCCCAGTTAACTGCGGCTTCTCTTTGATATGCTAAACCAGCTTGTAAAAATTGCAGAAAAATCCATTGCGTCCATTTGTAATAATCTGGAGAACAGGTAGCAACTTCACATTCCCAATCTAAGGATAAACCCAGACGCTGTAATTGTTGCCTCATCTGGTCGATATTCTGATATGTCCATTTAGCAGGGGGTACACCTCTATCAATGGCGGCGTTTTCTGCGGGTAATCCAAAAGCATCCCAACCCATTGGATGTAATACCCGATACCCTTGCATCCGTTTGAGGCGGGCAATCACATCAGTAATTGTGTAATTACGGACGTGACCCATGTGCAAGCTTCCAGATGGATAAGGGAACATGGAAAGCGCGTAGAATTTTGGCTTGTTTTGATCTTGAGGTGTTTTATCTAAGCCAAGTTCTAACCATGTTTGTTGCCATTTTTCCTCAATTGTGGCTGGGTGGTATAACGTTTTTTGGGGGGACTCCACAACTAAAACTCCTAATGCTGTTACCTAATTTTGCTATTGTGGCATAATTATAGATATCAGACATAAGAGTGAAAATTAAATAATTAAATAAGCTATATAGTGATCATCGTCCAAAGAATTAGCGAAAATCAAGATACAAGTAAATTAACCCTAATAAATATCTCCAATAATTAAATATGCGTTATCTGTAACCCTTGTAGAAACGTTCTATGGAACGTCTCCACTTTTTTGGAGATATTTATTTCAGCCAAGTTTCTAAGTCTGTAACTGAAGTAAAATCTAACAAAGCTTCTCCTAATTCTTCAAGTTTCTCAACAGGTAATTCTTGGATTTTTTGAATTAATGAGGAATCAATTTCACCAATTCGGCGATTTAATTGACGGATAATTAGACGTTGTTCTCCTTCTTGTTTAGCTAGTTCTCGGTCTTGTTGGTAAAGTGGTGCTAAACGCATAATTAACTCCTGATCTTCTGTTTGTGAACTTTGATTGATTTTTAAGTTTTTCTGGAGGTTGTAGAGTAGTTCTAAGGTAATTTTGACGTAAGGTTGATTTAATGGTAACGCAGCTAATTCATCAATTGCTCGTTTTTGGACTGTACCTCTACCTAAAAGTCTTAACCACAGTGTTTCTTGAGTTTGTGGTAATTGATGAATGACAACAATTGCGGTGTGTAATGATTTTGGTAAATAGTATATTCTTGGTAAGGAATCCGGTTTTGTTGTCCCGCTAAATCCTAAAAGTTGCTAGTTGGGTAAATTGTCAGAATCAGGATATCCAGGATTAAAGGATGAACAGGATGAAAATCAGAGATTCTATCACCAATTATCAATAGAATATACAGGAAAATTTTCCATTTTCGTGTAAAAAAAGTAAAGTGGAAATTTTTGGATTTGGAAGTAGTACGTTTCCCATAACCCTTGCAGAGACGTTCCATGAAACATCTCTACATTATTCTTTAGAAGTCTATTAACCCAAGTTGCTAGTTGCTAGTCATCTAGTTAAGGCTGGTAATGGGTAATTGATGATGAAATCTCAGTCTTAATCCTGTTGATCTTTAAATCCTGTAAATCCTGATGCTGACAATTTTCCTAACTAGCAACTTACGTTATTAACAAAACTCTCAATTACTCTGCTTTCAGTTTCCCATAAGCATAACGAGTCAGACTGCCTTCATTGAGATTGTTCCAAGCATACATCCGATCTCTGAAGGGTTTCCACTGTTCATAAACGGCTTTAAAATCTGCATCTTTAGCCGCGAACTCATCATATAAAGCAAAAGACGCTTTTTCCGCTGCTTCCAGAATTTCTTGACTATAAGGACGAACTTGAATCCCTGTTTTTAATAGTTTCTCTAATGCCTCACTATTGCGGGCATCATAACGAGCTAACATTGTTGTATTCGACTGATATGCAGCGGTTTCTAAAGCTGCTTGGTATTGAGGTGGTAACTTTTTCCACTCGTCTAAATTAACTTGTACTTCTAGGGTTGGGCCTGGTTCCCACCAACCGGGATAATAGTAAAATTTAGCGACTTTATTTAAGCCTAATTTTTCATCGTCATAGGGTCCTACCCACTCAGCAGCATCAATAGCGCCTGTTTGTAAGGCTTGAAAGATTTCTCCACCTGGAAGAGTCTGTACTGTTACGCCTAGTTTAGCCATAACTTGTCCTCCCAAACCGGGAATACGCATTTTTAGACCCTTGAGGTCATTGAGTGTTTTCACTTCGTTACGAAACCATCCCCCCATTTGTGTACCCGTATTTCCCGCTGGAAATTGAATTACATTAAATTTACGGGCATAAATTTCTTGCAGTTTAGCTAAACCGCCTCCTTCATATAACCAAGCATTTTGTTGTTGGGCATTAAGTCCAAATGGTACTGATGTACCAAAAGCTAGGGCAGGACTTTTACCAATGTAGTAATAAGCGGCAGTATGTCCTGCTTGTACTGCACCTTGAGAAACAACATTGAGAACTTCTAAACCGGGGGCTATTTCTCCTGCTGCACGGGGTTCGATGATAAATTTACCGTTGGTTAGGGCTTTGACACGATCTGCTAAAACCTGCGCTCCGCCAAAGATTGTTTCTAAGGATAATGGCCAACTTGTAGCCATTTGCCATTTAATGGTGGGTAAGTTGCTGGTGTCTGCTTGTCCGGTTGCGGCTGTATTTTGGGCTTTTTGACAGCCAGCGACTATTGCCACTCCTGTAGCTGCGATCGCACTTTGAGATAATCTGTTAACAATAGCTCGGCGTTTCATAAAAGTTAATAGTATTGACTAACTATAAGATTTTCTCACAATATCATATTGATGTAACAATTCAGGTAAAATAAGGTGCTTTAATTGTGAGAATTCAGGAGTCAGGAGTCAGGAGTCAGAATATTTGCTTATCTCAAGAATATCAAGGAGCAAGTATTTTAAAAGTTGATTCATCTGGACTTTATAAGTATATTTATACTGAATTCTCTGTGTTATTTTCTCAATTCTTACCTTGAATTTATATGTTATATGCGTAACTCAAAAAGATTAACTCTCATCAGCAAGCTGTTAAAATTTTCGCAGTTTATTGACAGTTGTGCTGATAAATTGGGATGGTTATCTAACTGGCTAGTATTACTCACAATTGGAGTCGGTTTTTTTAATGTTGTAGTCCGTTATCTAGGACGTTTCATTGGAGTGCAATTATCTTCTAATGCTTTATTAGAATTGCAATGGTATTTATTTTCTCTAACTTTCTTATTCGGCTTTGTTTATATTTTAAGGCATGGAGAAAATGTGCGGGTTGACTTTCTCTATACTAATATGAATGCAAAAAAACGTGCCTTAGTTGATCTTGTAGGAACGATTTTGTTTTTAATTCCTTTTTGTATAATTGGTATTTGGGTGACATTCAATCCTGTTTTACAGTCTTGGGGAAGGTCAAGTGATGGCAGTTGGGGAACTTGGGAAGTATCTTCTGACGCTAATGGTTTACCCCGCGCACCAATCAAAACTATGGTTCCCATAGCGTTAATATTTCTGCTTTTACAAAGTCTTTCCCAAGCCATTAAATATTTAGCAGTATTATTAGGCTATCAACAAGTAGTAGACAAAATTCGCCTAGAAACTTCAGAAAATATCAATATTGAGTAGGGAAAATCATGGGTTTTGAATGGTTAGCAATTTTAATGTTTGTCGGCTTTTTCTTTATTTTAATGAGTGGCTATCCTGTTGCTTTTTCTTTTGCAGGAACAGCCATTGTTTTTGGACTAATTGGTACAGCAGTAGGGGCTTTTAATCCTGCTCGTCTCCTACTATTACCTAATAGTTGGTTCGGCACAATGTCTAATTTCACTCTACTCGCTATTCCCTTTTTCGTCTTTCTGGGTGCAGTTTTAGAAAAATCAGGACTAGCGGAAGAGTTATTAGAAACTATTGGGATTGTTTTAAGTCGTGTACGGGGAGGATTAGCTTTAGCAGTTGTCTTAGTAGGAACGGTTTTAGCCGCAACAACTGGAGTCGTAGCCGCTACAGTAATTGTGATGGGAATGTTATCATTACCTGTAATGATCCGCTATGGCTATGATAAAAAGTTAGCTGCTGGGGTAATAGTTGCTTCCGGTACTTTAGCCCAGTTAATTCCTCCCAGTTTAGTTTTAGTAATTCTTAGTGATCAAATTGGTGTTTCTGTTGGAGATTTATTTTTAGGGGCATTAATTCCCGGATTAATGTTATCTGGTTCTTATATTCTCTATATTTTAGGACTAGCTTTTTTTCAACCGGAAAAAGTTCCACCTATCCCTGCTGATGTGGAAATTCCTCAAGGTCGTCAATTAATTAAGAAAGTTTTTAAGGCGGTTGTTCCTCCTATTCTGTTAATTTTTGCAGTATTAGGTAGTATTTTCTTTGGTGTTGCTACTCCCACAGAAGCAGGTGCTGTAGGTGCGGTTGGGGCTTCTGTTCTTGCAGCTTTTAATAAACGTTTAACACCGCAATTAATTCGTGATGCTGCTCATTCTACCGCAGTAATTACTTCTTTGGTGGTGATGATTCTCTTCTGTTCTTCGATGTTTAGTTTGGTGTTTGATGCTTTGGGCGGAAAAACTCTTATTACTAATTTATTAACAGGTTTACCTGGAGGATATTGGGGATTTTTAATTGTGAGTAATTTAGCAATTTTTGCTCTGGGAGTTTTTCTAGAATTTATGGAAATTTGCTTTATTGCTATGCCTTTATTTGTACCCGCTGCCCAAGCTTTAAATATTGATATGGTATGGTTTGGGGTGGTAATGGCTATTAATTTACAAACGGCTTTTATTTCTCCACCTGTGGGATTTTCTTTGTTCTATTTACAAAGTGTTGCCCCTAAAGAAGTGAGTACATTTGATATTCATAAAAGTGCTATTCCTTTTATGGTTTTACAGTTTATTGTGTTGTTGATTGTAATTGCTTTTCCGCAAACGGTACGTTGGTTAATTGATATTTCGGCAACAACTGGTAGTTGAAAAATATGGTGCATTACATTTCATTCATGCAACCAATAGGACTAGCGATTACAGGATCATTACTGTAACCAGGAAATCACAGTGATTAATGTTTTCGTGTACGGAACTCTCAAGCCAGGTGAAGTGAATTATCAAAAATATTGTGCTGGTAGAGTGGTAGAAGCAAGAAAAGCGATCGCACCAGGTAAATTATATGCTTTACCAATGGGTTATCCAGCGATGACACTGGGGGATGAAAAAGTTCACGGTTATTTACTCTCTTTCGCCGATGCAGCGATTTTAACAGCGTTGGATGATTTAGAAGATTATGACTCCACAAGACCAATATCAGAAAACCTCTATAATCGGCAATCTATAGAGATTTCTGCGCCAATGGGCTTATCATTGGGTTGGGCTTGGGTGTACTTGATGACACCCGAAAAAGTTTACCAACTAGGTGGCATTTGTCAACTAGATGGTTGTTGGAATAGTTTAAGCTAAAAGCAACTTGATTAATTGATGTCTAAGTCTGTGTCTTTTTCCAGAGTTTTTGATTCATTAACTGGTGTAATGGGAGAAGCTATTGCTGTTTTGGGAATTTCAATGACTGGGTTGTTTAGAGCTACCATTAGCGGTGAAACTGGGACTGCTGGCTGTGTTATTGTCGCTATTGGTTGTATTTTTTGTTGTGCTAGTTGCAATTTGGTTGTGTTACCGGGAATTAAGCCAGATATTGAGCCGATGACACAAGCCGCTACCGCTGCACCACCAACCAACCAACTTAACTGGGTACGGCTGCGTAAACGTTTCCATACCTTTTGAAATGTCACCTCTGGTGAGAGTTGAGATACTGGTATAGGCATGGACTTTACACCTTGCCTTAACTTTAGTAGTCGCTGATATAGGCATTGAACTGAGTCATCCTTTGCCAGCCATTCTTCCACTTGCCGACGTTCAGATGCTGTCACTTCACCATCAAGATAGGCACTTAATAACTCGAAGCGATCTGCTTCTTTATGCCCTTGGTTATCGTGTTTCTCCATATCCATAGCACCCGTTAATTCATTGGTATGTTGAGCCATTCCATTTGATACATCACTAGAGAGTTGGGAGTGGGAACGGTCGTAGAACTGAGAATCAGTATTCATTTTAACGTTTTTACCAATTCATACACGGGTGAATACAGGGTATTAAGTACGAGAATTTAGTTAAATTTGCTTCCATGAGGCAGAAAAAATCTATTTTTGCAGAAATTTTTAATATGGTTAAATTCTGCCATAGAACTGAGGAAACAGATTGTAAATTTAGGTATCTAGATAAGTTTGCAACTGTGCTTGCAATCTGGATCTGGCTCTAGCTATTCTCGATTTGACTGTTCCTAATGAAACGCCTGTAATTTCGGCAATTTCTTCATAGGCCATGCCTTCAATTTCTCTGAGAACGATTGTAGTACGGAATACTTCTGGTAAATCCGCGATCGCATCTCGCAATTGTTCGTAAAATTCCCTGGTTGTCAGTTCTTCTTCTGGCCCTGGAGTATCACCAGCAATTTCCCAATCCATTTCGCCATCTTCTAGCGAACGAGGAGCATCTAGTGATAGGGGAGTAACCACCCGTTTGCGTTTACGCAATTCGTCGTAAAACAAGTTAGTGGCAATACGGCTTAACCAGCCCCGAAATTTAGTAGGTTCTTGTAATCGGTTAATATTCCGATAGACTCGAATCCACACTTCTTGAGCTAAATCGGCTCTGTCAGACCAATCAGGGGCTAGGTGGTATAAAACCCGATCAACCTGAGTCTGATAGCGACGCAAGAGTTCTGCAAAGGCAGCTTTCTCTGGACGCAGTCCTGCTTGACAGCGTAAAATTAGATCGTGATTTGAGAGTTTGTCAACCTGCACCGATGCTTCCAAATAAGTTGCATCAACCGTTGACCAGGATACCGTAATCGCTTGACTCATAGATCGTACTGGCGTTAAATCATCCCCTCCTATTAGACAGGATAATTTTTCAGAAGTTCCCACGCTAGGTGACGGATTTATGAGATAACCACAGCGGTATAAATCAGGAATTATTAAAAAAGTGTTGAGTGTACATTGCTGGGTCTTGGGTTTAGGGAAAAAAATTAGTAAAATGTATTCACTTGAACAACTGACTACTCGCTCTTGACTAAGAACAGGGTGTGGGGGATCGGGAAAAAGAGGCAGGGGAGCAGGGGAGCAGGGGAGTAGGGGAGTAGGGGAGCAGGGTAAAAATTAATTCTTTCTTCTTTCTCCTGACTCCTGACTCCTGACTCCTGTTACCTGTTACCTGTCACCTGTTACCTGTCACCTGTCACCTGTTACCTGTCACCTTCCTGCTAAATTATGAAGATATTGTCAGCGTAATAAGATAACTGATAATAATTGATAAATTCTTTGCTAATTGACTGGTCTGGGTAGTCCATAATTTTATAGAGCCAGATAGGTCAGGGATAAACAATAAGCGATGGCAATGGCAAGAAATGAATCTGTAGCGCGGATGGTGATGTTCCTCTGTTTTGGCACAGCAATTTTGTCTCTAGCTGTCCATTGGCATACTAAGAAAACGACAGAGCAGTTAAATCAATCAGCATCCACGACATTGAGGCAAAATCCCACTAGCCGCACTAACTCTGGTAAAAATCCCCCGCAAGGCATTGGTATTGGGGAAGTAGCTTTGGCTGAACTTCCATTAGCACCAAATTCTTCTGTAACAAAGCCTAAGACTAGATTAGTTCAAGGAAACCAAAATCCAGATGGTGCTGTGGACAAACCAAAGAAGACAAAGTTGGCAGTTCCAGAAAAAGGAGAGAATAACAAGGAGAATAATAGTCCCAAGGGATTTTTCTTTCCGGGTGTAGCTCAAGCTAAATCTGTTCAGGGACTGGAAGTTAATCGAACACAGGCGGTAGTTGATTTAAGCGATCGCCGGGTTTATGTTTACCGCTATGATGAAGTGATAGCTAGTTATCCCATTGCTGTAGGAAAGAAGGGTTGGGAAACGCCCACAGGGGAGTTTCAAGTCATACACAAACAACTTCATCCCATTTGGAAGCATCCGATTACTGGCCAAATATTTGAAGCAGGTACTGACAGTCCTTTAGGAGATAGATGGATTGGGTTTTGGTCAGATGGAAGAAACGAAATTGGCTTTCATGGTACACCTAATACTGACTTAATAGGAGCAGCAGTATCTCATGGTTGCCTAAGAATGCGTAATTCTGATGTCCGAATGCTGTATGAACAATTGAGTTTAGGTACACCAGTTATGGTGAGAAATTAGTTAATTGTCAGTTGTCAGTTTTTAATATTTGCCACTAACTACTGACTCCTGACTCCTGACTAAGGATGTGATTTTTGTTCAAAATTGGGTGCGTAAACTTGGAGTAAGTTACTAACTTGGCTGAGGACTTCATTACCAGTGTGTTTGCTTAAGGCTTGACGTTCTGGGAAGAATTCAGGTCTATCTAAGTAACAATCAATGGCTTTGGCTACTTGTTGAGAAATCAAGTTTTGAAGTTCTGTTTTGGCGCGTTGGCGCTGGTAATTAGCGCCTTCTTCCGTGGTAGCATACAGAGGTGGAAGACGATTAAGAGCGTAAGCGGTGATATCTCCCACATCCAGAGAGCTTTCAGAAGTGGCTTCTATTTCTGCTACTTTGCTGATTACTTCAGTTAGTACCAATTCTTCCATTACGTTAATAAATTGTTTGCGAGGTACTGCGACTACTTCACCTGTCAATAATGAACCCATGAGTCGATCTAGAGCCATGTACTCTTCAATGGATAGATCTGAGGCGTTATCACAAATTCGACCCACTTCGGCTTCCATTGCTGGTGTGAGATAACCATCCTGAAGGGCTTGTTCGACAATTTTTTCAATACTCATAATTAGTTCTCACGATTAAATTTAAGGAATACAGGGAATAGAGAAAGCAATTGATTATACCAAACAAATTCATAATTCATAATTATGAATTTAATTACGAATTACGAATTACGAATTACGAATTATTAATCGACGACTTTGGTTTGCCAGGATGTGGGGTCAATAGATTTTCCATTGACATATAAACCCCAGTGCAAATGAGGGCCTGTGGAAGCACCTGTTGAACCTACTCCACCAATGAGTTGACCAGCTTTGACAATATCTCCTTCTTTAACATTAATACGGCTGAGGTGCATGAAAATACTGGTTACACCTTGACCGTGGTCGATGCCAACTACGTTACCATGAATACGGAAACCTTGGGAAACTGTACCTACTAAAGCAACTCGTCCTGGGGCTGGGGCAACTACGGCTGAACCTGCGGCACCAGCGTAGTCTAGGCCACGATGGTAGTAGTCATTTGCAAATTTACCATTATAGTAGCGACGTACACCATAGGTTGTGGTCATGCGTCCTTTATTTGGTCTGAGGAAAACTCCGTTCCAATATTTTTCTGGTGTTTGGAGGGCTTTAAATTCTTTGACTCGCTGGAGTTCATATTCTGTGGCTTGTACTCCGGCTTTTCCTGGTGGTAAGGTGATACGTTGGACGGGAAATTTGCGATCGCTTATTTTTACTGCTAAATTTCTTTCTTGTCCATCTCCAGCCACTGTGACTTTTCTGATCCCTGGTTGTTCTAGTGGAGTGGTAGGAATAAAAGCACGATACTTATTAGGGGAAATTGCAAAAGCTGGATATGTTTCTTCCCCAACTTTCACTGTGGGATTAATCACATTTTCTTGACTATCTACATCAATCATGACTGAAAGTGTATCTCCCAGTTTCGGAGCAGTTGGTGTGATCTGTACTTGTAATGCTTCTGCTGGTAATGCTAAAGCAATTGGGACAGCTGCAACTATTCCCATGAAGATTCTATTTGCACGGTTGATGATACCAACACACTGAAACTTATTCTGCGGATTAATAGCTTGAGTTTTGGTAGTCATGAAGTTATGAAAAATCTATTGTTGCTGTTTCTCAACAGACTAACTTATCATCTCTGGTGTTTCCACTTCCAAATCAAAATTAGGGGTTTGAGGATGGGGCATGGGAAAATTTATGTCCTGCCTGCCAAATTTGCTACCACAGCGGCTAATTCCGCAGGATTGACAGGTTTGGGAATATGTAATTGAAACCCAGCTAACAAAGCTTGGGTGCGGTCTTCTGCTCTAGCATAAGCTGTGACGGCGACTGCGGGAATTTTTCCTCCCTGATGACTAGGCAGATTTCTAATTTTATGGATTAGTGTATAGCCATCTTCTTCTGGCATTCCAATATCACTGATTAATATATCTGGATGAAATTGTGATAAAGCTGTTATTGCCTCTGTGGCTGAGGTGACAGCCATTGCTTGAGCGCCATATTGCCCTAAAATTGTGGTCAGTAAATTCCGTGCATCTGCTTCATCATCAACAACGAGTACCCGTAACCCTTGCAGGATTGATAATTGCTGTTGAACAAAATCATCATTAACCAAAAGTTGCTGTTGCTCTGATGTACTGTATTTAACAGTCAGGGCTTTCATGGGTAAATTGACGATGAAAGTCGCTCCCTGCCCAAGTCCGGGACTGGTGGCTGAGACTGTGCCTCCATGCAATTCTACCAGGTGCCGGACAATTGCTAATCCTAATCCTAATCCGCCATGCGATCGCGTAGTTGAACTATCAGCTTGGCGAAATCGTTCAAATACATGAGGTAAAAAATCAGAATGAATCCCCCCTCCGGTATCGCTGACTTGAATCTGCACACGGGAATTAATGCGTTTGAGTCCGACCTTAACTTTTCCTCTCTTGGGTGTAAACTTGACAGCGTTGGAAAGCAAATTCCAGACAATTTGTTGTAAGCGGTTAGCATCAGCTATTACTACCCCCACTTCTGAGTCAAATTGGGATTCAATCGTAATTTCTTTCGCGTCTGCCGCTGGACGCACAGTATCTATGGCTGCTGACACCACTGGGGCAAGTTCTACCGAATGCAGATTCAATCGCAGTTTGCCGCAAATAATCCGCGAAACATCCAACACATCTTCAATTAACTGTGCTAAAGCACGGCTATTACGATCTATGGTATCTAATGCCCTAGCAGTGGTAATTTCATCAAATTTGCGGCTTTTGAGTAACTGTGACCACCCCAGTATGGCATTTAGGGGAGTCCGGAGTTCATGGGATAGTGTGGCTAAAAATTCATCTTTGATGCGGTTTGCAACTTCTGCTTCTGCCCTTGCAATTTGTTCTCGCTTTAATAATTGTTCTCGTTCTTGTTCTGCTTGCTTGCGTTCGGTAATATCAATCATGAACCCATGCATTTGTTGGGGATTATTTTCAACCCACACCACATTCACAATGTCATATAGCCAAACTACCCTACCATCGGCTGATAACATTCTATATTCAAATTCATAATTTTCCTGTGATTGTGAAGCATGGAGACAATAATCAACCACCCATTGTTGATCTTCTGGGTGGATGTGTTTGACCCAGAAATTAGTGGTATACCAATCCGTTAAGGGATAGCCGAGAATATCTTCACTTTGGGGACCCACGTATGTGAAATTTCCGGTTTTGGAATCTGCTTCCCAAGGAATTACGCGCACTTTTTCTGTGAGTTTGCGAAATCTTTCTTCACTTTGTTTGATGGCAGCTTGTGATTGCTTCTGCTCTGTAATATCTCTAACGAGGGCAACAAATCCTTCTACTTTTCCTTGTTGATTGAATTGGGGAACATAAGTCACATTTGTATCGTGAATTGTCCCATCTTGATGTAATAATTTAGTTTCGTAATTTACTTGCTGTCCTGATAATACTGCTTCCAAATAAGGATAAATTTTTTGATAAACTGATTCTCCTAAAATTTCTTGCACGTGCTTACCTAGCATGGCAGATGTGGAAATTCCAAACCATTCTTCATATTTTTGATTATTAAATAGATAACGCTGTTGAGCATCTACATAAGAAATTTGTACTGGTAAAGAATTAGTAATTAAGCGTAGTTGTTTTTCTTGTTTACTCAAGGATTGTTCAGCCTGTTTACGTTCACTAATATCAACAACATAACCAATCACTTGCTCTAAGTTATTTTCTAATAATGCTAATCCTAATAGTACACTCACACGATTACCATCTTTGCGGATATATTCTTTTTCAAAAGGTTGACAAACACCTTGAGTTTTGAGTTCTAATGTAGCGCGAATACTTTGTTCCACATATTCTGGAGGTGTCATTTCGCGAAAGTTAACTCGTCCTGATAGGACTTCTTCTGGTGTGTAACCCACTAGCTTTAAAAAAGCATCATTCGCTTCTAAAATTCTGCCATTCATATCAGCTATAATCACCCCAATGATATTGGCATCTTTCAAGCGCCGAAATCGAGATTCACTGGCTGCTAGATATTGAACACTAATTTCTAACTTCTGTTTGGCATTACGTAATTCTGAATTCAGCCAAATGATCACCAACATGATGATGGTAAACAAAGCCAATCTAATTATATTTTCTACTCTCTCAATGTTTAGTGAAAATTGGGAATTTAGCAAAAAGTAGTTAACTACTATGACAGACAAAAATGTAGCTAATACCCCTGGCTTGATGCCACCATAGAAGGTACTAACGGCTACAGCAGCATAAAAGAACAGAAAAATAGATTGATGTAGTATTGGCTGCAACATTAGTGTTAGTACCAAGGCTGTACTAACAGAGATGCTGGCTACAGCATATTTTGATAGAAGGGTAATTTTTTCTATCAATATAGAATTCTCCTTTAGGGTAGTAAGTTACTGGAAGTTTTCTTAGACATATACAGCAGTTTGCGTAATTAGGAGGTATAACATCTAAATTCAAACCTATACAAAAAGCCAGTTTTACTCCTGACTCCTGAATTCTGCTGTATTTATGGCTTCATATTTATTATGCTATGGAGAAATAAAAAGCTCACATTTACAGAGTCTGAATCTATCTAAAGTAGTAAAAATCCATGACGATCAAGATTTTATAGTATAGAATCTATGATTTCAATTGTATTATGAGTGGTGTTGTATCCGCAAAAGTTTATTGATTTTTCAGCTTTCTCCTCAGGAGTAAATACGTAAGCATTTCTCCTTTGCCTTTGACGGAAATTAAACCACGCTTTTCCATGACATACTGTTCTTTTAACAAATGATAACTGGCTTCACAAACTTGAATACAATCGGCGATACCATGTGATTCCATTCTACTAGCCGTATTGACTGTATCACCCCACAGGTCATAAGCAAATTTTTTCAGCCCAATTACTCCTGCTACTACTGGCCCTGTGCTTATACCTACACGGATGCGAAATGATTGATTTTGTTGCTGGTTAAACTGAAGGACAGCCTGTTGCATATCCAGTGCCATATTAGCTATAGCTATGGCGTGATCACTGCGATGATGAGGTAAACCAGCAACGGCCATGTAAGCATCACCAATGGTTTTGATTTTTTCGACTCCGTGAAGTTCTGCTAACTGGTCAAATAAGCAGAATATTTCGTTTAATAATTCGACTAGTCTGGGTGGTGACGTATGGCTTGAAAGTTCTGTAAATCCGACAATATCAGCAAATAAAACTGTGACTTCTAGGAAACTATCAGCGATAGTTGTAGGTTGTTGTTTTAATTGATCGGCTATTACCTGGGGTAAAATATTTAAAAGTAGTTTTTCTGATTGTTGTTGAGCTATTTCTAATTGTTGTTTAGCTCGAAATTCTTTTTTTCGCAATTTTTCATACAGATAAACAGAAAATACACAAATTGTTCCTGTCCAAAATAAATATATTCCATGCTCAACATAAAAATATAATGTTTGCTGCAATTGAGGACGATAGAGAATGTATAATCCTGCATAGCAAATAATTGCACCAAGTTGAGAAATTAAATGTAGTCGCCATAATACTGGAACAATTGTTGCTTGGGTGATAAACATCAAATTCCAAATATTAGTGAATGGTTCTACATGATTAAATAAAATGGCTGTGTCAATTTGGATGACGCAAGTTCCACACCAGGATAAAGCTAAAAAAATCAAGTGTGGGTAACGACGACCAAGAGGAGTTTTGCATAAAAACCAACAAATTAAGATAAAAGATTCAAGTATTAAGCCAATTTTCAAGGCGTAGATTTTTTCATGAGGTTGCTGATTAACCCATATAAAAAAGCCAGTAAGTGTTAAACCTACCAGCAGCATAATTTTTGTTTGTAATCGTAGGCGTTTGATCAGAAACTGTCTTCGCTGTTCTCTGTAGGATTCAAGCAGGATTGTATCAGTTTGCCAGTCTGATATCTCTGGGGTAAACAGATGTTCTAGTTGGGTGATATCAAAATCTCTTTTGGGAATCATGCACGTTTTAAGTTATGAGTAGTGAAGTGAACGAGTTGGGAGAAAACCTCAGATGGGTCGCAACCCCACCTTAACTTTTGATCGTGGTACGTTAATTTTACACCCACCACCACGCAGTAAAGCTTGGATAGATTATGCAACATGGGATGATAGAGTCGAAAAATTCCGCATTCCGGCGATTAGATACCGTTCTTTAGTCGAAGCATTACAAGCAGAAGATACAAACTTCACTGATGAGGCCAAGGGATTTTATTCTTTGGATTTGGTTGCCAGTTTGGAAATGACTCCATATCCCCACCAAAATGAGGCTTTAGCGGCTTGGAAATTGGCGGGAAGACAGGGGGTTGTGGTGTTACCGACGGCTGCGGGTAAGACTTATTTGGCACAAATGGCGATGCAAGCGACACCGCGCACGACGTTGATTGTTGTGCCAACTTTGGATTTGATGCACCAGTGGTATGCACATCTAACGGCGGCTTTTCCTGATGCCAAGTTGGGTTTGCTGGGGGGTGGTTCACGGGATCAAACACCGATTTTGGTGGCTACTTATGACAGTGCAGCGATTCATGCGGAAACTTTGGGTAATAAATATGCTTTGATAATTTTTGATGAATGCCATCATTTACCAACGGATTTTAATCGAGTCATTGCTGAATATGCGATCGCACCCTATCGACTCGGACTTTCTGCTACACCAGAACGCACTGATGGTAAACACGCTGATTTAAATATTCTCATTGGGAGAGAAGTTTATCGTCAACGTGCTGAAGATTTAGCTGGTAAGGCTTTAGCAGAACATCAAATTGTGCAAATTAAGGTCAAGTTATCCCAGTTGGAACGGGAACGATACAATCAGCTAATTCAAACCCGCAATGATTTTTTAAAGCAATCGCGGATTTCTTTGGGAAGTCTGCAAGGTTGGCAAACTTTTGTACAGATGAGTGCGCGATCGCAAGTCGGACGCAGAGCAATGTTAGCACACCGTCAAGCTAAAGAAATCGCCCTGGGGACTGATGGTAAATTAAGAATTTTGATGGATTTATTAGCTGAACATTATCCCGCTAGGGTGTTGATTTTTACGGCAGATAATGCTACTGTTTACCGCATTTCTCAAGATTTATTAATTCCGGCAATTACTCATCAAACTCCGGTGAAGGAAAGGCACGAAATTTTAACTAAGTTTAAGGAGGGTGAATATAATACTTTGGTGGCTTCTCATGTCTTAAATGAGGGTGTTGATGTTCCGGCGGCTTCTATCGCTATTATTCTTTCGGGTACTGGTTCAGCTAGGGAATATATTCAACGTTTGGGGAGGGTTTTACGTAAGGGTAATATTGAAAATAAACAGGCAATTTTATATGAAGTTGTAGCAGAAGATACTAGTGAGGAGGGAACTTCGGCGAGGAGGAGGGGGGAACAGAGGAGCAGGGGAGCAGAGGAGCAGGGGAGCAGGGGAGCAGAGGAGCAGGGGAGCAGAGGAGCAGAGGAGCAGGGGAGCAGGGGAGCAGAGGAGCAGGGGAATAGAGGGGAGAAGAAAAAAAGAGGGAATTTAAAGGTTGTTTATGGGGGTGGGAAGGAAAATAGTGCTAAGGCTGCTGAACAGTTAGAGATTAATTATTCAACTAAGAAGAAAGATGTTACCAACGGAGTTACTGATTCATCGTCAAAACGGGGAGGAAATTATCCCGAAGAGACTGAAACTTGATCAGAAACATTTGGATTTAGCAAATGATTTGATTGGTTTTTTTAAGGAGGCTGTGGGGAAATCTCAAGGGGTTCTGGAACGTCAATTGGCTGATTTTGAAGGTGATACTACTGATTATCGCATGAAGCGTGGTTTGGCTTATATTCTTAAAAGCAGTTTCTGTACTTTTGAAGTTGTTAGTCCTCTTGAACCACCAATGTTAAGGGAACGGGTTTTTGCTTTGGCTGCAAAGTCTGTTCCTAGTCGGGAAGCAACGGAGGTGACTTTGAGTAAGCTTGCTGATGAATTAAGTCGGGAATTACAGCAGGAGGTTTTACCGATTCAGGTGCGTGATGGTCTTTATGCTGATTTATCTGAAAATAAAATTTTAACCGCTTTTGAAGCACCCAAACCAGAGGATTTATTACATCGCTATAATTTGTCTCAAGTGCAAGGTGTGTTTTATAAAGCTAGTCAGTTGGTTTTAAATGCTCACCGCAATGTACCAGGAGAATATAAGTTGTTATTTCGTTATTTGAAGTTGTTTCAATTAATGGCTTATATTGAAGGTGATGCTGACCACGGTTTTACTATTAGCATTGATGGTCCGACAAGTTTGTTTACTCCTAGTACCCGTTATGGTTTATCCATAGCTAAAATGATTCCGGCTTTACTTCATGTGACGAAATGGAGTTTAGCCGCAACTTTACAAACACGAGATTTTTATACAAATGAATGGAAAACTGGTAGGTTTACACTAAATTCTGAATGTGGTTTAGTCTCTCACTATCCTAAAGGCAAGCCTTATGATAGTATGTTAGAACAGTCTTTTGCTGATAAATGGGATAGTTTAAAAAGCGGGTGGATATTAGAACGGGAAGTTGATTTAATTCCCATTCCTGGTAGTGTCATGATTCCTGATTTTCGCCTTGTGCATCCTGATGGTAGGACTTTTTTATTAGAAATCGTTGGTTATTGGCGTACAGAATATTTACAGAAAAAGTTTTCTCAGGTACGTCGTGCAAATTGTGATAATTTGATTTTGGCAATTTCTGAAAGATTGAATTTAGAAAAAGCAGGTGTAAAATTAAATGATGTCCCAGCGCGAATTGTTTGGTTTAAAGAAAAGTTATTACCAAAAGCAGTGTTAGCAGTGATGGAATAATTAAATTTGGTAATTGGTGATTGGTAAAAATAAATATTTTTTAAATTACTCTTCAATACTTTTTTAAAAAGGGCGGATCTAGGTATTAAAATAAAATAAACAAACACAATTTACAGTAAAAATATGACCTCAACTGTAACTCGTTCTATTTGGAATAATGAATTAGAATTAGAAATCTTTGAGAAAATAACTAATCAGCACGCACCCCATTTACCGAAAAAGCGTTTACATGAAACCAAACCTCCAGAAACAGCAGAAGAAATTGAAAACTTCTACCGTTTTCGTGTTGCAGGTGCGGCTCATGATTTATTTATTGTTCAAGTTTGTGCAAATATAATTGGTCAAATTCCTGACCCAGAACTGCAATTATTTTTAAGCCGACAAATTGGTGATGATGGCGCACACGCTGAAAATACCCGTCGTCGAGCGCAAATTATCGCAGGACGTGATCCCATTGAAGATATCCAACGACAAGTGCAAAAACATTGGGATTATATGGGAGATTTACCAATTCGTAATTGGCAAGGTTTTTTAGCTTTTGAGCTACATTATGAAATGCATATTGTGGCATCTTTATTAGTTAATAGTCGTACCAGTAAAATCAGTGATCCTGAATCAGCTAAGTTTTCTGCAACTAGAATTCAACCGGAAGAAGCTTTTCACCGTGTCGGTGTGGTAAACTGGTGGCAACGCAAGTACGACCAAGCTTCACCAGCCCAAAAAGTAGATTTAGCTGCACAGGTATTAGAATTAGACGAAGAAGGGCAAAAAAGGAGAAATCCCTACCTGAAAGAACATTGGCAATTAACACATAAAGCTATTGGTACGGATATTAATGATTTACCAACAATTTATGATGCTTGGCGGCGTGAAGTATTGGCGTACTTTTTAGATATTTCTGTATCTCAACTTCACCAACTTGTGAGTGTTAATGATTGAGAATAGGTGACAGGTGACAGGTGATAGGAAAGAGAGAGTAGGGGGGAAAATCCATCATTACGAATTACGAAATAATAGGAACAGGTGGGCGTTGCCCACCATAAAATATTTTTTTATTTATGAAATATTTTAATTTTTTCTTAAGAATTCAATTAAAAAATATTACCTTTTTTTATACTTTTTAGGGTTTTTATAAAGGAAAACTTTAATTTTTAAATAACTTAACTAAAAACAAGCATAATTATTAATTTATGTAGTTGGTAACACAAATATATCCAAGGTTAGATTTATAATTATCAATTGTAAGAATATGTTTATTAAAAAAACAGAACCTATGAAAGCTAAACTTTCTGTTACCTTAACAATTATAGCTACTTTTTTGGGCATAAATAACGCCGTTTATGGACAAGCTATCGCACGTCCTCAAGCTGAGAATTTGACTTTAAGCGGTGATTCTTTAGTGAATATTAATGATCGCAACGCCGAAAATGATTTTGGTAAGTTTTTTGAGCAAATGTCCAAGAATCAATCTAAAGAAAATACAATTTCTGAACAATTACCTCTGAGTGAGTCAATAACAATTCCTTCTAGTCCTATATTTCTACAACCCGCATATCAAAATCTAAATGAAAATGATGGCTTACAGTTGCAGTTAGATTTGAGTGATGGTAATTGATACTCCCTGACAAAAAACTCCACGCCAAACACCACATTAAGGACTAATGCTTAATTAGTTCTATATCTAATTTGTTCCCTATTTCCATAACAATTAAGTTGAATTTGGTTAATGTTGACATAGATTCTATTTCATTGCCTCTGCAACTTCTTCGCAAATTTTCACCCAAGCTTCGTCACATTCTGCCGTACTTAGACTTTTCAGGGGTCTATTTGGAGGGTGAGCAGCTTGGTATTTTTCAATTTCGGTTACTTTGTATGCGCTTGCTCTAATTGGAATCCAGAAAATTGTTAATCCCTCTTTTTTAGCTGCGTCGAGTAAGGGGGGTAGCTCATGTTTGTCGATGAAATCAGAGGCTAGAAAGTCAGGGCTGACTAACAGGATAGCAACCTTAGCTGTGGCTAGTGCTTTCTCAATTTCGGCTTTCCATAGTGCGCCAGGTTTAATTTTGGTGTCATCCCAAACGATCAAACCTTCTGCGCGAATATAGGGTTTTAGTTGTTTTTGCAGTTCTGTTAACCATTTTGCATCTTGATGACTGTAGCTAACAAATATTTGGTTTCTGATGCTTTCTGACATAATAGGTTTCTCAATGGGGGTTACTTCAATAATTTCGTTTTCTCTATTTTTGTCTATTTGTTGTCTTTGTCGAGTTCTTATATCTTCATATCCATCGAGTAGTTGACGGATATTAATTATTGTTGAAAGTTTACCAATAGGATATTCAAGAAAGCCCATTTTCTCAAGTCCAAGAAGTTCTTGATAATCTAGGGGTGGATGTTTAGGATGGCCAGGTACGGGAACCCATTCGGTGATTTCGAGATTGGGGAGACTTTTATGGATTTTTTGGAAGAACTCGCGGAGGATGCCGAGAAATAAGCGGCGGGTTTCTTTACGGCCGCTAATAGTGATAAAGATTTTTTTGTCTTCGGGGTCAGCTTTGATGCGAGCGATGTTGTAGACTTCATTGGGTTCTTCATAGGCAAGCATTACGCCACTGCGCCAATAGATTTGGTTATGGATTTTTTCGTGGGTGTTAACAATGAAGCGGGAGATGATGCTTTCGGGGAGAACTTTGTAATGGTATTGAAATTCAAGAGTTTCCCCTTCTAGTTCTGTTTCCTCTGGTTGGTCTTTGGGCAGAAGTCCCGCAATCAGGAATTTTGGTGGTTGACATTCTAGTTGAAAGCAAAGTTCAAATTTCTTCATCAGATTGATCAGATAGTCGTGGCGCTGGGTAGGGTAGCGTTCTGGGTTGAGAATGCGTCTGATATCAGCGTGGGTGAAAATGCCTTTGGTTTGAGTTTTGAGGTGTTCATCGCTCAGGAGTGCATAAATACCTTCTGTCACCCAGTTGGGTTTGAGGACGTTGGTATCTTTGAGGAAGGGATGCTCACGGAAGTTGAGAACTAAGCCAAGTCGATGGAGGAGATCGATGAGTTGATCTTGGTTTTGTTCTTCAGGAATATTGTTTTTGTAGCAGATGCCAATATAGTTACTGTAGCTGATGAAGTCTTGGGGCATGGATTCGAGTTGTTGTTTAACCTCAAACCATGAGAGGGGTAGAAGGTCGTAAACTTCTTTGAGGTTGGCGATTTGCTGGAAAATGGCGGTGCGAAGTTCATCAATACCGATATTGTTTAAACAGGAAGTTTCAATAATGGCTTGAATATTAGGATATTTTTCCCGTAATGCTTTGCGGTTAATGTCTAGGGGTTGTTCGTCTTTTTTGTTGCCAACGATAATCACGGGAGACTGGCCACCAAAGCTTTCAATTAGTTTTAGCCAATATTCGATGCGGTTTTCTTCTTCGCTGGTGCGACAATTACAGACTAGAAGATAGAGGCTACGCTTAGTCAGAAAAAACTGATGGGTGGCGTGATAAATTTCCTGTCCGCCAAAATCCCAAACATTGAGGCGGATGTCTTTGCTATCTACCGGCACATTCCAAGTTTCCACATTCAGTCCGTCTGTTTGGGACTGATTTTTATCATATTGATTGCGGATTAATCGCTCGATTAGAGATGTTTTACCAACGCTACCCTGGCCGATGAGTAAGAGTTTAGCTTCATGTAATGGTCGAGTTTCACTGGTGCGAATTTGCCTCAAGTAATTAAAAATCTCTTTTGCATCATTTGTATTAAGAATTTCTAAAGGTATCTGGGTGATTTGGTTGTTTCTGAGGTCAATCTGGGTGAGATTGGTTAAATAAGCGATCGCCTCTGGTATCTGGGTGATTTGGTTGTTTCTGAGGTCAATCTGGGTGAGATTGGTTAAATGAGCGATCGCCTCTCGTATCTGGGTGATTTGGTTGCCGCTGAGGTCAAGCAGGGTGAGATCGGTTAATTTAGCAATCGCTTCTGGTATCTGGGTGATTTGGTTGGAATTGAGGTAAAGCCAGGTGAGATTGGTTAATTTGGTGATCGCTTCTGGTATCTCGTTGATTTGGTTGTTACTGAGGTTAAGCCAGGAGAGATTAGTTAATTTTGCCAGCGCCTCTGGTATCTTGTTGATTTGGTTGTTACTGAGGTTAAGCCAGGTGAGATTGGTTAGTTTAGCCAGCGCCTCTGGTATCTTGGTGATTTGGTTGCCACTGAGGTCAAGCCAGGTGAGATTGGTTAGTTTAGCCAGCGCCTCTGGTATCTCGGTGATTTGGTTGCCACTGAGGTCAAGCCTGGTGAGATTGGTTAATTTAGCCAGCGCCTCTGGTATCTCGGTGATTTGGTTGTTACTGAGGTTAAGCCTGGTGAGATTGGTTAATTTAGCCAGCGCCTCTAGTACCTGGGTCAACTCTTTCCTCGACAAGTCTAACTGTCGCCAACCCTCAGCCGCAGCGCGATCTATCATCAGTGCCAATAACTCATCCTGTGTCATAATTCCAATGTCAAGGATAGGAGAAAAGAAGATTGATAAAGATTATTTTATACTGACTAGGTTCAAATGCTAGATTATGGCTGTTTATTGTCAGAATCAGGATGTCCAGGATTAAAGGATGACAGGATGAAAATAAAGATTTCATAATTACCCATTCCCAATTACCAATTACCAATCACCAATTACCCCTTACCCATTACCAGCCGCAATTAGATACAGCAGATTGCAGATCAATGAGGTACAGAATCTAAATTAAAACCTATACACAAAGCCAGTTTTACTTCTGACTCCTGACTCCTGACTCCTGACTCCTGCCATAACTAGCAACTTGAGTTAGTAATCTATCAGCTGATTTGCAGTAAAATTAGTCCTTTAGAGAGAAGAGGTTTTTTAATGACTCGTGTCATCATTGTGCGTCATGGGCAAAGTACATATAACATTGAAAGACGTATTCAAGGACGCACTGATGCGTCAACGTTAACGGATAAAGGTCGGAGCGATGCGGGTAAAGCGGGTCAAGCCCTGAGTAATATAGCATTTAAGGCGATTTATAGCAGTCCCCTCAACCGAGCGAAGACGACAGCGGAAATTATTCGCGGTGAGTTGGTGGAAAAGTCTGCTGAGATTCAGGTTTCTGAACAACTGGTGGAAGTAGACTTACCTTTGTGGGCAGGAATGTTATCTGCTGATGTAAAAGAGAAGTTTCCTGATGACTATAGTATTTGGAAACAACGTCCCCATGAATTACGGATGATTGTCAATGACGCACAGGGAACACAAGAACTTTTCCCGGTTCTGGCTTTATATGAACAAGCCAAGCAGTTTTGGCAAGAAATTTTATCTCGTCATCAAGGGGAAACTATTCTCATTGTTGGACATAATGGTATTAACCGCGCTCTGATTAGTACGGCTTTGGGTATTCCTCCCAGTGGTTATCACGGACTACAACAGTCTAATTGTGCAATTAGCGTTTTGAATTTTGCGGGTGGTTTGGGTGATACGGTTCAGCTAGAATCAATGAATCAGACCCAACATTTGGGTGATACTTTGCCGAGTTTGCGACCAAATCACAAAGGATTTAGATTATTATTGGTACGTCACGGGGAAACAGAATGGAATCGTCAAGGCAAGTTTCAAGGCCAAATTGACGTTCCTCTAAATGATAATGGTAGAAGCCAAGCCGGAAAAGCTGGCGAATTTCTCCAAGATGTGGCGCTTGATTTTGCTTTTAGCAGCACTATGGCGCGTCCAAAAGAAACAGCGGAAATTATTCTTCAGAAACATCCTCATATAAAGTTGGAATTGCTGGATGGTTTACGGGAAATCAGTCATGGACTTTGGGAAGGCAAGTTTGAGTCAGAAATAGAACAAGAGTTTCCTGGAGAGTTGGAACGCTGGCGGACTGTACCCGCTCAAGTACAAATGCCGGAAGGAGAAAATTTACAACAAGTTTGGGAACGTAGTGTAGCTGCTTGGCAGTCAATATTACAATCGGCTGAGGTAAATCAACGGCAAATTGGGTTGGTAGTGGCTCACGATGCTACTAATAAAACTTTACTCTGCCATATCTTGGGTTTATCTCCAGAAAATTTCTGGAATTTCCGTCAGGGTAATGGTGCAGTTAGTGTTATTGATTATCCTTTAGGAGCTAGTGGTTTACCAGTGCTGCAAGCGATGAACATTACTGGTCATTTGAGTGGGGGTGTATTAGATAAAACGGCAGCAGGAGCATTGTAGGATATTGGTGTAGGTTTACGCCACTCTATGCTATCGGCTGTCGGTGATGGAATTTTAGATTTTGGATTTTTCTATTAATCTGAAATCTAAAGTTTGCGTAATAAAGAAATAAAAATAGACAAAAAACTGACGCATTTATACGTAATAGCCGATAGATACAATGACAAAGGAATTGCTGCAACAAGTACGGGTCATCGACCCAGTTTCGGGAACTGACCAAATAGCTGATGTGTTAATTGTTGATGGTTATATTCAAGCAATTGCACCGCAAATTTCTGATATTAGTGCTGATATTTCTATTAAAGACTGTCGGGGTTTGGTTCTGGGTAATGGTTTAGTTGATTTATATAGCCATTCCGGTGAACCGGGTTTTGAAGACAGAGAAACTTTGGTTTCTTTTTTACAAGCTGCGGCTGCTGGTGGTTTTACTAGAGTGACTGTTTTACCTGATACACTTCCAGTGATTGATAATCCGGCTTTGGTAGCACAGTTACAGAAGCAAATTAAATTAGAGGAAAGTTTACATTCTTCTTCTCCCCGTCTGCAAATTTGGGGTGCGATAACTCTAGATTTAGCTGGTAAGCAATTAACGGAGTTTGGTGATTTAGCTACATCTGGGGTTGTGGGTTTTACGGATGGTAAATCTTGGGAAAATTTGGCTATAGTCAGACGGGTTTTGGAATATCTGCAACCTTTTGGTAAACCTGTGGCGTTTTGGCCTTGCGATCGCTCTTTATCAGCTAATGGTATGATGCGGGAAGGTGCGGAGGCTTTGCGGATTGGTTTACCCCCTGTTCCAGCTAGTGCGGAAACTAGTGCGATCGCATCTTTGTTGGAATTAGTCGCCGCTATTAGAACTCCTGTGCATATTATGCGGGTTTCTACGGCGCGGAGTGTGGAACTGATTGCAACTGCTAAGTTTCAAGGTTTACCCGTGACAGCCAGCACTACTTGGATGCACCTGTTACTAGATACGAGTGATGTTAAGAGTTATCACACATCCTTGCATTTAGACCCGCCTTTAGGTAATCCCAGTGATGTAACGGCCTTGCGTGGGGGTGTACGTGGGGGAGTAATAGATGCGATCGCAATTGATCATGCAGCCTACACTTATGAAGAAAAAGTCCAAGCTTTTGCGGAATCACCACCGGGGGCGATTGGTTTAGAGTTAGCATTACCTTTATTGTGGCAAAATCTGGTGGAAACTGGTGAATTCACAGCTTTAGAATTATGGCGGGTTTTAAGTAATCAACCAGCAGCGTGTTTACAACAGGAAATGAAAGCTATTAAACCCGGTGAAAAAGCCGAATTAACATTATTTGATCCTGAACATACTTGGATTGTGAATAGAGAAAATCTTTATACGCTTTCTAATAATACTCCTTGGTTTGGTCAAGAAATTAAAGGTCGGGTTTTACAAACTTGGTGTTAATTTTTAAAATGGGAAAGCAATAACTTTTTAAAGTGCTTCCCATTCAATACCTTGTCCAAATCGAAAAAAGTCTGGATTTGTCGGTTGGGTTGAGGTACGAAACCCAACAAATTTTGTGTCTAATAAAGTTTTACTCAAAATTATCTCTATGATTAAATTGTAACCTGAAATTATCAAGGGTGGAGAAACCCCACCCCTGTGAAAGTCAAGTTGTCAACCAACCGCCAAGGTAGTTAGGACATGAACTAATGATAAAACTAGACACAAACAGACTTTCAACTCTGTCACCTGTCACCTGCTATAAGTTCAATTTCCGCCCTTAAAACAGTAGCATCCGCTGTAGGTGAGATTTTGAAACCAAGTTTTTCACACACTCGCTGCATCCCTAAATTATCTGCCAAAATATCCGCATAGATACAGCAGATTTTCTCATTTTTAGCAACTTCTATTAATCTTTTGAGTAATTCTGAACCTAAGCCTTGACATTGATAGCGATCGCTCACCAGCATAGCAAATTCCGCAGCATCATTACCATGTAATTTACTCAATCTTCCTACTGCTAAAATCTCCATTTCTTTGGTTTCTGGATTTTCATACTCTGTAACTAATGCCATTTCTCGATCATAGTCAATAAAGCAAATCCTTGTTAATCGTTCATGGGCTATACGTTGACTTAATTTAATTAAATGAAAGTAACGTAAATAAACACTTTCTTCTGAGAGTGTTTGATGAAATTTTACTATCAATGGTTCATCTTCAGGACGGATAGGACGGATAGTAATTGGTGTGCTATCTTTTAATTGCCAATCGCTAACATATTGGTGAGGATAGGGACGAATTGCTAATTTTGGTAATTGATGATTTTCCACATCAGCAGGATGTAAAACGATTCTTCCATCTAAAGCTATTAAACCACCAGGATGATCAGGAGTAGGGGGAATAGCTAATAAAGGATTAATATCAATTTCTTTAATCCCTGGTTGTTCTGCAACTAATTGACTAAAGACAACCAATAACTCCTCCAAAGCTGCCATATCTATACTTTTTCTCCCGCGCACACCTTTGAGGGCTTTATAAATTTTGGTTTGTTCCATCATCCGGCGTGCTAAGGTTGTATTCAGAGGAGGAAGTGCGATCGCACTATCTTGAAAAACTTCCACTAATTGTCCCCCAGCCCCAAATAATAATACTGGGCCAAACTGCGGATCTAAACTACTACCAACAATCAACTCGTAACCGCTGGTTTTTACCATTGGTTGTACAGTTACACCTAAAAAATCTTCTGGTGTTGCCTTTTCTAACACCGAGGATTCAATTAGATTATATGCGCGTTTTACAGCTTCCTCATTTCGCAAATTTAACTGCACACCACCCACATCAGTTTTATGAGTAATGGTTTGGGAATACAATTTTAAAACTACAGGGTAACCAAGATTTTCTGCACATTGCACTGCTTCTTCTGCACTTTTAGCAATGCTACCAGCAACAACAGGAATACCATAAGCCGCTAATATTTCCTTAGATTCAAATTCAGTGAGAATAGTTCTTCCTGCTGTTCTTGCCTCTTGAATGATTGTTTCTACTAAAGTACAATTACGCAAGCTAGGATTACATTCTAAGTTTGGTAATACCGGAGTTTCATAAATACCCCGCAAGTTATAACTATATCGCCACATATAACTAAATACCCGTGCTGCTGTATCGGGATAACGATATGTAGGTATACCTTGACTGTTGAGAATTTGTTCTCCAGCAGTTACCTCTGCACCACCCATCCAACTCGCTAAAATCGGTTTATTCGACATTTGCGCGTAGGGTTTTAAAAGTTCAGCAGTTTGGGTGGGATCGGTCATAGCTTGGGGTGTTAAAATTACTAATAAACCATCGCTATTGGGATCTTTGGCGGCAATTTCTAAGGCTTTTGTATAACGCTGCGGATCAGCATCTCCTAAAATATCAATGGGGTTATTGTGACTCCATTGGGGTGGTAATATTTCATTCAAAGAATTAATTACTTCTTCAGAAATTTGTGCCAGTTCTCCCCCACTTTCGATTAATGTATCTGTTGCTAAAACTCCAGGTCCACCAGCATTAGTTAAAATAGTTAATTTTGAACCTTGAGGACGGGGTTGTTTTGCTAATACTTCTGACATATCAAATAAATCAGAAATACTATTAACTCGTAATACTCCACAACGCCGAAAAGCTGCATCTAAAACAGCGTCACTTCCTGCTAATGCACCTGTGTGGGAAGCTGCGGCTTTTGCTGCGGCTGCGGTACGACCGGCTTTAATGACAATTATGGGTTTTGTTAATGCTACTTCTCGCGCTGCGGAGAGGAAAGAACGGGCATCACCAATAGATTCCATATAAATAACAATACTTTTTGTATGGGGATCATCTCCGAGATAATAAATTAAATCTCCCCAGCCAATATCTAACATTGAACCAATGGAAACGAAGGCGCTAAAACCGACGTTTTCCTGTAAACTCCAATCTAGAATTGCTGTACATAATGCCCCGCTTTGACTCAAGAAACCGACGTTTCCCGGACGTGCCATTGTACTAGCAAAGGTAGCATTTAAACCTGAAAGTGGACTCATTACTCCTAAACAGTTTGGTCCAATAATTCTAATTTTTCCTCGGTGTGCTATTTGGAGGATTTCTTGTTCTAAAGCAATGCCTTTTGCACCGGCTTCTTTAAAACCAGCGGAAATAATAATTGCGCCTTTGATGCCGGCATCAACACAATCTGAGATAATTTGGGGAACTGTAGATGCAGGAGTAGCAATAACCGCTAAATCAATTTTTTCAGGAACATCAAAAATAGTAGGATAGGCTTTAATTCCTAATACACTGTGCCGTTGAGGATTGATGGGAAAAACAGTACCACCGAAGGGATTGGTAATTAAATTCCAAAGGAGTGTACGTCCGACGCTTCCGAGTTTTTCACTTGCACCAATTACGGCTACAGTTTTAGGTGCAAAAATAGCATCTAAGGGGTTTATTCTCTCTGTTTGTAAGATATCATAAGCCCGGTCACTGGTCGGTTTAATAGATTTTTGCATAATAACTCCTGTCCTCAGTTATCAGTCTGTTTACTGTTTACTGTTGCTTGTCCACTGTCATCTGTTGTTTATTCACATTGCATCCATAATTTGTCACATTTAGGAAGAAGTTGAATAATTTTAATGAGTGCGATCGCCATGCCTTTTTCTGCTGATGGTGAGATGCGATCGCTGATTTCAAAGTTAAATCCAGGTACAGTGACTAACCAAGCTGGGGGACAATGACCATAGAGAGATTCGGTAAGAGCCAGAAGCGATCGCGGATCACCGATATGTCCATTGACAGCATTACTAGTATCTGGTAATAATGATTGTACTTGTATATCTAAAGGTTCAGAATTAATACAAGCATCTACAAAAATTGCTAAATCAGTTTTTGATAAATTTTCAGCCAATTCCGGTGTCAATTGGTGAACAGCAAGAGATTTCACAGTTAATAAATGCCAAGATTCAATAGCATTTGCTATCCGGTTGCCAATAGCATCATCACCAAGTAGTTCATTCCCATAACCAATGACCATTGCAGTTTTAGACATTATATTTTATCACCCTGAGAGAAGTAAAAAATTATTGATTTTCAGCTTGCTATTTTAATTGAAGATCATGGTATTTGTCAGCTATAAGCAGTTGATAATTTAATTCATACCCAGCGACTTAGGCATTGAAACTATCAGTCTGACCACGTATGAACAAGTACAAACATTTAGCACGTAGCAATCCTAAATGATTCATGAACACTTTCTGTTGCCTGTTGCCTGTTGCCTGTTGCCTGTTCCCTTTCCTCTTCATATTTAAAATTAACGCAGAAATTTGAGAAACTTGTGAAGAAATACAGAAACTTGGCTTTTTTGCTGTCCTTGGACAAATTTATGTTAAAAATTTGTTCATCGTCGGTAATATTGGTTATATGATCAATGTGCCTGGTGCAATAAACCCAGTTAAAAAATTTAGATAAATAGGTGAGGCTGTTCTATGCCTGAAACGAATTTTCAACAGCCCATTAACACCGCTGCTAAGATTCTAGAGGAGTATGGGGCGGGAAAACGAGACTTTGGAAAAGCAGAATTAGGTAATGCTAATCTGCAAGGTGTTGATTTAAAAGGCGCTGACTTCAGCTATGCTGATTTGAGCGAAGCTAATCTCATCGGTACTAATCTGCGGGGCTGTGATTTGAGTTTTGCTGATTTAAGTCAAGCTAATTTAAAAAATGCCGATTTGCGAGGAGCAATGTTGTTTTCTGCTAATTTGCGTGAAGCTAATTTACAGGGAACCCATTTAGAAAAAGCAGATTGTGACCATAACACCCATTTTCCTCCGGATTTTGACCTGATCAAAGCAGGTGTAAAAATGAGTCAAGAATTTCGTCCTTGATACAGCAGGAGTCAGGAGTAAAACTCTTTTGTTATCTAAGTGTGTAAGTATTCAGGATAGAGAATAACCCAAGTTGCTAGTTATAACTATAAGCCTTCTAGATCCCCCTAAATCCCCCTTAAAAAGGGGGACTTTGATTAATTTCCCCCCTTTCTAAGGGCTGTGAGGGGGGATCTAATCGAGAAATAAACCTGAATATTTGTAACTAGCAACTTACGTGAATACTCCAAGTCAGGAGAATAAAGGCTTTTTTAGTCAAATTTGATGATTTTGATAAAATCTCACTGTTCTCTATTCTTCATGTCATCAGCATTCTGACTCCTGAATTCTTACTTTATTTCTAATTCCGGTAAATTTGATTAACAACAGTTCCATTTTTGGCGACTAATTCTATTAATAAAGGCATTTGTCCCATGGCATGAGTGGAACAACTTAAACAAGGGTCAAAAGCTCGAATTCCTGCTTCCACACGGTTTAACATTCCTTCTTTTATTTCTGTACCTTGAATAAAATGACGGGCAATTTGGGCAACTGTGCGATTCATGGCTAAGTTATTTTGTCCTGTAGCAATAATCAAATTTACTTTTTGCATCAAGCCATTTTCATCAACTTGATAATGATGGAATAAAGTTCCTCTAGGTGCTTCACTAACACCAACTGCTTCTAATTGATTAATTCCAGCTTCTGCACGCAGACGAGTTGATAAAATATCTGGATCATCAAGTAAAATTTCAATGTGTTCAATACAGGCTAAAATTTCAATTAAACGCGCATAGTGATAAAAGAAAGACGATTGAACAGTGCCTTTTCCATAACTGCGAAATTCTTTTAATTCCTTGTCAGCTAAAGTTGTACCAATACTGCTACAAATATTTAATCTAGCTAATGGTCCAACGCGATACATTCCACTATCTAAACGACAATGATCTTCAGTATCGGGATAACCTAAAGGACGATAGTAAGGTGATTTTAAGTAAGAGTCTGGTTGCACTGCTTCGCCGATAAATTCATGATAGTTAGCAGCGTCGAGTTTATCAGCAACTATGTTACCTGCACTGTCAACAAAACGAATGTGTCCGTCGTAGGTTTCCCATAAACCTTCAGGACTTACTAACCCCATAAATAAACTGGGGAAATTACCAAAGGTTTTTGCTTCTCTTTCGTAGGTTTTTAACAGGGTTTTAAATAAAGCGATCGCACTAATTACGGTAGCTTTCGCTTCAGGTATGCGTTCTTGAATGTGGGTGCGGTTCTCTGACGTTAAAGGATCGCTGACTCCACCAGGAACAGCCCAAGAAGGATGGATTTTTTTACCACCTAATAATTCGATGATTTCTTGTCCAAATTGACGGAGACGAATTCCACCCCTCGCTAATTCTGGATCTGCGGCTATTAACCCAAAAACGTTGCGGTTAGCGGGTTCGCTATCCATTCCTAACAAAAAATCTGGGGCGCTAAGATGGAAGAAACTTAAAGCATGAGATTGAACAATTTGCCCCAAATTCATTAAACGGCGTAATTTGGTGGCAGTTTTGGGGATAGTGACAGCCAAAATGCGATCGCCTGTTTTTGCAGATGCTAATAAATGACTGACTGGACAAATACCGCAAATTCTGGCTGTAATTCCTGGCATTTCCGGGAAAGGACGACCTACACAGAATTTTTCAAAGCCACGAAATTCTGTCACATGAAAACGCGCATCATTAACTTGACCATCATCATCCAAATAGATGCTTATTTTCGCGTGTCCTTCAATGCGGGTAACGGGATCAATAACAATTTTTTTCATATAAATACTGGGGACTGGGGACTAGGGACTGGGGACTGGGGACTAGGGAACAGAAAAGAGGAAAAGGAGCGGGGAGCGGGGAGCAAGGGGGATAAATCTTCTCCCCTGCACCCTGCCCCCGTCCCCCCTGCTTCTTCTGTCACCTGTCACCTAAAACTACAAATCATAAACCCTTGCTTCTGCGGCTTCTGGATATTCATCACAGTAATCTTCAAAAGCTGTTTTCAGAGGTTTCATAGCCCGTTGGTGAGCAATTTCGGCTTGGATTTCTTCGACTACATCCCAAGCCGCTGCACATTCGGAGGAATTAATTCCTTTTTCTGCACAAATCAACCGGGCTTTTTTAATTTCATCTTGTAATTCCTGTTCTAATAGAATTGTCCGGGGTGTTTCTAAAGAACTACTTCTAGCTAAAATATCAGTGAGGGAAATAATTCCTAATAAATCACCACTAATTACAGGCGCACGACGCAAATGATGATCAGCAAATAATCGCGCTACATATTCTAAACCAAGTTCGGGATTGACCACAATACAAGGTTTAGTCATGATTTCATAAACACGGACTTTATTTGGATCTTTTCCATAAGCTATGACTTTATAAACAACATCACTTTCAGTAATAATTCCATAGGCATCTTGTGGATGACGACGATCTACAACTAAAGCACGCCAATCTCTGGCTTTCATCAGTTTTACTGCTTCCGATACGGTTGCAGAACTGCGAATTGTGGCGACATCTTTTGTCATTACATCTGCTGCTGTTAACATAATTTACCTCTAAATATTTCAGGTGACAGTTAAGAAGGGAATAGGTGACAGGTGACAGGTGACAGGTGACAGTTAAGAGATAATAGGGAATAATTCCAATTACCAATTACCAATTACCCAAATTTAATCATTTCTCGTCCTTCCATTTGGGGTATTTCTCCTTTTAATAACGGTTCTAGTGCGGCGCGAATGCGTGGGGCAGAAGGAGGACAACCAGGTAAGTAAATATCAACTGGTACTACATAATGAACGGGTATGACTTTATCAAGTAAGGGTGGAACTATACCCGGTGCATGGGGAATTTGTTGGTTCACATCTGCACCTTCAATGTAAGCTAATTGGAGACTGACATCTGCATTTCCTGTGGGGTTACGCATGGCAGTGACGTTACCAGTTACGGCACAATCTCCAAAGGCAATAATTGTTTTGGTGCGTTGTCTAATAATGTGAATTAATTCTAAATGTTCTTCATTAGCGATCGCACCTTCCACTAAAACTATATCTACACCTTCTGGATATTCTTTAATATCAGCAATAGGACTGTACACTACATCAACTTGGGCGGCTAAATCTATTAACCATTCGTCTAAATCTAGGAAAGACATATGACAGCCAGAACAGCCACCTAACCATACCGTTGCTAATTTAAGTTTTGTCATTTTTTCCTCTTAATAGTAATCATTAATCAGTAATCAGCTTTTGTTTATTAGTTTTGGTGTTTGCTGACAGATGTTATAGCAGTATGCACTTGAATGAGATACACAATTAACGTCAAAAATCTATACACTAAAAGACTTTCAACCCTGTTCCCTGTTCCCTGCTATAGCTGACTACTGAATGCTTAATATTGATTGCCATTCTTTTACAACATGATCAGGAACTGAGATATTAATGAATTTTGTACCAGGTAAAGGTATGGATAAAGTTAAAGTTTCTAGGGGTAATTGGGATAATATTTCTGTGAAATTATATTGTCCAATTGTGGGGGCTGGTGCTTCATCTAAAAAGATATCAGCCGCATTCCAAACTTTGCCTGTAGTGGAAGTAATTCTTAATGGTTGGGGGTGAATTAATTCCGCAGAACCTGGAAAACCAACTAAGCGGAGATTGATGTTAGATGTTTGATTAGGGTAAACTTGTTTAAATAAAACAACTTGCCAAACTTTTCCTGATTGATCATCTAATTTTACTTGTGAGCGATAAAGAACTTCTCCTGATGTTTCTTCTATTTGTGTGACAACAGCAATGGCACTCTTGGAGGTGAAACTTCCTAAACCCAGGAATATAAATGTTGTCAATATTATCAATATCCCTATTGATAAAAAGCGCCATATTTTTCCAATGAGAAGTAACATCAAATTTACCTCCTAAAATTAGCCAATAATCAATCCAAGAATTAACAGTTAAAAATTCCATTGTTTTTTCTCCCTGGCATTTACTAAGAAGTCAATTTTGCCGCGATCATGTTTCATTTCACCGACGCTTGAACCTTGGTAGAAGATTGCACCTGTGGGACAAGCGTTAACACATTTCCCACAAGAAGTACAAGTTTGAGAAGTTCCCCAAGGTTGATTTAAATCGGTAATTACGTGAGATTTTGAACCTCTTCCTGCCATATCCCAAGTATGTGCGCCTTCGATTTCATCACAAACGCGAACGCAGCGAGTACAAAGTACACAACGATTGTGATCTATGCCAAAACGGTCATGAGAAGTATCAACAGTCCGCTGAGGAAATTGATATTCTAATCTCACATGATCCATACCCATTTCTATTGCTAAATCTTGTAGTTCACAGTTACCATTAGCAACACAAACAGAACAGATATGATTGCCTTCTGCAAACAACATTTCAATAATTGTGCGACGGTATTTTTGCAAGCGATCGCTATGAGTATTCACCTCCATTCCTTCAGCAACCTTTGTCACACAAGCAGGTTGCAATTTATTACTTCCGGCAATTTCTACCAAACATAAACGACAAGCCCCCACATCTCCCACACCATCTAAATGACATAATGTAGGAATATGTATACCCGCTTCTTTTGCTGCTTCTAACAGAGTTTCATCCTCACGGGCGCTAACTAATTCGCCATTGATCGTCAAAGTTTTTACAGTCATAATAATTTGGTAATGGGTAATTGGTAATGGGTAATTGGTGATTGGAAAAAAACTCTTACTACTGTCACCTGTCACCTGTTCCCTGTCACCTAATCAAAGCTAAATACTCATCTCGAAAATATCGCAAAGTGCTAAACACAGGATTTGGTGCTGATTGACCTAAACCACATAAACTAGTGTGTTTCACCATATCGCAGAGTTCTTCTAACAGTTCTAAATCAGCTGTGGAGGCTTCTCCCTTACTAATCTTGGTTAATAAATCGTGTAACTGCACCGTTCCTACTCGACAGGGAATACATTTACCGCAGGATTCATCCATGCAAAATTCCATAAAGAACCGCGCCACATCTACCATGTTTGTGGTTTGATCCATGACAATCATCCCGCCAGAACCCATCATTGAACCTAACGCAGTCAAGGATTCATAATCTACAGGTGTAGCAAAAGCCGACGCAGGTATACATCCCCCAGAGGGTCCGCCTGTTTGTACTGCTTTAGCAATACCACCGTCAGGAACACCGCCTCCCATTTCCGTGACAATTTCTTGTAAAGTTGTTCCCATTGGTACTTCAATTAAACCAGTGTTGCGGATTTTGCCAGCTAGTGCGAAAACCTTAGTTCCCTTGCTTTTTTCCGTACCGATACTAGCAAACCAAGCCGCGCCTTTACGAATAATTGGCGAAATATTAGCAAAGGTTTCCACGTTGTTAATTAACGTTGGATAGCCCCATAAACCAGACTCAGCCGGGTAAGGTGGCCGGGGATGAGGGACACCGCGTTTACCTTCAATAGAAGCCATTAAAGCCGTTTCTTCACCGCAGACATAAGCACCGGCACCGATGCGGATTTCGACTTTAAAATCGAAGGGTGATTCAAAGATGTTTGTACCCAGGAGTCCTAGACGTTGTGCTTGACGGATAGCGATTTCTAGGCGTTTGATAGCAACGGGATATTCTGCCCTAACATAAATGTAACCTTGACTTGCACCGATCGCATAGGCGGCGATCGCCATTCCTTCCAAAACCCGATGGGGATCACTTTCTAACACACTGCGATCCATAAAAGCCCCAGGATCACCTTCATCCGCATTACAGATGACAAACTTTTTCTCACCCTTGGATTTAGCCACCGTTCCCCATTTTAAACCCGTGGGATAACCAGCACCACCCCGTCCCCGTAACCCGCTTTTAGTAATGCTTTCTACCACTTCCGGGGGTTTCATTTCTCGCAACACTTGGTACAGTGCTTGATAACCATCAGCAGCAATATAAGATTGAATCCTCTCCGGGTCAATTTTCCCACTATTCTCCAGAACAATAGGTAATTGACCAGTAAAAAATGGCTGATGCAAATCACCTTTTTGTAAATCTGTTACTTCCCCATTGACTTCAGAAATAATTTTTACCGCATCCTCTGGATTAACTTTTTCATACAACTTTGCCTCCGTGGGATTTTCCTGACTATCCACCTGTACCAAAGGACCCTGGCAACACAGACGCATACAACCCACACCAGCAACCTGTACCCGTTCCTCCAAACCCGCAGCCTTCACAGAAGCATCTAAATTATCTTTCACCGCTTGCGAATTAGAAGACAGACAACCAGCCGCAGTACAACAACGAATTTGTATAGGTTTAGTTTGAGAACGTTCAGTTCTAGCGATTTCTAATAATTCATTTAGTTCCATTTTCCTGCCATTCTCCCACTTTTTCGCAAACTGATTCCGGAGTTTGATTACCTAAAACTGCACCATCAAAAACTACCGCCGGTGCAATACCACAAGCCCCTAAACACCTAGCCGTCATCAAAGAAATTTCCCCATCAGCAGTAGTTTCTCCCGCACTAATTTTGGTAGCACTTTCTAACCTACTCAAAATTGCTTGCGCCCCTTTTACATAACAAGCCGTACCTGTACACACTACACAGTTATGTTTACCTTTAGGTGCAAGAGAAAACAAATGATAGAAAGTTGCAACTCCATATACCCGACTAGGTGGTAATTTTAATTGATGGGCAATATACAACAATAAATCTAATTCTAAATAACCAAATAGTTCCGAAGCCCGATGGAGAATCTCAATTAGTGCATCTTGTTGATATTGATGACGCTTAATAGTTGCATCCAACAGCTTCAAACGCTTATCGCCACTTGGATGAGTTGTCAGAGGTTTAACAGAAGTTTTCATTATTTATAACCCTTTATAGACTACACTCTGGCGTTAGTTTCTGTGTGGAATCCTGACATTAATGATCACTTTTTACTGTTATGGGTAGATGAATAATATGCACAGAACAAGGTGCATGATGCAGCACATAATTACTCACACTACCAATCAATAATTCTGTTATACCAGATAGTCCACGTCGTCCCATAATAATTAAATCGGTATTCCATTCCTTGGCTAAATTACAAATCACACTGCCAGGATTGCCAACTTTTTGCATAAACTCGGTATTAATATTAGCATTGTTGGCTTGAGCGCAGAGTTTTTGTAACATTTGCAAACCTTCATTTTTATGAATTTCCATTTTTTTTAAGTACAATTTCATACTTTCATCACCCCAACCTGGATAGTAATCCGTATTAGGCAAAATCATTACATCAGGAATAGTATCTTCCTCTGGTGATAAAACGTGAAGTAACATTAAGTTAGCAGATGTTAACTTTGCTAAAGATAAAGCTTGCTCAAAAACCTGCTGATTCATGTCTGAGCGATCTAATGCTACGAGAATTTTGTTAAACATGGAACACCTCTATTTAGGCTTACCAATTCAATATTTATACACGAGGAGTCAGGTTCTTATAGATATTCTGGATTGAGTATTACTCCCATTGCGTTCTACCTACAATATCCTTATAAATCAAGAATTTGAGGAACTTGTGAGGATATCTAGGAATTTCAGAACTTACGCAACTGGCATATTAGTAGGGTGCTTCGATATTAAAAATTTGTTGATACTAAACAATTTATAGGTATGACGCACCCTATCAGAGATTTTGAGTGTAACACTTGCATAAGTTCTAAATCTGATTTGATTCGGGATCGCTGATGTGGTTAGAAAACCCGAAAGCAGCTAAACAAGGCACGAATAGTTATACTGGGGTTTGTGCGAAAATTCCATTATAATCCAGTGTTTACCCGGTAATTGATAATTGCTAATTGGTGATATTGTTTGTAACAGATTATGAAAATGTAATTTTTATCCTAAATTTAATACTTAAGGTATATTTAAAAATTTATATAAATTGTTACAAATATATAATGGCTTATTTTATTATGGAATTATTTTGCCTTGTATCCTAATACTACTTAGCTAAGTACGCAAAATTTCTAATCGGGTGTTGAAAAAGGTTTTGAGGTCAGAACTTAAAGTTTTTTTCTTTACCTTTCTCCATCAGCCCTTTCCCCTTATACCATTTTTTTATGAAGCTGCACAAAACGATTTTTAATTCACAAGGGTTTCCACCTTTGAAGTCTATGCAACTTCACATTTAGTTGGTATTAACCAGCAAGTATTACCTTGTATCCAACTTTTAAAACTACTATATTCAGGGAAGCTTTTAAAATGAAAATTTTAATTGTCGAGGACGACGAGTTAAATGCTTATGCGCTCACCTCTGTTTTGACAGACCAAAATTATGCTGTGGAAGTAGCGACTGATGGTAATGCAGCTTGGGATTTAGTCGCAACTTACGATTATGATTTAATTTTATTAGATGTCATGTTGCCCAAACTTGACGGTATTAGTTTATGTAGGCAAATTCGTTCCAGTGGTAAACCTGTACCAATTTTATTATTAACAGGATGTGATACCAGCCACGAAAAAGCAATAGGTTTAGACGCAGGTGCTGATGATTACGTAGTTAAACCATTTGAACCGGAAGAACTAGTAGCGCGTGTAAGGGCATTATTACGACGTGGTGGTGCAGCTTCACAACCTATATTAGAGTGGGGAAATTTACGATTAGACCCCAGTAGCTGTGAAGTCACTTATAATCAAAATTTACTCTCGCTCACACCAAAAGAGTACGCACTATTAGAACTATTTTTAAGAAATAATCGCCGGGTATTTAGCTGTGGGATGATTTTAGAGCATCTTTGGTCCTATGAAGACACACCAGGAGAAGAAGCCGTTCGCACCCATATTAAAGGTTTGCGAATGAAGCTCAGAGCCGTCGGAGCTAACAGTGATTTAATAGAAACTGTGTATGGGATTGGTTATCGTCTCAAACCCCAGGAAGATGATGGGGTAGAGGAAACAGGGACTGGGGGAAGTAAAACCGCAAGGGGAGTAGACGAGCAAAAATCCCAACAAACTTTGACAGCCATTGCAGATATTTGGCAGCGATTTCGTGGTCGGATAGATGAGCAAATAAGTATATTGGAGCAAGCTGCACAGGGTTTAAATCCTGAATTGCGTTTACAAGCAACTAGAGAAGCACATACCTTAGCTGGATCTTTAGGTACTTTTGGTTTGGATCATGGTTCTGAGTTAGCTAGAAAAATTGAAAAGTTATTGAAATCTGGTAAGACTTTAAACCCAACAGAAACAACAAACCTGCAAAATTGGGTGAAGTTATTGCGTCAAGAAATTGAAGCTAAGAATCAAGAACATATTACTTCATCTGCAACTACAAATAAATTACCATTAGTTGTGGTAGCTGAGAAAAACACCATTGGTTCGCAACAATTAACAGATGCTGATGGGATTTTATTAGAAGTCAAACCCGCAGACTTAATCTTGATTGATGACCAAACTAGTGTAAGTGTTATTAATCAAGTAGAAACAGCACTACAAAATCAGGAAAATTATCAACAGTTAGTAGAACTTTTTCCAGAAGCAATTTTGATGGAAACTGAAGGAAATATAGTTTTTGTTAACAGTGCGGCAGTGAATTTGTTTGGTGCTAAAAAACCAGTAGAATTATTAGGCAAACCATTACTTGATTTTGTCGCTCCCAATTCATATACCGGAGTTGCAGAACAATTGCAAAACCTCAGAACAAATAAACAGTCAATTCCTTTACATGAAGAACAGTTTTTACGGCTAGATTGCAGTTTGATTGATTTAGAAATTGTGGCTGCTGCTGTTACTTATCAAGGTAAACCAGCATCACAAATTGTTGCTCGTGATATTACCCAACGCAAGCAAACAGAGTTAGCTTTGCACCAAGCTAATGAAGAACTAGAATTAAGAGTTGCAGAACGTACAGCCGAGTTAATTACTGTTAATCATCAGTTGCAGTCACAACTAGATGAACGGCGACGCACACAGGAAGCTTTAAGAATTTCTCAAACTCGATTTGAAGGAATTTTAAGTATTGCTGATGATGCGATTATTTCTATTGATGGTAATCAACGGATTACTTTATTTAACCAAGGTGCAGAAAAGATTTTTGGTTACTCTGCTGATGAAGTTCTCGGACAAAATTTGGATTTGTTGTTACCGATGCGTTTTAGTGAACAACATCGTCATCATATCAGTGATTTTGGTCAGTCTCCTAGTCCGGCTCGCAGAATGGGGGAAAGAAGAGAAATATTTGGTCAGCATAAAGATGGAACTGAATTTCCCGCTGAGGCTTCTATTTCTAAATTAGATATGGGGAATGAATGTGTTTATACTGTAATTTTACGTGATATAACTGACCGCAAGCAAGTGGAAAGAATGAAAGATGAATTTGTATCTGTGGTTAGTCATGAACTGCGTACTCCTTTAACTTCAATTCATGGTTCTTTAGGGATGTTAGCAAGTGGTTTGTTACCGACAGATTCAGAACAAGGTAAACGCTTGCTGCAAATTGCTACTGATAGCACTGAGCGATTGGTGAGGTTAATTAATGATATTCTCGATATTGAAAGAATTGAGTCGGGTAAGGTAAAAATGGAGCGAGAAACCTGTAATTTGCAGGATTTGATTGCTTCAGCCGTGAATGTTATGCAGCCTTTAGCAGATAAGGCTGGGGTGACTTTATCTATTTCTAGTGTATCTGTGCAATTATGGGCTGATCCAGACCGGATTGTGCAAACTATAACCAATTTGTTAAGTAATGCGATTAAATTTTCTACTTCTGGTTCTACAATTTCACTAATAGGAGAAAAACAAAATGACCAAGTGCTGTTAACGGTGAGGGATAATGGCAGGGGGATACCAGATGATAAATTGAATAGTATTTTCGAGCGATTTCAACAAGTTGATTCTTCCGATTCTCGCAATCATGATGGCACTGGGTTAGGCTTGGCAATTTGCAAGAGTATTATCCAGCAGCATAGTGGTAATATCTGGGTAGAGAGTACCTTGGGTAAGGGTAGTAATTTTTATTTTACGCTGCCAATTTTAGAACCTAGCTATGATGATGAATTGGAAAGCTGTGCTGTGGAAAGACCATTGATTTCTCCACAGTATTGTCCTTTAGTTCTGGTTTGTGATGATGATGAATTCATTCGTTTGGAGTTACAAAAATTATTACAAAAAGGTGGATATAGAGTGATACCTGTAGGAACAGGTGAAGATGCGATCGCACAAGCAATTGCTGAACAACCAGATGTCATTGTCCTGGATTTGCTGATGCCAGAAATGAATGGTTGGGAAACAATGGCAATTTTAAAGGAACGAGAAGATACACAAAATATCCCCATTGTGATTTGTAGTGTTTACCAACCTAGTCACAGCCATCAACCCAACGCTGATTTTGTAGATTGGTTAAGTAAGCCAGTTGAGGAGATATCCCTATTACATTCTTTAAGTAAAGTCATTACTGAACCTTATGGAAAAATCAAAATTTTAATTGTTGAGGATGATAGTGATTTAGCTGATTTGTTAGCAACTTTGTTTGAGAGGCATGATATTGAAACCTTTATTGCTAGAACTGGTAGAGAAGCTATTCATATCAGTCAAAAAGTTAATCCTGATTTACTAATTCTGGATTTAATTTTGCCTGAAAGTGACGGTTTTACAGTAGTAGATTGGCTGAAACAACACAATCAGCTTTGTAGTATTCCCGTGGTTGTTTATTCCGCTAAGGATTTGGACGCTTCGGAACGGCAGAGACTTAAATTAGGACATACAGAATTTTTGACTAAAGGACGAGTAACTACTCATGAGTTTGAACAAAGAGTGATGTTTTTATTGAAAACCATAACTCATAAAACTTAGCAATTAAAACGTAATAATTTAGGAGTTAGGAGTCAGAATGTTTGAAAAATGGGTCATTTATCAAATAGGTATTTTTGGCTTTATCCTGAAAAGCTGATAGCTGACTACTTACCCCAAAACTTAAAAATTTAAACTTAAAAATAAGAAGATAGAGTTATGGAAAAAAAGCGGATTTTAGTAGTTGATAATGAACAATATATTCAAGAAGTAACCAAGATTTGCTTGGAAACTGTTGCAGCTTGGGAAGTTCTAACTGCTAGTTCTGGAAAAGAGGGGATAATACAGGCTGAAAAACACCAACCAGATGCTATTCTATTGGACGTGATGATGCCAGATATGGATGGACTTGCTGTTTTTGAACAATTACAAGCAAACCCAGCTACAAAAGAGATTCCGGTGATTTTATTAACTGCCAAAATCCAAGCTGCTGACCGTCGTCGCTATGCCCAATTAGGAATGAAGAGTGCGATCGCTAAACCTTTTAATCCTCTCGAATTAGCTGGTCAAGTCGCATCTGCTTTAGGTTGGAGTTTGTAATTTTAAATTGGGGTTAAAAACCGTTAATTCCTCTCCCCTGCTTGCCTCAATTTGCAAATTCCAGGTTTAAGCTTAATTCCTTGGGCGATGTTTTTTAACAGGAACTAACTTAATATTGACGTGGCGTGTCAAAACATGACACTCATCTTTGCTGACATTAATTCTGGCGATTCTAGTAGTTCTATAACCTGGTTGTGAAACTCTTAATGTATAAATACCAGGCCGCTCAAAAGCTCCTCCGTATATAGTTTGTCCTGATGCTGTTGCACCATATACTGCAAGTACCTCTTGAAACTTACCGTCCTGAACAACAATATTTGCTTCTATTGGTGCTTTTGTTCGTGCATTAAAAACAGTAACAGTAATTGCTGGTTCAATACTAGGAGTACAAGGTTTCATAATTTGACCTTCAGATTTGGTAGGAAGTAGAGGTATGAAACTTGCTAATAAAAAAGTTAGATACTTCTTTTGCCAATGCAAAAACATAATTTTTCACTCTTGAAAATCTTTGAGATTTGCAATTCTCCTTCAATAGTAGAGATGAATAAGTGAGGCTCTTGTTCCTGAAGATGAGAAACAAGGGTTCAAAATATGAACCCTTTGATCCTAAGTCTATAATTTTATGCAAACTGCGATCGCCCAGAATAAAGGCTGGCAAGTTGATTGTTCCTACTTAGTGCCAATGCTCGACGTACAGCAGCATCTGCATTCACCACACCATTACCAAATGTGTTGTCTTTACCAGCAGTTCCTAAATCCGTCGCTGTATCTATCAAAATCTGGCGTAATTGTCCACCATTCAAATTAGAGTTGACACTCCAAACCAGTGAGGTGATACCAGCCATATTGGGATTTGCACAAGATGTTCCCCCAAAATAACTCATATTACCAAACTTATTCATTGCTGGAGAATCAGTAGCAGCCATGAGTGTTAAATTTGAGCCGCGGTTGGAGTAGCTAGCTATATTGACACCAGCTGCATTACTCAAACCATTTACAGTTGCTGAACTGGTACGCTGTAATGCTCCTACGGACATAACGTTACTGTGGGTAGTTTGTAGTTTGGCTACACCACTAACACTTGTTAGGTAATTTGGATCGTTGATATTACCCCCAGGACCGCCATTACCTGCGGCAACAGCAAATATAGCTATATCAGAATTATCTTTGATGAGTTGCTCTAGTTGTGCTTGTGTACCACCACTAGTCAACCAACCTTCTCCCTGTACTCCCCCTTGGAAGACGACGCGCAGATTTCTAGCTCGTGCGTAACTAATTGCATCCTTAATTCCTTGCTGTAGATTTACACCATTATAGACATCTGTCATGTAGACACTGCTATTCCAGTTGATACCAGCAATACCAGAACTATTATTGGCGATAGAAGCCATGACACTTGTAGCAGAATGTCCATGACCATAGTCGTTAAAGTTATCATCATCTGTGGCATCAGTTATTAAACGACCAGTAGAAATGTCAGTTATACCACCTGTTGCACCTGGTGCTGTTAAAATTCCTGTATCTAGAGAAACTAGTAACACACCAGTAGAACCTCTAGTAAAACGCCATGCGCTATCAACATCCGATACACGCAAATTCCACTGATCTTTGTAATAAGTATCATTAGTACGAACTTGCAATTCTAAGGTTGAGTTGTCACTAAAGCGGAGATTTTCAATTCCTTGGAAGTAAATTTCTCGACCATCAGCTAAAGTGAGATAGTCAAAAGCTGTACCTCTAAAAATGGCTTGATTAGTTGAAGATAAAGAATTAAAAGACCCAAGACTCACACCGTTGATGTTTGTGACGTTAGCGCGGGCAATGCTAGAGAGATTCAAGGTATCTGTGCCACCACGTCCTACTACAACAGTTCCTGTACCTAAAGCCCCAGAGTAATTAAGTGTGTTGGCTGCAAAAGTTCCATAAGTGGTATTACCAGCTTGACTCCAAGACAAAATTTTGATTGATTGAGAACTAGAGAAAAAGTCTTGACCACTGGTAGAACGAGCAACTGCACGGAATAGATAATCACCTCCAGTTAAGCTGGAGAAATTATTCAGGTTAATTAAGGCATTAGATAAACTAGCCCCGCTCCAAGTTCCCAGATTAAAAATGCTGCCACTCTTCACAGCTTCTAGACGAACATTTGATAAAGATGTCCCATTGGACAAACCATAATTCAACCGAATTGCTCCACCTTGGAACACTATGTTATTAGTGCTATCACCCGCAGCGTCAAAAACGTTAAAAGAACTAAAGCTAATGTTATTTTGTGTGATACTAAAAGCTTTTTCTAGCCAATCAGTAGAAGCACCAGCTTTATCGTAAGCTTTTGCCCAGAGGGAATAATTACCAGCAGTGAGATTTAACGCACCCAAGGATAGGCTGTAGTTGAAACTACCCCATAGGTTATTTGAACTCCAAGGTGTGAAACTGGTGACATTAGCTACATCTACGAAAGTGCCATCACTTTTCTTGAGCCAGAAATCAACACGAGAAAGATCAGTTGCACCATTAGTGTCATATACCCAACCACCATTAATGCTTAGTGTACCTGTTGTTGTGACGCTACTGCTATTAAGGTTGAATTGTAATGATGTGGGTGCAGTGTTGATACTAAAAGCTTTTTCTAGCCAATCAGTTGAAGCACCAGCTTTATCGTAAGCTTTTGCCCAGAGGGAATAATTACCAGAAGTGAGGTTTAACGCACCCAAGGATAGGCTGTAGTTGAAACCACCCCATAGGTTATTTGAACTCCAAGGTGTGAAACTGGTGGCATCAGCTACATCTACGAAAGTGCCATCACTTTTCTCGATCCAGAAATCAACAAAAGAAAGGTCAGTTGCACCATTAGTGTCATATACCCAACCACCATTAATGCTCAGTGTCTCGGTTGTTTTTAAATTGGTTTTATTAAGGTTGAATTGTAATGATGTGGGTGCAGCGTTTATAGAAAGTTCAACATCTACATATTGTCTACCAATTTTGAAAACATCAGAATCATCCTCCGCTTTCAATAGCCTCAGTTCTGTGGGGCTGTAAATTTTGCCTGATACCAGTCCTGCTAATATCTCACCTTCATCACCAGGAGAATCTACAGGACTGGCATAAGCATCTAAAAAGTGTCCAATCTCTTCAACCAGAGCCGTACCTATTGCAGTTGAATTATCTATATTTTTCTTGAGAAAAGACCTATTGATGTAGATTGTATTGGTACTTTCTCCATAAGCAGCATTAGCACCATTCATTTTACTATCAAACAGAAATCGTACATGAGGTAAAACACCATAATTTTCACCTAATACCTCAGTACCCCAAGTTTGTGCTTTGTTAATATCAAAGTCTTTTCCAAAGGCGATTTGAGCATTAATAACGAAATTATGATTGAAAATACTCCCAGCAGCATAAGCTATTGAAGACGTTGCTTCCAGATTATTTTCGTATGCCTCTATTAGTTTCTGACCGGCTAATTGCAAAAGTTGTTGGGAAGTCAATCCCTGCAAATCTGTTAAAACGCTTGGGGGATTATTACTTAAAGGATTTGGAGAACTACTCAACCCAAAAAGATTAGTTGGACTATCCTGATTAGTGTCTATATTTAGCGAATTCATATACTGTATATGCCCCTGTATATATATACTCGTTGAATATTTTATACATTTAGTATAAAATCGTCAATATGACTATAATGTGACTTGTCAAAAAATAATTTTTCTTCACAGAAACGAATTTATATGAGTACAAAAATAAAAATTATCCTCTACAGTAAACCTGGTTGCCATCTCTGTGAAGGCTTACAAGAAAAGCTAGAACAAATCCAAAACCTCAATTTCGACTTAGAAATACGGGATATTACCAGCCGTGATGATTGGTTTGCAGCGTATCAATATGAAATCCCGGTACTGTTTCTAACAGAGGACGAAACAGAGACTTTACAACCTATACCCCGTCCTTCTCCTCGTGCTAGTGTCAAGCAATTGGAACAAATGCTTTTAAAATATATTCCCAATACAGAAAAAAATAATGCAAAATAAGCGCAAGGTAAGCTTGCGGCGAGGTGCGGTATATGAAATTACGGGAATTATTAGCGGCTGTAGACGGTGTAGAATCTCCAAAGACTGCGGATGTGGAAGTTGAGGGGATAAAAACTAACTCCCATGCTTGCGGTGCTGGAGATTTGTTTATTGGAATGCCGGGAACAAGGGTTGATGGTGGAGAATTTTGGCCAAGTGCTTTAGCTTCTGGTGCGATCGCTGCTATTGTTTCTTTGGAAGCAGCTGCAAAAAATCCGCCTACACCGGAATCTGTGGTGATTAGTGCCAGTAACATGAATAAAGCTTGCGCTCAAATTTCTGCGGCTTTTTATGGTTATCCTGGACAAAAGCTGAAGATGGTGGGTGTGACCGGCACGAATGGTAAAACTACAACTACCCACCTGATTGAATATTTTCTCACTACAGCTAATTTACCTACAGCTTTGTTAGGAACTCTTTACACTCGTTGGCCTGGTTTTTCCCAAACTGCGGCTTTTACCACTCCTTTTGCGGTGGATTTGCAGCAGCGTTTAGCACAAGCTGTTGATGCTGGGTGTGAGTTTGGGGTGATGGAAGTTAGTTCCCATGCTTTAGCGCAGGATCGGGTTTTTGGTTGTCCGTTTGAGGTGGCTGTATTTACTAATCTTACCCAAGACCACCTTGACTATCACCAGGATATGGAAGACTATTTTGGGGCGAAGGCGTTGTTATTTAGCCCTGATTATCTCCAAGGCAGGGCAATTATTAATGCTGATGATGAATATGGTAAGCGTTTAATTTCTGGGTTGAGTCGTGAACGGGTTTGGACTTACAGCGTTAATGATCATAATGCTGATTTTTGGATGAGTGATTTAAATTATCAGCCAAATGGTGTCAGCGGCATTTTACATACTCCCCAGGGTGATGTGGCTTTTGGTTCTCCTTTGGTGGGACAATATAATTTAGAAAATCTTTTGGCGGCTGTTAGTGCTGTTTTACATCTGGGTTTAGATTTGCAAGTTGTAGCAAATGCGATACCTGATTTTCCTGGTGTGCCGGGCAGGATGGAACGGGTGCAAATTGCTCCTAACCAAGATATCAGCGTGATTGTGGATTATGCTCACACTCCTGATAGCTTAGAGAATTTACTGAAAGCGGCTCGTCCATTTATACCAGGCAGAATGATTTGTGTGTTTGGTTGTGGGGGCGATCGCGATCGCACTAAACGTCCGAAAATGGGTAAAATAGCCGCTGAACTTGCTGATATAGCTGTGGTGACATCGGATAATCCCCGCACTGAAGACCCAGAAAAGATTTTAGAGGATGTTTTGGCAGGTATTCCTGATACAGTACAACCAATGGTAATTTGCGATCGCGCTACGGCAATTCGGACTGCTATCCTGGAAGCTAAACCCGGTGATGGTGTATTATTAGCAGGTAAAGGCCACGAAGATTATCAAATTCTGGGTACTGAAAAAATCCACTTTGATGACCGAGAACAAGCACGAGAAGCTCTACAGGCCAGAGTCTCGATTTAAGCTTAAAACTGTTGAAAGATGAGAAGCAACCAGAAATCAGTTAGATTAACTAAAGAGTTGCCAAGAATTTACTTCCTAAAAAGTCTGCTTGATTTGAGTCATTAGAGGGGCAAATATGCCAAGAACACAGAAAAACGATAACTTTGTTGACAAGTCCTTTACCGTTATGGCAGACTTGATCCTCAAACTCCTGCCAACCAATAGAAAAGCTAAGGAAGCATTTGTATATTATCGAGATGGGATGTCAGCCCAGGCAGAAGGTGAATATGCTGAAGCGTTGGATTATTATGAAGAAGCCCTGACTCTAGAGGAAGATACTAACGACAGGAGTTATATTCTCTACAACATGGGGCTGATTTACGCTAGTAATGGTGATCATGATAAGGCTTTAGAATTTTATCACCAAGCTGTTGAGTTAAATCCCCGTCTACCCCAAGCATTGAATAATATCGCTGTAATTTATCACTTCAAAGGTGAAAAAGCCAAGGAAGAAGGAGATAACGACGCGGGAGAAGCACTTTTTGACCAAGCCGCAGATTATTGGGTGAGAGCAATTCGTATGGCTCCCAATAATTACATTGAAGCTCAAAACTGGTTAAAAACCACCGGGCGATCGCAAATCGACGTATTCTTTTAATTTGGTAATGGGTGATTGGTAATTGGTAATTGGTAATTGGTAGATAATTATCCTCTATTCCCTATTATCTCTTAACTGTCACCTGTCACCTGTCACCTCTCACCTCTCACATATTCCCTATTCCCTGACAATGATAGATCGTGAACAAGTCCACAAAGTCGCTAATCTTGCTCGGTTAGAATTGACACCAGATGAAGAAGAGAAATTTACTACCCAACTCGGTAGTATTTTGGAGTATATCGAGCAACTGAGTGAACTTGATGTTACTAATGTACTTCCTACAACTAGAGCAATTGATGTTAGTAATGTGACAAGAGAGGATAAATTACTACCCTATCCTGATAGAGAAGCTATCCTCCGCAGCGCACCTGAACAGGAAGGTGAATTTTTCAAAGTTCCCAAAATCCTCAATGCTGACTAAATAGCAATTAAAATCCAAACTTTTGTGGGGTGGGAAAGATTCTCGCCCTAATTTTTTTTGATGAGATTTGATTCTATGATTCTACAAAAAAACCTGCTTTCGCAGGTATACACACAACAAAACCATGAGTAATAAAAAAAATTGATATTAGCTATAATAAGCCTGTTCCGCTTCTAACTGACGAACTAGCTTGTCGTCACCTTTAGCTTTAGCTACTTCTAAACGGTGTTCTACGCTTTTTTGAATATTCTGTCTGTGTGCTTCGTCTGCTTTTTGGACTGATTGTAGTCTATTGCTACTCATTGCCATAACTCCTTTATGTTTATTTTTATGTCATGCAACTATAACATAACATATATTTTGTAGCTGTTGTTACAGAAAATTATAAGATAATCTATATTAATAGTCAAGCCTGGGTTTATGAATAAATGATTCAATCAAAAATCCTGACTTTATTGAGTGATTTTGGTGATCATGATGTTTATGTAGGGGTGATGAAGGGAGTAATTGCCCAAATTAACCCTAATTTGACCTTAATAGACCTAACGCACCAGATTCCACCGCAAAATATTGCCGCAGCTAGGTTTTGCTTAATGAATGCCTATAATTATTTTCCCAAGGGTACGGTACATTTAGCCGTAGTAGATCCGGGGGTAGGTAGTCAAAGGAGAGCGATCGCTCTAAAATTAGAACAAGGCTATCTTGTTGGACCCGATAACGGCATTTTTAGCGGCATAACCAGCAAAAATCAGATTCTTGCAGCCGTAGAACTTACAAATCTTAACTTTTGGAGCACATCCCAACCTAGCAGCACTTTTCATGGTAGAGATATTTTTGCACCAGTAGCAGCACATCTAGCCAGTGGTGTTAATCTGCAAGAACTAGGAAGGGAAATCAATCCTGAAACTTTGGTAAAATTGGATATTGCTGAATGCAGAGAAACTACAAACGGTGTAGTTGGTTGTATTCAATATATAGATCACTTTGGTAATTTAGTCAGCAATATTCCTGCAAGTTATGTAAAAGATAAAAGCTGGTGTGTGCAGATGAAAGATTTGAGCATACCAGGATATGCAGCTTACAGTGATGTGCAAATTGGGGAAGCTTTAGCTTTAGTTGGTAGTCACGGTTGGGTAGAAATTGCTATCAATAGCGGTAATGCAGAGATACAATTGCAGATCAATTGGCAGGATGAGTTAGAAGTAATTATTGCTGCTTGATAAGCACCTCAGTTTCACAATAGGTAGATATAGTGAAAATAGAGAGTAAATTTGTTTTTTTTTTGGTATTTCCACTGAATTTTATACTTAAATTGAAAGATTAGTTAAAGACTTAACTGCGTGGACTACATTGTATTAAATTTACATTTATTATTAATCTATTAGTTATTATTCCGGGTATGAAAAATAATTAAATGAAGACTATAATAAGTGGAATTCACTTAGGGCTTTCGCAACATCTTCGTTTAAATCAAACAGTGCATATATGACTATCCTACCTTCTGGTAATAAGGGATTTCCCGGTTCTAACGTCTACATTAACGGCATCCTCTGGGGAGGAAATTATTGGGTGACAGGCCCAACCAAAACAATTGACTACTCTTTCTGGGGAGTTGGTAGCGCCGTTTTTGACGATTCTTTTGATGGCTACGCCAAAAACCCCTATAACTGGTCTGCTGGCGAAAAAGCAGCTATGGTAGCAGCCCTAAAGACTTGGGAAAATGTAGCGAATATTAAGTTTGTCGATATTGGGAACAATAATCGCAATGCTACCTTGGGCTTTTACAATTTGGGCAACACTGACATGGGTGTTGGATCGCTAGGAATATTTAACCCTCCAGGGGAAGAGGGAATGGGGATGGGCTATTTCAATCGGGAAGGAGATGGTTGGGATATAAATGGAAACAAGCAAGGTGACTATGGCTTTATTACCTTGATTCATGAATTAGGACATGGATTAGGTTTAGCCCATCCTCACGACAATGGTGGTGGGTCGCCAATTTATCCAGGTGTTACCAGTGCTTTTGGCTCTACAGGTGACTATGGCTTAAATCAGGGCATATATACAACCATGTCCTACAACGATGGATTAGTCTATGGTGGCGGAAAACCAAATACATTAGCATACGGTTATCAAGGAACACCGATGGCCTTTGATATCGCCGCCATCCAGTGGCTTTACGGGGCTAATCTCACCTATCGTCAGAATAATGACACTTACTTTCTCCCCAAAGTGAATGCTTCTGGCACTTTTTACTCTTGCATCTGGGATACAGGGGGAATTGATAAAATTAGCGGTGTGGGTGCATCCTCCGGTGTCAGAATCAATCTGAATGACGCTACTCTCGATGTGACTCAAGGAGGAGCAGGGGGTTATCTCTCCGCTGCGACAGGCATTTTTGGTGGTTTTACTATCGCCAATGGCGTTGTGATTGAAAATGCTGATGGGTCAGATTTTGATGATTCGCTTACAGGCAATGAGTTCAATAATAAACTCTTTGGAGGTAGGGGAAACGACACTATTTATAGTGGCTTAGGACAAGATAACCTCCAGGGTGGAGATGGTGATGACTATCTTAACAGTGGTGTAGCCCGCAGTAGTCTCGATACTGCTAATGAAAGTCTTGATGGAGGAAGCGGTAACGATTTCCTATTTGCAGGTAATGGAAATGACAATATAATTGGTGGTCTTGGCAATGATACCCTGTACGGGATGGGTGGGAACGATATCCTTAGAGGGGGACTTGGTGACGACATCCTCATTGGGGGAAGAGGAAAAGATAAATTGTTGGGTGAAGGCGGAGTGAATCAGTTTGTTTATGATGAATTAGGAGATTCTCTGCTTAGTGGCTTTGATATTATCTTCAACTTTAATGCGAATCAGGGCGGTGACACTTTCGTTACTTCCGCTAGATCAGGTTTCTTGAACTCAGGTTCTGTTAGCACTCTCAATACAACTAAAATCAGTTCAGTCCTAAATGATGTAAGCTTTAGTGCTGATTATGCAGCAATGTTTACCTTATCTGGTACAAGCAGAACCTTTGTAGCTATTAATGATGCTACTGATGGATATCAATCATCTCTAGATGCCATTATCGAGGTGACAGGATTAGTGGGAAGTTTAAGTATCAACAATTTTGTTATTTGGTAAATTCATAAATCTTCTCAGTTGTTTGCTTTTGAGTTTATCAATACAGCAGATTGCAGATCAATGAGGTACAGAATGTCAATTGAAATCTAGACAACAAAGGAGTTTTACTCCTGACTCCTGCTGTATCTCTCGGTAGAGACTTGTAAATATTAGTTATAAGTAAAATATTAGTTATAGCGTTTCTCGGTTGAATGAGATACTTTTAATTCCACCCCCAACTCCCACAAGCGGGGAGGGGACTATGTGATGTATCTTATATATTCAGACTGTCAAGTGTAGTTATATTGGCTCTGAGAAGTTGATCAAATTCCATTAGTGATTAAACTAGTAGATGGAATCACTTCTCAGTTAATTTCTATGACTACACAAATATTATCTGCACCAGAAGTCTATCAAGGACAGTTTGGCGATTTTACAATTACCAAGAGCGATCGCACAGGTGTTATCATCTATCGTACAGGTTTAATGATAGCCGCCATTAGTTTTGCGATTGGTAGCGGTTTAGCCTTATTTTATCCTCATAACCCTGTTGCTATTCAAGCCATTACTCCGCTGTACACCTGTTTTAGTTTAGCCTTGGGTGTGAGTTTATTCACTATTCACATATATATGAAATTACTGCACCAAATATTACAGCTTTTCTGGATAATTGGGAGTATTTCTGCTTTTATTTTTGGACATTTTGATAGTCAACCTTTTGCAATCACTATTTATAACCAACCGCTAACTTTATTTGGTGTGGGTTTTACATTTGCTGCTTTAACAGGAATCTTTTTTAAAGAAGGATTTTGCTTCAATCGGTTAGAAACTAAAATCTTAACTCCCCTAGTTCCCTTACTTTTATTAGGACATTTAGCAGGGATTTTATCAACTCAAGCTGAACAGATTTTATTAGGAATTTGGGTAATTTTCTTTTTAATCTTTGCGTTGCGAAAAACAGTACAGAACATCCCCGCAGATATTGGTGATAAATCAGTATTTGATTATTTGGAAAATCAAAGATTAGCCAAACAATAAACTCTTCCCGTAAGAATTCAGGAGTCAGGAGTCAGGAGCCAGAATGTTTGACAGATCAGTAGATTATCAAATAGTGAGTTTGGGCATAAGCTTTAAAAACCTGATAGCTGAATGCTTCCCTCTGCGTCTCTGCGGTTAGTAAAAAAATATATAAATAAAAAGGAAAAATAATTGATACAAGAAAGAGCATATTGGTTAGCTTGGTCGCAAATTTCTGGAATTGGTCCAATATTATTGCAACGATTACACCAGCATTTTGGTAACTTAGAAACTGCTTGGAAAGCTAGTCCTGGGGAATTGCGAAAAGTTGAAGGTTTTGGATTTCAAACCTTAGAAAAAGTTGTTCAACAAAGAAGCAAATTAAATCCAGAACAATTACTTATTCAACACCAGCAAATAAACCCCAATTTCTGGACACCAGCAGACCCAGAATATCCCCAATTATTGCGAGAAATTCCCAGTCCTCCACCAATTTTATATTATCGTGGTGAAGTTGATTTACAAGAAAATTCAGCACAAAAACCATTAGTAGGAATTGTGGGAACTCGTCAACCTACAGAATATGGAATTAAATGGACTCGTCAAATTAGCACCGCTTTAGCAAAAAATGGTTTTACCGTTGTTTCGGGTATGGCCGAAGGAATAGATACGGAAAGTCATATAGCAGCAATGAAAGCGGGAGGAAGAACAATAGCGGTGGTGGGAACAGGTGTAGATGTGATTTATCCCCATAAAAATAAAGATTTATATCAACAGATTTTGAAATCTGGGATAGTAATTAGTGAATATCCGGCAAAAACTGCACCCAACCGCACCCATTTTCCCCGTCGCAATCGCATTATTGCTGGTTTAAGTCGAGCAGTATTAGTAATGGAAGCAGGAATAAAATCTGGTGCATTAATTACAGCTACTTATGCTAATGAATTTTGTAGAGATGTTTATGCTTTACCGGGAAGAGTTGATGATCAACCATCTCAAGGTTGTTTAAAATTAATTAGTCAAGGTGCAGGTTTAATAAATCAGCAATTGAGTGAATTATTAACGATGTTGGGAGCAATTCCCCAAATAGATATAGAAACACCAATCGTTAAATCTCCTCCTTTACTTCAACCTAATCAACCTCAGTTAGAACCAGAATTACAACAGGTAATAGATACTTTAAGTGTTGATGCTTTACCGTTTGATTTTGTTGTCCAAAAAACGGGTATGGATGCTGGTTTGGTTTCTAGTTCTTTATTACAATTAGAATTGATGGGTTTAGTTTCCCAACTCCCAGGAATGCGATATCAGAAAATATAAGGAGTCAGGAGTCAGGAGTCAGGAGTCAGGAGTCAGGTTACAGATTACAGTTTATCAACTATCAACTATCAACTATCAACTATCCTTTTCTCCATATTCCATTCCATTGGCTTCAGCGTAACGGTGTAGAAAACGCATAACTCTATCAAAATGATTATCTTGTTCAATTTCAAATTGACAATCTACCCTTCTTAGTTCATCCCCTTCATCACCACCAAAAATAAACTTTGTTCCCGTAGGAGTAACGCGAATTTCTCCTTCTTCATCAGTTAATAATAGGGAATTTAAAGACTGTTTTGTAAAACTATTAAAACCAGATAAAGCTTTTAATTGTTCAAATTGCATCAAGACAATGCGTTTACCTGTGCGGGTTTCCCGTCGTAAACTCACATTACTCAGTTCTTCAAAAATACCTGCAAAAAATTGAATTGATGGCGGGGTAGATGTCATAATTAATTGGTAATTGGTAATTGGTAATTGGTAATTCTTCCTCTGCTCCTGACTCCTGACTCCTGACTTTTATTGTGGTGGGTAATATTGTGGTGTCATTACAGGGGCTTGATAAGTACCCATGGGGGCATTGTTAACCATGCCATTTGGGACGATGGGATTCATCAACTGGGGTTGAATGAATGGTTGAACTGGTTGAAGAGGTGGAACTGGTTGAACTGGTTGAACTGGTTGAACGGGGGGCTGAAAACTAGTTGTTGGTGGATTATTTGTAGGAGTGCGGGGTGTGACAGTAGTTTGACTAAAGTGTTGGTAAGCAGCACTAGAAATGGAACTAATCAGTTTTTCGGCATTAGGATCATTGTTAGGACGTTGTACCATGACAGCAGCTATATAACGCTTACCTGTGGGTATATCAATTAAACCAGCATCTCCCAACATGGAGCCAATATCACCGGTTTTATGATAAGCTCTAGCTCCTTCTCCCAAGCCAGATGGTAAAAGATTGTCTCGTTCTGTGCGACGCATGATATCTAACATTAAATCACGCGATCGCATACTCACCAAATTCCCCTGATTTACCTTAGCAATCAAATCGCCCAATTCTTTGGGTGAAGTCGTATTTGTGCCTTTTAAATCTGGTAGTGGGTTACGAATCATTGTCGTTGCTAATCCCCAACTGCGAAAACGCTCATTTAGTACCTCCTGTCCTCCCAGTCGAGTCACGAGCATATTTGTTGCTGTGTTATCACTGATAGTAATCATCTTGGTGGCAATATCCAGCGCCGTATATTGACTACCTACAGTTTGGGTGCGTAAACTACCCGAACCCTCTGCAATCATCTCTTTTTGCAGAGTTAACATTTCATCCAGGCGAATTTTTCCCGCATCCACATCTTGAAAAAACGCAATCAGAATGGGAATCTTAATTGTACTGGCCGCCGGAAAACTAGCATTACTATTAATATCTACATAAGCACCCGTATCTAAATCCACCATAAATACCCCAGGAGTCAGATTTGGGTACGGTGTTGCCAGATTTTGTACAGTGGTTTTTAAAGGAATTATTTCTTGGGATAAGTATAAACCAGCAGCAGAAGCTTGGTTATTAGGATTAGATTGGGTAACATTAGTTCCAGATGGGGGCGCAGCAGTTTTAGAAATGCGATTAGCAGGATCTAATACTGATAACAGGGTACCGACAATAGCACCTATACCAACTCCAACAATCAATAAACGTAGTGTATATAGTATGGTTCTCGCCATCGGCTTTAACTGGGTTTTGCGCGATGGTCGCCTATTTATTTTTGGCTTTCCCTGCTTTTGGACACGCACTGTCTTGACCTTCCCCAGCGCCTGTTGTGGCATCTTGGCCTTGGGTTTAGGGATGGGTTTAACTGCTACAGGCATCATTATTCTGGAGGGTGGTCTTTGCCCCCCAGCTGGTAAAGCAGGGTTACTGATATGATTATTGAGGCGTGTTAAGGCCACAGTTTCTGTTCTAGTTTCAGTCGGTTGTTGGTTCTTGACCGGCTTTTGTGCTGTCTTTTGGACTTGGCGTGGACGGCGACGACGCTGTGGTTGTCGTCTTGAGACAGCTATTAGGTTGTCACTTGATTCTGACACTGCTACTCCTTGTTACCCACGTAAATGTTCGACCCAAAATTAAATATAAAATTAACTATATTATGCACCTTGATAACTCAGATCACCTTGTGGGACTAAGTAGCTTTTTTAAGTTTAGTCTAATTCATCTTGACGTAAGTTGCTAGTTAGGTGACAGGGAACAGGTGACAGGTGACAGGGAAGAGGGGAAAATTAATTATTGTCTATTCTCTATTACCTTCTTGACGAATCGCCCATTCTATTTGTCGCAACATCCCACGTAGCATGGCTACTTCCGTGGTTTGAATGTGAGCGCGATTATATAGATGGCGAAATTTTTCCATTCGACTGGCTGCTGTATGAGGATAAAGATAGCCTATGGATAATAGTAAGGATTCTAATTCCTGATAGTAGGGTTCTAGCATATCCACGGGTGCGATTTCGGTTGTTGGTGGCTTGGGAGTTGTAAATGTTTCTGCTAATTGTGATAGTTCGTAACAACAGATGGATACGGCTGTAGCTAAGTTGAGAGATGGATATTCTGGATTGGTGGGAATAAAAATCAATTTGTGGGCATAATTTAATTCTTCATTGCTTAAGCCCCTATCTTCTCTGCCAAAAATTAAGGCTACTGGCTTTTCTGTTTCTTCTAATAACCAGGGTAGGGAGGTGCGGGGGGATTCTAGGGGTATGTCTCCACTGTAATCACGGCCAATGGTGGCGATCGCCCGCACACATCCTTGCAATGCTGCTGGTAATGTCGGAACTATCACCGCAGATTCTAATATTTCTTTGGCATGAACGGCCATTTTTAAGGCATCAAAGGATAAGCGATCGCACTGCGGGTTAACTAACACTAAGTTATCTAAACCGAAATTTTTCATTACCCTAGCGATTGAGCCTAAATTTAGCGGTCCTGCTGGTTCTACCAACACAATTCTAATTCCAGCCGAACCCATACTTTACTCCCAGTTATCTGTTATCAGTTACAGCAGATTGCAGATCAATGAAGTACAGCATCAAAATTGAAACCTATACACAAAGCCAGTTTCACTTCTAAATGGCAGTTGACGGCAGTTGCTACAAGTCGGGAAATCCGTCCACCGCACTGCCTCCTCCTGACTCCTGACTCCTGATTCCTGATTCCTGAATTCTACTGTATTATCCTATTCATTTTATATGTTTTGGAGAATACTCCAAACATAACTGCACAATCCTCTCAAAGAGAAATTTATTGACCAACTCCGTTAATGCTTGCGCTAGATTTGCATGTGGTTCAGGAATTTTATCTATCAAGTCAATTGTTTGACGTTTGCTACATCTACTAGCAGCTTGAATTAATTGGGAAATCCATTCATCAGGCATAACTTGTAAAGATGCAGGAGAAAGAATAAAAGATGAAGATTGTTCCTCTTTTGCACCAATATCTTTTGCTGTTTCTGCGTATATGTATTTGATTCCTAAATGTTCAGCCAGCTTATTCAATAAAAATTCCTCTCTAAAAGGCTTACGAATAAAATCATCACAACCTATAGATAGAATATAAGTCCGCTGTTCTTCAAAAGCACTAGCAGTTAAAGCAATTATTTTGGTTGTTTGTAAAATATCAGTTGAATTATTCATTTCCATAGCCCGAATCTTTTGTGTGGCTTCGTAACCATTCATGACAGGCATTTGTATATCCATGAATATTAAATGAGGTTGGCATCGCTGCCATAATTCCACACCTTCTTGACCATTTTCGGCTGTGTATACTTCAAATCCTAATGGTACAAGTAATTCTACTAAAAGTTGTTGACTCTCCCACTGGTTTTCTACAATTAATAACCGATAAGCTGGTTCGTCAGGTGCAATGTGAATGACTCGATTTTTGGGCAGTTGGTTAGGAATATTCACATTTTCAGCCCCATCTACCTGGATATTGAATCGAAATGTGCTTCCCTGTCCGACAACGCTTTCAACTGTAATTTCACCTTGCATTAATTTGACAAATTTCTGACTAATAGTTAATCCTAGTCCTGTTCCTTCATGGGCATCAGTGTTTCTGGCTTGAACAAAAGGGGTAAATAATCGTTTTATATCGTCTGCTGCAATGCCTGTTCCGGTATCTTCTACTTCAAATAACAAGGATGTAGAAATTGGATTTTTATAATCTTTGTTGCTTATTTTTCTGACACGCAGTGTTACTTTTCCTTTCTGGGTAAATTTAATCGCATTTCCCAGCAGATTTAGTAAAACTTGGCGTAATTTGACTTCATCGGTGGAGATGTATTGGGGTACATCCTGGGCGCAATCAAAAATGAGTGTTAATTCTTTACAATCAGCTTTTAACCGCAATAAATCTTCCAGATTAATAAGTAGATAATATAAATCAAAACTAGTTGTATTTAGCTTGATTCTACCTGCTTCGATCTTGGACATTTCTAATACATCATTAATGAGTTCTAAAAGGTGTTGCCCACTGCGGTTAATAATATCGAGATGTGATTGATGTTTTTGATTGAGAGAAATATCACGACTCATAACTTGAGTAAAGCCCATGATAGCATTTAAGGGAGTCCTTAATTCATGGCTCATATTGGCTAGAAATTCACTTTTAGCCCGGTTCGCTGATTCAGCTGCGTCTCTTGCTTTTTCTAGTTCTAGGGATTGTTGTTGAATTTGAGTAAATAATTCTGCTTGATAGAGGGCAATTCCTAACTGATTACTAATATTTATAACCAGATTAATTTCATTTTGTTTCCATTGTCGAGGAGCAGAGTTTTGATAAACTGCTAATAATCCCCATAGTCTACCAGAGTTAAAAATTGGGACAATAGTATAAGATCTGGCTTGAATTTTTTCTAAAAGTTGCTGATAACAATCAGTAAATCCGGCTGTATATATGTCTTCTACAGCACGAAAGTTTGGTAAGTCATTGTAACTGCGTCCTTTGGTGTTTTGAAAATAAGAATCTTGCAAATAGTTTTTCTGCTCAATTTGAGCAGTTTTGGTTGTTCTATCAACTTGTCTTCTATCAAAATTTTTAACAGTACATTCCTGACTGAGATTGATATTTTCTTGGAATTGGGGGTGATTTGGCGCTGGATTATTGGGGTCGTGCCAGAGTTTAATCCATCCACTGGTGACAGACTCAGCGACAAATTCGCCACTCCAGTCAGGGTAGAAGCGATAAATCACAACGCGATCGCATTTTAGTAGCTCTTGTAATTCTTCTGTGGTGGTGCGGAAAATCTGGGCAATATCCAAGGTCTGACGCATCTTTTCCACTACCAGCAATGTTGCTCTTTGCTGTTCTATATTTTCTTGCAATGCGTGTTCAAATAATTGCCTCTCTAATTCTGCACCTGCGCGAGCTGCAAAAATTCTTAAAATGAGTTCTGTGTTCTGGGTTTTCACCATTGGTTTGGTGTCCAAAACTTTCAAATGTCCCAGAATATTACCCATTGAATCATTGAGAGCGATCGCTAAATAGCTTTCCACTTCCAATTTGGTCAAATGTTCATGGTCTGGAAACCAGGACTGAATCTTATGGGAATAATATACGATGTCTCCAGAACATATCTGTTCACAAGGAGTTCCTTCTACCTTGTACTCAAATTCCTCACCAAAGTCTTCTCCTTGCCAGTATGCTAAGGTGCGAACCTTGGTTTTTGTTGGATCTGTAAATCTGGTGACAAAAGCGTAGCGAACTTGTAAAACTTCTGCTAAATAACGCACCAGTGAACGAAAAAACTCATTTCCTGTTGTCGAAGCTGTACCTTCCACAATTAGTTGTAAGGCTGTTTCCTGACGTTTGCGATCGCTAATATCTGTATGAGAACAAATAAATCTCGTCGGTTTACCATTTTCATCCCACAGAGCCTGACCACGCTCTAAAATCCATTTATAACTACCATCTTTGCATTGTAGGCGATATTCTTGCATCAGAAAAGGAATTTCCCGATTAAGATGATTAGAATTTGTTTGTACCACCAACTTCAAATCATCTGGATGAATGCGTTTCGTCCATTCCTCAATATTATTAGAAATTTCTTGATCTTGATAGCCCAGTATTTCCTTCCAGCGAGCAGAATAAAAAACCTCAGATGTTTGTAAATTAAAATCATAAATCCCATCTTGACTAGCTTGAATTGCTAGTTGCCAGCGTTCTTCACTTTTTCTTAATTTTTCCTCTGCCTGTTGGCGTTTAGTTTCTATTTGCTGGGCGCTGATAAACTTACCAATGCTTTGAGCCATCAATTCAATAATTTCTTGTTCGTGATTCTCAAACTGATCAAATCTGGCAATCGTTGAAAAAAAGCAAAGTGTACCATAAATTTTTCCATCTACCCAGATAGGAGTGCCAATGTAAGATTCTATTTTCAGGCTTCGGTAGAGTGGATGACAACACATCTCTTCTATTGTGCCTACATTTTGGAATGTAACTGTTTTTTCTTGCTCAACTACTTTTCCACAATAAGCATCTGAAAGATTGATTTCTAATCCAGGAACTAATGACTCAAACTCCGATTTAACAGCTAAAAATGAATAAGTTTGATGATTAATTTTACCCACTGCTCCTGCTGAAAAACGCAGGACTTTACAACCTGTATCTAAATAATCTAAAAACAGATCATCAACATGATAAAAATCAGTCATATTGATCCGATGTAACTGCTTGAGGCTAGAACTAAAATCAGCCAATGCTTGGGTTTTTTGCAGTAACTGTTCATTCTGTTCAACTAACTGATTTTGTAACCTACGAATCCGTAGTTGATTTTCTACCCTGGCAATTACTTCTTGAGTTTGAAATGGTTTAGCAATATAATCAGCCCCACCTAAAGTAAATGCTTTTACTTTATCTAAAGGCTCTTCTAAAGCACTAATAAAAATTACAGGTATATGAGAGGTTTTTTCATTTGTTTTGAGCCTGTGGCAAACTTCATAGCCATTCATATCGCTCATCATAATATCCAGCAAAATGAGATCAGGCAACTTAGCTTCAACTGATCTTAATGCCATTTCACCATCTGGTGCAGATCGCACTTTATAACCATATTTGGAAAGTACCTTGGATAATATAACGAGATTGACGGGATTATCATCAACCACCAAGATATTTGCTAAGAATTGCGAGGTTTGCTGCTGGCTCATCTTGTTTTTTCAGGGCTGGTGAGCATGATTTTGATTGTTTGCACCTACTGTTATCTAACAAAAGGCTCTTGCGTTGTTTTTATGGTTATAAAGAATTATGCCCTTCTTTTAAATGAAATGTCTACAGAATAAGGCTTTCAATAATGGCTCTTAGGTACATATTATGCAAAATCTAGGCAAAAAATCGCAAAAAGCTTCATCTGTATAAGATAGGAGGCATAGTTTTTAACATTATTGCCAAATATTGCCTCTTGCCCCTGTTCCCTGTTAACGCGCAGCGTGCCGTAGTACAGGTTGGCGTAAATAAACATACCATTCTCAATCGCTAAAAAGCTTACTCCATACTACTTTTGACTTTTGACTTTTGACTTCCGCCTTGCGGTAGTAGGCTCTATTGTGAATTTTGAACTCACAGCTTTACTAGCAGTTATTCATTAGCAGCAGTTATTCATTAGCAATTTTGCGACTGCATAATTTTCTAAAGGTTTAGCAAAAAAATATCCTTGTCCCTGGTTACAACCAAGCAATTGTAGCTTTAAAAATTGCTCAACTGTTTCCACTCCCTCTGCAATCACTTCTAATCCTAAAGTATGTGCCAAATTAGTAATAGCTTGAACTACTTGCTTGCCATTTGGAGAATTTAACTTCTGCACAAAAGAACGATCAATCTTTAATACATTCAAGGGTAGTTCACAAAGTCGGCTCAAGGAAGAATAACCAGTACCAAAGTCATCAATATACACCCGTACTCCCAGACTTTGCAGTTTCTCCAACGTTTTCTTCGCAGTTACAGCATTTTCCATCATCACACTCTCAGTAACTTCTAATACTAAGTTACGAGACTTTAAACCTGTTTCCTGCAAAATCTGCTCAACTTGTACAATTAAATCACAGTTGGCTAACTGTCTACTGGAAACATTAACACTGATCGTTAAATTATGATAATCATCTGGAAATTGGTGTTGCCAAGTACGCAATTGATGACAAGCTGTTTGCAAAACCCATGTACCAATATCGCAAATTAAGTTACTTTTTTCTGCCAAAGGAATAAATTGTTCAGGAGATATCGTTCCTAACTCTGGGTGTTGCCATCGCAACAAAACTTCAAATCCTAAGATTTCATACTTCTTGAGAGAAACAATCGGCTGGTAGCAAAGTGTAAACTCATTGCGAATTAGCGCCATTTTTAGATCCCGCTCTAATCGCAGTTGAGCTAGTGCTTCACTAGATAAAAATGTAGTTTGAGCCTCTGGTTCTCCCTCAATGGCATTGGTAAGGCGCATTAGCCTGTCTACGTTACTGATAGCAATATTTACCATTCTTAATTCCTGTTGAGAAAGATTACCTAACTTCCCAGAGCTTAAAATGTCCAAGGCTACCTGAATTACTGTCAAAGGGGTACGCAACTCGTGACTTATATCCCCACCTATTTGATCTGAGAGATTGGGAAGAGGAACATGATCGGATGGAATATGCATGGATTGAATAATAGTCATAATACTTCTATACTCGCTTAAAAGTAAATTAATGAATTGTCCAGTTACTTAGTAGGCTGATAATTTAGTCATCTTAAGTTTGAATTATGGAAAATTTGTGGAGAAATGTCAAAGTTAGAGAAGACTCAAATCATTCCATCCTAGAGATACTAACAACTGTTGAGCTAATTGGGCAGGTTTAAAAGGTTTGGCAATCATGGCTTTAATCCCCAAGTTAGCAAAACGCTGTTGATCTGATACTTGAACTTTTGCTGTGAGGAGAATTACAGGAATATGCTTTGTGTTTGGATTAGCCTGGAGTTTCTCAAATGTCATCACCCCATCCATATCTGGTAACATCACATCCAGCAAAATTGCATCAGGCTGTTCAGTCTCGGCTTTGTGTATGCCTTCCATGGCTGTGCGCGCTAAAATAACATCTAATCCTGCCATAATTTCCAGGCTAATTTTAGCAACCTCGCGGATATCATCTTCATCATCAATCACTAATACTTTTTTCGTTGTCATAGATAATTTCCTTGCTGTTGGTGTAAGTAAGTGGGCTTGAACATTTATCGTTAGGATAACTCAGGAGGCAGGAGAAAAGAGGATATGAGTCTCGTTGATTTTTCTTCATATATTTATTATTTAGTTGTTCCTACCTACTTAGCTTGTCTGACAGAAAACGAGGTATGGCGTGTGGGGTGCAGAGAAAGATTGTTTGCTCTATACTCTATAAGGATGATGCTTAACCACAAATGCAGTAACATTACTTATAATCAAATCCTATCTCATTGCTATAAAATTTGACTAAAGGTTAAAAAACTTAAAAGTAGGGAAAGATTAAAAAAAAATAAAAGCCTATGAGGATTCTGCTAGTAGATGACGATGAAGGTATAGTAGAAGTTTTAACAAAGCTGCTACTACAGCAAAACTATGTTGTAGATATAGCCAGAGATGGTGAGGCTGCCTGGGAACTAGTAGAAGGCTTTCAGTATGATCTAATTTTGTTGGATGTGATGTTGCCAAAACTAGATGGCATCAGCTTTTGTCGTCGTCTAAGAGAACAAAAAAATCCTGTTTTAGTAATGCTTTTGACTGCCCGTGATACCACAACAGATAAACTACAAGGGCTGGATAGCGGAGCAGATGATTATGTTGTCAAACCGTTTAATGTCCAAGAATTAGCAGCTAGAGTCCGTGCCTTGATTCGTCGTGGAAGCACCTCTTCTTCTCCTACACTGGTATGTGGTAATTTACACCTTGATCCAAATTTACATGAGGTGACTTATCAAGAACATCTGATGCAATTCAGTCGCAAAGAATACCTATTAGTGGAGTTGTTTCTCCGCAACCAAAAACGGATTTACAGTTGCAGAGATATTATTGATCAACTATGGGCATTTGATGCTGAACCACCTAATGAATCGACAGTTAGATCCCATGTTAAAAATATTCGTCGCAACTTAAAAGCAGTTGGTGCAGGTGATTTTTTGGAAACGGTTTATGGACAAGGATACAGAATAAATCCTACTTTTATCACTACATCCAATCATGCCACAAATCAAAATCATGTTAATGCCGAGAAACAAGAAAATTTAGATGCTTCGATAGCAGAAATTTGGCAGCAGACAAAAAACTTAACTTTTGAACGTTTAATCGTTTTAGAACAAGTTTTTTCGTCTCTTGTCATCGGTATATTTAATGCAGAAGTTCTCAAAAATGGTGTCCAAAATGCCCATAAACTTGCTGGATCTCTGGGTATGTTTGGATTTGAGCAAGGAAGTTTTTTAGCTAGACAAATAGAAGTTCTACTAGAATCTAATTTTCACTTAGAATCGCATTTTTCGCTAAGTTATCGACAAGAAGTAGCTAAAAAAATAGAGCCGTTGCTGATTTCTTTACGTCAGCACCTAGAAGCAAATACTAACGAGTTAATTAATTTAACTGGTAGAAAATTAGAAGACTTGAGCCAATCTGAGCCGATTAATGCCAAAGTTTTAGCAGTAGATGATGATCCACAAATTTTGCTTACCCTGCAAACATTACTTGAACCTTTGGGTGTGCAGTTAACTTGTTTGACTAATCCAGATCATTTCTGGGAAGCTGTGGCATATAACCAACCAGAGTTTTTAATTCTGGATATTAATATGCCTAGTGGTACTGAAGGTTTAGATTTGTGCCGGGCTGTACGTGAAAATCATGACTGGAATTGGCTGCCGATTCTATTCTTGACTAGCTGTACGGATGTAGAAACCTTGCAAAAAGCATTTGTGATAGGTGCAGATGATTATTTAACTAAGCCCATTGTGCCGAAGGAACTGTTGATCAGAATTAGTAACCGTCTCCAACGCATCCGTACCATCAAAAATCAGATGGAAAAAAATATGATTAAATAAGTGATTGGATGATCTAAAAATTAGCAGTTAGCTATGGTAAACCTTTATATAATCAGGAGTTGAGGATTTAATGTGATCAGAATATTTATTTATAGAGCAGTCAGTCAACTTTAAATTATAGTTTACTTATGAATAATTTGCAGACATATTCCTATAAAGCTAACATCTTAATTGTTGATGATACACCCAATAACTTGCATTTACTCTCCAGTATGTTGGAGGAACAAGGGTATGAGGTGCGTTGTGCTAACAGTGGTGCGATCGCACTGAGGGCTGTGGAAATGGAGCATCCAGATATTATTCTGTTAGATATCAATATGCCAAATATGAATGGCTATGAGGTTTGTGAGCGGTTAAAACTTGATCCGCAGACTCACGACATTCCAGTAATTTTCCTCAGCGCCCTCAGCGAAACAATAGATAAAGTCAAAGCTTTTCGTATAGGAGGGATAGACTACATTACCAAACCTTTTCAATTAGAAGAAGTGCTAGCTAGAGTTGAAAATCACATCAGCTTGCGACGGATGCAAATAGAACTGCAACAAGCAAAAGCTCAAGCCATCAAGGCTTTAGAACAAGAACAAGAACTCAATCGTCTGAAATCAGAGTTTGTATCCATGATTTCTCATGATTTTCGGAATCCACTCACCAGTATCCAAGGTTTTGCAGGATTACTTGAATGTGGTAGTAAACTTCCTTCACCGGAAATAATTAACCGTTATGTTTCTAAAATTAATGATGCTGTTGATCATCTACTCTGTTTATTAGATGAAATACTGCTCATTGGTAGTATAGAATCTGGAAAAATACAATATCGCCCTGTATCAGTGAACTTAGAAGAATTTTGTCATGAACTCATAGATACTCTGCAATACAGTCTAGGTAATCAACATCAAATCTGTTTTAGTTGCTCTGGCAACACACAGGCAGAAATGGATATAGTATTACTCCAGCGAATCTTGACAAACTTACTTTCTAACGCTATTAAATATTCTCCATCTGGATCAAAAATTGATTTGGAATTGGAATGTCAGCATCATGTTGCTATATTCCAAATACGTGATCAAGGAATGGGAATTCCGTTAGAAAATCAATTACATTTGTTTGAAGCTTTTTATCGCTGCAATAATGTGGGTGACATTAAGGGGACAGGTTTGGGACTAGCGATTGTGAAAAAATGTGTTGAAGTTCATCAAGGAGATATTTCACTGGAGAGTCAAGAAAACTTAGGCACAACATTTACTTTATCCTTACCTCGTTATTATCAGAGTGAGTCCTAACATTACTCTTTATGAGACGAACACAATTCTTGCTCGTTGAGAAGAGGCAGTACACAGGAATTAGATAAATTTACATTTTTTGGTGCTGTTCTTAAATATTTATCTATTACGCCCCAAACTTTATTGCTAGATACAGGCTTGGTAATAAAATCTGTGGCACCAAAGGCTTTAGCTCTAGCTCTATCAAAAACACCATTACTTGCTGTTAAAATAGCTAGCGGTGTATTGGCAAAAGCAGAAGTACGTCGTAAATTCGAGCAAAGTTCGTAACCATTGAGACCGGGCATAATTAAGTCTAAGAAAATCAAGTCTGGTTTATTTTCAATCAAAATTGGTAAAGCTTGTAGAGAATCTTCTATTTTGAGAAATCTCATCCCATTGGCAATAATGATTTTTTCCAGGAGTTGACATACTTGAGGACTGTCATCTACACAAGCTATCAGTGGAGCATTCACGTTAGAAGTTGCTGTTTTAATTAGCTCGTAGTTTTTGACGTTTTTAAATGGTAAAGGTAAGTCAGGTATTTCTATCAGTGCAGTTATGCCTTGATGAATATAAGGAAGTAATGAACGGGTGATTGATAAAACATTCTGTTTCATTTTGACAGCTAAATCCCACAGAGTATTTTTACCGTTAATTAATACTTCAAAATTTTTGTAAACACCTGGACTTACTTGCTTTCTTAGTGCTTCTGGTTTGATTAGTAGTGGTGCTAAATCAGGAGAAAAACCAGCTAATCCAGCTTTTGTCCAATTATTCCAGAAGTCCTGGATGTTTTGAAAAAATAAGTTGCTTGTGGTGGAATTAACTGATGCTTCTAAGATGATATTTTGCTGACGTTCGTACATCAAAGATGCAGAATTTACATTTTGTGCTAAATCAAATAAAAGTTCAGAAATTGTGCTTTCCACAATGTTATTCATTTGTTCAGCTTGAATTTTATCACTTTGACATAATTTTTCTAGACAGCGATAATCCCAATACTCTATAGATGTATCTTCTTCAGTGTTTAACAGTAATTGATTAATATCAACAGAAGGACAATTTTTAATTAAATTTCTCCGCAATCTTCGAGATGGATGAGTTCCTCCTGTTGCCCATACTAGTTGTCCTTGATGGTAATAGAAAGCCCATTGTTTTCCTTCGGCATTTTTAATACTTAACTGACCGTTGTATCTTGATTGTGTACAGATTTTTAATTCTTGCAGGGGGTGAATAGATTTCATAGGTTTTAAGTTATTTTATGTGTTTCTAAGTAATTGATATGCTTCTAAGTGCAAGAAGACAGAAAGTAATGCTGTTTTCTCCTAGAGATGCTACACGATAGTCTTTGTGTATGAATAGTTGGGAGGGTTTGCATCCCAAGCAACCTTATAGTTTTAATTTAGACAAACATTGTGCAAAAGTTGTGGAAAATATACTTAATATATGTTTAATTTTTGAAATTTAACTAAATCAGCCCAAACCCAAGCTTTAGAAAGTCTTCCAAGGATTTTGGATTTTAAAATTGATCTCATAAAGCCGGGGGTTAGTATAGTCAAGGAATTAGTGGTCACAACCGGAAAAATACCTAATTATGTTCCCAATAATGGTAAAACTTTACGTTTTAACAACTCTATTAAATCTGCTTGCATATATTCATATTCATCCGGGATATCTAAACAGATGACTTTTTTATCTTTGAGAAAGGGTTGAAAGTTCTTAGATAGCTTACTTTTATGGGATTTTTCCATCACAAAAATAATATCAGCCCAGGTAATAGATTCTGTGGAAACTGGGTTTTGAGCGGTTCTGTCTAAACCTGCGGAGTCTACTTCCAGTCCTGGATATTCTGAAAATACAGCTTCAGCGGTGGGACTACGAAGCCTATTTTGGCTACAGAGGAATAATAGTTTTTTCATTTATATAGCAATTACCATCATATAAGGTACAACCTGTAATAATTAAACGCAGATGGACGCAGATAAACGCAGATGATTTTTTACTTTACCAACTAGGAAATGCTAGATTAATGTGTTAGGGTTCAGTAATAGTTTTGACATCTTCCAGTAAATCAACTTCAGTATAATGACGTTGAATTTTTCTGTTTCCTAAAAGCTGCTGAAATTCCCAAACAGACAAATTAGCTAAACGTCGCGCTTGACCAAAAGTAAAGATATTTTGAGCATACAATTGTCAAGCCAATTCTTGACGAATGGCTTGCTCACCTTCGTTAATTAAATTAGATGATAATTGTAAATTAATGGAAGTCATAAGCTGTAAAATAATACTTGATGTCAATATATTAACAATCTTGTTTTATTGCTTCACTCATTAGCTGTAAATCTTCTTTGGGTATTGAACCAGCAAATTTTAATAATTCTTTACCGGGAACACCTTTGATTTTTGAATTTGTCAAATTGCGGGCAAATTCCAGGACTTGATATTGCAAGTCTTGAGGCATTATTTTTAATTGTTCAATAATTTGGTCAGAAATAGATACATTCATAATATTTATTCCTAGTATTGTGAATTTTCAGAAGCGCAAATTAAACGACAGTTATCCGTGCATCATCTCTAGATTTAGGTTTGACTGTAATTTCCACATCAATTCCCAACGTATTCAGAAATCTAAACATTCTTTCCAGAGAAAAACCTGTAAGTCTTCCTCTCATTAAAGCAGAAACTTTTGGCTGGTCAATTCCTAATAATTCAGCCGCTTCAGCTTGGGTAATATGACGTGCGGTGATAGCGTTACTGATTTTTCGTGCTAGTTCTGCTTTTGCAAGCATTTCATCTGGGTTGGGTAAATCTAAATCAGCAAATACGTTACCGCTACTGCTTGTTATTTCAATCTTTTCTGTCATGTTTATTTCCTTTTCTCTTACTGATAAACTTGTTTATAATGCTGTTTTGCTCTTTCAAGTCTTGCTAGAATTAAGTCAATGTCTTGCTTAGGTGTAGCAATACCATATACTCTTGTTCAGGAACATGAGGAAAAATTTTTAATTAAATAACCGTGTTAACCAGTCAGTAAACTTTATAGCAATATTTGTATGAGGACGAAGAGTTTGTTTAGTAATTGCCTGTCCCATAGGATATCCTGGTTCATCTTGCCAAGCTAGATATGTGTGAATAATTGCTTTACTAAGATGCAATGATTGAAAAGTTGTTAATTTATTAATTTGTGCTTTCGTAACACATTCTTTCGCAAATTCTAAAGATTTAGGTTCTGCTAATTCTGCACAAAAATCCTCTAATTTACCAGAATCTTGATTATTTGGCATCAACCAAAATCCAAGTTTAGGTTCATCTTCAATACCCTTAATTATTGTTCCATGCTGATCAGGAATCTTAGGTAAGTTATAGCTATAATGAGTTAATTTGCCTTTAATACTTGCCCATCTTCCTTCTAGAGAAGGGCTATCAGCATCAAGCATTACTCCGATGACTTGAGGAGCATTAGGACGGGATATCAAAGCATTTAAACGCTTTAAGACTTCTTTATCTGAACCGCATTCATATATGCCAAAAGTTTGAGGAACTTGGTGAGCTTTACACAAAGCCATAACAACATGACAATCATTTTTACCTTCCAAAAGTAATACTTTATCGGTATCTTGTTTACAGATATCTTTCATACTATTTCTCTTTATCTTGTTTCAACTTCCATTTCAATAGAATCTGCCAATGTTTCCGAAGAATATTCTTTTACTTTAATCAGATTATTTTTAACTTCTAGTCTAAAGAAAGCACCAAGTAACGGATACTTATTCCATGCACTATCAAAACCATTTACACAATCACGACTATGTGTGGTTGCAAATACTTGAACATTGAGCTTTTCGGAAAAATGAAAAAGAATCTCCCAAACTTTAGGTTGTACTGTCCAATGCAAGCCATTTTCAAATTCATCAATTAACAAAATTCCATCTTTCGCATTCACGAGAGCTACCATGATATGAAATAAACGATTTAAACCATCACCCATACTTTTAAGAGGTAATGGTTCATCTATACCTTCAACTTTTACTAGAGGAATACGATTGTCACTACTACGGCCTTTACTAATATCTTCTACAAAAGCGACTCCTGATATCTTAGGTTCAATCAGTTTAAGAGCAGAAATCACCTCTGATTCCAAACTGGTTAAACTTGTCAAATCCCATAGAGCAGCTAATTTTCGGTTAGGCATATTCTCTGTTGAGACAAATTGCCATTTGTATTTTAATTCAGAATCTTGTCGTTCATAAACAACTCTAGAACCACGTCTAATTTCTCTAAAATCCTTATCTAATCTCAAGATTCTTCGAGTTTTTTCGCCTTCTTCTGCTACGAGAATAACTTCAATATTTGATAAGTCTTCATATAGTTGCTCCGCAGAAATGCGAATTCTTTTCATTGTCCCTTCATCATCAGATTTAATCTGATATACAGCAACGCCGATGTTAATTTTCGAGGTTGAAGAAATTTCTCCAACAATGATACCTTGTTCTCCTATGTCGGGTAATTTATGACTAAAAAATAGATGCCGTATGGGATTACTAAGAAAATTTGGAGGATGTTGTTGTGCTTCACTAATCCAAGATCCTTGCCTTGATTCGACAAGCTCAAGTATAGTCATAGGGGAAGCATTACTGGCATAGAGTTCTACTGCTTCGAGAAATGTACTCTTACCAGCATTATTCATACCGACAATAAGGTTAATATTACTTAATTTTTTAACCTCTATTTGATCAAAAAGTCTGAAGTTACGTATTTGAAAAGACTTCAGCATAGAAACCTGACCTAATCCTTTTTCATTAGTTTACAAGAGATTGGAGCATACAGCATCCCTACAAATAAATTAACAAAGTTAATTTCTTTCCTTCTCATCATAAAACAAAGAGTCAGAAAATACCTATCAGCGCCTACGCGTCTCTGCGTGAAAAAAACATCTTAACCCATCCCCGAAGTTTACACCCTTGCTTCCAGCTTTCTAGTTGACTATTCCTATCCTTGTAATTACAATGTAAATACTATTCTATCCTCAATTACAAAAAATGGGTACAGCAATCAAAACTCGAATAGTCAAAATCGGCAATTCCCAAGGACTGCGTATCCCCAAAACCCTATTAGAACAAAGCGGAATTAACTCAGAAGTAGAAATAGAAGTTCAAGGAAATCATCTCATTATTCGCCCAGTTGAACAAGCAAGAATGGGTTGGGAAAAAGCATTTATAGAAATGGCAGAAAAACAAAATGATGTTCTATTAGATGATATCAACACAACAGAATGGGATGACAATGAATGGCAATGGTAGTCAACAGATTTGATGTATTACTAGTTAATTTTGACCCTGCCATTGGCAGTGAAATTAAAAAAACACGCCCTTGTTTAATAATTTCACCCAACGAAATCAACCACCATATTTCCACCGTAATTGTTGCACCAATGACAACCAAAGGGCAACCATACCCCACAAGAGTAACCTGTAAATTTCAAGGAAAAGAAGGACAAATTGTACTTGATCAAATTCGCACAATAGATAAAACTCGATTAGTTAAACTTTTGGGTCAAATTAGTGAAGAAGAACAAAAAGCAGTGCTGGATATATTAGCTGAAATGTTCGCTGAATAATGACAACTTTTCTTCAGTCATTCCTTTAGCTTCAGCCTCTTTTCCCACCTGATCACAAAACTCCTGAAACTCCCTTTTCAACAAACCTTTAAGTCTTTGATACTCAACAACAGAAAGCACAACCACCAAATCTTCATCTTGACCCTGAATAGTAACAGGTTCTTTTTGAGCTTGATCTAAAAACTCTGCAAAATTCCGTTTTACCTCACTAGCAGAAAGATAAATCATAAAATACCCCCTTTCCTCCTATCCTAACTTATCTCACCTCTTGCACTTAAATCATTCATCAACCACACTCTCTTACTCTATTTAGAAGTAACCGCCATCCAGCACTAGCGAAACGAGCAGACCAGTACATAGAAAATGTACTAGGAACAAGCCAAGTTATAGGTAAATGGCCAACAGGAGCATCATTAGTAAAATTGATTTGTTCATAATTTATCCAATTGTCTTCACGACACCAACCAACCTGTTCAGCTAGTAGAAAATAGTCTTGATTTACGGCTGCATGGATATTAGCAATGATACTAAATCCAAAACGCATATTACTAGATTCAGTCCAAAGCTGATCTAGAATTTTTAATTCTGAACAAGGAAATTTTTGAATATCACTTGCAGTTATTAGCAGTTCTTTTCGGTTATTAGCTCCAGTAATTTGCAGCATTATTTTTCTAGTTTCAATATCTGCTTCTTTCCAGGATGATTGAGTTAATAACCTATGTAGTTTAGTATAGTCCATATTTGATATTTTTATCTAGCAATGCAAAAGCTAACATTATCAGATATAAAATTCTCTTGCCTTAAATTTATAGTTTACACTAAGGCCATCAAAACTCTTCCTTCGCGTCCTTCGCGCCTATCCCTTCGGGACGCTACGCGAACGCGGTTCATTCCCCAAAAAACAAAAGACGCAGAAAAAACTCTCTGCGCCTCCCTTGTCTCTGCGTGAAAAAAACCTAAACCATTTCTGAAGTCTGCACAGCTTGTTGTGGCTGAGGCTGGAACATAAACAGCGAATAAACCACATCACGGCGGATATTCACCATCATATCCAAGAACAACTCATAACCCTCACTCTTATACTCAATCAGAGGGTCTTTTTGACCATAACCACGCAAACCAACAGACTCACGCAACGCATCCATTTGTTGCAGATGTTCCCGCCACAAAGTATCTATGCGTTGGAGAATAAAAAACCGTTCCGCTTGACGCATCAAACCCGGTTGAATTTGGTCAATTTGCGCCTCTTTCATATCATAGGCAATACGCGCTTGTTCATGGAGGAAAGCCTTAATTTCCGGTACTCCCATATCCTCCAACTGACTGGCTTGCATATCAGCCAACAGGTAAACAAACTCCTTCACCTTTTCCACCAACTTTTCTAATTCCCATTCTTCCGAAGGTAAATCAGGGTTGATGTAATAATCAACGATGTCATCCATCGTTTTTTCTGCGTATTTAATTACCTGTTCCTTCAAGTCTTGACCTTCCAACACCCGGCGACGTTCCGCATAGATAGCACGACGTTGGTTGTTCATTACTTCGTCATACTCAAACACCTGTTTACGGATGTCGTAGTAATAAGTCTCAACCTTTTTCTGTGCGCCTTCCAAACTGCGGGTTAACATACCCGACTCAATAGGCATATCTTCTTCTACTTGGAACGCATTCATCAAACCAGCAACGCGATCGCCCCCAAAGATCCGCAATAGGTTATCCTCTAAACTGAGGAAGAATCTTGTCGTTCCTGGGTCGCCTTGTCTTCCCGCCCGTCCGCGTAACTGGTTATCAATCCGGCGCGATTCATGGCGTTCTGTACCAATTACGTGCAGTCCACCTCTACTGACCACATCATCATGTTCAGTGCTGGTGAATTCTTCATACTCATGCTTAATACGTTGGTAAGCTTCCCGCAATTTTTGAATTACAGGGTCGTCCGTAGGTGCTTTTTCCGCGGCTACAGCTACCTTATCTTCTGCTTCCAATTCTGGTAAACTGCGATCGCCATAAGCTTTTACTGCTACCTCCACCGCATCTTTTAACAGCTGTTCTGTTTCCTTCGATAGCTGGGTGGGGAAAATTTCTGGAGAAGCCCGCCAAGTCTTCACCTTTTTACCAGGAACAAAGCCTTGGCCACCTCCGCTACCACCCATAGGTAGCCCAGAAGCCCTTTGCATACTAAAAACATCTTCATCCTCTGGGCTGACGATACGGGGCATAAAATATTCCCGCAGCTTCAACCGCGCCATATACTCAGAGTTACCACCCAGAATGATATCTGTACCCCGTCCCGCCATGTTGGTGGCGATCGTTACAGCACCTCTGCGTCCTGCTTGGGCGACAATTTCCGCTTCCCGTTCCACATTTTCCGGTCTAGCGTTGAGTAACTCATGGGGAATATTGATTTCCTTCAGGAGTCGGCTGAGAAGTTCAGATTTTTCGACACTGGTTGTACCCACTAACACAGGTCTACCATTTTCGTGCATTTCTGCACATTCTTTAGCGATCGCTCTCCATTTTCCAGGTTCAGTCTTAAACACCATATCAGACAGGTCTTCCCGTCTTCTCACCCGGTTGGTAGGAATAACACTGACTTCCAGTTTATAAATCTTTTCAAACTCCACCTCTTCCGTTTTTGCAGTTCCCGTCATTCCCCCCAACTTGGGATAAAGCAAAAACAAATTTTGATAAGTAATAGTTGCCAAAGTTTGAGTTTCAGGCTGAATTTCTACGTGTTCCTTCGCCTCAATCGCCTGGTGTAAACCATCACTCCAGCGTCGTCCCGGTAGTACCCGACCCGTAAATTCATCCACAATCACCACTTCATCATTGCGGACAATATAATTCACATCCTTGAGGAACAATTCCTTAGCCTTAATCGCATTAAAGACAAAATGCGCCCAAGGATTTTCCGGGTCAAACAAATCCGTCACACCCAACAGATTTTCCGCTTCTGCAAAACCCTCATCAGTTAAAAGAACATTACGATCCTTTTCATTCACATCATAATGTTCATCTTTTTGCAGAGTAAAAGCAATTTCCGCCGCCTGCAAATATTTTTCTGTCGGTCTTTCCACCTGACCAGAAATAATCAACGGAGTCCGGGCTTCATCAACTAAAATTGAATCTACTTCGTCAATAACACAGAAATTAAAGGGACGTTGCACCACCTCAGCCATAGAGGTAGCCATATTATCCCGCAGGTAATCAAAACCTATCTCACTGTTAGTTACATAAGTAATATCACAGTCATAGTTTTTCTTCCGTTCCGTCGGGTTCATAGTAGCTTGAATCAGCCCCACACTTAAACCCAAGAACCGATGTACCTGACCCATCCATTCTGCGTCCCGACGTGCCAGGTAATCATTCACAGTAATAACGTGAACACCTTGACCTGTTAGCGCATTTAAATAACTCGGTAAGGTAGCCACCAAGGTTTTACCTTCACCAGTTTTCATTTCCGCAATTTGCCCAGAGTGGAGAATCACCCCACCTAATAATTGCACATCAAAGTGTCGCAACCCTAAAACACGCCGTCCTGACTCCCGCACAACAGCAAAAGCTTCCGGTAAAATATCATCCAGAGTTTCACCCTTAGCCAGTCGTTGTCTAAATTCAGCGGTTTTACCTTTTAACTCATCATCAGAAAGTGCTTTAATTTCTTCCTCTAACAGGTTAATTTCTGTAATGTAAGGCTGGTATTTTTTAAGTTTACGAGCGTTGGGATCGCCCAACAAGAGTTTTAGCATGGCAGTTTATGGAACTAAATCAAGGGGGATGGAAATTAAAGGTTTTAGCTAATAGCTATATAATTATAGACACTTAACACAACCCAGCCGTTTTGGTTATAGATGGCCAGGAAACGAGAATTTACTCAAAAACCAAATTAAAAAACCCCAATCACCTTGATATGACGATTGGTTTTAATTCTTATCTTAATATTTAAACTCCTTCATCGTATCATTTTGCCCTGAGAACAGGTGACAGGTGACAGAAGGAAGTTTACCAATCACCAATTTATTTATCCCATTCTGGAGTCAGGCTACGGAAATTAAACTCTCTTGCACCTAAATGACAACTAACACAACTGTCCATGTTTACAGGGTTTGGTAATTTTACACCAGGATGTAAAGCCTTAAAATAACGGGATCTATTCAGACGATAAGGTATTTCTTCATCTTGAAGCTGCACACGGGAGAAAGTAGAAACATATTTCCACACCAAAATGCGTTGTGGATCGACTAAAGGCTGAATCTGTGCGCCATAATGCTGGGAGTCTTCCAGGAGATTCTTCCAAGTTTGGGTGGGAAATACCGCTGGTGGTAAAGCAATGTGACAGGTAGAGCAATTTTCTATGTATAATTCTTGCCCTAGTTGGTAATTTGCGGGTACTACGTCAACTGTACCAACTGAGGAAGCGGGGTTAGCTGCGTTGGCGCTGGTGGCTAAACCTAGTATAAATCCCATAGCTACACTCCAAGCGAAAATCACCAGCATGACAATCAGCAGTTGGCGTTTCATTCGTTGATGGGATGGTTTGCGCGTGATTAAATTTGACATAAATCTGGCATTAGGCATTAAAGTTAAATTAAAAACAAAGATTTACATTTCCTTATACTTTTGTACATAAACTTTTCTATTACGTAAAAATATAGGTCTTGTACTTTCTAAAGCTTTTTTAGCTGATTCTAATTTCTCAAACTCAACAATCGCAAAACCTCTACTATTTCCAGACATTCTATCTTTAGGAATATATACATCCGAAATTTCCCCAAATTGACTAAATAATGTTTCTAAATCCTGCTCATTAGCATTAAAATCTACATTACCAATAAATATTTTCGCATAATCTGAAGTATCATTACTTTCAGACACTCTTGCACTATCTATCATGTTATAAGGTAATATAATCTGAAATCTGGCAATGCTTTTTTTTGAAATACCCTGCTCTTTTGCAAGTCTCTGTGCGTCAACAGAAGAAATTTTACTAACTAAAATACCCATTTTTCTTAAACTTTCTACTAATTGACGATAATAATCAGTATCCACAATACCAACATTTTCAAAAATTTCTTTAGGAGAAATTAATCTGCCATTTATTCCCAGCTTTACTATAGTTTTCTGTTCTCTAGAAAGTTGTAAATGTTCAAAATTATCTAACCAAATTTTCTCTTCTTTGGTGTAGATAAATTTATAAAATAGTGAGACAATAAAAGACTTATTAGGTGAAGAAATTTCCGGTTCAACCAATTCATTACTTTTCATTAATGCAAACATTCTGCGAATACCTTCACCAAGTTCGCGGATATAACCAAACTCTCTTAAAACTCTGGCAATATAGGTATTTCTAGTTTCGTGTGCGCCTTTGAGTTCTTTTAAATCTTTAATTGTATATTTAGATAATAATTTTCCTGGACTTAGCACCTCTAACCTATCGTCAAATCTTCTAATTTCAATTCCGCGCCCTTCAATACTATAATCTCTGTGAGTAATAGCATTAATCAAAGCTTCTTTGCAAGCTAGTTCAGGATAAATTACTTGGGTTTTAAATAGTCCATCACTGGAATATCGTGTTTCAGTTAAAGCTGGGCGTAGTGCTTCCCAACTTTCTTGCATGAGTTTAAATATATTCCCAGTCACTTCTGCTACTTCGTTTACATTATAGTCAGGTGCGGGTTTTTCTTCTGTACCATTTACCCTTAATATTCTGACTTGTGAACGAGGATGCCATTTAGTAGGATTTTTGGCGAATAATAATAAAGCTGCCCGTCTTAATCTTAAACGATCACCATCAAATTCTGCTAGTTCCACATATTGTAAAAATTTTTCTGGTGACATAGATTTATGTTTAGTTATTTCTTGTGCGACTGTTGTCACAAGTTCTAAGTCTAAATCTCTGACACTGGCTAAATCTACAAATTGTCTATCATACTCTCTGGAAATTGCTTCTTCTCTCAAAAATCTAATACTATCGGCAGATGTTGGTACACTTTCTCTGTCTTTACGCTGAAAACATTCTCCTTTGGATGTTTGGTGGACAAATTTAGTACCCTTATCAATAGAAAAGTAAGCTATTTTTTTTCCTTCATAGTCAATCAGATTTTTGCGCTTGATAGATAGTGGTGTATCTCTTAAAACATAGTTTTCAGGGGCATTAAAAATAGTGTTTATTTTTTCTTCTGTAAAAGGTAAGCCTGTTACCGTATTATTATCTTCTATACCCACAAAGAGTTCTCCACCATCAGCGTTAGCAAATGCCACTAGTGTTTTAGCTATATCAGCACAGATTTCTTTTAGCTCTCGTGGCTGTTTGTGATTAGGATCACCCTGTAAGGCACTTTTAAACTCACGATAATAACTCTCGCCTAATTCTAAAGCGATTTCAATTCTTTCTTTGAGTCTTAAAAGGTCTTCCATAATTATTATTTGTAATTTTTTGTTTAATTAATTTTTGTAAAGTCCACAGATTATTTTGGTTTAAGTCTGTGGTTAGTTTTTTTCTAGTGCGATCGCTTCTTTGGTGCTGCAATTACTAATTGTAGCGCGATCACACTATGTTTAAATTAAGGAATAGCAACCGATCGCAATATCCGATCAACTACAGTTTTAGCATTCCTTCCCCCTCTCGGAATCAGGCGATGACAAAGAACATGAGGTGCAAGAAACTTCACATCATCGGGGATAGCATAATCTCGTCCTAAAATAAAAGCTAATGCTTGGGTTGCTTTTTGTAATGCCACCGTACCACGGGGACTTACACCCAGAGTAATTTCCTCATCCTGTCTGGTTGTCCGCACCAATTCCAATATGTATTGTTGCAAAGATGTTTCTACTTTTATCTTTGAGCAAAGTTGGCGTAATTGGGCTACTTCATCCAAGGTAATACAAGGCTGCAAATCAGCTAATTGAATCCCATTGTCTAGATTTTGCAGCATTTGTAATTCATCTGACTCCGAAGGATAACCCAAACTCAAAGACAGCATAAATCGATCCATCTGTGCTTCTGGTAAAGGGAAAGTCCCTTGGTACTCAATGGGGTTTTGAGTAGCAATCACAAAAAAGGGCTGAGGAACTGTGCGAGAGACACCATCAACTGTTACCTGACGTTCTTCCATGACTTCCAGCAAAGCTGACTGGGTGCGAGGGGTAGCGCGGTTAATTTCATCAGCTAGTAGGACGTTAGCAAAAATAGGCCCAGGCATAAAAGAAAATTCGCCGCTTTTAGGATTCCAAATATTTGTGCCGGTAATGTCTGTGGGAAGTAAATCAGGTGTGCATTGTAGCCGTTGAAATCTGCCATCTACAGAACGTGCTAAAGATTTGGCCAGGAGAGTTTTACCAACTCCAGGCACATCTTCTAACAAAGCGTGACCACCACCAAGCAAAGCAACCACCACCAAGCGGATAGCTTCATGTTTACCAACGATGGTACGAGCCAGATTTTGTGTTAAAACGTCGATTTTTTCTCTCATGCTGACTTGGTAATGGGTAATGGGTAAAGTAATGGGTAATGGGTAATAGGGACTGCTTTCTAACAATTACCAATCACCAATCACCAATCACCAATATATACAGTGTTCCCTAGTTATCATCCAAATTCAGTGTGATGCCAAAATTTCTCTGGCTATGGTGCAGTCCAGTTGAATTTGGGTTTTTAAGGCTTCTAGGGAAGGAAATTTTTGTTCTGGGCGCAAAAATTTGACTAGCTGAACAACTAGTTTTTGACTGTATAAATCATCAGACCAATCAAATAGATGTACTTCTACAGATGAATTAGTACCATTAACGGTGGGGCGGTTGCCGATATTCATCACTCCTAAGTTCTGAGTAGGAGACGCATCTGGGTTTTGGCTGTGGATGAGAACCTGTACTGCGTAAACTCCTTGACGGGGTAAAAATTTGTCTTTTGGTAGTTGCAGGTTTGCTGTGGGAAAGCCAATGGTTCTACCTAATTTTTGTCCTGGTATCACTACACCGGTGAGGGTATAAGGTCTTCCTAGTAGGCGGTTGGCTTTTTCAATATCTCCTGTTTCCAAACTTTGACGAATTAATGAAGTGCTAATCCGATTGTCCTCGGTCAGTGTGGTGTTGATGTCACTGTTGTTTGTGGACAAGTCATGTATATCAGTTTGGATGGGAACTATGGTGACGGGGATATTGAATTTGGCGGCGAGTGTTTGCAAATCTTGTGCCGTACCCATGCGCTTTTTACCAAAACAGAAATCTTCGCCAACACTGATTTGTTGACACTGGAGTTGTTGGACAAGTATTTTTGCTACGAAGTCTTGGGGTGAGAGGGCTGATAGGTCTTTATCGAAGGGTAATAATACCAGTTGTTCTACCCCAAGCGATCGCAATTGTTCAACTTTTTCATCAAGTGGTGTCAGCAAAGCACGGGGTTGTCCTGTAAAAAATTCCTGTGGATGAGGATCAAAGGTAACTACGGTGGAATGTATACGCTCTTTTTGTGATTCCAGGGGTGTTAGATTTGCGGTTTGACGGGATGATTTTTCAGCTAAGTTATCCCCATCTTCCCGTCTTTCTTGATCCTGGGCTAAGGGTAAAATTGGTTGAATTACCCTTTTATGACCAATATGAACACCATCAAATTTGCCAAGAGCAACAGCAGTTGGTGTTAGTATTCCTTCAGTTGAAGAAGCAACCCACACGGAACACCCATTTTGAGACAAATTTAGCACGTGGATTCTGGGATTTTAGGTTTATTCTAGCTGTCAGCAACAAGCTCTGTCACTTCTATTTTTGCTGGGGAAAGTTACCTACCCCTCAAAAATCCCTCGTCTGAATTCTGGATACTTACTTGCCAATTGGCATTGATTCTGATAGAGGATCTAAAACTGGAACTTGGAGTATTAATCCCTCTCTAGCCATGATTGCACCAGGAAATTTCTCAAATACTTGTTTGCCTACATTATCTAAGAAATCATCGTTGTGGCCAGGATCATGATGGTAAATTACCAGGGTTTTGACGTTGGCTGCTTGTGCTACTTTCACTGCTTCTTGCCAAGTAGAATGTCCCCAGCCCATTTTTGGTGATTTTGGGGAATAGTATTCATCATCGGTATAGGTGGAATCGTAAATCAAGATGTCGGCATCGCGAGCTAACCAAAGAACATTTTCGTCCAATTTGTCGGGGAAATGTTCTGTATCTGTGATGTAAGCAGCTGCTCCACCATGCCAGTTAACTCTATATCCCACCGCTTCACCGGGATGGTTTAAATGTCTGGTTTCTATAATAATGTCATGAATGTGGATGGGTTGCCCTGCTTTAATGTTGTGAAAATTCAAATTGGCTTGCATAATCTGCAAGGGTACAGGGAAGTTGGGATGAAGCATCTGGTCATTGAGGCGTTGCTCAATGGTAGAGCCATCGGGAGCGATCGCTCCATAAATATTAAATTGATTACCTTTGATAAAAGCTGGGCTAAAGAAAGGAAACCCCTGCATATGATCCCAATGGGAGTGCGTGAAGAAGATATGACCTTCTACGGGCATTTGAGACAATAGCGATTGACCTAAAACGTGGACTCCCGTACCACAATCAAAGATTAAGCGTTTACCCCCGACTTGCATGGCTACGCAAGGGGTATTACCGCCATAGCGAACTGTGCTTGAACCTGGACAGGGGATGCTGCCCCTAACGCCCCAAAATTGGACTGTAAATTGATTCTCTATCCTAGACATGGGTGTTGGTTGCTGGACTGAGCGGGTAATCAATCAAAAAAATGCTTCTTATGTTTTTTAGTTTATGCTGTCTTACCATCTTGGTTATAATATGTATTTTAGTAAAAAATCATACCCTATAACCGTTACAAGAAAGCTAAAAGTCAAAAATTATTTGTTTCTGGCTTTTCTTGTCTTGCTGTGAGTTGGCTGATTTGTGTCATTCTGTGATAGTAGATACGGAGTGAAGCTGATAGAGTATAACTCTCAATGCCCCATAATTTATTATGTAATCATTTATCCCAATATAACTCCTAAATTTATATGGTAAGTTTTATTGTAAAAGATTTAATTGACACTCCAGCCTTAACCTCATACCAAAAAATTTACGGAAATTTAAATTCCCACGTGGACAGTTGATGCAGTCCATTGGCATAAGTAAGATTGTATTGCAATGGAGTAATACTAATGAAGTTATTACGGATGACTTCTACATCAGTGGGGATGTCTGACGGCAGATTTAAACCTGCTGGTGGTTGCACATCTTCTAGAACCTCTCCTGTTAACCAGTAGTAAGTTTTACCACGGGGGTCTACTCGCTTGTTAAAAACATCTACATAGCGACGCACTCCTTGACGGGTAAGAGTAGCACCAGCGATTTCTTCCCAGGGAATAGGAGGAATGTTGACGTTAAGTAACATTAAATCTGGTAATGGTTCTGCTGTCAGTTGGTCAACTAGCAGTTTGGCAAATTTGGCAGCTGGTTCAAAGTCTTTGTGAGTATGACTGGTTAGACTGAGGGCAATACTAGGAATGCCTTCTATTATACCTTCCATTGCTGCGGAAACAGTTCCTGAGTAAAGAATTTCTGTTCCTAAATTGGCACCTTGGTTAATTCCAGATAACACTAAATCAGGAGGGGAATCGAGTAAAGCCCACAAAGCTAATTTTACACAGTCGGATGGTGTCCCGTCACAAGCCCAAGCATTAATAGCAGGATGAAACAGGGATTCAACCATTTCAGCGCGAATTGGTTGATGTAAGGTTAATCCATGTCCTGTTGCCGATCGCTCTCGATCTGGACAAACTACACTAACATCATGGCCTGCTTCGGCTAGAGTGTTAGCTAAGGTGCGGATACCCAAAGCGGAAATACCATCATCGTTACTAATTAGTAATTTCATCTGTTACTGTTCATTGGGCATTAAAATTTTAGTGATCATTAGTTATTAGCCATTAACTGGGTGTTGGTTGTCAGTGTTTTTGGTCACACAGGCAAGAAAAAAATTTCTCATGCTTGATCGCTTCTAAACTGGTAAACAGAGGAGAGGCTTTAACGAATGCCGTTGACTTAATTAATGGCAGATTGCTAAGGTTAATCGTCCTTTGTCAGTTTTTGGTTGTTTGTATTTTGCCATTGACCACTGACTAATAACTAATGACTAATAACTAATGACTAGTAATTTAGAGGATCAACTTTTAGCATTGCGGCAGGAAGGAGAAGCAGCGATCGCATCTGCTGATACCCTAGAACGCCTGGAAGAACTCAGAATTAACTATTTGGGCAAAAAAGGGCAATTAGGGGCGCTGTTACGCAGCATGGGACAGATGAGTGCGGAAGAGCGTCCAAAAATTGGGGCGATCGCCAACACAGTTAAAGAAGCTTTACAAAACAGTCTTGACCAGCAACGCGCCGCTTTAGAATCTGCTCAAATTCAAGCACAACTAGAGGCTGAAACATTAGACGTGACCATGCCGGGTATCTATCGCCCCCAAGGTCGCATACATCCTCTCAATGGTATCATTGATCAGGCACTAGATATCTTTGTAGGCATGGGCTACACTGTCGCCCAAGGGTCAGAGATGGAAACAGATTACTACAATTTTGAGGCTCTTAACACCCCTCAAGACCATCCAGCCCGTGATATGCAGGATACCTTTTATTTACCAGATGGTAATTTACTGCGGACTCACACCTCATCTGTGCAAATTCGCTACATGGAAAAGGAAGAACCACCATTTCGCATCGTTGCCCCAGGTCGAGTTTACCGAAGAGATGATGTAGATGCAACCCACTCCGCAGTTTTTCATCAAATTGAATTATTAGCAGTTGATGAAGGACTAACTTTTACAGACCTCAAAGGAACTGTGAAGATGTTTTTGCAAGCGATGTTTGGTGATTTACCCATTCGTTTCCGCGCTAGTTATTTTCCCTTTACTGAACCTTCTGCGGAAGTAGATTTACAGTGGAATGGACGCTGGTTAGAGGTAATGGGTTGTGGTATGGTTGACCCAAATGTACTTAAATCTGTAGGTTACGACCCAGAAATTTATAGCGGTTTTGCCGCCGGTTTCGGTGTAGAACGTTTTGCAATGGTGTTACATCAAATTGATGATATTCGCCGTTTGTATAATAGCGATTTGCGCTTTTTAAAGCAGTTTTAATGTAGGGGCGGGGTTTCCCCGTCCTTGATAAGGTTAAATAGACCACAGATGACAAGACAATGTATAGACTTTTAATATTTGGTAATTCTGGTTCTGGAAAAAGCACGCTTGCCAAGAAATTGGCAGAAGAGTTAAATATTCCTATTCTTGATTTGGATACTATTGTGTGGGAACCAAATCAAATCGCCATCAGACGTGATCAGGAAGATGCAGCTAATGATCTGCGAGATTTCATAAAAAATAATACTGCTTGGATAATTGAAGGTTGTTACAGTACGCTAATTAAAATTGCTCTTGAATCTGCCACTGAAATCTATTTTCTCAATCCCGGTATAGTTCAATGTCTTGAAAATAACCAAAATCGCCCTTGGGAACCGCACAAATTTAAATCACCGCAAGCACAAGCAGAAACTTTTGAGTTTTTAAACAGTTGGATTCAACAATACACAGAGCGTGATGATGAATTTGGTTATTCATCCCATCGCGCCATATTTGAGCAATTTCAGGGCAAAAAATATGAAATTAGGGAATAATAATTATATTTTAAATTTAAAAATTAAACTCTTTAGCAATTGTTTCTATAGGTAAAAACAAAGATAATTCCCGATCTAAAAAAGGAATAAACTCATGTTTCAGATAAAATTCCCTAGCTTGTAAATCTATAGCATCAACTCTCACTGCGAAAATACCAATTTCTTGAGCAGCGCGAACAATACGATATAGAGCATCTGCTAAAAGTTCTCCCCCTAAACCTTGTCCCTTTGCAGTATTATCAACTGCTAATTTACCAATTAAAGTAGCAGGAATCGGATAAGCAGGTATTCTTTTTTGATAAGATTCAGGCAAAGATTCATACTCAATAATACTCGCGTTCAGTGTATAGTAACCATCAACTTTCATACTTCCTGATTCTCTCACCGCCACAAAGGTTTTAGCAATACCTTTTTGATGGTTTTGTCGAGCATATTTTTTCAGGTAATCATTGAGAACCTGATAACCACAGTCAAAAGAATCCTTTTTATATTTCTTCTCAATCGGTAAAAAATTCCATCTTCCTTCACTATTTGTCATATTTATCCCTAAACTTTTTCAAGGTAGTTTTGAGTTTTCCCTTGAGTTTTGGGGGATTTTCCATCACAGACATAAATAAATCTCTATCCCGACTAGATAAAACCAGCCTTTCATGGGCATCTATTTCCTGTCTAGCAATGGGAAGCAGATGCGATAGAGTATAAGCACTCAAAGAAACTCCTTTCAGTGCTGCTGCTTGTTCTAAGAGTTCTTTTTGCTCTTGTGTAACTCTTAAATCAAGTCTATTGTCTTTGGGAGAAGAGGTTTCTAACATCTTGGCTATTTAGTGAACACCTTCAATTGAGATCATAGCATTTTAGGTGTACAATGTACACACAACTCAATGTCAATTTGAAATTGATGCAAAAATAATATAAGTAGGTAGGCGTTAAAAATTGTCGTTATCACAAGGCAAGAGGCAAGAGGTAAAAGGCAAGAGAGAAGAGGTTTTTAGGATAATTTACTTTTCTTTACATACTTTGGTTTTTTCCCGTCTTTCTACTTAATTATTTTCGACAATTATCACAATGTCCACAACTCCAATTTTCAGCTTCCTTCCCAAAACCAAAAGCATTTAACAAAAACTGCCAACGACACTTTTTAGTATGCAAATATTCACCCATTTGTTTAGCAGCTTGTAATTGCATTTGTGGCTGATTTCCCGACTTTCCAGAAATAGCATAATGAAAAGGATCAAGCCATTGCAATTGTCCACTACTATGAAGTAAAGAAAGCGCATTTGCACCATCAGGAAATTGTTTAATTACTGATGTTACTTCTCCTTGTTTGGGTAACTTTTTAGCTAACTGTTGCGCTTTTTGTTGTTGCTTTAACATTTGTTCTGTGAAAAAGTGCTGTCTTTGTTTATCTTCAGCATCTAAAAAACCCGTCGGTTCACTAATTAAAGTTAATGCTTCCGCTGGTTTTCCATCTCTTCCCGCACGTCCTATTTCTTGCACATATTCAGATAATAAATGTGGTGCATGAAAATGGATAACCCAGCGACAGTCAGATTTATTTATCCCCATCCCAAAAGCACAGGTACAAACCACGAATGGTATTTTTCCACCTAACCAACTTGCTTCTACTGCGCGTCTTTCTGTTGCACCTAATCCCGCATGATAACTAGCAGTATTATACCCAATTTCTGCTAACCATGCTGCTAATTCTTCGCTATCTTTCCGAGTTCTGACATAAATCAAACCTGCTTGATTTTGATGCTTTTGAATAAACTTTAATAATTGTTGTTTTCTACCTCTTGGTGTCCAAACAATTTTCACATTAAGATGTAAATTATTTCGGTAAGGATTGAGTTTATAAATATCAGGTTTTTGTAATTGTAAAACATCAGCAATTATCTTTTGTGCTGAAGGATCAGCCGTAGCAGTAAAAGCTGCTAAACTAATTTTTGTACCTGATGGTTTTGATTTTAATAACGCTGGACGAACTGCACCCAAACGTCGATAAGCTGGACGAAATGTATCACCCCATTGTACTAAACAATGTGCTTCATCTAGGATAATTCCATTAATTTGTAATTGGGGATGAGATAATCTTTCCCATACTGGAGAACTTAATAACGTTTCTGGTGATAAATATAATAATCTTAATTGTTGTTTTTCTAAAGCTTGCAATGTTGCACGACGTTGGGATGTAGATAATTCACTATGTAAAAGTGCAGCTTTTTGATTTCGTTGTTTGAGTTCTTCAACTTGGTTTTCCATCAATGCAACCAAGGGAGAAACTACTAAAGTTAATCCGGTTTTTAATAATGCAGGAAGTTGAAAACAAATTGACTTTCCCCCACCTGTAGGCATAATTATTAAAGCATCTTTTTGTGATAATAAACTCTTGACAATTTCTCCCTGTGGTGTACGGAAATCTTCATAACCCCAGATTTGTTTTAATGCAGTACGGACTTCGGCTAAGGATGTATTATTGGGTTGATTCATATTCTTCCCTTGGGACGATGAATAGCCTTACCTTGGTGATCAAAACAATCTCCAGAAGTTCCCGGAAACGCAGCAATAAATCTTTTTAGAATTTCAGGATCATCTTTAAATACAGTCATCCACACTGAGAAAAAACCACGACCTTTTGCATTACTAATAATTTGTTTTCTCATTTCAGGAGTATCATTATTTTGTAAGTCAGAAAATGCTTCTTGAGCAACTTGCAAAGTTTCAAATCTTTCTTTCCAACGCTCATCTGCTGGAGTAATGTTAGGATGTCCGGGTTTTCTATCTAAACCAACTAAATCTAATGTGTTTTTTGCTATTGATTTTTCTGGATCAGAGAGCAAGGAATTTACCTTTACATTTCCGCTTACAGGATTATATTCAAAAATTCGGAATGTATTATCTATATCAGCCCAATAAAAGTTTTTTCTCCTGATTAGAGAACGTCCTTTAATATCGTTACAAACTCTACAAGAAATCAAAAAATTATGCCAAATAGTTTGTAGTCTTGGATAATGCTGTTTTGGTAAAATATGCTCCACATCACGAACATTTGTTACTGGTTTCTCGCAATAGCAGCAGTAATGTCCTATTTTATCAATCAAGTGTGTTTTAGCATCTTGATATTTCCTGAAAACAATTTTTTGACCTGTTTGTGGATCACTTGGTATACTTCCACGTTGAACTGGACGCACTGTGATTATTCTCCTAATTTTGCTAAACGCTTCATTTTCAAAAAAGCATGATAGGCAATATCATTACTATATGGTTCTATTAATTCATCTAGTTGTGATTTTAAATTTTCCAATTCTTCAGAAGAATAATTATTAGCATTTTCTAACATTTGATAATATCTTTCAGCCGTTTTCATCATCTGTTCATATCGTTCATTTCTATTTGTATTAGGCGTGTGCATAATATATTCTGTAATATATTCCTGATACTTATTTTCATATTCTGCTGCTGGGATTAAATCGGGATTATTTAGATCAATTAATTCTCCCTCTCTTAATGATTGAATAATTAATGGTGAATGGGTAGTAGCGAAAAATTGAATCTTAGGAAATGTTCTTTTTAAATCTTCAACTACTCGACGTTGCCATTTAGGATGTAAGTGTAAATCAATTTCATCAATTAATACAATACCTGGTGTTAGTCGCGCAGCTTCACTACCAAGTTGAGGATTTAAAACTGCTGCACGATAGGCAATATCGGCAACCATGCCAACCATATTTCTTACACCATCGCTGAGTTTATTAAAAATTTGGGAATTTCCATCCAGGGATCTAACAACTAAATTATCTTCACGATCATCGTATTTTAGGTCAATCCAATTATCTATTTGACAAGCAGATAAAGCATTTAAAATTGCTGGATGAGTTATTACAGATCCTTCCCCGAATATAATTTCAAATCGAAACCAATTCAGAATTAAACTTGATCTAGGATCAAAACACTCTGTGTATCCCCAAAAACGGGATTGTCTTGTTGGTGAATTTCTCATATCCTCTAACTTTTGATCATCCTGTTGATCGATCCAAAGCCTACCTGTTCCATAATATGCTACTAAAGGAAGGTTGACGTTTTGAGAATTGTTCACTTTTTCTCTTAGAGAATCTGCATATTGGAGAATATTTGGAGATTGGCTTCTAGGATTTATTCTTGAATTTATATAAGCAGTAGACCATTCAATTTGAACATCATTAATTATAGATTTACAAAATAATGTGACAGGAAATTTTAATTCAATTGTCTGATTTCTAACTTGTCTAATATCTGAATTTTGGATTATACTTTTATTATGAGATGTGTTCTCTCTAATTTCAGGAAGATGATATATCAATACTCCAATTATCAATCTTAGTGCGTCACAAAATGAAGTTTTACCAGTACCATTATCACCGATAATAACGTTAAATTGATCGGAAAACTCAAAAACTTTATGCTCAAAGCATCGAAAATTTTGAAGTTCAAGTTGTTGTATTTTCATTTTATTAATCGTAAATTATAAATAAACAAATTTTTTCTAAACTTGAGAAAAATTAACACCTTTATTTTCTAAGTAAATTTTAATTTCTTGAAAGTTTACAATATCATCTTTACTGAGATATTCAAATGGTTCTGTTAAATATATACCATTCCAATTATCAAAAAAATAATCGTTTTTTTGAGCTAACATTTTAATTTTTGATGTGTTTTTATTTAGTAAAGATAAAATTCTACTTTGGTTATCCCATTTACCAATATAATTCTTGCCAATGTACTCATTTTGTTTCCTATATTGAAGCAAATTAAACAAAATTGGTGCTATATCTTTAGTATACTTTAATTGCAATTCCATATTTTGAGTATGTTTAATCAAAAATATTATTTTTTCAAGTTTATTGTTAAATCCTGGTAATTCAATCAAAGGTATCATACTAGCGTACTTAATATATTGGGAGTCAAAGTCTATAGCTTCAACATATTCAAAACTTTTGATCCTGATAGGATTGTGTCGTTGTCGAAACTTTAATAAACATCCTGGCTTGATAAGATTTTTAATATTATCTGGAATTTTATTTATAGAGAAAAAATTATTGTAACAATTGTAAGTCCTGAGAAAACCATATCCTTTTTCAAAGTTTGTTTTAGTAACAAGACCTAAAATCCTATTGTTATTATCAATACTTAAAATTGAGAGAATCATTCTTTTAATATCTTTTACAAAATTATCTTTTTTTTCATGCCACTCCTTACGATGAATACGATTTTTATGTTTATGGTAATATGGTAAACCCTCAGTGTATTGGATGTTTTTATTACAGCAATGTCCTCGGTAAAATAATGGTTTTAACTCCAACTGAATAGAATATAGATCATCTTGATAATGAATAAAATCTTGTTGACAATTAACTTCTTTTAAAGTTATACCTGCTAACCCAAATGTATATTTAAGGATAAATTTGATGTAATCTTCAAAAGTAGGAAAATTGAAACTATTAATATTTAATTGAGAATCAATACCTTCAAAATCAATATTCTCAAAGTTTTTATCCAACATTGGTGTTTATATAATTATGATGATAAAATTTGAATATTTTATACTACATATTGGTATATGTGAGCAGTTCTAAAACAAAAAATTGAAATAAAAATATATATTAATTTATGTACTGGAATTGTTACAAATGGGTTAGCTAAATAACTAACCCACTCTATGACTAAGCTGTTACTTCTTCTTTGGCTTGTTGTTCCAATGCAGCATACAGCCTATTAAGTGCATTTACATAAGCCTGAGCCGATGCCACAATGATATCTGTATTGGCTGCATGACCAGAAAATACACGGGATTCATAACGCAAGCGAATCGTCACTTCGCCTAAAGCATCAATTCCACCTGTAACTGATTGCACAGAAAATTCAATTAACTCATTTGGTACATTCACTACTCGGTTGATGGCTTTATAAACTGCATCAACTGGACCTGTACCGATCGCTGCATCGGTTAATTCTTCACCGTTGGGAGTGCGGAGAGTGACTGTAGCGGTGGGTTGAGCGTTGCTACCACAGGAAACCTGTACCAATTCTACTTTAAATAAATCGGGTGCTTGTTGGATTTCGTCGTTAACGATCGCTTCCAAATCCCAATCTGAGATTTCTTTCTTTTTGTCTGCTACTTCTTTGAATCGAACGAAGGCTTTATTTAACTCATTTTCAGACAATTCAAAGCCCAATTCTTTTAAACGAGTGCGGAAGGCGTTTCTACCGGAATGTTTACCCAAGACGATTTGATTGTCTGTTAAACCAATCAATTGGGCATCCATTATCTCATAGGTGAGTTTGTTTTTCAAAACTCCGTCTTGATGAATGCCTGACTCGTGTGCAAAGGCATTTGCTCCAACGATCGCCTTATTCGGTTGTACCAACATTCCTGTCAAGTTGGAAACCAAACGTGAAGTTTTATAAATTTGTTTGGTGTCAATATTAGTTAATGATTCTTGGGAATCAGCCGATCTACCAAAGAAGGGGTTAAAATATTGCCGACGGACGTGCAGTGCCATTACTAATTCTTCTAGTGCAGCGTTTCCTGCTCGTTCACCAATACCATTGATGGTACATTCTAGTTGCCTTGCGCCATTTTTCACGGCTTCTAAGAAGTTGGCCACAGCTAGACCTAAATCATTATGGCCGTGGACGGAAATAATGGCTTTGTCGATGTTGGGGACGTTTTCTGTAATGCCTTTAATGATCGCCCCAAATTCGCTGGGGGTGGTGTAACCTACGGTGTCAGGAATGTTAACTGTTGTTGCACCAGCTGCGATCGCTCTCTCCAAAACCTGATACAAAAATTCTGGATCAGATCGTCCCGCATCTTCAGGAGAAAATTCCACATCATCAGTGAAACTTTTGGCATAAGCTACCATTTCCTCAGCAATAGCAATCACTTCTGGTTTGGTTTTTTTCAGCTTATATTGCAGGTGAATATCAGAAGTGGCAATAAAAGTATGAATTCTGCCCTTAGCTGCCGGTTTAATCGCTTCTGCTGCGGCTTTGATATCATCATGCCTAGCTCTGGCCAAACTACAAATCACAGGGCCATTTTCCGTTCCTACTGTTTGGGCAATTTTCTGGACTGCTTCAAAATCACCTGGACTAGCAAAAGCAAATCCTGCTTCAATTATATCTACACCCAAACGCGCTAACTGTTTAGCAATAATTAGCTTTTCATCTATGTTTAAAGTCGCACCTGGACACTGTTCTCCATCTCGCAGTGTCGTATCAAATATGATAATTCTGTCTGCTTGATTGCTCATTTTTTTGGGTTGTTTTAGCTTGAAATTGTGGACTAAGAATACCTTGAACTTTATTTTTTAACAGTTATTCAGTTATCAACCTTTTTACTGTTCCCTGTTAAGAGTTCCTTGATTTAACTCTTGGCTTTGTAAATAATTGTTAATTTTACTAAGCTTCAGTTTTTTCTATTTGGTCTCTAATATCATTCAAGTCTATATACCTATCAGTAGCATTACGTAATTCTCTGGCTATCATTCCTTCTGTCGATACAACTGTAATATGCGTATTCTTTGAACGTAATAGTTCGATCGCTCTCTCAAAATCTCCGTCACCGCTGAATAAAACAACTCGGTCGTATTGGTCTACCGTATTAAACATATCGACAACAATTTCAATATCTAAATTTGCTTTTTGCGAGTAACGACCAGAGACATCATCATAGTATTCTTTGAGAATTTTAGTGCGGACTGTATATCCCAAACTAATGAGTGCATCTCTAAAACCGCGCTGATCTTGTGGATCTTTTAAGCCTGTGTACCAAAAAGCATTAATTAATGTTGTCTCTGGCTGCTCATTTTTGAAATATTCTAATACTCGTCGCGGGTCAAAAAACCAGCCATTTTTTTGTTGAGCATAGAACATATTGTTTCCGTCTACAAAAATAGACAGACGATTCATCATAGAACCCATAGAAATTTACACCTAAATAATAGATAAGAATGTAAAATTGAACAATAGATCATAGCAATTCTTAATTGGCAAGGTTGCTAATGTCTATAAGGTGGTTTTCATGTATAGCTTTTATCTTACCTCTGTCAAAGCATAAAATTGGCTAAAACATTAAATTTGTGATACTTGTAACTTTGGTTTGGTCTGCTGTTTTGGCTAACATTGTGCGCTGTTGGTGATTTAATTTAAGTTCGGTTTTTACCCAGATGAGCATCATGATAATTTGATTGGGCAATTTTTGGTAAAACTGATACTTGTGATTATCCCACTATCTGACGCTATTTAGCATTAGTTCAGATATGGTTAGTGATAGCAATTAAATAATTAGCTAGTTACTAACCTCCAAATCTTTCTCAAATCCGCTGTGATCAAAATCTACCAATAAAATTGACTTAGTAACAGGACTCTGATCTGTATATCAATCAAGTTTACTCCTAAAGAGGTATGGTATAGGCTGGCGGTAAGATCCATACTGATACCCATTAAAGACCCAAGTTACTGGTTATAACATTTAGTTGTGGTCATGAGAAGTTTGGGACGCTTTTTACCAACGAGTAGGGGAGATGGGAAAAAATAATCTTACTTTTGATAGCAAAGAGTGGTATAAGCCATACTACTGGATGCAGGAAAGACACTCACCTTAATGAAAGGGGGTAGGGTATTGGGTGTAGGAGGGTGTAGGGTGTAGGAAACCCCATCATTAAAATCAAAGGTTTCAAATTAGGAATATGTATTTCTGGTACTGCACGTCTGGAGCTACATTTCTATCTTCTCCACCATTAATATTGATAGGCTTGCACCTTTTAGGGTGTGGGACAAACTATCTTTCCCTACAACCCTACACCCTGTTTTCGGTCAAATGCTTGGGTGAAGAGCCTCTAGATAATATGTATGCAAGAATTACAGATAGATATTGCGTGAGATAGAAAGTTCGTCTGTATTTGGATAGGAAATCCTGAAAGGCAAATATACTGATGTATTTTCGGTAATAATTGAAGCATACTTGATAAATGTATAAGATTCTCATTTAAGTTTGATTGCTATTTAGAATGTTGCCTAGAACACAGCTTGTAAACAAATCACAGTATTGTACTGAAATTAACGAGTAACTCAATATGGCAGAAGAACCTACACCCACTTTAGCCGACAAATCACTCTCTGCTGCCAAGAGCCATTTAAGTAAGTTAACAAAGGGGAGTTTAACAACACCATTACACCAGTCTAAACTGATGGTGCGTTTTGGTCATCTACTTACTGGAATTTCTGCATTTTTGGCAGCAATACTAAGTGGGGTTAATGGAAGTAGGGTGCAATTGCTAGAAAATCAAGCTGTGACTACTTTTTTTCAAATGCGTGGAACGGTAGTAGCTCCACAGGATATTGTGATTTTGGCGATTGATGATCAATCTATCTCCATTCCTGAACAGTATTATAAGACTGATCCTCAACAGTATGCCTACTTAAAACCAATAAAATCCTTTCCTTATCAACGTGCAGCTTATGCTCAGGTAATAACTAAGTTAATTAATGCTGGTGCGCGTTCGGTGGCTTTAGATATAGTTTTTGATCAACCAAGTAGCTATGGTGAAGCTGATGATCGTCAATTACAGGCAGCATTGCAAAAATATGGTAGAAAAGTTACCTTAGCGGCAGTGTATGAAAATTTTACGACACATCAAGGTTCATTTCAGCAATTAACCCAACCACAGCCTATTTTTCGTTTTGGGGGGGTGTCAATAGGTGCAGTCAATTTTCCCCTGGAGGTAGATGGTAAAATTCATCGCTTATCCAGTGAATTTTCGTCTTTGTCAGCGCCAAGCACTGTTTTTAATTCAAAAATGCCCTCTTTTGAGGAAGCTGTTTTAGCAGCCGCACAAGTGAATTATTCCCAACCCAGGGGCGATCGCATTTATTTTTGGGGGAATGGGGAGACATTCAAGACAATTCCTTTGTGGTATGTGTTTGATCCAGAAAACTGGAATAATTATTTGCAACAAGGACAGTTCTTCCAAAATAAGATCGTGCTAATTGGCGCTACAGCGAAATTAAGCAATGATTATCATCCAGTAGCGATTTCACCAAACGAAAGAATGGCTGGTGTAGAAATTCACGCCAATGCGATCGCCACCTTAATGGACAATAAATCCATTGCCACAGGCATTAAAAGTCCATTATGGCGAGGGCTATTTGTACTGCTGTTGGTAAGTGGTTCATCTATAGTAGTAACGAGAAGAAAACAGGGTATCCAGCGATTTTTATTAAGTATTGCCTTAGCTGGTGTGTGGGGAGGAATTAGCTATACCAGCTTTATTTATGGTAAATTGATGTTTCCTACTACAATACCAATCATAGCGATCGCCTTAACTGGACTCTCTTATTTAGGCACTGAAGTAGCTAGGGAAAAAATCAACAAACATAACTTATTACTAATTTTTCAAAAATATAAATCTTCTCCTGTGATTCAGGAAATTATTAATCAACAAGATGACCTGCAAGACCTAATACAACAAAGGGATTTAGCATTGAACGGTAAAATTTTAGCCGGACGATACAAAATTATCAAAGTTCTTGGTGCAGGAGGATTTAGTGAAACTTACATTGCAGAAGATATACAACGTCCTGGTAATCCTCAATGCGTTGTCAAGCAACTAAAACCAGCCACCACAAAATCAGAAAATTTAGCACTTGCTAGGCGTTTATTTGGTGCAGAAGCGAAAACTTTGGAAAAATTGGGAACACATAACCAAATTCCTCAGCTTTTAGCATATTTTGAAGAAGACGAAGAATTTTATTTAATCCAAGAGTATATACTAGGACATCCTTTAAACCAGGAATTAATCTCAGGTAAGTGTATCACAGAAAACTTAACAATCTCGCTGCTAAAAGAATTATTGCAAATATTACGATTTGTTCATGAGAATGGAGTAATTCACCGAGATATTAAACCTAACAATATTATCCGTCGTCACTCCGATTGGAAACTAGTATTAATTGACTTTGGTGCTGTTAAAGAAGTTAGCACCCAAATCACCGAAAATTTTGAGTCAACCGCTTTTACCATCGGTATTGGGACAAGAGGTTATGCCCCTAATGAACAATGTTTCGGTCGTCCTAAATATAATAGTGATATTTATGCTGTGGGGATGATTGCTATTAAAGCCTTAACTGGTATATCTCCTCATGAATTAGAAAGAGATGCCAATGGAGAAGTAAAATGGCTTGACAAAGCAATAGTGAGCGAAGAATTAGCAGCAATTATTAATAAAATGGTTTTGGATGATCATCAACAGCGATATAATTCGGCATACCAAGTTTTAGAGGATCTGAATAAGTTAGTAGTTTATGAAGATGTAAATATAGGTTCAGCACAAGACTATTCTACAGATCATTTATCGACAGTTGACGCTGACGCTCCCACCTCGCCTTGGCCGGGATCTTTCTGAATTGTAGTAGGTGCAAGGTGACAGGTGACAGGTGACAGGTGACAGAGTTGAAAATTGATGGTTTTCTTCTTTCTTGCTGATGGCTGACGGCTTAATGCTTACCATTCTCTCAATTTACTTAATATCGGCTCAAAAATAGAAATCCTACTTGCATCAACCCGACGACAAAACCCAAAATTCCACCTAAAGTCACAATCGCTTGTAATTCATTTTTAACAATTCCTTCAATTCCGGCTTCTAAATCAGCAGGAGAAGTTGCTTTTACACGCTCAATAATCACTTGATCTATAGACAAAATAGGGATTACTTGTGAGACAATTGCTTCTAAATCTTTTTCTAAATACCGTTCTAAAATTAAAGCTAATTCTTGAGACACTACTTCCAAAGAAGTACCAATAACAGATGAATTACCAAGACGCTTTAATAACAAACTCGCAATATTTTCCCAGTCTGCTGATTCCGTTAATTCCTGTAACAAAGTGCTACCACTATTTTGGAGGTAATGATGAACACTTTCCCTGGTGGTTTTTCTAAGTTGACGGACTGTGCCAACTGGTAAGTTTTGTAAAGATAAATCTTGTAATAATTTTTTGAGGCGATCGCGCATTTGCAAATCTTGAATTAATTCTTGCAATCGCTTATTAGTAGCCTCTTTTTCATCTAAACAAAATGTCCTTAATCTAGTTAAAGTATTACGTAAACCAAACAGATTTGCAACTACCCAGTAAGTACCACTAGTTTTTTCTCGGAAGCTATCATCAATAGTTTGAATTGTGCGGTCTGTTAAAAAATCAACTATTGCTTGTCTTAACGCATCCGGTGGTAAAACTACTTGTAACAACCAATCAGCCAAGCGTGTAGATTGTTCTTCACTTAGTTGAAATTCTAGTAATATTTGGTCAAAAATCTGGTTAATTTGCGCTTCTAAAAAATTCTCTTGACGAGCCAAAACCTTCAGTAACCGAGGTAAGGATTCTCCCAACAAATCCCGTAGAATTCCCGCTACAATTTTGATACTTTTCTGATTTTTATCACCTTGAATTTGTTCAACTGCTAACTGTAATAACCAGGAAATCGCACCTTGGACTCGTTCTGTTTGTAGGAGTCGCCGCGCCAGCTTTTGTAATTCGTCTGGCGTTAACAACGATCCCATAATGGTATTAGAAATATTTTTCGCCAAACGCTCCTGATTAGCAGGTATTAATCCAGGAGTAAAAGGCACCCTTCGACCAAGAATATAGATAGGTCGATAAGGACGAAATAGCATTTTTATGGCTATATCATTTGTGAAATAGCCAATAACTCCACCCAGAATTGGGGGTGATACATAAAGCCAAAGATGAGACCAATCCACAGTGTTTTGGATTAGGAAAAAAGGATAAGGGACAAAGGACTGGGGATTGGGGACTGGGGACTGGGGACTCGGAAATACTTTTACTAATTACCAATTACCCATTACCCATTACCAATTACCAACACTCCCATCATACCGTTAGAGATGGGATAGTGTGTGGCGTTAGCAAAACCCGCTTGATGAGCTATTTCCACTTGCTGTCTACCTGTGGGGAAGCGGTCTAAGCTGGGACTGATATAAGCATATTCTTCCTTGACACCCAAATTCGTTGCTAGGGGAACAACCAGGTTATCTAAATACCACTGCTGAAAAGCCCGAAATATGCGATTATCAGGGCGATGAAAGTCTAATATTGCTGCTTTCCCACCAGGTTTGAGGACACGATGTATTTCTTGAAGACTACGGGGTATATCTTTAACATTTCTCAACCCATAGCCCATGGTGATCGCATCAAATTGATTGTTTTCAAAGGGTAGGTTTAGGACATCAGCTTCTATCCAGTCTATAGCTGGTTGGGGGTAATATATTTGGCAACGCTGTTGAGCAGTTTCCAGTAAGTTACAAGAAAAGTCTACACCATATACTTTTCCAGTCATTCCTACATATCGCGCTAGTCGAAAAGTTAAATCACCACTACCACAACACAAATCCAAGCAAGTATCTCCTGGTTTCGCTGCACTCCATTTGACGGTCATTTCTTTCCATATCCGGTGTTGTCCCAAACTTAACCAATCGTTTAATTGGTCATATACGGGAGCAATACGGTTAAAAATGTCACGAATTTCGTTAGTCATGAATAAGAGGGAACAGGGAACAGGGAACAGACAGAAGACAGACGTTAGTTAATTGTGTATTATTTACGGGAGTCGGAGGCTGTAGAATTTGGAATTTTTTCCTCTCCACACCCTAAACGCTTACACCCCTATACCCCTATAACTACTCGATAAGGCGATCGCTATTAATTCTACTGACAGATGTATGAGTTTCAGTTCATCTGCTCTTAAAGAACAAGGTTGTTGCCACTGTAGTGATAATACTCCCAACATTTGCTGTCGATAAATAATCGGGATAATTAAATGTGCTTGTACTCCAGTTGCTTGGTAGTGAGCAAGACCGTTGAGTTCAGGGTCTTTGGGTATATTTAAGGAGGATTGAATTTCACCCGTGGCGATCGCTTTTTTGGCTAGTGGATCTTCAAAGAGCCAATTTTCAATTACTCCTTTATCACTGTAAGCCCCTTGAGTTTGAGTCAGATTATTTCCTTCTATAAGTTGTACAATACAGCCATCAGCAGTAAAAGTTTCACTAAAGGCTTTAGCGATAGGAATTAGAGTTGCTTCTAAACTAGACGCAGCTTGCGTTACTTCCACTAAAACAGTCAAAAGTTGCATTTGGGAATTAGCTCGGCGCAACTCTTCTGTGCGTTGCTTTAGTAAATCATAAGTTGCTGCTGCTCTTTGCACCACTTCTTTCAGTTCTCCAGAGTCCCAAGGTTTGGTAATGTACTTGAAAACTTGACCAGCATTAATAGCCTCTACCAAATCTTCAATATCAGTAAAGCCAGTAAGAATAATTCTGACTGTATCAGGAAATTGTGGTACAGTTCGGCTCAGAAATTCAGTTCCTTTCATTTCTGGCATCCGCTGGTCAGAGATAATTACCGCTACCTCACCTTCTGTTTCCAACAGTTGCAGCGCATTGAAACCACTATCAGCCTTGAGGACATTAAAATCGCGGCGAAAGGTGCGATACAGCAAATCTAGATTATCTTGTTCATCATCAACTACGAGGATTTTCAGCTTTTGATTCCGTTCACGGGTACTTAATGGACGGCTAATTGTATCAACTTCGACATTAGGGTTATTCATATTTTGCTTTATATCATCTTCACAATTTTGTTATATTCCATACAAGGCTGAGTTGAAAATCTTTGTTGTCAGTGATTCAACATAGAGTAGACAACTGATGTCAATCAGCTGGGGATAGGGGATAGGCTGTAGGATGTAGAGAACCTCACTAGTAGAGTTGCTGGATATATAGATTTGTATAGGATTTGGCGGTTTTTCCTTTCTGTCTAGGGATTAATTTTGTGTGGGCATTAAGAGATTAAAATAAGATTTGCTTCACAGATTAAGATGTAACATATTTTAATTACACCTTGATAGATAAGATCAGAGTCTGGAGTAAAGACTAAAAGCTGATGCCAGCAGCCAAGTCCATAACTGCAAAAATTACTATCACCATATTAAGTTGACGCTTACAAATCAGAATTATGACTGAATTACAATCCAACTCTCAAGATACTGATCATACTGTTAACGATACAGCACAAGAATTATTAGTCAAGTTAAGACAAAAACAAGGTAACTGGGTAGAATGGGGGATGGCGATCGCCTACCTCCAAAAAAATGGTTACAATCCCCAAGACATCTTTGAAGCCACTGGATTTGAGCCAATCCAACAGAATCAAGTGATTGTTGGTTCTCAAGTTTACAGTGCTTTAGAAAAGTTTGGCGCATCTGAAGCAACAAGGGCATACTACGGGACAAGAGCTAGTGACATTCTCTACGAACTACGCTTACTGACTCAAGAAGATCGAGCCGCAGCCGCAGACCTGATTTTTCTCCATAAACTCGACGTAGACGATGCGCGGGAGATAGCCAAAGCGATTAAAGATTTCTCTCGCTTCTCTACACCACCACAAGGTTTTACCAAGCATCCTGGGGATGCAGTAGCTTATCAGGCTTGGAAATTAGCCAGACAAAACTCCGACTTACAAGAGCGATCGCGTTTAATTGCTAAGGGGTTACGTTTTGTTAATTCACCCACAGCCAGAAAACAAATCGAACAACTACTTACTGATTTTACCGTAGTTGCCCAACGTCCAGCCCCCATTCTCCCCTTTTTCCGTCTAGAATCTGATGAAGACTTACCCAGAATTGTCCCTGTGGTGGGTGAGTTGCCATTAACACCAAAAGATGTACGTTCCGTACCCATAATTACAGAAATTGAACCATTTCGCATTGTCAAATTTGCCGGAGAACAAGCTTGGGTAAGTTTACCAGGTTGGCAAGTATTACAGTCAGCAGAAGACCCAGTAGTAATTGTTGCCAGTAGTGATATTTTCCCAAACCCCACACAAACCAAAGTAGAACCAGTTATAGTCGTCATAGATCGCGCCCAAAGAGAATGGGATGCATCTAGTTACTTTGCATTTGACAATTCTGGAGAAGTTGATTTTCAATGGTTTGAAACAGCACCAGAAAACACTTTATTAGGAAAAATAATCATCATTTTACGTCCTAAAAAAGTTCTCGATGAAGAATTTACCAAAGACTCTTGGCAGATTGACGAATAAATATTGGTAATGGGTGATTGGTAATTGAACTACTTCTTCTATTCCCTATTCCCTTGTTACTGTCACCTGTCACCTGTCACCTGTTCCCTCTTTTCACACCGATAAAGCTGATAGGGAAATTGACCAATACGATAATGCTGGGTAGATTCTATATCACAATTGATTTGCCCAGCAATTGTTAACTGAGCAGCGTAATCTTTTTTTCTCATTCCTGAGCCTACAAACCATACATTAAACCGAGACTTATGGAATTGATAAAATTTAGTAACTTTGTTACCAAGAGAGGATAAATCAGCAGATTTATATACAAAAGCTAAACTATCCTTATTTAATGTATTGAATTCGTTTTGAATTTCATGATTTCTTAGTTTTTCCAATGCTAAAGCAAAACTTAATCCTGCTGCTACATCTTGATAATTGTCGTACTTTATTACCAACATCAAGGGAATATCAGCTTCTAAATTCATATTTTTAGCAACTATGTCAGGTAAAAAAGGTTTTTGAAAGGATAAATTATTAACAACAAAAATACAACTAATAATACCTACTATTAAAAAAATGAATTTGGTAGTTCTGATTTTTTCTAAACTTGCAGCTAAAAGGGCGCAAAAACCAGGATAATAAACAAAACTATAACGCGGCACAAGCGTAATATCTTTACCTAGTAAATATGCAATAATGAAAAATTGAAATAAAACCAAAAAAGTAAAACTCAAAAGAATTAATGTAGATAAATGAGTTGTACTTTGTGACCATAGTAATTTTAAACTTGCAAAAACTTGTATTCCCACCCAAATTGTAAACACCACCATTAAAAATCCACAAATAACCACAATTCCTATAGGTTGATTTTCTACAGGGAGAGAAATGATCATTAATGCCCAATTAATCAAAGTGTGATATATGGGTTCAAGATGATGAGGAGATGGCAACCAATTAGTATCTGAACTGCGAAAACGGCTGAATACTGCCAATAGCCAAGGAATATAACTAATAATAACGCCGCAAGTAGAGATAATTAAATATAAACAAATTTGACGCAGGTTAATAATTTTGGTTCTGCCGTAATAAATTATTAGTAACAGTGTGGCAATTTCAGCACTAAAAGCAATACTAAAAAAGTAGTGAATATAAAGACCAAGACTATTAATAATTGACCATAATAACCAAACACCAAATCTAACACGCTGCTTGGTAAAAATATCTTGCTGAATTTTAATGAGCAAGAATAATGATAAAATTATCAAAAGCATAGGTAAAGTGTAGTGCCTTGCTTCTTGAGAAAGATACACAGCAAAAGGGGATAAAGCCATGAACAATGCGGCAAGGATGCCAGCAGCGGGAGAAAAGGCAATACTATTAACACCATAAATGGCCATGATAGCAGCCACACCAAATAAAACAGAGAGCGATCGCAACTTTGTTACCCAATCTGTTGTACCCAAAGGATTTAACCATCCCAGCCAGCTGTACATACCACAGAAAAACAGCGGTGGATGGGTAGAATAACTGGCCAGATTTTCGGCAATTTGAGAACAGCTAACCCCAGGCTGAAAAGTAAAAACTTCCTGTAGCTGGTGGAGAGGAAAAACTACATATAAAGGTAAATCACGGTAATTTTTACCAAAACTAAAAATAGCAGTAATTATTTCATCTAACCACAGGGGTTTCAAGTCCAAATGCCAAAAGCGCAAAATAGCCCCCAGTGTAATAACACCAGTTAAACCCAGATAATGTAGATATAGTTTGCGATTGATCATTAAGGTTTGAATTTGTCCCTTCCCCTCTGAACTAACAAGTATTGAACATTAATCAAAGATAAATCATAAATCAATATTGTTCATTTCTCTACTGTCATAATTAAAATAAAAGTCAAAATTTTAATATGTCAAAAGATAATTTTGCGGTTATAGTCAATCAAGACAGCCTGGAAATAGAAGATATTCAGCTATCACCAGCAGCTAAGTTACAAAAAAATATTGACAAAATTCGTCATAGTCTGCGACCTGGACAAAAGCAAATGGCTGATTGGGAATCTGGCCCATTGGCTGTATCTGCTGTCCCAGGTGCTGGTAAATCTACAGGAATGGCTGCTGCTGCGGCCATAGCAATAGCCCGTCAATATCAATATTCCCTATCTACAGGTAATAGTTATCGCCGTCAGTTAGTAGTTGTCACCTTTACCCGTTCTGCTGCTGCTAACCTAAAATTAAAAATCCGCGACCAACTTAAAGAACTATCCTTACCACAAACAGGCTTTGTTGTTTATACCCTCCACGGTTTAGCCTTAAATATAGCCAATCGTCATCCTGATTTATCCGGGTTGCAGTTAGAAAACGTCACATTAATCACCCCTAATCAAACTCATCGCTTCATCCGCGCAGCTGTAGAACAATGGATTACAAAACATCCTGAACTTTATCGACGCTTATTAGAAGGTCAAAAATTTGACGGTGAAGAAACAGAAAAGCTGCGTCGTCAGTCAGTGCTACGTACAGAAGTATTACCAGACTTAGCTTATACAGTGATTCACGAAGCTAAAAGTTCGGGAATATTACCGGAAACACTTTATAAATGGAGTCAAAAAACCCAAGATACCTATCAAATTTTACAAGTTGCGGCGGGATTGTATGAACAATATCAAAAATTAATGGCTTCCCAAGATTTCATTGACTACGATGATATGATTTTAGCCGCTTTGCGCGTGTTAGAAAATCCTAGCGCCAGACGGATTGAACAAAATCAAATTTTCGCAGTTTTTGAAGATGAAGCCCAAGATTCTAGCCCACTACAAACGCAGCTTTTAGAAATATTAGCTGGTGAAGTAGATGGGGAAGCGAAAAATTCTGTTGGTAGAGACGTTGTATACAACGTCTCTACAGATCAATCAAGACTCAATTTAGTCAGAGTTGGTGATCCTAATCAGGCGATTAATTCAACTTTTACACCTGCTGACCCGATTTATTTTCGGGAGTTTTGTAAAAATTGTGATCTTAATCAACGACTGGCAACAATGAATCAAGCTGGTCGCAGTAGCAAAATTATTATTGATGCGGCTAACTTTGCGTTGGAGTGGGTAAATAGTCAATGGTCAACCACAACTAACAACGAACAAACACCATTTCTTTCCCAGAAAATTGCGGCTGTTAATATGGACGACCCCCAACCAAATGCTAATCCTGCACCAGTTGGTCAAGGTCTGGAATTGTACAGCCCTCGTGATATTCATCATACAGTTGAGTTGCTTTCCCAGAGAGTAATTGAATTATTTACTCAAAATCCTGATTCCTGTGCGGCTGTATTAGTCAGGGAAAACCGTCAAGGGAGATGGTTAACATCGGCTTTAGAACCTATTTGTCAAGCACATCAAATTAGACTTTATGATGTGGGAGAAATGGAAAGACGTTCTCATGTTCCACAAGAAATTTTATCATTATTGCAATTTTGCGATCGCCCCCATTCCCCTGATTATTTAAAAGCCACCCTCCAGGTTTTAGTACAACGTCAACTAATTCCCACCCAAGACATCAACTCCCTAGCCAGTATCCCAGAAGAATTTTTATATCCTGGACCCCTAGCCACTCCTCAAACAGAGATAGTACAAAAAGCGGCTCATTTGTGTCGCAGTTTACTTCATGCCCGTTTAGAACTACCCATATATCAAATTATTCCGTTTTTAGCCTTAACCTTAAATTACGACCAAGCCGAATTAGCCACCGCTGACAAACTTGCAGAACGGGTAAACCTGCAAAATTGGGGTAATAATTCTATGGGTTCAATGCTGTCGGCTTTAAGTGAAATCGTCAATTCTGAACGCTTTGAACCAGTAGACACAGAAAATTCAGAAGCACAATATACCAAAACAGGACAACTAACAATTATCACCATGCACAAAGCCAAAGGGTTGGACTGGGATTATGTTTTTCTACCGTTTTTGCATGAAAACTTAATTCCTGGTAAATTTTGGGTTCCACCCCAAAGCCAATTTTTAGGCGATTTTACCTTATCAGAAGTAGCACGCGCCCAAATTCGTGCTGGACTTCATCACCAAACAGCTGCAATACCCAATGTCAGCCAAGCTTGGGAACAAGCCAAATACCTCAAAATGGCCGAAGAATACCGTCTATTGTATGTGGCTATGACCAGAGCAAAAAAACTTTTATGGATGTCTGCGGCTCAACAAGCACCTTTTACTTGGAACAAACCCGATAATTTACAAGCTTCAGCCCCTTGTCCTGTGTTTGCAGCATTAAAACGCCAGTTCCAGTAGATTGAATTGTTAATTGTTAATTCACTTTATGGACATCAAATCACGAGTTAAAAAATATCTTCCCTATCTATCTTGGTTGTTGATCTTACTCGGTATCCTTGGCAATATATATCAATATCGCCAATATCAAGCAGAACAAGCTTTAGAAAAAGCCAAGCGACCAATAAGAGAACGTCTAGAAAATTCTTTTAAGCAATCCGAACAACTTAGGCAACAGACGAATCAGAAAAAAGCCGAAATCGAGAAAATTACCGCACAAACCGAAGAATGTGTCAAAAAAGCTAAACCTGATTTGAATGAATGTCAGAATTTGATAGCGCAATCAGTTAAACTTTCTGCTGAATTTAATGTACTGATCCAAGAAAATAAAAAATTGCTGGATAGTATCAATAAAGATTATTGTATTGTCTATCCAGATGCAGACGACAGAGATTGCCAGCAAAAAAACACCAATAGAAAATAAAAAATAAAGTAACTTATACCAATTACCAATTATCCATATCGGGAACAAAATCAGGATAAAAATAGTAAATAAGTTTGTATCTATCTCAAAAGCTGGAAAAAATATCTATGTTATTTCATCTGAAAAATAACGCTAAATTATCTCAATCCGTTGTTTTAACTCTTGTCTTAAGCAGTCTGCTGGCTTGTGGAGTGGATGTTGCTAACAATAATACATCTGTAGCTATTCCCGGATCTGAACAGATACAAATCGCCCAAAATACCTTACCTAGAGACATTTCTACGGCTGTGCTACGGGATGCTTCCCTGCGTTCTGGGGTGAAAATGGCTGATTTGAAAATTTCTCAAGTCACACCCACAACCTTTGGAAATCGTTGTATGTTTGAGTTTAAGGAAGTTTGTACTAAGGAATACAGACCTATTCAAGGTTGGGTGGTCGTTGTCAAGGTGAAAGAACAATCTTGGACTTATCATGTTAGTCAATCTTCGCAAATTGTGATTGACCCTAAAATTAATATATCTGATGTTTCCCAACTGCCTGAAAGCATTGCTGATAAAGTGATCCAAGATGCATCTAGCCGTTCTGGTTTACCAAATAGTGCTATCAAAATTACTCGCTCTACAACAGAAACTTTCAGTAATTCTTGTGTGTTTAATTTTGGTGAAGTCTGTACTCAATTGTTTGACCCCGTAGAAGGTTGGGAACTAATTGTCAAGTTAAAAGGAGAATCTTGGACTTATCATGTAGATAAATCCGGTTCCCAAATCGTTCTTGACCCAAAAATTGCTACCTCTAAGGGTTCTCAACTACCAGAAAAAATCGCCCAAAAAGTTTTGAGTGATGCTTATAAACGTTCTAATTTACAAACTCGTGCTATAAAAATCATTCGTTCTACACAAAAAACTTTCAGTAATGGTTGTGTGTTCAACTTTGGTGAAGTCTGTACTCAACAGTTTGACCCTATTAACGGTTGGGAAGTGGTTTTGAGAGTCAATAAAGCGTCTTGGATTTATCATGTAGACCGAACCGGCTCACGCATCGTTTTAGATCCAAAAGCCAGCACAACTTTAAAAATTTAACTCTCAATTGTTTAAATTAGGTTTTCTTAGTATATAATGATGGATTGTGTCGAATCAAAGCCATCCCCATGCCTAAACTCAAAACTCGTAAAGCAGCGGCAAAGCGATTTCGTGCCACAGGTACAGGTAAAATCGTCCGTCGCAAGGCTTTCAAAAACCACCTTCTTGAACACAAGTCTGCTGACAAAAAGCGCAATATGTCTAAAATGGCAATTGTTGATGAACGCGATGCAGACAATGTGCGCTTGATGCTTCCTTATTTGTAAAACATCCTTCAGGTAGTAAGATATGACCCGGGTAAAACGCGGTAATGTAGCTCGTAAACGCCGCAATAAGATTCTAAAATTAGCTAAAGGTTTTCGTGGTTCTCACTCAACTCTGTTTAGAACCGCTAACCAACAGGTGATGAAGGCGCTTCGCAGTGCTTACCGCGATCGCAAAAAGAAAAAACGTGATTTTCGCCGTCTGTGGATTACTCGTATTAATGCGGCTTCTAGACAAAATGGTTTGAGCTATAGCCAGTTAATTGGTAATCTCAAAAAAGCTAACGTTGAACTTAACCGCAAAATGTTGGCACAATTGGCAGTTCTTGACCCTGCAAGCTTTGCTAAAGTTGCAGAACTGGCAAACTCTGTTAAAGGTTAATTAACCAATAAAGGTGACGACGGATGAATAACGGATGTAACAGATGCCTCTTGCGGAGAATTGAAAATTAAAAGTTCAACATTAAAAATGATCAACTTGTTTGGATTTTTGATTGAATTTTTAATTGGAGCAAAGCGAAGGTCTACTATGAATCGGTTACATCTGGTATTATCCGCTACCTTGATTTTGATTTTGTGCTTTTTTTCCCTGGGGACAGATTTAATAGCATCTGCTGCAACTCTCCCAGAAATTCAAAAGCGTGGTTATTTGACTGTGGCGGTGAAAGATAATCTACGTCCTTTGGGATTCAGGAATGATAACGGTGATTTACAAGGCTTAGAAATAGATTTAGCCAAGCGTTTAGCAGGTGATTTGCTGGGTAAACCAGATGCTGTGAGATTTCAACCTGTCCTGAATAGCGATCGCTTACCTGTCATTGTCGAAAATAAAGTTGACCTGGCTATTGCTAACGTGACAGCCACTGAATCACGTTCTCGTATTGTTAGTTTCAGTGTTCCTTATTATTATGATGGCGCTGCAATAGTTACTAAAGATACTTCTATAAATCAGTTACAAGATTTAAATAAACGTAAAATCGCTGTACTCAATCACTCTAGCACTATTTCTGATGTAAAATATTTTATACCAACCGCTGAGTTAATAGGCGTTAACTCGTATGTCCAAGCACAAGAAAAAATAGAAAGTAATGCGGTTGATGCTTTTGCGGCTGATAAAAGCGTTCTTAGCGGTTGGGTACAAGAATATCCCCAATATCACATCTTACCTAGCCAGTTATCAACCGAACCCTTATCTGTAGTTATGGCCAAGGGTTTGCAGTACGATGAGTTCAGAAGATCGGTCAATGAAGCGATCGCCCGTTACATAGCTACAGGTTGGCTCAAAGAACGTACACAGTATTGGGGATTGGGTAATAGTCAGGAGAAAACATTAACAACTGACAGATGACAACCAACAACTGACAAAATAGATCAAGAAGAAACATTTAATAGTCTATATTTCAGCCAATGGATAATAACCTAGTCCTTGTTTATCTCTCAATTTTCGTCATTTTACTCGCATTTGCAGCGGTGAGTGTTTTTCGCGAGATTTTCAAAACTCGTAAACTGGAAAACTCTCTTTCTAAGTTAAAAACCAAATTAACAAAAGAAAAAGGTACCGCCCAAGAATATTACGAATTAGCCAGTATTTATTCCGAAAAAAAAGTTTTTACCCAAGCCATACCCCTATTTCAAAAAGCTCTCAAAGCTGCTGAGGAAGAAGGAGAAGAAAATATTGCCCCAGTTTACAACGGATTGGGTTATGTTTACTTCGCCCAAGAACAATATGATTTAGCTATTCGTCAGTATAAAGAGGCGCTGAAATTAAAGCCTGACTACGTAGTAGCCTTGAATAATCTCGGTCATGCTTACGAGAAGAAAAAATTATCTGCTCAGGCGTTGGAAATGTATGAAGAAGCATTAAAATTTGCTCCTAATAACCCTACAGCAAAACGTCGTGCTGAATCTTTACGGCGCTTAGTATCTGCGTAAAGATCCAATTTTGTTTCATGCAGAGCTACAGAAACGCAAAAAGTAAGAACAATACCATATACAGCATATAGCAGGTAACGGTTTTACCACTAACCGCTGATTATTGTTGTAATTTTACTGTTTTTGAGCAAAAGCATTGAAATCAATAGATGTATTTTGTTCTTAAACAGTATGATTCAAAGTTTACATCGTTTTTTTAGATTAGCGATCGCCATCTTTGTGTGTTTTCATTTCTGGCTAAGTTCTCCTCAGATTACATTTGCTCAGAACATCATCACACCTCATCCTCTCAACCCCTTAACAGAACAAGAAATTAACACCGCAGTAGAAGTATTACAACGGGAAAAAAAATTAAGCGAAGCCGCATTTTTTTCCATGATTACTTTACAAGAACCTGATAAAAAAACAGTTTTAAATTTTCAACCTGGTCAACCATTTCCACGCCAGGTATTTTTACAAATTTATGAACGTGAATTTAATAAAACCTTTGTAGGAATAGTAGATTTAAATAAAAATACCCTGACTAAGTGGCAAGAAATCCCCCAGAGTCAACCAGCCATTTTACCTCTAGATTATCAACTTGCAGAAGAAGTAGTTAAAGCAGATTCACGTTGGCAAAATGCCATGAAAAAACGGGGAATCAAAGATTTCGATCAAGTCCAAATCAGTTGTTGGGCAGCAGGAATACTTACATCAGCAGAACAAAAAAAAGGTAATCGTATTTGTCGCGCATTATCCTATTATCGAGGTCAATATGGTAATTATTTCGCTCATCCCATTGAAGGAGTTGTAGCTACAATTAATTTAAATAAAGGTAGAGTTGATAGTTTTGTTGATCGTGGTGTAGTAGCTATTTCCCAAGAAAACTGGGATTATGATCTTTCCTATTTTGAAAAACTAATTCCCGCACCAAAACCATTAAAAATTACTCAACCGGAAGGAACAACTTTCAAAATTCAAGGTAATGAAATTTCTTGGCAAGGTTGGCATTTTCGTTATTTAATGCATCCCCGTGAAGGTTTAGTTTTATATCTTGTTAATTATAACGATGGTGAAAAATCCAGACCCATTCTTTATCGTGGTAGTCTGTCGGAAATGGTAGTTCCTTATGGTGATCCAAATCCGAATTGGTCATTTCGTAACGCCTTTGATGTCGGAGAATACAACATTGGATTATTAGCAAATAAACTAGAATTAGGTAAAGAAATTCCTGAAAATGGCGTTTTATTAGATGCTGTATTTGCTAACGGTGAGGGAGAATCTTATATAATGCCACGGGTAATTGGTATTTATGAAAAAGATAACGGCGTACTTTGGAAACATTTTAATTATCATAATCAAAAAAATTATGTCCGGCGTAATCGGGAATTAGTAATATCAATGATCACCACAGTTGATAATTACGATTACATCCTGAATTGGATATTTCACCAAGATGGAACTTTAGAAATTAAAAATGAATTAACAGGAATTGATTTACCACAGGGAACAAATGTTAACACACAAACTGAAAATCAAGCCTTGGGGCGGTTATTAGCTAAAAATATCCTTGGTGTAAATCATCAACACTTTTTTAACTATCGCCTAGATTTAGATGTTGATGGACAGAAGAATTCAGTCATGGAAATGAATGTTAATTCTCTACCAATTAGTGATAAAAATCCTTTAGGTAATGCTATTACTGTTGCCGATACTCAATTAACCACAGAAAAAAATGCTGTGCGAGATTCGGACATCAAACATAGTCGAGAATGGATGATAACTAATGCAGACAAAAAGAATAATTTAGGTGTTCCTACAGCATATATGTTAACCCCAGGAGGAAATACAATCATGTATGCTGTAGAAGGTGCAAAGATTAGAGACAAAGCCAGTTTTGCAACTCATCATTTTTGGGTGACAAAATATAAAGATGGTGAAATGTATGCAGGTGGTGATTATCCTAACCAAAGCAAATTAGGGGAAGGTTTACCTAAATATATTGCTGATAATGAATCTTTAGCAAATGAAGATATTGTGGTGTGGTATACAATGGGTATCACTCACGTTCCTCGTCCCGAAGATTGGCCTGTCATGCCTAGACATGAAGTGAGTTTTAAACTGATGCCCAGGGGATTTTTTAGCAGGAATCCCGCGATTAATTTGGGGGAATAAAGCTAATTCGTAATTAAGAATTAAAGATAGATGTAGGTCGGTTTTCTTCCCTCAACCCAACGCTTCAAAACTTTGTGGATGTTGGGTTTCACTTTGTTCAACCCAACCTACGCATCTGTCGCATTTTTTATGGAATTGGTATAATGCAATATCTCTACATTTTTTAGATTTTTTTGTTTGTTGTTAGGTGCGGGGACGTTCAGGCATTTTTAAGTCATATAAAAATAAATGTAGAATTTCCAGTGGTGACATAGGGGAAGCATGAATCATCAAGTCATCATTACCTGGATGTAGATGAAATCGTTTTCCTTTATCGTCATTATTGTGTTCTGGTAAGTTCAGATCAAAACGTAAAAATTTTGTTGGATTTTCTTCTAGAAATCTGATTTCAAAATCGAATGCAATGATTTCCGCAGGTTTAATATTTTCATTCACTAAAATTGCAAAATCAAACCAGCAACAATCAAATTTTTTAAAATGGGGAATTTCTCTAAGTCGGTTTTGGTTTTTTCCTCCTCCAGTTATTTCAATAATACCTTTATTTTCTTTTGTCATTTTTAGCAAATTATGAATTTCATAACTTTCTGTTTCTAAAAAACCATCATCCCAAGCTGCTATTAAACATTTTAAGAACTCACTCCGAAGTAACTTTGCACTTTTGACCTCTAAGAATGAATAACAGTTTTACTTCTCACTCGTAACTTCTAAAACCGTCCATTTCCCTGAACTATATGCTTCACCGTCGTTAAAGTCTCCAAACTCATAAACCCTCGGCGATGTCCTTTTTGATTGGACATTCCCAAAAATACTGCATCTCCCCGTGAGGAGTTGCGGGAAAAACGCGGGGATGCGTTGATGTAGGTGGAGGCGCTGTTGACTCCTAAAGCAAATTGCCGACTTTCTTGGTAGGATTCTGTGACGATACAATCAGCATGACCGCTACTATATTGATTAATCCATGCGATCGCACTCTCTAAACTATCCACCAATTTAAAAGCCACTGTCTTAGTTAAATAGGGCGTTCCCCATTCTCCATCTTTCGCTAACTGTAATTGGGGAAAGGCTTCTACCAGTTCCGCATCTGCTTTGAGTTCAAAGCCTTTTTCTTTTAAGCTGTTCCACAACACAGATAAGGACGATGGTAAAGCTTGACGATGGATCAGCACTTTTTCAATCGCGTTCACCGGATCTGGTTCACTCTCATGGCTATCGAGAATCATCCAGCGCACCATTTCTAAGCTGCTATTTAGTGACCAATACAGGTAACAATTACCCATCGCTGACTTTAAAACTGGACAAGTTGCTTGTCTAACTACTTGTTGAATTAAGCTAGAACGTCCGTAGGGAATGACTAAACTTAAATACTGGTCTTGGGTGACTAAATCTCGCACAGAAGCGCCATGTTCAGCTGTAACCAATTCTATACAGCCTGGTGGTAAACCAACTTCACTAATAGCATTTTGTAGAACTTGAGCGATCGCCGCATTGGAATGACTAGCCTCTGTACTACCTTTGAGAATCAAGCTATTGCCAGTTTTTAAGCAAAAACCAGCTGCGATCGCCCCCAAATCCGGAAAAGCCTCATAAATAAATCCAATCACACCCAAAGGCATCAACTGGGTATAACTCTGAGAATCTTCCTGTTGATAATCAGCCGTTCTCACCCGTCGCAGCGGATCTGATAATTCTCCCAAACGTTGGAGAATAGCCACAGCATTCTCTAACCTAGAAGGAGTTAACTTCAGCCAATCCAAAATTAATTCCGATACCGCCATTTCTCGACTGGCTTCTAAGTCCAACGTATTGGCTTCGAGAATGTCGTCGAATGAATATTCTAACGCCTGTGCCATCGCCAGCACAGCACGACTCCGGTCTGCCCCTTTGGTAATCCCTAACTTAAGGGAAGCTTGGTAAGCGCGTTTGGCGCTGTTCATGGGTTCGGGACAATCATCAAAAACTTCAACAGTCATCCGATTTTGGATTTGAGATTTTGGATTTTGGATTGATTCCACAGATAAATCCGGGGTTTGAGAATCTGAGATTTGGAATTTTTGGTTGATTCCACAGATAAATCTGGGGTGGTCATTGAATTAACGTCTGTAAGTAAGCCAGACCATAATTGCTGGCAGAATAGCCAATAGCACCGCTACTATAGCCCAAGCAATAATACTTGAACCATTCGCCAAGCGTAATGCTAATGGTAGCCATATAATCACTAGCACGAAAATAATGCCCAATGCTATCGGCAAATAACTTTCTCCTAACCGGGGTTGGATCACATTCCAACTATTCCCCGTCCAGCGCCAAGCACGCTTATAGGGATAGGTAGTAGAAAGTTGCTCCAGCACATAACCATTATCTTCGACAACGAAAATTTGTTGACAGCGATCGCAACCAAAAGCTTCTGTCAGAGTGATCGGAATTAACCGCCCCCGACGACGACAAGGACAAGTATAGTCCGTATTTAAATCTATTTTTTCAGGTTTTTGAGATGGCACAAGCAGTCTAAATAACTTGGGCGTGTTTTTGTTAACAGTTAGTGGGGATATTTCCACTCTTAGCAATAGAGCGTCGATTCAGTAGGGGCGAAGCATTAGGGTGATTACTTATCACTGAAACCATTGATATTCTGTCCGAATGCTTCGCCCTTACGATTAATGAATCGGTGTTCTAGTTCTAGTATATTTCTGCCAGCATTGCAGCCGCTATTTTCAATCCCACAAAATACCCATCGAGATAGCTCTTAGTAGTTATCCGCTAGGTTTGAATCCAGGCATGAATAAATATCAACCCTGGAGATTTAGTAGCGATTACACAAACCCGATAACAATTCTTGATATAACAAGATATTAACATTAATTCAAAAGCGGGTAACGCGATTCGAACGCGCGACATCAACCTTGGCAAGGTTGCGCTCTACCACTGAGCTATACCCGCAAATTTCAGACTAATATCAGTTTGTCAGATTTATTCTGGTTTGTCAACCCCTAAATTTATTTTTTTTTGAAGAGGAGGCAGAAGGCAGGAGGCAGGAGGCAGGAGGCAGAAGGCAGGAGGCAGAAGGCAGGAGGCAGAATTTCAGGAAGAAAAAAGAATTAATTTTTAATCTGCTCCTCTGCTCCTCTGCTCCCCTGCTCCCCCTCATCCCCCACACCCCTCTTCTAAACCACCTCTGACTCCACAGGATTTTGTAGTGATGCTGGTAAAGACTGAGCATTACGACTGTATGGTTCTGCTAGATTAGAACGTAACTGACGCATCAAACTGGCCATTTCTATAGCATTCATGGCATAATCCCAGCCGTGATTACTTTTAATCCCTGCTCGTTCCAATGCTTGCTGCATGGTATCTGTTGTCAAAATGCCAAAAATCACAGGTACTCCTGTTTGAAAACTTGCAGCAGCAATACCTTTAGCCACTTCAGAAGATACATAATCGAAATGGGGCGTTTGTCCCTTAATCACCGCGCCCAAGCAAATTATGGCATCATAACGATGGGAGAGTGCCAACTGGCGAGCTACGGTGGGAACTTCAAAACTTCCTGGAACCCATACATAATCTACTTGATTGCCTTGAGGGTCGGGATTTATACCGTGACGCTTCAGACAATCTTGACATCCTTCTAAAAGCTTGACAGTAACCAAGTCATTGAATCGACCAATCACCAACGCAAACTTTAAAGGCTCTGTTTGAGTAAATGTTCCCTCAAAAACTGCCATGACTGCCTCTTATAACTATAAATTCTTAGCCAATACTCTTTTCTGGATGGAAATAGAGGAGCAGGAAAGCAATGTCAACATAGAAAAAGAACAAAGATATTTTTGCTTCCCTTTCCTGTAAACCCAGCTTTTCTGCTCCTCTGGTTTTTATGTTATGTGTCAACGTCTGTTTGCAGCCGTCGTCTACACCACAAAAAAGTTTAATAAACCAACTAAAAGCACTAAGGCAATCCAAACACCAGAACCAACCCACAGCAGCTTTTTAGATTCAACCCAGTTTTGAGGAGTTGCGTAAGCAACAGGAACACCAACAACTAGGACGAAGGACATCAGAACTAGAGATACTAAAGCAAATTGGAATACTATGCTCATTTTTACTTTTCCCAACACAGCGAAATCGTAACGTTTCTCCAGGCTGTCACTATAAAATGGACAGACTGGGTTGCTCAGTGACCCTTGTGAACTCACTTGGTATCCCCTGATCAATTAATATTTTACTTCTGGTTTGTAACAGTTGCTCAATTTCAGTGATTAGGGAACAGGTGACAGGTGACAGGTGACAGTAAGAAGGGAATAGGGAATAGGTGATCAATACATTATTCTCCTCTGCCCCCCATCTCCCCTGCTCCCCTGCTCCCCTGCTCCCCTGCCCCCTGCCCCCTGCTCCCCATTACTTCTTATGGATATCATTCTTTGTCACACAACTGCTGATTTTGACGCTTTAGGGGCGGCTGTGGGGTTAACTTGCCTCAAGGCAGGAAGTAAGATTGTCTTGACTGGGGGAGCGCATCCACCGGTACGGGATTTTTTGGCGTTGCATCGGGATGAATATTCGCTGATTGAAAGGCGTTCTGTTAATCCTGAAAAAATCCGTTCTTTGATGATAGTGGATACTCAACAGCGCGATCGCTTGGGTAAAGCTGCTGAATGGTTAGATTTACCTAATGTGCAGGAAGTTTTAGTTTACGATCATCATCTCGGACAAGATAGTGATATTCCCACGACGCAATTATATGTTGACAGTGTGGGTGCAACGACGACTTTAATGGTGGAAGAACTACAAAAACGCCATATTTCTTTAACACCTGCTCAAGCAACTGTCATGGCCTTGGGTATTCACGTTGATACTGGTTCTTTAACGTACAACCAATCTACACCTAGAGATGCTTTAGCTTTGGCTTGGTTGATGCAACAGGGGGCAAGTTTATCTGTAATTTCAACCTACCGTGATCCAGGTTTATCACCACAGTTGCAACAATTATTAACTGAGGCGCTGGAAAATTTAGAATATCTTTGTCTGCGTGGATATACTATTGCTTGGGTGACATTGAGAACTGATGATTTTGTGCCAGGGTTATCAGCTTTAGCATCAGAACTGGTGGAGTTGACAGAAATTGATGCCCTAATTTTGGCAAATGAACATCCTTTGGGTGAAAATGAATGGCGATTAACTGTAATTGGGCGATCGCAAATTCCCCATACAAATCTTCATCTCTTATTGCAGTCTTTTGGTGGTGGTGGACATTCCCAAGCCGCATCTTTAAATATTCGCACCAACGACTCACAAGCAATTTTACAACAACTATTAGATGGATTAAAAGCACAAATTCCCCATCCTCCCACAGCCAGAGATTTAATGTCTTCTCCTGTGCGTACTATTCGACCAGAAACCACTATTGCTGAAGCTCAAAGAATTTTACTCCGTTACGGACATTCTGGTTTATCTGTTGTGAATGAGCAAGATAAAATAGTGGGTATTATTTCCCGACGTGATTTAGATATTGCTTTACATCACGGCTTTAGTCATGCACCAGTTAAAGGTTATATGACTACTAATTTAAAAACAATTACACCAGATACTATCCTACCCCAAATTGAATCTTTAATGGTGACTTATGATATTGGCAGATTACCAGTTTTAGCAAATGAAAATTTAGTGGGTATTGTCACTCGCACCGATGTTTTAAGAGAATTACATCAAGCTGATATAGTCGGTGGAAAAATAGAAACAAACAGTGAAACAAATATTAGTTTACCGCAATTAAAAAATAAATTAAATCCTCAACTTTGGCAATTATTAAATATAGCATCTCAAGCAGCAGAAAAACGCGGTTGGCATCTTTATTTAGTTGGTGGTGCAGTACGAGATTTGCTGTTAGCAGAAGCTCAAACTGGCACATTAATGATTAATGATATTGATTTAGTAGTTGATGGTTTTCATCAAGCAGCAGATGTGGGTGCAGGTGTAGAATTAGCAAAAGCACTCCAGCAAATTTATCAAAATGCCCGTTTAGAAATTCATGGTGCATTTCAAACCGCTGCTTTACTATGGCACAAAGACCCAGAATTAGATTCATTATGGGTAGATATTGCCACTTCTAGAACTGAATTTTATCCTTATCCCGCAGCAAATCCAGAAGTTGAAGCTAGTTCTATTCGTCAAGATTTATATAGAAGAGATTTTACTATCAATGCAATGGCCTTAAGGTTAACATCTCCCCGTAGTGGTGAATTATTAGATTTTTTTGGTGGTTTATTAGATTTACAAGCCAAGCAAATTCGCATTTTACACGCTAACAGTTTTATTGAAGATCCTACCCGGATTTATCGTGGTGTCCGTTTTGCTGTGCGGTTTGGATTTCAAATTGAACAGAGAACTGAAGAATATATTCGCTATGCTATAAATAGCGGAGTTTATGATCGCACTTCTCAAGAAAATACCAAAACACCTGCTTTACAAACTCGTTTAAAAGCAGAATTAAAAAATATTCTTGCAGCCACTTATTGGCAATCAGCCTTACAATTATTAGATCAATTAGGTGCATTGCGATGTATTCACCATAGCTTAAAATTAGATGGGGAAGTTCTACGACAATTACGTTTATTAGAAATTTATTTACGAAAATTTGGTCAACAACATAATCTACATGATTGGCAAATGCGTTTAGAGGTATTAATTGCCAACTTAGAACCAAAATATCAAGTGAAGGTAGCTAAAAATCTCCAATTAGCTGATGATATTATTGCTAGATTTAAGAAATTATCAGAAACACAAACAGAGATCATAACATCTTTGCCAAATTGTATACTTCCTAGTCAAAGTGTCCATTTATTGAGAAAATATGATTGGACAACTTTAATTTTGATTGCTTTAAAAAGTCCGCGTAAAATTAGGCGCAAAATTAGGTATTTTTTAACTACTTTGGCAAATATACAACCTTTATTAAATGGTAATGATTTAAAAACAATGGGTTATAAACCAAGCCCCCTATTTAAAATTATACTGGATCATTTGCTTACTGCTACTGTGGATGGAGTGATTAAAAATAGAATTGAAGCAGAAGAATTTTTAAGAACACATTATCCTCCACATAGTAGATGACAGATTATACAGTTGAAAGTTTTTCACTGTCTTTAGCAGTAAGTATTCAGGATAGACAATACTCCACGTCAGGAGAATAAAGACTTTTTTAGTCAACTTTGATGATTTTGATAAAATCTCACTTCTGGACTATTCTTCATTTCATCAGCATTCTGACTCCTGACTCCTGAATTCTTACCTTTAGCACAGCGTCGCGTAAGCCATATTTTATGATATAGCCGACAAGACGATGAGAACATTCTGAAAAGCTAAAACTTAATGATGACAAGGGTTTTACTTTTGCCTTCTGCTATAAATGTCTGTTCTCATTCTATGCTTAAATTATCATCATGCCGAAAATTATATCTAGAGAAAGATTGTGGAAAATTCTTGAAGTAGGTATTGTAATACAGATCAAATTCAATAGTAGATATTAGAAAAATATATACTTCTTGATGATGATCAACAATCCTATGAGGTATAATTTTTTGTTGCAAAAAATAGGAAACAAAATTTTAAAAACTATTGACACAATTCCCCTTATAAACAATCAAAGAGAACTTGCTTATCAAGCAGAGGTAGAAAAATATATTCCCAATTTACCAAATCTTACAAAAAATGACTTAGATTTGGTCGAGAGAATTAAACAGGAAGGTGTGGTCATTACTTCATTGGCAGATTTAGAAATTGCATCTACTCCTCAATTTATCCAAGCAGCACAAGATCTGATACCCAAAATACCTAAATCTATTGGTGTCCATAATCATCAATTTATTATTCATGCCAGTTCTCAGCAGATTATGGAGTATCCAGACATTTTTTTGTGGGGACTAGAAGAAAGATTACTCAATATTGCTGAAAATTTTATTGGTCTGCCTGTAGCTTATCATGGTGTATATTTTCGCAGAGATATTGCAAATCAATTAGAAAAAGGCTCAAGATTATGGCATATAGATAAGGAAGCTAGAAGGATAATTAAAATTATCGTTTATTTACATGATATAGATGAAGGTCATGGACCATTTCAATATATTTCCCAGTCCTTAACCTCAGAAATAGCCAAAGCTCGTAAATACAAATCTGGCTACATTCTGGATAAAACTATGAGGGAATTTACAGCCATTAGCAATTACAAATCATGTCTTGGTGTTGCTGGAACAGTAATTTTTGCTGCCACTAATAGTGTCTTTCATCGTGGTAAAATTCCTGTGATTGCCGATAGATTGAGCATATTTTTTGATTACACTCCTAGTCAAAAAAAGTATTCATTTTATGGGGTATCATCTTTGCCTTATGAAAATTTACTTTTACTAGCGCCAAATCTCACTGAATTTCAAAAGCAATGTATTTTTAGCTAATTCCTCAAGCATTCAGCAATCAGCAATAAAACCTAGATACCAAAAGACATTTTACACAGTCATGTAGAGAAAATGGTGGGCAATGCCCACCCTAGACCATTATTTGCTTTTTACTGACTTACTAAAAATGCGATAGTACAACCAATTACTAAATTCTTTGATGGGAAAAAATAAATAAGTGAGTGGGTTTATCGTCACAATAATATTTCTAAAATCCCGTTTAGCTAAAAACAAAATTCCGCGTGCAACTTGCGATGCTGACATTACACCATAAGGATTTAATTGACTCTTGAATGGACCTAAAATTAATTTACGAATTACACAAACTCCATCTAAACGCTTGAGGGTAATAAGATCACCTAAAGTTCTTTTACTGAGTTCATACAAAGGGCTAAATGCGGGAGAAACTTCTGCTTCTGAGGTGTTAACCCAAATTTCTTTCGTTGCTTTTGCATCAGGTCCTGTGACAGTTGTAGAGAATATATCTATTAAGCGCAAAGCAGAAAAAGTGTTAACTTGATAAGAATTGTTAATTGCGTCTGGAGTGCGATCGCTATAAACATTCACGCCATGATTGATAATTAAAATATCAACTTTCTTGAGGCTTTCTTGCAGGTCTTCTTCATTCCCTAATTCCCAGGAAAGCACTTTTAATCTAGTTTGTGCCTGTATTTGATCAGGATTCGTGCTTAATGCAATCACTTTGGCATTATTCTTGAGTAATTCTGCTACTAATGCTTGTCCTAATGTCCCTGAAGCACCAGTTACAGCAACAGTTTTACCTTTGAGAGACAGTCCTGTTCCTAGTATTTTATCCACCAAAGAAAAGACACCACTATAATAAGCATCAACATCATCAAAATGATGTCGCCAATGATAGGTTCTATTCACAAACCAAACGGAGGGAATCGTTTCCAATGGCCCTGGTAAATGGTTATAGTCTGTCTCAATTGTCCCTTGGAAATAGCGCACAGATGCACCATACAAAAAAGTAACAGCATAGATGACTCCCAACCACAAGCCCCATTGCTGAACAACTAAGGCTACTATTGTTAATAAAACCACTAGTATGGCCGACTCAACTATGTCGTGATACAACTGAGAATCTAAATAAGCTTGTTGGGAAACTAAAGTTAAATCCCGCCGATAGGCCGCATGATGTTTATTATGCCATTTAGCCAGCCAATTGATCTGGTGACACAATGCATGATAGGTATCTCTGAGGATTTCTGCAAGTAACAGTGAACAAAATCCCCAAGTAGCAAACTGTAAACAGGTCTTTATTAAAACCCAATTAATTGTTAAGTTTTCAGCAAGTCTCATTACATTTTCAATCACACAACTTAGTAAAGATGGTATATTACTGAACGGCTAAAATCCAGACAACTCTCCAAACTGTGTAGCGTATACACTCAAGGCTATTAGTAAAACTAAGCTAACTTAATAAATCTTACTGTCTTGTTTTTGGTAATTCTTGTTGCCTGCTCAAATGCGCTTAATCCACCATTGGTCTCTATTTACTTGCCACCGGCACAAAATCCCACTACAACTAGTATTGATAATTCCCTTTGTGCTATTGATTGTCGTTGCAGTAAGTGTAACCGGGTATTTGTCCTTTAGCAGCGGAAAACAAGCAGTCACAGATATTGCAGTTCAGGTCATGGAACGTACCAATGACCAAGTTAAATCTCGTCTTAACGCCTACTTAAGCACGCCACATCTAATTAATAACTTGAATTTAAATGCTGTGAAACTAGGTCAGTTGAATATACAAGATTTTGATCAAGTTAAACATCAATTTTGGGAACAAATCAAACTTTTTGAGTCTGTCAACGTGATACTCTACGGTGATGAACAAGGAAATTCTATAGGTTATGTCAGAGAACTTGGTCAGTATTTTTTAATAATTCAGAAGGGTTCAGAAGGTAAAAAAAATACGGCTTATAAAGTAGATAAGCAAGGAAACCCCCGTGACATATTTTTGGTGAGAAGTTTAGATTCTCGTCAGCGTCCTTGGTATCAAGTAGGTAAAGTTGCCAAAAAATCGGCTTGGACTCCCATTTTTCAATGGGTTAGTTATCCAGCTGCTGGCATTGCTACTAGTACCCCCGTATATGATAGGGAAGGAAAGCTGCAAGCTATGTTAGCTGTTCATTTGAAATTACAGAATATCAGCACTTTTTTAAAAGATTTAAAACCTTCTGTAAATGGACAAATTTTTATTATAGAACGGTCTGGTGATTTAGTGGCAAGTTCAACTTTAGAAACACCATACAGCCAGAGTAATAAAAAATTTATTCGGGTTGCTGCGATAAATAGTAAAAACCCATTGACCCAACAAATAGCAAAAGAAATAAAGCAGAAATTTGAAAATTTAGGAGAAATAAAAAAGTCCCAACAGTTGATATTTTCCCAAGCAGGAGAACAGAAGTTTGTAGAAATTCAACCTTATCAAGATAAGTATGGCTTAGATTGGTTGGTGGTAACAGTTGTCCCAGAAAATGATTTTATGGGAGAAATAAATGCTAGTCGCCACACAACCATTATCCTCTGTGTGGGTTTAATTTTAGGAGCGATCGCACTAGCAACAATTATGTCTGCTTGGATTAGCCGACCATTGCGACGTTTGAGTATTATGAGTAGGGCGATCGCCAAGACCAATATTAAGCAACATATCCCCGAAAATTCGCCTATTGATGAATTATCACAGTTGGCAAAATCATTTAATCAAATGTCTGACCAACTGCATCAAGCTTTTACAAAGCTAGCAGATGTTTTAGAAGAATCAGAAGTAAAATTTACTACAGTGTTTGGTACTAGTCCTGATCCGATGGCGATCGCAACTTTAGACAAAGGACGTTATTTAGAAGTTAATCAAAGTTTTCTAGAAGTTTCGGGATATAGCCGAGAAGAAGTGATTGGTAAAACTTCCATAGAACTGAACTTATGGATAAATCTCCAAGAACGCGATCGCTATATCCAAGCCATACAAACTGATGGTTTCATCCACAACTGGGAATTTAACTTCCGCATAAAATCAGGGGAAATTAGAACCCTATTGAGTTCAGTAGAAGTGATTGAACTTAATGGACAGCGATGTGCCATAATTATTGCCAAAGACATCACTGAACGCAAACAAATTGAAGCTTCTCTTCGTCAAAATGAACAAACTACCCGCGCTTTAATTGCTGCTATCCCAGACTTACTTTTGCGTTTAGATCGTCATGGTAATTACATGAATATCTTTATAGGAAACGAATTTCAACCTATCCATCCTCAACGCAGTCGAGACGGGAAAAATATCTTTGATATCTTACCCCCTGACAGAGCAAAAGAGCGAATGTTTTATGTAGAAAAATCTCTACAAACAGGTCAACTCCAAACCTACGAACAGGAACTTTTGGTAGAGGGAAAAATTCAATATGAAGAAACCCGTATTACCCCCCTTAATGACAATGAAGTTTTAGTTATGGTACGGGATATCACAGCCCGGAAACAAGCAGAAGAAGCTTTACGCCGTTCTAAAGCCCAACTAGAACACCTAGCCACCGCTTCACCAGTAGTAATATATTCTCTACTCATACGTGCTGATGGTTTTATGTCCTTTGAGTATGTAAATAAAGCAATTGTAGATATTCATGAAGTCAAAATTGAGGACATCCTCCAAGATGCAACATTTGTATTCAATCAGTTTCATCCCGAAGATGTTTCCAGATATATGCAAGCAGTTAAAAATAGTGCTATTACATTGAAAACCTTTAGTCATGAATGGCGCATAATTACACCTTCAAATAAATTGAAATGGTTGCAGGCAACATCGCAACCGGAACGTCGAGAAAATGGCGATATTTGTTGGCATGGAACTTGTTTAGATATCACTCAACGTAAACAAGCAGAACTGGAACTAGCACAGGCAAAACAAGCAGCAGAAGCCGCCAACCGTGCTAAAAGTGAATTTTTAGCAAATATGAGTCATGAATTGCGAACACCCCTGAACGCCATTTTGGGATTCACTCAATTAATGCAAGGATCTCAGACTATTAATACTGAACAACAAGAGAATTTAGATATTATTATTGCCAGTGGCGAACATTTGCTGTCTTTAATTAATGATGTTTTAGAAATGTCGAAAATTGAAGCAGGAAAAATCACATTTAATAAAACTAATTTTCATCTTCTGCCGCTGCTTGATTCCCTTCAAGCAATGTTACAACTTAAAGCCTCAGAAAAAGGAATTAAACTTTGCTTTGATTTATCCCCAGATTTACCCCAATTTATTCGCACAGACAAGGGTAAACTGCGGCAAATTATCCTGAATCTCCTCAGTAATGCCATTAAATTTACCCATCAGGGAAGTGTCACACTAAAAGTAGAAAATCAAGAAAAAAACACTCTAAAATTTGCAGTCATAGACACAGGAATAGGTATAGCTCCCGAAGAATTGGCTCACCTTTTTAGTCCCTTTGTCCAAACCTCATCTGGTCGCAAATCTCATCAAGGAACAGGATTAGGTTTAGTCATCAGTCGTAAATTCATACAACTGATGGGAGGAAATATTCAAGTTGAAAGCACTTTAACAAAGGGCAGTAAATTTGAGTTTACAATTCGCTTCCGCTCAGTTTTAATAGATGCAATTTCTTCCCCACTATCAACGCGAAAAATTATTGGTTTAATACCTGATCAGCCTAATTATCGGATTATGATTGCTGATGACATTGAAAATAATCGTCAGTTGTTAGTTAAATTACTCCAACCCCTTGGTTTTGAAATTAGAGAAGCCAAAAATGGCAAAGAAGCAATAAAATTATGGCAAGAATGGCAACCGCATCTAATTTGGATGGATATGCGAATGCCAGAAATAGACGGATATGAAGCTACTAAAATAATTCGCCAACTTAGTCAAAAACAGAATATTCCAATTATTATTATCGCCTTAACTGCCAGCGTTTTTGAACAAGAACGAGTAGAAATTAAAGCAGTTGGCTGTGATGATATGGTACATAAACCATTGCAACCACAAATCATTTTTGACAAATTAGCAGAATTTTTGCAAGTAAGATATCTTTACAGCGATGATGATATTAAACTAAAAAAACAACTTCCACCTTCCTTGCTTAACACATCATCTCAAGTAAAAATTCTCATAGCAGAAGATAATCTTGTTAATCAAAAAGTTGCTGTGCGTATTTTGCAAACATTAGGATACTCTGCTGATGTTGTCAGCAATGGTAAAGAAGCAATATCAGCATTAAATCAGCAATCTTACACTTTAGTATTCATGGATTTGCAAATGCCAGAAATGGATGGCTTAGAAGCAACACGCCAAATTTGTAAATATTGGCAACCTCATGAACGTCCTGTCATTATTGCTATGACAGCTAGTGAAGAAGAAGAAGACAGGCAATCTTGTTTACAAGCCGGGATGAATGATTACCTTTCTAAGCCTATTCGTATTGAAAAAGTGCGGTTGATGTTAGAAAAATATTTAGTAAAAATCTGATTTGGATATGCTGGCAAACCTGCCCAATGTCCTGTTAAAGCCCACCAAGAACACTCAAGCAGAAAAGTTTTACCCAGTCCGTTATCACCTGTAATTAAACTTAATCTATCTCCTGGTTCAAAGCAAATGTTTTTTGCCATCTACTCAGTTTTATAACTTTTTTATATACTGGTTTTCTTCTTTTCTTCTTCCTTCGCGCTCTTCGCGTCTTCGTGGTTCGTTAAATAAACTTGACTGACAACATAATACGACAGATATAAGTAGGTGGGCGTTAAAAATTGTCGTTGGGGCAAGGGAACAGGGAACAGGGAACAGGGAACAGGGAACAGGAAGAGAGTTTTGAGCGATTTTACTTTTCTTCACATACCTTTAATTTTTTCTGTTGACCTACTTATCTATATTATGTACTCAACACCAAAAACGCGAAAAAGCGTCCGCGTTCGCGTAGCGTCTCATTTGCATAGCGTTCCGAAGGAATAGAGATAGCTTACCGCAGCGATCGCCCCCATTACCCCAATTATCCAACCCCCATCTATATATATATGATGTAATTTCCCCTTCACCCCTTAGAACAGTCAAACAGATGTAACCCCAACCGTTGCGACAGTTCCTCACACACCTTCACCCCCCGCACACTATTACCCCGCGCATCTAGTGGTGGTGAGAACACACCAATCCCCATCTGTCCAGGAACAACAGCAATAATTCCCCCACAAACGCCGCTTTTTGCTGGAATTCCCACTTTATAAGCCCATTCACCAGCAAAGTTATACATACCACAGGTGTACATCACACTCAATATATCTTTGATATAACAATTATCTACCGCTTTTTCTTTTGTAATGGGATTAATACCTTTATTAGCTAGTGTAGCTGCCATAACTGCCAAGTCTCGACAATTAACCATTACAGAGCATTGTTGAAAATATAAATCTAATGATTCTTCTATATTTTGGTCAATCATGCCAAAATTCAGCATCAGATGGGCTGTAGCACGGTTACGGTGTCCTGTACTGCGTTCGGAAGTAAATACCGAAATATCCACAAATACATCCCGACCAATATAGCGCCGATACATATCTAATAACCGATTCAGACGCTCAGTAGGACCCGAACCTTTGATTAAGCTGGTAATAGCTATAGCACCAGCATTTACCATTGGATTATATGGGCGTTTTGATTGTTCATCAAGAATAATGGCGTTAAATGCGTCTCCTGTCGGCTCTACCCCCACTCTAGTTAAAACATAGTCCCGTCCATGATCCTCTAAAGCTTGTCCATAGACAAATACTTTGGAAATTGACTGAATTGTAAATAGTTGTTCATAATCGCCAACTTCGTAAATTTGACCATCTACAGTAACAATACAGATGCTAAATAAATTGGGGTTTACCTTAGCCAGTTCAGGAATGTAATTCGCTACTGTACCAGCTTGCAGAGATTTGTACTGGGAATGCAAATCTGTGAGAACTTCTGAAAATGGTGGTGAAACTATGTCTAAATTTCCTGCGTTTATCATGAAGCTGATAACTTGCTAATAAATAGCATACTTGATTGATTAGTGGGGGCAAAAAAGGCTACTGATATATTTTTATACGAATAAAAATAGCTTTTTCAAGTTTGCGAGCCTTTTTTATTGTCTCATGAATTATTTTTTTGTGAAGAAATAAAATACTAATGGGTATAAATGCTAATTTAGCAAGAGAATAAATACTATAATAAAAAGTATTATTTTATAGCAATACGTTTGCGTGACCTTCATCAACCTAACTAAATTCAACTTATTCAAAAATCAATACTTGTAAAATTGGATAATTTTGCTCATAAATCAATTAAAAATGATGATTATGGGAATTTTAATAAATATTTTTTAACTCTCTGAAATCGGAAAATTGGAATTAATAAAGTTAATTTTGACCAAAACGAGCATCAAGCGCAAGTTAAATTAATCACAAGCTAAGTGAATTTTCTTACGTAAAGATCAAGATATTACTCAGCTTGGATAAATCTGACTTTATATTAAACCTTCATAAAAAATTATTGATATCCCGAAAAAAAATGTTACAAAGCCAGAAACCTGATTTGAAAAAGGTTTGACCCTAGAAAGGCGAATGGAAATTTGAGAGCCTGACTCAAGACGTACGCTAAAACCCTGATCCCCAACCCAAATGGTTCGTGTTACTCTGTTGCAGTTATAAACAAAAAGTGAAAGCGGAACGAGTTCGAGTTTTCCGGGCTATCACTATGACTAGTGAAAAACCCACACATTATAAAACTTAAGTTCTACAGTCGCTTTAAAAATCGGACGCATGAATCAAAGACATTTGTGGACTATTGTCGCCCTGTCTGTGGCTATTTCAGGTTTACCTTCAGTGGGTCGTACTCAAACCGCTAAGGACAACCCTCCCGCTTCCCAAGCATCTGTTATGGCTGATGCAGTGAAAGTAGGAGAGTACCAATCCCCTGAACAGAAACCTACCTTGGATGCTGTGAAGACAGAAATTCTTCCTCACAGCGTTAAAGGCCATCAGGCGGCAACCCTTTACATCCGGGATATTCCCGTTCTTACTTTTCTGAGTTCTACCCCAGTTGCTAACACAGATACAAAAATGGGAGCAATTGGAAAAGCTGGAGGCGTAAAATCTTATGCCCTTGTTGCTAGTAATTCAGCAAAAGCTGCAAGCATGGGAAATGTTATGGATGTGGGCAAATTTTCCAGCCCCATTGCCAATGATCCAGTTCAAAGAGCCAGCGTAGTAGCCTCTAGAATTAATCAGCTGATTCGCGAAAACGCAGACGCAAACCAAATTACCGTCAGCTGGAAAACAGAGGAAAAATCTTCAGTCAACAATAAAGCCCAGGATAAAGGCTTCTCTGTTGTACAGCAATTAGATCGCTACACCATCAAAATTGACGGTAAAGAATTGGTGGAAGTCAATGAAGGTACGCGATTAGCAGATACTACCCAAAATCTTGCCCAAGATGCCCTACAGGCAACCAATCGTCTGCGGAGACTGATAGGTAATGCCTCTCCCATCAGCGAAATTGCTAATTTACCAGAAACTACATCAGGATCTATACCCAAGCCGTCCCAACAAATTGCTATCGGTGGAGTGAAAATTAACTTCAAAGGCATGGCTTCTTGGTATGGCTATGATTGGTCTGGGAATAAAACTGCTAGTGGTGAGAGATTCAATCCCGAAGCGATGACAGCAGCCCATCGCAGTTTACCTTTGGGTACAAAGGTGCGTGTTATTAACACTCGTAATGGCCGCTCGGTAGTTGTGCGAATTAATGACCGAGGTCCATACATTGGTGGTCGAATTATTGATCTTTCTGCGGGTGCAGCCCGACTTTTAGGGATGATTGGCAGTGGTATTGCGCCAGTGCGGCTTGAGGTGTTGGGAAGATAATCTTTAGGGGTATGACTTGCGCCAAGCTGCGCTATCAGGAGTATGGCGATCGCTATCAGGAGTTCAGGAAGAATAGATTATTATCTATCTCCCTCATCTCCCCCATCTCCCTCATCTCCCCTATCTCCCCGTACCCTTCTACAATCTCTACTCTTTTTTCGCTTTTCACTTAAATACCCCTAGTTGATTAATCCCTAAACCCAGTTTCAGATATAAACTAACGGGTGAGAGGATCAAGAACTAGGGGTATTTTGTGCGCCTGCTGACTACAGTTGCAGCTTTACGCTGTTATTTAAATCAACGTCGTTGGGAGAGCAATCTCAAGCTTTCAGACGAATTATTATTTGATGATCAGACTACTTGGTATCCCTCAGAGATTGGTTTAGTGCCGACTATGGGAGGGTTACATCAAGGTCATCTTAGTCTGATTGATAAGGCTAGGCAAGAGAATTCTACGGTGATTGTGAGTATTTTTGTTAATCCCCTGCAATTTGGCCCGAAGGAGGATTATCAACGCTATCCCCGGACTCTAGAGCAAGACCAAGAATTGTGTGTAAAAGCTGGAGTTGATGCGATTTTTGCCCCTACTCCGGAAGAAATGGGAATTCCTCAGAAGAATATACAAGAAACTCAAGTTACACAAGTAATCCCTCCATCTGGTATGATAAGTAGCTTGTGTGGTAGATATCGGCCGGGTCATTTTCAAGGTGTGGCGACAATTGTCACCAAGCTTTTCAATTTGGTACAGCCTGACCGAGCCTACTTTGGTCAAAAAGATGGCCAGCAATTGGCAATTATTAAGCGTCTGGTGGCTGATTTAAATTTGCCAGTTGAGATTGTTGCTTGTCCAACGGTGCGGGAAGCGTCTGGCTTGGCTTTGAGTTCTCGTAATCAATATTTGACTGCAACAGAAAAAGAGCAGGCAACAGTGTTATATAAAGGCTTGCAGCAAGCTGAAGCGGCGTTTCGTGCTGGCGATCGCAACAGCAGCCAGCTGATGGCATTGGTGTGGCAAGAAATTGCAAAGGTCAGCACTATCTATGTTGAATATATTGAATTGGTTGAACCGAATACATTGATGTTTTTAGCAACAGTTGAGGAGGAAGGAATGCTGGCGATCGCAGCTCGTCTAGGTTCTACACGGTTAATTGATAATACCATTTTGTGCGATGTCTACGACGGGCTACGCCAACCTATCATCGCTATTGATGGGCCAGCTGGTGCTGGCAAATCTACGGTAGCTCGTCAAGTGGCAACCCAGTTAGGTTTAGTGTATTTAGATACGGGTGCTATGTACCGTGCTATCACCTGGCTGGTGCTGCAAAAAGGCATTGCTGTTGATGATGAATGTGCGATCGCTGAATTAGCCAACCAGTGTAAAATTGAACTTACTCCCAGTCATAATTTGGAAACTCCTGTGCGAGTGTGGATTAATGATACAGATGTGACTCAAGAAATTCGCACCATTGAGGTAACATCACAAGTATCTGCGATCGCTGCTCAAAGTGCAGTCCGCAAAGCACTGGTAAAACAACAGCAAAGCTGGGGTAAACGAGGTGGTTTAGTAGCTGAAGGCCGGGACATTGGTACTCATGTTTTCCCTGATGCAGAAGTCAAAATCTTCTTAACAGCTTCTGTTGGGGAACGCGCACGTCGTCGTCAGCAAGACTTTACAAAACAAGGTCAACCTGAAGTGAGTTTAGAACAACTCGAACGAGATATTGCAGAACGCGACTACAAAGATAGCACTCGCAAAATTTCTCCCTTGCAAAAAGCAGCAGATGCAGTAGAAGTTGAAACCGATGGACTTACACCTGGTGAAGTAGCAATGCAAATTGTTAATTATTACCAAAAAACTGGGTTTAAAGCCCCGTCTTTATAGGACGGCTTTTTGGTATAATTCAATTGTTTCAGGTAGAATAACCGCCGATACAGGAATTGTAATAATTTCTTGTTGCTAAAATTTGAATAGGCAGGAAGCAGGAATTTTGAATTGTTCCCTATTTCCTGCTCCCTGTTATGGATATATCAGGTGAAAATTTAAAATATTCAATAGCCTATAAATTAAGTGTTGTATTCAACAATACAAACAGTTTAAATTATCCTTCATCTAACCAAAGATAGATGAAAAAAATACCCAAATCAGCAACTATAAATAACTCTCCATCATATAAATTGAAATTAACTATCAACCCACATTCAAATCCTTACTAAAGTTAGTAAAATTCCCAAATAACAAGAATGTGCTTCTGCTCTTTAATTCATTTTTAACCTATGCTTGGGAAAAAGTGATTATACTGGATACGTGCATTTTTGGGAATTATTATTTATGAATAATATTCAGCAAAAAGCTAATTAAACGTACCAATTTTGGATTTTATCCTAGTTGAAAAAAAGAAAGCCGCAGATAAAAAACCGCAAACCCTGATGAAATCGTACTTTCTCAATTTTTAATTTTTAATTGGTATTGAGATTTTAGATTGAGGTGGTTCAATTTAGTAGTAGAATAACCATGTTAAGTTTTATATCCCAGCATTAAGGATGTAAAACTGCTGAATACAAAACCTGTAATTTCCTGAGTTTCGGCAAAAGTCTTAACTGGAAAACAGTAAAGAGAGGATTTAAAAACATGGCATTTTCACAACTTCCACTACCCTTCGACTTTAATGCTCTAGAGCCTTATGGCATGAAAGGTGAAACCTTTGAATATCACTATGGTAAGCATCACAAAGCTTATGTAGATAACCTCAACAAACTCACCGATGGTACAGAACTTGCTGATAAGTCCCTCGAAGAAGTAATCCAAATTTCCTTCAAAGACTCCTCTAAAGCTGGTATCTTCAACAACGCGGCTCAAGTTTGGAATCACACCTTCTTTTGGAACTCTTTGAAACCCGCTGGTGGTGGCGCACCCACAGGTGAACTGGCTGCTAGAATTGACAAAGATTTTGGTAGCTTTGACAAATTCAAAGAAGAATTTTCCACTGCGGCTGCAACCCAGTTTGGTAGCGGTTGGGCTTGGTTGATTGATGATGGTGGCACACTCAAGGTCATCAAAACACCAAACGCAGAAAACCCTTTAGCTCATGGTAAAAAGGCACTTCTCACCTTGGATGTTTGGGAACACGCCTACTACATCGACTACAGAAATGCTCGTCCAGCATTCATCAAGAATTTCTTAGATCAATTGGTTAACTGGGAATTTGCCGCTGCAAATTTGGCTGCCTAATCAACCACTGATTTAAACTTATTCTTGCCAGTCCCCATGCCTATTAGGCTGGGGATTTTTAATTTCAAAACCTCTCCTGTGCCTAGTGTTCCTGATCCCCGACAATTGGGACTTAAACTTACTAATTGAGTCTAGGAAGAATATCTGCTATTAATTCTGTGCCAAACAAATACAGCGATAACAGCACCTATAACGGCAATGAAAATACCAGAAGGGCTGAGATCAGAACTAACCAGTACAAACTTTCCAGTCGTGATCAGAGTGGTTAGCGTACCGCCAACAAATGCACCGATGATACCTAGAACTAGAGTTCCCAGAATACCACTTCCTCTGGCAGCCGGGTCAATCGCTTTAGCGATCGCACCTGAAATTAAACCTAATACGATCCAAGCAATAAGAGTCATACTAAAACCTTTTTGTAAGAATTCAGGAGTCAGAAGAAGGGCGGAATTAATTTTTAAAATCGCTATCTTACTGCCAGACAAATACTTTCGCTTCGTAAGATCCTAAGTCAGTCATAATGCCATCATCCCCAGATTCAATATCATAATTACCCGTCCATTCGTGCCATTTTCCATTGGCGGGGAAGTTAGGAATGTGATATCCTGCCAGAAAATTGTCTGAAAAATTCGCCACGACAACTATCCGAGAGCCTTCATCATTCCAGCGGGTATAGGCTAAAACTTTAGCTTCTATATTTTCGTGGAAAAAATCAATATTTTCAGCGTAAAGTGCATGATTATTTTTCCGCAGCCCAATCAAGCCTTTGTAATATTCAAACAAACTACAATTCTGGTCATTGCCCATCAGTTTCCAATCTATTTTGGATGATTCCGGAGTTTTGTACTTGTACTCACCAAACTCTTCACCCATCCAAATCAAGGGTACACCAACTGCTGTCATCAGGAGAGCTACCCCTAACTTAATTCGCTTAAATGCTTCTTCATTAAAGATGTTGCGATCGCTTAACTCTACCATCAAGTGATTGTGGTCGTGGTTAGTGAGGTAATTGACAACATTAGTTGCACCCATAAAGCCTTTTCGTTTGCAATCAATCACATCCTTGAGGCTGTCTAAATCAAAAGTATCGCCGCAAATATGTACTGTAATAACATGACGGAAACTGTCGTGCCAGCAGCCATCCATCGGTCCATCAGCATTGGTGATGCTAGTTGTTTCAGGAATGTGTTCGGCCACGGTGTAAAAAGGCTTCATCCCAGCGGCTTTTTTAGCTTCCTTAACAATCCAGTGCATTAAATCATAGTTAGCAATTTGTCGGGCGGCATCGAAGCGAATACCGTCAGTATGATACTCCTCAATCCAAAAACGCACATTATCGCCGACAAACATCCGGGCTGGATATGTTTCCAGAGTTTCATCATAGAGTTCGTAGTTAAACTCTGGACCCCAATTGTTATCGGGATCACGGGGAGAGTGGTGATACCAGAAATCATGATCAATCTGCGTGAGAGGGGCTTCTGATTCTGAGTGGTTATATATGCCGTCCATGATGACGCGGATACTTCGCTCATGGCATGAGTCAATTAGCTGCTTTAACCCCATCGTCGAACCATAGCTAGATTCAGTAGCGAAGAAGTGGCGAGGGTTGTAGCCCCAGCTATGATCTCCTGGATATTCCTTGACGGGCATCAATTCAATGGCGTTAATGCCTAGTTCACAAAGGTGATCTAATTTTTCAATAACGTGCTTATACTTACCGCGAGCGTCAGCATCATCCTCACCCCCGGAAAAATCGCCAACGTGAAGTTCATATATGACTAACTCACTATCTGCTGGCAGAGGCTTGTCATCGTGCTGCCAGACGTAGGTATCAATAATGCGATCGCCGTCTTTAATGCACACCACCGCATTCTGACTAGGGTTATCAATATCTGTTGCATAAGGGTCTATTACTTCTACCCATTGGTCTAGTTCAAAAAACCAGCTACGAGACTGAATACGAAATTTATATTGATGATTGCCGTCTTCCAATTCTACATGGGTACGGAAATAACCGTCTTCACTTTTTTCCATAGAAATTTCTTCCCAGTTGGAAAAAGATCCGATTAATGCCGCTCCCTTATTGTAAGGAGCAAACAACTTGAATTCAATTAAGTTAGCCATAGAACCTATTGGGAGTGAAAATTCTTAAAAATGCTAATGGTTGTTTTATTTATCAATTTTCCGGTCAACCGAAAAAGTCTAGATAGCCTGTTCACCACCTAGACTTCCTGGAAAAATCATCCTGATACCAATTTTGTGTGATAGATAGATTGGCGCATCTATGACTACGCCAAAAGCATAATTTGTGTTGAGTTTATGTCGAACTTTTTTAACAAATTTCTTGAGCGCAGCTTCAGCAATAAATGGTATTAGTCGATTGTATCTTTGAGTGCATCTTTCACATTTTCAACAGTGTGCTGAACTGCTGCTTCTACCTGTTTTGCCTTACCTTCTGCTTGATTTTTGGGATCTCCAGTCAGATCACCCACTGCTTCTTGAATTTTACCTTCAATATTTTTGGCGGTTGCCTTGACTTTATTTTCTAAGCTCATAATCTACTCCTAGTTCAATGTCAAAACTGCTGACTTGAGTCAAATTAAAGACTCTATTTCTAAAATCACTTTTACAGGCTGTTGGTTTATTTATTGATTGAATTGATTGAATACGATACAAAATGTAGGAAAAACTGTTGGCAAATGAAACTTTAGTTGAAAAATTCTCTTGCAAAATTGATTATGTGTTATAATATTTTACTTTTGCCAAATTTTCCTGTGTCCACCCTGGCAGAGCAAACGCGCGTTTAGCCTGTTGAATTCCAGCCGGAGATGCCTGATGCGATCGCTTAACCATCAAGCAGGGATAAGTGATTAGATTAACCGTTATTCACTGAACTTGATATCACTCGCCTCCAGGGACTAAATAAAATTACTGAGGGAGGCTTCGCCAACAGTATCCGATTCCCTCCATCGCGCATCTTAGCTATTTGAAAAACTGACCAAAATGTAGGTCATTACTGTAGCATGACTAAATGATTGTGTCAGCCGCACGATAATTGAATTTCCAAGATGGTACAGACTAATAACTCAAAATCCGCACGCGAACGGTTTAATATTTCCAAATTGGCGATTGACTTTTCGTGGTTGACGGTATGTTTTTGGATAGGTGTGACGGTAGCTGGAGTTTTGGCTTTCAGTTCTCTGAAGTATGCTTTGTTTCCAGATATTACTTTTCCGGTGGTGGTGGTAAACGCCCAAGCGCCTTTAACATCAGCATTGGATACAGAGGCTAAACTCACCAAACCAATAGAAGAAAGCCTAAAATCATTGGCAGGACTAGATGATATTCGTTCTTCAACTTATCCTGGTCAAACTGCGGTTAGCTTGTCATTTGCTGTAGGGACGAATTTAGAAACATCGACTAGCAACACAGAAAATATAGTTAAGCAGTTGAAATTGCCCAAAGGGGCGAATTATAAAATAATTCCTCTGAACCTGAATGAGTCAGCAGCTGTTAGCTATGCGATTGAGAGTAAATCAGGAAATTTAAGGGACTTACAGAAACTGGCAAAAGATAAAATAGTGCCAGCGATCGCACAAATACCAGGTGTTCTCAAAGTATCCCTACTAGGAGATGGGAACAGCGTTCCCCCACCTACACCAACCGCTGGACTACCAGCAGCAGGAACATTAGTCAGATTTAACAGCAAAGATGCTTTAGCATTTCAAGTCATTAAAAAAGGTGATGCTAACACCTTAGAAGTGGTGAATCGGGTAGAGAAAGAAGTGCAGAAACTGAGGACTAACCTCAAAGATATCACCCTCACTCTTGCTGCTACCCAAGCCGAATATATCCGTAACGCCACCAAGTCCACCATAGATGCACTGATCGAAGCCATTATTTTATCAGTGGTGGTGATATTTCCGTTTTTGTGGAACTGGCAAGCCACTCTAATTTCTGCCTTAGCAATTCCCATTTCTTTGTTAGGGACATTTATCGTCATGGCGATTTATGGCTTTAACTTAGAAACGATTACCCTTTTGGCGTTAGCTTTGGTGATTGGTTCTATTGTCGATGATGCGATCGTCGATGTCGAAAACATCATGCGCCACATTGATGATGGGGAAACTCCGCGCCAAGCAGCCCTGATAGCTACTAATGAAATTGGCTTAACTGTCACCGCAGCCACCTTTACAGCAGTTGCGGTATTTCTGCCAATTGGTTTGATGGGTGGCGTGGTTGGCCAATTCTTCAAACCCTTTGGCATCACTGTTTCAGCTGCCATGCTCACATCTTTATTAGTGGCGCGGACATTATCCCCTGTATTGGCAATTTATTGGCTCAAACCATCAAAATCTAAATCTCCTCAACGGGAAAGTAAGATAGGAGTGCGATTTGACCAAATTTACTGCAACTTGCTCGCCTGGTCATTAAACCACCGTTGGCTAGTTGTCGGTTTAGCCGTTCTCAGTTTAGTTGGTGGTGTAGCCCTGATCCCCCTAATTCCTAAAGGCTTTATTCCCAAACTTGACCGGGGCGAATTCAATATTGTCTATACCTCTCCCTTGCCTAGTGTTCCTGATCCCCGACTATTGGCGCAAGCAGGACAAGGACAACTACCAGAACCAGGAAAGCTAACGGGACAAGGAGAAACGAACATAAGAGGACAAATAAATTCCTCTTCTTCTGCTGCTTTCGCTGCTTTATCATCTCCAATTCCTATTCCTAATCCTTTAAATGATTCTCTGGATGTTGCTAAGAAACTGGAAGCAGTGGTGAAAAAGTCCCCCGCAGTGGAAACGGTGTTTACTACTGTGGGTTCTCGTGAAGGTGAGCCGAATAAAGGGACGTTGTATATCAAGCTAAAAAAAGAACGTGAAATTTCTACTTCTGCTTTGCAGGATCAACTACGTTCTGATTTGCCTAATCTACCGGGTGTAACTACAAGTGTAGAAGATATTCAATTTGTGGATACTGGTGGCCAGAAGCCTTTACAGTTAGCTTTGCAAGGTGATGATCTGGCAGCTTTAAATAAAACCGTGAAGGAAATTAAAGTCCGAGTTGAGAAATTGCCAGGATTTGCAGATGTGACTGTGACAGGTGAGGCTAATCAACAAGGTAATGTGTTTCAAATTGAAAGATTGAATAATCAAAGGGTTGCCTATATCAGTGCAAATCTGGGTGGAAATTTAACTTTGGGTGATGCAACTGATCGGGTGGTAGCGGAAGCTAAAGCTGTGATACCTGCGGGTGTTTCTTTGAATTTGGGTGGTGATTCTGCTCGTCAGAGTGAGGTATTTGGTAGTTTTGGCAGCACTTTGGCTTTATCAGCTTTGTGTATTATCGGTGTGTTAATTTGGCTGTTTAAAAGTTGGGTAGACCCGATAGTTATTGGTATTTCTTTACCTTTGGCTTTGGTGGGGGCGTTGTTGGCGTTACTAATTACCAAAAGCGATTTTGGGATGATTTCTTTGATCGGTTTTGTGTTTTTGATTGGTATTGCTAACAAGAATGCAATTTTGATTGTGGATTATATCAACCAGTTACGGGATACGGGAGTTGAACGTAAACAGGCAATTCTGGAAACTGGATCAGTCAGATTTAGACCGATTATGATGACTACGGCTTCAACTATTTTGGGGATGGTTCCCATTGCTTTGGGTTTGGGTGCTGGTTCAGAGTTGCGATCGCCTATGGCTGTTGCTATTGCCGGTGGTTTGGTCAGTTCTACTATTCTCAGTTTGTTTGTTGTACCTGTTCTCTATGCAATTTTAGATGATTGGTTTCCCAGGAAGAATCAGGTGAAGGTTGACAGCTAACAACTCACATCCCCGATTTTCTTCCAGAAGTCGGGGATATTATATGGTGATAAAAAAACTGGTTGCAAGATAGCGATCGCTTACAGACAGAAGAAAGACTATTTCCTCTATTATATTTTTTAATAACGTTTAATTTCTTAACCTTGTGTTATTTAGTTCTTAATTTTATGAGGATAGCCTTTCTGTTTGTAGTATGGGTTTTAGCCCTTTAATAAACCAGAGGATTAAGTTCCTCACAACAAACTAATTAATGCTCATCCTCTAACTGCACATATAAAAATGACAAATCTAATTCAACTTAACAACCTCGACACTGTTAGCTTAAACGGTGCGGAAATCTCTGATTTTGATCCCAAATCAAAACGCCTATTTATAACTGGTGCATTAGATGGGAAGCCACTGCTGCAAGTAGTTGATGCTTCAGACCCAGAAAATCTTAATAAAAATAGTGATATTGACCTTTCTGAATTTGGTGCAGGAATTCAAAGTGTAGCAGTTAGAAAAGGTATAGGCAATGCAAACAGTATTGTTGCTGTTGCTATTTCTGCTAACACACTCACTGATCCTGGCAAAGTCGTTTTCTTTGACGCTGTTACACTCACTAAAATAGCCGAAGTGACAGTAGGTGCTTTACCTGATATGCTCACTTTCACTCCCGATGGTAGCAAATTACTTGTCGCCAATGAAGGAGAACCGAGTGAAGACTATTCTATTGATCCAGAAGGTTCAATTAGTATTATTGATGTTTCTGGAGATATTACCAGTTTAGATAATAGTAAAGTTATAACGGCTGATTTCACTGCTTTTAACAGTCAAATAGATGCTTTAAAAGCCGAGGGAGTCAGGATTTTTGGGCTTAACGCTTCAGTAGCTCAAGATTTTGAACCAGAATATATTGCAGTTTCGGCTGATAATCAAACTGCTTTTATCACTCTCCAAGAAAATAATGCTATTGCCGTTCTCAATATTGCGAGTGGAACTATTACAGACATTTTACCTCTTGGTTATAAAGACCATAATTTATCGGGAAATGGTATTGATGCCAGTGATAGAGACAATGGTATAAATATTAGAAATTGGCCTGTACTTGGTATGTACTTGCCAGATGGGATTAGTTCTTTTAAAGTTGGTAACAACACCTATTACATCACCGCTAATGAAGGAGATGCGCGCATCCGTCCCACCGATGATAATATCTTACCTGTTCCTAATGATGAAGAAGGTGATATTTTTAATGAAGAAACTAGGGTTAAAGATGTCATACTTGATCCGACAGCTTTCCCCGATGCTGCTGAATTACAAAAGGATGAAAATTTAGGTCGTCTGATTATTACCAATACCATGGGAGATACAGACGGAGACGGCGATTTTGATCAACTGTATGCTTACGGTGGTCGTTCTTTCTCAATTTGGAATGATCAAGGTCAATTAGTATATGATAGTGGGGACAAGATTGAACAAATTTTAGCTCAATTAACGCCTGATTTGTTCAATGCTAATAATGCTTCTCCTGACGATGTTGACACTCGTTCAGATAACAAAGGACCTGAACCAGAAAGTGTGGTAGTGGGTGTTATTAATAATGTACCCTTTGCATTTGTGGGTTTAGAACGTGCTGGTGGTGGGGTGATGGTTTATAACCTGAGTGACCCGACTGCACCAGCGTTTGTCCAATATATTAGAACTGAAGGTGATATCAGTCCTGAAGGTTTGAAATTCATCTCTGCTGAAGATAGTCCTAATGCTAAACCCATGCTGGCAGTTTCTAATGAGGTTAGTAGCACTGTTAGCTTGTATGAAATAATTCCCAGTGCTGCATCTACAGTAGAAACAACTCCTGTACTATTGGATGATGATACTTTACCTGATGATCAACAGGCTGATGCGGACGACCCAGCTATCTATGTTAATGCGACCAATTCGGCTAATAGTTTAGTATTAACTTCGGTTAAAAATGGTGGATTGCGGGTTTATGATTTATCTGGGGAATTATTGCAAACAGTAAACCCAGGTGGAATTCGTTACAACAACATAGACTTGCAATACGGTTTTGAATTGGGTGATCAAAAGATAGATTTTGCAGTGGCGAGCGATCGCAATAATGATAAATTAGCCATCTTCAAAATTAACCCCAATGCTAATGATGATAATTACTTAGAAGACATCACCGACAGCAGCATTGGTACTCTTTTCCAAGCCTTACCCTTTGACCCTCCCTACGAACCATCTTCCCGCAGTGCCTACGGACTCGCTCTTTATCGTAGCCCCTTCACTAACGATTACTATGTCTTCACAAGTCGTCGTCAAACCGGCGATATTGCCCAATTTAAATTAATCGACATGGGCAACGGTAAAATAGGTGCAGAAAGAGTCCGGGAATTCACCATTCCCACAGATGACGGAATTGACCCCCAAACCGAGGGAATGGTTGTAGACCAAGAAACCGGTTTCCTCTACATTGGTCAAGAAAATGTTGGTATCTGGAAATTTGATGCAGAACCCAACAGCAGCAACACAGGTAAACTGATTGATAAAGTCAAAGATTTAGGTGGTAGTAATCTTGTAGATGACGTAGAAGGACTAACAATTTACTACGGTGCAAACGGAACAGGTTATCTACTCGTATCCAGTCAAGGAGATAATACCTTTGCTGCATACACCCGCGAAGGAAACAACGAATTTTTAGGACGTTTCGCTATTGGTAGCAATGGAGATATCGACAGCGTACAAGAATCAGACGGTGCAGATGTAATTAACGTCCCCCTTGGTGCTAACTTCCCCAATGGTCTATTTGTTACCCAAGATGGTAATAATGATCCTGCTGTACTGGTTGAAGATGATGGTGAAATAGAAAACATCAGCAGCAACTTTAAATTTGTACCTTGGGAAAATATCGTTGATACCCTCCCCGATATCCTCAAAATTGACACCACCAGTTACGACCCCCGCAACCCTGTACTGCAACCTAGATTAACTAACTACGAATTTACCAACTTACCCAAATTAGGAACAACTTCCACAGGTCAAGATATCTTTTTGGGTGGTTTTTCTGGCTTGTATTTCCAAGGAACTGCACTTAATGGAAATTTGAAATTTGTCACCCATACAGACAGAGGACCCAATGGAGAACCCACAGGTCAAAACAGACCATTTCTATTACCCGACTTTCAACCAGAAATAGTCAGTTTTGAACTCAATCAACAAACAGGTGAAATCACTATCACCAACAGAACTGGATTATTCCGCGCAGATGGAACAACACCATTAACCGGACTTCCTAACGTGCAAGCTGCAACTGGGGGAACAGCTTACACTGATGAAATTGGTGTTGATTTGAATGGTAATGTTTTAGCTAACGATCCTTTTGGGGCTGATGTTGAAGGTATTGTTGTTGATGAAAATGGCCATTATTGGATGGTGGATGAATACCGTCCTGCAATTTATCATTTTGATGTGAATGGAAAGTTACTTGACCGTTTCATTCCCCAAGGAACAGCAACAGCAACAGACCCAGACCAACCAGCCGGTAATTTTGGTACTGAAGTTTTACCAGCAGTTTATGCCCAAAGACGTGCTAATAGAGGATTTGAAGCCGTAGCACTGGAAGGTAATAAATTGTATGCTTTTATTCAGAGTGCAATTGATAATCCTGACAACTCTGGAGATACAACTTCTAGAAATTCCCGCAATTTAAGAATTCTGGAATTTGATATTGTTTCTAAACAGGTAACTGGTGAATATCTCTATCTTCTTGATGATATTACAGGCAGTGGTACAGCCAAAACCGATAAAATTGGTGATGCTGTTTCATTAGGTAATGGAAAGTTTGCAGTAGTTGAACGAGATGATAGAAGTGATAACACTGCCAATAAACTCATCTATCAAATTGATTTAACAGGTGCAACTAATATTCACTACTCTGGGAATTTTAACCTACCTGCGGATAAAACTATTGAACAATTAACTCCTGCTGAATTAACTGCCGCTGGCATTACTTCTGTGAGTAAGAGTTTAATTGCTAATGCTGCCCAATTAGGTTACACGGGAGTTGAAAAATTAGAAGGTTTAGCATTAGTTTCACCCAACACTCTGGCGTTAATTAATGATAACGATTTCAATGTGGCAGGCACAAACACACCTGAAAAATTGGGGATTTTAGAATTACCCAAAAATCTGGTAGCAATATACGGTACTCCTGGTAATGACGAGCTTTTTGCCAATTTTGGCGATACTTTAATAGGAGGTCTGGGAGAAGATAGTTTATATGCTGAAGGGATTGCGGGCAATAACTATCTGGATGGTGGAGAAGACAACGATTCCCTGTTTGTAGTAGAAGGTAACAATAACACTCTTAAGGGTGGTGCAGGAGACGATTTGCTTTCTGTTGTAGAAGGCAATAATAACACCCTAGAAGGAGATGATGGAGCCGATAAGCTTTATATCATCGAAGGCAGCTTTAATACTCTCAAAGGTGGCATTGGTAATGATTACCTGAAGACATCCAGCGTCACAGGCAATAACACCCTAGAAGGTGGAGAGGGTGATGATATTCTGATTGGCATCTTAGCAAGCGATCGCTTATTTGGGGAAAATGGCAATGATTTCCTCTACGCTGGTCAACAAGGAACTCAAATGACTGGTGGTGCTGGATCAGACCGCTTTTATCTCGGCAACGGTTCAGTCCCAAATGTGCCAGGTGAAGTCTTAGATTTTACCAAGGGTGATGATAAAGTCATCATTGCCGGTATCCCAGCAGTTAATAGTTTTGATGACCTGATTTTAGAGCAAGTTGGGACTGATACATTTATCAAAGCTCTAATAGATGGATCTCAAAAAGAGTTAGGCATTTTAAGAAATGTCAACAAAAATACGCTCACAGCAGACGACTTTGGCTTTATAATTCCCGTTTTCTCCATCACAGACGCTTCCGCAGCAGAAGGAAATGCCATTACCTTCACCATTACCCGCACTGATGATATATTGGCTGACCAAACAATAACTGTCACCACATCTATTGCCACAGGAAATACAGCCAGTGTAAGTGATTTTACTGCCAAAACCCAGGAGCTAATTTTTGCTCAAGGAGAAACGCAGAAAACCTTTACTGTTCAAACCACTGAAGATGCTTTATTTGAAGGTGATGAAACTTTTACTGTCACCTTAAGTAATCCCACCAACGGCTCAATTATTAGTTCTACCAACACTACAGCCAAGGGAACTATTACCAATGATGATCTAGCCCCTGTATTTAGCATTGTTGCGGCTGAGGCCACAGAAGGAAGTGGTGTCACTTTTACAGTTACTCGTACAGGAGATGCCCAAGCTAACCAAGCAATAACTGTCACCACATCTATAGCCACAGGTGATACCGCTAGTGTAAGTGATTTTACTGCCAAAACCCAGGAGCTAATTTTTGCTCAGGGAGAAACCCAGAAAACCTTTACTGTTCAAACCACTGAAGATGCTTTGTTTGAAGGTAATGAAACTTTCACCGTTACCTTAAGCAATCCCACCAACGGAGCAATTATTGATGACACCAAGGATACAGTCCAAGGAACTATCACCAATAATGATCCAGTCCCTGTATTTGCCATTGCTTCGGCTCAGGCACTAGAAGGAAGTACAATTACTTTCACTATCACTCGTACAGGAGATGCTCAAGCTAACCAAAGTGTCACTGTCATCACTTCCATTGCTACAGGGGATACAGCCAGTGCAATTGATTTCACGACAAAAACACAAACATTCACTTTTGCAACTGGTGAAACCCAGAAAACCTTTACAGTAGATACTACTCAAGATACTGTAGTAGAAGCAAATGAAACCTTCACTATCTCTTTGAGTAATGCTACAGATGGTGCGGTGATCAGTTCTACCAATGGTACAGCCAAGGGTACTATTACTGATGATGATACACCGGCTGAATTCACAATTGCCGCAGCATCAGCAACGGAAGGAAATGCTCTCACTTTTACGGTTACTCGTTCCAGAGATAACCTGACTCCTCAAAATGTGACTGTCACCACATCTATTGCTACAGGAGATACAGCTAGTGTTAGTGATTTTACTGCAAAAACCCAAACTCTGACTTTTGCAGCAGGTGAAACCCAGAAAACTTTTACCGTCCAAACAAAAGAAGATACTGTAGTCGAAGCAAATGAAACTTTCACTGTCACCTTGAGTAATGCCACAAATGGTGCAGTGATTAGTTCCACCAATGGTACAGCCAAGGGAACTATCAATGATGATGATATAGCTTCTGTATTTAACATTAGCGCAGCATCAGCTACAGAAGGAAATGCTCTCACCTTTACTGTCACGCGGACAGGGAATAGTCAAACACAACAAAAAGTCACTGTTTCTACAGCTATTAATGCCAATGATACCGCTAGTAATAATGACTTTACTCGTAAAACTGAAAATCTAACTTTTGCGGTTGGTGAAACTCAGAAAACTTTTACCGTTCAAACAAAACAAGATTTCCGAGTGGAAGCAAATGAGACTTTCACTGTGAACTTAAGTAATGCCAAAAATGGTGCAACTATCAGTTCTACGAATGGAACAGCCAAGGGAACTATTAATGACGAAGATATTGCACTAGCCGTAATTACTAACAACAACATCTTTACTATCAAAGGTATTGGTGACACAGTTAGACTCAAAGCCACTCTCATAGACAGTAATTCTAGCGTTGTCAATGAACTAGGTGTATTTGCTGTTGATGATGCCCAAGGTAGAATTAAAGGTATTGCACCAGGGGAACAGGGTTACAACGAAGCCGCTTTACAACGAGCCAAAAGCCAGAGTAAAACAATTTTCTCTGCTATTGCTAATCTTCCTAATGGGTTTGAGACTGAAATTAATTCTGATAGTCTGACACGCTTATTAGGATTTAATTCCGGCAGTCACTTGAAATTCTTTTTGGTAAAAGAAGGTACAGTTGACTCTTTCCGAGCAGGAAAAATAGCAAGCACAAACATTATCTTTGCTGATACTTCTACTCAAAGAATTACAAAGGATGATGATAGTTTCACTATTTCTTGGAAAGAAAGTAGCACTACTACAGAATTCAATTCTCTAGTCGTTAAGATTGAATCTACTGATGAATCATCAACCATAGGTACAGCATTACAAGGATCAAACCAATCAGAAGTAGTTGATTTTCGAGATATATCAGGTAAGGTAAAAGCTGAGTTCTCTGTTTATCGAGAAGCTGCATTCAATAATGAAGTCTACTTTTACAAAGTTGATAATGCTCAAGGATTAATTGGTTCTGTGGAAGCGACCGCAACTAATCGCGTCAATTACTTGCAAGCTGCAATCAACAATATTATCAAAGATGCAGACACAGGTGAAAGAATCAAATTTGCTGTTGCTAACCAAGGTTTATTTACAGATAATGCGGTGATTGCTGGTGGTTCAATATTAGCTCCGATGATTATTATCAATGGTACTCTGTCCCAGTTAACTGATAATAACACTGCTAATGATCCTCAAGTTTATTTTCCGTATTTGGGAGTAAATTCTGATCAGGTAGACCACATTCGTTTGTTGGGAGATAATACCTTTGGATTTGAGGATTTACCCAATGGTGGTGATTTGGATTACAATGATGTGATTATTAGATTCGATTTTGCTATTGCCTAAATTCCTGAATTTCTGAGTCAGGGAACACCAAAAAATAAATTACCCCAAAATTTTAGATTGAAGAAGGCAGAAGGTGTTAAAAAGGGGATTCAAACCCCTCCTTAAAGAAAACCAGTAAATCTTTGATTCATTGGGGGTCTTAAACTCAAATAGGCAAAGCATAGAAGCTGTTGTTTTTATATCAAATTAATCCCTTCTGCCTTCTGCCTTCTGCCTCCTGCCTCCTGCCTCCTGCCTTGCCCTTTTAGGGTGTGGGAGAAACTATTGTTTCCTACACCCTTTTTTGTCACATTCTTGTTTTACACTGGTGTAAGTTCATAAATTTCCAATGGCAAATTATCAGGGTCTTTAAAAAAGGTAAATTTCTTGCCTGTAATTTCATCAATTCTGATATTTTCAACTTCGATATTGTGAGATGTTAAATAATTAACGCATTCCTGAATATTTTCAACTCCAAAAGCCAGGTGTCTTAATCCACAGGCTTCAGGATTACTAAATCTTTGGGGAGGATCAGGAAAAGAAAATAATTCGATTTGGGTATTTCCTACTTTTAAATCTAGTTTATAAGAATCTCTTGCAGTACGAAATGTCTCATGAATAATCTCAAAGCCTAATATGTCAGTATAAAAATGTTTGGATTTTTGGTAATCAGAACAAATAATGGCTACGTGATGAATGCTGGAAATTTTCATGATTTTGTGAGATTTTATTTTTAATGTTTTATTTTGGCTCTTCGGTACTTGTGATGCTAAATTCCCAATTGGGTAAGAGGGAACAGGGGGAAGAGACAATATTTTTCCCGAATGTTAAAAATTATGGTTTATTTGTTATCCATTATTCCTATTTTTACACATTCTGCATCAATTAATGAGGTACAAGGTTTCATTGCTGCTCCCCTGCTCCCCTGCTCCCCTGCTCCCCTGCTCCCTGCTCCCTGCTCCCTGCCCCCTGCTCCCCTGCTCCCCTGCTCCCCTGCCCCCTAAACCCAAATTAAAAGCACCTGATATTTATTGACTGGGTTGCCAAAGTAAATATCAAGTGCCGAAAAAGTTACTAATTTCCGCGTATACTTGCTATTGCAAATATCACTCCCTCAAAATAGTTTTTGATACAATCCTGGTTTTTTTCCGGTCTGCTTCAGAGAGTTCTTCACCGGCTTGTAAACGAGTAGCGGAAGATTGCAGGACTGTTGCTGCACCAATATCACCGATTTGCAAAGCAGTTTTAGCGGCTGTTTGTAGCATTGTGATAGCACCAGTGCGATCGCCTTGTTCTAATTTAGCTTCTGCTACTTGGGTTTGACGATACTTTGCCAACACCAAAATTGACTTGATCACTTGTGGATCAATTGCTGGTTCGTAAGTTTTAGTAATATTGGCATAGACTGGTATGAGGGTGGAAAATAAACCTTCTTGGTTAATAGCTGGATCATCATAGCGAATTTGGATGTGTCCAATCACTTGTTTTCCTGCTGGTAATTCCCCCAAATAAATATTTGCCAAAACTACCCTTTCTACATCTTTCATCAAATCTCCCAAGCGGACAATAAAGCTACCATTTGCTTCGGTTTCCACTGGTAATTCAATGGTTTCTGGGGCTACTTGGGCAATGGGTTTGAGTTCTGCTAACCGCACACCAGGGACGAGAGACAGCAACAGGTGGGCATTAGTTAAGCCCACAGACTGAATCCGTTTAAATAAGCGGCTAAATTGGTCTACAGCTTGTTGTGGATGCTCAATATAAGCCAGAGTACCACCACCAGCATCAGCAATTTTCTCCAGCAAATCCTGGTTCCAGTCATTGCCAAAACCGAAGGTGTTGAGGGTTAGACTGACTCTAGTGGCTTTTTGTGCTAGTTCCAAACAACGTTTGTTGTCATTGGGGCCAATTTGCCACTTCCAAATTTTTAACCCGCTGTCACCATGGCCATCTGTCAACAAAAATGCTTGGGAAACAGCGCCTTTTGTGCCTTTGAGTAATTCTGTAATTCCCAAAGATAAACCTTCAGCAATGATTGTGCCACCGCCAGCTTTCAGCTTTTTGTGTAACTGAGATTTGATGCTTTCGATGGTTTCGGGGTCTTGGATGATTTGGTTGGGGATAATGACCTCAGTAGTACCCGCAAAAGCGACTATTGAGATGCGATCGCCTGGCTTGAGTTGAGCTAATAATTGTTCTACAGCCTGAATCACGGTGTTCATGGGTTCGCCGTGCATGGAACCGCTTTTATCGAGAATCAGGCACAAATTCAAGGGTAAACTTGGGTCAAGCTCATCAGCAATGGACGAAATAGAAATTGCCAGTTGACGTTGGTTACTCAATTGAGCCGCGTCAACATTAGTATCGTTTAGTGCCGATAGTAATTGAACTTTCATTTAGGAGGAGCATCCTGCAACACAGTTTTTGAGACAATCCTGGTTTTTTTGCGATCGCTTTCGGATAACTCTTCCCCAGCCTGTAAGCGAGTAGCTGAAGTTTGCAACACCGTTGCTGCACTGGCATCTCCCATTTGCAAAGCCGTTTTAGCTGCCGTTTGTAGCATTGTCGCCGCCCCAGACCGATCACCCTGTTGTAATTTCGCTTCGGCTAACTGGGTTTGGCGATATTTGGCTAAAGCCAAAATCGACTGCTGTACGTGGGGATTAGAACTTGGTTGGTAAATGCGCTCTACATTCGCATGAACTGGCATATTTAGGGAAAATAAACCGGTTTGGTTCAGGGCGGGGTCATCGTAGCGGACTTGTACATTAGCGATCGCCTGTTTACCTTCTGGCAACTGTCCCAAATAAATATTAGCCAAAATTACCCGTTCTACGTCTTTCATTAAATCTCCCAACCGGACTGCAAACCGACCATCGGCTTCTGGTTGTACTGGTAACTCAATGGTATCTGGTGCCACTTGGGCAATGGGTTTGAGTTCAGCTAAACGGACATTGGGTAACAGTGAAAATAACAGATAAGCGTTAGTCAATCCCACCGTTTGCATTCTGCTAAACAAGCGATTGAACTTATCCACTGCTTGATCAGGGTGTTCAATATGAGACAGATTCCCTAGCCCCGCATCGGCTATTTTTTCCAGAATATCCTGATTCCAATTGTCACCAAAACCCAACGTATTCAAGGTTAAATTATAGCCAGCTGCTAATTGAGCGAATTTCAAGCAGCGATTATTATCACCATGTTCATTTTCCCCATCTGTGAGTAAAAATGCTTGGGAAATAGTGTCCTTTTTACCCTTGGCTAATTCCTCAATTCCCAACCGCAAACCCTCATCAATAGCAGTTCCTCCATCTGCTGTGAGGCGAGTTATTTGCTGTTTGATTTGGTTGCGATCGGTAATTATCTGATTAGGGACTAAAACCTTGGCGCGGTGGTCAAAAACAACGATACTCAGCCGATCTTCAGAACTGAGTTTATCAACTAGCAGAGAAGCAGCTTTTTTCACAGTTTCGAGCGATCGGCCATTCATCGAACCACTATGATCTAAAATTAAGCATAAATTCAATGGCGCACTGCGATCTAGAGTTTCGCCTATCGCCGAAATAGAAACCGCCAACTGACGTTGACTGCTTTGCTGATTCGCGTCTAAATTAGCATCATTGAGAATAGGCTGCAAGTTAACCTTCATAAACCAATTTTCCTATCGAGATCATCTATATCTATTTAATAGATAACTCCAAAAGGTAGCCTCATGGCTACGGAAAACAGGTACATCAGGAGTCAGGAGTCAGGAGTCAGGAGTATGGCTTACGCCACGCTTCGCTATCAGGAGTCAGGAGTCAGGAGTCAGGAGTCAGGAGTAAAACCCTGTGTGTTGTAGTTAGAGTTTCATTATTAATTTATGTCCTAACCATCATGTCCACTGCTGTATATCAAGGTTATCCGCAAAAACAGGGCGTAGGATGTGAAAATTTCTTTCTCCACACCCTAAATTTAGCTTAAGCGAAGAAAAATGAAGCTGTATTATTGTTAGTTAGGTTTAAGCTAATATTCTCAGATGAAAAATCGCTAGAGTTAACTAAAGTCATTAACAAAGTCCCTGTAGCAAAACCTGCATTGCCAGTAATACCATCACTGAGGCGAAAATAAGTGTTAATGCCATTTGTATGAATATCTATGCTACCAAGATTAGTAAAACCAATGCGATCGCCACTACTGCGATTAAATTGATAGATAGTATCAGCGCCATCACCTAAATTATACAAAACACTATCACTGTGACTATCTACTCCCAGGTAAATAATATCATTCCCTAATCCACCAATCAGTGTATCTGCACCTACACCACCATTAAGATTATCATTACCTGCACCACCTGTCAGGGTATTAGATGAAGTATTACCTATGAGTTTATTATTCAATGAATTACCAAATCCATTAATGGCACTATTACCAGTTAACGTCAGATTTTCGACATTATTAGCTAAAGTGTAAGTAACAGAAGATTGAACAATCTCAGTTCCAGCATTGGCATTTTCAAAAATTACATCACCAATGTTATCGACAATAAACGTATCATTCCCCAAACCACCTTCTAGATAATCTGCACCCGCACCACCATTGAGATTATCATTACCTGCACCACCTGTAAGGGTATTAGATGCAGTATTACCTATCAGTTTATTATGCAATGAATTACCAAATCCATTAATTACACTATTACCAGTTAATGTCAGATTTTCGACATTATTAGCTAAAGTGTAAGTAACAGAAGATTGAACAATATCAGTTCCAGCATTGGCATTTTCAAAAATTACATCACCAATGTTATCGACAATAAACGTATCGTTCCCCAAACCACCTTCTAGATAATCTACACCAGCACCACCATTGAGGATATCATTACCATCTCCTCCTTTTAAGGTATCATTACCATTGCCACCATTTAAAGTATCATTACCACCCAAACCTTCAATGATGTCATCATTAATAGTTCCTGTGATTGTATCTTTATCAGCAGTACCAAAAATTGCCAAAGAGCGATTGCCAAAATTAATATTTTCTACTTGTTGACCAGAACTCAAATTAACTGTGTGAGTTTTCTGAACATAACTTAAGTTTAAAATTGCCTCTCCTAAAGCCAGAACATCAACACGCTTAAAGTTTAGTCCTGTATTCGTGACATTATCATCTTCATCATCGCCATCATTAATAGTTGTGCCAGTAGACTTTAATAAGTTAGAAATCTCTGTGAAGGTTAACTTTCGTCCTAATGTTTGTTGAGCTAATTGCTGTGCTAATACCACGATACCTGTTATGTGAGGAGCCGCTTGACTAGTACCACTTTGAGTGATTAAATCACTGTTAGGTCCAGCCCCCGTAATAGGTGCGCCGGGAGCAAAAACAGTGGTTAAAGTTTGATGACGCTGAGAAAAAGGAGTAATGCGATCGCTGCCAGTAGAAACAGCAGTTGCTCCACTTTGATAAGCTACACTACCAATATTGGCATCATAAACAGCACCAATAGAAAGAGAATTAGGATCAGCAGCTGGATAAGATACTCCCGCCACACTATTAAAACGATAAAAGTCATTACCAGATGCTGAAACAGCAATCACATTCATAGCAGCCAGTGCAGCTAGTTCATCCCCAATACCATATAAATATTGAGGAGTATTGTAATTTTGCTCATCACCTAAAGACATATTTACACTAGCTATGTTATAGGCAGCCGCATTGTTAATTACCCATTGCAAAGCTTGTTCTATGTAGCCAAAATTTCCGCTACCATTATTTTTAAATACCTTCAAGTGAATAATATTAGCTCCTGGAGCCATTCCTGTGTAAATGCTGTCAGATGAAGCCACAATACTAGAGACATTAGAACCATGTCCATTGACATCACTTGCATCTGCATCTCCATCAGCAAAATCGTACTGATAGACTATTCGATCAGCAATACCATCACCATTATTATCTGATCCAAAAAAGGCATCATCTAGATCAATCCCCGTGTCCAAAATAACCGTAGTCCAGCCACTACCATTAATACCAGCAAACCGAGAATCTGCACGAAAATCATCAATATTAATCAGTGAACTAGAAATATTTGTGCTAGGAGTAATATTGGCTGTGAAAAAGTCATTGTTAGGCAAATAAACAGGTGCATTAGATCCAGTAGTAGTAACTACAGGTAAATTTTGTATTTGAATTTGATTTAAACTACTACTAGGATAAGTTTGCTGCCAATTATTTTTTAGCACTTGAGCAACATAATAATTACCTGGCTTCAGATTATTAAATGTGTAATTACCATTAATATCTGTGGTCGTCGATAATTCATTTACATCTAATTGATGATTTTGGTTTTGGTCTAGGTAAACAGTCCAAACCGATAAACCTAATTCACCAGGGTTTTGGATTGTATCACTATTGATATCATTCCAGACATTACCGCTAATTTTTCCAAATTGATAACCACCAAAATCTTGATTATTTACCGTACTTCCATTAGTTAAATCAACCGTGTAAGCATTACCAATAGGAGTTGAAGTTTGCCAATTCACTTGGGATACTTCCCGAATTATGTAAGTACCTGCATTGAGATTAGTAAAGGCATAATTACCATTAATATCTGTGGTTGTGGAAGTTTCACCTGTATCTAGTTGATTATTATTATTACCATCTATGAAAACCACCCAACCTGATAAACCAGTTTCACCACTTTCTTTAATGCCATTAGCATTTAAATCATGCCATTTAGTTCCCCTAATTTCTCCTGACGGTAAAAGACTGATTACCTTATCATCAAATTGTAAATATTCAATACCAGTTAAAAAATCTGCTCCATCAAGTCCTGATACTTCACCACTAGTCAGATTAATACTATAACTAGTATAACTCCCACTAAAAATTGCTGTATCATTGCCAGAACCACCATTAATATAATCATTACCAGCACCACCATTTAAAATATCGTCTCCTGAATCTCCACTCAGGTTATCCATTCCATCTCCACCATTTAAAACATCGTTTCCTGAACCTCCATTCAGGTTATCCATTCCATCTCCACCATTTAAAATATCATCTCCTGAACCTCCATTCAGGTTATCCATTCCCCCATAACCATTGAGAATGTCATTACCTTCATATCCATTGAGATTATCCATTCCAGAAGTGCCATTTAATATGTCATTTCCGCTAGTTCCTCCACCTATTCCTGAGTCTATATTCTGTGTAGAAAAGCTGATGTTATAGTTGGTATTAGAACCTGAAGAATAGACGCGCACATAATAAGTACCTGAAGTCAAAGATCCATTAATAGATATCGTTTTTGTATAACTATTATTAATGCTTTGGATCTTTTGACTAATACTAAATCCTGAAGATGAGTAAGAACCACTAGGAGTAACAGATATTGGCGTTTCTCCAGATTCAATTGAAGCGTTATTGTTAGTATCTTGATAAAGATCTAAACCATAGTAACCACCACTAATATTGAGGTAAAGATTTTGGGTACTATTAAGGTAAAATAAATAATAATCATTGGGGTCAGTTGTACCAACGAAATCATTAAAAGTTTGAGTGGTATTAAGAATACCTAAATTGCGGGCTGTGCTTAATGTGTTGTCTGTCATAACTACTTACCAAAATATACTGTGATAATTCATCATAATCACAGACAAATTCAAGAGTAAATACTTAAAATTCTGGAATTTATTCAGTTATGTATATAAAATTCATACCAAGAACTGTTGTTTACACTAATGTCAAATTTAGCCATGAATATTGAAGAAGCATTAAGTTTATTGAATGATTTATTTAATAAGCAGAGTAAAGCGCCATTAACTTCGCTTGAAAAAGCAATTATTTGTCAAAGTTGGGAAGACAAAAAATATGAAGAGATGACAGATATCGGTTATTCCCCTAATTATATAAGCAAGGATAGTGCGCCGAAGTTATGGAAGAAAATTTCTGATGTTTTAGGGGAGAAGGTCAGTAAAAATAATTTACGAGTAGTGTTAGAAAATTTACCACCGAAAAAATCATTATCTAAATTAGAAACACAGGAAGAATTTGTTACACAAAGTGTATCAGTTAATTATATTTCTGCTGTGCAAGATTGGCGAAATATGGTTAATTTGGATATGTTTGGACGTGATGAAGAATTGGCAATTTTTAAAAATTGGATTGTTAAAGATGAATGCCAATTAGTAGCGATTTATGGTATGGGGGGAATAGGAAAAACTACATTAGTAGGAAATTTTATTCAAGATTTAGTTAGAAATCAAAAGGATGTATTTACCAATATTATTTGGCTTTCTCTGGTATATTCTCCAACTTTAGAAAATCTTTTAACAGAAATTCTCAATTTACTTTCACCTGAGCAGTATTTAGCTCCATCTATTGCAAATCTGGTAGATAAGTTGCGATCGCATCGTTGTTTAATTATTCTTGATGCTGTAGAAAATATCTTTGCTGAAGATAGTTTAGCGGGTAAATGTCGTCAAGGATATGAACAGTATGGTAATCTATTCAAACAAATTAGCAACTCTCAACATCAAAGTTGTTTATTATTAACAACTGTTGAAATTCCTAGAGAACTTACTTTGTTCCCAATAATTAATAGTCCTGTACGTCTATTAAAACTTCAAGGTTTAAAAATTCAACCAGCGAAAGATATACTCCGCAAACGAGGACTAACTGAAGAAGAAGGTTGGGAAACATTAATTAAATTATATCGTGGTAATCCTTTAGCATTAAAATTAGTATCAACTATAATTTTAGACTTTTTTAATGGTAAAGTAAGTAATTTTTTGGATGAAAATACTACCTTTGTTGGGCAGATTGTGGAATTATTAGATAAACAGTTTATGCGATTATCTGATTTAGAAAAACGATTGCTTTACTATCTAGCTGAAAGAAGAAAGCCAATCAATTTTGCTCACTTATATTCAGATTTTGATCAGAGTCTCTCTAAGTCGCAGTTATTAACAGTTTTGGAGTCTTTATTTATGCGATCGCTCATAGAAAAGAATATTGAAAATAGAGAATCTCTTTTTAATCTTCAACCAGTAATTCAAAAATATATTCAGAATTATCATAATAATTAATATTATTCCTATATTTTAAATTATCAAAGATTATGTTTAATCCAGGGTTAATCATCAAAAATCGCTATCGGGTTATCAAACAAATAGGTCAAGGTGGATTTGGACAAACTTTTGAAATTGATGATAGGGGTAAAATTAAAGTTTTAAAAGTCTTAAATTTTAAAAATTTTAGTAATTCCTATCAAAAACAAACCGCTTTATCACTCTTTATGAGAGAAGCATCAGTATTAATGCAGTTAAATCATCCAGGAATTCCTAAAGTAGACAATGATGGCTATTTTATTTGGACAAATTCAACTGGTGAGCAATACTATTGCTTAGTTATGGAAAAAATTCCTGGAGAGAATTTAAAAGATTGGATGCACCACAGAAATATGCAACCAATTAATGAAGAATTAGCTGTTGATTGGCTTAATCAATTATTAATTATTCTCAATTATCTGCATCAAAATCAATATTTTCATCGAGATATTAAACCTGCCAATATTATAATTCAACCAAATGGTAAATTAGTCTTAATTGATTTTGGTGCAGTCAGAGAAATTACATATACATTATTACACAAATTAGCGGTTAGCCATGACATTACTATTTTAATTTCACCTGAAGGTTACACACCTCAAGAACAAATTAATGGTAAAGCTTTACCGCAATCAGATTTATTTGCTCTTGGACGAACTATGGTGTTTTTGTTAACTGGTTTAATTCCTGCTCAACTTCCTCAAGATGAGGTTAATGATGAGTTAATTTGGCGAAACAAAGCACCACAAATATCTTCACAATTTGCAGATTTAATTGATAATTTAATAGCTGTATATCCACAAGATAGACAATCTAATATAGGAGAAATCAAGAAAACATTATCAAATTTAATAGGTTTAGAAAAAAATCAAGAAAATTATTTTTTGAATAAAATTAAGCATTCAAAATTAAACAAGATTTATAATATTCGATTGTTGTACATAATTGCGACTCAAATATTAATAACAAGTATAGTTATAGGAATTAGAACATTGGGTTGGTTGCAATTTTTGGAACTAAAAGCTTTTGACCAATTGTTATCATTACGTCCTCTGGAAAATAAAGATGACCGAATTTTATTAGTGACAGCAGGTGAATCAGAAATTAGTAAATACAAATATCCGTTACCAGATGAAGTTTTATTGAAAGTTTTGCAAACATTAGAATCTTATCAACCGGAAGTGATTGGTTTAAATATATATCGGGATTTCCCAATTAAAAATAATGCTAAATTATTATTACCCCAATGGCAAAATAATCAGAAATTAATTACCACTTGTTTTGTGAGTGGTAAAAATTCTCCAGAAGCACCAGGAATTTCTCCTCCTTTCGGTGTTCCAGAAGCAAGAATTAGTTTTAATGATGGGATTGAAGATGTTGATGGAATTTATCGCAGACATTTATTATTTTTACCTCCAGTTCCTAGTTCTCAATGTCAGACACAACAATCTTTTAGTTTTGTGTTAGCAGAACGTTATTTACAAGCACAAGGTATCTACGCACAAACAACAGCAGATGGTTATTTACAATTAGGTAATGTCATTTTTAAACCCTTAAAGCTAACTCCTGGTATGTATCTAAAATCTCCATTAGGTGGTGAGCAAATTCTATTAAATTTTCGTCAAACTAAGAATATTGCTGACACAGTATCTATCACTGAATTGTTAGCAGGTAAGGTTAAATCAAATTTAGTTAAAGGTCGCATTGTTTTAATCGGTATGACTGACCAAAATGCACATAGGTATAAAGTTCCTAATATTAATAATGTATTTTCTAACGGTGAAATATCAGCTTTAACGATGCAAGCACATCTGACTAGTCAAATTCTGAGTACAGTCATTGATCATCGGATTTTATTATTAGTTTGGACTCAATGGGCTGAGATTGTATGGATACATGGATGGTCTATTTTAGGTAGTTTATTAGCTTGGCATTTCCGGTCTTGGTTAGAGTTGTGTATAGGGATATGTAGCTTGATTTCTATATTATACGTATTATGTTATATTATTTTCTCACAAGGATTTTTGATTCCTTTATTACCACCAGCTTTGGTTTTAGTTTTAACAAGTTTAGCTGGCTTATTACTAAAGAATTCTACAAATAAAGCAGTAAATTTTTCTAGTTTAGTGATTGGTAAATAAATATGAAACATAAATTCATATCTTTCTTTTGGTTGATCTTAGCTTTAGGATTTTTTGGCTTTAATTACCCATCATCTGCACAAACTATATTAGATTATAAACCACCAAAAAGTGAGGATGAACCACCACCTACAAAACCAGGAGGAACTCGTCCGGGATGTAAATCTGAGCAAATGACGGCTTTAAAACCTAAATATGATGTGGGATTAACTATTAATGAACGTCCGACTTTTTGGGTATATGTTCCTTATTCTGCTAAGTTACCACATTCGGCAAGTTTAATTATTTGGGATGGACAACAAAATAAAGTTTATGAAACTAGTTTTCAGTTGAAAAATACACCAGGAATTATTGGGTTTCGTTTACCTGAAAATGCACCAAATTTAGTAAGCGGAAAAACCTATGGATGGGATTTTTGGTTTAGCACCGATGAAAACAATTGTAAATATTATGTCAACTGGTGGATTAAGCGTGTACAAGTATCTGATGATTTAGAAAAGAAAATTAATCAAGCTAAGACAGTGCGCGATCGCTTGATAATTTATGCAGAATATGGTATATGGCATGATCTTTTTACTGATTTAGCAGAACTATACCGCACCCAACCCCAAAATCCTCAAGTACAAGCTGATTGGAAAACTTTATTACGGGATAAAGATGTAAATTTAGATAAATTTATTTCTGAACCAATTGTTAAGTAACTATTACTCAGTTTTTTGAGAAAATTATGAATATGCTGATGTTAAAACGATTTTTTACGCTCTTGACTTTAGTCGTTACTTGCAATGCTTTTTATCCAATAAAAGTTTTAGCTCAAAATTCTGATCAAATTCTTATACCTATACCTGAAGATGCCACAATTACAGATCCTTTTGGTAGAACTGACAAGATTCCCAACCCATCACAAATGTATCCTTTTAATGATTTTACTCCTCAACAAGCCATAAAAATGTTTGAGGAAAGTTTAGCAGTAGCTAGAAGAGAAAGAGATTCACACGCTGAAAGTTTAGCTCTAATGAATTTAGCTAATGTCTATACTATGTTAGGTGATTTTGGTAATTATCAAGCTTATTTAGAAGCAGTTAAATTTTTTGAGCAGAGTTTAAAAATTAGACATCAATTGCAGGAAAAAGATGGAGAAGCAATAACTTGGTTGAATTTAGGTAACGTTCATCACCGATTAGGTAATTACGAACTCGCAATAACAGCTTATGAAAAAAGTTTAGCGTTAGCTAGACAGGTAAATGATTATTGGTTAATGTCTGGTTCTCTGCGAGGTTTAAGTTTCGTATACAGCAAGCAAAATAATTTTCCCAAGTCTCTAGATTATTTACAACAAGGTTGGGAAGTTGCTAAACTGATGAATTCACCTCAACAAAACTTTTCATTTTTGCATGATTTAGGATATGCTTTTTTTCGAGCTAATAGACTCAAAGATGCCAAAGACACACTTTATCAAGGAATTAAAAATTGGGAATTATTAATCAGTCAAATTACTAATACAGATGCGGAAAAAATTACGATTGGAGAAGTACAACAAAGTTTAATTTATCGCACACTTCAAAGAGTTTTAGTAGCTGAGAATAAACCTGAACAGGCATTGGAAATATCTGAAAGGGTAAGAACAAAAGCTTTTTTAGAATTGTTAAATCAACGTTTTTCAGGATATTCTACTGCCCAGATTCCATCTCTTCCTAATATTGAATTATTAAAGAAAATTGCCCAAGAGCAACAAGCAACCATAGTAGAATATTCAATCATAGAATATCAAAAAATAGATAAAGGAATTGGGAAGCTGGAACTAGGAGAAATATTTATTTGGGTAATTCAACCTAATGGTCAAGTTAAGTTCCGTCGTAGTGATTTTAAAGCAGGATTAGCCAATTACAATCGCACCAATGCTCCTTTACAAGAATTGATTGTAGAAATGCGTCAATCTTTAAGAATAGATTCTGGTCGCGGTATTCCTAATCGAGCAACTCCCCAAATAGGAGAAATAGTAAGATTAGAAGGTAGACCTATTGAGTTTAAATATAAAGTAGAGAGAATTGATCAACAAAAAGGTACTATATTTTTACGTCCAGTTAATGCTGAAAATAATGACAGACCAGCAAAAGAATACTTATTAACAGAAGTAATTCCAGCTAAATCAATATATCCAAGTTTAAAAAAATTACATGAACTGCTGATTGAACCAATTGCTGAATTTTTACCAACAAATCCTGATGCTAAAGTAATATTTATTCCAGAGCGAGTATTATTTCTGGTTCCTTTTGCAGCATTGCAAGATAATCAAGGGAATTATTTAATTGACAAACATACAATTTTAACTGCTCCTTCTATACAGGTGTTGAATTTTACTAATCAACAACGACAAAAAGTGCAGAAATCTGGATTGAAACAAGCGGTAGTAGTAGGTGATCCGACTATGCCATTTTTGGATTCTATAGAAAAGTTGCCGAGTTTACCGAATGCCAAGATAGAAGCAAAAGCGATCGCTAACTTATTACCCTATCAAACTCAACTGCTGATTGGCGAAGAAGCAACCAAACAAAGAGTAGTAGAATTAATGCCCAAAGCGAGAATTATTCATTTAGCTACTCACGGTTTATTAAGTGATATTACAGGAGGAAAAATACCAGGAGCGATCGCACTGGCTCCCTCACCCAGAGATAATGGTTTTCTTACTGCTGAAGAAATTCTTGGGCTGCGCTTAAATGCAGAATTAGTTATTTTAAGTGCTTGTGATACAGGTCGAGGTAGACTCACTGTAGATGGAGTAGTAGGTTTATCTCGCTCCCTCATCGCTACAGGTGTTCCTAGTGTCATTGTCTCCCTCTGGTCAGTCCCAGATGCACCAACAGCCCCCTTAATGAAAGAATTTTATCAGGAATTTTTACAAGCCAACTCTAACAAAGCCAAAGCATTAAGAATAGCGATGTTAAACACAAAAAAACAGTATCCCGAACCAAAAAACTGGGCTGCTTTTATCTTAATTGGTGAGTCAGAGTAAACGAATAGGGGCAGCCCCTACCCCCATTTCCTCAGTCCTATTTCTGGAAAAATAGCATAATATTCAAGACAACCATCCTAACAACCTAGCTTTCTTGATCGTCAGCGAGAAATCCACACCCTAAATCTCCCAAACATCGCGCTAGGATGTAATACAGTTAACGGCATAGTTTCAGATCATCGAGTTGCTATGGAAAATTCCCCCATCAAGGCAGTTCAAGCCTCCTACTACAACAACGATAGTTCCTACCGGACACCACCACCAGATTTACCCTCCCTGCTGCTGAAGGAACGAATTGTCTATCTGGGAATGCCTTTGGTTTCAGCAGATGAATACAAGCGTCAAACAGGTGTGGATGTAACAAAGTTAATTATTGCTCAGTTACTCTATCTGAAATTTGACAATCCAGACAAGCCAATCTTCTTTTATATCAATTCGACGGGTACTTCTTGGTATACAGGGGATTCCATCGGCTATGAAACAGAAGCGTTTGCCATCTGCGATACCATCGACTATATCAAGACACCCGTACATACAATTTGCATTGGTCAGGCAATTGGCACAGCAGCACTGATTTTATCAGCTGGAACCAAAGGTTATCGAGCTAGTTTGCCTCATGCCACCATTGTACTGAACCAACCTCGAAGCGGCACACGGGGTCAAGCAACAGATATTCAAATCTATGCCAAAGAAGTCTTAGCAAACAAGGCAGCTATCCTGGAGATTTTCTCCAAAAACACTGGACAGACTCCGGCAAAAATTGCTAAAGACACTGAGCGGATGTTCTATTTGACCCCCCAAGAAGCGAAAGAGTATGGGCTAATTGATATCGTCCTAGAAAGCATGAAGGATCTGCCCAAACCTATACCAATCCTTGCTTAAATCGCTTCCAATCATCCCTAGTCTCTTCCAATTATTCCTATGCCTGTTGATTCAGCACTTCGGGTTCCTTATAACATTCCTGGTAGTAACCAATGGCAGTGGATCAGTATTGGTCAACGCATGACTCAGGAACGTATTCTTTTCTTGAACCAGCCACTCACTACCAGTTTGGCAAATTCCCTCATTTCCGCAATCCTGTATCTGGATTCCGAAGATCAAAGCAAACCAATCTATCTTTACATCAATTCGCTGGGTGATCCTGTCCTAGCTGGTATGATATATGAAACGGCTGGCATGATGTCAATTAAATCTTGTTTGGCAATTTATGACACCATGCAGTACATCAAGTCAGAAATTGTTACCATCTGTTTCGGCCAAGCTGTCGGTATGGCAGCCCTGATCCTATCATCTGGAACAAAAGGAAAACGGGTAAGTTTACCTCACGCCAGTATCGCATTGACTCAGTTCCAGGTTGCAGCGCAAGGTCAAGCCACAGATATTCAAGTTAACGCGGAAGAAGTATTGCGGAAAAGAGCCATTATTCTGGATATTTTCTCCCAAAACACGGGGCAACCAGCCGAAAAGATTGCGAAAGATAGTGAACGTATTTTCTATATGACCCCTCTGGAAGCCAAAGAATACGGACTGATTGATCGGGTTTTGGAAAATAGCAAACAGTTGCAAAACTCTATTGTGGCTTGATCTAAATCCTCAACTCTGGGTTCTCAAATTTTACCGAAAATCTACAATTCTATCTTCTAGTTTTTACCCAAATTGTCCTATGCCTATTGGTATTCCCAAAGTTCCCTATCGTCTCCCTGGTGGCAACTATGAGCAATGGATCGATCTCGAAGATCGTCTATTTCGGGAGCGCATTATTTTTTTGACAGAGGAAGTAGATGACGGTATTGCCAATGCAATTGTCGCTTATTTGCTCTATTTAGATTCTGATGATCAGACAAAGCCAATTTATCTGTATATCAATTCTCCTGGTGGATCTGTCACCGCAGGCATGGCTATTTATGACACCATGCAGTACATCAAATCTGAAGTAGTGACAATCTGTGTTGGGTTAGCAGCTTCAATGGGTTCTTTTCTATTAGCTGCGGGTACTCAAGGTAAACGTCTGGCTCTGCCTCACTCCCGCATCATGATACACCAACCCTCTGGTGGAACTCGTGGACAAGCAACTGATATCCAAATAGAAGCTCAGGAGATTCTGCGAATTCGTAGTCAGCTAAATCAGATTTATGCTGATAACACGGGTCAAGCGTTGTCCAAGATTGAAAAAGATATGGATCGTGATTTCTTCATGTCTGCTCAAGAAGCTAAAGAATATGGTTTAATTGACCGTGTGATTGAAGAACGCTTGTAGAAAGGGAAAAATAAATTCAAAATTCAAAGTTGAAAATTTAAAAGTTGAAATTCTTGATTTTGAATTTTTAATTTTGAATTTTGAATTGGAGTAAAGCAACATGGATATCGGAGATTGCTACCGTTTATTGGGGTTAAGGTCTGGGGCCTCTTTTGCTGAAATTAAAGCGTCTTACCGCCGACTGGTACAGAAATATCATCCCGATATCAACCCAGATGATGAAAAATCTAAAGAAAAATTTATCGCTTTGACTGAGGCTTATAAATTCCTACAAACGGTTGTACCACAAGAGGAAATAGCCCCAAAATCAATTAATTCATCTGCTGCATCAGCTTTTGTAAGTAATTACACTGAGGCAGAACCCCAGGAGTCTGCATCAACAACCACTGTGATGCCACATCCACCGACGGTAGAGGATATAGAACAACGGTTAAAGTGGAAGACTTATGAGCAGTTGCAGCGGTTTTTACAAGAAAAACGTTTTCCTCAAGCGATCGCACTGGTGGAAGCTTTAGCAGCAAGATTGCCAGAAGATATAGAAGTACGTCAATGGCAAGCGATCGCCTATCAAATCTGGGGAAGGGCTTTAATCGCTGCAAAACAACTCCCAAAAGCTAGAATCTATCTTAAAAAGGCTATCAAGACAGATCCTCACAATAAGGCTCTGTTAATAGAAGTCCAACGAGATTTTGAACATTTGGGGATTAAATTCTAAAATTTATTGATATTAAGCTCATTTCTGGGCATGAATATAATCCACAAAGTAAAATTTAGGAATCAGCCACAATTGCAACCAAGAATAAATTCCCAATCCTAAAAGTGCTGTAATGACGACTGGTAAACCTACCTGAATACGCAAATTATCAGGCAGGATAGCAACTCCAGCCAGAGTAATCACAAAATAGGACAAAAGCACAATTTGCAATCTTTGTAAATTTTTCAAAGCATTCCTACAGCTACTGCAATGTTGGGTATGTTGTTTGTAACGATCCAACATCACAAGACGGTTATCATTGATTTTGGTCTCTGAAACACTAATTCCTACCTGATTCCAAGGTAGTTGACCATGACAATATTTATCGAACCAAGTCCGAAACTCAATCACTAATCGATCTGCGCTTGTAGGCAACTTATAGGCAGTTTTCCAACTTTCATTTTCTTGTTTTTGTTGAAGTAAATATTCTTGCTGATTTAGCAGCATCATATCTCCGTCTAAAACTAGATTCCGGATTTTGATGTGTTCCCACCAACGGGGTGTAAGATAATACAGCGTGTTGGCAAAGTTGCGGGTAAACTGAGCTACAATTCTACATTTACCTGGTAACACAGGAATACAATAGGTAACTAGTCCAATTTGCTGATCTGAATTAGGAATACTGATTGCATATTCCAAGCGACAGGGTGGTTCAAAAATAATTGAAGTTTGAAAACGTCCAGAAGTATTTACTTCAATTAAATTTACTGTTGATTTGCTAATTTTAATATCTATGGGTTGTGCATTTTCTCGCTTACCCTGTACTCCATGATGAGCAAAAGGAACATGACTCGGATCTGCTACATTTTCAACTAGAGTTTGCCAATCGTATTCTAAATCACGAACATAAGAAGACCACACAAAACCTTTGTTAGCATCTATTTGTGGTGATAAAGGTAAGGCTGTAGTTGCTGCTAGTTCTGCTGTTTTTGCATCAGGCCAGACCCAAAGTAAATCATTTTCCTCTCGCACTGGTAGGGAAACTACACAAAAATTTTGTTGATTTTTAGCAACAAGTTCAGGATTCTCAGCTTGGGGAATAACAGTACAGATACCTTGCTCATCAAATTGCCAACCATGATAACTGCACATCAAATTCCCTGTCTTCTCGTCAACACGACCCTCGCTTAAGGGTGCTAGACGGTGAGGACACTGATCTAAAAATACTCGGTAATTCTCAGATGATTTCGGTTTCCATATCACTAACCTGATTCCTAATAAAGTAACGGGAACTGGACGCTGTGGATTCAGGTCTATAACTGGTGAAAGAGGATACCAGTGCTGAAAAAAGTTAAATTCAGCTTGCATTTGATTTTTTCTAAGAAGATTAGATAACTAGGGTGTAATAAAAATTTTATGTCTCAATCTGCAATCACTGTCACCATTAAATTGTTTGCTGCTTATCAAGAAGCTTATGGTTTGAGCGAATTAGTGCTGGAATTTCCTCATGGTACACCAGTAAAAGCGGTATGCGATCGCTTCATCTCTGAACACCCACAACTCGCAAAATGGCGTGAAGTTACCCGTTTTGGTATCAATCTCATCTTTGTCGAATCAGACACTCCTCTCAAAGATGGTGATGAAGTCGTACTCATTCCACCCGTTAGCGGTGGTTGAGGAGGCAGGAGGCAGGAGGCAGGGGGCAGGGGGCAGGAGGCAGGAGGCAGGAGGCAGGGGGCAGGAGGCAGGAGGCAGGAGGCAGGGGAAGAAAAGATTTTTACCAGTCCCCAGTCCCAAATCTATATCCGACAAAAATAGTCGGGTATGTTTGACGTGCAATTTTGCTCGTGTTACTATCATTTCAAAGTTGACGGAAATACGGGGACAGCTAGTTTATGACTCAGGCGACAGTAAACTTAAACCAAGCCAACACTTCCATATTGAAAGCACTGAAGTGTAAAGAATGTGGCGCAGAATACGAACTAAAAGCCAGTCATGTTTGTGAGTTGTGCTTTGGTCCATTGGAAGTTAAGTATGACTATGATGTTTTGCGTCAGTCTGTCAGTCGAGAAACTATTGAAGCTGGTCCCAACTCGATTTGGCGTTACCGTCACTTTTTACCCGTTGCTACCGATAACTATATAGATGTGGGAACAGGTATGACTCCCCTGGTACGTTCCCACCGTCTTGCCCGTCGCCTGGGTTTAAATAAACTTTATATTAAAAATGATGCCGTCAATATGCCCACCCTGAGCTTTAAAGATCGGGTGGTGTCAGTTGCACTCAGCAGAGCTAGAGAATTAGGATTTACCACAGTTTCTTGTGCAAGTACCGGCAACTTAGCAAATTCAACCGCTGCGATCGCAGCCCATGCAGGTTTAGATTGTTGTGTATTCATACCCGCCGACTTAGAAGCTGGTAAAGTATTGGGCAGCTTAATCTACAGTCCTACTCTCATGGCTGTAAAAGGAAATTACGATCAAGTTAACCGCCTCTGCTCAGAAGTTGCAAATACACACGGCTGGGGTTTTGTCAACATTAACTTACGTCCTTATTACTCCGAAGGTTCTAAAACACTAGGCTTTGAAGTTGCAGAACAACTGGGCTGGGAACTACCAGATCATATAGTTGCACCTCTAGCTTCTGGTTCTCTATTCACCAAAATTTATAAAGGGTTCAAAGAATTTACAGAAGTTGGTTTGGTAGAAGGTAAGAATGTTCGTTTCAGCGGCGCACAAGCAGAAGGATGTTCCCCCATCGCCACAGCATTTAAAGAAGGAAGAGACTTCATTCAACCAGTAAAACCCAACACCATCGCTAAATCTATCGCCATAGGCAACCCAGCAGATGGGGTTTATGCAGTAGAAATCGCCCAAAAAACAGGCGGTAACATTGAATCTGTCAACGATGCGGAAATTATCGAAGGCATCAAACTACTGGCAGAAACTGAAGGTATCTTCACAGAAACCGCAGGTGGTACAACCGTTGCGGTGCTGAAAAAATTAGTAGAAGCTGGCAAAATTGATCCAGATGAAACTACAGTGGTTTACATCACAGGCAACGGTTTGAAAACCCAAGAAGCAATTCAAGGTTACGTTGGCGAACCTTTGACTATTGATGCCAAACTTGATAGTTTTGAACGGGCGCTAGAAAGATCCCGCACACTTGATCGCCTAGAATGGCAACAAGTTCTTGTTTAGTCCTGAGTCAGTGGTCATTAGTAAATTAATAAGACCACTGATAATTGATAACTGATAATTGATAACTGATAATTAACTATGGCTGTAACTGTTTTAGTTCCTACTGCTCTGCAAAAATTTACAAATAACCAAGCTACTCTAGAATGCAGTGGTAGCAACATTTCCGAATTATTTGACTCCTTAGAGGAAGCTTGTCCTGGTATCAAGTCGCGTTTGTGTGATGAAACAGGAAAACCAAGACGCTTTTTGAACTTGTATGTCAACAGCGAAGACATCCGCTTTCTACAACATACAGAAACTCCCCTCAAGGATGGAGATGAAGTGAGTATAGTTCCTGCTGTTGCGGGTGGTTGATATATTTTAGAAAATATTAGCCAGCAACAAAATATTTATTGTCTGGGTGGTGTTGATTTTTCTTGCCATGCCAGATTATTTTTTGGCGTTATTAGTTCAAAATTAGTGGAAATTCTCAAACAGCGATCCGAATAAAATGAGCATTATGTCAAAATGAGAGTGAATGACTATCGCAAGGTGAGCAACTCGCTCTAAAAGCTAGATAAAGGATTGACCTGAGAAATGGCAGAAGAAACCAATCAAAATCAAGCGGGAGAAGCGGCTCCCAGTCGTGATGTACCAGTAGCATCAAACCTTCCGACAGCTAACACCCCAGATCCCCAAACAGCAAACCCAGCAAACCCCAATGCTGCTGTACCTGCTGGAGAAAAACCTGCTGCTGCTGCTAAACCTGCGGCTAAAAAAGAAAAACCTCCTGCGGTGGAAGATAAACCATTTGAAGAGTTTATCCAGCAAGAATATTTACCAGCTTTGCAAAAGGCGATCGCACAGGAAGGAGTACCAGACGTACAATTGACATTTGCCAAGCAGACCTACCCCATTGTTGGATTTAACTCAGCCGAAGAATGCTGGCAAATAATCGGCTCTTGGCAAAATGGACAACGACAATTTAACGTCTATTTCCCCGAAGCAGATATTCAAGGAAAAAAGGGATTTTCTTGTAACGAAGGCAAAAAACCCAGCACCCTGGAATCTTTCTTAATAGATGAACGTAAAATTACCCTTGATTTATTGGTATCTCGCCTAGTTTACCGTTTAAACGGTCAAAAATGGCTAGGTAGAAATTAATTATTGGTCATTGGTCATTGGTTTTGTACAAGTGCTTTTTGTTGCTACAATTCGTGAAAATGATAAGTAACGACTCCAGTAATGGGGTCGTTATCTATTCTCACATAACCGGATTGCATCATTTCTTTTAGCACTTTTTCCACTTCTGCAAAACCAGCACCAGTAGCCTTCACACCTTGAGTAACCGTTAAATAACCGCCTTTACTTTCTGCCGCTTCTAGCAATTGAACCATTAATTGGTTGCCAGTTGGGCGGTAAACTTGAGAATTTACAACTGGTTGATTGAGTGGTAAACCTAAAGGTGACAAACCTGCTTTAAGTCGCAAATTTTGTTCATATTCATCCACCATTCCAGGAACTAGCAGTAAATCTACAAGCTGACCTATGTAAAATAACCCGAAAGTACAAAACCATAACAAACCTGTTCCAATCTTGCCATTGTACAAGCGGTGTAAGCCGCCAATACCCAGAAAACCAGCAGCACACAAGATGTAAGAGGCAACTAGACGATCTTTATTAGGATTGTTTTGTGTATTCATAATTGTTTGTCAACTTTTGTATTATCATTATTTCTTTACTTAAGCTTATTAATACGTATAATAATTCAAAATCCAACCTCAAACCTGAGATTAATGATCTTAGGAGACTACAAATTTTCAACTCTGGATTCCGTAACAACTAAAGATTTGTTGCAACTCTTAACTTTTTATTTGCCTTTTTCGCCCCTAGACCTTGCTACACTGTATTTCATACAAATGTAATTATTGTCCTTAGTTGCACCTTGCCAGAGCATAAGCTTTAACTATTTGGTGTACTCAAAATTAAGAAAAACAAAAGAGCAATCAAGACATGGTAGATTCCCTAAAAAAACCAGGCTTTGAAGAAATGCGTCCTGGAGTTAAAGTCCCTTCCAGAGAAACCCTTTTAACACCACGGTTTTACACAACAGACTTTGATGAAATGGCGCAGATGGATATCTCCGTCAACGAAGACGAGTTACAAGCCATCCTCGAAGAATTTCGAGTTGACTACAACCGCCATCACTTTGTTCGGGATGCCGAATTTGAACAATCCTGGGATCATATTGATGGGGAAACTCGCCAGTTATTCATTGAATTTCTGGAACGTTCCTGTACTGCGGAGTTTTCCGGCTTTTTATTGTACAAAGAACTTGGCCGCCGTTTAAAAGATAAAAGCCCTTTATTAGCAGAATGCTTCAACCTCATGTCACGGGACGAAGCCCGTCATGCTGGGTTTTTGAACAAAGCCATGTCAGACTTTAATCTGTCCCTAGATTTAGGTTTTTTGACCAAGAGCCGCAGTTATACCTTCTTTAAGCCCAAATTCATCTTCTACGCCACTTATCTTTCTGAGAAAATTGGTTATTGGCGCTATATCACCATTTATCGCCATTTAGAATCCCATCCTGAAGACCGGATTTATCCAATTTTCCGCTTCTTTGAAAATTGGTGCCAGGATGAAAACCGCCATGGTGACTTCTTTGATGCCGTCATGAGAGCGCAGCCACAAATGCTCAATGATTGGAAAGCTAAACTATGGAGTCGCTTCTTCCTGTTGTCAGTATTTGCAACAATGTATCTAAATGACATCCAACGGAAAGATTTCTATGCTTCCTTGGGTTTAGATGCGCGAGAATACGACATTCATGTCATCAAGAAGACCAACGAAACCGCTGGACGAGTCTTCCCACTCATGTTGGATGTAGATAATCCAGAGTTTTATCAGCGTTTGGATGTTTGTGTCAAAAATAACGAAAAATTGACAGCCATTTCCAACTCTAATACCCCCAAATTCCTGCAATTCTTCCAAAAACTGCCAATTTACGTTTCTCATGGTTGGCAATTATTAAACCTATACCTGATGAAACCCATTGATGCGGTTTCTGCTCACGGTCAAGCTCGGTAATTTAACTTGATCGTCAACTTAATTGTGTAAAAATATCAGTGGTTCTGTACACAACAGAGCCACTTTTTTGTTGTTATTAGCATAGGATCAAAGCTGTGTGTCACGCCAAAAATCTATTGTAGGGTGCGTCAGACTGCATAAATCTGGTGAATAAACAAATTTTTGATATCTGACGCACCTTACCAATCTGCCAGTTACGTAAGTCCTGTAGCAGATTTAGGAATCAAATCCTAGCAAAACAGCGTCAACCCTTTTGGGAAATTAAAAATTCAAAAAAAGTCATAGCATTTTAGATTTTGGTAGAACTTATCTAACAGGTGGAATTTATATGTTTAAAGGTTTTAGGAGTAAACTAACACTCCTGGTAAGTTTTTGCTTATTAAATAGTTTTAGCTTGTTACCTGCATCTGCTGTTGATGTTTGTGAAACAAGCACTGGTAAAGGAAGCTTGAAAATAGCTGAACGTTACGACCGAGATGGGGAGAGAGGAAGTGATGGCCGTGCTGGAAGAGATGGACGCAGTGGACAGAACCAAACTATTTCTGCTGGTTCACCAGTAAATCTTGACCTATCAGGTACAAATGGTGAAGATGGGGAAGATGGAGACAACGCTTCTAGTCCCAGATGTGGCAGAGAATACAGTGAAAACGTTAATAGAGATATTAATGCTCCTGATGGTGGTAATGGTGGTGTCGGTGGTAAAGGAGGAGATGGGGGAAACGGAGGTTCTCTCACGGTTTATTACACCAATTTGACAGACCTGCGGAACATTTTTGTCCGTGCGACAGGGGGAGAAGGTGGACGGGGTGGCCGTGGTGGTCAAGGAACAACAGGCTGTAACTGTCGCCGCAGAAAGTGGGAAGTAAAAAGCTGTAAAGGGACTCCTGGCACTCCTGATTATAAATGTACTAACAAAGTTTATCGGTGTTACGACGGTAGAAATGGAAGTGATGGGAGTGATGGACGGGATGGTAAGCGTGGCAGCTTAGGAACTTTAAGTATCATTAATAGTAAAGAAGCATTAGCAAATGATAAACCAACTCAGACAGTAGCCATTTCTGAACTAGCAAATCAACAGTTCAACCTTTCCAAAAATAAATGGCAAATACGTCAAGGTGCAGTTTCTTTATTAGCTGCTGGTTCTGTAATTGCAGATGAATATCGAGAATTTGAACGGCGTTTAGAAGGAACATTTAAATTAATTTGGCAAGAAAAACAGCCTATTGCTAACTTTGCAAATCAAACTGTCACACTCAATTTAAATGATAACCAACAAGTAGAAATTGCCTTTCCTGAAGATATGTGGATTGATGGTAATGCCAAGATTCAGGATAAATTGACAGAGTTTACTGTGAATTATGCAATTCCTCAAAAAGAGGTAACACGGTTAGCAGTCTCAGAATTTTCTGGTGCAGGACAAGAATTAAATTTAAAAATAGTTGATTTAGCAGCAAAATCTGATTTAATCAATACTCAATTTAAAGTAAAATACCGGGCAAGGGATAACTTTTCAGGTGCTTTTGATTATCAGACTTTTTATGAAGGAGAAATTCCTGCTACATTGGTGAATCGTGAATATAATCGTTTCACTCTGTCTTTAGGTAAGCTAAAAATTCCTAGTGATGCCCTTAGTTCTGGTACAAATGTTGAGATTGAATTAGTAGCAATACGGTCTTTAGGTGGACGTTCTGCACAACAAACTCTCAGATGGCAAGGTGCGATTCGCAGGAGTAGATAAGTAGAAAGCTGTAGACAGAAGGTAAAAACCTTTTCTTGAGCAAGTTCTTCTGGAATTAATTAGTAATTAATTTTTAGAAGATTTACCTTTGTCTTCAACCATTTGGGAGAGAAGATGTCCTGTTAAATCTAGCATCTGATCTAGAAAAACACCGATAATAGCTATGTAGAGTAGAGCATCTATTATATATTTATAATTACCAGCTTGATACCCATTCCAAATCAAAAATCCCAGTCCTTTTGAACCTACAAGCATTTCTGATGTAATAACTGTAAACCAGGCTATCCACAGGCCAATTCTCAGGGCTTTAAATATATAATGGATAGCTACGCGAAAGTTATGATCTTGTTTGCGAAATTGTTGAATTCCTGTGGCTGTTTCCACAATAATTGACCAGAGGACACCAATAAAAACGACAAAAATAGCTGCGGTTTCGTTTTCTTTAAATAGAATTAAAGCAACGGGTAAAAATGCTATGGAAGGAATGCTATTTGGTATTTGAAACAAGCGGCTAAATAGCTGATAAACTATACCATTTAGACCAATTATAAAGCCGATAAATATACCCAAAACAGCGGCAGGAATATAACCTACAAATAAGCGTTGTAGGGTAGCAACAATGTCTAATAATATACTATTTTCCATTCCTCAGTTATGATTTTAAACGTCTGGGGAATCCTGAAGTGATAATACCCAATATATATGGAAGGGAAGAGTTAAAACAGATATAAAAATCTGACTAAATCAAATTTAGCAGTAAATACAAATTTCAGGAATATATTACATATTATTTTTATAATTGAGTTATTTTATCTGAAAGCTAAATTCTGAAAATACGCAAAGTAAATAAAAAGTAAATAAATTTCAACAACAAAATCCCCGACTTCTTACAGAAGTAAGGGATCTAATAGCGTAGCGTGGTATAAGCCATATCCTTAATTTTCACAAATCAAATAGGATTGCTATATCAGCTAAATTATTTACCCAGATTTCGTTTCATTTGTTCTAACTCGTCTTGAGTTTCCCAACGACGAAACTGTTCTTCTAAGTCATCCAATTTGCTAGAATAACTACTAGGTGGATTTTGCCAGGCATTGGTTTCTAAACGCTGCTGGGTTTGAGCTTTAGCCCGTGCTGTTTGCGCTTCGGCTGCTTTAGCTTGGACTTCTTGACGACGTTGTTGAATTTTGCGTAGTAGTTCTTGGGATTGGGTAATGCGTTCTTTTAAACCTTGCATTTGTCCCCATTGTTGATTTCCTTCCCGCAGGAGTGCGTCTTCTCTGGCTTGTGCTGGTGCGGCTAAATCGTCTCTACCTGCGGCTTTGGCTTTTTGGATACGGATGTGCCAGCGTTGTATTTCTTGCGCGGTAGAGAGAATTTCATCTTGCGATCGCTTTTCCTGTAATTGTAAATCTGCAATCAGCTTTAGTGTATCCTCTTCTTGCTCCCGCAGCTGTTCTAACAGCATTTCTAACTCCAAATGAGGGTTATTACGCAAGAATTCTTCTAAACGATCTTCTAAAAACCGGCTTAAATCATCAAATAAACCCACTGTCAGGACTCCAAATTTCGGGGTGTGATTATTTCATTGTAATAATTATTATCAACTATGGCACTTCTGTAAATCCTGATAGCATATACCTGAAGAAAACCATACTAATTTTGAACCAAACATAATTTTAAATTTATTACTACAAATTAGAAAATAATTACCTTAAATTTTGTATTTTCAAGTCTGTATCATCCCAGGATACATAATAAATTAATTTTTCATCTTTTGCCCAGATTCAGGAACAGTGTGAGCTAGTACAGTATCAAAGAATTCCTTTTAATCTTAATTAATAATATAGAATTATAAAGAATATGTAAGCAGTCAGAAGTCAGTAGAGATTTAGCAATACTAAATCTTTACAGGAATCAGAGTATGTATAAATTTCTGAATCCTGATTATACAACTGGTTTAAAAATCTGTCGGCTGACTGCTAAGTGTTGATTGCTGACTGCCGTATTAGCGATAATTGGGATATGCGATATCAAGTTAAGTTGAATAAAATAGATCAAGTATACGCTATTTGGTGTCCTGCTTTACCTGGATGCTGGACAGTAGGTGATTCTGAACAAGAAGCATTAGATAAGATCAAATATGTAATTAAGGACTACCTAGAAGGACTTGAGGAAGTTACTAAAACTGCGGATTTTTACTATATAGAAGTGAAATAATTCTGCTAGTTGTATGGTCACTGTTAAATCCCTTAAATTGGTGTCAACCAGTAGGTAACACCTCGTACAGTTTTATTCTGTAAACCAAACTTTGGTAAACTCTCTTCATCCCAACCAAGATAAGTCCAGTGCGGGATATCATTTTCAACAGTCTGAAACCAACCATTTTGATTTAAAGCTTGTCTTTGTGCGGCGTTAGATACTCTTAAATCAAGTGCTAATCCCCAAAGATGTTGTGAAGTTCCTGGGGGTGCAACTGTACCGAGAATTTTAGTTTCTTTTCCTTGTTGTACTGCTTCTAAAGTTCGATTATTAGAGTATTTTTGCCAAAATCTTAAATTCGTGTTGAAACTACGAGTACAGTCACCAGAATATCCTGATTTGAGAGGAATATTTATGATAATTCTGGCTTTATTAAACGCATCTGCGGCAACTTTTTGCAGGTAACATTCGCTAGTACCTTCAACTAAAGTAACTCGCATATTTCCCTGGAATTCCTGGGTTTCTTGTTCGTTTTCTAAAATGACTTTTGGTGGTAATTTAATTTCTGGTTGCTGATTTATAAATACTGTACCGTAAGCACGTAGTAAAGTATATTCATAAGTATTAGGTCGGGGAGGATTTATAATTTGATGGGTAATGGTAGCTAAAAAACGTTGCTGATTATCTAATTGCTGATTAGGAATAAAGGGTGTAGATGGTGTTGGTTTGATGTTATTTATTATTGCCGTATTTTGTGATGGTTGATAGTAGTTAATATCGCTACTGGCTACTATGGTAAAAAATAGGAAGATGATGATGGCGATAAAAGTTAGTTTTCTTAAACGGCGTTTTAGTTTTGAGTGACGTTTCATTGAAAAAACAAACTAATTGGATAATTTGGGTTTAGTGATATAGCAGAATTATATAAAGGTTTGGGGTTTGGTAAATGAGTGTTTTGGTATTCTATGCTCTTTAGCATAGCAAACAAAGAATAGCAATATTAATTTTGATTAATCAGGGTAAATTTTGCTCCTGCATTACCAGAATTATACTTATAATCAATGCAAAATTAGTATATAATAAATTAATTAACACATCTATCATTTGCTAGTGTATAAATGATAACAGAACAATTAACAGCTATAGAGTTATTTGCTGGTATTGGTGGTTTTCGTTTGGGTTTAGAAAATGCCAATATTGAAACTGTATGGGCAAATGATATAAACGAATTGAGTTGTAAAGTCTATGAAAGTAATTTTGGTAAAGAATCCATCATTTTAGGTGATATTAACAATATTTCCATATCAGATATACCTAATCATAATCTTTTAACTGCGGGTTTTCCTTGTCAACCTTTTAGTCCTGCTGGTAAAAAACTTGGTGTGAGAGATAGAGTTAGGGGTTCATTATTTGAACGTATTGTAGAAATAATAGATGCTAAAAAACCCCAATATTTCTTTTTAGAAAATGTAAAGCGACTTTTGACAATGGAAAATGGCTATCATTTTCGAGTTATTTTGAATGCTCTATCTGAATTAGATTATTTGATCGAATGGAGAATTATTAGTCCTATTAGCTTTGGTATTCCTCAAAATAGAGATAGGATTTTTATTTTCGGTACTAAATTAAAATCCCCGGATATAAATTCTCATGTACTGGAAAATACATCTGTTTTTTTAACGAAGGAAGACCTAATTAATTTGGAGGATATAGAAATATTTATAGAAAAATATATGTTGCCCATATCTACCAATAAAGGAAAAAATTATAATTGGGGAATTGCGTACAAAAATAAGATGTTAAATCTAAATTTGTCTCCTTTACCTGATATTCAACAAAGAAAGCGGCTAAAAGATATTTTGCAAGATGAAGCAGTAGTAAACAATCAATTTTATTTCACAAATGATACCTTAGAACGGATTAAGCACAGTAAGCAAGTGAACCGTTATTGTCAGGGTGTAGAAATATTATATAACCAGGATGGAGGAGCAAGATTGGGTTATACAATATTTGGAATTAATGGAATTGCATCAACATTAACAGCTTCCACTTCAAGACATTATGAACGCTATAAAATAGGTGATAAATTTCGACGTTTAACTAATGTTGAATATGCCCGATTAATGGGTTTTCCTGATGATTGGTGCAGAGAAGCAAGAATTTATGATCAATATGCTTTGTTTGGTAATGCGATCGTTCCTGCTTGTGTAGAGTGGGTATGTAAAAGAATTGGTAGAAAAAATATTGAATTTACTAAATCTACCTGGCAGCAATTAAGTTTAGCTATTTAATCGATTATTTAAAAATATGGAATTATTAACACTCGAATCTCTAAAAACAGCAGCGCGGAGTTTTTGTTTAGAACTGAGTACAACAGCAATTAATAATCTGTATGGTGTTACAGATGGTAAAGCTGTAGGAACTTACGTTGAATCTGCATTTAACCAATATTTATCTACAAGATATGATTATACCCTTGGTAGTGCTGCATTAGGAATAGATTTTCCTGGGTTAGAAGTTGATTTAAAAGTAACATCAATCCGACAGCCACAGTCTTCATGTCCATTTAGAAATGCTAGTCAAAAAGTTTATGGTTTAGGTTATAATATACTAATATTTGCCTATGAAAAAATTGATAATCATACTTCTCGTACTGCTAATTTAAATTTCCAAAATGTTGTATTTATAGATAAACAACGTACTGGTGATTATCAAACAAGCTACGGCTTAAAAGAAATTGTACGGCGTAATGGTAATAAAGATGATGTGATAGCTTTTTTAGAGGAGCGAAATTTTCCGTTAGATGAAATTGGAAAAGAAACACTTGCGGAAAGAATTTTGCATGAACCTCCAGAAATTGGCTATCTAACTATTTCCAATGCTTTACAATGGCGACTGCAATATAGCAGAGTTATTCAGGTTTCTATAGCAGGAACAACAACGGGGATAGAAAATCTATTACTATAGACTGTAAATAGCTTTTTAAAGATTTAATTTTTAATTCCTAACTGCTTATGACCATGCACAATGCTGTTGAATTCCAAGACGCTTATGATGTCGTTGTCGTGGGTGCAGGTCACGCCGGATGCGAAGCAGCTTTAGCTACTGCCCGCCTCGGTTGTCGGACTCTGTTGTTAACCCTTACTCTAGATAAAATTGCTTGGCAACCTTGTAATCCCGCAGTCGGTGGCCCGGCTAAGTCTCAATTAACCCATGAGGTAGATGCTTTAGGTGGGGAAATTGGTAAAATGGCCGATCGCACCTATTTACAAAAACGTATCCTCAACTCTTCACGAGGACCCGCAGTTTGGGCGTTAAGGGCGCAAACCGACAAGCGCGAATATGCAGCAATAATGAAAGGAATTGTCGAAAATCAAGAAAATTTGACAATTCGGGAAAGCATGGTGACAGATTTAGTCTTAGGCGCTAATGATGAAATAATTGGCGTTGAGACTTATTTCGGTGTAGCTTTTGAATGCAAAGCCGTAATTTTAACCACAGGCACATTTTTAGGTGGTAAAATTTGGGTCGGCAACAAATCAATGGACGCTGGCCGCGCAGGAGAATTTGCAGCAGTTGGTTTAACAGAAACTCTCAATCGTTTGGGTTTTGAAACGGGAAGATTAAAAACCGGTACCCCAGCACGGGTAGATAAGCGGTCTGTTGATTACAGCAAAATGGAAATTCAGCCGGGAGATGAAGAAGTCCGCTGGTTTAGTTTTGACCCCCAAGCGTGGGTAGAACGGGAACAAATTCCCTGTCACATGACCAGGACAACTAAAGAAACCCATCGGTTAATTCAAGAAAACTTGCACCTATCCCCTGTGTATGGTGGTTGGGTAGAAGCCAAAGGACCCCGTTATTGTCCGAGTATTGAAGATAAAATTGTCCGCTTTGCCGATAAAGAAAGTCATCAAATCTTTATTGAACCAGAAGGACGGGATATACCAGAATTATACATTCAAGGTTTTTCAACTGGTTTACCAGAAAATCTGCAATTGCTGATGCTGCGGAGTCTTCCGGGTTTGGAAAACTGCTTTATGTTGCGTCCCGCCTATGCTGTAGAGTATGATTATTTACCTGCAACCCAGTGTTATCCCACATTGATGACGAAGAAGGTAGAAGGGTTATTCTGTGCGGGACAAATTAACGGTACAACCGGTTATGAAGAAGCCGCTGCACAAGGTTTAGTAGCGGGAATTAATGCAGCGCGGTTTGTGCAGGGTGAGGAAATGATTATTTTCCCCCGTGAGCAAAGTTACATTGGAACTTTGGTAGATGACCTGTGTACAAAAGATTTACGTGAACCTTACCGTATGCTCACTAGTAGATCAGAGTACCGTTTATTACTGCGTTCTGACAATGCTGATCAACGGATGACACCGTTAGGGCGGGAAATTGGGTTAATAGACGATCGCCGTTGGGATTTATTTACCAGCAAACAAGAACAAATTGTGGCGGAAAAAGAACGTCTGCATTCCACTAGAATAAAAGAACATGAAGAAGTGGGACGTGCGATCGCTCAAAATACCCAACAAACAATCAAAGGTTCAATCACCCTCGCTGAACTGTTGCGTCGTCCAGGCATACACTACATTGACTTAGAAAGATACGCACTAGGTAACACCAGCCTCAACCAAGCAGAAAAAGAAGGGGCTGAAATAGATATTAAATACTCTGGATATTTAGCAAGACAGCAAAACCAAATAGAACAAACTGCTCGTCAAGCAAATCGCTCCTTACCTGCTGATTTAGACTACGCAGCAATAGATACCCTTTCCAAAGAAGCCAGAGAAAAACTAGGGAAAGTAAGACCCTTAACTATTGGTCAAGCAGCTCGCATTGGTGGGGTTAACCCCGCTGATATCAATGCCTTGTTGATTTATTTAGAAATTCGTAAAACCAAGGAACAAAAAGGGTTTTCAGTATTTGCTGACACAAAAAGTCTTTAAAAGTGAGTATATTAGGAATTCGGGGATCAAAATGATCAATTACAGAGATTTTTGAAGTAAAATTATCAATCATTATCCAAAGCACAGTAGAATTTAATACCATTGCTCAATCAATCTCCTCTGGGATGAGTGATTAGCTTTTTGATTACAAAACTCGATTTCCCAGTCACTATGGGTTTATTTGCCCTTTTCTAGCAGCTAGATTCAGAGGATGTCTATGATACAAGAAGCCAGCACCCATCTAATTATTTCCGAAGCCGTAGAAGACTTAATCCCTAACGAAACCCTGTCGATAGAGACTTACGCTGAAGGCTTAATGGATGATCTCTTCACCGATATCGACAACATTCTAGAGGGTCGTAGAAAACGTCCTCACAAAGTTGTGAGGGCAGATTACATACCCATACAAACAGTGACGATGAAAATGCCAGACGTGGTTTTACCACAAACAGTACATCGTGCAGTTCAAGCGATGTCGTCTACCAAAAACCAGCAAGGAAGTACACTGGTATTTAACCCTGCTTCTGTAACTGCAATTACTAAAAAGACTGAACAACACCGTGGTAGTTTGACTAACCTGCTGATTCTGGGAGCAACCTTAAGTGCAGCAATGGTGGGTACACTCTATTTAACAGAGTCGGGATTACTCACCAAGATTACCGCTAAAATAATTCCGCAGACGCTACAAAGCCAGGTAACATCACCCGTCGTCCTACCACCAGATCCGCAAGGGGAATTGGTGAATTATATGCTGGAAGCCTTGGCTGTCATTGACCAGCAAAGCAATACTCCCACACAAGTGAAATCTGGTTTCCCTGATGTCAATCTTAGCCAAGCAAACTCTTTAGCTTTGCCAAATACCCAACCTGTTGGTACTTTACCCCCACCAGTTGCAGCCAACAATATTTCACCTGTTCCCAGTCGGGTAACAAATGTGATCGAACGAGTATATGTCCCTGTTTACCAAGCACCTCCTCTAGTAAACCCATTAGCACAAGTACCATCGTTGCCAGGGACGGTTTCTCCACCACAGCCTGTACAAAATACACCCCAAAATGTGCAAGCAGTGGCAAAGCCCATACCGGCAAAAATGTTACCAGCAACGGTAAGACAAGCAGTTAATCCCCTCCCAACCCGCATAGCACCACCAAAACTGCCTACTGCGACAACAACTGTACCAGCAGCCCAGCCAGAAGCAGTACCAACTACAGTCCAGCAGGTTTATTTACCAACCTATTCCGCAGAGTTAGAGGGATTGTTAGAGTTAGGTAATAAGTCTGCGGCTTTATTTAAAGTTGATGGTGTGACTCGTCGTATTAATTTAGGAGAGGGTATTGGTGCTAGTGGTTGGACATTGGTAGAAGTGAGCAATGGTGAAGCAATTATCCGCCGTAATGGTGAGGTACGCTCAATTTATGCTGGTCAAAAACTGTAATTTGGAAATTAAATTAAAGCGATCTGTACTTTCTGAAAATCGCTGTTCTACCGATTAATATTAATAGCGATCGCTAATCAAGTGTTGAGTCTGTTTAGCTTAGGAGTCAGAATTCAGAGGTAAAACCATTTTGTAGTCTGAGTTTCACCATTAATTCATGTCCTAATCACCCTGTCTAGTGCTATAAATATTGCATATTGCGATCGCTCATCTTCAAACAGTAGATCGGCGTTAAAAATTGTCGTTATATAGCAGAGAACAGGGAACTCTTAACAGGGAACAGAGTTCAAAGTTTTTTAGTGTATGGATTTTTGACGTTAATTGTGTATCTCATTCAAGTGCATACCGCTATAACAAGGCAGTAATTTTTTTATCTATCAGCTTTTATCTATCAACAGGATTGTACTGTTGACCGCTGCTTAATGGTAAGAATTCAGAAGTCAGAATGTTCGAGAAATTGGTTAATTATCAAACAGGTATTTTTGGCTTTAGCCTGAAATAACTGATAGCTGACTGCTGCTTAACGTAGAAAATATCTGTAATTTAGTTTGATTTTATATAAATTTAAATATGTGATCTTGCTGAAATTTTCCTATTATTCCTAATTTTTAATTACACTTAAAAACAGTAAAATCCACATTCACAATATACTGAATGAATGACTATAGTAAGGTTTACACAAAAATTCAACTATCGGATTTTTGCTTTTCACTACCTTCATAAAGGCTTTAACTTCATTTCAAATTAAAATTCATTTTTCCACTTATGTCAAGCTATCGACCATCTTTTAATTCTGCCAATCAGCCTCCCAAACAAACTAACTTTACACAAAATTCTCGCAATGTGATGGAAATGTTAGTGGCAGAGGAAGTAGAAAAACAAATTCAATCCTTGCCCGTAAAGACAGCTAGTTTTATTAAATCATCAGAAGTAGTCGCTTATGCTTTAAATCGCTTACCAAGTTTATATGCAACCAGTAAAAGAGGGTGGCAAAAACAATGGCATCATGGAAAAACAGAATTGGGTCAAAAAATTACAATGGCTGTGCGTCAAGGAATAGTCGCGGTACAAAGAGATCCTTTGCGCGTTAATGATCCTCTTAGCTTCCAGGGAGACAATAAAGCTATGGAGGCTTTGGACAAACTGAAATCTGTCCTGCAACGTGAAGACCTTTCATGGGAAAATGTAACTGATGTAGTTGAGCAAACATTGATCAATACATCAAAAGGCAGAATCACCTGGCGTAGAATTAGTGGTGCAGACAAGGATTCATTTGACTGGGAAAAACATCAACTTTAACTTCCAGCAGCCAGCTAACGTTTATTAACACTAGCCTCCAGACTCTTAACCTGGATTTGTAACTCCTCCACTACTTGTAAGTGCGATCGCTCTAGCAAAAAACCAGCCCAAAGAAAACTACCACTTAACAATGTCACCACACCCACCAAAATACCAGTTAACAATTTTACCTGAGAACGCAATTGTTTGATTTCATAAATCTGATATTGCACCGGAGACAGAGAATTGAGTTCAGTATCTTGATTTTCTACTAATATTTCAACTTGGGAATTTTCTAATCTTTTAAACTCAATTTTACTTCTCAACCAATCAGCAATTAATTTAGGGCAATTATTCTTAAACCAGTACCAAGCAATCATTCTAAATGCAGGTTTAGACATTTTAGTTATCAATTTCAGAGTTGTATTGAGAGTTCCAAAACGCAACTTTTGATTAATCAAATTTGTTGAACCAGCATCATAAAGACAATTTATAATCAACTTAACTGTAGTCTCCTCTCTATAAATCAAATTCACCAACAAGAGAAGAACATCTTGCATAAGTTTTTCTTCTCTTTCTTTTTCGTTCAGCAATTTGGTCAAGTCACTTGATGATTCTAATTGCTTAGACATATATTATGTAGAAACTCTGAGTTTTGATGATGTACTTACCGTTAAGTATACCGACATCACAAAATAAATGCCTCAGCCTAGATAATGATTATTCAATATCTTCGCAATGGATTAATAACCGTTCCAGACCCTCAGCCAAGGAAATTAACTCTTGCCAAGAAGAACCACTCACCAAATTTTGAGCGTGTGCTAAACGATTTCGCAAATGTTCAGCCGATTTAAGGAATTGTTCACCAAAACGTTTTGACTTTAACCCTAATTGCTGAAACAGTTCAGGTTGATTTAATACCAATTCCCGCTTATCGCAAAATTGCAGATAGTCTAGTAAATCTGTAGCTTCATTCCTTTGTTGACTTTCATGCCATAACTTATTCGCAGCTTCCAAGCGGTCAGCTTTCAGGACTTTTTGCCATGAATCTTGAGGATAATAAAGCCGCACCAGTCGTAACAGATTCATTTCTAACAACGTCACCAGGCCAAACAGCAGCATTCGCACAGGTGCTTTTTGTAAATCACCACAAGTAATAATCCCACTGACTTGATTACAATCCAAGACAAACAATCTAGACCTGTGTTCCAGAATAGGTAACAACTTCATCAAAGGTGTAGAAATAGCAATGAGTTCTGAAGGATGAAATATCCGTTGATAGTCGCTGCATTTTCCAGATTTACTATCTATTAAAGTAGAACGTTCTACATAACCAGTGATACTTCCTTCTGTCTCCACTCCCACTACATCAAAATCCTCTAAGCGCATCCAATGAATAACTTCTGTTATATCTGCATCAGCCTGGACAGCCTTCAAAGGTTCAGCCACATATTCTATCGTGATACTATTCTCAAACAAGCTCCGTAAATCTTGAGAACGGGACTTTAGCTGTTTCATCTGTCGCTAAAAATAAGACCTGAGCTTAGTATTTCATGAAAGTCAACATTTTGACTGTCTTCGATTAACCATTTAGCAAGCGGCTGAAACCAGTGTTAATAGTTTTACTCAAATACTACTGTCCTATTTTTGTAAACTAACACACGATTTTGTAAATGTAACCTTACTGCCCTAGCTAACACAACTCGCTCTAAATCTTTACCTTTTCTAATCAAATCATCAACCTCATCCCGGTGACTAACTCTTACCACATCCTGTTCAATAATTGGCCCTGCATCTAAATCAGCCGTTGCATAATGTGCCGTTGCACCAATAATTTTTACACCTCTTTCAAAAGCCCGATGATAGGGATTAGCACCAATAAAAGCAGGTAAAAATGAATGATGAATATTGATAATTTGCGGGAATTTATTAATAAAGTCGGCGCTGACAATTTGCATATATTTAGCTAGTACCACCAAATCAATTTTGTAGTCGCGTAGTATTTCTAATTGCTTGACTTCCTGCTCTAGTTTATTATCTTTAGTAATAGGAATGTGAAGATATTCGATACCAAATTGTTCAGCTATTCCCTGTAAATGAGGGTGATTACTAATAATTAAAGGAATTTCCGCATTAAATTCTTTAGCCCTTTGTCGCCAAATCAAATCAAATAAACAATGGTCTTGATGACTTACCCAAATAGCTAAACGAGGAACAGTATCAGAAAAATGTAATTCCCATTTTGCACCCAAAGGTTGAGCGATCGCATTAAATGCCGTACCGATAAAATCTCTCGGTAAATTAAACCCCTCTAACAGCCATTCTATGCGAGTGAGAAATAACCCGGCTTCAAAATCTGTATGTTGGTCTGCATGAATAATATTCCCACCATTAGAATAAATGAAATTGGCAATTTTTGCCACTAATCCCCGTTGGTCTGGACAAGAAATTAGTAAAGTTGCTGTCGGCTTGGTCATATAATTTGGGATTTTAGATGTTGGATTTGTAAATATTATTAAGGTCTTTAATAATATTAATTTACAGCATATTTCATATTTCAGAAGATATAAATCGCATACTTTTGAGACATAATTTTGATAGCTGCTGTATTAATTATTTTTTTTACTATTTGTTGGAGTTGTAGTTGGAGTAGGTTCAGGAAGATTTGGTAAAGGCTGAGATTCACTATTTTTATCCCCTTCTTTCCATTCCGATAAGTCCCTATTTACAGCATTAGCAAAATCTTTAGATACTAACAATAATATATTTATATTATCATTTTTCTTTTCCGCAGATTCAACTTGAGCATACAAAAAACTATTATTAAAATTAGGTTTACCTAAATTCAATTTATGAATTTGCTGATTTTTGAGTTTAATCTCAATAGTCGCTTGCGGTTGATCTAAACCAAATTCACTTAATTGATTGTCTGGAATGGCTAAATTTTTCTCACTCTTCCCCTTTACTAATAAATCCATTAAATAGGAAACGATAGCATCCTTCGCTGGTTCAGAAATTGGCGATGTAATTACCCATTTTGGTGGTTCAGGTTTCGTACTACGTTCTAGGTTTAATGTTATATCTTTAGTTTGGATAGTTAAAGATTGAACATCATCAGCGGTGAAAGTGAAAATTTTCTGTTGATTTTGTTTAATCTCCTCTCGCTGAGTAGAACCTTTAATTTCATGAAAGTAGACAAAAGCACCTAAACCCAAGGATAAAAGTATCAAAATTAAAGTTGTTCTTTTCATTTGGTAATTGATAATTGGGAAAAACTATTTATTATCCAGTCCCCAATTCCTATCTTCTTCTCCACCAAATAATAGCGCCTGCACCAAAACTAAGAAAAGGTAAAAGCAACAAGGAAGAGATACTTAATAAATTTGCTTTGGCGGTAGACATTGCAATACGGCGATTTGTTGGTTCTTTGGGGCGAATTGAAAGGGGTTGTTGATCCTGTTGACTCAGCCAAGTCACGGAGTTAAGGAATACATCTCCATTTAATTGTTGTTCAAATAGTCCATTTTTGGCAAAGTCTGAGTTTCCTAATACTACTAATCGTGATTCTTTGGCTGTAGCTTGAGAATTATCATTAGCTGCTGAAGATGTTGGAATTGGTGAAGGTGTTGGAATTGGTGAAGGTGTTGGAATTGGTGAAGATGTTGAAGTTGGTGAAGATGTTGGAATTGGTGAAGGTGTTGAAGTTGGTGAAGATGTTGGAATTGGTGAAGGTGTTGAAGTTGGTGAAGGTGTTGAAGTTGGTGAAGGTGTTGAAGTTGGTGAAGATGTTGGAATTGGTGAAGATGTTGAAGTTGGTGAAGGTGTTGAAGATGTTGAAACTGGTGAAGGTGTTGGAATTGGTGTAACTTGAGTTGATAACTTTCTTGTTAAAGCCACACCTAACGTTAATGGACCCTTCAAATCTTTACCTTCATTAAACTCTAATTTTTCGCTTTTTTGATCACTTTCAGCCCAACTGCTGGGATAGGGTTTTGTTTTGAGTAGAGGAGTAGACTCAACACCAGAAACTGAAGTAATTTCTAAAGGTCTGGCTAAAGGATATAAAGAAATACCATTACCAAATTCTTTAGTTATTGGATGTTGACCGTATTCTGTTACCAAAGGTGCAGCGGGTCCTAGTCCTAAACTTTGACCAGAAATATCAATAGCTAAACGATTATCTAATTTTACACCCCAATCTTTTAACAAGTTGTCAATTTTTGGGTTGGTGTTGGGATCAATCATTAGCAGTAAGTTACCGCCACGATTAAGATAGTCTTGTAAGGCTCGAACTTCACCTGCAAATAACTCTTGTTTGGGTCCTGCAACGATGACAACAGTTGCATCATCAGGAACTTGAGAATTTTCTGTTAAATTGAGTGGTAATGCGGTAAAATTTTTATCGGTTAATCCCTGAACTGCTTGTGTAATGGAATTTTGAGTATTTTGTGTATTTGTTTGATTATTAGTAATTTGTAATTCTCCATGACCTTGAAGAAAGTAAACTTTAGCAGTGTTGTTACTAATTATTTGTTGGAGACGATTGGTTAATCTAATTTCTGATAGGCGTTCGTTTTCACTGACTGTCTGTACTAATTGACGTTTATTTTCCAATTCTAGATACACTTCACCAAAATCTTTAACACCAAATTTTTCTGCTAGTCCTGGTCTAGCTTGGGGATCAACATATTCAAATTTAAAGTTGGGACTTTGACGACGATAATTTTCTAATAATTCTTGGTCTTGATAATTATTATCTCTTGTAAATAACCAAACTTTTATGGGTTGTGGTAAGTTACGCAGTAGTTCTTTAGATTGGGGTGCAAGAGTAAATAATTGAGTTTCTGTTAAGTCTGTTCTGAGATGGTAGCGAGTTCCTAAAAAATTGATTAATCCTAAAATTATTAATACAGCTAAGGTGGCAATAATGGCATTTGTACCAGCTTGGGTTGAACGCTGTTTCCACCATTTACTCCGCTGGCTTTGTAATACTATCCAAAAACCACTGATAAGAATCCCGGTTATCAGAAATATTAAAGGTATCAATCCCCATTCTGCTGATATTAAACCAACTGTTAAACCAGCAGTAATGAGGAAAGGCCCTAGCAAAAATATAAGTTTCCAAAGTTGTTTTTTAATCATAGGGAACAGGGAACAGGGAACAGGGAACAGGGAACAGGGAATAGGGGAAGAAGAGAATAATGTTTTACCTCTTGACTTCTGCTGGTTGACTGCTTGCGCTATTGACGTTGAAAACGTAGTGCGTCGATTGATTGGGCTGTGAGAAAGATGCCTAAAATGATGTAACTGGCAAATAAAATTAAGGCGCTGGTGTCAAAGATGCCTTGGGTGAGGGTGTTGTAATGTTTGAGTAGGGATAAATGTCCTATGGCTGCACCTATGGGACCAGGAATGGCTTTGGAGATGGAGTCAATTAATAGGAGTAAGATGATAACGGCAAATGTGAGGACGGCTGATAAAAGTGTGCTGTCTGTTAATGAGGAGATGAACATTCCTAGAGATAATATTGCGGCTGCGAATAAGATTAATCCTAAATGACCGACTACGGGAATTATGGGTGACATGGGAGGATATGAGCCGCTGATGGCGATCGCTTCAAATCCCAGCAATGGTAAAATTAATGTTGTAAAAAATGTCAGTACGCCTAATAATTTACCGACTGCTACAGCCCAGTTTGTAACTGGTGATGTGGCTAATAGTTCCAATGTTCCTCGTTTGCGTTCTTCGGCATAAAGTCCCATCGAAAGAATTGGCAGTATAAACAATAACAGCCAACTTAGTCGATCTAAAAATGCTCGCACAAATTCGTAAGGTACATCTATTGGTGGTACGGGTACTTCAAATTGTTGCCCTTGCACATCATAAGCTGCAACTGTGGGCAGAATTCCACCTGGTCCGAGTAAAATCATCACCAGGAATAATCCAGAAATCAACCAAAATATGCCTGCTATACCATAAGCCAAGGGTGAGACAAAATAACTCTGTAGTTCTCGACGATAAATAGCAATAATATTAGCCAGTACGATACCCATTTAAGCGGCTTCTCCTGCTGTGGTTACTGTGTCTGTTTCTGGTGGTAAATTTTTTTCTTCGGTGGTTAGTTGCAAAAACACATCTTCTAGGGTAGCGTTGACTCGCCGCATTTCATATAATCCAAATCCTCTGCGAATCAAAGCCGCAGCAATATCTTGACCTGGTTCTGTTTCTGGTTGGGATATGACCCGCAAATGAGCGCGGTTTTGATCATTTGTCGGCATTGATTCTACCAAAATCACTCCAGCTACATTTTTCAATACCTGTTTGGCTAGTGCTACTTCTCCTGTAATTTCTAATTCATAACCAGCCCCTCCGGTCAACTGTGTCATTAAATTTTCTGGGGTATTAGTGGCTACGACTTTACCGCGATTGATGATGGCGACGCGGTTACAGGTCATGCTCACTTCTGGGAGAATGTGGGTAGAAAGGATGATTGTATGGGTTCCGGCTAAACTTTTGATTAAGTTTCGCACATCAATAATTTGTCGGGGATCTAGTCCTACGGTGGGTTCATCCAGGATAATGGCTGGGGGATCGTGAACAATGGCTTGGGCTATACCGACTCTTTGCTTATAGCCTTTGGAAAGTTTGCGAATAATGACTTTGTGTTTGTCTTGTAAGTTGCAGCGTTGCATGGCAGCTTGAACTTTTTGTGGGCGATCGCCTGCGGATACCCCTTTAATTCGGGCTACAAAGTGCAGAAATCCCTCAATCGTCATTTCAGAATATAAAGGCGGAGTTTCCGGTAAATAGCCAATTTTTTGCCGCACTGCGAGGGAATTTTCATGGACATCATACCCTGCTATTTTGGCTGTACCTCCGGTTGCTGGTAAATAACCGGCTAAAATCCGCATGGTTGTGGTTTTACCTGCACCATTTGGTCCCAATAATCCTAAAATTTCTCCTGGTTCAACGCTAAAGCTCACATCGGTAATGGCTGAGGTCGAACCGTAAATTTTACTCAGATGTTCAACTTCTATCATTTGTTGGTAGTCGTGAAAAATAAATTATCTAGTTAAAGCGGGGAATAGGGAGATCCTTTTGAAAACTGGTTTTCAGATCCTCACCATCATGTTTAAATCGCTGTTCACTATTTACTGATTGAATATTCACAATATTGACACTTTTATCAAAATCTTGTGCCGCAATACTAAATTAAAATAAAACTGGATCATATAGGATTATTGGGACAAACAAGGTAGATAAATGTAGATAAAAGCCGATAAATGTAGAAAAACATAGATTAACTCATAAATTTCAGGATTATATGTAGTTTCACATTAAATAAATGCTTGAACAACAATATACCCCATTTTTCTAAGCAGTCGGGGATCATTTAGCGTAGATTGACGTGCTAATACAAAGAATAAATAATTACAATCTCTTCAAAGTATATCCTTATTCCTATTGGCAGATTTAGATTTCAGATTTGACATACTTCTTAATAATTCAGCAGCGTAACCGCAAAACGTTCTAATCTAAAAATTGACTGATTTGTTTACTGGCAACTTTGTAGGCAATATTGCTGACGCATAAATACACAGATATGTCAAGCCTAAAACAATTCAGATTTAAACAATAAACGCTTATTATTAGGAGTTTTACACATCCAATGAGTGTTAAAGCAAGTGGTGGAAGCTCAGTTGCTCGTCCGCAGCTATATCAAACCCTACCTGTAGCCACTATCTCCCAAGCAGAACAACAAGACCGTTTTCTGGGAACTGGTGAACTAGGTGAACTAGCAACTTATTTTGCATCTGGTGCAAAACGTCTAGAAATCGCTCAAATTCTGACAGAAAACTCCGAAATCATCGTCTCTCGCGCTGCTAACCGGATTTTCGTTGGTGGTTCTCCCATGTCTTTTTTAGAAAAGCCTAGAGAACGTGAACTAGCGACGGTTGGCGCTGGTGGAATGGATGTCCAAGAAGGAATGAAACTAGGGACTGTCACCTACGTTGAAAGCCGTGGTGGCTTCTTAGAAAACCTCCGTTCCATCTTCAACACCTCCGCTGGTGGTCCTACACCTGCTGGTTTTAGACCCATTAACGTAGCACGTTATGGCCCTGGCAACATGGCTAAGAGCTTACGGGACTTGTCCTGGTTCTTACGCTACGCTACCTATGCGATCGTTGCAGGCGACCCCAACATCATTTCTGTCAACACACGCGGTTTGCGGGAAATAATTGAGAATGCTTGTTCTGGTGAAGCTACCTTAGTAGCTTTACAAGAAATTAAGTCAGCATCCCTATCTTACTTCCGTAAAGATGCTGTCGCTACTGACATAGTGAGTCAGTACATGGATGTGTTGCTGACTGAATTCCAAGCACCCACACCATCTACAAAAGTTCGTCAACGTCCTTCTGGCGATCAACAAGGATTACAACTTCCTCAAATTTACTTCAACGCCGCCGAACGTCGTCCTAAGTTCGTAATGAAGCCCGGTTTATCTGCTGCTGAAAAAACAGAAGTAGTAAAAGCCGCTTATCGTCAAGTATTTGAGCGCGATATCACCCGTGCTTACAGTTTGTCCATCTCTGACTTAGAATCTAAGGTGAAAAACGGCTCCATCTCTATGAAGGAGTTTATTCGCCGTTTAGCTAAATCTCCTCTTTACCAAAAACAGTTTTACCAACCCTTTATTAACAGCCGTGTGATCGAGTTGGCTTTCCGTCACATTTTAGGACGGGGACCCAGCAGCCGTGAAGAAGTACAAAAATACTTCTCAATAATTTCCAAGGGTGGTTTACCAGCATTAGTTGATGCTTTGGTAGATTCTAATGAATATAGCGATTACTTTGGCGAAGAAACAGTTCCTTATCTGCGGGGTTTAGGACAAGAAGCCCAAGAGTGTCGTAACTGGGGACAACAGCAAGACCTGTTTAAATACAGTGCGCCCTTCCGTAAAGTTCCTCAATTTATTACTACCTTTGCGGGTTACGAACAACCATTACCTGACCAACATCCCTACGGTTCTGGTAATGACCCCTTAGAAATTCAATTTGGCGCGATTTTCCCCAAAGAAACCCGCAACCCCAGCGCCAGCCCAGCACCTTTTGGTAAAGATACCCGCCGGATCTTGATTCACCAAGGGCCTGGTATTAACAACCAACTTAGCAATCCCAAAGCACGCAGCGTTGCTCCTGGCACTCTTGGTGCTAAGGTGTTTAAGTTAGACCAATTACCTGGAACTATTGGTAAAAAAGCTGCCAAGGGTGCAAGTGTTAAATTCTCAGAAAGCTCTACTCAAGCGGTAATCAAAGCTGCGTACTTACAAGTTTTTGGTCGTGATGTTTACGAAGGACAAAGACTAAAAGTTGCAGAAATTAAGCTAGAAAATGGCGATATTACTGTACGTGAGTTTGTACGGATGTTGGCGAAATCGGATTTATTCCGTAAGCTGTACTGGACTTCTCTGTATGTATGTAAGTCTATTGAGTATATTCACCGCCGCTTGCTAGGTCGTCCTACTTACGGTCGCCAAGAAAACAATAAGTATTTTGACATTGCTGCTAAAAAGGGTTTCTACGCAGTTGTTGATGCAATTATTGACAGCGTTGAATACAGCGAAGCTTTCAATGAAGATACTGTTCCTTACGAACGCTATTTAACTCCTGCGGGTGTATCTCTGCGTCAATTGCGTGTTGGTACTATTCGTGAGGATGTGGCCAATGTTCAGAAGGATGTAACCCCACGCTTTGTGGAACTGGGTGCAGTCACCGAAATGCGGACTCAACCAGATATTGACTTCCGCATCAACCAAGGTGTAACTAAGCAGCGTGAACAAACCAAGGTATTCAAGCTGGTTGCAAATACTGTTGATAAGGTAGCGGTACAAACTTTAATTGGTGGTGCTTATCGTCAAATTTTTGAACGGGATGTTGCGCCTTTCATCCTGAAAAATGAGTTTACTGTTCTAGAAACTCAGTTGGGTAATGGCGAAATTTCTGTGAAGGAATTTGTTGAAGCTCTTGGTTATTCTAGTCTGTATCTCAAGGAATTTTATACACCTTATCCCAACACCAAAGTAATTGAGTTGGGTACTAAGCACTTCTTGGGACGCGCACCTCTTGACCAAGCGGAGATTCGCAAGTATAACCAAATCTTAGCTACTCAAGGTATCAAAGCGTTTATTGGCGCAATGGTGAATAGTGCTGAGTACGCCCAAGCATTTGGCGAAGATACTGTTCCTTATCGTCGCTTCCCCACCTTACCTGCGGCTAACTTCCCCAATACAGAGAAGCTTTACAACCAGCTAACCAAGCAAAATGATGACTTGGTTGTACCTAGCTTTGAGACTGTGAAGCCCAGAATTAAGACTGAGAATACACCAATCTTAGCGAAGGCGATCGCAGATTTAGCGGCTCAAGCTAAACAAATGGACAAGAGTAACCCCTTGTTTATTGAATTGGGTCGTTCCTTCAATGATGGTCGTGGTCAGTCTGTAGAAGTTGGTGTTGGTACAATTCGCCGCAAACCAGCCCGTATTTATCGCGCCACCACTGGGACAAATTCGCCCGAAACCAATCAGGTAATTAATGCTATTTATTGTCAAGTAATGGACGTATTTAGCGGACAAGTTCCTGAATATTTCCGCCGTAGTGATTTAGATAGCAAACTGCGTAACGGTGAAATTACCGTGCGTGAATTTGTCCTCGAACTAGCTAGTTCTGAAATCTACCGCAAACGGTTCTATACCCCCTATCCCAACACCAAAGTGATTGAATTCCTATTCCGTCACATATTGGGACGCGCACCAGCAACCCAAGGTGAAATCCGTCAATATAACAAAATATTGGCTGATAGCGGTTTAAGGGCAGCTGTAGAAGCGATCGTTAACAGCCCAGAATATGCTCGTTACTTTGGTGAAGATGTTGTACCTTACAACCGCTTCCCCTCTTTACCAGCAGGTAACTACTTGGGTAGTGTACAAGCAGAAACTGACCTGGTTAAACAATCTTGGTCTAGCTTGTCTCCCGCTGTGTTAACTGGTCGTCCTGGTAACAGATAGGTGATAGGTGACAGGGGACAGGTGACAGGTGACAGGTAACAGTGTAGAAAAATTACTTCTTTCTCCTGAAATTCTGACTCCTGACTCCTGACTCCTGACTCCTAAAAATGAGCAAATCTGAAAATGATTGTTACAAAATATTAAGAGCAGTCATAAATGCTCAACATAATGCCGGAGAATAATTTGCGGAAGGTAGTTCAGTTTTCCAGATTGCGTGTGTAAATACCCAACCTGGCTCTACTGTGTTTAACACAGTCCTACTATCAACCAAGTTCTGGTTTCATTAGTTTTGGAGGAATCCATTAATGAGTATCGTCACGAAAGCTATCGTGAATGCTGATGCAGAAGCTCGCTACCTCAGCCCCGGTGAATTAAATCGCATTAAGAGCTTTGTTGCTGGTGGCTCACAACGTCTCCGCATCGCTCAAGTATTGACTGACAACCGCGAAAGCATTGTTAAGCAAGCTGGCAACCAATTGTTCCAAAAACGTCCTGATGTTGTTTCCCCCGGTGGTAACGCTTACGGTCAAGAAATGACAGCTACTTGCCTTCGTGACCTTGACTACTACTTGCGTCTTGTAACCTACGGAATCGTTTCTGGTGATGTAACCCCCATCGAAGAAATCGGTATCGTTGGTGTACGTGAAATGTACAAATCTTTGGGTACCCCCATTGATGCTGTTGCTGGTGGCGTTGCTGCTATGAAGAGCGTTGCTTCTACCCTGTTGTCTGCTGAAGACGCTGCTGAAGCTGGTTCTTACTTCGACTACGTTGTTGGTGCAATGGGTTAAGTTACAGCTATTTAACTGCTGAAACTAAAACCGTTGCAATCAAGTTGGAAATAAGGAAATAACAACAATGCAAGACGCAATTACCTCTGTAATTAATTCTTCTGACGTTCAAGGTAAATACCTTGACACCGCTGCTTTAGAAAAGCTCAAAGGCTACTTCGCTACTGGTGAACTGCGCGTTCGTGCAGCTACAACCATCAGTGCTAATGCTGCTGCTATCGTTAAAGAAGCTGTAGCTAAGTCCTTGTTGTACTCTGATATCACCCGTCCCGGTGGTAATATGTACACCACCCGCCGTTACGCAGCTTGTATCCGTGACTTGGATTACTACTTGCGTTATTCCACCTACGCTATGTTGGCTGGAGATCCTTCCATCCTCGACGAGCGCGTATTAAACGGTTTGAAAGAAACCTACAATTCCTTGGGTGTACCCGTAGGCGCTACCGTTCAAGCTATCCAAGCTATGAAAGAAGTAACTGCAAGCTTGGTTGGTCCTGACGCTGGTAAAGAAATGGGCGTTTACTTCGACTATATCTCCTCTGGCTTGAGCTAGGAGTTAGGTTTGCACTTAGTAAATTAGGTGCGGCTTTATTAAGGTTTGGAAATCAATTGTCAGTGCTAGAAAGTTCTCTTGCTGATTAATTGTAAGTGTTATCAGTCTAGTATTGATGGTTGATTCCCAGACTTGGAAAAAATAATTAAAGATTTTCACTCAAGATATTTGAGATAAAAAAGTTTTCCCAACAATATCAGGAGATTAGAAAAAAATGGCTCGTTTATTTAAAGTAACCGCTTGTGTTCCTAGCCTAACTCGTACTCGCACTCAACGCGAATTACAAAATACCTACTTCACCAAGTTGGTTGCATTTGAGAACTGGTTCCGCGAACAACAACGCATCATGAAAATGGGTGGCAAAATTGTTAAGGTTGAATTAGCAACTGGTAAGCAAGGTACAAACACTGGTTTGCTGTAATTTCTATATATCAGAGATTATTTTGGTAGATTTGTCAGGGGTCAGCAATGACCTCTTTTTTTTTTGGAAATTCACATTAAGATGCTATTTGCAGTGTGTTGGGTTCAGGGATAGATTCACCTTCTGCTTCCCAAGCTTCTAAGTACATTTCAATTACTTCTTCACCATTATGAATTGCTTCTTCACGAGTTTTACCGTGAGTGCAAGGCATGATTACAAGATGGCTAAATTCTGGAATGGTGACTAAGAAAAGCTGATCTTCGTCTGACCATTGAATAATCATACTGTATTGATTCATAAATCCTGATACTCTCCAAACTTTCTTCATCAGGAATTTTTTACCTTTGCTTGGAAATCATTCGTAAACCATTCTTTAACGATATCAATTGTGATGGCTTTTTTAGAATCAGCAGAATGAATTAACTCATCATTTGTTCTACCCTTTGGATAATGAAGTAACCTTATAGCTAAAAGTTCTGTCAACTATGGCAACTGCTACTAACATTGGTACGCTAGTAACCTGTTCTCCTGATGTGGGTGATGGTTGTCCCGTGATTGCAGGAACTAAAACTTCTGTAAGTCGGGTTGTTGTTCTTTACAAACAACGTGCAAATGCTGAAGAAATTGCTCGTCGGATAAGTCACCTCAACCTTGCTCAAGTATATGCTGCTTTAGCTTACTACCATGCTAACCGTGATCAGATTGAGACTGAATTAGCACAAGCAGAGGCTGAATACTGGAGTTTGGCAAGTTTTAACAGCTTCAAAAAATAAAATATACAGATGTTAAAATAACATCTGTACAGATTCTTAAATCTTATTTGTGACATACTCCACGTTTCAGTGGCTAATTATCTAATTCTTCTTCTGTGCGTTTGAGTATATTGACGGAATTTTTCTGTCTACTTTCAGTTTCCAAATCTTTAGGAATTAGCTTACCTGCTCGTTTCCCACTTTCTGTATAATCATCACTGCTGGGTGTTGTGTAAACTTTTTCCTTGCGTCGCTCTTGAATTGAATAAAAAGGTCTGACAACCTCATCTCTGACTATTTTCCTCTCCTTAGTAGAATAAAAAGGCTTGACAATTTGTACCTTGTGAGTTTTTTCTGAAAAATAACCAGCTGCTTGAACCGAAGCTACAGGTAAACTCAGCAGTAGAAATAGACTCACCAACAGAGTCAGGACTAATTTTTTGGATATTTGATCAAATATGCTCTTGATTTTTAACATTAGCAAATCTCCTCATGGCTCGCAAATGCCTGAATGTTAAAAAATTCTCATTGAGCTAACGTCTTCCTTGGGGTTAGTTATAGTCTCACGCTATAGTTACTAAAGGAGATAAATAAACATCTTGAATGGCGTGGAATAACTTCACTCCTTCTGCAAAGGGACGCTGAAAAGTCTTCCTTCCCGAAATTAAACCTGTGCCTCCAGCACGTTTATTAATTATGGCAGTCCGCACGGCTTCGGCAAAATCATTTTTACCAGAAGCACCACCAGAATTGATTAATCCTACTCTTCCACAGTAACAATTGAGGACTTGATAGCGAGTTAAATCTATGGGGTGTTCAGTTGTCAACTCTGTGTAAATTCGCGCATTGGTTTTACCGTAACTTTTACCTGTGGCTTGGGAAACTGCACCATAACCATTATTGCATTCGGGTAACTTTTGTTTAATGATATCGGCTTCAATTGTCACACCTAAATGGTTTGCTTGTCCGGTTAAGTCGGCGGCGAGGTGATAATCTTGATCTTGTTTAAAGGCGTTATTTCGTAAATAACACCATAAAACTGTGACTAAACCCAATTTATGGGCGTGTTTAAAAGCTTGACTAACTTCTTGAATTTGTCTGGTAGATTGTTCTGAACCAAAGTAAATTGTTGCTCCTACTGCTGTTGCTCCCAAATTCCAAGCTTGTTCAACGTCAGCAAACATTATTTGGTCAAATTGATTGGGATAGGTTAATAATTCATTATGGTTGAGTTTGACGATAAAAGGTATTTTATGGGCATATTTGCGGGAAATAATGCCTAATACACCTAAAGTTGTAGCGACAGCGTTACAGCCGCCTTCTATTGCTAAGTTGACAATATTTTCTGGGTCAAAGTAAATGGGATTGGGTGCAAATGAAGCACCTGCGGAGTGTTCAACGCCTTGGTCTACAGGGAGAATGGATAGATAGCCTGTGTTGGCTAATCTGCCGGTAGAATAGATGTGTTTGAGATTTCGCAAGACTTGGGGAGAGCGATCGCTATTTACCCAAATTCTATCTATAAAATCTGACCCTGGTAGATGTAATAAATCTTGGCCAACTTTGGCTTGATAAGTCAGCAGGTCTTCTGCTTCTTTCCCTAATAAGGACTCAATATAATTAGCTTCTAAAACTGTAGCCATAGGTTTTTGCAGTTTTGACACTATTATTATTTAGGTCTGTTATTGGGAGTATTTGACCACTGTCTTTCGATATATAGCTGGTGACAGATGACAGGTGACAAGTGATAGGTGACAGGTGACAGGTGACAGGTGACAGTCAAGAGGAAAGGGAGCAGGGGAGAGGGGGGGAAATATTTTCTTCTTATCCTCCTGCCTCCTGCTGTATTACCCATTACCAAATATTTGAGTTTTAAGCCAATTTTTTCAAAATCATGCTGACATCAACGGCTAATTTTTGTCCTAATTTGAGCAACTGACGACACTGAGAAGTATCTGCTTGGTTATCCAGGTTAGTCAGACATAGAGGAACTATTTGACTATGTAAACAACTAAAGTAAAGTTCCTGGGATTTTTCTAAACAAATGCCTAAATTTAGTTGATATCCTACATCAATCAACTTTTCTAACCGTTGGATATCTGTGGCAAAAGCACCATTAACATCGTGTAACAGTTGCCAAAGTAATCGCACTATTAGCTGTTCTAATATTTGCTTACCTTCAGGTATATTGAGACGACAACGCAGATGTTTAGCTTCAGTGGCGATCGCTTCTAATTCTGCGATATGATTCCAACTTAATTGGGGTTCGGTAATATCTTGCTCTAGCGATCGCAAACTCATCATACAGCGATAACCCAAAGCAATCTCCGCTGCTACCTGCAATTCTTGGGGAACAGTTAACTCATCCCGATGAAACGCCATAATCACACCGTAATTTTCCCGGTATGTTTGGGTATATAGCTGGTCTAATCTTGTCAGTGTTTCCTGACTTAACAGCCGCATAATTCGATGGCGTTCTTCTGCAAATAAATTCTGTAAACTAAAGGCTTCACCGCCAAAAATTTGCGTCATTACCAAGATAACTTGCGCTGCGCTGGCTTGTTGCAGCGATGCAAATAGCTTTTCTTTCAAGTTGCCGTAATCACGTCTACCCGTAAATGGTTGAATACAGCAATGGAAATCCCAGCCTCCTAAATGCAGAACCGCAAACACCAAATTTTCACTTTCCCAAGTAATATCTGACACAAGCTTCAAATGTCCTACCGCCATACTCAACGCGCCCATGCGTTGCATCTGGTAATCTAACTCATTGGCAGTGTAACAATAAACTGCTTTTTGATAACTATGGAAATTTGCAGAAGTATCTTGTGTAGATGGCGCACTGTTGTGATGATTAAACAGAGAAGTAATGGCGTAATGGGCAGCAACTTGTTTAAACCCAATTTGGGCAGTTAATACCAATCGACGATAAATTTCAGCACCATGCTTAAAGTGTTCCACATTACTGGGGGCTAAACCCAACCGTTTCAGAAAGCCTTTTTCCAACTGCACACCAGCCACATCTCCAGCTAATTCTAAAGCGCGGGCGGCATAACGAAGAATTTGTGTACCTTCGGGGCGGGAAATTTCTTCAAAAAACCAACCGCAACTGGTAAACATAAACAAAGCGTGACGCTGCATTTCCAACAAACGCAAAGCATCTATTTGTTCTGCGGCTTGTAGCTTGCGAGTTTGATGACGGGAGAGAAAACTACTGACACTAGCAGGAGAGCGATCGCGCAAAACTTGAATATATTCATCCCTTGCTAACCAGGGATCACGAAATAACTTGCTTCCATATTCCTCATACACCTCAATCAATTGATCTCGCAACCAATTCAAAGCATTTCGCAAAGGTCGCCGCCATCTTTGATGCCATACACCACCTTCTCCACCACAACCACAATCATCTTGCCATCTATCCACACCATGAGCGCAACTCCAGGCTGTAATAGACTTTAACTCCACTTCCCAACTGGGAGGATTTAAACTCAGGTAATGAGCAAAATTTGTTACCGTCCAACCATGACGAGGAAACTCACCAATAAAAGCATAAGCTAAAGTTTTCTCCGTACCCTTCTTGTGATGTCCAAAGGTTTCCCCATCAGTAGCGACAGAAATTAACTGTGCTGGACGATGATCCCCGCGCACTGCTGCACCGACCCGTCCGGCAAAATGAGTGGAACTATACACCACATCACTAAAACCCATGTCCCGTGAAATAGGTCCATCATAGAAGAAAATGTCAATATAAGGTAAGCCTTCCGTGCTTTCTGACCTATTTGCCTGATTAGCACTCAGAGGAGAAGATGCAACACTAAGACTAGGCTTTAAATAACAACGATAGGGACGAGTGGGATCAATTTGACTACCACCAACTTCATGCCATTCTGGTTGGGGATCATTTTCAGAAGGGAAAGGACGACAACGCTGTGCCTGGGATGGTGCCAGGACAATAAAGCGGATATCTTCAGCCACCAAAGCTGCTAAAGTTGCGTAATCTACAGCAGTTTCGGCCAGCCAGATACCTTCGGGATCACGACCAAATCGAGATTTGAAGTCTGCTTTACCCCAACGAATTTGGGTATATTTATCTCGTTCATTAGCCAAAGGCATGATGATGTGATTGTATACTTGCGCGATCGCATTCCCGTGACCATGCAACCTTTGACTACTCTTAGCATCAGCCTCCAAAATCCGCTGATAAACCTCCACATCATAGCGTTCTAACCACGACATCAGCGTTGGGCCGATATTAAAACTCATGTACTCATAATTATTAACGATCCCCAACAACTCACCCCGGTCATTTAGCACTCTAGCAAAGGCGTTGGGGCGATAGCATTCCCAATGAATGCGTTCATTCCAATCATGGAAAGGTGTTGCACTTGGTTGACGTTCAATCGCATCCAAATAAGGATTTTCTCTAGGTGGTTGGTAAAAATGACCATGCACAGTCACATATACACCCTGAGATTTTTTCAGGGGATCATGGGGATCATGATGTGGCATTGCTTGGGAATCTTGATTTAAATCAAATGTTGAGCCAGAGCTAACTGGTAATTCAGCAGCAGAAGTCATAATATTTATATCCAAGGTAAAATTTTGGTTGTGGAGAAAGTATTGTTATAGGTACATTTTTACAGTTGTTTGTGCAGACAATCCGGTATAAACAACATCTGGTGAATAAAGCTAAATAACGAATTTGGCAAAAAATTTCTTGATCCAGCAAGAAATCTGCATTATCGCGCACATATTTCTCGTCAAGCAAGAAATTATTAAATATTGCAATCAAACCTCATTAATGATAATCGTATCACCAGCAAAGCTAATAAGCCAAGAAACTTAATGGTATTTTAACCTATTAAAACCTATTCTCTAGATAAAACCCTGAATTTAACTCATATTTTTGCAACAAAAGATTGCAATAACAAATGAAATCTTAATCTTATTTTATATATCATCTGCTCCCATGCTGGAAACAGCAAAATTTCTGAAAGCTTTACAGTATCGTATATCTTGGTTAAAGTCTCATGTTTCAATTTTGCACAAGCATCTGTAACTGATATCCAAAATTCGAGATCACAAATGTCAACTAAAAACATCATCTTTCTGGTTTTGTTAGTTTTTATACCCATTTCCCTGGCGGCTCATTTTCTAGAGTGGGGAGAATTGATAGTTTTCATCACCGCTGGATTAGCTATTCTGCCCCTAGCCGCTTGGATGGGTGAGGCCACAGAAGAAATTGCCGTTGTTGTCGGACCCTCATTAGGAGGGTTGTTAAATGCCACTTTTGGTAATGCTACAGAATTGATTATTGCTTTAGTCGCCCTCAATGCGGGGTTGATAGATGTTGTTAAAGCCAGTATTACCGGGTCAATTATTGGCAACTTACTATTAGTAATGGGACTATCCATGCTATTGGGCGGACTGCGCTACAAAGAACAGACGTTTCAATCAGTTGTAGCACGGGTAAATGCTTCATCAATGAACTTGGCAGTGATTGCGATTTTGTTGCCAACAGCAATGAACTACACATCTATTGGTATCAGTGAAAGAACAGTGCAGAATCTTTCCCTGGCAGTTGCTGTAGTTTTAATTTTGGTTTATGGACTAACACTGCTATTTTCTATGAAAACTCATGCCTATTTATATGACGTAGGTGTAGCAGAGATAGAAATAGAAGCAGAAGAAAAACACGAAGAAATCAGCGAAGAAAAACCAAATCTTTGGCTTTGGACTAGTGTATTACTAGTCTGCACCCTTTTTGTAGCCTTAGAATCAGAATTACTGGTTGATACATTAGAAGTAGCCACATCCAAGTTAGGTTTGACAGCACTATTTACAGGGGTAATTTTGTTGCCCATAGTTGGTAACGCCGCAGAACACGCCACAGCAGTTACTGTAGCCATGAAAGATAAAATGGATCTTTCTTTATCTGTGGCTGTGGGTTCAAGTATGCAAATAGCCCTATTTGTCGCCCCCGTTTTAGTTATTGCTGGACGGTTCATGAATCAGCCAATGGATTTAGATTTCAATCCCTTTGAATTAGTAGCAGTAGCAGTAGCAGTGTTAATTGCTAATAGCATTAGTTCTGATGGTAAATCCAATTGGTTGGAAGGAACTTTACTCTTAGCAGCCTATACAGTTTTGGGCTTCGCTTTCTATTTCCATCCCGTATAGACAGGGGGTAGGGTGTGGGGTATGGGGTGTGGTGTTTTGTGATCAAATATTCACTATTTTTACTCTCACCAACTCTTGAATAATTAACCAATACTTTTTCACCCACACCCTATTGTCAGTTATTTACTGATGGTGGATGTTTACAGACCTAATATCAAGTTATTGTGAAAGTGCCAAAATTCTTTCAAGAAAAAGTGACATGGCACATGAGTATAGTTTGATTCTGGATCTTACCATTGTTTTGGTGGCTACAGCATTGGGAGGATTTCTAGCAAATCGTTTGCGGCAACCTGTAATTCTGGGTTATTTAGTGAGTGGATTTGTTGTTGGTCCTTTTGGTTTCAAGTTATTAAGTCATGCTTCAGACATTAAATCTTTAGCAGAAATTGGTGTCGCTTTCTTGCTGTTTGCTTTGGGAGTTGAATTCTCTTTAGCAGAATTAAAAAGAGTTAAAAAAATTGCCTTACAAGGAAGTTTTTGGCAAATTGGCTTAACAATTTTATTGGTTGCATTAGTGACGGTTATTACAGGCTGGGCTACTAGTATTACTCAAGGAATTTTTCTGGGTGCAGTTCTCTCTCTTTCTTCCACAGCAGTAGTATTAAAAACTCTCACGGAGAGAGGTGAAACTAATACAATGCACGGTCAAATCATGTTAGCAATTTTAATTGCTCAAGATTTGGCGTTGGGTGTGATGTTAGCCATATTGCCGGCGCTAAATCAACCAGAAAATATCTTTGTGGCAATAAGTCTTGCTGTATTGAAAATTTTATTATTTACAGGAGTGGCGATTATTTTAAGTCGGTGGATAGTTCCCCGTATTCTGAGTATGCTTGCTGCCACAGAAAGTAATGAATTATTTCTATTAGGAGTAATTGCTCTGTGTTTAGGACTATCTTTAACCACAGTTGCTTTAGGCCTTTCCATAGCAATGGGAGCATTTGTATCAGGTTTAATGATTTCTGAGGTTGATTATGCAGATCAAACTTTAGCAAAAATTTTACCTTTGAGAGATACTTTTGCTAGTTTATTTTTTGCTTCAATTGGAATGCTAATTGATCCGGCAATTCTGATTAATAATTTGGGAATAATTCTCGGATTAGTAACTCTAGTTATGCTGGGTAAAGCAGCAATAGTTTTTCTAATTGTAATTGGATTTGGTTACTCGCTAAAAACGGCGGTGTTAGTCAGTTTTGGTATTAATCAAATTGGAGAATTTTCCTTTGTTTTAGCATTAGTAGGTTTAAAATCTGGACTAATATCACAACAAATTTATTACTTATTATTAGGAACAACTGCTATTACATTAATCCTTACACCTTTATGGCTCAATGCTGCACCACAAACAGCAAATTATTTGAATCAAATACCTTGGCTAGTAAAGCTTATGCAAGGCTTTTCTACATCACAAACAATATCTTTACCTGAAAAAATGAGTGGTCATGTAGTTGTAGCCGGTTACGGTAGAGTTGGGCAAGTAATTGTCAAGATTTTACAAAGTCAAAAATATGCGGTTTTAGTAATTGAAAATAGTGAAGCCTCTGTACAAAGGTTGAGAATGCACAAAATTCCTTACATTTTTGGTGATGCGGATTCTCAATTAGTCTTGGAAAAAGCACATATAGAAACGGCTAAAGCTTTAGCAATTGCTCTTCCTGATCCAGCAAGTACCAGGTTACTTTTAAAATATGCTCTAGCGATCGCCCCAAAATTAGATATAATTGTGCGATCGCACACCGATAAGGAAATTGACCTGTTAACTCAAATGGGAGCAAAGGAAGTAGTACAACCTGAATTTGAAGCAGCACTAGAGTTAGGAAGCCATTTGCTAAAAACCTTGGGTGCAGAAGATAGTTATATTCAAACAGTCATCAATCAGATTCGTAAAGGTCAATATCTAACTGTTAGATCAGTATAGGCAGCAGGAAAGCAAAGGACGAATAATATTCTGTCATCTGTCACCTGTCACCTGTCACCTGTCACCTGTTAACAGTTAACTGTTCAACTCTTAATTGTTCCACCAATTGATTTATATTACCCATATTGAGACGATAGCTCAAAGGGTGGACAATCAACCTCGCCGTACTTTCATACAAAGTAGCAATCTCAACTAAACCATTTTCACGCAAAGTCTTACCAGTAGAAACGATATCAACAATCGCCTCAGACATCCCTGTAATTGGACCTAATTCCACTGAACCATACAAAGGAACTATTTCCACAGGTAAATCTAAACCTTGGAAATAATCCCGCGCACAATTTACATACTTAGAAGCAACTCGACCATGAGCAGGTAAATCTAAAGGCGTTTTATAGGAACTAGAAGCTTTTACCGCTACCGACATACGGCAATAACCAAATTGCAAATCTACTAATTGTGCAACCTGTGGCTTTTTTTCTTGCAGCACATCATAACCAACAATACCCAGTTGTGCCTGACCATATTCTACATAAACAGGTACATCTTGCGCCCGTACTAAAAGAGCCTTCGCTTGTCCACTAGCATCAGGAATTTGCAGTTGGCGGTTTCCAGAATCTAAAAAACCACTAAAGTCTAATCCCACAGATTGCAGCAAGCGGATGCTATTTTTAAGTAATTCCCCTTTTGGTAGTGCAACAGTCAGCATTCTTTTTTTAGTATCTTTGTCTTTGCGGTTAATTATATGGTATCCCGGTAAGAGTAAAACTCAGTAGACGATCTTTAGCGATCGCAGCGAGAATTAGATTAAGCTAATTTTGTCCACAGAATCTCAACATCTTTAGGCCTGAGAGTTGCCAATGCTTAGTACAAGCAGCATGAGAATTTTATTGGTTGATGATGAAGCTGAATTAACAGATCCCTTGAGTCGCGTATTGACTCGTGAGGGTTATATTGTAGATGCCGCTTATAATGGAATTAAAGGCAGCCAACTAGCACAAACAGGTACTTATGACCTACTGATATTAGATTGGATGTTGCCAGGAAAAACAGGATTAGAAATTTGCCAAGAATTACGTCATCAAGCTAAAACTACCCCCGTTCTATTTCTCACGGCCAAAGATACTCTAGATGACCGTGTACAAGGTTTAGATGCAGGTGCAGATGATTATTTAATCAAACCCTTTGAACTGCGTGAATTGCTGGCAAGAGTCCGGGCTTTATTGCGTCGTTCTAGTATTGAATCCCACAGCACTACAACAGGACGCTTAGTAGTAGCAGATTTAGAACTGGATATGGAAAATCAGATTGCTTATCGTCAAGGGAGAATTATTGAACTATCACAAAAAGAAAGTCAGCTACTACAATATTTTATGGAATATGCCGGACAATTACTTACTCACAGCCAAATAATGCAACATTTGTGGACAGATGACGAACAACCTGGGAGTAATGTAATTGCTGCTCTAATTCGCCTACTGCGTCGAAAGATAGAAGCAGGTAATGAATCCGCCCTGATTCACACAGTTTATGGGAAAGGTTATCGTTTTGGTTGTACGGTTATAGAATAATACAAATCTTAACTACGATTTTGAATTTAAAAATTACTAATTTGATATATTTTCAATATATAAATAAATCTCTAGGTCAACTTTCAGTTATCTGCTGGAATCCCAACAGTAGACGGTGTTTTCCTATTAAGTAAGCTCTCCACAGGGGGCAAGAGGCACAAAGGTTTTCCAAACCAGGCAGGTATAAAGGAATCCGATTGATTTATGATAACTTACCTAGCATTCGCGGTAGGGTGCCGGAAGCATCAGCCATATTGATTTGCGTAAGCTCTAAATAAGGAATAGGAAAGAGGCGAAACAAGGCACTAAAATGTGTACTGATTTTTTTGCAGCACAGGACAATTTCACAAAACAAAAATTTAATAGAATCCCTCTATTTAGTCTATATGCTTACATAAATACTAATATTAGATATCCAAACTTTAGTTTAAAAATTATAAAAACCAATTTTTTGAAAACCCTAAAGCAATATGCAGTTAATCACTAACTTATTAAAATTACCTAGCGTAGCTGTAAAGCAGAAACAAAGTTTACTGCTTATATTATTAATAATTGCTGGTTTTATCGGAAACTATTTTAAAATCACACTTTTTTTTGGAGTTGACTTTCTATTTGGTAGCATAGCAGTTTTGATAGTGGTAGCTATTTATGGATATGTATGGGGGACTCTTGCTGCCATCATTAGCAGCAGTTATACCTATTTATTATGGGGGCATCCTTATGCAATGATAATTTTTACTTGTGAGGCACTATTTATAGGATTATTATTACGAAAAAAAAGCCAGAATCTACTTTTATTAGACGGCATTTACTGGGTTATATTAGGGATGCCACTGGTCGCTCTCTTGTATGGTGGCATATTAAAAGTTAGCCTCATAGGTACATTGCTAATTTTATTAAAACAAGCAGTTAATGGTTTTTTTAATGCCCTAGTTTGCAGCTTAATTATTAATTACTTGCCTCTCAATAAGTGGTTAAAAAATTCTAAAAGTAAACATACAATTTCTTGGCAGCAATCCTTATTTGTTTTATTAATAGCTTTTGTATTTTTTCCAGTCATGGCTATTAATATAAATAATGCTATTCTTTCTACCAATAATATTGAAACTGAAATAGTTCAAACATTAAATTCCTTATCATATTCCTTAAAAAGCAACATTAAGATATGGCAAGAAACTCATGTGACAATCTTAAAAAATATTGCCAATTCATCATTAGTACAATTAGATTCTAATAATATTCAAAATCTGGAAAATATCTTAGAAAATACCCAAAAAATTTTTCCTCAATTTGATTATATTTACACAGTTAATTCCCAGGGTGAAGCTATTGCTTCATATCCACAAAAACCACAAAGATATATAGAACTAAATAAAAGCCACTACTTTCAAGAACTAAAAACACATAAATTGATAGTCACCACTGATATCATAATTAATTCAAATGCAAATGGACAAAATGAAACCTTGATATTAGGCGTACCACTAATTAAAGATCAGCAATTTTTAGGTGCTGTTTTTGGAGAAATTAATTTAGAAAAATTAAATCAAATAATTAAAAAAAATAATCCCAATCCTGATTTAGAAATCATTATTTTGGATGATAATTATAGAGTTATTGCTACTAATGTAAATACTATTAAAATCCTTGAGAAATTCAAAAAACACGAACATAAAAACAGCCGCAAACTAAATAACAATGTTGTGCATTTGCTATCAAACACTCCTAATATGGCAGCTATCTGGAAATGGGAAAAATCTTTTTATTCACAAATCAGTAATTTAGATGATAGTTTTCCCCTGAAGTTAGTAGTCGAAATACCAACTAAACCAAAAATAGATTATATTCGTAGTATTTATATAAAAAATTTATCGATCATGCTAGTCACGGCTTTGATGGCTTTGTTAGCTGCCGTTATCCTGAGCAATAAATTAGTCCAACCTCTGTTGAAGTTGACTCAAGTTACCACGGATTTACCAAGAAAAATAATAGCACAAGAAGATATTCTTATTAATAATAGTAATATTGCTGAACTAGACTCACTAACTCGTAACTTTAAGTCTATGGTAGTAGCATTGCATCAAATGTTCCAAGAAATCAAAAATACAAATGAAAAACTTGAAGCAAGAGTGGAGATACGCACTCAAGAATTATCAATAATTAATGAAGAATTAGCATCTGAAGTAGTGCAACGGCAAAAAGTTGAACAACTATTACGTGAACGCGAAGAACGTTATGAATTAGCAATTTCTGGGACAAATGATGGTATTTGGGACTGGAACTTAATTACCCAGGAAGTTTATTTTTCACCGGCTTGGATGAGAATTTTAGGATATGAGAATAAACCATTACCTCAGATTTATTCTACATGGTCAGATAATGTGCATCCAGATGAACTTCAGCAAGTAATCTCTGAACTTAAAGAGCATCTAGAAGGAAAAACAGATGTTTATCAAAGTACCCATCGAATTAAACATAGAAATGGCAATTATATTTGGATAGCTACCAAAGGAAAATGTATTCGTGATGAACAGGGTAATCCTTATAGATTGGTAGGAACAATTACAGATATTACTGAGAAGAAACTAGCTGAAGAACAACTAAAATTTGCTAAAGAAGAGGCCGAAATTGCCAACCAGATCAAGAGCGAATTTTTAGCAACTATGAGCCATGAAATTCGCACACCTATGAATGCAGTCATCGGTATGACTGGCTTATTATTAGATACACAACTGACTCCACAGCAACAAGAATTTGCAGAAATCATCCGCAATAGCGGAGATTCTATGTTAACTCTAATTAATGATATCCTTGACTTCTCTAAAATTGAATCTGGCAAATTGGAAATAGAAAAACAAATTTTTAATTTGAGAAATTGTATTGAAGAATCTTTAGATTTAGTTGCCCCCAAAGCTAGTGAAAAAAGATTAGAAATTGCTTATTTAATGGATACCAAAACACCTGAATTTATTAAGGGAGATGTTACCCGTTTAAGGCAAATATTAGTTAATTTACTCAGTAATGGAATTAAATTTACTAATTATGGTGAAGTTGTTGTCTCTGTCACTAGTAAAGTCACAAATCAGTTAGACAATTCATTAATTACTCAAGAAAGTCACCAGTTATATGAAATTAGATTTACTGTTAAAGATACAGGAATAGGCATTCCTGAAGACAAAATGTACAGGCTTTTCCAGCCATTTAGTCAAGTCGATGCTTCTACAACTCGTCATTATGGTGGTACAGGTTTAGGATTAGTGATTAGCCAGCGACTAACTGAACTCATGGGAGGTAAAATGTGGGTTGAAAGTCAAGTTGGTCAAGGCTCAAGTTTTATATTTACTATTACTACTTCATTTATTGAAAAATCCGATATTAAAAATATTAATGATAATGACCATGATAATGATAAGTTGATTAATAATAAACGGTTGTTAATAGTTGATGATAATATCACAAATCGCCAAGCACTAATGCTACAATGTCAGTCCTTTGGTATGCTTCCTATAGCAGTAGAATCTGGAAAAGAAGCACTCAGATATCTTGAGCAACGACAAGTTGATATTGCTATTTTAGATATGCAGATGCCAGAAATGGATGGATTAACTCTAGCTGAGAAAATTCGCAATTTACCTAACTATAAAAGATTACCATTAATCATGCTGAGTTCTATTGGTAATGTGCAGAATTATGAAAATTCTCAGCAAGTAAATTTAGAGTTTGCAGCGTATCTGAACAAGCCTATTAAGAAGTCTCAACTTTTGAAGATATTAATTAATATCTTTAGTAATGATGTTATCATGAATAAAGATAATATTTCTGCCAGCACACAATCTAAATTCGATCACCTAATGGCAGATAAGCTACCCTTAAAAATTATAGTAGCTGAAGATAATGTGGTAAATCAGAAAGTTGCGATTAATATTTTGCAACGTCTGGGTTATCGTGCTGATGTAGCAGCAAATGGTTTGGAAGTTTTAGCAGCTTTGCGTAGGCAAGCTTATGATGTTATATTAATGGATTTGCAAATGCCAGAAATGGATGGTTTGACAGCAACTCGTCAAATTTGCCAAGAATGGCCTTTATCTTCTCGTCCTTGGATTATTGCCATGACTGCAAATGCCATGCAAGGAGATCGAGAAAAATGTCTGGAAGCAGGGATGAATGATTATACTACAAAGCCTATTCGGATAGAGGAGTTAACCAAGGCTTTAAGCAATTGTCAAAAACACAGCGTTACCATGAATAAAAATGAAAAAGATATGGATAAAAGTATACTAGAAGCTGCTGCTTTGGAAGAACTCAGAGATATAATTTGCAGTAATAATATAGAAGAATTTATTCAAATTATTGAATGTTATTTGGAAGATACACCCCAGCGTTTTCAAGTCATTGAGCAAGCAATTAATCAAGGAGATGCAAAAACTCTGCAATTAGAAGCTCATGCTCTTAAATCTAGTAGTGCTATTGTTGGTGCTAAAAATTTGTCTCAAATTTTTAAAAAATTAGAAGATTTGGGACGTGATGCCAATTTAGGAGATGCAACATTATTATTATCCCAAGCTATGACAGAATATCACCAAGTAGATGCTGCATTAAAATTAGAATGTAAGTAATTTTCGCGTGACTCCACTTCTGAACTCCTAAAACTGCGTTATTATTTATGCTTTCTTTATCTCCCTCTCTCCAAGCTAGACTTTCCCAACCTTTAAAAATTGGTTCTTTGGAAGTTAAAAGCCGGGTTTTGCAATCACCTTTATCGGGGGTGACAGATATGGTATTTCGTCGCTTAGTGCGTCGCTATGCACCAGAATCGATGATGTATACTGAAATGGTAAATGCAACGGGGTTGCATTATGTAAATCAGCTACCGAAAATTATGGAGGTAGACCCCAATGAACGCCCTATTAGTATTCAGTTATTTGATTGTCGTCCTGATTTTTTAGCAGAAGCAGCAGTAAAAGCCGTTGCAGAAGGTGCAGATACTGTGGATATAAATATGGGATGTCCAGTCAATAAAATTACTAAAAATGGTGGTGGTTCTTCCTTATTAAGACAACCAGATATAGCAGAAGCTATTGTGCGGGAAGTGGTAAAAGCTGTTGATGTTCCCGTTACAGTTAAAACTCGCATTGGTTGGAATGATCAGGAAATTACTATTCTTGATTTTGCCAAAAGAATGGAAGATGCAGGAGCGAAAATGATTACAGTACATGGACGTACCCGCGCCCAAGGTTACAATGGTAATGCTCGATGGGAATGGATTGCACGGGTGAAGGAAATATTATCAATTCCTGTCATTGGTAATGGGGATATTTTTTCTGTAGAAGCAGCCGTAAAATGTTTAGAAGAAACTGGTGCCGACGGGGTGATGTGTTCCCGTGGGACTTTGGGTTATCCATTTTTAGTTGGTGAAGTTGATCACTTCTTAAAAACTGGGGAGTTATTACCAGCACCAAACCCCATTCAAAGGATGGAATGTGCTAGAGAACATTTATATGCTTTATGGGAATATAAGGGTGATCGGGGTGTACGTCAAGCGCGGAAACATCTCACTTGGTATGCTAAAGGTTTTGTCGGTGCGGCTGAATTGCGCGGAAATTTAAGTTTAGTAGAAACCGTGCAGCAAGGTTTGGATTTAATTGATAGGGCGATTGAAAAACTAGCAACTGGTTATGAACTAGTAGAATTAGAGGCGGAATCTAATCCTATCTTAGTTTGAAAAAAAGTGCTTGCTGATAGCGGTATGCACTTGAATAAATGACATCATAGTCGCTATATCAATCAGGATTATCAAAATATATCCTGATTAGCCTTGGATAGTCTTTTTGTATTTGCATTGAAATAAACAAAACATTGCAGCAACTAATCCCAGTCCTGCTAAATTTGCTGGTTCAGGAACAGATGCTGGAATGGGAGTTTTGGGGACATCTGGCAAATTGCCATTAAACAAGTAGTTATGAGATTCTCCATTTCCTGTGAGGGAAGATACTACCACGTTGCCATTGATTTGACCATTATTAAAATTAAAATTAGCAAGAGGTGCAAGAATAGTACCTTCTATGCCAATCCCACTGGCAGTTAGGTTTGTGGCTTCATAGAAATTGTATATAATCTTTTGTCTATTCGTACCTTGGATATTGAAGCCAAAGTTTTGTAGCGACACATTAGTACCACTAATGTTGACAACAACGGTTGAATTTTGGTCTCCATTGATGTCAAAAGAGTTTGCACTGGATACAGATGATCCTGCAAGGTTAAAAACATTCAAAGCTGTACCACTACCAGTAAGGTTAATACCGCCATACTGCACTGTCGTTTGACCAGTAGGATTTAAACCGGCTAAATACTGTGATAGTGATAGCAATTCTACTTTTGCGGCATTGAAATCAATGGGATTACCCTGGCTGAGTGTTCCGTTAGGAAATCCCACGTTATTGCTGACATTAGCAGTTCCTCCATAGACAGCATTACCGTGGTTTACTTGACCATTACTTAACGTCAAGTTATTTCCAGCTACCACTACATTGCCACTATTGTTAGGAAGTTTATCCCCGACACTGCTACCAATTAGGCTAACGTTACCACCGGCAGCAAGTTTACCTTCAATATCTGTATATTGCTGAGAAATATTCCCTATAACAAATACGTTATATTCGGAGGCTATGCCTAATGTTGCAGCATTTGCTTTTGCTGAATAACTCAACGCCAAAGTAGCAAAAACAGGAACTGCTATTCGTCCCCAGTTAAAATAGGTTTTTGATGGCATTTTTGTCAGATCTACTGGATTTATTCCATCATTTTAAGGTTGAAATTAGAGTCAGGTATTGATCAATCGACTATTTTCATTCACACTTCATAATTTACGGCATTTATGTATTTTTTAGTCATGACAAAGTGAAAATTCAGGTAGTATTGCGTATTTCATGATACTCAAAGTAATTTATTTTGATTATCTTAATTCTTTGCCAAATAAGCTTCTTGAATAATAATTATCAATATTTATGCTTTAAATATTGTTCTTTTTTATACAAAAAATAAGGTAGTAATTTGGAAAATTATTTCTAAGTAATTACTTTTACGCAATCTTACAGTAATTGACAATTATTATAGGAAACTGAGCTTTTCAGTACCTAAGTAATTACCTCCAGTAATGTTGCTCAAGTGTTATCGTTACAACTATTTTTAGGTAAATAGACTACAAGCTGACCTCTTTCTTTGTAGAAGGGAGGCTTTGATTTTCTCCCGTTACAAGAGAAGGGGTTGAGGGTTAGATATAAAAATTGTAGTTCAAATACATGAAAACTCCGTAAATTGCATTTTGTTGGGTAAACCCAAAAAATACTTACAATATGGAACAAAAAGAATCTAGAAATACTCTAGAATTGTAGTGATCATAGGTCAGAATCAATGGGAGATAAGGTGTTATCAATAACTCACAAGCTAATTGTTAGCAGTTTATTGGCACTATCCTGGATAACTCCTGTATTAGCTGCTAAAGACGAGACGCTGACTCGTGCGGAACTTTATAAACTGATTCAAACTGTTGAACTTTGGCTGCAAAATAAAAAACCACGGAAAGCCGAATTGAAGGATGTGATGGTTCCTCGTGATGCGGTAAAAACAGGGGTTAGTTCTCAAGCAGAATTGTTTTTCAATGATAAATCTTTAATTCGAGTAGATCAAAGCAGTATTTTTAGATTTGAACCTGGTGTGCGTCGGTTTGAACTGAAAAATCGTATTGCTATGAATGAGGTGATTTTTAAGTTGGAAAATGGTACGGCTTTGATTTTGAGTCCTCCAGGAAGTGTGGGAACAAAGGTGGAAACACCCCAAAGTAAAATTAGTATTTTTGCTGCAAATCCTCTAAATTCTCAAAGTAGCAGCCCGGAATTAACATCTTTGTTTTCACCAGCAAGTAAAGCTAGTGCAGCTATGGTTATTCATGATTCTACAACTAATAAAACTAGAGTTTTTGCTTTGACTGATGGAGAATTTGCTATATCTGATCAACAAGATAAAAAAACTGTGGCTCTTAAAGGTGGTCAAACTGTAGCGGTTAAAAATGGTGTGGTAGGAAAAGTACAAGAATTTGATTTACAAGGCTTTTATAAATCAACTAATTTGACTAGTGGTTTAGCACCAAATCAAGAAAATTTAGTTGCTCAAGAAGCACTTCAAGTACAAGAAACTCTGAAGATTGTGAGAACTCAAACTTTAGCGGCTTTGAGAAATCAGACTAAAAGAATTCAGGGGTTTACTAGCACTTTTTTAAGCGATGCTTTGGGTGGAACGGAAGGTGATTTAAATCCTCGGTTTCGAGGGTCTGTGAGGATTAGTAATCCCCAGGTAACTAGAGGAACTTTTTATCGGATAGAAGGGAACAGGGCGATTTTTATACCGGAAAATAATCCCAATAGTGTTCAACGACTGAATCTAGATTTTGACACAGGAACTGTTACTATTGATGGCAAGTCAGGAGTACGTAATAAAGCAGGTTTAAGTGGTAACAATGCCAGTGGTTCTGTGATTAATGCGAATGGAGAAATAACTCAAATTGATGTTTTTGGGGTGAATGGGGAAGAACCTGAAAATGGAATTCCTTATAGTGGGAGTTTGACTACTGGGGTGGCACGCGATCGCTAATTTTCTTTGATTAAGGGTGAGGAGTTATCATGGGTGCTAAAAATCTATTGCTTTTTTCGGGAACATTATTAATTTATTTGAATTTTTCAGTGTTTGCAGATGCTAGAGAACAACCTAATAATTCACCAATAATTTTTCTAGAAGAACCGCATAAATTCGATCATATAGCACAAGATTCAGCAGCGTCTGAGAGTAGCGATCGCTTAACCTCTGTTTCCCAGTTATCCGATGTTCAACCTAGTGATTGGTCATTTACAGCATTACAATCTTTAATTGAACGTTACGGTGTAATTTCTGGTTATCCTGATGGTACATTTCAAGGTAATCGTTCCCTCACTCGCTATGAATTTGCCGCAGGTTTACAAGCGGTAATGCAGAAAATTGATGAATTGTTAGTTGGTGCATACTCTAATGTTGTCAGAAGAGAAGATTTAGAAAAAGTAGCCAAATTATCAGAACAATTTGCAGTTGAATTATCCGTTTTACGAAGCAGAATTGATAGTTTAGAAGCCCGGACTGCGGAAATTCAAGCACAACAGTTTTCTAACACTACTAAATTAGCCGGACAAGTTATATTTGGCATAGCCACAGGTGCAGGTGGTAAGCCTCCTGGCAAGGGTGAAGCTAATACAATATTTACTCAATTAACTCAATTACAATTAGTTTCTTCCTTTACAGGTAAAGACGTTTTTCGCATTGGTTTAACATCAGGAAATAGTACCGATGATAGCTTTGGGAATCCGCAAGCTTTTAACACAAATATGGCCAGGTTAGCTTGGCAAGCAGATTATGATAATCAAGTAAAATTAGATTCTTTAGAATATAGAATAGCCGGATTAGGCGACAAAATGGTATTTACCTTTAAACCTGTAGGATTTAGTTTAAGTAGTGTTCTCAGTGTTAACTCTCCTTATGCTAATGCAGATCAAGGTGCTATTTCTTCATTTGCAGGTTCAACTTCTTTATTCAAAATTGGTAGTCTTGATGCTGGGGTAGGTTTTGATTGGTTGATGTCCGATCAAATGCGGTTGCAATTTGCCTATGGGACAAGAAATAGCAACGATAATAACCAAGGTGTAGTTGGTGCAGATCATAGTGCTTTAGGAGTGCAATTTTTATATAAACCCACCGCATCTTTAATTACTGGTTTAGCTTATATTAATGCTTACGCTAGTGATGGTCAATTAGATACTGGCACAGGTAGCGGTAATGCAGATACTTCTGGGGGATTAAAAGAACCTGCTCAAATTCATGCTTTCAATGCAAGTATGAAATGGCAATTAAGTGATAGTTTAGTTTTTAGTGTGTGGGGGGGTGGAGTATTTACTGATTCTGTGAAATCAGATGCAACTGCTTTCAGCACTACCTACCAAGCATCTGTAGGTTTATATGATCCTTTTGGCAGAAAAGGTGATTTATTGGGGTTGATAATTGGTCAACCTTTAAAGTTGAATAATGGTTATTTAATTGCTAATACTGATAGTGGTAACTCTACACATTATGAAGTTTTTTATCGTTATTTAGTTAATGATAATATAGCAATTACTCCTGGATTTTTTATTGTTACTGACCCTGGACATATTTCTAGCAATGATGATATTTTTGTTGGTGTGTTGAGAACAACATTTAATTTTTAGATTTGCCTAAAAATATGAGGAATAAGCATACAAGAATTATCACTCACCAACCGGAATTAAATATAAGCAAACCCTAACTCACACTGATAATATGGAGTGATTGAGCAAAAAACCAATGTTTAAGGCAATTACAATGAACAATTTATCTACTGCTTCTCATGCATTACAATTTCTTGTAGGCTGTGCTGCTATTCTTGCAAGTGTATCTCCAACCAAAGCATTAGGATTAACTTATACCAATAGTACGAGTTTCCAATCTTTAGATTTTGCTGATACACCTTTAGATATTCAACAATTTGACAATTCTCTCGGTACGCTCAATAGCGTTGATTTAATTTTCACCGCTAATATGATTAGCGATGTTAGTTTAGAAAACCTTAGTTTTCAAGCAACAACCGTAATTGTAGATCTGTACATCCAGACTGAACTAAAGTTAGACAATCAAATTCTTGTTTCGTCTGGTCTTGGTCAAATCTATACTTATCAAGTCGCTAGTTACGATGGACTAATTGATTTTGCTGGTGCTTCTGGAAGAAGCATGACAGGTTTAACTGCTACATTATCTAACACACAAACTTTAAATAACAACTTACAAGCATTTATTGGCTCTGGAAATGTAAGCTTTTTGGTATCATCCATCGGTATATCATCCATGAGAGCGCGTGGTAATGTAATCGGTATGATAAGTCCATCTACTCAAGGAATAGTACAAGTTACATACAACTACGACCCCATCAATTCAACGCAAGCAGTTCCTTTCGATATACCAGGTGGACCAACATTTCCAGTAGCAGGTTTCTTACTAACGTTAGGTCTAGCAAGAAAAACTAGAAAATTCATAGTAAATAAATAACTTGCTAATGAGGGGGAAAGCTCACAGGGGCAAGTTTTTAATTGCAAATAATTTTATCATTCTTACTCACATTCGGGTTATTTTGAAGATAGTTTGATATTTTAGTACATCCTGTTTGCATCAAATTATCTAAATCTAAATTCCACAGCATCACCCCAGCATTTTTGCCACCACTCACCAAAATTTTGCTGTCAGAACTGAAACTAACGCTGTTAATTTGCTGAGGATATCCTAATAAAGTTTTGATTAATGTACCCGTTTCCACATTCCATAATTTGATAGTATTGTCAGCACTTCCAGAAGCTAAAATTTGTCCGTCAGTAGTGAAACTGAGACTAGTTACCCCATCAGTATGTCGTGTGAGAGTATGAATTAGTTCTCCTGTTTTCACATTCCAAAGTTTGATAGAATTATCCCAACTAGCGGAAGCGAGAATTTTACCGTCTGGACTAAATTTTACGGATGAAATAGCTAAACCTTGTCCTGTCAAAGTTCGGATCAAATCGCCATTTATTCGCCAAACTTTAACAGTATGATCAAAACTCCCAGAAGCTATGATTTGATTGTCAGGACTAAAATCAACACTTGATACTTCATCTGTATGTCCTGTGAATATTTTTATTAATTTACCATCAGCTAAACGCCAAAGTTTAATTATTTTATCAGCACTACCAGAAACAAGCATTTGATTATTGGGACTAAAACTAATACTTGTCACTTGGTCTTGATGTCCGGTAATTGTTTTAATTAACTGATAATTTTGAGAATTCCAAAGTTTAATACTTTTATCAGCACTAGCTGTAGCCAATATTTTACCATCAGGACTAATATTTACAGCATTAATAATATTTTTGTGTGCAAGAAATTGATGAATTTTACCTTGATTCCAAATGCTAATTTTTCCATCCCAACCAGCAGCAAATATTTGAGATTTACTAAAACTCACACTATTAATATCTTCTAATTGCGGTTGATTAATATTAATTTGCCATAATTTAATAGTTTTATCAGCACTTGCAGAAGCTATTAATTTACCATCTGGGCTAAAATTCACATCTCTACCCTGTTCACCATGACCTTTAAATGTTGCTAATAAACTACCATCTAATCGCCAAAGTTTGATGGAATTATCAGCAGATGCTGAAGCAATAATTTTATCATCAGGGCTAAAACTAATACTGTTTATTTGTTCACCATGACCTGTTAATGTTTGTAATAATTTACCTTCAAAATTCCATAATTTAATAGTTTTATCACCACTAGCAGACGCTATCAATTTACCATCTAAGCTAAATTTAATTTTAGTAATACGTGATTGATGTCCTGGTAATCTTTTAATTAATTTGCCATCTTTAGACTGCCAAAGTTTGACTAAATTATCTTCACCACCAGAAGCAATAATCTGATCATCAGGACTAAAGCTAACGGTATTTACCCAACCATTATGACCATTCCAGGTTTTAATTAAAGTACCATCAACGCGCCATAATTTGATGGTTTTATCCAAACTACCAGAAGCAATTAATTGACCATCATGACTAAAACTAATATCGGTAACATTATCACTATGTCCAACTAAATTAGTAATTATTTTATAGTTAAAATTATTATCCAGCGTGTAGGTTTTGATATGCTTACCTGCACTAATAGCCAGCAATTTACTATTAGGACTAAAATCAATGGCTGTAATTCTGTTGTCAAATCCTGTAATAGTTGTAATTAGCTTGCCTTCAGGAGTCCAAAGTTTTACTGTTTGGTCATCACTTGCAGAAGCTAAAAATTTACCATTGGGACTAAATTTAACTGCATTGACTTGTTGATTATGACCTTGCAAACGATTAACTTCTTGAGTTTGAGTAATCGCTTGTTGTAAACTGGCTACAGTTGCAATTTGAATATCTTTATTTGGTGCGAAAACTTGTTTAAGTTCTCGTCCAGCTTTCACACTAGCAATTACAGATTCTAACTGTTGATTAGATAATAAAAATGCTGATGATGAAGAATTTAAAGCAGCAATTTCTCGCAACTGTGCTGCTTGTTTTTGGAAATAGGCAAAACCGCCCAAAATGCTGGCAGAAATGCCCAGAATACTAATTACAGCAACCGCCGTTTGTGCTTGTCTGAGGCGCTTTTTCTGTTCAAGTTGTTGTTGCTTTTTTGCATCTAAACAAGCTGCAATGAAATTCTGCACATCCGGAGATAATTCATCTGTGTACTGCACATAAATTTCTTCAGCTTCTGCTAAACGGATACCTTGTAACAAAAAATCAGCCTGTTCTTGGTGATGTTTCCATAAACTAGCAGCTTGTTCAATTTGACGTTGCGATCGCAGTCTACTACGATTTTCCTCCAGCCACCAGCGTAAAGTTGACCAATGACGAATCAAAATTTCATGTGCTACCTCTATTGTCACTAAACCAATTGGGGAGAGTGGTTGTATTTCTTCACCTTTTCCATTTCCTATCTCCTCCTCCACATTCACCACGATTAATTTCGCTGCAATTAAAACTTGCAGAGTTTTTTCCACCAAAGCTTGAGGATATTTTTTTACTACCAATTCAGACTTAAAAACCCTGCGTCTAGTATCTTCCGTTCCTTCTCCTAGCTGCGTTAACGACAAAAAAATCCACCGAGTACATTCTTGTGCTGACTTATCTAAACTTTCATAAACTGCTTGTGCTTTTCTCTCCAAAGCACCTTTAATTCCCTCTATTTGTTGCTGATAAGCTATTAAAGTTAACTCACCATTTTGGCGAAATTCCCACAATTGTTCTAGAACAAATTCTAAAAGTGGTAAATCTCCTGCCGAGTGGTTTAACTCCTGTAAAAGAATTTCTACTAATCCCGATTCTATTTTCAAACCCACTTGTTCGGCTGGGTTAATAATCACCCGACGATAATCATCATCACTCAATTTAGGTGGAACTAAAACGCTGGACTTTTGTAATAAATGAGCTAATTTTGGAAACTCTAAACAAGGAGAAATAAAATCAGCCCGTAAAGTAATGACCAATTTAAATCTATCTGGTGCATATTCTAACGCCCCCAAAATTAATTCTAAAAATCTGTTCCTATCTTCAATTGGTGCGATAGTAAATAATTCTTCAAATTGGTCAATTACTAAAACTATTACAGGTTCAAGTCTATTGCGTAACCAATAAACAAAACCTTCTACACCTTGATATAATATCCCCTCTAATAAAAGGTGAGGAGAACTAGAACTTGCGTCTTCCCTATTCCCCACATTGGCAAGTTTTTGGGATAATACTTCTAAAGGACGTGCGCCCGGACGTAAACTTTTTATTAACCAAGCATCACTTCCTGGAAGTTGTTTTCCCAAGCGTAATTTAGCAATTAATCCCGCATTAACTACAGAAGATTTCCCACTACCAGAAGCACCAACTACAGCTAAAAATGATTGATTTCCTAACTCATTAATTAATTGTTGAGTTAAAGATTCTCGACCATAAAAAAATTGTGTATCTTCTTCACCAAAAGCCCGTAAACCCCGGTAAGGGCAAATTTTTAAATCTAATCCTGGTTTGTGAGTGCGTATACCAGAAATTCCAGGAATAATTTCTATTACACCCTGTGTACCTGATAACCAAATTTGCAAATTTACAGCCCCAGCCAGATATACTTGTAATTGGGTAATCCAACCAGCAACCGATAAACCAGCGGGTTGAGATGCCGTTTTTAAAGTATTAATGAGTGCTTGGGAAAAAAGTTCAGAATTATTTTGAGGAGAGTTAGCTGCAATAATACATTGTCCTTTTTCAAGGTCTAATTGCAAGTCTTCAACCCATTCTTGCAGAGAAGAAATAGTAGTTCCTGGACAATCTAAAATAATAATTTGTTGCGTAACTTGAGAATGGCGTAACTGTTGACGCAACCAAGAACGACTCAGCCATATTTCTGCTAATAAAACTAAGGCCGCTTCACCTGTGGGAGTTTCTACTAATCTTCCTCGTAAATATAATAAAGCTGTGCGCTGTTTTTGATTATTTGCATGAATATTTAATTGAAAAAAATCTTGAATTATTCTCCTCATATCTTGAGAAGTTGTAGTTTCTGAAGGTTGTAAATACTGTAAATCAAAAGCCCCAGCACTTCCCAAAACTTTACTAAAATCCAAAGCCTGAGAGGAGTTACTAATTCCTTCAATTACTAACGCTGTTCTAGGAGGATGAGATTCTGGAATAATAGGAATTTTACCAATAATTACTTCTCCCACACCTTCTACAATTCTTTTTGGTGTTTGGAGTGGGTATTCATTAAAAAGTTGAGTTTCTCCTTTTCCTCTTTTTTGCTGATTAATTAGGCGTAATTGTTGATTGGTTTTATCTATATATTGTAGAGTTTGATAATAAACATAGCGATAAATTGCATCAGCAGAAATTAGCCCTTGTGTATCTGCGACATTACCATTTAATGCTAACATTAAATAATAAGTAAATACTCCATGTCCTAGTTCGGTAAATTCCCAAGATAGTTGGTCTGTATCACAGGAAAGTAAGGCATAAAAACCTTTACTTTTAGCTGCACTTTGTTGTAATACTTCTACTAATTGGGCTGTAGGATTTACTCCTCTCAATGTCATTCCGCCACTATGACAAGCATCCAACCAAACTAATTGATTTTGTGCCTGACTATTACTTAATAATTGTAAGAATTCTTTTACAGGTAAAGCCGTATTTTTTATATCATTTTTTTGAGTATCAGCTAGACATAAAAAAGCTTGCTGAGATTGAGGTTCTAAAATGCCATGACCAGAAAAATACAACAGAATTGTATCTAGCGGTTTAGCAGAAGTAGTGATATTTTCTAAGCTAGTACGCACAGTTGCTAAAAGTGGCAAATCTTGAGTAAAATCATGATAAATTATTACTTCTTGTTCAGGAAATTGCTGTTGTGTTGCACTTGTTAAAGCTGCCGCTAATCCTTGACAATCAACTGCTGCATAACGTAACGAGGGAAGTTGTTGATCTGCATATTGATTCACTCCCACCAGTAGTAACCAAAGTTTGGCGGTAGTTGTTTTTTGAATTTGATTTGATTGACTAGTAGCAACACCGCGTGGACACATAATTAATTTTAGATTTTAGATTGTAGATTTTGGATTTTAAGCTGTAAATATATACATATTATATAATAATATTTTGCATTCATGCTGATAACCAAGTTTTACAAAAAAGGAGAATTTTAAAAATGACAGAAGATAATAATGATCAAGTTACTAATTCTTCAAGAAGTAAAAGTTTCCCTATCAGTGTATTTTTCTTACTGGTAATGATGTTTCCTTTTCTAAATTTAGGATACAATCCACCAACAATCCCGATTTTGGGTTTTCATGGCATTGTTGATGCTAAGAGAGTTAATACTAAAAGTAAATTTCGTCAATCTTCACAGTTGGACATGGACTATACAAAACAGGAGATGGAAAAATTATTGGAGTATTTTATTAAACATGATTATTGGTTTTTAACTACTCAAGATTTGTATGATTATTTTCTGACTAAATCCAAGGAAATCCCTTATGCTTATCGGAATAAACAAACTATTATGTTGACATTTGATGATGGTTATAAAACAGTATACACAAATTTATTGCCGATTCTCTCTAAGTTAGAAAATAAATATGGTAAGAAAATTAAAGTAGTTTTATTTATTAGTCCTGGGACATTGGCTAATGATGATGGGATACCTGCAACTCATTTGAGATGTCAAGAATTACGGGATGGTTGGAAAAAGGGATTTTTTGATATTCAATCTCATGGTGATAAGCATAAAAATTTAACAGAGATATCTGAACAACAGATAGTTAGTGAACTGTTACTAGCTAGAATTAAATTGCGGAAATGTTTAGATGATTTAGATCCAGAACAGAAAGTAGCTTCTCATTTAGCTTATCCCTATGGTGCTGCTAATAAAACGGTTGCTAAGTATGTTGCTAAATATTATTTATCTGGTTATTTATATAATGATAAATTACTCAATTACACCTGTTTAAAAGATAATTATAAAATTCCCAGATTAATGGTTAATTCAACTAAATCTAGTCAGGAATTAATAGCAATGATTCAAGATTTTCCAACCGATACTCAAGAAAGTTTTAAAAAAGGAATTTGTAAGTAAGCAATTTAGAAATCAAACGTGGATATAATCTTAATTCTTTCTTAAAAGTAGTTATTTTTGATTATATTTTGTTATGTTATGTTATGTTATTATGGCTTGTTTACTAAAATAAGCTAATCAAAATATACCAGCTTTAATTTACAGTTGCAGGAGAAGTATCAATGCCAAGTATTTTAAGAATCAAGGATGATGTTGGCACTACAGTTTTTAAGCAAAGCACAAAACAATTTAGTGAATTGAAAAAAACTGATCCTACATATATAGCACGTTCAGGTCAGACTTATTTTGCCACAACTGTTGATAGAGGTTCTAGTGATCCAAAAAGTGCTAATTATTATGGTGGAGATCATTGGAAAGTTACCTTTAAGGATAAGTTAAAACCTCAAGAAGGAGGTGAATCTCTTCAAACTTGGTTTGTGTTTAAGGGTGATGTTGAAGAATATAGACTTGTACCTTGATAAGCTGTTAGATATTTAACTTTGAGAATTATAGCGGGCAAGATGCCCGCACTACCAATTGATACTTTAATTTGAGACTTTTGAGATATCCTCTTATCACTATCTATCCCGGAAATTAGGGGGTATTGTGCGAATATTGGGAGGAAATTTCACTTGAGGTTGCTTTTGAAAGTATTCACGGGAGTAAAAGTTTTGGCGATTGCTATTATCTAAAAACTGGGTATAACCTTGCAACATAATTTCTTTGCCCGCATGACCAAAAGTTAATAATCTATTAGCAAAATTCTGATTATAATTTGCGGAAGCATAACTATGATTAGTGTCTTGGACATTCACACCGTAAGTTACTAATGGGACAGTTCCCCAATCACAATCTTGTGGATGACATTGACCAAATACTTGAATATTTAGTTTGTCACCAGTAGAGGTAATTACTAAGCGAGTAACACCGCGAGTATTGCTATCTTTGTTTACCCAAGTACCAATAAAATCAGCAGGTGCAGCTATAGCAGGACTAACTAAGGTTGTAGCTAAAGCTAAACTGGAAATAGCAAGAGTTAAAGACTGTTTCAACATTTGATTTACTCTCTTTTTTTGATGTTGTGAATTAGTAAATTAAAATCTTTCTGGATTCTGATCTGGATTCTTATTTATTGCCTCCATTTTTCACTCCATGCACCTGTAACATCAAACCCACCAGTTACAGGAGTTAAGTTCAAAGAACCATAACCAAAAGTGTTGCAAATTGGACCAAAACCAGCAGCACAAATATCACCTGCACCGTAACCATTTGAAGAACGAGTTCCAATGTGGGAATAAGTTGTTCCTCCCCAGTTACCATTACCAAACCAAGTTGTGTTTTTTGGTCCGATACGAAGAACACAACGCAACCCTTCTCCTTGACGATTTCCGTTTAGGTCAGAAACTTTATATTCATCTAAATAGTCACCGCAAGTTGTTGGTCTGGGTAAAGGTTTGTAATTGGTAGATTGGACTAATTGCCATTCTTCATTCCATGCACCAGTAACATGAATGGTTGATGAATTTAAGATTTTAATTTGGATATTTCCGGGAAAATTATTGTTAATGTCTTCGCCATTTCCATGAATATCGGAAGCAAAACCAATCAGGTTAGAACCTCTATAAATTGCTTGTCCGAGATGGCGATATTTTGCACCGCCCCAATTACCTTCACCATACCATGCTAGTCTAGGAATGGTAGTTCCTGGTTTTCCTTCACTCAATTTAACACAGCGAATACCAAAGCCTTGACGGTTATCTAATGGTTTGACAATGTAGGTACGAAGATGAGGCGCACAGGTAAAATTGGATTTTTGAACTATTGGAAACTTGTGCAATGTTGGTACTTGGGCTAAGGTATTAGTTGTAGCAGTTAGGGCGGTTATAGTACCAATTACTAAAGATTTCATGGTTTGGCGAAACATACTTATCTTTCCTTGTAGTAAAGTTGGTTGATGAAAGCTTTATCAACGCCTTCACTGGTTATATAGGTAGACAAATTATTTTTTATGCAGCCTCGAAAAAACATCATTGAAATTTTTTCAACTTTTGTACAGTTTGCGGGCGATCGCTTCGGTAATTGGGCGATAGAATCTAAACTACGGCGTAGTATGCAAACTTGTCTCAACCGCACACCTCAAGCAACTTCTGAGTCTGAATATTTTTGGTCGTTGTATTGGTATAAATTCTGGCAAGTTACAGAAACCCAGTCTTTAGCGAGGGAACATCTCACCGCTTACTTACAGGAAAGCTGTTATTGGGTATCGCAAAAAACCGTTGCTAGTTTCGCTAGTACGCAGTATCAACTCTCCGACTGCTTCCAAATCGCTATTTCTCAAGTTGAGAAAATTCTCAAAGCTTTTAACCCAAATCACAGTAATCTGAAAAATTACGCCACGACCATATTTAGTAATTCTATTCGGGAAACTCTGCGTCAACGTCACGAAATTGATATCTGCACAGATTGGGGTTTATTGCGGAAAATCACGAAAAAACGACTGCTGGAGTCTTTAGAAACCGCTGGCTTATCTCCCAGTGATATGAGTGCTTATGCACTTGCTTGGGAATGCTTCAAAACCTTCTATGTTCCCACACCCACAGGTACATCTCGTCAACTCCCTCCCCCAGATAAAGAAACATGGAATGCGATCGCAAAAAGTTATAATTCTCAAAGCAGTCAGTCAGTAAATCCCCAAACTATCGAAAAATGGCTGTTAAATACCGCAAAAGCTATCCGCAAATATCTTTATCCTACCCTCAATTCTCTCAACACCCCCCAAGCTGGAGATAATTCTTTGGAATGGTTAGATAATCTTCCCGACTTACAGCAAGAATCATTAGTTAACGAAATTATCGCCCAAGAAGAAGAACAAACAAGAAACCACCAGCAAAATGCCATAAATCAGGTTTTAACTACAGCAATATCCCAAATAGAACCACAATTACAACAAATTTTGCAATTATATTACCGTCAAGGATTAACCCAAGACAAAATTGCCAAACAACTAGAAATGCAACAATATACCGTATCCCGCAGACTCAAAAAAGCCCAAGAAAATTTATTAAAATCCTTAGCTAACTGGAGTCGAGATACCCTGCATATTTCCATCACCTCAGACCTACTCAAAAACATGAGTGTAGTAATGGAAGAATGGCTACAGACTTATTATTGTAATTCGTAATTATTTATCCTTTACTTTCTGTCACCTGTCACCTGTCACCTATTATGCTAACCTTTGCCAACCCAACAGACTTAATTTTAGAAATTTCCGACACCACCCAGCAACAAGCCCGTCTTCATAGTCAATCTTTTTCTAACTCCTATTCTCGCTATCAAGCTTATGTTAATGAACTTTGCCTAAACACAGTTTTGCAATGGATACAAGAAGATGTAACACCACAAGCCAAAGTATGGCTATCTACAAATACATTACCAAGTTTTTGGGAATTAGTAAATGGAACTGCTGTCATCATAGACTCCAAAAAAGTCATGTTAGTTCCTCAAGACACCATTGATTTAAGTGAATTGCGAGTACCCCAAGAATGGGTGGATATACCAAATTGGGTAGGAGACTATTATTTAGCAATACAAATAGAACCAGAAGATAGTTTTGTAAAGATTTGGGGTTATTGTACTCATGAACATCTGAAAATAAAAGGTAGCTATGACGCAAGCGACCGCACTTATTCTCTAGATGCAAATGACATCAACCCAGATATTAACATCCTCACTTTAACATTACAACTGTGTCCCACAGAAACCACCCGCCAGCTTATTAACCCCTTACCACCTTTACCACAAACCCAAGCACAAAACCTCATCACAAGATTAGCAAGTCCTGAAATTATTAACCCCCGTCAAAACATTCCATTTACTTTATGGGGTGCATTAATTGAACATAGTGGGTGGAGACAAAACTTATATCAAAAAAGGTTAGGAATACCAGAACAATGGTCAGTTTTACAATGGTTACAACATGGTGTTTCCCAAATAGCTGAGAATTTTGGTTGGGAAAAATTAAACTTACAAAACGCTACTGCTGGTGCTAGGAGTACAACAGCAACCCAACCACAACAAACACTTTCTCGTCAATTACAAATAGCGGGACAATTATATGAATTACTATTAACATCCCAACCAGAAGATACATGGCGCTTTGAACTGCGTCATCTCACAGTTGGTTTAACCATTCCCGCTGGTTTTAAACTCCGACTTCTCACCGAAGATTTACAAAACTTTCCAGACAACGAAGCCGTAGCCACAACTGCGGTAGAATCATTATATATAGATGTGGCATTAGAACCAGGAGAAGGGATAGTTTGGGAAATCGAACCCCTACCGGAAAATTATGATCGTGAAATTCTCAGGTTTTAATTATGATCAAATAAATGATTCTTCAGAGTTGGGTAATTCTAGTTCTGCATTTTGGTGTAGTAGAGAACGACGAGTAGAAAAAGTAATTCCTCTTATAGGAGGTTCTCCCAATATAAGAAATTTTTGCTTTTTGAATTCAGGTACTTTAACATCATGCCCAGAATTAACTTCTATTCCATAATCTACTATTCTTTGAACAGAATTATTCAATAAATTGAACTCAACTTCTAACGCAAAAGTTTCTTCACCCATGAAAGTAACTTCTCTTGTGCCTCCGCGAATACCACGCCATTGTAAAACGCCACCTTCAACCCATTTCTCACCAAAAATTTCAGCTAACTTATATCCTCTAGCAATCCCATGTAAAAAACGAAAAGCATCCCGGATATTACTTTTACCAGAAGCATTAGTACCCACTATTAAAGTTAAGTTTCCCAGATTAAGTTCTGCATCTTTAAAATTTTTAAATCTTTCTAGCCGCAACTTTGCCATCATAATATATCTTCTATAAAATTAAATTATTTATTTGTGTACTTATATTATAACTGCAATATACAATATTCAGCTTGACGAATAAAATATTCTTACTAAAATAATGTATAATTATTCTATTCAGCAAATTACCGTTTTAAACCTTCAATTTTTAACAAACTATGATTGGTGTTGCAGTTGTCGGTACTGGATTTGGTCAAAAAGTACATATTCCCGCATTTCAAGCCCATCACAAAACCGAGATAGTTGCTATTTATCATCGAGATATCCAGAAAGCTAAAGCCATAGCCGCAACTCATCATATCCCCCACGCTAGTGATAACCTAACAGAAATTCTCGCTTTACCAGAAGTACAAGCAGTTAGCATTTCCACACCGCCATTTTTACACTATGAAATGGCAAAACAAGTCATGCAAGCTGGTAAAAATATTTTATTAGAAAAACCCATCACCTTAAATGCAAACGAAGCCAAAGAACTATATCATTTAGCCAAAAATCAAGGTGTAATTGCATCTGTAGACTTTGAATTTCGCTTTGTTCCCGCATGGCAATTTTTTTCTCAGCTTCTCTCTTCAAACTATGTAGGCAATTTGCGCTTAATCAAAATTGATTGGTTAGGTTCTTCCCGTGCAGATACATCCCGTCCTTGGAATTGGTATTCCAGCCAAGAACAAGGAGGTGGTGCATTAGGTTCTTTAGGTTCTCATGCTTTTGATTATATTAACTGGTTATTCGGTTCAGTTAGCAGATTAAACGCCTATTTAACTACAGCTATTCCCGCAAGAATTAACCCAGAAACAGGAGAATTAAAATCAGTAGATACAGATGATAATTGTCTATTATCTTTGGAATTAGCTAATGGTACACCTTGCCAAGTTTCTATTAGCGCAGTGGTTCATGCAGATAGACCACATTGGCTAGAAGTGTATGGAGATAAAGGCACATTAATATTAGGAAGCTATAACCAAAAAGATTATATTCACGGTTTCCGGGTTTGGGGTTCACAACCAGGTCAACCTTTACAAGAAATAGAAATTCCTCAACATTTACTCTTTCCCCAACATTATAATGATGGTCGGATTTGTGCCTTTCTGCGTGTCGTAGACCAATGGGTAAAAGGAATTGAAACCAAGCAGGAAACCACACCATCTTTGTATGAGGGTGTATATTCTCAATTATTAATGGATTTATCTCATAAATCTAATGAGTTAAGAACCTGGGTAGATGTACCAAGTTTAGATTCATTTTTAGCAAATACTACGCCATATTGACAATTGAGGTGATGAAAGAGATGACTTAGTAGCTGATGTAATCATATTGTTTGACAAACAGTAACCTATAAGTTACTATATTTGATTATGTCTATTATAGAGGTAGTTATTATGGCACTCACTAGAGACTTTAAAGAAACTGTTAATGCACGAATTCAACGAGATCCTGAGTTTGTAATAGCTTTACTTGATGAAGCAATTTCTCTTTTCCTCAATGGTGAACCTGAAACAGCAAGACTGATTTTGAGAGATATTGTTAATGCAACGGTAGGTTTTGAACAGTTGGCGATTGAAACTTCTAAACCTAGCAAGAGTTTACATCGGATGTTATCTGCAAAAGGTAATCCAACAATGGATAATCTGACAGCGATTTTTAATGTTTTGAGAAAAAAGCTGAATGTTGATATTAATGTTCAGACGACGGTTATTCCCCATTAAAAATTTGTACAGAAAATTCAAGAAAATCAAGAAAATCTAAAATACAACTAGAGGAATGGCTTGCTAATAACCCATTTGATGCCTCCAATATAAAGCTCTTTCCCCACACCGTACACCCCACACTCCACACCCTTTTTCTCAATCCTGCCAACCATTAGGTAGAATAATCATCTATTTAGAATTTTGTAGTCAAAGGAAACTGGGGAATTATGGCGCGTCTGGCATTGCTGAGTGTATCTAACAAAACTGGTATAATTGACCTAGCCCGCAGCTTAGTGGAAGAATTTGGCTTTGATATTATCAGCAGTGGGGGAACGGCCAAAACCCTGAAGGATGCGGGAATTCCAGTCACAAAGGTTTCTGATTATACGGGTTCACCAGAAATTTTGGGTGGTCGGGTGAAAACTCTCCATCCTCGTATTCATGGCGGTATTTTAGCACGGCGGGATGTGGAGTCAGATATCAAAGATTTGGAAGATAACCAAATTCGTCCAATTGATTTAGTGGTGGTGAATCTTTATCCTTTTGAGGAAACCATTGCTAAACCCGGTGTCACTTTAGCTGACGCTGTGGAACAAATTGATATTGGTGGTCCTGCGATGTTAAGGGCTTCATCCAAAAACTTTGCCCATTTGACTGTATTATGCAATCCTGCTCAATATGATGAGTATTTGCAAGAATTACGCCAAAATGGGTCGGCTTCTTTGGAGTTTCGCCAAAAGTGCGCCTTGAAGGGATTTCTGCACACGGCAAGTTATGATAACGCTATTGCTGCTTATTTGGGTGGTGTAGAAACTGAAGGTTTACCAGAAACATACACTGTTTCCGGGACACAAATTCAATCTCTGCGTTATGGTGAAAACCCTCATCAACCTGCTGCTTGGTATCAAACGGGAACTAAACCTACTGGTTGGGCAGCGGCTACGAAACTGCAAGGTAAGGAACTCAGCTATAATAATTTGGTAGATTTGGAAGCTGCACGCCGGATTATTGCTGAATTTACCGAAACTCCCGCTGCGACAATTATTAAACATACCAATCCCTGTGGAACTGCGGAAGCGGAAACAATTTTTGATGCTTATCAAAAAGCTTTCAATGCTGATTCTACCTCGGCTTTTGGTGGGATTGTGGCTTTAAACCGTGTCATTGATGCAGCAACAGCGACGGAATTAACGAAGACCTTTTTAGAATGCGTGGTTGCACCTGGTTGTGATGAAGAAGCCAAGGAAATTCTGACTAAGAAAGGTAATGTCCGAGTTTTGATTTTACCAGATTTGTTGACTGGTCCGAAAGAAACTGTGAGAGCGATCGCAGGCGGTTTCTTAGTCCAGACTGCCGATGATATCATTGCTGACACCAGTAAATGGCAAGTTGTTACTGAACGTCAACCGACTCCCGCTGAGTTAGCCGAGTTGTTGTTTGCTTGGAAAGTTTGTAAGCACGTTAAATCTAATGCTATCGTCATCAGCAAAGACCGGACAACTTTGGGTGTAGGTGCTGGACAAATGAACCGCGTCGGTTCGACAAAAATAGCCGTAGAACAAGCTGGAGAAAAAGCGAAGGGTGCAGTTTTAGCTAGTGATGGCTTTTTCCCCTTTGATGATACTGTCAGAACCGCAGCCGCAGCGGGAATTACCGCTATTGTCCAACCAGGGGGAAGTCTGCGGGATAAAGATTCTATCAAAGCCGCTAATGAACTGGGTTTATTAATGGTTGTAACTGGTGTTCGGCACTTCTTACACTAAATCTGAATATGGGACAGATATGATATCAACTCATCAAATTGTAAAATTGTCATCCAATATACTTGCCATTTTCTAATTTGAGTGATATGGTTGTCTTGTGTGAGGAGCAATGTTAAATATAAAAAACGCTTGGGGTGGAAACACGGCAACACTCCCAGGCGTTTTTTATTGTGGCTACTAATAATATATTAAATTTACTAATATCAAATTGACAGTAAAACGCTTGCTATTTAATTGAACCAGTGATATAGTCTATTTGTGTGTGAGGAGCATTGTTGAAAAAAAGCGTTTGGGGTGGAAACACGGCAACACTCCCAGGCGCTTTTTGATTTGATAAATGATTTTCTATTATGGTTAATTAGCAGTGGTTGAGAATTTCTTTCCACTCTGTTTCTGAAAGTGGTTGTACTTCTATCTGCATATTAAAAACATCACAAGCTGCAACAATTAAAGCCTCTATGACTGTTTCTTGATGGAAATTTTGAAGCAGTTGGACTGGAGTAAAAGCATCTTTCCCAAAAACCTGTTTAAATAAATCCGTATCTGGGTCTAAGAGAATAGAACCATGTTGTAGAATTGCCTCACCTCTTCGCAGTTGGGCGCTACCAATTAATTTACTACCATTTGCTAAAACTAAATCTGCACCTGTAGCAGTTCCAAAACAGTTGGGATTGTGGATATAACCGCGTCCAGCTTGACCATAGTTTAACTCTACACCGAGCGATCGCCATCCTTGAATCAAAAACTCACAAATTTTTGCATACACCTGAATACGACTTCCCACAAGTCCAGAAGTAACTACAGCATAAGTTAAATCACCTTGGTGTAAAACTGCCCTCCCACCACTAGGACGACGTACCAAATCAAGTTTTTCACCTTGCCCAGTTAAATTTGTCCTTAAATTTTGCCAATATTCCGGGTATTTTTTTTGATGATAACCCAGAGAAATAGCGGGTGGCGACCAAGTATAAAACCGCAGAGTGGGAGAATGTTTTCCCGACTCATGCTGTTCTAGCAACCATCTATCAACTGCCATTTGGACATTACCAGCAGCCGCTAAACAAGGAATTAGTCGCCAAACCTGTTTTACCAATTCAAAATCCCAAATCTAAAATCTAAAATCCAAACTTATCAGAACAGACAAGACAGTTCAGACTTTAATTGACGATAAAATTTAGACACAAACACACTTTCAACCCTGTCACCTGTCACCTGTTCCCTGTCACCTACTATACCTATGCTGCACCAAACTCAGCAACCAAAGCTTCATCATTATCATCAGCAATGGTAGCAACAATGGTAATTATGCGGGAAATTTCCCCTGGTGACAACTCTGCTAAAGTGCGTGTGGAAATAACAACAACCTGATTTTCAATAATGCCAAAACGAGCTTCAAATGTACTAGTGCAATTCAACTCTAACAGATGGCGTGTTAATTTGGGTTCATCTTTGGCAGGTAACTTCAACACCGCAGACCAAACAGTGATAGTATCTTCATCAGTAGAACCAGTGAGTTGTACATATACTTCCACACTACCATATTTAAATTTCCATAGATATGCACCCCCTGGTGTGTGGTTAACCATGGCGCTGTTATCTTGTTCTAGCGTGCTAATAACGTTTTCAATGACTTCTATATGGTTAAGAACTGATGTTTCAGCAATAATTTCATCAATCAATTCATCGGGAGTGAGAGTTTCTTGGTAGCTTGTCATACAGATTTATTCCTGAATATAGTGACTGCTTTTCTCTACAACTACTTTATCGCTTGTAGGGAACAGGTGACAGGTGACAGGTGACAGGTGATAGGTGACAGGGAAAAGGAAAGAAAAATAAAGGGTACTTAGTTTCGCAAAAATCAAATATGATTTTTATACTATATATTTAAATATACTTAAATTTTAACAGATTATGCAACAAATAATACCTGAATCTACTACGTCTATTTCTCCAGTTTTACAAAATAGTGTCCGAAAATTGGGAATTAACCCAAATCATTGGTATGTAGTTGCACGCAGTACAGAAGTAAAAAATAAACCTATTGGTATAACTATTTGGACACGAGCGATCGCACTCTATAGAGATAATAGCGGAAAAGTTCACGCCCTAGAAGACCGCTGTCCCCATCGTCAAGTTAAACTCAGTCATGGGCAAGTCATCAACAACCAATTAGAATGTGCTTATCACGGTTGGCGCTTCAATAGTGAAGGTGAATGTACAGCAGTTCCCTATTTAGCAGCCAATCAAAAATTACCAACTTGTACAATTCGCCATTATCCAGTTAAAGAACAAGACGGTTTTATTTGGTTATTTCCCTCAGATATAAAACCATCTGTAGAACCAATGGGTTTACCAGAATGGGAACATTTAAATTATATTGCCACAGTTTCCGTTATTAACACTCAAGCCCATTATTCCTATTTAATTGAAAACTTGATGGATATGTATCACGGACATTTACATCAAGATTTACAAGCTTGGGCAGAAGCATCATTGCAAAGTATTGATGAAAATCAAACTCGTGTTGATGCTCATTATACAGCCCAAAGTTATTATAAAATAGATAAGATTTGGTCAATATCACAATTATTTTTCCCAGCTTTGCGTCGCTTGCATCCTGAACCATTAGATGTCAGTTATGTTTATCCCCATTGGGTATCTAGCTTGGGAAATGATTTTAAAATTTACTGTTTGTTGTGTCCTGTAAATGAGACACAAACCAAAGCCTACTTAATTCATTTTACCTCACTCAACGCCTTTTGGCGACTGCACAAACTACCTGTATGGTTTAGGCGATTTATCAAAAATAGCCTATTTGGTGCAGCCCAAAAGTTACTTGATGGTTTGGTAATCCAAGATGTAAAAATGATTGAAGAAGAACAACAAGCTTATTTACAAAACCCAGAAATCCGAAATTATGAATTAAATCGAGCTTTAGTAAGTGTGCAGAAGCTAATGAAAACTCAAGTTGAGAAATAAAGTTAATGTTTGATCATGAGTAAGTTGAAAAATTTTACTAAATCGGCAACAATCTCGAAAACTTCAGCGTCTTATTTAAAAATACTGAAATATTTCTGATTTGGTGAATATGAAAAACTTCTCTACCCTAAAAACCAATATCTATGAAAGGAAAATCGCAGCTTCCTTGATATTAACTGCCATTTTATCTACAATTGGCGGCTTAACTATCATCAATAACCATCCTGCTTCTGCAAATCCCATCAATGTTCAGCAGCGAAATGTCAACAATAATAAAATCCAACCTGTACCAATTCCTGCAAACGAGTTACCACCACCTTTAGATAGAGGTATGGTATTCCGAGAAATTTCCAGTGGTGGAATTACAGGAGCAACTTATGAGACAGTTTTACGCGATGATGGAATTTTAAGCCGTGTGCGTATTGGTGATGCGAATGACTCTGAACGCAGCGTTCGTCGTGTTTCTTTACAAGAGGTTAAAAAGTTTAAAAAATTGTTGAATCAAAATAACATTGCTAAATTCAATAATCTCAGTTATCCCGCACCTACTGGTGCTGCTGACTACATTACTTACACTCTAACTAGTCAACAAGGTACGGTTCAGTACAATGATATTTCTCAAAATAGCCTACCAAATAAATTGCAGCCCGTCATCTCCGCTTGGAATCAACTCAAGAATAAAGCAAAATCACTTTGACACTCTGCAATTTGAAGACACACAGATTATTTTTAGACTCGCATGAAACAGTAATTGCGGATGTTAACATCCAAGAAATTTAACAAAAACCGTACAATTCCCTATGTTGTGGAGTAAAGGGGTAATAGGTAATTGATAATTAGTAAAAATTATTACCCCTTACACCTTACCTAATTTACAGGTTGCCGTTGCGAAAAGCGAGGACAAAGATTACTGCTGGACCAGCAATGATAATCAATGCTACACAGGCTAATTGAAACACAACTTCAAAGTTGATATTGGCTAAAGCTTCCATTTTTCCTCCAAACGGTTTTAAAAGATTCAATAACTTAAATGCAAAGCCCGCAATAGATCATATCTGGATAGGGGCAGCAAATTTTAAGTTACTTAACAAAATTATAGGAAAATATATAAAAATGTAAACTGGGCTGAGAATGGGTCATACCATTTTGGATTTTAGATTTTGGATTGGGAATCACCTGCTGTATTTGTGTTCTAGTTCATCATCTGTCACATTTTGATATCAGTTGTCATTCTCTTCCTTACCTTCTGTCTCAATCCCCAGTCCCCAATCCCTAGAGGTAAATTATGGCTACTTGGCAATGTATAAAGCAATGTGGAGCGTGCTGTCATCTTGATCCTGATGAGCGTCCAGATTTAGAAGAATATCTTTCACCAGAGGAATTGGGACTTTATCTGAGTATGGTCGGTGAGGACGGATGGTGTGTGAATTTTGACCAAGAAACGAGAGAATGCACTATTTACGCCAATCGTCCGCGTTTTTGTCGGGTAGAAGCAGAGATTTTTCAGGATATGTATGGGATTGAACCGGAGGAACTAAATGATTTTGCGATCGACTGCTGTCGTCAACAAATAGAAGCAGTTTATGGCGATCGCAGTTTAGAACAAATCCGGTTTGATCAAGCTGTTGGTTTTTGAGTTTAACTTTTTTTTGCTTCTGAGTTGCAATTTGTTACAACAATCTGAGAAAATGAAAAGAATATGAAAACAACTTAGTGACAGGACAACCGCCTGTGAAACTTGACTCCGCACCTCTGGGCATAGCTCATACTCAAACCCAGCCAGAACTAACTGAAATTACCGATTATCCACTTCAGCCTGTCATTCAGGATACTGCCAAAAAACAGGATTCAGCATTGGTGGTGTTTGGTACAACCTTCATCACCATCTTTTTGGCAGAAATTGGTGATAAAACTCAACTATCCACTCTGTTAATGAGTGCAGAATCTCATGCACCTTGGGTAGTGTTCATTGGTTCGGCAACTGCACTGATCACAACCAGCCTTTTAGGTGTGCTTTTAGGTGGCTGGATAGCCAGTAAACTTAGTCCTAAGACTGTGGAAAAATCCGCTGGGGTGATGTTGCTGTTAATTTCTGTAATGCTATTTTGGGATGTGTTTATTAGTCGTTAGTTATACAACATGGACTGGAATCTTTTAGGAATCAGCTTTATTACAGTTTTTCTTTCAGAACTAGGTGATAAAAGCCAATTAGCTGCGATCGCTCTTTCTGGTCGTGGTCAATCTCGGCGTGGCGTGTTTTTTGGCACAGCCGGAGCATTACTATTAACCAGTTTGTTAGGTGCATTAGCTGGGGGCGCAGTATCAGAATTATTTCCCACACGGGTTTTAAAAGCGATCGCTGCTGTGGGATTTGCTATCCTCGCTATTCGTCTACTTTTACCCAAAAATGAAACCGAATCAGATTAATCTCGTAGGGTGGGCATTGCCCACCATCTCCTAGATGCTTTAAACTTCACAACTTTCTCGCCAACACCGATTTAATAGCATCGCACCAGCCACTAGCTTGAACACTTCCAGCAGAAAATAACCACCGTGAAGTAAATTCATCGTTTCAGGAACTGCACTGGCAGTAAAGAGATTTAAATGACTGCCTACAGCACACATTTGCGGAGTTAAAAAATAAGTATCAACTACGGCTACTGTTAGCAGGAAGCAAGATAAAAATATATTGCCCAAACTCCTATTAGATTTAGCTTGGCCAACAGCCAGTACAGCCGTCAAAACTACAGCCGCAGATAATAATTCTAGACGATTAAAATTCCAAAAAATTGTATAGCCAGCTGTAGCAAAATTCGCTTCGTTCATCATTCCTGCCAGATAAAGGCTAGGCATAATTACCCAATCTAAAACCAAGCTGGAACTGAGCCAAAAGCCTAAAGTCAACATAATGGCAGTTTGCCAAGTTGACCGTTTTAATTGAAGGTTAGAAATAGCGTTCATAAAAATAATTGCTTTGTTGTATTCCTAGTTTCTAACTTAATAGAATGACTTTGACAACAAATATCAATTAACTGTTACAAAACCTACTGTATGCAACATTTTCACAATGATTTTTGAATTTCTTAGAATAATTTCTTTAAGTTTAATTACAAAATAATAAAAACAATTAAAAAATTAAACTTTTAGTTAGAGGAGATTAAGATTAGGCTTAGGTATGGCTAAATTTTGGAAATTGTAAGGTAGGTAATCGAGCTATTTCCAATACACAACCAATTAATCAGGACGTACAGCACCAGAAATAGAACGTCCTGATGGCATTAATTATGGCTATTTTGTGACGATCTAGGAGTCATACGGCACGCGACGCTTTAACCTGGTTCAGGTTCACACCAAAAATACCTATTTGATAATTTGTTGAAGAAGGTAGAAGGCGTTAAGAATGGGATTCAATACCCTCCTTAACGAAGACCACAGTAAATCTTTTATTTACTGGGGGTAGTGAACCCAAATTAGCAAAGCATAGAGGCTGTTGTTTTCATATCAAATTAATCACTCCTGCCTCCTGCCTCCTGCCTCCTGACTCCTGACCTTATTTTTCATTAAACGTCCAAACACCGTCATCCCAAGTTGTATCGGATGGAGGTGATTGTAACCAATGCTGACAACGACCTAGATATAACATAGAGGCTTTGTCATTATTATCGGCAGTTAAAGCTTTGACAAACTCAGTTTGGGCAAGTGCAAACTGACGTTTCAGATAATACTCACGTCCTTTGTGATAATACTCAATTAATTCTTGTTTAGTAGAGCTAATAGGATCAGAACGCATCCCAATCAATTCATAGATAGATACAGGCTCATTTCTACCCTTCACACGAATGAAATCAAGTTCCCTAGCCCAAATATTATCCTGACAGAATTTATATGTATTATCGCTGATAATGATATCGCAACCATACTGTTTACTGACACTTTCTAGTCGAGAACCAAGGTTAACACCATCACCAATAGCAGTAAATTCCATCCGCTTACTAGAGCCGATATTACCGCTAATAACGATATCAGAATTAATGCCAATGCCAATTTTGATTTTGGACTCATTAGCAGCTTCACGACGCTGATTTAATTCTTGTAACCGATGACGCATCTCTAGAGAAGTTTCCACTGCCATCCGTGCGTGTTCTGCCAAGGGTAGGGGAGAACCAAAAACAGCCATAATGGCATCACCGATATATTTATCAAGAGTGCCTTTATGCTTAAAGACAGCTTCTACCATAGATTCAAAATATTCATTCAGCATACCTACCACTTGTTCAGCTTCCATATTTTCTGTGAGAGTGGTATAGCCACGAATATCCGAGAATAAGATCGTAACTTCTTTGCGATCGCCTCCCAGTTTAGCATCATCTAATTTCAGCAGTTCTTCTGCCAACTCCTGAGTCATGTAACGGTACATCGTGCTTTTGAGACGCTTTTCATCACTAATATCATCCATTACCACCAATGCACCACACACTTGATTTTGGTCATTAGCATTAGCAATAGTATTGAGTGATAAATTAACGCTGTGTTGTTCTTGATTAGTCGTTAAAAGTGTACGATCTGGATAGTATTGCTGGGTATCTTTGACATCAGTAGCGTGTAAAGCATCTGTAAACCACTTGCTAAAATCACCCTCCTTAATATGCACAACATCACTCACCAATTTACCTTCCAAACGTTCATCAGTATCAAATCCCAATAAACGTTTTGCACTTTCATTCGCAGTGATAATGTATCCTGACTTATCTGAAGAAATTACCCCATTAGAAAGACTCCGCAAAATATCCCGCTGCATTTGTTCCTGTTGTTTGACTCTGGCAAACAATTGAGCATTTTGTAATGCTACCCCTGCTTGGATATTAAAAGCTTCCATGAACTCTTCATCATTATGATCAAAACTGGCTTGGAAGCATTCAGGAGCATCAGGCCAATTAGCAGGATTATAAGGTGGAAAATCTCCAGTTTTCTTTTTGTTAACCAACTGAGTAACACCAATCAATTCTTGATCGCTATTAAACACCGGCATACAAAGCAAACTACAGGTACGGAAATTAGTTTGTCTATCTATGGCTTTAGCGGTTTCTGAGTCTGGATGCTCATATAAATCAAAGGGAATATTTAAAGTTTTCCCAGAAGCTGCAACTATACCTGCAAAACCCTTACCTATTGGTACTCGCAACTCCTTAGTCGTGCCATCATCCTGAGTAATTTTTGTCCATAATTCATTGCGATCGCTATCTATTAACCAAAGTGTACTGCGATACGCATTCATCAGTTCCTTTGCTTCATCCATAACCCGTTTCAGGGTATCTTCCAAATCAAGACTACTTTGACTTAAGGATCTAATTGCCTTCATCAAAGCCGCTGCTGCCCTTTGTTTTTGAGTAGCAATATAAAAAGAACGAGAAGACTCTAAAATCAGGCGAATTGAAGGAGCAAAATCTTGAAATAATTTCTCATCCGAGCTACTAAACCCCTTATTATCAATGCGTTCTGCCAAGGGATCATCAGGATTGTGTAGGTATTTTAATTTATTTAATAATTGTACAACCGCTACTAATTCTTCATTTTCATTTAACAGCGGCAACGCTAACATTGTATAAGTACGGTAGCCATTTCTTTTATCTTGTTCTTGAGCAAATCTAGAACGCTCATCATTATAAAAATCAAAGGGAATATTCACTACTTTTTTCAAAGTAGCAACTTCCCCAGCAATACCCTTATTTGCTGGAATCCGAATTTCTAATGGTCGCTTACTTTCCCCTTCAGCTAAAATAGACCATAACTCTTGTTTATCCTGATCTAATAAAAATATTGTTGTCCGGTCTGCTCCTAGTAATTCCCCTGTTTTCAGAGTAATTGAATGCAGCATTTCTTGGAGAATTGTTTCAAAACCTTGATAATCCAACATGGATAAGGTTTCGTTAACAATTTTCAATTTATGCTCAACCTCCTGAACTACCTGTTTAAAGCTATCTTGAGTCAAGGGAGCCAGAAACTGAGAAATAGTTCCTTTTCTTGTAGCCAAACTTACTACTGGAGAAGAATTACTTTGTAACTTATAAGTTTCGTTGTTGCTAGAACTAATAATCACATCTGTGTTTTCTTCGATATTTGGTGTTTGCGGTGACATAACTGTATTTGATATAGTAGGATTTAGAAATTACAAATGGTCGCTCAGGTGGCTATGAAATTTATTATGTTAGGTTTAGCTTCAGACTATCATTACTGGACAGTATACCCTATGAACTAATGAATTTTTAAATAAAGTTTATACTGGGGAGAATCAAGTCTCAACAATTGATAATTCCAATTAAATTTAAAAAGTATTTGCATAGTTATGAATCCAAGAGTAAAAACAGGAAGGTTTACCAATCATTATATAGGAACATTAAGCAGCTTTTAAACCTCTTCATTTGTTCTTTTGATTCGACGTTTTAACCCCCGTACCAATTCGCGCAACACATCTGTTTGGTTTCTACCAGTTTGTTCACAATACTCACGCAGTAAATCTTTTTCTGGCTGAGTCAACCTAAAAGTTATGTATATTTCAGGTTTAGGCATATTTAAGATACCATTAACGGAGGCATCTTAATTTTAATAGATTTTGTTATTCTGCGAAAGAGCAATAGCATATACCATTACAAATCCATCCGATAGCCTGATTATAAGTATTACTAATCTATAATTCCAATTAGTATCAATCACTGCAAAAAATTTAGATGAGACAGACTCCAGCACCTTGATAGGTTTTGTTGGTGAGACAAAGGAAAAAAGATTACTTTGTCACTTAAACTCAGTAACTTTAAAAATAGTTTTAAAGTTATTTGTATCAAATTACTCAATTCCATGTTTTAAATAAGTATTATTACTAATAATATAACTGAACTTTATTGTAGATGAGAAAATTTACTCATCCAATCGCATTTGGTCAAAATCACTGAAAAAGTACACACATATATTAATATTTTGTTCAAATTTATACATAAAAGTTAAATTAAAAAACATAAAGACTAGCGGTTATCTCGTAATAAGTAAATATAAAATATGACCTGGATATAATTCGATCAACAACAAACATACCAGTTTAGTTACCATGAAGAATTGGCAGAAAAGCTTTTTTGTAGGCTTATTATGTTGTGCTTTTTTAGTTTTCGGATGGCAACCACAGCTTTTAGCTGAAGAAATTGCTAGCAATAGTACATCAATACTAAAAACACAATTAGCCCTAGCAGAAGCACCATTAAATGTTTATGAATATCTCTTGCAATATCAACCGGAAACTTATAATCTTTTGACCAAGACATTAGCAGATGCGATTGAAGATGCAAAACAACCATTAGAAGATGAGGTAGTTAGTGATCTTTGGGCTTTGTCTCCCAGTAATCCCAAAATTAAATGGAGAGAGAATAATGGCAAAATTGAATATTTAATGTCTACTTGGAAATATGTGAGTAACCCAACTGTAGATTGGCCAATAGGTGCAAAAAAACAACTCCCTTATCAAACTTGGTTTACAGCAGTACCACAAGTTCAAGAATTTTGTCAGCAATATCAAGCCATAGATGCGAATATTCCTGATAATGTTGAACTTTCACTGCGCTTACAACAGTATTTAGGATTAATCTTAAATAAGTATTCCACCAAAACCCATTTTGTCGAATTGTGGGTAAAAGGGGAAGATTTAATGAGACCCTGTATTGATTCAGAAATTAACGATGCTAGTTGTAATCTTTTACCTTTACCTGTGCCTGATAGCAGTCCTGTAATCAAGACAATATACACCAATTCTTACACCAATGAGAAGAAAGAATATTATCCCTGGTCAGGTTTAGGTTATACCTATGATTGGGGAAATGCACAAAAACCCCATGTCGGTCCGAGTGAGTTTATTATTAACCCCGCACCAGAAAAACCTGTGGAAGTGGAAGTTGTTTCTGTCACACCAACTCAGGAATATTGTCAACAACAATATATTTCATCTAATCAGTCGCTGAACTAAATTTAAGTTCAAATCTGGTTTTGGCAAATGTAGAGACGTTTTTTATGTCTCTACTAATTTAGAGGATTTTCTTCAACTTCTGGTATTAGCTCTTTTTAAAGCATTAAAAAAAACACGCTGCATTTGTTAGACTAACTCCCAAATCTGAAAAAAATCTTAAATTCCATGAGTACAGCTTTTCTACCATCAAAGCCTGTATTTATCGGCCGATAAAGGTTACAGCATTTTTGCTCACGTCCGCATGGGGAACTTTAGATAAAAATGAAAGTTACTTTTTTACTAATTTAGGGAACTCTATCAATACGTCCCATTTTTGTTTTTGAGGATTATTTGAGGATTACTTATGGAGAAATCAATTATTCAATTGGTTGACGAGTTATCAACTGATAATATTACCGTTAAAGTTTTAAAGGCTGTTGATTATGTAGCCCCAAGTCAGTGGAACAATTTGGTGGGCTTTGACAATACTATCCGTGCTATTACTGGAGAAACTGATACCAAAGTAATCCAGAAAATCCGGGAGCGTGCTGTTATTTTGTATCACGATCCTCAACAGGGCTACCAGAGTGCAATTAAACTTTATCAAACAGTTGATAAAGCAGACACAGCTATGGCTACGGCAGCTTTAGCGAACAAAGTTGGTGAAAAAATTGGTATTCTTTCGTTTCTGACCAATATTACACCCAAAGCAGACCTCACCCAAACGATTGATTTGGTACTGAAAATTGCGATCGAAATCATCGTTTTTTGCAAACTCAATGGTATTCCTCAACCGAACCCCCAAGAGTTTGCCAAGTCTCTAGCCAACAACTATCAAGATGCCTCCCTTATGAGGATGGTAGCTTTAGTTTGTTTAGATGGAATAGTGCCATTAGGTCCCGACTTCCTCAACAAAATTCATGAACTTATTAGTGGCACTGATGCTAGTCAAATAGCTCAAAACCCAGTTTTTTCAGCTATTAATAGCTCTCTACCAGGTAATAATCCCACTGATAAACTTGGTTTTATTACTCAAGGTTTTAACTCTGTACAAGGCTGGATATCTAATTTAGTATCCAAGACAGGTATAACTCCGCAATCAATTTTTAGTAGTCTGGGTAATTTTATTCAAATTGCTGATGATAATCTAGACTTTGTAGCAGCATTCCTTGATCAAACTACTAATTATTATGAGCATACAGGGATTCAAACTGTGGCTGCCAGTTTGATTAAGCAAGCCCATATTTTAGTTAAACAAGAAATTCAACAAGAGGAAAAATCATCTGTTCGAGATATTTCATCTGCTGGCAAAGTTAATAATAATCAGTATGCAGTAGGCACAAAAGTAGAAGTATGGGATGAAGAAGATGAGGATTGGTATTCTGCAACTATTGAGAAAGTCAAAGATAACGAATACTTTATTCATTATGATGGTTACGGGTCATCCTCAGATGAATGGGTTGAACCAGATGATTTGCGTATCCGCGATAAAGCCTCATCCGATGATAATGGATATGCGGTGGGTGTCAAAGTCAAAGTTTGGGATGAGGATAATGAAGAATGGTATTCTGCAACCATCAATAAAATTCAGGGTCAACAATACTTTGTACATTACATTGACTATGACTCATCCTATGATGAATGGGTTGATCTAGATGATATTTGCTAACTACCGAGCAGGTATTATTAGAATAAACTGGCTTTTGTCATTGTTTACTTTTTTAGTTGACTATCTGTTAAGTATTGATATTAGAGATATCCAAAAAAGATTGTAGAGACGTAGAGACGTTCCATGGAACGTCTCTACAAGGTTTCTAGAAACCGCACATTTAATTTTCGGAGATATCTATTGCGTAAAGATTCTAATTCATTTATATCAATTACGACTTTGCGTAATGTTTCACTGAAATAAACAACTTCATAGTTGGGTGCAAGTTCTTTTTGCAGTTGCTTCCACAAACTAATTCCTTCTGCTTCAAAAGCTGCTTTAGCATTTAAACTGGGAAAACCTGATGAATTAGGATCTTCCCAGTTCAATTTTGCATCGTAAATATCAGCCCATTTTTCCAAACGTGTAATAGTTTCTTGACTCAGTGGTAATTTTTCTGGGTCAATATATATCTCCAGCTTCATCAGAATTTACCCACCATAATGGGTAACATTCATAATCAGCCATGAGTTTGATTTTTTCTACTTTAAACAGCATCTACCAATTCAAAACGAATTTTCTTACCAACAACTCTAGCAGCCTTATCAATTGTCTCTAAGGTAACAGAATGATGATCAGGATCTAAAAGTCTATCAACAGATGATCTACTGGTTTTCATCTTCTCAGCCATTGCTGTTTTAGTAATGTTTTTCTCTACCATTGCTGTTTGAATCTGCCAAGCAATAACTCTTTTAATAGCTATTAAGTTGATTTCATCTAATGTTCCATCTTCTTCTAAAAGCGCATCAAGAGAAGAACCAATATAAGGATTTTCTTTCATATTTACGCCTCCAATATGTGTTTGCGTTCCAAGGCTAAATCTAATTGTTGTTTTGGTGTTTTTTGACTTTTCTTAATGAAGCCATGCAGCAATATCATTTTACCTGCATAGAAACAAAATAACACACGAGCAATTTTATTTTGTGGTAAATTTGTTCTGACTTCAAATAATCCATCACCCATTGGCCGACAGGTTGGCATTCCAATTGGCCAACCAAATTCAACCGTCTTGATATCAGCACCAATCAAAAATCTTTCCTCTTTAGATAAACTTTTTAACCAATCACGAACTGGCTCACTACCATTTTCGTTTTTATAAAATTCAGCCGGAACTCTTTTATCTGTCATACATCAAACCTAATTAAATATAGAAGTAGGCATTAGTATTTTGCATACCTTTATCTAACAACTACATACGTTAGATTTGATGTTATGCTATATAGTACCTTTTTTGGTACATAAAGTCAATAGATATTGAAATTCTGAATTTTATGGAATAAATCTATAAAATCTTTAGAAAGAAGTTGTGGTATATCATCAACAACTTTATTCAATATTTCTTTTTTCAGGGCATCATTTTTATATTGCTTTAGAGGATTGAAAATATCCTTTAGTATATCTTCGTACTTGTGTCCTTGAATCTTAAGAAACCATTCTGGCAAGTTAATTGATTGTCCATTTATATACTCACACTGTTGATTATTTTCATCTATGGAAGGTGACAATTTTTCTCTCACCTTATTTACTATAAAATCAGCTACCTTTTGAAGTCTGATATCATTAAACTTGGCAATATCCATAAACGTTTCATTATTGTTTAAGCCTATTTCACAACATTGTTTAATTTCTTGAACTATTTTTTCATTATGTCTCTCACGAAGTAGAAAAGCTACTAATAGAAGTGGATCAAGAATATAATTTTCAATACTATACCTTTTTTTATGCCCAAGAACTTTTACATGATCATTTTCGTTTTCGTTATTGTTAATATCCCAATCAATGATTCCATAAATATTTTTGTTACCCCCTGTTTGATATAACTCCTTGACTATATCTTTAACCCTAGTACAATTTCCACCGTTTGGATCTTTACTTGTTAATCCAGAAGAAATAAAATTTAAAGAAATTTCTGATATTAAAGTATTTTCTGACTTATTTAGCTTATTAAAAATTTTCTCATAGCATTTAGCATCATAATCACTTTCAACAAATACCTGACGGCGATTTTCATAATCTATACTTAAGGTAGGAACACCAGAAGTTAGAATAGCAAGTGCGTTATCTTTTGTCGTCTTTTGTAAACGATTTTCTCCAGTTTTGTTCATGACATATATTGAATCTTCTGGAGCTAAAGCGACTGTTGATGGTGAGTGTGTTGTCAATATTACTTTAATAGTATGGCGATTTACCAGTACATTTTGTATTGTCTTTAAAAGAGATTGAGTCATGGAAGGATGCAGCGGAGCATCAATTTCATCAAAAAGTAAAATTTTGGGATAATTTACAATCTGACGACTATCTTCTGCATAATATAAACATAGTGCAAATGACATCAAAATCTTTTCTCCAGAGGAGAGATCAGCAAATAGGACAGTGTTTTCTCTTAATTTGTCTGTAAGAACTGGTTCGTAAGGTCTATCATCATACTTAGCAGGTTGATTAACACGAAAATCTAAATTTGCAGCTTCAAGAATACTGTTTAAAAAATCCCAAGGTGGTTCTCCATATTTTTCTTTAAACTCTTCATCAGATAAAGAAGTGACATTTTCTCCCTTATATCTTGCACAAGCTTTTATTTCATTAGAAAGCCAATTCTTTTGATACTCTGCGAAAAGTCTACCAAAAGATTGCTGAAATATATCCACAGACATCCAACCCATCTTAGGAAAGTTATCATAAAAATCTTTTTCTTCAAAAGCTATTATAGGAATTCCACTGCTTTCTTCTAAATACTTGATTAATTCTGAGTGAGTATTAGGAATTTGACGATTAGGGTTTTTTTGAATAAAATTATGTTTTGCGTTTTGAATAGCACTTTGAATTATCCGTGGAATTTCTTGCGCTTGATTTGAATTAATCCCTATTTCTATGAAATTTGCTTCACTCATATTCAGAAGATTACGAATATTTATAGATAAGAATTCAGGTTTATTAAAATTGGAATACAAAGTATTATAAATTATAGGAAGAGACTCTTTAATAGATTGGGACAATTGAGACCAAAAATTTGATAGTTCTTGACTTAGCTGAAAAGGAGCTATAGCACCACTATCTTGAGTTACCAAGTTCATCCAATTGAAAAATCTAACTGGTTTTATTTGTTCATCTATTGTAATATTATCAACTAAAATATAGCCTTTTTCGATTGCTTCCAATAAGTGAGTTTTTCCAGCACCATTAACTCCAGTCAGTACGACAAAATCAGGTAATTCAGTCTCAGGGAGAAAAGTTATAGATTTATAAGGTTTAACAAAAGAGAGTTTCATATATATAGACTTAGATAATGAAGAAGCTTACAGGTAGTATTATACACTAAATAACTTCTTATATAATCAACTTTATACCAAAATCAAAAACGTCAATATATAGTGAGTAGTAAAGAGTAAATCTTACCCCTCACCACTTACTTTTATCAACCAACTACCAAAACTACGCCCCTACAGACTCCTTAGCTGCATACAATACCTCAGCAGAGATATCTTTAAACCCACGCTCACGGGCAAACTTTTCCGTATTTCGCTTTACTTTCCCGCGCACAAAACCAGGAATCTTATTCAATTCTGCTTGTCCATCTTTTGTCGAATTCAAACCAGATTCTGCGGAAATTCCTTTGGTAATTACTTCTTTTGTATCGTGTCCACCAAAGATTTCTAACAGGTGATCTTCCATTCCCAAAGTGAAGGAATTGTAGATTAAATCAGTGATTTGATTTGTGCCTTCATAACCCATAAATGATTTGTAACCAATGGGGAAATTCTGCACGTGAATAGGTGCGGCAATGACACCGCAAGGAATATCCAAACGTTTACCAACGTGGCGTTCCCTCAGTGTAACAAATATAACGGTGCATTCCATACGATCGCACGCATGAAAACCCAAGCAACGCCACCACAAAATCTGGATAGTAGATGACAATATACCCGCTCGTCAGCTATGGTTTAAACTACTGCGATCGCTAAGGATTTGTCCCCAACGAGGCAAGTAAAGGACAAGAAGCCATATTATTATGGCTGAACCTCCCAATTAGATCCTTCCATATCTGCCAACTTACTTACAGCCAAATATACAGTCAACAATGGAGGAAGACAAATGTCAAATAGCCCAGGACTGTACATTATACTCGTCAGTGTTCACGGTTTAATTAGAGGTCATAATCTAGAACTAGGAAGAGATGCAGACACCGGTGGACAAACAAAATATGTAGTCGAACTGGCCAACACATTAGCCAAAAATCCCCAAGTAGAAAGAGTTGATTTAGTCACCCGGTTGGTGAATGATTCCAAAGTCAGTGTTGACTATGCCCAACCAATAGAAATACTTTCAGATAAAGCCCAAATTATTCGCCTTGCTTGCGGTCCCCGTCGCTACCTACGTAAAGAAGTTCTCTGGCCACATTTAGATACCTTTGCTGATGAATTACTCCGACATATTCGCAAAGTGGGAAGAATACCAAATGTAATTCATACACATTACGCCGACGCAGGATATGTTGGTAGTCGGGTGGCTGGGTGGTTAGGAACACCCCTTGTCCATACTGGTCATTCCCTGGGACGAGTCAAGCAACAAAAATTACTGGAACAGGGAACTAAACAAGACGCAATTGAAGAACATTTTCATATCAGTACCAGAATTGAAGCCGAAGAAATTACACTGGGTGGAGCAGCTTTAGTTATAGCCAGTACGAATCAAGAAGTTGAACAGCAATATAGTATATACGATCGCTATCAACCAGAAAGAATGGTAGTGATTCCCCCTGGTGTAGACTTGGATCGCTTTTACTCAGCCGCAGATAATTGGCACAACCCACCCATTCAAACAGAATTAGATCGTTTTCTCAAACAACCCCAAAAGCCGATAATTATGGCGATTTCTCGCCCCGCTATTCGGAAAAACGTGAGTAGTTTAATCAAAGCCTATGGAGAAGATCCTGAATTACGTCACCTGGCTAACCTAGTAATTGTACTGGGGAAACGAGACGACATCATGACCATGGAATCTGGTCCCCGTCAAGTATTTATTGAAATATTGCAACTAATAGACCGCTATGACCTCTATGGCCATATTGCATATCCTAAACACCATAACGCTGATGATGTGCCAGATTTATTTAGACTGACGGCTAAAACCAAAGGAGTCTTTATTAATCCAGCCCTAACAGAACCATTTGGGTTAACTTTAATAGAAGCCAGTGCTTGCGGTGTACCGATTATTGCAACTGCTGACGGTGGACCCAGAGATATTTTAGCAGCTTGCGAAAATGGTTTGCTGATTGACCCCTTGAATATTCAAGATATCCAAAATGCCCTCCGCACAACCCTGACAGATACGGAAAAATGGCAACACTGGTCTAAAAACGGCTTAGTTAATGTCCGCAAACATTTCTCCTGGAATAGTCACGTTGACAAATATCTAGAGAAAATCAGCCTTTTCCCCCAACGACGAATTCAATCTTTACTCAGTCCCCTCCCCGCGTCTCCTGCTGCTGATCATCCAGAATGGAATGTACCAGATACAAACCGTTTACCAACTGCAGACCGTTTCCTCGTTTGCGAAATTGATAACACCCTTTTAGGTGACAAAGAAGCCCTAGAAAAATTGATACAGCGCATTCGTCAAGAAGGACATACAACCGGAGTCGGAATAGCCACAGGACGCACATTAGAAAGTACCTTGAGTATGTTGGAAGAATGGCGCTTCCCCATGCCAGATTTATTAATTACATCAGCAGGTAGTGAAATCTACTATGGACCCCAAATTGTCACAGATACAAGTTGGCAAAAACATATAGGTTATCAATGGCAAGCCCAAGCAATTCGTCAAGCCATGAAAGATATACCCGGTGTAGAATTGCAACCATCGGAAACTCAACGCCAGTTTAAAATCAGCTATTTTGTTGATGAAGCCAAAGCACCAAACTACCGAGAAATTATTCGCCATTTGCGTCGTCATCAATTGCTGGTGAAAGGAATTTATAGCCACAATATGTATCTGGATTTATTGCCTATTCGGGCTTCTAAAGGAGATGCAATTCGTTATGTAGCTTTAAAATGGGGTTTACCTGTGAACCGCTTCTTAGTGGCAGGGGCATCAGGTAATGATGAAACCATGCTTGGTGGTCAGACTTTAGGTGTTGTGGTTGGTAATTACAGCCAGGAAATTGAAAAACTGCGGGGTCTTCCACAGATTTATTTTGCTCAAGGTCATTATGCTTGGGGCATTTTAGAAGCGTTGGATTATTATGACTTTTTCGGTGGTTTGTCGCAAAAACAGCCGGAAATGATGATAGCTTAGTCACTTTCTCGGCTTGACAATTTCAGTAAAATCATCTATTTTAATGTGATGTGTTCAGATTTATCGACACACCCCGCCCGAACCTTGAAAACCGCATAACTTCGTTAAGGTGTGTCGATAGCTTGCACCATAAGGCTTTCAGGCTGCGATTTTGACCATTTCTAGAAATTTTTTTCCATTTTCCAGAGGTGTGTCGATTAGGGTATCTGAAACCCTTGCTCTGTAAGGTTTCCAGAAGTGAACTCTTTACAAACCCGCTCCCCCGAAAGGGGATGGAAACCCTTCAAGTCTGGTACCTGTTTGTTCAGGGTACATCTTTACAAACCCGCTCCCCCGAAAGGGGATGGAAACGAGTACAAAATGACCTGAGGCGTGGCAGTGGAGGCTTTACAAACCCACTTCCCCGAAAGGGGATGGAAACTATTTAGCAATGCTTCTAGAGCCGCCTCTGCGTGCGAAAACTTTACAAATCCACTTCCCCGAAAGGGGATGGAAACTTCAACAATACCTTTTGATTCTGTATCCAAAAGTTCTACCTTTACAAACCCACTTCCCCGAAAGGGGATGGAAACTCAATAGTGATTATGTTTACAATCCCAGATTCAGACTTTACAAACCCACTTCCCCGAAAGGGGATGGAAACACCAAGTCCTACCATTTCGATGATTACGACAATTACAATGAGGACAATTAATTTTCTTAGATGAGAAATATTCTGAAGGTGGGTTAAAATCTCCACATGGAATAGTTTTAATATCTGCTAGTCCAAACCTAAATGTAGCTTGATAGCATCATTGACCAAATGGATCAACTCTTGACTTAAACACCCTATCACATCTCCTAAAATGCGCTGTTTAGAAATTGTCCGTATTTGTTGCGCTTGTACCTTAGAAGTTTTAGACAAACCCGAATCTTCTGGATTTAATAAAACTTCAAAAGGATAGACACGACTCATATTAGATGTAATTGGTAAAATCGTCACCGTAGTAGAGGCATTATTATTAGCATCATTACTAACAATGAGTACAGGACGGCGTTTATTCATTTCTGACCCCACTGCGGGACTGAGATTTGCAAAGTATATTTCACCACGTTTCATCTGTCAGCCCATCCCCTACAGTTAAATCCCATTCTGGGTTAAATTCCGCCGCTGCTTCCCGGTAAGCTTGTTCTAACTCCTGATAACGCAGTAATTCTATGGCTAACTCAATTACTTGAGAACGAGATTTACAGCCTTTAGTCAATTTATAATCCTCAATAAACTGCACCAAAGAGGATGGTAAGGAAATGGAAAGTTTTTCAGCTTGCATAGTATTACCAAAAGGTAATTATATTTTTCCTACTTTAGAGTAACATAAATAGTGGGAGTAATACATCTAACATCAAGCCACCAAGGAAATTGATTGATATTAAACTGCTAATACATTCCTTTTTCTTTATAAACCCGCTTCCCCAAAAGGGGATGAAAACCCAATACCCTATTTACTAATCAAATCGCTTTTTTCATCCTGTTAATCCTTTAATCCTGGACATCCTGATTCTGACAGATTTAGGACTTACCCAAGTGTCACACCAAATATCTATTTTATGGTGCGTCAGATATCAAATATCTGTTTATTTGCAGGATTTATAAAGTCTGACGCACCCTACTAATATGCCAATTGCGTAAGTCCTGAGATTCTCCAAATCTCCCCAAAAATGTCATCATAGTAAAGGTAAAAACACACTGGAGATAAAGCCACGGTTTACGCACGCCCTTTAGCCCGGTTAATTGAACAACTGCAACGCCTCCCCGGAGTGGGTCCCAAATCTGCCCAGCGTTTAGCGTTGCACATTTTAAAGCGTCCAGAAGCAGAAGTTGAAGCTTTAGCACAGGCAATAATTGATGCTAAAAAACAGGTAGGCTTGTGTCAAGTCTGCTATCACCTTTCATCTGAACCTGTATGTGATATCTGCCGCAACATCAACCGGGATAATACTACTATCTGTGTGGTTGCAGATTCCCGTGATGTGATTGCACTGGAAAAAACCCGCGAGTATAAAGGTAAATATCACGTTTTGGGTGGGGTAATTTCTCCTATGGATGGTATTGGACCCGAACAGTTGACCGTCCAAGCTTTGGTGCGGAGAGTTAGTCAACAACAGCCAAAGGAAGTAATTATGGCTATTAGTCCTAGTGTGGAAGGGGAAACGACTACTTTATATATAGGTCAGTTATTAAAACCGTTTACTAAAGTGACACGGATTGCTTTTGGTTTACCTGTGGGTGGTGATTTGGAGTATGCTGATGAGGTGACTCTGGCTAGGGCTTTGGAAGGACGACGGGAATTAGATTAATTGGTAATCATTAATGTCTCTTTTGTATCTCTATTACCTATTCCCTTCTTACTGTTACCTGTCACCTGTCACCTGTCCTCACGAAAAAACTTTTTCAGCCAATCCTATTTATGCTGACTCTGACGCAACATAAACCACCTGATGCTGATTTTGTGGTTAATTTGACTCTGGAACTTACCGCAGAAGAACGCACCCGCAGCCGTCACCGATTTAGTTTAGCTGATGGTAATGAGGTGTTTTTGCGTTTACCAAGAGGTACGGTTTTACATGATGGTGATATTTTGACTGATGAAAATGAAAGTAATTTTCTGAAAGTTGTTGCTAAATCTGAACCAGTTTTAACTGCGGTTGCAGATACAAATTTGTTATTAAGGGCTGCTTATCATTTGGGAAATCGTCATGTTCCTGTGGAAATTACGGTGAATTATTTACGTTTGTCTCCTGACCCGATTTTACAGGCGATGTTGATAAAATTGGGTTTGGAAGTTAAGGAAGAAATTTTACCTTTTCAACCGGAATTAGGAGCTTATGGAACTCATCACGCTCACTAATTTTCATTTTCTATCTATTTTGCAATTGGCTAGTCCAGCTTTACCTGTGGGGGCTTATAGCTATTCGGAAGGTTTGGAAATGTTGGTGGAAAATGGCACTATTAATAATAGTAATAATTTAAAAGATTGGTTAGAAGCTGAGTTGAAATATGGGTCAATTCGCATGGATGCAGCGGTGATGATCAGAGGTTTACAAGCTGCTAATTTGGGAGATTGGGAAGGTTTAAAACGCTGGAATTTGTGGTTGTCTGCGGTGAGGGATACGGAGGAGTTACGGGCTTCTAGTTGGCAAATGGGGCGATCGCTCTTACAATTGTTAACTAAACTCGCACCATCCACTGTACCACTGGCTTCTGCGGTGGGTTATCCTTGCAATTATGCGATCGCATTTGGTATTGCTTCCTCTCACTGGCAAATTAACCACCAAGCCGCATTATTAGCATATCTGCATAGTTGGGTCAATAATTTAATTACTGCGGGAATTAAACTCATTCCCCTCGGTCAAACTGCTGGACAAGAATTGTTATTAGAATCACAAGCTTTATTAAGTGATACCATGTTGGAAATTCTCGCTTTGGAAGATGATGACCTCGCTTATTGTAGTTGGGGTTTATCCTTAGCCAGTATGCAGCATGAAACCCAATACACAAGGTTATTTAGGAGTTAGGAAACAGGGAACAGGGAACAGGGAACAGGGAACAGGTGACAGGTGACAGGTGACAGGTGACAGGTGACAGGGAACAGAGAACAGAGAATATGTGATAATTTCACCAATTACCAATCACCAATTACCAATCACTTATGAATGCATTTCGAGTTGGGGTCGCTGGCCCTGTAGGTTCGGGAAAAACGGCTTTAGTAGATGCTTTGTGTAAAGCACTGCGGGAAAAATATAACTTGGCAGTGGTGACAAATGACATATATACTCAAGAAGATGCCCAGTTTTTGGTACGTTCTCAGGCTTTGGAGAGCGATCGCATTTTGGGAGTAGAAACAGGAGGTTGTCCCCACACAGCTATCCGTGAAGATGCTTCCATGAATTTAGCCGCAATTGAACAACTGGAAGAAAAATTTACAGACTTAGATTTAGTCTTTTTAGAAAGCGGTGGTGATAACTTAGCCGCTACCTTTAGTCCCGAATTAGTAGATTTAACAATATATGTAATTGACGTTGCTGCCGGTGATAAAATTCCCCGCAAAGGTGGCCCAGGTATAACTAAATCTGATTTATTAGTCATTAATAAAACTGACCTTGCACCCTATGTTGGTGCTGACTTAAGCGTGATGGAAAGAGACGCAAAAAAAATGCGTGGTGATAAACCCTTCATTTTTACCAACTTAAAAACCCAAGCCGGTTTAAACGATGTAATTCAATTTGTAATTACACAAATTTGCTAAATTTAAAAAAATTTAAAACTTCTTAATTTTAAAAAATATATTTGCTACATCACCTACTTAGAGTTTAAACTAGACAGGTAAAATTCAAGTGGCAATTTTTTGCTGCTGGATCAAGGAATCATGGGAAAAGCAAGACAACTGAGTTGAAATTGCGGTATTAACAAAAGTTGTACAAAGATTTGTACAATGCCGCAGTTAATAACAGGTTGACTCCATATCAAAAGTTCAATCACAAAGTTGATATTATTTCAAAATCATTTTTTTAATCAAAGGATAAGTTTATGACAGTTGATTACTCCAAAGCTTTCAAAATGGCAGTTTGCAGCAAAGAAGTTTATCAAGATTTTTCAAGGATTATCTTTTCCAATTGGAAAGAAAAACCAATTTTAATTAATGAAACAAAAACTGATACCCAACTGGCTATTTTATCAGATTCATCAGGAATTACGATAGTTTTTCAAGGTAGTAGTTCCTCCTTTGACTGGCAAACGAATTTTGATACCAGTCAAGAACAGAAATCATTTGATAAAGAAGTAATTCGCGGACAAATTGTGGCTCAAAAAGATAAAACTTATCCCTATCAAACAGAAAATACTTCTGGTTCGTTAATGCATCGTGGCTTCTCTAAAGCTTACTGTTCTGTCAGAAGTCAGATTCACGAATATATCAAAAATAATAACATTACTAATGTCACTGTCACTGGTCACAGTTTAGGAGGTGCATTAGCAACATTATGTGCAGTAGATATTCAATACAATTTTGTTAAACAATTAACTTCCATAGAGGCTTATACTTTTGGAGCGCCAAAAGTCGGAAATAAGGGATTTTCTAAGTCTTATAATGAACGAGTTCCTAAAAGTTATAGATTTGTTTATGGTATGGATATAGTACCGGAATTACCAAGATGGTGGCAAGGATATGATCATGTGGACAAAGAATTGCGGATAGGTTCAAGATTTAGTTTAAACTTTATTTCTGCACGATTTAAAGATCATGGTCTTGATGGTTATCTTAGTCTACTAAAAGAATTATCAATTAAAAAGTAGAGAATTGGTGATTGGTAATTGGTGATTGGTAATTGGGAATTGGTGATTGGTAATTGGGGATTTTGTGTTATTTAAGACTGTTTTAATCCCCTTGCGGGGAGTTAGTAAATTGAAACTCAGGCATAAACCCACTATTTACAGGCTGCGCGTGGTTTCAATCCCCTTGCGGGGAGTTAGTAAGTTGAAACTTCAAATCTTGTTCTGCTCCTGATAAAGATGGAAATATGTTTCAATCCCCTTGCGGGGAGTTAGTAAGTTGAAACTTCAAAACTCCCAATGGGCAAGTAATTATAGTGGGCAAGTTTCAATCCCCTTGCGGGGAGTTAGTAAATTGAAACACGGTGCTTTATATTGCTTCCCCTTAAACAAAGAAGATTTGTTTCAATCCCCTTGCGGGGAGTTAGTAAATTGAAACAGGCTAACTACATTATTGAAAGATTAAATAAGGCAATAAAGTTTCAATCCCCTTGCGGGGAGTTAGTAAATTGAAACTGATATGACTTCAGAGGCAGGTAAATTAATTCAGTCTTGGGTTTCAATCCCCTTGCGGGGAGTTAGTAAATTGAAACAGCCAAAAAGAATCTATTTTCATCCTACAATTCAAAGTTTCAATCCCCTTGCGGGGAGTTAGTAAATTGAAACTTACACTTTGTCCTTGTCAAGGGTAAAGTATAAGGAGTTTCAATCCCCTTGCGGGGAGTTAGTAAATTGAAACTCCGAATTATCAACAGTTTTAACGCCATTAAATAGTTTCAATCCCCTTGCGGGGAGTTAGTAAATTGAAACCCTGCCCTCTGAAACATAGTCTAGGGAGGGAATCTAGAGACGATTTTGGCAGACCTCAAAAAAAACCTCATTTCAGGCTTTGGGTCAACAGCCAAATGAAACTAATGAAACGCTAGAAGTATTCAATTATCAAGGTTCTGGCGATTTGGCAGCACCCCCAGGTTTTCGACCCCGCTTTGCCCTGCCAAAAAAATCAAGCTGATGTATCAATTATACAGCAATCCTATGTGAAACGTAAACAAACTCAAGGCCCAAAGCCCTAAAATAATTCTGCTATCGAAAATTGCCGCTGTCTATCTAATTCTTGTATCCGCATTTTTTCAGCCATCGCACTGGCATAATAGGATTTATCTTTCTCTGGTTCTAGTTGTGGATCTATTTTCTCCCACAATTCCATAAAATGACGATGACGTTTTTCTCTCAAAACTTTTTCTATACAAGCCAGCGTTGCTTGCACGACTTGGGGAGTACGCAATATTTCTTTGTTAGTTTTTTCGTTCAAATGAAATAAATGAGAAATTAATCCCAGTTCTTCTGATAATTCTAAATACCTGTTTTGCAAATTGGAAATTAAATCTGTTTCGGCTGTTAATTCTGAAATCTGTAGCCACAAAAAACGATGGTGAGAAAGGCTAAATTCTAAATTTCGCTCTTCTAGTTCGTCAATTATTACTTGCCGCTGTTCTGGACAATGTAAGTATATTTGTAATAATAACGCCTCTGCTTGTTCTAATAAACTGCGTTCAGTGGTTACTAGAGATAGCTTCGGCGTTTTATACTCCTGTTTGCGCGATAAAGTGGAGCGCGGTGGAGGAGCTTGCACACTAGCGGGTGCAATTTGGGTTAGCAAATTCTCAACTCTGAGGGGTATTAATCTAGCGTCCCCTAAGCTGAGTATTTCTGCACAGTAGGAAATGTAGTAATTAAGAGTATCACTATTAACTATATTTTGCAAGAGTTTTACGATTTGTTTTGTAACTTTTTGAAAATCAGTAGCTTGTCTTAAATCTCTGTCTTTAACTATTTCCGTAATTTGCCAATTTAACCAAAGTGGGGCGTTTGCTAATAGTTGTTGATATTCTTCAGCTGTATGACTATGCAGGTATTCATCTGCGTCTTTACCATCGGGGATGTTGAGAATTTTTAATTGTACTTCGCCTTTGTAAGCTAAGGTGGCGATTTCACCGATCGCTCTTTCTGCGGCTATAGTTCCCGCTTTATCTGCATCAAAGTTGAGGACTAATTGTTTGGAATCGGTGTAGCGCAATAGCAGCCGCACTTGTTCTATGCTTAAGGCTGTACCCAGGGAAGCGACGGCGTTGTTAATTCCTGCTGCATGGAGAGCGATCGCATCAAAATATCCCTCTACTACTACTGCTTGATCTTGTTTGGAAATGCCATCTTTGGCGTGATCTAATGCAAATAAGGTTTTACCTTTACTAAACAGTTCTGTTTCCGGTGAGTTTAAATATTTTGGTTGTTCTTCTGTTAAAGTTCTCCCACCAAAAGCAATCACTCGTCCTTGGATATCACGGATGGGAATCATTAAGCGATCGCGAAATACATCATAATAACCACCACCTTCTTTCCTGGGTTTAATCAAACCCGCTTTTTCCACCAACTGGACTGGATAATGTTTATCTTCCACCAAATACCGATATAAGGTTTCCCAACCTGCGGGTGCATAACCTAAACCAAATTGTTGAATAGTTTCAGTGTTTAATTGACGATGCTCTTTTAAATACAGCATCGCTGTTTGTCCTAAGCTTTGTCTGAGGGCGTGTTGATAAAATTGGGCTGTGGAAGCTAAAACCTCATATAACTGCTCACGCAAAGACAACTGACGCTGTAATTCTTGTCTTTGTTCTGGTTCTAAGGTTTTTACAGGTACTTGATAACGCCGTGCTAAATCTAACACCACCTCGGCAAAATGCCGTTTATCCAAATCCATGACAAACTTAATGGCATTACCCTTAGCTTGACAGCCGAAGCAGTAGTAGATTTGCTTGGTTGGGCTAACTGTAAAACTGGGGCTTTTTTCATTATGGAAGGGGCATAAACCCACAAAATCTTTACCCCGCTTCCGCAAAACTACGTACTCCGAAACCACATCGACAATATCAGCCCGGTGTTGTACTTCTTCTATTGTTTCTGGATGTAAGCGGGGGATTTGCATTTTTTAGGTGACAGGTGACAGGTGACAGGTGACAGAGAAGAAGATGGGGAAAATAGCTTTTGCCTTCTTCCACTGACTCCTGAGTTAATTATAATTCTTGTTTTCAGCCCAGAATAATCGCTAAAATTGCTTCATGCTGGTGCTTAACAACAGGAATAATCAAAAATGGGACGTATTTTCATTTCAGCGGCTCATGGCGGCAGGGAAGCGGGTGGAATTGATTCCGGTGCGATCGCAGGAGGTACAACTGAAGCAAAAGAAATGATTCTGTTACGAGATTTAATTGTTACAGAACTCAGATCGCGTACTGTGGAAGTTTTAGCTGTTCCTGATGATTTAAGTGCTGCTCAAACTATTACCTGGATTAATTCTCGCGGTCGAACTGGTGATGTTGCCGTAGAAATCCACACCGATGCTGCTGGTAGTCCTACGGTGAGGGGGGCTGGAGTTTTTTATATTGCTAACAACAATCAACGCAAGCAAAACGCCGAAATGGTACTAATGGGATTATTACGTCGTGTCCCGCAATTGCCTAATCGTGGAGTTAAACCAGATACAGATAGCGGTTTAGGTAGTTTACAATTCTGTCGTCAGACAAATGTCCCTGCTTTATTAATGCAAGTAGGTTTTATTAGCAGTCCAGACGATCGCAGTTTGTTACAAACTCGTCGCCGTGATTTTGCTTTAGGAATAGTAGATGGATTAGTGGCTTGGAGTAAGGCCGTTGACCCTAATCCGGGAACGCCCCCAGAAGCAACTTATTCACCAATTAATATTAACATTAATGGTCAAAATTATGCAGAGCAAGGTGTATTAATTAATGGTAACTCTTATATCCCCATTGATTTAGTAGATCGCTTAAGAATTGATTTATCCAAAGCACCTAATGTTGTTCGCGTTACCTATCAGCGAATAGTTTACATTAAAGCCATTGAACTTCGAGATTTTAATGTTTCTATTAGCTGGGATAGTGCCACCAAAACTCTGAATTTACGTTCAATTTTATCAGTTTGTCCAGGACAAATTAACCAAATTATTTCTAATGGTAATACCACAGAAGTACAGCTACAATTATTTTTGCGGAATAACCATGAAAATGCCCTCGTCCAGTTTCCTGATATTCCCAAACTCTATCGAGAAGAAGCGGCAATGGAGGGAGTAAATCATGATATTGCCTTTTGTCAAATGTGTTTGGAAACTGGCTTTTTACGATTTGGTAGTGATATTAAACCTCAACAAAATAATTTTGCTGGTTTAGGTGCAATAGGTGGTGGAACAGAAGCAGCTTCTTTTTCTAGTGCCAGAATTGGAGTGAGAGCGCATATCCAACATTTAAAAGCCTACGCCAGTTTAGAACCTTTGGTACAACAAGAGGTAGATCCTCGGTTTAGATTTGTAACTAGAGGAGTAGCTCCTTCTGTTGATCAATTATCAGGAAGATGGTCAGCAGACTTAGATTATGGTACTAAAATAAAAGCCATGTTTAAAAGACTTTATGAATCAGCAAAATTGATTTAATCAGGTAGTTATCAGTTATCAATTACAAAAACTTGCCCTCGTATAAACGGGGGTCAAAATTCATATCAGTAATCTCAAAAAACTCGTAATTAGCAAAACTCCATAGCAGCCAAATTACCATGCAAACAATTGAGAAAAAGTCAAATAAAAAAAATTGGGCAAAAGCTATATCTCAACCAGCAACTGAATTTCCTCCTACAAAACTATCCATTCTCGCGGGTAAAATACCTGATGGTCTACGGGGTACACTGTATCGCAACGGTGCAGCCAGATTAGAACGAGGTGGTGTATCAGTAGGACACTGGTTTGATGGAGATGGGGCTATTTTAGCTATCCATTTTAGCGATGCAGGTGCTACCGGAGTTTATCGCTATGTGCAGACTGCTGGTTATCAAGAAGAAACTGCTGCGGGTAAATGGCTATATGGTAATTATGGTATGACTGCACCGGGGGCTATTTGGAATCAATGGCGAAAACCAGTTAAACACGCAGCAAATACTTCGGTTTTGGCATTACCTGATCAACTTTTAGCATTATGGGAAGGAGATAATCCCTATGCACTAGATTTAGAAACTTTAGAGACCAAAGGTTTAAATAATTTAGGTGGTTTGGCTAAAGGACAACCCTATTCTGCTCATCCTAAAGTTGACTATGAAACAGGAGAAATTTTTAATTTTGGTATGAGTCCGGGTCTTAATGCCATACTGCATATTTATAAAAGTGACTTCACTGGTAAGATTCTCAAAAAAGCAAAGTTGACCTTAGAAGGTTTTCCCCTAATACATGATTTTGTGTTAGCAGGACAATATTTAGTATTTTTTGCTCCTGCGGTGCGTTTAAATATTTGGCCTGTTCTCTTGGGAACTAGTAGCTATAGTGATTCCTTAACCTGGCAACCGGATCAGGGAACTAAGATTATAGTGATTGATAGAGAAACTTTGTCTGTAGTCAGTCGTGGTGTAACTGATCCTTGGTTTCAGTGGCATTTTGGTAATGGTTATGTTGATGATAGCGGTACAGTAATTGTTGATTTTGCGAAATATGCAGATTTTCAAACTAATGAATATTTGCGCCAAGTAGCGACTGGAGAAACTCAAACAGTTGCTAAAACTACTTTGACACGGGTACAACTTAATCCCCAAACTGGCAAAGTAACTGGAATTGAAACTTTGTTAAATAGAACTTGTGAATTTCCTCATGTTCCTGCCGAAAATGTGGGTAAGTTCTCACGTTATAGCTATTTGTCTATTTTTCGAGAAGGAACAGATACACAAGGAGAAATATTAAATAGCATTGCTAGTTTTGATCATCAAACTGCCACTCTGACAGAAGCTAATGTAGGTGAAAATCTTTATCCTTCTGAACCTATTTATGCTCCTGATCATCAAAATTCCCACCAAGGTTGGGTGTTAACTGTGGTTTATGATGGTAATACCGATAGTAGCGAAGTTTGGGTATTTAATAGTGATACTTTTGGTGGGGGTAGCCAACGATTGGATGAAGAACCAGTTTGTAAAATAGGATTACCCAGGGTTATTCCTCATAGCTTCCACGGTACTTGGAAACCTGGGGAATAGGGACTAGTAAAGCTTCGCGGAAGTCAAAAGTCAAAAGTCAATAATGAAGACAGCATAGGATGCTCGGAGATTTAGAATGGTTAGTTTATTTACGCCGTGCTGTGCTGGGGAGTGGTTACAGGTTAAAAGTTTTTGGTGGCTAATGCCCACCCAAATGAAGATTTTTCAGAAATGATTTAAGATTCTTAATATATCTTAATAAAAACTCTCGATGTTACAACTAAAACATACCCAGAAGACAAAACCAGGGCGGTCTTTGGACGAGCGAGATCCAAAGTTCATTGAAAATCTCATGCCTATATTGGGCTTTTTGTATAACTACTATTTTCGAGTTCAAACCAGTGGCTGGGAAAATATCCCAGAAGGAAAAGTCCTGTTTGTCGGTTCTCATAATGGGGGACTGGCATCACCGGATACATCAATGATGCTGTACGACTGGTTGCGTCGGTTTGGTACACAAAGACCAATTTACGGTTTGATGCATCCAAAAGTCTGGGAAGTTTTTCCCCCAGCGGCAGAAATGGCTATGAAAGGCGGTGCTATTATGGCTCATCCCAAAATGGCTTATGCTGCTTTGCATTCTGGAGCTAGTGTATTAGTTTATCCTGGTGGAGCAGAGGATGTATTTCGACCTCATCAAATGCGAGACAAGATTTATTTCGCTGACCGTCAGGGTTTTATCAAACTAGCACTGCGAGAAAATGTACCGATTGTTCCAGCAATTTCTTGGGGAGCCCATGACACCCTGATTGTGTTGACTGATTTGTATAAAATTATGCAGCAATTTCATAAATGGGGTATGCCTTGGCTTTTTGATGTAGATCCCTTAGTATTTCCTGTTTATTTGGGATTACCTTGGGGTTTAGCTGTTGGACCTCTGCCTAATATTCCTTTGCCTGTGCGGATGTATACCAGGGTTTGTCCACCTATTGTTTTTGAACGCTATGGAAAAGAAGCGGCAAGCGATCGCACTTATGTTAACGAATGCTATGAATTAGTCAAAAACCAGATGCAGCAAGAATTGAATAATTTAATCAAATTAGCCAGTGAAGAAAGGGAGTAGGGAGCAGGGGAGCAGGGGGGCAGGGGAGCAGGGGAGCAGGGGAGAATAATTTTTTACCTGTCACCTGTCACCTATCACCTGTCACCTATCACCTGTCACCTGTCACCTGTCACCTAACTCCTACTGAATATCTTTCAACTCAGCGGTGCGGACTGACAGTATTTGTGTCCGATTACCTCGTTGCACTTTTAGCTGCAAAGTTTGACCTAGACGACTATCTTCTACCACCCTTTGCAATTGATCGGCGCTTGTAATTGCTTGATCATCAATCTGCACAATGACATCTCCTCGACGGATACCCGCAGTAGCCGCAGGAGAATCAGGAACAACTCGCATGACTAAAACACCGTTCACTTCGGGAATCTCAAACACGGAATTGGGATCGATATTATTTTGTTGCGCTAACTGGGGTGTCAATGTCACCATTTGTACACCTAAGTAGGGGTGAACAACTTTACCATCTCTTTGCAATTGAGTTGCGATCGCCTTAGCTTTATCAATAGGAATTGCAAACCCAATCCCCATAGCATCGGCACGAATCGCTGTATTGATCCCAATCACTTCTCCTTGAGCATTTAATAACGGACCACCGGAGTTACCTGGGTTAATAGCAGCATCAGTTTGAATGAAATCTAAACGTTTATCACTAATTCCCACTTGGGCGCTAGAACGTTTTAAGGTACTAACAATACCTAAAGTTACAGTATTATCAAATCCTAAAGGATTTCCCACTGCGATCGCCCAGTCTCCCACCTGGACATTCTGAGAAGAACCCAAAGAAGCAACAGGTAAATCATTACCAGCATTAATCTTCACCACCGCCAAATCAGTCACCTCATCAATGCCTTTAACTTTACCTTCAAAAGTGCGGCCATCTTTGAGGCGGACTGTCACCTTATCAGCCTGGTCAACTACATGAGCATTAGTCAGAACTATCCCGCTTTTATCCAAAATAAACCCAGAACCCAAACCGCGTAATTGTTCAGTCGGTGACTGTTGAGGAAACCCATCACCAAAAAACCTCCGTAAAAACGGGTCTTCCATCAAAGGATCAGTACGACGAGTAATTGTCCGTTCAGTATCAATTCTGACCACAGCCGGTCCCACACGATTCACCGCAGCCGTCACAAAACTACTATTACCAATAGCCGCAGCCGCAGGAGATGATTTTTGAGCAACCACAGCAGGAGCAGGTTCAGCTTGAGATGGTAAAACTTCCAAAGAAGAAACCGTTAGCAACACTCCTAGAAAAATTGCGAAAACGTGGGTACTAACTTGGCGTATAGACCGGGGTAATTTGAAAATTTGCATAGTCACAACCTAACCAAAGACAGGGTGTAGAGTTTAGAAAAAAAGAATAACAGATTACAAAAAAGATGTTTTGATTTATTGACCACCTTTAATCAAGTTACTGGAACATTTAGCAACCAGGCTATTATGGAAATTTGCCAATACTAGGTTCGGTTTTTCCACCAACCTCAAATTCAAAATTCAAAACCCAAAATCTCAAATCTCTCTAGGCTCTCTAGGTTAGGATCTGAAATAATACCAAAACTGTAATCACTCATGAATGGATCAAACCGATTAACAGAAGAATCCTCATCTTCATCCCAGAAAGCAGAACACACACACCATCACGATCACAACCACGAACATACAGATCATACTCCGACAGAAGGCGAATCCGTTCATCCTCATGTACATAGTGAAGAATCTTTACGGCGTATAGTTAACCGACTTTCACGAATAGAAGGACATATTCGCGGTATCAAAACAATGGTACAACACAATACCCCTTGTCCTGATGTTTTATTACAAATTGCCGCTGTTAGAGGTGCATTAGATAAAGTAGCACGGATAGTTTTAGATGAACATTTAACCGAATGTATAGGTAGAGCAGCACAAGAGGGTAATATAGATGTAGAAATAGCCCAACTCAAAGCTGCTTTAGATAGATTTTTACCTTAACAAACTCATAAAAAATCAGTTGCCATTATCAACTGCGAAAATCAAAATCTATTGAGGATACATATTCTTCCCTTGCCAATTCTCAAATCATGATAGCAAAATTCAAACAAATCTGTCCTAAATATTTATTTTTACAAGGAAAATACAGGATAATTTTCGTATCTGCTGCTCTATTTCTCTGTTTTGACTTAGGTGTACTTATTCCTAATTTTTTCATATCTTCCAAATTAAAAGAAGATGCGATAATTATTAATTTAGCTGGCAGACAGCGAATGCTATCACAAAAAATTTCTAAAAACATCTTGCAATTAGAAGTAGCAGAAAAGAGTGCCACAAACATTATTTTAATCCAGAATGAATTAGCACAAGCTTATCAGCAATTTGATGAAACTTTAGCGGGCTTAAAATCAGGTAAAATTGTTACTGGTAGTGATGGAAAACCAGTATTTATTCCAGCTACGACAAGTAATAAGATCAAAAATCTCCTCATTCAAGCCGAAGCAATTTGGTATCCATATAAAAGCAAAATTGAGCCTATTATTTTATCTAAAAATCAAATTTCTGCACAATCATTACAATCAGCGATAATCTATTCAAATAAAAATAACATCCAGTTACTAGACTTGATGAATAAAGTCACAACAGAACAACAGAAGATATCTAATAACAGAACTTATATATTACAAACTATTCAAATAACTGGGTTATGTTTAGCATTAATGAATTTTTTTATTTTGCTTTTTCATACATTAAAAAACCTAACAATTAGCGATAATAAAATTCAAGCCGCCTTAAATGAAGTAGAAAAAACCCAAATTCAACTTATTCAAAAAGAAAAAATGTTTAGCTTGGGTAAACTTGTTGCCGGAATAGCTCACGAACTTAATAATGCTATCAATTTTATCCATCCTAATCTTCCCCATGCTCAACGCTATATGACAGATTTATTAAAATTAATAGACCTTTATGAAAAATATCATCTCAACGTTGACACAGAAATAGAAATAAAGATTTTCACCAAACTAATTGATCTAAATTTCATCAAATCAGATTTACCACAACTCATCAAATCAATGGAGGTAGGTACAACCCGTACTCGTGATATTGTACAGGCTTTAAAAACATTCTCACACTGGGGTGAAACAGAAATCAAAACAATTGATATTCATAGGGATATAGACAGTATTCTACTGATACTAGAATGTAGAATTAACAATCAATTAAATTCCTCACCGATTGAAATCATTAAAGAATATGATCATTTACCCCCAGTAGAGTGTTATGCAGCAAAACTTAACCAAGTTTTTTTGCATATATTAACAAATGCTATTGATGCTATTGATGCTTTGGACTTTAAAAAATCACGAACAAGTCCCCAAATTTCTATTACTACCAAATTACTAAAAACAGATAGTGTTTTAATTTCAATTGCTGATAATGGAATTGGGATTTCCACAGAACATCGACAACGAATATTTGATCCCTTCTTCACCACCAAACCTGTAGGTAAGGGAACTGGTTTAGGATTATCTATTACTTACCAAATTGTTGTTGAAGAACACAAAGGTAAAATAAGCTGTTTTTCTACTCCTGAACAAGGTACAGAATTTCAAATTGAGATTCCTGTGAAGGTTATTGCTTAAAGGTAATCCATTCTGACTACACTTTCAAAAAATGAATTTAGAAACATATAGATTTAACTATTCCTTAGCAGGTAATCTTCAAAAACCCTTAATTTTGTTTCTACACGGCTTCATGGGTAACATTGAAGAATTTGATGAAGCCATAAAATTATTAGGTGACAATTTTTCCTATCTTACTCTTGATCTACCCGGACACGGTAAAACCCAAGTATTAGGAAATGATGAATATCATCAAATGGAATATATTGCTAAAGGACTAATCAACTTATTAGAAGAATTAAAAATAGAAAAATGCTTTTTAGTTGGTTATTCAATGGGAGGAAGATTAGCTTTATATTTAACCCTACATTTCCCTGAAAAATTTATCAAAGTAGTTTTAGAATCAGCTTCTCCAGGTTTAGAAACAAATTTAGAAAGATTAGCCAGAATTAAAAGTGATAGTCAAATTGCCAAGAAATTAACAAGAATTAGCGAACAAAGTGAGTTTCATATTTTCTTAGATAATTGGTATAATCAACCTATTTTTAGTAATATCCAAAATCATCCCAAATATCAAAAAATGATAGAAAGTAGGTTAGAAAACAAACCTCTAGAATTAGCAAAATCATTACAATTTATGGGTACAGGATACCAGCCTTCCTTGTGGGAAAATATGAAAGAAAGTAAAATACCTTTGCTTTTATTGGTTGGAGAAAATGACGAAAAATTTATCAAAATTAATACATTAATGTCCTACAGATGTAAAATTGCCCAACTAAAAATCATTAGTCAAGTTGGACATAATACACACATCGAAAATACATTGTCATTTGTCCAGAATCTGCATCAATTTATTAGTGTAGGGTGTGGAGTGTGAGGGAGATGGGGAGGATGGGGGAAATATTTTCTTCTTATCCTCCTGAACTCCTGATAGCGAAGCGTGGCGTAAGCCATACTCCTGAACTCCTGATAGCGAAGCGTGGCGTAAGCCATACTCCTGAACCCCTGAACCCCTGACTCCTGAACTCCTGAACTCCTGACTCCTGACTCCTGACTCCTGACTCCTGACTCCTGACTCCTGAACTCCTGTTATTTAGGTTGACTAGCAGCTTTTAATTCTTCAGCCAATACTTTCTGATAAATTTTAGGTAAAAATTGGGTATTAGAATTAGTTTCTATGCCATATCCTAAACTTGTCCAAGTAGGGGAAAGTCGGCGTAAAACTTCATTTAACTGCTTCTGACGCAACAGTTTAGAAATATCGGTTCCCCAAACTTTTGAATCATTTAACCAACGATAAACAACTATATCTTGATACTCCGGTTCAAAACTGTAACTAGACCAAAACATTACCTGAGAGGGATTTGGATGATAGCGGGGTGCAATCTCAGCCCAGGTAGTGTTAATAATTTGATATCTACCCGCAGCCGTAGAACAATTACCTGTATTTGGTCCAACGACAATAGTCACACATATCTGAGGATGACGACTCAGGTCATTTATTTGTTGACCACCATATAACAGAGAATAAGGACGTTTACTATTAGCTTCACTAAACGAAATAGTCCGCATCAAGGCTCGAATATAAGGATCACCTTCCGTCATCACTAAAGGAGGTTGTTTTTGCTCAAACACAGGGTCAGAAGATAAACGCAAATCGCCACCAATATACCACTGTAATAAATATACAAACCCCAAAAGCGCGGCTATCGGGGCTATCAGTTTTTCTACACCTTTGAGTTTAAAAGTCATTAGTCAGTTATCAGTTGTTAATCTTTTCGCTATCACCTGTCACCTGTCACCTGTTACCTACTTCCTGAAACAATTCCTGGAAGCTTTTGGGGGTAGCTTCAGGTTTAGCGACAATTTCCACAATTTTATTGCGTGCAGCAGGTTCAAACAGAGACTCTACACAAACCTGAGCTACTTTTTGCCGGGGGATGCTACCATCAAACAAAGTATCAGCGCCCTGCATTACTATGGCATCAGAGTTATCTTCATTTTTCAGCCCTCCAGGTCGCACAATTGTATAGGTGAGGCCACTTTTTTGGATGTATTCCTCAGCTTGCTTTTTCCACACTAAAATTAACCAAAACAGGTTGAGGGGATGAAAAAACTGAGAAACACATAAGGAAGAAACTAAGATAAAATGGTCAATTTGCTTGCTTTTAGCTGCTTCTACTAAATTTTTTGTACCTTCAAAATCTACTTTATAGGGGGCGGTGGGGTCGAAACTGGGTTTTGCACCAGTGGCGCATATTACCACCGTACTATCACCTAAAGCCGCAGTCAGGCTTTCTGGTTGTAATACATCGCCTATAACTAACTCAACTTCAGGAGACAGAATAGCTTTGGCTGTTTCTGAATCCCTCACTAAAGCACGGACTTTGATATTTCTGGCTACTAACTCTTGTACTATGCGACGACCTGTTTCACCTGTTGCACCTGCTACAAATATTTTCATGATTGACGCTATCCTGGAAAACTAATGTGTACTGATTTCGTTCTTAATTGTAGTGATTCTATGGAGTTGATGACAGTTTATTGATGTTTGTGTAAAATTTGCATTTTTGTGTGAAAAATTTCTCCCTAATTGGGAATTATAAATATAGACAAACTGCCAACTATACAAAAAACGCATTATGGTATCAAATAACTGGGAATTTCAATCCTTGGCAAGAAAAGAATCAGTTTTAATAGTGGATTCAAGTGTTGCAGTAGATGAAACTCATTCAGGGCCAAGTAAATTTTATAGTCATCATCAAGACTGCATGGAAATGTATGCCCCTATTGAAAAGGTGGCTGATTATCTGAATAGTCACTCTTCATGGTTTGCACGGTGTGCTGAACCGATGACTGTACAACCGTTGGGTGATAATGGCTATGCTTTGGTAATTGGTCGGTTTGGTTCTTTTGGTTATGAAGTTGAACCAAAAATTGGTTTGGAATTGTTAGACCCGGAGGAAGGTAAATACCGTATCCGTACAATTCCCATCCCAGATTATCAAGCTCCTGGTTATGATGTGGACTATAATGCGTGCATGGAATTGATAGAAAGTTCGCCTGAGATGACACGGGTAGAATGGGAATTAGATTTGATGGTTGAGCTTCATTTTCCTAAATTTATTAAGCGTTTACCACATTCTTTAATTCAATCTACAGGCGATCGCTTACTTCATCAAATTGTCCGTCAAGTCTCCCGTCGCTTAACCCGCAAAGTCCAAGAAGATTTTCATCAGTCTCTGGGTATTCCCTTTCCTGTTAATTCTAAGAAAAAGCGTTGTTAGTCATAGGAAACAGGGAACAGAAGGCAAAAGGCAAAAGGCAGGAGTCAGGAGTCAGGAGTCAGGAGTCAGGAGTCAGGAGTCAGGAGTCAGAAGAACAAAGAACGAAGAACGAATTAATTTTTACCCTGCTCCTCTGCTCCCCTGCCTCCTGTCTATGCTTTGGTAAGAATTTTAATCACAATTTCTACACCAGAGAAGGCTTGCCAAATAAACAGCCCTAAAATTCCGAAATTTAAGAGAATATGAGTCGCACGCGCCCAGTTTGCTCCTTTTTGCATAAAGGGCGATAAGGACGCAGAAAATGCTATCAAACCTGTCATTCCTAACCCTGCTAACAGGTGGGGTCCTACAAATAATTTACCGTTATTGATGTAAGTAACAGCCATACCTCCAATCGAACCCGCTACCATCAAAGCCAAGAGAATCGACCCAATTTGGTGGTGTTTAATTGTATATTTACCTTTAATCAGTTCTTTCTTTTCTTCACCTTGAGCATTTCTGGTACGCTGTATTTGCAAGCCTAAGTAAGCTGCATACAAGGATAGTGCTAATAATATCCACATGATTGCTGGGTGAAAGAAGTTCAACCCGTATTTCACCGCTGGAGAAAGTTCAAGGCTCATCGTGTGTTCATCCAATTATTAAATCTTAATAAAACTTAGCATACCTTAGTTTTGCAATCAGCACTCTTGCCAAAGTGGTTAAACAATCTCAGACTAAATCTTAAGTGTATCTAAATAAAAACCGCCTCAGCGGGATTAGTTTTATGACTGAAAACAAGGATAATTTATTGCTGAAGGCTGCAAAAAGTGGCGATATCAAAAGGCTGTATGAGCTACTAGCCAGTGGTGCTAATGTGGATGAGTGCGATCGCCATGGTACGACAGCATTAATGTTTGCTGCTAATCTAGGTTATACAGAAATTGTGCGATCGCTCTTAGATTTTGGCGCTAACATCAATCTACCCAGAAAAACCTATCGTTTAACAGCGTTAATGCTGGCAGCTAGTAGCAATCAAATTGATATTATCAAGCTTTTAATATCTAAAGGTGCAGAAATAAATGCCATTAATGAAGATGGCAGCACAGCTTTAATGGCCGCAGCCCAGAAGGGACATCTTGATGCAGTCCAAGTCCTTTTAGCTGCCGGTGCTGATGCCAACATTGCGGATAAAGATGATGACACCGCTTTAAAACTAGCCATTAAGCAAGGCTACTCAGCAGTTGTTAAAGCCATACTACAAAATAGTCAAATTGTCAATATTCCAGATGCAGAAGGTGAGACACCTTTAATGATAGCCGCAGACTTGGGATATTTAGATGTAGTACAAACATTGTTGTCAGCAGGGGCTGATACTAATTTACAAAATCCCGATGGTAACACTGCACTATTAGCAGCCGCAGCCGCAGGACATGGTAATATCGTTGCGGCTTTATTAGATGCAGGTGCGAAAATTAATCACCAAGATAAACAAGGTGAAACCGCCCTCCATTGTGCCGTTGTTGAAGACTACCTTGATGTAGTACAAATTTTAATTCAGCGGGGTGCAGATGTACAAATTAGAAATCATCTTGGTGATACACCCCTACTTGTAGCCGCATTCCAGGGATACAGCGAAATAGTTGCAGCTTTACTGCAAGCTAAAGCAGACATGAACAAGAAAAACTTTGGTGAAGTTGCCCTCACATTGGCAGTATCCCAAGGACATACCCAGACCGTTAAAATATTACTTGACCACGGTGCTAATATCAATGCCTTAGCAGATGATGGAAAAACTGCTTTAGTCAAAGCCATAGCCAGCAACCATCCAGAAGTATTCAAACTGCTGCTAAAAAAAGGGGCAGATGTAAACTTTCAAGATTCAGCAGGCGCAACAGCGTTAATGTGGGCTGCTGCTGAAGGTTATGGTCAAGCTGTGCAAATTTTAGTTGCATCCGGGGCAGATGTAAATTTAAAAAACCAGGGTGGTTATACAGCTTTAATGATTGCTGAATTTAATAACTACCGCACAATTGCCCAGATGTTACGACAAGCTGGAGCGCAGGAGTAATAGAGCAAAACCCCGCCGTAACTGTTGTGCATTTGTTACGACGGAGAGAAAAGAAATTGAAACATCAAGATGAAATGCTCGCGCTACAAGGGTAGAAATAAAGTAAATATGAAGACGTAATTTACCTTTTACCTTTGCTTTGTTTCTCCCTCAATGTTTCCTACTGTGCTAGATGTACTAAATATATCGGTTTTTGTTTTTCAGAAAGTATTAAAGTTATCATTTTGTGTGTATCCAAAAACACAATCCTCAAAAATAAATCATTCTTAAGACTGATTTTTAGGCTACTGATAAGGCTTTTAGGCAATTCTATATAAAATATTAAGTTTTCTCCATATTAACACTGAATGATTTGAATATGCAAGTAGACTTACTAAATTCGCAAGTTTTATGGGTGGGGATTGGGTGTCAAAAGGGAACTTCAGGCAAGTTAGTCAGTGTAGCAATTGAGAAAATTTTGCGAGATACTCAATTTACCTATTCTGCTATAGCCGGTATTGCCACCATCGCATCTAAAGCTTCAGAAATGGGTTTAAGGGAATTTTGCCAGGTACACAATTTCCCCCTCAAAACTTTCACAGCGGAAATTCTCGCTGGTGTCAATGTTCCCAACCCTGCAAAAATCATTGCCCAAATAGTAGGAACACCGAGTGTAGCTGAAGCATCTGCTATTTTGGCAGCTATGGAAATTAGTTCACAAGCGAGGTTATTAGTTCCTAAGCAAATTTTCCGTTTGCCAGAAGAAGCAGGAGTAGTCACAGTAGCTATTGCAGTTACTAGCACAATACCCAATGACCTTCAATCAACTATTCTGAAAAAATAGTTAATGACGCTAGAAACTATCGACAGCACAATAGAACCGAGAAAAGCAGGTATAAAACCTCTAATTTGAAACTCAGAACCTGGAGTAATAGCACTTGCCAACCAAAGAGTTAAGGCGTTGATGACAAATGTGAATAAACCAAAAGTAATGAGAGTGATGGGAAATGCTAATATCTTTAAAATTGGACGGATAAAGGCATTTACCAAACCGATGACAATAGCAGCAATGAGAGCAGCTACAAAAGTTTTGATAATAAATCCTGGTACGATTTTAGCAGTAATTAGTAATGCGATCGCAGTACCAAGCCAAGTTAATAAAAAGTGTTTCATATCATCGGATTTTGAAGTTTAAATTTTGAATTGGGAATTTTTTTCAACGTGCCTGGGGTAGTCGTCTCACAAAAGCCTCCCAAGTACCGCCACCAGCGATGCCATCAGGTTGTAAGCCATAACGTATTTGAGCAGCTTTAACTGCGGCTTCAGTGGTGATACCAAAGTCTCCATCTATACTACCTTTCAGAAAACCTAAATTTTGTAGTAGTTTTTGCAACTTCACGACTTCTGAACCACGATTACCTAAACGCAAAATCGGCCATCCTTCTTTTGTATATTGAATATTAGGATTTTGCTGTTTAAGTGGAGTCGGTTGAAAGGCGGAGTTGTTTGGATTACGGGAAGTTAGATTTGGTTTTGGAGTAATCGGTTTGGGTGCAGATGTATTATTAATTCTGGTAGGAACGGTCAAACTACCAGTTGAGATGGGTGGCACAGGAGATGAAGAGATATTGGTCGCCACTGTTGATACATCAGGAAAAAGTTTTTGCCATGTGATAGTATCTACAACACCATCAGGATTTAAGCCGGCTGCTTGTTTAAATTGGGAAACAGCCCTGGCTGTACCTTCTTGATAAACACCATCTACAGCACCTGTGTAAAAACCCAAAAGTTTCAATGCTGCTTGGAGTTCAGAAACTCGCTCACCTTGACTACCAACTTTGAGGGTAGGACGGTTAATCTTTCCTACTGTGCTAACTTGGGCAATTTTTGCTGGTGCGGCGATCGCTACTATAGCAGAAGTTCCAATCAATATAGATGTCGCGGTATACAACAGGAAGTAATACATAAAAAGTCTCGCTGGTAAACAAAGTACAAAATTTAGTTACAAACTCAAGCACTAAAACAGATTTAATGATAATTAATTATTTTTGTGAATCAAGGTTTTGTAAAACTCCCTGAAAATATTTACCCCATTCTGAGGCTAAAGAAGTTTCTGTAAAAGGTACACGAATTGATTTAGCTGGTTCAGAAAACAAAAATTCTAACTCAATTAAACGCCCTTTTTGGGGTGGATTTTCAAAGGATACTTGTTTTTCATCTACCAAAAACTTCATTTCCTTAACATCGAGTAAAGAAAAAGTTTCTAGTTTAATCGGTCCTTTGGGGGTGGGTTTGCCCCAGGTAACATCATTACCTTTTTGACCTAATACAGCATAGATATCATACTTGGCTCGTTCAAATTGTTCCGCCCAAAGACGATAAGCCTCAAGTTTTTGATATTCCTGAGAACCTTGCCAAGCTAACCAGAAGAATGCCACTAATAAGGGCAACCATAAAAGACCACGTTCCATAATAATTAATAATTCTTAATTCAAGGCTGGGTAATGGGGACTGGGGACTGGGGAATAGAATTTTTTAATTTTTAATTTTTAACTTTTAATTTTGAGTTATGGTAGTGTGCAAACTGACAAAAAGCTTTGATGAGTTGATATGAGAAGACTTATATTATTGTGCTTGTTTGTCATCGGATTGGTTGCTGCCGTGTTCGGTTTCCTGAACGTCCAGGGATTGGCAACCAAAGGTGAATTTGAGACAATTTTGCTAGATTTTCGGGAAGATATTCCAGCATCGGTGATTAATCAGGATTTGCAAGCGATCGCTCAACAATATCATGTTACACCCGGACTGGATAACCAATTCTCAGCGGCTGATCATGTGTATATTATCAAAGGCGATCGCCAACGGCTGCAAGATTTAAGAAAATCTCCCTTTGCTAAAGCCACAGAATTCATCGAACCAAATTACATTTACAGGAAAGTTCCCCAAGGGAAGACTACAGAACTGGGAGAACAGTTCCCACTCCAAAACAATCAAAATCCCCAACCTTCATTAGTTGGCCCCAACGACCAATATTACAGCAAACAGTGGAATCTCCACAAAATTGGCATAGAAGGCGCATGGACTCGCACCAAAGGTAGCGGTATTACAGTTGCAGTCATTGACACAGGTATCACTCAGGTGCGCGACTTAGCTGACACCAAATTTGTTAAAGGCTACGACTTCGTCAACGACACAGAATCAGCCAAAGACGACAACGGACATGGCACCCATGTAGCTGGTACAGTTGCCCAAACCACCAATAATCAATATGGTGTTGCTGGAGTCGCCTACGAAGCCAGTCTCATGCCCTTAAAAGTGTTAAGTGCTGATGGTGCCGGTACAGTCGCCGATATCGCCGAAGCCATCAAATTTGCCGCCGATAAAGGCGCAGATGTGATTAACATGAGTTTAGGTGGTGGTGGTGAAAGTCAACTCATGCAAGATGCCATTGAGTACGCCTACAAAAAAGGTGTAGTTATTATTGCCGCAGCCGGAAATGAAAGTACAGATGGGGCAAGTTATCCAGCCCGTTATCCTCATGTCATTGGCGTTTCTGCATTTGGTCCAGACGGAGAAAAAGCATCCTACTCCAACTTTGGTGCTGGTGTAGATATCTCCGCCCCCGGTGGAAGTGAAACAGGAACAATTCTCCAGGAAACCATTGACGAAAACGGCCAAGGCGTATTTTTGGGACTCCAAGGCACAAGTATGGCCTCTCCCCACGTTGCCGGGGTAGCAGCATTAATTAAAGCATCTGGAGTTACAGAACCTGATCAAATTTTAAAAGTCCTGCAACAGTCAGCCAGAGTTATTCAAGACGATGGTTTAAATTATTACGGTGCTGGACAACTTAACGCCGAAGCAGCCGTCAAACTCGCCAGCGAAGGACAAATTAGTTTTCCCGACTTTTTCCGGTGGTTACGGGATAACGGCTATATTAACCCTGGTTTTTGGATTGATGGCGGTGCGATCGCCCTATTACCTAAAATATTAATGGTAGTAGGTTCCTATCTCCTCGCTTGGTTTCTACGGGTTTACTTCCCCTTCGCATGGAGTTGGTCTTTATCCAGTGGCTTAATATTTGGTAGTTCTGGCTTATTCTTCCTCAAAGGATTTTATATCTTTGACCTTCCCCAGTGGCCTTTCCGAGTTTTGGGCAGTTCTCTACCCGAACTAGGCAATAGTTTACAGGGAACAGGGGCTTTAAATCCTCTTTTTGCCAGTGTCCTAATTCCCATTGCGTTGATAGTATTGCTGCTAGGACATCCTAATTGGAAATGGTTTGCAGTTGGTTCTACCCTTGGTGTCGCAGCCTGTTTAACAGTCAGTGCCATTTATGACCCCGCAGTTTGGGGATTAGGAGACGGTAACTTAGCCCGTATTTTCCTAATAGTTAATGCATTGCTTTGTTACGGACTCGTGCGTTTAGCATTAAAAGACGAACAACAAACAGCTTAAATAATTAGGTAATGGGAAAGATTTTTTCCTATTACCTATTACCAGTCAACCTATTACAAATTCCTAATTATGACTATTACAGTAACAGGAAAAATTGAACGCCGTAATATTGGACTTGGCGCTTGGGCATTTGTTACAGATGAAGGTATTACTTATGAAATTCTCAAAAGCACTGATAAAAACTTACTTAAATCAGGACAAACAGCCAAAATCACAGGAAAAGTGCGTGAAGATGTAATGACAACAGCAATGATAGGTTCTGTTTTAGAAGTTCATTCTTTTGAGGTGCTTGACTAAGTTAATACATAAGTTTCAAAGCCCCCCTTGTTAAGGGGGGTTGGGGGGATCATCTATAATCCTGTCTTTGAATACTCCGCAACTTCGCCGCATCACGCATACCATAATCAGCACGAGTGAAGCGATTTAGCTGCATTTCAAAAAACTCCCGATTTGCCTGTAGATGCTTAGGATTTGGATCATCTAACGGATACAAAAGTGCAGTTCTTAAAGCTTGAATTACCGCAGATGTAACATTATACATTGAACGTTGGAAAGTCACACCCAACTGAATCAACATATCATCTTCACCCCGACAATATTGTTTGTAATAATCAACAAGATATTGAGGAAGAAAATGCAACATATCCTGCATTAATAATGTGGGAGGAATACCCGCAGTTCCTACAGGGAAAACGTCAGCGTAAAGAATGCCATAGTGAAAGTCTTTTTGGTCATCTGGTACTTGTTTTGCTTGGGCATTATATGATTTTGTACCTCTAAATGGTGCGGTGCGGTAAAACACAGCTTCTACATAAGGTAAAGCAGCTTCATATAACCAAGTAAAACCTTTTGATTTGGGGATGATTTCATAACATTCACCATCAACATAAAGATGATGATAAATAGGACGACCGGCAATGGCAAAGATACCATTAATTAAGAAGTTCATGGCATCAGGAACACCTTTAAAACCGCCTTCATCGTAAATATCCGACATTTCAAAAAATACCGGTGCCATCACTTCCCAAAAAAGTCCTAAGTTGGAGTAATAGGACATCATTCGGCACTGTTCCAAAAACATATCAGGAAACAGTTTATAAAGTCCCAACATGGCCGGATTTTTTTTGAAGTAAGCTTTAATTGCTTTATCAGCATTAGCTTTATATTCTTCTGAATCTAAATAGGCATCGAATTGATTAACTGGTGCGTACATTTTGCGATGCCATAACATTGCTTGCATACAAGCTTCGGCAAATTCCATGTTAATTCTGTCATGGAATAAATGATGTAATATTTTTGGCATTTTGGTGGTTTCACCTTTTTCTATAAATGCCAAAAGTTCAGGATGTGCTGTAGCGACACCACGCCAAATTCTTAAATCTGCATCATCACCTGCGTAATGGTTATGCAGGTCTAAATATTCTTGGGGTAAGAAGTATTTAAAGGCGGGAAGGGGATTTAAAAATACTCTTTCGGCAATATAAAGTAAGTCGCGCCAGTAGAAATCCATCGGTACAGCATAAGCTTTATAAATGCCGATGATTTGCATTAAGTTTTCCGGTGTATCTGGCAGCATTGAACCACCAGCTTCTAGACGATGAATTATTTCTGCAAATTCGTGGTTGGACGGTGGTAGCTTGGTTGTTGGTTTATCTGATGTTTGTACCATTTTGATTAAGTTAGGAAGTAGGGCTATTTTGTAAATTTTGTTGTAAATCTTGGCGAATTTTTAAGGCGTGAAAAATGCTTAAAACGTCATGAGTCCACACTGGTAAAATGAAAGTCATTGCTATTTCTTCAATTGTGTGTAAGAAACCAGCAATACAAGTTAGCCATAATGTAATTCCGGCATAGTTAAAACCAAATAAGGAAACGATAGCGATAAATAAAGTAATGCCCCAAAATTTTGCTGAATAGGTGTGATAGCTGGCGGGTTTTCTATATTTAATTAGGTTAACTATCCACCAAATTAATTGGGTAACAACAACGGTGAGTAAGGGTAGATGATATGCCTTTAATACTTCTGGATGTACTAACCAAGCACTGATAAATACACAACTAAATAAACAAACATCTGCCCAACTATCGGCTTGCCTTAATTCGGCTGTACTTACTCCTAGCTTTCTGGCAATGATGCCATCAAAAATATCACCAATAAAGGCAGTTATAAAACCAATTAAAAACCAAATTGTTGTTTTTCCGTCAAGGGCATCCCACAGGAGAAATGGGGCAACTGCAAACCGATAGATAACTAACAGTGCGGGTATGTATTTAAAGTTCATTCTTCCTCCTGGTTTTAATCTCTGAAATAAGGAGTGAGTTGTCAGAATCAAGGGAATTGCCAGAACATTAATAAGCAAGCCAAAATCCTATGTGAAAAGTTTTTTTCTTTGCTTATTCGTTGTCTTTCATCCTGAACTCCTGCAACTCATGTATTTTGAACTCCTTCTTCCATTACTTCAATGCCACTTGTGAGATTACGGTTTTTTCAGGAGTAGGAATAGCCGCTACCATTGCTGTGGTTGTGGTTTCACTCCAACGTACTAACCAGGTGGGTTGTACTCCTAAGAAAATAATGAGGGATGCCAAAATTAAGGCTGGTATTTTTTCAGCCCAGATGACTCTAGGATAATAGGCTAAGTCGTTATTGAGTCTGCCGAAACAGGTACGATTGAGGAGGATGACAAAGTAAACGGCTGTTAAACCGGAAGAGGCTACACACAATAATGTGGGTATGGGGAAGGTGCTAAAACTACCTTGGAAAACGATAAATTCAGCAATAAAACCTGTTAAACCTGGAATACCGGCGCTGGCCATGCCACCAAGAACAAGTAAGGCACTAACGATGGGTAAGCCGCGGATAGGACTCATTAAGCCACTGAGTTTGTCCAGTTCTCTGGTTCCAACTTTTGCTTCTACAATTCCTACGAGGTGGAACAAGATGGCCAAGATAATACCGTGACTGAACATTTGCGCGACTGCACCAACCAAGGCGAGATTGGTACTGGAGGCTGCGGCTAGGAGAATATAGCCCATGTGTCCAATGGAACTATATGCTACCATGCGTTTGATGTCTTTTTGGGCGATCGCTATTACTGATCCATAAATTGCAGTGATAGCACCCCATATCGCTAATGTTGGTGCAACAATACTCCATGTATCGGGAAATAATCCCAACCCAAACCGCAATAGTCCATAGGTTCCTAATTTTGCTAATACTCCACCCAGTAAAATGGCGATGGGTGCAGAGGCTTCAACATAAGCATCAGGTAGCCAAGTATGAAAAGGTATTAAGGGAATCTTGATACCAAAACCTACAATTATTCCTGTTAATAATAACAGTTGCATTCCTGCGGAAATGTTTTGGGTAGAAACTGTATCTAGGGCAAAACTATGAGAACCACTTAACAAAACTATGCCCAGGAATGTAGCTAAAATTAACGCGCCAGAAACAGCCGTATAAATCAAAAATTTCATGCCGGCATAGGCTTTTTTTTCTCCTCCCCAAATGGAAATTAATAAGTAAAAGGGAATTAATTCCAATTCGTAAAACAGGAAGAAAAGAAGTAAGTTTTCTGCCAAGAAAGCACCAGCAACGCCACCACTAACTAATAAAATCATGGAATAAAATAACCGAGGGCGTTCGGTATTTTGACTACTGCTATAAATAGCTATCCAAGTTAAAAGGCTGTTTAATACCAACATTAATATTGATAGCCCATCAACTCCTAGTTGATAACTTAAACCCAAGGTTTCATTCCAAGGTAAATACTCCTGAAATTGCATTCCTGGAGTTTTGAGATCAAATTTGAAAAGAATGAAACCGTTCCACAACAGAACTAAAAATGACAGAGTTAAGGATACTAATCTAATTCTATTTTTAGGAATGATCGTATCTGGCAATAGTCCGATAATAGCAGCGCCAATTATTGGCAACCAAATTAAAACACTGAGCATAATTGGTGATTGGTGATTGGTGATTATTAATGGGTAATTGGTGATTATTTTTCTTAAAATTTACCTTTTACCCATTTAGTTAAATGAATTAACTTACTAAGTTGACTTTACCACTATCTAAATCGTAATAACCGCCTACTATTTTGAGTTTGTTAGACTTGATTAATTCTGCTAGCACTGGTGATGATTTCAAGTTTTCAATTTGCACCAAAATGTTAGCTTTACAGGCGTTTTCTAATTTATCTCCTGGTTGATCTTTAGATTTCTCTACTCCGGGCTTAATTGCCTCTAATAAGCTACCAATTTTTCCTGGTACTTCTTCGCCTTTAAGAGTGGCACTTACAGCACCACATCTTTCATGACCTAGTACAAGAATCACTTTTGCTCCTAATACTAAACTGCCATATTCTAAACTACCGATCTCTTCGGGAGCAGCAATATTGCCAGCCACACGACAGACAAATAAATCACCTAGTCCCTGGTCAAAAACTATTTCGGCAGGTACTCTAGAATCTGCACAACCGAGAATAGAAGCAAAGGGTTTTTGACCTTTGGCAACTTCCTGTAATCGTGAATAACTTTGGTGTCCATAACGGCGTTTTCGGCTGGCAAATCTTTCGTTACCATCCAGTAATGCCTTTAGTGCCTCATCAGGGTCGGTAATATTTTGTGCGGTGGCAACTTCAGGTTTAACTAAGTTTGAACCAACTCCTATAGCTACTCCTGCGCCAATTAAACCTGTACCTAATTGTAGTAAGTTTCTTCTGGAGAGATTTTTGTTGCGCTGTTTGGTGTTCACTAGATTTTTTACAATTAAAACGTCAGTTCTCATTGTAGATTGGGATTACCAATGTAAATCATAGATGTCATAGATGTTTAAAAAACTAAATCTATGAACTGCAAACCCCAGAAAGGCCATGTTACCCAAGCACCTAAAACTCCTACACCTAATAAAACTGTAAAGGCGTAAAATTGGGTTTGTCCATTGGTGCTGTATTTTAAACCTTCACCACCTAATAGGGAGAATAAACCGACAAAGTTAACTATGCCATCTACAACGAATCTATCCACTATATCCGCTAACTTTGCAAGTTGAGCTACTCCAAAAATGATGGTAATTTTGTAAAGTTTAGGTGTGTAAAAATCATAAGCAAGTAAGTCTTGTAAACCCTGCCAAGGCAAGCGGACTGGTTTAGCAATATTGCCTATATAAATTACGCCACCAATACTGCAACCAAAGATACTAGACCAAATTAAAAGCAGTGCTACATCTTTATTTAAGATTGCCCAATTTGGTAATAAAGATAAACTCTGCAACAACAATGGTAGATGTAAAACGAAGCCGAATAATAACATCATTGGTACAACCATCAACCAAATGGCTTCTGGTGAACGTTCACTCATTTGTTTAGGCTTACCAGCAAAAATTAAACCGAATTCTCTGGTTAAACTAAAGGCAGTTAAAGCGTTAACACCAATAACAATTCCTACTAACCAAGGATGTTTTCCCCATAATCCATCAGCTAATTCCATTAATGCCCAAAAACTACCTAGAGGGGGGAATCCAATTAAACCTAATGTTCCGACAATAAATGCTAAACCGGAAATGGGACGACGTGACCATAAACCACCAAGTTGGGTAACATCTTGGGTGATGCTATTCCAAATAATACCACCTGTACTCATGACTAAAAGTGCAGCGGAGATGGCATGAGTGAGGACTAATAATAAGGCTGCGTCATCTTGTTGTGTACCTACGGCAATAAACACCAATCCCATGTAAGCACTGACAGAATAGGATAAACAGCGTTTAATGTCAATTTGTGCGATCGCAATTAATGAACCACCAATAGCTGTGACTGCACCAATGGCCACCATTGTAGAAGAGGCTATGGGGGACAAACTAAACACAGGTTGTAATTTAATCAGCACCCATGCACCACTGGCTACTACCACTGAGTTCCGCAAAATCGTACTGGGAACAGGCCCTTCCATGGCTTCATCTAACCATAGATGTAAGGGGAACTGGGCGCATTTACCCATTGGCCCGGCAATTAACGCTAAACAAACTAAGGTAATAATTGTGGGGTCTACTTTCGCAGTTTGCGCCCATATTGCTAAATCTTGATAGTCCCAAGTTCCTGCTAAAGTCCAAAGTCCCAGAACTCCCATTAGCAAAAACAAGTCACCAACCCGCTTGGTTAAAAACGCATCTCGCGCACCACTCACAACCAGGGGTTGACTAAACCATAAACCTACTAATAGGTAAGTTCCCAGGGTGAGAATTTCCAAGATTACATAACTGAAGAACAGGTTGTTACATAAAGCTAAGGCACATAGACCAGCTTCAAATAATCCTAATAAAGAATAGAAGCGTCCCCACCCCCAATCCATTTCCATATAGCCCACAGCATATACTTGGGCTAGGAAATTTAAACCTGTGATCACAATTAATGCACCTACCGTAATGGCAGATATTTCTATATTAATAGTCAGATTTAAACCAGCGGTGGATAGCCATGGTATTAATACTTCTTTTGCTGGCTTATTCCAAATGGCGGTGAACGCCAAAACGGAATGCAAAAAAGATAATAATGTCATAATTAAATTGACATAACCCGCTGGTCTTGGTCCTGTGCGCCGAATCACTCCTGGCGACCAAGGCAAGGCTAAAATACCACCTAATAAAGCATAGCAAGGGACCAACCAAACGGTCTCTAGCAAGTATTCAAACATGAATTTACCTCTATATTGGTATGAGAAATTACTGACAGAGAATCTGTTTTTTGTTGATCCCTGTAGATTCTAGTTATGAAAAGTAGATTCTAGTGATGAAAATACGGCAAATTTATCTTTGCTTAATATTGTTAGCTATAGCTTACCGTTATTTGCACCAAAAGGGAATTGGTTGATTAGATAAATACACGATATTTCCTCTAATTTATTCTTATAGTTCTATGGATTGGATTATCTAACAATTAATATTGATTAAACTCTATGGTTATAGAAAGGGAGTCAGGAGTTATAGGAGGATAAAAAGTAATTTTCAATGCCCAATACCTAATGCCTAATACCCAAATCTAAAATTATTTGCATAATAGGGGCGGGTTGCATATCGCGATAATCAAGGATTTGGACAATAATGAGATAGGCGATCGCCAAAAGAACAGAAATCGCACCTGTAATAATTGCAACTATTTTTGAACGTTCCATAGTATTTTCTCTGACATCAGTAATGAGATTTTTTCAGTTCTTCTTTCCCCTACACCCCTACAAGTCGCTTATTTTACCATTAATTTTACTAGCCATCAGTTCGGTTGCTTGTTGGACAGACAGCGGTTTATAGAACAGATATCCTTGCACGTCATCACAATGTATCGACCTCAAGAAATTTAGTTCTTCAGGCTTTTCTACTCCCTCAGCAATCAGCCTTAAACCTAAACTCCTGCCTAAGTCAACTATAGCCTTGATGATATGAGCTACTTTATCATCTGTGGTCAGTTCACTAACAAAAGACTTGTCGATTTTTAGATTGTGGAGTGGTAAAACCTGTAGACGGTGGAGAGAAGAATGACCTGTACCAAAATCATCTATGGAAATCAGTACACCCATTGCCTCTAAATCTTTCAGTACACTTGTGGTAAATTCTATATCCTGAATGGCAGTTGTTTCTGTAATTTCTAACTCCAAATATTGCGGATCAAGATCCGTTGCCTCTAAAATTCCTGCTACTGTTTCTACCAGTTTAGGTTGGCGAAACTGCTTGGGAGAAAGGTTGACTGCCACTGTCATGGGTGGGAAACCTGCGTTTTGCCAAACTTTATTCTGAACGCAGGCTTGTTTGAGTACCCATTCACCAATGGGGATAATTAATCCACTAGCTTCTGCTAAAGGAATAAACACGCTAGGAGCAACTATTCCCATTTCTGGGTGATACCAGCGCAATAGAGCTTCCATACCAGTAATTTCTTCTGTAATGATGTTAACCCGTGGCTGATAATACAGGAGAAATTCGTCTCGCTCTAGAGCATGACGTAAGCTTTTATCTAAACTCAAGAGTTCAGGAGTTTTTGTACTCAGGGATTTTCTATAAAACTGGTAGTTATTTCTGCCTTCGTCTTTGGCGTAGTATAACGCGGCATCTGCGTGCTGAATGAGGGTTTCAGCATTAGGACTTTGTTCATTGAGCATAGCTATGCCCAGACTGGCACTTATATACAGTTCGTGTCCGTGCAAATAAAAGGGATTTTCCAAGGCTGCTAAAATTCTCGTAGATGCCTGGATGACTTCTTCGCTATTAGAGATTTGAGGGAGTAAGAGGGTAAATTCATCACCTCCCCAACGAGCAATAACGTCTCCTAATTTCACGGAGTGTCGGATTCTTTGAGCAACGTTTTGTAGTAATTCGTCTCCTAGTGTGTGTCCCAAGGTGTCATTGATAATTTTGAAACGATCTAAATCGAGGAACATGACAGCTAGACCGTTTTGCTCTTGATTTACCAGTGCTTGATCTATTGCTTTGGTAAGTAGATCGTTAAACTGCAAGCGATTGGGCAACCCAGTAAGTAGGTCATGTAGGGCTTGGTAACGAATTTTTTCTTCTACCTGCTGACGCTGACGAGCGCCACTGATAATAGCGGCCATGGTCAATAAACTGGATTTTTCATGGGTTGACCAATGACGCTGAGAGGTACAGTCAGCTAAACCCAGGTAGCCCCAAAAATCATCGTCTAATCGCAGGGGTACAAACAGGATGGACTGAATTTTGTCTCGACTCAGGAGTTGTTTTTCTGTGGTGGGAAACTCTTGGAGGAGTCCGCTAATGGGCTGTCCAATTGATAGATGATTGTACCAACGCTCTAGCCCAGCAGTTTGATAAGACAGATTTTGCCAATGGTGTTGGCATGATGGGATGCCAGTTTTTGTCCATTCAAACTGTAGGCTCATTGCCATGTCCCCTGTGAGGTGATGGGGATGGTTTTGAAAAAGATAGATGCGATCGCTATTCGCCGCTGCGCCAAAGGTAGCAAGTGCTTTTTCTATTGCTATTTCATAGTTCATTTCTGCCAGTAAATAATTGGCAGCTTCAGCCACTCCTTGCAGCAAGCGATCGCGCTGTCGTAATTCTGCTTCTGCTTTCTTTTGCTCAGTAATTTCTCTAATTATAAAAGTTCTAATTAAATCACTCTCTGGTAAATAATGAACAGCTTGTTCAAAAATTTCTCCCTTTACTTCTACCTCTCGCACAAAAGATTTATCCTTTTGATTGGCAACAGCATTCAGCAGTTCTGCCAAAATTGGGTGTTCTTTACCCATTTCCCTGAGTCTGGGAAACTTACGACCCGCTGCTGGATTCAAATAGGTAACATTTCCTTCAGAATCCATCTCGATAATTGGATTGGGTATCAGTTCTGGAAAAGAGGCCAATCGAGTTAAAACAGCATCACCAGACCCTTCAATGCCAGTATCATGAATAATGAGAGTATCAAAAGGATTAGCAGGATTTCCTTGCTCTAAAAGAAACCCAGACAAGTCTCCAGATGAACAAGAAGCCCCAAATGCCTCCTCTGACAAGTTGGAAATAGCATAGTATTTAGCTTGTGCTTGGGGATTGCCAAAAGCAACCGTGTCACCATGCTGGAGGTTATGAGAAAACTGTTTAGTGCCATTAATAAATATGCCATTGGTACTTCTTTTTCCTTTGAAGTCACCATCAATAATCCGAAACCCATATTTATCAGTGTTAGGAACAGTAACACGCAGTAAAATTGCGTGCTGTCTTGATACAGACCGAGAACGGAGAACAATAGCGTTTCTAGTATCTCTCCCTAAAGAGTACGTAGCCTCTAACAGGGGGATAGTTCGCTGTCCTTCTGTATCTCGGACAACCAATAGGTGGCGTATTTTGTCCCGTTCATTTTCTGCCATACCTTGTCCTTGAAATTCTCATATCTGTGATTCTGTTCTGCAACAATATGGCTACTAGGAGTCCGAATTTTCTGATTGTGCCATTTCCAAAAGGTATTCCATGAATTTTTTGGTCATAAGTGTGTATTAACCTGTATACTCTTCCAGAAATTGACCTTCTAGAATGAGCAGACCTTTGGTTGTATGTTCTGTGTAAATTGTTAATGGTAAATAAGAATATAATCTAATTCTTTCTAATTTATATTATTTGAGTCAAAACAAATTATATTTACACACAAAAATATTACATCTAAGTCACCATATATTATACTTAGGTATGATTCCAGAGTATCTACAAAATCGTCTTGTGTCTAGCAAGAACTTGAATTAATCATAGCCAAGTAATATAGCTGATGCCGCACTCCGTAGTTAAAAAGGCAGAATCATTAATTCACATATAGTTACATTTTTATCTTAACTAAAGCATTTATACTTAGTAATTTACTTTAATAATATTTCAGGATTGAGATTTTTTTGACTTCTCCCCCACCCAAAGGTGTGGGGATTCTTAAGCAGCCCAAAAGTGAACTCTTAAAGGTGTAGTCAAAACACCTCTATTAACTCCATCAAGGTTTAAACCCAATATTGCCTTTACTTTGTTTTTAGCCTACTTTCTTATAAAGTCTGAATAAGCGCAACCAGCGCATCCAGATTTTAGCAGGTTGATCAAAAAATGTAAAAATATCGCCAAAACCCAAATTTGTTTTCTGATGGTGTAGCCAATGTTGTTCAGGAGTAGTAATAAATAACATCTGACAACACCAAGTTATGAATTTAGGTGTTTGCCAACCCAAAGCATTGATATGTCTCCACCACACATGAAATTGACCCAACAACAAACCAGAAATTACACCGATAGGAGACAAACTCCACAACAATAAAGCTACCAGTAAGTATGGTAGCGCGCCTAAAATACCATCTAATAGCACCTGATAATTGAATGTTAAAATAGCATAGTGGCGAAAGTCCTTTTTCCAAGAGTGGTGTGTTGTCAGATGAAGGCTACCAAAAACGTGCTGAGGTACATGATAAAAGAAAGTTGAAAGGAAATCGCCTAAAAACAGTAACAACCAAGCAACAACAATAACCTCAAGCATTTGTACTCCTCAAATTTGATGAAAAAATTGCCCAAAGAAAAGAACTCAAACCTTGCAGCAGCAGTCAGCAGTCACCAGTAAAATCCCATTCATGAATGGTGTTTTCACGCCTATTTTGTGCTTGATTTACCTGCAATATCCTGTATATAGAGCAGTTGTAGTTTTGTAAATTTGAATTTCTGAATAGCAGTTAACACCAACTGTGGATTGATAATTAGTTGGTTACTGCTGTTAAAGTGCGGTTGATTATACATCTATTACTCAATAGATATACTGAATTTGTTTTTGATGCTCACAATCTTCTTACTAAGACATACGGCATAAGCAAAGATTGAGTTAACATCAGTACAAATTTAGGTTAAACTTTCCCTTTGAATGTGAAGATTTATCCGTTTTTACAAGTTAGTCCACAAATCAAACCGAATTCCTATATTTGAGGTAATATTCAAATGCCAAAATGGAAATTATTAACAGAATTCACTTTTGATAGCGCCCACTACATCAAAGACTATAACGGTCCTTGTGGGAGGATGCACGGTCACACTTATAGGGTTAAAATTGAAGCAAAATCTTCACAGTTACATTCTTCAGAATACTGTCCTCATCCTGTGATGGTTGCTGATTTTAGAAGCTTACGTTGGGCTAAAAAAGATGTTACTCAAGGCGGTCTAGACCACTGTGTTCTCAATGAAGTTTTACCACCTGAATATGAAACTACTGCGGAGATGATTGCTAAATATATTTATGATGAAACTAAAAAGCGATTACCACAAGATATAAAACTCAAAGTAGCAGTATCAGAAACTCCTAATTCTTGGGCAGAATATGAGGATGATTAATTTTAGATTTTGGATTTTGGATTTCAGTAGAGTATGTCCCACATTTAAATTTCCTCAGCTTTTACTAACGCCAATCTTCGACAGCAAAAACATCAGTTCGATTGTATCCTGGTTCGTTAGGTCTGTGCATAGCCACACCAATAATTTGACTGCGAAAACCACGAGACAGCATTTGCAAATAAGCAGATTCTCTACTGGTATTTACCCCTGCAACTAAACGCAACATTCCTTCAGCTAAAGTTAAACTTTCACATAAGTCCAACAAACAATCAAACCGTTTTTCTGCATTATTTCCTAAACGCACAGTACCAAATTTGACAAAGCAATTATTACTACCTGCTTCTGTACCTGCACCAATATGACAAACTGCAAATCCTACCAAACCAGAATCATCCCATAAAAAAACTGTATCACCTAAATTTTGGGAATTAACTGTTTGAATTTGCTGGGATAAATCCAAACCAGGATAGATAGAATCAGCAAGTTGAATACTAGCTTTGAGACTTTCTATTTGTTCGGTTTCACTCATTTGGGAGTATCGACTATTTTCAGGTAATGGTGCAGCTTGTTCGACTGATTTACCTAAAATTGTTGTCAAAAACCGTAACCGAAAACCAAATTTTTGATATAGTCCATGATGTTTAGGACTTTGTGCAAAAGTATGTATTCCTGCTAATTGAGTGTTCCATTGTTCAAAACAAGAAATAGCAGGTTTAATGAGACGTTGTGCTATTCCTTGATTCCAAAAATCAGGATGAACACTTAACGGACCAAAAGAAGCAAAACTTCCCCACTTAGTCACCAAGTTAGAACCAATTAATTTACCATCAACTTCAGCCGAAAAAGCTGCTTGAGGATTTGTTTTCCAACGATGACGAATGTAATCACAATCTCCAGCAAAATCTGTAGGTTTAGGTAGTCCATTAAAAGTACCAAAGGCTAATCGAAATATGTGATCAGCGGTCGCTAATTCGTTTTCTTGTAATAACTGTATTGAAATATTCATGTTTTTGAATTTTCCTACAAATCCTGATTCAAATATTAACTCAACCGCTGTCTTAACCACAAAGCCAATAAAGGCAAAGCTAACCGATAATCCTGTTCAGCACTGTAAATTAAACCTTTATTTTGTAACCCAGTTAAAGCACCTTGCAAACTTCCACCTCTTGAAAGTCCATGTTTTTGAATATATTCTTTACTTTGCGGTTTATCTGTAGGGTCAACTGCTAAACTTTCTAAAAGATGTATTTGGCTAGATGGGAGTAACATCAATAAAGATTCATAAGTTATAGATAAATCTTTCAGCATTCCTTCTATTACCTGCTGTATTTCCTGCTCGGTTATTAACCCTTGATGATGGGTTAAAGTTAATAAACGACGAATTAATGCCATAGCATCACCAATGTTTCCCTGAACAGCATCTAAGAAAATTTGCAATGCTCTAGAATGAGGATCAAATTTGAGTTTTTCTATATGCAAAATCTCTCTTGCCCACAATGCTAAAACATCTTTAGCTAAAGGAGCTAGTTGAATGGTTTCTATGGGATAGTTATTCTCATCCTGATTGTTGCATGTCTCAGCAATTGTCGCCAGCAAAACGTAACTAACATGAGGATTGGCTTTAACTTCTCGTCTAAAAGTAGATTCCCATAAACTATGACGATCCCAAGAACGAATATGGGGGAAACTCTGCAAAATTAAAACTATTCGCTGTTCTAAATCACTAGCCATAATTTGTAACAGTTCAAGCAAAATTATAAATGCTTGCCACAGCTGTTTTTGATCTAGAGAATGTAATAATTTAAGTTTACTTTCTGCATTAACTATAAAAAACCCATTTGCATTTTGATTAACCCAAGTTTCAATTTTTTTTGCTTCCCAGTTTTGGCTAATTGCTTCTGCTAGTAAGTGCAAAAATCTCTCCCCATCTGTAGCGCGGATACAATCTATATCCAAAACTACGGCACCGACTTCCTGCGCTGCAACTCTCACTAACGTCCGTCTTCCACTTCCAGGTACTCCAGTAATCAGCAAATCACCGTCTTGGGCAAGTATCTCTACAATGCGCTGAAATTCGAGGGAACGTCCAATTAATTGTAAAGAAGTAGACAAATCCAAGTTCACGGGTATCTCGTCTCTGGTTGTGGTTCGCGCTGTTAGAGCAATCATAAATCATTAAGTGTAATTATGATTATCATTGGAATAATTTCGTGTTTTCATGAAAATAGCACTAATAATTCGTGCTATTAATAATTTAACACTTTAGAAAACTGAAGAACAACTTAATATCCAGATCCCCAACTTATGTAAGTGGGGATACATTTCTTATCCCTTATTAAATAGGTAATTCCCGTGTTAGAAGCGTGCGTACTGGCAACAATACTGTGCGGATTTTTCGGCATCATTCTGAAAAAAAACTTGGTGATGAAGATTGTTTCAATGGATGTGATGAGTACGGGGGTGATTGCCTTTTATGTATTCATTGCATCACGTGAGGGTTTATTTACTCCCATTATTTCCGAGGTTAAAAAAGCTGCTTATGCTGATCCTGTTCCCCAAGCGGTGATTTTAACAGCGATAGTCATTGGTTTTTCGATTCAGGCTTTGATGCTGGTTGGTGTGATGAAATTGGCACGGGATAATCCGACGTTGGAAAGCAGTGAGATTGAGAAGAACAACACGCCATAAAAATATGCCATGAATACGATTACTATTACTTGGGTTGCAATACCATTTTTTTTAGGGTTCATTATTTTTCTAGTCCCCAAATTGAATCGACATTTGACACTTTGGGGTGCGATCGCATCAGCAGTTTATGCAGTCCAACTATTTCTAGAAGCATCACCTGTAAAACTGAATTTACTGGATAGTTTCGGGGTGACTTTAGTAGCTGACCAGTTAAGCGGCTATTTTATTTTAACTAATGCTTTGGTAACTGCTGCTGTCGTTATCTACTGTTGGAATAGTGATAAAAACGCTTTTTTCTATGCCCAAACTTTGCTTGTGCATGGTAGCTTGAATGCTGCTTTTGTTTGTGCGGATTTTATCAGTTTATATGTAGCCTTAGAAGTCAGCGGTATTGCGGCTTTTTTGTTGATTGCATATCCTCGTAGCGATCGCTCAATTTGGGTAGGCTTACGCTATCTCTTTGTCAGCAACACATCCATGTTATTTTATTTGGTTGGTGCAGTGCTGGCTTATCAAACAAATCATTCTTTTAGTTTTGCAAGTTTAAAGGGTTCACCACCAGAAGCATTAGCATTAATTTTTCTGGGACTATTAATCAAAGCCGGGATTTTTGTTTCGGGATTATGGCTACCTTTAACACATTCAGAATCAGAAACACCAGTTTCTGCCCTGATGTCAGGAATTGTCGTTAAAGCCAGTGTTTTACCCCTTTTGCGTTGCGCTGGCATTTCTGATGAAATTAATACCATAGTCAATATTTTTGGTGTGGGAACAGCTTTGATGGGTGTATCCTATGCTGTTTTAGAAAAAGATACAAAACGGATGTTGGCTTTTCATACCATATCCCAATTAGGCTTTATTCTAGCTGCACCAGCGGTGGGAGGTTTCTATACACTCACCCATGGATTAGTAAAATCATCTTTATTTTTGATTGCGGGTTCTTTACCCAGTCGCAATTTTAAAGAACTGCAATATAAGCCAATTAATACAACAATTTGGATACCTTTAGTTATCGCCAGTTTATCAATTTCTGGTTTTCCTCTATTGTCAGGTTTTGCAGCCAAGGTGTTAACCATGAAAAATTTAGAATCTTGGCAATTTATAGCCATGAATGTGGCAGCAGTAGGTACAGCTATATCCTTTGCTAAATTCATCTTTTTACCCCATAAAAAAGACGAAGAACAGAAAGTAAACCCTGGTTTTTGGACAGCAGTGATATTCTTGCTGACTGGTTTGTTTGTGGCGAATGTTGTCTACCTGAAAGCTTATAATATTGCCGATATAATCAAAGCGATCGCAACTATCGCCGTAGGCTGGTTAGCATATCATTTCATCTTCAAACGATTAGCAATATATCTACCCCGTGTATTTGAAGAATTTGAGCATTTAGTTGGTGTGATGAGTCTAACTTTAATCCTGCTATTTTGGATGGCATTAGCATGATCGGACATTTGATATTAAGACTAACAATTTGGTTTTTACTCACCTCAGATGTGAGTTTAATAAATATTATCATCGGCATAGCTATTGCCATTCTCTTACCACGTGGTTACACATCACGAGAAACATTAACAGAATGGATCAAGGTTGGCGGTCAAATCTTGGTTGCCATTCTAGTAGCTTATAAGGAGGCATTTGAAATTATCTTGCGCCCCCATAAGCAAGAAGAAATTATCATGGAAGCAGTGAAACTTAAACGTTCTCCCCTGTTGGTTTTCATGGATATATTTCTCATTACCTTTACGCCTAAAACCATAGTTGTTAAACACCACGAAGAAGAAGGCTCTTATGAAGTCCACTACATTAAACCCAGAGGTAAATAATCATGAATTTAGAAATAGTCTTAATTGCCATGATTGCAGCTTTACTTATCCCCATTTATGTAGCTTGGAAAACTGATGATACTTGGCAAAAAATGTTAGCTTTTGGAAGTGCTTCTAGCAAATCAGCCATCATGATTTTAGTCATTTCTGTTTTGCGTGATGATTGGATGATTGGTGTAGTAGCCGCAATTATGTTGAGTGTTGGCAATGCCGGCTTCATGTTATTAGCACATATTTTAAGAAGGTTAAATGAAGCATGATTAATATTATTAGTTATACCTTGATAGGTATAGGATTATTTTTCTGGTTTTGGGGTACTTCTCATTTAGTTAGCAACAGATCAGTATTATTCAAATTACATGGTCTTTCGGTTACAGATACTCTGGGTTCAATGCTGATTATCGTTGGACTTTTAATGAAAATACCCAGCGAATGGCCATTACTGATTTTGGGACTTATTTCCTTAGCAATTTGGAATACCATGCTTGGTTATGTAATAGCATATTGTTCAACTGAAGAGGCAAAAAATGAATGATTCTTATCTGTATCTAATTATTGCTTTGTTACCCTTAACTGCGGGGTTGTTAGTAACTCAAGTTAACCCTTATCACGCCTTAATTCTGCGTGGGGTATTGGGTGCAGTAGCGGCGATGGTAGATGCAGTTTTAGGGGCAGCAGATGTAGCTTTAACAGAAGCATTAATGGGAACAATGTTATCTATTGCTCTGTATGCGATCGCAGTTCGTTCATCCTTGGTTTTTCGTCTGGGTGTGATGGAAAATCAATTAATCCAAAAAAATCAAGATAGCAATTTTCAAGAACTTATTAACGACTTTCGCAGCATTTTTAGTAAACATTATATGCGTCTAGAAATCGTACCTTATGCGAACAACAAAACTTTGCACCAGGCGTTAATAGAAAAAGAAGTTCATGCTACTTGTTCGCCATTAGCAGAAACTGAACAAGAACAAGAAACCTATCAAACTGCGATTCGAGTACAGCGTATCTATAACATTATAGAAAGCGAACTTTCATCATCAAACACAAGTTTGAACTATGTCAATGTTTTAGATTCAGGGGAGAAGCATTCATGAAATGGGTTTATATTTTAGCGGGAATAGCTTTGTTTGTAAAAATGGTGATTATGCCTGATTCAGCACCTAACTTAGCAGATATTTCTATTACGGAAACGGTAGTTAAAGAAAGTGGTGTTGTCAATGCCGTATCAGGTATTATTTTCCGCAATCGTTTATATGATACTATCTTTGAAGTGATTGTATTTACGATCGCCATTCTTGGTTCTAATTTTTTACTCGCTAATGAAAATCCTTCCTGTACTATCTATCAATTCAAGGATCAACCATCTATTATTTTAGCTCGTTTGGGGGCGACAATTGCAGCTTTAGTAGGGATTGAATTAGCAATTAGAGGACATTTAAGTCCTGGGGGTGGTTTTGCTGCTGGTGTAGCGGGTGGAACAGCGATAGGATTAATAGCAATTACTTCTTCATATCAATGGATGCAGGATATTTACCAACGTTATCATGCAGCTATTTGGGAGAAGGTTTCGGTGTTGGTTTTTATTGTTTTATCAGTGATAACTTTGTCGGGATTAGAGTTACCACACGGGGAGTTAGGAACTCTTTTTAGTGGTGGAATATTACCGATATTAAATATTATCGTTGCTGTTAAGGTGGCGTTAGGTTCTTGGGCGGTGGTTTTGATTTTTATTCGTTATCGGGGTTTGTTGTAGTTCATGTTCAGAGGTTTCGCGCCAAGAATTCCAACATTTCTGCAATTTTGTTGGATCTAACTTTAATCACAAATTTAATCACGAAACCTCTACTTGCTCTATTTCCGCACTCTGTCCTTGATCTAATTCTGGTAAGTTTTTCCCTAAAATTAGAACTGAAACCATCATTAATAAACTCGTCACCATAATCACACTGATCACATTGGGATCATCAAAATTGCTCGTACCTATTAACAATGCTGCGGCAAAATTACGTTGTGCAGTTCCTACTCCTAACACTCTTTGAGTATCAATACCAGGACCACCCAGTAAATAACCCACGGTAAAAGAAAAGATAATAAAAATAGCACAAACAAAGATTACACCAGTTTTCAATAAAACAATAATTTCACTGAAGTGAACTATCAGCCTCACTCCTAAACCTAAAAGCAATCCAAAATTAGATATTTTGAAAGTAATTGTTTGGAGATTTAAAGCGACATCCTCATATTTTGCCTTAATTAATAACCCAATTCCTAACGGTGTTAACATCATTACTATTAAAGGTTTAGCAATATCCCAAGAATTGACTTCTACACCTTGTAAAACCAATGGTAATACAATCGGCATATAAAAAACAGTGCCGAACATTAACATCATCATCAACCCTGTAGAAAAAGCTAAATTCCCCTTCACTATTTGGGCAAGTTTAGGTAAAGCTGGGGGACCTGATGCTAATGCCATGATGATTAAACCATCTTTAACTGGTTCAGTGAGAGGTACTACTTGCAGCAGTAAATATACAAAAAGTGGTACTAATATAAAATTTGTCAGTAGTGATAAAACAACCAAACGAATATCACGAAGAGGTTGCCAAATCTGCTGTACAGTTAACTTTAATCCTGTACCAAACATAGTAGCAACAACAAACGATAGGAAAGCTATTTTGTCAAGTATGGGGATAATTTGGTGCATATTTTTTTATTTCACGCAAAGTTGCAAAGATAAAATGATATTGTAGAGACGTTCCAGGGAACGTCTCTACATCTAAATTAATGACTTTGTTGTGTTACTTCAAATTCAAAGTAACTTTCTGTAAATTACCTGTGAACGTAAACGGTACTTGATAGGTTTCCACAATCGGAGTACCTGTATCTCGACCAACATCAAAAGTTTCATTTAAAGCCAAACGGTAGGGTAAAGTTTTTTCAATTCTACCCTCAGCTACCTGTTGATCATTAATGAATAACTTCCCAATTCCACCAGCACCAACTCCACCACCGTCATAATCAAAATTAAATTTGATTTTTGATTTACCTGGCGTTAATTTTTCAGGAGATTGAATAATGTAGCGTTCGGAATTAGCAAAGTTGTAGACGTAGGTTGGTTTACTATCTTCTAGGAAAAATCCCCAACCCGCAAAACGTCCACCTTGAGTTAATAAAACACCTTCTGCACTACTTTCTGGAATTTCTACATCAGCAGTAATACTAAAGGATCTATTTTTTAAACTTGGGGCGCTACCTTCGGGAATACTAACCGTATCAGAATAGTAAGTAAAAGTTGTGCGTCCTGCGGCCGGAGAAGGACGACTTTTGACATCAAATCTTTCAGAAAGGCGATCATCTAATGGTAGAACTTTGTGTTTACGTGCTTCTGATAAAAACAACTTTTGCAGTTTTTTCAGTTTTTCTGGATTTTCAGCCGCTAGGTTATTGGCTTCGCTAAAATCTTCCTCAATGTTGTATAGTTCCCAAGGATCTTTCTCGAAGTCAGCATTAATTGTACCCTGCCAAGGTAATCGAGGATGACGCGCCGCAGCTATCCATCCATCATCATAAATAGCCCGGTTTCCGAACATCTCAAAATACTGTGTTTTATGTTTAGAAGCAGCTTCAGGATCATCAAATGTGTAAACTAGGCTAGTACCTTCAAGTTTCTGTTGTTTCACCCCGTTAACTTGGGTAGGTGTAGTAATTCCCGCTGCTTCGAGAATAGTTGGTGTAATATCAATTACATGATGGAATTGGCTGCGGAGTCCGCCTTGGTCTTTGATGCGATCGCCCCATGCAATAATCAAAGGGTTACGAGTTCCACCAAAGTGAGACGCTATTTGTTTTGTCCATTGGAAGGGAGTTGTACCTGCCCAAGCCCAAGCTGCATGATAATGATTAAAGGTTTTAGGACTACCTAAATCATTCAAAGAAGCTAAAAGTTGTTCTCGGCTTTCGGGTACTTTATTGAAAACTTTTAATTCATTAACGCTACCTGCTAAACCGCCTTCTGCACTAGCACCGTTATCACCAACGATGTAGAAAACTAAGGTATTATCTAATTCACCAATTTGGTCAATGGCATTAATTAATCTTCCCACTTCATGGTCTGTATATGCTAAAAATCCCGCAAATACTTCCATTTCATGGGCATAGATTTTTTGATCATCTGGAGATAATGAATCCCACGCTGGTAATTCTTTGGGACGGGGAGTAAGTTGGGCATTAGCAGGAATTACACCCAGTTGTTTTTGACGGGCAAATGTTTCTTCTCGTAATTTATCCCAGCCTTGATCAAACTTGCCTTGATACTTGTCTATCCAGGCTTTGGGGGCGTGATGAGGTGCATGGGTAGCACCGGTAGCCAAATAGGTAAAGAATGGCTTATCGGGGGCTATAGACTGTTGAGAATGAATCCAGCTAATGGCATGATCTACTAAATCTGGAGTCAAATGGTAATCAGGATCATTGGTTGGTGGTGCAATCCGCTGGGTATTTTCTACCAAAGCCGGACTCCATTGGTTAGTATCACCACCCAAAAAACCGTAAAAATACTCAAATCCTAACCCTGTCGGCCAGCGGTCAAAGGGTCCAGCCGCACTGGTTTCATAATCTGGTGTATTGTGCCATTTACCGAAAGCTGCGGTGTTATAGCCGTTTTGCCGTAATACTTCCGCTACAGTAGCCGCACTCTTAGGTAAAATTGTTGTGTAACCAGGAAAACCTGATGCTAACTCTGCAACTACACCTGTACCCACTGAATGATGATTGCGTCCAGTTAATAAAGCTGCTCTGGTGGGTGAACAAAGGGCTGTGGTATGGAATTGGTTGTAACGTAATCCTTTTTCAGCTAAACGAGTCAGATTAGGGGTTTCTATAGCACCACCAAATGTACTCGCTTGCCCAAAACCCACATCATCTAATAATACTAATAATACATTTGGGGCTTTTTCAGGGGCTTTAATGGGTGCGGGAAAATCTGGTATTGACTCTTTGTAAGTGATGCCAATTTCACCTTCAAAAGACGGTGGTTTAATTGGTAAGACCTTTGATGTAGCCGCTAGGGCGGGGCTTGTGACCATCAGGAATGTGATGACTAAAGATAGAGACAGCACCCGTAGAATTGAACGTGACATACAATAACCTTGTATAAAAAATCTGCAACTTTGCGCCTTTGCGAAATTTATCTTTTAACGAACCGCGAAGACGCGAAGGACACGAAGGAAAGAGAGTTTGAAAGATATTTTGCGTTAGTGTTGTAAGTTTTTCACCAAGCGAAATCCGATATGGGTTGTTCCGGTATCAGGAGATTCTGATTCCCTTGCGGCTGGACGATAGCGACTACAATAGTTTGGCGCACAGAGGTAAGAGCCTCCTTTGATGACATGAAGGGCAGTTTCTGCCGGTTTTTTAGGGTCAAAACTTTTACTTGCTCCTGTGGGATTCACACTGTGGGCTTTGTTTTCATGTCCTAAGCTGAACCAGTCGGAAGTCCATTCCCAAACGTTGCCGGTCATGTCGTAAAGTCCATAACCATTAGCTGGGAAAGAGCCTACTTTTGCTGTTCCTACATAACCATCAGCTTTGGTATTGAAAAAGGGGAAGATTCCCTGCCAAGTATTGGCTTTTTTATCAGAATACTGATTACCCCAGGTATAAGTTGCCCCATCCAATCCACCACGAGCAGCATATTCCCACTGTGCTTCTGTTGGTAATGATTTTTCTGCCCATTGGGCGTAAGCTTGAGCATCTTCGTAAGCAATATGCACAACTGGATAGTTTTCTTTACCTACAATGTTGCTATCATTCCCAAAGGGATGCTGCCAGTTTGCACCGGGTGTCCAATGCCACCAACTGAGAAGTTGAACTTGCTTCACGCCTTGTTTTGGCATTTGAAATACCAGTGAACCTGGTAATCTTTGTCCATCTGGTAAGTCAGGAAACTGCTCTTTTGATAACGGGCATTCTGCAACTGTTACATAGTTTGTGGCTTTGACAAACTCAGTAAATTGGGCGTTTGTTACCTCATATTTATCTATGCAGAAGGATGTAATTGTGACGTTTTCTCCTGCTTGCTCTTCCACAAAACCAGAATCATCTGCTCCCATTTTGAATGTGCCTCCAGAAATCATTACCATTTCTTGAGGACAGGGATTAACGGTAGTGGCTAATGCTGATGAATTGGTGAATAGTGATATCAGTGCAACTACTTCAATTAGTAGCAATATTAAAAACCGCATTTTACGTTGTATTAAGCTCCTGAGCGATGCCTTCGGCGAGCGTAGCTATCGCCTGTAGAATCACTGGGAGGTTCATCTTTACTACTTCTACAACTGACCAAGTTATCTTGATCGAGATTATTAGCAGCAAATACATATAATGGACTAAAGATGAAAATTGAAGCAGTGATTAGCAAAATTAGTTGCATATCTCATGGATTTATTTTTCAAAAATTTGTTCGCGTACCATACTGAAAAAGACTTTTAACTTGTGTTTTTCTAAGTTAGTTTTTCCTCTCCTGTAGCCACTGGTAAATCTTTTTGAGTGCTATATTCTGTCCAAGAACCTTCATAAATTCTGACTTTGGGATAATTAAGCAGATGCTTTAAAACCACATATTGTAATGTAGCTTCTCGTCCTGTACTACAAGAAACAATAATGTCGTTTCCAGGAGTAATCTTTTTATCTGCCAGAATTTTCTTAATCTCATCTAATGACTTTAATTTGTGAGGATTTTTAGCATCCGTAAATGTTACCCAAGGAATATTCCGCGCACCAGGAATATGTCCATTGCGTATCCAAATATTTTCTTCACCCCGGAACAATTTTTCTGGTCTAGGATCAATAAAAGTAACTCCTGGTTTACCAATAAATTTTCTCACATCATTTAAACTCACACGCACTGAAGGGTTATCTCGAACTGTGAATTTACCGACTGAGTATTTAGGAAATTCTTTTGTGACATCTTGATCAGTTTTGTAACCAGTATAACCACCATCTAATACGGCAATATCTTTCAATCCAGAACGTTCTAGTAAATAAGCAACCATTGTTGCACCTAAAACATCTCTACCATCTGAATATACGAGTACACGACTATTATTTGTTACTCCGGAATTGGCAAATATTTCGCCTAGTTTTTGATTGTCCCAATATTGTACTGGTAATCCTTCTTTTGGACCTCTAAAAGCCGTATCAGCAATGTTTACAGCATTAGGAAGATGTCCTTCTATATAGTCGAGAGGAAAATTACGTACATCTAAAATTCTGAGGTTGGGATCTTTGGCGTTTTCAGCTACCCAATTTGGCGAAACAAACTGAATGTTAGCGTGAGAATTAGCTGATAATACTGGCAAAGATAATAAGGGAATACTTACTACAAAGGCAAAAAACACTGTCACCAAAGCAAATAACTTAGGTTTTTTCAAATTTTTGAAAGAGAAACTTTTAAACGTCATTTTCACCCTTATTTTTATTTAATCAAACTATTCATTATTAGTGAAATCACTTTAATTAGCAGTAATATTAAAGTAATTTCAAAAACTGCATTTTATGCCGTTGGAACTGTTAAACCGAGAATCTTGGCAAATCTCTCTACATAGAATTCTGTAGGATTAGCAACTTGTTGAATAGAGTCACGTTGACGTAAATTTTCCCACCATTGCTGCAAGCGTGGTGTTTCGGATGGCAAAGTAAAATCACGGAATTTCTCTAAAACTGGTAATCTTTCAAACCAAGGATAGAAACTAATATCCACTAAACTCAAATTCTCTCCTAACCAGTAAGCACCATTACCAGATAGCTTACCTAAGCCTTCTTCTTCAATATACAAAAGAGACTCTAAAAACTCTCTGCGTCCTTGTTCCTGTTCCTGGGTATCTTTACCACGCAGGAGTTTACTAAAAGCTGGGACGAAACGAGTATTAGCGTAGTCAATCCAAATTCTCGCAACTGCTTTTGCACCTGGATCATGAGGTAATAAAGCTGGTTGGGGGAATACTTCCTCTAAATACTCATTGATAACCGCAGATTCATATATTTCTACATCCCCATGTTTGATGGCAGGAACTTTGCCGTAACGAGAAACTTGGGTAAAAGCTTCAGGTTTATTCTGGAAGTCAATTTCAATCGCTGTAAAATCAATTCCTTTTTCCAGCAATACCACACGGGTTCTTTGGGAGAAAGTAGAAGCTTTAGCGAAATAAAGTTGTAAGCTACTCATTTAGTCCTCTAGTTGATTGGGATTTGTCTAAATTTTTGGTAAATTGCAAAAATCGCCGATTTAATGACAGTCAAAGACAGAAGTGAATTAATTTCACTCCTACGAATTAAATTATTTGACTGGCAAGCTATCAGGGTCAAAAACTAACTACGGTTTATCGGTCGGTTTAACGTATTATATTAGGAGTATTCCATAGTTTTTACTAAAAAACAAGTCTTTTCGCAAACATTCTTCTCAAAATGTAGAGCCAAAATGCCCAACAATTTAACACTTGTCCATAGCTTGCTTCTGTTCAGTACAGCGTTCATTGCTGGATCACTTAATGCTGTAGCTGGAGGTGGTAGTTTTATTACATTTCCCACTTTGATATTTACTGGTATATCACCAATTACAGCTAATGCCACAAATAATACTGCTTTATGGATTGCAGCTATGGCCAGTGCAGGAGCATATCGTCGGGATTTAGATATCCCAAAGCGTGAGCTATTGATACTATGCGTTACCAGTTTAATTGGTGGGGGAATTGGTTCGGTTATTTTGTTATATACATCAGCGGATGTGTTCAAAAAGCTACTTCCTTACCTGTTGCTTTCTGCGACATTGGTATTTACATTTAGCGAACCTCTCAAAAAGTGGTTACAATTTCAAAGCCAGAAATCATCAGAATCTCCACCTTTTTTTATTCTAGTTATTGCTCAATTATCAATATCTATCTATGGTGGTTTCTTTGGTGCAGGTTTAGGAATTTTAATGTTAGCAACTTTAAGTTTTTTAGGTATTAAAAATATTCACACGATGAATGCGTTTAAATCCTTTCTTGGTAGTTGTATCAACGGTATTGCTATTTTTCCTTTTATGTTCGCTGGTTTAATTGCTTGGCATCAAGCTATTTTAATGGCTGTAGGTGGTTCTCTTGGTGGTTATTTTTGCGCTCATTATGCTCGGAGATTAGACCCTCGCTTTGTGCGGATATTTGTGATTGTTGTTGGTTTTAGCATGACTACTTACTTTTTTATTCGTGGTTAGAACAGATAAGCATAGTCAATAAACAACCGTTCTAACTTATTATATTAAGCTGCATATTTTTGATTTTGGAGAAAAAGTGTTAATCTTTCTCCCCTATGTGTCTCAATGTGCAACTTAAAGATTTAACCGTTTACCAAGGCAGTGCGATCGCCCCCCCAAACTTCCGCAGTTCAGCAAAAAATTTGCCCTGTGCGCCGCCCTCTGGCAATGTTGCTAGATACACGGCGGTTTCTGCTCCTTCATCCGCTGTGAATGGTGCATTGGCACCCCCCATGTCGGTTTGCATCCAGCCAGGAGAGTAAGCATTGATTAAAATATTTGTACCCTGAAGTTCTTTTGCCAAGATTGCGGTCAATCCATTTAGCCCTATCTTGGAAAGACGGTACGAAGGAGCTAATGGATAGTAATCGCTACCCATCACAGAGAGAGAAGCCATCTCGGTAGAAACATTGACAATCCGTCCGTAGTTTTGCGCTTGCATCAATGGCAATAGTGATTGGGTGATGCGAGCGACCGCTAGAACATTTGTTGTAAATGTTGATAGCATTGTTTCCATTTGCACTGTGAGCAGGCTAGATTCTTCTGGCTGCATGGTGGGATTGACACCCGCATTGTTGACCAAAATATCGGCTCTGCCATAGGTTTGTTGCAACCAGGCGGTAAACTGCTGCACGCTTAAATCACTTGTCACATCCAAGGAATGATAATCCACTTGAATATTTTCATTCAAGAGTTGTTGTTGAGCAGCAAGACCATCTTGTTCTTTACGACTTGTCAGCACAACTTGAATATCCTCTTTCTGTGCTAACTTACGGGCGATCGCATACCCTAATCCTTTGTGACTGCCAGTAATTACTGCAATTTTCTGCATCATATTTTTCAAGAAATACGGATTAAATTTGTGATACCGTCACCGTAGCAAGCCTTAAACTAGTAAACAAGATGATATTTAAGATAAATACTATTAATGAAATCAATAAATTTAGCAGCAATTGACCTAAATCTGTTGGTTGCGTTTGCAGCCTTACTGGAGCAACGCAGTGTGACTAAAGCAGCTGAACAACTTCAGATTGGGCAACCTGCTATGAGTGCATCACTCAACCGTTTGCGCGTCTTGTTTGAAGATGAGTTATTTGTGCGGTTAGGACGGCAAATGCAGCCAACTCTCAAAGCTCAGGCACTTGCACCAGGAATATTGGTAGCATTGCAACAGATTCGTCAAACCATTACATCCCATCAGACATTTGAGCCAACCTCCAGCGATCGCACATTTGCCATTGGTAGTTCAGATTACACTAGCTTTGTGTTGATGCCACCGCTAATGGAATTTAGCTATCAAAACGCCCCGTTCCTCAACTTTCAAATGATTGGATTTGAAAAAGACAGTGTTGGAGATTTGTTTGAACAGGGAGTGATTGACATTGCACTAGGCGTTTTCCCGAAGCCACCTCGGCAAACCCAATGGGAACCCATTTTTGAAGAAAGATTTGTGGGAATTGGCCGTCAAGGACATCCAGGGATCAGGAATGGAAAGATGAGTTTAGAAACATTCATAGCCTTTTCCCATGCTCTCACCACCTTGCGGCGAGATACCATTGGCGAAATTGATAAAGCGTTAAATGAGCAGAATTTAGAACGTCGCATTGCACTAACTACGCCGCATATGTTGGTCTTGCCTTTTGCGATCGCATCTACTGACTTGGTAGCAGCACTTCCTTACCGCATCGCTCTCCGCTTTGCAATGATCTGCAATTTGACTATCTTTGAACTACCAATTGCCACAGAACCGTGGATGATTTCGATGTTGTGGAGTGCATTGAGCGATCAAGATGAAGCAAATCGTTGGTTACGTAATTCAATCAAAACGATTTCCCAAAAGATGGAAGCAAACTGAGTTCCTTTCCACACTATCATTAGCCATCTAGACCCCCGAATTCTTAAAAAATTAGAGGATCTAAATTATATTTGAGGCTGATTTTAAGTTGTATATTCGGCGTTAATTTTCACGTAGTCGTAACTCAAGTCACAACCCCAAGCTTTACCGGTGCCATGACCATTACCGACGCTAACGGAAATTAATACCGTATCCTCTTTCATGTAGGCACCTGCGGCTGCTTGTTTCAAATATGCACTGACAGAAGCTTTATCAAAAGGTAAAGGTTGACCATTTTCAAACAGCAAGAAATGACCTAATTTAATTTGTAGGTTTTCTTGTTCAAAAGGTACTCCAGCACGGCCAGCAGCGCCGGCGATTCGTCCCCAGTTGGGGTCACGTCCAAAGATTGCAGATTTAACCAAGGAAGATCCAGCAATGGTTTTGGCAATTTGTCTTGCTGCTGTTTCATCGGGTGCGCCGGTGACTTGTACTTCTACTAAGCAAGTTGCACCTTCACCGTCACGTGCGATCGCTCTGGCTAAATGCTGACATACTGCTGTTAGCATGGCTTCTAATTTCTCGGCTTCTGCACCCATTTCAGTAATGGCTGGGGTGCGAGATTCTCCGTTAGCTAAGGCAATTAAGCTATCATTGGTGCTGGTATCACCATCAACGGTAATAGAATTGAAACTTCTATCCGCTGCTCTTGTTAACATTTGTTGCCAAAGTGTTGATGACACTGCTGCATCACAAGTCACAAATGCCAGCATGGTAGCCATGTTAGGATGTATCATCCCTGAACCTTTGGCGATTCCACCAATTCGCACTGGTCGGTCATTTATAGTTGTTTCTAGAGCAATAGATTTTGTCACCAAATCTGTGGTAATAATTGCTCCTGCGGCTGCATCTGAGCCATCTTCAGCAAGTGCGGCTACTAGCTTGGGTATACCACCCCGCAAAGCATCCATTTTAATTCTTTGACCAATCACACCAGTAGAAGCCAGTAAAATGGCTTTTGGGGAAATACCCAATTCTTTGGCTAATAAGTCTGCACTCTCCAGCGCATCTTTGACACCTTGGCTACCTGTAGCTGCGTTGGCTTGTCCAGCGTTACAAAGTATAGCTCTGGCGCTGTGCTTGGCTTGCAAACGTTGCCGACAATAATCTACACAAGCGGCTTTGACGTGGCTAGTAGTAAAAACACCAGCGGCGATCGCATCCACATCTGATAATATTAACGCTAAATCCGGCAATCCTGAAGGTTTGAGGCCAGCTGTAATTCCCGCTGCTTTATAGCCTCTAGCTGCTGTCACACCACCACTGATTTCCTGCCAGTCTCCCATAATTTTTCCCCAACAAATATATATATTGCGTAGGTTGGTGGATTGCTTTCCTCGAATCAGGTCAGCTATCCCGTAGATATCCTTATTGTGAGTTTATCGGTTGATGGCAATTTTGCATCAAGTAATTGATGTTATGAGTCTTAACCGTATTAATATTGAATTGGGAAAATTTGCGATCGACTAGTATAGTTATTACCACATAGCCATAAATATACCCTGTATCAGGTATTTCCTTAATTTTTTTGTTGCACTTAGTTAAAAATAAAAACTAAAAAAGAGAGCCAATTGAATAGCTCTCCAAATCATCAGGGTGCATCTACTTATCATACTATAACATTTTTAGTGCGGGGGGTGAAGCCCCTTTTTGAGATTTTTTATAAAAAAAATTGCGAAAATTCTTGTTATTTGGGGATGCTGGCAATACTCGTTAAAGCAATAGTTTGTCAACCTGATATTGACTAGTTCATAAAATCAATACAATTACTACTTTAATTCTTCATTTCCTAATTTTCATTAGTCTATTGAAGAAACAGTAAATTCTTGGCAAGAAAGAGAGCCACTTGGGTAGCTCTCCAGATCATCAGGGTGCATCTAACTAGCAAAGTATAGCACTGAAGGGGTGAGGGGTATCACCCATTTCTTTATAACTGTTAAACCATCTATTCTCGACTTTTCTGAGTTCTATGCATTCAATTTCTTTTCCACCAACTCATTAGTAAGTTTGGGGTCAGCACGTTTGTTTGTCTTTTTCAATACTTGTCCCACAAAGAAACCTTTGAGATTAGTGTTACCACCACGGTATTTTTCTACTTGTTGAGGATTCGCGGCTATGATTTCATCAACAATGGGTTCTAGTACCGTAGGATCACTAATTAACTCCTGACCTGCAAAAGCTGTTTCAGGAGAAACACCACTTAATAAATCTGCGAGTTTTTCCTTAGCTTGAGCATTGCTAATTTTACCAGTTTCAATGCGAGTGATCACATCAGCAAGATTAGTGGGAGTCAGTCCAATTTCTGAAATGGTTAGTTTTTGCTTATTCAGGTAAGCAGCGATATCTTGAGTAATCCAGTTAGCCGCAGCTTTGGGATTTGCACCAGATGCGATCGCACTTTCAAAATAATCAGTTACTGAGCGATCTTCTGTCAAGACTCGCGTATCATAAGGAGAAAGTCCCAACTCATCTTCATAACGATGGCGTTTTTGCGCGGGTAATTCCGGTAATTCACTGTTCCAAGTTTCCAACTCCACATCAGTAACTTCGATAGGCGCTAAATCGGGTTCTGGAAAATAACGATAATCGCTAGAACCTTCCTTAACGCGCATACTGCTGGTACGTTGTGAACCTTCTTCCCAAAGACGAGTTTCTTGAACTATCCTTTCCCCTGCCTCAATTGCGGCAATTTGACGTTCAATTTCATAGTCTATCGCTTTTTGGATAGCACTAAAGGAGTTCATATTTTTGATTTCTACCTTCGTCCCAAATTCCTTTCTTCCCACAGGACGAACAGAAATATTCACATCACAACGCAGAGAACCTTCTTGCATATTCCCATCACTAACGCCAAGATACCGTACAATCCGGCGTAATTCTGAGGCATATTCCGCAGCTTCTTGTCCAGAACGTAAATCAGGTTCAGAGACAATTTCCACCAAAGGTACACCGGCGCGGTTATAGTCTACCAGAGAATAGCTAGAACCAGAAAGTCTTTCACTTCCTGCGTGTACGAGTTTTCCTGCATCCTCTTCCATGTGCAGACGGGTGATACCAATGCGTTTGCGGATAGGATTACCAGCATCATCAACCAATTCTATTTCTAACCAACCATGTTCAGCAATAGGTAAGTCATATTGAGAAATTTGATAATTTTTGGGTAAATCAGGATAAAAATACTGTTTACGGTCAAATTTGCTATATCTAGCGATTTGACAATTTAATGCTAAACCAGTTTTAACTGCATATTCTAGAACTTTGGCGTTGAGTACGGGTAAAACTCCCGGTAAACCCATACACACCGGGTCGATATTGGTGTTGGGGTCAGCACCAAACGCGGTGGAACTACTGGAGAATATTTTGGTGTTGGTGCTGAGTTGACAATGGGTTTCTAAACCGATAATTGCTTCGTATTCTGTTTTTACGGCTGTGGCTGTGGTCATATTACCATGTTGACGATTTTTCTTTAGGGTACTATTTTAGCTGTTTTGTTCTTTATCTAGGGTGGTATCTTTTGATTTAGGTTTACGGTTTCCTGGAATTTACTAAGTAGGTGGACGTGAGATAACTAAATAAAATGTGTGAAGAAAAGTAAAATCGCCCAAAACTTCCTTCCTATTCCTTGTTAGGAGTTCCCTATTCTCTTTTCATAACGACAATTTTTAACGCCAACCGACTTAATTAATATATTCATTTACAGAAGGGTTGACAATATGAACTATTATGAATTCATAGTTTTTTTCTAAAAAATAAATTATATTATGATTGATCTGAAAAGTTATTAAATAACACAAACAATCATTTTATGATAGATGTAAGAACTGCCGTAACTGCTGCTTATAACTATATCAAATCATTGCAAGATGTAATAGATTCTCCATTACCAGATTTGAGGCTTGAAGAAGTCGAATTATCAGATGATGATAAATTCTGGTTGATTACATTAGGGTTTGATGCAACTGAAAAAAACCAAAGTGGAATTTTAAATTATGTTCGCAGAAGTGAGCGAATTTACAAACTATTTAAAGTTAACTCAAACACAGGTCAAGTTGAAGCGATGAAAATTAGAGAAGTATGAAAGACATGACTGACTCTCTAATTCGTCTTTATCACCAAAAGGGAATTATAATTGATACAAATATTCTGCTTCTATTATTAGTTGGAAGTGTTAATCAAAAACGAATAGTTCAATTTAAACGGACTCAGCAATTTACACCAGAGGATTATCAGCTTCTACTAAGAATCATTAGTAAATTTACCAATATTGTCACAACTCCTAATATTCTCACAGAAGTTAACAGCCTTGCAAATCAACTTGGTGAACCTGAACGTTCTGAGTGCTTTGCACTATTCGCTCAATTTGTTCAAGATGTAACTCTATTAAATGAATCTTATATCAAGAGTGTCGATGCTGTTAATGCTGAGAAATTTATTAAATTTGGACTAACTGACTGCGGTATTTTAACTTTAGCTAGAGATAGTTACCTCATACTCACCGACGACTTTAAACTAGCTAATTACCTGCTGAGTTTGGGTATTGATGTGATTAATTTTAACAATCTTCGTGATTTCAACTAGTTATACACAGTGTCTTCCCAAAACTGTGTTACATCACCTTTGTGCGAAAATCATTTCATCTTTTAATTCAGCAAAACTATATCCCGTAAAAAGATGAAAAATAAAACTCTCTTCTTCCTCTTCTTCCTTCGCGTTCTTCGCGCCTTCGCGGTTCATTCCTTACCAACCTCAACACCAAACCGAAAATACCCATTTAAAAAATGCTAACAGAAAGATTTACCCAAGCATTAACCTACGCGCATCAACTCCACGCAACCCAGATCAGGAAAGGTTCAGGTGTTCCCTACATTAGCCATTTATTAGGAGTAGTCAGCATAGCATTAGAATATGGAGCAAACGAAGATGAAGCGATCGCAGCCTTATTACATGATGCCATAGAAGACCAAGGAGGAGCAGCCACCAGAGAAGAAATTCGTCGTCGGTTTGGGGATAATGTCACCGCCATAGTTGAGGGATGTACAGATGCAGATACCACACCTAAACCCCCTTGGAAACAGCGTAAACAGGCGTATATTGCCCATATTCATACTGCTTCCGCCTCAGTGTTTCTAGTTTCTGCGTCGGATAAACTTTATAATGCTAGATCAATTCTCAAAGACTACCGCATGATTGGTGAAGGAGTTTGGGAACGTTTTCAAGGTGGTAAAGAAGGAACTCTTTGGTATTATCGCGCATTAGCAGATGCTTTCCAAACAAAGGAAGTTACACCCTTAGTCACAGAATTAGAAAGAGTAGTTACAGAATTAGAAAGTTTAGCAAAATAGTTGATAGTTGATAGTTGATAGTTGATAGTTGATAGTTGATAGTTGATAGTAAGAAGTTTCTAATTACCAATTACCAATTACCAATTACCAATTACCAATTACCAATTACCAATTACCAATCACCAATCACCAATTATACTCAAAACGGCTAGAAATTTGATTTTTTGATAATACTAAATAACAAGTTCAAAGCCTCTCCCCGTGAACGGGGAGAGGTTTGGAGAGGGGTTCCATATTTAGTTAAACTATGAACCGTTTGCAGTATACCAATTACCAATTACCTAAAATAAAAAATGAAGGATGAAGATGAAAAGATCCATCTTTCATACTTCATAGATCATCCTTTTAGATGATGTTTTTAACTTGATTAACGAAATAAACTGCTGAGTGAGGTATCTTCGTGTATACGCCAAATCGCTTCTCCCAGTAAATTAGCAACTGAAAGCGTTACTAATTGGGGAAAATGATCGCCTTCAGGAATGGGAATAGTGTTAGTAACTATAACTTCCTCAAACAAGCCACTTGATAACCGTTGAATAGCAGGTGGCGAAAATACTGCATGGGTAGCACAGGCATATACCTGACTTGCACCTTCTTCACGCAGTAATTTAGCACCTTCGGTAATTGTTCCGCCAGTATCAATCATGTCATCTACTAAAACTGCGGTTTTGCCTTTAACATCACCGATGACATTTAAAACTTCGGCGACATTGTGAGCCTGACGACGTTTGTCAATAATTGCCAGTGGTGCATCATTGAGTTTTTTCGCAAATGCTCTGGCTCGTGCGACACCGCCGACATCAGGAGAAACAACTACAATATCGTGTAGTGCTTTACTCGTTAAATAATCCAGTAACACTGGTGAACCGTAAACGTGATCAAAGGGTATATCGAAATACCCCTGAATTTGGGCTGCGTGCAAATCCATTGCTAGAACACGGTTAGCACCTGCTTGAGTGATCAAGTTAGCAACCAGTTTGGCGGTGATGGATTCTCTACCGGCGGTTTTGCGATCGGCACGAGCATAACCATAATATGGAAGAACTGCTGTGATCTGTCGTGCGGAAGCGCGACGACAGGCATCAATCATAATCAGCAATTCCATTAAATGGTCGTTGACGGGTTGACAACTTGGCTGGATTAAGTAGACATCACAACCCCGAATAGATTCTTGGATTTGAACATAAATTTCTCCATCCGCAAATCTTTTACGAATCATTGGACCCAAGTCCATGCCCAGGTAACGAGCGACTTCTTGGGATAGTTGTAAATTGGCGGAACCAGAAAACAGCCGCAGGCGATGATTTTCATTCACTCCTGTAGCTGTTGGTTGTACTGTTAAAGTTGCAGAACTTAGCACAGCAGATCCTCGATGTGCATTCATGGCAATATTATCATCAGAGATTTAGCAGATTTAACCAAAATAGACTAATCACAACATCTGTAAGTTTTGTTCAAGCTTTTATACAAATTCGCAATATTTCTCCATAGAATTACATTTGTTTATTTTCTAGTTCTTCTGGGAAAAAAACCATTGAAGATTCTACTGACATCTATAATTTCTCAAATAAGTTGAGAGCGCATAGTTGTTTGTTTGGGGTAAATTGCCCAAATATCTGAGAATTTCTTATGGTAGATTACCTATTCTACATGGTTATTTTCTCACTGAGATCAAATTATTCACACATAGGGTGCTAATTAAATTGTCTCTCAGGTGCTAGTGGTCTTTCAACCTAAAAATTACGGTTGTAAGTTGGTAGATGTGCCAGAAAATAGGAATTTTTTGTATCAGAACTAGTAGAACACATACAGCAGATTGCAGATTAATCAGGTAGAGAATCTAAATAGAAATTTACTCCTGACTCCTGACTTCTGACTTCTGACTCCTGCCGTATGATTAATATCAAGTCTGGTTGATTAGTTGTGATTCCTGCATCTGTGCAAAAACCTGCAAACTTTCTCCCCCCTATTTTGCACTCTGCACCCCTGCGGACTTAATAATAAGTCTTAAACCAGACATGGATATCAGCACCCAGGATGTAGCTAGGTTATCCTATGATACTAGCGTCAAATTAATCGACTAGTTAATTTTATATTAAATATTTAGGTAGTCAATTATGGCTGCTGGGGATGCGATCGCTCAAAAGTTCCATTTTCTTGAGTTTTCACCACATTATGCTTTAAAATTAATTATAAAATTTATTAATTAAATTGTTTTTGTCAAGTCATTATCAATCATAGCATGATTAAGAATGCAGACATTTTTTCGACAATCATGATGTAAAAATGGAGTGAGGCAGGTCTTTCAAGACTAACTTGGCGTATACTTCATGCTTTATAGCAACCGTCTTGGCAGTTAAGACATCAACTGATGATAAAACTGAGATACAACTTTTAATCCTGTCACCTGCTCTAACTTCTAACTCAGTTGCTGTTACACTTAATCAATTAATCATGCAACCACCCATTAAAGTTGGTACTATCTTACAAAATCGTTACCATATCATTCACGTTCTTGGGCAGGGGGGATTTGGTAGAACCTATCTCGCAGAAGACCAGAGACGCTTTAACGAACTTTGCGCGATTAAGGAGTTGATACTCGCAACAACGGAAGCCTATGGTGGCAAAAAAGCTCAAGAGTTGTTTGAGCGAGAAGCAGCTACTTTATATCAAATTGAGCATCCGCAAATACCAAAATTTCGGGAAAAGTTTGCACAAGACGATCGCTTATTTTTGGTACAAGATTATGTAGCGGGTAAAACCTACCACACTCTGCTGGCTGAATACCAAGCGGCGGGAAAAGCTTTCACAGAGTCGGAAGTATTACAGTTGTTGCGCTCTTTATTGCCGGTTTTAGAGCATATTCATAAATGCGGAATTATTCACCGAGATATTTCGCCAGATAATTTGATTTTACGGGATGTGGACAAACAACCTGTATTAATTGATTTTGGGGTCGTAAAAGAACTAGCAACGCGGTTATCTGCCCCAAATCAAAAGCAAGTAACTACGGTGGGTAAATTAGGTTATTCTCCCAGTGAGCAAATGCAATCTGGTCGGGCTTATCCTAATAGTGACTTGTATGCACTAGCAGTAACGGCAATAGTTTTGTTAACGGCGAAAGAACCAGCGTATTTATTTGATGAAACCGCGCTGAGTTGGAATTGGCAGAAGTGGGTAACAGTCAGTCCCCGCTTTGCTGAAGTCTTGAATCGGATGTTAAGTTATGTACCAGGCGATCGCTATCAAAGTGCCAAGGAAGTGCTATCAGCATTACAATCTCTCGACCAACCCAGTGTTCCTCAGCCAAATGTCTCCTATCAGCCAACCGTTGCTGTTGGTCGTCGTCCCGACCCTTTACCACCAAGACCCAACAGACCTAATTCGGGAATTCCTTCTCAACCAAGTAGCTCCATCTTAGATAGCCCATTGGCCATTGGCGCTATTGGTAGTGCAGTAGTAATTTTAGCAGGATTCGGTTCTTGGGCAGTGGTAAATTCTATTCGCAACCACTCCAAAAAATCACCGCAAGACACAAGCACACCCCAAAGTTTCCCTTCTCCAGTTATTCCTGGTGGTTTAACATCCACACCAACACCTGAATTTACACTTACACCCACACCCACACCGACTAACACAGAACCTGTTGTTTATAAAAAACGTCTAAGATTAGGTACATCTAATACAGCTAAGGTAGATGGGACTCTTAAAGCCAATGACATCATTCAATACAGTTTTGCGGGTGAAATTGGACAAAATTTAACTGTAGCGGTTAACCAAGGTAGTGGAGTTTTGCTCACGGTGTTAAATTCCAATGGTCAACCGATTGGTTCTGACTCCAGTCAAGTTACTTCCTATCAGGGTTTATTGTTGGATGGTGGTCAATACACAATTCAATTAAGTCTGTCTGAGGGAGTCGCAGAAAGTGATTATAGTTTGAGTGTAGCTTTAGAAAATCCAGTTCGATCTACACCCACACCCACAGAAACGCCCACACCCACAGAAACACCCACACCCACAGAAACACCCACACCCACAGAAACGCCCACACCCACAGAAACGCCCACACCAACGGAAACACCTACTGCTGTTCCACAAGAAAATAATCAACAGCCTGAAACAACACCAACACCAGGATTCACAGGTAGAAATTAACGCTAAATTATGAATAGCCCCAGCGAGAAAACTGCTGGGGTGAATTTCTATTTTCACAGTAATTACCCGCAAATCACTTGTCTAATACACTACTAATTACAGGAACTGATACGGAGGCTGGTAAAACTGTTGTTACCACAGCTATAGCAGCCTATCGGCAAAAATATTATCCTCAAAACAGCTTGGGGATGATGAAACCCATTCAATCTGGGGTAGGCGACAGAGAACTTTACCAAAATCTTTTTGCTCTAGATCAGTTGCCAGAAGAAACTACACCTTTGTATTTTCAAGCACCTCTAGCCCCACCCATTGCAGCAGCGAAGGAAAACCGTACCATAGATTTAGCTTTGGTTTGGCAGACTTTATTAAAATTGCAAAAACGGTGTGATTTCCTATTAGTCGAATCTTTAGGAGGTTTGGGTTCACCGATTACTAATGAATTGACGGTAGCAGATTTAGCTGGTGAATGGCGATTACCAACGGTTTTAGTTGTAACTGTAAGATTAGGTGCGATCGCACAAGCCGTAGCTAATGTAGCCTTAGCTAGACAGACTAAAATTGATTTGCGTGGGATTATTCTCAACTGTACCCAACCCCGCACCGAAGAAGAAATAGCTGATTTAACACCACCGGAGTTAATTCAATCATTTACACACATACCCGTTTTAGGTTGTTTACCCTATTTAGAAACACCCACTAATTTAGAACAACTAGCCCAAGTTGGATCTAATTTAGATTGGGAAATATTATCTTTTTAGGAGGCAGGAGGCAGGGGGCAGGAGGCAGAGGGCAGGAGGCAGGAGGTAGTGGAAGTTAATAACCCAATTACCAATTACCAATTACCAATTACCAATTACCAATTACCAATTACCAATTACCAATTACCAATTACCAATTACCAATTACCAATTACCAATTACCAATTACCAATTACCAATTACCAATTACCAATCACCAATTACCAATCACCAATCACCAATCACCCATTATGGTTTCTACATTTCCCAGTTCATCTACTGAAAATCTTGCTAATGTACGGTTGCAAATTCGCTCTTTACAACCACAATTAATAGAATGGAGACGGCGCATACATCAAAAACCAGAGTTAGGTTTTCAGGAAAAATTAACGGCTGAATTTATTTCCCAAAAGTTACAAGCATGGGGAATTGAACATCAAACAGGTATAGCTGAAACTGGGATTGTTGCTATTATCAAAGGTGAAAAATTCCAGCATGGAAAAGTGCTAGGGATTCGTGCTGATATGGATGCTTTGCCAGTACAAGAAGAGAACGAAGTGAGTTATTGTTCCCAGCATGATGGAGTCATGCACGCCTGTGGACATGATGGACATACTGCGATCGCTCTCGGTACAGCATACTACCTTCAACAGCATCGTCAAGACTTTGCCGGCACTGTAAAAATCATCTTCCAACCCGCAGAAGAAGGCCCCGGTGGTGCAAAACCAATGATCGAAGCAGGAGTCTTGAAAAACCCAGATGTTGATGCCATGATCGGCTTACATCTGTGGAATGATTTACCTGTGGGGACAGTCGGAGTGCGTCCAGGGGCTTTGTTAGCAGCTGTAGACTTCTTTAACTGTACAATTTTAGGAAAAGGTGGACATGGCGCATTACCCCATCAAACCGTTGATTCAGTTGTAGTCGCAGCCCAAATTGTCAACGCCTTGCAAACAATTGTCGCCCGTAACGTCAACCCCTTAGATTCCGCTGTGGTGACAATAGGAGAACTCCACGCCGGTACTAGAATGAATGTCATTGCTGATACCGCGAGAATGAGCGGCTCAGTCAGATATTTTAATACTGATTTAGCAGGTTTTTTTAAACAAAGAATTGAGCAAATTATCACCGGAGTTTGCCAAAGTCATGGTGCAAATTATGACTTAGAATACATTAATCTTTATCCTCCAGTCATTAATAATCCTGGAATGGCTGAATTAGTACGAACTGTAGCAGAATCAGTAGTAGAAACCCCTGTAAATATCGTCCCAGAATGCCAAATTATGGGTAGTGAAGATATGTCTTTTTTTCTGCAAGAAGTTCCGGGTTGTTACTTCTTTTTAGGTTCAGCCAATGCAGCGAAAAAGTTAAATTATCCTCATCATCATCCCCGATTTGACTTTGATGAAACTGCCTTAGTTATGGGAGTAGAGATGTTTGTCAGATGTGTAGAAAAGTTTTTTTCTTGAACAAGAACTTGAACAAGAAAATTACAGAAGTTTAGGAGTATGGCTTAGGTCACACTCCTTCCAGAAATAGAAGTTTTATTATCTAGGATAGGTTGGCGAGTTTTCAAGTCAAATTTGTGACCATGGGGCAAAATATGCAGTTTCACACCACAAACTGCTAAGGGTTCATCTCTCAAGATTTGATTCAGATTGTTATAAGTACCTTCTGATTCATCGACAATAGTAACTGAACCTTCGCCAATGACTTCTATCTGTCCCTGGGAAACCACCATAGCTGTATTTTCATCAATACCAAAACCTAAAACTACAGGTTCTTGTACCAAAGCAGAAATTAAACGCCCTAAACGTCCCCTTTCAGAAAAATGCTGATCGATGACGACACCAGGGAGAAAACCAAGACCAGGCCCCATTTCCACAATTTCTAATCGGGGGTTGGTTTGGGAGTCACCTTCCACAATCATTTTATCTGGCATAACAGCAGCACCCGCACTAGTTCCAGCTACAACTGCACCTTCAGAATATCTTTTATGAATAGCTGCATCCAACTCCGTGTCTTTGATAGTGCTAGTAATTCGTGCTTGATCTCCCCCAGTAAAAAAGATACCTGTTGCTTTATTAACTGCTTCTAATGCTGTAGATGAGGATGCGTCTTCACGGGTTTCTGTATCAATTATACGAACTTCAGAAGCGCCTAAACGTCTAAATACCTCAATATATTTTTCCCCGGCTTCTCTTGGTAATTCGGTTGCGGCTGTCATAATCACAATATGTGCTTGTACACCTCCAGCACGACGAACAAATTCTCTTAAAATTGGTGCATCTCCGTTTTTTTCTTCAGCACCACCAATAATTACTAATTGTCCTTTGGTTTGATTCTCAGACATAATGCCTCTTAGTTTAAGTTATATAGTTTTAATACAACATGAGAGGAAAACAATAGAATCTTTCGTTTGGTAGATAACAGGGAACAGGGAATAGGGAAAAATAAATTATTCTATTTCTAATAGCGCCGCTTGGTATACGCCATACTCTAAAATCCTGAATTCTGTTTTGATGTTTTAGAAATTATGCCCTGAGATAGCTGAAATTATGATTGTGTATCACTAAAATTGAGCCAATAAATAAAATACAGAAAAAATCAAAATCCAAGTTTCAGGGTGTTTAGAGAAGGATTTAGTATCAATGATTCAAGAACAGAGCAATGATGTCATCCGCATCAATGCAAGGAAAACTGATGTCTTCGATATTTTTAACTTAAAATATTACATTGGTCCAAATCCTTATTTAGATAGAGGTGCTTTAATTTTTGATTTTGCTTTGACTGGATATGCAGAACCATTAAAGATTGAGGACTATCTTGATCACATTAGTAAACAATATTCTCACTTAGACAAGCAAACATATAATTCCTATGCTGATTTGTTTGCTCGTGTTGTTTCTGAAGTGGGAAAATTAGACATGGGTTTGCACCTCAATCACTGGAGTATCAAGCCTGAGCAGGATTATGTAAGAATCAGCATTCAAGCACTACATGAACTCACAAGTAGAGCAGTAGTTTATTTTGTTTGGGATTGGTGGGAAACTATAGCTAAAGGTGAGGATTTCCTGTTTGAAGAAGGGTTGATAAAACTGCAAAATAGATTTCGTTTATCTGCTTACGGTGGACCTACAGTTTACGCTTTATTACGAACGGCTTATAACCAAGGTATCCCCGCTTTCTATTTATGGGAAGAGGGATTAATGCAATATGGTTTTGGTAGAAAATTGGTGCGGGGAGTAGCGACTACTTTTGATGGTGATAGTCATATTGATTCAGAATTCACCACTCGCAAAGATGACTGTAAAGGATTTTTATACAATTTGAGTTTCCCTATTCCAGAAGGCGAAATTGTTGTTTCTGAACAAGAAGCTTTAGAGGTAGCGAGAGATATTGGCTACCCAGTTGCTGTTAAGCCTGTGGTTGGTCATAAAGGAATTGGTGTGACTCCTGATGTGCATAATGCCAGAGAGTTAGCATCGGCTTATAATAGAGCGTTGATGGCGATTCCTGAAGAACAACCAACACGAATTATTATAGAGAAAAGTATCCGGGGAAAAGATTTCCGCTTACTGTGTGTTAATGGTAAATTTATTGCTGCTACAGAACGTCGCCCTGCATCAGTTATTGGTGATGGTAAGTCAACTATTAAAGAATTAATCAGAAGGGAAAATCGGAAACCGGAACGTTGGGATACACCTACTTCACCTATGAGTAGGATTGAGATTGATGAGGCGCTAGAAAGGTATATAGATGAACAGGGTTTGAGATTGGATAGTATTGTTGAGAGCGATCGCACTGTCTATTTGCGTAAAGTAGCTAATCTATCAGCGGGTGGCATGAGTATTGATGCTACAAAAATAATTCACCATGATAATATCATCTTGGCGCAGGATATAGCCCAATATTTTCGCCTCACTTGTTTGGGGATTGATATCATTACTGAAGATATTTCTGAATCTTGGAAGGCTGGTAATTTTGCTATCTTAGAAATTAATTCTGCACCAGGAATTTTAATGCATCTTAACCCGGCAATTGGTGAAAGTGTTGATGTTCCTGCTCAGATTTTATCAACCTTTTTTGAATCTGGTAAAGATTCCAGAATTCCCATTCTCACTTTTAATCACATTTCTGTCAGCGAATTGCAAGCAACTATTGATCATATTCTGTCACAACATCCTGAATGGACAATTGGTGCTGTTTGTCGCGAGGGAATTTTTGTTAATCGTTCACAAAAGCAATTGAGAAGGGACTATAACAGCAATATCCAAATTTTGTTGCGTAATCCTAAACTTGATTTACTCATTGCTGAATACCCAGAAGATATCCTGGAAGAAGATGGGATGTTTTACCACGGAAGTAATCTTGTTGTTTTGGATAATCCCAGTGAAATAGAGATGATGTTAGTCAGGGATATTTTTGATGATTCAATTGTGGTGATTAAGAAAGAACAGGATGTTTCTATTCGCCGTCAAGGATTGATTGAAGATTACTCTTTGGGCGCTGATGAACCTTTTACAAGGGTTTATTTGAAAGAGATTAGCTCGATTTTGTGACCAATAATTTCTTGATGGTACAAATCCCCGGATTCTTCTTGTTTCTATATTCTGTATAAAAGTAAGACTCTGCTTTCAATGATAGTAGAGGCAGAGCCTCTGTAACAGCATTCCCAGTCAGAGACTGGGAACGAGATAAGGAGATAAATTTATTTTTTAGTTTAATCGTAATCATAGTCTGATTCATATATTTCTACATCTGGTGAAACTGTGGCATCAGAGAAATCCATAGCATCATCTGTGAGACGGATGATTTCCCCAGAGAAAAAATTAGCCAGGCTTTTAGCCGCTTTTGCCACTTCATCATGATCCCAAGTTGACATAGGTGCTTGTGATATGGGTGGTTGGGTTGGTGGAGGTGGAAGGGTTTGTGCTGGGGTTGTGTTTGTGACTACAGGCTCATTTCTGGTTGGTGGTGGTTGGATAGGTTGTGGTACTGGTGCTGGTGTTGGTTGTGGGGCTGGTTGTGGCTGGTTATAGCTGGGTATTGTTGGTGGTTTTTGAACACGAGTAGAATCTTGTGGAGGAGGATTTCTTGCGACTGAAGTAGCAGTTGATGAAGTTGCTTTTTCCAGATTGACTTGGATGTCACGCTGAAAAGTCTGCTGAAAAGCAGTTGTAATGATAGGCAAATCCGATTTACCTTTTTCATACCATGCTTGTTTAATAGCAATACGAGCTAAAGCGCCATCAAAGTCCAACAGATTACTCATTTGACGTAACATTTCTCGTCTTGAGGGTGGTTGGAGGTTAGCTAGTACCTGTTGCCAAATCTGAGTTAAGTCATACTGTGATCCTGCCGCAACTTCCTGTGCAGGTGCTGTGGGAGTTGTTACAGGTGCGGGTGGAGTGTATACAGGTTCTGGTGTAGGTGTAGATGCAGGATTAGACGCTGAATTATGGTTTTGTTGGGTATAAGCTGGTGCTGGTGAAGATGCTGGATTAGGTGCTGAATTATGGTTTTGTTGGGTATAAGCTGGTGCCGATGAGGATGCAGGATTAGGCGCTGAATTATGGTTTTGTTGGGTATAAGCTGGTGCTGGTGAAAATGCTGCTGGGTAAGAAGGTGTATTTACAGGTTGCGGGACACTGGGCGCTTGTGGCTGAATATTTGCACTTGGTAATAGGCCGAGTAATGTGACTTCTAACCACAACCGGGGTTGGGTGGTGTTTTTAAGTTGGACTTCTGCTGTTCTTAAATGTTGCTGTCCGCGCAAAATTGTAGTTATGTCTAACTTGTGGGCAAAGTTAATTAGTGTTGTCCAGGTTGGTTGAGTACAAGCAACTAAGTCTTGACGATTGGGGGCTGTTTTGGCAATGAGTAAATCTCGGTAAAAGGCGGCAAAATTTTGGAGAATGGTGAGGGGTTCTCGTCCTCGATCAAGGATTTGTCGGGTAGAATCTAATACGATTTCAGCGTTATCTTGAGCGATCGCATCTAATAAAGCTAACAAATCTTTTTCACTGACTGAACCCACTAAATCCCAAACTTGATCTGGTATGACTTCCCCAGGGAACAAAGCTAGTTGATCCAGTAAACTTTCTGCATCTCGCAAACCTCCTTGAGACATTTGTGCTACTAAGGTGACGGCATCAAGGGAAATATTAATGTTTTCTTTTGAGGCGATCGCACCTAAATGTTTTACCATCGCCTCTAATTGAATGCGTCTAAAATCAAATCTTTGACAGCGAGAAATAATTGTTGGTAATACCCGCTGTGGATCTGTTGTTGCTAGAACAAAAACGACGTGCTTTGGTGGTTCTTCTAATGTCTTTAGTAACGCATTAAATGCAGCGGTACTAAGCATATGACATTCATCAATCACATAAACCTTATACCGACACTGCACAGGAGCAAACTGTGCCTTTTCAATTAATTCGCGGATGTTATCGACACCGGTATTACTAGCCGCGTCGATTTCAATTACATCCAAAGAATAACCTTTAGTAATACCTTGACAAATATCACAAACGCCACAAGGTGAGGGGGTAGGCTTGTCACTTTTAAGACAATTTAATGATTTAGCTAAAATCCTGGCGCTAGAGGTTTTACCCGTGCCTCTGGGGCCAGTAAACAAATAGGCAGGGGCAATTTTTGCCGAACTAATGGCATTAGTCAGGGTAGTTGCGATCGCCTCTTGTCCCACTAGTTCAGCAAAACTCTTGGGGCGATACTTGTGGTGCAGGGGTTCGTAAGACATGGAAACTAATCGGTTAACAGTGAACAGTTAACAGCTATGGAGTATCACCACCCATGAGAGTTTGGGGTTTCACTATTTTAACAACTGATGGCAGTTTCCTTAAGGGGAAAATTTATCTCATTATATTTACTTAAAAATAAATGGCATTGCTTTGATTTTATACTTTAAAATAAAATAAAAAACAGTGAAGGCTAATAACTGATCACTGAATAGCGCACCGACATCGCTAGAATTTGATCAGCAACATTCAATGGTGCAGCAGATGCTCAAGCGGCTAATTCAGTGGCTCAAAAAATTATTGCGAGGTTTATTTGGTAGCAAAAAAACTGCCATTTCCACCAGGCAGGATGCGGACACAACAGTAGCGCCACCTCTTACCGATACGGATCTAGAATTTTTGTTTACAGAACTTTTAACAGGAGTTCACCAATCCAGAGGCCAGACTTGGGCGCAAAACTGGTTACATAAAATAGAACATCGTGTCACTACGCAGCGTTGGGTAGAATGGTTAAATAAATTTGGTGAAAGATTATTAGCATCAAAGAAAGCTAACAACGAATTAGCGGCGCGATTAGTACAGCTAGGTGAGTTAGATATAGGTGAGATTGGCGACCTGTCCTATAGTATTGGTATGCAATTGTTGACGCGCAATCAAGGTGAACCAATTTGGGAATATGGGGGTCCCGATGTTGTCAGCCAAATTACTACAGCACCTATAACTTACGTAGCACCGGAAGATGAGGATTTTGCAGAGGAAGAATACCAAAGTGTAACTTGGGATGAATTATTGGTGATGTTGCAGGAGAATGAGAACCTGCGTCAGCAAATTGCTCAAGATTTGGGAATTGAAACTGATGATCCACAGATGATTATTCAGATGCTGATAAATCAATCACAGGAATTTGATGAATCGTCTCCACAGCAAAATTGAGATGATTAGCACAAGTCAGAATTACAGAAGTAAAACCTTGATGTATAAGGAGTTTCATCATCACTCGATGTCCTAATGTCCTTGTCTGTTGATATAATTCACCAGTCTGTTAGGTAATTCATGATTTTTTTTGACACAACGATGGCTACAATCTAGGAGAGAGAAAATGCAAGAATGTGGCAAATGCTCAGGTGGCTATTGCAGTGGCTTAACAGGTTTATGAAGTATCCTTTTAACAGTCGTCGGACTCATGATGCCCACGCTAAAAAGGATCATGAGGTGGTAGAGTCTCTACCTGAATTAACCAATGCTGATCTAGAAGTATTGTTTAACGAGCTGCTTGAGGGTGTGCATCAAGCGCGGGGACAACAATGGGCGCTGAAGTATTTGCAGCGCATGGAACCCCGAATTACTGTTGAACGTTGGATAGATTGGCTGCTGATTTTTGGTGAAAGAATGTTATCTTCACCTGCGCCAAATAGTCAGATAGCAACGCGAATGGTTAAATTGGGTGAACTCAATGTTGGGAAAGTTGGTGAACTTGCATCAGAAATTGGTGTCCAACTATTGAGTCGTGAGTTTTTAGCCCAAAGATATGTGGAGAGTCCACAAGCAGTAGAGGTGGAAGCCGCAGCAGCAGTAGTGGTAGATACTCCTGGACAACAATTACTGCGGGATTTTGGGGAAGAGTTATGGGAACATGATCAGGAAGAACTTGTAAACAACATCACACCAAGATCCTTAAGCTTGGAGGAAGCTTGGACGGATAACTCACAACAGTGGAGTCATCAGCATCTAGAACAACATACATCTGAGGCTGTCATTTTTGAGTATGTCCAGGAAGATAATCCTGCTGTGATTGAGGAAGTAGAATATGTTAGTGATTCTGCTTTGGCAGAGAATTGGGATCAGTCGCTGGTAAGTTTAGAGCCGAAGGTGGCACATACTCTGGATGAGTTGGTGGTAAGGTTGGAGCAAAGCACCAATTTAGTCCAGCAATTGGCTTCTGAATTGGCTATCCGCGATGAACGTCAAGCATTAATTCAGCGTCCTAGTTTTCAACTAACTGTAACTAACCAAGCTCAAGCATGGTTTTATCAAGGTTTACAGCAAGCTAAATCTGGGGATTTGTTGGGGGCGCTGGCTTTTTATAATCAAGCTACTAAATTAGAACCAGAATCGGCGGAGTATTGGTTTAATCAAGGTTTAACATTATTCCATTTAAAACGTTTTGAAGAGGCGATCGCAGCCTATGATCAGGCGATCGCACTCAAACCAGATTTCTTTAAAGCCTGGTACAATCGGGGGGGAATTCTGGGCGAATTTGGGGACTTTGACGCAGCGATCGCTTCTTTTGATAAGGCGATAGAATTTCAACCCAACTATCAAGAAGCTTGGTCTAGTCGGGGTTTGGCACTACTGAAATTAGGACTGATTTGGGAAGCAATTTCCAGTTATGACCAAGCCTTGAAGTTACAACGCCAAGACCAGGAAACTTGGTATTATCGAGGGGTAGCTCTGGCTGTAGGAGAGCAATATGAAGAAGCGATCGCCTCTTATGACCAAGCTATAGAAATTCAACCAGACTATCACGAAGTTTGGATTGACCGAGGAGTAGTCTTATTTAACCTCAACCGTTGGTCAGAAGCCATTGAATCTTGGGATCAAGCCCTCTCTATTCAACCAGACTTTTACTTAGCTTGGTATAACCGCGGCATCGCTTTAGAGAACCTAGCCAGACGAGAAGAAGCCATTAATTCCTATCAACAAGCGATCGCCATTAAACCCGACTTTCACCCCGCATGGTACAACCAAGCCGTAGCCTTATTTTATTTAAATAGATTTGCAGAAGCCATTTCTTGCTATGACAGCGCCTTAGAAATCAAACTAGATTATTGGGAAGCTTGGTTAGGTCGTGGTGGAGCCGTTGGTAACTTAGTCAATGACAAATTCTCCATAAGTTTATACAGTAGCATAGCCACATCCAATCCCAATCTAAATCAGCGCGGCTATGAAGGCAAATTAGCCACATATCAAGAAGGCTTTAAATATCTCCGTCCAGATACTCACCCCGAAGGTTGGGGAAGATTGCATCTAGCCGCCGGTAATACACATTACGAACACGGCAAAAAACAATCCACACCCCGCTATTTTTGGCAAAAAGCCGTATCTGAATACCAACAGGCACTCTTAACCCTCACAGCCGAAGATTTCCCCGAATTACATCTTGATGGTTTACAATCTCTCACCAAAGTGCTGATCAGTTTAGGACAAACCGTAACAGCCCAAGAATTACAGCACAATGGACTAAGCTTATTACAACAACTACTTAATCAAACAACCCGTTCTGAACAAAGTAAAAAACAACTAGCTTTAAAATTTGCAGGTTTAAGACAAATGGGAGTTGACTTAGCAGTCAATATAGGTGATTTAGTAGAATCTTGGGAAATTGCCGAACATTGTAAAAATACCTGTTTAAAATTACTGCTTTCTGATTGGCATGATGAAATATACTCTCCCCACTATGAAGACATTCAACCATTACTAAATTCCACAACAGCCATCATTTACTGGCATCTTAGCCCAGCAGCCTTACACACCTTCATTATTAAACATGAAGCTCCTTCACCCATACTTTTATTAACACCCATACAAGATATAGAAGCCATACCAGAAGCTGTACAACGTCTAGTTGAATTTGAAAACTGGCTAGAAGATTGGCAAAAACAATACCAAGAATATCGTCAAATCCAAGATATAGAAAATCAGAGCAAACATTCTTGGTGGGTAGATATAGAAAAGAAATTGTTACAACTGCAAAACATCCTCAATATTTCTACAATTATTCAAGAACTTGAAGGTATCACCAAACTGATTGTTATTCCCCATCGTGATTTACATAAATTACCTATCCACGCACTTTTTCCACTCAATCAGGAAAATTCACTCAATTACACCATTAATTATTTACCTAGTATCCAAATAGGACTAGACGTAAAAACATATTCATTATCAAATTGGCAACAGCAACAATTCCTCAGTGTTGAAAACATAGAACACACAGATAATAGTCAGATAAAATGTGCTGACTTTGCATCGGCAATTATCAGAAAAATGTTTGATAATTCTCAACACATTCAAGGTTCACAAGTTACACAAAATAATATCGAAAATGCCTTAGCCACAGGTTACAGCATCTTTCACTTTACTGGTCATGCTATCAGCAATTTGAGTGAAGTTCAAAAATCAGCTTTAGTCTTAGCAGATGAAGAAAAACTTACTCTAGGAGAAATTAGTCAACATACTTTTCATACTTACAATCTGTTTACTCTCCCAAATTCTGAAATAGTTAGTAATAACAATCAGAATATCAGCGGTGAATATGTGGGTTTAGCAACTGGTTTACTCAGTGGTGGTGTTCCCTATGTAGTTAGTACAATGTGGACTGTTGAATCATCTACTACAGCTTTAGTAATTATAGAATTTTACCGTAGATTACTTGCCTATCAATCACCAGTAATTGCTTTAGCTGAAGCCACAACTTGGTTGAGAGATATAACAGTTAGTGAACTAATTACATGGTATGAAGATTTACTTTCTAATCTGCATCCAGAGGAATTTAATTTGAAGAATTATGTAATGATGCAAATTGACAGAAATACTAAATTCTCACCTCACACACAGCCTTACAATCATCCTTACTATTGGGCAGCATTTATCATTACAGGATGTGATTGAACTGATAAAGATTGACAACTAAAAATCACTCTAACTCATAACCAAGATGAAAGGTAATCAAAATTTTTCCAATAAGTTAGTGTTGAAAAATAATCCCTTGAGTGAATTATTTTTATCTGGTTTACTCACTATAGGACTAGCAGTTGCTGGACTTGCTGTTACCTATTCAACTTTACCGAGAAATTTTGAATTTTATTGTAACAGAATGGCTGAAAATAATCCTAGTTGTGAATTTAGGGAAAAGGAATTATGGCTAGGAATAAAACAAGAGACTTTTTTAGAAGAAATAAATGCAGCAATTGTAGCTACCCTATCTGGAGATAATAATGATGATAAATATTTTGTTCAATTGAAAACGCCTGATGATAACTTTAGTATTGTTGGCTATGATTCAGAATATCAAGCTCAGAATATAGCATCTGATATTAATAAGTTTATTAACAATAAAAAACAAACTAGTTTCCAAATTGAATTTTCTACACAACTCCAAATAGGACAACTATTACTTGGGTTATTGTTTTCCAGTCTCGGTATGGTATTTTTGATACTTATAATTTTCATTCCTTATTACAGAAGGATGACTCTTGATAAATCTACTAATCAAATTATAATTCAGCAAATAAGTTTGCTGAAAAATAAGGTGATTGAACACAAACTTAGTGAAGTAATTGAGGTGACAAAGGAGGAAAAAATAGACAAAAATAAAGACAATACAACTAATTATATGTTATTGATGTCTGGAGGTGAACGTATATCTTTAGATTTATATAATAATAGTAAATATTGGAAAAATGAATTAGAAATGGTGGAAACTTTAGCTGCTTTTCTAAAGCTTACAGTTACGCATCGACAGATTAAGATGTAGAGAAGTTGTATTTAATATCTCTACAATTTAATTTTTTTATTGCTCATGTGTGACTGTCTCAAAGTTTTTTTACTAAAGCTTTTTTACTCTGGCTTTGAATCTTTGAGCATTTCTAACGCTTCCTTACACCAATCTATCCATTCTAATTCGCAACGAATACCAGCCTTTAAAACTAAATACTTTAATTTTTCTCGTTGACTTAATTCTGCTTTATTTGCAAAATGTTCTTTTTCAATTTCTCGATATTTTGATAATTTATTTTGATGTGTTCTATGACGACTTTCAACATCTTCTATCAGTACGTTAATTGGTACTAAACTACCAGAAAATATTTTAACTAATATGTCTTCTCTAATCACATCTGGTTCACTGGGTTTTTTCATCCACTCCACTAGATGCTGTTTTCCTAGTTCTGTGATGGAGTAGATTTTTTTATCTAAACGACCTTCACGGGGAATAATCTCCGAAACAATAAAACCTTGTGTTTCTAGTTTTCCCAATTCTCTGTAAATTTGCTGTTGGGAAGCGTGCCAGAAATAACCAACTGATTCACTAAAAACTTTAGAAAGGTCATAACCGCTGTGAGGTGCTTCGATTAAACAAGTCAATATGGCGTGTGACAAACTCATAAATGAAAAAATACTTGGCTACTTGACAGATATCTATTTAAGGTTACACTAGATTTTGTATACAACAAGTTGAATAAAACTATTATAACTTACTAATTGTATACAGCAAGTTTAATTGCTAAAACTCAAGTGGTTACATCTATGCAGAATCTTGATCCTGTCAGATATCCAAACCGACTGATTATAGGTGCGATCGCTTTAGGTTTAATCAGTCTTGGTGGTTCGTTATACATCTTGTCAGGTAACAAGCCTCCTGAAAAAGCCACCTTAGCAGCTGATAATCGTCCTGTAATCAAAGCTGTGACTGCGTTGGGACGCATTGAACCCCAAGGAGAAGTAATTCAAGTTTCAGTATCGCAGATGGCTGGGAGTAACCGGGTAGCGCAACTTTTGGTCAAGGAAGGCGATCGCCTTAAAAAAGGACAAGTAATAGCAATTTTGGATAGTAGCGATCGCCGTTTAGCAGCACTTAACCAAGCTAAACAACAGGTAAAAGTTGCAGAATCTCATTTAGCACAGATAAAAGCCGGTGCAAAACAGGGAGAAATTGACGCACAAAAAGCGATAATTTCCGAATTAGAAGCATTATTACGTCAAGAAAGTGCAGCGAGAACTGCAACTGTAAAACGCTTAAAAGCCGAAGTAAAAAATGCAGAACTTGAATATAAACGTTATGAATCTTTGCAAATAGAAGGCGCAGTTTCCACATCTATTCGTGATACTAAAAGGTTAACTTTAGAAACAGCACAAGCAAATTTGGGAGAAGCGATCGCTAACCAGTTCCAAACATCAGAAACCTTAAGAGAAAAACTCAGACAAGCGAAAGCAACGTTAAGCAAAATTGCCGAAGTTCGTCCTACAGATGTGCAAGCAGCAACAGCAGAAATCGAAAATACCAAAGCATCCGTCCAAGCAGCAGAGGCTGATTTAGATTTAGCTTATGTGCGTTCTCCCAAAGATGGACAAATTCTCAAGATTCATACATGGTCAGGAGAAATAGTTAGCGATAAAGGCATTATAGAAATTGGTGAAACCAATCAAATGTATGTAATTGCAGAAGTATATGAAAATGATATTAATCGGGTGAAACTAGGACAAAATGCAACCATTACCCAACTCAATTTACCAGGAGAACTAAAAGGAACAGTTAATCATATTGGGTTATTAATTGCTAAAAAAGATGTATTAAATACTGATCCAGCCGCTGATATTGATGCGCGAGTAGTAGAAGTAAAAATTAAACTTGATGCTGAATCTAGTAAACGAGTTACTGGTTTGACTAATTCAAAAGTAAAAATAGCAATCAACATAAATTAAAACAAACTTCTTTTCTTTGTCTCTCTTTCCTTCGCGTCCTTTGCGCCTTCGCGGTTTATTACTCTTAAAATCATGTGGAAAAGAAAAATACCTTTAGCTTGGTTACAGCTATCAAGAGAAAAAGCTCGAATGGCTGTAGCTATTGCGGGAATTGCTTTCGCTGATGTGTTAATGTTTTTACAATTAGGAATTCGTGAAGCTTTGTTTGATGGTGCTGTGCAGTTACATAACAGCTTAGAAGGTGAAATTGTTTTAGTTAGTTCTCGATACAAAGCCTTAATTTCTCTTGATCAATTTTCTCAAAGAAGATTATATCAAGCTTTAGGTTTTACAGGAGTGCAATCCGTTAGTCCAATTTATTTAGATTCTATTCCCTGGAAAAATCCTGATAACCAACAGACTTGGAGAATTTTTGCTATCGGTTTTAATCCAGAAGAAAAAGTAGTTAATTTACCAGGTGTAAAAGAAAATTTGAACTACTTAACAGAACCAGATACAGTTTTATTTGATAGAGGTGCGCGTAAAGAATTTGGAACGATTGTTTCTCAATTTGAAAACAACAAAAAAATTACCACAGAATTAAATAATCGGCGTATTAATGTAGCTGGATTATTCAGATTAGGAACTTCCTTTGGTGTGAATGGTAATATTATAACTAGTGATGTCAATTTTTTGCGTTTGTTAGGAAAACGACGAGAAGCAGGATTAATTGATTTTGGTTTAATCAAACTAGAATCTGGTGCAGATTTAAATTGGGTAATCGCAAATTTAAAAGCTAATTTACCGAAAGATGTGCAGGTTTTGTCTAAACAGGAATTCATGGCTAAAGAAAAAAGCTTTTGGAATACAAGTACACCTGTAGGATTTACTTTTACATTAGGTGCAATAATTGGTTTTGTTGTTGGTGCGGTGATTGTTTATCAAATTCTTTATAGTGATGTTTCTGATCACTTACCAGAATATGCGACCTTAAAAGCTATTGGGTTTAAAAACCGCTATTTACTTGTTGTTGTATTTCAAGAAGCTTTGATTTTAGCAGCTATCGGTTTTATTCCTGGTTTTGCAATTTCTCAAGGTTTATATTTGATGACTCGTCAAGCAACCTTGTTACCAATAATTATGACTGTAGATAGAGCTATATTTATTTTCATTCTTACTACTTTGATGTGTTCAATTTCAGCTTTAATAGCAATGCAAAAATTACAATCTGCTGATCCTGCTGATGTTTTTTAGAGAAATAAAGGAACATGAATACTTTACCTGCAATTTCTATTTCTGATCTTAATCACTATTATGGTGAAGGTTCATTAAAGAAACAGATTCTTTTTGATATTAATCTGAAAATACAACCAGGAGAAATTGTCATCATGACTGGTCCTTCTGGTTCTGGTAAAACTACCTTACTTACTCTCATTGGTAGTTTACGTTCTTTACAATCAGGAAGTCTAAAAATATTGGGTAAGGAAATTTATGGTGCTAGTAAAGATGCAATGGTACAAGTGCGAAGAAATATAGGTTATATTTTTCAAGCACATAATCTATTGGGTTTTCTCAATGTTCAACAAAATGTACAAATGCCTTTTGAGTATGATCATACTATTTCCTTTCGAGAAGCACAAGCAAAAGCCGCAGCAATGTTAACAACTGTAGGCTTAGGGGAAAGGTTGAATTATTATCCCGATGGACTTTCTGGGGGACAAAAACAACGAGTTGCGATCGCACGTGCTTTAGTACATCATCCTAAGTTAGTTTTAGCAGATGAACCAACAGCAGCTTTAGATAGTAAGTCTGGTAGAGATGTGGTGAATTTAATGCAGCAATTAGCAAAGGAACAAGGTTGTACTATTTTGTTGGTTACTCATGATCATCGGATTTTAGATATTGCAGATCGAATTGTAAAAATGGAAGATGGTTATTTAGTAAGTAATTAAAGTAAGTAATTAAATAGATTCAATCCCCCTGCTCCTCTGCTCCCCTACTCCCCTACTCCCCTACTCCCCTGCTCCCCTGCTCCCCTGCTCCCATGCTCCCATGCTCCTCTGCCATTTAAAATCAGTCAGGAATTTTTCACTCTTGCTAGTTCTTGTCAAAACAACAATATTTGTGACAATTGCGCTAGAATTATTAAAGGTTCGTTACAGAATTGGCAAAACATCCCCAAATCTGTTACAACAGCCAAACATTTAGCTTCTTAATCTAAAAACACTAAAGTTCACCTAAACTCTCTATGACGCTCCCAATTCGTAACGTCGCCATTATCGCTCACGTTGACCACGGCAAAACCACCTTGGTTGATGCTCTTCTCAAACAGTCCGGCATTTTCCGCGAAGGCGAAGACGTTCCGGATTGTGTCATGGACTCCAACGCTTTGGAGAGGGAACGAGGAATTACTATTCTTTCTAAAAATACAGCGGTTCGCTACAAAGAAACCCTGATTAATATTGTTGATACACCTGGACACGCTGACTTTGGTGGAGAAGTAGAACGGGTACTCGGCATGGTGGACGGTTGTCTGCTGATTGTTGATGCCAATGAAGGACCGATGCCTCAAACCCGCTTTGTACTCAAAAAAGCTTTGGAAAAAGGTCTGCGTCCTATTGTAGTTATTAACAAAATCGATCGCGGCCAAGCTGACCCCCACGTTGCTGTTGATAAGGTCTTGGATCTGTTCTTGGAATTAGGAGCAGATGAAGACCAGTGCGACTTTAAATATCTGTTTGCTTCCGGTATGGCTGGTTTCGCTAAAGAAACTTTGGAAGAAGAAGGGGTAGATATGCAGCCCCTGTTTGATGCCATTCTCCGCCATGTCCCTGCACCAGTAGGAGATCCTAACAAACCTCTGCAATTGCAAGTAACCACCCTAGATTATTCTGAATATTTAGGACGGATTATCATTGGTAAAATCCACAATGGAACTATCCGTACCGGACAACAAGCTGCTTTGGTAGTAGAAGATGGCAGCATTGTTAAGGGTAAAATTACCAAGCTGATGGGATTTGAAGGCTTGAAGCGGGTAGACATGGAAGAAGCTACCGCAGGTTATATTGTGGCTGTAGCTGGTTTTGCTGATGCTTATATTGGAGAAACCATTACAGATCCTAATGAACCACTAGCTTTACCTTTAATTAAGGTAGATGAACCAACTTTACAAATGACCTTCTGGGTGAATGATTCACCTTTTGCTGGTCAAGAAGGTAAATTGGTAACATCACGACAAATTCGCGATCGCTTGTTCCGTGAATTAGAAACCAACGTAGCTTTGCGCGTTGAAGAAACCGATTCTCCTGATAAATTCCTGGTTTCCGGTCGGGGTGAATTACACCTGGGTATCTTAATTGAAACCATGCGTCGTGAAGGTTTCGAGTTCCAAGTTTCCCAACCTCAAGTAATTTACCGCACAGTTAATGGTCAACCATGCGAACCTTATGAACTTCTAGCATTAGACGTTCCCGGTGATGCAGTTGGTAGTTGTATTGAACGGTTGGGACAACGGAAAGCGGAAATGCAAGATATGCAGCCTGGTGGTGGCGATCGCACTCAACTAGAGTTTATCGTTCCTGCTCGTGGTTTAATCGGGTTCCGAGGTGAATTCATGCGGATGACCCGTGGTGAAGGCATCATGAACCACAGTTTCCTCGACTATCGTCAGCTTTCTGGTGATATTGAAGCCCGTAACAAAGGCGTTTTAATCTCCTTTGAAGAAGGTGTTTCTACTTTCTACGCCATGAAAAACGCAGAAGATAGAGGTGCATTCTTTATCAGCCCAGGAACCAAAGTTTACAGAGGCATGATTATTGGTGAACATAATCGTCCCCAAGATTTGGAACTGAACGTTTGTAAAACCAAACAGCTAACCAATCACCGTGCGGCTGGTGGTGATGAACTTGTACAGTTACAAACACCAATAGATATGAGTTTGGAACGTGCATTAGAGTACATCGCTCAAGATGAATTAGTGGAAGTTACACCACAATCAATTCGTCTCCGCAAAATGGCGAAGAAATTAGCGAAACGTTAACCATACGCCAAATTCCCCACCTCAATGTATTGGGTAGGGATGAATTATAATCTGTAGAGGCTCTCCTGGCAGAGTCTCTACATTTCCGTTTAATTAAACTTTTGAAATATTTAAATGACGGTTGCGTTTCCACCAAGAAAAACCCAAGAAAGTTCCAGCAAAAACAGCGATACCTAAATTAGAGGAAAAGTCAAAGGGAACAGCAGTTGCTTCACCAAAATACTCTACTGTAATATCTGCACTCGCAAGTGTAGAAATATTGGTTCTCACATTACCACCCCCACCAGCAATCAAGGTAATAATGGAGGTGTAAGGTGAAAGGCTGAAAGTACCTGTCCCTAAAAATCCTTGGATATCTGTAGAATTAGTAAACGTGAATGCTGTGCTATTGGAGATACTAAAAGGTCCAAAGTTGAGTGGGTTATTGGGTGCTGCTGCTGTGTAACGCTGAGAGCCGATGATTGTATTTGAATCAATAGCAGATATTGTAGTACCTAAAGCAGCCGGACCACTCGCAACCTCCATATCATATAGATCTACTATGGTTCTTACTGTAAAAGTTTGAGCTTGGGCGGCAATATTGGTGACAGTCCCTGAACTCGCGAGGCTGGCATTGAGAGTAACACGCACCTCAGTGACTGTTTCTCCTGTTTGCGGGTTATATCTACTGAGCGTTAATAGCGGAGAGCCATCAAGCTCGGTTATTGCATTACTAAACGAGTCATTGGTACTAAATAGGGGAGTTAATGCTTGGGCTTTGGTAGGGGATATAATCCCAGAAGTCAGAGATACTGAAGCTGCTATTCCAGCTATGTAAGCTAATTTATTTACTTTACACCTGAGATTCATCTTTTTTTACGGTAGAGAGTTCAATTCAAAAATGGTATTATATTTAACTATTACTGGTTATTTTAAAATTGTCTTCAATCACCACGCAACTTTACTAAAACTTTAATAAATACAATACAATACTCAATTTTTAATAATGAACATCCTACGAAGTAAGAAATTGGGTTCTACCTGTGGTTAATCAATTTTGCTTATCTCGATTTTTAGAAAATTTCTGGACTTGGCAAGTTTTGCAATAAGTAGCCTCTATTCTCAATATTATTGACACTATTCTCAATTATTTAACGAAGTTTGGCTTTTTCAGCCATTGATATTGACATTGTTCTGACTTTTTGGTATTTTTGATTAAAATCCCAAGGGATTGATATATAGTTTTTATGTCTTCTTTCATGCAGAGATGCAAAGTAAGAAAAATTTAACATTTACAAAACATACCTAAAAGAAAAACCTGATGATCAAAAATATTGGGTTAACAGAGAGCAAAACTACTGCTTGAGCAAGTATCACATTAGAGCAGTTTTTCAGATTTCCTTATATTGAAGAATCACCTTCTTAGGAACATATTCATGGAGAAACAATTCATGTTCCTAACCAGCGAGATATTTTAATTTGTCAGCCTAATTTTTTACCAAATTTATTAACAGTAAAAGATGTTTTACCTGTGTTGAAAAATTTTAATTTTACTATCACTGTTGAGGAAGTTTTTGCTTATTGCAAAGGAAAGATTCATATTGATTTAATGCAAAGGCGCAAAGAAAGATATGATTTATGAGTTAGAATAAATTGACATTGAAACTGTAAGGAGTGGAAATGATGTTGTTGGAATTAAAGCGCATTCATGTACCACCAGGACAAAAGGTTTTATTGGAAAATGTCACCTGGACAGAATTAGAAGCAATTCTTGAAGAATTGGGAGAACATCGTGCAGCACGAATTGCTTATGATCGGGGAATTTTAGAAATTATGTCTCCTTTATCAGAACATGAAGACGATAAGGAAATTATTAGCGATTTAGTAAAGGCATTATTAGAAGAATTGGATATTGAGTTTATATGTCTTGGTTCTACGACATTTAAAAATCAATTCATGGAAAAAGGGATAGAACCTGATCAATGTTTTTATATTCAAAATGAGGCTGTTATTCGTGGTAAGAAACAGTTAGATTTAACTATTGATCCTCCTCCAGATTTAGCTTTAGAAATTGATATTACTTCCCGCACTCATCCAAATATTTATCAAGCTTTGCAAGTTCCTGAGTTGTGGAGGTTTGAAAATGGAAAGTTGCAAATTAATGTTTTAGTAGATGGTAATTATGTGGTGTCTCAGTCAAGTTTGAATTTTCCCAGTTTACCTTTAATTGATGTGATTCTTCAATTTTTGGAAAGGAGTAGAACTGCTGGGAGAAATGCAACTATTAAGAGTTTTAGAAATTGGGTAAGAGAACAGTTATAATTTCAGAATAATTTTCTCACGCAAAGACGCAGAGGCGCAAAGAGAAGAAAGAGAAATTTTTAGACAAAAATATACTAGGATGATAAATAAGCATCTGACTTTGGGAATACTGAAATTATGCAGTTAGTAAAGTCAGATTTAAAAAATGGATTTGGTGAATTTAAAACAAACAGGTACAGGTTGGGAATTTGTAACTGAAGCTGATTTAGAAGATTTTGTTTGGGCTAATTTAAAGCAACTTTTAGGACTAACCCCCCTCAAACGCCAGTATTTTGTTAATGGGCAATATTGTGATATTTTAGCATTGCGGGAAAATCAGCAGTTAGTAGTGCTAGAATTGAAAAATGTGGAAGATAGATATATTGTTCAACAGCTAACTCGATACTATCACGCGCTACAGGAAGAAAAACCTTTTGCAGATGAGGTTGACTATCAAAAACCAATCGAATTGATAGCAATTACACCTAATTTTAATCGGGATAATTTTACAGATAGAATTTATAATCATCTCGCTATTAGATTTTTTGAATTTTCTGTTTTAGCCGATGGTATTAGCTATTTTTTAGATTTGAAAGATTTAGATAATCACCAGTTTTTTAAAATTAAGATTCCCTATCAGCAGCAAAATAGTAATGAAAATGTACCCCAACCACCAAGAGCATTAATTAATAGACTAGAAAACTGTTCTTCTGAACAAAAAGCAGGTATATTGAGTATTCGCAAAAAGATTCTCAGTTTTGATAAGCGGATGCAAGAAATATCTTCTACTGTTGGTGTCAAATATGGAAACGGTAATAGCAAAAATAGTAAATTTTGTGCTGAAATTTATTTTGATAGTAAAGGGATTCCTTTTTTATTCTTATGGCTGGGATTAAAAAATAATACTAGTGAACGAATTGGGAGAGCAAGAATTTGGACAGATTGGTATGAAAAGGCTTTATTAGAGGGTTATGTAAATAGTGGAATAGGTTCTAAATTAACTTTATATAAAAAGACTATGGGTAGAAGAGTAGAAATTATGAATAAATTGTCAGATAGAGATAAAAGCCTAAATTACAGCAACTTTCATAAACATACAAGTCAATTTTGTAAAGATAGAAACAGAATAAGTAGGAAATTCGATAATTCTGAACCTTTAACTTATGAAGAAACAAAGTTGCTAGAAATTGATGCAAATAAGTTTATTATTATGGTTGGTGGTAGCAAACTTCGTGTATATAACTTTGGAAACTATGAATCCTTAGAACAATTAGTTAATTTAGCTTTAGAAAAATGGTTAAAAAGAATATAAAACAAGTATTGCTGCATCTGCATAGGTTTGTTCAAAAAACCAACAAAAAACCTAACTTTAATATTTCCAACACTTACGAAAAATTTCTCTAAAACTCTCCTTACTTTCGTGTCCTTTGCGGTTCATTCTGTATTTAATTTCGCGCAAAGAAAGAAATTGAAACTTTACCTTATGAATAAACTTGAGGTAAATAATCATCATCTAACAACTGTCCCAAACTATAAGGGCATTTTTCCGGTAAAATAGTTAGGCTGGTTTTATTCTCCACAAAATCAACCGCACTTTGATAGATATTCTCTAAATCATCCTCTAACTTATTCCTTAAATTCGTAGTCAGATGATTATTTACATCATACCGAAAAGTCTTAATCTCCCCTATCCAATGACGATGGTTTATTTCATATTCTACCTGCCAAAATTGCAGTAATAACAAATGAATGATGATTTGTCTCAACAGACTTTTAACTTTCGCTAAATCTCTTTTTCCCAAACTAATTAATTCCTCTATTAAATTTTCTATATCTAGTTGGTTGAACTGTTTGTGTTTTAACAATTCTATAGTTTCTTCTAACCATAAATTTTCATCACTCTCATAGAGTTGCTTTAAGTTTGTAGTAATTGTCATATTTCTACCTTTTCATTTCAATTAAGTTGACACTTTATCTAATTATCAACAATCTCCAAATCAGCCACAATCCCAAAATGATCTGAAGGATAAAGATAACGGTTATTCTCTGCTGGTTGATTAAAAATTACTCGACAGTTTTTGACCTGTAAATGTTGATTAATAAAAATATAATCTAAAGTTCCCTTCCACCGCTTCCAAGTCTTATTAAAAATTAAAGTTCTCCAAAATTGTCTAAATCGTTTTTTCCAACTAATTTGATCTAACATTGTCGGACAAGTATATTCTGGTTCAGTTCCATGAAATACTTGATATGCTGATTGATATTTCTCCTTCATTAATTTAATTCCTGATGTTTCAGGAGTACCATTAAAATCTCCCACTGATATAATCGGCATTGTATCAGAAAATTCTGATAACCAATTTAACATCATTTGTATTTGTTTATTGCGTTTTTTGTGAGAACCGGGATACCAATAATAATGACCGTTGCAAATAACTATTGATTTATTATCATCTAACTTAACTTGTACATATTGAGCAATTCTTCCCTGATGTTCTAAATTGAGTGCGGCTGTTTTTTCGATAGGATAACGACTAAGAATAGCTAAACCAAATGGTAAATCGCTATTACATACTTCTTTAGGTACAGCTTTATAAATATGAGGAATATTTAATTGTTCTGCAATCCAAGCGGCTGTATCTTCTGATAAACTGACTTCTTGTAAAGCAACAATATCAGGATTTTCGGCTTTGATTCCGGCTATTAATAATTCTCGGCGTTGTGACCAATAATCCAGTTTAAAGAGAATATTGATTGTGATGATTTTCATGAGTTTATTTACAAAAGCGTTGTTTGTTATTTATGCGAACAATTAAGTTAAACTACTATGACAATCTACCATTAATTGGTAACTCTCTCAACTTCCTCCTTCAAAAGACTTATCCTGATTCTGCTATTAGTTCCTTAATCTCGTCTTGCTCATAAAAATAATCAGCCATGTCTGGATAAAATATATACTAATGAGAGGAATCTTGAATTTTCGTTCCATATTTTAATCATATAAGATAGTATTTATGAAGCGCAGAAAAATTATCTTGGTTTAAAAAAAGAATGGTGATAACAATATTAGCCACTCTGTTCCTAATTATGGAAGGGATAGCTGGAAAATCCGTATGATATTGTTTTTGAGTAATATGTTCAGATGCTGGGTGGTGGCTAGTATCAGACTTCGTACTTCCACCCGTCAACTTACACAAAATAATTTGCACCTTCTGGGAATTATTCTGTTCGTTATTATTAACATCATTTGGGGTACAACTTTTCCACTGATTGAAAAAACAGTAATTAGTCTTTCACCTAGTGTTTTAATTGCCACTAGATTTGTAGTAGCAGCATTATTTTTTAGTTTCAACTTGCGGCGGCTAAATGCCCTTTTATTACGCGATGGTATCATCTTAGGAATCTTATTTTTCGCCTATTTAGCCACTGAAACAATTGCTCTTGAAAGTATCCATGCTAACCAAGCATCATTTATTATTAGTCTGAGTGCAATTATAGTACCTCTAATAGGTTGGCTTTTGGGTCGTTACTTACCGTTGAAAACTTTCATTGCGGCTGGACTAGCTGTTGTTGGTATTGGTGTGATGTTTTGGGGAGAGGGAATATTAACAATTGGCCATTTGTTAATGCTAGGTGATGCCTTTCTTTATGCAGTTTATACTCTGATTCTAGAAAAAGTAGCATCCCGCCACCCATCGTTAGCTCTCACCAGTGTTCAATTATTTGTAATTGCGGTGATGGGATTAATCTGGAGTAATACGCAATTAGTTGAAGAATGGAAGATCATTAATGAAAATTGGGGCGTGATTCTTTATTTAGGGCTAGTTGCAACTGCTCTTGTGATCTGGCTGCAAACAATAGCTCAATGCTGGATAGGATCTGAAGAAGCAGCTTTACTTTACACACTAGAACCAATATTTACAGCCATATTTTCATATTGGTTACTTGGTGAACAGTTGGGGCTAAATGGGTTTATTGGCGCAGCTTTTGTATTATCTGCAATAGTTCTCAGTCAACAAAAATCCAAAAATTCCAAAGCGAATACAGTAGTTGATATCAGTAAAGCAACATTACCTGTTTTGGTTATCTCTGAGGAAAACCATAAAAAATTAACTAGGTTGGGATTGTTGGATGATCTAAGTTCATCCTAATTCCTATTTTTTAGGGTGGGTAATGAGTAACTCACCCTTAATTTTCTACTATCTGAATTCGGTTGATTTTTGATGTTTGTAATATAAATAGTAATATAAATAACTGTCATATTTTTATCTTCTACTTATATTCCTTAATTTAATCATCCAGAATTATAAAATTCTCAATGCTAACCTCCCAATACCTGTACATTTTAACTATTTGTAGGTTAAAAAAGAAACTATGTCCGCAAGACGAAAATAGCTATCCAGTGAAAAAAGCTGAAGAAACTAATAAAACTGGCTTTCTTCCCTTCTGCCTTCTGTCTCCTGAAATTTATGAAAATCACCAAAAACATTACTAATTGGCTAGAAACTCACATTTCATCTCCTACCTATGGCGGTTGGGTATTAACTGGTGTGGCTCTTTGTTATTTAGGTGCTGCTATCAATACGATGGCGGGCTGGTTATATGTAATTAGTGGGGTTTGTCTTGCTCTTTTGGGTGTATCGGTTTTTTTAGCACCGCGATCGCTCAAAAATCTAGTCGTCAAACGTTCTCCCATCCCACCAGTTACCGTTGGAGACGAACTCAGCATTGAAATAGAAATCTCTAATCCCACCCCAAAACCTGTAAATTTATTGCAAGTTGCCGATATCTTGCCTTTTATTTTAGGCAAACCAATTCAAAATCCTATTGATACCATCGAAGCAAAAAATAGTTACCGCTGGCAATACTACCACCATACCCAACGTCGGGGAGTATACAGATGGCAAACGGTAGAATTAGCTACAGGTGCGCCTTGGGGATTATTTTGGTGTCGTCGTCAACGAGAATGTAAAGCGATCGCCATAGTCTATCCCACAGTCTTACCCCTCACCAACTGCCCATTAGTAGATGAAATCGGCCAAGACGACAGTCAAAGAAACGATCCGCGAGGAAAACCCTTACAATTAGCAACATCAGGATTAGTGCGATCGCTTCGTCCCTATCGCATCGGTGATCCCACCCGTCTCATTCATTGGCGTACAAGCGCCAGATACGGAGAATTACGAGTCCGCGAATTAGAAATTATTACAGGAGGACAAGAAGTAATCATTGCCCTTGATAGTGCTGCCAAATGGGAAGAAGAACAATTTGAACAAGCCGTCACCGCAGCAGCATCATTGTATTTTTACGCACAAAAACAACAACTACAAGTTCAACTCTGGACAGCAGCCACAGGTTTAGTCAAAGGTGACATTACCATTCTCGAAACATTAGCAGCAACAAATCCCCTGGAAGAAGCCAATACACCAGCAGAAAACTATCCTTTAATTTGGCTCACCCAAAACCCCATCACCTTATCTGGCTTACCACTGGGAAGTCGTTGGGTTTTATGGGAGAATACAAATCTATCCTCAGAACAAGTCATAATCAACCGAGATTACCCCGGTATCATTCTGCAAAGTGAACAAGAATTACAACTCCAACTACAAAAACCATTAACTTCAGTCTAAAAGAACATTGAGGAGTCAGCATACAAAAGAAAGATAATATTTCTCCCCTGCTCCCCTGCTCCCCTGCTCCCCTGCTCCCCTGCCTCCCGCCTGTTGTACAATGCAAAGAAATATTTAAATTATCAACACCGATCCCATGATCAATTCAGAAGTTAACACAAAATCCAGTGATAAAAGCCTAGAGGCAATGCGGCATTTTTCCGAACAATACGCCAAACGGACTGGAACATACTTCTGTTCTGAACCTTCCGTCACAGCAGTTGTAATTGAAGGTTTAGCCAAACATAAAGATGACCTTGGTGCGCCCTTATGTCCCTGCCGTCACTATGAAGATAAAGAAGCAGAAGTCAGCGCAGCCTATTGGAACTGTCCTTGCGTACCCATGCGAGAACGCAAAGAATGTCACTGTATGCTATTTCTCACCAGTGACAACGAATTTGCTGGCGAAAAACAAGATATTTCTCTTGAAACCATCAAAGAAGTGCGGGACAGCATGGGATGAGTGAAAACCTACCCCAAGAGTTTTGGCAAGGAGTAGAACAGTTCAACACTGGACAGTTCTATGCTTGTCATGACACCCTAGAAGCTCTGTGGATTGAAGCAACTGAACCAGAAAAAAGTTTGTATCAAGGCATTCTGCAAATTGCTGTGGCCTTATATCATCTGAGTAATCGCAACCTACGAGGAGCAATGATTTTATTGGGAGAAGGTAGTAATCGTCTGCGTCGTTACCCAGACAATGATTGCGGCATCAACGTAGAAGAATTACTACTGGAGAGTGTGAAATTTTTAAAAGCACTCCAACAAACAGACCCAGAAAAAATTGTCAGTGGTGATTGGCATCAAACCGCAGCTTTGCCTTTACCCAGAATTTCCATTATTCAAGAATCGAAGTAAGATTACGTCCGGTTAATGATTGTCATTATGTGTAGGGATAGGGCATTGGGTATGGGAGGTCAATTAACAATCAACAACCCAAACATATATGATCATTGTTCCACCGGACTTGATATCACGAAACCTTCAGGTGCAAGAAACCGTCAAGCCTCCCAATCAGAATCCAAAGCAACTGCCAAGGTGGTTAAGACACTATACAAATGATCAAACTTAGACACAAACAGGCTTTTAACTCCGTCACCTGACATAACACTAAACAGATTGATTAGGACATCAATCAAAGGTGAAACTCAGACTACAAAAGTGTTTTACTCCTGACTCCTGCCTCCTGCCTTCTGCCTCCTGCCTCCTGCCTTCTGCCTCCTGCCTCCTGCCTTCTGCCTCCTGCCTCCTGCCTTCTGCCTCCTGCCTTCTGCCTTCTGCCTCCTGCTATATAACCTGAAATCTTCTATCACCAAAATTCTATGATACCTTTTTATCATTTGCCAAAATTACAAATGCACCGTCTAGGATTAGCGTTAATGCTGCCTGTAGCACTCCTGGGTGTGGTTTCCCTTCCCAGCCAAGAACCCACTGCCACAGCCCAATCAGCCGGGGGAAATCGCCCGCTAACTATTCGCTCTGATGTGCAAGAATATGATGCTAAAACTCAAGTAATCACCGCTCGCGGTAACGTGCAGATGTTGTATCCTGCTCGTCAATTACAAGCAACCGCAGCCCAAGCACAATACTTTAGCAAAGAAAGACGGATTGATTTCAGTGGCAACGTTTATATTTTGCAACAAGGTAATAATAGTATTAGGGCAGAAAAAGTCACTTATTTGATTGATGAAGGTCGATTTATAGCCTTACCCCAGTCCAATCGTCAGGTAGAATCTGTCTATATGGTGGATGACTCCAATGTCAATGGACAAACGGCTAAACCTGCCCCCAAAACACCAGCCCTTAAGCGATAAAATTAGCATTCCATACCACAAAAACGCGAATAGTGAAAATTGTTTTAGAAAATATTCACAAATCTTATGGTAAGCGAGTAATAGTCAATCGCGTTAACCTTTCTGTAGCTCAAGGTGAGATTGTCGGATTACTCGGTCCTAATGGGGCTGGTAAAACCACCACATTTTATATTGCCACAGGCTTAGAAAAACCCAATCAGGGTAGGGTGTGGTTGGATAATTTAGAAATTACAGGAATGCCAATGCACAGAAGAGCTAGACTGGGTATTGGCTATCTAGCACAGGAAGCAAGTGTTTTTCGTCAACTCTCAGTTATAGATAATATTCTCTTGGTACTGGAACAAACTAATGTGCCACGCAGAGAGTGGTCGAGACGGTTACATGATTTAATAAAAGAGTTTCGCTTAGAAAAAGTTGCCAATAGCAAAGGTATTCAACTTTCTGGAGGTGAAAGACGACGGACAGAATTAGCCAGGGCATTAGCAGCAGGAAGAGAAGGGCCAAAATTTCTATTTTTGGATGAACCATTTGCGGGAGTTGATCCCATAGCAGTTGCGGAAATTCAAGATATTGTGGGAAAATTGAGCGATCGCGGTATGGGCATTTTAATCACAGATCATAATGTCCGCGAAACCCTAGCCATTACAGATCGTGCCTACATCATGCGCGAAGGGCAAATACTCGCTTTTGGCATTGCTGAAGAACTTTATAATAACCCCCTTGTGCGACAATATTATTTAGGCGATAACTTTAACGCTTAAATCAACTCAGAGAATAAGAAAAAAGCCACAGAAAATTTTTTACAAATCATTTAACACTGCTATATTATTAGCATTGTTAATAACATCTTCTTTAATTGCTTATTTCTTTTTCAAGTATCAATAAATATAAATATGTTTAAATTTTCGTCATTAGCAACTTCAGTTAGGATCATAAATCATAAATACATTTATCAACATCCATTGCATCAAAGTTGACGATATCGGTTCTTCAGTACCTAATATGCAAAATCTAGGCGAAAAAATCTCATAAAGCCGACTATGTATAAGAAATGATGCATAATTTTGAACATTATTGTTCAATATTGCCTCCTTCCCCTGTTAAAAGTTCCCTGTTCCCTATTCCCTCTTAATAAACTGGTGATTTAGCATAACAAATACGGCAGAACCACCATATCTTACTTTTAAAGTAATACCAGTTTTAAAAAAATGCGATAGATTGAAACCTGGACACCCAGTTTTAATCCGCATATTTTTAAATGTGTATCCCTGACAGAAAAATTAGGCGTATTTTGAATTTGGCATTTTGAATTTTTATTATGACATATAAGCAGATTAAATCCTTCTACACACTCGGTTCACTGCTGCCTTTTTCCATCATGGATCGTTATTTGGCTATGCAGTTACTCCCACTTTTCTTATTCGGAGTTGGGGCATTTACTTCTGTAGTATTAGCCATTGATAGCTTATTTGAATTATTACGAAAAGTAGTAGAATCTGGACTACCAATAAATATTGCATTAAAAGTTTTTGTCTTAAAATTACCCTATGTAATGGTTTATTCCTTCCCTATGTCCACCTTACTAGCTACTTTGATGACTTACAGCAAGTTGTCTAGTGAAAGTGAACTAATTGCTTTACGGGGATGTGGAGTAAGTGTTTATCGCATGGTACTAACTGCTGTCTTATTAAGTAGTTTAGTCACAGGCATGACTTATATATTTAATGAACAAATTGCCCCAGCAGCCAATTATGAAGCAACTCGGACTCTAGAACAGGCACTTAAATCAGACAAACCATCATTTAAACAACAAAATATTTATTATCCTGAATATCGAGAAATTAAAGAAAAAGATGGTAGCACAACAAAAATACTTTCACGCTTATTTTATGCCGACCAATTTGATGGTAAGCAAATGCAAGGTTTAACAATCATTGATCGTTCTAGAGAAGGACTAAATCAGATTTTAGTTTCAGAATCTGCCCAGTGGAATGCTTCCCAAAAAGTTTGGGACTTTTACAACGGTACAATTTATTTAGTCGCTCCTGACCGTTCATATCGTAACATTTTACGGTTTGAACATCAACAATTGCAACTACCACGCACACCTTTAAATTTAGCAGAAAATAGCCGAGATTATGGGGAAATGAATATCTCTCAAGCCTTGCAACAACTAGAAGTAGAACGTCTAGCTGGAAATCCCCAAAAAATTAGAAAATTAGAAGTGCGAATTCAACAAAAAATCGCCTTTCCCTTTGTTTGTATCATTTTTGGATTAGTTGGTTCGGCAATGGGGACAATACCTCAACGTACTGGCAGAGGAACTAGTTTTGGAATTAGTGTCATAGTTATTTTTAGTTACTACTTATTATTATCAGTTTCTGGAGCTTTGGCACAGGCTGATATTCTCTCTCCCTTAATAGGTGCTTGGTTGCCTAATTTATTCGGTTTAGTAACAGGTCTATTTCTCTTAATGCGAGTTGCACAAAGGTGACAGGTGAAAGAATGCAGAGGGAAATTTTTTCTTCTGACTACTGACTCCTGCTTTATTATTCTTTATTGAGGATTTCTACATTCTGGTGCAGCTGGATTTTCTCGACAATATTCTTCAAAAGAAATTTTAGCTGATACCATAGTTTCTGATTTTTGATGAGCAGCTTCTGCTTGCAGCTCTTCCACTTCATCCCAAGCGGAAGCACAGGCTTTAGAATAAGCACCTTGCTCAGTACAAATAGCACGAGCTTCTGCAATTGCTTTTTCAATTCTCTCTTCTAACACCAGCGTTTTTGGTGCTTCCACAAAATCACTCTTAGTGAGAATATCAGTAATGGAGATGATTCCCAACAGTTTACCTTGAATCACAGGCGCTCTGCGGATACCAGCATTAGCAAATAATCGCGCTACATATTCCACGCTTAAATCAGGATCAACAATAATACAAGGCTTACTCATAATTTCATAAACCCGTAATTGTTTGGGGTCTTTGCCGTAAGCTGCTACCTTATAAACAATATCTGTCTCTGTGACAATGCCATAGGCATCATTGTCATAACGACGATTCACAACCAGCGCACGCAATCCTTTTTCTTTCATTAGTCTGACTGCTTCTGCTACAGTTGCCGAACCACGAATAGTAACTACGTCCTTAGTCATGATATCTTCGGCTTTCATCATTACTTCTCCTAAATGGTACGGTGGTGCAGAGTTTAGTAGTAACTAAAGAGCAAAAAGTTGAACTATTCTCCAGCTATACCAATAAAATTAATCCAGCTTTCAACTCCAGATGATATCCAAAGTGACCAATAGTTAAACCCAAACCATAAATTGTCGAAAAATTGTGAAAACTTTTGTTAAAAACACCAAAATTTCATCCTTACTTTACATTTCTCAGTAAGAATACTTGATATTTCAGCTTCTGGATTACTTCAGCCTCATAAAACCTGTATAAACATAAATTTTTGACTAATTTAACCGTATGTTTAATGAATAATGATTGTTTAGAGGCTAAAATTATATTAGTATACTTATGGTATGGATAAAGGTACAGTCAGGCTAGCACTAGTACAACACGGTGAAAATACTTATCCAGTAAAAACAGTTTAAAAACTGATGTAACAGATTGCCTTTTCCCCTCCTATCTCCTGCCATTAGGTTTTGCCAATTTATCACCCATTCAATTGGACAAAATTATGCCAGAACGCAATTATCCCCCTGCTTACTTCCGCTACCTTAAAGCTAGATTATCCAATTTCCTGCGACCTAGTTTTTGGGGGACTGGATTTTTTTTAGTAGCCGTAGCACTGGTGGTGAGGGCATATTGGTCGAATCCAGGCATTTTTACTGTACAGCCAAATCAAGAACCCAATAAAGAAACTGTTAAGAAAGAGGCTACTGATATTTCTGAGGAAGATAAAGCGATCGCAGCAGATATTGATAATATGCCTACATTGTTCAGTGATTTCGCCCAAGCAACTTTATCTACAACCACGATCAATGTTGAAAAGAAGACTGAGAAAAATAACAGTCCCATATTTGTGGAAGATGAAATTAATCAACAAAATGTTGCTGCAAATGAAGTCAAATCTAACTCTAGATTAATAACCGTTAGCAATGTTTCTTCACCAAGCGCAAAAAATCCTTTCGTGGTACAAACACAACATTTATTAAAATTTGATAGAAATTATGTAGAGAATGAGTTTTTAGGTATTAATAATATAACTACATTACCAAGTAAAACATCCCCAACAACTGCTGATAATTTAGCGATTGATCTAATTAATAAAAATAATCAGCATAATGTTGTGGGTAATACTTTGGGAACAACCATTCAACAATCACTTAATACCAATCAAACTAATCCTCTGGATATCAATATAGGAATAAGGCAAATTTCACCTAATAACAGCTTACCTAATCAGGCTTTACCAGCTAGTTATAATATGGGTTACATTCAACCCACTGTCACAAATCAGCCACAAAACTCTTACACTAATTTTAATAACCTTCAAGCAACACCAAATAAAGATATAACCACAAATGTAATCAATCCTGTACCGAATAATCCTTATCTTCTTCAACCTCCAAATTCAGGTGTTGTTAACTCAACAACTCCCATAGGATCTGGAAATTATAGCAATAATACTATACAGCAGCCTAATTTATCTTATCCTGGACAAATGCAACAAGTAAACAATGGTAATCAGAGATAGTATTAAATATATCCAAGGTGATAACTATTGATTAATCTGACAGCTATATTATTAGCTCACTGGCAACACACATTGCAACCCTTTGGTGTTGACCCAATAATAGCAAATCAATTATTTCCTCAACTAGTGGCAATTTATTCTAGCCCCAGTCGCCATTATCATACTCTACAACATATTCACTATGTCCTTAGTAAAATAGATGTATTGCAAAACTATGTCCAAGATTTAGCTTCTGTACAACTGGCTGCCTGGTTTCATGATGTCATATATGATACTCATCTTCAAGATAACGAAGAGAGAAGTGCTGACTATGCTGTTGAAATGCTGAACACTTTAGCAATTCCAACCAGCACTACTACTAAAGTTAAAAATCTAATTATGGCTACTAAAAATCACCAAGCACAGGATATAGATAGTCAAGTATTACTTGATGCAGATTTAGCAATCTTAGCTGCTGAATCGGTTGAGTATCAAAAATATGCTAAAGCCATTCGTCAAGAATATGCTTGGGTTTCCGATGCTGAATATATTACAGGTAGGAGACAAGTATTAGAGCGATTTTTACAGCGTCAATGTATCTACTTTACACCTTTAATGTTAGAATCTGCTGAAGAATTAGCCCGGTTGAATATCAAACAAGAGTTATTCCCTAGCTGATACTTCCATCTCCCGTAAGGGATACACCCGTACAGGAATCAGAATATTTGAGAAATAGGTTAATTATCAAATAAATATTTTTGGCATAAGCCTGAAAAAGCTGAATAATTATACAATAATTTTATCTGAAATTGAATATCTATGCTTAATTTCCATACAAAAAACACAGATTTTCTGGTTTGTTAAAATCAAAATTGGAATGCTGAATTTACAGATATTGAGCCTTCACAGGAATCTTAATCACAAATTCTGACCCCTTCCCAGGAAGAGAAACACAGCTAATTTGTCCACCATGTTTTTCGACTATAATCTGATAACTGATCGCTAGACCTAAACCTGTGCCTGTACCCACTGGTTTAGTAGTGAAAAAAGGCTCAAATAATTTTGTACGTGCTTTTTCATCTATTCCAGAACCATTATCAGCAATGCTTATTTCTGCCCATTCTTGATCAATTAAGTCAGTGCGAATGCGAATCGTTGGTAATAAGTAATGGGGTTTTTCTAATTGATTATTACCTATAAACCATGATTTATTACCATCTTGTAAGGCATCAATAGCATTAGTAAGGATATTTAGAAAAACTTGATTTATCTGACCAGGATAACATTCTATTAAAGGTAATTGATGATATTCTTTAATAACTTGAATTTTGGGATATTTATCTTTAGCTTGCAAGCGATGTTCTAAAAGCATTAAAGTGCTATCTATGCCTTCATGAAGATGAACTTGCTTAATTTCTGCCTCATCCAAACGAGAGAAGTTTCGCAACGATTTAACAATTTCAGTAATTCGTTTAGTTCCCAGCATCATGGAGCTTAAAATTCTAGTTAAGTCTTGAGTTAGGAATTCTAATTCAATATCTTCACTTAATTGTTGAATTTCCTGGGGAGGATCTGGATAATGCTCTTGATATTTTTGGATTAGTTGTAATATTAAATTGGTATATTCTACAGCATATTTTAAATTACCATTAACAAAGTTAACAGGGTTATTAATTTCATGCGCAATACCTGCCACAAGCTGACCCAAACTAGACATTTTTTCGTTATGGATTATTTGTATTTGAGTAGATTGAAGCTGTTTTAAGGTCTCTTCAAGGTGGGCGTTTGTTTTTTCTAAACGAGCGGATTGACTGATCATAGACCTCTCAGATACATCTAATAACTGAGTTAAGGTTGCTATTTGTGATTTGAGATATTGAACAGTTTCATTTTGTGTTGTTGTTCCAAGTTGATCATTGACAAGAGATTTTTCATCACTGTTGAAAACTCTGCCATTATCAAACGGTAGTATTGCCATCTTGACATTTAACGCTAATGGACGCAATAAATCGACATTGATCTGAGGAATTTTCACTTTCAAGAACATGAGAATTACAAATATGTTACCTGAAGGTAATAATCCTCCAAAGCCAATTACAGACTTGATATTATACGGAATTACAAATGATCTTTGTGCAGGAATATAAGGACTATCCAAGGCATCAGGAATATAAAAGACATTATACATTCGCTGTTCTAAATCCGTTAATAAATCTGGCTCTGGTCGTATGACAGTGCCAAGATTTAGCCCTAGTTGTTGGATCAGTTGGAAAATCATAGGTGTGCTATGAAGTGTCTCTTCGCTGAAGAGAGGAATTACCTTGTGTCCTTCAGATTTATGTCGTGAGTTCCATTCTGGAACTTGCCCAATGGTTGCCAATAATGTTAAGCATTTGAGATTATTTTCTGGTACATATTGGCCTAATAAACTATCTGTATATGCTTGTAGTTCTGGTGTGAGTTTTTCGTAAGAATTAGTTTTAAAAAAACGGATAAGCGCACAGGATCTTTCCCCAGACTGCTTATCAATTAAATTATCATAAAGATATTGGATAATATAATTACTGGCATCTTCCATACTGTTAGCTTCTTTGCCTAAATGACGCAGAGCTAAACCGCATTCTGACATATCTTTCAAAGTAAAATTTTTTAAGTCATACATAATACATATCTCCTATAAAAATTTCCTGTTTTATAGACTAAGAATACACCTCCTTATATTTACTTACTTAAATGGTTAAAAATATCTAGGAGGGGAAGTTTCAGAGAGGAATTTTGAAATAGCCACAGTTTACCCTTGCTTGGTTGAGTAGCATATTCAAAAATATAGAGAGAAAATGTGTAAAAGTTGTGTAAGATTTATGGTAATAAGGAGTTAGTCTGAAAACTTTTGAGGTAAAGTTTTTACACCAAGCTCTAAAACTTAACCGTTCTTGATAGCAGGAATGAAAGCCTATTAAGGGCTTTAGCCCTCAGTTAACGGCAAGTCATTGCCCCATCTCTGGCGAGACGCTTGCGCGAACGGCTTTAGCCTGGGGATTGTCAAATCTTTAAATTAGATAAAAATTGCATTAAATCAACTTTAATTTGATAGCTTCTACTAAAGCTGGTAAATGTTTTGTAGCAGTACCTGTCATCACTGTAAAACCTGCTAGTACTTCAGTATTAGGATGAGGATCTATAAAATATTTTTCTGGTACATCTTGAAAAAACTTCAATAAATTAGCAGCCGGGTAAACTTGTGCAGAAGTACCCACAACAATAAATATATTTACCTGAGATTGAATTTTATATAAATTATCAACTTGCATATCTACTGCTTCCCCAAACCAAACCACATCTGGACGTAATTTTTTACCGCATTTTGGACACAAATCACCCCATTGCACAGGTTTATTAATTTGGGCTTGATAATCACATTGCCATTCTGCATACATGGGGGGGATACCAAAATGCCATTCACATTTTTGATAATCAATGCGTCCATGAATATGCCATACATCTTTGACTCCAGCTTTTTCTAAAAGAGTATCAATATTTTGAGTAATACAAACCACATCAAAATGATTTGCTAATTCAGCAATAGCAAAATGTGCTGCATTAGGTTGACATTCTTGCATTTGTACAAATCTTTGGGCATAAAAATCTAGGACTAATTTTTGATTTTGCATCCAACCCAATGGTGTTGCAACTTCTTCTATTTTGTATCCTTCCCACAGTCCCCCAGCACCTCTGAAGGTAGGAATTCCACTTTCTGCGGAAAGCCCTGCACCACTAAAAACAACAATCATAAATTTACAGATTTATTGATTTATTTTTTAACTGATATAGCAATCCTAAATGATTCATGAACACTTTACTTTCTCTTCCCTATTCCCTGTTCCCTTCCCTTCCCTAACCGATAAGTTCTCAACTCAAATAGGATCGCTATATTTATATGATGTGATGATTAATTTTTTATTCCTTACTCACAAATACAAAACCCCGTGTCTTTCCAGAAGCTGAATCAACTGTATTCATTGCTTTATATAAATCAGCCGCTTTTACCCAAACTGGTGGATATTTATAACGAGAAACATCCATAATCAAAAATCTATCTGCTACTTCATTATATGCTGCCAAAGGTGAAATATGACCGCCTGTTTCCTGTCCTATTTCTTTGCGTAAATAGTTAACTAAAACAAAATTTCCTGGTTGCTTTAAATTCTCTGCTGCTAATTTGCGAAAATTTTGTAAATTGCTATCACCTGCATAATAAATTTTTACTTTTACACCATCATAACTTGCTAATAATCCTCCTAATTGTTGTAAAGACATTCCACTACGGGCAACTTTTTCTTGTGTTATAACTTGTCGAGTTTTTTGATTATTAAAAAAGTTGTTTTGGGTAAATATTTTAAATTCTCTATACTCTGGTGTTTCCGGAGCAGATATTTTTAAACTATTTAGCACCATGACCATGCTTGCAACACCACAATAAGCAAGATTATCTTGAGTTACAAATTGCATACTTAAAGGGAAAAAGTCAGACCGATATTTACTTTCAAATAATAAGTTTTCACCTTCTAGTGAATCAAAAGCAATTAAGTTTTTTGGACTAACTAAGATTTGTGCTACAGTATTTTCTCCAGAAAAACATAATGCTATTATCAAAGAAATCACATAAGTTTTAACGGTTAAATATTTGTGATTTTTCATATTTATTTGGGTTTACTGAAATGGCCAGTTTTGTCTGTGCTGATCAACTAAATTTACGATTTTTTGAAGAAGCCCAGGATCTGTAGATGGTTGTAGAGACATTCCAAAGAACGTCTCCACAAATAAGAATTATTTCACAACAGCTAATTCTTTCTTGAAGAAAGCCTGCAAAACAGTTTCTGCTATTTGACGACTACTCAAACCTAACGCGGCAAAAGATTCATCAGGAGTAGCATGATCTACCAAAATATCTGGTACACCAATCCGCTTTACTGGAACTAAAACATCAGCATCAAGTAAAGCTTCAGCTACCGCAGAACCAAAGCCACCCATTAAACAGCCTTCTTCTAAAGTAACGACCCGGCCGATTTGTTTAGCCAAAGGTAAGATCAACTCTGTGTCTAAAGGCTTCACGAAACGGGCATTAATGACTGTTGCTTCAATGCCATGTTCGCTGAGAATTTCCGCAGCTTGCATACTTGGATAAACCATTGTGCCGTAGCCGAGAATTAACACATCATCACCTTGACGGAGAATTTCTCCTTTACCAATTTCCAAAGGTTCCCAACCTTCTTCCATCAAAGGTACACCGTGACCATTACCACGGGGGAAGCGCATAGAAATTGGGCTAGTGGTATGGTTAATACCTGTCACTACCATGCGTTGTAGTTCGGCTTCATCCTTGGGAGCCATTACTACCATGTTAGGAATACATCGCATATAAGCAATGTCATACATACCTTGGTGAGTTGGCCCATCAGCGCCTACTATACCAGCCCTGTCTAAACAGAAGAACACAGGCAGGTTTTGGATGCAGACATCATGAATGATTTGGTCGTAGGCACGTTGTAAGAAGGTGGAATAAATAGCAGCAACGGGACGCATACCTTCAGCGGCTAGTCCCGCAGCGAGAGTAACAGCGTGTTGTTCTGCAATACCCACATCAATATATTGATTTGGAAGTTTGGCTTGTAGTTTATCTAAACCTGTACCTGTGGCCATTGCTGCCGTAATACCGACAATTTTGGGGTTTTGTTCGGCTAGTTTGACTAAGGTGTGAGAAAAGACTTTTGCGTAAGCAGGTGGTTTGGGTTTGCTGGAAGGTATAGCTTTACCAGTGGCTAAATTAAATGGGTTTTGGGCATGGTAGCCTACTTGATCTTTTTCAGCTAGTTCATAACCTTTACCTTTAGTTGTAACTACGTGAACTAAAACAGGGCCAGTAATTTTATGTGCCTGTTGGAATGTAGCAATCAACTCCTCTAAATTATGCCCATCTACTGGTCCCATGTAGGTAAAGCCCAGTTCTTCAAAAACTGCACCGACTTTGGGAACTGCTAACCGCTTCATTCCTTCTTTAATGCGTTCCAGTTCTGGGGAAATAGATTCACCAACGAAAGGAATATGTTTTAGCTGTTCTTCAATGCCATCTGAGAGAAACTGCACTGGTGGACTCAGACGCATTTTATTAAGATAACGAGGAATCGCTCCCACGTTGGGAGAAATTGACATTTCGTTGTCATTGAGAACCACTAGCAGGTTAGTTTTGGGTAAGTGTCCTGCATGGTTGATAGCTTCTAGCGCCATACCACCAGTTAAAGCGCCATCTCCAATGACTGCGACGGATTTAAATTTTTCCCCTTTTAAGTCACGGGCTAAAGCCATGCCTAAAGCGGCTGAGATACTGGTTGAAGCGTGTCCTGCACCAAAGTGGTCAAATTTGTTTTCGCAGCGTTTGAGATAACCGGCTACTCCGTCTTTTTGTCTGAGAGTGTGGAAGTTGCTGTAACGTCCGGTGATTAATTTGTGGGGATAAGCTTGATGTCCCACATCCCAAATAACTTTGTCCCGATCTAAGTCTAATGTCTGGTAAAGCCCTAGAGTTAATTCTACAACTCCCAAACCTGGCCCCAAATGCCCTCCAGTTGCTGCTACGGTTTGTAGGTGCTTATCTCGGATTTGACGGGCAATTTGTTGCAATTGCCGAATAGACAAACCATGTAACTGGTTAGGATGGGTTATTTCACTCAGATGCATACTATAGGGTTTTCCTCTCTAACTCTACTTTTGGCATTATTTAATTTTCACACGCTCAGGTGGCTACAAGTATCTGACTGTCATTAATGTTGTTGTAGCAGTATAACTTTGGTTAGTGGTCAGTAGCTATGTTTATCCTTGTATTCATCAAAATTGCAGGCTGGTGGGAACTACTGGTGTTTCTGCTTGTGGTTTTTGTCGTTGCAAATATTTACTTAATAGATAAGCCATATCACCACGGGTCATGGGGTTTAATGGCTGAATATTGCCTTGGGCATCGGTATTAATGAATTCTTCTGTGATGACTGTGGCGATCGCTTTTCTAGCCCAATTAGGTATAATTGCTGCATCTGGGTAGGGTCTCAAAATTTCGTTGATGGTTTGATCAGGAAATTGAAATACTCCGTAAGCTTGGGCAAAAATTGCTAACCCTTCAGCCCTAGTTACTTTTTGATTTGGGAAAAACATATTCCCCCGATAGCCTTTCATAATATCGGTTTTTAGCACTGTCTGAATATCTTGATATGCCCAATGATATTTAGGCACATCTGGGACAATTATGGCTTTTTTTTGTTTGGCTATTTCTCGTTTATCTAAATAAAAGGCTTTAACTAAAATTGATGCTAATTCTGCCCGACTAATTAATTTTTCTGGATAAAATTGACCATCGGGTAAGTTATCCATCAATTTTGCTTCTAGAACTTTTTGAATATAATCGTAATTACTAATAGAATGTGGTTCTGTAGCTTGTGCCTGGATAATTAAGGGGCTGGTTTGCACACAGGTTAATAAAGTCCATGTACCCAGTACCAGAAGGCAGAGAGAAGTTTTTGAGATTTTCTTTATTGAATAGTTATTTTTCATGGTTATGAAAATTTGCACACTGCATTGGTGGTGATGACGTTAGTTTAAGTATTAAAGTTTCTGATTTTTTAATTCATGAATTATTAGATAATTATTATATATAATGGATAATTTCTTAGGTAAGTATTCAGGATAGAGAATACTCCAAGTCAGGAAAATAAAGGGGTTTTTATTCAACTCTGATGATTGTGATCAAATCTCACTTCTGGACTATTCTTCATTTCATAAGTATTCTGACTCCTGACTCCTGAATTCTTACTTTTATAGATTTAATATCTGCTTAATTATCAATTATCAACTAGCAATTACCGATTACCCATTATCTATTACCAATTTTGTAGTATATTCGGCTGTAAGAGAGTATTCAATTTTGTTCAATTTTCAGGAGTTTAGGAATGTCCGTAGCAGCAGATCCCGTCAAGTTGATGAAGCAAGAAGTTGGCAAAGCCGCCGCTGAAATGGTAAAATCAGGTTCTATCGTTGGATTGGGTACGGGGTCAACTACAGCTTACACTATTCAGTATTTGGGCGATCGCCTCAAATCTGGTGAACTTAAAGATATTGTCGGTGTCCCCACATCATTTCAGTCAGAAGTTTTAGCCAAACAGTACGGCGTTCCTCTCACCACTTTAGACGCTATCGACCATATTGATATTGCCATAGATGGCGCTGACGAAGTTGACCCCCACAAAAACTTGATTAAAGGCGGTGGTGCAGCACATACCCGCGAAAAAGTGGTAGATTATCTCGCAGCCCAATTTATTGTTGTAGTTGATAGTAGCAAACTAGTTGAAAAATTAGGTTCTAGTTTTGCTGTACCTGTGGAAGTGATCCCAATGGCACTTACCCCTGTCACCAATGCGATTAAAGAACTAGGTGGGATACCAGAATTACGAATGGGTGTCAAAAAAGCAGGGCCTGTGATTACTGACCAAGGCAACATGGTCATAGATGTCAGATTTGATAACATAAGTGACCCTGTAAATTTGGAAAAAACCCTGAACAATATTCCTGGTGTTTTAGAAAATGGCATCTTCGTCAACTGTGCTGATGTGGTTTTAATTGGTGAAGTGATTGACGGTAAACCTGTTGTGCGGAGAATGTAGTTGAAGGAGGCAGGAGTTGAAAGGCAGGAGGCAGGAGGCCAATTAGAGGGGGATTCAAACCCAAATGTTCGAGGCAAAAAGGCTTTATTCTTCATGAAAAATTTTCCCTTTTGCCTTCTGCCTCCTGCCCTCTGCCTTCTGCCTCGCCCGAAGGACTTTAAAATTAGTAGGGTGGGCAATGCCCACCTGAAAAATGAAAAATTAGAATCTTAAATATGATGTTGTATAGAAGATTTGGACGCACAGAATTACAAATGCCAGTATTTTCTTGCGGGGGAATGCGATATCAATTTAAATGGCAAGATGTGACACCAGAGGAAATTCCTCAAGATAATCAACAAAACCTAGAAGCAGTAATTCGTCGTGCATTAGAAATAGGAATTACTCATATTGAAACTGCAAGAGGTTATGGAACTTCAGAAATGCAGTTAGGAAAAATACTCCCTCAATTTCCTCGTGAAAAGTTAATTGTCCAAACTAAAGTTTCTCCTGTTGCCGATCCTCAAGAATTCCGCCAGACTTTTGAAAAATCTTTGGCCTATCTCCAGTTAGATTATGTCGATTTATTTGGTTTACATGGAATTAATAATGCTGAAATTTGGGATCATAGTATTCGTGTAGGTGGTTGTTTAGAAGTAGCAAAACAGTTACAAGCAGAAGGAAAGATCAGATTTATTGGTTTTTCTACTCATGCTCCTACAGATTTAATTATACAGGCAATTAATACCAATCAATTCGATTATGTAAATTTACACTGGTACTACATTAATCAATGGAATTGGTCTGCTATTGAAGCCGCCAACAAATTAGATATGGGCGTATTTATTATTAGTCCATCTAATAAAGGTGGATTATTATATCAACCATCAGAAAAATTAGTTAATTTGTGTAGTCCATTGAGTCCAATGGTGTTTAATGATTTATTTTGTTTAAGTCATCCCCAAGTGCATACTTTAAGTATAGGTGCAGCAAAACCAAGTGATTTTGATGAACATTTAAAAACATTGGAATTATTAGATAAAGCCGAAGAAATTTTATCTCCCATTCTCAAACGTTTAGAAAATGCAGCCATAGAAACTTTCGGAGAAGATTGGGTAAAAACCTGGGAAACTAATTTACCATCTTGGGAACAAACACCAGGAGAAGTAAATATCCGAGTGATTTTATGGTTGTTAAATTTAGCCTTAGCTTATGACATGATTGAGTATGGAAAAATGCGTTATAACCTCTTAGGTAGTGGTGGTTCTTGGTTTCCTGGTAACAGGGTTAATAACTTAGAAGAATTAGATTTACGAGAATGTCTTGTTAATAGTCCCCACGCTGAAAAAATACCGCAGATGTTAGCAACAGCCCAGGAAATATTAGGGGGTGCAGAGGTGAAGCGATTGTCTCAGAGTTGAATTGTATTGTATTAGAGATTTTCTAAAAATACATTCCAACCTTGTATTTCTACAACTTGTTGAATTTCCACTTCTAATTCTTGGAAAGCAGATAAAGTCCGTAGTGGAGAAAAATCATCTATTAAATCTGCTAAACGATGAATACTTTCATGTACATTAAATTGCTTCAATCTCCGGCCAGTTAAACCACTAGCTATTAAAAGCAATTGATGAAGAACATTTTTTGGATCAGGTAATTGTTGTAATTTACGAATATCTGGTATTTGTAATTGTTCTTTTCCACGGGGATTTCCGGCGGCGTTCCTGATGGATGATTCATTAAATAAAAGCCATGCTTCTAGCATCCGCACTGGTATCACACAAATATAAACTGGTGGGACTATCACAGATTTTTGAACTTCTTCTAATGCTTTGCAAATTTCAATTACGCGATTTTCTCGTGGTTCTTTTTCTGCATCTCTATGGATAAATAATAGGTCACAAGGATAGAGTTCTAGGCTTTTGATAATTTTTTGTGCTAAAGTTTTGGGAACTTCGCGTAAACGTCGTAAATCTGCCCATTGTGGTTGAATAGAACAATTAACTTGGTTTTCTCTTAATAACCAGGTGAGAATAGGCATCAAAGCTTTATCTGAACTGCTATCTGATAGTAAAGTGTAGGAAAGTTCTTTCATGGCTATTCAGCAAAAGAACCAGGAATAAGAATTTGTAAATCTTGTCTATCTACAACGCGCTTTTGATTAGTTTCTGATTCGTCTATTATGACTGGATTTAAATAATCAAGCAGTTTACCTTTAGAAACAACATTTACTCCTTCAGGTGCTTTTTCTCGCCAAGTATTTGGTAAACAAGCAAAGGATAATCGTTTAAATCTTTTTCCTGAACTTATTTTTTCTTTTAATTCAGCAACCAATAAACTATGATCAGGTATTTGCATCACTACAGCAGGTGAATGAGTGTTGATAATTACTTGACGTAATGGGTTATCTATATCAATGGGATAATCAACATCTGTGGCAATTTCTTGCAGCAATTGGAGTATTTTAGAAATACTTGCTGGATGAATACCATTTTCTGGTTCTTCTAAACACAAAATACCTTGTGTTTGTGAGTCTAATTCTAAAACTGCTAAGGCTAAAAAACGCAAAGTTCCATCTGATAATGCCCTTGCTGGATGTGATGTACCATCTCTAGCAGTAACCATTAATGTTAAAAGTTGCCTTTTTTCATCTCGGTCAATGCTGACTTCACCTACATCATCAATTAGTTCTGCTAAACGATTAGCAAGTTGACTATAAACTTGTGCTTCTATTTGATCATTTTCAGTTTCATTAGTGGAATAATTTTGATTTAATTTTGCTAGATGATAAAGTGTAGCAGCTAAATGAGAACCATCCATGTCTACTTTTGTAGGGGATGTAAATTCATCTGGTTGGCGTAATGCGGAAGGTTCTAATTGTAATAAACGCCAAGATTGCATTTCTCGTCTTGCTAGTAAAACTGTAGGACTCTCAGCAGCATTGGCTACAGAAAGTACAGTTCGGGGAAGATGTTCCGCTAGTCGAGATATAGCATTTCCTTTAACACCATCTTGATGTAGTTTAATGATTGTTTTTTCTTTATCAAATTCAGTGGAAATAAATGGTGATGTTCTCCGTCCTTTCACTGCCGATTTGAACCAATCAATCCTGTGAGGAAATAATAGATTTTTCTTAGCATCACCTAACTTAATGTGAACTAATTCTTCTTTGATAATTTCTAGTGAACCTAAAGACCGTAATTTATCATCTTCACGGTAAGCAAGAGTTAGGGAGTAACGCAGAAAGGTAATACTAGCTTTTGCCTGTTGACCTAAATCATCTACACCTTCTGCTGGTATAATCATTTCGGCTTCAAAGGACATTTCATTGGCATATTCATCACCAACTCGATGAAATAAACTGCGAACATCTGCCGTTTTACCTTTTTCATCGCGCACAGATAAAGCAGCATCAATTAGAGGACGATCTGCGATCGCACTCAAAAATCTAATAGCATCAAATAAGTTAGATTTGCCGACTCCATTAGCACCTGCTACACAGGTAAATGAACCAAATCGAACATCTACATCGACAAGGTTTTTAAAACCAGATACTTTTAACCTGGTCAGCATAAAATCACCAATTACCTATTATTAGTCACTCTTGGCACAATTAGTACCTTATCTACCCGATTTCCATCCATATCCATAACTTCAAAACGCATCCCATCCCATTCAAAATGATCAGCGGCTGCGGGAATACGTCCTAAATGGGTGATAATAAAACCGCCTAATGTTTGATAATTTCCTCTTTCTTCATTTTCCAGTTCTTCAAGATCAAAAAGTTCCAAAAATTCTTCTACAGGTAACATTCCATCTACTAACCAAGAACCATCTTCCCGTTGTACAGCTTGTGGTTCTTCCTGTCCGGGGCCTGCGGGAACATCACCGACGATTTCACTCATGATGTCATTTAAAGTTACTAAGCCTTGAATTACGCCGTATTCATCGACTACTAAGGCCATGTGAGTTACGGTTTGTTTGAATAACTCCAAAACTTTTAAACCACGAGTGCTTTCGGGTACAAATACAGGCTGACGTAATTCTAGGGTTAGGTCTAAAGGTTCATTGCGTAAACTTCTGGCTAATAAGTCCGTCACAGGAATGATTCCCAGCACGTTATCTAGTCCTTCTTGACAAACTGGATATCGAGAATAGGCACTTTCAGCCATTTTGAGGCGGTTTTCTTCGGCTGGATCTTCCAAGTCTAACCAAACTATATCCGGTCTGGGTGTCATGAAAGCAGTTACAGGGCGATCGCCTAACCGAAATACCCTTTCCACCATATCCTGTTCTGCTTCCTCAAAAGTTCCCGCTTCCGTCCCTTGTTCTATTAAAATTTTTATTTCTTCTTCCGTAACCTGCGGTTCATCAGAAGGTGTAATTCCCAAAATTCGCAACACTGTTTCTGTCGAAGCACTTAATAAAAACACCACTGGGGAAGCTAAAGCAGCCAAAGCCCGCATGGGAATAGCGACAGTTGCAGCAATTCGTTCGGGGTTATTTAACGCTAACCGTTTGGGTACGAGTTCACCGATAATTAGGGAAAAATAGGTGATTAATAATACAACTAAACTAAAAGCTATGGGTTGGCTATAACCAGCTAATAATGGAACTAGCTTCACATACCCCTCTAGCCTTTGGGCAATGGTAGCACCACCAAATACACCATTGAGAATATTGATCAGTGTAATTCCAACCTGGACAATAGACAAAAAATGATTGGGAGATTCAGCTAGTTCTAATGCAGCCCTGGCATTGAGGTTGCCTTGATTAGCTAATTGCTGTAATCTGACCTTCCGTGCCGAGACTATCGCCATCTCGGACATAGAAAATACACCGTTGGCAAAGATTAGCACCAAAATAATGAGAATTTCAACACTGATGGAAGACATTTTTAAAATTACCGCTATAAAAAGCGAAGGTAGCTTGATTCTTAGTATCTAATGTAAAGGGAACAGAGAATAAGTAGAAGTCAAGATTCAGGAGTCAGGAGTCAGGAGGCAGGAGTCAGGAGTATGGCTAACGCCACGCTATGCCTTCGGCACACTACGTGAACGCTATCAGGAGTTCAGGAGGAAGAAGAAAGAAGGAAAAAGAAGGAATTAATCTTTCCCCCCTGCCCCTCTGCTCCCCTGCTCCCCTGCTCCCCTGCTCCCCCATCTCCCTCATCTCCCCCATCTCCCCCATCTGGCTTCTAAAATGGTTATATAACTACATCTAAAATTTTCTCATTTCTGAAGACTTCTAATTCTAGTATTAACTTATGGCCTTTTCTTCTATTGTGCGTGCTTTGGCGCGATCGCCTCTCACCGCAGAATTAATTACCAAACTCAAAAAGTACCAAGAACTGCGATTAAATGGCATTTCCCGTTTACCCAAGGGTCTTGTAGCTTCAGCTTTAGCCAACAATGAGGGTAGGGATTTGTGCGTGATCTGTGCCACTTTGGAAGAAGCCGGACGGGTTTATGCCCAAATGGAAGCGATGGGATGGAAAACTGTACATTTTTACCCTGCCTCAGAAGCCTCTCCCTATGAACCTTTTGACCCGGAAACTGAGTTAAGTTGGGGACAAATGCAAGTTTTAGCCGATTTGGCCAATGGTCAGTCCTCAGTAGTTAGTAGTCAGTTGCCTAATAGGAATACGGCCATTATTGCTACTGTAGGGGCATTACAACCACATTTACCACCCCCAGAAGCATTTAAATCTTTTTGTCTGTCTTTAAAAAAGGGTCTGGAATACGATTTAAATGAGTTCAGTGAAAAAATCACCACTTTGGGCTATGAACGGGTGCCGTTGGTAGAAACGGAAGGACAATGGAGTAGACGGGGGGATATTGTGGATGTGTTTCCCGTTTCCTCGGAGTTACCAGTGCGGTTGGAATGGTTTGGGGATGAAATCGAACAAATTCGGGAATTTGATCCGGCTACTCAACGTTCTGCTTTAGATAAAGTGGAACAAATATTTCTGACCCCGACAAGTTTTTCACCGATGGTTTTGGCAGCACTGAAACAGAGTTCTGAGTTTCGTGTGTTGAGTGCTAAGTTAAATTCTGATGTCGATGACCTGGAAAATTCAGGACTGGAGGGAAGTAGGCGTTTTTTAGGGTTAGCCTTTGCCAAACCCGCTTCACTGTTAGATTATTTACCAGCAAATACCCTGGTTGCCATTGATGAGGTAGAACAATGTCATGCCCATAGCGATCGCTGGGTGGAAAATGCGGATAGTCAGTGGAGACTGGGGACTGGGGAAGAATCTCAGCAAGTTCCCAAAATTCATCGGACTTTTGATGAATGTTTAATGGAAGTGGGGAATTTTCAAAAGTTATATTTATCAGAATTAGCAGAAGAAAATAGCGGTACTAATTTAGCCAGTAGACCTTTACCTGTAACACCTCACCAGTTTGCCAAGTTAGCTGAGACAATTAGACAGGAACGCGATCGCAAGTTTGCAGTTTGGCTAATTTCTGCTCAACCTTCCCGTTCTGTTTCTCTACTCCAAGAACATGATTGTCCTGCCCAGTTTATCCCTAATCCCCGTGATTATCAAGCGATAGATAAACTACGCATAAACCATACACCTATCGCACTCAAATATTCTGGTTTAGCCGAATTAGAAGGTTTCATTTTACCTTCTTTCCGTCTGGTTATTGTGACAGACCGCGAATTTTACGGACAACATTCCTTAGCGAATTTTGGTTATGTCCGCAAACGTCGCAAAGCTATATCTAAACAAGTTGACCCCAATAAATTACGACCAGGAGATTTTGTTGTTCATCGTAGTCACGGCATTGGTAAATTTCTCCAATTAGAAAGTTTAACAATTAATAATGAAACCCGTGATTATTTAGTTATTCAATATGCTGACGGGTTATTGAAAGTTGTTGCTGATAAAGTTGGTTCTCTATCTCGGTTTAGAACCACTGGAGATCAAGCACCCGCACTACATAAAATGACGGGTAAAGCCTGGGACAATACCAAGAGTAAAGTCCGTAAGGCGATTAAGAAATTAGCAGTAGATTTATTAAAATTGTATGCTGCGCGATCGCAACAACAAGGATATGCTTATCCCACAGATATGCCTTGGCAAGAAGAAATGGAAGATTCTTTTCCATACCAACCGACCACAGACCAGCTAAAAGCGGTGCAAGATGTGAAACGGGATATGGAAAGTGAAAGACCCATGGATCGATTAGTTTGTGGTGATGTGGGTTTTGGTAAAACTGAAGTTGCAATTCGGGCTATATTCAAAGCTGTCACCGCAGGTAAACAAGTCGCACTTTTAGCACCAACAACTATTTTAACCCAACAACATTATCACACCATCAAAGAACGTTTTGCACCTTATCCTGTAAATGTGGGTTTACTCAATCGTTTTCGTAGTGCAGAAGAAAAGCGCAATATTCAAAAGCGTCTGGCTACTGGAGAATTAGATATTGTTGTGGGGACACATCAATTATTAGGTAAAGGTGTACAATTTCGAGATTTGGGACTGTTGGTAATTGATGAAGAACAAAGATTTGGTGTGAATCAAAAGGAAAAAATCAAAAGCCTGAAAACTCAAGTTGATGTTTTAACTCTTTCTGCTACTCCCATTCCCAGAACCTTGTATATGTCTTTATCTGGGATTCGGGAAATGAGCTTAATTACCACACCACCTCCCACCAGAAGACCAATTCAAACCCATCTGGCACCTTTAAACCCGGAAATTGTCAGAAGTGCAATTCGACAAGAACTAGATAGAGGAGGGCAGGTCTTTTATGTAGTTCCGCGAGTGGAGGGAATTGAAGAGACCACTGCAAATTTGCGAGAAATGATACCGGGGGGAAGATTTGCGATCGCACACGGTCAAATGGACGAAAGCGAGTTAGAATCAACCATGCTCACCTTCGGAAATAATGAAGCTGATATCCTAGTTTGCACAACAATCATTGAATCTGGTTTAGATATTCCGCGAGTTAACACCATTTTAATTGAAGATGCTCACCGTTTTGGTTTAGCTCAACTATATCAATTACGTGGTCGTGTGGGACGTGCAGGAATACAAGCTCACGCATGGTTATTTTATCCTAAACAGCGGGAATTATCCGACGCAGCCAGACAAAGATTAAGAGCAATTCAAGAATTTACCCAACTCGGTTCTGGATATCAATTAGCAATGCGAGATATGGAAATTCGTGGTGTGGGTAACTTATTAGGTGCAGAACAATCTGGTCAAATGGATGCTATCGGATTTGATTTGTACATGGAAATGTTAGAGGAAGCAATTAGAGAAATTAGAGGTCAAGAAATACCCAAAGTTGATGATACCCAAATTGACCTTAATCTCACCGCATTTATTCCTTCCACGTACATTACCGATATTGACCAGAAAATGAGTGCTTATCGTGCAGTAGCAACTGCAAAATCCAAAGAAGACTTAAAATCCATTGCCGCAGAATGGACTGATAGATACGGTGCAGTACCTGTTCCCGCTAATCAACTTTTGAAAGTAATGGAATTAAAACAATTAGCAAAAAATATCGGATTTAGCCGCATTAAACCAGAGAACAAACAGCACATTGTCTTGGAAACACCAATGGAAGAACCAGCTTGGAATTTGTTAGCAGAAAATTTGACTGAAACTATGCGAAATCGCTTTGTTTATTCCCCTGGCAAGGTGACAGCAAGAGGTTTAGGTGTATTTAAAGCTGAACAACAATTGCAAACGTTAATAGATGCTTTCGGAAAAATGCAAGGTGCTATTCCAGAAACCGTCTTAGTTTGATGAATGGATTTATTGATCTCAGTCCAAAAACGCTTTCTTAGGATGGGCATTGCCCATCTTAAAACAACGCATACATCACCAGTGGCTGCCCAATGAGTTGCACGCAGAAGCATGGGGTTTAGATGCGTTAAGCTTGCAAGACTTATGCCGTTGAGGATATAAAATCCAAGACACTACAACCTTGGGGTAATATAATGGGAATCGCTGTTACAGAAAATGGTAATTTAGAAGGAGCAGTAGATCCCCGTAATAATAGCTATGCCAGAAGTTATTAATTCTGCACCGTTGACTCTGCCAAATTACTGCTAAACTCATTTGCCCGTGCGCTAGGGACTAAACTCCAGCCTGCTTTCAAGAGTTTTTGATAAGTTGCCCAGCCTTTAGAACCACCTGGTATTTGATAATCTGGGACTGAAAATTGAGGAAACGCCGTGTAAGGCCGCCAAGGTTGACCGGGTGCAATTTGCAAATGTAATATTTTCTCTCCATCGCCGCTAGACTTAGATAACCAGCACATTTGTCGATGCATGGTAAACTCCTTTGCATTTAGCCTATATTGAATAATGACAGGTTTTCGTTAATACCTGCCTCAATCTTGTGGGGTAACTTATAGCCTAAAAGATCAGGCCAGGGGAATTTTAAATTATTAAACTCAGGTAAATTTCTGAAGAAGATAGACTCCTATATGCGGTTTTCCGCAAGGTAAGAAGATAAACACAGAACACAAAAGGTTGTTCTCAAAATGCTTTCTTCCAGTACAATATTTTTTTAATGTTATCTATGCTTTCTATAATTGTATGTAGCTATAACTACGATTTTGGAAAATAACTGCAAATTAAGCTATTAGTTTTTCTATTCAGATATATAAGCCAATGAATATCTGTTAATTAGGGTTTGCTGAAAAAATTTTTGATGATAGAGTAAGCCGTAAAAAATTATCGCCCAGATTACTCTTATACTGTAAATTTACTGAAAAATTGCATTAGCGATCGCACTAAGGGCTATTCAAATCAAAATTGGAAGTTTAACAGTGTCAAACTTCCAATCATCATCAGTATTTCAGGTCAAGCTTACCTTACCAAAATTAGGTAATAATCAAAGGTTCTTGGTAGATGAAATCTTGCGCTGTATTGATCTGATTCTTGCCGATATCTTGGAGAACAGCAATTAAATCATTGTTGTAGTAAATACCTGTATCTGCGGTAGTACCAATACCTAATCCAAAGTTGCCTTCTGTCAAGGTATAGTTGCCTTTGAGCAGTTGAACTTTATCTACACCCACTTGGTAGTCAACAATCTTCGCATAGTCATTATTACCACCACCAAAGTAGTAGACACCACCTATGCTGTCACCTACAACAAACGTATCAACACCACTACCACCAATTAGGGTATCTACTTCGTTGGTTGTACCACCGCCATAACCATCAAGATAATCGTTTCCTTCTTTACCATTAAGGGTGTCATAGCCCTTACCACCATATAAGCTATTATTCAGTGTGTTACCGGAAATATTATTACTAAGTGCGTTACCTGTGCCGATAACAGCAGCCCCCACCAATTCCAAGTTTTCTACATTTGCAGTGAGGATATATTTATCCGCTGAAGCTCGTACTGTATCTATTCCCTCTCCTACGTTCTCGACCACTAGATCAAAATGGGCAGTAGCAAACAAGTTTCCGGGATCAACAAAATACTGTACAGTGCTGACTACATGAATATCATTGCCAAGTCCACCATATAAACTATCTATGGCATTATCAAAATCGCCACCATCCAGTTCGTCATCTCCTGTACCACCGTAAATTGTATCTTTACCGCTACCACCAATTATAGTATCGTTACCACCCAGACCATAAATGGTGTCATTGCCAGCATAACCGTAAAGGATATTATTGCCATTATTGCCTACAATGACATTATTTAAACTGTTGCCATATCCATTGATATTAGCAATCCCTGTCAGGGTGAGGTTTTCTACATTTGCGGTCAGGCTGTAAGAGAATAAAGAAGAATAAACCGTGTCTGTTCCTTCATTCAAATTCTCGTTAACTACGTCGCCAATGTTATCAACATAGTAAATATCATTACCTAAGCCACCATACATTGAGTCCGCACCAACGCCACCGTTGAGAATATCATTACCACCATAGCTATAAAGGACATTGTTACCACTATTGCCTGTAATGACGTTATTTAAACTGTTACCAAATCCATTGATATTAGTTATTCCTGTCAGATTCAGGTTTTCTACATTTGCGGTCAGGGCATAACTAATAGAAGAATAAACTGTATCTGTGCCTGCATTCAAATTCTCGGTTACTACGTCGCCAATGTTATCAACATAGTAAAGATCATTGCCTGTACCACCAGTCATCTGGTCTGCACCAGTACCACCGTTGAGAACATCATTACCACCATTACCAATCAAAATATCGTTCCCTGCTAATCCAGAGATAGTATCATCAAAGTCAGTACCTACTAGGGACTTCACAAAAACAAGTAAGCCATTAACGAATCTAAAAGAATTGTTGTCGTCGTATTGAGTTCCAGTAATGATAGCCATGTAGATTTCTCCTTGGAAGGTGTAATTTTAAGGTGTAAACTAAATAAATACGGAGGCAAGGTTTTAAAAAACTAGAAGTTATCTCAAACCCTGATGCAAACGAAATTTCTCAATTTGTCTGCCTATGTCTAAAAAAAATCGGCACTGATGAAAGATATTTTTATTTCACTTAATTGACACCTAGTTGCTGGTGTTTTTGCGGTGAATCTTCCTTCTAAGGATGATTACGATAGCTTTTTGTGGTTATGCACCTGGGTAGAAAAATTTTGGAAAAATATGTAGAAAATGCCTAAAAGGCTATATGTTACAATTAAGTAGAAATTCTTAAACTCTCAATTTTCTATAGTCACGTAATTTTCATGCAACCCAGACAGGGCATTATTGAAATTTTCTCTACCTTTGTGCAGTTTGATGCAGACAGGTTCAGCGTTTGGGCAACTGATAGTAAATTACAACGAAGTATAAAAAAATGCTTAGAACAATATCCCCAACAAAAATCTGAAAATTTTTGGGTGCTTTACTGGTACAAAATTGGTCAGGTTGAATCCAGTTCCCTATCTGTGGGACATATTTCTGCTTATTTACAAGAGGTATGCTACTGGGTGTCCCAAAAAATAGCTGAAAGTTTTATCAGTCAATTTTCTGTTGCTGATTGTTTTCAGATTGCTATTTCCTGTATTGACAAAATTCTCAAAAATTTTAATCCCGATTACGGCACGAATTTAAAAAGCTATGCGAGATATGCTTTTGAGCGTTGTCTCATAGATTCACTCCGTCAGACAAAGGAAGCAGATATCTGTACAGACTGGGCTTTGCTCCATAAAATCAGTCGTAAGCGATTTATTAATGCTTTGGAAAATGCTGGTTTTAGCAGTCAAATAATCAATAATTATGTGTTGGCTTGGGAATGTTTTAAAGAACTCTACACTAGTAACAGCACAACCATCCGTCAGTTAGGAAAACCGAATCTGACGATGTGGCAAGCAATTACTGAACTTTATAATCGACAAAGTTTGAGCCAACTGACTCCAGAAAAGATAGAAGAATGGCTGAGTAATGGCGCTCAAGCTGTGCGTGTTTTTTTGTATCCCAAGTTTATTTCTGTGGATGCTCCTATTGATGGACAAGAATCAGATAATTTATTGGATAAGTTACCAGCAGATTTAGTATCATCTCTACTGACAGAAATTATTACCCAAGAAGAAATTGCCACCAGACAAAAACAAAAAGCGCAATTAAAGCAAGTTTTGATGGATAGTTTAGCAGCTTTGGATATTCCGTCTCAAAAATTACTCCAAGCTTATTATCAGCAAAAGCTGACTCAACAACAAATCGCGGAACAACTAGACCTTAAGCAATATCAGGTTTCTCGTCGTCTTGCCAGCATCAAACGCTCATTACTGACTACTCTGGCACAGAGGAGTATTGTGAGTTTGCATATCTCGCCAACACCTGTCGTATTGGATGCTATAAGCAAAAATTTAGAGGAATGGCTCAACAATTATTACAGCCATACTAATGCGTTTGAAATGGAGCCATCCTGATTATGTTTGATGTTTCTCCCTCTTTGGTGATTGATAATGGCTTGGTTCTAGAAATTATCCCGACAGTGCCAACTCTAGAACATACTTATTCTACAGATGGTGGTCGTCAACGCGGTTGGATTAATCAATTTTGTGTAAATACATTTTTAATTTGGTTAAAAGCAGAAAATATAGCCAATGTGGGAGTATATCCCAATCAGGCGGCACTACCGAGTTTTTGGGAATTTATTAATGGTACAGCTATTAATTTTGATAATTTACGTTTGGTATTAATTCCTACTTTAGCAATGGATGGGGATGAGTTGCGTGTTCCGCAAGAATGGGTGGATATTCCTGAATGGGTGGCTGATTATTATCTGGCTATACAATTAAATTCTGATGAAGGCTGGATGCGAGTTTTCGGTTACACGACTCATCAACAATTAAAAACTGTGGGGGTTTATGATGCTGGCGATCGCACTTACAGTTTAGAATCTGATCATCTCATTCAAGATCTAAATGTTCTGTGGATAACTCACCAACTGTATCCTGAAGAAATCAGACGTGCGCCGGTTACTCCCCTACCAGCTTTACCCCAAACCCAAGCAGCCAATTTACTCGCAAGATTAGGTAATCAAGATATCGTGTTTCCCCGTTTAGATATTCCTTTTTCCCTGTGGGGAGCATTAATAGCTCATGGCGGTTGGAGACAACGCTTGTATGAGTTGCGCCAAGGAATTACACAGTCAGTATCTATAGGGAGATGGCTTCAAGAAGGTGTATCCAATTTTGCTCAACAATTGGGCTGGGAACTACGACAATTTACAGCTTTGCCTTCGGGGATGAGAAGTCAAAAAAGCCAAGCATCTATTCGAGGCTTATCCCGGCAAATTATAGTAGCAGCTAATACTTATGAGTTAAAAATTTTACCTCAAGGCAATCTGGAAGAACAAATCTGGCGTTTTGAATTACGCAGTGCTAATCCAGAAATGATGATTCCTGTTGGGTTTCAACTCAGATTGCTGACGGAAGATTTACAACCATTTCCTAACAATGAAGATATAGCAACAACACCCGTAGAAGAATTGTCTGTGGCGGTGATGTTAGAACCGGGTGAAGGCTTGGTTTGGGAAGTGATGCCGTTTCCAGAAGAATATGAACGCGAAATTTTGCGTTTTTAATTTATAACCCACATTTTTATTTCGGTAAAAATTCCGTTAAGGTGGGAATTTCACTAACTGAACCGTATTGCTTGATAGGCTTAATGGCAGCTATGGAGATGAAAGCACTGCTTCCTAAAGCGATCGCCGCAGGGATAAAGGGAATCCAACAACTGTATAGTATTAATACTATCAGGCAGATACCGTATAAACTCAGCAATGCTGCCCCAACTGCCAAGCCTAAATAAGTGGGTTGTCGTAAATAAGCAGCAAGTAAACCTCCTGTTATTGCCCAACTCCAAATCCAAATCACCTCACCCCAGACATTCCAAGTCCATAAAAGAGGCCGTCCATCTAAAGCGGCACTCAACAACTGACTAATCATCTGTGCTTGTAAAAAGACTCCTGCCATTTCCTGTGACTTACCTTCAGGGGAAGCATAGGGAGTCAATGAATAGTCTCGAAAACTTTCGGCTGTGGTGCCAATTAAAATTATCCGGTCTTTAACTGCGTAGGCTGGTAGTTGGTCAGCCAGTGCTTGTTGTAGAGTAATACGGGGTGCGATCGCTTCTAAGTTAGGAAAAGAGCGATAATTAAGTAAGATTTGGTGTCCTGAAGCGTCAATACCTTGGTAGCCTCCGGTATGAGCTTCTATCGGCTGAAATTTGAGCTTTCCTAGTTGCCACTTATGATCAGAGGTAAATTGTAAATTAATTCCTTCAGCATATAAATAATGTAATACCAACCGTACATTTAAAGAATAAGAAGCAGTACAGGGAGAAGAGGGAGGTGGAGTTAACGCCAAAAGATGACGGCGTACCACATAATCATCATCAATAACAGTGTCACTAAAGCCGAGAGAGTCAGGAGAAACCTCTGGCGGTGGTTTGATACCTGGTTTGCTATTCTGAGGATTGCTAACTTGACATATTGCCACAAAGCGATCGCTTTTTTTCATTCGTTCAGCCAACCTTGGATAAGCTGGTTGTACAGCATAATCTCGGTATATATCCAAACCAATCGCCCGTGGTTGATATGCCTCCAACTTTGCTAACAACTTATCCAAAGCCTCATCAGATAAAGACCCACGCCTATTAGAAGATTGAGCTTGTACATCTTCCTCAGTCACCGTAATTACCAAGATCCGAGAATCTGGTTTTTCCTGGGGACGCAGACGCAGCAAGTGATCAAACGCCATTAACTCCCATGATTGCAGCAAACCAAAATACCGCACTCCCATTAACAATAAAGTGATCACCATACTGGTAAACATCGCCGCAGATAACACTTGTCGTAACTTGATACCTTCCCTAGCAGGAATTTTGGGTACAGTCGTTATTTGCTCCTGATTCTGCTTGCAGTGTAATTCCCTCCATAGCAGCGGCATCGTGGCTGGATTTTGATAAATTACAGGCAACCAAGTAGCACAGGGAAATTGAGTTTCTAGTCCTTGCAAACGTTCCCGCGCTTCCCTAACTGCGCTGTATAAAGATTCACCACTAGCAAAAGCCTCTAAAAAATACTTCAAAAATTCCTGTGCCACCCTATCAGGAACAGATTCCCGCATCACAATAATTTGAGGTATCTGTAAATCCGCAAACTCTCGCGCCAAACCCAAACCATCACAAGAATTAAAAATCGCCAGATGTAAACCTCGTTCTACAGCTTTCCGCAAAGCATACTTTAATTGACTAATTGTTAAAGTTTCCGTTTGATTAATATAAATTTTTCCTTCGTTACCACTGCCATAAGTAGCACTATGTCCAGCGAAAAACAAAATCTGCCAATCTTGATCCCATAGCTGGTCAGTTAGATCTTTACTTGATGGTTCAACCAAAAGAGTAGTATTTGCATGAGGTAATTCTGCTAATATTTGACTGTCTGTTTGAATATCAATTCCCTGACTATTACCCAAAATTGCCAAAACTTTTACCTGGGATTGAGGTTGTAAATTGCGCTTAACTTGTTCATAACTAGGCGCACTCAGAGCAATTTCAGCTTTAGGATAGCGTTCTAATAAATCCCACAAATGCCAAGGAAGTTTTTGCAGTCTCAAATCATTAGTTTGTAGTAATACACGGATATGATCTTCTGGTAGCAGCTTTTCTAGACATTTTTCACGAATGGGGCGAAACGACTCCGCTGTCAGCCAAGTATTGAAGCGAAGTTTTAAATTAACAGCAGCTTTTTCACAATCTTCCAAATTAGGAATTTGTGTTAATTGTTTAGGAATACCAATAGGGCGACCAGGAAATTTGAGATGACAGTAAATAGATTGCCATTGATGGTAACAAAGGGGAATTCCTGGATCTGGTGGCAATTCGGCAGTAATTTCTACAATTGGTCGGGCATTTTCATCACCAATTTGCAATGTTACAGGAAATCCCACCTCAAAACTTCCTGTGCCTAACTTTAAAACTACTAACTTATCCAACGACAGCACTCCAGAAATATTGAACTTACTTTATTACCATAAGCTACCGAAAGCCATGCGGGTATAGCTGCGCTTACCGCGTAGCGTGCCGGAGGCATTACCCACAAGGGCGGTCTACGATGAGAGATGGGTTTAAATCCCTTTTTAAGAAAGCCTCCTGCCTCCTTTAAGATTTGTCAAGCTTCTCTAGACTCTCTAGCTAACTGGAGGGTTTAAACTGAATGTAACAGGACTCTCAGCTGAACATTAGTAAATACCAACGACAATTTACTAATTTTTAGCGGAAATGCCCTCAACCTTCCTTCGGAAGTGAAAGGAGCGATCGCAATGATTAACAAATCAGTCAATTTTGGTCTTTTAGGTTTACTTGCCGCTTTATCCTTAAACCACAGCGTCCAAGCGCAACAACACCAACATTCACCATCTACCCCTGCTAGTGAGACTAACACTATGCCACAGCAGCAGGGAGATCAGCATTTCCTGAACATGATGGTTCACCACGACCAAAAAACGATAAAAATGGCAGATTTGGCGTTACAGAAAGCGAATAATCCCCAAATCAAAGCATTGGCAACCCAGATAAAAACCGACCAAACCAAAGAAATTGAGCAATTGCAAGCTTTGTACAAACAGTTATATGGCACAGAAGTTCCTGCTAATGCCATGAACTGTATGGGAATGGGTCAAGGTCAGGGAATGGGAAAAATGATGAGTTTAGAATCTTTGCAAAATTCCCCTAACTTTGACCAGGAATTTCTGCGGACAATGATTCAACATCAGCAAATGTCTGTGAATATGGCCAAGAAAGCTTCCGAAACTGCTACTGTGCCACAAATTCGTGACTTCGCTCAAGCTATCATCAAAACGCAAACTGCTCAAATTCAAAAGTTGCAACAGTTGTCTCCATCTGAATCTTAATTTTTTTCACTCATTTAAAGTTATGACAATCCAACTTACAGTTCCAGGAATGGCTTGTTCTGCTTGTGCCAATAATATTACCAATGCGGTCAAAGCTGTAGATGCTAACGCTAATGTTGAAGCTGACCCTAAAACCAAGCTAGTTAATGTAGATACTCAAGCTTCAGAAACTGCAATTAAAGAAGCGTTAGTTGCTGCTGGTTATCCTCCAGCTTAATAGTTGGGGAGAGGGGGAGCAGGGGAGCAGGGGAGCAGAGGAGCAGGGGAGCAGAGGAGCAGAGGAGAATAAATTATTTATCTATTCCCTATTCCCTATTCCCTATTCCCTTCTTACTGTCACCTGTCACCTGTCACCTGTTACCTATTCCCTATTCCCTATTCCCTTCTTACTGTCACCTGTCACCTGTCACCTATCACCTGTCACCTATCACCTGTCACCTGTCACCTGTCACCTATTCCCTATATGGATAATCTCACTCTCAAACTTCGGGGTATGAGTTGCGCTTCCTGCGCTAATAACGTTGAACAGGCAATACTTGCAGTTCCTGGTGTGATTGATTGCAATGTTAATTTTGGTGCAGAACAAGCAACTATTAATTATGATTCCAAGCAGACCAATTTAGCAAAAATTCAAGCTGCTATTGAGGATGCTGGTTATTCTTCTTTTTCGCTACCAGAAGCACAAGATGAAGATGATTCTGAACAGGTGATTCGGTTGGCAGAACAACAAGAATTAAAACGTAAATTATGGACAGGTGGTGTAATTAGTAGTCTGTTATTTTTCGGTTCTTTACCGATGATGACGGGATTGAAGTTATCTTTCATTCCTAATTTTTTACATCATCCTTGGTTGCAATTGGTGTTAACAACACCAGTGGAATTTTGGTGTGGCTGGTCTTTTTTTCGTAATGGATGGAAGTCTTTAAAACACCATACAGCAACTATGGATACTTTAATTGCACTGGGTACAGGTGCGGCTTATTTATATTCTTTAGTGGTTACACTTTTTCCTAGTTTTTTTGTTATCCAGGGTTTGCAAACTCATGTTTATTATGAAGTTGCAGCCATGGTGGTGACATTAATTCTGTTAGGACGGTTTTTGGAACATCGTGCTAGGGGACAAACTTCGGAAGCTATTCGCAAATTGATGGGAATGCAAGCGAAAACGGCTAGGGTGATGCGTGATGGGGTGGAAATAGATGTTCCTATTCAGGATGTCACAATTAATGATGTGATTTTGGTGCGTCCTGGAGAAAAAATTCCGGTTGATGGGGAAGTTATTGATGGGACTTCCACTGTGGATGAAGCAATGGTGACAGGTGAAAGTTTACCTGTGAAGAAGCAATTGGGAGATGAAGTAATTGGGGCAACAATTAATAAAAGTGGTAGTTTCAAGTTTAGGGCAACTAGGGTAGGGAAGGATACATTTTTGGCGCAAATTGTCAAATTAGTACAAGAGGCACAAGGTTCAAAAGCACCTATTCAACGGTTAGCGGATCAGGTGACGGGGTGGTTTGTACCTGCTGTAATTGCGATCGCGATCGCCACTTTTCTCATCTGGTTTAATCTCACAGGTAATTTTACTCTCTCCATGATCACAATGGTGGGTGTTTTGATTATCGCCTGTCCCTGTGCTTTGGGTTTAGCTACTCCTACTTCTGTGATGGTTGGAACTGGTAAAGGAGCAGAAAATGGCATTTTAATTAAAGATGCTCAAAGTTTGGAGTTAGCACACAAAATTCAAATTATTGTTCTTGATAAAACCGGAACTTTAACTCAGGGTAAACCGACTGTTACAGATTTTGCCACTGTTCAAGGTACAGCAAATCAAAATGAACTGGAATTATTAAAGTTAGCTGCATCTGTAGAAAGAAATTCTGAGCATCCTTTAGCGGAATCTGTGGTAAAATATGCCGAATCTCAAGAGGTGAATTTATCAGAAGTTAAGGATTTTTTAGCTATTGCTGGTAGTGGTGTACAAGGAATTGTTAATGATCATTTGGTGCAAATAGGTACAGAATGCTGGTTAACAGAATTAGGCATTAATACAGATGCTTTGCAAGCATATCAAGCTGCTTGGGAAGTGGGAGGAAAAACGGTAATTTTAATTGCTCTTGATGGGCAATTGGAAGGGATAATGGGTATTGCTGATGCTCTCAAACCTTCCTCAGCTACAGCGGTGAAAGCACTGCAAAGGTTGGGTTTAGAAGTGGTGATGTTAACAGGAGATAATCGCCCTACAGCGGATGCGATCGCACATCAAGTTGGTATTACCCAAGTTTTTGCCCAAGTTCGTCCAGACCAAAAAGCAGCTATTATTAAATCATTGCAATCCAAAATAGTTGCTATGGTGGGAGATGGAATTAATGATGCACCCGCATTAGCACAAGCAGATGTGGGCATAGCTATTGGCACAGGTACAGATGTGGCGATCGCCGCCAGTGATATTACCCTAATTTCTGGAGACTTGCAAGCAATTGTCACCGCTATTCAACTCAGTCGCGCTACCATTAATAATATTAAGCAAAATCTCTTCTTTGCTTTTATTTACAATATCATTGGTATTCCCATTGCCGCTGGTATTCTCTACCCTATTTTTGGTTGGTTACTCAACCCAATTATTGCTGGTGCAGCAATGGCATTTTCTTCCGTTTCTGTAGTCACCAATGCTTTAAGATTGCGTAACTTTCAAGCAGGAGTCAATTAAATGTGGAATCAAAAAACTTTCTGGATGATTCTTGCTTGTTTACTGCTATTGACATCAAGCCCCGCATCAGCAGAAATGCCAAATTCCCATTCACAACACAATAAACAATTGCAAATCATTGAGCAACCTTTAGGTGTAAAAGTTGCTGTAACTACTGGTGGTTTAGGATTAATTGGATTGGAATTATGGTGGTTTATTTTCAGTAAAGCAATTACAAAAAAGGGAACAGAGAACAGGGAACAGGGAACAGGGAACTGATACCAAAATCAATTCCTCACTCAAAATGCTTATAAATTCTAGATCATAGCTGTTCACGTAGTGTGGCGTAGCCATTTACTGACTGCTGAATACTTACTAATCACCTAATTTATTTCTGAATTATTGGACAAATACTATCTTCTGGTTTGGTTTTTATATTCTGCCAACCTGAAAGTAATTGCTTAATTTCTGAACGTAAAGATAATAATTGCTCAATTTGATGATCAATTTGTAATAACTTTTCTTGCAACTTTTCCTGAATGTCACAACAAGGAGGTTGTCCATGATCATAGACTTTCAATATATCTCGAATTTCTTCTAAACTTAAACCCAAATGTTGCGCTCTTTTAATAAAGGCTAATCTGGTTAATACATCCGCTGTAAATTGACGATAACCCCCTTCTGTACGTGCTGATGATTGAATTAACCCTAGACTTTCATAATAGCGAATTGTCCTAATAGGAACGCCACTTTTTTCTGTTACCTGACCAATTAAAAGTAGTTGTTTATCTTGAATTAACACAATAGAATTCCCAACTCTTGTTCTTATTATGACATACAACAAGAGACAGATCACAGGTAATATTTTTTCTTAATTATGAATTACTAATTCCCTATTCATGAAGTACCGAAAATAACTGTTTTTCTCACCTTGCCATGATATTTCTAAATTAACCGCTTGACTGCTAGTTAAACCCTAAAAATGAACGTCAACGCTGAAAATGTGAACTACGCAAGGAAACCTAAAATTTTCAATCAACCAGAACGTTTTATTGAGGGTTGGTATTGGGTAATACCCTCAATAAAATTGCGAGTTGGTGAAGTCAAACCTGTGACAATTTTGGGTAGAGATTTAGTAATTTATCGTGGTAAAGATAGACAAGCAGTAATTTTTGATGCTTACTGCCCACACATGGGCGCTCATCTTGCGGAAGGCAAGGTTGAGGGTAATGAATTACGCTGTTTTTTTCATCATTGGAAATATGATACAGAAGGTTTTTGTGTTGAAGTTCCTTGTTTAGATGAACCCATTAATGTCAAAGCCAAAACTTGGCCTACCGCAGAAAAATATGGGTTGGTTTGGGTTTGGACTGGAGAAACACCACAACAACCGTTACCATTTATTCCTGAGTTGGAACTTGAGGAATGTGATAGTGCTTTTGGTTCACGATTTATCACAAATTGTCACCCGAATGTTGTCATGGTTAATGCTATAGACGCGCAACATTTTCATACGGTTCATAATCTATTATCAGAATTTAATTTTGAAAAACAGGAACTGAATGAAAATGCTATCACCTTCAGCAATACTACACAAGATAGCCCTGATTCTTGGTTTATTAAACTTATACGTCCTGTCTACAAAAAACCTGTATTTTATAGTCTTTGCTATTGGTATGGTACTACGGGAATAGTGACAGTTGGTACAGAATTCTTACATTTCCACATTATGTTTGCTTTGCGTCTAATAGAAGGTGGAAAAACAGAAGGTCTCAACATTTTTATTGCTAAAAAACGCCGTGGTATTTTCGGACGGCTTTATAATCGCTTTATCCTGTGGCTGAGTAAATTTCTAGCTCAATACTTTATCAATAATGATCGTAAGATTTTCCAGACTATTCAGTTTAATTTAAAATCTCCCATTGAGCTTGATCAGCCCATAGTACAATTCATTAACCATTTAGAAGGACAGAAAGCTTTGAAATGGGGAAGTTGGAATTTAGAGAGAGTGCGTGATGGTGAGGTGCGAGAGATAGAAAAACGAGAAAATCGCGAAAAATGGCGTGATGAGTTGGTTAATGATTGAAAATTCCGGCTTTAGACAATAAAAATGAAGTGGTTTTGCCACTTCATCAATTCCCAGGTAGAACCTTAGCAATGAGTATAACGACTAGCAATATTTAAAAATGTATAAAATAGGACAAAATTTAAAATTATTCTTGATGTCACTTCTTTTATTGCTATACAAAATTTGATGTAACTCTAGTCACCACCTACGGTTACTATGTAGTTGTGGTTGCGAACTTCAAAGAGACACAAATGCAGCAATAAATATTCTCAACCGTGCTAAAAATAGGGGAGGGTATCCCCAAATTAATGTCAATCCATAACCTCATTTACAGGGAATCTATCAATTAACTGCATAGCCCTTTGAGCATTTTTCCGCAAAGAGTCCGGGACTAATGGAACATGAGGAATCTGGGATAATAAATCTAAAGTCCGGCGTAAAAGTCTGACTACATCACCTTCATCCAAAGTGGTATTTGCACATAGTTGTACCCAATCCATACCCAAAGCCCACTGTTCGACAATGGCGATTAATTCAAATTCTAACCAAATAGGTAGCGCCACATTATAGCGTCTTTGTATTTGAAACAATTGGCGACGAATTCCCCGCAACTTCGCTAAAGCATCGGCTACTTCATTACTGAGGTCAAAGCGTACTTTACTATCTGGTCGTGGAGTTTCTGTCACCAAAGCTGCTGCTGCTGCTGCTAAATGGTGAGGATCTAAACTATCTAGTTCACTACTAGCGATCGCTAAACCTAACCATAATTCATTTTCACCCCGAATCGCAGCGGCCATTTGTCCCAATGTTGTGGGTACTAAGTTATCCAAACCGCCAAACTGCTGCAAGATTTGAATTAAATTCTGAAATTCTTCCCAATGTCTTTGAGACTGTTGTTCTACCTGTTCTTGTAATTCTTCCAGTTCGGCTTCTAATTCTACACAACGCGCTCTGTCTTTAAATATTTTGGCTATGTTTCCTGATTGATGTAAGGGGTGATTTTCTAATTGTGCTTGCACAGCATTAAACCGAGCGAGTTGTTCTACAACTTCCGGTGGCATATACATAAATTCCCCTGGGTCGGGTATACTCTGAGCGATCGCAGCGGTTTCTTGATTACCACGCACACACTGACCCCTTTTTAATGCCAATTCTGGCGGTGGTAATATATCAGGCGACACTTCCACTCTGGGCAATTCAGCATACAAATCTACCACATCTGCAACTGTTGCCACATACCAACGGTTATCTTGACCCAAACAAACAAAATAAGAAGCTTGACCAACATCAGGGGCTTTAGCAACCAAAACTGCTGTCATTGGCAAAGTAGCGATCATGCTTTTATCTTTGAGACTCAAAAGCGTCCCAGATACAGCAAAATCTAGCATCATAGACAATTGTTCTTGTCTATCTGCCTGTGCTTGTTCTTGTAGAGTTTTGAGAATATGACGTTCTACTTTCAGCCGTTGTCGCAATTTTTCATACAACGCCAATTCATTTTCATCAACTGCGGCTAATTCTGCTTGAATTTTTGCTAATTCTGCTTTTATTTCCCCCATTTCGTCGTATTCTGGCTTTAAATACAACGTTGCCATATACTGTCCAAAACTGCGTTCTATCAGTTCCCTAGCTTGTTCTAAAGTATGGGTTTGCAGCAAGTTCAGCACCATCCCATAACTGGGGGTAAACTGACTAACTAGGGGATCTGCTGGAGATGTGGCTAAATACGCAGCTTCTTTTGCCCCCTCAAAGGGAGTTTGTAATGTCACCACATAGCCTTGTAAATCCATACCCCGACGACCTGCCCGTCCTGACATTTGCAGAAATTCCGAAGCCTTCAACAACCGATGTCCATTATCGGTGCGTTTGGAAAGGGTAGAAATCACCGTTGTCCGCGCTGGCATATTAATTCCTGCTGCCAGGGTTTCTGTAGCAAAGACGACTTTAATTAGTCCCTGTTGAAATAATTCCTCTACCAACACTTTCCAGGCTGGTAAAATGCCGGCATGGTGGGCTGCAACTCCTCGGTACAATGGGGCAATTTGTCCAGAACGTCCTGCTTCCGGGTTACGTGCTAAAAAATTATCAATCTGCCTACGTAATATTTGGGATTCGTCATTATTCACTAACCATAAATCCCCTACTTCTGCCACGGCTTTATCACATCCCCGGCGGCTGAAAATAAAGAAAATGGCTGGCAGCATATCCCGCTGCTCTAATTGACTGATGGTATAAATGATACCGGGTGCTTCTGGTCTACCGCCTTTGCCTTTTTCCCCTGGCCCTTTTTTACCCCGTTTAATCAGCCTGGGGTTGATTTTGGTTTTACTTTCATTGAGGAGGGGAAAGAGTCCTTTGGGATTGCAAAAGTTAAATTCTAAGGGAACTGGGCGAAAATCGGAATAAATCAGGTCTGTTGGACCATGAACACGATTTAACCAGTCGGTGAGTTGATCGCTGTTAGCAACAGTAGCGGAAAGGGCGACAAGCTGCACTTCACGGGGACAATAGATGATTGATTCTTCCCAAACTGTACCCCGTTGGCGATCGTTCATGTAGTGGCACTCATCGAGGACAACAGCCTCCACATCTACCAAAGAGATGCCAATTTGACCTATGGGTGTGCCATAAAGCATATTGCGGAAAATTTCAGTGGTCATGACCAAAATCGGTGCATCCCTGTTAATGGAGGCATCCCCGGTTAAGAGTCCAACCTGATCAAACCCGAATTTTTCTCGAAAATCACGTAATTTTTGATTCGATAATGCTTTGAGAGGGGTGGTGTAAAACACTCGTTTCCCTCGCAATAGGGCGCGATAAATGGCGTATTCCCCAATTAATGTTTTCCCTGAACCTGTGGGCGCACAGACAACTACTGAACGGCCAGCATTGAGGGAGGCGATCGCATCTAGCTGGAATTGATCCAACTCAAAGGGAAAGATTGACCCTAAATTAATTTCTGAAGACGGGGCAGGATAGTTCACTCAATCATCTTTTGCATCCAGACTATCTACCATCATAACCTGATTAGGGATTTGCTAGGGTAATGGTAATCGGTGATTGGTAATTGGTGGGTTTCGTAACTAGCAACTTACGTTACTATGAAAGCAAATATGTTATTAGTCTTGCATAATGACATTCGTAATTGTCGCTGAACCAGCACCACTAAAAATTTCTGCTGATAGTGTCGTTCGGGTAGGGAAAACCCGTGTAACTCTTGATACGGTAGTTTCTGTCTTCAAACAAGGATCAACCGCAGAAGAAATTGTTTACCGTTATCCATCCCTCAAGCTTGCTGATGTGTACGCTACTATTGCCTTCTATCTTAACCATCAGCAAGATGTTGAAGCATATTTACAGCAACGTCAGCAACAAGCCCAAGAAGTGCGGAAGATGAACGAGTCCAGGTTTGATCCACAAGGGTTGCGTGATAGATTACTTGCGCGTAAAGCTGAAGTTCTAGTTTCCATTCTAGTGTAGAGCGATAGTGCTACGCACCGCTGACGCGATCGCATTCTGTGGGAATTGAATTCAAATTAATGTTTCTGCAATTCTGCGTAGGACGCTACACGCAGACTCTAATTCACTTTGAGTAGTTAGAGGTGCAAATACTCTTGACATGGCATATTGTTGATTGTCTAGCTTGACAAACACAATATCATCGCCATTGGTGAACATTCCAAAAGTAGGCAAATCAGTATTGGGACTGGCCATCAAGTAAGCGAGAGTTTGGGGCAATGCTGACCAAACTGATAACATGGTTTTTTTGGACTCTAAAACAATTATCCACAGGCGATCTTTCAAAACTAAAACATCTATGCGACCCTGTAGAGTTTCTTCGCTATCGGCTACTGTTATTTGTACAGATTCTTCAGCTTTGATGCGAAAAGGTGGATCGTATAAACCAGCAACAGTCAGCAATGGAGAGACAAGTAATAGCATCACCGTACTTTCTAATAAATGCCCACTGGAACGATGATAAATATAACGATTCCATAAAATTTCCAAGTTGGTGCGGTCATTAGAATTAATTTCAGGTAATTGATCATGCCATTCTGTAAAGAAATCCTGAGATTCACTGCGAGTTAAACCAAATCTTTTTTCTGCTTCTGCGATGGTGGTGATGGTTTCAGTAACGGCTAGTGTTTGCATGGTAGCTTTCTGTTTTAGTAGTTGTATTTATTTTGGCTCATAAATTTACCCCCAGTTCACGCAGGTATCTATTCATATCATTTTCTGCTTTAGCACGTTCAACCTCTAATTCTCGCAGCTTAATAATTTCTGTCTTAATATCAATTTTTTCATTTTCGGTTTTGGGAGGTAGCACATAGCGGTTAATGTTAAGGATATAGTCATTGTCTGCTATCTCTTTAAGAGTTGCGACTTTGGTATACCCTTCTTCATCTATGAAAGCTTGATAACTCTTGACGATAGAATTAATATCTTCTGTCTGTAAATAATTTTGCTTCCCAATCTTTTGATATTTGCTACTAGCATCAATGAATAACACTTTCTTGTTATGTTGTTCTGGTTTATTTCGATTAAAAATTAAGATATTAGTAAGAATGCTAGTACCATATAATAAATTGGGTGGAAGACTAATAACTGCTTCAATTAAGTCTTCTTCAATAATTCTTTTCCGAATTAAACCTTCTTTACCTCCGCGAAATAATACACCATTTGCTACTATTATTGCCGCTTTGCCAGTTTTTTCTAATGTAGCTAATATGTGCTGAATAAATGCAAAATCACCATTATTATTGGGTGGTACTCCATATCGAAACCGATAATAAGGATCAAACCCATCTCTCTGATCACCCCAGTTATTAAGACTAAACGGCGGGTTAGCAATTACCCTATCAAAAAGCATTAATTCTCTATCCTTTAATAGTTGAGGGTCGCGGATAGTGTCTCCTAGACGGATATCACAATCAAAGATGCCGTGTAATAGCAAATTTATTTTGGCGATAACCCAAGTTTCTAAGCCTTTTTCCTGCCCATAGAAAGATACATCTTCTATATTTAATCCCACCTGTTTTATATAATTAACAGATGCAACCAGAAACCCACCAACTCCACAGACAGGATCACAAATTTTCATTCCCTTTTCTACTCCCAATAGATTAATTAACAATTCTGCTATTTTATTTGCGGTATAGAACTCTCCACTCCTTTTTCCTGAATCACCTGCAAATTTTTCAATTAAAAATTCACAAGCTTTTCCTAAAATATCTGGTTCAACAAGGTTACTATATCGGAGATTGAGATATGAAAAATGCTCAATTAATTGACGCAGTATCTTGTCATGCTGTCCATAATCAAAATTATTATGTTTATTTTCAAAATCAATACTAGTAAAAATTCTCTTCAGATGTGGGTTGTTATCTTCAATCTCTTGAGATGCTATATTAAGTGCATGACCAATATTATTATCAAAACGCAGCAAGTAGCTCCAACGAGAACACTCAGGCACAAATACACCAAAGTTATTTAATCTATTCCATGCTAAATTTTGATCATCTATTTCCTGTTCAATTGCTTTAGAACTTTCCTCAAATACATCAGATAAATGCTTGAGAAATAAGAGCCTTAATAAATATTTGTTATAATCAGTGACACTAAAATGACTGCGTAGAATATCAGCAGCAATCCAAAGTCCTCGCTCCAATTCCTGTAAAGTTATCATTGCTCTCCTTCTAAGATTTGAGAAAAAGTTAATTGAGTCAAACTATTCCGTTTTTCTAGTGTCTCTAAAGTAATTTGGGTATAACGTTCAGCAGATAAAAAAAGTTCGGCTAATTTATTTTGTGTATTCAAATTAGGTAAGGGTATTTCCAACTCTCGCAACTGTGAAATTTTTAACAACTGAGTTCCGATAGATTGACTATATAAGGTGCTAAGTTCTTTTTCTAACCATTGTGAGCGCATCAACACAGCTAAATATACTGAATTAAGATTTTTTTCCTTTACCCGTAAAACTGCCAAGTTTTGATGTGGCAAGCTACCTTTTACTTCATCTGTCACCAATGATGCTTTCAGGGGAGTTCCTCGAATTGTAATAACTACATCATCAGTCTGCAATCTATACTTAGAGAGATTGGAAGAATCAAGTTGAGAAATGCTTAATTCACCACTTATATATATTTGCTCAAGATTTCGGGAGTTAATAATTTGTTCTTGTGAACCAAGTTCGTTTTCATAGCGTTTGAGAGTAACACCTTGGTATATTTGTACTAATTCTTTCAGTCGAAAAATAGGATTGGGCATAAATTATAAGCTTTGTATGCAGTATTAATATACTTCTGCATTAGAAGTATGTCAATACTAAAGAAAAGTATTCAGATATCTTGACAATTTTGGGAAGTGTTGTTAGGATATAGCTAACATACAAAACGACGAAAAAAACGCCACCTGGACTGGTACTCCAGATAGCGTCTTCTTGTAATTTTCAGAATTTTGTAGCTTGGTTAGCCGTTAACGGTCTGGCTGACTTTAGACCGTCAATCAAAAAAAAGGAAAAATGATTATGACTACTAGCTTCAACGATCATAACTCAAATGAACATCAGTTACAACTAGATATCCTACGATGGTTGTCTAATCTCCTGGAAATGGAAGATCCAATTTCATTCCTTACTAAGTTTAAGGAGACAATTCAACTTAGTCGCCAAATACAAAAAGAAAAGGAAGAAGCAGAAGCCGAATCTCGACGTATAGCACAGTTTGAAGTTGAAACAAAGGCTTGTAAACGTCTTATTGCCATTATTATAGAATATGCTAAGAGTCAGGGAATTAACCCTTATGACTTGCCTTACCTCAAAAGCAAAAGCTATGACGAACTTTGTGAGTATATTGAAAAATTTTGGCCGGAGCTAAAGGACAAAATATAAGAGCTTCTAAGTGTGACTAAGAAATACCAAAACCTCTAAACTTAATAGAGCCTGGTATTCCTTAGCCATTTCTGGTTTACCAATCTCATCAGCTATAAATGGAGATATGAATATGACCGTACAATTTAGAGAAAAGGCTTTAATGGCTTATGAAACCATGCCATTGAATCAAAAACATAAAGTTTCTGAAATAATACAGCAGCTAGATGTCAAAAATTTACAACACTTAAATTCTGACAGACTTGAAAACACAGATACATGGGTCATGAAAATAGATAGTAATGTCAGACTACTTTTTAAACAAACAGAGCAAGGTTTTTTAATAATTGATATTATTGACCGCAAAAAGGAAGACTATTAGTGATCACGCTTTTTCCTTATAGGTTTGACATCTACGAGTGTGATAAACAAATTCAAGACCTGCACTCTTTCTTAACCGCTACTCCAGAAATTCCAGAAAGTGGTGAAAATGGACTACAAAAGTTTTTCTCAGATAGACCTCACCTAATTCTTTTACTTGGATATTGGCATTTTGGTTTAGAACCAGCTTTTTATAAGCCCGAAGTCAGTTTATTTAGTAACGAGTTTAGAGCAGATTTTGTTGTTGCTGATAGACAGAAAAAGAAGTTTGTTTTTGTTGAATTTGAGGACGCAACAGAAAATAGCATTTTCAAGATTAAATCAAAAAATTCTGATTCAGCAAATACTAGCTATGAGTGGTCATCCAGGTATGAACATGGGGTTAGTCAAGTCATAGACTGGTATTACCGAATGGATGATTATGAGAGAACCTATAAATTTGAAGAGTATTTTGGTCATCGTGAAGTTAATTATACTGGGTTGCTGGTGATTGGGAGGGATAAATTTCTCCAGCAATACGGCTTAATGCAAAGATTTCGCTGGAGATCAAGCAAAACTATCATCAATAGTAAGCCTCTTCATTGCATTACTTTTGATCAATTGCTTCAGGAGTCAATAGAAAAGCTGTCTACACTGAAAGCAAGTGACCAGCTAGAATAAAATCCCATTGCTCCCATCACCCTTTCCCCAACTCCTGAGAACGATGAGCAGCAGCTTTCACAGCTTGAATTAAAGCGGAACGAAATCCTGCTTTCTCTAACTCACTCACTCCCGCAATTGTCGTCCCCCCTGGACTGGTGACTCTATCCTTCAATTCTGCTGGATGGATTTTTGTTTCTTCTATCAGTTTTGCCGTTCCCAATACCGTATGCAAAGCTAATTTTTTAGCTATCTCTCTGGGTAAACCCGCTGCAACACCCCCATCAGATAAAGCTTCTATCATCAACGCCACATAAGCAGGTCCACTACCAGATAACCCTGTCACCGCATCCATAAGCGTTTCTGGAACTTCCACCACTTCCCCAACGGCGGAAAAAATTTGCTGTGCGGTTTCTTGATGTCTAGGCTGAGTGTACGCACCTAAACAAATAGCTGTCATTCCTGCGCCCACTGTAGCAGGTGTATTGGGCATAGCGCGAATTACTGGCATTTGGGGAAATGCAGCTTCTATTGGTTTTAAAGGCACACCTGCCAAAATAGAAATAATTAAGGGTGAATGTTCTATAGGTAATATATCTGCTAATTCTTGAGCGATCGCACTGAATATTTGGGGCTTCACCGCCAACATCACAGCTTCTTGAGCTTCAGCCAAAACCAAGCAATTATCACTCGTTACAGCTACCCCATATTGCTGCTGCAAAAAACTCCGGCGAGCCGCTTGGGGTTCACTGACAATCACTTCTGCGCCTTGATAAATTCCACGCGCAATAAGGCGAGATAATAGAGCCTCTCCCATTACCCCGCCACCAATTAAACCAAATTTAATAGTCATTTAGTTAATATTCATTAGTCATTGGTCATTTGTCATTTGTCATGAGCATAAAGACAACGGACAAATGACTAATTCAACTTCATTATTGTGCCATCCGATTAACTTCATTGCCCCAAGCTGGAGTAGTTGTGGTTGCGGGACGGGTTGGACGTACTGGTGGTTGGGGAACTTCGTGTAAAAAACCGCCCTGGGTGCTGACTTGTACACAGCTTGGTGTAAACAAAAAGATACTTTCACCAATACGCTCTTGATGTCCATCTAGAGCATAAGTACCACCAGCCACAAAATCTACAGCACGTTGAGCCTGATCAGGGTCCATAATTGTCAAATTTAGAACTACCGATTTGCGCTCACGTAATGCTTGAATTGCCTGGGGCATTTCTTCAAAAGTACGTGGTTCGAGAACTAAAACTTCAGAAATTCCGTTAATTGCGCCTGGCATACCAATCACATTACTCATGGGCTTTGATCCTGCTGCTGCTGCTACTTCATCTCCCATTGTAGAGGCACCTTCGCGCCAACGTCGATTGGGAGCAGGGGTTTCTTGTGGAGCTGGTTGAGGATTTTCTTGCTGATACAGATTTTGGTAACTATCAGTATCTGCTTCTTCTTCGTAATATTCGTATTCTACTTGCTCGTTCAACCCCACAAAATCCCTAAGCTTGGAAAATATATTGTTCATTTTGTACACTCCCAGTGGAAATTACCTTAATTGATCCGGCTGTAAACTTTATTAGCCAGTATTAGTAGCTGCTGCCTTGAGCAATTTTATTGTTATTTGTAGCCTCTAGTACAGGTTGTCATCAAGAATTTTTGCTCTAGAAAAGACTATACCTGATATGGACATAACAATGAGTCAAGATTATATCCTAATGTATGAGTAACGAAAAGTCCTCTTCATCTAATTTTGTCTTAGTGCTTACATTTCTCAACACTATATCTTTAAACACATTCTTTGGCAACAGGCACTGAAGTTGTTGGGAAATTATACTATGGTTATTTCTATATCCTTGTATCCAAATAAACACTAAAACATTAGGAGCGATTTCCAAACAAAATTGTTCCCAATCTTACCATCGTTGCACCCGCTGGAACTGCTAATTGATAATCACCAGACATACCCATTGATAGATGCAGCATTTTAATATTTAACCATTTTTGTGATTCAATTTCCTTAGCTAATTTCTGAGTATTATTGAACACGCTTGAAATTTCGTCATCATCCAACCCAAAGGGTGGAATTGTCATTAAACCTTGAATTTGTAAATTTTTGCATTGGTTTAGTGCCTCCAAGTCAGCTAATAATTCCGGTATCGTCCAACCAGACTTATGAGGATCGGGGAGAATTTTGACTTGTAGGCAAACCAAGGGAGTAACCCCTAGTTGTGACGCTAGGGTATCTAAACGCTGGGCTATGTGGAGATTGTCAACAGAGTGAATCCAATCAAATAATTCCAAAGCTTTTTTAGCTTTGTTACTTTGTAAATGTCCAATAAAGTGCCAAGTAATGTCCGGCAAATCCTGTAACTCGGCTTGTTTACTGGCAGCTTCTTGGATACGACTTTCAGCAAAATCACGAATTCCTGCGGTGTATGCTTCCCGCATCAGTTCAGTTGGAACTTGCTTACTAACAGCAATCAACCGAACAGAGGCAGGAAGTGAAGCGCGAATGGTAGCAATGCATTGACTAATCGAACTACTCATTGGAAGGTGCGTTGGAAAACACTCTGAAGTTGATCGTACTCCTGGGACTTACCACTGCGACGCAAAGTACGTAAACGATTTTCCAGCATCATCCGGGCTTCAGTCCTACCAATAGACTGAAATTTAATGCCTTTAACGTCGCTAGTTACCAAAAAAAATAAGCGTTGGGCATAAAGTGTAGTGAAAAGATCCTGGTTATCATCAACCATACAGATCCTATATAGTAAACCCCACGTTGGATGATTGATGTAAGTTTCTGAGTAGTCTGGATTCATTGAATAGTCAAGGTTTGGAGTACATATTCTTTTTCGCAGTCAAATACAAGCGTTCCGACGATAATAGATATTCTTTCGCCAAGATTTTTTGTAAACAATGCGAAACTAAGGACATTTTGCCAGGTCATGGCTTTCATAAAGACCTTGATCTAGTTTCTCATTGCTAGTGAAAGCAGCAGCACCAATTTCCGGCTTCTTGTTGCACCAGCCTCTTTCCATCCTGCCATAACTCTGGCTTTATGGCGCAAATGTAGTCAATTTAACCACTTGCTTAGGGAGGATGGGGAGAAGGGGAGCAGAGGGGCAGAGGAGCAGAGGAGCAGAGGAGCAGAGGAGCAGAGGAGCAGAGGAGCAGAGGGAAAATTTCTTCTGATTCTTCTTATTTTTCTGAACTCCTGACTCCTGACTCCTGACTCCTGACTCCTGACTCCTGACTCCTGAACTCCTGACTTCTGACTTCTGACTCCTGACTCCTGAACTCCTGAACTCCTGACTCCTGACTCCTGACTCCTGAACTCCTGAACTCCTGAACTCCTGAACTCCTGAACTCCTGAACTCCTGAACTCCTTAAGCTAAAAATTTTAAGGCTTGTCCCCTGACTTGGGTGTTTACTTGGCCTTTGTCGTAGACGATTTCACCGCCAACAATTGTTGTTACAGGCCAACCTGTTAAATTCCAGCCTTCAAAGGAACTCCAACCACATTTGGTTAACTGTTCTTCTCGCTTAACGGGGCGATAGGTATTTAAATCTACTAATACTAAATCAGCATCATAACCAGGGGTAATTTCTCCCTTGTTAGGAATTTTATAAGCGGTAGCGACAGCCTTAGACATCCAGTTAGCAACTTGGGCAATTGTGCATTTTCCCTCCATTGCGGAAGTTAACATTAAAGGTAGGGAAGTTTCCACACCAGGCATTCCTGAAGGTGTGTTGGGGTAAGTTTGGGATTTTTCTTCCAAGGTGTGGGGTGCATGGTCGGTGGCAATGAAATCAATGACTCCATCTCGTAACGCTTGCCAAAGAACTTCGTTATCATGGGGCGATCGCAATGGTGGATTCATCTGCGCCAACGTACCAATGGTTTGATATGCACTGGTATTTAACAACAAATGCTGTGGAGTTACCTCCGCTGTCACCCAACTGGGTTTATCCTGACGCAGTAATTCAGCCTCATCAGCCGTTGACAGATGCAGAATATGTAACCTGCGTTGATATTTTTTAGAAAGTTTTAATGCCAATTGTGTTGCTAACAGTGCAGCTTGATTATCTTGAATTTGGGAATGAATGGCAGGATCATCAATCCCAGCAAATTCCTGTCGGCGTTGGTTAATTCTCTCTTGATCTTCCGCATGAACAGCAATTAACCGAGTTCCTTGGGCAAAAATCGCTTCTAGCGCCTCTTCTTGGCTAACCAGCAACTGACCATGCATCGAACCCATAAAAATCTTAATTCCTGGTGTCGGCTGCGCTGCAAGCAATTCTGATAAGTTTTCTGTTGTCGCCCCAATAAAAAAGCCATAATTAACTAAGCACTTATTGGCAGCCCGTTCTAGCTTGTCATCTAACGCTGACTGGTTAATTGTCAAAGGTCTTGTATTGGGCATTTCCAAAAAAGAGGTGACTCCTCCTTTAGCGCAAGCACAACTAGCGGTAAACAAGTCTTCCTTATGTTCCAGACCTGGTTCTCGGAAATGTACTTGCGGATCAATCACACCAGGCAACAAAGTTAACCCCTGTGCGTCAATTTCTTGAGTTGGTGAGGCATTAGCAATTTCTGACGCTACCTCGACTATTTGCCGTCCATCCGTTAGCACATCGCCAATTATCAACTCACCATTGGGTAACATGAGGCGTGCTTGACGAATTAGTAAACTGGTTGGAGATGACATAAATTTATCAGTTATCAGTTATCAGTTATCTGTTTTATCTTATGGTGTGTGTTAAATAAAATAATTTATGCTAATTAAAGAGGTTCTCTAAACCCCATCTAGCTCAGGAAAACACGCTTCTCTAGTTAAGATAATAAATAAAGTCTCCCCCGATAAGTTCAGTGCTTGCTTCTTACCCTAAAATTTAAGTAATTTCATGCAAAATCAAGTGTCTGATAAAAATTCTAGCCCCCAACCTGATAATTCCTGGATCTTAGAGCTAGGCAAAACAATTATCTTGAGCGTCTTTCTGGCCTTGGGAATTCGTACGTTTGTTGCTGAAGCACGTTGGATTCCTTCTGGATCAATGGAACCGACGCTGCATGGTACACCAAACCAATGGGAAGCGGATAAGATTATTGTTGATAAGGTGAAGTATAAATTTACTAAGCCAGAACGGGGAGATATAGTAGTATTTTCACCAACGGAAGAATTACAAAAAGAACAATACCATGATGCGTTCATTAAACGAATCATCGGGTTGCCTGGAGAAAAAGTAGAACTGCGGGAAGGCCAAGTCTATATTAATAACAAAGTTCTAGAAGAAGATAAATATTTATCCCCCTCTGTGCGTACAGTTGTTGATGTATGTACATCCGGGCAACAACCACCTTTTTTGGCTCAACCGGAAACCATACCACCCAATTCATATCTAGTTTTAGGTGATAATCGTGGTAGCAGTTATGATGGTCGTTGCTGGGGTTTAGTACCTCAGAAAAATATTATTGGTCGTGCCATAGTTCGTTTCTGGCCTCTTAATAATGTTGGAGCGATAGATAAGTCTCCGTTATATCCATCCGTAAATCCTTAAACAGGCTACCGCTATAGATTTCAAAATTCCAAAATATAGCGGTAAAGCATTACGAATTATTTCAATGTCCAATCTAGCTAAAATATTTCTATATCCGATTAAGTCATTGGATGGTGTGGAAGTAGAAAAGGCAACAATTCTACCTGGTGGCGCACTTCTCTATGACCGAGAATTTGCAATTCTGGATGCACAGGGCAGATTTGTTAATGGTAAACGCCATGCCAAAATTCATTTATTGCGCTCAAAATTTTCTTTAAATGAGAGAGTTTTGTACCTTCAACTTCCTGGGAGCAAATCATCACAAGTTTTTCATCTGGATGAAGAACTCAAATCTCTAGAAGCAACTTTAAGTGATTATTTCGGGTTTGCTGTCAAATTAGCACAAAACACCAATTTGGGTTTTCCTGATGATACAGACTCACCAGGTCCGACAGTGATTAGCACCGCAACTTTGACAGAAGTAGCTTCTTGGTTTCCTGGTATGAGTGTGGATGAAATGCGTCGTCGGATGCGTGCCAATATTGAAATTGATGGTGTACCAGCATTTTGGGAAGATAGGTTGTTTACAGCAAGTGGAGAAACTGTATCTTTTTCAATAGGAGATGTACAGTTTTTGGGAGTTAACCCCTGTCAACGTTGTGTTGTTCCTACGCGGGATTCCTATTTAGGTGAAGCTTACCCCAACTTTCAAAAAATATTTGTGCAGAAACGTCAAGCAACTATGCCTAGTTGGGTTGATGCGTCAAGATTTAATCATTTTTTTAGATTGAGTGTGAATACAAGAGTTGCTGCATCGGAAGTGGGAAAAACTATAGAGGTTGGGAATAATATCAACAGCTACAGGTAATTTTGGATTTCCTGAACGATCGCCTTTAAATCCTGTGAAATATCAATATATATAGCTTCTGCGGGGGTTGGTTCTTCCAGAGTATCAAACTGGCTTTGTAAGAGATTGGGTTTCATGAAATGACTGATGCGATCGCTCAATCTCTGATCAATCAACTCATAACTACCTTGGAGATAAACTAACCTTACCCGTGGATCATCACAGTAGAGAATCTGACGATAGCTGGCTTTGAGTGCGGAACAAGCAAGAATGGTATTTTTTTCTGCTTGTAGCCATTGGGCGATCGCTTCTTCCATAGTTTGTAACCAAGGTGTGCGATCGGTATCAGTCAGTGGTTCTCCCCGGCCCATTTTGTCCTTGGCTGCGGCTGAGTGAAACGAGTCTGCATCATGAAACTCCCATCCCGTTGCGGCTGCAAGTGCTTGACCAACAGAGGTTTTCCCTGATCCCGCAACTCCCATAATAATTACAATCACACCTTTTCAACCCCTGCTTCCTGCCCCCTGCCTATTTTTCAATCCTTGCCCCGTATCTCATCATACTTAGCTTTTACAGCCTGAATATCCTGCCACATCCACCATTTAGGTGAACCTTTTTCCCGCGCAGGATTCCGCAATAAATAGGAAGGGTGGAAAATTGGCATACATAAACGCCCTTCCCACTCTAGCCATTGTCCGCGAATTTTCGTAATACCTTGCTTGCTGCCTATAATACCTTTGACCGCAGTTGCACCAGTTAATAAAATGATTTTTGGGTCAACTAAACGTATTTGTTCTAATAAATAGGGTTTACAAGCTTCCATTTCTTCCGGTGTGGGAACTCGGTTTTCTGGTGGACGGCATTTATTTATATTACCAATATAGACATCATGCTCTGTACTCAATTCTACAGATGCCAAAATCTTCTCCAATAATTGCCCAGATTTACCCACAAATGGTAAGCCGGTTTCGTCTTCGCTTTGCCCTGGTGCTTCCCCAATAATCATGATTTTGGCTTGGAGATTACCACGTCCTACTACGGCATGAGTGCGATTTTCACCCAACCCACAACGACGGCAGTTATTACAGTGTTGTGCTAATTCTGCCAGATTTGCATAAGTGCCGGACGGAATAGGAATTTTCGCGTCTGTAGGAATCAAATCTTTTTGGTTGAAGCTTGATTCGTCAAAGAGACTGAGTTGGGTGTCGCTACTCATGACAATGGGGATTTTGGCTGGGCAATTTCTCTAAATTGGAATTTCATGGAAATTCTTGCAAAAGTCCCAAAATAACCATAATTAACCGCAGGTAAATGCAGATAAACGTTGATGATTTGATTGATGCAAGATATTTATTCTATCAAGTAATGGCTGTGGAAGTTTGCTCATATCGTGTTTGGTTCATAACTTGTCTTATCTGTTTAAGCCGGGAACAGGAAAAAGTTTACGAACAGTAATTTAGCGGGTCATTAAAATTACAATGCCTCTGGTGGGGAAATATCCGCTCCAACACAGATACCAGTGGAAGTAGATTTGATGCCTGGTTTAATGTTGGCTTCTATCTTTTGGGTGGAATGGCATAGTGATGAAGATGTGGGAACAATCAGTTGGGAATTTTGTACGGTGTCCTTATTGGTTTGGTTAGACAGGAAAGATAATCCTCCTAGCGCACCAGCAACAAGGGCTGTATAACCTACATATAAATGTATTGGTCGGATTTCTATCTCTAATCTTCCAGAAAAGTTTTTGGCATGATACCAAGATGGTAAAACTGATTTTGTCTGGTTGGCTATGGGTAAGGAGTTAGCTAAAAGTGTGCCATTTAATCCCAAAGAATTTGCCATAACGCGGATAAAACCACGAATTAAGATGTCTTCTGGCAGTATTTCAAAATTAGCATTCTCAATCGCTTCCATCTGGTGAGTTGATATATGAGTGTAAATATTCAAGTTTTGCAGAGTCAAACCTTGAGATTCTCTTGCTTGTCTGAGTTGTTCTCCTATTTGACGCAGACGTTCTAACCTTTGTTCAGCGGCTAGTTGTGCTGCTAGTTGACTTTTAGATAGTTTGTGCCGTTTAGGAAGCCTGTTGCTTGGTGTTGTTGTTTTTGCTTCATCTTTTATGGTTTGATTTGCTACTAAAGTTGTTTTAGATGTTGGTGGTAAATGACTTTGTTTAGTCTCTATTAATGCCGGTTCTGGGGTGGATGTAATAGTGTTGAAGGTTGGTGTGGGATTGCTAGATTGTTCTAATTTTGGATTTGGTAACTCGGTGTCATCTTCCTTAAGATTGATATTTGTTTCTGTCTGCTGTTTTTGTGCAAATTGCTTAAATGCTAAAGTGATGGCTTCTCTACCCACGGCTTTAAATAAAGTCTTGGCTTGTTCATCGGTTGAACCTAGTAATTTTTGTAAGTTAGCTACTGCTAGGCGATAAACTTTACTCTGGTGTAGTTCAGATTCTATTTCTCTCAGTAGCGATCGCAATTCATCTTTACTAATTTGTACAGTAGAATTGCCGGGAATGTTGAAAAAATATGCAGATGCCATGGTCATGATCTTAGTATCTCCGGGTGCTAGAGGAAAAAGTGATTTTACCTGTGTCATTTCTTCTATTGTGAATTGCGACATCCGGATTTTCAGGTATCATTTTCGACAATTTTTAGCTAAAACTCATAATTATTACTAATATCATTATCTCTGGGAACAAAAAAGACTGATTACGTATCAACAGAATATTGTAATTATTACTACTAAAAGCACTAGCTAAATAATTCTTCCAGCAGAGGTGATAAGTGATTTATGACCATAGAATGTATATCCAGCTTTATAAGTGAGTAAGTATGGATAAATACAATAAATGAGTGCAAATAAACAGTAAAATATGGTAATCAAGGGTTGCCGTTCTGGATACACCATAAAGCAAGGAAATCTTAACAGGGTTCAAAGTCCTTCTGTAACTGATAGCGCATCAACGTCTATTATCATCCAATTGATAACCGCTATAATTTAATACTTTTTTTTAATTTATATAGCAGTTCCCATGCTCGTGAGGTACAAAGTTTTTTAGTTTTAGGGAACTCTTAACAGGGAACAGGGAACAGGAAATAAATTGGTGTGTACTTCATTAGACTGGAAAACGCTATATAAGATTATATGTATTGATTCTAGAGGAGATAAAGGTGACTGTTTTAAATGATGCTCAACAAGAACAACTCAAAGAAATAACTGCCAATTTACGACAGGTCAGAGAGGAGAAAAATATTAGTCTAGAAGCAATTTCTATTCAAACACATATTCGACTAAGTTTTTTACAAGCTTTGGAAGAATGGCGATTTGAGGATTTACCTGAGCCTGTTTTTGTAAAAGGTTTTATTCGTCGTTATGCAGATAGGTTAGAACTAGATGGGACTGCTATAGCTAACAGCTTGGAAATTAATTTTGCTCCTTTAGAATCTAATCCTTCAAATAGAAAACCAAGTATTTATATACCGCTGTTTGTTCCTTACATTTTTTTATTAATAGCTGCTGCTGTGGGACTTTTCTATTTACTCAAAATAGATTTTAGAGATAAGTCATTAGCTAATAAACAAAATCCTATATTGAGTGTTGAGCAAAAAACGCTAAAATCTCCTTTAAATTCAGAAATATTACCATCTCCAAATACTGCTCCTGTTTCCGCAGCAACACCTTCTCCCATTAGTACACCTGTTTCAGATGTTGCTGTTACTTTAGAGCTTAAAGGTGACTCTTGGGTACAAATAAAAGCTGATGGTAAAACTGAGTTTGAGGGGATTTTAACTAAGGGAGAAAGAAAAAATTGGACAGCCAAAAAGTCTTTGACTGTCCGTTCTGGTAATGCGGGTGTAGTTTTAATTTCTGTTAATGAAGAAGAACCAAAACTATTAGGAAAAAATGGTCAAGTCAAGGATTTTACTTACAAAAACCAATAAAAAAAACTGACCAATGACCACTGGCAAATTAGGCTATTTTCGCTTTTTGAAGATGCCAATTAGTTGATTGTTCATAAGAGTATGCTACTTGTAAAAGTTGGTCTTCTCTTAAGACTTTGCCGATTAGTTGTAATCCAATTGGTAAACCTTTGCTGTCAAAACCACAAGGTATGCTAATTCCGGGTAAACCGGCAAGGTTGACGGGAATGGTCATCAAGTCATTTAAATACATACTCAAGGGATCGGTGATTTTTTCGCCGGCTTGAAATGCTGTGGTGGGTGCAGTGGGAGAGACTAAAATATCTACTTGTTGAAAAGCTGTTTCAAAGTCTTCTTTAATTAAGGTGCGGACTTTTTGTGCTTTCAAGTAATAGGCATCATAATAACCGGCACTGAGGGCATAAGTACCAATCATAATCCGGCGTTTGACTTCTGTTCCAAAGCCAGCAGCGCGGGTACTGGTGTACATGGAAAGGAGGTTGTCTGCGTCAGGGGAGCGCAAGCCATATTTAACGCCATCGTAACGGGCGAGGTTGGCTGATGCTTCCGATGGGGCGATAATATAGTAGCTGGGTACGCCATAACGGAAGCGGGGACAGGAAATGTAATGAATTTCTGCACCTAAAGTTTCTAGTTGAGCGATCGCATTCTTTACCGCTGCGTCTACTTCTGGATCTAACCCTTCACCAAAGGTTTCTTTAATGACACCTACTTTGAGTTTTTTACCTTTTAAGTCTGGTGTTAAATTAGCAGTGTAATCAGGAATTTCAACTTTTAAGCTGGTGGAGTCTTGGGGGTCATAACCTGCGATCGCATTTAATAAAATCGCCGCATCTTCCACACTCCGACCAAAGGGACCAATTTGATCCAAAGACGACGCATAAGCCACCAAACCATAACGGGAAACTAACCCATAAGTCGGTTTCATCCCTACAACACCGCAAAAAGAAGCCGGTTGACGAATCGAACCCCCCGTATCAGAACCTAGCGATACAACGCATTCTTCAGCCGCTACAGCTGCCGCAGAACCACCAGAAGAACCACCGGGAACCCGTGAAATATCCCAAGGATTAGCGGTAGTTTGATAAGCGGAGTTTTCTGTGGAACTACCCATAGCAAACTCGTCCAAGTTGGTTTTACCAACCGTTACTGCTCCAGCTTGGGCTAATTTTTGGGTTACGGTTGACTCATAAGGTGGAATAAAGTTTTCTAGAATTTTAGAAGCGCAGGTAGTACGAATTCCCTTGGTACACATATTATCTTTTACACCAATGGGAATCCCTGCTAAGATACCGATTTCTTCCCCAGCAGCGATTTTTGCATCCACAGCACGAGCCTGTTCTAAAGCCTGTTGTGCCGTGACAGTTAAGAAACTGTGTAGTTTTGGTTCTAATGCTTGAATGCGATCTAGGGCTTCTTGGGTAATTTCAACGGCAGAACGTTCTTTTTTTACTAGCTGTTCGTGCAACTCGCGAATGGATGCCATAAATAATTTTTCTCTTTATCATTCAAGTCATTGATTTTAGCATTTACAGGACTGGGAGACGTAAGATTGGCTTCCTATACTGGAAAGTTTATTTTATGTAGTCAACTGAAAAGCTTCAATTATTTTAGTATTTAACAGTTTTGTCTGATCGTCGCCAAGTTTACCCAACTTCCTGACAATCAGCTTGCGATCAAGAGTAATAACACGAGTTACTCGAACTTTAGAAACGATCTTTAAACCTGTACTTGCAAACTCAGGATCGTGAGGATCTAACAAAAATTCATCTGGATAAATATTAGAAGTGGCTTGAGATGAGATAAAGCAAAGGGTAATATCTTGGCCTGTATCACTTGACCAAATCACAACTGTTGGGCGTAATTTAGTTTGACTCAAATCGGTAAAAGGGAACTGGACAAGGACGATATCACCTTTTTGCAGAGGAGTCATACTGGTTCTCCATCTTCAAGAGTATAGATATCTGGTTCATCTTCAAGAAATTCAAATGAACCACCAATAACTGCCAGATTTATAATTTCTTGGGCGGATGGTTCTGATGTTTCTCGGAATAGCTTTTCTTCAAGTAAATTCCTTTCTGCGGATGACAGTGTATGAATAACTTGAATTAGTGTTTCCACCAATTTTGTGTTCATCATTGTTTTCTCCCTATTTAAAATTCCATTTTATCCGATGCTTTTGAAGATGAGTTTAATCCTATAATTGTGATTTCATCCCCTCATTCAAACTTTTAAGAACCTGCTGCATATCTCCCGCTAATAGTGCCTTGACGTTTAACCATAAACCTGCAAATTCAACACTACGGATAATTCCCTCTGCATCCGGTTTCATTTCTATATATTTGCCATCTTCCAAGACAAACCAATCAATTTCGCCATCAAAAGTCCGCCAAACTATATACTCTTTGACACCATTCCGTTGATAAACTCGTTTCTTATCATATAAATCGTAGGAAGCGGTACTTGCGGAAATTTCTACCACCAGTTCCGGCGCACCCGTAATATAACCATCATCATCTATTTTGGCATTCCCATCTACTCTAAATAACACTACATCGGGTTGCGGTTCGTTGTCATTATCAAGTCGCACAGTGGGTTCAACACCCAACTCGATCGCACCAACCGCAGTTTTGTAAGTCCACAACCAACCTATCAAGTCACCATGTGGTTTAGCATGGGGTGTAAAGCGTAAAGGAGAAGCCACGTATACAATACCTTCAATTAATTCAGCTTTTTTGACATGGGGTGTAGCCGCATAACGACGTTCAAATTCTGCACGATGCAAGCGATCGCCATTTTCAAGAAGTGGTAAAGTTGAGGAAGACTTAGCAATAGTCATTGTATTTAAAAATATCTCAACCTATGACTTAGAATATTTTCGCATAGACAATGGAGAGCGATCGCCAAATCGCAAGAATTTGTTAAGCAATCACTTAGTATAAAGATAACAAATCAACACTCACAGTCTGATATTGCAGATGGTAAACTGAAAGCGGTAGTTCCAGAGAGGATGACAAACTGATCGGTAAAGTATAATTGAACTTTAAGCAAATATCTAGAGATAACTTAAAAAAGCTAAATAATATGGTTAAAATAATTTCACGTCAATACGTAGGTCAAGCCAATGTTTATGATATTGGTGTTGCACAGGATCATAATTTTGCGATTAAAAATGGTTTAATTGCTGCAAATTGTTTCAATAAATCCCATTCCACAGCTTACGGTTATGTCACCTATCAAACGGCATATTTAAAAGCCAATTATCCCTTAGAATATATGGCGGCGCTGTTAACCGCTAACAGTGGGGATACGGACAAAGTGCAGAAATATCTTAACAACTGCACAAGTATGGGAATTGAAATAGATCCGCCGGATATTAACCGTTCTGGGTTAGATTTTACACCAGCAGAGAAGAAGATTCTATTTGGATTTTCGGCGGTGCGGAATGTAGGACAAAATGCGATCGCTTGTATCTTGGAAGCAAGAGCAGAGGGAGGAGAGTTTAAATCCCTTGGAGATTTTTGCGATCGCATTGATTTACGTGCTGTCAACCGTCGTACTTTAGAATCACTGATTCAGTGTGGAGCCTTTGACAAAATTGAATCCAACCGCCAACAATTAATTCGAGACTTAGAATTAGTATATGATTGGGCGCAATCCCGTGCTAAAGATAGAGCTAGTGGACAGGGAAATTTATTTGATTTAATGGGTGGTAGTTTTGCAAATAATAGTAATCCACAAAAATCAAATAATGCCTTTGAATCTGCTCCTAAAGCTGAAGCAACACTAGATTTTCCTCCCCAAGAAAAATTGCGGTTGGAAAAAGAACTATTAGGTTTTTATGTATCGGCTCACCCACTCAAAGATATTAAACAATCATCATCACTGCTCGCACCAATTAATCTTTCACAGTTAGGAGAACAGAAAGATAATACAATGCTTTGTGCAGTCGTCATGCTGAATAATGTTAAAAAAGTGGTAACAAAAAAAGGTGATCCGATGGCAATTTTACAAATCGAAGATCTAACTGCATCATCAGAAGCCATTGTCTTTCCTAAAAATTATGAACGAGTTAGTTCACTCTTACAAGTGGATGCCAGATTAATAATTTGGGGTAAAGTAGACCGAAGAGATGAGCAAAATCAATTTATAGTTGAAGACGCAGAACCAGTTGAGAAAGTCCAGATGGTAATGGTGGAATTGAATCCCCAAGAAGCTGGAACTATTGAAGTTCAACATCGACTCAGATCAATTTTGAAGGAACAATCAGGAGATAAAGATAAAGCAAAAGTACCTGTAATTGGTATTATTAAATCAGAAAATTATCGTGAATTAGTACGTTTTGGACAACAATTTTGGGTACAAGATTCTTCTTCAACTGTGCAGTCTCTCAAAAATGCTAAATTCCCTGCTCATGTTAAAAAATTGACAGAGAATTAGTATTGTTTATAAATCTGAACTCCTGATCATGACAATCTATTTTTATCATTCTCGTGATTCATACGCTTGTTTTTCTAATTTCTCACCTCATGGATTTATGTTAGATGATTTGTATTGGCCTACTAGCGAACATTATTTTCAAGCCCAAAAATTTATTGGTACATCTCATTTAGAACAAATTCGTCTTGTTAAAACCCCAAAAGATGCAGCAAAAATGGGTAGACAAAGAACTCGTCCCCTGCGTTCAGATTGGGAACAAGTAAAAGATGATATCATGCGAAAAGCAGTATTATGTAAGTTTTCTACCCATGCAGATATTAGAGAAATGTTAATTTCTACAGGTGATGAAGAAATAGTTGAAAATTCACCCATAGACTATTATTGGGGTTGCGGTGGTGATGGTAGTGGTAAAAATATGCTAGGCATCATTTTAATGGAAGTACGGGAAATATTACGAGTTCAGTAAATATTCAGGTTAGAAACATTGATAACTCTGAATCAAGTAATATTTTTCGAGTCAGCAGAAAACATGAAGAAAAAAGATCACAAAATATGATAGCATTTTACTTCACTCTATAACAGGTGTATAAAGTTGCCTGTGGAGTGATTTTCAGTATAGAATAATTACGGTCAATAGTTAATGCTTAAAATGGGGTAGATACGAGGTGAGTGAGAAAGTTGTAAAATTTAAATTGGTAATTCAGCGTTAGGAGTTAAATTATTATGTCTACATTACAGAAAGTAAAGAAATATTATAAATGGTCATGGGATGTATCTCTTGGTGGCAAATATGATGAGTGGGGTACTAGTACCTACTTTATGGAAATTGATTGCAATTTATATGCTCGCAGACAAATAGAAGTGTATGAAAATGGCAACGTATTATTCTATGATAAAAGCCATTCAGCCGATGATTACGGGATGTTATGCGATAAAAAATTAGATGATAAGAATATTGAAGAATTTGAAATTTCCGAGGCAGAATTTGAACAAGTATGGCACAGTAAAACCCCCATTAATAAATGATGGGGGATGGATAATCACCAGAAATTATGTGTTATGTTATTTGTCATCTATAAGCGATCGCTCACAGATTAGATGCAATTACTGCTAGATCGGGTTCTATCAAGGAATTAAGGAAAGTCCACAAGCGTAAATCTGTAAAATCAGGAATTGCCATCAATGTACCCTCTTCATGCAATTGTTGAGGGTCATGGGTAGAAGCAATGCCAATTGTGGATATATTAGCAGCAACAGCAGCACGAATACCGGAAGGAGAATCTTCTAAAGCAATAGCTTGTTCTGGTGTAATTCCCAACTTGTGGAGAGCAACTTTGTATGGTTCTGGATCTGGTTTCCCGGCAATACAATCATCTGCTAAAACAATGGTATGGAAAACTTCTTTAATACCCAAAACTTCTAGCATAAATTCAGCATTTAATCTGGGAGCATTAGTTACTAATGCACGTTTTATTTGATGTGTATGTGTCCATGCTAACAACTCTGAAAATCCCGCCATTGGTTGCAAATGGGACGAACGTTCCCGGAAAAGAGTTTCTTTATCATCAGCAAATTTTTCACCTTCTTTTACCGATAATTGCGGTAGAATATCTTTAACAATTTCTGGGTTTAGTCGCCCACTAATTCGAGATTTGTAGAAAATTTCATCAATTTCTATGCTGTAATTTAACAGCATTTCTCTCCAAGCTTGGTAGTGTATTGGGTCAGTGTTGACAATAGTTCCATCTAGGTCAAAGAGAATTGCCGTTAGCATGGTTTTTTGGTAAAATGTAAACAAGTGTTAAGTTAATTTACCTAGTTTAACGTAAATTGGCAGTTAGAGAACAAGTAATAGGGAATAGAGAATAGATTCAGCGTTTTTCCTAACCAAGAATTACGAATTATCAATTACCAATAGCTTAAGAAAATGCCAGCCGCTACAAAATCTTTTCGTGTCGATGATCTTTTAGTGCAGATTTACAACTCAGAAGCCGAAATGGCGCAGGATGTTGCCGAAATTGTACATGAGTATTTACAGCATCTTCTTGAACAACAGAATACAGTAGCAGTGTTGTTAGCTACTGGCAATTCTCAACTTAAATTTCTGGATGCTTTAATCGCTTTAGGTGGAATAGATTGGTCAAAGATAACTTTATTTCATCTTGATGAATATTTAGGCATTAATGCTGATCATCCTGCAAGTTTTCGGTATTATCTGCGGGAAAGGGTAGAAAAACGGGTTTTTCCACAGAGATTCAATTATATAGCAGGGGATGCCTTAGAACCAATTGTTGAGTGCGATCGCTATACTAAATTATTACAAGCTCAACCCATTGACTTATGTCTTCTTGGTATTGGAGACAATGGACATTTAGCCTTTAATGACCCAGCAGTAGCAAATTTTCAAGACACCGCTAAAATCAAACTCGTAAAACTAGATCAAGTCAACCGTCAGCAACAAGTAAAAACAGGATATTTTGCCAATTTAGAAGCAGTTCCTCAATATGCTTTTACTGTCACTATTCCCATGATTTGTACAGCAAAAAAAATTATCTGTCTCGCCCCAGATACACGCAAATCTAAAATAATTAAAGAGATACTACAGGGAGATATTACCACAAATTGTCCAGCATCTGTATTACGTAAACAACCACAAGCCACATTATTTTTAGATGTAAATTCCGCGAGTTTACTAACTTAGCTTTTGTTTTTATAGTCAGCATTTAGCATTTTAAGGCTAACGCCAAAAATACCTATTTAATTTTTTGATAATTAACCAATTTCTCAAATATTCTGACTCCTGACTCCTGAATTCTTACTTTCTATTCAGCTTCCAACTAGACAAACATTCCTCCAAATACGTACAATCTTCACATTGTATTTCTTGACCAGGATGCTGACATTGGCACGGAAGATTCACAAAACATTCATCAGGATGTTTGGAAATCCATGATTTTTTAAATATAAAGTATAAAGTTATTTCTTGTAAGCAAACAATCAAATCTTGCACCATAATATCAATTCAAAATGTAAAGTTTCTCAAATATTTTGACTCCTGAATTCTTACCATTTATTATATTGTAACTACCCTATCCAGTTTTATAAAAAATAGCTCACCAACTTCTTGAAAAACTCTGGCATCTACAATCCTTACACTTTACATAAATAGAAAATTTTTCACTTCATCCCTAAAGCAGATATGTTTTTCCCTCATAAGATATAATTCAATATGCAGCTTGTTTTATTAATCTGCCATCTTCCATTTGAATTATTCGGTCGGCAATATCTAAAATTCTGTGATCATGAGTGACAATTAAAATAGCACAATTCTGCTCTTTTGCTAATTCTTGCATCAAATTGACAACATCTCGTCCTGATTTACTATCTAAAGCTGCTGTAGGTTCATCAGCCAAGACTAATTTAGGATGACTCACTAAAGCGCGAGCAATAGCAACTCTTTGCTTTTGTCCTCCTGAAAGATCCGATGGATAATAATTAATGCGATTACCTAATTTCACCGCATTGAGTATTGCTTCTGACTGTATTTTAGCTTCCCATTGTGAAATATTAGTTTGTAATTCCAAAGACATTTGTACATTTTGTCTGGCTGTTAAGAAATCTAGTAAATTATGTGCCTGAAAAATATAACCAATCTGACGACGTACTTGTACTAATTTTTCATTACTAACTCCAAATAATTCCTGTCCAATAAATTTTAAACTCCCCTCTTGAACTGAACGTAAAGCCCCAATTAAAGTTAATAAAGTCGTTTTTCCCGAACCAGATGGACCAGTCATGATCACAATTTCACCAGATTGGATTGTCAAATTAACATCAAATAAGATCTGGTCTCGTAACTTAGTTTTACCAAAGTAATGATTCAGATTAGTGATTTCCAAAATAAAGTTTGATTGCATCATATTACAGAAGGTTAAAAAATATCTGCTGGGTCTACCTTGCGTAATTTATTGGTAGAGAAAAATCCCGAAGTTAAACACATTAAAATTGCCGAAATTAATACTATCAGTGCTTTCTCTATATCCATAGTAATTGGTAACTTAGTCGCATTTTTAGCCAGATCATAAAGTCCTAAAGATATAGCAAAACCAGGAATATAGCCCAAAGCCGCTAAAATTAAAGCTTGTTGAAAAACCACAACCAAGAGATATTTATTTCTAAATCCCATGGCTTTAAGAGTAGCAAACTCAACAAAATGTGTGGATATATTGCTATAAAGAATCTGGTAAACAACAATTACTCCCACCACAAAACCCATAATTACCATCAGATTAAAAACAAATCCAATCGGGGTTCTTAAAGTCCAATAGCTTTTTTCAAAATCAATAAATTCTTGGCGAGTCATCACAACAACATCTTTGGGTAATTTGGCTGATAAATTTGCCAACACTTTTTTGGTGTCAACACCAGGTTTGAGATGAATTAAGCCTATATCTATTTTGTCAGCATCACGTTCTTGAAATATCCGCATGAAAGTAGAAGAACTAACAATTAAATTACCATCAACGCCAAAGGAAGGACCAAGACTAAATAAGCCGCAGATTTTTATCTTGTAACCTACTAAACCCAGATAACTAAATATTTCTAAACTCATAGGTTTATTTTGCTGATAATATTCAGCAATTGGTCCAAATTCTGGACGAGAAGCACGGTCAAAAAAAACTTGGTCAGGTATTTGCAGTAACTTAAAATTTTCCTGAAGTTCTGGTAGTTTAAAGATGGGTTTTACTGGATCAAATCCCAGTATATAGATAGGATACTTGCGTCCATTAATAGGATTTTTTAACTTAGCAAACTGCACATATAAAGGATCGATAGATTCAACATCTGAAAAACCTAATGTTTGGTATAAACGACTGCGAGAAAAACTTTGATTAGAAGTCAAAGATTTATATTGGGCGCTAATTAAAAACAAATCTCCTTTAAGATTTTTATGCAGCTGTGTAGCACTTGCATAAAGAGCATCTTGAAAGCCAATTTGCATAAACATCAAAACAGCAACAAAAGCAATTCCTGCTAAAGCTACAAAAAAGCGCACTTTTTGTTTAGCTAGTTGTAGCCAAGCTAGAGGTATATTCAAAATCATATTTAAAACCTCTGGGAGTATAGATTCTAGGAATCCTCAATTATCTGTACAATCTTAATAAGGTAGAGTGGGTAATTCCCACTCTATGTATATTTCCATGTTTCGTGGAGACTATTAACGTAATCCAAATCTCAAATCTCAAATCTACAATTCAAAATAGATTATACTTTGATGAGTACCTGCACCTGTAAATTAGTCAAAGCCGCAACTCTTTGGTTATCTGTTGGTTTATCAATGCGAATTTTAACATCGACTATTTTATTATCTGTATCTGCACCGGGATTAGTATTGAAGATATTTTGTTTACCAACTTGCAAACCAATATCTGTAACTGTTCCTTGTATTTTGCCTGTAAAAGCATCACTAGTAATGACAACTGATTGACCTAAACGCACTTTTTTAATATCAGTTTCGTAGACTTCTGCTACTACATACATCTGTTGAGTGCGACCTAATTCAGCTATGCCATTATTACCAATTATTTCTCCTGGCCAAGCATTAATTTTTAGCACTTGACCATCTATAGGAGAACGGATAGAACTTAAATCTAGTTCTGCTTGAGCTTGTTTAACAGAAGCTTCTGCACTATCAACATCAGCCTGAGCGGCTTTTATATCAGTAGGGCGAATTTCAACAATACTATTAAGTCTAGCTTGGGCTTCATTTAACTGTTTTTGCAGCGTTTCTACGGTTCGGTTTAAGGAAGCTTTAGCTTCATTTAGTTGCTGTTGTACTGTATCTCTTCGCAATCGTTTGGTATCTCCATCAGAAGCAGAAATAGCACCATCTTGATATAATTTTTGGTATCGCTGATGCTCTGTCTCTGCATTATTTAATTCGGCTTGCAATCTAGCAATTGTAGCTTTTTGAGCAAAAGTTTCTCCACGTAATTCAGCATCTAGGCGAGCAATTGTAGCTTTTTGAGCATAAATATCACCTTGTTTTGCACCAGCTTCTACTCGTTTTAGACTAGCCTGAGCAACTTGCACTTGTTGCTTAGCTTTTTCTAAAGCTGCAATATTAGGAGCATAACTATCAAGAATTGCTACTACTTGTCCTTGACGGACTTTATCACCTTTGTTTACTAAAAGTTTAGCTACTCTTACTCCTCCCCCTTGAGAATTAGGAGCAGACAAACGAATAATTTCTCCTTCGGGTTCTAAACGTCCTAAAGCTGCAACAGCAGTCACTGTAGGCGTAGAATTACTGATAGGAACTGGAGTATTAGGCTTAGATTTAAAATGAAATTTTGATAAGCTGTAGAGAGATACTGTAGCAGTAGTTATAGCTGTAGTAATTGCCAAAGTTATGGACAACCAACTTACAGGGTTTGTCAATGACTGCTTTTCTTTGTGTACCATAATTTTTGTCTTTTAGATTAGCAATTAGGTTGTCACTTCGTTTTCTCGAATTGACATTATTTCTGTTCTTTAGGAACAGATAAGTACACTTGATAGCATTCCCTGATAACGTTGGTTCTAAATACTTGGCAAAGATAAAGCTAGGAAGATGGACAGATTATAGAAATATCCATCCATCTTTGATACCAAATGGGGATAGTTAGCAATGAGTGTTAATTCATAATCTAAAATCCAAAATTGGTATTAGCTATATCGGTAGTTAATAGAGTTATTTGTTGAGCATCACTTCTTTTTTCTTTTTCATAATGGCTAAGTATTCATTGCGAGTTCCATCCACTCGATAATGATCACAAATTTGACAGAGTTTCAGGATATCCAAGCGGCTAAATACTTTTTGATGTTCAATTCCGTTGTCGTTGCGCCACCGCCAGAAAGTTGTTCTATCAATTCGGCGATCGCTCTCAGGCCATCTGCGTCGTGATAGGAAATCTACCAATTCGTCTTCATAAAAAGAGTAGCCTTTTGGTAACTTGAGAAGTTCTTCTCTCAACTCATTTAGCGGTATGAGTGGATCTAGCTCAGATAGTCTCATGCCAGCAAGCCCTTAATAGTTTCTTGTAATTCCAATTTTGCAGAACCGTAAACGCAATCTGGTTGAATTGCAAATTTGTACTGCGATACTATCAGTTTAAGCCTGAATAGACTAATGAATTAATCAGGTGAATTTTTTATATATTTAATCTACCTAATTCTATGTCCACCCACTGACCTAAACAAACAGTATGGATTTACATTTACATCATTCAACCACAAACAATAAACTGATTAATACACAATTTCAACCCTTATGCAACAAATATGTCTAAATTAAATTATTAAGAGATTGCAAATTAATTACTCGTTTATAAAACTTGTTTTCATTTGTTACTTATTTACCGAAAAACAGTCTATACATTTCTTGGAATCTTAATTATTTCATACTTTAGATATAATAACTAGTAACCAAATTTACCAGTTCATTCATTAATAATTTGAAGAAATATTTATCTGCTAATTAAGCATCTTATAAATCAGACCCAGACTATTAATGGAAAATCTTCTCTGAGATAGATGTAAAAATATTGTCCAATTTTATTTGACTGCTTACCCCATCTCTATTTTGCTTGACTTTACACATTTTCTATGCTTTCGTGCAATTTATGTGCAACTTTAGATATTAACTTGGCAATATCAGCTAATTATTGATATTAATTGGATAAGTAAATAATTCACCGATATGCCTCAAGCAACTTTAAATTTTTCCTAATTTTATTGAGTTGCATTTGAGTTGCAAAAGTTTTGTCACCAATCTAAAATAAGTCCAAGCGGTAGTTGAACTCAAAGTACAGGGTAGAGAATTAGATTTTCTCTAAAAACTATTCTAGCTTGAGCCGCCAAGCGAAGCATTTTACCAAATTGAAGAACCTTAATAATTTGTTTGATAGGGAAATTTGTCATCTCTATTTGTTTAATTTAGAGAACAAACAAATTTATTGTCATCTCTACATTCCACTAAAAAATAGTGAAAAACAGTCATGGCTGCTTCCAAATTAGAAGCTGCATTATCACAATTGCAAATTGAAGTTAGCAATTGTGAAAAAGCTCTGTACAAGATGATTAATGAGAGAATTAATATGTCAGAAACCACAAAGGTAAGTAATCAAATTAATAAACAATTGCAACAAACTAATGTAGCAATTATTGGGATGGCTTCAATATTCCCCAAATCCAAGAATTTACAGGAATATTGGGAAAATATTATTCAAAAAGTGGATTGTATTACTGATGTTCCCCCTTCCCGCTGGAGTATAGAAGATTACTATGATCCTGACCCCAAAGCACCGGATAAAACTTACTGTAAGCGTGGTGGATTTATCCCAGATATTGATTTTAATCCGATGGAATTTGGTTTACCTCCGAATATTTTAGAGGTGACAGATATTTCTCAATTACTAGGTTTGGTAGTAGCAAAAGAGGCAATGGAAGATGCTGGTTACAGCGAATCTCGACAGTTTAATCGTGAACGAACTGGGGTAATATTAGGTGTAGCTATTGGTAGACAGTTAGCAGTACCTTTGGGGGCAAGGTTGCAATATCCAATCTGGGAAAAAGTTCTGAAAAACAGTGGTTTATCAGATGTAGATACCCAGAAAGTGATTGATAAAGTCAAAAGTGCTTATGTGCAGTGGGAAGAAAATGCCTTCCCTGGAATGTTAGCTAATGTGATTTCTGGACGTATCGCCAACCGCCTGGATTTGGGAGGAATGAACTGTGTAGTGGATGCAGCTTGCGCCAGTTCTTTAGGTGCGTTAAAAATGGCAATTAGCGAATTAGTTGAACATCGCGCTGATATGATGATCACTGGGGGAGTTGACACCGATAATTCGATTTTTGCCTATATGTGTTTTAGTAAAACTCCAGCGGTTTCTCCTGGTGATAAAGTCAAACCATTTGATGTAGATTCTGATGGGATGATGTTGGGTGAAGGTGTAGGAATGGTGGTACTTAAGCGGTTAGAAGATGCTGTGCGAGATGGCGATCGCATCTATGCTGTTATTAAAGGTATTGGCAGTTCTAGCGACGGTAAGTATAAAAGCATCTATGCACCCCATTCTGAAGGGCAAATTAAAGCCTTACGTCGTGCCTATGAAAATGCCGGATTTTCACCCGAAACTGTGGGTTTAATTGAAGCACATGGTACAGGAACAATGGTGGGAGATCCCACAGAATTTACCTCTATTAAACAAGTATTTGGTGAAAACAATTCCCAAACCCAACATATTGCTTTAGGTACAGTTAAATCACAAATTGGACATACCAAAGCCGCAGCAGGTGCAGCAAGTTTAATTAAAACAGCTTTGGCATTGCATCACAAAGTATTACCACCCACAATTAACATTACTAAACCACATCCAAAATTAAATATTGAGAACTCACCATTTTATTTAAATACAGAAACTAGACCTTGGATTAGTCAACAACCTAGACGCGCTGGTGTCAGTGCATTTGGTTTTGGAGGGACAAATTATCACGTTGTTTTGGAGGAATATGCAAATGAACATCATCAATCATATCGTTTACATAATACTGCAAAATCAATTTTATTATTTGCATCCACAACCCAAGAATTGTTATCTCGCTGTGAAGACATTCAACAAAAATTAACAGCACCAGAAAAACAAAGACATTATCAACAACTAATTAAAGAATCTCAATCTCTAGAAATTCCTGTCAATTGCGTGAGAATTGGATTTGTTGCTGATTCTTTAAACCAAGTTGAGGAATTTTTACAAATTAGTATTAATCAGTTACGCAACAAACCAGAAGCCGAATCATGGGAACATCCCAAAGGAATTTATTACCGCCAAAAAGGGATAGAAACTACAGGTAAAATAGTAGCTTTATTTTCTGGACAAGGTTCTCAATATTTGGAAATGGGGCAGGAACTAGCAGTTAACTTTCCCTGCTTACGTGAAACCTATATTTACATGGATAAGCTGCTGTGTGAAGATGGTTTAAAACCCCTTTCCGAAGTTGTATTTCCACAGCCAGTTTTTGATCAATCACAAAAGCAAAATCAGCTAGAAACGCTGCAAAAAACAGAATATGCACAGCCAGGAATTGGTGTTTTTAGTGCAGGTTTATACAAAATATTACAACAAGCTGGTTTTAAAGCTGATTTTGTCGCCGGTCATAGCTTTGGAGAGTTGACAGCTTTGTGGGCTGGTGGTGTTTTAAGTGAAGAAGATTATTTCTTCTTAGTCAAAGAAAGGGGGAAAGCAATGGCTACACCCACAGAATTTGACGCGGGGGGAATGTTGGCGGTAAAAGGTAATATTAGTCAGGTAAAGGAAATAATTAAAGATTTTCCCCAAGTTGCTATTGCTAATTGGAATTCTCAGCATCAAGTTGTTTTAGCTGGAAAAAAAGCAGAAATTACCAAAGTGCAGAACGTTCTGAAAGAGAAGGGATTTTCTACATTTTTATTAGGAGTTTCCGCAGCTTTTCATACACCACTAGTATCCCATGCCCAAAAACCTTTTGCTCAAGCAATTGAAAAAGTAACTTTTAATTCTGCTAAAATTCCAGTTTATACAAATCTCACTGGTGGATTTTACCCAAATGAAGCATCAGCAATTCAGAAAACTCTCAAAGAACATTTGTTAAATCAGGTCTTGTTTCAACAAGAAATTGAGAATATCTATAAAGCTGGTGGTTATTGCTTTGTGGAGTTTGGTCCCAAAAACGTTCTCACAAACTTAGTGAAAGAGATTTTAGGTGATAAACCCCATATTGCTGTAGCTTTGAATGGGAATTCAACTAAAAATAGCGACTTAGGCTTAAGAGAAGCAGTAATACAATTGCGAGTTGCTGGTGTAGCTTTGCAAAATCTCGACCCCTATCAAATGGAAACCAAAATTCCCCAACTTAATCAAAAGAAAGTTTTGAATGTGCGACTAAACAGCACTAATATCAACGATAAAGCACAAAAAGCATTTGCACAAGCATTAGAAAATGGTCATCAAATTAGTGCAAATTCTCCCCAACCAGAACCACAACCCGCTGTTGCTGAAACAACTATTACCTTACCCACCATTAGAGAAGATTTAAAAGAAGAGTATAGTCCTGTTACATCTGTAAATGATGATGTAAGTTATGAGGAAAACAGAAATTTGGAAAAAGTAGCAATTCAACTTCCAAATTATGACCGAGTTATTGACAGCCTAGAACATTCTTTGGCAGAATTTACTCGTCAACAACGTGATGTCATGCACGTTCATGAACAATCTTTGCAAAATCAAACAGAATACACAAAGACTTTTTATGAATTGATGCAACAACAGTATTCATTGTTAGGAAATGGAGAAATAAATGAATGTCAAGCACAAACACAACAACTAGCCATCTCTAGTTCCGAACGTAACATGATGCGGCTTCATGACCATCAAGCTGACACTCTCCGCATTCATGAAAAATATTTAAACTATCAGCAAGATTATGCCAACAATTACTTTCTATTACTGCATAAACATTATAACTTTTTGTTGGTTACTGATGATATTCCTCTTCCTCAGCGTCATTTAGTAGAAGAAACAAATGGAAAAACCTCTGTTAATATAAGTGGGGCTAATATTTCCCCTTCCTTTGCAGGAGAGGGATTAGGAGAGAAGTTAATTCCTCCTCCTAAACAAGAGGAACAGTTAGAAGAAAACTCAAACACTATCACAGTCATACCCACAATTCCCATTAATATTGATACCTCCACTCTTGGACAAACTCTACTTAGCATTGTCAGTGATAAAACAGGTTATCCAGTAGAAATGTTAGACCTGTCAATGGATATTGAGGCAGATTTGGGAATTGATTCTATCAAACGGGTGGAAATATTAGGAGGATTATTAGAACTTTACCCAGATTTACCCAAGCCGAACCCAGAAGAATTAGGTCAATTGCGGACACTGGGACAAATTGCGGAGTACATTAAAACTCTAGTCCCAGAGTTATTAAATCAGAAAGTAGAAGTTTCAGAATCAACAACTTTTCCAGCACAAATGTTAGTGGAAGTTCCTCAACAAGATGTTGAGAGTGAACTACAACTTTTAGAATCTCACCCCAATATCACTGATACAGAAAGTTTTATTTCCTCTAGTGAAAATGATGTAAAAAAATCTGCTGGAGATGAAATACTACAGATAGTAGAAGAAGCACCAGCAATCATCATACCCCCAGATTTGAGTAACGTTCTCCTCAACATTGTTAGTGATAAAACTGGTTATCCAGCAGAAATGTTAGAACTGTCAATGGATATTGAGGCAGATTTAGGAATTGATTCTATCAAACGGGTGGAAATTTTAGGAGGATTGTTAGAACTTTATCCAGATTTACCCAGACCTAACCCTGAAGAATTAGCAGAATTAAGGACATTGGGACAAATTGTTGAGTATATGCAACATCAGACCGAGGGTGTAATCAAGTTAATAACTAACGAAAAAGAAGAACTTAAATCGACAAAATTACATCCTCAAATTCTTCGCAGTCCGGCAAAATTAAAATCGCTTTCCCAACCAGATGCGTTAGATTTTAGAATTCCTGAAACCCATATCATTCTAATTACAGATGACGGCTATTCCACTACTAGAGAATTAGCTACGTCTTTGATAGAAACAGGTGCGAAAACTGTAGTTTTAAGCTTCCCTAACATTCAATCAAACTTACCTGCGGAAATTAATCGAGTAACATTAACTGATTGGAGTGAAGAAAGTTTACAACAACAGTTAAAAGCGATTGCTGATAATTTTGGTGCTGTAGCTACTTTCATTCATCTAAACCCTGTATTCAGCAGTAGTAATGAAATAGAGAAATCCATTCTCCGTCATGTCTTTTTAATCGCTAAACATCTCAAAATATCACTTAATGAAGCAGCAACAAAATCACGTAGTTGTTTTCTTTGTGTTGCACGTCTAGATGGTGAATTTGGACTAGGAGACACAACTAATTTTAGTCCTATTAGTGCAGGACTATTTGGATTAACTAAGAGTTTAAATCAAGAATGGGAAAGTGTATTTTGTCGTTCTCTAGATTTAAGTCCTGATTTAGATCCAAAAACATCTGTAAAACACATACTTGCAGAAATTCATGACCCCAATTTGTTAGTTACAGAAGTAGGATATAGCAGCAAAGGTAGATTTACTTTAGTTGCAGAACCTTCTTCTCTCAGTATCCAATCCCCATTAATCAATCCCCAATCTCAAGTATTTCTTGTCAGTGGAGGTGCAAAAGGAATAACAGCCCAATGTGTGATTAAATTAGCCCAACAGTATCAATGTAAATTCATTCTTTTAGGTCGTTCTAGTACAGAACCTGAGCCAGTTTGGGCTGAGAATTGTGAAAATGAAGCCGAATTAAAAAAGCGAATTATGGAGGATTTTCAAGCACAAGGGGAAAAACCAACACCAATAATGATACAGAAAAAGTATCATGATATTTCCTCTCAGCGCGAAATCCAAAATACCCTCAAAGCCATTGCAGCCGCAGGAGGAAAAGCAGAATATGTGAGTGTGGATGTCACTGAAAGCATTGTGTTAGCAGAAAAAATTGCACCTGTAGTTGAAAATTTAGGGGCAATAACTGGTATTATCCACGGTGCTGGTAACTTGGCTGACAAACGGATTGAGAAAAAAACAATTCAGGATTTTGAAACAGTTTATGCAGCCAAAGTTAAGGGTTTAGAAAATCTGCTAAATTGTGTACCGCCCAGCCAACTAAAATATTTAATTCTGTTTTCTTCCGTGGTTGGTTTTTATGGTAATATAGGACAATCGGATTATGCGATCGCTAACGAAATCCTCAATAAATCAGCCCATCTTATCAAACGCAATCATCCCTATTGTCATGTAGTCGCCATTAACTGGGGTCCTTGGGAAAGTGGGATGGTATCACCAGAATTAAAAAAAGCCTTTGCAGAACGAGGAATTGAAACCATACCTGTAGCAATCGGCACACAAATGTTAGTCCAAGAACTAACAAACACCTATCAAGAAAATCCACAAATCCTAATTGGTAGCCCATTAGTATATATTCCCCCCACCCTATCTGGCGACTTAAAAACCTATCGCCTCAAACGCCAATTAACATTAGAATCCAACCCATTTTTACACGACCATGTAATAGCAAGTCGTCCCGTCCTTCCCGCCACTTGTGGACTATTATGGATGGCTAACGCTTGCGAACAAATCCATCCCGGATTCAAAGCCTTTAGTTGCAACAACTTTAAAGTCTTGAAAGGAATAGTTTTTGATGAAAATTTAGCAAGTGAATACACTCTAGAAATCCAAGAAATTGCTAAAATTGAAAACAAAGAAATAGAGTTAGCAGCTAAAATTAGCAGCATTAATCCAGAAGGAAAAATCAGATATCACTTTAGTACAAACTTGACACTAAAGCGCCAAATTGACACCGCACCAAACTACAAATTGCTAAACTTAAACCAAGATGAGCAATTCCTCACCACAAATCAATTACTTTATCAGCATGGCGGAAGTAGCTTATTTCATGGCAACACATTTCAAGGTGTAAAATCTGTACTAAATGCCAGTCCTGGTAAACTCTCCATCGAATGTAAATTACCAAAACCTACATCACAAAAACAGGGACAATTTCCAGTTCAAACATTCAATCCCTATATAGCAGACGTACAGATTCACTCCCTCTGGCTTTGGACACAACACTTTCATCAAGTCGGTTGTTTACCCTCAGAAATTCAAACCTTTGAACAATTTGCACCTGTACCATTTGACGAAACATTTTATGTTACTTGTGCAGTCAAATCCAAAACCGAATCAAATGTAGTTGCTGATCTCATTACCCACAATCGCCAAGGACAAATTTATAATCGCATGATTGGCGCTAAGGGAACTATTTTAACCAAACAAATAGGATAGATATTTCACGCAAATATGTAGAGATTGGAAAAATTCTCAAATATTAACAACCTACATCTCTTCATTTTGCCTGCATAAGCATTCAGCTTTTTCAGGCTAACGCCAAAAATACCTGTTCGATAATTAAGCAATTTTTCAAACATCCTGACTCCTTCCCTTTCTGTTCCTCTGCGTGACAGCTTGCCTCTTAATTCAAAAATGGAGAATAATCATGAATAAATTTGCCAAAATGGCCATTCTAGGGCTAGATTGCATGACCAATGGTTATCCAGAATTAGATACATTTGAACGCAGTATTTACGAAGGAAAACAGAATTTTCTCCCTCTTTCCCATACCAACATAGGATTATTACCAATTCCGACATCAGAAATTCAACAATTACTACCTCAACAACAATTAATGTTAAAGGTAGCTAATAACGCTCTCCAAGATGCCAACTTACATCCAGAGACAAAAATAGCCGTGATTATGGTGAGTGAATTTCAAAATCATAAACCTAATAAATTAGCAAGTTATATTTCTCGTATTTGGGATGCAACCAGTCCAGCTTTTGGTGAAGAAAAATCTGTTTTTTCCGCCTTAAATTTAGCGCAAAAATTATTAACGAATAAACAAGTAGATGCTGTATTAATTGCAGCAATGGAGGTTACCAAAGAGGAACATCAAGTTCCTGATATACATACCCTGAGTTATGACCAAAACGCCGATGCTATTCTAGTAGGAGACGGCGCAGCCGCTATAGTATTACAACTTTATGAAACTACCAAAAATAATCATTGCATATATGCAGTAATTGATGCCTTGAGTATGGTGCAGAATTCATCAAATCAACTAGCAGCAATCACTCAAGCTTGTGAAACAGCGTTTCATCTTGCAGATATTCAAGCCAAAGATATTGGTTATTTGGAAGTTGATAGTAGTGGTATTCCCCAACAAGATGAAGCAGAAATCCAAGGTTTAATCACAGCTTATAGAACTGGAAAATCACATCTCAGTTGTGCTATAGGTAGTGTTAAAGCTAATATCGGTAATACTCGTGCTGCATCAGGAATTATTAGTTTAATCAAAACAGCACTTTGTCTATATCACCGCTACATTCCCGCAGTTCCTCAATGGACTGGAGTAAAAACCCCAGATATTTGGCATGATAGTCCCTTTTATGTAGCAACAGAATCTAAACCTTGGTTTTTAGAATCAGGTGCAAACAGAAGAATAGCTGCTATTAATAGCATGGAAATAGATGGCAGTTATGCACATTTGATTTTATCAGAAGCAGCAAATCAGGTAGAACGCAACAGTAAATATTTAGAACAAATGCCTTATTATTTATTTGCGCTTGCGTCTGATAATCGCGTCTCTCTATTAAATCAAATTACTGAACTCCAAAATAATCTCCAAAATTCACCTTCACTATCTCAACTTGCCAGTAAAACATTCAGCGAATTTAAAAAACATCAGCATTCAAATTACGCCATTGCTATATTGGCACGTAATCAACAAGAATTAACACGAGAAATAGATCGGGCAATTCAAGGTGTTAACATTGCCTTTGATACTGGAAAAGACTGGCAAACTCCTCTTGGTAGCTATTTTACAGCCAACCCACAGGGAAAAAAGGGTAAAGTTGCTTTTATTTATCCTGGTTCTTTCACTTCTTATATTGGCATAGGACGAAATCTTTTTCGACTATTTCCTAAAATTTATGATGACCCAGTAATAAATAATGTTTATGAACGAGTTGCAAACATCGAAAAACTCATTTATCCCCGCAGTATCACTAAGTTATCAAAAAGACAATTAGAAACCATAGAACAGAAATTAATAGATGATCCAGTATCCATGCTGGAATCAGAAGTTGGTTTTGCTGGACTTATGACTGCAATCCTCAAAAACTATTTCCAAATTCACTCTCAATGTGCTTTTGGTTATAGTTTGGGTGAAACTAGCATGATGTTAGCACAAGGTATCTGGACTAGCTTTAAAAATACAAGTGATTACTTAAACTCATCTCCTCTATTTAGAACTCAACTATCTGGTCCTAAAAATGCAGTTCGTCAAGCTTGGGGACTACCTTTAGATGACAACAATCAGGAATTTTGGAGTAACTACATTCTTATTTGTCCGGTCTCTCAAGTTAAAGAAGCAATCAAAGATGAAAACCGCGTGTATATTCCTTTAATTAATACACCTGAAGAGGTTGTTATTGCTGGAGAAACACAAGCTTGTCAAAGAGTAATTAAAAAACTCAATTGTGATGCTTTTCCTACATCTATTAATCATGTCATTCATTGTGAGCCAATGCACTCCGAGTACAATGAACTCGTAAAGATTAACACTTTACCTATTCAAAATATACCAAATTCAATTTTTTATTCTGCCGCAAACTACGAACCAATTACAATAGAAAGTCAGACTATAGGCAATAACATTGCCAAATCCCTCTGTCAAGAACTTGATTTTCCTCGTTTAGTTAACCGTGTCTATAAAGACAACATCAGAGTGTTTATTGAAGTAGGAGTTGGTAGTAACTGTTCCCGATGGATTAGTTCAATCCTCAAAGAACGAGAACACATTGCTATATCTATTAATAGAAGAGGAGTAGATGATCATACTTCAATTCTTAGAGCTTTAGCTAAACTACTTAGCCATCAAGTTGAATTAGATTTATCACCCTTGTATCCTCAGCTAAAAAACCAATTAGAAATTAACATACCGCACAAAAATAAATCTGTAATTTCTCCAGATAAATCCACTGTTCAACAGCCAGATAAAATCTTAAAATCTATTTCCACGCTTCCACCCAATAATTATTATCCAGAATTGATGGATAATCATGCACTTGTAAGCAAATCTCATACATTTTTATTAAAGTCACGCCAACAATCACTACAGCAAATAAATCTCCTCATTCAACATCAAATAGACTCTTACAAAAAAATAGTTGAAACTCAAAAAAATAAATAATTCACATTCGTTTTAGATCCTCTGGATGATACAAAAACGTGGTTCATTTATTTGAAAATAGCTGTAAGCTATCCAAAATTTATTAGAGGTTAAATAAAGTGATGAACACCGAAAATCTACTGAATAATTGTCTCAAATTTTCCTCCACATTCTACAATCAAATACAACATTGGCATGGCGATTTAAACAGTGTTGCTTTTGATACAGATACAATTAAATCAAAATTAAGGCATTTAGAGAAACACTGTTATATAGTAAGAAAAGAAAACCAAATTGGCATTACTAATGAAGGCAACATATCTTACACAAGTAATGGTAAAACAGACCAATTAGAACTCCTCCTGTCTGTTCCACCTATATCGCTTCAACAGTTAGGTGATAACAATTTTTTAACATTTTACGGTGTTAAATATCCATACATTACTGGTGCAATGGCTCAGGGAATTGCTTCTGAAGAAATGGTTACTGCACTAGGAAAAGCAAGTATTTTAAGTTCTTTTGGTGCAGGAGGTTTATCTCCTTCCCGTGTCGAAACAGCCATTAACAAAATTCAACAAGCTTTGCAACAAAAACCTTATGCTTTTAATTTACTCCATAGTCCCAGCGAACCGGCAATTGAACGATGTAGCATTGATTTATATCTCAAATATCAAGTTAGAATTATTGAAGCCTCTGCTTTCTTGGATTTAACTGAAAATATTGTTTATTATCGAGCCGCCGGACTAAGTTTGAATTACGACAATCAAATTGACATCAACAATAAAGTCATCGCTAAAGTTTCTCGCCGTGAAGTTGCAACTAAATTTCTCCAACCTGCACCTAGAAAAATTCTCAAACAATTAGTTCAACAAGGTTTAATTAATGAATTGCAAGCCACTCTTGCAGAAACAGTTCCCATGGCTGATGATATCACCGTAGAAGCGGATTCTGGAGGTCACACAGATAATCGTCCTCTCGTTTGTTTATTACCTTCCATATTAGAATTACGAGATGAAATTCAAAATAAATATAGGTATGCAACCCCTGTCAGAATTGGTGTAGCTGGTGGGATATCTACACCTCAATCAGCCTTAGCTGCTTTTATGATGGGTGCTGCTTATGTAGTCACTGGCTCAATTAATCAATCCTGTATTGAAGCTGGAACTTCTCAATATACCAAAGAATTATTAGCACAAGCTGAAATGGCTGATGTGATGATGGCTCCTGCTGCTGATATGTTTGAAATGGGTGTAAAATTGCAAGTTCTCAAACGTGGAACACTCTTCCCTCTTCGCGCTCAAAAACTATACGAATTATACAAAAACTACAACTCACTTGAAGAAATTCCTGCCGCAGAACGCGAGAAGTTAGAAAAGCAAATCTTGAAAAAAACTGTGCCTGAAGTTTGGCAAGAAACAGTTAATTATTTATCCCAACGTAACCCGGAAAAATTAACTAAAGCAGCAAGTAATCCCAAACTGAAAATGGCTTTAATTTTTCGTTGGTATCTGGGATTATCCTCTCGTTGGTCTAATAGTGGTGAAAAAGGTAGAGAAATTGATTATCAAATTTGGTGTGGGCCTGCAATGGGTAGCTTTAATGATTGGGTAAAAGATTCATATTTGTCAGAACCCCAAAATCGTCATGTTGTAGAAATTGCTGATCATATTATGACAGGTGCAGCATATTTACACAGAATTCAAACTTTAAAAATTCAAGGATTACAGATTCCTAATCAATACAGTCAATATCATCCATCACCATTGTAAATATGCCAGATAACAGAAAATTAAGCAGTATAGAAGGAACAATGGAGATCCTGAATAGACGAGCTAAGACATGGAATTTAGTTACCATTAGTCGCATTAAAGGCAACCTCCAAGAAGCAGTTCTCCGACAGGCTTTAGACATTATTCAATATCGCCATCCTCGGCTCAATTCCTGCATTATACATTTTAGAAACAATTTCTATTTTCAAACAGCAGGTACAAATAGAATCGGTTTAAGAATTGTTCATGATTTGCCTGAGAAACAATGGACAGAAATTGTTAACCAAGAAATGAATCAAGAAATTGATAGTAGTAAATGTTTATTGCGAGTAGTGCTTGTTCATGTTCTAGATGAACCAAATTTTAGTTACTTAATTACAACAATTCACCATGCAATTTGTGATGGATTATCAAGCATTCAGCTTCACTCAGAAATCTTAAATTATTGTCAACAAATTTCATCTGGCGAAACTCTTCAACCAGTCACCACCTTAGAAGCATTACCAACTATTGAAAAACTACTACCAAAAAGTACCCAAGGTTGGAGAGGAAATATCAGCAGCATTATATTATTGCTAAAAATTGGACTTTTGAAACTTTATCACCAACCAAAATCATTAGGCTTTGAAAAATATGTCTCTATTAACAGGCGACAAAGTGAAATTATTCACAGACAACTTGATCCTGAATTAACTGAGATGTTTGTGCAAAAATGCAAACAAGAAAAAACTACAATTCACAGTGCTTTATCTGCTGCACTCATGTTGACAGTAGCTAGAAAAATATTCCAACCTAATCAAAAATCTGTGCGAGTTAATTGTCTATCTCATCTTGATTTACGTAGGCGGTTTCAACCTCCAATCAGTGAAGAACACCTATCTACTTTAGCTACGTCTTTAATGGGATTTCACGATATTAAAACCCATACATCTTTCTGGGAATTAGCACGGGAAGTAAAACAAACGCTAGAAACTGGCATCAAGCATGGTGATATTTTTAATATGGTATTGATTGCCAAGCATCTGATCAATTTTTGTTTTCTCTTTCCCCAACAAGTAGCCGCTACAGTTTCATTATCTAATATTGGCAAAGTAAACATTCCTAAAACTTATGGTGAATTAGAACTAGAAGAAATCAGTTTTGCAGGTTCTCATGCTTTGTATGCAGGTATGTTTATCCTTAATGTGGCAACTTTTCAAGACAAAATGCTGTTAAATTTTGTTTTTTCTCAACCTGCAATTAGTAGAGAAACTATGGAGGAGCTTGTAGACCAAACTATTGACAATATTTTGCATATATCATCAGATTCTTTGCAGTTGAGAGGTGCATAAATGAGCGATCATCTTGATAATTTACCTGGAAAACAAGCTTACACTTCAGCGGATATTCAAGCTTGGTTAGTTGCCAATATTTCTACTTTATTGGGAGTTGAACCAGATGAAATAGATATTAAAGAACCATTAGACAGCTATGGTTTAGATTCAGCACAAGCTATGATTATCGCTAATCAAGCTGAGAAATTTTTGGGATTTAAATTATCTCTCATTCATTTATGGTATTACCCTACTATTGAAGAATTAGCACAACGTTTAGCTGAAGAATTAGAAAATTCAGAATCAGAAATTTTGCAAATCTAAACCAATACAGTTCAGTTAATGCTCAATTTGTTGTTAGGTTTCGTTATCGCTTCATACAACCTACAAAAATGCTTAACTGCACCGTATTGAAATATCAGCACTAAAGAATTTAAAGTTTTTCCTCCTATAAGACGGACACTTTGCCAGAATGGAGGAAATATCATTCAGCAAAGTGTCTTCTTTTCTCTATTCTTTATAGTTCGTTAAAAACTGGGAGCTTGATTCATGAACGCATCAGAAATTTTGGCGAAACTCACTCAACAAGGTGTTCAATTTTGGGTAGAAAATAAAAAACTTAATATCCGTTCTCCAAAAGGTGTAATAACACCAACAATTCAGGCAGAAATAGCTACATATAAAGGAGATATTTTAGCATTATTACAGGAGATGAACATTGTTACAAAATCTGCTTCTGAACCTTTGTCTCAAGGAATAAGTTTGCAAACAATCGGTAGATTAATTGGTGGTTTTGCTGGTGAATCACCTGTAGGATATCAGCCACCAATTATTAACCCTAAATTAATGGCTCAAAACCTCAATGTTACATTTAGACCTTTACCTGATGGCTATCATAATCAAATTATTATGAAATTCCGGCATGAATTAGCATTAAAATTAAAGAATTTTGGGGTTAATGTTCTATCTTGGCAGGAAGCGACAACAGATGTTTTTTATGATATTAAAATTCCTCTATTAAATTGGAATCGCTCTTTTAAAATTAAGGGAGTTAGGGCAGAAGTTGATGCTGTAATAGATGTGGAACGACCAAATTCATGGCTGAGAAAGTTGGGAATATTCATAGCTGAAACTTTTTATAAGTTATCTTATCCTTGGTTACTCAATCAGCAAAAAATGTCTGTTGTCCAAATTGCTAAATTAAGTAGTTGGGCTGAAGATCATGCTGCTAAATATGTTGAAGATCCAACCAATACGCAAGTGATTATTCTTGGTGATATAAATTATGATTTTATCAATCCTTTAACGAAATATCAGGAAAAAATTAAGATTGGTATTAATACATTAATTAAAACATTTTCAGAAATTGTAATTGGCGTATCTCCTGATCAAATTTCTATCCTGAATATGAATCTTTCTGATTCTATTTTTTTTAAATCAGAAATGGATACTTTTGTTTCAAAATCACTTATTCCTAAAGTTTTTGTACCTATAACTCCTCTATTAATGAGTAGATTTAAAATAGGAGAATATGATCCTTATATATCTAAATATACCCATAAATTGGTTCAATTAGGTCAAGAATTGGCTTCGACTGGTCTATTTCCACCTGGATTTAAGCTGGCTGAAGTTATTAAAAGAAAATCCCACAGAGATATTGTCAATGTCATTGTTAATGGTAGAACTGGTGTTTCTTACGGTTTTGTGGCTTATGCTGAACCTCCCTGCTATGTAGGAAAACCAGAAATATCTACTTATGAATGGGATAAATTATTACCTGTTGCTGGATTTAGTAGTAATGAGATTCGTAAAAATGAGGAAGGTAGACGTTATATAAAAATCATTATTAATGGAGAATATGTATTTAAGCAAATTCCTGATATTTGGCTAGTGAGTTCTCGTTCTGGTTCTAATAAAACGGACTTGAATCTTGAACAAGATATTATTCGTATTGGTTTAAAAGATGATTTACATTTGCAGTTACCTGTAGGAAATTTGTCACGTAAATCTGATTTCAAACCTTCTTATGATATCTATGTGATGCTGGCTATTAGTCTGGCTGCTGCTTTATATACGCCAGAATTAATCAAAAATGGTGCGCCAATTGTTCATTTTCACGGTTATCCGGCATTTGATTGGTTTCAAGAAAATGAATATTGTGTTGGTGTTAATAATCCTTCTGTACCCTGTGGAACTTATGAATCTGGTGTGTTTAATTTTTTGGGTCTTTCTAATTTAGCTAGCCAACAAACGAAAAATATTAAGTTGGTTAGTTTGATAGAACCAGATCATGGTACAAATTTTATTGCTCATGATATGGATTATCTAGTTGATAGGTTAAAACATGGGTGTGTAGCAGAACAAATTGAATTAGGTGGACAACATTTTGCTTCTTTGAAAGCACATCTAGGTGATGGTGTAATCTAAATATAGAAGGAGTTCAGAAGGAGATGAAGGAGAAATTTTAATGCTTTAACTGGATATGAGATTATCTATGATTTGACAATTCACAGATGTTATTTCTACTTGACGATCGCCATCGCCATCTTCACCCGATTTTAAGCATACCCTGAAATAGCTATCAGGTAGATATGGCATTCTTTCTGCCCACTCAATAGCGACTATTCCCGGTGTTACTTCTATCCCTTCCCAGTAACTTTCTAAATTCAATCCTGCTACTTCTTGGGGTTCTAGACGATACAAATCCAGATGATACAGGGGAATTCGTCCTTCTGTGTATTCATTAATCAGGGTAAAGGTGGGACTGACAATGGATTCATTTATACCCAAGCCTTTACCAATACCCTGCACTAAGGTAGTTTTGCCGGCACCTAAATCACCTTCTAGTAATATGACACTTCCAACAGTCAGATTTTTCCCCAAGGATATACCTAACTGCTGTGTTGCTTGTGTATTAGGAAGGAAAAGTTTAGTCATTAGTTATTAATCATTGGTGATTGGTGATTGGTGATTGGTGATTGGTGATTGGTGATTGGTGATTGGTAATTGGTAATTGGTGATTGGTGATTGGTGATTGGTAATTGGTGATTGGGCATTAAGAAAATTATTTCCCCTGCTCCCCTGCTCCCCTGCTCCCCTGTTCCCCCATCTCCCTCATCTCCCCTGCTCCCCTGCTCCCCTGCTCCCTCATCCCCCACTCCGATTACTTCCCATGCTGCGCTCCACTGTACCATTTCAATAAAACCTTGGCTAGTTTTTGTGGGTCGTGGCGAACAAATCCGGTTTCGTCTTCATACAAGATGTTAGAGGGAACTATTCTTCTACCTAGTTTGATGACGGTTTCTCGGTCTAGGAAAACGGGATGGGAATTTTGCTGGGCGTAGCGAATGAGGGCTTGGGCTGATGGGGTTTTTTTATGTACTAGTACGGCATCAAATAGCCTTCTGTCGCCACAAGCTTTATCAATGGCTTGGATGTGTTCGCCTACGGTGTATCCTTCTGTTTCTCCTGGTTGGGTCATGATATTGCAGATATAGATACGGGGAATATTTTGGGCGGCGATCGCATCGGCAATTTCTGGTACTAATAAATTAGGTATTAAACTAGTATACAAACTACCCGGGCCAATAATAATGTAATCAGCTTCTTTAATGGCTTTAATCGCTGCGGGTAAGGCGGGAGGGTTTTCTGGTATACAGCCAATTTGAACAATTTTTCCGCCGGCTTTGGGAATGCTAGATTCACCTTCAATCCGGCGGCCATCTTCTAATTCTGCCCAGAGACGAACATCACTCAGGGTTGCGGGTAAAACTTGTCCTCTCACCGCCAAAACTTTGGAACTAGCTGCAACTGCCCTTTCTAAATCTCCAGTAATATCAGTCATGGCAGTTAAAAACAAGTTACCAAAACTGTGACCTGTCAACCCATCTCCCGCACGGAAACGATATTGAAACAATTCTGTTAATAACTTTTCTTCATCAGCTAGTGCAGCCAAACAATTGCGAATGTCCCCAGGAGGTAAAACGCCAAATTCCTGACGCAACCTACCAGACGAACCACCATCATCAGCCACGGTAACAATAGCAGTAATATTTGCACTGTAGGTTTTTAAGCCCCTGAGTAAAGTAGAAAGTCCAGTACCGCCACCAATGACGACAATTTTTGGACCCCGGTATAAACGGCGATGTGCAAGGAGGACATCTATTAGTTCTTCCTCATCTCCCTGTGGTCTTAGCACTTCTGTAATTGAACCTACCGTGCGGGATTGTCCCCACAACAGCAGCAAGATACCACCCAGCAAAACTAAAGGTCCGCTGATATAGTTGGGAAGGATGTCCGTGAGGAAACCTAGCAAACCTCTGAGAAACTCTAATATCCAAAAAATTGGGGTTAGCTTAATCCAAATAGCCAACCCCAAACTTGCCAGTAAAAAACCCCCCACACTGACGAAAAACCAGCGTTTTACCGCTAATCCAGGTGATAACCACTTAAACCACTGGTTGACCCGATGGGAAGTGCGGCTGTGAGACTGGAGTTGTAGGGCGTTGATAGCTTGTCTAAGAAAACCGATTGACATACCTAATAGGGAACAGTGGGTACAAACATTGTTTAACAGAACTGTACACCACCTGGTTTCAAGTCCAAGGGTGAAAATCAATTCTAAATACTTTCGACCGCAGGCCACGCCAGCAAAAACACCTGAAGTGCTGATTCTTTTATTCCCCCTGGTCGCTAACTCGAAGCGTAACTTGAGTTATGTACCCTGATTTAGTAAAAATCAATAAATTTTATGGAAATTTTATGGAAAAGCGAATTTTAGGATTAGACCCAGGACTGGCAATTGTGGGATTTGGGGCGATCGCATGGAGTCAAAGTCAAGGTAAAGTACAAGATACAACCGTAAAGATGCTGGATTTCGGCGTAATTCGCACTTCAGCCGACATGGAAATGAGTCAGCGACTGTGTACTTTATTTGACGATTTGCACACCCTGATGGACGATTTGCAACCGGATTTGGTGGCAATTGAAAAATTATTCTTCTATCGTATGGCAAATACTATTGTTGTTGCACAAGCTAGGGGTGTGTTGATGCTAGTTTTGGGACAACGCAAACTTCCCTATGTAGAGTTCGCCCCTCCTCAAATTAAACAAGCTTTGACAAATTATGGCAAAGCCGATAAGGCAGAAGTCCAAGATGCTGTGATGCGAGAGTTGGATTTAGATGAACTTCCCAGACCAGATGATGCAGCGGATGCTTTAGCGGTGGCATTAACTGCTTCGTTTCAATTGTAATTTTGAATACAAGAACTAAAATTTTTAAATAGGGAATAAAGAATCAGTTGCATATCCTGTGATAATCTAGATATCAAAATTCAGTATTTTCCCTAATGATAGACCCTATTTCTCTGATTATCACAGCTTTGGCTGCTGGTGCTGCTGGTGCTGCTAAGGATACCGCCGGAACAGCCGTTAAAGATGCCTATCTGGGTTTGAAAACGTTGATTAAGAAGAAGTTTGCAGAGCAAGGAAAAACGGATTCATCCACAATTCTAGATAAATTTGAACAGAAACCAGAAAAGACGCAAGCTCTTTTGGAAGATGAGTTAATAGAATCGGGGCTTGATAAACTTGAAAAGAATGACGAAATTATTAAGTTAGCTGAAAATTTACTCAATCAAGTTAAAGAACAGCCCGGTGGACAGCAGATTATTAACCAAAATATCAGTAATGTCAAATATGCCGCTACCTCTGGTTCTGGTAATGCAAGCATCAGTGGCATCACTGAAAAAGGCACATCAAAGGAGGACTGAGACTATAAATTAATTAATCAGGGTAGCTGTCATGTCTGATCAAGGTGACGAGATTCAACAAAGGGTTACAGGGGCTGAATACGCTGCTACCTCAGCGACTGGCAATGCAACTATCACCATTACCAACTACTACTATCGAGAAGAAGCAAGAGTAGCACCTGCTGTATCTACCGACGCTGTTGATAAAGATATCCCTTGTCCCTATCGCGGTTTATTTCATTTTGGACCCAATGATGCCGATGTGTTCTTTGGGCGAGAAATATTTATAGAAGAACTTTATGGTGCCACTAAAACCAAAAATTTTATTCCGGTGCTAGGTGCATCAGGAAGTGGTAAATCTTCAGTGGTATTAGCTGGACTTGTTCCTAAATTACAAAAAGAGGGTAATTGGCAGTTTACTCACTTCCGTCCTGGTTCAGACAAAGATCCATTTTACGCCTTGGCTGAAGCACTTATTCCACTTTACAGGTCAGAGACAGATTCTACCGATAAAATAACTCAGGCGGGTAAGCTGGCTCAATCTCTTCAAAACGGAACGCCACTTTCTCGTATATTTAGCTCTATTCAACGCAATCACCCCAATTATCGGTTGCTACTGATTGCTGACCAATTTGAAGAAATCTACACTCTCTGTAACGATGAGGAAATTCGCCGTAAGTTTCTCGACTGCTTATTAGACGGTTTAGGTACTCCTGCTTCCCCTTCTTCATCGACTACGGTTTTGGTGACAACAATGCGGGCAGATTTCTTGGGGAATGCGCTTTCATATCCCCGATTTGCTGATGTATTGCGAAGTGCTGATATTAAAATCAGAGCGATGAAGCATGAGGAACTAACACAAGTCATTGAAAAACCAGCGGGTAAGTTGGGAGTGACTTTTGAAACAGGACTGGTAGAACGCATTCTCAAAGATGTAGAAAACCAACCTGGAAATTTACCTTTGTTAGAGTTTGCTTTGACTCAGTTGTGGAACAAGCGAACGGGTAGACAATTGACTCACAAAATCTATGAAGAAATTGGTCGAGTAGAAGGTGCTTTAGCTCGTCATGCTGATGAAAAATATCACAACTTGACAGATGACGAGAAAGAAAAAGTTAGACGTATTTTTATTCAATTGGTGCGTCCGGGTGAGGGAGCAGAGGATACAAGACGCATAGCGATGAAAGCGGAATTAGAGGAGCAAAGCTGGTCTTTGGTAAAACAATTGGCTGATGCTCGGTTGGTGGTGACAAGCCGCAATTCTGAAGATAAAGATACGGTGGAAGTAGTCCATGAAGCTCTGATTCGGAATTGGGGAGAACTGCGAGGATGGATGAATAAAGACCGCGTTTTTAGAGCTTGGCAAGAGCGACTGCGGGCAGCAAAGGGACAATGGGAAGCAACGGATAAAGATAAGGGTTCATTGTTGCGTGGTGCAGCATTAGCAGAAGCAGAAGAAAAACTGAAGGAACGCCCAGAAGATTTAATTGATGAGAAAGAATTTATCACACAGAGTATCAAAGATCGCGATCTCATCAAGAAGCAGGGAATGAGAGCTATGTGGGGAATTGTGGTAAGTTCCCTGGGGGCGGTGGTAATTAGCAGTGGATTGGGTTTGACGGCTTGGAATCAGAAAAACCAATCGGAACTCAATCAAGCCGAATCGCTTAGTCGATATTCCCAGTCTCTAGTTAATGAACATAAAGACTTAGAGGCTTTTGTCACAGCAATTAAGGCAGGAAAAATCCTACACAGCCAACAAACAACTAACGTAGAAAATTTCAAGGCCTTCTATAAAGTTCTTTTTGAGGGCAGAGAACGCAATCGGTTAGAGGGGCATCAGGGTATAGTCAATAATGTGAGTTTCAGCCCGGACGGTCAAACCATTGCAACGACATCTTATGACACAACAGCGCAGTTGTGGAACTTGCAGGGGCAACTGATTCAGAAATTTAAGCATCAGGGTATAGTCAATAGTGTGAGTTTCAGCCCCGACGGTAAAACAATTGCTACGGCATCACAAGACGGGACAGCGCGGTTGTGGAACTTGCAGGGGCAACTGATTCAGGAATTTAAGCATCAGGGTTTAGTCAGAAATGTGAGTTTCAGCCCGGACGGAAAAGCGATCGCAACGGCATCATCTGACAAAACAGCGCGGTTGTGGAACTTGCAGGGGCAACTGATTCAGGAATTTAAGCATCAGAGTCCAGTCAATAGTGTGAGTTTCAGCCCCGACGGTAAAATCATTGCTACGGCATCATCTGACGGGACAGTGCGGTTGTGGCCTTGGTCGGTAGATATTTTACTTGTGAATAGTTGTGATTGGGTACGCGATTATTTAGAGAATAATCCTTTAAAGAATAATCCTGATGTCAGCGAAAGCGACAAACACTTGTGCAACGGTATTGGTGGGAAAAAGTAAAGTAGTGGTGAGGGTAGAATTACAATAGACATCTGCTACTTTTCTGACCAAGCCTCAATATTACCTCTATGAATTCTCCTGCCAAACCCCCCAAATTACCCACCCAAGCAATAGCGGCTAAAATCTTCCACTCTATTAATATCATCAGTCTGTTTTTAATGATTACCAGTGGATTGCAAATTTACAACGCCAATCCCGTTTTTGGTGGTCGTGCAGGTTTGCATATTCCCCCCATTTTCACATTAGGTGCTTGGTTAGCAGGTGGTAGACACTGGCATTTTGCAGCTATGTGGCTATTTTCCCTCAATCTTTTAGGATATGGTATTTATATTTTCATTACCCGACGTTGGCGACATAGATTTGTAGGCAGTAATGATATTAAAGCTTTACAAAAAGCGCAAAATCCTAAACGTTTAAATTATGCTTGGCATCGAATTATTTACACATCTATTATTCCCATACTGTTGTTGGCAATCTTGACAGGCATCGGAATGTATAAACCTGCTCAATTTCCTTGGATAGTTGATATGTTTGGTGATTGGCAAGCATTAAGAATTGTCCATTTTGCCTCTGTGCCATTGGTGGTAATATTTGTCATAATTCATTGGCGTTTGGGACAAAAAGCTGGGGGAGAAGAACTTACAGGATCTATGTTTTGGTAGTTCTTTGAATTAATAATTGAACGCAGATAAACGCAGATGAACACAGATAGTTTTTTGATTATAGGATTTACGCAAAAGTAACAGAAAAATGAACCGAGTTCGCGCAGCGGCCCGAAGGAAAGAGCGTTTAGAGAAATTCTGCGTAAGTCCTAGATTATTATCAAATAGATACACACTTTTTGTGATAAATTTTAATTAGGGGAATTATTAAATCATGAAACATACTCATAAAAAAGACATAATTCATATAGTTAAACCTCGATTTAACCGTCGCAAGTTTTTACAAATTTCAGGTATTTCTAGTATAGGTTTGTTTCTTGGTGGTTGTGGTACACCAGCATTAGAAGATTTAGTAGGTAAACTTTCAGAACCTCTAAATCAAAAAGTTGAAGAATTAATTTTTCAACCGCAGAAACTTGTACCAGAATTTGCTGTTAGTGAAATTCAACCAGAAGCTTTAATCATTAACAGTTTCCGCAATACACCAATTATTGATATTGATAAATTCCGGTTAATTATTGATGGTGAAGTAAATAATCCCCTGAATTTAAGCATGACAGATATTCAAGCTTTACCTTTAACTTCTATGATTATTCGTCATGTTTGCGTTGAAGGATGGGCTGCAATTGTCCAATGGGGTGGTATTCGTTTACGTGATTTAATTACTTTAGCTCAACCCCAAGCAAATGTTAAATATGCTTTTTTTGAATCAGCCGATGGTTATTATGAAAGTTGGGACTTAGCATCAGCTACCCATCCTCAAACTTTATTAGCATATCAAAAGAATGGTGAAAAATTGCCTGTTGAAAATGGTGCGCCTTTGCGTTTAGCTTCCCCTATTAAATTAGGTTATAAACAAAGTAAATGGGTAACGCGAATTACTTTAACCAGCCAGTTATCAGCTTTTAAAGGTTATTGGGAAGATCAGGGTTATGAATGGTTTGCGGGGTTGTAAATTGGAGGAAGAATAATGCGTTATACAGTAGTAATTGAAAAAGGAAATACAAGTTATGGTGCTTATGTTCCTGACTTACTGGGGTGTGTAGCAGTGGGTGAAACATTAGCAGAAGTCCAACAACTGATTGTTGAAGCTATAGAATTTCATCTATAAGGTTTAATCGAGGAAGGTTTACCAATTCCTGAACCTACAAGTATAGCGCAAGAAGTTGAAATTTTAATTTAATAGGAAATTTAAAATGATTTTTTTTGATAAATTAAATAGAACTATTTCCGAAAATCAAAGCTTACTATTTGTAGGACTTGATCCCAATCCTGAAATGATTCCTAGCCGTTATCAATCTTCTGATATGATGACAGGTTTGGAAACTTGGTTGCAATTCATGATTGCAGAAACCAGTGATTTTGTTTGTGCTTATAAACCAACTTTGGGATTTTATGAAGCTTTAGGTGTACCTGGTTTAGAATTATTAATCAAAACATTAAAATCTATTCCTAAACATATTCCGATTATTTTAGATGCTAAACATGGTGATTTAAATACTAGCAGCATTTTTGCCCAGACTGTGTTTACAGAATGGCTGGTAGATGCTGTTACTCTTAGTCCCTATACTGGTCAGGATCATGTTGCACCATTTTTAGTTTATCCTGATAAAGCTGTGTTTATTTTGTGTTGTACTTCTAATCCAAGTGCTGCGATTTTACAGCAATATCCTAATTATAATTCACCGCTTTATTTACAAGTTGTACAGGAATCAAAAAACTGGGGAACTCCTGAACAATTAGGTTTGGAAGTAGGAACAACAAATGCTGAGGTTTTAAAATCTATCCGTTCACTTGCTCCCGAAAGAATCATTATGGCGCGGAGTATTTGGGCTGGAGATGGGAATCTTCAACAAATTTTAGCAGCAGGTTTAAATGCTAATGGTGATGGTTTGTTGATTCCTGTTCCTCAAGATATGTTAGGTAGTGTGAATTTATCTGAGGATATTCAATATTTACGTACAGAAATTAATCAATTTAGAAGTGATTTTATCCATGATGCTTCTAGTTGTGATATCTGGTTTCCTGATATTGATGTTAAAAATAAACACCCTCATCAAGATTTAATTTTACAACTTTTTGATATTGGTTGTATTATGTTTGGCGAGTTTGTCCAAGCATCAGGTGCAACTTTTCCTTATTACGTTGATTTGCGGAAAATTATTTCTAATCCTCAAGTGTTTAATCAGGTTCTTAGTGCTTATGAGGAAATTTTAAGGACTCTCACATTTGATAGATTGGCTGGTATTCCCTATGGTTCTTTACCTACAGCAACTGGTTTATCTTTACGGCTGCATTGTCCGATGATTTTTCCGCGCAAGGAGGTAAAAGCACATGGTACACGCAGGGTAATTGAAGGGAATTTTCATCCTGGTGAAATTGTGGCGGTGGTTGATGATATTCTCATCAGTGGTAAAAGTGTGATGGAAGGTGCTGAAAAGTTAAAATCAGCGGGATTAAAGGTTAATGATATTGTGGTTTTTATTGACCATGAACAAGGCGTAAAAGACAGGTTACAGGAAAATGGTTATCATGGTCACTCGGTTTTAACTATTTCGGAAATTGTGAATACTCTGCACCAATTAGGAAGAATAAATGATCGACAGTTGTTAGCTTTTAAGGACAATTAGTATTCATATAGCAACGGACATATCAGTTAGGACATCATATTTTGATTCAAAGGGAACAGGGAACAGGGAACAGACAATAGAAAAATGTCCTAACAATTTTGGCTACTGCTATAAGAAAAGCTAGATCAAAATCCTGCGGGTAATTAAAAATTCAAAACTATCAATGGGGGCTTAAATTCATTACTGATTTTAGACAATTGTTCCCTTTTTGTTAACTATCTAGAGATTTTATATTCAATTGAAAAGTTATCACGCTGACAGAGTGGCAAATTTATTAAGAAAAACTGTATTTGAGATTAAAAAATCCCCTGGTATGATAACTCTGGGGGATTTTGTTACCGAGTCGGTTTAATAGGGTTGTAACTACTTTACAAAGTAATTGTGTAGATTTTGTGGAGAGATTAAGACAATTATCCGAACAGAGTTCAAAAGCTGAATTGGACTACGGAAACTTCAAGTTGTTAGTTTTACCTTAATCATGTAAATTAGGTTGGAGTATGATTACTGGTTTGAGGTTAAAGTGAGATATATGTCTATGCTTTTGGAACTATCGTTTTGAAATCATCAGCGTTAACAAACTTAACCTTTAATTGAAAACACAGAGATTAAAGTTCCTTGTATTGTTTCCTTCTCAGACTTAAAGAAGCTAAATTTTTCGGATACCGTATACTTCTATGATTTTCTCTATCAAACACAATCGTTGGTTTTATCTTTGCTTAAGTATTATAAGCTTGTGTTTAACAGTTACCATTACTCCTGTAAAAGCATCTATACAGATAAAGACGACTCCTACCTTCAAGGTGTCATTATCAAATCCTGAACCCATTAACGGATTAGAACAGGGGCGTAATCTCTATCAATCAGGACGCTATGCAGAGGCCGTGATAGCTTGGCAAAAATCTGCAAAAAATTACCATACTCAAGGCGATCGCACCAATGAAGCCCTAAGCTTAAGTTATCTGTCATTGGCACAACAGGAACTCAACCAATGGGAAGCGGCCAGACAATCTATCGAAGAAAGTGTGAAGATTTTGCAAACCACTAAACCTACTTTTGATGCTATAGTCTGGGCGCAAATACTGAATACTCAAGCAAATTTAGAACTACGTACATCCAAGGCGGAAACCGCACTAGCCATTTGGCAACAAGCTCAAAAATATTATGAACAAGCGGGCGACAATATGGGCAGCTTGGGTAGTCAGATCAACCAAGCACAAGCCTTACAAACATTGGGATTTTACCGTCGATCAAAACAGCAGTTGGAGATGCTAACGCAAAAGTTAGCTGTAATGCCAGATTCGGAAATTAAAGTTAGTGGTTTGAGATCCCTGGGTTTAGCTCTGCATGCGATCGGTGATAGCAAAAGCCAGGAAGTTTTAGAACAAAGTTTAGCCATAGCCAATAAAATTAACGCTAAAACTCAGTTAAATTCCATTCTGGTGGTTTTAGGGAAAGTTGCCTCTGACTCCCAAGACCCAGAAGCAGCATTAAACTACTTTGAAGACGCACAAACAACAGCTACGAACGCAAATGAACTTTTACAAGCACGTTTAGCTGCTTTCAAATTATTGGTAGATTACGACAAAATAGAATATATAACTTCCCTGGCATCTCAATTACAACAACAGTTGTTAACACTACCACCTAGTCATAGTTCCCTCTACGCAACAATTAATTTTGTGGCTACTTTGAATAGATTGGAAAAGGTGGAACAAGTTCTACCAATTCCAGAACTATCAAACCTGATGTCAGTCACGGTTAAATCTGCACAACAAATTCAGGATGCTCGCGCTCAAGCCTATGCACTACATCAATGGGGACAAATTTACCATCGTACAAATCAGTTAACCAAAGCCAAGGAATTAGCCCAGAGATCCCTCAATATTGCCCGTCAACTCCAGGCTGACGACATCATTGCTCAATCCGCATGGCAGGTAGGACGATTGTATAAGCAACAAGGCGATCGCCCAGAGGCAATTAAAGCTTATACAGAAGCCATTAAATCATTAAAGGCTCTGCGAGGAGATATGGTCGCCGTTAACCCTGATGTTCAATTTTCTTTCCGCGAAAGCGTAGAACCTGTGTATCGGGAATTGGTAAGTTTACTTCTGGATGAAAACCCAACACAACCTACTTTAATGCAAGCTCGTGAATTGATTGAGTCGCTGCAAATTGCCGAACTGGATAACTTTTTCCGTGAAGCTTGTTTAGATAAAGCCCAGCAGATTGACAATGTTGATCCCACAGCCACAATTATTTATCCCATCATCTTAAGCGATCGCCTCGCAGTGATTCTCTCCCAAGCTGGACAACCGCTGCGCTACTATGTGACACACAAATCACAAACTGAAATCGAACAAACACTCGATCGTTTCTTAATATCTCTCAATCCTGTTTCCGATTTCCAAGAACAAACTCGCCTGTCTCAACAAATTTATGATTGGCTGATTCGTCCCGCTGAACAAGAACAAGCGTTGAAAAACACCAAAACATTAGTGTTTGTGTTAGATGGTAAATTGCGAAACATACCCATAGCCGCCCTCTTTGATGGTCAGCAATATCTGATTGAAAAATATGCTATGGCTCTCTCTCCTGGGTTGCAACTGATGGCTGTCAAATCATTCCAGCAAACTAAAATTAAGGCGATCGTTGCTGGTATCAGTGAATCGCGTAATGGTTTTAGTGCTTTACCTGCTGTTGAATTAGAAGTCAAACAAATTGCCCAGACACTACCATCTTCAATGTTACTAAACCAGAACTTTACGAATCAATCCCTCGCCGACCGCATCAAATCTGGTCGTGCCGATATTGTTCATCTAGCAACCCACGGACAGTTCAGTTCCCGTCTAGAAGACACCTTCTTACTTACCTGGAATGGACAAGTGAATGTTAAAGAGTTGTCTGAACTCCTGAAAAATCGTAGTGGCGATTCATCACAAGCGATCGAATTATTGGTACTGAGTGCCTGCGATACCGCCGCCGGAGATGATCGTGCCGTTCTGGGATTAGCAGGCTTGGCTATCAAATCAGGAGCCCGTTCAACTATCGCCACTCTCTGGCCTGTCAAAGATAAAGCCGCGGAGATCCTCATGACGCGCTTCTATGACTATCTGCGGCAACCCAAAATCACTAAAGCCGAAGCACTACGACAAGCCCAGATCAACCTGATTCGCCAAACTGATTTCCTCAATCCTTTCTTTTGGTCTGCCTTCGTTCTAGTTGGTAATTGGCTTTAAGGCACGTGATATTACTTAAAGAAATATCATCCTTTGCACCATCTTTATATATTCCCTAGAAATGTTTAGAAAGCGTATAGTTCAGTATTTAGAACTTAGATATTAGTGACTCATCTGACTTCTGATGTTTTACTTTTTCTTGTGCTAACTTAGACTAAACAGAGTTTGCTGAATAAAGCTAGAACCTATTCTCAATAGCAGTTTAAATTTTTTTAACCAAGCAAGTGTAGAGGTACAAAGTTATGTTATTTAGAGCCTGAAAATCCCTGTATTTCGGTAGAAAATTTCCAGATTAATTTGAGAATTAATCTCAACGTATATCATTACCGATCATGAGTCATATATAAATTTTATGTATAAATTTTTTAGCCGTTGCTAAATATCTTATTATAAGGTAAGGAGGAAAAAACTAAATAATGTGCTTGGTATTACCTTTTTTCATACAGGGGTCTGAATCATGAAACCTCGATATTTAGCTAGTATATTGAGTTTAATAGCTCTACTGACTAGCGGTATATGGAACAGTGCCTATGCTGTTACATTTACCCCACCAACCAATAATAGCGCACCTAGACAGGGTAGTGGGGGAGCTTCCAGAGGCAACCTTTTTACACCTGCTCCTGGTCAAGGCGCTCCCAAACAAGCCAGTGGGGGAGCTTCCAGAGGCAACCTTTTTACACCTGCTCCTGGTCAAGGCGCTCCCAAACAGGTAAGTGGGGCAGCTTCCAGAGGCAACCTTTTTACACCTGCTCCTGGTCAAGGCGCTCCCAAACAAGCCAGTGGGGGAGCTTCCAGAGGCAACCTTTTTACACCTGCTTCTAGTAGTCAAGGCGCTCCCAAACAAGCAAGTGGAGGAGCTTCTCGCGTTGGTACTTACTACTTAAATCCTTCAATTATAGGAGCAGTAGGCCCAGCAGCCTTGATCGCCCTCCTACCCGAAAGCTTCTATGGCACAACGGTGTCTGAACGTCCCACAATTCTGGTATATCTCCCTACCTCTAATGCAGAAGAAGTTGTATTCAGTCTCAAAAATGAAGCTGGCAATACATACTATCAAATGACCATTCCTGTTGCAGAAAAAACTGGGGTGATTGCAATCAAATTACCCGCAGATGCACCAGCTTTAGCCGCAGGAAAAAACTACCAATGGTTTCTGGCGCTGAAAGTGAATGGGAAACTCAGTCCTAGTACACCTTACGTCGATGGTTGGATTCAGCGTATCCAACCTACTGCTGAAATGGCAACAGCGATGCAGGAAAAGGATGCTTTAAAACGAGCAAATACCTTCTGTAAATATGGAGTTTGGTATGACTGTGTGGAAACACTAGCCACACTGTACATCTCCCAACCCAATAATGTAAATATCGTCAAACAGTGGGAAGAACTCCTCTCCTCTGTTAGCTTGAAGGAGATTGTCAAAGCTCCATTATTAACATCATCTGCTAATTAGGCACTAGTACAGTACGGCGTAAATAAACCACCCATTTCAAATCTTTGAAAAGCTCACGCCGTATTCATTTTGATTTTTTACTTTTTACTTTTGCCCCGTGGTACTAGGGAGTGGGGAACAGGAAAATTTCTTCCTCATACCCAATCCCTAATTTCCAATACTAATCAATATTAATTAAGCTGTCACGCATTTAAATTGGTGGTTGAGATGAGGTAACAGGGAACAGGGAACAGTTTGATCGCTTATTTTCTAACTTCACTAAATTAAATTTAGATGCGTCCTAACTTAACTACTTGCCGAATAAACATATAGCAATTTTCAAGTTCATGAAATACACCCTACCCGCGCTGTCGAACACTCTCCCCTCCTTACCTTACCAAGGGAGGGTTGGGGAGGGGTAATTTTGTATCTCGCCCTTAGAGGATGTTTTAAAAGTGGTATACCGTGATTTTAAGCACTTTTTTACCTCCTTATCAAGGGGGGAAACAAGAAAATCGGGAGGGGTAAAAAAATATTTGATACAGCAATCATGACTTTTAAAACAACCTCTTAGTGGGAAAGGCTATAAAATCCTGATATATTAATAACCTTGGGATTATTCAAGCTAGAGAAAATGCCAAAAATAAGGCTGGATAGTATCAGAATTCAAACACTGTTTAAATTTTTAAATGATTTTAAAACTTCTTCACTTGTGTTCCTAACTTCTGATTTCTACTTCATGGCTTACGCCACGCTACGCTATCACGAAAAAACTTTTTTCACAAACCCTCATTTAAGCCTATAACGGAAATATGTGGCGTAAATTCCAAGCTTGTATCCAAGGCACTCGGAGCGTTTTGATTATTACTCCTAGTGTTGCCTTAACAGTAATTATTGGGCAGTTGTTGGGAATTTTTAATTTGCCTGAGTGGAAACTGCGTGATGAATGGGTGCGAATGCGTTCGTGTGAAACAGGAACTTTTCTGGGGTGTTCGCCAAAGACATTAGCTGACGAAATTATTATTGTCACAATTGATGAACAAGATATCCAAGCAGTTGGTAAATGGCCAGTTCCAGATAGCTCACTAGCACAATTACTGAAAATTATCCGATCGCAACAACCCCGCGTTATCGGCTTGGATCTCTATCGGGATTTACCAGAAGGTAATGGGTATGAACAACTCGTTGAAATTTTCCGCACGACTCCTAACTTGATTGGTGTGGAAAAAATTAGCGGTGAGCGTGTCAAACCGCCACCTGAACTGAAAAAAGAGCAGGTAGGATTAGCCGATTTGTTGTTGGATGGCGATCGCCATGTACGTCGCGCCCTCTTGACAGCGAATGATGCCCAAGCAAACGACCAAACCAAAGGAGGATTGGCTACCGTTGTAGCAATCAAGTACCTGGAAGCCGAAAACATCACCTTAGAATCCGTTGATCCAAAGCAGCAGAAGTTTAAACTGGGCAAGCAAATCTTCTTGCCATTAGAAAATACCGTAGCAGGTTATACCGAAAACGATTTAGGAGGCTATCAAATTCTCCTCAACTGGCATGGTTCAGAAACTGCGTTTCGCAAAGTTGCCATGCGCGATGTGCTAGCAGGAAAAATTTCCCCAGACCTGATGCGCGATCGCATAGTGTTTATTGGGTCAACCGCTGTCAGTGCCAAAGACTTCTTTGACACACCATTTAGTTCTTCCTTTATTTCTATCCAAAAACCTGCATCGGGGGAAGCAACACCTGGAGTAGTGATCCATGCCAATATTGCCCATCAACTAGTACGAGGGGCAAAAACAGGGAAAGGCAACCTGTCTGGTGTTTCTGGTATAGCAGCCTCACTTTGGATTATTTTGTGGTCTGTAATTGGTTCTAGCGGTAGTTGGTGGTTAGTCAGTGCGCGTCAGGGAACAAAGATTCCTGGGGGAAAAATTCTTTGGGCAACTGTAGGCATCAGTGCAGGATTGCTGGGGGGTGGCTATGGAATATTTTTACATGGGCTTTTGATTCCAGTTACACCTTCCTTAACTACCTTTCTCATCTGTGTAATCGCTACAACTAATACCTATAAACAACAGAAGCTAGAAGAAACTAATCAGCAACTAGAAATTGCCAATGGTCAACTTTTAGATTATTCCAAAACTCTGGAGTTAAAAGTTGAAGAGCGAACTTATGAACTACTGGAAGCCAAGCAAGCAGCTGATGCGGCTAACCAGGCCAAAAGCGAGTTTCTAGCAAATATGAGCCACGAGCTACGTACACCGCTGAATGGCATCCTTGGTTTTGCTCAGGTGCTAGAGGGATCACCAACGCTGACCCGGAAAGATCGAGAAGGTGTAAACATTATTTACCAATGCGGCTCACATCTCTTATTGTTGATTAACGATATTCTCGACTTATCAAAAATAGAAGCTCGTAAATTAGAATTGGTGGCAAATAATGTACATCTGCCCAGCTTTTTGCATGGTGTGAGCGAGATTTGTAGTATCCGAGCAGCGCAGAAGGGAATTGGATTTCAGATTTCCATAAGCGATCGCCTACCAGTTGTCATTCAAGTAGATGAAAAGCGGTTACGCCAAGTCTTAATCAACTTACTAGGCAACGCTATCAAATTTACAGATCATGGTAGTGTCACATTTAAAGCAGATTTCATCGAGCCAGAGTTTCAACAAATGACAAATGAAACTACACAAACAACATATCAGAAGATTCGCTTCCAGATAGAAGATACAGGTATCGGGATGTCATCAGACCAATTAGAGAAAATATTTTTGGCCTTTGAACAAGTAGGTGAAATAGGGCGAAAATCTGAAGGTACTGGTTTGGGATTAGCAATTAGTCAAAAAATCGCCCAATTGATGGGTAGCCCAATTCAAGTACATAGTCACCTGGGAAAAGGTAGTATATTTTGGCTGGATTTGACAGTACCCGTACCAGTTTCCCATGACTGGCAGGCATCGGGTTACGCCCCAACCCACCAGAAAGTCGTCGGTATTCGGGGTAATGCACCTCAAATTTTGATTATTGATGATGATGACAACCACCGTTCTATGTTGAACAGTCTGCTACAAAACATTGGCTGTCAAATTCTAGAAGCCAGTGATGGCAAACAGGGACTACAAACGGCAAACGAATCTCACCCAGATGTGATTGTGTTGGATTTAGCTATGCCTAATATGGATGGCTTGGAGCTAATGGTTCACCTGCAAGAAAATCCACAAACTAGTTCTATTCCGATCATTATCTCTACTGCTAGTGTATTCGAGGAAAATCGGCAACAGAGTTTACAAGCTGGAGCCAAAGCATTTTTACCCAAACCCCTGCAAATTGAGGAACTATTGAATGTCCTGCAATCGCTACTAAAAGTCGAGTGGATTTATGCCCAATCTCCATATTTGCCGTCGTCTTTTCAACCTCAGCATCAAAATAGTGATGAATTGCTCATACCATCACAGGATGTTTTACAGCAACTCTATCATTTGGCGATGATGGGAGATATATCGGAGATTGAGAGAATAATAGAAGAGCTAATTCAGCAAGACAGTCAGCTAGCTCCTTTCACCACTGAAATGAGCAAACTTGCTGCCAACTTCCAAACTACAAAAATTTGTCAGTTCCTGAAATCATTTGTCACCGGGGAGTAGCATTTATGATCACCGAACCAGTTTTGAAACCAACATACATCCTTTTGGTAGATGACAATCCTAATAATCTCAAAGTTTTATCAGAAGCAATTCAGCGATGTGGTTGGAAACCTCTGATGGCATCGGATGGAGAGTCAGCGATCAGACAAACAGAATATGCTCATCCTGATTTGATTCTTCTCGATATCATGATGCCGGGTATGGATGGATTTGAAACTTGTCGTAGATTAAAAGCTAATCCCCTTACTCAAAATACCCCGGTCATTTTTATGACTGCCTTAAGCGATTCTACAGACAAAGTTAAAGGACTAGAAATTGGTGCAGTTGACTACATTACCAAACCCTTCCAACACGAAGAAGTCATTGCCAGATTAAAGTTACATCTCAAAATATCCAATCTCACCCGTACCCTAGAACAAAGAGTCGAAGAACGCACCGCAGAGTTAACCCAATCTCTACAACAGTTAAAACAAACGCAACTACAACTCATCCAAAGTGAGAAAATGTCCACTCTTGGACAACTTGTTGCAGGTATAGGTCATGAGATTAATAACCCCATTGGTTTTATTAGTGGAAATTGCTATCACATTGAGGAATATGTAAAGGATATCCTGCATTTGGTACATCTCCAGCAGCAAAAATTACCACATCCAGACCCAGAACTTGAAGAATTCTTGGAAGAAATTGATTTAGAGTATCTGATAAAGGATTTACCAAAAATTCTTGTCTCAATGCACCAGGGAATTGATCGTCTTAAGGACATCAGTCTTTCTCTCAGAACCTTTGCCCGATCAGATATCTCATCGAAAGTGGAGTTTCAGATTCATGAAGGGATGGATAGTACCTTAATGTTATTGAAACATCGCTTGAAAAACCAAGGTAATCGCCCCACAATCGAGGTTGTTAGGCAATATGGTACTTTGCCTTCTATCACTTGCTATCCTGGACAGATGAACCAGGTATTTATGAACATTATTGCCAATGCAATTGATGCATTTGATGACTTGCATCAAAACCATTTAGATCAGAAGACAGATGTTGCTGATCCTTACACCATCACGATTACTACATCGGTTGATCATGAGCAACAAAATGTTTCAATTTGCATTGAAGATAATGCTTGTGGTATGCCACCGGATGTGCAAGCTAGAATTTTTGAGCCATCTTTTACAACTAAGGTTGTGGGTAAAGGAACTGGTCTAGGATTAGCTATCAGCCACCAAATTGTTGTCGATAAACACAATGGACAAATCAACTGCTTTTCAAATTTTGGCAAAGGAACAAAATTTATTATTACTCTGCCAAAGTCGATATCTTGAAATCCTGTAGGAACAGAATTTATCAAAATGGCGAATACTGTACCGAGAAGTATAATCCATTTTCCTGGAGCGATCGCTTTTCACTATCTACTGATGTGAGAGGAATACCCCAATCCAGACGGGTTGAGAAATTATTACTCTGTTTCCACAATAGTCCTAACCCAGTCCCAATTAACATATTAGGTGATGGATTATCGCCTTTAGTATTCCAGCCCTGACCCACGTCGATGAATGGGGTCAGTTGTAGCAATCCTCCCTGATTGGAGGTACGCAAAATTGGCAACCGAAATTCAGCTGAAAATAATATGCCATTGTCAGTCAGTAATGTATCTTGGCGGTAGCCCCGCACACTTAGTTGTCCACCAAGACCAAATTGCTCTAAAGGCACGAGACTATCTGCTGCTAGTTGTATATCGCCTTTAGCTAAAAACAGAGTGTCTGGTGCTAACTGTCGTACCCATTGTGCCTGTCCTCGCCATGCGAAAAAGCGGCTATCTGGTGCATCGTCGTTGATATTGGTTCCGAACCAATCTACCCCCAAACTAAATTGCGATCGCACTGCAAAAACTTCTTGATTGCTGCGTTGGTTATACTCCTGAGTAAAACGCAGGACAGAAATTTTCGTTTTTCCGTCCTCATCTGCACCTGCATATAAAGGAAACCCACCAATATCATTAAGACCTAATTCAGTTTGGCTTTCTTGGCGTGAAAATGATAGTTCCACTGCCAATTCCTGGGTTGGTCTTTGTATCAGTGGTTGTCGATAGCCGAATTCATAAGACCTAGTTTGTGATTGAATATCCAGGATGCTGAATGGTTCTTCAATTACATGATTCCATCCTTGGTTAAAACCAAACCAGACAGTACCATTGCGAGGGTTAATCGGTAGTTTGTAATTGAGATTGATAGTATTACTGCCATCGGTATTAGTGTATCCCAGACTGAGCGTGTCCCCTAAACCTAGTAAATTGGCTTCTTTGAAATCCACACCCCGACGAAAACTCCCGACACTAGGCGATCGCCCATTATCTAAAGTTGTTGTCACAGAGAGTGTGTCCGCTTCTTGAACCTCCACTTGCAATATATTGCTGCCGGGATACACACCCATCTGTAACTCAGCGGACAGATTTTGAATGCGCGGATCAAGGCGGAGGAGTTGCAGCTTTTCAATTAAGCGCGGTATATTCAAGGGTTTAGAAGCACCTAGTCGAATGCGATCGCGAATGTATTGACTATGCAATCGCCGATTACCAACGATTTTAATTTCTGATAAACTGCCCTCTACTACCTGAACTTTAAGAACTCCAGCTTCTAATGTCTGCGGTGTAATTACAGCCCCTGTCGTGACATAACCATTGTCGGTGTATAGCTTGGTGATGGCATCTTTAACTTGCAATATCTCTACAAATGATACATCCCTTCCCACAAAGGGATCTGTAATCACCGCAAACTGTTTTGGTGTGAAGACTGTACTACCGACAACTTCAATGCGATCAATTCGGAATTTGGCATTAGCATCATCCTCTCCTGGTGTTGGCTGTTCCGGTAGTGGCACAGTTGGAAGTAATTGCTCCTGATCTGATGGTTGAGGTAACACATCCGACGGTAAGGGAGCAACAGGAATATCTTCTAAGCGTCCTGGTGGTGAAGTCGGAGAATTGGAAGTTTGAGCGTTTGCTTGATGGTAGCTGCCTAATACTGCTGCTAGAATCAAGCCGAGTTCTAGAAGTTTTAGTTTAAAGATAAAATTCAACAACTTATTTAATGTTGGTTGAGACGATACTGAGTGAAGAACTATGTTTTTTACAACCAGCTATTAACAGATTAATGTTCTCAAGTCTAAAGACACTGAGACTTTTTAATCTAAGATATTTTACCAGTTTCTTTGATATCATCACTATAACCGAATACAAGTATTGTGGATGAGTAAAAACAAGGTGTAGCGTGTAGGAAAAGATAGTTATTTGCAATTCATTTTGCTTGGATACTTAAATTTGCTAATAATTCCCATGGCTTCATGGCCAGCGATCGCACTTGGGGAATACTATATTCCGTATAAACTAAAAACTAAGTAATGAATATATCCTCTGTTTGCTTAAATTTGGTAATATCGAATATTGGCAAGTCTCATACTATTGCCATTAGGAACAATATTTCTGGGGAGTGGCTCTGTCAATGCTGAAGTTAACTCTGATGGCACTCTTAAAACCACTGTCTCTGAGAATGGCAATAATTTCACGATTACCAAATGTAGAAGTCAGCGACCCAGTGATTGATATTTAGTGGCATCACCGTTGCAGTAGCTGAGAATGCGAGTGGTGAAGGCGGAAAAATCGTTTTAGAGAGCGATCGCTCTTGGTCTGATTTACGTGATTTCTCACCATACCGCAAAACTGGTGAAATGACAGCACAAATACCTGCATCTCCACAAACTCTCGTTCAAGCTACGTCTTGGTATCGCAATGCCTTGGGCAAAATTGAATTAGTTGCCGATGATAAATCTTCTGTGCAGGTGCAACCATTAAACTGTGCAGCAGTTTTTCACAATTAATCCTGATATGAATATGCAATGCTATTTAGAGAATCCTAACTAGAAAAATTTACAGGAGTTTGAGTTTATAGTTATGAAATCAATTCCCAAAGCATTAAATATCTGGTTTCAGACACTTTTAGGAGCATTGACTACTGGTTTATTAACTCCGGGAATACTCCTAGCTCAGGTGATATCAGATGGTACAACTCAGACCACTGTCAACTCCAGTGGCAATAATTTTAATATTCTTAATGGTATTGAAAAAGACAATAATTTATTTCATAGCTTCACTAATTTTTCAGTTCCTACAAGTGGTTCAGCCACATTCGATTTAACTCATACACCCAATATAACAAATATATTTAGTCGAGTAACAGGTGGAAATGCTTCCAATATTAATGGATTAATTCAAACACTTAACAGCAATAATCCAGTAAATTTATTTTTGATGAATCCTAGCGGGATTATTTTTGGGCCTAATGCCAGTCTAAATATTAGTGGCTCCTTTGTAGGGACGACTGCCAACAGTATCAAATTTGCCGATGGGTCAGAATTTAGTGTAGTTAATCCGAGTAGTCCACCATTGTTGACAATGAGTGTACCCATTGGTTTACAGATGGGACAGAATCCGGGAGGGATTACTGTGCAGGGGACAGGACACCAATTAACAGGGGGATTTCCCTTTCCGGTTAGCGGCACGGTTGGGAGTTCTCCCCTCAGTGTTCAGCCAGGTCACACCTTAGCTTTAGTGGGTGGAGACATTCACTTGAATGGAGGCGTACTCACTGGTGCAAGCGGACAAATTGAACTGGGAGCGATTGGCACTCAGAATACCTCGGCATTTGTAGAGCTTGTTCCCAATTCCTTCGGCTGGACGTTTAACTACAAAGGAATTGAAAGCTTAGGGCAGATTGAATTGGGGCAACATTCGCTTCTGGATACCAGTGGCAAGACTCCAGGCTCAATTCAATTGACAGGTCAAAACATTAGTATGGGTAGTGGGTCGTTAATTTTAATTGACAATCAAGGAACTCAAGAGTCTGGGACAATTAATATTCGTGCCTCTGATACCTTTAGGGCGATCGGAATACTGGACACTTTTAGCATGACCCGCATCATTAACTATACCCAAGGAAGTGGAGATGGAGGGGATATTACAATCTCAGCACGACGGCTAATGCTGGACGATGGAGCATACTTGATCACCAACAGTTACGGTCAGGGTAGAGGTGGAGATATCACAGTTAATGCCGCTGAGTTAGTTCAGTTACAAAGTAGTATTGTGGAGCAAGGTTTCAACACAAGTGTGCTTGCAACTGACACCTTTGGTAGTGGTGATGCCGGAAAGTTAACGATTTCCTCTCCTCGTGTGAGTGTCCAGTCAGGGGGTCAATTATTAGGATTAACCTTTGGTAGTGGGACTGGGGGAAGCATCACTATCAATGCCACAGAATCAACAGAACTGATTGGCAATGAGTTCTTGGCTCTTGTAATCACAAATGGCTACGCTTCTGGAAAGGCTGGAGACATTGAGGTTAATACTCCAAGATTGCGTCTCGAAAATGGTGGTTATCTTGGGGCTGAAAACTCTGGTCAGGGTAGTGGTGGTAAGATCGTCGTCAATGCCTCTGAGAGAATTGATGTTGTTGGTAGGACAATTGACGTTAGCGGTATTTTTACTAGCGATTTTCCCAGCACAATTGCTGCCCGTACAATTCCTCCATCTCAACTCCTGCAACAAATATTTCAGCTGAATCCAATTCCTAGTGGAAACTCTGGAAGCATTACTTTGAATACCCCACAACTAACAGTTAGTGATGAGGCTGAAATCTCCGTCGTAAATCAGGGTAATGGGAATGGCGGCAGAATAGAGATTAATGGCAACCAAATTCGTCTCAACAATCAAGGAAAATTCCTAGCCACTACGGACTCTGGACAAGGTGGGGATATTTTCATCACTACCAATGCTCTCTTGATGCGTCAAGGCAGTAGCATTACCGCAACCGCAAATGGTACTGGCAACGGTGGTAACATTACGATCGCTTCTCCCATCATCGCTGGATTAGAAAACAGCGACATTGTTGCCAACGCCTTCCAAGGTAATGGCGGTAAGATTAACATCACAACCCAAGGCATTTTCGGGCTACAATTCCGCGACCAACTCTCAGGCGAAAATGACATCACTGCCAGTTCTGAATTTGGCGTGAACGGTACAGTCGATATTAATAACTTTGGCGTTGTCCCCAACTCTGGCTTAGTGGAACTATCGACAGATGTCACTGACCCGTCTCAACAAATCACTAGTGGTTGTTCTACAATTTCCAGTAGTCGATTTGTCGCCACAGGACGGGGTGGTATACCCCAAAATCCTACTCAAGAACTGAGGAGCGATCGCTCTTGGTCTGATTTACGTGATCTCTCACCATACCGCAAAACTGCTGAGGTGACAGCACAAATACCTGCATCTCCACAAACTCTCGTTCAAGCTACATCTTGGTATCGCAATGCCTTGGGCAAAATTGAGTTAGTTACCGATGATGAATCGTCTGTGCAGGTGCAACCATTAAATTGTACAGCAGTTTCTCAAAATTAATCCTGTTATGTACTATCGGATGTGGAGCAAGACTTACATTAAGAACTCAAAATTCAGAATTCTTCTTCATGTTTTGAAACCCTAAACTTCAAAGGTATGCAACGTCTTTGGGGTAGAAAAATATCAGACTTAGCATTTGGAGAATTTCTACAAATATTAGAACGGGTTTCTAAAAAAAAATAAACAAGTTGTTGATATAGATCAATGATATCCATCTAGTAAAACTTGTTCTCATGGTGGGCATATTTTAGAAAATCTAGATTTATCCATAAGACAGTGGCGTTGTCCATCTTGTTAGTCAATTAATGGACAGGTTCAAATGGTTGGGGCATCAACCCGAAAGATTAGGTGATATTAGACTGGCTCTCGCCAGCAATTGCTGTTTGACCCCAGCGGAGTATGTTAAATATTCTATAGCATTAAAGTATTATTGATTACCAGCCATTAGTCAAACCAACTTAAGCTTTTTACTGAGATAGTGTACTTCATTTATCTACAATCCGCTTTAATTTTCCCGGATAGTGTTCACATTTGGCGAGAATAGGGAATTATAAGTATAGATGTTGAAGTCATTGAATATTGACTCCTCCTATCTTGTTAATACCCAGTCACAGTGAGAATATTTCACCTATGGCTTATGACCAGTGCAAATCCCCTATCTCCCATTCCCAGCAACCAGTAACAATACTGATATCTCTATTAATAATGATGCTGCTACTGAGTGCAGGATGTTCCCGTGAACAAAGTCAAGCTGTTCTCAGTTCCAATTCTTTGATACCCAGTCGAAAGTCTGCTTCAGAACCGGGATCAGAAAAATTGCATATCGCCATTATTTCTGATCAATCTTCTCAAAAACAAACTCAACAATTAAAGGCATTGAGCAAGTATTTAGAAAAAAGTATAGGTTATAAATTTGATATTCAGCCTCAAAAAGACTATGAAACAATTGTAAATTTACTTGTAACCGAAAAAATACAAATTGCTTATTTAGATCCATTTATATATGTAAAAGCCAAGGAAAAAAATATCCAAATTGAACCCATGGTTGCACCCATGACTAAAGTCACTGGTAGACCTTGGCATACTAGCATGATTATTGCCAATTCCACGAGAATTAAAACCGTTAAAGAGTTGCAAAAAAAACGATTTGGATTTATCAATAAATCTTCTACCATAGGTTTTATTATCCCTTCTATAGAACTATTTGAACCAGCAGGAATTGAACCTGAGAAAACTTTTAGTGAAATTAAATTTTTAGATAGTGGTGAGCAAGCTATAGCAGCTTTAATAGCTGGAGAAGTTGATGCTGTAGCAGTTGCACAAGAAACTTATGTGAAAGCACAGCAAGAACAGAAACTTGATCCAGCAAAGTATGTAAAAATTTGGGAATCATCTCCATTTCCAACAGCACCAATTGTTATTTCTAATAAGCTAGATCCTGGATTAATCAATGATATTAAAAAAGCACTAATTGATGCTCCAGCAGAGATTGTAGCAATTTCTGGTGTGGAAACAGCCGGATACACACTGGTAGATAATCTGAATTATGAACCAATTAAGAAATTACAAAGCAAGTTAGATTAAACAATTAATAGTATGAAAATTTGGCAAAAAATTCTTGGTTCTTCTACAGTATTAGCTGGGTTTATCTGTCTAATGGGTATCAGTATTTTTAATTTATATCAAGCTGAAATATTAGCAGAAAAAAGCCAGAAAAAAGCCGTACAGGCACTCACAATTACTAATGATTTAGAAAAATATTTAAAAAATCAAGTTCTAGTTCTTAAGGATTTTGTGATTTTGGATCACAACATTCAAGATATGATAGAATTTCAGAGAATGATGTCTAATTTTCAGATTGAACTTGATAAGTTAGAAATGTTGATGGACAAAAATACAGAAGTATTACTTATCCGTCGTCATCATGCTTTTTTAACAAATTTAGCCAATGGTCTAGATTATAATAATATAACCACTTTGGTGAAATCCCAAGCAGATATCAAAGCGATTAACTCTTATGTACAAGATATTAGCTTGTATTTATCTGCCATTTCTCAAGATACTCAAAGAGAGTATAATATAGCCAATGCTAATATTATAAGAATCAGAAAAATCAATAAAATTTTTATGTTTGTGGCTATTATTGGCATATTTTTAATATTTTTATGTCAACTAATTTTTATTCTTCCTGTTATTCGTTCACTACATAAACTCCAAGTTGGAGTAGCTGAAATTGGTGCAGGAGATTTGAATTACCATTTAGATATTAAAACTAATGATGAAATTGAGGATTTAGCAAATAATTTTAATCAGATGACTAGCAAATTATCTGATTTTTATCAATCTCTAGAATCTAGGGTTACTGAAAGAACTACTGAATTATTTCAAATGAATCAGGATTTAGAAACAGAAATTGCTGATAGAAAACAAACAGAGATTCAGCTGAAAAAGTCCCAAGTACAACTAACACTAAAAGCTCAAGAACTTGAAAAAACCCTCCAAGAACTTCAAGAAGCTCAAACTCAATTAATCCAAACAGAGAAGATGTCAAGCTTAGGGCAATTAGTAGCTGGAGTTGCTCATGAGATTAATAATCCAGTTAACTTTATTCACGGTAATATTGAACCTCTAAAAGAGTATTTACACAATTTTAGCACCTTGATAAAATTATATAAAACTCATTATCCTCAACCTGTTCATCAGATTGAAAATTATATTAAAGAAATAGATTTTGATTTTATTCTAAAAGATACAAATCAAGTTATTGCTTCTCTAGAAGTAGGGACTAAAAGAATCCGGGAAATTGTTTTATCTTTAAGAAATTTCTCTCGACTTGACGAAGCTGATATGAAAGAAGTCGATCTGCATGAAGGAATTGATAATACATTATTAATTCTCCAACATAGAATTAAAGAAAAACCCCAGCATTCAGAGATTGAAATAATTAAGGAATATAGCGATTTACCGTTTATTGAATGTTATCCTGGTCAATTAAATCAGGTATTTATGAACATTCTTACTAATGCACTTGATGCTATAGATATTTATAAAGAACCAAACAATTTAACAGAAAAAAATTCTGTTAAGAAAAAAATTGTTATTAAAACAAAAATGATAAATAACAAGTTTATTACCATTCATATTGGAGACAATGGAATAGGAATACCAGCAGAAATCCGCAATCGCATATTTGATCCCTTTTTTACAACAAAACCCGTTGGTAAAGGAACGGGATTGGGTTTATCAATTAGTTATCAAATTGTGACTGCAACGCATCGAGGTAGTTTACAATGTATAACTGTACCTGGAAAAGGAACAGAATTTATTATTAAACTTCCGATTAAGCAAAAAAATAAATTAGCATGATGCTAAATAAGCTTTCACATTTCCTCAACCCTAATTCTAGAATTTCCTCCACACCTCCTAGCTATTACTATGAAGGAAGATGTCCCCAAACGGGAGAAATGCTGAGACTACCCCGCACCGCTATAGCAGAAGTTATCGCTTACGGTTTAATGCGGCAACTTAGTCAAAATGAATTTTATGCTCGTGAAGGTAAAATGTATGGAATTTTGCTAGTTGAATTACCCAATGGTGAACAAAGAGTTATTAAAGCTTTTTCCGGTCTTTTGAATGGTTTTAGTGTTGTTGAAGGTTGGGTTGAACCTATTCCCGGACGTGACGAAGTTGCATTAACAGAAGCTTGTACTTTAGCTGAATTAGAAAGTATTAAACAAGAAATAATTACTCTTAAACAACTACCAGAACGCGAACAATACCAAAAATTATCTGCTGAATTTAAACAGCAGTTAGAATTAATCAACTCGCGACATAGCCTCAGTAAACAACAACGACAGGAAAAACGCCAACAGTACCACCAAACCCTCGTAGGAGAAAACCTAGAAATTGCCTTAACACAACTAGAAACTGAAAGCCGTCAACAGGGAATTGAGCGAAAATACTTCAAACGTCGTCAAAATGAAGTTTTGCAGCCATTAGAGCAGATAATAGTTACTTCAGATACGAGAATTAGGGAACTGAAACAAAAGCGGAAAGAAATATCAAGGCTGTTACAGACACAAATGCACGCTGCATATAGTCTCACTAATTTTTATGGACAATCTCTATCTTTACAAAAATTACTACCAGGAGGAATACCTACCGGAACTGGGGAATGTTGCGCTCCTAAGTTGTTACATTATGCCGCGACTCATAAATTAAAACCCCTCGCAATGGCGGAATTTTGGTGGGGTGAATCGTTGGGACAGGATAAAGTGCAGGGAGAATTTTATGGTGCTTGTGTAGAAAGATGTCAACCATTAATGGGGTTTTTGCTCTCAGGATTCAAATCTAACTTTGCTAAGGAGAAAGAGGTAAACATCATTTATGAAGATGAATGCTTGATTGCTGTGAATAAACCAGCCGGATTGCTTTCTGTTCCTGGACGTTATGCGGACAACCAAGATAGTGTTCTCAGTCGTTTAAGGAATATATATGATCTGGAAGTGATGACAGTGCATCGTTTAGATCAAGAAACTTCAGGTATTTTATTATTGGCACGGGATAGCACCACCTATTCACTACTCAGTCAACAATTTGAAAAACGACAAATTCACAAAATTTATGAAGCCATACTTGCCGGTTCCCTGAACACTGACCAAGGTGTATTAGATTTACCATTGTGGAGAAATCCAGAAAATCGACCTTATCAACAAGTTGATTTAGAACGAGGTAAACCCAGCGTGACAAAGTTTCGGGTCATGGGGAAACAAGGAAAGTATACTCGTGTAGAATTGATTCCCCTCACAGGACGCACCCACCAGTTAAGGGTTCATGCTGCTGATGTGCGAGGATTGGGAGTAAAAATTTTAGGCGATCGCTTATATGGTTGCAATGCTGATGTTAGTCGATTACATCTACACGCCAGAGAAATCAGTTTTCAACATCCCCAGTCAGCGGAAAATATACATCTACAGACAGTTACACCATTTTAATAACACGCGTGTAAAGGTGTATCGGTAAAAATGAATTCTTGCTCCTGTAACTCCTGTAACTCCTGTAACTTCTGAACTCCTTCTTCTCAGATGTAGCCTTTATCGGTAAACTCAAATATTGCATACTTGTGACTGGAGAGTAAAATTTTGGGCATAGAACTACGCAGTTTCGTATTTCTAGACAATCTGCAACCGCAACACGCCGCATATATGGGAACAGTAGCCCAAGGTTTTTTACCATTACCAGGGGACACATCCCTGTGGATTGAAATTTCACCCGGTATTGAAATCAATAAAATTACAGACGTAGCCCTTAAATCTGCCTCAGTCCGTCCAGGAGTACAGGTAGTAGAAAGGCTGTATGGACTATTAGAAGTACATTCTGGTTCCCAAGGGGAAACACGAGCCGCAGGTCAAGCAATTTTAGCCATGCTGGGAGTAAAAAAAGAAGACTGTCTCAAACCCCGTGTAGTTTCTAGCCAGATTATTCGCAACATTGACGCTTACCAAACCCAACTCATCAACCGTACACGCAGAGGCCAGCTACTACTGGCAGGACAAACCCTGTACGTTTTAGAAGTTGAACCAGCCGCTTATGCTGCCCTAGCAGCGAACGAAGCCGAAAAAGCAGCCCAAATTAATATTTTAGAGGTGCAAGCCGTAGGCAGCTTTGGCCGACTGTATTTAGGGGGAAATGAGCGGGATATTTTAGCCGGTGCAGCAGGAGCCTTAGCTGCGATCGAAAATGTACCAGGTCGCACACCTCAAAGTCAGCGTCAGGAATAAAGGAGCAAAAATGGCAAATCGAGAGCATTTAGCCCTACTACAATCAGGTGCTGTCACCTGGACAGAATGGAGAAAACAAAATTCCCAACTGGAAATTGACCTCAGCACCGCCAACCTGCAAGGAGAAAACTTTCGGGGTGCAAATCTCCAAGGAGTTAATTTAACCAAAGTAAATTTAGCTCACGCTTTATTGGTGCGAACCAATTTCAATGGTGCAAACTTGAGTAGTGCTAACCTTCATCAAGCCAAGTTGATAGAAGCTAATTTGAGTGAGGCAAATTTGAGTATTGCTAACTTGAGTAATGCCACACTGACACAGGCAGATTTAAATCAGGTAAATTTAATTGGTGCTGATTTGAGTGAGGCAAATCTCAGAGGAGCAGTAATCACAGATGCTAATTTAATCGGTACTGATTTCCGAAACGCCAACTTAAAAGATGCCGATTTAGCAGCAGCCAAACTCATCCGTAGTAACCTGTGTTTTGCTAACCTCATAGGAGCTAATTTAATTACCACAGACCTGAGTGAAGCTAATTTGTATGAAGCAGAATTAATGCAAACTTACCTTTATCAAGCTAATTTGTATAAAGCTAATTTAATGAACTCACATTTAGGAAGTTCATACTTATTCAGAGCTAATTTGAGTGAAGCTAATTTGACGAATGCTGATTTAACTTGTGCCAATTTAAAAAATGCAAATTTAGCGGGTGCAAATTTAACAGGTGCGAATCTTAGAGGTGCAAATTTAACAGGTGCTAACCTCAAGGGTACAAATTTTCAAGATGCAATTATGCCAGTTTATTTAGGATGTGATTAGATTGGGTAAAGTAATTTTTTGCTGAGATAAGTTATTTAAATAACTTTTTGAAGAAAAATACCGACTTACCACCTTTTCTCAATAATCTCAGTTGTATTCTCAATAAAATTGATAATTACTTGCAAATTTCCAACGATTTTACTAGGGTCTTGACTTGTTGACTGGTTATGGTAATATAAGGGTGAAAATAATCCAAGGCGTGTTTATATCCAAAAACTCCTAAATCGGAATTGACTGGATATCATGACTGCTTCTAAAGAGAAATTAATTTATCGCGTTTGGCTAAAGAGTGTTCGCTTTGCGTATATGCTTACTGAGGGATAACCGCTCCCATACTCCCGTTGAAGTAAGAAATAAATATCTAGAGCTTGTCTAGGTTTTACATAGCACAGAAGTGAAATTTTATCAAAATCATTAAATTTGAATATCTTGACTTCTGTATTTTCTATCCTGAATACTTAGGGCTTGCTGATAGCGGAGCTTGGCGTAAGCCATATAAAGCTACAACTTATATATATCAAGAGTTGGAAGGTTAAAAAGGTGAATCAGATCCAAGGAATAAGCGTTGAAACTAGCAAAAACCTATCACTGGATCTGATTCAAGACTATTCTTCTCTTCTTCTAATTCTTCCTCCTGACTCCTAGCCCTAACGGAAAGACTTTTATGGCTTACGCTTGGCGTTAGCTATCATCAAACCCTACTTATATTTTTTCACTATTAAAAATCTGTTCAGCAGTTAAATTTAATTCAGGAAATGTTAGCGAAACAATGAGTTCAGAGCCTTGAAATTGATTTATATCATGTCCGGTGGAATACTTGTCATATCTGTTGGGACTGGTAATTGGTAATGGGGAAAAAGCAATTATTAACCAACAACTGACATCGCAAGTGATTACCCGGACTTGATATTACCAGTATTTTCCATTACCAGCCTTGAGAATGAGAATTACTCTTCTTCTACATTGTTTTTGAGATGGGGATTGTGCAAACAAATTTTTAGGGGAAATCACACGCAATTATGGACATTTCTGTTCAATTCAATATTCTCCAGTAGCTGATTTTATCAATATTTGTTTTGATTAAGTAAAATTCTCTTTCCGATTGTTAAGTTCCCGCCTTAAAGTTGCATGATGGATGGTATTTTTTTGTTGATGATGCAAAAATTAATTTAATTCAGTAAAAATATACTTTATTACTACTGAAAATATTCACATAACATAGATTCTGTAGACTATCCTGTTGCCTATAGTTGCTATGTTTAGGATGGTAAGGTAAAAGTATGCAAACAATTTTGACATTATCCCCAAACATCAATATTTTAGCGTTCAATTACTATATACCCCATGGACATTGCTATCTCTGGCAAACGCCCTTAGTAGGATTGCATTTAATTAGCGATGCCCTGATTGCGATCGCCTATTTTTCTATTCCCGCAATGCTAATTTATTTTGTCAGTAAGCGCAATGACATTCCCTTCTCCAAGGTCTTTGTCTTATTTGGTGCATTTATTATCTTGTGTGGTACAGGGCATCTCCTTGATATTTGGACACTTTGGCATCCAGACTACTGGGTTTCCGGGATTGAACGCGCTTTAACTGCAATAGTTTCCTGCTATACAGCTTTACAACTAATAGAACTCCTACCACAATTTTTGGCATTGCAAACCCCTGAACGATTAGAAATCATCAACCAGGAATTACAAAAGCAAATAGCAGAACGTCAGCAAGCGGAAGAAACCCTGCAAACTATTGTGTCAGGTACTGCTGCTGTGACTGGTGACGCATTTTTTCCAGCATTAGTGCAGAATCTAGCCACGGCCTTGGGCGTTTCCTACGCGATGGTATTTGAGACGATTGACAACTCCTTGCAAAAACTGCGAAGTATTACCGTGTGGTCTATAGATCATTTAGCAGAAAACTTTGAATATGAATTGATTAACACTCCTTGCAAGAATGTAGTGCAGAACAATCAGCTGTGCGTCTATCCCAACGACTTAGAGGATACTTTTCCCGGTAACGCATTAATTGAAAAGTTGGCGGCTAAAAGCTACGTGGGCGTTCCTTTAGTTGATATCAATCAGAATGTTATTGGCAACCTTTGTATTATTGATGTTAAACCCTTTCTAGCAAACGATCGCCACAAAGACCTCCTCAAAGTTTTTGCAGCCAGGGCTTCAGCTGAACTACAACGCAAATGGGCAGAAGAAGAAAAACGCCAAGCTTATCAAGACCTCGAGTATCGAGTTGAGGAACGCACTACTGCACTGATGACAGCGAATAACGCCCTAGAAAGTGAAATTAGGGAACGGATCACAGCAGAAGCAACAATGAGAGTAATGGCAGAACGGGAAAAAGCAATTAACGGCGTGATTCTGCGAATGCGTCAAACCCTAAATCTAGATTCTATTTTTAATGTCACCACCACAGAATTAAGACAAGCAGTTAAATGCGATCGCGTCTTAATATACCGTTTCAAACCAGATTGGAGTGGGGAATTAGTTTCCGAGTCAGTCGCTGAAAATTGGAATATTTTATTACCCGCACGGGCAAACGATCCCACACTTACACAAATTGCTGTTGATCAACCCAATTGTGTCACCACTCAACTCAACAATTCAGAACTACTAAACAATGATACATATTTACAAGAAACCCAAGGCGGCATTTATCGCCAAAAAAACAGCTATTGTTGCGTCAACGATATCTACACAAAAAATTTTGAACCATGCTATCTTAATCTTCTCCAACAATTACAAGCACGAGCTTATATTATTACCCCCATCTTCTGTGGTAAAAAACTCTGGGGCTTATTAGCAGTTTATCAAAATGACGGACCTCGAGAGTGGCAAGACGCAGAAATCGGCATTGTCTCCCAAATTGGCAATCAGTTGGGAGTAGCAGTACAACAAGCAGAACTATTTGCCCAAACTCAACAACAAGCCCAGGAACTCAAACAGGCTAAAGAAACTGCCGATGCTGCCAACGGAGCTAAAAGCGAATTTCTCGCCAATATGAGTCATGAATTACGTACCCCACTCAACGCTATTCTCGGCTTTACTCAGTTGATGCAGCAGGATAAATCCCTCAGCATTAATCATCAACGTTATATTGAAATCATTAACCAAAGTGGTGAACACCTACTAGCACTGATTAACGATGTTCTGGAAATGTCAAAAATCGAAGCTGGAAGGTTAACACTCTCAGAAATAGAGTTTGATTTACACAAATTGCTCCGTAGTCTGGAAGCCATGTTCCAACTCAAAGCACAATCAAAAGGCTTAAAACTAAGTTTTGACTGTGATTCGACTGTACCTCATTACATCAAAGCCGATGAAAACAAACTGCGTCAGGTACTCATTAACTTGCTGGGAAATGCCATCAAATTTACCGACAAAGGCAGTGTAAAAATGCGGGTAAGAGCCGTGACAGGAGGCAGAGAAGCCAAGGAACAGAGGCTTACAGAGGAAACAATCATCTCTCCTCCTATACCCTCCCATACTCTCTGTTTTGAAGTTGAAGATACTGGATATGGCATTGCTCCAGAAGAATTTGGTGATTTATTTATGGCATTTCAGCAAACACGAACCGGAGAAAAATCAAAGGAAGGAACAGGTTTAGGCTTACGGATCAGTCAGAAGTTTGTGCAATTGATGGGTGGTGAAATTACGGTTCAAAGCACACTAGGTCAAGGCAGTTGTTTTACTTTTTATATTCAGCTGGCATTAGCTGAAGAAGTTATCAGTTCTGATTCCATAATTCCCATTGATGGTGCAGTTAGTATTGCTCCTGGGCAGGACTATCGAATTCTGATTGTGGAAGATAATTCAGCCAATCGGTTACTACTCAGCCAAATCTTGATGCAATTAGGTTTGGAAGTCCAGGAAGCTGAAAATGGAACAGAAGCGATCGCACTGTGGCAACAATGGCAACCACATTTAATTTTTATGGATATGCAAATGCCTGTTCTCGACGGCTATGAAGCTACTCAACAAATTCGCCATCAAGAACAACAATTAACTATTGGACAAAGACAAACTCCTACAAAAATCATTGCTTTGACCGCAAGTGCTTTCATAGAACAGCGTCAAAAAACTTTAGAAGCTGGCTGTGATGATTTTCTCAGCAAACCATTCCGTTGGGAAGAAATTCTCAGAATCTTATCCCAATATTTACAAGTTGAATATATATACGAATCAAATCCTGTCAGGGACGTAACTAATTCTTTTCCTCAACCATCTAACTTTATTCTTGAGCCTGCCGCCTTAGCTATCATGCCAATAGACTGGATTAATCAATTAGGTTGCGCTGCTGCTCAAGGCAATGATACCAGATGTCTCAACTTGATTTCTCAAATCCCTGATGATCAAACTTCACTGATTGAAGCTTTAACTAAATTAACTGATAACTATCAATTTGACCAACTGATAACACTAACTGCCAGAATTCAGGAGTCAGAATGCTTATGAAATCAAGAATAAAGAGCAGTGAGATTTTATCAAAATCATCAAAATTGACTAAAAAAGCCTTTATTCTCCTGATTTGAACTATTCTCTATCCTGAATACTTAACACTAACTTAATCATAAGCATTCAGCTATAGGACTTCTATTTGATCATTAACCAATTTCTCAAACATTCTAACCTCTGACTCTTGAATTCTTACACTAAAAGTTATCAGTTATTCTTCAACAATTGCTTACTGTCTATAGCAATCCTAAATGATTCATGAACGAACACTTTCTTTTCCCTGTTCCCTTCCCTTACCGATAAATTCTCAACTCAAATAGGATCGCTATATTACCTCTAAGAATAAATTTATGAATAATCAAAGCGCAGCAGAAAAAATTTCCTTACCAACTACCAAAATTAATATTTTAGTCGTTGATGATGTACTAGAAAATGTTCGGCTGCTATCCAGTATTTTAGAGCGCAATGGATATGAAACACGCAAAGCAATTAGTGGGTTAATGGCTTTAACAACTGTTGAAGTATCTCCACCTACTTTAATTTTATTAGATATCAGAATGCCTGACATGACTGGATATCAGGTTTGTGAACAGCTAAAATTAAACCCAAAAACTGCCCAAATTCCGATCATTTTCTTAAGTGCAGCAGATGATATTAGTGACAAAATGCAAGCTTTTCAAGTTGGAGGTGCAGATTATATCACGAAACCATTTCATATAGAAGAAGTGTTAGCACGAGTTAAACATCAATTAACAATTATTAAGGCTCAACAAACAATTCATGAACTAAATGCACAGCTAGAAGCAAGAGTGAAGGAACGGACACAACAGTTAGAAATTGCTAATTCTCAATTAGCAGAAATGGCATTTCAAGATTCCCTCACCAAACTGCCCAATCGAGCCTTATTAATGCAGGAACTCTGGAAATCAATAGCAGCACAGAAAGCCAACCCTGATTATCAATTTGCTGTATTTTATCTAGATTGCGATCGCTTTAAAATTGTTAACGACTCTTTAGGGCATTTAGCAGGAGATGACCTACTCGTTGCTGTTACTCAACGTCTCAACTCTTTACTAAATCATGATATCTTTTTAGCGCGTTTAGGAGGCGATGAATTTGTCATCTTACTCAGAAAATTCACAAATACTGACACAATTATTCAAATTGCCGAAAAAATTTCTCAGCATTTTGCAGAGCCTTTTCATCTCAGAGAACGAGAAGTTTTTCTCTCTTTTAGCATTGGAATAGTTCGTGATTGCTCAACTTATTCTGACCCAGAAGCATTACTACGAGATGCCGATATAGCCATGTATAAAGCTAAATCTTTGGGTAAAGACCAATATCAAATTTTTGCCCCAGCAATGCACCAAGATGCTTACCAACGTTTACAAATAGAAACGGATCTGCGAAAAGCTATTATCCAACAAGAATTTGTTCTTTATTATCAACCAATTATTGAGCTAATTACAGGCAAAATTATAGGTGTTGAAGCTTTAATTCGCTGGCAACATCCTACCCACGGATTGATTAATCCAGGTAAATTTATTCCCATTGCTGAAGAAACAGGATTAATATTAAAATTAGGATACTGGACACTCAAACAGGCTTGCTATCAGTTGCATTTATGGCAAAAAAATAACATTGTTGACCCATCTTTCTCTATCAGCGTCAACTTATCAGCTTACCAGTTTGCTCAATCTAACCTTCTGGAACAAATTGATGAAATTTTAACTGCAACTCAAATTACACCAGAAAGTTTAAAATTAGAAATCACAGAAACAGCCATTATGGAAAATTTTGCTGCTGCTGCTCAAGTGATTGAAAATATACGTCAACGTGGTATTCAATTGAGCATAGATGATTTTGGTACTGGTTATTCATCACTGAGTTATTTGCATTCATTCCCAGTTGATAACCTGAAAATAGATCGGTCATTTATTCAACATTTACACGAAAAATCTGACAATTTAGGGCTTGTAAACGCAATTGTGCAAATTGCCAAAACAATGAATATGCATATAATTGCTGAAGGCATTGAAACAAATAATCAATTAGAACAATTGAAATTATTAAATTGTCAATTTGGACAAGGGTATTTATTTTCTGAACCCCTAAATCCTGAAAAATTAACTAAATTCATTTTAGATATTTCAGAATTTCAACTCAACTCCTAACAGTGTTAATTTGCATAACATCTAATTAATTTATGAATATACCCAATAAACCTTTTATAGCTGATGTTCTCATTGTCGATGATAAACTGGAAAATATTCGGCTTCTGTCTGATTTTTTATCCAAACAAAATTATCAAGTTCGTAAAGCTATCAATGGACAAGCTGCCTTAATAGCGGTTCAAACCCTACCTCCAGATTTAATACTGCTAGATATCAATATGCCAATAATGGGAGGATATGAAGTATGCGAAAATGTAAAAAATAATCCAATCACAAATTCAATTCCAGTTATTTTTTTGAGTGCTGGTAATGAAGTATTTGATAAAGTTAAAGCATTTCAAGTAGGAGGTATTGACTACATTACTAAGCCATTTTATTTAGAAGAAGTTTTGGTCAGAATTCAAACTCAGTTAAAAATTCAACAACTCCAAAAAGAATTAAAATTTCGTAATGATCAGCTACAAAATATGCTCATAAAATTACAAAATACTCAAATAGAACTAATTCAAAAAGAAAAGCTAGTCAATGCAAGTCGAATTATCGCAGGTATTTCCCATGAAATTAACAATCCTCTCAGTTTTATTATGGGCAACCTTAATCCTGCTTCAGAATATAGTCAAAATCTAATTAAATTAATTCAGATTTATCAACAATCTTTTCCAGACGGTACTCCAGAAATTAGAAATTTTATTGAAGAACACCAAATAGATTTTCTGAGTGCAGATTTTATCAAAATTATTGATTCTATGCGAAATGGAGCAGAACGAATTCGTTCAGTAATTCAGGCTTTACATATTTTTTCTCGTCTTGATAAAGCCGGTATCACACATTTTGAGATTCATGAAATTATTGATAATGTTCTAACGACAATTAATGATCAACTGATATTAAAAAAAAGCTCAATTAGCATTTCTGTTTTAAAAAAATATGCAGATTTGCCAACATTTATAGGCTATCCCAATTTATTTACTCAAGTGTTGGTAAATATTCTCCAAAATGCTATTGATGCGCTTGAAGCTAAACAAGAATCAATAGTTGATGATTTATTTAAACCTACAATTTGCATTAGTACCAATACGATTGATAAAAACAAAATTTTCATCAGTATTAAAGATAATGGTATAGGCATTACCGAAGAAAATAAATCTCATATATTTGAGCCATTTTTTACTACAAAATTAGTTGGTCAAGGGGCTGGATTAGGTTTATTTACTAGCTACCAAATTATTACCGTTCTTCATAAAGGTAGTTTGATTTACCATAACTGTCCTGAAGGTGGTTCAGAATTTATCATTGAAGTTCCCATCAGCAAATATTCGTAATAGGTTAGCCGATTGCTTTCTTCATAACAGGATTAATTTTGAGAAACTACTGCATAATTTAATGGTTGTTGCACCTGCAAAGTTTCGATCTACTAGTTTTGTTGACCATGTAGTACCAGTTTGCAAATTGAGTGGGATTAAAGTTTGGTTTTGTGGTAAATTATGTGCGATCGCATCTACACTTGTATTACTAAGCTTTGTACCAAAAGGATTTTTCCCCTGAAAGTTAAAATCTGCTGTAAATAGCTTAATTTAAAAAAACATCATACAAAAATCCCCAACTTCTTTAATAAGTGGGGGATCTATAGCAATCCTAAATTTTATTGGTGCAAGATGTGAATTTGATAATTAACCAATTTCTCAAACATTCTGAATTCCTGACTTCTGAATTATGACGATTTTTGACATCTGATGCAATGCAGCCTGCTAATATGCCTGTGTGAGTCCTGATTAAAAGTATTGTCAAACATATAGTCACTAGTGAGCAGAGAGAACTTCACTATCTTTAATCTCAGAGGTAGGGAGGGTATGAGGACTCTTAAATGCAAGTTGAGAGTTGGTTTGTTGACAAGCAACCATCGTTTTGACGTGTTCCATTTCATCATCACGAATAGCTACAAACACATCATAAAGATTATCAACTTTTGGACGGCGTGTTTCTGGGAATTGAGAAGTTTGAAACTCATCAAACATATATAGATCACCATCACGATAGTAGCTAAGTGCTACTGCTGGTGCAGGTTCTAATTTCAGTTCTGTTTCGTGTTCTGTCAAGAATTTTTGATAACTGTTATAGGCGTGATTTTCTACCAATTCCATGAAATGATAGGCAGAAGCAGGAGAGACGAGATAGAGGGCAACTATAATCCAATAATAAAGTAACGCCGTTGTTCTAGCTAGGATGCGATCGCCCCAAAACTGTGAACCTCCTAAAGATTCCATAATCAATAAATGATGTAATTCATTCCAAGATTCAGCAAAATGTACCTTCAACCAATCCGCTTTCCGCCAAAATCCTAAAGTTTCGTAAAGATGCAAAACTGAAAGGTAAGAAAAGTAAGGGACTCGTGCGACAGTTTCCAAAACATAAAAGCGAGGGTAGGGACGATCTCGATAAATCGTATTAATCACAAAAACGAGGATACCCACAAGTAACTTAATCATTATCAATCTCCATTAAATATCAATTTTCCAGGTATTGCTCAGATTTATTAATTCTTGCTATCACCTTCAAGTATGTTTATAGATGCAAAACGTGAGGATTTTGTGAGGATTACGGAAAAGTGATGTAAAAAAATGTATAAAATTTTATCAAATCGTAATAGGACAATACTTGTCGCATTAGAGGGAAGGGTGCAGAAAAAAATCTACCCCTGATCCTTTTCCTAACATTCAACACTTCTGATAAACGAGTTAATTAAGGTAATATACTGAATTTAGTGTATGGTAATGTTGAGCAGAACTATGGATAATGATTTACTAGCGTTTTTTGCCGGTGTGAGTTTACTCATTGTTTATCTCATCTTGTCTGCATGGACTCAAATGGGGACTAAACTCCCTTGGAAGAAATAAGTTAGATTTACTTTTCATTTCCAACTTAACTAAATGGGAAAAAAGTTTATACCTGATTTCACCAGAGTTAAAGTACCTATTTTTCGGGACAGTACCAAATGCGCGATCCACAAAAAAATCATATTAAAATTGATCCAGCAACTCTAGTTTTGATTGCTTCTGCTTTGATACTCTTACCACTACTGTTTGCTGGTTTTTTCGGTCAGTAGGATTGAGTGGGAGTAATAAAGAATACAAAAGCAATAGACATGATCAGGTTTTGTATTCACAGGTAACGCCACAAACTTTAATTTCTGGATCATATCCAATACTTAAGGTGACTCACTTGAGGTTAATTTTTTTTATTTTCTACTCCCTTTTTTGCGTAACCAACAAGTATTGATTTCACATCTATTTAGTCTTAATCTTTAAATTTTCTCATGCCATCTAAAATTATACTCACCATTACACAAGGAAAATTATCGGGTAAGAAATATATATTTGAATCCCGTAGCACTTGTGTCATCGGCAGAAATGCTGATTGTAATTTGCAATTAGCTAAGGAAATTGATATGACGATTTCCCGCTATCATTGTTTACTAGATATTAATCCCCCAGATATTCGGGTACGTGATTTAGGCAGTTTAAATGGTACTTTTGTTAATGGTAAAAAAATTGGGCAAAGGGAACGTAATCAAACGGCACAAGAAGCAGTTAAATTAGAACATCCAGAGTATGATTTACAAAATGGAGATGAACTTAAATTAGGTGATACCATTTTTAATATTGGTGTGGAATTAGCAGAACCTGAGCAAATTGAAACAGCCAATCTTATCAAAGAAGAAGAAAAAAAGCCAAAAATACCCCCCACTTGTTTAAGTATTATCCAACGCTTACTAGACTTGTCATTAAAAGGTGATCAAAATCTCCAACCTATAGCAGGTTATAAATTAATTAAATCTTTAGGCAAAGGTGGATTTGGTGAAGTATTTTTAGCTGAACATAGTCAGTTAAGAAAATATGTAGCCATTAAGGTAATGATTCCTGCGGTTGCTGGCAAAGAAGAAGGTGTAGAAATGTTTCTGAGAGAAACAGAAAATACCAAAGTTTTAACACATCCTCACATAGCACAGTTGTTAAATTATGGGTTCGCTGAGGAGACTTTCTTTTTTGTGATGGAGTATTGTGAAGGTGGTAATATTTGGGATTTCATGCAAAAGTTAGGATGGCGTGTACCTATTAATGTAGCTGTAGACATCATTCTCCAAGTTCTGGATGGTTTAATATATGCCCATCAAATGCAAGTCTCTGATGTTGAATCAGCCAGTGGGAAAAAAGAAAAAATCAAAGGTTTGGTTCACCAAGATTTAAACCCCAACAATATTTTAATTACCTATGCCAATGGAAAAACAGTGGCAAAAATAGGAGATTATGGTTTAGCAAAAGCTTTTGATTTAGCAGGTTTAAGCGGACAGTCTTTGACGGGAACTCAGATGGGTACACCTGCATTTATTCCCCGTCAGCAGGTACTAGAGTTTAAAAATTCGCTACCATCTGTTGATGTTTGGGCAACTGCTGCTTGTTTATATAATATGTTAACGGGATATTTCCCTCGTAATTTTACAGGTGATCCTTGGTTAGCCGTCTTGCAAAATGACCCTGTACCTATTCGCCAACGGAATAATGCTATACCTCAAAAATTAGCCCAAGTGATAGATGTAGCTTTGGTGGAAAAACCGCAAATTACTTTTCAAACAGCGGAGGAATTCAAGCAGGAGTTGCTCAAAAGCATTGCTTAAATTTCAGGAGTCACCGTCACTGAATTCAGGATACAATGATTCAATAGTCGCGCAACTGTGTAATTACCTAAAATTATACCTAGAACATCTAATGAAAATTGCTGATTTAATCACCTGGTTTGAAGAATGGGCTAATCCGGCTTGGTGTGAAAGCTGGGATAATTGCGGTTGGCAAATTGAGCCTGGTGTATTGGAGCAAGAGGCACGGGTGTTAGTATGTTTAACTCCGACTTTGTCTGTAATGGCAGAAGCGATCGCACTCCATGCTAATCTAATTTTTGCCCATCATCCCCTAATTTTTAATCCCCTCAAATCTCTTCGCACTGGGGAAGCACTGGCAGAAATGGCGCGGTTAGCTTTTACTCACAATATTGGTATCTACAGCGCCCATACAAATTTCGATCAGGTAAATGATGGCACAGCGGATGTTTTGGCACAAATGTTACACCTGCAAGCAGTATCTCCCATAGTTCCGACCCAATTAGGTTTAGGATATGGGCGAGTAGGAATGCTCCAACCATCTTTAAAATTACAGGAATTACTCACCACTATCCAAACTCAACTTCGTCCACCAAAGTTGATTTTTTCACCCACGGCTGATTTACAACAAGAAATTTCACGAGTTGCTGTTTTGGGAGGTTCTGGTGCAGGTTTTATTTCCGCAGTTGTGAAAACTAACGCCCAAGCCTATCTCACCGCTGACTGTAAATTTCATCAATTCCAAGAAAGTAGAGATCAAGGATTGATTCTGATTGATGTGGGACATTATGCCAGTGAACGTCCAGCTTGCGATCGCTTGGCGCAAAAATTCCAATCACTTGATTTAGATTGGGTGCAACTCAGTCAAAAAGATGAAGACTTCCGCCAGTTTTCATCTGATTAAAGATATTTAAAACTTTGTGCTTTTAAATACTAATGTTTATTTTTATTAATATTTATTGAGTATAATTAGATACATTGCTATTTTTACCACTACTCATCGCAGTAGTATTTTTGGCTACTCAATATTCTTGTGTACTTAGCTAATAGTCTATATTCCACAGGAGTTGTCTTTTTTCTCTGTGATGGAGATCACAAAATTACAGTAATGACAATCACTAATATTCACTGTCCTACATCAATGTATTTAGGGAGAAAATGTCTCACACTAAGGGTGATAAATCGTTCATTATGCCCTGTTTATCATGATTCGTACACTTATTGCATCTGCCTTCCAAACTGGATATCTTAGTGTTGAATCAGAGGGTTTACTCCATCAAGTCCTGGCTACTAGATGCTATCAGTCAGATGATTTGAAAGCTCTTACAGCCCTATACGAAGCAATCCGCATAGGTACAATTAAACGAGAAGCTTCCTCCAAAAATCTGATGGAATTGCCTGTACTGAACAGTTTTCACTAGGAAATGTAAAATTAAACTTAACATGAGACCTGTATTACTCGAACCTTGGTTTTTATCACTTGCATCAAATAAACTTTTCATGGGGTAGGCCGAAAAGCCTGCCCCAGAAATTTTAGCTATTATTAAATTAGTATTTAACTGGAATTTTAAGCCAACATCATCTAACATGATTTTTGATTGACCCCAAAGATACATCCAGCGGGTTGTAGCATCAAGCAATTTTTGGTCAATTGATATTCGCGGTCATTGTTGAGTAAAATATAACTGTATTACTAGAGATTACAAATAAAAACTTAAAACTATTCAGGTATTGTTGTGTAAAACCATGAAGGTCAGGGCGAGAATGAGTTAAGATCAAATACATTAAGGGTTAAAAGTATAGCCGAGTCCCCAGACTTCCTAAAAATGCCAATGACTACAAGTAGGCAACTCGAACAACCGCAATTATCGCTTGTTTTGCAGTACTATTTATTACATAATGGTAATAAGGAATCACCACCACATCTTAACCTGGTTAGGACAACTCCAGAAATGTTTGACTTCTATGAAGTAGACATTCTCTAGCATCGACCCAAAAGAGATTGAGTTCAACTCATGTAATAACGATTAGTTTGTGACCCAAGATTTCTCTATTTCTGACTACTAAAATCGAGTCGTTGTAAGATTGGGTTATTAGACACACTAGTTTACAAAGCATGAAATTGACCTCTGGAGGGTGTATCTTAATGGGTTAAGACCCAAATTTTGACAGGTTTAACTACGTTGTTTAAAAAGGCAGAAGCAGTACATGCTACACCGCAAGATTTATCAACTGTGTTGCGACGGGCGGGAGGTATGTGTTTTTTTGCGGGATCAGCAACGCTGGATAGAGCGCGCCCGCATCATTGATATAGAGGGTGATTTAGTGACTCTACGGTATGAAACAGATGAAGAAGATGAAGTTTGTTCCTGGGAAGAGATGGTTCGCCTAGAAAGCATTGGCGCTGTAACGCAAAAATTAGCTTCCGTACCACGGGGTAACATAGAACCTCTCGTAACCGAAGATTGTCCTGAGTCGGAGCGTATCCGCAACCGTTTTACTGATTTGAATCCAGAGTAATTCGTGCTGAATTCTGAGGTATAAATTACGATTCAGGATTCCTGATTTGACAGGTTTTCATAGGCAGGACAGTAACCTTCTAGAGTAACTTTAAAGTTATACAACGGGGCAGCGGGATTCCAACACCGTTGCCCTCTTTGGTATCTGCACGTGCCACAACATTCCAAATCAGACCATGTATAGGGATATCGGCTGCGGGTTAGGTCTACACTATTTTGGTTGAGGAGTTCTCGTTGAGATAAACCCCGTAATATCAGTTCTTCACCCTGCCAACGGGCTTCTATTAAACCTGTATCGGCAAATTGCTGCCAACGCGGATCAGATGTAATTGCATCTGGCAGCGAAATGGTAATGACTTTTTCTAGCTCCGTTAACTCGCCTTCATAGTTAGTTTCCGGGGCTGAAGGCTGTAAAAATGTTTCGCCAATGGGCAATTCTACTAAAATTCCCGCCGCTGGAGAATGAATATGGTAACGATTTTGTAGTTCTTCCAAGCTGGTGAGGTCAGCTAAATAAGCAGGTGAACCATGGACAAAAACGACGTGCTGGGGTCGTAAATTATGAATTAATTGGGTTGTACCTGGGCCATCACTATGTTGAGCTAAAAGATAGCTTTCAAAGGTAGTGGGTGCTAAATATTCTTGATTAACTTGGATATCAATTTTTTCCGGCAGGAGAATTAGCCAAGGGCCTGTGTTCGGTCGGCAGTATTTACTTAAATCCGCTGTGGAGTCGGTGAGGACAATACAGGGTGTGCTGCCTAAAGTAGCTAAATCTTCCGCTTTTAACCGCCGCACACGGGGGCGGACACGCTCATCCCAAAAGAGGGGTTGATGACGGGCAAAATTTTGGACTGATGCGGGAAGATGGGGTAAAAGTTCTAAATAGGCATCGCAACCGGTAGCAACGGCACCATCAACCCAAATGTCTAAATCCCGACCTGTAAAATGATGATGAGAACGCAATAACATCAGCAATTCTTGACCTAAACCCAAGGCTGGTGTGGGTAAAATCACAGAACAATGATCGGCGTTCATCTCTGGCGCACCAGTGGTAATAGCTCGATTAATTCTTTCTGCTAGTTGATTTTCTTGGTTGCGGCGGTGGGGATGACGGGATGTGCCGTAACTGCCCTCAATTAACAGCACATTTAAATTTAAGCCCCGTAATTCTTCCAAACGTAAGCCTTCTACCAGCCGGGAGTTGGAGAGGAAAAAATCCCCTGTGTAAAGTAATTTGTAATCGCGGTTGTGGGCGTGGTAGGTGAGGAGAATGGCCACAGCCCCTGGTAGGTGTCCAGCGGGAAATAATTCTACAATTAGGTTTTCTTGAATTTCTATAGGCGATCGCAACGGCAAAGCATGACAAAATGCTGGAATGTCTTCAGGCTCTTGTTCTGGCCAATTTAACGGCAATAATTTGCTAGTCACCTCACTAGCATAGATAGGTAACAGGGGAAAAGCTTGATTTAGCGACAGCAAACCCCTAGCATGATCTGGATGAGCATGACTAATCAATACCAAATCTGCTGGTGGTGGTAAATTACCTCTGTCTACCGAAGTAATTATTCCCCCATACAGAGATGAAATATCAGCTAAACCACAATCTAAGAGAATGCGATGTGGCCCCATCCGCACTAGTAGACATACACCTTCATCTTCATGCTGAACACTATAGGGCAGACATTCTAATTCACCATTCGTTTCCCCACCATCAGAGTGAGAGGATACGGAAAGATCATCCCTCATGCTCTCCTCTCTAACTGTGCTTAATGTGCAGAACCGTTACCATGATAGTTGTCTGAATCATAAAATCCGTTTTTCGTACCAAAAAATAAACAAGCAAAGGTAAAGATGACTGTTAATCCTACTAATATCAGCTTGACATCCATTGGCTTACATTCCTTAACTAAAGACTTTTTTATATTAATAGTGTGATTCTATATCTGAACTGAATCGCTAGAAAATCTTTACTATGGATTCTCCCCCAGCACGCTAATTAAAGAGAAATTTCTTCACCCTTCTCAGTGAAACGCACTTCTTTAATTTTCCATTGAGCATTGCTAGTCAAGGTTTTGCGGAGACTACCAAATAAAGCAAACTGCTCACAACTAGAAAGAGAAGCTATTTGTCGCTTTGAATCAGGAGCAATTCGTAAATCAATTGTAGCAATATCATTCTTAACATTGACACGATACCCAGCCAAACTAAAATCTGCTGTTTCTCGCTCCTGTAAGACTTTACCAACGGCTTCATTTATGGGTTCATCGGCTGATACTGATGATGGTTTGGCAACATAATCTTGACATTGGGTATCACTTGTGTATAGGGTGACAGTCGTAGTTTTACCAGAGATGGCTTTGTTAGCAGAAGTAGGTGGTTCGTCACTGGGAGATGGTGGGGTTGAAAATGGTTGAGTTTCAACTTGAGAACTCCGGGGTTTTGGTGAAGCCGTGCTGTTTGGTACTGGTACTGAGACTGTACTATCAGAAGAATCACTGGAACCACAACTGCTGATGCTGGTGCAAACCACTAATAAAATTAGAGATAAAATATATTTTTTTGGTTGCATAGTAATGTTTTAGGGATGAAGATAAAATTGCCCCATTGCTATTTTGTCAGAAAGCAAGTGGTTTTCTATAAATCATAAAATGCACTTCATGTCAAGGAAAATATCAAATATAAACTTGTATAAATATGGAGCAATTAATATAAATGGTGCAACCGCGTAAGCAATTTGCTCAACATTGGTTAAAAAGTGAAAAGGCTCTTAACGCAATTGTTAAAGCAGCCGAATGTCAAGAGACTGATAGGGTTTTGGAAATTGGACCCGGTACGGGAATCTTAACTAGGCGTTTATTACCTTTAGTTAATTCTCTACTAGCTGTAGAAATTGACCGTGATTTGTGTAAATTGCTGGCAAAACAACTGGGTGAGAAGGAAAATTTTTTGCTTTTGCAAGGGGATTTTCTCACTCTTGATGTCCCTGAACAACTGACAGCTTTTCCTAAATTCCAAAAGCAAAATAAAGTTGTTGCGAATATTCCCTACAATATTACGGGTCCAATTATTGAGAAGCTACTGGGTACAATTGCCAATCCTAACCCAGAACCTTATGATTCCATCGTGCTGCTAGTACAAAAAGAAGTAGCAGAAAGATTATATGCTAAACCAGGGTCAAGAACTTTTGGGGCGTTGTCGGTGCGGGTGCAGTATTTAGCAGATTGTGAGTTAATTTGTACTGTTCCGGCTGGTGCATTTTACCCACCACCAAAAGTTGATTCAGCAGTGGTGCGGTTGCTACCCCGACAGATAGAAATTCCAGTAAATGACCCCAAAAAGTTGGCAAATCTGGTTAAATTGGGGTTTGGAGCGAAGCGAAAAATGTTAAGAAATAATTTGCAATCGGTAATTGATCGCGATCGCTTGACTCAATTACTGGAACAATTAGAAATTAATCCCCAAGTACGCGCCGAAGACCTCAGCGTTTCACAATGGGTAACACTGGTAAATCAGTTAACAGGTGACAGGGGAGCAGGGGAGCAGGGGAGCAGGGGAGCAGAGTAAAAATTAATTCGTTCTTCGTTCTTCTGACTCCTGACTCCTGACTCCTGAACTCCTGAACTCCTGATAGCGTTCACGTAGTGTGCCGAAGGCATAGCGTGGCGTAAGCCATACTCCTGAACTCCTGATTCCTGACTCCTGACTCCTGACTCCTGACTAAATAATATGCGTTCTTATAGCTTAATTGCACCTGCCAAAATCAACTTATATTTAGAAATCATTGGTCATCGCCCTGATGGATATCATGAGTTAGCAATGATACTCCAAAGCATCGACCTTGCAGACCAAATTGATTTACACGCCGCCAGCACAGAAGCGATTCGCGTTTACTGTAACCACCCTCAAGTACCTACAGACAACAGTAATTTAGCATACCGGGCTGCTGAATTGATGGCGAGACAATTTCCTGATGTTTTTAGTAATTTTGGCGGCATTGATATTACAGTCACAAAACGTATTCCTGTAGCTGCGGGTTTGGCTGGAGGTTCGACAAATGCAGCCGCAGTATTAGTGGGGATAGATTTACTTTGGAACTTGGGATTAACTAAATCAGAATTAGAAGAATTAGGCGCAACTCTCGGCTCAGATGTGCCATTTTGTATTTCAGGCGGAACAGTAATTGCTACAGGTAGAGGTGAACAACTTTCTCCTTTACCAAGTTTAAATCACATCCATTTAGTATTAGCTAAATATCGCAGTCTAGAAGTTTCTACACCTTGGGCATATAAAACCTATCGGCAAGAATTTGGTAGCTCTTATGTTAAAAATACCGAAGATTTAGTCGCCCGTGCTAATGCTGTACATTCGGGAGAAATGGTCAAAGCCATTTTAGATAAGGATGCAGCAAAAATTTCTCAAAAACTGCACAATGATTTAGAAAAAGTAGTCTTACCAGCTTATCCAAAAGTCTTGCAACTGCGAGAATTATTTGCTAGTCAAGAAGGAGTTTTAGGCACAATGATGTCTGGTTCTGGCCCTTCAGTATTTGCCATTGTGGAATCAAAAGCACAAGCGGAAATAGTCAAGCAGCAAATACGGACAGCAATTCCTGATGAGGATTTAGAATTATTTGTAACTCAGACAATTGCCAACGGCATTCAAATATTACAGGGAATAGGTGACAGGTGACAGGTGACAGGTGACAGTTAAGAGGGAATAGGTAATAGGTAAAAGATTGTTCTCCCCATCCTCCCTCATCCTCCCCATCTCCCTCATCCTCCCCATCTCCCTCATCTCCCCATCTCCCTCATTTCTACACTACATCCCACATCTTTTTATGAATGAACCAAATATTACACCATCAACGGATACATCTAAGCAAGTAGAAGCAAACCCATTACGCTGTTTAACGGGGTCGATAATTTCGGGAGGACTATCATTTGCAGCATATTCTCTCATGATAGCGATCGCCACCAATTTTGCTAACAAACCCATCCATTCCCAAAATCCAATCGTATGGAAAATTAGTTCAGCCGTTCGTACCCTAGTTGTAGGTGTAGTGGGATTAGGAACAGGAATATTTGGTCTAGTAGCCCTGGGTTTATTAGCCTTGGGACTACAATTATGGTTTCAGCAGTTAACAAAAACTAAAAATAGTTAACTTAACTAGTTAAAGGAATAGGATTTACTAATTGAGCGCGATTTTTAACTAATTGCAGCTTAGTAGTTTGAGCAACATGACGTGATTGATGTTCTTTTCTCCAAATAGTCGGAGATAAACCGTGATGTTGACGAAACTGACGAGAAAAATGACAAGCATTTTGATAGCCTAGTTTCGTAGCAATTTCTTCAACCGTCTGATTCGTACTTTTCAATAATGTCCGCGCTGCTGCCATGCGGCGCTTAACAATCCAAACATTCACACTTTCTCCCGTTTGTTTCGCTACTTGAGTTGTTAAATAAGGAGAAGAATAACCAACAGCTTCCGCCACATCAGACAAAGTAATCCCTTGATGGTAATGACGCTCAATATAGTCAAAAACTTGTTGAAGGTGGGGAAGATTAGGAAAAATAGATTCTGAATTTTCTGATTTAGCAGCTAGTTCTGATAATGATTGAGAATTATTCGCATACCATCTTTGAAAGATAGCTTGTTTTTCTAGTCGGATAGTAATCGCCTTTAACAACTCATCGACAGTACAAGGTTTACTCAAATAATCATCTGCTCCCAACTCCATAGCTTTTCTCATAGATGTCTTAGTGTTGCTAGCTGTGAGAAAAATAACAGGAATAATTGCAGTCAGAGAATCTTGACGCAACTTAGTTAAAACACTGTAACCATCTATATCTGGCATCATCAAATCACAAATTACCAAATCAGGTAAATAATCTTGTGCTTTCTGGATACCAACTAAACCATTTTCTGCTCCTATAGTAACAAAACCTTCAGCCTCAAGACCGTCTATGAAGAGATCACGGGTGGTAGCATCATCTTCAATTACAAGAATTTTTTTTGACGATTCGCGCATCATTTTGTAACCAATAAAAGTTGTATCAAGGAATGATTAACAAAATCTGTCTTCAAGATTCAGAACTTTCAGGAGGCAAATAGGGAACAGATGGAAGTACCACAGTAAATATAGTACCTACGCCAACTTTGCTTACTACTGTCATTTGACCTCCATGTAAATTAACCAGGGTTTTAACAATAGATAAACCCAGTCCCGTACCAGGAATTTTATCAATATTGCTACCCCGATAAAAAGGCTCGAACAGTCGGTACTGATCTCCTTGTGGAATCGCAATACCCTGATCTTTAACGTGAAATATGACTTCCTCTTCATGACAATCAACTATTAAATCTACTACACTGCCAATGGGGGAATATTTAATAGCATTTTCTAGTAAATTATTCAAAATTGGCTCTACCAATTTTTTATCAATCCATACTTTTTTACAGTCCCCTAGACTATCAAAATTAATATGATATTCACTATTAATTATCAGTATTTTGGAGATCAAATCTTGGCAGAATTCAACTAAATCAATTTCTGATGGTTGAAAAGTAAATTGTACTGATTCAGCCTTAGCTAAGAACAAAATATCATCTAATATCTGGTTGATTTGTTCGACTCCTATTTGAATATGTTTAATAAATGGTAGAATTTTTTCCTCTTCCCATTTATCTATATGTCGTTTGAGCAAGCTATTAGAAAAAGAAATAACATTTAGTGGTGTACGAAATTGATGACAAACTATAGCTACAAGGTGCGCTCTCAGTTCGCTAAGTAGTTTTGTTTTTTCTAATGTCTGACACAATTCAGATTCCACATATTTGTAATTGGTAATATCAATAGCTGTCAAGATTTCGACTTCTTGTTCTTGACCATCAAAATCTATCACCTCATTTAACCGAGTCACCACGCCAACTAACCATCTTTCTTTACCATCTTTAGTCAGAATTTTTATCTCCTGATATTCAGAGTTATTTGCTGGAGAAGCGTGTGATTTTTTACTTTTAATTAGTTGATTCAAATCAAAATTTCTTAATAATTCTGTTTGTGTATAACCAGTGAGTAACTCTGCGGCAGAATTTACATAGCAAATTTGTGTACCTCGAATTAAAAAAATACCAGCATTAATAGATTCTATCAAAAAGCGAAATCTAGATTCTCTAAAATTCAGTAATGTATCAATATTGTGAGATTGACTAACAGTTGATTCTTGTTGTAAATTTCTTTTGATTTCTCTGCCGTCATTAATCCATTTTTGAACGCTCAACTCTATTAATTCATCACCTTTTTCCTGAATAAACGCACCACTAAACTCAATTTCTTGATATTTTACATACCTCAGATTTACTTCTGCTAAAAATATTCTTCCTCCCTTTGTGCGATAGCGGGACTTAAAAGAATGGTGTTCCTGATGTTTCAAATTTTGCCATAGCTGTAACCATTTATGTAATGAACTATCTACATCTAATTCATGTAGCTTCATGGAAAGCAATTCTTCATGGGAATATTCTGTTAGGTAGCAGGTGGCTTTATTGACATAAAGAAATTGAGCATTTTCTCCTAAACAAAATGCAGCATCTATAACTTGGTTAATGAGAAAATCAGCAAATTTCAACTCTACTCCTGGCTGGTAAGTCAATGGAGAATTTGATTGTTCCAACGCGTAATCGCCAGAATTCATATCCCTATGTACTCCTTATTATTAGTTTTTCTTGTAGCCAGTATTTAGTTGATAATTACCTTGGAGATCAAAATTACACAATAAATTTAGAAAGAAAATTGAATAATTTTGATTTTAGCAAGAAAGAAATCCTAACTTCCATTTTGTTGCATATAAGAAGTCAATTCTCTCTGCTTTTAAGTGATTTTTCGGATAAAAAACCAACATTAAAATTTTAAAATTTTGACTCGGAAAAAACACAGATAAGAGTTAGGTAAATATCTGCTAATTATTAGACTGATGGTGGAAATATAGGTTCAGGAAAATATTCCCAAACATAACCCACCTATCTTTGTTAACTTTAGATAAGTTTTTACACCGAAATACTCATATAAAAGGAGGAGAAATTTTCCTGATTTGATTGAATTGTTTGAGTTTAGTATTTAAGGCATTCAACTATATATAAAGATGCTCGGTCATCCTTCTTAGGTAATATGTTTTTCTTAAGCAATATCCAGAATATGACCACATATCTGACTATAGATAGATAAATCATTAAGAAACTATGTGTTGCAAAACACAAATAAATAATTTGCAAGTCTTTGGGTTTGTTATCTATGTTATCTATAAAGGATTGTAACTACCAGGAAGCCTGGATTAATCCTGAATTTCTTTATTGTCCACATCAAAAGATTCTCTTGCCATCAGAGTGAAATCTCAGAGTATATCCCCCCAATTAAGTGGGATTTAAGGGAGCGAGGGGGCAGAAAATATTCAAGAGAAGATAGTCAAACATCTAGCTTTTCCGAGATAAGGATCATCAAAAAGAATCAACACCGAAAAAATAGACAAGTCGATCAAAAAATAGTTCATGTATCCAGAGTTGAACTTTGAGTAGGCTTAAAAAAGAAGCTGCTTCTGCAACACGGTTAATCTGTGGGGGCGGATTTAGTTCAATGTCTATCAGGTGAATAAAAATGTTGTATGACCTGGTTAAATCAGCCCCTGCTTTTAATAAAAAAACATCTATCTTGGATGATTCTTAAATCGATTTTTGTGTCATCTGGTAATTTTATCGGTTTTGTTTACCATTACTTACGTCTGTGTTGAGAATTTTGCCAGCTGCTGAAAATGCAAAATCCCCAAAAAATTGTTTGACTAGTTTCTTACTTACACATAGGAGTGCATACTATGAGCCAAAATATTGCTGATTATAATAGACAAGTCAATAAAAAGATTAACACCGAACAAATAGAACAAATAGTCAAAGCAATTATAGCTGGTAAGTATTCCTGGGCTTGTGTTTTACTTTTGCGTTTCTCTGGACATAACCCAATTGACTATATACCCTACCGTACTTATATCAGATTGCTCAAAAATAATTGCCTTTTGGGTGGTTCTCAGCAAAATCAAACTTCTAAAAAAGAGGTAGAAATGTTGGATATGAAATCACGTTGGATTCATTTCTGATATAACAGTTGCTAGGTATGTGAGAACATACAGTAATCATAAAACATGACTAAGGTTGTACTGCGTGATCAAACACCAAAAGACTTTCAGCCCTGTGAAAATTTCGGGTGTATCCCAAATGTATAAGTTTACAGGAATACGCTTCACCCGGTTACGCAATGCCTCCGGCACGTTCACGTTCAGGAATACCTGAAGGGATACAGAATGACAATTTGCAATGTTTTTGCAAAGTTGGGATGCTCCTGAAGAGTTCTCTGTTCCCTACTAAACCGCGTCTACTTTGAAACCCATAGTTTTTTCTTAATCGGTTTTTATTCCCAAATTCTATACTCTTCCCTGTTAAGAGTTCCCTTTTGAAAAACTCCAGTTTTCAACTTGGAGAACGTTTATATCACTTATATCACTCCAAAAAAAGTTGGTGATGATACCCCACTATCCCTATTTGTCATCCTTTTGTTGGGAAGGGTAAGGTTTGGGAGGGGTGCTATCTATGTGTGCATTTCTTTTTTTTCAATCAGTATTAATTTTTAGTCGTTAATCCCTTCTCATCATGATTTACCCTGGTACTACTTATAATAATCGGCTGCAACCCATACTGAGAGAAATTGTATGGCAAAAAAGGCAGGAAGTGGCACAAATGCAGCAGGAAATGTCTTTTGCGTCTCTACAACGTCAATTAACTGCTGCTCCTACTGTACGAGATTTCTTTACTGCTTTGCAGCAGAGTCTTCACAAACCTGGCTTGATTACAGAGGTGAAAAGATCCCTACCTCATCAAGATATAATTAGTCTAGATTTTGATCCATTGAGCATAGCTAAGTCTTATGAGCGTGGTGGAGCAACTTGTATCTCTGTTGTTACTGACCAAAAGTTTTTCCAGGGGGGTTTTGACCATTTGCGTACTATCCGCCATCGGATAGCGTTACCTCTGTTATGCAAAGATTTTATTCTTGATCCCTGCCAAATTTATTTAGCAAGGTCAGCGGGTGCAGATGCGGTCTTATTAATCGCTGCTATTCTTACCGATCAGGAGATCAATAATTTTTTACGGGTGATTCATTACTTGGGAATGAATGCTATTTTGGAAGTCCATAACTTGGCTGAATTAGATCGTGTACTCAAGTTAGACGATGTTCGCATTATCTCAATTAATAACCGCAGTTTAGAAGATTTTGGTGTCAATCTTAGCACAACTCAGCAATTAATGGCAGCTAGGCGATCGCATTTACACAACTTAGGGATTCTGGTTATTAGTGAGTCAGGAATTGAGACTTCTGATCATTTAGCTCTCATGGCTGATGCTGGTATAAATGCAGTTTTAATGGGAGATTCTTTACTGCAACAAGAAAATTTAGAGGAAGCTGTGCGTAGTCTCCTGAAATCCAATGTTCCTGTTTATAAGGACTTGGTGAAAAAAGCAGTTTAAACAGTTATTCAGTTATCAGTAAACTGTAATATTACTCCTTTCCTACTAAAAGAATACGGATTAAATAAACCGCAAAGACGCGTTCGCGGAGCGTGCCGTAGGCATTAGGACGCGAAGGAAGAAGGAAGAAGGAAAAAGATATGTAATCTTACATGGTGAAGGAGTAGCTGATGGTGTATATCTCATAACTCATAGCATATTTCAGGTAAATGAGGTACAAATTTATATACCAAATGAAATTTATACCCTTTTACTTGATTGTTTTCGTTGATGATTTAAAAATTGCGAATATATCCTTCAGATTTCAATTTTTCTAAGGCTCTTTCGGCTGCGGCTCTCCCATATCTAATCCCAATTTCTGTGGAATCTTGAGTGATTTGAGGAGTTACAGTTAAAGTTTTTTTTCCTATTGGTGTTTCATAAAAGGCAATAATTTCTTTTATTTCTTCATTGGTAAAATATTTATCATACAGAGGAATATACTCCTTTATCATTTCATCTGGGTTGAGTTCAGCAGCAAAAGTATCCCAGAATTTTACTGGTACTTGAGGGTATTCAGATTTCATTGAATTTAACATTTGCGTTAATATCTGTTGAGTCAGATTCCTTGCGCCTGTAATTTCTAATAATTTTTTGATATTATTAATTTTTTCGGTGTCTTTAGGATTAGCAGCAAGTTCCTGGCGATGAGTGGGAACTTCTACCGGAGTTTGAGCCAAAGTTGGCAAACTTACATCTGCTATAAGTGACATTAATACTACTGAAATGAAAAATTTGATCTTCATAAATTTGGCTTTCTAAAAATGTGTGATTTCCCTATCTAACCCAAGTTGCTAGTTACAAAAATGTCAGGATGTAAATGTAAACATTCAACTATTAGTCATCAGCCGTCAGCTTTTTCAGGCTAACGCCAAAAACATCTATTTGATAATTAACCTGTTTATCAAATATTCTGACTCCTGACTTCTTACAAATTAATGATAATTTAGGTTTTGATTACCTTTAAGCTGCGGAGGCTTGTATCCATACAACCAGTAATAAATCCTCCCAAAGACTGAATTTGTAGCAGATATTCTACAGCCGATTTTGTAATAATTTCTCCCGGCATTAATATAGGAATTCCAGGAGGATAGGGGCAAACAATTTCTGCACAAATTCTGTCTTCCGTTATCTCCAAAGGCAATATTTCACTGTTAGCAAAAAAAGCCTCACGGGGAGAAATGCACATATTACGGGTAATTATAGCATCGTTTCTATATTTACATATTTTGTACTGACTTGTCAATTGTGGTATCCGAGCCAAATTTTGCAAGCTTTGTACTAATGCGTTTATATCTGCCCAATTATTACCTAAACTAATAATAAAAGTCAGATTTTGCAGTGATGAAAATTCTGGTGTAACACCCATTTCATTGAGAATATCTTCAGCTTCAAACCCTGTTAAACCTAATTTAGAAACGTTAACGGTTAACCGTGTTTGATCTAAATCAAAAAAGCCCCCCTTAAGAAGGGGGGTTGGGGGGATCTCCAAAACTGATAAACCAGGAATTTGACTAATTTCATTTCTTGCGGCTTCAGCTAGTTGCAAAGTTTGAAACATTAACCATTCCCCATTGATAGCCATTTGTTGACGTGCGGCATCAAGGGAAGCTAAAAGAATAAAACTGGGACTTGTAGATTGAACTAATTGTAAGGATTTATTTAATCTATCAATATCAATTCTATTTCCTTGGATATGCAGCATTGATGCTTGTGTCATTGCACCCAAGGTTTTGTGAATAGATTGCACTGTTAAATCAGCCCCTACGGTTAATGCTGATGCGGGTAAATGAGGATGAAAAGCAAAATGTGCGCCATGTGCTTCATCGACAAGGAGGGGAATATGATATTGATGGGTAATTTGTGCGATCGCACTCAAATCTCCACAAACACCGTCATAAGTAGGGTAAACTACCAGCACTGCTTTAGCATCAGGATGTTTGGCTAAAGTTGTTTTTAAGTCTTCCGGTGTAATACTATGGGCAATATCTAAATCTTTATCATATTCGGGATGAATAAAAATAGGCATTGCACCAGAAAGAATTAAACCAGAAATAACTGAAGAATGCACATTTCTAGGCAAAATGATTTTATCTCCCATACCGCAAGTAGCGAGAATTGCGGCTTCAATTCCACAGGTAGAACCATTAACTAAAAACCAAGTTTTTTCAGCACCAAAAGCAGCAGCAGCTAATTCTTGTGCTGCGAGAATTGCATTTTCAGGAGTAAATAAATTATCTAATTCGGCCAATTCCGTTAAATCAGCGCGAAAAACATTTTTACCTAATAAATCAGTTAAAATTGGGGAAATTCCCGCACCGCGTTTGTGTCCAGGAGTGTAAAATGGTGCATGGGGACGAGAGATGGAGATTTTTAAGGCATCTATGAGGGGGGTTTGGTTTTGATTGAGCATTTTTGGATCAATTTAGCGGTTAGAGCTTTATGTAAAAATTGATAAATTATCGCATATAATTAAGTCATAAACTATATTATGTCCTGATTTAAATCCTATGCAGATTACATTTACGCCAGAAGAAGAAGTAATATTTTTTGAGGAAGAAGAAGAGCAAGAAATTGAGTCTCAATCTCGTAATAAGTTAATTCCCGTATTAGAAGAAATATCGAAAATAGTTGTTTCTGGTAGTGATTGGACAACGGAAACGATCCTTAATCAACTTGTGCGGGATCATATACAGCTAAATCCCCAATTTCAAAGGCGAGATGCTTGGAGTATAACTCGCAAAAGTAGGTTCATAGAATCACTTATAGTTGGATTTCCAGTCCCCCAAATAGTATTAGCTGTTAATCGGCAAGAAAAAGGTAAATTTATCGTTCTTGACGGGAAGCAAAGATTGTTAACTATCCTGCAATTTTATGGTAGGAGTGAAAAAACTAAAAATAATGCTTTTGCTCTAAAAGATTTAGAGTTTAGACGTGATTTAATTGGCAAAAAATATGATGATTTTCAGAATGATGTAATCTTGAGTTCTGATATTAATGCTCTAGACAACCAAACTATTCGGACTATATTAATTCGGAATTGGCATAGCGAAGATTTGCTATATAAAATGTTCCTGCGCTTGAATGTAGAAAGCACTCCATTATCTCCTCAAGAACTCAGACAAGCATTACATCCAGGTGGTTTTATCAATTTCTTAGATGATAAATCAGTTGAAAGTAAGGCTTTACGAAAAATATTAAAATCACCAAATCCTGATTTTCGGATGAGAGATGTCGAGTTGCTGTTGCGTTATGTAGGATTTCATTATTTTTTATCTGAATATAGAGGAAATCTTAAAAAATTTCTTGATATGACTTGTGAAAATCTTAATAAAGATTGGGAAAAAATTGATGATGATGTTAAAAATGCAGTTAATCAATTCGAGGAAGCAGTAGAAACAACTATTAATATATTTGGAGATAACTTTTCTCGTATGTGGTTGGGCAATAAATATCGCAGCCAGTTTAATCGAGCTATTTTAGATGTGATGGTTTTTTACTTTAAAGATGAAACTATAAGGGAATCTGCTCAAAGAAATAAGGAAAAAGTTGAAGAAGCTTTCAAAAGCTTATGTTCATCCAACAGTAACTTTAAAGAAGCTATTGAGGGAACAACCAAAAACATCCGAGAAACTTACAATCGTTTGAGATTGTGGGGTGAAAGTCTATTAGAAGTTTTAGATGTAGAGTTTAACCTACCTGAACTCGTTGATAATCGAATAATTTTTAACGGGTTGAGGTAGGGTATTTATATAATATGCCAAAATCTGCTAGATTTAGGATTTTAACCAGGGAGTTAAATAGGTTAAAAAAGCAATTCTTACCTAAAATTAGTCCTACAGGTTTATATTCTGATAGACAGTTAGTGAAAACTCTCGCATATAGAGTTTTAGCTCATGCTGAAATTGAATCATACCTTGAAGATAGAGTTTGGGAAGCAGTCTTGAATGCCAAAAGAGCTTGGGATAGTACAGGTAAGACCTCTCGCACTCTGATATGTCTACTTGGTTTCTCTTCTTTAACTATGGATAAACCACCAGACACACTCAACAAAACTAGTAGGATAAGTCAAGATGAACATGACAAACGACTGAAAATAAGTAAGAAAATAGATTCAGCTATCAATAATTTTCGGTGGGTTAAGGATAATAATCATGGAGTCAAAGAAGCTAATATTTTGGCATTACTATTACCAATAGGAATAGATAGTAATGATTTAGATCCTGCTTGGCTTGCTACTATGAATACATTTGGGAAAGAACGAGGCATTGTCGCACATACTTCAGCTACATCGTACATGACTGTTCAACCACCAGATCCTGCAAATGAATTAAATACAGTAAAGCAAATTACTCAGGAACTTTTAAGAATAGATCAATTAATAAATAATTTGATGCAATAAAATGTAAAATATTATTACTACAGAAAATCAAACAACATGAACTTAAAAGATATCAAACCAAAACTATTCACCATCATCAAATTTATATCCATACCCCTCATCACCAGCGCCATAGGATTAGAACTATGGAACATCCAAACAGTAACAACTAACAGCCAACTACCAAATATATTAACTCCCGCATTAATACTTGCTCATATTGCCCTATCAGCGCATTTTGTCGAAGGAATCATTGCAGCTTTTTATGCACCTTCTCAAAATCACCAACCCATCAAATATGGAATCTATACATTTTTTGTTGGTACAGTGGGTTTATTAGAATTGTGGGAAAATCGTAAATAACTAAGATTTAGGTATAGCCATTTGGGAAGATGTCAACGGTATAAGTTATCATCTAGCTTGGGAAAGTCGAGTCAATTAGACTTACCATGCTTTATCCCTGTGCTGTCTCCATACCTGAACCGCAAATAACAACTCCTCAACCTAACCCCCTACCTAGTCCCGAACCTCCACCAGAACCAACCATTCCTCCAGCCTTCCCAGAACCAGTACCAGAAACAGTACCAGCACCCATTCCCCAAACAGTACCAGGGCCAATTCCCCAAACCATTCCTCAACCTGTTTGAATTATCCTTATAATTGCAATCAACATCTAAAAATCTACAATGCTAAGAGCCGGAATAGTCGGACTTCCCAACGTCGGAAAATCAACCTTATTTAACGCTGTCGTCGCTAACGCTAAAGCCGAAGCAGCTAACTTCCCATTCTGCACAATTGAACCGAATGTTGGCATTGTCTCAGTACCAGATGACCGGTTAAACGTTCTCGCCAAAATTGCTACTTCTAAACAAATTATACCTGCTCGTGTTGAGTTTGTGGATATTGCCGGCTTGGTGAAAGGTGCAAGTCAAGGAGAAGGACTAGGTAATCAATTTTTATCCCATATCCGCGAAGTTGACGCAATAGTTCATGTTGTGCGTTGTTTTGAAAATGATGATATCATTCACGTCGCCGGTTCTGTAGACCCAGCACGAGATATTGAAATCATTAATTTAGAACTTGGTTTATCAGATTTATCTCAAATTGAAAAACGCATTGACAGAACTCGCAAACAAGCACGCACAAGTAAAGATGCACAATTTGAAATCACTGTGCTGGAAAAATTAGCAGCAGCTTTAAATGAAGGTAAATCTGTACGTCAAGTGAGTTTAAATGAAGAAGAAGCCGCAATTATTAAAGGCTTAGGACTACTCACAAATAAACCAATTATTTACGCTGCTAATGTTTCTGAAGATGACTTAGCAACAGGTAATGATTTTGTTGAAAAAGTGCGACAAGTTGCATCTGCTGAAAATGCTCAAGTTGTGATTGTTTCTGCACAAGTAGAAGCGGAATTAGTTGAATTACCAGAAGCAGATAAAGCTGATTTTCTGGAATCTTTGGGTGTAAAAGAAGGTGGTTTAAAATCTTTAATTCGTGCAACTTACGCGCTTTTAGGTTTGCGGACATATTTTACTTGTGGTCCCCAAGAAACTCGCGCTTGGACTATTCATGCGGGAATGTCTGCACCTCAAGCAGCAGGTGTCATTCACTCTGATTTTGAACGGGGTTTTATTCGCGCAGAAACCGTTGCTTATAATGATTTGGTAACTCATGGTTCGATGAATGGTGCGAAGGAAAAAGGGTTGGTAAGAAGCGAAGGTAAGGAGTACATTGTTCAGGAAGGGGATGTGATGTTATTCCGATTTAATGTTTAGGTAAATGATGTTTTAAACGCAGATTTATGCAGATTTACGCAGATGATTTATCTGTGTTTATCCGCGTCCATCTGCGGTTATTCACCTATCATATAAACAGAAGCACCCATATTTTCATCATCTGTCCCTACTATTACTCCTCCTGCTGCACCAGGTATTATTTCTAAACCTTCAATTTTATGATATTTATCCCTGTAAATAGGGAAAAGTTGCTGATTTGGTCGCCATTCTATTTTGTTACCATTCAAGCTTAAATAACCTGCAACATAAACAGCAGACTGAAATGGACCGTCATTTCCTGCATCATTTGCTGAGGTAATATAAACAATTCCGGCGTTATCTATTTTCAGATCAGAAATATGGCGAACGTTACCATCAGGAAATGGTACTTTAAAGTTAGCTGAATCTATGTTAGTGATTTGATATTTAGTTAAATTTAACTTTCCCCAATAAATTTTTGCTGGTTCTTCTCCTTCTCCACGATGTCCCCAAGTTGCAATTAATTGATTATCAATTTTTTGCAAACAGAAAGATTCAAAGTTGCTATCTTTGGTAATTGCTGGTAAATCAAATTCTTTGAGAATAGAAAGACTTTTTTTGTTAGAGTCTAATTGAAGATGATAAGCTTTACCTTGACTATTTACAGCAATAAACTCTAAGCTTTTGGTATCTGGAATAGATGTCAATCCTTCTAAATCTGTAGGTAGTTTTTTACTTGGCCAATTTAAGGGTAAATATTCAGGTTGATTTTTACCTTGAAGACTAATAATTGCTAAACGGCCTTGATTTGGTTTTTTGTTGTCATGGACAATTAAAAAATCTAGTTTATCGTTTTGCTGATTTATCAAAGCTATCCCACTAATACCAAAGGGAATTCCACCACGCACAGGTATCCAAGTTTGTGCAAGAACCTGTTGAGATATTAATAATAATCCACCCAAAACTACAAGTCTGATTATTAATTTGCAAAATTTCGCCATATTGATTTAATTCAGTAGATTCCTCATCATACCAAACTCAGAAAAGCAGCTTTATACACAAATTTTATCTGCGTGCATCTGCGTTTAATTATTTACAGTAATTGCATATTAATTTTTTGACAATCCAAAATCGTACTACGCAATACTTCCCCTTTTTCTCGCTTCTTTATAGGAAGTTCCGACATTTTTTATACCAGCTTTAATCATTTCTCGTTCCAAAAGGGCAAAGAAATGGCTTCTATCACCACCTTTGACTACAGCCTGGTTATGTGCCTCCGCAATTGCCACGGGATAGCCGTATCCTTTTTGTACTTGTGCCAACATTAAACCTAGTGCTTCGTCAAACATGGCAGTATTTTCTGCTACCCAAGCAGGAACTTCTATCCGAGCAATTTCCGTACCCACATGAACGTAACAAAAATAAATGATTTGGTCGCTGTATAATTCTAAAATTCGGGCATTACTGCGCCATAAGGGACTGCGTTGTCCGGGTTGAAGTTGGGTTGCCCATAGGGATGTATCTCGCAAAGATTCAAAGATTTTACAGGGTACATATTCTAGTTGGTTGGGGCAATAACTGATACAATCTGGGACTGGATGAGGACAGGCTAAAAACCGTAAAAAGTTCATGGCTTCGATGTTGCGGGAGGCGCTAAGATAACCCATGATGGGTATTTGGGCTGTTCGCATTTGTTGCCAGGCTTCAAGAATAGGGGGTAAAATGCGATCGCGTGCATCCATCGGTAATTGGTCTAAAAACCAGTATATTAACGAACCATCTACCATCGCTAAGGCTGGTGCTTCTGTTTTGGCACTGCAAGCTAGTTCTGCTAACACTGTAATTTCTGAAGCAGTACGGCGATAACCCATCCATTCTTCAGTTCTAATCCCCCACTGACGCGACACATACAAATCTTCAGGACGATAAAAAACTTCCGGTAAACTATCTAGAATGGGGTGGCGATTTTGACCATAATGTAAAACTACTCTACCGATATTTAATAAGTAACAATACGCAATTTCATGATGATTAGGAGCAATTTGTGACCCATCTGTAGAGATAACAGTGTGAACTTTAGGGGGAACAGGAATATCAATACAAGTTTGTAGAGGTTCAATGGGTGTAGCATTAGCAAAGAGAATGCGATCGCGCCATTTTTCTTGACGTTCAATTAACTCTTGTTGACACTCCAACGCATTGTTTAAATTTTCCTGTGCCAACTCCAAACGCTGACGACTCGCAGCAGCTTCTAAACTTAAATGTTGACTTAAACCCTGCATTTGCCCTGCTAATTTTCTCAAATCAAGCATAGAGGATTGGGGATTGGTAATTGGTAATTGGTAATTTGTGTTTTAAATAACTGACCACTAACATTGCATTAGTGAAATACTGATCATAGAGAATTGGTATTGTTAACCACTGACCACTGACGACTGACCACTAACAAATAACAACAAATTAGTTTATGCTGTAAATAGTGAAAAATTAAGAAATATTAAAATCTATTTCCAGTGTAACCATGCAGTGTATAGTCAATCGTCGCGCTCAATTTTTAGCTAGTCATCATTATTCGCTACCAGAACTAAGCGAAACCGAGAATTTGGCAAAATTTGGTCGTTCCTCAAAATTTCCCGGACAAGGCCACAATTATACCCTATTCATCTCTCTGACTGGGGAATTAGATGAATATGGTATGGTGCTAAATTTATCTGATGTCAAACAAGTAATTAAGCGAGAAGTTACCGACCAATTAGACTTTTCTTACCTTAATAATATCTGGCCAGAATTTCAAGAAACTCTGTCCACTAATGAAAATATTGCGCGGGTAATTTGGCAACGTTTAGCCCCTCATTTGCCTCTAGTTCGTGTCCAATTGGTTGAACATCCTGGACTGTGGACAGATTATACGGGCAAAGGAAAACAAGCTTCTCTGAGCATCAGAACCCACTTTAGCGCCGCCCATCGTCTAGCACCTAACCTCAGTTCTGAAAAGTATGGTAAATGTACCCGTACCCACGGACACAACTATCATTTAGAAGTAACTGTAGAAGGGGAAATGGACTCACGAACAGGGATGATTATTGATTTAGATGCCCTCAATAGAGTTGTTGAAAATGATGTCGTCAAAATCTTTGATCATTCCTGCGTGAATGAAGACATTCCTTATTTTGCTGAAATCGTCCCGACGACTGAACATCAGGTACTTTACATTAGTAATCTACTCCAACCATCCATTGAGAAATTAGGGGCAAAATTATCTAAAGTTAAGCTATTTGAAAGTCCACAACTGTGGGTAGAATATCAGGGTAATGGAAGAGAAGCCTTCTTCACAGTCCAGAGTGGATTTAGTTCTGCACACAGATTAGCTCATCCTGATTTGAGTTTAGAAAAAAATACAGAGATTTACGGTAAATGCGCTCGTGTGAATGGACACGGACATAACTATCAATTAGAAGTGACAGTGAAGGGTGAAATCGACTCCTGCACAGGTATGATCGTTGATTTAGGTGCTTTAAATCAGTTAATTGCCGATGTAACTGAACCCCTTGATCACGGTTTCTTAAATAGAGATGTTCCCTATTTTGGGGAAGTTGTACCAACAGCAGAAAATATTGCTCTTTATATTAGTAATATGTTGCGATCGCCTATTCAAGAACTAGGAGCAGAACTTTACAAAGTTAAACTAGTGGAAAGCCCCAACAACTCCTGCGAAATCTACTCGGATGACCTAGAATCAACATCTGTCACCACAGAAGTAAATCAACCTGTTTTAGCAACAGTTTAGAAGATTACAGAGGAGTCAGGAGTCAGGAGTCAGGAGTCAGGAGTTCAGGAGTATGGCTAACGCCACGCTATGCCTACGGCACACTACGTGAACGCTATCAGGAGTTCAGGAGTCAGAAGAACGAAGAACGAAGAACGAATTAATTTTTACCCTGCTCCCCCTCTCCTCTGCTCCCCTGCTCCTCTGCTCCTCTGCTCCCCTGCTCCTCTGCTCCTCTGCTCCCCCTCTCCTCTGCTCCTCTGCTCCCCCTCTCCTCTGCTTGTGTACTATTAAAAAAATTTACTCACTACACACTTAAATCCTGGTAATAAAGGACTAGTTAATTCATCTTCACTATATAAAGTTGCTACTAATTTTAATCCAGCTTGTTGACGACGATAAACTTCAACTTTTTTAGCATTTACATCACAAATCCAATATTCTTGAACACCTTGCACCGAATAAAGTTTTAGTTTAGCTTCTCTATCGCGCTGTTCGTTTTTTTCTCCTGGTGACAACACCTCAACCACTAATTCTGGTGCGCCTGTGAAGTGTCCAGCTTCATCTAATAATCTTTCTAAAGATTCATGACTAGCCCAGACTACATCGGGAATCACATTATCAGCATCCGAGAAAATAATTCCTGGTGCAACACCTACCTTACCTAAACCTGTTTCATCTGACCAATTGCCGATAAATCTAGCTATATTAGCACAGCTAGACTGATGATTCCAATGAGGTGATCTTGTCACAAATAACTCTCCATCAATAATCTCATAGCGATTTCTGTTATCACCAGCAAATAACGCTAAATCAGAAGTAGTCCAACGTACTGAAGTTGCTTGCATAACCATCTCCTAGTATTTAGCTAACCTAAAAAAATGCCGTCGAATGGCTAAATATCTTAAATAGCGATAAATTAACCAAGCCAAAAATCCCAAACCAAGAATTAGTAATATTTCTCCTAGTATAAACCAAAGAATATCCGTCTTCAACAAATACTCCACCCGTAAAGGATTAATTTTTCTGACTAATATCAACAACTTCAAAATAGCATTACCTCCCAATACAAGAGCCAGTAAAACTAAACCCCTTTGGCAATAACGAGCTAGAGGTTTGTTACCAGAAATTAACACCAGAGAACGTTTACCCTGTAATCTTCTTAATAATTGTTCTAACCGCCAAAACATCCACAACATCAATGGAAATAAACCATAACCAAGAAAATGTATGGGACGAGGAAAACCCCAAGCAGCAGATAAAGTATTCACCAGAGCATGAAAAAAAACAGCATTTAGCCAAGTCGTAAAAATCAAAATTCTGTCTCTATTCAACCGTCTTGTAGAAGCAAAATATCTTCCCAGTGCATACCCCCAAGGTGCAGAGAACATAGCATGAACTGGTGTACCAATAATCCGTTCTAAAGGTAATGCTTGATCATGAAATAAATAAATCCAATTTTCTTCCGCCGTAAACCCCAAAGCCACTGCTATGGTAAACACAAAAACTGTAGTAGCGCGAAATTTATACCTGCGTTGTAGAAAAAATAGAGGAATAATTACCCCTATAAACTTACAACCTTCCTCAATAGGAGCTATTACTAATATTTGCCGTAAAGCTGCACCAAAAAAAGAACGCTGTATCTCTTGCCAATGTCCAACCCACTCTAAACCGAGAGCAGCAAAACCTGATACAGCGCCAATAATGAAGAAAACAAATACATTGAATAAAGACGGGGCAGCAGGAGTGCGGCGGTAATAAAACAGCAGCAACAACAGAGGTGGAATAACCGCCCAAAGCAGCAGAAATATATTAGTCACTCACCTGAGCAATGATAGTGCGATGACGGGGACTATTGCTAGTAATGGCAGGAGTTTGAAAACCTGCCTCAACTAAGGTTTGCTCAATATTTAAAGTGAAATATTCATCTAGATAAGGTTCTGTACTTTTGAGCAAAGTAAAAATATATTTAGGCATTTTTTTGTAAACTTCCGATTTGGGATTCATGTCCATAATTGCTAAGTGACCACCTGGACGTAAAACTCGTCTGGCTTCAGCAAAAATCTTTCGCGTTGCTGATTGGGGTAATTCATGACACATCAAAAAAATAGAAACTAAATCAAAGGCAGCATCTGGCATACCTGTAGATTCAGCCGCAGCATGAACCCAATTAATTTTAGCTTGATGTTGTTGGGAACGATAATTAGCGACAGCTAAGAAATATGGAGATAAGTCTAAACCTGTAATATTGGCATCGGGGTAAACTTCTTGGAGAGCAAAGGTACTCATACCCACACTACACCCCAAATCTAAAATATCTTTTGGTGGTTGGGAAATAGAACTGGTGAGAATATTATGGTAACTTTGGCGCAGTTTGGCATCACCTTGAGCTTCTGCATCTTGCCAAATTTTAGCGTGGACAGCATGAGCGGCAGACTCTACTTCAAATGCTGCTTGCCAACTCAGATTACCGGTTTCATAGGCATGGAATGAGGTAACGTAATAATCTGGGTAGGTTAGCTGAGGATTTTGTACTTGAGCTAAATCATTTGTCCAATCTCGCGCTTGCAGTTTTTCTGCTTCTTTTGTCCAATACACGCCAATTTTCTCAGCGCGTTTAATCATCATTTGTCTGGCTTGGTGTTTGGCTAGGTTTGCTAAAGGCTTGATGGCCAAAATACCATTTACCATTCGGGAAGCAAAGTCAGGAGTAGTTTTGAGAGCAGTAGTCATAAATGTTAGTTGTGTTTAACAGCCTTTTTTTACTTATGACATATTTGCTGGAGTTGAGTCTAGAGAAAGGTGACAGGTGACAGGTGACAGGTGACAGGTGACAGTTAAGAGGGAATAGGAGTTCAGGAGTATGGCTAACGCCACGCTTCGCTATCAGGAATAAGAAAGAAGTTATTTTTCCCCTGCTCCCCTGCTCCCCTGCTCCCCTGCTCCCCTGCTCCCCTGCTCCTCTGCTGCCCTGCTCCCCTGCTCCCCTGCTCCTCTGCTGCCCTGCTCCCCTGCTCCCTATCTCCCCTGCTTCTTTACTTGGCTGTACTTGATTTCAGAGCTAACAACATTTCCATCTGACTGGTGGATTGATCGGGGCTATTGACTGTCACACCCAAACCACGAATGGATGATAGAACCGCATTAGCTTCCGGGGGAAGAGGTTGACCTTGTGTGGCTAAACGAGTAATCAACGAAGAGGTGTTTTCTAAATCTAAGTAGAAATAACCACCGTTGGGTTTTTGTAAGGAACTCGTTACGGCTTTAAATGTGTCCGTATTATCGAGGGGTTGACCTTTTTTGTCTGCTAGTGCTTCACCAACTGGTCCACCAATAGCTAGAAATACGGTATCCTGATCTAGCCAACCATGTGCTATGAAAGCGCCTTGTTGGGGAATTTGCCATTCGGTGATATTTTTACCACCAATGGTTCTTTTGGTGATGTTGAGTGATTGTTTCTTGGCTAAGTCATCTAGTTTAGTGAAGGTGGCTTCCGCTGTTTTGCGATCGCTAGTGTCAAATACCATCGCTCCCCCAAAACCAACATTGGCTAACCATCCTTGACTGGATTTCACCGCACCCAAGGCAAATTCTTGATCCATCCAACCAAAAATTTCTTTATCCAAATCCAGATTGACCGCTTGTTTTAGTTGTCCCCGTACTTGTTCTACACCTTGCTTAATTTCTGGATAATCTTTTGACTGTTCCAGGAACGTTTGCCAGCTACGATTGATGTTCTGTCCGGTGACTAAAGCAAAAGTGTCACTGGGAAATTGTCCCACTATCTTAGCCGGAGTATTTTGATATTGAAATTTGTTCAATTGTGGATCTAAGTTCACTACTGCTTTCATTCTCACTCCCGCATCATCCACACCCACAGCCGCTACCATGGATTTTACTTGCTTGAGTTGTGCCAATGTTTGTGGGGGCAAGGGTCTAGCCTGGGGATTAAAAGCTGTTAACTGTTGTGCCATATTGGCGTAATCAGGCACATAAATTTGAGCAAGGCTGTTTTTAACATCCACACCTTTAGCTAAAATACTACTTGCGCCTTCTTTGTTGGCAAAGGATGGCTCACCTTTATAGGTATCAATAGCTTTTTCTACAGCTTGTTTTTCTGGTGCTAACAGTATACGAGTGTTGTTCAAAACAACTACATAAGTGGATTTGCTCTTGCTTGTACTAGCAATAATTTTCTCACCTTTGTATTCTGATTCTTGAATTTGTACGTTTTTTTGCTCCTTCAATTTAGTCGCAAATTTCAAGGCATTGAGTTTATCTTTTATACCTACTACCAACAAAATATTTGGCTCTGGCTGTACTGGAATTGGGGGAGTGGATGGATTAGGTAGAGGAGGATTTGGTGGTAGCACAGCAATCATAACTCCACCAATCCAAGGTTTTATGTCCGTTTCATAAACAATATTGCTATCACTTAATAGCTGTTTGTTGATATCCTGTAAGCCTTTGGTTACTAGTTGTTGTGCTTGTGGAGTTCCAAATTGCTGTAACTTACTCCAAGATTGAGAATCTGTGTTAATATAAGTCGCCATCAAGGCGTTAGCAGGTACTACTTTAGCACTTCCCAGAGGACTGGAAACATCTCCAGAGGGCGCTTTAAAATATACATAAGCAGCTATCCCACCTGCAACGACTATAGCAGTGCTAATAACAGGGACTAAAAATTTAGATTTACTTTCGGGCATTGTTATTATCCTTTTTTGTTTTGATCAAATTATTATCAGGGAGCTAGAACTGCAATAGCTAAATTTTTGGATTTTGATCACCTATTTATCCTCATTCAGCGGTTTTTACTGATAAAATTAGTATTTCTACACACTAATAGTTTTTAGTGACTCCAAAAAAGACTTCACTGGAACAAAGAGTAAATCCGCAAATGGTATCTTAAGTTGATATCCAAAAAAGAGTGGGATTCTCAGCCACAAGTTATTCTAAGCTAGAGTAATAATTGCTAGTATTTGTGCCTAACGGCACGCTACGCGAACACAGTGTGGTGTAAGAAGTTCTTGTGTTAATCATGCAAAAGCGCAAAATATCAGATTACATCAAGACATGGAAACTTGGGAGCAAAATGAGAAGATTGAGTTAAATCATTCCATCCTTGAAAAATCCTGATCAAATAACTATTTTGATTGGGGATATGCATCTGCTGAACCGGTGGCGTTTGCCTAGCATCTCGAAGAGAGCGAAGCTATAGCTATTTTTGTGAAAATTTCAGGATTACAAGGTCAGTAATAATCAATGTCGCATCTTTATTTTGATACAGAGAATAACGGACATAAATCTTTTGAGTTACCAGGGGCTAAACCTCACTACAACCCTGATAGACCAGGACAGGTAGAGCATATTTTTCTTGACCTCACCTTGGATATCGCCAACCAAAGTTACTATGGTAATTGTAGCATTCGGTTATTGCCAATCCGTAATAATATTGAGCGTTTGACCTTGGATGCTGTAAATTTGAATATCCAATCTGTGCAGGTAGACGAAGCAGAACAGAAGTTTGAATATGATGGGGAGAAACTTTCAATTCTTCTTTCTGAGCCTACACAAATTGGTCAGCGTTTGTTAATTGCGATCGCCTACTCTGTAGAAAAACCCCAACGCGGCATTTACTTTATTCAACCAGACAAACACTACCCCCACAAGCCCACCCAAGTCTGGACACAAGGGGAAGACGAAGATTCCCGCTTCTGGTTCCCCTGTTTTGACTACCCAGGACAGTTATCTACATCAGAAATTCGTGTCCGTGTTCCCAAACCCCTAATTGCTATTTCCAACGGTGAACTAATTGATACTTTTGAAGATGACAATCAGCAAATTTACCATTGGTCACAACAGCAGGTTCATCCCACCTACTTAATGACCCTAGCAGTAGGTGATTTTGCAGAAATTCGGGATGCGTGGCAAGGTAAGCCTGTTACGTACTACGTAGACAAGGGAAGAGAAGCAGATGCTAAACGCAGCATGGGCAAAACTCCCCGTATGATTGAATTTCTGAGCGAAAAGTACGGTTATCCCTATCCATTCCCCAAATATGCCCAAGTTTGTGTAGATGACTTCATCTTTGGGGGCATGGAAAACACTTCCACTACCTTATTAACAGATCGATGTTTGTTAGATGAAAGAGCATCATTAGATAACCTCAACACTGAAAGTTTAGTTGTCCATGAATTAGCACATCAATGGTTTGGTGATTTAATCGTCATTAAACATTGGTCTCATGCTTGGATTAAGGAAGGAATGGCTTCCTATTCAGAAGTAATGTGGACTGAACATGAATATGGCCAAGATGATGCCGCCTATTATCGGTTATTAGAAGCTCGCAGTTACTTGAATGAAGATAGTAGTCGTTATCGTCGGCCAATGGTAACTCACGTTTACCGCGAAGCAATAGAACTTTATGACCGCCACATTTATGAAAAAGGATCTTGTGTTTATCACATGATTCGTACAGAATTAGGCGATGAATTATTTTGGACAGCTATTCACACATTTGTTCAAGATCATGCCCACCAAACTGTAGAAACAGTAGATTTATTGCGGGCAATTGAAAAAGCCACAGGACGTAATCTCACCTTCCTATTTGATCAGTATGTCTATCGTGGTGGTCATCCTGATTTCAAAGTTGCTTATTCTTGGGATGGGGATTCTAAATTAACCAAGGTAACTGTTACCCAAACCCAAGTTAACGGTGATAACAAGGATTTATTTGATTTAAAAATCCCTATCGGCTTTGGTTACAGCCAACAACCATCAAACCTGATAACTTTCACAGTGCGGGTCAATGAAAAAGAACAAAGTTTCTATTTCCCATTAGCGGAAAAACCCGATTTTATCAGCTTTGATGTCGGTAATAATTATCTGAAAACTGTAACCTTGGAATACCCCATACCAGAGTTAAAAGCGCAGTTAGAATTTGACCCTAATCCTATTTCTCGTATTTATGCAGCCGAAGCTTTAGCGAAAAAAGGTGGCTTAGAAGTTACCAAAGTTCTATCAACAGCACTGAAAAATGATCCTTTCTGGGGTGTGCGTGTAGAAGTAGCCCAAAAATTATCAGAAATTCAGTTAGATCAAGCCTTTGATGGTTTAGTAATTGGCCTGCATGACCCTAGCCCCTTTGTTCGCAAAGCAGTAGTGAGTTCCTTATCGGAAATCAAAACTCACCCTAGTTATAAGGCTGTCAAAGCTGTAGTGCAGAATGGAGATGCCAGCTATAATGTAGAAGCGGCAGCTTGTCGAACTATTGGTGCGATCGCAGCGGCTCATTTAGAAGAAAAGCCCCATGAAGAAAAGGTGATCAAGCTGCTCAAATCAGTGTTAGAAGAAAGAGCAGGTTGGAATGAAGTAGTACGTAGTGGGGCGATTTCTGGTTTAGCTGAATTTAAAACTTCAGAAACCGCTTTAAATTTGCTATTGGAATATACTAAAATCGGCGTGTCCCAACCGCTACGACTGTCTACTATTCGTGCTTTAGGAAAAATTTCTGTTGGTCAAACTCCTACTAATATAGAAAGAATTTTAGACCGATTAGCAGAAATAGCTAAAGAAACATTCTTTTTAACCCAAGTTGCAGTAGTCACAGCATTGGGACAAATGGAAACCCCCAAAGCAATTGGAATTTTGCAATCTTTAGCCAGTCAAACGACAGATGGACGAGTACGTCGTTATGCTGAAGAAGAGATTTCTAAAGTCCAGAAAAACATTGGCCCAGAAAAAACTTTGCGTCAGTTACGTGAAGAAGTCAATCAACTCAAACAACAAAATCAAGAACTAAAAAGCCGCTTGGAAAATTTGGAAGCTAAATCAAAGTAAGTTTCTACGAGGGAAGAGTAAGGGGAATATGATGTTACTTCCCCATCATCCCTCATTACTGATTAACCGATTCCTGTGCCTCACAATGTAAGCTCATAGCAATGCGGAACATTTCTTGACCTGTATGTAAATAACGGTCATCATAATTTAAAGGAAAATAAGCCAATTCTTCTAATCCATCTCCAACTTGACTGAGGCTATAGTAAAGATGAGCCGCAGCCCTGGCTAAACTAGGGGGATTTGGTAAAGAACGAAAGATATTTTGTGCCTGTTTCAAATCTTCTCGACACACTTTTAAATATTTTTGAAATTCGTCTATTAATTCATCATCAAAAGGATCGGCTGCTAGTTCCTCAATCTGTTCATCTAGGGAATTAAGAATAACACAGAGAACACGATTGACTGGTTTATAAACTAAGCGTAACCATTCTTCAACTTTCTCATCAGCATCTTTTCCAGTTTTCCGTTTGGCTTGGTAATTTTTTTGATCTGATGCTGTTCTCTGTTGGCGATAACTATTAAATTTTGGCTGATGATTACGTAGTTTTTCGTCATAGTTGAGGCGACTTTGTGTGTCACCCAAAACTTCATAAGCAGCATTAATACGAATGATTTCCTGATGATCTGCGGTTTCTTGATTGCTGTCAGGATGAAATATTTTTACCAAGCGTCGATAGGCTTGTTTAATCTCCGCTTGGCTGGCATGATGACCAATTTTTAGGGTTTCGTAATGGTTAGAATCAGACATGATCAGTTATCAGCTATCAGTTAATAAGTAGAAGTCAGAAACCGCATTTCCAACTACATTTCACTGTTGAATGTTTACTGATTTAATCTAACTTACAAGAGCTTGCAGTTGGAGAAAGTATAACTGAAAATTAAAAGTTAAACACCAATTAATTTTTGCTTGTAACTTTTACATGGGTTTAGTAATGCTAAACCCCTGCTGATTTCTCAATCTGTACTGAACTAATACAACACGGCGTAAATAAAATGGCCATTCTCAATCGCCAAAAAGCTGACTCTATATTATTTTTGACTTTTGACTTTTGACTTTTGACTTCCGCCCTGCGGTACTAGCTGATCCCAGTTACTAACTTTGCGTCCAAGTCTTGGAACAATGGTGTGCTTAAATATCTTTCACCAAAACTGGGTTGAATCACGATAATTAAGCGTCCCTGATTTTCTGGACGTTGACCGACACGAATAGCAGCACACAAAGCCGCACCACTGGAAATACCAGATAATAGCCCTTCTTCTCTGGCTAATCTGCGACTGTAAGCGATCGCTTCTTCATCACTGACAGTAATCACTTCATCAATTAATTCTACCTTCAACACCTGGGGAATAAAACCCGCCCCAATTCCCTGAATTCTGTGGGGGCCTGGTTTTCCTCCAGATAATATAGGACTATTAGCAGGTTCTACTGCGATCGCTCTAAAACTAGGCTTCTTAGCTTTAATCACCTCTGCCACACCAGTAATAGTACCACCTGTACCCACACCCGCCACAATCATATCTACCTTGCCATCAGTATCTTCCCAAATTTCCTCTGCTGTAGTTTCCCGATGGATTTTGGCATTTGCTGGATTGCGGAACTGTTGCAACATATACGCATAAGGTGTGGTTTCCACTATTTCCTGCGCCCTGCGAATCGCCCCACTCATGCCTTCAATTCCCGGTGTCAGTTCCAATTCAGCACCATAAGCCCGCAACATAGCTCTACGTTCTGCACTCATGGTTTCCGGCATCGTCAGAATTAATTGATACCCCTTAGCTGCGGCTGTCATTGCCAAAGCAATCCCCGTATTGCCCGATGTCGGCTCCACCAGCACAGTTTTACCAGGAGTAATTAAACCTGCCTGTTCGGCATCATTAATCATACTCACACCAATTCGGTCTTTTACCGATGCAGATGGGTTCATACTTTCTAGTTTCACCACAATTTCTGCTACACAGCCTTCCTCCTGGGGAATACGGTTCAACTGTACCAGAGGAGTGCGGCCAACCAGTTCTGTAATATTCCGAGCAATCCGCATAATACCTTTGATTCCTTTAAATGTAATACATGATATCTAACTGCCTTCGAGAATCTCGCTTTTCACAAAGATCCTGAAGTGAATGTTTTTGCAAGACCGCATTTGCCGCTTGACGAGCTTCTTGCCAAATTTCGTCTACAATCGCACTGTCTACACTTTTGGAATTGGTATCATCTTCACTCGGTTTGATATCCAACCCTTCTAAACATTCTAAAATCTCAAAAACACTAATTTTCCAAGGTTCTCGCGCTAACAGATAACCACCTTTAGAACCACGCTGACTCTTAACTATACCCCCACGCCTCAAAGTAGCTAATAGCTGTTCTAAATAGCGATCAGGTATATCTTGTTGTGCGGCTATTTGTCGAATTTGCATCGGTTCACCGCTTTCGTAATGAGTTGCCATCTCTAATAATGCCAGAATTGCGTATTGAGATTTACAGGATAGTTCCACAAGCTGCTATTTAAGAATAAAGGATTAATTTATAATTCATACCCTTTCCAGTATACTCCGGTTTTCCACTGGGGTTTGTACTTTTTTTCTACCCAAAATAAAAAACCCGCCGGAGGCGGGTAAAAATAGGTTGCAATTTTGTTAACAAACTGTCAACGTTCTCAGTCTAGAAACTGAAGGTTGTTCTGAGAGTACCGATAAAGGTATCTTCACTGTTATTATTCTGTCCAGTAGAAGGCAACCAAATCACACCAGGGGTGACAGAAATGTTATCGGAAACGCGATACTTGTAGAAACCTTCAACTTGGTAGGGAATATCCCGACCAGTACCACCATTGTTAAAGGAATAGGGTTGAGCGCCACCAAAAATACCTAATACGTTACCTCTCTTACCAAAGTCAGGTAATGCTAACCCAACTCCATAACTCCATGCTTCATAATCATCACCTGCACCGAAGCCTATGACATCATGGTAGGAAACAAAACCACTGATAGATAGTTTATCGCTAGGTCTGAAAGCTGCGGAAATACCGTAGGAGTTGGTAGAAGAAGCATTAGCCAAGCTGAGATTGTTCGCTTGTGAAGTACCGACAACAGCACCATTATCAAGTCCTGAGTCAAACAAGGTACTACCGGAACCAAAGTAACCATGTACATAGGTAGCAGCTAAAGCAATGCGATTACCAACATTGAAGTTTAACTGACCTAAAGCCGCATAGTTACCATCGAACAAGCCATTACCAAATGCAGGACTCTCAGCCTCAGAAGCCAAGTAACCCAGAGTTAATGAACTTGGTTTGAGGATACCACCTGGTTTCCCAAAGGGTACATTGATAGCAATACCAGATCCACCACCAATCCGGTAGATGGGATTTTCAGAACTAAAGGTACTTAAAGCACCGTTACCACCATCAGTTTTGTCGAAGAAGTAAGGATTGTTAACGGCTGCATAATGGCTGTGTTGACCACCTGTAGCTGCAATGTAAACCTGTGCAGGTCCGACAGGAGCTTCATAAGTCAATTTGTCAATTTCAACACCGTTAGCAGTATCACCACCAACTTCAAAGGTTTGTTTGCTTTCTCCACCAGCACCAAAACCTGTGGCATTACCCGCACTTAGACGGGTATTTAACATATCTCTACCAGTAAAGCTGCTTTGCAGGTTCAGACGCACTCGGTCTTGAAAAACGGTCTTACCCGCAATATCACCATTAAAAGCATCTGTGACAGCAAAAATCGCTTCACCTTGCAACTTGGTGGTAGTAGAGAACTGGTTAGCTTCTAACTCAGCTGTGCGTGCTTCTAAAGCATCTACACGACCGCGCAGGGTTGCTAATTCAGCAGAAAATTCTTCTTGTAAACGCTGTAAAGTAGCTAAATCTTGTTTTGTCACCAAATCAGCAGTTGCTGTAGCGATCAATTCATTAACACGATCTAAACAAGCATTTAATCCAGCCGCAAATTCATAACGGGTTAACGCCCGGTTGCCGCGATATGTACCGTTGGGATAACCAGCAATACAACCATAACGCTCAACCAAGGACTGTAACGCTTGAAAAGCCCAGTCTGTGGGTTGAACATCAGAAAACTGAGAAACGGATGTTACTTGAGATTGTAAATTCTGACCTTCGTTGCTGTAGCGTTGAACTTGGGCTAAAACCCCAGAATTTGCAGGTACTTGAGCTAATACTTCAGGTTGTTGGACAACTTCTGTTGCCACTTGTGTTTCTAAGGTTGATACTTCAGTGGTGGTATTTGGGGCTGCGATCGCTGTTCCTGAAACTAACAACGTTGCTCCCAAAACTGCGGGGCTAACCACCAGGGATTTCCACAAGAGATTAGACATTTTTCCTTTACTCCTCACACCATATATAGATAACTGTTTTAGCTTTACCTACTCTCAAAAATGCGACTTCTTGCTAAAACCTGTGGACTGGGCATTATTGCCACTACTACAATTTTAGTTTTTACAAAGCTAATAACTGATTAACAAATCGTTAAAAAATCATGCAATTAACTTATGTAAAAGCTTTTACACCATAGTTTGATATTATATAATATATTTGTTTAATAATCAAGATGAGAAATGTTTGGGTAATTTAGAACTACCTTGAATTCTGGAATCCTTGTCAGACAAGAGTTTTAAAAGCTAAATGCTAACCGCTAAAGCCAAAGATTAAAATTTTTAGCTTTTCAACTGATATAATAACCGCTAAGATGCTGATTACATCCAATGTATTCCTTACGGCAGATATAGATATGGATAAAATTTACATACAAGCAAAAATTAAACTGTTTAATCGTTAATTGAAGTTTATATAATCTGCTAAAACTGTAATTTATTTTGTTAAAGTTCAAGCTTGGAAGCCTGTAGCTGGCGACAAATTCCATATAATATAGAAATCAAAAAGCGCCCATAAACAACTATCCGCCCTAAGTTAGATCAGACGATCTAATTTAGGGCGGTCTAGCGGGTCTTCAGGTTGCAACCAGACTGCCGGAAGGAACTCCGACTTTTAGCCTAGCTAGTTGAGCTAACTTAGTATCTCAGGATCACTAAGGCTAACTTTTAGAGAACAGCCCCGGCACACAGCCGGCTAACTGCAACCTGATGACCCATGGTTATACTACTTTCTATCATGGGCATCACCTCCTTATTGCCTAATCGGTCTTAGTTTCAAAAAGGCAGAGTGAAAAACTCTGGGTTTGTAACCTGAAATTACTATAACACATAAAATTAGTTTGGCAATATCCAAAACAAAAAACCCCAGGCCAGTAGCCGGGGGAGGTTTAAAACGATGAATACTAAAGGATTTGATTAATTCATCATGGAATTAAAGAGCGTTACCACGTGGTAATACTTCTTCAGGGAATACAAATTGTTCGTGGGGTTGATCTTGAGGAGCCATCCAAGCGCGGATACCCTCGTTTAGCAAAATGTTTTTGGTATAGAAAGTTTCAAACTCTGGGTCTTCTGCTGCCCGTAATTCTTGGGAAACGAAGTCATAAGCCCGTAGGTTTAATGCTAAACCCACAATTCCTACTGCGCTCATCCACAAGCCTGTGACTGGGACGAACAACATGAAGAAGTGTAACCAGCGTTTGTTGGAGAAGGCAATCCCGAAAATCTGTGACCAGAATCGGTTTGCTGTCACCATGGAGTAGGTTTCTTCCGCTTGGGTGGGATTAAATCCGGGGAAGGTGTTTGAGCCTTCGCCATCTTCAAACAGGGTGTTTTCTACGGTTGCACCATGTATTGCAGATAGCAATGCTCCACCTAAAATACCCGCTACACCCATCATGTGGAAGGGGTTGAGTGTCCAGTTGTGGAAACCTTGTAGGAACAATAGGAAACGGAAGATTGCCGCTACTCCAAAGCTGGGTGCAAAGAACCAGCTAGATTGTCCCAAAGGATACATCAAGAAGACGCTGACGAATACGGCGATTGGTCCTGAGAAGGCTAGAGCGTTGTAAGGACGAATCCCTACTAGTCTGGCAATTTCAAATTGGCGCAACATGAAGCCGATTAGTCCGAATGCTCCGTGTAATGCCACAAATGGCCATAAGCCACCTAGTTGAAACCAACGAGTTAAGTTACCTTGTGCTTCTGGTCCCCATAGCAACAACAGGGAATGTCCCATGCTGTCTGCTGGTGTGGATACTGCTACTGTTAGGAAGTTTGCTCCTTCTAGGTAGGAGGATGCTAATCCGTGGGTGTACCAGGAGGTGACGAAGGTTGTACCGGTTAGCCAGCCGCCTAGTGCTAGGAAGGCGCAGGGGAATAGTAATATTCCTGACCAACCTACGAATACGAAGCGATCGCGCTTCAACCAGTCGTCTAGTACGTCAAACCACCCTCTTGACGGGGCGCGTCCAACTGCGATGGTCATTAGAAAGAATCTCCAAAAGTTTATAAGTACAGGTTTTATCTGTATAGATGGCTATGACATAACCGCCTATAAGCAGAAATTTAACCGGGTTGTTAATCCAGTTTACAATTTTTTACGCTCTTTAATCATAATAGGTGCAAATCTCTAATTTTTCCAGGGACAATGGAAAGAATTTCATCGGTCAGACATCTGTGATCCCTCCACAGCAACAAAACAACGATATAAAACGAAATCTCATAATTCTTGTCGCCCTTTCACAATCAACACCGAATCAACCAGGTAACGCTAGAATTAGTCCTACAGTCAGTGAAATGTGATTAATTCTAAATGTTTACCATCGACTTAAGCATCAAAAATACTGCTTTCCCGATATCTGTACAACGTAAGTCCACTGAAGATGCTGAAGCTGTTTATCAGCTGATTCTGGCAGCAATGCGTTCTGGCAATCCTGATATTGTGGAACTCAAGTGCGAAGGCAAAACAGAGAAAAAAATTGCTGTCCGTGCTAGTGAAATTTCGGGAGTACAAATTGTCCAGAAAGATGGTGCAGCCGTTGGTGGCGCTAGACCACCCGGATTTTTCGCCTTAGCCGCTGAGTAACCAAGGTGTACAAATGTCGGCAGTAGGCATCGAAGTTAATGATTTAAACTTCTTATGGCCGAATGGGGAGCAAGCAATCAAATCTTGCTCTCTCAAAGTCCCTAAAGGCGAATTTTGGATGCTTTTGGGTACGAACGGCAGTGGTAAATCAACTCTTCTGAGACTGATAGCAGGGCTATTGGCTCCCCAATCTGGCGAAATTGGCATTTCACCTCCTGTGGGTTTTGTCTTCCAAAATCCTGATCATCAATTAGTTATGCCTACTGTTGGTGCTGATGTGGCTTTTGGATTGGTGGCAGAAAAATTGCCCCCGGCGATGGTAAAAGCTAGGGTTGAGGAAGCTTTAGGGGCAGTAAATTTATTGTCTTTGCAAAGACGACCTATTTATGCGCTTTCTGGTGGACAAAAACAACGTGTGGCAATTGCTGGTGCGATCGCACGTCACTGTGAAGTCTTATTATTGGATGAACCCACTGCTTTATTAGATCCCGATAGTCAACTAGACTTGGTGGCTGGTGTTCGTCGTCTGGTTAAAAGTCGGGGTATCACAGCTTTGTGGGTAACACATCGCTTAGATGAGCTAAATTACTGTGATGGTGCTTTTTTATTAGAAAAAGGTTCTTTAGTTGACTATGGTGAAGCGGAGCGTCTTAAACAGCGGTTGATGGAATTACATAGCGAATAATCCTAAAGAAACTTCCACAAATCAATCATCCAGTAGTACAAACATCTTTATCTCCTAAACTTCATCATTAAAAATCAATGACCAGATACCAAAACACTGCTTCTTGCATAGGTATCTGGTTCTTTAATATGGAGTTTTGACAACTTGGAAAAATTAATTATTCAATTCTTGGAAATTCCTAGAAACCTGATTTTTGGTACTTTTGTCCATCTCTGGCTTCTGCCTTAAGGTTTATTTTTGCCAAAAAAAGATTTTTTTATTCTCTGTAGCATAGTGTTACAAGCGATGCTTCAATTACTATAAGTCTTATGAATGATTTTTGTTAACTTTAGATAATTGTGATTAAAAACCATGCCCCGTTCAATCATCCCATCCCTTTTATTAGTGGATGGCTACAACATTATAGGTGCTTGGCCTTGCTTGAAAAAAACTCGTGATGATGCCGGACTAGAGGCAGCACGTGGGGAACTAGTGGAAGCTATAACCAATTATAGCGCCTTCCAAGGGTATGAAACTCAAATAGTTTTTGATGCCCAATATCAAAACACCGCCAGCAACAGAGAAACTATCACAGACTTTCTCACCGTTCATTACACAGATTTTGGACAAACCGCAGATACCTACATCGAAAAGGCTTGTGCGGGTTTGCGTCACCAAATAGCACAATGTTTAATTTCCCGTGTAATTGTTGCCACATCAGACCGAGCGCAGCAGTTGATGGTTCAGGGGTATGGTGCTGAATGGTTATCAGCGCAGCAACTATGCGGTGAAGTAGATTCTACGGTTTGTCGGATGCGTCACAGATATCAACCACACAAACAATCCAAAAGCAGATTTTTAGCTAATGCCATAGATCCTAAGTCTAGGCAGAAGTTAGCACAACTGCGGATGGGATTATAGATCACAACATCAAGAAAAGGCTGGATTGCTCTTGTAGAGTCGCTTTGCGCTGCAAAAAAGTAAATACAATTATATATTTCAGCAGCCAGCAAAGAAAATCAAAAACTAAATAAAAAAATTTTTCCCAAAGTAGTTGACATCTTCTGGTTTTCGGTTTATTATAGTAATCGTTGTGAGCGTTCCTCAGTAGCTCAGTGGTAGAGCGATCGACTGTTAATCGATTGGTCGCTGGTTCGAATCCGGCCTGGGGAGTTAAAAAAATAAAGTATAAGGCATGAAGGAAGAAAGTAAAAATTTCAAACTTCATGCTTTTGCTTTTAGGCATACTGAAATGAGTCAAAATTAGTGATTAAACCTTCACTGAGTCTAATGACTGTGATGTAATTTCAATTAGTTAAAGTACAGAGTTTAAAGTTAGGGTGTAGGATATGGCGAATCCATAATTAAAATCAGGGTTTTCAAATCAGGACATTATATTTCTGGTGCTGTACGTCTCGAACTACATTGTTTTCTTCTCCATCAAAAAAATGAAGAACTTGTAGCTATTAGGATATTGAACAAACATCTTTCCCTAAATCCCACACCTTATTTTCGGTCATCAACTTAATTGTAAAAGTAGCTGATTTCACAAACCCTAATTGATAAAATGTTTGCCTAAATTGTAGATAATGACCGCTAAGTCATAACCATTAAAGGTAATAAGAATAATATTTTATAACGCAGAAAAATAATTTATTTTGAGGCTTATAAAATCTTGATTTCTATGTTATTGTGAGGATAGGAATCAAAAACAAGAAATTTCACAATACTTCAAGTAGAAATTGAGGTAAACTCAATCAAGTTCTTTATTCTGGTAAATCCACTTCAAAATATTTATCTTTTCTTTAGGTCTAGATAAAACCAGATGAATGAGAAGAGTTACCCTCGTAACCACTTGAAGTCAATCAGAATTCCTTTGAGTATGTGCCAATAATAATTGGCTAACTAGATAACATTATCTATCAGATGATATTAACCTTGGAGTTTGGGAAGAAAGACTCTTTGAGGCTGTCTGGTACATATAGAGTCATCAGAACTGTTAGCGACTGAGCATAAGTAAGAAAAAGTATTTTTAACCATGATCATCGTTCATGGTGAGATTTATTGATTCTGAAAAAATATCTAAAAGCAACATCCAGATAGCAACTTTCCAGAGATTGGAAAAATAGTTTATTGGACTGGAAATAAGAAGTGTTTGACAGCCATAAAACCAGCAAAATCGCATAAATTGTAGCAATCATTGAGAGTGAAATGCAATGTTGGTTGATTGGGTGGTTCAGGGGGAAAATCTGCACAAAGGTGAATCCCTATTGTAACCACTCTCCAAGATTAAACATCCTCTGAGGATGCCGTGACAATAAGCGATAATGTCAAATTTAAGCTGTTAAATATTTCTTGATTTAGGAGATGTGGATTTCTTCTCAATAAATTTTCAGTATCCATATCTTGTTTTTCTAAAAAATCTGAATGTGCATTTGGTAATGCCTTGAGTATGCCTTAAGTCGCTATACAAATTCTGTTTCCTAATCGCACAAAATCTCAAACCAAATTTCAGACTCATCAACACAATAATTGTAGGAATAAACTCATCATGGCTACTGACGGAAATATTAGACAAATTGCTTTCTACGGTAAAGGTGGTATTGGTAAATCTACTACTTCTCAAAATACCCTTGCTGCTATGGCAGAAATGGGTCAACGCATCATGATTGTAGGTTGCGACCCTAAAGCTGACTCTACTCGTTTGATGCTTCACTCTAAGGCTCAAACCACCGTTCTTTCCTTGGCTGCTGAAAGAGGTGCTGTGGAAGATTTAGAACTCCACGAAGTCATGTTAACCGGTTTCCGTGGTGTTAAATGCGTTGAATCTGGTGGTCCAGAACCCGGTGTAGGTTGTGCAGGTCGTGGTATTATCACCGCTATTAACTTCTTGGAAGAAAACGGTGCTTACCAAGATTTAGATTTCGTATCTTATGACGTATTAGGTGACGTTGTATGTGGTGGTTTTGCCATGCCCATTCGGGAGGGAAAAGCCCAAGAAATCTACATTGTTACATCAGGTGAAATGATGGCGATGTACGCTGCTAACAACATCGCTCGTGGTGTTTTAAAATATGCTCATAGTGGTGGTGTGCGTTTAGGTGGCTTGATTTGTAACAGCCGTAACGTTGACCGAGAAATCGAATTAATCGAAACCTTGGCAAAACGTTTGAACACTCAAATGATTCACTATGTACCTCGTGACAATATTGTTCAACACGCAGAATTGCGTCGGATGACTGTTAACGAGTATGCACCTGATAGTGATCAGGGTAATGAATATCGGACATTGGCTAAAAAGATCATCAACAACAAAAATCTAACTATTCCTACACCTATTGAGATGGAAGAACTAGAAGAATTGTTGATTGAGTTCGGTATTCTTGAAAGTGATGAAAATACAGAAAAGCTGGTTGGTAAGTCAGCTACTGAAGCACCTGTAAAGAAATAGTACCAAGAAGTAATTAATGCTTGATTTTGGGGAGGGTTACTCCCACCCTTTCCCCAATTTATAGAGTCAAAAAGATGTGAAAATTCAAATCTGTTTTTTCACATCTAGTTTGCATTATTTAGGAAAAATAACTGCATCATCAGAGTTATATCCTATTCATGTATGCGAATTAGAAGCCTTTTTGCTTTCCTGTTTTAACCAGATATGCTGCCTGAATCTAGTTTCCACTCATGCTTGAGTAGTTGCTGATAACTTGTTTCCTGAATCATCATCTGTTCGTATAGCTTGAGTAGAAATACCTGAGCTTGTTCACGAGACATCTGGTGTACTTGGTCAGCAAAAATTCTGAGGCTAAATTCCTGTTCTAAAGATAATTTTATGGGCTGATTCATCGCTGGCTCCTATGCCCAATTGGGGCAAAAATAAAGGGTCAATACTGGCTATCTAAGTTTTAAGCAGTCATACACCCATTGAGTTTGAGGGCTTTCCCTTATTGAGGGGTGTAGCGCATGAATTTGATTTTTACGAAGTTATGTTAACAAGTATAACGAATTATTTACAATTCTGACGTGATGGGAGTCAGATAAACATGAAAAAAGACGACCAACTAGTGATGCACCATGTTAGTCCTGAAGTGAGACAGTTGATAAAACTTTATGCGGCTGTTAATAACTGCACACAGGCAGAGATGTTAGAGCGTATTGTTTTGGAGTGGCACGCGCAGCAAAGCCTAAGTGAAAGACCTCCAGGGAATGAGGATGAGTAGGTTCATGAAACTACCGAATCTCTTAGCTATTCCGTGGAGGAGAAATATTTCAAGTGTGAAAAACTACTGTTAATAAGGGTAGGAAAGCAAATAGAAAGATATGCCAGGATTGTAATTGAGTTTCTGGTGTTGTTTCTTTTGGTGTTAATAAAGCATCTATTCTTTGTTCTAACCGTTCGACTCCAGATGAACCCAAAGCTGCACAGCACACTTCTGAGGTTGGGGTTTGGCTACTTACGACTAATAACAAAGATTCGGCTAAGACTAACGGATCTACTTGGGATGCTGCATAACTGTCAGCCCTTAATTCTCGCAGCATTAACAATTCTTGCCATAAGGGTTCTGTATTGGGCAACCAAGCGGTGCAGGAACGCATCCAACCTAGCCAAAAGAACCAGAATGTATCCCTATACTGAAAATGCCCTTGCTCGTGTGCCAAGACGCTTTCTAGATGGGCTGGTGAGAGAGTTGCTAGTAATCCTTGACTAACTACTAGTTCTGGTTGCCAAAAACCCATTTGACCGGCAAATAAAGCTCCTGTTTGTAGGAGTCTGACTTGTTTACCTGCTAGATTTATTTGTGGACATTGACGGGCGGATTTGATGGATTTCCAGCCCTGGAAGGCAAGTTTGATGCCTAAGATGTTGAAAAATAATAGGAAGATTAATGCTAGTAGATAGCTGGAGGAGTCGGTATACATTCCTCCCATTTTCCCTTGTGTACCCATGCAGACTACTGCTGTTGCTGTCATGAAGATGAGTAGAGGGGGAAAGAGGAAGAAAAATAGCGATCGCTCCCAACGCAAATTCCAATTACCCTGGGGTATATTAGCGAAGTATCTTAGGCTGTAGGCTACGGTTACAGCAGTGAGAATCATTAGAAGATGCATAATTTTATTTTTCTCCCCTGGCTTCCCGTGCGGCTTGAATGCGTTTAGCGATCGCTTCTATTTGGTCACTAGCAGCTTGATCTAAACTATCAGCAAAGGCGGCAACAACATCAGGATTACCCACAGCTAAAAATCGCTGTAACTGTTCATGTGCCTTAATCATTTCTGCTTGTTGCTTGGTTAGCAATGGCCGCCAATAGAATGCTTTTCCCTGTTTGTCGCAAGCTAACCAGCCTTTTTCAGTGAGACGACGAAGAACGGTGGTAACGGATGTATAAGCTAATTCACGGTTAGGATCAGCCAGAATGCGATCGTGTACATCTTTAACTGTTGCTGAACTCAGTTCCCAGACAATGCTGAGGATTTCCGCTTCTAGAGGACCGACGGATAATTGTTTAGGGCGATAATCGGGTAATGGAGCCATGTTGATAATTTTAGTGGGGATGTTCTTTATATTTTTAGATTACAAGTTGAACGTCAACTGAAACATTACAAACGAGTAATTGGTTAAAAATACCTATCTTAATCTTGTTCATCCTTAAAATCTTGGAAATCCTAATATGGCTTGCGCCACGCTACGTTATAAGAAAATTCCTCCTCATCACAGAAATAAACATTGATCTCAATCAATACAAAAGCTGTAGCTCTATTTGCTAAACGTAGTTTGGATGTAGTTTAAGCATCTCCGGTCTTTTCTATCTTTTCGATTAGAAATAATCATACCTAGTTAGAAAGCTTAAAACCTTGCTCAGTAAGCTTTCTATAATCTTTTAGTATTTATGTATTAATTAAGAGATAGAGTTTTGTACTGTTAGTTGGTGACATGAAGTAGGTAGAATATAACCGCAGTAGTATAGAGCAGGTATATCTAGCCCGTGAAGATATTTGTATATCATACTCCAGAATTAACCCCAACTGATGAAGCGCCAGAATGCGCGATCGCCGTCGATGTTTTGCGAGCCACTAGCACAATGGCGACAGTTTTAGCGGCTGGAGGCGAGGCGGTGCAAGTCTTCAGTAATTTAGATTTACTAATGGAAGTAAGCGAAAAATGGCCGCCAGAAAAACGATTACGGGCTGGAGAAAGAGGTGGTGGGAAGGTAGCTGGCTTTGAATTAGGGAATTCTCCCCTAGATTGCACCGCAGAACTGGTGGAGGGGAGGCGCTTATTTATTAGTACCACTAATGGTACTCGTGCCTTACAACGGATACAAGATGCCCCCATTGTTCTGGCAGCAGCGTTAATTAATCGGGCTGCGGTAGTGGAGTTTCTTCTAGAAAAACAACCAGAAACTGTCTGGATTGTAGGTTCTGGCTGGGAAGGGAGTTTTTCTTTAGAAGATACCGTTTGTGCTGGTGCGATCGCTCACAGTATTTGGCAACAAACCAATTCTCCCTTAGAAGAATTAGCTGGTAATGATGAAGTTACGAGTGCGATCGCACTTTATTCTCAGTGGCAAAATGACTTATTGGGATTATTCCACCAAGCTAGTCATGGTCAGCGGTTATTACGCCTGCAATGTTTAGAAGATTTAAAATATTGTTCCCAAACCGATATTTTAGATGTTCTACCCATACAGCATGAACCAGGTGTTTTAAAAAGTCAAAATAAATAAGTAAAAAGTTTTCAGGAGGTAGGAGGTAGGAGGCAGGAAGCGAATTCATTTTTCTCCCCATCTCCCCATCTCCCCATCATCCTTACTTCATAGCTGATAATGCTACACCTAACCAACCGTAAAAATTTTCTTGCTGAGTAGAATTAGGATTTTCTACTGGACGTAACTGATATTTAGTTGGATGTTGTTTTCCTAAACTCACAGAATAGTTACGCAATTCATCTTGATGGAAAACAGTGATTTGGATAGTATCGTAAGGTTGGTAATCGTGTAAACGATCATTCAACTGGCTTGTTCCTAACTTAATTCCATCAATTGCTAATAACTCATCACCAGCATCAATTCCCACAATGTTTGCAGGAGAACCCATTTCCACAAACTTAATTATTTCTCGTCCATATTCAGTTTTTATTTTCACACCCAAATAAGGTTCTTGTTCACATTCTTCTACCAATTGCAACCCAAAAGGTTCTAAATAATCATTAAAAGGTAAATCATCTAATCCATGAATATAACGTTTAAATAAATCTGATAAATCAATTCCAGCAACAGATTCAATTACTTCTTGTAATTGTTCTGGAGTATAACCGATTTCTGCCTTACCAAATTGTTCCCACATTTTCAGCATCACATCATCAAGAGAAAGCCGATTATGATGACGAGAACGAATCAACAAATCTAGCAATAGCGATACCATTTCGCCCTTCAAATAGTAGGAAATTTGGGAATTACCACTATTAGCATCTGGACGGTAAAGTTTAATCCATGCATCAAAACTTGACTCAGCAAGAGGTTGTACATTTCTTCCTGGTGTTAATTGATATTTGGTAATTTCTTGATTTAAATGATGAACATAGGATTTGATATCATAAATTCCTGCTCGGAAAGGAATGATCAAATCATAGTAACTTGTAGTTCCTTCACAAAACCAAAGAGACTGTGTATAGTTTTCTTGATCATAATTAAAAACCTCGAAGTCTTTGGGGCGAATTCGCTTCACATTCCACAAGTGAAAAAATTCATGCGCTACTAATTGAATAAACCGTTCATATTTATCTTGAGAACGAAATCCAAACCGATGATAAAGTAATGAACAGGAATTTTTATGTTCTAATCCGCCATAAGCTTGGTTGAATAAATGCAGGAGAAACACATACCTTTGATATGGCAGTTCACCAAACATTTGTGCTTCGTATTCAATAATTCTCTTAAAGTCCTCTAACATCTTTTGGGGTTTACAGTTTCCCTGTCCCCAGATTGCTAACTCATGAGGTTTTCCCAATACCTCAAAATGAAACAATTGATGCTTACCAATCTCAAAAGGAGTATCAACAAGAGTATCAAAATCCGCAGCTAAAAAAGTATTAGTTTCTTCAGAAATTGATGATAAACCTGTGGTTATTTGCCATTCAGGGTATGGTGGGACAACGGTGATGTGAATTGGTTGTTCTTCCCAACCAGGAATTCGTAAAAATAGCGCCGCACCGTTAAAATAACCGTGGGTAGCATCCAAATGATTTGTGCGTACTGACAACTCATTGGCAAAAACGCGGTAACGCAGAACTACTTCAGAAACGTCACCCTTTTCAATTTGCCAGTGATTTTTACTAATTTTTCGCCAATTTAAAGGTTGAGATCCAGCAAAGGCAGCAAAATTTTGTAAATTCTTGGCGTATTCTCGCACCAAGTAAGACCCTGGTGTCCATACTGGCATTTTCAAATCCAGAATTGGTAATGGGTAGCCTACAAGATGTAAAGTCACCTCAAACAGATGATTTTCTGGTTGGGGCATTGCTACCCAGTAATGAATTGCTGGTTCAATTTCCTGAACTTGAGTTTTCAAACTAATTGCTATTGGTTCAATCATCTTGTGTGCCAAGTCTAGAGTTATTAGTTAATGGTCAACACTTTATAGATAATAGTCAATAGTCAATATGCTATTAACCCATTCTATATCTACAGTCAGTACAGATTAGAATTTATTAGCCAAATTTTCAAGTTGTTTGAAGTTAACGACATAAATAGACTGGCTAGTAGGATCACATTTAATCCATCCTCTTTCATGAAGTTTTTCCATAATTTTGGTAGTTTCATCTAAGCTGATTTCGGTTACTTCTGCCAAATCTTTAAAAGGGATATAATAAATTTCCTTGCCTTGATTTGACTCCTGACCATAGTTATCACTGAGGCTAACTAAAGTATGGGCGAGTTTAACCGCTGGTGGTGAAGACCGCATTTGTAAGCGCATATTTATTTGCCTGACTCGTCGCACCATCAGTTGCAGCATTCGGTGATGTAACTGTGGATCTTTAAACAAAATTTGGATAAAACGTTCTCTGGATACAGTCAACAATTGAACTGGAGAAAGGGCAACAACATCAGTTGAACGTGGAGATTCATCTAAAACAGCCATTTCACCAAAGAAATCGCCCCGACCCAAAATTGCTATTGTCACAGAATTATCGCCATTGGTACGCCGGACTTTCACCCAACCAGAAATCAAGAAATAAACTGCGTTACCCCAAGCATCTTCCATTAAAACTGCTCGTCCAGAGGGGTACTCGTGTTCAACGGCTATGTTAAGTAGCCATTCTAAAGTTTGGGGATTGGCTGTACTCAACAAAGGGAAAAGATCGCTAAAAACCTCGGTTTGCATGAAATATTCACAAGGAATTAATTCAATAGCGGAAAACTAAGTGTGTCAATTTTAGTTTGTTTACGGTTAATACTTACAATATCTTAATATGGCATAAGTTACTGGTGCAAGGAGACTGGGTTACGGGTGTAAAAGTGTAGGGGAGCAGAGGGTAAAAATCCAATGCCCAAGGACTACTATCCATCAGATAGAATTTTAGCTTTGAATCTTGCAATCCAAAGTTCAGTTATTGTTGAGTTCTTAAGGTTTGGGCAGCAAGATAGATTTTTGTCCATTCACCTAACACTTGATGGGTTTTGAGTTGTAAATTTTGGGCTATGACTTCTATTGAGTCACCTTTTTTAAGTAGATTGAGGATTTGCTTGCCCAGAGAAGTTAATTTTTCCTCTAGTTGTTGCCATTGATGTTGTGTTAGACCCAAGTTGTGTTCTGGTAAGGAGATGGAGAGCCAGTTATCAACCAGTTCTGGCTTGCCTTTAATAGCAAAAACACGCACAGCATGGTAGCTGATTTTTTCTCTGAGTCGGTATACTTCTTTAATGGGCTTATTCAATTTTTTGGCAATTTCTTCTTGAGTTTTGCCTTGGAGATATAATTGCAGCCAGTCTACTGCCTGTTGACCTAAGTTTTGCAGTAAGTATTGCTCAAATTCTTCATATACAGCTTGACGTAGTGATTGTTGTTCTTCTAGTGTTTGTGCTTCTTGATATTGAGCGATCGCTTGACTATCTACTAGGTTGAGTGGGTTGTCTGTATCTTCTGTCAGCACTTCGTCAGAAACAAGTCTGATTAAGTCGTTGGTAGGAACTTGGGTTAATCCACCACGCTGAATGCGGCGTAGATAATTGACAAAGCGATACACTAACAGGGGTTGGTTACGGACTGGACGCAAACAATATTCTTCTATGCTGGCGAATAGTAAAATGTCCTGCAATCTTCTATCTGTGGCAATCTCCGCAATGGTAGACATTTGCTGCTGCATATATGAGTCACTTTGCAGCAGTTCTTGGAGGACTTCTTGTAATACGTCCATGACACTGCGCTGGCGATCGCGACTGAGAGCAACCCACGTCTGAATTTTATTTCTCAGGGTCATCACACTACCCAATCGACTGAGTAGGTTACGATAAGCTCGTTCTCGTCCCATACCTAAGTATCGCTGCTGTAAAATTCGCCAGCGATATTCCATTGCTTGCTTGGCAATTTCCAATTCTTTTGAGTTGAGTAGATCAAATCGTTGTAAGTCTGCCCCCAACAGCCAAAGCATGATACTTTGTCTAATCGCCTCACTTTGTTCTGGACATTCCGCTGCGAGTCGCTGTTGCCAGTATTGCGCCAGTTTTGCCGCATCATTTTCCATAGTGAGATTGCGTTCCTCGAAACTCTGTTTTAAAGTTTGCATCACAACCCCCATCCCAACCGATAATTATTAACTACTAGTTTTCCCTGATCTAATAAATTCTCAATCTACTTGTTCAGGAAATTTGTGTACTGATTTTCTAATACGTCTTACTCTACTCACATCATGCATGAATATCTCAATTAAGGTAGTTTAATTTCCCATTTCTGGGGTAAAAATGATTAATTATTAGCAAAGACGTATATTCTCTATGTAAGTTTCAAGTTTTTCTAGCGGTTTTTGAGGTATTTCTTTACATTTCTTGGTATTTGTTAGACAATAAAATTTAGTAAAGCTGTTGGTACGTTTTTCAAGATATCTAAGTGACTGTTGTATTGATACCCTTGCAGTTACAAGTAATTTCTACGAGTGAAGTTAATAACTCAAGTTAATTAAAGGCTGAGATTTTTGAGTTGAAGTATAAATTTCTCCACAAATATTCAGAATTTACCTTGGTAAATGGGTAAATATCCTTGTGAATTCAGTATTAGAATATTACTATAAATAGGCTGTATGTGTAATGTGACACAGATCACTGGGTTTAAGTAATTCTTTTGGGCGTTTTCCGCAATAAAAGTATGAATTTTTCATGAACTCCACACTTGTGATACTAAGGTCAGTAAGTTCCTCATCAGGAAGCAATAGGCAAGTGCGTTGGCTCGGTTTCCCGACTTGTTAGCGATACTCCGAAGGGGCAAAAGGTAATTCTTCACCCACACCCCTACACCTGTTAATCTATCTACTGTTGGAGGATCTAACGATGGGATTTTCTACAGAGTCTCGATACTGTTGTACCTCATCTGTATAGGCGATAGGAAGAACAGCTTCCACGTTTTCATGGGGACGGGGAATAATCACCCAAGATTCTAAGGTGCCACCATAAACGTTTTCTGCGGCTTCTACACCAGCAGCCATAGCGGCTTTGACTTCAGAAACGTCACCACGAATATTGACTGTAAAGCGGGCGCTACCTACTCTGATATAACCAACCAGAGTGACTCGTCCAGCTTTTACCATGGCATCTGCCGCTGCGAGAACTGCGGGAAAACCCTTTGTTTCTAATGATCCAACTGCCTGTAGTGACACTATTAATCTCCTTTATGAATAAAATTATGTGCTACAAGTTAATTTGGGGAAGTTGCCTTCCTAACGTTGCCAGTAAAGTCACTTAAAAAATGCGGAAAGGTTCGGATTTTGAAGTGAAGTGGATGGGAAGAATGGTTTCCACATTTTCTGGAGGATTAGGAACTATGTAGTGAGTGATCACTTGACCACCATAAACTTCTTCTCCAGAAGCGATTCCAGCTGCAACTGCTGTTTTGACTTCTGCAACTTGTCCTCGGACAGCGACTAGTAAGCGTCCGCTTTCTGCGATGCCATAATATACGATTGTGACAGCGGCAGATTTGACCATTGCATCTGCTGCTGCTAATACACAGGGAAAACCTAAAGTTTCAATTACGCCAACCGCCACTGGCATGGCTTGACTCTCCTGAATCCGCAATAAGTGATATTTATTGTACGAGGCTTTGGTCCCCATTATGACGTTTGGGAAAATTTTCTTTTTTGATTGTCAGTGGTCAGTTGTCAGGTAAACTGATGTTTATGTTTCCAAGTTTTTTACCTGCCGCTGTTGGGCAACTGAGTGAAATCACTTCTATCGCTTTGGCTCAGAGTATCCAAAGTCAAGCGATTCCGACTTCTTTAAGTCCTGAACCTATTACCACTACTTATGTAAATCAAGGTAGTGGAGGTATACCAATTTTATTAGTTCACGGTTTTGACAGTTCTATTTTGGAATTTAGACGGTTGTTACCGCTGTTGTCCAGGGAGAACGAAACTTGGGCTGTAGATTTATTGGGGTTTGGCTTTACAGATAGACAGCCGGATATTGCTTACAGCCCAGTGGCCATTAAAACTCATTTATATTATTTTTGGAAAAGCCTGATTAACCAACCTGTAATTTTGGTTGGTGCTTCTATGGGGGGTGCAGCGGCCATTGATTTCGCCCTAACTTACCCAGAAGTGGTACATAAGCTGGTTTTAATAGACAGTGCTGGTTTAAAGGGTGGTTCAGCTTTGAGCAAATTAATGTTTGCGCCCTTGTATTCTTTAGCGGCTGAGTTTTTGCGAAATCCCAAAGTGCGCGATCGCATTTGTCGTACTGCGTATAAAAACCCCAGTCTGATCTCCAGTGATGCTTTATGCTGTGGAGACTTACACCTAAAAATGCCTAATTGGAATCAAGCGTTGATTGCTTTTACTAAAAGTGGTGGTTACAGTGCTTTTAAATTTAACCAGCTTGCAGAAATTCGACAACCAACGCTGATTTTGTGGGGTGATACAGATAAAATTTTAGGAACCAGGGATGCTCAAAAGTTTAAAAAAGCAATTCCTCAAAGTCAACTGATTTGGATTAAAGATTCCGGTCATATCCCGCACTTGGAACAACCAGAAATCACAGCCCAACATATTTTAGATTTTCGCGGTTAGATTTTAATCGTACAACCAAGTATTATTGGCAAAATCATCATTGGCTTGATTTGGAAGTTCCTGGAGTCTTTCTGGTGATCTGTATGACTTTTTAGGGTTAATGGATAAAGATTTAGAGATTTGTTTAACTTGTTCCTTAGCTGTTTCCTTAATTGGTTCTTGAGGTTTTTTCAACTCTTCAATTTCTGCTATTAACTGGGAATTAGACTCAGCTAATTGCAAGGCTGTTTTCTTGGTTTCATGAAGTTCTGTAGTCAACCGTTCCACCAAAGTATTCTGTGTAGACAAATCGGCTTTTAAATCACTAATTTGCTCCCTGAGAGAAACTTCTTTTTTCTGTGATTTTTCCAGAGTCGTGGTCAATTCTTTAATTGTGACTTCTAAATCTGCTTTAGTCGGATTTGTGCGCCTATTAGCAGTGGGTGTAGAATCTTCCGTAGTAGAAAAATGTTCTTCTACAACTGCTTGTGCGGTCACTTCAATTGCTGTTTCTCCCACCTGGGGTGTAAATTTTTGTGCTTCTTCTTGTAGTAAATCAGAAAGATTTTTTTTAGCCATTATTTCCTCCAATCATGCATTAATTCATCAGCCACACGACGGTAATCAGATGTTGCTTCCCGTGCGTTTCTTCCTCGCCATTGAGTAATTGTGACACCCTCAAGGGCGGCTCTTTCATGAGCTTTATAAGTACGAATAAAAGTATTAAAAACTGGAATACCTAGTTGTACAAGAGTTTTTTGTGCTTCTAATGCTTCTCCTGAACTGCGCGTATCGACTTTAGTTAACAGTACCCGATGGGGAGTACCCAGGGGAATAACGGCTTGCTTAACTGTATCAATGAGAACAGTTAAATCCATTGCTGCTGGTGGTGTAGGTAAAACTAAGTAATCTGCAATCTCTACTACCGCTGCTAAAGCTTCAGAACGCAGTGCTGGAGGAGTATCTACCACTACTAAATCGTAACTTTTTATTTTTGGTAATTCGCCCAGAAGTTGTGGATTTGTATCTTGAGCCAAATCAAAGCCCATACCCTGCTGATTTCGTCGAAACCACCAACTAGCGGAGCCTTGAACATCTGCATCAATGAGCAGAACTTTTTTTTCTGGAGCAAAGTTAGCAGCTAAATTGACTGCGGTAGTCGTTTTACCGACTCCTCCTTTACCATTCAGGATAGCGATAATTTTTGGCACTGTTTACTTCCGACCCAACCTAATACCAATTTTGATGTTTAGATTTTGGATTAAAATTACTAACTATTACATCAATGTACCGCTTTTTGGGGACTAGCAATCCAAAAAAATTGCCAAAGTTAAAATTAAGAAAATGTGAGCGACTGGGGGCGTATGGTCAATATATCCGGGGAATTACGTAAAAAATAAGTGACAACTGGCAGATAGGTAAGCCTTTTAAGATCGGAAAATCAATGCTAGAAATTACCTTGCGGGTAATATTACGGATAAATCCTCAGCGTACCTCCGCGCTTCCCTCCGCGTGACTCTGCGTTAAAAAACAATCTGCTCAATCATCCTCTCTTCCAACGATTCCAACAAACTATCCACATCCTTACCAAATTGCTCAAAACAAACCTGCGGTGATGGTTCAGGTGCAAACTGAATTAACTTAATTTCTCCCTTCCCAATACCAATCATCAGAACTTCCATTTCTGGTTTATTATTCTCAATAATTCCCAAAAGTTCTTGTAGACGATTTTCAACGCGCTCATTTAATTTTTCTACTGCTTCTTTGGGACAATAAACAAAATGAGGCTGGGGTTGTAAATCAATGCCAATAGTTCCCTGACTATCACCATTTTCTAACCATAATCCCCAAAATAAAGCGGCTAATTCTTGTTGATTTGCTTTGACAAACTTATCTAAAAGTCGTCTCCATTTGTTATCGCCTGTTTCCGGTTGGATACCACTAAACATAATATAAATTCAAATTTCAAAGAGTTGCTTTTGGATGTGTTGGGTGTGTTTTATCGCTATCTAGGCGTGAAACTTACTTTAAGCCTGATTGGACACGCCAGAGACTAGCGTAAATACCATCTTTTTCCAGGAGTTGTTCATGGGTTCCTGATTCTACTAATTGTCCGTGTTCCATGACATAAATGCAATCAGCGTTGCGGATAGTAGAAAGACGGTGAGCGATCGCAATTGTAGTCCGATTCACGGTAATCCTGTCTAGAGAACGTTGAATAGCGGCTTCTGTTTCATTGTCCACGGCTGAGGTAGCTTCATCTAAGATCAAAATGGGTGGATTTTTCAATACAGCACGTGCGATCGCAATTCGTTGTCTTTGTCCACCAGATAACTTTTGACCCCTTTCTCCCACAATTGTCTCATAACCTTGGGGCAAGCGCATAATAAAATCATCAGCTTCAGCGACTTTTGCCGCCATGATGATATCGTCGTTTTTGGCATCAAAAGTCCCATAGGCAATATTTTCAGCTACCGTACCATGAAACAAAAACACATCTTGACTTACCAAACCAATAGCACGACGTAAATCCCGCAAATTTAAACTTTGTAAGTTGACCCCATCTACAGTTATTTTTCCGTGCTGTGCTTCATATAACCGTAACAAAAGTTTCACCAGCGTGCTTTTACCAGAACCTGTAGACCCAACAATAGCGATCGTATTTCCTGCGGGTATTTCCAAAGATAAACTTTTAATTACTGGTGGTCTATCTTTATAAGCAAAAGTCACATTTTGAAATTCAACAATTCCCCGCACCAAATCCACAGGAAGATTAATATTTCCTGTATGAATATCAATGGGAGTATCTAATAAATCCATCACTCGATTAGTAGAAGCCATTGCCCTTTGATATAAATCAAAAGTATCTCCTAATCTAGTTAAAGGCCAAAGTAAAAGTTGAACTAAAAATACCAATGAACTATAAGCACCTACAGCTAATCGCCCCGCAACTGCTTCCATTCCGCCAAAAATTAATAATACCGTAAAAGCAGCCAAAATTAACATCCGAATTAAAGGAATAAAAGCCGCAGAAAGAGAAATTGCTTTAGTATTACTTTGGCGATAAGCGTTACTTTCAGCTTCTACTCGTGCCGCTTCATAATCTTCAGCCGTAAAACTTTTAATAGTAGTAATACCACTGAGATTATTCGATAATCTGCCATTCAATAAACCTACCTTTTCTCGGACATCAGCATAACGAGGTGCAAGTAATTTCTGAAAAGCTATTGAGCCTCCTAGAATAAAAGGCATAGGCAACATTGCCATCCATGCCACACTAGGAGCTAAAATAAAAAATGCACTGCCAATAATGACAATAGTTGTCACTACTTGAATAATATCGTTAGCACCCACATCTAAAAAACGTTCTAATTGGTTAACATCATCACTGAGGATTGACATTAAACCACCCGTACTGCGTTCTTCAAAATAAGCTAATTCCAAATTTTGTAGGTGTTTATATGCATCCAGTCGTAAATTATGCTGAACATTCTGTCCCAAATTACGCCATAACAACTTATAGCGATACTCAAAAAAAGATTCTAATATCCAAGTAATAACTGTGAGTAATGATAAAATTACAAATTGCCAAGTAATATCTTTAACACCTAACTTAGCAATGATAGAATCCTGTTGTTTGACAACCACATCCACCGCAATACCGATTAATGCTGGTGGTGCTAGATCAAAAACTTTATTGAGGATAGAAGCACCAGTTGCGAGCCAAATTTGCTGATTATACTCATACCCATAGTCAAATAGGCGTTGCAAGGGATGTGCAGAATGTCTACGCCTTCTTAATAACCGATGAGATTTTAATTCTGTAGTCACAACCGTATACAATGACTGGAAGATAATATTATCACATAATTTAGGTTATTAATCATAATTCTTGATCGTCTGTTATGTGTTATTTGATGCAAAAATCAGCAATGATAATTTATCAGGAGATAAAAAATTGAATACTAAACAGATAGGGAATTTGTCAACTACTATTTTCGGTATTTTCTTATCATTAGTAGTATTATTGGCGATAAATTCTTTTGTAATTATCAACCCTGGACAAGCTGGAGTAATCAGCATTTTAGGTAAAGCTAAAGATGGTGCATTGCTGGAAGGTATTCACTTAAAACCACCATTTATCACCGTAATAGATGTGTATGATTTGACAGTACAAAAATTTGAAGTTCCAGCAGAAAGTTCCACCAAAGATTTGCAAAATTTAACTGCGAGATTTGCAATCAACTTTCGCATAGATCCGATAAAAGTAGTTGAAATCAGAAGAAAACAAGGTACTTTAGCCAATATTGTATCAAAAATCATCGCGCCCCAGACCCAGGAAGCATTTAAAATAGCAGCAGCAAAAAGGACAGTAGAAGAAGCAATTACTAAACGAAGTGAATTAAAAGAAGACTTTGATACAGCATTAGGCGATCGCTTAGATAAATATGGGATAATCATATTAGATACGAGCGTAGTTGACCTCACCTTCTCACCAGAATTTGCGCGAGCAGTTGAAGAAAAACAGATTGCGGAACAGCGCGCGCAAAGAGCCGTCTATATAGCAAGAGAAGCCGAACAAGAAGCCCAAGCAGAAATTAATCGTGCCAAAGGTAAAGCCGAAGCGCAAAGACTCTTAGCAGAAACCCTCAAAGCTCAAGGAGGACAATTGGTTTTACAGAAAGAAGCAATTGAAGCTTGGAAAACAGGCGGCGCAAAAATGCCAAATGTGCTAGTTATGGGTGAAGGTTCCCAAGGCAGCATACCCTTCATTTTCAACTTAGGGAAGATGGAAAACCAGTCTTGATTTTAGCTAAAAATACTAGTAAGGTGAGTCCAGTCTCATCTTACTCACCGCCAACCACACCACAAGCATAATAAACGAATATATGCCTACTCCTCAAGATCCCAAACTCACAGTCCAAGAAGCCAAAAAAATCCTCAACAAATTCAATTGTTTGGATATTGCTCCTATTCTCAAACCATCAGAAAAAGTGTTAACTCGTCAAGCATTAATTTTGATGGCCAGCCTTTCAGATTACCAAATTTTGGGAATTTGTGCAGAGACAGCAGAAGAAGGAATTCTCGCCATGAAAACCTATTCTCGTGCTTTTCATTATGAAGCTCCCGACAATTTACCAACCCCTGAAGGAGCAGTTTATATCAAACTAAATGGTAAAAATGGACTGTGTTATCTCGACTCTTATTATGGACATCATCGGGGAGTTTTAGTTTCGTGCCAATCTAATTACGAAACAGGAATTAACGAAATGTATGGACATTTACCCATTGATTTGTTTGTTTGACAAGAAATAGGAGAGAATAACTAAATTACAAATGACCACTGGCTAAATATTTATGAGTATTATTACACTACAATCAGTAAAAAAAGACTTTGGTATCAAAGAAATCCTCAAAGATGCCAGCTTTAGCCTTGATATCACTGATAAAGTTGGTTTAATTGGTACTAACGGTTCTGGCAAATCAACATTACTAAAAATGATCGCCGGGTTAGAAACAATTGATAGTGGTCAAATTTTAGTTAACTCCGGCTCTAAAATTATCTACTTACCCCAACAGCCAAATGTAGATGAAAATCGCACAGTTTTAGAACAAGTATTTGCTGACAGCGGTGAGCAAATGGCTTTGGTGCGAGAATATGAAGAACTTTCTGATAAATTAGCACATTATCCAGAAGATAGTCAGTTAATGTCTCGTCTGTCTGCGGTAATGCAACGCATGGACTCTACCGGTGCATGGGAACTAGAAACCAATGCCAAAATCATTTTAACAAAATTAGGAATTGCTGACTTTGATGTGAAAGTCGGGACATTATCTGGAGGCTATCGCAAACGCATAGCACTAGCAACAGCCTTATTAGCCGAACCAGATGTATTGCTAATGGATGAACCTACAAACCATCTTGATGCGTTGTCTGTAGAATGGTTACAAAGTTATTTAAATCGTTATCGTGGCGCACTTTTTCTGATCACCCACGACCGCTATTTTCTCGATAAAGTTACTAATAGAATTATCGAAATTGATAGAGGTGACATTTATACCTATACAGGTAATTATTCCTATTACTTAGAAAAAAAAGCATTAGCAGAAGAATCAGCGGTCAGTAGTCAACGTAAACATCAAGGTGTCTTAAGAAGAGAATTAGAATGGCTCAAACGGGGACCAAAAGCTAGAAGTACCAAACAAAAAGCAAGAATTGACCGTGTTCACGCCATGCGCGACACTGAATTTAAACAAGCACAGGGTAAAGTAGATATTTCCACAGTTAGCCGTCGCATTGGTAAAAAAGTTATTGAATTAAATAACATTAGTAAAGCCTACGATGGTAGAACATTAATTAATAACTTTACCTACGAATTTAGTCCAGAAGACCGCATTGGAATTATTGGTGCTAATGGTGCAGGTAAATCTACCTTAATGAATATTATCACCAGACAAATTCAGCCTGATTCTGGAAATGTCGAAATTGGTAGTACCATTCACATTGGTTATTTTGATCAACATTCTGAAGACTTACTCACCGCATTAAATGAAAATCAACGAGTAATTGACTACATTAAAGAAGAAGGTGAATTTTTACAAATAGCTGATGGAACAAAAATTACTGCTTCCCAAATGTTAGAGAGATTTTTATTTCCAGGAAGTCAGCAATATGCACCAATTCATAAACTTTCAGGGGGAGAAAAACGGCGTTTATTTCTATTACGTCTACTCATCAGTGCGCCTAATGTCTTAATATTAGATGAACCAACCAATGATTTAGATGTACAAACATTAGCGGTATTAGAAGAATATTTAGAAGATTTCACTGGATGTGTAATTGTAGTATCCCATGATCGCTACTTTTTAGATCGCACCATAGATACAATTTTTGCTTTAGAAGAAGGTGGGAATTTTAAACAATATCCTGGAAATTATTCAGTTTATTTAGATTACAAAAAAGCTGAAGAAGCACAACAAGAAACACTGAATACAAAAGAAAAGACCAAAATTGCAACTGAAGAAAAAGTTACATCTCCAGAAACAGAAATTAAAAAAAGACGGAGATTATCTAATTGGGAAAAACGAGAATTTGAGCAGCTAGAAGGTAAAATTGCTGAATTAGAAGATGAAAAAGCCTCTGTTGAAAAAGCATTAGTAACTGCTACTCCTGGGAATTATAGCCAAGTACAAAAACTGTATGAACAGGTAGAAGCACTAAAGCAAGCGATTGATGTAGCCACAGAACGCTGGTTAGAATTAGCGGAAATGGACTCTTAATAATCACAGTTATCCAATACCGCTAAATCAGCTAATTATTTATTGATACAGCAGGTTGCGTAGTTAGGAGGTACAAAATCTAAATTCAAACCTATACACAAAGCCAGTTTTACTCCTGACTCCTGACTCCTGACTCCTGAATTCTACTGTAATTATTTACGTATTAGGTAAATCATCTCCATTCCAAGCTTTATCTATGCTAATTACCCAAGGGATACCGTTATTAACTGGTGAACTAATACTAATTTTAGCTTTGTTAGCAAACCGTTTTAACGTTTCGGATAAGTAGGGAACAGTCGTCATGATATTTTGATAACTTTCTATATCATGACAAATCATAATTAACATCAAAATACCGCCATTAACCTTAAAATACCAGTGACAATTAGATAAATAAATGCGTATCATGCTATCGCAAGCTAGGAAAAAGCGTTTTTTAGTTACTTCTTCCAGTTGACTGAGCAATATTTCACTGATTTGAGTAGTTTTATAGGAAGGTAAATCATCTGGAGATAGGTGTGGCTTAGTCATGGTTTTTCGTCCTTATTCACAAGAACAAGCAACTGACGTAAGAGAAGTCAGTTTTTGAGATAGTCCCAGGTCATAACCGTTCACTCCCTTATGAATGTTTATATAGTTTATATTTATGCTTCTCTCATTTTCCACATATTTTCTTTAGTAAGTTAGATACAAAAATATATGAAGTTTTATGATAATTATGTCTATTTTAGGTAATAACAACCTGTATCTTTGTTTCTATTTTTTCATGACTTCCAGTTTATTCAAAGACTTAGCTTATATGTAAAAACTAGGAATATTGTGTAAAAGATCAATTCCATCACTTTATACCTCACTTCATCTTGATGTAGCGTTCTTAAGACTGATTTGTATATAGTTTTTGTTGAAAATATTTTTATTGTATAATCGCAACAATTAATATTTATCTATAACCAGCAAATGAAAAACACTGATAGAATCGAATTTAGCTTTTGGGAAGCTGGATGTTTAATTTGGGTGGGTGCAAAAGATTTATGCGGACTTACTTACCAGGAATTTTGTAATTTAATTTGGGGAAATGACTTTGAAAAAATAAAACCATTCATTTTGGAAAATCAAGCATTTTTAGCCATGAATCTTTATCAAGATGATGGTTATCGAGTGCGGGTAGTTATGGGGGAATTAAACCCAAAGGAACAAGAAGAATGGGTAGCAAGAGTAAGATGGAAATTAAACCTTTCCTGTGGTGCAATGGTAGTTTCAGGAATACTAGATGAAGACGAAGAAGAATTTAACAATTTACTATCAGCAAATGAAATAAAAGATGGTGATGCTTTGCAATGTTATGTAGAAGTTCCACCAACAATATATCAAGTAGAAGTTTATAGTTATGCACCGGGAGATTTATCTACAGGTTGGGGACAAATTACTAATCCTAAATTGTTTAAACCGCAACCAGGGATTGAACCAGAATCACTCAAAGATTATTTTTTCAGAACTCGTCAACCAGAAGAAATATCAGCTTGGATAGGTTATGAAATTACAGAAGACGAGCAGAAAAAAGGAGAATATTATCAAGCTGCTATAGAAGAAAATTATATTAATTTTATTATCAGGTTATCTCCTGTAATTGAGGATTTATCTGTACCACAATTAGAGGTTGATGGTAGTATTGCATGGGAGTTTAGAAAACCTGATAAATGTCCTTTGGGTATTTTGGGAATGAAGGGTAATAGGAATTAAAGGGATCTCAAGTGCAAATACCGCGTTGAAAATATTGATTTTTTTAATAGATTACAGCCAAAATCAAAAACTAAATTGCAACCGCACATTACCTACATAAATATTGGGATTACTATTAAAATTATTGGGATTAAAAATGGCGTAGAATGCTGGAATCAGAGAGATATTATCATTGACAGGATAATAATAAGAAGCTTCTAATTCGTAGATTTTACCACCATCACCACCTCCGGCTACGAAATATTGACGACCTGTTTGAATATCCATGGGTACAACTAAAGTTAATACTCCTAATGCACCTTTTTTTCCTAAGTCTGGAAAAGCCATTCCTACTTGCCAAGACTGCACATTAACTGCTTCATTAATGGGTTCTAAATTAATATTACCGTAACTGTAACGTCCAAAAATACCTAATTTTGGATTTAATAACCAATCGAAATTAAAGGCAAAAGTATGGCTGTATGCGTGATCTAAGCCACCTGATGAAATTGTACCTGTAGCAGGGTCATAAACAGAAAAACCAGGGCCAGCATCAAGATAACCATAGGGGAGTGGTGCGGCATTTCCACCTCCTACTTGTCCTCCATAAGCCTGAAGACGGGTATAGTTGTAGCGGAAACGTAAATTCAGTTTATCTGTGGGACTATAGGTTAATTCGCTAGTTGTAGAATTTGTACCACCAAATAGTCCAAAATCAGGATTACTAGAGGTATTATAACCAAATTCACTGGAGAAATAGGGAATATTTTCTCCTAAATAAGATGCTTTCCACATTAATTGCGGGCTAATTTTCCATTCTAAAACTGCACCAGATCCCCAAAAAGTTGCGCTACTTTGAGTGCTGGCAACAGAAGCATAACTACTTGCTCCATTTAAGTAAGATGTGAAGTTGTTAAAATCAAAATAATTAAACCAGTTTACTCTCGGTCCTAGTGTTAATTTAACTGCATCTGTGAGAGGAAATGAGTAGGATAAATCTTGAATTACAACATCCGGTTTACCAGTTACCAAACCAGATGTTTGATCTGTATAAGGATTACCATATGTATTCAGAAAACCAGCGGAAACAAATTGATTAATAGGTGATGCTCCATTTCCGGCTGCTAATTGTACGGTTAATAAATCTTTGCCGGTAAAAGAGGTATTTAACGTTAACCAGACTAAACTACTTAAAGTAGTTTGACTATCACGAATAGTATTAATTAATGGTTCTCCTGTGGTGCTATCTCTACCACCTGCGAAACGAGCATCCAAAGGGGTATTTGGTAAGGCTTCAAATTTGATATTATCCCCTGTCGATACTCCAGTTAAGTTTATCCAAGCTGAACCGTTTAGTTTTGTGGTTGTAGAAAATTGTTGTTCTTCTAAGGGAAGGATACGCTGTTCAAGACTATCTAATCTTGTGCTTAATGCGGTTAATTCTGAAGAAAATTGAGTTTGTAATTGTTTGATTTTATCTAAATCATCTGCTTGAATTTCTCCTCCAGAATTAATTAATGGAGTAATTTTTTCTAAACAAGTATTTAAACCTGTTGCAAATTCATAACGAGTAATAGTTCTATTACCTAAATAAAATCCGTTGGCATTGCCTTCTATGCAGTTATACTTTTCTGATAAATTCTTTAATGCTTCATAAGCCCAGTCTTTAGGCTCTACATCACGTAGTTCTGATACAGAATTATTTTGCACTAGTTCATTATTTTCTGCTTCGGGTATGGGATTAGCATTAGCTTGAATGGGATTGAGTGTGAATGCGATCGCTATTATGAAGCAGAATTCTTGTAGATAAGCTAATTTCATGATTTTTAACTTTGTTTTAAGAATTTCATTTAGCTGAATTAGGAAAGTTGAACCTTAGCCACCGCTTCCTGTCTTGTATCTCCATAAGCCAACCACCGGGAATATCAATTACTTCCGCAATAAAGCGTCCGTCTTTCTCTTATCCAACTTAAAACGCCCACATCACAACCCCTAACGGTAAGGTAATAAAAGCCATATTTAGTAAAAATAAACAAAATAAATGACCACCATAGATTCCAGCAAACACAAAAAAGCCAAAGCCCTCAAACCTGGAAGCGTGCGTCCCGCCAAAGAACTTTGTAGCGAATGTGGACTATGCGACACATACTATATCCACTATGTTAAAGAAGCGTGCGCTTTCATCACCCAAAGAATAGACGAACTAGAAACCACTACTCATAACCGCCCCCGCAACCTAGAAGACGAAAATGAGCTATATTTCGGTGTTCATCAAGAAATGATGTCCGCACGCAAGCTAGAACCCATAGAAGGCGCACAATGGACAGGAATAGTTAGCAGCATAGCTATAGAAATGCTCAACCGTGGCTTAGTTGAAGGAGTCGTCTGTGTGCAGAACACCAAAGAAGACCGCTTTCAACCTATGCCTATCATAGCGCGAACCCCCGAAGAAATACTAGCGGCAAAGGTAAATAAACCGACTCTTTCCCCCAACCTATCCGTATTAGAACAGATAGAACAATCGGGAATGAAGCGGTTATTAGTCATAGGTGTAGGTTGTCAAATCCAAGCATTACGCGCTGTAGAGAAAAAACTCGGTCTGGAAAAACTTTATGTACTCGGAACACCATGTGTTGATAATGTTACCCGCGCCGGACTGCAAAAATTCTTAGAAACTACCAGCCGTTCCCCTGAAACAGTGGTTAGTTATGAATTTATGCAAGACTTCCGGGTACACTTCAAACACGAAGACGGTTCAGAAGAAACAGTACCCTTCTTTGGCTTAAAAACCAACGTTCTTAAAGATATCTTTGCCCCATCTTGTATGAGTTGCTTTGATTACGTCAACTCCCTAGCGGATATAGTAGTCGGGTATATGGGCGCACCCTTCAAATGGCAATGGATAGTTGTGAGAAATGATACCGGAAAAGAAATGCTGGAACTGGTGAAAGACCAAATAGAAACCCAGCCAGTTATGTCTAAAGGAGACAGAAAATCCGCAGTACAGCAAAGTATACCAGCTTATGACCAAGCCGTGACCTTACCGATGTGGGCAGCGAAATTAATGGGAGTGGTGATTGATAAAATTGGACCAAAAGGTTTGGAATATGCGCGATTTTCCATAGATTCGCATTTTGCGAGAAATTATTTATACGTGAAGCGGAATCATCCTAAGAAGCTGGAAGCGCACGTACCAGAGTTTGCGAAGCGGATAGTAGGACAGTATAAGTTACCGGAATAAGATGTATGGTAAGCGATCGCACTTTCATTCCAGTTTACCTAATTGGGGGGAGCGATCGCACTTAATAAAACATAAGGTAAGCGATCGCACTTTCATTCCAGTTTACCTAATTGGGGGGAGCGATCGCCTGTGGAGTTATCTTTAAAACTTCACCTACAAAATAAAAGCTTAAACAGGGAGGGTTAATCACGGGTTTACCAGAACTCAGATATCGCTCTATGATTTAAATAAACCTAAATAGCGTAATTTATATCTATTTTTTAGGTTCGCATCTGCCATGATTTGGGATCTCTTCGACTATGAAAAATTGCTGTTACAATTACACGACTTGAGACAATTCGATAGTATATAGCATAGGGAAAACGTCGCACTACCGCCCGATGAACATCAAGATATACAACTGCATAAGACTCTGGCATCTGGCAGATCCGATTTAGGAGATCATCCACACAGTCTAAAAACTCGTCACCAAGTCCTGTTTGTTGACTTTGATACCAATTATAAGCTTCATCTAGTTCTTCACGAACTTCTGGACGAAATACTAGGACATAATTCATTGCTGTCCTCTAATTGAAGCTTTAATTTCCTCCCATGTCATTACATCGTCTGGATTTGCTTCATAATCAGTAATCCGCCGATCAAGCTCTCGTTTTTGCGCTACTGTCAAATCTGGACAAGCTTGTTCTGCTGCTATACTTTCCCAAATCTCTTGCACAAGATGAATTCTATCTGCAATACTGAGGGATTTGATTTCCTTTAAAGTTACAGCGATGTCCATATTCTGTTACCTCAATCCGAATATCTGGCATACATTTATTTTCTAGGATAAGCGATCGCGAATCGCTTTGTAGAAATCGCTCTTTTATTCCAGTTTACCTAATTGGGGGGAGCGATCGCCCAGTTCAGATCACCCTCCATAAGCGCGTTCAATCTGCTTTGGATGCACTTTCTCCTCAAGAAAAACAAACTGTATCTCAAACTTTGATAAAGTTAGCTAATTCTGGGATATAAACAGCAATATCAGCTAACATCATTAAAAAGCTGAAGATAGATGAACCACTCTATTTATTGCTCATCAATCCCAACTTGAGAGCAATTTTAAATATGGATAATCCCGATGAAATTAAAGTTTTAGATTTGATGACTCACGATAGGTTAGAAATTTTTGCGGCTGCAAATAGCTAACTTTAAGTATAATCCATGAAAGATTTTATTAAATTTGATTTTAATCCCGTATTGCTAGAAGTCAAATTAGAGAACTTTTCAGTATATACTATTTGTAGTGAGTAGGAGATAAATAACAATGTCAGAAAAAACTTTCGATATTACTTACTTGTCTGATAATTTAGTTGAATTATTATCAGATATCCAAAATAATATGGAAATTACCCTAACTCGTCATGGTGTTCCTTTGGCAAAAGTTTTACCTATTTCTCCAGAAAAATCTATAGTGAAAGAAGCAGGTTTAGGTTTAGATCAGATGAGTAAAGAAGGCGTTTTAGATCCAAAAATTGGGGATTTGTGGCAAGGAAAGGTGAAGGTTGCTGATAATTTTGATGAAACTTCAGAAGAAGTGATTGCTGCTGTTTATGGGGAACAAACCAATCTAAAAGATTTGCATAATAAGTGGAATACTTGGTTTGAAGAAGTTGATAATTTGAAAATTTTATCTTCTGATTCTCAACTAGATAATTATGGATCAGCACTACTGGAAAAGTATAGAAATCAAGGGTTAGATGTATGATTCTCTGTGATGCTGGTCCTCTTTTTGCCCTTGTTGATAAAAAACAATCTCAACACGCATCTATTAGAGAAGCAGTAACGAAAGTCTCAATTCCCTTGACAACAACATGGCCATGTTTTACAGAAGCGATGTATCTCGCTTTACATCGTGGAGGATGGGCAATGCAAAATCAGTTAGGAAAGCTAGTTACTAATGATATGTTAACTTTTTATGAAATTCAACCAACAGATTATGAGCGTCTATTTGAACTAATTAAGAAGTATCAAGATCGTCCAATGGATCTTGCAGATGGCACTCTTGTAATTGCTGCTGAACGTTTAGGAATAAATAGAATATTGACTCTGGATGCAGATTTTTTCTTTTATCTTATCAATGATTCTGAATCCTTCAATGTTATTAATTTGAATGATCCGCAGTAGAATATTGACGGTTTGCTGTTTCCCAGATTATGGGAAATGCGATAATTATGCAGGTGGTAAAATGAGTCGCTTGATCACTAATTCTGGATTCTCTAAAAATGGATTAATTTGGTTAAAATCAAATAATCCATTGGCAATATCTCCAGCATATTGATGAATTAAAACCTTACAAGGAACTGGGTTTGCAGGTTCTATTTGATCTCGATTCCAAGGGCGAAGATTTGTTTGTTGATTACCGTAATTGGCAACCCATAAACCATGACATTGTGCGCCGGCTTTCATGGCAGCACTGAGATTTTGTTTTGAAGTTGGATCTTGTTTGGCACTCAGGTAAACACAAGGAAGCAATTTCACTTTACTACTGGCATTTAAAAAGGCTTCTGACCATCCTAAATAAAATTCTTTGGATAATGATGGTTGTCCTTCAATTCCTTCAACATCTAGAATATTGGCTCTGTCTAATGAAACCCTGTAAAAACGTTTGATAAAACGCCTCTACAATGTGTTCGATTTATATGCAAAATGCTTTAATTCTGATTCGTAAATACGATTTCAGATTGAAATTTAGGGTGTTTTGCAATCATCAGGATAAAGAGTGGGAACAAAACCATTGAGTTGTTGTTGCACTTCCGTCAAAGTTTCTGTATCTGGCTTTTGAAAAGTACTAGGTACTTGATTCATAGTTCTATTGAAAGAATTAGATAAACTATCTACTAGTTTATTACAAACGCTCAACTTCTTTTTTTGACTGTTCGGCAGTTGTGTTACATCCCCATTATTGTCTATTGAGAAAAGACAAAGGTTAAGAATACGACTATCTCCATTATCACAAAGGAATGATTTTTCAACAACCCGATTATTCCCCAATTGACGTTTAGTCCATCTTACTTGGTCTTCATTAGGGGCTTCTTCGTACACAGCCTCTACTGTGCAAGAATCTTTCTGGCAATCTTCTATCTCAAGTTTTCTACCTTGTTTATAAAAGTCTTTAGGTTCTGAACCATTCATATTACCAAGCTGAACTTTTCTATCTTCAGCTACATGGGCTGGAAAACCTGCATAACAACTATTAGCTATACCCAAAATAGAAAGTGTAACAATTGAAGATAGAAACCGAGAACAAGATTTTGGCAGTCCTTTTGACTTAGTAAATATTTTTAATGAATTTATTTTATCTTCACCCTGATTAATATTAGAGTCTTGGTTGGCTATTTTTAGATGATTTTCATTGCAAGTTTTCATTTGTTTTTACTCCTTTTGATAAATTAGAATCGTTTGATTGGTTATTGAAATCTGTTACGAGTTTTTTCCAAATAGGAAAATCTGTTTCATTTACTTTCGGAAAATAACTGGTTGGAAATTTTTCCCCAATACGGATATGTCCAACCAAAAATGCGTGTAGTGTCTTGCAGTATCTCTAGGGATAACTTTTGGTCAATTGTATCAGAAGCCCAAATCCAGTTTCCTAACTCATATAAAAATTGAATTAATCCATGTTTGACTCCACGAATAGTAAATAATGCTTCCTTAAAGTCACCAAGCCAAGCAACAACTTCTGCCAAGTCTTTCAATATGAAATCGTTTTTAAAGTTGTCATCCCCTAATTTTTGACCAATCAAGTATTCGGATTTTATAGCAATCTTGTCAATGTCTCGCATTTTAGCTGAATTTTCAGCCTGATTTATAGCTTGTGAACACTCAGCCTGTTTTTTGGTTCGAGCTTCATTTTCAGTGTAACTTTTGGCATCTTCTCTGATTTTATCCATCTTCTTTTTCGCTTCAATATAGAAGTTATCATTCTCAAGATTAGGGCAAATAGCTATCGCCTCTAGCTTAAAACCAGCTTCTACTAAGATTACAGCCCATTTAGTTAAAACTGGTTCAGTTTGCTGACCTTTCTCTATTTTGGGTGCAAGTTCCTCAGCTTCACTAAAGGCTTTACGGGCTTGATCAGTATACTTACTCTGTACTAAGGCTATTGCCAATTTTCGTAATTGTTTTGATCTTACAAATTCATGAGTAATATCTTTTGTAGCTTCCTGTGCTTGCAAAAAATATCGAAATGCTTTCTCAGTTAATCCTCCCTTTACCAAACTTTCAGCGAATTCCCTTAATATTTCTACTCGCGTCGAAGCCATTGCAATGAAGTTAAGAATGTTTATTGCTTTTTCAAAAAGTTCTTCCGCATCCTTTTCATTCCCACCCTTTGCTAAGGCATTTGCCAAAGATGCTAACGATTCTGCCTTCAATTCGTTATCTGTGATTTTGTCGGCAATTTCTTCTAGTGTATTAAATATAGTTTTACCTTCATTAGCAAACTCCTCTCCAGACTGTGTTTGCGAAATTGCAAGATTTATCAAAATTTCTGACTTTTCCCAATCTTGAACTGTATTTGCATTTGCTAAATTATGAACTTCATTGAATATTAAACGTGCATTTTTTGTCTCTCCAGCATGGTCAAATGCTTTCGCTAAATCTAGTAATCCTTCTACCTTCTTTAAAGTTGGTGCTTCCCTGAAATCTTTCTCCCCCCAATCCACTTTTTTTAGAACGTCTTTAGCCAAGCTCAACATATCACTGGCTTTTCCCATGTCTCCAGTGTTCACTAAAGCTGTTGCTAAATATAATAAAACCTTAAATTTATTAAAGTCAGAATCTTTTATTTTGTCTGTAATATCTTCTGCTTGTTTAAATAGATTATTGGCTTTTTCACTATTTCCGCTTTTCTTTAAAGCTGTTGCTAACTCTCCTAATACCTCTACTTTTTTAAAGCTATCATTTCTGATTTTTTCTAATATTTCTTCAGCTTCGGTTAATTGTTGATCCTCAATTAAAGCGATTACCAAATTACGTAGAGATTGTATTGACCATGAATTATTTTCAATCTCATTGCGTGCGACTTCTGTAGCTTCTTTTAAAACACTAGAAGCTTCATATAAAACATTAGAATTAGATTGCTTTGTGTCTTGTAACGCATTATATATAATTAATAAATCCTTCAATTTTTCATCAGGATTAGTCCTTAAACGAGCATAACTGAGAACTTCATTTGGTTCTCGTCCTAACCAGATTAATGTGCTTAAATCAGTATTTTCATAGGCGTTTGCTCGTTGTTGTACTACCAAACGTGCTGTATAAAGCTTGATGAGGTTTAATAATTGGTCTGGAGGTACAGGATCATTAAATTTAGCGATCGCTAATTCCAGATCATTAACGTAAGGGCGATCGCTCTTATAAATATCACGTTTCCGGTTCATCCAGTCTGGGGAAGCAGTCAGCAGCGTGTAAAGTTCCTCTTCTCGTCCAGCAGCAGCTAAATGTTGAGGTAAATGCAATAATCCATACTGGTCTATTAAATCTATGTTTTTCCAGGAATTAGATTCTTTCTCGTAAAAGGATGCAATTTTATTATGGTAGTCTTTTTCGGTTAATGGATAATCCCTATTACGTTTATTGTCTAATAAGTATTCTTTTAACGAATTATGATAAAAGCGATAACTAAATGCTGTATCACCTTCAATTTCTTTTAAAAATTGCTTAATGGTAATAATTATAGAAGAAACATAGCCTTCATCTATAGTGGAAAAATTAGCTATTTGCTTGTGAGTTAGGGCTTCTTTAGCAACTGCAAGGATGCCCACAATTGGCAAATAATTTTTTACCCAATCGTAGGCATCCCTTCTTTTATTAATAAAAATTATCTCTTCAATCTCAGCACTGAATTTTTTAGCTTTATCAGAAAGGTATTTATCTATAGTGTCAGGATTTTTTACTATTACAGTTACTTTTGTTCCACATTCAGATCTCTTAACATCAACAATGTTATCTTTGTCTTGCTCCCATGCCGTAATTAATCCTCGTGGAATAATTGGTGTTCCATCTGTAAACTTTACACCGAATTTAATTATATTAGGTATATCTTTGCAAATTTTTTCCAGTACGAAAGCTCCATATATTCCATCAAGTCCTTGAGGAATATTATCTATATTTAACTTACCATCTTGTATTACCTGCTCAAAAAAGTGATAAAGATACAGAAAATTGTTATCACTTTTCTCTTGAATTTTAGCGATAATTTTATCTTTTTTATCGTTTATTACATTAACTAATTCAACCAGAATATCTTCGCTTATGTGCTTCTGGATATATTCTTTTATATCAGCAGAAACTTCTTCTTTATGGTTTTCAAAGTCAATAAAATCTTGGGGGTTATAAAATATTTTTTTTAATTTTGGCATCGGTCTAGTAGTCATTACTAGACGTAAATTATTTGGAAAATCATCGTTATAGCGAGGAATAACATCTAAAATGCTCTTACCTGAACCTTCCGATAACTCATCCAGAGCATTAATCAAAATAGTTACTTCTTTATCTTCTTCTTTTAGGGGCAGATTTTGAATTTTTTTAATAGGATCGAGTACAGCCAGATGCAGCAATGTTTCTTCATCAAGAGCTAACGCTGTATTTACTACGTTTTGAATCTGTACACCAGTTACTTTAGTATTTGATACATCTCTTAATTCAATTTTTACATTAGCTTTTAAAGGTTTTTGCCAGGGTAAACGGAATAAGTTCTTAATAATAACCGTGTTAACGTCACTTCCTTGGGTAATAGAATCACCTGTTAAAGAAACATCTAAAGAACCTGCCTCATCAAAAATCTGCTCACCATATTTTTCGTAAAGTTGTGAACCAATAGAAAGTAGAAATGACCGAGGATCAATGCCAGTTACACTACTGACAGCATCAAATCGAATAAAGTGACGAGGACAATTCCAATGATTAGCTAGATGAGCTAGATAAGCAGTTTTACCGCTTCCTGGTTCACCAACTATAATCAAATGCTGCTTGCCAGGATTTTCTTTAAAATGCCGCTCAATCTTTTCTAAAAGCCATTCTCTTTTCACAAAATCAACAGGATTGAAGAGAGATGTAATAGTTTCTTGGTGAGTTGTAATTGTATTATTAAATGAGTTATTCATAATAAATAAAGTCTTAAGTTGGTTTTTAACGAAAATTTTTCTTTAGAGAACTCCATAAAAAACATAATCCAATAGCGTAGGGGTAATTCATGAATTACCCCTACTTTTGCTGGTACAAGTTTTAGGGGAATGATATTAAAACAGGATCAATCATTCTATGGAGTTCTCTTAGGTAAGACGAGTTAAGTTATCCACAAAATTCCCTAAATCAATTAATTTTTCTTTAGGTATATCGTTTATATTTTTCATCACACGACCCAGTATCTTCTTCTCTTGATCATCCAACGTGGGAAGATATTCTATCAAAATCTTCAAATTACTAATAGTTGCTGGGTTTAGCTCTTCTATAGCCTTTGATAATTCACTTTTACCAATTTCAAAACCTATGACTTTAGCCTTTTGTGTGATTCCCTCTACAAGTTGATCCACGTTTATAGCCGCAAGTTCTTCTACGGTCATTCTATCCGCTACAACACCTTTGACAAAGGAATCTGATATGTTCTTCACAGACTGTTTTAATTTTCTAATTTCAGCTTCTGCTTTGGCAAGTGCCACGTCTTTTTCTGCGTCCATTTTTTTTAGTTCCTCTGTGTGTTTTTGTTGGTTTTTATATTTCTTGTCTGTTTGTATTCCCTTTTGTTTATCACTCAATAAATAGTAACCAACAGCCAGAAAAGGAATAATATAGAAGAAAAGAACACCAGATTTTAAAAATAAATCTTTTGCATACACCCACAGCACGATTAGCACTATTGGGTAGCACAACAAGAAGATTAAAATCTCATTACTTATCTTTTCAATTCCCTTATTTACAATATTTAAAACAGCTTCTAAGGGTGTTTTTTCTGGCTCTTTCATGGATGGGTACTTCCTTACCAATTTCTAATAGCTACACTCATTGACATCTCATTTTGTTTTCTATTAGACCAACCGCAACAGTATCTTACCTAACACGCCATTTAGCAATGGAAGTTTGCCAACTTAAGCAAACTGCTGTAAAAATCCTGACAAACGATCGCTCTCACCCCGCTACCACGAACCTTTCAAGCGTTGAGACTGTAAGCAAATTCAACCACGGAATTATTGCAAATTGTTAAAACTTCCCTTTTTTGCACAATGCTGTATTGATAAACACATCAAGCAACCGCTATACTCTGTTCAATCTCTTAGCTGTATCTTTATACTCTTGTCAGATTAATACCGTTTTCCCGGAAATCAGTGATTTTTCCGGCGTTTAGAGCTAATTCTCTTGCCCTATTTGGCTTTGCTTAAAAAAATCTATATATTTCTAAGTTATGGATTTACCAAAAAAACGTAAACGTGGGTCAATCCTCACTGTTCAAGGTTTAGATAAACTTAATAACGCCATAAAAACACAGGAATATGCTGAAAATAACGGCAAGCGATTTAACCTAGACAATCTCCATGAACAGACTGGCTTAGACTCTCATACCTTATGTAAAATTTTTCAATGCAACGTCAGGGTTGATAAAAAGTCTCTAGTTCAATGCTTCAAGGCATTTAATCTGGTGCTAGAGTCTGATGATTATGAATCACCTCCTCCCCTCCCATTAGTCACACCAGAAGCACAGTCAACACAATTCCCTATCCAACCTCTACAGCCTCAAATTCAGCCCTATGGGGATTATAGTTTAGCCCCCCATGTCCCCGTTTTCTATGGACGCACCGCAGAACTGGCAACGTTGAAGCAGTGGATTCAGGTCAATCGCTGTCAATTAATTATGGTATTAGGTATGGGTGGTATGGGTAAAACCAGCCTCATAGCCAAGTTAATGGCAGGTTTTACCAACAGTACAGACTCGTCATCATCAGAATTTAAGTATGTCATTTGGCGATCGCTTCGTCATGCGCCAACAGTAGAAGAAACCTTAACTGATCTGATTCACATCCTCTCACACCAGCAAGCCGTTGATTTACCCAAATCTCCAGATCAATTAATCTCAAAGTTAATCCAATATCTCCATCAAACTCGTTGTTTGCTGGTTCTGGATAATCTAGAATCTATTCTGCAATCTGGAGAACAAGGGGGATATTATCGAGAAGGATTTGAAGGCTATGGACAACTGATTCGCAGAATTGGCGAGTCTACCCACAAAAGTTGTTTAATTATCATTAGTCGAGAACCACCGATCGCATTTATTTTACTGGAGAAAAAAGCCAATTCGATTAAATCGCTGATCCTGAAAGGGCTGCTTCCTGAAGACGGAATCAATATTTTACAGTCAGAAGGAATTAACGAGACTCAAGCAGAATGGCAAACCTTACATCATCACTATGCCGGAAATCCCCTCATACTCAAAATTGTAGCCACCAAGATTCATTTTCTATATTCCGGCAAGATTAATCTTTTTTTAGACCAAGGTATAACCGTATTTGGCGATATTTACAATTTGTTAGATCAACAATTTCAACGCTTATCAGATTTAGATCAAACCGTCATCTATTCCTTAGCGATTCACCGCAAACCCATATTAATGCCAGAATTACTTAACGCTATCATGCCTCCTGTCACTTCTCAGAAGCTGTTCGGTAGCATAGATAGGCTAAAATGGCGATCGCTAATTCAATGCAACTCTAACGGATTCACAGTACAAAACGACGTGATGGAATATGTCACTAGTAAACCACGTGAGTTCCTAAGTAATAGAATCACGTAACTCATTGAGAGTAATCATCAATGTCATTGGTTCAACTGGAGATAAATTAAAACCTAAAGCCAAATAAAAATTCTTGGCTTCCTCAGAAATAGCATGAACAATAATTCCTCTAATACCAATTGTATCAGCAGCTTGAATAATCCTTAGTCCTGCATCACGAAATAAAGCACGTCCTAAACCTTGGCCTTGATAAGAACTATCTATTGCTAACCGCGCTAAAATTACCACCGGAATGGGGTCAGGCATATTTCGCCGAAATTTACCTAAAGCTAATTGTACACTAATTGCTCCAGAAGCAAGAGCATAATATCCAACCACTCTATAATCATCGCAAATAACAAAAGTTCTAGTTGCTCCACTAATTTGATTATTATAAGCTCGACGTTTTAACCAATCATTAAGAGAAGCAATTCCACAACAAAAATCATCACAGCAATGATGGCTAGATAGAGGTTGAGGTGCTGTTAAATTCATTACTGTTCCCAAGGTGGGGTTGTCTGCATGGTTTTGCGTAAACGTTCATTGGGTTGCGGTGGTGCATCTAATAAGGCGATAAATTCTGCATAAGCTTCTGGAGTTACTGTAAAAATAGTCCTTTCCAGCAAAGTTTCTTCCGCAGCATTCCGCGCAGCAGCCAAAATAAAATCAGTTCTATTTTTACCTAACACTTTGGCTGCCATATCTATCAAATCACGTTCTTCTGGTTTAATACGTAAATTTAGGGTGTTACGTGGAGTTTTTGTGGTTTTATTGGTCATGGTTTATTTTTTGGGGTGTTATTACTGATGAAGTTATTTTAGCATCATGTAATGACAACGACGTTACGCTATTCCCAGAAAAGATCCATATATCAGCATTCATGCTTCTCCTACAGCCTCAATAGCTGCCTGTAACGCGATAGATACATGAGTCCAATGCGTACCACCTTGGCAATAGACAATATAAGGCTCACGTAATGGACCATCTGCTGATAATTCCAAGGTGCTACCTTCAATAAATGTCCCCCCAGCCATGACTACTTGGCTTTCGTACCCCGGCATATCGTCGGGGATGGGGTCGAGATAAGATCCGATGGGTGAATGCTGTTGAATGGCTTTACAGAAGGCGATCAATTTTTTGGCTGAACCGAGTTTAATCGCTTGAATTACATCCCCTCTCGGTGCTAGGGGTGCAGGGTTAACAGGATATCCGAGTTTGTCAAATACGTATCCTGTTAGGTAAGTTCCTTTCATGGCTTCCCCAACCATCTGCGGTGCTAAAAATAATCCTTGGAATAAGAGACGGTTTTGGTCGAAGGTTGCACCACCAGCACTACCAATACCGGGGGCTGTAAGTCTACAAGCTGCTGCTTCTACTAAATCAGCACGTCCGGCTATATATCCCCCTGCGGTAACTAATGTACCACCTGGGTTTTTAATCAATGACCCGGCTATCAGGTCTGCACCGAAGTGGGTAGGTTCTTTGGTGTCAATAAATTCTCCATAGCAGTTGTCTACAAAACAAATTGTGTTGGGGTTTTGCTGTTTAACTATGTGAATAATTTTTTCAATCTCTTCTATGGAAAGGCTTGGCCGCCATGAATATCCACAGGAACGTTGAATTAATACTAGTTTGGTATTTTCTTTAATTCCCTGCTTTAATGCTTGCCAATCTATTTTTCCTTCCTTAGTTAGTTCTAGTTGGCGGTATTTTATGCCAAAATCAATAAGAGATCCTTGGTTTTGACCACGCAAGCCAATCACCTCTTCCAAAGTATCGTAGGGAGAACCAACCACTGCTAACATTTCATCCCCAGGCCGAAGCACTCCATACAGCGCACAGGCGATCGCATGAGTTCCTGATACAATCTGCACTCGCACCAACGCAGCTTCTGATCCCATTACTTCGGCAAAAACTTGATCTAAGGTTTCTCTCCCCAAGTCATCATGTCCATAGCCGCTTACACCCGCAAAGTGGTGCGCCCCTACTCGATGATTACGAAATGCTGTTAGCACTCTTTGAAGATTATGCTTGACCTGTGCGTCAATTCCAGAAAAAATCTCTAATAGCGCCTGTTCTGCTTCTTGCAGCTGCTCTATGCTGTTCATTGTTTCCTCATTTAAAAAAATAATCTAAATATGCGGATTCCTAAATCACGCAGATTAGGCTGGACAATTCCTATAAAGGTTACTGCATGACAATTGCTACTTCCACTAAACCTCAAATTAACTGGGTAAATACCCTATTTTTCCTTGGTCTGCACATCGGCGCTTTATTTGCTTTAATTCCCAGTAACTTTAGCTGGAAAGCAGTTGGTGTTGCATTATTCCTCTACTGGGTAACTGGTGGTTTAGGTATTACCCTGGGATATCACCGTCTTGTCACCCACCGTAGTTTTCAAACTCCCAAATGGTTGGAGTATCTCCTAGTTATTTTTGGGACTTTATCCTGTGAAGGCGGTCCTATTGAGTGGGTAGGTACACACCGTATCCATCATTTGCACTCAGATACAGAAAATGACCCCCATGATTCAAATAAAGGTTTCTGGTGGAGTCATCTCGGTTGGATGATTTATCACTCGCCCGCTCACGCTGAAGTTCCTCGCTTCACAAAAGACATTATTGATGACCCAGTTTATCAGTTTTTACAGAAAAATTTCATTTTCTTACAAATTGCCCTGGGATTGGTACTGTTTTTGTTAGGCGGTTGGTCTTTCGTCGTTTGGGGTATTTTTGCCCGCATTGTCTGGGTTTATCACTGCACTTGGTTGGTTAATAGTGCTACTCACAAATTTGGCTATCAAAGTTATGAATCTAGTGACAGATCTACTAACTGTTGGTGGGTGGCTTTACTAGTATTTGGTGAAGGCTGGCATAATAACCACCATGCTTATCAATACTCAGCCCGTCATGGTTTGGAATGGTGGGAAATTGATATAACTTGGATGACTATTCAGTTACTACAACTCTTAGGTCTAGCTAAAAATGTGAAGCTGGCAGAGAAAAAAGCATAACGCATAATTCAGCTTCAAAGTCAATAGTTTTATGTTCAAATTTTGGGCGCGAAACTATTGACTTTTTGCGTACAAGTACAGTATTGAGCTAACTACAGCAATTGAAAATTTTTAATTTTTAATTTTTAATTTTTAATTTTTTAATTGCTACCCTAAGTTGCTACTAGATTGCTATAATCTCAGAAATTAATGTTACAAAACTTTGCTGCAAACTCATTTTATCAATGACTTTGTAGATCAGTTTGTTGTTTTTCAGGTATTCATGACTACATCAATCATCAAAAGCCAGGAAATTCTGGTCTCCACAGACCTTGACAAAGACCAAATCAAACTAAAGCATATTATCAAAAGTCTACCCAAGGAATGCTTCCAGAAAAATAGCCGTAAAGCATGGACTACTGTAGTTCTAAGCTTGGCTATGGCTGCATTAGGCTATTATTTTTTAGCAATTTCTCCCTGGTTTCTTTTACCCATAGCATGGATTTTTACAGGAACTGCTTTAACAGGATTTTTTGTCATAGGTCATGATTGCGGCCATCGTTCATTTGCCAATCGTCGTTGGGTAAATGATTTCGTTGGTCATTTTTTCATGATGTTTTTAATTTATCCTTTTCATAGCTGGAGAATTAAACATAATCATCACCATAAACATACAAATAAATTAGATGAGGATAACGCATGGCATCCCATCAGACCAGAAACTTTTGAAAATTGGGATAAAACCAGACAATCTGCATTTCAATTCTTTATGCAGAAGCGTCTGTGGTGGGTAGGTTCTATTGGACATTGGGCTGTTGTGCATTTTGATGCCCGGAAATTCCAGAAAAAAGACCAAGCTAGTGTTAAATTATCTGTGGCTGTAGTCTTAATATTTGCAGCTATTGTTTTCCCCACTTTGATTATTACCACAGGTGTTTGGGGCTTTATTAAGTTCTGGTTTATCCCCTGGATGGTTTACCATTTCTGGATGAGTACCTTCACCATTGTTCACCATACTCTGCCAGATGTTCCTTTTAAAACTGCTGACAAATGGAACGAGGCTATGGCACAGTTATTTGGAACAGTTCATTGTGATTATCCTCGTTGGGTAGAAATCCTCTGCCACGATATCAACGTTCACGTTCCCCATCATATCTCTACCGCTATTCCTTCCTACAATTTGCGTTTAGCTTATGCCAGTATCAAGGAAAATTGGGGTCCTTATCTTCATGATGAATGTAAGTTCTCTTGGGACTTAATGAAAAAAATTACCAACGAATGTCAACTATACCAAACTGACATTGGTTATACAACTTTTGACAAATATTACGCTCAAAAATAACACCCTGTACGACAGGCAAAATGCCTGTCCATATTTTCCTAATACTTCCATTCAAGATTATTAAATCCAGTGCAATTAGACACAGTTCAATTCAATCAAAATTCAGGCATTGAATCATCTCAGGGTGAAGAAAAACTTCCCTTTACTCTTCAAGATTTAAAAGCTGCTATTCCGGCTGAATGTTTTCAGCCCAGTGTAGTTAAATCACTGTATTATTTTTTTCGTGATGTTGCCATAGTTGCCTTGCTATATGCAGTTGCAAATTATCTAGATTCTTGGTATTTCTGGCCAATTTTCTGGGTAATGCAAGGAACAATGTTTTGGGCTTTGTTTGTAGTTGGTCATGACTGTGGACACCAATCTTTTTCTAAGCATAAATGGTTAAATGATTTGGTAGGTCATCTTTCCCATATTCCTATTCTCGTACCTTATCATGGTTGGAGAATTAGCCACAGAACGCACCACAAAAATACTGGCAGTTTGGAGAATGATGAAAGCTGGTATCCTCTAAGTGAATCTAAATATCAAGAATTACCGTTGTTGCAAAAAGTAGTTCGCTATTATATCTTTTTGCCACTGGCTTACCCTATTTATTTATTTCAACGCACTCCAGGTAAACAAGGTTCACATTTTTCACCCAGTAGTCCGCTTTTTAAGCCTTCAGAAAAATGGGATATTATCACTAGCACTACTCTGTGGATTTGCATGGTAGGTTTGCTAGGTTTCCTGACCTATCAATGGGGTTGGATGTGGTTGTTAAAAAACTACGCTGTTCCTTACATTGTATTTGTAATTTGGCTGGATTTGGTGACTTATTTGCATCACACTGAACAAGAGTTACCTTGGTATCGTGGTGATAATTGGACTTTCTTGAAGGGTGCAATTTCTACCATTGATAGAGATTATGGGATTTTTAACCATATCCATCATGATATCGGTACTCATGTTGCCCATCACATCTTTTTGAATATGCCTCACTACAATTTGTTGAAGGCAACTGAGGCAATTAAACCAATTTTGGGCGATTATTACTACAAGTCTGAAGAACCGATTTGGAAGTCTTTACTGCATTCTGCTAAGGTTTGCCGTTTTGTACCGGATACGGGTGATAAGGTTTATTACACTTCTTATCAAAAAAATGAGAAGTAGTCGTCGGTAAATTATTGATATGAATAAAGTCCGCAAGCGCGGACTTTTTTTGTTTAATATAATCAATGATTTAGAAAAGTGATGATGCAGATGGAAATTAAACAAATGGCACAAGGAATAGATGTTTTAGAGTTAAAAAGACTCACAATATCGGGTATTTCTGAACATTTAGCGTTGGAGGTAATGGAAATTACACCTCGTATAATCAATGGGACAGCAACTCCTGAAGAAGTTGTGAGAGGATTGATGATTTTAACGCCTTTACTTAGAGAAAAATTAATGTAAATTAAATCAGGGTGATTTTAGTTGTTTATGTGTTTACTATTAACTATTTTTTTAGCGTAGTTTAAATATTTTTGATAATCAAGAATCTTTTGTTGTGCTGCGGCATAATTAGAACTAGATGTTGGTACTGTTTTCAGTATTTCTATGGTTTTTTGCCATTCTATACCTACTTGATGCCACTCTGCTTTGGTTTTCGCTATACGAGTGAGTTGGGCTGCATTTTTAGCTAAGTTCACAGCTTGTTGAAAGTTATCTGTTGAGGTGACATTAGATGATTGGGATGTTGTAGGTGATTTTTTTGCGCTTTTCATTTCAGTTAAACCCATACTCCCCCGCAAATTATTCATTTCTACATCTACAGAATTAGCATTAGTAGCTTTTTCACTATGCGTTACATCTGGCGATGATGGTAAATTAGTGTTTGGTTTATAAGTTGCTGATGATACAGATAATAGTCGTCTTTTAAATAAGAAATCAATTTGGTAAATTAATGCACTTGTGATAATCCAAGTACATCCAATTACCGCTATTAATATCTCTTCAAATTCTGAATAAAATTCAAACAAATCATATAAAATTAAATTAGGTATGGGAAATACAATACTTATCAAAAAAATTGATATTAGTGTTGATAACCAAATAGTCATCCAACCATATAAACCTTCCCAAATACTTACTATTCCTGGTATGAATTCTTTGGGTTTTCCTATCTCTGGGGCTTGTATTTTGGGGAAAAACTGGCTGATAATTATATGAAATATGTGATGAGTAAAAGTAATTACGACAATGGGCGATAATATCGCCAAAATTCTAAATATAAGCAACAGTTTTAGACTATTGGTAAAAGAGGCAATTTTGTATCCCCATTCTTCAGTATTTGTAAATACAAATGAAATAATGCCTATAAATAAAGCCAGAATAATAGCTTTTAACCAAGAACTAGGATAAGGAAACCAAACTGGCCAAGTAGATATTTTTGGCGTTTGGTTAATAACCCCTGAAGAGTTTGGTTTAGTCATAAATAGCACTGAAGTAACTATACTCATACTAACATTATTTTTACTTAGTACAGCATAATTAATGTGATTTAAACCCAATAAATTTAAGATTTTTATCTTAGAATTTAAAATTTCTATGGTTAACATAGTTCTAAAAATTGATAAAAATATTTTGCAAATAGTTAAGATTTATTTGTTTAAATTACGGATATTTTTAGTTAATTAAGAGCTAGAATTCAAGCTCAAACTAGATTTCAGCCTTTATTAATCAATGTAAACAGTAAATAGTCCTATTCCTTATTCACTCATATCTTTGAGACAATCAGAAACGATTTAATTATCAAGCACTTATAGTTATTTAATTTGCAAAGGGAGAAGACCAGATGAAATTGGCTTACTGGATGTATGCAGGCCCAGCCCACATTGGTACTTTGCGGGTAGCTAGTTCTTTTAAAAATGTTCACGCCATCATGCACGCACCTTTAGGGGATGATTATTTTAACGTCATGCGTTCTATGCTATCGCGGGAGAGGAACTTTACTCCGGTGACAACTAGCGTCGTTGACCGCAACGTTTTGGCGCGTGGTTCTCAAGAAAAGGTGGTAGACAACATTACCCGCAAGGATGCTGAAGAACACCCAGATTTAATAGTTTTAACTCCTACCTGCACTTCCAGCATTTTGCAAGAAGATTTGCATAACTTTGTAGAAAGGGCGCAACTGGAAGCGAAAGGGGATGTAATGTTGGCGGATGTGAACCATTACCGCTATAACGAATTACAAGCCGCAGACCGGACTCTACAACAGATTGTCCAATATTACATTGAGAAAGCCCGCAAAAAAGGGGACTTACCAACGGCGAAAACTGCTAAACCCTCTGTTAACATCATTGGTATTTCTACTCTGGGTTTCCACAATAACCACGATTGCACGGAATTGAAGCGGTTAATGAATGATTTGGGAATTGAGGTAAATTCTGTAATTCCTGAAGGTGCTTCTGTTCACGAGTTGAAGAATATGCCTCAAGCTTGGTTTAACCTGACTCCTTACCGAGAACTTGGTTTAACTACAGCTAAATATTTAGAAGAAGAATTCGGGACACCTTATGTAGATATTACGCCTATGGGTGTTGTGGAAACTGCAAGATGTATCCGCAAGATTCAGCAGGTAATTAACGCCCAAGGTGGGGAGGTTGATTATGAAGAGTTCATTAATGAACAAACCCTGCACGTATCTCAAGCTGCGTGGTTTTCTCGTTCTATTGACTGTCAGAATTTGACTGGTAAAAAAGCGGTGGTATTTGGTGATAATACCCATGCTGCGGCTCTGACTAAGATTCTATCGCGGGAAATGGGGATTCATGTGGTTTGGGCTGGTACTTATTGCAAGTATGATGCTGACTGGTTTAGAGAACAGGTGAGTGAGTATTGCGATGAGGTGCTGATTACAGATGATCATGGGGCTATTGGGGATGCGATCGCTCGTGTTGAACCTTCTGCTATATTTGGTACACAGATGGAACGCCATGTGGGTAAACGTTTGGATATTCCTTGTGGTGTAATTGCTGCACCTATTCACGTTCAGAATTTCCCCATTGGTTACAAACCATTTATGGGTTATGAAGGGACAAATCAAATCACAGATTTAATCTACAATTCCTTCACTTTGGGAATGGAAGATCACCTGTTAGAAATCTTTGGTGGTCACGATACAAAAGAAGTCATTACCAAAGGAATTTCTGCTGAATCTGGTTTGAATTGGACAAAAGATGGACAAGCAGAATTGAATAAGATTCCTGGTTTTGTGCGCGGGAAGGTGAAGAGAAATACCGAAAAGTTTGCTCGTGAGCGTGGGTTTAAAGACATCTCTGCTGAAGTGTTATACGCTGCCAAGGAAGCTGTAGGGGCGTAGGTTTGGGGATTCCGCAAAAGGAAAAGATTTACTCCTCACTACTTCACTGAAGAATCGAAAATCTAAGTAGGGCTTGCTGAATTAAACTGAAAGCAATACCAGAAAATAGATCAATTAAGTGCAAACAAAACAAAAATACCCCCCATTTCTGGAGGGTATTTTTTAACTATCTGAATCTTTCAGAATTAGCCGTTGATTGCAGGAGCAGTCAAAGCAACAGGAGCAACTTCACCAGCAGCCAAGTCTAAGGGGAAGTTGTGAGCGTTACGCTCGTGCATTACTTCCATACCCAAGTTAGCGCGGTTGATTACATCAGCCCAAGTACCGATGACACGACCTTGAGAATCAATGATGGATTGGTTGAAGTTGAAACCGTTCAAGTTGAACGCCATTGTGCTTACACCCAAAGCGGTAAACCAAATACCGATTACAGGCCAAGCAGCTAGGAAGAAGTGAAGTGAACGGCTGTTGTTGAAGGAAGCGTATTGGAAAATCAAGCGACCGAAGTAACCGTGTGCTGCAACAATGTTGTAGGTTTCTTCTTCTTGACCGAATTTGTAACCGTAGTTTTGAGATTCGGTTTCGGTTGTTTCACGAACCAAAGAGGAAGTTACCAAAGAACCGTGCATTGCAGAGAACAAGGAACCACCGAATACACCAGCTACACCCAACATGTGGAAGGGGTGCATCAAGATGTTGTGTTCAGCTTGGAACACGATCATGAAGTTGAATGTTCCGGAGATACCCAAAGGCATACCATCGGAGAATGAACCTTGACCAATTGGGTAGATCAAGAATACTGCTGTAGCAGATGCCAAAGGTGCAGAGTAAGCTACGCAGATCCAAGGACGCATACCTAAGCGGTAAGACAATTCCCACTGACGACCTAAGTAGCAAGCGCAACCGATCAAGAAGTGGAAAATTACCAATTGGTAAGGACCGCCGTTGTACAACCACTCATCTAAGGAAGCTGCTTCCCAGATTGGGTAGAAGTGCAAACCAATAGCGTTAGAAGAAGGAACAACCGCACCGGAGATGATGTTGTTTCCGTAGATTAAAGAACCTGCAACTGGCTCACGGATACCGTCGATGTCAACGGGAGGCGCAGCGATGAAGGCGATGATGAAGCAGGTGGTAGCAGCTAACAGGGTAGGAATCATCAATACGCCGAACCAACCGATGTAGATACGGTTTTCGGTGCTGGTGATCCACTCGCAGAAGCGATCCCATACGTTAGCGGTTGAACGCTGTTGTAAGGTTGTGGTCATTTTATAAGTGCTTTATTTTTTTATGATGTTGGTGGGTGGTTTTCCCTACCTGTATACAACATTAGAGGCTAAGTTTAGTTTTGTAAAGATGATTAATATCAGTAAAGCTGATAACAGTTATGCTATTTGATAATGTAATCAGATTAACAGGAAGTTTGAAGCATTCCCAGTCAGAGACTGGGAACAAGGGAATATGTAGATTTATAGAGAGGTGAAAATCAACCAGGAGGCCAGGATAGATGCCGTCCACCTAAGATGTGTATATGTAGGTGATAAACTGTTTGACCGCCATCAGCACCAGTGTTCATGACTACGCGATAACCATTTTCTAGTCCTGCTTCTGCTGCGACTTTTTGAACGATTAACAATAGATGTCCTAATAATGCTTGATCTTCTGGTTCGGCTGTGGCTATGTTAACTATGGGTTTCTTGGGAATTACGAGGATGTGAACCGGTGCTTGGGGGTTAACATCTGTAAATGCTAAAGCCAAGTCGTCCTCATAAACTATGTTTGCGGGAATTTCCCGACGAATGATTTTACTGAAAATGGTGTCTTTGGTTTCACTCATGCAGATTTACCTGTTCATCTGTTAGAGATTTTAAGCTATGCCTAGCGATCGCACAGAAAGCAGTTTTTTAGGCGATCGCTTTTTTGCAGAGAAAAAGTTAAGCTGTTGTGTAATCAGTGCATCTATAGCTTTATGGCCAAACCTGCGGATGTCAGCACCAAACGCTTAATTAGCCTCGCACCCAACAACTGGGTAAAATGGGTAACACAAATCCCGGATGTAGTTGCTAAGGAAATACTCAATTCTGAATTTCAGTGGATTAGTAGAGAAAGTGATGTACTTATCCGCGTTGAAAGTCAAGAATACGGAAAATTTTTAGTTTTGAATGAATTGCAATTGCGCTATAAATCAGAAATGCCACGAAGGATGCGTGCGTACTCAGGATTAGCTGAGGAAAAATATCAATTACCAACCTATCCTGTACTCATTAATATTCTTAAAACAGGTAATGAGGAAATACCAACTCGATATGAGTCAAATATTGCTGGTTTGGAGGTGCGTCAAGATTACCGAGTAATTAATCTTTGGGAAGTAGATGTTAAAATTGCCTTAGAACAACCTTTACCTTCTTTACTGCCTTTTGTACCAATTCTCAAAGGTGGTGAAGATGAAACTATAATTCGGGAAGCATTGCGTTTATTAAAAGCGGATGAACAACTCAATCAATTAGAAACGGTTCTGGCTTTTTTTGCTACGTTTGTATTAGATAGCGCCTTAGTTCAAGAAATCATGAGGTGGGATATGGCTGTTTTACGTGAATCACCTTGGTATCAGGAAATATTGCAACAAGGGGAAAAACAAGGTGAAGAAAAAGGAGAAAAAAAAGACAGAATTTCAAGTATTGAGTTATGCTTGGAAGTGAAATTTGGTGATGAAGGATTAAAAATCATGCCAAAAATTTCTGAAATATCGGATTTGGAAACATTAAAAACAATTCAACGTTCAATTCTCACGGTTGAAAATTTAGAGGAATTAAGACTTGCAATGGAAAATTTGTAACCATTAATTACCAAAAAAAAAGTGAATTTAGAATCAAGTGATGCGTAAAGAGAGATAAATATTTATCAAATATTACCAGCTTTAAAAATCTGTTGAGCAGTCAAATTCAAATCTGTAAAAGCTGGTGATATTATCTTTTCATCATTTCTAAACTGCGTTACTTGATACTCGCCATCAATCAACAAGTAAATAGATATAGTAGGTTGTTTGGGACTACCTATATAACGAATACCACCTAAACCTAAATAATCAATAATCCAATATTCAGGAATACTAATTTCTTCATAATCTCGTAATTTAGTTAAGTAGTCATCACGCCAATTTGTACTAACAACTTCAATAATTAAAGGAATAGAAGCAGCTTGAGTTACAGTTGATTGTTTTTGCCAAAGTGGTTCATTGACTAAATTAGTCCGGTTTAATAATAGAATATCTGGTACATAGCCTGATTCACTTTTAGGTGGTTTGACTAATGCTTGCTTAGGAATGGAGTAAGGAAGATTTAATCTATCAAATTCTACAGTTATTTTTCTAGCTATAAAACCTATGATATCTTCATGTGGTCCTAATGGTTGTGACATTTCAACAATTACTCCATTATGCAGTTCATAGCGTCCTCCGTCTGGTTTCCAATCAGCAAATTCTGCAAATGTTAGTAGTTTTTGTAAGACTTGAACCATGATTTATATACCTTAACTTTGCTGTTATGGATGAATTATTCTTGCTAGAAAATAAATTTTAAGCAAAAAAAAGGAGCAGTTCTTGTATAAATTGGTTCATTTTTATATTTAAATCCAGAAGTTTTTCGTTATCTGACATAAATCAAAATCATGTAGTAAAAAGTTGTATTCCCTCAATATATCACTTTATTTTAACTCTTGATTCCTAATTTACAAAGAAAATCCAGGTTTAGCTTCCTAATTATCCAAACTAACACCTATCTTGGCATCACATCATCTAAACGTAGTTGCAGCGAAGGCAAAAGAGAAGATTTAATAAACTCACCTAAACGATATTTCTGCTGACTGTAATCTTCACCAATTAATTGACAAACTGTAAATGTCGGTTGCTTAGGTTTACCTATAAAAACAACGCCACCCAATCCCCGATAATCAACAATCCAATATTCAGGAATGCCTAATAAACCATATTCTTCAACTTTACGCGCATAATCTGTTTCCCAATTAGTGCTAACAACTTCCACTACTAATTTAATTGATTGTCCTAAAGCAATAACTGGTTCATGTTCCCAAAAAGGTTCATGATGGAGCATTGTTTCATCTAATACTACAATATCAGGACGGCGTGCTGTGGCAGTTTCCGGGAAAGGACGAATTAAACAAGTACGAGGAATAAACCAGGGAAGTTTTTCCTCTGTGATAGCAATACCCAATTGAGTAGCTATTTTACCCCCAACGGTTTCATGGAGTCCAGTTGGTTCCATATCAATCAGTTCTCTATCTGCAAGTTCATAGCGGGGGTTATTACCGTATTGGGTGATGAACTCTGTAAAGGTTAATAGTTTTGTTAATGCTTGAACCATAAGTCACCTGCATCTTTAGCTGCTATTATTATATTAACAATCCTCTTGGGTGATTTCACTCATTGTTAATGCACCACCTGATCTGCTTTGATATCTTTAATGTTTATTAATATATGAAAAATGCTGGCTAGAGTCTGGAGTGCATCTATTGTTGGTATTGACGCGGTTAAAGTTGGGGTGGAAGTTGATGTTTCCGGTGGTTTACCGGGAATTATTATTTTAGGTTTACCAGATTCCGCTATTCAAGAATCTAAAGAACGGGTAAAGGCAACATTGAAAAACGCGGGTTTTGCTTTTCCCATGCGAAAGATTGTAATTAACCTCACTCCCGCAGATTTAAGGAAAGAGGGACCCGCTTTTGATTTACCAATTAGTGTGGGAATTTTAGCGGCTTCTGAACAGGTAAATCCTGATTTATTAGGAGATTTTTTATTTCTTGGTGAAGTTTCTTTAGATGGTAGTTTGCGTCCTGTTGCTGGTGTTCTTCCTATTGCTGCAACTGCTGAAAAAATGGGAATTTCTGGGTTAGTTGTTCCTGCTGATAATGCTCAAGAAGCTGCGGTTGTTGAAGGCTTAAATGTTTATAGTTGTCATAATATTTCTGATGTGGTGGATTTATTAAATAATCCTGGAAAATATAAACCTGTCAAATTAAATCAAACCGCAGAAAGTTTATTAGGAGTATCTTTACATTTAGCAGATTTACAAGATGTTAAAGGACAATCTCATGCGCGTCGAGCTTTGGAAATTGCAGCAGCAGGAGGACATAATCTTATTTTCGTCGGACCTCCTGGCAGTGGAAAAACTATGTTAGCAAGACGTTTACCAGGAATTTTACCACCGTTGGAATTTTCTGAATCTTTAGAAGTAACTCGCATTCATTCTGTAGCTGGTTTATTGAAAAATCGTGGTTCATTAGTAAGAGAAAGACCTTTTCGTAGTCCTCACCATTCTGCATCTGGTCCTTCTTTGGTTGGTGGTGGTAGTTTTCCCCGTCCTGGAGAGATATCTTTATCACATTTTGGTATATTATTTCTCGATGAACTCACAGAGTTTAAAAGAGATGTTTTGGAGTTTTTGCGTCAACCGTTGGAAGATGGTTATGTGACGATTTCTCGTACTCGTCAATCTGTGGTTTTTCCGGCACAATTTACTTTAGTAGCCAGTACAAATCCCTGTCCTTGTGGTTATTATGGCGATACAATTCAAGGATGTACTTGTTCACCTAGACAACGGGAGCAATACTGGGCAAAATTATCAGGACCTTTGATGGATAGAATTGATTTACAAGTGGCTGTAAATCGCTTGAAACCAGAGGAAATTACCCAAGCATCAACGGGAGAAGCTTCTAAATCTGTAAGGGAAAGGGTGCAGAAAGCGCGGGATATTGCTACAACTAGGTTTCAATCAGAAAAAAATCTGCGTTGCAATGCCCAAATGCAAAGTCGTCATCTTCAGAAATGGTGTAATTTAGATGATGCTAGTCGGAATTTATTAGAAGCAGCAATTAGAAAATTAGGGTTATCTGCAAGAGCGAGCGATCGCATTCTCAAAGTATCACGCACAATTGCAGATTTAGCAGGAGAGGAAAATCTCAAACCCCAATATGTAGCTGAAGCAATTCAATATCGAACAATTGATAGAATGCAATAATTCGTAATTTGAACTAGAGTCTACAGCTTTTGTCAGGGATTGTAGTATTTACCGAGTATTAGGCGCACCAGATTTAGGTTTAGGTGCATTCTGTATTCTTAATAATGTATTATAAACTTGCTTTTTCAAATCATTGTTATTTTGGATTTCCAGAGTAATTTGATTGAACCTTTCAATACTCAAACCATGGTCTTCAACGATTTTTTGAGAATGGTTACAATATTCAATTGCTATATCCTTAGCTTTATTTGGTAGTGAACTCATACTGTTGGGGTCATTACAAACAATTTTAGGAATTTCTTTCCCACCAATCTGTTTTTTAATTTCCTCAAAAGCTTGCTGCCGTTTTGGTTCCATTGCTAAGACAGATTGAGCATAGTTAGTAACTTCTGTATTATTAACGGTCACGGCTTGAGCATCAGCTTTGAAACTTAACGAAGTCGTGAAAATTAAACTCGCAGTGGTGAGAGTTGCAAATGCTAAGGAGCCAGACAGTATTGGCTCAATTCGGTTTCGGAAAATGACAAAGAAATTTTCCCGCATAGGATAGATGACACAGAACAATAGTAGAGGTATGATAATAGATTTGAATTATTTTAGGAATAAGAAGTTCCACTCAAATTGAAATCACCGAAATTTTTATCAAGGGCATTGGCTGGTAAGAACAAAGAATCACGAATTTACCTTCTCTGATATACTTGACAGAGTTCGATGACTTTTGTTTGCAGTATAGATGTTTCTGAAGCTCCTTGTTTAAGGCTAACTTCTAATTCCAGTAATAGAGGTAAAGAAGAAATTAGCTGTTGTACAGTTAGAGATTGGACTTCCTGCTGCAAAAAGTAGATGCGTTTAGGGTTACTGATTTCTGCACCTTGAGCGATCGCTTGGGGATTACGCTCTCCTGCTTCCATCATAATCTTTACCCATAACCACGTGCGAAACTGACCAATTAAAGTGGCAACAATCCGTAACCCCGGTTCAGCAGCATTAATTAGATCCCCTAAAATACCTAAAGCTTTGGCTGTGTCTCCAGTTCTAATGGCTGCTGCTAATTGTAAAGTATTTTGAGTAGTATTTCTGACTAATTGAGTTACTGTCTTTACATCTAAAGGTTGGTTACTACCTTCTATGTAAAGCCGTAATTTCTCCATTTCATTGTAGAGAAGCCGTGTATCGTTACCAATAGACTCTGCCAACAGTTCCGCAGTCGCAGCAGTTAGTTTTACACCGACAGTCTGAGCAGCTTGATTTACAGCTTGTACCAATAACTCGGTTTTCCATGGGGGAACAAGTGAAAACTCACGGAACTGAGCAAATTGTTTCAGAAATTTTGTGGCTTTGAGACGCTCATCCGGTTTATTACGACTCGTAAGCAATAAATACGAGTCTTCAGGAATTACGGGTAGAGTTCGTTGTAACTCTGATAATACATTTTCTGGACATTGTTGACACAGGGTGGAATTGATTAACCATGCTAAACGTCCACCACCACCAAAAGCGGGTGTCATGGCTTGATTTAAAGCCTGAATCACAGCATCAGGTTGATCTGGGGGGAAAGCAGTATAATTAAAACTTGTCCATAAAGGATCGAGAATGCGATCGCGCAAAACTGCCACAGCTTTTTCAATAGCAAAATCATCCTCACCCCAATAAACATAGATTGGCATAAAAATTCAAAATCAAAAACCAAGAACAAGGAATAGGGAATATTTAACTATGGTTTTGCAAATATACTGAAAGAGCGCGAGTCATCTCTGGAAACGCAATTGGTTTAGTAATAAAATCATTCATTCCTGCATCAAAGCAAGTTTGACGATCTTCATCCAAAGCATTAGCTGTTAAGGCTATAATCCAAGGCTGAGGTTTGTTAGATCGACGAATCATTTTTGTAGCTGTGACACCATCCATCACTGGCATCTGCATATCCATTAAAATTACATCATAATCTTTATATTCTAACATTTTTAATGCTTCCAAGCCATTATTAGCAATATCGGCAGCATAGCAAAGTTGTTTAAGTAACAAAATTACCACTTTTTGATTAATTTTATTATCTTCGGCCAGGAGAATTTTTAACTGAACAGGAGTAGTAAGAGCTTCTTGTTTAGTTTTCAGTAAAGTCTTTTGTAAATTGATAGTAGCTTGAGAAACTTCTTGAACTATAATAGTAAAGTAAAAAATTGAGCCTTGAGTTGGAGATGGATGTGAATAATTTTCAATCCAATTTTCAGGAGGTGTACCACCAATATTACCAAAACTTTCTACCCAAATTCTCCCACCCATTAACCCAATTAAACTCTTACTAATTGCCAAACCCAAACCTGTACCGCCATATTTACGACTAATAGAAGCATCAGCTTGAGTAAAGGGTTGAAATAGTTTATCAAGACGTTCTTTATCAATACCAATACCTGTATCTTTAATCGAAATCATTAACTCTAATTGCGTATTATGTTGCTTGTTTTTAATAATTGAAATTTCAATATTCCCCTTATTAGTAAATTTAATTGCATTGCCGACCAAATTTAGAAAAATTTGACGTAGCCGAGAACTATCACCTAATATATTAATAGGAACAGCAGAATCAATTGAATATTTAATAATAATATCTTTGATTAGAGCTTGTGTATTCAGTAAACTACATATAGAACTCATTATAGTATTTAAAGAAAAATTATGCTCTTCTAATTGCAACATTCCCGACTCAATTTTTGAGAAATCAAGAATATCATTAATTACAACTAAAAGACTATCACCACTATCTCGAATGATTTGGACAATATCTTTTTGTTCCTGAGAAAGATTCGTATTAGAGAGTAACTGAGCCATGCCCAAGACACCATTCATAGGAGTCCGAATTTCGTGACTCATATTAGCAAGAAACTGACTTTTAGCCTTGGTAGCCGCTTCTGCTGCTTCTTTGGCAATTTCCAAAGCTATTTCTGCTTGTTTGCGATCGCTAATATCAATGACCAAACCATCCCAGATAATATCCCCGTTATCTTGTTTTTCAGGTTGGGCAGAAACTTGAATCCATTTTAATCGCTGATCAGGCATAATCAACCGATGTTCTGAGTAAAAAGGCTGTAGTTCTCTTGCTGAAGCAATTACCTTCTTTTCTAGCTCTACAATATCTTCAGAATGGACAATTTTCCAGAGATTACTGGAGCTTTGCATGGCAATGTTTGGTTCAATTTCATAAATCTCACGGCATTTTGGACTAACATAAGTAAATTTATCACTACCATCACCATATACCACATATTGATAAATCATGCCGGGTATATTTTTACTCAGTCGGCGGAATCTAGCCTCACTTTGTTGAATAGTTAATTCTGTTTGTTTATGTTCAGTAATATCTTCTGAAATACCTAACAAATATTTTGGATGCCCAGATTCATCAAAAATAGGGATTTTCTTAGTATGTAAAATTCGAGTACCCTGATGTTTAGTTTGAATAAATTCTTCAGGAATATCTACAACCGTGCCATTTTTTATAACTTCTCGGTCTTTAGTAATAAAAAAATCTGCTTCTTCTGGTGGAAAAAAATCATAGTCACTTTTACCGATTAATTCTTCTCTAGTATAGCCAAGTAATTCTTCACCCACTTTGTTAAAACGCACAAATTTAAGATTTTCAGCATCTTTAACAAAAAGCATATTGGGGATATTTTCAATAATCGAAGTGAGGAAGTTTTGAAACTCCCAAGTTTTTAATTCTGCCTGTTTGTAAGCAGTGACATCTAAGGTGATACCATACCAAGCAACATCTCCATTTTCTCTAAGTTCAGGACGATCATTTGCTTGTAGCCATTTGATTTTTCCTGTGGGAGTGATAATACGCCACTCATAATGAAAAAGTGACATAGTTTTACGACAGCGCGTAATTTCTTCCATCAAAGGAACAAAATCATCGGGATGATAGCTATTTAAAATCAGGTTATAGTTTTGGCGTAAATCCTCAATTTTGATTTCATGAATTTCTTCAATTGCCGAACTCACATATTCAAAATAAATCGAACCATCAACACTATGGACAATAATATATATCGCTCCAGGTGAAGATAAAGCAATTTTTCGGAAACGTGCTTCAGAATCTCTTAGAGCAAATTTAGTTTTTTGGAGTTTAGTAATATCCATATAGGTAATCACTACACCATAATTTGTCAAAGGAATAGGTGCAGCATTAATACTCAGCCATTGCAGACTATTATCAGAGTGAACAACACAAAATTTCGCATCATGGATCAATTGGTTTTCTTCTAAAGCTTTTACAAAAGTATATTCATTTGATTGGACAATAGAACCATCATCACGAATCACTAATTGCCAATCGGGAATAATATCGCTATTGCTAATTTGCAATTGATCAGAAATTCCAAATATAGATTTGGAAGCAGGATTGATTTCAATAATTTTTCCTGTTTTATCAGTAATGGCAATACCAATGGGTAGAGTTTTAAATAAGATTTGATATTTCTCTGTTGATTCTTGTAAAGCAACTTCTACTCTAGAAAATGAATTTTGAATTTGCTCAGACATCGCATTAAAAGATGTTGACAAAATCTTAATTTCCGTAATTATTTGATCCTGTGATAAAGGCTGATTCAATTCTCCTCTTGCTATTGATTGACTCGCTTGACTTATGCGCGAAATAGGACGAGTAATCCACTTTGTCGTGAGAATCCCCATTCCTGTTGCTGTTAAAAATGTTAATCCACATAATAAAATAGTGTGCTTATTATTTTTTTCAATTGTTGTCGTCAAATCAGATTCAGGAACAACCACAACAATTAACCAATCTAAACCTAAATCATCTTTATAAGGAACAATTTGAACAAACTGGCGCTCTTTATGATTGCTTTTAAAAAAATCTAATTGCAGAGATTTATTAATATTTTTAAAACTACCAAATTTATCAAATAAATAGCGGCTAGTTGCCTTAATTAATGTATCTTGACTATCAATTGCTTTAATTTGTTCTACGTGAATTTTGCCATTATGCTGCTTTTTGCGATAAGGTAATTGATTTGTTGACGCACCAATTAATAATCCATTGCGCTCAATTACGAATACTCTACCTGTTTTTCCAATCCGCAGACTACCCATAAATTTATGCAAGTAACTGAGATCAGATGCAGCCGAAAAAACGCCTAATAATTTATCTTTGTTAAGATTATAAATAGGATAACTGCTATTAAGAGAAAGCTCGGAATTATCCTGAACTCTAAAAATAGGTATTCGTACAGGTTTACCTACCTGTACAGCAGTTAAATACCAAGGACGTGACTTTAAATTAAAATTTTCAAGAGTCTTAATTAATCTAATTTTTTGTCCATTTCGATTAACTTGATAAATCTGAACTTGGGATGGTTGAGTAGGATTGGACAAAAATAGACTAGGCAAAGGATTACGATTAGCAACCAAAAAAATGCCCTGCTCAGTTCCTAGCATAATGTGACTAACAGTAGGAAACTGTTGTAGTTGATTATAAAAATATTTCTCTAATTGAGATGTATTATCAATTTTCAAATATCCTAAATGAAAAGCATCAGCGTTAATCCGATTAATTAAAACAGGGATAGATAAATAGTGATCTAAATACTGGACTACATTATTTGTTGTTTGGGTGCGAATTTCTGTAGTTAATTGGTTAACTGACTCTTGTCCACTGCGATAGGAAAAATAACCTACAAGTCCTACTGCTCCCACAATTTGCACGACAAAAGGAACAATTAATAACCATCTTAGGGAAATATTTGGGAAAAGCACTAGCTTATATTTGTGGAAGTTAAATAGGGATTGCATTTTGTAAAGCCTCCATTAATTCAGCGATGGCAATAGGTTTAGTAATAAAATGATTCATCCCTACATCTAAACACATTTGGCGATTTTCTTCTAAAGCATTAGCAGTTAAAGCAATAATATAGGGTTGAGGTTTACCAGATTGACGAATTATCTTTGTTGTTGTTAAACCATCCATTTCGGGCATTTGCATATCCATTAAAATTACATCATAAACTTGGGTTTCTAAAATTGCTAATACTTCTAAACCATTGTTGGCAATATCAGCTATATAACCAAGTTTTTTCAAATTTAAAGTCGCAACTTTTTGATTAACTTTATTATCTTCGGCAAGGAGGATTTTTAATTGACAGTTAGGAGAGATTTTTCTGAGTTGAGTCTGCTCTAAAGAATCTTGTAATATTAAATCAAAATCTAAAACTGCCCTCGCAATAAATGTAAAATAAAATATTGAGCCTTGTTGATATTCATTTTCATTATTTAATATCCAATCATTGGGAGGATGACCACCAATATTACCTAAACTTTCTACCCAAATAGTCCCTTTCATTAAATTTATTAAACTCTTACTAATAACTAGACCTAAACCTGTACCACCATATTTACGACTAATAGAAGCGTCAGCTTGGGTAAATGGTTGAAATAACTGATTTAGGCGATCGCCATCAATACCAATTCCTGTATCTTTAATGGTAATAATTAACTCATGTTCTTCAAATTCTTCACTTTTAGCAAATAATTTACTATTCACTGTTACATAAACACCACCAACTTTGGTAAATTTAATAGCATTTCCTACAAGATTCAGCAAAATTTGACGTAATCGAGAACTATCTCCGAAAAGATGATTAGGAACATGAGTAGCTATATAACTTTCTAGTTGGATATTTTTTTTATCTGCTTGTATATAGAGAAGATTGCACACTGAATTGATTACATCTGCTAAAAAAAATGGACGTTCTTCTAATTGAAAATTTCCTGATTCAATTTTGGAAAAATCTAGAATATCATTAATAATAGTTAACAGGGCATGACTACTATCTCTAATCGTATCTACTAATTCTCTTTGTTCCTTTGTAAGATGGGTCATGGAGAGCAGTTCAGTCATTCCAATTACCCCATTCATAGGAGTGCGAATTTCGTGGCTCATATTGGCGAGAAATTCACTTTTAGCTTTAGTTGCATTTTCTGCTACTTCTTTGGCTTGAGCAAGAGCAAGCTGTTTCTGTAAAGCTAAATTGTAATCAACAAGAATCTGTTCTCTTTGTTGACGTTCAACATCTTTTTGTTGATCTAGTTCTTGTAATTGAATATGTTTATCAATGAGAGTAGTATTCGCTAAACGTAAATCAGTTTTCGCTTGTTCATTTTCATGTAAAACAGCGTTTAAAATTAAAGTAGTCATGCCAATACAGGCAATAAAAGACTGAAATTCTAATAGAGAAGTTCTAATAGAGTCGTGAACAAAAAAACTATTACCTTGAACTGTACCAATAGATACAATTAAGGCAATAATTACCATTAAAAATGTTGCACCTGGTTCTTTAAATCTAAATGCTGCCCATACCAATAGAGGAACTAATAGATATTCTGCATGATAACCACCACTACTAATAATATTACTGACCAATAAAGTTAAAAATAAAATAATTATTGCCTCTAAACGGCGATGTTGTAATAAATTAGTAAATGTTCTAAAGTTTCTATGCCAAGCAATAATTAAAGCCGCAAAAAATAGAATTCCAAACCCATCACTTAGCCACCAAGTAAAAGCGATATCTAAATAAAGTTTCCAGGGAGCTTTCCCAAAAATACAAATTAATAATGGACAAAAAATAGCTACGGGTAAGTGGCTGATAAAACAACCATAAATCATAAAATTTATTGCATCTTTAGCCCGGTTTAAAAAGTAGTAACTACCGTTTAAATATTCAATCCAATAGGTAGCAAAAACTTTTCCTACCGTAGAAACAAAAACAATACAGAGGGTTAAAATAAGTGTGGGAAGATTTACCCATGCTTGATAAATGACCAATTCCGCGCTCAATATACCGATTAATACCCCCAACCATAAGGGATATCCCCAAATAGCGAGCAGCCCCACAGCAATGCCTCCAGGAATCCAAATGGGAGTTGATCCTGTTTCGGGGTAGGTAGTGAAACTATGGGAAAGTTGGGCGGTGATATAGTAAGCTATAGCAACTATAACCTGTTTCCACCAAGCAACTCGACGGAAGTTAAATAAATCCAGTTGGGGAGGGATATTCAGTGACCTGAACTCTTGTATGGGTTTTAATGGAGGTTGCATTTTTGTAAAGCCTCGGTCAATTCAACAATTGTTGTAGGGTTGAGCAATAAAATTATTTATCCTGCCGCTACGATAGGACAAATAGCTAACAAACCCTATTTCACAATTTGCACTAAAAAAGAACAATTAACACCCATTGTAGGGAAATATGAGGAAAATGCGTAGCCCCTGATAGACACTGCTGCTTTGACTGGGAGTAATACTTAGAATTATGGGAGTTTAATGGTTGCTGCATTTTTTAAAGCCTCCGTGAGTTTAGCGATTACAATCGCTATTCAGTGTTTATCAAGAATTATTGATAAGTAGTCGTACAAAATAAATTTCATAGTTAGGAGAGGTAACAGGGAACAGGGAACAGGGGACAGGTAAGGTTTACAGAGATTTTTTCTTCAATAACTATGTGCAATTAATTTTGCCTGGGTACTTATCTATAGTAATTATGCCGCAGTCAAAATTTTATTCTTTCAGTAATTCTTCTAGGAAGATTTATATTTTTTATACATTTTTTGTAAATATTAAAAATTTAAGATGCGATCGCTATTACTCACTATGACTATTTATGCTGAATTAACCAATCCATCGAGATTTTTTCTTTCCCTTTGATATTTACAATTCCTCGATAGAACATTTTAATAAAGCGCGGACAATTTCTTGAATACTAATTGGCTTACTGATATAATCATCCATCCCGGCATCTAAACAAGTTTGGCGATCGTTCAGTAAAGCACTCGCTGTCATAGCCACAATTCGAGGTTGATTAATCGGAGTTTGGCGAATTAATTTTGTCGCCGTCACACCATCCATCTCTGGCATTTGCATATCCATCAGAACTATATCATAGGATTGATTTTGGACTGCTTTTACAGCTTCTATTCCATTTTTAGCGATATCGACTTGATAACCAAGTTGTTTGAGGATTTGACTACCTACTTTCTGATTAACCAGGTTATCTTCTACTAACAAAATATTTAACGGAAATTTATCAGCAATGGTATTATCGATTTCAAATCGTTTGACAGAAACTTGTTTTTTCTGCTCTATTTCTGAGATTAAAGATACTAAAATAGTAAAATAGAAATTTGAGCCTTGATGAGTGAAATTGGGTTTCCAATCGAGTGGAGGATTACCGCCAATATGACCAAAACTCTCTATCCAAATAGTACCTCCCATCAACTCAACCAAGCTTTTACAAATCGTTAAACCTAAACCTGTACCACCATATTTACGACTAATAGAAGCATCGGCTTGGATAAATGGTTGAAATAATTTCATGATGCGATCGCTATTAATGCCAATACCAGTATCTTGTATTGAGAACAATAATTCTAATTTTTGACCTTCCTGTTTCCTATTTGTGGCAACTGAAATAGAGACACTCCCTGTTTCGGTAAATTTAATCGCATTTCCTACAAGATTGAGAAGTATTTGACGCAAACGAGAATTATCTGCAACCATGGCATCAGGAATATCTGGTTGAGTTGAATAGTGCAGATTAATTTTTTTATCTAATGCTTGTCTATTTAGAAGATTACATACTGATTGTAAAATATCTTCTAAAACGAAAACTCTTGCTTCTAATTCCACCATTCCTGACTCTATTTTAGAAAAATCAAGAATATCATTAATGATAGTTAAAAGTGCATCACCGCTATCTCGAATAGTTTGCACAAAGTTTTTTTGGGTATCTGTAAGATTTGTATTAGCGAGTAATTCTGTCATCCCTAATACCCCATTCATAGGTGTGCGAATTTCATGACTCATATTAGCAAGAAATTCACTTTTGGCTTTAGTCGCTGCTTCTGCGGTTTCCTTCGCTTGAGCTAAAGCTATTTCTACTAATTTGCGCTCAGTAATATCACGAACTGTAATTGCTAAACCATCTCCTAATTTTACAGCAACACAGTGATACCAGCAAGATTTTCCTACAGAGTAATACAAATCTTCAGCTAAGGATTCCCCAGTTTCCACAACTGCAACAAAACGATCAAAAAGTGCGGGATTAACATGGTTTAAAAATTTCTTCACTACCACTTTCCCAATTAAGTCTTCACGTTTGTATCCTAATGATCTGGAAATAACTGGATTGACTACTAAGCACCGAAAATCCTCAATTTTACCTGTTATTATATTGCGTACAGCCTGCATAGCAGCAATACCATCAAGCGCACTATTTAAAACACTAGAAAGTAGGGATCTAGATTGATAAAGTATTTCTTCAGCTTCTCTACGTTTAGCAATTTCATTTAATAAATAGCGTTTTTGTCTTTGAATGGTTAATTGGTTTTCTAGACGTGCGACTACTTCTTCAATCTGAAAAGGTTTCGTAATGTAGTCTACTCCACCTGATTGAAAGGCTTTTACTTTGTCGAAAGCTTCATCTAAAGCACTCATGAAAATCACAGGAATTTCCCGCAAAACTGGATCTGCTTTGAGTGCTTGACAAACTTCATAACCATCCATTTCTGGCATCTTGATATCTAAAATAATGACATCTGGAGGTTTTATTTTTACTGTTTTTAGTGCCATCCTCCCACTGGTAACTCTGCGAACTATATAACCAGTATTCAACAGTAAATCACTGAGCAATTGTAAATTTTCAGGAATATCATCTACTAGAAGAATTGTATCTTTATTTTCAGTTGGGAAATTGGTGTTCATAATTAATTTGTATTAATAACATTAGGCAGAGAAATGAAGATATTAATTAATGATTAAAATCCGTCCAAAAAATAGTTTTGCTAAAAAAATTACTTCTGAATTTTGTCCAATAATTCCTTGATGGTATAAGCCAAAGAATTTATTCGTGATGTGAATCTAAAATTCTGTTAGAGAATGACTCTGGATTATTAAGTTCTGCTATAATAAAGGTTCAATTAAATCAGCGATTTGCTCAAATTCAGATTGATTAACCAGTTTGCTTAAAGATTGAATTAGACGAATCTCTGTATCTGGAATTTCCTGGATTAATTCCATGATCAGATTAACATTAGCCTCTAGTGAGCTTTCATATAATCTTACAATCCATTCTTTTGTCATTACCGTTAAATTTTCTAAAGTTAGTATATTTTCTAAATTATGGATGCTTTCACTTGGTTTCATATCTGCATAAATATATTTCACTCCCAAATGCTTAGATAGTGCTTCAAAAATCGTATGCTCCGCAAAAGGCTTACGGAGAAAATCATCGCAACCGGCAGAAAGTACAATCGCTTTTTCTTCTTCTAAAACACTAGCGGTCAAAGCAATTATAGCAGTAGCGTTACCTTTAGTAGTAGATTTAATATGTTTTGTAGCTTCATAACCATCCATGACTGGCATCCTCATATCCATCCAAATTAAATTGGGTTCCCACTCATCCCAGATATTTATGGCTTCTTGACCATTACAAGCTTCTTTTATTTCAAAACCCAAGGGTTCTAAAAGTTTAATTAATAATTTACGATTAATAGGTTTATCATCTACTGTTAATATTTTGTATGTGGGTTGTCCTGGAGTAAGTCCTAAAATTGCTGGCTGTTCTTCAACTACATTAGTATTAATTTTTTGACCTAATTTTGCTGAAATAGAAAATTTAAAATTAGTCCCTTTCCCTAATTCGCTTTCAACCGAAATATCTCCTCCCATTAACTGTACAAACTTGCGACTAATTGCTAAACCTAAACCAGTTCCTTCTTGAGATTCTTTACCTGCTTGTGTTTGAGAAAAAGAATTAAATAATTTAGGAAATTCTGCTGTAGCAATACCTACTCCTGTATCACGAACTTCAAAGTCGAGACTTAAAACATCTATCGTTTCTGTACTGCTATTATTTACAATTAAAGTAATTTCTCCTTTTTGAGTAAATTTAATAGAATTACTAATTAAATTAATTAATACTTGACGCAGTTTTACTTCATCGGTGCAAATATAACGAGGAACATTTTCGCTCTTTTGAAATATTAAATTTAAGCCTTGATTACTTGCTCGTAAATGTAGCATATCTTCTAAATCATCCAGTAAGAGATACAGGTCAAAGTCTTTAGGATTGAAATTAGTTTTTCCGGCTTCTATTTTTGATAAATCCAAAATATTATTAATTAATGTTAGTAGATATTCCCCACTACGATAAATAATGCCTGCATTTTCATAATGGTCAGTAGGTAGATTGTTAGCGCGTAACATTAATTGAGAAAAACCCATAACTGCATTTAAAGGCGATCGCAACTCATGACTCATATTAGCAATAAACACACTTTTAGCTTGATTAGCAACTTCAGCTTTTTCTTTAGCAATTACTAATTCTGCTGTGCGTTCTTCTACCCTATTTTCTAAATTTTCAAAAGCAGTTTGTAATTGTTCTGCCATCTGATTAAATGCATCCGCAAGGGTTTCTAATTCAGAAACTCCTTTTATCTTAACAACTTGACCAAGTTCACCATTAGCGATCGCTCTACTGGCTTGACTCAATTGTTGAATTGGTGCAGTGATGAAATTGGAGGTAATAATACCTAAGCCTGTGGCGATGATTAAAGTCAATAAACAAAGTAAAATTGTGACCTGAGTGTTTGTATTAATTTGTCCCATAAAATCAGACTGTGGAATCGCCGTCACCAGCAACCAATTCAGTCCATATTTGTCTTGGTAAGGTACAACCTGAGCAAATAGTGTATTCCCCTTAACTACAACTTTAAAGCGTTGTTCAGCTTGAATTTTGCTTAAATCTTTGTACTGCTGTTTGAGTTCAGTAGCGATCGCTCTTGTCCATCCATCCCGACTTTCCGTAGCAGGTAAACGAGTTGGTGGTTTGTTCCCATGATTCACAAAAGGAAGTTCTAAAGTAGATGTAGCGACTAGATCACCGGAACGCTCCATAATAAAAGTCTGTCCCGATCTTGAAAAACTTAGTTTACTTAAAAAACTGCTCATATACGACAAAGTAAAACCACAGCTAAAAGTACCTTGCAACTTTTCTGTAGCATCATAGAAAGGAACTATATGGGACATACCCAATGTTGGTAGCATCCGATAAACATAAATTGGCGACCACATCTGTCTTTTTGCAGCTTTTGCTGCTTCATCTGTGTCCTGCATGGAATTATTAATAGGCGATTCATAAATTAGTTTCTTGGCTCTACCTTGCTTGTCAACCAAATAATAACTTCTATGGGTAGGCTTTTCTGGTCTTAATTGCGTTAAAAGAATAGTACCAATCTCCAAATTCTTACCAGTGATCTTTTTGGCTTGTTCAAGAATTTCTTGACTGAGAATATCAGTATAGCCAATCTCCTCTCCCTTTTCATTGAAGAACCCACAATTACTAATTGACAAAGAAAAAGATAGGTTGATTTGTTGCCAAAAGTATTGACGCAGTTGCTCAAAATCATTGATGTTCATGCGACCCTCTTGGACAGCACGATTATTAACAGCTATTGCTTGCTCTCGAGCTTGTAGAGATATGTCAAGGTGATCCTGTACCCGATTAGTAGCCTGATCCATTAACTGATTTGCCATATCTTCTACCGCTTTTTTCCCACTCCCATAGGAAAGATAACCCACTAATCCTACTGCACCCACAATTTGTAAAACAAAGGGAACAATTAACACCCATCTCAAAGAAATATTCGGAAAATTTCTAGGCATAAACAGTTTTAGACATTGCTTATTTGATTTGCTGTAATGCTTAGAATTTTGGGAGTTTAATGGTTTCTGCATTTTTTAAAGCTTCCTCAAAGTCAGCCATAATAATGGGTTTACTAATATAATCATTCATACCTACATCTAAACATATTTGACGATCAGCATCTAAAGCATTAGCAGTTAATGCGATAATATAAGGCTGTATTTTTGCAGATTGGCGAATTATCTGTGTGGCTGCAATTCCATCCATTTCTGGCATTTGCATATCCATTAAAATGACATCATAAACCTCGGTTTCGATTTTTTTTAAAACTTCTAAACCATTGTTAGCAATATCCGCACTGTAACCTAGCTTTTTTAGAGTAAGTAGTACAACTTTTTGATTAACTTTATTATCTTCAGCTAATAAAATTTTCAGAGGCGAGATTTCGGTAATTGTCGTTACTGGAAATACCTGGGAAGATTTTTCTGATATTAAACCATCAGGTAAAACTGCTTTTGCTATGAATGTAAAATAAAATATTGAACCTGGTAAATAATTATTTACCCAATTTAACAACCAATTTTCAGGAGGATGTCCACCAATATTACCTAAACTTTCTACCCAAATTTTCCCTCCCATTAAATTCACTAAACTCTTACTAATAGCTAAACCTAAACCTGTTCCACCATATTTACGACTAATAGAAGTATCAGCTTGAGTAAAAGGTTGAAATAATTGATTTAATCGATCATGCTCAATACCAATTCCAGTATCTTTAATAGATATCATTAATTCTATTTTTTGATCTTCCTGTTGTTGAATAACTAAAACCTTAATAGAAACATGGCCTTGTTCGGTAAATTTAATCGCATTACCAATCAGATTTAATAAAATTTGTCGGAGGCGCGTAGCATCTGCTAAAAGATTCGTCGGTACATCAGAATTAATCGAATATTCCAGGTTAATATTTTTAGTTGCTGCTTGGGTAGAAAAAAGTTTAAATACAGATTTAATAATATCTTCTAGATTAAATTGATGTTCTTCTAATTGCAAATTTCCTGACTCAATTTTCGAGAAATCAAGAATATCATTAATAATTACTAAAAGAGCATTACCGCTATCTCGAATTGTTTGGACTATATCTTTCTGTTCTTCTGAAAGGTTTTTCATAGATAGAAGTTCAGCCATACAAATTACGCCATTCATAGGAGTACGAATTTCATGGCTCATATTAGAAAGAAACTCACTTTTAGCTTTAGTCAGCAAAGCAAGTTCAATATTAGAACTAGACAGTTGTTCATTAGTTTCTTTCAATTTTGTTTCTATAATTTCCCTTTTGGTTAACTCCTGCTGTAAAATTAGGGTATTTTCTTGAATTTTACTGGCCATGTGATCAAATGCTACAGAAATTTGGACAATTTCATCTGATCCTGATAATTTAGTTCTGACATTAAAATTTCCTTCAGCTAAACTATGGCTAGCCGCAACTAACAAAGAGACTCGCCGAGTTAAGGTTAAATCAAAGAAAAGCCATAACCCTAAACAAAATATAGCTAAAAAGATATTAAACATTAATGAACGTTTTAAAACATCACTAAATGCCTGTTGTTTAGCACGAGTAAGATCATATTCAAAAAACAAAATACCTACCCTAGAAGGGCTTATTTCATCAGGCAAAGCCTGTAAAAGAATAGGATAAATTGCAATTAATTTTTGCTTATCTTGAGAAAGTAGAACCTCTCCTGCAAGTGTAGCTCGCACATTATTTAACTTAGAAGTATAAGCAGCAACAACTGTATTACTAATGTGATTATTTTTTAGTTCGTAACGGTTAGATACATGAATAATATCTTCCTCATCAATTACCATTAATACATTAATATTTGGGTCACTGCCTAACTGACTAACAATCGAAGTTTCCGCATCTTCAATATCTGATCTACGATACAAATAATCTAGTATTGTTGATGTTTGTCCTGCGGAAATGCGTAGATAATTTTTAGTGTTTATTTCTGTTCTTTTATAGGTTTCATTAATTTCTTGATTAAAAGAGCTTATGCTAAATAAGCCGCCAAAAAATATTAAAATTAGAGGAATTGAATATCTTAGGGGGAGAGGAAAATTTTTCATAATTGTTATTAGAATTTGGCATTTTTAATAAATCTATTATCGAGCAGAGTTACCGGATCAATTACTTTTGATATCAATTTATTCTCCACCATAATTTGTATAAGTTTTTTTATGCTATTCACAAATGTAGAGTTGTTTTGATTAAGTATTTCTTTGTTTTCTTGTAAATTTGGTTGATGTAATCCTTGAAAGGCATTTAAAATTTGTTCTGGAGTTAATTGAGTTCGTTTAGCCATACGAATAGCTGCATCTTGAGGATTATTGTTTAAATAATCTAAGGCGCGAAATCGTCCATTTATTAATGCTTGAATAGTATCAGAATGATTAGCGATCGCTTCTGTACTAACAGCGATGACATCTACAATTTCTCCAGGAATTCGGCTACTATCAAATAATAACTTTGCGCCACTTGCCAATAATTTAATTCTCGCCGGACCAAAGGTAACAACAGCATCTACATCTCCTTTCTTATAGGCTAGTTCATGTTCTGTAAGTTTTAAAGGAACAATTTTTATATCTTTAACAGACATCCCATTTTTTTCCAGCGCACGAGTAATAAAAAAAGCTCCTAAAGAGGTTGCTTCTACCCCCACTCGCTTGCCTTTTAAGGCTTTCATGTCTGTAATTCCTGGTTTTCCTAAAATCACATCCCCACCATGAGAAATATCCATAATGGCAATAATCTTAATATTTTCTTGGCTTGTTGCTAAAGAGATCGCTTGGTCAATTGATACCCCTGCACCTTCAATTTCATTGTTGCGATAAGCTCTTACTTCCTCTGTTCCTGAAGGATAATCTACTAATTTGATCGGCTGGTTGTCATAATAACCTAAGTCACGGGCGAGATATAAAGTTTCATATCCTGTCCAAAGATTAGCACCGATGCGTAATGGTGCAACGGGTTCGGTGGTACAATTTGCGAGAGCGATCGCTAAAACTACCGTAGCTATACTGCACGTTAAATATTTTAGGAATTTAACAAACACAAGTCTTGCACTTTTGTTTAACGGTCTGTTTTGGTACTTTATGATTAAATTAATTAAATTCATGTAATCGCCATCATCTTGATTGACATTTTATGAAAATTTTAACAAATTTTACCAAATCTAGGATTTTAAAACTCCTATTTCTCACTGCGGGAAGTTTTGTAAGTATTTATAAATATCTGTTCTCAAACTTAATTACAAATTATTAATTATTTTTATCCAGATTATAAAGGTTTGTAAATATAATTAAATTGGCATTATTTTTTAAACCTAAACCTGTTCTGCCATATTTACGACTAATAGAAACAGATTTAAGTAAGCAGAAATTAGATGAAAACAAATTTAGCTCTGGCATTGTTTTTATGGTGATTGAGGATTGATTATAATAAAACCCTGACTGGGAAAGGTTTATAAACAATTATGCCCTTGTTTTAAAAAAATGCCTACAAAATCAGGATTTCAATGAGATTGAACCAGGGGTTTCCATAAAAATAACCGAAGAACTAGAAGTTTTTAGTCAATTTTATGTTTATTTACATAATTCGGTTTTTTGTCCATTGCTAATTAATTTCAAAGGAGCTTATTTTAAGCTATCAGCACTATGCCTATTAATTGCTAATTAAAGTTTCAGCTAAATCAACTATTTTTTCAAATTCAAATTGTCTAGCAGATTTTGTCAAAGATTGAATTAAAAAACTTTCTGTTTTAGGAATTTCTTTAATCAATTCCATCACAGAGTTAGTGTTTGCTTCCAATGCAGCTTCGTATAACTTATTAATCCATGCTGCTGACATACAGGTCAAACTTTCTGATGTTAAAATGCTGGCTTCTGAATTATCTAAATTAAGCGCAGTGGTTTTTGTATAGAGATATTTTACACCTAAATGTTTAGCAAGGGCTTCAAAAATTGTATGCTCTGTAAAAGGTTTACGGAGAAAATCATCACAACCGGCAGAAAGAACAATGGCTTTTTCTTCTTCTAGAACACTTGCAGTTAATGCTATTACAGCGGTAGCATTGCCTTTAGTAGTAGACTTAATATGTTTGGTTGCATCATAGCCATCCATAATGGGCATTCTCATATCCATCCAAATTAAATGCGGTTCCCATTCATCCCAAATAGCGATCGCTTCTTGACCATTGCTAGCTTCTTTCATTTCAAAACCCAAAGGTTCTAAAAGCTTAAATAATAATTGACGATTAATAGGTTTATCATCTACTGCTAATATTTTATATGTAGGTTGTCCTGGAGCAAGTCCTATGACTCGTTGATGTTCCTCTGGATAATTATTAACTACTACTTGACCTAATGTTGTTTGAATAGAAAATTTAAAAGTTGTACCTTTTCCTATTTCACTTTCAACTGCAATATCTCCACCCATTAATTGTACAAACTTGCGACTAATAGCTAAACCTAAACCCGTTCCTTCTTGCGTCTCTTTTCCTGCTTGTGCTTGAGCAAAAGCTTCAAATAGTTTTGGTAATTCAGCCGCAGCAATACCCACACCTGTATCACTGACTTGGAAATGAAGAGTAAAAACATCTTTACTTTCTTCTTTTCCCTTGTTCACACTAACTGTAATATCACCTTTATGGGTAAATTTGATGCCATTACTAATTAAATTAATTAAAACCTGACGCAGTTTAACTTCATCACTACAAATATAGCGGGGAACATTTTCAGTGCGTTGGAATATTAGTTTTAATCCCTCATTGCTGGCGCGTAAATGCAGCATATCTTCTAAATCATCCAACAACCGGTAGAGATCAAAGTTATTTACATTCAGAGTAGCTTTACCTGCTTCAATTTTCGATAAATCGAGAATATGATTAATCAGGGTTAGCAAATAATCTCCACTGCGATAAATAATACCTGCATTTTCATATTGCTCAGAAGGAAGATTATCTGCACGTAACATCAATTGTGAAAAACCGATCACAGCATTCAGTGGCGATCGCAATTCGTGACTCATATTAGCAATAAATGCGCTCTTGGCCTGGTTTGCCGCTTCAGCTTTAGCGGCTAATTCCTGTGCTTTAGCTTCGCTCTCTTGCAAATCTCTGGTGCGCTCAAAAACTCGTTGTTCTAATTCCGTATTGACTATTTTTAGATTTAACCTGTATTGATGATTCTCTGCAATAATCGCTAACATCACCATCACAGTTATACTAATCACGCCAATAAACAGTTGTAATAATATGATTGAATGATTTTTTAAAGCTGCGTCATAAAATACTCCTAAACGATAACTCGTAGCTAAAGAAGCTATTATAGATATAATTGCTACCAAAAAACTAGTAATTTTTCCACCGAACCGAAAAGCAGACCAAAGTAAGGGCGGTAACAGTAAATACTCTAATGGTTGTGGTCGAATAAAAGTAAAATAGCTAACTATACATAAAGTAATTACTGTCAACAACATTTCTTTGTTGTGTCTGGATTTAACTTCTGATTTAACTGTATTTTGAAAAAAGTTTAAAATAGGAGGAGCAAATACCAAAATTCCGATAGCATCACCAACCCACCAACCAAAAAAAACATCTAAATAGTGATTCCACGGTTCATAACCACCTAAACAAACCGTAATAACACCTAACATAGATTGAAAAACAGTTCCAGTAAATAAACTACAAAAAGAAAAAATTACTACATCTTTAACTTGATTAAAAGGGTAATTAGTTCGAGTTGATCTAACGATTATTGTTACAGTTATCAGTGAGCCAATAGTTGTACCAATACCTCCAATAAGTGCTAAAATTAAAGGTTTAATGCCGATATAATTAGCCAACATTGCTCCTAGAAATACACCAAACCAACGCGATCGCCCCCACAATAATAAAAAGCCAATAGCAAAACCCGTACCTGGCCAAACAGGAGTACCAAAAGCAGGAACAGACATTTTTTTCAATACCAGCCAAGAACTAACATAGTAGCTCATAGCAATAATTAATACATCAAACCACCAACGAGGATTTTGATATTCAATACCGAGACGTTGCAGAATTTTCATAAGAAACTGTGAATTGGGAACTGATAAATCCTGGATGGTACAAGCCCCCGGATTTCTCCATGGGGTTCATCCAAAATCGGATGCCTGGTGATACATATAAGGAAATAAGTAATAATTTTATCAGTTACCCATCACCAGTTACCCATTGCCAATCACTTAAATTGCTTGACAAAAGATAAAAAATCTGTTAATAATTGATATTTGTGGAAACTTTACCCTTTAATATAATCTCTTGGCTAACGTCATTGTCATAGGCGCTCAATGGGGCGATGAAGGAAAAGGTAAAATAACTGACTTACTCAGCCGCTCCGCAGACGTGGTGGTACGTTACCAGGGGGGAGTTAACGCTGGACACACAATAGTAGTCCAAGGTCAGACATTTAAGCTGCACTTAATTCCTTCTGGTATATTGTATCCAGATACTGAGTGTATTATCGGCTGTGGGACAGTCATAGATCCACAGGTATTGATAAAAGAACTCGAACAACTAGAACAACTAAATATTTCTACGGACAATCTGCTCATATCTCAGACTGCTCATGTTACTATGCCCTATCACCGGCTAATTGACAAGGCAGCAGAAGAAAAACGGGGCAATCATAAAATCGGTACGACTGGCAGAGGAATTGGCCCTACTTATGCTGATAAATCAGAACGGATAGGCATTAGGATGTTAGACCTGATGGATCCTACCGGATTGCGTGAACAGTTAGAATGGACCATAAACTATAAGAACACCATTTTAGAAAAGCTGTATAATCTGCCGCCCCTTGATCCCCAAGAAGTAATTGCAGAGTATTTAGAGTATGCAGAAAGGTTACGTCCTTTTGTAGTGGACACATCATTGAAAATATATGATGCAGTGCAGAAACGACGTAACATTTTATTTGAAGGCGCACAGGGAACACTACTGGACTTGGATCATGGGACTTATCCCTATGTCACCTCATCTAATCCTGTCGCTGGGGGTGCTTGCGTTGGTACTGGTCTGGGGCCAACAATGATAGACCGGGTGATTGGTGTATCCAAAGCGTACACCACCAGAGTAGGTGAAGGACCGTTCCCCACAGAATTACATGGAAAAGTGGGGGATATATTGGGCGATCGCGGTGCAGAATTTGGCACAACGACAGGTAGAAAGCGCCGTTGTGGTTGGTTTGATGCAGTCATTGGTCGTTATGCAGTCCGTATTAACGGCATGGATTGTATGGCACTAACCAAACTAGATGTACTAGATGAGCTAGAAGAAATCCAAGTTTGTGTAGCTTATGAAATAGATGGCCAACGCTGCGAACACTTCCCTACTAGCGCCCGTCAGTTTGCCCGTTGTCGTCCCATCTATAAATCCATGCCAGGATGGCAAGTACCAACAACTGAATGCCGTACCTTGGAAGACTTGCCACAACAAGCACTAGACTATCTAAAATTCTTAGCAGAATTGATGGAAGTCCCGATTGCGATCGTTTCCTTGGGAGCAAGTCGTGATCAAACTATCATTGTTGAAGATCCTATTCACGGACCAAAACGCGCTCTGTTACAGCCAGACGGTACACCCGTTTCGGTTTAATAGGTGACTCTTAACAGGTGACAGGTGACAGTTCAGAAAGCAGGGTAGAAAAGGAAAAATCGGATCTTTACTTTTGCCTTTTGCCTCTTGCCTTTTGCCTTTTCCCACTGACAACTCACAACTAACACATCAAAACTAATATGGCGATCGCAGTAGAATCTCAAAAACGTCCAGAAGGCAGCAAACCCAAAGCTTTACGCCGTTCTGGTTTAATACCCGCTAATTTGTACGGTCACAAAGGCACAGAATCAATTTCTTTGGTAGTTGATGCCAAAGTCGTTGAACGTTTACTCAAACAAGCTGCACCCAATAAGACCGAAATTGAACTCAATATTCCTGAACTTGAGTGGAGTGGTAAAACCGTCCTCCGCGAAGTCCAGATTCATCCAGCCAAGGGAACACCTTATCACCTCAGTTTTTTTGTGACTAAAGCCTAAACTACAATCTAAACTTAGTCTTTTATAGCACTGAAAATTTGTCATAATTGCTCATTAAACCAGGGATTCACCCTGGTTTTTTGTTAAGCTATTACTTTTATAAGCAACTTGAGTTAACGAAAATCCCATGACAGAGACCAATCTTCCAGATTTAATTCAGCAAATGTTAAAGTCTGAATTCTATCCTCATCCAGTCACAGAACCTATTGAATTAATCCAAACTCACGTTTCTTATGTGCTGCTAACCGGGGATTATGCATACAAACTCAAAAAACCTGTAAATTTTGGCTTTTTAGATTACTCCACCTTAGAAAAGCGACAGCATTTTTGTCAGCAAGAGTTGCGCTTAAATGAACGAGGAGCCGGTGAACTATACTTGGAAGTTTTACCTGTCACTTTAGAAGCAGAAAAATACCATTTAGGAGGTACAGGAAAAGCAGTCGAATATGCCCTGAAAATGCGGCAATTTCCCCAAGAAGCACTCTTTAGTGAGCTTTTTTCCCAAAACAAATTAAATGAGACACATTTAGAAGAATTGGGACGAGTGGTAGCTGAATATCATGCTCAAGCCCAGACAAACGATTACATTCGCAGTTTTGGTGAAGTGTCACAAGTGCGATTGGCTATTGATGAAAATTACGAACAAACCCTAAAGTATATTGGTGGTCCTCAGACACAGGAACGCTTTGCACAAACAAAAGCATATACAGATAACTTTTTTGACCAACGTCCAGAATTATTTGCTAGTAGAATTATCAATAACTATATTCGTGAATGTCATGGGGATTTACACCTGAGAAATATTGCTCGATGGCACGACAAAATTATGCTGTTTGACTGCATAGAATTCAATGAGCCATTTCGCTTTGTTGATGTCATGTATGATGTGGCATTTACAGTCATGGATATAGAAGCAAAAGGCCGAAAAGATTTAGGTAATGCCTTTTTAAATGCTTATGCAGAACAAACTGGTGATTGGGAAGGTTTACAGGTTTTACCTTTGTATTTAAGTCGTCAAGCCTATGTCCGGGCTAAGGTGACTTCGTTTTTATTAGATGATCCAAATGTACCTGCAAATGTGAAGGAAGAAGCAGGAAAAACAGCATCTGCATATTATTGCCAAGCATGGGATTATACTAAACCTAAGCAAGGTCAAGTGATTTTGATGTCAGGGTTATCTGGTTCTGGTAAAAGTACAACAGCTAAATATTTGGCTCGTAAATTAGGTGCAGTTCATCTCCGTTCTGATGCTGTCAGAAAACATTTGGCTGGTATTCCCCTACTAGAACGTGGTGGTGATGAAATATATACGCTAGAGATGACACAAAAGACTTATGACAGGTTGTTGACATTAGGAATTGCACTGGCTAATCAAGGTTGGTGTGTAATTTTAGATGCTAAATATGATCGTCAACATTTGCGACAGGAGGCAATAACACAAACACAACAACATCAATTACCTTTACAGATTATCCACTGCACTGCACCAATAGAAGTGTTACAAGAGCGTCTTATTAACCGGACTGGTGATATTGCTGATGCAACTGCGGATTTATTGGTATCTCAAATTAAACAAGCTGAACCTTTTACAAATCAGGAACAACCATACCTGAAAATATTGGATACAACTCAACCTCTAGACCCACAATTATCGTAGGTGACAGGTGACAGGTGACAGGTGATAGAAGTAAAAATATATATTCCCTGTTCCCTGTTACCTATTCCCTATTCAATACTCCCTATTTTTAAATTTTGAATTCTCAACATTATGGCATCTAACAAAAATATCCTTAGTGAAATATTATCTTCTTCTCCAAACTTTTTCTCTCAGCTAGTATTTGGGTTTCTGTTAACGGTTATTTCTAGTTTTGCAGGAGCTTCATTAATACTGAGTTTGTTTATAGGTATTATGGGTGGTGTTGCTTTAGGTTGGTTTACATCAGTCAACGAAAATCAACCCCAGATACCAGATGTAGCTTCTAATGACGGCATAGATGCAGCACTTAAATACTGGTTAGTTTTTATGTTTGGCTTTGTGTTTATTGGTTATTCAGCACCAATAAGTATTTTATTTGGAGGATTTGCTGCTTTCGGTGGGGGCTGGATTATTGCTTGGTGGAGAAGTAAAGAAGCAACCAAAACTCAGCTATCAGATGATTTGGTACAAGTAGATGTTGAATATCCTGATGAGAGACGTACTTCAAGGAATAAACGAATTTCTACTCGTCGTTTTCGTCGTCCTAGTGGAAGTTTCAGTTTTCGATTTTGGCAAAAGTAATATTGGGAACTAGGAATGAAGAGGTTGTAGGGTGTAAGAAAATGGGGAGCAGGGAAGAATAAAGGATTATTTTTGCTTCAAGCTTCCTTGCCTATTCCCTGTTTCCTTCTTTATGAATTACGAATTATGTTTCTATATCTTTCTAAATTATTGCCGCTGTTTTTTTATCCTCTAGGTTTAGCTTGTGTTAGTTTAATAGTTGCTTTAGTAACTTTGTGGAAACGACCAAAGATTGCGGCGATCGCAATTTCTCTATCTTTAACTTTATTACTCGTTTGTGGCAATGCTTGGGTAGCTAAAAATCTGGTGCGATCGCTAGAATGGCAAAATATCCCCTTGGCTGAAATACCCCAAGCTGAAGCTATTGTGGTTTTAGGTGGTGCAACTAAATCAGGTGTGTGGCCTCGTCCCACTGTAGATTTAAGTGAATCAGGCGATCGCGTTATTTATGCGGCTCAACTCTATCGCCAAAAAAAAGCGCCTATAATTGTCTTGAGTGGTGGTCGCATAGATTGGCGTGGCAGTGGTGCTTCAGAATCGGCTGATATGGCTACCATTTTGACATCTATTGGTATTCCTTCAGATGTGATTATTCAAGAACCTGATTCTTTAAATACCTATGAAAATGCCGTAAATGTCAAAAAAATCCTCGAAAATCGGGGAATTAAAAAAGTATTATTGGTGACATCAGCCATGCACACACCGCGATCGCTCAAAATCTTTAAGCGTCAAGGTATTAATGTTATTCCTGCACCCACAGACTTCCTAGTTAGCCAAGGAGAACTTCAGGAACTTACCAGCACTCCCAAAGGCGCTATCCTGAATTTATTACCAGATACTACTAATTTGCACCAATTCACTAACGCTTTAAAAGAATATATTGGCAGTTTTATTTATAGCTTACGGGGTTGGCTGTAAGAATTAAAAATTAAAAAACTGCTGATGATTATCAATCATCAATTATCAATGAAAGAACTACCTTATATTGTCCCGTCACCTCAGACGGAAACCCAGGAAATCTTTGCAGTTCACCAAACAACCGTAGAATTTTACCACGAAGTTCGGACTCGTTCTGAATTTAAACAATATTGTGAATGGTACTACACAACCGCAGCCCAAAACCGTAGAGATTTAGAAAAAATGCGCGGCGAACCAAATATCATGGGGTGGTTTCGTCGCCGCTAAAAGATGAATTAGGGATATGTTTAAAGTAAGTATTCAAAATAGAGAAGATAGAAGTCAGAATAATAACGAATTTTTGAGTTAAATTGGATGATTGTGCTATAAAAAATGGCTTTTCTCTATTCCTGGTTTAACAAAAATTCTGACTCCTGACTCTTGAATTCTTACCATTTAAATTATTTCTAATTCACCCTCACGTAAATGAGCTTTAAATTTTTTACTAAACTGAACTAGCACCGGCAAATTAGCACTTACAGGTCTACCTTGCCATTGGGTGACAATCGCAGAAATTTCGCCTTCTGTGCCTTTGAGGTCAAAAGCCTGACCGCGATGTTCAGGATGATGATAAACTACTACCGATTCTTTAACACGGACGCGATCGCCAACTTTCATAACATTACTTACACTTAACTTTTGCTGTTCCACAACCATCTGTCATTGTTTTTAGCTATCAAGTAATTACTCAACAGCTATCCGTCACTGAATTTGCTTTAATGAACTATTTCTCAAGATAGACTATTGCTGCTATCAAGAGTTAGATGGTCATCTTCAGCACCAAGCGGATTCTATTACTGATTTTTCTACGCTTGGCTGATTTTACCATATCTCGACGTTGGCGAAATATTTCGCTTATTCGCGTTCTGGGCAGAATTGCTGCATTTGTTGGGGAAGTTGCCGACAAACCCGCCCAAAAGACTCTGGTTGCAGCTGCCACCAAGCAAATAAACCTAAACCTGTACTTCCCACCAGCAAAGCCAAAAATCCTCCTAAGAAGACTACCAATTGACTCCGACTAGTTTCTTTAACTGGGTTTAGGGCTGGTTTGTCTGTCAAATCTAAATCCAATAAAGCTTGAGAACTTTGGGCTAATGATTCTACATTTGATGTTTCCAGTTCTGAAGTTTCTGCCTCCGGTGCAGCGATTGCTAGTTCCTCCGTTTCCGTAGGTTCTGCTACCATTGGTGCAGGTGTAACAGGAACTAAATAAGCTTGGGAGACACGGCATAAAGTGAGAACAACAGATATATTATCTTCACCATTTTTTTTATTTGCCAGCTTGACCCAGTGACGGGCAGCATCTTCCACAGTCAGTTTACCTGTTAAAATTGGCACAGCATAATTTTGCCAAGTTTTTTCTATCCAGTGATGATCACTTAAACCATCGGAACACAATAATAAAATTCCGTCTTCTTCCAAAATCAAGCGTTTAATAGAAAAATTGAGAAACTCAGCTTCTTTTGTACCTAACGCCTGTGTGAGGGCATTAGCATGATCACTTTGCATTACTTGGCGATACAAACTCTGACCACAGCAAACTTCCCGCGTAGCTATATCATCATCTATTGTCAATAGCTGGCAATAATTAGCAGTTATCCAGTAAGCACGACTATCACCAACATTAGCTAAATACAGTTCATGGGTATTTTCTGACTCCCACCCTGAATTAGTAACTATTCGTTGGGGTAATTGTATCGCCATGACTAAAGTCGTCGCCATGCGTTCTCTACCTTGGCGGTTTTGTTCATCATTGCGAGACCAAATCATATTATTGACTACTCGCAAGCTGGCTTCTAATTGTTGCTGTAACAAGTCTGGAGGCAGAATTTCTGTTTGTTCTGCCACATTGTTTAACAAAGCACGGGTTTGTAGTTTTAGAGACTGTACTGCTAACTGACTGGCCACTTCTCCACCTTCATGTCCACCTATACCATCACAAACAATTGATAAATGTGGGCTTAAATGCTTATCTCCTAAGTCACTGGAGTTACTGGGATAGCAGGCATCCTCATTGTGTTTCATCACAGGGCCTGTATCTGTGACTCCGGCAACTGTCAGCATTAGGGGTAACTCTGCTGCTGATGCTAGTAATAATTGATTGAGTTGATTAGCAATTGTTTGTAAATCTACTCCACCCCGGCACATCTGTTGAATAATGTTACCTATGCTTGGGGCTATTTCTGCTTTTGCAACTAGTACCCACGACTGCCAAGATTGACCCAAATCCTGTAAGGTAAGATTTTCTGTTGTTTCGTGCAGTTCCAACAGACGGACACACCAACCTTGAACACGCAAATTATTTGGTGATAGTAAACTTGCAGCTACTCCTAATTCTGATAAAGGTTTCCACAATTGGAGAATCTGCCATAACCAGTACGCTTGTCTAACTGCTCTTGCTTCTTCCCAGACTTCGGTAATAATTGGGTAGAGATTTCCTGCGGTATCTATGGGCGCATTTTCTAACAGCAGAATATCATTTGTGTCAGCGGTGGAGGAATCTGTAAATCCGTAGGGTTGAGGAATGTGCAACTGTTCTGGATATAGTTTGAGGTAAGGAATAGCTTCTGGTGGCAATTCTAAAGGGATATTTGGTGCTAATCCCGGTTGCGTATCCAGCCATATCTGTTGAGTAATTACTTCATATCTATCGGCTATTTTTGTTCCTGGTGTAATTTGTTCTGCCATTTTACCAGTAGCCCACAGATAGCGGTAAACTAGGGGCGTTTGACAATTTTTACATAAGCGATCGCCTATATTATTAATAGGTTGTTCACAATCGGGATTTAAGCAATTAATGATCTGTTGAGTAGAAATCATCATAAATGTAAAAATTAATAGAAAGTTAAGTGCTATGTAAAGTGCTATTAGATTTAGATGCCAACAAAAAGACCAAGTTTTGTTTTCCGTAAATAGTGATGATCTAGATGTAGTTAATCACAAAATTAATATTCAGATAAATTTATTGCCCAGGATGGCGTTATGCCAACTTTTACCTTAATTTGGCTATTAGCAGGAATAGTTCTCTGTTTAACAGAACTTTTTTTACCATCGGCTTTTGTAGCCTTCATGATGGGAATCAGTTCCTTTGGGGTGGCTCTCTTATCTTACTTGGGTTTGAAAAGTTTATGGATACAAGTTGTTATTTGGCTGCTACTTTCTGCTTTACTAGTGGTATTTTCCCGTAGGTTCTTCCAACCACCAGCACGTAAATCAAAAATCACAGATGCGGTATTTGGAGAAACTCTTACAGAAATTCTACCTGGACAAACAGGAAGGGTACTATATGAGGGAAATTCTTGGCGAGCAAGATGTGATGATTATAAACTCAGCCTATCACCTCAGCAAAGAGTTTATGTAGTTGCTAGAGAAGGTACAACTTTAATTGTCATGCCTGAAGATGTTATCCATGATGATTTCTAAATTTACTGGTTACTTAGGAGTGTTATCAATATGTATCAATTTTTGTTATTACTAGCTTTAACCTTTGGTGGTGGTAGTGTTGTCCTCAAGTCCGTAAGAGTGATTAATCAAGGCGATGAAGCCTTAGTAGAAAGTTTAGGCAGTTACAAAAAGAAACTTGGCCCTGGCTTGAATATGATTAATCCTTTTTTCGATAATATTGTTTACAAACAAACGATTCGAGAAAAAGTTTTAGATATTCCTCCTCAACAATGTATCACTCGTGACAATGTTTCTATTACAGTTGATGCAGTGGTTTATTGGCGAATTGTTGATTTGGAGAAAGCTTATTACAAAGTAGAAAATCTCCAATCGGCAATGGTGAACTTGGTACTGACACAAATTCGTTCCGAAATGGGACAATTGGAGTTGGATCAAACTTTTACTGCCCGCACCCAAATTAATGAACTTCTGTTACAAGAATTAGATATTTCTACTGACCCTTGGGGTGTGAAAGTTACACGGGTAGAATTAAGAGATATTATCCCTTCTAAAGCAGTCCAAGAATCAATGGAATTGCAAATGTCAGCGGAGAGGAGAAAAAGGGCATCAATTTTAACTTCTGAAGGCGATAGAGAGTCTGCCGTTAATAGTGCTAGAGGTAAGGCAGATGCCCAACTCTTGGATGCAGAAGCCCGTCAAAAATCCGTGATTTTACAGGCTGAAGCTGAACAAAAAGCGATAATTCTCAGAGCGCAAGCTGAACGTCAACAACAGGTTTTGAAGGCACAAGCGATCGCCGAATCAGCAGAAATTCTTGCACAAAAAATGAAAGCTAATCCTGAAGTCCAAAAAGCAGTAGAAGTGCTGTTGGCCTTGGGCTACCTGGATATGGGTGCAACTATTGGTAAAAGCGATAGCAGCAAAATAATGTTTATGGACCCACGCACTATCCCAGCTACTTTGGAAGGTATACGCTCTATTGTCTCTGATGTGCCTACTGATGCTCGTTCTCTATTTGGAAATAAAGAATAGACACTGGGAAGATGAGAGGAAAATTCTTCCCCTACACCCTCTTCTTTTCTGTCACCTGTCAACTGTCACCTGTTTCTTGACATTGACTGCACAAGCCAAAAAATTCTAGGGTGTGGTAAAAAACTTTAAATTTATGGCTGGATCTTAACTCGTTTTCCAGTTCATGGACTGGACATTGATGAATGGGTATGGAAAGACCACATTGTAAGCAAGTGAGGTGATGTCTATCCTGCTGGGTTAAGCTATAAAGGGCTTCACCGTTAGCCAAAGTCCGTACTTGTACTTTACCTTCAAGTTTGAGGGCTTCTAGTGAACGATAAACTGTCGCTAAACCCATACTCTGACTATGATTACGTAGTTCTATGTACAGATCCTGTGCGGAAATGCCTTGTTTAATATTCTTTAAAAGATTCAATATTCGATCTTGACTGCGGGTGCGTATAGCTCTCATACCGATTTGGGATTCTAGATTTGGGGTTTTAGATTGAAAATACGGATAGTTTGGCTATTTTATTAGTTCACTGATAGATTAACTGTAACTGTTTTGTGATCTGATTTTCACTCATTTGCAGCATAAAAGTTATAGGATAGCGATCGCAGCATTCAGCAAAAAGCCTGTGCAAAGAAAATATTTAGCTAAAATTTTCGTGACGCTTCGTCCTTCAGTCTTAGACCCTGCTGGTGTGGCTGTACAATCTGGCCTCAAACAAATGGGATACGAGAACGTGGAACAGGTACGAATAGGTAAGTACATGGAACTCACTCTCATCTCACCTGATGAGCCGAAAGCACGTAAAGACCTGAACCAAATGTGTGAGCAAATGTTAGCAAATCCAGTGATAGAAAATTATCGCTTTGATTTGATTGAAGTGGAATCACAAACCGGTGTTTTTTAGGTAATGGGTAATGGGTAATTGGTGATTGGTAAAAACTTTTTTCCTGTCACCTGTCACCTGTCACCTGTCACCTGTCACCTATTCCCTATTCCCTATTCCCTTATAAAAAATGAAATTCGGTGTTTTAGTTTTTCCAGGGTCTAACTGTGACCGTGATGTGGCTTATGTTACTAGAGACTTGCTAGGACAACCAACACGCATGGTTTGGCATCAAGAGACTGATATTAGTGATTTAGATGTAGTGATTGTTCCTGGTGGCTTTAGCTACGGGGATTATTTGCGTTGTGGGGCGATCGCACGCTTTTCTCCTGTAATGCAACAAATAATTGAACACTCACAACAAGGTAAATTTGTCATCGGTATTTGTAATGGATTCCAAGTATTAACTGAAGCCGGATTACTACCTGGTGTATTAGCAAGGAATCAGGATTTGCATTTTATTTGCGATCGTACACCCTTAAAAGTTGAGCGTAATAATTTACCTTGGACACAAGGTTATGCAGAAGGGGAAATTATCACTTTACCCATTGCTCACGGCGAAGGGCGATATTACGCTGATCAGAAAACCTTATCAGAAATTGAAGATAACGGACAAGTATTATTTCGTTACCACGGTGAAAACCCCAACGGTTCATCAAATAACATCGCAGGAATTTGTAATCGTCAAGGCAACGTTTTAGGTATGATGCCACACCCAGAAAGAGCAGCAGATAGCGTATTAGGAAATAGCGACGGTCTGAAGTTATTTCAAAGTTTGTTGGGTAAGGTAGCAGCTTTAGTTTAAAAAATACCCGGCTTCTTAAAGAAGTCGGGATATTATAGCAGTATGCACTTGAATGAGATACATTATAGTCCCCTCATCGCTTGCGGGGAGGGGGTTGGGTTCTTGTATCTCACTCCACTAAGAATCGCTATAGTTTATTAATTATTAACTCAGTCTCTCTAGAGAATAGCTGATTACTAATAGCTGAATACTTACTGTATTTCTAATCAAAAAATTGTGGTTATTCAATTATTTTTCTAGAAAAAATATCGCGTTCAAAATAATTGAAAGCCTCATTTAGTAGGCATTTTCATAACTCTTATTGCCCCGTGATAGATTTTTTATCATCAATTCTTAGTTACACTAGAAACAACTCAATAACCGTAAATTGTCAGTTGGTTATTTAAATTACAAAGCAATAAATGATTTAAAACTAATAACTCAGCCTCATCTGTAGGTAACTCTAAATATTTAAGATTACAGCAATTCTTATCATATCCTAAATTAATAAAATTCATTTTTTCATAAAAATACTCTGATTCTTTTACAGAATGCAAACCTATTCTACCCTCAAATCCTAAATTCATACTGTGTATAACAGCAAATGTAATTAAAGTTGTTCCTATGCCTTTATAGTCAGGTGTCTGTTTAAGATCCAGCCGATTCCAAGGAGCTACAGTTAATAAATTTACGTAAATTATATTTTGACCTAATGCTAACCTTGATTCGTAATTAGGATATAAAACAATTACACCTTGGGCAACTAAATTATATTCCAATACATAGAAATTTAAGAATGGTTTTTCTTTTAAATATTTCCTAAATTCTAAATCTTTGTCCCAACAGTTATTATTTTTAAGTAGAGGCTTCCAGGTGAATTCTATTTCTTCAATATGCTTCTGAGATAATGGTAAAATTTTGCCATCAACATATTTGTTCTCGATATGTTGTAATATTTTTACACTCTCTTCCATTTTCTTAATAATCTTGAGTTCATTATTGGACTGATATATATGGATTTAAGGAATTGTTCAAGATTTGGTTGAGCGCCAATTTTGAATAAATAAGTAAATGCCGATATACATCTTTCAATAAAAAATACTGATTATTACCAATCTATCCGGAGTATTATGTTTAGTATTTCCGAAAATTTCCTCAACTCAACCCAAACACCTCATAGTGGCTACCATTGGGATGGTAGCAGTCGCCGTTTTTTTGAAGGTTGGTATTATAGAGTTACATTACCCGATATAGGGCAAACCTTTGCCTTCATGTACTCCATTGAAGATCCCATTGGTGGTAAACCTCACAGTGGTGGTGCAGCCCAAGTTCTTGGCCCAGAAGATGAATATCTATGTCGTACTTTTCCCGACGTTAAGAAATTTTGGGCAAATCGAGATAAGTTGGCATTAGGACATTGGGGTAAAACCAATTTACAAATTCCTCCCTTCTATCTCCTTCCTAGCGAATTTGAACATCATATTCAACAAGGCTATCAAGCTACAGACACTTTAAACCAAGGCATAATTAGCGACCCAGCTACAGGTAATTATTGCCGTTGGCAGTATGAAATTAAACCAATTTATGGTTGGGGTAATCAAAATAGCATTCAGCAATCAACCGCTGGTTGGTTGTCATTTTTGCAGATATTTGAACCTGGATGGCAAATTTTGATGGCTCATGGTTTAGCTTCCGGTTTCATAGACTGGAATGGTAAAATTTACGAATTTACGAACGCCCCAGCCTACGGAGAAAAAAATTGGGGTGGTGCTTTTCCCGAAAAGTGGTTTTGGCTAAATTGTAATTATTTTGACAACACACCCGATTTAGCTTTAACTGCTGGTGGAGGAAAACGTGGAGTATTGTGGTGGATGGAATCTGTAGCCATGATTGGGATACACTACCAAGGCAAGTTTTATGAATTCGTTCCCTGGAATTCTCAAGTAAACTGGGACATTCAATCTTGGGGACGATGGCAAATGCAAGCTAAAAACTCTAATTATGAAGTGGAACTGACAGGAATCACCAACTTGTTAGGTACACCTTTACGCGCACCAACAAACCAAGGGTTAACATTTTGTTGCCAAGACACCATGCAAGGAAAACTAGATTTAGAATTGCGGGAATTAACTGGGAATAAATCTAAAATTATTCTTAAGACACAAAGTAATCTCTGTGGCTTGGAAACAGGCGGTGATGGCTGGGAGAATATTTGGCAGTCTTCCTAAAACTACTGCTATAATTATATATGCTTCATAGTTGGGGTTGTAGCTCAGTTGGATAGAGCGGACGCCTCCTAAGCGTCAGGTCGTGCGTTCAAGTCGCACCAGTCCCGTATCAATCATTAAGATTTTACCTTGCCTCCAAGGTAATTTTTGTGCAGGATCAGCATACAATTAAAATCTATCTATCCTGATAACCATAATTAGGGCATGAATATTTCATTGATTGGATAGCTCAAATTTTTTTGTATACAAGTATTAATTCATACAAAATTATACGAGTTAAATGAATAATGAAATTAATATCTAGCAGTCAGCTTTTGAAACCCCTATCATGGATTGTCCAATCTGGGTTAGGATGAACCATTGAAGAGAGCAATCAGGATTGTCCTGTATCAAATGCGTCTCGAAATCAAAATATCCCAAATACTCATTTGAGTGAACTTTAGCTAAATTTTCTACTCCAGATAATTTCTAAACAAAATCCTGGTCTTTGCAGACACACATATAGAGCCTTGAATAAGCTACTGTTTACAGGTAAATCTTTGCAACTGATGTCTTTTATCCTACCCTTATTAGTCTGGTGGGGATATAAGGAAGTACAAAACCAATTAGTACATCCACAAGCCGTGTTAGTTTTGGGTGGTTCTACTAGACGTTTAGAAAGGGAGAAATTTACAGCCGATTTTGCTAATAAGCATCCAAATATACCGATATGGATTAGTGGTGGCAGTCCACCTAGATATACAAAAGAAGTATTTACCAAAGCTGGAGTTGATCCCCGACGATTACATTTAGATTATGAAGCTGTAGACACAGTTACTAATTTTACTACGTTGGTAGATGATTTGCAAGCACGGGGCATTAAAAGCGTTTATTTAATTACTTCTGATTTCCATATGCGCCGTGCTTGTGTGATTGGCGAAATTGTTTTAGGGAGTCGAGGTATTGAGTTCAAAGCCATATCAGTTCCCTCTGAACAAGGATCAGAACCAATTGAAAAATCTATCCGTGATGGGGCTAGAGCTATTTTGTGGGTAGCGACTGGTTACACAGGAGCCCAGAAGGCTAAAAATAACCATTAAGAGTAAGTTGCAGAAAAATATATATAGTCCTGCCCATTACGGACGATAACTGATAACTGATAACTGATACCCAATATCCCCACAATTTGATACCCTAGCTTAAACAGATTTGAGAAAAGTGAAAGCGTGGAAATTCAACTTGGGCGGGGAAAAGTGGCTCGTCGAGCCTATGGTATTGATGAAATTGCTTTAGTCCCTGGTAAAAGAACACTCGATCCCAGTTTAGCGGATACTAAGTGGCAAATTGGCAATATTGAGCGAGAAATCCCCATTATTGCCAGTGCTATGGATGGTGTTGTTGATGTAGGGATGGCTGTGCGTTTATCCCAATTAGGAGCATTAGGAGTTCTCAATTTAGAGGGTATCCAAACTCGCTATGCTGATCCAGAACCGATTCTAGATCGGATTGCTGCTGTGGGAAAAGATGAATTTGTATCCTTGATGCAAGAACTCTATGCCGAACCAATAAAGCCGGAATTAATTGAAAAACGTATTCAGGAAATTAAACAACAAGGCGGCATTGCGGCTGTGAGTGCGACTCCAGTAGGTGCTAGTAAATTTGGTGAAGTTGTAGCTAAAGCTGGAGCGGATTTATTTTTTATCCAAGCGACAGTGGTTTCTACAGCCCACCTCTCACCAGACTCCATCATACCTCTGGATTTGGCGGAATTTTGCCGTTCTATGCCTATCCCAGTCATATTGGGGAACTGTGTGACTTATGAAGTAACTTTGGATTTGTTGAAAGCAGGAGCGGCTGCGGTCTTGGTGGGAATTGGACCTGGTGCTGCTTGTACTTCCCGTGGCGTATTGGGTGTTGGTGTACCTCAAGCAACTGCGATCGCAGATTGTGCCGCAGCCAGAGATGATTACTATCGTGACACTGGTAACTATATCCCTATCATTGCCGATGGCGGTTTAATCACTGGTGGAGATATTTGTAAATGCATCGCCTGTGGTGCCGATGGAGTAATGATTGGTTCTCCCTTTGCTAGAGCCGCCGAAGCCCCAGGACGGGGTTATCATTGGGGTATGGCAACTCCTAGCCCAGTACTGCCCCGTGGTACTCGCATTCGCGTTGGTACTACAGGTTCTTTAGAACAAATACTCACAGGTCCAGCCGGGCTAGATGATGGCACTCATAATCTTCTTGGCGCATTAAAAACCAGTATGGGTACATTAGGAGCCAAAAACATCAAAGAAATGCAGCAAGTTGAAGTTGTTATTGCTCCTTCCCTCTTAACCGAAGGTAAGGTTTACCAGAAAGCCCAACAATTGGGTATGGGTAAATAAAGAGTTGTTGAGGGTGTAGGGTGTGGGTGTGGGGTGTAAGATTCTTAATACCTTCTGTCACCCATCACCTATTCCCTGACAAATAAAAAATTTTTCTAGTACCCTCAACAATCGCTGGAAAAATTCCAGATGTCGCCTACAATAGAGATAGCGGAGACGCATGTTTCCGTTCACTCCTCACACCACACTCCGCCCGGACTACTGTTCGGGCGGTTCCTTATGATTGACATAAATTCCCTGGCTTCTTTGCAAATGTACATCCTTCACTCCCAAGCGGATGTTTTTGCTATGGTAGAATTTTCACCAAACTGATAAATATAATAGTCAAAGGTTTTTAGGAATGTCAGCAGCTGCAAGTGTGACGGATGCTTCGTTTGAACAAGAAGTAATCCAAAGTGATGTACCGGTTTTAGTTGACTTTTGGGCACCCTGGTGCGGCCCTTGTCGCATGGTAGCTCCTGTGGTCGAGGAAATCGCTGCCCAGTATGAAGGTCAACTCAAGGTAGTGAAAGTCAATACCGATGAGAATCCTCAAGTTGCTGGTAAGTATGGTATACGCAGCATTCCCACATTAATGATTTTTAAAGATGGACAAAAAGTGGATATGGTTGTCGGTGCTGTTCCCAAAAGCACATTAGCTCTCACTTTGGACAAGTATCTTTAAACCTCAATCGACCACAAAATTTCATTAAGTTGTCCATCGGCTAAAGTTTTAGGTGAATAATTGTAAATTAGTTTCAGAGGCGTAACCTTTGCGTCTCTTGAAAACGGTTTACACAAAAATGAGATGTGGCAAAGCTTAAGGATGTATCTTTTGCCAGGGGTACATCCCTGTTTTTTCTCTACCGGAAAACTGGGGTTAAAGCCCCGTCCGTAGAGGACGGCTTTTTATTGGGTTATGATTTTATCTGCATTCAAGTTACAGAAAACAGGTAAAACTTTCCCAATCAGCAATCACTCAGTCTGATTAGATAAGTTTGTGATTTAGTGAATTTTAGATAAAATATAATGCCATTGTTGTGGCAGTTCACATGACCTCTGAAGCTTCGTTTGAAATACTAGAATCTCTCCAAGCTGATATTGCTGAACTAATAGATCGTTTACCGACCTTAAAACATCGGCAATTTATCCAGCAGGCACTTGCTACTATAGTGCGTTTAGCGGATAGTGAAGTTGAGCGTCTTGATTGGAAAATACTATCCGCTGCTCTAGCAGATATGGAAAGAGGTTTCCAGCTTTTTTATGGCTACCGACACATTCGCAAAGTCACTATATTTGGTTCTGCTCGTTTAGCCTCAGAAACTCCTGAATACGGAATGGCAGTTCAATTTGCACGTGCCGTTTGTAAATTAGGATTTATGGTGATTACAGGCGGTGGTGGTGGAATTATGCACGCGGGTCAAGAAGGTGCAGGTAGAGATAATTCTTTTGGTTTAAATATTCAGTTGCCATTTGAGCAAGAGGCAAATCCCATCATTGATGGTGATCCCAAATTAATTCACTTTAAATATTTCTTTACCCGCAAGCTTTTTCTTCTCAAAGAAAGTGATGCCGTGGCTTTATTTCCCGGTGGTTTTGGGACTCAGGATGAAGCTTTTGAATGTATGACATTAAGCCAAACAGGCAAATTTGGCCCAGTTCCTTTGGTTTTAATTGATTCTCCTGGTGGTGATTACTGGCATTCTTGGAGTCAATATATTGATCAGCAATTGGTGGCAAAAGGTCTTGTGAGTCCAGATGATCCCAGTTTGTATACAGTTACAGATAACCTGGAAGTTGCTTGCAATGCCATTACCAATTTTTATCAGGGTTATCACTCTAGCCGCTATGTAGGCGATCAATTAGTGATCCGTCTCAAACAAGAGTTATCAGATGCAGAAGTGGAACTGCTAAATGTTAACTTCAGTGACATTCTCGTTAAAGGCAAAATTGAAAAAAGCCAAGTATTACCTCAAGAAAGTCAAGATGAAACATCTGGTCTACCACGTCTCATTTTATACTTTAACCAACGAGATATGGGACGTTTGTATCAGATGATTGCATTAATTAACCAATTAGCTATTCCTTCTCCAGAGGAAACAGCACATCCAGAAAGGAAGTAAGCGTTAGTAGCTTTGCTGTTCCAATTCACAAGTGATTTTTTTCGTGCCTTACCAAATCAGTTATATCTATCTCTGGTACAGTACGGTGTAAACAAAGCAACCATTTAGAATAGACAAAAACCCTATTCCTTGGCACTCTGCGGCCTAAAGGTACGCAGATTCTACATTCATCGTCAAAACTGGCTCAACCAGTCTTGTGCCAAGCAGAGTAGAGGTTTCCACTCCTGTAGCGTTAATATGTATGACGATACGCTACGCGAACTCCCCTATTGTTGGCAAGATTAAGAATATTTACTGCTGCGTTCACATCACGTTAAAGTTGGCATCCACAATTACATTTATGGGTACGAGTGGAAAGAGATTTTTTATCAATCGCACCACAATCACAATATTTTTGACTTGTGTAATGAAAAGTCATAAATATTTATATCTTCAGAATAAATGCTGTTCCGAGCAAAACCAATACATATTATCTGCTATATATAATTGCTGCTGGTTATTTTTAACCAATACTCAATATTTAATAAATTTTTTGCCTTGTCAAGGGTAATATAAATGACTTTATAAGACATAAAAAATTTCTTGAAAGAGAGTCATACTTTTACAGTTTTTGTTTGTCTACTCCTGGTTTATCCTTATAGGTGCAAGATATGAGATGAACTACAATGACTGAACTTGGCCTGCTAATGACGGGCGTGTTAAGCACCACACAACCAACTTTGCCCCATTTGCCGGAGCATCGACCATTTTCGAGAAAAAATGGCGTGCAGAAGTCAACAAATAGTCAGTTATCTCTATTAAATTCTACTTCTCAAATTACACCACCTGAATTCATGAAAACAGATGGCAGGGAACAACCTAATATTTCAGCACTGGCAATCAAGCGGGATCAAATATTAGCGCAGATCAAACAAAAGCACCTGTACCAAATATCTGATAAATTAGCTGATGCACATAAAGTCCCCACAAAACAGCAGCTATTAACGCGATACCCTGCATCTGGTCAACAAGCTATGCCAACTCTACGTTTTGGTAGTGCAGGTATGTCTGTGAGAATTATGCAAAGGTTGTTGGTGTCTAATGGCTATGGTGTTCGAGTTGATGGTATATTTGGACCTTTGACAGAAGCAGCTATCAAAGCTTTTCAAAATCAGCGCAATTTACTTGTAGATGGTATAGTTGGTCAAAAAACTTGGTGGGAGTTGTCAATTTGACACTCCTCAGTCTAAAGAGACGGGGATTGTGTAAGTTGCCCAAAAGCTGATTCTTAAAAGCGTAGTCAATGAACCCTTAATAACTTTCATCCCCGACTCAACCAAAACATAAAATATTTTTGGGATTTCATGGTTATATTTTGGGGTTTTCAGCCTATCTTTTTATAAAAAAATTTACGAAAGCCCATTATAACCATCTGCTTTCATATTAATTTTTTTAGCCTGTTTCAAAAATTACAGGGCGAACGATGGGACTCGAACCCACGAATGGTGGTACCACAAACCACTGCCTTAACCACTTGGCTACGCTCGCCATCCACTATTTGAATATAGCACGGCTTAGAAAAATGAGCAAGATTTTTTTTGCCAGAAATTGGGCTGATTTATTTGTAGTCTGTAAAGTGTAGAGAATAGATCACAATCAAAAATATATGAAAGCCTGGACTATGATTGCATCTGTAGGAGCAGTAGGAATTGCTGTTTTGGGAGTGACGATGGCCCAAACAAATCCGCAACAGGCTGAATACGAAGAATATGCAGTAAAAAAACTGACAATTCTCTTAAAAACTGATTTTTGCAAAAAAACACCTAATTTCTTGCAAAATCTCATACAATTTAATTGCGATCAGTTGATTGAGTCAGTTAACCCACAAATGCGGGATGTTATTGCTACTACGACAAAAAGACAGAATTATGTTGTTTTTAGTGTTTACACTACTGATTTAAAAATTGATAATTTAATACCGGGTTATAAATTTGAAACAATAGGAGCATTTGATAATTTTTATACTTATAAAGCTGAACAGCAGTAGGGTGTGGGGATGAGGGGGATGAGGGAGATGAGGAAGTAATTTTCCTGATGTTTAATGCCCAAGAACTAATGACCAATGACTAATGAGTTGTTGTACCGCTTGTCTATATTCGCAGAATCCAGATTCTGCTCGATTTTGTATTAAATGTGGTAAGCCACTATTACTAAAAGAACGTTATTTCCCGCTTTATCCAATTGGTAGCGGTGGTTTTGGTAGAACTTTTCTGGCTATAGATGAACACATCCCATCTAAACCTAGATGTGTAATTAAGCAATTATATTTTCCAGATGCCAATAGGGAAATCTTTATAAAGGCTGTGGAATTCTTTCATCAAGAAGCAGCGCGGTTGGATGAGTTAAGACATCCCCAAATACCTCAATTGCTGGCACACTTTGAACAAGACAATCAGTTGTATTTGGTGCAGGAATTAATTGTTGGACAAAATTTAGCGCAGGAATTACGCGTCCAAGGGGTGTTTGGTGAGGCGCATATTTGGCAGTTGCTCAAAGATTTATTACCTGTGCTGCAATTTATCCATTCTCGACAAGTGATTCACCGGGATATTAAACCAGCAAATATCATGCGAAGATATACATCTATTGTAGAGAATGAAATTGTATATCCTCCAGCAATCAACAACACTGAATTATTACATCCAGGTTCAACCATGACTATTGGTAAACTGGAAGCTGTTTCTCCTCTTCCAAAACAAGCGAAAAGTTTACCAAATAATCAGATAAAAATCGCAAATTTCAGCGGTAACTCTGCACCTGGAGATTTGGTGTTGATCGATTTTGGAGTTGCTAAACAGATTACTGCTACGGCTTTGGTTAATACTGGGACTACAGTAGGGAGTGCGGAATATATGGCTCCTGAACAAATGCGGGGTAAGGCTTTACCAGCGAGTGATCTTTATAGTTTGGGTGTAACTTGTGTTTATTTATTAACTGGTGTTTCTCCTTTTGATTTGTTTGATGTGACGAGCGATCGCTGGGTATGGCAAAATTATCTACCTACTGGTAACATTGTTTCTGATCATTTATGTACGGTTGTTAATAAACTACTGAACAATGCCCTCTCCCAACGTTACCAATCTGCTACTGAAGTTTTAGCGGCGATCGCACAAACAACACCTGCTAAACAAACAGTTAATAGTCTGTATTCAGCCGCAGGAGTGGATTACAGACAGTTAGAAAAATTACTAAAATCTAAACAATGGCAAAAAGCAGATCAAGAAACTTGGGAAGTAATGCGTCAGGTTGTATCTAAAGTTTATCTATCTCATAGTGATTTAGAAAACTTTCCTAGTGAAGATCTACAGATAATTGACCAGTTGTGGAGAAAATATAGCCAAGGAAATTTTGGTTTTAGTGTGCAAATACAAATTTATGAAAGCTGTGGCAGAGACTATGTAAAGTTTTGCGCTGCTATTGGCTGGGATCTAACCAAATCCAGTTCTTCCACCCAAAACTTTATTTTTCCTTCAGTACCGAAGAAAGGAAGTTTGCCTTCACATCGTTGGGTAGGAGGAACTAAGCCTTGGGAACACATAGATGCTCTGAGTGCAGCTTTTTTGAAAAAATAGTAGCTTGATCACAAATAGATGATTTTAGATATCAACATTGATACTTTCTATCTGTTTAGCGGCTTTCTCCCATAACTTGGCAGATTCTTCATCCTTCCAATGAGTTCTCAGATGTTCAGCTTTTTTATGGCATATTCGTTCTAGCATTTCTAGAATTGCACCTAGTGTTAGCTGATCCACTAACCCTTCTAGAACACTCATGAATTCTTTCATAAGACCTCGCGATAAGTGGGAAACTCAGTCACTTTAGTGCTGAGAGGGAAGCGACTCAAGCGGTTAAAACCGCTTTGAATATTTTTTTATTACCGCCTTGGAGTCGGAAAATTCGGGGTACTTTTGTGATGTACTTTCAACGGGACAATTACCGATTCAAATTTTCCAACTCTGTACGCATAATGTATTGCTCCGAAAAGCCTCCCATTTCTGGGGTAATGTTAGCTTTGACCAGTTATCAGAGCTTGTTAGGCTTGCAATACTGTTCCAGTGACCTTAGAACTGTTTAATCACAAGCGACAGAGCAGGGGACTAGCTACGCATCCACAGGGTGTCGTGACTCAAATAACGGCTACCGTGAGAGTAAACTTAGGGTGGTCTGGTCAGTACGGCTTACTTGATTACTCTTGCAAGCCCAGTCCCTTTAGGGCTGGGTTACTGACATAAATACCTCTTGATCTAAACTTTTAGATTTTATGCCCATGCCATCTGCCTATCTTTTAGTATCTCACGGTAGTCGTGATCCGCGTCCAGATATTGCTGTGCAACAACTAGCAAAGCTGGTGAGTCAGAAATTGCCAAATCGTGAAAATTTAGTAGGTACAGCTACTTTAGAGGTTAATACTTGTCCTTTACATCAGCAAATTTACGATTTTGCTCAAACTGCTTTGGTTTTGGGGTATAAACGCCTAAAAATTTTACCTTTGTTTCTGCTACCGGGAGTTCATGTCATGACGGATATTCCCGCTGAAGTCGAACTGGTAAAAGCTGCACTGGGTCAAGATATGATCATTGACCTGAAGCCTTATGTAGGAAGTTATGGGAATTTAGAAAAATTGTTAACTCCAACAATAGCTAGTATAAAAGCAGAAGTATCAATTCTTTTAGCTCATGGTAGTCGTCGTTCTGGTTCTCAACAACCTGTAGAAACTATGGCCAGTAATTTGGGTGTAGCGGTGGCTTATTGGTCTATATCTCCAAATTTAGAATCAAGGGTGACAGAGTTGGTAGTTGCTGGTTATCAGCAAATTGCAATTTTGCCATATTTTTTATTCACTGGTGGGATAACCGATGCGATCGCACAATCAGTAGAAAAGCTAAAATTACAATTTCCAGAAGTGACGTTTAAATTAGCACCACCTCTGGGAGAAAGTACAGAACTAGCTAATGTAATTTGGGATTTAGCAACAGAAGGGGAAAAAGTTTTTGGGTAAGGTTTATTTGATTGGTGCAGGCCCTGGTGATCCTGGACTTATGACTCTCAAAGGAAAAGGTTTGCTGGAATGTGCAGATGTCGTTATCTATGATGCTTTGGTGAGTCCGGCAATTTTAGCCATGATTAATCCCCAAGCAGAAAAAATCAACGCAGGTAAGCGGATGGGAAGACATTCACTCTTACAGGAAGAAACCACCCATCTGCTGATTGAAAAAGCCCAAGATCATGCTGTCGTAGTGAGATTAAAGGGTGGTGATCCCTTTATCTTTGGGCGTGGTGGGGAAGAAATGGCAGAATTGGTAGAAGCTGGAATAGCTGTGGAAGTTGTGCCGGGGATCACAGCCGGGATTGCAGCGGCAGCTTATGCTGGTATTCCCTTAACCCATCGTCTGTATAGTTCATCTGTGACATTTGTAACGGGTCACGAAGCAGCGGGGAAGTATAAGCCGACGGTAAACTGGCAAGCGATCGCTCAAGGGTCAGAAACAATAGTGATTTATATGGGTATCCACAATCTACCTTACATCGTGGAACAGTTAAGTTTAGCTGGCTTGAGTCTAGAGACTCCAATAGGTTTGGTGAGGTGGGGAACCCGGCCAGAACAAGAAGAATTAATTGGTAAATTAGGAACAATTGTAGAGCAAGTAGAAGAAACTGGTTTTACTGCCCCGGCGATCGCAGTCATTGGTTCAGTGGTGAAAATGCACAGTATTCTCTCTGAATGCCGTCCACTGTAATCTTCATCAAGAAGAATTTAAACCATGTGCTGAAATATAGTTTTCAGTAAATCACCTTGATTAAGAGGCTTAGTCAAGCAACCAGAAGCTCTCACCAGCTTGGCTTTAGCTCTATCTATCAAACTGGCTTTTTCTGTCACCATAATTACAGGTGTATTTTTAAAAGATGCCTGTTTCCGCAATAAAGAACAAACTTCATAGCCATCTAAATTTGGCATCGTCACATCCAGAAAAATCATATCTGGTTTAACATGGAAAATTTCCATTAAAGCTTTTAACGAATCTGTAACACCAATTACAGAAAATATTTGCTCATCTAAAAAACCTCTGATGGTATTTAAAACCAGAGGACTATCATCCACACAGAAAATTGTGTAATTCTTTTTGTCTTTGGGTCTTGAGTAAATGCGTTTGTATTGGTCTCTATATTTATCACCATTGGGTAGTTTATTTCCAATCGGGGGTAACTGTACTTCAATTTTGGCGCGTGTTCTTGGCTCATTGTATTGCCAAAACTGTTCTGGAGAAATTCGTACACCCGCTTCGCACTTTTCCACTAACAAGCGCAAGTTCAAATGACAAAACTTCGGTAAATCATCTAGGAAACTCTCTGGGATAAATTCATAACTCCCTTCTTCTATTTTCAGAAATGAATCTAGAAACTCCAAAGACAATTGCTCAATCAGCATTGCGGCTTGTAATGGACTCAGATAATTCTCATTAACTAACCAGCAAATAGCCAAATAATCTGGATTTGGGATAGTCTGGTTTTCCACACCCCGTTCAAATATTGTCTGTAACTGCTCATTAATCTCTATGGGAAGAGTGGAATTGTGTTGACCTAACCGCTGTAAGTTTCTATATAGCGGCTCAAACATCTTCTCTGAGTAGCAGGCATAAATTAGCTTACCCTCTTGAACATAGATTGACCAAGCCCCGGAGGTGCTAAATACCTGTAGACAACCAGTGACAGACTTACTGGTGATTTTTTTTAAGAGGGATAGGGGCTGCAATTTTTGGAAAAATCTGTATCTACTAATAGGAAGCGTTTTCATTACCACGGTTCTAAATTCAAATAAAAATTTGACATTGGAATTTGTGAATCTCCCGTAGGGGATTCACACCGGTCTTTTTCGACTTACTGCCAGATCAAGATAACGGTTTATATGGGGGTGAGTATAGCAAGTCTCTACTCTAATCACACAATACCCAACACCCCACACCCCACAGACCCCTCACCCAAGCAAAAAAGCTAAAATTATCCCAGAAAACAGTATTTCAAAAGTCAACTCGATTTTCTGTGCTTTTTGCTAATCTGCTTGATCTGAGGATTTAGGAAGCAAAAGGCAAAAGGCAAGAGTTCAAAAGCAGAAATTTCCTCTTTCCACCCTTACACCCTCTTGTTGCGGTACTAGCATCTTAGTAGAGTGATTCAGACTTGATGATTGATTAACAATCAACAACTTTTTGGCATCTAACTCTCCCTACAAGATACATTGAGTGTGTCATGTAGCTTTAATCCTAAATAATTAAAAAATAGCTATTTTTAGCTACACCGTAGATGCTCAATAATTACTTACTAATTTCAGGTTACTCTAGATTCATCAGAGAAATAAAAAAGTATTTTAAACCTAATATAAAAAAATGAAGAGCCAAAGTATAGGAATCTGGTTTGATTTTTGATAGCTGGCGTGGTATAGACATAAAGATACCTAGAGTGCGTCACGAACTCTGTTTTAACACTCTCTACAATACCTATTTTTTTAGAAATCAAAGAGTAATACTATAGAAATAAATACTTGAAGATGAATATACTTTATCAGCAATTTCTCTGAATCAAAAAAGCGTGAACAAAAAATATCTAGAAATAAGACTTAACTTATTTTTAACAATCGGCATCTAAAATTACCTATACTTCTCTGCTTATCTGTCTGCTCATACAGTCTGTTTTTTATTATCTTCAGCCTTGGTGGTTAACTATCAGGATGTTTATGATGTAGTAATTACCCTGTAACTATTTAGCGAATCACATTCAGTAGTCAACTCTGGTTAAAATCAGTAACAATCTCTGATATCGAGTAATATAAATTTAACCAAATGGTACAAGTCCCCGGATTTAACCGTGGAGTCACTTAAAAATTCAAAATCCCAAATCGGATGACTGTTATTAATCTCCTAGTATCAGAAAAAAGTCAGCGACTGGATCTCTATCTGTCGTCAGAATTACAAGATTTATCTCGTTCCCGTCTTCAACAGTTAATTGAACAGGGTCATGTCCTACTCAATGATCAAGTATGCACATCAAAAAAAATAAATATGAAGGTGGGCGATCGCATTTGTGTGGAAATTCCCTCGGTGCAGCCTTTAAAATTGGTAGCAGAAGATATTCCCTTAGATATCCTTTACGAAGATGATCAATTATTGATTTTAAATAAACAGGCAGGTTTAGTTGTTCATCCTGCACCAGGTCATCCAGATGGAACTTTAGTCAATGCTTTATTGGCACATTGTCCGAATTTACCGGGAATTGGTGGGGTTCAACGCCCAGGAATTGTTCACAGGTTAGACAAAGATACTACAGGTGCGATCGCGATCGCCAAAACAGATATCGCCTATCAACACCTGCAAGCACAACTACAAGCAAAAACAGCAAAGCGAGAATATTTAGGCGTGGTTTACGGTGTACCAAAAACCGAAAGTGGCATCATCAACTTACCCATTGGTCGCCATCCCCACGACCGTAAAAAAATGGCAATAGTCCCCACAGAACAAGGGGGAAGAACAGCAATTACTCATTGGCAAATCCGAGAACGGCTTAGTAACTACACCCTGATCCACTTTCAGCTAGAAACAGGACGTACCCATCAAATTCGCGTCCACAGCGCCAAAATCGGTCATCCCATTGTTGGTGACTCCATTTACGGTGCCGGTCGTTCAGTAGGAGTAAATTTACCCGGTCAGGCATTACACGCTTGGCAACTCAAGTTACAGCATCCGATTTCTGGCGATTGGATTGAAGTAACTGCATCACCTCCCCAGACATTTACAACTTTGCTGGAAGTTTTGCGCCGTAGAAACCAGCGTTGACATCCTCCCCACTTTTCAACTTTGTTGAGGGAGGAGCATTCGCTGACTTATGGTAAGAATTAATTTTTCTCCCCATCCCCCCTGGGAGGAATAATTCCAAAAAATCTCCAGAAAATTTAGAAAATTTAGAAAATTTAGAAATGTAAATTTTACATTGTTTAACAAAACTCGCTGAAAGCATAAATACGGCTAAAACCGGTCAAACTAAGTTCTGATATAGATTTTTGAAAAAATTAAAACATTATTAAACACCTATATTCTGCTCTAAATTCAGATAAATATGAAGTTTTGTAACAAAAATATGTAACTTTTCTCAGCCAAATTCCTTGTATGTAAAGGATTTGGGGCTTTTCTTATTGCCATAACTTATTTATTCATAATTTGTAACAAATAATGGATCTATACCATTGTATAAACATAAGCTGAAGGGGTTGAACAACAAACGAAAGTTGAACAACGCAACTGATTCATCAAATTTGCGTGTTTCTCATAAACCTACCGTTGATTCTCATATTTCTGCCTTCAGAATGATTGACAAGAAAGTGAGGCCTCACGTAAGGAAGAAGTTTAATTATAGTTTGCTGTTAACCATTTTCAAATTGATAAAACATCCGCAGTTTTAATCAAAACCTCTCTCAACTAAGTAATTAGGAGATTAGAATCCATGACATTAGATGTATTCTCCAAGGTTGTTTCTCAAGCTGACTCCAGAGGCGAATTCCTCAGCACCGAACAACTAGATGCTTTAACCGCAGTTGTTAACGCAGGCAGCAAGCGTTTAGACGTTGTAAACCGCATCACCAGCAACGCTTCTGCGATCGTTACCAACGCTGCTCGCTCTTTGTTTGAAGACGAACCCGGCTTGATCGCTCCTGGTGGTAACGCTTACACCAACCGTCGCATGGCTGCTTGTCTCCGCGACATGGAAATCATCTTACGCTATGTTACCTACGCTGCATTGGCTGGTGATGCTAGTGTTCTTGATGATCGTTGCTTAAACGGTCTGCGTGAAACCTACCAAGCTTTGGGTACTCCTGGTGCTTCTGTAGCTAAAGGTGTTGGCAAAATGAAAGATGCCGCTATCTCCATTGTTAATGATCCTAACGGAATCACCAAAGGCGATTGCAGCTCTCTAGTTTCCGAAGTTGCTAGCTATTTTGACCGTGCTGCTGCTGCTGTTTCATAACAGTTGCAATTTGCAATATTGTCTAGAGCCTAAAAACTTCAGCTTCTCCAAGCAAAAAAGCTAAAAAACAATTAAGGAGATAAGAAATCATGAAAACACCAATTACCGAAGCAATCGCATCTGCTGATACCCAAGGACGTTTCCTGAGCAACACCGAATTACAAGCTGTTAACGGTCGTTTTGTACGTGCCGTAGCTAGTATGGAAGCTGCTCGTGGTTTGACAGCTAACGCTCAAAAGCTAATTGATGGTGCAACAAATGCTGTGTACCAAAAATTCCCATACACCACCAACACCCCTGGTCCTCAATTCGCTGCGGATGCTCGTGGTAAGTCCAAGTGCGCTCGTGACGTTGGTCACTACCTACGCATCATCACCTATAGCTTAGTTGCTGGTGGTACAGGTCCTTTGGATGAGTTCTTGATCGCTGGTTTGGCTGAAATCAACAGTGCATTTGATTTGTCTCCCAGCTGGTACGTAGAAGCTCTGAAGTACATCAAAGGCAACCATGGCTTAAGTGGCCAAGCTGCTAACGAAGCTAACACCTACATCGACTACGCAATCAACGCTCTAAGCTAGATTGGTTCATGCCCGGAGAGGGGTACAAGTGCTGGATGACATTATCCCTTTGGGGTTAATCAGTTGCTCATGGGGGATAAACCTCCCAAGACCGGACTGAATCACCTAGCAGTTGGATCTCGCTCCGGGCATAGTTTTAGGTAGGAATAAATAACAAGCTTTATACAGCAAGCACTCGGTGATAGTTACCGCAGTGTAAATAAATAGGGGAAAAAAATGGCAATTACAACAGCAGCATCAAGGCTAGGAACAGAGCCTTTTAGCGAGATACGTCGAGTTGAACTGCGCCCCAACGCCAGCCGCGAAGAAGTTGAAGCGGTGATTAAAGCCGTTTATCGACAAATCTTAGGAAATGATTATATCTTGGCATCAGATCGCCTGATCAGTGCAGAATCACTATTGCGCGATCGCCACCTAACAGTACGCGAGTTTGTGCGGAGCGTTGCCAAATCCGAACTCTACAAAGCAAAATTTTTCTATAACAGTTTTCAAACCCGGTTGATTGAACTCAACTATAAACATTTGTTGGGTCGCGCACCTTATGATGAGTCGGAAGTGACATACCACTTAGACTTATACATCAACGAAGGTTATGATGCTGAAATTGACTCCTACATTGATTCTCAGGAGTATCAGAACAGCTTCGGCGAGAATGTTGTTCCCTATTATCGCGGCTTTGATTTCCAAGCCGGACAAAGTGCAGCCGGGTTTACCCGGATGTTCCGTTTATACCGTGGTTATGCCAACAGCGATACATCTCAAGTTGAAGGTTCTAAATCTCGGTTAGCAAGGGAATTGGCTAGTAATAAGTCTTCCTCAGTTGTTGGTCCATCTGGCAGCAACAATAATTGGAGTTTCCGTGCATCTGCGGACAATGCTCCCAAGCAAAACTTAGGCAATGCTGTAGGGCAATCGGATCGCGTTTACCGAATTGAAGTAGCAGGCATTCGCAATCCAGGATACCCCAAGGTGCGCCGAAGCAGCACAGTATTTATTGTACCTTATGAAAGACTGCTTGACAAAATGCAGCAAATTCACCGACAAGGTGGCAAAATTGTCAGCGTTATATCCACGTAAGGTAGAAAGCTGTTTTTCAGCACAACCCATCAAGAGGAGATTTAGAAGCAATGTTCGGTCAAACCACACTTGGTGCTGGTAGCGTTTCTTCATCTGCAAGCCGAGTATTTCGTTATGAAGTTATAGGCTTACGGCAAAATCAAGAAACCGACAAGAATCAATTCAACATTCGTAGTAGTGGGAGCGTATTTATTACCGTACCCTACAGTCGGATGAACGAAGAAATGCAACGAATTAGCCGTCTAGGTGGCAAAATCGTCAGTATTTCACCTTTGACTGTAGCAGAGGAAAACTAACGCCCTGGCAATGATAGAACCCAGTGCAGAAGAATACTCTGCCGAAAATGGGCAACAGCTCACAAAAGAGCTTGCTATCGCTAATCTGCAATCATCAGATTTAAGTCTCCGCTATTATGCCGCTTGGTGGTTGGGTAAGTTTCGAGTCAGTCAGCCAGAGGCTGTAGACGCACTAATCGCAGCGTTAGAAGACGAAGCCGACAAAACAGAACTTGGCGGTTATCCTTTACGACGCAATGCCGCTAGGGCGCTCGGTAAATTGGGAAATATCAAAGCGGTACCAGGACTAATTAAGTGTTTGGAATGCTCTGATTTTTATGTGCGTGAAGCAGCTGCCCAATCTCTAGAGATGCTGCGCGACATAACAGCAGTAGAGCCACTGATCAAACTATTAGATGGGGGTGTTGACCAGGCCGTGCAAGTACCAGGTCGTCCTCATCTCGCCCAACCCTATGAAGCGGTTTTAGAAGCATTGGGAAGTTTAGGCGCAAAAGAAGCCATTTCCCTGATTGTGCCTTTCCTCAAGCATCCAGTCCCACGAGTACAATGTTCCGCAGCTAGAGCCATGTATCAACTCACACAAGACCCCGAATATGGTGAGTTATTGGTGAAAATGTTGGAGATAGGTGATTTAAAATTGCGTCGTGTTGTTTTGGGGGATTTGGGAGCAATAGGTTATATGGCAGCAGCAGATGCGATCGCCCACGCTAAGGCAGAAAATAGCTTCAAACTCATGGCTCTCAAAGGATTGCTAGAGCATCAACTAACAGATCAGCTTGATTCTCTAGTTGTTTCTGCTGAGGCAGTCCAAGTAATGAACCTGATGGATTCACTCCTATAGTCATTAGTTATTAGTCATTAGTCATTAGTTGAAATGATTAACTGCTGATGACTACTGACTATTAATCATTGATAGTTGACCAATGACTGAGGAACTGATTCGCGCTGTCACCTTAGCAGAAACACCAGCCCAAATGGTGACAGCAGTCAAAAATTTAGCAGCAGCTAAACATCCAGCAGCAATTTCCACCTTAATTGCTGTCTTTGGTTATAACAACCCAGCTGCTGCAATGGTGGCAGTAGATGGATTAACAGAATTGGGAGAAATAGCAGTACCCCAACTGCTAGAGCAAATAGATGATTATAACTATGGCGCACGGGCTTATTCGATTCGCACTTTGGCGGCGATCGCAGATCCCCGTGCTTTAGATGTCTTAATCACAGTTGCAGCTACTGATTTTGCTCCTAGTGTCCGCCGTGCCGCTGCTAAAGGACTGGGAAACTTACACTGGCATAAGTTGAGCTTTCCCGAAAATCAAACAGCCATCAACCGGGCTTTAGATACACTGCTGTTGATTTCCCAAGACACAGACTGGTCAATTCGTTATGCTGCCGTTGTCGGTTTACAAGCTTTGGCTAAAATTGTCGATGTGCAACAATCTATTTTGACTAGACTCAAAGAAATGCTGGCCAATGATATCGAAAAAGCAGTCCGCGCCCGCATTCAATTGGCTTATACCAATTGTGGATTTTAGATTTTGGATTTTCAACTTTGGGATTAACAGCTTTCAGCAATTAGCTGTTTCTAGGATCTCAAATTATCCTCACTATTCCCACTTGATATAACAACCAATAGACCGCTTTATATACCATAAAACAAGGTAAAAGTAAAGATGTCAATACCACTCTTAGAATATTCTCCTTCCTCACAAAATCAGCGTGTTGAAGGTTACGAAGTTCCCAACGAAGACACCCCAACTATCTATCGCCTAAATACTGCCACCTCAGATGCAGACATTGATGCCATCATCTGGGCAGGATATCGGCAAATTTTCAGCGAACACCTAATTTTAGAAAGCTATCGTCAAAGCTTTTTAGAATCTCAACTACGAAATCGGGCAATTAACGTCCGCGATTTTATCCGGGGTCTGGGTAAATCAGATGTGTATCGCACCCAAGTAGGAGAAACCAACTCCAACTATCGCTTAGTTGATATCACCTTAAAGCGGTTTTTGGGAAGGGCTGCTTACAACAAAGACGAAGAAATAGCTTGGTCTATTGTCATTGCCACCAAAGGCTTACATGGCTTTATTGATGCTTTATTAGATTCCGACGAGTATCAGCAAAACTTTGGTGATGACATCGTACCATTCCAGCGTCGCCGCTTTGGCTCACGCCCCTTTAACTTAGTAAACCCCCGCTATGATGCCTACTGGCGTGATATAGAGTCTATCCGTTACATGGGTGGTCGTTCCTTCTACAGCGCCCGGACTACAGGTGCTTTAACCACTGAAGATATCCGGCGGGTTATTCCTGCTAACTTCTTTGCAATGGCAGGAAAACTTATCACCACCGAACGCAACTACCAGCGCACAATTGCTTCAGTGAATTCCCAAGTAAACTCTATGGCTATTCCTGATACATCTCGCGAAGTCGTTACAGAACAAGTAACAATCAAACCCGTTACAGTAGCTCTACCTTATCGTTACATACCCAGTAACTAAATTAGGTGACAGTGAACAGTGAAGCAACTGATAACTGGTAAGTGATCATAAACAACTCACAAACATCCTGAAATATGGCAATACCTTTACTAGAATATAAACCCAGTTCTCAAAATCAACGGGTTTCTGGCTACGAAATCCCTAACGAAGACACCCCAAAAATTTACCGCATCGAAGATTATGCTAAAGGCGGGGAAATTGAAGAATTAATTTGGGCAGCTTATCGCCAACTGTTCAGCGAACACGTAATTCTGAAATTCTACCGTCAGAGTAATTTAGAATCTCAGGTGAAAAATAAAGCTATCACCGTGCGTGACTTTATACGGGGTTTAGCTAAATCTGAAGCTTTCCAAAGTTTAGTAATTCAGACCAACTCTAACTATCGCTTGGTCGAACTAGGACTGAAGCGGTTATTAGGACGTTCTCCTTACAGCAAAGATGAGGAAATCGCCTGGTCAATCAAAATTGCTACGGATGGTTGGGATGGTTTTGTTGATGCTTTGCTAGACTCTGAAGAATATCAAAGCTGTTTTGGGGAAAATATAGTTCCCTATCAACGCCGTCGCTACAAAGATAGACCTTTTAATTTAGTAACACCACGCTATGCTGACTACTGGCGTGACAAGTTGGAAGATGCACGGTATAAGCCCGGTAGCATCAGTGACTTCTTCAAAATGGCTGCTTCTGTCAACATCAGAACTGTCACCTATACGCCAGTAAACACCGCCAACATTCAAATTCCCGATACAACCAGAGAGACAAAACCAGAAGGAATCCCTCTCTCTATTAATCCCAGCGGCAGTTTCCCTATTCGCTAAATCTGGGAAATAGGTGTGTAACCTAATGCGGGAAAATAGTTAAAGCGTGAATTAGGATATTGAGTAATCAAACCTTGTTCCGGTTTCAAAGTCGAATTTATTAACAAGAGGAAAGACGCAGCATGGCACTGCCATTACTTCAATACAAACCAAGCAGTCAAAATCACCGTGTTAGCAGCTTTGGTGTTGCTGACAGAAATGAAGATACACCCTATATCTACAGTTTAGAAGATGTTAGTTCTTACACTGACATCCAAAGCATCATCTGGGCAAGTTATCGCCAAGTTTTCAGCGAACATGAAATCCTGAAGTTCAACCGCCAAGGAACTTTGGAATCTCAACTGAAAAATGGTTCTTTGTCTGTACGTGACTTTATCCGTGGTTTGGCTAAATCGGAAGCTTTCTATCGTTTAGTGGTTTCCGTTAACAACAACTACCGATTAGTAGATATCACCCTCAAGCGCCTTTTGGGTCGTTCTGCTTATAACAAAGAAGAAGAAATTGCTTGGTCTATTGTGATTGGAACCAAGGGTTTTAGCGGCTTTGTTGATGCGTTAGTAGACAGTGAAGAGTACACAGCCAACTTTGGGGAGAATACTGTTCCTTACCAACGCAAACGTTTGGAAGGTCGTCCTTACAATTTGGTGACTCCTCGCTACGGTGCAGACTTCCAAGAAACAGCAGGTACAGTCAGAACCGACTGGCGTTTTACTTTGGAAAACTTCTACACTATCAAGGCGAAAACAAAGCGTTTGACAGAAGGAGATCCTGGTAAATATGCAGATATGGCTGCTTCCCTCTCTGCTAAGGGTAATTATGCCCAAAAGCTATCTGCACTTGATATTGATTACTTGAATGCAGTTCCTTATCGTGGTAGACGCTAAGATTGGTAATTTTTTGATTACCTAAATTTTCTACTGGGTCTGGTTTTTACATTGATATGATAAAGAGTTGGCAGGTTCTTTGTTAGCTAGTTATGATGTTAAGTAAAAACCGGACCCTTGGTGTAAAAATTCAGGTGACAGGTGACAGAAATATAGAAGTTTTTTAATTTTTAAATATGAACCAGCGGCTAACTCAAGAACAGTTAAATCAGATTATTGCTGAAGTCCAAGGATTACAATTACGTCAAGAAGCGGAATTTGATCAACAGCAGATTCAGCAAATTTTACAGGAGTTAAATTTACCACCTGAGTTGTTAGATGAAGCTTTGATTCAGTTAGGTCGTCGTCAAGCTTTGGAGATGCAACAACGTCGTAATAAAATGATTGCTTTTGGTGTGGTTGGGGCTATTATTATTGCTATTGCAGGAACTATATTTTTTAATCAACAACAAAGTTCTCTACTGGCTAATGTTTCTGTTCAACAAGATAACATTACTTTAGCTGATAATCGTAATCTGCAATCTGTTTCTCGTCAATCTAATCCTGAACTTTTTTATCGTGTGATTTTGAAAGATGCACCAATAGGTAAGAAATTATCTCTTGCTTGTAATTGGATTGATCCCAGTGGTCAAGTTGTTAAACAAAATAATTATCAAACTCGCGAAATTAAAACTTCTGTTTGGGATACTTACTGTCGTTATACTCTTAATTCTGCTGCACCAGCGGGTAATTGGAAGGCAGAAATGTTGTTGGAAGGGCGGAAAATTAGTGAGAAAACATTTGCAGTTGAATAGTTATGTCTCCCTATCATTTTATTGGTTATTGGGGTGAGAAGAAGGAAGAAAAGCTCAGGCAAAAGTACAGAGGTGCAAAGCAAGAAGGGGAGGAAGAAAAGTTTGTTTGGAGTGTTGTTTATGTTGGATGTGAGTCTGTACCATTAATAGCAGCAAATACCATTGTGGCTGTTTCTGCGGCAGGATTTTGTGAACCGGATATATGGGTGAGGTTGGAATCAAATCGGTTGATTTTGGGTAGGGAAGCTTTTGGTAGAGTTTCTTTATTTTGGACTCAACAAAATAATGTAATTTGGTTTGCTTCTCAGTTACAATTACTTTTAGAAATGATTGAAAAACCGGAAATTAGTATTTCTGGTTTATATGGTTATAGTTGTTTTTCTTATGTTCCTAATCCTTTAACTCCTGTTAATGAGGTGTTTTCTGTGGCTGCGGGAACTGAGGTTATTTTTGATGGTGTGAGTTATCCTCAATTTCGCCATACTCATCAATGGTGTGAGTCCAAGGAAGAAATTAAAGATGAAAAAACCGCAGTTTCTCAATTACAAATTTTACTAAAAAATTCAATTCAAAAGCAAATTGCTGATTTAAAAGATGAACCTGTTGGAGTTTTTCTTTCTGGTGGTTTAGATTCTTCGGTTGTTGCTGCTTTGTTGGTGGAAGCAGGGGTGAAGGTTCACGCTTATTCTTTAGATTTTGGTCAGTTTGGTATTTCTGAATATCCTTATGCGGAACAAGTAGCGCAGTTTCTTGATATTCCTTTGGTGAAGGTTGATGCTAGTCCCAAGAATGTTAAAAATACTCTTATTCCTACTATTCAGGCTTTAGATTTACCTTTTGGTGATGGTGTAATTGTTCCTTTATATTTACTTAATCAAGCTGCTAGTCAAGAAACTCAGGTAATTTTTAATGGTGAGGGTGGTGATCAATTATTTGCTGGTTGGACTAATAAACCTTTAATTGCTGCGGGTATTTATCAAGCTGAACATCCTCATCAAGCAGAAGGTTTTATTCAGCAATATCTGCGGACTTTTCACCGTCTCTGGGGTTATGAAACGCAGGTGTATCAGCCAGAAATTTATGCTCAGATGCGGTGTTTAAATGCCCAGGAATGGCTGTTTGAGGCTCTTGATAGTCATTTTTGCCCTTCGTTGTTGCATCGCCTCCGTCGTGCTAGTTTGATGTTAAAAGGGGCGCAAAATATCCATCCGCGTGCGACTGCGTTGGGGTTTGTGCATGGGTTAAATGTGCGATCGCCTTTTTGTGATTTACTTTTAGCAGAATGGACTTTTCAGCTATCTGGAGAACTCTGTTTACAAGGCGCTTGTGAAAAATATATCCTGAAACGCGCCGTAGAAAATTTGCTACCATCAGAAATAGTTTGGAGACAAAAGCGGGGTATGGGTGTTCCCTTAACCTCTTGGTGTGTAAATGATTTTTGGCATGATATCGGTAATTGGCTAAATCCCGGTATACTAAAGGCAGAAAATATTTTTTACCCTGATATAGCATCACAAATTGTTACAGGACAATTAGGAGGAAATATTCAAGGACGACGGATAGGTGAGAGTCTTTGGTTACTGATTATATGGGAACTTTGGTATGCTCATGTTTTTGGTGTCAAACTAGGTTCAAAGTCTTGGAATCATCCATTTTTATTACCTAATTGGTTATGGAAATATTACCAAAAATTTACCAAGCAATTCCAAATTTAATAACTCCATTTTCTCTTGAATTTGCTCAAGAGTTATTACAAATTTACGGTTCTCCTCTGTATGTTTATGATGGCGATATTTTACGCCAAACTATTTCTGACATTACAAAATCTTTCAGTTATCCTCGCACTAAGTTTCATTTCGCTAGTGTGACAAATGGCAACATTGCATTATTAAAAATATTCAAAAATGCTGGTTGGGGACTTCATGCTAATACTCCAGGGGATATTTATTTGGGTTTAAATGCTGGTTTTGAACCGCATAATATTGTGTATAGCGGTAGTAATTTGAATCGGGAGGAAATATCACAGGTTTTAAATTGGGGTGTGACTACTCTGAATTTGGATAGTATTTCTCAGTTACATTTGTTGTGTGAAGTTTTTTTAGATAACCCACAGGAAAAATTGAATATTGGTTTACGTTTAAATGTTTCGCAAGATAGTCGCATTGGTGTGGGTTTAGCAGATTTTAATGAGTCCGTTTCTATTGCTAAGAATGCGGGTTTAAAGGTTTCGGGTTTACACTTTTATCGGGGTACGGGAACTAATGCAACTACTGCTTTTACTGATGTAATTGATTGGGTTTTAGACATAGGACAACATTTAGCAGATTGGCAATATTTAGATTTTGGTGGTGGTTTTGGTTATCCCTATCATCATCAAGGTGTCTCTTTTAATTGGGAAATATTTGGAGATGAATTAACTAAAAAAATTAGCAATTTAGGAAAAAATATTGATTTAATTATTGAACCTGGACGCGCTGTAGTAGCTGGTTGTGCGACTTTATTAGCTAAGGTTGTATCTGTAAAATGGCAAGGTAAAAAACAAATTATTGGTGTAGATTCTACGGTTGCTAATATTTCTGTTCCTGCTGTACATGGAGGTTATCGCGAAATCGTAAGTTGGAAAAATTCAATTTCGGAAAATTATCTTACTGATATTTGTGGAAACACGACTTATTCACGGGATTATTTAGGTAAAAATTGCCAACTTCCTGTTTTAGAACTTGGTGATATTATTGCCATTTTAGATGTTGGTGCTTATGGATACGCAATGTCTTCTCACTTTTTACATCGTCCCAAACCAGCGGAGATTTTATTAGAAGGTGGTACTCATCGTTTAATTAGAAAGCGGGAAGATTACAGCATTTTACTTAATAATCAAATCTTCTAACAGATTCCCGACTTCTACGATGAATTATTAGGTTTATAACAAAATCCAAAAAAAGTTGGGGATCTTCAAAAACTAATAAATCATAAATCAAAATGGATTGATGTATGAAATGTATTAATTGCGGAACTGACAATAACCTCAAAGATAGAACAGCTAACCAGGGAAGTTGTAAACAATGCAATCATCCTTTTACTTTTGAATCAACAAGCATTGGAACTGGAAAAATTACAGATCCTATGTTTGCTAAAGTTATTGCCGATATTTCTGCCAATAACACTTTATATTTTACAACTAAACAACTTTTGTATTTTTTAGATACTCGTATTCGCAAAAAAAGATTTATAATCGCTCCATTTATCGGTTTATATTTATTTTTAAATATTTTGGTAACTGGTTTAGTCGGAGGAATAACAAGTGCTTTTTTACCTAATTCTTTTCTGATTGCTAACTTAGTTTACCAAGCAGCTACAATCTTGTATTTATTTAATAACACTAAATCAAGTAAGTTAATCACTTCTAGTCGCAAAGTAATTGCTAGAATTTTACAAATTCTGGGAGTTGTAATTTTCTTAGTAGGAATACCAGCAAGTTTGTTGATATTTAATTCTTTTCCACTCTTTTCTATTGTCTCTATTGTCGTGATTTTAATTTTAGGAATTTTATCAATCTTTTTAGGAACTAGACAGTTAGGTAAAGTAGGAAATTTACCACAGGAATTTTTAATTACTCAATCTTATGTAGATGGTTGGTTAAAAATATGGCAACAAATCAATGGTAAAATAGAGACAGTTTTATCTACACCACAAGAACAAATCGCACCTGCATCTATTAACCCCGATGTTACAGCTTACAGTTTTGATAGATTAGTCGTTTGTGATAGTGCTAACATTGCTCAATTATTAATCGCTAATAACTTCCACTTTGAAAATAACTGTGCCATTCTCAGCATTGATGGTTATCCTCAAAGCATTTTTGAAACAACTATGGAAATGTTGCGACGTAACCCCAATTTACAAGTTTTTGCTCTCCATGATTGTAGTCCTAAAGGTGTTAGTTTGTTGCATCGTCTCCGCAGTAGTGAGAATTGGTTTTTAAATAGTGATGTGACTATTATTGATGTGGGTTTACTACCTCGTCAAATTTTGGCTAATAAGCGGGGATTTTTTGTTCAAAATGCAGCTTCTTTAACTACAGAATCCCAAGAATTACTTAGAGAAGTTCGTCAAACTTTATCTGCTGAAGAGATACCTTGGTTAGATGCTGGTAATTTCGTAGAATTAGAATCTTTTACTCCGCAGATGTTAATTAAAATTCTCAGAAGTGGGATTTCTGGAAGTATGAATTTAGAAAATGATGATAGTAATTTTATGGTGATTGGTGATTCTGGAAGTGATATTTATATGGTGGAGAATTTTGGTTGATTAATTGTTGAGTTAAATTTAATCTAAAATTCAAGCATAATAATTCAAGCATAAAATTATGAAGTGTATTAACTGCGGAACTGACAATAACCTCAAAGACAGAACAGCAAATCAGGGAAGATGTAAACAATGTAATCATCCTTTTGCTTTTGAACCAACAACAATGGGTAATTTAAAAATTACAGATCCCATGTTTGCCAAAATATTAGCGGATATTTCTGTTAAAAATACCTTATATTTTACTCCTAAACAGCTTTTGTATTTTTTAGATAGTCGTATCCGCAAAAAAGGATTTCAAACAGTTGGATTTATTGGTTTGTATTTATTTTTCAACATTTGGGTAACTGGGTTTGTCGGAGGATTTACGAGTGCTTTTTTACCTAATTCTTTTCTGATTGCTAACTTAGTTTACCAAGCGGGTACAATTTTCTATTTATTTAAAAATACAACATCCAGTAAGTTAAATAATGCTAGTCGCAAAGCAAGCGCGAGAACTTTGCAAGTTGTGGGATTAGTAATTTTAATCTTGGGAATATTGGTCAGTTTAGCATTAGGTTCTTTTCCTGTTTTTACTGTTGTGGTAATTTTAGGAATGCTGTCAATATATTTAGGAACCAGACAGTTAGGAAAAGTAGGAAATTTACCACAAGAGTTTATAGTGACTCAGTCTTATATAGATGGTTGGTTAGAGACATGGCAATCCATTAATGGTAAAATTGATAAAGTTTTACCCGCACCACAAGAAAAAATTGCACCTACATCTATTAATCCCGATGTCACAGCTTATAGTTTTGATAGATTAGTTGTTTGCGATAGTGCTAACATTGCTCAATTATTAATTGCTAATAATTTTCATTTTGAAAATAACTGTGCAATTCTCAGTATTAACGGTTATCCTCAAAGCATTTTCGAGACAACTATGGAAATGTTGCGACGGAATCCCAATTTACAAGTTTTTGCTCTCCATGATTGTAGTCCTAAAGGTGTGAGTTTGCTGCATCGTCTCCGCACTAGTGAGAATTGGTTTTTAAATAGTGATGTGACTATTATTGATGTGGGTTTATTACCTCGTCAAATTTTGGCTAATAAGCGGGGAATATTTGTACAAAATGTAGCTGCTTTAGCCAAAAGATCGACAGAATTGCCTTTAGAAATTCGTCAGACTTTATCTAAAGAAGAGTTAGCTTGGTTAGATGCTGGTAATTTTGTAGAGTTGGAATCTTTCTCTCCGCAAATGTTGATTAAAGTGCTGCGAAGTGGTATTTCTGGAAGTCTGAATTTAGCAAGTGACGATAGTAGTTTTATGCTGGTTGGTGATGGTGGTAATGATATTTATATGGTGGAAAGTTTTGGTTAAATGGTTACAAATTATGTTCCCAATATTTTGCAGATAAAAGTAAATCTGTACCAAAATCAAATGGCCATGTATCAGGAAAATATGTTTGTTTATATTCTACAGAAACTATATCTAAAGCATCAGCATAAACTTCTGTAAATATTTGTGCAAGATAAGGTTTTAAGCTGGGAGATTCTTTCAATAAAATTTTGATTTGTTTTCTTTGTTCTACAATAGTTACTTCCCATCTATTGAAGTTTTCAGGACTGTTAACATACATCCGTTTGAGAATATGCGCTATCAACACTAATAATCTATTTCTTAATTCCCTTCTTTCGCTTTTTCCCAAACTTTCAATTTCCTCTATTAAATGTTCAAAATCAAGATTTTCGACATCTTTTGATTTGAGTTGAGCAACAGTTCTTTCGCACCAAGCAAGAAAATCGTATTCATATAAAATATCATGTTTTGGTATATTTCGTATCATTTCTATTGCTCCAGGAGTGATTTTTACTTATTTCTTTAATACGGATTTATTTACCTGCAACCAAATTTCTAAACTAACCAATAACCATAGTTTAACACCATATCTTCCCCAGATATCACCTTGAAAATCTAACCAATTCCGCAATATATCCTGATTAATATAAGCTGAAATCTCACTGTTTCTATTTAACAACAATTTTCGCGCTTCTTTTTGCCAATATTTCCTAAATCCTAATTGTACAGGAACCATCATTCCGCTTTTAGGACGATGAATAATTGTATCTGGTAAAATATCACTGACGGCTTTTTTTAAAACTGCTTTTTCTTCGACTCCAGAAAGTTTATATTCTGGGGGGATTTGCATACTAAAGTCAACTATTCGCTGATCAAATAAGGGTGATAAACCCTGTAAATTTGCTGCTTGAGTTAAGTTATTAACTTTTGTTAAAATCTGATCTGCACCTTTAAATTTAATATTCAATGACATTAATCTATTTAAATAATTAGCATCAGAATTTAAATCAGCCGAAAATACAGATGATTCGTTTTTTAAACTTTGATAAATGTCTGGTTTTAAAAGTTGTGGTAAATCTAAAGCGCACTTTTGAAAAGAAATTAAATATGCTTGCAGTGAATCTTGATTATTGATAGAACCATATAAACTATTAATTAACATTGGTTGGTTTTTGGGTCCACCAAAGCAAGGATCTCCACCTTCTCCGTTCAGTATAGTCTGTACGTTTTTTCTTGCTAGTTTGCCTATTAATAAGTTTGGAACTGTCAAAGGATCACCGATGGGATCATCTAGATACAACATCGTTTCTGGTAGAAGTTCCCACATTTCCTGAAAGGTGATTTCTAAAATGTGATGTTGAGTTTGACAGTGTTGTGCAACTAAACTAGAAAATTCTAATTCATTGGGTGTTTCTGTACCAAAATGTATGGAATAAGTATGAACTGGTGCATTATGCAATTTTGCTGCTAATGCTGTAATGCTGCTAGAATCTAAACCACCAGAAAGAAATACACCAACAGGTTGATGTGCGGGTAAATATTCTTTGACAACTTGCTCAAGTAAAGAACGTAATCTTTGACTATACGATTCTAAAGGTTGATTTTTATCTATAATTTGTTCTTTTAGTTGCCAATAATGATAAACTTTGTTTGATGGCATTTCTATAAATGTGCCGGGACGTATTTCTCGCACATCTTGCCAAAGTGTTCTTTCTCCGGGAACAAATGCACAATAAAGATAATCTCGTAATGCTATTAAATCTAAATTATTGGTGCGATAAGGTGCAAGGGTTGTTAATTTGGGGGCAATCCAGCAAGTTAAATTAGTGGTAGTATAATATAAAGTTCGGCTACCTATGGCATCTCTGAATAAATATAATGATTGCTGTTTTCTATCCCAAATTACTAACCCAAACATTCCTACTAAGAGGGTTAAAGATTCTGAGTTGTATTTTTCCCAAAGTTGTGCGATTATTTGTTGATCATTAACGTTATCATTAATATTAATTGCCAATTTTTGCAGTAGTTCTGCCCGATTACTTAACCATATATCACCAACTACTATAAATCTTTCTGTAGGACTAAGTGCAAATTGTGCAGGTGTAGACATAACTGCCAATTTTTCATCTTGCCAAATAAAATCTACTCTTAAATTATCTAACTTTCCATAAGCTACACACCAACTAGGAATAATTTCAAGAGTGGAATTTGTAAATTTAGGAGTTTTAAAAAGATTAAATAGCATACAAAAATAAAAATATGTAAATTTTAAAATGCTTAGAGTATTATTATATACTAAAAATAGAAGCAGTTAATTTTTAAATAAAGACACATCTACCCATGAAACTTGGCTCGGTTGATCATAAAGAATTATTCTGTCGTAGCTTTATGGAGAGTTCATCAAAAAAGCGATCGCACTCCAAGGTCAAGAAGAATCTCGCCATGCTCGTTTAATTAAAACACTTATTGACCGTTATGACATCAAAATGTCTCCACGTCCAACGGTGGAAATTCCCCCCCATATTGAGCCAGCTTTTATTACTTTTGGCTTTGAAGAATGTTTAGATTCATTTTTTGCCTTTGGCCTATTTGCGATCGCTCACGAAGCAAATATCTTTCCTGAACAATTGTATCGGTGCTTAATTTACCAATGATCAACACAATTTTAGTTCCCCAAGGAGCAGAATATCAAGCCGTCTGTCGGGGTTTAAGTCATGTCACTGGTCAGCAGCCAAAGGTGATCCCAATTCCTATTGGGAGGAAATCATTACACCAATTTTTAGCCCTAAATTGCCAATATCTGAATCAGCAAGTCCTACTCATGGGTTTATGTGGCAGCTTAAATCAGCGTTACAGAGTGGGTGATATTGTCCTCTATCAAGATTGTATTGATCAAAAAAATCTGCAAAAATGCGATCGCTCCTTGACCACAGATATATATAATCGGCTTGGGGATCAAGTATCATTGGTCAAGGGATTAACGAGCGATCGCGTAATTTCCTTAGCCGCCGAAAAAAATCATTTACATGAACAATCTGGTGCTGATGTTGTCGATATGGAAGGATTTGCATTCCTAGAATTTTTCCAGCAACTTGAGACATCAGTGGCAATACTACGAGTCGTCAGCGATGATTCTCTCCATGATATACCTGACATAACATCAGCCATTAATAGGGATGGCTCACTCCAACCTTTACCACTAGCCTTAGCATTAATCCGACAACCCCTGTCCGCTACGCGGTTGATTCGCGGTTCCTTAAAAGGACTAAAAATTTTAGAAAAAGTCGCTTACTGTTTAGCAAGTCCGTAAAATTTTTCTCTGCTCGCTGCTGCTGATCTTGTTTCTTTTGTCAAGTTCATACTATACAAATTAGATGAGCTTACCCTGTTCTGTAAACCATTCATGAATGGTAGGAATTTGATGATATGTTTCTCCTAATTTAGCTAATGCTTGAGTTTCTTTGGTAAAAAGTCGCAGATAGTTAGACCAAACTTGATTGATTTTATCTTGTTGTTCTGCTACGGGTAAATGTTCAATCTTGAAACTTGCAGTTGTTGGTTTTTAAGTTATTTTAAAACTAAAATTCTTTGTGTGGGATGATTTCGGTCTTTAACTTTATAGGTAATACCAAATCCGGTTTTTGTAGATAAGATATCTATGATTTGATAACGGTCTCGGATAATAGCACCAATGGCGAATATTTTATTCATATTTATTGCTAAAGTTTTTATTATTTTTTGGATTGCGCTGTTGCTTAATTCAACCTACAATTTTGAAAAAAATCTCAATTTTGTTGTATTATAAATTGCCTTTTAATTAATATCGAATAATATGAATGAAATTTATACAACTGATGTCTTAGTTGTGGGAGGAGGAACAGGTGGAACTGCGGCCGCTATCCAAGCAGCACGCAGAGGCGCTAAAACTATCCTCGTGAGCGAATTTCCCTGGTTAGGTGGAATGTTAACATCTGCTGGCGTATCTGCTCCTGATGGCAATGAATTAAAATCTTTTCAAACAGGCTTATGGGGTGCATTTATCCAAGAATTACGCCACCGACAACCGGGAGGACTAGATAATAGTTGGGTCAGCTTTTTTAGTTATGATCCGCGTATAGGTGCAGAAATTTTTGCAGACTGGGTAAAGGAATTACCTAATTTACAATGGATATCAGGAAAAGTTCCGTTAGAAGTCTTGCATCAGGGCGACTGTATTACAGGTGTACGCTTTGCAGATTTCACCGTCAATGCCAAAATTATTCTTGATGGTACAGAATTAGGCGATTTATTAGCTTTAGGAGAAGTACCTTACCGTTGGGGTTGGGAACTAAAGTCAGAGTGGGGAGAACCTAGCGCACCAGAAAGTTTTAACTCGCTTACCGAACAATACCCGATTCAAGCACCGACTTGGGTAGTGGTAATGGAAGATTTTGGGGAAAGTATCGCCCCAGAAATACCAATAGCGCCTAATTATGACCCATCCTTGTTTACGGGCGCTTGGGATGATTATGGGGCAGAAAAATTTTTAAACTATGGACGTTTGCCAGGAAATCGGTTTATGATCAACTGGCCTATTTGTGGCAACGACTACGGTCAAGATGTCGGGCGTTTGATAAAGTCAAATATAGCAAGACGTGAGTTTACCCAAGAATGTTTCTGGCATAGTCAAAACTTTGCCCATTTTATCCAAACTCACCTTGGTAGACGCTACGGTTTAGCACAAGGAGTTTTTCCTAGTCTCTCTCCAGCTTTTGCACTTCATCCCTATTTTCGGGAAAGTCGCCGCTTAGAGGGACTCATTACTGTCTGTGAGCAGGATATCCTGCCGTTAGCAGGTGGTAGAGTTGCAGCTAAGTTTGAAGATGCGATCGCAGTTGGTAACTACGCCAATGACCATCATTATCCTGGTGTCAAGTTCTCACTGCAACCCAAATCTATTCGCTGGGGAGGACGTTGGACTGGAACACCCTTTACCATTCCCTATCGTTGTCTAATTCCTAAGTCTACAGATGGTTTGCTGGTCTGTGAGAAAAATATTTCTGTGTCCCATATTGCTAATGGGGCTACCAGACTGCAACCTGTAGTGATGGGTATTGGTCAAGCAGCGGGTATGGCTGCTGCTCTCTGTTGTGAGTTAAACTGTCAGCCCAGGGATTTACCCGTGAGGATGCTGCAAACAGCTTTATTAACAGATGAGCAATGTCCAACAGCAATTGTTCCCTTGTTCAATTTACCAATCAATCATCCAGAGTGGTTAGACTGGCAAATTCATTATTTAGATAACTCAGAAACCTATCCCACCAGTGGAAATTGTCCTTGTTTATCGGTTGAACCGTGTGATTACTCGAATCTTGATTGTTTCATAGGCATTTTTAATCGTCTAGACCAACAAGACTACAGGTTTACTATCACAAACTCAACTGAATTATCACCGAGAACTTGGCAAGTTGTGACTTTGGGATCATGTATTGATGAGCAACTGCAACTCCTAACCCAAAATCAAAAGCTTACTGTCTGGGGTCGTGTAAATTTATCTGGTAATTGGCTACTTGTCGAACATATCGACGAAGTATCAAATTGATTTTCTTGCAGTTAAATACAATACTTTTTTATAAATTGTCCGGATCATTAGATAAAAGCTAAGTATCAGTGAAGTAGAGAGTTCTAAAATAGACATCTACTATGCGTGCTGCCATTTCACTTTTAGTATCGAGTCTGGTATTCGGCTCCTTAGCTTTTAACTACGACGCAATGTTCACTAGCCTTTCTCATTTGCTGATTGCTAATTCTGGTTCAGGAAAGCTGCTTGCAGACAATTCCAAACCCGGTCCTAACCAACCAGAACAGCCAGCACCTCATCGCGGTAGTGGACGTAAGGAGTCCATAGAATTTCTCCTAAACATCAATTCTGCCGTTTAACACCCCTTGGGTCAAACTGCTTTTAGGAGAATTTCTTGCCAGAACAAGAATCAATTTACCGGAATAATCGGGTGTCCCACATCCTGGACACAATCGGTCGGACAGAAACAAAGACAGTTAAAGCACTACACAACTCAACAACCTTTCCAAATGTTATTTTCTTTGACAGAGATATAGACAGTTAAGCACTACACAACTCAACAACCGTCCTGTAGTTTCATCTTCTCTGACAGAGATCAAGACAGTTAATGCACTACACAACTAACTGGAGTTTAGTATTTCTTCAAAACATCCGGTAATTGCAAAAACCTAGCCTTGTATTAGTGATCCAGTTACTCATCACTGAGATATAAGTGCTAACCTATCTGAAAAGTTGATGCGATACCAAGTTGGATAGTTACAGCATTTTCCAGTATTTAGACCACACTCCTGTTGATGTATTTTTTTCTTTGTGCCTACTCTTCTCTATGTCTACGGTACGCTATGCAGTCAGCGAGCTATAGACGCACGCAGGGCTTGACGATCCGCTACGCTAACGAAATCGTGAAGTGCCATTATGTCTAGGCGCGAAAAAATATATGGTTAATCTACCTGAAAATCGCTGTAGCTAGGCGTGATTAAACCAAAATATATCAAATCTTGTGAAGGAAACGGAGAATGGTTACAGGGCAAGGGTTTTCCCCTTTCCCCCGTTATTTTTAATCCTTTGGAATTCCCATTTTCCTTTTTTGACTGACAAGAAATTTGATGTTGGTGTACTGCTGGTAGCTATATCAGTCAGCGGACGGCCGTTTACAACTCTTGTCAGATCAGGATGATATTGGCAACGGCTATCATCTATAATTAAGCTGGTTTATGAGCAATAAAATACTTGCTCAAAAAGTATATTTGCGTTTTAATATGCTCAAACCCGGCTTTCTCCAAACGCTCTACCAAATCATCAGCAGTGTAATTCTTGTAGTAAGGTTCATGGAAGGTTTTTGGGAAATTGTTGATTATTAATTCCATTTCCGGTGAATCACTCAATTGAATCGAGTCACAAATAATAAAAGTTCCTCCTGGTTTTGTTACTCGGAAGCATTGCTCAATAACCGTTTGACGCACAGACGCTGGTAACTCATGAAAGAGAAAAACAGACGTTACTGCATGAAAATAGTCATCTAGATAAGGCAACTCTTCGGCGTTGGCTTGTAGAAGTTGTGGCAATTCCACTGGATTTTGAGATAATAGCTCATTGGCTTTCCGCAAATAAGCTGGTGATAAATCAGTCCCGAATAAAGAAGCTTGAGGTAAAACGGCTCGAATCATTTTTAGAGTCCGACCAGTTCCACAAGCTATATCTAAAATTCGGATTTGTTTTTGTGGAAGAGATGGGAATTTTGCTAATCCCCGTTTCAGGGGAGCGAGAATACGTCGCCGCATGGCATCAGCTGAACCACCAAACAAAATTTCTACCTGTAAGTCATACAAATTGGCTGACAGGTCGCTTAAATAACCGTTAGTTTGGTGATGAAAATTCTGCACATAGTAGCTGGGATAGCCTTCTTGATCTATTTCTGGTGAAAACTCTTGCAGGCGATTTCTAGTGCTTCGCTCCCAGATTAGGGGCAAATCTAGCCATATTAATGGATAGTAGCGGAAAAAGTCTTCCCAAGGATGATCAAATAATAAACTGTGGGGATATATTCCTATTTCTGCATCCTGCCAGTCTGTTTCTAGCAGCTGGTTTAATCTGTTTTGCAGTTTGAGTATTAACTCTTGCGGGATGCCTTGGCTCACTGGTAATAGTGTGGGATGCACTAGCTTCCTTAACTGTGAGGTTAGGGTGTTGTGAGCAAGACTGAAATAATTCTTTCCCTGTTGAATGCTCTGATAGGTTAGCTTTGTTAAAATGTCAGACATGAAAAATAAATTAAATTTTATTACACTTAATTATTTTATTTGAATAAAAATAAAGAATAAAGAATTTTTACAAGAAAAATTCCTATTTTTAGCTATGGGATATCAAAGCCTTGATATTCAGTGGTAATTTTCTGGCTTTTCATCATAATTCTGGAGACTGCGATCGCTCAATTGTAACTTTTTATGACGAAATTACAATTTCGTAGCTTATGATACAGAATTTTAGTTATTATAAATATGTGAAAGAAAATAAATTCTATTACTAAAAAATAGAGAGGACTAAAGCTATGACTATTCAAGAAAAATCTCGTGCATTAATGGTTCGTCAACATCAGCAAGTTAAAAACCGTCAACAATCTATGCTGATGCGTGCTGCACAGGAACTCGGTCTTCCCGAAGAAATATCTCACTATTGGAATCCCATTCAAGGGAAGATAGATCCTACCACTCAGACCCTTTATAGTCGCAGTAATGCAGCAATGAGCTAGAGAAAGGCAGGGAAGCAGGGGAGCAGAGGGGCAGAGAAGAATAAGATAATTGTTTTTTGCCCAATGCCAAATGCCCTGCATTTTACTGTTAGAAAAAAACCACCCTTGAGGGTGGCTTAAAATTTACTATTTTTACTGAATTGCGATTAGCAATCGTAATATAAGAAGAATTCGTAGGGATGAGGACGCAACTGCATCTGCTTCACTTCGTTAGCTAGTTTGTAGTCAATCCAGTTTTGAATGAAATCTTCTGAGAATACGCCAGTTTCGGTTAAGAAAGCGTGGTCATTTTCTAGTGCTTCCAAAGCTAGTTCTAAAGAACCTGGTGTAGAAGGAATCTTAGCTAGTTCTTCTGGAGAAAGTTCATAGATATTCTTATCTAAGGGTTCACCAGGATGAATCTTGTTCTTGATACCGTCAATACCAGCGCAAAGCATGGCTGCGAAGGCTAAGTAAGGGTTAGAAGTGGCATCAGGACAACGGAACTCCAATCGCTTGGCTTTGGGGTTGTCTCCAGACAGAGGAATCCGCACAGAAGCAGAACGGTTTCCTTGGGAGTAAGCCAAGTTTACTGGTGCTTCATAACCTGGGACGAGGCGCTTGTAAGAGTTTGTAGTGGGGTTTGTGATTCCCAATAATGCGGGAGCGTGTTTGAGGATACCACCGATGTAGTAGAGTCCCATTTCGCTCATGCCAGCATATTTGTCACCTGCAAATAGGGGTTGACCACCCTTCCAAATTGATTGGTGACAGTGCATACCAGAACCGTTATCACCAAAAATGGGTTTGGGCATGAAAGTAACGGTTTTGCCGTATTTTCTAGCCACGTTCTTGATAACGTATTTGTAGGTCATCAACCAGTCAGCAGCTTCGATTAACTTACCGAATTTGAAACCGAGTTCGCACTGACCACCAGTTGCAACTTCATGGTGTTGTTTTTCAATGGGTACGCCACAAGCTGCCATTGTTAACAACATTTCTGTCCGAATATCTTGGAAGGTATCGGTTGGAGGAACTGGGAAGTAACCTTCTTTGAAGCGTGTTTTGTAACCCAGGTTAGGACCATCCACTTCGCCGTTTTTACCCTTTCTACCGGTGTTCCAACGGCCTTCTACAGAGTCTACATGATAGTAGCCTTCGTTGGCGGTTTGGTCGTAGCGGACATCATCAAAGATGAAGAATTCAGCTTCTGGACCGAAAAAGGCTGTGTCACCGAGTCCTGTGGAAGCTAGATAATCTATTGCTTTTTGGGCAATTACACGGGGGCAACGGTTGTACCATTCGCCTGTTCTTGGTTCTTTAATGCTACAAATAATACTTAGAGTTGGCTCTTTCATGAATGGGTCGATCCAAGCTGTGTTGGGATCTAAGACCATTGTCATGTCAGATTCTTCGATGCCTTTCCAACCCCGAATACTGGAACCGTCGAAGGGTACACCACTGGAGAAGGAACTTTCATCAATTTGGTCATGGTACACAGTCAAGTGCTGCCATGTACCTGGTGTATCTATGAATTTCAGATCGATCATCTGAATTTTTTGGTCCCGAATCATCTTCAAGACTTCTTGTGGGGTTGTCATTGTTACTCCTTGTGTACCCAATTTCCTAAGTTAAGACCAGACTTTGCCAAAATATCCTCACCCTGTGACGCTAACCCAAGTTGTGACACACCACCTGGAATATCGTAATTAGTTGACTTGAGACAAGTTTGTGGTTTTTGTTACAGATTGTCTGGATTACAGGTTATATTAACCTTTCTTTTTTAATCTGCACAAAACAAGAAACTTCATCTTAACGGGGTCAACTTTGGCATAGAATCCTTTAAGTAGTGGTATGGATAGTTTTGTGCCGTATCTATTTTATGCAGTTTATGCAGATGGCACAAAATTTGATTGAGTCAGGTAGGGTGGGGCGCACCCAAACTCAAGCTTGAGGAGGTGTCTGTGAGGACACGCTATGCTCTTTAAGTCCGGGAGTGATTCACGGCTAGAGCAGCCCAAGAATCTCACCTCTAAAAGTTGTGAGAACGTCAATGGTGCATAACTGCAACCAAATTAATATCAAATCATAGATAGCAACGATTGGGAGAAAAGGAATGCGCGATGCAGTTACAACTTTAATTAAGAATTATGACGTAACCGGAAGATATTTTGACCGGAATGCGATCGATAGCCTCAAGTCTTACTTTGAAACTGGTACGGCAAGAGTACAAGCGGCGGCGGCGATTAATTCTAATGCGGCGGCTATTGTTAAGCAAGCTGGTGCGAAGTTATTTGAAGAACTACCAGAATTGATTCGTCCTGGTGGCAATGCTTATACAACTCGTCGGTTTGCTGCTTGTTTGCGTGATATGGACTATTACTTGCGCTATGCTACTTATGCGCTGGTGGCTGGTAATATGAATGTGTTGGATGAGCGTGTGTTGCAAGGGTTACGGGAAACTTATAATTCTTTGGGTGTCCCTATTGGTTCAACTGTTCAAGGTATCCAGATTATGAAGGGCATTGTTAGGGAGCAAGTTGCAGCGGCTGGTGTTGCTAATACTGCTTTTGTTGAGGAGCCTTTTGACCATATCACTCGTGAGTTGAGTGAACAGGATGTTTAAAAGCGAAAGGCAGAAGGCAGGGGGCAGAAGGCAGAAGGCTTGAATGCCTTGTTTGTCATTTTGTTTTCACTGTCTGTTGATGTCTGCTATTTTGCGCTAATTAATTTTAGATATCAAAAGATTATTGCGATCGCACTTTGGCTGTTTGGACAAGGTGCGTTTTTTTAATGTCAGAATCAGGATGTCCAGGATTTAAGGATTTACAGGATTTTGATTTTCAAGATGAGTGCGATCGCACTTTGGCTGTTTGGACAAGGTGCGTTTTTTTAATGTCAGAATCAGGATGTCCTGGATTTGAGGATTTACAGGATTTTGATTTTCAAGATGAGTGCGATTGCACTTTGGTTGTTTGGACAAGGTGCGTTTTTTTAATGTCAGAATCAGGATGTCCTGGATTTGAGGATTTACAGGATTTTGATTTTCAAGATGAGTGCGATCGCACTTTGGCTGTTTTTAGCAAGGTGCGTTTTTTTAATGTCAGAATCAGGATGTCCAGGATTTAAGGATTTACAGGATTTTGATTTTCCAGATGATGGCGATCGCACTTTGGCTGTTTGGACAAGGTGCGTATACTTTTTTTTATGTAAATAACCGTTTGTTGACTAACAAATGTACTTAGTAGTATAAAAGTGAAGGCACACAAATACTTTTATAGGCAGTTTTATATGGTATATCCTCTTATTACATCACTTATTGGGGTATTAGTTAAACCATTAGGAGAGAAAGCAGTAAACAAATTAAGTCGCAATCAGAACATTTTAAAACTTTTAAAAACATCTAATTTAAAACCAGATACCCCACCTAATAATTTTGAGGGTGTTTATGCCTACACTTTAATTGAGTATGATGTAGATAAACCAGAAGCTATTTTAAAGTTATTTGGCCAACAAGAAATTATAGAAGAATTTAAGCAAGCATGGAGTCAAGATAGAGAATTTAATCTCCAAAAGTTAGATGATTATATTGAAAGTTATGCTATTGGTGATGAAATTAAAAAGCAGATTATCAATTATCATGAGGAATTAAAGGAAGAATTTAGGAAATTTAACCAGTTATTTCTTGAAATGGCCAAACGTCCTAGATCAGTAACAGAAATTTTACAAGATAAGAAAATAGATAAATTACAAAGTAGTGTAGAAGAAATTAAACAACTTTTAACACCTGGGGAAATTGCCAGAGAAACTGAATTAGCTAGACAATTAAAACAATGGTTTCAAACACTGGGTTATAAATTTGAAATTTACGAAGTCTTAGAAAAAGAATATTTTGAATGGATTATCAATATTCCTCAACGACGAGGATATGACCGGATTTTGATTCACGGAGTCGAAGCAGAAGCGGGAATTAATGATATTAATGTAATAAAACAAGCTGTAGAAACTCACAAAACTGATGAAGGTTGGATAGTTGCACCGCGTCGAGTTAGTAAATTAGCCAGAACAGAAGTTGAAAAATCTGAAAATAGCCATATTTTTTGTTATTCATTTGATGAATTAATCGAAAATGATGCTGATTTTAGTGGTTATTTTGAATGGTTAGAAAATGAAGTTACCAGCAGAGGAATTGATCAATATTATGTTCCCTTGGCTTGTACCAAAGAAGAAATTAATCCCCAAACTAAACAGCGGCTTGGGATTAATCATTATGGTAAAGATGACGATTGGATTGAAGGTTGCATTAATCAATGGTTAGATGATCCAGTTAAAGAACATTTATCTGTTTTAGGGGAATTTGGTACAGGTAAAACTTGGTTTGCTTTCCATTATGCTTGGTTGGCTTTACAGAAATATTTAGAAGCAAAAAAGAAAGGTACTGAAAGACCGCGTATTCCTTTAGTGATTCCTTTAAGAGATTATGCCAAAGCGGTGAGTATTGAATCTCTATTTTCTGAATTCTTTTTCCGTAAACATCAAATTGGTTTATCGGGATATTCTGCCTTTGAACAACTTAACCGCATGGGGAAATTATTATTAATTTTTGATGGTTTTGACGAAATGGCCGCACGAGTAGACCGTCAAGCGATGATTAATAATTTCTGGGAGTTAGCAAAAGTTGTAGGAACAGAAGGAACGAAAGCAATTTTAACTTGTCGGACGGAACATTTCCCCGAAGCATTAGAAGGACGCACACTTTTAAATGCCGAATTACAAGCTTCTACTAAAAATTTAACTGGAGAAACGCCCCAATTTGAAGTTTTAGAATTAGAAAAACTTAATGATGAACAAATTCAACAGGTACTTGAATTTAAAGCTAAACCAGAAACCGTTGCTAGTGTAATTAACAATCAACAATTATTAGACTTAGCACGTCGTCCGGTGATGATTGATTTAATTATGGAAGCATTACCGGATATTGAAGCTGGTAAACCTGTGGATATTTCCCGTGTTTATCTCTATGCAGTGCGGCACAAAATGGAACGAGATATTAAAGCTGACCGCACTTTTACCTCAATGGCAGATAAATTATATTTCCTGTGTGAATTATCTTGGGAAATGCTGTCAACTGACAAAATGAGTTTAAATTATAAAGAATTTCCTGACAAAATTCGGCGTTGTTTTGGCAAAGCAGTAGAAGAACAAAAAGATTTAGATCATTGGCATTATGACATGATGGGGCAAACCATGTTAATTAGAAATGCTGATGGTGATTATTATCCTGCTCATCGGTCATTATTAGAGTTTTTTGTTTCTTATAAATTGGGACGAGAATTAGGGATTTTAGCAGCAGATTTTCAGGAAGTTGGGGAAGTTCTTCCCTACGACCAGGAAAAAATAGATTTAAGTCAAACTTTTGGGAAAACTCTATTAGCTAAAGCCGTGTTAGATTTAATGTTTCCCATGTTATCAACAACGGCAAATCAACGGTTATTAGAAGTAGTTAAAGCCACCAAAGGTAAAATTGAAACAATCGCAGGTTACTGTGGTAGTAATGCAGTACAGTTGATACTCAAAGGTAGTCGTTTGGCTTTAGAAAAACAGGATTTGAGTGAGACAGTTATACCTGGTGTAAATTTTGGTTTGGCTAGTTTGTATAATGTCAACTTGACGGGAGCAAATTTAACAGATGCTTTTTTTGCTAAGGCATTAGGATCAGTTTATTCTGTTGCTTTTAGTCCAGATGGAAAATATCTGGTTACAGGAGATAGTGACGGTAGAGTTCAAATTTGGAATGCTGTAACAGGACGGGAACTATTGAAATTTTCAGGTCATGGCAGTTGGGTTAAATCAGTAGCTTGGAGTGGAGATGGTCTGACCTTGGCTAGTGGTAGTATTGACAAGACTGTGAAACTGTGGGATGTCCAGACTGGTGACTGTGTGCGGACTCTAGAGGGTCATAGCAGTATGGTTAACTCAATAGCCTGGAGTAGAGATGGTCTAACCTTGGCAAGTGGTAGTGATGATCAAACGGTGAAACTGTGGGATGTCCAGACTGGTGACTGTGCGCGGACTCTAGAGGGTCATGGCAGTATGGTTAACTCAGTAGCCTGGAGTGGAGATGGTCTGACCTTGGCGAGTGGTAGTGATGATCAAACGGTGAAACTGTGGGATGTCCAGACTGGTGACTGTGTGCGGACTCTAGAAGGTCATGGCAGTTGGGTTTTGTCAGTAGCCTGGAGTGGAGATGGTCTGACCTTAGCTAGTAGTAGTGATGATAAAACGGTGAAACTGTGGGATGTCCAGACTGCTGACTGTGTGCAGACTCTAGAGGGTCATGGCAGTTGGGTTTGGTCAGTAGCCTGGAGTGGAGATGGTCTGACCTTGGCTAGTGGTAGTCTTGATAAGACGGTGAAACTGTGGGATGTCCAGACTGGTGACTGTGTGCGGACTCTAGAGGGTCATAGCAGTACGGTTAGGTCAGTAGCCTGGAGTGGAGATGGTCTGACCTTGGCGAGTGGTAGTGATGATCAAACGGTGAAACTGTGGGATGTCCAGACTGGTGACTGTATCGCTACCTTCGACCATAGGTTATATGCAGGGTTGAAGATTCAGGGGGTGAAGGGGTTAAGCCGTGCGGAAATATCAACTTTGAAGGCGTTGGGGGCTGTGGAGTGACTGTACACTAAAACTATGAGTCACTGATCAGTTGCTAGGTATTAAATTATGGAAGAAATATTAACTCTCAAAAACCTACTCCTACAAGGTGATTTTCAAGGTGCATTAACAATAGTTGAAGAATTAGAAGAAATGAGTCGCAATGATATTATCAAAACCATTCGCAGTTATGCAGTTATTGTACTCATTCACTTAATTAAACAACAAGCCGAAAATCGCTCTACTCGTTCTTGGGAAGTTTCAATTAGAAACTCTGTCCGGGAAATTCAACGAGAAAATAAACGTCGTAAATCTGGAGTTTATTATCTGACCAAGGAGGAACTTTTAGAAACTTTAGAAGAAGCTTATTTAAACGCTATTGATGAAGCTTCCCTAGAAGTCAAAGAGGGACTTTATGAAGCAGAGGAATTAGAGAAACTGGTTAATAAATTAGAAATTATCAATCATGCTTTAGATTTAATACTACAAGACAATTAACAAAAATTAATGAAACAAAGATTAGATACTCTATTGGTAGATTTGGGTTTATCTCCTTCCCGTCAACAAGCACAACGCCTAATTCAAGCTGGGGAAGTAATGGTAAACCAAACAGTAATTGATAAATCTGGAACAGAAGTTGATATTACCGCACAAATTCAAGTTAAAGAACGTCCTCCTTTTGTTTCTCGTGGCGGTGAAAAACTGTCTAAGGCTTTAAACTTTTTTGTAATTTCTGTAACTGGACGTATTTGTTTAGATGGGGGAATTTCCACCGGTGGTTTTACAGATTGTTTATTACAAGCTGGTGCAATTCAAGTTTATGGAATTGATGTTGGTTACGGACAAGTTGATTGGAAAATCAGAACTGATGAACGGGTGATTTTAAAAGAACGCACTAATTTACGTCAATTACAACCAGAGGAATTATATCCTGAAAATGCAACGCTGCCTGATTTAGCTGTGGTGGATGTTTCGTTTATTTCTTTAACTAAAGTTTTACCTGCGGTGTGGCGTTTGACTCAATTTCCCAAAGAAGCAGTTTTATTAGTCAAGCCTCAGTTTGAAGTGGGAAAAAACCGAGTTGGTAAAAAAGGTGTGGTGCGTGATCCAAAAGATCATGCTGAGGCGATTTTGCAAGTATTAAAAACAGCTTTAGATTTAGGTTGGAAATATAAGGGTTTAACTTGGTCGCCGATAACTGGTCCGGCGGGAAATATTGAATATCTTTTATGGTTAAATATGGAAGGTGAAATAACATCACCTGAGTTAGATTTCATTGAGGAAATGACTAAATCAGCAGTTGCAGATTTCCGTTAGAGAAAATCACCAGAAATTTGATATAGCGGTTTTTGGTTGAGTGAGATACAAGAACCCCACCCCCAACCCCCTCCCCGCAAGCGATGAGGGGGCTATGATATATTTCATTCACGTGCATACTGCTATAGAGTTGGTAATTAGTTTTTCCAATCACCAATTACCAATCACCAATCACCAATTACCCCAAAAATTTCACAGGTCGTAGATTAAACACTCTAAGGCTTCTGGATACATCTCGCAGTATTCTTCTAAAGATGTTTGACGATGTTGTGCCTGTTTTTGATGTGCTTTTTCTGCTTGTAATTCTTCCACAATATCCCAAGCTACTGCACAATTGGGTGAGTTCATGCCATTTTCTTCACAGGTAGCACGAGCTTCAACAATTGCATCCAGAATTGCTTCTTCAATGGTTTTGGAGCTATTTTTGTTGAAATTAATAGCAGAAACTCCGTTCACAATTGTCATGATACTTTTACCGTTTTGAAGTGAGATAAAGATATCTGGAGCTTACACTTTTGGAGTTGAGAAGAATGTTAGTTATTAACCTTATTCTGATGCTATTGTCATAGCATTTATAGAAAAAAATAGTGTTGTGGATGTACAGCAGCGTAGTTAGGAGGTACAACATCTAAATTCAAATCTATACACAAAGCCAGTTTTACTCCTGACTCCTAAATTCTGTTGTAAGTAGGTGAACAGAAAAAATTAAAGGTGTGTGAATAACAGTAAAATCGCTCAAAACTCTCTTCCTGTTCCCTGTTCCCTGTTCCCTGTTCCCTGTTCCCTTGCCCCAACGACAATTTTTAACGCCCACCTACTTATCTATCTTTCAAACATTCCCAAATTTACCCCCTAATTCTTCCCGTAACCGATACAAAATGGTATTTTTATCAACTTGGGACAAAATCTCTTGAATAACGGTATTAGCACCTAATTGTCCCCAGGTGCAGCCTTTTTCTAAATATACCTGTGCGGCTTTACCGACCATGTAAGAACCATAACCAGCAATACCAGCTTGAGCAATACCTCCAGTGAGTTTCGCTAACACACCGCCAGCAGTCATGTTGAGGGGGTTATCACCACTTGCGATCGCCACTGTAGTATTACCTAAACCCAACATTAAACTACTACCTATTTCTCCCAGTAGTAAACCACCAGAACTAAATAGAATCGTTTTTAATAAGTTAGTAGCTTCATAGCTAGTCATGGGTAAACTATACAATTTAGCTAAGGAACGAATTAAAGCTAAATCGGTAACTGCACCACCAATAATATCCAACACAGGAATGGGATTTAACCCGACAGCCAGGGCTTTATACTTGGTAAACTTCCAAATGATATCTTCCGCTTCGTGTTGACGGAAATCAATGGTTTTTTCAGCTATAGTGGCTTCTGCGTCTCGCGCTTGAATCAGTGCATTTAACGCCAATAGCGATCGCCCTTCTCGATTTAGTATATTCAGAATAGTTTGCTTGAGTTCATCTACCTGGGGTGGTGGTGTTTCCCATTCATAACTTACATTCCCATCCGGGTATTCTATCCTTACTTCCATCGGTGCAGGTTCAGCCGCTACCATCACAATCTCATCAGGTAATAACGGTTTATTATGCAAATTTCCTGCGCCCAATTGTTGTAAATTATTGTAAATAGCCTTTCTATCTATTTCAGGGTACAAATCAATTTTATTAAACACCAAAATTAGGGGTTTTTGGGCTTGTCGTAATTCTAGCAACCCTTGATACTCAGTTCGGGTGATATCTCCAGACACCACAAACAAAATTAAATCAGCTTGACGCGCTACATCTCGTGCCATTTGCGCCCGTGCTTCACCCTCAATTTCATCCAAGCCAGGAGTATCAATTAATTCTACAAGTACCTTTCCTCCTGGTTTCCAACGCACAGAACGAGGCCATTGAGTTACACCATTGAGAGGTCCAGTTTGAAGAATTTTTTCCCCTAATAAAGAATTCAAAACCGCAGACTTTCCCCGACTCACCAAACCAAACGCCGCTATTCTCACCACGTTAGAATCCAGCTTGTTGAGTGTGGCTGTTAACGTTTCTATTTCTGGTTTTACCAAACCAGCCAATTCTGGTTTTGAGGATAACTGTCCTGACTTGCGGAGATAACCATACCAAGATATCGCTTGTCTAAGACTAGCACGGGCGCGGTTTAAATGAGTTTCTTGCAGATTACGGACTGCGTTAGGTTGAGACAAGGCAGAAAAAAAATGGGTTACATATCCATTTATAGCAGTTGCCAGGAAGATTAGGACATCAGCTGTTCATGTTCATTCTTCCAGAAATTGGGAAAGGGATAAGATGTAGAATTTTTCTCTTTAACTTTTTCCCTTCCCTTGGAAAAATTACTTTTGCAGAAAGTCAATTAATAAAACTGAGATTCAAACAGACTTTCTAGCATTTAACTTGCTATGTATCCAAATCTTTGCTTATCTGACGGTTTGGAGAATGTGAAGAAAATTGCAAAATCTCTATTTAGAATAGAGGACTGTGTTCAGTATCCCAACATTTATTAGCTTCCCAAATTCTACCAGAATCTTCGCATTTTCTTGAATTTTCTATCCAAGGAATTGACGTAGGATGGTATGAAGTTTCTAAATAATTGGTGCTTAGAGAGGAATTGAATCCAATCAATTTTAGACTTAGTATACCAAAAGTACAGATAGGTAAACTAAGCAGTAATACGGAGATGACCATATAGCCGTTGTTAAACAACTCTCTACGCTGATTGAATGAGCGTTTCTTGCTGTTTCTTACAGCTTTATTGCGATCGTGTAAGAACATAGATGATACTTTTACCCTTTTTTACCCTTTTAACCCTGAGAAAAAGAAATTAGATTTCTTTTCTAATGAGGTTTATTATTAAGGATTTTTACTAGAAAGTCAAAATAAAAAATACAATTCATTTAAGCACTTATTCAATATAAATATATTTTATACTCATTACTTTTAAGTAATTTCCTAAAAATGCCGTAGTAAGTCTATGTTAGACATAATTAAATTCTATGCTTAGTAACATCATCCAATTTATCACTTACGAAGTAATACTTATAAAAATTTAGTTGCCATTATTACCGTGAAAAATCATAAATTCACCTCTAAGTATTTATCTAAGAGGGAGTATTGCTAAAAATCTAAAAAAGCCTGTGCCTCTGATCTTCCCAAGTCAGTACATATATACTATAATAACTTTATAGCGTCCACTCTCTAAAAGCCTTCTGGAAGATGGATTCAATGGATAGTTCTATGATGAAGCATTACATTCTCAATCTTAATCCAACTGCCAAGCACGAATGGGACCGATACATATTACGTGACCCACTAACAGCAAAACGCCCAGACATTGCCAAATTAATTGCCGAAGCAGTGGGTGCAGATACAGGCAGTTATTTGGTGAGTGTAAAGATTGAAGTCACCGTCTTAGAGGAAGCAGCAGTACCACCAGTGGAACAACTTTCGCTGCCATTTCCAGAAGTTAATATTAATTCATCGAGGCGAGAAGCAGCGTAAATTTAGTATGAATCAACAAGCAGGGGATAAAGTGTAAAGTATGGAATAGTTGACACCTTGTTCAATAAGCACTTAGACAGAATTAATAACACAGATTGTCTTCCTGTTCCCTATTCCCTATTCCCTATTCCCTCTTTTCTTTTCATTGTACATTGTTCGCTAATAAATGCAGTAATTTACTAATCTGCTGATTAATAGTTGTTACATCAAAACGCAAGCTGGCACTAATTCGGGCATTTTGAGCAATAATTTCAGTTTTGTGAGAATCCTGAACACAGCTATTAATCACCTCTGCTAATTCCTGTGGGTTTCCTGGTGTGACTAAAAAACCATTTATTTCATGTTCCACTAATTCCATTACCCCTCCAGCTTTAGCAGCAACCACAGGTTTACCACAAAGCATAGCTTCAACAATAACTCTACCAAAAGGTTCAGGGGCTGTTGATGTATGTGCCACCAAATCACAAGCTGTCATTAATTGGGGAATATCAGCGCGAAATCCTAAAAATTTTACCCTATCTTCTAATCCCAAAGAAGTAACTTTTTGGTGTAAATCTTTTACGTAATCTTGTTCACCAAATAAAGCATCGCCCACTAAAATTGCTGTGACATTTTCTGGACAATTGACAAGTGCATTAATTAAAATGTGCTGACCTTTCCAAGGTGATAAACGGCTGAAATGCCCAATTATAAATTTATCTTCTAAATTTAATTCTTGTTTTATTTTTATACCACTTTGTACAGAGATTTGATAATTATGCAATTCAAAACCATTATAGACAACTTCAATAATATTTGATTTTCCTCCAGCTTCTAAAAATGCCTGTTTACTAGCTTGAGAATTAGCAATTACTAAGGAAGCAAACTGATTAATTAACGTAATAGCGACACGCAAATTAGTTTTGCTAAAATGTTCTATAGAGAGAATATCGTGTAAATGATAAACTAAAGGACAACGAGATAAAAAACTTGCAATAGCACCCACAACCAAGGCTTTTTGAGTATTAGCGTAAATTAAATCATATTTCTTGGCACGTTGCACTACTTGATTAATTAGGGGGATGAGTTGACCTAAACTCCCTAATGCTGCCAACAAACCACTATCTTTATTAACTTTAATAGCTTGAGTTGCTAAAATTTCTACAGGTATTTGATGCTGCTGTAGTAATTTTCTAAAATCACCATCTGCAAATAACCCTACAAGAGAACTATCTGCATAGGGTTTAGCAATATCTATTAAACATAACTCAGCGCCACCTGGTTTACCACTTTGATCCAAAAACAAAATTTTCATGTTCCAATGCTTTAATTTGTGTTTATCTGTATTTATCGGCGCTAAATTTCTAATTTTTTTCAGCTAAAATAACTTGCCTTACTTTTTGAGCAATATTAGTCCAATCATAATTTTGAACTGTGTAATAGCGGCATTCTTCTCTAGTAGGTAAAGGAATTTTTTCTAACATTGCTAGTTCTAATTTTTCGGCGATACTTTCAATCGTGATGGAATCAGTAATTAAATCTGGTGAAAATCCTTGTAAAATTTCCGGCATTCCTCCTACTGGTGTACATAAAACTGGAGTACCACAGGCTAAAGATTCAAGAATTGCTAATCCAAAACCTTCAAAAGATTGACTAGGCATTACAGTTAAATTAGCAGCTTGATAAGCTATTGGTAAATCTTCATCTGGTAAAAATCCTAAGAATTTAACGTTATTTTCTAGTCCTAATTCTAGAACTTGTTGTTGGAGCATTTCTTGAAGATGACCACGACCAGCTATAGCTAACCAAATATCAGGAATTCTCGGTTTAATAATCGCTAATGCGTGTAATAATTTATCAATTCCCATGCGATGTACTAAACGGCGAGATGTGAATAATATCGGTCGATTAGTCGGCCAATTTAGTTTTAGTCTTGCATCTTCACGAGAGCAATTATTTTGAAAGTGATGAATATCAACTCCACCAGGTATAACATTAATTTTACTCCAAGGAATTTGATATCTTTGATGTAAAATATTACCAAAAGCTTGACTCAAAACTATAAAGCGATCGCATCGGTTATAAGTATTTTTTTCTATCAACTGCCATTTCAGCCAAATACTAAGTTTCTGGTCTACCACTTCTTCTTGACTTTCAGAAGCCCAAGGCCCATGAAAATTAAAAGTAACTGGTACATCTTTAGGTAAAAGATCCATAATGGGAAAGCTATATAATGCAAAATGTAGATTAATAGCGTCTGGTTTCTCCAATCTACTTTTCTGGAAATTGGTGCGAATTGACCACAATCTTTGCCAAATAGGACTATCTGGATCAGCTAAATTAGTTAGCTTAATAGGTATATTTTTGGCTTCACTGGGTAAACCCACACCACATAACTCTACCTGATCTTGATTATCTGCTAATTTATGAGTTAGTTCATGAATATACCTTTCCAATCCTCCTGGGGTTTTGGGAAACCAGCCAGTTCCCAAGGTGAGGATAGATGCAGAACTTGATTCATAATTTTTTTTGTTACCTTCCACCTAATTATCTCCTCTAAGGAATTGAGTTTGCTTCCACACTAAAATCATTTTTTTTAGTTTCAGTCCTTAATTACTATTATTGAGAGGTTGAAATTCTCAACACTGTATTTATTTAGTATTTTGGTTTGATCACTTATTCCTTGATGTACAAGCCCTCAGATTTATCCGTGGAATTAATCCAAAAGCCAAAATCGGATCACCTGATACAATTTATGATCAAAAACATCACTTGATTAAACTGTAAATCCGGTTAAAAAATCATTAATCAGTCTAGTTTTTAATAAATTATTTTTATATATCGTAAATTTACTTGGATAAGTTGGTGTGATTTATAACAAATTTAATTAGTTTACTATTTTTTTACTCATAATAAATGTTACTTTTCATCATTGATTAAAAAAAAGGAGAATCACTGGGATAGAGGCTGAAGATTTTCTTTTTACGTCTATAATTCTCTATTTACTTTCTAGGATTCAGAATTTTCTGCATAATTATATCTACCTAGAGGGGTAATTTTTGATAAATATTGTATTTGAATTTACTTAGATAATATTTCTTGTTACAGTTTTTCATCCAAATCAAACTTTGGTCTTGATTAATAATAGCTGTGTTAAAAAAATATATTTTCTTTATAAAGTTTTGATGAAAAAATATAATTAACAACATTTATTTGTTAGGTTATTGATGTCTGATACAGATGCATATACCAATTCTCCATTACATATAACAATCCCACTTACCCTACATTCTGTAATTAGTTGGGAATTGTGCAATATATCGAAATAGAACAACCATAAGTTTACCAGTAATGATAATTGCCAATATGCAATCAGAGCAATTATATGAAAAATAGATTCATTCCCCAAATTAAAAATATCGGTGACAAGCTGAATCAAATCATCAAGAATTTAATTCAGAGTAGATATGGGCGCACAAAAATAGCCTTCAATATTTTACTCGGTCTAACTTGTGGATTAATGGTGACATTCGTGGGTATGACAATGGACTCAGCCACGACGAAAACCACTACAGCACCTGCATTCACTTATAAAACTTCTTGGCTTGGTAATACTGTCGGCAAAGGTAAATTACGAGTCCAAAATAATGTGGAGGCAATGTATGTAACAAAAAATGGTGAAATTTATACTAATAGTTATTGGGATGAAGCTGGAGGAGAAGCAGGAATATATAAAGATGGTAAGGTTATCGGTTTTCTAGAAGATATTCATGGCTGGAATCGTCTCGGCGGTAAAGCAGTAACAGCCAATAGCAAATATATTTATATTGCTATGTCCCAAAGTGGAATGAATAATGGAAAAGACGGTTATCCACCAGAAGGTAAAATTTGGTATTGTGTCAGACGTTATAATCTAGCAGGAAAACCAGTACCTTTTCCGGCAGGTAATGGTTGGGATAAAAGTATGTTAATTACCAGTGAAAAGAATGAAGTAACTGGATTAGCAACTGTAGGTGATAAATTATTTGTTAGTAATGCTGATGCCAACATTGTGCGAATTTACAATACTGAAACAATGCTGGAGATAGGCAAATTTACTGTTACCAATCCTGGAGGAATAGCTATTGATCTACAAGGAGATTTGTGGATTATTCAAACTAAGAAAGGTAATACAGTTGGCAAGATTGTTCATTATTCTCAAACAGGAAAAAAATTACCGCAACAAATTGTAGATGTGGTTGATCCAACAGCGATCGCAACTTACAAACAAGACAGGTTATTAGTAGCAGAAAATGGCATCCGTCAACAAGTGCTAATTTACAATATCAAAAATCAGCCTATACAAGTAGGAACATTGGGAGCTAAAAATGGTATTTATAGTGGCGTTTCTGGTGAAGTTCAAAGTTTAAAATTCTATGGAATTACAGGAGTTGGTACAGACAGCAAAGACAATATATATATAAACAACAATGGTTTTAATAAATCAGGTACAGATTTAAGAAAATTTTCCGCATCGGGACAACAACAATGGCAATTACTGGGTTTAATATTTGTAGATAATGCAGATACTGACCCCAAAAGTGATGGTGTAGATGTATTCACCAAGCATGAAAAATACTCGATAGATTATAGTAAACCATCTGGCAAACAATGGACTTATAAAGCCTACACACTTAATCCTTTTAAATATCCTCAAGATCCTCGTTTACATACATCCCCAGATGGGCCTATTTTCCGTCGTATTCAAGGGAAGCCTTTTTTATTCCTCACAGATATGTTTGGTAGCTTACTGCAAATTTATCGTTTTCAACCAACTACAGATGGTAATATTGCTGTTCCTGCGGGGCTATTTGTGGGAACTAATGATCAAGGTAAATCCATTTCTGGTAATTGGCCTCCCTATCAACCAGTCAAAGGTGAATGGATTTGGCGAGATAAAAATGGTAATGGAGCATTTGATCAAAATGAATATGACAGCAGTGAAGATTATCCCTACATCGGTGGTTGGTGGGTAGATACTAAAGGTGATGTTTGGAAAACTTTGCGAACTGAAGATGGGATTCGTCATTATCCTTTACAGGGATTAGATAGTAAAGGAAACCCCATTTATACTTATAATTCAATGCAAAAACACAAAACTCCTAGTGTGTTTAAAGATTTGCGGCGAATTGAGTATTTTCCTGAAACAGATACTATGTATTTGTCAGGTTTTACTGTAGATCATCCAGCTTCTGGTGATGACACTGGAGTTGTTGGATCAGAAATTGCCAGGTTTGATAATTGGAGTAAAGGAAATCGCACTCCTAAATGGCGGACTGTAGTTCCTTATGATTCCACTGGGAAGCGTGAAGTTTCGACTGCGGCCATGAGTGTAGCTGGTGATTATGTGTTTGCGGTGACAGTGAAAACCGCGGAGGTATATGTCTATAAAGCTGCTACAGGTAAATTTGTACGTAAGTTCAGTCCTGGGCCAGAAGTTGGTGGAGAAAGTGGCTGGGTTGATATCCCCCACGGTATCCGGGCTTTTCGCCGTGCTAATGGTGAATACTTAGTGTTTGCAGAGGAAAATATGAACGGAAAGGTAATCATTTATCGTTTTTCAATGTGAAGAAACAAATTCCTAAAATTCACTAAAAAATTTGAAGCTGTAGGGGTTTAGCATTGTTAAACCCCTATTTAAGATTTTTTATACATTGTTCATGTCCACAAGATCAGCAAAATATCAATAATATAGCAGGAGTCAGAAATCAGAGGTAAAACCATTTTGTAGTCTGAATTTCACCATTAATTCATGTCCTAATCACCCTGTCTAGTGCTATATTAATTTTTATATTCACTGCTGGATCAATACAATTAGATTTTTATATAAGTAGAAAATAACTCCTGAGTTACTGCTGATTTATTCTTCATATTAATAGAGCAAATTCACACAAAAAATAAATACGCGAGGCTATATTTAATTATGATAAAAATAAATGCTTTTTGCAGTTTAAATATGATTTCATGAGTCAGAATAAATGCTTATTTAGGGGAATTTTAAGTTGAATTTAAAAAATGTACGGCTTCAATTAGTATTTTCAACTTATTAAATAGAAAAAACAAATGGATAAAACTAGTCTGATTAAATTAGAAAAACTCATCCCCAAGGATTTGTTAAACCAAATGCAATATATTCATGCAAATTTACTCTCCAAATGGATTTTACGTTGGGGAAGTCAGCCATTAAAATTTAGTCAAAAATCAGCAATGGTTTTTTCTCCCCATCAAGATGATGAAACCTTGGGTTGTGGTGGAATGATTGCCCAAAAAAGGGAGCAAGGACTATCTGTAGTTGTCACTTTTTTAACAGATGGACGAGGTTCTCACGGTTCAGACACAAATATTCAAAATCAAATTATTCAGATTCGTAAACAAGAATCCTTAAATGCGTTAGGTATTTTGGGAGTCCAGCCTTCAGAAATTCACTTTTTAGATAAACCAGATGGTACTTTACCAGATTTAAAAGCAGAGGAAAGAGAACAAACAATTGAACAGATTTCTGAATTGCTAAAGCGTTATCAACCAGGGGAAGTTTATGTTCCTCATCATAAAGATTGTCATAAAGATCATGAGGCAACATTTTACTTGGTTAAGGAAGCGATCGCACAAGCTAAAATAACAGTAGAACTCCTACAGTATCCAATTTGGGTATTCTGGAGAGCGCCCTTATTTATTCTTTTGAAATTACAGGATATTACAGCAGCTTATCGGTTATCAATTACCACAGTACAAGAGAAAAAAAATCAAGCGATCGCCGCCTATCCTTCCCAAATTCAGACCCTACCTAGTGGCTTTATCAACCGATTTTTAAATTCACCAGAAATCTTCTTTAAATCTGAACCTTAGTTCCTACAAATTTATTTGAGAATTCAATCAAGGTGAAATATCTAGTAATAAGCATCATGATATTTGTTAAAAATAATTGCTGTGGAGAAAAATTAAATGCGAATTTTACACATTACAAACCATGTCCAAAAAATCGGTAACGGAATTGTCAATGTGGCAGTAGACTTAGCCTGTTTACAAACAAAAAAAAATCTTGATGTTGCTGTCGCATCAGCAGGTGGAGAATATGAAACATTATTAGCAAATCATGGTATTTCCCACTTTAAATTAGATCAATCGCGCACACCAGTAAACATGATCAAAGCCGCTTGGCGCTATCGAGAAATTATCAAAGAATTTCAACCAGATATTGTTCATGCCCACATGATGACAGGAGTTGTGTTAGCAGGTATTTTCAAAAATAGTGGTCAATATAGTTTAGTTTCTACTGTACATAATGAATTTCAACGTAGTGCCGTATTAATGGGATTAGCAGATCGCGTCATCGCAGTTAGTCATGCAGTAGCTGATTCCATGATTCATCGTGGTATCCCAGCTAAAAAATTGCGGGTAGTTGCTAACGGAACATTAAACAGTCCTAGACATAGAAAAATTCAAGATTACCAACCTCTCCCACTCCATCATCCAGCCATCACCACTGTAGCTGGAATGTATACCCGCAAAGGAATAGGTGAATTAATTGAAGCATTCAATTTAATTGCAAAAGATTTTCCCAAAGCCCATCTTTATCTAGTAGGAGATGGGCCAGATCGGGCAATGTTTGAGAATATTATTAACAGTAAACTATTTAGAGATAAAGGATTACATCAACGTATTCATTTTGAAGGTTTTCAACCAGAACCTCAACGTTATATGTTATCCACAGATATATTTGTTTTAGCTTCACATTGCGAATCATTTGGTTTAGTCTTAACAGAAGCAAGAGAAGCTGGTTGTGCAATTGTCGCCAGTGATATAGATGGCATTCCAGAAACATTAGATCATCGGCAAGCTGGTATTTTAGTTCCTCCTAAAGATAGTCAAAAGTTAGCCAATGCATTGGCGCAATTACTCAGCGATACCAAACAATTACAAAAATGGAAATTTCGCGCTAAACAAAACCTAGAAAGATTTAGCGCCACACGAGTAAATGAAGAAACATTGAATGTTTACCGTGAGTTAACCAGACAATATAATGTCATCAGAACAATCAAACCTAGAGAATTAGTAACAGGTAAATAGCAATCACCAACTGCCTACAAATTTACTTCCCCTCTTTTTTATGGTTCTTCTGTACTTGTTATGCTAAATTATCAGTCGATAAGAGGGAACTCTTAACAGGGGAAAGAGATAATTATTTTGGCATAATATTCAGAATTATGGTTCATTTCTTATATGCTGTCTGCTTTCTGACATTTTTTGTCTAGATTTTGCATATTAGGTACTGAAGAACCTTTTTTATTACCTATTCACTGCTATATAGTATGGGTGCGATTCTCGATCAGATGAAATACTATCTAGGGCTTAGAAACCTCGTCCCTACAGGGTGAGCGATTTACTAATCGTATCTCACTCAAGTGAAAACCGCTATAGATAAATTACTTCTTTTTGGCTGAGATACATAGCAATTCCTTTTTCATAATAAGCAGCTTCATTAATAAAAATGGGATATACAGTAGATTCTCCTTCATAAAAAATTTCTTTGCTTTCAAAAGTTAGAAACAGTGGATCACCAGAATGTAGAGGTTGATAATCTCTAAACTGAAGTTGGGGGTGAATCATAGCTGCAATATCCCCATCTTCATTTCTGGGATAATCGACTACACCACTAGCTCTATAAACATTGAGACTGTTTTGAATTAGAGGAGTTTTACCTTTATTAAAATCTTCAAAATAGTCTAAGACTGCATAAACAAGATTTTCAGTTTGTTTAAATAATTCCCCATCTAAAATACCTTGAGCTACAGCACCAACTTCTATAGAAAAACCTAATTGACACAGGGAACGGAGAAAGCCACTGTTTCTAGCTTGCTGATGAATATAAACTTTTACTAAAGGATTAATTGCACTTAAATAAGCAGCTAAACCGAGTAAAAATGGATGCATATTTCCAAGAATAATACATAATCCCATATTGGCTGTAGTAGTGTGTAAATCAATAATTACATCTACAGATTCCTGATTTTGTGGTTTCAGTATTGCTTGAATTTCTTTGGCTCTTAATTCCTCATAAGTTGAAGATGTAGTAGCTGGTAAATTATCTCCCATAAAGCACCGATTCAAATCAATATCAATATATCTTGTACGGGCTAAAATAGCTTTGGGATTGCCTAATAATGTTACAGTTTCAAAACTATTTCTGTTAATTAAATGGGGATGTTTTTGGAATTTTTTAACTAAATAAACTCCGATTAATTCATTACCATGAATTCCTCCCACAATTGCCAACCGATTGATTGGATTCATAATTACCTCATGTAGACACAACTTTGATAAAAATTAGAAATTGGCAAGTATCAAATTCCCGACTTCTTGAAGAAACCGGGAATCTTGTTGTTCACTAAAAATTGAGGATGGCAATATAAGCTACATCTTCATTCCTTGATGCTGATAGTATTTATGTGCTGCCATAGCCATAGCCAAAAATCCCCACATAATCATACCTGCCACACTCAACATCCCGCTATAGATAATTAACTGAGCGCAGGAACTGATACTAATAGCACGAGCAGCACTGACAAAACTATCAAAGCGACCTTCAGTATACCTGCTCACACTGACCAGCATCAAGACTAACCCAGTAATATAAGGTATAGCACCGAACCAACCTAAAGTAAAAAACATATCTAAAATACCACTGTCAATGACGATAACTTCTATTTGTCCAGTTTTTTCATTGACCTTCCAAATATTTCCTAAACCATTACCGAGAACAGTAGTAAGGGCTAAATTGAGATTTCGATCATAAGTTTCTGATCTGTCTTTAAAGCTACCATCTTTTTCCAAATTGGAAAAACTTTCTAAACGAGTAGTCACGACTTTGGAAATAGGCTCAATAGTCACTAATGGCACGACACACATAGCCATGACTAAAATGATCGTAATTAAGCGCAGTTGAATTTTGGTTTTCACTGAACCAAAAATGAGGATTATTCCTAATAACCACCCACCCCAACTAGTACGTACTTGTGAAAGTAAAAATGATAGATATCCAACGGCTGAGGCAGGAAAAATTAACGGGCCTGTACTGGTAAATAATAACAGCAATCCCGTTTGCATCACCGTACCAAATGGACCTGGTGAGTGCAATGTACTCCAAACCCGCATTCCAAATGCTACAGGATCACCAGCACTAGTGAACATTTTTGATTCAATTAACCAAAATTTATCCCATTCAGGAGCAGCAACAAATTGATATACACCGTAAGCTCCTGTAATTAAAACGCACCAGATAAATACACGCTGAAAGTGTTGGCGATAGCTGGGGTAATCTCGCCAATTCATAAATAAATGAAAAGCGAAAATAATGGGGCTTAACCAGTCTAAAAAACCGCGTATCACTGGAACTGGTTGATTAAAAATCAAGCCTATCAAAAAACCATAAAATACACCAATAGCACCCAAGATAAAAGGTAAACCGCCTTGACGAATGGCATTAGGTAAATGTTTGAATAAAGTGGCAATGGTAACAAATACCACTAAATATGGGGCTATGAGCATTTGACGGGTCGGGTCCCAACCAACTCGATAATCAACTAAACGAGTGAGTAAAGGTGTGAGAAACCAAATCCACCAAGTAAAGCCGATGTACAGAATGGGATGACGCAAGTATAAAAATATGGCTACCAATAAAGATGTGGCGGGAAAAACTAGCCGCAATAAGCTGGCTGCACCGCCAAAGTAGCAAGTTGCTATTAATAATAAAAAGCCTAGAATAACTATCCAACTCTGTGCAGATCGATCTTGTGGAGAAAAGGTAGATTGTGAAAAACTATTAAAAAGTATTTGTTTAGAAAGCATACTATTGGGAATTTTAGATTTTGGATTTTGGATTTTGGATTGAACTATCTAAAATCGTCAACCCAAAATTAAAAGAGCAGAAGACGGTAATGATCTGGAATTTTAGATTTTATGAGGGTAGGGGAGCGTGCCAGAGGCTTGATTTTGAATTTTGAATTGATTTGTTTGCCATCCTTGCCATCTTCCACGCAAAGATGCTTGCAATTTTTTATTGACAATGGTGCCTTGACTGGGAAAAAATCTCAGCCATTGAACCAAGCCAAAACAGTCTTTTGTGCCTACTAATATTGCCCAGAATAAAAAGGCGATTCGGCGTAATGGAGACAGATGTTCTAATAAAACTACGGTTTCATTGTGGACTAAGTTAGTACAGGCAATTTCATTAAAGTTTTGGCGTTGGTCTTCATCAAAGCGTTGGGCTGGATAGTGATCTACGGCTACCCTGGGATCGTAAATGATTTTCCAACCTGCGCGTTGGAGTGCAAAGGTAAATGCCATTTCAAAATGTACTTGTGCGCCAGTTCCTCGCATTCTTTGATCAAATTGCAATTTGCCGATCGCCTGTGTACGGAAACTCATATTTACACCTTTGAGAACATCCACTTCACGGGGTTCTCCTATTCCCAGATGATGGTTGCCAATTACACGCCCAAACCACTGTAAACGCCCTACTATTGAACATGAACCATCTTCTATATTTTCACCCCTGTGTACCCAATCACGCCCACCAACACCACCTATGCAACCATCGGTTTGAAAATGAGCAGTAATTTTTTGCAACCAATCAGGATGGGGTGCGGCATCATCATCTGTGATGGAAACGATGTCTCCTGTTACTGCTGCTAGTCCGGCGTTGAGGGCTGCGACGACTCCAGGCTGTGTGACTGTGACAGTTTGTAATGGTAGGTTGTAGGGAGAAAATTGGCTCAAGAATTGCCAAGTTTCTGTATCTGTATCTCGAACTACGACAATAGCCTGATCAACTGGTTTAGTTTGGACTTGCAGTGCGGAAAGGCAGCGTAACAAGTCTTGAGGACGGCGATAAGTGGGGATGAGAACTGTATTCCTCATGTTTAATTAACTCTTCAAATAAATCTAAATAGGTTTGTGCCATAGTTGCCCAGCTATGTTGTTCAGCAATGCTACGAGCGACTTTACCCATTTGTTGACGTAGTGTGCGATCGCTATTTAATAATTTCAAAGCATCGGCTAAAGTATCAACATCATCACAATCAGGTAAAACAATTCCACAAGCTGGTGTCACTAAATCAGCCGCACCAGTCGTTTTAGCAGTAATCACAGGTAAACCAGAAGCCATTGCTTCAATTACTACTAACCCAAAAGGTTCATAACGGGAAGGAAAAACGAATAAATCTGATGCCTGTTGAATTTGCGGCATATCACGGCGATAACCTAAAAAATGTACCCGTTCAGTTAATTTTAAGTCCGCAACCATTTCTGGATAGGGGCTATCTTTGGTTTCGCCAACAACTGCTAAATGTAAATCAGGAACTTTTACTAAGGCATGAAGTACAGTATCTAAGTTTTTACGAGAAATGCGAATATCTCCAGCAAACAATGCCAAGGTGACATTTTCTGGTAAACACAATTTTTGGCGAGAAGTCACACCTGGAGAAAATTCTTGTAAGTCAACTCCATTGACAATAACGCGAATTTTATCACAGGGGACACCAATATTCACTAATTCATCTGCTACCTTACTAGATACGGCAACAACAACTTTAGTTTGGCGGAAAGCTTGTTTTTCTCCATAGGCATTAATAGCAGTATATAGCCACTGATATAAACCATATAAATCTCTATGTTCACGGGAAATATGTACAGGTGATTTCCACCAAGAACTATGGACAAAATGCACCGCATTGACATCAGTAGCGCCCATGGTAATCGCACCATTGGCTTTAATTAAATCAACTTCACCTCGATGTTGACGTAACCAATCACCACTTTTTTTAGCAAATACAAAATTGCGAACAAATTCACTCGGATATCCATCAACAGGAATAGAAACCCAATTTACTGCACTATTGTGTTCTAATTCAGGTGCTATTTCACTCGATAATAATGTCAAGTCATGACCACGACGGAGTGCTTCCATAGCTACTTCATAATTGACTCGTCCTTGACCATCGCCTTTTCGGATTTTATGAGTAACAATGCAAATTCTCATTCATCACCTCTTAATTTTATAAATCAATTACAGATAAACAGGACTTACGCAACTGGCATATTAGTAGGGTGCGTCAGACTTCATAAATCCTGCAAATAAACAGATATTTGATATCTGACGCACCATAAAATAGATGTTTGGTGTGACACTTGCGTAAGTCCTAATAAAAATTAATTCCCTATTTAGTAAACACCCAGTACCTTATTAGTTATGATCGAAGGTGTAAAACTGAGAGTGAGTGCAGTTAAAGTCCGCAAATTAAATTTTTGCTCATGCAAAGCTTGCCAAAAATAAGAACGCGCTGCTTTTACTTCTTTATCTAGTAACAACCCAATCCCTAAAGTTGTATTAGCTTCTAACCATAATCTTTTAAAGTGTGAATGAAACTCCTGTAAACGCACATCTTCCATAAAAATCTGATAACAGAACATTTCACTTTTAGCCTTGCGAATTTTTGCCTGTACATTACGTCTACCACTGAGCATAGTATCAGTTTGCTCATGCTCACGATAATAGGTCAATTTTTCTGGATAATAATAAACAGCGTATCCTGATATATAACACAGATAAGTTAAATATAAATCCCACATTCCCCCAACCTCTGAAGGAATACTATCCCAATCGATCAAACCATTACGAATTACACAAGCTGCCGCAGTAGGAATACTTTTATCAACTAAGCCAATTTTTTGAAAATCCTCATGAATTCCTGAAGCGATTTGATCACGCTTATAACTGCGTGAATTTCCTTCCGTAGCAGCAGCATTAATTTCACCTTGAGCATCAATAATATATTGGTCACAGAAAGCCAGAATTAAGTTAGAATTTGCTTCTAGTGCTGGTATGAGTTTAGCTAAAAAATCTTGATTCCATATATCATCATCATGAAGACTAGCTACATATTTACCCCGTGCCATTTTGAAAGCATTCATCTGATTATTTAGCATTCCCACATTTTCTTTATGCCGCCAAAATTTGATGCGAGAATCACCAAAAGATGCAACCAAATTTTGAGGATTCTCAGGACTACAATTATCAGAAACAATAATTTCAATATTTTGATAAGTCTGTTTAACAGCACTAGCAATAGCTTGTTCTAGATATTTTGATCTGTTATAAGTAGGAATAATCACACTAACTAGTGGTTCTGGTAATTTAGAATTAATAGTCATTATTCAAACCCGGTATTTTTGCAAAAGTAAATAATATGAATTAATCGCAGAGCCACACAGATAAATAAAGACCATCCCAGATGTTTAAGTTTCTTCTCATCTGACCTGACAACTTATCCAAGGACTGAAATAAACCTTCAAGGACTACGAAAAAATGCATTCACGGAACAAATCGTAGACAATGAGAGAGATTTTCCAAGATTTGTTTAATTAGTCCCGTGATTTTTTAACAAAATTGGAATCTTACTGATAAACACCAATAAAAAGCTAATTGATAACCAATCAACTCCAAAAAAGATAATTAATCAGATATTCATCAATGTTTCTACTTGAGTTTTTCTATTTATTGGTTGTTGGTAGATAGTTTCTAAAAAACGTAATGCAGTCGGCACTGGACTATAATTTTCGATTGCCCACTCCCTTCCTTCTACAGCAATTTTTTCTAAAATTTTTGGTTCATCAGCTATTCTATTAATAGTTGCTTGTACATTATCTAAGTCTATGCCAATATAATGCCGCCAATTTTCAGGCATGACAGGAAGACAAAGCCCATATTTCTCAAAATCCAAATGAAAAGTAGTACAGCCAGCTGCTAAGGACTCCCAAAATCGCCAACTATCCCACTGTACAACTGTATTAGATTTCAATCTCAGATTGCTCAGAAGATTCTTGCCAATCCGATTCATTAACATACCTGGATCATTAGGCCAACCAGGAACAAAAAAGCCTCCAAAACAAGCACAAGCCAGGGAATTTTTGAGTCGGTTATAATAACTTGGATAATGGCGCTTACCAGTTTGTAACCATTGCAACTCATGATATGGGTCGGTTGAATGGTTATCTGGATGATCAATACTATTATCTACCTGTAGAATATTTTTAATGTGAGGGATGAAGATATTAGCACTAAAATTTCTAACGGGATGACCTTTTTTCCAATGCCTAAAATTAATCAGAATTTGATTTTTCCTATTATGAAAATTGGGAACTTCTTGTACTTCCTGCAAAATCCGATTACTCAAGCCATAAGCCCAGGGATAAAAATTATTACCATATTTGAGTTTATTATTGTAATGATTGCGAAGAATAAAATCAAATTGTCTAAATTCCGGTCTTTTTATGTATGTCTTATCACTATCTTCACCATCTAAATACACAGTGATATACGGACGATGAGGATGAAATAAATTATCTGGTAAAGGATAATTAATATGAAACCAATTATTAGTTAATACCACAATAGAACAATCATCAGGTGTAATATCTGGTTGATGATTAAAGAGATATTTATTTTCTTTTGTGAATTCCTGCCAGTAGTTGACATTGGAAAAGAAAGATATTCCCAGTTCCCGAAATCCTTCTGCCAAACAAATCAATAAATGTTGAAACTTATCTCCTGCCTTAGTTTCCTCTCTAGGATCACAGAAGAAATATACTTTGCCATTAAATTGATCTGGAAGATTGTTAATCATATTTTTTATGTTTTTTGTAGTGAATTTTTACTTATCTGCTAACTGACGGGATAAATTATTATTTATCCTCCTATTTTGCCTACTTCAATTTACAAATGAAAGGTTTAAAAGCTTGATTTATTGACCTATCTCACTTCATTTTGAACTTGATAATATTTCCAAAATTTACCATGTTGTTCTAGTAGGCTTTGATATGCTCCCTGTTCGACAATTTTTCCTTGTTCAATCACCACTACTTTATCTGCTTTAGCAATTGTGGAAAATCTATGGGCAATGACAATTACTGTACGTCCGACTGTGAATTTTTCTAATAACTCTTGAATGACCTGTTCTGTAATCGAATCTAAAGCACTTGTTGGTTCATCTAAAATCAAAATTTCTGGGTTTCTTACCAAAGCACGAGCAATAGCAATTCGCTGTTGTTGTCCTCCAGATAACTGAATCCCATCAGCACCAACAATAGTATCTAAACCTTGCGGTAATTTTGTGATAAATTCTAGAGCATTTGCCAACCGTGCGGCTTCTATAATTTCTGCTTCAGTTGCGTTTGGTGTTCCATAGGCAATATTGTTGCGAATGGAAGTATTGAAAATAAATGTTTTTTGACTAACTATCGCCATTTTGCGACGCAGTGAATCAATTTCTAATTCTCGCAAATTCAGTCCATCGATCAGAATTTTTCCATCTATTGGCTCGTAAAATCTGGCTATTAAATCTGCTAATGTACTTTTACCACCACCAGATGCACCCACTAAGGCGACCATTTTACCTTTTTCAATAGTCAAAGTGATATCTTTGAGTACCAGTTTATGAGGTTCATAACCAAAATTTAGAGCTATTATTTCTATACCTCGCTGTAATCCATGAAATTGAATATGACCATTTTGAAAATAAGTTTTATCTTCTGTCTTTAAGAGATCCCTGAGATTTTCTACTGCTCCAGCTTGGGTACTTAAAAAAGCCATTACTCCATTCAAATCTTGAGTCATTGGCACAAGACGGAAGAGAACAAAAAAGAAGGTTAATAATGAAGAAATCTTCATTAAGCCTGTCACTAGAGCTACAATAATCATTGAGATCAGAATCATAGTAGATAGGCTTTCAGCTAGAGGCTTAACTAGCAGAGAAATCCAATAAACACTCTTCCAAGTCTTAACTATATTGCCACTAGCTTGATAATATCGCTGTTGTTCAAATTCTTGAGTAGAACAAGCATGAACTGTGCGGATACCTTCGATAAACTCTAGCGCCCTTGAAGTAAAATTATCATTAGCTTTGGTAATAGCAAAACTACGTTCTCTAATTTGTTTATTGAGTGTTGATAGTCCTACTGCTAAAAGACTAAATAATAAAACAGAAACTATGGAAAGTTGCCATGACAACACAAATAATGAAATTGAATAAACAACTAGTGTTAAGCTTTTTGTAACTAAAAAAGCCATGCCTCCAAAAATTTGTCTAATTCTCTCCATTTCATTGGTGAGAGTATTAATCAATTCTCCAGAATTTTTTTTACCAAAATAACTAAGACTTTGAGCCGCTAATTGCTCAAAAATTCTTTTACGTAGATTATCTATTAAATTTATTTCACTAAACTGGATGCAAATCTGTCCTAAATAATTAAAGGATGCACGCATACAGGTTGTAATGATGATTAACGCTGAAACGCGATATAATCGTTCATTTGCTGAAGCGTTAATTCCTAAAATCAAAATATCAAACCACTCAATCCCTGTTTTCACAGGTTCAGAACCAGGAGTAGTTAAGCTTTGCAGAAACACCAGTAAAAAACCTAAGCCAAACCCTTCAAAACTGGCAGCAAAAGCTGAAAAAACTATAGCTAAAGATGCTATAAATCGAAAGTGTTTAAACTCTCGTAATATTAAATAATTATTCTGCCAAAAATTCGTGGCTTGCAAAATTTTTAATGTTGATGTAGGCAATTTTAGATACATAAATTTGGGAATGATTTTTTCAGAATTCAGCGCCAAAACAATAGTCAAAATATAATTGATCTATTTACATGGGAGCGCGACGAATAAAACGCCCAACAGCAGAACCAAAGAGAATTTCAAATTGTTGCCATAGTAATTTTGCTGATGAATATAATTGAATTGGTGTTTGGCTATGCTGCCAATACAATTTATCAGTTATAGTTGGAGAACTACCTTGTAAAGCACTGATAATTATTTGCTTACGCCAAGGTTTAATATTTGGGACAGTGGCGTGAGACATAATAGTACCACCAGGAACAAAATCCATCCCATCAGGGCCAACGGTACTTAAAGGAGAATTATTTAGCATTAATGCTAAGTTTAGATAAGTCTGATCTCCATACAGATAGGGATATTGATGAAAAGTGTTATCCCCATAAAGATCCTCTAAATTTGCATATCCTGACATTTCAGCTATTTCTTCTAATTTCTGCCAAAGAGTGAGGATAGATTTGTATTTTTTAGGGACACCAATGAAGCCGCTATTGTAGTGATAATCTAATTCACGTTCACAAATAAAACCGTTATTTTCTGCAAATTCTTTCCATGCTAAACGTTTGGGATGATTAGCAGGAACAATATACCAAGAATCGCCACAAATGGCAATTCCTCGGCTCACCCAATTTTCGTAGAAGTTCCAACTACATTTATTGACGATATCAGGGTCAAAATAAAATAATGCCTCAACATTTGGGCAATAATTTTCCCATAATTGAGACATAAAATCAGGCTTGTAGAAACCTAAATGTTTACGAGTTTCTAGTTTGACAAACCGGACTGCACAACCTTCATTTATCGATAATTCTTGATACCCATTCCCTGCTTGCAGAGACTTAGCCCAAGGTGGCAGATTACCACGATATCCTGCCCAAAATATGCCTCGAAACCCGTGATGATATAAAGAATTTACTAAAGCTCCTACACCATAGTGGTAGTCTTTTTCAAATACCGTACAAATTGCTGTATCCATTGCGATTTTATGTTTTAAATTACGTACATAATTCTAAGGTCGAAATATGAAAACAGGAAATAATCGTTATGGGAATAAAAAACATACTAGGATGAAAAATAAATGATTCTCCTAGTTTGTTTAGGACTAAATTTATGAAAATTTAACCGGGTTGTACTGAGTTTCTATTTGCCATAATTTGTTAACTTCTGCCAATGAATTTGATTGTTTTGATTCTTTTTCTAAACTTATTTGAACTGCATCTTCTAAACACCAACAATGGTATCCAATTAAACTAATTTCACCACGAAGGACATTGAATAATTTAGGTAATTTATCTAGACCATATTTACGCATCCATAATTCTAATCGCGTACTATGTTTTTTTCTAGTTGTGCAGAATTTGATAGCTCGAAATAGTTTACCTTTTTCACCAATCTGCCACTCATAAGCGAAGATTACATCTGATGATTGAACACGCATGATGATAATTAATCCCAGTATTAAAGGACTAATTAATAGCAGTAATGTTAATGCTAAAATCCAGTTGGTTAGCAGTTGTATTAATCTCAATACTTGGTTGCTCAATTTGGGAAATTGATTTTTAAAAGGCATAGAGAGATATATGGGCTTATTAGCTTTGTGACAAGCATCTGCCCAAAATTGCAATGCGGTATTACCTAGTTTGGGATCTATAGTTACTAAATTCACTGGGGAATGTTTTAAACACTCCACTAATAATTGTTCGTTATCTAGTGAAGGTAAATAAGGTTGTTTCAAATCGCTAGGAGGCTTTACCAGTAGCTGACCTCTACGCCATTGAAGTGTACAGTATTGGATGTGATAATTTTGGTGAGACTGGGCTATAGTAGTTTGAGCTTGTAATTTGGGAACTATTGAAGTTGTCATAGGTCTTGAGATTTGTACAGTAGAAAATTACTGAAGCGGTAAATAAGAGTTTAGATTTGCAGATTTCTGTAGGTATGAAGATGTACAGAAAGCAACAATGGAAGTTAAGCCAACAGCAATTAAGATAAATGGAGAGTTAGGAAACTTGGTATTTCTGTTAGGGATATGTAGAGGTCAATCATCCCTTCAGATTACCGCTACATCAATCTACGTTCAACATCTATTACAAAACAGGACTAATCCTAAATTTGAAGAATTTAGTTTTGTCCTTAATCTCTAGAATATAAGAACGAATAGAAATAACTTATCCTGCTAGTAAATTCTTGATTAAATCTTTAAATATTTATATTTTTTGGAAACTAATATAAAAATCTGATGAATTTCGATGTTTTTCTAATCAATATTTTTCGGTTAAGTGCAAAAAAATTAACTTACAAATTAACTTACGTTGGTGGGAAGGTATCCCTAGAGGACACTGTATAAAACTGAAGTATGCCGTAGATATCACCCAAAATTTATAGGGCTTACGCAAGTCCTAATTTATATGCTTTTGTTAGGTTTCGCCATCGTTCTACCCAATCTATAAAAAAACTAGTATCGCAGGGCGTAATTAAAAATTAAACATTAAAAAAGTAGCTTAAACAAGCTTTCCAGTAATTTTTAATGGGTGGTTGATTTACGCCGTGGTGTACTAGTTTTTCTGGTAACTGTTAACTTAGTTTCACTGTTTACTTTTAACCAACAAGTATGGGAGTCAATCTGAAAGCATTCATAAAAATGCTGCATTTTGACTCCTGAATGATCTTTTGCTCAATAGAATGGTCAGTGGAAATCATTTAGCTATTTTTCCACAACTTGTTGTAATACTAGTTGTGATTGTTTGGCATAAGGTACATAAGTGCTATCTGAGTTAGATACTCCATTGGCTACAACTCCAATGAGATTTAGTTTGCTCAACATTGCTGTAGCTTGAGCTAAATGATTGCGTGTTACTTTACCAATGCTTGCTACCATGACGACACTCCGACAGGATGAGGCTGTGAGCATAGCATCTACCATACCGATAACTGAGGGAGCATCTATGAGGACTAAATCATAGTTTTCTTCAAATGCAGCCATCAATTCCATCATGCGTGGAGAACTCAAAAGATGAGCAGGATCTAAAGGTATGGGGCCAGCAGTTAAAATGTCGATATAAGATGAGCCTGAGTATTGAAGCCCAATCTGATTAGGAAGGGTAGCATCACTGGCTAATAGGGTAGATAAACCTTGTTCATTAGGAAGGTTAAGCTGTTTGTGTAAGCTGGGGTCTCGGAGGTTGGCATCTATGAGCAGTACCTTTTTATGTAATCTGGCTGCACTCATAGCTAAACCTAATGTCAAAGCTGATTTACCATCATCTGGTAATGCTGATGTCACCATTAAGGATTTTAAATCAGTGACGCTATGGAGAAGTTCTATGTTTTTGTAAATGAGGTCTAGTGATTCCCAACGGGGTGGTGATTGTAAGACTTGAATTGTCCAGGGAGCAAGAACTTCTGGTTTACCAAATGGTAATTTGATGATTGATTCTTTGGGTTTTGCTGGTGGTAATTTGGGAGTTGTTCCCAACAATGGGAGGGTAATTTGTTTTTCTAATTCAGCGGTAGTATGTACAGAGTCATCAGATGTTTCTCGAATAAAGGCGGCAATACCACCTAACATTAATCCCACTACGGCACCCAATAAGAGATTCTGCTTGAGATTGGGGCCTAGTTTTATGCCTAGTTGTGGTTCTTCTACTACTTCCCAATTAAATCCACCTTTAGATAGTTCTTGCCGCAACTGCTGTTCTGCTCTCAACAATTGCTCCATTCTTTCTCGACTAAATTGTAACTGAGGAAGGATGCGGTTGTAATAAGCTAAGAGAGAGGGAAAACGTTTGAGTTGCGATCGCAGTTCATTCTCTTTTGCTGCTAAAGTTTGATCACGCGCACTTAACGCAACTATGTTAGTCTGATTTTCTACTAATTCCCCGGTCAAATTTAGGTCTATTTGCCCAAGCTGTCCCTGTTCGAGAAGATTTTCTCCAAAACTGAATACACTGGTGGACTGTCTACCTAAAGTTCTGCTGACTTCTTTTTGCAAAAGTTCTTTTTGACTCTGGAGTTGTTCTGTCAGCTTCTGCACGTTGGGAGTATCATCGGTAAACCGTAAGCGTTCCTGTGCTAAAGCTAGTTCTGTTTTCTGAATTTCATTCAGTAAGCCTTGATAGCGTATAGACTGACTCAAACGAGAAGAAACCAATGCATTTTGAGGAGAACGATTCAGTTGTTGTTGCAAAGACTTTTGTTTTGCTAAAGCTTCTTGATATTGAGAACGAGTGGTTTGTCTTTCTCGCTGAATAGTAGTTAAAGATTCTTCAATTGCTTTGGCTTGTAATTCTGGATCAATTAAATTTTGATTTCTGCGGAATCGTTGGAGATTGGTTTCAGAAGCATTCACTTCGTCACTAGCTTTTCGCAACTGCTCTCTAATAACTTGCAGACCTTTTTGTAACCGTAAATCCTGTTGTTGTTTGTTATAATCTACATAGACTTGTCGAATAGCAGTTAAAACTTTTTGTGTTTTTTCTGGATTGCCATCACTATAGTCAACTTGGAAAATTTTGGTGACAACATTATCTTCTTTAGTCCTGATTTGGGTTAAGACTAAGGATTTCTTTATCTCCTCTACAGTAATACTTGGATATTCTGCTTTGAGTTTATTAACTGCTTTTTGAATCAGTCCAGAACTTTGCATCAAATTAAGCTGTGTCGCTGTGTCTATAACAACGTTAGAGTCTGTAAACTGATTTTCTACTGTATCTACTCCTTCTTTTTTGCCTTGATAGTTAGGTTCTACTAATAGTTGCATCGTACTTTTGAAACTGGGATTTGTTCTTAAAGTAATGATGCCTGCAAGAGCAGTAGAACTCAAAAATACTAATAAAAACCAGGGAAATCTTCTGACAAATACAGCAAATATTTGTCCATAACCTGGTTCTGTGTCAGCGACTGAATTTATATGGGGATTTAGACTATTTTGAACCACTTTGATTATCCTTATCCTTGTTGTGAGAGATGCTATAGATAGCTTGTTAATACTTTTTTGTTCACTAAAAAAGCTGAAGGGGTAAGGGAAAATAAAGAACCTTTAATATTTTCCCAAAACAACTGATAGCATTCAGGTTCTTAACAGAGTAATAGTGGGATGCTGGTTTTTTCAAGACTTTTTGATGACAAATTAAATGAATGAGCTATGCACACCAGAAACTTGAACAAGAATTTGCTCAACTTTACTAAAAAATGCTTGTTCAGAAAAATTATTTACGGCATGATTACGAATATTTTCGTAATTCCAAGATATCCCTCGAGCCTCTAATAATGCTGTTTGTAGAGAATCGGGTGTTTGTCTTTTAAAAAAAACTCCTGTTTTGCCAGGTATTTGAGTATCTAATACCCCACCGGCACCATAGGCTATTACTGGAGTTCCACTAGCATTAGCTTCTACTGGAACTAATCCATAGTCTTCTAAGGCTGCGACAATAATGGATTTAGCTCTAGAAAATAAGTCTTTTCTTTTTCCATCACTAACGTGACCTAAGAATTGGATATTACCTAATGCTTTGGATTTTAACCGTTCTAGTTCGGGTCCGTCACCTGATATTAATAAATGCCACCCTAGCCAGTTAAAAGCCTCGACTATTATATCAAGACGTTTATAACTTATCATCCGGGCAGATGCCAAGTAGTATTCATCTTTTGTATCAGAAAAAACAAAATTGCTGGTATCAATTGGATAGTTAATCACAATTGCTTGTTTACCATAAATTTTTTGAATACGACGGCCAACAACACTAGAGTTAGCAATGTAGAGGTCTGGTTCTTGGGAATATTTCAGGTCTACATTTCTCATTAATTGAAAGACTCTTTCAATTAAGGGAGCAAAATAGCGATAGTCTCCATACTCCCTTAAATACGTCTCTGTATCCCATAAAAACCGGGTAACATTATGGCAGAAACAAATATGGTGTGCTTGTGGTTTTTTTCTGACTGCTTTAGCAAAACTAGTGCTACTGCTGATAATTAAATCATAGTCTTGGAGATTCAAAGTCCGAAAGGCAGGAAAGTAAAGAGGAGCCATCAAGCGGAAATACTTTGCTGCACCGGGAATCTTTTGCAAAAAAGTTGTGTTAACTATACGCTCACCGAAATCAATACTTTTTTGCTGATCATATAAAGATGTGAAAATATCAGCTTCTGGGTAGCGTTTACAAAGCAATTCAAACACACGCTCTGCCCCACCGCGTTGGGTTAAGTAGTCATGGACGAGAGCAATTTTCATGGATGATGCCTTATATTGCAATGTTGATTAAATTCTGGTTTGACTAGCAAGTATGTACAGATATGTTTATACCAGTCTACCTTCTGCACTAAACCCATCCTGAGATGGTTGTATGTATTTGAAAGTTGAGATAATGCCCTTGCAACATATAAAAAAATGGAATATTTACTTATGTGAAAATTGAATTTAGTCAAGTAAATTACCAATCATAATAATTTACTGAACAGAAACAAAACCTAAGTAAATACTATCAACTAAAAATTTCTACTACCTATTAATAAGAATCAACGGTTGAATAAGAATATCAGGAAATGTTTTAAGTATTTGCTCAACATGAGCAAAATTAGGATTCGGATTAAGTGAAGGGGAAAAGGTGCAGAAAAAACCTTTCCCCAAATTAACTTACTAATTCTAGGTTCTTAACCTATTGCGGTATGAAAACTACTTTGCAAGTACCAAGGTTTTTGCAGGTACAAAATAAGTTAATTGTTCAGCACGGAGTTTGTCACAAAGTCTACCTTCAGGCAATTCTACATCGTCGTAGGTGAGGACTTGATCTTTAGAAATATCACGCTTCAAAGTACATCCTTCTGCTATTCCCATTGGGAGTAAATTTTCTTGCTGGACTATTTCTGAGTTTTCACATTGTCCATAGGTCATGTAATAACCGATGCCATCAAGAGTTTCTCCGGCTTTGAGGTCAATTTTAGCAGTAGCGACAACATCAACTATGGGGCCTGCTATGGGTGCAAGAACTGCATCATGGAAGAGGACTGCACGGGCTACTGATAGGGGAACTTCAAAATGGCAGAGGTGATAGGGGGTGTAGAAGCTGTAAAGGGGTCCTTCACCGAGTTTATAGAGGTTAAGGTAATGGCGTTGTTTGGGGTCTTCGTGGGTGGCAAAGACAAATACTCCTGGGCCTGGTTTGGTACCAACTACATAATCAACGATGCCACCTAATTCTTTTAGTTGGTCAATATCATACATTTTGGTCATTTCATCTACATGACCTGTGTATTCGTATCCCAACATTCCCCTTTTTGCTACCTTCATTCCTGTGCCATTAGCGACAATTGCTTGTTCAAAAGAAATTTTTGTGCCATCAGCAAAGCTTGTCACCATGGCGGGATTTTGACCCCAACGTTGTGCGAAACCAGCTTGGGTGGTGGGGTTGCGGTAGGGATCTTGTAAGCCTTTGATGTTGCCGCACAATAGGGGGGTTAAACCGATGCTTTTAACGAAGCGGTAGAGGTTCATTTCTACCCCTGGTTGATCACCATCGCAAGCTGTGAGGATGACTCCAGCGCGGTCAGCGTGTAGTTTGAGGATGGGGCCAATAGTACCATCAAGTTCTGCATTCATTAAAATGATATGCTTTTGATGTGCGATCGCTCTCATCACTAAATGAGCAGCATATTCAATTGTTCCTGTCACTTCAATAATTGCATCTATACCATCAGCTTCACACAGCAACATAGCATCTTCAGTAATGGCATATTTACCTTGAATCAGTGCATCTTCTAAATCAACTACACTAGAAACAACCTTAACATCCTCAATTCCTGCTTCTGAATAAGCTCGTTTGGCTGAATCAATGTGACGGTTAGAAATAGCAACCAACTCCATCCCAGGAACAGAATTGATAATTTGATTAGCAATGCCACGACCCATAAAACCAGCACCAATCATTGCTACTTTTACAGGTTTACCTAATGCCGCACGGGCTTGTAAGGCTTTATCTACAATAATCATCATTAAACTCCTATTAAAATAGATTCTAGTAAAGGCCAATTCCGATCTTTTTCAGACATTTCAGTAGCAGCCAAAGGCCAAGAAATTTCTAAAAGTGGATCATCATAACGCAAACCACGCTCATAGCCAGGAGTGTAAAATTCACCCACTTGATACACAACTTCAGCACCATCTGTTAAAGCTTGATAGCCATGAGCAAACATTTCTGGTACATATAAAGCCCGGCGATTTTGGGCAGTTAGTTCTACACCAATATGCGACAGATAAGTTGGAGATTCAGGACGCATATCCACAATTACGTCATAAATAGCTCCTTGAGTACAACGCACTAATTTTGTTTCTGCTGCTGGTAGAAGTTGGTAATGCATTCCTCTCAATGTACCTTTTATATGATTAAAAGAAAGGTTACATTGAGCAACCGTTGGCTTTAAGCCATGGTCAGCAAATTCCTGAGCGCAGAAAGTCCGGGCAAAAAAACCACGCTGATCGGGTTTTTCTTCTAAGTCAATAATAAAAGCACCAGGGAGTTTAGTTTCTGTGAAAATCATAGTTTTTCAAGGAATAGGGAATAGGTAACAGGTGACAGGTGACAGGTGATAGGTGACAGTAATGTATATTTACCAATTACCAATTACCAATTACTAATTAATTATTAGCCATTAATTGTTTATTGGGTTTGATGAAAGTGTCATCATTGTATTGATTGCAAAGTTCTGGACGCTTTGGTGATTTTGCTGTGTAGACAAAAAAGATAGTTGAGCGTTCTTCACTTCTCACGGTACCATGATGTAAAACATTTCTGGGATCTACAAAAATCACAGTCCCTGCTTTTCCTGGACAGTATTTCCAAGCTGTTTTAGGAATAATTTTCATCATTTCTTGATCGTTAATTCCTAAGAAGTTAGATTTCCATAGTGCATAATCCACCCGATAATAATTCAACAACTCTAACGGACTATTAGGCAGAGATATATATTCAAAAGCGCCATGTTTTTCTACCACATCATGTAAATAGATGATGACTTTAATCATCCGACGGTCTTCTGAATCTTTATGCCATAGTAATGTTTGTAGTTGCTGTTCGTTGGGAAAGTCTTTCCGCACATGAACACCATGAAAAGCAATAGGTAATCTGATATAGTGTTCTATGATATTTTGCAGTCGCGCTTCAATTCCCCAGGTGACAAATTCTGGCAAATCTGTGACTGTATAAATTTGCGGTAAGTTATACCCTGATTGAATATTTCTGGGATTTTTCATCATGGCTGCATAATTTTTAGCACTTTCTAACATTTGTGCAGTTGATGGTAATCCTAAATTTTCTATGGAAGTAATGTAAACTCCTTCCCGTTTTAGAGTTTTGGCGATTAACTGATCCTCATTAGATAATAAAGGTAAATTTTTTCTGTGTTTGGCTAGTGATACTTGATAATCTAGTTCAGAAGTCAGGCTATTTATCTTATCGTTAAGAGTTGCAATCATAGGACTTAAACCTTCCTTATCTATCCTTTATTTCGACGGACAATTTGGCTAGATTGTTGATGAGATTCGGCGATTTTCATTTCGGGAGCAGCCATGACTTCAATAGCAGAAATACCCACTATAGCCAAAAAAGGAACGACTGTTTGAATAGCAGAAATTGGCCATCTTCTCAAAGCACCTAAGAAAACTTTCAAGTCAACTTGTTGAAAGTTATGTACCATCATTTGTGCATAAAATCGCTGAGAATATCCTGCATTTTCTTGTAGCTTAAAAATTACTTCTGGGATGTGTTTATATTGCATTAATAGCGCCGATTTTGGTTCTTTTTGCCAATAACTCACACCAACAATGCATTCTAAATAGGTATCTTTAGTGACAATTACTTTGCCATTAGCAGCACAATATCCGGCAAAATATGCTAAAGATATCCAATTATTAATTGCACCTGGCCAAATTTGTAGAGCGCGTTGAACTAAGTCAGTACGATATATTGTAGCAGTAAGAAAAATGACTGCTCCCACACTTTTAGTAAAACAATATTCAAAAATTGCTTTACCATCACCGTCACCATTTTCAGTATCAGCATCAAACCAGCGATTACCACAAATTGTAGGTGGATGAACCGCTTCACCAGTTATTTTATTCTTACCAGAAAAATTGAGAAATACCAATGATAGATTCTCAACATTTTTGATTTTATCTATTACATAACTGATTGCTCTTTCTTGAATTGGATCATCATCACCAATTGTCCATACATATTTTGTGGTTGCTGAACTTAGGCAATAAATGATATTTCTCATTACACCTAAATTTTCTATATTCCGATTAGATTTGAACGTAACATTATTAAGATTTTCTTGCCATTTTTTGATAATTTCTTGAGTGTTGTCAGTCGAACAATTATCAGAAACTAATATCTCACAATCAGATTCATAACCTTTGATAGCTTTAGACAGCCACTCTAATTGCTGATCAAGTAAATTCGCCCGATTATAAGTAGGAATAGCAATGGTCAATAATTTATTCATAGCTAAATAGATGAATTATAAACATCTGGAATTTAATATTTGAAGCTCAATTCTATCTGTTGATTAATTCGCAGTAGAAGTAAGAACTTTCCAACGACATATCCCTACTAAACTTAAGTAAGGTATGATAATATTTATTGTTGTCAAAGGCCATCGTTTCAATGCACCTAGTATTACTCTCCAATTGTTCTCTGCAAAATGACTAATAATCAATTTGCGGCAAAATATTTCGCTATAGCCGATTTCCATGAGTTTTACATAAATCATGGGTAAGTCTAAATAATGCATCCTAAACCAAAGTTTTTCTCCAGGTGCAGAATTCATGCCACAAGCATATTCTAAATAAACATCTTTGGTAATTTTTACACTTCCTTGAGTAGCACAAAAAGCAGTCCAATACACTTGAGCTTCTCTGTTATTTACACTAGATGTCCATAGTTGAAAAGCTTGTTTTGCTGCTTGTGTTTTGTATACTTGAGCAGTCATAAAAGCTAGTCCACCAAAGTTTTCATGTAAACATTTTTCGATTAAAGGTTTACCATTAGATACAATATTTTCATTTTCAATAGTAAAGCAGCGTTCATGAGCTAGTTCATTACTGCCTACATAAAACCAGGAGAAATTCAGAATTAATAAGGCTAATTCTGGATGAGCTTTCAGGTTATTGATCACATAACCTAAAGTTCTTTCCTGGATCGGGTCATCATCACCAATGACCCAAACGTATTCGGTGATAGCAGATTGGAAGCAATAAGCTATATTAGCCATTACACCAATATTAGTTGTGTTTTTATTGTTTTTAAATGTTGTTTTATTAAAGATTTTCTGCCATTTATTAATGATATCTTGAGTGTTATCTGTAGAACAATTATCAGAAATAATGATTTCACATTCAGATTCAAAACCCTTGATTGCTTTTGCTAACCAAGTTAGTTGTTGGTCTAAAAAGGTGGCACGATTGAATGTAGGAATAGCAATTGTGAGTAATTTATTCATAATTTCTGCATCGCGATATTGCTGTAGTTAATGGATATAGTAAGTAGAGTAATACTACTTGCTTAATAACCTGTAATTTATTAGTTGCTTTAGGTTCAAGTGAAAGGTTTTATCTGAACCTTTTCTACTTTCTCTCTTAACTGAAAAGTATTGATTAGTAGTTAGCAAGATTTTAAACAAGATTTTAAATTTGAGAAAATTTACTTTATTGAGGATAGTTTATAAAATATCAAGTCTTATCAAGATCCCCCTAATTCCCCCTTTTTAAGGGGGAATTCAATAGTCTAATTACCCTCAAAAAAGGGGAATAAGAAGGATATAAAGATTGGTGATTTGTCCCCAATAACTGTTAAAACATCCTCTAAATTATTCTCAACCTATTGTTTGTTCCAAAAGAAATTTTTGTCGATTTGCTGAGTACGAATTAGGTACTCTAACTGTTTTAATCTTGTAAATCCTCTAAACAAGAAAGTATCTTCAGTCATGTCGATTTTACTGAATAAATCTAATAATTGTTTAGCGCCAGTTTGAGCATTCCAGTCACATTTAAATCCGGGAAGGATAGAGTTAATTTTCTCGAAAGAGACTCGATAGCTACGATTATCTGAACCGTTATTACCAAAGGTTAATTTACAACCAGGGAAAGTATCAGCAATAATTTCGGCGATTTCTTTAACGCGATAGTTATTAGCAGTATCTCCCACATTAAAAACTTGATTGTGGACAATATCTCTGGGTGCTTCTAAGGTGCAAACGATGGCTTTACAAATATCCAAAGCATGAACTAATGGCCGCCAAGGTGTACCATCACTGGTCATTTTAATTTCTTTGGTAGTCCATGCTAAACCGGCTAAATTGTTTAAAACAATATCAAATCGCATTCTGGGAGAAGCACCAAAAGCGGTCGCATTTCGCATGAAGGTAGGAGAGAAATCATCATTAGCTAATGGTTTGATATCTCTTTCTACTAATGTTTTGCATTCTGCATAAGCTGTTTGGGGATTAACAGGTGATTCTTCGGTGACATCACCTTCACTTGCAACACCATAAACACTGCAAGAAGACATATAAATAAAGCGACGTACCCCCATAGTTTTGGCTAAGTTAGCTAAACGTACAGAACCTAAATGATTAATTTCATAGGTAATATGGGGTGCTAATTGTCCAGCGGGATCGTTAGAAAGTTCCGCCATGTGAACTATTGCGTCCACACCTTCTAAATCTTCAGGAATAATATTACGAATATCTTTGTTGAGGGTTTTAGCTGTGATGTCAGTTCCGTTATATAGCCAACCAACTTTATAAAAACCTGTGTCTAATCCGATAACTTCATGACCTCTAGCGATTAACAAAGGAGGTAGTAAAGAACCGAGATATCCTTCTGTTCCTGTGACTAATATTTTCATGGTTTTAAATTGCGGGATGGATTAGTTAATTGATTACAGAATATTGCAAGTGAATGAGGTACAAAATTAAAAAACAAAGTTATATACCAAAGGTTTTTAACCCTGTTCCCTATTGTTTCCTGCTGTATGACGTTGAGCAATTACCCTAGCAGGTACACCAACTGCTATTGAGTAAGGGGGAATGTTTCTAGTGACAACTGCGCCTGCTCCAATAACACTACCGCGAGCAATTGTGATACCGTCAATGACTGTTACTCCATGACCTAACCAACAGTCATCCTCGATGGTAATGCCTTTTTTTGTGACTTCTTGATCAGCAATTGCTAGTTGTGAATCTGCAAAAATATGACCATTACCGTATATGCCACAATGAGCAGCAATGAGACATTTTTTGCCGATTTTGATATTACCGTAACCAGTAATACAGGTATATAGTCCGATGTAAGTATTTTCGCCAATTACAATGCTAGAATTCTCTAGAGTACCCAGATCAACTCCACGTTCTAAAGTTGTACCTGAGCCAATAGAAATTCGATTATTTTTGTCGCCCAGTGCATTGAGTCTTACACCGCTATTCAGTTTTACTCTATCGCCAATTTCTATATTGGCAGTGCCATAGAATTTAACATCAGGTTCAATATCTATTGCTCTACCAAACTGGGAAAAAATTGGTGGGTAAAGTAGTCTCCGGAAACTGGTGCCAAAAAAAATCTTTGGCATATTTGCTAATAAGGTGGTGAGTGTAACTTCTTGTAGGCGCGTTAATTTACTAGTAGCAATGGAGTTTTCCCAATTCCACTTTTTGGTTACACTATTCATATTTGCCCTGCTACAATTAGGAGCAATTAGGTTACTAAGCTTTGTAAATGTGCTGGTTGCGGTATTTGTCTAACAATCGCTTTGCCAATTTCTAGAGAAGATGTAGCTGCGGGAGAGGGTGCATTGCAAACATGAATGGAGTTATCTCCTTGGATGATTAAAAAATCGTCTACCAAGGAGCCATTATTCATTAGTGCTTGAGCGCGAACTCCTGCATGAGTTGGGACTAAATCTTCTGCTTGAACTTCGGGAATGAGTTTTTGTAAACTTCTGACAAAGGCGGCTTTACTAAAGGAACGAATAATTTCTTGAATGCCTTCGTCAGCGTGTTTGGCGGCTAGTTTCCAGAATCCGGGATAGGTGATCACTTCAGCAAAATCTCGCAGGTCAAAATCGGTTTTTTTGTAACCTTCGCGTTTGAGACTGAGAACTGCATTTGGCCCTGCGTGAACGCTATTGTCAATCATGCGGGTGAAGTGAACACCCAAAAAGGGAAAGTCCGGGTTAGGAACTGGGTAAATTAAGGTTTTGACGAGATAGCGTTTTGCGGGTGTGAGTTCGTAGTATTCGCCCCGGAAGGGAACGATCTTAGCTTCAGGATTAGCTTTACCTAATTTTGCAATGCGATCGCTATGCAATCCGGCACAATTGATCACAAATTTAGTTTCAAAGTTACCCTTGTTGGTCTCAACTACTTGGTTTTTACCTTTTTGGATGATTTGGATAACTTTGGTATTGAGGCGTAAATCTCCCCCTTGTTGTTGAATAATTTCAGCGTATTTTAAACAAACTTGTTTGTAATTAACAATGCCTGTAGATAATACGCGAATTCCACCTACACAACTAACATGAGGCTCAATTTCTTTAACTTCTTCAGGACTAATTCTTCGCACTGCTATACCGTTATCTAGACCTCGTTTGTAGAGGTTCTCTAAACGTGGTAGTTCTTGTGCTTCTGTGGCCACAATCACTTTACCGCAAATGTCATGCTCAATATCATGTTTTTGGCAGAATTCAACCATTGAACGACTGCCGTCACGGCAAAATTGAGCTTTGAAACTGCCTGGTTTGTAGTAAATTCCCGAATGAATTACGCCGCTATTATTACCTGTTTGGTGAAATGCCCATTGACTTTCTTTTTCTAATACTAAAATCTTGGCATGGGGATAGCGATCGCCTAAAGCCATCGCTGTAGAAAGTCCAACTATTCCCCCACCAATTATCGCAAAATCATACATTAGTAATTTTTCCCTCATCCAAAAGACAACATCCAACATCCAAAATTTGTATTACCATACTTTCCAAGGTGCTTGATCATTTTGCCATAGCCCTTCTAAGTATTGTTTGTCTCTTAAAGTATCCATTGGTTGCCAAAACCCATTATGTCTAAAAGCTGAAAGTTGTTCCATATCAGCTAATTTTTCCAATGGCTCTTTTTCCCAAACGGTAGATTCATCAGTAATGAAGTTAATTACTTCAGGTTCAAGCACAAAATAACCGCCATTAATCCATGCACCGTCACCTTCTGGTTTTTCTCTAAAACTAGTAATTCTAGTTTGCTCTTGTCCTAGAGAGATTGCACCAAATCTTCCCGCTGGTTGGACTGCACTTAATGTTGCCAAGGTTTTTTGTTCTTTATGAAATTTGATGAGTTCGGTGATATTTACATCACTAACTCCATCTCCATAAGTAAAACAGAAAGTGTCATTACCAATATGTTCTCTGACTTTTTTTAAACGCCCGCCGGTCATGGTATTATCACCTGTATTAACTAAGGTAACTCGCCAAGGTTCAGCATATCCAGAATGTATACTCATCTGGTTAAACCGCATATCAAAAGTTACATCTGACATATGCAAAAAGTAGTTAGCAAAATACTCCTTGATGATGTAACCTTTATACCCGCAACAGATAATAAATTCATTAATACCATGAGCCGAGTATATTTTCATGATATGCCAGAGAATCGGCTTACCTCCAATCTCAACCATCGGCTTCGGCCTGATACTGGTTTCTTCACTGAGGCGTGTACCCAGTCCGCCAGCCAAAATCACTGCTTTCATGCAATCACCTTAAAGATTTATTTGTCGTTAGGTTATTATTTGAGTTTTGAGGGATGAGGAGGATGCACGACAAATAGAGAAACGATCTAGATAAAAAATCAACTTCTATACAGTTCTCTCTATGACTAATCTAGAAATAATTTAACTGGAAACTGCTGAAAAATTATAAAGAATCAGTAAATTTAAGATATTTTATATGTAAAAAAATTATGAATATCAGTAGTTGTATCTCAGATTTATACATTAACTAAAAATTAATAGATGTGATGTAAATGCTCTCTAATATTAACTACCTTGAGAGGGATATTTTGTAAGTATTTAAGGTTTGTTGTAAAAATTTCTTTGTGATACCTTAGTGTGGAGTTAGCCATGAAGTTAGACGTTCCAGCGGAACGTCTCTACGCAAGTCAGTAAAAGGAGTTAGAAATAAGTCAGAATAGTCTCGAATCTGAAAAAGTGTTTGCTTGTTATCGGCCACCTATCACCTGCTATATCACGGTTGAATTTGGTTAAAACTTGTAGAATTTTGGAATAAAGTATCACACTTTTTGGAGACAATAACACAAATATTACTGAGAGCTTGCTGGTAGTTATCCATATCCTCATCTTCGAGGTAAATTTGAGCAGATTTTTCTAAATCTTCAATGGCTTGAGCATGGTTTTGTTGGACTGTATTTTCACCGTATTGTGCTAGTTCATAATAAACCATACCCCGTTTGAGATAAACTTTAGCCATGCGTGGATTGATATTTATTGCTTGGGTAAAATCTACAATTGCTTGTTGATATTCTTTAGCATAATTACTGCTATATTGGGCAAATTGATAACGGGCGAGACCACGCTGAAAATAAGCTTCTGCTTTGGAGGTATTGAGTGCAATGGCTTCAGTAAAATCTGCAATAGATTTTTGGTATTCTTGTTGATAATTACTGCTATATTTAGCTATTTGAGAACGCACAATACCCCGTCTAATATAAGCTTCAGTATCACGCAAATTGATGTTAATAGCAGTATTGAAATTGTTGATGGCTTTTTGATATTCTTGTTCAGGATCACTACTATAATCAGCCAGCATATAATAAGCGTTACCCCTATTGACTAATGCTTTCACTTCCTGGGGATTAATTTTTAGCGCCTGGTTATAGTCTGCTAATGCTCCTTCGTAATCGTTCAAATTATAGCGGGCATTACCTCTATTGATATACAATTTAGAAAAAGTAGAGTTTTTTTTAATTCCTTGGGTAAAATTTTCGATGGCTTGTTCATAGTCTCGCTTTTGATAAGCTTCGTTACCCCGGTTATAGTAATCAATAAAAGTGAGATTATCAGTCTGAACACTATTATTCTCTAAGCGAGACATTAAGGATTGTTGGGTATAAGGATTTTGGGAAACAAAAGGACGGGTAAATTTAATCATTATGTCCAAATATCCCAATAACCCAAAACCTAATAAGCAAAAAACTATACTATAAAACTTTGATCTGTTTGATTTTTTGGCTGGTTGATAAGCTGAAAAATTGGGAGTAAATATTGGTTGCCAATGATGTAGAGGAGATGGAGAAATAGCTGGCTTGCGTATCCCAGGGGTTGGGAGATGGCGCTTTTTGGATTTGCGGCGTGGTTTGAGATGTTCTCCGGAAGCGATCGCCTCTAGTGATGGAAAAGGATCACGTCCACCTAATTGGGAAGCACGCTCACACCAAGGACATTGATTCAGGTGATTATGGTAGAGATGTTGGGGATTGACAGCACAAGTGACCAGACTCTCTTCCGCCTCTGCGATCGCAGATAACCAAGTTTGAGCATTAGGACGCGATCGAGGACTGTTGTGACCATCTTCAAAACAACGCACAAACAGTTCCTGTAAACGGGGATGAAGCATCTGCCAAGCAGGTGCAATAGGAGTAGGTAAATAGGGTACTTTTTGCTTTTGACTGTAAGTAAAATGACCAGCAACTATTCTGGCTTCATAAGCCGGTGGATCAAATAAACCTTGAAAAATTCCCGAAAATGGGTGCGTACCTTCCATTAATAATTGAAATATCAGCACTGCTAACCCAAATAAATCATGATGACTTTCCCGATCATAGTCAGCAAAAGTTTTATTCTGTAGTTCTGGAGGTGTATACTCTGGTTTACCTACGGAACAACGATAGACAATATCTTTCTCTGGATCACGTACTTGAAATGAATCTGTATCTACTAAGGTTATTAAGGCGGTGTTACTCACTAGAATATTTGATTCATTTACGTCCCCAATGCAGTATTGGCTGGCGTGCAGAGCTGCAAAAGCGGCCGATAGATTGCGAGCAGTACGCAATAAATATTGATAATTAAATAATGGGAAATTTTGACGACGGTTTCCCGGATTGTAAAAATCCATAATCGGCCGCATCCCCCGAATGCGCGGCATCAAAAAGCCAATGATACTACCACTACCATCCACAGCTTGCAATAATTCCTGTGGCCAAGCGATGGAAATATGCCCCAAATTAGCTGTAGGGTTTTCAGGGGGATTAGCTATCATGGCCTGAAGTTTTTGAGCATAGGTATCAATTGGCTTGTGATAAATTTTTGCCACTAAATTTTCATCTGATGGCACTGTATAGACACAAGCTTCACCGCCACGCCCCAAACTAACAGTGAGATTGAGAGTTTCTTGCTTGGGAAGACAACGTAGTACCTGCATGGTGGAATATTTGCTTAAGAGTGGTGATTAAAATTAGTCAATCGTGAAGGGAAAAGGGGGCAGGAGGTAATGTTTGGTAGTTATTCCATTTGTAACGAGGGGGTTAAATACTTGTGACTGCCTTGTTTTTACTTTCATGATTTGCTTAATGCTGCTATAACCAAGGTCAAATCATCATCTGTCCTTTGGGTAATGCGCTCCGAACATAAAAACTTTACCAATTGTTCTTTGGCTATGGTCTTATCCTGGGCATTGGCGACAAAATCGAATAACGGAAAAAAGAATGGTTTGTGAGGTTCACCCACTAGCATATTCAAAGCCAGCATTTGTAGTCCATCGGTAAGAACACTAATATTGACTATTTCTTGCCGTAATATTCTGAATTGTGCTGTATTTAAGGCATCAGGCGAAGTCAAAAATGTGGTTTCATTGATATATTCACCGCTATCGGGAATAGTCAGTGCTATGAGGTTGCCTGTGCTATCCTTGGCTACGGCTAAACCATCTCCAATTTGGGCTACTGCGACAATTTGTGGTGTGGCGATCGCAATAATTAAGGTAGTAGCTAAATCGTGGGGCTGATGCTGACACAAATCCGCCTCCTCTTCTACTGCTTTTTTGGCCGCTAACATAGCATCAGTTAGCAAATCACGCAAAAAAGCATCCTCCGCAAAGGTTTGATGGCTAATGTCACTGTGTGAGATATATTCTGTGGCTGTCTCTACAGCAATCATCGCTCCCACTTTTCCCAATGTTGCAGAACCTGCCCCATCTGCTGCTGCTATCACTAATACATTATTTGCTAATATTTGCCAATGGTGAGCATCCTGACATAATTGCTGGTTTCTGATGTGGCTAGTACCACATACAGACGCGGCTACTATCCGCCATTTAGGAATCTGTTTTGGTGTGTTCATAAATTAGTAGGAGAAATGCAAAAGGCTTGAGGCAACAGGATTTTTGGCGAATGATTTAAGATTGCTATAGCAATTGTGATATAACTGGGGCATACAATAGCCTTAAGCTTGGGCGTAAACCCTCGTAGGAAGACAGCGCAGCTATCAGCAAACTCAGACATAGAAAGACTTTCACTACTGTCACCTGTCACCCGTCACCTGCTATAACTGATAACTGCTAAACAGATCCCCAACCAATTGGTGGTAGTGCTACTTGCTCATCTACTTTGGAGTGTGAAACGGCTGACATACTGGCTGAAAGCCAAACAAACATTTCAATAAAGTTTAATCCTTGCAGTTTGAGAGGAGTACGCACAGCTATTTGATTTAAACGGGTCATATTCGCATTTTCTACTCCTACTGTAAAAAAGGCCACTCGTTTATTCGCTTCATCTCCTTGTAGCCGCTGTACAGCTTGCTCAATCACATTATCTAACTCACCCTGTGGCTCACCATCTGTAATCATAAATACCCAAGGACGGTAATAAGCAATCCCATTGGCTCGATACTGGGATTTACGTTCTTGAATTATTTCTAAAGATTTATGAATTCCTGCCCCCATTGTTGTTAGCCCTTGGGCTGTTAGAATAGGTGGGTTGAATTGGTCTGCGGTGACAAAATCTTGCACCACATTAACATGACTATCAAATGTGATAATGGCTACTTCTACCCTTCTCGCTGCCAAGGAATTTTTTACCAGTTCATCCTTAAAAGTAAGCAGACCCTGGTTTAAAGCCTCGATGCGTTCTCCTTGCATTGAGCCAGATGTGTCTAGCAATAGCACACACGGACAACGTGGTTCTGGGTTTTCTGCAAATTCTACGACTTCATCTAATTTTAGTGTATCCAGCATAACCTTTTGTGTTATGTTATAGTCCAACGTTTTAATTTCCTTTTCTCAAAGTATATAGTTTCCTAGACTAGTACGACTAGAATTATGGTATTTTGCGATAAATCGCTTAAATTTCATTAATTCAATTATTCTCACCAAATTCTCTATTTCAGGAAACTTGAATCACCATATAGTTTAATTGAAGCGAATTGATTAGGAGGTATGAACATTACTTGTTGTAGTGGAGCTACCATAATTTATTTTCAACAAATTAAGAATACAATAATCAATATATACATTTACATAAAGAAAAATTTTAAAGATTTTATGTGGAAATTTTCTTGAATCAAGACCACTAAGTAATCTTAATTAATTTAGTGATTTGCTAATTGTTACTATGTAAAAATGAAAACTAGGCTTGGCATTTACATGACATAATATTTACCAATTTATGATTGGTTGATCCAAAAATATAAAAACAAAGACCATACTTAAACCCAAATTTCATCTTTCTCAAGACTATGTTAAGTTCTTAGAAAAAACTGTAAAATTATGAATAATACTGGCACATTTAGCAAACTATCTCCTGAACGTCTATTAAGGCAATTAACTAATTCTTCTGATACTACTTGTTTACAAGTTTCTTACAACTCAGTTTTGTGGTTAATATATTTAGATCAAGGCAAAATCATCTATGCCACTCATTCAGTAGAACCTTTTGATAGATTAGAACGACATATACGTCGTCTGAATCAGCAAATTTCTCCACTGACTAATGAAGTTCGTGTACAATTACGGTTGACTTTTGAACCTGATTGGCAAACTCAGTTAAGCAAACCTGAGCATGAGTTACTGGGTCAACCACCAGAATATCAAGGTATTCACTGGCTAGTAACGCAAAAACATTTACCTTCTCACCAAGCAGCATTACTCATTCAAGAGTTAGTCAAAGAAGTGATTGAATCATTTCTGTTGATTAAAGAAGGAACTTATGTATTAACAGAACCAGTACAGAGCCTTCCTAAAATTTGCAAGTTGGATACAGAAAATATTATAGACCGTTGTCAAAAGCGGTTACAAAGTTGGCAATCCTGCGCTCCGCAAATATCTTCTCCTTATCAGCGTCCATACTTGTTGATTAACAGCAGGTTTTATAACAAACAACTACCAGAATTACAGCAAAATATCACAACTTGGATGAAGGGCTTTAGCCTGCGTCATTTGGCTGTAATTATGAATCTGGATGAGGTGGAACTGGCTCGAACTTTATACCCTTATATACTTCAGGGTTCGATTATTCTCCATGAACCAGACCCTCCATTTGATAAATTGCCTAAGACTTTTGAAGATGTTTCTGGATCTTCAACATATAGCACACTAGTAATTTATGAAGAAGAATCTGATGTAGAAGCGTTAGCAGATGAGAATCCTGCTGTAGAAGACCATGTACTTGAAATTTCTGCGTTACCAACAGAGAACCATGAGCAATTAAACATAATCAATAACATAGAGCCTGAACAGAAAACCGTAAATACGGCTACTATAAGTCCTAAGAAAATCTACAAAATTATTTCTGTAGATGATAGTCCCACCATTCTTAAAGAAATCAGCCGTTGTTTAGAAGGTGAAAATGTTGCAGTAGTCACGATTAATGATCCAATCAAAGCAGTTATGTCTATTATTAGACATAAACCGGATTTGATTTTGTTGGATCTCAATATGGCAGGTATTGATGGTTATGAATTATGTAAAATAATCCGTAATAATTCAATGTTTAAGGAAATTCCCATTATTTTTGTTACCGGAAGCAAGGGAATTGTTGATAAAGTAAAAGCCAGAATGGTGGGAGCCTCTGGTTATTTAACTAAACCTTTTACTCGTACTGAGTTGCTAAAAATGATTTTTATGCATTTGGCATAGTCAACTTTTGAAATGTGAATTTATGTAAGGATTCAGGTGTTTGAAACCCAGTCACAGAGCAAGTTTCAAATTTGAATTTGCGTTATTAACATACCTTTAGTCGCAATTTCCCATCCAACTATTAAAACTGTCACCTTTCACCCAGGGCAAACGCATCTTATTTTTAGAATACTTACAGAATCAAGGTTTCAACCATTGTTTATTTTTGTGACTAAAATCTGAAACCCTTGTTGGGCATGGATTACAGAACTTAGATGCGTTTGCCCTGACCTTTCACCTGTCACCTACCTCTACAAAAAGACTTTCTCAGCAAACCCTAAGTAGGTTGATTTGATGTTTTTAAGGTTGAGTTACTTAGTAGCCTACCCAGCCATACTATAAATAATTAGCCGCACATACATATTACATCACAACAAAAAATATCTTGCTCACAATTCTTAAAATTTGTGGTCATTAATTTTTTTTAACATCGCGTACTTAATTTTTGGGGCTATTGATTGTAGGTATTATACTAAAATGGGTTGTGACTTTACTGTTTAAGTCGCCAAGATTATTGATATATAAAGACTTTTGCCCGATATCAAGTCTAGCTATTATTTGTTTTTAGCATATATATATAGAGCATAGCATAAGTTTTATTACATTTAGATGAAATGTTACAAGCGATACTTTTTAGCAACCAAGTCATCAATATGATACGACACAAACAGTCATTACTTAATTATTTCTGACAGATCAAAGGTGTATTCTCATGAGCATGGGTTCTTTTACTTCCGGATCAGTAACTGCTAACATAGGCAATTACGCAACTACTACAAGATACCTGAGTGGCGATTTCAACAATGATGGAGTAGTTGATTTAATTGAGATTTGGTGGAATGGTACTACTAATAAGTTTCAATCTACTACCTGGATTAATGATAGTACTGGTGCATTTTACTTAGGACTACCAATTACTGAGATTGGTAACTACGAAACTACCACAAGATACGTAAGTGGTGATGTTAACAATGATGGAATAGTTGATTTAATAGAGATTTGGCGTAATGGTAGTACCAATAAGTTTCAATCTGCCACGTGGATTAATGATGGTACTGGTGCATTTTACTTAGGACTACCAACTACTAATATCGGTAATTATGTAGCTACAACAAGATACCTGAGTGCCGATGTTAACAATGATGGAGCGATTGATTTAATAGAGATTTGGCGCAATGGTACTACCAACAAATTTCAATCTACTACCCGGATTAATGATGGTACTGGTGTATTCAGCTTAGTTGTACCAACTACAACTATCGGTAATTATGCAACTACCACAAGATACCTGAGTGGCGATGTTGACAATGATGGAGATATTGATTTAATAGAGATTTGGCGCAATGGTACTACCAATAAGTTTCAATCTACTGCCTGGATTAATGATGGTACTGGTGCATTCAGCGTAAGTACACCAACTTCTGAGATCGGTAATTATGCAGCTACTACACAATACTTGAGCGCCGATGTTGACAATGATGGAGATATTGATTTAATAGAGATTTGGCGCAATGGAACTACCAATAAGTTTCAATCTACTGTCTGGATTAACGATGGTGCTGGTATCTTCACTAAAAGTGTGGAAACAACAGACGTGGGTAATTATGCAACGAATACACAGTACCTGACTGCGGATGTTGATAATGATGGATCTCCTGATTTAATCCAAATTTTCCAAAATGTTGATAAATTTAGCTCTCAGGTCTGGATTAATAGCGATATCACATCTATTATATCTGGTACGAATGGCAATGATAACTTGGTTGGTACTGATAGTAACGATATCATAGATGGTCTTGCTGGTGACGATACTCTCAATGGTGGTGCAGGAACAGATACCTTAATTGGTGGTGTAGGTAATGATGTCTACATTGTAGATACCACTACAGATACCATTACCGAGGCCGCTAACGAAGGTATTGATACCGTTCAATCGAGTGTTACCTATAGTATTGCGGCCTTGGACAATATTGAAAATCTCATCCTGACAGGAACATCTCCAATCAATGGTACTGGTAATGGAGGTAATAACGTCATTACAGGTAACACGGGTAATAACAACCTCGATGGTGGTGCTGGTAACGATACCCTCAATGGTGGTGCTGGTAACGATACCCTCAATGGTGGTGCAGGAACAGATAGCTTAAATGGTGATGTAGGTAATGACACATATTTATTTACCTTAAATAGCACTGGACTAGGCAGTGACACCATTACAGATGCCTCCGGTGTAGATACTATTAGCTTTTCAGGAACTCCTGCTGGAGTAGCAAATGTTCGCCTGAATCTGGGAATTACTACGACTCAAACTGTAGGTGCTAATACACAAATCACATTGTCTTCCAATGTCAGCATTGAAAATGCAATTGGTGGTGATGGTAATGACCGCTTAATCGGCAATAGCCTCAATAACAACTTAGTAGGAGGTTTAGGTAATGACACCCTGATTGGTGGTGTAGGTAATGATACGCTCAACGGGGGTGCGGGTAATGATGCTCTCTCAGGTGGTGTGGGTGATGACTCCCTTATTGCTAGTGCAGGTGCTGACAACTTATTTGGTGGTGTTGGTGCTGATCAGTTCGTATTTACTGGAACTGCTGCTTTTACAACGGCCGCCAATGGAGTAGCGACCATTGCTGATTTCACTACAGGAACTGACAAGTTAGTTTTGAGCAAAAAAGTATTTACCGCTCTCACTAGTGCGGTGGGGACGGGATTTAGCAATGCTTCAGAATTTAATTATGTTAGTGATGATGCCCTAGCAGGAAGCAGCACTGCGAGAATAGTTTATAGCCTCAGCAGCGGTAGTCTGTTCTATAACCAAAATGGTACTAATGTCGGTTTTGGTACGGGTGGTGAGTTTGCAGTGTTAGATTTCGTGGCTGCCTCCGATTTCGTACTTGTTGTTTAGAAAACCAAGTATAAAATCACTGTTTAATTGACCACAATGCCAGCGCCTAGTCTCTAATTTTCAAGATGGGCTAAGGTGCTGGCTATTTTACGGCGATTTTCAGGTAAATGAATCACAAAACAATCTTTAAAACCCTTGTAGAGGCGTTGTATGCAATGTCTCTACTGTGGTCTAACTAGGTGAAAACTGCTGTAATATCAATAAGTTTGAACTCTAGCATATTAGCTGATAACTTTACTCTTGGGTTAATCAAGGAATACTATACTGTCTACTGTAGAGGAAGGAAAATCCAATCTCTATAGATTAAAAACTATTAAAGTAATTACCTGTGGCACAAGTTGTATTAGAGAACGTTTATAAAAGTTTTCCTCCTCGCAAGGGGGAAGGTGTGACTACACAAATGTCATCACCAGGAAAGGAAGGTGCAGATAGTATTAATGTCCTACGGCGAATTAATTTAACCATTGCGGATGGTGAATTTATGGTGTTGGTGGGACCTTCTGGTTGTGGTAAGAGTACCTTGTTGCGGTTAATAGCAGGATTAGAGGTAATGACTGGGGGTAATATCTGGGTGGGCGATCGCACAGCTGACCAAGGGCTGCGCTTGATTAATGATTTACCTCCCAAAGAACGTGATATCGCGATGGTGTTCCAAAATTACGCCCTCTATCCCCAGATGAGTGTTTATGACAACATTGCTTTTGGGTTGCGTCGTCGATTTGGAAGTAGAGAAACGGGTTCTTCTCCTCTGTTACGTCAGTGGGGAGAAAATCTACTGGTGGGAATGACGAGAAAATTACCCAAAGGACTGCGTTATCTTTCTCCAAAAGAACGAATTGTAGAACAACAAGTGTGGAATGTTGCCCAATTATTACAAATTGAAACTTTATTAAATCGCTTACCTAAACAGTTATCTGGAGGACAAAGACAACGGGTAGCATTAGGAAGAGCGATCGCTCGGAATCCTCAAGTATTTTTAATGGATGAACCATTATCTAACTTAGATGCTAAATTACGGGCTGAAACTCGCGCCCAAATCGTCAAATTGCAGCGTCAGTTGGGAACAACAACGATTTACGTCACCCATGATCAAACTGAAGCGATGACAATGGGCGATCGCATTGCGATCATGTCTGGAGGTCAAATCCAGCAAGTCGCAGCACCATTAGAACTTTACAACCACCCTGCTAACCGCTTTGTAGCCGAATTTATTGGTTCACCACCAATGAATTTTATCCCGGTAGAATTTCACGCACCTTTATTAATTACCCATTCTAACTTTCGTTTCACTCTTCCAGAAGTGTGGGGAAAACCTTTACAAAAATACGATGGAAAAACTTTAATTTTAGGGATTCGTCCAGAACATTTAACTTTGAGTGTACCTGCAACCAAAAATTTACCTATCAAAGTAGATTTGGTAGAAAATTTAGGAAATGATAGTTTTTTATCGGTCAGAATTTTTGATCCTGAATCATCAAGTGCAGAAGGTCAATCTTTGCAAGTGCGAATTACTCCCGATAGATTCATTCGTTTGGATGAACAACTTTGGTTATCATTTATTCCTGAAAAAATTCACTTTTTTGATCCAGAGACCGAGTTAGCAATCAGCTAAATTGAGACCTGTATGGAAGCAGGGGAGAGGAATTAACGGTTTTGACCCGAAAATAAAAAAGATGCAAGTTAAATGTCACACAGCTTATCTTTCCTGTTTTCGGTCAAAAATTTCAGACCTCTAAGGGGCGGGACAGATGTGAGTTGTATAAACTTTGCCACCCAGTACCTTTATAACCATATTCAAAAATGTCTGGGTGCAAGATTTCGGCTAATATTTCTACAGAATCTACTAGGCGTGGTCCGGGACGGTTAAAGTAAGCGTTACCATCGGTGATATAAACTCTACCAGCTTTAACAGCGTGTAATTTTTCCCAGTCTGGACGCTGAGTTAACAGTTTTGCTTCTTGGTGAGTTCGTTGTAAATCAAAGCCACAGGGCATAAAAATGATTACATCGGGATTACTCGTAATTAATGTGTCCCAGCTTAAACGCGCTGAAGGTTGACCGATACCGCTAAATAATGTCTGTCCACCAGCAATATTAATGAGTTCAGGAATCCAATTTGCAGCAGCCATCAAAGGATCAGTCCATTCTATACAAGCAACTGTAGGCATTTCTGTGATCGAAAGTCCTTGGATTTTGCGATTGCAAATTTTTACACGAGCTTCTAAATTTTCTAGTATTTCTACTGAGTTAATTCCAAATGTTTGACCTACTCGTTCTATATCTCCCCATACATCCCGCAGTGTACTGGGTTGTAAAGAGATTATTTGAGGTGTGGTGTGGGTCAGGTGGGCAACAGCTTTTTCTACTTCTGGTAAACTAACAGCACATACATCACACTGGTCTTGGGTGAGAATGTGGGTAGGTTGCAATTGTTCTAGAACATCAAGTTTAATTTTGTAGATACTCAGAGCAGATTGCAATATATTATTAACTTCGTTGTGAATAGAACTGCTATCAGCATTACCATTCAAACGTGCTTGCGTACAAACTGGCAGGTGAGCTATTTCTGGAGGATAGTCACATTCATGCGATCGCCCCACAATAGCATCTTGTAAACCCAGAGTAGCAACTATTTCTGTCGCACTAGGAATTAAAGAGACAATTCTTATATTTTTATCTATCATAATTTTCACCTCCTGGGAATAGGAGTTCAGGAGTTGAGAAGAGAAAATGGGGTCAATTTTTTTTACATCTGTTTCTATCTTTATTTTTGCATACTTTGAAAGATAAGGTATCTATCTTGAGGATGTTAGCATTTTTGTTTTGCGTCCAAATGCAAAGGCGTACAATTTTATAGATTTTTATAAAGTTTGAGTAAATTTTACTGGTTTTTATCTAGACACTGATACGTAGTCACATTATGATTTAACTGTAATAAACAATAGGTGTATCTATGAAGATAGTTAAAATATTGAAAGAAGCTATATTGCCTATATTGACCGTAGTTACCCTTATAGCTGCTCCCAATGCTGCACTAGCTGACTATTTACGAAGTGAAGGTTATGGTGGTGACTATCGTTATGAGTTATGGTCTTCTGATGATGGTCAAAAATACTATTTGAAGATTTGGAATAAAGATAAGGATCCGCAAAAAGACAATTATTTAACCAAGGGTAGTTTTAAATCGAGTAGTGATGCTCTCAATTATTTTGACTGCTATTACGCTCTCAAAAGCTTACCTCAGTGTCCAAAATAATTAGTTTAAAATACCCGACTTCTTGAAGAGGTTGGGTATCTATTAAAATTGATATCAGATTAAGCTAAACTATAAATATATATTAGGAATAATATGACATCTTCACTCTATCAGTGTGACTTTTTTCTTTGGACATTAGATACTGTTAATAAAGACTAGCAATCTTATTGAAAAATCCCATAAAGAGGTTGTTTGTTTAATCTTGTTATGTAGCATAATATCATTATACAACAGAAATGTCTGAAACTGCCCATCAACTAATTGAAGGTGTGCAATTAGACGATGAGTAAATTTGTTAGTAATAACTGGGAAATTTATTTTCATACTCAACTATTTGGTACTCAATGTAAACCGCTGTAAGATCCATCTTTAGTTATTGAATATTAAACGATTGATTTATTATGACTCCTTATTGTCTTGTAAAAAGCTAAGATATAAATGTATAATTTAGAGATTGTAAAGCAACTGTAAGAAGGGTGTAAAACAAATTGACTACTATTGGAACTTATCAGGTAAAAGTTTTAATTGATTCCAAAACTGAGGAAGTTGCTTTTCTTTTTCCAGCAACTATTGATGATATGCCAACAAATTGGACTTGTGACTGGTTAAATATTTGGAAGACAACAAGTTTTTACTGCGAAAATATAGTTAAGATTGTTTATAACCATCAAGTATGGGGATTAATTAAATACGGACTATATCCATATTTTTATCCTGAACCTGCGCCTCCTATATATTTAGAAATAACTAATTTAGAAGCAGATCCTACTGATCGAGGCGATGCTGCTAAGAGATTAATTGAACCTATTGGTAAATGGTTAATTTGGTATGCTATCAATGTTGCTTTTGAGTTTTGTGAACCAAAACCAGAAGCACCGCTAATTATACTAGATGCTTTAGATAAAGCTGTGCCATACTATAGAGATAAATAAGGTACAAATGGAGTATCTTGGTTTATCACGTAGCACTCCTGGAGAAGATTTATATGGCTTCAGATTTTCACGAACCGCAGCAGCAGAATTTTGTCAGCGACATGAAACAAGATGGGGAGAACCCAAGCTATATGAGTAGTGAGGAAATAATGGCAGGGTCAAAACAGATAATGACTCATGCTCAAAGACAAGCTTTTCTGAAAACATCTTATGCAGGAAAGTTATTTGGTGTTGCACATTTACTTCCCGAAGTTATAGAGGTAACAGAAGAAAGATCAGAAAATTTACCACACTTAAAACGGGTACGCGGACTATTCAAGTCTGAAGAACAAAAAGATAAACAATATAATTCTAATAATACAGAAGTTGCTAAACATGGAAGTTAGGAATTAGAGCAGTACTAATGATCCAAAAGGTTTTATTAGATGATGATATTCTTCTAGATATTTTGCTCGAACGAGAACCATTTGTAGAAGATTCATCAAAAATTTGGGAATTGATTGAGGCTAAACAAATAGAGGGTTATGTAACACTTACAACCCTCAATAAAATTTTTGATGTTGGCAGAGATAACGGAGGGTTTGAGATTGCTTGGGAGGCAATATCTGAAATTCGCTCTGTAATAGAAGTTTGCATTATTGATGATAAAATTTTAGAAATAGCTTATTCCTATCACCTTAAAGATTTTGAACAATCTATACAATTAGCTTGTGCGAAATTTTTTAAATTAGACTATATTCTTACTAGAAAACTTGAATATATTAAATCTTCACAGCAAAAATTACCAGATTCTTTGCAAGATTTTTTTCTGTAGTTAAACCAACCTCATTTTTGTTTATTTACTTTCGTAGTCATTTGAGTTATGGTTTTTGCAACTCTCTTGAATTTTATAATATTTTTTTTCAATTTTCCAGAAAACGTATAGAAATCATTACTCCAATTAATCATTCATTAAAATATATCCTAGACTCTATTTCTACTCAATCAATTGAAATACAAAATCAGCAAGAATCTGAAAACAAAATTGCTGTTGTAAAACGAGATATTGCCACTATTATACGCTATATAACAGTGGCAATTTTAGCTGAAAAGGTAACTTTAGATGATAATTATATCAATAATTGTTTTACAGAATGTAACTCTCTTAGTATATCACGTCAATCTTTAATTATTGCTCTACAACATACGAAAGAATTAACTGTTAAACTTACTACTCAACTAGCTAATCAAGATATTGATTTTTCTGATTTGAATTATAATTATGACTTGAACCATAACTTGGGCTAGATTGTGAACGATAAAACGAGCCATAGGTAACGGAAAAATAAGCCTTACGGGAAAAAGCGAAATAAAACTTTGCATCAAATAATGAGCCAGAGTTGATTTTCTGCACCATAATATGAACATGAGTTGAAAAAATCTTAGAGGACAAAACCTCAAGCAGACAAACAGCTTTTAGCAGTACAAATTTCAACTTTTGTCCAAAAATATAATTCAAAATCACCAAGATATGCTTCACTCCGCCCGTAATCAGTAATATAGACCCCGTAATCAGTAATATAGACTTGTGTAGTGAAACCCCAAAACTGCCTTTAGATATAGGGTTTTAGGGAGAGTCAAGAAAAAAAGAAGCCCAAACACACACCTATCACCTGTGGCATCAATGAACTCCTCCGAATTTGACCAATGGTGTTCCCAACAGCAACTAACGGCGCAGACACTCTTACTAATTGCCACAATCAGGTCAGCCCCACCCTCACGCCGTGTACAAGGACGCGCCAAAAACGTCAGTGGAGTTTACCCCAGCCGGAAAATGGGTCAAACCATCCAATTTGAAAGCCACACCGTAGAACTGTGGGCAATCTACCAAATGGAACACGACCCAGACGTATTGGAATACTACGACCAGCCACCCCCCTTCAAAATTCAGTACCACAACAAAACAGGGCGCAAAATAGGTCACTATCATACCCCAGACTTCTTCGTACTCAGAACTGATGGTGCAGCCTGGGAAGAATGGAAAACCGAAACTGAACTCAAACGACTAGCCGAAAAATACCCCGGACGCTACCAAAAAACTGCCGACGGTAAATGGCACAGCCCACCAGGAACAGCCCATGCTGAATCCTATGGACTCAAGTACCACATCCGCACCGATAGCGAACTGCATCCCATCTTCACCCAAAACCTCATCTTCCTAGAAGACTACCTGAGATTTAACACCAACATCCCCCACACCATCACAGAACAAATACTCACCGCAGTCCAAGCCAACCCTGGTATCACCATAACCGCCACACTTGCCTCAATACCCGGAATCAGAGCTAACGACATCTACGCCATGATAGCCACAGAGCAACTCTACGTAGACCTGTATGCAACACCCCTAGTAGAACACTGGCGAGTACAACTATATCTAGACCAACAAACCCATCAAGCCTACACACATCTAGCCATAACAACACAGCATCATCAACCAATACCCCCACCCACAGCACTCCTACCTTCCACAGTCCTGCTATGGGACTCCAAGCCCTGGACATTAGTAAATATTGGTCAAACCACCACCACACTCCTACCCGAAATCGGACAACCCATCCAACTACCAACAGCATATTTCCTGCAACTATGGGAAAGCGGCAACATTAGAATCCAGAACTCAGAAAAACAAGCATCCATCAATAATGCAGTCCAAGCACTCATGGATGCCGCCTCTCCCAGCGACCTCAACCAAGCAAATCACCGATATCATCTAGTACAAGCATATATTCAGCGCCACACAGATATCTACAAAGACATAGCTCCAAGCACCCTGAAAAGATGGGTAAAACAGTTTCGAGAAGCCGAAACCAAGTATGGTTGTGGTTACGTTGGTTTACTACCACGTACAAACCGGAGAGGAAATCGTCAAACCAAAGCACCAAACCAATCAAGCGAACTACTAGATAAATTTATTACCGAACACTTCGAGACACCAAGACAAGCACCAGCCGCTTCAGTATATAGATTATATGTCAGAGCTTGCAACGAATTAAATATACAACCCCTGAGTTCTCGTACCTTTTATCACCGCCTCAAACAGCGCCCAATCCATGAACAAACCAAAAAACGTCAGGGAGCAAAAGCCGCATACTCAACAGAACCAAAAATCTTAGAACTAACCCTAACCACACCCCGGCACGGAGACAGACCCTTTGCCATCGTCCACATTGACCACACCCAACTCGACATCGAACTACGCTCAATCGCCACAGGACGGAACTTAGGAAGACCTTGGCTGACATTACTCATTGATGCCTATTCCCGACGTATCCTCGCCCTTTATATCACCTTTGACCCACCCAGTTACAGGTCTTGCATGATGGCACTACGGTCTTGCGTCCAGCGATTTGGTCGTTTTCCCCAAGCCGTAGTTGTAGATGGAGGCAAAGAATTTCACAGCCTCTACTTTGACACCCTACTAGCACGCTACCACTGCATCAAAAAAACCAGACCTGGTGGTAAACCGCGTTTTGGTTCAGTCATTGAGCGATTATTCGGCACAACAAATACCGAGTTTGTATACAACCTCTTAGGTAACACCCAAGCCAGCAAACAGCCACGACAAATTACTAAAGCTGTTGACCCCAAACAACAAGCCGTGTGGACATTGGCAGATTTGTATACCTACCTCACCGAGTGGGCATATTCTGTGTACGACACCAGCGAGCATGATTCCCTGGGAGCAACACCATTGCAAGTGTATACCGACGGATTGCTGATAGCCGGAGAACGAGAACACCGACACATTGCCTACAACGAAGACTTCCTCATGTCCACACGCCCCAGTACACCCAAAGGAACGGCTGTAATCCAGCCCGGACAGGGAATTAAAGTCAATTATCTTTATTACTGGAATGATGCTTTCCGTAATCCATCTGTTGAAAAAACCAAAGTCCCCGTGCGCTATGACCCCTTTGATATGGGTGTAGCTTATGCCTACCTAGAAGGACGCTGGGTTAAATGTATCTCCCAGTATTACAGCACCTTTGTGGGACGCACGGAGAAAGAAGTGCTGTTAGCCGCAGAGGAAATTAGAAAAAAAGACAAGGGGAATTCTCAGAGTACGAATATCTCCGCTAAACGATTAGCGGATTTTATCGCCAGAGCGCAAGAACATGAAACGTTGCTACTGCAAAGATTACGGGATTTAGAAGCCAAAAGTGTACGGGAAAATTTAACGTCTGGTGGACATGATGTACCATCTGTTTCCCAAGTACAAGTTATACCAAAGTCAATAGCATTCCCACCCAATAGCCAAGATGTCGCCAGAGTTCATCAAGCTGAAAATGTCCAACTTTTGGATGTCACAAAACTGCCTGTCTTTGAGGAATACAGATAATGGAGAATTTTCCGAATACCGTTAACTACTGGCAAGACAGCATCAACCTTTGAGTGAGGAATATCAGTAATGGAGAACTTTCCCGAATCAGCACAGTCCCAACTCAAGCAATTTAAAGAATATGCCATATCTCATCCCCAGTTGGCACAAGTGGATATGTTGCTCATGGGTGCGATTCGTGAACCGGCAGGGTTTGCTCATGTCCTGATGTATGGCCCTTCTGGTGTGGGGAAAACAACAATGATTCGCCAAATTACTAGACGGTTAAATGGGACTGCTGTTGAACAGAATGGTGTTCGTGAAGGAGGTTATCGCAACGGCAATGTTTCCCCAATGCCACTATTGCCAATCGAAACACGACCTCCTGATGGTGGGGTGTTTAATCGTGCTGATTATTACCGCACGGCACTGAAGTTGTTGGGAGAGCCATTTTATGAGCGGCGGATGATGGTGGATATTGATGCCGAGCAGACTTGGGAGAAAAAAGGGCGTGGCAGAAGTAAAACGGCACAGTTTAATGATTCTCCTGAACTGCGTCAGGCTTTGGAAGAAGCTATGAGTAAACGTGGTGTTAAGGCTGTGATTTTGGATGAGGCACAGCATTTAATGAAGATTGGTAGTGGGGCTAGTGGTGGTAAGCTTTTAGACCAGTTGGACTGGATTAAGTCGATGACGAATGTGACTGGTGTACTGCACATTCTCATTGGCACTTATGAACTTTTGAGTTTTCGCAATTTAAGTGGACAGGCATCACGCCGGGGGTTGGATATTCATTTTCCCCGTTATTTGTTTCAAAATGAACAAGATAGGCAGGATTTTCAGGGAGTTTTACTGGCTCTGTTGAGGCAAGTTCCCCTTCAGGTTGATATTCCGGCTTTGATGCAGCATTGGTTTTATTTTTATGAGCGTTCTATTGGTTGTGTGGGTGTGTTGAAGGATTGGTTAATTCGGGCTGTGGCGGCGGCGTTGCATGATGGCTGTGATACGCTGACTTTAGAACGGTTGTATGAACATACTCTTTCTCTTGCTCAATGTGAGCGGATGGCGATAGAGGCGACTGAGGGGGAACAAAAACTTTGTTATATGGAAAGTCGCCGCGAACATTTATGGCATTTGTTACAGATGGGGATGACTTCGACTTCTGTTCCTGGTGGGATTGTGGATTTATCACCTCTGGAAAAGTCTACTGTTGCACCTGTTTCTACTGCTACTACTAAATCTACTCGTAAAAAACGTTCTGAGAAGGAGACGGTACAGGCTGATACTCCTACTCCAGAAGCAATAGCTGGTAGCCCAGAACCTAAGAAAAGGCAATCTCGGAAAAAGAAGGAAGCTGCTGTAGTAACTGAAGCTACAAAGAACATCCAAGAAATAACGCAGGATTCTCAAACTTCTATGACTGAGGTAGCAGAGGTACAAACTCAGCCTCAGAAGAGACAAACGCGGAAAAAGAAGGAAGCTGCTGTAGTAACGGAAATGACACAGGATACTCAAGAAATGGCACAAAATACACCCAGTTCTGTGACGGAGATAGCATTCGTGCAAACCCCACCCAAGAAGAGACAAACGCGCAAGAAGAAGGAATCTGCTGTAGTCTCAGAGGAAATGCCACAAGATACGCCTAGTTATGAGGCTGAGGTGGTGTCTTTAACAACTGAGACATCTACCGTTGAAGCAGTTCCCAAGAAAAATGGGCGTAGAAGTGTTGGACAACGCAAGCCACAACGAGATAAGGTTGGGGAGTAGGTAGAAAATTTACAATCTTTTGCTCAATAGAGTGATGAATTGATTCAGAGCCTTTTGGGTTGTTTTGTACGTAGAGGATTGTTTACCTAATTTTAGTTCCTGTAACACTTGGTCTCGTAAAGCTTCAAGTTCTGTAATGTTGGGCGGTGTTGGTGTATGCGTTTCAGTGATGTCAGGTTGTTGATCTTGATTCTTATCTTTCCGTGTATTACACGGAAAGGGATCTTTTTCTCCCCATGTATTACTTGGTAGGTTGTTGCTTTTCGCCATTTCTTCTAAATAATCTGCTCTTGTCAGTCCTAAGCATTCAGCAGCTATGCCCAATGCTTTCCAGGTGTCATCAGTTAGTCTCACTCAAAGAGCGGACTTGACGATAATCATCGTTTTTCAGGGCAAATTTCCCTTGAATATCCCGTTTCAACATAACCTTTACCATGTAATACACCGTTAGATTAACAATTTTTACCGTGTACTACATGGAAAAATGAATTTTCTACTTTCACTATTTTTGTGAAGCATAAAATGGACATCTGCTTTGTGAAGCATAACGTGAGCTAAAAGCCCATTTTTTCATTCAAGTCACAATAATATTCTGGTTAATGAGATAAGCAGATATTTTGATCAATTTATAATTAAACTCACATCATATTAATTTTATATCCCCAACCTCTTAAAGAAGTCAGGGATATTTATAATCTATCGGGTTTAGCAATGCTAAACCCCTACAAATTAATTATTCAGCGCCTTCTATTGGTGCAAAACCCTGACGTTGGATGTTCTCTGTAATACTCCTTGGTTCTAGGAACTGTAATAAATAATCTGGGCCTCCGGCTTTTGAACCGACACCAGAAAGTTTAAAACCGCCAAAAGGTTGACGTGCCACAATTGCCCCGGTAATATTCCGGTTAATGTATAAATTGCCTACTTCAAATTCGGTTTGTGCTTGCTGGATATGGGAAGGAGTACGGGAATAAAGACCACCGGTTAAAGCGTAATTTGTGCCGTTGGCAACTTCTAAAGCTTCTTGAAAATCTTTGACTCGAATTACAGCTAATACAGGCCCAAATATTTCCTGCTGTGCAATGACTCCATTTGCAGGAACTTCCGAAAATATCACTGGTCCAATAAAATAGCCGTGGTTGGGTGCTGGTAGTTCCAAAGCTAATGCTGCTTCTTGTTTCCCAATTTCAATATATTCCAAAATGCGATCGCGTGCATTCCCATCAATCACAGGACCAACTTGGGTACTTGGTAACTCTGCTTCTCCGATGTTTAAAGATTTAGTCGCTTCTACCAATCTTTCTAGAAAAGCATCATAAATTGGTTCGAGGACAATTACCCGTGAACAAGCTGAACATTTTTGACCGCTGTAACCAAAAGCAGATTGCACAACTCCCACAACAGCTTGGTCTAAATCAGCACTTTCATCAACAATGAGGGCATTTTTACCACCCATTTCTGCAATTACTTTTTTGAGATGCTTTTGACCAGGTTTCAAAATTGCCGCTTCTGCGTAAATTCGACAACCTACTTCCTGAGAACCTGTAAAAGCAATGACATGGGTATCAGGATGATTTACCAAATAGGCACCAACTTGAGAACCCTTACCAGGAACGTATTGAAAAACACCTTTGGGTATTCCTGCGGCGATCAAAATTTCTGTTAACTTAGCAGTAATTACAGAAGATGTTTCCGCCGGTTTGAGTAAAGTGCAATTCCCGGAAACCAAAGCAGCAACTGTCATCCCGCAAGCGATCGCTAATGGAAAATTCCAGGGAGAAATGACTACCGCAATTCCTTTAGGCTGGTAAATATAACGATTAGTTTCTCCAGATACGTCATAGATTACACCTTTTTCAAGGCGTTCCATCTCATCAGCATAATAAAGACAGAAATCTATTGCTTCGGAAACCTCCGCGTCAGCTTCCTTAACTGGTTTTCCGACTTCCAAAACTATCCATGCAGAAAGTTCTGCGCGTTGTTTTTCCATCAAATCAGCAGCTTTCCGCAAAATATCAGCACGCTGTTTGACGGGGGTTTTCTTCCAAGCGGGAAAGGCAGCTTTAGCAGCTTGCATAGCTTGTTCAGCTTGTTCAATGCTTAATAATCCAACTTTCCCAATCACTTCACTAAAATTAGAAGGATTAAGAGAATCAATAAATGTTGTTGTCTGAATATACTCACCATTAACCAAAGGTAAGTAAGTTTTACCCAACTGTTGACGCACATTAGCAAAGGCTAAACTCGAATTATTCCTTTTTTCCTCTTCAGCAAAATCAGTATCTGCAACACCGACGAATCCTCCCTCAGTCCCTCCCGCAAGCGAGGGGGAAGAAGGAATAGGAGGTGCTAACAATTCTTCAACTGGACGATTTTCAAGATTTTGGCGTAAAAAGGAACTATTAGCCGTATTTTCCAATAATCTGCGAATTAAATAAGCCATTCCTGGCAATAAGTCACCGTAGGGACAGTAAACCCGGACGCGATAACCCTTATCTACTAAGGCTTTAGCAATTTTATCACCCATACCGTATAAAACTTGTAATTCCAAGCAACGACGAGGAACTTGGAGAGTTTCAGCTATGGCTATGGCGCGAGATTGCGATCGCACATTGTGACTACCAATGGCAGAATAGACATATTGATGATTTTCTAGCAATATTTGTGTAATTGCTTCAAAATTGGCATCTGTCGCCGCTTTATCGTTATAAACTGGTTGTTTCCAATGTTTTTGGGCTGCTTTGATAGTTTCCTGATCCCAATAGGCACCTTTAACCAAACGAACCGTCAAAGGATAACCGCGTTGTTTTAACCAAGCAATGATATCTCTAGCATCTTGTTCACTATCGCGCAGATATGCTTGAATCGTCATCCCGATATCGGTACGTTGACGAAATTCTTCTTCCAGTAAAAGTTTTTTGAGAATATTGAAAGTAATATCTTTATAGGCGTATTGTTCCATATCAAAATGGACTGCTGCACCTAATTCTTGAGCGCGACGTAATAAAATTCTAATGCGATCGCTAACTTTTTCTTCACTACCTTGAGCATCTAAAGGATCAAATTGAGAATAAAACGCCGTTAATTTCACAGAAACCTGGACTTTCGGGATTTTTTGACCCTCTGCTTCATCAATACTGGGAATATTCGCCCAATTTTTGGATGCTGCTACCAATTGCTGCATTAAATCCAGGTATCTTTCTAAATAAGATTGGGCTTCTGTTTCCGTAATTACCGCTTCTCCAAGTAAATCAATAGTGAAAGACATTTTTTCCTTCCGCAGTCTTTCCACCGTTTTGATCACTTGGGAAATAGTTTCTCCAGAAATATATTTATGTGCCAAAGTTTGCACCGCAGTTTCTACAGTTGTTGCTGCTACCTGTCCCGGCATAGAATCAGGATTGGCAAAATTTAACATCCCCTTCAAAGCTGCGGGTAATTCCACCGACTCATCACCCAAATATTCTTGCAAATGGGACGCAATTTCTGATTTACTATGTAAAGCGGGTAAAGTGTCGATAAACCGGAATAATTGTACCCGCAAACCTGGATTACTCATAGCCCAAGCGAGTAATTTATCATCCCAGCGCATTTGATCGCGTAAAGAAGCCAAAAAAGAGCGATTTTCCTGAGTAGCAGCAAGAACTTCTTTAGCAATCTCTTGTGTTTTAGATTCGTAAGTGCTGTTTTGTAGTTGTAATACCATAAAATTTGTTGGTAGTTAGTAGTTAGGGAATAGGGAACAGGGAACAGGGAACAGAAAACAAGTAATTATTTATTCTTCTCCCCATCACCCCATCAACCCTTCTTGGCGTAATATCAAATCATTGTGTAAAACTGTATTATGGTGCTATTTTTAACTTAGTTAGCACCATTTTGTAAACTTTCTCAAGTAGTAGTTTGAATGTGGTTGGATTGAATGTCTTGAAGAACCTGGCTTTAGTATCTTTGGGGATAGCTATTGTCTGCTTAGGAGGTTGTACAGAAAGACCAACAAAAGAACAATTGGAAGTATGGCGCAAAGAGGCGAGCGATCGCAACAATCAAATATTGGCAGAACAAGGCCAAAATAACCAGCAGAGTGCCTGGAACTTAGTTATAGAAGGTGAAACAGCGACTGCTAAACCTGTAACCTTGAATTGGCAACAAATAAAAGATTTAGCCACAGATAATATTGATACTGTTGATGCAAATAACATTACTACGCCCAGTAAAGTATTTAAATTTACAGGAATACAAGTAATTACACTACTAAAAAAGTTTGGTAATCTCAAAGGAATAACGGAAATAACCTTTATCTGTTTTGACGCTTATCAAGTCACAGTTAAAATTGAAGATTTACTAAATTACCCCATCATCTTAGCAGTTGCCAAGGATGGTCAACCAATTGCACGTGAACAAGGTGGACCTATTTATCTAGTCTTTCCCTATACTCGGCATCCACAAATTAGAAAAGAATATAATGAGGGAATGTGGGCATTTTATGTTACACATATAATCATAGGCACAGAAAAACCAAAAGTGCGAGTGGGAAAGCGTGAATTTAATTTAAATGATCTCGATCAATTACCCCAAGTTACCCTCACAAATAATGTTGGTTACCGAGCTTGGTGGCCTAGTGGGAAAGTCAAAGTACACGGTGTCAGAGTCCGTGATGTTTTATCATTAGCTGGTGTCGAATTAACCCCTACAGCATCAGTTTATGTCCGTGGTAAGCCAACAGTTTATCATAAGATTTCTGATGCAATCAATTTACCCGCTAAATTAATCAAGGATTGTGATATTCTCTTAGGGACTAGATGGGGTGATGATAAACAACCCATATTAGCCAAAATGGGTGGCCCAATAACTCTAGCTTTCAGTGATAACTGTCAAGCGAAAACCAAGCAACTCAAATGGGTGACGTTTGTAGAAGAGTTAACTATACAACCATGAAGTTTATTGCTTTTAGCTCCATCCGCACCCAGATCATGGCTTCCACAACTCTCTTAATTGTCGCTCTGATTGGCGCTACAGTTGCGGTTTGGGCAAAAAGTGAAAGCAAACTTTACCGACAAGAGAAATTGAAAGACACTATCAGTCTTTCTAATGTCCTCAGTTATACGTATTCCAACGAATTTTCCGAAGAAAATTGGAGTCAAATTCGTTTAAATATAGAATTATTGATGCGAGAAAACGAAGAATTTGTCTATGTCTTGATATCTGATTCAAGCAACAACAATCAAATAGTTGCAGCTTCTCCCAACGAATTTCAAAGCAATTATATCCCTGATATTGTACCTTTAGATGTGACAAATCAAGCAATACAATCTCAGCAAAAGACTATTATTAAAGAAACATTTCTCCTCCGTAATATATATTACGCCAACCAATTGCGGGGCAAGCAAGGTGAACAGATAATAGAAGTGGCTTCAGATATTTGCACACTATCTGGTAGGAAACTGGGCAAATTAAGGATGGGGATCTCATTAAAACGAGTCAACCACGCTGTTAACAATGCTGTGAATCAGGCTTTAAGAGTCGGTTTTGTCGGTCTTAGCATTGGTTGGATATGTGCGTATCTTTTAGCACGGCATTTGAGTGATCCCGTGCGGCGTTTACAGGCAAGTGTAGCGCAAATCGCCGGCGGAGATTTACAGCATCGTGCCGATATTCATAATCGTGCAGATGAAATTGGTGCATTAGCAACTTCAGTAAATGAGATGTCTGCGGCATTACAGGTATCATTTAGTAAATTGCAAAAAACTTTAGACTCTTTTGAGAGATTTGTCCCAGATAAATTTGTTTCCGTTATCGCTCCCCAAGGCATAGAAAATATTGAAGTGGGTATGGCTTCAACCCGAAAAATGACAATTTTATTCTGTGATATTCGCGGTTATACTTCCATGTCAGAAGCAATGACACCAATGCAGATTTTTTTATTTTTAAATGACTATTTAGCTTGTATGGGAAAAGTCATAGATGAAGCAGGTGGCTTTATTGATAAATATATTGGTGATGCTATCATGGCACTATTTGATGATGAAGCCACAGACTCAGCCTTACAAGCAGCAATTTCAATGCAACAGGCTTTGGATAAATTTAATTATGAGCGATGTCAGGGAGAAGGAGAAAATCCAATCAAAAATGGACTACCCATTATTTCAGTTGGTATTGGCATTCATCGTGGTACAGTAGTTATGGGTACAGTGGGCTTTACTTCCCGCATGGATTCTACCGTTATTGGGGATGCAGTCAATGTTGCTTCCCGCATTGAGGGATTAACAAAACAATATGAATGTGAAATTTTAATAACAGAATCAGTAGTCAAAAGCTTATCACATCCTGAATTATTTTCTCTGCGATTAATAGATAAATCAGTTAAAGTTAAAGGCAAAGATGAAGCCATATCTATTTATGAATTACAAGTTAGTAATTAGGGATTTACAGCAGAATTAAGGAGTCAGGAGTCAGAAGTCAGGAGTCAGAATTCAGGAGGAAAACCGACTTTGTGTATAGGTTTGAATTTAGATGTTGTTCCTCCTAACTACGCAAACTGCTGTATAATTAAAAATACAAAAAATATATGTTTTATGGTTTATGGATAGCAGGGAATTAGCACAATACTTAGAAGCCACGGATAGCATTTCTAAGCCTTGGTTGTTAGTACAATTACGGCTAAAAAAACTACAAGAACGCCAAGAGACAATATCAGCGGAAACTTATGAGCAAGAACTAGCAGATATTCATCAAGATTTAATGAATTTAGGCGAATGGTGGCGCGGTATAGAAGATAAAGTCTTTTAAGAGACTGGGAACTGGGAGATGGGGAGGATGAGGAAGATGGGGAGGTTAATCACCTATCAACTATCAACTATCAACTATTACCAATCATCAATCACCAATGACCTAAATTATGTAATGATAGAAAGCTGGGTTAATAACGGAATGATAACGGTGTAATTAGGCATGGATTATCGGGATGCAGGTGTTGATGTTGAAGCAGGTAGAGCTTTTGTAGACCAAATTCGCAATTTGGTTCATAGTACCTTTAGACCAGAAGTAATTGGTGGACTGGGTGGTTTTGGTGGTTGTTTTCAACTCCCCACAGGTTATCAAGAACCGGTTTTGGTGTCTGGGACAGATGGTGTCGGTACAAAGCTAAAAATTGCTCAAATTCTCAACCGCCATGATACCGTTGGCATTGATTTGGTGGGGATGTGTGTTAATGATGTGTTGACATCAGGTGCAGAACCTTTGTTTTTCTTAGATTATGTGGCTACGGGTAAGCTAGATAAAGAACAGTTAACTCAAGTAGTGGCTGGAATAGCTGCTGGTTGTAAATTAGCTGGTTCTGCTTTATTGGGGGGAGAAACCGCAGAAATGCCTGGTTTTTACCAAGTTGGTGAATATGACTTGGCCGGTTTCTGTGTGGGAATTGTGGAAAAAAGCCGAATGCTCGATGCTTCTCAGGTACAATTGGGAGATGTGGCCATAGGTTTAGCCAGTGCTGGTGTTCACAGTAATGGTTTGAGTTTGGTGAGAAAAATTGTTAGCGATGGTGGTTTTTCTTGGTATGACACCCCAGATTTATTAAATGGGGAAACTATCGGTGAAACTTTCCTCACGCCTACGCGCATTTATGTTAAACCTGTGTTAGCAGCTTTAAAAGCTGGTTTAGAAGTTCACGGTATGGCACATATTACTGGTGGGGGTTTACCAGAAAATTTGCCTAGATGTTTAGGGGCTGGTCAAAGTATTAAAATTAACTCTGGTAGTTGGAATATTCCTGCTGTGTTTGAGTGGTTAGCCAAGGCTGGCTCTGTAGGTGCTGAAGCTATGTATAATACGTTTAATATGGGAATCGGATTTGTGCTAGTGCTACCACCCCATCAAGTAGAACAAGCAATTACTTATTTTCAAGAACAGAATATTCCCGCTTATACAATTGGTGAAGTAGTCACAGGTTCTGGAGAATTAGTCGGTCTTTTTACTTAGGTTGCTGTGAAAGCAAAAGTAACAGCTAAAACTAAAGATGGTTGAATTAGGTTTGATAGAGGTGACGACTCTACTAATGCCAATATTTTTCCTAGAAATTCCCGTGGGTAGAGTACCAGTATTTATAGGAACTTCAGCAAAATTTTAGCCTGTCTTTATAAAAGTAATCAAAAATACTCATGACCATAAGCGTTCAAATTTGCTAACGTAGTCTTAACAAATCTCAAAAATTAATTGCTGTAGCTCAAAAAAGTAGCGCCTAACACTAGTGTAGGGAGCTAGTAATTTATTATTTTTCGATGTGGGGTGTTGGTGTATTAAGAATCGCATATTGTTGCTCAGAGGGGGTTATGGTTGTAAATTTTGCCCGGACTAATACTGCTTCTATAGAACTTTTAACACAAGTATTTCAAAGTATTGATGCCCAAAGTTGTCCCAGTTTCTACAACTTTCATCTGCATACGGTTAATTCTGATGGGAGGTTGCAGCCAAATATACTAATGGAGCAAGCGATCGCTATCGGTTTAAAAGGACTGGCAATTACTGACCATCATGGTATTGGCGGCTACCAGGCAGCATCCGCTTGGTTAGAAGACTGGAAGTGGAATAATCCTGATGCTAGTGTTCCTCATTTGTGGACTGGTGTAGAAATAAATGCCAACTTATTGGATATAGAAGTGCATATTTTGGCTTATGGTTTTGAGTTGGAAAATTCCAGCATGAAGCCTTACTTGCAAAAAAAACCAACTACAGGTAGGGACTATCAAGCAGCTAATGTCATAGCAGCTATTCATGATGCTGGAGGACTCGCGGTGTTAGCACATCCAGCACGTTATAGGCGATCGCACTTTGATTTAATTCCCGCAGCAGCGGAGTACAGAATTGATGGCGTTGAGGCTTTCTACGCTTATAATAACCCTAATCCCTGGAAACCAAGTCCTGTAGAAACAGAAGAAGTACAACTGTTGGCTGAAGAATACGGTTTATATAACACCTGTGGAACTGATACACATGGGTTAAATATACTTCAGCGTCTGTAAATCTGTGTTATACTCGTTTATGCTCCTGGTTTATACAGCCAGGGGGATAAATACAGGTTATATTCTTAAAATAGCGATATATAGAATTGTTTTTTAAGAAAAGAGTTGTTTGAAAAATTCTTTACCTGCATCTTCAAGGTTTTTATTAAGAGAAAAGGTTACACTACGAACTCTAATTTCTCCAATAGATTTATCTAAAGAATGATTTAATTCTGTCGGATAAACCAACACCGCTTCTGGACAATTTTTAGACACAGCATAAGCTACTACCTGGGCTATATCATTCTTAGAGATATTATCTGGATTTTTATATTTAGTATCGAGAATGTATTTAGGAGTAAAATCTGTTGTGTTATATAAAATCAAGTCGGTTTGAAAATATATATTTTTTCCTATATTGATTCTTTCTTGACTTTTAGGAGTTAAATTTTCTGGTAAATTTTCCTTTAACCATTCCGCAACGAACATTTCATAAAGACGCGCCATATTTACCAAAAACGGTAAACTTGTATTTTTACCTTTTTCGTGACTGGGGCTAGTATTATCTAGAAAGAATCGGCAAAATTGATGTAATGTATAATAGTCATTATTCAGACGGTTGTAATTTCGCTCAAGACAATCTTTTGAAGTACAAAGTTGTAAAGATACCATTCCTTGCATAGCGTGATAAGCCTTTCTAACTATCAGTGATACACTATCTGAACAGCAACCGCTATGGCCAATATGAAAAAGAGTCCAAAATAAAATTTGATTATCTATCATATCAGCCGTGTGTTCTTCATAGTCACATTGTAATTTTGTACTCCAAGGGTTTTTAATTATTTGTTGAACATTTAACCTACCCCGTACATAAGTTAATTTTTCAGTTTTGGGTATATAACTACGATATAAGCCTTTACGACAGCGTTCTATTATTTTTTCAGCTAATATATAAGCTAGGTGATTGTAAAAATCTTCTACAGATTCACAATTCATTAAGCCTTGTAGAAAATTAAAGCTTTTTAAATTGTAAGCATATTCCAACATCCCAAATAAATTTTTAATTGGGACTTTGGGATTTATTTTTAAAGCCAAATTAGAATTTAAAGGAATATAACCTACCCAACCCTTAGCAGTTAGTTTCCATTGATAACGAGTTTTGTAACTAGGAGAATCTAAATCTACTTGATTTTTGCATTTTTCATGTAGTAGGATTTCAACTTCTTGTGAAATTTCATCACGTTCAAAACATTTAGATTCATATTCGGTTATTTCGATAATTTGAAAATTTGCTGGTGTCATATCGTTAAATATTCCTTGATGTTATCCCAGCGAAACTCATCTACTTTTCCTAGGTTATTAAAAAAATATTCTTCTAAATACGGTTCAATTTCCATTCTCCAAATATTTTCTATATCTTCTCTTAGGTTAGAAGTTAAAAAGAAGGAAATACCAATTTCATAATTTTTATCATCAATTGCGTGATTTAATCGTTTTAAAACATCAATTAAATCCATAACTGCAAAACCAGTATTGAAGTGATATTTTATGAGAACATCATAATTCGGACGTAGTTCAATAAATGCAAAACGACGACGTAAAGCATGATCTATTTGTGCGATAGACCTATCTGCGGTGTTCATTGTGCCGATAATACGGACATTTTCAGGAATACGAAATCTATTACCACCAGCGAGAGGAATTTCTTGATCACGGTATTCTAGTAAATACATTAATTCACCAAAAACCTGTGGTAAATTTGCTCGGTTGATTTCATCAATGATAAGAACACAAGTATCTTGACAAATTTCTGCTTTTTTACAAAATTCTAAAAATCTACCGGGAACAAGTGGATATGTTAGTTTACCATCTTCACTTTGAGGACGGATACCTTGAATGAAGTCTTCATAAGTGTATGCTGGATGAAATTGGACTAATTCATAAAAACCGTCACCTTCGCTGGTCAGGTGTTGTGCTAGTTTTTCAGCCATGAAACTTTTACCAGTTCCTGGTGAACCGTAGAATATTGCTTGTTTTTTGCGATTAATTGCGTGTGTCCAGAATTCTAATTTTGTCTCTTCAAAACCGATTTCTTTACTAATATCAAATAAAGTATATTTAGGATTGTATTTAATATTTGTATCCACTTTAGTAATATTTTGCTGATGGCGATATTGAAAGTCATATTTTTTGATAGCTATTAGCCAATGACAGAACATATCGAATAAATCATCATCTCGTAAAGCTGGTACACCAACCTGGTGCATATCTTGAGCCAATTCTTGAATCAGATTACGTCCTGTATCATTAAGTTTTGGATAATCTGTAAGTTTATTTTCATAATTTGTATTAGCAAAATAATTAATGACTTTTTGTGATGTGTTATTTATTAATAAAAATTTATTCGGTTGTAGTGCGTTTAGAATAGGAGTGAGCATATCCATCTGAAACCCTTTAGAACAATGTAATTGTGCAAACAGCATACAATAATTTAGTAATTCTTTGGGTTTAGCATTACACGAACGCACAAAGTTAAAAATAGCACTAGCAATTTGATTCCAATCGTCACTTTTAGCCAAGTTTGCGCCTTCAAATAATTCTTTAATATCTTTAGTAACAGGTGGCGCAATATGAATCCAAGCACCTCTTTGACGATTATTAATCGTATTACTATGAGGTAAGAGTTTTAACAATACTAATTCCGTTATATTATCACCTCTATCTGCTGCTGTTCTGATTATCTCAAAGTTACGACAAGCTTGTTGACGTTGCTCGGTGTATGACTTGATATGACTTATCCCATTTGGTGTATAGGGATAGGAATTTATAAATTCACCAAAAAGTTGTGTAAATTCAGATTTGTCATTTATTAGCATAAATAATTGTAATTAATCATTATTTTTTAGTGGAAGATATAAGAGATTTCTCTACAAGTAAAGACTCAAATAATTGAAATTCACTATGTTTTAAATAACGATAACATTGTGGAGGGTGAAATCTGGGAATTTTGGTTCTCAATGTTTCTAGTTCTATAGGATGATGTAGCTTGTTTACATTTTTAATAAAAATAGCAACTATTGTTGAAGCAGTATGGTAATATTTATTGTACTCATTACAACTAATTCCAGCTATATTTTTAATAATTTTCCAAAAATCATTGATGTCTTTTGGCGTGGCTTGAATTTCATTTTGAATGATATTATCTACTTCAAATGTAGCAACTAAAGCTTTTGTGGGAGATGTAACATATACTAAAACTAAGTCACCATTCTTTAAACGAGTACGAACACGACGGAGTTCTACTTTTTTCTTGCCGGATAATATCATTTCCGCGTATTTCGGTTTAATTGATAAAATTAATATATTTTCAGGCATCATTATCTTAATTTTTAAGTTTTTTTATGCAACCTAAATTGTAAAATTTCAGAAAGTGGGAATTTTGAATTTTAAACGGTGATGGTAATGTTGTCTTATTATCTAAGACTTCTTGAACCTTTTGTAATGGGATAGGATATTTCAATAACTCTGTATTACTGAAACGGATTGCCATTATATCACCATTTTTGTCTGGAGATATATTGATAATATCATCTAATTTGTAGACTCCTAATCTTTGAAAACGTTGATAAAGTTCTTTGGGCTTTCCAATGAGGACTTCATCAATAAATGAACAAGCTTTGATAGAACTTACTCCACAATATGATTTATCTTGACTCACATACCACAAAATTCTGCCAGGAGAATTTAGTAATTTTCGATGTGTGACTGTTTTATAGTAAACGGCTTCACGGTTGAATGAAAGTCCTATTTTTTTGGGTTCTAATTCTAATAATGGTAATAAAGTTTGTTGAGCTAAATCTTCATCAAATAAATCCTGCGCCCATCTAGGTTGAATAGGAATAATAAAATTATTGATTTGTGAATCAATAATTTTTGCTGGAAAAAGAAATTTCTCAAAATCTGCTGATGCTTTAACATCATTAAGCAATAATTCTGAATTAAGACTCTCAGCAATTTTTAAACAAAAGTCATATTCTTGAGTTAAAGAATAACCTAAGTTATTCAAGTGTTTTGATAAATCTGAAGCTGTTTCCGCAACGGCTAAATTTATTTTAAACCATCCATTATTAACTCGAATAAAGTTATCGTCCTGAATAGCATTAATCACTGTTTCTTCTAAATAGGGATCAGTAATTCTAGTAAATTGCCTACCTTCATTAGCTGAAAGCAATATAGATTTAAAAATTATATGTCGTGCTAATGTAGCTGCAAGAGGATTTTTGCTAACTCTCAATAGGGGAATTTCTAACTCATTATTTTTAGTTTTGCCATAAACAAATAAAGCAATAGGTAACTGTTCTTTATTTAATACAACGTAACTTTCAAACTTGTCTGTATCTGAAATAAATCTACGTAAATATTGCCTAAATGCGGATGTAGTTTCTGTTCGAGAATCAGAAACAAAATATTGAGTTAATAATTTTTCTTGTCCTCGTTGAACTCGAACTTTCTTTAATGAAGAACCAGCCAAGCGTACAGGCTGATAATCAGGTTTGTTACGAAGTTCATCTAGTTGATTAATTAGTTCATGAGGAGTTAAAATTGACAGTTTAAAATTTTCATATACCTCATCTGCAATTCCTAATAAATTATCTTCTTTGCTGATGAATACATGAGAATCTGATGCTATAGCTCTGGCTAAATGTCGTAAGTCAATATCTTCTATAAATACTCCTTTACTTAATAAAAATTTTTGTAAATTTTCTTTAACTGTCTCTAAATTTTGATTGAGGCATGGTAGAGAAGTAAATCTTTGAGCTAGTTCTGTTTGTAATTTTCTTTCTTGATCATCACTAATTAGACTGATATAGTTAAAAATTTCATCCGTTATACATAATTCTAATTCTGGTTCTAGCCAATCACTCAAAAGCAATTTTGCATGATCATTTTCTTGATACTCATCTTTATATAAATTCAAATAAATACTTCTATCTATGATTACACAAAGTTTAGACTCTAATTTTTGTATAGGTAGAGAAGACAATAAATTATTATGTCCATGATCCAACCACCAAAATCCCAGAAGTTTTCCAGCTTTATTTTTTCCTGGTTTATCATATTTATAAACAAAACCTAGCCTTGACCACATAGATTGTAGTCCATAATCATGGCGACAGCTTAACCCAATACCCCTATATTTTTCTACAGTAACTTTTTTGAGTTCGTTAACTAATAGGTCGGGAATTCCTTGCTTTCTATATGATGGAGATATACAAAGATGAACAATAGTAATTCTGTCATAAGAATTACGATATAATAAATATCCAATACATTCACTTTCAGAGTCAATGGCTATAAGAATCTGACGTTTAGCAGCACGTTCTATAAAAGCATCTTTAGGAAATAATCCGAGAGTTGACCTATGAGGCTTCCATAAATCTATGACATCCGAAAGATAAGAAGATTCAGCATTTATTGATTCTATTTTTATGCTATTATTTTTATATTTTTTATCCATGTTTTTACTTGAAGTATAGAGTAAACAGCATCTGAATTATTTAAACAAAAGTGGTGTATAACTTCCTTATCTCTAGTTCTGTTGTACTTGGTAGACTACTTCTCTTTCTGCTTCCAAACCCTGAAATAAATTATTCAGTTCTAAACCAGCATCTTCCATAATGGCCGTAATTTGGTTTGCTATTTGTGGTACTTAGAGTTTTTTGGATGTCAGTAAAAAAAATACTTGTAACCTAAGGTGGTTGAGGCTTTGGATTTTCTTTTTTCTTGTCCTTCGCTCCTATCCCTACTGGACGCTTCGCGTTAGCGATACGTGGTTTATTCCCTCTTCTCCCAACTCATGTAACAATTATACCCAATTACCTCTGCTTAAACCCAAATCAACAACAGCCAAAACGAAATTGTTAAAATGTAATTCAGAAGGTACCTGACATCCCAGATGGATGGTAAAACAGATAAACTTGTAAAATTAAACACGCTGATATTCTAAAAATGGTGAAAGCATCTGCTAAGTTCGATTTTGAAGACGAAAAATTTAATGCCCCACCGTCTCAAGTCCTTCCGTGGGGTTTGATGATCAATCCTCGTTATGGTACGGATGGTTTACAAAGCTATGGTTTGGCTATTAGCCAGGATAATGCCCAAGCGGTTGGGTTTAAGCCTGATGATAATTGGCAACAAGTAGAGCATGAATTTAGTTCCGGAACGGAAACGGTGTTTATTAGCACCACTCCCCGATTAGTAATAGTCCGTCGTGGTCCACTATCTGTTAAAGACCGGGAAACTGGTATGAAATTGGGTACTTTTAAAGATAATTATGATGCTTTTTTAGCAGATAAAGTTAAATTTAAAACTTTTACTCGCCATCTCATTTTTTTAGTAGGTGAAGATAAAAAGTTTTTGCATCAATCACCAATACAATTAACTTTGAGTGGTGCAGCGGGAGCAAGTTTTGGTAAAAGTTACGCTGAATATCAACAAGGTAGAATCACTGGCGGTTTTGCTGGAGAATTAGAAAAAGCTTATGCTGGTTTTCAAAAGAAACCTCTAACTCCCAAGGGTCCTTTATTTCACGCTCACGGAATTTTTTGCCCAATCATTGAATGTGAAGAAAGAGGGATTGAACCTAATATTGCTTTGGTAGCTTCAACTGTAGATTACAAACATCCTACAGTTTCCACTTTAATTGATTATATGATTGCCTCTGATTCTCCTGAGTCGGAAATAATTTGTAAGACTTTTGAAGAATACAAAGAATTTGGTAAGGAAGTTATGAAACCAGACATTGCTAAAGTGGAAATGCCTGGTGTTACTAATTCCTATATCTATGCAGATGATGATGATTTTGCTTATCCACCGTATTAAGAGGGTGTAGGGGGAGCAGGGGAGCAGGGGAGCAGGGGAGCAGGGGAGCAGGGGAAGCAGGGGGAGCAGGGGAAGCAGGGGAAGCAGGGTAAAAATTAATTCTTTCTTCTTATCCTTCTGCCTCCTGCCTCCTGAACTCCTGACTCCTGACTCCTGACTCCTGACTCCTGCCTCCTGACTCCTATTCTTTCAGTAGCAAATAATACAGTGAACCATTGCCGCCTGTAATGCCGGCGCGATCGCCTGCTAATTTACCTGTACCCATGAAATAATCTACTCTTCCTGGGCCTTTAATGGCGCTGCCTGTATCCTGATCTAATACAAAGCGGCTAACTCTACGCGCTTCGAGTCTGCCACGACTATTAGGATAGGGAAATGAATTGTTAATCAGTGCGAGTGCGCCTGGAGGCATGAGAGATTTATCTGTAGCTATAGAACGTTCTGCGGTTACAGGTACGCTAATACTGCCTGTAGCTGGCGCTCCGTTGGTTTCTTGAAAGAAAACAAATCTTTCCCAACGAGGTAAATAATTACTCATTTCCCTGGGGTTTTGACGGAAATAACTGAGTAACTTGGGCATTGTTAAACCGCTGAGTGGCAATTTACCATCTTTTGCTAGTTCTCCACCAATACTAGTCCAAGGATAATCTGTTCCTCCTGCAAACCCAACAGAGGTTCTTTGACCATTGGTTAATTTAATTTGAGCAGAACCTTGAATTTGAATCATGTAGGGATCAAAGCGATCGCGAAACCAAAGCATTTCTAACCCACGTAGCTTGCTTTTGTTCCCTAATAAACCATCTTTCCCTTCTAAATCAACTCTTTTGGGATGGGGTTTAGCCCATTCTTTAAAATCTGGTGGTACTCTATACAAGGGATATTTGTATACTGAAGTTCTGACACGGCTGGCAGTATACTCAGGCTCATAATAAGCAGTAAATTTAACAGTACCCTTGCCATCGTTGCCTATGGACTGGTAAAAGACAAATTCCTTATGGACAGCGGCTTGTAGTTCAGCAGCTGACTTGGAACTCAACACCAGTTGGCGGAAGCGTACCAAACTCCGACGCACACGATCCAGAGTAATTTCTGGGATTGAATAAGTTTGATAAACAGCGATCGCTTTATTAGTTCCCAGGTAACGCAAACTGTTATCTATAGAAGTTAACAAAGCTTGGCGATCGCCATTTCTCCCCCAGAGTTGCTCATCCCAACCCAAGCAATTTTGGGAGTTACAAGCGGTTGCAGGGCTGATGGGTTGGAGTGGTGGTACAACTTCAGGTGTAACAGGTACAGGTGCTGGTACAGGTACAGGTACAGGTGCTGGCTGGGGAATAATAACTTGAGCGACAACAGGCCAAAGTGGATTTACAACAGCAATTCCCAGACTCAAGGACAGCAAAGCAAGGGTTTTTCTCATCATTTATCGTTCAATACTAGAATTAAAAATTGGTTCTACCCGAATTCCGACAATCCGAGACGGACGTACCACCATATATTCACCTTGAATATTCTTAATCGGTACGCTGATAAAATCATTAGAAGCAGATTTTGGTACAAGCTCACCACTATACCACTTCTGAAACTCTTGAATAGTAGGAAAACGTACTTCTTCCCGATGACCACTTTCTAACAGCAGGTAGACGGCGTATTCGTTTGGAGTTCTAGGCATAAATTCACATCATTTTTAATACATCCAACCCATTGTTAACCACGTCAGCCCCCAATGAAAAGAGTAAGCACACGGGAAAAGTATCAGATGTACCAAAATCACAGAGAGTTTAGAACTTTTACTTTCGCCTCACGACGCTTGCTTCTCCAGAAATAGTTCCCAACTTTTTAGCCGTCCCCAGTTCCCAGTCCCTAAAATAATTTGAATCGTGCTAACTGGGTTTCAATCGCGCCTGTGAGGATTTTATTTAGTTCTTCACTATCTTGAAATTGTAAAATTTGCGGTATGGGTAAATCAAAGGGAAATTGCCCCTCTAATTCTGGACGTTGCTGATGTACCAGTAAAATTTGCTCAGACCGCTTACTTTCCATCGCATAACCAATTTCTACGCAGACATTGGGACTGGGAATTAATTGATGGGTTTCTTTAGTTTCCACGCTTGTAATAGGTGTGGTGTCAGCAATAAATAATAAACTTTTACGGATTTTCCGCATCATGGTACGGTTCAGCCGCAGTGGTGCGTTCTTGGGACGAGATGATTCTATTAATGTTAGAGGTAGACGCGATCGCAAATTTAAGGTTTTCAAACTTGCTTGCAATTCTTCTCTGACTAAATCACTGGCTATTGCATATTCAGTTTGATAGCAGAAAAAAATTGTTGGTTCTAACTGCGCTAACAACGCCTGTTTAGTAAAATAAATCTCATGACTAATTAAGTCAATATTAGCTACACAATAACCACCACTACCCTCAATATAAAATTCAGTATTTTCACCTTCCAGATAACGTTTAAACCAAGTAGATGCTTTAACTTCATCACTATCTTCCAGAAAATCCACACGCAATCCAGTTTTGAGCAGGCTTTTTTTACTCAAACGAATGTCTGGAGGACGTTTTTCCAATTCTGAAATTGGTTCATAATCTTGTAGATACCACGCTCTGAGCGCAATTATTGACATAAAAGGCTATTTAAACTGTCTTTTCTATTCAATTGTAGTACAAACTTACGCATTAGCTCAGTTATCAGCTGATTACCCTATTTCTTTTCACCTGTCACCTGTCACCTCATAACAAACAACAACACCCAACATCTACTAGCTTGGTTTCTCCCTCCCCTTGTTTATTCTAACCAGGGATGTACTACCTTTCACCACCTTGATAAACAAGGAATGAAAACCAGTCACATTGCCCCCTGATTCTCTCTAATTTGAGGGAATATAAGCGTTCGCGTTGGGTGTTGTTCTGATTTGACGAGACAGATAGGAATTTAACAGCGGTTTTAACCTCTTACTACTTTTCTTTCTAACTCTAGCTGTTTGATCTGCCAGGGAAGCTTTCTTCTTTAGCTTCAAGTATTAGAATAACATCTCTAATTTGGAGTGGGTATATTTGCAATTAAACTTTACTTTTATCGTAAAGAAAAGTTTAATAAATAGGTTCATTAAAGCCTTAAACACTCAACAGATAAATGTTTATAGTTTTGTGGCATTCAATAGTAATTACTCATAAATATTTTAAGTTTTGAAAACATACAGCAGCTTAGAGGTTAGATCCCCCACTTCTCAAAGGAGTCGGGAATCTGGGTATTCTGGGTAGTTTTTTAAGGTTGACTTACTTGGCTCAAAAATACAGGTTCCCATCCTCCCGCAAAAAATCGCGTTGCCTCCCTATCTGGGAAATTTGAGGGGAATTTCAATCCAGAATTCTGTACCTTTTCCTGGTTGTGATATGCACTCCATCAAACCGCCATGTTTTTCTACTACAATTTGGTAGCTAATTGCTAATCCTAATCCTGTACCTTTACCTACAGGTTTAGTGGTAAAAAACGGGTCAAAAATGCGCTTTTTCACATCTTCACTCATGCCTGGTCCATTATCTGCAATGCTAATGAGGAGATAGGAATTGTGTGCAGAAACTCTGGTAGAAATACGAATAGTAGGTGAGGGTTTGCTATCATCAGCGTTTTGTTTTTCTTCTATTTCATCGGTTAAAATATCAATAGCATTGCTAATAACATTCATGAATACTTGATTCATTTGTCCGGCATAGCATTCTACTTTTGGCAAATCACCATAATCTTTGATCACTTCAATACCAGAAAAATGCCCGTGTGGCTTCAGTCGATGTTGTAAAATCAATAAAGTGTTATCAATGCCTTCATGCAAGTCAACACATTTGTTTTCAGCTTCATCAAGACGGGAAAAATTGCGTAATGATAGTACGATAGAACGAATTCGCTCTGAACCTACTTTCATTGATGACATGATTTTCGGCAGGTCTTGTACCAAAAAATTAAAGTCTATGGACTCCATAGTGGCAAGAATTTCACTGTCAGGGTTGGGATATTTGGACTGGTAGAGTTGTAAAAGGTTGAGTAGGTCTTCTGTGTAGTTGCTGGCATGACAGAGGTTGCCATATATAAAGTTGACGGGGTTGTTGATTTCGTGCGCTATACCCGCTACTAGTTGTCCTAAACCGGACATTTTTTCCGTTTGAATTAATTTGGCTTGGGTTTCTTGGAGTTGATGGAGAGTATGCTCTAATTGTGCTGCTTTTGCTGTGGCTGAGGCTTCTGCTGCACAACTTTGTTCGTAAAGCTGGGCTTGTTGAATGGCGATCGCTGCTTGGTCTGCTAATTGTTGCAATAAATTAATTTCTGCATCTTGCCAAGTTCTAGCAAATTCACACTGGTGGGCAACTAGTAAACCCCACAGTTGGTTTCCCATTCTAATGGGTACAATCAAATTGGCTTGGACTTGCATATTTACCAACAGGTCTAAATGGCAAGGAGTCAATGTATCTATGGATACGTTATTAATTGCTCTGACCCTGCCTTCTAAGTAAAGTTGGACATACTCTTGAGGAAAACAAGCTGATGATAACTTCAGCCCCAAAACTGACGGCCAACTACCATTACTTTCTTCTACAATTACTTCGCCATCATATTCACTCATTAATTTATAAATCAGCACTCGGTCAGAATTAAGCAGAGAACGGACTTCCCTCACAATGGTTTGTAGGGTTGTATTCAAGTCCAATGTGCTGCGAATCTGATCTGTGATTTGTTTGAGTGCTTTTGTCAACAATAATGTTTTTTCTATTTCTGCGGTTTGTTCCTGGACTCTAACTTCTAAGTTGGCATTGAGTGTTTGTAATTCCTGATTTGTTTGCTGCTGCTGAATTGCCATTGAGAAGTTATGGGACAAAGCTTGCGCTAGTAATATTTCTTCATGGTTCCATGCAGGTGCTAGTCCTTTTCTTTCTTCTCTCCAAACTTCAAAAGAAAGGCGTGGTAATTCTTGATGCCTATTAGAGTCTGTTCTACCTGCCCAGAGGATTTCAATATTCAATTCTGCTCGAAAAATAGTTAATACACCGATGAATTTTTCGCGGTAGTGCAGGGGAATTACCATCATTCCCCGAATCTGAGTAGACCGAAAGGCTATGGCTAAAACTCTTAATTTTGCTTGTTTATAAAGGTCAGGAATGGCTAAGATTTGATCGGGTTGGTATTCCGAAATCCAGTTTTGCCAAACGGGATGTTTTTCCAATACATTGTTTTCCAGTTCATTAGCTAGTTGTGGTTGTTCTCCAAAGGTGTATAGTTCTTCATTCTGTTCAATGTAAATCCTGCCACCTATGCCTTTAAAGGATGTAATCGTTATTTCTAGTGCTTTTTGTAGTTGGATGGTTGGTAGTTGATGGAGGAGGGTTGCGACTTGGTTAATGATGGCTTCTCGCTGTTGTTTTTCCCTGGCTTCACTGAGTAGGTTACTTTGAGAAATGGCGATCGCTACTTGATCTGCTATTTGCTGTACTACCTTGAGTTCTTTTTTCAGGATTGTTCGTTCCTGACTATGATGAGATACTAGTAATCCCCACAGTTTTGGCTGTTTTGATTCTCCTTTGGGATCATATTCTAGAATTGGCACTACTAGGGAAGATTCAACACCCATAGCCTTTAAGTATTGAATATGGCAGGGGTCTAATTGCCGATAGTGAATATTCTCTGTCAGTAAAGATTTGCCATTTTTTGCCGACTTCAGGGGTGATAGTCCTATTATTCCCTTAGTTACATCTACTATGGAGCGTTGTCTTGTTAACAAAAACATCTCTTTTGCAGATGCGGGAATGTCATTAGCTGGAAAATGAAGCCCCAGTAATGATGGTAAATTTTGTTGATGAATAGATTCCGCAATGACTTCACCGCTACCATCCGATGCAAATCGATATATCTTGACTCGATCTGTTCCCAAGAATGATCGCACTTCTGTAACAGTATTTGTTAATATTTCTTGAAGTTCAAGCGATCGCCGAATCTGTTTGATCATCCGGTGCAGTAAAGTTTCTTGATCTATTTGCTGCAATCGGTTTGGCTTATCTGTAAAAGTCATTACAAATCTTCACCTTATCTATAAACTGTTTTTAACCCATTTCCCTGGCGTGAAGTTATCACTTAAATCTTTTATTTACAGCACTTTGTCATTTGGTACAAAATTAAACCCTATAACCTTTGACTATATAAGTATTTTAGATACTTAGGTATGTACATTTGATATGAAAAGTGTTGTATAGATTTATTATCTTTTATTTACCGCACTTTGTCATTTGGTACAAAATTAAATCCTATAACCTTAACTATATAAGCCTTTTAGATATTTAGGTGTATACATTTGATATGAAAAGTATTGTATAGATTTATTATCTTTTATTGATGAAATTTCATCTTATTATAACAGTATAGCAAATTATGTATCCGCATATCTTCCTTTTTTTCAGTATAAATACTTGTTTTTCAGTATGAATACTTGCTCCTTGGAGAGTTTTTAGCATCATATTCAACAAAATAATCCTCTTTCATCAAGTTTTATTCAGAAATCGCCGTCATACCCCGTCTCTCTACCTACGGTGTACACGCAAATGCCTACCTTATAGGTTTCAGGGTTTTTAGCCTCTGACTAACTGACGGATTTCTTCTCTTACACTCATCAGGATTTTACCCAGGTGATTTTGACCAGTCTTATCGGCACCACAGCCCCAAAAATAATCTGTAGGTGAGTTTTCCACCAGAACTTCATCACCAGTTACTAAAAGAATCTCTTGAATATCCGTATGCGTAATAAATTTTTTTAGTACAGCTGCACGCATCACATCAGTTTTGACCATCTCCCAGTCATAACGTAGTTTTCTCGTACCACAACGTCCCAAAGCGGCGGCTTCTTCAGGGGTAGCAGCAGCATGAATTGAGGGTATAATAATTGCTTCTTCACTACCAACAAACTTTTGTGCTTGATAATAATGCTCAACAGTTGGCCAGTAAGTACCCTGGATTTCGATTGGATGGGGAGAAAAGTTAGAAAAACAGCCATAGGGCTGCCAAACTTTGTAAAAGTAAATGGTCATTTGAAAATTGCTCTTTTATAAGTAGTCGTGCAAAATAAATTTCATATTGAGGAGACAGAACTCTTAACTCTTAACTCTTAACAGAGAACAGGTAAGGAGTACAGAGATTTTTGTTTTCAATAACTATTTGCAATTAATTTTGCTTGTATATGAAATTTTATCTGTCTCTTGGACTGATGCACACTGCTACTAACCTCAAGACAGAAGATATCACTCGGAAAACAATTCTATTTTGGTAGCCAACTCTATTTCTGAGGTTGATATGAAAGTGAAGAATGAGGAACGTAAAAGAAGTACACTGCTAATTGCTGCGGGAATTTTCCTGGGTCTGGGTTTGGGAGGGTTTATTGATGGCATTTTGTTGCATCAAATTCTGCAATGGCATCACATGATCAGTAATATCCAACCACCAACAACTATCTCAAATATAGAGTTAAACATGGTCTGGGATGGTTTATTTCATGCTTTAGACTGGATTTTTACTGTTATAGGAGTTATTTTACTGTGGGAAGCTGGCAAGCAGCACGATGGTGCTTGGTCGTTACAAATCTTTGTCGGGTCAATACTTATGGGTAGCGGGTTATTTAATGTAGTGGAAGGATTGATAGATCATCAAATTCTCGGTATTCATCATGTCAAACCAGGGACAAATCAGTTAGCTTGGGATTTAGGATTTTTGGCTCTAGGTACATTACTTGTAATTATTGGCTGGATAATGATACAAAAGGTAAGAATTCAGGAGTCAGCAGTCAGGAGTCAGAATATTTGAGAAGTTGGTTAATTATCAAATAAGTATTTTTGCCGTTAGCCTGAAAAACCTAACTGTTGATGTCTGTGCCTCTTTCAGGGAAACTATGTCTACGACACACTACGTTAACGCCTAGCGTGCCGTATAACTCCTACATCGTCACGCGAGTTATAGGCATTAATTGAATGGGCATTGGGCATCATTAGTTATTCATGGGAGGTGACACAGGAACTCATTAATTACCCTAGCTGAAGCCGGCGTAACTATTACAAATTACGAATTACGAATTATGTCTACAGATGCTTTTGAAAAAACAAATTCGGGTTGGCAGATTTATTTGTGGCAGCAACAAGTAGGAGAATGGCTAGACTACCAGTTGTCTCGCTTTCAACAAACTCTGCCACAGTTACCTCCTGGATGGTCAATTAGTCCTTGGGTAGTTGAGTTAATAAAAATCTTCTCTTGGATAATATTCTGTTTATTTATAGTTTGGTTAGGTTGGCGATTATGGCTAGAATTTAATCCTTATATCTATGCTTGGATTAGAAAAATTGGTGGTTCAACTATCACGGATTCTCAAATTCAAACCCGTGAATTATCCATCCAATTGATGCTAACAAAAGCACAGGAATTATATCAACAGTGTGACTATCGTGAAGCTTGTCGTTTTTTATATTTAGCTACTTTACAGCAATTACATGAAAAAGCGATCGCACTGCAAAAACCTAGCCGCACTGATAGAGAATATCTGCAATTACTAACTTCTGCGGTAAATCCCATTCAACCTTATGAAACTTTAATTACTACTCATGAGCAATTATGTTTTAGTAATGCGGAAATTCTAGCAGAAAATTATCAACAATGCCGACAAGCCTATCAAGAACTCTTTAATTCGTAATGCTAAAGGCAGGAGGCAGGAGGCAGAAGGCAGGAGTATGGCTTACGCCACGCTTCGCTATCAGGAGGATAAGAAGAAAATATTTCCCTCATCTCCCTCATCTCCCTCATCTCCCCCATCTCCCCTGCTCCCCTGCTCCTCTGCTCCCCTGCCCCCATCCCCCAACCCAACACCCTCAGATGAAACAACGGAATCGTGTAATTTGGCTAGGTGCGATCGCTCTCGCAGTGATGATTTTACTGAGTTTAATACTTGCTCCCAGCAGCAAAATTAAAAATGGTTCTAGTTATAATCGCGCACCTGAAGGTTATGGTGCTTGGTATGCTTTTATGCAAGATCAGGGAAAAGATATCCAACGTTGGCAAAAGCCTTTTGATGATATTGCCGCAGAAAAACAACTGACAACGTTAATTCAGGTCAGTAGTCAACCGCAAATTGCAGGATTATCTCCACAAGAACGGGAGTGGGTAGAAAAGGGCAACACCTTAGTGATTTTGGGAGTACAACAGCCCACAACAGCAGCAGAATTTAGCACCAACCAGAAATCACCCGTTGGTGATGTCAAGATTGATACTAGCCGAAGATATCGGAAATCTAAACCGGAAGAAGTTGTTTTAGGCGATCGCTTTGGTGCTGTCGTTTGGGAAAATAATTATGGCAAAGGTAAAGTAATTTTTGCAACTACACCTTATTTAGCCGCTAATGCCTATCAAGATGAAGCAAATTTTCAATATTTAGCTGATTTAGTCACTAAAAGTAGACAAAAAATTTACATAGATGAATATATTCACGGATATAAAGACTCTGATGTTAGACAAAAAGAAGGCGAAAGTGACTTATTAAGCTACCTAGCCAAAACTCCTTTATTACCAGCACTGATACAGTCAAGTGTACTGTTACTAGTAATGATTGTGGCTCAAAATCGTCGCTTTGGTCAACCAGTAACTTTAGAGACACCAGTTATAGACAACAGCCAAGCTTATATCCAAGCATTAGCAGGAGTATTACAAAAAGCCAACTCAACCGACTTTGTGCTGGAAATGGTAGGTAAACAAGAACAACTGCAACTGCAACAAGCATTAGGATTAGGTCAAATACCAGTCGAACATCAGGTTTTACTACAAGTGTGGTCAGAAAAAACAGGTATAAGTGCAGCCGATTTGGATGCAGTATTAAAACTACAAGAAAAAAAACACCGTATCAGTGAAAAAGACCTGTTAAGCTGGTTGCGTAAATGGCGTATACTCAGAAGAATTAAAAATTAAACACTAAGCATTAAGCATTAAAAAACATTTGTGGAAATTGTCAGCACCAATTTCTCCCATTTTTCCCAAAACTCGGAAATTTCCATCCCGAAATTCCCATCAATTAAATTCTCAATGACTATGTAACAAAACTCTATTACCTACACCCATAATTTTACAAATCAAATAGGACTGCTATATGAGTGCAACACATCCAGTATTAATTCGTCTTGGACAACAACTCAATCAAATAGTTGTAGGACAATCCAACCTCATCAAACAATTACTAATAGCATTGTTAGCAGGTGGACACATAATTTTGGAAGGAGTACCAGGAACTGGTAAAACACTCCTAGTTAAAGTATTAGCACAGTTAATTCAAGCGGATTTTCGTCGCATTCAACTAACACCAGATGTCTTACCATCAGACATTACAGGCACAAATATTTTTGACCTAAATAGCCGCGACTTCATCCTTAAAAAAGGGCCAGTATTTACAGAAATGCTGCTGGCTGATGAAATTAACCGTACTCCCCCCAAAACCCAAGCCGCACTACTGGAAGCAATGGAAGAAATGCAAGTCACCCTAGATGGTGAAAGCTTACCATTACCAGATTTATTTTGGGTGATTGCCACACAAAACCCCCTGGAATTTGAAGGTACTTATCCCTTACCAGAAGCGCAATTAGATCGGTTTTTATTTAAATTAGTTGTAGATTATCCAGATCAAGCAGCAGAAAAGCAAATGTTGCTGAATCGTCAAGCAGGTTTTGCCGCTAGACGGTTAGATATTGCACAACTAACATCAGTAACTACAGTTGCCGATATTTTACAGGCCAGACAAGCAGTTAAACAAGTCAAGATTTCCGAAGCAATAGTTGATTATCTGTTGGAATTAGTCAGAAAATCTCGTCAATATCCTGATTTAGCATTGGGTGCGTCTCCTCGTGCTGCTGGTGCTTGGTTACAGACTTCTCAAGCATCAGCTTGGTTAGCTGGGAGAGATTTTGTAACACCAGATGATGTCAAAGCAGTAGCTTCACCACTTTTGCGTCATCGTCTGCTGTTGAAACCAGAAGCAATGTTAGATGGTTTACAACTTGATGCAGTAATTGCAGCAATAATTAGCCAAGTTCCAGTTCCTCGATAATCCCAACTCAGTATTTTTATTTTCTTAAAGTTGACAAAAATATTGCTAGAGTTTAGTTTATTATCATCCTCCTGGAGATAGATATAAAGCTGTGATACTCCCTTCCCAGCATCAGATGACTATCTTCTTCTTCTTTCTTCTCTTCGCGTCCTTTGCGTCTATCCCTGCGGGACACTTCGTGAACGCGGTTTATTTAATCTGTATTTTTCTAGCAGCAAAAGAGTAGATGACAGAATAAAAAATCCGTAAGAATTCCCAATAGGTAAAACCTTGAAGATCAGATTCAGAAACTCAGTTAATCTGGTTAATTTTGTCGTGAAATAAATAATTTTTGCCCAATTAACCAAGCTTTTAATATCGTTTAGGACTTAAGTAAGTGTCACACTCAATTTCTTTTTTAGGGTGCGTCAGATGTCGAAAATCTTGGTTCTACTAAAAATTTTACTCTTATCCAGCATTCTAACTCTGGTGTTAGTGATTATTTATATCAATCCTATTTTTCAGCAAAATGATTCTAACTTATTTAGCAAAAGTAGCACCACAATTATCAATAAAAGCACGTTTGTGAGCGGAAAATTTAAAGTAATTTATGCTGCCTTACAACGAAAAAATTCTATTATTAGACAAGATAGATTTCAAAAATATCAGTCATTTGAAAAATTAGCAAATAAGCTAAATAAAGTTTTAATTATGCCCAATGATATCACAATTATTTTAGGTGATTGTGGTGCTGTTAATGCTTACTATAAATCTTCTGAACATAGTATTACTATTTGTTATGAATTAATAGATAGATTCACAGATGTATTTTTGAATGACTACAAATCAAGGCAACTGAATATCAATCAACCTGAAGTCATAAATAAAGTTAATCGTCGGGTAGCTGGTACAACTGTTTTTACTTTTTTCCATGAATTAGGACATACACTGATAGAAGAATTAGATTTACCTGTAACTGGTAAAGAAGAAGATACAGTTGATGAATTTTCTACTATTTTATTATCAGAATTAGGACAAGAGTTTGCAGCTTTAGCATCTGCTGTCCAGTTTGGATTGTCTGGAAATAGGGAAATAGAAAGTGTAAGTAAGGATTTATCTTTCTGGGATGAACATTCTTTGAATTACCAAAGATTTTATAATATTATTTGTTTGGTTTATGGCAAAAATCCTCAAGAATATGATGTTTTAGTGAATAAAATAGGTATCCCCCCTCAAAGACAAACAACTTGCCGTATAGATTATCATAAAAAACTTAAAGCTTGGCGGACTTTGCTAAATCCTCACCTCAGAGAAGGTGTAAACTTATTGTGATTAGGTAAGAATTTAGGTAAGGCGATAAGATCCTCTACTTCTTTTATTTATTGTGTCCACAAATTATAAATTGATGTCAGAAGTGGGGGATTTATCTTTTGAGTATTTGATATTTTTGTAACTTAAATACACAAAAAGCTAAATGTATTTACGAAATGTATTTAATTGTTATATTTTTGTAATATTTGATCACTATTCACAAATATTTCACAAATTTGCTCTAGCTTCAAAGTTAATGAGATTACTTCCATTTTCTCTCGATTTATAACTAAAACAAATTTTGTAACAACTTTTTAAAATATTATGAATACCTGCCCTTGCTGCTCCAACACCATGACTCGCAACTTTCGCCAACATCATATTTATTGGTTCTGTCGCAGTTGCTGGCAAGAAATGCCATTACTAGAGCAAAAAAGTCTGAATACGCTGGTTACGCAATTACCAAAACCTCCTTTAGTTTTAGTTTAACTGTGCCATTAAAGAAGATACATCACAAAGTCAAAAACCATGAAATGTATTCATCAAATTTCTCCTAACAGTGTAATCCAGGAAATATTTGGTGCAGAAAAACACCAGTATCAACTGCGTATATACTTACCTTACCCACAAATACAAATAGTGATCTTTTCCAAGATGAGAGCAAAAACAGGTTCCTTGACAATTCCAGAGGTTCAGAGTTTAGCTACTTTAGTGGTAAAAGAATTTAGGCTGAATCCGAATTTTGTAGTGTGGATTGAGTATGATTTCTCACAGCGCGAAAATTTATCATCTGCTGTTTTCAGTTTAGTTGCTTTTGACTGGTATCGTGGACTAGCAACTAATTCCCGCTGGCTTTCTATTCATGAAAACTGGTATCTTGATTGGCTAGAGAATGCTAATCCTGACTATATTGTTACATAAAAATGTATCATTAGTTTAATACCGGTGAATTCAAGCCGCCCCGGATTCAGCCCATGTGAAAATTCTGTGTGTCGAAGATGATAGAAATATAGCTCAGTTGCTACAGGTAATATTGGCGCAACAACGTTATCACGTTGACTTAGCAGAGGATGGACAAGTAGGATGGGATTTGACGGAAGTTTATACTTATGATTTGATCCTTCTAGATGTAGTTTTACCGAGATTAGATGGTGTTAGCTTCTGTCAAAAACTCCGGGCTAATCAGTCTTCTACCCTGAATCCTAATCGGGAAACGCCAGTGATATTACTGACAGCGTTAGATGCGGTGACAAATAAAGTCATTGCTTTGGATGCTGGTGCTGATGATTACCTTGTGAAACCTTTTGATATAGATGAGTTATTAGCTCGAATTCGAGCATTATTAAGAAGAAACCAAAAAACTTTATTTCCTTTGCTAACTTGGGGTGATTTGAGCTTAAACCCGAACAATTGTGAAGTCACTCACCAAGGAAAGCAGATTTATTTGGCTGCAAAAGAATATGAAATACTGGAACTGTTTCTGCGATATCCTGAGCAAATTTTTAGCCCTAGTCGGTTGTTAGATAGGCTGTGGACAGCGGAGGAATTTCCCAGTGAGGGAGCAGTACGCGCACATATCAAGGGTTTACGGCAGAAGCTTAAACAAGCTGGTGTTGTAGATATATTGGAGACGATTTATAAACAAGGATATCGGCTGAAACCGCAGAAAGTTATAAGTAAGGATGGTGAGGAAAATATAACGTCTGCACCTGTTGTGGCTGTTGGTGTTGAGTCGGAACTCAAAGTTGTTTGGGAAACATATCGCCAATCTTATTGCGATCGCCTTTTTATCATACAACAAGCTATTATTGCCTTACAAAATGGTACTCTCACGCCCACACAGCAACAAGAAGCGGAAAAAGAAGCACATACTCTAATTGGTTCTTTAGGCTGCTTTGGCTTGGATACTGCTTCCCACATTTCCCGTGAAATTCAGCAACTTTTTAAACGGGGGACAGCATTAGACTCAACAGAAATTGTACAACTGGGGCAACTTGTGATGCAGTTACAGCAGGAAATTTCCCAATACAGCGGTGAAATTGACAATCAAGGAGAATTTTTACCTTCAGACCCTGCTATTCTCTCAGCATCTCTACTGATTGTAGATGATGACTTGCTCCTATCCAAGCAGATAGCAACAGAAGCAACAAATTGGGGATTTCAAGCCGAGATTGCGGTTAATTTCCAAAAAGCACAGGAACTCTTGGATCTTTACTCCTATGATGTGATGTTGTTGGATTTAAATTTTCCTGAATTCACAGAAAATGGATTAAATTTTTTGGCAATGGTGCGTAACCAGTACCCAAAAATTCCGGTTTTGATGTTGACTGCTGAAGATTCCTTTACTCAACGGGTAGAAGCAGCGCGTTTAGGAATTAAATGCTTTTTACAAAAACCTATAGTTCCATCTGAAGTATTGGCGACCATAACCCAAGTAATAGAACAAATAAATCAGTCCACAGCCCGGTTGTTGATTGTTGATGATGATCCAGTTGTTCTTAATTTTCTACGTATCCTATTAGAACCATCTGGTTATCAGCTGACTTTATTGGATCAGCCGCAGAAATTCTGGGAAACACTAGAGCAAACAGTCCCTGATTTGTTGATTTTGGATATTGAATTTAGTGTAGTTTCCCATCAAAACAGTGAGAAAGGAAAAGTTAGCTGTTGGAGTGGGTTTGATTTGTGTCAGGTAGTCCGCAGTGATGCCCGCTGGAATCGCTTACCTGTCTTGTTTTTATCTGCCCATATTGATATAGAAACTATTCAACACAGTTTTAGTGTGGGAGCAGATGATTTTTTGACCAAACCAATTGTACCAACGGAATTACTAACCCGTGTAAAAACCCGATTAGAACAACGCAAACTGTGGAGACTGACAGAAATAGATGCGCTCACAGGAGTAAGTCTGCGCCGGAAAGCTCTGCAAGATTTGACCAGATTGTTACAATTGGCACAACGACAACAACAAACTTTTAGTTTAGCAGTGCTAGATTTAGACCACTTCAAGTCAGTCAATGATCAATATGGGCATGAAATGGGCGATCGCGTCCTCAACTATTTTGGTAAACTCCTGAATCAATCCTTCAGACAGGAAGATGTCATTGGCCGTTGGGGTGGTGAAGAATTTGTAGTAGGAATGTACGGCACAAGTAAAGAAGAGGGAATGCGACGATTAGCACAAGTGCTTCAGCAATTTAGCCAGCATTCATTCACTGTGCAACAGAAGGGAGGAGATAAGAAGGATGGGACTAGATTTCAGGTAACATTTAGTGGGGGAATTGCTCAAACTCCCGATGACGGCAAAGACTTACAAACGCTTTACCAAAAAGCAGATACCGCACTTTACCAAGCCAAAGCACTGGGGCGGAATCGTATTCGTTTGGCAATCTTAAACAGTTAGAAGCAGGGGCGATGACATGATTTCTATAGATTACATTGTTGATCAACCGATTAACCTCACCAATTGCGATCGCGAACCCATTCATATTCCTAACGCAATTCAACCCCATGGCATTCTTTTAATTTGTAATGAAGAGAACTTGCAGATTACTCAAATCAGTGATAATACGGAATTTTTTCTAGGCTATTCACCCGATGAGTTATTAAATCAAAGTTTAAATCGGCTTATAAATGCAGAAGATATCAATGCGATCGCTCAATGTTTAGAACGAGATTTTGAAACCATAAATCCCCTCAATTTAAAAATATTAAATTCCCAACAAGAAACAATCCCATTTTATGGAATAGTTCATCGCTCACCTGATAATTTGTTAATTCTGGAACTTGAAACCTGTAATGAAGATGAATCTTATGATTTTTTTCAATTTTCTCAATTAACTCGTCACCTGCTCACAAAAATTCAAAATGTAGCTGATCTCAGCACTTTGAGTCAATTAATTACTGAAGAAATTAGAGAAATTACCGGATTTGATCGGGTGATGGTATATCGGTTTGATGACGATGGTTCAGGAGAAGTTATTGCGGAAACTAAGCATACTGATTTAACTTCCTATTTGGGTTTACATTATCCTGATAGCGATATTCCCAAACAAGCAAAACAACTATATCATTTAAATAAATTACGTTTAATTCCTAATGTTAATTATCAACCTGCGGCTTTAATTCCTAATCTTTCTCCACTCACTCAATCTTCACCCGACTTAAGTCTTTCTGTTTTAAGAAGTGTATCACCTCTGCATATTGAATATTTACAAAATATGCAAGTAGGTGCATCCATGTCAATTTCTCTATTAAAAAATAATCGTCTTTGGGGTTTAATTTCTTGTCATCACAGAACAACTAAATATCTTTCTTATCATCTCCGAACTTTGTGTGAATTGATTGGCCAATTAATGTCTATTGAATTGAGCAATAAAGAAGAACAGGATAATTTAACTGAGAAAATTCAATTAAAAACTCTGCTATCTGATTTTGTGGAAAAGATTTCCGAATCAGAAGATTTTGTTGAAGTGTTAACAAAAAATCAAAAAAGTTTACTATCTTTAGTTAAAGCCAGTGGAGTAGCCATTATTTCTCATGAGATGGTTTTATTGGGAGAAACACCCTCAGAAAATCAAATTAATCACTTAATAGATTGGGTACTACCCCACCTGCAAAATAATCTTTATTATACAGATACTTTACCCAAAGTTTATCCGCCAGCAGAACACTTTAAAGATTTAGCCGCCGGTGTAATTGTGGTTTCTATTACCAAGCTACAACGAAACTTGATTATCTGGTTTCGTCCTGAAGTAATTCAAACTGTGAATTGGGGAGGTGAACCGAATAAAGAACAAAATATTGATGCAGATGGTAATATTATACTTTCACCACGAAAATCCTTTGAAAAATGGCAAGAAATTGTCAAATTTAAAAGCTTACCTTGGCAAAAATATGAAATTGAAGCAGTGATCGAATTACGCAGTGTAATTATAGGAATTATCCTCAAAAAAGCAGATGAATTAGCATTAATTAATGAACAATTACAAGACAGTAATAATGAATTGGATGCTTTTGCTTATATCGCTTCCCATGATTTGAAAGAACCGTTAAGAGGTATTCACAATTATGCAAATTTTTTGCTGGAAGATTATGGACATCAACTAGATGAAGATGGTGTAAATAAATTAGATACTTTAATGCTATTAACAAAGCGTATGGAGAATCTGATTAATGCCTTACTGCATTTTTCCCGATTATCTCGTGCGGAATTAAAACGAATCAATATTAACTTAAATGTTTTAGTGGAAAATGTTTTTAATATTCTCAGAATTAGTCAAACTGACTCTAAAATTAATATAACAATTGCTCAAAATTTTCCTGTTATCGAAGCTGACCGCATCTTAGTAGAAGAAATTTATACTAACTTAATGAGTAATTCTATTAAGTATAATGAACAGCCTGAAAAACAAATAGAAATTGGGTGGACAATAGGTAAACCAGAATGGTCATTAATAGAACATCCTTGTTTTCAGCAAAATATCCCAATTTTTTATGTTAAAGATAATGGCATCGGCATCAGAGAAAAGCATTTAGATACTATATTTCGTATTTTTAAACGCTTGCATGGACAAAATCAGTATGGAGGAGGAACAGGTGCAGGATTAACCATAGTCAAGAAAATTGTTGAACGACATGGAGGACAAATCTGGGTAGAATCCAAATTAAAACAAGGAACAATATTTTATTTTACTCTAGTTAAAGAAAATGAAAATTGAGGGTAAATCTAGAAGCCTATTGGTAATAGAAGATAGCGATGAAGATTTTGAATCTTTGAAACGGGTTCTGAAAGCTTTGAATTTTTCTTTCCCTGTTTATCGCTGTTGTGATGGTGATACAGCATTAGATTTTTTGTTTCAAGAATGCGACTATATTAAACCAGGAATAGCCCCCCGTCCTAATTTAATTCTGTTAGATTTAAACTTACCTGGAACTGATGGTAGAGAGGTATTGGAAACAGTAAAAAAAAATGAAGAATTAAAATTAATTCCTATTGTTGTGTTCACCACATCGTTTAATCAAAAAGATGTACAGTTTTGTTATCAGCAAGGTGTGAATAATTATATATTAAAACCTATGGGTATATCAGCTTTAACAGAAACCATCAATATTTTAATTCGATATTGGTTTGAATTTTCAGTTTTACCAGAATAGTCAGAGGAGCAAAGGAGATGGAAAAAAAGCAGTTCAAAATCATCAAGGCTTGAATTCCTGTCATTGATGAATGAAATATTGAATTTCTTTTTCCTCTGCACCACTGCTTTCATCATTATTCCCTATGGGAGGTAGCATGGAAGATTGCTATAAAACCAAAGCACAATTAATTGCTGAATTGGAAGTATTAAGAACAGAATTAGCTGTCTTGAAGGGAGAGAAACTGAGTAGAAAAACCCTTGAGACTCTGGAGGTGAGTGAATCCAGGCAATATACGATTTTACTGGTGGATGATTCTGAGAGCGATCGCATCACTTACCACCGATATCTTACCCACAATTACCCACATCTTTATCAGATTGTCGAATTTGATCATGCTGAGGATGCCTTACTGTGGTGTCAGCAGCAGCTACCAGATGTAATGCTGATTGACTACTTTTTACCCGATATGGATGGGTTAGAGTTTTTGCAGGAATTCAAGCAACAGACAGGTAAAGATAGAATTCCCGCCATTATGATTACGGGACAAGGTAATACAGAGATAGCTGTTGATTTATTCAAAAGTGGCGCACAAGATTATTTAGACAAAAACCGCATTAATGCTACCAGCTTACATCAAGCTATAACCAATGTTTTACACCAAACTCAACAGATTCAACAACAGGAATGGCAACAACAGCGACAACAACTAATTACCAAAACAGCACTTTCTATCCGTAATTATCTCAACTTAGAGGATATTCTTAATACTACTGTTACAGAAATTAGAAGTATTCTGGAGAGCGAACGCATAATTATCTACCAATTTCAAGCCGATGGTACTGGCTTAGTTGTTAAAGAATCTGTTACTGATCCAGCATTTTCCATTCTCAACTGGGTAATTAAAGAAGAATGCTTTCCCGAAATGTGGATAGAACCTTATCGACAAGGAAGAACTAGAACCATTAATGATGTAAATACAGATCCCAGCTTAACAGAATGCCATCGAGAATTTTTAGCATCTTTGATGATTCAGGCAAATTTGATCGTTCCCATTATCCAAGGGGAAAACCTCTGGGGATTACTTATTGCCCATGAGTGTACAGCACCCCGGCAATGGAAAAGCGCCGATGTAGAATTTATGAATCAATTGGCAATTCAGGTGGGTATTGCCATTCAACAAGCATTATTAATAGAAAAGCTGCAAACAGAACTAGCACGACGACAAAGATTAACCTCTATATTAGAAGCTACTCCTGACTTTGTAGGCATGGCCACACCCGAAGGAAAAGTGATTTGGCTCAATCCCGCTGCCAAGAAGATGATGGGGATTGCTGATATTAATGATTTCACAGTGTTTAAAAGTCATCCTCAATGGGCTTTAGATATTATTTATCATCAAGGCATACCCACAGCTATTGAAATTGGTAGTTGGTTGGGAGAAACAGCAATTTTTCATCAAGATGGCTCAGAAATTCCTGTGTCTCAACTGATTGTTGCTCACAAATCTGCGGATGGTGAATTATTATTCACTTCTACCATCATGCGTGATATTCGTCAGCAGAAATTAGCAGAAACAGTCCTACGGGAACGGGAACAACAACTAGAATTGTTTGCCAAATATGCACCTGCTGGTATTGCCATGTTTGACCGGAATATGTGCTATGTAATTGCCAGTCAGAGATGGATTGATGATTACCAACTTGAGTCTATTGCAGCCATCATTGGTAAATCCCATTACGAGATATTTTCTGAAATTCCAGAAAGATGGAGGCAAATTCATCAACGTTGTCTTGGGGGTGCAGTCGAGAAATGTGAAGAAGATTTATTTGTCAGAGCGGATGGGTTAAATCAATGGTTACGCTGGGAAGTTCGCCCCTGGTATAATAGCAAAAATGAAATTTGCGGAATTATTATTTTCTCTGAAGATATTACTGAACGTAAACAACTAGAACAAAGCTTGAAAGCTAGTGAAGAACGCTTACGGCTCACCCTTGATTTGACAGGTATTGGTTCTAGGGATTGGAATTTGCAAACTCATGAATGCCTCTGGAACGACAATCTATGTCGCATTTGGGGACTAGAGTTAGGAAAGGTTCTACCTAATCATGTAATTTGGCGGGAGCAAATTCATCCTGATGATTTGGAGCAAGTCGAACAAAAGTTGTACAAAGCATTACAAACTCAAACGCCTTATCAGACAGAATATCGAATTTATAAGAAGAATGATGGTAGTCTGCATTGGGTGATGGAAAAAGCCAATTTCCTGTATGACGAAACTGGAAAACCTGTGCGAATGCTAAGTATTATTCTTGATATTACTGAACGCAAACGAGTAGAAATAGAACTGCAAGAATTGAATATGCAGCTAGAACTGCGAGTTGCAGAACGCACAGCACAAATAGCTCAGGCTAATGACAAACTACAAAGAGAACTGTTGCAGCGAGAACAGTTGGAGCGAGAATTAAGAAATCGGGAACAATTATTAGATGGATTTTTTAATGCTGCCAGTCAAGCAAATGTAGGCTTGTCTATTATTGATAATAATCTGCGGTTCTTAAAAATTAATCAAAAATTGGCAGATATCAACAGCTATCCTGTTGAGACGCATCTGGGAAAATCTGTGATGGAGTTGATACCAGAAATTGCCACCAAAATTTTACCTCTATTACAAACTCTTCTAGATACTAAACAACCGATTTGTAACTGGGAAATTAGCAGTCCTGTTCCTAGTCAACCAGAAGTAATAGGTTATTGGCTAGTCTCCTATTTTCCTATTCTTGGAGAAACAGGAAATCCAGTGGCAATAGGTAGTATTATCATCGAAATCACTGAGCGAAAACGCTTAGAAATAGAGCGAGAAAAACTGATTGCTATTATAGAAGCTACTTCCGATATTATTGCTACAGTTGCCTTTGATACCCAAAAAACAGAATATATTAATAAAGCTGGCCGTCGTCTCGTAGGTTTAGCTGAGAATGCACCAGTTAGTCACCTTGGTATTGCTGATGTGCATCCCCAATGGGCTTTAGAAATCATTCAAAATCAGGCCATTCCTTACGCAGTCCGACATGGTGTTTGGATGGGAGAAACAGCCTTTTTAAACCATGAAGGGCGGGAAATTCCTATTTCTCAAGTGCTGATTGCTCATACTTTTGGTAGCAACCATACACAATATATATCTACTATCGCTCGTGATATTACCAAGCCAAAGCAAATTGAAGCCACTCTGCAAGAATCAAATCGCCGCTGGAAATCACTCCTAGATAATGTACAGTTAATAGTCATTGGTTTAGATACCAACGCTAATGTAGATTATGCCAATCCTTTCTTTTTGCAACTTACTGGCTACACCCAATCAGAGGTTTTAGGTAAAAACTGGTTTAATAATTTTTTGCCCCAAAGTCAACAAAATTTAGTAAAAATTTGTTTCCAAGAAGTAATAGAAAAGAATTTTCATCCTCATTATCAAAATCAAATTTTAAGCAAATCAGGTGAAGAACGGATGATTGCCTGGAGTAACACCGTATTACGAGATCCAGAGGGAAGCACCATTGGTACAATTAGCATTGGGGAAGATATCACCGAGCGTTATAAACTGGAGCGGATGAAAGCTGAATTTGTCTCTGTCGTCAGCCATGAATTGCGAACTCCTCTCACTTCCATGCAAGCCGCACTCAGTTTACTCTATGAAAAAATTATTGATCCATCTTCCCCAGAAGGTGAAGCCACTATTGAAATCGCAACAGAAGGTGTAGATCGTCTAGTCCGGCTGGTTAACGATATTCTGGATCTAGAACGTCTGGAATCTGGCAAAATAAATCTCGAAAAACGCCTTTGCAACACTACCGATTTGATCAATACCGCCATTGACCAAATGCAAGAAATGGCAAACCAAGCTGGTATCACCTTGAATTCTACAACCTTGTCTTTGCAAATTCTTGCCGACCCAGATCGTCTATTACAAGTCCTCATCAACCTCCTTAGCAACGCCATTAAATTTTCCTATCCCGACTCAAATGTCTGGCTAACTGTAGAAGCAGTTTCTTCTTCTCCTCAGCCCCCCTGCTCCCCCGCCCCTCAGCTCCCCTGCTCCCCCGCCCCCCTGCTCCCCTGCTCCTCAGCCCCCCTGCCCCCCTGCTCCCCTGCTCCCCTGCCCCACACTCCCTACCTCCTTTTTAAAGTTAAAGATCAGGGTAGAGGTATTCCTAGTCATAGCCTGGAAAGTATTTTTGAGCGTTTCCATCAAGTAGATGCTTCCGATTCGCGCTCTAAAGGTGGAACTGGTCTAGGACTGGCTATTTGTCGTAATATTGTCCAACAGCATGGTGGTAGTATCTGGGCAGAAAGTGTTTTAGGAGAAGGTAGCACTTTTTACGTCACTCTACCAATAGAAAGGGTAAGCAATGGGGAATAAACGAGTTTTAATTATTGATGATGAGCCAGGTATCCGGCAAATTGTACTGATTGCTCTCAAAGCCATTGCTGGCTGGGAAGTATTGCTTGCAGCTTCTGGAAAGGAAGGAATAACTATGGCCATGGCAGAACTTCCCGATGCTATCCTCTTAGATGTGATGATGCCAGAAATGGATGGAATTTCTACATTTCAACAGATGCAAACATATTCTGAGTTGCAATCTATACCTGTTATTTTACTGACTGCCAAAGCTCAGACCGCTGAACAACGTCAATTTAGCGAACTAGGGGTGACTGGAGTAATTACCAAACCGTTCAAAGCCCCGGACTTAGTAAAGCAAATGCGATCGCTCCTGAACTGGTAAAAGCAGGAGTTGAGGGGGATGAAGAGAAAATAGCAGACCATGAAAACAATCTTTATCTAAAATTCACAAAAAATTCACAAAGTTTGTTTACCTTCTATGAATAGACAAACTTAGTAGAACAAATACTGGTGGCGAGATGAATAAGATTTTAGTAGTAGAAAGAGATTCAATGCTATTGAATCTTGTGGCTGAAATACTCAATTTATATGGGTTTGATGCGGTTACTACTACATTACCTGAAGAAGCTTATGAGTTAACTATACGAGAAAAGCCTCAGCTAATTTTGTGTGGTTATTCAAGTATAAATCTAAATAGCCATGAGACTTGTTGGACATTTCTGCAAAAAATTCGCCAAAATTTAGAAACAGCAAATATTCCCTTCATTTTGATGACTGGAGACGATTTAGAAACAATTCCTAATTGGCAGAATTACCTAAAATACGAAGATATTTTACTAAAACCATTTAACACTCAAGTTTTTATGGAAAAAATTAATTCTTATTTCTCACTTTCCCAACCCAAATCTAACACTAAATCTAACATTGAGGAAAGTTATAAATCACCTGAAAATAAGGGATATTGTCATCGAAATGCATTTCTCACACTACAGAATCCAACAACTCACCACTGTAGCTATATTTTGGTTTAATCGCCATCAGGAGTTATGCAAGTGGCACATTGGGAAGTTCTTATTTTCTTAAAAGTTTTTGGATCATTTCTACAAGTTGTTTGAGTGTTACAGGTTTGCTTAAATACTCATTCGCACCTGCTTCGAGACATTTTTCTTCATCACCTGGCATTGCTAATGCTGTCAGGGCGATAATCGGAATCGAGACCAGTTGAGGATTAGCACGAATCTGGCGCATTGCTTCTAAACCGTCCATCTCTGGCATCTGAATATCCATAAGAATGAGATTAGGGGTTTGCATAGTAGCTAAAGCGATCGCTTCTTGTCCGTTTTTTGCCAGAATTATCTGATAGCCACGAGCTTCAAGATAAGCAGAAAGGGTACTAATATTAGCCTGGTTATCCTCTGCTAGTAAAATGACTGGTTGTGTGATTACTTCTTCATCGGCGATGTCTGAAGCTTGGTTTTTGATGACATCTATCTGCGGTGGTTGTTCTGTGGTGGACACAAGTTGCGGTAAATTTAGCACAGAAACAGTTTGGGGGATAGTATTTACAGACCGTTTAGGGATGTAAGGTAAACGCACAGTAAAACAACTGCCTGTACCTGTTTCGCTGCTGACACTAATGGAAGCACCATGTAATTCGACTATTTGTTTAACTAAGGTTAGTCCTAACCCGGTACCTGCATACTTGCGATTGAGACTGCTGTCAATTTGAATAAAGGGTTGGAAGAGTTTATCTATATCTGTGGGAGCAATGCCAATACCTGTGTCAATAATGGAAAAACACAGGGAATAGAGAAAATTTGGCTCAGATGGAGGACAACCTTGATCTAATTGACAGACTTTCAGATATTCTAGGTGAACATCCAGTGTCACTTGACCACCTGCGGGAGTAAATTTGACGGCATTATTGAGTAGGTTAATTAATACTTGTCGCATTCGTCGTTCATCGACAATTATTTCTTCCAATTCTTCGGGAAAAACGGTTTTCAGGTTAATTCTTTTTTGCATTGCCTGTTGTTTGACAAAGGCTAGACTGGATTTACACAGGTGGTTAACAGAAACGGATGACATCTCCAGTTCTAGCTTTCCTGCTCCGATCTTCGAGACATCCAGGATGTCATTAATTAACTCTAATAGGTGTCTACCACTGCGTTCAATAGTCGAGAGGGAATGCTTCTGACGTTCATTGAGAACTCCAAACACTTCTTCTTGTAAGCTTTCTGATAGACCGAGAATGGCGTTCAGGGGAGTGCGGAGTTCGTGACTCATATTAGCGAGGAATTCATCTTTGAGACGGGTAGCACGGGTGAGTTCAGCATTGGAACGCTCTAACCTTTGTTCGTATTCCTTGCGAACTCGTATATCCCGCAAAATGGTGGAGAAAAATTCTATTTCTCCCTGGGGAGATTTGTGAGCAATGATCAGTTGGGATACAGGAATTTCTTCTCCCTGGGCGTTTAGTAATGCGGTTTCTCCTACCCATGTACCATTAGCGATCGCTCCTGGTATTCCTTCTTCCACAACTAATCTTACTGCCCATTGGGGATGGTAATCATTGAGAATTTTTTCGTTAACCGATGTGTTGTTGTCTACATTTAAGAGTCGTCTAAACTCGGCGTTGTTCCAGAGGATTTTTCCTGCCGCGTCAGACATTCCAATATAATCAGTTGAGGCTTCTAGGATAGCGATCAATCGGTTTTGTTCTTGTTCTAGGCGTTTGCGATCGCTAATATCAGCAAAATACCCCACAATTTCAACGATTACGCCCTCACTGTCTTTGACTATGCGTTGTTCATCTTGCATCCATAGGTAATCACCGTTTTTGTGTTGAAAACGGTACTCATATACATGATGTCCCTGTGTCAACAAAATGGGTAAATTGGCAAAAACTCCTGGTAAATCTTCTGGGTGAATGTGACTAGTCCAAAAGTCCGATCTTTCCAGAAATTCTGCTGTTGTATAACCCAGAATGTTTTGGATATTGTCGCTGATAAAAGTAGCTTCAAAGTCACCATCAGGTTTACAGGTGTAGATGATTGCCGGACTGGAGGAGAGGATAAATTGCATCCGTTCTTTGAGCAGTTGATTTTCCAGTTCAGTTTCTTTGCGATCAGTAATATCCTGAGCCGTGCCAATGATTAGCTTGACTTTGCCACTTTCATCTCGTTTAAATATAGAATCCCGGCTATAAAGCCAGCGCCACGAACCATTAGAGTTTTGCATCCGATATTCATAGTCTAAAATTTCTCCATCCTGGGCAGCTTGTAACCGTTCATATTGGGCTGGTAATCGCATTAGGTCGTCAGGATGTAAGACTGTTGGGAATAAGTCAGATCCCATTGCCTGAATTTGTTCTGCCGTGTAACCTAAGATGGTGGCAATTTCGCGGTTAACGTAGATATTACGCCCTTCTTGGATATCACAGAGATAGAGAATATTGGGTGATGCGTCAGCTATCTGTTGAATAAATTGTTGACTGTCTTTCAGGGCTAGTTCTGCTTGTTTGCGCTCACTTACATCTTTCATGAAGCAATGATTGCCAATGAATTCCCCCTGCTCGTTATAGGCAGAAACCATGGTTACTTGCTTATAAAAAACCGTCCCATCTTTGCGAATACCTCTGGCTTCAGCTTCGACTTTGCCCGTTTTTAGCATTTGGTCATAAGCTACTTCCATGTTAGCAATGTCTTCTGGATGAACGGTGCGCTGCCACATCATACCAATCATCTCATCGGGTTCATAGCCACATATATGTGCATAGGCAGGATTAATGGAAATATAACGTCCCTGAGTATCTAACCGCGCAATGCCCTCAACAGCATTTTGCATTGCTGTATTCATTTCTCTCAGTTCTGCTTCAGCTTGTTTGCGTAAGTGAAGCTCGTTGTAGAAATTGCTCATGTCAAAGTTAACGCCAATCATCCGTTGGGCTTCTCCTTGGGGGTTACGCTGGACAATGGCATAAGCTTTGATCACCTTGATAGTGCCATCAGGCCAAACTATTCTATATTCAGTGTTGAAGTCTTTTTCTCCGGCCATTGCCTGTTCAGCAATAGCACGGTTAGTTGCTAAATCATCAGGATGCAAACTGGCTTCCCAGGCTTGATAAGTACCTGTGAAGTTGGAAGGTTCAACCCCATAGAGTTCATACATCCGTTGATCCCAAATCAGGCGATCGCTAACAATATCCCATTCCCAGATGCCAATTTTTGCTGCATTAAGTGCCAATTCCAATCGTTCTGATAGGTTGCGGAGTTGTTCTTCTACTTGTTTACGCTGGCTAATGTCTGTTTCTGAGCCAGTTATACGAATGACTTGACCAAATTCATCCCGTAATGCTTGCGCTCGATCCAGCACCCACATATAAGAGCCGTCTTTGCATTGCATCCGATACTCAATCTCAAAAAACTCAGTTTTGCCAGCAAAGTGATCTTCAACAGCTGCCATCACCCGATCATAATCATCGGGGTGAATGCGTGAGAAGCATTCCTGGGGACTATCACCAATTTGATCTTCACTAAAACCGCGCATGGTTTTCCAACGAGTCGAGAAGAAGATTTTATTGGTTTTGAGATCGAAATCCCAAATACCATCGTTAGCTCCCTTAAGCGCCAAATGCCATCGTTCTTCACTGGCTCGCAGTGCGGCTGTTCGTTGTTCAACTTTGATTTCTAGTTCCTGGTTTAACTGCGCTAATGTTTGTTCTGCCAGAACACGCTCATTCACATCCTGTATTGTCCCAAACAAGCGTTTGACCAATCCCTGCTCGCCAATTTCGGCTTTGGCGATCGCCTCTACAAACCGAAAAGACCCATCAGGCTGGTATGCTCTCAGCAGTAGTTGATAAGATTGTCCCTGATAAATTGCCTGTTCCACTGCTCGGTGGAGTTTTTCAGCATCATCAGGATGGTAGAGTTGCAGGTTCTCTAGGTATGTGGGTTCTCCCAAGGATGGATCACGTTTTAAAATGCGAAATAGTTCGGCAGACCAGGTAATTTTTCCGGTTTGATTCTCAAATTCCCAGTTACCAATTTTGGCTACTCGTTGTGCTTCTGCTAATCGAGATTGACTTTGCTGTAGTGCCAGTTCGGTATGCTTGCGTTGAGTAATAGGGGTACTCGTACCAACTATGCGATAAATTCGGGATGATGTATCTCGGATGGGAGTTAAGGTGGTGATCCACCAGGTCATTTTTCCTTGAAAGGAAATAGATTCTTCATAACAAATAGGAACTCCAGCCTGGATACAATCTCTATAATGTTGTGTCATTGCTGGTGCTGGCGGTTTCCCTCGCATTTCTTCAGTCAACATCCCTGTTAAACGTTCACAGGCTGGGTTAAATGCCAGAAACTGAAATTCGCCATTTTCTAGCACATTGACGGTGAAAACAGCTTGTTCTATGCCTTCATAGATGCTGCGTAAAAACTGTTCTTTTTCTTGTATGGCTGCTTCTGCAAGTTTCCGTTCGGTAATATCTTCGGCCATGGCGGCAATGCGGTAAACTTGCCCAAAGCTATCCTCAATGGGAAAACATCGTCCCCAGATCCATCGTATTGAACCATCGGCGCGAACAATGCGGTACTCTTCACTAAAAAATCCCTTGGCTGCGGCAGTTTGATGGGCAGTATGGATGCGTTCTTGATCATCTGGGTGTAGAAAAGTCATCCAGGAATCAGGATCTTGATATAAACTTTGGCAGCTTTGCCCCCAAATTTTCTCATAAGCAGGGTTGACATAGATTAATTGTCCAGAGTCAATTTGACGCAGTAACATCACTCCGTGGCTGTTTTCTGCAAACTGTCGAAATTTTTCTTCACTGTTCCGCAGGGCTGTTTCTGCTTTTTGTCGTTCTGCTAGTTCGGTTTTTGCTTCTTGGTGAGCAGTGGCTTGTTGAATAGCGATCGCTAGTTGGATGGCAATCTTATCTAAGAAAGTTAATTCTGTAGTGTCCCAGTGGCGATAATCGGCACAGTGATGGCCAATTAATAATCCCCACAGTTGTCCAGAAACCAAAATTGGCACAACTAAATTAGCTTTTACCTGATATCGCTCTAAAAGTTGCAAATGACATTCTGTATAGCCAGCTTGGTGGATGTTATTAATGGCTATAGTCTTTCCTTGACCATAAAGTTCATTTGCTCTTTGGCTAAAACATAGGTCGTTAATTTGATCGGTAATACATTCAGTCCAACCTTCACCTACGGACTCAGCAACAACAATACCATTCCAATCTGGCTCAAATTTATAAACAAGGATGCGATCGCACTTTAAGAATCTTCTCACCTCTGCTACTGCTGTGTTAAGTATTTCCTCTAAGTTCAAGGAAGACCGAATCTGAGCAGCCATTTTGGTTAGCAATCGTTCCCGTTTAACCTGGATTTGTAACGCAGAAGTACGCTCTTTTACTTGTTGTTCTAGTTCAATATTGCGGGCTTGCAGTAATTTTAGGTTCTCGAATTCCAATCGAGAGACTTTTTCTTCCAGGGTTTCCACCATGCGGTAGATTTCCATCGGATTTAGCACATTTAACAGGCTGGTCTGGGTGACAATCCCTAATAATCTATTTTCTTCGTCTGTTACTAGCACCCGATTAATTTGTCGTTCCTGCATCAACAGCCGTACTGACCACAGAGAAATATCTCCCCGCACAGAAAACACAGGTGTACTCATGACAGTCTGTGCTTGTATAGTGTCAAAATCTAGCTCTAAGGCTAAAAACTGTACTATATCTCGTTCAGTAATAATTCCTATGGGAATCAGATCAGATTCGGAAGAGTCCACAATAATTACGGAACTAACTCGATGTGTCGTCATTAATTGAGTTATTTCCATAATCATGGCGGTGGGTTGGGTGTGAACCACAGAAGTGGTCATTACCTCCGACGCTACGCGCAAATGCAAGAGGTCTATGGGGCGTAAAAGTTGCCGCAAACTCTCATGGGTCAGCAATCCTACCACTTTTCCTTGTTCATCTACCAAGGGTAAATGGCGAATATGATGGTGCTGAAATATATTAAGTGGTACAAAAAGGTTCGTAAATTGTGAAATTTCCAGGGTAATAACTGGAGATACCATAACTTCCGCAATGGTCAAATCTGCCAAGTTGCATCCTCTGGAACTCAATCGCACCAAATCACGTTCGGTCACAATCCCTACTAGCCGATTGTCTTCTACAACTAGCACGCAACTGCTTTGAGCTTGAGCTATGATTAGGTCTGGTTCTGCATCAATCTCACAAGTAAAAGAGCAGGTTGTACCACCAGCACTCATCAAAGTAATTGCTTCTACCACACAGGCGGTTGGGGCGATGGTCAGAGGATAGCGAGCAATCGCAGATTCTAAGTTCAGGTCGGTAAGAATTGTTGCCGCCACCTTGTTACCTCATTCAGAAATGGTGGTTGTGCTGACTAATTGCTAGAATAATGCCAATTTTATACAAAATATATGCTTCCAGCAAATAGAGTTTATTTTTTATTAAGTTTGGGAATAGTAGTGTTTCCCATTTTATCTCTGATTTTGGGTATTTCCCAAGTCATTGCCCTAACTTTTTTATTTGATGTTGTTGTTTTAATTTTAGTGTTTGTTGATGGGTTGAGGGTCAGAAAAGATCGGGTTAAAATCAGCCGAGAATTGCCCTCACGTTTATCTATCGGACGCGATAATCCAGTGATGTTGAAGGTAGAATCGGGAACTAGCAACGCCGTTATTCAAATTCGTGATTTCTACCCCACAGAGTTTGCTGTTTCTGCATCCACTCTCAGCTTGAATTTACCTGCAAATAATACCCAAGAATTAACCTATAGTGTATACCCAACTCAAAGGGGAGAGTTTGCTTGGGGAAATATTCAAGTCCGACAGTTGGGACTTTGGGGATTAGCTTGGCATGATTGGCAAATTCCCCAAAATACGAGCGTGAAAGTATATCCTGATTTAGTGGGATTGCGATCGCTCTCGATTCGTTTGACACTGCAATCATCTGGTTCTATCCGTAAAATTCGCCAAATGGGCATAGGCACAGAATTTGCAGAATTGCGTAATTATCGCAGCGGTGACGATTTAAGATTTATTGATTGGAAAGCTACCGCTAGACGTAGTTATGGTAACACTGGTCCACTGGTGAGAGTTTTGGAGCCAGAACAAGAACAAACCTTATTGATATTACTAGATCGCGGCCGCTTGATGACAGCCAGAGTCCAAGGTTTACAAAGATTTGACTGGGGTTTAAATACTACATTATCCCTAGCATTAGCAGGATTACACAGAGGCGATCGCGTTGGTGTGGGTGTATTTGACCGCCAAATACATACCTGGATTCCCCCAGAACGCGGTCAACATCACCTCAATCAACTAATTGATCGTCTCACTCCCATTGAACCAGTATTATTAGAATCTGATTATTTAGGGGCTGTAACTCATGTAGTTAAACAACAAACCCGCAGGGCGCTGGTAGTGGTAATTACTGACTTAGTTGATGTCACAGCCTCATCAGAACTGCTTGCGGCTCTTTGCAGACTAGCACCCCGCTATTTACCCTTTTGTGTCACTCTCCGCGATCCTCAAGTTGACCAAGCAGCAGACACTTTTACTGAAGATGTCACCACAGCTTATACCCGTGCAGTCTCTCTAGATTTATTAGCACAAAGACAAGTTGCATTTGCCCAATTAAAACAAAAAGGTGTCCTAGTTCTTGACGCACCCGCAAATCAAATTTCTGACCAATTAGTGGAACGATATTTACAACTGAAAGCGAGAAATCAACTTTAGGAAGAAGGAGTTCAGAAGTCAGGAGTTCAGGAGTTCAGGAGTATGGCTTACGCCACGCTATGCCTTCGGCACACTACGTGAACGCTATCAGGAGTTCAGGAAGAAGAAAGAATTAATTTTTCCCCCTGCTCCCCTGCTCCCCTGCTCCTCTGCTCCTCTGCTCCCCTGCTCCCTTCCCTCACCGATAAGTTCTTAACTCAAATAAGATCGCTATAGTAACATCTACCTTAAATGGGTGCGTTTCTTTTGAGAAGACAATTATAGTGTCAATTGTCAATATATATACAAATTTTATATTTAAACTTTAAATAAAGATTTGATAAAAAATAATAGATCCTCTTGGCAATTTCTCATAACAGACTATACCATCGGTTTTGATAAATATAAAAATGTTTATGGAGGACATACAAATAAATATCTTTAACTGGTATAGCTGCATGAACTTCCATTAATTATATGTGGAATATTTGTTGCTTCTGTCTTTATATTCAGAGTAAATTATCTTGTCATGTTGAGTGCAAGGTTCACAGAGTATCATGAAGGGATACAAAATGACATTGGGCATTTCTTTTAGTGGAGTTATATACAGCATAATTCAGGAGTCAGTAATCAAGAGTTAGGAATGAAACTGGCTTTGTATATAGGTTTTAATTTTGATGTTGTACTTCATTAATCTGCAATCTGCTGTAAGAGTATAGAGTCATTTTTGATGGGTTAATAATCCTGAAATATTTCTGTAATTAAAGACTTTACAATCTCTCTGTAATCATTTTTTAGAAATCATGAGTAATATGTCTTCTCTAGTTACCACTAATATTTTCAATCAAAAATTTGTTGGTAATAAATTAATTACTGCACCAGCCGGATTTGTTCACTTCGATAGTAAAGATATTGAGCAATCTATCTCTACTCGGTTTGAACAGCAAGTTAATAAATATCCTAATGCTATCGCCCTTAAAACTAGTAAAGAAACGCTTACATATCAACAGCTAAATAACAAAGCCAACCAATTAGCTAATACTATTCTCTCTCAAAGAGGAAAGCAATTAGAAGTGATTGCTTTGCTGTTAGAAAAAGGTGTAGATTTTATTAGTAGTATTTTTGGTATATTGAAAACAGGAAAAATCATTGTACCTCTAGATTCTACATTTCCTGTTGATAGACTTTCTTATATTCTAGAAGACACCCAAGCTGTTTTGATTATTACCAATAATCAGAATTTAACCTTAGCTCGTCAATTAGCTAATAATAGTTGTCAGATATTTAATATTGATGAAATACCTCACCATATTTCTACAGAAAATATCCACATTCACATATTACCTGAAAATCCAGCTTATATAATTTATACGAGCGGGTCAACTGGTAAACCAAAAGGCGTAGTACAAAGTCATATAAATTCTTTACATTACTGTATGACTGATACAAATACATTACTTATTAGTCCTGAAGACCGGGTAATTTTTCTCTATTCATGTAGTACATTAGGTGGATTATTATGTATTTTCTATACTTTGCTAAATGGTGCTTCTCTCTATTCCTATGATGTAAAAAAAGAGGGATTAAATAATTTAGTTACTTGCCTAATAACAGAAGAAATTACTATTTATCATTCATTTACTACTTTGTTTCGTCATTTTGTGGATACCTTCACGGGTGAAGAACAATTTCGCAAAATTCGCTTAGTTAAGTTAGGTGGAGAAGCGACTTTAATTAGAGATGTAGAAAATTACAAAAAATATTTTGCTAATCATTGTGTAATGTATGCGAGTTTAGGTTCTACTGAAGCGGGAACTTTTAGGAATTTTATTGTTGACAAAAATACAAAAATCCATGTTAATAATATCCCCCTTGGTTATGGTGTGGAAGGGATGGAAGTTTTGTTATTGGATGATACAGGTGCAGAAGTTGAAACGGGTTGTATTGGCGAAATTGCTATAAAAAGTGAATATTTAGCTTTAGGTTATTGGCAAAAACCAGAATTAACAGAAGCCGTATTTACCTCTAATTTTCAAGGTGGGACTGAAAGAGTTTATCGAACTGGTGACTTGGGATATATTGAGGCAGATGGTTGTTTAATTCATGTTGGCAGAAAAGACTTTCAAGTAAAAATTAGAGGTTTCAGAATAGAAGTAACAGAAATTGAGATGGTGCTTTTTCATAGTGCTAATTTCAAAGAAGTTGTAGTGATAGCACGTGAAGATATTCCCGGAGAGAAACGGTTAGTAGCTTATCTTGTTCCTCAGCAAAAACCTACACCTACTACTAAAGAATTAAGACAATATTTACAAGATAAACTCCCAGAATATATGATACCTAGTGCTTTTGTATTTTTGGATGCTTTGCCATTAACACCTAATGGTAAGACAGACAGACGAAATTTACCAGCACCTGAGTTAGTTAAACCAGAAATAACAGCAACCTTTGAAACACCTGTTGATGATGTAGAATATCAGCTAACAAAGATATGGGAAGAATTTTTAGGTGTTAAACCTATTGGTAGACACGATAATTTTTTTGAATTAGGGGGAAATTCACTTTTAGCCGTGCGGTTGTTTGCAGCTATAGAAAATAAATTGGGTCAAAAATTGCCGTTAGCATCTCTGTTTCCTGTTAGTACAGTAGCTGCGATCGCACAGATTATCTGTCAAAAACAAGATTTAGTAAATACATTATCAACAAAATCTCATCATTCATCTTTAGTAGCGATTCAACCCCAAGGTTCTAAACGACCTTTTTTTGTAATACACCCTCTTGGTGGAGAATTACTTTGTTATCGCAATTTAGCAATACATCTAGGTAATGAACAACCTGTTTATGGACTCCAACCCCAAGGACTAGATGAAAAACAGCCGCCTTTGGTTCGGATGGAAAATATCGCCGCGCACTATATTCAAGAAATACGGACTATTCAACCACAAGGGCCTTATTTATTAGGAGGATATTCTTTTGGTGGTATTGTTGCTTATGAGATGGCGCGACAACTCCAAAAACAAGGTGAAACAGTCAGTTTTCTAGCGATGTTAGATACTTGTCGTCCAGGGTATTTCCAACATTCATCACTACCGAAACGAATTCCCTTGCATTTAGAAAAAATCATCAAAGGGGGTTATAAATACTTTGTTAAAAAACTTATAGGTTGGAGCCGACACGCTCAATATTCTGTTAAAGATGGATGCAAACGTTATTTAAATTTAGGACTTCAAGTTTTTAAGATATCCTCAAATTCAAAAGCTACTGATAAGTATTTAAAAATCATAGATGCTAACACCCAAGCTTTGCAGGAATACCAATTTCCAACTTATTCAGGTAAAGTAACTTTGTTTAGAACTGAGGATGAATATCGAAGTGATAAAATAGGTATAAAATACGATCCTCGATTTGGTTGGGGTGAGATAGTTACAGGTGAATTAGATATTTATCATATTCCTGGTTCTCATCTTTCCCTACTTGATGAACCTTATGTTAGAGTGCTGGCAGAAAAATTGCAGGAGTGTTTAGAGGTTGTTTAAAAAATATGATGTAAACACCGATTTACTTACAGCAGTTTTCACCTAGTTAGACCACAGTAGAGACGTTGCATGCAACGTCTCTACAAGGGTTTTAAAGATTGTTTTGTGGTTCATTTACCTGAAAATCGCTGTAAAGTGCAGATCCCGGACTTCTTGAAGAAATCGGGGATCTGATTGATGACAAAACTCTGAGATAGACAGACTTTCAACTCTGTCACCTGTCACCTTTAAAGAATAGGATTGGGAGTAATAACAGCCAAAACTCCAGCTACTGCTGACGCTACTAGGGAGACAACAGCAGCATTAAATACTAACCAAGCAGCATCTGCAACGGCTTTTTTACTATCAATTGCTTGCTGTTTTGCTTGTTCTCTAATTGTGCGTAGTCTTCTTTGGGTTTCTTGCTGGATGCGTTCGGCTTGATGTAAGACGCTATCCCGTGCAGATTCTACACGATTGATAATTTGATTGGCTTGTTCTTCAGAGATATCGGGACGAGAACTGAGGATAGCTACTAAGGTATCACGGTCGAATTGACTCAAGCGATCGCGCAAGGCTTCAAATCCGGCTTGTGGGTCATCAAATATTTTTGCAAAATCCTGTTGAATGCCTTCATAATTGAGTTCGGGACGATCCAAGGAGTTGAGATAATCACGAATTCTGCCAAAAATTCTATCCACAAGCGATCGCACTCGTTGCTGAATCTGCTCAAATTGTTCAACGATGGAATCACGCACAGATTCGATTTGGTCTACAATTCTGTTGGCTTCTGCTTCTGAAATATCCTCACGCTGGGAAAGCAAAGCTACCAATGTCGAACGGTCAATTCTGGAAACGCGATCGCCTAAACTACCAATACCTGCGCGTGGTGAAGATAGCAATAATTGTAAATCGCGTTTGATGCCTTCGGGATTCAGTTCTTCTTTATTGGTGTTGCGGAGATAGTTTTCCAAATTGGCTTCAAAATCTAGCACTTGTTGAGTCGTGCGTTGTGCTAAACGTTGCGGTGCTTTGACTATGTTGTTAATTGCTTGTTGTACAGAGTCAATAATTTGGTTAACTTGTTCCTCATTCAAATCCTCACGCTGGGAAAGCAATTTAACTAAGGTTTCCCGATCAACTTGGGACAAGCGATCGCGCAATGCTAAAATACCTTGTCTGGGTTCACTAAACAACTGTTGCAAATCTCGCTGAATACCTTCTGGGTTGAGTTCTGCCAAATTGGTATTACGCAGATATTCAGCAACAGCTGTAGTTGTTTGTTCGTATTGTTCTCTGGCTTTTTCTGCGACTTTTTGTGGTGCTTGCAGAATATTGTCTCGTACCCCTTCCAAAGCATCTAGAGTTTGGTGAATTTGTTCCTCACTTAAATCTTGACGCTGACTCAATAATTGTACCAGTGTATCCCGGTCAAATTGCGATAAGCGATCGCGTAAAAGATTGATTCCTGCTTGCGGGTCTTCTAAAAGAACTCGAAAATCGCGTTCAATACCTTCAGGATTGAGTTCTTCTTTATTAGTATTCCGCAGATAATCTTCTACTCTGTGACGCAATTCTTGAGCTTTATTTCTAGCTTGTTCTTGCAAATCTCTAGCACGATTCAAAATATTGTCACGAGTATTTTCGATTTGACCAACAATATTATTAGCTTCATCTTCACTAATATCTTGACGTTGCTGAAGTAATTGTACCCAGGTATCACGGTCAACTTCACGCAACCGTTCTTGTAAATCTTCAAACCCAGCTTCCGGGTCTTCCAGTAAAGTTGTCAAATCACGTTCAATACCTTCAGGATTTAATTCTTCTTTGTTAGTATTCCGCAGATAATCTTCTATTCTACTGCGGAGGTCTTGGGATTTAGCTTTTCCTTCCGCTTGTTGAACAATTTGGAAAACTTCTTGACGAATACTTGTGAATTGTTCAGCAATTTCTGGAATTCTCTCCTTGCTGATGTCACCCCGTTGTTGCAGCAAGTTAACAAAATAATCTTGATTTATTTCCTCTACCTGACGACGTACAGTGCTTGGGTCTGCATTGGGGTCATAAATCACATCTCTGAATTCATCTTGAATTGTCAAGCGGTTAAAATGCCAAGGAAAAGAATTAAGGATATAATCTTCTAAATCTGCCTTGATAGTATTTTGAGTTTTGGCAAATCTTCCACCTAATTGAGTACCTATTTTACTTGTTTGTTCAGTAGTTTGGCTGGCTATATGTTTCAGTTGCTCAATAATTTTATTGACATCAACATCTTGAACTTGATTGCCAATTTTTTTCAGTTCATTTGTGATTTCTTGAACATTCACATCAGCGAGATTAACTCTCTCTAACACAGCCGTTCCCGCAGCACCTAAGCCATATTGAATAGCTTGTTTGATAACTCCATTGCTTTGTTTACCATTGCCACCAACAGTTATCAGTTGTTGCAGTCTTTCACCTAATTTTTCCGATTTTAATTCTTCTGGACTAGCAGATTTCAGTAAATCAATCACCTTTTCGGTCGTATTTTGGCGATTTAAAACTTGTTTCCAAGCACTTTCTAGTTGATCAGCAATTTTATTTACATCCTCTGACGAAAATTCTGATCGACTGCTGATTAAATCAACAAAAGTTTGACGATTGATATTTTCCAACAATTTACTATCGCCAATATCTCGCAAATCTACATCTTTTAACAACTGATCAAATTGATTTCTAATTTCTTTGACATCTAATTTTGGTAACGGTAGAGAACTCAAAGAACTTTGCAGAGTATTTCTAATACTGTCAGCATCAAAACCAGAAGTTAATTCTCGACGAACTGCGGCGGTAATTTCTTCAGCAGTTGTTACCATCTGTCTCTGAGCAACATTAGCACCAATAGCAGAAGTAGCAGTACCCAGCAAACCTTGAATACCGGAAGTCACAGTGCTAACAAAAGAACCAATTAATGAACCTACCGCACTCGAACCCAGCCACATAATTACAGTGAAGTAGCTAGACCAAATAATGACACCAATAATTGCTCCTAAAAATGCACTTTCAATTAAGCTAAGTTTAACTGCTAAAAAACAAGCAATGAATAAGGCCATACTGGAGGAAAAAATTGCCCAAACCCCAATTTTAGCTTCAATTTTTCTAATGCTTCCTCCTAATGTTTGGGCATCATCAACATCAGCATAAGCACCTGTTCCTATGGCGGAAATTCCCGCAGCTACAGAAAGATTTGTAAATAATAGTTGAAATGCTAAGGCCATAACTATGCCACTTAGCAATGCGAGAAAGAATCTAGGACTAGAAAATACAAGTGATGTTTGGACTGGAGTTAAAACTTCACCAGTCGCTCTAATGGGAGCTAATCCTAAGTGTAAATAGTCAAATTTTAAACTATTTACTACCATTAACAAAGTTTGATAAATCATAATCTCATCCTTAAAAGTTGAAATTAATAATGGGTAAATTAAAGACGTTTTTCAGGTATTATTGATTGTCATGATTCAGGATACAGAATACAGAATGAATTAGAGTTTTCGAGTTCTTCTTGATAATTGATGAGAAAACGTACTTCTGTAGCTTACTGCTACAAACAAATATTCTGATTCCTGAATTCTTACTGATAGTTTTTGTCTGCTTCTAGTTTGAAATTAGTAAAATTTGGGTTTAATTGTATACATTTATTTTGTATACTTACCCTAGCTTTATCTTGACTCTAATTTGCTGTAAAAACTTCTGCCATTCGACACATACAGCAGGGAATAGGGAATAAGTTTAAAGGAGGCAGAAATTAATTATCTGATGAGTAACAATAGCGATCGCGTCCCCTGTGTTTAGCCTTGTACAGTTCTTGATCGGCTGAACTGATAAGTATATCTGGCTTGATGTCCAAAGAGGGTACGAGGGAACAAATTCCCATACTAACGGTAACGATATCCTTGACATCAGACTTTGCATGGGGAATGGCCAGACCGTGAATTGCTTGCTGAATATTTTGTGCTACTTGAATTGCTCCCGCTAAGTCAGTATTGGGAAGGAGTACCGAAAATTCTTCTCCACCGTAACGCGCTACGAGATCATCAGGACGATACACTGTTTGTTGGACTGTTTGAGCTACTCTCATTAGACAATCATCGCCTCCAAGATGACCATAGTAGTCGTTATAGGATTTGAATTTATCAACATCAAATAAAATCAGTGACAGGGATTGTTGCTCTCGCGCAAGACGCTTCCATTCTGCTTGCAGTCGTTCATCGAAGCAGCGACGGTTAGCGACCTGAGTTAAGCCATCTAGATTGACCAATTGTTCTAGTTTCTGATTTGCTGCTTCTGCTTTTTCTTTAGCAATTACTAACTCTGCTGTTCTTTCCTGTACCCGTTGTTCCAAAGTTTCCAAAGATATTTGTAACTCACGTGCCATGTTGTTAAAGGATCTTGCCAGTTGACCTATTTCGTCCTTTGAGTTAATTTTGGCGCGGATCTCTAAGTTACCTATTGTAAACTGATAAACTATATTGGTGAGGTAAATTATGGGCTTTGTTAGCAGTTGCCCAATGACAAAAGCAATGATTGTCACTACTGAAGCGATAATTGCAAAGAGAAACATTGCATCATGTATTTGCTTTTGTACAGGTGCTAGGGAAATATTAAGAGGTTGTGCGAACAACACAGACCAAGGTTTATATTTTAAATGAGCAATCGCAATTAAATTTAGCTGATTACCTGTTGATGACAAAGATGAAATTAAATACGATTGTTTATTATCTAATGCTTGCTTCAGTTTTGATTCATTATTTGCCAATTCTTGAACAGGATAATTAGACAAAATACCTTCTTTTTGCAGTTGAGAAACAACAGCTAAAGGCAGAGGCACAATTGATTTAAAAAGCAGTTCTGGTGCTGTACTATGTGCGATATAAATATTATTTTCATCTAAAAGAATAGCAAAAGATTTTGCCCCAGCCCTGTCAGTTTCTCTAGTTACTAACTGCTGCACAACAGTAGCATTGTAGGCAACTCGCAATACTCCCAATATATCGCCCTTGGCATTGCGAACTGGACTACTAAAAAAGAGAGTAACAAGATCAGGAATTGTTGGCGATCGCTTCATACCAGAAACATAGGATAACTCAGTTTCTAGTGGTTTTTTAAAATAATTTTCAACTGATTCATCTTTGCCAATGCTTGATGTATTTGTATCCAATACATTTTTCCCGTTTAAGTCGAGCAAAGAGTATGAGAGAATGTTGAGCATATCTTTGCGACTAAGACGGATTAATGTTTCTGTTGCCAATTGCATTTCGGGGGTATCATTTCGCTGTTGTGGAGTTAGGCTGAGGTAACGTGCCAAACCTGGTAAAATCGCCTCTACGCGCACAGCACTAAGATTTCCATCAATAAAGGCATCTATTCTGTTAGCTGTTTCGTTAGCCGCCGCAGATAGGGCTTGTTTTGCGTTTTCAGTTAGTGCTTTTTCAGTTGTCTGTTTGTTGATAAATGCCAATAAAAGCAACGGAATCAAAGCAACTATTAGAAACGAGGTGATCAACTTGCTTCGTATACCACCCAAAAAAGTCTGCTGCATGGCTTTATACTAGGAGGGAGGGTTTAAGAAGGAAGAATTGAACAAACTTTTTAACTCAGGAAGGCGCGTTAAATTTCCAGAGCGAATAAAAAAGTCTGCATATATCTTGGCAGTTTTGTAAATGGAGTTCGGGTTGCTAGATTGAAAGAATTTTTGATTTTCACCTAAATCTGTTAGGTCTACTCCCTCCAGAGAGATTGTATTGCTAGGAATTTTTAATGCTTTGCTGATGATAGCGTTTCCTTCTTGAACATTTGCTTTCCAGTAAGTCGAGGCTTGCAGCCATGCTCGCACAAATGCCCGAACGTCTTCGGGGCGATCGCGAATTATTTCACCCCGGAAGACAATCAGATCTAAAATCAAGCCAGGGGTTTGTTTGCTCGTAAATAGGATATGTCCCCCTGATTTAATAGCTTCAGAAAGATGGGGTTGCCAAGTGTGTCCGGCTTGAATAACATTATTTTTCAGACGTGGAGGAATTTCTGAAGCCTCTAATTTAACTAAGTTCACATCATCGCTAGTTAAGTTGGTAGTTTTCAACATCTCAGTTACAAAAACTTCGCTAAAACCGCCTAGATTTGCACCCAGTTTTTTCCCTTTCAAGTCAGCGACAGTTTTAATTTGTGGTTGTGCGACTACTACATCTGCTCCTGTTGATTCATCTACAACCATCACGCCTTGTATATCTGGATTTGTAGCACTCAAGATGATAAAACTTCCCAAAGAAGATATAACACCATCATACTTACCCGCACTGAAATTTGCTCCTTCTAATCGGGTGTATCGTTTATGAATTAGTTCCACATCTACCCCTTGGGCTTTGAAGAATCCTTTTTCTTGAGCAATGATAGCTGGATACTCCCCAACAAAATATACAATTGGTATTTTCAAGGGAGGGCGTTTTAATTCTGTTTGTGTCCAAGCATTACAAGCAAATAGCAAACAGGTGCTAATGAGACAAATACTAATGTATTTGAGTATTTTTAACATATAATAATGCTTTATAGATCCTAATTTTTGCTTATTAAAGGTTATAAATATTCTATAATAGATTTGCCTACTGCATTAGCTCTCTTATGGCAGCAAACAGGGAATAAAGTTGAAAGTCTTTTAGTGTAGGGTTTTTTGACATTAATTGTGTATCTCTTTCAAGTGCATACCGCTTTATTTCACTTTTAGAGTTTTATGAATAAATCTGATATTTTTACGACTACAATACATAACTAAAAGTATAAATAATCCCATCCCTACTAAATATTTAATTGGGTCAGGAATAATGGGATTAGGAGATAAAAAGCCTTCAATAATACCAGCAATAATTAGCATAGGCACAATCCCAAATACCAATTGTGCAGCTAGAGAACCATAATATTTAATGGCATCTCGACGGCGATATTTACCAGGAAATAAGATGGCTTTAGCTATTAACAATCCTGACCCACCTGCAAAAAAAATGGCGGGTAATTCCAAAGCACCGTGAGGAAATACAAATGCCCAAAATGGATAAGCTAGATTATTTTGACCTACTAAAGTGCCAATTGCACCAATTAATAAACCATTAAATATCATTAAATAAGTTGTATATAACCCTGCTGTAATTCCTCCTGCTACAGCACCAAAGGAGACAGAAATATTATTAATCATGATGCTACTGGATGCTAGAGGTTCCATCCCAACTATTGAACCCATCCACAATTCATGTTTATCTCGCACTTGGGAAATCAATCTTTCGGGGACTATGAGCGATATAAAGCCGGGATCTTGCCAAGCATACCACCAAGCTACCAAAGCACCGAATATAAACATAGCTGTGGCGATCGCTATGTATGGAAATGTTTGCTGCACTACAGCCGGAAATCCCCAACGATAAAATTCTCCGACTGCTTGCCATTCTTGTTTGCGAGAACCTTGGTAAATTTGTGTATAAGCACGAGTTGTCAAGGATTGTAAACTTTGGATTAAAGTCTTTCCGACTTCTTGGGTACGAGCGCGGGCTAAATCTGCGGCTACGGAACGATACAAGCTTGCTAATTCTCTAATTTCTCCTGAGCGTAGAGATTTTAACTGTTTTTGTTCAACTTTGCGTAATAGAGAATCCAGACGCTGCCAATTTTCTTCTCTTCGTCCTATCCAACGTTTAATATTCATAAAATTTACGGGTACTGAGTTTAATTTACCTTAAGATAGCGACAAATCAAGCTCTGTAAATCAAGGAACATTTACCACTATGTATGAAAACAGGGGTTTTACTAGTCCGGCTGAACCATTGAGTATCGGTAACGTAGTCAGTGCGGCAGTTCGTTTATATCGTTCTCATCTGAAAAGTTATCTGCGAATAGCATTCACTGCTCACTTGTGGGCTTTAGTTCCTATCTACGGTTGGGCAAAATATGCGGCAAGTTCTGGACTCATTTCGCGTTTAGCGTTTGGAGAACTGACAAACCAACCGGAAAGTGTTGAAGATGCTAGGAGTCACGTTAATCCACGTTTATGGTCATTTTGGGGAATTTATTTTCGGGTGGGTATTTATGTAGTATTAGTGTATCTGGGATTAGCGATCGCAGGTGGTATAACAGTTGGTGTGTTAGCAGCAGTATTGAACACTGTATTAGGTCGTGCAGGAGCAATCATCACAACGGCTTTAGTTGCTATTTTGATGGTTATTATTCTTGTCATGGGACTAACTTGGTTTTATGCTCGTTGGGTAATAGCTGAAGTACCTTTGGCAGTTGAAGAAAATATCAATGGTAGTGAGAGTGTTAAGAGAAGTTGGGAGTTGACAAAAGCCTCAGCTTTTCGTATTCAAGGGGTGGTGATAGTTGCGGGTCTAGTGACATTACCAATTGTGTTTTTATTTAATTATTTACCCAGTTTATTCTTGCTGCCTCTAGATCCTGGTTCTAGCATCTACTGGCTTGTCTATGCCATTGCTATGGTGATCAGTTTGGTAGGAGGAATGTTTGTAATGCCGTTCTGGCAATCAATGAAAGCTGTTTTATATTATGACTTGCGGAGTCGCCGTGAGGGGTTAGGTTTAGAATTACGCAATCGCGAAATTTAACTGAGATTTCACTACCTTTAATTAATTTGTAATAGTGCCGACCACTAGCTACGCAAATTTAATTTCTGGTGTGAATTTTTGCTGATCTATTGCTAACTTTGTTACAGTAGAAATATCAAGCCTTGGTAGAAATTTTGAATTTTAAATTTTGAATTTTGAATTATTTAATATGCACCTATTCAATCGGATTAAATTCAGTACACCAGAAAGCGTTGAGTTAGAATTTACTCTGGCTGGAATAGGGAGTAGGACTTGGGCGCTGATCATTGACTATAACATTTTGGGTTTGAGTTTAGCCCTCTTCATCTTTATCTGGGTATCAATTTCAGCCCAATTAATTGATATTGGGTTAGAGATTTTTGGAACAGGCTTTGGTTTATGGATGACTGCGATCGCATTCTTGAGTCTGTTCTTGATCTACACAGGTTATTTTGTCTTTTTTGAAACTATTTGGCAAGGACAAACTCCTGGTAAACGCATTGCTAAAATTCGTGTAGTGCGAGATGATGGCAGACCTTTGAGTATACAACAAGCTGTACTCCGGTCTTTACTTCGTCCTATAGATGAATCTTTGTTTATTGGCGCTCTTTTAATTATGTTCAATAAAAGTGAAAAGCGCCTCGGTGATTTAGTCGCAGGTACGATAGTAATTCAAGCCCAACCAGTAATAACATCTGCAAATTTGACTATATCAGAAGAAGCAAAATTATTTTATATGAGTTTGCAAAAAATTTCTGATTTATCTCAATTATTACCTGATGATTTTGCTATTATTCGTGAATATTTACAGCGCCGTAATGGAATGTCCAATAAAGCTAGGGCATCTTTATCAATAAAATTATCCGAGCAGGTAAAATCTATCATTAACTTGACAATTATGCCAGCCGATATTTCATCTGATGTTTTTTTAGAAGCTGTTTATTTAGCCTATCAACAACCAGAATTTTAATTAGGGTTTGCTGAAAAAGTCTTTCCATTAGGGCTAGGAGTCAGGAGTCAGGAGTCAGGAGTCAGAATTAGAAGAAGAGTCTTGAATCAGATCCAGTGATAGGTTTTTGGTAGTTTCAACGCTTATTTCTTGCACCAGATTCACCTTTTTAACTTTCCAATTCTTGATATATCTCAGTTTTAGCTTTATATGGCTTACGCCACGCTCCGCTATCAGCAAGACCTAATTAGTAATCAGAAGTCAGAAGGCAGGGAAATGGGGGGAATAACCGCTGACAACTGACACCTGACAAATTAAAAATCTAAACTAGTCCAGTTTGGTTGACGATAATATTTTGTCATGTTGTCAAACTTCCGCAACTCAACCCGACGGATTAAAATTTCTGGAAAATTCAACAGCCACTGTTGATTTAAATCAGACAACTGATTACTGAGTTGGATTCGGTCTAGTTCAGCGGGAATTTCACCAAAATAGCCTAATGTAATATGAGCAGTAAAGTTATAATGTTGCTCAATACCCAAGCCCATTAACTTACGATTTTGGTAAATTAGTCGCCGGAGTTGAATTATCTCCTCATAACAGCGTTCATCTTTGGGGATTAAACACACACCTATAGCCCTTGGCATCACTATTAGTCCTAGCATTTGCCAAGAAATTGGATCAGTAGCTTTGCGCCTCAACTGTTGATACTGGTTAAACAAATCACCCAGACAAGAGTTTAACTCCTGTTCAAAGTGGGGATTTTTTTCAGTGGCATGAACAAAAGCATGATCCCAAATTAAATCTGCAACGGTCAAATGAAAGCTTGCAGGAGGTACAGGTACAATTAAATCACCATTGACTGGTAACTCCAACAGCGATCGCTGATAAGTCTCTATTTGTGTGTAAAAAGCTGCATTTTCCGTATCTTCTGCTGCTGCTGGGGTAATCAGCGTATAGCCAGGAAAAGGAGCAGCTTCTCTGACTCCAGAATTCTGCCTAAATTTAGAAGATTCCTGGATATGCTGAACTTGGGTTCTGTAAAATTCTGGTAGCGTCATGCGTGCTACCCGATTTAAATAGGTTTGGTAGTTGTCGTCCAATCTTCTTAGCCTCGATCTCTCTTGATAAATTGTAGGGAAATTTACTCAATTTGACCAAGTTATTTATAAAAGGGTGTGAAAAACCTCATAATTAAAATCAGGGTTTTTAAATTAGGACATTGTATTTTTTCAACCGGACGCTATGCAAACATTATACATACAGTAGAATATGGCTTACGCCACGCTACGCTATCAGGAGTCAGGAGTCAGGAATCAGGAGTAAAACTGGCTTTGTTTATAGGTTTGAATTTAGATGTTGTACCTCCTAGCCACTCAGCACAATGTAATTTAAATTACATTTAAATTACGTAGTTCCTCCGTCCTTGTAGAATAAGCTGATTCAGCACACGCCCCTTGACATCGACACAGCTAAACTGTAAGCCTGAAGGATGGATTACTCTGCTATACAAAGTTGCACTTGAGGCTAACACAACCTCTTCATGCCACTGCTAGGAGAAATTCCAGACACAGAAACTCATCAATTTGTATTTGAGCAGCTGTTGGACTTAGCCGAACCCCTGATAAGCAATGAATCTTGATTCTCAACTTGAAAATAAAGGTACTATTCTCCTAGTAGATGACATCCCAGAAAACTTACAATTACTGAGCGATTTACTAGTTAGACTCGGCTACAATGTTCGTAGCGTTACCAGTGGACGGATGGCGCTGAAGACAGTAAAAGTAAAATGCCCAGATGTGATCCTATTAGATATCAAGATGCCAGAAATGGATGGCTATCAAGTATGTCAAGCTCTCAAAGCTGACGAGGATTTACAACATATTCCCGTTATTTTTATTAGTGCTTTAGATGATGTTTTTGATAAAGTCAAGGCATTTGAATCAGGGGGTATAGATTACATTACTAAACCTTTTCAAATTGAAGAAGTTGTAGCACGTCTGGAAAATCAATTAATTATTCAACGTCAGCAACGCCTGTTAAAACAGGAAGTTAATAACCGTAGAGAAGCCGAAGAAATACTTTATCATTCTCGGGCTTTATTAGCTAGTGTTTTAAATAGTTCTCTGGATGGTATTGCTGCCATGCAAGCTGTTCGGAATCCCACCACAGGGAATATTGAAGATTTTCGTTGTTTGGTTGTAAATCCTGTTATTGCTAAAGTCTTTGAACGCAGTCGAGAAGATTTAATCGGTAAGTTGGTATTAAAAAGATTTCTTAGCCATATTGAACCAGAACTATTTGGCCATTTTGTCAATATTGTAGAAAAATCAGAGACACTCGAACGAGATTTTTACTATCCATCAGGTGAGTCTTTTTGGTTTCATTTTGTAGCTGTAAAATTAGGTGATGGCTTTGCTATTACTATCCGTGATATCACCAGACGAAAACAAATTGAACTGGCTCTTCAACAGGCAAATCAACAACTAGAACTCTTAGCGAATCTGGATGCTTTAACTCAGGTTGCTAACCGTCGTTGTTTTAATAATCGCTTGTTACAGGAATGGGAAGAATTAGCAAAAGAACAGTACCCACTTTCCCTAATTATTTTTGATATTGATGCCTTCAAAAGTTATAATGATTACTATGGTCATCTAGCAGGTGATGATTGTCTATTACAAATTGCTCAGGCTGTGTATAGCTTAATTCGTCATCTTGATGTCAATCGTCCTGCTGATTTGGTAGCACGTTACGGTGGTGAAGAATTTGCGGTACTTTTGCCTAATACAGATTTAAAAGGGGGAGCAAAGGTAGCAGAAAGAATTCAGGAAGCAATTCATGACCTAGCTATTCCTCATATCAAATCTCATGTTAAAGATATAGTTACAGTCAGTTTGGGGGTAGCTGCACTGATACCCAGTTTGGAAGTTAAGCCAGATATATTAATTGCTTCAGCAGATAAAGCCCTGTATGAGGCCAAACAACAAGGACGGGATCAGTATTGTATTAATGACTGCCAAAAACTGTAAATAGTGTGTTGGTTGAAATCAGGACTTACGCAACTGGCATATTAGTAGGGTGCATTAGACTTCATAAATCCTGCAAATAAACAAATATTTGATATCTGACGCACCATAAAATAGATGTTTGGTGTGACACTTGCGTAAGTCCTAGAAATAAAAAACCTCTATTCTGCTCAAAATTTGGCAAATGTACAAGCATCTTTAGAAGAATAATTTTTTAGAAAATATCGCTCATCATATTGTTGCCAATTTTAAGGTACTGGATACCACTCACCAGACTGCAAAAACCGAATATCATTACCAAGTAAATTGACATTATAAATCCATTTAACACTTGAATTGAGATTATTGACAGTAGAATTATTACCTCCTAAAACCGTAACTTGCCATCCTGCTTGAACTGACTGACGGCAATTTAATTTGCGGTTATCAATATTCAAACAACGGTCAAAAAATTGAGGAGTTGTCCAACGTAGATAAATCTTATCAACTGAAACTCTTCCTCGTTTAGCAGCATCTTTTTGAATTGCCGTTACAATTGAATTGGGTAAACTCTGCATTCCATCAGGTAGGGGATAAAAATTAGGGTTAGTAATATCGTTTTTGGAAATATAGTAAACATACCGATTAGCACCACTTGTCACTATCATTTGCCAACCTTCTACTTCTACATTTGGACAAGTCCCCATTTCTGGTTTTGAAGGACTAGCACCTCCACCTTGACACCAATTCCATTTTGTAGTTTTAATACTTTCTACTTGTAAATTAGAAGTTAATCCTTCATGGCGACTCACAACATCTTCTAACACCTTTACGCCAATATTCTGGGGCATTTTTGCTGTTTGTTTTGGCAAAAATAAACTTAAATTTCCATAATTTAAATCTTTGCCATCTAGTCCCAAAAAGAATGGTTTTTCTGTACCTTCTACAAGAATATGCCATCCTAAAATTGGCTTGACTTTGCAAGTAGCATTAATGGGACAGGGAGGCAGACCTTGAGTTAATTCTGCTGCAATAATACGCAATTTATTGGGTTTTAGTCTTAATCTCTTAGATAAATTAGAAATAATATTATTATTTAAACTTGCGGTTGCATCTAGGGTGATAAATCCATTATTTGTTACATAATAAACCCAATTTTCACCTTGACCACTCATGGTTACACGCCAACCAGAACGGGATATATTTGTACATGATTTAGAATTAATAAATCCTGATTTATCAGGTAAACAATCTCCCCAACGAGCTACTTGAGATTGAGTTAGTTTCAGTAATTTATCATTAATTGCCAATTTCTGTGCCATGTTTTTTCGCACTGCTGTTTCTAAATTTGGCGGCAGATTTTTTGTGGTAGCTACTATTCTTTCAAGATGATTCTGAATCAGTGTCCTTGGTTGTGTAACCAAACTACTGATACCAATTAACCCCACCACACTACACAAAAGTATTTTGGCTGTCATAATTTTTTCCATTTCTTGAGTCAATTTGTGATTTATTTGACTAACCTTATGTGATTTATGTTTCTAACACATACAGCATCTAGTAGGTAAATTAAGCACATAATTGACACCAAAAATCTAGTAACAAGCCAGTTTTACTCCTGACTCCTGAGTAACTACCTAAAAGGTTGGTGATTCAGGTTTTCTGATGCGCTATAGCGGTATGTTAAGCGCAAAATCATATTATGTCTAGTTAATTGCTGATGGTAATTTTTTTCTCTGCCCTTGTTGCTGTTGTTACAGAAAAGTTGTTGTTACCAAAACCCTATATACTAGACTAGAATTCTTTAGATTTGAGATTTTTGTTACTTGCGATACCGTAAACTATTAATTTTTAGATGAAACACTAGATAGTTTTTCAGATTTTTGAGTAGAAACTAAATCCAGTATCATCAAAAGACACGAAATTGATGTGGTGTGAAAATCAAGAGAGGAGTGAAACAATGGATTTACGTGGAGATGCATTGCAAATCCTAAAAGAAACTAGTCGGACTTTTTATATCCCTATCAGTATTTTACCGTCGGGATTGCAGGAAGCAGTTGCATCAGCTTACTTGTGTATGCGTGCCATTGATGAAATTGAAGATCATCCAGAATTAGATAATGCCACAAAGACTTATCTATTGCGAAATATCAGTCATACATTACAAACAGGAGTTGATGGTTTTCCTGTAGATGCTTTCTCTGTGGGGTTTAGAGGCTATGAGAATTCTTTAGCAGAAGTAAGTTTAAGAATTAGAGAATGGTCAATTTTAGCTCCTGAAAGCATTGCTCCTCGGATTTGGGATGCAACAGCAGCAATGGCTGATAGGATGGCTGACTGGTCTCAAGTTAACTGGAAAATTACTAACGAATCGGATTTAGATCGTTATACATTTAGTGTGGCTGGTGCAGTGGGCTTGTTACTGTCAGATTTATGGTCTTGGTATGATGGCACCCAAACTAACCGCACTCAAGCAATTGGCTTTGGTAGGGGTTTACAAGCGGTGAACATTCTCCGTAATAATGCGGAAGATTTAACCCGTGGTGTAGACTTTTTTCCCAAAGGGTGGAATCACGATCAGCTTCAAGAATATGCACGTCGTAATCTAGCTTTGGGAGATGCTTATACTAATTCTCTTCCTGATGGACCTGCTTTACAATTCTGTCAAATTCCTCTGGCTTTAGCACATGGTACTCTTGATGCTTTGGCTAGTGGTAAGGAAAAACTCAGCCGTAGTGATGTTTATGCCTTGATTGAAAACCTGATGAGTATCAATGTGAAAGCTGGTTAATTATCTTAAGAATATATAGCCATCTTCTTTGATTTGTGAACATGGAAAAAGTGGGTAATGGGTAAAATTTTCACCTATTACCCATTAGCTGAATTTTTATTTAAGTAAGTCGGCTCGAAAAAATCAAGGTATGTAACAAAATCTAAAATCTCTGAAAGTATCTTCCTTCTTGCCTGTTGCCTTGCGATAACGACAATTTTCAACGCCTACCTACTTATGTCTGCGTTAAAAACACAAATTGTTACTCAGATCAAGTTACAGCAATTACTGTAAACAAACGTATAAAAGTATTTACAACCTATCAGCAACATAGTAAAACCAGTAACACACATAACTAAACTGGTAACACTACTGGCATGGAAGCACCCCAAGACTTAGAAGCAGCAGTTCCAAAACCTGAAAAACCTTTTGCCCTGTTTCAAAGTGCTGTATTAGCGGTAGCGATATCACCCCAGGGACGAAGAAGTATTGCTGTGGGTTTAGAAGATGGGGCTGTGGAAATTTGGGATGTGCTAACTAGAGAACAGTGGGTAAGTTACCAGGGTCATACAAATTCTGTGTGGTCAGTAGCTTTTAGTCCTGATGGCACTAAGGTTGCCAGTGGTGGTGATGACAACATGGTGCGGTTGTGGGATGTTAATACAAGAATGGCGATCGCACAACCTTTTTCTGGTCATACAGGATTTGTCAGTTCTGTAGCCTTTAGTCCTGATGGGAGTATGGTTGTCAGTGGCAGTTGGGACAAGACTTTGCGGTTGTGGGATGTCAACACCGGAAAAGCGATCGCTCAACCTTTTTCTGGTCATGAAGATCCTATCACTTCCGTAGCCTTTAGTGCCGATGGGAGTATGGTTGTCAGTGGTAGTAGAGACAAGACAATCCGGTTGTGGGATGTGAAAACCGGAGAAGCTATAGGTCAACTATTCTCTACAAATGCTGTCAATTCAGTGGCTTTCAGTCCCGATGGGAGTATGGTTGTTAGTGGCAGTAAAGATAATCAAGTATGGTTGTGGGATGTCAAAACTGGAGAAGCGATCGGTCAACCATTTTCTGCACATACAGATTCTGTCACCTCTGTAGCCTTTAGTGCGGATGGGAATATGGTTGTTAGTAGCAGTTGGGATCACACAGTCCGGTTGTGGGATGTCAAAACAGGAGAAGCGATCGGTCAACCATTTTCTGCACATACAAATTCTGTGACCTCCGTAGCTTTTAGTGCGGATGGGAATGTGGTTGTCAGTGGTAGTAAGGATAATAAAGTATGGTTGTGGGATGTCAACACAGGAACAGCAATCAATCAACTATTCTCTAGTGAAGCAAGTTTTGTCAACTCAGTAGGTTTTAGTCGTGATGGGAATCTAATTGTTAGCGGTAACTGGAACAAGACCTTGCAGTTGTGGGATGTCAACACAGGAGAAGCAATAGGTCAACCATTATCTGGTCATAGAAGTTCTGTGAGGTCAGTAGCCTTTAGTCCTGACGGGAGTATGGTTGTTAGCGGTAGTAGAGACAACACAGTGCGGTTGTGGGATGTGAAAACGGGAGAAGCTGTAGGTCAACCATTCTCAGGTCATACAGATACTGTTAATTCAGTAGCCTTTAGTCCCGATGGTAGCAAAGTCGTCAGTGGTAGTGATGACAAAACAGTGCGGTTGTGGGATATCAAAACAGGACAAGCGATCGCACAACCTTTTTATGGTCATATAGATGCTGTCAACTCAGTAGCCTTTAGTCCCGACGGGAATATAGTTGTTAGTGGCAGTTATGACAAAACAGTGAGGTTGTGGGATGTCAAAACCGGAAAAGCGATCGGTCAACCTTTTTATGGTCATACAAATTCCGTTACCTCAGTAGCCTTTAGTCCCAACGGTAGCAAAGTTGTCAGCGGTAGTGATGACAAGACAGTGAGGTTATGGGATGTCAAAACCGGAAAAGCGATCGGTCAACCTTTTTATGGTCATACACATTCTGTCACCTCTGTAGCCTTTAGTATTAATGGCAGTAAAGTTGCCAGCAGTAGTCATGACAAAACCGTGCGATTGTGGGATATCTCTGACCCTCAACGCAAGCGACAAATTATTATCGGTGAACACCAAGGAGAAGTGTATTCCGTAGCCTTTGACCCCCAAGGAGATTACATTATTAGTGCTGGAGAAGATGGTATCAAAGTCTGGCGTTGGCAAAGGTTTAATATTCGTCGCGTTCCCCAACCCTTCCGCAATGACCAACCGACCGGAGAAGACTCACTCGATGTAGCTAAAGAACTGCAATCTTTAGCCGATGTATTAATGTTGCGGAGTCTTGAACCTCCTTTAGCAGTAGCGATTTTAGGCAGTTGGGGAAGCGGAAAATCCTTTGGAATGCACCTCATAGAAAAACACATTACCAAAATTCGCTGTCAACAACTAACCACAAACCAAACCTGGGGTGATATAGGAGATGAACCAAATCTTTCTCCTTATGTTGGTCATATTTATCAAATCAAATTTAATGCCTGGAGTTATGCAAAATCTGATTTGTGGGCAAGTTTAATGCAGACTATTTTCGATCAACTTGACCGACAATTAACACTAGAACAACAATTAGGAGAAGTTTCTGATTTGCTGGCTGGAGGTGAAATTTGGCGTGTCATCAATCAGATGAATGAAAGTGATAAAAAAGCAATATTAGAATCAGAACTAAACCAGGAAGTATTTGCTAAATTAAAACAACAAAACACCGATAGTAACGCACTTTGGGATATTCTCAGTCAAGTCAGACAAGAAGAACAAGATAATTTAAAACGCACAGAAGAAGAATTACACGATTTAGAAACACAATTTAACAATAAGAATCAAGAAATTGAGCAAAAATTTAATCAAGAAATTGAACAACTTGAACAAGAATTTAATCAAACAGTAAAACAAATTGAAAAAAATGTTGACCAAAAAATGACAGATGTCTCAACAGTGATTGTTTTTTTGTCTCAACTTAAAGAAATTCTCAAAGATGATTTTGGTGATTCTATCCTCAAAGATTTTCTCAACACCTGCGGATTTAAAAATAGAAAAGACTTAGAAGCACAATTTCCCATGCTGAATTTAGATAAATTAAATGAATCTAATCTTCTAAATTTAGCACAGGAGTTAATTGAAAATAAAAATATTCAAATTGAACCCATAATTAATAATTTCCCAAAAATAACTCATTTTCTGGAAGAACAACCTAGTAGTATCGTTGCTATAATTGAATTTATTAGAAAAGAAAAAAAGATATTACTCATCTTTTTAGGTGCAATTGCCTTACCATTTATCGCTTATTTCTTAATTATTTCAGTTATACCCAAATTTTTACCAGCACTTCTAGAAATATCCACAGCCTTAAAATTTTGGTTAACTAGTGTATCAGCTATTCCAGCCCTATCTACTAGTATAAATATATTTAAAAGAATCCAAGTATTACAAATCAAAACAGTGAGATTTTTACAACTAGCTAAGGAAAATGTCAAACAAGAGAAACAAAAACTAAATCAAACCAAAAATGAAAAATTCCAAGAAGAGATTAATCAGCGTAAAGCAGAATATGAACAAAATCAAATTAAAGAAATAAACAAAAATAAAGAATTAGCCCAACAAGAACTAATTGAAACACAGCAGAAAATTGAAAAACTAAAATTACAGGTAGAAAGACAAAAACAGCGTGTTGGTTTAACCGCTCAATATAAATCCTTATTAGATTTTGTCAATAATCGTTTAAACGATAACTCTTATCAAAAACTGTTGGGTTTAATGCACCAAATCCAAGATGACTTAGCAGATTTATCTGAACATTTAACCTATAAATTAGGAAATACAAATCCTGAAAAGCTGAAAGTTCTTAAAAAATATTTTCCCAGAGGTCCTGCAAGAATAGTATTATATATAGATGATTTAGATCGTTGTCCTCCGGAGCGAGTTGTTCAAGTTTTAGAAGCTATTCAATTATTATTGAAAACCGAAATTTTTATCATTGTCTTAGGAATAGATGATCGTTATATTGGTCGTACTTTAGAACACATTTATAGAGGTGTTTTAAAACGTGGTGGCACACCTTCTGGTGTGGATTATTTGGAAAAAATTATCCAAATCCCTTACAGAATGCGGCCTATTAGTAAAAATATCACAGCAACTTATTTAAAATCTTTAGTAGACATTGAAGAAGAAATTAAACAAGAAAATCTAGAAGATTTTTCCTTAATTTCACCAGAAAATCAAGAAAATAGCTTTATAGAACAAATCAATGATGAAAATATCCTTGCAAAAAACTTAGAAGAATTACCAGAAGAATTGCAAGAAGATTTAACAGCAGATGAAATTCCAACAACACCTTTTAATAGTCAAGAAGAAACAAAAATCAATTTAAATCCATCAGTAGATATTCCTACTAAAGCATCAAATATTCAAGACATTGACGAACCCAAAAATAAAAAAAATAACTCAAACACTAATAATAGAAGAATACAACATCTTGCAAATACAGATCCATTAATTAGCTTTGAAAAATTTACTGTTGAAGAATTTGCATGGATATCAGAATGTTGTCAGCACGTTGACTTAACTCCGAGAACCGCAAAGCGATTAATTAATATTTGCAAAATAATTAAAATTATCTGGACACCTCTTCCCAACGATAATACATGGAAAGAAGAACCAACACCAGAATATAAGCAAACATTAATTGCATTTTTAGCTTTAGCTGGTAGATATCCCAAGGAAATACGAAAAATATTAGAAGAAATTTATTTGGAATTTGAAGAAACAGATGGACATACAGTAACAATTAAAAAAGAACAATGGCTGAATCGGTTACAAAAACAAGATATATTTATGGATATACACAATCAAAGAGAGTGGAAGAAGTTTAAAAATGATTTTATGAAAATGTCACCACCAAAAGAATTTGTGTTTGAAAAAAGAACTTTCAATTTAGCGAGATCCTTTTGTTTTGTTGGTGATATTGGTTATGATCCCGATGATTTTTATAACCGCGAATATAGATTTGAAGATGGTAAAAAAGATTATGGCTTTAAGAAAAGTGAATAGAATTATATAAAATCATTTTTAGATTTCTGATCATTCTCAATGATCTTCTTAAAGTTGTAAATAGATCGGTGTGAAAATGTTCAAGAAACTTAATTCCCAGAACCTGGATTTAGTGTAGATACTGGTATAATGCTACTCATAGTTGAAATAATTGATTTTATTTTTAGGTAATAAACCATGATAGAATTTGCCGCTATTACTTCAGTGATTAGTAAATATGCTCCTCAAGCTAGTCAACTAATCATTAAACAAGCTCAAAAAAACGAAGCTGTCATCAAAGTTTTACAAGAATTAAAACTCAATCCTACTCAAATTATTGATGATGTTGATACTGTTTATGGCTACACTCTGGTAAAATATGGAGTATTTAAACCAGAAGCAATTTTAAACTTATTGAGAGAGAAAGTAATTAAAGATTATTTTTGGGATGCTTATAGTAATAATGCTCCCTTTCAGTTTGTAGAGAATACGAAAAAATTTCTTAATCAAAATAGTGAAATAAAAACGCAAATCATCAATGCTAAAATTAATTTTTCGGCTGAATTAGAAGAATTTGGAGAGACTTTCATTGCAGTTGCAAAACAGACAAAATCATCCAAATATCAGCCTTATCCAGATTGGAATTTAGATGTTTATCCCAAAGAATTTAAAGCCTTAATCTTTGAAAAAACTCGCTTATTTTGCGGTCGTGATTTTGTTTTCAAAGCTATTAATAACTTTTTTGCAACTCAACCCAAAGGTTATTTTACCGTAATTGGGGATGCAGGAATGGGAAAAAGTGCTATTTCTGCTAAATATATTTCAGTAATCAAATGTCCTTGTTATTTTAATGTCTTTGCAGAAGGACGCAATAAACCAGAACAGTTTTTAGCGAATATTCGTCAACAGTTAATTAAGCGTTATTCCCTCCAAAATGCCGATAACGCTGATTTAAGATCATTATTACAAAAAGCCAGCGAAAAATTAACCCAAGGACAAAAACTTGTCATTGTTGTTGATGCATTGGATGAAGTAAAACAAGAAGGAAATAGTAATCTTTTAGATTTACCACAAAATCTCCCTGATGGCATTTATTTTTTACTGACGAGAAGACCTTATAACCAAGAAACAAAACGTTTAACTTTATCTCCAGATACTCCTGTAGATGAATTAGATTTAAAAAAAGATGATTATACAGCGTTGAGTCAAGAAGATGTCAAAGAGTATATTCAGTTATTCTTGAACAATGAACCTAAACTCAGACATTGGATGAATGAACGTAATATTTCTGAAGATACTTTTGTTCAGGAAATAGCGGTTAAGAGTGAAAATAATTTTATTTATTTACGCTATTTATTACCCGGAATTGCTGAAGGTAAATATAATGATTTAACTTTACAGGGATTACCCCAAGGATTGCAAGATTATTATACAAGCCATTGGAATCGTATGGGAATGGACAAAGAATCCAATGAAAAGAAAGTGAAAATACTTTATATCTTATTAGAAAGAGGTGAACCAATTTCTAGTGAAATGATTGCGGATATTCTGGATGAAGATGAATATGATGTTAAAGATGTTTTAGATGATTGGATTGAATATGTCACTCCAAAAGTAAATATAGAGGAAGAAAAAACTTACTATAGTATTTATCATCGCAGTTTTTTAGAATTTCTCAAAGGAAAAGATAAATTAGGTAAAGGAAGGAAATTGTTTAGAGAAGTTAATAAGAGTATGGCTAATTATATGCTCAAGGAGATGGAATAACATGGAAATCCACTAATAACAATGTGACAATTAATAATGTCTATACTGCTTTTTCATCATTTTCAGGCTTTTCAATCTTACCATTCATAATTAGGGCTTGCTTAATAAACCTAAAACTTAGATATATCAAGAGTTAGAAGGTTAAAAAATGTGCATCAGGTGCAAGGAATAAGCGTTGAAACTATCAAAAATCTATCACTTTTCCAGGTTCAAGATTATTCTTATCTTCTTCTAATTCTTCCTCCTGACTCCTATCCCTAACGAAAAAACTTTTTCAGCAAACCCTATTTAATCTGCTTCAATATCTACAGAATGTGGGCTTTAAATTTAGCTTGAACAAAAAGAAGCCCCACATCTCACTCTAAGGAGTGTGGGATGGATTTTTGGGGTGCAGGGATATCAACTACTTTTGATCTGTCAAAAACAAAAAGGTATTTTTTCCGATACACCCTAAACCCTAAACTTGGGAATCTTCAACTTGACCAACGCGACGAATGTTAAGAATATCACTCATTTTCTTAATTTGCACAAACAAGTGTTCTAATTGAGTGCGATCGCGGATATCTATTCCCAAATCCATCAGCGCAGGTTGTCCCAAAGCTGTTTTCACATTAGCATGACGTACATTTATTCCTTGGTCGCTCAACCGCGATAAAATATCCTTCAATATTCCCACTCTATCAAGAGTCTCAATTTGAATATCTATTGGGTAAGTGTGAGGACGACTATTATGTTCAATTGCTGTATTCCATCTCACTGGGACTAGGCGTTCACATTCCACATTATCCACATTATGACATCCTTGGCGATGAATGGATATACCCCTTCCCCGTGTTACCACGCCAATAATTGCTTCACCAGGAATCGGCGTACAACATCCAGCTACGTGATAAACTAAACCTTCCACCCCAATAATAGGTGAATCACTAGCACGGGAAGTAGTTGGTGATGTATCTCGCGACGTTTTGGATGTGGACTCCTTGGGTATAAAAGGGATAACATCAGCCATTGGTTGTTGTGCTTTTACCACATCCCGCCAGCGATTTAACACCAAGTTTAAAGTGATTTCTCCATAACCTAAACCTGCTAGTAAATCTTCCACACTGTGATAATTGCATTTTTCAGACACAGTATGCATTGCATTTGATTTCAGCAAGTGATCAAAACCAGTTTTACCGAGTTCCTTCTCTAATAAATCTCGTCCTCGTGCCACATTTTCTTCCCGGCGCGATCGCTTGTACCATTGTTTAATACGATATTTCGCCGCCGAAGTCCGCACAAAATTCAACCAATCCAAACTAGGATGGCTATTCTTTTGAGTAATAATATCAACAATATCGCCATTGTGTAATCGCGTTGATAGTGGCACAATCCGCCCATTGACCCGCGCCCCTGCACAATGATTTCCCACCTCTGTATGAATTCGATAAGCAAAATCTATACTCGTAGATCCGGGACTTAGAGGAACAACATCCCCCTTTGGGGTGAAGACATAAACATCATCTTCAAATAGATTGTCTTTAACACTATCTAAGTATTCTTGAGCATCTTTTAAATCACTTTGCCAATCTAATAGTTGCCGCAACCAAGTAAACTTTTCATCTGTTCCTGTTAATTGGCTATTGGTAGAACCGCCGGTTTCTTTATACTTCCAATGGGCAGCAATCCCATATTCAGCAACATGATGCATTTCCATTGTCCGAATTTGCACTTCCAAAGGGCGACCAGTCAAACCAATTACCCCTGTATGCAAGGACTGGTAACGGTTAGGCTTGGGCAAACCAATGTAATCTTTAAATCTTCCTGGTATGGGGCGAAACGCATCATGAACTACAGCCAAAGCTCGATAGCATTCTTCATTAGTTTGCACAATAATTCGCAGTGCAGCCAAATCATAAATTTCATGAAATTCTTTTTGCTGTCGGTGCATTTTTTGATAAATGCTATACAAGTGTTTGGGGCGACCGCTAACATCCAAACATTGAATTCCCGCCTGTTGCATTCGTTTCCGCAACACTTCCGTAGCTTTAGCCAATTTTTCTTCCCGCGCAGTTCGTTTTTCAGAAACGTGCTGTTGAATTTCTCGGAAAGCATCAGGTTCCAAATACTTAAATGCCAAATCTTCCAATTCCCATTTAACCCGCCAAATTCCCAAACGATTAGCTAAAGGTGCAAAGATATCTCGTGTTTCCTGGGCGCTACGGCGACGGCTAGCTTCTGACATATACTGCAAGGTTCGCATATTATGCAAACGGTCTGCCAACTTCACCACAATTACCCGAATATCCTGCGCCATGGCCAAAAACATTCGCCGGAAATTTTCCGCTTGACTTTCAGTTTTACTGGTGAAATTGATTTTAGAAAGCTTGGTGACACCTTCTACCAATTGTCTGACTTCTGCCCCAAAATGCTCTTCTATTTCTTCAATTGTAACTTCTGTATCTTCAACTACATCATGAAGAAATCCAGCTGCTATCATAGCAGGACTTCCTCCCAAATCACGCAGCAATCCAGCTACAGCTACAGGATGAGCTATATAAGCTTCTCCAGATTTGCGGTACTGACCTTGATGCAGTTGATAGGCAAATTGAAAAGCACGACAAATCAAAGCAATATCGCTATGCGTTCGGTCATCTTCCGCTGCGCTGCTCTTTACTGATGTTTCTCGTAAACATTTCTTGAGCCATTCCGGAAGACTGACATCAACTGAGGAATCAAGAAGTAAGCTGCTCATACAAGAGAAAAGATAAATTTTTGGTGGATAAGAGAGATATAGACGAAAATAACAGCATCGTCAAAAGAAGATGCTGCCCCACGGACGGGTAAGAAAAACAGTGTAAGGATGACTTTCTAATTGCCTGTGATTATCATCCATTAAGGGTGTCGAGGCACATAAAACAGAATATTCATAGATGACAAACAAAGCCTCAGAGAATAATTCGAGGCTTCCAATTTGATTAAGTCCCTGAAAGAGTTTATTGTAAAAGAAAATTTTCTTGAAATTAATAGTTGCTAATTATAGTGGACAAATATCCAGTTAATTAGTTTGGAAGTTTTATCTTCACAGGATGAACTAAAACAACCCTTATCCCTTGGCTAAAAGCTGTTGGGACTTTTTTTTAGATTTTCACTTTCCAGAAATCAATTCTGCTGCATCAACGTTGAACTTGGGACTAAATAAGTGCGACCAGTGGTTGTTTGACAACAGAACTCATTAAACCATTTTAGCTGATGTGACGTAATATGTCTAATGTCTAGGAAAGCAATGACGTTTTGCAATACTAACAGGAGTCAAGAGTCAGGAGTCAGGAGTTATGTCTGTGCATCTTGAAAAATATCAAGAATTTGCCACATTACTGGAGCAATTCCGCTCTGATGTCACCCAAAACCAAGTAAATGCCCCTTTTTTACGGCAACGTCTGCGCGAGTTGCAGCAATGGTTTGTCCAGCAAATTGTCCCTATATATGATTTGGACTGGCGAGAACAGTCTTATCAGACGGAGATGAGTAAGCAGTTGCGATTGTTAGAAATAGATGTGATGTTTTTTCAAGGTGCCAGGCAGTCTGTAACGGCAGAAGCAAGACTTAAAACCATTAGCGATCGCCTTACTACTCTAATTCAATATTGCCATGCCATACTGCAACCGGAAGCACCAGAAGGGTGAAAAGCAGGAGACAGAAGTCAGAAGTCAGGAGTCAGGAGTCAGGAGTCAGGAGGATCAGAAGAAAATATCTCCCCCATCCTCCCCTGCTCCCCTGCTCCCCTGCTCCCCTGCTCCCTCATCCTCCCCATCTCCCTGTCACCTGTTATAATACCAACCAAGTTGGAAATATAGAAACTATGCCACAGGACTTATCACCCCTTTGGATATCGCTGAAAACTTCATTTTTAGCGACTTTCATCACCTTCTTTTTGGGTATTGGTGCTGCTTACTGGATGTTGGGATATAGAGGTAAAGGCAAATCTATTATTGAGGGTATTTTTGTTGCACCGTTGATTTTGCCACCTACAGTTGTTGGTTTTTTGTTGTTGCTATTTTTTGGTAAAAATGGTCCGGTTGGTAAATTGATGGAACCATTTAACATCACAATAGTTTTTACTTGGTATGGTGCGGCTATAGCTGCAACTGTGGTTTCATTCCCGTTAATGTATAAAACTGCATTAGGCGCTTTTGAACAAATTGATGCTAATTTGTTGCGCGTGGCGAGAACTTTAGGTGCTAAGGAATTAACGATATTTTGGCGGGTTAGTTTACCTTTAGCTTTTCCTGGCATTTTAGCAGGTGCAACATTAGCTTTTGCCCGTGCTTTGGGTGAATTTGGCGCAACTTTGATGTTAGCTGGTAACATTCCTGGACAAACGCAGAATATACCGATGGCAATATATTTTGCTGTGGAAGCTGGGGATATGAAAGAAGCTTGGTTTTGGGCGATCGCAATTGTGGCAATTTCTCTATCAGGGATTATTTTAACTAATATATGGCAAGAACGAAAACATAATTATAGAAGCATAAATAAAGAAAAAGATAAACAAATAAAACCAGAAAATCAATCTTGTTCTTTACTTTATCAATCATCTGCATCTGGCTTATTTATAGATATTGAAAAAAAATTGGCAAGTTTTCATCTTCAAATTGCATTTAATACAGATAATCAACCATTAGGATTGTTGGGTGGTTCTGGTGCAGGAAAAAGTATGATTCTCCGTTGCATTGCGGGGATAGAAACACCAACACAAGGAAAAATAATACTAAATGGTAGAGTTTTGTTTGATTCGGAAAAAGGAATTAATCTTCCTAGCCGTAATCGCCAAATCGGTTTCTTATTTCAAAATTATGCCTTATTTCCCCATCTCACAGTAGCACAAAATATCGCTTTTGGCTTACCCAAAGGATTATCGAATGGGAATATCAAATTAGAGGTAGAAAAGCAATTAATAGCAATGGAATTACAGGGTTTAGGTGATCGCTATCCTCACCAACTTTCTGGAGGACAACAACAGCGGGTAGCCTTAGCTAGGGCTTTGTCCAGTCAACCAGAAGCACTACTTTTAGATGAGCCATTTTCAGCCCTTGATACACACTTACGAAGTCAGTTAGAACAACAAATGACAGAGACTTTAGCTGATTATTCCGGTGTGACTTTATTTGTTACTCACAACATGGAAGAAGCTTATCGGCTTTGTCCTAATTTATTAGTATTAGAACATGGTAAAGAAGCTCATCATGGTTCTAAATATGAGATTTTCCAGCATCCTGCTACTATGAATGTGGCTAAAATAACAGGATGTAAAAACTTTTCTCGCGCTGTTTGGATGTCATCCCAACAGGTAGAAGCTATTGATTGGAATTGTACTCTTGAAGTTGTGGAATCAATTCCTAATAAATTATCTCATATTGGAATTCGCGCCCATCAACTTGTTTTCACCAATGACCCAAATCAGGAAAATACTTTTCTCTGTTGGTTAGTTAGAACCAGTGAAACACCTCACCGGATGACTTTATTTTTAAAACTGCATTCTCCGGCTGAAAATGTTCATGATTATCACTTGCAAGCGGAGGTTTATAAGGAAAAATGGGTGACAATTAAAGAGCTACCTTTTCCTTGGTATGTACATTTAGATCCTGTGCGGTTGATGTTGATGGAATAATGAGGAGGCAGGGGAGCAGGGAGCAGGGAGCAAGGGAGCAGGGGAGCAGGGGAGCAGGGGGGCAGGGGAGCAGGGGAGTAGGGGAGCAGGGGAGCAGGGGAGCAGGGGAGAAATAAATACAAAATTTAAAATTCAAAAGCTCTTGCCTTTTGCCTTCTTTCTGTCACCTATTCCCTATTTTTCAGTTTTTAACAATAAATAAAATAACTGTCCATCACTAACTGTAACACCAGCGCGATCGCCTGCGATTTTACCAGTACCTAAATAGTAATCTACCCTACCAGCGCCTTTAATAGCGCCTCCTGTATCTTGGTCTAATACATAGCGGCTAACTGTGCGATGTTCCAATTCACCGTTTTTATTCACAAACGGGAAAGGTGCGCGAATTAAAGCTAAAGCACCGGGAGGCATTAAAGATTTATCGGTAGCGATGGAACGTTCTGGCGTGAGTGGTACACTGATAGAACCTTGTGCTGGTCTACCATTAGTTTCTCTAAAAAAGACAAAACTATTATTGCGGGGAAGATAAACATTCAAATCTTGTGGATTTTTTTGAAAATATTCAAAAATTGTCGGCATTGTTACGCCATTTTCTGGTAGTTTTCCTGCATCTATTAATGTCCGTCCCAAACTTTTATAATTATAAGCTGTATTCCCAGCATAACCTATACTTGTTTGCGTTCCATCTGTTAGTTTTAACTTAGCAGAACCTTGAATTTGAATAATATAAGGTTCAAATCTGTCTCTAAACCAGAATAACTCTAAACCCTTTAATTTACCTTTAGAACCTTGTAAACCATCCGCACCTTCTAACTCTAACCGTGTGGGATGAGGTCTAGTCCAAGATCCTAAATTTGCTGGTATACGATAAACAGGATATTTAAATTCTTTTGTCGGTTTCCGACTAGCTAAATACAATGGTTCATAATATGCAGTAAACAAAACTGTACCTTGACTATCTTTCCCAATTGATTGATAATATATAAACTCTTTTTCGATAGCTGCTTGTAATTCTTGAGCCGAATTAGTTGATAATACTAATTGTCTGAATCTTTGCAAGCTTTGATAAACACGATTTCTTGTAATTCCTGGAATTTTATATTTTTGATAAGCAGTCTCAGCGCGACCTGTTTTCAAATATTTTAAACTTTGATCAATAGATTTTAATAAGGCTTTTTTATCTGTTATATTATCCTGTTCATTACCATAAATTCTTCCATCTAAACAAGACGGATCATTTTCACAACAAGTAACGGGAAGTCTTTGAACAAGTACAGGTGAATTTTTGGTATTTTCAGTTTTCAAAGCAACTGGTAAATCCCATTTTGTGATTTGACATTCTGGAGCGACGATGTCTTTGTTTTTGATCGCTGGCATTTCCAAGAAAAAAATTGTGAAAAAAACAGGTAAACTGAGAGTTGTGTTAAATATCTTGTTCATGAAATTAAGACAGAAATTAGGGGGGAGAAAAAGCAAGAAGGAGTCAGAATTTTTCTAATTTATGTAAGTATTCAGGATAGAGAATACTCAAAATCAGGATAATAAAGGCTTTTTTAGTCAAGTTTGATGATTTTGATAAAAATTTAACTTCTGGACTATTCTTCATTTCATAAGCATTCTGACTCCTGACTCCTGACTCCTGAATTTTTACTAATTTATCTGCTCCCAATCACAAATTTATTCATTCATATTATGGTAGGTAGCAACAGCAGAAGGTGAAATGCGATTTAAGTAACGGAAAATCCAATATTTAAAAATAGTATCTAAAATCACGGGAAATGTGGCAATGAATAAAAAGATAAAATCCCTATTAGCAGGTAATCCCCAGTGTCGTGATATGCCTTCTAGAATTACTTCCCAACCGTGAGGAGAGTGAAAGCCGACAAATACATCGGTAAACAATATAATGATAAATGCTTTGGCGCTATCACTCAATCCATATACTATATGATCGAAGAAATCTTTGAGAACAGAAATAGAAGATTTACTGATAAGTAGCAGCCAGATAAAAGCAACTACGGAAAAAATATCTGCAAATACATTTTTAATCGCATTAGAACTTTCACTCCTAAACTCTTCTGCTATTTCTTGTGCTTTCTCTTTCATCTGGCGTTCTAGAACTTCAGGTGATAGGATTGGGGCATTAGTAATTAAGTTTTCAAATTTGATTCTTTCTTCAAATCTTTGTAATTGTACCAGTGCTTCTTCTTCCATTTCTGCATTGAGAAAAACTTCCACTGCTTCTGAACTTCTAAAATGCTCAACCAAAGGACCGACGAATACAGCTTTGGCTATTTGATGGGTGAGCAGTGGTATGATGATAAGTAATAAAATAAAGCGGATAGAGATAATTGTTCTTTTTTGTGTTTGTCGAAAAGTTTTCACTACGTCTTGTTCAGAATTTGGATCTAATTCCGACTGTAGACGAGTGATGGTAGTTAAAATTGAACGAGGTAAAACTCCTGTAGTATCAGTTTTTCGTTTCGGTGTTTTATCGTTGTTTTGAACTGGTAATTTTGGTGTGGTTGTTTGGGTAATTATCTCATTCTTTGTTACAATATTAGGTGAAGGCACTAAATTTGTAGAAGTTTTTTCTAAATCATCATTTGTGTATTTGGCAATAACTTGATCAATAAATTCTAGCTTTTCCAAAACTAAAACTGGAGTTGGATATTCTATGCCTGTTTTAGCGGCTGCTTGTTGTTTAGATTCATTGGAAAACCAACGACTGGCTTTAAATTCCGTCAGCCGCATCCGAGTATTTTTTAATAATTTCTTTAACTCTGTGTAAAAATAATCCATGACGCTACTACTGTACATAGCAGAGTCTGGGCATATTTTTTTACCATTAAAATGCTTATCTTCGATTTCTTTAATCTTCAAAGCTGATTGATAAGCTTCATCTAAAGATCGTTCTGGTGTTAGCAAGTACCATCTGTAAGCAGCTAATAAAAAAGAGTAGATTTTTTGACTAAGCACAGAGTTTTTCATCATCGATGATCATTTTATATGGTTTGGTAATTATTGAACTTAAGCTAACGCAAAAGTTATACTAACAACTATATAAGGAGTTTTTTTGTGGTTTTGGATTCTATTTGGATTGTCGGTAGTAGCCGCAGTGGTAAGACGACTCGTTTGGCCGAACAGTTTTGTCATTGGGTGCAAATTGCTAATCAACATACAGAAATATTTTATACGAAAAAGAAAAATAATAAAGAAGCTAAAAACTCAATTAAAACCGCCAATCTCCGACAAACAGAACCAGGAGTTTTGGTTTTAGCTGCTAATGATGATAATCGCCGTATCTTAAGTGATAATATTGTGGCTTTGACTTCAGGAAAATCACCAATTCGTGCTAAAACAACTTTGGGGTTTATTCAGGATGAGGTGATTTTATTTTGGCCGTTATTAATTGAATCTTTACGAATTAAAGCACAATTTCCGGTCAGATTACGCCCAGAAACTGAGCAAGAATTAGCAACCAAATTATGGCGTTCTCAATTAGATGCAGAAACTTTACAACGTGCGGGAGTGAATGAGTACCGCTTAGTTAGGCGGATATTAGACTTATGGCAACTAGCAGCTTATGGTGGTTTGATTTGTGAAGATATTGCTAAGATTTTGCAAACAGGTTTAGAGGAAAATGGCAGGAATTTAGAGCCAGAATTTTTAGGTTCTTTGCTGTTAGATTGGCGTAATTGGTGTTTAGAAAGGGGATTTTTGAGTTATGGACTGATAACAGAACTGTACAATCAGCATTTATTAACTAATGGTGATTATCAGGAAAGATTGGTGCAACGGTATCAAAGAGTTATAGCAGATGATGTGGATGAATATCCAGCCATAGCCCGTAATTTGTTTGAGTTTCTGTTAGATAATGGTGCGGTTGGGGCGTTTAGTTATAATCCACAAGGGGCGGTACGCTGGGGTTTAGGTGCAGATCCTAAATATTTAGAAGGGTTAGCAAGGCGTTGTCAGGTAGAAAATTTGGTCAGTCCGAGACAAAATAGTCTGGGTTATCAACTGACTACACAGATGCTGGAATTAATCACCCAACCAATGACGATGTTGAGCTTACCAAAGTCTGTGGAGTTGATTCAAACTTCTTCACGCGCTCAACTGTTGCGAAGAACAGCAGAGGAGATGATTCAAGCGATCAAATTAGGTATGGTAGAACCGGAAGAAGTGGCGATTATTGCACCGGGGTTAGATGCGATCGCACGTTATACTTTGATGGAGATATTAACTAAACAAAATATTCCCGTCGAGTCTCTCAATGACCAACGCCCTTTAATTAGTTCACCCGCTGTCAGAGCTTTACTCACCTTACTAGCTTTAGTTTACCCTGGCTTGGGAAGGCTTGTAGACCGAGATGAAGTTGCAGAAATGTTGGTGGTGTTGAGTTGGAATAATAGCGATGATGGAGAGTTAGGGACTGGAGACGACGGGGAGAAAAAAGAATTCCCACAACCGAAAATTGATCCTGTCCGGGCTGGGTTAATAGCAGATTACTGTTTTGTACCTCATCCAGACAACCCGCACCTACTGGAAGTGAAAACCTTTGAACGCTGGGATAGAATTGGCTACGTGGCGAGTACAGCTTATCAAGATATTTTACAGTGGATTGAAAAACAGCGGTACCTGGTGCGATCGCCACAACAACAGCATCTTATCCCCACTCCCATTTCCCTGTTATATTTAGCAATTCAAAATTTTCTCTGTAAAAATAGCAATCCCCAATATCAACAACTAGCCGCACTGCGAGAACTGTTAGAAACCGCCCAACATTACTGGGAAGTAGACACAAGGTTAAAACAAACGGACTTACAACCACCAGAACTTACTACTACTACTACTACTACTACTACTAATGCGATCGCCGAATTTATTCAACTCCTGCGCCGTGGTACAATTACCGCTAACCCCTACCCTTTACGTCTTATCGGTAACACCACAAAAGCCGTTACCTTAGCCACCATTTTCCAATACCGTGCTAGTCGCAGAAATCACAAATGGCATTTTTGGCTAGATGCAGGTTCACCCCTGTGGGCTAAAGGCGGTGCAGCCACTTTATACGGTGCGACATTGTTCTTGCAAGATAGATTAGGCGAACCTTGGACAGCAGCCGATGAACAAGAAGCCGAAACACAAAGAATACACCGTATCATAGCAGATTTACTAGCGCGTGTTGGTGAAAAAATTTATTTATGTCACAGTAATTTAGCCGTCAATGGACAAGAACAACTAGGTCCCCTCTTACCATTAGTTCATGCTAGTGGGACAGTTAATATTTCCTAATAATTACCCGTAGATATATGATTTGAATTATTCCCAAAAGTCCACATTTAACATTGCTTCAATATCACGGCTAAACGGCCATGTATCAGGAAAATAGCATTGTGGATAACTCTTGCGAACAATTTGGAGAGCATCTGCGTAAACTTCATCAAAAACTTCGCTAAAATAAGGTTTGAGACTGGGTGAATCTTTAAGTAACTTTCTAATTCCAATCCTTTGTTTAATAATAGATTCCACCCACCCACGATAACAATCAGGCATATTTACATAATTTCGCTTAAGAATATGTTCTAAAAGTTCCCTGAGTCTACTTTCCAGTTCACGTTTATCTGAGCGTCCCAAACTTTCTATCTCCTCAATCAAATTATCAAAATCTAAATCCTCAATATCCCTATTCCGTAACTTGTTTACAACATCTTCAATCCAGAGTAGATAATCTTGCTCATATAGAGATACTTCAACCTTTACCTGTGTCATTATTTTATTTCCTCATTCAATTTGAAATCGGGACATTTAACTATTTTAACTCAAGTTATTAACCATATTCAATTTTATCCATTAACCAATGACAGAAATGCAGATGATAAAGACTATAATTAATCTCTTTTTCTCTTGATTTTAAACGTAAAAACTCCCGCCATTTATCTAAAATCACCTTGATATCATATTCATCTTCATCTAATCTTTCCGCTATCGTTTCTACTGAAATTAATGAATCTTTTACTAAAATCTTTAACACCTGTAAAGCCAGCGTTGACTGATTACTAGTTGTTAAATTCATTTTATCTAAATGACTTTGATAATAAATTTGTAATTTTTCAGGATAGATATTATTATTAATAGCTGTCAAGATTTCGCTAACATACATAAAATTATTTTCATGTTGGTTAATTTGTTGTAATTTATAATTTATATCCTGAGAGCTTAAATAGCTTTTAATATATTCCTGAATATCAGCACGATTTTGTTCAGAGTAATTAGATAAATCTAAAGATTGGGATGGAGTTTCAATTAATAAACCTGATTTTTCTGGCAGAAAAGGACGACGAGTGAGGATAAAATAAACTTTTTCCGGTAGATAACGGGGTAAATAGAATAGATTTGAACCACGTTGTTGATTATTAATATCAATTCTATCACACCCATCAATAGTAATAATTAAACGTTGTTCTGGATTTAATTGATCACTGATTTGTTGTAGTAACAACGATAAAAAACCACTATTTTCTGTGGTATAATCAATCAAGTGAGCAGTTATATTTTTACTACCTTGATTTTGGGCAATTTCAATTAATTGAGTGCAAATTTTAGTTAAAAATTCTTCATACTCCCCCCTTTGTAAGGGGGGTTGGGGGGGATCAGCAATTTCCACATTATAATAAACAATTCCCGGATTTTGACTGACATAATGGGCAATAATCGCACTTTTACCAATACCCGGTTCACCGATGATAGTAAAATAGCCCCGGTCATATTGATGGAGAAAGTTATTAATTGCAGCAAAGACAAACTCACGACCAACAAAGTTGTAATTTTTAGCAGTGATAATTTGCTGAAACTCTGGGGGATATCTGGGAATATTTATTGTATTTACCATGATTTTTTATATTTTTTAATTTTAACTAAGGTTATAAATTTCCATTCCTGTTTCCAAATCCCACACCTTTAGGGTTGTATCCTCAGAACCAGAAACGGCTTTTTTTCCATCTGGTGTGATGGCTACTGATGTTACCGATTTTTGATGACCAGTCAGAGTCAAGATTCTTTTTTCATTCTCAAAATCCCACACATCTAGGTTATTTTTATAAGCATCATAAATTGCTTTTTTGCCATCAGGAGTGATAGCCACTGTATTTATCCAATAGCCAGAACCTATCGAGCTAGGAATTCGCATTTGTGTTTCTAAATTCCATAGTGATACGCCATCACGAGAACCAGAAACAGCTTTTTTCCCATCAGGGGTTATGGCTAATGTCTTTACATAATATTCATTATCTGCAAGAGTAAATATTTCCGTTCCTGTCTCTAAATCCCATAATATTATGTTTTCACGAGAACCAGAAAGAACTTGTTTTCCATCGGGGGTTATGGCTACTGTGTGTACAGAATTAAGATGAGTGGTAAGGATCAAAATTGCCTGACTTTTTTCTAGATCCCACACTATAATAGCGTTGTCATCTTCAGAAACAGAAACGGCTTTTTTTCCATCGGGGGTTATGGCTACTTCTGTTACGGATTTGTCGTGACCAGCTTTTGTATATGGTTGAGAAGGAAGATTACTAATTTCCATCCCTGTTTCCAAATCCCATATTTTCATAGTCCTATCGTCGGAAGCGGAAACAGCTTTTTTCCCATCTGGTGTTATGGCCACCTGTGTTACCGAGTCTCCATGACCAGTCAGCGTAAATATTTCCTGACCTGTTTGTAAATCCCATACTTTTAGAGTTTTATCATCAGAACCAGAAACAGCTTTTTTACAGTCTGGAGTTATAGCTACTGTCTTGACTGAGTTTTGATGACCAGTGAAGATGATTTCTTCTGCTGTGTCTAAATCCCACATTATCAAAGTGCGATCGCACGATGCAGAAATGACTTTTTTTCCATCTACAGAGATAGTTATGGCATTGATCCAGCGATCATGACCTATAAGAATTAATATTTCTTGATCCGTTTGTAGATCCCATACCCTGATAGTAGCGTCATTTAGGGCAATAACAGCCTTTTTTCCATCTGGAGTCATGGCGATCGCAGTTACATAGTCTCCGTTTTCTGTATATGCGTAGCGTTGTGATGACAGCATAAAAATTTCTCGCGCTGTCTCCAAATCCCACACTTTGATCATTTGTTTATCGGCAGCAGGGGGTTTTTTAGCTGTAACAAAAGATATGATATCTGAAGCATCAAAAAAAGCAGCAATAGCCTTTTTTCCATCTGGTGTTATTGCTAAAGCCGATGGCACATAGTTGTTAATATTGATATTAAAAATTACTTGACCTGTCTCTAAATTTAACACTTTTAGAGTTTGATTTAGATTTTGATCACGAACTTTAGAAATGGCTTTTGTTCCATCTGGGGTCATAACTAATTCATATCCCCAATCTGAAAGAACATTTACCTCATTTATTTCTATTATTTGTTCTAAATCCCATATTTTTAATGTTTCATTTTTTAAAGCACAAACAACTTTTTTTCCATCTGCGGTAATGGCTAATTCTGCTACTGAGTAGTTATTACCTTGTAAGGTAGAGATTTCTGTTCCCGTTTCTAAATCCCATATTTTCAGAGTTTTATCACTAGAACCAGAAATAGCTTTTTTCCCATCTGGGGTAATTGCTACTGTATTTATAGAGTCTTCATGACCACTCAAGGTAAATATTTCTATTCCTGTTTCCAAATTCCAAACTTTCAGAGTTTTGTCAGATGAACCAGAAACAACTTTCTTTCCATCTGGTGCAATTACTAATGTATTTACCGAATTTTTATGTCCTCTCATCATAAGTATTATATTTATGTCTGGATTAGTTAATGTAAATCTGAGTTTCTAACCGCAGGAAATGAACCCGTCCTGATTGTTCTCCTGCTGCAATTGACAATCCATCTAGGGAAACCGCACAACTTATGATTGATGTATCACCAGTAAAAGTAGAAATTTCCTTTCCTGTTTCTAAATTCCACAGTTTTAAAGTCTTGTCATCAGAACTAGAAACCGCTTTTTGACCATCAGGTGTAATCGCTACTGACCTCACCCAGTTTTCATGACCAATGAATGTACAAATTTCCTGAAATGTCTCTAAATCCCACAATTTCAAAGTTTTATCATCAGAACCAGAAAGGGCTTTTTTGCCATCTGGTGTAATGGCTACGGTTTTCACTCGCATACTATGACCCCAAAAAGTAAAAATTTCCTGACCTGTCTCTAAATTCCATAATTTTAAGCTGTTATCCCAAGAACCAGAAAGGGCTTTTTTACCGTCTGGAGTAATAGCTAAAGACCAGATTGCACCTCTATGACCCCAAAAAGTATAAATTTCTCTTCCTGTTTCTAAATCCCATAATTTTAGGGAGTTATCTTCTGACCCAGAAAGGATTTTTTTACCATCTGGTGTAATAGCAACTGCCCAAATTGAACCGTGATGACCTCTAAAAGTATAAATTTCCTTTCCTGTTTCTAAATCCCACAATTTCAGAGTATTATCAGATGCACCAGAAACAGCTTTTTTGCTATCTGGTGTAATAGCTACTGCTTGTACCCAGGAGTTATGACCTGTGTTTGCATACTCCTGCAAAGGAAGAGTTAAAATTTCTGTTCCTGTTTGTAAATTCCACAATTTCAAAGTTTTATCATCAGAACCAGAAACCGCTTTTTTAGCATCTGGTGTAATTGCAACTGTATTTACCCAATCATTATGACCTGTTAGGCTAGAAATTTCTTGTTCTGTGTCTAAATCCCACAGTTTCAAAGTTTTATCATCTAAACCAACAAGGGCTTTTTTCCCATCAGGTGTAATCGCTAATGCATTTATCCATTCGTTATATCCTGTGAGGATAGAGATTGATTTTCCTGTGTCCAAATCCCAGAGTTTTACAGCTTTTTTCCCATCTGGGGTAATGTCTAATTTATTTCCTGAGTCATTATTATTTGTATAATGTTTAGAAGCAAGGGTAGAGATTTCCTTTCCTGTTTCCAAATCCCACAGTTTCAAAGTTTTATCATAAGCACCAGAAACAACTTTTTTTCCATCTGGTGTAATTGCTACTGACCTAACCCAATTGTTATGACCAGTGAGAGTAAAAATTTCTTGGCTTGTTTCTAAATCCCAGATTTTCAAAGTATTGTCATCAGCACCAGAAACGGCTGTTTTACCATCTGGTGTAATTGCTACTGTTCTGACCCAACCGTTATGACCTCTCAGGGTAAAAATTTCTAAACTTGTTTCTAAATCCCAGAATTTCAAGGTGTTGTCATCAGAACCAGAAACAGCAGTTTTCCCATCTGGTGCGATCGCTACTGCATTTACCCAGTTTTCATGACCGGTGAGAGTAAAAATTTCTAAACTAGTTTCCAAGTCCCAGAATTTCAAGGTGTGGTCATCAGAAGCAGAAACAGCAGTTTTCCCATCTGGTGCGATCGCTACTGCATTAACGCAACTGTAATGACCAGTGAGAGTGAACGTTTCTTTACCCGTCTCTAAATTCCATAGTTTTAAAGTATTGTCATCAGCACCAGAAATAGCAGTTTTCCCATCTGGGGTAATAGCTACTGTATTTACATAACTGTAATGACCAGTCAGGGTAAAAATTTCCTTTCCTGTGTCCAAATCCCATATTTTCAAAGTATAGTCATCTGAAGCAGAAACGGCTTTTTTCCCATCAGGTGTAATTGCTACTGCTCTCACTGCGTTATCATGACCTGTGAGGGTACGCAGTAGTTTTCCATCAGGAGTGATTAAGCTAGCTGTAATGGGACGAAATCGCGGAATTTCACTTTTACTTTCTGCTGCATCTGCTAGTATTTTCTGAATATCTAAATTTTGAAAACTCTGTAATCTACCCCATAATTGACTAACTAATTGATTTGGATCTTGACTCAAAATATGGGCTGATAATTGTAGGGAATTTTGAATTAATTTCAGAGTTTTGATTTTTTCAGTTTCTAGTTTTTCGTCTGCTTCTAAATTATCTAATATTTCTTGATTTTCAATTAAAGCATAATCCCTAATTAGGGCTTCTACTCCAAATTTAGGATATTGAATTTTCAGAGAAATAAAATCAAAATCAGTAAGAGTTTGATAATACTTCTCTGTATTTCCAACTTTTAATAGTTTTTCAGGAAATTGTCCTAATATCAAACGTTGGCCTTCTGCTGATTTTGAGTTTAATTTAGTGGACAGATTACCCATTTTATTCTACCTCCTTGAGTATATCTAGCAATTCTCAGCGTAGGAAATAGACCCAATCTGATTGTGCTGCTGCTACAATTTTTAACCCATTTTTAATCTATAGGGTAAAACTACACAACATATAATAGATGTGTTACCAGTAAAAGTCAGGCGACGCAAATCACACCTGTATAAAAAATCCTCTTTCCCCATCAATGACAGATAATTTTGACCAAGGTTTAGAAGTAGACGTTTTAGCCGCTTCCTTATCCCTGGAGCGTCAAGAGTCAGGAGATATCTTACTATTACTGGCTCGTAAGTTACAACTTTCTTTACCAAAAAACACGCAAATACAACGCCAATGGTTTGGATTAGGTGCAATTAAATCCATTACTCTCTGCTTTGATGATTATCATTATGAAATTAGTCGTCAACGTTATGGAGAAATTACTGCTAAGGTGATTAAAATAGTAGGAGGCGTAAAAATTAAAACTACGGAAATTACCACGACGGAATGGAGTCAAGCAGTAGCGCAAACATTAGCAGAAAAGGCAAATAATAATACTCAAATGCGGGAAGCCCTCAGTAAATTTACATTAGGCTAAAAAGCATGGGATAATATGGCATTATTTGAAATTGCCCGAAAAAGACTCAAAGAACAACAAGAAATTAGTAAAAAATCAGGTAAATCGTTTTTTACTAGTGATTTAAGCACTAATGAATATTTACTAGCCCGTGAAGCTGGCTGTCAACCCATTGGTTTAGTCATGGGGACGAGTTTTTATCAAGTTGGTTTTTATGGTAACTTTCAAGGTTATATCAACAAAACCGGCGAGGTAGAAAGTTTAACCCAAGCACAAATAGCCGCACGAGAAAATGCTGTGAGTCGAATGCAAGAAGAAGCGGCAATGTTAGGCGCTCATGGCATTATCGGAGTACGTCTCCAACAGCGTCATAAAGGTTGGGGAGTAGGAGGAATGGTAGAATTTACCGCCATTGGTACAGCCATTAAAATGCCTAATCGTCCACCGACAAATAAACCTTTTAGCAGTGACTTGAGTGGACAGGAATTTTGGCAATTGCGACAAGCAGGATATTGGCCGAAAGGTTTAGTATTTGGTGCTTGTTCTTATTATGTGCATAGCGATCGCACAACTCGCAACTTAATGAATCCTACCCTATGGAATCGCCTATTTGGTCAAAGTCGCCGTAACCAAGAATTAATCCAATTAACCCAAGGCTTTCAAGATGCCAGAGAATTAGCTATCATGCGACTTGCAAAAGAAATTCAACAATTAGGTGCTATTGGTGCTGTCGGAATGCACATTGAAAAACGTGAAGAAGTAATTACCTATCAACCTTGGAGTAAAACAGGTTGTTTTTTCGGGTTATTTTTCTTAGGGTTATTTATTTCCTTGTTTATCGCTATGGCTACAGGTGATAATACAGCTTCAACAATTCTTTTTTTCCTATTATTTTTCAGCGTACTATTAACTCTCATTATCTCATCTATTATTAACATCTTTCAAAATCGTGGACCATTTCGGGATATTTTAACCAACTTTGTCGCTATTGGTACAGCCATTGTGGAAGATGAATCACAAGTACAGAAACCCATTAACACCTTAATGTTTTTACCCCTTTCTAAAAATTAAATTTCAACCTTATTCTTTCTTTCTGTTCCCTGTTCCCTGTTCCCTTTTATCTTATTATGACTAATCAACAACCTAATCATAACCCCGCCATAGCAGCAGACTTACCAGAACACGCCCGCGAACGTTTAACTATGATGCAAAAAGGTGGCAAGCAAAGTAATTTATTTACTAGCGACCTATCTGTAAATGAATTTTTATTAGTTAAAGAAGCCGGTTTTGAACCTTTGGGTTTAGTGGTTGGCTGTTCCATGTATCATATCGGTTTTCAATGGGCAGGTATTACCCAAAGTATGGAAATGACAGTGCTTTCCCAAGCCATGTATCATGCGCGGGAATTAGCCATGAGTAGAATGCAGGAAGAAGCGGAAGCCCTCGGTGCTGATGGTGTTGTCGGAGTGCGTCTGAGTGCTAAACACATGACCTGGGAACCAAATATGGCGGAATTTGTCGCTATTGGTACAGCCGTTAAAGCTACTGATAAATCCATATCCTATCGCACGGTACATAATAAACCATTTACCAGCGATTTATCAGGACAAGACTTTTGGACATTATTGCGTGCTGGTTATCGTCCTTTAGGTTTAGTCATGGGTAATTGTGTATATCATGTAGCCTATCAAGGATTGGGGCAATGGTTTAAAAATATTGGTAAAAATGTGGAAATGATCAATTTTACCCAAGCTTTGTATGATGCAAGAGAACTAGCAATGGAAAGAATGCAAGTAGAAGCAGAAAATTTACAAGCCGAAGGAATTATTGGGGCAAATATTCATGAACATCAATATTCATGGAGTTCTCATGTAATTGAGTTTTTCGCTTTAGGAACTGCTGTTACACCTACTCGCAGTGATCATCATATTCCCACACCACAGTTAACATTATCATTAAATGATCCACCAGCACAGATTAATACAGTTTTAGCTCCTCCTAGTGTAGATCATTAAAATTGAACTCAGATTCTGGCTGGGGTTTTTCAAAAATATCAATCATCTGGGTCACATCTGCCGAATGTGGGTTAAAGTATAAAAAATTATTATAATATTCAGCAAGCCCTATTTAGCGATCGCAGGAAATTTGATCTACTACCTGAATCCGTCCTCTAATTACACGACGTAATAGTCTATTGAGGGCTTCTTCTTCCTCATCATTTATAAACTCGTCTAAAATAGCTGCCATTAGTCCGTAGCGATCGGCTAAAGTCAAAACTCCACTATCAGCAGAGGTCGCGATGATTTCTGAAACAGCACCGGGAAGAATTTGGATGTGGCGCATGGGGGTTTTCCTTGAACTTCATAATATTAATATCCCCCAACATCTCTACCTTTTGAGTGATTGACTTAATAAAATAGTTGTGACGTTTATCAATTTTTCTAGTGATAAAAACAGCGATAAATAAGTGATACAAATCACAATTGCTTATCAGTCATTTAATTAACAGTTATCAGTCTCTTCACTGTCAGAGGTAGGGAACAGGGAACAGAAAAGAAGGAATAAAGGTATACTGAGTTTGTATGGCTACGCCACGCAAGCTATCAAAAATTAAATAGGAGTCCTATAGCTGCGATCGCTACAGGCATCGCACAAACCCTGAACTGTCACTTCATAGGTTTCCCCACGCAAACCAGGACGCAGATTTTTCAGCTCAATACACTTGAATGTGTCCCAAGCTATATCTTCAATCGCACCACAACACTGACAGCAGAAATGATGATGGAGTTGAACATTTGCATCATAACGAGATACTCCCTCTTCCAGTAAGACCTCCCGTACCAGTCCCACCTCTCTAAGGGCTTGCAGAGAACTATAGATCGTCGCTTGGGAGGAAACAGGAAAATCTTTATTTAAATCGGTCAGGATTTGCTCAACTGTCGGGTGATCTGTGCGTGATAACAAATTTGCATAGACCGCAAACCGCTGAGGAGTTACCCTTAAACCCTTAGATTTTAAGGTTTGAATAATTGCGTTTGCTTGTTCCTGCATGATTGTAGGTTTGTTTAGAAATTTTTTATCCTCATTATAGTTTATCATATTCACGAATTCAAAAAATATATAACTTATAAAAATAAATGAGTATTTATAACTATTGATTATTTCTTAAATCAGAATTATTCTGAGATACATCGGCAGAAAGCAAACATAATTTCACACATCAAAATTTAAGAGGTCAATATGGCTGTGATCGCAACCGTTCCTAGCGTCGTCTTCAAAACCCGTGTCCGTGACGAGTCCATTGGTGGACCCAACCCTTTCCGGTGGCAAGATCGCACCACAGAAGAACTTTTTGCTGGTAAGCGTGTAGTTGTGTTTTCATTACCTGGAGCTTTTACTCCCACCTGTTCCACCTCACATCTGCCCCGCTATGAAGAACTCTACAAAGAATTTCAAGCATTGGGAGTAGATAGCGTTATTTGTATATCCGTAAATGATGCTTTTGTTATGTACCAATGGGGTAAACAACAAGGCGCTGAGAACGTCTTTTTGCTACCTGATGGCAATGGCGAATTTACTCGTAAAATGGGAATGTTAGTTGAGAAATCTAACCTGGGTTTTGGAATGCGTTCTTGGCGCTACTCGATGGTAGTAAATGACGGCAAAATTGAAAAGATGTTCGTTGAGCCAGGTTTCAATGACAACTGTCCAACTGATCCCTTTGAAGTTTCAGATGCAGACACCATGTTAAAGTACCTCAAAAGCGTGTAATTGGTGATTGAAGTAGGGGGTAGAAACATTGCATTTTTTGAACTTTGGGAAACACCGTTAATCTTTCTCCCCCTGCTCCTATTTCCCAATCTCCCCATTTTTAACCGATAGTATAAATATTTAATATTTAAGCGAATATTTAATATACAATCCAAAATCTAAAATCCCAAATTAATATGAACTACGATTTTGACTTATTTGTAATTGGTGCTGGTTCTGGTGGTATTGCCACTGCTAGACGTGCCGCAGAATACGGAGCTAAGGTAGGAGTTGCTGAATTTGACCGACTAGGGGGAACCTGTGTTAATCGTGGCTGCGTTCCTAAAAAACTCATGGTTTACGCTTCTCATTTTCCTGAGCTATTTTCGGATGCTCAAGGATATGGCTGGGGTGCTGTCCAGAGTTCTCTAGATTGGGAAAAGATGATCACCACAGTCAACAATGAAGTTATTCGCCTCAATGGAATTTATCAAAAAATGCTTGATAATTCCAAAGTTGAGGTATTGCAAGGATATGGAAAATTTATTGATGCCCATACAATTTTAGTTGGTGAGCGCCAAGTAACAGCAGATAAGATATTGATTGCCGTTGGTGGCTATCCTACTAAACCCAAAATTGCAGGAATTGAAAACGCGATTACCTCTGATGATATTTTCCACTTGAAACAACAGCCCCAACGCATAGTTATTTTAGGGGGAGGTTATATTGGTTCAGAGTTTGCTTGTATCATGAATGGACTGGGGACAGAAGTCACTCAAATAACACGCGGTGATATGATTTTACGGGGTTTTGATCAAGATTTGCGGAATGAAATTCAGCAAGGAATGATTAACCACGGAATTAAAATTTTCAACAACATCCAACAAATTACCATTGAAAAAGAGGCAGAAGGAATTAAAGTAACAGTTCGTAAAGATGGGGAAACTGAGGATACCGTTGTTGTTGATGCTGTGAGTTTAGCTGCTCTGGGACGCAAACCAAATACACATAATCTGGGTTTAGAAAATACAAAAGTTAAGCTGAATAATGGCGCAGTTGTTGTTGATAAATACAGTCGCACAGATGAAGAAAATATCTATGCTGTTGGAGATTGTACCAACACTATTAATCTAACCCCTGTAGCGATTAATGAGGGTCGCGCCTTTGCTGATACTGTATTTGGTGGCAAATCTCGCACCATGAGTTATGAAAATGTCCCTACTGCCATCTTTACCACACCAGAAGCAGCAACCGTTGGTTTAACTGAAACTGAAGCCAGAGAAAAATATGGTGATGCAGTAAAAATTTATCGCAGTCGCTTCCGTCCCATGTACTATACCTTAGCGGGTAAAGAAGAAAAAACCATGATGAAATTGGTGGTTGATCAGAACAGTGATAAGGTGCTGGGGGCGCACATGGTGGGAACAAATGCGGCGGAAATTATTCAAGGAATTGCGATCGCAATCAAAATGGGTGCTACTAAAGCTAACTTTGATGCTACCGTCGGTATTCATCCTAGCTCGGCTGAAGAATTCGTTACCATGCGCTAATAATCAGTGATTGCTACTTGACTTAGACAGGACTTATGCAACTGGCATATTAGTAGGGTGCGTCAGACTTCATAAATCCTGCAAATAAACAGATATTTGATATCTGATGCACCATAAAATAGATGTTTGGTGTGACAATTGCGTATGGCTTTGTGTATAGGTTTGAATTTTAGATGTTATACCTCCTAACTACGCAAACTCCTATATCTGAATTTATACAATAGGAGCAAAGCTTGTATTGATTTTTTATCCACTCTGGCGAGAGAAATAGTATATTCGTATTTATAAAACTTAAATTTCAACTAAAATTAAAATTTAACATGGTCGTCTATCCACGCCAGAAGAAATCCCAGAACAGATACCGTCGCAATGATAATGATTGGCGGTTATTTTTACGTCTAGTACCCTATGCCCGTCGCAATAGGCGGTTACTGGCGCTATCAATGTGTTTACTAGTACCCATTGCTGTAGCTAACTCCGTCCAACCATTATTAATTGGCCAGGCTATATCTCTGATTCGTCAAGAACCCAGCACCTACGAATTTCTCAAAAATCGCTCCCTATGGGAAGGGTTAAGCATCCTGCAAGGATTATTTCTGGCTACAATTGTCGTCAGACTATCACTTACGGGTTTTCAAGGTTATCTAGTACAAAAACTAGGACAAAAAATCACGGCTGCAATTCGTGAAGATTTATTTCATCATGTCACTTCTTTAGCAGTGCGTTTTTTTGATCGCACACCCGTGGGAAAACTTATTACCAGACTTATCAATGATGTTGAAAGTTTAGGAGATGTCTTTGCGACTGGTGCTATTGGCATTGTCTCGGATTTGTTTTCCATGTTGATGATTATTGGTTTAATGTTTTCTATCCAATGGCAACTGGCTTGTTTACTACTATTAATTCTGTTACCCATTACTTCGGTAATTATTTACTTTCAGCAGCAATATCGCCGTGCTAATTACAAAGCACGAGAAGAACTATCAAAACTAAATTCCCAATTGCAAGAAAATATCGTTGGTATTAATGTAGTGCAGTTGTTCCGCAGAGAAAAATTTAATGCAGAATTATTTCGCGCTACAAATAACGTTTATATTAAAGAACTTGATGACACCATTTGGTATGATTCTGCTGTTTCTGCAACCTTAGAATGGATTAGTCTGATTGCAATCGCAGGGGTGTTGTGGGTAGGTGGTTGGTTGTTATTAGGACAAAATATCACCTTTGGAATTTTATCAGCATTTATTTTGTATGCCCAGCAATTATTTGATCCTCTGCGGAATTTTGCTGAAAAATTCACTGTTATTCAAGCGGGTTTCACTGCCATTGAAAGGGTCAACGATATTTTAGATGAACCCATAGAAATCAGAGATCACAGCAATCCTCGGTTTTCAATTTTAGATACTCAATTCGGTTATATAGATGAGATAATCAGGGATTTAGAAAACCAGAATTTTACTACTCCACCGGATCTAGGAGAAATCCGATTTGAGAATGTTTGGTTTGCTTACAAAGATGATGATTATGTAATTAAAAATTTAGACTTTACTATTCATCCAGGTGAAAAAATCGCCTTGGTCGGTCCTACAGGTGCAGGGAAAAGTTCTATTATCCGGCTTTTATGCCGTCTTTATGAACCGACTCAAGGACGCATTCTGATTGATGGTATAGATATCCGTGATATACCACAGTCGGAATTGCGGCGTTATATGGCAGTTATTTTACAAGAAGCATTTTTGTTTGCTGGTGATGTCAAAAGCAATATTACTTTAGGAGATAGCTACACTTTTGAAGAAATTGAACAAGCAGCAGAAAAAACTAATGTAGCTGATTTTATCCATCAATTACCCCAAGGTTATGATACCCAATTACGAGAGAGGGGAACAAATATTTCTAGTGGACAAAAGCAACTTTTAGCATTTGCGCGTGCTGCTATTCGTAATCCACAAATTTTAATATTGGATGAGGCTACTGCTAGTTTAGATGTAGGCACAGAAAGTTTAATTCAACAAGCTTTAAATCAGCTTTTAATCAAACGCACTGCAATTATTATTGCTCACCGCTTATCAACAATTCGCAATGTAGATCGGATTTTTGTTTTGAAGCGGGGAGAATTAATTGAACAGGGAAGTCATGAACAATTACTAGCACAAGGAGGACTTTACGCAACGTTGCATAATTTGCAAATGTTGGGAACTTAATTTAAACTTTAAGAAACCAGTTTTTGCGATACATTAAAACTGCAAAGCCGTACCATAACAACACAGTGAAAATACCAAATAAAAATGAACCGTTGAGATTTCCTGCCCAAGAGGCAAAGATATTTTGGTAAATCCAATTGTATATACTAATAGCGGTTTCACCTGTACCAATTTGGGTTTTAGCTGTAATTTTAATGAGGATAACAGAGGCTACAAAGAGTGCGATCGCATTTAACCCCATAATCTCAAAAGGTTTACTCCAGCGTTTTATTAGCCTTACTTCAATTAGTTCATAGCAAGCAGCTAATAACATTAACGCCCAACCGGTGGTAAATAAAACATAAGAACTAGTCCACAGTTTCTTATTAATGGGAAATGCTACATCCCAAATAATGCCAATTACCAAACAACACAAACCAAATAAAACTAAATCCATACTAGTTTGTGAATTAGGCTGTTTTTGATCTTTAATCCATTCCCCAGTAAAATAACCTGCTAAAACGCTAACTATTGCCGGAATAGTGCTGAAAAGTCCTTCTGGATCTCCCAAATAATTAAACCCATCACCTTTATAAAGATGTGCTTTGGGAATAATTAAACGGTCGATAAATGCACCAAAATTACCTTCTCGTGTCAGCATTCCCGCACCATATTCGGGAACAGGAACATACATCATTGTTAACCAATAACCAATCAGTAACACCCCTGCTAATATCCATTGACTTTTGCGTGGTAGTTTTAAAACTATCAAAGATGCGAACAGGTAGGAAAGGCTAATACGTTGTAACACTCCCATCAAGCGGATGCTACTGAAATCAAAAGTCCAAACTCCTTTATTCCAAAAACCGTTGAGTAGTAATCCCAATAGAAAAAGAATAGCAGCGCGGCGCAGGATACGTAAATAAACCGCTTTAGTAGGTTTGTTCTCGGCGGTGTACTTTGATAGTGAGAAAGTCATTGCTACACCGACAATGAACAGAAAAAACGGAAACACCAAATCAGTAGGTGTACAACCGTTCCATTCAGCATGGTCTAAGATTGAATATTTATCATCTGCGACTCCCACCATGTTGACAAGAATCATTGCCGCAATGGTGATACCACGAAACACATCAAGTGAAGTCAGACGCATAAGCGGAATAGTTTTTTTTGATAACTATTTACCCTACTCCGCTTGATGCACGTTATCAAGGAAAATTTATATACTAAGTTACAAGGTAAAATTTTGTTAAGTAATGTTTGAATTTTGTATTTTTTACTATGGCTATCAAAGTTGGAGATCAAGCCCCTGATTTTAGTTTACCCGCACAGAATGGGTCTACAGTCAGCCTCAGAGATTTTCGCGGTAAGAAAGCTGTTGTGCTGTACTTTTATCCCAAGGACGACACACCAGGATGTACTGCGGAATCTTGTGCTTTCCGAGATCAATATGAAGTATTTAAAGCTGCTGGTGCTGAAGTTATCGGTGTAAGTGGAGATTCTAGCGAGTCTCACCAGAAGTTTGCAGCCAAGTACAATCTACCTTTTACACTTTTGAGTGATAAAGGCGATCAAGTACGTAAGCTATATGGTGCTACTACCGCTTTTGGTTTTATTCCCGGCCGGGTGACTTATGTGATTGACCAAAACGGTGTAGTTCAATATGTGTTTGATTCCATGTTGAACTTTAAGGGTCACGTTGAGGAAACCCTGAAAACGTTGCAACAGTTGGCTGCAAAGTAAATTCCTGGTAACTGGGAAAGGGCGGAAGATGCAGGGGGCAGGGGGGCAGGGGAGCAGAGGAGAATAATCTATTACCTTTTGCCTTCTGTCACCTGTCACCTGTCACCTGTCACCTGTCAACTAAAATCAGGCTTTAGACTTTTCTGGTGCAGCAACATTGGCTGTTTTGCCGTTTTTGCCGTTGGTATGTCCGTTACTGTTGCGGGGTTGAATTACGCCGTAACCACCGTGGTTACGTTCGTAAATGACGTTGATTTCTCCTGTTTCCGCGTTACGGAACATATAAAAGTCATGTCCCACTAGTTGCAGTTGTTCTTGGGCTTCTGCAAGGGTCATGGGGGGCATGGAAAAATATTTGGTGCGGACGACTTCTCCTGGTAGTTCGGGGGTGCGATCGCCTATTAAACTCTCTGCAACTGGTTCAGCAACTACTGCTTCATTAGTTGGTATTGGTTGGGTTTTGTGATCTTGTCTTCTTTCTTTATATTTACGTAGCTGACGGGCTATTTTATCTGCAACTAAATCAATACTGGCATATAAGTTTTCGCTGCTTTCCTCCGCACGGATGACGCTACCATTAGCGTAAATCGTTACTTCCGCTGCTTGTTTTGTACTAATTCTGGGATTGCGAGCCACGCTTAAATGCACATCCACTTCATTTGTGATGTTTTGAAAATGATTAACTGCTTTTTCAATTTTTTGATGCACATATTCGCGAATCGCATCAGTAATTTCAATATTTTTGCCGTGGATGACAAGCTTCATGTAAACTCTCCCGCTCAATATTTATTTGATGTGAATGTGTTTTGTATTAACAGAGATTGCGGTAAGGTCTATCACTGCCGCCAATACAAATTATGAAATGCTTTTGATGTACGGCTTTTGCATCTGCTCTCAGGTTGCTGCATCTTAATGATAAGTACCTCTAGCCTCGATTTACCTTGTTAAACTCTGTGTTGTTATCCAACTGGTTGCTAGACAATTGGATGTCCTAGAAAAAATCCTCCATCAATTAATCTTAACTACTTTATACCTAATTTTTCTGTTTGAACAACCTTTACAAATCTAGGAGTCGTTGCTCTTGCTCTCGTGCTGTTGGCTTGTTCACTGTTTATGGAGGATCAAACCCTTAATCAGCGGTTTTAATTCGGATGGATGTAAACAACTTTTGAAGATACCATCAGCCATTTCATTAGACCTCTTGTCTTGGCGTGATGCTTATTGTAGAGAATTCCTCCTAACACCATTGAGGTTATATATTCAAATTAGCACTTTGTGGTTTACATAGCTGATTCCGTTGACTTTCCTTTAAAATCCTTTGCATAGCTTGACATTTGTTGACTCAATGCTGGCTTTTAGAAATATATTTGGTCATTTACACAATTGATTTTTTCCATGATCCATAGTAAAGAACCCCAAAAATATGATTGTTTTTTCTATAACCAAGGATTAATACCTTATTTAGATGCTCTTCAATGGCAGCGATCGCTACTCACCGAACGCATCAACAACCCTAATCTAGAAGACGCACTCATTTTGCTGGAACATCCCCCTGTCTACACTTTGGGGCAAGGTGCCAACCCAGAATTTCTCAAATTTGATTTTGACAAAAGTGTGTATAGTGTGCATAGAGTTGAAAGAGGCGGCGAAGTCACTTATCATTGTCCTGGGCAACTGGTTGGGTATCCGATTTTAAATCTGCACCGTTATCGTCAAGACTTGCATTGGTACTTACGGCAACTAGAAGAAGTCTTAATTCGCGTTTTAGCAAATTATGGATTACAGGGAGAACGCATTCCTGGTTTTACTGGTGTGTGGTTAGAAGGCTATAAGGTTGCTGCTATAGGTATTAAAGTCAGTCGCTGGGTGACGATGCATGGTTTTTCACTGAACGTTTGTCCTGATATGACAGGGTTTGAGCGTATTGTTCCCTGTGGTATAGCTGATAAGGCCGTCGGTAGTTTAACTAATTGGATTCCCGGTATCAAATGTCTGGAAGTAAGGGCTTGTATAGCAGAGTGTTTTTCTGAGGTATTTAGCGTAAAATTAATAGAATCCAAGTATCAAAGCTATACATAATCTTTATAAAACTCTCGAATATTTACATAATTTCATTAAAATAGTTGTGATCTTGATCACGGAAAAATCACGACTTTATGCGTAAAATATGCTCATTTGCCAGCAAATATATTCACTTTTGTATAAATTAACCAAAAACGTGCTTGTGAATTACTCCAATAATCTACAGGTAAACTTTTCCTCGTACAGCACTCTTAAAGAACGTGACTGGGAGGCTTTGATATCACTGTTTGAAAGGGATGACAGTGATGAAATTGAGGCAGAAATTCAAAGTAAATTGGTTTGGTTAGTACCAGAACCATGTTGGGAAGATAATCCTTTTGAATTCTTGCGTGAGTTTCTTTGATGGTTTCTGTGTGCTGAGTTGTGAGTGCTATTAATGCTATTAAATTGAGATTAATGGTCTCTAACTTGCAGCTTTGTAAAAATGACGATAATTATGAAAAACCTTTAAAAAAGGTATTGGCTCAATAAATGTTATCAAGGCTGATTGAGTCACATTTGATATATGGTGATTTTTTTGAATTCTAGATGCAAAATGAAGAAAAAAATTTTGACTATTTGAAATTCCTGATTTTAATGATGGGGTGTACCACAGTCTACACCCCTTTCATTTTTAATTTTCACCTTGCTGTACTAGGTATTTGGAAGTTTCACCAAATATAAAATAATCCCAATTAGTGAACCTAAAATTAGTCCTATATTGCTCAAAGAACTAATAGCAAAACCTATACCTCTTTTTTCGGCTGCTTGATAATATCCCCAAGCATAAGCAATGCGTCCTATTATCCATGCCATACCTAAAGCAGAAGCCCAAATTGGGTTGATATAAATAGAGAACAACCATAAAGCTGGTAAAAATAAAATTAGTTGCTCTAAAGTATTTTGTTGAACGCGTAGCACTCTTTCAAAGTCTGGATTTCCTGTTGTGTCAGGAGGAATAATTTTATATTTAAATCTGGCTCTACCAACGTTGATTGTTACTACAAAGTAAAGGATGAGTGCCAGCACTGTAACAAGGCTAGTCCAAGGAGACATAAATAATTAAAAATTGAAAATTACTAAATAAATTATAGTGCATAATGTTTAGCATTTGATTTCAAAATTAACGCACCTGGGATATTTGCAATAAGGATAAAAAAGTGCATTCCCAAACTAAACGGGGTTGAGCATAGGATAATAAATTTTTGCGAGTTTTTTCTAATTGTTCGATAATACTCCGTTTATGTATTTGTTGCCAGTATGATTGTTGTAGGTAATCAATTAACCATAATTGCGCTTCTGTGTCTAATTCTTTATCTATTTTCTTGGCTAATTCCAAAGCATTTCGGTAAGATGTGGGTGTTTTTTTTACCTGTTGGAGTAACTCACTATTAATTGTTTGTAATTGTTGGTAAGCTGCGATCGCACTGCCTGGACTACCAGCCGCTAAACTTAACACTTCTGGATATTGCAAAATTTCCCCATTTCCTGTTTGTGTCAATACCTGAACAACAGCAGCCGTATCAAGTCGATAAAAGGGAATTTTTTGACAACGGGAAACTAAGGTTGGTAATACAGATTCTGGGGAAGGTGCAATTAAAATTAATGTTGCTTGTCCAGGTTCTTCTAAGGTTTTGAGTAAAGCATTTGCAGCTGATTCTGCCATTGTTTCGGCTTGTTCTAAAACTACCACATTTCTTGTGGCTTCTAAAGGTGGACGGGATAAAAATTGAGTAATTTCTCGAATTTGTTCTAAGCGAATCACAGGTGGTGCTTTACGTTTCACTCCTTTTTCTGCTGCTTCTGCTGCGGTGAGTCTTTGTCCTTGATATTGGTAAGTTGGTTCTACCCAAAATAAAGCAGGGTGATTTCCTTGATGGATACGATTTTGTAAAGTAGCAATTTGATGGGGTTGGATAGAACTAGAAAACAGCATTTCAATGAAACATTTTGCAGCTAAACTTCTGCCTACACCATCAGCACCAACAAAAAGATAAGCTGGTGCAACTCGGTTTTGTTTAACAGCTTGTGTCAATAATTCTATGGCTTGTTTTTGTCCTATTAATTTTTCAAACATTTAGGAATTCAACAGGTGTGTATTTAAAATTTCTTGTATCCTCTGTTGTACAGTTTCTTTACTTAAACTGCCATCTACCCGAAAAATTCGTGATGGGTGAGTAGCAGCTAATTCTGTATATCCCTGTTGTACACGACGGTGAAAAGCAATAGTTTCCTGTTCAATACGGTCTAGTGTAACTTGACCACGTTTCCGCGCTAGTCCTACCTCGACATCAACATCTAGCCAAATCGTTAAATCACTTTCTAAGCCACTGGTGGCAATATAATTAAGCTGGTTAATAATACTCATGCTCAAACCCCGACCATAACCTTGATAGGCGATAGTAGAGTCAGTATAGCGATCGCATAAAATATATTTCCCATCAGCTAAATTCGGCTTTAGTTCTTGTTCTATGTGTTGCGCTCTATCAGCAGCATATAATAATAACTCTGTAACTTCACCAACAGGCTTATCCTCAGACTTTTCTAGCAATAGTTGCCGTAAATGCGACCCTAACTCCGTTCCTCCCGGTTCACGAGTTAGGAAAACTGATACACTTAGATTTTTTAGCCACTGACTGCACAGTTGCATTTGGGTAGTTTTACCACAACCTTCTACTCCTTCAAATACAATTAACTTACCACTCATGTTTTTCAATTTTCCCAATACCGTTTTTTTACCCTAAGCCTAAGACAGAATAGATAAATATGTCACGTTCTCATAGTCCAGTCTCAGATCAATTTGCCTTCCAAAGCTTACCAAGAAGCATGAGTACCTTGGAAACCTGGACTTTTGGTGTCACAAACCATCTAAGTTGGCCAACATTAGTAGCAACTGTTCATGCCAATCTGGGAACAGCAGCTATTTTTGTTTGGATACCCGCTATTATTGTGGGAATATTAGTCAACTATCAAGTTAAACATCTAAGTAGAAACTTATTAAATGTATCTGGGGGAACTCCTAACTATATAACTCGGTTGTGGACAGGCTATCCCATTATTGCTCGCTATGCCGCAATTGGATATCTGATCTCATGGCTTTCCGTTGTGCCACTTAATTCTGTGGTAATCACAGATATGATCAAATCCAATTTAGATGTATTGGGTATTAGCTGTCCAGAACTAATTTTAAAACTTGGCTTCACTTTGCTACCCTTTGTTGTTGCCTTTAGTGGCAGTCGAGCCTTAAATATTTTACATCTATTATTTTCATTACCAGCTTTAGTTGTATTGTTATTATTTTGTTTTCAAGGACTGGGTTTTCTAGCTTTTTCCCCCAATAGTCCCAGCTTTTTTCCTGAACAGTTACCATCATTAAATTTTATAGATTGGGCTAAATGGTTCTTTTTTATTAGCTATACAGCCTACAGTTGTGAAACTGTTTCATCATTTATAGCTGATAGTCATCATCCCCAACAGACTTTAAAGTTCCTTGATATTGCTTCTTGGTTAATGCTTCCTATTTTTATTGGTGGTTCTTGGGTGATAATTCGTTTATCCACAATTGAAGGTCTAGGAGATAACGCCTATCTGAATTTTGCAGTAGCATCTGTATCATTTTGGGGAGACTTTGCCCCAACAAGCAGCACTTTTTTATTAGCGAGTTGCTGTTTATTAGGTTCAGCTACCACAGTTGCTAACTGTCCCCGTATCATCTACCAGTTAGCAATAGATAAACACTTAGCACCAGTATTTTCTTTAGTTTCATCTCGTGGTGTATTTGGGTCATCGCTGTTTTTAAGCTTATGTATCTGCATAATCTATTCTATTTGGGGAGATATATCTAGAATAGTTATAGTTGGAAATGTAGCCTGGTTTGTAGCGTTCATGCTCATGCACTTAGGATTGTGGCGCAAACGGAATCAAGCAGATATATTATTTCCAAAACTATCTTTAGCTTTCTTTATTATCGAGACTGTAATTTTATCTGTTACTGCCTATGCCTGGGGTTGGCAAGATTTTTTAGCAGGATTATTAGCTCCCTTATTTGTATTAATCATTGATGCCTTCGTCCGTTATATTTCCATCCCTGTTTTTCGTCCTTATTGGTGGATAAAATTATATCAATCACAACGGCGCAAATTTCTTAAACATTCCCTAGCAATACAAGTTGGAATATTGATATTTCTGATGTGTGGCGCTTTTTTAGTAGGTTGCTCATTTGTTTGGCTTTTGAATCTTAATTTTATCCCTACTGCTAAAAATTTATTAGTGATCTTATTGATCACAATTGCATTTGTGGGAGTTGCGATCGCTTGCTGGACAAGTTTACCCCAAGTAGTAGCCCTAGAAGAGGCCAGAGAAGCATCTGAACACCTATTTATGGTTGCCCAAGATGGTATTCTAGTATTAGATCAACAAGGCATTATTCAACAAGCTAACCCCGCAACAGAATCTGTATTTGCTATTAAACCATCAGCATTATTAGGAAAACACCTAAACAATTTACTGCCTCAATTAAGCGAATATCCAGAAACATGGGACAACCGCAGTGAACATACCCTAATTCAAAAATCTAAAACTATAACTTTAGAACTTTCTATTTCTGATCGCACCCAGCAAAATTTTCAAGAATATGTAGTTATTCTTCATGACATCACCCAACGCATACAAGCTGAGGAAATATTACGCCAGTCTGAAGCACAACTAAAACAAGAAGCCCAGCAATTGGCCACTCAATTAGTACAAATTGAAAAAATGTCAAGTTTGGGGCAATTGGTAGCAGGTATAGCCCATGAAATCAACAACCCAGTTAGCTTTATTTACGGCAATATCCGCCCAGCAAATCAATATCTTCAAGATTTAATTAGACTCATTGAAATGTATCAGCAGTATTACCCCCAAGCAAATCCAGAAATTCAACAGGAAATAGAAAACATTGATTTAATTTTTTTGATCTCAGATTTTCCCAGATTATTAAATTCTATGGAAGTTGGTTCTCAACGCATTAAAGAAATAGTATTATCTTTAAGGAACTTTTCCCGGCTAGATGAATCAGGTATGAAAGCTGTGAATATTCATGAGGGTATTGATAATACACTAATGATTTTACAAAATCGTTTTAAAGCTACAGCAGAACGTCCAGATATTGAAATAATCAAAAAATATGGCAACATACCACCAGTAGAATGTTATGCTGGTCAACTCAATCAAGTATTTATGAATATTCTTGCTAATGGCATTGATGCTTTAGAAGAAACAATTGCGAATGGACAGAAAATTGAGCAGCCACAAATCCAAATTCAGACTCAACTCATCAACGATGATCAAGTAACTATTTGCATTAAAGATAATGGTTATGGTATTCCTGAAAATATCCAAAAGCATTTATTTGAACCCTTTTTCACCACTAAATCAGTGGGGAAAGGTACAGGTTTAGGCTTATCTATTAGTTATCAAATTATTACAGAAAAACATGGTGGCAATTTAAAATGTAATTCTTATCCTCATCTAGGAACAGAATTTATAATTACTATTCCTCTAAAACAGCAATCAGATAGAGTTAAAAATCAAACTAGCGCGAAAAATCAGATAAGCTGAGATCCATAACTCCCTTCCCCCCGGTTCATGAACCATCGCAGATACAGTTAGAGAATGTCTGAAAATTTTTTTGTATCCACGTAGATTCACTTAATTGAAGTTTGTTATACGCAACAAAGATGTAATTATTCCCTTTTGCTTTCCGCTTATACAGTTATTTATGCTTACTTATCGCGTAAGGTATACAGTCATCAAACCGGATTCCTATATGGATTTAAAAAGAGTGCTTTTGTAGACTACCAGATATATTAAGTAGAAAGAGTTAATTAAATCAGTTCACAGTGATCGGCTATCATTTATCAGCTAACTATGTAGTGATCAATGATATTGATTCAAGTATCTCAGGATTCCTAGTTATGTTTCAGGCAAATAATTCAACCATTAATCAGTCGTTATTTCAACGTTTACCAAGAAGCATGAGTTATTGGGAAACCTGGGCTTTTGGTGTCACAGCGCATCTGAGTTGGACTTCAGTTGTACCCATTATTCATCATGCTTTAGGAACTCAAGCTATTTTTGTCTATGTTCCTGCTGTAATTTTTGGCATGGTGTTGAACTATCAGGTAAAGCATCTAGGAAAAAATTTACTCAATGTAGCTGGAGGAACTCCTAACTACACAACTCAACTTTGGCATCGTTACCCAATCATGGGTAAATATAGCGCCATAGGATATATTCTGGGCTGGCTTTCATTCCTCACAGTTAATTCCCTTGTGCTGACAGACATTATTAAAGTCAATTTAGAAGGGTTCGGCATCTCTTTTCCAGACATAATTCTGAAAGTTGGTTTTACCTTAATACCTTTTATTGTTGCTTTTAGTGGCACTCGTGCGTTAAGTGTTCTACATTTATTTTTTGCGCTTCCAGCCTTTTTGCTACTATTAATATTTTGTGTACAAGGACTAGGTTTTTTAACTTTTTCGGGCTATTCTCCTGGCTTTGTGTCTCACCATGGGATACCTATTAGCTTTATGGATTGGGCAAAATGGTTTTTCATAATTAGCTATTCAACTTATGCGTGTGAAACAGCTTCATCATTTGTAGCTGATAGTCTTCGTCCTGAAAAAACTTTGAAATTTTTAGACGTTGCTGCCTGGCTAATGCCCATCGTCTTTATTGGTGGTTCTTGGGTAATTATGTATTTAGCAACAGGTGACAATCTCGGTGATAGTCCTTTTTTGAATTTTGTTGCTGCGTCTCATCCATTCTGGGGAGAATATGCATCTATAATTGCAACTTTTTTGCTAGCTGGTTCTTGTTTATTAGGTTCAGCAACAGCAGTTTCTAATTGTCCTCGCATTTTATATCAGTTAGCTATAGATAAACATATTGCTCCCGTATTCTCTACCATATCTCCACGTGGTGTCTTTGGTTCAGGTTTAGCTCTGTCGCTTTTTTTGTCTCTCCTATATTTAAGTTGGGGAGATTTGTCTCGTCTGGTTGTTGTAGGCAATGTTAGTTGGTTTGTATCTTTTATCATTTTACATTTGGGGCTATGGCGACAAAGACACAAGCCAGAAGTATTGTTTCCAAAAGTAGCGTTAGGTCTTTTTATACTGGAATTTTTGGTTTTAATAGTGGCTGGATATGCTTGGGGTTGGCAAGATTTTTTAATTGGATTATTAGCACCTTTTGGTGTCTTAATAATTGATGCGTTCATCCGTTATACTTCTTTACCAATTTTTCGGTCTTCATGGTGGATAAAAATCTATAAAATACAAAGAAGAAAACCAGCTAAGGATTCATTGATGCTACAAGTTAGCATTTTGATATTTCTGTTGTGTAGTGCTGTTTTTATCGGTTATTTATTTGGCTTTCAATTAAATATAAATTACAGCAAAAATGGTCAAAATTTAATTGTTATTTTGCTGATGCTAGTAGCATTTGGAGGTGTAGCGATCGCTTGTTGGACAAGCTTACCAGAAGTCATTTCTTTGACTGAAGCTAGAGAATCGGCTGAACATCTATTTATGGTTGCCCAAGATTGTATTTTAGTAGTCAATGAAAATGGAATTATTCAACAAATAAACCCAGCTACTGAATCTTTTTTTAAAATTGAAACATCGCAATTAATAGGACATCATCTCCAAACTTTATTGCCTGAATTAAAAGCAGATCCAGTGGTATGGTTAAAACGAAGTGAACATACTCTGAACCGAAAATCTAAAGTCATTACACTAGAAGTTTCTATCTCTGACCGGACTCAAGAAGATTTCCAGGAATATGTAGTTATTGTCCATGACATAACTCAGCGCAAACAAGCTGAAGAAATTTTACGACAATCTGAAGCCCAATTAAGAAAAGAAGCACAGCAATTAGCATCTCAATTAGTCCAGAGTGAAAAGTTATCTAGTTTGGGGCAATTGGTAGCAGGTATAGCCCATGAAATAAATAATCCAATTAATTTTATCTATGGCAACCTCGATCCAGCTAATCAATACATTCATGATTTAATGATACTCATACAACTTTATGAGCAACATTATCCTCAACCAAAGCTAGAAATTCAAAATGCTATTCAATCTATGGATTTAAATTTTATTTTATCAGATTTACCTAAGTTATTAAATTCTATGGAAGTTGGCTCTCGAAGAATTAAAGAAATAGTATTATCCCTGCGAAATTTTTCCCGACTAGATGAATCAGAAATGAAAGCTGTGAATATTCATGAGGGAATTGATAGTACATTGATGATTTTACAAAGTCGTCTTAAACCTACATCAGACCGTCCAGGAATTGAGATAATTAAACAATATGGTCAATTACCTCCAGTAGAGTGCTATCCTGGACAACTCAATCAAGTATTTATGAATATTTTAGTTAATGGGATTGATGCTATTGAAGAGGCGCTACTTAATGGTTACAAAATTAATCAGCCACAAATTGAGATTCAAACTCAACTTACTAATGAGAATCAGGTAATTATTTCCATCAAGGATAATGGTGCAGGTATTCCTGAAAATGTTAAAAATCATTTATTTGATCCTTTTTTCACGACCAAACCGGTGGGGAAAGGTACAGGCTTAGGTTTATCTATTAGTTATCAAATTATTACAGAAAAACATAGTGGTAATTTAAAATGTATTTCAGAGCTTGATGTGGGCGCAGAATTTATAATTATGATTCCCTTAGAACAGCAAAAAGTTCCATCTCAATTAACATATAGCAGCGATGAAAAGAGTGTAGGAGGTAGGGTGTAGCAAACGCGCTTTGCTAGGCTTCCCCCAGGCTAACAACTGGTGTTGTTGGAAACTCCATCATTAAAATATAGCAGGCGTTTCAAGTCGGGAGCATCCCAATTTTGCAAAAATGTAGAATAAGTATCTGAAAACCCTCTTCTTTCTTCTTACCTATGCCTTCGGCACGCTACGCGAACGTGTCCTTCGCTCCTATCCCTAACGGGACGCTCCGCGAACGTGGTTCGTTTATTTCATGTCTTGACCTCAAGCAAAAAATAAACTTACACATTTGGGATGCTCCCTTTCAATTTTGAATAGTGAGAAATGGTTGGCACTCCCCGGTCTAAAGACACGGGGAACCTCAAACCCATTTTTTCGGTAAAAGTATGACTATACGGAAATATACTGCTCTAGAGTTTTAGATAAAGTGGTTTTTGGTACTGCACCTACAACAGTATCAACTTGCCGACCCCCTTTAAATACCATTAATGTGGGAATACTACGAATACCGTAATGACTAGCAACTGTGGGATTTTGATCTGTGTTCAGCTTCACTACTTTTACTTGTCCTTCATATTCAGCAGCTACTTCATCAACAACGGTTGCCAGCATTCGACAAGGGCCACACCAAGGAGCCCAAAAATCCACCAAGACAGGAGTCTCACTCTCCAATACTTCCTGCTTGAATGTGGCCTCTGTGACATTGGTGACAGTCATAGTTGTTCTCCTAATTTGATTTAGTAATTCTAGATGAGCGAATTACGCTAAAAGCAACAATTTCCCTATATTTAAGGGAGTTAATTTCGATTAATTAATCTCAGAGTAGATTCAGATTAATCCTAAAATACTCAATTGACGAATCTTCCACACCTTAAATATTCAGTTATTTAGCGATTTTACCTCAAAAATGGGTTGTTCCTGGCTTGGAATTGTTTAAATCATTATAAGTAAGGCGGGCTGAAAACCCAAAACCCTTGAGAAACAGGCGCACTGTGCCGCATTCCGTACTTTAAACAAGGGATGAAAGCCGCCAGTGTTTACACTTCAGTGCAGAATCCCCAACGTGAAAGCAGGGGAGCGTCAATACAATACTTCTGTATCTAGATACAGTGTGATTACCTAAGAGTTAAAATAGGAACAGAAAAAACAATAGAGGTATTTATGATGAGCGATCGCGACTATACATTAATTATTGATAAAAGTGGTAGTATGTCCACTCCCGACCAAGCAGGTGGTAGAAGTAGATGGGATATAGCTCAAGAGTCTACCCTGGCCTTGGCTAGAAAAGCTGAACAGTTTGACCCCGATGGCATTACAGTTTATGTCTTTTCTGGCAGATTTAAACGTTACGAAAATGTAACTTCCGCCAAAGTCGCACAAATATTTCAAGAAAATGACCCTGCTGGTACAACCAACTTAGCAGGTGTACTCAATAATGCACTTGATAATTACTTTCAGCGTAAAGCTTCTGGTCAAACTAAACCCAACGGTGAAACAATTTTAGTAATTACAGATGGTGAACCAGATGATCGCAAAGCCGTATTTGAAGTCATTATTCAGGCTACTCGAAGAATGGATAAAGATGAAGAGTTAGCAATTTCTATTATTCAAGTAGGTGCAGATCCACAAGCAACAAAATTTCTCAAAGCTTTAGATGATCAGTTGCAGGGTGTCGGCGCTAAATTTGATATTTGTGACACCGTAACTTTAGACGATTTAGAAGATATGAGTCTTGCAGATGTATTAGCTAATGCCATCAATGATTAATTTGACTACATTATCTATTGGTTGGCAAAAATCAATCTAAAAGCCAAAATCAAAACTTAAATAATTAATCATTGGAGAATTATTAATGTTAGAAAATCGTGATTACACACTGCTTATCGACAACAGTGCCAGTATGGGTAAACCATCTCAACAAGGTGAAAAAAGTAGATGGTTAGCTTTGCAAGAATCTACCTTTGCCCTAGCTCGCAAATGTGAAGAATTTGATCTAGATGGGATAACTGTTTATCTGTTTTCCCATAGATTTCAAAGATTTGATCATGTTACTTCAGCTAAAGTAGCGCAGATTTTTGCGGAAAATACTCCTGGTGATACAACCAATTTAGTCGGTGTGCTTCAAGATGCCATTAATAATTACTTTCAACGCAAAGCTGCTGGTAAAAGTAAATCTAACGGGGAAACAATTTTAATTATTACTGATGGTATACCAGATGATCGTCAATCTGTATGTGAAATAATCATCAATGCTACGCACAAAATGGAGCATGAAAAAGAATTGGGAATTTCCATTATTCAAGTAGGTGCAGATCCGCAAGCAACAAAATTTCTCAAAGCTTTAGATGATCAATTGCAAAGTATCGGCGCTAAATTTGATATTTGCGATACCGTTACTTTAGAAGATTTAGAAGAAATGAGTCTCACTGATGTGTTGATAAATGCGATAAATGACTAATGTGTTACTAATTAATCAATTGAGAGTTAAAAATGGAGAATTTATCAATGTTAGAGAATCGTGATTACACTTTAATTATCGACAAAAGTGGTAGCATGGCTACAGCCGATCAAAAAGGTGGAAGAACTAGATGGTCAGCAGCACAAGAATCAACTTTTGCTTTAGCTAGTAAATGTGAACAATTTGATTCCGATGGCATAACTGTTTATTTATTTTCTGGTAGATTCAAGCGTTATGAAAATGTAAATTCTAGTAAAGTAGTGCAAATTTTCCAAGAAAATGATCCATCAGGTACAACTGATTTAGCTGGTGTATTGAAACACGCTACAGATGATTATTTTCAACGCAAATCTAATGGTCAAATTAAGCCAAATGGCGAACTAATTTTAGTTGTGACTGATGGTGAACCTGATGATCGTAAAGCAGTGATGAAAGTGATTATAGAAACTTCACGGCGTATGGATAGAGATGAAGAATTAGGAATTTCATTTATTCAAGTTGGTTCAGATGCCAATGCTACCCGGTTTCTGAAAATTTTAGATGATGAACTACAAAGTGCTGGGGCAAAATTTGATATCTGTGACACAATTACAATGGAAGATATGGAAGATATGAGTTTATCTGAAGTGCTACTAAATGCGATTAATGATTAACTATCCGCATAATTAGGACTGGTAACGATGGATTCCATTGATAAATTATTAGCTGAAATTAAGGCTGAATATACTGCACCTAAAACCCAACCACAGCAACCTCAATTAACTACAAGTAAACCCTTTATCACTGCTGTTTCTAAATCAGATGCTTTAATAGATAACTTGTTATCAGAAGTCAAAGCTGATTTTGTGGAACAAGATGCTGCTGAAGAATTGAAAAAACAACAGGAATTAGAACAAGAAAAAATTCGTCAAGCACAACTCAAAGCCCAAAAATTAGAGCTTTTGAATAAGGAAGCTAAAGAATGGTTATCTAAATTAGATGCATTTTCACCAGAAGGGCTTTGGTTTGAAAGGTTTGCTGAAGCATACCCATCAAAATTAGAAGCTGCGGTTGAGTATCTACAAAGCAATAGGTAATCATGCCCGTTGGGCGTTTAAATCTTGCAAGTAGCGGGGCAGAAGAGAATAATGTATTATCCTTGTTTTCTGCCTCCTGACTACTGAACTTCTGATAGCGTTCACGTAGTGTGCCGTAGGCATAGCGTGGCGTAAGCCATACTACTGAACTCCTGAACTCCTTTTTTAAGGTACTTCAATCGGAATTAAAGCATTTTCTGGTAAGTAGCTATGGAAACACCCATCATCGGCTAGGATCAAAATTAGACGCAGGGGATAATCTGGGGGAACTTGCAAATCTGCCCAGGGTACTGCTACTTCTAAACAATTATTTAAAGCAGCTTGAGCGCGAGTGGCACGGGGATGCCATTGATAATTGTCTCTTGCTTCTCGAAATTGAACTGATTGTGTAAGTAAGTTAATTTCTAAATGATGGTGAAAAAAGTAATTAACTGGCTCTATATCTGGTACTTCTGCTAAAGGTACAGGACTATTAACCATTGTTCTATCTGGATAATACCAAAGTAAATTTAACTCTGTTGGTAGTTCTTTTCCTGGTGCAATGCCACTTTTAAAGTCTACCCGTAAATAAAAATTCAGGTGATCTACTCCATACCAAAGTCTTTGAATGAGGCTGCTGTTGTGCATGGTTCCCCTTGCACCACCAATTTCTATTCTGCCGGCTTTGTCCCAGTCTTGTTCATCGCCTTTACCATCAATCACTGGGTGAATAAAGCCTTCTGGGCGATGGTCTGATCGCGTTTCATGAACTTCTACTGGTTTTGTTAAATAGGCTGGTATGGGTTCATTTAGGGCTTTATAAATTCCATAGAGATGTTCACGAAATAATTGGTCAAAGATGGCATCTTGATTTGAAGAATGACCTTCTCCAAACCACCAAAACCAATCGGAACCTTCAGCTGCATATAAGGCTTCCCAGGCTGCGGGGTTGTTTTCTTCGGTAGCTTCGGGATGATTGGCTAATACTTGTCTGGCTTGGCTCAGGTAGTCCCAAGCACGATTTTTGGCGGGATCACCTATCCAGGTGGTAAAACTGCCGTCTACCCAAGAACCGCTATGGAGTTGTTCTCCGGGGATGGTGGCTGTGGCGGGATGTTTTTCTAAGAATTCGGATACGGTAACAAGTTTGATATGAGGTTCGTTACTCAAGCTTTGATATAAGGTTTCTAGGAAGGGTTTGCCGTCTTGGGGATAAAATTCCCAGCAGTTTTCACCGTCTAAGGCGATTGTTACTAACCAAGGTTGTTCGCTGGGGTTCTCTTTTTGCTTTCTAGCGATCGCTTGCAAATGTCCCACTAAATCTGCTACAGCTTGTTTTGGCTGCATGGAACTATATGTGAAACCAATCAAATCGGATAATCTATGGTCGCGGAAGACGATGGATAAATCACCTGCTGAAGTTTGCAAACGATAAGGACGGTATAGTAATTCTGGTTGGTGGACATTTCCTGCCCCATCTCGATGGAAAAAGTGTTTTAGGGTCCAACCTAAGACGGCTTCATCTGAGCAAATCCAATTAAAGCCTTGTTTAATAATATACGGTAATATTTCTGGACTGACTGATTGTTCAGAAGGCCATAAACCACGTGGTTCTTGTCCAAATCTGTCTTTATATAAATCCCAAGATTTCTGCAAATGACGAGGAATGTCTTCCGCCCACTGAAAACGACGGTTAGGTAATGTCATGTTTGGCACTGCTACCTGCCCGGAGTTAGTATCGGCTAATAAGGGCAAAATTGGGTGAGTGTAGGGGGTAGTGGTGACTTCTAACTGTCCAGTTTCTTGCATTTTCCGGTGTTGGGGAATAATGCGGCTGAGGATTTGACGTTGTTTGGAATAAATACGTTGGCGATCGCTTAAAGTAAAATTTTGTCCCTGTTTTAACCAAGCTTCAATTTCTGGGTCATCCCAAAACAGAGGATCAATCCAAGCTAGATTATGCCAAGCTAATAAATCACTGTAATCTAGTGGCTGCCAATTTGCTAAACACCAAGCTTGTCCCTTTTCCTGTCTCTGATAGTACAACTGGGCATAGCGGGGATGGGGATCTATTAACGTATGGTGATTAGCATCAAAAAAATGTTCAACAATAAATTCTTTCTGTTCTGTGGTCAACTTTTCAACAGGTGTCAAACTGGCAGTCAGATAAGGGTCAAAAGCAGTACCAGCAATATAGTCTTCTAGTTGCAGTATCAAAGATGGTACTAAATTTACTGTTTGATGTAACTTGGGATACTGTTCCAGCAGCAAGATTAAATCTAAATAATCCTTAGTACCATGTAACCTGACCCAAGGCAAGCGGTACTGCTGACTAGCAGGTGTAGAAACACCACTACCAGGAGATTTGTATAACGGCTGATGTTGATGCCAAATAAAAGCGACATATAGAGGGTGGGACATGAGGAGTGATCAGTTATTGGGGATTTGCTAATAATGTTGAATTATGAATGATGGTAATAGGTAATGGGTAATTGGGAAAATTAATTCCCTATCTTCCCCATCCCCAATCCCTAATCCCCAGTCCCCAGCCCCTAGTTCCTAAACTACTTGTTCAATCTCCGCAATTTCGGGGATCATTTCCTTGAGGCGGCGTTCAATACCCATTCTCAGAGTCATTGCTGAACTGGGACAAGAACCGCAAGCACCTTGTAGCCGCAGTTTAACAACAGGTCCATCCAGTTCTACGAGTTCCACATTACCCCCATCAGACATTAGATAAGGGCGCATTTCATCTAAGACTGTTTCAACGTTTTCAAGTGTAAGTTCCATAGTTGCTGACATAGTTTTAGACCTGCTAAGTTAATAATGGTGATGAAAATTGGGAATTAAGATCCTTGTCTACTTCCCAAAATAACTAAAATTTTCTTCTTTTGCTGAATTAAATCAATCCTACATTGACAACACTCCACACTCTATCCCCATACCGTGGTGCAATCAGTTCAGGAAGCAGGAGATGGGGAGCAGGGGAGCAGGGGAGGATGGGGAGGATGGGGGAGAAAATTAATTCTTTCTTCTTCCTGAACTCCTGACTCCTGACTCCTGACTCCTGACTCCTGACTCCTGACTCCTGACTCCTGACTCCTGATAGCGCAGCGTGGCGTAAGCCATACTCCTGCCCTCTGCCTCCTGCCTTCTTTGTAATTCAATTAAGAGTTTCTATTTCACACTCGCTGGGGGAGCATAGGACAGGTTGTTGATAAAGTGGGACTGTGAATGTGACTGTTGAACCAAGTTCTTCGCCTAAACTGTAGAAATGTACCTCACCACCCATTGCTTCGATGAGCTTTTGGGATATGGTTAGTCCCAAACCTGTACCACCATGAGGGCGAGTACGAGAACCATCTACTTGGGAAAATAATTGAAATAGTTTATCTTGTTGGTCTAAGGAAACACCTATACCAGTATCTGCTACCCGTACTTTCACAATGCCGGGATGCTGTGGTTGTGATTGTCCTTTTGCTTTTTTGAGGACTAAATCGGCGCTGATGGTGACACCGCCTTTGTGGGTGAATTTAATGGCGTTGCCGACCAAATTGAGCATGACCTGTAATAATCTTTGGTAGTTGCCCAGGATGATGATTTCATCAGAGGTAGTGGGCATTTGCATCTGGAGGCTGAGGTTTTTCACCTCCGCTTGGGGACGCACAAAGCTTTCTACATCATTGAATAATTCATGAAGTCTGACAGGCCCGCAGCGGATATCCATTTTGCCTGCTTCAATCTTGGCAAAATCCAAAATGTCGTTGAGGATACCAAGGAGGTGGATTGATAAATCATGGGCATCTTGGACAAACTCATGTTCTTCTGGTCCATCTGCCATTCCTTCCAAAATCAGCTTGAGTAAGCCAATCATGCCGTTGAGAGGGGTACGAATTTCATGGGAGACATTGGCCAGAAATTCGCTTTTGAGGCGGGATGCTTCTTCAGCTTTTTGTCTTGCTGCTTCTAGTTCTTTGTATAAGGTAGCATGAGCGATCGCAGTTCCCAATTGATCTGCTAATTCTTTAGTTAATTCCAGTTCTGTTTCTGTTAATAAATCGCATTCATCACTTAAGCTTAAGGCCACCAAACCATTCGCCTGATCTTGATAGCTAGTAGCAACCAACAGAAATTTCTGCTGCTGAGATTTTTTCTGTACAGACATCTTGATCACCATTGGTTCAAGAGTCGCTAAAGCCTGGGCAAAGACTGGTTCAGAAGATATCTCTATTTCTGAACCCAGAAAGGAATCCAATTCTGGCTGGTGATATTCTGCGACTACCTTGATTTTTGAAGCGTTGGGTTGATAAGGACAAATAATACAACGCTCTAGCTTGAGGATTTTTCCTAAACTGTCAACTGTTTGCTGCCAAATAATTTCTATATCCAGTGTCCGCCGGATATTTCTGGTAATTTTAGTTAATAATTTTTGGTGTTGTTGCGATATCTGTCCCACACCACGGCAACGCAAAGCCCAGTTTGGTTGTGAAGACGGTTTTGAACCCTCGTGATTTGCTACTTTGCCATTAACTTGAGCTTGTAATAACCTCCCCATGATCAAAACCGTGGTTGCGGCTTGACCCAATTGCGGCATAATCGGAGTAATTGTCAACTCCAACTCTATTAATTCCTGACTGCATTTAAACCAGCACTGAACCCTTTCCGGCACTAAAGAACTCAATACTCGATGTAATTGTTCCAAATAGGCAACTTTATCTACTGGAGCAAAGGTTTCATTTTCATTCAGTGCTTCAACGATTTTCTCAGTATTTAGCTCTAGGAGTTCGCTGCGCTGCCAATCAAATGTTAGATAGCGCCCGCTCCCATCTTGCGTATATACCAACTCAGAACCGAGAGATGGTAACAAGCCATCAGAACTACAGTTAATAGATTCCAGGTTCTGAGAAAATAAATTTGGCAATTGGGTGTTCGCAGTAATAGTCATTAATCGAATTGGATAGACAAATAGCTTTCCACCGTGCTTTTACTAAAGCTGTTTAAATTTTGGCATAAAGTTTTACAGCTTTCACACTTTCGATCGTGTATTTTTGATTTTTCTAGAATTTAGAGCGGTAAATTTTACATTTTTTAGCATTTAGATGGATTAAGGAGGAATTGATGGGAAATTTTAATCGTTCCATTCACCCCTGGGAGGAACTGGTGTACGCATTGGTGTACGAGTTAACTCATCATCTCTAGGTATATCTCCTCGCAACCATTGGCGGATTGCTACTTCAATCACTTTGCTGGGATCATTGGTAAGATGCTGAATTTGCGCTATTAACTCGGAGTCCAAGCTCACTGCTATTTCTACTTTGTTGGGGTGCTTGTTTTCTGCATCGGTAGATTTGTTTTGCATATTCATAGGTTTATATTTGCTGAAATGGTTTTATCTAAAGCTTTGTCAAGAAATGATATGAGAATGACGGCGGAATTTGGGGAATTAAACAAGGTAAGAAAAAATTCCACCCCTCCCCCTTTAAGTCTTAACCCTTACCCCATTGAAATAGTACCAAATAACCTTAAAAATTAATCGGTCTATGGAGATGGGTATGAGGTGTGGGCTTTAAGGGTGTGGGAGAAAACTGTGTATTACAGCAGAATTGAGGAGTCAGGAGTCAGAAGTCAGGAGTCAGAAGTCAGGAGTCAGAAGTCAGGAGTAAAACTGGCTTTGTGTATAGGTTTAAATTTAGATGTTGTACCTCCTAATTACGCAAACTGCTGTATTTCCCTAATTCTTGTCTGCTGCCTCTTAACCAATTACCAATGACTAATCACCAATTACCAATTACATTACCCAAGAAAGCATTAAAATACATGAAGTAAATAGATTTCACTTTTGGTTTGCTTTAAGCAAAGATAGTATATGACTGACGTTCCCGCAGTTCGCATTCGCAATTTTTGTATTATTGCTCATATTGATCACGGGAAATCTACTCTCGCCGATCGCTTGCTACAAGCCACTGGGACTGTAGAAGACCGACAGATGAAGGAACAGTTTCTCGATAATATGGATCTGGAACGGGAGCGCGGTATTACAATTAAGCTGCAAGCTGCCCGGATGAATTACACAGCTAAAGACGGTCAGCAGTATGTCTTAAACTTAATAGATACTCCTGGTCACGTAGATTTTTCTTATGAAGTTTCACGCTCTCTTGCTGCTTGTGAAGGTGCTTTGTTAGTAGTGGATGCATCCCAAGGAGTAGAAGCACAAACTCTAGCGAATGTGTATTTGGCGCTGGAGCATAATCTGGAGATTATTCCTGTTTTAAATAAAATTGATTTACCAGGAGCAGAACCGGATCGAGTAATTGGTGAAATTGAAGAGATTATTGGTTTAGATTGCAGTGGGGCAATTTTAGCTTCTGCGAAGGAGGGAATAGGAGTTCCTGAGATTTTAGAAGCGATTGTGGAAAGAGTACCCCCTGCACCTGATCGAGTGAATGAACGTTTGCGGGCGTTGATTTTTGATAGCTACTATGACAGCTACCGGGGTGTAATTGTTTATTTCCGGGTGATGGATGGTAGTGTGAAAAAAGGCGATCGCATCTATTTGATGGCATCGGGTAAGGAATATGAAATTGACGAATTAGGTATTCTTTCTCCTACCCAAAAGCAAGTTGAAGAACTGCACGCTGGGGAAGTAGGCTATTTAGCAGCATCAATTCGGGCAGTAGCGGATGCAAGGGTGGGAGACACCATCACTTTAGCCAAAGCCAAAGCCACAGAAGCCTTACCTGGCTACACAGAAGCTAATCCCATGGTATTTTGCGGGATGTTCCCCATCGACGCAGACCAGTTTGAAGACCTGCGGGAAGCTTTAGAAAAACTGGAACTCAATGATGCAGCCTTGCATTACGAACCAGAAACTTCCAGCGCCATGGGTTTTGGTTTCCGGTGTGGGTTCTTGGGTTTGCTGCACATGGAAATTGTCCAAGAACGTCTGGAGAGGGAGTATAACCTAGATTTAATCATCACAGCCCCATCTGTAGTTTATAAGGTCATCACTGTCAAAGGTGAGGAAGTGTACATTGATAATCCCAGTCGCTTACCTTCTCCCAACGAACGTGAAAGAATAGAAGAACCCTATGTCCAGGTAGAAATGATTACACCTGAAACCTACGTTGGTTCTTTAATGGAGTTGTCACAAAACCGCCGGGGTGTATTCAAGGATATGAAATATCTCACCCAAGGACGGACTACACTCACTTATGAGTTACCTTTAGCGGAAGTTGTGACTGACTTTTTTGATCAAATGAAATCCCGTTCTCGTGGTTATGCGAGTATGGAATATCATCTCATCGGCTACCGTGAAAATCCGTTGGTAAAACTGGATATTATGATTAACGGTGATCCGGTAGATTCCTTAGCGATGATTGTCCACCGGGATAAAGCATACAACGTGGGTAGATCAATGGCGGAAAAGCTCAAAGAACTGATACCACGTCATCAATTTAAAGTACCCATTCAAGCGTCTATCGGCAGTAAAGTTATTGCCAGTGAACATATCCCGGCTTTGCGAAAAGACGTTTTAGCTAAATGCTACGGTGGTGATATCAGCCGGAAGAAAAAGCTGTTGCAGAAACAAGCCAAGGGTAAAAAGCGGATGAAATCTGTAGGAACGGTGGACGTTCCCCAGGAAGCTTTTATGGCTGTGTTGCGGTTAGATCAAAATTAGTTTATTAGGTGACAGGTGACAGGTGACAGGTGACAGGTGACAGGGAATAGATGACAGGTGACAGGTGACAGGGAATAGATGATCAATACATTATTCTCCTCTGCTCCTCTGCTCCTCTGCTCCCCTGCTCCCCTGCTCCCCTGCTCCCCATCTCCCTATCTCCCCTGCACCTGGAGATGATTTTCAAACTTAATAACCATGAACACCCCGGTTTCTCGATGAAATCGGGTTTTTTATGCTGCTAGAAACCCCAAATTGATATGATAAGCTTTATGAAAAAAAACTATTAAAAAATTAAAATTTTTCCTAATCACCCTTATGGTATTTGTCACACTTCCTATTTTGAGATAAATATAGATTTTTAAATTTTTGTAAATCATCAGGGAGTCGATTTAATGAAGATACTAGTGCTAAGTTGGGAATTTCCGCCCCGGATAGTCGGAGGTATCGCTCGTCACGTAGCGGAATTATACCCAGAACTTGTGAAGCTAGGACATGATATCCACCTGATTACGCCTGAAGTTAAACAGGCTTCTCTGTATGAGGTTGTTGAGGGTATTCATGTACATCGAGTACCAGTTTCCCATAGTCATGACTTTTTCCACTGGGTAGCTAATTTAAACGAGAGTATGGGACATCACGGTGGTAAGTTGATTTTGGAAGAAGGCTCTTTTGATATTATCCATGCTCATGATTGGTTAGTTGGAGACGCTGCGATCGCTCTCAAGCATACTTTTAAAATCCCCTTAATTGCTACTATTCACGCTACAGAATACGGACGCTACAACGGTATTTACAATGATACCCAAAGCTATATTAGTGACAAAGAAAACTCCTTGGCTTATAACGCTTGGCGAATTATTGTTTGTACTGAATATATGCGTTCAGAAGTAGCAAGAGCATTACATAGTCCTGGACATAAAATAGATGTGATTTATAATGGTATTCGCCCAGAAAAAAAACAGCATCACAAAGATTTTCATGCTCAGGATTTTCGCCGTCAATTTGCCGCAGATCATGAAAAAATAGTTTATTACCTTGGTCGGATGACTTATGAAAAAGGCGTTTCTGTATTAATTAATGCCGCTACCAAGGTACTTTGGGAAATGGCAGGTTACGTTAAATTTGTAATAGTTGGTGGTGGTAATACTGACCATTTAAAAAAGCAAGCTTGGGAATTAGGAATTTGGGATAAATGCTATTTTACTGGTTTTTTATCTGATGAATACTTGGATAAATTTCAAACCATAGCTGACTGTGCTGTTTTTCCCAGCCTTTATGAACCCTTTGGTATTGTGGCTTTAGAAAGCTTTGCTTCTAGAGTACCAGTTGTAGTTTCCGATACTTGTGGTTTTCCTGAAGTAGTACAGCATACAAAAACAGGTATTGTTACCAAAGTCAATAATCCCGATTCCTTAGCTTGGGGAATTTTGGAAGTTTTACGAAATCCAGGGTATCGACAATGGTTGGTGGATAACGCATACCAAGATTTAGAAAAACGATTTAAGTGGACAAAATTAGCCAAAAGAACGGAAGCAGTATATGAGAGAGTGATAAAAGAGCGATCGCAAATTGACTGGTAATTAAACACAAAGTAAAACTGAGGTTTTTGCAGAGTAGTAAAAAGAATTAATCATTACTCTGCATTTTTTGGCGTAAAAAAACAGTACAAAGCCAGTACGCTGGGAATTTCCCCCCCATTGATGCGAAAGTTAGGATGATTGCTGTTTGCGCCAAAAGGTAACTATGACAAAGGCATCCCCAAATATAGCACGGCGTTTGCAGAATGCAAAAACTACCCTGTTGAGGATGGTAAACCACATCATAAACCGTCTGAAAGCAAACTGGAGGCGATACTTCACAGGCATCTCCAAGGATGTCCGTCCTCCATCAACTAAAACTAAAACCACCTATAAATTGCCCACCTTAACTGGGCCTGTACATAATTTGGGTGGAGGTGGTCCCGATGTTGATGACGCTATTCAGTGGATGATTAATCAAGTTAGAGGTGGTTCTAACTCCAATACCAAAGTCAATGTTTTAGTTATTCGCGCTGCTGGTAACGATGATTACAATCAATTAATTTATCGCATGAAAGGGGTAAATTATGTAGAAACATTAATCATTAGTAACAGACAAGAAGCCAACAGAACAGATATTTTTGATAAAGTCAGAAATGCTGGAGTAATCTTCTTTGCAGGTGGAGATCAATGTGAATATATTCGCAACTGGAAAAACACTAAATTAGAAGTTGCCGTCAAGGCAGTTTACGATAAAGGTGGTGCTATTGGTGGTACTAGTGCAGGTGCAATGATTCAAAGTGAATATGTTTATGATTCCTGTGCTTGTGAAGATAGCATTGAAACTAACGAAGCACTTGAAGACCCATATCGAAATATTACCTTTACCTATAACCTATTCCAGTGGAAACATTTGCGAAGAACAATTATTGATACCCATTTTGACGAAAGAAAAAGAATGGGTAGAATTATGGTGTTTATCGCTCGACAAATTCAAGATGGTGTATCAGCAAAGGCATTAGGAATAGCTATTAGTGAAGAAACATCTTTGCTGATAGATAAAAACGGTATTGCTAAAGTCATAGGTAGAGGTTCTGCTTATTTTGTACTGGGAGATCATCCCCCAGAAATTTGTCAACCTGGAAGTCCTCTGACATATTACGACTATAAAATTTGGAGAGTTCCTAGAGGTGAGACATTTGATTTAAATAAAATTCCCTCAAAAGGTTATTATCTTAGGAGTGTGAAACGGGGAAGATTTGATTCTAATCCTTATTGATTGAGTAATTATTTTCTTGTTCCCATACTCTGTATGGGAATGAATTAAGGAAGACTCTGGCTTTCGTTTTATTGGAGTCAGAGACTTGCTCATGCATTCCCAGTAGAAAAAGAGGAAGGGAAGATAGCTAACAACTGACTGCTGAAGCACTTCTTAAACTTTTCACAGTAGTAATGAAATGTTCTGCAACTTTATCTATTTCTTCAACAGTATTAAATCTACCAATTCCAAATCTTACAGAAGCATAAGCTAATTTTTCTGAATGACCTAAAGCTGTCAGCACATAGGAAGGTGCAACATTATTTGAGGAACAAGCAGAACCAGAAGATACTGCTACCATTGGTTGTAAACCTAAAGAAAGTGCAGCACCATCTACACCTTCAAGACTAATATTCAAATTTCCTGCTAACCGTTTTTGGGGATGTCCATTAATATAAATTCCCTCAAGAGTAGATAACTGTTTCCACAATCTTTCCCGCAGTTCTTGTAGCCTCAAATTTTCGGTTTCTTGTTCTGCTACAGCAATTTCTACCGCTTTACCAAAACCAACTATTTGGGGTGTATATAATGTCCCAGAACGCATTCCTCGTTCATGTCCACCCCCATGCTGTTGTGCTGCTAGTTTAATTCTGGGGTTGCGTCTGCGAACATATAAAGCACCAATACCTTTGGGTCCATAGACTTTATGGGCTGTTAAGGACATTAAATCAATATTTAATGCTTCTACATCTAAGGGAATTTTACCAATAGCTTGAGCCGCATCTGTATGAAATATAATTTCTTTTTGACGACACATTTTACCGATTTTATCTAAGGGTTGTAAAACCCCAATCTCATTATTTGCAGCCATGACTGATACTAAAATTGTATCATGACGCAAGGTTTTTTCTAATTGCTCTAAATCAATTAATCCATCGTGATTAACTGGAAGAACCGTAATTTCAAAACCCATGCTTTTTAAATATTCACAAGGGTCTAAAACCGCTTTGTGTTCCGTTGCGACTGTAACAATATGTTGACCTTTGGCAAAATACGCTTCTGCTACACCTTTGATGGCTAAATTATTGGCTTCTGTTGCACCACTAGTAAAGACAATTTCTTCGGGGTTAGCATTAATAGCAGTTGCTAAAATGTCTCTGGCTTGTTTAACAGCAGCTTCTGATTCCCACCCGTAAATATGACTAATACTAGCTGCATTACCAAACTTTTCTGTAAAGTAAGGAATCATCGCATTTAGTACCCGTTCATCTATGGGTGTGGTAGCATGACAATCGAGGTAGATGGGACGACTGGACATAAATTAACTCAACAATTAACTCAATATTTGACCTATTTTTTTCAGGATTTTTAGAACTTGATATAGTTCGTTTTCCCGCTTAGATAAAGTGAATTTATCAGACAAATCATAAGTAGGTGTGTCTTGCTTAATGAGTTTGATAAATTGAAAATCTTCTCCACTTGTAACACATCCAAATATGGGCTTTTCTGGATGAGGACTAGCAAGCATATAAGTAAGTGCTTGAGGTATGGCTTCTAACAAAGAAAAACTAGCCCTTTTAGATTCAATTATCAGTAACCAAAATTGTTCTTGAATTACTAACGCATCAATTCTACCTCTAATAATTTCTCCTTCATCTTCTATAGCTAGTTCTATAGATTCTTCAGTAGCAAATAAAAATGGGTCTTCATAAAATCCTGCTAAATCTAGTAGAGGAGATAAAACTACCATTTTTACAGCATTTTCTAAGATTGGTGGACGCTTAATCAATCTGAGGAAATGCTCCCTGATTCTGTCTAGATATTGCTTTTCTAAATCTGTAATTTCTGGCAAGTTTCTCCACCATTCAGTAAAGAAGTTGTCATCATTGACTCGTTGTATACCAAATCTTTCTTCTAAATAGGCAATACTTACATTTTGCGCTTGGATAAACTGTACCATATCATATTTATACATCAAGACAATAGAGTTGATATTTATATTATATATCTCTTATTAATAAGAAGAGAGCGATAAATCGCCCACTACAAACAGTTTATTTAGCGGTTAATTCTTGCATTTTTTTTAATACTGCTTGAGCATGACCTTTGGTTTTTACATTTGGCCAAGAATAGGCGATAATTTTATCAGGTGAAATCAAGAAAGTTGAACGAGCAACTCCCATATATTCTTTACCCATAAACTTTTTTAAACGCCATGCACCATAAGCTTCTATTAATTGATGTTCGGGGTCACTTAATAGGGTAATTGATAGGTTATGTTTGTCGATAAATTTGCAATGGGATTTACCAGAATCTGGACTAACACCGATTATTTTAGCTCCTAAAGCAGTAAATTGTGATGATAAATCGGTGAAGTCTTTGGCTTCTGTGGTACATCCAGGGGTGTCGTCTTTGGGGTAGAAATAAAGGACTATCCACTCGCTGAAGTCAATAAGGGAAATGAGTTTGTCGTTTTGGTCTGGGGTGGAAAAGTTAGGTGCTGATTGTCCAGTTTGGGGAATGTTGATCATGATAGAAAATTGATAAAAACAAGAGTTTTTAACCGCATATTCACGCTGATTAATACAGATATCAAGATAACATCAATTGGAATTTATCTGCGTTTATCTGCGTCCATCTGCGGTTAGTTATAAATCTTTATATTCTCAAATATTAATACTATTGGGAATACGAGATGGTAATAGGTAAGGATATTCAACACCTGTTTCTATGAAACGCTGTTGATTTCGGACTGTAATTTTGCGTTCAATCTCCAATAAATCACTTTGAAATTGGGCTAGAATTTGTTTATCAATTTTATCTGCAAACTGAATAAACTCAGAACTTCCTAATTTACTCCAATTAATCCCACAAAGTGCAAAAGTTAATTGCATCTGTTGTAAATCTTTATCTTTCGGAGGTAAGATTTCCTCTAAAGTGGCTGGTGTACCTGGTCGGCTATAGTTTGCTAAAGGTGCGTTAGGTACATAACCAAAGTAATCGTATTGACTGAAGTTTACGGCTGCGTGCTGTGGTCCACAGGTAAAAATGGTGATAGTTGCAATGTCGATTAATTGCTGTAAGCTACCTATTTTTGTAAATCCAGGTATACGGGGGTAGGAAGGTAATTCTTGGGGTTCGATTCCTGATGCTGTTACTAGTTCTTTGGGAAACCATGCGGGTGCTTGGGGAAAGTCTGATTTGGGACGGGTGTTTAAAGGTGCGCTGAGTTCTTCAGCCCAATTTTGTAAATAGGGGTCTTGTATTACTGCTTTGTCATCTGGATAGTAACGTTGTAAATAGCGAGTTGTATATTTGGCGATCGCTTCCCATAATAACAGAGCATCGTCCCGGTAAGGAAAGTCTGGCAATAACTTCGGTTCTATTCCCCGCACTTCGATATCATTTAATAAGGAATAATACCAGAAAGATTTTTCTCGATAAGCCTTATTTATCAAATTCAATGAAGTTTCAATAGTGGGAGCAGTTAAATTTTCAATTCCTGAACCTTCTGCTAACAATATACTATTACCCCGGTTATTAATGGCTATTAAAAATTTAAAATGGGGCGATAATAATTGATACACTGGATGATTAGTTGGTAACTGTCTTGGCGTTGCGATCGCTAATGCTTCCATTGCTAAATGAGTATAACTCAAATGTGCAATTAATTCATGATGGGTTGCATCCGCAGTTTGAAAATATAACTTTGCTTTCATCCAATCATCAGCTGCTTCTCCTGTCATTCCTGGTGTGATCACTCTGCCTTTTTCAACTTCAATTAATACAGGCTCTAACCCTTTATCAGTGTGATGAAATAAAGCCACCGGACTTCCTACGTATTTACCAGGTTGTAAATCAGTAATTTTCAAATCTCTCAATAAAGGATAGTCAGCAATAAATAAACGGTTTTCACTGGCAGATTTGATTAAATCAATAGCACCATTATTAGCTAATTTATAAGGTTGATTAGCAATAGCTTGGATAAAACTTTGGTCAATAGCTTGCACTCGTCTAATAACTGTAGGATTAGCACCAGCTACCCTTTGACGAACAAATTCTCTATCGCTCAAACCCCCATCTCGTTCATGAATTGCACTCATGAATGGCGGTTTAATACCATACACACCTTTAGATAAGGCTTGATAAAATTTTTGACGCTGTTCTGCATTTACCTTAAACAAAGGTAGATTCTGATCCACAGTATCTACTGCTTTTTTTACAGCTATTAAGGTTTTGATTAACTTCTTTCTCTCTCCAATATAACTACTATTAAATTGTTCATTGGGAGGTAAATTAAAATTAAACCATCCCGATTGAAAAACTTGGCAATCTACTAATAAAGTTGATATATTTAACCAATTTTCTTCTAAATCTGTAATTCCTTTATCTAGCTGATTCAGTAATAAAGTCCAAGGCTCTGAAAGTTTCCCCTGTGCTAACAGATTTTTATACAATTTAGTTAAAATATAGCGTACAGCACCATCTTCTCCAGCGTCAGAAAATAACTGTGCAGGGCCTTTTTTCTCTAAGTCAGTGGGATTATAGCGATAGTAACCTTGTTGTTCCTGTAAAGATGGATATTTTTTCATAAATTTACTCCTATGTGGATTTTGGATGGTGTCAGGTATATACTTTCAATTTGTAGCCATCTGTTTAAAATGGTATTCCTATTTAAACGGTTGCCATCGAGATTGTCACTAAGATAATGTCTAAATCAATAAATTTATGTTACGTAATTTTACCAACCGCGAAGAATTAGTAGCTTATCTGCGCGAACAATTTCCCCAAGTTGCAGAACGAGATGATCATATTAGCCGTACTGCGGGAGGACGGAAAGCAGCCGAACAATTATTACATAAAATAGACCCTATTGCTTACGCAAAAACACGCAATTTTCTAACAGGTGCTGTCACCAGATTATCACCTTATATTCGTTATGGGGTTTTGAGTTTACGAGAAGTTAGAAATTATATCCTTGAGCGTGTGGAAAATCCAGAGGACGCTACTAAACTGATTAACGAATTAGCTTGGCGTGACTATTGGCAAAGGTTATATAGTAAACTGGGAACAGGAATTTGGCAAAATCAAGAAGAATACAAAACTGGCTATAAACCAGCAGATTACGCGGCAAATTTACCTTTAGATATCACAAAAGGCATAACAGGACGAGTTTGCATTGATAGCTTTAGTCAGGAGTTGCGAGAAACTGGTTATTTACACAACCATATCAGAATGTGGTTAGCAGCTTACATTATCCATTGGCGACATATTCAGTGGCAAGCCGGGGCAAAATGGTTTTTGCAACATTTGTTAGATGGCGACCCAGCAAGCAATAATATGTCATGGCAATGGGTTGCGAGTACCTTCAGTCACAAACCTTATTTTTTCAATCGGGAAAATTTAGAACGTTACACTAAAGGCGTTTATTGTTCTCAATGTCCGCTTTATGGGAAATGTGATTTTGAAGGCAGTTATGAGGAGTTAGAACAACGACTTTTTCCTAACGGGGTGTTTAATAAAAAGCCAAATAGTCAAAGTTGGCAGAAGGGGAAAAAAGGCAGGTAAGAATTTATTGTCAGAATCAGGATGTAAGTTTGCATCTGAAGTTTCATATTTTGATATTTTTCTCATTTTAAGACTTGACAAGGCGAGAAGCTTATTGTATATTTATGTTAGGAGTGGAAATCTGTGGGCGCATATATATAGGGTTTTTATTTGTCTGATAGCCTAGCCATATCAGGATTTGAGGATTTGCACGATATTAAGTTAGCAATAGAAATTTTTATCCATTTTTTTGCTTCAAGGCTTGACAAGACGAAAAGCTTATTATACAGTCATGTTAGGAGTGGAAATCTGTGGGCGCATATATAGTAAAATTTTCAACTTTCAACATCATTATTTTCACCCATGCAAAAAATTATTAAATCCTGGATATTACATTTCATCCTGTACATCCTATGAATCCTGGATATCCTGATTTTGACAATTAAATAAACCACTCATCTAAATTACTTGTCTATCTCAGATTTTAACCATGTTTCCAAATCATTAATATCTGTAAAATCTAATAATTCTTCTCCTAGCTTTTCCAGTTGTTCTATGTTCAGGCTGTTGATATTTTGAGTATAACTATCTTCTAACTTTCCAAACCGTTTAGATAATATTCTTAGTAGTAAGTTTGTTGCTTCATCTTTTTTACCTTCCTGTCTACCCTCCTGTCTACCTTCCTGCTTTGCTTCTTGATAGACCCTTGTTTGCTTAATATCACTCACTAAAAACATTGCTTCTATCTCCTGACGGCTTAATTGTGAAAATACAGATGTGAATTTATAATCTTTGGCATTTTCTGGAGGTTCACCAAGGATTTCAAATAATAGAGTGTGGAAAGTAAGGAAGATTTGGTAAAATATCGTATCTGTGTGCATTATTTCCGATTTTGAAATTTCGGTTCTATAGGTACTTGTTATGCTAAATTACCAGTCGGCAAGAGGGAACTCTTAACAAGGGCAAGAGGCAATATTAATAATGTGAAAAATTATGCCTCCTATCTTATTACAGATTAAGCTTTTTGAGATTTTTTACCTAGATTTTGCATAATATGTACCGAAGATCCGAAATTGCTGAATTACTTGTTGATCAGATTTATTTGGGAAATAATTATTTTGATCAATAAAAACCTGTTATATATGGCGCACACAGATTTCTAGACATAAGATTATATTAGCAAAAACTCAGAACACTGTCAACCCTCCAAGCTGAAATAACCAAAATTCGTTAAATTATTGACACTATTCTCAATAATAATGAGAATAGACCCGCATTTATTGCAAAAAGTCTTTTTTTCCAAAATCCCATTCCCAGATCCCCGACTTCTCAATTGAATGTTAAATAAATCACAATTTTGATCCAATAAGTCGGGGATCTCAACTATAATATTTACGACAACCTTAAATAACCAACTATAAAAAAATGCCATTTACCGTTACTCTCACTATTACCACAGGGAACATTTCACAGGGACAAAAGAGGATTTGCTAAAATCTATATGATTGTTGATTAAATACTTCAAGACTGAAAAATTATATGAATAAATCAATTATTTGGATAAATGGAGATTGTTTAAGTCCTCAAAACCCCGCATTAAAAGAATACCCTAATACTCCAGCAATTTGGGTTTGGGATGATGCATTAATAGAAGAATGGCAATTGAGTTTAAAACGTATCACTTTTATCTATGAATGTTTGCTAGAATTGCCTGTGGAAATTCGTCGGGGAAATGTAGGAGATGAAATTATCCGGTTTGCTCAAGAACATGATGCTAAATTAGTCGTTACTACAGATAGTCCTAGTCCCCGCTTTCAGCAGCTTTGTAATCAAATTGAAAAATCTTTAGAATTAGAAGTGTTGGAAGTAGAAGCATTTTTCGATTATGATGGATTTATTGACTTGAAGCGATTTTCGCGTTATTGGAAAGTGGCTGAAAAATATGTTTTTAAATAAATAGAAAAATAGACCTAAATAGTTAGAAAATAAATATAGTTCGTGAGCATCACTAACAACAATGCCAAATACATTTGCTGACATACAAAATTTACTTTCTGAGTTAATCGCCCGCTATTCCTCCCGTGTGGATTATCTCATGATTCGCTTAGAAGAGGCAGAAGGAACAGATATCTTGTTGCGTGGTGACAAGGTAGAAACTCTCAGCGAAGGCATCTCTATCGGTGGCCATGTTCGTGCTTGTTATAAAGGAGGTTGGGGGTTAAGTAGTTTCAACCAGTTAGCTACTATCAAAGAACGGATAGAAGAAGCGATCGCAGCGGCTAGAATAGTGGGAGATGAAGAAACCATACTCGCACCCATTGACCCAATCAAAGCCATCTGTGAGTTACCGCTGACAGGTATCGACCCACGTACAGTTCCCCTCAAACAGAAAAAAGAATTGTGCGATCGCTATACCGAATTATTAAAAAGTGTTGACCACCGCATCACCACCACCTCAGTCCGCTATGGTGACAGCGCCCAAAAAGTGATTATTGCTACCTCCGAAGGAACACTAATTGAGCAATCTTGGGTAGATATGGAAATGCGCTTTGCAGCCACAGCCAGAAACGGCGACACCGTACAAACAGGTAGAGAAACCATCGGTTCGCGCAAAGCCTACGAAGATTTAGTCAATTTAGATGCTCAAGTTAAAAGTTCCGCCGAAAGAGCAGTTACAGCTTTATCCTTACCCCCAGTTAAAGGCAACACTTATACAGTCGTAATTGATCCCATACTGAGCGGTTTATTTGTCCACGAAGCTTTTGGGCATCTTTCCGAAGCAGATATGGCTTATGAGAACCCCGATTTACTGGAAGTTATGACCCTGGGAAGGCGCTTTGGTTCCCAAGAACTGCAAATTTTTGATGGTGCAGCCCCCCAAGGTCATCGTGGTAGTTATTTTTACGACGATGAAGGCACACCAGCAACAACTACACAATTAATCAAAGACGGTGTTTTAGTCGGGCGTTTGCATTCTCGTGAAACTGCGGGCAAATTAGAAGAAGCACCCACAGGTAATGCTCGTTGTCTCGATTATCACTTTTCCCCCATTGTGCGAATGACAAACACCTGGATTGAGAGAGGTAATACACCAGTCGTAGACTTGTTTACTGATATCAAAGAAGGCGTATATGCCCGTAACTGGTTAGGTGGAATGACAAACGGAGAAATGTTCACCTTCAGTGCTGGGGAAGCTTGGATGATTAGAAATGGGAAAATAGCTGAACCCGTCAAAGATGTAACCCTTTCCGGTAATGTTTTCCAAACCCTCGCAGATATAGAAGCTATAGGTGATGATTTTTACTGGGATGAATCCGGTGGATGTGGTAAAGGTGGACAAAATGGTTTACCCGTCGGTTGTGGTGGACCAAGTTTGCGTATTCGGGATGTAGTTGTGGGGGGAGAAAGTTAAATCATTTGGTAAGAATTACTTAAATAAAAACCGCTGTGTATTAAATTTTTGTAAAAAAATACACTAAATATTCCGCAGCAATAAATAATGAGTTCTTGAGAACATCTTGAACTTATTAGCTGTGCGACATGAAAAAACTACAAAATATCCTTTTCTCCTTACTCATCTTCACCCTAACATTTTTAGGACTGACTGCTTTTTCTTTTCCAAACATTGCCTACGCACAAACAACCACAAAAACTACTTTAAAAGTTGCCCTCTTTCCCTATATTCCCGACTCTGCACAGGATCAATATCAAGCACTATTAACTAGAATTGAAAGTGAATTTGAATCTCAAAACTCCAGTATTGACTTAGTATTAAAACCTCTAAACCCTGAAGAAGAAGGATTTTATGACATCAACACTTTAAAACAATGGTTATCTAATTCTACCAGCGAAGATGGTTATCATATAGTAGAGATAGATACTTTATTACTAGGTGATTTGGTCAAAGCAAATGTAGCTAAAGTATGGAATAATCCTGAAAATATCAAAGATTGGTATCCTGCTGGTTTAGATGCCGTTACTGTCAATGGAAACATCTATGGTATCCCACATTTATTATGTGGACACTTTATTTTTTCTCGTAATGATAAAGTAGTCAAAACCAAATCTGTAGAGAAAATTTTGACTATTTTAAACTCCATAACTCCAGATATACCCAATTTAGGAGGGGATTTAACCGGAAGTTGGAATTTGCCAGCTTTGTATTTAGATGCTTGGGCTGATACCTATGGTACAAAAGGAATTAACTCTGCTTTATCACCTAATTTAGATCCATCTGTAATCAAATCTTTCAAAAAATTTGCTCAAAATTGTCAAGTAGGAGATGTTAATCCTTGCTTTGATAAGTATGGTGATATAGATATTGGTGCAGAAGCCTTTATCAATAATCAAGTCGATGCTTTCTTTGGTTATTCAGAAAGACTCAACTATATCTTTAAAAATGGTATAAATCCAGAAATTAAATTATCTTCTTTACCACTGAATGAAGATAGTAATCCTCTACTATTTGCAGATGCTTTGGTTTTACGCAAAGACTGTGATAATGCTTGTCAGAATGCTGCTAATAAGTTCGCAACTTATTTAGATGATCCGAAAACTCAAGAATGGACTTTAAGCAGTAAAGATGCAGGTGAAAATGCCATACCGCGTTATTTAATTCCTGCTACCTATAGTGCATTTAAGACCAAATCGCTGGACAAAGACCCCTATTATAAGACTTTAGAAAAAGTGATCAAAAATGCCGCACCTTATCCTAATTCTGGGTTTCCAGAAATTCGTAAAACATTAAAGCAATTAATTCTTCTAGAGTTACAACCATAACCAAAAATTACCATTTGAAGAAGGCAGAAGATTTCGTTCAGATGAGGATTCAAATCCCACCTGAACGAGAGTCACCAAATTTTCAATATGGTGGGGGTATTAAACCCTTTTCATCACTAAATCTACCTGTTGTAAAAGTGATTCTAAACTAGAGGAATTATCTAAAACAACATCAGCACGTCCAATTTTCTCTGAGATTGGTAACTGACTATTAATTCTAGCTACTGCTTGTTCACTGCTTAAATTATTTCGCTGAATTAATCTCTCTTGTTGCTGTTTTGCTGAACACGATACAACCCAAATTTCACTAACTAGATTTTCTAAACCGGCTTCAAATAAAAGAGGAATAACTAAAACTAGTATGGGTGCAGATGATTTAGTAATTTCTTGGTGAAAACAATTCCTGACATAAGGATGAATCACATTTTCTACCCAATTACGTTCTTCTGGTTGATTAAAAATAATTTCTCCCAACTTGGCACGATTTAAATTACCATCTGGAAGTAAAATGTCTTTGTGGTAACGTTGGGCTATTTGTGCGAGGATAGGTGAACCAGCAGATACTGCATTTCTAGCATAAATATCTGCATCTAAAATTGGTAAATCATAAGCAGTAGCTAAATAATCAGCCACTGTACTTTTACCTGTAGCGATACCACCAGTTAAACCGATTAAACGTTTGGTCATTAGTCATGGTTAATTAGCAAATATTGGAAATAGGGAATAGGTAAAGTATTTTCTCCTCATCTTCCTTATCAACCGCATCACCCCAGTAACCCTTGCGCCCATTGAATGATTGCTTTAGTTAATCCATCTACAGTGTATTCTTCTGCTTCTATATCAACACGACCAAATAAATCATGGCAAGTTTGAGAAGTTTGGGGACCAATGGAAGCAATGCAAGTTTTGCTTAAGTATTGTGTGATTCCTTCTGGAAATTTAGCTGCTGTTAATAGACAGAAAAATTGTACTGTTTTAGAACTAGCAAAGGTGATTAAATCTAAAGTTCCATTTCGCAAAGCTATTTCTGCTGCGAGGGGAATACTCTGAGGACAGCAAGATTCATAAGCAGGAACTTCTATGACTTCTGCACCTCTAGCGGTTAATTCTTTGACTAAAACTTGTCTTCCTCCGCTTTCAACTCTGGGAAATAAAATCTTTTTACCTGCTAGGCTTTCGGGAAAGTTTATTACTAAAGAGTCGGCGATAAAGTGGGGAGGGATAAAATCTGGTTGGATATCGTGTTTTTTAAGACTTTGGGCTGTTTTTTCACCAACAAGAGCAATTTTTAGCTTTTTTAAGGCGCTTTTATTTTTACCTTTGGTTTGGAGCCTGTTAAAAAAGTATTCTACGCCATTGCTGGAAGTAAGAATTAACCAGTCGAAGGTTGATATTTTAGATATTGCTTGATCTAAAGGTTTCCAACTGGAAGGGGGAACAATTTCTAAAGCAGGCATTTCAATTACTGTAGCACCTGCTGCGGCAAGGCGATCGCCAAATTGACTAGATTGTCCGATTGAACGGGTAACTAAGATGGTTTTACCTGCAAGGGGAGTGGTGGGAGGATGGGGTGATTGGGAGATAGAATGATGGCTATGCACGATTTTATAGTTGTAAGAGGAGTAAATAATAGTTTATATTCAATAGTTTATATTTTTTCATGTTATGTACCAATCCTAACTCATTTGCTAGCGATAATATCACCGACTTCTTCTAAGAGTTAGGTATCTGAGATTTTATAGAAATTTCCGTAATCCTACAACTTCACCTATGACAATCACCGCAGGGGAGAGAGATAGACCCCCAGTTTTTTCCAAAATATTACCCAGTTCACCTGTCCAAACTTCTTGATTAGGAGTTCCTGCCCAACGAATAATGGCTATGGGTTTGGAGTGCGATTCTCCATATTTTAGCAGTTGATGGACTATTTCCGCTAGATTTTTTCCCCCCATCAAAATTACTAAAGTTTCTAATCTTGATAGTGCTTCCCAGTCCAAAACATCTGGTTCATGTGCTGTCAGGACAGCAAAACAGCGACTGAGAACGGGGTCTGTCAGGGGTATTCCTGCAAGTAAAGGTGCTGCTAAAGCTGAAGAAATTCCCGGTATAACTTCAAAATCACAACCAGCAGCTTTGAGGGCTTCAATTTCCGAAATACAGCGACCAAAAATAAACGGATCTCCTGATTTAAGTCTAACTACTTGTTTCCCTTCCAGGCAATACTTCACTAATAAATTGTTAATTTCAGCTTGGGAGGTACTGGGTTTACCTCCACGTTTACCAACATCTAATTTTAAACAATCAGGAGGTACACAATTTAATAATTCAGTGTCTACTAAAGCATCATAAACTAATACTTGAGCAGATGCTAAGAGACGATAGGCTTTAACAGTTAAATATGCTACGTCTCCAGGGCCTGCACCGACGAGATAAACTTTATTGTTAGTCATTGGCAAAAGAATTTCAGAAATATGGCTGATGCCAAGCTGTGCTATCAAGAGAATAAGAAGACATTTCCTATTTATTCCCTAGTTAAAAGTTACCTATTTCTTATTCCCTATATCCTGAAGAATTTTATCTATGGTTTCTGCTTTCTGAGGTTGGCGTTGTTTTTGGAATAAATATTTGGCTTTTTGGAGGTTATTTACTGCTTCTTGCTGATTGTTTTGCAGCAGTAAAATATTTGCCAGTCTTAAGTAAGCATCAGGGTTTTTAGGACTACGACTAATTACTTCACTAAATAATTCTTTTGCTTCTTCAGTTTTACCTTGATGGTTTAAAATATCGCCTAATAACAACCGCACTACATCATTAGTAGAGTTAATGGCAATTACTTGGCGAAAAGCTGCTTCTGCGCCAGAATAATCTTTATTTTGACACAGCTTAACGCCTTTTTGGAATAAATTTGCAGTAATTACTGTTTTCCAGGCAAAATAAATGAGAAATCCAATACTAATAGTTACTAAAGAGATAGCAACAATGTTACCAATGGGTGAATTATCTAACATCATTTTAAGCTAAAATACAGGCCATAGGGAAAATTAAGTATTCGATAAAAAAGAGTTTCCAGATAAATTGATAAAATCGAGAAATTGCATTTTTGTCTTCCAAGTCTACCCTTCTACTTTGTCTCCACATCATAATTAGGGCTATTATATGGGTGATAAACAGAAATATAGGGTTAACTTCAGCTAGGCGTAACACACCAACAAAAATCATGCCGATATAGCAAACAGTTAATACCCAAAGGGCAAGATTAAATACTGCTTGTTGACCCAGTTGGAGGGTAAATGTAGTAATATTGTAAAGTTTATCGCCTTCCATATCGGGGATATCTTTAAAGATGGCGATCGCAAATGTAAACACCAAGATAAATACTGTCAAAACCCAAACTGCCGCAGGGATACCTTGGCTTCTTTGAAATAACCAATTAAAATGTAGAAATAACCCTAAATTAACAATACTTCCCCGCACAGAAAAAATACACAATGCTGCCCAAAAGGGAAACTGTTTCAAACGGATAGGTGGTAAAGAATAAGCAGTACCAATTGCCAAACTTATTGCTACCATTCCCAATAAATAGGGACTATTTAGCCATGCTATAACCAAAGCTAAAATCCCTGTGATAATGACAATTAAATTTCCTTGTTCTCTGGTAAATTCCCCTGAAGCTATAGGTAAATGAGGTTTATTAATTTTGTCAATTTCTACATCTTCCAGTTGATTTAAACCAACAATATAAATATTGCCAGATATACAAGCAGCCCAAGTTCCAAGGATTTGCCAAATATGAACGGTAGAAAAATTTGTGGAAGTGACACCAAGGGTTAGCAAATATAAACCCAACACACTTAAACTCGTGCCAATAATCGTATGCGGTCGAGAAAATTTCCAAAAAGCATAAAGCCGACTTCCTGGAAAGATAGGGGAATTTTGTTGAAAAATTTGATTCATTACTCGATTTTAGATTTGATATTTTGGATGATTATTTGTCAGATTTGATCAGCTATGTAAAAAATCACTATTTACATAAATATAAACTCAGCAAAAATGTTCAACTCCTGAACTTCTATTTTCTGTCACCTGTCACCTGTCACCTGTCACCTGTCACTTAGTCCCACACACCAACCCAAAACGAATTAACCCGCGTTCATAACCCCGACGCATCAACCCCAAAGAAAGCGCACCTTGAATTGTACTCCAACCAGAAAACAGTAATCCGAAAAATGCCTGGGGGGTAAAAGCTGAATCAATCACCACATTCCAAAAAGGAGCTACAGCAGTTGACCAATCAGCTGTGCGGATGTTGTTTAATGGTAATTGACGTGCGATCGCTTCATACTCTGGTAACGAAATCACATAAGGTAAACAATAGACCCGATAAATATCGTGCAAATGCTTTTTTTCATCAGGAGTTAGTAGTAACTCATGGGTAGGTCGATGACACCAAGTTACCATAATTAAAGTACCACCAGGCTTTAACACCCGATAACACTCTTGCAAAAACTTCGTTTTATCTGGCATATGTTCACCACTTTCTAGTGACCATACCAAGTCAAAAGAATTATCAGCAAAAGGCATTTCTTGAGCATTAGCCACCAGAAACTGACTTCTTGCTCCCAAATTAGCCTCTAAAGCTCTTTGGTTAGCTCTAGCAGCTTGTACAGGACTCAGTGTAATACCTGTTGATTTGGCATTAAATTTGTCAGCTAAGTACAAAGAACTACCACCAATCCCACAACCCACATCAAGGATATTCTCCGCATCCTTCACGCCTGACCACTTCAGCAGTTCTTCAATTAAATCAATTTGTGCTTGACGACGGTCTTTTTGCTGCTTACCATCTGCACCATAATAACCGTGGTGCATATGTTCTCCCCATATTTGTTCCCACAGACCAGAGGAGGCATCGTAAAATTGTTGAATTTGCTGATAAAGTGTTGTACTCATAAGTCCACCAAATTAGGATCAAGCCAAATTTTAAAAAACATATTGTTAGGCTACCATCTGTGTATTTAATTAGATAAGGCGATTTTACTTCCAGAGGAAGATTTATAAATTACTTATGACTGTTGCTCGCACAATCTGCTTGGGATTTATGGCTGTCATACTGGTAGGAACTATCCTGTTAATGATGCCTTTCTCAACTAGTAATGGTATGTGGAATGACCCCATTGTAGCACTTTTTACTTCTACCTCCGCAGTTTGTGTTACAGGTTTATCAGTAGTTGATCCTGGGACTTATTTTTCCTTTTGGGGTCAACTGTTTATGGTACTATTGGTACAGATTGGTGGTTTAGGATACATGACAACCACCACTTTTTTGATTTTGTTAATTGGCAGAAGATTTGACTTGCAGCAAAAAGTAGCAATTCAACAAGCTTTAGACCGTCCAGGAATGAGTGGTAGTACGCAAATTATTCGTTCAATTATTGCGACAACCATGATTTTTGAAATCACGGGTATCTTTTTATTACTAGTAGTTTTTGTCCCTGAATATGGTTGGAATAAAGGATTGTGGTTAGCAATATTTCATAGCATCAATTCTTTTAATAATGCAGGTTTTAGCCTGTTCAAAGATAATTTAATCGGTTATCAAACTTCTTTGTTAGTGGTGTTCACAGTTACAAGCTTAATCATTTTTGGAGGAATTGGTTATCAGGTAATTTTAGATATGTATCTATGGTTGCGTGATAGATTTTTGAAGAAACCCAATGCTATAGTATTTTCTCTTGATTTTAAAGTGTCAACTAGTACAACTTTGTTGCTTTTAGTGTTGGGAACAGTTGCCTTTCTTTGTATAGAAGTTAGGAATCCTCAAACCTTTGGGAATTTCAATTTGTTTGATCAGTTATTATTAGCTTGGTTTCAATCAGTTACCCCAAGAACTGCTGGATTTAACACCATTGATATTGGGCAAATGACGGATGCTGGTTTATTTATTACGATTGCATTAATGTTTATTGGTGCAAGTCCTGGTGGTACGGGTGGAGGTATAAAAACTACAACGTTGAGGGTTCTCACCAGTTGTACAAAAACAATACTGCAAGGGAAAGAGGAAGTTTTATTGTATGATCGTAAGATAGCGATATCACTGATTTTAAAAGCTGTAGGTGTAGTTTTTGGTTCTCTTGCTACTGTGATTATGGGAACAATTTTAATTAGTCTAACAGACCCAAAATTAGAGTTTATTCAAATTCTTTTTGAAGTGGTATCAGCATTTGCTACTGTAGGCTTATCTACAGGTATAACCGCTGGTGTTTCCACAGCAGCAAAACTAATTTTAATTATCACAATGTATATAGGAAGAGTCGGTATTTTATTATTGATGTCAGCTATATTAGGTGATCCTCGTCCTAGCAGAATTCACTATCCTGAAGAAAATTTGCTTGTTGGTTAATTGGTAATTGGTAATTGGTAATTGGAAAAGACTTTTACCTCTTACCTTCCCTATTCCCTATTTCCTATTCCCTGACAAATTTATGAATCTTTCATCATTAAAATTCTTTCGCAGTTTACGTCATGATAACCACCAATTTGCGGTAATTGGGTTAGGTCGATTTGGCCGTTCTGTTTGTTCCACACTGCATAATTTAGGTTATCAAGTTTTAGCTACAGATGTTGATGAAAAGCTTGTTTCTGAAGCTTTAACTGAGGAAATTGTTAGTCATGCTGTACAACTAGATTCAACTGAACCTGCTGCACTCAAAGAAGCTGGGATTTTTGAGTTTGATACAGTAATTGTGGCAATTGGTAACTATATTCAAGAAAGTATTATCACCACTCTCAATGTTAAAGAAGCCGGTGTACCTCATGTAGTTGCTAAAGCTTCTAGTGAAGTTCACCGTAAATTGTTAAAGCGTGTGGGAGCAGATCATGTGGTTTTTCCAGAGTATGAAGCTGGTTGTGCTTTAGCAAGGACATTGACTAAACCATCAATTTTAGATCGATTTGACCTAGACCCAGATAACAGTATTGTTGAGGTGATTGTTCCTGATGAATTTCACGGTAAAACTGTTGCTGAACTTCAACTTCGTAATCGTTATGGTTTAAATTTGTTGGCAGTAAGTCAGGATGGTAAATTTAAAATTAATCCTGACCCCAGCAAGCGTTTAGAACGAGGTTCGGCAATGGTAGTAATTGGCTGTAATAAAGATATTAATAAGTTGCCAATATAAGAGCGGGGGAGCAGGGGAGCAGGGGAGCGGGGGAGCAGAGGAGAAGAATAAAAAGTACGCTTCTCTATTCCCTACACCCCATACCCTATACCCTACACCCTAAAAAACAGTTACCTACGGCTTTGGTTCAACTGTTTTAGGAACATCAGTCGAATTTTTTTCTGCTTCAGGTGTTTGCATTTCCGGTGTTGGTAGCACTACATCACTGTTATTGGGAGTGGGAGTTGTGGTTTGTGTGGGTTGTGTGGGTTGAGATTTTTTAGGTGTTAAATGTTCGGTGATTTTTTGAATCATTTCGTCAATTTTGGCTGTTTGCTCAGTGTTTCCTTGTTCACCATATTCTTGACGAGCGCGTTTAAATGCTGAATTAGCTGCTTTTAAATCACCTTGATTATATAAAATCACTCCTAAATTGTAGTAGGCTACAGCATTTTTGGAATTTTGACGAATGGCTTGTTGATAAACTTTAATTGCTTCCGCAGATTGATCTTGAAGGACTAACAAAGCACCCAAATTGTTGTAGGCTGCTGTATTTTCAGGATTTAGCTTTACGGTTTGACGATAAGCAGCGATCGCTTGTTCTACTTGACCTTCTTGTTGCAGAGCGATCGCTAAATTAAAGTAAGCATTAGCATTGTTTCCATCTAAATTAATAGCTTGCTGGTAAGCGGCGATCGCTTCTTGTCGCTGTTCTTGTTCGTACAACACTACACCCAAATTATACTGAGCCATCGCCATTTTGGGATTTGCTGCTAATGCTTGCCGATATGCAGCAATTGCCGCTTCTTTCTGTCCCTGTTTTTGCAAAGCCAATCCTAAATTGTAATAAGCATCACCAAAATTGGGAATCAGTCTAATTGCTTCTCCATATTCTTGCACAGCTAAATCTAGGCGATTTTGCTCCATCAAAATATTACCTAAATAATTCCGTGCCAACCCAATATTGCTATCTCTTTGTAAAGCTTGACGAAAGGCATATTCTGCACTTTGTAAGTCTCTGCGGTTATAGCGTGTCACTCCCAATTGGTATAACATAGCTGCATCTAAGTCCTGAGAAACCGCATTCTGCGCCAACAATTTACTACCAGGTAAATTAATTGTCGGTAAAGCCAAAACTAAAAATGTAGAGGAAGCAAACAGAAGGGCTAATCTTCGTACAGAACTTTTGGCAAATGACGTTTTAAATTTACTGTGTAAACACTGATTAAGTTGCAGTTTTTTAGACATAAAAGTAGCCCTGTATTTATCTTTGAGATCCTCACAACATCAGAGTACCCATAACTACATCAAAAATTCACAATTCCTTGACTGAATTTTTAGATATTAGATTTTGGCTTCTGGCAAAATTAACATGGCATCACCAAAGGAATAGAAACGATATTGAGATGCGATCGCTTGTTGATAAATCTTCAATAACCGTTCTCTACCAATTAAGGCACTTACCAGCATCAGCAAACTGGAACGGGGGAGGTGAAAATTAGTGATCAAACCCTCAACTACCTGCCATTGATAGCCAGGATAAATAAATAAATTGACCTTACCCACATAAGGCTGTAAATCCCCAGATTGTGCCGCACCTTCTAAAGCACGAACTACCGTAGTCCCAACGGCAATAATCCTTCCTCCAGCAGCCTTAGTAGCGCGGATTTGCTCTACCGTAGTGGCGCTAACCTCAATCCATTCTTCGTGCATTTGGTGAGTAGTGACATCTTCCACTTCTACAGGACGAAATGTACCTACACCAACGTGCAACGTCAAAAAAGCTTGATTAATGCCGCGATCGCACAATTTTTCTAAAAGTTCTGGTGTAAAATGTAAACCTGCCGTTGGCGCTGCGATCGCTCCCTGTTCCTGAGCATATACAGTTTGATATTGTTCATCAGCTGCCGTAGACGCAGTAATATAAGGAGGCAGAGGTATTTCCCCAAACTTCTCCAAAACTTGCACCAAAGAGATATTCTCTGGTAAATCAAACTTTAACAACCGCCCTCCAGTTGCTTCATCCCTATCCACAACCGTCGCTGTCAGTTCATTACCAGCAGCTAATTTTTGCCCATCAAAAATAATTTGAGTTCCTAACTTGAAGTGCTTTCCCGGTTTCACCAAAGCCAACCAACAGTTATGCTGTCTTTCTTCCAACAGCAACACCTCTACCTCAGCCCCTGTAGACTTGCGACCATACAACCTTGCAGGAATAACTTTAGTGTTATTCATTACCAACAAATCCCCAGGTTTGAGTATTTCTGACAAATCTCGGAAAATATGGTCAAGTGCTGGTTTTTCCTTGCCTGTATTGGGAGAATCTATCACTAATAAACGAGAACTATCTCTAGGAACTGCTGGATTTTGGGCAATCCTTTCAGGTGGAAGTTCATAGTCATACCCAGATAATGTACGGTCTAAATCCACACCTTGATTTTCTAAATTAGACATTTTTTCAAAGGAAATAGGTAATGGTAACAGGGAGACGGGGAAATCAATTAACTATCAACTATCAACTATCGCCAAAATTGGGTAAATCTCCCCATATAAAAACGGGGACTTTTACCCTACCGGGAACTATCCTTTATTGAGGAAGATATAGATGTAGGATTGGATTTGATCCCAAACACCATCATGGAATATTTATATTACCTGGCCAATGCTAGTTTAACTCTCAGGGTCGTTCAACACCTGCACAACAGACCCCAAACACCCGTTTCTTTCATCACCGTAATTCATCAAATTGATGGTTGGGTAGTAAGGATAAAACTGAGAGATCCTGTCTCAACCCAAGAAGATGGTGATTTTCGGGCTTTCTGTAATGAATTAGGAATTAGTTACGAGCCACCCATGCGGGTGCAAATGGCACTTTGGAGTTTGGAAGCAGGACAGTATCCTGTAGACGTAATGCGCCGTTACCAAGTAGCAGTTGTATCTCATGGTAGCCCAGAAAAAGAAGAAATAGAAGCATTCCGACAACAATTTGTCCGGGGCTTGGGCTATTGCCCAGAAACACTGGCTTGAAAATAAGTGACAAGTCACAAAAAACAAAAAGCGTAGCTTGTATAATTTTCATCTTACTAAAAACTGACCAATTAATAATTCAAAATTGGTGCATCAAAAGCTGCTGGAATATAATCTTGCAGCTTAAACTCATATCCCTGTATTGATAAACTCGTCAGGGATTCAGGGGTAATTATCGCCCCATCAAGATTTTTTGACAAGCGTTGACAAAAAACAAAAGCCACATCAAAGCGGCATGGATAATCGGCCTTTTCCGGATACTGAGCTAAAAATATTCCTGCTGTGTGACAAAGCTTTGCTTGCTTTTTGGCAGTAATAGCGTTTCTACCTCCTGCATCCCAATTGCCAGCACTGCGGGTTTTTACCTCTACAAATGCCAGTATTGAGTCCTGATAATTGCCATTTTGATGATTTGTTGTAGCTTTGTTGTTGTCATACTGGGCAACAATATCAATTTCTCCCCACCGGCAAGAAAAGCGACGGTGCAGGATTTCCCAACCGTTAGATTGTAACCATTGGGCTACTAGGTCTTCTCCTATGTCACCAATATCTGGATAATTAGATGGAGGAGGTTTAGACATTTATTAACATCCATTAAAAATATCATGAATACTAAGTATCGCATTTCGTCACTTGTACTCAGTTTATTACTATGGGCAATTATTCCCATTACAGCATTGGTCGGTTTAGCATCAACGGCTTTGGCACTAGAATACAACAAAGAAATTTTGATTGAAGCTGATTTTTCTGGACGTGATTTAACAGACTCCAGTTTTACCAAAGCTAATCTTCGTCAAAGTAATTTCAGTCATGCTAACTTGCGTGGTGTGAGCTTTTTTGCCGCAAATCTAGAATCTGCAAACTTAGAAGGTGCTGATTTGACCAATGCTACCTTGGATTCGGCCCGTCTGATTAGAGCCAATTTAGCCAATGCCGTGTTAGAAGGTGCGTTTGCTATCAATGCTAAATTTGATGGTGCCATAGTTGACGGTGCAGATTTTACTGATGCATTGTTGCGTCAAGATGAGCAAAATAAATTATGCAAACTGGCCAAAGGTACTAATCCTGTAACAGGTAGAGATACGCGGGACACTTTGTTTTGTCCTTAGTGGTTAATCAAGTCATATTCCCATAGTTGTTTGGTTTTGCATTCCCAGGGCAAGGTATAAGGTGTCAAAGAACCTGTAATACTGTTTCACTTTAATTTTGATACAAATAGGCAGCAGGGGGGAAAGAATTAAAAACCAATGATTTGGATCGGGCTTTTTGTGAAATGGTATAACCTTGACCCTTTTTTAATATTAAGGTATGTGAAATGACAACTTATTTTTTAATTGGCAGACATGGCGGATTATTAAAAATTTATTAAAAATAATTGAGACTCCTGAATTAATACTGGAAACTATTTCCTAAGACATCAAATGTTTGAATCTAACTTAGCACTCTCACTCGACAAGTGCTAATTTTTGAAGAAATTTTGCATAATTTTCAAAAGTTGTAATTGAGGTGGTAATTTCACTTTTTTGTAGTTATAGTTGAATATACAGCAATAACATTAATTCGTCATTTTGCGCTTGTGTAGCGCAGCCATATTCACTCGTCTAACTGATTTGGAGGACTGGTATGAAATATGCATTTGACATTGTAGGAGTGTCTCCAGTTTTGTACTTTTTCAATCATCAACAACAGAATTGGCAGAAAAATCAGCCCCAAGGTGTTGAATACTTGGGAACACCAATCTGCACACTAGATGCATTTCTAGAATCTCTGGAATCTGTTTCATCATCTGGAAGTTGGAATTTTGATCAAGTTGTAGACACAGTGATTCAGTTTTGGTTGAACAATGCAGAGAGTGTTCAATATTGGAAAGCCAGATTAAAAGATGCCGGCAAAGATAATGTATTAGTAGCTAGAGTTGCAGATATCAAAGCTTTACAGGCTGAATTTGAATCTTTATTGGGGAAAAATTGGTGAATAAAGTTCATTGACAACTCTGGATTATTCTTTTTCTAATGCTTGCAGAATGAGACGATATAAATTTTCTACTTTTTGTGTTTGCTTGTCTCCAAGAAAAGCATAATGAGCTAAACCAGGGGCGCTGTTAATTTCTAATAGTGTATAATCTACCAATGGTTGAGTAATATCAGTGGTAAGTATATCTACACCTGCTAATCTCAACCCCATATCTTTGGTGATATTAATCGCTAGTTTCTCAAAGTCAGGATGAATAGTATCAGTAAAATCTACTGAATCACCACCACTAGATAGATTGGCATTATCTAAAAGATAAACTACAGTATTGTTGGCAAGTACACTATCACAAGTGAGGTTTTGTTTTTGTAATTTTTGCAGAATGCGGAAATCTTCTACATCAATTAATATTTTTTCTCTAGTTTTTAACAATTGTTCGCGTTTTGTTAGAAGTAATTGTAAGATTGTTGATTTACCATCACCAGTTACAGATAAAGGAATTCTTTGATAGGCAGCTATGACTTGATTGTCAAGAGCTAAAATTCTAAAGTCATTACCGCTATAAAATCTTTCTACTATTAATCCTGGATGAATATTAAATATTTTTTCAGCTACTTCATAATATTCGGATTTGTCATATACTTTCGTCACTAAGATTCCTAAACTGAGATTTAACGGTTTAACAATTACAGGTAATCCTAATTCCTGAGCATAATCCCAACCATCATAGATATTTCTAGGGTTGGGTATTTTGGCACAAATTTTTTCATTAAAAAATGTTTTCCCCTCTGTAACTCGATAACCAAGCTGGTGTAAAAAATAATTAGAGAAGCCTTTATCCTGAGCTAAATGGGAAGAACCAAAACCATTAATATTGAGTCTAGTATTATTAAAAACGGTTTTTTTTCCGTTTTTAAAGGTAATGTGTCCAATTAGTTCAGCTTCAGGTTCTATTAAAACAGTAGCACCCATTTCTGAGGCTACTTTTTTTAAAATTGCTGTAGTTAATCTCATTGATATAGCAATCCTAGATAATTTTGATAGCTTGCGTAGCGTAGTCACACTTATTCGTATATGTAGCAGAAAACAGTAACATATTTTTTTATATATGATTGATAATTCCTATATCTATTCCCCAATGTATATGCAAGTATGATATAACTATCTTATCAGAACAGGTGTTATTTTATTTACACTTAAATTATAGCTGTTTTGATTAACTAAGTTGGTGTATACTGACCATCCTGTAAAATCTATTTATCTCAGTTTTCTTGCCTAGTAAAAACTATCGTGTTGCACTAAGTATTGACAATTCAAAAATTATGTAATAACAAGGTGGCATCGTCAATTAAAGGCGCTAGTGCTATCCCCCCTTAGAGACCGCACTAACGCCATTCACTCAAATTCATACGGATAATATAATCATGCCACAAAACACAGATTTCAAAGATACCAAACCAGAAAATAAAGCGGTTTCTTACAAAAATCGCTTGAATGGGTGGGCTATAGCTCGTGTGCTTGCGGATAAGGAGCGTGTGGTTGTTGCCAGATTCCGTAGTCGGTCAGATGCAGACGGTTATATTCAGCACTTACAGCAAATGGTACCTGCTGGTTCTTTTGAAATTTTCTTTGATTCTCAACGGGAAGAAGCGGCTATTTAACGCTATGGAGGAAGTCCCCATGCTCAATGTACTCATAGCATGGGGATCTATCTGAATAAGCGGTTACGCACCTAAATTGGATAATCCTATAAATAGTTAAATCTTGTGGGGTACGCATATTGCCCGCCAGACTTATACAAATTAAATGCACAGCAGCTTATTTCGTGAGAATCCCAGACCAGTATAATCATTTATTGCAGGGCTATTTCATTCTAAAATCTGACATTTTATGTATTTACGAGAATGCGTCATTTGAGGCTTCAGGGATTCTATCTCACGACGGCTGAAAACACCTAAATTCGTTGATTAAATCTAGAATGAAATAACCCTGAGTGTATTAGGATGAAATTCATAACTTACCATTATCAAGAGTTGGCTGAGGTCGTTATCAGAAATAATAAAAAAACTACCTCCATCACCTAAAGTTCACCACAAAATGCTAAATCTAGTAACGTTGAATAATAAAAAACCAACGTGAAAGCACAAGTATTTAGAGGCGTAAATCTATTATCCTACGAAGAAATCCCAGTTCCTACCCTAGAAGCAGATGAAGTGCTAGTACAGGTGAGGGTTGTGGGTTTGTGTCAGTCAGATATTAAAAAAATTCGTTATCCTTTGTATGAACCACCACGCATATTTGGACACGAAACTGCTGGAACGATCGCATCTGTAGGTGCTAATGTGAAGGGGTGGACAGTAGGACAACGGGTAGCTGTGATGCACCATATACCATGTATGCGTTGCGGTTATTGTCTGAATGATAATTTCTCCATGTGCGATGTTTATAAAAATATCTCCACTACCGCAGGTTTTAACGCCAGTGGAGGCGGTTTTGCAGAGTATGTGAAAGTACCAGGCCATATTGTGCAGAATGGTGGCTTAATTCCCATCCCGGATGATATCAGTTTTGAAGAAGCGAGTTTTGTTGAACCAACTAATTGCTGTTTAAAAGCCGTTAAAAAAGCTCAAATTGCACCAGGACAAACTGTGTTAGTGACTGGTGCCGGTCCCATTGGGTTAATGTTTATTATGTTGGTGAAGTATTTTGGAGGGAGAGCGATCGCCACTGACCTCTTACCATCTAGAATTGAAAAAGCTTTAAATGTGGGAGCAGAAGCGGCTTTTGATGCTCGTGATCCTGATTTACCCGCAAAAATTCAAGCTTTAACTGGAGGAATGGGTGTTGATGTCACCTTGTTAGCAGTACCCAGTGATAAAGCCTTCTTCCAAGCATTAGACTGTACCCGCAAAGGTGGAAAAATTCTTTTTTTCGCAGAATTTCCCGATGAATTAGAAATTCCCATCAACCCTAATATTCTTTATCGTCGAGAAATTGACTTAATGGGTAGTTATAGCTCATCCTACCGTTTACAAAATCTATCTGCGGATATAGTCTTTAATCGCCGCATTGATGTGAAAGCCTTAATTAGCGATCGCTATCCCCTACAAGATTTATCACAAGCCGTAAACCAAGCGATCGCACCCACACCAGAAACGTATAAAATTTTGATTTATCCGTAAATTGGGGACTGGGGACTAGGGACTGGGAAAAGATTTTAGGTGAATCCTCTTCATTCTAAAATCCTGTAAATCCTTAAATTCTGGACATCCTAATTCAGACAAACAAAATCCTGACTTTTGACTTTTGACTTTTGACTTCCCGAAGGGTGTCCTGAACATCCTGATATGGCTACGCCACGCTACGCTATCAGACAATTATGATAATCATCGCTTTCTTAGCCTTCTACGTCGCTTTTAACCTGGGAGCAAATGACGTAGCTAACGCCATGGGAACATCCGTGGGTTCTAAAGCTGTCACCCTCAAACAAGCAATCATTATTGCAGGAATCTTAGAATTTACAGGTGCAGTCTTATTTGGACATGGAGTAACAGAAACACTAGGAACGAAAATAGCCAACCCCGACTTATTCATCGCTACACCCCAAACCCTAGCTTTCGGGATGGTAACTGTACTTATCTCAGCCGGAGTATGGCTGCAAATCGCCACATCATTGGCTTTACCAGTCTCATCATCTCATGCAGTAGTCGGTGCGATCGCAGGTTTTACTTGGATAGCATTAGGCATAAAAGCAATAGATTGGTCATCCATAGGTTTAATTACCATCGGTTGGATATTAACACCTATAATCAGCGGTATAATTGCCGCTTTTTTTTACAGTCTCATCCAAAGTTGGATTTTAACCCAACCTAATCCCGTATTACAGTTAAAAGAATGGATTCCTTGGTTAAGCACAATCTTACTGAGTATATTTGGTGTAATCGTCCTACCATCCTTAACTCAACCGCTAACAGACTTCTTAATTGAGAAAGTCGGATTAGATATACCTGTTCACGACATCCCCATCTTCACAGGTGCAGCAGCAGCAATTGGACTGACAATCTATAGCTGGCGACAATTAGAGAAAACCGAAAAACACAAAGAAGCCATTCTCTCCTCTGCACCCCTGCACCCCTATTCCCCTACATCTGCTATTGAATACGTATTCGGACGCTTTCAACTCCTCAGCGCCTGTTTTGTCGCCTTTGCACATGGTTCAAATGATGTCGGTAATGCGATCGCACCCCTAGCTGTAATTTCCTACATCAATCAAACACATAACGTCCCCAACAACGGAATCACCATTCCCTTATGGATTATGATTCTTGGAGGTGCCGGCATAGTCGCAGGATTAGCAATATGGGGCAAAAAAGTTATAGCCACCATCGGCGAAAATATTATCTCCCTACAACCTAGTAGTGGATTCTGTGCCGAACTAGCCACCGCCACCACAATCTTACTGGCTTCCCGATTGGGTCTACCTGTATCCACCTCTCATGCGCTTGTTGGTGGTGTAGTAGGCATTGGACTGGTGCAAAACCTCAAATCCATCAAATTTCAAACACTCCAAGGAATAGCCGCAGCCTGGGTAATTACAGTCCCAATCAGTGCTGTAATCAGCGCCGCAATATTCAGTATTATCCGGATCATATTAAATTTAAAATGAAATCTATTGAGATTCTTGCCTAGCAGTTCTCATCATGAATGCAATACATTCGCCGTTTACAACCTAAGTAAGATTACTGTTTCATCCTAAAAATTTCGGTGCTTTACCCCTACATTCAATCCGAATTCAACCCAATCACAAACTACTATATTCTGCAAATATTCCCAAAACTAAAGCCTATTTTTGCAGAATTGTTAGTCATTTATTAGAATATTGTCCAGGAGATAGTATTATCTTCTATTTTTCCCAGAACAATACTTTAATTCCTCAGAGCAACGGAAACTGTCACGCAATTTACACTTCGCACAAATTTTGGTTTTTAACAACCTACCAATCTGCAAGGCTTTGAAACAGTGAACAGCGAACAGTGAACAGCAAACAGTGAACAGTGAAAGTTATCAGACTGATAACTGACAACTGGTATCTGAATTTATCGTCAAGGTGTTAGAGGTTAGAAACTAATGGGGCGATTTGAAAAGCGACCAGACAACCCACGAATCAGAGGCGACCTATCTAGAGCAGCTGAAAATGCCCTCTGGGATATAGTTGAAGACCTAGAAAATCTGCAACAGAATGTTCTCAAGTCTTTGCAAGACGATGTAAAGCGTCTAGAAGCGGAAAAAACTCGTTTAGCTAATGATATCCAAAGACTAATAGAGGAAAAAGAAAAGTTACAACAGGCTCGACAAATCACCGAACAACAAGTTCTCATCCGTCAGCTAGCGGAAGTTTTAGCAAAGCACATATCTTCCCAATTACAATCTTCACTGAAAACATTAGCTACCCAATCAATTGTAGTTGATCCTTCTGAACGTGCCGCGCTCAGATCTGCTGAAGTCAACTCTACAGTAGCTAGTGAGATCAATGAAAATGTCAGCCAAATGCTGGACAATCTCGATGATACTGTCACCATTGCTTTTAGCTCACTGCAACAAGAACTCAAAAATTATCAGAGTCATCTTTCCCAGCAGCTATCACGAATGTATGACCAACAGCAGCAAGGGGAAGAGATTTTAGCAGAATTTGTGAATCGCCTCCAAGGGGAACTAGAGAAGACTAGAGAAACCACTCCTCTCAAAGTGGTAACAGGCGGTGCGCCAACCGTTTTACAACTAACGGATCCTCACAAAAATGGGTTTTTGGAAAAATCGCCAGAACGAATTATTGCTGAACCAATTTCCTTGGTGACTCAGGAATTACCAAAAAATGAAAATTCAGCAATCGACGCTGTGATTACATTTCCACTCCCCCAGGAAAATAAGCCATCGGAATCAACTTCTGTTATCACTCCTGATTTGTCAGCACCACAATTAACCACAGAATCACCAACTCAAAAAAACATATCAGAATCAACTTCTGTTATCACTCCTGATTCTTCAGCACCACAATTAACCACAGAATCACCAACTCAAAAAAACATATCAGAATCAACTTCTGTTATCACTCCTGATTCTTCAGCACCACAATTAACCACAGAATCATCAACTCAAAAAAACATATCAGAATCAACTTCTGTTATCACTCCTGATTCTTCAGCACCACAATTAACCACAGAATCACCAACTCAATCCAAAACACCTGAGCCAATATCTGTTCTTTCTCCTGATTCCTCAGCAAAACAATCAACTAAATACCAACCCCCACTAACACCCAACTGGCAAACAACACCCCGACGACAAAGAACCCAGAATTCTCCAAACTGGTCGCCAATTCAGATAGGTTTTCTGTTGGTTGCATCCTCAACAGTGATGTCATCCCTTTATAACGTAGCTGTGAAGGCGCTTTTTAATGAAGGTTCTGATTTGCTCGGAAATTTTGAAACCCAGCAATTAATATCACCAACATTGGGGAATATTTTCTTAATTTTAATGCTCCGGTTATTGGTGGTTGTGCCATTGATGTTACTTTTGGCTCCCATCTTACATCCCCCAGTTTGGCAAGACATAAAAAATTTATTTGATTCAGTGAGTAGAAATGCTGCTCCCAATAGTGACAAAACAAAACAAGTTTTATTGTTATCAGTTGTGAGTGGGGGATTTTTATTTTTCTCACAGGTACTGATTTACATTGCTATCGGTAAAGTGACAACAGGAATTGCGATCGCACTGTTCTTTATCTATCCCATGATTACTGGACTCCTATCATGGTTTCTCTTTCGTGAGCGTCCTAATTTATTCAGTTCTGGTGCGATTTCCAGCATCTTTTTTGGTCAATTATTAATCTTGGGTAGTTATTCAACTGGTACGAGTAATACCTCTTTAGGAATTATTTCTGGAATTATGTCCGGAATAGCATTTGCTATTTACGTAATTTTTACTAGGTTATGCGCTCCGAAACTGCATCCAGTTTCATTTGCTTTAATTAACTTTGCCACCATGTTGCTATTAAGCTTCATCTGTTTATTAGTACCATTACCAAGCGATTGGAGTTTAGCCATTAGATCATCCAATTTACTGGAAGTGATTTTAAGTGCTTTTATGTTGGGTGTTCTCACTCTTTGTGGATATTTATTTAACAACTTTGGAATTCGCAAATTAGGTGGACCACGCTCGGCTATAATTGGTGCTGTTGTTCCAGTGTTAACAGTGATTTTTGCTGGATTAATGATTCAGGAAAAACTGGATCTCATTCAAATCTTGGGAGTTCTATTGGTAACTGGTGGTGCCGTTGCTGTCAGCTTTGAAAAAATGCGAACTCAATCGCCATCCTCTAGCTCCAAGAATTAAAAGATGCAGAAACATGAAACTACATATTTTGAGAGAAAATTAACTTTTGAATTCAAGTAATTTTCATATTTCTAAATCTAGATAAATTAGGTGCTAGACTAGGATTAGCTTTTATGAATGAACAGCATTGCAGCTAAAAGTTCAGTTGGCAAAAAAAGCAAATTAAATGAGCGAAAGCTGATCACGAAATAGCTGCATTAATTAAATTAAATTTGATGTAGCGCAATGCCATGATTTTGTGGTGATCTAAGTCACCTTTGCTGTCAAAATTAACGATTTACACCCTAATATCATCAAAACCATAGCCAATTTATGGTGAAAGCATGACAAATCTTCATTTCAGGTGAAGACAGAAATTGCAATTGGGTGTATAATGGGTAGTTTAATTTGAATATCACTCTTGTAAACGTGCCATTCATCTGTCTGTGAATATGAGTAACGACATAGATCTGATCAAACGTCTGGGTCCGAGTGCGATGGATCAGATCATGCTTTATCTAGCTTTCAGTGCCATGCGTACAAGTGGACACAGGCATGGAGCATTTTTAGATGCAGCCGCAACAGCAGCTAAGTGTGCAATTTATATGACCTATCTGGAGCAGGGACAAAACCTGCGAATGACAGGACATTTGCACCACCTTGAGCCAAAGCGAGTAAAAATCATAGTCGAAGAAGTAAGACAAGCTCTGACTGAAGGTAAATTGCTAAAAATGCTGGGTTCCCAAGAACCCCGCTATTTGATACAACTGCCATACCTATGGATGGAAAAATATCCTTGGCAGCCAGGAAGGTCTCGTGTTCCTGGTACAAGCTTAACAAGCGAAGAGAAAAAGCAAATTGAGCGCAAGTTGCCCAAAAACTTACCAGATGCTCAGTTAGTCACTTCCTTTGAGTTTTTGGAGTTGATTGAGTTTCTCCACAAGCGATCGCAAGAGGAGTTACCACCTCACCACCAAATGCCCCTCAGTGAAGCCTTAGCAGAACATATCAAGCGTCGTTTGCTTTACTCCGGTACAGTTACACGCATTGATTCACCTTGGGGAATGCCCTTCTATGCCCTGACTCGTCCTTTTTACGCCCCAGCAGACGACCAAGAGCGTACCTACACAATGGTGGAAGATACTGCTCGCTATTTTCGTATGATGAAAGATTGGGCGGAAAGAAAAGCCAATTCTATGCGTGCTGTGGAAGAATTGGACATCCCCGTTGAACAAATGCAAGAGGCCATGGAAGAATTAGATGAAATCATCCGTGCTTGGGCAGATAAATATCACCAAGATGGAGGTGTCCCTATGGTCTTACAAATGGTGTTTGGTAATCAAGACCAGTAATATGACACAAATTTGATATGTGTAGAAAGCAAAGTTCTCACATGATCTATTCAGTAGTCAGAGAAAGTAAATTCGAGAGGGTTAAAGCCGAAACCTTATTTTATCTGCTCCTCAAACTTGCCTTAACCCCATCATCTTTGGTTTGAAAGACTAGTAGGGTGGAAGAAAGTTTCCCAACCCTACAATTATGCGACTCACTGCTAACTTTAAAGCGTTACCAATTTACTTAATGCTAGGATCTGATGGCATGGGAACAGTCTCAAAACGAGGCATAGAACCCGGTGGTGTTGTCATTCCAGTTCCAATGCCACTAGACCGATCACTGGCATCTATACAAGTATCTAAAGCCTGAATTGAAGTCATCTTAATTTCTTTACCCAAGCCAACTACACACTGAGCAAAAGTCACGGGTAATAAACTACGTCCACAGTAGCTTAAAGTAGCTTGATTAATTTCCTCCTTAGTGCTTTTGCTAATACCCACTACACAGGTAGCTAAATCTTCAGGACGACGGGCTTGACCACAGGAATAAAGGGCATCTGTAGGGTTAATCTGTGTCTGTTTTTTAATTTGAGCCACACAGGTAGATAACTCTCTGGGTCGCATTGCGGTGGCACAACCTTGAGATGCTGCTTCTGTTGTGACTCCTACACTCAATAATTGCGCTGCACAGGCACGGTAATCGTTTCTATAAGAATCTATAACAGCGTGGCTCGGTAGAACATTTGTCAACAATCCAGCTATAACTACAACTGGAACAGTGAAAATTCTGCTGCTAATTTGTTTTTGGCTTTTTATCATTGCTATTCTCCGTTATTCTCCAAACACCCAAGGCTATGCTAACTTAGAATTTTCTTAACCTGTTCTACAATTCAGGAATTTTTGCCTTCTGAAATTGATAACTAAACCTCAGTCAACAATAATGTTCTTAGTGATCAGATTGTGCTGATTTTTCTCTCCTTGTGTATAATTATCAAGCACCCATCAAAAATGCGGAATTTACAGCAAAACTCAGGAGTCAGGAGTAAAATACACTTGATACTTGATAGCGCAGCTTGGCTTAAGCCATTTTTTGATGGAAATTTTGGGCTTCATTTGCCTGCAATCTGCTGTATATCTGTTCACAGATCATTTTATTGATAATCCTCTAGCTAATTACAGCAAGGAATGTCATAATTAAAAATTTGGGTAAAGTTTAAACAGGATTAAATTAAGGAAACTCATGTCCCGATATAGAGGGCCTCGCCTCAGAATTGTCCGCCGCTTGGGCGAATTACCAGGCTTAACTCGAAAAAGTGCTAGACGCGCCTATGCACCAGGACAACATGGTCAGAACCGCAAAAAACGTTCTGAGTATGCTATCCGTCTAGAAGAAAAGCAAAAACTCCGCTTGAACTACGGGTTAACAGAAAAACAAATGCTGCGCTACGTTCGTAAAGCTAGGCGTGTAACCGGCTCTACTGGACAAGTTTTGCTGCAATTGCTGGAAATGCGCTTAGATAATACAGTTTTTCGCATGGGTATGGCTCCCACCATTCCCGCAGCACGTCAACTAGTAAATCATGGTCACGTCACCGTTAATGGTCGTGTAGTGAATATTGCTAGTTATCAGTGCCGTCCTGGAGAAGAAATTGCTGTTAGGGATAATCAAGCATCCAAGAAATTGGTTGAAGCTAACTTGCAATATCCCGGTTTAGCCAACCTCCCCAATCACTTAGAATTTGATAAAAATAAATTAACTGGCAAAGTTAATAGTGTGATTGAAAGAGAATGGGTAGCACTACAAGTGAATGAACTGCTTGTGGTGGAATATTACTCACGTCAAGCGTAATAGTCAGGAGTCAGGAGTCAGGAGTCAGGAGTCAGGAGTCAGAAGGCAATAGTTTATTATCTCTTCCTGTTCCCTGTTCCCTGTTCCCTGTTCCCTGTTCCCTATTCCTAATGACTAACCCCCAATTTGCGACATGGTACGGGTGTAAGAGCCGACTGTACCTGAGTCGCGTTGTTTAAAGCTAATTTCAGATTTGATATTTAATAGTTGTCGAACTTGTTCTTGCAATTGAACGGTGCTAATACCAGCACGGAAAGAGGTTTTTAAATCAATTTGACCAGTTTCATTTAATAAGCAGGGGCGTAACCAGCCATCAGCAGATAGACGGACTCGGTTACAGCGATCGCAAAAACATTCTGACATCTGGCTGATAAAACCTAGTGTTCCCTTCGCTCCTGGAATTTGAAACACATCAGCAGGGCCATTACCACGAATTTGTGATTCTGTCAAGCCCCAACGTTGACGAATGCGATCGCGCAAATCAGCAGAAGATATCCAACCGCGATCGCCAAATAATTGACCATTACCAATAGGCATAAACTCAATAAACCGGACGTGCCAATTTTTTTCAATCGTCAGCGCGGCTAAATCTAAAATTTCATGGTCATTAACACCAGGAATTACAACTACATTTAACTTTAACGGGTCAAAACCCACATTATAGGCAGCTTGAATCCCTTCCCAAACTTGTTGCCAACGTCCACGCCCATGATTACCGATAATTTGCTCAAAGGTGTCTGGGTCTAGAGAATCTAAACTAATATTAATCCTTCTTAAACCTGCATCATAGAGATTTTTAGCTATGGGTGCTAGTAAAAATCCATTAGTAGTCATTGCTAAATCCTGAGTTTGGGGAAAATTAGCAATTTCCTTCACCAACTCCACCACACCAGGACGTAATAAAGGTTCACCACCAGTCAAACGAAAGCGGGTAAAACCGACGGGAATAAATACCTCTTGAATCAGAGTGAGAAGTTCCTCATCAGTTAACAACTGTTGTTTGAGGATATAGTGTAATTCAGCACCCTCTGGCATACAGTACAGACAACGGAAATTACAGCGATCAATTAAACTAATGCGGAGATAGTCTACCTGGTTCATTGTTGTTTAGCTGAGGTCTAATTTCTAGACTATCGGAAACAATTAGAAAGTGCTTGGGATCGCGTAAATTAGAAACAAGGATCAAATAGCAGCATTGGAGTCAACCACCCATCACTTCCCTTCGGGTAAGTGAGGGCTTGTAAAAGCCTAGTTGACCAGACTCAGTTCTTGACCGAACTACGTTAGAGGTAAGAGTTAAAGACCTACCAGGGAATGTGTAGCTAGTTCCCTGCTCTAGAACTTAAAAGTTAAACAGGCTTAAGGGTTAAACCAGTGCTTTTAAGATAGTTACCGACCTCTAACCTTGTCAAAGCTAACATTACCCGCAAGGAGGGACAATATGTCCAAAGTATTTGTTTTAGATACCAACTTCATACCGTTAAATCCAATTCATTCGGCACAAGCCAGACAACTATTAAGAAACAAAAAAGCAGCAATATTTAGACAGTTTCCGTTCACAATTATTCTCAAAGAATCACGTCCTGACTCCCCAGTATCGTTGCTGAGATTAAAGATTGATCCTGGTGCAAAATTCACGGGAATGGCATTAGTTAACGATTCAACTGGCGAGGTTGTATTTGCTGCTGAATTAAAACATAGAGGCTTTGCAATTAGAGATGCTTTAACTTCTAGAAGACAATTAAGACGTTCTAGACGTGCAAGAAAAACTCGTTACAGACAACCAAGGTTCTTGAATAGAAAACGTCCAGAGGGATGGTTAGCACCGAGCTTACAAAGTCGAATTGAGAATATCAAAACTTGGGTGAAAAAGTTGCGCCAATTTGCACCAATTGGGGCGATTAGTCAAGAATTAGTACGGTTTGATATGCAGTTAATGGCTAATCCTGATCTTCAAGGTAGGGAATATCAACAAGGAACTTTAGCTGGTTACGAAACCAGAGAATACTTACTAGAAAAGTGGGATAGACAATGTGCCTACTGTGGAGTGAAAGACGTTCCTTTTCAAGTAGAGCATATTCATCCACGAGCCAAAGGTGGTAGTGATTCAATTACAAATCTCACTTTAAGTTGCGAGAAATGTAATACCAAGAAGGGAACAAAAGATATCAAAGATTTCCTCAAAAAAGACCCATCAAGGTTAGAAAAAATCCTGAAGCAAGCCAAAAGACCATTAGCTGATGCGGCCTCCGTCAACACAACTCGATTGGCATTACTAAAAGTTTTAAAAGCGACTGGATTACCTGTAGAAACTGGTTCAGGAGGGCTAACAAAATTCAATAGAAGTCAACAGAAACTAGAGAAAACGCACTGGATTGATGCAGCTTGTGTTGGTCAATTAACTCCAATTCTCAATATCAAAGGTGTTAAACCATTGTTAATTACAGCTAACGGTCACGGCACTAGACAATCTTGCAGAACTGACAAATACGGTTTTCCTTCTAGATATGTCCCCAGGTTCAAATTTGTTAATGGTTTTCAAACCGGAGACATTGTTAAAGCTGTTGTCACAAAAGGTACAAAGATTGGGGCATATATCGGACGAGTAGCGGTGAGGACTAGCGGTAGTTTCAATATCTCAACAGTGTCTGGACTGATTCAAGGTATCTCTTACAAATACTGTAAATCAATTCACAAAAAGGACGGTTACGAATATGGAAAATAACAGATTTGTTAATTGCTCAACTGTCTCTCTCATTGTTTGTGCTGGCGCACAAAATTACTCAAGGGACGTTTCACAATTAACCCTCCATTCCTCCCATCACCAAACTGAGTACAGTTTTGGTGGGGGTCTCCTGGAGGTTTAGATGAAAAGATATTGGCTATTATTGGGTGTATCTGTAGTTGGGTTGTTAACAATCCGTCAAGTATTAGCACAGAATAAATTACAAGTCAGAGTGAAGCGATACTTAGAAGTTCGCAAGCTTTCCGGGTCTGTCACCTATCAAAATAAACAAAGATCCCAAGCCGCTAGTATAGGTGCGAAACTACAAAATGTAGGAGATAGTATCAGCACAGGAGAAAATTCTAGTACCATGCTGGCGCTAGATACTGGTATTGGTTTTATTCAAGTTGCAGAAAATACAAAATTACAAATTCAAAAACTGCAAACCACAGTTAATGGTGGACGCATCACACATTTACAGGTGACAGGGGGACAGGTACGAATCAAATTGCGTTCCTTTACACATAGAGACTCTTCCTTGGAAATTGAAACACCCGCAGGAATTACAGGTGTCAGGGGTACAGAATTTGGTGTGAGTGTGCAACCAACTGGTAAAACAGGGGTCGCAACTCTGACAGGGAGTGTAGCAACAACAGCACAAAGTAAAACCTTGTATATAAATAAAGGCTTTCAGAGTTTAATAATTCCTGGAGAACCGCCATCACTACCCATGCCTTTACAAAACGATACACGCTTGGATGTGAAATTTTTAGCAGCACAGGGAAATCAACAGGCGCGAATTGCAGGTAAAATTGATATTGTTAACTTGATCATTTTGGGTGATCAACCGCTGACTACTGATAGAAATGGAACATTTGATATTGTAGTGCCGCTTCCGGCTAATCGTCGTATTGCGGTTACAGTAACTACACCTTTGGGAAAACGACAAGATTATGAGTTAGCGGTTCCTTGAAGCAACAGGAGACGCATATTATTTATTTTATTCAACATTTGTTTAGATTTATTTGGCGATCGCGCCCCAGTTGGATGGGAATGTTGATAGTGGCTGTTATTCTCCTGCTAGGAGTCTTTCAACCACTGGAATGGATTGTTTACAACAATTTATTTCGCCTGCGGGGAGATGCTAACTGGGATGAGCGTGTGGTGGTAGTGGCAATAGATGATAAAAGTTTAAATGAGTTTGGGCAGTTTCCGTGGACAAGGCAAAAGTACATTAAGTTATTAAATGTACTTAGTACAGCACAGCCTAATGTAGTTGCATTCGACATCCTCTTTTCTGATCAAAGTGTCGATGATGCGATGTTGGCAAAAGCTATGGAGCGACATGGTAGAGTTATACTAGCTCAAGCATGGGATACCCAAGGAAAACCTTGGCAGCCTAGACCGGAATTGGAACAAGTAGCCATCACTACGGGACATATTCTCAGATATAAGGATGGAGATGGTATGGTTCGCAGAGTGGAAACCGAAATCAAAGGTGTTCCCTCATTAGCAATTGCAGCTCTCAAAGCATATAATACTTTTGGGGAAACTCCTCCCTTAAAAAATTTAGCTAATCCTTTGTGGGTTAATTGGATTAGTAAAGGCCAGAAAATACCACAATATTCCTTTGTGGATGTGGTCGAGCAACAAATACCAAGTCAGGCTTTCCAAAATAAAATAGTGTTGGTTGGGGTTACTGCTCCCGGTATTGATGGGTTGATAACTCCCTTTGACTATGACCCACCTACAGGTGGTGTGTCTGTACACGCTACGATAATCAGTAATATTTTACAGAATAATTTCCTCCGTCTCTTTCCTTTAAGGGGATGGATAATGTTATTTTTACTGGGAGGACCGGGTTTATATTGGGCGATCGCTTATTTGCGAACTAGGGAACAATTAGGATTATTGCTCGGTTTGTCATTTACTTGGATAATTTTGAGTCTGTTGTTGCTAAAACTCAATTATTGGCCGCCGGTTGCTACACCTATAGTTTTATTTTTTACAACAACTGTAATTGTTAAGGTACAAGAAAACTGGAATTTGAAGCTAGAAAATAGAAATCTCCAGCGTATCGTTAACTATGATCGACTCACGCAAATAGCTAATCATCACAAGTTTGAGGAATATCTTCAGCAAGAGTGGGAACGTTTGGCTACGGAACAATCTCCTTTATCGTTGATTTTGTGTGATTTAGATTTTTTCAAACGATATAACGATAATTATGGATATCAAGCGGGAGATGCTTGTTTAAAAAAAGTTGCTCAAGTGATGACTAAGGGGGTCAAAAAACCGACTTATTTAGTAGCGAGATATGGAGGAGAAGAGTTTGCGGTGATTTTACCCGATACTAATGAAACAATGGCTATGCGAATAGCAGAAGAAATCCGTTCTCAAGTTAAGGCTTTAGCTATTCATCACCAAGCTTCTCTGGTCGATTCACGGGTTACTTTGAGTGTAGGTGTTGCCAGTACCATACCTAGTTATGATCTTACACCAGCATTGTTGATCAAAGCCGCAGATGAAGCACTCTATCAAGCTAAAAGAAGTGGACGCGATCGCTGTTGTGCTTCCAGACAATTAGTTTAACTGCCCTTCGGGCGAGGCAGGAGGCAGGAGGCAGAAGGCAGGAGGCAGGAGGCAGAAGGGAAAATTTTAAATATTGCTATATAATATTTACCTGTCTGTTGTTGCTTATTCTGTGTAAGAATGCAGCATTTGTGACAATCAAGCGATCGCAAACACCAACCAGCTATCCATCGTGCAAGATACCGACTCTATGAATGACCTTGCTGCTGCACTGCAACAGCCAGTAGACTTAGACTTTGAACTCCCAGATCCAGAAGATGAACAAATTGCTGAGTCTGACTTTTTACAGCAGTTAGATGTAGCTTGGCAAGTATGCGATCGCTTTGATTTGCAAACAGAAATTTGGCGAGGTCGCATTTTACGCGCTATCCGCGACAGAGAAAAAAAAGGTGGTGATAGCAGAGGTACTGGTTTCCTCAAATGGTTGAAGGAACGGGAAATTAGTAAAACTCAAGCTTATTCCTGGATTCAATTGGCTAACAGTGCTGATACTCTCCTAGAAGAAGGCAAACTTGATCCAGCCAGTGTGAATAATTTTAGTAAACGGGCATTTGTAGAAACCGCTAAAGCTGCCCCAGAAGTGCAACAGATGGTGAGTGAAGCCGCGCAAAAAGGCGATCGCATCACCCGCAGAGAAGTCCGTCAACTCACCGACGAATGGACAGCCATGTCCTCAGATTTGTTACCTGAACCAGTTAAGGAAAAAGCCGCAGATAATAGCCTTCCTGCTCGCTATATTGCCCCTCTGGTCAAAGAAATGGAAAAACTGCCAGAATCGCACCAAAAGGCATTACAAAGGGATATAGCAGCTAATCCTGATGTTGATACTCTCAAGCAGGCCACCACAGAAGCCCGTCAATTAGCAAAATATCTCAAATCTGCTGCCCAAGTTCAGGCACTGACAGAAGAAAATGTGGATATTGAAACCGCATTAGAAGAAGCCCAAAGAATCGGCTGTTTAAGTATCGCTGCTGATTTGGTCAATCAAGCATCTCAAATGGAACAAAGTATAGCCAAGTTATACATGACTTGGAAAAAAATCAGTAACTTGGCTGATAGATTATACGTTGATACTGGTGCAAGTACCCCCAATTTGCGATCGCTCCTCAGTTGTGTAGAACCCCTGGGAGGAGAAGTAATGGAACTGCAACTCAGCGGTGCAACTGAACACACCATTAGGTTACAAATTCAGGAAACAAGTTAGTAATGGGAACAGGGAATAGGGAACAGGGAACAGGGAACAGGGAAGAATAAACTCTTGCCTCTTGCCTCTTGCCTCTTGCCTTCTTACTGTCACCTGTCACCTGTCACCTGTCACCTATTTACCATATATTTCTTCCATTTTCTTCCCTAATTCGACATCTAAATTGCTAATAGCATTACCGATGTCGTGGGTAATAAGATTCACCCGGACGGTGCTGTAAACATTAGACCATTCCGGGTGATGTCCCATTATTTCCGCGTGAACACCGACTGTCACCATCCAACCCAAGGCTGTAGCAAAAGAATTAAATTTGTATTCTTTGTATAACTTACCTTCTTTAATTTGCCATCCTGGTAAACTATTGAGGGCTTGTTGTAGTTCGGTTTCGGTCAGTTTGTATGCTGCCATTTTCTTAATTTACACAGAGATTTCTGAATACTCATTCTAACCAATTACAATCTTTTTCTGTTTTTGCGCTTCCATCTTTTGAACAATATCCGCAAGTAACGGAAATTAAAATAAAGTCGATATCGCTGCACTACTTCTTTTCCTACCAGTAGCGCACCTAACCAAAATATAACTTCAGCGAAAACCAATAACGCTGGTACTAGCAGGGCTTTTTGGGCAACGGAAAGTGGTAAAAATGGCACAATTAAGGCGATCGCCAGCCACGGTAAAAATGAGATAATGATTAAACCCAAACCCAGCTTTTGCATATTTTCTGCTAGTGACAGCATTTGAGTTTAGTATTTTTATCTGTTTGGTTAGAGTGGCTTACCTTACATTAAATTGTGGATTTTTTGGTAAGTATTCAGAATAGAGAATACTCCAAGCCAGGAGAATAAAGGCTTTTTTAGTTAATTTTGATGATTTTGATAAAATCTCACTTCCCTCTACTCTTCATTTCATCAGCATTCTGACTCCTGACTTCTGCTGTATAATTCATTTTTTTCTAATTCTAGGTTCTATAACATCAGGATTAACTTCAAAATATTTAGCAGCTTCTGACATATCAAATGTTAATAACCTGATTTCTCCTAAATCTTTTAAATCTTTACCGCATTTAAGTTGGGAGGATTTTATACCTAAAACTTTAATAATTTCTGATGCTACAGCTTGAGCTAAAAGTGGAGGAACAGAGTTACCAATTTGTCTAAAACCATGCCATTTTGTGGGATGAAATCTAAACCAGTCAGGATAAGAATGTAACCGTGCAGCCTCTCTAACAGTAATACATCTAGGCTTAAAAGGATGTATGGGACGAGGGGAAGTAAACGCACCTTTATTACTTGCTGTTCCGGCTCTGAGTGTGTTACATAAGCCATCAGGAGCTAGTTTATAAAAACGACTAATTGGTTCGATTTTTCCATGGGGAGTTGATGCAAATCTGGCGATAGATTCAGGATTATGATTTGTTCTTAAACTGGATGTTAGAATGTTATGATTAAATTTACGCTGATAGGAATAATTATTTTTGGATAAGCTAAGATTACGCATCTTTTTTCCGTAATTACTAGGTTTACCAAAATCAGTTATTACCCAATCTTGTTGATATAATTCTGGATAATTTTCTACTTCCGGTAGGTCTTGTATAGCTTGCAAAACCGTAGGTGTTGATGGTAATTTTGGTAGTGCAATTGTGGATAAATTTATAGATTTCTTATATTTTGGATGGGTAATTTTATCTGGATAATTTGGTAATCTCAAATTTTGACGACAACCTAATAAAAATAATCTTTCTCGATTTTGTGGGACTCCATAATTAGCAGCATTTAATACTTGATAATTTTGATTAACTTTATAACCATTATTTTCAAATTTATCAATTATTTCCGTAGTAAATTCTTTGTGTTTACCTACGGTCATTCCTTTAACATTTTCCAAAACAAAAAAATTAGGTTGTAGTTCCAAAACTAACCTAATAAAATGAAAAACCAGAGTATTTCTAGGGTCATCAATAGAACGTTTACCAATTAATGAAAACCCTTGACATGGCGGACCGCCAAAAACTACATCAATTTCTTGATTACCAATGTCAGAACTATTTCTAATGTCTGACGCTGTTGTTTCTTCTACACTTTTACATAACACTTTCCAAAAAGGAAAGTTAAATTTATGAACTGCACAATGAATTGGGTCTAGTTCTACAGATACAAGGACATCAAAACCTGCTTGTTCAAAACCAAGGGTCATACCTCCTGCACCTGCAAATAAGTCAACTGCAATTGGCCGTTTTTTAATCATTTTATCTGTAACCTGTTACCTGTAATCTATCACCTATATTTTCATTTCTAAAATTTCTTTTGCAGCGCGATCGCACACTCCTAATTCTCCCAAAGATTGCCGCATTTGTTGATAATCTTCTAAAGTTTTTTGTTTCTTTTCCTGATTTAATAATAATTCCATTGCGGCTTGAGTAATATTTGCTGCTGTTGCTTGTTCCTGTAGCAATTCTGGGACAATTTCCCGCATTACAACTAAATTCACAGGTGAAGCGAAGGGAATAGAACCTTTAAGAATATTCCGCCCTACCCAAGCAGTAAAAGGACTAAGACGATAAACAACTACTTGCGGTACATTTAACAAAGCTAATTCTAAATTTACAGTTCCAGATTTGGTAATGGCAAAATCAACAGCTGCAAAAACTTCTTGTTTTTGACCTGAGACAATTGTTGCTTGTAAACCATAATCTTGAATACCTTTTTCAATTTTATCTCTAAATATTTCCAAAGATAGAGGAATCCAAAAATGCACTTCTGGTAATTTAGATTGTAGATTTTGAGCAGCTTGAAAAATTACTGGTAATAGATATTTTAATTCCTGATGACGAGAAGCGGGTAAAAGAGCGATCGCAATTTGTTCTGGTTTAATTCCTAAACTTGTCCTTGCTGCTTCTCGATTTGGTGCATTGGCCATCTTATCAACTAAAGGATGACCAACCCAATTAACTTTAGCCCCCTTCTCCTGATAATAACGAGCTTCTTCAGGAAAAATTGCCAATAACTTATCCGTAAAGCTAACTATTCTTTTTGTTCTCTCCAAACTCAGCGACCAAACCCACTCTTGGGGAGCTATGTAGTACACTACAGGCACATCTGGAAAATGTTCATGCATATAACTACCAATCCCGATATTAGGGGTCATATAGTCAATTAGCACTATTAAGTCAGGGGGATTTTGTTTCAAGTAGGCGATCGCTCGTCTTTGTACCTGTATAGTCGGGATAAAATACGGCAAAGCCTCAATTATTCCCATCGAACCAATACCGCTGGTATCACCCAAAATAGTTGCCCCTGCTGCGGCCATTTTCTCGCCACCCAAAGCCACAATTTCTAAATTTAACCCCGTTCCCATAGCCTGACGCTGAAGCGCCGTAATTAACAGCGCCCCTTGCAAATCGCCAGAAACTTCCCCAGTGCTGATAAATATCCGCATTTGAATTTTAGATTTTAGATTTTAAAGTTTGGGTTTTCTGCTTCCTTCTTGTATTCACTTTTATGGAATCCAATGAATGATGAATTTAGGAGTGATTCATCATTCATAACTCATAAATCACGACTCATCTCTTGTGCCTTTTCTCGCCTTTCCAGGAATCAAACCCCGTCTTCCTGGCATTTGAGAAAGCCGTAAAAAACGGTGTAGGTGTTCCAATTGTTCTGTATCTCCCAACATTTCTAACTCGGACAAAGCGTCTTTAAAAAGCAAATTAGAACGGTAGAGAATCCGAAAAGCCTTTTTCAAAAGTTGGAATTCTTGAGCAGACATTCCTGAGCGTTTTAGTCCCACCAAATTGAGCGATCGCACCCGTGACGGATTGCCCTCAACTAGCATATAAGGCGCTACATCTCGGTCAATGCGAGTCATCCCGCCCACCATGGACATACCACCAATATGCACAAATTGATGCACACCTAAAACGCCACTTAATCTAGCTCTTGACTCAATGTGAACATGACCCGCTAAAGCCACAGAATTAGCAATTACCACCGAGTCTTCAATCACGCAATTATGACCTATATGAACATAAGCCATCAATAGATTACCATTACCGATTACCGTCGCTTCTCCCCGACCAGTAGCACGATTAATAGTTACATATTCACGAATTGAATTATTGTCGCCAATTTTTACCCAAGTTGGTTCTCCTACATACTTGAGGTCTTGGGGTTCCATACCGATGGCAGCACCAGGAAAAATATGATTTCGCGCCCCAATATCACATGGGCCTTCTAGAACAGCATGAGCGCCAATCACAGTTTCTGGTCCGACTTTGACATTCGCTCCAATCACAGCATAAGCACCGACTTGCACCGTTGAGTGGAGTTCCGAATTTGGATGTATTACAGCAGTTGGATGAATAAGTGTCTTCAAGGGTGACTCTCCAGAACTGAGTTCAGTGAAAAAAAGTGTCGGGCAAAACAAGCTATGTGTGAGGATGACGAAAATCGAGATATCAGTAAATACCCTTGTGGTTTTTTATCTTTACTGTTATCCTTGCTTATAATTGTCTAAGGGCATTTCACGGCTATCCCCAAAACAGCAAAGCAGAATTTTAGCTAACTAAAGAAAACATCAATTCTCCTTCAGCAGCTAGTTGTCCATCAACTTCGGCTCGACCTTGCATTTTACCGAAACGACGCTGCTTAATTGATAACAGTTCCACTGTCATAATTAACTGATCACCAGGTACTACTTGACGACGGAAACGAACTTTATCAATACCCACAAAAACAAACAGGCCTTTTGGTATATCAGGCATTTGGGTCATGACGACACCACCAACTTGCGCCATTGCTTCCACAATGAGTACACCAGGCATTAATGCACGTCCGGGAAAGTGACCTTGAAAGTGGGGTTCATTGAAGCTGACATTTTTCACACCCACAGCCATTTTGCCAGGTACATAGTCAATAATTTTATCTACCAGTAAAAAGGGATAACGGTGCGGTAGTAATTGTTGAATCTCTTCCACTGAGTAGGTTGTTTTAATTGTCGGTGTATTGGCTTCCTGATGATCTCCTTCAGATGTGGTCACGTCGGTAGAATTAGCTTGGGTGAGAGTTGACATGGGTAATTTGTAATGCGTAATTTGTAGTTCTTACTTACTAATTCCTACTTGGATTAGTAACCAGAGTCAAAACTAAGAGACAGAATTAAATTCTAAAATAATTCTAAAATTTTCTGTGCTAGTTGAATATGCAGATTATGACTGGCTTTGTATGCAAAGAAATGAGCAAGGGGAAATTTGCCCAGCAAGCTAATATCTCCTACTAAATCTAAGATTTTATGACGTACTGGTTCATTTGCAAATCTTAATGGTGGATTTACCCAACCATCAGAACCACAAACCAGGGCATTATCCAAGCTGCCACCTTTGATTAATCCTGATTTTTGCAGATATTCAATTTGATGTAATAAACCAAAAGTACGAGCCGGGGCAATTTCTGTAATAAAGGTATTTTCTAGATTAGTAGATAATGACCAACTGTGCCATTGATTACCAATAGCTGGTAAATCAAAATCAATTCCATAGCTAAAACGAGTTTCTGTCGCAGGTAAGGCGCATACAAAAGCATCCCCTTGCTGCACCCAAAGCGGTTCTTTAATAACTATTGGTGATTGTTCGTCACTGACTGGTTGTAATACTAAACCCACTGCGGCAATGCTATCAGTCCAAACCTGAGCCGAACCATCCAAAAGCGGCACTTCTGAACCATCAATTTCAATGCGAGCATTATCTACACCCATAGCAGACAAAGCTGCCAATAAATGTTCTACTGTGCGTACATGAACCTCCTCTGTACCCAACTGAGTAGAGAGAAGAGTCTGACTAACAGCAGTAATTTTGGCGGGAATAATAGGAGAATTAGGCAAATCCACCCGAACAAAATAGCGATTGCTTCCAGCAGTGCGCCCCGCGCAATCGCTGCCCGGTTCTGCTGGTAGTATCCTCACACTGGTACTCACACCACTATGCAGTCCCACACCCTTTTGGATAACTTCCGCCGCTAAAGTGTGTTGGTGCATAGGCTACAAGCCAATATATTATTTTGCTGATTATTACTCATTTTCTCTATTTGTGGTAGGTAGACACCCTAAAAAGCAGGAGATGGGGAAGTAGGGGAAGTTGATAACTCGTCAACTATCAACTATCCACTATCAACTATTAAAACCTTTCACCTATCCCGAAGTTAATGCGGCTATCGCCATCATCGCTCATACCGTAGTCTATACGAATTGGTCCTAATGGTGACTGTACACGCACACCTAGACCATAACCATAGCCAGTACCATTTTTGTTCAAAATTTCTGCTGTTCTGGTGCTGCTTCCCAAATCACTACCGTAATCAAAAAACAGAGCGCCACTGACTACAGAAAAGACAGGAAAACGATATTCAACAGATGCTTGTACATAGCTACGTCCAGTTGCTAATCTGCCTTCATCATAACCCCGGACAGAATTACTACCACCAAGGGTAAAGGCTTCATAGGGAGGTAAATCACCAAGAATTGTACCCCCTTGGAGGTTAAATGCTAGGGTTTGTGCGCCTTTACCAAAGCCCAGGAATTTTACTGGTAAATATTGGCTGTAGTTACCCCTTAGCCTGGTTAGTAAAATATTGCCTTCTCCCACGGGTACAGATTGGTCAACTCCGAAGCGGAGGAAAGAACCATTGGTAGGTTGTAAGGGATTATTCCGGCGATCGCGTTGTGCGCCCAGTTGCAATAATAGCAAATCGTCTTCACCAGTACCTGATTGGGTCAGAGGAATTGTCGGGCTAATTTGATTGCCATTATCATCAAATATCGCCCCTTCTTTTCTCAGATTGCCATCAGCATCACGGCTAGAAACTCTTTGATACTGCAAACCTGCTGAAGCTGTCCATTCTGACTTTTGGTAAGGATTAGCAGAAAGAGGACGGGTAAAGGATACACCACCGCCTAAACGAGTAATCCGGGGGCGATCCTGGTCATCTTCATTAGTAATATCACCAGGGTTAAAGGTTTCTATAGCGTCATCCTTGCCTTCAAAAATCAGAGAAATTGAACGACGACGGAAAATATTGGCTGTGTAGGAAGTACGGTAAGGATCACCAGCAATCCAAGGATCTGTAAACCGCAGGTCAAACAGCAATTCTCTTTCTCCTAACTGTACCTCAGCCCCCAGTTTCTGCGCTCTACCCCCCAGGTTTTGCTGTTGATAGCTAACAGTACCAAATAACCCACTGGCAGAACTAATACCTGCACCAGCAGCGATTGAACCACTACTGCGTTCAGCCACATTGAGTACCACATCTACCTTGCTTGGGTCTGTACCAGGATCAAGGGACACATTTACATCTTCAAATAATCCTAAACCAAATATCCTTTGCAGGTCTTTTTGGACGATGTTGCGGTTAAATACCTGACCAGGCTTTAATTCCAATTCTCGCTTAATCACATAATCTTTTGTGCGTCCGCGAATGGGATTACCTTTGTCGTCTACTTCCTCACCCTGTTTGTTGCGGAAACGGACTTTGATATTTTCTACTACCCCTTCTGCTACTTGTAGGGTGACTACTCCATTTTCTGATACTTTAGGCGCTCCAATCACGTTGGCCAGCACATAACCTTGGTCTTGATACTTTTTGGTTAATTCTTTAATTCCTTCTTGTAAATCTCGTAAATTCAAGATTTGTCCATACTGTTTACTGAAGATTTCGTCTACAGTTTTGGCAGGTATAACTGAAGCTACACCAGTTCCCGGATTAGCTTCTACTTGTACTTTACTCAGAACCGGGTTAGGACTAACAATGAAACTCACTCTTACACCCAAGGGTGTATCTTCTGGCATGGCTTGCACGTTGGCGAAAAAGCCCGTGGCAAAGATAGCATTAATATCTTCTTGGAGTTGGGAGCGAGTAGTTGTTTGTCCTGCTTGGGTACGAATGGCTTGATAAACTTTATCTTCTAGTTCTTTGGCAATTGCACCCGTGGGAGATTTGACGGCTACTTCGGAAACTAATACACGAGGTTCTGCTGTTGGTGTTGTTTCGGGATTAGTCGGAAAAGCTGGTTGTGCTGTGGGTGGTTCGGGGTTCTCCTGTGTAGAATTTGTGTCAGGAGTTGCTTCTGGTTCTTGAGCTTGTGCTGTTTTGGATGGGATCTTGATATTGGGAATAATTGCTTGTGATGTCCCTATTCCTACTGAATTGGTGGTTAATAGCGGTGCTTTTAGGGTTTGTGCTGCGGGGATAATTACTGCTTGCGTTTCTGTTTTTGCTGAGTTACGAGCTATTGCTGTTTTTAAAGCTTGCGCTGTTTTTGATGAGGTGCTGATATTGGCAGTAATTACTTCTGGTGTTGCTATTGCTGTTGAGTCAGTGGTTAAGGCTGAAACAGGAGTTATGGAGGATGGAGATTCGCTTTCTCTAACTTCTGTTGTCGTGACTACGACTGAGTCCTGTTGTTGATCAAGATGATTTTGATTAGTTTTCTGTGGCAGCTGTTGGTTTGTTTCTACCGTGGCAACTTCTGTTACTTGCTGAGTATGATCAGGAGTTTGTGCAGTCGCACTCAATGAACTATCAAAAGGGGTGGCGATCGCCACAACTGCCAATAATACCGGAGATAAATGCATTTTATTCATATTCCTCTTCACTACCACACTTACCGCTTTGCGGAATTCAAAATTAAAAATTAAAAATTCAAAGCTTTTGGCTTTCCAGCACTTTTAATACTCTTTGTAAAACCTCCTGGTAGGCATTCTCTACATTCCCTAAATCCCTGCGAAAACGGTCTTTATCCATTACTCGACGGTTAGGATCGTTTTCAGCCATGTCCCATAAACGACAGGTATCAGGACTAATTTCATCTGCTAGAAGCAACTGCTGTTGTGAGTCCAAACCAAATTCGAGTTTAAAATCTACTAGTGTAATCCCACACTGTTGCCAAAAACCCTTGAGAAACTCGTTGATTTGTAATGCCAGATGGGTAATACTCTCAATTTGTTCCTCTGTAGCGAGTTTTAGCAATAGTAAGCGATCGCGTGTTAGCAATGGATCTCCTAATTTGTCGTCTTTGTAATAAAACTCTACCAAAGCCTGTGGCAGAACTGTACCTAATGATAATCCTGTTTGTTGACACAGGCTCCCAGCCGCAATATTTCTGACAACTACTTCTAATGGCAAAATTTTAACTGCTTTGACCCGCATTTGATTAGGGGCTGGACAATCAATAAAATGAGTCTTAATACTATGGGATTCTAACTGTTGAAACAATTTGCCAGAAAGGGTACAGTTTATGCTGCCTTTCCCCTGGATACTGCCACGCTTTTGTGCGTTAAATGCCGTCGCATCATCTTTAAAATCAGCTAGCAAAACGTCCGGATTGTCTGTGGTGTAGAGGATTTTTGCTTTGCCTTCGTAGAGTTTAGTTGGAACAAACATAATGGTAGATACAGTTGGAGAACAATTGATATTTGGGGAAAGAAAAAACCTTTAACCCAAACCCAGTAAACTTTTCCGCAGTACAGTTAACCGTTTAAGGTGTATAACACTAAGTACCAAGTAGTATTCAGAGGGTAATGGTTTCAAGCTTAACTATTTTATAAGAAAATAGTGGGCTGAAAACCTTTGAGGTTGGAGTCAGGAGTATGGCTTACGCCAAGCTGCGCTATCAGAACCAAAAATTAATTTTTCTTTCTGCACCCCACTTTCCATTTTTCCTATTCCCCTGTCTTGCCGGTGAAACGGGTAAACTCTGCACAAAACTTTCACGATTTTCGTTAACTTTTTATAATTTTTGGTAAATAAAATTTTATAATACTGTAAAAAAGTATATATTAATACTTTAATTACTTGCTTTTTAGTTGAAGTTAATTAAAATCCATTTTTGTAAATTAAGGAATAAAATGAAATAATTGAGAGAATGTGAGCAGTGTAAAAATCTTCCTGTAGGAGATTGTAATATTTATTTACATAATTTATATACTGGGCAATTGTTCGTGAATAGCCTTGGTTAGTTTGGCATAAACTTTTTTTGACAACTTATTACTTAATGGCTTAAGTCTTGATTCATTATGTCGAAGTTGATATTGACTAATCTCTGAATCACTTTGTCGTAATCATGCTTTAATCATTAGCGTTCTCCTGGTTGAACACAATACAGATCAGAGTGATTAGTGGTTATGCTACAAACAAGAAAATCAGGAGGAGATTTAAATATATGGAGAAAAAAATGGTGAGTAAAGATGATTTTCTCTATCCTCGTGGTCGCTACTACGGTCATGTACAGCCTGAAAACTTGGTTTTTAATGCAAATTTACAGGAATTTGCTCAGAGAGTAAGTTACATCTGCAACCTAGAAACCAGTGGCAAACTTCCACCAGGGGAAGCTTACAAACAAATCAAAATGCTGTGGAAGCAGTTAAAACGCTCAAAAAAGCAACTGAGAATAGGTGAGGATCCCTTTCAAGACCAAGGTTCTGATTCCCAGGATGAGTGATTGGAGATGGGGAGATGGGGAGGATGGGGAAGTAATTTTCCCAATCAACCCACTACTTTGTGACCATTGTCCAGACACCATCCCAGGAAGTTGGTGGTGGTGTTTTTTGGTAATTGTAGGCACGTTCAAGGTGGGTATGTACTGCTTGGTCTGTAGGTCTAATTCGTTTGGCAATTTCAAGGCTGGCGATCGCTTGGGTGAAATTTCGTGATACATAAGCAGCACGTCCAGCATCATAATGGTATAAAAATTCTTGGGTGTTGGCATCTAGGGGAGTGGTGCGATCGCCAATTAATTCATAGATATCCACAGCCTGATGTTTGCCTTTAACACGAATTCGATCTAATTGACGCACCCAGAGGCGATCGCCGCATAAATTATAAGTAAATTCACTTAAAATAATATCACATCCATATTCTTTTGTCACTCCTTCTAAGCGAGAACTTAAATTCACCCCATCGCCAATTACTGTATAATCCATGCGTTTGCGAGAACCAATATTTCCCGAAACTACTTCCCCGGAACTAATACCAATACCAAAATGGATTTGCGGCTGGGATTGAATAATTCGCTTCTGATTAAATTCTTCCAGTCGTTGACGCATATCCAACGCTGATTGGATTGCTCGCCAAGCATGATTTTCTGTTAATGGTAATGGCGCACCAAATACCGCCATTAAAGCATCACCAATAAACTTATCCAATGTTCCTTCATACTGAAACACTGATTCCACCATTGTTTCAAAATACTGATTGAGCAAGGATACCACCTCCGCTGCTCCCAAGTTTTCTGTCAGCGTAGTATAACCACGGATATCAGAAAATAAAATCGTGACTTCCTTCCGTTCACCTACCATTAAACTATCATCTCCCAGCGCCATAACTTGCTCGGCTACGTGGGGTGTGAGATAACGGTACATAGTGCTTTTGAGGCGTTTTTCTCGGCTGATATCTTCCAAGACCACTAACCCACCCCTGACTCCTCCTTCTGGGTTAGTTAAGGGATTGACAGTGAGATTGATGCTACGTTCTAATATTTTGACTACATCAGCATTAAGTAACTGAGATTGTGGGGTCAGGGGTTGATTCCACGGGATAAAAATATTATGGTTATTGCGATCGCGCACTGCCAAAATTAACTTCTGAGTTTTCAGTTGTGAATCTTGAGTTACATGACTATCAAATTCATATAATCCTACTTGCAAACTTTGCTCTGGTACATAATGTCTAGCTGCATACTTTAAACTATCTTCCAGGCGTAGTTGCAAATTCTCAACTGGTACAACGTCCCAAACTGGACGACCCAGTAAATTTTGTTTCCACAATAGCTTATTGGTTTTACCATTCGCTAACTTCAAAGGACAACCAAGTAACTCTAAAGCTGCATCATTAATAGTAACTATTTGACCTTGCATATCTGTAGAAATTACAGCATCAGATAAACTCTGAAGAATATCTTTTTGATACTGTCTTTCTAACAAAACACTTTCAAATAAGCGAGCATTTTCCAAAGCTATTCCTGCTTGGATATTAAAAGCTCGCATAAACTCTTCATCTGAAGTCGTAAAACTGCCTTGTTGTTTATTTATTAATTGAGTGACACCAATCAATTCACCAGCCGAATTAAAAACTGGTAAACATAGAATATTACGAGTTATATATCCAGTTTTGTTATCTGTAGTCGGATCAAAGCGAGGATCTTGATAAGCATCGGGAATATTTAGTGCTTGACCTGTAGAAGCCACATAACCAGCAATACCACGATTAGAAGGAATGCGTACTTCTATCAATTTTGTATCATTAACAGTAGCTACTTTTGTCCAAAGTTCCCCCATTTCTTTGCGATACAAAAATAGTGTACTGCGGTCTGCTTGCATTAAAATCCTGGCTTGTTCCATGACTATCTGCAAAGTTGCTTCTAAATCCAAACTTTGTCCTAAAGTTTGGGTAGCACGCAACAAAGCCGTTGCACCCCTTTGATTTCGAGCCGCTACATAGAAAGATTGGCAACTTTCCAAGATAATACCAATAGAAGCAGCAAAGTCTCGAAAAGACTCTTCATCATCATGATCAAATGGAATATCACCAGCTTTATTTGCCAGTTGTACTACAGCTACAATTTGCTTTTTGCTACTCACAACCGGCATACATAAAAGATTGCGAATTTTATAGCCCATTTGTTTTTCTAACTCTGGACTAAAAAGATGATGAGTAGCTGTTTCTGAAATATTGAGATATTTACCTGTGCTGGCTACTTGACCAGGAATACCTACATTTAAGGGAGTGCGAATTTCTAGGAATTTTTGGCTATTATCTTGAGGAACTTTTGACCATAGTTGAGCCTTATCATAGTCCACTAAAAAAATAGCTGTATGTTCTGCTTGGAGAATTTGACCAATTTTGAGTGTGATGGCTTCTAGCACTTTCTCCAGCATACTTTCTAGAGCTTCATTATTGATCAGATCAATAGCTCTGAGAAATTGCTGAAATTCAGCAGTGATAAAGTCAAGTAAGCAAACAAATTCATTAACCGAAAGGTCTTTGACGCGACTGAGTAGGGCGTGGGTGCGATTAACTTGGGTTAGTTCAGTTAATGTAGCCAAGACGCTGCCGGCGTTGGGAAGTGTCATAAAGTCAGGAGTCAGGAGTCAGGAGTCAGGAGTCAGGAGTCAGAAGTCAGGAGTCAGAAAAGGCAAGAAGAAAGAGGTTATTTTCCTCCTACATCCTCTTCTTCACCTGTTCCCTATTGGCTTTTGATGATCTTTTGGTAATAATCTTGTAGTTGTCTTGTAGCAGCAGACCATCCCCATTTTTCTGCTTCTGTACGGGCATTTTTACGGATAACTGTTATTTCTTGTCTTTGTTTTAACAACTTTATAGTAACATTAATAGCCTCTTGAATATCCGCTTGTGGGTTAAAAAGATAACCATTTATGCCATCTGTAACAATGTCAGGAATGCCGCCAGAACGGGCTGCAACTACTGGACAACCTGCGGCCATTGCTTCTAGTAGCACTAAGCCTAATGTTTCTGTACGGGAAGGAAAAATAAAAGCATCCGCACTGGCAAAAGCTGAACCCAACTCTTTACCCATCAGATAACCAACAAAATGAGTATTTGTACCTGCAAAATGTTTTTCTAAGTTTTGGCGATTTGGTCCATCTCCTACTAATGCCAATCGCGCATCAGGAATGGCTTCTAAGATGGGTTTAATGCGTTCAATTTCTTTTTCGGCTGAAAGACGACCAACATACAGCAACAAGGGGCTTTTTGGATGATTTTGCGTGAGGTGCGATCGCATTTCCTCGCTGGCTAAATCAGGATGGAATAATTCTGTATCTACTCCCCGTTGCCACAAATCTAATCTTTCAATCCCATGTTCAGATAGTTCCTCTATCATTGCTGTCGAGGTACACAAATTTAAGGCTGCTTGGTTATGACCGGCTTTAAGCAATTCCCATAGTAATCCTTCTAACATTCCCAAACCGTAATGTTGCAGATATTGAGGTAAATGGGTATGGTAGGAAGCTACCAGAGGAATTTTCAATACTTTACTATAAAAAATACCTGATAATCCCAAAACTGCGGGATTAACAACATGAATAATATCTGGTTGAAACTGCTCTAATGCGTGACCAATAGCAGGACGAGGCAGTGCTAATTTTAACTCTGGATAAAGAGGTAAAGGAAACCCTGTAACACCGTAAACTTTCGCTCCTTTGTGTTCTGTAATTCCACCTTCCGGGGCAAATACCAAGACTTGATTTCCATCCCGTTGGAGATGATCAACAGTATGACGTAAACGGGTAACAATACCATCAACTTTGGGTAAAAAAGTTTCGGTGAATAGGGCAATTCTCATAAAAAACAGGAAGTCAGGAGTCAGGGAGCAGGGGAGCAGAGGAGCAGGGGAGATGGGGAGCAGGGGAGATGGGGAGCAGGGGAGCAGAGGAGCAGGGGAGATGGGGAGCAGGGGAGCAGGGGAGCAGAGGAGCAGAGGAGCAGGGAAGCAGGGGAGACAAATCTTTACCTATTCCTTGTCACCTGTCACCTATCACCTGTCACCTGTCACCTGTCACCTGTCACCTATCACCTGTCACCTGTCACCTGTCACCTGTCACCTGTCACCTATCACCTGTCACCTACTATCTATGCCAAGAAACTGTAGGCAGAATTTGGTTATTATCAACTCGCTTCTGATACTTGACAGCAAAGTTTAACAGTGAATCAAGTAAAGAATCTGAGAGATAGTGAGGTTCTAAGCCTAAATCTAACAATTTGGTGTTTTTGGCATTGAAATAGTGTTCTTCTTTTTCAATTCTGGGGTTCTCAATGTTGTTGATATCTATATTTAGACCCATTGCGTTACCAGCTTTTTTAACCATCATTGCCAAGTCACCAACGCTGAATAATTCGGTAAATTGGTTAAATACACGGAATTCTCCAGGTTGGGCTGGGTTAGCGATCGCTAATTCAATACATCGCACCGTATCCCGAATATCCAAAAAGCCGCGAGTTTGTCCACCTTTACCGTAGACAGTGAGGGGATGTCCTACGGCAGCTTGAATGCAGAAACGGTTTAATGCTGTACCAAATACACCATCATAATCAAGGCGGTTAATCAATAGTTCGTCCATCCCCGTTTCTTCGGTAAGAACGCCATAAACTATACCTTGATTTAAATCTGTTGCCCGTAAACCCCAAATCCGGCAAGCAAAGTGAATATTATGACTATCGTGAACTTTGCTTAAGTGATACATTGATCCCGGCTGTTTAGGATAAGGTAATGTATCCTTACGCCCGTTGTGTTCAATGGTGATATAACCTTCTTCAATGTCAATATTGGGTGTACCATACTCACCCATTGTTCCCAATTTCACCAAATGACAATCTGGAAAATCTTCTCTCATGATGTACAGCAAGTTCAACGTACCAACGACGTTGTTAACCTGAGTAAGTACCGCGTGTTCACGGTCAATCATGGAAAAGGGTGCTGAACGCTGTTCCCCAAAATGTACTATGGCATCTGGCTGAAATTGGTGCAAAGCTTTGTGCAGAAAACTGTAATTGGTAATATCGCCAATAAACAGGTCGATAGATTTACCAGTTAAATCTTGCCATCGCTGGAGACGTTGCTGAATTGGTGCAATTGGGGTTAGAGTCTCAACACCGAGTTCATTATCCCAGTGCCGGCGCACCAAACTGTCTAAAATTCCAACTTCATAACCTCGATTAGAAAGGTAGAGTGCAGTTGCCCAACCGCAATACCCATCGCCACCAATAACCAGGACTTTCATTTTTACCAGTTTTTACTCGCTGATAGCTAAATCTATCAGGTTTATGTCCCCTGTTCACCACTAATTCTGGTCATTGGTTATTGGAAAAAGAGGGTGTAAGGGTGTAAGGATGTAAGGGTGTAGGGTAAGAATTTTCTCCCCTGCTCCCCTGCTCCCTGCTCCGTTTCTTCTTTTCTATCACCTGTCACCTGTCCCCTGTCCCCTGATTTTATACTGCTGGGCAATGTAATAAAACAAACGATAGTATTCTTTAAATTCCTTGCTATTGCTTTGTCCCCGCCAATAATATTTCACCTGACCTTGAGTTATGGTCAGTGTCATAGAAGTGGTTTGTTGACCAACGTCTACAGACATTACTCCAAAAACTCCCTCAGCAGTTTGAAAATTCTGCGTCTGCTCTCTTGAGTATTGTTCTTGAATATTAACTTCTAAGTGCCTACTAGCCCACGCTCGCATCTCTACATTTCTGTTATTTGGTGCAACAAAGGCAATACCATCGTTGTTATCAGAAGTTCCTGAAGAATTCCAATTACTGGGATAGGGAAACTCAAAACTATAGCGCGTGTTGCTGTAAGTTTTCCAGGTAACTTCGGATGCATAAATATTGGTGATAGTACATCCAGACAGAATCATTGCTGTGCCAATAGTGCCAATATTGGAGACTGCACCCGCTATTACTCGCATCCATCTGCGAGTTTTTAACACAGCAATAGACATAAATCACACCCTTTACCCTACTTTACTTTCAGTATATTCTGATTGGCTTTGCAACTCAGGTTATTGAACATTGGGCATTATGAATTATTTTCTAACTCCTGACTCCTAACTCCTGAACTCCTGAACTCCTGACTCCTAAACCCCTAAACTCCTGATAGCGAAGCGTGGCGTTAGCCATACTCCTGAACTCCTAATCATGAAGATATGTAACAAAATAGCCGTCAAAACGTCTTTCTGTCTTGACAAGGAAAATAGGAGGCGATAAGGTGGGATACATACCCGGGTAAGACCGTTAATAAGTTATATGCAAACTAAGCAAAAGGTAACATTGTATTTATCGCCGGAATTGCACAGAAGGCTGAAGATTCGTTCCGCAGTTGACTCTGAACCGATGTCAGACTTAGCAGAACGCGCTCTTAATTTCTACCTGACCAACTCAGAAGTAGTAGAAGAATTTGAAGAGTCTTCTTATGGCAGAACGCACAGGGTATATTCCTGTCCAATTTGTGAAGGTTCGCTAATTTTACGAGATGGTGAATTAGTAACTTTGGGCAATCAACCAGGAATAATTGGTCAAGATCATCTACCCATTGATGAAATTGAACAAGATCAAACCCATCCCAAGGGTGAGGAAGAATTAGTACCCTGCTAGTTAGGAATTATGAATGGATAAGTTCATAGTTTGTCTTTAATTAACGGCGATGATTGTACTGACTGTTTCTATAAGGTCTCAAGTAGGTCGATAGTATGAAAGAAGAGCTCAATATTCTCATTCAAGCTCAATACCCTTTAATCTACCTTGTGACCTCCGAGGAAGAACGGGCAGAGCAAGCAATCCATACAATCGCTCAATTGTTAAAGCCTCAGCGACGAGTTTACGTTTGGACAGTAACTCACGGCATTGTGGAGTACGGTCAACCCAGGAATGTCACTCAGCATAATACCGTTTCGCCAGAGGCGGCGATTGAGTGGATAATTCGGCAGAAAGAACCCGGTATATTTATTCTTAAAGATTTACATCCTTTTATTGATGCTCCGGCAACAACAAGATCGCTTCGGGATGCGATCGCTAGTTTTAAGGGAATGCAAAAAAACATCATTTTGATGTCTCCCATGCAGCAAGTACCAATAGAACTAGAAAAAGAAGTTGTTGTTATCGACTTCCAACTGCCAGATATGTCCGAGTTGAACAAAGTTTTAACTCAGCATCAAGAGCAGCATCGTGGCCGCAGGTTGACGACTGAGGCTAGAGAAAAACTTCTGAGAGCAGCTTTAGGTCTAACTAAAGATGAAACTGAGAAAGTATATCGTAAGGCTCAGGTGACAACGGGGCGGTTGACGGAAGATGAAGTAGATATAGTTTTATCTGAGAAAAAGCAACTCATTCGCCGTAACGGTATTTTAGAGTACATCGAAGAAGATGAAACTATTGAAGCTGTTGGCGGTTTGGAAGAGTTGAAAAGGTGGCTCAAACAACGCTCTAACGCTTTTACAGAAAGAGCGAGAGAGTATGGTTTGCCTCAACCCAAAGGGATGTTAATTCTTGGTGTTCCTGGTTGTGGAAAGTCACTGATTGCCAAAACTACTTCCCGTCTGTGGGGTTTACCAATCTTACGATTAGATATGGGGCGGGTTTACGACGGCTCAATGGTGGGTCGGAGTGAAGCAAATCTGCGGAACGCCCTGAAAACAGCAGAATCTATTTCCCCAACGATTCTGTTTATCGACGAGTTAGATAAATCCTTTGCGGGTAGCGCAGGTTCTGGTGATTCCGATGGGGGGACATCAAGCAGAATTTTTGGTTCTTTTCTCACCTGGATGCAAGAAAAGAAATCTCCAGTCTTTGTGATGGCGACTGCTAACCGGGTAGAACGCCTACCTGGGGAGTTTTTGAGAAAAGGTCGCTTTGACGAAATTTTCTTTGTGGATCTGCCCACACCTGAAGAACGTCAGGATATCTTCAACATTCATCTGACTAAAAGACGAGAAGATATTGCTAGATTTGATCTAGAACAACTAGCAAAGATGTCAGACGGTTTTTCAGGGGCAGAAATTGAACAAGCGATCGTGGCAGCCATGTATGAAGCTTTCGCCCAAGATCGGGAGTTCACCCAATTAGATATTATTGCTGCATTGAAGGCAACTTTGCCGCTGTCAAGAACGATGCAAGAACAGGTCACAGCTTTAAGAGACTGGGCCAGACAGCGTGCTAGACCAGCAGCGTCCTCTGTCGCTGAGTATCAGCGCATGGAGTTCTAAAAGCTTTCCTCTGTATGCCAGAGGGGAAAGGTTAGCTACGAAGCTAACAGGTTACGAAAAACAGCCGCTTCCCAATTAATGCGGCTTCGCTGAAAAAGAAACCGTTGTCGTTTTTCTCAACAATCTTCTCATTGGAGGAAACCCAAATGTCTCACTTTAGCACTCTGCGTACCAAAATCACCGATGCCGAAATCCTCAAATCTTCTTTGCGCGACTTGGGTATCAGCGTAAAGACTGAAGCTGATGTTCGTGGTTATAACGGTCAGCGTGTACGTTCCGACATCGTTGCTGTATTGGAAGGCGAGTACGATTTAGGTTGGTCTCGCAATAGCGATGGTTCTTTTGACTTAATCGCTGACCTGTGGGGCGTTGCTAAGAAGCACAACCAAACCGAGTTGATCAACTCCATTAACCAAAAATACGCCGTTAACAAGACTTTGGCTGAAGTAAAACAGCGCGGCTTGCAAAACGCTAACGTTAAGTTGGTATTGCAATAAGAATTTCTCTGCGCGTTCCCAAAGCTGAACGGGTTAACCAAGCATTAGCGGTTAGCCCGCTTTTTTTTGTCTGTAGCGAAGCGTGGCGTAAGCCATATCAGGATTTGCAGGATTTAAGGATGTACAGGATTAGGAATTACTTCAATCAATCCTGTATGAAATGCTTGATCATAAGAGATAACTGGCATTTTTTCAATTTCGGCTTGAGCCATAATCATACGATCAAAAGGATCTCGATGATCTATAGGTAAAGTACCTGCTCTAATAGCATGATTTGAATTAATATTTAGTTCCATAAATTGTGATTGAGTTAAGAGTTGTGGATAGATTGGTAATATGTCTTTTGCTTCAGGTAGTTTACCAATACGGTATTTAGTGGCTATTTCCCAAGGGGATACGCTACTGACAAAAATACGATGATCAGAATTTTTAATTATTTCTCGGCATGATCTATCAAGTTTAGGATCATTAAAAAACCACCATAATAAAATATGGGTATCAATCAGATAATTTATTCCCATTGTTGCAATTCTTCTTCAGGTAGAGGATCAAAAAAGGTGTCGCTGAGTTTTCCTGTTAGTATTCCTGGTGTTCTAGGTTGAGGTTTTGTTTGATTTAATCCTACGCGGAAATAGTGGATTAAGTCATAAATTTCTGCTAGTTTTTCTTCTGGAATTTGTTCTAATTCTTGGATAATTTTATGGATAATCATAATTTAATTATTAGGATGATTTCTGCTTTTTAGTATAGCAGGATTTTTATTGTTAAGTTTGTTGTGATGCTGCAAATGAGATGATTGTCTGATAGCGTAGCGTAGCCATATCAGAATGTTCAGAATGTTCAGGATTTAAGGATTTATGGCTAACGCCACGCTACGCGAACAGGATTTAGAAAAGTTGTAATTTGAGCAGGTTTGAAAACGATGTTATTAAAATCATCCTGGTTGATGTAAATATACTTAAGGAATACTGGTTTAGATGGGTTAGGTTTAGTATAATGTTTACTCAGGCTATTTATATTGATGCTGTGTAAAAAATATGCTGGTTTATGAATATTGATTTAGATGCGATCGCTCTTTTTTTCACAATTTCTTTTAACAATATTTTGAGCAACATTTCCCCGATAGAAAGAGGAAAACCCTGTTATGCTAATTTTGACAAGTTTAGTCTAAAAATGAGTGTAAATAAATAAAATAGTATATCCCGTTGCATAAAAAAAATATTGTGAGTTAATATACTAATACCATATTTATAAATTTTATTACCTTCTTGCATTCGTAATTCCTGTATTCGATATGAATAACAGTCACTTATTGATGGGGCGGATTTTTGCGTAATGTCCTATTGTATCAATCCCCACTGTCCCAAACCTGCTGACCCTGCAAATGCAAATAATCGTATTTGTCGTAACTGTGGGTCACAAATACTGCTGCAAAATCGTTATCGGGTACTTAAACAACTAGGTCAAGGTGGTTTTGGGAACACCTTTGAAATTGACGACGGTGGGAAAACCAAAGTTTTAAAAGTGCTGACGGAGAATAACCCCAAAGCGGTGGAACTGTTTCAACAAGAAGCTAAGGTTTTGAGTCAGTTAAATAGTGCAGGTATTCCCAAAGTCGAAGCAGATGGTTATTTTACGGTTTTACCTAAAAATAGCTCTGTACCATTGCACTGTTTAGTAATGGAGAAAATTGAAGGGGTAAATTTAGAGCAATGGATGGAAGTTCGCAATTATCAACCTATTTCTGAAAATCAAGCTCTTAATTGGTTGAAACAAATAGTAGAAATTTTGGCTTTAGTACACGCTAAAAAATATTTTCATCGTGATATTAAACCTCAGAATATCATGCTGCGACCTAGTGGGCAACTGGTTTTAATTGATTTTGGTGCAGTGCGACAAATCACGACCACAATTTTAACGGGAATAATCTTGAAATAGAAAATCTATTCAAAAATTAGGACTATGGGATTTATCGAAGCAATTTTTGGTGCTGGATCTACTGTTATGAGAGTAATCAACACCGCTCATCAACTAGCAAGAAATTATATTGCTAGACTTGTTGATGAAGCTTTAAGAGAGAGAGTTGTGGACAACCAGCCTTCATCAAATCCAACTTCTGTTACTGTCAATGTTTATAATGTTCAAAATGAGATCAAAAACATTGACCTTGAGCAAACAGAGATTGAGAAAAAGCGGGCGCGTGATGGTTCTCTCAATTTAAGTGATATAGAGAAATTAGAAGAACTCCAAAAGCAACGTGAAGATAAGTTTGAGCAGTGGCAAAAAGCTAAAACTCAGGAAGTTATCACTGAACAGGCAAAAAATCCTGATGCCTATGAAACATCATTTTTGAATAATGATAATGTTCACATACTTCAGTTTCAGATGGGGCAAGTTGTCTTAGAAAAGCGATGTGTATGCGGTAGACCAATGATGTTACAGCATAGAGATCGTAGAGATGGTAGTATATTTTTATTGAATGATTTTTTTTGGTCTTGTGTTGGTTATTATAGTAGTCAATGTAGAAGTACACAAAAATTTCAAACACAAGATATTGGTTTACTCCACAAAGCCAATATACTTGAACTTCAGCTATCAAATACCGAACTTGGTCAAAGTTTTACTCGTCCACTAATTCAAAAGACAGTTGTTAGGCTTAGACAACATTTAGGAGAAGAAGATAGAGATATACTTTGTCCAACACACCATGTACCTATGATTTTGAGAGAAAAAGATAAATCTAATCACTCAAATGTAGTTTTAGATATGTTTCATCTAAGATGTCCACATTTTCAATGTCAGCAAACAGTGAAGTTAAAATCACTTGCACAAATTGCAGCATTTTTGCATCGTAAGGAAGAACGCGGAATATTTTAACCCAAAATTAATAAATAGTAGTTAATATGTAAATATACAGGGTTCATAGGAATAAAAACATGATAGATGTATATTTACCACTACCATTAACCCCAGTAGACAAAAACCAAGATCCCCACGTTTTATTTAGACTTGGTACAATCCCTGATATGATTGAGTCTGGTCAGAAATTTAGGTTAAGAGACACCATACTTCAAAACCTGCTTTTTCATGTTATGATAACTGGTTATTATAAAGATAAGGTTTTAGTAAAACCAGAAGAAACAAGGAAAATTACTGAAAAAGCCTTAGATTTATTTTTCCGACATAATAATCCACAAGATTATAGAGAAATTTCTATTGAAGAATATTGGTCGCTATATCCCGAAGAATACAAGCTACTTAATTCAGAAGGCTGTATCTAGTTTGTAGACATACTAATTTAATAACCACAGTCTGCTGGATTTATAATGAATTTAGTTATAAATCTACTATCATTACCGAAATAACAAAAGGCAAATGATACGCCTTTTTGCATAGCAAGTTTTGTCTCTGGAGTGCTACAGAGGGAATTTTGCACATCTGGCGACAGAGCATAAGCAAATTTTGTTCCATCTAATTGAAAAGATGAATAGTTGATCAATTCATAGTTATAAACTAATCTATCACCCTCTACGCCAACGTTATTCAGTATGGTTTCTTGATCTAGTTGTATAGGGGTAAACTTATTTATCTCACTAGCTGCTTTCCATAAAGCCTGTTGCTTTGATAGTTTGTTTTGGTTACTAAATGACTCAGCAATAGCTTCACTACCAGTTTTTACCACAGATTCACCTACAGCACTAGCTACACCTGCCATTACAACTTTTGTTACCTGACCTGCAAGTTTACCAGATCCTTTGCAGCTACATAGTAGCACTACAATGAGAATCGAACAAAACAACTTTTTCATGCTGTTTAATTCCTTGTTTTTAATAAAACATAATAAATTTAATTATAATTACTGGTGGTTGATTTAGCAAAAAAATTGGCTTTTCATACCGTTAATTAAGTATAAATATATAAATTATTGCTACGGGTATTTATGGGGAAAATAATCAATTTAGATAGTCTTTCTGAAGTTGATCCTACAGGTAAAACCTGGGAAAAACACCGAATTAATGCTGATAAAGTTGCTGAATATTACGCCAAAGCTGATGATGAAACTTTTAATGATTATGCTTGGCGGTTGAAAAGCTGTTCTGAGTGGCTAGAGTTTCGCTTAGTTCCAGAAGAATCAGCAGACACTCTCAAATTAAAATTAACTAATGCGCGATTTTGTCGAGTGCGTCACTGTCCGGTTTGTCAGTGGCGACGTTCTATGATGTGGAAAGCAAAAGCTTATCAAATTCTCCCCCAAGTTGTTACAGATTATCCTAAATACCGTTGGTTGTTTATCACTCTCACAGTCAGAAATTGCCAAATTGAAGAACTCAGAGAAACCTTGGATGAAATAAACAAAGGTTTTAAACGTTTGTCAGAGTTGAAAGCATGGCCAGCTAAAGGTTGGGTAAAGTCTGTAGAAGTCACCAAAGGTAAAGATGGAATATCAGCACACCCACATATACACCTTTTAGCGATGGTAAAGCCTTCATATTTCAGTCATGGCTATCTTTCTCAAGCTAAATGGGTATCATTATGGCAGCAGTGTTTAAGGGTTAATTATCAGCCGATAATTGATGTGAGAGCGATCGCAAAACACCATGATCCAAAGGTGTTAATTCCTGAAATTCTCAAATATCAGGTAAAAGAGTCTGATTTATTGGATAATAGGGAATGGTTTCTAGAGTTAACCCGTCAACTACACAAAACTAGAGCGATCGCAGTTGGGGGAGTTCTCAGACATTATATGCGAGAATTAGAGGATAAAAATCAAGACCTCATTGGTGAAAGTGAAGAGATAGATGAGGTAACAGGTGATAGTTTGTTTTTCAGATGGGATAAAAGATTACAAAAGTAAAAATTATAGTGATAACTAAGAGAGAAGTAAAGCCCTAAAAAGCAGTCACTAAAAGGAGTATAGCAAATCAGGAATGTAAATAAGTAAGCAGAAGCTAGATATCATTGGAAGGCTGATTAAAATCATAGCTGACTAAATTAACACCTATTTGAACAACCTGCATAGATATATAATAATCCTGCCTATCAAGGATAAGTAAAGTAGAAAGACCAGAGATGATTAAAGTAAAACCAAAGGAAGTAGTAAGTTTTTTAAGCATAGTTAATAAATGAATTTGTAACAAGAGGAGTAAGTAAAGAAAGGATACAAAGATTAAGTGTAGTAGCAACGCCTCCTTAAGTTCAAAAAAACAAATAGCTTCTATATAAAAAAACAAATAGCTTCTATATAAAAAAACAAATAGCTTCTATATAAAAAAACAAATAGCTTCTATATTGAATAAAGATTAGCTAATTACAACTCATCTCTTACTGCATCTTTTATAGCAATAAATTAACTATTCTCATGTATGATGATGGCATAAACATCCTGTAAATCCTTAAATCCTGGATATCCTGATTCTGACAATGATTATGAATGCAAATTTTCACGCCATGTAAAAATAATTTTCTCCTCAGCTTGTCTAAATTCAATATTAAACTTATCAAATACAACTTCTCGACCTAATAATAATTGTTCTCCACCCGTGTTAGTTTGTAACCATGCTACAGGAGCAATAACATTATGTCCATCAATCGTCATTTCTACATTACGTAAAACATACTCAACTCTGCCACCTATAGTTTCTGCCAACAAAGTTGATTCTGCATCAGCTAAAGCATAGCCTAAATCTTGACCTACTTTCAAAGAAATTAAGCTCAATTCAGCACCAGAATCTACTAACATTGTTGTAGAAAATTCTATATTTCCGTGCTTTAAATTAACACTATAATTTGGTTGCCAATCATGGCGAGCGATGCTGCGAAAGCGAATTGGTAAAATTTCTATAGAAGCAGTACGACGGGGAACTAAATAAATTAAAAAATTCTGTTTTGCGGCTTTAGCTAATTCTAAAACTTCTTGTAAGTTCTCGCTATGTGCAATTATCCCATTAGCATTATAAGCAACATATTGATTTTTATATAAATCTAATAACATTTGGCGGTTGCGGTTTAACCACTTAAGTATTTCATCAGTTTCGCTTTTAGAAGGTGTTGTGTTCATATTCCTTACTGAATTATGAATAAAACAATATTTATCTTAAAATTTTCCCTTAGTGTAACAAATATTGTCAGGGCATAATAAAACTTAATGTTCGACAGGGTAAGCAATAGGGAAAACTAACAAAGAGTATAGGTTGCATATTGATATTATAACGGTTAAAATACCTATAAATTATTTCATATAGTAAATTATGAAAACATTCACTATTGGACATTCAAATCATACAATTGAATCCTTTATCGAACTGTTACAAAAATACGAAGTAACAGCTTTAGCTGATGTCCGTTCTCATCCCTATAGTAGTAGATTTCCTCAATTTAACCAATCAGCATTAAAAGCAGCACTCAAAACCGTAAATATTGCTTATGTTCCCCTTGGTGATAATTTAGGTGCGCGTCCTCTTGATAGAAGCTGCTATGTAGATGGAATGGCTAGATATGATTTAATAGCAGCAACAGAAGTTTTCAAGATTGGGATACATCGTTTAATTAAAGGTTCAGAAAAACATCAAATTAGCTTAATGTGTGCAGAACAAGATCCTATCGTTTGTCATCGCGCAATTTTGATTTGTCCATATTTGAAAAGTGCTGGTTTAGAAATTAAACATATTCTTAAAAATGGTGATTTAGAAACAAATGAAAATTTAGAAAATAGAGTTTTAAAACAACACAATTTATATAAAATGTTGCCTGAAAATCAAAGTAATATTAAACAGCTTTCTCTTTTTGATATGCAACTTACACAAACTATAGAAAAACAACTTTCCCGTGCAGAGTTAGTAGAAAAAGCATATCAATTACAAGCTGAAAAAGTCGCTTATACTGAAAATAAGGATGAAGATGAATAAAGAAATTGATTTATTTACTATTGGTTTTACCCAAAAAAAAGCAGAACAGTTTTTTGAAATTTTAATAAAATCAGGTGTGAAACGAGTTATTGATACTCGATTAAATAATGTTTCCCAACTTGCGGGTTTTGCAAAAAAGCAAGATTTAGAATATTTCCTCGCAAAGATTGGGGGAATTGAATATATGCATATTCTTGATTTAGCACCAACTCAAGATATTCTGGATGCTTATAAAAAAAAGCAAATAACCTGGGATAGCTATGAAGAAAAATTCAATCATCTGATTTCACAACGTCAAATTGAAAAGAAATTATCTATAGATTTAATAGATAAAAGCTGTTTGTTGTGTAGTGAATTAAAACCCCATAATTGTCATCGTCGGTTAGTTGCGGAATATTTACAATCTAAATTAGATAAAAGTATCAAAATTCATCATATTTGAGTATATTTACAGGTTTATATCCCTGATTTCTTTGTTTCAGCAGTCAGTAATTTTACTGTTCACATATAAATTTGTCTTGTTCTACTATTACTTAGGTAATTAGGGTGCTAATGAGACTGAAGAATGCTGAGTTTTGATATTATCTGTCTTGCGAAATCTACTAAACATGGTGGAATTTGTATTGCTGGGATAAAAACTGATGGTTCTGGGTGGTTGCGGCCAATTTCTAATAAAAGAGATGGTACTTTATATCCAGAACATTACACTACTAAATATGGTAGAGAACCACAGTTATTTGATATTATTAGGATTCCTTTAATTAGACATGAACCAAAATGTCATCATCCAGAAAATTGGCTAATTCATTATAGTTATAAATGGCAGATTTTAGGACAAGCTAGTTTAGAACAAGCGCAAGGTTTAATTAAACCAGAAATTCAAAAAAATTCTTCTGAACCTAAATTATTAGGTAATTTTGATAAATTCATTCGTTATGAAGATTTAGAAATAACACCTCTTAAATCTTCATTAGCTATGATTAATCCAGAATTATTAGAATGGGAAATTAGATATAATTCTAAAAATAAAAAAACTTGTAGATGTCGTTTTTGTTTATGTGGTAATTTTTATGATTTACCCATTACTGATCCCGTTTGGATAAATAAAGTAAATTATTTGGAAGAGGGAATATATTCCTGTGAAGAGGTAATAGAAAAACTCAAGTTAGAGAATTTTGAACCGGATAAATTTAGATTAACTATTAGTTTAAGTGAACCTTTTCAACCTTCATTACAAACTGAGAAAGAGTTGTGTTATAAATTAGTTGCATCTGTTATTAATGTGACTGATATTACTAAACGTTTAGGATGGTAAATATTGACAAATATTTTAATAATTATATTTTAATAATTAGGTGATTTAAATCTATTCATGAATTTGTGTTTTTAAATACTGTAAGCAATTATTTTTCAGATATAAAATGTGTTTCTCAAGGTAAATCTATTTTTAAATATTGTGTATCTATCGCTGCAAAAGTAAATCTGAGAAATATTTTTTACCATTTTAGGTATTGATAATGACTTACAATTCAGAGGAAATGCAACAAATTCTCGAAGTGGCTTTTAGACGTAAGCAACAGGGAGAATATACGCGGGAACAAATTATAGAAATAGCATCAGAATTAGGTGTTTCTTCAGAATCGCTAAAAGCTGCGGAACAGGAATGGTTAAAAAAACAAGTAGATGTGAAAAAAGATCAGATGTCTAATAGTCAAAAACGCCAAGAATTTAAGTCTCATCTGATTACTTTTATTGCGGTGAATGGGTTTTTGATTTTGTTGAATCTGTTCACAAGTCCTGGATACTTTTGGGCTATTTTTCCTCTATTGGGTTGGGGATTAGGTTTGTTTTTACATTGGATGAAGGCTTATAAAATCCAATAAGATTAGCCGCAGGGATGTATATTTTTCGGTGCATATAGCCCTGCGGGTATGGTTTCCCTAAAAGCGTTTCTATAACGCACCGCACAATTTAAGGTTTAATTAGATGCAGTGGGAAAAATTTTTCAGATAGACTTTAAGAAACTTCTGTTCCCAAAGCTATTCTTAAACTCCAAAATACAATTAAAATTAAAATTGCTACCCAATCACCTGTTCCTAATTTTAACTCTTGCCATTTAACTCGATGTTCATTAGGACTAGTAAAACCCCTTACCATCATTGCGTTTGCCATTTGTTCGGCACGTAAAAGCAGATTTTCTAATAATCTCTCAATCACTATTAACCAAACCTTAGCACCTCCTTTTAATCCTAGTTTTTTCCAATTAATTGCCCTAGTCATAACAGAACGAATTAGGTTTTGGATTTCTTCTAAAACTAAAGGAATAAACCGCAAAGATAAAGTTAAAGTTAGGGTGATTTCTGTAACTGGTATTTTAAATCTTCGTAGCGGTTGCATTAAGCTTTCCATTCCAGAAGTAATTTCTTCTGGTGCAGTTGTCAATAGATATAAATTTGTGCTGTAAATTAAAGTAAATACTATTGTACTCAGACTGATTGCTAAATCTAAGGAACGACGATTTACTTTGACTGGACCTTTATTAAATAGCACATATTTATATTCTTGATTGCTATTTGCTGTTTGAGAATTGCTTTGAGTATTCTTAGGTGTTGGTGGTTGAGTGAATACTTCTGTATTTGCTGGTAGGCGTTGTTGATAACTTATACCTAATCCATCTGGACTGATAGCACCGATCGCCAATACCATAAATGATAGCACTAACAACCAGCCCATTTGTTGCCGCCATACTCTCAGTGGAATTCTGGCAAATAGGGTAAAAATAATTAACAAGACCACCAGTAATATGCGCCAATAGTTGTTAGCAACAACATAGCTGGTGAGAAAACTTAACAACCAAATTAACTTGACTCGCGGGTCTAATTTATGTAGCCAAGTTTGTGGTTGTTCTAAGTATAATCCTAATGGGAGCGATCGCAGTAAATCCATTTGTAGTTAGTGTCAGTTGTCAACTATAAAATAACTGATAGACAACTGAACAGTGACTACTATTTTACGCGAGTTGCTCGGTTGACACTACCGAGTTCCATTTCTCGCACTTTCTTACTCCGCCAAAATAAACGAATTGGAGTCCCATCAAATCCTAATTGCTTGCGGAACTGTCTTTCAATGTAACGGCGATAATTATCATTAAAGCGTTGTGCATCGTTGACAAATAAAGCGAAAGTTGGTGGTTGGGTACTTACTTGCGTACCATAATATATCTTACCTTGACGACCGCCCCTTGATGTTGGTGGAGAATGCCAGCTAACAGCGTCTGTGAGGACTTCGTTAACTACGGATGTGGTGACACGACGTTTGTGTGCTTCAGCAGCCTTATTGACCAATTCTAAAATCTTTTCTACCCGTTGTCCTGTCACCGCACTGACAAAAATTATATCTGCCCATTCGGTAAAATGTAGACGTGCTTCGAGACTCTTTTCGTAGTCATAGATGGTGTAGGAGTCTTTCTCAACCGCATCCCACTTATTAACCACGATGATGCAAGCGCGACCTTCTTCTAAAATTCGACCTGCTAATTTTTGGTCTTGTTCAGTCGCTCCATCTTCAGCATCTAACACTAATAAAACCACATCAGCGCGGCGAATGGCTTTAAAAGCACGGTTAATACTAAAGAATTCCGTACCGTATTCGATGTGTTTCTTTTTGCGAATACCAGCGGTGTCAATTAAGCGGTAGGTTTGCCCATTTCGTTCAATTTCCGTATCAATTGTATCACGGGTTGTCCCAGAAATAGGGCTAACGATCGCTCTTTCTTCCCCAACAAAAGCATTTAATAAGCTGGATTTGCCCACATTTGGACGACCGATAATTGCGACTTTAATCACATTATCTTCAGGTACATCCTTCACATCGGGGACGTGGGTAATTAATTCATCCAGAATTTCCCCTGTACCGCTACCATGAATTGCGGAAATCGGGTAAGGTTCACCTAAACCCAGTTCCCAAAATTCACTAGCTTGAATTAAACCTTGATCTGGTGATTCACATTTGTTGACAGCCAATAAAATCGGTACAGGCTGTTGACGTAACCAATCAGCGATTTCTTGATCCGCTGGCATTGGACCAGTCTGTCCATCGACTACAAAAATAGCAGCACAGGCTTCTGAAAGCGCCATTAATGCCTGTTGACGAATCAAAGGGAGAAATTCGGTGTCATCGTTAAATACCAAACCGCCGGTATCAACTACCACAAATTCGCGGTTTCCCCAAAATGCAGGTCGGTAGGTGCGATCGCGTGTCACACCCGGTTCATCATGGACTATCGCCGTTTGATCGCCGGCGAGACGATTAACTAAAGTGGATTTGCCCACATTGGGGCGACCAATAATTGCAACAATTGGCAGTGCCATAAACCAGAGTTCTTTGTGCTGAGTGTGTAGATGTGCTGAGTTTTATCTCTACGTTCTTCACCCAGCACGGTTTTTAGAGAACTATTTATCATAACATATTTTGATACTATATAGAATTTATTTCTGTCTTTTGTGAGTATTGCCTACCATAATCAATTTTTGACAAGAACAATCATATATAAATATACTAAGTTAATACTATATTTAATAGTTACATGAGTAAACGTAAATGGCTAGAAACTAGCGAGTATATATGCTTAGGGTTATCAGTATTGGGAACGATAGCAGCCGCAGTAACTCAGCAGGTGGTTTATGCAGCTATTCCCCTAAGTTTAAGTATGGCATTAAATTTAGCCAATCGTCCCCGGTTTAATTATTCCTCATCGCCACAACAAATTGAACAATTACAGACAAATTGCCAAAATATCAAAGACAATTTTTACCAAATACAGGAAACTATAGATACATCTAATCAGCGGTTGCAACAAATTGAGTCTTGGAGACAACAGTTAAGCCAAATCATAGACCAGAGAATTGAAATATCACTACAAAAAATCAGTACAGAGATTAACCAATTTAATCAACAATTTCAAGGAATTAATAACCGTTTAACTGAATTAGATAATTCTTTGCAAAATTTGAATCAAACAATTCAGCAACACGGGGAAGAATTAAACAATGTGCAAGGATTAAAATCTGAATTCTCACAATTTGATCAAAAAATCGAAGTTATTAATTCTCGATTTGAGCAAATTGAAATCTCTTTCAAAGATTGGAACGAAACCAGTCAGCAACAATTAGCAGAATTACGCCAAAATCAAGAAAATAAAAATCTGGAATTTGCCCAAATTAGCCAACAAATTGAAGTCTTTAACTCTCGATTTACACAAATTGAAACCTCACTACAGCAATTTAATCAAACTCTGAAGGAAAATTCTCAGGAAATAGAGAAAGTTAAACAAAATCAAGATGCTGAAAATTCCAAATTTAATAACCTCTTTGATTCTATCAACCAATTATTGCAAGCACTGGATGTTTTGACAGAATTAGATACTTCGTTTAATGCTTTATTAAAACCGTTAGAAACAGAAAATCAGTCAAATTTTCAGATATCCCCAAATTATCAAGAAAATTTGGAATTTAATCAAGCACTTCCTACCACATCTTTATCAGATGACAACCTAGAAAAATTAGTATTTGTAGGTACTTTAAAAAGTCACCAAGATAAAGTTTTGTCAGTTGCTTTTAGCCCTAACGGACAGATATTAGCTAGTGGAAGTGACGACAAAACCATCAAAATTTGGGATTTAGCAACTCAGCAACATCGGACTTTTAAAGGACATGGAGAATCTTCTTGGTCTGGAGGTATTAATTCAGTAGCATTTAGTCCCGATGGTAAAATATTAGCGAGTGGAAGTGATGATAAAACTATAAAATTGTGGAATATAGAAACAGGAAAAGAAATAATCACTTTCACAGGACATGAAGAAAAAGTTTACTCTGTAGTATTTAGTCCATTTGGAAAAGTTATAGCTAGTGGAAGTAAAGATAAAACCGTCAAACTGTGGTCATTAGAAACAGAAAAAGAAATTTACTCTTTTAAAGCTCACACAGATGATGTTTTATGTGTAGCATTTAGTCCTGACGGTAAGATATTAGCTAGTAGTGGAGGTGGAAATGATAGAACCATCAAAATTTTACAACTAGCTGAAAACACACTGCGGAGTATAACAGTAAGTTCTGATTGGTTTACTGGCGGTATTAATGCTTTAGCTTTCAGTCCAGATGGTAAAATTTTAGCCAGTGGGAATCAAGATAAAACCATTAAACTGTGGAACGTAGAAACAGCAGAAGAAATTAGTATTTTTACCGGACATTCCGATCATGTTTGTGCTGTTGCATTTAGTCCCAATGGTAAAATATTAGCTAGTGCAAGTAAAGACAAAACTGTAAAACTATGGTTTATAGATAGTGGTGCAGAAATTTCCAGCGTGAAATGTGCTGACGATACAGTTTATTCAGTAGCCTTTAGCCCAGATGGTAAAATTTTAGCTGCTGGAAGTGGAGATAAAGCAATTACATTATTTCCTTGTAAATGAAGCGTTAATTTTATTTATTAATGATGATAATTTGTGAACAAATCCGCTTCTTAATCTTGTAAATTCCTAAATACTGGAAATACTGATATGGCTTGCGCCATGCTATCAGACAATTTTTCTTAACTACTAATTTTCATTATTAAATCAATTCCGCCTCTATAAACAACTGTCTCACCGTCAACTCAAACCCAGGCAGAAAACTATCAACAATTAACATATCACCAGTATAGACTTGACTTTCCTTAGTAGAGAAAAACACCCTAATACTCATCCCTTCCGGTTCAATCACCCAAACCCGTGAAACACCTGCTGCAAAATAATCCCTTGCTTTATCTTCAAATTCCTTCATAGTTTGGTCAGGAGAAATAATTTCAATCACCAACTCTGGAGGAACAGGACAAGCTTCATTAAACAGCCAACTTTTGGGTAAACGTTGATAGGAAATGTAACATAAATCCGGTACTGGACACCAATCTTTACCCTTACGTCTTAAGATAATTGCCCATTCTGCAACAGTCCTACCTTTGCCTTTAGACCATATACTAAGGAGGATTAATAGAGTTTTTTGTAAAGCCGAGTGAAAATATTTGGGTGACACCTTCGGTACTGCATAACCATCAACAAACTCATAGTTTACATCTTCCGTTGACAGTGATAGGAATTCAGTTAAAGAGAGTTGTTTATTTGTGGTTGTCTTGACCATAATCATCTCCCACAATTAGCTACTAACTATATTTTAAATATTGTATTGCCTTTGTCAGAAAAAATTACCCCTCCCAACCATCACAAATAAAACGCTGCGAACCTCCGCGTTCCTCTGCGTTAAAAAAAGCGATCGCACCCCAAAACCGAGAATGCGATCGCCCTTCACATTAAACCAAATGCAAATAACCAACCACAGCCGTTACCAGACTGTGAGTAAAAGGCAGACTATCAACCACCATCCCCAGACACAACAGCATCATGTAGGAGATGGAATAAAGAAACAACTCCCTAGCCACAGTTCGATCCTCTGGATTTTGCAACAAACGCCAAGCTTTGTGAATAAAAAATCCACCCAAACTCAAAGCGATAGTTACATAAACAACCCCACTAGCGTGTAAAGGATAGAACAGCAGCACAGTTGCAATTACCGTAATTACCGTATAGTACCAAATCTGGCGTACCGTTGCCTGATCTCCAGCTACCACAGGTAACATCGGTATCCCCACCTTGGCATAATCATCACGAATCATCAAAGCCAAAGCCCAGAAATGGGGAGGAGTCCACAAAAAGACGATCGCAAAAATCAACCAAGCAGCCCAACTTAAAGTATCAGTAACCGCTGCCCAACCCACCAAAGCGGGTATTGCTCCAGCAGCACCACCAATGACAATATTTTGAGTGCTATGGCGTTTTAGCCAATGTGTATAGACTAAAACATAAAAAACGATACCAGAAAATGCTAGAACTGCTGCCAGTAAATTGGCGAAAACCGTCAGTAGAGTAAAAGAAGCAACAGCCAGTGCGATCGCAAAAATCAAAGCATCACGAGGCTGAACCCTACCGGAAGGCATAGGACGATGGCGCGTCCGTTCCATATCATAATCTATATCCCGGTCATAGATACAGTTAATCGTTTGGGCGCTGGCAGCAGCCAAAGTACCACCAATTAAAGTCACAATCAACAACCAGGGATCAACCTGCCCCTTAGCAGCTATCCACATACTCCCCGCAGTTGTAATCAACAGCAAAGGAATAATTCGGGGTTTGGTTAGCTGGTAGTAACTTTGAATGACTTGTAGAAGTGTATCGTGGTGGCGACGAGAGACATTAGTCTCAATCATGTTGGCTCTCTCTCTTTCCTTAATTTGTCAATAATTCAGGGAACAGGTGACAGGTGACAGGTGACAGGTGACAGGTGACAGGTAAGAGGGAATAGATGATCAATACATTATTCTCCTCTGCCCCTCTGCACCCCTGCACCATCACACCCCACACCCTCTTCTTACCCATTCGCAATTTTGATTTCTCGGTTAGCAAACCAGTCCCGTACTGCTAAAACTGTGAACACAACCAAAGTACCCAACAAAGTCGCACCAATGGCTTGATGAGAAACAGTAAGAGGTTCGACTTGTAAATGTAGCCGGAAGGTGGCAACGCCTAAAGCTAGTTGTAAAATTAACAACCCACCTGACAGATTGGCCAATTTTCGCAAAGTTGGGTGTAGTGCTGGTGTGCGCCAGGAAATTAATACAACTGCTAACGTTGCCACCGTCGGCGGCACTAAACCAAAAATATGGCTGTACATCACTCCACAGAGTTGATCCCCAATAAAACATTGGTGTAGCGCCCAGCGAGAACCTACCACAGCACCTAATAGACTTTGTAAGTAAACGAAAACAGAGGCAGCTAAACCCACCCAAGGCAGCTTACCAACCGTTCCAGTTCCCTGATAGGGGCTAAGTGCTGTACCGATGACCAGGAGGGTAGTGAAAAATAATAGCGCCGTTCCCAAATGGGCGGTAACAATATCAAACCGCAGCAATTCGGTAACAGTAAGCCCTCCCAAAACACCTTGGAAAACGATTAAGAACAGGGCAAATGCAGAAGCCCAAGGCAGCCAGTTGGGTAAAACACGACGATGCCACCAGGATAAACCCAAAAGAGCGATCGCGCTAAAACCAATCAAAGCTGCATCCAATCTATGAAACCACTCCAAGAACACCTGGAGATTCATTTGTTTAGCTGGCACCAACTCTCCATAGCACAAAGGCCAGTCTGGGCAAGCAAGCCCAGCATTCATCACGCGGGTGGCACTGCCTATGGCCATCAAAATCAAGGTGGCTATGCAAATCTTCCACACCAAGCGACGAATTACTTCCTTGGGGCTATTGTGTTGGGTTGCCGCTTCATTTTGTTGTTGTAGGACAAATTCGTTCATCAACGATACCTTCTGCCCGCTTGAGGTAGATATTCTTAAAATTTACTATTTGATCAATTGTTGCAGTGGACAAGGTTCAGGGCATGATGAAAAGCTAAAAGTTTGTGATGAGAAGGTTTTTAATGTTGCCTTCTGCCTCCTGCCTTCTGCCTTCTGCCTCCTGCCTCCTGCCTTCTGCCTCCTATCTCCACCCTAACCGATGAGCTAAGGTTTAAAAATTGGCTTTCCCTTATACTTTGAATCACCCCAGCTACTTTTAGCTGTAAGATTTAGGTATTTTTTAAGATGTGAATAATTAAATGTTGGCAATTATTTAGATTTTCCTAAAAAATTTCTAAAATTTTCCTTAAGTTTTGGAGTTAATTATCATTTATTCTTGACAACATCAATATGAATACCTTTACTCAAGATTAGTAACCTAGTCAAAAAAATTAATAAAAATTTCAGATATTCATAATCTATATCCCCTAGCCTGCACTACCTTAGTAAGTGAGTTAGTTTGAAATAACGTAATCAATTCCATTAAGTAAGCCGTGAAAATTCCAAGTTCGATCTGGACGTTACTCATTGGCATCGTCCTCACCCTAGCCAGCCTTTGGTACGGTCAAAATCACGGTCTGTTACCGACGGCCGCATCAGATGAAGCCGTATTGATAGATAATCTATTTAATGCGATGATGACCGTTTCCATAGGTATATTTTTAATAGTTGAAGGTGTTTTAATCTACTCCATCTTCAAATATCGTCGGCGTGCAGGTGACAACGAAGACGGTCCACCAATTGAAGGTAATGTACCTCTAGAAATCCTCTGGACAGCGATCCCAGCAATTATTGTCATCGGCATTTCTGTATACAGTTTTGATGTATACAACGAAATCGGCGGCTTCAATCCCCATGCAGCCCACGAAGCACCGATCATGCAAGAATCAATGTCCATGCCAGGAACTGCCATAGCTGCTACCTTAAGTGATACACCAGGCAGCACAGAACCAAATCTGAACCAAGAAAAATCAGACCAGGCTATGCAAGACCCAGCTACCGCAGCCGTCCGCAATCCTGACATTCCCCAAATGCAGAATGCACCCGGTGTTGGTAGTGTTGCCCCCACCCTGGGCGCAAGTCGAGAAAAAGAGGGACAAGCACCGCAATTAGTTATTAACGTCTCTGCACTCCAGTACGCTTGGATTTTCACCTATCCAGATACAGGTGTCACCACAGGTGAACTCCACGTACCAGTTGGGCGTGAAGTACAAATGAACATGACAGCTAACGATGTCATCCATGCCTTTTGGGTTCCAGAATTTCGCCTAAAACAAGATGTGATCCCCGGTAGACAAACAGAAGTTCGCATCACACCTAGAAAAGAGGGCAACTATACCTTAATTTGTGCGGAACTGTGTGGCCCTTACCACGGTGCAATGCAAACCCAAGTGGTGGTAGAGTCCCAAACAGCATTTGATAGTTGGATGCAAGAACAGCTAGTTGCTAGTAAAGATACCCTAAATCAATCTGTGGCCATGAATCCAGCAGATATGTCAGCAGACGAATTTCTCGCCCCTTACACCAAAGACATGGGTATTCATCCAGAAATGCTGCATTTACATAGGAGTACAGGAGTTGCAGAAGTTGGAGGAGTTACAGAATAATTCCCTTGTCCTCTGCCTTGAAAATAGATAACAAGTGACAGGGAATAGAGTATAGGAAAATTCTGTTTCCTGACTCCTGACTCCTGACTCCTGACTCCTGACTCCTGACTCCTGACTCCTGACTCCTGAACTCCTTCTTCAAACTATGACCCAAGCACAATTACAAGAAACCGCTCATATTCCCACCCTTCCAGAAGAACCAGGGGATAGAAAGTGGTGGGAATTTTTTACATTCAGTACCGACCATAAAGTAATTGGTATTCAATACCTAGTTACATCTTTTATTTTTTACTGCATTGGCGGTGTGATGGCTGACTTGGTGCGGACAGAACTCCGTACACCAGAAATAGATTTTGTTACCCCAGAAGTCTATAACAGCCTGTTTACACTCCACGCCACAATCATGATTTTTCTGTGGATTGTTCCAGCAGGGGCGGGTTTTGCTAACTATCTCATCCCCTTAATGATTGGGGCTAGGGATATGGCTTTTCCTCGCTTAAATGCGGTAGCTTTCTGGATGATTCCCCCTGCGGGTGTGTTACTGACCCTAAGTTTGGCTGTGGGTGATGCACCGGATGCAGGTTGGACTTCTTACCCTCCTTTGAGCTTGGTAACAGGTCAAGTAGGTGAAGCAATTTGGATTACAAGTGTCCTGCTGTTGGGAACTTCTTCGATTTTGGGGGCGATTAATTTTCTCGTCACCATCCTGAAAATGCGTGTCCCCAGTATGGGAGTCCATCAAATGCCCTTGTTCTGTTGGGCGATGTTGGCAACTTCGGCTTTAGTGCTGCTGTCTACACCAGTTCTGGCTGGGGCGCTGATTTTGCTGGCTTTTGACTTACTCGCAGGGACAACATTTTTTAATCCGACTGGTGGTGGTGATCCGGTGGTTTACCAACATATGTTTTGGTTTTACTCCCATCCAGCGGTTTACATCATGATTTTGCCTTTCTTTGGGGCGATTTCGGAAATTCTGCCAGTTCATGCCCGTAAGCCCATTTTTGGTTATAAAGCGATCGCCTATTCTTCCCTCGCTATCAGCTTTTTAGGGTTAATCGTCTGGGCGCACCATATGTTTACCAGCGGTATCCCCGGTTGGTTACGGATGTTTTTCATGATCACAACAATGATCATCGCTGTTCCTACCGGCATCAAAATTTTCGGCTGGTTAGCAACTATCTGGGGCGGCAAAATCAGCCTCAACAGTCCCATGATTTTTGCCATGGGTTTTTTGGGAACCTTTGTGATTGGCGGTATCAGTGGTGTGATGTTGGCATCAGTACCTTTTGATATTCACGTTCACGATACCTATTTTGTCGTCGCGCACCTACACTACGTTCTTTTTGGCGGTAGTGTACTCGGCATTTTCGCAGCCATTTATCATTGGTTCCCAAAAATGACGGGACGAATGATGAACGAATTTTGGGGTAAGGTTCACGCAGTTTTGACCATTGTTGGTCTGAATATGACTTTTTTACCCATGCACAAGCTGGGAATGATGGGTATGAATCGCCGTATTGCCCAATATGACCCCAAATTTACTTCTCTGAATGAAATCTGTACCTACGGGTCTTATATTCTGGCTATTTCCACATTACCCTTTATTATCAATGCCGTATGGAGTTGGTTGTACGGCCCTAAAGCAGCTAATAATCCTTGGCGCGGTCTCACCCTAGAATGGATGACTACTTCACCACCAGCCATTGAGAATTTTGAAAAACTCCCTGTTTTAACCACAGGCCCCTACGACTACGGCGTAGGTGAAAAAATTGTTGATGTTAATAAAGTATTAAGTCTCCAACCAGACGAACCCTATCCCACAATTGAGTCCAATGTGTAAATGAGGTGACAGGTGACAGGTGACAGGTAATAGGGAATAGGGAATAGATGATCAATACATTATTCTCCCCTGCCCCCCTGCCCCTCTGCCCCTCTGCTCCTCTGCTCCCCTGCCCCCCTGCCCCTCTGCCCCTCTGCCCCTCTGCTCCTCTGCTCCCCTGCCCCTCTGCTCCTCTGCTCCTCTGCTCCTCTGCTCCCCTGCCCCTCTGCTCCTCTGCCTCCAATTACCAATTACCAATTTAAAAATTCATGCAAAGTCAAATAATTGACCCAGCGAAAATAGAAGAGAATCATCACCACGCTGCAACAGTTGACCATCACGAAGCACATCCAGACCATCGTTTGTTTGGTTTGGTTGTCTTTCTGATTGCGGAAGGAATGATTTTCCTGGGTATGTTCGGCGCTTATTTAGCTTTCCGTTCTACCTTACCTGTTTGGCCTCCCGCTGGAACACCGGAGTTAGAACTGTTGTTACCTGGTGTGAATACGGTTAACCTGATTGCCAGTAGCTTTGTCATGCACAATGCTGATACTGCTATCAAAAAGAATGATGAAAAGGGAATGCGTACTTGGTTAGCTATTACTGCGGCTATGGGTGCAATTTTCTTGGTGGGTCAGGTTTATGAATATACACATCTGGAGTTTGGCTTAACTACCAATTTGTTCGCTAGCACATTTTACGTTTTAACCGGGTTTCACGGTTTGCACGTTACTGTTGGCGTTTTGGCGATTTTGGCGGTGTTGTGGCGATCGCGTACTCCCGGTCATTACAGCAACGAAAAGCATTTCGGTATTGAAGCCGCTGAACTGTACTGGCATTTCGTAGACGTAATTTGGATCATTTTGTTCGGATTACTATATCTACTTTGAGTATTTATTACTTGGTTGTTCACTCCACTCGAATAACTAACAGTCCCCCACCCAGGGGGTTTTTTTATGGGTTTTCTTGCTGTCAGAGGATATGCTGCTGATGGAGTAGGCAAAAAAGCTGGCTGTAGAAATGTGCAATTGAAGTTAAAATAGAATTGCGTATATATAAAATATACCACTACCTTTAACTACAATTCTGATTATGAATCAAGCCTATATAGCAATATTGATTGCAGTCGCATTAAGTTCACTTGGTGTACTTGGTGACTACTTTCTTAAAATTGCCAGCAACAATGAAAGCTCGTTGCAAACCCGTTGGTTTCTTTTTGGTGTAGTGATTTTAGCTTCTACAGCTTTTGGTTGGGTTTATACCATGAAACACCTAAAGTTAGCAACAATTGGTGTTATTTATTCAGTTTCTACTGTTGTATTATTAGCATTGGTAGGTGTAACTTTCTTTCAGGAATCCCTAAATCCTTACGAAATTGTGGGAATTCTCTTAGCTATTACATCTCTAGTTTTGCTGTCAGCATTTTCTTAAATCGTCTTCTTTTCTGCTGAAATTTTTATTGAAAGAAATTGGTGATTTAGCATTGCTAAATCCCTACTTCTAACTAAAAAACTTTATCTAAATATAATTCCTATATTCTCTATTAACTCTCACCTATCAAGGCTCAACTGTTTTTATGACAAGCTAACTTCCCTATTTAAATTGTGTTCACGGACAATAAAATTCTGCACAATACCTAGTTCTAAATATTGTTCTTTGAGGCTATCTGGTAGGTAATGAAAATCCTTAATAATTTTTCTACAATTACTAGCCGAACATCCACATACCATTGTCCATAAGTTCTCACTCATAGTAGTAGAGTAATCATAGAAAATTTCTTCACCTTTAGAAATATCAGTCAATGCAATTAATGTTTTTGTATTGACAATCCCAGCATTAGGATGGCAATGATGATTGACAATAACTCCTGGTTCTTCTATGTCAATATATGTATTAATGTCGATTTGCAAAGGATTGGCGGCTTCTTTTTCTGCTTTGGTTAATACTTCTGTCAAGGAAATGACTTTACCTGTGAAAGTGAGAATAACTTCACCTTTACTGATATTCCGAGCAGCGAAAACTCCTCTTCCAAAATCGCATCTATCAATATAAATACTGAGGAAGGCAGTGTTAAAACTTTTAATTTTCACTTGAGTTTATAAAAATTTTATCAAGGGTTCACAATTACTTAAAATTCTAACATCATAAAAACACGATACTAAATGCTATTAAGTATTTCAATAGAAATTTTGATATAAATTTTAAAATCTAAAGCCATCCAAATGATACTTGACAAAACGTGATAGCTCAGGTTATTAATTCTAACCTGGAATCATTTTTTACTGTGCCTGCCAAATATTAATTTTTTGATCAAAACCACCACTAGCCAGCATTTTTCCATCTGGACTAAAAGCGATCGCACTCACCCAATCCCTATGACCAGACAGTGTGTTTTTTAACTCTCCTGTAGTCAAATCCCACAATTTAATTCCATCTTTACCAGCACTAGCAAGGGTTTTTCCATCCACATTGATAGCGATCGCATTCACCCAATCTTGATGTCCTGTCAGGGTTCTGACCGCTTCTCCATTGCTAACATTCCAAATTTTAAGAGTTTTATCTCGGCTTGAGCTAACCAAAGTTGCGCCATCAGGTGTAAAAGCCAAACCAGTAACAACTTGAGAATGTGCGTTTAACTGGCGGATTAACTTACCAGTCTGCAAATTCCAAAGTTTCACCACGCCTTTATTATCACCACTAGCTAAAGTCTGACCATCAGAACTCATCGCCAAGGTATAAATGAGATTATCAAAGCGTACCAATGTAGCTAAAGGCCGCTGTTGTTTTAAATCCCACAAACGAATCCCGTCTAAACCACCACTGATCAGAACTTTACTATCAGAGGAAACAGCTAAAGACAAGACTGAACTATTATGTCCCACAAAGGAGCGACTAAACTCCAACGTTTTGAGATTCCAAAGGTTAATTTTGTAGTCACTACCGCAACTTGTGAGGGTTTTACCATCTGGAGAAATCAAAACAGAGTCTACAGATGCTTGATGCGCTCTGTTAATCGTACCCAGCTTTCTGCCAGTTTGCGGATTCCAGAAGCGAATCATTCCTTCATTTTCAGACCCACCACTGACCAAAAGTTTGCTATTGGGACTGAAATTAAGAGATTTAACAGTTGAAGTATGTCCTCGTAAAGTGTGAATTAGTCGAGGATTGACAAAACTTTTCGTGTTTAGAGAATTAGTGTTGATTTCAATAACAGCATGAGCAGGGTGAGTATAAAACTCTTGTCCAATAGAGACAAACAAAGCTACAGCTGGTAGAAATGCCAACCTCAGACAAGAGCGAATAATATTATTACTTACCCTTTTTCCCTCACTCTTCACAGTTTTTCCTCACTTCTGAAAACAACACCAAAAATTTAGGGTTATTACTGGCGTGGTCTTTTTTTGGATACCGTCATTGTTGGTAAAGGAGGACTAGAAGACTGAGCAGGTAAATAATGTTGGACTACAGGTTCTTCAGGTAAAGAGGGTTGCTGCTGCATCTTCCATACCTTCAAGCACAGTGCTATTCCTGCCGTTCCCAAACCAAAAGTAAATAACGACCAGCTATCATCTAAACCACCAATTAGCGCGTCTACCACACCTATTGTCACCAATGCACTGATGATAGGTTCTTTCCGGTAGGCTGACTTCAAAAAACGAGGTAATACAGCGTTCATCACAGCTTACTTAGTTCCCGTTAACTTTTTGTATAAATTTACTTAATCACTGCAACCGTAATATACCTTTTCGGTCTGGGTCTATCAAGGTATACAAGATTATAATTGTTCGGAGTAAAAGCAGAGATATGGTAATTCACCCTCTGGTATGTGGTAATTTCCTGCCTAGAATAACATAGACAATCTGCAATATATCTAATAACTCAAGTTGCTAGTCATCTAGATAAAATCCCATTTTTCATCCTGTTCATTCTTTAATCTTAGAGAGTAAGCCATTTCTGACAGTTTCCCTAACTAGCAACTGACGTTATTTACTGAATAATGGTGAAACCAGCTGGAGTAGCCAACTGGTTTCAACTCTTCTATCTACTAGCTTACAACTGAAAACCAGCTTGCAGATGGAACTACTTCAAACCCAGCCATGCAAGTACACCTTGATTGGTGGCATATTCTATCACTACCATCAAGATAAAGCCAATCATAGCGGCTCTACCATTCAAACGTTCGGCATATTCATTAAAACCAAACTTGGGTTCTTCTAATTTGGGGGTTACGGTGGGTTGTTGTTGTGTCATGATCAACTATTCCTCTCTTCTGAACGGCAAAAGAATATTTACGGAGATTTTTCAACTCATTACAGGGGTTAGGCTTAAACAGTCTAATAGCAGCCTCTGGGAGAGAGCAATGCAAACCCTTGGTTTACAATTTTTAATTATTCTTTATCTATTGTAAGAAGACTGGGAGATTAGTCAAGTGAATGGTAATTGGTAATTGGAGAAAAAAGGCAACAGGCAAGACCCTAAACCTCAAATCTTGATTTTCTTCATTTTGAATTAATGAATACGGACGTGATGAGATAAATACTGGCAATCTAGAGTCAATCAAAAATTATTAGAGGCTATAAATAAATGCAAATAGGCGTTCCTAAAGAAACTAAAGATCAAGAATTTCGCGTTGGTTTGAGTCCTTCTAGTGTGCGGGTATTAACAGAAATTGGCCATGAAGTTTCTGTAGAAAGAAAAGCAGGAGATGCTGCGGGATTTACGGATGAAGAATACCGTCAGGCGGGCGCAAAAATAGTTGATAAACCTGAATCTATATGGAATCAGGAGATGGTTGTCAAGGTAAAAGAGCCTTTAGTAAGCGAGTATAAATTTTTGCAAAAAGGACAGTTATTATTTACTTATTTGCATTTAGCTGCCGATCGCAAATTGACAGAACAATTAATTGATAGTGGCACGAATGCGATCGCCTACGAAACCGTAGAACAGGCAGGAGCAAACAGACTACCTTTGCTCACACCCATGAGCATTATTGCAGGTCGGTTAGCAGTGCAGTTTGGAGCCAGATTCCTAGAACGTCAACAGGGAGGTAGGGGTGTACTTTTAGGTGGAGTACCCGGAGTTAAACCCGGTAAGGTTGTGATTTTAGGTGGTGGTGTGGTAGGTACAGAAGCCGCTAAAATTGCTGTGGGTATGGGTGCAACGGTGCAAATTTTAGATGTAAATGTTGAACGTCTCTCCTATTTAGAAACTCTGTTTGGATCAAGAGTAGAATTACTGTACAGCAATTCTGCCCACATTGAAACCGCCGTTAAAGAAGCCGATTTACTCATCGGTGCAGTGTTAATACCGGGACGGAAAGCACCAATCTTAGTATCTCGTCAATTAGTTAAACAAATGCGTCCTGGTTCAGTGCTTGTAGATGTAGCAGTTGATCAAGGTGGTTGTGTAGAAACATTACACCCCACATCTCACACCAATCCAGTCTATATTGATGAAGGAGTAGTACATTATGGCGTTCCTAATATGCCCGGTGCTGTACCTTGGACATCAACTCAAGCATTAAATAATAGTACATTGCCTTATGTTGTGCAGTTGGCAAATTTGGGAATTAAAGCTTTAGATGTTAACCCCGCATTAGCTAAAGGTTTGAATGTTCAAAATCATCGTTTAGTACATCCAGCGGTGCAAGAAGTATTTCCTGATTTGGTAAGTTAAATAATTCATATCCCCTACTTATTAAAAAGTGGGGGATGTTGATAATATACCGATTTATCAAACCTTATGACTACTGAATTCTTAATTCTTACTAATTAGCAATGAATCTTTTACATTACTTACGCAAACAGAACGAAAGTAGAGGTAATTCATGAATTACCTCTACCAATACTTGTCGGTTAAGCTCAAAACAATGAAATTATGTAGGTTGGGTTGAGGAACGTTCACGCAGTGTGCCGAAGGCATAACCCAACATTTATAAGGGTTTGTTGGGTTTCACTTTGTTCAACCCAACCTACGAAAATCCTTAACCGAGCAGTATTGTTACCTCTACGCAAGAATAAAGTCTTTAATCAAATCTTGCGTAAGTCCTATTTTATTCTGCGGCTAATCGCAATGCAGGATATGGAAACAGACTTTGAAATCCAGAGAAACGCTCACTTAATGGTTCTGGTGCATTATTCCAAAGACTTTCATAGTAGAAGAAAACTACACCTAATCCTCGCTGTTGTGCTGCTCGGACTTGCGATTTTATTTGTTTTATGGGTACAGGCTTAGTTCTTAATCCTGCCATAATTCCTACTCCAGTCGGAATTATTTGTTGTACTTCTTGCATTTCTGGACGAGAAAGTTTAGCAGTAAAGCTTTCCAAATTATCTCGATAAACTTGCACAACTAGTTCATCTACTATGTTGGCTCGCACCCATTGTAGCCAATCTTGTAATTGAAATTTGTAAGCAAAATCGTAGTAATTGGGTGAAACGGAGAAAATGGCTTTTGGTTTAATTTGTTTTATTCTTGCATTCAATCTGACCATAAAATCTGTGATTTTATTTGCTCTCCAACTTACCCATTCTGGATCTTGCGGATCTGCTGGTGGATTCTTTTTAGTTTCTTGACGATATAAGGCAACTGTGTATTTATCGTAGCCAAATTCATGGGGCAAACTTGTATGATCATCAAACTGAATTCCATCAATATCATAATTGCTGGCCAGTTCTACCAACAAATCAGTGATAAACTGTTGTACTTGGGGATGGAAAGGATTTAACCATGAAACTTCACCAGCAGCACTAATAGAAGTTGAGCTACCATTTCGTTTTTGTGTTAACCATTCTGGTTTATTTAATGCTAGTTCTGAAGTTGGAGGTGCCATAAAACCAAATTCAAACCAAGGCACAACAAGTAAATTTTGACGATGGGCTTGATTAATTAAATCTGCGAGAATATCATGTCCATCTGAACCGCGAAAAACAAATGGTTGAATATCTAAACGTTTAGCTACGTTGCTAGGATACATTACATAGCCAGAATTCCAAACTACGGGATAGATAGTATTGAAGTTGAGCTTTCTTAATTGAGTGACAGCATCTTTAACTTTGGTACGATCTTTGAGGATATTAAGATCATTATTAGTTATCCACACACCACGAATTTCTTGGCGAGCTATTTGAGCATTAACAGGAGTTAAACTATTTGTCAACAAAACTGCGACAAAGGAAATTAAAAACAAAAGCGGAAACAGATTTTTAAGTAATTTATGATGCCAATTCATTGTTTGCTCACGTTGCCAACCTAAAGACAATAAATTTAATTTCTTCCCTGGGAAGGATGTATTTTGTAAGAATTGATGCAGCCGCATAACGTTGTCACGAAGTCTACTATTCATCTTGTTTAAACACATTAAAAATGATTTGGTAGTTATTCATTCAATGCGGCAAATTGCACTTTGCTCTGAGGAAACTCCCAGATGATGAATAAATTTAAATTTGTTGACGTAGATACATAAAATTAGTGCCTGGTTTGACAATTTTTTCTAGAACAGGCTATGTCGTCTGCTAACAGGATTTTGGATGAACTCCACGGATAAATCTGGGAGATTTTACCATCAAAGAATGATTGCCCAAATAAATTTGCGGTAAATTCTTTAAGCCAGTTTTTTTGTTATGTTCAGTATTGAGAGATATGAATCTTGTTAAACCACACATAATTTTCATCCCTAAATTAACGGTAAAATTATCGGATGGGGATGATAATTTTATATTTTAGGCATTTTTAATAATATCTTTATTTTTGGTATTAAAGCAAGTGATATATCGATCTATTTATTTACGGGGTTTCTCTACCCCATACACCACTATTTTCAAGAATTAAACAAGAAAAGATAAAAAAGATACCATACAATAGTATAAAAATGTGTATAATCTTGTAAAAATATCATCTACACTGTTGTTTAAGATGCAAACCTTGAAGCCTTCCTCCTCAATGCTGTCTGTAGCGCCAAAACTATGCCAGCCTTTAAAGATTGTAGCCTTGGGAGATAGCTTAGTGTATGGATACGGTGATCCAGAAAAAGGTGGTTGGGTGGAACAACTGCGACGGTGGTGGATGTTGCCAGATAGCGTTGGTCATGTACTTTATAATTTAGGTGTAAGGGGCGATCGCACACAACAAGTTTCCCAAAGGCTAGAAATTGAATTTCGACATCGGGGAGAAATACGCAACCGAGTTCCTGACCTGATTATCCTCTCTGTGGGCGTTAACGACTCACCACGCTTAGGTCGTCCCAACGGCAAAAATTACACAGATTTTCCCCAATTTGAAACGGAAATCGCTGCATTATTAGATCAAGCACAACAACTCTGTCCCGTTCTCTTTGTGGGTATGGTTCCCGTAGATGAAGCTAAAATGCCCTTCCTTGATTGTTTATACTACAATCATGAGGATCAATACCGTTACAAAGAAGCAGCACGCCTAGCTTGTACACAACGGCAAATACCTTATTTAGATATATTTGACCAATGGATGCAACATAGTCCAACCTGGAGAAGTCAACGCATCACAGCAGATGGACTTCATCCCAATACGCTTGGTTATCAAGACCTGCTAGAAGCCGTCCTCAACTGGCCAGAATTATCTAAATACCATTGTCAGTTAGATTACCAACTTTGAAATAGGGAATAAGTGACAGGTGATAGGTGACAGTTAAGAGGGAATAGAGAATAATTATTTACTAATTGCCTGTTACCAATTTTTAATTTTTAATTTTTAATTTTTAATTTTTAATTGTTTATGACTCCCACATTATTTGGTCGTTGGCAAACTCGATTATTACTACTTTTAACAGTTGGATTTTTCGTATCCATACCCTTTGCTATTGGTTTAATCGGCAACATTTCTAACCCAGTTTATTTTTGGATAATTTTATATATTGCCATCTTTGGTTTAGGTTGGGATGTCGTTTATAACTATCTGCAAAAATCACGTTGGGATAGAGACTGGCCAGCAGCTTATCAACTTTTTGCAGGTATTTGGGAAATGGTATTTGTTTTTTGTGGCGTAAAAATATTTGGTTTTTTACCTTTACCTATGCCCAAAGAACAATTATCACCAGGATTATTTTTCCTGCATTATTCTGTAGTTTGGTTGGCTGTTTTTATTGCTTCTCAAAGTTTAATGAGAATTATATTTCCTCGGTGGCGATTTCGAGGTGGACAGTGGCTGTAAATCAGTAGTTGTTTTCTCTCGACACCCTGCTAAGGTGATTGATTTAAACTCCACTTTATCCACTGATTTAAAGAACTAAAAGTATTCAAACGTCCGACTCCGGGCGCACGGGCAGTATATAATCCATCAACAGCTACTAAAGTCGCATATTGTAAACCTAAAAAACTATCAACTGCGGCATAAGGTCCGCCTAAAGTTATTGCACCAGCAGCATACATTTGACCTTTAGTATTTCGCATTTCTACTAATTCAAAATTGTTTGCTACTACTAATCTTCCTAAATAGTTCAAAGGCAAATTGTAATGTGTTACCAAATCTTCTAACAAAGGATTAGCATTGACTTTAGCATCAAGTCCGGTAGCATCAATAATAAAATCAGCAGTTAGTTTCATTTCCCCAAAACCTTTTTCTTGGATATGGGTAACAGTATGGTTTTTGCCATCTTGTTCTACGCTGACAACTTGACCAAAAGCGATTTGATACCAGCCTTCTTGTAAACCTTGTGCGGTGATTTTTTGCCAGTCTCCACGGTCTGCTGTAGTAGTTCCTCCCCAGTCACCTAATAAACGTTGACGTTCCTCTGGTGTGGCTTTTTCTAGCATCACTCGTAGTTCACCACCCCAACAGGCTTTAGGCCAGTTAAAAGGTTGAAATTCGTAGTGATTTTTAACAGTGCGTTGGGATTTTTGAAATTTGTTACCTTGGGGTTTGGGCGATCGCATTAAATGTAAAACTGTAATATTGCGATTTTGCTTTCTAGCCTCATAAATCCGTTGTAAAATCCGCGAAGCCACAATACCCCGTCCACGAATTAAAACAGTTCCACCGTGCTTTTCTAAATGTTCATATACATGATTATGGTCTTCATAAGCATTGACCACGGACTTAAAATCCTGATACTTTTCCCGATAAGCTTGTAAATCTGGTAGAAACTGAATAGCAGGATATCCCGTAGCTAAATGTAAATAACGACAAACTAAAAAAGCATAATTTCCCGGACTGCGAGAATAAGCAACGCAATATCTACCATCTTCAGTTTTACGAATTGATCTAACTCGTCCATAACGATATATTTGATTCCAACTAATACGCTTAGTTTCTCTATCTATAGAATCAAAAACATTTCCAGCACGAGGAGTATAAGTTTCTGCAAAAGTTGGTTCATTAAAAACTTGCCATAAATATTTAAATGCTGAATTTATTTTACCCTTGGTTAAATCATGCCATGATTCTCTTAAAGCATAACTAGGCCAACCCCAAATATTATCGGGACAAGAATCAGAATTAGAACGCAATCTTTCTTGTAAAGGAATTTGCGAATTTAGACACAAACGCTTATAACGGGCATAAGGTTCTGCTTCTAATCCCACAGCAATAATTTTTTCAGCCTTAACACCACTAATTCTTAATAAATCAACCCATATAAAACTACCTAAACCTGCCCCAACTGCTAGATAATCACATTCATCAACAGATAAACCCGTAGCATGAATAGCCTGTAAATCAACTTTGCTATTCTGAAATTCTGGTGGTGGAAAATTGCTTCCTGAAGGTGTAACAGGACGGACTGGAGATAAACTAGGATCGGGAAGATTAGTATTAGGATTAAATTGAATTGTTGAAGGATTATTAGGAATAGGAATGACAGTGTTGATACCAAACTGCACAGTTATCAGGTAAGGTCCAATTTGTAAAGTATCCCCATTAGCTAACTGACAGCGTGTTTGGCGTTGACCATTGACTAACACACCATTAACACTGTTTTGGTCAATGACCACAAAATGATTTTGTTCCCAATCTTGTTCCCAATCAATCAGGACATGATAGCGAGACACTTCACTACTATTTAACAGCATTCGCGAAACACGCTGACCCCTAATTTCTGCTGGTAATTTGGCAAATTCTCGACCAAAAGCAATAGGGACATTTAACTTAGGTTCTCGTCTTTCTCCGGTTGCTGGATCTTCCCAACTTAATTGAATTTGTAAATTAGTCATTAGATATTAATTATTAATTATTAATTATTCTCCTCATCTTCCTATCACCTGTCACCTATCACCTGTCATCTAACTTTTTGGTGCTACTAAAACGCTGAAAGCTGCTGCTAAAGATGTACCACACCAAGGACATCCTATTTGCAGGTTTTCAGGTGGGGAAATTTTATGACATTTGGGACAATCTAAACCATAAACAAGATTTGGTTGTGTTGGAACTGATGGTTTCTGGTGGTTGTGATGTCCCGGTTTTGCTGAAGGTGGAACTATCATTGTGGCAGGAAAGCTGTTAATTGAAATAGCGATAACTTGAACTGGTTGCTGTCCTAGATAAATAATGCTTCCTTCACTTAAAGACATTTCTCCTTTGACTAGTGGTTTATTATCTACTAGAGGAGGGTTTGGTTCACGTAAATTTCTAATATAAAAACGTTGCTGTTGGGAATGAAAAAATATTTCTATGTGTAATCCTGATACTGTTGGGTGACTTAAAACAATATCACAACGCACGGGGTCGCGTCCAATGCGGCAAGTACCGGGATTTCTGCTATTTTGTTGTTCATAAATTTGTTGAGTTTTATTTTGGCCTGCTTCCTGCCACTGTAAAGTTAGTGAGTTCATTGTTTTTAGATAACTTTAATATTTATAATTAATTCAACTCCTTCCCGTGGAATTTCTAACATGATTGGTTAATATTTAACAAGTTTTGACATTAAATTTAAAAAAATCTTATCTGCCAAATTATCTACCAAATCAATGCTTTATCTGTCAGATGCTAATTTATCAGCAACGCGGGTAGTTTCTGGCAACCGATATTTAGGAGTACAGCGTAATACATAGTCGATTGCTGTTGGTAAGCTGATACGATGGCCGCTCGATATATATAAAGGTTTAACTCCGGTACGAGTTCGTAAAACTGCGCCTACGGTTTCCTTTTTATGTATTAATGGTTGCCAACTACCTTTAGCTTCTGGTAATTCTTCATGCTTGCCAATTAGTAAGGATTTAGCTACACCTATTGTGGGTATATTTATCAATACTCCTAAATGACAAGCTATGCCTAATCGGCGTGGGTGAGCAATTCCCTGACCATCACACAATATTATATCAGGTATAGTTTTAATCTTTTCTAAAGCATCAAGAATTGCGGGTATTTCTCGAAATGAAAGAAATCCAGGTATATAAGGAAATGATGTAGGACGATATGCTAGGCTGGTTTCCACTATTTGCAAATCAGGAAAACTCAGCACGGCTACTGCTGCACGGCTCATTTTACCATCTTCGAGAAAACCTAGATCCACACCTGCAACGTGCTGAATGGGTGTGTTGAGTTGATCTGTGGTAATAACTAGATTACGCAGGGTTTCTTGAATAGTTATGGCTTCTTCAACTGTTGATGGCCAAGCATGAGATTGATAAATCTTCATGATTTAATGTGTGATGAAAACTTTGCTATTCCGAAATCGGTGCTGTCAACTTAATCTTAAGCCTAGCAGGGAACAGGGAACAGGGAACAGGGAACAGGGGAGAAAATCGCGAATGACTAATGACCAAACTGCCAAACGCTTACCTAATCAACGCTGGCAAATTGCACCAGATAATCCTGAATTAGCTCAAAAACTGACAAGTTTAACCAATTTTTCTCCAATTATCAGCCAGTTGTTGATTAATCGGGGTATGGATACACCAGAAGCAGCAGAAAGATTTATAAATCCAGAGACTGTAAGTTTACCTTCTCCTTTGGAAGAATTTCCAGATTTAGCTATTAGTGTAGAGTTATTGGCAGATGCGATCGCTCATCAAGAGAAAATTGCTATCTGTGGAGATTATGATGCAGATGGTATGACTAGCACCGCGTTACTATTGCGGAGTCTCCGCGCTTTGGGTGCTAATGTAGATTATGCTATTCCTAGCCGGATGCATGAAGGTTATGGAATTAATAAACGCATTGTTGAAGAATTCCACGGTGAAGGGGTAGGATTAATTCTGACTGTAGATAATGGTATCTCTGCTTTTGAACCAATCGCTAGAGCTAGAGAACTCGGTCTTAAAGTAATTATCACCGACCATCACGACATTCCCCAAAAATTACCACCAGCTAATGCAATTCTGAACCCGAAATTAATAGCTGAGTCTTCACCTTATCGGGGTGTAGCTGGTGTGGGTGTGGCTTATATTTTAGCAGTCTGTTTAGCTCAACAATTGGGGGAAATTAAAGGTTTAGTTCAACCAATGTTAGCTTTGTTTACATTGGGAACAATTGCAGATTTAGCTCCTTTAATTGGTGTAAATCGTCGTTGGGTAAAACGCGGATTAAAGCATTTACCTAAATCTACTTTACCTGGAGTACAAGCTTTAATTCAAGTTGCTGGAGTGCAAGCAACAGAAGCAGGGGAGCAGGGGAATAGGGGAGCAGAGGGAAACAAAAATTCTAAATCTTTAAAGCCGGAAGATATTGGTTTTCGCTTGGGTCCAAGAATTAATGCGATTGGGAGAATTGGCAACCCGCAGACTGTGATAGAATTGCTGACTACTGATGATATGGGATTGGCTCTAGAAAGAGCAATGCAGTGTGAACAAATCAATATCCAACGTCAGCAAATGTGTGAACAAATCGAACAAGAAGCGATCGCACTGGTTGAAGATTTATATGTAAACTGTTTACAAAAAGACCGCGTTTTAGTTGTTGTCAAAGATAATTGGCATCATGGTGTAATTGGTATTGTCGCTTCTCGTTTGGTGGAACGTTACGGTGTTCCTGTATTTATTGGTACTTATGAAAATGAAACTCTTATTCGTGGTTCTGCCAGAGGAATACCTGAATTTAATGTTTTTGAGGCTTTAGAATCTGCTCATGAATTACTTGGAAAATACGGAGGACATAAAGCAGCGGGCGGTTTTTCTTTACCAGCGGATAATTTACTGGCGTTGCGATCGCGTTTATCTGAGTTTGCAAATCAGTGTTTACAACCCCAACACCTCAAACCACTGCTGAAAATTGATGCTCAAGCAAATCTCAACCAAATTAATCAGGAATTATATCAACAATTAAATGTTCTCCATCCTTGCGGTATCGACAATCCTGACCCGGTGTTTTGGACAGCTAACGCACAAGTGGTTGAACAGCAAATCGTCGGTAAAGGTCACATTAAATTGACTTTAGCGCAGACTATCGACAATCAACAGTATAAAATCAAAGCGATCGCCTGGCGTTGGCGTGATTATTTCCCCCTACCACCAAGAGTTGATATCGCTTATAAACTCAGAGAAAATAACTTTGGTGGTAACGTCTCCATAGAAATGGAATTAATCGGAGTCAGACTTCCTGAACAGGTGGAACAATTATTTATTACACCTGCTTTATCTAAACGGACTGCTTTTGAATATAACCAGCGTCAATACACCTGTGGAATTTATCAAAATGGTGTTGGTTCAGAGTTAAGAATCAAAAATACTGAAGGTAAAGTTTTAGTGATGCAACCAGAAAATAAACTCGGTCTGTTAGGTATAAATCGAGAAGATGCTAAAAAGGTTGATCTATCTCTACCCCAGTATGATGGCATTGTTCAAGCTGCACTTCAGGCTTTGTTAGTGCTGAAGCAGGTGACAGGTGACAGGTGACAGAAAGAAGGCAAGAGCTTTTGAATTTTGAATTTATTTCTCCCCTGCACCCCGCACCCCTGCTTCTTCTGACTCCTGACTCCTGAATTCTGCTGTAATATGACGAGATCACTAAAAACTGTTACAGTCTATAACGCGATCGCAATATAAGGTAGGTTACGGTGTTAGTATGCCCTAAAAACGTTGAGAGAGAACCTTAACTATGGCAACTCTTACTGGACAAACCCCCCTATTTGGTGGTAGCACTGGCGGTCTACTCAAAAAAGCAGAAGTAGAAGAAAAGTATGCTATCACTTGGACTAGCCCCAAAGAGCAAGTGTTTGAAATGCCCACCGGTGGCGCTGCTACAATGCTAAAGGGCGAAAACTTACTTTACTTGGCTCGCAAGGAGTATGGTATCGCTTTAGGCGCTCAACTCCGCAAATTCAAAATCACTGACTATAAAATTTACCGGATTCTCCCCAGCGGCGAAACCTCTTTCATCCATCCTGCTGATGGAGTGTTCCCTGAGAAGGTAAATGCTGGTCGTGATAAAGTCCGCCACGTACCCCGCAGAATTGGACAAAACCCCAGTCCTGCACAACTCAAATTCAGTGGAAAAGCTACTCACGATGCATAGTGATTAGGTAATTGGTAATGGGTAATTGGTGAGTCAGCGCGGTCTTGGGAAGCCAGTCGCTTGCGGGGGTTCCCCCCGTTGTGCGAACTGGCGTGGTTTCCCCCATAAGCGACTGACGAACCCGAAGGGTAATTGAAAAAACCTTTGCTAATTACCCATTACTCACGTCTATAAATGCTGTATTCTTAATTCCTGTATTCTAAATTTCTGTATTCTCAATACCTGCATTCTGAACTCCTGAACTCCTGTATTCTGAACTCCTTATTTATGATTTTCCCCGATTTCCAGCAATTTACAGAACTGGCTAAACAAGGTAATTTCGTCCCTGTCTATCAAGAATGGGTTGCTGATTTAGATACCCCTGTTTCTGCTTGGTACAAGGTGTGTGCAGGTCAACCTTATAGCTTTTTGCTGGAGTCAGTGGAAGGTGGAGAAAAGGTAGGACGTTATAGTTTACTAGGTTGTGATCCGCTGTGGATTTTAGAAGCGAGGGGAGATAAAACTACTCAAACACACCGTGATGGTTCACAGGAAGTTTTCACAGGAGATCCTTTTACAGTTTTAGCTGACTGTTTAGCACCTTATCACCCAGTAAAATTACCACAGTTACCTTCAGGAATTGGCGGTTTATTTGGGTTTTGGGGTTATGAATTGATTAACTGGATTGAACCGCGTGTACCAATTCATCCTCAAGATGAGCGTAATATCCCGGATGGATTATGGATGCAGGTAGACCAATTGTTAATTTTTGACCAGGTGAAGCGCAAAATTTGGGCGATCGCCTATGCTGATTTAAGGAACATTGATAATTTAGAGGCAGCATATCAAAAAGCGAGCGATCGCATCCAAGAAATGGTGAGTAAGTTATCTTTACCTCTATCACCACAAAATACCCAACTCCCTTGGACATCACCGCAAAATAAACCCAAAGCGGGAATAGAAGAATATACCAGCAATTTTACCCGTCCTGATTTTTGTGCCAGCGTTGAAAAAGCTAAGGAATATATCAAAGCAGGTGATATTTTTCAAGTTGTAATTTCTCAACGTCTATCCACAGAATATACAGGAAATCCCTTTGCTTTATATCGTTCCCTACGCCAAATTAACCCTTCACCTTACATGGCGTATTTTAACTTCCAAGACTGGCAAATTATCGGTTCTAGTCCTGAAGTTATGGTCAAAGCAGAACGAGACGAAGAAGGGGGAATAATCGCCACTGTGCGACCAATTGCAGGAACTAGACCCAGAGGGAAAACAAGTAAAGAAGATGATGCTTTTGCAGCCGATTTACTCCAAGACCCTAAAGAAGTTGCAGAACATATCATGTTAGTTGATTTAGGACGCAATGATTTAGGTAGAGTATGTGAAAATGGCACTGTGAAAGTTGATGAATTAATGATAGTTGAACGCTATTCTCATGTGATGCACATTGTCAGTAATGTGGTAGGGAAACTAGCCAAAAATAAAACCGCATGGGATTTATTAAAAGCTTCTTTTCCAGCGGGTACAGTTAGCGGTGCGCCAAAAATCCGCGCTATGGAAATTATTAATGAATTAGAACCAACCCGCAGAGGTGTATATTCTGGTGTATATGGCTATTATGATTTTGAAGGACAATTAAATAGTGCGATCGCCATCAGAACTATGGTATTAAAGAATCAAACTGTTACCGTCCAAGCTGGTGCGGGTTTAGTAGCTGATTCTGAACCAGAAAAAGAATACGAAGAAACCCTCAATAAAGCCAGAGGTTTATTAGAAGCAATTAGATGTTTACGATGAATATTACTTGCTACTAAAAGGTTACATTAAAATTAATCATGGAGCTAAACTATGATATCAGCTATTAGTAGACCTTCAACATTACTGGGTAAAATTAAAGTTGAAAAAGTAGATAAATTCAATTTATTTAAATTTACTGATGAACTCCAGAACCGAATGGAAGAACTTTTAGATAGGAAAAAAGCTGACTTGCTGACTCCAGAGGAAGTCATAGAACTGGAAGCTATTGGAGAGTTAGACAGAATTTTCACTCACATCAATGCGATGTTAGTAGCTCAAGTATGACTATTGATGATAGTACCAGGGAATTAGTGCGTAACCGGGCAAAATATTTGTGTGAGTATTGTCATTCTCCTGAGCGCATTTCTACAACTCGATTTACCCTAGATCATGTAATACCTAAATCTTTAGGTGGTGCTGATGATATTAATAATTTAGCTTTAGCTTGTCGTCGGTGCAATGAACGCCGCTATAACTTTTTAGCAGGAATTGACCCAGAAACACAAGCCATTACTCCTTTATTTAATCCTCGTCAACAAAAATGGTCAGATCATTTTAGTTGGAGTGCTGACGGTAAGACTATTTTAGGAACAACTCCCACGGGTAGAGCTACTTGTAAGCGACTTGATGCTAATGATGAGCGATATACAGAAGATGATTCTATCCGCAGTGCGCGAGGTTTTTGGGTAAAAGCTGGTTTACATCCACCTGATGAAGATCCTTGTCAGGTGTTATAATCCCGAAAGTGGTTTTTATTTGAGTATAATTAATAAAAATATGAAAGAAGTATATTTAATGTCATGAATTTCTTGTAAAATAATATAAATCTCTGTTTAGGTAAAATTTTAGCATTTGTGCAGGGTGAAATTTGATTTCAGACAAACAACGAGATTTACTAGAAAGTTTTAGAGTTGATAAAGATTTAAAAGAACTAGAAGAAAAACTAGCTGAGTTCAATATTTTTAAAGCTATTGGTGTATCTGTAATGAAACTAGAAAAGATACATTCAAATCTTTTAGCATTTCTTTTAGATCCATCTCAAAATCATGGACTTAAGGATATTTTTCTCAAGCAATTTCTGAAGCAAGTGCTTTTAGAAACTGATAACCCTACAGATTCAAATTATGCAAAAATTAGTCCTGTTGATATGGATATAGATAATTTTAAAGATGCAAAAGTTAAACGTGAGTGGCAAAATATTGATATTCTTATCCATTCACCGCGTAATAAATTAATATGTGCTATAGAAAATAAAATTGATTCGGGAGAACATTCAAACCAGTTAGAAAGATATCAGAACATTATTGATAGTGATATTGAATACAAAAATTATAGGAAAATTTTAATTTATTTAACTCCCGAAGGAAGTACACCATCTCAAGCCAATTGGATAATATACAGCTATTCTCAAGTATCAGAAATAATTGATAGTATTTGTAAAAGTGATGAATCTAAACCTAAACTTAGTCCAGATATTTACACATTTATGACACATTATTCTACATTCATTAGGAGACATATTGTGAGTGATTCAGAAATTGCAAAACTCTGTCAGAAAATTTATTTTGAACATAGACAAGCTATTAATTTAATTAATGAGCATAGTCAATATTTACAATCAGAAATAGATGTAGAGATTCAGAAATTACTAAATCCACCTATTATTGAATCTAAGGAAATATTTACACACTGTTGGCCAAACAAAAAGAAAAGTCCGCAATACAGAAATTTTGGAGCTAAAGACTGGGAAAATGAATCACGAAGTCCATTACTGATTTATTTTCAATTTGAAAATCTTCTTGGTTCTCTTAAAATGAGAGTGCAAATCGGACACAGTGACCTTAAAGAAAACCGTGAAGAAATCCCTAAAAAAATCCGTCCGAAACTATTTGAGTTATTACAAAACCAAGACTATTCAGAATTTTTCATAGAAACAAAGCTAGATGAAGATTACATTACTCTTTATGAGATACAAATTTTAGAGGAGGATGATTATAAGAATGCTGATATTAAAAAGATAAGAGAAAAAATTCAGAATTTTTGGGATAATTTTAGTAAAAATTACTTTGTGAATACAACGCAGATAATCAGTGAAAATATAGAGATGATTTTGAAGGATAATTGAATAGTGCGATCGCGAAACGCTCCGAAGGAATCGCTATTAGAACAATGGTGTTAAATAATAACATTGTTACTGTTCAAGCAGGTGCAGGTTTAGTAGCAGACTCAGAACCAGAAAAAGAATATGAAGAGACATTAAATAAAGCGAGAGGATTATTAGAAGCAATTCGATGTTTAAGATAAATGTTGCTGGTTAAAAATCAGGGAAAACTACAATAAATAATGCACACAGACACAATATTCTACCAAATATTCCTCACCTTCCACACCCTATTATTTGAAATTCTCGGTGAACCAACAGAAAACGCCAAAGATTATCAATTCACCTCTGTAGAAGTAAAAGAAAAAGCATTTAGATTTGATGGGATTTTCATGACAGAGAATGTAGAAAAACCCATCTATTTTGTTGAAGTGCAATTTCAACCAAAACCAGACTTTTACTGGGAATTAATAGCAGAAATAAACATTTATCTCAATCAATTTAAACCCGTACAAGATTGGCAAGCGATAGCGTTATTTGCAAAACGGAGTTTAGATATAGGAAAACTAACTGCTTATCAACAAGAATTTATTAACAGTGGCAGAATTAAAAGAATTTATTTAGATGAATTACCACCAGGTTCAATTGGGATGGGGTTAATTGAGTTAATTGTGAGTAAAGAAGCACAAGCACCGGAATTAGTGAAAAACCTCATGGAAAGAACCAAAACAGAAATTGATGATGACAGCAAAAAACAAAGTATTATAGAATTATTAGAGACTGTTTTATTGTCAAAGTTTTCACAATTAAGCCGTCAGGAGATAGAAGCAATGTTTTTAGTGAGTGATATTAAGCAAACAAGGGTATATCAAGAAGCAAAGCAAGAAGGTAAACAAGAAGGTAGACAGGAAGGTAGACAGGAAGGTAGAAAAGATGAAGCAATCAACTTACTATTAAAGATATTATCCAAGCGGTTTGGAAAATTGAGTGATAGTTATATTCAAAATCTCAATAGTTTGAACATAGAACAACTGGAAAAACTAGGAGAATCATTATTAGATTTTACAGATGTTAAGGATTTGGAAATATGGTTAAACTCTGAGATAGATCAGTAATAAATTTTAGCCAATATTTTATACCGTCCAAGCTGGTGCGGGTTTAGTAGCTGATTCTGAACCAGAAAAAGAATACGAAGAAACTCTCAATAAAGCCAGAGGTTTATTAGAAGCAATTCGATGTTTGCGATAAATCCATTAACTATGAATTCGCGGTTCTGGATGTAAAGTTGATAATATTTCACTTTCCACTATCGCTAATTCATCCAATCTTTGCATGACCTTTTCTCGGTCAAAATAGGTATCAGCTAAAACCCAATATGTTCCAAAATGTCGCGCTTCTGATGCCATTAAACCACGATAAAATTTAGCTAATTCTGGTTCTGGACAGTTTGCTGCTAATAATCCCAACCGTTCATGACTGCGTGCTTCAATTAAACCCGTGACGAGTAAATTATCTAAAAATTGCTCTGGTTCTTTTTTTCTGACTTGTGCTTTTAAATTTGAACCGTAAGGAGGTGCTGATAGTGCAGCCAGGGGAATATTACGACGTTCCAACCATTGGTTAACTAGTTCAAAGTGTTCTAGTTCTTCCCGTGCGATCGCTGTTAACTCCCTCACCATTTTAGCATTAGAGGGGTAACGAAACATAAAATTTAACGCCACACCAGCCGCTTTGCGCTCACAGTGGGAGTGATCCAGTAAAATAATATCTAAATTTGCGATCGCTTGCTCTACCCAAGCATCACTGGTAGGTTGTTTGAGAGCATTAATAGTTGGTAAAGGTGAACTCAGCACAGAATAAAAAACTCCAAATTGAAAAATTCAACTAATTGATTTTAATTGTTCACTACTTAATTGTTAAAATTATTGAGCCAATTTCTCAAATCCTCCTCTGTAGAAAAATCTAATAAAGCTTCTCCTAAAACCTCAATACTTTCAATTCCTAATCCTCTCACATCTGCTTCTAATTTAGGATCAATTGTACCTAATTTACGTTTGATTAAACGGACAATTAAATCTTTTTCTCGTTGAATACCTTGATCAATCCCCTGTTCAATTCCCTGTTGCATCCAACTTGTAACAATTTGCATAACTTTCTCCTGTTCTTCTTGTTTAAATGAACCTAATTTTGTTTGAAATATCTGTTCTTCCGACTGATTAAGCTTCAGATAAGTATCAATAAAACCTGAGATTAATTGCATTTTAGCAGGATTTAATTTTAATGTCACTAATAACCGTAAACATTCTGCTTTAACTTTTGGTCTATCGGTCGGAACTATATTCATCTTTGACATTAAAGCAGAAGCTACTGGATTATCACGGTTCAAGAAATCTCGCCAATTTAATTGATTGAGTTGAATGACTCGATAATTAAATTTTAAAACTTCAAAGTCAGGAAAATTGATTTGATAATTACTGCTTGCTATTTTTTTAGGAGAATCATAGGAAAAGATGACAATAGGATAAATGGGTAAATCAAATTTTTCATGTAAGCGAGCGAAATAGCGAAACATCCGCTTATCAAATCTGGAACGTGAAGTTGATTCTGCTTCAATATGAATTAGAAAAAAAGAAGGTTCTTCTCTAAATTTAACCTGAGCAATCAAATCGGCTTCATACTTGTCTCCAGCAGTAATATCTGTAAATATCTCCTTATCTAATAAAGTAACTGAAGCAGGGTCAATATAATTGATAACTTCGGGAAAAAAGAGGTCTATGAACTCGATAAAGAAAGTTGAGATTAATTCTTTAAACAAGCGGTCATGATCAATACTTTCCGTCACAAATTTCTAATATCCTTTGATGGTAGATGGTTTTTGCAGAATCAAAACTTTAGTTATATTATACTGCATACGGGTAAAACTTGGTATTATGTCATATAGCATATTAGTGCGGTGCGTCAGATAGAGATAATCTGTTAGATGCTCAATTATCGGGTCTGACGCACCCTACAAGAGATAAAATCCATAATCTATATTTGATAGGTTTTGTCAATGCGTAAGTCCTATAAAATATAGAATCTCAGACTTCCAATCTCTATCAAGAGTTATTTTCAGAAATATCAGAAGTCTAAGAGGCTAATTTTTGATATTCTTCAGATATCTAGGTATTCTATTTCTCAAAGTTGAGATACTTATCAATTACCAAGCTATCGGTTGACGATCTCGGAAAAAGCTACCTGTAGGACTTCCATTTGCAAGAGTTGCTAACCAGACAATAGTATCAACTCCTTGTTCTGGGGTACGGGGTGCTGCTGAACCTCCCATATCTGTTTTTACCCACCCAGGACAAACGGAATTAACTAAAATATTATTGGTTTGCAATTCATTTGCTAAAATGCGCGTGAGAGCATTTAACGCAGTTTTGGAAAGACGATATCCAGGATAACCACCTTCCATGTCGGTTAATTGTCCCATTCCAGAAGAAACATTAACAATTCGTCCATAGTTTTGAACTCTCATCAAGGGAATTAACGCTCTAGTAACTCGAAATACTCCATAAACATTGGTTTCCATTGTTTCTTTCAATGTTTCTATGTGAGTGTCAAAAATACTATTTCCTTCATCTTTTGCATCTATCGAAATACCTGCATTATTGATTAAAACGTCCAGTTTACCAAATTCTTGTTGAATGAAATCTGCTAATTTTTGGCAACTTTGATCACTGGTAACATCTAATGGATGAAATGTGATACTTAATCCTTCATTTTGTAATGTTTGCGCTGCATTTTGACCTTTGGCTGCATCTCGACTGGTGAGAATTACATGATATCCATTTTTAGCTAATTGCCGAGATGCTTCAAATCCTAAACCGCGATTTGCACCAGTAACAACAGCTAATTTTTTGGTGCTATTCATGGTAATTTTCTCCTGAATAGTGAGGTTGTTTACAACTTTCTATTTACTAAAGTTGCACTAGCTTGGTCAACTGGCATAAGTATGACTTCGTTAATATTAACGTGAGCAGGTCTAGTGGCACAGAAAAATATGACATCAGCTACATCATCAGGAGTAAGGGGAGTAACACCTTCATATACTTTTTTAGCTCGTTCTGTATCGCCATGAAAACGGACTTCACTAAATTCTGTTTCTACCATTCCAGGGTCAACGGAACTCACACGCACAGGAGTTCCTAACAAATCTTGTTTTAAGCCTTCAGAAATAGCTTTGACTGCGGCTTTTGTCCCACAATAAACGTTACCACCGGGGTAAGTTTGATGTCCTGCAATAGAACCGATATTGATTACATGACCTCGATTTCGTTTCACCATACCGGGGACTACGTAGCGGGTAAGGTAAAGTAAACCTTTGATATTAGTATCAATCATTTCTTCCCAGTCTTGGAAGTCACCTTCATGCAGTTTATCTAAACCGCGACTTAAACCAGCGTTGTTGATTAAAATGTCAATTTTTGACCAAGCAGGGGGTAAATTAGAGATGGTGGATTCGACAGCAATGCGATCGCACACATCCAACTGAAGTAAATGGATTTTATCAGCTGGTAAATTTAAGGTTTTGGCAAATTCTTGTAACCTTTCCCACCGTCGAGCCGCTAAAATCAGTTTTGTACCAGCTTGAGCAAAGATTTTAGCGCAAGCCGCACCAATTCCGCTACTTGCACCGGTGATTAAGACGATTTGGTTTTCTAGAGAGAGCATTTTTAATAGTGTTGTTGTATATCTTTTTTGTATCACGCTCCAGATACAGAGAGGGAGAGCGTGGAGGTGATGGAATTAATGTTTCCATCTGCTACTTACTTATTTTATGAAACACAAACTGTAATTTTACACATAAATCAGTGGTAGTTAGATTACCACTGACTAGCTTATTATTTTTTCACCACTAAACGCTGAGTAATCATTGTCATGCCATCATTACGAAGAATAACAGCAGAAATCCATTGATGACCAGGTGTGGATGGTGCGCGTCCGGTTTTAAACAATCCACCAGCAGTTAGTAATTCTAAATTTACAGGTGTAGGATTGAGATATTTGGTGGGTTGAATGGTTTCTTCCAACGCACTTCCTAATAGGAAATCATTACCCAATGGTTCTTGGACAATAGCATCAAAGCTATATCGCTGACCAACTTTAACCTGTTGTGGTAATTTAATTTCTATTTGGGGTGGTTTGTTACCAGAAGTAAGTTGTGTGCGTTCTGATAAAATTTCTTGACTCAGAATTTTTGTCCCATTAAGACGCTGACGGGAAGTAATTGTGGCGTTGAGAGCTAGATTATTACTGTTAGCAGAAGGTAAACCTGTAATTGTGGTGACAGTTTCGGCAATGATAGTGTTGCCTTCAGATTTCCAAGATTGTAGGCGTGTACTGTAGCGTAATTGGGGATAACGCTTCCAGAAAGATGTCAATGCTTGTTCCATCGTTTGACGGTTTAAGCCATCACCATGAGTGAAATTGGGACTGTAAAATTGCATAACACTTTTAACATCACCCCGACTAGAAGCTGTATCAATTTGAGTCAGCAGATTTTTCAGTGTTGCGGGAGCATTTTCTGGTGTAGCAGCTTGAGCAAATTGCTGATTACTACTGAAGCCAAGTGTCAGTAGGAACGAAACTAGGGAAATACCTAGAGGAAATGTTTTGTTGTGTTTCATTAATAAAGGAATAATGTTAGTCATTAGTAAGATTTTACTGATTTGCTTCCCAAAGGTCAGGAATTTGTTTATAAGTAAGTCGGGATGAAGTCCGCTATGATGTGATAACTTTATTGGTTAGGGCAATCAACTAGTTGAAAAACCCAGTTACCTGATATAAAGTATCTTAACTTAGATAAGCTAGGCGCTAAATGGTATAGCTTGAATGGCAAAAGTACCCATAAAATTACTCATAGCTGCTAGTGGAACCGGTGGACATTTGTTCCCTGCGATCGCATTAGCAGAAAAATTACCAGAATATAAAATTGAATGGCTTGGTGTTCCCAATAGACTAGAAACTCAACTCGTTCCTGAGCAATATCCTCTGAATATCATTGCTGTTGAAGGTTTTCAGCAAGGTCTGAGTCTTTCATCGGTGCGAATCTTGTTTAAACTCATGGGTTCGATTTTAGAAGTAAGACGCATCCTTAAACAGGGAAATTTCCAAGGATTATTTACTACAGGTGGTTATATTGCTGGGCCAGCAGTCATCGCAGCGCGTTCTTTGGGTTTACCCGTGGTTTTTCATGAATCTAACGCTTTACCTGGTAAAGTGACTCGCTTTTTTGGTCCCTGGTGTAGTGCAGTTGCTGTGGGATTTGCAGCGGCTTCTAAATATTTACCCCGTGCTAAAACTGTCTGTGTGGGTACTCCTGTCCGTTCTCAATTCCTCGATACAGCAGTTGATAATGCCCTAGACTTGCCCATTCCTAATGGTGTTCCCCTAATTGTCGTTTTTGGTGGTAGTCAGGGCGCTGTAGCTGTCAATAAATTGGTGCGTCAATCGGCTCAAGCTTGGTTTGATGCTGGTGCTTATGTAGTGCATTTAACAGGTGATAACGATCCAGACGCGGCAAATTTGCAACATCCCCAGTATATAGTTTTACCATTTTACGATAACATGGCGGCTTTATTGCGCCGTGCCAATTTAGCTATTAGTCGTTCTGGTGCTGGCAGTTTAACAGAATTAGCGGTGTGTGGTACACCAGCAATTTTGATTCCTTATCCTTTTGCAGCAGAAGATCATCAATCTTATAATGCTGCGGTTTTTACGGATGTTGGTGCAGCCTTAACTTTTAAACAGTCAGAGTTGACACCGGAAATCTTGCAACAGCGGGTTTTAGATTTGTTGCAGTCATCAGCAGAATTGGCCAAGATGGGAGAAAATGCCAAAGCGATCGCATTTCCCGATAGTGCTGATAAGTTAGCGGCTTTAGTACGGGAAATCGTGGAGAGATGATTGAGAAGAACTTTATGCTAATAAATTAACCTTTAAAAAATGTTTGAATTTTAATTAAATCAGGGTTTAACATTGTTAAGCCCCTACTACTAATTTAGATTTTTTCATAATCTTGTCAAAGATACAATTTCAACCGCTGTGAGTATAGAAATTGATTATATAGGACTAGTATTTGATTTTTGAAAAAATTACGTATTGTAGGGTGTGTTAGAACGGAGTTCGTAACGCACCAAACCCTTGACAATGTTGCCGTACTTTCTGCGCTAACGCACCCTAAGTATCTTTTCACAAATCAAACCGGATTCCTATGTAAATTGATATAACTACCTGAGCAAAATTAATTTAACATTTTTGAAACAAACAAAAATCTCTGTATTATTTATCTGTTACCTGTTCCCTCTCCCAAATATACAATTTATTTTGCACGACCACTTGATTTGAAGTTTCCACATTGCTTGTTCATAGCTTTTTGGCGATTTGTTGTGAATGGGGATCATGACTAGCAGAACCCAGAACCATACCCACAAATCTGAGATTAGTTATAGGATGGTATGGAGTGGGGATCGCTATTGTCTATCTGGCTTTGTGGCTCAAGTAAGTTAAAAAATGTTCGCTAAATCTAACCCAGCTAAGTACAACAACATCGACACTCTTGTCAAGACTAGACATAGGGGGTCTCACCCCTGGTATAATAGTTATACAGGGATCAAAACTTCATAGTTACGGAGGTGCATCATTATGTTTAGGGGTAACACCAGGAAAGAATTTAATTATTACCCTCTAATTGCGTCATTTATTCTAGGAGTGCTAGGAGGATATTCAAGCATTGAAAACATTGGCCATAGCCAGGAAATCCATAATCATCAGCTATTAGCTTATTTACCAGCTTCGGCTAAGACAGATAAACCTACCAAAACCATAGGCGAAAAGAAAGCCTTTAATCTGGTGTGGAATCTGCCGCAAGTGCGGCGCAAAGCACGAGAAATTGAAAGACTTTCTAGGGGAAGTATACGAGTTGCCGCGGCTGTGGATATTTCTCCTACACCTGATGCACCTTTTTATATAGTGAGCGTGTTTGAAAAACACCCAGACAAAACTACTACTCCCGTTTATTGGTTTCGTGTGTCTAGTTCTAGTGGTGTAATTGAGCCTTTGGATTTGGTACAGAATCAATATATAGCTTTAGAAAAGTGGAATCCTGATGGACGCTAGATTTTATCAGGTTGTAGTGGATTAAATTCCTACTACTAATCATTTTCTGCTTTTTTTAACTCCTTGCATTTTGTCTTTTTTTTGATAAAAACCTTTTTTAATTACAAACAATGTCTGAACAAAAGCTGATAAGCCCCTGGAGTTATAAACCTTGGTGGTGTCAACCTTGGTCAATAATGGTTACAGGGGTGATTTTGATCAGTGGTAGCTGGTTAATATTTAAAATCCTCTGGTTGACAATTCTCGTGGCTATACCTGTACTAACTTGGATGGGATTTTTTCTGTTAATTTGGCCACAATTGATGATTCGCAGTGGTGTTTTGGAAGAAGAAAATTAGTAAAGAAAATACTTTGGGCATTGGGCAGGGGAAAGTTAATCAACTTTTGCCTTTTGCCTTTTGCCTTTTGCCTTTTCGCTTTTTGATTAATTGACCACCTGACTACCGTGACTACGGGGGTCATCTTGATTTCCATTGGTGGATACTGGGGCTGAGAATTTGGAAACTTGTCCGCTGGCTTTAGCATAAGGTAGGGTAGAACCTGTTACTAAGGCTTCTAAATTGCTGGCCATGACGGAACGGGGTATATCACCAAGGGATTCGGCTATTGCTTCTCCTTGCTTGCCTAAAAATACAAAATGGGGAATGCCATCTACTCGATATTTGAGCATTTCGGGTAGCCATTTGTTATTATCGACGTTGAGCATGACAAAATTTAGCTTGTCGGCATAGTGTTGTTTGAGTTGAGCCATATCGGGAGCCATTTTTTGGCAGACGGTACACCAATCGGCATAGAATTCTACTAGACTGGGTTTATTATTGCTGACTGCTACTGTTAAGGGTGTTGAGTCCTTATCCAGTTGGGTGAGGGAAACTGAATTTGTCTGGGTTCGCAGTCCTAAAAATAGCGCCACACTCAGAGCGATCGCTACAATGACAATTAAGAGGTTTCTAATCCGCCCCCCAACGTTGGATTCTGGCTTGGTCGGAGTATTTACAGGTCTATCTGTGGTCATAATTAATTTATTAAAACTTATTAAGCACTTTCATAATCTAGCTTACCAAAACCCAGTTTTTTATCCATGAAAAAAAGAGTTACCCTGACTTTCCCTAAACGTGCTATTCAAATGCCTGTCACTTACCGACTAGCAAAAGATTTCAATGTGGCTGCGAATATTATTCGCGCTCAAGTTGCGCCTAATCAAATTGGTAAACTGGTGGTGGAACTATTGGGAGATATTGATCAGCTAGATGCGGCTATTGAATGGATGCGATCGCAACATATCAGCGTTTCCCATAATTTAGGTGAAATTCTCATTGATCAAGATGTATGCGTTGATTGTGGCTTGTGTACTGGAGTTTGTCCCACTGAAGCCCTTTCTCTCAACCAGGATACCTATCAACTCACCTTCACGCGATCGCGCTGCATCGTTTGTGAACAGTGTATTCCCACCTGTCCAGTACAGGCTATTTCCACTAATCTGTAGTTTCTATTTTTGTATTTGTCTCTTGAGTAATTAACGCATCTTTTTGCATAAAAATCAAGTTTCAAAAGAAATAGATAATCTCATAACCGACTCATTACTGATAAATAAGTTCTAGTACAGAACGGCGTAAATAAACCAACCATTCCAAATCTCTGAAAAACTTACGCTGTATTCGTTTTGACTTTTGACTTTTGACTTTTGACTTCCGCCTTGCGGTACTAGCCTCTTGTTTACCAATATAAGTAATTTAAGTAATTTAAGTAACTCAACCGGATTCCTATATCAATTTTTTTGTTTAAAAAACTATGAAAGCACAAAGATGAATTTTTTACTAATGGTATGATGCAAAAATCCGATAAATAGCTAATTCTTATTAATTATGAAAACCGCTACAAAAACAACACCTACCACTCTGGGAAACTGTGGATACCAAGCCATTGAAAAACACTTTAATAAAACCATAAAGTGGGAAAAATCGGTTAAAAAAGATGAAGATCCAGAAGCACTACACCAAATGCGGGTGGGAATGCGTCGGTTAAGAACTGCTGTCAGTAGATTTGACAAATATTTAAATTTACCAAAGTCAGCCAGTGATAAAAATATCGGGAAACTTTCTAGGATCTTAGGTAGACTCAGAGATTTAGATGTACTTAAAGACATTCTCGAAAAGAATTACAAACCACATTTAGTAGAAAAAGAACAAGCATCTCTACAAACAGCCTTTACAGCATTGGATAAACAACGAGAAATTGCAGTTTCTCATGTGCAGAAAACATTTAAAGAAGAAAATTACAAATGTTTTAAAAATGAATGTCAAGATTGGTTAAAAAATCCCAGTTATCAAAGTTTTTCATCCGTACCAATTCAGCACGTATTACCAGATTTGCTTTCACCAGAAATTAGTCAGTTTTGCTTACATCCAGGATGGCTAATTGGTACTAGAATTGCCGAATCAGAAATATTATTGCAAACCAAATGGACACCAACTCAATTAGAAGATAATCTCAAAATACAAGGTGAAACTCTACATAGTTTGCGGAAACAAGCCAAACGTCTCCGCTACCAAATGGAATTATTTACTGAATTATATGATGAATCTTTCATTGCACATATTAATGATGTCAAAAGTATCCAAGAAATCTTGGGGATGATTCAAGATAATATGGTTTTACATGAGTGGTTAGCGACTATTTTCAAATCAGAACTTGATACTCAACTACGTGGTTTAATGACGCTATTAGCCGCAAATCGTTATCAATTATGGCAAGAATGGCAACCACTACAAGAACGTTATCTGCAAGCAGAAACTAGACATAATTTACATTTAGCGGTACTACAACCTACGCAAATTCCCAATAATATAAATAGTTAGGGAGAAAATTGGGGAATAGAGCGAAGAAGCAGATTAATTCAATCTTATAGATTCAAGTAGGTATTGAGCCGAGATGTTTGTAATTTCCGACAAGATGGTTTGAAAAATTGCTACATCAAAGTAAAAATTAGTTATTTGCAAAGGACGATCAGGCTTTTTTAGATCATCTTGCAGGATTCTTGATTATATCTCGGCTTAATACCACTATTGCTTGCTAAGTCTCTTTTTTAGAATTCTGGGAATTAGCCAATGCACTAATAGTTGCGACTGGTAATAACACAATCAATGGGATAAACGTAAACTGATCCTTCTGTTTTTCAGATTCTCCATTGGGTGAGCTACCTTCTTTAGTAGTAGGTGAGCCAGATGTTGGAGTCGATTGTCCACCAGATAAAAGCTCTTGTTCTTCTGGTAATAAGTCTATTAGCAATTCATTGTAAAACATCTTGTTGACCTCGTTTGACTAATTTAGGTGACATTAACCAACTTGTCTTTTCAGTCTAGGAATTATGTCTTAAAAATCCATAAATCTAAGGGTATAAATCGTTTAAATCAAAAGTATAGCTTTTGGTATCGCTGGAAATAATCAGGCTGTAAAAATTCCCAACTTGCCATCTGTTTCAGCTTAAATTAGCGCAAAGATAAGCTAATAGGAGCATCTAGAGATAACACATAAACACTGCTTTGAGGAATCTGCACAACACGGGTATTTTCAGCAGAACGTAAACCAGAAACCAATCCTACCGCACTTCCTAACATTGCACCTCTGTCAAATTGATCAGGATCACCTTGATTTAAAAAGCCCAAGGTACTACCACCAATTCTTCCCCAAATAGAACCATTTTCCACAGCTTTATCATTAGCTCGTTTATGGGTAATAGTAGTACCAGGAATAATTTGACTAGATGCTTTAATGGTGACAATTTTTCCATTAATAACTAATGACTGAGCCACAATTTTAGCACCACCTTCAGCAGGTTTTAAAATAATAGTCACAGGTGTATTTTCGGGGGCAATTACATTACCTTGAGCATCTTTAATTGCACTAGCTAAAGGAAGGGTGAGAGGATAATCTTTTTTTTGTCCCACATCTACTGTGACAGGTGCTGGAAAAGAGACAATAATTGCTGTATCTTGAGGAATAGTAATTTCTTGACTGACTACTGGGGGTGGAGTAGGAACTTCTTGGGATTTAGCTGGTAGTGAGAGAGAACCTAATAAAGATACAGAACAAACTAGACTCAGAAGCATTTGTGTTTTCATAACCGTTTTCCTGTGATATAAGTTGATTTTTGAGGTTTGAACCCTTCACTGAATCAATAGGTTTGAAGTTTTGAGTTTATGCACTGGAAGAAATCAACTAAAGTTTAACGATTTAACAACCAATTCCAACCCGAACCTTCACGAATTAGCCATTGATCGTTAAAATCAGAGGGATGAAAAAATTCTGGTGTTTCTGGGGAAATAATTCTAACACCGCGACAATTCCCTTCAATTTCAATGGTGACAGTGTTGGTATTGTCTTGCAGTAAACTATCCCTAATAATGCGTCTTTTTCTGTTAGTTTCCTGTGTTTGATGAGATACACAACGCACCCGCACTGATGAATTATTTTGAGGATGATCTAGCAGATATGGGAGAATTTCCGAATCACGAATTGAGCGAGGTGGTGTTTGGGCGTTTGTAATAGATGTCATGGATAGACATAAGATGGTACTGAGGGAAATTATTATCCCTCTTGTTGAGTTTTTCATTGTTTATTTTTCCTCAAACTAAATAAGGTGATGGAAGAGAAATTTTCCCAATCACCCATCACCAATTAATAATTATTAATTCCCTTATTTATCTTCTAGTAGTTGATTTACTTGTTGTCCGCGACGACCAGTTTTAATTTCATAACGTTTTGTGAGATTATCTTGGTAGTTCATATCTCTAGCAGCAGCAGAATTAACGAAAGCATCACAATTTTTACCTTGGGCTACTGTTGAAGAACTGCTACTATTGTCTTCTGTGCGGTTGTTGCGATCGTCACGAGATTGACTTTGATTTTTACTACCTTGACTAGATCCACTACCACTAACACCAATACCTAAGAAACTCACACCACCACCACCACCATCATTATGGCTGCTGGAAGAACTAGAACGAGTGCTGGTAGAGGTTGCTAAGGCAATTTTGCTGGAACTGCTGCGAGTATTGTTACCTAATCCAACATCACTACATAAAGCGCGGGGGTCTTTAGCAAGAGTATTAGGATCAACCCAAGATTGATGATCTCCTAAACCTTGAATTTCACTGTTACCAACTGGGTTGCTAGGAGTAGATGTGCTGGGTGTTCCATTTCCTATAACTTTTCCAGGGTTGACCACTGCTGGAGAGAACACACCCGCAGGTTTGATTTCAAATGGACCTGCAAAAGCTGGTAATGTGGTGGTGAGTAGGGCTGTAGCTGTTAAGAAAGAGCCGGTGAAGTGACGTAATTTCATGGTCATACTCCTAGATTGTCAGTTTTGTTTGGGGTTTTTTCCCTTCACTGACTTATAGGTTGACCTTTTTTGGTTTATGCACTGTGGGGAAAAAAGGAGTTCAGGAGTTCAGGAGTATGGCTAACGCCACGCTGCGCTATCAGGAGTTCAGGAGTCAGGAGTCAGGAGTCAGGAGTCAGGAGTCAGGAATCAGGAGTCAGGAGTCAGGAGTCAGGAGTCAGGAGTCAGGAGTCAGGAGTCAGGAGTTAGGAGTCAGGATAGGAAGAAAATATTTCCCTCATCTCCTCTGCTCCCCTGCTCACCTGCTCCCCCACACCCAACTCCCCATTCTCTTAGCCTATTAATTTTTGCCAGGTCGCAGGCCCAACAATACCATCAGCAGTTAAACCATTTTGTTGTTGAAATTTCTTAATTGCTGCTTCTGTGTTACGTCCATAGATACCATCTGGAACAGTACCGACACGATGTTGCAAGTATCTCATTATTGGTCCACTGGTTTGATTTCCTTGTATAACTCGTTTACTTAATATCTGATTTATTGCATCCCAAGTACCAGCGTTGATCATCCCTGTAGAAATAATTCCTACAATTTTCTGGAAATTTGCGATCGCAGAAGATGTAGCAGGACCTGTGAAGCCATCTTCTGCTAAAGATTTACCATTTCTATCTGTTATTTTGAGTTGATTTAAAGCTTTTTGCAGTCTGAGAATAGAAGTATCTGGATCTGTTGCTACACTTGGTGCAGTGCTTACAGCCGTTGAAGATCCAGGTTTACCTGTTAACCCTGTGACTATTGCCGTAGCCATTGTTTCGCCATCATATATTTGCATATCTTTGGCGGAATCAATAAAGCAACATTCTATGAGAATACCGGGCATATTTGTATTTCTAATCACGTACAAGTGAGAGCCATTCTTGACACCGCGATTAAAAAATCCTAACTTAATAATTTCATTTAATACAGGTTGGGCAATTCTTCTACCAGCATCGCTTTGGGCAAATACTTCTGTGCCATTAGCTTGACCATTAAAGGCATTAAAATGAATAGAAACAAAAATATCAACTTTGTTTCTATTAGCTATATCACAACGTCTACCGAGTGATTGACTGACTGAACTGGCGCTAGTTGGTGTACAGGATATTGCTTCATGGCCTAAACTTTTTAACTTAGCTATAACTTTAGTACCTACTTCCATAGTTAACTTATCTTCAACTTTAATGCCACTTGCTCCCGTGTCTGGGGGACAATTATGACCCATATCAATGCCAAATTTCATCGTGGTGTCCTCAACTTACTTTCCAAATGGTGAAAAAATGCCGATTTTGCCTATCTGGTGATGTTTCCTATTGTATATTAGTGCTGATTTGCAATTTATGGGAATTGGCTTTTCGGATTTTTTTGGTTACAGCAATAGGTAGATATTCCCCCATGAAACCGCAACAATGTTTAAGATCAGAGTGAAGGAATATTTTGTAGCAAAAGTCCATGAAACGAATTGTCTTGATTGCTGGTTTTGAATCGTTTAATGCTGATTTGTACCGAAAAGCGGCTTTTTTAGCTATTTCTCGCTGTCCAGAGTTGGATATTCGGGTGTTTAGCGATCGCAACATTACCACTAACCCTGACGAAGTACAAGCCACACTCCAAGGTGCAGATGTGTTTTTTGGCAGCTTAATCTTTGATTATGACCAGGTTTTATGGTTGCGTGAACACATCGCTAATATACCCATTCGGCTGATTTTTGAGTCAGCACTAGAATTAATGAGTTTGACGAAAATAGGAGCATTTTCCATCGGTGATAAACCTAAAGGAATGCCAAAACCTGTTAAATTCATCCTTGACAAATTCAGCAATGGTAAGGAAGAAGATAAACTTGCTGGTTATATAAGTTTCTTAAAAATTGGACCCAAGTTATTAAAATTTGTCCCAGTACAAAAAGTTCAGGATTTACGCAACTGGTTAATTATTTACGGTTACTGGAATGCAGGAGGAACAGAAAACGTAGCTGCTTTATTTTGGATACTTGCAGAAAAATATTTAGATTTAAAAGTTGGTGATATTCCCGCACCCATTGAAACCCCAAACATGGGATTATTACATCCTGATTATCAAGGTTTTTTCACTTCTCCTAAACAGTATTTACAATGGTATATAACAAGGGAACAGGGAACAGGGAACAGGGAACAGGTAAGAGGAAATTCCCCAGTTATTAGTATTTTACTTTATCGTAAGCACGTTATTACTAAACAGAATTATATTCCCCAACTAATTAGAAAATTTGAAGATGCAGGTTTAATACCTTTACCAATTTTTATCAACGGTGTTGAAGGTCATGTTGCTGTACGGGACTGGATGACAACTGAATATGAAAGCCAACAAAGACAGCAAGGAAATATAGAAACTCCTTCTCTTTCCGCCGAAGCTGTTAAAGTTGATGCCATCATTTCTACCATTGGTTTTCCCCTCGTTGGCGGACCTGCTGGTTCAATGGAAGCAGGGAGACAAATTGAAGTTGCTAAACGCATTCTCACCGCTAAAAATATCCCTTATATTGTTGCTGCACCTCTATTAATTCAAGATATTTATTCCTGGACTCGTCAAGGAATTGGCGGTTTACAAAGTGTGGTTTTATATGCACTTCCCGAATTAGATGGAGCAATTGATACTATTCCATTAGGTGGTTTAGTTGGAGAAAATATTTATTTAGTTCCTGAAAGAGTTCAGCGTTTAATTAATAGAGTTAAAAACTGGGTAGAACTGCGAAGAACACCAGCAGAAAATCGGAAAATCGCCATTATTTTATATGGTTTTCCTCCCGGTTATGGTGCGGTGGGAACTGCTGCATTATTAAATGTTCCTCGTAGTTTAATTAAATTACTTCATGCACTTAAAGAACAGGGTTATACAGTGGGTGATATTCCTGAAGATGGGGAAGATTTAATCCGTCAAGTTAAAGAAGCAGATGAATTTAATCCCACCCTTCCCACAAGCGGTGATGGAGTCATATCCCCCCTCGTTCACGGGGGGGTTAGGGGGGGTTCTACAGTTAATGCTAGAACTTTAGAAAAATGGTTAGGATATCTGCAAACATCCAGAATTGAAAAACAATGGAAATATCTCACAGGTAGCGGCATTAAAACTTATGGTGATGAGTTTAATATTGGTGGTGTGCAGTTAGGAAATATTTGGATTGGTGTCCAGCCACCTTTGGGTATTCAAGGTGATCCCATGAGGTTAATGTTTGAGCGAGATTTAACTCCCCATCCCCAATATGCAGCTTTTTATAAATGGTTACAAAATGATTTTCAAGCTGATGCTGTAGTTCATTTTGGAATGCACGGAACTGTGGAATGGTTGCCGGGTTCTCCTTTAGGAAATACTGGTTATTCTTGGTCGGATATTCTATTAGGAAATTTGCCGAATTTATATATCTACGCTGCTAATAATCCTTCGGAATCAATGTTAGCTAAACGTCGCGGTTATGGGGTGTTGATTTCTCACAATGTCCCTCCCTATGGTCGGGCTGGTTTATATAAGGAGTTGGTGAATTTACGTGATTTGATTGCTGAATATCGGGAAGATCCTCAGAAAAATTATGTGCTGAAGGAGGGGATTTGTAAGAAGATTGTTGATACTGGTTTGGATGTTGATTGTCCTTTTGATGATGCGAAAAGGTTGGGGATTCCTTTTACGCCGGAAAATGTAAGAATGTTTAGTGGTCATGCTTTTGATCATTATTTGGTGAAGTTGTATGAGTATTTGCAGGTGTTAGAAAATCGTCTGTTTTCTTCTGGGTTACATACTTTGGGTGAAGCACCGAATCAGGAGGAGTTAGCGGGTTATTTGGATGCTTTTTTTGGAGAAGAGAATGAACCGCAAAGACGCGAAGAGCGCGAAGGAAGAGAGGAAGAAGAAAGAAAGGAAATTACAAGATTATTAAATCAGTCTACTGATGAGTTGACGAATTTGTTGCGGGGTTTAAATGGTGAATTTATTCCTCCTGCACCTGGTGGTGATTTGTTGCGGGATGGTGCTGGTGTGTTACCTACGGGTAGGAATATTCACGCTTTAGATCCCTATAGAATGCCTTCTCCTGCTGCTTTTGAACGGGGTAGGGAAGTTGCTAAGAAAATTATTGAACAGCATTTGGAGGAACATAAGAAATATCCTGAAACTGTGGCGGTTTTATTATGGGGTTTGGATGCTATTAAAACTAAGGGTGAATCTCTTGGTATTCTTTTAGAATTAGTGGGTGCTGAACCTGTGAAGGAGGGAACTGGTAGAATTGTTAGATATGATTTAATACCTTTGGAAAAAGTGGGACATCCGCGCATTGATGTGTTAGGAAATCTATCGGGTATTTTTCGTGATAGTTTTGTGAATGTGATTGAGTTATTGGATGATTTATTTCAACGTGCTGCTGATGCTGATGAAGCGGAGGAATTGAATTTTATTAGGAAACACGCTTTGGCTTTAAAAGCGCAAGGGGTGGAAAATTCTTCAGCGAGATTGTTTTCTAATCCTTCTGGTGATTTTGGTTCTTTGGTGAATGATAGAGTTGTGGATGGTAACTGGGATTCTGGGGATGAGTTAGGGAAGACTTGGGAAAGTCGTAATGTGTTTAGTTATGGAAGACAGGATAAGGGACAAGCTAGACCGGAAGTATTGCAGACTTTGTTAAAAACAAGCGATCGCATTGTTCAAGAAATAGATTCGGTAGAATATGGTTTAACGGATATTCAGGAATATTATGCCAATACCGGGGGTTTGAAAAAAGCCGCAGAACAGCAAAGCGGGAAAAAGGTGACAGCTAGTTTTGTGGAAAGTTTTTCTAAGGATACTACCCCCAGAAATTTAGATGATTTATTGCGGATGGAATACCGCACTAAGTTGTTAAACCCCAAATGGGCTAATGCAATGGCTAATCAAGGTTCTGGTGGTGCTTTTGAAATTTCCCAACGTATGACGGCGTTAATAGGTTGGGGTGGAACTGCTGATTTTCGAGATGATTGGGTTTATGATCAAGCCGCAGATATATACACTTTAGATCCAGAAATGGCGGAAAAATTACGCAAAGCTAACCCTGAAGCTTTTAGAAATATCGTGGGGAGAATGTTGGAAGCATCGGGACGCGGTTTGTGGAATGCTGATAGTAATAGGTTGGAAAAATTGCGTCAATTATATGAGTTGAGTGATGAACAATTAGAAGGAGTGACTAATTGAAAATCAACCATTCATAAACTGTAATATTTAGTGTTTTTTGAATGAAAACAACTTATAATTTAGTAGGTAATCTACGATCTAAAAAGATGTGTAAGCATTAGACTAATTTACTTACCTTAAATGTATAAATAACCTATGAACTACGCAATACAAGAAAACGAAAGTCCAAGACTAGAAGTAGAATATTATGGTGCTGACTTTCCTGTTGATACATTAGTTAAACGGATGGAAGAAGAAGATTTTATTATTCCAGGTTTTCAGAGACAATATGTTTGGAAAGAAGAAGAAGCATCACGCTTTATTGAAACCTTGTTACTAGGTCTTCCTAGTCCTTCACTCTTTCTCGCTAAAGATAAGTTTTCCAGAAAATATCTAGTTATAGATGGACAGCAACGGCTAAAAACTTTGCAGTATTTTTTTCAAGAATCTTTTCCAGATGGGAAATTATTTAAACTTAAAGGTGTTGTCCAACAGTTAGAAGGTTTAACTTATTCCACATTACCTTTATCCGAACGTCGTGAACTTCATAATGCAATAATCCACTGTATAATCATATCTGAAAATTATGATCCACGGGGAATATTTTATCTATTTGAGCGACTTAATACTACTGGAAATCCTTTAAAACCGCAGGAAATTCGTAATGCTATTTATCACGGTTCTTTCAGTGAATTATTGCAAACTTTATCAAATAATGAAACCTGGAAAGAACTTTATGATAAAAATGATATTAGAGCTAATGAACAAGAGCATATTTTAAGGTTTTTAGCTTTATATTTCGATTTGGAAAATTATGCAGGAAATATGACCAATTTTCTTAATCAATTTATGTTAAGAAATAAAGATTTAGAGATTATTTCTGCAAATGATATCAACAATATATTTTTCAAAACAATAAATTTTTTGAAGAAATGTATAGGATCTAAAGTTTTTTATCAGAAAAAAAAATTCCAAATCCTTTTTGATAGCACTATGCTTATTACTGCTAAAGAGCTAGAAAGAGATTTAGAATGTTCAAAATTTAAAAGATTTTATGATTTACTGATTAATGATAAATATTTTTGGTCATTTGCTAAACCCTCTAGCACAAGTAGAAAAAATATCATGATGAGGTTGGAGTATGTGGAAAAGCTTTATAGAGATACGCATTTATGAATCCATCAATACTAGCTCATCGTAAGAGGATAGATAATTTATTTACAAAAGTTTCTTCTATTCCTATTGAAGAATCAGAAATGCGAAGTGAATGGTCAAGATATCTATGTGTTTTGGTATCAGGATTTATTGAGGAATCTTTGAGAGTTTTATTAGAAAAATATTGTGAAGGTAAAGCAGTTCCGAATATTCAAAACTTGGTTAGAAAACAGATACAAGATATAACAAACTGTAAAACAAATAGAATCATAGAAATATTAGGCAAATTTAGCACAAATTGGGAAACTGAATTTAGAAACAAAATTGAATCTGAGAGCAAAATAGATGGTGAAATAAAAAATGCTATAGATACCGTGATCAATAATCGTCACAGCATAGCTCATGGAAGAAGTACACCTATGAGTTACAGTAATATATCCAACTACTATAAGAATGTCAAAAAGGCTGTAGAAATTTTAGAGGAAATCATCAAATAACTACCCCTCTAAAGTAAATTATTCTAGACTTTACCAAAGATATTGGAGGTTTTATGATCGCAAATCACGATGTTTACATCACTCCTGAACAATATTTAGCACTAGAAGAAAAAAGCCCTGTCAAACATGAATACATCAACGGTTACATCTACGCAATGGCTGATGCTTCCGATCCTCATGTGACTGTAACAGGTAATATTATTTATGGCTCTTCGGTACTTACTATGCTAAATTATTTTGTCAACCCCTAAAATCCTTACCATATAAGGATTTTACGTTAATTCATCGGTGAATTTGACATAAATTTGGCATCAAAAACAATGAAACCCTTTATTTATATGGGTTATGGGGTAAATAAACTCATATTTGGCATAACAGGTACGGAAGAACCTTATTTATATGATTCGTCATCACATTCGCAATCATGGATATCGGGTTTTTATGAGTCAGATGAAACTGAAAATAGAATCTATCAATCGTTTTTACTATCCTGACGTGATTGTTACTTGTGATGAAAGAGATAAAGGATTATTAAATTATAAAAAATTCCCATGTTTAATTATTGAAATATTATCAGATTCTACGGAAGCATTTGATCGGGGTGATAAATTTAAAGACTATCAAAATATCGAAACTTTACAAGAATATGTTTTAATTGATGTCAAAAAACCTCAAGTAGATTGTTTCCGTCGTAATGAACAAGGTTTATGGGTGTTACAATCTTATAAAGAATCATATTTTGAGTTGCAAAGTATTAATTTTCAGGGAACTATGAATGATTTATATGAAGATGTAAGTTTTTTGTAGTGCAGAACATTATTTAAAAAAGCTCAATCACACAATCTTTCAATATCTCAATTAACTCTTCTTTAGTCACTTTATTATCAGCAACCTGCATTGTTAACTGATATGCTTCCTCTGGTGTTAAATTCAGTTCATAATCATTGATATTTAAAAACGTCACCATCACATCAAAAGCAGTACGTTTATTACCATCTACAAAAGCATGATTTTTACAAATGTGAAATAAGTATGCTGCTGCTTGTTCATAAATTGTGGGATGTAATAGTTCTCTCCCAAACGTTGCTTGAGGTTGATAAATTGCAGAATCTAATAAACCCTCATCGCGGATACCATATAACCCACCATAAAGGTTAATCTGTTTTTTATGTATACTTAATACATCCTCTTGATTAATAAATTTAGGATTATGCCAGTTTTCTATACACATAATCCCATTTTTTAGTAGATGCTAAAGAAATTAACATAGCTTCTGATTCTTGGGGTGTGATATCTCCTAAGTTAAAAGTATTAATTTCTTCTTCCGATAATGCGTTAAATCGCAAATTTGCTTTAATTAGTGATTGAATTAAGTGTTTTAGTGATTCTAAAACAATTTTTAGTTCATTTTCTTGCTCAGATTGAAATTCATATCCAGGCTGAACTTTCAAGTGCTTAAATATTTTTACAAAGCTTTGAGTTAGTTGGATTAAAATTTCTATCTTGTCTTTTGTTAATAATAAATCCCAGTATGTATCTATAATTTCCTTTAGTGCAAAATTACATTTTACACAAAGTAAAATAGATAATTCACCCTTGGTTACTTTTTCATTTAATGCAGAAGTTAGTTTAGTGAACTTATTCAATATGTCATTAAATTTTTCATTCTCCTCTCTAACTTGACTCAGAGATATTTGCCTAGTCTTAGCTAACTCTAAAATCTCAGCCATCGTTTCATCTTGCAAGTTAGCATCATTTAAGCATCTTTCCAGGACTTTTATCCTTTCCTGAATGCTGTCAATTATCTCTTGGGGGAATGTAAAGCTGTATACCATTTTTTATATTCTTATTTGGTGTGATGATTCACTTCCTTAAATCTACCTTAACCCAAAAACATAAGCGTATGACTTAAATCTTCGCTAAACTAAATTTACAATTCTTCATAATCATAGATAAAAACCAATCATCATATATGCTTTCAGTCAATACACCCCCTAAACCTAGACAAAATTCCGCATTTAAACACCTAATGTCTATCCATTGGTGGATGTCAATTGGTTATTTAATTTTATTTGTGACTGGAACATTTATGGCTAGGTTGCCAAGGGAGGTTTTTATTCGTCCTCACCTGTATGATTTTCATAAATCAATAGGTGCTTTAACAATGGCCATTCTCACTTGGCGAATTTTAGTATTGTTGAGGGTTTGGTGGCGCAAATATACAAAAAGATTTCCTAAATTTACTTCTGAATGGTTAAAAACTGTCGCCCTACATACCAGTTTATATATCTTTATGTGGGTTGTTCCTGTTACGGGTTTTTTACTTTCTAATTCTTTTAAAAGTAATAATGTCAAAGTTTTTGGTATTCTTTTACCTGATATGTTTCCCCAAAATTCGGCAATGGTGGAAATAGGCAGAAGTCTACATTTTTGGTTGGCTTATGCTTTTTTGGCTTTTATTATTTTACACTCAATCCAACAACAAAAAGTTGTGCGATCGCTTTGGCGCAAATTCTCAAACATTATCTATTTTCAAAACAATTTATCCCGTGACTAAGAAGCAACCCATGATTTATTGAAAAATTGGGTTGAAAAGCCCGTCCTGCTTCTAATTCTTTCTCTTGACTCCTGTACGGGCGAACAGCCGTTCGCCCCTCCTGTCTTCTGCTAGATCCGTTTCCAAGACAGTTCTCTTGTATTTTCATCCCAATGCCAACGTAATAAACTGGCAGGTTGATTGGGACTAAGTTTTGGTAAATTTATTGCTTGTCTGGGTGCATCTGTAGCCAGGAAAATGGCTTTTTCTATATCACAAATTCCCCATTTCACTAGGTTTTGTACTCCTGTTAAGAGGGGTAAAGTTGTTCCTGATAAGGTGCCATCAAATAATCTGGCTGTACCGTTAATGATTTCAATGTGCCGATTATCCCAAGGATACACGCCATCTGGTAATCCTAAAGGTGCAAGGGCATCGCTGACAAGAAATAAGCCTTTACTAGCACGCAGGAGTATTTCTAACATGATGGGGACAACGTGCTGGCCATCAGCGATAAAACTACACATCACGTCGGGATGGTTCATGGCTGCACCTAATAATCCTGGTTCACGGTGATGTAATGGTGGCATGGCGTTGAAGGCATGAGTGACCATTGTTGCACCTGCGTCAAAGGCGAGTTGTGCTTGTTCGGCTGTGGCTTGGGAATGGCCTAAACTAACGGTGATGCCCAAGGAACGTAAATAAGCGATAATTTCACCGGTGGGATCTAATTCTGGTGCTAAGGTGATGATTTTGACAACTGAGGCGTAATTACCTAAAACTCGCTTGACTTCATTCATGGTCAAAGGTAGTAGGTATTCTGCTGGATGTGCGCCACGTTTACCGTAGTTTAAAAATGGGCCTTCGAGATGAACTCCGAGAATTTTCGCGCCTGAGTTTTGGGTATAGTTGGAGATGACGGCGATCGCTCGCTGGATATTTTCTACTGAGGTTGTCACTAAGGTGGGTAAGTAACCATCTACACCTGCTTCCCACAAAAATTGGGATATTTCATCTAACATCGGGGTATCTTTTACCGTCAAGTCGGGGAATGCTAAACCTAGTCCCCCGTTAATTTGCAAATCAACCCCACCTAGAGAAATCCAATCACCGGCGACATCTAAAATTTGTAAATCTGCTGGTGAAACTCGTTTGCAGACTATACCCATTGGTAAAATTTGCTCAATGATGCCGTTTTCATTGACCCAAATCATCTGCAAATCTTGATAACCGGGTACTCTTGCATTGATAATATCTACGTTTGACAAGATGGGATTTGGTGTTGCTTTGGTCATTACCTTAGCCAGAAACAGCTTAATCTTCAACGATTGTAAGCTGTAGAGAACCAGTAAACATCGCCAATTAATCTAAAATCTAAAATCCAAAATCTAAAATTCTATGAGCCTGGAAGTTGGTATTATCATGGGTAGCGATTCCGATTTGCCCACAATGAAAGATGCGATCGCCGTTTGTGAAGAATTTGGAATTGAATGCGAAGTAGCGATCGTCTCTGCCCATCGTACCCCAGAACGCATGGTGGAATATGCCCAAACAGCACACCAACGCGGTCTTAAGGTCATTATCGCTGGTGCTGGTGGTGCAGCCCATCTCCCCGGTATGGTAGCATCTTTAACTCCATTACCTGTGATTGGCGTTCCCGTGGCCACTCGGAATTTACAAGGTGTGGATTCTCTGTATTCTATTGTGCAAATGCCTGGGGGAATACCAGTAGCTACTGTAGCGATCGGTAACGCCAAAAATGCCGGACTCTTAGCAGTGCAGATTCTCGCTACTCACCAACCAGAACTACTGCAAAAAGTCCAGGAATACCGCCAAAGCTTATGCGATATGGTAATGGACAAGCAAAGCAAATTAGAAGAATTAGGCTACAAACAATATTTGCAACAGATGTTTTAGTTATCATCAAACTAATAGCAAAATATGTAACTGATTTTACATTTTTGCTATGATACCATTATGGGATCTGTCGATTTTGAATATTAGTAAAAACTCGTAAATAAATAATTATTTTATATAACAGAGTCCACACACATTAATTTTTTGTATAGTTAGAAATTTATCTCTTGGTTGTACATCCTGGCTAATGGCAAACGCTGGTATAGGCAAGGATCAAGTATGATTCGCTTTCGCTATTGGGAAGCATCATTTACATCACAAGAAAAAAATGTATTTTTAGATACAGAAAATTTAAGTTTTTTAAACACACAATCAGTCAAATTTATTTACTAGTGAATTTCACCAACTGCAAACAGGAGTTAATCTAACTGATTCCTGTATATTCTCGTTCTGAATCATTCATTATTCAATTAACTGGGTTGTGCCAGATTGTAAATTGCACATTGACTAAGGATCATTCTTCATGAGAGGAAATTGTTAATAACAACAAACTCTTTATCCTTTTTAGCATAAGTAATACTGACTCTTATGCTATTAAAACTAAATGTGTTTTAGCGGAAATATATAACCTCTAAAAACTCAAACATCAAAAAAATGATTTTTCACATTTATTAACGAAAATCTTGTGTAATTACCCCAATTCATTTAACTTATTTGGGTAAGCCAAAGAAAATCAATTGAAGCTTTTCTAGCAAGAAAAAAAAGCAATGAATCAACGTATTCGACCCTTATACCGCCTACTGGCACTAGCTATAGGCTCAATGGTGTTTGCGATTTTTGCTCCTAGCATTGTACAAGCAGCAGACCCGCCAACACTGGAATCTTTAGACAGCACAACAAAGCAATTACAAATTTCTATTGATACCACCTGGGTACTACTAACAGGGTTTTTAGTATTCTTCATGCAAACCGGTTTCTCTATGTTAGAAGCAGGTTTATTGCGACAAAGAGGAGTAGTAAACGCCCTATTAGAAAACTTTGTTGATGCTGCCGTCACCATCATGGTTTGGTGGGGGGTCGGTTTTGGTATTGCTTTCGGTACAAGTGCGGGTGGTTTCATTGGCACAGATACCTTTTTCCTGAGTCAGTTACCCACTGATGGAGTTTTTCCTAATGGTGGTGTACCAGGTATAGTTTCAAACCTCAATGCTTACACCTTGTTCTTCTTCCAATTCGCCTTTGCTGCCACAGCTAGTACCATTACTACAGGTGCCATGGCGGGAAGGACTGACTTTATTGCTGACTTAATTTACAGTGCTGTCATGGGTGCATTCAGCTATCCGCTGATTGTCCACTGGGTTTGGAATGCTAACGGCTGGTTAGCCAAAATGAGTTTCCATGACTTTGCTGGCAGTGCTGTAGTTCATACTGTTGGTGGTTGGACAGCGATAGTCGGTGCTTATTTACTTGGTCCCCGTCCTGGACGTACTCCTTGGGGAACACTACCACCGGCACATAACTTAGGTTTAGCAACCTTGGGAACCATGATTTTATGGTTTGGCTGGTACGGGTTTAACCCTGGTTCAACTTTGGGTACTGCTAATCCTGGCTTAATTGGTTTAGTCACACTCAATACAACCCTGGGTGCTGGTGCTGGCGCTCTTTCTGGAATGGTTTATCAATATTTCCGTTCTGGTAAATGGGATTTAGTTTATTGTCTCAATGGTTCTTTAGCTGGACTGGTAGGAATCACAGCGGGTTGCGCCTTTGTGGCACCTTGGGCTGCGGTTTTAATTGGTTTAACTGGGGGAATTTTAGTAGTTCTGGGTATTGATTTAATTGAAGCAATGCATATTGATGACCCAGTAAGTGCCTTTGCGGTTCACGGTATCAACGGTATGATGGGTACTTTAGCCGTTGGCTTATTTGGTCAAGCAGAACTAACCCTGAACAAAAAAGCTGGACTATTTTTAGGTGGTGGCTTTGATTTGCTGGGTGTGCAAATTTTGGGTTTAGTTGCTATCACCGCGTTTACTGTGGCGTTTGGCTTTTTAATGTTTGGTGGACTCAAGGCTATTGGTAGATTGCGTGTTGATTCTGAAGCAGATAAAATGGGTATTGACGCTTACGAACATGGCGCGAGTGTTTGGCCTGATGTCTATGCAGTTGAAGAGTTTGTAGAAGAACAACAACATCGCTCTAAAAATACCAAAATTGGCGCTTTTGAAGGTGAATAATCAGGTTTGTTTGAGGTTATAAAAACCTAAAATTGATTAATTTAATTAGTAGGGGTTTAGCAATTGCTAGACCCTTATTTGTGTGGAATTTTCTAACTCACCAATTACCTATTCTATTTTCATCCCAGATTTCTAATTTCAATTGCTCAAAATACGCTAATCCATTTTGAATTTGTGCTTCTGTGCCTTGCAATTCTAGGTCAAACCAACCGTCACTGATGGTATCTTGTCCCAAAAATGCGGCTTTGATATTCACAGTCAAGCCATATTCTGAGACAAGACGAGAAATTACAGGTTCTTGATGATAATTTTTAGTAATTCTGACTCGAATTCGTTGATGGGTAAGGCTATTGTCATTACTCATAAGAAGCAAGGAGTTCAGGATTTGAGGAGTATGGCTTGTGCTATGCTGTGCTATCAGAAGAAGGAAGAAGGAAGAAGAATAAAAATCTTTCTTTTCTCTTTACTCCTTATCCCTTAACCGAAAAATAATAGCAATTATTCAACGTCTTTAATTTGGGTTTTACGCTCGATAATTTCCTTTAATACTAAGGTGACAACAGCTAAGAATGCTAACAATACTGCCGCAGAAAAGGCAGCTTCTGTTTCATATTGTTTATAGGCATCTTCTACAAACAAGGGTAAACTTTGGGTGCGACTAGCAATGTTACCAGAGACTACAGAAACTGCTCCAAATTCACCCATGGCTCTGGCATTTGTTAAGATTAAACCGTAGAGTAAACCCCAACGGATACTGGGTAAAGTCACACGCCAAAAGATTTGCCAATCATTTGCACCAAGGGTTCTTGCTGCTTCTTCTTGGTCTTTGCCAAATTCTTCTAGGATGGGGATGACTTCTCTAGCCACAAAGGGCATACTGACAAAGGCTGTGGCTAATACCATGCCGGGAAATGCAAAGATAATTTGAATATCATGGGATTGTAACCAAGGCCCAAACCATCCCTGTCTACCATAGAGGAGAACGATCATTAAACCGGCGACGACTGGGGAGATAGAGAAGGGTAGGTCAATGATACTGAGGACTATAGCACGACCAGGGAATTTGTGACGTGCGATCGCCCAAGCTGCACATAAACCAAAGACGGTATTTAAAGGAATGGCAATTACCGCTAATAATAGCGTTAACCACGCTGCATGAAGAAAGTCTGTTCTGGTTAAGTTCTCGATAAATGGACCCACTCCTTTTTTAAAGGCTTGGTAAAACACATTAATGGCGGGAATATATTGCACCAGAAATAAATAACTAACGGCGATACCAATTAAAAGACCAGGAACAAAACTTTGATTTTTGGAACTCTTTGGTTTATCTGTTGTCATATCTTCTCGCCCAAGCTTGTAATAAGTTAATTGCTATTAACAAAACCAGAGAAATACTTAGTAATACTACTCCTATGACTGTTGCACCTGAATAATCATATTGTTCCAATCTTTGGAAAATCAATACTGGTGCAATTAAATCTTTAAATGGGGTATTGGAAGCAATAATTACTGTTGAACCATACTCTCCCACTGCACGGGAAAAGCCCAAAGCTACACCTGTTAAAATGGTTGGAAATAAAGGTGGTAAAATCACTTTGGTAAAAGTTTGCCATTGAGAAGCGCCCAAACTCCAAGCTGCTTCTTCAATTTCTATTTCCATTTCTTGCAGTACAGGTTGTACTGTTCTCACCACAAAAGGTAAGGAAATAAATATCATTGCTACCCCAACTCCTAAGCGGGTAAACGATACTCTAATTCCCAAAGGTGCTAATAAAGAACCTATCCAACCATTATCGCTGTAAACTGTTGCTAATGTTAAACCTGCAACTGATGTTGGTAAAGCAAAAGGTAAATCAACTGTGGCATCAATAATCCGTTTAAAGGGGAAATCGTAACGGACTAAAACCCAGGCTATTAAAGTGCCAAATATACCATTAACAGCCGCTGCAAATAGTGAAGTGAGAAAGGTAACGTTATAGGTTGCTAATGCTAACTCATTGGTAGCAATTTCCCAAAACTTTGCTGGTGGTTCTGTACTTGCTTTCAGAAACATTGCCACTATTGGCATAAATAACATGAAAGTCAAGTAAATAATTGTAATTCGCCAAGTCCAGGGCAGATGAATTACATTATCTATGAATACCTTCCAAACAGAAGGTTTATTTTTAGTGTCTACAGCAGAAGATACAGCCATAAGTCGTCAAAATTAGTAATAGGGAATAGGGGATAGGAGATAGGGGACAGAGAAGAAATAAATTCAGTATTCCAAAATCTAAAACGTCTGAATTCTGTACGTCTGTCACCAATCACCTCTTGCTAATTACTTCTTATTTTTGAGTTGGATTTGGTCAAAAATGCCTCCATCAGAGAAAAACTTCTTGTCAACTTCTGACCAACCACCAAAATCTTGAATTGTACTCAAAGTTTTGACTTTCGGAAATTTGTCTGTTACTTCCTTAGATTGCGCTACAGTCTCATCTACTGGTCTGAAGCCTAATTTCACAAATTCCTGTTGGGCTTCTGGAGTGAACAAGTATTTAACGAAGGCTTCTGCTACTTCCCGATTACCATGTTTATCAACATTTTTATCTACTACTGCGACTGGATTATCAATGGATATATTTACGTCAGGAATAACATAATCAACTTTTTCACCTTTTTGTTGTGCTAACAGAACTTCATTTTCATAGTTGATTAATGCATCTCCTTGTCCTTGTTTAGCAAAAGCATCTGTTGCTTCTCGCGCATCTTTAGTCAGAATTGGTACATTTTTGTAAACATTGGCGACAAATTCAGTTGCTTTAGCGTCATCTCCACCAGATTTAATGACAGAATTCCACAGTGCTAGAAAATTCCATTTAGCAACACCTGATGTTTTGGGGTCAGCAGTAATTAATTTAATATCTTTTGTGACCAAATCTGACCAAGTTTTAATGCCTTTAGGATTACCTGTACGAGTGATGATAGCTGCTACAGACTTAGAGACAATTCCATTATTAGGAACGTCTTTTTCCCATCCTGGTTCAATCAGTCCTGCTTTTTGAATTTTTTCGGTGTCTCCAGATAGTGCTAAGTGAACAATATCTGCTTCTAAACCATCAATAACAGCACGGGTTTGTGAACCAGAACCACCATAGCTTTGTTTAAAGGTAACGTTTTGCCCTTGCTCTTGTTTCCATTTTTCCACAAATTTGGGGATGATGGCTTCATGGGCTGTTTTGGTGACAGCAAAGGAGACTAGGGTGATTTCTACATCCTGTTTTTTGGTGGCTGTGGAATTGCCATTATTGGTATTATTGGTAGTATTCTGGTTTCCACCTCCACAAGCTGCTAAGGCCAAACTCAAGAATGTGCTGGCTAAGAACAGGGAGAGAAAGCTTCTAAGCGAGTTTATTCGTAGTCGTGGACGTTGCCACAAAGTCATTATCCGTTCTCCTTTTAATCTCTATTGAGGGTAAACTTCATATTCACGATAGGGAATATGGGGATTGTAACAGGTTCAGGGGACAACCGTATTTTATGACATCAAAATTTTCCTGAAACAACGGTATATACATAATAAAAATTTATAGTAACCTGGTTTAAACTCATAAAAAATAATACACGCATTTACCGATAGAGAATTTGTGTTTTGGTCTTGCTTTTCCCGATGGTATCTGATAATCTCTGTTTCTGTGAGCAAATTACATATTTCCTACCAAGTTACTGTAGATTATTTGAATACCAGCCAAAAACCTCCCATGACATACAATTCTGAAAAATTAGCAAGATTCTTCCCTACTGCTGCTTCATCCGTATTATTAGCAATCGGCTTAAGTGCAAATACTTTATTACCTGTATCTGCGGGAACTGCTGCCCAAAAGACGCAATTAATTAGTCAAAAGGGTAAGAAAGTAGAAATTACTTTGGTTTCTTACGCAGTGACTAAGGCTGCTTACAGCAAAATCATTCCCCAGTTTGTTGCTAAATGGAAACGGGAAAAAGGACAGGATGTGGAGATTAGGGAGAGTTATGGAGGTTCTGGTTCTCAAACCCGTGCTGTTATTGATGGCTTACAAGCTGATGTGGTGGCTTTAGCGTTGGCTTTAGATACGAAAAAGATTGAAAAAGCTGGTTTAATTAACCCAGGTTGGGAAAAAGACGCACCGAATAATTCTATTGTTACTCGTTCTGTGGTGGCTTTGGAAACTCGTCCTGGTAATCCTAAGAAGATTAAGACTTGGAGTGATTTGGCTAAACCAGGTGTAAAAATTGTTACTGCTAATCCCAAAACGTCTGGTGGTGCAAGGTGGAATTTTTTAGCTTTGTGGGGTGCGGTTACTAAAAATGGTGGTACTGAAACTCAAGCCCTGAATTTTGTCACCCAGGTGTTTAAAAATGTGGTGGTTTTGCCGAAGGATGCAAGAGAATCTAGTGATGTATTTTACAAGAAGAATCAAGGTGATGTACTGCTAAATTATGAAAATGAAGTGATTTTAGCTGCACAACAGGGTAAAACCGATGTGTCCTATGAGGTGCCAGCAACTAATATTTCTATAGAAGGGCCTGTGACGGTGGTTGATAAGATTGTGGATAAACGCGGTACTCGTGAGGTATCGGAGGCTTTTGTGAAGTTTTTGTTTACACCTGAAGCCCAGCGCGAGTTTGCTAAGGTTGGTTTTCGACCGGTTAATTCGACTGTAGCGAAGGAGGTACAAAGTAGGTTTCCCAAGATTTCCCGACTTTATACTGTGGGTAGTTTAGGTGGTTGGGATGGTGTACAGAAGAAGTTTTTTGATGATGGTGCTATTTTTGACAGAATTCAAGGGAGACGATAAAGGAAATGATAGGGGAATAGCGATCGCACATCAAGAATTATCAATGATATAGTACAATAGTTCTATCTGTTTAGGCTATCCCCCGTTTTTTGCGGGGGACTTTGTTTGTTCAGAAGGGGTTTCAATCCCTAATAGGGATTAATTGAAATTTCAACTCTTCAGGTATGCCCCAATCAAGAAAGCATTGATAAAGCAGTTTCAATCCCTAATAGGGATTAATTGAAATTTCAACTATCTGTAGGAATACTACTGGGACTACTGCCAGTGAAAAGTTTCAATCCCTAATAGGGATTAATTGAAATTTCAACCAACAGGAGTCTAGTAAATGTCTTTTGGATATACTGTAGCGTTTCAATCCCTAATAGGGATTAATTGAAATTTCAACTTTCCGCTTCTCCGGCGTTAGGTACTCAGGCAACAGATGTTTCAATCCCTAATAGGGATTAATTGAAATTTCAACGATGCTTTGTTTCTAGTTTCCGCAGCAACCCTAATATCCTGGTTTCAATCCCTAATAGGGATTAATTGAAATTTCAACCTGACTAGGGGTGGTCAGGAAGAACACACCATAAATAAAGTGTTTCAATCCCTAATAGGGATTAATTGAAATTTCAACTAGACTTTCGGTTACTGCTTCTTGTCTGGTAATGCTGTTTCAATCCCTAATAGGGATTAATTGAAATTTCAACGTAAGCTTTTTAACTGCTACGTTCGTGGCTATTTTTACGTTTCAATCCCTAATAGGGATTAATTGAAATTTCAACCAGTAACCCCCAACTTAGAATCGCAACAAGAGATACCTAAGTTTCAATCCCTAATAGGGATTAATTGAAATTTCAACTTAACTGAAACTGAATATGAGTCGGTTAAGGCTGTGTTTCAATCCCTAATAGGGATTAATTGAAATTTCAACAGCCAGTAATCCGATCCTCATCCCCAACTGAGACCGAAGTGTTTCAATCCCTAATAGGGATTAATTGAAATTTCAACTTTTGATAATGCCATAGGTGCGGAGGGTCATCTAGTTGTTTCAATCCCTAATAGGGATTAATTGAAATTTCAACTTGCTTGAGTGACAGCTTACCATCCTTGTAATGCTTTATGTTTCAATCCCTAATAGGGATTAATTGAAATTTCAACTGCGGCAGCCTGAAAGCCTATATATATTTAGTTTTCAAGGTTCGATTGCGCGGATGCTCTGATGATAGTCCATTTCAGGAATTGTGTCAAGAGCGAAAATAGCTGAAACCCTTGCTGTGTAAGGTGCGCGGATGGGTGAACAATTTAAAAGCCATGAAAGGCTTGTATAGATGTGATTTCAGACATTTTTTGCTCACCGGAATTTTTTACACCCACCCATCCACGCATTAAGCGAAGAAAATAGTATCATCGAGGGGTTGTTCACCACCAATTCGTTCCACTTTGCCAAAACAGCAAGCGCAAAGGAAGTAAAAACGGATACTATCTGTATCTGCCTTAATGAGTTTATTGAGGCGCGATCGCAATTTAGCATATTGAGTATCAGTTAACTGACATTCAAAAATACTATACTGCACCCATTGACCATAAGATTTGAGGATATTATGGATTTTAGTTCGGCGCTTGTCCTCAGAAATATCGTAAGAAACCACAACATTCATCAACTTATTCCCTTTTCCCTCTTCTCTTCTTCTCTTCTTTAATTCACTGTCACCTGTCACCTGTCCCCTGTCACCTTCTTCTGTCCCCTGTCACCTTCTTCTGTCACCTTCTCCACTACTTTAAAAACAAAGGTGGATACTTATCAGTTGTTCCCATTAAGTATTTAGCTAGTAATCTTGCTTGCCATTCAAAAGCTTCTTGATAAGTACATTTACGCCCCATTACCGGATGTTTAAATTCTGATAGTTTTTTCTTTTGGTACAACGTTAAAAAGGTTTTGCGTCCTTCAGGAGTCAGGGAAACAGCACCGCTTAAAGGTTCAGTGACAAAATCGGCTGGTGTTAATAGTTGCTTATTCAAGATAGATAAAACCACCGAATCTACCACCAAAGGACGGAATTCCTCCATTAAATCCAGAGGTAAAGAAGGTCTATTATAGCGATCGCAATGCAAGTATCCTAAATATGGGTCAAAACCGACAATATTCACAGCACCTTGCACATCATGACGCAACAAAGAATAACCAAAACTCAATAAAGAGTTTACCGGATCAGTTGCTGGACGACGCACACGCTTAGTAAAAGTAAATTCCGGGTTACGAATCAGTTGATTAAAACACCCAAAATAGGCTGCACTACCAGCGCCTTCCAAGCCCCGCAAGGAGTTGATGTTATCAGTTGAGTCAATTGGTGCGATCGCTTGCTCAATGCGAGTAATATATAGAGATAAATCAACATTAGATTCTCGTTGAGAACGCATCAAAATTTGACGGTAATTTTTCAACTTACCCCTGACAAAACATTGTACAACATGAATAGCTTGAGGTGTATTTCCCGCTGCTTGCCATTGTGCCTTACGAACGAAAATATTACCAGTCATTTCCGGTTCTAAACGTCCCAAATAATGACCTTTTTCATCAATAAAAGAAAGAGGAATATGACGAGTCATCAACTCAGAAACAACAGCCGGTGAAACAGTTGCCCGTCCCAAAACCACCACATCCTTAAGATGAATAAACGGGATATCCTGAAGAGTTTTCTTTTCAAACTTGACATGAATTCGTTCATCAACCTTACCAATAAACGAATCATTTTGTAAAACGTAAAGCGTACCCATAATTAAATCCTCAAAATAGGTGAAAGTTTTTAGGTGACAGGGAACAGGAGACAGGTGACAGTAAATAATTAATTACCAATTACCACTGTTAATTAACTTGCTTCTTGATAACGACTAACTTTATCAACAGCTTGAGGCAAACATCGAGAATAAAGACTACAACCATCACAGCGTTTTGTTTTTACAGCTTTGGGCATTGCACCTGTAAACAACAACATTTGTACAGCCTCAATCACAGAGATTGTACTAGCACGTAATTCCGGCGTAATTTCTACTAATTTACGTTGATGAGTTTGAGCATAATAGATATAGCCAGAATTGATATTTTTACCCGTCATTTCCTCCAAACACAAAGCTTGAGCGCAAACTTGTAATTCATCATTATCCCATTCTCCCTTACGTCCGCGTTTATATTCAATAGGGTAAAACTCGCCATTTTCAAACTCAATTAAATCAGACTTACCGATCAGTTGATATTGATCAGACTTCAGATAAATAGCGCGTATTTGCCAAGTATCATCACGGTTTACTTCTCCCATAGTGTGGACTCGTTCATGTAAACTTGTGCCTTCAATAGTGTATTGATTATCAATAAATTCTCCAGCACAATAAATCAACCAACAACGATGAGGACAATAGGAATATTGATTTAACGAGGCGATATTAACGTAATCATCATCAGAGGTGACAGTTGACAGGTGACAGGTGACAGTGGGAAGAGAGTTAGTTAGTTTTTGTTCACTCATAGTTAATCAGAAGAGATTACAAGTAATAGTATCAAGAGCATTATTCAGGGAGTATTTAAAATTCGATAACGAAGAGAGGTGAGCATTTTGCTAATTTCTATTATCAAACATAAAGTAGGATTTGCTTGTTCTTGAGTGAGATAATTTAACCTGACTGCCAACATTAAAAAAGTTTCTGTTTCCATCAATGAACCTTTCGCTATAGACAAAAAATGTGCAAAGTCGTTTTTAGTTGTTCCTCGTGCATGACCTTCTGCAATATTGGCTGGAACAGATGCAGCAGCGCGAGTAATTTGTGACGTAAGACGATAAATTTCTGTATTTGGAAATGCAGACGTTAATTGATAGATATTCACTACCATATCCATTGATTTCTGCCAAACAATTAAATCTCGGTGTGATTCAATTTTCATAAATAACTCCTCTTCACTTCTTACTTCTTTACTGTCACCTGTCACCTGTTTCCTGTCACCTTCTTCTCACCATGCCCATTCCCATAGTTGTTTTTCTACCAATACCGGCATATAAAACAAAATTAGCCAAAGCGTTAATTTGTTTAATTCCTATTGTTTCCACATTGCCAAGAATGCGATAGCTTATATCACCTAAACAGCCAATAAACTTATTTTCATAGTTGCCAATAACTTCAGTTCTGATATTAAAAGCACTAGGATAAATAGATTCAAGGGGAATATTAGTTAATTCAATTCCGCTATATTTATTCCACCGATTCAGCAGACTATTAAACACAGATTCCCTGGTTGGTAAAGCATTATCAAAAGCACCTTGACGAAAAGCTACAGGTGTAGAAAAAATGAAATTAAGATTGCGGTCTGTTTCACTTGCTAGTTCATAAAGTTGGTTATAACTACAAACATTCGCCCAAGGCTGAGTAGATTGAGGAGTACCTTGAATGCTGGTAATATATAAATTAGCTGAACCCAAATGCCAAGGCTGTTCCGGGTTAAGATTCAACCACAAAGGTGTGAGTTGACTAAATAAATTGTCATCTAACAAAGAAACACGCCACCAACAAGAAGTACCAGCAGAAATAGGATTTTGATGGGCATATTGCAAGATGTGAGATTGAGTTTTATGTCTACTTTGTACCTGCAAAGGTGAGAGAGTAAAAGCTTTATCAGCGTTTGATTCGTGTAGGTAGTCGCCTAATTTTCTATCAACAGAACTGACCAAATTCAGGAATAAGGCGTGGTAATGTCTGCCGGTGAGGAAATTGGGGTAAATGGGAGATTGGGGGGTAATGTTGAGGATGAGACTGTGAGGCATATTTTTTGATGAGTGACACAATTTGTAAATAGGTAATGCAAGTTAAGAGAGATTGAGAGTATAAATTGTATAAATTAATAAAGATTGCATAAAGCGTAAAACAGATGAAAGTTGATAATTATCGTGAAGCAACTGCACTAACTGAAAAATTAAAAGCCAGCTTACCAATTAAAGTCAAAGCAGCAAAAGAATTCTTGAAGATGTTGAAAAAAAGAGGAGAAATAGCAAATCCAGAGAAAGAATTTGAAGTTAGTTGGGTAGCGTATTCTGGAGATGAAGGTGGGATTATGTGCAAACTAGTCAGCAAAAACAATAATCCCGAAGATCAAGATAAAGAAGAATATGTAGTTTCTATTACCCATCTCAAAATAGATCCAGATCATCCCCATGCAGAAGAAATAGCTACTTATCAACGCGAACGAAATCGTAAGTTAATGTTACAAAATCGTGGTAGTTTGATAACTGAATTAATGCCTTCACACCCTCCTCAAAAAAGAAAGAGCAGTAAAGGTTTTGGTAAGTAATTAACTCCGAAAATGGTATTGCATTAGCTTGGGGTTTATAATACTACTTATACACCCCACCTCTGTAAAAAACTTTCAATGTGTTGGTATTGATTTTCGCAAAATTGCTTTAATTCAGATTCAGATTTTAATGAATTTAAGCGAAAAGCCTCAAATTCTCCAGGAGTTTTTTCAAATAACATAATTCCATCACGTGCTACAAAATGAGATTTTAGTTCAGAACATTTATGTAAGTCAACAACATCAATATGATCCGAATTGAGTTTGAATAATTCGCCAAATAGCCAGTATAATTCAAAAAAAGCTAATGGATGAGATGTTTGATAGATATCATATTTTTCTTTATCGTAAAGAATAGCAAAATCCCAATCACTATTTGCCCGAATATTACCAGTAGCCCTAGAGCCAAATAGGACTAACATTGTTATATAAGGTATAACTAGGGAAACTTGTAAACTAAGTTCTTTAAGTTCTAAAATTGTGGGGGTTTTGTTTTGCATTGTCTGATTCTCTTACTTTCTGAGTATTGCTTATTTCTTAACTATCAGACATAATTAATTGGTTGTTGATTAAGCGATAAAAACTTCATCATCTGGAAGACGTAGCTGTTTAAATTTCATAGCCATTGTTAAGATTCCTGACAAGCCAGCAAAGAATGTATATTCTTTCTCTAAATCATCGCAAACTATTGTTATTGGATAAGAAATGATTCCTTGCTTCTTTAATTGGAAAATTACCGCAGCGTTGTTAATGGGACAAATAATTACTCCTGGTAAAAGAAATTTATTTAATGCTTGTATTAATGGTGTTGGTCGAATTGCACCTCCAGCACTGCGAGTAATATGACAATCTTTAAAAGCGGTTAATTTGTTTAATTCTGTATTTACAAATTCTTGCCATCTATCATGATATCTGAGTCTAAAACTCAATTGATAAGTTTCACTAGCACGATGGGTTAATTCAATATAATCACCATTTTGCACAAATTCGTAATAGCGTAATAAGTGAAAAGGATCTAATTGTGTTTCTTCAGATTCATCTAGCAAAAATCCGCGAGGATCACGAATTGGTAAACTTTCAAATAAACTAGAGCGAAAACTAAATAAAGGTGCATAACTGGTACTGAATATTTCAGCAAATTCTTTTAAATCAGCCAGTACATCATCATGCTTTTTAAAGACATTTTCATAATCTTCTATCGTTGTACGTCCAGTTTCCAGATCATCCCATTCTTCAGGCGATGTTACTTTGATAAATCTTTTTACAAAAGCTTGACCACCTTTGATGTATTTCCAATCTTTTTTAATTTCTTTGGGAGTTTTTTTAGCAATAGTTTCAGCACCTCTTAAAATGTTCATTCTGTAACGATAGTCAGTCCAAGTTCTATTTCCACCTAAAACTGATCTTAAAGTTTCAAAAAGTTGAGAAATTAATTCAGTCCCTGTTAAATTTTCCAGAAGTTCTTCTAGTTCCAGTAAAGGACGGGCAATTTCTAAAAATGCTTCTGAACGCCAGTAAGCAGCTAAAAAAGGTTTATCTAAACAGGTAAGATTATCTAATATCTCTTTTAGTGCTGCACGTCCACCAGTAATATCAAGAGAAGTTATATTTTGTTCCCAAGCGTCAGCAGGTAAGTAAGCAATGGCTTCTGAATCTATATTAGTTTCAGATTTACCTAAAACACGGCCTACTCTACCTATTCTCTGCCAAAATGCCGAGCGATCGCGTACTGAAAAAATCAACCAATCTAAATTTTGTCGCTTTGGTGCAGGATGTCTTTCAAAGTTAAATCCTACATCTACAGTGCTAGTGGCTAAAATTATTTGACATTGCATAGCCCTATGTCTATCTTTTTGAGGTGCGGGTCCAGTAATGCGTCCAATATACTTACTAAGTCCTTGTTGTTGTAGTAAATCTGATAGACGATTAATATTATCCAAAGAATCAAGAATTACTGCACCATTTTCATTTGGGTTATCTTGAAAACGTTGAACAACTTCTGCTGCTAATTCTGTTATCCATTCTTCTTTACTATCTGGTTTAGGTCGTAACTCTAAATTAACGGCTGTTTGTGACGGCAAAAGCTGACCATTATTTGCTTCTCCATCAATTCTTGCTATTCTCACACCTGCATTTTGTAAATTTTCTAATGCTAATTCACAAGCTGGTTCAGGTGTTGCTGTCAGTAATACTACTTTCCGTCCATGCTGGAAAAATTTAAAAACGTGAGAATAAGCAAGATAAAATAACATCCCTACTAGCTGTTTAGCATCATAAAGATGAAATTCATCAAAGATAACTGTGGAAAATTTAGTGTAAAAACCACTAGCAATATTACCTCTATCTAGCTTATTGTATGCAAAGAAAGTTGCATAGTAAAAAATATCAGGGTTTGTTACTAGCAGAATAGGCGTATTAGCATCAACATCATTAAACACAGTCGCTGGATTTCGCAAAACATTATATAGCTTTTCTCCAGGACGACCCCCTACTTTATCACTTGGCCAACTTTTAATATCTTTAGCAGAAGCTGATTTAACTACATGAGGCAAATTAGCATCCTTGATAAACTTTGTTGCAGCTTCTGTTTGTTGTTCAATTAAAGCATTAGTAGGAGCTATATAAACAGCACTTTGGTTTGGTTGATGTAATAAAACTGTTAATCCAGCTTTAGTTTTACCTGTGCCAGTTGGTGCTAAATCAAGGATAATATCAGCATCTTGTGATTGTTCAAATACATCAACTTGATGTTTAAGTGCATTCTTTATAAAAGATAGTTTATCTGGAGAAGCACAAGCTGAAATACTCCGATCTTCTAACCTGATAACTAATTTTTGATTACTCATTTCTGTTTTCTCTACCACAATAATGTAAACCTGCTGGTACAATCATTTCGCCAATTTGCCAAGCTGCACCTCGAAAGTGAAGATTTTTTAATATCGGTGCAGGAGGTATAGAGATTAAATCAAAAGCAAATACTTCTATTTGTGTTGGTAAATCAGCAACATTTAGATAAAATTGGCTTTTATATTCGCCTTCTGGGAGTAAAGTTATAGGAAACTCTTTTAAAATTTTTACCTTTACTTTACTAGCGAATTTTCCCAGACGGATATAATCTGGTAATTGCTGGTTTCCAAATACTAACGTTTGAAATTTATTACCTCTTTCAATCATACGTAATCTTCCCGTTTGAGGAAAATTACTTGCTCTAAATGAACTAGGTTTTGTACCTTGACGTTGTAATGGTAAATCTTCTCTGGCAGTTGCTACACGGTTATTAGTCATGGTGTACCAATAAGCATCAGAAAGAGCGTTAAATCTTTCAAATCTAAATGTAATTCTGCCTATTGGTGAAGCTGGTAAAATGTAGCAAGATTGCGCTATTGATTGAAAATCTTCTTTGTAGGTTGGTCGTCCTGTAGCCTGACCTTGGAGACGATAGGGGGAATTTACCCAACCTAAAGCATAGGTTAAAGCATAATTCCCAAGTAACCCCTCAGTGTAATAGGTATCAGACAACTCCCTAGAGGCAAAAAAGACTGGTTCAAGACACTTTAATTCAATAAGTTTTGCCTGTGAAAAAGGAATTGTTGACATAATTTAATTCTCTACTTCAACTGGAGTATTTTTACCTTTACCTTTGCTTTTACCCTTGTTTTGTTGAGGATTTTTTTCAGATGGAACTTGACGAAAATGTTCATAAGATTGACTTAAACGTTTGAGAAAAGTATCACGTTCTGCTTCTGACCAATGGGTTTCTACATCAGTAATTAGATTTGCTAATTCTTCATCAGATAGTTGCACAGAAACCCCTCTTCTATTTTTCCAATTTGTAATTACTTGTTTAGTTGCTGTGATGACTCGATTAATATTTAAAGGATGCTCTAAAGGTTCACCTAAAGCACTGTATGTAGCTTGTACAAGTTCCAAAGAGCTAGGTAATTCGGTAATACTGCCAAAAATACCTAATATTTGATTTTCCATCCTTCCTACACGACTGGAAACAGCGCCATAACGACTGGTAAAAAGAATATTTCCGATGACATAGCGCAGTTCATCAGCAGTTACATCTTTGAGTGTAACAACATCCAAAAAATGAACTCCTGGTTTGATGTATTCGCTAGTGTTCAAAGCTGTTGAGGCATTACCTTTTTCATCGCGCATTGTACCGTTTTCATAGATGGCGTTAATAGTGCGATCGCCTACCACATCAGTAGCAGATAATATACTAAAAGCATCCTCAGTCCAAATACGGCTTTTTTGTGCGCCACCTCCACCAGCAGCAAAACCATAAAGGAAACAATCTACACACATTTCACAAGGTGCATTAGTATTTAAAGAGCAAATAGAGCCATCTTTGGCGTTAGTGTATAAAAGTTCGTGCGCTCTTAAATGTTCTCTTCCATAACGTCTTTCTGGTGCTACTTGTTTACGTTTAGTCATCACCAACCGTTGAATAATATTATCATTATTCACGCCGCCTTGAACAAATTCATTACACATTGACTCACCAGAACCTTCTGTGCGAAAAATAGTTTCTGAGTGAGTTGTTCTGAGAACAATTAAAGTAATAAACCGACCTTTGGGGAAATTTTCGTAGGTAGTCGCAAGAACAGGGGAAAGCTTTTGAATTGACATGATAAACTCCTAGTTAGTTAATGATTAATTAAACAGTTGTATTTGTTTCATCAGAATCATCTTCTGATTTATTTTTTAGCTTTGTACGTGCTTCTTCTAAGAAAAATAAATAAGCAGCTTCTAAAGTCTTTTGATCAGATAACAACTTTTCTGGACGTGCAGAGTAAACCTCCTCATATAGCTTGCGTAATACCTGGTAATAACGCTTGACTTGTTCAAGTTTTTTCACTCCTACATGATATTCACGATTAATGCGGTCTAACCGTATGTAATATTGTTCGGTTAAAGCTGCAAACATTACCTCCAAATCTAAATAAGGTTTTTGATTTTTTACGGCAGTAATAAAAGCTGTGAAAGGTTCTGTTTGAGCAGTACGTTTGAAAGAACTTCCCTTGAGGTTTGCTTCTGCTGCTATTTGAGCAGCTTCTTTCAAATACTTAGTTAAAAGTGAATTATCATTAGGCATAAAGCTCTCCATTAATGTATTTAAAGGCTGACAAATTCGACTCCAAATAACACTTAAATTTGGCTCATCTTGTTCTCGTAAAATCCAACGTAACAAAACAAAGTAAAGTTCAATTGGTCTATCACAAGTACGAGACAAATCATACAAACAATCATCAGATTTCTGAATGCTGGCAACAGATATTGCTAATTCTCCAAGACAACGTAATCTTTCAAGAATTTTTTCGGCATCCTGGCTTTGATAATATTGTCCATTTCCCAATAATGGTTGCAGTGCAGCAGGAATACCTTCAACTCTGCCATACACATCATCAAATAAATCTACCTCCATATTGCTGCTTAAAGTAAAAGGAAAACCAATATCTAAAGATAAAGATATTTCTAATCCTAATCTCAGTGATTTTAGTAAAGCTAAAGAAGCATTAATATCTCCCCAAACTAAAGGAATAATCACAGATGTATGAACAAAATCTGGTCGTTTAGGTAATGCTGCACCAACTACCTTATTAGCTTTAAATTCAAGCTGATGATTTCGATAAAGTTGTAATTGATCAACAGTAACAGTACCTCCTTCGGTATTTATTGCAGCTAGTTGTTGTAACAGTTCGCGCCAAATTCTTAAAAGTTCGGGTGCAGAACCTTTTGGTAATGCTAAATGTAAATAAAGAGGTTCTTGTTTGCTAACTTTAGGAAAATTTGCACCCACTGTCATTAGTTGATAAGCTAAAGCAGCAATAGAATCTGCTTGTCTTTTTGGTTCGGCACTAATACCACCTGGTAAACGATTGGAAAAAGCCTGTACTTTTGTTCCGGGAGGCATATTTGCGGAAATTAATTCATCTATTTCACTGGATGTAGCACCTAAAGAACATCTTTGTCTAGGATTAGCTTCTACATAAGCATCTAATTCATTAATTCCAATTAGCTGATTAGCAAAAGGAAAATTTACTATTCTGTTAACTGCTAAAATCATTTCTTCAGATACTTCTATTTCTTCAGAATTTTCTGTACTGTTATTTCTTAATTTAAAAGACTCTTTGAGAGCTTCGTTAATACCTTCAATGCCATTAATAGCGGCTTTTGCAGCAAATAAAGGTCGTCCATACTGACCATTAAATGGTTCAAGTGCAAGACGTTGATGTTCAGAAATTCCAGTATGATGAGCAATTTTATCCCAAGCTTCTTTAGGAGTTAAACCTGCTTCTCGATAACTCAGATAAGCTGCTTTCAAACCTTCAGATATAGCAAATTCTTCTGCACTACTTACAGGTAATAATCCTAGTTCAGCAGCTTTTTTGATTGCATCTTCACCTGCATTATCTCCCCATTTACTTACATCTTTAACAATCTTATCTGATTTATAACCAGCTTTTTTCCTTTCTAAAAGAGCCTGAATATTAACCAAAACTTCATCAACATTTTGTTGAATAGCCTGATAAGTAACTTTGATACCATCTTTGGTGGGTCTGACAAGTTTCTCAATATTATTACCAAAAACTTGATCAATTTTACTTTGCCAAACAGCAGCGATTTCTTTTGTTAAATCTACATTTGGTAAATTTGACCCTTCAAACAGTTCACTATCTGGAAAAATTGCGATTGGATGAAAGCCATACTTTTGTAAAACTTCTTCACAAGCACCCAATAACAGAGATGTAATATAACCTTTATCTTCTGATAAACGCACTCGAAAAAGATTACATTTTCTGCTAAAAGCAACGGTTAATTCTGTTTCTATCTTGCGAAATCTTTGAGCATCTGGAATACCTAAATCAAACAAATCAGCAGCAGTAAGCATAGCTGCCCAACGTTCAATATTTGGGTCTTCTGGTAAAAATCTCGCCCCATCACTAACATTATGACCTGAATGGCGTTCAATTAGTTTTCTGACTAATTCTAAATCATCATCAGTAGCTACAAAACCAATTACAAAAGCCTTTTTCAATTCTTCTTTTAAAAAGTCCTTATCTCTAGCTAAGGTTTTAACGTTCCGTCCTTGAGAATCTAATTTATTCAGGTCATGAACAGCAGTCGCTGCTAATAACAAGGGTCGTTTATCTTCTGGTACTTGTGCTATATGGCTAACTGTCAAAATAAACTGACAAGCAGAGTCTAAATGTTCTGCAAGGGTTGTACCCTTTCTCACACCATATTGATCATGATGTGCATGATTTTCATAAAGCTGGGGGCGAATTTCACTGAAATAAATTTCCTCCAAGGATTTAGGAGGACGATTTAAAAGCCGACCGCGTTTAATCATATTAAAGGATGGAAATTGTAATTTAATTTCAAAATCTATTTTCAGGTGGTCTAATTCTGACTTTATCTAATTCAGCAGTGACAATTGCACCAGACAATAATTCATTTCCGTAAAGCTGAAGAACTCGTAAACAAACTATTGATTGTTCTTTGGTTGAGAGATTAACTAAGCGCAAGATACCACAGTGAGGATTTCCCCGCAGAATTGCTAACTCTCCAAAATCTTTATCAAGGGTGACTAAAATCCTACCTTCACGATAAGCAGTTGCTAAAATCTCCTCATCACCTGGATCTTGTGGCCAGTCTCCAGACCAAATCACATCATATTCTGCCGTTTGTAAATCGTTAAGCACCCTAGCATTAATGCAAGTATCTAGCAGTATTTTCATCTTGGAGACTCTATCAATAAAGGTTCAACTCGTTCATGACCAACTAATCTCCGTGCATATATTAAACAGGCTTGCACATCTTCCCGTTCTAACCAGGGGTATGCTTCTAATAAAGTTTCAATGGTATCTCCTGCTGCTAACATTCCTAAAATATGTTCAACAGCGAGACGACGACCACGAATGATTGGTTTACCGCCAAAGATTTGAGGGTTAAATGTGATTCTGTCTAATAATGTTTGTTCGTTCATGATTCAGCTATTTAGTAAAGAAAGTCCTTTGGAGTAGATATTACTAATCTTAGTGCTTAAAAATTAGTAAATATCAATAAATCTCATTTTTTTAATCTAAATGTTTACTTAATTCAATTCCTTCTAACAACTTAGCAACTTGCTCTGGTTCAGGAAGCTGATTTTTAAATTCCTGTGGCAATGCCGAAACAACCTTATAAGTTCTTTTACTTGATTCTGGTATTAAATACTTAACAATGGTTTCATTTTGGGATTTACAAACAAGAATACCAATTGATGAATTTTCATCTGGTAGTCGAGATACATTATCTAAAGCAGGTAAATACAACTGCATTATATTCAGCGAATCAGGTGTAAATTCTCCAGTTTTCAAATCAATAGCAACTAAACACTTTAATTGACGTTGATACAATAGCAAATCAATAAAAAAATCCTCATGATTTATTTTCAAGCAATACTGACTATTAATAAAGGCAAACATACCTCTCATTTCTTGTAAAAATGGAAAAAGCCTTGCTAAAATCTCTCTTTCAAGCGGTGTTTCATACTGTTTATCTTCACCATAAGCAATACAAGCTAAAATATCATCTCTTTCTAAACTAGGATATGCTTCTAAAATTTCCTCAATTGTTTCTCCACCTGCAAGCAAATCTAAAATTAAAGCTACCCAAATCCGATGACCTTTAATGCAAGGTTTACCAAAACAAATATTTGGATCAATGGAAATTCGAGAAAGTAAATTATTTGTACTCATTATTGCTGCTCCCTATTTACCCCTTTTTACTATTCTATATTCGGTGATTGATTGAAAAACTGTCCGTAACTCGTTGCTAAAACCTATAATGGCACTGAAAATAAAAGTTGGCAAGAGAAAACAAGTATAAAGTATACGGACACTTTTAATGAGTCGAAAAGGTCAGTCTATAACCCTGTCGGTATCAGAAAGAGACAAATCTGAACTAGAAGCGATCGCACTCGAATTCGGTATGATGTGGGGAGATGATCCCAATATCTCCAAACTCATCAAAGCGATCGCTCAACGTGAGTTAATCGTTGGTAAAAATCATGACTGGCAGGATTCCCGTATTCGTGCCTTACATCGCTGTATAGGCGCATTAACCGACATCGGACAAGTTGAACAAGCGGAAATCATCGCTAATTTGTTACTTGAACGCAGCGAATTATCCGTACCAATGCGGAAAGAAATTGAAGCTTTCCTCAATCATGCTCTCCCATCTTGGCGGTTACAAGTGGATCACTATATATTGCGTCAACAACCCTTTCAACTAGCTTATCAAGATGCAGCAGAAAGAGTATTTAATTTTACAGTCCGCTTTGCCAAAATTACTCCTCACGAAAAGCGTCAATATCTTGATTGTTGGTGCGAAGAAACAGAAGGAAATTTTGACATCCCAGAATTAAAACATAACTGGTGTTTTCGTTTAGACAGAATTAACGAAGCAGCAGTTACGGAAATTACTGGAAAATGGCGTACTAGCTTAGATGCAATAGATGTGGAAATGCACATATTGAACAACTTAGCGTTTGCATATCAAACTAAACCAGAAGATAACAGAGTGGAATGGATACCAGATCAACCAAAAGTGAAGCGAGTAATTAGACGAGTATCAAATACATTTTGGTTTATTCGGGAAATCATGCAATATTCCGCTGATTGTATTGTAGTCTCACCGGAGAATGTGCGATCGCTCATCAAACAAAAACTCATTACCCTTTGTCAAAATTATGATTTGCTAGAACCATAAGACCACAAAATACTTTCATCATGGTATAATGCCAGCCGAAAAAATTCCTGTCCAGTCAATAAGATGTAAGCTAAAAGTAGACAATAATTGACTTTATTCTACTATCCCATGCAACAATCATCTTCTGGCAATAATCAGGATTTTATTCGGCAGATTACCACATTGGGTGCTATCGTTGGTGCTTTTTTGATCAACGTAGTATCCAATATTTTCCCCCTCAACGGACTCAATATAGGAGCAATTTCCAACACCTTATTTAAAGATGTTTTGATTATTCCTGCTAACTACGCATTTGCTATCTGGGGAATTATTTACTTAGGTTTATTTGCTTTAGGAATTTACCAATTTATTCCCAGTCAAAAAGAGGATACCGATTTACGCAACACTGCATATCTGTTGGTAATTGCTTCTGTAGCTCAATCTATCTGGGTGTATTTATTCCTAGCTAGATTTTTTATGCTTTCAATAGTAGCAATGGTAGGAATTTTGATCCCCTTAATTATTATTCACCAGCGGTTAGAAATTGGCATCAAGCGAGTGAGTAGAAGTAAAAAGTATTGTCTTCATGCCCCTATTAGTATATATCTGAGTTGGATTAGTGTAGCAACTATTGTTAATGTTGCCTGTGCGCTGTATTTTTATAACTGGAATGGTTGGGGCATTACTCACACAATATGGACTGTAATTATGTTGTTCGCAGCAGCAGCAATTAGTAGTGTGATGGTGAGCAAATACCAGGATATTCCCTACACAGGAGTAACGGTTTGGGCTTTAGTTGCGATCGCTCTCAAACACTGGGATAATTCTTTAATCAGGAATGTAGCCTTGGCTTTGGCAATTATTCTGATGATCATTGCAATTATTCAACGTTGGCGTAACTAAAAGTCATAAATCATAGAAACAGATGACACAGGGGAAAATACTACTCGAACCAGGAATACTATGGACAAAAGTCAAACAAACTACCGAACACGCTTTAAAATGTGGTGCGCTCAAATCTATACCTACAGAATTTGAATTTGTCGAACAAGACGGAGTTAAATTCCTCGTCAGAATATTATCTAATCTCAACCGCAAAAAAGCAGCTAAGGAAAAACAAGACAAACAAACGGCTGCAACTGGTAAAGAATTTAATCCATTCTTACCTTACGAACAAGATTTATTTGTAGCAGATATCTCTGATACCCATGTCTGCATTTTAAATAAATTCAATGTTGTTGATTATCACCTATTAATTATTACTCGCGCTTTTGAAGAACAAGAAAGCTTACTTACTTTAGAAGATTTTGCCGCAATGTGGGCAACTTTAGCCGAGTTTGATGGTTTAGTCTTCTACAACGGTGGTAAACTTGCAGGTGCTAGTCAGCGACATAAACATTTACAAATTGTCCCTATTTCCGCGACCGAGATTCCCATTACACCATTATTAAAAGAGGCTAAGTTTCAAGATTCTATTGCAACCATACCCGGACTTCCTTTTTTACACGCTTTTACAACTCTCAACTGGGATGAAAATGCTGAGGTGACGTTAGAAAAATATTATGCTTTACTAGGAATGGTCGGTATTGAGGCTGTTGATAATAATAAACAATCTGGAGCGTATAATCTTTTAGCTACGCGAGAATGGATGTTAATTGTACCGCGTTCTGAAGAAGAATTCGAGTCAATTTCTGTCAATTCGTTAGGTTTTGCTGGTGCTTTGTTGGTGCGAAATTCTGAACAAATGCAGCTAGTTAAAGATATGGGTCCAATGAATATTTTGAAGAATGTTGCTTTACAAAAGAAATAAGTTTTAAACGCGGAGGAACGCAGAGGAGTGATTGAGAAAATGCCAGATTAATTATCTGTGTTTATCTGCGTCTATCTGCGGTTAAAAAATTTCTTTTTCCTCTGTATAGTTGGTTAAAAAATGAGGAAATTTGTTTATGGAATCTCTAGATATCAAATGGATTCGCTCTCAATTTCCAGCTTTGACACAAATAATTAATGGTCATCCAGCTATTTTTTTTGATGGTCCTGGTGGAACTCAAGTACCGGGTGCGGTGTTGGATGGGATAAGTGATTATTTAGTTAGGTCTAATGCTAATGCTCATGGGTATTTTGCTACCAGTGTGCGAACTGATGCGGTGATTAATTCTGCACGAGCTGCGATCGCAGATTTTTTAGGATGCGATAATGATGAGGTGGTATTTGGTGCGAATATGACTACTCTCACTTTTAGTGTGAGTCGTGCTATTGGTAGAGAACTGCAACCAGGTGATGAAATTCTTGTTACCACACTTGACCATGCAGCTAATATTGCTCCTTGGTATGCTTTAGAAGAAAAGGGTGTAAATGTTCGCGTTGTGGATATTAATGTTGAAGATTGCACCCTAGATTTAAATGATTTAGCAGCAAAAATCAATTCCCGCACCAAATTAGTAGCAGTCACTTATGCTTCTAACGCTGTAGGGACAATTAATGATCTTGCCAAAATAGTTAAATTAGCTCATGCTGTTGGTGCTTTAGTTTTTGTGGATGCTGTACATTATGCCCCCCATGCACCGATTAATGTCCATCATTTAGATTGTGATTTTCTAGTTTGTTCCGCTTATAAATTCTTCGCTCCCCACGTTGGGATTTTATATGGAAAAAGAGAACATTTAACTCGTTTAACTCCTTATAAAGTTAGACCTGCATCTAATGAAGTTCCATCAAAATGGGAAACCGGAACTTTGAACCATGAAGGTTTAGCGGGTTTGGTAGCCACAATTAATTATTTAGCAAAGTTAGGTTGTCACGTATCTCCAACTTTAGATAATGAATTACTTGATTCTTTAATAGAAGCAGATAGGGAAGGTTTAACTACTTTTCATTGTCCCCGTTTTCTCACTTCACCGGAACAACCTAGTCATGAGTTAGCTTCAGCTTATCATAGTCGTCGTGCGGCTTTGTTAGCTGCAATGTCAGCTATTCAACAATATGAAAGAGAATTAAGTAAAAAGTTGATTTCTGGGTTGTTAGAAATTCCTGGTGTCACAGTTTATGGTATTACTGATCCAAGCCTTTTTATATGGAGAACTCCCACGGTTTCTATCACAATTGAAGGGAAATATCCGGCAGATGTAGCGAAGATTTTAGGAGAAAAAGGCATCTTTACTTGGCATGGTAATTTTTATGCTATTGAACTCACAGAAAAGTTAGATGTAGAAACATCTGGTGGCTTTCTGCGAATTGGATTAGCACACTATAATACTGGGGAAGAAATTAATCAATTTTTGTCAGTTTTAGTTGAGATTTAAATTCTCATGGAATACTAAAAAACAATATCAAACTTTATCGAACTTTGAAAAGTTAAATGGTGGGTTAATCACTAACTAACCCACCTCAAATATCTACAACGTAACCAAATTAACAGGAATAGGTTCACCGCTAGACATAATGACTGGGAAATTATGGACATTAGGAGCGTGCATTGCTTGAATACCCAAATTAGCTCGATTGAGCATATCCGCATCAGTTCTAATTACTGCACCTTGGCTATCTAAAATCGAATGATTGAAGTTAAAACCATTCAAATTAAAGGACATACTCACCACCCCGGCCGCGGCAAACCAAATACCAATTGTTGGTAATGCAGCTTGTAAAAAATGAAATGAACGGTGATTTCGACTTGCAAACCAGGGAATCAACAAGCGACCAAGATAACCATAATGTCCTGCTAAATAGTCATAGGTTACGTGACGTTGACCTAATTTATATTCAGCATTAGGAGATTCATTTTCGTCCGTTTTTCGCAGTAAGGTAGATGTTACTAACGAACCATGTAAGGAACTCAATAATGCACCACCAAATACTCCTGTAACTCCCAACATATGGAAGGGGTGCATCAAAATATTATGGTCTCCTTGGAATGCCAACATAAAGTGAAATGTACCCGCTATACCAAGGGGTAAACCGTCAGCAAAGCTACCTTGACCAATTGGGTAAACTAGCAATACTGATGTGGCTGCTATGACTGGTGCAGAATAAGCGATGGAAATCCAAGGACGCATACCCAAACGGTAACTTAATTCCCATAATTGACCTAAATAACACCAAATCCCAATCAAAAAGTGCAGCACAATTAGTTGATATGGTCCCCCATTGTAAAGCCATTCATCAATGGAAGCTGCTTCCCAAATTGGGTAAAAGTGCAGACCAATTGCAGCGGAAGTTGGTACTACTGCGGCTGTAATGAGATTATTTCCATCCATCAGAGAACCTCGAATTGGCTCTCTAATTCCTTCCATATCTACTGCTGGTGCAGCGATAAAAGCAATTACAAAACAAGTGGTGGCAGCTAACAAAGTGGGAATCATTAAAACGCCAAACCAGCCTATATATAGACGATTTTCTGTGCTAGTTACCCAAGCGCAAAAACGATCCCATAGTTCAAAGAAATCGAATTCTTCTCGACGTGGAGCAATGATAGTCATTGTCTACACCTCATTTTTTGAAGATTATGATGAAAATTGATTCAAAATTCAAGATTCACAAACTTCAGAATTTTTCTGATTATCTTTATTCTAAGAAAAGTCATAATTAGAGTGAATATTTGTCAAATATCTTTGCAATTGTTGAGTAAGTATTCATCGGCTGGTTATTAGCTATCAGTTTTCGTCACCATTTTTAGAACTTACGGAATAGACATCTGGTGAAAAAGGATGTAGAAACGTTGCATACAACTTATCTCCCAGGGTTATGAAAAAGGTATATTTAAATTTGGTCAATGTATAATACACAAAATATACCCTGGGTTCAAAATTTAACTTTGTTCTTGACGACGGTGGTTAGCAGCTTGTAATAATAAAGATTCAGCGAATGCGATCGCCTGATTTGCGGATTTTCCACCTGCTAACTGTGCTAATTCTTCCCGACGGGTACTTAAATTATCCAAGCTGGTAACTCTCACAACTGTCCGCTGTTCAGCATGACCATTTTTATTAATCACCTGTTTATCAACCCGAAAATGTCGATCTGCCATTGCTGCTATTAAAGGTTGATGAGTCACACATAATACCTGTTGATTTTGACTCAGTTGGTGTAATTTTTCAGCTATAGATTGGGCAACTCTTCCCGACACACCCACATCAATTTCATCAAATACCATTGTTTCCGCACCATCATGTTGATTAAAACAAGCTTTTAAAGCTAGTAAAAATCGGCTCATTTCCCCACCGGAAGCAATTTCTGTTAAAGGTTGTATTGGTTCACCAGGGTTAGGGCTAAACATAAAGGTAATTTTATCTGCACCCATAGCTGTTGGGGAACTAGGCACAATTTCCACTTGAAATTTTACCTTTTCCATCGCTAAAGGTTTGAGTTCAGCCAATAAATGAGATTCTAAATTAGCCGCAGTTTTACGACGCAGTTGGGTCAATTTTTGGTTGACTTGGTTGAGATATTGTAAACAGACCTGTTCTTGTTGTTCTAAAGTCTCAATTGATTGTTCATGGTTATTAAGTTCTGCTAACTCTATTTGGATGCGTTCAAAATAAGCGATCGCTTCCGTAAGAGTCGGTCCATACTTGCGACAAATTTGTTTTAATTCCCGAATCCGTTCCTCTACTTCCTCCAACCGCTGTGGGTCAGCTTCTAAACTTTCCCCATAAATGCTAATTTGTCTGCCTACTTCCATCACTGCTGCGACTGCATCCCGCACCAATTCCAACATAGATTGCATTCGGGAATCAAACTCAACAATATGATTTAATATCGTTTCACTATCTCCCAATAAATCAGCAGCAGTAGGAGTTTCATCTTCATTTTGATACAAAGCTTGATAAACTTTGTAACTCATTTGCTGCAAATCAACAACATGATTCAGGCGTTGCATTTCCTGGGTTAATTGTTCCATTTCTTGCGGATCATCGAGATTTGCTGCACTCAATTCTTGAACTTGATAAGTCAATAAATCGAGTTGTTGTAAGCGTTCTCTTTCCGAAGTGCGACGTTTTTCTAAAGTTTGGTGTGCTTGTTGATATGCACTAAAAGCAACAGCTACCTGTTGACGTTGTTGTATTAAAGAATCACCACCATATAAATCTAACCAATCTCTGACTTGGGCAGATTGTCCTACTTGTACAGTTTGCCCTTGGGCGGTAATTTCCACCAAGCGATCGCGCAAACTTCCCATGATTTGCCGATTCACCAACACCCCATTTACCCGTGACCTACTGCGGATATTACTGACAGTTGCAGCAATCTCTCGACTAATAACTACCGCCTGATCATCAATTAAATCAATTTCCTGTTCACTCAACCAAGCAGCCAAAAAAGGATTGATACTAAAAGTCCCTTCTACCAAAGCGCGACTAGTCCCCGTGCGAATCACACGACTAGAGACTTTCCCACCTAAAACCGCATCAATCGCATCCAGAATAATCGACTTTCCCGCGCCGGTTTCCCCTGTTAGCACATTCAACCCAGCGCCAAAATCCAACTCCAGTTGGTCGATGAGGGCAAAATTCTCAATTCTGAGGCACAGCAACATCAGGCCAAAATCTCCGTGAAGGTAAATGCCGGATACTTCTCAATTTTATCTCTATCTAGCCGATAATGTATAGACAGTTATTTTTTGGACTAGGGATTAAGTAACAAATTTTACTAAACCTTGTTTGAATTATGATTCTCACAATGAAAGAATAAACAGGATGTAGAAGGTTATTTAATTCTCATCCTCTTCATCCTTAAATCCTGATTCTGACAGATATTAATTTAGTTAGTAGTTAATAAGCTATCTATCTCTTTTGGAAAAGGACAATCTTCAGGGAATTTAGTATCATATTCCTTACTCATATTTCTCACTGCATCTTGATAACATTCATCGCTGACAGTTAAATAATAATTACGCAAGCTGGGGGAATCTCTAAAAATCCGTTTTAGTTCCTGTTGGGTACGGCTAATGGTTACGTCCCAACCGCGATAACATTCGGGTAAACTGACATAATGACGTTTTAGTAAATGTTCAAATAAAGTAGTTAAGCGACTTTCTAATTCTCTTCTATCTCTCCCCCCCAAAGCTTCTATCTCCTCAATTAAATTTTCCCAGTCTACATGACTAAAATCTTGAGATTTTAATTTATTGACTGTGTTTTGAATCCACAGCGCAAAGTCGGTTTGATAAAGATTTTGAACTGGTGATTTAGTCATAGTGTTTATTGTCATGATGTAGGATTTTCAAAATGAAAGCATGAACATGATTAAATATCTAGCTGAGGTTTTTGAAATCTTCCTAAAATCAATTATAGCCTTATCCTGTTCATCCTTAAATTCTGTAAATCCTGATGCTGACAATTACAACCCCAAAGTCCTCCCAGGAAATCCCGCAACATCAAAATAACGAGTATCTCCCACAGTTTGATATTTCAAAATTGTCTTCAATCCATTCTCAGACATTGCAGATTCTAAAACATGAGACTGAAAATTTACCTTATTCAAACTACCACGCAAAGCTTCATTTAACACTCGTCCCACCAGCTTACCCTGAGCAGGAACTTTTAAATTTAGCACCTTGGCCAAAGTTACAGCCACATCTGCATTACTCACAGGTGCTTCATCAACATACTGCTTTTTAAAGTCGGGTCCAATAACAGTCATGTTATTAAAAGTATCCGCACGGCTAAAACTCCCGTGCATTCCTTGACCTTGTTGTAAAGCAGTATCAGCTACAACCACACCGCAAGCTGTTGGTATACCACAACCTGTATCAAAAGAACGGAAATTCACAACTATTGAAGGTGTCGGAGTTCGTGCTGTTCCCCGCAATTTAACCGCGCTTAGGGGTAATGTACCAGCAATATTTCCTAACGCATCATTGACAAACAAACCACTAACATAATCTTGTTTGAGTAGGGAATTAACAATTTTTTGTGTGTAATTTTTTTGATTTTTAGAATTGGGTAAATAAATCAAATCAGAACCACCATTCCCAGCAATAATTACATCTGGATTTTGAGAATTTTTACCCAAAATGCTACTGATAGAAAATTGTCCCTGAGTTGGTTCAACTGGCGCATTTTTATGATCTGGGTCAAACAAAGAAAGTCCTAAATCATGAGCTAAATCTATTCCTAAAAAACCAGGAGGTAAAAACCCTGTCGGTACATTTTCATAACTGAGACTTGCCGCATAACTGGTTTTACTTTCTTTACTAATTGTGGAAAAGCCATGATCAGCAGTAACAAAAATATTCGTTGTTTTTTCTAAATTTAATTTTTTGATTGTAGCGCGAATTTGTGCCAAATTATTATCAACATTTCGCTTTGCAGCTTGAACAGTAACACCATTAATACCAGGAACAAGTTGATTAAGACTATCACCTTGATTGTGCTGTGTTCCATCCGGATCACGTGACCAATAAACCAATAAAAAAGGTTTTTTTCGTTGTTTGAAAAGAGGTAAAATTATCTTATTAGTGACATCAGAAAAATATTGTTGCTGTTCAATATTGGCAACTTTTGTACCAGGAGTTTTACTATCACCAGATTTGCCATTTTCTCCCCGCGATGGACTTATTAAAGGTAGAGAATTTTTGGTTAATAGTTTGCTAATTTCTGGATTCAGTGGAATTCCGTTTGATGTCCCTGTAGCATCATCAAAAATGATGGTCGGCTCACCTTTTTTTTGAGTCACATCTTGAATTAAAACCGGACCCAATTTACCCACAGCCGCAGTGCTAAAACCTGATTTTTTTGCTACAGCTAAAAGACTAACTTCATTCAGAAAGTTTTTACCGAATTGTTGGTTCACTTCTTTCAGAACAGCGTCATTTTCTAGAAATGGAACTAAACTATTTTTGGCATTTTTAACAGGGGCTTTAACTTTAATAGTATTACTAAAATCTCCTGTATCACCAAGATAATGGCCTGTAGCAATAGCAGAAGCATTCGCTGTGGTAAAAGTAGGAAACAGAGAATGGCTGTTAACAAAATTCACACCCTGTTCTCGAATTGACTGTAAAGTCGGTGTGTCAGTAGCATTAACAGTCATCGTCCGCAAACCATCAGTCACAAAAATGACCGCATTGTGTGGTTGAATTTGTCCAGCAAAGACCTGAAACCAAGCAAAAACAGCAATTAGACAAACTAATAGAATAATCCAGCGATAAGCCTGTATTAAAATCTTCATAACCTTGCAGGTTTTTAGAACATGAAGATTTTAAACCCTACTGCATTAAATTACACACTATATTGTCAATACTTATCAAAAATCCACAGCTATAGAAATCCGTTTTGATTCTTAAAAAGATACATAGGGTCTGTAAAGCCTTTGTGGGCATGGCTACCCTTAGAGGATGTTTTAAAAATCTCTCATGGTATATCCAAAAATCACACGGTTTTATTGGCTTTATCCACCTATTTCCAGATTTTTTAAAATCAAATCTGCTCTTGCTCCAAAGCCATCTCCATATTCTACTGGTAAATGGGTAATAACGTAAAATACTTTGCCTTTTTGTTCTCCCAAATAAATCTCACCAATAATATCTTTCCCCTTACTAAAAGATATCTTTTCCTTAGACCAAGAATAGGGAACTTTTTTTGTCTGACTCACAACACGCCATTTATTAGACGCTATTAACCCTTTTTTATCATTAATAAATTTTCTTACTTGTTCTAGATTCTTTAAATCATTTAAAAAAGCGATATGAATATAAGCATTTTCGTTTTTTTGACCTCCAAAGTTTGCAATAAATCTCACTGATTGTCCCTCACCTGAAGATCCTGATTCAGCAATAAAATCTGGATCAGGAAAATAAGTGGTTAGTAAATTTTCAGCTTGATAAAGTTGCAACTTTACAGGAGTATTTTCTCCTTCAATAGTAATTGTGGTGGTTTTTTGAGACGGCCTATTTTTTTTAGATTTATGATTAGCTGCTACGCTTGTATTTTCAGTGCTAAGGGTATTTTCGCGTAAAGCTTGGTTTTCTAGTTGATTTGTACAAGCAGTATTTAAACTTAAAACAAGTATGCTTGATATTACTTTTAAAAAATCAATATACATTTGCTATTAGTCGTTTTAGTTGTTACAAATAGATATGACTTTTGTTTCGCTGTTACTGTTCCCGTTTCCATAAATACGGTGTGTATTTGGCTCAATAAATCGCTAAAATCTAAGCATTATTTCGGGAAAAATTAAGTGATTAAAGTCACTTAATTTTATGATACCAATCACAATTTTACATGATTAAGATCCTCCTCTAATAGTGAGCATCTTGGCATAATCACAGATAACTGAACTCTAGCCGAGTCATTAATAGGGAACACACTAATGGCCGACAGCTTTATACCTGTCGGTTTTTTGTCGTTGGTGATAGGGAGCAGGGGAGCAGGGGAGCAGAGGAGCAGGGGAGATGGGGGTGATGGGGGTGATGAGGGAGATGGGGGAGAGAATAATCTATTCCTTCTGAACTCCTGCCTACTGCCTCCTACCCCCTGCCTCCTGCCTTCTGCCTTCTGACTCCTGACTCCTGACTCCTGACTCCTGCCTCCTGCCTCCTGCCTCCTGCCCTTTTCATAAAATATCCCCACTACTTGTTAATAACTTGACAAATATTTTGCCATAGCCACTACTAAGTGTGGGGAAGTTATAATCAAATGAGGAATGTTATCGGTATCGAGTGCTAATGTCCGATACTGCTAAAATCATTACAAGTTGAGTATTAGGACATTGCTTGAATGATGTAGTCAAAGTAAGGTGCAGCAGCAGCCGCATCTTCAGCACCCAATAAATCTAAGGCGGCTTGTTTGAGGGAATTAATAGCTTCTACCATTCCAGGGACAGGAACGCCCAGAGAGTTGTACATTTCCCGCACACCAATCAAACCGATTTTTTCAATTGGTTCTTTGTCACCAGCAAGTACGCCGTAAGTAATCAGGCGCAAGTACCAGCCAAAGTCACGGATACATAAGGCACGTTGTTTTTCACCGTAAGCGTTACCACCAGGGGCGATAAAGTCAGGGCGCTTTTGCCAAAGTTTTTTGGTTGCTTCCTGAACTATCTTTTTCTCGTTTTCGGAGAGGGTAGCAGCTATTCTGGTTCGCTGTACGCCTGTTTGCAAATATTCTTTGATACTCTTGAGTTCGCCACTGCTGGGGTAACGCAGTTCGTCATCGGCTTGGAGAATAACTTGGCTAATTACAGTCATGATTATGTAATCACTCGAAATAATATTATTTGCTAGTTTAACCAGTTCGCGGTACAGAAGTGAAGGGTGTGGGAAGATGGTAATTGGTAATTGGTAATTGGTAATTGGTGTAAATTATGCAAATTAAATTAATATATTGTAACTTTTGCCTATTCCCTATTTCCTGTTCCCTGTTCCCTGTTCCCAATGATTAATGACTAATGACTAATAAAGTTTGGCGGCAAGGTGAAATAATAGAAGTTGAAGTTTCTGATTTAAGTGACACTGGTGATGGGGTGGGACGCTTTGATCAGCGAGTGGTTTTTGTTCCAGATACAGTTCCAGGCGATCGCATTCTTGTCAGGCTACTCCACGTTAAGCCTAAGTATGCTCATGGGACACTCAAACAAATCCTCGCACCATCTCCACACCGCATTAGACCCAATTGCATTGTGGCTGATAAATGTGGCGGTTGTCAGTGGCAACATATTGATGATGAATACCAACTTACAGCCAAGCAAAATCAAGTTATTCAAGCCTTGGAACGTATTGGCGGTTTTACTAACCCACCTGTAGATCCGGTGCTGGTGGCTGATTCCTCTTTAGCTTATCGCAACAAAGTTACTTACCCCCTTGGTATGTCTCCTAGCGGTCAGGTACAAGCCGGTTATTACCAAAAAGGTAGCCACCAATTAATTAACTTAAATCAATGTCCAGTCCAAGACTCACGCTTAAATCCTTTATTGGCTGAGGTGAAATTGGATATCCAAAAGCGCGGCTGGTCAATTTATGATGAAACTCGTCACCAAGGATCAATTCGCCATTTGGGTTTACGCATTGGTCGCCGGACAGGGGAAATGCTGCTGACTTTGGTGGTGAAAGATAAGAATTTACCAGGCATTGAAACCCAGGCACAGGAATGGTTGCAGCGTTATACCCATCTGATGGGAGTATGTCTAAATCGCAATAGCGATCGCACAAATGTTATATTTGGTAATGAAACAGTTTGTATTGCTGGAATTCCTCACCTGCGAGAAAAATTCGCGGACATAGAATTTCAAGTACGCCCAGAAACATTTTTTCAGGTGTACACCGAAACTGCTGAAGCACTGTTACAAGTAATTCAGTCAGAACTCAATTTGCAAGGTAACGAAATTTTAGTTGATGCCTATTGTGGTATCGGCACTTTGACCTTACCCCTAGCAAAACAATCACGCCAAGTTATTGGCTTAGAAGTGCAATCAGCAGCAGTGGAACAGGCTATTTCTAATGCTCAAAATAATGGAATTCATAATGTGACATTCCAAGTAGGAGCAGTAGAAAAAAATCTCCCGAATTTGGGAATTATACCAGATGTCGTCTTACTTGATCCGCCACGTAAAGGATGTGAAGCTAATGTTATCAAATCTTTACTTAGCCTGAAACCTTCGCGGATTGTTTACGTCAGTTGTAAAGTAGCCACCCTGTCCCGCGACCTGAAATTACTTTGTGAACATGGACTATATAAACTTACAAGAGTACAGCCCGCCGACTTTTTCCCCCAAACGGCTCACGTCGAAGCAGCAGCATTTCTGGTGCGATCGCAATCACCCCAGAGTAATTAATTCTTTACAAAAACTTAAATGGGAAATTTGTAGTCCAGTGGTTAGCAATAATGCTAAAATCTAATTAAGTCAAAAATAAAAATTGTTTTTCTTTAAAAAAATTGAAGTTGCATAGGCTCTTAATAAAGATGAATTAAGTTGTCTAAATTACAAATCGGCAACACAAACGAGTATTCCCATACTCTTACCAAAAATAGCAATTTTCAACATTGCTTGTTGCACCAGCAGCATGATTCCAGCCGATTTTTAATCAAGCAATAATAACTTATCTGTAGAGCCAATGCTCCGCAGCCTTTTCAAAATTTAGTTTTACAGACGCAAGTTTGAAAGCAGCATGACCACCTCAATTTTTATCAGGGTGACTGTCACACCAAACTGATGTCTAGCTAATTAAAAGCTACGGGGTTTCTCTTGTGATTACCATTTCTCTCCGTCCAGTCGGACGTAATTGGGGTACTATTAGTTTTGCCTCAACTCTTTATCTTTGTCCGATATTAGATTTACTATTGGCAGATGTTCCCACAAAATTACAAGCAGAACTGCGATTAGGACTTCAAGAAGCCCTAGTAAACGCAGCTAAACATGGCAATAATCTTGATCCCAGTAAACTAGTAGTAGTTCGGTTTTCCTTGATAGATAACCAGTATTGGTGGATTATCTCAGACCAAGGCAACGGCTTTACTCCATCCTGTGATTGCAACTGTGATCCCACAGAATATCTACCACCGGATGAATCAGAAAGTGGACGAGGAATGTCTCTTCTCCATCAAATCTTTGATCAAGTAGAGTGGAACCGCAAAGGAACAGAACTCAGACTTTGTAAACAACTAGAAACCCGTCGTCTTTTATCCTTACGACGGTGATAGGCAAAAGACAACAGGCAGAAATTAAATTTCTTCTCCCTACATCCTTAGCCTTTACCATGAGTCGGACAGGGAGGGGCTGAAATTGACTTATCTAGCCATCCTACAGCCTGTTCTAACCTAGCTTGTGCCTCTTGGGGTTGATTTGTGAGGAGAAACACCATAGCAGCCGCTAATTGTTCACTAGCACGGGCATTACGGTTAGATTTGAGACGATGCCAATCATTAGGAGAGATACTTAGCCTTTCCATCAGGGCTTGCGCCAATTCTAGGGTACTGATTTCATTTAGTTGACTGGTTAGAGACATAAGACTAAGTGCGAAGGTAAGACTAAAAGTTATGATTTAATCATCATAGCTAAAGACTCATCACCAATGACTAAATTAGAAGATAACCAGCAACCAGAGTTTGACCAGGAACTGGAGGAACTAGAAACAGACCTCCGACTCTTGAAAGAAAGATATGCCCAAGTGCAACAAGACCAGCAGAAAAAGGCACAATGGCAACAAGAATTAAAAAATCTCCAACAAAATAAACATCAGACACCAGAAATTAAGGAAGAGTTAAAACGCATTCAAAAAAAGTTAGAAGTATTAGAAATAAACTTAGAAAGCCAGCTATTTTCTTGGAATAGCCTGAAAAGACCATTTTGGCAAGTTGTCCGTTTTGGTGGTTTAGGCGTGATCATCGGTTGGTTATTAAGGTCTTGGATTAGTTAATTCGTTAGTTATCATCTGTCAGTTGACTATCCCCAATCTCCCAGGAAAATTACTATTATATAAATTAACAAAATAAAAATTGTCAAAAATGCTAAATCGTCGCATTGCAGAAATATTAAGAAGTGGTCAACCTGATGAGTCTCTATTAGTTCAAGGTTGGGTAAGAACAAAGCGTGAATTAAAAGGTTTTGCGTTTTTAGAAGTTAATGATGGTTCATCATTAGGTAATTTGCAAATTGTCATCAACCAAGATTTACCAGACTACGAAGGAATATTAAAACAAATCAATACCGGTGCTTCAGTAGAAGTAGCAGGTGTACTGGTGGCTTCCCAAGGGAAAGGACAGCGGATAGAATTAAAAGCGGATGCTGTGAAAATCTACGGAGATGCTGATCCCGAAACCTATCCCCTGCAAAAGAAACGTCATTCCTTTGAGTTTCTCCGCACCATTGCACATCTGCGTTCCCGAACTAACTCCTTTGGTGCAGTGTTTCGGGTGAGAAATGCTTGCGCGACTGCTATTCACCAATTTTTTCAAGAACGGGATTTTTTATGGGTACATACTCCCATTATTACCGCTAGTGATTGTGAAGGTGCAGGAGAATTATTTAGCGTTACTAATTTGGATTTAAAGAAAGTTCCCCGCACAGAAAACCAAGAAATTGATTATAGTCAAGATTTCTTTAGTAAACCTGCATATTTGACAGTTAGTGGACAATTAGAAGCGGAAATTATGGCCATGGCGTTTACCAACGTCTACACCTTTGGTCCCACATTCCGGGCAGAAAATTCTAACACTTCTCGTCACTTAGCAGAATTCTGGATGGTTGAACCAGAAATGGCTTTCTGTGATTTAGAAGGTGATATGGATTTGGCAGAAGAGTTTCTCAAATATATTTTTAAATATGTATTAGAAACTTGTCCCGAAGACATGGAATTTTTCAATGAACGGATTGATAAAACTGTTTTAGAAACCGCAGATAACATTATTAATAATCAATTTGAACGGTTAACTTACACTGATGCTGTGAAACTTTTAGAAAAAGCTGATGTGAAGTTTGACTATCCTGTAAATTGGGGTGCTGATTTGCAATCAGAACATGAACGCTATTTAGCAGAACAACTGTTTAAAAAACCTGTAATTGTGACAGATTATCCCGCCCAAATTAAAGCTTTTTATATGAGGTTGAGTGATGATGAAAAAACTGTCCGCGCTATGGATATTCTTGCACCGAAAATAGGGGAAATAATTGGTGGTTCTCAACGGGAAGAAAGGTTAGATGTCTTAGAAAAACGGGTTTTAGCACAAGGTATGAAACCTGAAGATTTGTGGTGGTATTTAGATTTGCGTCGTTATGGAACTGTTCCCCATGCTGGTTTTGGTTTGGGGTTTGAACGATTGGTACAGTTTATGACGGGTATGGGGAATATTCGGGATGTAATTCCGTTCCCCCGCACACCACAAAGCGCGGAGTTTTAGTCATAGTTGAAAGTAGTAGGGGTTTAGCTAAACTCCTACACCGATGATTATAAATTGAAAGCGATCGCACTCCCTACATCTAAAAAAGGCGATTCCTCGGTCGCGCTTCGCTATCGCCTATTTAGTTGAGGATGATAATGTTACCAGAGGTTGAGTAATAATTTTTCTGTTTTTAGCTACCTGTTTTTTTCTTAAATCTTTACAAATTTCATGCAAATCATAATTAAAAGATTTAGCGTGTTCTTCTCGAATTTTGTAAATTTCTTCTAATACTTCATCTTTCCACATAGTTAATCTCCCATAAGTTCATAAGGTGTACAAATCGTTGGTAGTTCATATCCAGATTGAATACTAGATAGATCGTGTTTTAGTGCTTCAGGTTGTCCTGTGCCTTCAAATGGATTACGTTGTACTTCACGAATTAGTTTGATGATTTTTAATGCTTTTTTCCGATCGCTTTCGATCCACCAAGCTAAGTCCTCAAAAGCATCTGTATCAAATTCCAAGTTTCTCACAGGCTGCTTCCAAAGAAATTCCATCTAGACGTTTTCTAGCCGTAAGTAATCTCGCTTTCATGGCTGGACTACTCAACAAATAAGCAGTTTCTCTCTCAGCCATTATTTCTTGCCAAAGGGCAATAGGAACAACTACGGAAACTGTTTGCCCTTCTGAATCACAGATGTATTGTAATGAGTTAGTCATAGTAGCCAATATAACTTACTAGATTGCTAATAATTATAACCGCAAAAGTTTTTATGAGCTATTTGTGATTGCACTTCCCACATCTCAATAGAAAGGCGATCGCATACTTACCAAATTGTTTTGACATGGGGATAATTTAAAATCTTGGCATCGCAGGTAACAAGGGGAATTTCATAACGTCTTGCAATAGTAACTAAAATTCTGTCTGCTGGATCTTTGTGAAAATCGTCTCGTAATTGTGTACTAGCAATTGCATCTATGGGTGATAAAGGTTTTATGACTATACCTGAATGAGTTTGCGCTAACTGATACCATTCATCAATGGGTAAAGGTAAAACTAATTTACCGATACTAGATTTAACTGCTACTTCCCAAACAGAAATAGCAGAAACTAATAAGCCATTTTGGGATTCTTCATGTTGAATAGCTGCTTGTGTTGCTTGTGATAGTTGACTAGGATCGTGAAGCAACCATAGCCAAATATGGGTATCTAGTAAAATCATTCTGTTAATGCTTCCCAAAGTTCAGGCATAGGTTCATCAAAATCACTGGCAATGGTAATAGGTTTTCCTCTCAGTGGGTAATTATTTGTAGTTTTTGTTTCTTGTGAAATAAGATCAATGTTTCCGGCTTTAAATTCTAAGAACTCGATAAATTTAATTACTTCATTGCGCTGTTCAAGAGGTAATTGTTTAATTTTAGCGATCGCCATTTCTAATGTGATCATTTATTTGTTTCTCCTGTAACTTTAAATTACTTCTATTTTAGCAAGCGATACCTACGGTGAGTTACCGCTAACGTGCTTCCCCACATCTCAATATAAAGGCGATATCCCTACAAGACGCTATTTATTCTTTGATACCATTCCTCGACTTCCATTAGGCGTGTAAAGGACTCATGGTTCGACTAAGAATACATTAACATCATCAATATAGTATTTATACTGAATTAATTATAAATTAATACATATATCAAGCATTCCTATATCATTCGTTAACAACCAGATCCCTGACTTCTTGAATTTGATTTAGTATTATTGACAGCCAAGATGAGGTGGGTGAATGTTAATGCTACTCTTCCATATCAATAATGAACGTTACGCCATAGCTAGTCAGCAGATTGTGGAAGTGATACCCCTTGTCAACTTGACAAGACTTCCCCATACACCCGAATATTTTGCAGGTGTATTTAATTACCGAGGGCGAATTATTCCCGTCATTGATCTTAGTCAGTTAATGACTGGTCAAAGGTGTTCTGAACATTTAAGTACACGGATTATTTTAGTCAATCATTGGGGTAGAGATGCTACACAGGAGACTGTACCGCAAATTATGGGTTTGATGGCTCAAAGAGTTGTAGAAACTTTACAAAAATCGGATATTGATTTAATTGATGTTGATATTCAGATAGATAAACCACCTTACTTGGGTAAAATGATTGTAGATGAGCAAGGCATGATTCAGTGCCTTCACGTAGAATACTTGTTATCAGAGGTGCAACAAGCTTATCTGGTAGCAGAAGTTCATAGTGAACATAAATAACACAACGTATTACAGTACAAATTTTAAGCACAAAGCTATATACTAAAAGACTTTTAACCCTGTTCCCTGTTCCCTGCTGTAATTAATGTATCGCTGTAACAATGATATATTCTGATGGCGAAGTTTTACTGACGAAGAAAATTGGGTTAGATCCTAACTCAATCGGTTCTGATGCGATCGCACGAGCTATAGAACAACGAATGTTAGAATGTAGAATAACCAATATTAATAGTTATTTAGAAATAATTCAGACATATCCCCAAGAATGGGATGCACTTATTGACGCTTTAATCATCCCTGAAACTTGGTTTTTTCGGGAACGTGAATCTTTCAAATATTTACAGCAATATGTAGCATCTGAATGGTTAACCAATCACAAAAATAGTGTATTGCGGGTTCTGAGTGTACCTTGTTCCACAGGTGAAGAACCTTATTCGATAGCGATCGCTTTATTAGAAGCAGGGTTGAATCCGGCTAGATTTCACATTGATGCAATTGATATTAGCAAAAAGTGTTTGCTAACTGCTCAAAGAGCAATTTACAATCAATACTCATTCCGTGGTAATCCACTTTCATTTCAGGAACGCTATTTTCAGCGCCATGAAACAGGATATTATCTGCACGAACAAGTAAAATCTACGGTGCATTTTATGCATGGTAATCTAGCACAACCTGATTTTTTAATGGGAATGCCACCATATAATATTATATTTTGTCGCAACCTATTAATCTACTTTGATATCACTGCAAAAGAACGCACAATTAGAATTTTAGAAAGGCTATTAAATCCAGATGGATTGTTATTTGTTGGACACGCAGAAGCATCTTCATTGCTGAATTCTCGCTTTGTTTCCATACGTCATTCTTTAACATTCGCTTATCGTAAATCGGCTCTTGATCATCTTGCTATCAAAACCAAAGAACATAAAAATACTCACCAGAATCATCGTGTAATTCACTCAAAACGTCCCATTATTAGCCATAAATTAAAACCCAATACCACACCCAAAGCTAGTACAACCAACTTACTAGAAAACGCCAAAAATTTAGCAGATCAAGGCCATTTACCAGCAGCTATTGAACTATGTAACGACTATATTAAACAAAATAAAATCAGTGTAGAAGCTTATGTACTGCTTGGTCAACTACAACAAGCAATGGGAAAAAATGAAGACTCTTTACAATCATTCCAAAAAGCAATTTATCTGCAACCTACTCACCAAGAAGCCTTAACTCATTTAGCTTTACTCAAGGAAAATCAAGGAGATGTAGTAAGTGCTAATATTCTTTGGCAACGGATACAGCGACTTCAACATCGACCTTAATCAATAAAAACAACATCCCAATTTAAAGTTTCTTATTGTTCATTGACAATAATTTTGATCAATTTCCTAATTTCAGAAATATTGTATTTAGAGATTTTTACAATACCTTGTGTAAGACTTAAATAAATGATATAGCAGGGAACAGGGAACAGAGTTGAAAATCTTTTAGTGTATGGATTTTGGACGTTAATTGTGTATCTCATTCAAGTGCATACCGCTATAAAACCATTTAAATAAATAATCTAGTTAATATAGCAGGGAACTCTTAACAGGGAATAGAGTTGAAAGTCTTTTAGCGTATGGATTTTGGACGTTAATTGTGTATCTCATTCAAGTGCATACCGCTATATGAACAATTAAATACTATAGCAGTCCTAAATGATTCATGAACACTTTCTGTTACCTGTTCCCTTCCCTCACTGATAATTTCTTAACTCAAATAGGATCTCTATATGAAAAATATGAATCTTCAATTACGTCTGCTTACTGCCTTTTCATTCATAGGATTACTTGTTTTATTTGTTGGTCTAGTTGGATGGGTTAGCACTTCTAAATTAACACAACATATTCAAATTCTGACAACTAATAATGTACCTAATCTTGATGCTATTGGCAAAATAAATGAAGGTCAAACTAGAATTGAAAACTTGCAGAGAATACTCTTGAATCCAGAAATAAGTGCAGCACAAAGAAATACTACATTAGTAGAAATTAAAAAAACATGGAAGCGCATTAATGAAGGTTTTCAACAGTATGATAATTACTTCCAAAATAACAAAAAAGATAAAGAATTATATACACAATTAAAAAATGAATGGAATGTTTGGCAGCGATCTCATGAAAGATTTATGCAATGGGAGGCGGATTTATATCAGTTCGGATTTCGTGATCCAGAAAGAAAAGAATTAGAATTAATCATCCAAGGAAAAGTTAACTCGCCTGAAATGGCTGAAGTTAAAAAAGCCATAAAATTGCATCGTCAATTGAATGCATATTCAATTACAGAAGGAAATGAATTATTTTTAGCTAGTGATCAAACTATTTTTAATTTAATCAAAAATAATCAAGATTTTGCTTTTTTAGTTCGTAAAGAAGCAGAAGAAGATGTAAAAAATAGTATGATTTTTATTTCTTTAGGTGTAGCTTTATGCACAATAATTACTATCGTTTTAGGTATGATGATTTCTCGACAAATTACTAATAGAGTTGTGAAAGTAGTTGGTTTTGCCGAAGAAATTGCTACAGGAAATTTAAATGTAAAAATAACTGCTGATTCTCACAATCAAGATGAAATTAACCAACTGCTAATATCCTTTCAAAACATGATTCTTAATTTGAATAATTTTATGCTTCAGATCCAACAATCAGGAATCCAGGTAACTTCATCAGCCACCCAAATAGCAGCATCAGGAAAACAATTAGAAACCAGCATTACAGAACAATTAGCATCAACAAACCAAGTAACAGTAGCAGCCAAAGAAATATCAGCAACGTCTAGAGAATTAGTAAAAACAGTAGAAGAAGTATCTGCGCTATCTCAAGGAACAACAGTAGCAGCAAGTGATAGTCAGAAGGATTTATTGCAGATGGAAACAACTATGAAGCAACTGGTAGAAGCAACAAATTCTATCGCTGGGAGATTGGGAGTAATTAGCGAGAAAGCCAATAATATTAATAATATAGTTGTCACGATTACCAAAGTGGCAGACCAAACTAATTTGTTGTCATTAAACGCCGCAATAGAAGCAGAGAAAGCGGGAGAATATGGTTTAGGTTTTGCAGTGGTAGCCAGAGAAATCAGAAGACTAGCAGATCAAACCGCAGTGGCAACCATAGATATTGAACAAATGGTTAAACAAATGCAATCTTCCGTTTCTACAGGTGTGATGGAAATGGATAAATTTGCAGCCGAAGTGGGAAGAAGTGTGGAAGATGTCAGGAATATTAGTACACAATTGGGAGAAATTATTGAGCAAGTACAAGATTTAACACCAAGATATGAAGCAGTGAGTCAAGGTATGGAAGCACAGTCTCAGGGAGCAATCCAAATTAGTGATGCGATGTCACAGTTGAGTAGTAATTCTGTCCAGACTGCGGCTTCTTTGCGAGAAATTAATCAGGCTATTTCTCAACTTAATCAAGTTGCTCAGGGTTTGCGTCAAGAAATGAGCCGTTTTAAAGTTAATGATAACAGGTGAAAATATGTATAGCAGCGAATAGGGTTGAAAGTATTGTAGTTGTGGCTTTTTAGTTGAATTTTGTAACTGATTCAAGCGCATATCGCTATATCATATTTATCAGAAGATAGATTACCAAACTAGCATAAATTTAGGAAATAATTAGATGTTCAGTAATTGGAAAATTAAAGATCTAACATTGTTAGGCTTCTCTGTACCAACAGTTTTGATGGTTGTGTTCAGTTTAATGGTATATGCCAATTCTAATCAAACTAGGGAAACTTTAAACCAAGTTAATTTCGCTCAAACAGCAATTGATGGACAGAATGAAATGGTAATTGCTGGATTAAATATGCATCGTCGTCTGCAAAGATATGTTATTGATCCAAATTTATATCAAGATGCTCTAGGAGAATATGCACAACATCAGCAGGAGTTTCAAAAAGGATTAGAAAAAGCTAAAACTGTAGTTAAAGATGCAAAGCAGAAAGAAAAAATAGATAGGATGGTGCAATTATATAATGAGTATAATGCTTTAAAAGATAATACAGTGAGTCGTGCCGTAAGTGGTACAAAAAAAGATGAATTGATTAAGATTTTTAGTTCTACAAGGGATGTTGTTGATGAATTTACGAAAACAAGTAATGAATTTAATCAATATGAAAAAGAAAATTTACAAAGAAGTATTACGGCAACACAATCTTATATAGACTTGCTAACTGTAGCCGCATTAGCTGCATCTATATTATCTTTATCTGTTGTGATAGTTGCTAATTTTTTGATTACTAAATTTTTAGGTAATAGAATTGCCAAAACTGTAGAAGCAGCAGAAAAAATTTCTGCGGGAGATTTAACTCAATCTGTGATTGAAGGTACATCAAATAGCAAAGATGAAGTTGGACAACTGCTCTATGCTTTTCAAAATATGACGCAGAATTTAAGTAATTTGATTCGTCAAGTACAGCAATCAGGAATCCAGGTAACTTCATCAGCCACCCAAATAGCAGCATCAGGAAAACAATTAGAAACCAGCATTACAGAACAATTAGCATCAACAAACCAAGTAACAGTAGCAGCCAAAGAAATATCAGCAACGTCTAGAGAATTAGTAAAAACAGTAGAAGAAGTATCTGCGCTATCTCAAGGAACAACAGTAGCAGCAAGTGATAGTCAGAAGGATTTATTGCAGATGGAAACAACTATGAAGCAACTGGTAGAAGCAACAAATTCTATCGCTGGGAGATTGGGAGTAATTAGCGAGAAAGCCAATAATATTAATAATATAGTTGTCACGATTACCAAAGTGGCAGACCAAACTAATTTGTTGTCATTAAACGCCGCAATAGAAGCAGAGAAAGCGGGAGAATATGGTTTAGGTTTTGCAGTGGTAGCCAGAGAAATCAGAAGACTAGCAGATCAAACCGCAGTGGCAACCATAGATATTGAACAAATGGTTAAACAAATGCAATCTTCCGTTTCTACAGGTGTGATGGAAATGGATAAATTTGCAGCCGAAGTGGGAAGAAGTGTGGAAGATGTCAGGAATATTAGTACACAATTGGGAGAAATTATTGAGCAAGTACAAGATTTAACACCAAGATATGAAGCAGTGAGTCAAGGTATGGAAGCACAGTCTCAGGGAGCAATCCAAATTAGTGATGCGATGTCACAGTTGAGTAGTAATTCTGTCCAGACTGCGGCTTCTTTGCGAGAAATTAATCAGGCTATTTCTCAACTTAATCAAGTCGCTCAAGGTTTGCGTCAAGAAATGAGCCGTTTTAAGGTTAATGATGGTGCAGGGCAATATATGGAGAAAAGTAGCCGATTTCTTGGAGATAATTAATGATGAATTCCATTACTGAACAATCAAATTTGGAAAAATGCTGGAATGTAATTGGAATTGCAGGCGATCGCACTTGTTCAGAATTATGCCATTTTATCCACTGTCGTAATTGTCCCGTTTACTCTTCTGCTGGACGCAACTTGCTAGAACGTTCCATCCCAGAGAACTATCAGCAGGAATGGACTAAGTTTTTCTCAAAGACAAAAATAGAGGCAGGAAACCAGCTTGTAACACCAGAATCTGACTCCTTGGCCACAACACAAACCCTGACAGTAGGGATTTTTCGTTTACAGAGAGAATGGTTGGCACTGTCGGCACAAATATTAAAGGAAACCATATCACCAACTTTAATTCACACCATACCCCATCGCAGCAACGACATTTTAAAGGGATTAGTCAATATCCGAGGAGAACTGCAATTATGTATTTCTTTGAGCCATTTATTGCATCTGGAAACATCTGAAACCCAGCCTGATCCCTTGAGTCCAATCGTTTATTCCCGCATGATAGTAATTGAAAAAGGGGGCAATAGTTGGGTTTTTCCTGTAGATGAATTTTATGGATTATACCAATTTCGTCACGATGAATTAAGATATCCTCCAAACAGTGCAACTTCAGTAAGTCACAGCTATATAAAAGGCTTTTTTCATTGGCAATCACGCAGTCTCAGCTACATTGATGACCAATTATTATTCATGTCCTTAAAAAGAAAGGTGTTGCCATGACACAAGAGTCAGACTTTAGCCATCTTTCCTTGCTGGATCTATTCAGCATGGAGGTAAAAACTCAGGGTGCAATGTTGAGTGATTCCCTGTTAGCACTAGAAACCAAACCCAACCCGACAGAAGAATTAGCAGCCTTAATGCGGGCGGCACACTCAATTAAAGGTGCAGCGCGAATTGTGCAAATTGATCCAGCTGTCACCCTAGCTCATAAAATGGAAGACTGTTTTGTAGCTGCTCAGTCAGGGACAATTGCTTTAACTGCCGCTAATGTTGATGTTTTGCTCAAAGCGGTGGATTTGCTAGTACAAATGGCTGAAACTTGTGTTGGCAACCCAGAACCCCAATTTGACGATCGCAGTATAGAAGATTTAGTGAGTGCGATCGCTGCTATTATCTCAAATCCAAGTGAGGCAGGGGAGCAGGGGAGCAGAGGGGCAGAGGGGCAGGGGAGCAGGGGAGCAGGGGAAGCAGGGGGAGTAGGGGGAGCAGGGGGAGTAGGGGGAGTAGGGGGAGTAGGGGAGAAAGAAGAATTAATTCCCATAGCCTCTTATACAGTCCCCAATACCCAATACCCAATCCCCAATACCCAATCCCCAATCCCCAGTACCCAATCCCCAGTACCCAGTCCCCAATCCTCAGACATAGTGCAGAACCGTGTGGTGCGGGTCAATGCCGATAATCTCAATCGTTTAATGGGTTTAGCTGGGGAATCCTTAGTTGAAGCCAAATGGTTGGAAAAATTTGCTGATTCATTGCTGAAACTCAAAGCAGATCAACTCCAGTTATCCAGCTTATTGGATGCCTTACAGGTGTTATGGGAAAATGAAGAGAACGGAAATCAGCATCATGGAAATGGGCAAATAGAAGAAAAGATGAGTATTGCTCGGCAAACAGCCAGTGAATGTCGCCAATTATTGAGCGATCGCCATAACGAACTAGAATTATTTTGTCAGCGTTTTTCTAACCTGAGCGATCGTCTATATCGTCAAGTTATCGCCACTCATGCCAGTCCCTTTGCCGACAGAGGACAAAGTTTTCCCCGTATGGTGCGAGACTTAGCCAGAGAATTAGGTAAACAAGTCAACCTAGAAATCATTGGTAAATCCACCCTTGTAGATCGGGACATCCTGGAACGTCTAGAAGCACCATTATTCCATATCCTCCGCAACGCCATAGATCACGGCATTGAAACACCCCAAGAACGTCTAGCAGTTGGCAAACCAGAAGAGGGACACATCCGCATTGAAGTCATGCATCGGGCAGGAATGCTATTAATTACCGTCTCCGATGATGGTAGAGGTATAGATATGGAAATTCTGCGTCAAGAGGTAATCAAAAAAAACCATATCAGCCCAGAAATAGCCACACAACTCACCGAAAATGAGTTAATGGAATTCTTATTTTTACCAGGTTTTTCTACAGCCAAAACTGTCACTGAAATTTCTGGTAGAGGAGTGGGTTTGGATGTCGTACACAGCACCGTGCGAGAAGTTGGTGGTACTCTCCGGGCAGTTTCCCAACCAGGGCAGGGAATGACATTTTACTTACAACTGCCGCTAACTTTGTCGGTATTGCGGACTCTCTTAGTAGAAATAGCTCATGAAGCCTATGCTTTTGGATTGGCACGGATTGATCGAGTAGTAATGCTGCCAAAATCAGAAATTATTGTCTCAGAAAATCAGCCGTTTTTCATGCTCAACGACCAGCCAGTAAGCCTGATATCGGCTCATCAAGTTTTAGAATTGCCAGCACAGAATGTTGATAAAGAATTTTTACCTATTGTCATTATCAGCGATGGGGGAACACGCATCACAGGCAATAATCGCCTCAACCATTATGGATTAGTTGTAGATCGCTTTCTCGGAGAATGCAGTTTGGTAGTTCGACCCCTAGATCCCCGATTGGGAAAAGTCCCTAATATGAGTGCTGCTGCTTTGATGGATGATGGTTCTCCAGTATTAATAGTCGATGTTGAGGATTTAGTCCGTTCTATCACCAAAGTTCTGGCCAGTGGGCAACTAAGTCAGATCAATCAGTCCTCTAATCAAACTGCTATCAAAACCTACAAACGAATTTTAGTGGTGGATGATTCTATTACTGTGCGGGAAATGGAGCGCAAATTGTTAGAAAATAATGGTTATAAAGTAGATGTCGCAGTTAATGGTATGGATGGATGGAACGCAGTCCGCAGTGGTGATTATGACTTAGTAGTAACAGATATTGATATGCCCCGTATGAATGGTTTTGAACTCACCACCCAAATCAGAAGTAATGGCAAATTGAAACATTTACCTGTGATTATTGTTTCCTACAAAGACCGGGAAGAAGACCGCATCCAAGGGTTAGAAGCAGGAGCAAACTATTATTTAACTAAAAGCAGTTTTCATGATAGTACCTTATTAAAAGCTGTAATTGATGTCATTGGTGAAGGGTAATAAAGGCGATCGCTTCCCTCACAGTAGTCATAAAACTTTACATATCACTGCTATAATATAAAGATATTGAGTTATATCTTGAAGGAAACATGACAGTAAACAACTTATTAGAAACTCAAGGTATTATTCACTCTGATCCCGAAATTATGAGTGGAGTTCCGGTTTTTGTAGGAACTCGTGTTCATTTACAAACATTGTTTGACTATCTCGAAAGTGAGGGGGGTTTAGCTGAGTTTATTAATGATTTTCCCTATCTGGAGACTCAAACTATGAAAGTCTTAGAAAATGCAGCTAAATTGATAATTGCTCATCCAAAAACATCCCCGATTTATTAAAGAAGTCAGGGATTTGAGTTAATTCCAGTTAATTTATGTTGAATTAATTAGATTGTTTAGTGAATATTATTACTCAATTATTTCTTCATATTGATTAGCATCTTCTGTTTCCAATTGTTTGATTTCTGCTAACACTTCTGTTAAAGTTTTTTCATCTAACCATTGATGACGTTCTTTGGTATAGTCTCCCTTGCCAGGACTGAAATATTGAATAAACCGAATAGTATCGGTAATTCCTAGAGAGTTAATTAAGGCATCATAACCTTGTTTGATGATTTCATTTTGAGTTTTCGTCATGACTTTCCTCTGTTTGATAGTCAAAGGGACGATTTAAACAACAAGCATCTAGATATTTATTGCTTGCACAAATAAACCATAAGCCCTAATAGGGATTGTTGTTTACCCTCTGATGAAATGCAAAGTTTCAATTCAGATCAGAGGGATTAAGAGAGAAAATACAGACTACAGTAAGTATATTTCAATCCCTAATAGGGATTTATCCTAGAGATTTCGTTAAGAAGTGTCTAGGGCTATTATTTTCTCTCTTACCTTAAGTAGTATAGAACTTCATCTAAAAATTGTCAACGTCATACTAACTGTAGTCTTGTTATTTTCTATAGGACTGTGTTAGCATGATGTTCATATAACAAACGCCCACTGAACTTTTTTGGGATGTTCAGTGAGCGTTGTTTAAAAACCTAAATCTCAAAACGGCTATGCCGCCAAGCACTCAGCCGTTTTAGATTCTATTTTCACTTGTAAAATTACAAGGATGATTTCTCATGTCTATACATTCTAACTCAAATTTTGAGTATCCACACTTCACCACTAGAAAATTTCAAGGGCAGCAACTGCGTGAGGATCTGGTACTATTGCGTGCTGTTCTACCAGACTGTCCTAATCTGGTTGACCGAATAAGTGTATCTGTTGAAGATATTCTTTATGAGAATCAGCATTTGCAAGATGAGAGGAAATGGTCGCTTCAAGAACCAGACTGGAGGTATCCAGATTGTCCCTCAAAAGCTGACTCCTCAGAGTATGAACAATCAGCAGAGAGGCTTAGAATTAGCTAACAACTGAAATATAGTAACTGCGATCGCCCTAATTATATCCACACAGCGATCGCATTTTGCAGAGTTACCAAGCATAGTTTATCTATTGTGGACAAATAGGGTAAAAAATAATACTTTTTCTATTGCTCTGTGGCGGAGATAAAAGATAGGCATTAATAGGCATTAATATGAAAGTAAGAATAGTGATTCAGCGACTAGAAGCTGATGGAAATACAGAAATTAACAACCTGTACCTAAGAATGGTGGTAAAAAATGGAAACAATGAAATTGCTGGCACATATGTTTATGATGCAGCTTATTTAGAATTAGCATTGCGGTTAAAGTTACTTTGATAATCGGTTAGCAGAAGCGACAATTCGTTGTGGTATTAGTCTGATTCTTGATAAAGAATAAACTTGTTATAAAACAGTAAAAAATGGAAATAAATTATTATCCCACCGCAAAACCTGTAAATTGCCGTTTATAAGGAGCATGAAATCCTAAAACAATATCTTCTTTAGGTACACCAGCAGCTATTAATTCATTAGCAATACCAATTTCTGTACCATCTCTTTGTATCCAGATTTTATCATCTTTAATATCAACATGAATAATCACCCCATAGGTTCTAATTTGTTGTTTCCAACCAATATTTAATACTTGATAATGATGACGTGGCGTATCAAAAAGCAATTGAATTTCTGTATCATTAGCTATATCATTAATAGAATGATTGCGTAAAATATCTTGAATAATTAGCGAGTAATTTATTCTTTCCATAAGACAATCTCCTGGGTTAAAGAATTAAAAATTAAAGCCTATTTATCTCTTTCACCTAGATATTTTCTTGATGTTTCTTAATATCTGCTAGTATTTCATCCATTGTTACCTGATCTAACCATTGATGACGTTCTTCTGTATAGTCTCCACTACCATTGTCAAATTGACGAATAAATCTGATAGCGTCAACATATCCTAAAGCATCTACAAGAGCTTGAAATCCTTTCCTATATAGTTCAATTGGGGTCATTTTCTCCTCCTTGTACAATATTATTAGTAGCTTCTGCTAACCAGATCATTGGATTAGCAACTATTATATTTATATTATCCTTATAGCTTAATGATTTTGACAATAGACGGCTATCAGTAGTTAAGAAAACATCAGCGTTATTTTCAGCACAAGCCAGATGAAAAGCATCAAATTTTTTAATATTAAATGTTGTTAATTCTATTGCTCGTCGAGTAATTTCTTCTGTGACTAAAATCTTATCATGAGCTATTGTTAAGACTTTTGCATCAAGTAAGAACGCAATGCGCGGAATTTGTGTGTAAAGATGTAGTCCTCAATAGATAGTTAGAATATCTGGCATATTTTATCAGCGATTTACATAGTTAATTGTAAAATAGACTGGCTATTGGATCTATGTTTTCATGAATTCGTTGACAAATCAAATACGACTGTTTTATGAGAATTGCTATTGTTAATGATTTAATTATTGCAGTGGAAGCACTACGGCGGATTTTGGCGAAAGTGCCAGAATATGATTTAGCTTGGATTGCTTATGATGGTGTGGAAGCTGTCGCTAAGTGTGCAGAAGATACCCCAGATTTGATTTTGATGGATGTGTTGATGCCAAATATGGACGGGGTGGAAGCGACACGGCGCATTATGAGTCAATCTCCCTGCGCTATTGTCATGGTGACAGCTAGTGTTAATCGCTATGCAGCCAAGGTGTTTGCAGCAATGGGTTATGGAGCTTTAGATGCTGTTAATACACCAGCTATGGGTTTAGGTGAACAGACAGAAAGTAGCATCAGGTTACTGAAGAAAATCGCTACTATTGCCAGATTAATTGGTAAATCTTCACAACAGCGATCGCAATTTGACTCACCACTCAAACCCCAAAATTCCCCACAACAACACCCACCCCTGATTATCATTGGTTCTTCTACAGGTGGACCCCAAGCATTAGTTACTATTCTGTCCAAGTTTCCTCAAAATTTAAACGCCTCTGTGGTCATTGTTCAACATCTTGATGCTCAATTTACTCAAGGGTTTGCAACCTGGTTAAATGGACAAATTTCCTTACCTGTCAATCTTGCTATCTCAGGTGATTTACCAAAACTGGGTAGAGTATTAATTGCTGGTACAAATCATCATCTGGTTATGCGTTCTGACCAAACCCTCGACTATCAAGAAGAACCGCTAAATAGTTTTTACCATCCATCGGTTGATGTATTTTTTGCAAGTGTGGCTAAATATTGGCAGGGAAAAGGGGTGGGAGTATTACTAACCGGTATGGGTCGGGATGGCGCTCAAGGGTTAAAATTACTGAGGGATTCAGACTGGCATACTATAGTTCAAGATAGCAAAACCTGTGTAGTCTATGGTATGCCCAAAGCCGCAGTAGAATTAGGTGCAGCGGTACAGATTTTACCAGTTGAGGCGATCGCACAAGCTTGTACAAAATCTTTAAATGCAATAAAAAGCTAAAATTTTGCGTGTATAATTTATTTTTTTGTACTTAATTGTTAGGAACTATTGTTTTTGATTGACTATAAATGTAGTTTATTAATGTGTAAATATTCAGGCTAGAGAATACTCCAAGTCAGAAAAATAAGGGTTCAGCAATGCTAAACCCATACATAATTTGCCTACTGCCAAACGTAGATAAGCAGAAACAAAATAATCCAGATAACATCAACAAAGTGCCAAAACAACGAAGTTGAATTAACACCAAAGTGACCTGTATCGTAATTACCGGGAATGAAAGAACGAATCAAAATCATCAACTGCAACAAAATTCCGGTCAAAACGTGCAAACCGTGAAACCCAGTTAACAGGTAAAACATCCCGCCAAAAGTACCGGAAGTAAAGCCAAATTTTAATTCACTCCATTCCACAGCTTGACCATATAAAAAGTAGCTACCCATTACCATTGTTGCCAACAAAAATAGGCGAAAACCCTGTAAATTTTGTCTCTGTAGGCATCTTTCCGCAAAGTAAATTACAAAGCTACTAGAAACCAGAATAATTGTGTTAATTGTCGGTGCTGTAATTTCCAATCCCTCAACACCGGCAGGTAGCCAGTTCTCTGTTGTAGTTTTGTAGATAATATAGCCAGCAAAGAAACTTAAAAAGATGACACTTTCTGATAATAGAAAAACAATAAAACCAAACATTTTATTGCCTTCTTCATCGTGTTCATGTTCATGGGAGACATGATGTAATTCTTCTGGGTTAATAGAACTATCCATTGGTGAAATTCTCCTTTTGAGTTTTAAATGCAGGGCTGTAAAAACAGATAAGGCATTTAGGACATCAACTAATCCTAAGAATGACATCCTAAAAAACTTTGAGCATCGTCACCTGTCACCTGTTAAGTGTCACCTCTTACAAAACAGAGGGTACGCAGAGTTTTCTGCGTCCTTCTTTTTCTCTGCATTATTCTGGGTCGTTTAATGTTGTGTAGTTTTCGAGGTTAGCGGTTAATGGTTCTGATTTTCCGTAACCGTAGGGTTCACTAATAATGATGGGAATTTCTTCAAAATTCTCAACACTAGGAGGTGAAGAAATCAGCCATTCTAAACCAATTGCTCTCCAAGGATTATTAGGTGCTTTTTCACCTTGTGTCCAAGAAACCAACATATTGAAAATGAAGGGTAAGGTAGACATTCCTAATAAGAATGCACCCAAACTAGCGATAACATTCCAAAATGTATATTCTGGTGCGTAAGAAGCGACTCGGCGTAACATCCCTTGCAAACCTAATGGATGCATGGGTAAAAAGTTCAAGTTAGTACCAATGAATGCTAACCAAAAATGAATTTGTCCCCAACCTTCATTAAACATCCGCCCTGTCATTTTGGGAAACCAATGATAGATGGCTGCATACATTCCCATTGTCACTGTTCCGTAAAGAACATAATGGAAATGACCTACTACAAAATAGGTATTGTTAACGTGAACATCTACTGGTACAGAAGAAAGCATAATTCCTGTAATACCAGCAAAAACAAACATGATTAAACCACCCAAAGCAAACATCATTGGTGTAGTTAATCTGATTTTTCCACCCCAAATTGTTGCTACCCAAGCAAATACTTTAATCCCTGTAGGAATGGAAACAAACATGGTTGTCAACATGAAAATTAACCGCATCCAACCAGGGGTACCACTGACATACATATGGTGTACCCAAACAATGGCACTAACTACGGCAATTAACATGGAAGAAATTGCAACTACCTTGTAACCAAATAAAGGCTTGCGGGAATAAACGGGGAATATTTCTGAGAAAATCCCGAAGACGGGGAGAATGATTACATAAACCGCAGGGTGGGAATAAAACCAGAAGTAATGCTGAAACATGACTGGGTTTCCACCTTTGCTGGGGTCAAAAAATGCAGTTCCAACTGTTAAGTCAAACAGCAACATGACCGCACCAGCAGTTAAAGCGGGAAGTCCAAATAATTGGATAATTTGGGCGCTAAATACTGCCCAAACAAATAAGGGCATTCTAAAAAAGCCCATTCCTGGCGCACGCATTTTCACAATGGTGGTGACAAAGTTCACTGCGCCCATGATGGAAGAAACACCGGAAGTAGCTACTGCTAATAACCAGAGAACTTGTCCGTTGACCAAGTGACCTGTGGGGTTTTGTAAGCTGACGGGGGGATAAGCCCACCAACCAGATTGGGCTGGTCCACCAGGTACGAAGAAACTGGACATGAGGAGAATTCCCACTACGGGAACCATCCAAAAAGCAACGGCGTTGAGGCGAGGAAATGCCATATCTCTCGCCCCAATCATAATGGGTACGAGATAGTTAGCTAAACCAACTAGTGAGGGAAATGTCCACAGGAACAGCATAACTGTACCGTGCATTGTGAACATTCCGTTATAAACTGTACGGTCGATTAAATCAGATTCGGGGGTGACAAGTTCACCCCGCAAAATCATGGCGAAGATACCACCAACGAGGAAGAAAATAAAGGAGGTAACGAGGTATTGAATACCTATTACTTTGTGGTCTGTGCTGAAAGTGAAATAGGTTTTCCAGTTATTTGGCGGTTCTTGGTGATGTGATTCACCAGTCATTTCAAGAGAGATGTTTGTCATGCGATTTTAGATTTTAGATTTGAGACTTTGGATTTTAGATTTAATAACAATCCTGTAAATCCTTAAATCCTGGACATCCTGATATGGCTTACGTCACGCCACGCTACGCTATCAGACAATTAAGATTTAGGAAAAATCCTAGCAACCTAAATCCTGAAATCTCGGAAAGAAACCTCTTTTTTGTCTCACGCAAAGACGCAAAGAAAGGAAGAATGAATTAACCCGAAAAGTTAACTACTGGAGGTGCAGCTGGTTTGACGGTTTCCCAACCAGTTTTTATGCTTTGGTTACTGGTTTGGGCGTATTCGCTGGCTGCTTGATTTTTGGCGGGGGTGGGTATGTGGCTTGCAGCTTTTGTTAACCATTCGTGATACTCTTCTGGAGTTTCGACAATCACGTTTGCTTGCATGGTTGCAAAGTATGTACCACTATATTGGGAGTCAGTGAGACTATATTTACCGGGGCGAATGGGTGTAAATTCAAAGTCTATGGTTCTACCGGGAACGATGTCTTGTTTGAGGCGGAAAGCGGGGATGTAAAACCCGTGGAGTACGTCTTCTGATTGTAGGGCTAAACGGACTCTGCGATCGCTCGGTAAATGCAATTCTGTACTTGTAATTCCCTTTTCAGGATAATGGAATACCCACGCCCACTGTTTGGCCAGTACGTCAATTTTTTCTAAGGGTTCACTGACAATTTCAACTGGTGTTTCTTGTTCTTGTGCATCAGCAGTTTGTATTTGGATGGGATTATGCAGATGAAGTAGGTGAGATGGTCCCTGAATCCCCATTTGCTCATACACTTGATAACTGTAAGCTGCAATCCACAACACCAACATGATAGGAATAGCTGTCCACACCACTTCTAAGGTGACATTACCTTCAATATGTGGACCATCACTCATGTCGTAATTTTTGGCGCGGTGGAAAGTAATAGAATACAAAACTGTGCTGGTGACAGCCAAAAAAATGAAAGCACCTAATGTCACCAAAAAGCTAAACAAATCATCAATCAAATGCGATTCAGCCGCAGCTTGGGGGGGAAGCCAAAAATAAGCTTGTTTACCGATGAAAATACTCGTAATTGTGACGACAAGACCCCCCGTCATCAAAGTCAAAAGATTTAAAATCAGCCGGATGTTCATAATTAGTCATTGGTCAGTGGTGATTGGTAATTGGTAGTTGGTAATTGGTAATTGGTGATTGGTAATTGGGTATTCATCCCAGTCCCTAGTCCCCAGTTCCTAATTTCCATTTCCCAATACTTTATTGATGTCTTGTCCCATTCTCAATAAGTTATCGGCTGTATTATGAACGCCAAATTCACCTGCTAATTGCGCTCCTAATGTGCCGTGTAAATACATCACAAACATGATGGAAACTCCAGCAAATATATAACTCCAGCGCACTTGTATATCTGAGTCTTTGCAGGAAATATAACGTTGCCATCCTCTCCAAAAAGTCATCCCAATCATCAACGCTAATAGAAAAACTCCGCCCACACCATGCCACATCATGGTTTCCATTGCTTGCAAACCCCAAGAACTTTTTAAGTTTGTTGGTGGAGTTGCTAACAACATTTCATAAAAACCAGCTGCAACTGTGAAAAAAGTGATCACGGCTGAAGCTACCATGTTGTACCAACCAACTTCAAATAATTGGGCGCGTTCAACAGCTAAACCCAAATATTTAAACAGCCAGTTTTCTAATGGAAAAAGTACACCAGCGACATCAAAGATAATACCAATGATGAATAATCCCAAGGTCAGGTGAACTAAGTTAGGATGAATAGGAATTGTGTAAGGTAATCCATTTGCTCCCATTTGGGCGCTGACTTGATCAATTAATTCTGAATTCATGGTAAGATTCCATCCTTTACGGCTTCCACAACTGGTACTGTGTGTATTCCATAAACCCACACTAATTCATCACCAAGATATACTTGAAAACCAACAAGAATGGTTAAAAGTAGCCCCACAGCTAAATAATGAATTGGTAATCTTTGTGGATCACGACTGCGAAGTACATAGCGCCAAGCTGTAATTGCAGCAAGAATTCCTGACAGTGACCAACCGATTAAGGTGTGGTAATTTAATACTGATTTGACTAGGTTGTAAGGCTTGGCTAAACCAGCCTCAAATTGACCAAAGATAATGGCAATGAAAATGGATACTGTGGCTACAAATAAATTCCACCAACCTATTTCAAAGAAGCGAGTTTTTCCAGTTAAAAAGCCAATTAAATCACAGAAAACTGCAAACAATATCATCGCAATTACAAAGTGAACCACGATAGGATGCAGTGGATCTGGATACGGTAAATTGTGGTCGTTAAGTGTCGTTAAAGACTCCAACATAAAATTCTCCTGGACTTGTTTACTACTCCTCAAACAAACTTGCATAATTGCTAAATAACTGAATCACTATTACTACTAACAATTACAGTTAAACCAGAGTGTGGAGAATATCTGTGTGAGGCTATCCAGTCAATCTGGTGTGAAAGTTATATTGCTAGATCAGTGATTTATCGGCAATTTGTAGCGAATGATTTGAGGTCAATTCCTCTGCCCATGAAAACATTCTGCAACAGCAATTTTCGATATAGCTAAACTAAATCGCTGTTGGGACTTTGATTTACTAGACCTATGTTTTAGGTTACGTAAATTTTTATAAATTGTCAAAAAACTAAAAGTTTAACTTTTAGAATGAGTAGAGAGCAAGAAAGAAAATCAATACTGCACGCTTGTTCTGCACCTTGGAATTATAACTTGGCTTGGGAAAAGGTTAAAGTTTACGAGTTACAGGTTTTATATTTCCCTTAAACTCTTGCCATTGTCCCATTTAACCGACAAGTATTAGCAAGGGAATATGATAATTTCAATACCCTTGCTTTCTTTAAATATTATGAAATAAAAAGAAATGATTTTGATGTCTAGTAGTGTACATTTAAGAATTATTACTTTGTTTTATAAATAACAGAACTTTAGATTATTCCTGGTATTGATGAATAACTGTCTATAGAACTCATATTTGATTTTTGTAAAACTGTTCTGTGCTTTACAGTTTAAGATATCTGTAATTAAAATGTAGCTATTATTTTCAGAAATGGGAGATATTCCAATTATGATTCATTTCATGTCTAGCTAATTAGTTATAATTCCCAAATCTGTGCAAAAAAACTAAAACCCTTTATTTTGCTAACTTAATGATAAGTATTTAGCCTAACATAATATCATATTTTTTGCATCCAGAGAAAAAATAACTTCTCAAACTACTGACATTAACTCTCTTTAATGAAAATAAAAAATGCAGACAATTTTTCTCAAACATCGCCTCATCTGGGCAATTGTACTTCTTACTAGCGCCTTGGTAATCACCCTTGTACTTTCCCTTTCCCAAGGAGCAGTTACTTTTAATATCTCTGAATTTTATCAAGCACTGACACGCCAAGGCGACCCAATTAAACAAACTATACTTTGGGATTTACGCCTACCTCGCATTATCGCCGCATTAATTGTTGGCGCGGCGTTGGGAATGTCTGGCGCATTGTTGCAAGGAATGTTACGTAATAGTTTAGCTGACCCTTTTATATTAGGAATTTCCGCAGGTGCAGGACTAATTGTAATTATTATGATTGTTTTACAAGTTTTCCCTATAGCCATTCCTTTTGCAGCATGGTTGGGTGCAATTTTGACTTCTGCTATAGTTATTTTTCTCGGTCGTGCTGGTGGGGGAATTTCTGTGGAAAGATTGATTTTAGGAGGGGTTGCTGTTAGTGCTTTATTTGGTTCTGTGCAGAGTACGTTGTTATTAATGGCTGAAGATGGACAGGTACAAATTGCCTTAAGCTGGTTGGTGGGTAGTTTAAATGGTCGGGGTTGGACAGAAATTTCTACAGCTAGTCCTTATATTATTGTGGCTTTATTGTGCGGTTGTTTGTTAGCTCGATCGCTCAATGTTTTAGCATTAGGTGATGATTTAACTGTAGGATTGGGAGTTTCCTTATTGCGATCGCGTTTATTAATTGGCGGTATTGCCACTTTATTAGCCGCAGGTGCTGTTAGTATCGGTGGTTTAATCGGTTTTGTCGGTTTACTAGTTCCTCATGCGGTGCGTTTAATTATAGGAACAGATAATCGTCTGGTTTTACCATTCTCCGCATTAGCTGGTGCATGGTTACTCATGTTTGCAGATTTATTAGCGCGACTGGGTGCGGTAGAACTTCCTGTAGGTTCAGTCACTGCTTTGCTGGGTTCTCCCTTGTTTATTTGGTTGCTTTATCGTCGTTCTGGTGGCATGAGTAAATTTTAATATAGCAGGGAACAGGGAACAGGGAACAGAGTTGAAAGTCTTTTAGTGTATGAATTTTTGACGTTAATTGTGTACCTCATTCAAGTGCATACCGCTATATCGAATTCGTTTGTAACTTCTTGCAAAAGAGCAAAATAGGAAGCCAGTTTTTCTATCAATTGGATGATTCATGGGACGATCTCAACTTAAATCTTCTTGATTAATCTGAGAGTTTACCGTCCCCTTAATTGATATTTTCAAGCCAAACTAATCTACCGGTGTCAAAAACAGTTTAGCCTCAGCAAGTCTCCTGCGTTTTAAACCTGCTTCCACATTACTACCAGGATTTCTATATTTAACAAATGTTTCTTCAATTTGATCCCACTGCTTATTTTGCAAGACTCTAGTAATGCTTTGGAAATTAGATGCACCATAGAAGTTAGCACCTAAGTTATAACCAAAACTTAATAAAGCACCCTGTTGGTTGGTGTTCAATTCGTTCCAGACAGGAATTCTTAGCAGTGGTGGTAAATAGCTTTTCTCTAGCTGCATCATCAATAACTCTTCTGCTTCTTCTTTGGTAATTGTTTCGCCTAATCTCCACTCACTACCATCTTTTTTGCGAGTAGAACCCCAACCAATCGTAATAGGTTTACCTCCAGTTCTAGGATCAGGATATGCTTTGAGATATAAACCTTCAAATTCTTTGATCAGCGCAACTCCTGGAAGTGGAAGTTTTCCAGATTCTCCACCATAAGTACCAGCACTTAAAGTTTGAATAGGTTTATTTATTTGAATAGGTTTATTTGAGGAAGTATTTACATTATTAACAGTATTTTGGGCAGCATTATTGACAGTATTCTGGACAGCTTTGTTTAAAGCTTTCTGAGTTCTTGCACCCACAATTCCATCAGATGTAAGTCCCTGTCTTTGTTGAAACTGTCTTACTGCTGTTAAAGTTTTATTCCCAAAATCACCATCTATAGTACCTGGGTTTAAGTTGAGTTGTTTTAATATTTGTTGCAATTGCTCAACTTTTTTTCCTTTTGAGCCTAATTTAAGAATTTCATTAGGATTGAGAATTAATTCGATTGCCATAGTCATATCCCTTTGATAAGATAATTTTCCGAGAGTGGTTCAAGTTGGATATAAATCCTGAATTTTAAACTAAAATGATTGAAATTAATATGATAAATTAGGCCTCTTCAGATTATAATTCAACCACATTTATTTAGGGGATGCTGATAGCGGAGCGTGGCGTAAGCCATATAAACCAAAACATAAATAAATCAAGGGATTGAGGCTTATTTAAGTTAAAATCGTGTAAGGTTTTTGAAAGTAGGAGTGGCAAAATAGAGCTTTTTGAGGATGAAATATAGAAAAATTTGTTACCAACAGATAGACCAAACTCTTGCCTCTTGCCTTTTGCCAGCCTACACGAGAAGACTTTTTCAGCAAACCCTATTTAGATTTCTGTTCATATTTATTTGCCAATAATGATAGTTTTTTCTGTTTTCTTAATCGAATAAATGCACCAGAAACACCGAATATTAATAAACCTAGTGATGGAGAGAATTCAAAGGGAATAGTAGGAACTGTACCCAAGACGGGAGCAACGCCTGTGATACTGTTACTAAATGTTCCATAACCATCGTCAGGGTTAAATACTGTAGTGACAAAATAATATTGAGTGTTAGCAGTCAAGTTTACATTGTTGAAACCAGACAATCCCTGTGTGGGGAAGTCATTGTTAGCAATTATGGCGTTATTGAGAGGAGTAGCTGGGTTAAAACTACCCTGATACAATATCGTGACATTATTCCAGAGAGGAGCGGGATTATTATTAGGATTGGTAGTGTATGAGACTGAGGTGCTTAAAAAGTTATAATTACCACTGGTATTTACATAAAATGGCTGACTGGAATAGGGAAAAATATCACCAAAACCAACGGTGGTAGTTGGCACACCAGTACCGATTATATCTGGACTATCAAAAACAGGTTGTCCTGTTAAATTCCCTGTAAAACTAACTGTAAGCGCCATAGAAGGCAGAGTAGCAGAAAGTGATAAAGCAACTGAAGCAGGTATGAGCCAGAGCGATCGCATAAGTAAATCCTATTAATTTTAGATAGTTTTCAGTTTTTGAAAGCCTAATTACTGAATTTACGCCACTCCATCAGCAGATAAATCCCAGTATCATCAATCTTCTCGAAACCAAGTCGTTCATAAAGATGAACTGCACGATTCCACTTCACAACCTGGAGTGAAACAGGTTTTTTTATATGTTGAGCTTCAATCAGCAAATTTTGAATCAGATATGTTCCAATTCCCTGGTTTTGATAAGCCGGAAGCAGTGCGATATCTGCAATGCGAATCTCTTTCTTATTTCTCACCACCAGCATACTACCGATTAAACAACCATCATTCATAATGATTTGATAGTAATTATTAGGGAAGTAGGCTCGGTAAGATTGCTGCTGTGCGTTAAACTGCATTCGCAAAAATTGTGACTGCTGTTGAGTATCCCAACCCCAACTTTTCAACTCCTCAGCCCTTGTGCTTGAATACAAATCAAATAAGAATGATTCGTCTTCTGGAGAAGCAGGACGAAAAGCTAAAGTGCCAAAATTGAACATAATAGGGAACGGAAATTGATATTCAACCACTCGATCACAAGCAAAAATGCTCTAATCCCGTGAGGGGAAAATTCCTTCTAAGGCGATGATATAGTTAACTGTCAAGAATGGCTGCATATTATTATGTGGCTGACTGCCACCTGCTATACCAATAGCCGCCGGATTCATGGTGGCAGAAGGACTACCAGCAGCGTAAACAGAACCTCTAGATTGTGCTAATAGGTTCTGACCTGGATCTCCTGAAGTAGCAGCCGTAGAAACTGCCAGTAAGCTATGATTATGTGCGGGAATTTGGCTGCTTATCAGAGTCACTGCCTCTGTACCACCTGCTTCTCCCAAGGTGCGGGGAGTTAAACCAGGTCCTTGACCTGCATGAATAGGAGTACGACCACGCAAATCGGGAAGAGCAAACGTTGTCTGTCCATTACCGCCATAAGTTGTCCCAATAAGAGCAAACAGAGCAGTATTCTGAGAGATGGAAAGAATTTGACCATTACAAAACGCCCAACCTCTGGGGGCAAAATTGCCAGCAAACATCCTAATTTCAGCGATAAAAGGTTCAGACATAGGAATTTACCTGATCAAGATTTGACACTCTAGAGCATAAAACCTATTTTGCTAGATACGTCTATTCTGTATAAAAAGTTTAAAAAGCAGCTTATTTAATCTTAATGATTTTGAATTGGAGACGAAAAAGAAAACTCTGATTTGATGTTCCACCGTTTACCGTCGTGCATTAGTAAAGTGCTGTAAGTGGCGGTAAATTCAAAATATAACTGACATTCTTTCAACTCTGTCCAAGCATCGTGAAAATTCTGTTTTGTTAAGTCCCGAAATGTCACTGTTAAATGGGGAGTAAAGGAACGATTTTTTTGAAAAGTAAAAAATATGAGTATTATTGAGTTAAATGATATCTTAAACAGATAAAAAACCCAAAATGTGTTAATAAATTATGATAATTTATTCTCAATCCTAAATCAAAAATTTCAAATTAATATGCCCTGGTTTGTAAAGATTGAAGCAGGTAGAGTAGATAAACCAACCTTTGATCAATATGTACCTGCCCATACAGCCTATGTACAGGAATTGATACATAAAGGCCACAAAGCCAAAACTGGCTATTGGGCGCAACGGGGTGGAGGTATGATGCTGTTTGAGGCAGCGTCCATGGATGAAGCCCTGGCAATAGTAGCGGCTGATCCCCTGGTACAGAACGATTGTGTCACTTATCAACTTTACGAATGGCGAATTGTTACGGAATGACACACAAATATGAAATTTTAATGCTATGATGATGGAAGACCTGGATCTATGCGACTTCAACGCCCAAATCTTGTCAGGACCGGAAGGTAGCAGCAATAAGGGATGCTTGTGGTAGGCGTAGTCTCCGGGTCGCCCCATTTTTAGGAGTGCTTTGCAGCAATGCCTGGTTTTGGAGATATTGTTCAAAAGGCTTTTTACCTTGGTGTAGGCTTGGCTTCTTACGCTGGTGAAAAAGCAGGGGGGAAATTAGCCGAACTGCGATCGCAAGTCCAAAAACTGGCTGACGAAATGGTGGCTAAGGGCGAAATGAATACAGAAGAAGCTCGTCGTTTCGTAGAAGATATGATGAAGCAAGCCCAGCAGACCCCAACATCTGGTGAAACAACGGAAAAAACAGCCCCTTCTGAACCTCGTCGCATCGAAATTTTGGAGGTAGATGAAGCACCAACTGTCAAAGAAGCCCCAAAAGAAAACGTGGATCACCTACGTCAGCAAGTTCTAGAACTACAACAAAAGTTAGAACAACTCAAAAGCGATCAGTAAAAGCAGATTATTGATTTTGCGATCGCTAGAAGTTGTAACTTTGGGAAAGGCGCTATACCCAAAACTGGTTTGATAGGCATTGCCTATTGCGTACTCTTGCAATTATAACCAGGTATCCAGAAGCGCCATATTTATAGCCAGTAAGACCGTTAAGCTTATGGAACCGTGGCAAAAAGACTTAATTAATATCATCGAAACTGTGGCTGATGAAGTAGAAAGCTTCTTCCAAGGAATTAATGACATGGTAGATGCATTTTTTGAGCTAACGGAAGAAATTACCGAACAGGTACACAACAACATTGCCACAGATATTGACCAGTATCTACAGGAATTAGCCGAACCACTGCTGGAAGTTTACTGGGATCTAGAAGATGTGGTATCAGATGTAGATCCTGGTTTTCCTTATACTGTTGAAGCCACAACCGAACATCAACCAGCTTGTATAGGTTGTAGCAATTATCATGGCCAAGTTTATGGTGGTAATTTGTTAGTTTGTGCTATGCACCCCCAAGGTTGGGATGACGCGAGTTGTCCAGATTGGGAAAAGAATCACCGAGAGTTTTAAGTGTTAAATTAGTATTGATGAATCTCTGCATTTTTTCAAGCATAATTTTATGAGTAATTTATCACCTGAGACTGTAACCCCAGAAAATCAAGAAATCAAATATGGTGAACGCGAGATAGCCCAAGGACAACTAATCACATTCCCTAATCCGCGTGTGGGTCGGCGTTATAATATTGATATTACTTTGCCGGAATTTACCTGTAAATGCCCGTTTTCCGGTTATCCAGACTTTGCAACCATTCACATATCCTACATCCCTGATCAACGAGTAGTAGAGTTGAAGGCTTTGAAGCTGTATATTAATAGTTATCGCGATCGCTATATTTCTCACGAAGAATCAGCAAATCAAATTTTAGATGATGTAGTAGCAGCTTGTGAACCTTTGGAAATAACAGTAAAAGCTGACTTTACTCCCCGTGGAAATGTACATACTGTGGTTGAGGTAAAGCATAAAAAAGAAGTCGTTTTTTAATGCAGGTTTGTAGTGAGGACTTAAGTCCTTACTATCTTTTATCTCAATATAGCCTTATTTTTTGAGAGATTTACGATGAATTAATCTATTAAAGAGGTGAAAAATTGTACCAGAAAAAGAAGTCATAAAGCGGTAGGTTTTGCGAACCATATTTAAAAGTGAATAAGGTACTCGTAACCGCAAAGGATATAAAACAGGCAGATATAGACAATAATAAGCCTTTTTTAAATTATCCCATTTTGAGCATTTTTCCTGATGCAGAAAATCAGAAATATCAACAACTAAACCTTTCCCCTCAAACATCATCACATTCTTTCCATGAACATCATGAGGGTAAAGTCCACGAGTCCGTGCATAATCCAAAGCACTATCAATATCTCTTATCACCTGGGGAGGAACACGCAAACCCCTGTGCAGACAGTCATAAAGAGTCACACCATATAATCTTTTTAAGACTAACAACCCTTCTTGAGCATAAAAACACTCAGAGAAAGCTGGATGGGAACCAAGACGACGGTAAACTTCAAGTTCCTCCTCAAACCCAGGACGACCAGGTGCGTAAACTTTAACCACCATATCTGGGTATTCAGGATGATAAACTACTGCTGCATAGTTTCCTGTACCTAGTAGTTCCCACGGTGGGGGAATAAAGCGCACTTCTGCTGGGTTGTGAGGATGGACACTTTCGACAATTAATTGTGGGATCAGTTCTTGCTGAATACTTGTAATCAGTGACTGAATACGGGATTGATCCATAGGATATATGCACCATCTTGAGTGGTATCACAATAATAAAATACACCACTCACTTGCTATTATGACCCAATAAGGAAGAAAAAATTATTTTTTTCCTTGATCATTAAGCTGGTCTAAAATTCCCAACACTTCTCTTTCAAAGCTAACTTGAGCGCGGTTAGTTTTACCACCAATATAAAGTTTTTCTCCTATTTGTAAAGCCCAAATTTGGGAATGGGAAAAATAACTCATCACCACACCCAACATTAATAAAGCAAAGCCCATATATACAATCGGTATTCCTGGGTCATATTTAATTTGTAAACCAGTGCTACCAAGTACATCAATAATTTTAAGATTTATACCATTCACAGGTATAGACATTCCGGTGCGAACCGTATTAATCAATTTGCCTTTAGCATCATATATCAATACCATTCCTTGCAAATCTTTCGCTAATAAAGAAACACCTTCACTTAAATCAGGCTTAGTTGGAATCCAAGTTCCCCAAATTCTGCCTCTACCTTTGGTGTCCAATTGTGCCATTGGTAATTGAAAAATTGGACTTTTATTTAATCTCACCTGAACAGCAGAAATACCCCAATCTGTTTGATAAAAAACTACGCCATGATAACGCAGAGGTTTATTTACATAAATCTTCTCATGGTTTATTTCTTTGCCATCATTATCCAAAACAGATAAATCTGAATAAAATTGATCAATTCCTCCTTTTGGAGTATAATCAATCCAAAATCTATTAACTCTCACAGCCCAATCTTTCAGCACATCTTGAGATGACCAAGCACCAGCATCAATAATGTTTTTTACTTGGAAAGTATCACCAGTAGAAATCATTTCCTGAGCCATGAAACCTGTCATTGAACCCCAAATTCCTCCTAGTAAAATCATAACAATACCAATATGCACAATAATCGGTCCAATGCGTCCGACTATTCCTTTACGCGCATAAAGAAGATGATCTTTTTCCTGTTCTTGAAATATTTTATAACGGGTTTTTGTTAAAATTGGTGTCAGTGAACTAACAGACACACCTTCTAATTCTGCACTTAAAGCTAATTTATTAAATTTGCGTGGTTCATCGTAATATTGCCATCTTTGAGCAGCTTTCAGGGCTGGTAATTGACGGGTAAAAGTACAAGCTGTTAAACTTGTTCCAAATAAAACTAATAAAGCTAAAAACCACCAAGTACGATAAACATGATCTAAACCAACAACTTGAATCACCTTCCAAGTTAAAAAACCAAATAAAGCCGGATGTTCTGGATAATTAGCTTGATAAAAAGCTGGTATTTGTCCTTGTTCAATTACCGTCCCACTAATACTGAATAAAGCAATTATTAACAACAAAATAATTGCTAATCTTAAATCTGTAAGCACAGGTAAAATTTCCCGTCGCAGGAAGCGAACAGGAATGGAAAACAAATTTAAGTCTTTGGATGTTGTGTTGTCTACAGTCATTGTCTAGAAACTACCAAGGGGAATACGAGAAAGTAAAGAAAATACACCAAAGCCAACTAATAATGCACCGCTAACTGGATTAATCCAACCAGACCAACGACGCAATTCTAATAGTTTTTTAATTGACGCAGTAAACGTACCTGCTAAAATCAATGGTGCAACATATCCAGCTGTATAAGAAAGTAGTAAAACAGCACCTAAAAGCAAATCTTGGGTATTAGCAACCCAACCTAATAAACTGGCTAAAACTGGTGTACTGCAAGGGGAAGCAACTAAACCAAAAGTTAACCCGATAGAGTATGAACGAACACCGGGAGGTAAATCTTGAGTAATCCAATTTGTTTCATTCAAAGATGGAAATTGTATGGGTAGAGCTTCTAATAAATTCAAGCCCATAATAATGGCAATAATACTAACAATAATTGGTAAACCAATTCCCACTTGACCGTATATTTTTCCCACTAAACCTGCTACAATTCCTAAACCTGCCAATGTTGTGGCTAATCCTAAAGCAAACCAAGTTGATTGTGCAGCTGCTTGAAGTCGGCTTTTTGCTTCATAACCGCCAATATAACCAATAGTAATAGGCAGCATAGACAGCATACATGGCGTGAGACTAGTGAGCAAGCCAGCTGCAAAAATAATAGCAATACTTACGATACTGAGATGGGTGAGTTGGTTAGCAACAAGGGTGTTTGCGAATTGTTCGAGTTGATAAATTTGGGTTTGCAGATTCTCCAGCATAGGTATGATTGAACGAGAAAGGCTGACTCTGTTTACATTTTAGCTCAATTTGAGTATTTGAGCAGAAATCAAGCCTCATTAAAACCCTTTAAATCCCATTTCTGCTTCGATCTTTTGTTGAATTTGAGTTACACTCATCGAAGATACAAATTGATTAATTTGGTGTTTAGTTTTGATTTGGCTCAAAAATATTCCCACTAAAACCAAGCTACCACCAATATATTGTGCTTGAGTAGGAATTTCGCCCAAGATTATATAAGATCCCAAAATACTGATTAGTGGTGTCACTGAGCTAACTAAGGAAGTTGTAGATACAGAGGAAGTTTTGAAGCCTCTAAGCCAAAGTAATTGACCTAAGACTACAATTACAGCACTATATAATAACATCCACTGCCATAAAAAAGGTGAAAATACATCTATAAAATGATCTTGACCATAGAGTATTAAAGCGATAAAGAAAAATAGAACAGTTCCTAAAATAGTGCGAAAAATACTGTAAATTCCCACAGGTATTTGGGAGAGATGTTGTTTAGAGATAATTGTGGCAATAGCTACAGCTATAGAGGCTATAGCGGTGAGAATTTCGCCCAGTCCGATAGCAAAACCTCCCATATTCATCATCGTTTTTTCTGGTGGTTGAAGAATGATGCTCAAAGCAACACCAAAAAAAGCTAAAAATGCACCTAAAATTTGCCATTTAGTAACTCTTTCTTTTAAGCACCAAACCGATAAAGCTAATGTTAAAGGCGGTTCTAAACGTCCAACTAAAACTACATTATTGACATTAGTAATAGCTAAAGCCTGGAAAAATAAACCAGGGGCTAATGCTCCTGAAAGAATAGCTACTATAGTGAGATAAAACCAATTTTTAAGAGAAAGTTGCTTGAGAGTAGCTGTGTTCCATTGTCGCCAATAAATGAGGATTAAGAATATTAAGGCACAGAGATTTCCCACAAATAAAACATTACACAAAGAAATAGGATTGCGATCGCTTATTAAATTTTGCGCTCCTATTTCTGTTAACTTGCGGGTTACTGCACTAGAAATGCCAAAAATCAAAGTAGCCGATAAAAGGTACACTTTTCCGGGAACTTTGTCAACTAAATCATGCCATTTTTTTAGTTTATTCACCATAAATTCCATGCTATTCAGCCACAACACATCATACTAGACTTTCTAGATGACGTTTGAGTGAAGTCTTTCTGAGAAAATGCTGAGTAGAAGTTTAATTATTATTTCCCGTAAACTCAGATAATTTATGGCTAGTCTTCAGTTCAGTTTCACTATGGGATGGGATGCTTTGGATAGTTGAAATTAATTCCGGAAAAAACCATGAAATTTACTTCTTCTTTACTTACAACTGTAGCTTTAGCTGGTATAGTGACTGTTTGGGATGTTCCCCTTAAAGCTATCAATCCTAGTTTAGTTCAAGCATCAGCACAAGAAGTTAAGCAAATGCAGAAAGCTGAAATGAAAGATACTACTGGCTTAACTGCTAAACAAAAGATTGATATGCTGATGAAGAATAAAGGCCAGTTTGGTAGCGGTGATCAATTACGTCGTTTCTTTTTTGGTGATTTAGAACCAATTTCTGTACAACCAGGTGGTGCAGGTATGGTAGTTAACTTATACAACAAAGCTAATAACGTAACCATTGCTTACTGCGCTACTTATGATGTAGTAGTCAATATCAAATCAGGTAAAATAACCAAATTTCAACCTAGCGAAGTCAAGTAATTTTTTTCATTTCACTCTAAGGATATTTTAGGTCTTATTCCTAAAGTATCCTTCCCAACATTATCAAAATTATCAAAAATTGTTCACCATTTGATATGAATTTCAAAGATATCATCTTACTCTTACATCCAATCATTGCTGTAACAGTTGTTTTTCCTTTAATTGGGATAGTTTTAAATCGTGCTTTACAAGTGCGTCAACGTCGCTTGGAAACTATAGCTACAGGTAAAAGTAAAATCCCCCCAGTCGCAGGACAAGAACACACTCAATTAGGTCGTTGGTTAACAGGTTCAGTTGTTGGTATTGTCTTAATAGCACTAGCTTATGCTATTTTTAGTAATGTTTTTGAGAATCAAGTTTGGCTAAAATCCTCTTTTCAAGTAATATTTATAGTCTTGATTTTTGCCGCAACTATAGGTTCAACAATTCTACTATATAAAGCTAAAGCTAATGATAAAAAATGGCGGGGTGTGTTTGCTACCCTGACAGGTATGGGTTTGGTAATACTTGGTTGTCAAGATGGGGTTTATCGCTTAACGGATAAATGGTATATGTCTCATTATTACTATGGTATAACTGCTGCTTTATTAATGATTGTTTCTGTGGCAATTTTACCAGAAATTTATAAGGATAAAAGCAATGTGTGGCGTAAAGTCCATATTGCTGCTAATTGTTTAGCACTTTTATTGTTTTTTGGTTTAGGAGTGACTGGTACTTTGTCTTTGTTAGAACTTCCGTTGAATTGGCAAAAAGGTTATGTTAATCAATTATATCAAAAACAATGTGAAGTTAATCCTTGTGTAATTACTAATCCTGCTATACCTGATAAACCTTGATGCAGATTTATTCATCTTGTAACCAGTCTTGTAATTGTAAACCTGTGATTCTGGATAAGTCAGAATCATGGGAAACTAAAATTAGATTATGAAATATAGCTGTAGCGGCTATAAATATATCTGCATCTTGAATTGGTAAACCTCTTTGTTTTAAATCGGCGTAAATCTCCGAGGCTTTTTGAAAAATTGCCCTATTATCTAAGAGTAATACTTGGTATTTTTTCACCGAGTTTTCAAAGTTAGATAATTTCTTGACAGCTTTAATAGCTAAAAATCCTCGCTCAATTTCATAGTACGTCATAGCACTAATAAAAACTTCCTCATTTTGGCGATTTAAAACTTTTAGCTGTTCGGTTACTTTTGGATTTTGCTTGAGAACTGCTGTCACTATATTGGTATCTAGTAAATATCCCATTGACTTATTTCCGTTTTACCGCTTCATCAAATATTGCCATTTCTTCTGGTGTCAAATCATTTAATAACCCACTAATTGCTTCTACAGCTAAAATTTTATTAATTCTTTGAGATAAGTCATCGTCAGCTATTGTTTCTACATCATCTCCTAAATTTGGTTGAGTAAACAGTTCATACATTCTTTCAATCATATGTTGTTGATCTAATCTTTCTTGATATACACTGTTATTAGCAATCAGATTTTCGACAATTGCGGAAATGCGTTTATAGGTTGTTTGTTCTTTAACAGATGTGTGAATCATATTTTTTACCTCTTTTTTGGGAATAGGTACTATTTTAGCACAGCATTAAAAACCCGACTCTTGTTATAAATCTAGCTTATATTTCTTAAATATCCTCTCCTGTAATAGTCATCAGCGTTTCTTTGTTGACTGCTTGGATTTTCACTAATCTATTAGCTTGTCTTTCAATTGTTTTCTCAAAGATATTCCTGACGAGTCTTCCATTGCCAAAATTCTTGTCTTTTTTGTTATACAACTTAGTGAAATTATCAATTAATTTTTGCTTTGCTTCTTCAGTTATAAGGAAGTGATTATTTTCACAAATTTTCTCAAATATTTTTAGCAACTCTAGCGGTTGATAATCTTGAAAGTTAAAATATCTGTTAAATCTCGACTGTAAGCCAGGATTAGCATTAATAAAACGGGACATTTCATCACTATAACCAGCGACAATTACAACCAATCTATCTCGATAGTCTTCCATTCTTTTTAATAAAGTATCTATTGCTTCTTGTCCAAAATCTTTACCTGAACCTGTTGGTGCTAGTGCGTAAGCTTCATCAATAAATAACACTCCGTCTAATGCTGATTCTACAACTTCATCTACTTTTAAAGCTGTTTGTCCAACATATCCAGCAACCAAACCTGATCTGTCAGTTTCCACAACATGACCTTGGGAAAGTATTCCTAATTCTTTGTATATTTCACCCATCAAACGCGCAACTGTGGTTTTACCAGTTCCAGGAGGACCACAAAAAACGGAATGTAATGAGATAGAAATATTGCTTAAACCTTGTTCCTGTCGCATTTTCTTGACTTTGAGAAAATTGATTAAAGTGTTGATGTCATTTTTGACATTTTCTATTCCTACTAGATGATTGAGTTTATTAATAACATCATCTAACCCTTGAGATTTAGAATCAGAATTAACCTGGTGATTCTTATTTATAGAGATGTTTAAATCTCTCTTCATCCGTTGTAGTTCAGCTTCAATTTCAGGATCTCGATAAGTCATACCCTACCTTCTTTTCAAGCTCAAGTTATGTTATTACTCTGATTTTTATGTACAAATACGGTTAGTGTTAGTTAATTATAAATCAAATTTAGTGCTACGCAACACTACAAATTTTTTCAACTGCAACTTGCAAATTTTTATCTTGTACCTAAAACACTGTTCTATACTAGATAATACAGGAATATAACTGCTATAAATGAGTAAATTACCTAATCTTGAGCGTATTCGAGAACATCAAGCAAACGAGCGAACTTTTTTAGCTTGGTTACGTACTTCTATTGCGTTAATTGGCTTTGGTTTTGCAATTTCTAGATTTGGTATATTTCTACGTCAAATTAACGCTGCTTTTACACAACAAGAAACTACTGTAAACCCTTTATTTAACTCGGAAAACCTGGGAATTTTTTTAGTAGTATTTGGTATTCTTACTATTGCTTTAGCAGCATGGAGATACAATCAAATTTTTTGGCAAATTGAACAAGGTAACTATATACCTAAACGTTTACCTGTTTTGATTATGACTGGAGTAGTGATGATTTTCGGCTTGCTAAGTATTCCTTTGCTTTTAATAAGAAATCAAATACCTCAGCGTCCATATACTACACCCAAACAAAATCAATCTTTTCATATTCGTTAATTTTTTAAACTTGACTTTACCCGCACCTATACCCTATTGGGAAAAGCCCAACTCCTGAAATACTTGAAAATACGTAATTTTTGTTTTTGAGTACATTATTAATATCTAATAGATAGTATATAAAAAGATATGATAACCTCTAAAAGATTGGCTAAAAGTCAGCATAATTCATAATTTATGATTTGCAATTAATAAAAATGTAGAAAATATCACAAATTCACTTCCTGGCTTTAGCTATTTTCAATGCTTATCTTTTTGGTTTCTCTGCATACAGTTTAAACAACCAGAAAAGACACAGGAAGAAAAATCATGAGTCAATTATTTGCCACAATTGATGGTAATGAAGCGGTTGCGCGTGTAGCTTACAAATTAAACGAAGTAATTGCTATTTATCCTATCACACCATCTTCCGCAATGGGTGAATGGGCTGATGCTTGGATGTCAGAAAATAAACCAAATTTATGGGGTACTATTCCTAGTGTTACCCAAATGCAAAGTGAAGGTGGTGCGGTTGCTGCGGTACATGGTGCATTACAAACAGGTGCATTAAGTACAACGTTTACTGCTTCCCAAGGTTTGTTATTAATGATTCCCAATTTGTATAAAATTGCGGGAGAATTAACTAGTTTTGTACTTCATGTTGCAGCACGTTCTTTAGCTACACACGCTTTATCTATTTTTGGTGATCATAGTGATGTGATGGCTGCAAGGAGTACAGGTTTTGCTTTATTATGTTCGGCTTCTGTGCAGGAAAGTCATGATTTTGCTTTAATTGCTCATGCTGCAACGTTAGAAGCGCGTGTTCCTTTTATGCACTTTTTTGATGGGTTTAGAACTTCCCATGAAGTGCAGAAAGTTGAGTTATTATCTGATGAAGATTTCCAAAAACTTATTCCTTTTGAATTAGTATCCGCACATCGTCAACGCTGTTTAACTCCTGATAAACCAGTGTTAAGAGGAACTGCACAAAACCCCGATGTTTACTTTCAATCTCGTGAAGGTGCAAACCCTTATTACAGCGCGTGTGCGGATATTGTTCAAAAAACTATGGACAAATTTGGAGAGAGAACAGGCCGATATTACAAGTTATATGAATATCATGGTGTACCTGATGCGGAACGGGTAGTGATTATCATGGGTTCTGGTTGTGAGACAGTCCATGAAACTGTTGATTATTTAAATCAACGAGGTGAAAAAGTTGGAGTTTTGAAAGTGCGGCTTTTTCGACCTTTTGATGTAGGAAGACTTGTAGAAGCCTTACCTAATAGTGTTAAATCAATTGCTGTTCTGGATAGGACTAAAGAACCTGGAAGTGCTGGAGAACCATTATATTTAGATGTGGTGACTGCTATTTATGAAGGATGGAAAAAAACTACATTTCCTAAAATTGTTGGTGGTAGATATGGTTTATCTTCTAAAGAATTTACACCAGCAATGGTAAAATCTGTTTTTGATAACCTTGCTCAACCATTACCCAAAAACCATTTTACGATTGGGATTAAGGATGATGTTAGTTTCACTTCTTTGAATTTTGATGCAAATTTTTCAACGGAAGCTGATAATGTAGTTCGTGCCATGTTTTATGGTTTGGGTTCTGATGGTACAGTGGGTGCAAATAAGAATTCTATTAAAATTATCGGTGAAGGAACGGAAAATAACGCTCAAGGTTATTTTGTCTATGATTCTAAAAAGTCTGGTTCGATGACGGTTTCTCATTTGCGTTTTGGATTGAGTAAAATTCGTTCTACTTATCTCATCGACAAAGCTAATTTTATCGGTTGTCATCACTGGGGGTTCATTGAAAAAATTGATATCTTAAAAAATGCTGCACCAGGAGCGATTGTATTATTAAACAGCCCCTACGAAGCTGAGATGGTTTGGGAACATTTACCAGCAAATGTAAAAAAACAAATTCTCGCTAAAGACTTAAAAGTTTATGCTATTAATGCTAGTCAGGTAGCAAAAAATAGTGGTATGGGACACAGAATTAACACTATCATGCAGGTGTGTTTCTTTGCTTTAGCAGGAGTATTGCCACAGGATCAAGCGATCGCTAAAATTAAACAAGCAATAGAAAAGACCTACGGTAAAAAAGGTGCAGAAGTCGTCCGTATGAACCTGCAAGCGGTAGACAACACCCTGGACAACTTGCATGAAGTCGAAATTCCCCTAGTAGAAAAAGGTAAATTATTAGATGTAGGGATGTTTCCTACAACGTCTCTACAAAAAGACCAACCCAAATTTGTCAGTGATGTTCTTGGTAAAATCATGTTATGGGAAGGTGACGACTTACCTGTAAGTGCTTTACCTGCGGACGGAACTTTTCCCAGTGGAACTGCGAAATGGGAAAAACGCAACGTTGCGGTAGAAATTCCTGTGTGGGATGGTGATGTCTGCGTTCAATGTGGGAAGTGTGTGATGGTTTGTCCTCACGCTGCTATTCGTGCGAAAGCTTATGAAGCGGATAAATTAGCAAATGCACCTGTAACCTTTAAGTCAGCAACCGCGAAAGATAAAGATTTTGCTACCCAGAAATTTACTATTCAAGTCGCACCGGAAGACTGTACAGGTTGCAGTATTTGTGTAAATGTCTGTCCTGCGAAAAATAAAGCAGAACCGACGAAAAAAGCTATTAATATGAGTCCGCAGCTACCCATTAGAGAACAGGAACGGGAAAACTGGGATTTCTTTTTGAGTTTACCAAATCCTGACCGCAGGAAGTTGAAATTAAACCAAATTCGTCAACAACAACTGCAAGAACCACTGTTTGAGTTTTCCGGTGCTTGTGCTGGGTGCGGAGAAACGCCCTACCTTAAATTATTAACACAATTATTTGGCGATCGCTCACTCATCGCTAACGCTACCGGTTGTTCTTCCATTTACGGTGGAAACCTCCCCACAACACCCTGGAGTCAAAACGCTGACGGAAGAGGCCCAGCATGGTCTAATAGCTTATTTGAAGATAATGCCGAATTTGGTTTTGGTTATCGCTTATCTTTAGATAAACAATCGGAATTTGCAGCGGAATTATTGCAACAATTAAGTAGTGAAATTGGGGATAATTTGGTTAATGATATCCTCAAAGCTGAACAAAAAGACGAAGCTGACATTTGGGAACAACGGGAAAGAGTCGCAATTCTCAAACGAAAGTTAGATGAAATGTTGCACAATTTAGAAACGTTCCATGGAACGTCTCTACAAAAAACAAAAATCCAAAATCTCAAATCTCTCGCTGATTATTTAGTCAAGAAAAGCGTTTGGATAGTAGGTGGTGATGGCTGGGCTTATGACATTGACTTTGGTGGAATTGATCATGTTTTAGCCAGTGGTAAAAATGTCAATATCCTCGTCATGGATACAGAAGTTTATTCTAACACAGGCGGTCAATCTTCCAAAGCAACTCCTAAAGCCGCAGTAGCTAAATATGCGACTGGTGGTAAACCTGCACCTAAAAAAGATTTGGGTTTAATGGCCATGACTTACGGTAATATTTATGTTGCCAGCGTCGCTTTAGGTGCGCGAGATGAACACACATTAAAAGCCTTTTTAGAAGCAGAAGCTTTTGATGGACCATCCTTAATTATTGCCTACAGTCATTGTATAGCTCACGGTATTGATATGACCACCGGTTTACAACAGCAAAAAGCCTTAGTAGACTCAGGAAGATGGTTGTTATATCGCTATAATCCGGCATTACAAACACAGGGAAAAAATCCCCTACAATTGGATATGAAAGCGCCTTCTGAATCGGTGGAAAAGTCCATGTATCAAGAGAACCGATTCAAGATGTTGACAAAGAGTAAACCGGAAGTTGCTAAACAGTTGCTAGAACAAGCGCAAGCAGAAGTTAACGCACGTTGGGAGATGTATCAGTATTTGGCTGAAAGGAAAGTTTAAACACCCCTCACCCCTCTTTACTAGTAAGGAGGGGTAGTTGATGTTTAAGTATTTATATATATATATATCTATCTATCTAGCTGTATTTGTCCTCTTTCAACTAACATATAGGAAAGCGGTCAAAATTTTTATGACTTTTGATTTCGTTGTTGTGTATAATAAGACTAATGAGGTGATGTGATATGAATTTACTAGAAGATATCAAAGCAAAAACTAAGGAATTTCGCAAAGATAGCTATCCAATGTCTATTGGAGAAATAATCAGTATTTATAATAATGATGAACTGATTATTAATCCTGAATTTCAAAGGTATTTTAGATGGAGTGGGCAGCAAAAATCCAAATTTATTGAATCTATATTACTGGGTATTCCCACACCGTCGATTTTTGTTTATCAAAGAGAAGATGGTGTTTGGGAATTAGTAGATGGATTACAAAGAATATCTACTATTTTAGAATTTGTAGGCAGCCTTAAAGATGAAAATGGCAATAAAAAGGAATGTCTCCAACTAGAAGGAACTAAAATACTTCCAAGTTTAAAAGGAGTAATGTGGGAAGGAGCCGAGGATGAAGAACACAACCTATCTGGTTCGCTTAAGCTTGATTTTAAAAGAGCTAAAATTCAAATAGAAATTATTCAAAAAGAGTCTGATATTAATGCTAAATTTGAAATTTTTGAAAGACTAAATACTGGGGGTTCATTTTTATCATATCAAGAAGTGCGTAATTGCCTGCTGATCATGATTGATAGAAATGTACATTCATGGCTATGTAGTTTAGCAGATAATCAAGATTTCCAGAATTGTATTTCCATTTCAGACAGACTTAGCAAAGAACGCTATGACATGGAACTCATTCTGCGATATATAGCTTGTTCTCACTTTCCACTAAACAGTAAAGATGTAAATGAATACTTAACTGATTCATTAACATCTATATGCCAAAATCCTAATTTCGATTTAGAAAGTGAAAAGCAGAAATTTGACAAACTCTTTTCATTGTTAAATCAAGCAACAGGAGAAGGGACTTTTAAAAAATATGATGGTGAAAGATTTAAAGGACAATTTCTGGAATCAGCCTATGAAGCAATTACTGTTGGTTTAGGGAATAATATAGATGATTATTACGATGCTGACTTTGACGATATTTCTATATTAAGAGATAAGGTGCAGCAGATATGGTCAGCCAATGATTTTACTCAGTATAGTGGTTCGGGTTCAAATGCAAAAAGTAGAATACCTAGAATGGTTCAATTTGGCATACAACATTTTCAGAAATGAGCAAAGATAACAAAACAGAACAGATGCTTCTTGTTAACTTAGATAATGATCTTTCTTGGCGAATAAAGGAGCTTAATATTATCAAAAATAAAATTCCCAGTCAAGAAAATGAAGAACAACACGCATTAATTAGAGCAGGAATAACTCTATTATATGCTCATTGGGAAGGATTCGTAAAAAATGCGGCTGAAAATTACTTGAATTTTGTTTCATTAAAAAAATTAAAACATAACGAACTTCAGTCGTGTTTTTTAGCTTTGTGTTTTAAAAAACAAATAAACGATTTACAAACAAATAAATTTGAATTACAGCAAAATCTTGTTGATTTTATGTTAAATGAATTAGATAAAAGAGCTTATGTTCCATACGAAGGAATAATTCAAACAAAATCAAATTTAAAATTTTGGGTATTTCGTGATATATGTATCATCATAGGAGTAGATTATAAAAAATATCAATTAAAGGAAAAAGCAATAGATACTATGCTTGTTGAAAGAAGAAATAAGATTGCACACGGGAAGCATCTACAGGTTGATTATGATGGATATATGGATATTTATGATATTGTTGTTCAAATGATGCGAGATATAAAAAGTGATATTTTAGATGCTGCTTTTAATGAAAAATATAGAAAAAATTAAATATAAATGGAGTACCATATACCACAGAAATTGACACAGAATAATGTCCACTTCTTTTGCTTATACCTTACATCTGTAACTTAGCCCAAATCGCTTTAGCCCTATTCCAAATATCCTCACCAACTTTCTGGGAAGCACCTTCAGCGACTTTATTACCCATAGCCAGCAAAAAAGGCATACAGGGAGCGAGAAACTTAACAATTACAGCAATATCCATGAATTTATACGGTTTAGCTACACTTATTTATACAAAAGTATAATAACATCTTCGGAAAAAGACAAAATTATCATCTGAAAAATCTCTTTATTCTTCTTCCTTCGCGCTCTTTGCGTCTTCGTAGTTCGTTGATTTCATGGCTTTATAAAAGCTATAAAAAATAGGTAATTGGTGAAAACTGATTACCTATTCTCAATCAATTTCTCTAATCTCCTGTAGCCATCAACAAGCGATTCAAAATCACCTTACCACTAGGACTTTTTACCTCTACCCGAATAAAACTCGGATCGCTTGGTCGCCAACTTACTTGATATTTTGTGCCATTATTATTCCAAGTATAAACTTGACGATCATTAGTTCCTGAAGCAACAGCACCAGACAGGCTTATATAAGCATTACTATTAAGTTTTTCGCCATAGTAATAATAAACATTATTATTAAATGACAAACTTACTCTCCATTCTTTATCAGCAAATGTTCCTTTTGGATAATTGTATTTTGCTGCAAGTGCAGATTGAGGAATGGCAATATCAAGAATTGCAGGTGTAGCAATACTCAAAAAAGCTGCTAAAGCAATACCTTTGTAGTTCATAAAATTCTCTATGGTGAATTTAAAATTCTATTGTTGTATTGTGTATTTATTCTCGTTAAACAGTGGTTTCTTCGTTTGGAATATTCTTGGATGTCCATAGTTTAGGAAACAGCAACCCAGAATTTTCTTTGTATTCTGCAAATTCAGGATATCGAGATAGAGATTTATCTTTTTTGTTCATGTTAGGAACAAATATCATGGCTATAAATAACCCAAGAATTAAGAAAGGTAGCCAATGCTGAGTTAACATAGCAAATGCCAGATAAATCAATACTTCTCCCAGGTAATTAGTATTACGACATCTAGCAAAGAAACCTTCTGTAATTAGTCCATTTTTATACTTGAGTGTATAATATTTCTGGGCATCGCTGGTAAAATGTAAAAACACACCCACAATATTTAAAAAAATAGCAGCAGCTACTAATGGTAAAGGTGGAATAGTACCGCTACTAATGAGAATAAATGGTGCTACCCAATATAGGCCAAGTAAAAAAAAGGTAATAATTCCTTGGGGAGTGGGAATTTCTTGCTCCCATTGCTTATCTGGAAAAATACTATCTTTTATTAACCAAAGAAAACCATAAGTAGCATGAAGGGCAAGATAAATCCAAGCTCCAATAGTAAAATTTTGGTATAACACCATTAGTCCCAATACAAATGGGAAAGTTAGACCTTTGTGAAAATTGATTGGGTACTTTATTTTCATCTTCTGCTTCTTTTTTAAATTTTTTAAGTTAGCAAAATAAATTGAGAGATAGGAAAATACCACCTACCTCTCTGCAATAATTACTTCTTCGCAATTATCCAAACTGCGTGGATAATCCCCGGAATATAACCGAACAAAGTTAAAACGATATTAATCCAAAAATCCCAACCAAAACCTACTTGCAAAAATACTCCTAAAGGTGGCAGAAAAACCGCGCATAAAATCCGTACTAAATCCATTTCAGCCTCCTGTTAATGTTCCACGTCTCTACAATTAACATCACTTACTGTAAATACGATTCCTGAAAAGATACGGTAAACCGCACTTCTTAACCACCGCTGATTTTAGCTTTGTATCCCAGCTTGATTAAAATCTCTAGTATTTTTTGTTTATGATCTCCCTGAATTTCAATTTCATTCTCTTTGACAGTTCCACCTGTACCACATTGGGTTTTTAACTGTTTCAATAAAGCAGCTAAATTTTCTGGTTTGGTTTGAAACCCAGTAATTATGGTCACTGTTTTACCTTTGCGTCCTGCGCGAGTAGCTTGTACTCTCACATTTTGTTGATTGGGAGGTAAATCTTGGATTCCGCGTTCTACAGCGCGTTCTAATGCGGGTGAGCTACCATTACCAAATTCTTGGTAAACAAAGCGTTTGTCTGATTTGGGATTGGAAGAAGACATAAATTTTCGTTCAGGTTTAATTCAGGGAGAATAAATGTTCACGAAAGTAGTCAAGGCTACAGGAGGTTACTGAGTTTAAGAACTCAAATTGATTCTATGCTGTCATTTTAGCCAATCTGTGACTATTACTGAGGGATTTCCACAAGTGAATAGATGGTTTACCTATCAACTTGAAACAGGATGCTGAGAAATATATGTAATTACATTATTTTTTTGAGGATTGGAGTAATATAAATTACCGAAAGCGAGAATTTGAGATCTTATTTCTATGTTCAAAATTCCATTATCAACATCGGCTATTCCTGAAAAAGTCCCCACTTCTAATAAAGAGTATCGTTTTATGGGTGCGATCGCTACTCTAGTTTTAATTAGTCTGTGGACTTCATCTGGTGGAGCGCCTATACAGCATACCATTTCTAACAGTTGGGAAGGATTTATTTGGGGTATAGCAGATCCTGTTATTGGCTTAAATCGGTTAGCTGGTATACTTGCTTTAGGTTTACTCTCTGCCAGGTTTATCCGTGGTGCTTGGATAAGTGTCTTTTTTGTCTTAGCTGCTTTATGTGGACAAATACTTTATTTGTGTGAGCTAAATCTCCAAGGTGCAGAAATGGTAGTCGCTTTATGCACTATCATATTTGGTATACTGTTAATTGTACCTGTACAAATAAGTTGGTTGGCTGGCGCTATACTCAGTGTTACTGCTGGTCTATCTCAAGGTTATACTGATGGTCAAGCCATCATGGGTACAGAAATTCTCACTCTGGTTCCATATTTGATTGGTGTGAGCTTAACTCAAATTGCGATCGCCATGTCTGCTAGGAGAATAGGTATTATTATCACTCAGCAGGTAATGAATCAGATGTTACCTAGAACTATCCGCTGGATTGGGTTAACTTTTTGTGCAATTGGTGTTGTATTTTTGGGCAATGCAGTAATCTAGGATTAACAAAATATTTTAGGGTTGTTTTGCTACTTGGAAAACCACTAAGTTGGTAATTGTCCTTAAGAAAAATTAAAATAATTTGCCCAATTACACACTTAGTATTATTGTTGCTAACAACCCTAATTTTTGCGAAAACAACGTCAAAATTATTACCGAATAACTACTAGATGACTAAATTTTGTCATCCTCAATTATTTGTGTGTGTGAATATTTACAAGCGAACAAATAAAACCACACTGCTATGGAATTTTCTTTTAATTCCGAAATTTCACTTAACACAGTTTATGGCTGATTATGAAATTATTTGATGAATATTAACGATATTACTATGATGATTTCTCAAAATTGGGGCGGTCAGGAAATGATTTCAGTAAGCATCGAAGCTAAAATCAACAGATTAGAATCTATTGTTGAGCAAATTGGTGAAGCTGTACTCTCTACAACTGAGACAATTGAACGTCTCGCTCAAAGATTAGATGCGCTTAGTTCACAAGTAGAAGCTCAAGGAAAACAAGTACAGCAACAAGGGTATCAAATTTTTGCTTTGTGTGATGCTGTCCAAAGTTTGGCTGAATCTCAGAAAGATTCACTAGAAGAAATTAGTCAATTGACACAAACGGTAGATAAAATTGTGTCTTTGCTGCAATGTTCAGATGAAGAAACATGAAGTTTTCAATCAAACCTTTAACTGAGTAATTGCAATATTTCCAGAAAAACATATATCTACATCACTACCAGGAGTGCGATCTCGTTTACCATATTCACCTTCATAATAAAAATTATCACCTTCGATGCGATAATTCACAGGTAAAGGTTTGGTACAAGGTTGACAAAATACAACGTCAGGATCAGCATCTCCTGGTAATAGATGGGGTAAATTTACATTCCAAAAGCTACCACTTTCTAAAGGAAGTTTCAGTAAATCTGCTAATATCTCTGATGTCCATTTAGCGGCTAAATCCCAATCATAATTGAGCTTGGCTTGGCGATACTGAGAAATGGCTATTCCCGGAATACCGTGCATTGCTGCTTCTCGCACAGCCGCAACAGTACCAGAAATGTACGCATCAACTCCTAAATTTCCGCCGGCGTTAATACCTGAAAGGACAAATTTGACATCTTTGCAAATTTGTGTTATCGCAATTCTCACACAATCGGCGGGAGTACCAGCAATTCCATACTCAACTTCAGAACGGCGTTGCAAGTTAATAGGGCGATGGGTAGTAACTTGATGTCCACAACCGGACTGATGTTCCTGTGGTGCAGCGATAATCACATTTTTGCTATTTACCGCTTTGAGTAAGGCTTGAATACCTGGTGCGTCGATACCGTCATCGTTGGTTAAGATTATTGTCATGGTTGTATTTTAACGCAGAGGAACGCGGAGGTAGCGCGGCGAAAAGTTCCTCGAAGCCGGGTTTCCCGGCGTAGGAAACTTTTCAAGACAGAGGTACGCAGAGGTGGGAATGGAAAATAATCTGCTGATGAGATGCTTTTGACGTGGGTTGTGTAGTATTTTGAGTGCAAGAGTGTTTTAGGATTCATCCCATGAAACAGCTACTCAAGCAATTATTTAGTAGTTACACATATCTAACTCGTCTTATTTTACCTGTATTGGTAATAATGATGATGGCTATTTCTGTCTTTGCGACACCAGCTTTCGCTACAGGTGTATATCAAATCCCCAACCTGACAGCAGATACTTGGGTTGTGGATGAAGGTGATGTTATTAGCCGTTTTAATGAAGGTCAAATTAGCGGTGCTTTCAAAGATTTGGCTAAGGAAACTGGTAAGGAAGTCAGAATTGTCACTGTTCATCGTCTTGATTATGGGGAAACACCGGAAAGTTTTGCTAAAGGACTATTGACAAAATGGTTTCCCACACCAGAGGAACAGGCTAATCAAATTCTGTTGGTGATTGATACTGTTACCAATGGCGCAACTATTATTAGCGGGGATCAAGTTAAATCTCTATTGACTGATTCTATTGCTAATAGTGTCACCGAGGGAACACTGGGTGCAGCTTTACGCAATGGTAATAAATATAACCAAGGATTACTGGATGTGAGCGATCGCTTGGTTGCTGTCCTTTCCGGTAAACCTGATCCTGGACCACCAGAAGAAAAAGAAACAATACAGGTAGAAGGAACATTTACTAAAGCTGAAGACACCGACAAAAACAAGGGTAATTCCACCGCTTGGGTAGTAGGATTGTTAATTGCTGCCACTGTCATCCCCATGGCAACATATTACATTTATCAAATCAATCAGCCTTCTAATCAAGGCTAGATGATTGGGGATTGGTAATTGGTAATAGGGCTAGTAACAGTTTAAACTCTAACCAATTACCCATTTCCTACATTAAATACGAAAAATAGACTACAGTGTCGCCTGTCACCTCTCCTTAATCCTGTACGTAATCCTTCCCTGTCACCAAAGCAACTTCAGCCCGGACAAATTCCCTACCCAAATAAGCAGCATGATCTAAAAAAGTAACAGGACAAGGTTGAGTTTCTTCAAAGATTTTCACACACAATTCTTTCGCTGTCCGTCCGCTAAATACTGTAGTGTGAGTTCTCTCTACCTTACCCCGTGCTGGAATCACTTTACCTGTTTCTGGATCTACAGCCAAACCACGATCATCAATCACATTTGTGAAATGTTTGGCATAAATCAACCGATCATTGCAGTCGATGTAAATAATGAAATAGCCGTTAGGGTCAAGGTCAATATGTCGCTGTGAAAGTTTATCATCAATGGCCGTTAAATCATCAAGTATTAAATCCATACCCATTCCAAAAAGAGAAATTATTTCAACAGTTTTTTTTACATTACATTTCCAGTGTAATTCTTACCTTACCTTTTTATTCAAAATTACAAGCGGACACTAAATATTTATTCCCTACTTTTGAAGTTACAGCGTAGCACCGCAGGGCGGAAATCAAAAGTCAAAAGTCAAAAGTCAAAAAACTTATTCTATAGGCCTTTCATTGACTTGGAATGGTCGGTTTATTTACGCCGTGCTGTACTATAGCGGTATGCACTTGAATGAGATACACAATTAAGTCAAAAATCCATACACTAAAAGACTTTCAACTCTGTTCCCTGTTAAGAGTTCCCTGTTCCCTGCTATAGTGCAGAATACCCCAAGCAGATTTTACTGCTGATCGCTGACCGTTGACCGCTGACTGCTCTTTTCAGCAAAAGGTAACTCTGCGTTAATCGCTTTCATTTCCTCCTCTTCCATTTGATTCACCTCCAAGATATAGGGACGTAAGATTTGTCCTAAACGATTATTGTAAAAGCGGTGTAGGCTGTAATTGGGGGTAGCGGGAAACCCACGGCGTTTTTTATGTCTTCCACCTGCACCGGGATCAAAAGTTTGGATACCATGTGCGATCGCCCACTCAATTGGTGCATAATAGCAAGCATCAAAATGCAAGCAATCTATTTCCTGAAAACTGCCCCAATAGCGTCCATACAGTTTGTCATCCTTAAATAGACAAAATGACATCCCCACAGGTTGATGCTGATTATATTCACTATAAGCACCGAAAAACACCACTCGATGGCAATAATTATGAAATAGTTGTTCAAAAAACCTTTTGGTTAAATATTTACTGCCCCACCAACCAAACTTATCACAGGTATCAGCATAAAAATCATACATCAACGGAAACAGCGACTTAGGAATTTCATCCCCAGTTATTGCTTGCAGTCGTAAACCTGCCTTTTCTACAGCCTTACGTTCCCGCTTAATATTCCGTCTTTGATTAGCATTGAATACTTTTAAGTAATCATCAAAAGTTTGAAAATTAGCATTTTCCCAAACATAGTTATAGTGTAACCAAGGCGTAAAACCTTGTCTTTCCAACACAGGCCGCCATTGGGGATCAACATAGAGAAAATGACAACCAGAAATCCCATATTTAACGCAAAAAGCATCAATCTCATGCACCATTAGCGCAGTGATTTCTTCCTCATCTTCCCCCTCTGCAATTAAAAAGCGATAGCCTTCAGCGGGAGTAAAAGGTGACATTCCCAACATTTTTGGATAATATTCTACCCCAATGCGAGAAGCTAATTCTGCCCACTGATGATCAAATACAAATTCACCCTGACTATGCCCTTTTAGATACAGTGGGGCAGCACCAATTAATACTCTATCTCGCCATAAAGTTAAGTGATTTGGCAACCAACCCGCATTCGCTGTAGCACTGTGGGAAGTTTCCATATTATTCAGCCAATCCCACTCCAAAAACGGTGTTTTTAGGGGCATAGCCAAAGCATCCCAGGCTGCTTGAGGAACTTCGGTAATTTTATTAGTCCAAACAACAGAGTAATTCGGTTTGAATTTTTTCAGCATCGTGTGGCTTTGAATATCTACTTTGAATATCTAAAAGTTAGCAAAAGCTTTATTTAGCGTAATACATCGCCACTGGTCGTTGCAGCCAATCATGGAAAAAAACTTCCAGTACAACTGTGTAAACTTCTAGCAACAACCAGCATTTAAGCAGTTGTTGAAAGAATTTAATATCCGGATTGAGGTTTCTAAAACTTGAAAGCACTATATGAAGAGGCTGAGGAGATTTATTTTATTTCTCTGTAGTAACAATGCTGGGTTTTATATGGTAAGCTGTTGTACCGTAAATACAAAGCGTAATAGCATCATACAACAGTGACTAAGCTAAACAAACCATAAACTTCTGATTAACTCTTGTATTCTGAACTTCTTAATTGTAACTGTGAAACTGCTTACGTAAATCCTAAAGAAATCACAATTTTATACCTTTAGGAAATTACAATAAAGTTCTCATAACTTCATACAGCAGTTTGCGTAGTTAGGAGGTACAACATCTAAATTCAAACCTATACACAAAGCCAGTTTTATTCCTGAACGGCAGTTGCTACAAGTCGGGGAACCCGCCCAACGCGCTTCCTCCTCCTGACTCCTGATAGCGTGGCGTAAGCCATATTCTGCTGTAGTAAAATGCCTCATTTAGCTAAACTCATCGCATATCGTTATTATTGTGGTTTGCAGATACGAAGTGAGAGACTCGATGGCTAAGTCCCGTCAATCGTCCTTTCGACGAATTTTAGTAACTAGAATATTACTACTATTTGTCCCAGTTTTACTAATTGGGGAAATGGTTACACTCAATAAGGCACGTTCCAGCCTTCTGACAACCGCACGTCAAAATCTAACAGACAGTGCTATTAACAAAGGGGAAAAAATCACTGATGATATCGCTGCACTGAAAGCTAATTTATTGAGTGCCAGTCAAACAAAAGCTGTTCAGTCTGGATCATCATATCAAGCGCAAAAATTCCTCACTCAGTTAGCCGAGCAATTACCTACTAAAATTGATTGCATTCAACTTCAAACTCTCCGAAAACATAAAATTATTGCTAGTAGCTGCGGCGATCAAACAATTGCTGAATTGCCAATATCATTTACTAATGATGAAGTGCAAATTACTGCTATTTCACCACCCAAACCAGGAACAACTGGTAAAAAAGACCAAGTTAATCAACTGCAATTACTGTTATCAGCACCAGTGTATAATCAACGAGGAAATTTAGCTTATACCTTAATTATCAAAACTACATTACATCACCAAATTAAAGATCGGCAAGGTTCACTGATGGGTTATTTGGTAGTAATTGCTGAAGATGGTACTATTTTGGCTAATTTATCACCTGAAAAAATCGTAACCAATCTTAAGAATCCTGCACATATTCAACAAATACAAGACATTATTAAAAATGCCCTTCAAGGAAATAATGACTCTATAAATATTAATTTGCCAAATGGACAAGAATCAATCATTGGTTATACAGCAATCCCTAATCCGATTACACAACAAAAACAACAAAAATGGATTATTTTAGCTGTTGCTAGTGTCAAAGATTCCCTGTTGGGTTTAAATGAAATCAAACTGATTCTCATAGTATTAACTGCTGGTTTAATTGGTGCGAGTTTGTTAGTGTCTTTATATTTAGCACCTTACTTAGCTAGTCCTTTAGAAGAACTCAGAGACTATGCTTTAAATATTCACAGTCACCACGCTGCACAACCAATTCCTAGAAACTTTAAAATCCGGGAATTTAATCAACTTGCTCAAGCACTAGATCAAATGGTTGAACGACTCAAAGCATGGGCAGAAGAACTAGAAATAGCTTGGAAAGAAGCCAAATCAGCTAACATTGTTAAAAGTCAGTTTTTGGCGACAACTTCCCATGAATTAAGAAACCCACTAAATATTATTATTAACTGTGTTCGCTTGGTTAGAGATGGTTTGTGTGATGACCGAGAAGAAGAATTAGAGTTTCTTCAGCGAGCGGATGAAACAGCAATTCATTTGTTAGGAATTATTAATGATTTACTGGATATTTCCAAAATTGAAGCTGGTAAACTTTCTGTAATTACGATGCCTTTGGAATTACGTAAATTATTACTAGAAGTGATTAATTTACAATCAGTTAATGTTCAACAAAAGGGGCTACAATTAAAATGTGAAATTGGTAATGAACTGATACCTGTGAGGGCAGATGAGCTAAAACTTAAACAAGTCCTGATTAATATTATTGGTAATTCTACTAAATTCACCGACAAAGGTAGCATCGTTATTAGTACGGAAATTCGCCATAATAATGGCGCATCTCATGTGATAATTTCTGTAAAAGATACGGGTATAGGTATTGATCCTGAGCAACAAGGTAAGCTGTTCCGTCCTTTTGTGATGGTTGATGGTACAACTACACGCAAATTTGAAGGTACTGGATTAGGATTGGCAATTTCCCGGAACTTAATTGAACTGATGGGAGGAAAAATAACTCTGGAGAGTTTGGGTTTGCACCACGGAACAACGGTAAAAATTATATTACCTTTAATTGATATGTCTCTATTATCTGCATCTGGTAAAAAGGGAGATTTAGGTAATCATGAACGCACTTCCATTAATGAGGTCAAAGGTACTAATTATTCTCACTTGTTGCCAGATAAATCTTCAGAAATTGACAATTTTTCTTTAGGGGAATTAAATACCGAATCAGTTGATAGTAGTGAAATAAATTTAGTTTCACAAAAAGGGGAAAAAGCAACTACGCTATAGTATTTTCCCCTGTTACCGAAGAAAGGCAGAGGGCAGGAGGCAGGAGGCAGAAGGAAGAAAATACAATTTTTGTCCTCTGCCAAAAGGGTTTAAAGCCCCTAAATTTATTTATGCAAAAAATAAAAATATTTTTTCCGAGACGCACAGCGCAAGGAAAAATACGTCCTGATTAAATCCCCTAAATTTATTTATGGGGATTACCTCCTGCCTCCTGCCTTCGTCCTCCTGCCTCTTGAAATTAATTGATTAATTGCCGCTTTGAGCTATTAATAAGGAAAAATAATTCTGCCACTAGGTCTAGTATCTCCATGAAAAAATCCTTTATTGCGCCCCATGAAGACAGCATCTCCCAAACCTGTAAATTGAGAAGCTTTTAAAACTTCCCAAAGTTTCCTAAAGTCTCCGTTCATGGGCTGCATATCTAGGGCGCGGAAGTAAATATGTTGGCTATTGCTAACACCACCAACACTTCTGTTTACTGCTGGTGGACGGTAGCCAGAAGTAATCCTAATGGGTGAATCAAATTTTTCTCTTACTCCTCCCCAAACTTTTGCTAGTTTAATTGCATTTGCGACATATTCTGAACTAGTGGGAATGCGAGTACAATCTTTGGTTGCTTCACCCCAAGTTAGAGGTATACCTTCTACAATGTATTGGTTGGCATATACTATTTCACCTCCAGGAAGTTTCATTGTTGAACCGGTACGTGAGCCAGCAGATGGATTAATGTTGACTTCTGAGTTGGTACTTTCTTCTTGATCAGAGCCTGTTTCTTCGTTACCCTTTAACTCTAGTAATTCCTTAACGGTTGTCACTCCTAAACCTAAAGGAAATTCTAATTTATTCTCTTCTTTAAATTCGCTGAATGCTTGTTTTGTTAGTGGTCCAACAATCCCATCTACCTCGATTTTTAAGATTTCCTGTATTTCTTTAACCAGGGCTGGGTGTGCATCAGTAATAAATATAGCGGGAGGGTTGAGTTTAACAAACTCAGATAGGGATTTGATATTTGCAGGGTTGTTGGAGTCTGGAGAGTTTGATGTCATAAGTTTCCTCTTTTAATGTGAAGTTTTTACCTAAAAAAGTAAGAATTCAGGAGCCAGAAGTCAGAATGTTTGAGAAATTGGTTAATTATCAAATAGGTATTTGGCGTTAGGCTGAAAAAGCTTACTGCTGATGGCTTATAGCTGAATCCTGTCCTGAAAAAAACTAAAGGGGCTGATTATCAACCATTACTGATGTTGATAGATTTTCCTTTTTGATTGAGTGATGTGGTTAAAGCACTGAGAATTACTACTAACTCTCTTCCTACCCAACCAGAGGAAATCAGTGAAGGTGTATTCTGAATCACAGAATAAACAAAGCGATCGCACACTTTTCCCAAAGGTTCAGCTTTTTCAATTTCCACCACTTCTTGACGTTGATTTACAGGGATAAATGAATTTCCCTCTTTGGCAAATTCACCATGTATCAAAGTTAACGGTGAGGAAGCTGACATTTCATCAAAAATTAAACTTCCTTTACTACCCACAATCCCTAAACGACGCTGTTTATCAGGATTCAACCAGCACAGGTGAACGTAAGCTTGAAAATTATCTGGATACGTCAGTGTCACCCAAACTAAATCAGCTAAACCTTGGTGTTCAGGTAATTTGCTCATGGAGTTTTCCCCCACTTCCCTATTTTCCTGTAACCAAACTGTACCCGTTGCTTGTACTTTTATAGGTAATTTACCCAACCAATTGTTAAAGATAGCAATATCATGAATTGCTAAATCCCATAAGGCATCAACATCTTGGCGAACGGGACCCAAATGAGTACGGGTAGCATAACCATAACGTAAATCACCTAGCTGACCAGCTTGAACCACTGTTTGACCTTTTTCCACTGCTGGGTGAAATAAATAAGTGTGGTCAACCATAAGTATCAACTGCTGAGACTCTGCTAATTGGCAAAGTTCCCGACATTCTTCTGGGTCAAGAGTGAGAGGTTTTTCCGCCAAAACATGATATCCCTGCTGGAGAGCATCTTTAATTAAGGCATAATGAGTAGTAGCGGGGGTTGCGATCGCCACGGCTGTGAGTCCCGCAATCTGTTTTACATACTCCCATTCCGTTGTTAATAATACATTTTCATCTAAATCAAACTGTTGTTTGATTTTTGTCAACCTTTCTTTATGTGGATCTACTACAGCCACTACACTGACCTGGGGATGTGCGAGAAAATTCCGCAACAAATGTACTCCCCACCGTCCAACCCCGATAACTGCAAGTTGAATTTTAGTCATTAGCCATGATCTCCCCTGCTCCCCTGCTCTTTTCTCTGTCACCTGTTACCTGTTACCTGTCACCTCTTATTTGTCACCTGTGACTGCTTCACTAACTGTCAAATAAGCTACTTTAGCAGCTGCTTGTTCAGCCGCTTTGATCGAGCGTCCCTTACCTTTTCCTAACATTTTCTCATGCAACCAAACTTCAGCCATAAAACGCTCATGAGTACGGTGGGGTTGATTGACTTCCACAACTCGATACTCTGGTAAAACTTTAAATTGTGCTTGAGTCCATTCTTGCAAAGCCGCTTTATAATTGAGTCGAGCCGGATCAAGGCGAATTTCTTTTGTGAGTTCTTGGAAGTGGGGATCTAACCAAGGACGTATCAATTCTAAATTATGAGTGCTAAGGTAAAGCGCCCCCAGTACCGCTTCAAAAGCATCTGCTAGACGTGACTCTTGACCAACGTGATCAGCAGTAGCACTACCAGCAACTAGTAAGTATAATTCTAAACCATATTCTCTTGCGAGTTGGGAGAGAATGCGATCGCTCACCAACACCGAACGAATAGCCGCAAAATCACCCACTGAACAATCAGGGTAATGTTCCCATAACACCACAGCCGCCACCAGCCGCACTACCGCATCACCAACAAACTCCAGTTGTTCATAATTTGCCGACTCAGAAACCGTAGCGTGAGTTAGTGCCAAATCAAGTAAAGGCCACTTTATCGGACTATCTGGTGACAAACCTAACTTTTGGACTAAACTTTCAAGTTGCCGTTGACGACGAGGATAAACGCGGGACATTAGGTAAGTATGGAAAAAAGGGGCTAATAACTCTTAACTTAGCATTAAATTATAGGGTATAAATACAAGGCACACTATTTATTTGATGGTTTTTTAGAAATCTGTTTCATTCTATTCAAGAAATTAATATCATTTTCAATAAAAAATTTCTCGTTAGGATTTTCAGCATTTTCTAACGCCAAATTCAAATCTCTTTCTGCTTCTTCTAGCAATTCTCGGCACATTTCCCATGCTCTTGCCTTTGTTTTTGGATTGTTGTTACGATCTCTACCTGCATCTATACATTTTTTTGCCTTATCAATTCTAGCAGTTGCACGTTTTTCTAAAAGTGTAGAATTATGAGCTAGATTAGGATACTTTAAAATAGATTCGCCCACAAATTTTATCACATCATCTGGTTCACCTATCTTTTTAAGATTGACAACTGCTTTGGCAATTTGACCTTCTTCTATTTTACCAGATATAGCAACAGATAAGGCTTTATTTGCTAGGCTTTGATATTTAATATTGTCTTTATCACCAGCAAGTATTTCAGCAATATTGATAAGTGTATTAGGATTGATTAGATAAAAATCTAATTTCTTTGTTTCCAAAAAATTATAAAGTTCATTGGGAAGTTTTAATTTGGCAATAACCTCACAATATAAATCTAATGACCTAAAATTGTACAAATCTTTTTCTAAGAGTCTTAAAACTTGAATTTTAGCTTCTTGATATTTTTGTAAAATAACTTTGTCTTGAATTTCTTGTAATTCTCTAATAATTTGATGTCTTGGGTGTGCAGGAAGAATACAAGTGAGACTTTCTGGTTCAATTTCAAAGATTGGTTCGGGACATCCTTCTTCTCTCATTGTCCGAATAATAGTTGGGATACCCTGACCTTCTGATTGAGCTAATTGCAGTTTATTAAATAAGTAAGCAAAACTCTGATTTCTCCATTTAGGACTGGCTTTTCCTTGCAAAAACTTCTCTTTATCAACTCCCCAATGTAAAGTTCCTGGAGATTTAATTTCTATTCTGTCTGCAAAGACGGTAATCCTTATAGGTTCAGGCACTTCATAATCACGGTGAACAATAGCATTAATTACTGCTTCTTGTAAAGCACGCTTAGGATACTTAACTTGATTTGGTTTACTGCTGGTTTTATCAAATGCAGTGTAGGCTTGTGTATTTAATAATTCTATAGATTTCTTTGCTTGCTCAATAATTGTTCCTGTTAATTCATAACGTTCTGCTGTTGGTTCACTACGATCTGAACCTTTATATATCGAAAGAATAGTATACGCTTCTGGAAATATTGCTGTAATACTTGTTTTTTTTCCAAACATTAATAAAGTGAAATTTCTGGGACGTAATATACCATCTAAATTTGTCCGCACAAATAATGGAGCAACTAGTTCTGCTATTTGTTCTCTATCAGAAAAGTAATCCTCTAATGATTTTTCAGGAAAAAGTAACCCCATTTCCTGCATACTATCTCTAAATAAAAGTACATCAATATCAGCTTGTGTAGCAGCATAATTTATACGTTTATCAAAATATTCTATTTTTTGTTTTTTTATTAAAAGTTGCGTCAAAATGCCATTTTTTGCTTCTCTATTTTCTCTGCTGATACGAACATAATGTTTAGACGTTTCGCCATCTCTGTATACATGAGCATCTGAAGTTGCTAAAACTACAAATACTAAAATCCTTGTGCTGTTATTTTCAGGGTTTTCCATTTCATGGACAATTGGCGATAAGGCTGGATGCACACGATCACGACAATGTTGAGTTACCTTACCTTCGATTTCCTTTAATTTATTTGCACTCAGACCTGTATATTGAATTTTTGGAAAACCATGTTCATCCTTTATCTCTTTTGCACCACAAACAACATATCCACCACCAACGTTGGAAATATCGTTGGCAAATGCAGAAATAGTTTTTACTATTTCCTTGATTATATTGATATCATCTCCATTTTCCTTCCATTCTACCCTCTCACTTTCTCTAACAGAAAGCTCTTTTAAATCTATGTTTAAGTTCATAAAGTGAAAATTCGTTTGATTGTGTGTTTACCATTATAGTTTTTTCACACTTTTTAACTATTCAACCTCTATAAATTGTGTGAACATATCCAGTTTATCCTATACTTAACTACTATTGAGCGATCGCCTCTTCCTCAAAAAAACTAACAGTCACCACCATGAAAAAACGAACTACGGAAAAATCAACATCCATAGTTCATTAAAAAAGAGAGAGAGCAGGACATAAGCCGGGTTCTGTTCTCTTACGAGGGCGGTTATCTATCTGGGACGCTTGTTACCAAACGCCTCTAGCGGCTCTTTCTTAACGGAACTGGTAAAAGACCAACCATAGTTCCTCTGGCCTTGCTCCCAACCGGGGTTTACCGAGCCAGCACCTCTCGATACTGCTGGTGCGCTCTTACCGCACCTTTGCACCCTTACCAAGATTGGGGATCGGGGATTGGGGATCGGGGATTGGGAAAATTCTTCCCCAGTACCCAGTCCCTAGTACCCAGTCCCCAGTATTGGCGGTATCTTTCTGTGGCACTATCCTCACGATCGCTCGCACTGGACGTTATCCAGCAAGTCTGGTCTTTCGGGAGCCCGGACTTTCCTCAAACCAGTCTTAATGACTGATCTGCAACCACCTGCGCCTACTCTCTCCTACATTCAGTTTAAGCCTTGATAGCCCCTTCTGTGTTATTTCATTTATCAGGGAACAGGGAACAGGGAATAGATAATAATTTATTCTCCCCTGCTCCCCTGCTCCCCTGCTCCCCTGCTCCCCTGCTCTCCATCACTTTTTCTTATTCCAAGGCAAAGCATAAGTCCAGTGTAATTTTTCAATAGTAAACGGACAATTGATAATTGATATTGGAGGAACATTTAAACCCGGAGCTAAACCAACACGCAATTCAGATATTCTCAGCACCAATTGAAAAGAAAATTCTACTTTCTTTTTACGATCCATAAAATCTTTGTATAAACCCTTTAAATCCTTATTATTCTTCATACCAACAATGTCAATTAAAGGCTCTCCTGTTTGATATGTTCCTGTATCTTTATCCCTTTTTAAAACATCTTCTGCTGTCACTTTTTCAGACATTGATTTTTTCGGAGCGATAATAGTTGGAACTTGTGGTATTGCTAAATCACGACTGAGGTCTGGAGATTTGCGAATCACTCTGCGGGATTTTTTAGTATGTTCAACAACCCAAGAACTATTATCCCAGTCCACATATACCGCTAAACTTTCTGATTTATTATCAATAGTAATTGACATTTCTTTCAAATTGTCTTTCAATTTATCCAAAGAATATGTGCCTGTACCGAAGGAAATCCCTACTTTATTTTCAAGATTTTGTTCTTTCAATTGTTCCTCAACAGCACTTTTTTGGAAATTTAGCATTACCATGTCGTCGATAGATTCAATCATCCGATTGACCGTGTAATATATTCCTAGAATATAAACTGTCAAAATAATTAGATTTTGATCACCACTTTGTACTGCCATAGAACTGTTAATAAACTCCCTGTATGATTTTGAAACTTTATGTTTACTTAATTTGAAATGAATTAGATAGCCAACCCTTTTGCCAAAAAAATATCATTAACCCACCAGATATTAATGCCATCAATCCCAGACATAATGGATATCCCCAATACCAATTTAATTCGGGCATATTATATGGTGATTTTTCAGTATTAAAATTCATCCCATATATTCCCGCCACAAAGGTTAGCGGAATAAAAATTGATGAAACTACCGTTAGTAATTTCATGATTTCATTCATTTTATTACTAACTGCTGAAAGATAGACATCCATTAATCCAGAAGCCAATTCTCGGTAAGTTTCCACCATATCCATAACTTGTACAGTATGATCATAACAGTCTCTTAGATAGATTCTTACATCATCACTAATTATTTGACTACTATCTCTAATCAAAGAATTAATTGCATCCCTTTGAGGCCAAATTGCTCGACGTAATTGTAATAATTCTCTCCTAATTTTGTAGATTTGTTGTAATGTTTGCGGCGTAGGCTTAACAATTACCTCTTCCTCTAATTCTTCTATGCGTTCTCCATAGAGTTCTAGGACTGGAAAAAAACCATCAACAATCGAATCCAATAGAGAATAAGCTAAATAGTCTGCTCCTTGTTTACGAATTATGCCTTTGTTTTTTTCAATTCGTGTTCTTACTCCGTCAAAACAATCATATTCCGGTTCTTCTTGAACTGTAAGTAAATAATGTTTGCCCAAGACTAAACTTACTTGCTCACTATGAAAACCAAAGTTTCTTTCTTTTGGTACTACCATGCGAGCGATAATCAATAATTGGTCTTCATAGTCTTCAATTTTTGGACGCTCTGCCATATTTACCACATCTTCTAAAACCAGAGGATGCAAATCAAAAACCTGCCCCAATCTTTCTAAGATATCTCGATTTCCTAAACCTTGAACGTCAACCCAAGAAACTGATTCAGTATCTAAATAATTATTACAATCTTCTGGGTTGTTTATTTGTACACGAATCAATTCTGTTTGGTTGTAATCAATCAAAATAATATTTGGCTGGACAGCATTTTCATCAATAATTATTGTGCCTGGAATAGTTCCTGGTTGGTGATAATAGTCTTGTATAGACGTGAGTTTATTGATGTTTTTAGGAAGACGGCGAATTTTTTTAATCATCAAATTTTACCTATTTTTGAGCAGTCACCAATTAGCAATCCGCTTTTGATCACGAAACTAACCTCAGTTTATGTCACCTGTCACCTATTCCCTGTTCCCTGTATAAAAAACAGTTTGCCTTTTTGTCAAGACAAACTGTAGAAAAAATTACACTTTATTTATTTGGAACAAGGGTGATTAGAACATACCCATACCACCCATGCCGCCCATGCCGCCCATACCGCCCATACCGCCCATGCCGCCCATGCCGCCCATACCAGCGTCAGGTGCAGCAGCTTTCTTTTCAGGCTTTTCAACCACGATCGCTTCGGTGGTTAAAACCATACCTGCGATAGAAGCGGCGTTTTGCAATGCAGAACGGACAACTTTGGCAGGGTCAATAATACCTGCGGCGATCAAATCTTCAAATTCTCCAGTAGCAGCGTTGTAGCCGATGTTAATGTCGGTTTCTTTAACTCTAGAAACAATGACAGAACCTTCAGCACCAGCATTGTCTGCAATTTGCCGTAAAGGTGCTTCTAATGCTCTTTGCACAATCTCAGCGCCAATTTTTTCTTCAGCGTTGAGGCTATTCTTAATCGCATCTACTTTTGTAGACAGGTGAATTAAGGTTGTACCACCACCGGGAACAATACCTTCTTCTACTGCGGCTTTGGTGGCGTTGAGAGCGTCTTCAATCCGCAGTTTACGGTCTTTGAGTTCGGTTTCGGTGGCTGCGCCCACTTTAATTACTGCCACACCACCAGCCAGCTTGGCGATGCGTTCTTGGAGTTTTTCGCTATCGTAGTCGGAATCTGTTTCTTCCAACTGTTTGCGAATTTGGGCGATTCGCTTCTGCACTTCTGGTTTGGTGGAACTACCAGCCACTATGGTGGTATTTTCCTTATCAATGGTGATTTTGCGGGCTGTACCCAACATTTCCAAAGTAGCTGTATCCAAGCTCAAGCCGATTTCTTCAGAAATCATCTGGCCATCGGTGAGAATGGCAATATCTTGTAATAATGCTTTGCGACGTTCGCCAAAACCAGGGGCTTTAATGGCTGCAACGGCTAAAACGCCCCGTGCTTTGTTCACTACTAAAGTTGCTAAAGCATCACCTTCTAAATCTTCAGCAATGATCAACAAAGGTTGACCTAAACGGGCAACTTTTTCCAGTACAGGTACTAAATCCTGAATGGCGCTGATTTTTTTGTCTGTAATCAGGATGCGGGCGTTTTCAAATTCCACTGTCATCCGATCATTGTTGGTGATGAAGTAGGGAGAAATGTAACCCCGGTCAATCTGCATCCCTTCCACTACTTCTAATTCGGTGGTGAGGGATTTGGATTCTTCAACGGTGATGACACCATCTTTGGTGACTTTTTCCATTGCTTGTGCCAGCATATTGCCGACTTCTTCATCGTTACCAGCGGAAACAGTAGCTACTTGTGCGATCGCACTTCCTTCTACTGGTTTAGCTACTTTCGCAATTTCAGCCACCAGCGCCTCAACAGTTTTATCTATACCCCGCTTTAAAGCAATGGGGTTTGTACCTGCTGCTACGTTTTTCAGTCCTTCTCGCACAAGTGCCTGTGCTAGAACTGTAGCGGTTGTAGTCCCATCTCCAGCTATATCCTTAGTTTTAGATGCTACTTCTTGGATAAGTCTAGCACCAGTATTTTCTAAAGGATCTTCTAATTCAATTTCCTTGGCAACGGTGATACCATCGTTGACAATTTGAGGGATACCAAATTTTTTTTCTAACAGGACGTTACGACCTTTTGGTCCCAAGGTGATTTTCACAGCATCGGCCAGGAGGTTAATACCCTTTTCTAAAGCCCGCCGAGATTCTTCATTAAATGCAATAATTTTTGCCATGTTTAATTTTTCTAACGCTTCCATTAGACAATTTAGCACTCACAGGTTAAGAGTGCTAAGAGTTTCAGCTACTCAATTTTACAAATAGTCATAAAAAATTGATTAATATTACAGTTGATGCTCATTTTGGATACTAGCAGTAATGGTTGAATCGGGAGATGAATTTAGACAACTCCCTTAGATCCCTTGGTATTGCTAACCCTAGCGGCACCGGCTGGTTGGCGGTAGTATTTACTTTTATTTTGGCTTGGCTTGTAACTTGGCGTTTGATTCCCGCCATCCGTAAATTTGCTTTGCGGGTAGGTTGGGCTGATCAACCGAACGCTCGACGACTTAACCGAGAACCCTTACCTAATGCCGGAGGTTTGGCTATCTATGCCGGTGTTATTGCCGCTTTAGTATTAGCCAGTCTTTTACGACCCATTGAACTCCAAGGCGTATTAGCTCAGGTATTAACTGTACTGTTGGGAGGTTCAATCTTAGTTCTCGTTGGCTTTATTGATGACCAATTTGGCTTACCTCCTTCTGTGCGTTTGTGGGCGCAGATGATCACAGCCCTGTTATTGGTGGCTAATGGCATTAGTATCAAAGTCACGTTTGGTACACCTATCGACTCGCTATTGTCAATGGCATTGACAGTATTGTGGGTAGTAGGTATTACCAATGCCATTAATTTGATGGATGGGATGGATGGTTTAGCTGGCGGGATCAGTTTTATTACTGCCATGAGTTTGTTAGGGGTTTCTGCTCAGTTTGACAATCGGGCAGCAGCAACCCTGGTTTTAGCTGCTTTGGGAGGTGCAGCACTCGGCTTTTTAAGACACAATTTTCACCCTTCACGCATCATCATGGGTGATGCTGGAGCATACTTTTTTGGCTATGTACTAGCCGCAACTAGCATATTAGGAAAACTTCAACAAAATACTGTTTATGCTCTGATCCCAACGGTTTTATTTCTGATGTTGCCGGTATTAGACACCACTCAAGTGTTTGTGCGGCGACTTTTAGCAGGAAAAAATCCCCTGAGTACACCCGGTAAAGACCATCTACACCACCGTTTGCTGGCTTGGGGTTTCTCCCAACGTTATGCAGCTTTTACTCTCTGGTCAATCACCTTGTTTTTTAATTTGCTGGCAATGAGAATACAAGGTATGACTTTATCTGTGATGTTGGCTTCTGCCATCAGTATTATTTTGCTTTTGGGTTTTACTATCTGGCAGAGAATCCACAGTAATTCTTAATTACAGCAGGAGTTCAGGAGTTCAGGAGTATGGCTTACGCCACGCTTCGCTATCAGGAGTTCAGGAGTCAGGAGTCAGGAGTCAGGAAGAAGAAAGAAGAAAGAATTAATTTTCTCCCCCATCCTCCCCTGCTCCCCTGCCCCTCTGCTCCCCTGCCCCCTGTCTAATTACATCACCATGCCACCATCGACATTAAAAACTTGTCCAGTGATGTAAGCTGCGGCGGGATCAGCTGCTAGAAAGCGCACCATGCCAGCAATATCTTCTGGTTGACCAAAACGCCCTAGTGGGATGTATTGCAGAATGCCTTCGGCTTTGATATCACTGGTCATGTCAGTGGTAATAAAACCAGGGGCAACTGCGTTTACTGTAATACCACGGGTGGCTAGTTCTTTGGCGACGGTTTTGGTAAACCCAATTACACCTGCTTTGGCGGCACTGTAGTTGGCTTGTCCAGGGTTGCCCATCTGCCCAGCAACGGATGATATGTTGATAATTCGTCCTGAACGTTGTTTAAGCATAATTTTACTCACAGCTTTTGTACATAAAAATACACCTGTTAAATTTAAATCTATTACTGCTTGCCATTCTTCCAGTTTCATTCTTAATAGCAGGGTGTCACGGGTAATACCTGCATTGTTGACTAAGATATCAATGCGATTAAATTTGTCTAAAGTTGTTTTTATCAATGTATCTACTTGATCTGATTGAGAAACGTCTGCTTGGAGGGCGATCGCTTCGCCTCCTGCTGCTATAATTTCTGCTACTACTTGGTCTGCTGCTGTACTAGAATTGGCATAGTTAACAACGACTTTTGCGCCTTGAGAGGCTAGTTGGAGAGCGATCGCACGTCCGATTCCTCTTGATGCACCTGTGACAATTGCAACTTGATCTTGTAATAATGTCATTGAATTTTCCTCAATCTTCAAGATACCGCGCTAATTATTCTATGGTGATTTGGGGATGATTTAAGTATTTCAACTCAGATTTTGAATAACTATAGCGATCCGATTTGATTTATGAATTTTTCGTTCTGATTTACTTACTGTTCATTCTGTTGGTACTATCACAATTCGGACACCTCTAGCATTTGTCAGCCAGCTATAATCACGATTTTCATCCCTTTATCAAACATTGTTACCAGCTTATTGATAGAGCGATCGCTAATCATAAATCTGCTAACATCAAACAACCACCCTCAGATCCACTAACCTGATATCCATCATTTATCATAGATTGCATAGACACATACCGCTGCAAATACTAACCAACAGATAGGGAAAGTGTAATGAACAGTAAAAAACCCATGTTTTCAAAATTAGCTTTAAAAAGCGCCATTTTATTGTCACCCCTGTTGATATCTACTAGTTTTTTCAGTGGAAAACTCGAACAATCAGCTACTGCTCAGGTAATATCAAATCCAGAAAGGGAAGAGTTAACCAGACTGCGAACAGAAAACCGCATTCAAAAGCAAGTACAGTCAGATTTTGAGCGTGCTTTTACTCGCACCAATACCCTACTAAATATCTGGTTAACTATTTTAAGTTTATTTCCAGTAGTTTTAATCGCTACAGTATGGTTTTTAAGAAAAGCCATCATTCGGGAAATTGTCGAGCGAGCAATGCAACAAATAGAAGGAATTGACAAATTACAGACTCAATTACTGGCTGTTAATCAAGATGCAGGAAACTTGATTCAAACATCACAACATCTCACTCAAGAATTAGCACAGGAAGTTAATAAACTCAAGCAAGCAATTCAAGGAGAAGAAGAAAATTTATCTATACTTTTATCAGACTTACCAAAATCAAAACAAGAATTTTTAACAGCTTTAGAACGTGAAATTACATCTGCTCAAGAAAATATCAGCAATTTAGAATTTAAATTGAATACACAATTAGAACAAGTAACTATATCTGCTCAACAACAAAAAATAACTATTGAAAATGTCAAAAAATTAGAAGCTGATTTAGTTTCTGAATTTACTAAAATAAAGTTAGAAATTGGCAATCAAAAAGATACTACCGTTAATGATATTGAACAATCCCGTTCTCAGTTGATATCTCTACTTCATGGCTTAGAATCGGAAACTCTACAACAAAAAGAACAGACTTTTGAAAATGTATCAAAATTCCAGTTGGAATTTACTGAACAATTATCTCAATTTCAACTAGATACTCAAAATCAAAAAAACGTATTTATAGATTATATTAAAACATTAAATGATTTATTGAAATCACAAATTGCTGAATTACAAACTGATGCTCAAAACCAAAAAAATAACCTGGTTAATGGTTTGGTACAATTACAATTAGAATTTTCTCACCAACTCTCAGAATTACAGAATACTGCACAACTGCGTCAACAGGAAATTATTGATAATTTAGAAAAAACTGGTAGTGAATTTACCTCTCAGGTTTCACAGATTCAAATTGATGTGCAGAAAGATATTCAACAACAGCAAGTTCTGATTGTGGAAAATCTACACAAATTAGAAGCCAAGTTGATTAACCAAATTTCAGAATTACAAAATGATGCTCAAGTACGTCAACAAGAAATAATTGATAATTTAGAAGCATCCGGTAATGAATTTACTGCTCAGTTTTCTGATATTCAATCTGATGTTCAACAACAGAAATTGAAGATTTTACAGAAGTTGCAAAAATTAGAATCTGAATTTAGTAACGAAGTTGCTACATTACAGAATGATGCTCAATTACGTCAACAAGAAATAATTGATAATTTAGAAGCATCAGGTAATGAATTTACTGCTCAGTTTTCTGATATTCAATCTGATGTCCAACAACAGAAATTGAAGATTTTACAGAAATTAGACAAATTAGAAAAGTTAGAATCTGAATTTGTTGAGCAACTTTCAAACATCCTCCTAGATGCTCAACAGCGTAAAGATGCAATTTTACAAGAATTCGCGGAAATCAAACCTCAACCTACTCCAGAACTGCAAACAATCCCAGAACAAAAACAACCAGAAAATTCTACTGTTGATGATATCAAAGAAGCGGAAATACTATTTTCAGAAAAACGCTATGATGAGGCTTTAGCAATTTATGAGCGAGTCGTTAAAATTAACCCTGATGATGCAGAAATTTGGCTAAAGCGCGGTTTAATTTTGAATAGATTAAAACGCTATAAAGATGCAATTATGTCTTACAATCAAGCTATTAAAATTAATCCTAATTATCATCAAGCTTGGTGTGATATCGGTGTGGCTTGTGGTAATTTAGGTAAACATCAAGAAGCTTACAACTGTTTTGATAAAGCTACACAAATTAAGCCTGATGATGGTGTAGCTTGGTTAAACCGTGGGTTATCTTTGCTAGAATTGGAAAATTACGAAGATGCTATTTCTTCCTTTGATAAAGCTTTAGAATTCCAGCCTAATTCCCCCAAAATTTGGGATAAACGCGGTTACACTTTGGTAAGATTGGGGCAAGATGACGAAGCGATTACAAATTTTGACAAAGCATTAGAAATTAATCCAGATTATCCTAGTGCTTATTATAATAAAGCAGCTTGTTTTGCACTACAAAGAGAAGTTCCACTAGCTTTAGAAAATCTCCAAAAAGCTATTCAAATTAAACCTAGCTACAGAGAAGATGCTACAAGTGATATAGATTTTGACGATATTAACAAAGATCCTAGATTTCAACAATTAATTCAAGATGAGTATGGCGGTGTTGAATAAAGCCAAAAAACTCATATCATGAGCGGTACTGGGGTAATAATCTAATCCCCAAATTCTTGTGAGAATTCAGGGATATAAAATTTATTGTTTGAATTTTCAAACCCAAATAGTTAGACTCATCAATCACGACGAAGTCCAAAATTGCAAATCTAAAATTGGTTAATGATTGTAATTATTAGTCCGGGGTGTACGAGCGCCCACAACTGCACCCATTAATGCGGCTGCTAAACTTAACAAAGAACCTAAGACAAACCACCATAATGTTCTCGAAGTTGCTGCTGCTATTTCACGAGTTTGTGCAGCGGTTAATGCAGGTAAATTTGGTGAAATGTTACTTCCTTGTAGTCGTAGTTGATTCATTACTTCAGCAGCATTATAAGCCGCAACACCAAAAGCACCCCAGACTCCGTTTGCTAATAAAAAAGAACTAATTGCTAAGGTTGTTCCCCAAAGAATTGCGCCATTAAGTAGGGCTGTATCTCGGTGCATTGGTCCACAAGCACGAGTTGTTACCCAACCGCCAAGAAATAGGGAAAGTAATAAAGCGACAGTTGACCAAATTCCTACATTACTAATAATACCTGTGGCAATTGATCTTGGTGCTAAAGAGTCGGCTATTCTACCTGCACCCAGCGCCCCAAAAAAGGAACTTAAAATTAGTTGAATAGTCAAAGCCAGCAAAACACCAGAAATAACTGGACCCCAACGCACGCGATCGCGATATTCTGTTACTCTAGTAGCGACCGTAGATTCAGGAATAATTTCATCGCCTACTCGATTTACGTATGACATAGTTTATTTGCTCCCTTGCTATTTCAGCAAAGATTATCAGGTATATTTATGCTTATATTTAAAATTAAATTGCCAATTTGGCTTTTTAATATCTATCAATAGAAAGAGTTAATTACTATGTCTTTAGTTAGAATAAAATTGGGCAATTTAATTGAATTAAACTAGTAAATTACGGCATAGATAAGCCACTAATTTTAAATTCATATCAAATTCATAAACAACAATGCTGTATTAATTTTTGATTTTCAATTCATTGTAATACTAGGTTTAGTTATCCTCAATATCTAAATTTAATCAAAATAATCAAATTTAATCATAGTCTGACTATAACTCAAAATTTATCGGTCAGACTTTTTATCTATTGGAGAATGATGAAAATATTAGCGCATTTTCACTGCTGTACCTGTGGCAGTAATCAGTAATAAAACTCCAGATTGGTCAACGTTGATTGTACCAGTCTCAATGTCAATACCGATGACAGCATCTGCTCCTAAACGCTGCGCTCTTTGTTCTAGTTCTTCTAAGGCCTTTCGTTGTCCTTCTTCAAATAAACGCTCATAACTACCAGTACGTCCACCAACAATATCACGAATGCTGGCTAAGAAATCCCGTAGGAAATTGCTACCATAGACAACTTCGGCTGTTACTATGCCCAAATAAGAATCAATTACAGCACCTTGAATTACATCGGTGGTACTTAAAAGCATAAATTACCTCATAAATAGCAAATAGCTGGATATTTTCTAATTTTGCATTTTTTGATGAAGAAGGCAACAATGCCTGGAACTTTTTAGATCTTGTTGTCATCCTAATAACGTAAGTTGTTAGTTAGGGGAACTGAGAACACAAGGCAGTTGGAAGAATTCAGGAGTCAGAATATTTGAGAAATTGGTTAATTATCAAATGATCAAATAGGTATTTTTGACGTTATCCTGAACTGATAGATGATGATTAATAACTGAATGCTTACAATAATTTTAGTTTTGAGCAATTACCTTTATACCTAAACGATAACAAGGAAGTTGAGTTCATGTTACTACTATTAGTCATCAAACCGGATTCCTATATTTGAGTGGAGTATTTTGTCAATGTGAAAAAATACCGTTTTCAAATTGAAAGAATTTTGTTTTAATGTACAAACAAAAACTTCATTAAAATTTAAGGAAATTTATTGTGTATAAACAGACATCATTTTTAGTGACTGTTCTATTATTAGGATCTCTCGTTACTACTACTCCTTTGGTAGCAGTGGGTGCAGAAGTATTAGTTGCTCAAGCCAGTAATGCGCGGTTAAAGGAACTACTGGAAGAAGGACGGAGGCTAGTAGATGCAGGGGATTATAATGGAGCGATCGCAGTTTATCAGGACGCAGGGAAATTAGATCCTAGAAATGCCAAAATTCATTCTGGGATTGGCTACTTATATGCTCAACAAGGTAATTTTCCATTGGCATTAGCATCTTACCGTCGAGCGATCGCTATCGACCCTAATAACAGTGATTTTTATTACGCAGTAGGTTATATCAAAGGTAACACAGGAGACACACCAGGCGCGAAAGAAGCTTATCGTCGTGCCATCCAGCTAAACCGTAATAATATTAATGCTTATTTAGGTTTAGGTGTAACCCAAACTACTTTGGGAGACTATCAATCAGCAATGTGGGCTTATGAACAAGCAATCAACCTAGATAGGAACAACCCCCGCACCTATGAGTTGATGGGTTCAATGTTTAAACAGCGACGACAAACTCAACAAGCCAGCAATGTCTTAAGAAAAGCCCTGAATTTATATCGCAGTAGTAATGACCCAGAAGGTGTAGACCGAGTAGAAGCCATGTTACGAGAAATAGGCGGTTAATTATTGCAACTAGCACAAAAATTCATCTTATCGCCTCCCTTCAGGTAGGTGAGAGTCTTCTTGTTGTTTAAGCAAAGTCTGCTAACGCATACTAACGATGAAATTTAATAGACATCTAATAAAAATTAAATATGTAGAGTTTTCTTTTGTAGGGGCGAAGCATTAGGGTGATAACCTATCGCTGAAACCATTGATATTCTGTCCGAATGCTTCGCCCTTACGATTAATGAATCGGTGTTCTAACCCTTGTAGAGAAGTTCCGACGGAAAGTCTCTACATTCATTCATTTTTTTTAGGACTTACCCACAATGTGACCAAAAACCTGATTATCGCGTAGGGGCAGTTCATGAATTACCCCTACTTTCGTTATGTTTTGCGTAAGTCCTATTTTTATAAATCACCTAAAAACTCTTGTGATCAACTACACCACTCTTTTATAATGCTAATAGCAGTTTACATTAGTGTGTACATAGCATTAATAAAGTACATCAGGATTTAACACAGGCATAGATAACCAGAATTACCCAAATCTATCATAATTATGAATTTATTTAGCAGATTAAGACGACTTTGGATAATTAATTATTTAGGATTACTAATTGTATCAGCTTGTACTCCTACATCATCTCAAGGACTACTGTTTACCTCCAAAGAAGGAAATTTTAGTATATTGATGCCGGGGGCTATTTTAGAAGAAACTAATTCGCCCGTTAAAGGAATTACTTCACGTAATTGGTCAAGTATTAAAAAAGAATCTATATATACAGTAGCTGATGTAAAACTTCCTAAAAAAATAGCTCCTGATAGATTACAAAAGTTTCTACAATTGCTAATTAACGCCGCTATTAAAACGAATTTTATCAAAGGTAAAAAAATATCTCAAACTGCTGTTAATAAGAATGGATATAAATGTCAAGATTTTAGTTTAACAGGTAAGCCAAGTTCTTATATCATAGGAGAAGCCAAGAAGAAAGGATTAACAATTAAGAGCAAGTTATTTTATCAAAGAAGTTTGCTTTGCATCAAGGATAATCACGCTATTGAAGCTGTGGTATTTACCCCATCTCCTGAAGAATTAAAAACTAATGGTGCATCTTTTATAAAATCATTTAATCTAAAATCATGAAGCTATTTTGATGTTTATCAAGGCGCTATTGGGGGAAAAATAAAATTAGTGGAACGCCCCACTTTAACTATTGCTTTCCTAAATTGTCGCTAATTAAATAAATTTTGATTATCAATATTGATCGCATAACCAGTCCGTGAACCATCATGCAGGTCAGTCACCTTACTGACTAATAACCACTCTGGCAATAGGCATTCTCCAACCAGTACCAAAAGCGCGGTCAGTAATTTTCAAACCAGGAGGTGCTTGACGGCGTTTAAATTCAGCCCTTGCTACCATTTTCAACACTCGATTGACTATAGCTGAATCATGTCCTGCGGCAACTATTTGTTCTGCTGATTGGTGGTCATGAATCAGACGTTTTAAAATATCATCTAATATTTCATAAGCAGGTAGAGAATCTTGATCAACTTGACCAGGTTTTAGTTCTGCGCTTGGTGCTTTAGTGAGGATATTTTGGGGAATAATTTCCCTATTGCTATGGGAATTTAACCAATGACAAAGAGAATAAACACGAGTTTTGGGAACATCTGCAATTACCGCTAAACCACCATTCATATCACCATAGAGAGTGCAGTAACCAACAGCCATTTCTGATTTATTCCCAGTAGATAAAAGCAAATGACCAAATTTATTTGCTATAGCCATTAATAAATTCCCCCTAATTCGGGATTGAATGTTTTCTTCTGCAATACCAAACTCTGTTCCTGCAAATAAATCAACCAGAGAATTATCAAAACATTGCATTAATTCCCCAATTGGTAAAATTTGAGTTTTAATTCCCAAGTTATCAGCTAATGCCAAAGCATCACTAATAGAATGTTCAGAACTATAAGGAGAAGGCATCAGCACACCAAAAACATTATCTTTGCCTAATGCCGCAGTAGCAATAGCCGCAACTAAAGCCGAATCAACCCCGCCACTTAAACCTAAAACGACTTGAGAAAAGCGACATTTATTAACATAATCACGCACACCCAAAACCAAAGCGTGCCAAATTTCTTCATCTTCAGATTCATAAATTGGAGAAATAGAATCTAATTTTAAATCTCGCTGGTTTTCATCAAACTCAACAACTAATAAATCAGTCTCAAATCCTTTAGCACGACAAATAATTTCACCTTGAAGATTTAAAGCAAAACTGCGACCATCAAAAATTAAATCATCATTACCACCGACTTGATTAGTATAAATTACTGGTTCTTGAAAATTTACAGCACTATGTTTCAACATTTCTTCCCGTAACTTCTGCTTACCAACTGTGTAAGGTGAAGCTGATAAATTGACAATTAAATCCACACCTAAAATTGATAAATCAGCAATGGGATTAACTGCATAACTACGTTTACCCCAAAATTCTTCATCATTCCATAAATCTTCGCAAATTGTTACCCCAATATTGATATCATCTAAAGAAAAATAATTAGCTTGTAACCCTGGTTCAAAATATCGTTTTTCATCAAATACATCGTAAGTTGGTAGTAGTCTTTTGTGGAAGTATTGCTTGATTTTTCCTGCTTCTAGCCAAGCAATGCTGTTAAATAAAGTTTTACCACCAGTAATGTATGCTTCGGTATTTTTGACAACAGTTCCTACCAATACAGCTAAATTGGGTGGTAAGTCTTTAGCTAATTTTTGTAATGTGATATTCATAGCTTCCACAAAACTAGGATTTAATAATAAATCCCTTGGTGGATAGCCACATAAAGAAAGTTCTGGTGTTAATAATAAACGTGCATTTGCTGATGCTGCCTGTTGTGCAGATTCCAATATTTTTTGGGAATTTCCAGGTAAGTCACCAATGATAGGATTAAGTTGAGCAATGGCTATTTTCATAGTGGTAATTGGTAATGGGTGATTGGTAATTGGTGATTCGTGACTGGTAATCGGTAAGTCATTATTTGCTTTTCTCTATTCCCTATTGCCTTTTAACTGTCAGCTGTCACCTGTCACCTAATTCATATAAACACTAATGGTTTATCTTTAAAAGGTGCAAAGGCTTCTGCATCAAATTTATATAAACTAGCAGGACGACCTGCTCCTCTTGATATTTTTATTCCAGTATCAGATAAAAAACCTAGCTTGAGTAAACGCGCTCGAAAATTAGAATAATCTGAGAAATTTTCTCCTAAAACGGTGGTGTATAGCTGATATAAATCGTTGAGAGTAAAGGTGTCTGGTAAGACTTCAAAAGCTACAGGGCTATATTCCAATTTATTTTTCAGTCTTCTGTGTCCATAGGTGATAATTTCATGATGATCAAATGCTAGTTGGGGTATTTGTTTAACTGGATACCACGCAATACCAGCAACTTTATCAGCAATTAATTCTGCTTCTTCAAACCGGACTAAAGCAAAGTAACTGACTGATAAATAACGTACTCCATAACTATCAGTTTTTTCCCTTGGATCACGATTGGGTCCACCAAAAGTATAGAGTTGTTCTAAATAGAGATTATTGACTTTTATTTTTTCTGCCATTATGCGATAAGCTGCATCTTCTAAAGATTCTCCTTGACGTACTAAAGTACCGGGAAGACTCCACGAATTTAAAAATGGCTCTTGCTGTCGCATTACTAATAAAACTAACAGCCGATTTTGGGCTGTATCTACGGAAAAAATTACATTATCTACACCGACTTTGAAATCAGCCAAAGGTTGTTGATTTATCGGATTGGGATTTTTTTTGTGGTTGCGTGCTGGCATTTAAACGTACAAATGCTCTCGATAAATATAAGCGATAACAGGGGGAGTGAGAGTTTCGGGATCTTTTTGTTCACGAAAAGCTGTGGAAGAAACATCTAAACCAGTTAAACTGGCGATCGCAATTTTTCCTCCTAACTGCTTAATTTCTTCCAAACTAGAATCATCTATGACATAACCAGGGCGGGGAATTACTAAAAGTTTCACTTGTTTTAACAATTCTTCAATATGATACCATCGTGGTAGCTGATGCAATAAATCTGAACCAATTACTAAAGTATATTCTGCATCATCACCCCAACGTAATTTAGCTTTTTCTACTGTTTCAAAAGTTCGCCAACTGCTCAAATCTTGTTCCAAAGAAATATTATCTCTGGGATTTTCTATATCTCTGATTAAAAGTTGTAACATGGCTGCCCGATGAGGTAAAGGAGTTTGCTGAGATTTAAAGGGATTATCAGCAGCCCAAACTGCAACCCAGTCAAAATCTTCAGATAACCACTTGAGAATTTTTTGATGTCCAGCAGTTGGTGGATCAGCACTTGTACCAAATAAAGCAATGTTCATAAGAATTAGGAGTTCAGGAAATAGGTGACAGGTGACAGGTGTCAATTAATAATTCGTTCATCTGTGTTTATCTGCGTTTATGATTAGTATTGTGATTTCGTTTCTTCAGTCAAATTTTGCAACATTTCAGAAATCTCAACTTTTACAGAAATAGGATTTTCTAATCTTCTTGTTTCTTCTGGTAAACTAGCTACTGATACAGCAGTGCGTTGACGAATTGTTGTTAAACTTTCCGGTGGTTGTAATTGTTTACCATCTTTCATCACCAACTGTAATAAAGGTTTTTCTTCACTAAAACTTTCCTCTGATAAACCCAATTTATCTGCTTGTAATTTATTTGCTGTAAAAGCACGAAAAATCTGCTTACGTCCTGGATAAGTAAACTTACCGCTAGACATTTTCATAACTGGAATGCTATCAATATCTACTAATTTATAAACTCCATTCACAGGAGAACCGGTAACTAATTTTGTTCCTAATCCATAACCATCTATTTTTGCACCTTCTGTTTTGAGTCGCTGAATTTCCCATTCATCTAAATCACCACTGGCAAAAATTGCAACGTCTGGTAAGAGCGATCGCACTGTTTTTGATAAACTAACCAAATCTCCAGAATCCAACCTCACTCCCGTTAATTTCATTTCCCCCGTTTTTACTTTCAGTGCCAACTTTTGAGCCGCAGCCACAGTATCATAGGTATCAATTAACAATGGCGCACCGGGAAAATATTCATGAAAGGCTGTAAAAGCTTGTTCTTCACTTCCTTCTAAAGCTGACAAAGCCATAACTAAGGCGTGTGCCATAGTACCACTTGGTTTTTGGTTTAGTTGTATCGCCGCTAACACATTAGAAGTTGCATCTAAACCACCAGCTAAAGCCGCCCTTGCAGCCCATAAAGAAGCTTGGGGACTAAAAGCCCTGCGCGTGCCAAATTCCAGAAGTGTTGCTTTTTCTCCCGCAATATCACGTAATCTAGCTGCCTTGGTGGCAATTAAAGTTTGGTAATTAATAGTGTTTAAAAGATAGGTTTCTACTAACTGTGCTTGCCATAAAGGTGCTTCCACCCGTAAAAATGGCTCATTGGCAAATACCGCAGTTCCTTCTGGTACAGCCCATACATCCCCAGTAAACGCCCCTTCAGCCAATAGTGACCAAAAACGATCAGGTACATGGGTAAAAATTCCTGTTTCCTGCAAAGCAGCAATTTGTGCGGAATTAAAGCGGAATTTAGCCAAATATTCCAAAGCTTGTGCCAAACCCATAGCTATTAAGTAGCCAAAACCATCAGGTAAGCGCCTCACAAATAATTCAAAGCTTGCCCGTTTTTGTTCTATCCCTTCACCTGTGTAACAAGCTGCCATTGTTAGTTGATAAAGGTCAGTCAGTAAGCTGTAATCTTCTTGACTGAGATTCAGGTCTGGGTTTTGGTAGCCATAGTCCACATCTATAAAAGTGGTCATATAACTGTATCCTAGCAAAATTGCTTATCTTATTATGGTAAATCCTACCATAATTAATGTCAAGTCTTAGCATAATAATGCTGGAAAGTCTTGTAAATACAGGTTGATTAAGCGATAAACGCCTATTATTTTATAATTTTTAATAGTAAAACCAATAATTAAGCGGTGGGAATGCCCTTTACCACGATGACATTTACAATTAGAATGAAATGGAAAAGTTTGCAGATACAATAAAATAAAGTATTACGAATATATCTGAATAATCATTGCAGATAATATCAATATATTGCGAATATGAGCAAGCGATAGATATCAGCATTAAATTATAGATATCACAGATAAAAAGCATAAAAAAAGGGAGTCTAAATATTATGGCTATCACTAAAATGCTTGCTAGTATGACTCAATTTGTTTCTGAAGGCTTCATGCGAATTTTTAGCCCCACAGATGATGCCTATCCTGTAATTGGTTTCCAACCTTTTACTGGTGTTCCTTATAAAAAAGGTAAAGCTGCATCTTGGTAGATATTTACTTAAAAAAACTTCACATTTGTAGAAGTAATAACAATGAAGGCGTGAGATTAAATTCCACGCCTTTTTGTTAACAGGAGTTAGGTGACAGGTGACAGGGAATAGGGAACAGGGAATAGGGAACAGGGAACAGGGAATAGGGAACAGGGAACAGGGAATAGGGAATAGGGAATAGAAAAGAAATGATTATTTATTCTCCCCTGCACCTCTGCACCCCTGCACCCCTGCCCCTCTGCACCCCTGCCCCCCTGCTCCCTTACCTGCTTCCGGCTTCAAAAATTGCTTTGTTTTCTAGCCAATCTTTACCGACTTGGATGCTGATATCTGAACCGATATTACCTGTGCTTTCTACTCGCACTTCGCCAAATCCTAAAGTATTACGAATTGATTCGGCGCTTTCACTGTCTCCTTGTTGGGCGACGATGTGGGTAATTTCTAGAGGTTCACCCCATGGTTTAGAGATAAAGATGTTGCGATATCCGGCTTTTTCCAAGGCTGTAATGAGGGGGCGGATTTGAGAGCGATCGCCACCTGTACTATCTTGAATTGCTACTCGCAATGCACCAAGGTCTATTGTTTCGGTGTCTAATAATTCTGATTCTAAACCAAAATTCTGAACCATTAATTTTTTGATTGCTCGTTTCTGGGGTATCCAATAACTGGCATCATACTCACTTTTTTCACTAAAGCGTCCAGGCAACATTAACATCTGCATATTAGAACGATTAGTTCGGGAGCCAAAACCAACCAATGCAACTAATTCTTCAACTGTTAAATTAGTGTCAATATTATCTTTAACTACATTCAAAATTTGGGGCAATTGCGTTAATGTTGAGGGATTGAGAGTTTGTTCAATCAAAGAACGCAAAACCATTTGTTGACGCTGAATTCGTCCAATATCACCTAGTTCATCATGGCGGAAGCGTAGTAATTGTAAGGCTTGTTCACCTTTAAGATGCTGTTTACCTGCCTTTAAATTAATATATAAATGCTGTGAATCATCCTGATATTTCATATCTTTGGGAACGTACACTGTTACTCCGCCCAAAGCATCTATCAGCTTGGCAACCCCCAAAACATTAATGCGGACATAACGGTCAATTCCCACTCCACCCAAGAGATTACTGACGGTTTTAGCAGTTAAAGCTGGCCCACCATCGACATTGGCAGCGTTAATTTTTTTTGTTCCAAACCCTTCAATTTCTGTGCGAGTATCTCTAGGAATAGAAAGCATGGCGATTTTTTTTGTCTCTGGATCAAATTTGATCAAGAGCATTACGTCAGCAAGACCGTCAAAAGAATTGATTTGGGGTAGATACCTGAGTTCCTTGGTATCACTGGGTGGGTTTTGAACATCTGGTGGTAGTACACTCATGCCCATAACTAAGATATTAACTGGGCGGGTTAATTGGGAAAATTGGAATCCATCACCAGAAATGCGATCGCCATCAAAAACTGCTGCATCCTTGGCACTCAACTGCGCTTGCTGTAAAGGCGTACTGTCCCAAGAAACTGCCAACAAAGCCCCCGCCATACCTGAAACCATTGCAATCCCACCCATACCCACCACAAACCACAACCAACGCCCTGATTTTGATTTACGAGAAGTTTTACTTCTGGTTTTGGCTTTTGCTGATTTATTATTTTCTGCTGATGTTCTTTGACTAGTCACAAATTCCCTCACACTGACTGATACAATACCGTAAATTTGCCGAATCAATATATGTAGACAAACCAGACTATAATAGATAGATCTTAATTAATAGTGCTGATTTTTTATGATCTTGGGAACTACAAGACCTTTACCCGGATTTCTATTTATCTGTTGACAATCCGGAGAGGTTTCTGGAAGTACGGCAATAATAAACCAGATTTGATCATATTGCTTGATGGATTAACTCTAAAGTTGTGTATCAACAATAAATATCTTAACGGGCTAATTACTTAAAAGACGTAGATTTAATATTTACGCAGTATACGTTCGGCAAAATTGCTAAATCCTGGTAAACGGTAAGACTTTCCTTGGATAACACGGAAAATTAGCCAAATACTCACCAAAAAGTAACCAGATGTGAAAAAACTGTTAAGAATCAACAAACGGATTGCCAAAAAATCCGAAGTAGCCGCCCCAGAAGATAACAAAAAGTATCCCAACATCCATGTAAAACCCAAGGTAATGGACAGACGGCTTACGGCTAGTTGTTCCCGACTACCCTGACGGCGATAGAGAGTCCAGAGGGAGGGGAAAAAGCCAAACACGGGAATTAAGTATAAAAGCAAAAGTTTGTTAGAGGTGGCTGTGTCTTGAGGATGTGGGTAATTTTCCATTGGTGGTAGATTGTGCATTGTGGTGGGTCTACTTATAAACTAGAGAAATGAAAAAGACTCATATAGTTAGAGATAATAGTCTGTAAAGAAGAATTTAACTTAGTTCTATTTAGTTCTATCCCCAATCCTCTGAAAATGCAGACACGCAAGCTACTCGACTGGTGGCAAACATTTACACCAATAGTGCGAATCGGGGCGATCGCGCTATTCGCTCCTCTATTAGTTCTCAATGGTTGGGCAATTTCGGCAATTTTCAATTATTTTCACTCTTTGATTGCTATTTTAGTCGGAGCATCAGTTCTAGCTTTTCTCCTCAACTACCCAGTTAGTTGGATGGAAAGGCGCGGTGCTAGGCGAGAACAAGTTGCTATCTTAGTATTTTTATTGGCTTTGTCCATTTTATTGGCGCTGGGTGTCACCCTCTTTCCTCTAGCCCTTACCCAAGCCCAACAACTTGTAGCCCGCTTACCAGAGTTAATTGACTCCGGGCGATCGCAATTAATGATTTTAAACGAAAAAGCCGAAAGCATGGGCTTACCAATTAATCTCGATGCGATCGTCGTGCAAATTAATGATCGCGTCAAAGGACAATTACAAGCCATAGCTGGACAAGTTTTAAATCTAGCAGTTGTCACCGTCACCAGCTTGCTAGACTTTCTGTTGACAATGGTATTAACCTTTTATCTATTGCAACATGGTGGTGAACTCTGGGAAAGTTTAGTAGAATGGCTGCCTAGCAGATTCCGTGAACCTTTTTCCAGAACAGTACGCCTTAGTTTCCAAAACTTCTTCATCAGCCAATTAATACTATCTATCTGTATGGCCTCTGCCCTTATACCCAGCTTTTTGTGGTTAAAAGTGCCTTATGGGTTATTATTTGGCTTAACCATCGGAATTATGGCTCTTATCCCCTTTGGCGGTTCTGTGGGTATTGCTGCTACAACTTTATTAGTATCCCTCCAAGATGTTTGGATGGGAGCTAGAGTCTTAGCCGCAGCCGTCATAGTCCAGCAAATTTTAGAAAACCTAATTGCACCCCGAATTTTAGGAAGTTTTACCGGTTTAAATCCCGTTTGGGTGCTAATTTCCGTCTTAACAGGAGCGAGAATAGGCGGACTTTTGGGTGTAATTGTAGCGGTTCCCTGCGCTGTTGTGATTAAAACAATAATTAGCGCCATCCGTCCTCCAGTAATTCGTTATGATACCGAAGAATCCTCATCAGGAGAGATAGTTGCACCCATGACACCAGAAGAATCTGCAAAAGCTGAAGTGAAAAATTCCCTTAGTGTTTCTGATAACGTAGCTTGAAAATTTTGGATTTTTGATGCAACTATCTACAATTTAAAATTACAAATCCAAAGTTGAAGAGACAAGCGAATTTTAGATGTTGTTTTTTGGAAGTCCCTTAGATTCAGGACTAAGTAGAGGAGATTTAGTGAGCAAATTGCTACTATTATCAATTTGCGAACATCCAAACACACTTAACATCACAACACTAGCAGCGGCTAAAACGTAGCGTCTACCCAAACTCACTGCGTACCGTCTTTGTAAGAAATTTTCTTGCACAGCACTAAATTTGTATACGTTCATCTACTACCTCATTAGTTGTTTTAGCTATCCATCAAATTAGACGCTGATTATGTGTCAGATGTTCACTATGGCATTTACCAGTACAAGAACAGTTGACCGTTACAGTTTTGGTAACAGATATTGAAATACATTCAATTTTGGTTTTGTGCGATCGCGCATTTCTACTAATACCCACATCCCTGACTTATTTGAGAAGTCGGGGATCTATCCCATTTTAAGTTTAATGGAAATATAACATCCTTTTAATTTACAGGAACAGTCCACCAAGCTAAACTATAAGCTTGAGTTGGTTCATTAACTTGTTGTTTAAACTGCACCCGAATTTTATAATTTCCATCAGATGGAACAGGACAAAAAATATGCTCTATATTATCTATTTCACTCACAGAAGAACAAGTAGCGACTTCAGTTGTGGGAGCGTCTGCTTTGACTAAATAAAGGTCGAGGTTATTTAATCCCTTATCTATAAAACTTTCATTGACATCATATTCTTGGTTTTTATTTCTATCTTCTAATTCTACCAACCTATCCCAAGTTAAGGTAATAGCTACAAAACTATTGTGTTTTAAAGGTTTTGCTAAACTATATTCCACAGATGATGCAGCATTAATAGTATTATAATCCCAACCAATTGCTGGAATAGAAGTTGTAGGTTGCCATTGACCAGGCAGAAATTGTTGATAAGCACGAAAAGCATTTAAATGACCTGTCCCCATTTGATCATCAAGGGGAACTTTTTCATCTTTGTAAGCATCAGAAGCAAACCAATCTCGATTTTGTTTATCAACTAAAGTCCTAGTCATACCCAACCATAAACCATCACCTCTATCTTGAATTTTATCGGTTGAATTTAATAATACAGCTTTCATAACTTGATGATTTCGAGCATCAAGAGTCCAATTTGGTTGTTTAATTCTTAACTGTCGGTCAGCAAATTCTTGTAATAAAGCCACCGTCGCTGTAACATGAGGCGCGGCAAAACTCGAACCTGTAGATTTATTCAACTTGCCATCAGGATTAAGTAAAGGAATATTACTACCGGGAGCGACTAAACTAATTGATCTGCGTCCATCAATATTAAATTCCTTACCAACTAAGCGATCGCCCACACCTTGATTATTACCTGCTAGATTAGAAACGTTAACTTTATTGAAAATCCCTGCTCTTGGGGATGAAAAAGCCACGTTAATTCCGTTAAAATTATCTGTAGGAATGGGAATCCCGCCTTTGCCTTGGTTACCTGCGATCGCATACACCACATCATGAACCCGACTCGACCAGTCAATACACAAAGTTAGTAAAGCTTGACCATCCAAAACAGCCTCTGGTCTGGGGTCACGGTTCAAAGGTTCACCAAAACTAAAGTTAATGGCGCGAACATCACCGCTATTTTGTAAAGCTATATGTTGTGTTGATAAACACTCTTCCGGTTGACCCATATTTTTCGTAGATCCGACAGCAGAAGAATATAGCCTTGCATCTGGTGCAACTCCCGGCCAAGCCTTATCTTGACTTACCATCACCGCAGCAACATTATAAGCATGGGGATCAACACCACTATTTGACTTAGCTGGTGCAGTGCGTAAAAACACAGCCACAGGGGAAATCGCACGATTTTTAGACACCGCTTTATCCAAGCCAAACATACCAGGACGACCAATTTCTACCTGACCAATGGCAATTTTGCGGCCAGTTAAATTGTAAGGAGGTTGATGTAATTTCAGTACATCAATACCACCACTTCCTAGCGAACTGCCAAACTGCACAGATGCCAAAACTGGCACAGTCAAACAGGAAACACCCAAACCGCAAATTATCCAAAATTTGTTCATAGTCAATTTTCCCGCAAGAGGCAAAAGAAGGAGTTTTATTGAAAATTTTGAATTTTACAATTTGAAATTAGAATAGATTTCTCCATATTTTGTTACAATGCTTACAGACGAGGACGCTTAAGAACCCACTAGCCATGACCCAAAACCCATCTAAAAAACCTATAGTTATCTCTCCATCTATCCTATCAGCAGACTTTAGCCGTCTGGGTGACGATATTCGCGCTGTAGACAAAGCGGGAGCAGATTGGATTCACGTTGATGTAATGGACGGACGTTTTGTACCTAATATTACAATAGGTCCTCTGGTTGTGGAGGCGATTCGTCCGATTACAACCAAACCTCTGGATGTCCACTTGATGATCGTGGAACCAGAAAAGTATGTAGAAGGTTTTGCTAAGGCTGGTGCTGATATCATTTCTGTACACGCTGAACATAATGCTTCACCTCACCTTCACCGCACTTTGGGACAAATCAGAGAACTCGGTAAAAAAGCTGGAGTTGTGCTAAACCCCGGTACACCTTTAGAATTAATTGAATACGTACTGGAACTGTGTGATTTAGTGCTGATTATGAGCGTTAACCCCGGTTTCGGTGGACAAAGCTTTATTCCTAGCGTAGTTCCTAAAATTCGCCAACTGCGTCAAATGTGTGATGAACGCGGTTTAGATCCTTGGATTGAAGTTGATGGTGGACTGAAAGCCAATAATACTTGGCAAGTTTTGGAAGCAGGAGCTAATGCAATTGTAGCGGGTTCTGCTGTGTTCAATGCTCCTGATTATGCTGAAGCGATTAAGAATATCCGTAACAGCAAGCGTCCTACACCTGAATTAGCGGCTGTTTAAATCAATACTGCTAACTAAATAATACTTAAATCCTCGATTTCTTTGGGAAGTCGGGGGTTTATTTTTGCTGCTACTGATGCTATAGTAGACCCGTGATGTTAATCGCGTCAGCAGTCAACAGAATATTTTTTAAGCAACAGGAGTCTAAAATAGTGTCACTGTAATAGTATCACTGCTAAACATTACCCCTATGGCTATCAGACCTAGAGTAACAATTACACTGGATGAAGAAATATATAAAGAGCTTACAAACATAGCTGAAGAACAGGAGCGTACACCAGCTAACTTAGCAGCGTACATTGTTACGAAAGCTATTAAGGAGAAAAATAAAGAAAATCTACAAAATAAAGAGGCATTATGAGTAATTCACAGCCATTAGAAGATTTTCCCGCAAGGCTGGATGATATTGACAGCAGATTAGATCAGCTTGGAGATGAAATTGATTTAGTCCGCACTATTCAGGAGGGTGTCAGACGTGAAACCCGTTCTAACAGTCAAGCATTAGCACGATTAGAAAGAACAGTAACCAACCTTGCGGATATTGCGCGTTTACATCAGCAAGCACTAAGGCAGTCTGAAAGACAGTTTCAGGAGTTCCAAAGAAATAATCAAGAGTTTCAACGTACTACTAATGCGGCTTTGGAACGAATTGACAGAATTTTAGATTACTTAATCAAGCAATCAGGTGGTCAGGGTGAGGGTTAGATGATGGTGTAGGCGATCACCAATTACACAACCAAAACGATCAACTACCTTAACCAAATTCTAGAATGTCATTAACCCAAGGTGGCGATCGCTAAAACTTTTCTCTGATAAGGTTTTCTGGGAATTAGACATTTTTTATTATTTATTCTCAATAATATTTCTACAACGCCTATGTTTTCGTTACTTATTGCGACTAAATGTATGTAAACAATGCCCGTATTTATTACGGGATAAGGGTTTTACTTAATTTACTTGTTATCTCTTGACATCTCATTAGTGGATAGACTATACTAGAATTAATATAAATTTTTGCTTGCAATCCATCCGCTTCTTGTGGTATTCTTTAGAGGTGGGTAGAAAATATTTTTGTGTAACACTCACAAATTAAAAGTCAGACTACCTCATGGCAGTGCTGACGGTTGTTTCTCATATATTTTCCCATAGGAGAATTAACATTTACGTGAGTCTTTTATGGGTATATATTGACTTTTCACTCTCAGCCTGTAGGGTGGGTTAAGCGCATTTATGCTAAAATGCGATCACCGTACTCTGTCAGGAGTTTTCTGTATGGCTGACGTTACTTACGACGAAATTTTTGGAGCAGTATTAACCTTACCTCCTCTATACAGAGCGATGCTTGCTGAACATCTTCTCAAAAGTCTTGATGAAATTAATCCTGAAGTTGAGGCTGCTTGGGAAACAGAAATTGCAAATCGCATTCAGGCAATAGATGAAGGTCAAGTTACGTTAATACCAGCCGATGAAGTATTACAAAGATTAAGGAATCGGTGATGTTGATTGAATTTGATCCTTATGCACAAATAGAACTTGAAGAAGCGACTTTATATTACGATAACATTAGTTCTAAACTTGGCAATACTTTTCTTGATGCGGTGGAAAGAACACTTAACCGCATAGTTAATTTTCCCGATGCTTGGACACCAATGATCCAAAATGCTAGACGTTGCCATATTGATGGATTTCCCTATGGCATAGTATACAGAGTTCATGGTGATAAAATTCAAATTTTAGCTGTAATGCACCTTCAACGCAAGCCAAACTATTGGATAGAGAGAAAATAGGAATAATTCTTTCTGAGAGTATTTCTCAAAATTTATGAGTTGAAATTTCATAGAGCATTGCTAACTGATCAGTTTACCCTTTTTATTCCTTGTACAATATTGTTAACAATAACTTGATTCAGGAGAAACATTTATGCTGACAGTTGATAACAACAAAAAATTATATGAGCAAGATTTTTACCTATGGATACAAACCACAGTTCAACAATTGAAAGAAAGAAACGTAGAACAACTAGATATTGAGAATTTAATTGAAGAAATTGATAGTATAGGAAGGAGGGAAAAGAAAGAACTAAAAACTCGCTTAGTTGTTTTAATTGAACATTTATTAAAACTACAATATTGGACAGAAGAGAAAGAATATAACGCTAGAGGTTGGCGTAATACAGTTGTTAAACAAAGACGACAAATAGCCTATACTCTTGCAGATAGTCCCAGTTTAAAAGCTATCTTAAATGATGTATTTCTAGACTGTTATCAAGATGCTAGAAAAGATACAATTAACAAATATCAACTTTCCTCAAACCTATTCCCCGAAGAACCTCCTTTCTCCTTAACAGAAGTTCTGAATACAGATTTTATACCCTAAGTCTGAATTGATAATCAAGCACCAATCAGTTAAGATGATTATTGATATAATCCCTCTAGGTAATTGACTATGAAATGGGAAGAAGTTTGTGAAAATAAACAATTACAAGATTTACCTTTTAAGATTGAGTTGAATAAATGGGGACAAATCGTAATGAGTCCTGTAAAGATTAAACATTCATTTTATCAAGGAAGAATTCAACGTTTATTAGAATCTTTATTAAAAACTGGTGAAGTCATGCCAGAATGTGCAATCAATACATCAGATGGCGTTAAAGTAGCTGATGTGGTTTGGTGTTCAGAGGCAAGATTTGATCAAATCCAAGATGAAATATCAGCTTCTATTGCACCAGAAATTTGTATAGAAGTTAAATCAACGGGTAACACTCTTGAGGAAATGGAATTTAAAAAGAATTTATATTTAGAAGCTCAAGCGATTGAAGTATGGTTATGTAATGAACAAGGTCAAATACAATTCTATAATGAACAAGGTGAATTAGAAAAATCTTTGTTAGTTCCTGATTTTCATAACCAAATTAAACGATAATTTTCGATGTTCTTTTCGTCTGGTATCAAATACTTGTAGATCCCCCTAAATCCACCTTATAAAGGGGGAATTTGAGAAGTAAATCCCCATTATAAAAGGGGACTTTGAGAAATTTATCTTCCCTCAATTATCACTTGCGACTTCCCAACCATTTAGCCGCTGCAATCCCAATAATACCTGCCACAATAGGATTACTAAGAAACTTGATAATTCCTGGTTGTTCTGCTAACACTTCACGGAAAACATCAGGATGACTATGATAAGTGAAAGATGCAAGATTACTCACATCATCAGCAGTCATGCGGTTAGGGTTGTGAGTAGAAAGATTTAACTGTTGTTCTAACCTTTTCTCATCTAGTCCTCTTTCCTTTAACTGTTTGAAAAATGCCTTTGCTACATCATCTCGTTCATTGGGTTTAATTTGAGCAATTGCCTTTTGTAATTCTGGCTCCATTTGACTAGGAGGGATGCGTTCTGGATGCAAGGATTGACTAAATAATTGCCGACGTTGGTCTGTTGTTGTCCGTTGAGCAAAATCATCAAAAGTTTCATATTCATTTGTTGTATCTGTCGGCATATTATCCAAAGATTCGACATTTCCTTGTGCCAAATCTTTCATGATATCGCGTTTATATTCTTCACTACTTCTCATGTGACTTTTCTCCTGTTTTATATTTAAACTATTGACACAATGAAACTGTTTATGGTTAGCTATACTTAATTTGATTTGTCTGAGCAATATAATCAGCAGTCAAAATTAATTTTTTATCAGGTGCATATATCAAAACTTTCAAGTCTTGATTAGGGAAATTCTTTCTAAAACCTTGCACCAAAGAATTTGCTAAAGGTCGCACATCATTAGGACTAACTTGAGGCGAAATAACCACACCTAGTTTGTTATTATCTCGCACATAAGCATCTGTAACTAATCCTTTAGAAGTTTGTACAACCCAGTTACCAAAATTCTGCCCTCCTGGAGTATTACCACGTTCTAATTCTGCATAGGTAACATCTCTTCCTACTGCTGATGGGGTAATTGTGCGGTTTGATTCTGCGACTCTTCCACCACTGCAAGCGGCAGTTAATGTTAGCACCAAAATCAAAACTAAAGACATTAAAATTTTACGACTCTGTTGAATTAGAATCATTATTTTTCTCCTCAGACAACTCAAAAGTAAAGTCGTAGTTTCGATAGAAAGAGAAATTCGGGTTACGCAACTGGCATATCATTACGGTGTGCGAGACCTATAAATTGCTTAATATCAAGAGATTTTTGGCATCTGCTGGACTCTACAATAGACTTGAATATGAGACTTGTGTAAGTTCTAAATAAAGATAAAAACACAAGTTTTAATCTGATATACAAGTCTTTTAAAATTTGGAAGTGAGAGATTTTTCTCTCACTAAGAATTGTGTTTTACTCTATCTGTCTTTTAGTCAAGCTTTTGCTTGACATTATCTTTGACATCTTCTACAGAGTGACGTACTTCACTTTCTGCTTGCTTTGCTTTACCTTCGGCTTTATCTTTGGGATCACCAGTAACATTTCCTAAAGCTTCTTGTGCTTTACCTTCAATATTTTTACCTGTGGCTTTTGCACGTTCTTCTAAGCTCATTTGCTTTGCCTATAATTATTCATTACCATACTTAAATTAGCTTGAATATTAACTTAATACTTCCACCACAAGGTATATAAGATATATTAGCTATCTGTGTAAAAAGGAATATATAAAGTAGAGTTAAGGAGTTAGGATTTCCAAAATAAGAACGAGGCAGAAAGGATTTCTATTGCCTATTTTCAGTAGATTATTGGTTTGGCACAGATGTTGATAAATAATAAAAAAACCCAGTTGACTAATAAAACTGGGTTGTTAAGAATATGGGAATAATATTTGAAATTAGTCTAGAAAACCCATTAAAGTCTCAGAATCATCAACAGTATTTGATGCTATTGGACGATTGCCAAATATTGAATAGTTTTCCGAAACTACCAATGCACTAGAACCGATAGGACGAATGCCAGATAGGTTAATGCTGCTCACAACTTGGAATGTGTTAGCAGTAATAGGACGAATTCCCATTGAATTGTAAGTTTCAACCACTTGTATGCTGCTTGTACTAATGGGACGCAATCCAGAGATTGATACTGTTCCTGCAAATTGTAAGTCGCTGCTACCAATAGGACGCTCTCCAGCAACTATTATTGTCCCCTGAGATCCCTGTTCTGTATTACCTTGGTTATTTTCTTCCACTTTTTTATCTCCTTTGCAGCTGGGTGCTTTCTAAACTAACGCATCCAGCTTGTTACATGAATTTTACAATAATTAAGGAAAGGTTTATTTTTTCCCATAATATTAAGAGTGTAACCTTAAAAAAGCACACATAGATATAAGTTTCTTCAAAACTGATACATAAGTAAATTAAAAGAGTGAATTTTTGTGAACAATATCTGACTCATACGGATAGGCGATCGCTACACCACCACCAAATGCGATCGCATCGCCACTATCGCTACTATGGGAAAGGGTATGTTTAGCAAAAACGGTGATGACAAAATTTAGCCTTCAAGCTCCTTTTAGCCCCACTGGTGATCAACCACAGGCGATCGCTCAACTTATAACCAGCATCCAAGCGGGTAATCGTTACCAAACTTTACTAGGTGCGACGGGAACCGGTAAGACGTTTTCTATCGCCGCAGTGATTGAAAAAGTTGGTAAACCAACCCTAGTTCTGGCACATAATAAAACCCTTGCAGCGCAACTATGTAACGAATTACGGGAATTTTTCCCCAATAACGCCGTTGAGTATTTCGTCAGCTATTACGACTATTACCAACCGGAAGCGTATATTCCCGTCACAGATACATATATAGAAAAAACAGCGGCAATTAATGATGAAATAGATATGTTGCGGCATTCTGCAACCCGTTCCCTGTTTGAACGTCGGGATGTAATTGTTGTTGCTTCCATTAGCTGCATTTACGGTTTAGGGATGCCGGCTGAATACCTCAAAGCCGCAATTAAACTACAAATAGGCATAGAGGTTGACCAACGGCAGATTTTACGAGATTTGACATCTGTGCAGTATAGTCGCAACGATATAGAAATGGGTCGGGGTAAATTTCGCGTCCGCGGTGATGTGTTAGAAATTGGACCCGCTTACGAAGATAGAATTATTCGTGTTGAATTTTTTGGTGATGAAATTGATGCAATACGTTATATTGACCCCGTAACAGGGGAAATTCTCAGCAGTTTAGAAAAAATCAATATTTATCCTGCGCGTCACTTTGTCACCCCAGAAGAACGTTTAGAAGTCGCTTGTGAAGATATTTCCGCAGAATTAAAACAGCAAAAATTAACATTAGAAGAATTAGGTAAATTAGTTGAAGCCCAACGCATAGATCAACGCACCCGCTACGATTTGGAAATGTTGCGCGAGGTAGGATATTGTAACGGTGTAGAAAATTATTCTCGTCATTTAGCGGGTAGACAAGCGGGAGAACCACCAGAATGTTTAATTGATTATTTTCCCAAAGATTGGTTATTGGTAATTGATGAATCTCACGTTACTGTTCCCCAAATTCGTGGGATGTACAACGGCGACCAAGCACGAAAAAAGGTTTTAATTGATCATGGTTTTCGCCTTCCCAGTGCTGCCGATAATCGTCCTTTGAAAGTAGAAGAATTTTGGCAAAAAGCTAATCAATGTATTTTCGTTTCTGCAACTCCAGGAAATTGGGAATTAGAAATTTCTGAAGATAATATTGTTGAACAAGTGATTAGACCCACTGGAGTAATCGATCCAGAAATATTTGTTCGTCCCACAGAAGGACAAGTTGATGATTTATTAGGAGAAATCAAAGATAGAGTTGAACTTAAAGAACGGGTGTTAATTACCACATTAACCAAAAGGATGGCGGAAGATTTAACTGAATATTTAGAAGACAAGGGAATTAAAGTTAGATATTTGCATTCGGAAATTAATTCGATTCAGAGAATTGAGATTTTACAAGATTTAAGAATTGGTAAATTTGATGTTTTGGTGGGTGTGAATTTATTGCGGGAAGGTTTAGATTTACCAGAAGTTTCCTTAGTTGCAATCATGGATGCAGATAAAGAAGGTTTCTTGCGTGCTGAACGTTCGTTAATTCAAACAATTGGCCGGGCTGCGCGTCATATTCGCGGAAAAGCGATTATGTATGCTGATAAGTTAACAGATAGCATGATTAAAGCTATTGATGAAACTGATAGAAGAAGGGGAATTCAAACAGCATATAATAAAATGCACGGAATTACACCGCAACCGATTGTGAAGAAATCAAGTAATGCCATTTTATCATTTTTAGATGTATCGCGGCGGTTAAGTTCAGGTGATTTAAAGGTGGTAGATGAACATCTAGATGAATTATCTTTAGAAGATATTCCAGAGTTAATTACACTGTTAGAAAAACAGATGAAAGAAGCAGCGAAAAAAATGGAATTTGAAGAAGCAGCAAAATTGCGCGATCGCATTAAGCATTTGCGGGATAAAATGTTGGGAAGATAATATAAAAGCTAACCAAAACTTATGCTAACTAACATTCGCCACATTAACGTTACTGAATATCATAAAATGGCAGAAATGGGGATTTTTCACCCGGAAGAACGTCTAGAATTACTGTCAGGACAAATTATCAAAATGCCGGCTAAAGGAACTGCACACGAAGCAGCTATTACTCGTATTCAAAGAATTTTAAATCAACGTTTGGGTGATCAGGTTTTAATTAGGACTCAATCACCTATTACTCTTGATGATTTTTCTGAACCTGAACCAGATGTTGCGGTTGTGAAAACTAATGTTTTAGATTATGAAGATCATCATCCTCAACCATCGGAAGTATTTTTAGTGATTGAAGTTGCTGATTCTAGTTTGAAATATGACCGGGAAGTTAAAAGTTTAGCTTATGCTCAATCTGGCATTATTGATTATTGGGTTTTGGATGTTAATGGAAGGAAGTTATATGTTGATCGTAATCCTCATATAGCAGGTTATCAAAGTCAAAGTATTTTAGGAGAAAATTTGACAATATCTCCTTTAGCTTTCCCTGAGTGTGAAATTACGATTAGGGATTTTTTAAAGAAGGTTTAAAGTAAATAAAAAGTTGTATATTGATATTCAATCAGTTGAAATAAAATCGTAACTATGATAAGAGTTAAGAAGCTAAAAATGCAAGGGTTTCGCGGAATTGGTGATTTAACATTAGATTTTGATGAAATAGAACCTACGGTATTTATTGGTATTAATGGTGTAGGTAAATCAAGTATTATTGATTGTTTAGCAATTTTATTATCACGCTTTTCTAGTACAATTCAATATTCAACTGCTTCAGGAAGATTGTTTAGAGAAGAAGACATAAAAAATGACAAAAATGAAACTCATAATGAAATAACATCTGATTTTGAATCTCAACAATTTATTTGGTCTTTAACTAAGGTTAAAAAAGGACGTATTAAAGATACAAGTACAAATTTATCCGAAATCAACAAGATTGTTGACAATATTAAACATCAATTATCTGCATCTGAAGAATATAATCTTCCTGTCATAATTTATTATTCTACTAATCGTGCAGTTCTTGATATTCCATTAAGAATTAAAAAACAACATGACTTTAAACAAATAGATACTTATGAAAATTCCCTTACTGGTACAGTTAGTGAGTTTAGAATTTTTTTTGAATGGTTTAGGAGACAAGAAGATATAGAAAATGAATTACGTTTAGAAAATAACACTAATTATCGAGATAAAGAATTAGAAGCTGTTAGACAAGCTATATCTTCATTAATTCCTAACTTCACTAAATTGCGTGTCCGTCGTTCTCCTTTAAGAATGACAGTAGAAAAAGATGGTGAAGAATTAATAGTTAATCAATTATCAGATGGGGAAAAATGCTTATTAGCAATGGTAGGAGATTTAGCAAGAAGATTAGCTATTGCTAACCCTGGGTTAGAAAATCCTCTAGATGGTTATGGAGTGGTTTTAATTGATGAAATTGAACTACATTTACATCCAAAATGGCAAAGAGAAATTATCCCAGCTTTAACCAGAACTTTTCCCCATTGTCAGTTTATAGTTACTACCCATTCCCCACAAGTTATTAGTCAAATAAAACCCCAAGGAATTTACATTTTAGAAAAAACAAATGATGGTATAATTGCTAAACGTCCTGAAAGTTCCTATGGTAGAGATAGTAATCAAATTTTAGAAGATTTAATGGATGTTCCTGAACGTCCTTATGAAATAAAAGAAGGCCTTTTACAATTATTTCGTTTAATCGATGCAGGAAATTTAGATGCTGCTAAACAATTACGACAAGAGTTAGCTGAAAAAATTGGTGAAGATGAAGCGCAGTTTGTAAAAGCAGATATTTTAATGAGGAGAAAAGGACTTTCCCATAAATGAAATATATTCAAAAGGGTGTAGAACCAAGTAGCTTATCTGCATGGAAAATCAAACAAGGTGATAAAATTCCTACTTGGAAAAGTTTTAGGAGAACGGTAGTTAAAGAGCAACTTTTAGAGACTTTATTACAAGAACAAGGTTATATTTGTTGTTATTGTGGTGTTGCTATAGATAAAGGAAGTTGTCATATTGAACATTTTAAACCTCAAGGTACAGATGAATCTGTGAGATTTGATTATTTTAATTTGATAGTTTCCTGTCAAGGAGAAGATGAAACTCAAGCCAAAATTCCCGTACATTGTGGACATCAAAAAGATAATTGGTATGATGAAAATTTGTTAGTTTCTCCATTAATAGCAAACTGTACAGTGTTTTTTAGATATTCTGCTGCTGGGGAAATTTTACCAACGGGAGCATCCACTTTTGGAAGAAACATAATTCTCGCAGTCCAAAAACCATACTATATGGTTCATCTAAAAAAGGCTATCCGCCAAAAGTGGATGCTCCCTTACCAACTGAAGAAATAGATAAAAAACTTGCTGCTGAAAAAACCATAGAAAATTTAGCATTGAATATTCCTAAGTTACAAAGAATGCGTCAAGCTGCTATTGATGCAGAATTAGAATTATTAGCAGATGAGGATTTTAATGAGGAAGAAATTAGGAATATTATTAAGGACTATTTAGAATTAGATGATGATGGTAAATACAAACCATTTTGCATTACCATCATTTATATTTTGGAAAGTTTTTTTTATAAACAGCAGATTTGACATTTTTTTAACTAATTAAACCCACCCCCTCACCTGTTTATGCACCACCGCTAAATACCACATATAATCATCAATTTTATAATTATCCGCAGCCTTCAAAATATACTCTTTTGCTAACTCCAAATTCCCCTCAGCTTCAAAATACAAACCTAAATAAAGATGACTATAAAAATTACCTTTTAATCCTTCTGATTTGCCAATATTTAAAACTTCATCAGTTGTACAATTACCCGCAAATAAATCATATACAGACCGCATGATTTTCCGAGGATCGTTTTTCACAGGTAACAAAGAATTACGAGCTTCTGTCACACCCGATAACCGCGCTATACAAAGATATCGCCACACAGTTTCTTCTACATCTTGTGCATTGACGGTCAAATCTATTTCAAACTGTTTCGCACCTTCAACAAATTTCGCTGCATAATAATAAGATAAACCCCGTTGCCAAAGATAGGGTGTAAGTCTAGCATCCAACTTTTCTGCGGTATCAAAATCTGCAATTGATTCCTCAATTTTCGCCAGTTGAAAATAAACCATTCCCCGACGAATGTAAACATTAGGGTTATTTGGTTGACTACGAATCGTTTCGTTCCAGCGTTGGAGTTGATTTTCTAGAGAATTGGTAAAAAACATGAATTGTGTGATGAAAAATAATTAATAATAAATAACCAAAAATTACTAATTCCACTTAGCAGAACAAGCAACACGAAAACCGTGATTAAAATCTCTGCTGACAGCCGGATAATTGACGCGATAAGCAGAACGGCAGTAGACTGGACGATAAGACCAAGAACCACCGCGCAATACCCGACGAGGGTGATTATCAGTACCACTCAATCGCGCACTACCATCAGTTGGCGCACCTATATAATTATTATACCATCCATCTTCGCACCATTCCCAGACGTTACCATGGGTATCATGTAAACCAAAAGCATTTGCTGGAAAAATTCCCACATTTGTTGTTTCTTTGCGGTAGACACCTTTTGAGCCATTAGCATAAACATATTCACCATTATAATTTGCTAAATCAGTGCTAAGAGTATTACCAAAATAAAAAGGTGTAGTTGTACCTGCACGACAAGCATATTCCCATTCTGATTCACTAGGTAAACGATATAATTTACCTGTTTTTCGTGATAATCTGGCGCAAAATTCCTGTGCATCATACCATGAAACTTTTTCTACTGGTCGGTTATCACCTTTAAAGTGAGATGGATCTGGATGCAAATCAATTGTAATTTTTGGTAAATTAGCCACTGCTTGCCATTGTGCTTGAGTGATGGGATACTTTCCTAATAAAAAAGGTTGAATAGTCACTTGATGTTGAGGACTACTTCTATCTGCGCTTTCTACTTCATTTTCTGCTGAACCCATTAAAAAATTACCGCTAGAAATGGCAATCAATTCTAAAGGTATACTATTTTCTAAGTCTTCTAAAAACAATTCTACTTTTTTGTTACTGCGCTGAATTACCCAGGTTGTTCCTAAACCTAGAAAGCCAGGTTTTGAAACTAATTGTGCTGTTTCAAATTCAAATGATTGGGTTTGGATAATAGCTAAAGGTTTTGGTTGAGAGACTGATTGATTTTCTGTTTTTGGTTGTTGTTGAGGTTCAGATTTTGAGACAGATTTTTTAGTAGGTAATTTTGGCGCTTGTGTAGAGATTGATGGCTGAGTTTGATTTAATTTTGGTGTTGTTTTTTGCTGAGATTCTAATGGATGATAGTGTTGTGATACTGCTTGCCTAATTTCTCGCGCTTCTTGTTCAGATAAACCTAAGTCAATTCTTTTAGTTTCTAATCTTTTCAACATGACGGGAGAAAAATTTCCGTTACTTTGTTGAGCTAAATTTACAGCTTCTTGATAATATATATCTCTGGCAGGAGGAAGTACAGATGGAGGTGATAGAATTGCTGTAGGTAGAGAAGAATTAAGTTGTTTCAAATCTTGGTAAGCTGCTTGAGCATTTTGATAACGTAAGCTATGGTGACGACGTACCATTTTGGTTAAAAATGCCGCTAAATTGTGACTGACTTGGGCTTGTTGTTGCCATACTAATTCTGCTGTTTGTGGGTCTTCTTCGATATCTTGCGATCGCAACCCTGTTAAAGCTTGAATGGCAGTTATGCCCAAGGCATAAATATCACTGGCAAAAACAGTTTTTCCCCTAGCTTGTTCTGATGGCATATAACCAAGAGTACCAGCCATAATGGAAGTTTTTACACTACCATGACTATCTATAATTTGAGAAGCAAGTTCCTTGACTATGCCAAAGTCAATTAAACAAACTTTTCCATCTTGCTGTCTGCGGATGAGGTTTTGCGGTTTGATATCGCGGTGAATTACTTGTTTGTGGTGAACAAATGCCAAAACTTCTAAAACATCCTGCAATAATTTGATGATATAACCTTCACTCAATCGCTTACCAGGAATAATTTCTTTATCTAAACACTGTCCCTGAATAAATTCCTGCACAATATAGAATTTTTGGTTTTCTTCAAAGTAGGCTAGTAAATGAGGAATTTGGGGATGTGTACCCAAGATTTCCAAAATTCTTGCTTCTTTTTCAAAAAAGTCCACACGGAGGGTATTATGGTGTTGAGGTAGAAGTTCCTTCACCACACAAATAGCTTTACTAGGTTTTTGGGTATCTGTAGCTTTATAGGTAATGCCAAAACCGCCATTTCCTAATACTTCGATAATCTCGTAACGTCCACCTAGTCGCATAGTCTGACTCTAAGTTAAATTTTGTCGCTATGATGAATTCCGGTATTATATTTTACCATAATTATAATTGGCATAATTGAATTTATTTGCAAGAGTCTATAACTATTTATTTTAAATGACGGAAACCGTAAAATTTTGGAATTAGGACTTACCGAAGAAAGGCAGAGGGCAGGAGGCAGGAGGCAGAAGGAGGAAATGTCTTGGGAGGAATTTACTGGCACACTTTCACGTAAAACAACCGAGGCTTGACCAGTGTCGTAGGCAATCATGGATGTGTAACCATATCCCATATAATCGAGGTCATAGATATTGGGATAAAAGCAGCGAATAGTGTATGAGAAAATCAGTTTGGGTATCCTGATCACTAGGGAATCAAAATTGATGAACAAGAGTACAGAGAGGATCTGAGGAAGCAATGCTAAAAGCAATAGTTGGACACAGTAATGATCCAGAGACAGAAGTGGCGATCGCAGAAGTATTGGAACAATGCCTGACTGGACTGGCTGATATCCGCCCTCAGGCGGGAATTGTGCTGGTGGCTCTAGATTTTGATCATGCTGAAATCTTACGATCTATTCATCAGACCTTTCCAGGTATTCAATTAATTGGTGGCACAACAGACGGTGAAATCTCCTCAGTTTTAGAGTTTCAACAAGACTCTTTGGTTTTAATTCTATTTTGTTCTGATGAAATAGAATTTCATGCCGCTGTTGGTCGTCATGTCTCCTCTGATCCTATAGCGATCGCCCAAAAAACCGTTCAAACTGCCCAAACACAGGCGAATTGTCCAACCGCTCTATGTATCACCACTCCTGAAAGCTTGACTACCAGTGGACTCTTAATCCTGCAAGGATTACAGCAAGCCTTGGGGGCAGAAGTCCCTATTGTCGGTGGCACCACCTGCGACCAATGGCAATTTAAGCAAACCTACCAATTTTTTGGAGAAGAAGTCCTCAGCGATGCCTTACCCATTCTGTTACTCTCAGGTCATCTACTTTGGGGACATGGAGTCTCAAGTGGTTGGACACCAATCGGCAAAAAAGGAATGGCTACCAAAGTCGAGGGGAATGTGCTTTATGAGGTTGATGGACAACCAGCCTTGGAGTTCTATCGGGATTATTTAGGTGACATTCGCCCCTCTGCTGCCTATAGATTAGCAGTCTTTGAACCTAACCGGGATAGTTGGTACATGAGAAGCTCCAATGGAGAATACAACGAAGCCTCCGGTAGCATCGCTTTTTTTGCAGATATTCCACTCTACTCGGAAGTTCAAGTTGTACGATCTAACCGAAATGAAATAGTTGATTCTGCTCGTCTCTCTATGCAGCAAGCACTTGAGCATTATCCTGGAATTCAGCCGACTGTAGTGTTATTATTCTCCTGCACTGGACGAATGCACACACTAGGAACCAGAGCCAAGGAAGAGTATCAAGTATTGCAACCTCAAATACCTGCTGGGGCGACTTGTGCTGGTTTTTATACCTATGGTGAAATTGCTCCATTGCGACCCCATGCCGAAGCGCAATTTCACAATGAAACTTTCGTGACTTTGCTGTTGGGGGTGGAGTAATCCACTATGGATAATCTGTCTTTTGAGCAACTGCAACAACGGGTGAAAGATTTGGAAAAGCATAATCGTCTATTGCAGAAAAAACTGGATCGATCAGAATTCAATCGGGTGGAATTAGAAAACTCCTATGAAATCCAATCCAAGCTAGTCAACAGAGTCATTCAAGGGTTAGAAAAATCAAGAGCAGAAGCCGAAACCCGTAGCCAGGAGCTACAGGAAGCATTCAATAATCTGCAAATGATACAAACAAAACTAGTGGAATCTGAAAAGATGTCTGCTTTAGGCGTGTTGGTAGCAGGTATTGCCCATGAAATTAATAACCCGATTAATTTTATTCATGGCAATATTGATTATGCTTATATCTATGTGCAGAATTTGATAGATTTGCTTCATCTCTATCAGAAAATATACCCTGAGCCAGATACTCAGATTACATCTCTGTTAAGTAAATCTGAACTTGACTTTGTTATTAAAGATTTGTTCCAGCTTTTGAATTCAATCAAGACGGGTAGCGATCGCATCACTAATATAGTTTTAGGATTACGCACCTTCTCCCGGTTGGATGAAGCAGAATATAAACAAACAAATTTACACGATGGACTAGATAGCACTTTGATGCTCCTGCAACATCGGTTAAAGACTAAAGGCAATTTTCCCCCCATTACTGTGATCAAGAACTATGGTAACTTGCCCCAAATTCCCTGTTTTGCAGGGCAATTGAATCAGGTGTTTATGAATATTTTAGCTAATGCGATCGATGCAATTGAAGAACGTTATTCCCAACAAACGCCAAAAGAAAATCAAAATTATCCTGGTTGCATAATAATTAGTACATCTATAGTTGATTTACAATGGGCGAAGATAGCGATCGTAGATAATGGCTTGGGTATGCCTGAACAGGTTCGACAGAAAATATTCAATCCCTTCTTCACAACAAAACCAGTTGGTAAAGGAACTGGTATGGGCATGGCAATCAGTTATCAGATTATCATCGAAAAACACAGAGGTAGATTGGATTGTTTCTCTAAAATTACAGAAGGGACAGAGTTTATTATTCAAATCCCTCTGAAACAGTAAATCTGCTATACAACATGGATTATCAAATGTTTTAAGAAGTCGAAGATCAGCATATTGGTTTTTAAAATGTGCGTCACAACGATTCTTCAAACATTTTTGGCTCTTCGGTACTTACTATACTAAATTAACTTATAAACTTCTAAAAACCTTGCCATATAAAGATTGTAGGTTATTTCATCGGTTGATTCGACATAAATTTGGCATCAAAAACAATAAAGTCCTTTATTTATAAGGGTTATGGGGTAAATAAACTCATATTTGGCATAACAAATACTGAAGAGCCAAAAGAAATAGCAATAGAAGTTAAAGAAGTATGACGAAGTTTAGCCATGACTCGACCGAGACTAAATCTTCATTTACCGAAAAAATGGCTTTAAACTCATTTTTTCGGTAAGTTTTTCTTTAAGTGTGCAATCATTAATTAGGTGGATCTAAACGATTCACAACTGTAGCCCACAAAATCATTGGTGAACCTATGCCTAAACAAAATAACCACTGTTGTAAGGTTAATGGTGCTGTTTCAAATACTTCATTAATCAACGGCACATGAGCAAAGACAATCTGTAAGAGAATTGCTCCTACAATTCCAAAACCGATGGCGGGAATGTCAACATTCTCTTTCATTGTCCCGTCCATTTTGGCAATAAGATTAGGGATTAATTGGCTAATACTCAACAGATAAAATATTCGTCCAGCAATCAAAGAGTTAATCGCCATTGTTCGGGCTAAATCTATATTGCCTGTTGTTTGGCGGATGTATTCAAAAACTCCGAATATCACAATCCAGTTAAATAGAGAAATTGCTAAAATTCTTTGTATCCGACTGCCTGATAATAAGGGTTCTTTGGGATGACGTGGTGGTTGTTGCATCACGTTTTGTCCTTTGGGTTCAAATGCCAAAGGTACTGTCATAGTGATGGAATTCAACATATTTAGCCAGAGAACTTGTAGAGATAAAATCGGCAAATCTCTAGCCAACAATGTACTAATTAAAATCGTCATGGATTCCCCACCGTTGACAGGCAGAATAAAGCAAATCGCTTTGATGAGATTTTTATAAACGGCTCGTCCTTCTTCAACCGCCGCTTCAATGGAGGCAAAATTATCATCGGTAAGTAGCATATCTGCGGCTTCTTTAGCTACTTCTGTACCTGCGCCACCCATTGCAATCCCGATATCTGCTTGTTTCAAAGCTGGTGCATCGTTGACACCATCCCCGGTCATGGCGACAACCTCGCCTTTGGATTGTAAGGCTTCGACTAGTCGCAGTTTTTGCTCTGGTGCAACACGGGCAAAGACTACGCCTTCCTCAGCTACTTGAGCTAGTTCGGTTTTATCCATTTGGGCGAGTTCTGCACCGGTAAAAGCCAGAACTGAGCCATTTTTGTTAATTCCCATTCTCCGCGCGATCGCCTGCGCTGTCACAGCATGATCTCCAGTGATCATCTTCACCTGAATCCCCGCTGATTGGCAAGCTTGCACGGCTTTAATCGCACTCTCTCGGGGCGGATCAATCATCCCCTGCAATCCCAGGAAGATTAAGCCATCAGCAATATCTGGATGATCTACTGTATTTTGCTCATTTCCTACAGGCTTTTTCGCCAAGGCTAAGACTCGCAAACCCTGACGCGCCATAATATTCACTTCCCGTTCAATTTTGGCTCGTGATAATGTTTCTACACAATCTAAGGGGTGGGATTTTCCTTCGGTATTGATGATCAGGTGAGAGCGTTGCAAAATCGCCTCTACTGAACCCTTCACATAAATAGTTTTCCCTCTCGGTGTTTCATGTAAAGTTGCCATGTACTGATAATCTGATTCAAAGGGAATCCCATCTAGTCTAGGCATTTGCTGGGCTAAATTGGATTGATTAAAACCAGCTTTATTTGCTGATGCAATCAAAGCGCCCTCTGTGGGATCTCCCATCACCACCCATCGGCTATTTTTCACTTCTAGGTGGGAATCATTGCAGAGTAATCCCGCAATTAAACATTCTTGTAAACCCTTGTCGCTATTTAAATCTACCGGGTGTTCATCTCGCAGAATTTCCCCATCAGGAATATAACCTATACCTGTAACCGTATATTGATGTCCTCCAGCATAAATGGCTTGGACTGTCATCTGATTCTCTGTCAAAGTCCCGGTTTTATCGGAACAGATGACAGTTGCACCACCCAAAGTCTCTACAGCTGGTAATTTCCGGATGATGGCATTCCGTCGCGCCATGCGGGAAACACCTATGGCTAAGGTGACTGTAACTACTGCTGGTAAGCCTTCTGGTATGGCACTAACTGTTAAAGCAACTGCGGCTTCTAGAGCTTCATTCATCCCTCTAAAACTCAATCCGACAACGAAGCAGAGAGTTGCTAAACCTAAAACCATATACAGCCAATTCTGGCTGAATTTATTAAATTTGCGCGTTAATGGTGTAGAAATATCAGTATGCTGCTCCATTAGTTGGGAAATTCGCCCTGTTTCGGTGGCGTTACCAGTGGCGACTACTACCCCAGTACCTTGTCCGAAGGTAACAAATCCCCCAGCATAGGCCATGTTTTTCCGTTCTGCGAGGGCTGTATCTGGTTTTAAAATTCGTGTATCTTTTTCGACAGCTACCGACTCCCCAGTGAGAGCAGATTCATCAATTTGCAAGTTGCGGGTTTGAATTAAGCGTAAGTCTGCGGGTACTTTGTCGCCGGAAGTTAAGATTACTACATCCCCAGGCACTAATTGCCGTGACAGTACGCGGACTTTCTGCCCATCCCGCAAGACTATGGCTTCGGTGGTAATAGCTTTAGCTAAGGCAGAAATCGCACTTTCAGCTTTTGACTCTTGGATAAATCCAATAATGGCATTGGTAGTAGTCACACCCCAAATTACTCCGGCGTTGACAAAGCTACCAGTCACAGCTTTCACTAATCCTGCACATAACAAAATAATCAAGAGTGGCTGGTTGAATTGCAATAGAAACTTCAACCACCAAGGCTGGGTTTTTTTGGCTGTGAGTTCGTTTGCACCCACCTCAGTTAATAGCTGTGTGGCTCTAGTGCTACTTAAACCTGTTTCTTGATCGGTTTTTAGCCGTGCGATCGCCTCCCTAATTTCCAAGGAATGCCAAATGTCCGGCTGTCTATCTCCTGGTGCAGCAACGGTAGATACAGCTTGAACCATAATGATTTAGTTTCCATGAATAAGTGTTAAAATAAAGTTAACACTAGATTTTAGTGCTTGAATAGAAATAACACTAATTAAATTTAATGATTACTATAATCACCCTCAATGGTTGCCATTAGAATAAGGATTAAACCTGAAGGCAAAAAAGTTGTGAGTCTGGATTTGTCTACTCCATTTCAATTGATTAGGCGATCTCGGTAGGAGGAATTTTTATACTAAGTAGATGGGCGGGAATATTTATCGTTAGGATAAAGCAGAAGGCATAAGCAAAGAGGGTTTTAGCCTCGTTAATTTTTTTTCACATAGTTATGCTTATTTGCACCCATCTACTTACTATTTATATTTGTTACTGAATTGACTATGTGTTAATATTTAAAGCTTGCCTGTTACTTATTTTACTCATGTGCGTACTACATCATGAAGCGCGGAATGTGGGATTTAAAAAATTCGTTACTTTAAAGATAGTTCTTAAAAATTAGGCAAATTCCAGTGGTTCCCCTTAAAGACAACAATCCTACAGAAATTACGCCTTATGTAACTTATGGGCTAATTATTATCAATGTTCTCGCTTTTTTCTATGAAGCAAGTCTTCCTCCTCAAGCATTAAATGGATTTTTACATCTAGCTGCTGTAGTTCCCAGAGAACTTTCTTTAAGCTTTGCAGGTATTCCTATAAATCAGCCCATTCCAGAATGGGCAACTTTAATTACAGCCCAATTTCTACATGGTGGTTTTCTGCACTTAGCTGGTAATATGTTGTTCCTCTGGGTTTTTGGTAATAATGTAGAAGATAAATTAGGGCATTTTAAATATCTAGTTTTCTATTTATCTTGCGGTGTTTTAGCATCATTAACCCAATGGTATTTTGCCCAATATTCCAATATTCCTTCTTTGGGTGCAAGCGGAGCAATAGCAGGTGTGATGGGCGCATACATTCTCCGATTTCCCGAAGCTGAAATTCTCACTGTACTTCCTCTGGGTATTTTCTTTCCTACTTTCCGTGTACCCGCATATTTCTTTTTAGGATTTTGGTTTCTCCAACAAGCTTTTTACGGAATTGCTAGTTTAGAAGCACCTATTAATATCGGCATGGAAGGTGGTGGTATTGCTTATTGGGCTCATGCTGGTGGTTTTATTTTTGGGGCAATTCTTGGACCCTTGTTGGGTTTATTTAACGATAGATCTTAGAGGATGTCTGAAAAAGTATTTGACAAAATGCAAAATCCTTGAAAACCTCTTCCTTCTTCCTTCTTCCTATCCCTACGGGACGCTACGCGAACGCGTCTTTGCGGTATGCCTACGGCACGCTACGCGAACATTTAATCCATATTCTTAGTGGCAAGGGAGTAGCATTATTCACTACTACAAAAACAAAGTCCACCTGTGTGGACTTATTAAAAATTAACGATTCCCAACCCATGTTAGTGGATTTATGTTGGGGCAACCGCTACGCTTTTTGTTTGTGTAGTTGCGGTTATAAAGCAACATGATGTGTTTATTTTATAATTTCAAAATCTAAAATTCCCTCCCTACATCCCCGTGTCTTGGAAACTGAGAAGTGTTAACCTGAAATACTTTCAATTAGATGCCAATGTCGGCTCTGTTCAATCGTTTGCCTCACAAAATCAAATACTTGTCGGCAGTGATTGTTTAATTGAAGTGGGAGTGTTTCATTCTTAATCACAATACTCATTCGAGTTTCCGTTTCAGTAGCACTGGATTTATCTACTAATACCTCCACTGTCACTAATTGAGAGAAAGATACGTTACCCGGAATTTCACGAGCCATAATGTAGTCTGCTGTGTAGTATTGAACATCTAAACCACAATCCTGTAGTAGTTCTATCAGTAATGCTTGCAGATGGTCTATGGGTACAGAAACGATAAACGAACAGGTATAGCGAGCCATAATAGCCCCAAACTTTGTAACACTTTGTCCATCCTATAATAGAATAAGCTTCAGTCGAGGAAAGTTTCTGCTCAGGATAGGGAATGATGGTAGGTGCTTAAATCACTGGTGTGGCTGTGACTACAAACCATAGTAAAATTGCTAAAATTAGTACGCCGATTTTAATGAGTAGGTAGGCGTTACTATTTGGAATGATAAGATTATAGGTCATTTTCTTTCACCTCCATTTACTAATAGTTAATTAAGTATTTGGGGTTGGAGTGAATTAATCAATTTAATTTCTATTTCTCTTTTATTATCGTCTAAAAATAACTACAGAAAATGTTTAGTAAATTTTATGTAACATTTTCTAGATTTATTTAGAACATATTGCAGGTTGCTCTATGTACCAAGGATGAGTAAAAAAGCTATACACCAAGGGGTTTTGGTGTTGACTGTCGAGTGCTGAATGTTATTTGCATCCTAACACCCAGCCTCAACAGATAAGTTTGTGATTTACTGAAGGTGGGCATTGCCCACTATGCCTTTGTTGAAAAGGTGCAAAAAATTAGCAAGCCCTATTTATGCTTCTGGTACGTCAATCAAAATATTGCCGTCTTCTACGCGCACAGGGAATACTGGTAGGGTTTTTTCCTGGGAAACCATTGACAGGAGTTTACCAACTCCAGGTGGCCAAGGACACCAGGTTTTTACTTCTCCAGTATTGAGGTCAAAAGCACTACGGTGGAAAGAACAAACTATTGCTCCGTCTTGGATTTTTCCAGATTTTAGGGGTAATTTAAGGTGAGGGCAGTTATTCTCCACGGCATAAAGCTGATTTTCGTGGTTTACCACCAAAATATTTTTGTCACCTACTTTCACTACTTGTCGCGCACCGGAGGCCAGTGCATTTTCTGCGAGAATTTTTGTCCAGGCCATACAGTTCTCCTTTGTTTACATATCTGTTCTCAGTTTCCCGCAATTTTGTCCTGTGCGATCGCCTATAGTCTGCTACCCCGATGTCTCTTGTTGGCGATCGCTAGGGTATCTTAAAAGAAACTCATAAATATTCTCATCCTTAAATCTCAACCATCTTATAGTCAATTACGGAGAAAAGTACCTTGTCAGATTTAATGTACCAAGCACAACCACCCCTAGAATTTATCCCTCCCGCGTTTAACCCCTTACTATTAAGATTTGTACATCTTTTCTTACCCAACTGGATCAGATGGAAAACTCCTATCAGTCAAATTCAAGCAGATAATGTTGAAGTTTTAGCGGATCTATATCGTCAATTTCAAGAAGGTAAGATTCGCTTTATGTTAGCGTTTCGACATCCTCAAACCGCAGATCCCCTTTGTCTAGGTTATTTGTTTTCCCAACTTGTACCACAGGCAGCAAATGAGCAGAAAATAAGTTTGGAAAACCCTATTCATGCTCATTTTATTTATGATCGGGGTATTCCTTTATGGGCTGGTAAACATATTGGTTGGATGGCTGCTAATTTAGGTGGAACTCCTATCCAGCGCGGTAAGGCTGACTGGATGGGATTACGTTCAGCGCGAGATTTGTATATTAATGGCAAATTCCCCATGGCCGCTGCACCCGAAGGTGCAACTAATGGTTTATCAGAAATTGTCAGTCCATTAGAACCTGGTATTTCACAAATGGGTTTTTGGTGTGCAGAAGATTTGCAAAAAGCAGGTAGAAACGAAGAAGTTTTCATTGTCCCTATAGGATTAAAATATAGTTATATTAATGAACCTTGGGCTGCGTTGGCTAATTTATTAAGTGAATTAGAAACAGCTAGTGGTTTGTCTGTTAACTCAGATCATAATGCAACTTCCTTTGAAGTTCTTTATCCCCGAATTTTGAGTTTATCAGAACATTTATTATCAATAATGGAGCAGTTCTACACCAAATTTTATCATCAGAAATTGCCTGATGAAAAAATTATTAACGGAGAAATTAAAGATAGAAACGAAGCCTTAGCTTATCGGTTGCAAGCTGTAATGAATGTAGCTTTATTCATTGCTGAACAATACTTTGATTTAGCATCTAGAGGAAATTGGAATGATAGATGTAGACGAGTAGAACAAGCAGCTTGGAATTATATATTTAGAGAAGACTTTAAGGATCTTAAATCATTATCACCAATTGAGAAAAGTTTAGGCGATCGCATTGCCGAAGAAGCATATTTTCGGATGTGGCACATGAGGTTAGTAGAAAGTTTTGTAGCTGTTTCTGGGAGTTATATCCGTGAAAAACCAACAGTAGAAAGATTTGCCGAAACTACCTTACTGTTATGGGATATGGTCAATAAAATTAAAGGTAATAATCCTTTAAAACGTCCCCAACTGGGTAAGCAAAAAGTGCAGATTACTGTGGGTACACCGATATCTGTTTCTGAACGATATCCAGCTTATAAAGGCAGTCGCGTTGGTGCCAGACAAGCAGTAGCTGAATTAACCAATGATTTACAGCAGATATTGGAGAATTTAGTAACTCTGTAATAATCAAATATTATGAATTTTATGGTGTAAAATATTCCTGACTTCTTGGAGAGGTCGGGTATTTTTATCTTTGCTATATCTTGACTTGCCAAGATGCCAAATATTATTATCGAATAATTGTAATTTTAAAAACCACAAGAAAGGGCGCAGATGAACAAAATAGCAATAAACCCCGACTTAGCCAATGTGGATTATACTGATTTATTAAATAAAATCCTACAAGTATTAAAGCAAAAGCAAATATTTACAATTTCTTCTGATCACAAAAGGGTGAGGATTAACATTAATGAAGTAGTTAACGAAGTTATTAAATTAAATCCATATAACCCTTTAGGGAATGAAAGATTAGTACGTGCTGCAACCTTGAATTTTAGTCCTAATTCTCAAGATTCTTTTATTGCAAAAATTAAAGAAATTGTCGAGTATATTCAGCAAAACTTAACAGAAGCTATTCAGAATAATCTAGGAAATCAATCAATAGATAGAATAGCCTTTATTAAAAATCTACTTACCGAATTACAAACATTTAAAACTTCCAGTAAACCATCTAAATTAGACTTGAGTTATGATTTTCCCATAGCTTCAAACCTGCAAAAACAAAAATTAACCGTTAAAAAACACAAAGCAACCAAACAAAAAAAACTTCTAAAAGCGCATAAAGTCAAAATTTCTGTAGACAAACCCCGTGATTTTTACGCAGCCTTATTAACAGGGATTAATAATTTTATAGATACAAGATTTTCTACTTCTAGCGAAAAAGAAGAACTGGAATATATTTTAGAAAACCTAAAAGAAAATCCCCAATCCGATATTTACATATTACAAAACCTAGTTAACCAAGAGACACTAGGAAAGCTGAAGAAACTAGCAAAAATTAATTACCTAGAATTTCTGTGTGAGAACCTAGACGAAAATGCTAGTGATAAAAACTTTAAAGCTAAAATATATTTACAAGATTTAATCAGGAGATTAAAACTATTAGAGGATTATATTAACGATACCAACAAAGCAGATGGAGATTATCAAGTTAACTATGAGGGAATATCAGTTAATTATCAAACCATGTTTTCTCGCAGTGAAGCTTATGATATGTTACCCATTATTCCTATTGTCGAAGGTTATTTAGGAGAAACTGAAGATCCAAATCGAGAAATAATAGAATTTACCTTTGGGTTAAAGTTGAAATTTGATGGTAAAGTACAAACCGATGGAGGTAAAAATGTTTTTCAAAGAAATCTGGATATTTTAGATCCAGATAACGAAGATCATAAAAAAGAACTTGATGATGATTTGAGAAAATTTAATTTTGTCAACAAAGTTTTGAAAATTGCATTTTTGTATTATTTCATATTTGCATCACTTCAAGATCCTCAAGCAGAAAATTACAATCCTCACAGTGAGTTAGAATATAATCCTGTTAAAAAGTTTGAAAGCTATGTCTTACCAATATTAAAAGGTGATAATGAAGCAGATAAAAAGAAACTATTCAGAAATCTGCTAAAAGGTTTTGATAAATTTAAAATTCAGCAAAAAATCAACACACTAAAAGAAGTTTTACAAAACCTAATTAAAAGAGAAACCCCATTTATAGCTAGGGAATATCCTGTACATATTTCCGTAAAATATAGTATTCTAGAAGATGACATCGACACAATCAGCAAAAGAGATACTCTCTTTAAAGAGACGTTAAGAAAAAACTTTAAAGACTGTTTAAAATACATCAATTTAGGAAACCCGACGACACAGACAAACGTACTTATCAGTCTTTCTGCAAACATCACTATTAGCGAAATTAATTTTTTAGAAACAGAAGATAAAGAAAATTTTAGTATGGAATATGATATTCCTGAAGGAGTTAAAATTTTACCTGTGGTATTTTTAGGAATGGATAGTCAACCATGCAAGAATTTTTATGAAAAAAATTTAAAAGATCGTAATCTGTTAATTTTTCCTCATCGCTTAGAAACTGAAAAACTAAAACCTAATGAAGAATTTATTTACAAAATCGCATATAGCTTACTTACATATCTTTGTCTTCATATAATTTTAGAAAAGCAGACAAAACCATTTATTCCCCTGTTGAGAATACACCTCAAAGAAAAAACCGATGACACTGCGATTATCGAAAAATTTATAGTTTCCTTAACTAAGGTACTATCCCATGTATTGAATGAAGAATATCGTAGTAATGAACAAGGGATTATTATTAATAACCTTGACAAAGTACAACATAAAATTCCTAATGTTCTCAGTTCTTTGTATTCAGTTTTCCCTAAAAAATTTACATTACACAATCCTGAAAAATTTCAATTTGAAAACCTGGATAAACTTGCTATGATTGTAGTTTCCAGTCGAGAAAGTGATGCTAAAAGAGGAGTTAGTACAAAAAAATCTAACTTAATGGGAGAAATTATTACCTTAGAGATGGAAGCGCAAAGCGCAAGATTTCAACTTTTTAAAACCTTCTCGCAAAACTTTGAAGATCATGAGGAAATGTATGAATATCCTACGGTAGTAGTTGATAATGTAGACAAACTTTATGGAAAAGGGTATAGACACTTTATTTATATAGCAAAAGTTCCCTACAGCAGCACATTACATATTACCCAAACTGAAAAAGATGAAGAATTGTTTTTTATGTCCAAAAACGTGATTAGCGCGTTAAAAAAAGAAAGACATGATATCAAAATCTATCCGATGTTTTTTGAAAAATACTACGCAGTCAAAGTAGCAGGGATAAAATCAACATCATTATATATTCAGGATACTCTGGAATTGACTGACTTAGCAGAGGATAAAAATAAACAATCTGTGATTTTCTTCAACCTATTTAATGGATTTTCACTTTCTGACGACAGTAAATATAACGGAGTCATGTCTTATGCGACATTATTAAATATTTACGATAAAATTTTAGGTGACAAAGATATCATCAAAGGATTAATAGATGATGAAAGTCAGCTAAAAAACGAAATCCTCCAATGTTTAACCCTTTTTCATTTCTCTAGATATGAAAAATCAAGAGATGTTCAATTAAAGTTAGATCCCTATCAAAATTTAATTGGAGATGAATCAGTTAGTCAAGCTGCGTTATTCCAACATCATCCAGTGAAAGCTGATTTTAACGTTCTCGCATTTTTAACTCATATCAAAGGAATACTCGCAGCAAAAGATAAATAAAAAAATTAAATTCTTATTTCTTCGCATTTTTTGGTGAAAATCAATACCTCCTGTTAGCTAACTTAAAAATTCCCTAAAGATGAGTTTTAGAGGCTTTTTATAAGGTTTTTTCTTGGTTATTTTTAATAATACTAGGTTTTCTTGTATCTACCCAACCTAAGGAGGAAAATAAAATGACAGCAAAAATCGCAGATGATTTGGGAAGATTATTTGAGATAGGTTTCAATATTGGAATCTTATCTTATTTTCACCAAAATAATATTAAAAATAGTTTTGGTAATTTATACCGTTATGAACTAGTAAATCTCGAATTTTCTCAAATCAAAAAACGCATAGTTGATAAGGTAGTCAGTAAATTAGAACGAGAAATAACTGCAACTTGGTGTCAATTCTTTGTCCAGAAGGGATTTTTATGTGGTTTAAACTTCTTTCGTGAATATCTCAAGTCTATTGGATGTGATGAAAAGCAAAAATTTCGACATCTAGAAATTGTATATTATCAATGTCGATTTAATGGAGATAACAGTATTGGTACTCATGAAGTTAATGATAAACAATGGTTTAAACAAGTTCTTTCCCAGTTTCCAAAATTAGAACCAACTTCTCAGGATATTGATACATATAAAAATAAAGGTGATTTTCTCAACGCTGATAGTTTAATTTTGTTGAAATATAGAAATAACTACCGGGTTATATGTCTTGATTTGTCGGTTTTTTCAATTCATACTGATGAAGATATCGCAAATATTGATTACGTAGAAATTATTCGACGTTTGTTGCTGCGCGATATCAACTATATTCGTTCTAAAAGCGTGTTCTCCAGCTTGCGTATTGATACCGAATCTTTAGGTTTAGATTTTTCCCCAAGTTTAAAGGAATATTTTACAGCTTTTAAATCTCAGGATAAGGAAAGCGCGAAATTAATTCAAGCTGGTGGTTATATTTATAGTTTTTGTCAGTTTCTCAAACAAACTGCGGTTATCCCAGATATATCACAGTTGGTATGTAATGCAGTTGGATATAGCGATCGCTCTTTTAATACTATCTCTATTCAAGCACAAAATCTTGATATTTTTCAAACTTGTTATCAAATTTATAAACACCATGATAACAAAGAACAAATTACTGACGCACGTTATCGAGTTTTAAATCAAATCAAACGTAATGCTTCCAGCAGTTTTGACAGAGGAAGAGAACTTGTTAACTCACTTCTAGATATTACTCCAGATACTATCAATATAGTACCAGTTCACACAGAAAAAATCACCGGATTTTTTAACTCTGTCGCAACAGTACCATCAGAGTTAATTTCTAGTTTAGGTTTAACCAGAAATCTCAACTTTCGACAAGCACATAACCAACTAATTAAAAAAAATCTCCTCTCCGAGAATACCTATATCTTCTTAACAGGAAACCCTGGAATTGGAAAAACTACCGCTATAGTTGATTTTCTTACAGAATATAAAGATGATGGTTTCCTTCTATTTTATGTCAGTCCTCGCAAACAAGTCAATCTTGATATCATTGAAAAATTCAAAGTTCGGGAAACTGGAAAGTTAGTTGATGACAGAATTTTCGCTATCAATACTCACAGTAATTTGATTCAAGACAATCATGGTAACTTCTCAGTAGAGTATACATCAAATACACATCAAAATGATTTTAATTTAGGAGGTGTGAAATTTCTTAAAAGTGACAATGTGGAAAGAAAGACACAACGAAAAGATAGGCTTCAACATATTACTGATGATACTTTTCAAGATATCGGACAAAAAACTAAAGGAGTTTTAAATAGTATTTGCGAAGCTTTATATAACCTCATTAGTTGTGAAAAATATAACCAGATTATTGCTACTGCTTCTACTCAGTCATTGAAAAAAACAGACTACGGGGATACGTTGAAACATCTGACTAAAATCTTTCGTGACGCATATAAAGAAGGTGAAAGTAAAGTTTTTCCAGAAAAAATGCGAAATATTTCACGTCGTATCAAACATCTATTTATTATGATAGACGAAATTACTGGAGATGAAGGAGGAGTAGAATTTTTAGATGGGATTCAAAAAATTGTCAGCAGATATAAATTAATGTCTCCCGAAAATGGGTTTAATACTAAAATAATTGTTGCTGATGCTTCCATAGTGGATAAAAATGTAATTTGTCAACATTTAGAAGATACTACTCCCGAACCGAATAAAGTCTACTTCCGTAAAGCCGAATCAAATATCCAACCTTTATCAGTGGAATCTTTCACTTTTAGTAAGTTACCTGCTATCATTATTAATACTAACACTTATCCAGCCAAAAGCTTAACTATCAATTATCAGATTATCATTGAATCATGCAGGTTTACTGATAGAAACAATTTAAAGGATAAATCTAATTTAGATAACAAATTACAAGATGCTATTTTTCAAGATATTCAAAATTTAATCCAAAAATCCAATGTTGAACAATTTATAGTCTACATCCAAAATAAACTGAAACTATCAGAATTAATTGATAAAATTCAATCGAAACTAGGTAAAGAAAATTTCCGTAAAAATATACATTTCTTAGAAATACACGCAAATATCTCTGAACAAGAAAAACAAGAAATTAAAAAATATCAAGAAAATGTCAAAGTCGTTTTCATGACTGCGTCAGGAAGTCGCGGTTTATCTTTTCCCAAAGCCAAACATATTTTGGTAGAAATTCCTAAATTTGAAATTGAAAAAAACCTCATGGAAATTATTCAAGTAATTTACCGAGGTAGGGGAAATGATATCATAGATTATCAAGATAAATATCTAACTTTTTATTTAGCTGAACGTTCAATTTATTATCAAGATAATCCCCAACTTTCCGTACAAGAAAGCATTTTGAGTTTATTAAATCTACTCTTAATTCTCAAAGCTTCTATCATGACAAGAATTCAAGGTTATGGTCAAATTGGGAGAAAAAATTATTTACTTATACCTATTGGGGGAAAATCGGTTTTAGCTGCTGGAGAAAGTTTTTCTAGTCAAATCGAAAATCTCATCAAGCAACTGAAAAAAGAATATAATATCCACAAGAATCACACTTTATTAAAACAAGCTTATACCAATTTAGAATTACTAATGGGTGCAGGTGATTTTCGAGTAGAGAAAACTACAGAAGAAAGTTATTTAGCTATTCGACAAAACTTCAATAGCCAATTTTTAACAGCTTCTAAAACTTTTGATCAATTACTTGATTTTAAACCGCTGGAGTTAGGTTATATTAGTGGTGGTTTATTAATTGTACCGAGTCAGAATATCCAAGAATCTTATCAAATACGATTATTAGACATTGAAAAATACGTCAAACCAGAATTATGGAATGACTTAAAAAGCATTAGTAGAAATAAAACTTATCCTGAAAGTCTCACTTACGCAGTTAAAAATGCGATAGAATTAGTAGAAAAATTAAGAAATTCAGCACCAAAAACTCAGAATTTTATTCAAAAAAGTCAACATCATGATCAATATTACGCTTTACCATTATTGGCATTTATTAGCGGTGAAGTAATGAAAAAATATTTTGAGAGTAAAGTAGAAGAACCTGAAGACCAGCGTTTTAAAGATATTCTATCTACCTACATTCGTTCATTATACCCTGTTGGTAACGTTTTACCCATAGGTCATAATTATCGAGAATTTCCCTTTGTTGTGTTTAGAAGTTATAGTTTAGGGGAAATTAGAAATAAACTGTTTACAGAAAAGTACCTTTTAAACTCTCAAGAATTAAATGTATTAAATTTAATCCTTTCTTGTTAAACTTCACCTCAATTTTCTCAGATTTGAAGAGTCATCCGATTTTTGACTGAGTCCATGTAAGTATACGGATGGAATTAAATGTAAGATAGATAAGGCATCTAAAACTTTTATTAATCAAGGGTTTAGAGAATGTTGAATCCAAGAGTTCATCTTATAAATAATTGTTACTCCCTACTTAATAAATGTAGTGGCTTTTATCATCAAGGAATTATGGTTTAAAACTATTGACACGGGTCAAAAATGTGTTATCATGGAATTGATAAGGAAGAACTATTTTAAATTATTAAACACAAGAGAACTTGAACCTAAAACCAGTAGGACTTGCGTAGCAGTCATAATTGAGTAATTGGAAAGGTGGGTAAGTCCCACCTAATTAGTTTGGCAATGTTGTTCTATAATTCGCTCACACGACCTACACCAACAGCATCAACTACGACCTGATCACAAGAAATTCCACCACTGGGAATTAACAAATCTGCTAATTTTTGTCCAGGAAGAGGACGCTTGATTTTAATGCGGATTTCAGTGGCAAGGTTGTTGCTACATTTGAGGTTAAGACTGGTAGCAGTTCCAGTACCAAAGGTTCTTTCAAATGCTTTTTTAGTTTCAAATAAGGTAATTGTTTCACCAATGTTTTGAGCAAATAAGTCTCTGACATCTGAAGCATTAACTTCTTTGACTAGGTCAATGGCTAGATCATAATAATCATCTGCATCTCTGCCATCACAAGTTCCATGTTTAGTCCATTCATGACGCTCAAGATTAGATTTTACACCGGGCATGATTTTAGTTAATTCACCATTTGTCTCTGAATCAAGGTCTAATATAGGCAAATCTTTCCAATTTCCTGTTTCGTCTTTGTTGATATCATCAGATGGGACACCGCAGTAGGAAAGTTTATCAGGCCATAAACCGTGTAAGGTAAAATTATTGGCATCATAGCTATTTTCAGTTTGAGCAAGACATTCTTTTTTGGTTGGATGGGTTTCACAAAAAGCTGATTGCCAAGAGAGTGCTAATAAATATTTTTCAGCACAGCCTTTAGGTGGACAACCTGGAGCAGTTACAGGTTGATTGCTAGTATTAGTATTATTGTTGGTGGCATTATTAGTAATGTCTGCACTGGCTAAACTCAATTGACCACAGTTTTTATTAACCCATTTATTTCGCCCTTCGACTTTAATAGATACATAATCTCCGTCTTTAATATTCAAACCAACGGCTGAGTAAATCTGTCCTGATGGAAGTGATACAGGCTCACTTTTGGTTCTGCTACTGGTGTAAGCTTCGCAGCCATTAGAGGTGAAATTTCCTGTGATGGGATAGTCCGCATAGGTTGGTTGCTGGCCAATAAGCAGAAAAAAGAGCAAAAACGCTATGATAAATCGCATACAATATTTTGGTGTGTATAAAAATACTGTATTAATTTACTATGTCTGTATTTCCTTTAGTGCTAGTGTTAACTAAATTTTATGTTTTATATAGGAATCCAGTTTGATTTCTGACAAGATACGTAGGGTGTCTAATGTCTAAATGTTTTAAAACACATTTATCTGACCATCATTGAGAATATAAAGAGAGCGATCGCCTGGAAATTTATTACTAGGTCGCAGTTCTAAACGCAGTGTAGCAAGATTAGGTTTAGAAACATTAGCTTGTAAAGACCTACCTGTATCATCCCAAAACAGAAGAGACAGATTTGGTTCTGTACCGTTTTGTTGATCTACAATATATTCCTTTCCTGGTTCTAGAGAAATACGGCGCATTTCTGGGAATTTCTCCAATTTCAATATTCTAGGTGTACGGTTTACAATCTGCAAACGAATATATTGCCCAGGTTTAAACTGAAGTGGACGCACACCACAATGAGAAGCACAGGTTTGAGCTAATGTGACAGGAGAATTGTTAGTTGGTGTTAGTAATAAGGCAGTAGCAATTAATGTTGCTGAAATTAACCTCGACATAAGACACTCCTCAACTAATTAAATAAATTAAGACTTACGCACTGTACAAACTTCAGATGATATGTATGAACAAAATTGCCTAGTTTCAGGCTTTTGGAATAGTATATTAGTGCGGTGCGTCAGATAGAGACAATCTGTTAGATGCTCAATTATCGGGTCTGACGCACCCTACAAGAGATAAAATTCATAATCTATATTTGATAGATTTTATCAATACTTAAGTCCTATAAATTATTACCCCCTACAACTTACTTTACAAATAATATCTGACAGTAGTTATAACTCGACTTTTTTTAGCTCGTAAAGCATTCTTTAAAAATAGAGTTGTTTGGTTATGTAGAATTCCATCCCACCAATTGCGTGTAACAAAAGCAGGAATGATGATAGTTGTGAACACATCTGGATGATGGTCTTCAAATTGACTAACAAAATTAACAATTGGTTCAATGACAGAACGATAAGGAGAGTCAATAATTTCCAAAGGAATATCGGATTCGAGATGTCGCCATTTTTCTTGCAGTTTCTCTCGGTCTGTTGTACCCATATCTACGTGAACAGCTACAATTTCATCAGCAATTGTGCGAGCATATTCTAAAGCTTCTACTGTTCCTCTATTCAGTTGTCCGACTACAACGACAGCAGGATGAGTGATAACTTCAGGTTTTTGTCTAGGGATGTAACTTCGTGGTGTTATCCCCTGAATACTGAGACGTTGGGCTACATATTGATAGTGACGATGAATGGCGGCAAAAAGACTTACTACCAAGGGAATTGCTACTACCACTAACCAAGCGCCTAATAAAAATTTAGTAGAAATAATTACTATCAGCACCACAAAAGTGGCGATCGCCCCCAAACCATTCATCAGCGCACCTGCACGCCAACTTCCAGTCTGTTCATTAAACCAGTGGCGTACCATTCCTGCTTGGGAAAGGGTAAAGGAAGTAAATACACCAACTGCATAGAGAGGAATAACTGCGTTAACTTGTCCTTTAAAGATAATTACTAAAATCCCCGCACAGACACTGAGGAGAACAATACCATTAGAGTAAACCAAGCGATCGCCCAAGAGAGACAACTGGCGAGGTAAAAATCCATCTCGTGCCAAAAAGTAACAAAGTCTAGGAAAATCTGCATAGCTGGTATTAGCAGCTAACAGCAAAACCAACAAAGTCACTATTTGCACAAAATAGTAAAATGGCCCAGTCCCTAAAATTACTCTACCTAACAGAGAAACCACCGTTTGTCCCTCTTCAGGAACAATATGATAAATGTTTGCCAAGTAACTGATACCTACAAACATCAGTCCCAAAATTACCCCTAAATATAACAAAGTTAGGCGAGCATTTTTCCATTCTGGAGGTTTAAAAGCTAACACCCCATCAGATATTGCTTCTACTCCCGTCAGTGCTGTACATCCAGCAGAAAAGGCTCGTAAAATGAAAAACAAACTCAATCCTTGAGTAACAGGAAGAGAGGGGTATTCTGTAATAACTTGCCCAGTGCTATATTTAAACAAACCAATACCAATCAACAAGAAAATACTACCAATAAAGGCAAAAGTAGGAATCATGAAGATTTGACCTGATTCCTTCACACCCCTGAGATTTGCCAGCATTAACAAAAAGATGAAAATCAAACACAGAAGAACTGTATGAGATTGCAGTACAGGCATCGCTGATGTCAAAGCGGCTGTACCAGCAGATATACTGACAGTTACAGTCAAAATATAGTCAATCATCAACGAACCACCAGCCACCAAACCTGGATACAGACCCAGATTTTCTCTAGCGACAATGTAAGAACCACCACCTTGAGGATAAGCGCGAATGGTTTGACGATAGGACAGCACAACTATTCCCAGTAGGAAAATAATTGCTATAGCGATAGGTAGAGACAAACCAAGCGCACCGCTTCCTGCTGCTACTAAAACCAGCAAAATCTCCTCAGTCGCATACGCAACGGAGGAAAGAGCATCAGAAGAAAGAACCGCTAAAGCAGCAGCATTACTCAATCGCTCTTCACTATGGGCGCTAGTTGGTAAGGATTTACCAAGAAAAAATTTCTTAATCTGAGGGTATAAGGACATAGAGAGTCCACCTGACAAATGTTTTTCTACTTAAGTTAAACATTAAATCAAAACCAGAGCTATGGAATAATATATTGACCTCTCAAGTTTAATGCCCTTCGGGCGTGGCAGAAGGCAGAGGGCAGGAGGCAGAAGGGAAAATTTTGAATTAAGAAGAAAGCCTTTTTGACTCGCCAATTTAGGTTTAAGTCCCCCTCTAATCGGCCTCCTGCCTCCTGCCTTTCAACTCCTGACTTTTGGTTAAAAGCTGTTGAATGGTAGCAACCAATTGCTTAAGCATAACTGGTTTAGTTAAATAATCATTTGCTCCTGCTTCTAAGCATACTTCGCGATCGCCTGTCATTGCTAGAGCAGTCAGTGCGATAATCGGTATATTCATCAATTTAGCATCAAGGCGAATTTGCTTTATAGCCTCTATGCCATCCATTTTTGGCATTTGGATATCCATTAAAATCAAATCAGGTTGGTGAGTTTTAGCCAGGTTGACGGCTTCTTGACCATCCATTGCCAAGATAATTTGATAGCCCTTAGCTTCCAGGTAGCTAAAAAAGGTACTAATATTGGCTTCGTTATCTTCTGCTAACAAAATCAAGGGGGCTGGGCTTGCTACTTCTTGAATAGATGGGGAATCCAACGCTAGAGCAGAGTTTGATTGATCATCTACGGGGATTTCAGATAACAAAGGGCTACAGGGTAAATCAACCATAAAGCAACTACCCACACCCAGTTCACTGGTTACTCCCACCTGTCCGCCATGGAGTTCAACAATTTGTTTCACTAATGCTAATCCCAAGCCTGTACCCGCATACTGACGATTTAAAGCACTATCAATTTGGATAAAGGGATGAAATAGTTTATTGATATTCTCTGGAGAGATGCCAATACCGGTATCAATCACGGCAATTCGCAGGAAGTGCTGCGTGGGGAAATCAGCGATGTCCATATTGGGGGGAACTTGGGTAACTTCTAAGGTAATACGTCCTCCCTGTGGAGTGAATTTGACCCCATTGTTAAGCAAGTTAATTAGTACCTGACGAATCCGTCGTTCATCTACAAGCAGGTCAGGTAGGTTTTGTGGCAGTGTAATATTTAGCTGGATGCGTTTTTTCAGTGCTTGCTGTTTGATGAATGACAAACTGGATTGGCACAGATGAGATACAGAAATTGAAGTATAGTCGAGTTCAATTTGTCCGGCTTCAATCTTGGCTAAATCCAGGATGTCATTGATCAATTCCAGCAGGTGATTACCACTGTTTTCAATAGTTTTTAAGGCTTTAAGTTGGCGTTCGTTGATGCTACCAAAAACTTTCTCTTGCAGCACTTCAGTCATGCCTAAAATGGCGTTTAAGGGGGTGCGGAGTTCGTGACTCATGTTGGCGAGGAATTCATCTTTGAGGCGGGTAGCGCGGACGAGTTCTTGGTTGGAAATAGCCAGTTGTTGATTACTGTGAGTTAGCTTTATTTCTGTTTGCTGCCTTTCTGTGAGTTCTTGCTGTAATTGCTCAAAAAGATTTGCTTGCTGAATAGCGATCGCTAATTGGTTGGCAATTTGTTGGAGGAGTAGGGCTTCAGAGTCTTTCCAGACTCGTTTTTCTGAGCAACTATGAACGACTAAAATCCCCCAGAGTCTGTTAGTTTGCCAGGGAGCAACCCAGCGATCATTTTCCCCATCTCGCATCTCTTGCAAAATTGGGGCGACGATTTTGGACTGGATTTGCCCTGTGATGCAATATTCCGTCAGGCAGTCTGTCCAGATATCATTCATGACATCAGGGACAATGCGGGGTTTACCTTGCCAATAGCAATCGAGAATTTCCTGAGACCAAACTTCATCATGCCACTGACAGTTTTTCAGGGAAGGAAACTCACTAGATACGGCTTCTTCCACAATTTCACTTCTGTTGTCAGCAAACAGCCGGAAAACGATCACGCGATCGCAGTTAAACAACTCTCTAATTTCCCCAGTTACTGTTGCCAGAATTTCAGCAATATTAAGCGATTCTCGAACTTTTTGGACAATTTTTCCTATAGTTTGCTGTTTTTGTAACTGATTGATAATTATAGCTTCGGCTTTTTTGCGGGTGATTAATTCTAATTCAGCTTGTTTATATAAATTAGCTTGATAAATAGCAATGCCTAATTGTATAGAAATTTGTTCCAATAATTCTATTTCCCATTTTGTCCAGTCATAAGGCTGATCATTGTGGTACATTCCTAACAAACCCCAAAGTGATCCACCCACAAAAATGGGTGTAATGGTATAGGATCTGGCTTGAAACTGCTGCAAAAGTTCAATATGACAAGGCTGTAACCCAGCTTGATAAATATCAGTAACTATCATGGTTTCATGATTTTGGAAGCGGCCGCCTTGAGTTTCTTGGAGATAGGTATCTTCCCAAATCTGGTTAACATCAGATCCAACAAGTTTTACCCAAGGATCAATTACAGCCTCATTGATAAATTCACCACTCCAATCGGGTTGGAAGCGGTAAATTGCCACCCGATCTACTGCTAATAGTTCCCTTGAATCATTAACAGCCGTATTGAGAATTACTTCTATATCTAGGGATTGGCGAATTTTTTGGGTAATATCCAACAATAACTGTTGATTTCTTGTCTGCTGTTGCAGTTGAATCTCGGCTTGTTGCCGTTCCTGAAGTGCAGCTTTCTGTTCACTAATATCAACTATTACGCAAATGGTTTGCTCCTCTGAGTTGGCGAGAATTGCCGCTCCAATCAGCACAGGAATCCGGCTGCCATCCTTGCGGTAGTATTCCTTTTCCCAGGGATCAATTGCACCATGTTGCATGAGATGTTCCATAGCAGCCAAATCAGCAGAGATATATTCTGGTGGGGTCATATTTAGCCAATCAATTACCCCAGCATCTAGATCATCCCTGGTATAACCAACCATCTCTAGGAAGCGATCATTGGTATCAATAATGCATCCCTGAAAATCGGCAAAGATCATGCCAACTACACTGGAATCAAATATCCGACGGAAGCGAATTTCACTATTTTGGAGGGCAATTTCAGCTTGTTTACGTTCGGTAATGTCTTGATAAGTTCCCAAAATCCCAATTACTTCCCCCTTCAGATTACGTAAGGGTAATTTACTGGTTTCTAACCAGATTGTTGTTCCATTAGCCTGATGCTGAGTTTCAATAATGCCGAGTTTAGCTATGCCGGAGTCCATAACCTGACGATCATCGGATCGGTAGAGATCGGCTTCGCTACTTCCCCAAGGAAAATCATAGTCTGTCTTACCGATAACTTCAGCAGGGGAATTAAAACCCCCTTGAATGGCAAAGCTTTGGTTACAGCCTAAATAAACTGATTCTCGATTTTTCCAAAATATAAATAGGGGAAATGTATCAAGTACAGTGTAGAGAAATTGTTGTGCTTCTTGTAGGGCAAGTTCAGCTTGTTTACGCTGGGTAATATCCCGAAAAACACCCCGTGTTGCCATCGGTTTTCCATTTGCAAACTGACAATTGACATTGCCTTCAACGATAATTTCGCGGCCATCTTTGGTCAAAAATCTGGTTTCCATGCCCACAGATGGATTACCAGCAAATAAACTTGCCATTAATGTTTGGCAGTGTACAAGTTCATCGGGATGGATAACTTGAAAAATGGACAACTGCTCTAAGTCGGTATCATCGTATCCCAAGGTTTCTTTCCATGACTTATTAACAAATAAAATTCGACCATTGAGGGAAATACTTTGAATCAAATCGGTGGCATTATCAAATAAATCGCGCAGTTGCGCTTCTCTGGTTTGTAGTTTGATTGTCCGCTGTTCTACCCTCAGTTCCAAGTCCTGATTCAAACGAATTAAGGCATCTTTGGCTACTTTGCGTTGTAATTCTGCTGCTGCTCGTGCTGCAAATACTTGGAGGATATCCCTGGCTTCGTTGAGTTGAGAATTATGTAAAGGCTGTACATCTAGAATGCAAAGGTTGCCAATTGCTTTACCTAGATCGTCTTTTAAGGCAATGCCCAAATAACTATCTGCCTGCATCGTCACCAAATCAAAATCATTAGCAAAGACTTCTTGTACTCCGCTTTTGCAGGAAAATTGCCCATCTCTGAGGGCATATTCGCAAGGAGTATGAGCCGCATAGTAGGAAACTGATGGTTGCAAAGATCCATGAGCCCAGAAACCCAGGGTATAAAGTTTATTACCCACTAGTTCGGTAACGATCGCATAGCTGACATCCAAGGCTTCGGCAATATGTCGCACCAATGCTGGAAAAAAGTCATCTCCTGTGACTGTGGCAGTACCTGTTACCAATTTTTGCAGTGTTGATTCAGCCCGTTGGCGTTCTCTTAGTTCTTCCTGTAATTTTTGGTGGGTGGTAGCTTGCTGAAGGGCGATCGCCAGTTGTATTGTTAATAGTTGCAATAGTTCAATTTCTGACTCTTGCCATTGACGAGGGTGCTGGCCTTCAGCGACGTTCATAAAGCCCCACAGTTCATCACCACACATAAGCGGCATCAAAATCTTGGCACGGATCTGGAGGCGAATTAACATATCGCGGTGACAGTCTGACATTTCAGTTGTGTAGATATCTGACACAACGCGAATTTTTCCTTGACTATACATCTCAACTAGCTGTTGCTGAAAACATTGGTCTTGAATTTGTTTTCCTAGCAGAGACAGATCGGAGTTTGTGGACTCAGCCACAGTCATTACTGTCCCATTGGCTTCTAATTGCCAAATAGTAACGCGATCGCAATTAAACAATCGGTGTATCTCTTTCACTGTCGTGTCTAAAATCGTTTGCAAACTCAAGGATGAGCGAATTTGGGTAGAAATTACTGCTACTAATTTTTCTTGCTCTCCTTTAGTCTGAAGGGCAATTTTTCGCGCTTCTACTTCTTGTTCTAATTCAACAGTGCGAGTTTCCAGGAGAATCGTTTTCTTTGCTTCTAACTGCAATACTTTCTTTTCGAGTACCTCTACCAATTTGTAGAGTTCTAATGGATTGAGTGCCTGTAGTAGACTCGTTTGGGTGACTATTCCCAATAAATTACCTTGCTCATTCGTCACCGCCAACCGACCTATCAACCGTTGTTTCATCATCTGCTGCACCACCAACAGAGAATCATCAGGTTTAACAGAGAAAATCGGCTTACTCATTACCGCTTCTGCTGCACAGGTTTCTAAATTCAAACCCAACGCCTGAAACTGGATAATATCTCGCTGGGTGATAATTCCCACAGGAATTTGCAGTGGTTCAGCTTCGCTACCATGGCTCTGTACAATCATCACATAACCAATGTGATTGCTTGACATCAGTTTGGCTATCACCTGCATAGAACTATCTGGTGCTGCACAAATTACTTGATTTGTCATCACCTCAGATACCACCCGCAACCGCAACAGGTCTATAGAACGAGAGGCTTGCCGTAGACTTTCATCAGTCACCAACCCAATTACACAATCTTGCTCATTCAGAATGGGTATATGGCGAATGTGATGCTGATCAAGGAGATTAATTGCAGAAAATAAATCGCTAAAAGCTGACTCGTACAGGGTGATAACTGGATAGGTCATCACATCTTGAATCGCCAAATTCGCCAAGGAACGCGGCTCGGAAATCAGACGCACTACATCGGTTTCTGTGAAAATACCTAGCAATTTTCCATCTTCAACCACCAGCACACAGCTTGATCTTATATCTAGATGGAAATCATCCAGTAGTCCATCTATTGTTTTAGCCGTATTACAAATTACCCGTACACCACTCATCTGGGTAATCGCATCAATCACCATTGTCTCTGGTTTCACCATTAGGGGATCACCAACAATGGCAGACTGCAATTCTGATTGGGTAAGTGTGAGGGAACTGATTAACATTTGTGTGTGGACATTGAGAAGAGTGATTTAGCTCGCAAACTGCTGTAAGATTGGTATGGATTGTGCAAATATCCTCTTAGTAAATAACCTGGATAAGTTTTTATACTGTACTTTATTAATTTTTAGCTCTGGCTTGCTATATTGACCAAATTTCCTCATCATCATCTAATAAACTTTGTGCTGCTTCTAACATAGATGTGGCAAGGTCTTTTAAGTCTTCCCGATTATTTAAATAGGTTTTTAACGCTTCCATCGGGTCAATACTGCTGCTGGCGCTTAATTCTGGAATGCGGGGTTTAGCCAACTGACTAACTAATTCTGGTTGAATAGTATATGTATGCGCTCCACTTAAAGCACTATGAATAGAGGAATTATCAATTAAACTTAACTGTTCCGATCGCAGTTTGTAAATCAGTCTAACTACGGTATCTTGCAAATCATGTTTGGCGATCGCCTTAAATAATACTGCTTGAGGATCATCACTCTTAGATAAATCTACCTCAATTGTACGAAAAGTCCGAACAGGTAAGGAGCAAAATTCCCACTCTACACTTCCCCTTTCCAATTCCACCATCACATAACCCTTATCTTCCTTCTCTTCACTAAAATCCACCCGTTCAATACTACCCGGATAAATCACCGGCGGGTCATTCGATTTATTTAAATTCTGGTGTCGATGCACATGACCCAAAGCCACATAATCAAAACAAGGGCGTGTCAGCAAAGATAGAGGTAGAGTAAAACCCTTCCCCACCGCCAACAAACGTTCCGCACCCAAAGTTGCATTATCAGCCATCAAATGCGCCAACAGCACCGTAGGTACATCCGGGTCAAGTTTGCGGATTTCCCCTTCTAAAACTACTTGTAACTTTTCCGTCAACATTTGATTCACATCAGCCATAGATAAACCCGCCGTTTCCTTGCGAGTCATCAACGCAGAACGAGTCAACCAAGGTAGTGTAATTACTTGCACCATGCCGCTACGGGTTTGGATGTGGTGAGTTGTCAACTTATCACCGACCACAAACCCCGGTACACCCAAAGTCCGGTAAATATTTAAACTTGCACCTCCCACACCTTGAGAATGTAAGTCATGATTACCAACTAACAAAACTGTAGGAATATCAGCATCTACCAAACGGCGAAATTGACTAGCAAAAGCCTCTTGCACATAAGGTGGTGGTGTAGAATCAGGAAAAGCATCACCACCAAATATCACCATATCCACATTATCTGTTAAAGCTCGGTCAATACACAAAGATAAAGTATTAACAAAATCTTCCAATCGCGTATTCAAACCCGTCACCGGATTGATACGTCCGTGGGAGAAACCGCTTCCTATATGGATATCTGAAAGATGAAGTATTTTTATCATGTTAATGAATCTGAGTTTTTATTAAAGAATTACTCCAGACACAGAGAGAAGATGTTTAAATCCTTATCTGTGTTTATCTGCGTTTATCTGCGTTCGATTGTTTGAAGACGGTGGTTTTTAGTTGGGAAGGGACTGGGATTTTTAATTAGTTAGATATATTACAATTACGGATATATTTAAGCATACATCTTTCTATATTACAACCAGGAAAGCCTTTACAACAACTTCCCCAATATGTCATAGAAGCAGAAATTGGTGTTGAGGGTTTTGGTGTTACTTATAAAGCAAAACATCAAGATTTGAATAAAACTCCTAATAGTCTTTTGTGTAGAGATAACCAGGATTTAAGGATGAACAGGATGGTAATTTATAGATAGTTGATAATCATTGAAAACCCATCATTCAACAACATCCTAAAAATCCCAATTTCCTATCATAAATCATCCAATCACATCCTGAAAATCCTCAAATTCTGGACATCCTGATTCAGATATATTCTATCTTTTTTATTGAACCACGAAGAAGCGAAGGATACGAAGGTAAGAGGTTACAAAGATATCCTCTATGGGTAATTTAATCCTGTAAATCCTAAAATCCTGGACATCCTGATTCAGACAACTTAAAATATTAGTACATCACAGATAAAATAAATATCCTGTAAATCCTAATTCAGACAATAATAAAATAACAGATTTTGGAAAAATACACTATGCCCAAAATTACCCTAGACATATCAGAAGAATTATCTCAACAAATAGCACAAATAGGAATAGATTCTTTACCAGAACTACTTGCTTTGAGTCTTCAACAACCCCTTATACCAACAACTATTTACAAGTATATTCTTAATTTTCTTGCTAGTAACCCCACCCCACAACAAATAGCAGAATTTAAACCCACACCAGAAATGCAAGATAGATTAAGTACCTTACTCGCACGCAGTCAAGCAGGTACACTCACACCCACAGAGTCAAAAGAACTCGATGAGTATGAACGTATTGAACACTTAATTGTCATGATTAAAGCTGGTAATTTATCGTATTTGAGTAATAACCTGTGAGTATTATAAAACTTCGCGTTAATTTGTTGCAAATTAATAGCGAAGATAGACTAGCTGAACGAAAAAAATTAATGTCAAAATAGCAATGGTTTTATAATTTTTAGTAGGTTGTAATAACAATTAAATCACATCCTGAAAATCCTGATTCAGATAAAATATATAAATTAAGGTGCGTTACGCTGTCGCTAACACACCCTACTCTGAGAACTGACTAAATGTGAATTCCACACTCAGTTTTAGCAGTTCCTCTCCAGCGTCCAGCGCGTTCGTCTTCACCATCAGCTACTTTGGTGGTAATGGGTTCATCGCCAATGCTAGGATAACCTTGGTCATGGAGAGGATTGTAAATTACTCCATGTTCAGCTACATAAGCCCAGCTATCTTTGCGTGTCCAAGCTGCAATGGGATTTACTTTTAATCTTCCCAAATTATCCAATTCAAATATAGGCATATTTGCACGAGTAACAGCTTGGTCACGGCGACGGCCTGTAATCCACGCTGTGGTGTTGAGTTCCTTTAGACCCCGTAGCAGTGGTTCAATTTTTGTAATTTGGTGGAATTCTGTAATATCTTTATCCCAAAGTGCTTCACCAAACTTAGCAGCAAAGGCTTCGCGGGATTCTACATCTGGAGTTTTATAAGTTTGCAAATCTAGGTTATAGATTTCTTTAGCTTTAGCAACAAGTTCTAAGGTTTGGGGAAAGTGATATAAGGTATCGAGAAAGATTACAGGGACTGGATGCTTGAGTTCAGTATAGAGAATATGAGTAATTACCAAGTCATCGACGTTAAAGGCGCTGGTTTGTACCAGTCCTGTGGGGATGTTCTCGATAGACCATGCTAGGATTTCTTTGGGCGTAGCGGTTTCAAATTGCTGATTTAAGCGATCCAAGTCAAAAGCTGTGGAAACTGTCATGATGATTCCCTAGAAATAGATATTTTTACCTTAATTAAGCTTTATCTTACCCTATAAAGACACCTATCCCTGTCGATAATAGGGTATTGATTATGTACGGATATCAATATAAAGTTTGAATTAAAGCTGCATGGAATCGGATTTAAAAATTAACTGTTAGATAATACGTAGGCACAATCCTAATTAAATACGCATAAATACAAGTATCAGGAATTATAAAAATCAAATTGTATTAATACGGCTATAAATTTATAAAGAAAAATGAAGAATATGCTAAGTTCTTTTAAGCAATTTTAATTTTTACTTGATTTTGCCTAGACTTTAGATATTCCTTTATACAAATCCTGTTAATCTTAACCTAAGCTTTAAAATAATAAGGATTTTACTGAGAAATGAATAATACAAAATTACCAAATAGTTTGAGTCAATCTATAGTCATGGGTTTTTTAATTGTTTTGACTAGTGCAGGGATCATTACAATCATGAGCATTTTTTAGAAAAAGAATATGAGCTACAAATAGAAGGCAAAAGGCTCAAAGGCAAATAATTAGGTAATAGAAGTGTGGGTAGACGGAGAAAATAACCTATTTATTGCCTATTGCCTCTTGCCTTTTCCTACTGTTAACTGTTAACGGAAACTCCTACGGGACAAGCCACATTAGTACCACCTAAGCCACAATATCCACCAGGATTTTTGGCTAAATATTGCTGATGGTAGTCTTCAGCATAGTAAAATTCAGGTGCTTCTAAAATTTCTGTGGTAATTTTGCCATAACCAGCACTATTAAGTGCTTGTTGATAAGCTTCCTGTGATGCTTGTGCTAATTGCTTTTGAGTTTGGGAATAAACGTAAATACCTGAACGGTATTGAGTACCACTGTCATTACCTTGACGCATACCTTGGGTGGGATTATGACTTTCCCAGAAGACTTTTAGCAGTTGGGAATAAGTAATTAAAGTGGGGTCAAAAACCACAAGCACTACTTCATTATGACCTGTTAAACCTGTGCATACTTCTCTGTAGTTTGGGTTGGGTGTGTAACCAGCAGCATAACCAACCGCAGTGCTGTAAACTCCTGGTTGTTGCCAGAATTTACGTTCTGCACCCCAAAAACAGCCTAAACCAAACATTGCTGTTTCCATTGCTTCAGGAAAAGGCGGTTGGAGAGGATTGCTGTTAACGTAGTGTTTTGCCGGTACGGGCATTTTGTCTGTGCGTCCTGGTAAGGCTTGTTCAGGTGAAATCATAGCCAGTTTTTTACCTAATCCGAATATTCCCATTGATTTTGATGAATGTTATAAATGATTGCGTTTCTTTTTTATTTTAGAACTTACAGCAGGAGTCAGGTGTCAGGTGTCAGGAGTAAAACTTTATTGTTGTCTAGGTTTCAATTTAGATTCTGTACCTCAATAACTACATAACTGGTATGTCTAAATATATACAGAAAATTATCCTCCGCCGACAATAGTGACTACTTCCAAGCGATCGCCATTTTCGATTTTAGTTTCTGACCAAAATTGACGGTGTAAAATTTCACCATTATATTCCACTGCTACCAAACGGGGATTAAAACCCAACTGCTGAAGTAATTCAGGTAAAGGGGTTTGGGGTACACAACTCTGATTTTCCCCATTGACTTGCAAACTAATTTGAGAATTCATAATCAATCTATTCAAAATTCACAATTCAAAAACTTTTGGTCGTAGTCCCCAGCTTTCTGTCACCTGTCACCTATTTCCGATAAAGCTGAGAAATAAAATATTGTGTGACTAAAGTAGGTTGTTCAGCTTGCATGAGCGATCGCACTACAGCCACTCTTTGACTTCCGGCATCAATCACATCATTAATATTACTGGCATCAATTCCCCCAATCGCAAACCAAGGGATGGGACAATTTTTGGCTGCATACTTGACATATTCCAACCCTGCTGCGGCTTTACCTGCTTTAGTTGGTGTTTCATAGACTGGACCGACACCAATATAATCTGCACCTTCTGCAATTGCCCCTTGCATTTCTTGGGGATTTGTGGTAGAGCGCCCGATTAACCGTTGTGAACCCAATAATTGCCTAGCAACGGCGATCGGCATATCTTGCTGTCCTAAATGCACTCCATCCGCACCCACAGCCAGCGCCAAATCTACCCTATCATTGATGATAAACAAAGCACCATAATCCTGACATAATTGCTGGAGTTTCCTGGCTCTTTCCAGACGAATCAGATCATCAGATGTCTTTTCACGATACTGTAGCAGCGTTAATCCACCTTTGAGAGCCGCTTCCACAGTTTCCAGCAAATGATCTACTGGCGATGTTACCAAATATAGACGCGATCGCCCCAGTAATTGATGACGTTGATAACCCATCAAAGTGCTTTCTAGAGTATAAACCTGATAACGCATCTGCTTAAAAGCACTCCCCATATTTGGGTCATACAATTTGCCATATTCCTCCAAAACCCTCAGTGCTTCTTGGACACGACAAAAATTAGCTTGCAGTAAAGATGTGATATCAGCCCGTTGTTCCTCTTGAGGATGAGTTAAATCCGTACCAGGATCACCAGGTGTATCTCGTGCTGCCCTCATTTGTGCCGTATGCCACCGACCTACCTCTTGACGTAAGTGCTTACAAGCTTCAGCTAACGAGGCATCATTTAACCCAAAACGACACCATTCTTCAATAATACGCAACCCTTCGCGAGCGCGGTCTAAATTAGCATCCAGAATACGGTATACCACTTGTTGTGTTTCTTGTCCTTGATGATGGGCTGTAACCATTACAACAACCCCATTCTGAGTTTAATTAAAATTGACATATAGTAATCCGATTTAATTTGTTATTTTACTTATGTTGTTTGGAAATTAGGCATTGGGCATTGAGTTTACTTACGCTGCATTGAGGATTGCTAGAGTTAAAATTTACTAATTTATTTGTAGGAAAAATAGCCACTTGGTCAACTTTACGGATAATATGATCGAAATATTCAGTCTGACAGTCTGAGAAAATTACTGATGGGTGTGCTACCGGAGTTGTATATAGTTTATGCCTCTTCTTAATTTTATTTCTAGCCGTAAAGCAGAGATGATGTCTCAAAAACTCATTTTCTCAGAATTTAACAGACTTTCTGCTACACCTTCCCCAATTGTAGGTTTGACCTTGGGTTTGGTGGTAGTAATTCCAGCCTTACTAAGTACCAACATTAGCAGTGCGATCGCTCAAATTCCCACAACATCAACAAAAATAGTCCAGAGTGAGAAAACAATTTCTCAGGTTAACATCCTCTTTGTCAACCCAAGTATCGGTAATGACCAAGAAAGTAACGGTAGTGAAATCGCTCCCTTCAAGACAATTACCAAAGCCTTACAACTAGCACAACCAAATACTCTGATTATCCTTGCTCCCGGTACATATAGTCCCAAAACAGGGGAAGTATTCCCCATCATCCTCAAACAGAATGTAGCTATTCAAGGAGATATTCGCAACCAAGGCAGAACCGTCAAAATTAACGGTGGTGGTGAATACCTCAGTCGCAGCTTTGGCCGTCAAAACGTTGCTATTGTCGGTGCGAATCAAGCCAGTTTAAGCGGAGTCACAGTCACCAATACCAACAGCCGTGGTTATGGTTTATGGATTGAATCGGCTAATCTCGTGATTCAGGAAAATACATTTACTGGCAATACCCAAGATGGCATTTCTACCACTGGTAATGCTACTCCCACAATTAGCAAAAATTATTTTTATCAAAATGGTGCCAATGGTATTACCGTTTCTGGTGATTCTCGTGCCGAAATTCGGGAAAATGTCTTTCAAAATACGGGTTTTGCGATTAACGTCGCTCAAAATGCTGCTCCCATAATTGTTGGTAATCAAATTTCCAATAACAGATCAGGAATTATCGTTCAAGCAAATACAAGCCCGATTTTACGAAATAATGTCATTCAAAGCAGCAAAGAAGATGGTTTGGTGATTATTGCCCAAGCTATACCAGATTTAGGCAATTCTAGCGAGTCTGGTGGCAACCAATTTTGGAATAATGCCCGCTATGATATTAATGCCAAAGCTGCCAAGCAGGTAATTTTTGCTGGGGGAAACAACCTATCTAAAAATCGTATTATCGGCAATGTAAATATTAACGCTTCAAGAACCACCATTGTGAGAAATTCTGTTAGAAATTCTGCAACTAATTCTGTCTCTGCACAGCAAATACCCACAGGAGGAGAAATAGTTTTTGCAGAACCTAATATACCTAGAGCTTTCAATCAGTCTACGGTGATTTTATCCAGTCGAAGCACCCCTCCTGAAAATAATCTTCTCCCTAAAGTAGCCCCAACTAATCTACAAAATTCTGTCCCCAAAACTAATTCTCAAACCAATACACCGCAATTAAATTATGTGCGAGTTGAACCCAGAGTCATTAAACAGGGTGTAACTGAATCAGAAGTGATGGAATCAGGAGTAATTGAATTTATTGCTCCTCAAGCATCCATTTCCACGCCTAGAACTGATAGCAATTCTAGTGTAGTCCTAGCATCCAAACCTTATACAACCACTCGTCAGGGTTCACGTTATCGTGTGGTAGTCCCAGTCACCAACAATCAACAACGGGAAACAGTGCTTTCTGTTGCTCCTGATGCTTTTGCTAAAGTCTCACAAGGTCGCACAGTCATGCAAGTAGGAGTTTTTAGCACTCTAGATAACGCCAGAGAAATGGTTCAAATCCTTAATAGCAGGGGTTTGAGAGCCATGATGGAACCGTTAAATTAAATCTAAAATTGGGCTTATCTCCAATCACACGGCAAATTCCGCTTCTTCACCAGTCATCGCTTTGAGTTTGGATGTGAATGACTCAATGCGATCGCTTCTTTGGGGAGTAAACTGACCAATTGGCGGATTATTAGCATTTCCTGGCAGCAGTTTTGGCATTGGCGCTGGAATCAGGCTTTTTTGAGCAATCAGCTTTTGACTAACTGTTGCAGCTAACTGTCGCTTGCTAACATCTGCTGCCACTTTAAATGAAGGAGATGTTAAAACACGGCTTTCCGGTTCTCCATTGGCTATTGTTCGGGATGCAGTATGACTTTCTCGGTAATAATTACCCCCTTGTGCAGGTAGTAATTGAGAGTTTTTTGGCTGCTCAATTGGCTGCGCTTGCGGTATTGGTGGTAAAACAGGCGGAGATACTTTGCTTAAATTAGCTGGAAACTTACTGCAAATTAGGCGTTCAAATTCCATGTTGAAATGATAAATTACCTCACCTCGCCGTAGCCAAAAGTTTAATATTTGTTGTACTGATATCGCTTTATAGCGTCCTTGATACAGTGCTTCAATAACTGCTAGATGTAGCCAATTCATTGGGTAATCATATCGCCAACGGTTAATTAACTCACTGGCACTGTACCCATTGAGGTCAAAACTATAGTGGACTAATAAGTTGACGGCCAATTCGGCGGAGGTATCTGGGGGTGTTGTTAGCATGGGGCTTTTAGTTCCAAGCAATAGGTATAAATGTGTCACCCATCGCATCTAGCCTAAGTCTTTTTAGCTACATGAATGTTTGTTCACCAGCTGCAAATTTTATAGGCAGTGTTTTTTATTCTACTTGTCAATCGCTAATATGCAAAATAATATAGTATAACTTACGCTATTGACAAAATTACTTTGGTATGAAATAGAACCAAACTAAGGAGTTCAGAAGAATTTATTTTCTCCCTACTCCCTAATTAATGGGTTTTACACGCTGAAGGGCAACTAGTGCCTGATAAATCATAGCTGCAACTTCGCCGCGTGTGGCATCTCGTGTGGGTGCAAGTAATTTGGAGTCTGGATAATTGATGATCATTTTATATTGTGTGGCAGTAGCGATCGCTGTGCGAGCATATTCAGGAATAGACTTTCTATCACTATAGACATTTAATAAATCAGTGCTGGCGGCTGGTAGTCCTAGTCCGTTGACCAGAGAAACTATGACTTGTAGGCGTTGTACATTCTGATCAGGACGAAAAGTGCGATCGCTAAAACCGCCCACAAAACCCCCATTAGCAGCCTGTTGAATCGCCTTAGCAGCCCAAAAATTTGATGGTACATCAGTAAATTCTGTGGCTTGACGTTTGGACACTGGGTTAAAAGCAGCCGTAATAAAAGCCGCATACTGGGCGCGAGTCATGGGTTTATCTGGCTGGTAACTACCATCAGCAAAACCTTGAGTTAAATTCATGCTTACTAAAGCTCGAATAAAAGGCTCTGCCCAATGTCCCACTAAATCAGAAAATGAGGGAATATCTGTATCTGGTTTAACAATATAAGCAGAAGGTATAGCTTCTATCTCACCTTTAGCCACCAATGCTTGATAAATTAAAGCGGCTACTTCCGCACGGGTGATTTCTCGTAATGGTTCTAAAAGTTCTAGTTGTGGATAATTGACTATTAGCAGCTTTTGTGTGGCAATTGTGACTGCATTGGTAGCATAACTGGGAATTTGCGCCCGGTCTTTGTAAACTGTTAAACCATTGGGATTACTGCCAGTAAATTTCAACCCATTGACAATAGATACTATGGCTTGAACCTTGGTTAAATTTTGTCCTGGTCGAAAAGTCCCATCAGGGAAACCACCCAAAAAACCCCCATCAGCAGCATTTGCGATCGCACCAGCAGCCCAAAAATCCGTTCTCACATCCTTAAACTTATTTAAATTTTTACTATCAGGGAGTTGAAAAGTCTTAGTAATTAAGGCAGCATATTGAGCGCGAGTAATGGGTGTGGATGGTTGAAAAGTACCATCAGGAAAGCCACTAATAAAACCTCTATTCACCAAAGCTTCAACAAAAGCAGCAGCCCAATGTCCATCCAAATCAGAAAAACTGGTACTAATTCCCACTTGACTGGGAGTGTCGGCTGTAGCCGCAATAAATTCTACCAACCCCTTCACTTGAGTGGGATTCAACTGATTACCCACAGAAATTAACTTTTGGGAAGATAAATTCTGGACATCAAATTCACCTTGATTTCTAAAAATATTATCAGCCGGGTCTTGTTCTTTGCCCAAGTCAGGATTTGCATTACCATTTACCAACAAACCACCTTGAATATTTTTGCTGATCAGATTGCGTCGTAATACAGGACTAGCATCACGAGACAGTGCGATCGCAATTCGGTTATTTGTGAGTTTATTATTAGCCACCAGAGGGGCTGCAAAATCACTAACAGCTATCCCCACCGGATTATTTTCAAACGCATTCCGCAACACTTCCCCTTTGCTATAACGTGCCATCATCAACCCACTAGCCACATTCTGTACAAACAAATTATCCAAAATTGCAGGTTTAGCGTTACCAGTTGCAAATATCCCTTCTCTCCCACATTTACTAAAAGTATTATTTGCTAAAGTCGGACTTGTTGATTCAATCCAAATCCCCGTACCCTTAGAAATAGGATTACTTACCGTCACACCCAACAAACTCGCATCACTTAGCAGCAATAATGTAATATTTTGTAGACCAAAGGTAGGACTTTGATACTCACCACTCCCAGAAATCACAATTAACTGACCTTTGTTAGCTTCATTACCCACCACCAACATCCCTCCACCAATAATCAGAGGAAACACCTCACCACTAGCAGTGCTGTAAGTCCCCGGTGCTAACTGAATAATTGCTGGTGATTGAGTCGCCTTTAAAGCCCCAGTAATGGTTTTGAAAGGACTTAGCCGAGAACCAGTATTAGTATCATTTCCGGTAACAGGATTTACATAGATTGTGGAGACGACCATAATTTATAATCTATAATTCTTAATTAATAATTTATACTCTATATTTTATACTTTGAATTTGTAAAAATTAAAAGCGCCCCAACTCTTCTAAGAAGTCGGGGATATTTTAGTCAGGGTTAGTCTGGTTAAGTTCCTCTAATATGGTCAGTTTTTGTGCCAAGAATATCAGATTATATAGAAATTTTGATCAAGGTTATAATCAATCAAGAGTTATAAGAGTAAAAATATCATGATTTTATCTGTTAAAAATTCTCTTTCCACAATTGCGCCTAAGTTAACTTATGATGTGCTGATAGAAAATCAAGAAGATGGCACAGTTAAAGCTACACTGTTAAGTTTACCAGAATGCCAAAGTTTAGGTGCTACTAAAGAAGAAGCATTAAATAATCTAATTCAAATTTTTCAAGCACGAAAACCAGAAATAGTAACTTTAGAAATCGAACCACCTCAAACAGAACACAGAACATCCTTGGATGAAATTTGCGGGAATGCACAAAGATAATCCTCTTTTTGAGGAAACATCAGAATATATAAAAAATGAAGGTAATGCTTGGGATGTACTAGAGTCATTAACAGGAACTATTGAAGCACCAAGTTATTGGTCAAGTCAACATGATTTTTATTTATATGGTACTCCTAAATAGTTTTCTTTGAATGATAGGAAATATATTTTTTGTCTGAATTAAAATTTATCATCATTAAATATTTACAGACAATCTATAAACTGCAATCCTGTACATCCTCACATCCTGGTTATCCTGATTCTGACAACCACAACAAACGATAAATAGTGCAAAATTGAATTTACCTATTTTTTGATAGTTAAAAACTTGAAAGAAGTATTATTATCTTCCCAGTATTCCTGCGCTGAATTTAAAATATCTAATGCTATTTGGTATTGCGTCGGTTCAGCTTGAGCAAAGATATCAGCATAATCATATAATATGACATATCTTTGAGCCGGACACCATGTTAAATCGGTGATACATTCATCAAAAGCATCCCAGTTATTGCCGAAGTATTCAGGAAATTCCATTGCTTCAGCAGCTTGTTTTAAAAAAGTTTGTTTGTTATTGATTTTTTTACCATTCAGATAGAAGACTTTTGTTCCTGGTTCTGCGGCCATTTGTTCCACTGTTTGATGGATGTTTTCTTTAATGTCTGTTGATAAAACATTGAAAAAATTATTCATAATATTCCTCACTTATTATAGCTATTAGATGACTTCTTGAAAGGTAATGTAATGATCAGCAGTATAGTAAATTTCGCCATTTTGCCCAATAACTAGGCGACGAGTACCTCTGTCTGTTGCTCCTGGGGTGGGTACTGTGTATTCTTTATAATATCCTCGCGTTTGTGGTGGCAATAATCCCTCAAGGTTTTTGAACACAATGCCATCTTTGCTGTGAGGGTAGGGACTGCCTATGGAAATAAGATTGATAGTAGTTTGAACTTCGGGAGGTAATTGATTAATGTTAACTTGTGGTATTCCACTCATTATAAATACTTTTTTTGATTTTATCTATCCTTAGCTGAATGTATAGAAGTACAATAGCTTTTTCTAGGATGTTGTTTTTGTCATGTTAGTACAAGTGATGAATATAAGGAAGATTTAGTTAAATTAAATACATTTTATAATTCACCTTAACCGCCAAATCTTGATAGTCTTGTCACGACCTCCACTAGCAAGGGTTTGACCATCAGGACTGAAGGCTAGGGAAAAAACCCAGTCAGAATGACCAGTGATGGTTTGCAGTAGCTTTCCCGTCCTAACGTCCCACAGTTTGATAGTCTTGTCCCTACTCCCACTAGCTAAGGTTTGACCATCTGGGCTGAACGCCACAGAAAAAACCCCGTCAGAATGACCAGTGATGGTTTGCAGTAGCTTTCCTGTAGTTACATTCCACAGTTTGATGATGTTATACTCATTCCCACTAGCTAAGGTTTGACCATCTGGGCTGAAGGCTACCATTGAAGAACGAGCAGTGAGGGTTTGCAGTAGATTTCCCGTCCTCACATTCCACAGTTTGATAGTGTTGTCCGTACTCCCACTACTAGCCAAGGTTTGACCATCGGGGCTGAAGGCTACAGAATTGACCCAGTAAGAATGACCAGAGAGAGTTTGCAGTATGTTTCCTGTCCTCACATCCCACAGTTTGATAGTCTTGTCCCTACTCCCACTAGCCAAGGTTTGACCATCGGGGCTGAAGGCTACAGAGCTAACTCCGTATGAATGACCAGAGAGGGTTTGCAGTAGGTTTCCCGTCCTCACATCCCACAGTTTGATAGTTTCGTCCGTAATCTCCCTATTTATACTAGCTAAAGTTTGACCATCAGGGCTGAAAGCTACTCGGTAAGAATGACCAGAGAGAGTTTGCAGTAGGTTTCCTGTCGTCACATCCCATAGTTTGATAGTGTCGTCCGCACTCCCACTAGCCAAGGTTTGTCCATTGGGGCTATAGGCTACAGAAATAACCGACTGAGAATGACCAGAGAGGGTTTTTTCCAAAGAGATACTACGAGGTGACTTTGCAATTACAGATATAGAATTAGTTGGAAATAAAACAGAACGTGCATAGCCATAAATCTGAGTTACCACTAATCCTACTATGGCACTTGTTAATAATACTTTTTTCAGTTTCTTATTGCTTACGAAAGGTGTTGTTACACTTTGACTCTGAGGTTTATAAACTGGCGTTTGTGCAACCTGACGAGGCAAATTAGCAGACTGATTAGTTTGCGGAACTTTAGATTGAGTCGGCTGTACAGTAGGTACAGTAGGTACAGTATTTGTATTAGTATATGTTCCTGATTTTTGGGTTATTATAGTTTGATTTTGAGGTTGAGAAACTGCTGGTTGCGAAACCTGAGATTGATTTTGTTGAACTGAGTATGATGTATTTGTATCAGTCTGTCCCGCAATTAGTTTATAAGCCTCAGATTGACTGATAAGACTTATTTGATTTGAGTCTTTTAATATTATCTGTGGAGTAGTGCGAGCAGATTTTTTATATAGTTCAAGAGTTCCTGTAATTTTGATATAACTTCCTACCCAGTTACGTAACTGAGTAACTGTTAAGGTTCTGGAATTATATAAATTTTTTAAACCTTCGGAAAATATAACAATTGTAAAAGGACTGTAACCGTTGACGAGACTGGAAACGTTACCAAAGTTAATAAACAATATATTTGTGCTGCTAAGATGGCTAGTAATAACAACTTTACCAACTACAGTTATGATCTTTCCTTGTTGCTGTACCAGTTCTAAGGTATTAGTAGCGACAAAAACTTGAGACTGTGATTTGGAAGCAACAACATTAGATGAATTTACCTTAACAACCCCAGGAAAAATATCAACACCCAATTTTGCAGAGCGATCGCACCAATAACAACTACCATAAGTTCTACTATAAAAATGACTATCTACCCTGCCACATATAGTTAAATTCTCATTTCCTATTCTTAAAGCCTCCAACCACTCCTTAGCAGTCGGACGTAAATGAGGATTTTTATATCCATCATTAAAGCATTTAATAAAACATTTCTGAATTTCTGGATGAACAATTTTCATAGGAATTGTTCTATCTACTGGTTGAATTAAATTATCTGGAGAATACAACCATATACCCCGCTTAATACGTTCATCAAGTTCTGGAGTTTCCCCTGCGCCTGTCCATTTTCCGTCAAAAGGACTATTACCACTAAACAATAATTGATAAATAATTAATGCTAACCGAAATCTATCATGTACTTCCGTTTGCTCAATACTATCAAAATCTTTTCCAATTAGTTCCGGTGGTGTATATCCCTCGGAACCAACTAAACAATTATATACCTTACTATTTTTCGGATTTTTTAACTGAAAAGAATCTGTATCAATAATTGAAGGTAAAGCCCGATTATTAACTAAAATATTTTGTGGTTTAATATCACCCAAAACATAACCAGCAGCGTGCAGTGCTTCAATAATTGAAACAATATTCAGCGCCGTTGTGTGCAGAAACCGCCAATCAACCTCAAGTTTTAATGCTTTACGGCGACGGGGATTATAAACATCAATAAGTTCTTTTCCATCCTTAATTTCTGGCATCAAAAAGCCCACACAATCACCCTGAGCATTTTTCAACGCCGACTTAGGCCAAGCAAAAGAAACATGATTAAGATGGGAATTTGGTTCTGTGGGTGGATTTGCTATCATTACCGCTAACTTCTGCACCCGTTCATGTGTTGGACAATGGTAAATTTTAGCTAAATAACCATTTTGATTAGTTCGCCAAACTTTCGCTTCACCACTATTAGCAATCTCTTCACCCAATAGAGTAATTGATTTCCCCGTACTCGCACAGGTAAGAACCGTCATAGAATTTCAATTAGATGGTTTGAAATATATTTCTAAAATCCTAAAATCCGTAGGTTGGGTTGAGGCTTTGCGAAACCCAACAAAATCTCAGAAATATTGAAAATGTTGGGTTTCATTCTTCAACCCAACCTACAGTTTTATTGCCATCAATTGCATCATATCTCAACAGACATAAAAGCAAAGTTTTATCATCATCAGTGCGAGAATTTAACCGATCAGAATTGAGAAAATCAATCACATATTGATCATCATATTCTGGTTTAGATGTTTCTCTCAAATATTCCTCCAAAGGTTTAAAAAATGGTGGAAAAGGTTTCCAGTCACTCAAGCGAATTGCTACTTTTTCTAATCCATCAGTAGAAGCACAAATAAACTCTTGCTTCCCTGAAATTACTTGTACCTGCATTTCCTCCAGCGCATTAGCTGAAGTCACAAAAGTTGTTTCGTTGAAAAATTCCCCTTTGTCTGGTTCAAACAACAGTTGATATTCTGCATCCTGGAAACGCACCACCATAAATCCATCCCCAATTTGCATGGCTGCAACCCATTTAGGAGTAGCTATGAAAACCAAAAGAGTGCAAGCTAAATCATTGACAGAATAACCTTTATTAGTTGCTTGTTTATTTAACTCAGCAATAACTTGGTTAACTGTTTTAGTAAAAAGCTTTTTCGCTTCTATTTGGGAAAGTGGCTGAGAAAACCTTTGCCAAAATCCTTTTCGCTTCTGAAGATATTCACTAATTCTAGAAAGGTATTTGAGCGCAGTTTTTACCGCCAATTCAGAACCAAAATGAGAATATTTAGCACTCCCAGCACCATCAGAAACTGCACCCACAATCACATCATTAAAAATGCGATAATTTCCACAATCTTGACAAGGTATTTTTTGCTCTTGATGACTCGTTCCCACAGCAGAACGCGCTATAGCTTTCCAACCCACAATAAATAAATCCTCAAAATCTAAGTAGTAATTTGACCCCATCCCACCGGCGGTAATGCCACAGCTTCCCCTACTTTGCCACTAGAAACCCGTTTCATGGAAGTGGAAAGCCAAACAAATAAAGCACGAAAATCTAAGCCATTCAGGGTCACTGGAGGACGTTCAGGAGGGGCAATTTGTTTAAGTTTGTTCATATCTGCACCCTGAACACCAACAGTGAAAAACAACATTCGGCGCTGTGCTTCTTCTTCTCTTACCCTTTGCGCTGCACCTTTCCAATCATCTGTAGGCGCACCGTCGGTAATTAGAAATACCCAAGGACGATAATAGAGAACACCGTTATCCTTATAAGACTGTTTGCGTTTTTCCAATAAATCCAAAGCGTATTCTATGGCTTCACCCATTGGGGTAACACCATCTGCTTCTAGCTTAGGCGGTATAAAATGATCAATAGTGACAAAATCTTGTGTTAGTTGCACAGGTCCAAAGGTGACAATAGCAACTTCTACACTCAAAGAAGCTTGAGCATCTTTCATCACATCTTCTTTGAAAGCTGCCAAACCTCTATTTAACTCCTGGATAGGTTGCCCTGACATTGAGCCAGAGGTATCAAGCAAGAGAATTACCGGACAACGATTTTCCGGGTTTTCCACAAATTCAGGCAAACCTACAGGCATTATTAATACTCCTGGTTAATCAAAGTAAGATGTAAAATATATAAACTAGATTTTACTTATTACTACATAGCTTAACATTAGTGTCTTTACTGTATCAATACCCATAGCTATCAACGGTAAGGGTTTAGCATTGCTAAACACCTACGAATGGACAGAATTGATATAGTCAACCTTCCCCAAAATCCCCCTATCCGCTAAACTCAGAAATGCTGCGTTAATCCCGAATATGTCCGACTCCCAAGTAAGTGCTGCTGTTGCGAAACTCTACGACACCTATCCATTCCCCCCCGAACCCATCCTCGACGAACCACCACCAGGTTACAATTGGCGTTGGAATTGGTTAGCCGCTTACAACTTCTGCACAGGTAGAAAACCACAAAAACAAGACATCTGCATCTTAGACGCTGGTTGTGGTTCAGGAGTCGGAACCGAATATTTAGTACATCTCAACCCCCGCGCGCAGGTAGTCGGAATTGATTTAAGTGCTGGTACCCTAGAAGTAGCCAAAAAACGCTGTCAAAGTTCTGGTGCAGACCGTGTAGAATTTCATCACCTGAGTATTTATGATGTGGAACAAATACCAGGTGAATTTGATTTAATTAATTGCGTTGGTGTATTGCATCACTTACCAGACCCCATTCGCGGTATCCAAGCATTAGCGAAAAAATTAGCTCCCGGTGGACTAATGCACATTTTTGTCTATGGAGAATTGGGACGCTGGGAAATTCAACTCATGCAAAAAGCGATCGCACTTCTCCAAGGTAACAAAAAAGGCGACTACTGTGATGGTGTGCAAGTCGGTAGAAAAATATTTGCTTCTTTACCAGAAAATAACCGCATTGTCAAGAGAGAAAAAGAACGTTGGGCTTTAGAAAATCAGCGGGACGAATGTTTTGCCGATATGTACGTTCATCCCCAGGAAACTGACTACAACATTGATACACTATTTGAATTAATAGACGCTTCCGGTTTAGACTTTGTAGGATTCTCAAATCCTGGGTTTTGGCAATTAGAAAAGCTCCTAGAAAAAGCACCAGAGTTAATAGAGAGAGCAGAAGAATTAACAGAACGTCAACGTTATCGCTTGATAGAATTACTGAATCCTGAAGTAACTCATTACGAGTTTTTCCTCAGTCGTCCCCCCCTCACCAAAACCGACTGGTCAGCAGATAAAACCCTATTAGCAGCAATTCCCGAACTCAACCCCTGCATAGATGGGTTTCCCAGTCAATGCTTATTTAATTACGATTACCAAATAGTTAACCTATCAACAGCCGAATTTGAGTTTATGCAAAACTGTGATGGGAAATCTACCGTAGCAGAGATTTTCACCAAAGTGCAGTTTGGGTTAGATGGAGTGAGAAATCTTTTGAAACAACAAATGGTTTTACTAACACCCGGTTAATTAGAAGAAAACCAAATTTCGGGAAGTTCATCTACATCTTCCACCAAAAAATCTCGATATACCCAGATTCGAGAAGCATTGTAGAGATCATTAAGAATAGGTTTTAATATCTACCACCCAGTTTGTTTCGACAAAAACCGCTTGAGGCTTCATTTTGCAACTTTACTCCACCTTAGTCCACCAGCCCTAATTTCACCAATTCGCAGAAGATTTACTATCCGTCCGCCAAACAAATTTTTCAAATCATCTGGTAAACTGTCTACATTAGTTTGAAGTTTCAATTTCTCTAACCATCGCTGAACTTGTGATTCAAACTCAAGGTAAGGGTTTCCCTTCCATTGCCCATCTGCTGGTGGTAACAAGTAATTTGGAAACTTTGCTTCACCAACTACGCGAATTGATGAACCCTGAGAATCATCAAAAGAATCCCGTAGGACAATAACACGCTCCCCTACCACAAGCAAGCCAACGGAGCAACCAAATTCAATCATGTAGCATTTAAGTTGATTAATAATATTTTTATGATGGATAGTATCATCATTGAGTTTTACTTCAACAATCATCAAATATTCTCCATCCGGGCTAGTCACGATAATATCTGGATGTGATGCTTTCATAGAAATATCGAACTTGAGTTTATGCAAAACTGTGATGGTAAATCTACCGTAGCAGAGATTTTCACCAAAGTGCAGTTTGGGTTAGATGGAGTGAGAAATCTTGTTAAACTTCAGTTAATTCTACTTACTACCTAATACGTACAATTACGGTACTAGATTTTCTGTGAAAATAACTGCCAAAACCTTATTTTTACCTAGAATTCACAATGATTATGAAGATTGGGGCAAGAGTTCCGTATGCTTTTCCACACCAAATAGTTCCACTATATGATGTTGGTGTAATTTTCTTCTCAGGGATTTCATAATGAAATTGATTGACAACACCCAATTTCTGTAATGCGTACATGACCGCACCAAGGCGGCTTTGGACACCAAATTTATCGTAAATATTTTCTAAATGTTTCTTAACTGTGCGATCGCTCATTCCTAACTAACTGTTGGGAAATTTCATGGGTACTCTGGATAGCAACGATTTTCTCAGCGACGATGACGGCAATGATATTTTGAACGCCGGCAGTGGCAACGACAATGTCTAGCGATCGCTAGAAGATGTAAGGGTGAACAACTTTTCGCCCTTATCTTATCAACAGTCGAATTTGAGTTTCTGAAAAAATGTAATGGTTTTGCCATAGTGGCTAACATTCTAGCCCAAGTCGAGCTAGACTTAAACGGAGTAAGACACCTCCTCAAACAACAACTACTCTTACTAACACCCAGCAAGAGGGCGTAAGACAAGTCAAAAGTCAAAATATAGAAAAAAAATCAATTCTTCCTCCCGAACTCCTGATAGCGCAGCGTGGCGTAAGCCATACTCCTGAACTCCTGAACTCCTGCCTTCTGCCTCCTGCCTCCTGCCTCCTAACTCCTCAAAAAATAAGTTAATTGTTTTTTCCTAAAGTATTGTTACCGGATCGTGATATGATTCAGCTGACTGAATGTGCAGTCACCATATTTAGCTGTACTGGTTTCAAGTCCTGTGAGCTTGTCAGACGAATCAATTGCGCCCAATCAGACAACACAACAAGATGCCCAACCTGGTTTTGAAGATACAGAACCAGAAGATACATCTATGCAAGAGTTCTATCAACTCTATCAGAAGTTGTTAGTAATCACACTTGTGTTGACGGGGATTATTTTTATCTCTGTGTGGATTTTTTATTCCTTAAACATTGCCCTCAATTATTTTATTGGGGCGTGTACAGGTGTGGTTTACTTAAAAATGCTGGCTAAAGATGTTGAGAGACTTGGTGGCGAAAAACAAAGTCTGAGCAAAAATCGTTTTGCTCTGATAATTATACCGATTATATTGGCAAGTCAATGGCATCAGCTACATATTCTGCCTATATTCTTGGGATTTCTTACCTACAAAGTTACCCTCCTCATCTATATGGTGCAAACTGTATTCATTCCTGAAACTTAAAACTCAGGCTCACTCCAGACAATCCTCCAATCCTCGATTTTTGGGGAAGAATCTTGAAGAACGCCCATGCTTAGTGTCTTAAACGCCTTTAACGCTTTTCCCCTCGCCGAATTGGAAGTAGGTCAACACTTCCTGTGGCAACTGGGCAGTCTCAAAATACATGGGCAAGTTTTTCTCACCTCATGGTTTGTGATTGGTATCCTAGTAATAGCTTCACTAGCAGCCACTAGAAACGTCCAGAAAATTCCCAGCGGCATCCAAAATTTCATGGAATATGCCCTAGAATTTATTCGGGATCTAGCGAAAAACCAACTCGGAGAGAAAGAGTATCGTCCCTGGGTACCATTTATTGGTACGCTATTCTTGTTTATCTTCGTATCAAATTGGTCAGGTGCGCTCATACCCTGGAAGTTGATCAAACTGCCAGCCGGTGAATTAGCAGCCCCCACCAACGACATCAATACAACCGTGGCATTGGCATTGCTAACTTCTTTAGCGTATTTTTACGCTGGGTTTAGCAAAAAAGGTTTAGGCTACTTTAAGAAATATATAGAGCCAACGCCCATACTATTGCCAATCGCAATTCTCGAAGATTTCACCAAGCCCCTCTCCCTAAGCTTCCGTTTATTTGGAAATATATTAGCGGATGAATTGGTAGTAGCGGTGCTGGTTTTGCTCGTGCCTCTCTTTGTGCCTTTGCCTGTTATGGCTTTGGGTTTATTTACTAGCGCCATTCAAGCCCTAGTATTTGCTACCCTAGCAGGGGCTTATATTCATGAGGCACTAGAGGGACACGGCGAAGAAGGACATGAGGAGCATTAACGCCCTCAGTTGATCGCACAGTATGGCTTACGCCACGTTGCACTATCAGACGAGCAAACTTGCTCCAGATATCGCTTAGGCGATTTAAAAACCTAGTGTAGTGTAAAAAACACACATCTAGTTGTCACGTACATTTGTAATTTTTGTAGTTAAAGCAAGGAAAATCGTCATGGATCCATTAGTACAAGCTGCTTCAGTTCTAGCTGCTGCTCTCGCTATCGGTTTAGCTGCAATTGGACCTGGTATTGGTCAAGGTAATGCAGCAGGTCAAGCAGTAGAAGGTATTGCCCGTCAGCCAGAAGCAGAAGGAAAAATTCGCGGCACACTACTTTTAACCTTAGCGTTCATGGAATCCCTGACAATTTACGGTCTGGTCATCGCGCTAGTATTGTTGTTTGCTAACCCCTTCGCCTAAGACCTAAAAAGTTTTGTTAGTGTAGAGACGTGAGAGATGTTTAGCTAGAATTTGCTAGACATAATCACGCCTCTACAACTGACAATTTTTTGAGAATTTACAGCCAGCGGCTAGAAAAATCACTGCTACCTGTGGACTGGATAGTGTTGATACTGCCAGAGTTAAGCAGGAAAAAATGTGAGCAATTGTGAGCATTTTTTGGAGTGGCTGGATGATGTTACTAGCCTTTGAAAATTACTATCCCAGCCCCAGAGGAGAGAAATGTTTGATTTCGATGCTACCTTGCCATTAATGGCATTGCAGTTCCTGTTGCTGGCAGCTTTGTTGAATGTAATTTTCTACAAGCCTATGACCAAGGTATTGGATGATCGGGATAATTATGTCCGTACCAATAACCTTGATGCTCGTGAACGCTTGGCAAAAGCTGAACGCTTAACCCAAGAGTATGAGCAACAACTAGCATCAGCCCGTAGACAGTCGCAACTGACAATGGAAACTGCTCAGGCTGAAGCTAAGAAAATTACGGCACAGAAAATAGCCCAAGCTCAACAAGAAGCACAAGCTCAACGAGAACAAGCTGCTAAAGAAATAGAGCAGCAAAAGCAAGCAGCTATGGCTACCTTAGAGCAGCAAGTTGATGCCCTCAGCAGCCAGATTCTAGAAAAACTATTAGGGCCAGCATTGGTGAAATAGGTAATACTATCTCGCCAAATTGGTGCTATCAAAGCATAAACACATAAGGGCATTAGTCCCAGCGTGCTGAAATTAAGTGTCCAAAAAGGCACTTTTTTCCCTGTAGGGAAAAATCAACGAATTAGCGAGCAGCGCACTTGTAGATGGGTAACATGGGCAACTTTTTATTACTTGCCACAGAACATTCTGAAATGGCAGAAGGTGGTTTCGGTCTAAACCTAGACATCCTAGAAACCAATCTCATTAACTTAGTGCTTCTGATTGGCATACTATTCTACTTTGGACGTAAAGTTTTAACTAACATCTTGAATGAGCGACGCTCAAATATTGAAAGCGTTATTCAAGATGCAGAAAGCCGCTTGAAGGAAGCACAAACTGCTTTGGCACAAGTACAGGAGCAGTTGACACAGGCTCAGGCAGAAGCACAAAGAATCACCCAAGTAGCTGAAGAAAAGGCTCAAGCTGCTAGAGAGGCAATTCTAGCACGGGCGACTCTGGATGTAGAACGTTTGAAAGAAACTGCGGCGGCTGATTTGAATGCGGAAACAGAGCGAGCGATCGCCCAACTCCGTCAACAAGTGGTAGCTATGGCACTCAAAAAGGCAGAAGCACAACTGCAAACAGGCATTGCCGAGGATGCTCAACAAATTTTAATTGAGCGCAGCATCGCGCAACTGGGAGCTTGACCATGAAAAGTAATGCAGCCACAGCCGAAGTAGCTCAACCTTACGCACAGGCTTTATTATCCATCGCCCAATCACACAATCTGACAGAAGAGTTTGGGACAGATGCGAGAACATTGATTAACTTGCTCTCAGGCTCTCAAGAACTCCAAAACTTTTTGGATAATCCTTTTATCGAGTCTGACAACAAGAAGAATCTGCTCAAACAAATCGTAGGGGAAGGAGCAAGTCCTTATCTACGTAATTTCTTACTGTTTTTGGTCGATAGACGACGCATAGCCTTCTTAGAAGCAATTCTAGATCAGTATTTAGCTTTGTTACGGCAACTAAATCAAACCGTCTTAGCTGAAGTTACATCTGCTGTTGCTTTGACAGAAGCACAACTGGAAGCAGTGAAAACAAAGGTTGTTGCTATCACCAAAGCACGGGAAGTAGAAATCTCTACCAAGATAGACTCCGATTTAATTGGTGGTGTCATCATCAAAGTTGGTTCTCAAGTGATAGACGCTAGTTTGCGCGGTCAACTCCGTCGTCTTTCCTTGCGCTTAACCAGTAACTAGGAATTGGAGACTGGGGACTGGGTAAAATTTTTACCGATTACTCAATCACCAATCACCAATTACCAATCATCATTAACTTCTTCCGTCTCGACAGAAAATTACAGATAGTCACATGAGCATTTCCATTAGACCTGACGAAATCAGCAACATTATCCAACAGCAAATCGAGCAATACGACCAAGAGGTGAAAGTTGCTAACGTTGGTACTGTGCTACAAGTAGGTGACGGTATTGCCCGGATCTATGGTCTAGAAAAGGCTATGGCTGGGGAACTCCTAGAATTTGAAGATGGCACAATTGGTATCGCCCAAAACTTAGAAGAAGATAACGTCGGTGCGGTACTGATGGGAGAAGGTCGGGACATTCAAGAAGGTAGCTCCGTAACTGCTACTGGTAGAATTGCCCAAGTAGGTGTAGGCGAAGTCCTCATTGGTCGTGTTGTTGATGCTTTGGGTCGTCCTATTGATGGTAAAGGTGATCCTAAGACTACCGAAACTCGATTAATTGAATCCCCAGCACCTGGTATTATTGCCCGTCGGTCTGTACACGAACCGATGCAAACAGGTATCACCGCAATTGATTCCATGATTCCCGTCGGCCGTGGTCAACGGGAATTAATCATTGGCGACCGTCAAACAGGTAAAACTGCGATCGCAATTGACACCATCATCAACCAAAAAGGTGAAGATGTAGTTTGCGTTTACGTAGCGATCGGTCAAAAAGCTTCCACAGTTGCTAACGTAGTCCAAACCTTACAAGAAAAAGGCGCAATGGACTACACCGTAGTTGTAGCAGCTAACGCCAGTGACCCAGCAACCTTACAATTCCTCGCACCTTACACAGGCGCAACAATTGCTGAATACTTCATGTATAAAGGCAAAGCGACCTTAGTAATTTACGATGACCTTTCCAAGCAAGCACAGGCTTATCGCCAAATGTCCTTGCTACTACGTCGTCCACCCGGACGGGAAGCGTATCCTGGAGATGTATTCTACATTCACTCCCGCTTGTTGGAACGTGCTGCTAAACTCAGCGACGAACTAGGTAAAGGTAGCATGACTGCCCTACCTATCATCGAAACCCAAGCTGGTGACGTATCTGCATACATTCCTACCAACGTAATTTCCATCACAGACGGTCAGATTTTCTTGTCTTCCGACTTGTTTAACTCTGGTATCCGTCCCGCTGTAAACCCCGGTATCTCCGTATCCCGTGTAGGTTCTGCGGCACAAACCAAGGCAATGAAAAAAGTTGCTGGTAAGATTAAACTGGAATTGGCACAGTTTGATGACCTTCAAGCTTTCGCACAATTTGCTTCTGACTTAGATAAAGCCACCCAAGACCAGTTAGCACGTGGTGTCCGCTTACGGGAACTCCTCAAACAGCCCCAAAACGACCCCCTATCCGTAGCTGAACAAGTAGCAGTTCTTTACGCTGGTATTAACGGTTATTTGGATGACATTGCTGTAAATAAAGTCACCAGCTTTGCTAAAGGTCTACGCGATTACTTGAAGACTGGTAATACAGCTTATTACCAAGCAGTACAAGGTAGCAAAGTCCTTGGTGATCCAGAAGAAGCAGCATTGAAAACCGCTATCTCTGAGTTCAAAAAGACCTTCCAAGCAGCAGCGTAATCAAGGAGTCAGGAGTCAGGAGTCAGAAGATAAGACTATTCCTGCCTTCTGAATCCTGAGTTCTCAATTCTGAATTCTTGTAGAATATTATGGCTAATCTCAAAGCAATACGCGATCGCATTCAGTCGGTCAAAAACACCAAAAAAATCACAGAAGCCATGCGGCTGGTAGCAGCAGCGCGGGTACGTCGCGCCCAAGAACAGGTAATTGCTACCCGTCCCTTTGCTGACCGCTTGGCACAAGTATTGTATGGCTTACAAACCCGGTTGCGGTTTGAAGATGTCAACTTACCACTACTCAGAAAACGGGCAGTTAAATCAGTCGGTTTATTAGTAGTTTCCGGCGACCGTGGTCTGTGTGGTGGTTACAATGGTAACGTAATCCGTCGTGCAGAAAATCGTGTCAAAGAACTGCAAGCAGAAGGTGTAGATACCACCCTTGTAATTGTTGGACGCAAAGCTACCCAATACTTCCAACGTCGCAACTATAAAATTGATGCGACCTACAGCGGCTTAGAACAAATCCCCACCGCAGCGGAAGCAACTAATATTGCTGACGAATTACTTTCTCTGTTTCTTTCCGAAAAAGTAGACAGAATCGAATTAGTTTATACCAAATTCGTTTCTTTGGTTAGTTCTCGTCCTGTAGTCCAAACCTTGTTACCTTTAGATACCCAAGGTTTAGAAGCAGCAGATGATGAAGTCTTCCGCTTAACTACCCGTGGTGGTCAGTTCCAAGTCGAACGGGAAAAAGTCGTTAGTCAAGTTAAGGCTTTACCCCGTGACATGATTTTCGAGCAAGACCCAGTACAAATTCTCGATTCTTTGTTACCCTTGTATCTGAGCAATCAGCTATTAAGAGCATTACAAGAATCCGCAGCTAGTGAACTAGCAGCACGGATGACAGCGATGAGTAACGCCAGCGAGAACGCAGGGGAATTGATTAGTACCCTAACTCTCTCTTACAACAAAGCCCGTCAAGCCGCAATTACCCAGGAACTTCTGGAAGTTGTCGGTGGTGCAGAAGCACTAACTTAATATGGTGATTGGTGATTGGTAATGGGTAGTTGTAAAATCAACTATAGCCAATCATCAATTACTAAATTTTTGAATATATAAATACTGCATAAAAAATTACTTAAAACTTTGATATTTAATCTAAATTATCATTTGCCATTCACGAGCATCTACAAATAAGGATAAATGTTTAACATTAGTAGTAGCTACAATAACTTGATTTCCATTTAATTCTTCTATTTTTGCTTGTGCTGCTAAAATGACATCACCATCAAGGGATTTTGGATCAGCAGTTGGTTTTCCCGTGTTTCTAACTTCTGCCCAAAATTGTGCTGCTAAAAGCATGGTAGCAGTAGTAATAGATAAGTAAGTAATCGCCTGTTTGAGTTGATCTAAACGTTTAATTCCTTTTGTTTTTCCGGCTCTCAGTAGTTGTCGTCTTACTTCATAATCAGCAATTTCAGGTAAAATGACTTGATACCCTTTTAAGGGTAATTCATCTAACCATTCTTTACACTCCTGACAAGTAGAATTAGAAGTTTTAGGATTTGTTACCATTCCTAAAATATTTGTATCGAGTAAAATCAATTTATTCATATAAATTCAGATTAATCTTAAACAGGATTTTCATTATTTTCTTGGCTTAAATATTCCCAAGTTTCTGTTTGTTCTTCTTGTTCTCCTTCTTCTAACCACTCTTTGGTTAATTGTTTGAGTGCTTGATGTTGTTGATTTAAAAGTTTTTCCTGTTGTGCATCTATTTCTGATGGAGAAGGGTTTGAAAGTTCAGGTTTAAAAGTAACACTTTCCCGAAATACTCGCATCATTTGTAGTAAATTCGGCCAGTATTCTTTAGGTGTTGCTTGAATTTCTCGTAAAATTTCTGTGAGATAATTTTCTGCAACAGTGTTATTTAATTCAGGTTTATTAATTAAATCGGATTGAGACATAATGTTTTATTCCTCATATATTGATATGGCAAATATTCTGGCTATTGATAAAAATATAGCAACTTTTTATTTATTTACCGTGTTTATTTACTAATATTCTATCTTCAATTTTTGGTTCTTCAGTACCTAATATGCAAAATCAAACAAAAAAAATTTCGGAAAGCTGACTATACATCAGAAATAAACCATAATTTTGCACATTATTACAAAATATTGCCTCTTTACCCTGTTCCCTCTTTCAGACTGGAGATTTAGTATAACAAGTACGGTAGAATCCGAAAACTCACATTTCTATCTCCTTTCCTGGACTGCGATCTCTAAGATTGGCAAAATCTTCATCTGTAAATTCAATACCCTCCCTTTCCATACGTTCCCGAAAGCGCAAGGTCATTTCCCGGAAATTTTCACCGTCAGGATTAAAACTTTTTATCTCTTCCTTTTCCTTGTTTTGGGATAATTGAGATTTCAGTAAGTTAAGTAGAAAAGTTTTATTTTCTATAGATAAATCATCCAGAGATTTAATTATTTCTTGTAATGTCATTGTCAAACCTCCTCAATCATGATCATGATAAATACCTTATTTTTAACTAAATGAATTACCAAATTATTTGGATATTAAACAAGTTAATTTTGGAATCACAAGTTACCAAAGGTAAATTCAAATAAAACGCCGTAGCGGTAATAATCCGATCTGCCATTTCTGGAACAATATTCCTGGGGATTTGTGTAATTGTTTGAGCAACTTCTAAATTTAGAGAAATTACAGACCATCCAGTATTACTATTTGCTAAAATTTCAATAAATCTTTGTAATGCTGTCTCTGGTATTTTGCCTTTTTCCTGTAAGTAAATAATTTCAATAATCGAAATAGAAGGTATATAAACTGAATCTGCTTGATCAATTGCTGTTAATGCCGCATTTGATAGTTTTGGAGATTTTAGAAAATACCAAATAATAGCATGAGTATCTAATACAATAGCTCTCACAATTCAATATCCTTGGGAAATTTAGCCCACATTTCTTGGCGAATTTCTGTAATATCTTGTTCTGTAATATTTATATCCAAGTCACTCCATAACCCGTAAAAACTAGGACGTGGGTTTTTTGGTGGTAATTTATGTTTGAGAAATTGAATAAAATCTAAAACTTCTTGTTGTTTATCGGTTGGTAATTCTCGCAGATTTTCTAAAACTGCTTGTTCAATGGTCATAGTTTCACCTCTACTACTAGGCTATTATTCTAATATAAATGAAATCAGCATTAACTAATAGCAGAACCACCAGAAAAACCCAGGCAAGGTACATTTTTAAAAAATTCAAGAGTAATTCCCGCTTGAGGTTGAAAATTAACTTTATAATAGTTATCTTTTTGTACAGTATCAATTGTATATAGTCTCATAATTATTTTCAACTATCAAAATTTACTATTTAACTTCATATTGGACTGAAAAACCCAATCCGTAATTATCGAATTGGGTTTTATTGTTTTTGACCTACCGCAAGAAATGTACCCAGTGCTAGGTCAGCCTAGACATACTCAGTTATTTATTTTTTTAAGAGCTATTGAGATATTTTAAACTTCTCAGTTTTAAACACCAACCATAATCAAGTTTTTGTAAACTAGCAACCATTTTTTTACCTTACCTTACTTCACTAACTGGCTGAATGTTGAACAGACTTTTTTGTGATGTCGGTTCAAGTCTTCCTTAGTAGCACCTAGCTGGGCTAGGATTTCGTACAGAAGCCAACCCCCAATCTCAGGATAAACTGGTATTGTGGTTGCTCGTCCATCTGGATGCTTCCAGCGCACATGATCACCTTTTTGGCGTTTTCTTTCAAAGCCAAGATCAGATGCTAGTCTTTCCAGTTCTCGTGTTTTTACTGGCATATATTTGCCCTAATAGTGGACTACACAGATAGCACGGGAGAAAGACTTTCTTGAGGAAGGTTATGGAGTTGTCTAGGCTTTGTAGCCAGAATAACACAAAAAATAATACTGCCAAACACTTAATATATTTGGCAGTTTGTTATAAATAATGGTTTGATAGTTGCTGAGAAGATGATTTCTCAGTGTGTTAGTTTTCACGGAAGATACCAAGTTTAACGTCTTCAGGAAAAGGTTTTCCTTCTTCTTCGTACTCTTCTAGAATCATCTCAAATACGTCTTGTAGTTTTTTCAGGGCTTCGTGTTGGGTTTGTCCCAAAGCATGACAGCTAGGAATAGCGGGAATATAGGCAACGAAAGTACCATTGTCATCAGGACGAATAACATTGATATAGTCTTGGAGGGATTTCATATTACAACCATACTCTCACTACAAATGTAACATATTATGGTTACTTATGGCGGCAAACTGTAAGTTTATGGATATTTACCAACATTTTAAACCTGAAATGGTGAATTGTATCATTCTAAATTTCTAAAGGTTTACTAAAATATTCCAGAACTTTTCTAGCTATAAATTTAACTAATTCAATGTCGTATCCTAGTTTTTGAGCTTCCTCTGACAATGGTAGAATAAATTTTCTTTGATCAGTTGGGTCATTTTTTGTATGAACTACTTGACACCGTATATCATAAATGCGAATTGCTGTTTTATTTCTAATATCGCCTCCTGTACTAAGAGGACTTTCTTTAATTGTGATATCATTCCATTTGTTATAGTTTTCAAAGAACTTTTGTCTATCTTTTTTTTCTTGAAAGAATGATCTTAGTTCTTCCCTATTCACACAATGTTTAATAGTTAATTTCAACAGGTCTTCTTCAGTTTGACTACGTATTATGCCTATTATTTTATCAAATAAATTATTTATGTTACTATCTAATGTTTCTTCAGATTCGTAAAATGATGGATCTTTAATTGTTTCTTTCATAATTCTTAATGCTTCCTTATTGAAAAATTTAGGAAAATAACATTCAATTACTTGGTAATAATGTAAATATTGTGATACAGGCATTTCTTCTTCTGAAAGAGCATAAATGTACAAAGATAGGGGCTTTTCTTCGTACTCGTACATTTTTTTAATATCTACTGTAGGCTTAAATGGAATTTTATTCTTAATTAAATCTCTGTTCCTTTCCGCTTTTAAATCACTCAGTGATTTAGAATATGATCCTTGATCTGACAAATAAATTGAGAGTCCCGTTTTATAATTTAATTCCAAAATAAGTACAGTCGCAACTTTTTTCAAAATTTCTAAAGCCTGTTCATGGGATGAAATTGTTACTTGTTCTATACGGATAGTAGAATATTGCTTAATTTGAGGTTGAGAAATGGGGTCTTTAAGTGTTGCTAAAACTGAAAATGTTGGCGTAGATAAACCAACAGATAATTTAATGCTTGAGTAATTATCATCATTAATGTTAATAACTGTCCTTGAATTTTCTTCTTCATTGTTGATTCTAGGTTTAATTAAATTTTTATAAATTGAATCATGTCCTTGCGGCCTATCTTCACAGTCAATCATTGCTTCAATATACTTATCTTCGATGGAATAATAAGTATGAAAATCACTCATACCACTAATTTTTTTAATGGTCTCAAAAAAAATATCATCTCTTGGTATTAATTTTGCTTCGTTATGTGTAATGTAAATATTAATATAATCATTCCCAGCATTTAGCTTCAGACAAAATCCATGATTAATATTTTCTTGATTAAGTCGCTCTATGTCAAGATTTGCTCGTTGACAACGTTCTTCAAGTTGCTGAAGTAATAGTAAATTATCTGCTGATTCGGTAGACATATTAATTTAAAATGATGTTGTAAACCAAGATATTATAAAATATAAACAACTAACTCAATAAGAGAAAGACATTATACTTAGTGAAATTTAACAAAATAAAAGTTTAATTACCTAACTTGCTACAGTCAGCTACTCACAATATTCTCAATCATTATTTAGTCCAAATTCAAATTTCCGATTATTCTTGAATTTGACTTCTCACCCAATCTCTAAATTCTCTAACTAATTCCAAATATTTTTTACTACCAGAATTTTTCAAGAAATTGGAAATTTCTGTTAAAGGTAAATTAGGAAAAGCTAAACTTTCATCAACAACTATATATTTACCATCTTCTAAAATATTAATAGTAAATACATTACCATCATATCGCCAAATTTCTGGCACACCCATTTCTGCATAGACCGCAAAACGATCTTTTGAACTGCTAGTAATATCAATCTCCACAACTAAATCAGGTGGTGGATCTTGTTCTAAATTAATTCTAGTTTTACCTTGAATGAACTTGATATTTTTGATATAGAAACATTCATCAGGTTCTCCACCAGATATTTCTGGACGTTTGAAAGTAGTAGAACCTAGAGGATCAATATCTAATTCTAATTCCTCCGCTAAAGCTTCTACAAAGCGACCAACAATTTTTTTATAACGTTCATGTTCAGGGGAAGGAGCCATTATTTCTAAATTACCCCGATAATAAGTTAAGCGAAAACGGCTAGTGGTACTGAGTTCATTTAGCAAACTCTCATAAGTATGCCAACTAATCCCTGATAAATGGACAATTTCTTGCGGTTGCATCAGAATTTGGCTAGTCATGGCGTATTACTATACCTGTAAACTATCTATCTCTAACTTTAATTTATTCCCAAAATAAAATAGCTATACCTTTTATTTGTCAAATGGCAAAAATGCGTACTATAATAGAAATATGAAAGACACGGGGCTTTAACGGTTTCGACAGGTTGGCGAAAGCTGCTCTGTGATTCAGGTCGAGAGCGAGTCACCTCTCGGAAATCAAAGACTCGAAAAAAAAGTAAATGCGAACAATATCGTAAAATTTGCTCGTCGGGAAGCTCTAGTAGCTGCCTAAGAAACCTCTTTTAGGTTCGAGCGTCTTTAATTTGACTCCGTTAAGGATTAAAGACCTAACCCCAACGGATGCTTCAGTAAGCGTTCTCTGGTTGGCTTGCTGACTAAGATTAAATCAGAGCATCCTACGTTCGGGATAATGAACGATTCCCGCCTTGAGGGTCAGAAAGGCTAAACCTGTGAACGAGCGGGGGGTTAATACCCAATTTGGACATGGGTTCAATTCCCATAAGCTCCACTTTCAATAATTAACAAATCCACTTCACACTTTTATGTGTGGGTGGGTTTTGTTTTTAGGAGGAAATAAAAAATAATTGGGCTTGCTTAATAAATCTAAAACTTAGAGATATCAAGACTTTGAAGGTTAAAACAGGTGAATCAGGTGCAAGGAATAAGCGTTGAAACTGTTCATTTACCTATCACTTTTCCAGGTTCAAGATGATTCTTATCTTCTTCTAATTCTTCCTCCTGACTCCTGACTCCTGACTCCTGACTCCTAGCCCTAACGAAAAAACTTTTTCAACAAACCCGAATTGATGTTTTAACCAATTAAATTTAAATTCCCAAATTTAGGACTCCACCATCCTTTTGCGGTATGGAAATAAGCCACATCTTTATGTTTCTTATCCTTCCATGAATCTTGACCAGAACACCGCAACATAGTTTTATTTTGTCCATCTTTAATATAGCTGTATTCCTCCAAAGGTTTTTTACATACTGGACAGGGATATGAAGTAAGTTTTGCGGAAGGTTTGGGAGTATTTTCATCTGGAGATGTTTTAGTTTTGGGTGCTTCCCAAGTTTTGTTAAAATCGCTCCAAAATAGAACAATATTTTCACAGCCACTCACACATTTAAGAAAGTATTTTTTCTTAACTTTACTGCTGGGAATTTTAGCTAAAAAGTTCTTACAATCAGGACAACGAGTTCTAGAAGTTTCATATTTGCGCTCAACTAAATTATTACTTTTAGCTGGAGATGATGAATTGACAACTACAGTTTTAGCTTTGGAAAGTGCTGGTACAAAATAATTTTGATTCCAACTAGTTAGGTAATGTTGCCAAGAGTTTTTCCCTTCAGAAATTGCGTCTAGTGCATCTTCCATTTTGGCGGTGAATTCCGCTTCTAATAAATCTGGTAAAGCCTTTTGTAAAAAATCATCAACTTCTAAACCTAAAGCTGTAGGTTGAAGATTGTCTTTTTTCAATTCCACATAATTGCGTTTCTTTAAAGTAGCAATTGTAGGGGAAAATGTACTAGGACGACCAATACCTTTGCGTTCCATCAATTGTACCAGTTTTGGTTCGCTGTATCTTGGTGGTGGTTGGGTCTGTTTCTTTTCATGTCCGGCATTTTCTAAAGTTAGTGTTTGTCCCTGTTGTAAAAGAGGTAAAACGGCATCTTTACCAAGATTAGGCCAATACTTGGCATAACCGTAAAATTCTACAACCTGCCCTCTAGCTTGCCAGAGGAGATTTCCTGATTGAGTAATGATTAGAGTTTTTCTAACTTGTGCGGGACGACATTGGGAAGCGATCGCTCTTTTCCAAATCATCACATACAGGTTAAACTCATCTTCAGGTAATTCTGCCCGTAACTGCACCGAAGGACGAAAAACATCTGTAGGACGAATGGCTTCATGTGCTTCCTGTGCTGTTTTACTACTGCGATGCTTCGCTACTTGCTGGGGGACATTCTGCGGGTCATTTTGTTCTAACCATTGACGCGCACTGGCACAAAATTCAGGACTCAGCATCACTGAATCGGTTCGCATATATGTAATTAACCCTACCTCATATAGCTTTTGTGCCACCTGCATGGTTTTCTCAGGGGCAAATTTCAACTTGGAACCGGCTGCTTGTTGGAGGGTTGAGGTGATAAATGGTGGAGGTGGTTGACGATTAACAAGTTTCCCTTCCACTTGAATAATTTGATGCGGATAACGTTTTGCTTCCTCAACCAATCTTGTGGCTTCTGCTTCTGAGAGAACGCGCTTAGATTCGGGTTTTTCTGTGCTATTACTAGCTGCATCATCATGAGTTTCCGTTTCTGCTTCTGGTGTTTCTGTGGGAGTATTGGCTGTACCTTTGTAAAAAGCCCGGAATCCTTCTTGATAATCTACCCAAACACTCCAGTAATCTTGGGGGACAAAGACTTGAATTTCTCTTTCGCGCTGACAAATCAGGTGTAATGTGGCGCTTTGGACTCTACCTACGCTTTTTGCACCGTTATTTAATGCCCAAACTAGGGGACTGCCTTTGTATCCTACCAGCTTGTCAAGGCAATCTCGACATAATCCTGCACCGATTAAATTGGAGTCAAGTTTTCTGGGATGTGCGATCGCATTTTTGACCGCAGATGCTGTAATCTCTGTGTATACTACTCGCTTTGGTTCTCTTAATCCTAACGTTTCTTTAAGATGCCAAGCAATGGTTTCTCCTTCCCTGTCTGGGTCTGTTGCTAAAACGACCTCATCAACCTGTCTAACCGCCGCTTTTAATTGCTGAATCGTTTCCTTTGCCCGTTGGTCACGGGGAACATAATTGCAGCGAACACTATTACCATCCATTGTAAATCCCAGTGAATCATCACCCTCATTGCTGAGTTCGCGGATATGTCCACAACTAGCGCGAACAATCCAATCTGCACCGAGAATTTGACTCAGCTTTTTGACTTTTCCCGGTGATTCAACCACTAAGAGACGTTTGGACATGGCACTTATTTTTTATATTCATTAATTCATCCGCGTTTATCTGCGTTTATCTGCGTTCAATTATTCTTAATATCTTATTCTATACATCTTCATATTAACGTGGTATTACATAGCTAATGTTAAAATATTTTATCGTGTATTCAAAAGATAATTTTACAGGGACATCAAATCAGTGATTAACTTAAATCGGCGGAAATTTATTATATATAGTTCAGCTACATTAGGTACTAGTTTACTACTAAAAGCCTGTACTAATAACCCTAATGCAAATCCTACATCTACACCCACAACAGCTAATAGTGGTGAAAAATTAAAAATAGCCATTGTCCTCCCTGGAGTCATCACAGATAAAGCTTGGAATCAATCCGGTTATGAAGGTGTTAACCTCGCTAAACAAAAGCTGGGTGCAGAAATTGCTTATGTAGAAAATGTAGCACAAGCAGATCAAACTGAAGCATTAACAGATTTTGCTCGTAAAGGCTACAATGTAGTATTTGCACATGGCGGACAATTTGATGCCGCAATAGAACAAGTTGCTTCCCAATTTCCTAATACTTTTTTTGTTGCCGTGAATGGTTCTATTAAAGGTGATAATATAGCCGCTTTGCGAATAGATCATTTACAAGCTAGTTATTTATGTGGAATCATTGGTGCTTCTGTCACTAAATCTAATAAATTAGCTTACATTGCTGGGCAGGAATTTGAAGCAACACAGCAAGAATTACGCGGATTTGATTTAGGGGCAAAATCTGTAAATCCAAAAATTCAAATTACTCCTACTTTTATTGGTGATTGGAATGATGTTGTTAAGGCTAAAGAAGCAACTCTGGCTTTAATTTCTGCTGGTAATGATGTAATTTTTCAATGGTTAGATAATTCTTCAGCCACAGTTTTACAAACAGCAAGTGATAAAGGAGTTTATGCTTTTGGAAATACAAAGGATCAGTTAGATATTGCCCCGAAAGCAATTTTAACCAGTGCGGTTAAACGGTTAGATTTAGCGATCGCTTATTTAGCAGAGTTAGCCCAGAAAAAAGAATTAAAAGGAGAAATATATACGATTGGTTTGGAAAAACCAGAGATTTTATATTTGGGTAAGTTTGGAGTGGTGAAGCCGGAAATTCAAGAGAAAGTGATGAAAATAAAACAGGAAATTGTGGATAAGAAAATCATTTTTGAGTCATGTAAACAAGGTGGAAAAGATACCCGTTGTGTGAAGAAATGATGTGAATTTCTGTCAGAATCAGGCGGTTATCGAGCGTTCACGAAGTGTGTCGAAGACAAGTCGAGATAATATCCAGGATTTAAGGATTTACAGGATGTGATTGCATCTGATGCAATGTATGGCATTGGGATAGCTTGTGCTTAAATATGACCAAGCCTTTTGTACCGTAATAATGAGAGAGATTACTGAGAGATTTACCAAAATGTACATTCTGTGATAATCTAAATCTCAAAGATACGTATTTTCCCGGTTATAAATTGTTGAGGATTGACTATGGAGATAATTATTGCTGCTTTAATCGCTGGTGCTACTGCTGCTGCTAAGGATACCGCAGGACAAGCTGTTAAAGATGCTTATAAAGGGTTGAAAGATTTGATTAAGGCGAAGTTTGTTGAACAGGGTAAAGAAGATGATAGCAATATGGTAGATAAGCATGAGAAAAAGCTAGATTCAGAAGCTTTTAAAGCATTGCTTAAAGAAGAGTTAACTAATTTAGGAGTTGATAAGGATGCAGAAATTATTAAAGCAGCCGAAGAAGTAATGAAAAAAGAAGATCCTCAAGGATTTCAAGATGGCAAATATAACACAACTGTCACAGTTCAAGGTGATGTATTTGGTGTGGCTGGGACAAATCAGGGAACAGTTAATATTGGTGGAGTAAATAAGGGTAAATAAGTTATTTATAACTGAGTTTAATCAAATTTAATTAACATTAAAATGACGGAAAATCCTTCCAGTATAAATGCTGAAGGTGATGTTTTGGGCGTTGCTGGAACAAATACAGGAACTGTCAATATTTATATTTCTCAAACATCATCTGATACTGATATTCATGCCCAAAAGCTGATTGAACGTTCTCCCTATTTGGGACTAAGTAAATTTGAAACGAAAGATAGGAGTAAATTTTTTGGTCGAGATATTTGGATTAATGAATTAACAAATCACCTCAAACAAAAGAATGTTCTCTTACTTTTAGGGGCATCAGGAAGCGGTAAATCATCCTTGATTCGAGCCGGTTTAATTCCTGCCTTGGAAGATCAATCTGGTTATGAAAAATTAATAAATTTAACTTTTGTTCCTGATGATAATCCCTTTGAATCTTTTTATGCTGGTCTTCTGAGTCAAAATTATAAAAGATCAGCAGCAGAACTAGCTCAAACTGTTCAAGAAGATACTCTGATTAAAGTTGTTCAATCTCTTAAACAAGATTCTCAATGGCTGATTTTTATAGATCAATTTGAGGAATTGTTTACGATCACACCGAAACAAGAAAGAGATATTTTTATAAATAGCCTGATTAAATTGATTGATAATGGTGATAATTCAGTCAAAATTATTCTGACTATGCGGGCTGATTTTCTTGATAAATTAAGTCCTTATCTAAAATTAGGAAAAATACATGATTCCTATGGCAAAATGCTCACTGATATGGAGGATAGTGACTTAAGATTGGCGATCGCTGAACCTGCTGCCAGAAATGGAGTAACATTTGAACAGGGATTAATTGAGCAAATTCTTGCTGATTTTCATCAACAGGCTGGTTCTTTACCACTTTTACAATATACTTTAAATAAATTGTGGAAAAAAGATAATAAAGAAGACTGAGTTTTAAATAAACAAACTTATCAAGATTTGGGCGGAGTCACGGGCGCACTTCAACAACAAGCTGATAAAATATACAATCAATTTAATAAAGACGAAAGAAAAGCCGCAGAGAAGATTTTTATCAAATTAATCGGATTAGAACGCAAAGAACCTGTTAGCAAAAGGGCTGATATCACAAGTTTTGATAAAAATGAGACACAAAAAGTTTTATCTGCATTGATTGACAATCGCCTTTTGGTAACTAAAAGAGAAGACGGAAAAGCGACGGTTGAAGTAGCACATGAGGCATTACTGCGATCTTGGAAAGTTTTACAGGATTTAATTCGAGAGAATGAAGAGATAATCATTCTCGGCAATCGCTTATCTGCTGATGCGAAACAGTGGGATGAGTTACGCAACAAAGATTCTCAAAAAGCCAACAATGAACTTTGGAGTGGTTCAAAGTTAGTGCGAATTATTGAACTTAAGAAAGAGCAATCTCTTCCTAATTTAGATGATGATGATATAGCTAAGGAATTTATTAAGGCTAGTGAGACTCAAGCAGAACGCCAAAAGAATGAAAAAATTAGGACAGCGCGAACAATTACCGCAGGTTCATTAGTGGCAGTGGTAATTAGCAGTGGACTGGGTTTGATAGCATGGAATCAGAATAAACAGGCGGAACTCAATCGAGCCAAATCTCTTGGTCAATATTCCTTATCTCTACTTAATGAAAACAAAGACTTAGAGGCTTTTGTCACAGCTATTAAGGCGGGAAAAATCCTGCAAAAGCAAAACAGAACTGACTCAGATGTGATGGCAGCATTACTTCAAGTTGTCTATGGAGCAATTGAACACAATCGTTGGAGTGATATAAAAGTAATAAGTTTGAATCCTAATGACAAAATTCTGGCATTAGTATCGGTTAATGATAAAAGTATCATTAAGCTAATGAGTATAGATGGGCAGTTACTCAAAACTTTCTTTGCTGGAAGCAAAGTTGAAGACCTGAGTTGGAGTCGTGATGGGAAAACCCTATTATCATCGTCAGTTTCAATTAATGATAAAACTATAATCAAACTATGGAGAATAGATGGGCAATTGCTCAAAACTTTCTCAATAATAAATGAAAATTCCGAATACATTTGGCATACTTTGAGTCCCGATGGAAATATACTAGCTAGAACAGATATCAATAATTATTTAACGGGTATTAGTTTGTGGAATAAGGACGGAAATTTGCTAAAGAACTGGCTTGGAAATGCAAATATTATTTACGTTGGAAGTTGGAGTCCTGATGGTAAAATCCTTGCTGTTGGTAACAAAGACGCTAAAATTCAATTCTGGAGCAGGGAGGGAAATTTGCTAAAAACACTTCCCAGTCCTATAAATTTGAATGGTGGTGGGTTTGGAAGTACTACGGGGGCTATTTTTCAATTAGCATGGAGTCCTGATGGAGAAGTTTTAGCTGCTAGTGGCACTGACCAGACCATACAAATCTGGAATCGCGATGGTGAACTAATTGTGAATCTTCCAGGACACGCAACTTATGTTAACAGCTTAAGTTGGAGTAAAAATATTAATGGACAGGATTTTGGTAGACAGCGTTCTGGTAACTACAGCTACGAAGATTTTACTTTAGTTTCCAGTAGTAATGATGGGATAATAAATTTGTGGCAATTTTCAGACAGCGAAATTGGATCGGGATGGGGATGGAAGTTGTTCCAAACTATTAAAACTACTAGTGGTGTCATTACCGTTGATTCGAGTTCTGATGGTAAAAATTTAATTTCTTTAACTAATGACGGAATATTACATATATGGGATATGGGCGGAATAGCTTTATCGACCACCGAACAAGTGGTACGACACACAGACGAGGATAAAAAAAAATTAGAACCAAACACTTTAACTACAATTTTGAGTCCTAATCGCAAAATATTAGCCTCAATAAGTGTAAGTGATGATTTTACAACAAAAGTTGAACTACAAAGTCTGGATAAGCAATCGCTTCATAAGGATATCTCAGCAAAGTCGGTAAACTATGGCAACAGCAGTATTTCCTCCGTTGTTTGGAGTCCCGACAGCAAAACCTTGGCTTTTCTACAGGATAAAATATTAATAAATACTATTTATCAAGAAATAGTAATATGGGATATAGAAGGAGGCACATCAAAAATAATTCCTCTTAAAAGATTTATTAGAAAGTCTAACCCCAAGATTAATTGGAGTCCTAATAGTAAAACTATTTATTTTGATAATGGTAGCCAGAGATTGAAATTCTCTCTAGAACTCAATAATTTACTTATAAACGGGTGTAGTTGGATACATAAATATCTGAAGAATAACCCCAGTGTTGAGGAGAGTGATCGCCATCTTTGTGACGATGTAAAAAAGTAGGGCTTGGTGAATAAGTTTAGAAATGCGTTAGGATCGGGAAAAGATGAGAAAATATACCATTAGATTAAATACGCGACGTAACGCACCAAATTTATTAAAAATAATCCTATAGATTAAGATGCATTACGCTTTGCTCTAAGCGTAGCCATGCCCACAAGGGCTTTACACACCCTACTATTAACTTAAATCCTGGATATCCTGATTCTGACAATTAAAAATTTCAATACTAAAACATTAGAATTTAAAGAACAATCCTGTAAATCCTTAAATCCTGGATATCCTGATTCTGACAAAAAAATGATATATCTCCAATTAGAAAATATTACTAAAAAATTCGGTTCATTTATCGCTAATGACAATATTAACCTAACCGTAGAATCTGGAACAATTCACGGAATATTAGGAGAAAATGGTGCAGGTAAAACCACTTTAATGAATATTTTAAGTGGCTTTTATCAACCAGATTCAGGAAATATTTATTTAGAAAATAAGCCAGTAATTATCAACTCTCCTCGTGAAGCGATTAAATTAGGTATTGGCATGATTTATCAACATTTCATGCTTGTACCCCAATTAACAGTTACAGAAAATATTATTTTGGGAACTGAAACAAAATGGCGTTTAAATCTCCAACAAAAACAACAGGAAATTGCTGATTTATCCCAATTATATCAATTAGAAATTGACCCGAATGCAAAGATTGAATATTTACCAGTGGGAACACAACAACGGGTAGAAATTCTCAAAGTTCTTTACAGAGGGGCAAAATTATTAATTCTTGATGAACCCACAGCAGTTTTAACACCTCAGCAGGTACTATCATTAATTACTATTTTGCGTCAACTTGCTAATACGGGAAATACGATTATTTTTATTAGTCATAAATTAGAAGAAGTGATAAATTTGTGTGATACGGTAACGGTTTTACGTCGGGGTAAAGTCGTCGCTACAATAAATACTCAGAATACCACATCTCAGCAATTAGCGGAATTAATGGTAGGACGGGAAGTGGTTCTAAATTTGCAAAAATCTCCAGCATCTTTAGGAAAAGTATTGTTATCGGTAGAGACTATACAAGTTGCAGATGATAGAGGTGTAAATGCTGTTAAAAATGTCTCTTTTCAATTACGGGAAGGGGAAATTTTAGGAATTGCAGGAGTTGATGGAAATGGACAGCGAGAATTAGCAGATGCGATTGCAGGTTTACAAACTATTAAACAGGGTAAAATTGAATATCATCCCGGAAGTGAAGAAAATTTAAAAGTTGGTTATATTCCCGAAGATAGGCAGAAAATGGGGTTAGTATTACAGTTTAATATTGATGAAAACTTGATTTTAAAGACTTTTAGAAAGTTACCATTTTCTCGGCGATTTTTATTACAAAAACAAGCAATTAAAAATAATGCCCAAGTTGCAATGCAAGCCTTTGATATTAGAATCAATTCTGAAGATGTTAAAGTAAGCCAACTATCAGGAGGAAATCAACAAAAGGTAGTTCTAGCCAGAGAATTAGCAGGAGAACCGAGTTTAATTATTGCTATGCAGCCTACCAGGGGTTTAGATGTGGGTGCAACAGAAGTAGTACATACAAAACTGTTAGCAGAAAGGGGACGAGGGGCGGCTATTGTGTATATCTCCACTGAGTTAGAGGAAGTGATGGCGATTAGCGATCGCATTGCGGTAATGTATAAAGGTGAGTTTGTTGATATTTTGGATGCACAAACAGCCACTATTGAGGAAATTGGGTTGTTAATGGGTGGAGGAAGAAATGTCAGCCAAAGATAAATTTCATGAAGCAGTTAAAAAAGGTCTACAGAAAGAACAGTGGTTAATTACACATGACCCTCTAAGAGTTGACTTTGGTGAAAAGGATGAAGTTAGAATTGACTTAGGTGCAGAAAAGTTATTAGGTGCAGAAAGAGGAGGAGAAAAAATTGCCGTTGAAATTAAAAGTTTTTTGAATGACTCAGCTTTGTTTGATTTTCATACTGCTTTGGGGCAATTTTTAAACTATCGTTTAGCATTAAAAGAAAATGATAGTAAAAGAATTTTATATTTAGCAGTACCTATATCAGCTTATGAGTCATTTTTTCAACGTGATTTACCAAAGGCTTCTATTAAGGAATATCAAGTTAAGCTAATTGTATATGACCCAATTGATGAGGTGATAGTAAAATGGATAGAACAGTTGATAAATTAACATTTTATCGTCATTGTGTTCAAGAATTGTTGACTGAATATAGCAAAAGTAAACCTATTAATGGTGATATAGAAGTTCAAACAATTTTTGATAGAGAACAAGATCATTATCAAGTTATTGATTTAGGCTGGGATAAACATCGTCGCATTTATAACTGCTTAATTCATTTGGATATTAAAGATGGTAAAATTTGGATTCAAAGAAATCAAACAGATACACAAATTGCAAATGAATTAGTAGAAATGGGCGTAATTAAGGAAGATATTATCTTAGGCTTACAGCCAGCTTACGCAAGAGAATACACAGGGTATGGCGTGGCTTAATTCTTATGATTTAACTCATCATGTTTATAGCTAATAGATTTAAGCACCTACTACCAATAATATCACCATTAATTGCCATCGTCTTTGCTCTCTTGGCTGGTGCAATTCTCATTTTGCTTGCTGGTGCTAATCCCATTGTTGCATACACCGCTTTATTTCAAGAATCCCTTTCTACTTATTTTGGTTTTGGTAACACGCTTACTAAAATGACTCCTTTATTATTTACTAGTTTAGGTGTTTTGGTGGCTTTACGTGCTGGACAATTTAATATTGGTGGGGAAGGACAAATTTATTTAGGTGCTTTGGGAAGTAGTTTAATTGGGTTATATATTCACGGTATTCCTGCATTTATTCATATTCCTTTGGCGTTATTTTTTGGATTTCTTTTTGGTGCATTTTGGGGTTTAATTCCTGGTTATCTGAAAGCTATCAAAGGTGTAAATGAAGTAATTACCACTTTGCTGTTAAATTACATTGCTGTGAATTTAATTAGCTATTTGGTACAAAATCCTTTAAAAGCACCAGCAGCACCTAGTCCATATTCGCCATTAATTGCTAAAACTGCCCAATTACCAATTATTTTACCTGGAAGTCTTGCCCATGCCGGAATTTTATTAGCGTTAATTACAGCAGGTGTTCTATGGGTATTATTAACAAAATCGCCTTTAGGATACCAAATTAATGCCGTTGGTTTTAACCCCATAGCCGCCCGTTACGCCAAAATTTCCGTAGAACGCACCATTCTGTTAGTCATGGGTTTAGCGGGTGGTTTAGCTGGTTTAGCAGGTGCTTGTGAGGTGATAGGCTTGAAATATCGCCTATTTGAACAAGTATCACCTGGTTATGGATTTGATGCCATTGCGATCGCTTTTCTAAGTCGTGGTAATGTCTTCGGTATAGTGCTAACTTCCCTGTTTTTCGCCGCTTTGCGTAGTGGTGCCAATATCATGCAGCGCAGCGCCAGTGTACCCTCAACGATAGTTTATGCGATTCAAGGTTTAACAGTATTATTTATTGCGATCGCTTTGGCTTTAGAATATCGGGTAAAAGCAATTAAAAATTAAGTAACAATTCAGGAGTCAGGAGGTTGTAATTCAGCAATCCCTAATCACCAATTACCAAATCTGTGTGAATAACCTTAACTTTTTTTCAGATTATTTAGTTGCTAGTTTACATCTTTCTGTACCTCTAGCATTTGCCGCATTAGGAGGATTATATTCAGAACGTTCAGGAGTTCTCAATATTGCCTTAGAAGGAATGCTACTAACAGGTGCTTTTACCAGTGCAGCCACAACATTCTACACTGGAAATCCTTGGTTTGGTATTTTTGCTGCTGTAATTGCTGGGGGTCTAGTAGGTTTACTTCACGCTTTTTTATCTGTAACTTTGCGAGTTGATCAATTAGTTTCTGGGTTAGCTATTAATTTAGTAGCATCAGGAATAACATCATTTTTAGCCAGGTTAGTATTTAACGGTAGTACCCAAAGATTACCAGGAATTGAAGCGATCATAATTCCCGGTTTATCCCAAATTCCTATTATTGGCAGTTTACTATTTCAGCAAGATATTTTTGTTTATTTATTATTATTACTGATTATTTTAACTAGATATATTTTGTTTTCTACTAACTTTGGTTTAACATTGCGGGCTGTGGGAGAATATCCTCCAGCCGCAGATACCGCAGGTTTATCTGTGTCATCAGTGCGTTACTGTGCAGTGATTATTGGTGGCTGTCTAGCGAGTTTAGGAGGTGCTTATCTTACAAGCGTGCAGATTAGATTTTTTGCCGAAGGTATGAGTGCAGGAAAAGGATTCATTGCTATTGCAGCATTAATATTTGGCAAATGGCATCCTGTTGGTTGTGCTTTGGCTTCTTTGTTATTTGGTGCAACGGAAGCTTTACAACTCAGAATTCAAGCTTTAGGTGTCAATATTCCCTATCAATTTTTGCTAATGTTGCCATATCTGATTGCTATTTTGGCATTAGTAGGATTAGCTGGTAAATCTACACCCCCAAAAGCATTAGGTATTCCCTATTTTAAAAGTGGAAAGACCTAAAAGAATAAAGGTAAGAATTCAGGAGTCAGAATGCTTATGAGATGAAGAATAGAGAGAAGTGATATTTTATGTTTGAAAACCCAAATTTTGCATCAATGCCATCAAAGAAACTCCATGTAAATTAGCTAAATCTGCTAAATATTCTAAGCGATGTGCTTGCAGTTGATCTATTTGTTCACTTAAACGTAATAACTCTCTATACTCTTCGTGGGTAAGATTTTCCTCTGTGCTTTTAGATAAAAATTGATTGTAATAATTTTGAGTATTAGAAGACATACTATGTTGGTTGTCTAGTAAAAATCCTACTTCATCTTTTAGCAAATTAGCAGATTTTTTTTGAGTATGTAAAATAATAATTTGAGATACAAATTTTTCTAACTCTGGCTGGTGTAACTGGTCAACAACTTTGAGTAATTCTTCTGAAGATAATTGTACTTCCAACTTTACTAATGACATTTTTCCCTCTTGCCGGCTAATTTGTTAATTGTTTCTTAACAGACTGATAACAAATATATAAGTAAAGCAATAAAAATCAGTACGGGCAAACCTTAAATTCAGACTCATCAAATAGGGTCGTAGATAATCACAATTATAAATGTTAAATAAACTTTTTTTTCAATAAGAAATATGAAGTCATACCTATCTGAAGTAGACTTCTTGCACAAGTGTTTATTTCATTTGTAGGTAAGGTAGTTATGCCTTACCTTACGATTAAGAACGGTGTAGGATATCAATCGATCCTTACATACAGCAGTTTGCGTAGTTAGGAGGTACAACATCTAAATTCAAACCTATACACAAAGTCGGCTTTACTCCTGACTCCTGATAGCGTGGCGTAAGCCATATTCTACTGTATATTACCGAAGAAAGGCAGAGGGCAGGAGGCAGAAGGAAGAAAATACAATTTTTGTCCTCTGCCAAAAGGGTTTAAAGCCCCTAAATTTATTTATGCAAAAAATAAAAATATTTTTTCCGAGACGCGCAGCGCAAGGAAAAATACGTCCTGATTAAATCCCCTAAATTTATTTATGGGGATTACCTCCTGCCTCCTGCCTTCCTCCTCCTGCCTCTTTAATGGCAACCCAAAAGACTCTTGAGAAGCATCAACCAAACCAGTGAGAAGTTTGACAACCTGGTTGAACTGTTTCACAAAGATGATGACTAATCCAATCAGATTTTTGTTGAATAATTGAGAAAATACCTTGGTGAATTAGATTTTGCAGATGTAATTGTTGTTCTAAAGGATTACGGGATAATTTGTGATGTAATGAATTGTCTTTTTCCTCTTCATCTAAGATAATTTGATGATCAGAAAGTTCGCTGTCAAAGCAAGGAAGACGATTGATCACAAACGAAATTAGTTCTTGGCGTAAATCAGGGATTGCAAAAGCCTGTTGATAAGTTTCGTATGGATATGTATCTAAAACAATTTCAATTTCACTAACAACAGATTGATGTGTTAATTTTAATGCGGTTTTCATGATTTATTATGTCCTTTTTAAATCTAGTTAATGATTTATGCCACGATAAATTTAGCTCAATACCAATTTGGTAATGATAAGCAGTTATAACCACTTCCCGTACTAGACCTGAAACCCCCAATTCAATATCACAACTTTCGGATTGTTAACCAAGTAGTATTGAATCTATAACCATTGACAGAATAAATTCTTGAATGGGATTCAAGCTACTGCTTAATTACCGATGTTATAGCTCTACAAATTCAATTATTTCAAATTTACCCTATTTTAGGTAAAAACTACACAAAACGCAGCATAAACTATTAGGGATCAATTTTGATCACTAAAAATTATGTTAATTCTGCTTAACCTAATGGTCAAATTAAGCTCACTATAAAATTTACATTTCTTTTTATAAATTTTGCCTGTGTTCCTGGTGATTCTACTGGGTTATTCGTCCCTTTCTATTAGTGAATACTGCTAGCTACAGTGTTTATTAGACTAATTTTTCTAAAAAATCTAAAAAATCTATGTTTTCTGGGAGTAGATTACGCAGTTGTTTGTCAATTTCAACAGCAGCAGCTAGTCCTGAAACCATTGCCCCTTCCACCAAATTTCCACCACACCAGTCGCCACAGCTAACTAAATGTAGAGGAGTTTTCGCAGATAAACAAGTTACATCTAAAGGAGTGCGAGGAAAGGCATAACGCCAACGATGTACTTGCATCCATTGAGGATTTTTTAACCAGGGGATTGCTAAATTTTCTGCTGCTTTTTGCAATATATAATTGCCAACAGATTGTAAGTCTTGGGTTTCGAGATGTTGTTGCGCTAAACTTGCACTACTTTGTACCACAAAATGCGGTTGTTCAGCCTGGATACGCTTGCTGCTATCGAATCCAATCCATGCTAAATCTGCATGATCATGAAAAGTTAAAGCTTTCCAGTTGGGAAGGGGTTGGAGGTCGGGGGAATATCCAGCCATGACGCTGATACATGGGTTAAACTTGGCGGAATGTAGACTAGCCAGAAATTCAGCACCTAGTAAACTTTTACCTAAAGGTGCTAATAAATCCTCTGCTTGGGGTGCAGGAATCGCTACGACGATCGCTTTGGCGGTTAATTGTTCGTTGGTTTCCAGGGTCAGAAGCCAAGTATTTTCTGGGGTTAAATTAATGTTGATAACTCGCTGATTGAGTATAATGTCTAACCCAGGAGTCAGAAATTTAGCGATCGCACTCATTCCTGCTGGTGCAGTATAACGCGGACTGCGGTTTGTTGATTGAGATATACCTTTACTAACCCAGAATTCATCAACTACATCTGTCCAAACTTTCAGAATTTGGCGACTTTGCAATAAATCCACAAATTTACTGAATAATTCACCTTTGGGTTGGAGATAACAAGCACCATGATCCGCACAAGTTCCTTGCAAACGGCGTGTTGCTACTCTTCCTCCCACACCGCGAGATTTTTCCACAACTACTACCGAATAACCAGCTTGACGTAACCGCTGGGCGCAAACTAAACCAGATATACCTGCACCAATGACAGCAAGATCAGGGATAATAATTTTGGCTTGGGAATTCTGAGAATTAGGATTTTTCATGCCTCACACCTCAACCTTGAGAATATCTGCTAAAAGCTAATAGTAGAATATACAGACAAGCTGCATGGAACGGAGGATGGGAAATTGGATGAACTAAGGGCGGTATTAGAATTAGCCACCGAAGAAGAACTACAGGACTTAACAGCAATTCTGTTTAGTCGCAAGTTTAATCCCCTAGATTATGTTCACACACCTGAACCCATCGAAGTACAAAGCCAAGATCGTCAAGTTTGGTTAGATGCACTAGAAGATCGGTTTCGTTTTTTAGCGGCTGATGGGATGACGGTATTACGCGGACGTACTGAACAAGTAACTTACCGACAAGCTTTAATTCAAGTATGTAAATATTTGAAAATTCCTTATTATGATGATTTAGCCACCGTTGATTTAGAAGCAGAAGTTTTTTTACATCTTTTAGGAAAAGTCTGGAAAAAGCTACCAAAACAAGAACAGCAAAAAATCACGACCAATGTACAGCGTCAGTTGTTAACATCAGAAATTCAACAACCATTACCACTGTCATTGCAAAAAGATCCTTTGGGTTTAATTTTTAAAGGCGGTAGTGCTTTAGCTGTAACTTCCGTCATTCAACCTTATGTTCTTAAACAAATCGCCCGTCAATTTGCTGTCCATTTTGCTACCTATCAAGTGGCTAAAGAAGCGGCAATTACAGGCACACAAGTAGCCAGCAAACAATTTCAAACCTATGTTACAGCGCAAATGGCGCGACGGGGAATGACGATGAGTGCAGCCCGTTATAGTGCAGTTCGTGGTATGTTTGCCTTTATTGGCCCGATGATGTGGGCTTGGTTTTTTGCGGATTTGGGATGGAGAGCGATCGCAACTAATTATGGTCGCATTATTCCCACTATTTTCACCTTAGCGCAAATTCGTCTCACCCGTGCAGAAGAATGTTGGGAGCCAGCTTGAATAAGGCTTTTTATCATCCAGATTCTAGTTTGCAAATCCCTTGGAACAGTCTTCAATTTGGGTTACTTGTCTTCCCAGTCAATCCATTTTTGGGGGCTGTGACAATCTCCTTGGCAGCATTAATTACTTGGGCAAAAAAATACCGCCTAATTATCCGCAGACCACTACACCAAGGATTGGCAATTCTCAGTTTATTGTTGTTAATTACCACAGGATTTGCCTCTCATAAACTAGAGGCTTTCCTGGGTTTATTCAACTTGTTACCTTATTTTTTCGTATTTGCAGCATTGACCGCCCTCATCCAAACATCAGCCCAATTAAGACAAATAGCTTGGATTATGGTATTTGGTTCTTTACCTGTGGTAATTATTGGCTTTGGGCAATTATTTTTAGGCTGGAGTTTCAAATTACAATTCTTGTGGGTGTTGATAGATTCAACACTTTCCTCTGGAGGAGAACCACCAGGACGTATGGCTTCTGTACTCATGCACGCCAACACTTTAGCCGCTTATTTGGTGACTATTTTTATTTTAGGTTTAGGTTTGTGGTTAGAAAACTATCATAAACTCAAACAAAAACTTAAAGCTGACTACCGTCCTATTATTTTCTTAACAATAGCGGTATTTGCTAATTTCATCGCTTTGATTTTAACCAACTCCCGCAATGGCTGGGTAATTGCTATTATTACCTGTTTAGCTTATGCCTTGTACCAAGGTTGGCGGCTAATTGTGGCTGGTTGTATGAGTATAGCCACTGTGATTCTTTTAGCAGCTTTTGCACCTGGAGCGATCGCACAATTTTTCCGTCGCTTCGTTCCCTATTTTATCTGGGCGCGGTTAAATGACGATATGTATCCCGACAGGCCACTGGCCTTAATGCGAAAAACCCAATGGGAATTCGCCTGGAATTTAACACAACAGCATCCTTTTACCGGTTGGGGTTTACGCAGTTTTAGTGGACTCTACAAAGCCAAAATGCAAACTGATTTAGGTCATCCCCACAACCTGTTTTTAATGCTATCTGCGGAAACAGGCTTAATTACAACTTTATTATTTTCTGCAATACTCGCTGGAATTTTATTTACCGCCAGTCAAATTCTATGGAAATCAGAATCTTTAGAACCAGAAAATAGATTAATATTTTTTAGCTATCTACTAGCTTTTATTGGTTGGATACTATTTAATACCGTAGATGTCACCACTTTTGATTTGCGTTTAAGTACCCTATTTTGGGTGTTTTTAGCCGCATTATGTGGAGTAATTTTTCAACACAATTCACTAATTAAGAAGCAATAAGTTATGACTGGTTGAGTAAGAACAATTGAACATCTTTTTTTGATAACTTATTCATCATCATATTCACATCAACAATAATTTCTAATAGTGGTGTCAAATGTAAAAGATTGTCCTCTTTTGACTCTTCCATCACATATACATAATTTTCAATGGCTATTTTAACTTCCTGATTAATTCTGTTTAAATTTTCATACAAAGGATCTAAATTTGGCTTTTTTAAAAATTTAAACAATAAATTCCATTTATTGACATCAGAAATAGAATTTAATTGATTTTGTATTTCTGCTAAATTTGCCTTCCAGTTATCTATTTTTAGCTGATAATAGTTGATATCACAATAACTGTCACACAGGTGTTTTTGTTTTTGATCAGTTTCCCAAACTTGCATCAGCAGATAATCTTCTTGTTCTGAACTATATTGGCTGATATGAAACATAATAACTCCTACACAAAAGATTAATGGGATTTTTTAAAACACAACATGACAAGAATCACAACCATTTGAACACCTATCCGACATTGTGGATAAGAAGTAATAAAAAAACAATCTTATTTTTAGGTTTTCCCCAATCCAAATTTAAAAAAATAACCCGACAAAATTCATTACAGTATTAAAAAGTGTTGAAATTATTACATCAACAAATTTTAATAATAGTCTTTAAAAGTATCCGCTGACAAAAAGCCCCTTGATTCAATAATACAGGTGCTTGTGTCAACAACAAATAACTTCATCATTTCCACCGGATTAATTATCAAACCAACAATATTATTTTTAAACAACATTGAAGATATGTAATCCTTATATTTAGCAGCCATATCAATATCTTTGGTAATTTCTGTGGCAAGGATGTTAATTTCTTGGAAGTCTACATAATGAGTTTTTTCAGCTTTTCTGAGACTTTCCTTTAACATGAAATTGGCTATATTCGTAGCCTTTAGTATTTGTTGTAAGTGAGTCAGCTTTTGTTGAATTTTTAGAGAATTTTTGATAATTCTAAAAGCACCATGAATATCATAGTAAGAAATAGAAGCAACGCTATGATATAGCGATAAAGTTTCAGCAATCAATGACTGGCTTTTTGCTTGCAAGTCCTGATATTCATTGATTATGGGGTTGTTTAATAAAGTTTTGCATTCGATCATAATTATTTCACCATTTTATTGTAGTACGTGACCTGATTGCTATTGATTTTTTATCAATCCTTGCATTTGCACCACTGTCATCAATTAGGCATTCAATTGATGGATAATAGAGTATTAATAGCTAAATAACCCTGAATGCTTAAGGCTTAGAGATTTTTGTGTGAGTTTTATTGTCTGTACAAGTATTATTTTATCTGTTAACAGAATTACAGCTAATGTCACGATTACTGAAACTACAACTTTTTTTTCTTCCTGAATTCTATGGGTAATTGAAAATTTTTGTGCCGTAATCATACTTAAGTAAGTTTGCAATCTTAAGTATTTATTTTTGAATAATTTTTGAATTGATGCCGAACCTCAAACTCAGGATGATCAAGCGGAGTGGCTGTCTGTAGGGTAAAATGGCTATATTTGTCATGAAAATCTTATGTTTACAACCGCTGATTTTTTGCAATATTCCCAATGGTCAGGAATTGCTACCCTATTATTTGCAGTCTTAGCAATTCTGGCTTTTATTTTCAAATGGGGTTTCCGCTTTCGGCTGGTGGGTACAACAGGCTTTATGATAGTTTTGACCGTTGGCTTATTTTCACTGTCTTTAGTACCTCTGAGTCGGACTGTGATTCCGGGTGCAGTTAAGTACACCCTAGTTTATGATAATGGTTCCAGTCAGGCTGTAATTGCGACTTCGCCTGAAATTACACCAACAGAATTAGAAGCTACTTTACGTCAAGCGGCTAGTAATCTCTATTCTTATGGTCGTTTAGGTAGCAGGGGAAACAACCAATTGACTGTCCGCGCCCGTACTATAATCCACGCAGAACCAGGGGTATCCGTACCAGTTTACTTAGGTAAGGTACAAAGAACTTTGACAACTCGTGAAGACCCAGAAATGGCTGTAGAAGTTTATCTTGACAAGTTTGCCCAACTAACAAAACCCACGGCTTAAATCAGTTATCAGGGAACAGGGAACAGGTAGAAGGTTATTCTCCCCATCTCCCCATTCCCAAATGAATACAATTTTTTTGTCAATTAGAATACAATAAAGATTATTTTTATATTAAAATATTAAAACTTCAGAAATTCCACTATCAGGAAAAATTGATCACCTTCCTGGCCAATGGGCAATAGACTTCTGTCAACGTGGCAACAACAACCTTTAATTAACAGTCTAATTTGATTAAAAAATATCAAGTTTTGACATACTAGATTATTTATGCCTAATCAATCTTCTACTCAAACCGCTAGTTCATTATTAACGCTAACTATTGCACCGGCTAAAGTAATTCGAGGTGCGGGTGTGTTGTCGTCAACTGTGGCAGAAATTGCTAAGTTGGGAACTCGTCCTCTGATTGTGGCAGGAAATCGCACGCTTGGTATTTGCCAAGAGAGTTTACAGGAAATTTTTCTAGCCCAAGAATTACAAACTACTTCTGTTTCTTATGGTGCTGATTGTTGTGAAGTGACCTTAAAAGCCTTACGCAAAGCTGCAAAGGAACATAAAGCAGATGTGATTATTGGTGTGGGTGGTGGTAAGGCCTTAGATACGGCTAAGTTAGTCAGTCATCAGTTACAGTTACCTGTAGTGACTATTCCTACTTCTGCTGCTACTTGTGCAGGATGGACGGCTTTATCTAATGTATATTCGGAATCTGGGGCGTTTTTGTATGATGTGGCGTTGTCGCGCTGTCCTGATTTGCTGATTTTGGATTATGATTTGATTCAGACTGCACCCCAACGGACTTTAGTTGCAGGAATTGGGGATGCGATCGCAAAATGGTATGAAGCATCTGTTAGCAGTGGCCATTTACAAGATACTCTGGTGATTTCCGCAGTCCAACAAGCTAGAATTTTACGAGATATCCTGTTCCAAAAAGCTGCCGCTGCTTTAAAATCTCCTGGTAGCGAAGTTTGGCGAGAAGTTGTTGATGCCACTGTATTATCTGCCGGTGTGATTGGTGGTTTAGGTGGCGCACAATGTCGGACTGTAGCCGCCCATGCAGTGCATAATGGTTTAACGCACTTATCTGGACATGGCAGCATTCATGGTGAAAAAGTCGCTTATGGTATTTTAGTACAACTGCGATTAGAAGAAATGCTCCAAGGTAATCAACTTGCAGACGCAGCTAGACAGCAATTACTCAAGTTCTATGCAGAGATTGGATTACCGCAAAAATTAGCAGATTTGGGTTTAGGAAATATTACTTTAGCCCAGTTGCAAACAGCCGCAGAAATCACTTTAGCACCTAATTCTGATATTCACCGTTTGCCTTTTCCAGTAGCATTGGAACAGTTAATGGCCGCCATGATTTCTACTACAGCACCACATCAATTAAAAGTTAAAAATTAAAAAATGGGTAATTGGTAACAGGTGATTGGTTATTGGTAAAATTCTCATCTGTTCCCTGTTCCCTCTTCCCTATCACCTGTCACCTACCTGTCACCTGTCACCTGTTCCCTATTCCCAGTCATCTATTTCGAGGTTTTAGAATGAGTTTGAGTTGGATTACCCCCGCAGAACGAATACAAAAATTACCGCCTTATGTCTTTGCCCGTTTAGATGAACTGAAGGCAAAAGCCAGGGAACAAGGGCTAGATTTGATTGATTTGGGCATGGGAAACCCTGACGGTGCTACTCCTCAACCAATTATAGAAGCAGGGATAGCCGCTTTACAAAATCCTGCCAATCATGGTTATCCACCATTTGAAGGGACTGCAAATTTCCGCAAAGCAATTACTAAATGGTACGATCGCCGTTATGGTGTCGTCTTAGATCCTGATAGTGAAGCTTTACCTTTGTTGGGTTCTAAGGAAGGTTTAGGACATTTAGCGATCGCCTACATCAATCCTGGTGATACTGTTTTAGTACCGTCACCATCCTACCCCGTCCATTTCCGTGGTCCCATCATCGCCGGCGGAGTCATTCACAGTATAACTCTCAAAGAAGAAAACGATTGGTTGATTGATTTAACATCCATTCCTGACGAAGTAGCCAGAAAAGCCAAAATCCTCTATTTCAATTATCCCAGTAATCCCACCGCCGCCACCGCACCCCGTGAATTTTTTGAAGAAATAGTTGCTTTTGCCCGCAAGTATGAAATTATGTTAGTGCATGACCTATGTTATGCAGAGTTAGCTTTTGATGGCTATCAACCCACCAGCTTATTAGAAATTCCCGGTGCAAAAGATATCGGCGTGGAATTTCACACTTTATCTAAAACTTATAATATGGCTGGTTGGCGCGTCGGTTTTGTGGTCGGAAATCGTCACATTATCCAAGGCTTGCGGACATTAAAAACCAATTTAGATTATGGCATTTTTTCCGCCTTGCAAACAGCCGCAGAAACCGCTTTACAACTACCAGATTCTTATTTACACGAAGTACAACAACGTTACCGCACTCGTCGAGATTTTCTGATTGACGGTTTAGGTAAGTTGGGTTGGAATATTCCCAAAACTAAAGCTACCATGTATCTGTGGATAAAATGTCCTGTGGGTATGGGTTCTACAGATTTTGCCTTGAATGTGTTACAGCAAACAGGTGTAGTTCTCACTCCTGGTAACGCCTTTGGTGCTGGTGGTGAAGGCTATGTGAGAATCAGTTTAATAGCCGAGTGCGATCGCTTAGGTGAAGCTTTAGAAAGATTTAAACAAGCAGGAATTCGTTATCAACCTGAAGCCGTAGTTTCTGCGTAATAATGAATAGTAGGTTGGGTTAAGCTGCATCGCAACCCAACGTAAACCATTTTGGTTCTTCAGTACCTAATATGCTAAATTATTAGAATAAAAACTTTAAAACAGAATAAATAGAAATGATGTTGAAAGACGCAGAATCAGAACTAATAAGTACCCAAGCAAAATTAATTGAACATATTGATTGAAAACAATAATGTCTGTACTCCTTACCTGTTAACTGTTTCCTCTCCTAACTATAAAATTTATTTTGCACGACTACTTATAATCTTTCCTCGTTCAATACATATAAAATTATCTGCTTTTATCTGCGCTTTCTATACTGTAAATCCTTAAATCCTGGATATCCTGATTCTGACAAAAAAGCTATAATAAAATATTAGCAACTTTGCTGCCTGATATTATTATAAATAAATGATCATTCCTACAACTCCTCACCTTATCGCTGAAGGCTTTCATGCCCTTTCTGAGCCTATTAGAATTAGAGTTATAGAATTGCTACGTCAGCGTGAACTATGTGTCTGTGATTTATGTGATGCTTTAGAAATCAGTCAATCAAAACTATCTTTTCATCTCAAAAATCTTAAAGAAGCAAACTTAGTTAATGCCCGTCAAGAAGGACGGTGGATTTATTATAGTTTAAATTTACCTCAATTTCAGGTTTTAGAACTTTATTTAGCTAATATTCGCCATAATTCTGTCCTTTTACCTACTCGTTCTTGTTGTGAGTAAGAAAACTGGGAAAAATCAATTAAAAATTTGTAATTTGTAAAGAAGGGAACAGGGAATAGGTAATTTTATCTCCATTCCCAGGTTATCCATCAACTTTTTTTGATTAATTTTTGTGTATTGTGTTATTCTTGTGGTTGACATATCAAGTTTTTTTGAAATGATAGATACATAACCTTAGCAGTAACCATACAGCAAAAGCCAGTGAAAATAACTACACAAAGATTAGTTATCACAGTGGGAGTTTCAGTATTAGCAGCCAGTTGTAGCAGTACACCTGAATCCTCCAGCAACATTCAGCAGTCACAACAAGCAACAAAAGTGGCTAATTCTGAAACTGTAACCGTTATTAAAATTGATGGGTCTAGTACGGTATATCCCATTACTAACGCCATAGCTAAAGAGTTTCAAGCAGACTCCAAAAACAACGCCCAAATAAAAGTCAGTGTTTCCGGTAGTAGCGGAGGTTTTGAAAAATTCTGCGCTGGAGAAACAGACATCAGTAATGCCTCTCGACCAATTAACCAGACAGAGATGGCAGCTTGTAAAAAAAATGGCGTTGCCTATATGGAATTACCCATAGCCTTTGATGCCCTAACTGTAGCTGTTAACCCTCAAAACAACTGGGTAAAAGACATCACCGTCACCGAACTGAAAAAGATATGGGAACCAGAAGCTGAAGGAAAAATCACCCATTGGAACCAAGTACGCGCTTCTTGGCCAGACCGCCCAATCAAATTATATGGTGCTGGCGATAAATCTGGAACCTTTGACTATTTTACCGAAGCAATTGTCGGTAAAGCCAAAGCCAGCCGCACAGATTACACAGCCAGCGAAGATGATGAAGTATTAGTTACAGGTATTAATCAAGACCCTGAAGCCTTGGGTTACTTTGGCTATGCTTATTACGAAGAAAACAAAGATAAATTAAAAGTCGTAGCAGTTAATAACGGTAAAGGTGCTGTTTTACCATCACGAGAAACAGTAGAAAAAGCCAAGTATCAACCTCTTTCTCGACCTCTATTTATATATGTAAATCTTTGGTCTAGCAAAAATAAAACCATAGTTTACAAGTTTGCAGACTTTTACATTAAAAACGCAGGAAAAACAGCTATTTCTGTCGGCTATGTGCCTTTACCAGAGGAAGCTTACAAACTCGATTACGTTCACTTATACAAAGGCAAAGTCGGAACAGTATTTGGTGGTAAGTCGCAATTTGACTTAACACTGGGGGAATTATTGCGTAAACAAAAGCAGTTTTAGCGAGTAGGAAATATTTATGACTATCAACCATTCAGAAAATAAAGCCCCAGTCAAAGCCGGAAGTAGACTAAGTTTTTTTGAAAAATATCTAACGGTATGGGTGTTTTTGTGCATTGTTATAGGAATAATACTCGGAAAATTATTTCCAGAAATAGCAGTAACATTAGATGCAATGAGTATCTATCAAGTCTCCATTCCTATAGCTTTATGTTTATTTTTTATGATGTATCCCATCATGGTGAAAATAGACTTTACTCAAGCAGCAAATGCACTGCGTACACCAAAACCTGTAATTCTCACCTTGGTCATGAATTGGTTAATTAAACCATTCACAATGGTAATATTTGCCCAGTTCTTTTTAGGTTGGTTATTCAAACCATTAATTACAGGTACAGAACTAATCCGTGGTAGTGAAGTGAGTTTAGCTAACTCCTATATAGCCGGTACTATTTTATTAGGAATAGCCCCATGTACAGCAATGGTATTAATGTGGGGATATCTTTCCTATGGGAATCAAGCACATACCTTAGTAATGGTAGCGGTGAATTCTCTAGCAATGCTATTTTTATATGCACCTTTAGGTAGGTGGTTATTAGCAGCCAACGATTTAACAGTACCCTGGCAAACTATTGTTTTCTCAGTCCTAATTTATGTTGGTTTACCCCTAGCAGCAGGGATGTACAGCCGTTATTGGATTTTCAAATATAAAGGTAAAGAATGGTTTGAAAGACAATTTTTAAAATATCTCTCTCCTATAGCCATTTCTTCCTTGTTAATTACCTTAGTGTTACTATTTGCCTTTAAAGGAGAATTAATTGTTAAAAATCCTTTACACATTTTGTTGATAGCAGTTCCTTTATTCATTCAAACTAATTTTATTTTCCTAATTAGTTATGTAGCAGGGCTGAAGCTAAATCTAGTTTATGAAGATGCTGCACCTGCGGCTTTAATTGGTGCTAGTAATCATTTTGAAGTTGCTATAGCTACTGCTGTAATGTTATTTGGTTTAAATTCCGGTGCAGCACTAGCAACAGTAGTGGGAGTTTTAATTGAAGTTCCAGTCATGTTGATGCTAGTGGAATTTTGTAAACTTACAGCAGCTTGGTTTCCCAGAGAACCACACAAAGCAACTTTACCAGATCCACGTTGTATTAATGCCTTTAGTTCTGATAATTAATAAACAATTGCCATGACAGATTTCCATCATCCACCGAGAATATTATTTTTATATGGTTCTTTGCGAGAACGTTCTTATAGTCGTCTGTTAGCCGAAGAAGCAGCAAGAATCATTGAAGGATTTGGTGCAGAAGTCCAATTTTTTGACCCCTGTGAATTACCAATTTATGGTAGTTTTCCTGATACTCATCCCAAAGTACAAGAATTGAGAGAATTAAGTATGTGGTCTGAAGGTCAAGTTTGGTCTTCACCGGAAATGCACGGTAATATTACTGGGATTCTGAAAAATCAAATTGATTGGATTCCTCTGAGTATTGGTGCAGTTAGACCCACTCAAGGTAGAACTTTAGCAGTAATGCAAGTAAGTGGTGGTTCTCAGTCTTTTAATGCTGTAAATACAATGCGAATTTTAGGACGTTGGATGCGAATGTTTACCATTCCTAATCAATCTTCCGTTGCAAAAGCTTATCAAGAATTTCACGAAGATGGAACCATGAAAGATTCTGCTTATCGTGACCGAGTAGTTGATGTCATGGAAGAATTATATAAATTTACCTTGCTGTTGCGTGATCAAGTTGATTATTTAACTGACCGCTACAGTGAACGCAAAGAAAAAGCAGCAAAAGAAGCTATTAATTTAGCTAATAGTGCTTTGAATTCATAAACGGTTACTTAACAACTAATAACATCATGAAAAAGGTAATGTTTGTTTGTAAAAAAAATTCTCGTCGTTCCCAAATGGCAGAGGGTTTTGCTAAAGTTTTAGGAGCAGGAAAAATATCTGTTTTTAGTTCTGGTTTAGCATCAAGTGAAGTAGACCCTATTTCTGTACAAGTGATGTCAGAAATTGGCATTGATATTAGTAATCAAAGTTCTAAAGCATTAAGTGATTTTAATCCTGAAGATTTTGATGCTGTGATTTCTTTATGTGGTTGTGGTGTGAATTTACCCCAAGAATGGGTGTTAAGAGATGTATTTGCAGATTGGCAACTTGATGATCCTGAAGGTCATAATATTGACACCTTTCGTCGTGTGCGAGATGAGGTGAAAGAAAGAGTGATTCAGTTAATTGCATCTTTGGTTTAAATATTGAAAGCCTAATCAAAACAAAAGCCTTATTAATTAAGGCTTTTTGGTTGAAATGTAATTAACTATCAAATCTTCATTTTCTTTTATTTACATCATCCTGATTTTGGATTCCTTGTGAAATTTGTTGAACAGTTTCAACTGTTAAATTCAAAGCCTGAGCAATTTGTTCTACCGTCAAATTCAATGCTAACAATCTAGGAACAGATTCTAATTTTGCTTCCAAGCTGCCTTCTTCTCTTCCTTCTTGATAAACCTTTGTTTGTTTCAAATCACTTAGACTAAACATAGATTCAATCTCCTTGCGACTCATTCTAGGAAACTTATAAACCAAGATGGTTTCTACTAATTCTAATAACTGCCGTTGTTCTTCATTGCTGATTTCTTGCTGAGTTCTATTAATTAACTCTTTAGCAGTAGTAATTGCTTTGTCTTCATCCTCGATGATTAATTTTATGGTAGCAATACCAATAGGCAAAGATGCACTTTCACCTAATTCATCTAGATAAATACGGCTGACACGCTGACTGGTGAAAAATTCACTGAAATGTTTGGTGTCTGCTGTATCTAAACTGCGACTGGGATAGATAACAAAACCCCTCCAGGGATTTTGAGGTTGATATTGCCGTAAATATAAAGATACTTCCGAAAATAGACGGAAATAAATTTCTGCATCATTTTGAAACTGCACTTCCACAAAATAAATTGGGTTTTGTTCATCTTGTGTTGGCAGAAAAACCCCATCTATGCGAAAAGCAGTTTGTTTAATTTCGATAGATGAGAATGTATAAGCTGCTGCTGTTTGGGGTTGGTTGCCAATTAATTCAAAAAATATGCTGGGAAACTCTTGAAAAAGGCGATAAAATATGCTGTCAGTTTTCACGCTCGATCAATTGCTGAAATTGGCACTGTAAATATTTTACTGAGTTGCCGTCTAATAATTGCTTACTTGCTTTAGGTAGATGATTGACATTCCATCAAAATTTCACTACCGGCTGGTGTTAACTCCCAGCGATCGCCTGGTGAACCTGGCTGTATATATCTTTCCACTAAACCCTTAGATTTCATATCCTTTAACACAGTCATCATGTCAGGTTCTCTGGGTACATCTAAGCGAGAAAGAGAATTTGCTATTTCATACCAACTCCAACCTCCTTTTCCTTTAGAGACTAATTGGAGTAGAACTAATTCCAGTTGAGTTAATTTGATGGTATTTTTCATGATTATTCCTCAACTGCTGTTGTTAATTGCTGATTTTTGGACAATTTCTGTCTATTAACTCTTTAACAGTGATAAATAAACCCTCAGAGCAATTTTCCTCTTTTCATTACCATATCTCCTTACCAATGGATGAAAAGACGGCAAATACGACTTAGAAATTACGGTTCACCCCAATTCGTGAACGTATTAATTCTCATACATTAGTCAGAGTGGCAACTGCTCAATCCATGAACCAACTAAAAACAAAGTTTAAAATTAACCGTCCTACCAAAGGTTCGGGAAACCACCCTTCATGGACTGGCTACACAAGTTCAGTATATATATCAGCGTAATTTGCGGTTTCAACCCCAGACAAGCTAAACCATCCTGGTATTGATTGATTGTTTCAATCGGTTAGTTCAAGATGTAGTCCATTATAATCCCATTCATTTGTAGTTATACGGAGCCAGCACTTAAAATGGCAAAAGTAGTAGGAATTGACTTAGGTACGACAAACTCTTGCGTAGCAGTGATGGAAGGTGGTAAACCCACTGTAATTGCTAACGCCGAAGGTTTTCGGACAACGCCATCAGTGGTGGCATTTGCTAAAAATGGCGATAATTTAGTTGGTCAAATCGCTAAACGCCAAGCGGTAATGAACCCCGAAAATACCTTTTATTCGGTTAAACGGTTTATCGGTCGTCGCTTCGATGAAGTTACCAAAGAAACCACTGAAGTCTCTTATAAAGTTCTCAGCAGTGGTGGTAACGTCAAGGTAGACTCACCTGGTGCTGGTAAACAGTTTTCTCCAGAAGAAATTTCTGCCAAAGTTCTCCGCAAACTAGTAGAAGATGCTAGTAAATATCTTGGTGAAACTGTTACCCAAGCAGTAATTACTGTTCCTGCCTACTTCAACGACTCCCAACGCCAGGCTACAAAAGATGCTGGTAAAATTGCCGGGATTGAAGTTTTGCGGATTATCAACGAACCAACAGCAGCTTCTCTAGCTTATGGTTTTGATAAAAAGAGTAACGAAACCATTCTCGTATTTGACCTTGGTGGCGGTACATTCGATGTATCGGTACTAGAAGTAGGTGATGGCGTATTTGAAGTATTGGCTACATCTGGTGATACCCATCTTGGTGGTGACGACTTCGATAAAAAAATTGTTGACTTCTTAGCAGAACAATTTAAAAAGGCTGAAGGTATTGACCTCCGCAAAGATAAACAAGCTTTACAACGTCTGACTGAAGCCGCAGAAAAAGCCAAAATTGAGCTTTCTAGCGTTACCCAAGCAGAAATCAATCTACCATTTATCACTGCTACCCAGGATGGACCAAAACACCTGGATACGACTTTAACTCGTGCCACATTTGAAGAACTTTGTTCAGACTTAATTGACCGTTGCCGCATTCCTGTAGAAAATGCTCTCAGAGATGCCAAGTTAAATAAGAACAATATTGATGAGGTTGTTTTAGTTGGTGGTTCTACTCGTATTCCCGCTGTGCAGGAAGTGGTGAAGCGGGTACTGGGTAAAGAACCTAATCAAACTGTTAACCCTGATGAAGTTGTGGCAGTTGGTGCAGCTATTCAAGCAGGTGTTCTGGCTGGTGATGTTACAGGTATCTTGTTGTTAGACGTATCACCACTATCCTTGGGTGTAGAAACCTTGGGTGGTGTGATGACCAAGATTATTCCCCGCAACACTACTATTCCTACCAAAAAATCAGAGGTTTTCTCGACCGCTGTTGATGGTCAAACTAACGTAGAAATTCATGTTCTCCAAGGGGAACGGGAATTTGCTAATGATAACAAGAGTTTGGGAACTTTCCGCTTAGATGGTATTCCTCCTGCACCTCGTGGTGTTCCCCAAATTGAAGTGACTTTTGATATTGATGCTAACGGTATCCTCAACGTTACTGCGAAGGATAAAGGAACCGGAAAAGAACAATCTATCAGCATTACTGGCGCTTCCACTTTGGATAAAAATGATGTTGACCGGATGGTACGGGAAGCTGAACAAAACGCCAATTCTGATAAAGAAAAACGGGAAAAAATTGAACGTAAAAACCAAGCTGATTCTTTAGCTTACCAAGCGGAAAAGCAGTTGCAAGAATTAGGTGATAAAGTTCCTGAAGCTGATAAAACCAAAGTTGAAGGTTTGGTGAAAGAACTGCGAGAAGCGGTTGCAAAAGATGATGATGAGCAAATCAAGAAACTGACACCAGAATTACAACAAGCTTTGTTTGCGGTAGGTAGTAATATTTACCAACAAGCTGGTGGTGCGGCTCCTGGTGCTGAACCTCAAGATGGTGGTGCTACTCCTCCTTCTGGTGGTGGTGATGATGTGATTGATGCTGATTTCACTGAAAGCAAATAATTCAATTTTTCAGCGATTTTTATAGAAAAATAGACTGAATTACCTGAAGTCAAACCCTAAAAGCCTAAAAACTTTTTAGGGTTTTGTGTATTTAATGACACCAGTTATATTTTAACAAAGCTGTAAATTCTGAAAATATGATGAGCCTTGATATTTTTTGATAACTAATTCTTGATTCCCGTGGTAGCAATACCCCGAATAAACTGTTTTTGACCAATTAGAAATAACACCATCACAGGAATGGTGGTAATTATCACTGCTGCCATCATCAATGGCCAATTGTTGGTAAATTGTTCTTGGAATTCTGCTAAAGCCAGTTGTACGGTTCTTAACTCTGGTCTAGTGGTAAATACCAATGGCTTAAATAAATCGTTCCATTCACCGATAAAGGTGAACAAAAATAGTGTTACCAAAGCGGGACGTGCTAAAGGTAACATGATCTGCCATAAAATCTGTAATCTGTTCGCTCCATCAATTGCTGCGGCTTCCTCCAATTCTATGGGAATTGTCTGGAAATATTGACGTAACAAAAAAATGCCAAAGCCATTTACCGCACTGGGTAAAATTAGCGCCCAATAGGTGTTGATGATATGTCCCCATTTCAGTACCAAAAAGATGGGAATCACCAATAACTGAAAAGGAATGACTAAAGTTGCCAATACAACTAGTAGCAGTGCTTGTCTACCACGAAATTTCAGCCTAGCAAGGGCGTAACCAGCTAAAGCAGATGTGATAATTTGAAAAGCTGTAACTGCGATCGCTACCAAGGTAGAATTAGCAAACGCCAGTAAAAACTTCCCCCTTTCCCAAGCTTCACGGTAATTAGCTAAAGTCCAGTTATTTTTTCCCATAACTCCCGGTGTTGTACCTGTGGGAGCAAAGGAGGTGAGAAAAACCACTATCAAAGGCAGTAAAACGATGAATGCTCCTAGTAATAACAGTACCAGGCTCCAAAAATTCGCGTTTTTCCAATTCCAGGTAAGCTTGGACATGGGTTATTGCTCCACAAGCATTGGTTTTTCTTAGTCTGACTATAGATAACAAGGAATAGGAAACAGGAACAAGGAAGGATGGTTTATTTCATTTGTAGTGGGTGGTTTCCCCTTAAAGGATAGCTCCTTGGTAAAAACTAATCTAATTACCATAATTTCTTGTTAAGTTAAATTAAACCACAGTGATGATTACCCTAAATTGACAGGGTAAAATAAATTTCGGTATCAAATAATTTAGGGTTACGGAGTAAACATATCATGCAGCAACTTGTTGAAGAAATTGAAAAAATTGATTTCCAAAGTGAAGAATACAAAGACGCATATAGCCGTATTAATGCGATTGTGATTGAAGGAGAACAAGAAGCCCATGAGAATTACATCACATTGGCTGAATTGCTGCCGGAAAGCAAAGATGAACTGATTAAGCTATCCAAAATGGAAAGCCGCCACAAAAAAGGATTTGAGGCCTGTGGACGCAATTTACAAGTTACTCCCGATATGCAATTTGCTAAGGAGTTCTTCTCTGGACTGCACCAAAATTTCCAAACAGCAGCAAAAGAAAAAAAAGTTGTTACCTGTCTCCTGATTCAATCTTTGATTATCGAATGTTTTGCGATCGCAGCCTATAACATCTATATTCCCGTTGCTGATGAATTTGCCCGCAAAATTACAGAAGGCGTAGTTAAAGAAGAATACAGTCATCTCAACTTTGGCGAAGTTTGGCTACAAAAACACTTTGCAGAATCTCAAGCAGAACTTGATCAAGCAAACCGCCAAAACCTCCCCATTGTCTGGCAAATGCTTAACCAAGTAGCTGACGATGCTCGTGTCTTAGCAATGGAAAAAGAAGCTTTAGTAGAAGACTTCATGATTCAATACGGTGAAGCATTAAGTAAAATTGGTTTCACAACTCGTGAGATCATGCGTCTTTCCGCATACGGACTGGCAACCGTCTAAGGCGCAGAGAGCAGGGAGCAGGGAGAAAAATTAATTTTTTCTTGTTCTCTCCTGAACTCCTGGTAGCGTGGGGTATAACTCTTACTTCGTCACACCACCTGCCATACTTCTACCTTTGGCCTCAAATAACAAATGATAGTGACACCTTTATGTAGTATTTTTAAGAATTAGAGATTATTTTCTATCCCTAGTTGGCATAATTTAGTATTTTTGGCTATTCCCAGAGCAGTCTATTAGCACAGACTGTTAATCAAAAATCTAAAATTTGTATTGCTTATTAATTCCACGCTTTTCATAGCACACGCCTAATATATCACTAATGTTTGGTCTAATTGGACATCTGACTAGTTTAGAACACGCTCAATCCGTAGCTCAAGAATTGGGATATCCAGAATATGCCGATCAAGGGCTAGATTTTTGGTGTAGCGCCCCTCCGCAGATTGTTGATCACATCACTGTCACCAGTATCACAGGACAAAAAATAGAAGGCCGGTATGTAGAATCTTGCTTTTTGCCGGAAATGCTGGCAAATCGGCGGATTAAAGCTGCCACCCGTAAAATCCTCAATGCTATGGCTCATGCTCAAAAGCATGGCATTGATATTACAGCTTTAGGTGGGTTTTCCTCAATTATTTTTGAGAACTTTAATTTAGAGCAGTTTAGCCAAGTCCGTAATGTCACATTAGAGTTTGAACGCTTCACTACAGGTAACACTCATACTGCCTATATTATCTGTCGCCAGGTAGAAGAAGCCTCTAAACAACTAGGGATAGAACTGTCAAAAGCAACTGTGGCTGTGTGTGGTGCAACAGGGGATATTGGTAGCGCAGTTACCCGCTGGCTAGATAAAAAAACAGATGTCCAAGAACTATTGCTGATAGCTCGCAATCAAGAACGTCTTCAAGAACTGCAAGCTGAACTGGGAAGGGGTAAAATTATGGATCTACAGCAGGCACTACCCCAAGCAGATATTGTCGTTTGGGTGGCTAGTATGCCCAAAGGTGTAGAAATTGATCCCACAGTGTTAAAACAACCCTGTTTGCTGATTGATGGTGGTTATCCTAAAAACTTAGGGACAAAAATTCAGCATCCAGGAGTGTATGTGTTAAATGGTGGAATAGTGGAACATTCCCTAGATATTGACTGGAAAATTATGAAAATTGTCAATATGGAAGTTCCAGGTCGCCAATTATTTGCTTGTTTCGCGGAATCAATGTTGTTGGAATTTGAGAAGTTATACACAAACTTTTCTTGGGGACGCAATCAGATTACCGTAGATAAAATGGAGCAAATTGGTCGGGTGTCGATTAAACACGGTTTTAGACCATTGTTGGTTTAGTCATTGGTCATTGGGAATGAGTGACTGAATGGTCTGTTCCCTGTTAAGAGTTAAGAGTTCCCTATTCCCTATTTCCTAGCTATGGCAATTACTGAACGCAAACCCCTACTGTTGGATTTTGAAAAGCCTCTAGCAGAACTGGCTACCCGGATTGATCAAATTCGGCAACTTGCAGATGAAAATGGCGTGGATGTTTCTGGTCAAATTCGCCAACTGGAAACACGAGCGATGCAATTGCGTGAAGAAATTTTCAGCAGTCTGACACCATCTCAACGATTACAAGTAGCTCGACACCCACGCCGACCCAGTACCCTAGATTACATTCAGGCTATTAGTGATGAATGGATGGAGTTACATGGCGATCGCTGTGGTGGTGATGATCCAGCTTTAGTTGGTGGAGTTGGTCGCTTGGGTGGACAACCTGTGGTGATGTTAGGGCATCAAAAAGGCCGGGATACAAAAGATAATGTCGCCCGTAACTTTGGGATGGCGGCTCCTGGTGGCTACCGTAAGGCACTGCGGTTAATGGAACACGCTAACAAATTTGGTATGCCCATTGTTACATTTATCGACACTCCAGGTGCTTGGGCAGGAATAGAAGCCGAACACCAAGGACAAGGTGAAGCGATCGCCTACAATTTACGGCAAATGTTTTGCTTTGATGTGCCAATTCTCTGTACAGTGATTGGAGAAGGTGGTTCAGGTGGTGCTTTGGGTATTGGAGTGGGCGATCGCCTGCTCATGTTTGAACACTCTGTTTACACCGTAGCTACCCCAGAAGCCTGTGCCGCTATTTTGTGGAAAGATGCTGGTAAAGCCCCCCAAGCAGCCGTGGCATTAAAAATTATTTCCCATGACCTCAAAAATTTGGGCATTATTGACCAAATATTACCTGAACCCATTGGTGGCGCTCATTCCGACCCCTTGACAGCCGCTACCAATCTCAAAAAAGCTTTGTTGGAGAACCTAGACGAACTCAACCGTTTAACCGCAACTGAACGTCGCCAACTCCGCTATGAAAAATTCCGCAAAATTGGTGTCTTTACAGAACTTGCTCACTAAAAATAATAGCTACTAACTGATTAGTACATCAACGGTGCTATAATTGCCTATGAAAGCTTAACGATTCTTAACAATCTGAGCAGTTATAGGCATTTGTGTTGTGTGTTCAGCAAACAAACCCAATCTAATTGACTAGTTTGCAGAGTGTTCAGTAATTAGCCTTGAGTTTAAAACCTGATTTATCAGGTCGATATTTTTCGTCCTGACTGGTAAAACTAATGATAGGCAATATACCCATAATGGCAATGCATTATAGCAATTGTCATAAAAACAGCAATTGAATTTTAGATTTATTTAATTTATGGGTAGGTAGCGGCTCACAACGCTGCCAAAAAATTTGGAGACACCATGAGTTTTGAGCAGAAACGACGCGCCTTAATTACCGGTGCAAGCAGTGGAATTGGGAAAGCAACGGCTTTAGCCTTTGCAAAGGCGGGAATAGATGTCGCCTTGGTTAGCCGTTCCCAAGATAAATTAGAGAAGGTAGCAGCAGCAGCAAAAGAGATAGGAGTGGAAGCAAAAGCCTTCACTGTTGATCTAAGTTGTGTTTCCCAAGTACAAGCGAAAATACAGGCGATCGCCCAAGAATTTGGTGACATAGATATTCTGGTCAACAATGCCGGCATGGGATACACAGCCAACCTCAGCGAAACTCCCTTAGAAGATTGGCAGCAGGTGATTAACTTAAACCTCACCAGCGTCTTTCAGTCCATGATGGGAATTTTGCCGGAAATGAGGCAAAGAGGTCAAGGAACAATCATCAACATTGCCTCCATAGCTGCCAAACACGCTTTTGCAGGTTGGGGAGCATACTGCGTTAGCAAAGCTGGTTTACTAGCCCTTTCTCAAACCCTAGCACTAGAAGAACGAAACCACAGTATTCGTGTGATTGCAATATGTCCAGGTTCTGTAAATACAGAAATTTGGGACACCGAAACAGTTCATGTTAACTTTGATCGTTCCAAAATGTTAACTCCAGAAATAGTAGCTCAGACAATTCTGCACACCGCTTTATTACCACAAGAAGCAGTAATTGAAGAATTAACCCTGATGTCTAACGCTGGCGTTCTTTAATTAGTAATTTGTCATTTATTGTTTTCATGACCAATTACCCATTATCAATATCAATTACCAATTACCAAGACTTATACCATGACTATCGCTGGTTCCAACGGTTCCAATCGCTCACAATCTCCTCTGATTCCTGACTTAGCACAAGCTATCAGTCCCAGACCTGACCGTAACACCCACAATGGCAAACAGGCAGATTTGCACCCACCTTCAGAGGGAAGCATGGAGCAAATGATGGAAGCTGTGCGGACAATGCTCATCGGTGTTGGAGAAGATCCAGAACGGGAAGGATTACTCAAAACACCCAAGCGCGTAGCTGAAGCAATGATGTTTCTCACTAATGGCTACAACCAATCTTTAGAAGAACTGGTGAATGGTGCCATCTTTGATGAAGGCCATAACGAGATGGTGCTAGTGCGAGATATTAATTTCTTTAGTCTCTGCGAACATCATATGCTGCCATTTATGGGTAGAGCGCACGTTGCTTATATCCCTAATCAAAAAGTTGTCGGCTTAAGTAAGCTGGCGCGAATTGTGGAAATGTATTCTCGTCGCTTACAAGTCCAAGAAAGGCTAACTCGACAAATTGCCGAAGCCGTTCAGACAATTCTTGAACCTAAAGGTGTAGCTGTGGTTATGGAAGCCACCCATATGTGTATGGTGATGCGAGGTGTACAAAAACCTGGTTCTTGGACTGTCACCAGTTCTATGGTGGGTGTGTTCCAAGATGAGCAAAAAACCCGTGAAGAGTTCTTGAATTTGATTCGTCATCAACCTGCATTCTTTTAAGAATTAGGGATTGTTGCAATTATCGCTCATCCTCAAAATACATTAGGGGGTGAGTGATTTTGCTGCTTTAGTAATATAGAAATCCGGTTTAATTTTTGATGACAGAGAATAATCTTACAGGAGATTTAAAAGCAGAAAGTATTGATCAAGAAACAGGAGAAAACATTAATTTTAATCAAAATCAAGAAACTTCCAAAAATACCAAAGGAATCTCTAAAACAATTGGGATATCCGACAGAAATTGTAAAAATATTTGGCGATAAATCTCAATATATTTCAGTTTTACGAGAATTAACATCTGAGTTATATAGCGATCCTATTTGAGTCGATAACTTATCAGTGATAGCGTAGTGTGACGTAAGTCATGGAAAGGGAACAGGGAACTGAAAGTGTTCATGAATCATTTAGGATTGCTATATAAAATAGCAGCATAATTAGTAATTGTATAAAATTTTAACGCTGATAAATGCAGATAAACTCAGATATTTAATTGTTAATTTTTGATTCACCGAAGGGATTCCTGGATATCCTGATTCTGACAGAATGTAACTATTTTATGTTATTCTCTTACATTATAAATTTTTATTTTGCTCTCACATAATTATCTACAATGGTTTTTGATATACGTGACTTAAAATTGTAGGGATAATTCATGAATTGTCCCTACATCTGTTTCACCAGATGTCTATTTTAAATCCTTTTAAATTGTCTCTGGGTCAATATTTAATTCTCTCAATTTTGCTGCTAAACGTGCTGCTTTTTCATCTGCTGCTTTTCTGGCTTCTGCTTCCTGTTCTGCTCTTTGAGCTTCTTGTGCTGCTCTTTGAGCTTCCTGTGCTGCTCTTTGAGCTTCCTGTTCTGCGCTTTCTTCCGGTGTAGGAACTAAAATTCCTTCCCGTGTAAAATACCGCAATAAACCATTATAAACACCCAAATATAAACCTAACTGTTGACTCCAAAGATGTCCTTTTTTATTTAATTCAAGTGGCTGATATTTTCCATCTAATAAATGAAAACCTGCAAATTCTAAAGTATAAGGATCAAACCAAAAATAATCTGGAGTTCGGAATGTATTTTGATAAAGTTGTTTTTTAAATTCTCTATCTGTCTTAGCTGTACTTGGGGAGAGAATTTCTACAATCATATTGGGATATTTACCATCCTCATTCCACACTACCCAACTTTTCCGGGTTTTGCGTTCAGTTTCTAAAACTACAAAGAAATCTGGACCACGAGAATCTTCTGATTTTTTCTGGTTAGGACTATAGTAAATGCTCATGTTTCCAGTAGCATAGAAATCATTTCTATCTTTCCATAACCATTCTAAACATTTTAATAATAAAATTATTTGTCTGAGATGCAGTTCTGTTTCCACGGGAGGTTCATCACTATATAAATCACCAGGGGGAAAAATTATATCTGGGAAGATGTTTTCTTGAGTTTCTAGTTCTTGTGCAATGATCATAAATTTGATATAGCATCAAGTTGTAATTTTTTGATTATATCATTCATTTATCAGCTTTTAGACTGATTTTAACCTTTGAAACAACAATGCTACTTTATTCAAATCTTTATTACCTGGTGAAAGTTCCACACCACTAGATAAATCAATCCCATTAGGATGCAGTTGATTTAGTGCATCTATAATATTATCTGGTGTTAGTCCTCCGGCTAGAAACCAAGGACGATTAGGACTAAATGCTTGTAACATTTGCCAGTCTAAAGTTTGTCCTGTACCGCCTAATTGTTGAGGATGATAGGCATCAAGTAGTAAAGTATCTACATACTCAATATAGTTTGCTGTAGTTTCTAGTTGTTCCAAATTACGAACTCTCAAAGCTTTAATTATTTCTACTTGGGGTAAAGATTGACGCAACTGGTGGCAAAATTCTGGTGATTCATCTCCGTGCAACTGGACACCTGTTAAATTAGATGCTATTACTGTTTGCTGGATTTCAGAAATATTACTATTGGCAAAAACACCAATTTTATCAATTTTGTCAGGTAGTTTGGCTACTGCTGCCTGGATTTGCTCTATAGTCACGTAGCGTGGTGAAGTCGGTACACAAATAAATCCCAGTGCTGTTGCACCGAAAGAAGCTATTGCTATAGATTGGTGTGGTTCAGTAATGCCGCAAATTTTAATCCGCATTTAGGTTTGAGAAATTAAAAATAATTACAAAACTACACTAAGTTAGAGGAAAAACTTTTGCTTTGTCCTGCGTAATTCTATAATTTTGTAGGTTTAGATTCATTTTTTCATTGTAGGAGAATACATCTTGTTATCATCTATCTTACTAGCAGCCGCAGCATCCGTACCTGCAACACCAGAGTGGAGTCCTACAGTCGGAATCATTATCAGTGCCAGCTGTTTTGTTGTGCTTTTATTGAGTTTAGCAAGCAAAGCTCCCAAGGTTGGACCCCAACTGCCTTTACTTCCTGTTAGTGTGGCAGGATTTATTGGTGCAATGGCTTTTGGTCATGTGATTGGTATTGGTATTGTTTTGGGTTTGACTAATATTGGTCGTTTATAAGTTCAATTTGATACTCTCTAAGTACAGATAGTAAAAATTTGGCGGTAAGTAAAGATCAAATTGCTTGCCGCTTTTTTATGACTGGGAACTGGGGGATGGGGGGATGAGGGGAGATGAGGGGGATGAGGGAGATGAGGGGGATGAGGGAGATGGGGGGATGAGGGGAGATGGAATTACCTTACTTTTGAGAGAAGAATCTCTTGGTTGAAGAGATAGAAGATAAAGATGACTGTCTTTATAGATGGAAATCAACTCCTATGTCATCAATATTATTAGCAGTTCAAGCTACTGTTCCCAAGACTGTAACAACTTGGAACTGGACAATCACAGGAATTATCATTGGCAGCTGTCTATTAGTGCTTGTGCTTGCTGGTTGGTCAATTCGCTATCCTCATGTTGGTCGCAAGATGCCTTTACCTTTTCCAAGATTATTTAATAATCCTAGTGTTGCTACATTTTTGGCAGCGATGAGTTTTGGTCATATTATTGGTGTGGCTGCGGTTTTAGGTTTGACTAATTTGGGTGTTTTATAGCTGAATACTTACAAAAATCCTTTAAACTTAGCCTGAGAAGCAGTTTTCGCTGATTACCAAATTGAGATTTGCCGCTAAGGTGCATTAATTTTAATTAATTGTCTATTCTATAAATATGACCTTCGCTAGTTCTAATTTAGAAACTGGTGTTTTAAGGTGGGAAATGTATAAAAAATAGATAAATTAAAGTAATGCAAAAAAATTGGCAAATTGGATCTTTATTTGGTATTCCGCTGTTTCTTGACCCTTTATGGTTTGTAGTTTTGGGGTTGGCAACTTTAAATTTTGGGGTGGCTTATCAACAGTGGGGAAATGGGACTGCTTGGAGTGCAGGACTGGTAATGGCACTGCTGTTATTTACTTCTGTGCTGTTACATGAGTTGGGTCACAGCTTGGTGGCACAGTCACAAGGGATTAAAGTTAACTCTATTACGCTGTTTTTCTTTGGTGGGATTGCTGCGATAGAGGAGGAATCAAAAACTCCTGGTAAAGCTTTTCAAGTGGCGATCGCAGGTCCTATGGTAAGTATCGTCCTGTTTTTGCTACTAAATCTAGTTTCTAATGTTATTTCTGATACCACTCTAGTAAGTTTCATGGTCAGGGATTTAGCGAGAATTAACTTGATTGTGGCTTTATTTAACTTGATTCCCGGCTTACCTCTGGATGGGGGACAGGTGTTAAAAGCAGCACTATGGAAAGTTACAGGCGATCGCTTTCAAGCAGTACATTGGGCAGCTAGGTCTGGACAAATTTTAGGTTATGGTGCGATCGCACTGGGATTTGCTATAGATTTCTTTACCAAGGAATTGGTAACAGGTCTGTGGATCGTGTTATTGGGTTGGTTTGCAATTCGCAACGCCAACAGCTACGACCGTGTAACCACATTACAAGAAACTCTGCTCAAACTAGTAGCTAGTGATGCGATGACTCGTGATTTTCGCGTGGTGGATGCAGACCAAACACTGCGCGAGTTTGCTGACTTATATCTTTTAGAATCATCTTCCCCTCATATTTACTTTGCTGCTGCTGATGGACGTTATCGAGGTTTAGTAAAAGTTGATGATTTGCGAACAACCGAAAGAAGTCAGTGGGAAACCCAAACCCTACAAAGCATTGTTCATCCTCTTACAACCATACCCACAGTTAGTGAATCTACTTCCTTAGCAGAGGTAATTAACAAGCTAGAAAACGAACAGCTATCGCAAATTACCGTACTTTCTCCCGCAGGTGCTGTAGCTGGTGTGATTGACAGAGGAGATACTGTCAAATGTTTAGCAGAAAAGTTAAATTTGCGAATTACCGATGCTGAAATCAAGCGCATTAAAGAAGAAGGTAGTTTTCCTCCAGGGTTGCAACTAGGAGTAATAGCGAAGTCCGTTTAGAAGAATGTAGGTTGAAACAAAAAACCTCAGCTGTGTAGCTGAGGTAGTTGGGAGAAGATCAAATGTCAATAAATGATAGAAAACCGATGTCAGTCTTTCTTAACTAGTACCAAAAACCACCAGAACTCTAGCGATGACATATCGTGCAGTAACTAGACCGCTTTGTGGAGATGAACGGACATATTACCTCTGGGTTTCAATCGCTCAGTCCTTGAGTATGCCGCTCTCTTGGATTAAATGGTGGGTATTAGTTAACTTATGTTAACAAGTTTAACGACTTCTTTACATTTTGTCAATAGATTATAAAACGTAGACACGACAAGACTTTTATCCTGTCATCTGTCATCTGTCATCTGTCATCTGTCACCTGTCATCTGCTTAACTCTTGAAAAAAGTCCATTCCAGAACATTTATGGGAGCTTGACGGAGAGCTTGAGAAAGTTCTTGAGAGTGGTTAAACTTGACCTGAGACAACTTGCAAGCTTCAACATTGACGGTAAATTGTTCATCTTCAAAAGGCCAAGGTTGAACTGTTACCAGACCATCACGGTGTTGCATAATGTCATAACGCTGTCCATCAGGGCCTGGACCAATTTCTAGCCATCGTTCATCAGCGGGGAGTTCTTGCTGACAGAGAATCAAAGACAAGCGATCGCACCATTGCATAAAAGCATAAGCTGCGTCAACCTGATCCTGCGCTATTCCTAATTCTTCCTGCAAATGCTGTTGGTGTTTAAGTTGTTCATCTAAAAATATATCCAATTCTGCCAATCGTCCACGAGCCGGTTCATGTATACGACTAATGTGCTTAGAAATTAATAAAGCTACCCATCTACCACGGTAAAGAGCATTTTCTGCCAAATTAGCTACTTTGGGAACATCTATATTTGTATTCAGCATAAAGTCCATTGGCGCACCTGCATCAGTTAAATTGTCTTCCTCCCACTCTTTTTCCAAATCATCATGATGGGAAATAGCAGCCAAGGTTTCATACAATCTAGCAGGAGCATTTTTGCGTTGCCATTGTCCTGCTAATTGAGCCGCAAGTAAAGCATGAGCGCGATGATAGATAATTTCCCAACCATTTTTTGTTGGATTGACAATCATAGTAATGGGTAATAGGTAATTGGTAATGGGTAATGGGTAATTGATAATTGATAATTGCTAAATTCAGATAAGGGTGGATTTTTTCCACCCTAAGTAATACAAAACTGTAGCTAGATTAAAATCGGCTAATGATTAAGTTCGAGATTCTAAAGGATTGGCAACGTAATTAAAAGTTGGTTCAGAGTTCCAAGGACCACGCTGTTCTTGTTCAGTTCCGTTTGTTGATAAGTTATAGTAAAGAGAAACTGTTTCATCCGGTTGAACATTACCAAATATAGGGTCAGTCAACTTACCCAAAGAATCTAGAGCTTTCATAAACATTTGGGTATGGGAAATTTCGCGCGTTAAAAGATGGACTAAAGCATTTTTAGTTCCCTGATCTGTTGCCAGTTTAATCAACTCTTCATAGGTTTGACGAGCGCCACCTTCTGCGGCAATATTAGCGCGTAAATCACGGACTACATCACCACCTTCATTCAAGTAACTTGCAGTCCAAGCTTGACCTTGACTATCAAGAAAATGGGGACCGATTCCTCGCAGTGCAAAAAGAGTGCTTTTGTAAGCTTCGGTTTGATCGGTATTTTTTGTATGAGCTTCGATGAGTTTACCAACCATTTCTAAATGACCGAATTCTTCAATGGCAATATCTTGGAGCATATCCCGAATACCAGGATTTTCGACATGAAAAGATTGTACCCAATATTGCAAAGCTGCTGTCAGTTCTCCTGTCGCACCGCCAAATTGCTCTAGAAGTAATTGAGCAAAACGGGGGTTAGATTCATCAACTTTGACAAAATGAATTGGTTCTTTTTTGTGAAAAAACATACAACTAATTAACTCAAAATTCAACAATTAGACTCAAATTATGCTCTGCTACTTCTTTGAAATAGCGTCCATAAATAAATGGCTATTATTGCACCAATGATTGCCACTAAAAGACCCGGAATACTTAAGGTAGCAGCTGTAAATTGTAAAGTACCTGTGCGGAGTAGTGTAAACAAAGTTCCACCAATAAAAGCACCAACAACACCTAAAATGATTGTTGAGAGCATCCCACCACCTTGAGAACCTGGATAAATAGCTTTGGCGATCGCACCAGCTAATAATCCTAAAATTACCCAAGCAATAATATTGATCATTGCTTATTACCTCTAATATTTTATTTGTATCAATTTTATCAATGATTAAAAATAATTATTTCTATCATTTGATAGAATCCTGTCAGCCAAAAGGTGGAGATAATTGATATTTTTTTATTAATTGAAAATAGATATGTTTAAAAATTTAACCCCCCTTTTTAAGGGAGGTTAGGGGGAATCAATAAGTAGCCTAAAGCCACAACCAGAAACTTTTAAAACACCTCTTAAATTGCACGAGAGAATTTTCTTTCTCTAGTTCTGGTATGAGTATCGAAATTCACCGCAATATTTCTGACCAGTAATCTACCAGTATCTGTAATTTCGATTTGGTTAGTAAATAAATTTACTAGTCCATCAGCTTCTAGGGGTTTTAACTCTTCTAGTTCCTGAGAGAAATATTCATCAAAATTGATGTGATATTTATGTTCAATGTCTGACTTATGTAGCTGAAAGTGAGACATGATAGACATAATTACATCCCGTCTGATGATATCGTCTTGGGTTAATTTAATGCCTTTACTGGTAGGGATAACACCCGCTGATACCGCTTGATAATAGTCCTTTAAACCCTTATGGTTCTGAGCATAAGCATCTTCTAGCATACTGATAGATGTAGAACCAAAGCCAAAAAGTTCTGTTTCTGCGTGGGTAGTATAGCCTTGGAAGTTGCGTTTTAGAGTACCATTACGTTGAGCGATCGCTAATTCATTATTAGTTTTCGCAAAATGATCCATGCCAATAAACAAATACTCGTTATTTGTCAACTCCTCAATGGTCATCTTCAGAATATCTAGCTTTTCCTGTGCTGCGGGTAATGTATCCTGGGAAATCCGCTTCTGCACAGGTTTCATCCAAGGTACATAAGCAAAATTAAACACCACAATTCGATCAGGGTCTAGAGCGATCGTCTTTTTGACCGTTTCCTCAAAAGTATGCAGAGTTTGGTATGGCAAACCATAAATTAAGTCTACATTGACACTGGTAAAATTAGCCTCCTTAATCCAACCCATCGCATCAAACAGCATTTTTTCCGGTTGGATTCGATTTACTGCTGCTTGTACTTCCGGGTTAAAGTCTTGGATACCAAAACTAATGCGATTAAAACCAATATCTCTCAGAAACTGAATGTATTCTTTATTGACATAACGGGGGTTAATTTCAATCGAAACCTCTGCTGATGAATCAATAGTGAAATAACGATTAATCTGATTCCACAAAAATTCAACTTGGTTGAGTTCCAAATAATTAGGTGTTCCACCACCCCAATGTACCTGAAGCACCTTTCTGCTTGTGTCAATCAACTCTGTGGTGTTGTGAATTTCTTGTACCAAATTTTGTAGATATGGTTTGGCAATATTCTTGTTATTAGAAATTACCGTATTACAGCCACAAAAATAACAAGCAGTCTGACAAAATGGAATATGGAAATACAAAGATAGGGGAGTTTGACGTGCATTAGAAGCAGCAATAGAGGCTTGGAAATCTTCTGTGGTGAACGTTTCAGTTAACTCTGTAGCGGGTGGGTAACTGGTGTATCTAGGTGCGCGGGTATCATACTTTTTAATCAGATCCAGATCAAACTTTACACCTGGTAATAGAAAGACCATTAAAACCTCCGAGAGACTTTTAGTTTACTGCTAGTGATTGTAGAGATTGTAGAGATTGTGGTTTTTGAATTGGGAGTAATTACGCTAATTTTTCCCAATCAATTGTTGTAAAATTGACAATTTTTTATTACTAATTGCCAATATATTTGTATGTTTCAGCTTCCAAAACTGAAACTAACTAGCTAGGACTTACTTCAAGAAACCCGGTGTTGATTAAAAATACTATATCAAACTAGGTCATTATATGTAGCTCGACCTAAAGCTTGAATTAAAATACTTTCTAATTCTTTAATTATCTCCATGTTTAGGTAGAAAGCATGATTAGCTTCGGCGACAATTTTATCAGCAGTGATATCATCAACAGGGACGGTATCTAATGCTTGACGATATCTATTTTTGAATTCCTGCTTATCGGCAATTTGCTCAAAGTTGTAAAAGGAAGTTCCTTCATATCCAGACAATTTTAAGGCTGACTGAGCAATTTTTTGTAGCATTTGTCCACCGGAAAGATCACCCATATAACGAGTATAGGCATGACCTAATAACAAAGCAGGTTCATGAGTAGAGATTTGATGAATACGTGCAATGTAATTTTGAGTGGCTGTTGATGGTCTGATGAGGTGCGGCCATAAATTCCCATGATAAAACAGCATATCTTTTTCTAGAGATGCTTGGCGATTAAGTTCAGGAAAATACATTCCACCAATTACAGGATGTTGTTTATTTTTTTCAATTGCTGTTTCTAGTTCACTGTAAACAAAATACAGATTACTTAAAAACTTAATGAAGCATTCTCTATCTACAACACCTTGGACAAAACATTTCATGAAGCCGACATTTTCTGCATCTGTATGAGCTTGTTGAGTACCAGAACGCAGTTTGATGGCTAAATTATTACTCATTGTTGCTTCCTTCATGTTCACGCGCAAATTTGCTCAATAGTCATCGACTTGTTTATCAGTTAGCCGTCGATACCACAGCCAGAAAATTGCTATTCTAGGTTTATGGGGTGCTGCACCAATCTATCCAGCAAATACCACTGCTGATATAGATTCAGGACTTTTTATCTCTTACAAAATATTTAACTATTAATATTCTTATAAATATAAAGATATTCATATTTCTTTAGACTTTCGTGAGTAGATTTGCTCTTTTTTATATTGAGAGAAAGAAAATTTACTGCTATTTAGAATAATTACTGAATTTTATGTATATACTGGTAGTTAAAAGCTAATTATATACGAGTATTATGTTGGACTGGTTAGTTGTTTGGGGAGTAACTCAGGCTGCGGGATTTGTGTTTAAGCCAATTTTAGAAGATTTAGCCAAAGATGCAACCAAAGATTGGGCTAAAGATTTATTAAAAGGTTGCCTCAATATGGCAATTTGAAATTAGAAAGTTTAGATACAACAGGTTACGCCTATAACGAACTGAAATTATGGCGAATGTTCATCGCTCAAAATTGCGGGAAGTTCACCAAGTTTTACCACAAATTTATGAATTGCCTAAAGAACATTTGAATCGACTTCGGGAAAGTAATCAGCTAGAAGCAGAAGTAGCAATACAAGATTTAGAACGCCACAAACAAAGTTATTTTGAACAAGCAACTCGACCAGTTTTAGATATCATTAACGACAAGCAAAATTATAAATATGTAGTAATTTTAGGTGATCCAGGTTCTGGTAAATCTACATTACTGCAATTCTTTGCATTAAATTGGGTAGAATCATCAATTGATAATATTATTTCCCAACCTATTCCTTTATTAATTGAATTACGCACTTAAGAGTTGTAGCTCTAGTGGCATTGCTAAGTGGAGTCTATCGCCACAGCCACAGAATGGTACAAAGTGCGATGGCAGAAGTGTTTGGAATTTCAATATCGTTGGGAACAGTCAACAAACTCAGGCTGGAAGCGAGTAATGCAGTGGCAAGTTGTGTAGATGAAGCCAAACTTTATATCCAAAATACGGCGGTAGTCGGAGCAGATGAAACCAGCTTTAATCAAGGAAATATTGATGGTTTTAATCCTGAACAATGTCAATTTCTGCTCCAATTTAAAATTCAAACTTATTAAAAATGCCAAACAATTACCAATTTTCAATTTTACTTTCTGGAATGCCTACGGGAGACAAACCTGCGATCGCTCTCAGATTTTGACACCGAATTAATTCACTAAAGTCTAAGCCAGAACGCCCTTCTATCCTGGCTACTGTCTCGATGGCGGTTAACAAATGCTGTGCGGCTTCTGTTTCTGAATAATTGCGTCTTTTGGCAATGCTAATGGCTGTTTTATCAGCAGTTAATTCTGATTCCTGTGACTGATTCATTCGCCATATCCGCACACCAGCTAAAGCACTTAATCCTCCAGCGATTATTACACCTACCACATCAGCTTGGGCAACTTCCACCACACCACCTAACAACCCCGCTAAAACCAGTCCTTGATAAATATCTGGTTGTAACCACTTCACCCCCGTCAACCAACTAACCTGATATAGCAGCAGTAAATCTCGTTGTGGCTTAGTTAAGCGTCTCCACAAATCAAAATTAATATATATCGGTCGTTCCTGACCCCAAGGTAAGGGAAAAGCAGCATCTATCACCTTTTTTTGCTCTGGTTTACTGACGATTTTAGTCATCATCCGCCCAGAAGCTGGCATTACATCTAACAAACGGCGAATTTCACTATTTGGCTCCATTGTCTTTATTCTTAGCCATAATATATGTATATTAATTTACTACTAAGACTTTATTTAAAATATTTACATGGATGCTTTTGCTCCCACACCTCCAGAATGGACAAATCAAGCTATTCACGCATATCAGTTTTGCTGTCCCAAGTGCCACTCCAGTAGTCGAGAAGCAGCAGCAGTTTGGTTAAATAGGCGATCGCCTGTTACAACAGTAGACCATCGTCGTAAATGGCAAGAATTCTATCATTGCCATTGTGGTTGTGCTTGGTGGGCTTGGAGTAACGACAGGCCACCCAAAGATTTACACTAAGTTTTCCCACCGCCCCAAAAGAATGCGAATAGCTTTGAAAGCCGTAAAGATTTTATTCAAGCTGTTGACCAGTAGCAAAAAAGTTCTAGACTGAAAAGAATTAGCCCTAATTTATTGGCAATTAATTCAAAGGGAAGATCATCATGGTTCAACGTGGTTCTAAAGTGCGTGTCCTCCGCCCCGAATCCTACTGGTATCAAGATGTAGGAACCGTGGCATCTGTAGACCAAAGCGGTATCAAATACTCTGTAATTGTCCGCTTCCCCAATGTTAACTACTCTGGCATCAACACCAACAACTTCGCCGTAGATGAATTAATCGAAATCGAAGCACCCAAAAAAGTTGCTGCTAAAAAGTAAGCAATTAAGCTACTAGGGCATTGTTTAAGGCATGATATAAGGAAGTGTGAAGTACAAAGCCCGAAGGCAAAAATATTCAACCTTCCTTATGTCTTGTCTTTACAGTGCCTAAAAATATCACATTGCTTGCTTATTTTGCTTAAATGCCTGAACTGCCTGAAGTTGAAACAGTCCGACGGGGTTTAAATCAATTAACCCTAAACGACGGAATTACGGGGGGAGATGTCCTGCTAAAACGCACCATCGCCTACCCTTTTTCTGTTAGCGAATTTATAGATAACCTCAAAGGAAGCAGCATTAAATCCTGGCATCGTCGTGGTAAATATCTTTTAGCTGAACTCACACCCTCTTCAACTTGGTTAGGTGTTCATCTGCGAATGACCGGTCAATTATTATGGTTAGACCGAAATGAACCCTTACACAAACACACAAGAGTCAGATTATTTTTTGGAGAACAGCAAGAATTACGCTTTGTTGACCAGCGCACCTTTGGGCAAATGTGGTATGTTCCCCCTGGTGTGGCTGTAGAAACCATTATTACAGGTTTAGCAAAACTGGCAGTAGACCCATTTTCACCAGAATTCACCGTTGAATATTTAGCTAATAAACTGCAAAAAGGTCGTCGTCCCATTAAAACTGCGCTGTTAGATCAGTCGATAGTTGCAGGATTAGGTAATATTTATGCTGATGAGGCTTTGTTTAAAAGTGGTATCTTACCTACAACCATCTGTACAGACTTACAGAAAAAACAAATTGCACCTTTAAGAACAGCCATAATTGAAGTTCTATCCGCGAGTATTGCCGCTGGTGGGACAACTTTCAGTAATTTCCTCAATGTCAAAGGTGTAAATGGCAACTATGGTGGTGAAGCTTGGGTTTACAACCGCACTGGGGAGCCTTGTAAAGTGTGTGGTAATGTCATCCAGCGAATTAAATTAGGTGGGCGTTCTAGTCATTTTTGTTCCCAGTGTCAGAAGTAGAGGACAGGTGAAAGGAAAGAGTTTTTCCTAATTATCGTTGAAAGTTTTCCTGTTCATCAAACAGCGACATCACAGAAATTGATCATATCCAGTTTGGTACGCGCTATTATCCAAAAAGTATAAAATTAATCTTCCTACCTTTAAATCAATTTCCATGACTCGCTTTATACATGACCAATTTGCCAAACAATATCTAACTGAACTATTAACACCCTATGGTCAAGTAGAAACCAGCAAAGATATCACAGCAGAAGTCAGACAAATTGACGTTTTATTTATTCCTTCAACCCAATCTACAGACAGCTTAGAAATACTAGGAATACTGGGAAGAATGGCAACAAATTATGCTATATTTGAACCATTCCGTAATGCTGTCACCAAAAGTGAAATTCGCAGTTGTATGGGTAAATTATTTGACATCCATGCACAAATAGAACGTCAATCTAATCGCAACAATACCCGTATAAATGAAGCAGAATTACCCCGACTGTGGATTTTTTCTCCTACCGCTTCAGTAGAACTCCTAGCGAGTTTTAATACTACTGTTGATGAAGAAAACTGGTCTAAAGGTATTTACTTCTTGGGAGAGGGATTAAAAACCGTCATTATTGCTATTCATCAACTTCCCAACACACCACAAACACTATTTTTGAGGATATTAGGTAAAGGGAAAGTTCAACGACAAGCAGTTGAAGAATTAGAAGCACTATCTAAAAATAGTCCCTTTCTTTCCCATATCATACAATTAGTACATGACCTAATTGCTGTTTTATCGGCTCGTCAACGTCAAGAACAAGATATTGATAAAGATGATCAGGAGTTGATTATGAAATTATCGGAAATGTATCAACAACAATTAGAAGAACTGAAAAAACAAGGACTTCAAGAAGGACGACAAGAAGGACGACAAGAAGGACGACAAGAAGGAATCCAGGCAGGTATAGAAAGAGAACGACGCGCTATGATTGAAAGTATCATGCAAATACGGTTTGGGGAAGTTGATCCAGAATTGGTAAAAATTATCGACTTTCTGATTGCTATGACCAGAGAAGAATTTACTCCGTTGCTTTTACAATTATCTCGTGAGGAACTATTAGCTAGATTTGCACAATAATTCATGAGAATAGCGACAAATTAGTAATTTCCAGCAGAATTTTAGCATTAATCAATAGTTGACGACTGAAGGCTGATCATTTTTTTGACTTCTGTGATGCAGCGCAAAAACATAGACTGGGGCTTGACAACTGGTTCGATATTTGCTATCATTAATTCGATAAGGAAGAACTATCTATGATTTTATCAATGCCGCTGACCTGATGGTAGGCGGTTATATTTTTTCAGGAAAGAAATTTTCAGGAAAGAAATTGCGCTTTTACGTCTTGGCGCGAGATATCATCTTAAATAAAAGCAATTATAAATTGTAAGGGGAACTCATGGCAGTTAAAAAAGGAAATATGGTTCGGGCTGTGCGCGAAAAGTTGGAGAATAGCTTAGAAGCCCAAGCTAGTGATACTCGCTTTCCTTCCTATTTATTTGATAGCGAAGGGGAAGTAGTAGATATCAAAGGTGATTATGCTTTGGTGAAGTTTGGGAAAGTACCAACGCCAAATATTTGGTTAAAGCTAGAACAATTAGAAGAGTTTAAATAGGCTTTCTATAGTTATGCTTGTGGTAGGGATTATCCACCCTACTACTGTTAAATGATAACTGATTATGTCTTCTTCCCCAGTTGTTTGTAAATCTCCCCGTGTGACGATTGTGGGTGCGGGTAGAGTTGGTAGCACTTTAGCCCAACGCATTGCGGAAAAAAATCTGGCTGATGTAGTGTTATTAGATATTGTCGAAGGAATGCCCCAAGGTTTGGCTTTAGATTTGCTGGAAGCACGGGGACTAGAGTTACATAATCGGCAAATTAGCGGCACTAATAATTATGCGGATACGGCTAATTCAACAATTGTGGTCATTACCGCTGGTTTTCCCCGTAAACCGGGAATGAGTCGGGATGATTTGTTGAAAATTAATGCCAAGATTGTGGTTGAAGCGGCAAAAAATGCGATCGCACATTCTCCCCATGCTATTTTTATTGTTGTCACCAATCCTTTGGATGTGATGACTTATTTAACCTGGCAAACCACAGGTTTACCTAGAAATCAAGTTATGGGAATGGCTGGAGTTTTAGACTCAGCCAGATTTGAAACTTTCATCGCTTTAGAATTAGGGGTTTTACCTGCGGATGTCAAAGCAATGGTTTTGGGTAGCCACGGTGATTTAATGGTGCCTTTAGCCCGCTATGCAACTGTTAATGGTATTCCTATTACAGAATTATTAGATGCAGCCACAATTGAAAATTTAGTAGCAAGAACCCGCAACGGTGGCGCAGAAATTGTCGAACTAATGCACACAGGAGGCGCGTTTTTTGCTCCTGCTTCTGCCACATCCCTGATGGTAGAATCAATTTTATTAAATCAGTCACGCTTATTGCCAGTTGCAGCTTATTTACAGGGTGAATATGGTTTAAATGAAGTGGTTATCGGTGTTCCTTGTCGTCTGGGATGTGGTGGAGTTGAGAACATTTTAGAATTGACTCTCAATGATGAAGAAAAAGCCGCTTTGCAAACCTCAGCCAATTCTGTACGCCAAAATATTCAAAGGGCGCAGGAAATTTTATCTACGGTAGATGACAGGTGACAGTAAAGAAGGCAAGAGGCAAAAGTTTATTCTTCCCAATCACCAATCACCAATCACCAATTACAAACTCATCAAATTTCACAACTTCAGAATCAGGTTTTCTCGTATCAAAACGATAACTGCTAATAGTACCTTTTTTTGTGTCAAAAATACTAAAAACTGTAATCTCATTACTGGCAATATAAGGTAGAGGTTTGCCATCTTCTCCTAATAAGGGAGAAATATTGGGTATCACGGGTTCTAAACCATTTGGATCACCAATTCTGGTATAATTTTCTGGATAGTTTGTGGGAATATCTCGCTTTCTTTCACCCCAAGCTGCACCATAAGAATTACCAACATTAGACGTTTCTAAAAAGTGCATTCCCCTGTCACTAACAAAACGATTCCATAAATGGGAATGTCCATAAAATACTAACTGTACTTTAGCTGCTTCTAATAAAGGAATTAAATCACCAATAATATAATCTGCATTTTTCGGATATTCATAACGAACAGCTTTGATATTTTCCTCGTTATCTCGCTCAATTATGGTAAGAGGATTAGTGTAAGCTGGAACAATATTATCGCCTAAAGTATGAGGTGGATGATGAAACATCACAACTTTATATTTTGCCTTTTTAAATTCATCACTATTTAATTCTTGCTGAAGCCAGTTATATTGTTGACTACCTTTGAAAATAGGTTCATAAATTAACTGTCCATAGCCCCAATTTTCAGGATTCTGAAAATCTTTTACTGGTTCTATATATCTGCCTTTACGTTCTGAATTTAATTGAGGATGTCGCCACATATTTGTAATATACAAAACCACCAATCGGACATCACCAAAAGTAACTGCATAATAAGTTTTTCCAGATGCTTTGCTTTCAGGTAAAGTAAAAATTTCTTCGTAGGTTAGAGTATTAAAAGAATTATCTTTGAGAGAATCTTCACCATACAATTTTTCGGCAACTTCACGGGGGATAGTATCATTAAATTCAGAATCTAAACTTTTCGTTCTGGCATATCTCCCCATGACTTCATGATTACCAATACAAGTAAACATGGGCGCATTTTGAATAATTTTTCCACCTGTGTAAATTGCTTTTACTCCGTTATATTCAATTTCATAATTAGCGCGACCTTGCAAGCCTGGAAATAAAGCATTTCCGCGATTATCATCAAACCATTCTGAAGCGCGGTCGGGAACATTTACTAAATCTCCTGCAAACCATACTCCGTCAACCCTTCCTACAGTTTCCACCACTTTTTGCAAATTTGCGGCTGTCATGGGTTTTAATTGATGATCGGAAGTGAGGAGAATTTTTAAAGCTGTGCCAGGTTTTGGGGAAGGTGCAAGGGTAAAAACTGCGCTGCTAACTTTTTCACCATCTTCTCTAATACTGGTGACTTGATAGGGAATTCTTACATTTGGAGTTAAATCTGTAACTTCGGCTTCATGTCGCCAAATTTCCCGCTTTACAGGTTGTTGAAAAATTTGCCCATTTTCAGTTTGATTTGCTACTCTGGATAGTTGATCTTCTCTAGTGCGACTAAGTTTTCTAGTCTTTGCAACTGAACTTTGATCAAGTTTTTCACCGTAAAAAACTAAGTGTTTATCACCTGCAAACTCAGTAAACCAAACTACTCGCACAGAATTTTTTGTTGGGAGTTGTAAAAATGGGTCTGTCAGAAGTTGCGGTGGTGATATCATAATTGTCTTACCCAAGGAACTCGCACTTACTACCGTCAAAAATATTACCAGAAAAAGTACGGTTATGATATAACTTTTTCTTCTCAGATCAAGAAGTCTAAAATCAATAAAATTCGATGTTATCAATCATCTGCGTTTATCTGCGTACCCTTCGGGAAGCAAGCTACATCTGCGTTTAATTATGATGAGAATCTTATGAATATCAAAAAATCACAACTGCAAATTTTGATCACTTATGGTTTATTGAGTGCGATCGCACTCCTGACCCTTTTTCCCTTATTATGGCTAGTTAGTACGTCCTTAAAATCCCCAACCGAAAATATTCTCCAGTCACCACCCCAGTTATGGCCTAGTCAACCGACTTTAGATAACTTCACTCGTGTTTGGGAATCTTTACCCTTTGGGCAATATTTATACAACAGTATCATAGTAGCTTTATTAACTGTAATACTGAATCTACTGTTTTGTTCTTTAGCTGCTTATCCTTTAGCGAGATTATCATTTGTGGGAAGAAATGGCATTTTTATTGCTATTGTTTCCACAATTATGATTCCCTTCCAAATCGTGATGATTCCCTTATATATTTTGATAGTTCAATTAGGCTTAACAAATAGTTATTTAGGGATGATTTTCCCCAGTTTAGCTTCTGCTTTTGGCATTTTTTTATTAAGACAAGCTTTTATGGGTGTGCCTAAAGAAATTGAAGAAGCAGCCCGCATGGATGGTAGTTCTGAGCTAGGATTGTGGTGGTTTGTGATGTTGCCAGCTATTCGTCCATCACTCATAACTCTGGCTATTTTTGTATTTATTGGTGCTTGGAGTGACTTTTTATGGCCTTTAATTGTCATCCAAGATGAGAGTTTATATACTTTGCCCTTGGGAGTTTCTAAATTAGCAGGTACGTTTTCTCTAGATTGGCGATTGGTAGCAGCTGGTTCTATAATTTCTATTGCACCAGTATTGCTATTATTTATATTTTTACAAAGATTTATTGTACCCACCGATACGGGTAGCGGTGTTAAGGGGTAATCAGTTATCAGTCTCTTCACTGTCACCTGTCACCTGTCACCTGTTACCTGTTACCTGTTACCTGTTACCTGTCACCTGTCACCTGTCACCTGTCACCTGTCACCTATTAATAAGCTCCTTTTCTGTCTAAGACTACCCAAATAGTTTTAACAATTAACATCAAATCATAAGTGATTGACCATTTACGCTGATAGTCTAAATCCATACGGACAATAGTTTCAAATTCTGTGATCGTTGAACGTCCATTAGTTTGCCATTCTCCAGTGATACCGGGTTTAACTCGCAACCTTTCCCAATGGTGTGGTGCATAATTGATGACTTCATCAGGTGTGGGGGGACGAGTACCAACTAAACTCATTTCTCCCTTTAAGACGTTCCAAAATTGAGGTAATTCATCTAAACTGGTGCGACGCAAGAATTTACCCAAGGGTGTAATACGTGGATCATCTGTAGATTTAAAAATGTTGCCTTTGGCTTGGTTTTTGACTAGAGATTTGATTTTATCTGCATCAACCACCATAGAACGGAATTTCCAAATCCGAAAAGTGCGTCCGTTTAGACCACAACGGAGTTGAGAATAAAATATGGGGCCAGGATCGGAAACTAAAGTAGCAACGGCTATAGGTACTACTGCCACAGATGTAATTATTAAACCTACTATGGCTCCGAGTATATCAATTAATCTTTTTGCAATGCTGGTGGTTGATGGGTGTAAGGAATTTAGTGATTGGTCAATCAAAATCAAGTGATTCAGAAGACCCAAACCAGGCATGGTATAGTTTTTCGTTCTAGTTCTGATGGTAGAAAGTGACATAATTAATACTTATTTTTTACACCGTATTTTTACGAACTAGATATGGACTAGATTTTGATTAAATGTGAACTGTATTGAAATTAATAAAATTCTATGTAATTTTTCATACTTTACAAAGCAAAATAGTGAAAATTCATACAATCTTTGAATTCAGGAAGGTTATTTTAAATTTTTGATGTTTTTTTTCAAACAAGTTAAAATATAGGCTATTACACATAGAAATGCCCACTCTTGAGATCATAGTATTTCTACTCGAAAGTGGGCATCTTTTATGAAGTTTTAGTTAAGTTTTGCGTAAATTATAGAAAATATCCGTAGATATCTTCCGTAAGGTAGATGTTTTTTAAAGTATTAATGAAGTGGGTTAATTGCCAAAGCAAAATTAACTACATAAGGTTCTTCCAGTGATTGCAGAGAACTGGCTTTGACTGCATCCAAATAGCGACGCAACAATATTAGTTGCTGAGAATTGGGACGATAGGAGAGATTACCTTGTTTTTCAAAGAGTGGTGCGGATGCGATCGCCTGATAATCTGGATTTTCCTGGGAGTGTTTTGCTAACCACATAGCATTTAAAGGTGTTTGATTATCTTCTGGATCAGATAGAGTTTCTGAAAGCACAGAAGGTATCAAACCAGCCGGTAGTTCCCCTTCCAAGAAAGCTAGTAGTCGCTGTTGACATTGGCGAGTATTGATACCCCGATTCTCAAACAATTGCAGAACTTCACCAAAGGATAAGGAACGTTCTGGTATAATTTTCAGCAATTCAGTAAACAAGAAATAATCTGTATACTGTTGTCTGGGAATTTCTAAAACTTGGGGATGCAGAGGTAACATCGCCAAACCATAAGCTACTCGGCTACAATTAGGAGCGCCATTTTCCCCCAGATATAAATCTTGAATTATTTTGGCGTTGGGTAATTTTTGGCGTAACCAACGGTTAACTGTACTGATAGCAGCAACTCCACCAGAAAGAATCGCTTGATTAATTGCTTCTGTGGGAATACCACGAGCTACTAATAATTTATTGAGTTCGCGGTTGAGACGACGCACATAAGGCACAAATACCTGGCTTTCTAAATCTCTTCTTTGCAATACCCAACGTTGATCAGCTAATTCCAAAGTAAAAGATTCTTGGTGTTGCAAAATCAGCTTTAGAGCTAGAGCCGCATCTAATAAAGCTTGTCCTAGTAAGGAACTTTCTAATCTTTGTTGGAAGCGGATACGAGCAGGAATATCTGGTTCAGCAACTCGCGGTAATTCTAACCCATCCAAACTCAAACTAGACCATTGCATCTTCTCTAAACCAGGGATTGAGGGTTGCCAATGCCAGGGGTTACTAGCAGAGGTGTTACTATTGGACGCTGCTGCACCACGGGGTTGATGAGATTTTGGTGGTAGTAGTAACTGACAAATAATATCCTGCTCCATTGCCTTACCAGCATAGGCAAAACCGTGCAACATGAAATCTCTATATGTTAATTGACTCAAATCTGACGGTAAATCAACCAGTGCCATTTCTGTGGATGTTGCCCCAATATTCAAGGTCAGGGTATTACCTAAGAGCGGATTTTCACTAGTTTTGAGCAGACGTAAACCTTGATTTTCATGCAACTGCACTGATGTTGAATTAACAGTATCAAGTTCTGGAAGTAAAGTTGCGATCGCTTCTTCGACAAAAAATATTTGTTGGGGATGGGAGACAAGTTTACTGGTGAGTATGGCTTCCCGCACATTAAACCGATATTGTTCAGACCAGCTAGAAGGACAAGTACAGACCACACCAGCAATATTATTGATAATCTCAGAGAACGTTGGTTTATCTATACCCACAGCATGAGCAATTAAAGCGGGGGTCGTACTGGTTTGATCCGACTTGAGGGTTAACAGCAATTTGGAGAGCGATCGCACCACCCAAATTAAAGGCCCCGCAGAAAAGTCATTTAATTGCAGCACAGGTTCCCATTTCTGCTGGGTACTTTTGTAGGGAATAGCTATATGTAAATAAGGCTTTAAATTGGCAGAATAAAGATTTTGTTTCGGCGCTGGTGTAGAAGAAGTTTTATCTTTTGCCACTACCGCAGGTGCTATTTGCTCAATATTTGTGGCGCTTTCAACCTCTGAATGAGGTATAGAAGCCGTAGGTAGATAAACTTCCGCAGGTAAACGAAATGATTGCTCAAAAGAAGTTGCATCTACTTGGCTTTCTGCTGACCAATAAATCGGATACACAACCAATCTTGAATAATTCAACAAAGCCGCCGAAATACCAGTCGTACCTAAATCAATTCCTAAATACCAAACAGAATCCTTGTCTATAACATTTACCAGAGAATTATCACCAGCAAACACAGCCGATTTTGGCTCTGAATTTATTGATTTTGAATCTGTAACTTCCTGTTTTTCTACATTATTCAGGCTCAAATCTAACTCAGTTTCTGACTTAGAAATATCTAAATCCAACATAGTCATTATTGGGATGTTCTCTGTCGATTCACTGCTAGGAAATTCTGCCATTGAAAAACTTGTATCCATCAGATCCTCAATGTCAGGCAAAGAATTCTGGATATATTCTAAACTTCTGGTATTTACTGTTTCAGAATTTAACCGCGAATCAAAATTAGCCAAATCTCGATCTAATTGCTGCAACTGTGCTTCATCCAAAACAATCTCCGGTACACCTTCAGTTTCTGAATTTTCTAAAGACAGTAAATTTTCATTGGGTGAAGCAGCGATATAAGTGGTTGCAAGTAAATCTGAATTCTCAGTCTGATTCTCTACTGGTGACGCTAATATAGCAGTTTTATTAGTTGTAGTTTCTACCCTATCTTCCACAGATAAAACTTCTACAACTTCTTCCTCATCACCAACATCAACTAATAAATCAGTCAGAACAGTAATAGTATCACTACTATCTGGCAGAGACACAGATACTGTAGGTAAACTAGCAAATTCGGCTTGAGGCTGGCTATCCTCAGCTAACAATGATTCTCCCCATAACTCAGATGGTTGAGTAGTTGCTTCTATGAAAGTATCAGAAATTTCTGGTAGAGAATTATCCCGCTCCTCAGAAATAGTAGAATTTTCTGACTCCACATAATTTAAGGACAATAGCTCATCCTGTTGTTCTGCTGAAATAATTGAAGAAATTGAAGATGGAGAAATACTCTCAGCCATTTGAGTTCCTAATTCAAACGTCTGATCTGGAGTAGATACTTCATTCTTGACAATCGGCAAAGTAATAGCATCTGTTGTGGTATTTTGAGCGTTTTCACCACCAAATAAACTTGCATAAAGTTGGTCTACTTCATCAGCATTCTCAGACTGCAATTTATTCAGGGTAAGTTCTGACAACACTGAATCCAAATCCTCCACCGTGGGAGTTTCCTGTGAGTCAGCAGCAATATCTGAGACTAATTTCTCTTGTGATTCATCAGGGGTGGTAAAAGTGGCAGTAGCGGACGTTGTTGGCTCATTCAGAGTAAGTTCTGACAAAACTGAATCCAAATCCTCCACCATGGGAGTTTCCTGTGAATCAGCAGCAATATCTGAGACTAATTCCTCTTGTGATTCATCAGCAAAGGTAAGAGTGTCAGTTAGGGTAAGTTCTGACAGCATTGAATCCAAATCCTCCACTGTAGGAGTTTCCTGTGAATCAGCAGTAATATCTGAGATTAATTGCTCTTGTGATTCATCAGCAAAGCTAAAAGTGTCAGTTAGGGTCAGTTCTGACAACACTGAATCCAAATCCTCCACTGTAGGAGTTTCCTGTGAATCAGTGGCAATATCTGGAGTTAATTTTTCAACAGGATCATCAACCGCTTGTGGTTCTAATAATGGTGATGATGCTATTGAGCCAGTATCTATCCCAAAGATAAAAGATTGAGTATCAGGAGATTGTTGTTGTAAATACTCAGTCAAATTATTCAAAAAATTGGCCATCATCTGTTCACCTTGCATCCCCTGACTGTGCATTTTTGCCAGTGCTTGGGATAAGGACTGATGATAGGTGTTAATATTACGCTCTAAAGACTGAAAAACAATATTGACAGTTCCATCTAATGACAGCAAGCGTTGATCTAACTCCCTGGCCAGACTAGCTAATCGTTCTACCCCATCCGCTGATTCTAAAATAGGTTGAATAGCAGATTTAGTAACTTCTTGGTTATATTCACCTGTAGTCAAATTGGGAGAATTAGGCGCGTTTCGTGTCAAATATGGAATTAAATTTGGCACTAACCGACTAACTAGCACTTGTAAAAATTCGGTAATTATCTGCTCTTGGTTTGCTAACTGCTGTGTTAAAGAATAGTTTTGCAGTCGCTTTTGTTCTAGCTGCCTAATTTCCTGTGCAAGAGTAGCTCTTTCTTGCAACATTCCTGTCAATTCTGCTTGCAACGGTTTAAGCAAAACTGAAATTTCATCTTTTAATTGTCCACCAATAAACTTGCTTTGTTCTTGTTGTGAATAAGAAGAATAGACCTCTTGCTGATTTTCCTGCTCCACATATCGTGCTAACAAAGATGATAGTGGTGCCTCAGACGGATCGGGTGTGATTTCTTCTGATGTCTCACTTTCGTTGAGTTTTACCAGAAAGTCACGAACTTTTTGTAAAATGTCTCTTTCTTCAGACCCCTGACCAGACAGCAGTTTTGTTAGACGATTGCCACCGTTGGCAAGTAAGTTGTCAATGTCTGCAATCAGTTTGTGAATTTCATCTGTACGGGAAGTCACGTTAAATTACCTTAGCTAAAAATGTACTTTGATGTTTATGGTATTTACAATTACCGAAGTGCTGAGTAACAAAAGTTATTGCTCTGACTTCTGAGGGCAATTATGTTATGAATTACTCAGAGATGCAACTTGATTCCCAGGGTTCACCCCCTTTTCAGGTAGTTCACTCAAATTTTGTACTTTTTTTAAGTGTTAAATTGATTATCTATGTAATAATAGCAACAGAAGTTTCAATTGTACATCAACAGAAAAGGAGGAAAAGTATACAGGGGGCAGAGGAACTCCATATTGCAAAATCAGAGATTCGCGGTTTTTCACTTTGTCCGTGAACCATTCCCTGAACCCATTTTTTAGTAACCAGTAAACACTAAGACAAAATTAAGTTTGTTGAGAAAAAATTATATTGTCGTTTTCTTGTGTAACATAGTTTAGTTTCCTATATGAAAGCGGCTGTGATTTTATAGTTTAGGTTTAAAATACGTAAAAATTCAGGAGTCATGAGTCAGGAGTCAGAATGTTTGAGAAATTGGTTAATTATCAAATAGGTATTTTTGGCGTTAGCCTCAAAAAGCTGACTGCTGATGGCTGATAGCTGAATATTGCTTTTTCTGTTGATAGCAGCTTTGATAAATATGTTCTAATGGAAGATAGATATAGCTTGCAGACATCCACGCATAACTGGATCACCTCAGCACCCTTTTTTCAAGGGTTGCCTGAATCTATAGTCGAAACAGCCCTCACCCATCTTGTTACTCGTACTCACCCAGCCAATCAAGTGATTTTGCTGGAAAATGACTGGGGTGGTTCTGTCTATTTCATTGTAGAGGGATGGGTAAAAATCCGTACCTACAATTTAGAAGGAAAAGAGGTAACGCTAAATATTATTGGGAGCGGGGAATTATTCGGAGAAATGGCAGCCTTAGATGAAGTTCCTCGTTCTACTGATGTTATTACTCTTACTCCAACGGTGATTGGTAGTATGCCTGCTCAAGATTTTGTGAAGTTGCTGCAAACAGAACCTTTAGCAGGACTGAGATTAGCGCAGTTAATGGCAAGACGGTTAAGACAAGTAAATCGTCGCTTACGGCTGCGAGAATCGGATAGTCAATCGCGAGTGGCAGATACTTTGCTATTTTTGGCAGAAGGACAGGGTAAGAGAGGACAAACAGGTACAGAAATTCCCAATTTACCTCATCGGGAATTGAGTAGTCTCAGTGGTCTAGCTAGGGAAACAGTAACTCGTGTATTAACAAGGCTGGAGAAAAAAGGCTTGATCGCTAGAGAACAAGATGTTTTGTGTATTCCTGATGTTTCAGCTTTGGAAAAAATGATTATTTAGTACCAGAAGGTATAAGGCAAAAGTCAAGAGGTAGCAGGCTCTATTAAGAATTACGAAGATGATATGAGTATTTTAGATTCGCTGCCAGATGAACCTCAGCAAGATCCATCACTTGAATCACCAATTCCTATTAATGAGGCTCAACTAGCTTTAAAGCGCCCCAAACTCCAGGTTGATGCTCCTTTGCGGATGGTGGAAACAGCGTTTTTGGCTAGTACGGCTAGTTTGATTTGGTTTATTAATTTCTATTTTCCCTTGGGTCCAGTGTTACGGATATTTTTTCCAGTTCCCATTGCGTTAGTTTATCTACGCTGGGGTAAACGTGCAGCCTGGATGAGTGCTGTTACGTCTGGATTACTATTGGCGGTGCTGATGGGTCCAGTTCGCAGTATGTTATTTGTTATGCCTTTTGGCCTGATGGGTGTGCTGTTGGGGGCTACTTGGTATCGTCGTGTACCCTGGATGGTGTCGATTACTTTAGGTATGCTTTTGGGTACTTTAGGTGTGTTTTTCCGTCTGTGGCTGCTGTCAGTATTATCTGGTGAAGACCTTTGGATTTATGTTATTAACCAGGTTACGGAAATTACTGAGTGGATATTCCTGAAGCTGCAAATATTGGCAACTCCGAGTGTGTTGGTGATTCAGGTGGGGGCTGTGGTTTTAATAGCTTTCAACAATTTGATTTATTTGTTCGTAGTACATTTGGCAGCATGGTTACTTTTGGATCGTTTGGGAAATCCTATCCCCCGTCCTCCACGTTGGGTACAAGTATTAATGGATTATGAAGGTTAGTTATAAGAGAATAGGTAAAAGTTGATTAATTTTCCCATGCCCGATGCCCAATCCCTTTGATAATATGATCCGTATTTATACGCAAATTGAACAGGGTGAAGCATGGGTACGACGATATCGTGGTAGTTTACCTGTGTTTGCTTGTGTTTTAGGTTTTACAGAGACTTGTTTAATTCCAGGGATTTCGGCGGCTGGTTTGACCCCAGAGGATAGAAAGTATACTGCTTGTGCTGATGCGGAGTTTTTATATTATGGTGCAGCACATCAGCCTAAATATCCCCTACCACCTTTGACTGCTGGTGCTTCTCCTGTTGTAATTTCTCGTGCTGTGGTGGAAAAACTAAAAATACCAGTTTATATATTTAATGCGGGTTTACCCTTAGTCCCCTCTGTACCAATAATTGATTTGGGTGGGGCGATCGCTCGATGTTTAAGCACGGGTGCGGCTCTGGAAATAGCTACGGTCAAACATTTATTTGCACAAGGTTTACTGTGGGGTTCTCAACTGAGTGCTAATATTTCACACAGCTATTTGATTTTAAGTGAATGTGTTGTCGGTGGTACTACGACTGCTTTAGCGATTTTAACTGGTTTAGGTATTGAAGCCGCTGGAAAAGTTAACAGTAGCCATGCTGTTTGTAACCATGAGCAAAAGTGGGCTGTGGTAGAAGCTGGACTGGCAAAAATTCCCACTTCTGTAGATCCTCTTGAACTTGTGGCTGCTGTGGGAGATCCCATGCAGGTGGTGGTAGCTGGGATGGCGATCGCCGCTAGTCGTCGTTGTGGCGTTCTATTGGCTGGTGGTACACAAATGCTGGCTGTTTATGCCCTAATCCAAGCGATCGCTCAAGCTTACTCTTTATCTTGGCAACCAGAAGCAATAGTCGTTGGTACAACCCGTTGGGTAGCTGAAGACTCCACTGGGGCTACAGTTGACTTATCCCTCAGTTTAGGCAAAAACAGCGTGAATCAAAGTCAAGAAACCCCTCCCCTCTTAGCTACACAGTTAAGTTTCGCGGGTTCTCGTTATCCCCAACTCCAAGCTTATGAGCAGGGTTTTGTCAAAGAAGGTGTTGGTGCTGGAGCCGCTTGTATCGCAGCCTATATCAGCCAAAATTGGCAGCACAATGAACTTTTAACAGCTATTGAAGACCAATTTGAGCAATTAATGAATTCGCTCTCGCATTAATTGTTCTTCTAAAGCTGCAATCCGATTATATGCCGCTGTTAATTGTGCTGTAAGTCGATGAATTTGAATTTCTGGCGTTATTTGCTTATCTCCAGCTTGGGGATTCATCTCTGGATAAATCCCGTCTATTAACACATCCTTATGCTCTAAATCAGAAGTTAAATTATTCCATGCTTTTAACGGGTAATGTTCAACTTGATGTTTTTCTAGATAATTATTTTTTGGCTGTTTTTGCTCTAAAAAACAATCAGATAAACCCTGAGATAGTTTCCTATCCAGCTTTTCAATCACCTGATACAAAGCATCTACTTTTTCACTCAAAGTCAGTATCTGTTTTTGTAATGACTCCATTTAATACCTTTATCCCAAAATAGTTTCTCTATGTTATTCAATTTACTGCTCAAGTTAAAAATACTTATGATTTATTTAATGTTTCCAAGTTTTCTTAGTTTTATGTCAATAAAATCATTATTTATATATACAACTCAACAAATACTAAAAGTCTTACTCCTATTTTTATTGAAAAAGGTTAAGCATTTGGTCTTTTTTGAGAGAAATCCAAGGTTCAGGATCATGAGGTTGTTTCTCTAATGTGAAGATCCCACACCCAGCCTCAACAGATAAATTTCACAACAAAGAATATGGCTTACGCCACGCTACGCTATCAGGAGTCAGGAGTCAGAATCGAATATAGATTTGGTGGTCTACCCTTCGGGAACGCCAAGGGCGAACAGTCGGTAGCGGGTCTAAATCCCTCACTGATTGCATTCTGTAGCTTGCTTCCCGCAGGGTATTCTGATTTCTTATTTGATTTTGCTATCATCGGTTTCTGAGGCAGAATATGGATATTTGTTCAGATATTTAACTCTTCCTACTCCTGTCGTTAAAATTCTATTCATAGTCACCGAATTAAAATTCAATGGATCGACGCTCTTTTTTGTTAGGTGCAAGCGGACTGGCATTTTCCCAGATACTCATCGGTTGTGCTGGTAAAAACCAGACACATCTAAATGTACAGTTATTAAAAGGTTCTATACCTGGTCAGGTAGTTAATCAATTTCGTAAAACTCTAGAGTCAGACGTAAATTTAAAGTTTGTCCCTGTTAATCAAATTTTAGATTTATTTAAGCAATTACAAATATGGCAAAAACCAGAAACTAAAGATCAACAGGGATGGAAAAACTATATTCCCTTGATGCAAAGTCAAACACCCTCTAAAGCTGATTTAGTGACATTGGGAGATTATTGGCTAAAAGCAGCAATTGAACAGAAGCTGATTCAACCACTAGAAACAGAAAAAATTAAAAACTGGTCAAGTTTAAATCCCAGGTGGCAGCAATTAGTCAGACGCGATGATCAAGGAAATATAGATCCACAAGGAAAGATTTGGGCTGCACCTTATCGCTGGGGTAATACAGTAATTATTTATAATCGGGAAAAATTTCAAAAATTTGATTGGCAACCAAAGGACTGGAGCGATTTATGGCGCAGTGAATTGCGATCGCGCATTTCCTTACTCAATCATCCTAGAGAAGTCATTGGTTTGGTTTTAAAAAAACTCGGAGAATCCTACAATACAGAGAATATTACTCAAATTCCCAACTTAAAAGCAGAGTTACTGGCACTACACCAACAAGTGAAATTTTATGATTCTACTACCTATCTAGAACCACTACTCACTGGAGATACTTGGTTAGCTGTGGGTTGGTCAAATGACATTATGCCTATGCTCAGTCGTTATCCAAAACTTACCGCAGTTATTCCCCAATCAGGAACAGCAATGTGGGCTGATTTATGGGTAAATCCAACAGGTGTTACTCAAAACACTTTACTATGGGAATGGATTAATTTTTGTTGGCAACCAAATATAGCCAAACAAATTGCCATACTGACTAAAAATAATTCACCAATTGTGACAAACATTGTAGCCGCTGATCTTCAGAATTCATTACAAAGCCTGTTACTAAATAATCAGGAATTATTTGAGAAAAGTGAATTTTTACTTCCCTTGCCAGCATCAGTCAATAAGCGTTACAAGTATTTATTTAACAAAATCAAAAATTCCCCACAGTGAAAAAAAATCAACTTAATGATAGTACACCCCGCTTTTTTGATTATTCACCAATTTATCAAACATTTTTATTCCTGTCTCCTAAATTCTGACGAGGAAATTTTAATTTCCAGTTGATTGTAAATTTTGACGAAGCCCTAACTTACTCTGATTACTCATCTGGATATTGCATGAAGATGGACTGATACTCAAATTACAAGTGTAAGTTGCTAACATATCTCGTTGATAATTAAAAACTCGGATGTTATAACCAAAATTCCTAGCCATGCTACCCAAGCCATTAACAAAATTGTAACGTTCTAAATAGTCTAATAAACTCCAAATTTGTTGATTTACTATCAAATCTACACGGGCTGGTTCTTGTTCAGATGCTGGGTATGCTATCCAATTATCTAGAAGTTTGTTTTCAGAGTTTTCTTTTGCCCACCATAAACTAGGGATAGTTAATCCTGATTGATTAATAATATTAGCTGTAATTACAGAACCTGTGGGCTTAGTTAATAAGTTTAGTTCTAGTGGTGCATCAGAAGGACGGGGTATCATTTCCGCCTGTGCGGTTAGAAGAGGTAACAGAGAAAAAGTAGTTAGGCTGAAGCTGAATATTAGTAGCAGAGGTTTCTTTTGAGTAACTAAGTTGAATATACGCATAAGTCAATCTAAAAAAAGTCGTAACTGTTAAAAAGCTGAATTCTTACTCAAAATCATTATAATTTTAAGAATTGTGAATCCTTAACAATCAAGGTTATGAACGCAGCCGACGATAAAACAATAGTACGTGAATACTTTAATTCCACAGGTTTCGACCGTTGGAAACGCATCTATGGAGATGGTGAAGTCAACAAGGTACAGCTAGATATCCGTACTGGACATCAGCAAACCGTGGATACCGTCATCGGCTGGTTAAAAGATGATAACAATTTATCTGAGTTATCAATCTGTGATGCTGGGTGTGGTGTGGGTAGTTTGAGTATTCCTCTAGCATCTGAAGGTGCTAAGGTTTACGCTAGTGATATTTCCGCTAAAATGGTTTCTGAAGCTCAGGATAGAAGTGTCAAGCTTTTTTCCAATTCTACAAATCCTACTTTTGCGGTACAAGATTTAGAATCTTTGAGTGGTAATTATCACACCGTTATTTGCCTGGATGTTCTGATTCACTATCCCCAAGATAAAGCAGATGAGATGATTTCTCACCTATGTTCTTTGGCACAGTCACGGATTATTCTCAGTTTTGCCCCTAAAACCTGCTTTCTTTCTATCCTCAAGAAAATAGGTAGTTTTTTCCCAGGACCGAGTAAAGCCACTCGTGCCTATTTACACCGTGAAGCTGATGTGGTGAAAATTCTGGAAAAAAATGGCTTTACAGTGCAGCGTCAAGCAATGACTCGAACTCGTTTCTATTTTTCTCGATTGTTGGAAGCTACACGCGCATAGTGTAACAATCGCCACGAAGTCAATAAACTTTTTTCACAAGTAGGGAATAGGGAAATCCTGTTCCCTGCTGGCTGATAATTAATGACTGGAAGCTTGGCGCAAGTAAGGCTACAATCGCAAGCAAAGTCTAACTCGAAGTAAAACTATGAAGACGGCGGAAAAATTGGCTGCTGGTTGGCTGCTTACACTCGGATTCATGTTTTTAACAACTACAGTATCAGCTGTAATTACAAAAAATACTACTCTCAAGCCGATATTACCAGGGATACCGGATGAAGCATTAGCAAAAGAGTTTGTCAATCAAGAGGCGCTATATCAACTTGATCATACTGCTACCCAAGGTATCATGTTTGGCTTTCCTACGGTGCTATTGGGGGGATGGTTAGCATTAGGAATGTATAAGCAAAACCGACAAAATACCAAGGCGTTGACAGAACAAAAAAATGAATATTTGCGATCGCAAGAGCAAGCGAAGCTATCACAATTTTATCAAATGTTACAAGAAAATAATGGCAGAATCACATTGTTAAGTTTTGCCATGCAGTCACAGTTAACAGCAACGGAAGCCAAACAATATTTAGATGAGAAAGCTAAAGAATTTAATGCAAATTTTCAAGTGAGTGAGGAAGGAGGCGTATCATATCACTTTGATGTTTAATCTCACTCTGCTAATTTACAGCTAGGTCTAATGACGCAGATTTTCTTCACTATAGCTGCTATTTTTGGCGGTTTGTCTGTTGCTGCTGGTGCTTTTGGCGCTCATGCTTTGCGAGAAAAAGTCAGTGAACGAATGCTAGAAATTTTTGACACTGGCGCTCGCTACCAAATGTACCATGCTCTAGCACTTTTGTTAGTAGCAATCCTCATCAGTCGTCTAGAAACTCCACCTGCTACGCTTTTCATTAGTGGCTGGTTATTTATTATTGGTGTGACGATTTTTTCAGGTAGCTTGTATGTGATCAGCTTAACTGGTATAAAGTCCTTGGGAGCGATCGCACCATTAGGCGGATTATCACTCATGGCTGGTTGGGCTGCTTTAGCTATCACCGCTGCAACTATCAAGTTTTGATATATAAACAAGATCCCCGATTTTTTCCAGAATTCGGGGATTTAGACATTTCTGAAGAATACAAACTTTAACCATAACAATATATTTTTTATACTTTGATTTTATTTTACTAAACCCTTATGTCTACAACCTCAGAAATAGCAGTTGAATTTCGAGATGTGAGTTTTGAAATTAATCACCGTCCCCTATTATCTAACTTAAATCTTACCATTTATCAAGGGGAAGCTCTAGTTTTATTAGGTCGCAGTGGTAGTGGAAAAACCACAACTTTAAAATTAATCAATCATTTACTAATACCCACCCAGGGACAAGTCTTAGTAAGTTCACGTCCGACAATTAACTGGGATGTTATTAAACTCAGAAGACGTATCGGATACGTCATTCAAGAAACAGGCTTATTTCCTCACTTTACCGTCGGTGAAAACGTCGGACTTGTACCATCTTTAGAAAAATGGCCACCACAGAAAATTGAAGCGCGAGTATATGAAATGTTAAACTTAGTTGGTTTAGAACCCAAACAATTTGCTCAACGTTATCCCCATCAACTATCAGGAGGTCAGCGTCAAAGAGTTGGAGTTGCTAGGGCTTTAGCCGCAGATCCACCTATATTATTGATGGATGAACCTTTTGGCGCACTTGACCCTATTACTCGTTTAGAATTACAACAACAATTTCAATATTTGCAAAGACAACTGGGAAAAACAGTAGTATTTGTCACCCATGATATTCAAGAAGCTTTCTTTTTAGCATCTAGAATTGGTTTAATGTATGAAGGAAATTTAGTGGCTTTAGGAACGAGAAAAGAATTTATCCAATCTCAACATCCCGAAGCACAGGCTTTTTTGGCTTGTTTGAATGCCTTAAAAAATTGGGAACAACTTAATTAAAATCAGAAATAATCATGTTTTTAATTCAATATGCTTCAGAAATTTTCCTCCGCAGTGGCGAACATTTAATATTAGTAATAATCGCTATGACAGTAGCCATTTCTATCGGGCTTCCTGTCGGTATTTTTATTACTCGTAAACCCAAATTAGCTTCTCCTATTCTTGGTTTAGCAAACACCATTCAAACTATTCCTAGTTTAGCCATATTTGGTTTTTTAATTTCCGTTCCTTTTTTGGGAGGAATTGGTAAAACTCCCGCTATTGTCGCCCTCACACTTTACGCATTATTACCGATTATTCGTAATACTTTTATTGGCATTAATAGCATTAATCCCGCCATTAAAGAAGCTGGGGTAGGGATGGGAATGACAGATCAACAATTATTATTACAAGTAGAAATTCCCCTAGCTTTACCAGTTATTTTAGCAGGTGTGAGAGTAGCCACAGTTATATCTGTAGGAATTGCCACAATTGCTGCTGCTATTGGTGGTGGTGGTTTAGGAGTATTTATTTTTAGAGGAATTTCTACAGTTAACAATGAATTGATTTTAGCAGGTGCAGTACCCGCTGCTTTGATTGCTTTAAGTGCAGATTTTGGTTTAGGATTATTAGAAAAAAACCTCACTAAACAAACAGAAAATAAAAGTAAGTTTAATCGAAAAATAGCTTTTATTTTAGGAATAATCGGTTCAATTATAGCCGGATTAATAGCATTTAACTTTCAGCAAACACCAGCCACAATTACTATTGGGTCAAAAAATTTTACTGAACAAGTTATTTTAGGAGAAATTTTAGCCCAACAAATAGAGAATCATACTAAGTTAAAAGTAGATCGCAAATTTAATTTAGGTGGTACATTTATTTGTCATGAAGCAGTTAAAGCAGGAAAAATAGCAGGTTATGTAGAATATACAGGTACAGCATTTACAGCCGTCTTAAAAGAAAAAGTAATTAAAGATCCTCAACTTGTTTATGAAAAAGTTAAAAAAGAATATCAAGATAAATATAAATTAACAGTTATGCCATCTTTAGGTTTTGAAAATACCTTTGCTATGATTATTCGTGGTGAAGATGCAAAAAAATTGCAAATCAAAACTTTATCGGAAGTTGCTAAATACACTCCAAAAATGCAAGCAGGTTTTGGTTATGAATTTTTAGAACGTGCAGACGGTTTTCCAGGTTTATCTAAAACTTATGGCTTAAATTTTGCCAACATCAAACAAATGGAATTAGGATTAATGTATCAAGCTTTAAAGGAAAAACAAGTAGATTTTATCGCTGCAAACTCTACAGATGGTTTAATTCCAGTTTTAAACTTAGTTATTTTAGAAGATGATAAAAAATACTTTCCTCCCTATCAAGCTGTACCTATTTTTAATCAAGAAATTCTCCAAAAATATCCAGAACTCACAGATACCATTAATCAATTAGCTGGTAAAATTTCTACAACTGAAATACAAAAAATGAATTATCAAGTAGATAATCAATCTCAACCAGTGGAAAAAGTTGTGCGGGATTGGTTAAAATCTCAAAAGTTATAATTTTAAGATGTTTGATTTTCAAAAAAAAATATAAACCTTTTTATAAAGTTTTTTCGACAATTTCAATAAATTTTTTGCTTTGTTCAATCAAAATTCTCACATCTTCCTCACTCAACTTAAGGGTATCATCAATACTGTAATCTCATTGTGTCCTTTTATCTTTAGCATAATTTCTGATTTCAGAACAACGAGAATATCAATATCAGAAAATTCTTTAGCGTCTTCCCTCGCTTGAGAACCATATAGAATAATTGCTTCCAGTTGGTTTTGATAAAGTTCTTGCAAAGCTTGTTTAACTTCTTATAATATGAGATCAAGCTGTGATTTTTTCATTGCTTAAATCATCCCTTATATAGCAATCCTAAATGATTCATGAACACTTTCTGTTCCCTGTTCCCTTTCCATGACTTGCGTCACGCTACGCTATCACTGATAAGTTCTCAACTCAAATAGGATCGCTATAGTTAAGATTTTTGGTGTTTGTTCGTAAGTATTTAGCAGCCAGCTATCAGCTTTACATACTAAAATTCAAAAAAAATAAAGATAGATAATTTCTAGATGATGTTCATGAATTGTCAAACTATCAATTTTGACAACTGAAATTTTCATTATTTACCATCCCCAAGTACCAGGTTCACCTTTAAATGGTCCAACAATATCAGAAGTTATCCAACCACCATAAAAATCACCAGCTTGAGCTTTAACTAATTCATCATTTACATAACAAGCATCCATTAAACTAACATACAAACCATAGTATTCTTGAATCAAGTTAAAGTTAGGAGTAGTCTGAATATATTTCCAAACAGCATTATTGACATATTTATCCCCCACAGAAACATCATAATATTGACATACACCTTTCCATTCACACATAGTTTTTCTAGGTGTAGCTATTAAATGTTCTAGTTTAAAATCTTCAGCAGGAATGTAATAACTAGGAGGGTGACTGGTTTCTAAAACTCTTTTTGGTTTATGTGTTTCTGCCAAAACAATACCATTAAAAATCACTTTGATATGTTTATCTGTATCTTGTAAAATCGCTGGACGGGGATAGTCCCAAACAGATTCTTGACCGGGTTGTGGGGGAATGGGATTTGGTTTCATTGTTAGTAAGTTCCTTGTCTGAAGTGGAAATTAGAATTTCCAATAAATTCGTATTAATCTAATTCTACAATATATCATTTACTTCGTTATGTTTTAGATTCGTAATCATCATTATCAAAAGAATTATATTTATCTATTCTACTAAAGAATTTCATAATTTTATACTCAATCAAACTTACAGGAAACATAATTCCCACCTTCTTAGTAAGAGGATTTAGTGTATTAAATACTCTGTCCCAAAAGCCATGAATGCCATAATTCCCCTTAAAACCAGTGTGATGAAGATCATGAAAATCTGAGGGAATAAAAAATATTGATAAAGAACTATGTCCTTCTAAATTATAAATATTACCTATCAAAGTCCATGCACAAATTTGAGTTATATCATATCCAAAGATAAAGATAGGTAAAACATCTGTGATGGTAACAATAATATATTCCATAAGGCTTTTATGTCCAGCTACAAAACTTGATGTATCTTGAAAATCATGATGTTTAAGATGAATTTTGAGAAATGATTTTGTATGAAATAATCTATGGACTACATAAAAGCAGAAATCAGCCGCAACTATTCTCATCAAAAACCATCCAAAATTTAGAAGTAAATTATTATCTCTATGAACTTCAGGAGCTAAATATAGTATGATTGATGCTGCTATTAAATTTTTAATTTCTCCTGTAATTATACCTTTTAAAGTAAAAGCAGGAAATGATTGCTTTTTGACTTGCTTAACTCTTGCAGTTAATTTTTTAGTTAAATTATCTTTACTTTTGATGAATTTTTCAATAAAAAAACCAATAGCATAAAATGAGATAGAACCAATTAGCCAGTATAATAATACCTGGGTGATAAAATTAAGTTCTATATTATTGAACAGAAAATAAAATACCTGCTGAACCATTGTACAACTAATAGCAATCTTGAGATAAAATTCTAACTCAAAACAGCAATTAAAGAACCTTTGCATTTTTTTAAACCCAAATTTATCTATACAAATATTTGATTAATTTGATTAAAAGGTACGTCAGATGTCATATATTCATTATTAATGATTTATCTAATCTGATGTACCCATTTATTTAAGCTAAAAAAAGCTCATTTAAGTTGACAAAGAATCAATCCAAACCACCCTTGTTCATCTGTCCAAGTTTTCACAGTATTTAATCCTTTACTTTGCAATTGTTTTTCCATAGTTCCTAAATCAAATTTCCGAGAAATTTCTGTCAGTATACTTTCTCCTACTTCAAAAAACACTTTTAAATCCAAAGCTTCTAAACTTACCCAATGGTCTTTTTGACAATGTAAATACATTTCAATTTGATTATCAACCTGATTATAAATCGCTTGATGTTTAAACAAATTGATATCAAAATTACCTTGAAAACGCCAATTCAAATGAGAAAGCATATTCAAATTAAAAGCAGCGGTCACTTCTTGACTATCGTTATAAGCTGCTTCTAAAATATCCTTGGGTTTTTGTAAATCCACACCCAGTAAAAAGAAATCTCCTGTTTTTAAGGTTCGAGAAATTTGATTTAAGAAAATATCACATTCTTCCTGGTTAAAATTCCCTAAAGAACTTCCCAGAAAAAACAACATACGCGACTGTAAATAATTAGATTCCAAATGAACTAAAGCTTGTTCATAAGTTCCTAATAAACCATGAATCGAAAAATCAGGATATTTTTCTTGTAACTGTAAAACGCTGGTTTTGAGAATACCCCCACTCACATCAATGGGAAGATATCTACAAGAATTAGCAATTTTTTGATAAGCATCTAATAAAGCTTGAGTTTTAGTAGAACTCCCACTACCCAACTCTATTAACTCACAACAATTTGTAATTTCAGCAATTTCATCAGCATATTTATTTAAAATCCATGCTTCTGTGCGTGTAGGATAATATTCTGGTAAGTCACAGATTTTTTCAAATAATAAAGAGCCATGATCATCATAAAAATATTTAGGAGATAAAGTTTTTGGAGTTTGACTTAATCCCTGAATTACATCTTTTCCATCATCGCTTAACTCTTCATAATGATGATCTAAAACTGTTAAAGGTTGAGTAATCATTTTCTAAATCCTCTTAATAATCCTGAATGAAAAAATAAATTAATTATTGGCAATTTTCAGCAATTCTAAAACCCACGTGCTGATAGAAATAGGGACGAAACCAATTACGATAACATGGTGAAGCCATTGTACCATTTGTAGCCCAAGAACCACCAAGCATCATTTGATGTTTACCATCAAAAAAAGGTGCAGATTGATCTTCATAAAGATGATGACTTTGAAATCCTGGTAAGGGGTAAAATGTATCTTCTAACCATTCCCAAACATTACCACGCAAGTCAAAAATACCAGATTTATGCTTTGCTGAAAACATCCCTACGGGGGAAGGTGAGATGAATTGGAGATTGAGATTATAGTTATTGTCTAAATAATTTTGTTCAGAAAAATCTTCTGATATTTTTAGAGCTTGATTCCATTCTGCTTCTGTCATTAAACGAGTTCCTTCACCTTTCCAGGAACAGTAAGCTATTGCCTCATAATAATTGACTTCCACAGGCCAATCTAAAGGTAAATCTAATTCATCAAATGTGGCTCGATAGCGATATTCTCCGTTATTTTCAGGTATCCAGAATTTTGGATGTTGGACATTAAAGAGTTTCTTCCAGTTCCAAGCTTCAACATTCCAATAATTTGCATTTTCATAACCACCAGCTTTCACAAACTCCAAAAAATCGCCATTGGTGATTAAATACTGACTGGCTAAAAACGGTTTAACTTCAACTTCTAAATTACCATATTCGCTATCCCAACCGAAAGTAAAATCATTTTCTTTTTTACCTAATTTCACCAAACCACCAGGAATTTCCCGCATTTGATTATCAGGACTTTTTCCATTTGTAGGGGCGTAATTCCAGTCTTGGGGACGCTTTAATCTATCAACGGGTAATTGACGCAGTAGCATAGATGAGGTTTCAAAATGAATGCGACTGTGTTCTATGCCCATCAATAAAGCCCAGAGGGGATGTTCGGGATGAATAGGCAGATTTAAGGGAGTATTTTCGATGACTTTGGTAATTGCTGTTCTGGCTTTTTCTCGATATTGCCAAACTTTTTCTACATCTGGCCAGATGATATCTTTTGTTGCTGTTTCTAGTTCGGCTGGTGTTTCTGGATCTACTCCGATTTCAAAGAGAATTTCATATTGGGGATTGATGCGTTTTTCTAATAAACCAACCCGAATTAATTTGTTAATATAAAAAACTGCGGAGTGACCAAGATAAAAAATTAATTTATTTCTTAAAGGATCGGGATTAAGGTAAAAAGTGTTTTCGTTAATTATGCTTTTGAGGAGTGTTTCTTCTAATTCCCATGAATTTTCAAAATAATTGAGCAGGGTTTGGTGAATACAATGATCAAGTCTAGGAACTTGAGTAGATGCAAGTTTCTGATTTTTGGTAATTATCTGCATTATTACTTATCTAGTTCTTTCAATGAGCGATCGCTTATAATTTAAGCTACACCAAGATATTGACGCTGTGCTACTTTCTCAAGCTGCTTTGCGTCTTGGAACGATTTTTTATTCTCTATATTTTTAAATACCCCACTTTGGTGCAGTATTTTCAAATTTAACCAAAAATTAACTATTTTGACATATTGACCCAATACAAGTAATATGGCATTCCTATTTGACGTTAACGGCAGGTAATAGGGAGCTAAGAAACAAGTTTTTTGGATGTATAAGTAATTCTTTCAAAAACTCAATTAGATTTCTCAATATATCTACTTATCAGTACATCCGCAAAATTAATTAGGTATTGTTCCAACCGATAGACATCTTTGTAATCGTAAGAATCTAGGAGTCAGGAGTCAGAATACTTATGAAATGAAGAATAGAGAGGAGTGAGATTTTATCAAAATCATCAAAGTTGACCAAAAAAGCCTTTATTCTCCTGACTTAGAGTATTTTTATCCTGAATACTTACTTGTAATCTAATAAGTGATCGTGCAAAGTTAACTTCCTACGTGGAGAGAGGAAACAGGAAAAGAATATGTGTAATTGATTCTGCCTCATTACTTGTAACCCTGCTATCTGCCCTAAATATGCAAAGCTAAAAAAAAGATCCCTGATATCTCAAATAATTCGGGGATCTGATTCTATTTTCTTTGCTTTTTCACCAACCTCTAAAACATCCGTCCTCTGCGTCCATTCTCAGGTTTGGTTCTTCGCAAAGGCACAACTTCAGCTTCACTACCTTCTCTAGCTACGCGAATCAATAATGCGGCAGCTACTAAACTAGCAATCATAGAATTACCACCATAACTAAACATGGGTAGGGGTAAACCTGTGGTTGGTAGCGCCCCTGTAGCTACACCAATATGTAACAATGATTGTCCAACCATGACCACAGTTACGCCAATAGCTACTAATTGGGCGGTAGGATTTTTAGCTTTGAGGGCGATAATTAATCCTAATGTAGCAAAGCCAGCTAAAAGTAATAAAAGTAACACGCCGCCGATAAAGCCAAATTCTTCGGCGAAGACTGCAAAGATAAAATCAGTATCTTGAATAGGTAGATAAAATAGCTTTTGTTGAGAAAGGCCAAATCCAGCCCCCCAGGTTTTACCTGAACCTACGGCTAGTAAACTTTGTACTAACTGATAGCCATCTCCTGTGGCATCAGCCCAAGGATTGAGGAAAGACATCACTCGTCGGCGTTGATATTCTTTAATACTGATACTCAATAAGGCTAATAACATTCCCCCTATAGCTGTGCCTCCTAGATATTTATACGGTAATCCTGCGGCGAGGGCAATAAACCAAATAGTCATTCCGCACAGCGCAGTGGTACTGAGATTAGGTTGTGCCAAAATTCCTAACAGTACAAGACAAAAAACTCCTAACCAAGACAGACGAACTCCCCAAGAAAGTTTTTCCCATTGACCAAATAATCGCGCACTTTGCAAGACTAAAAAGGGTTTAATCAATTCTGATGGTTGAATGGGAATTGGACCCAAAGCTATCCACCTGGCAGCATCAAAGGCTTTTCTACCTAGTCCTGGTACGAGGGTGAGAAAAATTAAGAAAAGAAAAAAGATCAAAAACCAGTGAGATACCCCCAAAATTTTCCGCAAGGGCAGGTTCACAATGATATTAAAGATGACTAAGGAAACTAATACCCAAATAATTTGTCGCTTAAAATAGTATAGTCCGTCACCTTGACGTTCATCAGCTACGGCATAGGAGGCAGAAAAGAGAATAATCAAGCCGATAAATAGCCAAACATAGGTTAACCAGCGCAGCAACCGCGCTTCTAAAGACCAGCTAGAAACGGAACTATCAAAAATGGGAATTAATTGGCGTAGGTTCACGATGTGTTACAGATGTGGAAACATTCAGTTATTTTAGATTTTTCAGCTTCATTTCGTTTAAGATCATGAAACTTGCGATCGCAGGGGAGCGGAAAGTCGTTCGATTTTGGATTTTGGATTTTGGATTGATTCCACGGATAAATCCGGGGGCTTGTACCATCAAGGAATTATTGCTTAGGAAGCAGAAGTGTTTGAATTTTTCCCCATTACCCATTACCCATTACCTGTTCCCTTTATTTGCAAATGACTTTTAAAGCTTGGGAAAAATCTCTGCGAAAGATCCGGAAATATCTACTTAATTCTATAAACAACCATTTACTGAGTCCTTACCTATTAACCCTGCTATTATCAATGGGATTATGGCAAGCAGGTGCTTGGCAACCCCTAGAATTACTAGGATTTAATTTATTATTAAATACTCGCAACCGTCTATATCATTTTACTTGGGATGAGCGCGTTGCTGTGATTAGTATTGATGATGCGACATTAAATGAGTATGGAGAATTTCCTTTATCGCGCGATCGCTATACTCAACTATTAGAAACATTAGAAGCCTCTCCTCCCGGTGCGATCGGCTTTGATATCCTATTTACAGAACCCACCAAATATGATTCAGGACTGGCCGAAGCCATCGAAATCAATGGTAACATCGTCCTAGCGATCGCCCCTGGTACACAGCAAAAAACCCTCCGTCCCGTCCCCATTTTAGATAGTGTCGCAGCCAAAGGCCACATCGTTAGCAATCCTGATCAAGATGGAGTCACCCGTCAATTTTTTCTCTATATCGATCAAGTCCCTTCCTTAAGTATTAAATTACTGGAAGCATATAACAACAGCCTACAACAAACCATAACCGCAAATACTGATAATTCCCGTAAATCTCCCATCCCCATTCCATCTCTGCAAGCAGGCATAAAAACTCAAACTGTCTGGATTAACTGGATAGCACCAACTCAGGAAATACCCACCTATTCCTTTATAGATGTTGTGCAGAGAAAAATAGATACAGCCAAACTCAAAAACAAAATCATCCTCATTGGTTTAACTGCCACTGGTGCAAAGGATATCCTCAAAACACCCTATGAACAAACACCACCAACAGCCGGTATTTACCTACACGCAGCCGCTATTGACAATCTCCTGAACCAGCGATTTCTGCAAAGATTATCTTGGCAGATGGAACTGTTGCTATTACTCAGCATGGGTATGAGTTCAACTTTATTACTAATACCTTTGAAACTCTACCAACGCACCCTACTACTAGGATTATTACCTCTGACTTGGTTTAGCCTCTGTGTTGTAACTCTGACAACCTCTCATCTTTGCTTACCTATAGCTGCTCCCATCGGTACTATATTCCTCGCTGGATTAAGCATACAGTGGCAAGAACAAAAAGAAAGACAACAATTGATGAGTTTATTCGCTCGTCATGTTTCTCAAGAAACAGCAACATTAATCTGGCAACATCGCCGGGAGATTTTGCAAAATGGCCAGTTAGAAGCTCAAGAAATGGTAGCAACCGTTCTCTTTAGTGATATCCGTAACTTTACCACTATTTCTGAAGGTATGAAGCCACGAGAGTTATTAGAGTGGTTAAACATTTACCTGGGTGCTATGGCTGACTGTGTTCAAGAACATCATGGGGTCATAGATAAATATATTGGTGATGCCGTAATGGCTGTGTTTGGGATTCCCTTTCCCCACACCCAAGCAGAAGAAATTCAACAAGATGCCATTAATGCCGTCGCTGCTGCCATGTCTATGCAGGAAAGATTAATTTCCTTAAATCAGGAATTAGAACGCCAGGGTAAACCTGCCATTAGTATTGGTATTGGTATTCATACAGGTTTAGTCATTGCTGGCAGTGTTGGTGGGTCGGCAAGATTGAATTATTCTATTTTAGGAGATGCCGTCAACATTGCGGCACGTTTAGAACAACTCAACAAAAATGTCAAAGAAGGAAATCCTTATAGTATCTTAATGAGCGAAACAACGTTTCAACTTATTAAGTCCCATTTTCCTACTCACAAAGTACAAGAGATGCAGCTACGAGGAAGGCAACAACTAACTATGATTTATTCTATTGCCGAAAATAAGAATGAACGGGGTATAGGGTCTAAGAAATCCCATCATTAAAATCAGAATCTGTCAACTTGATCCTCTGTAATCTTAAAAATTGTGGATTCTTCAGCCAGAACTGATAAAGTAATTTGAGGAAACTAAAAACAAGTTTAAACAGTAGGTGAATAAATATCTGATTACAGGAATAGTTGCAACTGTGATTTGGCAAGGTTTATCTGACCAAGCTTGGACACAGACTCCCCGTTGTATATCTAGAAGTCTGCCTGAAGTTAATAGATTTTTCAATAGTTCCCAACAGAGCAATGTGATTGTTATTGGCAAATTTGCAGACCGCCCTTATGTGGTTGTTATTCCCAGTAACTCAGATCAATTATTAAAGTTTGTCAGACGCTATGTTGCTGATGCTTTCCTGGCACAGCATAAACTTGGGGCGTATGTCCATGCAGGAGGATTTACAAATCGGGGTGAGGCCGAGTGCTTATCTTCTTTTTTGCGATCGCACGGACTAGATGCACGAGTTGTCTATTTTCAGTAGCAGAATGAGTTCAAATATCCCTGTTCCAAAACCCTTGTAGAGATGTTCTGTGCAACGTCTCTATATTTTTTTAGGTGAGTTTAACGAGTATAATTTGACCCCTCTCCAAACCCCACAACAGGGAGAGGCGTAAAACCATTAATTTTACGTTCTTAAGGATTTTAATCCCACTCTCCGCGCCAGAGAGATTTATTGAACTCGCATTTTTTTACCAGATGTCTCATGAAAATATGTTGAGTCCCAATTCAATATTCAAAATATTACTTCCGTCAGACTACATCAAAATTCCGTAAACCAGCTTACAACAGGGTTTCCAGGGTTGTATCTGTCCATTCTTTTTTCCAACCTGGTTTGACTTTATAGAAATTTTGTATTTGCTTAAATGCAAGTTTATACTAAGTACACACGAAATACATAGTTATTCATCAAAACTTTATACAAAGTATCTTGTTTAGACTAAGCAAGTAAGTAATAATCAGGACATGAACAGCAATTGATTTAAAACGTATGTATTCAAACTCTTTGTTTTCAATACATACTGCTCATATCAGCTAAAACACGGGTATTAGGTGGAGATATTACGTATCTTTATTTAGCACCTGCTAGGGATTTGTTGTCTTTTTTTTTCATACCAGAGTGTAACTACCGGAGTAAAAATTATGTCTTTCAATTTCAACAATGTTGATAGCTTCACCGTGCAACTATTACAGGACGCGCTACAAAATGCCTATAGTTCCTTGACAAGTTTTGCGAGACGGTCAGATTTTATTAGTAAGATTCAAACGGCTTTTGGTACAAATTATGATGCTGCGAAGGTAGAGAGTCTGCGTCAGCAATGGGATGGTGGTAATTTTTCATTTTTACCAAATATAGAAGTTAAAACTGGTGCTGAGTTACAGGGTGCAAATGCTGCTTATGCAGGTGCTACAAATACTATTTATGTCTCTCAAGATTTCTTGAATAGGTATGCGGGTAATGCTCAAGTTGTTGCGGCTGTTTTATTAGAAGAAATTGGGCATTCTGTAGATTGGGTAATTAATAAAACTGATACTGCTGGGGATGAAGGGGAGTTGTTTTCTGCTCTTGTGCGTGGGGTGAATTTGAGTCAGCAGCAGATTTTGCAGATAAAGCAGGAGAATGATTCTGTTGTTTTGAATTTGGGTGGGAATAATACTTCAGTAGAGTTGTCAACTTCAACATATTCAAATGGGTATACATGGGATTTCGATTCTGTTTACAATCAACTTCTGCAAGATGCTGGTAAAAACCGTACCCTTTTTATTAATGGTGTTTTTACAACCAAAGAAAATTTTGAAAAACAATCTACTCAACTTGGAGAGAAATTAAAATTACCATTTAATGAAAAAATTGATGTTGGAAACAAGATTTATACAAGTTCTATAGATTATCAGTCATTCTATAACACTTCAGAAGGTGATATTGGACCTGCATTTATAAACGGCATTGCAAGAGGTGTAGTAATTGGAGTCGCTACATATGCGTTAGGTAACTTATTAGACAAAAGAATGAATGTTGATGAGCTAACAAAAGTGAAATGGTCTGACATAGATGCCGTAAAAGCGTTCTATGCTACTAGGTTTTCGATTAGTAGTTTAACAAATGGCATTGCCAAGATTGCTACAGATACTTGGAACCTTATTAAAGGGTTATTTGATGGCGATCCTAGTGATGAATTACAAAATTTAGCTAACAAATTTAAAGACAATGAATATCTTTCCACTGTTTTTAATGATATTGGTTCCATAGTTTCTAAATTTTCAACTGATCCAGCCAATGCTTTTAACGATGCTCAATTTGTTGAAAAAGTTATTGGAACAGTTACTTCTATTTTGTCAATTTTGTTTCCACAAGTAGGAATAATTGATGCGATATATCAAGGTGTCATGATTGGATTACCTGAAGATATTAAAGAGGCATTCAGCCAATTTTGGTTTAGTGGAACGGATATCAGCTTCAACAATCTAAATCAGACTTGGATGAAAGATAAGGATGGTCAACAAGGTGCAGTTAATTGGCTTAAAAGCGGAGATAATTCTTTAATTATGGTTGGTTATTCTCAAGGAAATTTTTTCTTTGAGGATGCCTTAGTAGATATGAAATCAAGAGATGAAGTTAAGATTGACAATTCTGATTTTTCAGATATTAAACTTATTGGTCTTGGTTCACCTACTAATTATCTCAGTGCTGGAGGGTTTGAAAAGTATGATTATGATGGAGACCCTAAATACAATTATTATGGAGATGCTAAATACAATATTGTTAATCCAGGTGATCCTATAACCAAGCTGCAATTTTCCAAAGATGATTGGTTATTAAGGCTGGGAAGTCTTTTCAATTTTGCAGTTGCATTCGCACAAGATCCTTTCTTAACAAAACATGACTTTAATATATATCTTAACAAACCTGAACTAACTGAATCGTTTGAAAAGTTTTTTAATGAATTGCATCCTAAAGGTTTTTATTTCTTAGATAAACCAACAATCCTGACTAGTATCAGTGATTTTAGTGGGACAGACAAAAGTGATTGGATTGAAGGAAGTCCATATTCGGACAAACTAAATGGTTTAGCTCAGAACGATATTATTCATAGTAATGGAGGTGATGACACTTTAATTGGTAGTCAAGGCTATGACTTACTGGATGGTGGTGATGGAGTTGATGTTGCTGATTACTCCATTAGCTTTTTTTATATTAAAGTTCAAGCTACACAATATGCTGGTTCAGATGTTTATAAGATTCAGGATGGTTTTGGATTTGTAGATACGGTTGGTAATGTTGAGCAAATCGTAGGATCACAATTTAGTGATGAAATGTATGGTGGTAATTACACTGATATTTTCTATGGACAGAATGGTAGTGATACTCTAGTTGGTGGTGGTGGTGATGATAAGCTATATGGACAAAGTGGTACAGATTATCTATATGGACAAGATGGCAATGATATTTTAGATGGTGGCAATGAAGATGAATCTCCAGACTATCTCTATGGAGGTTATGGAAAAGATTCTCTGTATGGTAACGGAGGCAATGACGATCTAAGAGGTGAGAACGATGATGATTTAATCTATGGCGGGTATGGTCAAGATACTCTCTATGGTGGAACAGAAAATGATACCCTTTATGGTCAGGGAGATAGTGACTTTCTGAAAGGTGAAGACGGTAATGATCTCTTAGATGGTGGTAATGAAGATAATGCTTCTGACACTCTTTATGGTGATAGTGGAAATGACACCTTAAAAGGTTGGGGTGGTAATGATTCTCTTTACAGTGGTCTTGGTAACGACTCCATTGAAGGTGGTTCAGGAAATGATTACATCGAAAGTGGTACAGAAAACGATACTATCTATGGTGGTTCAGAAGATGACACTATCTATGGTCAAGACGGAAACGACTTGATTTATGGTCAAGATGACTGGGACTGGATCAGTGGTGGTAACGGCAATGATCGCATCTATGGTGGTGATGGCGGCGATCAAATTTATGCTAATGCAGGTAATGACTATGTAGAAGGTGGTACTTACGGTGACTACATAGAAGGTGGTTCTGGTAATGACACCATCTATGGTCAATCAGGTAACGATCGCATCCGAGGACAACAAGGAAACGATATTATTGATGGTGGCGAAAACATAGATACAGTTATCTATCAAGAGTCTCCCAATGCCGTTATCGTCAACATTGAAGAAAACCAAGACTTCAGCCATAATCGTCTAGAACGCTACAACCAACTCGTTAACGATGCCAACCCCGACAGCTATTACACCGACCTAGAACCAAATTTTGCCATTGCCAAAGGTAAAGCAGTTGATGGTTATGGAACTGTTGACACCCTCAGCAACTTAGAGAACATCATCGGTAGTGCTTTCAACGACATTCTGATTGGTAATGGACTTGATAACACCATCGAAGGTTTAGCAGGTAATGACCTCATTATTGGTAATGCCGGCAATGACACCCTAGATGGTGGTACAGGAATTAACACCCTCAGCCATCGTCGAGATGTCGGTGGAGTGCGAGTTAATCTTTCCACAGGTCGCGCAATTGATGGATGGGGTGGTCAAGACTTACTCTTCAACTTTATCCATGTTGCTGGTTCAACCTATAACGATGAAGTAATTGGTGACAACCAAAACAATATTATTACTGGAGATGCTGGCAACGATACCATTAATGGCGGTTTAGGTAATGATTCCCTTTACGGTGAACTTGGTGACGACTCCATTATCGGTGGACTTGGTGCAGATACAATTTACGGCAACCAAGGAATAGACACAATTTGGGGCGATTTAGAAAATAACCCAGACGCAGGTAATAACGACTACATTCGAGGCGGTGATGGTGACGATGATATCCATGCTGGGGGCGGAGATGACACCGTTTGGGGTGATAGTGGTTATGGTGATGACGAAATTTGGGGAGATAATGGCAATGATCTTCTATATGGAGGCGCTGGTAACGACTATATCAGTGGTGGAAATAACCAAGACACTCTCTATGGCAATGATGGAAACGATCTCTTGTATGGAGATAACAACGAAGATAGAATCTTTGGCAACATTGGTAATGACACCATCTTTGGTGGTGAAGATAACGACACTATCCAAGGTAACGAAGGTAATGACAACATTACAGGTGATGGTGGTGCGGACAACATTACAGGTAATGATGGAGATGACACCATTCAAGGAAGTGCTGGTAATGACACCATTTCCGGTAATATCGGTAATGATTTAATTGATGGTGGTGAAGATAACGACACTATCCGGGGTAACGAAGGCGCTGATACTATCTTTGGTGGTCTTGGTGACGATAACATTCAAGGTAACTTAGGCAATGACAGTATTACAGGTGATGGTGGTGCAGACTACATCACAGGTAATGATGGAGATGACACCATTCAAGGAAGTGCTGGTAATGATACCATTTTTGGTAATCTCGGTAATGACCTAATTAATGGTGGTGACGATAACGACACTATCCAAGGTAATGCGGGTAATGACAACATTACAGGTGATGGTGGTGCAGACAACATCACAGGAAATGATGGAGATGACACCATTCAAGGAAGTGCTGGTAATGACACCATCTTTGGTAATCTCGGTAATGACCTAATTGATGGTGGAGATGATAACGACACCATTCAAGGTAATGATGGCGCTGATACTATCTTTGGTGGTCTTGGTGACGATAACATCCAAGGTAACGAAGGTAATGACAACATTACAGGTGATAGTGGTGCAGACTACATCACAGGTAATGATGGAGATGACACCATTCAAGGAAGTGCTGGTAATGACACCATCTTTGGTAATCTCGGTAATGACCTAATTAATGGTGGTGACGATAACGACACTATCCAAGGTAATGAAGGTGCTGATAGTATCTTTGGTGGTCTTGGTGACGATAACATTCAAGGTAACTTAGGCAATGACAGTATTACAGGTGATGGTGGTGCAGATTACATCACAGGTAATGATGGAGATGACACCATTCAAGGAAGTGCTGGTAATGACACCATCTTTGGTAATCTTGGTAATGACCTAATCAATGGTGGTGACGATAACGACACTATCCAAGGTAATGAAGGTGCTGATACTATCTTTGGTGATAATGGTGCTGATAACATTCAAGGTAATATCGGCAATGACACCATTAGCGGTGGTAACGACAACGACACCATTCAAGGTAACGATGGCGATGACCTGATCTTTGGCGATGCTGGCCAAGACCTAATTAACGGAAATGCAGGAAGCGATCGCATCAGTGGAGGTACAGAAAATGACACCATCTATGGTGATGAAGGTAATGACCTCATTCAAGGTGATGACGGTAACGACAACATCTACGGTGGTGCAGACAACGACACCATTTCCGGTAACAACGGTGCAGATAACATCTACGGTGAAACCGGCAACGACCTAATTCACGGAGACGCAGGAAACGACTACATCAGTGGTGGCGATGGTAAAGACCTCCTCTATGGTGACGGAGATAACGACATCATGGATGGAGATACTGGAGAAGATCAAATCTTTGGTGGAGACGGTAACGATACCATGCGTGGTGGAGATGGTAAAGACCTCCTCTATGGTGAAAATGATGCTGACTTCATGGCAGGTAACAATGGTGAAGATAGCCTAGCCGGTGGTGCAGGTAACGATACCATGAGTGGCGGTAATGACAACGACTTCATCAACGGTCAACTCGGTGACGATATCCTCTACGGTGATGCAGGTAACGATACTCTCTACGGTGAAGACGGTGCAGATCAAATCTTTGGTGGAGATGGTAATGACTACATAATCGGCGGTGCAGGTGGAGACACCCTAGATGGTGGTGCAGATAAAGACATGATTTCTTACTACACATCCACTGAAGGAGTTACTGTTCAACTGAGTTCTGGTCATAATAAAGGTGGAGATGCCCAAGGCGATAACATTTTCAATGTAGAAGATTTAGAAGGCTCATACCATAATGACTCGTTAATTGGTGACAACAACGCAAATACGATCATAGGACTTGCTGGTAATGACTTCCTGGATGGTAAAGCTAGTAATGATACTCTTTTTGGAGGTTTAGGTAACGATACTCTCAACGGACAAGAAGGAAATGACCTCTTAGTTGGAGGCGATGGTAACGACTCCCTAGATGGTGATGCTGATAATGACTCCCTCCTTGGTGGTGCAGGTGATGACCAACTTTACGGCGGCAGTTCAGGAAATGATATCCTCTCTGGTGGAGACGGTAACGACTACATTAACGCCAGTTCCGATAATGACCAAATTTGGGGCGGTAACGGTAACGACACCATCGAAGCAGGTTCTCATAATGACTATGTAGACGCAGGAACAGGAAATGACATCGTTTATGCCGATGCAGGCGATGATAACGTCTTTGGAGGTGCTGGAAATGATATCCTCTACGCCCACACAGGTAACGACTTCCTCTTTGGTGAAGCTGGTAATGATACCCTTTACGGAGAATCAGGTAATAATACCCTCATTGGTGGTCAAGGTACTGACATACTCTACGGTGGAACAGGTCAAGGCATTGACACCTTTGTTCTTGGTTCAAGTTGGGGTGTCGATACTATCTTTAACTTCCAAGTTGGCACAGATATCATCGGTTTGGTTGGTAATATCAACTTCAGTGATATCTTCTTTACTGCTGTGAATAGTTCCAATAAAGGTCAAGCTACTTTATCTCAAGACTACCTAATTAAATCTCGTAGCACAGGACAACAATTCGGTATTATCAAGGATATTCAACTTAAAGCTAACCAAAATATCCAATTAACAGCGTTTAACTCCTTCCCGGCTGTTATAGCAGATCCCCTGGGTTCCATTAGTGAACCTCCCGCACCTCCCGCACTTGGTGGTAGTGATATTTTCCCTGGTATCATGCCACCTATTCAAACCATTGATTCTATTTCTCCGTTAACCTAATCATGGATTGATTGTTTAATATACATCTCCAGAAAAAAATGTAGAGACGTTCCATGGAACGTCTCTACAAGGGTTATAGGAAACGCACATTTAATTTTTGGAGATGTCTAATGGAATTTACATAAAAGGTGGGGGTGATTCATGAATTACCCCTACCTTTAGCAATTGATACCTAAGCACTTATGCTGATAAAGTGATGATATAGAATTATTCCCGGTTGCAAAAAGTACAAAACAAGAGTGAAAAAGCCATGCACAAACAGGGTTTTTCATCTGACCCCCTACCCATATATCCATGACCAATATGAAAAATAGATGGGCTTTTAACTTAATATTTGTCATGGTCGGGTTAGTTAGTACCCTTCATGCTTCCGCCGCAGACCCATTACGGGTAAATATTAATCGTTGGCTAGAGGTACGTCGTCCCGTTGGGCAAGTTATTTATTCTCGTGGAAATACTGTTAAACCAGCCACTAACGGCATGAAACTACAAGCCATAGGGGATACAATCACTACAAAGCAAGGTTCTAGCGTAGTTCTAGGAATTGATATCGCTACTGGCTTAATAAAAGTTTCTGAAAATACAACTGTCACTATCCAGAAGTTGACAACGGGAAATAAAGGTCAAAGAATTACAGAACTTGAGGTAAAGTCTGGCCAAGTTAGTCTGCAAATTCGTCCCTTAACCCATGACACATCTCGTGTGGAAATTAAAACTCCGGCTGGGGTAGCAGGAGTCCGGGGAACTGAATTTGGTGTGAGTGTACAGGATGATGGCAAAATGGGAGTTGGCACTAAAAAGGGTGCTGTCGCTACTTCTGCCCAAGGGCAAACACAGTTAGTAAAGGCTGGTTTCCAAAATCTGACTATTCCCGGAGAACCCCCTTCTGTGCCTGTTCCTTTGCGGGAAGATACTAGTTTAAATGTGAGTCAACTTTTAGCCAATGGTGGACAAGTGCGGATTATCGGTAAAATTGATCCGGTTAATCTGCTGATGATTAATCAACAGCGTCAGATTATTGATGCCAGTGGCACATTGGATATTACTGTTCCTTTACCCTCTAACCGCAGAGTTGAAGCTGTGGTGATTACACCGTTAGGGAAACAGCAATTATATCAATTAGCAGTTCCTTAATTATTTTTATGCGGGTTTAGCAAAAATCGTCAATAAAACTGGCCCTAATAAATAGTAATGACCTAAACATAAAAGTCCAGCATCAGCACCTAATTGTTGACGCTGTTCCCGACTATATAATTTAATTCCAGCCGGAGAATTAGCCATGAGATTAAATGCTGGATTATTGCCAGTAATGTCAACTAAATAAAAGCGTCCACCTGGAGAAAGCACCCGTTTCACTTCACTTAAAACTTGTTCTGGGTGGGGATAATGTAAAAAACTGATGGTGTTAAATACGGCATCAAATTGACCTTCAGCAAAGGGAAGTGATTCTGCGTTACCTTCAACATAAATTAAGCGGGGACGGTGGCGGTTCTTTTGTCTAGCTACCCGCAACATCTGGGGAGATAAATCTAATCCTGTACCACGTATTTCTGGAAATTGACTTGCTAATCTATCTAATAATCTGCCTGTTCCACAACCTAAATCAAGTACATTAGCATTTGATGATAATTCAACGTAGGCAAGCAATCTTTTATGAATGGCTTGATAGATAAAAGAAGGAAAAGTCCAATCATAACTGTTTGCCCAACGGTCAAAGATTAGTTTTTTGTTAGTTATAAAGTTATTCATTATGATTTCTAAGATACAGAAGATTGCAAATCAATATGGTACATTATTAAACTTTCAACCTATACACAAAGCCAGTTTTACTCCTGACTCCTGACTCCTGACTCCTGACTCCTGTATTTTCATTATCATCTTACCAAAAGACGCAAAGGTACAAAGTTTGTTTTGTATCTTTGCACCTTGGCGCGAAATAAAGCTTAAAATTTACAACCAATCTCGATAAGCCGAGATTTCATTAACACCAATTTCAAAGGGCATCCCCTTACCAAAAGGAGGATAAACACGAATTTTCGCGTCCTTTGTCAACCTTTCTAATCTATTACCCAGTTGGGGAATATTACTGACTATATGCCAGTAAGATACTATGTCAGGACAGTCAATAATTAACATGAGAGTGGTAGTATTTTTGGTCATATACCACTGACAGTTAGATAGCAGAACTTGGGTGATGCGATCGCACCCATAATAAAAACATCTGCCAATAGACTGCTCTAATTCCATCTGTAACATACCATCCTGTTTTGTCACCTCCATGGGAGGTAAATCATCAGGTGGCAGCAAGGGAAGTTTAGACATAATTTCGCACCTCTTGATTGTAACGCTCTAAACTCTCTCGATTTTTTTGCAGAGAAGAAGATGAGGGTTTAAGCGCCAGTGTGCCGAGATTTAATTCGTCCTGAAATTTCTTGATTTTGCCGCGACAGGTTTCTACATCACCAATAATGGAATTTTCGATCAGAAAGTCTTCTTCAAAACAGATATTTGTTTGATCATAAGCTTTCTGGGGTTGGGGACTATTCTGCATTACTTGAGTTGAATTAGCGATCATTTTTTTGCTGAATTTACGAATCGAAGGTAAAGCCTCACTCACCGCTTCATCGTAGGTTTTAGCAACAAAAAAGAAGCGTGCTAACAGGAATTTATCCGCACCACTGGAATTTATTTGCCGATATTTACTGACTGTATTTTTCAATCTGACCAGAGAAAACGGGGGGCCACCCATTAAACCGAAGGAATTTTCAGCAGCATAGGCGATCGCATCATCATCACCACTGGCAACATACACAGGAATTGGTTTTTGGAGTGGTTGAGGATAAACTGTCAAATCCGCACACTGATAAAATTGCCCATTAAATGTGACTTTAGTTTCATATAAAAGCTTTTGAATCAGTGCAGCTGCTTCCAGCATCCTCTGACGAGATTCATGGGTCGATACACCAAAATGCTGATTCTGTTCAGGAAAAGGCCCACCCTTAGCTATCCCAAAAGCCAATCTCCCACTACAGAGATTATCCAACGTCGCAATATCTTCAGCTACCCGAATCGGGTTATGAAACGGCAACAACACCGCCCCTGTCCCCAAACAAATAGTTGACGTAACACCCGCCAAATGTGCCATTAACAGCATAAGTGACGGGCTGAGATTGGATTCATTAAAATGATGCTCACTCACCCAAGCTTCTTCAAAACCCAAGTTTTCCGCCTGTTTTACCAGTAAAACTTGTTCAAAGATAGCGCGACGGGCATCTTGGTGATAATTATCGTAATTGCAGAACAGTCCAGTTTTCATGGTTGGCAAAATTTTAGTACAGCACAGCAGAAATAATTAGAAAGTTAGAATCAAACAAAAACGTAGATAATATGAGCATTCCTACCTTCTAGGTTCTGCTTTCTAGCCTCATTTTTCTGCCCTTAGGCTGCCACTAAATGCAACTCCAACCACAACCGCGGTTGAGATAATTTAAGTTTGGACATCGGATCTCGCAGCAATCGCTTGGCATTCATGCAAACTACTTGAATTAGTCCCATATTTTCTGCTAATTCCCTCAATATTTCTTTTTGCGCTTGCACTAATGGCATCATTTCTTCCGAACAATAAATTCCTATATATTGAAAGCGTTTAGCAGGTCGTCCCCAGAAGCCGGTGATGACTTTCACATGACACCTCTCCAGTAGTTCCCCAGTGCTAGGGTAATAATGGTTGACGACTCTTGTGAATTCTTGGGCTAGGATATCTTCAGCAATCATTTGACTGATATTTCTGTAGCGTCCATCACTACGATTTAGTATAACATTATTTTGTCATTTAAACATGACAATTAGCCAATTCAATGTAAATAAAATATTAAAATTATTTTGAATTTGCATGATAAAAAGGGGTGTACTTTAATTAAGTATCACCCCTAAATAATGACCATATATAGCAATTAAACGAAGCAAAACCAAAAGCTAAAAACAACGCACAAAAAAGCTTTTAATCTTGACCGCAAACCGCTGCTGTATTTTATCGGGAATTGCGTTCAGCGACTAAAACATCGGCAATGATATCAGGAATATTTTTTAAATCCAGATATCCTTCAGAACCAGAGATAGGAGAAATAAATGTATAATTTGGGTCACAGCTTCCTGTATCGTAAACTTGAATAAACCACTTATCAGGAAAACCTTCAACACCCAATTCTACAATATACCAAAACTCACCAGTTAAGCGGGAGTTAAAAATAGTAAACCAATCTCGATAATCTTCTGGAATATTCCAGTCTGCCAAGAGGAACTCTAAAGCTATTTGTCCAGCATCAGTTGAAGTCAATAGCATTATTACTCCTGATGTGCAACCTCGTTAGAAACTTCAGGATATAAACCCAATTGTTTCGCTAATTCCTTGGCTATAAAAAATAAAAACTGAGCGCCATCTTGATTACCTTCATGGGCAAACATAGTGGCTACTTGTAGCATAGAATGTATTAAACCAGAATCAATTAACTCTGGTTGAGCTTCCAAAACTTCCGGTTCTTGGCCATTAGGACATCTGAGCAATTCATCAATCAAATTAAAATACTGTGTTTGGCGTTCGTCTGTCATGGTAAATTAGTTTAAGGTGAATAAGAAAAATGAAACTTATTGCTCGATACTTTGCTGCCAAAGTCTTTCTAGCATTTCGACTTGCGCTTTTAAAACAGCAGCACGATACACAAGATACCTGTCGTAACCAAGAATCCCGAAGCCAATACCAATAGGTGTACACAAAACCAACCATTGCAAAATCGTAGCGATTTTATATTGTTCAGCTAGAATTTGCAGTTGCACGAAAAAATTATGTTGAGATAATTTTTTGTTAGCTGGAAATTGAGGAGTATTGATGCTCTCTGGCTGAAGAGATAAAGGGCTATAATCTTTCTTAATCTTCGTGACTTGACAGGATAAATTCTGTGTCTTAACTAACTCTATATGTCGTCCCCAGATTAAATTAAAGACAATTATTCCTGGAGATAAGATGGCTAAAGTAACTAAACTAACTGTCAGCACATTTAAAAGTTTTAATTTCATCCTCGCTCTCCCTTGCTAGGTGAAAATTACCCAGTAAGAAAATATATTTTATGGACTATTACTGCACCTTTGTATTGTCAATACTCAAACACCAATCAAATTCTATTTTTTGATTTAGTAAGTTTTGATTCTACAAATATATTTGGTAGATGATACCCAATAATTTAATTAGTGATTTGAATCTAAAACTTTAAATCTAAAATTTGTCGGTTTATGAGTTTAAAATCTATGTGCATAACACTCATAAAGTATGACTAAGCAATTCAAAACTAAAAATTTCAAATATACTCCATTTCGTATTGATTAATACTGACAGAATTTAGCCGCGTTTGCATAGAGATGTTTAATGTAATGAGAGTTAAGAAGTCCCCCCTAATTCGGTTGATTTTCATCTAGGAATTTCGGGGGGTAGAGGGGAATCTCTGCGTAAATCCTATAAATGTTTATATCAGCCCCTCTCTACAACTCAGTTTACTCGACCGAAATTAAGATTATTAAAATCATTAAATTAGCACTCAAAGCCTGTAAGACTTATCTAGTAAGATTTATAAAATTTCTATGGGGTAGAGGTGCTAGTGTTTTTCGGAGGGGGTACTAGCATTTATAAGATAGGGTGCGGGGATTTTTGTACTCAACCTCAAGGCTTTAGTTGCCAATGATTGAGAATTTTTAAGAGTGAGTATTAGCTATAAAAACTTGTACTCAAATCACAATATATCATGACAAAGGAGAACTGAATTAAAAATAAACTAAATAGCCAGAAAAATATATTAAAAATTTATAAACAAATCACCTAACCTTGATAAAATCAACAAACGTAGATGTTTAAGACGTGGAATTATTTTATGAAGATAATCTAATTGATACAATCTCTGCGATAGATACTAGCCCTAAAAATTTAGAGGTTGATGATTGATTTCATCAGCATCCAGCAATTATGACTGGTGTAGACCTTGGTGATATCTAATTAACTAAATGTTGATAAATAACACATTAGGATTGTCAAAATATTGTATTCTAAATACAAACTGAAAATTTCTATTTAATTAGAATATTAGGAGCTAATCAATGCGAATTGCTAAAGACGTAACAGAACTTATTGGAAAAACCCCCTTAATTCAGCTAAATAAAATTCCTCAAGCTGAGGGAGTAGTTGCCAGAATAGTTGTTAAATTAGAAAGTATGAATCCGGCTGCTTCGGTCAAAGATAGAATTGGTGTCAGCATGATTATGACAGCAGAAGCAGAGGGGACAATTTCCCCAGGAAAAACTATTTTAGTAGAACCAACTTCCGGTAACACAGGTATTGCTTTAGCAATGGTAGCAGCAGCCCGTGGTTACAAATTAATTTTAACTATGCCAGAAACCATGAGCCAGGAAAGACGCGCTATGCTACGAGCTTATGGTGCTACTTTGGAATTAACTCCAGGACCCCAAGGAATGCGGGGAGCAATTAATAAAGCTGAGGAAATTGTCGCTAACACTCCCAATGCGGTGATGTTACAACAATTTAGAAACCCAGCTAACCCAAAAATTCACCGAGAAACAACGGCCGAGGAAATTTGGGCGGATACTGATGGAGAAGTAGATATATTAATTGCTGGTGTAGGAACTGGGGGAACTATTACTGGTATTGCTGAGGTAATTAAACAACGGAAACCGAGTTTTCAAGTGATAGCTGTAGAACCCAGTAATAGCCCTATTCTTTCTGGAGGTCAACCAGGTTCTCATAAAATTCAAGGTATTGGTGCCGGATTTATTCCTGATATTTTGCGTCAAGATTTGATTGATGAAGTGGTTCAGGTTAATGATGAACAAGCAATGAACTATGGACGCAGATTAGCGAGGGAAGAGGGTTTATTATCAGGGATATCTTCTGGTGCAGCTTTATGTGCGGCTATTGAAGTGGGTAAACGCCCAGAAAATGCTGGTAAATTAATTGTGATGATTCAGCCTTCTTTTGGGGAACGTTATTTGAGTACGGTGATGTTTCAAGAATTGATGAGTTAAGGAAGGGGGAGCAGGGGAGCAGAGGGGCAGGGGAGCAGGGGAGCAGGGGAGCAGGGGAGCAGGGGAGCAGAGGGGCAGGGGAGCAGGGGAGCAGGGGAAGCAGGGGAAGCAGGGGAAGCAGGGGAAGCAGGGGAAGCAGGGGAAGCAGGGGAGAAATTTCTTCTTTATCCTGACTCCTGACTCCTGACTCCTGACTCCTGACTCCTGACTCCTGACTCCTGACTCCTGATAGCGAAGCGTGGCGTTAGCCATACTCCTGAACTCCTAGCCCTCATAAATAGCTTTTTCAGCAAACCCTACTTAAACTACGGCTTTTTCTAAAATCAATTTAGAACGCTTGACTTGTTCAGGAATAGCTACAGGATAATCACCTGTAAAACAAGCTGAACAGAAACTATTAGTATCTTCTCTTGTTGTTACTAACATTCCTTCCCAACTCAAATAAGCGAGAGTATCAACTTCCAATTGCTTGGTTATTTCTGCTACTGATTTTGTCGCAGCAATTAGTTGATCTTGGGTATCTGTATCAATACCGTAGAAGCAAGGATGAGTGACTGGAGGGGAAGATATTCTCATGTGTACTTCCGCTGCACCTGCATCACGTAAGGCTTTAACGAGTTTGCGGCTAGTAGTTCCTCTGACGATGGAATCATCAATTATTACCACTCGCTTACCGTATAATACGTCTTTCAGGGGGTTCAATTTCATTCTAATTCCTGTTTCGCGCATACTTTGGGTAGGTTGAATAAATGTCCGTCCCACGTAGCGATTTTTAATCAATCCTTCACCATAAGCTATTCCTGATGTTTGGGAAAAACCAATGGCCGCAGGTATGCCAGAATCAGGTACACCAAAAACTATATCTGCTTCTATAGGTGATTCTTCTGCTAGTCTTCTTCCTAAGCGCATTCGATAGCTGTATAAGGTTTCATTGTGCATCAAGCTATCAGGACGGGCAAAGTAGATCATTTCAAAGATACACAATTTGCGCTGGGGCTGTTGATTCCAAGGGAAGGAAGCTAAACCTTCTTCTGTAATCCAAACTAACTCTCCTGGTTCGACATCGCGTAAGTATTCAGCACCGATAATATCTAAACCGCAGGTTTCGGAAGCGAGAACGTAACGAACTGGACTACTATCTAATGTACCAATTACCAAGGGACGAATGCCGTTGGGGTCACGCACTCCCATAATCCCATCGGGTGTACCAATGACTAGACTAAATGCTCCTTGACAGCGGTGAAAGGCGCGAATAGAGCCTTCTAACCATTCTGCACCGGCATTGACTTCTTCTGCGATCGCATAGGCAATCATTTCTGAATCTGTGCTTGTTACCAGATTCACATTACTTTTGAGCAACTCTTCCCGCAATTGAACGGTATTTACTAAATTACCATTGTGTGCTAGTGCTAGTTTGCCTAAACGAGTGTCCACCACTGCGGGTTGAGCGTTAACTTTACGACTAGAACCAGTAGTAGAATAACGGGTGTGACCAACAGCAAGATTACCAGGTAAATCTTCTAAAATAGTCTCATTGAAGACTTGAGACACCAAGCCCATATCTTTGTGCAGGTGTACGTGCTTACCCTCAAAAGTAGCAATACCGGCTGATTCTTGACCCCGATGTTGCAGGGCATATAATCCGAAGTATGTTAATTTCGCAACATCTTGTTCTGGTGCGTAAATACCGAAAACACCGCAAGCTTCTTCTGGCTTATCATGGTGGTTTTCATCGCTGTTGATAGATTGATCCAGAGTGACGGGATGATGAGGAATCATGCTGGTTTTGCTCCTGGTGGGGTGTCTGTCAATGAAGAATTTTAGGAGTTCAGAATATTCCTGTTCTCTAAAAATAGAGATACACAAAACAGTATATTAAGATACTTATTTTTCTGAACTGCTTTCTTCGTCACTGGGATTATGTCAATGGATAGTTGCAAAATTCTTAACAAATCTTTAACCATCCATTAAAAGATTAGCGTAATTTCTGGAATTTAGGCCAAAAAGCACAAAATTACTATCAGCAGGTAGAGGAATTTTGGATTTTAGATTGAATAATCTCCAACTGAAAATACTGGCTGTGCTGTGTTCACACTTCCTGGTGAAGGTAGAAAGGGGAAGAAATAACTTTCTCTTCCCTATCACTTATTTAGGTATTAGCATAGATAGCGAGCCGATTGGATATTGCCAGATCATAGCGATCGCTCATTTCTTTAATGCTAACCTTGATTAAATCATGGTTTTCATTGGTGCAAATCTGCAAACCTAAATCCGAATTACTAACCACACCTAATTTCTGCCAATTTTCTGGCAAATATTCCTGTAAATAGGATTCCCAAACTTCCAGATTTTCCTCACTCACAGAAACCAAAATCCTCGCACCACCTTCACCAAATAGCACCTCATCAAATCTCAAATCATCACTTGCAGAAATATCCAAATTAATCTCTGCACCAAGACTACCAGAAAGACAACATTCAGCCAAAGCTACCGTCAAACCACCTTCAGCAGTATCATGGGCAGAACGCACCCATCCAGCGCGAATACCCTCACGACAAACTTTTTGTACACGACGTTCCAAATCAAAATCTACCCTGGGCGGTTTACCAGCAACTGTATTATGGATCGTTGCCAAATATTCCGAAGCACCCAATTCAATTTTAGATATTCCTGACTCTATAGCCCCCCTTTCTAAGGGGGGTTGGGAGGATCTAAATTGAATCGGTAAACCTAAAAGGTAAATTACATCACCTGCTTTTCTCCAACCTTGACCACAAATTTTACTCAAATCCTCAATCAAACCAACCATCCCCACCACTGGAGTTGGATAAATTGGCTGAGGATTTCTCTGGGAATCCAGGGTTTCATTATACAAAGAAACATTTCCACCAGTCACAGGTGTAGAGAGCTCCTGACAACCCTCACTCAAACCCCGACAAGCAGAAGCTAATTGCCAATAACCAATTGGTTTTTCAGGACTACCAAAATTGAGATTATCAGTCACAGCCAAGGGTTCAGCACCCACACAGCTAAGATTCCGCGCTGCTTCCGCCACCACAGCCTTACCACCCTCATAAGGATCAAGATACACATAACGCGAATTACAATCTACTGTCGCTGCCACTCCTCTGTAGGAACTAGAAATTGATGATTGGGAAGCCAATTCTTCTTTCTCCTCTGCGTCTCTGCACCTCTGCCCCCCTACCTCTTCCAAAGGACGTAAACGCACCACCGCAGCATCAGCACCACCCGGTAACAACACCGTATTATTCTGTACTTGATGGTCATATTGGCGATAAACCCAGCTTTTAGAAGCAATAGTTGGCGTATTCAGCAAAGTCAATAAAATATCATTCCAACTTTGCCAATTTCTACCAATTTCAATTCCTGTCGCATCACAAGCAGGTAAACTATCAACCGTCCAAGCCCAAGCTTCAACAGCATATTCTGGCGGTTCTGTCAACAATTCCCGTTCATATAAAGGCGTATTTTCTGCCAAAGCATCAGCTGGAATTTCAGCAGCAACTTTACCCTGAAACAATATCCTCACAATAGGTTCAGCAATCACCGTACCAGCAACCACTGCTTGGAGTCCCCAACGATGGAAAATATCAATTAATTCCTGTTCTCGTCCTTTTTGGGCAACAAACAGCATTCTTTCTTGAGATTCCGACAACAGATATTCATAAGGTATCATTCCTAACTCACGAGCCGGAATTTTATCCAAGTCAAACTCAATACCCACACCACCTTTAGCAGCCATTTCCGAAGTAGAACAAGTTATACCAGCCGCACCCATATCTTGCGCCGCCACAACAGCCCCAGTTTTGAACGCTTCTAAACAAGCTTCAATTAGAGATTTTTCTAAAAATGGGTCGCCTACTTGCACTGCGGGGCGGTCATCCATTGATTGATCACTTAGTTCTGCACTGGCAAAACTTGCACCACCCATACCATCCCGACCAGTGGTAGAACCAACATATAATACAGGATTACCAAAACCAGAAGCACCGGATTTTACGATATCTTCTGTTTCCATTAATCCCAGTGCCATGACATTAACTAAGGGATTACCAGAATAAGCTGAGTCAAAATAAACCTCACCACCAACAGTGGGAACACCGACGCAGTTGCCATAATGGCTTATGCCCGCTACAACGCCTGTAAATAACCTTTGAGTTTTCGGATCATCCAAATCACCAAACCTAAGCGAATTTAATAAAGCAATAGGACGCGCACCCATTGTAAAAATATCTCTTAATATACCACCCACACCCGTTGCTGCACCTTGGAATGGTTCAACGGCTGAAGGGTGGTTATGGGATTCTATTTTAAAAGCTAATCTCAGTCCATCACCAATATCAACAACACCAGCATTTTCTCCCGGCCCAACAAGGATACGGGGTCCTGTGGTGGGAAACTGTTTGAGTAAGGGACGGGAATTTTTATAACAGCAATGTTCAGACCACATCACCCCAAACATTCCTAATTCGGCTTTGTTAGGATGACGACCTAAGCGACGGACTATTTCTGCATATTCTTCAGGCTTGATACCTTCTTCAGCTATTTCTTGCGGAGAAAATGGACTTTCAGTGGTGGTCATGGTAGTTATGCACCAAAGGGACAGAGGAATATTCTATCTGGTTACGCATCAATTGGAGCAAAGTTGTGGAACACTGTGGAAATATCTGCCTCAACATGATTGACTAACTATTTCCAAATCAAGACCTATGTGATTTAGCTGTAGAAACTATGGAATTGATGATAGAGTTTCACGAAGAGATTCCCCGAAATGATTTGTAGTCTGTAGTTATTAGTGAACGCAAGCATTCAGCTTTTTCAGGTTCACACCAAAAATACCTATTTGATCATTAACCAATTTCTCAAATATTCTGACTCCTACCTACTCAATTCTGACTTGGTTAACAAACAGTCTCACGAACTTTTTCGGCATTGATGGGTTTAATTAGGTAAAGTTTCAACATATACCAAGCGATATTTTTAATCAATGGTATTTTTTGGAAGAACTTCACAATACCCAACTTCTTGCTGTTCTTGAGTTCAATTAATTTCTGGTTATTGATTGCACATTGTTCCAAATACCAGAAAAAGTAAGGGTGATTTGTATTTAAGATCGTGGGAAAAGCCCTCGCTGCGGTTTTGTTTGTTTCTGTAATGACCTGATTGTTGTATTTACGGGGATGAATTCCTAAAATTTCATAGAAATTCGCCCGTTCAAATACTGTCATTGTATGGGTAACAAACACAGTCAATAAAAAGAACCGCACCCATAAACGCGCTTGCCAATTATTCCATAACTGGGGTTGAGAACGTAACAAAGCCTTGAAGAAATCCCCGTGTCTATTTTCATCCTGACACCAGCTTTCAAACTTTCTAAATAAAGGATAAAACTGGAATTCTGGATTTTCTGCCATGTGACGATATACTAAAATATAACGCCAGTAGCCAATTTTCTCCGATAGGTAAACTGTGTAAATTACCCACTCTGGTGGAAAGAAAGTATAGGTACGGTTTTTTGTGAGATAACTTAAGTCCAGGGAAAGATTAAAATCTGCCATGGACTTATTCAAAAAACCCGCATGACGTGCTTCATCTCTTGCTAGATATTCAAATGCTTCAGACAATAAAGGGTTACTATCTTTGATACGACGAGATAATTCTTTAAAGAGTAAAAACCCAGAAAATTCTGAAGTACAAGAACGTTCCAAAAAGTCAATAAAAGCCAGCCGTTTCTCACCCTGAATGTGATCCCAAGACTGTTTAAATTCATCATCACGAACGAAGTGATGGCGGTTATAATCAGCCTTGAGTTCATCAACTACAGCCCTAATTTCCGCTTCATGAGCAGAAATATCCATTTTTGCCACAGCATCAAAATCTGTGGTATAAAATCGGGGTGTTAATAATGTTTCTTGCACAGGTGCTTTGACACCTGGTTTCAATAACTCAACTGGGGGAGTTTCCAAAGACTTAACCATGATACTCCTTTGGCTATTTTATGCTTGTAAAATTATCTAAGCATAAATAGTTATTAGTAGTCATCAGTTAAATTATTGAAAGTAAATTGTACAAAATCAGTAAGCATTCAGTAATCAGTAATCAGCTTGGGAATAGTGTAGAAATCGTTCATACATATATCCCCGACTTCTTTTGTTTATTGTATCCACAAATTATTAATTGATAACAGAAGTCGGGTATCTTATCGCCCTACCTGAATTTTTACAATTTTGAGCATTTTAGCGGCTTATTGATGCCGAATTATCAACAATACCACCATTATCAATTGCACTATAAGTATCATTGTTTGCTAAACCTAACCAAGGATCAGAACTGGGAGTTAGAAATAGTTCTGCATAAACTTTTTCATTAAGTTGATTTACATCAGATGTTTCATTTCCTTGTAAAAACCATTGATGAATTTGCCTATGGAATAGATATTCATTTCTAACTGTATCCAAAGCCATTACAGTTTCAAAATTACTAATTACCCTAGATAAATTAGTTTTGGTTGTTGTATTTGGTAACTTTTTAGTTTGGATTAAAGCAATACTGTTGCCATCAAGTTTTGCATCAGTTTGATACAGTTTAGCTAATCTATTCCAAGTTGCTTGGTCAAGTATTGCTAAGGGATTGGGTGTATTATCTAAAGTCTCCGGTTGAATTGCATTGATAATTGGTCTTTCTACTGCTGCTTTAGAAATTGCTAAAGAACCTGCAACACTGGCGCTAGGAGGTGAAGTAAAATTATTTGCACGTTCTACCAACTGAGGTGGAGACTGAATACCTAATTTTAATAAATCTGCTCTCCATTGATTTTGAATTTCATCCAGCTGACGCAGATGATATTGTTGTAATAAATTTTCGTATTCTGTACCACTACGTTTATTCAACGCTGTTGCTATTACTTCCGCTTGCTTGAGTTGTTTGAGAAAAGCCTTGGGTCCATACAGTCCAGGAATAGCATCAATGGGACGACCAGAACTATCTAAAATGTAATGAATGCTGTTTCCTGTGATTGTTCTTTCTAACTTGCGTCCGTCACCAAAATCAATTGTGACTTTGGGAACGGGTCTTACAGTTTGCCAATGCAATATAAAGTTTTCTCTCAATACTTGAGAAATTTCTGAATTTGGATATAGTGCAACTCTAAAAAATCGGCTGTTAGCACAACTGAGGTCTGTATCTAATCTACCTAATAACCGCAAAGAAAGAATTGGTTTACCGCTAGTTTTAGCTGCGGCTTTAGCTTGTTCTATGTCTGTGTACCAATACAATTGAGATGCATAACAATCTCGTTGTTGACATAATTGGTCTAAAGCTGTTTTGATTTGTGGTGATGTGAAATCGTTAATATGGGATTTGAGAAAAGTTTTTAATCCTGTTGCACCCTGTTGACGTAGTTTTGTAACTTCTTGAGTTAGTTTAGATGTTTTTGTTGTGGAATCTTGGGTATGACCAGCTTGGGAAAAGATGCAACTGGCTAAAATGAACACAAAGGTAAGTTTTAAATTCGTAAATTTCATAGGTTTAACGGTAAATAAAAGGTGTAATAATTGACATTATCCTGTGAATAGATTTTTAAAATAAGCTGCTGGACATTTAATTTGCATATTTTTAATTTTTTTTAATTTTAGGGAAAAACCATGAATCCTGCGCCTCTGTTCCCCTGCTGGACTCAATGTGCAACTTAAATGTTTAATAGCTTATTTTCTTAGGTCTGATGCACTCTAAGATACACAATATACCCCAAGATAGATTTTTTTAACTACATAAACTAACTAATATTAACTGTTGGCCTTTAATAAGGTTGCATAAAATGTGTATATGAGAGGGTGTTTGAAAACTTTTTATTGTGGTATCTAATACCTGTATATTTCCTTAAATTCCCCTTAAAAAGCTTTGCATTCTATTCATCAGATAAGAAAAGCTGTAAGCCATTAGCGAGAATTTATATATAGCAGGAGTCAGGAGTCAGGAGTAAAACCTTCTACAAGAGGGAGTTACATGAACAATTGATGTCTTAACTACTCTGTCTACGGCTATACAAAAACTATATATAAGCTAGTGGATTAACTATTTAAACTATGTAGGGGTTCAAGAACCTCAATGTTAAACATTAATCATTTGAGGATAAAAGATTTACTGAAAATACCAGCAAATTTAGGGGTAGTACAAGTGAGCAGGATGATACCTCCGGCGATCGCAATTTTTGTGGGTGGCTTGGTGCTACTAGGCTGGTATTTTGACATCGAAATTCTCAAAAAGGGTTTCCCTGGTAGTCCTGCGACAATGAAGGCAAATACAGCACTGTGCTTTTTACTGTCGGGGTTATCGCTCTGGTTATCCCAAATTATAGTCTGTCAGAGAAGGAGTTCGAGAGAAATCAGGGAAGAGGTAAACAATAGGAATTTTCCTCGTCGGCGTGTTCTTTACCTTTGGCTGGCTCGATTTTGTGCAGTAGCAGTAACTGGAATTGCTATACTGACACTTCTTCAATATTTGTTTGGCTGGGATTTCGGGATTGATGAATTGTTATTTCGGGATTCACCAATAGTAGTGACGACATCCCACCCTGGACGGATGGGTTTTAACACCGCACTAAGTTTTATGGTGATTAGTGTGGCACTGCATCTAATTATCCAGCCAAACACACAGCGTAGCTATTGGTATGCTCAAATTTTTTCCCTAATTACCGCTTTGATTTCCTTACAGTCGCTGATAGGCTACGCCTACAAAGAGGAAGTTTTCTCTGGTATTCCCGCACTCACAACGTCAATGGCTTTACATACGGCGCTGACTTTCACGGCGTTATCTATTGGCATTTTGTGGGCAAGTTCAAAGCAGGGGTTAATGCAGGTAATAACTAATGATAGCTATGGTGGTTTAATAGCTCGTCGTTTATTATTGCCAGCAATAATAGTACCTTTAGTATTGGGTTGGTTGATACTTGAAGGTATACGAGCAAGGATGTATGATCCTGCCTTTGCTATTTCACTGTTTGCTATTGTTTTAATCCTAATTTTTAGCGTTTTAGTTTGGCAAAGTGCGATGGTAATTGATCGCCTCAGCCGTCAACGCAATCACGCCCAAGAAGCATTGAGAGCAAATGAAGAGAAACTGCAATGTTTCGTCAACGCTAATATTATTGGTATTGTTTTTGGGGATATCTATGGTGGTATCCATGAAAAAAACGACGAATTTCTGAGAATAATTGGTTATACACAGGAAGATTTACTAGCTGGTAGGATAGATTGGCGGAATCTGACACCACCAGAATATTTATATTTAGATGAACAAGCGATCGCTCAAGCCCAGTTTAGTGTAGATGGCGCTTGTGTACCATATCAAAAAGAATATATTCGCAAAGATGGGACTCGCATTCCCGTGTTAGTTGGTTTTGTCCTGCTGGGAGAAGAACGGGAAAAGTCAATAGCCTTTATCCTAGATGTGAGCCAACGAGAAGCCGCACTGGGTGAACTCAAGAAAACCAAGAAAAAAATCCTCAAACTCAACCAAAAATTACAGCGACGAGTAACCGAGTTACAAACTTTGTTTGACATGATTCCTATTGGTATTGGCATAGCCAAAGATCCAGAATGTCAAACTATTAGCATGAATCCGGCTTTTGCCAAATTACTGAGGATGCAGCCTGATCAAAATGTCTCCTTTACCGCTCCCTTGGAAGAAAGACCAACAACATTTAAAGTTTTCCGGGAGGGTAAGGAACTGACCGAAAAAGAACTACCCATGCAGTATGCTGCGGCTCATGGTGTAGAAATTTTGGGTTATGAAGTTGATATTGTCCATAAGGATGGCACAGTCGTTAATATGCTGGAGTATGTCGCCCCGCTATTTGACGAAGATGGTAAAACTAGAGGATGTATCGGTGCATTTTTGGATATTACAGAGCGTAAGCAGGCAGAAAAGTTGCTACGCAATCACCAAAAATGGTTAGAAGATATACTTAACTTGATGCCGATTCCAGTAGCATTTATCGAACCAGGAACGGCACGAGTTATATTTGCTAATCAAGCTGCTGATCAATTAGCTGGGGGTGAATTTCCCAAAAACAAACCAGCGGCAGAATATCATACTGTTTATTATTGTACGGATAAAGCAGGTAATCGCATCCCTGATGAACAAATGCCTGGGGTGCGGGTGGCTCGTGGGGAACGTTTGGCAGGAGTTGAGATAGACTGGCATACTTCTGGAGGTATTCGCTCTCTCCTCATTTTTGCTGATACTCTGCCAGCCATGCATGGTTATCCACCAACCTGTGTCTCATCTTTTCAAGATATTAGTAAACTCAAACAAATAGAAAAAGACCTGTCATCAGGATACAAAAATCTCCAGCTACTATTTAATACAGCTAACAGTCTCCTATCCAACCAGCAGCCAGTGGCATTTATTGATACTGTTTTTAACCAACTGACAGAACAGATTGATTTGGATGCTTATTTTAACTATGTGGTTGAAGGAAACTCTCCAGTCATGCGATTAGCTTCTTACAGAGGTATTTCTGAGGAACTGGCCCAAGAAATTGAAATGCTGGCGTTTGGCCAAGCGGTGTGCGGTACTGTAGCTCAGGAGCAACGGGCAATTGCTATCAATAACGTACAGGAATCAATAGACCCAAAAACAGAATTAATTCGCTCTTTTGGGATTAAGGCTTATTATAGTTATCCATTGATAGCTCAGGGGCGGTTGATTGGTACTCTTTCTTTTGCCAGCCGTAGGGTTTCTGACTTCAATGAAAATCAAAAAGCGATCATGCAGGCAGCGTGTGACCAAATAGCGATCGCCAAGGATCGAGCTAATTTGATCGCTTCCTTACAGACACAAACTGAGCAGTTACGTGAAGCTAACCGAATGAAGGATGAGTTTCTGGGGGTTTTATCCCATGAATTGCGATCGCCTCTCAATGCCATTGTCGGCTGGTCTCATCTGTTACGTACCCGCAAGTTCAGAGAAGATCAGGTAGCACAAGGGCTAGAAACTATTGAACGCAACGCAAAGATGCAAAACCAGCTAATTGATGATTTGTTGGATATCTCGCGCATCATTAGAGGCAAGTTAAAGTTTAACCCTCATGCTTGCGATTTGGTTTTCATTATTAATTCAGCCATTGAAACCGTCTCCCTAGCCGCCCAAGCCAAGGAAATCAATTTGCACTTTTACCCATATTCTCCGGCTACGTTGGCGCAAATAGAGGGGACAAAGGCTGTTTTGCCCTTTACCTCTTCTGTAATTGTTTCCGGTGATGGCGATCGCTTGCAACAAGTCATTTGGAATTTGTTAACCAATGCCATCAAGTTCACACCCCAAGGCGGTAATGTAGAAATCAGGCTAGACAAGATTACAATCAGCAACCCAGAACTAAAAAATGATTGTAGCTGCACTTGCCGTGAGCATCAACAACCACCATTCAGGAAATATGCTCAAATTCAAGTAATTGATAATGGAATAGGTATTAGTCCTGATTTTCTTCCTTACGTCTTTGATCGCTTTCGTCAAGCTGATAGTTCCAGCACCAGGTCTCATGGTGGACTAGGACTAGGATTAGCACTCGTGCGTCATTTAGTAGAATTACATGGTGGTACTGTCGATGCAGAAAGTTCCGGTGAGAACCAAGGAGCAACATTTACAGTCAGACTGCCACTTCTAGAAGAAAGCAGAAATCTAGAGGATCAAAAGTATCAGGAAGCAGCAGCACAATGTCCCTCTGTTTCTCTAGATTCTTCCACCTCTCTGCCTCAACTCGCAGGTATAAGCGTGTTAGTTGTAGATGACGAAGCTGATAGCCGTGAATTTATTAAGACGGTACTGGAAGAATGCCAAGCAGAAGTTATACTAGCAGCATCAGCTTCAGAGGCATTACAGATGCTTACTCAGTGGAAACCTGATATTTTAATTAGTGATATTGGAATGCCAGAAGAAGATGGTTATTCCCTAATTCGCAAAGTGCGATCTGCTGAAAGCAGTAGCCCTTTCCCATCCCTACCTCCAAACCAAGGCGGAAATATTCCCGCAGTCGCATTAACAGCTTATGCTGGAGTAGAAGAAAGAATACGATCCATACAGGCAGGTTTTCAGCTACATTTACCTAAACCTGTTGAACCAGCGGAATTAGCTACAGTAGTCGCTAGTTTAGTTAAACGCGATAAAAACATTGTTGGCGAATAATTAATGTAAGTACGAGACACTTTATTTACCCTCAGTATTGATATATTTATAAGCTTTAGCCTTAGCTAAAGTAATGATATGTTCTAAATTCAAAAAAATATCTAACTCCCGTTTTTCTTATTTAGTGATTTCATTATTTTTCGCCTTGTCAATTAAATCTTCTAAACGTTTAAATTGGTCATTAACAGCAACTTGATAGTAAGTATCAAATAAATCAGGTTGATACCGAAAATATTTACCTAAAGCTGAGATTGCCGCTTGTCGCACAACCCCGGAATCATCATTGAGAGAACGGTCTTTGAGGAAGCTGAAGGTTTGCGGGTCTTCTTTGAAGTTGTTAGCTAAAGCTGAGATTGCAGGGCTATTTCATTCTAAATCCAAAATCGCACTATTACCCCAAACAATACAATAAGGGACGAGTATTACACCCGTCCCTGTACTTATTGCTAAAAGCCTTGAATTGCTTGTTTTTAGCTGTTTTTTCAAAGGCGACACCCGGATTTGAACCGGGGGATGGAGGTTTTGCAGACCTCTAGAAACCATTATTTTATAAGTATTTGAAGATTTTTTATGAAAAATTACCCCAATTTTACCCCAATCTATTAATCTCATTCCCACTTTAATCTAATAAGCTAAAAAAATTTAAAGATCGCTCCGTTTCACTACGCTTGCAAGGGTAAAGGAAAGAAGGAAAAAGGGCAAAAGAGCAAGAGTATAAAGGGCTACTAAGTCCACGCAACACCACACACAACACGAAAACCGAGGTCGTAGTAGTCGAAGCCCGCATCAACATAGATACGATAAGCCGAACGGCAATTTCCAGGATTGACGCCCCAAGAACCGCCGCGCAGCATTTTGTCACTACTCTCTTTATTACTTATCCATGCACTACCATCTGTAGGCGCAGCTTCATAATTATCATGCCAATCATCTTGACACCACTCCCAGATATTTCCGTGCATATCATATAATCCAAATTCATTGGCTATTTTAAAACTTCCTACTTCTGTTGTTTCTTTTCGATCAATTCCTTTAACTCCATCTCCATAAGTATAGTTACCATCATAATTAGCTAATTCTGTTGTAATCGTCTCCCCAAAATGAAATGGTGTGGTAGTTCCGGCACGACAAGCATATTCCCATTCTGCTTCACTGGGCAGTCTATAGGGTCTTTGAGTATGATTTGATAGTCGGTTACAAAATTCCACTGCATCATGCCAAGAAACCCATTCTACAGGGCGATTTGCTTCTTTAAATCTCGATGGGTCTGGTTTTAGTTCTTTGTTGACTTGAGGTAAAGCGGCTACTGCTTGCCATTGTGCTTGGGTTACAGGATATTTACCAAAACAAAAGGGTTTAATGGTAACTTCATGTTGAGGTCTTTCATTACTTCTACTTTCTAGTTCCTCTGCTGGTGAACCCATGATGAAAGTTCCTCCAGGAATTAACACCATTTCTAATTCAATGCCATTTCCTAAGTCTTCGGTAAAGTATTGGACTGTTTTTTTATAATGTTTAATAATAGTTTTGGGCATGATTTTTTGTCAGAATCAGGATGTCCAGGATTTAAGGATTAACAGGATAATTTAGTTTAATTATTAGAGGGTGAAGCAACCTTTCAGCAAGCTTACTAAGCTACCCCACCCAGTTTGATTTTCGGATGGCGTTACCGACATCACTGGAACAAGTCTGGACTCTTTTTATACGCGCCCGACGAATTCCCATCCGCCAGTTCTGGAACAAAAGAGCGCACGCAACACCACACACAACACGAAAACCGTTGTTGTTGTTGTCGAAGCCCGCATCATTATAGTTACGATAAGCCGAACGGCAATTTTCAGGATTGTTGTTCCAAGAACCGCCGCGCAGCATCCGGGGTTGCCTGTCCCATCTACAATGCTAACAGAATTGATGATCAACACTCTCTGGTAAAACCAAACTAGCTAATATCTGTTGTCGTAACTGCCAAGTATCACCATGTTCTAAATGAGCAAACCAACTTTGAATTGATTGTGTTATTTCCTTGTCTCCTATTTTACCTTGAGTATAATCTTGCTGGATTTGTCTAAGTCGTCTTTTAGCACGTCTTAAATTTTCTGTGCGGACACGAATCCTGTCAGGTAAAACCCGAAACCCTAAAAAATTCGCTCCTTTAAAAGTTGCAAATAATTGACTTTTAACAGGATGAATTTTCAATCTTAATCTAGCTAAATAATTTTCTATTGCTTTTCTTGCATCAGCTAAAAATTCTTTATCATCTGCAAATAAAGCAAAATCATCTACATAGCGAACATATTTTTTAGCGCGTAAATCTTCTTTAACAAAATGATCAAAACCATTCAAATAAATATTAGCAAAGAATTGGCTGGTAAGATTGCCAATTGGTAAACCTCGTCTTCTTTGTAATGGTGTAAATAAATCATCCCCAGGAAAATGATTTAAAATAGTTTCTTGTTCGTTACTATTATCAATAATAATATCGGCTAACCATAATGTTTCTTGACATTTTAATTTTCGACGCAACAGAGATTTAAGAATTTCGTGATCAATGCTGGGAAAATATTTACAAATATCACATTGTAAAACATAACGACTTGAACGAGCAAATTTTGTAAATCTACGTAAAGCGCGATGAGTACCAAAACCTACCCGATTAGCATAGGAATCATAAATAAATGTTTTTTCAAAAATTGGAGTTATAATATTACATAAAGCATGATGAACTACTCTATCTCGATAAGGTGCAGCAGAAATCATCCGTCGTTTAGGTTCTACTATTTGAAAAGTGTGATATTCTCCTGGTTGATAATTTTTAGTTTCTAATTCAATTTTAATTTGTGCTAATTCTGATTCTAAGTGATAATTAAATTCTAAAATATTCTCTCGAAATCGCTTGCCCTTTTGCGCTTGTCTAGCTGCTGTTAATAGATTTTCAAAATCTGTGATTTGTAACCAAAGATTACCATATCGTTTCATGATGATGTTTGCCGTTTACGTTGTTGTTTAATCCATGCTCCTAAATCTGTACCAATATCATTGATTAATTGTGTCACATATTCGTAGCGTTGTACTTTGATTAGTTCAAAATCTAATAACAAGCGGGTTTGATGGCGTAAAATATCAATTTTACTATTTAAAAATTGTAATTGCTCTAATTTATCAGCAGCATATTTAGCCACAATTAAAGCGTCTAATAAATCGTAAAGTCCAGTAATTATCCTGTTACCTAGCATAAACTTATGATTTTGTGGCAAACGATTAAGAATTGGTACATACCACTTAATTAAATCATAGGTTTTTTGAATTATTGGTAATTCGTTCATTTTTTATTAAATTTAAAAGGGTCAATTTAAAAAATTTAAAGATCGCTCCGTTTCACTACGCTTGCAAGGGTAAAGGAAAGAAGGATAGAGGGCAAAAGAGTAACAGTATAAAGGGCTACAGAGTCCACGCAACACCACACACAACACGAAAACCGCTGCTGCCGCTGCCGAAGCCCGCATCACCATAGCCACGAGAAGCCGAACGGCAACAGTCAGGAGAGTAGTCCCAAGAACCGCCGCGCAGCAACTTTTTGTCACTATTCGACTTGTCGCTTATCCATGCGCTACCATCTGTAGGCGCATCTTCATAACTATTATACCTATCGTCTTGACACCATTCCCAGACATTACCGTGCATATCATATAATCCAAATTCATTGGCTATTTTAAAACTACCTACCTCTGTTGTTTCTCCTCTGTTAATTCCTTTAACTCCATCTCCATAAGTATAGTCACCGTCATAATTAGCTAAATCTGTTGTAATTGTCTCACCAAAATGAAATGGTGTAGTAGTTCCGGCTCGACAAGCATATTCCCATTCCGCTTCACTGGGCAGTCTGTAGGGTCTTTGAGTATGATTTGATAGTCTGGCACAAAACTCCACTGCATCATGCCAAGAAACCTTTTCTACAGGGCGATTTGCTCCTTTAAACCTAGATGGGTCTGGTTTTAATTCTTGGTTAACTTGGGGTAACTGTGCTACCGCTTGCCATTGTGCTTGGGTTACTGGATATTTACCCAATAAAAACGGTTGCACTGTGACTTCATGCTGGGGACTCTCATTTTTCCTGCGTTCTGGCTCATTTTCTGGTGAACCCATGATAAAACTGCCACCAGGAATTGCTACCATTTCTAGTTGAACACCATTTCCTAAGTCTTCAATAAAATGCTGTGCTTGCCGAGAATGACGGTTAATAATTAGCGGAGAACGAGCAACCCATTGATTAATTACGGTTTCAAAATTTGTTTTTGTGATTTTTTCACCAACTACTTCTGTTAATAGTTCCCAGAGTTGAAAACCAGCCAACTTTAAAGTTTGCTCACCATAAGTACCGAAAACTGACATTTGTTGATAAGTTAGTTGATCTAATGTCCCATCTAATATTGATTTTTGAATTTCATCCAAATGATTTCCAGTTTTATTAAATACTGCTTCATCAACAATTTCAATCAGATTATTACTATTTAATTTATTAGATTGATTAATTTCTATAAGTGCAACTTCAAAATCAAAAGTTTCTAAATTGATAGATGTCTCATTTTCATCTTCAATTGTGATAATAGCAAATTCAAAGGTTTTTATTTCTGGTAAACCTGTAATTTTAATAGGTGCAGGAGATTGATTAACCTGAACTAAATCTTTTTTAGATTCTTGTGATAACTGTTCTGCTAACCTAGCATAATCTCCCCCTAACTGACGCAATACGTCTTTATTAATCTCAGCAAAGGGGAAAATTTCTGCTTTTGTTTTTTCATCCAAACCAGAATTAGGAAATAACAATGCAGGAAAACTTCTAATTGATATACCAGCTTTCTTACATACATATTCAGAAACTGCTTTTAACACAGCTTCAATTTCTGTTAATCTTACAGAACGCCATAAAACTTCTCGCATTCCCTCAGCAAATTCATATTGCCACTTTTCTGGCTGATTTTCTTCACTTATTAACTTCAATTCTAACAACCCACTCATAAAGATTTCAGCTAGAATAATTGGCTTTCTTGGTGGTGGCAACATTTGTTCCTGAATCAAATGAATTACAGGTATACTTACAGGTGCAGAAGCCATCAAAATTGCTAATCTTCTCGCTAAAGGTGAAGCACTATTATAAAATTTATTAACTAATAATTCTGGATCTTTTGTTGTTTGTGAACTGAATAATTTATGTGTGGGAATTAATTCTTTCCAGTTAGGCATAAATAAAATACCCACTGTGTCAATATTACCTGTACCTGCAATCACCTTTGCCCAATATTTTAAAGATTCAGGTTCTAAAATCACAACAGGCAATTTTAATGCTTTTGTAGGTTTCTCTTCTAACCACATAGGGAAACCATGAACAGTCAATTTAGAATTAAGTAAACCAGCTTCAATAGCACTTAAAGAAACGGAAATACCCAAATCTAAAACAGTACGTTCCCATAGTTGTTCCGGTAATAATTGAAGAATTGTTACCGGAACTTGTTTAGACCATAACTCTAATAGTTTGTGTATTTCTCCTTGCCACCATAAAGAGGAAATACAATCACTAATTAATAATATTAACCGTCTACCATTAGGTTCTAATAATTCTTTGGGACTGCGGGAACGTTGTTTTTTTGTAGCTTTTCTCTGCTGGTGAAAAAATTGCGGTTTACCATCATTTGTGCGTAAACTCCAAGTGTAAACATTTTTAAAAGCTCCATGTCTTTCCATTAATTTGCGAAACTCATTAATAGTTTCTTCCCAAACCACAGTCGCACGGTTTTCTTCAACAACTATCACTAAATCTAACCAACGTTCTCGCGCAGGTTTTAAAACTGGTATCCAAACATCATTTTCTGCTATTTGTTGGGCTGTATTTTCTTCATCTAAAACAAATTTTATCCGAGATGGAACTTTTCGCATCAATGGACGGAGTGACCTACCAATTTCTAAAGCATTAGGTAAAGCAGCAACAGCAGGAGATTTAAAAGGTACTCCCGGTGATGCAGGTTTTGATTTTTCAGAGGTTGATTTTGCAGTAGAGTTAGATGATAAATTAGAATCTATATCATCTTTTGTATAGGCTTTAGCTGTGGTTTCTTGAGTTTTTTCTATTGTGGAATTATCGGAAGTATCTAAATTTTGAGAACTTTCTTGTTGAGGTAATTGAGAAATCTCAGTTTGAGAACTTTGATTTGGTTGAGTAACTTCATCAACAGATGTAATTGCTGATGGTAATTTTATCTGGTTTGCTAACCAAAGAGTATCAGCAATTTCTTCTGCACTCATGTCTAGTTCTAGGTATTCTAGAAGTTTAATCAACCTGTTCATCATGAGTCCTCGGAACTATCTAAATACTTTAATATTTTCTCAATTAATTCATCTTTAGTTGTACCTGTTGGTGAATTTTTTCTAGTAACTAAGTAAACAGCGTTAAGAAGTTGGTCTGTTGCTAATTCCCCATTTTTACGCTTGTTTAAAAATTGCTCAATTAAATTATCTGCTGTTTGAGATAATTCATCATCTAACTGTAGATGTGCTTTAACTATCCGTTCTAATTCTGTTTTATCCGGTTCTTGAATATTTAATCTGATACAACGTCTTAAAAAAGGAGGGGGAAAATCTCGTTCACCATTACTGGTTAAAATCACAAAAGGAAAGGATGTACAGCGAACTCTACCTTTTTCAATAGTCGCTTTTCCATCTTTATATGCTGTTTGTACTTCTACCTGATTTATTTTATCAGCTATACGCCTTAATTCCGGTATTTCAAACTCTGCCTCTTCAAAAATATGTAGTAAATCATTAGGTAAATCAATGTCACTTTTATCAATTTCATCAATTAATAAAACTCTGGGTTTATCAGATGGTAGTAAAGCTGTTCCCAATGCACCTAAATTAATATATTTACCAATTTCTGCTAAGTTATATTGATATTTCTTATCCTTGACATCTTGTAAATGTTTTATTGCTTCATCTAATAATCCTAGATGCAAATATTTACTAAGTTTATCTGCATTATCATTTTCTTTTGCATCTTGTAACCGTCCTATGGCATCATAACTATAAAGTCCATCTTTTAGTGTAGTGCGGGTGGTAATTGGCCAATGTAATACTTCTCCTAATCCTAATTCATAAGCCACAGCATAGGCTAAAGAGGTTTTACCTGTTCCTGGTTTACCAGTTACTAATAAAGGTCGTCGTAAATATAAAGCAGCATTGACTAATTCTACTTCTTCTGGACGTGCTTGAAATGTCTCAGCGCGTCTTTTTTTGGGATCGCTATTAGTGTTATTAAAATCTCGCCAACTTGGTGGTTCTGGAAGTGTCCATTTTTGATTTACTTGATTGTTTCCTTTAAATATTTTCCAGTCTGTCATAATAATACCTACTTAATAATGATTGGTTCAGGTTTAAAGGGTAAAATGTGAGGGTTTTCGTAAATAAGAAAAACATTATTTACAAATAGATATTGGTTGTTATTAAGCAAAAAATCTATATATTGTTGCATAACGTGATTAGGTAATGTATGAACACAGCAATTTAATTCATTATTTGCTCTGCGTTCATATTCTTGTTGCTCTAAAGTAATTTTATCTCTGTGACAAATAGCGACAGGAACAGCATTACTCTTTAATGAAATAAAAATATTAGTAATTTTATTATCATTTTTGTTATTCTCATCAAAGATATTTAGTATAACACCAATTGCTTGATTCATTAATAGAGAAAATCTTTTTTCATCATATTCATGTAGCTTTTGAAAATTATTGCAGGTAATCTTTTCTAATTTCTGCCATTTATCAATCCAATTGCTTTGTTTAACATTGAGATAATTAGTATCTAATCGTGTAACATCACGAACCATCACCGGATATTTATCACCCACAGGTATTATTTCTCCAACATCATCAATTTCCCATGTTTCCACAGGATAATTCAGGTATTGTGGAGGTAGAAAAAATACAAATTTTATTTGACTTTCTAACTTACAAGGAATTTTTTGGAATAATGAACGAAAAACTTTTTCGATGTTATCGAGTGTAAAGCTATCATCGGGAGAATCAGAAAAATTAATTGCATCAAACCCTGTTTGGTATTTTATATAATTTTGAATATTAGGAATAACACCACCACTAATTTTAAATTTTGGGATTTTTGATCTTGATTTTGTTGTCAATGGTTCTATTTTAATTAATATGTATGATTCTAGGTTAGTATAATTATTTTGATATTGTTGGTTAACATTTCTAATCAGGTTATCAAAATCTTCTATATTATTAATTCCCCATTTTTTTAATTTTGCTAACGTTGTTTGAGGAATCTGAGAATTAGTAATTAAATATTTTATAAATTTTGCTGTATTATCGTTATGATTAAATTTTATATTACTATCTAAATTACGTTGATCTAGATTATACAAATATTTAACAATTTCTACTGTGGTTGTTAAATTTCCTTGTGAACAACAAGATTTATAAGCTGTTTGAATAGCTGAATTTATGTCTTTATCAAGATTAGGAGTTAAGACTTGAATGAGGCTTAAAAAACTCCAAGATTCAAGCAGCACAGTTGCAGAAATCATATATACTATTGCATCATTTTCTTCAGGATGTCCTCCTGATAACATTCCTACTACTGCTTTTGATGAACACCACACCGCAGAACCACTATATCCTCCTTCAATTTTAGAACTTCTTTGGTCTGTGTATATTTGTACTAAACCAAAAGCATTTTCATTTTCTATATATATTTTACCAAATGACCAACGAGCATCTTTTTTATAATCATGAGGAAAGCCACAAATTTTAACATTATTGTTTTGCAAATCAGATGTAGAAATTAGTTGAATGGAATTGGTAGAATTTAGTGGAGTATCTTGTAATTCAAGTCCAGCAATATCCTCTCCTTTTTCATTTGTTAACCCTCGCCAAAATACAACCTTAGCTTTTATTCTTGTTAGAGGAGTAATAAAAGGAAAGTCAAGTTCGATAACATTATTTGGTAATTCTTGAATAGTTATTGATCCTCGGTTTTCTTCTATATCTAAAGCAGCTAGAACTACATGAGCGCAAGTCAGAATATGCTGCTGAGTGACCAAAAAACCAGCACCAACAACATTTGTACCATCTTGATTGTAAATGCGAGCGATCGCACTTTCAAACTTCTTATTTTGACTTTCCTGTGACATAGAACCTATGAACTCTGTTCCTTTAAACCTTCTTCCTTGCTCCACTTCACAGTAATTTCAAAGTTAACTTCTCCGCCTACAGAAGTTAAAATTACTCCTGCTTCAGTAGAAAGTTTCACACCAAATTTTACTTCCATTTCTTTAGTATTCAAATCTTTGAATTGATCGGCAATAGTAGTAACTACTGGTTTAATTTGTTGGATAGCTTCTGCAAAAGTTTGTTTTGCTTCTGTAATTTTGTTAGCAACGTTTTTAGAAGGAGAATCTGCATACCTCTGTTTTCCTTCTTTTGGCTTTTCTGGAGCTTCAACTTCCACTAAAATAGTGCCACCATCTAGGGTGAAGGGAACTAATACTTTTTCTGCCATATTATTGAAATTAGTGTTAAATAGGCTATGCAACGTCAAATATACAACATTATCTCTATATTTGAAAAGTAAAAAACTGCACTAGCAATAATTTATAAATTAGTGTATTATAAATTACATACCAATTTTTTAGGCATAGCTCCAGGATAATTACACTTTGCTTACTGGAGTCTCATACTCACGTACTAACCCAACCAAGGGTGATTTTTTCTGCTTGCTAGATTGCTCTTCATGTTTACATTTCTTTACAAAATTAGCAAAAAAATCCATTCACCACTTTCTGTAGATAAGCTGATTGAAAGTACAAACAGACCCAAACTGCAACATTAATTGCAATTTTGAGTATGTTTTTTCATTCATTTAGGAGAAAAATAATTACTCTTATATGGGCAATTCTACATTCGATACATCCAATTCAAATTCCCAACATTATCAGTTTGTTACTAAGCAGGTAGCGTCTCAATTAACTGGTTTGTCGGGTGACACATTGAAGAGATATAGACTTCAGAAAAAATTGCAGAAAGATATCCATTGGATCACCCTTAATTCAAGAGTTGTCAGATATAATATTACTCTTGTTTTAGATTGGGTACAAAACCACATTAGTGATCCGAAAGCCCACTTGAGAGCAATTGATAATTATTTAGCTAGTTTACCTTCTAGTCAGCCAAAAAGAAAGCGAAATCGTGCTTAGAAGAAGTAATTTAGACTAGACGCAATTTTGTTTATCCGAATAATACAGATGATAAATTCGGATAAGTCAAAAGCAAATTGTTCACCACATCCTATCAAATAGGAAGTAAAACAATACTTATTAGTTAAGTAATGTTTTATTACCTATGTTCATTGCAAAAAAAAGCCATTAGTTAGCAACTATTGTTGCACAACTTATAGCTCTGATTATCATAAAAATTCACCATGATTATATCAAATAACGACGATTATAGCAATAACGTTGTCTCTAATTCACCTTTCTCATTATCCAATGAAGAGCGTAATACCTTATCATTACAACATTTAGAAGAGTGGGTGAAGGAAAGTGGAGTTTCTGAAGAAATCACTCGTCTCAATGTTAAAACCTTGGAAAGTAGGGAAGAAATAGCAAAGTATTTAGATTGGAAAAAATACACTCATTTACCTGGTTGGTGGTGTAGTGGAATCAATCCCAGAAATGGATTACCAATGGGAAAGATGCACGGACAATTTAAGCCAAATAAGCCTTTTAAATTTCCAAACTCAGATAAACCAGCTAAATATCTTTCCTCTAAAGCTCAATATGATGCTATCTGTTTGAATACCGGAAATCCACGCTATTGGTTAGAAATTATTCAAAATATTTCTATACCAATTTTCATAACTGAAGGATGTAAAAAAGCAGGTGCAGGACTAACATATAAATACCCGACATTGGCATTATTAGGGGTAGAAATGGGTTTGGATGATGGAAAGTTAGTCAGCCATTTAGAAATATTCGCTCAAGTAGGAAGAGTTATATACCTCTGTTTTGATGCAGATATTGTTCGTAAAATTTCTGTTAAAAAAGCCCTAATTCGCTTGGCTAAAGTCCTATGTGAGAAAGGATGTAGAGTTTATGTAGTTATTTGGGATGAATCTAAAGGTAAGGGAATGGATGATTTTTTAGTTGGTAATGGTAAGGCAGAATTTGAAGTGGCAATTGCAGCAGCACAAGACATTCATGAATTTGAAAACCAAGCTCTAGATGATCAAACTAATAAAATTCAGAAAAGTAAAAATAAATTGCTAGAACAATCATCAATAGCAGAAATTATTGCTCCTAAATGCACGACGTTAAAATTTGATTCACAAATTAGCCAATGGATGAAATATGAAGATGGCTATTGGACTATAGCCAGTAAGGAAAAAATACTCCAAGTGATTATCAAGGAAATAAAAGCACTGTATCCCGATTCAGGATTTAATTCAAGCTATCCAGAAGGAGTAATAAATTTGTTAAAAATTGAGTTATTGTGTCATAAATGGAATGAACCACCTAAACATTTACTTCCCTTCAAAAATGGTGTATTAGATGTAAAAAATCACCAAATTATTCCTCATTCACCAGATTATTGCTTCTTGAACATTATTGATAGAGAACATGATATCAATGCTAAAGATTGGAGTGTTATTCAGGAATGGATGAATTTTGTATTTGAAGATAATGATCACCAAAAACACTTACTTTTGTGCTGGTATGCAGCAGTATTAAGGGGTATGTGGCAACTTCACAGGTTTGCCTTAATTATTGGTTTAGGAGGAACTGGTAAATCTACAGCGATGAAATTAGCTACAGAATTAGTCGGTAAAAGGTTTTGTCATAGTTTAACTCTCTCTTCTTTGAACAATAATCAATTTCAAACAGGAAAGATTTATGATAAACGATTAGTTTGTATCAATGATGCTGATTACTATCGAGGAAACATAGAAATATTCAAAAATATCACTGGAGGAGATAACCTTAGTATTGAGGAAAAATATAAAACTTCTTTCACAGCGATATACAAAGGAATGGTAATGATAACTGCCAATCATCTTGTTTTTACTGCGGATGATTCAGGATTAGACAGACGGATGATTCTTTTTAAATTCAATCGGCTAGTACCAAAAACCGATACTGATTTTTTAGCAAAACTTTGTACACAGATATCTGGCTTCACTAATTATCTACTGAGTATTCCTGAAGAAGAAATTACTCATACCCTAATTAACAAGGTTGATGAAAGTGGAGTCAGAGAGCAAAATGAAATGGAATTTTTACTACAAATAAATTCTGTTGCTGATTGGTTGAATAGTAATTATGTCTATGATCCAAATAATCAAATTTCTATTGGTGCAGACAAAAACAAACCTGAACAACTCTATGGTGATTATTGGCGGTATTGCCAGATGACATCATCTAAATGCTATAGTCACAAGGATTTCAGCCCAGAAATTATCCGTCTAGGACGGGGGAAACTGGAAAAGGTTAAAACTAGCAGTGGTTTTGTAATTCGGGGACTCAAACAGGATAATTCCGGGGGATTCATCGAATCCATCATCTATCAATCTCATTGCAAATAAACTTTTCCTTCTCACCCTGCACACCCTTCACTCTCTGCATTTTAGTGTCCAAGAATCTGATTACGTAAGGGATTGAAGGATGCAGAGTATTTTGTGGGGTATGCAGGGTGAATGCAGGGAAGAAAAACCCATACTGCATTATCCCAGAAAATAGTTAGAGCAATGCTTTCAGCTATAATTGATTACTGCTATGCAGGGTGTGCAGGGTGAAAATGAAAAAGTTTTAGTTTTACGGAAAGGAACTATTTCCCATCAATAATACTGCCTGATATAACCATAAGCCTTCTCAAAAATCTCCTTATCTTGGTGCAACTTATATTTAAACAAAGTCTTTCGTAAAGCCTGTTTTACTTCCCTCTCACCTGCACTGGTTTTCTGCCATCCAGGGAAGCGTACTAACCTGACTATTTCATCAATATCATTAACAATTCGTTCCACCATTTTTGGTGTTTGCTCATTGCGAACTTCTAAAAATAACTCTGTTAAAGCTGCTTTACCTCTATCGTCTTCTACCTCTGCTGGAGTGTCTTTTTCTGTTTGTAGCAAATCACGAGCTAAATCAAGTAAATCTTTGAGGAAAGCTACGCTGTGAATTTGTCCTTGTTCATGGCGTTCTTTTAGGGCTTCTAGACGTTCTGATAAAGCTCGAAATTGGGGATTATTAATATGTTGGCGTAGTCTTGTAGCAACTTTTATTTCTATTTCTTTGGCTTTCTTTCTCGGATCTGAAGAATTTAAAACTACTTCTAATAATTCCGCATCTAAAATAATTTGTTCTAAATCATCACGGACTGCTTCTACTCGCACATTTTGATGGATTAATTCTATGGTTTTTGCTCCAAGGGCGTGCCATAACAGTTTACCCATGCCTGTTGTTGGTTGAACAGAAATATAAATTTGAGATAGCCATTTGTAATCTGTTTGGTAGTTAATGAGGATGGGATCTGGTGATATTGCTTCCCATAATTTAGTTAGGTTGTTGTAATCAGCAGCAAAGTTATCACGGACATTATTATTAGGTAAACAATCCTGAGCAGCAATTAATCCTTCATATCCACTCAGGTTTCTATCTACTCCTGGGAAATATGCTAGACATTTTTGTACTGCTCCGGGAAGTTCATTTTTTAAATTATTAATTCCAGAAACAACTTGCTGAAAACCTTGTTCATCAAAGTCTAATGCTTGGGCTACATCATCAAATACACCCAGATAATCTACTACTAAACCATGTGTTTTTGTATTACCATAGGTGCGATTAGTACGACAGATAGCTTGGAGTAAGGTATGAGTTTTTAAAGGTTTATCCAAATACATCGCTTGGAGAATAGGCGCGTCAAATCCTGTAAGTAATTTGGCAGTGACGATGATAATTTTTAGAGGATCTTTGGCATCACGATATCTATCTAATAATTTTTCTTCTTGATCACGAGTGCGGTAATAGGGTTTCAATCTCTCATCTTTCCCTGTGGCAGAAATAACTATTTCACTGGCTTCTGGGGGTAAGTGTTTATCTAATTCTGCTTTATACAATAAACAGCATTCTTGATCGTAGGTAACAACCATACCTTTAAAGCCATTGGGAGCAACTTTTTGTTGGTAATGTTGGGCTATGTCTGCACAGATATTAGTAATCCTGTCTGGGACTTTCACCAGGACAGCCATTTTAGAAACTGCTTTGGTGAGAGTTTCTCGATCTAAATCTGATAATTCACCTGTTAATTCTGAATATGCTTGATCTATGGCATCTTTATCTATATGCAGTTCTACTAAACGGGGTTCAAAATGCAGAGGCAGCGTAGCCCCATCACGGATAGATTCTTCAAACCCATAGCGACTCATATAGCCACGTTCGTCTTCTTCTGCACCAAAGGCATAGAAGGTGTTTCTATCTCTTTGGTTGATGGGTGTACCTGTAAAACCAAATAGGAAAGCGTGTGGTAATGCTGCTCGCATTTTCATCCCTAAATCACCTTCTTGGGTGCGATGGGCTTCATCTACTAGGACAATAATATTTTCACGGGAATTGAGAACTCCTTCTGCTTCCCCAAATCTAAAAATAGTAGTAATAATAATTTTGCGTGTGTCCTGTTTGAGTAGCTTTTCTAATTCTGCACAGGTTTCCGCTTTGACTAAGTTGGGAATATCGGAAGCGTGAAAGGTAGAGCTAATTTGAGCATCTAAATCAAGGCGATCTACTACGATGATGATGGTAGGGTTTCGTAGTTGCGATCGCATCCGCATTTTTTGAGCAGCGAATACCATTAACAGCGATTTACCTGAGCCTTGGAAATGCCAAATTAAGCCTTTTTTGGGTCTACCTGCCACTACACGCTCAACTATCTTGTTTACAGCTTCGTATTGTTGATAGCGACAAATGATTTTGATGCGGCGTTTTTTCTTATCGGTGGCAAATAAGGTGAAGTAATTGAGGATATCTAAAATAACTGCGGGACTATGTAGGGAAGCGATCGCATCTTTGAGGGCTGCTAAACTAGCAAGAGGTGTATTGTCATCTGTTCGCCAAGGTCCCCACAGGTCTACGGGCATACGGATAGAACCATAGCGTAATTCTTTGCCTTCTGTAGCTACACTGAAGACGTTACAAGCAAACAATTCTGGGACGTTTTTTTCATAGTCGTCATGTACTTGTAATGCCCCATCTACCCAAGTTACTGCTTGTCTGACGGGGGTTTTAGCTTCAATAACAACGAGGGGAAAACCATTAACTAACAGCACTATATCGGCTCGACGTTCTTCTGTACCAGCGAGGTAGGTGTATTGGGTGGTGAGGATGTATTGATTATTTTCTATGTTGTCAAAGTCTATGAGGCGGACTGTTGTGTGTTCGTGGTTGATACCAAAGGGCATAGTGCGATCGCCCCGTAACCAGATGGTAAACTCTTCGTTAGCCCGGATGAGTCCATCACTGCGGACTGATAGCACTATTGCCCGTAAGCGATAGAGGACTTCTTCTGCTAGGTTAGGGTTGGCGGTGATTTCTGGGTTGAGGCGAATTAAGGCATCACGGACAAAGGTTTCAACGAAGACTTCTTGAGGTTGACGGGGGATATTTTGTGAGGGGAGGTAGTTCCAACCAACACCGTTAATTTTTCTGTTTGTGCGTGATAAGCCAGGTTGAGGTGCTGCGGTTTGGGTAATTTTACCGCAGAGAATATCACGGATAAAGGCTTCGACGGTGTTGGATTCGTTGAACATTCAATTACTACCTCTTGTTTTTTGTTATTAATTCTCGCAAATAGCTGAAAATAGCTTGTGTTTTATCTATTCTCTTCGACACAGAAGATAAAATATGTTCTAATTGCTCTAACTTTTCAACAGCTACTTCTTGTATAGAAAGTGGAGGTAGTGGTATTTGAAGCTCTCGCTGTCGTTGGATTCCAATATATGCTCTTGTGGACTGTCGGCTATATGATGCAAGCTGCCTTTGGAAAAAAGAAGACCGAAAAACAAGATATAGGTACTTTGGTAAAAGTCGTTCTTCTTTTTGAATACGATAGTAGGTAACTTGCGGTGTTAGCATTACAAACTCAGTTTTTATTCCATTTAAGATTGCAGTTTCTCCTACCGTTCCTTTATGCGTAAGTAAAACATCTCCCGCTTTCGCAAAACCAATTCTTAATGATAAAGCAAGCTCTTCCGATATATATTTACATTCATTAAAATTAATCTTTCCATCCACAACATCAGAAGCCATCAAAAAAGGAATGCCAATTTCCACAAAGTCTTTACCTTTAGGATGCTTTTCACCATGATTACCATCTTGTGGAGGAGCAATAATATTTTGGTCAATTAATTGTTGAATTTTTACAATATTTACTAACTGCTCATTAATTTGAAAATCAATGTATGATTGTAAAAGAATCTTGCTAGAATGATGTAATTGATATAAAGTTTCCAAACTTTTTGATGCACTGATTAATACAGTTACTAACTTTTCCTGTTTTTCTGGAGGTGGTAAGACAAACTCAAATTTAGCCAAACTCGTCCAATTTGTTCTCGGTGAAAGTGACCCTGCTGAAGTCCCTACAGCATATTCAAAAAACCGATCTGTTTGACAAATAAACGGTAAAAGTTCAGGAAGTAAAACTTTTTGATTAGCACTTTCAAACACATAAATATCACCTGAACAAACACCCTCAAAATCAGCTACAGCAACTTTACGCTGATAAGCTCGACGCTTCCCAAATAAAACCTGTCCAGGCTTAAATTTGCTAGTAAAAGTTATTCCCTCAGCCACAAGTCCCCAGCGCCGAATCCGTAAATCTTCAGGATCAATATGCTCAAGTCCCACATATCGCTCAATACTTTCTATTTCTGATTTAGCAGCACGTTCTTTACTGAGACGCACCACATCCCCAAACTTTACTAACTTCCACCCTGGTTTTAATGTATCGGCTTGTATCATCTTGAACTTATTCTACCCCTTGAAAACAAAAACTCTCCTTCAAACCATTCATCCAAGAGCGATCTATTAGATGATCATGTTGCAAGCGACCGACCACAATTCCAGAATGAATACCAATACGCGCTGCAAAATCAACAACATCAGCTTTAGATTTAAGTTGCGCTAACTCTCCTTCATATTCAGAAGGTATCAAAAATTCCCGCGACCATTGATCAGCTTCCCGTTCTTGTTCAGATTCCAAATTTTCCCCGTTATCCCATTCATCAAGAAAAATATTTTCCTTATTATGTAATAGGATATGTGCAGCTTCATGGAAGAAATTGAACCAGAAGCGATCATTGGTTTTACCGTAAAGTGAAAGTTGAATCAGTGCCTTATGGGGATTTAACCATCGCGCTACACCACTAACGTGCGCTCCTTTAATTGATGGTACTAAAACCAACACAACCCCAGATTCTCGGCATAATTGTTGCATCCGTGGTTCAAATTCTGCTGGTGGTAACACCGTCAAAGTGCGAATTTCCTGCACGGCTTTTTCAAACTTTGATTTACTGTATTTAGGACAATCTAATTTTTCTGCTTCTATTTCCCCCAACCGCAACCAAGCGGAAATAGCACCAACATCACTTTGTTCTTCGCGGGTGCGACGAAAAGAAACTTCTAAACTTCCGTAGCATTTCTGCCAATCTTCCGGTGAAGCAACACCAAAAAACTGCAATAAATTTTTTACCACTCCTGGTTTATTCTTAGCAATTAAAACGCACTTGGGAATTACACCTTGGTTCATCAATTCTCTGACTGGTAACTGATCTAACCAAGATGTCCACCCCTGTAAGCGGCTTTCTTCTTCTTTTTTAGCTAAAGCAGCGCGATATTGGGCTTCATATCTGAGCCAAAATGCGGCTGTACTTCCTAAAACTCGTTCTAGCTTCAGGGCTGTTTCTTCATTGAGAGATGCTTTGCCGTTAATTAGTAAACTGATATGTTTGGTAGTGTAGCCTAAACGCTCCGCTAACTGTGCTTGTGTCCAATCACGCTCTTCTAAGAATTCAGCGATCGCATCACCAGGGGAAGATACCCAATCGGGAGTAAAAGGTCGGGTGGTCTTAGTCATGGTAATCTCCAATGAAAACAATACAAACAGCAGTAACTTTTGACCAATCAATGCTTCCATCCTCAGTCAACGGGATGGGGTCGTTATCAGGCTTAAATACAAGTCGTTTACCACCTTCTAGATTGACTGCAAATTCACCTGCCCGATCTCCTTTTAAGGGATGGGGATGACCTATAACTAATTCTGTGACACAACTAGCAACACCAATAATCATCAACTGGGTTCTCAATTTCTTGGCACAGTTTGCACCCAATGTTCTTTGCGCTAGTTTTTCCTGCTCGCATAGTTTTTGCAGTTTGCTGTCAGCGAAGGTGATTTCCATTTGCTAGTGGTCTAATACAAGTTTACCATTTTGGTAAAGAAATTTGTTATATTCCAGAGGAGATATCATATCAATTAATGTAATCCTTTACCGTTTTGGTAAAGAAATTTGTTATATCCTCAAAAAAGCTTATATCAAAGCATACTTTACCATATTGGTAAATATTTTTTTATGTCTCTAACGAATCCAGCATATCAACTAAAGCATCCATTTCTAGCCAAAAAGCTCTACTGCCTTGTTCCCAATTATCCCAAACTTCAGCTAGTGTTTTTACTTCCTCTGTTTGGCTATTAGCCGTTTTTCGCCGCACATACAACGGAATAGATAAACTGTAATCTTGGGTAGCGATTTCCTCTAATGTCGCAATTTTAGCAAAACCAGGATCATCAATGTAACTTTGATAAGTGCTGAGAATACGTAACTGATGCTCCGGTTTGAGGATACTTTGTGCCTGAACACGTGCTACTTCATGGACTGCATCAATAAATAAAATCCGTCCTTGTCGTTCTGGAGGCTTACTGCTACGGCAAACAATAATACAAGCTTCCATTGGAGAGTTATAAAACAGATTTGGACCCAAACCTAAAACACATTCCACTAAATCAGACTTAACTAAATTTTCGCGCATTTCGGCTTCTTCCTTGCGGAACAATACCCCATGCGGAAAGAGAATTGCACAGCGTCCCGTTTTTGGATCTAGACTTTTGAGAATGTGCTGAAAAAAGGTATAGTCAGCCCTTCCTTGAGGTGGTGTCCCTAAAAAATTACGCTGCCAAGGATCACTTTGAAAGGCTTCCCGCTTCCACTGTTTAATAGAGTAGGGGGGATTAGCCAAAACTACATCAAAAGTTTGTAGTTGATCATCTTCAATGAAACCAGGATTTTCTAAAGTATCACCGCGCATGATTTGGTAATCATCTACTCCATGTAAAACCAAATTCATCCGAGCAATGGAAGCAGTCATGTGGTTGCGTTCCTGTCCGTAAAGCTTGAGAGTGCGATGTTCTCCACCAGTACGCTTGACTTCAGTTAATGCAGAAATTAACATTCCTCCAGTGCCGCAGGTAGGATCATAAATGCGATCGCCTGATTTGGGGGCAAGCATCTGTACCATTAAATAAACAACGGTACGATTGGTATAAAATTCCTGGGCTGTATGTCCACTGTCATCAGCAAATTGTTTAATCAGATATTCATAAGCATTCCCTAATTCATCTTCAGGAACATTAGCTAGGGAAAGTACCACTGTAGAAAAATGTTCCAGCAGATTTTTAATTACAGAATCAGGTAAACGTTCTTTATTTGTCCAGGGTGCATCACCGAAAATCCCATCTAACTTTCCAGGATTAGCGGTTTCAATAGCCCGCATAGCCGTTTGTAAAGCCTTCCCAACATCCTTGGCAATAGTGCGGACATCTTTCCAGTGAGCGCCATCAGGAATTATAAAGCGATCGTTTGCAGTGTCACGGGCATAATTAATATCACCTGTATCTGCTAAAGCTTGGGCAAAATCCTCATCCCAAACATCGGATAATCGCTTATAAAACAGCAAAGGAAAGATGTATTGTTTATAGTCACCTGCATCAACTAACCCCCGGAGAATGGTAGCTGCACCCCACAGATAACTCTCTACAGCTTGTTGTGTAATTTGTGTACTCACTCCAGCCATCCCCCTTCTAACATTACCTGATGCAAATTTTCCTCAGCTTCCCGGCATTTTACCAAAGCATCTTTAAAGGATGCGATCGCATCTTCCAGAGGAGGAATATCTGCCCCGATAGGTGGTAAAACATAACGTGATATATTCAGCGTCCATCCTTCCTTTTCAATTTCCTCCAAAGAAACCACCCGCGCTCGATCTTCCACATCTGTAAATTCTTGATACCAGCGCAGAATTTCCGCAGCGTGTTCTGGTTCTAAAAAGTTTTGAGCGCGTCCTTTCCGAAATACTCCTGAAGCATCAACAATTAACAATTTACCTGCTTTTTCTTGAGCTTTACGTTGACGCAGTATCAGTATACAAGCAGCCAAACCAGTACCATAAAACAAGTTTGGTGCTAGTCCAATTACCGCCTCAATCATGTCCATTTCTAGCAGGGTTTGTCTAATTTTTCCTTCCACCCCACCCCGAAATAATGCACCTTGAGGTAACACAACAGCCATCCGTCCATGTGGTTTAGCCATAGACTTAACCATGTGTTGCACCCAAGCAAAATCACCGCTACTATCCGTAGGTAAACCCGCAAAAGCCCTACCCCAAGGATCTGCTTCCCAAACTTCCCTTCCCCATTTTTCTAATGAGAAGGGAGGATTAGCAATTACCACATCAAATTCAGCTAAACTATGGGTATTTGGATTAGTAAAAAAAGGGGTACGCAGAGTATCACCACGTTCAATCACAAAATCTTCTACTTCGTGCAGAAATAAATTCATCCGCGCAGTGGAAGCAGTGGTTAAATTCTTTTCTTGCCCGTGTAACTTGCCAAAGAATGTCCTTGCATCTCCACCTTTATTGCGTACATGAGCAACAGCAGCAAGTAACATTCCTCCTGTACCACAAGCTGGATCATAAACTGTTTCCCCTTCTTGGGGATCTAGCATATCTACCATTAGCTGTACTACACTCCTGGGAGTGTAAAATTCTCCAGCTTTATTCTTGGTAGTATCAGCAAATTTTTTAATCAGGTACTCATAAGCATCACCCATCACATCACTGTGAACACGCTTATTACTAAGATTAAGTGCTGAAAAATGTTCGATCAGGTCTTTTAGCAGTTCATCAGACAGCTTTTCTTTGTTTTTCCACTGAGCATCTCCAAATACACCATACAAATGTTTTTGGTTGGCAACTTCAATATTCCGCAGCGCATCTTGTAAAACAGTTCCTACATTGCTAGATGCTTCACGTACATTCTGCCAGTGGCTATCTTGGGGTATTTGAAAGCGGTGTTCGTCAGGGAAATCTTCACCATATTCTGCAATCATTTTTTGACGTTCTTCATCCCAAACATCACAAATGCGTTTGAAGAACAACAATGGTAAAATATAACTTTTCCAATCCGTCCTATCCACGGGACTCCCACGTAAAATATTCGCCGCTTCCCATAAATGGGATGACAACTCAGATAGAGTGATGGAAGTTTCAAACAGCGTTCCCTGGATCATGTTGCTTTGTACTGAAATGGGCAAGAATTTCTTTGCTTTGATGTTATCAGAATAACTTGCTGTTAAAGATTTTAATTACAAAAATATCTGTAAATTGTTTTTCAAAGTGATACAATGAGGATATTTTAAAACTATAATCGCCTATTTTTTTATTAAAAAACAAGAAAAGTCATGACTAATTTAGAAGATTTCATACTAGACGAAACTATTATGGGAATAATTGATCAAAATGGTTTATCGAAAGAAATTTCTTTGAGACAAAGCCTAGAAATGTTCCGTAAACAAGAATTGTCAAAAGATAAGGAACTTGGGATTACACGCAGCCGTATTCCTTTTACATTCATGTCCTTTCCTGATAAACCTGAAACTCCTGATTTTATGAGTCTTTCAGCAGCTATCAACAATATTCCAGTCTTTAATCTGTCTCCAGATAATCAAAATCAAGCCATTTGGATGAGATGCGTTCAATTGTATTATCAAGCTAAAGCTATCTTGCTACCAAATAAGATATTTAAACTAATACCAGATCCAACTCAACCAGGTGGTTCAGTTCAAAAGATGTTACCACGCCAGGGACTGAAAAATTTGGACTTAGAGACTAATGCTGAAAAAGCTTTGTATGATTTATTGAAAGCAGGAGAATCTGAAATTATTGCTTGGGCAAATAGTGAAGGTATTAATTATCCCTTCAGTAACTTTGAAGAATTATTTATTCATATTCTTAAAGCCAAATTTCAAATAGAAATACAAGAAGAATCATTCGGATTAAAGCCATCGTGGACAAATCAAAGAGAAGAAAAACAACACTACCGTGGATGGCTAAAATACCTGAATGACCATGATTTAGATGAAAAATCTGAGAAAAGATATAGAGAAATACTTATGGATATGGAGTGGGAAGGCTACCCATTGCTCGCACTTAAATCTAAAAAGACAGATAAAAAATTGAAAAAACTATGGCAATCATACTTAAAAACGCACAGAGCATTAATTGAAATAATTGACACCAAAATATACTGGAATAATGGCATACCTCATAAAAATAAAAATACAAATAAAAGACTTCCAATTAAAGCAACTGTGAGTAAACAAGGTTCTTTTGAATGGAATTGGCCATAGGCAGCAGAAAAGATAATTTTATGACTTATGTGCTTAACATTTTTTAACTAAATTAGACAAAAAATCCACTTCCACTAGAACTCTGATATTTAAATATCAGAGTTATTTTTTTATCCATGAAGACAAATAGATACACAAGATTGTCAATAGGATTTTTTTTAGATATTCACCCCTTAATCATGAGATTTCTTAGGCAGAAATAACCTATTTTTGTGCATATCCGGCTGGTAGTGGGTATGCACAAAAATTATCATTCATACTGAGGTTGAACTAATGAAAATAAAAACAGTTGTAGGATATGCGAGAGTCTCATCCCGTGAACAAGCTGAAGACTCTCATGCTTTGGAACAGCAAATAGCAAGGCTAAAAGCCGCAGGAGCTACGGAAATATTTCAAGATATTCAGTCAGGTAGTAGAGATGATAGACCTGCTCTCAAACAACTGCTAGATTTAGTCCATAAGCAAGCAGTTGATGAAGTAATTATCACTCGCATAGATAGATTAGCAAGGTCATTGCCTAAACTCCGTGAGTGTATATATGATTATCAACAAGCTAAGGTAAATCTAAAAATTTTAGATCAGCAAATAGATTTAAACACTTCTCAAGGGAAGTTAATGGTCAATATCTTAGGCTCTCTTGCTGAATGGGAAACAGACCTATTATCAGAACGTATCCAACACGGAAAAGCGCACCGTCGCAATAAAAAAGCTGCTAATGAATCTTATCCTTGGGGATATCAAGTAGTTAACGATAAATATGAATTAGATCATCGCTTGTGTCTGTGTCTTCTGTCAGACAGACCTGCTAATTGTCTGGAACTATATCACGAAGATGATTTGACAAAACTTCCAGGATTAACTTTCAAACAAATCGCTAGAGATTGTATTGATATCTTTTTAGAAAAAAAAGGATCTTCTCGTGCTTTAAAGGCTATATTCAACAAATATGGAATTAGCAAAAGAAGCTCTAATAGAAACAGCAGAGACAGTTTATTACATTGGACACCTACTGGTTTTAATCGCTGGCTAACCAATCATGTTCTATGCGGACATACTGCCTATCTTCAGCGAATTACTATTAGTAAAGGTAAAAGGAAACTAAATAAGCCAGAAGATTGGATGATAATTCGTGATACGCATCCAGAACATAGACTCATTACTGATGAAGAATTAGCAGAAATTCAACAAATTCTCAAATTTAACTCTAAAACTGGACATTTTAACTTTAATCAAGACTTAGATAATCCTATTTGTTATCGGCCTTATGCTTATCAAACAGGATTAGTTTTTTGTGCTGAATGTGGATCAAAGTGTATTACTAAAAGTGGTAAATGTAAAGAAGGGGGAAAATACTACTATTTTGCCTGTAGATATGCAGGTATGGGTTGCTCAAATAAAAAATCTACACGGAAACAAAATATTGAGGATGCTCTTATTAATACCTTAGTAGAACGTTCTCATATTCTAGCTAGTAAGTCTGACAAAATACCTGCTTTAAACCAGGAGAAATCAGAAAATTTACAAACTTTGGAATCTCGCTTAGAAGCCTTGGATAAAATTCCTGGTTTTGACCCGGATATCGAAAAAGTAAAGGATAAAGTTCGTCAACAAATTGCTGAAGAAATTAATCCATTTATATCCGATGCGATTGCACAAAAAACTACGGAGGAAATTATTTGTGCTGGTAATAACTTAGCAATATGGCATACACTAACGCCTGATGAAAAAGTCAAAGTTTACCATCAGATTGTCCAGCGCATACTTATTTACAACAAAGAAATTGTAGCAGTTATTTTGAAAATATAGCAATGACAGAGGTAATTATGAGCATTAAAGAAAACTTCTTTTTAAATAAATTTAGATGTGAAGTAGCAATGCAACAAGTCTTACAGTCATGGCATCCAACACCACGTATTGGAATAGAATGTCCAGAATGCAATTCTAATTTAATTTGTAAAAATGGAGTCATTAAAGGCGTACAACGATATTTATGCAAAAATTGTCAACAAGTGTTTCTAGAAAAACCAAACCTTGTATGTGATTGTTCAATTCCAGGTAAAAAATTAAAATGTCAGGAATGCCCTCAATTTAAGGAATTTTTAGAGATAGTCAAACAGAAGGTAAACAAATTACTACCTTTAGATATACTAGAATTAAAAAAGATAAAATCTGAAGTAGTGATTCCTGATAATGAAGGTAGTGATACTGTTGAAAATTCACATTATCAACAGGAGTGAATAATTTTGATGTAGTTTTTAGGTTCTACCGTTTTCTTTATACCATAAGCTAAAAGAGCGATAGAACCAAATTTGATTGCTTACTTAGCTACAAGTCAGGTACTTGTAAATCACGCTTGTTACCAGCATAATGCTTGTAAATTATTTCTGGAGAATTACCAACCCACTTGCCAACATCTTTAGCATCAATATCAGCTTCAAGGCAGAGGGTAATAAAAGTGTGCCTGCATTGGTAAGGCTTACGATACTCACTAATCAAACCTTGCTTAACTAATTGTGTGACTATGCCATCAATTTGTCTGCTGTGACGGTTTTTATAACCCTTCCAGGCATGATATAGAAAATCACCAAAGTCAATAAATCCACCTTTTTTGCTTTTGAAAATTAAATCTTCTGGAGCAAAATTTTCAGGCTTAATAGAGTTTAAAATTTCCTTGACTTGATTATTAATAGGAAATCGTCTTTGACTTTGTGTTTTTAAGCCATTCTTGAGAGCTAAACCTTTGCTGCTAATAGTAATTGCTTGCTCAAAAGTAATGAATTTTTCACCAATGTGTTTCCATTGCAATGCAATTGCTTCAGATGGCCTACAACCTGTGAAAAATAGAATTTTCACCAAAGGAGCATAATAGCTGTATAGCTTGCTTTCTTCAAAAGCAGCAATAATTACATCCCTTTCTTCTTTTGTAAATGGATTAATATCATTTTCTTCAGATTCTGATTTAGGAATCTGTATTTCCTGCGCCATTCCTTGAAAGGGATTAGATTCAATCAGCTTGCTTTTCAATGCCCAATCGCAGCAAGCATGAATATTAGTTAATGTACGTTTAGCCGCATTAGGGGTTAGATTCGCAACGAGATAATCACGAATTGCGATCGCATCTTCTAGGTTTCTTGTTGGTAAGTTAGCGATGTGGTTACGATACTTTCGGTAGTCCACAGCATAAGTAGATTGACTCACTTGAGGTTTTTTGAATTCTGTATACTTTTCCCAGAGTTCACCCAAGTCATGTTTTGGACTAGCAGATGGGGTAATTGAGGTAACAGTTGTTAAAGATGCTGCTGGCTTGTATTTAGCTAAACTAGCATCAAACTCACCATAATCAATGTCACGTTGGATAGTATCTGCTAAAACGGATGCTCGTTGTCTGCCTAGTGGCGTATCATCATAACCCGTAGAAACATAAAAACGCTTGGTTCTGATTTCTCCTGTTTCTGTAATTATAGGATGAGAGAAAACCAACTGAAGCCTGCCATTAGATTTTTTGAGTTGGATAGCCCCTTTGGAAGCTTTACCTTGAGAGTTCTGAGGATACATAGTTGTTCATTGGGGTAGACACCTTTACTTTACTTTTACCCCAATTTTACCCCAATAACTATGCCAAACTAGCCGAATTTACCCCAAACTTACCCCAAAAAATTAAGGACGAGTATTAAACTCGTCCCTGTAATTATTGCTAGAAGCCTTGAATTGCTTAGTTTTAGCTGTTTTTTCTTAAAGGCGACAGGCGGATTTGAACCGCCGGATGGAGGTTTTGCAGACCTCTGCCTTACCACTTGGCTATGTCGCCGGACTCACAATTACTAATAATAGCAGAATTTAGCCCAGATTGCATAGTTCGGAAGAAAATTTTTTCAAGGATAGATTTTTTTGAATAATGGGACAGACGAGAAGCCTGTCCTGTGGTGATTTGGGATTAGGGACTTAATTTCACTTCGTCAGCAAAATTACCCCAACGGACAAAGTAAAATGGCCCAGCGACAGAACCCCAAACATGATCATCGGTTTCGGGATTACGTCCTCTGTCACGGCTGATGAATTTTTCACCGTCGATTTCAAAATCGCTATCCAAATAGGTGGTCTGTCCGTTGCGGACAACTATACAACCTTTACCTGGTTCGACTGTGCCTTTGAAGTGATTACCAGCCCATTCTACAATCATGTTACAGCCTGAGAGTTTTTCCAAGCGATCGCTCGTTAACTTATGCAGACGTTCTAAATCACGGGATGCACCATAAAAGTCTTTTTCGTCTTTGACAGTATAGTTTTCAATATGGATTTTATCTCCTGCTGTCATTAACTTTAACACCCGTAACCGATAGGGGTCATTGAGCATATAGTCATAAGCTTGTTCTACAAACAAACTCACCCCTGATAGCAGTGAGTAAGGTAGGGGACGCATACATACACGAATATGGGCAAAAAAAGCCGGATTCTCAAAAACTTGGGCTTGATTGCTAAAATCAGCCGCCATCCAACGGGCTAAGGTGGCAATATCTGTAGAATGAGTCATAGCAATTTTGGATTTTGGATTTTTGATGTGGGACACAGGCTAAAAACGCCTGAAACTCATTGGCTAATTTTAAACCTTGGTGTGTCACTACTTTTCTACAGAACATAAACCAAAACCAATACAAAAAGCACCAAACCTTGGTAATTAATACTTCACATTCCCAAATCTCAAATCCAAAATCTTATTAACCAAAACGTCCAGCAACATAATCACGAGTCCGGTTATCCAGAGGATTACGAAAAATTTGACCTGTAGCGCCAAATTCTACCATTTGACCAATGCGACTTTCATCAGTGCTAAAGAAAGCTGTAAAATCAGAAACACGAGTTGCTTGTTGCATATTATGAGTCACAATCACAATTGTTAACTCAGACTTTAAACCGTGAATGAGTTCTTCCACTTTCAAAGTAGCGATAGGGTCTAAGGCTGAACAAGGTTCATCCATAAGTATAACTTTCGGTTTTACAGCTAAAGCACGGGCTATACACAAACGTTGTTGTTGTCCACCGGAAAGACCTAAAGCCGATGTATTTAGCTTATCTTTAACTTCATTCCAAAGTGCTGCACCTTTAAGAGCAGATTCAACAATTTCATCTAATTTAAATTTGGGACATCTACCAGAAATTCTGACACCATACGCCACATTTTCATAAATACTCATGGGGAAAGGATTGGGCTTTTGAAAGACCATGCCAATTTCCCGACGTAAACGATTGATATTGATACGCGGATCATAAATATTTTGACCATAAAATTCTATGCTCCCATCAACTTTGACTTTTCCTTCTAACTCACTAATGCGATTAAGGGTTTTAATGAAGGTAGATTTACCACAACCACTAGGACCAATTAGGGCTGTGACTTGGTTCTTATAAATATCTAATGATATGCCTTCAATAGCTTTATAATTTCCGTAGTAAAAACTGAGGTTTTTAACTTTGATAGCTGGAACTAGGTTAATCATAATTGGTGTGCGAATATATTGATGTGGTACAAAAATCAAAAAATCTTGAATTTTACCTGCTTTTGCGACTTAATAAACGAGAGATAAGGCTAAAAAACAAAACTAAACTCAGCAAAATTATAGAGGTAGTCCACACTAATTTATTAATTTCTGGATCTGGACTGTTGTACAAATTAAAAATTAATACAGGTAAAGATGCGGTGGGACTCGCTAAACCATCTGACCAGTTTTGACTAAATAAAGCCGTAAATAGTAGTGGTGCTGTTTCACCTGCTGCTCGTGCGATCGCCAGACAAATACCTGTAGTAATACCTGGTATTGCTGCTGTAACCACAATCCGAAATGTGGTTTGGAATCGAGTTCCACCCAAAGCGGCTGAAGCCAAGCGTTGTTGAATTGGTATCAGTTTTAATGCTTCCTCCGTTGTTAGTACAATTACTGGCAACATAATTACAGATAAAGCAAAGCCACCAGCGAAGGCGCTAAATTCTTTAGTGACTAAAACAATTACTCCATAAGCAAACATACCAACAACAATTGAAGGTACACCTGTGAGTATAGAGTTGAGGAAACGCACGAAATTAGTAATTTTGTTAGTGCTACCAAATTCTGCTAAAAATATTCCTGTCATTATACCTATAGGAATACTCAAAAATGCCCCTATACCTACCATAATAATAGTACCAAGAATGGCATTAGCAAAGCCATTTTCAATCAACGGACGATATAACATTTCTAATTTAAAACCAGACAATCCCCGTGTGAGAATTTCCCACAAAATTGATGCCAATGGAAACAATGCCAACAAACTCAGCATGAATGATAACCCATTCATTGCATAAGTGAATAAACGCCTTTGAGTTGGTAGAGGACTGAGTAATCTCTTAGAGAGAGCTTCATCTATTTCTGAATTTATATATCCACTCATGTTAATTTCAAATTAAGAGTTTTGAACTGTGTATTGTCAACAAAAAATGGCTTGCTATTATCTATTCTTTTTGCCTACCCATTGCACTAACAATACAGCACCAATATTAACAACTAGAGTTAAAGCAAACAGAATTAAACCTAAATAGCTTAATGCTCCAATATGTAATCCCGGTTCAGCTTCAGCAAATTCATTGGCTAAAACAGCGGGGATTGTATAAGCTGGATCAAGTAAAGATAGACTAATTTGATTAGAGTTACCAATTACCATTGTGACTGCCATTGTTTCACCGAGTGCGCGTCCTAAAGCCAACATGGCTGCACTCACCATTCCTGAAAATCCTGCTGGTAATAAAACACGAAAAATTGTTTCCCAACGAGTTCCACCTAAAGCCATAGATGCACTACGCAATTCTTTAGGAACAACCATTAATACATCACGAGAGATAGCAGCCATGGTTGGTAAAATCATGATTGACAGAATAATTCCCGCCGTTAACATATTATTTCCTGCGGGATCTTGGGTATTAAAAAATGGTATAAATTTAAAAGTGCTTCCCAACCATTTTTCTATAGGTTCTAGAATAGGAATAAACACAAAGATTCCCCATAAACCAATAATTACACTTGGGATAGCAGCGATTAATTCAACTACAAAAGCAATACAATTTCTAACTACTTCTGGTAAAAAATCTTCACTTGTTACTAATGCTACTGATATACCTATAGGCACAGTTAATAAAATAGCGATCGCACTGCTGATTAAAGTTCCATAAATATAAGGTAATGCCCCAAACAATTGATTACCTGTATCCCAATCTTGACTCCACAAAAACCCAAATCCAAATTTTTCAACTGCTGGTTGAGCCTCTCTAAAAATTACCCAACTCATCACAAATAATATTGCTACAGTGATGGCAGCAAATAGATAAACTATAAAGGTAAATCCTTGATCTAATCTTGAATTTAGTCCACCAATAGCAGTCAAATTTATATTTTCATCACTTAAATTTATTTGATGTGATGAATTATTTTCGTTGGGTTGAAATGAGTTGGTCATAGTCAATCAAAACAATGAAGTTATTTTTATAAAATTAGTGTTCTTAATTTCCACTATCAACTTTTTCGATTAGTAGGGATAAAAGATATTACTCAATCCCTACTATCTTTTGTAACCAAGTTAATAAGTCAAGGGGAAATTCAAAATTTCTCCTGATTGAATAGGAACTACTTGACAGTGCTATTCACTGTTTCTAAAACACGATTGACAACATCACTAGGAATTTTGGTGTAATTAAGGTCATCATTGAATTGTTGGCCATCTTTGAGTACCCAGTTAATCCATTGTTTGATAGCATTAGCTTTAGATGGATTAGAATACTGTTTGTAAACCATCATCCAAGTTAGACCAACAATAGGATAACCTTGTCCGGGATCTCCTACAAATACACGATAGTTAGCCGGAAAAGTTACAGTGGATAAAGCCGCATTTGCAGTTGCTAAAGAAGGAGCAACAAACTCTCCTTTTTTATTTTGTATTTCTGCTGATTTTAGTTTGTTTTTAGTAGCATAGTCATATTCAACATAACCAATAGAACCGGAGGTACGCGCTACTAAAGCAGCTACACCGGGATTTCCCTTTCCTTTGAGAACATTTTTTAAACTCCAATTGGGTGCAGTATTAGCGCCAATTCTGCCTTTGAAATAACCACTAATAGCACTCAAATGATTGGTAAAAATGAAGGTTGTACCGCTACCATCAGCACGAACTACAAATTTAATTGGTTGATTTGGTAGGCTTACACCTGGATTATCAGCTTTAATTTGTGCATCATCCCATTTGGTGATTTGTCCAGAAAAAATTGCTGGTAGGGTTTTGCGAGACAATCTGAGTTTATTAACTCCTGGTAAGTTGTAAACTACAGATACAGCACCACCAGCTGTGGGTACTAAAATCACACCATTTTTAACTTTAGCCATTTCATCATCTTTCATGGCTGCATCACTAGCACCAAAATCCACTGTTCCCGCAATAGTTTGACGAATACCACCACCACTACCAATTGCTTGGTAATTAACTTTTAAGTCAGGATATTTTTTCTTAACTTCACGTGCATAACGTTCGTAAAGTGGAGCAGGAAAAGTTGCTCCTGCACCGTTGAGAGTTTCTGCTTGAGCAATTACTGTCAAAATTGGACTAAACACAACAGCCCCTGTTACCACTGAAGTAGTAACTACACGGTTCAGAATGGTGGTCAAAAAACTCATACTACCTCGGATTTAAGGAATATTTTCCTGAGACAATTACAGCCTTAAATAAAGTTCATACTTAGTGATTAACTAGAAGTTAACAATAGTTAAAGAATACTTTAAAATATGTTTAAACTTATTCCTTTAGGAATAGTTATCTTATTAACAAGTCATGTTAAGGCTGTAAAGTTAAGAAATTTTATGAATTAGCGATCGCACCAAACTTTTAATTTTAAATGCCCTATTTTAGACTTATACAATTTCGGGTTGAAAATAATTGAGGAGGCGATCGCCTGAATCTATGCGAATCAAAGTTATTTAAAGTGTTAAAGCATCGTTGCGTTGGCAAAATTCCTGAAAACTAACAATGGTATCTTGTGGCGTACTGCTGGACACTTAATTTATTTGCATATTTTTAATTTTCGGGAAAAACATTCACAGTTTTTTCCCTACGCCTTTGCTTGTCTCAATGTGCCACTTAAATGTTTAGTAGCTTACTTATCCGTCATTTTATATATTTTATCAAATATCTGTGCCTAAACTCTGCGCGTAAATCACCTCAATATTGCTACCAAAGTCCAATTTATCTAAGGATTCTGTAAAAAATACAAAACCCTTATATGCCGTCACGTACTTATATATTTTCGTAAAATAACCTTCACTGGTGACAATAACAAGTGGCTCTTCGCTCTTGGAGAGAATATTTAAAAAATTCTCTAATTTTACACAGACACCAGTACCTCGATGAGTGAAAATACTTCCACCAATACCAGCAGGTTGAGTAACCGCGTCACCACTGTAATAAGTCATTTGGCGCTAAGTTTTACTTATGTAATTGACCTGCTGATTTTAAACTTTAGTTTTAATTACTGGCTGTGAAGTTTGTAACGTTTGGGGTAAACTCCAATCTGGACGCAGTTTAGCTGCTTGACGCAAATAAATGTGGTGAATGGGTGCTGAAGTTGGTAAATTGGCGTGAATTAAAAAGCGGATGCAACGCTGGAGACTGCCTTCGACGTGCATTTGCTGGACATCCAACATAGCTACACTGTCCCATAAAGGACGACTGCGAGCGATCGCGGCGGGAAAAATAGCGTCTATGTCCCGTGTGACGGAAAAAGTCACGCTAATCATGTCTTCGGGTTGAATGTTATTTCTCTTTTCCAGTTCATCCAGTAATTCTGTTACTGCATCTCGAACTGCTTCTACACTATTTTCTGCAACAGTTGTTGCACCACGAATCGCCCGCATTTGCCATTCCACTCGCAAAATCCTCCTTAATTAGTCATTGGTTATGGTCATTGGTCATTAGTCATTAGTCAGTTGTCAATTTTTGATTTTTATCACTGACCATTGACCACTGACTACTGACTTTCTATGGTCTATATAACCACAAGGGTAAACCACTTGTAGAAACTTCAAATTCAAGCCAATCAATTCCAGCCCTGATTCCTGATTTTGTCTGACGACTACCAGGTAGAACTCGACTCAACAATGGTTTACGTTCTTCTAGGGTATAACAAGGAGTTTTTTCTGGATCAAGTCCGACTAATTCCGCTGTCCAGCGACGTGCATCTTCTTCTGTTCCTAGACGGTCTACAACTCCCAATTCTACGGCTTGTTCTCCGGTGAAAATCCGTCCGTCAGCGAAGCTTTTCACAGTTTCTACAGCTAAAGAACGTGCTTCAGCGATAGTTTGTACAAACTGCTGATAACTGACATCAATTAATTGTTGCAGGATGTTCTCTTCTGCTTCTGTTAGTTCTCTATCAAAAGACAAAATATCTTTGTAAGGGCCAGACTTAATTACTTTAAAGGAAACACCGACTTTTTCCAGGAGACGTTCCAAGTTATTCCCACGCAGAATCACGCCTATGCTGCCTGTGATTGTACCTGGGTTGGCCATAATGTGTTCTGCTCCCATACCGATGTAAACACCGCCAGAAGCCGATATATTGCCAAAACTAGCAACGATTTTAGTTTTTTTACCTAATCGCTTCAGGGCGCTGTAGATTTCTTGAGAGTCTCCCACTGTACCGCCAGGACTATCAATGCGTAGCAGCAAAGCGGGAAATTTCTTTTCTTCTACTGTTTTTAGGGCTTCTAAGACTCGCGTGCGGGTAGCGCCTGCGATCGCACCAGTAATTTCAATCCGCGCAATTTGTTTACGAAACTTGGGTTTAAATGGCCAAACCATGAGTAATCTAATCACCTATTAATAAATTTAATATAAAATGCCTAACGGTCAGATGACCTCGTTAAATCTGTTAATAAAAGTGCTTAACCATGGATTCTTTATAATCTTAAGGAAAATTTTAGATTTTGTATATAGTTTTATTTGCTATATTTCTTCATGAAGGAGTATGAATTGTAAATTCTCATATTCCCCCAGAGCAGGATTAAACTAATTGCAGGCAAGCAAAATTTAAACACCACAATCTGGGACTGTGGCATTAGTAGATCATAAATTTTAGTATAGAGCGTTGTCTTTAGTCGCTAGTGACTAATGACTCAATTTTTTCTTTAGCGCATAAGATATTAGCCATAGCAACTCGGAATCTGAGTTAGAAACAGCAACACGGTAACACGGTTTGTTTTGACGTAGATTAATCCGTCACCTAAGAATAGCTAAGGTAAATGCGTAATTAGGAATCAATGCGGAGAATTTGATATCGGTAGTAAGCATAAATATCAAATAAAGCGCCCACAAAACCACAAGTCAAACTAATCACAAATAGCCCATTCATGGGACTGCCAGTACCAAAGGTGGCCAGAAAATGCAAAATCTGAGTAGGAATATTCTCAGTTAAACCTTGTAAGACTGGAACATAAACGGAAAGGCACAAAAATATAAGCGTACCGCCTACGAAGAAGATAGGGGCGATAAAACTGAAAATAGCAGTAAGTAGGAGGGAGCGGAGAAAATTAGTAAATATGCTCATTAGCGGGCAAGCTCCGGAAGTAATGTAGACAATGACAGAACATTTGCACGTCCATCTCTACAATACTGGCGATCGCTCTTGAACGGTGAATATGTCAAAAATCTTAAGTTTTCATTAAAAGCAACGGTTAATAGATCCCATAAATGCTGGGTCAATTTCAACCACTTTTAAACCCCAAAACCCTTGATAAATTAGGATTATATTTTAAAAATATGGATTTAAATGCGATATATTGAGTTTAAAAGCGAGCTTAATTTTCTGAGAGATTCTTTAAGTTAAGTTAACGTTTGCTCAAAACGCCATAGTAATCAGAAAATGAAGAAAGCTGATGATATATGACAAATGACCAATGACTTTCGCTATTCTTAAAGCAGTTACCGAGTTCACTAGAGAACATTGAGCCAGACTATATCTAAATCCAGTTTAGGTGCGTGGAGTCAGCGATTGCTGGCAGCGATTTTTTTAGGTGGACAAGTAATAGTTCATCTAATGAAAGGTAAAATCCATCGACGTAACACCTTAGAACAATTAGCCTCAGTAGGGCCAGACTCCTTGTTTATAGCCTTATTGACGGCCGTTTTTGTCGGAGCAGTATTTACCATCCAGGTAGCGCGGGAGTTTATCAACTTTGGTGCAGGAAACCTGGTGGGGGGTGTACTGGCAGTAGCATTGACAAGAGAACTCACACCTGTGTTGACAGCAGTAATTTTAGCAGGACGGGTCGGATCTGCCTTTGCCGCAGAAATTGGCACAATGCGAGTCACAGAGCAAATTGATGCTCTATTAATGTTAAAAACTGATCCAATTGATTACCTTGTTATTCCCCGCATCATCGCTTGTTTATTGATGCTGCCTATATTAACCCTTCTGTCTTTACTAACTGGGATGTTTGGGGGATTGATAATTGCTACCCACATTTACAACCTATCAGACACAGTATTTTTAGACTCAGCCCGTAACTTTCTCGACATCTGGGATATTTGCAGCGCCATGATTAAAGCAGGGTGCTTTGGCGTTTTAATCGCCATCATTGGCTGTAGTTGGGGTTTAACAACCACAGGAGGAGCAAAAGGTGTGGGACAATCAACCACAACGGCTGTTGTTACAGCCTTGCTAATCATCTTTATCAGCAACTTTTTTCTTTCTTGGTTAATGTTTCAGGGAACCGGTGGTGGATTAACTCCAGGGCTGTGAAGGAAAAAGGGTGTAGGGGAGAAAAAATTAAAAATTCAAATACTCTACCCCATGCCTAATGCCCCATGCCCAATACTTTTTTTACTAAATCACGATATGAACAGTTCATTTACCTCTAACACCACTTCAACAGTGGAACTCAAGCCGAGTTACAATATCCCTGTCGTCTTGGTGCTTGGTTCAATTCCACTGCTATTGGTACAACCCTGGGTAGGAGGAATTTTCGCACTGCTGGGATTATTTTTGATGTTGCAAGCTGTAACACTGCGATTCCAATTTACAGCTACTGACTTTGAACTTTATCGGGGCGAAAAACTAATTCGGCGTTTTCCTTACCAAGAATGGCAAAACTGGCGAATTTTCTGGAATAGAGTTCCCATCCTGTTTTATTTCAAAGAAATCAACAGCATTCACTTTTTACCAATTTTATTTGACCCTAACACCTTAAAATCTTGCTTGGAAGAGCGTTGTCCACGTATTTAGTCAGTAGTCAGTGGGAAAAAACGAAAGAAAGATACACTAGAAGTCAGGAGTCAAGAGTAAAACTTTCTTGCTGTCTAGATTTTAATTTAGATTCTGTACCTCATTTATCTGCAATCTGCTGTAAATATTTATTCTCCCCCTACAGCCTACTCTTCTATCCCTACCTTTGATCTATTAGCATTATTAGGAATTACAGTATTTTTTATGAACCCAGAGGAATCTCAAACTCCAAAACCAATTGATGAATGGTGGGAAGAAACACCAGAACAACCTTCTACAGGTCTATCTACTGATTTAGAACTAAAAACAGAAGCACCAACGCCATTAGATGAACTACTAGAAGATACTCTTGTTGAGTCAGCTATCACCGTTAAAAAACCGCAAGAACAGGAAATAGTATCAACGCAGGAGTCCAGTGAAGTCAAAACTGGGGTGTTGGAGTCAGAATCAGAACTTAATTCACTATATGCACAAGCAGCCCAACGAGTGACTGAGTTACAAGAAACTGAAGCAGCTTTGAAAACAGAAATAGCCCAGCTGCAAATTACCTACAAAACCCTTCAGGGACAAGTGAGTGAAACGCAAACTACACTCTCGAAAATGGTGCAAGAGTCCCTAGCACTTTTAGAACAACGGAAGCAAACCCTGCAAATTTCTGTAGAACAACTAGAACGAAGACAAGAACGCATTCGGAATGAAATGCGAACTACTTTTGCGGGAACATCTCAAGATTTGGCAATTCGAGTACAGGGTTTTAAAGACTATCTGACAGGTAGCTTACAGGATTTGGCAGCAGCAGCAGAGCAATTGCAACTTGTACCAACAACTGTCAAGGAAAAAGAAAAACCAGCAGTCAAAGACGCTAAACCTGTTGAACAACAGCCAGCGACCCTGCAATTAGCCCAACAACAGTTTCAAGATACGACAAAACAAATTCGCCGTTTAATTGACCAATATCGCAACCAGCCTGATTATTATGGTCCTGCATGGCAATTACGCCGCACCTTTGAACCTGTTCATGCTGAAAGAGTCTCTAATTGGTTTTTCACCTTGGGGGGACGGGGTGCTTTACGGACAATGGGTAGCAGGTTACAGAATATTTTGATTGCTTCGGCGGCGATTTCGATCTTAAATAAATTGTATGGCGATCGCGTGCGAACCCTGATTTTAGCCAATAGCCCAGAACGCTTGGGTGAGTGGCGACGCGGTTTACAAGATTGTCTGGGAATTGGCCGCCCAGACTTTGGACCAGACAGAGGGGTAGTTTTATTTGAATCAGCAACAGCTTTAGGACAAAAAGCAGACAGATCAGTTAAAGCCAATCAAATGCCTTTAATTATTATTGATGATTCGGAAGAGCAAATTAGTTTAGGATTACTACAATTTCCCCTGTGGTTAGCCTTTGCCCCAGATCCAAAAATGATGCGAGATAGAGATTTTGATGATGAATTTTAATTAAATATAGGCAATAGGGAACAGGGAATAGGTAACAATTCAAAATTAACAAAATCCTGATAGCGTGGCGTAGCCATACTCCTGACCCCTGACTCCTTCTTCTTTACACCTGAACTTCTTAACTTCTAAATTATGGCTATTTGGTTAACCTTGTGTGGGGCTGTTGTTTTATTAGCTTACCTCTTGGGATCTTTTCCCACTGGCTATATTGCTGGAAAGCTGTTAAAAGGTATTGATATTCGGGAAATTGGTTCTGGTTCTACTGGTGCAACAAATGTACTCAGAACTTTGGGGAAAGTTCCTGGGGCTTTTGTATTATTGATTGATTGCTTAAAGGGAGTTTTAGCAATAATTTTCACTTATTTTATATTCAATTCTGCCCCCATTCAAAATCTTATTCCCACAACAGTAGATGTGCAATTCTGGCAACCATGGTTAGTCACTTTAGTTGGATTAGCTGCCATTTTAGGACACAGCAAATCTATTTTTTTAGGCTTTACTGGTGGTAAATCTGTGGCTACTAGTTTGGGTATTTTGTTAGCAATAAATTTGCAAGTTGGGTTAGCAACATTGGGAATATTTGCTGTTGTATTTACCATATCCAGAATTGTCTCTTTAAGTTCTATTTCTGGTGCTGTTGCTGTTTCTATATTCATGGTAGTTTTCCACCAACCTTTAGCATATATTCTGTTGAGTATTGCTGGTGGTTTATATGTTATTATTCGCCATCATAGTAATATTGAGCGTATTTTGGCTGGTACTGAACCCAAAATTGGGCAAAAAGTAGGCAATGAACCAGAACAAACTGCATAAGTGACACCAATTCAATTGCCATTGATCGAATATATGACTTACGCAAAATGTGACCAAAAAACTGATTATTTCGTAGGGGCAATTTATTAATTAGGGCTTGGTTAATAAAGCTAAAACTTAGATATATCAAGAGTTGGAAGGTTAAAAAGGTGAATCAGGTGCAAGGAATAAGCCTTGAAACTACCAAAAATCTATCACTGGATCTGATTCAAGACTATTCTTCTCTTCTTCTAATTCTTCCTCCTGACTCCTAGCCCTAACGGAAAGACTTTTATGGCTTACGGCACGCTACGCTATCAGCGAACCCTAATTAATTACCCCTACTTTCGTTATGTTTTGCGTAAGTTCTAAAATATTATTTTAGATTAATTATTTTTGATGGGATAAATTTAATAAATTTGCCAACTTATAAACTATTCTTGCTCCTACATTACCATCCCATTCTGCATCTCCAACTTCACAAACATCAAAGCCAATTATTTTTCTACCACTATTAACTAATTCTCGAAACAAACAATAAGTTTGCTCTAATTCTAATCCACCAGGAACTGGAGTACCAGTATTTGGGCAGAGTTTAGGATCTAATCCATCCACATCAACGCTGATATAAACATTTTCAGGTAAATGATGGATAATTTCTCGACATATATCAATCCAACTCATTCCTGAATATAATTTTTGTTTAATAGCTTGGTCATGATAAGCCGTAATACGACCATTCGATTCGTTAACTATATCTATTTCTTCTTGACAGATATCTCTAATAGCTACCGATACTAATTTAGAAATTTGTGGAATTTTTATGGCGTTAAACATGATAGAAGCATGAGAAAATTCAAATCCCTCATAAGCATCACGTAAATCAGCGTGTGCGTCTATGTGCAGAATGCCATAGTTTTCGTATTTGGTAGCTAATGCTTGATAGTAACCCAAAGGTGAACTGTGATCACCTCCAATTACAGCCACTTTTTTACCCTGATTCATCGCGGCTTGACACTGGGTAAACAGCCATTGATTTATCTGTTCACCAGCTTGATTAATTGCTGTGAGTACAGGAGTTAAATCTGGTGTTTCTATTAGTGCTTTACCTTCCGCTTGTCGTTGGATAATTTTGGCTGCTTCTTGACGATAGTAATTATTTTTTTCTAAAATATCTTTGGGAATTTCCTCGAGAAAAATTCCCTGCTTCCAACCGTCAGGATGATCTAAATCAAATAAATCTATTTGATAAGAAGCATCTAAAATTCGTTGTGGTCCATTTGCTGTTCCTGCACCGTAGGAAACGGTAACTTCCCAGGGTACGGCAAAAATAATCAAGTTTGCTGAGTTATAATCATCAGGTAAACCCAGGATATTACCATTGATTTCAGCTATACCACTGGGGTTGTAGTCTTGTTTATGATTATTCATTGCTGAGGTTTTGGGTCTATATCAGCAGACAAAATCTGCTTGGTTTCTATCTTTATAATTGTAGCATTATAGACCATTAAAATACATTTTAAAAAAAGGTTTGGCAGTAAACCAAACCTCTATAATTGCTGTGCTTAACAACGTACTAAATTAATTTAGTTCTAGTCTGCTTACAGATCATCTTCCTAAAGGATGTATCCAAATATTCTAAAAACTGATACAGCGTTACTTGGTTAAAACTTCCAATCACGTCAATCAAGTTGGGATTTTTTGTATAAATTTAATTAAGTAAATATCTTAAGCATAAAAAAGGCTTGGACTAGATCCAAGCCTTGGTATATACCAGGTGTTTACCATATATAGTTAATTTAAACCCTATTTAATTGATGTTCATCTTCCTATAAGGTGTGTACAAATTTTTTAAAAGCTGCTAATGATGCACATTTTATGAACGCATAGTTCAAAAAATTGATTATCAATATACTCAATAAACTTTTAAAAAGCATTTTTATTACTGAATTAAAAATAAAAAAATACCCTGAAATAAGTCCAGGGTAAGAAATATTTTCAGGTATTAATACAGGGGATCTTACTCTCATTCAGGAGATATTTCTACTATCTAAAGAATAATAATTTGATGCGATTTATGTTTCTAAGGAATATTTACATAATAAGTTGAGATTAATTTGATAAGAGTGGTAAATATTTGAGGTGATTAATTTATTTTTCCAGTAAGTTTGAATATTTGTTAGGACTAAAGCTGCGTGTCACACTAAAAATCTATTTTAGGGTGAATCAGATATCAAGAATCTGTTTATTGATTAGATTTAGGCAGTATGATGCACCTTACCAATATGCCAGTTGCTTAAGTCCTGTTAGTAACAAAAAAGGCTTGGCTAATAACCAAGCCCAGATATATACCAAGTGTTTACCATATCTAAATAATTTAGACTTACTTAGCTTTCAATTCATCTACCTGTAGGATGTATACAAATATGAGTTCATCTGTTATTGATTAGCCTAACTAATATTTAAATCGCTAAAAAGCTTATGCTGTATTCGTAATAATTCAGGAGTTAGGAGTCAGAATGTTTAAGAAGTTGGTTAATGATCAGCAATCAAATAGGTATTGTTGGCCTTAGCCTGAAAAAGGTAACTGCTGATGGCTAGGGGCTGAATGCTTACCTAAAAATAAAGACTTGGTGTTACACCAAGTCTTAAATAGAAGTAGAATATAGCAGCATAGGTTAGCTAATTTTTTTTTAAAATTAATCAGCTTTTAGGAAGAATACAAAATTTTAAACTTCATATATCTAGGTGATTTTATAGATAATAAAAAAGGTTTAGCACTCCGCTAAACCTCCATAGAAAGCAGTTATTCGACACACCAGAATTAATTTAATTCTCTTCTTTTGTATAGTCATCTTCCTATAGATATCTATCCAAAATCTCCGTAATATGATAGTTATTTAAACAATGGATTGTTGGCATAAATCTACTATCAAAAGATAGATTAAAAATCTAATATATTAGTTTCTAAAGCAATATTATAACTAGGTTAAAAAATAGACTAATTGGTTACATGATTTTAAATATGTTATAAATACAAGAGGAGTATAATTTGGTTTTCATTTTCTCCAATTTAAACTAGTGAAAATATTGATTGTATAGAGTGTTGAAGATACTGGAACAGGACTTAACCAAACAGAACGAAAGTATAGGTAATACCCTGATGGGAATCAAGCTATATGAATTATCTCTACACAAGAATAAGGTTTTTAGTCAAATTTTGCGTAAGTTCTATGTAAATAAAAGAGAGAAATATTTTTACATAAAAGATTAATATATAACTTAGGATTTACGCAATAATCAGGTTTTTGCTCACATTGTACGTAAGTCCTATAACTAACATTCTTGGGTGAGTATTTATGCTATACTCTTTTTAGTGGTTATTATTACTTGTACAGTATATGAAGTCTTGGTGATAAGTAAGTGGGTGTTAAAAATTGTCGTTATGACAAGGGAACTCTTAACAGAAAAGAGGTTTTGGAATATTTTAGTTTTCGTTACCTATTACTTTCCGAGAAGCCACTCCGCGTCTACGGTTTTTTTGTTCACTTACTTACACTATTTTACACGGCAGTGATATATATCAGCACTGATTCTAATTTGGAAGTCATCACTCACGCTAATTTCATTCTGATTTAATTTTTGTATGCAAACATAGTCAGGTGATGATTAATAGCTGAATGCTTACAAGTTAGTCAAGTTGAGTTTTATTTTTTTTAGCGGTATGGACTTCTATTTTTAGGTACTTGCAATAACAGCGAACTAGGATCTACTAACAACCCAGAAGCAGTAAAAAAACTGAAAATAAACCTACAGCAAAAAACCTCAACTTTATCTATGATAAAGAAGGTAAACACTATGTGGCACTTTTACCAGAAGCAGATGTAGGTGAATATCAGGTAGTTGTACTTTCTGATATTCAAGGTGAAAAAGTAAACGGTAGATTTTTATTTAAACGCTAGAGTCTAATCCAAGGATAAAACAAGTATGAAACGTATTTTGGTAGGAATTTTTGTGGCTACAACATTATTAATTTCTCCTGGTTGTTCATCAACTAAATCAGGTGAAACAAATGTTTCTAATAGTGAAAAAAGTTCTCAATTGGAAAAACAGAAAACAAAATCTATGAGTGACAGTCACGATGGACACTCAATGGAAGGAATGAATCATGATAACCATTCAATGGAAAATATGAATCATGAAGATCAATCAAAAATCAGTACCAAAGCAAAATTAACAGCACCTAAAAACTTAGCTGCTAATCAACAGATTAATTTAGTTATTGATATTCAGGACTCTGCTGGGAAACCAGTCAATAAATTTGATATTTTCCAAGAGAAAATAATGCATTTAATAGTGGTGAGCAATGACTTGGAACATTTCGCTCATCTTCACCCAGATTATAAAGAAAACGGTCGCTTTGAAGTTAGTGCCAACTTTCCCACACCAGGGGAATATACACTTTTCAGTGACTATCAACCAGCCGGACAAAAAGAAGCTTTATCATTAACAAATATCTCTATTCCTGGTTCAGTTCCCCTTCCCAAAGATTTATCTAAATATGAAAAAACAAAAACTTTATCAGATACAAAAGTAAGTCTGAAACCTTCTAAAGACAAAATAAAAGCTGGTGAAGAAGTCAGCTTAATTTTTGATTTAAAAGATAATAAAAACCAAGTTATCAAAGATATACAACCATATTTAGGAGAAAAAGGACATTTAGTAATTATCAAAAGCTCATCTCCTTTGACAAGAGAAGATTATATCCACGCTCACGCTATCAAAAGTAAGAGTGATGAAAACATAGAATTTCATACTAAATTTCCCAAATCAGGAACATATAAAATGTGGATGCAATTTAACCGCAATGGAAACATAAAAACCGCAGATTTTTGGGTGAACGTAGAATAGAAAATATTTTGCAAAAATATAGGTTGGGTTAAGCGACAGCCCAACAAGTTTTTGCTGGATTTCGGTGGGTGAATTGCGATCGCTCTGGCAATACTGGCAGTTGTGGTTTAGGATTACCTATAACCAACGCAATTGCGATCGCACACCACGAAAAACTGGTAGTGAGTAGCACCTTAAACCAAGGCAGTATACTTACATGATGATTACCTGGGCTGTGATTGCGGTTTTTTCCCCTGACGTTGCTGCATTATTTTTCCTAACTGGGTACGCTGTTGTGCTGTTAAAACTTGTCGTTCAGCTAACATCATTTCAAAACGCTTATTATCAAGTTTTTGACGCAACCCTTGGATTTTTTGGTGTTGTTGGCGTAAATTTTCTGGGGAAGCGTTACTAGCAAAGAGCGATCGCATTTGTTGATCAGCCTCCATCAGTTGTGACCGTAGGGACTCAGTATCTTTTTTAGCTTGTTCATAAAGTTGCTTAATTTTTGCTTTTTGTTCACTAGAAAGATTAATTTCTTTAGCCCAAGGTGGTTCTCCATTACCTCTTTGTTCACCTCTACCACCAGCAGGAGGAGGAGGAAAACCATCACCTAGTTCTCCTTCAGCATTTGGTCGTTGATTCTGTGGTGCTTGAGCAATTATAGGTGCTGATTTGGTTGTAGTGACAGCGATCGCACTAGTAACAGGGATTAAAAGCGATGCTGCACCTATCAACAATAAATGACGTGGATTCATAATCTTTTTCCTCGATTGCTTGATGTTCTTATTTCAGCAGCCAAAAATTACAGATAAATATGCAGTTAAATTACAAATTTGTAATTATGGTATAAACAACAAACAATTAAAATAGAAGATTAAATGATCACAGAGAATATTCCTCTATGCACATTTTGTACATCGAAGACGAAGCGAGAATTGCCAACTTCGTCTGTGCTGGATTAAAAGAACAAGGTTTTGTCGTCGATTATATTGATAATGGCGATGAAGGTTATTACCGAGCCATGGAAAACGAATATGATGTGATTGTACTAGATATCATGTTACCAGGCAAAGACGGACTGGCAATTTTGAAAAGCTTGCGTCGCGCTGGACGTAATTTTCCAGTAATATTATTAACTGCTCGTAATGAACTAGATGATCGGCTAGAAGGATTAAATTTAGGTGCAGATGATTATTTATCCAAACCTTTTTTTGTTGAAGAATTAATAGCTAGAATTCATGCAGTTATTCGTCGCATATCTGGAGAACGTCAAAACATCCTCCGGGTTGGTTCTCTCACGTTAGATCGGATTACCCGCGAAGTTACTTGTAATCATCAATTAGTAGAATTAACTACTCGTGAATTTAATTTATTAGAATATTTAATGCGTTCTCCTGGTAGAGTATTTACCCGGACACAAATTCTTGAACACGTTTGGGGTTATGATTTTAATCCTAATACGAATTTAGTTGATGTTTGCGTACAAAGATTACGAAAGAAAATTGAAAAAATCGCAGGTGATAGTTGGATTGATAGCGTGCGTGGTGTTGGTTATTCATTTCGTAAATCCTAAAAAATAGGTGATCTTTGAGAAAAGCAAGAGATGCTTATGCTTCTTTGAACAAAAAATATATGGATTTTAATTTGAAAATTCGTTCATTTCGTCTTCGCATTGCTTTGCTATCAGCTTCACTCGCTGGTAGTGCATTGATAGGATTTGGTTTTGCTTCTTGGTTGCTGATTTATAAAACAAAAATTGACGCGCTTGATGCAGAAATTAAAAGCCAGTTGTTAGCAAATATCACTCGTCCACCCAGGCTTGATAATAGGTTACAAAAATCGACGGCTTTATTAGTAATAAATAGAGATGGAGAGACATTATATCAATCAAATAATTGGCCATCTGATTTAAATTCAACAACACTATGTTCACCACATTCTGAATTAAATTGTCAGCCGTTTCCACCATCATTACCACCGAGACAGCAACGACCATTTCTGATTCCAAATCAGTTACCACCCTTACCACCACCAATGAAACTTTCTCAAGTGGCTACAAAGCAAACATATCAGGAAGTTTGGCGAATTGGTGTGATTACATCCCCTCATCATCGTTTGATTATTGCTATTAGTTTCAGTGAAATTGACCGGGAAATGAATGTTATTCGCAACGTTTTTTTGATTGCAGTCCCAGTTGTACTGATTTTAGTAGCGATCGCCGCTTGGTGGTTGTCAGGAACAGCTTTACAACCCATCCGCAAGGTAACTACAACGATTCGCGGTGTAACAGTCAAAGGACTAAATCAACGCATTCCTATGGGTACAACTGATGTTGAGTTTGTCGAACTAATTGCTGTTTTCAATCAAATGATGGAACGTTTAGAACGTAGTTTTCAACAAGCATCACGGTTTAGTGGAGATGCAGCACATGAACTAAAAACACCATTAGCAATTTTACAAGGAGAATTAGAATTAGCTTTACAAAAAGCTGAACCCGCTTCCCAACTTCAGCAAAGTTTAAGTAACCTAATTGATGAAGTCAGACGTTTAAGCTCGATTGTCAGAAAACTGCTGTTATTATCTTTAGCTGATGCTGGACAAATGCGATTATATCAAATTGATGTGAATTTATCACAAATTTTAGCAGATATGGTTGAAGATATAGATATTCTTGCGCCTGATTTGCAGGTAAAAACAAATATTGCTGCTGATATATGGGTGAAAGCAGATCAAGATTTACTAATTCAAATTATCCAAAATTTGATTAGCAATGCTATTAAATATAATATTCCTTCTGGATGGTTAAAAATTGATTGCCAACGTAAAAATAATTTAGTTTATTTAACTGTTACCAATAGTTCTCAAGACATTTCTCCCCAGGATAAAGAAAAATTATTTGAGCGTTTTTATCGTGGTGATTTGTCCCGCAATCGTCAAATAGAAGGTATTGGCTTAGGATTGAGTTTATCACGGGAAATAGCCCGCGCTCATAATGGTGATTTGCAGTTAGATGATACGTCTAGTGGTGAGACTGCTTTTACATTAAAGTTATCTGTGTAGATGGGGAGAGGGGGAGGATGAGGGTGATGGGGAGGATGAGGGTGATGGGGAGGATGAGGGTGATGGGGAGGATGGGGAAATATTTTCTTCTTATCCTCCTGAACTCCTGATAGCGAAGCGTGGCGTAAGCCATACTCCTGAACTCCTGCCTCCTGCCTCCTGCCTCCTGCCTCCTGACTCCTGACTCCTGCCTCCTGAATTCTTACACTGGTACTACAAATTTTTCACTACCGGCTAAATCAAAAGCTGCATGAATTACTTGTAAAGCTTTGACACCTTCATCTTGTCCCACAACGCAACTAATTTTAATTTCTGAAGTAGCGATCATTTGGATGTTAATTTGATTTTCTGCTAAAGCTGTAAACATTTTGGCTGCAATACCTGGTTGTCCTACCATCCCAGAACCAACGATACTGACTTTAGCGATCGCCTGATCCAAAACTACCTCACCCCATCCTAACTGATCCGCGACTTCGGTTAATTTTTGTTGGGCGTTTTCTGCATCCATTCTAGCCACGGTAAAAGCAATATCCCGACGTGCTACACCATCAACCACCCGACAGCGTTGGGATTGAATAATCATATCCACGCTGATGTTATATTCTGCCAATAATCCAAACAATTTTGCTGCCATCCCTGGTTTATCTGGAACTTGACGAATTGCTAACCGCGCTTGATTCATATCTAAAGCGACACCACGCACAGCAGGAGATTCGGGAGTTGGAGAAGCAGGAACATTGGGGGAAGCAGTAATTTCAAAAGCGTTACAGAGGGCAAAAATAGCGCGATCGCAATCTGTCGCATCTACCAAGCAACTCACCTTGACTTCACTGGTAGAAATCATTTGAATATTGACTTTAGCCTCCGCTAAGGTAGCAAACATTTTCGCTGCTACACCAGGTCGGCCAATCATTCCTGCTCCAGAAATACTAACCTTGGCTGTATTAGTTTCTACTAACACTTCGGCTTCATCTGAATTAGGTTGATTTCTCAAAGCGGGGGCAATAGCGGCTGCTACAGCTTCGGCTCGTTTTAATATGGGTGTATTTACTGTAAATGCAATATCATTAGTATTACCTTCATGAATTGACTGAATAATCAAATCCACATCAACATTTTGCCGAGAAATTTCCCCAAATAACCGCGCTGCAACACCTGGTTTATCTGGTACACGGAGTAAAGATATCTTAGCTTGGTCAGAGTCAAATTCTACCGCATCCACAGGACGAGCTAATTCTAAATTGACGAGCGATCGCTCTTGAGTTCTGGAAGTTGTCACCCAAGTACCAGGCTGATCCGTCCAACTTGAGCGCACCACCAAAGGAACACCATAATTTCTCGCAATTTCCACCGCACGAGGATGTAATACTTTCGCACCCAAACTGGCTAATTCCAGCATTTCATCACAGGTGATTTCTGTCATTAACTGGGCTTCGGGGACAAGACGTGGATCTGTAGTCAAAATCCCTGGTACATCTGTATAAATTTCACAGAAATTTGCTCCTAATGCCGCTGCCAAAGCCACTGCGGAAGTGTCAGAACCGCCACGTCCCAAGGTAGTAATTTCCATCTCTCTGATACTAGAAATACCTTGAAACCCAGCCACAACAACCACTTTACCTAAATTAATCTGCCCCATCAAACGCTCTGTTTCAATATGCAAAATCCGAGCGCGGGTGTGTTCAGCTTCGGTAACAATTCCTACCTGAGCGCCAGTCATAGAAATTGCCGCTTGTCCAATTTCCTGCAAAGCCATACTCAATAAAGCGATCGTCACTTGCTCCCCAGTGGAAAGCAGCATATCCATTTCTCGACGGTTAGGATTTTTAGAGATTCCATTAGCTAGTTTCACGAGTCCGTCAGTGGTTTTTCCCATCGCTGAAACCACTACCACCACAGAGTTTCCTGCTTTTACAGTTTGGTAAACTCGCTGTGCAACAGCTTGAATGCGTTCGACTGAACCAACAGATGAACCACCGTATTTCTGAACTATAAGCGCCATATTTATTATATTGAATCCATTATCATTAGTCTCTGTGGTAAGGAGGCCAGGGAGACATTTAGAGAAATAATTATATCGTGATTGGTGGTATGAAAAGGCAGGGATGTAGTGATGTAAAAACATTGCCTACAATGTCACCTATGAACTACCTGATTTCTCACCACTAGCTTTTAATTTTGGATAGGCAATACGTTTATGATGAAATTGCTGCCAAACGTCTACAAATATTTGAGCAATTTTTGACATTTCTTCCTTTGTCAATCCTGAATCTATTAATTGCTCATCTTGCCATTTGGCACGGATAATATTATTCAACATATTTAATGCTTGTTCTGGAGTCGCATCTTTGAGACTTCGTAATGCAGCTTCACAGGAATCAGCTAACATGACAATTCCTGTTTCCCTAGATTGAGGAATTGGTCCATCATAACAAAAATCGCCTTTGTTGACTATTATACTAGGATCATCCTTAGCCATTTGTTGGGCTTGGTGATAAAAATATGCGATCGCCATTGTTCCCTGATGTTCAGGAATAAAAGCTTTAATCGCTGTGGGTAAACTGTGTTTCTTAGCCATCACCAAACCTTCAGTCACGTGCTTTTTAATAATTGCCGCACTCTGCCAAGGGTCTTTAATTTCCGTCTCGTGCTTATTTGGACCCCCCATTTGATTTTCAATAAATCCCAGCGGGTCATGCATTTTACCAATATCATGGTAAAGCGTCCCAGCCCTGACTAATTCAACATTGCATCGCAGTTTTTTCGCCGCTGCTTCCGCTAGAGTCGCTACCAACAAAGTATGTTGAAAAGTACCTGGAGTTTCAGTAGCGAGTCGTTTTAACAAAGGGCGGTTAGGATTAGCCAATTCTGCCAAGCGGATCGGCGTAACAAGATCAAATAGTTTTTCTAAATAAGGACTTAAGCCCAAAGCAATAATACTCCAAGCCAAACCAGATAAAGCAAACAATAGAGATTCTTGGAGGACAATATACCATCCTGAACCAAATGCTGCACCAACAAGTATATTTAATACTAAATAAATACTCCCTTGAGTTAAGGCAATCACAATACCTAATAACGCCAGTTCTTCGCGGGATTTGAACCTCTGTGCTAAATAACTGCTCAAAATTCCGCCCGCAGCACCAGCTATCAGCACAATCTTACTAATGTCTATACTGGCTGGTAGTATTAATGATAACAGTCCTACAACTGTTACACCCAAAGTTGAGCCGTAGAAACTACCCAACAATAACCCGATGGCGCTCCATGTAGTATAGGGTACACCCATTGCCAGAACACTAGGAATACTGAGAGTTAGCAGTAATATCAACAAGCGATCGCGTTCTCGCAAATGATTACCAAGCCCCCGTTCTACCCAAGCAAAAACCCCAAGGGCGGCGCTAACCAAGCCTGTTAACCCTATCAACGCCAGCCAATTTAGTTCTCGACGAATCAAATGATAATACTCTAATACATCAAATTTCCATTCTGTAATCCGTTCTCCTTTATTAACAATCACTTGTCCTTGACGCACTTTTTGCATCACAATTGGAACTTGATCTGCGGCTATTTCTGCCTGTTGTTTGGTTTTTTCTTCATCTGGCTGGAGATTTGGCCGCAGCACAGCCAATAAAACTTTAGTTGCTAAAGATTCAGCTTCATCGGGTACAGACTTCTGCACTTGCAAACTCACTGCATCCTGCAAAATACTAAATGGTAGTCCTGGTGCTATGCCTTGAGTAAGAATCCTTTCTGCACTTTCATGGATTCCCATTTGTGTTTTGATCCAATCTTCATCTGACAAATCCAAAAGCAGAGTTTCCGTATATACTGCTTGTTTTCTTTGAGTCTCTATCTGTACAAGTTTGGCAGTTGCTTGGATATATCCTTGTCTGATTTGGGATATTTGGGTAATCAGTAAAGAAAAATTTTTGTTTGGGGCAGTGATACTATAAGCACCTAATTCTGCTAAGGCTTGATCAAAAGCAGGTTTACTAATATTACTTTCCTCTTTAATTGCAGGTGTAGATAAAGGCAACAACGGACTAGGTATAGGTCTGGAAAACAGCGGTCTATCTGCTGTCCTTGACTTAGGCATCAACAATTTATTATTTTGTTTCTGATAATCTGCTAAAGCTACTTTTAGTCGTTGCCATTCCGATTCCAAGCAAGAACGGAGGTATCGCTGACTAGGAACAGACAAAATTGAAACATCGAAAAAAGGAAAAGACCCAGCAACACCACGCAGTTCATTCCCATCTTCGAGAATTTGTCGTAAATGTTCGTTAATCTGCTCATTTTTCTGGGCATTAATCATCAAGATAGCGTGTGTATTTGCTTCTGCTACTTTGCGATCAGCTTCGGTTTGTTGCCTATCTTCGATACTTGCAGTATATGGAGCAATAAATGTTTGTGGTGCAATAGTGCCAATTTTCATCTGGGGTTGATTGTATAATTCATGCCCCATTACACCAGTGATGGATACCACAGCCATGAACAAAATTACAGCAGAACGCTTTTCATGTACCCAACTGAAAACTACTGTATGAAAGCCATGATGAGTTTTAAAAGATTTTGCAGTTGATTGAGGCGCTTTTCTTACTTGTCGGTGTCCACCTTCATCAGCATTCGGTAATAAATACAAAAGTAGATTCTTGATGATAGTTTTGAAAATATTCTTGAAAACTTTTTTGTTGCCAGTTTCTCTCTGGTAATTATTCACCGAACCAAGCCTCTTTCCTTGACGACATAACACTTTGTACTGTCGCCGCCATTGCCTCAATTGCTGGGTCAAGGACTGCCAAAATTGCTGCGTTTTCATTACTTCTGGCTGTAGTTCCGATACAAAATGCTAAATTCAGTAGATCAAAGAGTTTTTAGTCAAGGCATACACACAACAGTAATGTTTTCCTAGACAATATTCAAATAGTTTGTTTGAAAGTGTAAACAGAAAGGTGCAAAAAACCAAAGTATGTAATTAAAGGTAAAGTTGCCCAAAAACCTCTTATTTTCTGCCTTTTGCTTTGGATATTATTGATTTTTTAGCGTGGGCGAATAACACTTGGTGCAGCATAGATTGAAAGTGGATTCCTATTCATGCCACTTCCTGCTGTTGTTAACTCCTGGGTGTTAGGAGTAACAGTATACACACCTGACCAAACTTCTACCAGTGTATCGGCTAATTCTAACATCTGAGAAAAATTTTTCAGTCCCCATGCTGGTGAGTTAGTAGCTGGGAATAAAGCCTGCCAATTAATAGGTATGCCGACTGTAGTATTATATGCCCCTGATAAGGCACCAGTGATTGCGCTTCTAGATTGTGAGCCTAAACACCAGTATTCTTGCTTCTTTGTATGATTATTAATTCGCAGAACTGTCAGCCGGAAGTCTTCCAATGTACTCAAAAAACAATAAACGGCTAAAGCAATATTACTACTTAGTTCCTCTTGTTTAGTTAATTCACCCCGTACCTGTTCTAATCCGGCATTTTGGGCTAGTAAGTTATTGACTTTTAATAAATTTTGTGGTATGGAAGTTGTGGTTTTTCCTAGAAAAGAAATTGTTTGGGGAATGAGGGTAATGGGGTCAAGTTTTTCTGTCAAAGACTGAGCGATCGCATATCCTATTACTAAAGCTGCATCTGTCATTACTGGGTTAGTATCCCAAATTTGTAATACTTGCAGCAAATTTTTTTTAAGTTTAATAGTATCTTCGTGAAAAAAAATTACCACTGGTAAAGTGGCTAAAATTATTTTTCCCCAAGCAATATCAGTAATATTTAAATCAACAGTAGTTTGTTGGTAACGCTTTAACCAATCATCTACATCTAATCTACCGTACTCAATTAAACTCTGGCTACCCAAAATCGCCATTGCACCTAAATCACAACGATTGTGAGTAGCCAAACTCTCCCCTAGAAATGCTCCCAGGAAAATACCTCTAACTCGGCTGACGAGAGAATAACGCATAAAACTTTAGATTTTAGATTTTAGATTTTGGAATATTTTGTGTATTTGCTCCAAAAACCAAAATCCACAACAAACTGTTAAACTTCGTCCTTTCTCAGATGATGTATCAATGCTTGTAAGCCTAACAAATAACTTTGGACACCAAAGCCACTAATTTGACCAATTACCACTGGAGCTATGTAAGAATGATGACGAAAATCTTCTCGCCGATAAATATTACTCAGATGCACCTCCACCGTTGGTAAATTCACCGCTGCGATCGCATCTCTAAGAGCTACACTAGTATGGGTATATGCCCCGGCATTAATTACAATTCCTTGATGTTGTCCTAATGAACCATGAATGGCATCCAGCAAGACTCCTTCATGATTTGACTGTAAAACAGTAACTTTCGTCTCTAACTTCCGTCCTTCTGCTTCCAACAGTCTGTTAATATCTGCTAGGGTTAGAGAACCGTAAATTCCCGGCTCTCGCTGTCCTAGTAAATTGAGGTTTGGCCCGTGCAGTACCAAAATACTGAAAGATGGCAATGTTAACTCCAATTACTTTAAGTATTTATCGACGACGATAACGTTCGTTCACAGGAATCGGAATCAGTTCCGGCTCCGGTTCAGATTCTGGCCCCAGCAATGCTTCAACTAGCTTCCGTGCTAACTCTTTCAGCTTTTCCAGTACCTTTTCTATATAGTCCATTGAACTGAACGCTCCTGAGATACTACCTCAATTTTAATTTAACTTTCGTTGCAGAAACTGGCGTATTATCGCACTTCTGGTTTCTAACAGGGCTGATACATTTCTGTATTGAGGAGGAAATAAACCAATAACAAAATTTAGTTTTGTGTTCTTCCTTACTTATTAGATTATCACAAGCTAAAAGGAAAAGTAATGCTGTTTCGGTTGAATGTTGATATAAGAGGATACAGGGCATAGGGAATTACTTTCTTATCCTCCTGGCTTCTGATAGCGCAGCGTGGCGTAAGCCATAGTCATGAATTCTTAAGATTTCATAATTCCCGTTAGCCTTGTTCCTAACTTGATGGTTCTTTCTTTTTTGCTCTACTCGTTGATGATTTGGTCGTTGACTTAGTTTTAGAAGTCGTTGATTTAGTAGTTTTGCGTGTTGTCGATTTGGTAGATGCTTTAGCTTGCAGTAATTCTAGTGCAGCAGCAAGCGTTACTGTTTCTACTGTCTGACCTTCTGGAAGACTGACATTAGTTTTGCCGTGCTTAATGTAAGGGCCATAGGGTCCATCATAGATATTAATTGGTGAATCGTCCTCTGGATGTGTCCCCAATTCCCGTAAAGCTGCTTTAGATTTGCTGGTGCTAGAAGCACGTCCCTTTTTCGGTTCTGCCAACAATTCCAACGCACGTTCTAAGGAAATTGTCAATACATTATCAACTGCTTTGAGAGAACGGTAATCTTTTCCTTCCTTGCCCTGATCATGGACAACATAGGGACCAAAACGACCTAAACTAGCTTGAATTCTACCATTTGTAGCCGGATGAACTCCCAATGTCCGGGGTAGTGCCAAAAGCCCTACAGCCATGTCTAAAGTGAGATTTTCCGCTGTGACACCTTTGGGAAGAGATGCTTGTTTAGGCTTAGGGTTTTCATCAGTTTTGTCACCCAACTGCACATAAGGTCCATAGGTGCCAATCTTCACATAAATTGGTTCACCAGTTTCTGGATGCCTTCCCACCTGGTCTGGTCCGGTGGTTTTTTGTCTGAGTAAAACTTCTACCTGTTTGGGGTTGAGGTCTGCGGGTGTCAGGTCTTTGGGAATGGAAGCTGTAACAACACCTTCACCATTTTCTACTTCAATGTAAGGGCCGTATTTACCAATGCGGACTTTAGCATCTAAATTTTCTAGTTCTACGGTTCTGGCTGTAGTCGCATCAATTTGACTTTCCCGTTCTCTGACTAGGGTTTCTAAACCTTGTTCTCCCAGATAAAATTTCTTCAGGTAAGGTAGCCATTTAGCTTCACCTGTAGCAATGTCATCTAGGGTTTGCTCCATTTTGGAGGTAAAACTGGGATCAACAATATCAGGGAAATGTTTCTCTAATAAATCGGTGACAGCGAAGGCTGTGAAAGTGGGAATCAAGGCATTACTAACCAACTGAGCATAACCTTTGTCGATGATAGTGCCAATAATACTGGCGTAGGTACTAGGACGACCAATACCTTCACTTTCTAAGGTTTTAACTAGACTAGCTTCGGTGTACCTGGCTGGAGGTTGAGTTTCATGACCCACAGCTTCTAGTTCTGTACAGGTGGGATGATCTCCGACTTTGAGGGGTGGTAAAATTACTTCTTGGTCTTCTAATGCGGCTTCAGGATCATCAGAACCTTCGACGTAGGCACGTAGGTAGCCAGGGAAATCAATACGTTTCCCAGAAGAACGAAAACCAGCGTCTTCAACTTGTAGCTGGACAGTAATTTGGGTTTGGCGCGAGTCAGCCATTTGTGAAGCGACTGTACGCTTCCAAATTAAGTCATATACTGCAAATTCCCGTCCGCCTAAACCTGTTTCTTGGGGCGTGCGGAAGGTGCTACCGGCGGGGCGAATGGCTTCGTGTGCTTCTTGTGCGCCTTTAGATTTGGTGGTGTATTGTCTTGGTTGGGGGCTGAGATATTGTTTCCCGTATTTTTCTTCTACACAACTCCGAGCAGCTGCGATCGCTTGATCTGACAAATGCACCGAATCTGTACGCATATAGGTAATATACCCTTGCTCATACAAATTTTGAGCAACTCGCATTGTATCCCGTGCTGAAAGGCGCAACTTACGGTTAGATTCTTGTTGCAGCGTCGAAGTGGTAAACGGTGGTGCGGGTTTGCGCGTAACTGGACGTTCTTCAATATCGTTGACATTCCAGGTTTTACCCGTGAGTCGTTCCTGGAGTTCTGCGGCTTGTTCTTCGTTTAACAACACCACATTGCGTCCAGCAGTAATTTGTCCTGTGGTAGGATCAAAATCACTCCCTGTAGCCACTTTCGTGCCTCCTAGCGTCACTAATTGGGCGCTAAAAGGGGTTTTTTCCTGTAATAAGCTGGCTTTTAAATCCCAATAAGTACCTTCATGAAAAGCCCGACGTTGACGTTCTTTGGTTACTAACAGCCTCACTGCTACAGACTGGACTCGTCCTGCGGATAATCCCCAAGCGATTTTTTTCCAGAGCAGGGGCGATAAGGTGTAACCTACTAAGCGATCTAAAATTCGCCGAGTTTCTTGAGCGCGAACTAACTGCTCATCAATAATACGGCAGTTTTTCAAAGCCTTTTTAATGGCTTCTTGAGTAATTTCATGAAACACCATTCGCTTTGTGGGAATTTTCGGCTTCAGCAACTGGTATAAATGCCAACTGATGCTTTCACCTTCCCGATCTTCGTCAGTTGCCAATATCAATTCATCAACACCTTTGAGGGCATCTTTAAGCTGAGTGACAATTTTCTTTTTATCCTTGGGAACGACATACACCGGTTCAAAGTCGGCTTCTATATTCACCCCAAGCTGCGCCCATTTTTCCCCTTTGACAGCGGCGGGAATTTCACTAGCTGACTGTGGAAGGTCACGTACATGACCCATAGAAGCCTCTACCCGATAGTCTTTTGGCAGGTAATTGCGAATGGTACGAGCTTTGGTTGGAGATTCGACGATGACGAGAGTTGACATGGAAATTTCAAAAAAAGAATAGCTGTGAAGCTAGACAGTCAAGTTGAGATAATTTTGGCGAAATGTCAAGATGAAATATCACGCCTAAGCAGTGATTTAATCCTTACACAAACTGCCCAAAAGGGTGAAAATTCTTTCAACTTTAGGTACAGTCAGCCCCAGAAGACTGGAAATAGCAATGCAAATTGCAAATTGCTCAGATATTTCCATCTTTAACTTATCTAACGCACAATTGGCGACTACAGTTTTCAAAATATCCCTGAAGTTTAACTCATGGGATTCCTTCTTTGTGTGATGCCTGGGAGTTCTGAGCAATTATAAATTCTGCTTGACTTGACTACCTGTGCAGCAGTTGAGAAGCAAAAGATACCTAACTTATCACTTGATTTAAAATGTGATACGCTTCGCGTCAAGTCTACAAAGTATCGCGCTTTTGGAAAATTTAGAAAAAAAGTAATACTTATTCAAAAGTATTACGTATTATTACAGAAAATTAAGTATTAATTAACGTTTATTGTCATCTTTAATTTGGTATTTAAATTTCTTAACTTTAGTTGTGTATTAATCATCAATATACTATACTGGCTTTTATCAAGCTTTAATTAGGGTAATAACCAGCACAACAGCTTATTTAGTAAGCTCCTGCAGATATTCTTGGCTTATCATCACCTTAGCTGAAATTATAACTATTTGTAACAGGGATAACCGTAAATTTTACGAAAAAACACCTGATAAATTTTCCTATGGATAGATTGTTAAATCTTCCAGCCATAAATTCATGCAAATCAACACCCAAACACTCAATATTTAGTGGACATTTCCAACTAAAAAATATGATTGAGTTTGTTTGTATATTCTAGTGCATTTCATTTATGAACACAAAAAAATCTAGTCAACTCCACAATATTATGAATATTGTATTTTTAGCATTGTTGGCATTTTTTGGCTTCTGGTTAGTAAACCACTATGAAATACTGCCATATTTATACTTCTTGCGCGTGCCTGTAATTGTTGGCTTATTGCTAGTATTTTTACCACTCATTTCTCTCAAAGTTGCGCCAAAAATTCTCAAGAATTTGTTTATTCTCCGCAACAGTTTTCAACTAATTTTAGTAATTGTGGGTGCAACTTTAGCAGGAATTGCAACTGTGTTAGTTGGCAATCTGATTTTGACTAATGCCTATATCCGTTTCAATATAACTCCCTGGCAAATAATTCTTGGTCTGCCTAAATCGCAGACCATTTCCAACTCACTGCAAGATATTATAGGATGGATCATTAGTTTACCTATTTCTATTACGGCTATTTTACTTTCAAAAGATGAAATCTTAAGTGATAAAATATCAAAAAAGCTAATCAGCAATGATAAAAAATCAAATGAAATTTACATTTGGAAGGACGTATTTGTAGGATGCGGACTTTCTATATTAGTATTAATAGCTGTTTATTTTGTCAGAAGTTTTTTAGAAAAAAACACATTTATCGAACAAATATTACTTAAAATATTTTTAATTTTACCTGAAAAATTACAACTAGGTTATATAGATACCCATGGTAAATTAGCTGATGGCATTGTTGAAAATGGCGCATTTTTATTAGTGTTATTAATTATAAATTTCTTTACTTATTTTATAGGAAAACCCAAAGCTAAACCCAATAGATTCGAGTTTCCTGCTCTGCTTTACGTGACAGTAATTATGTCGGGAATGGTGCTGTTATTAGGGCAGATGTCATTTTTTCTTGATTACTTACTTGTTTCAGTATTAATTATCTTTTTAGCGATTTCTGCTGGTGGATATTTATTATTCAATGTAGATCATTTTTATAACCTTAAAGATTATCAAGGTTCTAAACCTGATAACAATACCTGGAAAAAAGCTCTGTATCAGCGGCTAGAAAATTACCAATCTCAGTATAAAAATGAAGATAGGATTTTAGTAGTTGTTTGTGCTAGTGGTGGAGGTATCCAAGCGGCCGGATGGACTACTACCGTTTTAACTGGTTTACAAGAAGTAATTGGTACTTCATTTACTCAAGCGATTGGTTGGATTAGTTCAGTTTCTGGTGGTTCAGTAGGCACAATGTATTTTCTAGATCGGTTTAGTGAAAATCGCAATGAAGGCTATCCCCACCAAGAAGAACTAAATACTATATTTAATAGTGCTACTGCTGATAGTTTAGATGCTATTGGTTGGGGACTAGCTTATCCAGATTTATTGCGATTTATTGGTCTTCCTTTTCTAGTACCTAAAATGCAAGATCGTGGTAATGCTGTCGAAATTAAATGGAGAGGAGAATTGAAATGTCCCAAAACACCACCTTCATTATGTAGTTGGCGAGAAAAAGTTGAAACTGGAACAATTCCTATACCTATTTTTAATGCCACTATAGTTGAAGATGGTCGTCGATTTTTGATTAGTCCAATGACCTTTCGCGGATATGACTATGATAGACAAAACCCAAAAAGTAGGGATTTCGAGTCTCAGTATAAGTTTATAGATTTTAATACCCTTTATCCCAATTTTGATATGGATGTGACGACAGCTGCTAGATTATCTGCTACGTTCCCTTATGTGTCTCCTGTTTGTCGTCCTAATTTAACTTATAAATTTCCTGCTGATCCTGCTAAGAGAGAGACTGAAAGCATATTTCATATAGCTGACGGAGGCTATTTTGACAATTTTGGTGTGACTACTAGTGTCCAATTAACCAACCAATTGTTAAAGAATCAGGACTCAAATTTTTATCAAATTAAAAAAGTATTGTTTTTACAAATTAATGCTTTTGCTGATTCTCCAATTACTAATAAGAATTTAGGTGATCCAGGATGGTTGATGGAGGTAATCGGATCAATCAAGGCAGTATTAAAAGTTCGTAGTTCTACACAAACTGCCAGCGATGCACTTTCGGTTAAATTACTGAAAGATTTTTGGCAGAAACAAGGTGTAGAAATAGCGAATTTTACCATTAGCTTTCCTAAAGAAATAGATAAACAACCACTTTCTTGGCAACTAACTGAAGAACAAAAAGAAGCAATTAAACAAGGATGGAAAGACTTTACAGACTATAAAGATGAAGAGAAAGTTATTAAAAAACTTCAGAAGAAATGGAAAGAATGGGGACGTTAATTACCATAGACTAGTACAGCACGGCGTAAATAAACCAACCATTCCAAGTCAATGAAAGGCCTATAGAATAAGTTTTTTGACTTTTGACTTTTGACTTCCGCCCTGCGGTGCTAGGTATGACAGAGGAAGAATTCGTTGTTTACCGCTATATTCAGGGATTGTTGCGCTTGACAATGCACAATTAATTACGAATGCAACTGATTCATTGTGATTCTGTTAGCGATCGCGCAGCGTCCCATAGGTATAGCATGGTGTAAGCCATACTCCTGACTCCTGAGTTCTGAATTCTGACGATAAATGCAATTTTGGTCAAGAAGTATAGATAGAATTAACTCAGTTAGCCTTGATCTCTAATCGACAAAACCTATACATCTCATGGATTTTGCTAATATTGCATCCCAGTTAAATGCGGGAACGATTTTACCAGAGGGAATTGTCATTCTCACCCTCTTGGGGGTTTTGATTGTTGATTTGATTTTAGGGCGTACATCTTCACGCTGGATTGGATATCTAGCGATCGCAGGTTTACTAGCTGCAATTGTCGCCCTATACTTTCAATGGGATTCCACTAATCCTATCGGCTTTACTGGTGCGTTTAATGGTGATGACCTCAGTATTATCTTTCGGGGTATCATTGCTCTGTCTGCCATTGTCACCATCTTGATGTCGATTCGCTATGTTGAGCAAAGTGGTACTGCTTTAGCAGAATTCATCGCCATTTTAATGACGGCGACCTTGGGAGGAATGTTTTTATCAGGTGCTAGTGAGTTGGTGATGATTTTCATCTCCTTAGAAACCCTGAGTATTTCCTCTTATTTGTTGACAGGTTATACCAAACGTGACCCTCGTTCCAATGAAGCGGCACTGAAATACCTGTTAATTGGCGCTTCTAGCACAGCCGTATTTTTGTACGGTGTATCACTTTTGTATGGTTTATCCGGTGGACAAACAGAACTGAGTGCGATCGCTAATGGTATCGCGGCCGCAAATGTTAGTCAATCTCTAGGTTTAGTGATTGCCCTCGTTTTCGTCATTGCCGGGATTGGTTTCAAAATCTCCGCTGCACCCTTCCACCAGTGGACACCAGACGTTTATGAAGGCGCTCCCACCCCTGTTATTGCCTTTTTATCTGTCGGTTCTAAAGCAGCAGGTTTTGCCCTGGCTATCCGTTTATTAACGGTAGCTTTCCCCCTAGTTGCAGACGAGTGGAGATTTGTCTTTACTGCACTTGCAGTCCTTAGTATGGTATTGGGTAACGTCGTTGCCCTTGCTCAAACCAGCATGAAACGGATGTTAGCTTATTCATCTATTGCTCAAGCTGGTTTTGTCATGATTGGCTTAATCGCTGGTACTGATGCTGGTTATTCCAGCATGATCTTTTACTTGCTGGTTTACCTATTCATGAACCTGTGTGGTTTTACCTGTATCATTCTCTTCTCCCTGCGGACAGGAACAGATCAGATTGCAGAATACTCAGGTTTGTATCAAAAAGATCCACTGCTCACATTGGGTTTAAGTATTTCCCTCTTATCCTTGGGTGGGATTCCCCCACTAGCTGGGTTTTTCGGGAAAATTTACCTATTTTGGGCAGGTTGGCAAGCTGGCCTTTACTGGTTAGTTTTACTAGGTTTAGTTACCAGCGTTGTTTCCATCTACTACTACATTCGTGTCGTGAAAATGATGGTGGTTAAAGAACCTCAAGAAATGTCCGACGTAGTGAAGAATTATCCTCAAGTACGTTGGGATTTACCAGGTTTGAGACCTTTACAAGTAGGGTTGATAGTAACTTTAATTGCTACTTCCATCGCGGGTATTTTGTCAAATCCTCTGTTTACTTTAGCTAATAATTCAGTTGCTAATACTCCTATTTTGCAAGCTGCAAAAATAGCAAGTAGTCAAGCGAATGTAATTATCACTCAACAAGCAGAGAAATTGTAGATTCATGAATGGGTAATGGGTAATAAACTCATTACCCATTTTTGTTCATGTCAGAATCAGGATTAAATTGAATTGAGATATGGGGGTACTATGCTCATTCACCCCCAGCAATATATTGACAAGTTTGGCAAATATCTATTGAGTTGGTTTAGCAATATCTCCAACTTTGAATTTTCCACCCGTAATAATTTTGCCAACGCTAGATGTAGCATCCACCTCAACTAATTCAATCATGCCGAGCTTCTGAGTAATATTGCGAATAACTTTGCCAGTGGTAGGATCTTTGACTTGTTTAGTTACCCTTTCAATTGATATTTTCATTCCCACACGATAACCATCTGATTTTCCTTTATTGAGAATCACAGTATTTCCTGTGGCATCAGCAACAGCAGCATCAACGCTTGGTAAAGTTTTGGGTAAAGATGCTAAATCTGTAGATTTATTATTTAATTCTGTAATTACTTGATCTATGGCTTTTTCAGTTGCTTTGGTTAGTAATCTCCCTTCATTGCTGGTTGATGCACCTCCACCAAATCCAAGTACACTCACTTGAGTATCGGACTGACTATCATTACCATTACCTTCAGCAACAAACAATATTTCAGATGTAGTAGTATTCACGACTCGAATATTCAATTTAACATAAGCATCTGTATCGGAAGATGAGGCTCCAAATCCCAAGAATCCTCCTCCAGAACGTCTTTGCTGAATATCAAATTGAGTTACTGAGCCAATTATTACTGCTTCTACACCTAAGATTCGGCCAATTTGAGCCGCAGTACCAGCATCAACTCTTCCAGAATCACCTAAATTTTGTTCCCTCAAAATAGCTTCTATTTGGCTGCGTTCAAGTACAACAAAATTACCGTTTTTAACCAACCTGTTTACTAGCATATCGCTAACACCCTTAGATCCTCCTTGCAAAACGGATAATAAGTTAGGGTTACTAACGCTGCTAAAATCAAAGTCAAGAATGGCAATTCTAACTTTCTCTTTAGTTGCAGATTTGAGATTAAGTGAATAATTATTGCTCTGGATAACTTTTTTTATTTCATCTGCATTAGCTTGTTTTCCATCAAAAATTCCTAGACTCAGAATTAAACACGAACTAATCACAGGCAAATATAAGCTAAAGATTAGACCTGTATTTCGATAGGGATTGGTTGGATTCATCTATTTATCCTTGTAAAGCAAACATAAAACCACGGTCATGGGTAAAACCCTGTTTGTCATCATGTAAAGTCAAGAAATTTGTCCTTGATTTACCCGTAATACTCAGTTTCTATAGATTCAGTTTCACCAAGAGTTGGATTTTCTGGTCATATCACATTTCTGTTCGATAATTCTCTCACTAGGAAACTTATGATACCAATTGCGTGGTATAAAAACAAATTTATAGAAATAAAACTTAAAAAAACCTGCCGTTATCTTTAACTAAATAAAAACGGGCAGGTTAGTCAGTCTATAACTGATTTTATTGACTAAAGTATTTTCGATGGCAAGGATAATAGAAAAAGCCAACACTACTTAATTTTCTGTTTAATAAATGTCACAACCTGAGTTAACTGTTTCTTCAAACTATCAATTTCTGTTTGCATCTTGGCAATTTTCTCATTTAGAGCTTGAATTTCTGCGGATGAAATACTTTCTGTAGAACCTGATTTTGCTGAAACTGATTCTTTTTGTAGGGGAATGATTCCTGGGGTATTGGTTTCTGGACGGACTTTTTTAGTAGCCTTAGACATAGCTGACTTGATTGCACTAATCAGCTGTCTCTGGTCAAAAGGCTTGTTGAGAAATTCAAAATATTCAAATGGTTCAGGAATTTTTTCTGTTACCTCTTCCTTGCGACCAGACATAATCACTAAAGGAATTTTCTTTAATTCTGGGTTGGCCTGAATTTTTTGAAAAACTTCCCAGCCACTCATTTTCGGTAATATAAAATCCAACATGATCAGGCTGACTTTTTCATTCAGGATCAGATTATATCCTTCTAAACCGTCTTTTGCTTCCAATACCTCAAAATTGCCCGGAGGTAACATTTCTCGTACTTTTACCCTGACAACCGTAGTGTCATCGATAACTAAAATTTTGTTGGCCACGACTGATTACTCTACCAAAGACTATAAGTTTAGATGGCTGATTTGCCGTTTGACATTAAGAATTCTCCCACTATATACAAGATTTATGTAAATTGGGGGAGAGTATATTTCTGTATAATTGCCAAAATCGCAAGTCCTTTGTACAACTGTTGCTTGCGTTGTCATTAATTGTTAGTAAGCTATTACTAGCTGTACTTTTTTGACTTCTCCTGGACCTGAAGGTACAGAGATTCTTAAGCAGCTTCAAAAATCACTATTTAAGGTGTGGTCAAGGCACCTCTAGCAACAACATTGACATTTAACCCCAATGTCGCTGTTACTTTTTTCAAGCTTTTTGTTTCCTGTTACCTGTTATATATTACAGGCTTTCAAGGTAATTTAAGCTGCTCAAGGATTTATACTAACCTATACCAGTATATCTTTTATCTGTATTTTTTAGATAGCGGAAATATTTATGACTTCTTCCAGAAAAGTTGAACTCAAATCAGAAATTGCAGCAATGCCTAGCTGGTTGCGTCGTTCGATTGGTAAGGCTAGTGAAATTTCTACTGTACAACGTATTATTAAGCAGCGCCAACTCCATACGATTTGTGAAGAAGGCCGCTGTCCTAATCGGGGTGAATGCTATGCCCAAAAAACGGCAACTTTTTTACTTATGGGTCCAACCTGCACAAGGTCTTGTGCTTTTTGTCAAGTAGATAAAGGTCATGCCCCTATGCCTGTAGATGTGGAAGAACCGCAAAAAGTGGCTGAGGCAGTACAGCTTTTGGGATTGCGCTATGTGGTACTGACTTCTGTAGCCCGTGATGATTTAGATGATGGAGGTGCGGGGCATTTTGTCAAAACTATGGAAACGATTCGCCAAATTAACCCGGAAACGCAAATTGAAGTGCTGACACCAGATTTTTGGGGTGGTGCCGGCGTGGGAGAGACTGGTCAAAAGCGACGGATAGAAATGATTGTTACTGCCCAACCGGCTTGTTTTAATCATAATGTGGAGACGGTACGGAGATTAACTGGGCCTGTGAGACGGGGTGCGAAGTACGATCGCTCATTAAGTGTATTGGCAACAGTCAAAACAATTAATGCCGCTATTCCCACCAAGTCAGGTTTAATGCTGGGACACGGAGAAACTAGGGAAGAAGTAATTGAAACAATGGCGGATCTTTTAGCTGTGGGGTGCGATCGCTTAACATTAGGTCAATATATGCGCCCATCTTTGGAACATCTACCAGTGCAAAAATACTGGACACCAGAAGAATTTGACGAACTTGGGAAAATAGCTAAAGACATGGGCTTTAATCACGTCCGTTCCGGTCCATTGGTGCGTAGTTCTTACCACGCTGGGGAGGAAGATTAGGGTGTGGGATGTATTTATTATCTCCTGACTCCTGACTCCTGACTCCTGACTCCTGTCCTCACACAAATATTTTTAAAGTTTCTGGAGAATTGGCGCTTATGTTTGCTATTTGTTAAAAAGTCATCAAATTAGGAGAACCAAATTATGACCAAAGGTAAAGCTGCTAAACCTACCTACGCTTTCCGTACAGGTTGGGCATTGTTGCTGTTGGCTATCAACTTTTTGGTAGCAGCTTATTACTTCCACATCATTGACTAGTTAGCTATCAGCGTTCAGCTATCAGCTATCAGCTAAAGAAAGTATTCTGACGGCTGACGGCTGACGGCTGACGGCTTAGATTGTGCCTTTGAATAAGCCTTTGGGACGGATTAGCAACACCAAAATCATGATTAATAGGGCTATGCCTTGTTTGTACTGTGAACCCAGCCAAGGGGTACTGACTTCTTGAACAATACCAATGATAAAAGCCGCTGCGATCGCACCGTAAGGGTTGCCAATACCTCCTAAAATGACGGAAGCAAATAAAGGCAAAATCAAAAACCAACCCATATTTGGTCTGACGGCAGTAATTAAACCGTACATACTACCGCCTAAAGAAGTTAAAGTACCAGCAATTACCCAAGTCCAGAGAATTACTCTATCAACGTTAATACCAGAGACTCTAGCTAAGTCTAAATCATCAGCTACTGCTCGCATGGCCTTACCAATTTTAGTGTTTTGCAATAAATAGTGGAGCAAGGAAATTGCTACTATTGCTAACCCCAGTACCCATAATTGATTTTGCGGTACTCTTAATTGACCAAATTCTAAAGCAGGGATGACAGGGAGATTATAGTTTTGATTTTTACCACCCCAAATAAAAATAATGCCGTTGCGGAGAAATAAAGCCAGCCCAATAGAAATAATGATCAGTGTTGTCGAAGTAGCACGAATCGATCGCATTTTTGACCATAGTAATTTTTCTGCCAGTAACATTGCAGCTACTGTACCCACTACAGCTAAAATCATTGATAGCCAAATATTTACCCCCAGGGTATTTACCGCCAGTGTCAAATAAGCTCCCAAGGTAAGAAAATCGCCGTGGGCAAAATTAGATAACCGTAAAATTCCGTAAGTTAGCGTCAGTCCAACCGCTGCTAGGGCGATAATACTACCTACAGCAATTCCGTTAACTATTAATTGAGCTATGATTTGTGTATCCATTTTTGTTAGTTACCATGAAAAAAAATCAGTGTGACTTTTTTAAACAAGTGTGTAATTAAGCGTTACAATCGGCACTGTCAGTTATGATTTACAATTAAAAAACATTTATCCGTTAATATACATAAAATCCAGTTCGCATTTTCCTGCCAAGCTCAGTTTCTTTGGCCGTCTAGTTCACCATGCAGCAACCTTCAAGTTTACCAGAACAGAACTCACAGATAGACGGAACGCCAACTCTTTTGCCAACAATCCAGCAACTGCGGGATGATTTATGGTTAGAAAGCAGCTTGAATCAGTTACAAAGCCGATTGCATGAATGTCTGCTTTCAGCTGCTAACACTATGTCACAGGTTATAACCCCAGAAGCAGAAATTTTTCAGACTGTTGTAAATGAGCTTCATCAGGCTTTAAATGGTAGTTGGATAGGGTGTACGCAGTGTGCCGTAGGCATTGCTCAATATCAACCACAAGAAAGAATAGGTCGAATTTGCTATATTTCTAGTTTTTCTACCCTAGAAAAACGAACTCCAGAAATTAGACCCAAAAGAAGGATACAGACGGAGTTGAAATTAGATGCTGCCATTAAACTGGAAGATTTGCAGCAGATGGAGAAGCAAAAACCACGGTGTGCGTGGCCTTTAGTTGATGATTCCAGCAATGTGATGGTATGGCTAATAATTGCCACAGCTAAACCCAAGCATAATCATGAGCGAATCCATCCATTACACACTCAACTGCGATCGCAATTAATCACAAAAACAATCAAGTATTTTAATACAGCCCTAGCACAACTCAGACAAATTCAATCTTGGCAACAACGTTGTCAACAGTTAGCTAACTTTAATCAGGAACTAGAACGCACCAATCAACTCAAAAACCAATTTCTGGCCAATACCAGCCACGAAATTCGTACCCCACTTAGTTCTATTATTGGATTCACCCATCTGCTACTGGCACAAGGTTACGAACCAGAAAGACAACGCCATCAAGAATATTTACACATCATCCAATCTAGTAGTAAGCATTTGCTAGACCTGATTAACGATATTTTGGATCTTTCTAAAATTGAAGCTAACCAACTAGAAGTGCAATGGGAAATAGTCGAAGTACCGACATTATGCCGTAATGTTTTAGCTTTGGTAAAAGAGAAAGCTGCTAATAAAGGCTTGAAACTACGATTGGAAATAGACAATGATGTCACCAATTTAGTAGTCGATCCCTTGCGACTCAAGCAAATGCTATTAAATTTATTATTTAACGCTGTCAAATTTACAAATTCAGGTAGCGTTGGTTTACGGGTATCTATCAAAGATTTATATGTACGATTTTCAATTTGGGATACTGGTATTGGCATTTCCCAGGAAAATCAAACTCGCTTGTTTCGTCCCTACAGTCAAATTATTAACCCTGGTGCTGGAAGCAATGAAGGTACTGGTTTAGGGTTAGTGGTAACACAGCAACTGGCAGAGATTCATGGTGGTTATTTAGAATTGGAATCAGCAATTGATCAAGGTTCCTGTTTTACCATAGTCCTTCCTATCAAGCCACAGGGGAAAGTTTTGGAAGCTATCGAAATTAAGGCAGAAAAAGATTTAGAAATAAGTCAGGAGGTCAAAAAATCTTCTGATTCCCAACCTTATTCTCGTATATCCATAAATAGCTCACGATCAATTTTATTGGTAGAAGATGATTTAGCCAATTCCGAATTAATGCGAATTTATCTTGGTAGATTGGGTTATCAAGTAACTTGTGTTAAAAATGCTCAGGAAATGTGGAAAGTCCTGACACAAATAGAACCAGCAGTTATTTTAATGGATGTGAGTCTACCAAATGCCAATGGTTTGAACTTGGTAAAACAACTTAGAGACAATATTCAATATCAGCAGATACCAATAATTGCTCAAACAGCAATGGCAATGAAAGGAGATAGAGAAACTTGTCTGGCTGCTGGTGTGGATGACTATATTTCTAAACCTATAGATTTACAACTTTTAGGTAGTATAGTCGCAAAATATAGCTAATTATCAGAACCAGGATTTTAGGATATAAAAAATAAGGATATTCGATTACTTTTCATTTAAGAAAAATAATCACTATTGAGAATGTTTTTAGGAGTAACATAGAGAATCTTGAATTCCGGGATTATTTCTGTACAAAGTATGGGAACCAAGCAAATGATCAGTGACTACAATAGTAGTGATCAGATGTTATTTATTGATTTTGGCAGGATTGAGACATGACACTAACAAAAAAACTAGAACAAGTAAAAGATTTATTTGTGGAAATGGGACAGGCTTTGATCGCCTACTCAGGGGGAGTTGATAGCACATTGGTAGCCAAAATTGCTTATGATGTATTGGGCGATCGCGCTTTGGCGATCACAGCGGTTTCTCCATCCCTACTACCAGAAGAATTAGCGGACGCAACAGCACAAGCAGCAACCATTGGCATAGCCCATAAAATCGTCCAGACTCACGAAATGGAAAATCCCAACTACACCTCTAACCCAGTCAACCGTTGCTATTTTTGTAAAAGTGAACTGCACGACACACTCAAACCATTAGCATTAGAGTTAGGATATCCTTATGTAGTAGATGGGGTCAACGCCGACGATTTGCATGATTATCGCCCCGGAATTCAAGCAGCAAAAGAACGAGGTGCGCGATCGCCCCTAGCAGAAATAGGTGTCACAAAAGCCGAAGTTCGTCAACTTTCCCAACAACTCGGATTACCTTGGTGGGATAAACCAGCCCAACCCTGTCTCAGTTCTCGCTTTCCCTACGGCGAAGAAATTACCATAGCCAAATTACAGCGAGTTGGTAGAGCAGAAATTTATTTACGAAATCTGGGTTGGGAAAATTTACGAGTCCGTTCAGAAGGTGACACAGCCAGAATAGAATTGCCACCAGAAAAAATTCAAAATTTTGTCTTAACCACAGATTTACCCACCCTCGTGAGTACATTCCAGAATTTAGGATTTATCTACGTCACCTTAGATTTAGAAGGTTATCGCAGCGGCAAATTAAATCAAGTCTTACAGCAGATTGCAGCCAGATGAATTGACATACTCCCCGCCCTAAAAGGGCAGAGATTCTGGGGTCAAACAACGACTAAAAATTTAATTACTTTCTTTCTTATACCCACAGGGTTTTGCGACTAACTCCTGATAGCGCAGCATAGCGCCAGCCATACTCCTCATACCTCACAAACCTTGAGCAACCTTATATTCTATTTGTTGCAGGGCAAATCGCCATACATCATATCCTTCAGGTGATAAATGCACCCCATCAGTTGTTAAATCTGAACGCAAATTACCATCTAAGTCAGCAAACCAATTATTGATATTCAGATAATAAACACCTTCCTGTTTCGCAATTAAAGCAATTTTGGAATTGATATAACGAATCCGACGGTTAGAAATTTGAGCGCGGTTAACAGGCAGAATAGATTGCACCATAATCTGACTATTGGGGTGAGACTGACGCAAGCTACGAATAATCCGGCGATGATTAATCAGAATTGTCCGGTCACTAACACCCCTAAGCAAATCATTAATCCCAATCATCAGATAAATTACTTCTGGGCGTGTTGTCGAAAATGCCGACAATCTTCTCAATACACCTTCAGACCTATCTCCAGATATGCCTTGATTCAGCCACAATTTACCAGTAGGGAGTTTTTCTTTAGGAAACCACATACTCAAAGAATCACCCACCAAAATACTCAAACGATTTGTACCCTGACCTTGAGAAATTGCCCTAGCTTCCATAGCTAATAAGCTTTTCCAATTTTCATAGCTAAGTTTTTGTTGCTTAACTGACTTCGACGAAGACTGTAAATCATCATCATCCACACGAGTGTATATCTGACCAGTCTTCAGAGATGCTAGTCGGAGATAGTACATTTGACTTCCAGATACTAGACTTTGCTTAGTTTTTTGAGAACTGAAGTTTAGTGAAGTTTTTTTAGGTTTGGGCAAAATGTAGTTAGTTGACTCTGCTAACAAAATATCAACACCAGAAGTAATTTTCTGAGCTACTTTTAGCTGTGAACCATCTGATACAGATACAGATTGGTGGCTAAATTCTGGACGAGAGATAACTTTGTCACGTACTCGTGGCTGTAAACTTGCTGGTTTGGAAGCAACTTGACTACTGAATTCTGGTAAAGAAATATCAACATTAGAGGTAACTTTTTTACCTACTGGCGACAGTGAACGTGGTTTTAAATCATCCGGGAAAGCAGTATTTTCTGGAGGGATACTCGACATCTTTGGGAGAGCAGATGTTGGTACTGTCAATCCTGTTAACAAGCTGGCTGCCAACAGATAAGGTTCATTCATTGTTTTATCTTTCCTTGTAAGTACTCGCTGCTTTTCCTTATGACAGGCTGACCTGGCTGAATTCAGGAAAATTTTACTTTCCTGATGCCGTATCAAGATCCCCCACCAGAATGTTATTTTGCGACTTTGAGTATCAAAAGAGACTACTAAGAAAAATGTTAAATTTTTTTATATATACAATAACGTCGTTTAAAGTGCTAAGATTTATGCGAAGTCATTAATGTTTCCATTTAATTCCGTGGCTAGAGCTAGTACTGCAATTGGTGTCAGTCCAATAATCAAAGAGATTGTGCAAAAACAGGCACATTCTACCCGTCTGACGTTGAAAGAGGTTATCCTCATGGGGATGTTAGCAATTGACAGACTTGATGATCAAAGTCGTCAAGAGTTGGCAGATCAAGTCCATCAAATGCAAGTGACTGGTGACATCTGAATCTGCATTGATTAGTCTAAACTCTAAAATCTCAAGTGCAGCAAAATAACCGGCACTTAAGACAATAGTAGAACGGCGACTAATCAATTATCAATTCTTAACTAGATTCATACCAGAGTCCCATTCAATCAACTTTGTTCAATTCACAACAGATGCAATGGTATTGTTGAATTTCCGCAACAAACACCGTTGTATTACAGACTGAGAAGGGATATCAAATTTGATTCCCTTCATGAATGAAAAACTAAATAAAGACCAGCGTGAAACTCTGAAGTTAATTAACAGATAAAGCACTGGGTGGCGTTTAATGACCGCTGATTTCCAGCGGCTCATATAAACACCATTAACACCGAATATTGGCAATTTCTAGTCAGCTAGGTGGCAAGCTTTAGTGATCCTTTCCGAGTTTCTCACAAATATAACGCCAATTAGGACAATGATGGACTTTATAGCCATTCTTGAGTAAATTTTGTCTACTCTGGCTATAAAACTAAAATTTTTTTTATTAGCTTGAAGATGGAGTATTTTAGGCGGTTAACAAACCAAATTTGCTGCATCTTCAATATAAATATTTCTAATTTCCACTCATTCGGATTGATTAACGCCTAAAGGATGAAAAAAAATTTTGTTTTTCATCCTTTGTTATTTGATGCTTGATGCTGTTTACGGTGTTCCCACAGCACCAGAGTAAACTAAACCCCGTTGCATATCTAAAGTTAAAATTGCTCCATCTTTTATTACTTGTGTTGCTTCTTTAACACCAACTATTACTGGTACACCTAGACGTAATCCAATGACTGCGGCGTGACTTGTGAGACTTTCATCTTCTGTAATAATTCCGCCTGCTTTACGAATTGCGTCTACAAAATCAACTCCAGTACGAGGCGCAACTAAAATATCTCCAGGGTTAAAGTTACTAGCATCCATACCAGTATGAGCTACCCGTGCGCGGCCACTAACTGAACCTTGCCCTAGACCTATTCCTTGTCCCAGTACCGCTGTTACTACTTCTACCTTAATCAAGTCCGTTGACCCAGAAACTCCTTGGAGAGTACCAGCAGTCATTACGACTAAATCACCTTCAGTTAAGAGGTTTTTTTCTTGAGCTACATTGATGGCTGCTTGAAATGTCTGTCCAGTTGATGGTAATTCCAGTACCAGTAGGGGTTTAACTCCCCATACCATTTGTAGCTGTCGCGCTACGTTGACATGGGGTGTGATGGCTAAAATGGGCGTTTTAGGACGGAATTTAGAAACGTTGCGGGCTGTAGCTCCTGTTTGTGTCAAGGTCATAATTGCTGCTGCGCCCAGATTCTCAGCAATTTGACCTACAGCTTGACTGATAGCATTGGGAATTGAACGCCTGTTATCTCTAGATTGACGGGAGTTGGCATTTTGTGCTTCTTCTTGTTCAATCCGTTCGGCGATTCTAGCCATTGTCGCTACGGCTTCCACTGGGTAATCACCAACTGCGGTTTCGTTGGAAAGCATGACTGCATCTGTGCCGTCGAGAATGGCGTTGGCTACGTCTGATACTTCTGCACGGGTAGGACGGGGGTTGCTAACCATGCTATCTAACATTTGGGTGGCGGTGATGATGGGAATTCCCAAACGGTTAGCTGTGGCAATTAGCCGCTTTTGCAGTACGGGTACGTCTTCGGCTGGTAGTTCTACTCCTAAGTCACCTCTGGCAACCATTACGCCGTCACACAAGGATAAAACGGCTTCCATTTGTTCGATCGCTTCGTGTTTTTCAATTTTGGCAACTACAGGGACATTTTTGCCTGTGCTGGAAATTAGTTCTTTAATTTCGATAATATCTTGGGGGTTGCGGACAAAGGAAAGTGCTACCCAATCTACACCTTGATCTAAACCGAACATCAGATCCTCTCGGTCTTTGTCGGTCATGGCTTTGATTGATAGGTAAACTCCTGGAAAGTTGACACCTTTGTTGTTAGAAAGTTTACCGGCAACTGTGACACAACAGTGTAAATCACCTTTATCGCGGTTAATTTCCTCGACTACCATTTCGACTCGTCCATCATCGAGGAGAATTTTTGCACCGACTGGGACTTCATCTGCTAAATAATCGTAGGTAACACAGCTAATTTCTTGGGTTCCTATGACTGGACGATTTGTTAATGTAAAGCGATCGCCCTTAGCCAAAACTATAAACCCGTTTTCAAACCGCCCCAAGCGAATTTTTGGCCCTTGCAAATCTTGGAGAATGGCTACTGGTCTGTTGAGTTCAAAAGCGGTTTGCCGAATTAACCGAATACTACGCTGATGGTCAGCATGGGTTCCGTGGGAGAAGTTAAGCCGCAGTGTTGTTGCACCAGCTTCAATAATTGCTTTCAGCATTTCTGGACTGCTGGTAGCAGGTCCAATAGTAGCAACAATTTTGGTTCGGCGCAGAGAATCTCTTAATTGCGTCATGGGGTGGTTTCAGGATTTGTTGGATCTATCTGGGAAATAATCGTAAATTAAGCGACCTCTCCTTTTCAGTCACTGCTATATCAATAGTTATAAAGTTATAAGCAGTTAGAGTGGGAGACATACTTGTCGGTTTAGGGGAAAGGGGAACGGGTAAAGGAGAATGGGGACAGAAAAATCTTGCCCCTTTAACTTTTACTCTGTCCACAGTTCCTGCTTCAACACTCTTAACCGAGCAGTATTAAGAGTCATGGTTACGGTATAGATTTGATATCGTACACCAATATGATTTGCAACCTGTCTCTAGGAGAGCTTTTTTGTCTAAACACTCTTCTAGTCTGGAATCATAGCGCCATTTATTTGCTAATCAGCAAGACTGGGATAAATCTTGCTATACAAAGCTTTACATAACTTTACTCTTTACTAAGATTTATCCTATATTTGTAATGTTTGATAAACAAGGAGTTAGAAATGCTCACGTCGGAGGCACAAAAGCCACTGACAATCCCCCCCAAAGAACTTTTAGCACCTCCCGGTGATTTTAATCCCACACTACTGCTGTTTTTTGTAGTGGTGATGATGTTGGTATTATCTAACTTTGGTTACTGGCTGTGGGATTGGCCTCATTGGTTATGTTTTAGTATTAATACTCTGGCCTTGCATTGTTCTGGGACTGTGATTCACGATGCTTGTCACCAGTCTGCTCATCGTAACCGGATCATTAATGCCATGTTAGGTCATGGTAGCGCCTTAATTTTAGCTTTTGCGTTTCCGGTCTTTACACGGGTACATTTGCAGCATCATGGTAACGTTAATCACCCTAAAGATGACCCTGATCATTATGTTTCTACAGGTGGTCCGTTATGGTTGATTGCAGTCCGGTTTTTGTACCATGAAGTATTTTTCTTTCAGCGGAAATTATGGCGCAAATATGAGCTACTGGAATGGTTTATCAGCCGTTTGATTATCATTTCTATTGTTTATATTTCTGTCCAGTATCACTTTTTGGGGTATATTCTCAATTTTTGGTTTATTCCGGCCTTTTTGGTGGGTATAGCATTGGGGTTATTTTTTGATTATTTACCCCATCGTCCCTTTGTGGAGCGCGATCGCTGGAAAAATGCTCGCGTCTATCCTGGTAAAGTTCTCAATATTCTAATTTTGGGGCAGAATTATCACCTGATTCATCATTTGTGGCCTTCAATTCCTTGGTATAATTACCAACCTGCTTATTATTTGATGAAGCCGTTACTGGATGAAAAAGGTAGTCCGCAAACTTCAGGGTTATTGCAGAAAAAGGACTTTTTTGAATTTGTCTATGATGTTTTCATAGGTATTCACTTTCATCACTGATTTGTTGAAAAAGAGACGTTTTCTGGAACGTCTCTACACTCAAAAATAATACTTTGACTTAGTAAAGCCTTTAAAACAGTGTAATTATAACTAACATACAAAACTCTTATTTGTACACACTAAATCACCAAAGAATGTGATATTTCTGGTAATGCAACATTCATTGCAACTGAACCATCTTTAATAGCATCATAAAGTCCCGATGTAGTTGCCCATTCTAAAGTATCTTCAGAACCCTGAGAATTAACTAAATCTTTTAGCCAATCAGAAACTAATAACTCAAGCTCTTGTGGAGACATTTCTTCTGGAAAAATGTGGTGTTTTTCTGCATAACCTTTAATAGTGTTCTTAGCATTAAAGTGATAATCTGCTGATTTGTTATCTCTATCAGGTGTTTCTTCTTTCCATAAATAGAAATTATCAGGAAAAGCAATTAGAAAGAAAGGAGTATTTCGTATAGCTGAGTGTGCTAGTAAATTACGTCTGATTTCTGTTGCACGTCTAAGCTGGGCAGATGTTTCGGTTAGAGGTATCTTCTTAACCTCTACTATTAGCTTAATTTTACCTTCAGCATCAAAAATAGTTATATCAGGGCGAAGACTTAACCTAGCACCTTTAACCTCCCATTCTCCTCTACGTACCATTTCATCAAGACAGGAGCGACATACATTAACCTGTTTACGTCCTGGGGAATACCAAACAGCAGTAATGGCTGCTGGTGAATCTTTTGCAACACACTTTTCTGTTTGAATCTCACAAATGTCTTTTAGTATTATACCGCTGGGTTCTACTCTTGTAATCATAGTCATTCTCCTAACCTAGATTCACTAGCCAACCACTCGGTTAGCCTATCTCTGGTAATAAGTTTCAAAAAAGTAAATGGTTATTTAAGTCTATTAAACATTATTATCTAATGTAGATAATTACACTGATAAATTCAAAAACTTTTTGTGATTGATATATCTGTCTGATAACGTAAAGTAGGCATTTTAGCTTTTCTCTATCCACTAAGTTTAAAAGCTAACTCTTTTGTAAATATCTATATTAATCTCAATAAGATATGTGTTTTAAATCATGTGGTCAGAGAAAAGTGTCTGACATTGGTGTTATTTATCACGTTTTGCCTATTTCAGTAGATTTTGCCAAATAATTTGCCGCCATTTTGCCAAGGGATACAAAAAAATGTCCCAATTTTTGCCAAGATAATAATATTATTGTGAAAAAATTCACTTGGCATAAATTCAGCATGAGTGAAAAAACCATAGAAAATTACGGCAAAAGCTTTCTTGTTCTAATTTTGCCGATATCATTTTTGATAGTTTTCCTGGTAAATACCTGGAGAATTTTGCTACTAGTCTTATTGCTGGTGATGGGTTTCAACCTTTGGCAGCAGTATAGATGGGAAAAGTGGTGTGAGCAAGTCAACCCTCTTTTCTATCAGTTGATTCGAGAAAACCAAGGAAAGATTACACCGATTGATTTGGCACTCAAGGGTAATTTTTCTGGGAATGAGGCAAAACGCTACTTGGATGGCAAAGCAAAGGAATTTGGCGCTAGTTTGACTGATTCTGAAAAGGAGAATCCGTCTTACTACTTTATAACCGCCAGTATTCTGGGCAACATACTTGATAGTAGTGAGCCAGTGGAAAAACTTCCTCCTCGACCTGTGACTACTGAGGTGCGATCGCTCTTGGCTCCACCTCAACCCATCCCACAGGAAAAGCAGGAAGAGGAAGAAGCACTACCTGAATCCTTACTTGAGTCCTTACCAGAAGCGACAGTTCAAGCTACTCATGAGGCAGTCACAAAACCGCTGGAAGAACAGTTAGTTTTTGGTTCTCTGATTCAATCGGAACTAGCCAAGCGCCTGGGTGTTTATTCCAGCACGGTTTACAAACGACGTAATGATCCAGATTTTTCCGAATGGAGTCGCAGCCGTGACCCAGATGGGATTGCTTGGTCTTATTCTCGCAAGTCTAGGGAGTTTTTCCCCATTGAGGAATAGGTGACAGGGAAGAGGTAGGGGAGCAGGGGAGCAGAGGAGCAGAGGAGCAGAGGGAAATATTTTCTTCTTATCCTCCTGACTCCTGACTCCTGACTCCTGACTCCTGAACTCCTGACTCCTGACTCCTGAACTCCTGACTCCTGAACTCCTGAACTCCTGAACTCCTGAACTACTATTCCCTATTCCCTATTCCCACTGCATCGCTGATGGAATTTAAGCCGTTTTGTTCTAGTTTGGTCAACAAACCAGTCAGGATGCGGCGTACCATCATTGGACCTTCATAAATCCAGCCTGTATAAACTTGAATGAGGCTGGCACCGGCTGTAATTTTTTCCCAAGCATCTTCAGCGTTGAAAATACCACCAACGCCAATGATGGGGATTTGTCCTTGGGTTTGCTGGTAAATATACCGGATCACTTCTGTGGAGCGATCGCGTAATGGCGCACCACTTATCCCTCCGGCTTCTTCTTGGGGTGTTTTACCAGTTTTTTCAATTATTGGGGTTTTTAGTCCCTCGCGGCTAATCGTGGTGTTGGTGGCGATTAAACCAGCGAGTTTGTAGGTTTGGGCTAGATTAATAATGTCAGCGATCGCATCCCATTCTAAATCCGGCGCTATCTTGACAAATAATGGCTTTTGTGATTTATTTTCCGTTTGTAATAATTCCAAGATATGACCGAGCATGGCCGCATCTTGGAGCGATCGCAATCCTGGTGTATTGGGAGAAGATACATTAACAACAAAATAATCACCCAAATCTTTTAGCAATCGAAAGCTCTCCAGATAATCCTCTGCCGCTGCTGCTAAGGGTGTTATCTTAGATTTACCCAAATTTATGCCTATGGGTATTAACCGAGATTCCTCTTGATTACTAGACGTTAATCTCCTTGCCATTGCATCCGCACCAGAGTTATTAAAGCCCATGCGATTCAGGGCTGCTTTGTCCAAAGGTAAACGAAACAATCGGGGCGGAGGATTACCTGGTTGGGCATGATAAGTCACAGTACCTAATTCTGCGAAGCCAAAGCCCAAACTAGGCCAAACACTAGCACCAACTCCATCTTTATCAAAACCCGCAGCTAAACCTACAGGATTAGGGAATTTTAGTCCAAACAAATTTTGTTCCAGACTTGTATCATATAAACATAAAGACTGTTGTAACCTAGATTTTAACCATCTACTTGATGGCTTATAGCTTGCATCTGACAGCCAAATAAAACTACGTAGGGTTTGTTGGTGTAACCACTCTGGATCGGTTTTTACCAGAGTAAATAAAAAAGGACTGATTACTGCTTTATAAATATCCAAACTGAGTTAACATCTACCAATTATTACCATTATTATCTGATACCAAATCCAGGATTAAACCAAATATTTTTCAGGGCATCATCAATATATTACTACAACTTATGTCCACGGATAATCAGATGGGGCAGCCAAAAAAACCCATAGGCACAGAACAACAAATCCAGTCTTTGGGGAAAATTCTTCAGACACTGAGAGAAGAAAATGATGTTGAAGTTCTGATCACAACGACAATTACTTATCTAAGAGAACAGTTTGACTACCAATTTATCTGGCTTGCTCTTTATGACCAAGTAAGCAAAAAATTATATGGGAAGGCAGGAATTACGCCAGATGGAGAAACAAGTTTTTTAACAAGATCCGTTTTACTCAATCCCGGAAATTTATTAACCCAAGTAGTAACAGAACTATGTCCTGTAGGTGTAACAAATTTACGGGGAGAAATCCGGGCTCCTGAATGGCAAGAAGTAGCTGCTAAATATAATATCCAAGGGACAATTATCTTACCTATTCGGTATAAAGACAATTGTTTAGGTGTGGTGTTACTGGGTTCACAACGGTGGGGATATTTACTGGCTGGAGATACAAGAGCAAAACTCTTGATAGTGATAGGTGAACTAGGGTTAGTGCTGGAGCAAAATCAAAAGGAACACAATCTGCAAAACAACCCCAATAATTCTACCACGGAGTTATTATTAAAACTAGTAGAAAATTTACGCTCCTCAGATCAACTCAATAAAAAGCTAGAAGCTTTAGTAGAGGCAACCCATCAATTTATCTCTCCCACTCGCACAAATATCTACTGGTTTGAAAAAGAAGGACACTATTTTTGGTGTCGCATGGGCAGTCAATTGGTGAATATAGGCAGGGATTGGAGTGTTCAGCCTGCATCAGCAGGCATAACAGTGCAAGAGTTAGGTGATGTGTATTATGCTTTAGCGGTTAACCAACTAGTCTGGATGAGTGAATCCGGCAGTTCCCTGAAAAGCCATGTCCAAGGTAAATTATTACAACGGCTAGGAGTGCTTTCTTTCTTAGCAGCGCCTATCATCTGGCAAAAAGACTTACTTGGCTTTGTGGCTGTAGAAAGCACGGAACCACGAATTTGGGATCAAGCAGATAAAAATTTTATTCAAGGTGCCGCTGGGTTACTATCCTTAGCTGTTCCCACAGACAAAATAGAAACCACTATCAAGCAGATTCAACAAAGTTACCAACTAACGCTCAAATTTGCCCAAGCAGTATATCAAGAGCAAGATTTACAACAAACCTTGCATCCTGGTTCTACAGAACTTTTAGAACAACTAGTGGCAACGCGATTTTTGCTGTTAGAGTTTGATGCTAGTAAAAATATTTATCAAGTGATTTACCAAGGGGTGTTAAATAATCGCCGCATTTGGAAATTTACCCCTACTCCTCTGTCAGAGATAGATTTTAATCTGTTGCAAAATGCCAAACAAGCGATAGAAATTGAAGCCTTAGAACATGATCTACGTTTATTTAGTTGGCATAAACAGTTATTAGAAAATGGTGTGCGATCGCTTTTAATTTGCAACTGCATTCAAGGCCATCAACCTGACGTATTATTGATGATTACTCATAACAGTCATCGTGCTTGGACAACTCTGGAAAAAGAATTATTGTGGGTAATCAGTCAATATATTGGTGTTATCGTTCGGAATGGACAGCTAAATATTATCAGCCAAGAACAGCAAAGAATCGCCAAAATCTTTAAACAATACCCAAGCATACTAATTCAATCTAAAACTGACACAATCGAGTCAAATGCTCTCAAACAAATAGCCAATGTTTTGGAATGTCCCCTAGCTATCATCCTCACCTGGAAGCAAGGTCAGAATCGGGCGGAAATTATTCACGGTGTAACTACAAATCATCAATTTAGCGTTATTACAGATGTACCGATTTTTATCAATAGAGATGTTCTCATTGAGTTGGCATTGGCACATCAAAGTTATTTGATTTTCAAAGCCTATGATTTACCAGTAGAAACAAGGCAATGGTTAGCTATTCCTGACCAGAGTCGAGTATTTGTCATGGCATTACGTACTACAGATGATTCTCAGTCTACAGGTATAGTATTGATGGCAGATTATGGAGAACAAGAGTGGTCAGAACTTGGACTCAGTGCCACAGTAACTCTTATTTCTCAATTAGCTTGGTGGCACAGTCAACAAAAAACCATTCAAACCCTCAAATTCAATACTGAAGAACTACGAGAACTCAACTGGTACAAACATCGTCGTCTAGAAGAAATTCATAGAATGTCAGCGTTGGTACTGGCTCAAATTCGTGATTTGGGTATTCCCAGCAATGAACTAACTCAAATGCGTTATAAGCTCCTCTTGCGGCAATTAAATTACATTGCCAACTCAATGACAGGAGTCATCAAACAAGAGCAGTGGCAATTACATCTGAGTTGGGAAACAATGACAATTTCTGGTTTGTTAAAAAGAGCTACTGAAAGAGTAGATGCTGTAGTTAAGCAGCAACAACTTTGGATAGGTATACATGGTTTAGGACAACCCCTAGAAGAAGTAAAATCACTCAAAAATACTTCATCATCTGAAGAGCTAATCACTCCGCCTAGTCCATCTCCATTGGCTACGGCTGGCGACATTGTGAAGATTGAATTAGTTATCTATGAATTATTAGTTAATGCCTGTAAACGTTCTCCAATAGGTGACAGGGTTGATATTTGGTGTCGTCCCATAGATGAGCGATTACTGGAAATATCAATTACAGATAATGGCCTTGTTGATCAACAGCTATTAGCAGAGCTAAATGATCATATATCCAATGATGTACTTGCTGCCTCTCATCTCAATCAACCACCAGGGCTGCATTTACTAATTTGTCGAAAATTAATCAAGCAGTTAGGAGGAGAATTACAAATATATCAATTACCAGATAATCGAGTAGTGAGTCGTTTAATATTGCCTTTAGCACCTCATAATTCGGAAGGAAATACTTTAGGTTATACCTTGGGAAACACTTCAGCTTCAACATTGAGCCAGGAGTAAGCTATGTTTGAAATACTTTATGCCAAAATCTAAAATTCAAAATCTTTATGGGACGTAATCGTTCTAAGTCTGACTTGCCTGAAAAAATTTGTCTAGTATGCCAACGTCCCTTCACTTGGCGAAAAAAATGGCAAGATTGTTGGGATGAAGTTAAATACTGCTCCGAACGTTGCCGTCGTCGTCGTTCTGAAGCCAAAGGGGATAGATGAATTTTTATTGTTGACTGGGAAAATAATTGACAATTGATAACTGATAATTGATAACTGATAACTGATAACTGTTAAAGCTACACAAAAACAAATAAATGAAGTTACAGGTACAACCTAAGTTAATTATTCATGGTGGGGCTGGTAGTTCTCTCCAAGGTAAGGGAGGATTGGAGGCTGTAAGGCGATCGCTCCATGCTGTAATAGAGGAAGTCTATTCACTCTTGGTGACAGGTGTAACCGCTTCCCAGGCTGTAGTCCGGGGTTGTCAAATGTTAGAAGATAACCCCCGTTTTAATGCTGGTACTGGTTCGGTTTTACAATCTGACGGGCAAATCCGCATGAGTGCTTCTCTGATGGATGGTACATCAGGGCGGTTTAGTGGTGTAATTAATGTTTCACGGGTGAAAAATCCCATTGAAATGGCGCTATTTCTGCAAAATTCCCCAGATAGGGTATTGTCTGATTTTGGTTCAGCGGAATTAGCGCGAGAGTTACAAGTTCCCAGTTATAATGCTTTAACTGATTTGCGCCTGAAGGAGTGGATACAAGAACGGGACGATAACTTTAAAAGAACTATGGCCGGGGTGGTTGCAGAACCGGAAATGGCAGAAAGTTCTAATGCGGGAAGGGGTACGATTGGTGTGGTGGCTTTAGATGGCTATGGTAAATTAGCGGCTGGTACTTCCACTGGTGGTAAAGGCTTTGAACGCATTGGAAGAGTTAGTGATTCTGCTATGCCAGCGGGAAATTATGCTACTAGTTATGCTGGTGTAAGTTGTACTGGCATTGGTGAAGATATTATTGATGAGTGTTTAGCGGCTAAGATTGTCATCCGGGTTAGTGATGGAATGTCTTTGCAAGAGGCTATGTTGCGCTCATTCACTGAAGCTAGTAAGAATGAACGGGATTTGGGTGCGATCGCTCTTGATGCCACTGGCGCGATATCCTATGGTAAAACGAGTGAAATATTACTTGCTGCCTATCATAATGGTGATTCCATTGGCGATACTTTGGAATGGAATGATGGTGAATTGATTGGTTATTGTTGAGGAGGATTTTTTTAAACGCAGAGGAACGCGGAGGTTAACGCAGAGGGTCACAGAGTTGTTTTGAGGTGAGAATTGGTTATTTTTGAATCAATTCTAATGCCTGAGTTAATATCTCTGATTCGTCAATTATTGCCGCTAATTCTTCGCTTTCATAACGTCCCTCAAAAGCTTCTAGTGCCGCTCTTTTGACTGCTACTTGATATCCTTGTTGGAGAATTTCCATTAGTTCTGTGGGATTCAAGTAAACACCGCCAGATTTGCGGCGCTGGTTAATTTTATTGATTTCTCGCACTGCATTTTCTATCGATATTTCCCAAGACCGAGTAGAACGTTTTTCAGCTTTTTGTTTAATTAAATGGATGAGTAGAATTATCCCATAACTATCAATTTTATTGATTTTGTCACTGAGGCTCATTTCTTCTAATTCATCTACTAACAATAAAGCTTCATTTATTTTTCCTTGTTCGAGAAGTTGTCTAATTTCTAGTAGTTCTTCCATTTTATTTGTTGAACTTATAATTAACAACTAATATTCATTATATTTTGAATTCATCACTTGTGGATAAAATAATCTGTTTCTTTAGTATCTATTGAAGATGAAACCGACTGCGACGAAGCATTAATCAAATTTCTGCGTAAAAAGGTGCGTTGCTAACGCACCCTACAAAAAATTAATTTTCAGCTTTTCTCTTCCAACCTGGTTTTACTACCTGACGACTCCGTGCAATTACTAACGCATCATTAGGAACATCTTCTGTCACTGTTGAACCTGCGGCTATATAAACATCATTTCCCACTGTAATAGGTGCAACTAAAACACTATTAGAACCGGTTTTGGTGCGATCGCCTATTCTGGTTCTATGTTTCTTCACACCATCGTAATTAGCGGTAATGGTTCCGGCACCGATATTTACCTGAGTTCCCGCTGTGGTGTCACCCAGATATGAGAGGTGTGCTACATTGGTGCGATCGCCTATTTGTGTATTTTTCAACTCCACAAAATTACCAATTCTACAATTAGCACCCACTTCAGCATGGCCACGCAAATGAGCATAAGGTCCAATTTTTGTTCCTGCTTCCACAAAACTATCTGTAACTACAGAATATTGAACAGTGACATTTTTACCCAACTGGCTATTTTCAATTAAACTCCCAGGACCAATACGACTACCAGATTCAATCACCGTTTTACCCCGCAAATGGGTTTGAGGTTCAATAATCACATCTGGTTGTAATTCTACTGTTTCATCTATGGTAATACTGGCAGGATTAATTAGCGTCACACCTGCTAAAAGCCATTTTTCTTTAATGCGTGTTTGCAAAATATCGTAAGCTGTTGCTAGTTGCAATCGATCATTAATTCCCAAAATTTCCTGATCATCTTCCACATCTACAGCCATCACTTTTCCTACTTGAGTAACAGCATCTGTAAGATAATATTCTTTTTGAGCATTATTGGCTTCTAAATGAGGTAAAAATTTAGCTAAATCTGACCAACGGAAACAGTAAATACCAGCATTTACACGATTATTTTCTCTTTGGTTAGGAGTGCAATCTTTATCCTCAACTATTTTTTGTACAATCCCTTCACTGTTACGAAAAACCCTGCCATAACCTTTAGGATTTGATAATTGTGCAGAGAGAATTGTACAGGAATTTTGATTTTCTTGGTGAATTTGTAATAGGTTTTTCAAAGTTTCAGTTCGCAACAAAGGCACATCACCATTTAAAATCAATAAATCCCCAGTGTAACCTTCTAAATGTGGAAGTAATTGTTGGATAGCATGACCTGTTCCTAATTGTACGGTCTGTTCCACAAACTCCACTTCAGAAATTGAATTCAAAGCAGTTTTCACTTCTTCAGACTGATATCCAACAATTACTAACTTGCGTGCAGGTGAAAGAGGTGCAACACTTTCAATAACGCGCTCAACTAAGGATTTTCCACCCAAAGAATGTAAAACTTTAGGTAGATTAGATTTCATTCTTGTGCCTTTTCCTGCGGCGAGAATTGCTACAACAACCATAATTAACTATCAGTAAATTTCAATGATCAATGTTTTTAGTATTTTCAGATTCAGCCTTAAATCATATCAGTTAATCCCACCTTTTTCTCCATCGAGAAGTCGGTTCTAGAGAAGATGCTTGTTGTTCTTGTTGTCGTCGGTTAATTATAACTTCAGCATGATCACTTAGTTCAGGATCACGGTAAGGAACAGCCGCACGAGTTTGTAAGTGTTCTGTTTCTGCTAGTGAAAGAGGATATATCTCCGTAATCTTTTTTTCTCCCTCTTGTGGATATGCGGCTATTGTACCAGGAGTGCGTCTTCCCACTGGTGTGGTAGAACCTATTATCAACCCAGCAAATAACAGTGCAGTGCGTACAGCAGCAGCACAGGAATAAGTAGCTAATAAACCGTTTTGATGTAAACAGAAAGATATGTTTTGTATAAATTCCACTGTCCATAATTGTGGACATTGCGGAGGTGAAAATGGGTCTAGAAAAATAGCGTCTGCTTGAAAACCAGATTGATGTACTTCCTGAATAGATTTTCTAGCATCACCTATTAATAACTTGGCTTGTAAGCAATCTGTTTGCAAATGGTGTTTAAATGCTAGTTCGGTCAAAATTTTTCTATATTTGTCATCCCAATCATTAAATATATGTTGGTTAATTGCTGCTTTGGGAACTTCTGGATTTAGTTCTAAACCCATAATTTCTACAACACAAGCAGGATTTTCTTGCCAAATTACCTCTAAGGCTGCGGCTGTGTTGTATCCTAGACCATAACAAACATCTAAAATTCTGACTATTCCGTTTTTGGCTACTGTCTGTACTTGAGTGGGAAGTGCAAATTTTAGATAACTCTCTTGTTTGGCTCCATAATGACTATGAAAAGCTTGATTAAATTCTTGAGAAAAGAAGGTAAATGAACCATCTTGTGTTTGTTGGGGTGTAAAATTATCTGGATCTAACATTTTTTCTATTCAAAATACACTTATGACTAATAATCCATTTGTTGTCTCTTCTGAATGGCTATTTGCACATCTTAATGATTCCCAAGTTGTGATTGTTGATTGTCGTTTTTCTTTGGCTGATTCACAATTAGGAAAAAAGCAATATCAAGCAAGTCATATTGCTGGTTCTTACTATTTAGATTTAAATCAAGATTTATCTAGTCCTGTGGGAGAACATGGGGGAAGACATCCTTTACCTGATATCAATAATTTAGCTCATACATTAGCAAATATCGGAGTTAATTTCCAAAAAACTTTGGTAGTTGCTTATGATGATTCACGCTTTGCTTTTGCATCTCGTCTGTGGTGGTTATTGCGGTATTTAGGACATGATAATGTAGCTGTTTTAGATGGTGGTTTTGCTGGTTGGCAAAAAGCTGGTTATCCTGTCTCTGAAGAAATTCCAGTACCGAAAATGGGAACTTTTACGCCTCATTTACAAACTGAAAAAGTAGTAGATTATACTTATGTGAAAAATTTTAAAGATAGTCCAGATATAGTTTTAGTAGATTCTAGAGAGTGCGATCGCTATCGTGGAGAACGAGAACCCATTGATAAAATTGCTGGACATATTCCCGGTGCTGTAAACTATCCCTGGCAAGAAGTTACCGATGCTTCCGGTTTCTTACTTCCCCAGTCAGAACTGCGTCAACGATGGCAACAGGTAGAATCAGCTACAGAAATTTTAGTTTATTGTGGTTCCGGTGTCACAGCTTGTGTAAATTTACTTTCTTTAGAAATAGCTGGCATTTCCACAGGTAAACTTTACGCTGGTAGTTGGAGTGATTGGATTAGTTATTAGTCATACAGCAGTTTGCTCCCGTTAGGAGATACAACATCTAAATTCAAACCTATACACAAAGCCAGTTTTACTCCTGATTCCTGTATTCTGCTGTAACTGTTAAAATCTACCTATTTCAAACCCGTAATTAACACTGAAAAACCATCCTGAAAAATCAATATTGGGAGTAGTAGAACCACCAAAATTTAAACCCCCCTGCAAATATACATTACTTGTGTCAGATGCACGATAATTTATATGTCCAAATACTCGATGGAATTGGTCTTCCCTATCCTGTTCGGTAAAGTCTGACAAATTTAACTGGTAGTTAAGACCCACCTGGAGAGGATTCTGTAAATAGTAGCTTAAGGATAACCAAAAAGTATTAACTATTCTACTTCTCCTTTCAGGGTCGGAAAAATTTGCACTCAATTCATAAAAGCTATCAAATATCAAGTTATTTGTCAGTGTATCCCTTCTTCCTAAAGATAGTTGTATCGAATTTTCATTCAGGAAGCGATCGCCAGCTGCAAAAAAATCACTATTATTAGCATAGAAAGATTGTTGATTACTCAAATTCAATTCTGCATACATTACAGGAGAAAGTTCTTGATAAATACCTAAGTTAAATCTCACCTGATTGTAATCAAACTCTGATTGATCAAGATAACGAATCAGACTCCCATCAATTGATCCATTTATATAAGTTCTTTCTCCCACCGGAAAATACGCAGAAGCTAGTGTCAAACCAGAAAAAATTAGACCGTCCTCTATTTTTTCGTCATTTGTCGAAAAAATGTTATTTGTCTGGAAATAACCCAAATAACCCCGCAAATAGCCTATCGGTTGAAACTGAACTGCTGGTTTTTGTGGCAATGGAGTTAGTATATTCTCCAACGGTCTTGGTCGTACTCGTAACTGCAACTCTTGTTCTTCATTTAATTCTTCAGTAGATTGTTCTGCTTCTCCTTGTTTCTGAGAAATCCAGTGCTGTATCTCTTCTTTATCATCCATTGATTGTGGTGATTTTGGATTTAGAAGAGCTTCTGTTGATTGCGAAGATAACCTAGCAACACGATCAGCCGAAAATTCTAACTGCACTATGTCAGATTGCTGCTTAATATTTGCTGATTCTATATTTGGGGGTGTTTCTAAGTATATTACGGATAAATTACTATCTTGCTGATTTGTATCTGCCAATGCAAAATCCGTTTTATTTGATACTGTCTCTATATTTGGGGGTACTTCTAAGTATATTACGGATAAATTATTACTTTGCTGATTTGTATCTGCCAATGCAAAATATGTTATATTTGACACTAAATCGGTTTGAGATTTTTTTGTCTCTAATTGGGCAGTCCAGGCTTTGTTGATACTAGTGCAGTACCATTGTCCACTACTAAAAGTCAACAAAATTGCCAACAACAAATTTTTTCCTATTTGGGGTTGTATCTTGTATGGTGTTGATTGCATTTGACAAACTTCAATATTGGTGAATGAAAATTTTTTCATAAATAAGCATTTATTAGACGATTGAAGGGAATAAATTTTGAATTTCTCATTAACCTCAATTGTACATATACATATAGTATATTTTTTAGCTATTAAGTTTTTTATCTATAAATAGATGTAACAAAAAAATAAATACCCTTTATTAAAGGTGTTGGACTAAATAAGCTTGATACAAATGTCATTAGATAGATAAATATATTACATCAAAGTTTACCAGTTGATACTCAGTTGAATTTAGAGAGATTCCCAATTATGTTGAAGAAATTTTTACCTCAATTAGTGCTGGGATTATGCGTATTTACAGTCTTATCACCAGCAAATCGAGCAAATGCAATAACTCCTCTCACACAAGCGGAAATTCAGCAACTCCGTAATATGGTGCAGCTAATTCCCAAAAATAAATCTCAGAGCCGACCGGCACGACAACTAGATACTATTACTCCTGGAGATGGTGTATCTACTGGTCGAGCTTCCCTAGCCGATTTACGCTTTAATGATGGTTCTGTAGCGCGGATTGGTGAACAAGCCGTGTTTAAATTTTTGCCCCAAACAAGAGATTTTTCACTCTATAACGGAACAGTTTTGCTGCTCATTCCACCAGGTAGGGGTCAAACACGGATTAATACACCAAATGCTGCTGCTGCTATTCGTGGTTCAGCATTATTTGTTCGCTATGACCCAGAATCAGAGACTACTGTTATTGGTGCGCTGACAAATAGCGGTATTCAAGTAGCTAATCAGGAAGCTTCCCAAAGTTTGGTTCTGCAAGCAGGACAATTAATGGTTGTAGTTAAAGGCGAATTTCAAGGTTTATATGATTTTGATTTGAGAGATTTTTATGAAAATAGCAATTTGGTGCGTGGATTTGATTTGGTTAAGCAAAATTCCTCTCCCTTACCAGATCCAGAATTAGCCAGCGTTCAAGCTGAAACAGCAGCAGCGGTAGCTGCACAAAAACCTATCATAGGTCAGGGTGCAATTAACAACCCATCTTTTCTGCGAAGGAATTCTAACGCCCGTGGTTCTAACAACAACTCTAATAACAACTCTAATAACAACTCTAATAACCGCAACAACAACTCTAATAACAACTCTAATAACAACTCTAATAACCGCAACAATAACTCTAATAACAACTCTAACAACCGCAACAATAACTCTAATAATAGAGATTTTGGGCGAGAACAAAAACTTATCAACCGTCCTTTAAGAGACAATTTAGGAAGAGGATCTAATGTGGGTAATCCTCGTGGACCATTGGATCTGTTTATCAGAAACGGAGACATCATCCGCGAAAATAGACAAAATAATAATCCTGGTCAAGGCGGTGGAAACCAAGGTGGCGGCAATCAAGGTGGCGGCAATCAAGGCGGTGGCAATCAAGGCGGTGGCAATCAAGGTGGCGGCAATCAAGGTGGCGGCAATCAAGGTGGCGGCAATCAAGGTGGCGGCAATCAAGGTGGCGGCAATCAAGGCGGTGGAAACCAAGGTGGCGGCAATCAAGGCGGTGGCAATCAAGGTGGCGGCAATCAAGGTGGCGGCAATCAAGGCGGTGGAAACCAAGGTGGTGGCAATCAAGGTGGCGGCAATCAAGGTGGTGGCAATCAAGGTGGTGGAAACCAAGGTGGCGGCAATCAAGGTGGCGGCAATCAAGGTGGCGGCAATCAAGGCGGTGGAAACCAAGGTGGTGGAAACCAAGGTGGCGGCAATCAAGGCGGTGGAAACCAAGGTGGCGGAAACCAAGGTGGCGGCAATCAAGGCGGTGGCAATCAAGGTGGCGGCAATCAAGGTGGCGGAAACCAAGGTGGCGGCAATCAAGGCGGTGGCAATCAAGGCGGTGGCAATCAAGGTGGCGGCAATCAAGGCGGTGGCAATCAAGGTGGCGGAAACCAAGGTGGCGGAAACCAAGGTGGCGGAAATGGTAATAGCAACAATTAGTTAAGGTAATGAGAGATACTTAATTTTGACTTCATACATCTATCTTCATGGCTTTGCATCCAGTCCTCAATCGACAAAGGCAAAGGATTTGAGCGATCGCTTTACTAAAATTCAGATCAAGCTGAAAACTCCCGATTTAAATGCTGGTGATTTCTCTCATCTGACAATTACCCGTCAAATCAATCAAGTAACCACTGAATTTCCTGATCATTCCGTACCTGTAACTCTTATTGGTTCTAGTTTGGGTGGTTTAACATCTGCTCATTTGGCACAACAAAACCCACAAGTGCAACGCCTAATTTTACTAGCACCTGCTTTTGGGTTTTTATCCCATTGGTTGCCCAAGTTGGGATCAGAAAAAATCCAAAGTTGGCAGCAAGAACAATATCTTTTGGTGTATCACTATGGAGAAGGACGAGAATTACCTTTAAGTTATAATTTCGTCACAGATGCTGCTCAATACCAGGAATCTTTATTACAACGTCCTCTTCCCACCTTGATTCTCCACGGGAAACAAGATGAAGTGATACCTATTCAAGCTAGTCGGGATTTTGCGCGATCGCGTCCTTGGGTAGAATTAATAGAACTCGATAGTGATCACTCTTTGGCAAATGTTACCGCCCAGATTTGGCAAGCCATTCGCTCATTCTGCCAACTGGGGAATGATTACAGGGCTTAGGGTGTGGGGAAAAAATTAATTTTTCCTCCTGCCTCCTGCCTTCTGCCTCCTGCCTTCTTCCACTGATAACTGATAAAATGCTTCCATTTATTCGTTCCGATTTAGCTCAATTTACTGCTTATAAACCTCACCCTAGTAGTAATTCAGCAGAACCAGTTGCCACACAATTTGATCGGCTGGATACCAATGAAAGTCCCTATGATTTGCCACCAGAAATCAAAGAAAAGTTAGCGTGGACTTTTCAACAAGTTATCGAAAGCAATCGTTATCCTGATGGTGGACATGAAACACTAAAAGAAGCGATCGCTCAATATGTCAATGAATCGGCTAACCATTCATCCTCTGCTGTGACTACGGCTAATATTTCCGTTGGCAATGGTTCAGATGAACTCATCCGTTCTTTATTAATCGCCACTTGTTTGGGGGGAGAAGGTTCTGTTTTAGTTGCCAATCCCACTTTTTCCATGTACGGGATTTTGGCGCAAACTTTGGGCATTCCTGTGGTCAGTGTGGGTAGAGATGAAAGCAATTTTGAAATAGATTTAAAAGCCGCACAATCAGCCCTGGAAGAAACTCAAAATCCTCCCATTCGTGTGGTTTTCGTCGTTCATCCCAATTCTCCAACCGCTAATTGCTTAACTGCGGCAGAATTGACATGGTTGAAGAGTCTCCCAGAGGAGATTTTGGTAGTTATTGATGAAGCTTACTTTGAATTTAGTCAAACTACCTTGGTTGGGGAATTAGCACAACATCCCAACTGGGTCATATTGCGAACTTTTTCTAAAGCTTTTCGGTTAGCAGCTATGCGAGTAGGTTATTGTATCGGTCATCCTGATGCGATCGCTATCTTAGAAAAAGTCCGTCTTCCTTACAATTTACCAAGTTTTTCCATTGCTTCGGCTTTAATTGCTTTACAAAATCGCCAAATTTTGCTTAGTTCCATTCCCGAAACTCTGAGTGAAAGAAGTCAACTTATTGCCGCTTTATCCCCACATCCAGCCTTGGAAATTACAGCCAGTGACACTAATTTTATTTACCTGCGCCTCAAACCAAATACTTCTCAATCTACAGAAGTTACTTTAAAAAGCCTCAACCAAACACTTAAAAATGAAGGTACTTTAATCAGATTACTTCCAGAGGGATTGCGAATTACTATAGGCACACCAACCGAAAACACTCGTACCCTCAAGCGATTGCAAATTGCCTTAGCAAACTTGGAATATTAACTATTCATCAAAAGCATCATCTAAATCACTGCCAAAATGTCGCACTATTGACACAGTTTGTGGCAGCACACCCACCAACATGGCAAAAGCCACATCTGGCAGTTCCGCAACCACTTCTGGAGGAAAATACTGTTCAAATTGATCGAGAATTTTCTGTACTCTCTGACTAGAGACAGAATTTTCTGTAATTTGTTTAATCAAGCGAATCCATTGTCTTCTGATGAGATAAGCCTTTTGACGATCATCATGAGATTCAGGAGTTAATAAGGAGAGATTGCCTATAGATATTACACATTGACAATCACTATCATAATCTCCACCTACCACCGCTCCTGGCCCGGCGAACTCTGCATGATAGCGTTTGAACAGTATTAACCCATTCCGCTTGCGACTATTGACGATGAAAACTTCTCTATTATGTAGCGACGCAAGAATTTCTGGTCTTTGCGATCGCTTAGTTCCATCTCGCATGGCAGGATTGTCCAAGAAACCAGTTTCAGGGCAATAAGTTGATACCATAGCAGCCTGATAGCGTCGGCGTTGTTCGCTATCCATGTTTTTTCAAACTTTTGACTAGAGTGGTAAGACTATGCACTTCAATATGTTCACAAACTAGCTGTTTAATTAAATCAAAGCTGTGATGTTGATCGTATATTCAAAAATTTGGGAAAAACCCTAACTAAATTTATGACTAGATAAATAAATTTTGGTTCAACACAATTAGTGATTATATTCTATGGGATTTGCTCATATTTGTCTCCAACATATCCGGATCTTTTTTAAAGTTTTCATAAAGATAAAATCTACAATACAAAGTTAACATGAGGAATACCGCCATTGTCAATCAATCGACAGTAATCACATCTCAACCCTCAGCCAAGCATAAAATAAATATTAATCATATCTAATTAGATCGAATTTAGACAAATTACTATGTACTTAATCCTTTGTTAGAGCTTATTTTAACACCAAAGCAAAAATCAACCCATCCTTCTAAATCTCTAAAAAGTAGATGCTATATATAGCAGGGAACAGGGAACAGGGAACAGGGAAGAGAAAGTGTTCATGAATCATTTAGGATTGCTATAGCTATTATTCATTTTTAATTCCGCCAGTTCGTACTATTAATTATTTCAAACGTTTATGCAGAAAAATCTGCCGTGAAGGATTAAAAAAAAATGTATTCCAATCAGATTCAATTTTATGCACTCGATATCCAAGTTTAAAATAGAGTCTTCTAGCCTGATGGTTATTTTCCAAGACATGAAGATATAAATCATGAAATCCCCAATCTTGGCAAACTTGTTCACAACTAGTGAGTAAACTGGAAGCCAATCCATATCTACGATATTTTGGATCAACAGCTAAATTAGATAAATAAGGAAAACTCCTCTGAAAATTTGCCCACGAATCGCTGAAACGTACACTCAGTTCCACAGTTCCTAATACTTGATTAGTGCCACTTATACTCTTATCAATAGCCACCAGACAAACCTGATGAGGTGTCCTTGAAGCTAGACGATGCCTTAAATCTTCATAGATACCCAAACGAAACAAAGGAAACGCCCACCCCCATAGCCCTTTTTGGGAATGAAAGCTTTCAGCAATTATTTGGGCAATACTATACAAATCAGCAGATGTAGCCACACGGATTTGGATTTGTCCAGAATCAGGAATGGTCGCATCTGTAACAGAGTGTTGGTAGTTTGGGTGAAAAAACCAGGATTTCAAAGCTAGTTAGTTATAGGTTGAATTTGATGGAAAGATAATTTTCTTCAGTATACTTTTATCATCTGTGTCAAAGGCATCAACAATGATTTGGCAATGTTAAAACAAAGGTAACTGCTTTTAGCTGGAACGGGCAGAAGTCGCACGCTTCACTTCGTCTAAACGTAAGATGAATGTACCGGACAGTGAGGATTTCCATCTCGACCATCACGACTGTCACTCGTTGGGAAAGTGAGGAGGGCGAGGAATCGCCAATCCTCTCATGTATTCACGAATAATATCTGTTTTGGTTATTCCTGTTTACTGTGTGTGTTTCTCCAATGTATATACACCATAGATACATAAACAACCAGTTGATAGTGACGTAGCTGGCATGAATACTAACAGTGTAGTAGAAAGATCGTAACTGCCGACGATGATGCTAAAATTCGGGTGTTAAAATATTCTAAATTGTGGTATAACAGGCTGGTTGTATCAGTGATGTATCATGCGGATTGGTATAATAATCTTTAGCCCTACTCAATCTTCAATTCTGGATTTCCCTGACACTACAACCTGTCTTAGTATTAGTTTTAATGGCTAAATTTGAAACTGGTACTTGTTTAATAGTATACTTTATCTGGAAATATGACTATTATATGTCTTATTCATAACTCCACCATGATCACGATCAATAAAATTAACCTGGAAGTGTTAGTACAACCGCTGGGGTGGGAAAACTGAATATATAGGTTCTTGGTGCTGGTTTATGAAAATGAATGGGCGTTATGTAGTCTAAAAAGGTTATAAAAGGAGGTGGCAAAGAATTTATTCACTCAACGTCAAAAAATATTTGGATTTTAGATTGACTACACCTAATCTTGGGTTAGGGGGAATTTTAGATTCGTGCCACCAAAAATCTGGTGGGGCATAAACCCCAAAAACCTTGTAATCCAACATACATCCAAGATTCGTAGTGAATAAGCACTCTTATACCTAACAGTCATCTGTCCCAACAACTATTGGTCGAAATGGTCGAACCTTACCTGATTCAGAAAAATCCTTACCTGATCAGATTATTCTTTACCCAACTGCCATTGCAGTAGGAAAGCGGTACATGATATCACAAGCAAACAGTAAGCCGAAAATTTTGGTCGTCGATGATGAACCAGACAACCTAGACTTGCTTTACCGCAGCTTCTATCGCGAGTATCAAGTGCTGAGGGCTAACTCTGGTCCTGCGGCGCTGGAATTGTTGGCACAAGAGGGAGACATAGCCGTGATCATCTCAGATCAGCGGATGCCAATGATGAGCGGTACAGAATTTTTAAGTCTCACAGCAACTCAGTACCCAGACATAATCCGTATTATTTTAACGGGCTACACTGATGTAGAAGATTTGGTGGAAGCTATTAACTCTGGCAAAGTATTTAAATATGTTACTAAACCTTGGGAAGCTGAAGAACTGAAAGCTGTAGTAAGACAAGCTTTGGATACACATAATGTTCTTAAAGCCAGAACCCGTGAACTCACTCGCACACTCCGTCGTGAATCTCTGCTGAATGCTGTCACCAATACCATTCGCAGTGCCTTAGACTATCGGCAGATATTACAAACCATCGTCGATACAGTTGGGCATATGTTGGAGGTAGATGTTTGCCTGTTGCGTCCTTTCCAAGATGACCAATTGGCAGATGAAGGATTTATTTACCAAAAACCTACTTCAGATTCTGATCAAAAACAAAATATATCCAGTAATGGGGATAGTGATCCTCAAACATCTCAATCTGATGATCAGCCTCTATCTGACAACCTCAAACGTATCACCCCTGTATCTATTTTAGCTCAAACAGTGTGGGAAACCAGTCAAGTAGAAGTGATTCATAATGTGACTGGGGATCAGCGTATCCAAGATGATGCTGAACGCGCTGCGGCTTTTAGTGCTGCTAATATTTGTTCTACCTTGGTAGTACCGCTAATTTGTCAACAAGAACTTATTGCAGTATTAGCCCTACATCAATGTCACCAAGGGCGTTCATGGGAAGAAGAAGAGGTTCAATTAGTATCTTTAGTAGCGAATCAGGCTGCTTTAGCGTTGTCTCAGGCGTATGCTTATGAACAAGTAGAAGCTTTAGCAAATAGAGAAGCTTTAATTAATACAATTACGAGAGAGATTCGTTCTAGTTTAGACCCACAAGATATATTTGCAGCTATAACGCAAAGATTGGGACAAGCGTTGCAAGTGGATGGCTGTGTTTTGTCTTTATGGACTCAGGACGATGAATTTGTCGAATGTGTAGGCTTGTATGACAGTTCTAAAAATTTAGAGAATTTTGAGGATAGTCGTCTTAGTAGTAATAATCGCTCCTTAAATCAACACTTATCTCGATCGCAATCCCCGATTCAGAAAAATCCGATTTTACAGGAAATATTAAGAACACAAGAGCCTGTTGTTATTACTGATATTAATCACTCTTCTTCAGATGTTCAGGCCTTTGATTTACCATTGAAAATGCGCCCGCGATCGCTCATGGTTGTTCCCCTGCTGATTGATGGCAAATGCATTGGTAGTATTACTTTGCGAGAAGGTGATAAAATCCGTCGATGGCTGCCATCAGAGATTGAATTAGCCAAATCAGTAGCAGCCCAAGCGGCGATCGCAGTTCAACAATCACGCCTGTATCAAAAAACTCGTGAACAAGCTGAACGCTTAATAGAACTAGACAGACAAAAAACCGAATTTTTCCAAAATATCTCCCATGAATTTCGGACTCCTATCACATTGATTCAAGGCCCATTAGAATCAGTAGTGGCAATAGGAGAAGGCTTATCCCATGCTCAAAGTGAGATCGCCCTTCGTAATTCCCGCCGTCTTTTGCGATTAGTAAATCAACTACTCGATTTACAACGCTTAGATGCAGGCAGAATGCAGCCTAGTTTCCGTCCTTGCAACATGGTCGAATTTGTCAGCCAAATAGTTGAATCATTTCGTCTCTACTGCGAGAAAAAAGGGCTGGAAGTTGTCACTGATTTACTGGAATGTCCCACAGTCTACCTAGACATGGAAAAATTTGACAAAGTGCTTTACAACCTCTTGTCAAACGCCATGAAATTTACTCCCGACGGAGGAAAAATCAGCGTTAAACTTTTCAATGACGGGAATAGCTGCATATTGCAAATCCAAGATACAGGAATTGGTATTCTTCCTGAACAAATTCCCCACCTATTTGAGCGATTTCGTCAAGCAGAAGGCTCAGAAAACCGCACCTATGAAGGCAGTGGCTTGGGTTTATCCCTAGTTAAAGAATTAGTAGAGCTACATGGCGGCGAAGTCTCTGTACAATCAGTTTATGGTAAAGGCACTAAATTTACATTGCAGTTGCTAACAGGTGCAGATCACTTACCTCCACAACAGGTACTAGAAACACCCGGTGAATTGAATACAAGTCGTGCCAGTGTGGAATTAGCCGGTTTAGAACAGTTGGAATCAACAATAGACAATACAGAATTTATTACCAAAAAATTATCCAGTAATTCACAAACCACAGACTCTAATAGCAAAATCAATCCTACCCCAATTATCGGGCAATCAGTCCTAGTGGTGGATGATAACCCAGATATGCGCTCTTATGTAGCCGAAATTCTCCGTCACAGCGGCTATCAGATCATTACCGCTCGCAACGGATACGAAGGGTATAATATAGCACAAGAAATCCGTCCTGATTTAATCATCACTGACTTAATGATGCCATTGGTGACGGGAATAGAAATGATTCAAATGATCCGTAGCCAAGATCAAATGCGAGGCATACCTATCATTTTACTAACTGCAAAAGTTGATGAAGAGACTCGTATCGAAGGAACAGAACATGGTGCTGATGCTTATTTAGCTAAACCATTTAATGATCGGGAACTTCTGGCAGAGGCGAGGAATCTTTTAGCCCTGAAGGAAAACGAAAAACGAGTTTTGGAATTAAACACCTACCTAACAGAATCTGTACTCAAACGCTTTTTGCCATCAGCACTAGTAAAGAAAGCTGCATCTGGTAGTTTGTCGCTAGATTTACGGCCAGAACCCCGCTTAGTTACAGTTTTGTTTAGTGACATTGTGGGGTTTACTCAGCTATCCAACACTCTCAGATCCCGAAAAGTCGCAGAAGTGCTAAATGAATATTTAGAAACCATGACCAAAGTTATTTTTAACAATGGGGGTACTGTCGATAAATTTATGGGAGATGCTATCTTAGCCTTGTATGGAGCGCCGGAAGAACTAACTCCAAATGAACAAGTGCGTCGTGCTATAAATAGTGCCAGAGGAATGCAACACGCATTAATTGATTTAAATAAGCGTTGGCTAGAACAAGGTATATTTGAGACTGATGGACGCAAAGGCGTACAGTTCCGCTGTGGTATCCATCAAGGTACAGCAGTTGTGGGGATGTTTGGCAGCGATGAACGTGCTGATTATACAGCTATTGGCCCTAGTGTGAATATTGCAGCTAGGTTGCAAGCTGTCGCTGTACCTGGAAATATCTTGGTTTCTGCGGCAGTAGCAGATTATTTGCAGGAAGAAGAAATTACTAAAGGTAGCCCCTTAGAACTTAAAGGAATAGATGAAACAGTTCTCACATTTGTAGTCACACCAGAACCAGTTAAATAGCTAATAACTAAAATTCATACTGGAGAAGCATAAACAGTTAGCTTCATGAAATTGCTAAGTGATATCCAGTCTTAAATTTAAGAATGATACCCTCAGTGACAGATAAATCTCTATTTGCCGCACCAAGCTGGAAGAGACATAGTGATCCACCTTTTTTATGGATTACTGTATTTATAAGTTCAATTTCTCTACATTTATTAGTATTTTGGTTTTTACGCTCATCTGATGAATTTAAACCTTGGGTTCTCCATTCTCATCAAGCCGAGATTGCTGTTGATTTAATAGATATTTCACCTCAATTAAAATCACAAAAACAATCAACAGCTACAACAAATGTTATACCAAAACTTTCCTCTTCAACTCAAAAGCCTGTAAGATCATCTTTACCAAAAACTGCGCCAACAACTATTGAAAAACCAGAAGATGATGTTATTAATTCTGAGTTTAATGATCAATCTGTAAACTCCACACCCACACCAACAGAAACATCTTCACCAACGGAAACTCCTACGCCAACGGAAACTCCTACACCAACAGAAACATCTTCACCAACGGAAACTCCTACGCCAACAGAAACATCTTCACCAACGGAAACTCCTACGCCAACAGAAACATCTTCACCAACGGAAACTCAAATTCCATTAGGTGAACTTCCCTGGAATCGTCGTCAAGAAGTGCGTTTAGGAAAAGGAACTATATTACCCGATGGTTTGTCGCCAGATTCACCAACTCCAAATCCAGAAGATTCACCAACTCCAAATCCAGAAGATTCACCAACTCCAAATCCAGAAGACTCACCAACTCCAAATCCAGAAGACTCACCAACTCCAAATCCAGAAGACTCACCAACTCCAAATCCAGAAGACTCACCAACTTCAAAAGGAGGAGGTGTAATAGCTAGTGTTGACCCTATACTGAAGGATGAAGTAAATCAATTAATACAAGAAAAGAAATTAAGAGTTGATGGTTTACCTGATGTTCTGGCAGAATACCAAGGTAGTCGCAACAAAGAATTAGAAATTAGTGTTCTTCCCAGCGATTCTGGTTTGAAACCAGCAAATATACTTGCTAGTTTAGTGATTGATAAAAATGGTAACTTTCAACAAGCAATGGTCATTAATATAGAACCGGCAATACTCAGCAGTGAAATTAGCATATATGAACAAGCTCTGAATGAGATTTTTAAGCAAGAGAGTTTTGTCGGTGCCTATAATGAGGATGGTTCACGACCAGAATTGAGTAATTTATATTTGCGGATTAGAATCGAGCCAATTAATTCTCAATAAAGGCTTGTAATTTCAGAAAGGCTATGTTATGGTTAAGTAGCTGGAAATTTGCGGGTGTAGTTTAGTGGTAAAACTTTAGCCTTCCAAGCTAATAATGCGGGTTCGATTCCCGCCACCCGCTTTGAAAAGAATTAGAAACATAAAGTACGGAGATAACCCAAGGGGGGATAACACGCCTCTAGGGAATGGTGAATTCTGCTGTAAAGAATGGTGAGAAATTTAGTCAAAAAAAATATCACTGTACAAATTTTCCAGTGATAGGTAGATTTAGATGATTTTTCATAGATATAGCAATGTACAAGGCAGTTAGGACATTTTGAAAATCTAAAACTTTGTAATGACACTGGTTTTAATTTTGCCTTTTGCCTTCTGCTATAGCTGCCACATTTCAGATAGAATCTGTGACAGGACTCTTGATGTTTACCCGAATCTACCGCTGATGTAAGCTTTGGTGTCTTCTTGTTGTGGATTGTTGAAAATTAATTCTGTTGGTGCGTATTCTACTAAATATCCTGTACGTCCACCTTTTTCTGAGGTTTTGACGTTAAAAAATGCTGTTTTATCAGAAACCCGTGCTGCTTGTTGCATATTGTGGGTAACGATCACAATTGTGTATTGTTCTTTGAGTTCGTGAATTAGTTCTTCAACCCGCAAAGTGGAAATAGGATCAAGGGCAGAACATGGTTCATCCATAAGTATAACTTCTGGTTGAACTGCGATCGCTCTGGCAATGCATAACCGTTGTTGTTGTCCACCAGATAGGGATAAACCACTTTGGTTCAGTTTATCTTTCACTTCATCCCACAAAGCGGCTTGTCGCAAACTCCTTTCTATCAATTCGTCCATGTTGCCTTTATAGCCATTAATTCTGGCACCAAAAGCGATATTTTCTTTGATTGATTTGGGAAAGGGGTTTGGTCTTTGAAACACCATACCAATCCGACGACGTACTTCTACTGGATCAATATGTGGTGCATACAGATTATAATCACCAAAATAAACCTTGCCTTCAGCGCGAAATGATTCAATCAAGTCGTTGAGACGGTTATAGCAGCGTAGTAATGTACTTTTACCACAACCAGAGGGTCCAATAAAAGCTGTCACCTGATTTTTGGGAATATCTAACCAAATATTTTGTACAGCTAAAAAGTTACCGTAGTAGATGTTGAGGTCTTCTGTACGTAAAACCACTTGAGTCCCATTCATTGTACTAGCGTTGATAGCCATAAATAGTTTAGGGATAAATTGTAAAGATGATTGATGTATTCTGTTGATGGAATATAGTTAAGCTTTTTGTCTGGTTGCCCAGCGAGCGATGATACTTGTAATTAGAACCATCAAAACTAAAATTAAAGAAGCCGCCCAAGCTAATGACTGCCAATTTTGAAATGGTGAAATTGCAAAGTTATAAACTAAAACAGCGAGAGAAGCCGTAGGTTTGAGTAAACCATTAGGCCAAAAAGAGGAAAACAACGCTGTAAATAATAATGGTGCTGTTTCTCCAGATGCTCTGGCGATCGCTAAGGTAGAACCAGTTACAATTGCAGGTAAGGCAGCTGGTAAAACTACCTGTGTAACGGTTTGTAATTTCGTAGCCCCTAACCCCACAGAAGCTTGTCGTAAGTCTTGGGAAACCAACTGTAAAGATTCGTCTGTGGTTCTTACAATAGTGGGTAACATTAGAATTGCCAACGCAAACCCACCACCCAAAGCTGAGTAAGAGCCTAAATTCAGCTTTACCAATGTCAAAACCACAATCCCGTAGGCAAATACACCAGCAATAATTGAAGGAACTCCACTCAGAACATTCGTAGCAAAACGTACCCAACGAGCAATTTTACCAGAACTAAACTCTGTTAAATAGATAGCTGCTAATACTCCAGTTGGAATACTGATCAAAGCACCAATCCCAACCATGAGTATTGTTCCTAAAATGGCATTACCAAAGCCTCCACCCTTGCGGAAAGGTGCTGGAGGTAGTTGAGTAAATACATCTAGATTCAGACTGCTAAACCCTTTAAACACTACATAAGAAAGCACCGCTAACAAAGGAACTAACGCCAATACTCCACAGAAAAATGCTAAAACGGTCATTACCGTGTTAAACAAAGTGCGGGGAGAATAAGGGGAGCGAGTCAAACTGCTTTGGGGAAAATGAGAAGTCATAAAGCAGGAAATAGGGAATAGGGAGTAGAGAATAGGTTTAAAAGTCTCTTGATGTAGGGATTTTTAGGTAAATTTTGTCCCTCATTCAAGTGCATACCGCTATAATTCAACTTAATATGGCAGTCAGCTTTTAATCACCCTTGTATAGTAGGGATTTGAAAATTTGAGCTTTTCCTAATTATCCTAGTAACTGCCCTAACTACAAACGCTTAACCCGGAGAACGATAAACTCAGCCAGAATATTGACTACCAGTGTCAGGATAAACAGCACTAAAGCGGCATACATTAAAGCTGCTACTTGTAAACCACTAGCTTCAGAAAATTGATTTGCTAGTAGTGAAGAAATCGTATTTGAGGGAGCTAACAAAGAAAAACTAATGTTGTTAGAATTACCGATTAACATAGTAACAGCCATAGTTTCGCCCATTGCTCGGCCAAGTGCTAACATGACGGCGCTAACAATGCCAGAAAAAGCAGCAGGAATCAGAACTTGAAAAATTGTTTCCCAACGGGTTGCTCCCAGTCCCACAGATGCTTGTCGTAAACTAGCGGGAAGGGAAATTAAAGCATCACGGGATATAGCGGTGATAATTGGCAAAGTCATAATTGCTAATATCACTCCTGCGGGTAACATTCCAGGGCCTGTCGGTGCAGAACTAAAAAGTGGTATCCAGCCTAGATAACTATGTAGCCATTTTCCCAAATCATTTAGAATCGGGATTAACACAAAAATCCCCCATACACCATAAACAACACTGGGAATAGCAGCTAATAGTTCTACCAAAAAGACCAATACCAGACGCACTTGAGAGGGGAGAAAATTCTCACTTAATAAAATAGCTGTACCAACACCTATAGGGACAGCTAATAACAATCCAATAAAGGAACTGATTATAGTTCCATATACTGCTGGCAATACTCCATATTCATTGTTAACAGGATTCCAACTGCTTTTAACTAAAAAGCTCACACCAAATTCTTGGATAGCAGGCCAAGCGCCAATAGCCACTTGTAAAGCAATCCATAATAGAGTACCAGCGATCGCAAGAGCAAAAATCCGTGTTAACCAAATGAAGCTCCGATCTAGAGATTTGTCAAGTTCAGAGCGTTTTTTAATTGCTGAAGGCAGATTCTGAAAATTGGTGGTCATGAATGCTGACTGTAAAAATCAAATCAGAAAAATAGAAGCGGGAACCAGACTTACTGAAATTCTTACTGCTGCGTTTTTTGCTTCTGATACATTAATCAGGGTTCCCAACTGATTAATTCAGAAATGTGGATAACCTAATATTTAAATTTTGCAGCCAAATACCACTGTGAGATTACTTACTCGCACTAGTAGCACCACCAACAGCAATTTTATAATCAGGGCTGATTTGGTCAGCAGCTGAAGCCACCTTAGTAATCACATTTGCTGGTAGAGGAACATAGCCTAATTCACCAGCGAGCTTTTGACCATCAGTTAAAGCATACTCGATAGCTGCTTCCATAGCTTTTGCTTTTGCTGCATCAGGATATTTTTTATGGGCTAGAATCCAAGTATACGTTACAACAGGGTAAGAATCTGCACCTTCTGGATCGGAAATGAAAGCGCGGAGATTTTCTGGTAAGGTTACAGCCTCTAAAGTTTTAGATGCTGATTCTTCATTTGCGGTAATAAACTTACCACTCTTATTTTCCAAAGCAGCTATCTTCAAGGTGCTTTGTTTAGCGTAGCCATATTCTATGTACCCAATTGCACCTTGAGTTTGTTGGATTTGGGCAGTCACACCTTCATTACCCTTACCACCTACTCCCACTGGCCATTTTACACTTTTGCCATCACCAACTTTTGTTTTCCATTCTGGACTAATGGCGCTGAGATGTTTTGTAAATACACCTGTAGTACCACTACCATCAGCGCGATACACAACGGCTATCGGCAGATTTGGTAACTTTGCTTCAGGGTTAGCTTTTGCGATCGCCGGATCATTCCAAGATTTAATTTTACCCAGTAGAATATCAACATAAACAGCTCGTGGTAGTTTCAGATCAGGAACATCCGGCAAGTTGTATGCTAGAACAATGCTACCAGCAGTTACAGGCAGTAGAAGTACACCCTTATCTGGTGGGATTTTGGCAATTTCTTCATCCTTCATTGCCACATCACTAGCACCAAAATCCACAGTACCTTTAGTAAATTGCTCAACTCCAGCACCGCTACCAACTGATTGATAATTAACTTGCAAACTTGGATACTTTTTGTTCAACTCAGTAAACCAAGTTTGGTAAAGTGGTGCAGGAAAAGATGCACCAGCACCAGTTAAGGTAACATTTCCACCCAAGTCTAATTTAGCAGGGCTAGAAGCAGTAGTATTTTGAGCCGTTCCTGTAGTTTCATTTGTAGCAGCATTGTCAGGGTTTGAACCACCACCACAAGCAGCTAAACCTAGAGTCAGTGCTAATACGGCAATTGAATTTTTTATGCGACTATTGTTAACTGAAATATTACGTAATAGCATTGCTGTCCAAATTTTGTAGATTGCCAGATGAGCGCCTCTAACATACCTCTAAATGTTTAATCTCAGGTAAACAAAAGGTTAACAAGCCAAAAATTACGTATTATTACTCACAAACCATAAAAATTTATGTCATGTTGACTGAAAAACCCAGCAGAAAACAGGATTAAAAATATCTTTTTGTTATTTATTGAAAATTGAGGACAGAACGTAGTAAAATCTCCACCTTAACCATAGGTTGTTCCGGATTTCGGATTTCGGATTGATGCCAAGGATAAATCCAGGAGCTTGTAGCATGAAGAAATTATTGTCCATAGATTCTAAGCTAATTGCCTCCATAACCGATACAAACAAGCATCTCTCAAACCTGACTTTTCATTTTTCATCCTTAGCTTATACTGGTTGGTGTTTCCTTTGGCCTTTTCCCTATTGCCTAATAAATGTTTGCTGCTTCCAATCAATTACTATGGTCCATGATTGGCTTACTCCTAACAATGGGTGGCACGTTCCTAGAAGCCTATGGCACTACCTTACCTTGGAATTGGAGTCAGCAAGGAATTAAAACCTTTTCATTAGGTGTTAGTTATCAAATCGGTGCGGTGCTGTTGGTGGGTTGTTTAGGAGGCAAAAATGCTGGTGCGCTTTCCCAAATTGCTTATTTAGTCATGGGATTAACATTATTACCTGTATTTGCCGAAGGAGGTGGTATAGGTTATGTTAAGCTATCTCAGTTTGGCTATTTGCTCGGCTTTATTCCGGGAGCTTGGATTTGTGGCTATTTTGCCTTTAAAGCTAGACCTCGTATAGAAACTCTAGCTTTTAGCTGTTTATGCGGCTTGTTCACCGTACACATCTGTGGCATAGCTTACTTGATGATCAGTTATCTTTTCCCTTGGAGAGTTGGAGAAAATCTACCTTTAATCCAAGCTATTGTTAAATATTCCTGGTTGTCATTACCAGGACAACTAGTTGTAGTTTGTGCTGTCACTATAGTAGCTTATGTACTACGACATATAATGTTTTATTAGTCAATCGTCAGATGTTAGTTGTCAAACGACCAATGACTAATGACTAATGACTAATGACTAATTGACTAACTTACCATGCGTTTAAAAAATCGCCTCTTTTGGATTGTTGCCTGTGTCGCTTTTGTGATAGACCAATTAACAAAATATTGGGTAGTGAAAACCTTTGTTTTGGGACAGACACTCCCACTATTACCAGGAATATTTCACTTTACCTATGTTACAAACACTGGAGCAGCTTTTAGTTTATTAAGTGGAAAAGTAGAGTGGTTGCGCTGGTTATCCTTGGGTGTAAGTTTAGTGTTAATAGCGATCGCATCCTTTGGTCCTGTTTTAAACTTGTGGGAGCAGTTAGGTTATGGTTTGATTTTAAGTGGAGCTATGGGTAATGGTATTGATAGATTTTTCTTAGGCTATGTGGTTGATTTTCTCGATTTTCGCCTAATTAACTTTGCTGTATTTAATATGGCTGATTCTTTTATTAGTATTGGTATTTTTTGTCTGTTAATTGCTTCCTTCCCAAAAACGCCAACTTCTTCTAGCTATAGATGATAAAAGGGTTGTAGGGTTTAGGGAAGATGAGGGAGCAGGGGAGCAGGGGAGCAGGGGAGCAGGGGAGCAGGGGAGCAGAGGAGCAGGGTAAAAATTAATTCGTTCTTCGTTCTTCTGACTCCTGAACTCCTGACTCCTGATAGCGTTCACGTAGTGTACCGTAGGCATAGCGTGACGTTAGCCATACTCCTGACTCCTGCCTCCTGCCTCCTGCCTCCTGCCTCTTCAAGTAATGCCAAAAATTTAAAATCTCTATCACTGAAACAAAGGTATTCTTGCAATACAAAAATCCATTGATTCAATGATAGAGAAGATGTTAGTGGTAATGTTTTGATAATCTGTTAATTAACTGTCAACGTAGTATTCATGCTGACTGCTGTTAAGCTTCATGCTACTGTAAACAACTAATATCAAGTCCGGCTAATTTCTCACCCTAAATTTGGTCTAGTTAGTAATTAGTTTCACCAATTACCAATTATCAATTACCAGTCCAAACTTATATTTTTACAGTAGATTCCAGGTTGTCAGAGTTGTAAAATTGAAAAACAAAGCCATATACCAAAAGATTTTCAACCCCATTTCCCATAACTTATTACCTGCTCCCTGCTGTAAGTATTTAACCGGACTAGATATCACAGTTAAGTACCAGACGGAGAAGTTTGTGGTAATATAGTTGCGGGAACTTGCTCAGAAGAATTTGTACCTTTTTCAGTGGTAGTTTTATCTGAATTACCAGGTTCAACAGAAGAAGGAGCTTCTGGTAGTGGTGTTGACTGGCTGGAATTCTCAGGAACAGGAGATGACGCTGCTGGATCTGTTGTAGTGCTAGGAGTAGTAGAACTTTCTACAGGAGTAGTTTCTACAGATGCAGGAGATGCAGGGACAGTACCAATCCTAGCATCAAGCGGTATGCCTCCTGGACAACGGGAATTAAGGGGGAAATGGTTGCAGAGAATTTCCATCCCTTCAGGGGACATTTTAATTTCCGTTGGTGAACCAATAGATGAGTCACTCGATTCGGAGAGTAGGGATTTACTAGATTCAGCCATAGCAACATTGGTGGTAAGTGCCAAAGTCATGACTGTACCAATCAGGGTCAGAGATTTTCCCTTCATTCTGAAATTAACCTCAAGGTCAACGGAACACTTCGCTAATTAAATCAAACTATTTATTAGACAAAATCTGCCTAAATGTAGATGTAAAATTTTTTGTTTAGTAGTATGGAAATTTGGTGGTTGTAATATTTAAATCTTTTGTAAAGTTGAGAATTGTTTTGAACAATACAAAAGTAAATATAGAAGTTAAACTTGTATGACTATTTAGATATTCAAGAAAATCAGCATTTGATGAGATTAATAATAATTTTTTGTACTTATGAATAGGTGTCCTAGATCACAAATTAAATTTAAGTATTAAATATACTATTGTATAAGCAATGACTATAAAAATTCAGTACAAAGAATTTATTTTTGGCTTGTGAGTAAAATGGTGTCAGACTAGCATTAAAATTACGATCCGCGAGATTTTGTCTTAACTAACAGCTGTGATGTGATATAGCCGATGAGTTCCCCCCAACCGCCTCAAAAGCCACAAACGTTACTTGGTCAACTGACACAAGCAGTAAACACGATTCAAGCTAGGGTTGATTTTTCCAAACTGGCGCTCAAGCCCAATGCCAAAGTACCGGAACTCTGGGTGCAAGATGCGGGGGCGGACAAAGCGGAAATATATCCCTTATTGGGCGATCGCTATATACTGGGGCGTAGTTCCAAATCCAGCGATATCGTCGTCCGTAACCCTGTTGTCAGCCAAATTCACCTATCCTTGTCGCGGGATTCCAGCCAACTGACTCCCACTTTCACCATCAAAGATGAAAATTCCACCAACGGCATTTATCTAGGCAAGCGACGAGTCACTTCCCTAGAACTACGTCATGGTGATGTTTTCACCTTAGGACCCCCAGAACTAGCTGCTTCTGTTCGATTGCAATACGTCGATCCTCCCGCCTGGTACATCAAAGCAGCAACATGGGGACTTTATGGTGTTGGCGGTGTCAGCGCCTTATTAGCCCTAGCAATTGGGCTGGAATGGACGAAATTTGCTGTCAGACCTCTCCCGACAGCCACACGCGCCCCTGTAGTCGTTTACGCCCGTGATGGTTCTACTCCCCTGCGAGAACCCCGAAATATTGCTCACGTAGACCTCAAACAATTATCAGATTTTGGACCCTACCTACCTGTGGCTGTAGTCGCTTCAGAAGACAGTCGTTATTACTGGCACTTTGGGGTTGACCCATTAGGAATTTTACGAGCCGTATTAATTAATAGCCGCACAGGTGACGTACAGCAAGGAGCTAGTACAGTTACTCAGCAAGTTGCCCGCAGTTTATTCCGCGAATATGTAGGTAGACAAGATTCCTTGGGGAGGAAAGTCCGCGAAGCCGTTGTTTCATTGAAGTTAGAAACCTTTTATAGCAAAGATGATATTTTGCTGACCTACTTAAATCGAGTATTTTTAGGGGGAGATACTTCTGGCTTTGAGGATGCCGCTAAATATTACTTTGATAAATCCGCCAAAGAATTAACTCTTGCCGAAGCAGCAACCTTAGTAGGAATTTTACCGGCTCCCAACGCCTTCGATTTTTGTGGAGATGGACCCAAAAAACTGGGAGCAGCCGATTACCGCAATCGTGTTGTTAAGCGGATGTTGGAAATGGGCAAAATCAGCACCGAAGATGCCAACCGAGCCAGACGTTCCACCGTTCAAGTTAGTCCTAAAGTTTGCGAAAGGCAAGCCAACACGATCGCCCCTTACTTTTATAATTACGTCTTTCAAGAACTGGAATCAATTTTAGGAGAAGGAGCAGCAAGAGAAGGTAACTACATAATTGAAACTCAGTTAGATCCAGCCATTCAAGCTCAAGCAGAATCATCACTGCGAAATTCAGTTGCTAACTCTGGTTCAAGCTTTCGGTTTTCCCAAGGGTCTCTTGTTACCTTAGACTCCAGAACTGGAAGCATCTTAGCAATGGTAGGGGGAACTGATTACAAAAAAAGCCAATTCAATCGTGCTGTTCAAGCCCAAAGACAACCAGGTTCAACCTTCAAAATTTTTGCTTACACCGCTGCACTTGAACAAGGGATATCATCATCCAGAAGTTATTCTTGCGCTCCTTTAACTTGGCAAGGTTTTACATACAAACCCTGTCGGTCTGGAAGTGGTGGGAGTTTAGATATAGCCACAGGTTTAGCACTTTCAGAAAACCCCATTGCTTTAAGAGTTGCCAAAGACGTGGGACTAAATAAAGTAGTGGAAATGGCGCAGCGTTTGGGGGTCAAATCTTCACTTGATCCCGTTCCTGGTTTAGTTCTGGGTCAAAGTGTAGTCAATGTTTTAGAAATGACTGGTGCTTTTGGCGCTATTGGTAATCGTGGAGTATGGAATCCACCCCATGCTATTAGCAGGATTTTAGATAGTAGTGATTGTGAAGATCGTAAGGATTTAAAAACCTGCCGTGTCATCTACTCTTTTGACCAAGATCCAGATGGTAATAAACGAGTTCTGAAGACAGATGTAGCCGATAAAATGATTGGTTTAATGCAGGGTGTCGTTTCCAGGGGTACTGGTCGTAGCGCATCTATTGGACTAGGAGAAGAAGCGGGTAAAACTGGTACAACTGATAAAAACGTTGACTTGTGGTTTATTGGTTTTATTCCCAGTCAGCAACTTGTAACTGGTATTTGGTTAGGAAATGACAATAATTCCCCCACATCTGGTAGCAGCGCCCAAGCCGCCCAGTTATGGGGAAATTATATGCGGAAAATCACCAAATAAATTGGTGATTAGTCATTAGTCATTAGTTTTATAATTTTGACTTTTGACTTTTGACTTTTGACTTTACCTGTATCCCTCCCAAGGTTTGACTTCCAGTGTACCGTTAGGCTTAAAGATTACTTGGAAGTGGGCGAGTGCTTCTTTGTTGTTAGGAGCAGCTAGGTTTGAACCGTACACTGATTGAAACATCTGTGGTAAAGGTGTTTCTCGGAAGAAGTCAAACGCTACTTGGTTGAGTGGTTCATAATCAGCGATGACACCACCTTTGTTTACTGCTACACGATATTTCAAGTCTTTGGAAAAAGTTGGTGTAGCACTCCAGTTTTGGCGGATTGTGTTATAGAGTTTTTGGTTTAAATCTTTAACTGTACTGGAGTCTGTGATTTTTTCACCGATTACTTGTGGTGTTTTGACATATCCTCGCCAAGGACTGACTTCCAATACACCTAGTTTAGTAAATACTACTCGGAATTGAGCGATCGGTTCGTTGGTAATATTGCGGGTAGCAGGATTGTATAGTAATTTCGGCAGTGGAGTTTTGTCTACTGCTTCATTAGAACCTTTGTTCACAGCTTTGTAACCGATAATACTACCATCAGCAGCCACACCCAAACGATAGATTAAATCTTCTTTAAATTCTGAACGATTACTCCAAACTGGATGAATTTGGTTATAAACTTGGCGATTTAATGCTCGTAGCTGGGAAGGGTCAGTAATTTCGGGAACTGAATTTACTAGTGCTTCTAAATCTGTAATTATCGGTGTAGCTGAGGCTGATGTGGTTGGTGTAGCTGAGGCTGTTGGTGAGGCTGATGTGGTTGGTGTTGGTGAGGCTGTGGATGCGGCTTCAATGGTTGGTACTGGTGAGGCTGTGGGTATTGTTGTGCTAGTCTGTTCCTCTGATTTAGGTTCTGGTGGACGTACTTTGGGAGGAGGAATTAAGCTAAAAGCGATCGCCGCAACAGCTAAACTGGAGATGCCCACACTGGCAGGTACTACTTGTTTGAAAACACCTTGACTAGAACTACCATAGCGTCTGGTGACGGGTTGTAGTTCCAGTGATAACTCTGGTAATGTTTGGGTATCAGCAAAAAATTGATCTACCGCTTCAACTAAATCAAACAGCTGTACAGTATTCAAATCAACTTGAATGGTGGGCTGTTTGGCTTCATTTGATGGTTGAGATTCTAAACCCCCGGTGGGAATTTCGGAATGCACAATCAATTTATGGTGGTTGGTGTCAATTTTTTGTAATTCTACTAATTCTGACTCCCGGTTGTGTGCTTGCGGATTGGGTACATTGCTTAAAAATTCCTGAGCATAGGCGCTTACTGCTCTGACTAAGCTTTCAAAAAATTCCCGCCCTCCGGCTATGGGCTGACTATAACTAGATAAATAGCATTCTGCATTAACCAAGATCGATAGTTCTGGCCGCAGTTCTTGAAAGTGGGTGGATATGGTGACATCACTTAAACCTTCTAAGAGCAGCGTGCAATTAGGTAAACTGTACTTACGTTGAATATTCATTCTACTTCACCGTCAAAAAGAGAAATCCAGAAACGCTGCATTCCAGCTGTACCAGTGCAGAATAGTAATTTTGCTAATAAATCTATAGCTAGTTCATCTAATTTTTCGTCAGAGTTTAATGTAAGTAAAACAGAACGTCTGGAATTCATCCGACTTTTAAAATGCGTTCTAAATCTTTCTAGGTAGTTAGCTAGACGCAAATTTTGTTCTAGTGGAATTTGCTTTTCTGACAATTGCTGATATATTCCCAGCATCTGACGGATGACAACTGTTAAACGCCGTGCTATGTAACAGGCAATTACTACTAAAGCTTTGGCTTCAAGGACACTTAAGGGTCTGCGGCTATGCGCTCGTCGCAAGGGGTTAGAAGCGCGCATTCTCCATAAGTTGACCCGATTTTTAATAATTTTTGTCAGGTCTAATTCTTGGGCAAAAGCAAGAATAGCTTCAGAACCACCAAGTTCTAAGGCTTCAATTGCCAGTAACATGAGGTCAATTTGCAATGTGGTTCTACGTGGGCATCCCTGTCCGGCGATCGCTGGATCTGGTAAAGTGTCCAGAATCATGGGCATAGCTTCATGGGTTGGAGAATCGAACGGGGTTAAACTTGCGGAAACATTCATTCTATAAAATACCTTGTGCTATTCCAACAAACTGAGTGAAAGGAATTTTAAGATAGATAGCCAAACCAGAAATTAGGCTTCTGGTAGTACGAGCATCCTAATATATACAATATTTACTCTTGTTATTCAAAGATTTCCCTGTACTGTCATGGAACTTTTAAGGCCTTATTTTACCTATTTACCTACCTATGTTAATAGTGAAGATGCCTCTCTAGCTTGGGTTAAATTCTTGGTGATTGTCAATGATTGACGAAACATAGAGCAATAATCTTCATGACATGACATTATAGTGTACGATTTTCCAGGGTATTGGGGATCGGTGACTGGTGACTGAGAAAGATTTATTTTGCCTCTTATCTTTTGCGCCCTATTCCCTATTCCCTATTCCCTATTCCCTATCTACTGACCAATATGGATTTAAAATCTCTGATTCGTGACATACCAGATTTTCCTAAGCCTGGAATTTTATTTCGCGATATTACTACCCTACTACGTGATCCAGATGGTTTGCGTTATACGATTGACTTTTTAGCACAAAAATGTATTGAATTGGAAATACAGGCTGATTGCATTGTGGGTATGGAATCACGGGGGTTTATTTTTGGCGCACCTCTGGCTTATAAATTGGGTTCTGGTTTTATTCCTGTTCGCAAAAAAGGAAAACTACCAGCAGCAGTTCATCGTATTGATTATGAACTAGAGTATGGTACAGATAGCTTAGAAGTACATCAGGATGCTTTAAGTCCAGGTAGCAAGGTTCTGATTGTCGATGATTTGATTGCTACTGGTGGAACTGCAAGTGCTACGGCTAAATTGGTGCAGCAGATTGGCTGCGAACTTGTGGGATTTGGGTTTATTATCGAACTGCGGGATTTGCAAGGGCGGAAATATCTGCCGGATGTACCGATAATTTCTTTGGTGGAATATTAGGAATAGGTGACAGGTGACAGGTAACAGGTGACAGTGTAAAAGAGAATAGATAATAGTGAACAGTGAACAGCGATAACTGATAACTGACTAATGACAAATACAAAAATTTCCTTGGAGACAGGTCGAGATTGGCTAATTAAGCTAGTCACTGATGAGACTTTTATTTATGTGATCAAACGATTATTGCAGGCGCTATTGACGATTTTCCTAGCATCGGCTTTGTCGTTTTTTATCATGAAATTGTCTCCGGGGGATTATGTAGATACTCTGCGACAAAACCCGAAAATTTCGCCGGAACGAATTGAGGAAATACGGCGACAATTTGGTTTAGATAAGTCTTGGCCGGAACAGTTTTGGTTGTGGTTGCGGCAAATTATTACTAGAGGTGATTTTGGTACAAGTTTTGTTTATCAACGTTCTGTATCTTCATTGTTGTGGGAACGAGTACCAGCGACGTTGTTGTTAGCGATCGCTTCTTTAATTACAACATGGGCGATCGCCATTCCTTTAGGTATTCTCGCTGCTGTTAAACAAAATCGCCTTACTGACAAGATTTTACAGGTGTTTAGCTATGCAGGACAAGGTTTTCCCAGTTTTATTAGTGCCTTATTTTTGTTATTTTTAGCCCAAATTACTACCCCACTGTTTCCGGTGGGTAATATGACTAGCATTGATCATGCTGAACTAAATTGGCTGGGTAAAATGTTAGATATTGTTTGGCACATGATCTTACCTTTAATTGCTTTAAGTATTACCAGCTTTGCTGGTTTACAACGGATAATGCGTGGTCAATTATTGGATGTTTTACGCCAAGATTATATTCAAACTGCCCGCGCTAAAGGACTTCCAGAAGACCGGGTGATTTATGTTCATGCTTTGCGAAATGCTATCAATCCTTTAATCACTTTATTGGGTTTTGAGTTAGCAGGTTTATTAAGTGGTGCGTTTATTACAGAAAATTTCTTCAACTGGCCGGGTTTAGGAAAGTTGACTTTACAGGCTGTATTAGCAAAAGACCAATATTTAGTAATGGCTAGTTTGGTGATGAGTGCGGTTTTATTGATTATTGGTAATTTAATTGCTGACTTGATGTTAAAAGCTGCTGATCCAAGAATTAAATTAGAGGATTTAAATTAGTTAGAAAATAGGGAGCAGGGGTGCAGGGGTGCAGAGGAGCAGAGGTACAGAGGAGCAGGGGAGATTTATTTACCAATTACCAATTAATTACCAATTACCAATTGTCAATCCTATGCTTTCTGAAGTTTATTATATTATTCGGTCAAGAACAGATGGTAAGTATCTCACCGCACGAGTTGATAATGATAAATCAGGATACTTATTATTGTTTAAAGAAGATTTTGATGCTCTGAGTTATTTGAATACTCATGCTGGTGATTTAGCAAATCGTTTGACTGTAGAATCTATTCCTGGTACACAGGTGGGAAGTTTGTTGAAACGTTGGGGTTTTGCTGGTGTGGGAATGGTGAATGATCCTTTAATACCTAAAGTTGAGTTTTTGCAACATAGTTAAGAAAGATAAATTGATCTTCTAACCTCTAGCTGAGGTGAAGCTAGAGGTAGTTAATTCTTATTTTTGTCCTAGTTGACGTTGTAATTGTTTGACAGATTGATATATGTCTGGAATGCGGCTATAGATAGCAGATACTTTGAGATATAGTTTGTGTGGCATTGCTGGAGAGCCTGAAACTATTTCCCCTGGTGCGACATTGCTGTGAATGCCGGCTTGAGCAGATGCGATCGCACCATCTCCAATTTTGACTTGATTGGCTATTCCTGTTTGTCCGGCTAAAATGACTCGGTTTCCAACTTTTACTCCTCCGGCCATACCTGCTTGACCGGCGATCGCACAACCAGCACCAATTTGGCAACCATGACCAATTTGTACTAAGTTATCTATTTTAGTATTACGTCCGACTCTGGTTTCTCCCACTGCGGGACGGTCTATGGCTGTATTACAACCAACTTCTACTCCATCTTCTAAGACTGTGCAGCCAGATTGTTCCATTTTTAACCAACCTGTGCGGGTGGGTACGAAGCCAAAACCCTCTGCACCGATGACAGCACCGCTATGAATTACGCAGTCTGCACCGATGATGGTTCGTTCGTGAATGGTGCAGTTAGCGTGTAAGATGGTGCGATCGCCAATTTTGGCTTCTGGATAAATTACTACATTGGGATGGATAATTGTACTGTTACCAATTTCTACCCCTGGTTGAATGACGACATGAGCGCCAATATAAACATCATCCCCGATTTTAGCGGTGGGGTGAATCACGGCGCTAGGGTGAATTTCTGCACTGGGTCGATATGGTTGATAAAAAAGAGCGATCGCTTGAGCAAATAATAATCTTGGTTCGGTCGTTGCTAACCAGGCTATTCCCTTTTCTGTGGCTTGAGTGTGTAGTTTCTCATCCAGAGGTAAAATTAAAGCAGTGGCATTTGTGGAATTGATAAAAGAGGCAAATTTTCCCCCTTCAACATAGCTGATAGTACCTTCTATAGCTTCATCTATGGCTGCAACTCCAGTAATTTCTGGATCTTGTTCTGGGTTAGCGGTGAGACTGTGAGCTTTAATAGTGTCGGTTAATTTACTAGCGATTTCGCTGAATTTCATAATTAAATATTCAGAATTGATCAAAAGGGTTGTGTCCAAAATATCAGAATTTTTCCTTTTGTCATTACTGCATTTCCCAATACTTTTCTTTTCCCACAATCTTCTCAATTACTCAATACTTCCCATGCTTTGACCAGCTAAATAAGCGGTTGTCCAAGCACTTTGAAAATTAAAGCCACCGGTTATACCATCAATATCCAAAATTTCACCAGCAAAATGTAAACCAGGAATCAGCTTACTTTCCATGGTTTTAAAGTTAACTTCTTTGAGGCTAACCCCACCACAGGTAACAAATTCTTCCTTGAAGGCTCCTTTACCGCTAATTAAATATTCTCCATGAGAAATTTCTTGAACTAGCTGATTTAAAGTTTTGCTGGACATTTCCGCCCAACGGTCTTCAGCGGTGATATTAATGCGACTGATAATGTATTGCCACAGACGATGAGGTAAGTCAACACCACGATGGAGAGCGATCGCTTTTTTCCCCCATTCTTCTTTTATACCTAACAGCCTTTGCTTAACTTGTTCTTGTGACAAATTCGGCAACCAATTAATATATAATTTTCCTTGATAGCGGGTATCATGGAGAATTCTTGCGCCCCAAGCGGAAAGTTTGAGAACTGCTGGGCCACTGACACCCCAATGGGTAATTAGTAAAGGGCCTGTTTGTTGTAAAACGGTTTTACCTGCAACTGATAAACGCAGATTGACAGGATTAACACTAATTCCTGCTAATGCTCGAAACGCAGGGTCAGCAATGTTGAACGTAAACAGTGAAGGAACAGGCGTTTCCAGATGATGACCTAATTCTTTAGCGATTTTGTAACCCATCACGCTACTACCTGTAGCTAAAAGTAGGCGATCGCAGTATTGAGTTTCTCCCGATTTGAAGATAATTTCAAAGCCCTCATTCTGTCGCTGCACAGAAATTACAGGTGTACCAATATTAAGTTTTAGCCCAGCTGTAAATGCAGCTTTAATCAGACATTCAGCAATGGTTTCTGAACGATCTGTAATGGGAAACATTCGCCCATCAGCTTCAGTTTTCAAATTTACACCATGAGCAGCAAACCACGCTACGGTGTCTAAGGGTTGAAAACGAGTAAAAGCACCCCGCAAGGCTTTACCACCCCTGGGATAATTGAGGACTAACTCTTCAGCAGAAAAACAAGCGTGAGTGACGTTACAACGTCCTCCACCAGAAATAAGGACTTTCGCCAGTGGTTGACGACTAGCTTCAATCAAAGTAACTTGGGCTTGAGGATTAGCTTCGGCACAAGCGATCGCACCAAAGAAACCAGCAGCACCACCACCAATAACTACAATTTGCAACGGTAACAACTTCAACAATCTTTCAATAACACCTACTTTACCATAAGCCACCGAATGCCCCTCCCCTCAACGAAGTAAGGTGGGGAGGATGTCAATTTGTTAGCGGTTATTTCTAAATCTTCTATTATTTCAAAATCTGCTTTGACTGCACCACAAACTGGACACACCGCTATATAAAACCTACTCAAGTCTACCTATCTACTGACAGGCTGATTTTTGAGTGTCGTTTACTTCCTGTTTCACCCTGAAAGTGTCGGCACTACTCAGTCCACAGGCTAACACTGCCTAACTGACAGCTTTTGAAAGATTAATAGCTGCGTTTAAATCCCTGTCACATTCAAACCCACAGCTATCACACTTAAACACTCTTTCACTTAATGAGAGAATTTCTTTTTTTACACCACAATCAGAGCAGGTTTTAGAACTAGGAAACCATCTATCAACAATAACTAATTTTGAACCGTACAGTTGACATTTGTACTCTAATTGTCTTCTAAACTCATAAAACCCCATATCAGAAATTGCCTTGGCTAGTTTATGATTAGCTAACATCCCTGATACATTCAAATCCTCTATTACTATCACACCGTGGTTTTTGGTTAATAGTGTAGTTAATTTATGTAATGTATCTTTTCTGATATTGGCTATCTTTCTATGTAACCTAGCTATTTTTATTTGGGCTTTTTTCCAATTACTTGAACCAATCAATTTATGTCTGTTTAACCATTGTAATCTCCTTATCAGCTAGGTATTCAGCCAGAAATTTTTATTGATGTCACAAATGAACCATTAAACTTACTCATCTCGTCATGATAGTTTCTTATTTAATCAGATATGAGTAGATTTAGATAGATATTTTGATTCAGTTACTAGCCCAGTCATCTGGGATATCTTCAAAGGCTGTTCCTGGTTCTATACCACCATCAGGGTCGCCTACTTCCGGGTCATATACATAGCCGCAGGTTGTACATATATATTTGGTCATTTTTATGCACCTCAATAATTAGTTGAAAAAGTTTAAAACATGATTATTCCAAAAATGTATGTTTTCTTATTAATTATAGTTTGATAGGAATAAATATTTTCACCTTTTTCTGTAGATTGAAAATCTCTTTTTTTAGGTTCTGTTTATGATCAAGTCTTTGCTGAGATTGGTTTTAGATTATTTAGAGATGAAACACTATTGAGTTCTTCATGCCAAATTAATAAGATTTTTTTTCATTTATCCTTCCTGAAATCTGGTTTTTTGTAGTTTTTATGTACTAAATATAGTAGTCATTTCATGAGAATATAACAATTGAGAATGCAGAATATGGGTTATTAGAAAAAGGTTAAGTTTGTTTACTAATTTAGTTTTGAGGGAATCAAATTCACCTGAATCTTAGTCTTGAATATTCATAAGGTTGTGATGGCAACAACTTTAGTTTGAAAGTTTGGAACTTAACACCACTGACAATAGTCAAGACACATTGGTTATGAATCATCAAAATTTCAAGAATACATCTATCAAGTTTGTACAAGTTTCTCTGGCTGCGGCCACACTGATGACGGCTTCTATTGGGCCTGCTTTTTCTAACGACAAAGTTAAAATTGTAGGTGCAGAATATGGTGGTAATGGTTGCCCTGAAGGATCTGCTAGTGTAAACGTTAGTCCCGATGGTCAAGAACTCAGTATTTTATTTGATCAATTTGTCGCTCTGGGTAATAAATCAGCAGAAACACGCAAAAGCTGTAATCTGAGTATTCCCATTAAAGTACCTCAAGGCTTTCAAATTTCCCTCTACGATGCTGATTATCGTGGCTATGTTGCTCCCGGCACAACTGGGAAACTAAGAGCAGAATACTTTTTTGCAGGTCAGCGTGGCCCTGTTTTTTCTAGGACATTTAGAGGTGAAACGGACTACAACGTTCGAGATAAATTAGTGACGGTGGGTGATGTCTGGTCACGCTGTGGAGATAGTGTAAATATGCGGGTGAATGCGGCAATGATCGCTAATGGTTCAGGAATGGCGACCGTTGACTCCTTTGATCTCGCCCACCGTGGTTTAGTTTATCACATTAAATACCGTAGTTGTCGGTAAATAATGCTGACTCCTCGCTGTGAACAGCGGGGAGTTGATGACAGATACTAGAAACGCCACCATCTTCGTTGAAAGTAACTAAAAACCCCTAGTGCGATCGCTCCCAACAGTAATAGCCAAATCACACCACCAGGAATAAAAGTGAGAATCCCCAAACCTCTGAGTATCCATAAGGCTATTGCCATACCCAAAACAATACCCAGTATTTGGGTTAACTTACGATTTATATAAGATTGATTCACGTAAACCTCTTGGAAGATTGAAAGCCCTGTGGCTTTAGCCCAGGGAGGAAAATCAACTCAGGCAGTTTTAACTGCCGTGATTATTTGTGGTTTCTTCAAATAGTGTATCAACAAATATTCTGGGCCGCTGCTTGCTAGTGAAACCTAAAGACCAGAGAAGCTTTATCTTGCTTTGTCATAACGACAATTTTTAACGTCCACTTACTTACTGAAACAAGAATTCCGCAAAATAAGTAAAATCCGAAACTTCTCTTTTAATTAACTAAGTATTTTATACGATAAAAAACTTAAATTAAATCATATCCAGAAAATCTATAAATTGAACTGTAATTAGAATTGAGTGCGGTAAAATTTACCAAATCCGATGGTTTGTAGTTTCAGCCCCTGATTTGGTAGATGATGGAAATTAGTTATCAGTTGCAGGGTTTTACACCACCAACTAAAACCTTCCGCATTTAGAGGTGGGGAAATCTCAAAGAAATGGCAGCTAAAAAAGCAGAATGTTTACTGATAACTATTTGTTGAGGAGTAACTAAAATAACTATGTCTGCATTTCATATATCAAACTCAAATACTAAAGGTATAGATATGCTTTGGAATCAAGACAAGCAAAGGATGCTAATGCAGGGTGAAATTTTGCTGCACACGCGATCGCATACAATCTGGGGTGGTGCTGTTACCGCATGGATGTATTTACCCCTAGTGCGTTCAAATGTATGGCAGCAAATTACAGATTATCCTCGTTGGGTACAATATTTTCCTGACATTACCAAAAGCGAAGTTTTAGTCAAAGGAGATGTAAAACGTCTGTATCAAGCAGCACAAAAAGCATTTTTATTTTTTACAGCCCAAGTAGAAATTTATCTCAACGTTGTTGAGGTACTAGGACAGCAAATTCAATTTCGCATGGAAAAAGGCAGCTTTGAGGATTTTCACGCCAACATAGAACTCAAAGACCTGGGAAACGGCACATTATTAGCCTATACAGTCCAAGCAACACCGAATATCCCCATCCCCTCAATTTTTATTCAACAAGCAATAAATTTGGAATTACCAGCAAATATGCGTAAAATGCGACAAGTGCTTTGTAATAGTCAATAACAGTAATGTCACAGGCAAAAGCTATTTTGGAATTTTGGTTTGGTCATCCTGATCAACCAGGTTACGGTAAACCACAACAACTATGGTTTAGCAAAGAACCCGATATAGACCGGGCAATACAAACCCGGTTTTTAGAGTATTACCAAAAAGCTGCACAAGGATACTTAGACGATTGGATAAATGCACCAGAAACCTGTCTAGCTTTGATTCTGTTGCTAGATCAATTTCCCCGAAATATGTTTCGCAATACTCCGGAAGCCTTTGCAACTGACTGGGAAGCACTCTCAGCAGCGCAACACGCAGTTGCACAAGGCTATGACCGGGAATTATTACCTGTACAATGCTGGTTTATTTATTTGCCCTTTGAACACAGTGAAAATTTAGAACATCAGCGTCAATGCATTAAGTTATTTCAGCAACTTAGCCATGATCCTGAAAGTGCTAATGCTATTAAATATGCATTTCAGCATAAAGAAGTAATTGCCCGGTTTGGGCGCTTTCCTCATCGTAACCAAATATTGGGGCGGATCTCCACTCCAGAGGAAGAGGAGTTTTTACAACAGGAAGGCAGTTTATTTTAGAGGAAAAGAGAAAAGCTTCAAGGGAAAAGGAGAATAGTTTTCCTTTCCCCTACCTTTGGTGCTGGTCTCAATCAGATGAATTGATAATTGCTAATTGGTAAAAATAAATTATCAACCAGTCGGTGGGCTATATTATAAATAATGAGGGTAAATTCAAAGCGTCAGGAATTAGCGGGAGTTGATATTACGAACTAATCTAATCGGTTCACTTGCAAACCATAATTCCTCTAATTCAGCCTCAGTAAAAGCATAGCCAAGATTAGCAGCAAAATTAACAATTTTTGTTTTATCCCAATGACAACTATCAAATACTCCCCGCTTACAGCAATTGTTACAGTATAGTTCATACATAACTGGTTCTGAATTCAACATAGTATAAAAATTTTCAACTTGTTCTAAAGACATATATAGCACTCCTATTCAATTTGTACTTAGATCATGTTTGTAGGAAACAGACCATAGATTGTCTCACATATCTTTTAGAATTTCTATATTAGTAAGAATTCAGGAGTCAGGAGTCAGGAGTCAGAATAGATTCTGCCAGCAGTCTCTAGAGAAGCAAGTTTTTCTATAAATTATTAATCATGACTTAAAAACTCCCATACTTCCTAAATTTTCAATGCTGTATCCTGAATGCTTACCTATATTAAATATTGCCTGCAAAAGCCAACAAAAAGCAGGGTGTATAAAATTTATTTTACAAAATATAAAGCCCACAAAGTCAAGAACCCGGCTATAGAATAACCGGGTCTGTAAGATACTCTGACAAATTTAAGCAGTAAAGACTTCTACTGGTAAACGACTAAAAGCCAGACGTTCGTTTTGAACATCCACAAAAATTGTATCACCGTCGTTAAATTCACCGCGTAAAATAGCTTTAGCAATTTGGGTTTCTAACTCCCGCTGAATTGCACGTTTTAATGGTCTGGCACCAAATACAGGGTCATAACCTACTTCTGCTAAAAAGTCTAAAGCAGCACCAGAAAGCCTCAGAGACATTTTTTTATCACTTAATCTTTGTCTGAGTCTATCTACTTGCAACTGCACAATTTGGCGTAATTCAGATTTCTGTAAACTGTGGAAAATGATAACTTCATCAATGCGGTTTAAGAACTCAGGACGGAAACTATTCCGCATTGCTTCCATCACCCGATGACGCATTTCATCATACCGAGAATCATCACCAGCGACATCAAGAATATATTGAGAACCGATGTTACTAGTCATAATGATAATGGTATTTTTAAAGTCTACCGTTCGACCTTGGGAATCGGTAACGCGACCATCATCAAGAATTTGCAGGAAGATATTAAATACATCGGGGTGTGCTTTTTCAATTTCGTCAAACAAAATTACCGCATAAGGACGACGACGAATAGCTTCTGTTAATTGCCCTCCTTCTTCATAACCAACATAACCTGGAGGTGCGCCAATTAATCGAGAAACGGTGTGTTTGTCCATATATTCTGACATATCAATTCGCACCAAAGCTTCTTCGGTGTCAAACATATATGCAGCTAAAGCTTTGGCTAATTCGGTTTTACCTACACCTGTTGGTCCGAGGAAAACAAAACTAGCTATGGGACGATTTGGGTCTGCAAGTCCAGCGCGGGAACGTTGAATTGCATCTGCTACAGCTGTTACGGCTTCAGCTTGACCAATGACGCGGTGGTGCAGTTCATCTTCTAAATGCAGTAATTTTTCTTTTTCTGATTCTACTAATTTGCTGATGGGAATTCCTGTCCATTTAGAAATGATTTCGGCTATATCAGCTTCTGTGACTTCTTCTCGTAATAGAGATTTACCTGTTCCTTGGGCGTTAGCAAGTTCGCTTTCTACGGCTTCTAATTGCCGATGTAAATCTGTTAATTTACCATATTTCAATTCAGCAGCGCGATTGAGATCATAGTTTCTTTCTGCTTGTTGAATTTCTAGATTCACTCGATCAATTTCTTCTTTGATGGATTGAATTTTGGTGATAATATCTTTTTCAGATTGCCATTGAATTCTGAGAATACTTTGTTCTTCTTTGAAGTCAGCGAGTTCTTTTTCTAGTCTTTCTAAACGTTCACGGGAAGCTAAATCACTTTCTTTTTGTAAAGAAAGTTTCTCCATTTCTAATTGGATAATTTTACGATCAATTTCATCTAGTTCCTCTGGTTTGGAGGTAATTTCCATTTTCAATTTAGCTGCGGCTTCGTCTACTAAGTCAATGGCTTTATCGGGAAGGAAGCGATCGCTAATATAACGACTGGATAACGTAGCCGCAGCCACTAAGGAACTATCAGAGATTTTTACCCCATGATGCACTTCATATCTTTCTTTCAACCCACGCAAAATCGAAATCGTATCTTCGACATTGGGCTGACCTACATAAACTTGCTGGAAGCGTCTTTCTAAAGCCGCATCTTTTTCTATATATTTGCGGTATTCATCCAAAGTTGTCGCCCCAATACAACGTAATTCACCCCTTGCTAACATGGGTTTGAGCAAATTACCGGCATCCATCGCGCCTTGAGTTGCACCTGCACCAACTACGGTATGAATTTCATCAATAAATAATACAATATTCCCGCCAGATTCAGTGACTTCTTTTAATACTGCTTTCAGGCGTTCCTCAAATTCACCCCGGAATTTTGCTCCGGCAATTAATGCCCCCATATCTAAAGCAATGAGTTTTCTATCTTTTAGAGATTGGGGAACATCTCCAGCAACTATCCGCTGTGCTAAACCTTCGGCAATTGCGGTTTTACCAACTCCAGGTTCACCAATTAATACCGGGTTATTTTTGGTGCGCCGGGAAAGAATTTGAATTGTTCTCCTAATTTCATCATCACGACCAATTACGGGATCTAATTGACCTAGACGTGCTGCTTCTGTTAAATCACGTCCGTATTTTTCTAATGATTGATATTTTCCTTCTGGGCTTTGGTCTGTCACTTTTTGACTCCCACGAATTTGTTTAATAATATTCTTTAGTTTGCCTTCGTCTAAGCCAAATTCTTGGAGTAGACTTTTACCAAAACGGTCATCCTTAGCGTATCCTAGCAGGATGTGTTCAATGGAAATATATTCATCTTTTAATTCTTGGCGATATTTATCTGCGCGGTCTAATAATGTATCTAAGCTGCGTCCTAAATATACAGAACTGCTACTTCCTGATACTTTTGGTTGACGTAAGATAAATTGATCAGTGTAATCCCTGACTTTTTGCAGATTTGCATTTGCTTTAGTAAAAATTGCGTTACCTAGTCCATCTTGTTCCAGCAGTGCTTTCATGAGATGTTCGCTTTCTAGCTGCTGTTGCTGGTACTGTTTAGCAATATCGGGAGTATGGGCGATCGCTTCCCAAGCTTTTTCTGTAAATTGGTTAGGATTAGTAGGTTGCATAGGCTTTTTGATAATCTGCTAGAGCCATTTTAAAAAGATGTCAGATAACGGATGGATCGGTCTTCACGTCTTTATCCAGTAGTATTACCGCCCGTTTTTGCAAAACATCCCTATAGACACAGTTGGGGCTGCTTACTCATGATGTAACTACTGGCGACTTAATTACCCCTATCCCCAGCTTTTATTTAATTTGCGTAGTATTGCTGATAATTATAGTGGTTCAGGATAAATAACGGTTTTAACCGCTGAAGAATACAAATTTGTCAAGCATGATTATCACTAAATTTTTACTGCCATTCTGCACAACTTCTGCACAAATTTGTTTTAATCTATAACTCAGGTTCCGTTCAGACTTCACTCGTCATGTTGAATTCAGCATTTTCTCCAGACAGGCCATCTGTAGGAATGCGTTTAACTCGAACCATGAGTACGTTAGAAACTTGGGGTTTTGGGTTAACTGGTCATATCCTCTGGATTGCTGTGATTCCAGCTATTCATGCTGAACTTAAATCACAAGCTATTTTTGTGTGGATACCAGCTGTTTGTTTTGGGATGTTGTTGAATTATCAAGTTAAACACCTGGGAAAAAGTTGGCAGAATGTAGCAGGTGGAACGCCTAACTACGCTTGTAGGTTACTCAAAAAATACCCTGGATTAGCTCTCTATGCAGCTTTAGGGTACTTTTTTAGTTGGGTTTCTGTCTTGCCAGTCAATGCGATCGTGCTGACAGACTTAATTAAAGTTAACTTAGCATCTGTCAACTTGACATTTCCAGCGCCGCTATTATCAATTGCCTTGACACTATTACCCTTCATTTTGGCATTTAGCGGTACTCGCGCCTTAAGTATTCTGCATTTGTTTTTTGTCCTCCCTGCTGTCGGTCTATTATTGCTATTTACCAGTCAGGGTTTGGGTTGGTTAGTGTTTTCCCCCGATAGTCCTGGGCTATTTCCTGAACAGCTAACAATACCCAGTTTTGCTAATTGGGCTAAGTGGTTTCTCTACGTCAGCTACGCCACCTATGCCTGTGAAACAGCTTCAGCTTTTGTAGCTGACAGCATACATCCCAAAAAAACTCTCTCGTTTCTTTCCGTAGCTGCTTGGTTAATGATACCGATTTATATAGGTGCTTCTTGGGTGGAAACACGATTAGGGACATCTATAAATACAGACAATGGTACTTTTTTAAGCTTGTTAGTTTCTTCCGAACACTTTTGGGGAAAGTATGCTGGTCTTTTAGTTACTTTTTTACTGGCTGCTTCCTGTTTATTGGCATCTGCTACAGTCGTTTCTAATTGTCCAAGAATTCTTTATCAACTAGCTATTGAAAAATATTTATCATCTGTATTCGCAGTTGTATCTCGTCGAGGTGTATTTGGACCAGCATTAACACTAACATTAATACTTAGCCTAGCCTGTTTAATTTGGGGTAATGTTCCCCAAATTCTTGTAGTTGGTAATTTAGGCTGGTTTATTTCCATCATGGCTGTACATTTGGGCATCTGTTTACGAGGTGCTAAACCAGAAGTTTTGTTTCCCCGTTTCACATCAGCTTTGTTTGTATTAGAAATATTTGTACTCCTAATAGGAGGACTAGCTTGGGGTTGGAAAGATTTTCTGATTGGTTTGCTAGTTCCGTTAGGAATTATCGCTATAGATAAATTTATTCACCATTCACGCTTTGCCTTATTTAATCCTAATTGGTGGATACAGCGATATAATTATCGTCCCTGGATTAATGTCCATGAATCCGTGATTTATCAAGTAATTATCCTCATTTCTCTACTCAGTGGTGCAGTAATTGTGGGTTGGTTATTTGGTGTTAAAATTAATAACTTAGCCAATCAAGGAGCAGAAAATTTAATAGTTGTTCTACTAATGATAGTGGTGTTTGTGGGGGTGGCGATCGCCTGTTGGACAAGTCTACCACAAGTTGTTTCTATGGCAGAAGCACAAGCAGCCGCAGCACACTTATTTAACTTTGCTCAAGATGGCATCTTAGTAGTTGATGAAGAAGGTATTATTCGCCAAGCTAATGCCTCTACTGCCGTTTTTTTTGGAATAAATACATCAGATTTATTAGGAACTTATCTGCAACAATGGCTAATAGACATAGACCCAATTCCATTTAATTGGGAAACCCGCAGCGAACACATCATCATCAAAAAATCTCAAGTTCAAACTATTGAAGTTTCTGTATCTAACCAAACACATCAAGATTTTCAAGATTATATTGTAATTTTGCATGATATCACACAGCGAAAGCAAGCAGAAAAAGTATTAAGAGACTCAGAAGCAGAACTTAAATATAAAGCACAAAAATTAGCTACTCAATTAGTTCAAAGTGAAAAAATGTCTAGTTTAGGACAGTTAGTAGCAGGTGTAGCACACGAAATTAATAACCCAGTTAGCTTTATTTATGGCAATATTGATCCTGCGGATGAATATATTCAAGATTTAATTAGATTAATCAAGCTTTATCAACATCACTATCCGCAGCCAGTAATAGAAATTTCTGAAGCCACAGAGGAAATTGATTTAAATTATGTGATTACTGACTTGCCTAAATTACTTAACTCTATGAAAATTGGTAGCCAAAGAATAAAAGAAATTATTTTATCCTTACGTAATTTTTCTCGTTTAGATGAAGCCGAATTTAAAAAAGTCAATCTCCATGAGGGGATTGAAAGTACATTACTAATTTTACAAAATCGTCTCAAAGCGACTAATAAACGCCCCACTATTGAAGTTATTAAAAAATACGGTGAATTACCTTTGGTTGAGTGTTATCCTGGTCAACTTAATCAAGTATTTATGAACCTTTTAATCAATGCTATTGATGCTATTGATGATGCTGTAAACAACCATAAACAATATGAATTCCCACAAATTATTATTCAAACTACCATAACTAATGATAATCAAGTTTGTATTGCTGTTACTGATAATGGCTATGGCATTCCAGAAGACAACAAAAAGCATTTATTTGAACCATTTTTCACGACTAAACCAGTTGGTAAAGGCACAGGTTTGGGATTATCAATTAGTTATCAAATAATCTCAGAAAAACATCACGGTAGTCTAGAGTGCATCTCAGCGATTGGTCAGGGGACAAAATTCGTAATTACTATCCCTCTCCAACAGAAAAACTATGGTAATTCATAATTGTGAATGTAAATACAGCAGTTTGCGTAGTTAGCAGGGCGAACGCATCTAATATTCAAACCTATACATAAAGCCAGTTTTACTCCTGACTCCTGAATTCTGCTGTATTATTCCTACAGTAGATTTAACAATAGCACCAATCCAAAATTCAACATCGAAGAACCAATGCCTAAAAAACAAAAGTTTCCTTATTTACTCGGTTCTAAGTGGACAGCACAACAAAAAGTTGATGGTTGGCGACATTTTCAAGTAGTTAACCGCAAAAATCAGGGTAAATGGGTATATGCAGAAATGGTAGCTGCTTGTGATCCTAATGTTCGCTTTTGGCTCAATGCCAAATTATTACAAGATAACTCTCAATGGCACGCTGGCTGGCAATCATTGCAGGAAATACAGTCTGTTGCAGAAAATTTATAATTATACATGAAAGTTATCACTGTCATGTTTTAATTAACTTTAGTCATATATTTGATTATTTAATAATAATTTACAACTATGATAGCTGGCGCTCAGGGATCGCTCATCAACTCCAATTACTCATTGTTTACCAAAGTGCCGAAAACTATCAATTTATCTCCTATCTAAAGAGTGAATACCATTCTCGTTGTATGCACTGACAATGATTTTGATTCCAATTAACAGCAGTCTAGTTGCTTGCTAAAAAGTCTTCGTAACCATCAGATAATTCTATGCAAACCATTATCAAAAGCAGATTTTAGTGTTTTGTATTTTGTAACTTTTTTTATGAAAAAAATTAATAAATCCCTATAAATTAAATTATCCAGCTTTTTTAGAGATTTAAAACCAATTTTACCGATCAAATATCTATTTTTATTTTAATTAAACTATTTAACGTCAATTTACAGATTTATAACCCCTTTATTTTCCAGAAGCTTTGGACAATAATGGCATTCACATACCTCACACATCGCTGACTCAGGCTAGTTGAAAGGCCAATGTTTGAGCCGCGAGTTTGAAAAAAAAACTATAAGAGGCAAACAACAGTGAAACTAGCAGTTTACGGAAAAGGCGGAATTGGCAAATCTACTACTAGCTGTAATATCTCAGTTGCATTAGCCAAACGCGGTAAAAAAGTCCTACAAATTGGCTGTGACCCCAAACACGACAGCACCTTTACACTGACTGGGTTTCTGATTCCCACCATTATTGACACCCTGCAAGAAAAGGATTATCACTACGAAGATGTTTGGCCCGAAGATGTCATTTATAAAGGCTATGGTGGTGTTGACTGCGTTGAAGCAGGTGGTCCGCCAGCAGGTGCAGGATGTGGTGGCTATGTAGTGGGTGAAACAGTCAAACTGTTAAAAGAACTTAACGCCTTTGATGAGTACGATGTAATTTTATTTGATGTTCTAGGTGACGTTGTGTGTGGTGGTTTTGCCGCACCTCTTAATTATGCTGATTACTGCCTGATTGTTACAGATAATGGCTTTGATGCTTTATTTGCTGCTAACCGCATTGCAGCTTCTGTCCGTGAGAAAGCTAGAACCCACCCATTACGACTAGCTGGGTTAATCGGTAATCGTACTGCTAAACGCGATTTGATTGAGAAATATATAGAAGCCGTACCAATGCCCGTTTTGGAAGTATTACCTTTAATTGAAGATATTCGTGTTTCCCGTGTTAAAGGCAAAACTCTGTTTGAGATGGCAGAGTCAGATCCTTCCCTAAACTACGTTTGCGACTATTACCTCAGCATCGCTGACCAAATTTTATCTCGTCCTGAAGGTGTTGTTCCTAACGATGCCCCTGATCGTGAACTTTTTTCTCTGTTGTCAGATTTTTATTTAAATCCGAGTAAACCACAACCCACTATTGTAGAAGAGGAATTAGACTTGATGATTGTATAAAACAATTTACCTCTTCAGGATGGGGGACATTATGGCTTTCTTTGATAGTTTTACCGATTCAATTAAACAAAAGTGGTTGCAGTTCTTCCAAGTGAACCGCGACTGGATTACCTTGCAAATGGCAATAGAATCCGTTTATACCCCCGATGGCGGGAAGCGACCCTCTTCTTACCTCATCCTGGGAGTTGTCAATGCGCTAGAACCGAAACTAGCCCAATTGATGTTTCCTTTTGCAAAATTAAATCCCGACGCTGATACTCTTATTGAAGTGCTGGGATTGCATTTTGATCCAGATATACTGCTTGGCAATAGATTGAGTCCAACTAGAGAACCAGAGAGATACTCAGGTTTTTCCCAAGTGGTTACTGAAGATATCCCTGCAGATGTGTCTGATGACGAGGAGACATCTTCGATTTCTGATTTCACTGTTTCTGAGGAAGAAGTCATTGATCAGGACTTCACAATGGGAATTGATGCCACTGAACATAATTGGGCTGGCAGTGATTCTCAAAGAAATGAAAATGGCTTCAATGATATTTCTTTATCTGACTATAGTCTCTCAGAGGAGTCAGAAAAATCATCGTTGGAAACAGAAGATGATTTTAGTGGGATGTCTTTTGAGTCTATTGATTTAACAGCAGAGAATGAGGTATCGGGATTAGGTGATTTAAGTCTGTCTGATGCCAATGGATTTGATGATATCAGTCAACCTGATGAAAATGAATTTCGAGATGTGTTGTCTGATGTTTGGGGTGATGAAACATCTCTGCACGAAGGTGAAGACAATAATGGTCTTTTGGGGGAAGAATTGCCATCAGAGGTTTTTGATGAATCAGAAATGGCACGTCTATTCCCCAACAATTAAATCAGTGATCAGTTAACAGTAAACAGTTATCAGTACACAATAAAAAGATTGGCAACTGATAACTGAACACTGTTAATTGAATAAATTTCAAGGGGAGAAAATAAAAATGACTGTTGCTAAAGAACCATCAGCTTTAAATTTTGAATGCGAAACTGGTAATTACCATACTTTTTGCCCTATTAGCTGTGTGGCTTGGTTATATCAAAAAATTGAAGATAGTTTCTTTTTAGTAATAGGCACAAAAACCTGCGGTTATTTTTTACAAAATGCAATGGGGGTAATGATTTTTGCTGAACCCCGCTATGCTATGGCTGAGTTGGAAGAGGGGGATATTTCCGCACAGTTGAATGATTATGAAGAATTAAAAAGATTGTGTGAGCAAATTAAACGCGATCGCAATCCTAGCGTAATTGTCTGGATTGGTACTTGTACCACGGAAATTATTAAAACTGACTTGGAAGGTTTAGCACCTAAGTTAGAAGCGGAACTTGGTATTCCCATTGTTGTTGCCCGTGCTAACGGACTCGACTACGCATTTACCCAAGGAGAGGACACTGTGTTAGCCGCTATGGCTAATCGTTGTCCCGAAAAGGCTCCAGTATCGGAAACGGATAAGAGCGATCGCAACGCCATTCAAAAGCTGCTTAACTTCGGTAAGAAAAAAGAAGATATCGCCCAAGAAGAATCAGAATATGTCGATCATCCACCTTTGATTCTCTTCGGTTCTCTTCCTGACCCTGTAGTCACTCAATTAACTTTAGAACTGAAAAAACAAGGTATTAAAGTTTCTGGTTGGCTACCTGCAAAACGGTTCACAGAATTACCTGTTTTGGAAGAAGGGTATTATGTTGCTGGTGTCAATCCTTTCCTCAGCCGCACTGCTACAACTTTAATGCGTCGGCGTAAATGTAAATTAATTGGCGCACCATTTCCCATTGGCCCAGATGGAACACGCGCATGGGTAGAAAAAATCTGTTCTGTATTTGGAATTACACCCACAGGTTTAGATGAAAGAGAAGCACAAATTTGGGAAAATTTAGAAGAATACGTGAAATTAATTCGCGGTAAATCTGTATTTTTCATGGGTGATAACCTATTAGAAATCTCCCTAGCACGTTTCTTAGTTCGCTGTGGAATGACTGTTCAAGAAATCGGTATTCCTTACATGGATAAACGCTATCAAGCTGCTGAGTTAGCTTTGTTAGAGAAGACTTGTCAGGAAATGGGTGTTCCTTTACCAACGATTGTAGAAAAGCCTGATAATTACAATCAAGTCCAACGTATTTATGAGTTAAAACCAGATTTGGTAATTACTGGTATGGCTCATGCTAACCCTTTAGAAGCACGGGGTATTAATACTAAGTGGTCTGTGGAGTTTACCTTTGCACAGATTCACGGTTTTGGTAATGCACGTGATGTTTTGGAGTTGGTAACTCGTCCTTTAAGAAGGAATAATAATTTGAAGGATTTGGGTTGGGATAAGTTGGTAAGGGAGGAAGCCAAGGTTTAATTTTTGGGTTTTCTTCGGCAATTTTAGGACGGACTTTTGAGTTCGTCCTTTTTTTGATCTTGCTTACTCCCTTCGCACTCAAAGAATATGGATTAAATGAACCGCAAAGACGCAAAGGACGCGAAGGAAGAAGCGTTGAAACTACCAAAAACCTATGACTGGATCTGATTTAAGACTCTTCTTCTAATTCTTCCTCCTGACTCCTGACTCCTGATTCCTGACTCCTGACTCCTAGCCCTAATGTAAAGATTTTTTGAGCAAACCCTATTTAAGCAGTTCTTCTACTTGATGCTGACTCCACAATTTTTTATATAATCCTGGCTGTTCAACAAGTTCTGTATGTTTACCAATTTGGGCAATTTTACCCTTTTCCATGACCATAATTCTATCAGCAGTCGCAGCGGCAGAAAGTTGATGAGTGATAAAAATCACGGTTTTCTGTTGTGTACCACTAGAGAGATTTTTGAGAATTTGGGTAGCTGTTTGATTATCAACGCTGGAAAGGGCATCATCTAAAATTAAAACTGGAGCATCAATTAACATGGCTCTAGCTAAAGCTGTGCGTTGTCGCTGTCCACCGGAAAGAGTGATTCCTCTTTCACCAACAATTGTTTCATATTGCTGGGGAAAAGTATTAATTTCTGCTTCAATTTGAGCTAGACGAGCTACTGTTTCCACGTCTTCTTGTTCGCGGATTGGGTCGCCGTAGCGGATATTATTCTGAATGGTGGTGCTGAATAAAAAGCTGTCTTGAGGTACGTAAGCGATCGCACCGCGTAAATCATTTAAAGCTATTTTTGTAATATCCAAACCATCCAAAAACAACTGCCCCGCTTCAATATCTAACAACCTGGGTAAAGCATTAGCTAAAGTAGATTTGCCACAGCCAATAGCTCCGACAATTGCCACTATTTCCCCAGGAGCAATAGTAAAGTTAATATCATTTAAAGCTGGGATATTCGCACCAGGGTAGGTGTAACTAAGATTTTTAGCTGTTACTTCCCCTTTGATTGTATTAGCTACCAAATGGATAGCATCTGGTGGATCTTTAATTTTGGGAGTTACACTCAAAATTGATTCTAGTCGGTCAATACTTACTTCACCCCGTTGATACGCAGTAATTGTAAATCCTAGCAAAGCCGTGGGAAAAACTAGACGCTCTACATAAATTAATAAAGCCAAAAAATCACCCACAGCTAAAGAACCAGAAGATATCCGCATCGTTCCCAACCAAATGATGATCAGGGAACTGATGTTCGCTAAACCACCAATTAGCGGAAACAGCGTATTTCGGGTGCGTGCCAATGTTAAGTTAGCTGTTAATAGATCCTGATTCTTTTGTTGGAAGGCTTGACGCTCATTGTCTTCTTGAGCGTAAATTTTAATCAAAGAAATGCCACTGATATCTTCTTGAATCAGTCCACTCATATCCGCAAGTTGTTCTTGCACTACGGCTTGTTGTTGACGTAAGCGATCGCTAAACAAATGCACCAACAAGAACATAAATGGATAAACTGCCAGAGAAGCTAATGTCAGATCCACACTAATTGATAGCATCACTGGCAGTGTCAGAGCATAAGCAAACACAGTATTTGCTAAACTCAATACCGCAAAACCTAGCAAACGCCTGATATTTTCCACATCGCTAGTAGCCCGACTAATTAAATCACCAGGAGTATTGGTAGCAAAATAAGCCGGTTCAAGTTTAAGCAAATGCTGAAAAATTCGCTGCTTGAGTTCAAATTCTACCTGACGACCCACACCAAAAATCCAGATGCGGGAAGCCATACGCATCATCCACATTGCGGAACTCAGCGAGATAATTATGACCGCATAACGTATGACTTGATTCAAACTAAAGGTTGTTGAAAGTGTATCCACCCCAGAGCGAATCAGCAAAGGGATATAAACGCCCAGCCCATTGACAGACAATAAAGCAATAATGCCTAAAGCAGTGTCCTGCCAATGGGGACGTAGGTAAGTACCGAGTTTAGCAAGCCGTCGAGATTGTGCCATTCAAGCAAGTTTGCAACTTTATCATCCTGAACTAGTCAACTAACTGCCGTTATTGTTTGGTTATGTAACCATTTCAGCAGCCATTCTTAACATACTCTACCCGATCACTAGACTGCTTTAAATCAGGCCAGTAAAGCTGTCAAACATCTGATTTGTATGTTGAGAATGAGGGAGATGGGATGATGAGGAAAAAAGAATCTGTCTCCTGTCTTCTGTCTCCTGATCACGAGCGTCCACGCAAGAAAACGTAAATCTGGTTAAGATAACTTTCCCAAACTTGGGTAGTGAGTTGCAAGGTTTCCGCATTAGGTACAAAATCTTCCACACGCAACCCACGGGTAGTAATAGCTTGAGGATTTTGCAGTAGATAGGAAGGAATTTTCATATCTCCCACAGGTAGGATGCCATCTGTCATTACATCTGAGATGTTATTGGTAGTAATGGTCGGGTTAAAAGCCATCAATGTCGGAGCAGGAACCATTGCCGCAATTGGTGATCTTACTAAAAAGTAAGCGATCGCTGGTGTACTGGACAACAGCAAAATAGTCAGCGCCCAAGCTAGTAATTGTCCTCCCGGTTTCTCTATCCCACCACCTTTAATTTTTTGGGCAGCAAGAACCAACATTAAAACTGATGCGCCTAGAGGCTTGAGAGGAAAAGAGATAAACCGCCATAGGGAAGCCACCGCTGGTTCACTAGGATTCAGAAATGCCAAAGCTAAAACGACTAGTGCAATCCCTAAAGCAAATTGCCCAACAAAGCTGACTGTTGGGTAGAATCTTTTGAACAAAGAATAGGCAACAACGCCAATTAACAGCCACAGCAAAACCCGGCTTAGTAATTGAAACATAGATTAACTCTCTAATTTGCTGGTGCGGCAGGTCTAGGGGACGAGGTAAATGGGTTTATTTTATCGTCAAATTGTAATTGCTCAGTGACTAAAAAATAACTCACACCACACATACACAGACTACCGTCGTAGTGATTTTAGTGCAATTTTTTGACCCTGAGTGTATTCTTTGGAATTTTCCAAAAGAGTAATGTAGCACCAGTAAACTAAATTAATTTAGTATTAGTCAATTCGTTGAAAGGAAAAATTATGCCACCGCAAAAGCCCACCATTTTGGTAACAGGGGGAGCAGGGTATATCGGTTCTCATACAGTCCTAGCTTTGGTGCAAGCAGGTTATCAGGTAATTATCCTCGATAATCTGGTTTATGGGCATCGTGATCTGGTAGAACAGGTTTTGCAGGTGGAACTGATTGAAGGTGATATAGAAGATCGCTCTCTGTTGGACAATATCTTTCAAACCCACAACATTGAAGCGGTTATGCACTTTTCTGCCTATACTTATGTAGGTGAATCAGTGACAAACCCCGACAAATACTACCGTAATAACGTATTAGGAACTCTGACTCTGTTAGAAGCGATGTTGGCAGCATCTATTAAAAAATTTGTCTTTTCTTCTACTTGTGCTACCTATGGAGTACCTCAATTTATTCCCCTCACAGAAGATCATCCCCAAAACCCCATTAATCCCTATGGGATGACTAAGTTGATGGTAGAACAGATTCTTTCTGATTTTGATGTTGCTTACGGTTTAAAATCCGTACGTTTCCGCTACTTTAATGCTGCTGGTGCTGATCCTAATGGTTTATTGGGAGAGGATCATCATCCCGAATCTCATTTGATTCCCTTGGTGTTGATGACAGCTTTAGGCAAACGGGAATCAATTTCCATTTTTGGTACTGATTATCCCACCCCTGATGGTACTTGCATTAGGGATTATATTCATGTTAGTGATTTAGCAGATGCCCATATTTTAGGGTTGGAATATCTAATTAAAGATGGTGAAAGTGCTGTTTTTAATTTAGGCAATGGTAACGGCTTTTCTGTCAGAGAAGTCATTGTTGCTGTTGAGGAAGTGACGGGAATTACTATACCTGTACAAGAGTGCGATCGCCGTCCTGGTGACTCTCCTGTTCTCATTGGCACAAGTGAAAAAGCCAAAAACCTCTTAGGTTGGAAACCCCGCTATCCAGATATTAAAGATATTGTCGCTCATGCTTGGCAGTGGCATCAAAAACGACACAAGTAAGTAGGGTTTGCTGAAAAAGTATTTCCGTTAGGGACTAGGAGTCAGGAGTCAGGAGTCAGGAGTCAGGAGTCAGGAGTCAAAATCCCTTGCTGTCTAGATTTCAATTTAAATTCTGTACCTCATTGATTTGCAATCTGCTGTATCTAAGTTTTCGCTTTATTAAGCAAGCCCTAAGTAATGGGGAGTTGTCAATCTCTTTTCACTGCTTGAATGAGGAATAATACAATACCTATAGATAACAGCGCAATTGCCACGATAATTATCGGCTGTGCCAACTCTATGGCCGCACCCTGCTTTTGATTAGTCTCAGTCACATTTTCTCCTACTTGTGGTGCTGTTACTGCCTTACCAGCAGCCACGGTGACTTGAAACTTTAAATCAAAAGGTCGAAAATTACCTGCTGTTGCTGGTTTACCACTTAATTGCAGTTCATAAACTCCTGGTTTGGGAAAAGTAATTTCTGCTCCTGGTATGCCTTGATACCGTTCAGCATCAACAGGTTTTAAGGGAGGTTCAAGCAGTGCAGGTTCTCCTGGTGTATGGGGTTCGGCATAAATAGCTAACCGACAATTACACTCTTTGAGGGGCAGTACCTGACCACCTTTGCGAGTCAGAGCGAACCAAGTTTGAGCAGGTTGCCCAGCACTGGGGTTATCATTAGGTTCAATGTGGATAGTACCACCAACATCACCTGCTATTTTGATTGTGTGGGCAGAAACAATAGGCAGGAATGTAAATGATGTAAATAACAAGACTAGAAATAATTTGTAATTCATAATAAAGCCTACAAATCCCGTCAGGGATAGGTAATTCATAAAAACATTTTCCCAGTCATCAGTTACCTATCACCTGTCTTCTTTGCAGGAAGATAGAATTTTTCTATTTTTAAAATTGACCAAACAAAGTGCGATCGCACCAACAAAACACCAAGAGTAATAATTCCCAATAACAAAGCTGCTAATTGATTACCCCAATTCAATCTTAAAGCACCCAAGTAATGAGAACCAATCAATACCGCATGAATAGTAGTCAATATCAAAGCAGGAACACTCAAAAGGTGAATTTTTCGCCAAAGCTTACCTAAAGACTTTTGTAGAAAATCGAAACTGGTAAAAGCCGCAGGACTCATTAACACCAAAGCCACAGCACCAGCACTCATTCCCCATTGAAATTCTCGTGGCAAGAACCAAAAAGCAGCAAAATTCCAATCTAAAGTATGTTGTATATTATGGATCGTATGTGCCACCGATAGCACAAAAGCACCTACTCCTAAAGCGCGACGATAGCGCAGCAATGAAGGACAAAAATTACTGATAGGACGAGCAATTAACGCTAAAATTAAGCAAATTAGGGCAGCGTGTCCACTGTAATCTACCATTGTGTCACCAGTCCGCAATAGGGTAATTACGCCAATGATCAGTGTCACCCAACCACCCAAGCGGAACAATTGACTACGGCGATCTTTACTCATCAAAGAAGTAGAAACACCTACTCCTAACATCGTCGGTAAAGTTCCCAACCCAAAAGCTAACATGGTAATTGCACCATGACCTAAATTACCTGTGGCTGCGGCTTTAATTTGAGCAGCGTATAAAAAACCACAAGGCATTAAACCCCAAGTCATACCCAAAAGTGCTGGTGTCCACCATCTTGTCTGTAAGGATAGCTTCATCATTCCCGCAGCCAGGCGGTTATGTAAACTACCTTTTAATAGGGGATGTAATAAGGGAATATGCGGTAGCAAGTCTGGTTTAACTTGTCCTACACCAAACCAAATTAACATAATTCCAGTAATTATTGCTATCCAGCGGCGTAAATCGCTACCAATACCCGCTAGTTGTCCCCCTTCAACCAACACTGAACCCAGAGCGCCAATACCTGCACCGACTAGAGCATAGCTCAACATTCGCCCTAAGTTTAGCAGAGTATGAAATTTTAATTGCTGTTGCCAACCTAGAGTTTCTTCTTGATGGTAAAGGGAAAACGCCACTGCTAGAGGTCCACACATTCCAAAGCAATGTCCAAAACTCCCCAGGAAGCCCAGGATGGTAATCAGCAATAAATCTAGCATAAGTGAGGTTCTGAGTCCTGAGTTATGAGTTCTGAAGCCCAAATCAGAACTTTTATAGTTGGCAAATTTACTTTAAATAGGTAATTCTGTCAAAAGACAGGCTGTAAAACAGCATAACGGGAGAAATAGAAATATTTAGACACCGAGCAGGAAATTTTTTAATCCTGCTAATATCTTTTCATATACTCCTTCAAGTCTATGATCTCAAAAACTCCCCGCATCGGCAAAATCCTAGTTGTAGACGACTCTCTTGATAATATTTTTCTCGTTAAAACTATATTGGAGGGAGAAGGATACAAAATTAGCACTGCGGAAAATGGTGTTTCAGCATTAGAACAACTACAAACTTCTGCCTATGATCTGGTATTACTTGATTTAATGATGCCAGAAATGGATGGCTATGAAGTCACCAGACACATTCGTAACGAACTGAATTTACAGCAATACATACCCATTTTATTGATCACTGCTCACGATACACCTAACGTAGCCCAAGGATTAGACTTAGGTGCTGATGACTTTATCCGCAAACCCGTAACTGTGGATGAATTATTAGCCAGAGTGCGATCGCTCCTCCGACTCAAATATAGTATAGATGAACGTGACGAAATTGCCCTTCAACGTCAAGATTTTGTCTCTCGTCTTACCCATGACTTACGCACTCCATTAGTAGCCGCAGATCGGATGTTGACGCTATTACAGCAAGGTGCTTTAGGAAAATTATCACCACAAATGCAGGAAGTGATTAGCATCATGGGACGTAGTAATACTAACCTGCTATCTATGGTAAATACATTATTAGAAGTTTATCGTTTTGAAGCAGGACGGAAAACTCTGACATTTCAACCAGTGAATATTAGCCAATTACTTCAAGAAATATCTGGAGAATTAAACCCCCTAGCCCAAGAAAAATCACTAGCTATCAATCTGGATTTTGTTGATGATTTAAACACCAAAACGATTATAGGCGATCGCTTAGAATTACATCGTCTATTTACCAACCTCATTGGTAACGCCATCAAATTTACAAATTCCGGTTCAATCACTCTGCGTCTCAACTACCCAACTAATGTTAACCATCATTTGATCATTGAAATAGAAGATACCGGTCCAGGTATTCCACCAGAAGAACAATCAACTTTATTTGAACGATTTCATCAAGGAGTTCACAACCATTCTGGTAGTGGCTTAGGACTATATTTATCACGTCGTATTGTCGAAGCACATCAAGGTAAAATTAGCATTAATTCTGAATTAGGTAAAGGCAGTATTTTTATAGTTCATTTGCCCTTATTACCAAAAACTAATTCTTAATTAGAAATAAACCATGCTACTATATAATTCCAAAATCCTCATACTTTTAGGTTCAAAATATGATTACTCTTCCATCAACAAATCACATAGAAATTATCAATAAACAACGTGAATTTTTTAGAAATGGCACAACTAAAGATGTAGGCTTTCGATTAACACAACTTAAAAAACTAAAACAGCTAATCATTGAAAATAAAGAAGCCATCATTCAAGCCTTAGCCGCAGATTTAAACAAGCCAGTATTTGAAAGTTACGCCACAGAAATAGCTTATATTAAAGAAATAAATTATGCCATTAAAAATATTAGTAACTGGACTAAACCGCAAAAAGCAGAAGTGTCTTGGGATTTATTTCCTTACTCAGCCAAAATTTATCCTGAACCGCTAGGAGTAGTTTTAATTATTGGACCATGGAACTATCCATTTCAGCTAATTATATCTCCCTTAATCGGTGCGATCGCAGCTGGTAATTGTTCCATTATCAAACCTTCAGAACTTGCACCCCACACCTCAAATTTAGCCTCTCAACTCATTAGTAAATATTTTCCATCAGAATACATTACAGTTTTAGAAGGAGGAGTAGAAACCAGCCAAGAATTACTAGCAGAAAAATTTGATCATATCTTCTTTACAGGTGGTACAGCCATCGGTAAAATCGTCATGGAAGCAGCCGCCAAACATCTGACTCCAGTAACATTAGAATTAGGTGGTAAAAGTCCTTGTATAGTCGATACAGAAATCAATCTTGAACATACCATCAAACGCATTACATGGGGTAAATTTATCAACGCTGGACAAACTTGTATTGCACCTGATTATCTATTAGTTAATAAAAAAATTAAACCAGATTTAGTCAATGGTTTAAAAAAATGTCTGCAAGAATTTTATGGAGACAACCCAGCAACCAGTCCTGATTTTGGCAGAATTATCAGTAAAAAACACTTTGATAGATTAGCCAAATTCCTTGAATGTGGTGAAATTATTGTTGGTGGAGAAACCAATCCCGAAGAACTTTATATTGCTCCCACATTACTTGATCATATTTCCTTAGCAGATGCTGTCATGGAAGAGGAAATTTTTGGGCCAATTTTGCCAATAATTGAGTATACAGACATTGATGAAGCTATTAGTTTAATTAACTCCAAACCTAAACCTTTAGCCTTATATATATTTTCAGATAATAAAAACCTACAACAAAGAATTCTACAAGCAACTTCATCAGGTGGTGTGTGTATAAATGACACAGTAATGCAAGTTGCAGTTTCTTCATTACCATTTGGTGGAGTTGGTGATAGTGGGATTGGTAGCTATCATGGTAAAGCTAGTTTCGACACCTTTTCCCATTACAAAAGTGTTTTGAAAAACACTTTCCGTCTCGATATTAATTGGCGTTATGCCCCGTACAAAGGTAAACTATCTCTGTTAAGGAAAATCATTGGTGTTTGAAACAGGGTGTCTGATGTGGTACACCCAGCCTAAACAGATACTTAATTACTATATCTTTCCTCAGCCCAAGGTTCACCGCGACGGTGATAACCATTCCGTTCCCAAAAACCTAATTCTTCATGTTCTAAAAACTCTAAACCATTAATCCATTTAGCACTTTTCCAAGCATAAAGGTGGGGAACAACTAGCCGCATGGGTCCACCATGTTCTATTGGTAATGGTTCTCCAAAGAGTGAAATAGCAAAGAAATTTTCTGCTTTTACAAAGTCTTGTAAATCAATATTTGTGGTGTACCCACCATAACAATGTTCCATAATATGAGCCGCTTTAGAATCTATTTCCAGCAAACTCATAAAATCTGTCACCTTCACCCCAGTCCATTTCACATCAAGTTTTGACCAACGGGTGACACAATGGAAATCAGCTGTAAATTCGTGTTGAGGTAGTGCTAAAAAATCTGACCATTTAAATACAGTAGGTTTTGCTAAACCCCAAACGCGAAACTCCCATGCTTCAATACTAACTTTGGGATCTTCACCGTAAGTTAAGACAGGAAAACCTTTAGCTAAATGTTGGCCAGGAGGAACTCGTCCACTTTCTTCTTGACTTGGTTTCTGAAAAAATTTCATCAATTACCTCCTGGAAACATCAGCTATAACGCGCAGCGTCTAGCAGCTTGTAGTTTATGCGATGAGAAAAGCACCGAAAAAGCACTCCCATCACTGCGCGGGTTGTGCTTTTCCTGATGGAGAGATTATGACTCTTCTTCTTCAACTTCAGCAGCTGGATAGACAAATCTAGAACGTCCAGACAAAATGGATTTGCCGAGAGAGATAGCTTTTTGAGCTTCAACAGCAGCCTTATGTCTCCAGGTAGCGCGGCGTTTGTCTCGTTTGGATTTGGATGTTTTCTTCTTGGGAACAGCCATGATAGCGGATATCGTGATTCTTGACAACCTTTTTATTCTAAGCCATCAATTGACATCAGCAATAAAATTTGATTCAGGAATCAACTGAAAATTTTTCCACACAGTTAATAGGCATACCATTGGAGATGTTTGTATGCCCAATGAATGCCCAATTATCGGTTCTCTTTTGGTGGTAGGTCTGGTGGTTGCACTCCGGGAACGTTAACGCTGGGAGGTGTGGTTGTGGCTGGAGGTTTTGCTGTAATTGGCTCAGGATCAGGGAGTATGGTTTGTGGTTCAAATAATAGTAGCGATCGCGCTGTTTTGAAATAAGTCGCCCAACGTTGGGGATCTGGTATTTTTTTCCATTGCAAACGACTCACATCTAAAGTTAAAACTGGGGCAATTCTGCCATGATTTTGTACGGTGATCATGATAGAAACTTCTGTGACTAAAATATCCTGGTCAAAACTACGTTGTGCCGCAGTTCTGGCGACTGCTTCGGCTCTTCTCAAAACCGTTTCATAGTTTTCTTGTGGTAGGGAGTCAATGGCTAAATCAACTCTAGCAGTGTAAGCTTGCACAATTTGTGGTGCGATCGCTTCCGTAGCCAACCATAGAGGAAACGCCAACAACAGCCAAACTCCAGCCTGAATGATCCGGATTTTCCTGCCAAATTGGCCAATAAATGAAAAGGGGATGATTGATGATGGTGAAGCGGTGTAAATCCTGTTCATAAACTTGTAGCCCTCCTAAATGATGACTCATCATTTTAATCGAATGCAAGTATTTTCCGCTATCTTAACGTTATAAGCACTACTTTAGACAAGCAAACAAAAACCGACAAAGAGCGGGATGGTAAATTACTGGGCGATCGCTATTGGCATCAATCAATATGAATTATTTCAACCTTTAAGTTGCGCTCAAACTGATGCTGAGGCACTAAAGGAATTTTTGGTGACAGAAGTAGGTTTTTTGCCCCAAAACTGCCTACTCATGACAAATACTTCGCCACCAATAGGAGAAAAAACCTCTTACCCAACGAAAGACAATATTCTGTCTGTATTGGAGGAATTAGCAGCAACATCTTGGCAACCAGAAGACTATTTATGGTTTTTCTTCAGTGGATATGGAGTCAACCATAATGATAAAGATTACTTAATGCCAGCAGATGGTAATCCCAATTTGGTAGCAGAAACTGGCATAGAAGTGCGCCAAGTTATGCAAAGTCTCCAAGTTGCCGAACTCAATGCATTGCTGATTTTCGATATCAACCGCGCTTTTGGCACACAAGCAGATGCTCCCGTTGGTCAAGAAATTATTGACATTGCCAAAGAATTACAAATGGCTCTCATGCTTTCTTGTCAACCAGAAGAATTTTCTCATGAAAGCACTGAACTAGGTCACGGATTCTTTACAGCAGCCTTATTAGAAGCTTTACGTTCTGGACAAGGTGGCAGTTTAACAGATTTAGAAAGCTATGTAAGTTCCCTGACTCCAGAACTTTGTCACCACCACTGGCGACCGATCCAAAATCCTGTAACTGTTATTCCCAACAGTCCGCCAGCTATTTTGCCCATTTTGACATTAGATAATGAAGCTGAAACAGCGCAACTGATTTTTTCTGAAGAAAACTTTGCTGTCCCTCTAACTGCTCCATCCTTAGCATATAAAGACTCTACAAATTCCACTACAGATAAAGCTTGGTGGGCGGAAAATAAAACGGCAGAAACTACCCTCAATAAAACTCCCTCAAATATTGACAACTCCAAAACTTCAGGTCAATCCGTTACTACACCATCTGGTGATACTAATCAAATTCTGGCCACTTCCCCAGAATTAAACTCAGGGGGCAGGTTTATTCCTGCTGCTGCTAAAGATTATGCTCGGCCTTCAACTCAGGACAATACCCCCATTTGGAAACAATTTATATTATGGGGAGGAGGCAGCATGATTATAGTTGCTTTAATTACTACTTTTCTTCTCCGTAATCAAGCCAAGTTTCGCTTTAAAAAGTTATCACCAGCGGTTAATAACACTACTTCTAATTCTGAATTTTCCCAAAGCTTGCCTCCTGTTCCTGCGGCTGTGGAAACAATAAAACCAATGGCCGCTCCCATGAGTTCTATTTCTGATTCCCAAAAGCGTAGCCAAGCACTTTCGGAGTTAAAGAAAATGTCTCTGAGGGAAACAGAACCTGGTGATTTGAGGTTAGCGATCGCATCGGCTAAAAAAATTAACCCCAACCAACCGCTTTATCCACAAGCACAGGAGAATATTCAGATTTGGAATCAAATGATTTTAGATTTAGCTACAGACCGCGCTCAACAGAGAGAATACGGCAATGCGATCGCCACTGCTGGGTTAATTACTAAAGACGAGTTACTTTATCCTCAAGCCCTCGCAGCAATTGAAAAATGGCGATTAGAAGCCAAGCAATATCTGAGTAATCAAACTCTCTTAGACGCTGCAAATGCTTTGATTCGACCTGGACAAGCCTCTACTTACAATCGTGCGATCGAAGTAGCTAAAAAAGTACCACCAGGACAACCAGGCTTTGAAATCGCCCAAAAATCTATCTATCAATGGAGTGAACAAATTTTAGACCTGGCTAAAAATCGTGCCGCGCAAGGAGAACTCACCGCAGCCATTGAAACTGCTGCTTTAGTTCCACAGATCACCCCCGCTTACGAAGATGCTCAAGATGCCATTCAAAAATGGCAAGTAACAAAAATTAAGAATTAGTCATTGGGCATTTCTCCCCCTACACCCACTAAAAAGTCCAGAGTGAACGGAAAAAGTGTTTAACTCTGGACTCTTTATTTTTTACTTATTACTTTAATTCAGCAATACTGTGAAATATCCTCGCCGCATTCATCGGCTAAATAACACAGTGCGCGAAATCTTAAACCTACTACTTCTTCATAAAGAGGGTTTAGTTTACACATAGGGGGAATGTGAAACAGGGTTTTACCGAAAACTTTGACATCACGTTCAAAAGGACATTGAGCCGGAATGTATTTACATAACCGATGGGCAAATTGGCGATCGCCTACTTTTAAGTTATCCAACCAATTTCGCAAAGGACGAAGGAAATTCCAACCAGACTGAGAATGAGAAACTTGTAACTGGGAGACATCAGCCTTTTTGGTCTCTGCTTGATGGAGCGATACCCAGCTTGCGAAAAAAATCTTTTTAGTGGTACTTTCAAATACCTTCATGGTTGCTCCTCTCTTTTTATGAGGGTATTCACCTGACTGATGAATATACAATATGACAATTATCTAAACTGGAAGAATAGTATTCTGACGGAAATTTTGTAAAAAGTGTGAGTAGCCACTTAAAGTCAGAACCTGTGTATTACTACGTCAAGTTAAACCCAATTTCCTAAAAATAGGTACTCTAGTCAGTTAATCTTTTTGATAACTTGACACACTTTAAATTCTAATGAAGACCTCTACCTTTGGACGGGTTTAGCTGTAACCGTTACAAAACTTAATATATCTTAGGGTTATATGTATACTAAATAACAATAATTACTGTTTATCTAATTTCTTAGGCAGTGATTATGCTGCAAGTTGCTATTTGTCATGTATTAGGGCTAACTTACTTGAGGTTACACCGGGTTACATTCCCAGTTTACGAATGAACCGCCCCACCATGGCCTTAGTCGGTTCTGGGTGGTTGATAGCCGATAGCCTTGGGAGTCCTAACTTTGTAGGAAGCATGGCTGGCTATTGATGCCAAAACCATCATACAGCAGGAGTCAGGAGTAAGAATTAGAAGAAGAGAAGAATAGTCTTGAATCAGATCCAGTGATAGATTTTTGGTAGTTTCAACGCTTATTCCTTGCGCCTGATTCACCTTTTTAACCTTCCAACTCTTGATTTATCTAAGTTTTAGCTTTATATGGCTTACGCCACGCTCCGCTATCAGCCAGCCCTAACATAGGTTCAGTAATTACTGCATCAGGAAGCCTAAGTTTGTATAAAAAAAATTAGCCTTATCGCGCATCCTTGTAAATTCTCAAGCTTTATACCCCACATTCCGCACCCTCAACTGTCACAGATAAAAAAAGCCACCAAAGTAGTACACAATAACTAAAGATAAATCAAAGGTTAAGAGGCTTAATAGGAATATATAGCATTAAAAGGGGCGTGGTGTGAGAAAGTGAAACTTGCTAACAAAAACAAAAGAAAAAAATAAATTGATAACCAAATAAGAAATAATTACAACAGAAATATTAGAGGAAACTGTTGTGAAATTAAAACCTCAAGAAATAGAAATTCAGAACATAGACCATCTAGGGATAGTAGCAGGAATAATAGACTCAATCGGAATAGTAGAAATAATCAACGAAATAATAGGAGTCGAAAAAGAAGAGAAAGTAAGTGCAGGTCAAGTAGTAAAAGCCATGATAATAAACGGGTTAGGATTTGTATCGAAACCGTTATATATGTTTCCTGAATATTTTGAAACAATAGCCTGTGAACATCTAATAGGAGCAGGAGTAAAACCAGAATATCTCAACGACGATAAACTGGGGAGAGTCATGGATAAACTGTTTATCAAAGGATTAGATACAATCTTTTTTATCATCGCAGTAAAAGCAGCCCAAAAATTTGGAGTATCACTATCAACATCACATCTAGACTCATCATCAATGCACGTACATGGGCAATATAACACCAGCTTACCAGAAGTAATATTTGAGAGTCAAAAAGTAGGAAATAATCAAGAATTAGAACAATTAGCAGTAAAATCACCAAAAGAAATAACCATCACCTACGGTTATTCCCGTGACCACCGACCAGACTTAAAACAATTCATCATAGAAATGATATGTTTAGGAGATGGAGACATACCAATCTTTTTAAAACTAGCATCAGGAAACCAAGCAGATTCATCATGCTTTGGTCACATAGCAGTAGAATATCAAAAACAATTAGAAGTTAATAGTCTCATCGTGGCTGACTCGGCTTTATATACAGAATCAAACCTGAAAATGATGTCAGAGTTACGTTGGTTATGTAGAGTACCATTAAGCATAAAAGCAGCAAAATCATTAATCTCAACAATACCAGAATCAGAATTTATTGATAGTAGAATACCAGGATATAAATTAGCATCAAAAACCGAAAATTATGCCGGAATAGAACAAAGATGGCTAGTGGTGCAAAGTCAAGAGAGAAGAGAATCAGACCTGCGTAAACTCACCCAAAAAGTTATCAAGGCAGAATCAAAAGCTGTACAAGAGTTGAAAAAGTTATCACAAGAAGAATTTGCTTGTGAAGCAGATGCTATCAAGGCATTATCAAAATTATCAAAACAATTCAAATATCACCAAATTAACGAAAGCAAGGTTATTCAAATTAAATCTAAGACAAAAGATTCTCCACAAGCAATATCTTACCAAATATCAGCTACAGTCTCCCAGGATGACAGTAAAATTAATACAGAATTGCTGAGTGCAGGACGTTTTATTATTGCTACGAATGTTTTAGATTCAAAGGAACTAAGCCATGATTCCATGCTCAGTGAATATAAAGCTCAACAATCATGTGAGAGGGGGTTTGGTTTTCTCAAAGACCCATTATTTTTTGCCGACAGTATTTTCCTCAAAAGTCCTGAAAGAATAGAGTCTCTGGGAATGATTATGGGTTTATGTCTACTGGTTTATACTTTGGCTCAACGTCAAATTAGAAATGCTCTCTTCAATTCTAAATCAACAATTAAAAATCAATTAGGTAAAGCGATTGACCGCCCTACTTTACGCTGGATTTTTCAATGCTTTCAGTGTATTCATTTGGTTACACTCAATCAGGAGGAACATATTTCTAATTGGAATCAGGACAGAGATTTTATCTTGCGTCTTTTACCAGATGATTGTTTACGTTACTATCAATTAGTCACCTAATTATTATCTCTATCAATTTAATTTATACGAGTGACAATGAGCTAATCTCTTTGATTTATAGCTCGATTTTACTATGTCTATAATTTAGTTTTTTACTTTAATTGATTAGTCTAACTTATGATTGGTCTCTTGAATTTCTTCATTTGTTTATCTGTTTCGCCCTTTGGGTGGTGTTCATTCTTATTGCTTCTTATTGAGAATAGGTTTTGATGCCATTTTTGGTACTTTACTGTTTCTCAAATGCCTTTTTTCAGTCCTTGTGTTTATGTTTATACTCACTTTAATTTTTTCTCTCCGTAATTTCTCTCTGTCACAGCTTAGGGTGCGGAATGTGGGTTATACGGTTAAAAATCGAACAAGTCAGTTTTTTATACACAGTTTATTAGGTAAAAACATCATTGTTAATTCCTTGAATAATATAGTTATATTAATCACATATAGTTACACCATTTATCCAAATTTTTGCCTAATCCTCTCTCTTCAAATACCCTTAATTCATGAAGTAAAGAAGAATTTGATATTAAAAAAAAATGGATGATTGGTATAAAATGTATCACAGATGAATAAAGGAAAATTACGTGAAATGCAAGCTGAGTCTTAATGTATTAATTGGTAGTATTGCTGCCAGTGCTATTTCTGCTGTAGCTGTAACTTCTCCCGCTCAAGCTCTGATATGGACATTTGATAATGTCAGATTTCAAGATAACGGTACTGCAACTGGTTCGTTTGATTTTGATGGTATTAGCACTTACAGCGCAGTTAACGTCAATGTAACTGGTTCTAAATATGGTGGATCAACAGTAAACTTTACCGAAGCTAATATAACACTAGCAACTCTCTCCGGCTTTACTGCTCAAAAGGGAGGCAATACTTTTGCTTTCTCTGCTTTATCTGCTTTATCAAATAATGCGGGTGTTACCCTTCCATTAAACTTAGGACTTACTAGCTACGGAACAGGACTTTTAAATTCTTCCTTTCTAGCAACTGGTTCGGTGATATCTTCTCCTACTCAACCTGTACCCTTCGATTTATCTCCCAACCAATTAGTTGCATTAGCCGTACCACTATTTTTTGGTATGAGAATGCTTAAGAAAAAAGTAGCAACAAAACAAGGTTTGCCAACTTCTGGCACTTTGATTAGCTAGGATTAATTTTTACCCTAGCTGAATCAATAATGTTGGGGTTTTAGGGTGCGTTAGCTGGTGCTAATACACCCTATTTAGAATTCCCTATATTCCCTATGATGCTACTTGTGCTGTGGGACGAGTCCGTCTTCTTCTACCATCAGCAGCAACTTTTACCGATGCAGGTGGTTCATCAGGGACTTGCATCAACAAAGTTAAAGATGGTTGACATTGCAACTCTCGACGAAGAGAACGCTGCAATTCTTTTTCTAACATGACTTGCAAACCACCCCAATCAATATCATTTGCTTCATTTCCCGTTACAAATTCTGACCAACGCACGGTAAGAATTTCCTCAATCCGTTGTTGTACCCATTTTAGTAGAAGCGATCGCTCAATACTTGTCACCACACCTTGCATATGAATTTCTGGTTTCGCCAACAGTTTACCATTCCAATCAATAGCAGCAGCAATGGTAACAAGTCCTTCAGAAGCCATGCGTTGACGTTCTTGCAAGACTTTTGCACTCACCATTCCCGAACTAGTAGTATCCACCAGTTCAATTCCTGATGACACTTTACCAGCAACACGGATGGATTCTTCTGTTAGTTCTATCACATCCCCATTCTGAATAATAATCATATTTTCAACAGGGATACCCATACTCTGAGCCGTTTCTGCGTGCTTCACTAACATCCGATGTTCACCGTGGAAAGGCACAAAGAATTTAGGACGAGTTAAAGCAATCATCAGCTTTTGTTCTTCTTGACAGCCGTGTCCAGAAACGTGAATACCTTTATCCCGTCCATAGACTACTTTTGCCCCTTGCATCATCAATTTGTCGATGGTGTTAACCACCGCAATTGTATTTCCTGGAATGGGGTTAGCAGAGAATACAACTGTGTCACCTTCCCGAATTTTAATGTGGGGGTGTTCTTTATTAGCAATTCTGGTCATGGCTGCCATTGTTTCACCCTGAGAGCCAGTAGTCAGAATTAGCACGTTTTCATCTGGCATACCACGAACAGTATGCAAGGGTTGAAATAGATTATCTTCGCACTTGATATAACCTAAATTCCGAGCGTGGGCAATTAAATTCAGCATCGAACGCCCTACAACTGTGACTACACGGTTGTGTTTCCTAGCCAGTTGCAAAATCATGTTGATACGATGCACGCTGGAAGCAAAGGTGGTGACAAATAAGCGACCAGTAGCTTGAGAAAATACTCGGTCAAGATTAGGGAAAACAGAACGTTCTGATGGTGTAAAACCAGGCACTTCTGCGTTTGTAGAATCACTTAATAGACACAGTACGCCTTTTTCGCCATGTTCTGCTAACCTTTGCAGGTCAAACTTTTCGCCATCAACCGGGGTATGGTCAATTTTAAAGTCGCCTGTATGGATAACTACACCTAATGGTGTATGAATAGCAACGGTAAAACTATCAGCAATGGAGTGGGTGTTGCGGATGTATTCGACAAAAAAGGCGTTACCAATGCGGACTACATCACGAGGAAGAACGCTTCTTAATTCGGTGCGATCGCGCACTCCTGCTTCTTCTAATTTACCCTCTAGCATGGCCATGGCTAGTCTGGGTCCATAAATTACCGGGATGTCAAATTGTTTGAGGTGAAAAGCAATCCCACCAATATGATCTTCATGACCATGTGTAACAATCATCCCTTTAATTTTGTGGCGATTTTCCCGGAGATAAGTTGTATCAGGTAGGACAATATTTACACCGTGCATTGCCTCTGTGGGAAAAGCCAAACCGGCATCTAACAGGATGATCTCGTCTTCGTACTCGAAAACACAGGTATTCTTACCAATTTCATGCAAGCCACCCAAGGGAATAATTTTGAGGGTGGAGTCAAGTTCGTTTTTAGCCATTTTCTCCTTGAGATTGTGAGTTGTTAATAAATTGATAGTTAGGGTTCTTGTATGAAAGACAACTAAGAATGTCTATTTAAGTCAGTGTAAAAGCAGACAATTTTGAATTTAGAATATCCAAATTTTTGCTTGAATAAATAAAAGGGAATTTTCACTGAATGATGCTTATATCGCTCAGTTTTAACACAGATGTTTAAATTACAACTTAGTAACAAGTCTTACCAATTATTTATAGATATCTCTGGCAACTAGCAATTAGCCAGCGTCCAAAATATTGGCGCTTAGATTAAACTAAGTTTGTTCAGTACGTCCTCTATCTTTTGACATATTTCTGCGTCAGCTTCCCATAAAGGTGAACGAACTGAACCGACCTCCCAACCTTGAAGTTTTAATGCTTGTTTAACAGGAATGGGATTTGTTGTTAAAAATAAAGCTTTAAACAATGGGAAAAGTTGTAAGTGAATCTCGGTGGCTATTTCTATGCTGCCCTCATGAAAGGACTTGATCATCTGTTTTAATTGATTGCCTACCAGATGAGAAGCCACACTTACCACACCTTTAGACCCAATTGCTAACAGAGGCAATGTTAAAGAGTCATCTCCAGCGTAAATCTGAAATTCTTTTGGTGTCAAGCGGCGGATTTCACTAGCCTGGTCTAAATTCCCACTGGCTTCTTTAATTCCCACAATGTTGTCGATTTGCGCTAATCGCACAACTGTTTCTGGACTTAGGTTTTGACCAGTACGGCCGGGGACATTGTATAACAACATCGGTAAGTCGGGACAGGCTTGAGCGATCGCCCCAAAGTGCTGATATAATCCCGCTTGGGGCGGTTTGTTGTAATAGGGAACAACTTGTAAAGAACCATGTACTCCTATTTTAGCTGCTTTTTGGGTTGCGGCGATCGCTTCTGTGGTGGAATTAGAACCACATCCGGCAATTACTTTGGCTTTACCTTCTACAGCCTGCAATACCTCCACAAACAACTGGTATTCTTCATCCCAAGTTAGCGTAGGGGATTCACCTGTTGTCCCACACACGACTAATGTGTCTGTACCGTTGTCAACCAGATGTGCTGCTAATTTGGCTGCTACATCATAGTTAACACTGCCATCTGCCTTAAACGGCGTAATCATAGCAGTTACAATTGTGCCAAAATCTCCCACCCTCTTTTCACTCCTGATTTGTCAGTTGTCTGTTAGCGGTCAGTTGTCAAAAACTCATGACTAATGACTTAACCAATTTTTTTCTATTAATAGTTCAGCAATTTGCACTGCATTTAAGGCTGCACCTTTACGGATTTGATCACCACAAAGCCATAATTCCAAACCACAAGGATGAGAAATATCTTGGCGAATTCTTCCTACTAAAACTTCATCCTGACCACTAGCTTCTATTGGCATAGGGAAATAATTTGCTTGCCAATCTTCTACCAATTTGACTCCAGGAGCTTGACTTAAAATTTTTCTAGCTTCATCTGGACTAAAAGGTGTCTCGAATTCCAGGTTAATCGCTTCTGAATGGGCGCGAAGTACGGGAACCCGTACACAAGTGGCAGTAATTCTGATTTCTTGACTACCAAATATTTTGCGGGTTTCGTTGACCATTTTTAATTCTTCCTCACAATATCCTACATCGGTCATTGGGGAGTTATGGGGAAATAAGTTAAAGGCCAACGGATAAGGTAATACCTCAGCAATTGCGGGCTGTCCTTGTAATATAGCACTGGTTTGGGTTTTGACTTCCTCCATTGCTTTAGCACCAGCACCACTGGCAGATTGATAGGTGGCAGCAACAATCCGTTTTACTGGTTTTATTTTATGCAATGGCCATACTGCCAAGGTCATTAAAATTGTTGTGCAGTTGGGATTAGCAATCATACCTCTATGACTAGCTGCGTCTTGAGGATTCACCTCTGGTACTACCAGGGGAACTTCTTGGTTCATCCTGAAGGCGCTGGAGTTATCAATTACAACTGCGCCTTTTTCGATAGCTATACCAGCCCAGGTTTTGGATGTCCCACCACCAGCACTAGCCAGCACTATATCAACGTTCTCAAAGGAGCGATCGCTAACTGACTCAATAGGGAGATTTTCTCCTTTAAATTGGAGCGTTTTCCCTGCACTCCTTGCTGATGCCAGCAATTTTAAATCCGCCAGGGGAAAATTCCGGTTTTCCAATAATTCCAGCAACTCTGTGCCAACAGCACCAGTCGCACCCAAAATAGCTACACGATAGGATTTAGACAAATTCAAGTCCTCCTTTAATGAGGTTATTAGCAATTTTTTTGTATAACTCAATATTTATAATGACAAGATTCAGAAATCAAACCAATTTGTTATGTATACTTAATTAGATTTTTCCCATTTGGTATATTTTCAAAGTAGTTAGTATGGTTTTTTTACTTTTTTTACTTGTAATAATAATTTTATTTTTGTTGGTTATTTTTGTTGGCAATAACTAATCTTTAACATTCTTTTTGTTGAATCATACACTACTTTATACCAAACTGCGAAGCTAGAGAAAAATATATCATATTCAACTTGGATATTTTTCAGACATTAATACATTATTATACGATCAACTCGGTTGGTTAATCACAAGGATATAATATGATCTGAATATCTCAAAATCATTAAAATACACTGAGCTATGTTGACAGGATATCACAGTGTGAGCAATCTGAGTAAAAATTTGCCTCTAATGCTTAATTAAACTATCTTTCCCTGCACTCTGTCCAGCTTCAAGAGTTTTTTGCCTCTCTTGTGATCAAAAAATATTGCAGCAAAATGCTAACTCCTTCTCTATTAGCAGTAAACTGGATATCTGCTGAAGGAGAAACTTTTTCCGACCTGGATTTGATCATAGCTGCAAGACGTACTCGACAGCTAAAAAGTTCTTCAATCTGTCCTCGCATTTAAATTAGGCCATTATCAGCGAGTAGTAGAGAATGTTGACGTATAAAAAATCTGGATACGGAATTAAGGTAAAATTGATTGAGCGGTTGTGGACAAGTTCAAGATCGTAATTTGAATCCTACTGTCAATTTAATAAATGCCCCGATAGCGTAGCTTGGCGTAAGCCATATTATAGAGTACGTATAGCAGATGCGGAATTTAAGCCTGTAAACAAGAACCCGCCTTTCGGGCTTGTAAAAAGCAGGAAGCAAACAGCAAAACGCTCGATTGATAGAAATATGAGCCATTTGCATTAGTTTTGTGTTGCATAAGCACCAGCCTTATAAACTGGTAGAAGCAGGAAGCAAACATCAAAATGTTCTAGTTGTTTATCTAAACTATGAACTATTTGTGTAGTTATTGTGTTGCACATCAAGTTAATAACGCAAGCGATACGCTTCTTGTGTGTACTCTCAAGATGAAAACACCAAAAAACAGAGACAAAGCATGAAAGTTACCCAGGAAAGACTTGAGAAAAGTCAAATTGGACTAGAAATAGAGATTACACCAGAAATTACCAAACAAAAATACGAACAGGTCATTAGAAATTTAAGTGGTACTGTAAATATTCCTGGGTTTCGCAAAGGCAAAGTACCCCGGCAGATATTATTACAGCGCCTGGGCGTAGGTCGCATCAAAGCAGCCGCCCTGGAAGAACTAATCCCTGATGGCATTGAAAAAGCAGTCAAACAAGAAGCAATTTCAGCCATTGGTCAACCACGATTACGCTCCTCTTTTGATGAATTGATTAATAATTATGAACCTGGGAAAGCCCTGACTTTTTCAGCCGCTGTCGATGTAGAACCAGAAGTGATTATTAATCAGTACACAGGTTTTCAACTGCAAGCAGAGGAAATCAACTACGATTCCACAAAGGTCGATACCGTTTTAGACAAAGAACGGCAACAAATGGCCACCTTGATTCCCGTGGAAGGACGAGCAGCCCAAATTGGTGATATCGCCGTAGTTGATTTTAAAGGTGTAATTACCGGTGAAGACGAATCAACAGAACCTACACCGATTCCTGGTGGAGAAGCAACTGATTTTCAAGTTGAATTGCAAGAAGATAAGTTTATCCCCGGTTTTGTCTCCGGTATGGTGGGAATGAACCCTGGAGAAACCAGAGAAATTCCGGCTCAGTTTCCAGATCCTTATGCTAACCAAGAATTAGCTGGTAAACCCGCGCTGTTTACCGTGACACTCAAAGAGATCAAGGAAAAAGAACTACCGGAATTGAATGACGATTTTGCTCAAGAAGTGAGTGAATTCGAGACTTTGGCCGAATTGCGGGCATCTTTGGAAGAACGATATCAAAAAGAAGCTCAAGATCAAACCAAAGCCAACAAGCAAGAAGCTTTGTTAGCAGAACTGATCAAGCACGTGGAGATAGATTTACCCACAACCTTGATTGACCAAGAAGTTGATGCCATGCTCACACAAACAGCAATGAAACTGTCAGAGCAAGGATTAGACGTGAGAAAGCTGTTTACTCAAGATATTATTCCTCAATTGCGGGAGCGATCGCAGCCAGAAGCAATAGAGCGTCTTAAACGTTCCCTAGCCCTCCAAGAAATTGGCAACCGCGAATCCATCCAAATTACATCCGCAGAAATAACAGCCAGAGTCAATGAATTGTTAGCACAGTACGCTGACGAAGAAATAGACGAAGCAAGACTGCAAACAGTGGTGGAAAAGGAACTAAAAAACGAAAAAATTATTGATTGGCTTTTAGCAAACTCATCTGTGGAACTAGTACCAGCAGGTTCCCTCAGCACTACAGAAGAAACTGATTCAGAAGCTCAAAGCACTGAGGAAGCATCAGAATAGTGTGTGGGGGAGATTGGGGAGATGGGGAAGATTGGGGAAGATGGGGAAAATGGGGAATAATAATTTATTCCTCCTGATAGCGCAGCGTGGCGTAAGCCATACCCCCAAACTTCAACAGGAACAAATTAAATAAGGCATAATGGTTAAGACATAGCTCAAATACAAATTCAACTTCTGCAAAAATCAGCCATAACGGCTACAAACTCTGTTCCACTTAACTTATTGTTAAATATTCTTGTATGCTTGTATCGCAGTCGGGAAATTACCCAATCAGCAGCTTGAGTCCCATCAGCATTAGCTGTAACTACAGCAGTCCTAACAACATAGTACCGATGGTTGTAGAACAATCCGGTATGGGAGAAAGGGCTTTTGACATTTACTCCCGCCTACTGCGAGAGAGGATTATTTTTTTGGGAACACCAATAGATGATAATGTAGCCAACTCAATTGTGGCGCAATTGCTATTTCTGGACGCTGAAGACTCAGAAAAGGATATTCAACTTTACATTAATTCTCCTGGTGGCTCAGTCTACGCAGGAATGGCAATCTATGATACAATTCAGCAAATACGTCCCGATGTTGTTACCATCTGTTTTGGACTAGCTGCCAGTATGGGGGCATTTTTGTTAACGGCTGGAACAGCGGGAAAACGTATGTCTCTACCTGACTCCCGGATAATGATTCACCAACCCCTTGGTGGCGCTCAAGGACAAGCAATTGATATTGAAATTCAAGCGCGAGAAATTCTTTACATTAAGGGCAATTTAAACCAGCTAATGGCCAAACATACTGGTCAACCATTGGAAAGAATCGAAGCAGATACGGAACGCGACTTTTTTATGTCGGCAGAAGAGGCAAAAAACTACGGTTTGATTGATCAGGTTATTTCTAGACAAAATCTCCCCACAGCAGGGGAAAACGTCACCATTCTGAAATAAGAGGCTTGGTATGTCTAAGTACGACTCCCATTTAAAATGTTCGTTTTGCGGCAAGTCTCAGGAACAGGTGCGTAAATTAATCGCGGGTCCGGGAGTCTACATCTGCGATGAATGCGTTGACTTGTGTAATGAAATCTTAGATGAGGAGTTGCTTGATACGAATGGTGCAGCCTCCCAACCAGCACCACGGTCAGAACCACCTCAAAAACGCCGTACCCGCTCTGCGAATATCTCGTTTAATCAAATACCCAAGCCTAGAGAAATTAAAAAATATTTAGACGAACACGTTATTGGTCAAGATGAAGCCAAAAAAGTGTTGTCAGTCGCTGTTTACAATCACTACAAGCGGTTGGCTGTAATCCAGTCTAAAGGTAATGGCAAGGGTGGAGGCGATGATGCGGTAGAAATACAAAAGTCTAATATTTTATTAATGGGTCCGACTGGTTGCGGTAAAACCCTATTAGCGCAAACTCTGGCTAAAATTCTGGATGTACCCTTTGCCGTAGCTGATGCTACAACTCTGACAGAAGCAGGCTATGTGGGGGAAGATGTGGAAAATATCTTGCTGCGACTTTTGCAAGTGGCAGATTTGGATGTTGAGGAAGCACAGCGGGGAATTATCTACATTGATGAAATTGATAAAATTGCCCGTAAGAGTGAAAATACTTCAATTACGAGGGATGTTTCTGGGGAAGGTGTACAGCAAGCTCTGCTGAAAATGCTGGAAGGAACTACTGCAAATGTTCCCCCCCAAGGTGGACGTAAGCACCCTTATCAAGACTGTATCCAGATTGATACTAGTAACATCCTGTTTATCTGTGGTGGCGCTTTTGTCGGGTTGGAAAAAGTTGTAGATCAGAGAGTGGGTAAAAAGTCAATTGGTTTTGTCCAATCTGGTGAAGGTCAGTCTAAAGAGAAACGAGCCGCTGATACCCTGCGTCATCTTGAACCTGATGATTTGGTGAAATTTGGTATGATTCCCGAATTTATAGGGCGGATGCCGATGGTGGCGGTGGTAGATCCTTTGGATGAAGAGGCGCTAATGGCAATTCTTACCCAACCGCGCAGTGCTTTGGTGAAGCAATACCAAAAACTGCTGAAGATGGATAATGTGCAGTTAGATTTTAAACCAGAAGCTTTGCGAGCGATCGCACAAGAAGCTCATCGACGCAAAACTGGGGCGCGGGCGCTGCGGGGTATTGTGGAAGAACTGATGTTGGATGTGATGTATGAGTTGCCATCTCGTAAAGATGTAACTCGCTGCACAGTCACCAAGGAAATGGTGGAGAAACGTTCAACTGCCGAACTTCTAGTACATCCATCGTCACTACCTAAACCAGAATCAGCGTAATTGGGGAGTCAGGAGTCAGGAGTCAGGAGTCAGGAGTTCTTTCATCTTGGCTATTGACTTTTGATTTTTTAATTTTTAACTGTGAAAAATGGCTTATATAAATGTTCGCGGAGTAGAGCATTATTACGAATGGATGAAACAACCATCAAGTGTGGTCAAGCCAGTGATGGTTTTTATTCATGGCTGGGCTGGTTCATCCAGATATTGGCGCAGTACGGCTGAGGCTTTATTGTCAAAATTCGACTGCTTGCTCTATGATATGCGCGGTTTTGGGCGCTCTGGTGGTAAACCCACCATTGTCCAAGCTGGTGAGTCTGTGGTTGAGTCACAGTCAACTGAAGAACAAGGTGAAGCTATTGCTGAGTTAAGTTATGAATTAACAGAATATGCTGAAGATTTAGCTGCTTTGTTAGATGGGTTGCAACTTCAGCGTGTTTATATTAATGCTCATTCCATGGGCGCTTCCGTTGCGACTTTATTTTTTAACCGTTATCCCGAACGAGTAGAAAAGGGAATTTTAACTTGTAGTGGCATTTTTGAATATGACGAAAAAGCCTTTGCTGCTTTTTATAAATTCGGTGGATTAGTAGTTAAATTTCGTCCTAAGTGGTTAGCTAAAATACCTTTAGCTGACAAGATGTTTATGGCTAGATTTCTCCATAGTCCTATTCCCAAATCGGAGAGACAAGCTTTTTTACAGGATTTTATTGATGCTGATTATGATGCAGCATTAGGAACAATTTTTACTTCTGTTAGTAAGGCTCAATCGGAATTGATGCCCGCAGAATTTGCTAAATTAACAGTCCCAACATTGCTGGTGGCAGGTGAATATGACATTATTATTCCCGCAGAAATGGGACGAAAAGCAGCAGCATTAAATGACAAAGTTGAGTTTGCTGTAATTCCTAAAACTGCACATTTTCCGATGTTGGAAGACCCAGAAACGTACTTAGAAAAGGTGCGAGAGTTTATAAATAATTGATAATTGAAAGTGTGTTATTTTAGAGAGCGGTAACTAGGAGGTAATTTTATGACAGTTACTACTAATTTACAACAACTCTATGGAATTGATGATTATGAATGGTTGTTAGCAAATATTGAGTTATTAAAACAAAGGCGGTTTGATGATTTGGATTTAGAGAATTTAATTGAGGAGTTGCAAGATTTGGGAAATGAAAAGAAAAATGCAGTTAAAAGTTTATTAGAACAAGTTATTAGACATTTATTATTACTGCAATATTGGACAGAAGAAATAGAAATAAATGGTCATCATTGGCAATCAGAAATTTTGGGTTTTCGTTATCAACTGGAGGACAGGTTAACAAGTAATTTACGAGTTTTTCTAAATCAGGAAATAGATCATATTTATCAGAGAGCTTTAAAATATGTGTGTGTAAAAACTAAGTTTCAAGTAGATTTTCCTGAAGAATGTCCTTATACTGTTGAACAGTTGTTAGATATTGATTATTTATAATTAGGTGACAGGTGACAGGAAGAATTAAAAATTAAAAAACTCCTGCCAACTGATTAATTTAAGTTAAACCCAGTTCTCGTTTGAGCAAATTAATTGATAGAGAACCAATATAGTTTTCACAGCGAATTAGTTTGGGTGGACGAATGAGGTCTTCTAAAACTGTTTGTATTGTTGCTTGTGCATTTAAATAACTGACTTGATCGGTACAAAAGATTATTTCTGAGCGTTTAACGATCGCGTGTAGTTTATATGCATCCTTTGGTTGGGAAGTCATGACTAATAGTTCATCACCGCGTAATCCGTGAAGGATGACTTCTGTAGCTCTGAGAATGCCAGGACTGAGGCTAACTATACCAATACAACTGGCTTTGGGTAGGCTTTTTACTACATTGAGTTCTTTGGCGTAGTCGTGAATATCTAGGGGAATGACACGCACAGCTTTAGGGGCGGCGATCGCTTCTACTTCTCCGATAAAATATCGACTAGTGACTACAGTGGCTGAGGTAGTTTGGTCGAGTACGGCTACTAATTCTTCCATTGCTACCAGTTGGACAGGAATTTGTAGGGATTCTTCCAACTCATCGGCCATCAATTCTCCAGCGCCGATGTCTTGAGATGGTGCTACTACAAGCACTCTGGCACTACAACGCAAGCGCCAGTCAACTTCCGCTAAAAATAGTTCCCGTGCTTGATTGAGAGAACAACCTTGACCAAGTAAGTCATCTAAGGTTTGTTGAACTATTTTATATGCTTCGGGATATTGTTTGAGAATTGGGGACTGTAACCTACTTCCACCCTCATGACCTTGAGAACGGACATAAATTCCTGAACCGGCTAGACTTTCGACAAATCCTTCTTCTTCCAACTGGCGGTAAACTTTGCTAATGGTATTGCGATGTAAACCGGTTTGCATTGCTAACGCCCTGGTACTGGGTAATTTATATCCGGGTGAATACTGGCCGGATGCGATCGCAAATCGGATTTGATTGAATAATTGAGCGGAAGCGGGAATTTCACTGTCTGGCTGAATACGGAATTGAATCATCACCAATTCTCCTAATAGCTGGTAGCTACAACTAAATCAGATGCATTGCTACCTGTTAAATGTATTATTAATGGGTTAAATGGCTGAGGGTAATATTACTAATGTTTTCAATCTAGCTAGTTGATAATTTAGTGATAAACATCCTGCAAATATTGGCATATTTATATCAAATCATAAAAGATTGGTAAACAATTATTATGACAGACCTCTCCATAGTTACTACAAAAGTTAATTTGCCCCAAGATGATTGCCAAATTGAGGCTTATCTAGCAAAACCAACAGAAACAGGTATTTATCCCGGAATTGTGGTCTTACAGGAAATTTTTGGGGTTAACGTTCATATTCGAGATGTGACAGAACGGATTGCTAAACTGGGATATGTGGCGATCGCCCCGGCACTTTTTCAACGTCAAGCCCCTGGATTTGAAACAGGTTACACCAGGGAATCTATGGAAGTTGGTAGAACTTATGCCTGGTCACAAACCACAGCCCCGCAACTCTTAAGTGATATTCAAGCGGCTATTAATTACCTCAAAACCCTCCCAGAAGTTAAACCAGACAAGTTTGGCTGTATTGGCTTTTGTTTTGGTGGTCATGTAGCATACCTAGCGGCTACACTCCCTGATATTCAAGTCACCGCGTCCTTTTATGGTGCCAGAATTACCACTTCTACCCCCGGAGGTGGAGAACCAACTATTACCCGTACAAAAGATATTCCAGGCACTATCTATACTTTCTTTGGAATAGAAGATGCCAGCATTCCCCAAACAGAAGTAGATCAGATTGTAGAAGAATTAGAAAAATATCACATTTCCCATCGTGTGTTTCGCTACGATGGATCTGAACATGGGTTTTTCTGTGACCGTCGTGCCAGTTATAATCCTATAGCTGCTGCTGATGCTTGGGAGCAAGTGCAACTACTGTTTAGCCTACTGCGCTGACCATCTCACCTGTCTGTAGTCAGTAGCTGAGGAAAAAACTCATAACTGACGACTGACAAATAACAAATAACAATTTATCTTCAAAGTCATGAATTCCGAATCAAAAAATTCTCAAACAGCCAATTCGTCTTTTTCAATGGACGATTTTGCTAAAGCACTGGAAAAACACGATTACCAATTTCAAAAGGGACAAGTTGTACATGGTAAAGTGTTTCAGCTTGACCATGACGGCGCTTATGTTGATATTGGGGGCAAATCGTCTGCTTTCCTTCCCCGTGATGAGGCTTCTTTGAGAGTAGTAACTAATTTATCGGATGTGCTACCGATGAATGAGGAACTAGAATTTTTGATTATTCGGGATCAGGATGCTGAAGGTCAAGTAACCCTTTCTCGTAAACAGTTGGAAATTCAGCACGTATGGGATAAGTTAACCCAAATGCAGGAAAATTCCCAAACTGTACAAGCACGAGTAACGGGTGTAAATAAAGGTGGGATTACAGTTGAAGTTCTCTCTTTAAGAGGATTTATTCCGCGATCGCATCTTGCTGAACGTGATAACCTAGAAGCACTCAAAGGTCAAACCCTATCTGCTGGCTTTTTAGAAGTCAACCGTAATACCAAAAAACTTATTCTCTCCCAACGGTTAGCAACTCGTTCCAGCAACTTTAGTTTATTAGAAGTCGGTCAATTGGTAGAAGGAAAAGTTACAGGTATTAAGCCTTTTGGTGTATTCGTAGATTTAGAAGGTGTTAGCGCCTTACTACACATCAAACAAGTCAGCCAAAAATTTATTGAGTCTTTAGAAAAAGTTTTTCAAATTGGCCAACAAATTAAAGCCGTCATTATCGACTTAGATGAAGGTAAAGGTCGAGTAGCTATTTCTACCAGAGTTTTGGAAAACTTCCCTGGTGAAGTAGTAGAAAATATGGCAGAAGTAATGGCTTCAGCAGAAGCGCGTGCTAATCGGGCGGCTAATAAACCGGCAGAGTAAAGAGATGGGGAGCAGAGGGGCAAGGGAGCAGGGGAGAAAGAAGAATAGATCTTTTGCCTTTTGCCTCTTACACCCATAACATCGTTTTTTTCTGGTTGTAGCTGCTTCTGAGTTGATCCAATGTTTCTGAAGAAAATGCAAAATTAATTAATGTAATTAATTGCCACCAAGTTTGTAATACAGACTCCGAAGTAGCTGCACTAAACTGAAGAGTAAAAAACTCTGCCCACCAATGGGGAGCGTGTTTTCTTTCGGTATAACTATGATGTTTACGCCAGCGTTTACGCCATTTGGTACAGTCTTGGCTAGTTGGTGTACCTACTGCGATAATTGGCGGAAAATCGGCATAACTGACGAATTTGCTTAAACCTTTGCCGTGGACATAAACCACATATCGCCAGCACTCCACGGTATAAATATTTTCAACACAGATTTGGAACATTACGCAAACGGCTTTTTCTGTGACAAATCGTGCTTGTGGATGAAGCGTTGACGATTTGTGAACAATTTTTGATGAGCAAATAGGTGTTGTTTTTGGCTGGAAAGATGATACCATAAAAATACCTGTAACTAGAGTGGATTTTTGCTTCGTTGGTTAACGCAGGTAAAAAAAATTCTGGTTAACAAAGTGTTTTGAATGCGATCGCTTTTCAGTTTCCAAGGCCGGAGGCGATCGTTTTATCTGATACAATACATTAAACGATACAATTCAATCGTTTGTCAATAGTCAATGGGGCTGATTAAGCTAAGAATTCGAGAATTTGCTGATGAGAAGGGTTGGACGCTGAAGGATGTGTCTGACCGTTCTGGTGTAGCTTATAGTTCTGTGAGAGCCTATGCAAGAGCGCCAGGACTAGCTATGGTAGACTTTACATCTATATTAAAGATGGCTCGCGCTTTGGATGTGATGATTGAGGATTTAGTGGAAGTAGTAGAAGAGTAATTTTTGGCGTTGTTGATTAAACAAAGGATTAGTTTCCCGCAAAGAAGTAAAAACGCAAAGTGTGAGATTTTGAATTTTTCGTCATTATTATAGTTAGTAAAGCGCCTGAATATTTGGCTAACTATGGATAATTTACCCGAAAGCAAGTCTAACTCCCCTGCTGGGGGTGGTTTACCCGTGATTCAGTATTGGGTAGAACAAACTCTCTCACCACAAGGGTTAAAATTATGGCAAACTTTAAACCATAAAAGTGCGTGTTTATCCTGTGCTTGGGGTACGGGTGGACAAAAAGGGGGGTTTGTCAATGAAGCGGGAGAATATTTACAACGCTGTGCTAAGAGTGTAGAGGCGATCGCAGCGGAATTACAACCAGGGATTAAAAAAGATTTTTTCCAGCACCATAGCATTAGTGAATTACAACAACTGACTTCTCAAGAGTGCGATCGCTTAGGTAGACTTAGTTATCCTCTCATACTCAGATCAGGTTCATCCCATTATCAACGCATTAGCTGGGAAGAAGTTTATCAAATCGCTACATCAGCCTTTAGTTTAGCACCAGAACGCATTGCTAGTTACAGTTCTGGACGTTCATCCAACGAAGCAGCCTATTTACTACAATTATTGATGCGATCGCTTGGTAGTAATAATTTAGCAGATTGTTCAGATTTGTGTCACGCACCCTCAACAGTGGGGTTAAAAAAAGTTTTCGGTTCAGGCACATCAATGGTAAGTTTAGAGAGCCTAAAACATAGTGATTGTGTAGTTTTAATAGGTTCTAACGCACCAGCAAATCATCCGCGATTGATGAACGAATTGATCAAATTGCGAGAAAGAGGCGGTAAAATAATTATTATTAACCCACAAATAGAAATAGGTTTAGTTAAATTTGCATCTCCTGCATTTCCCATCAAATCATTACTTACAGGAGGTTCAGATATATCTTCTTTATATCTGCAACCAATTCCTGGTAGTGATGTCGCGTTATTTGTAGGCTTACAAAAATCCCTGATTGAACAGAATTTAATTAAAATAGAATACCTAAAATTATATACAAAAGACTGGCAACAAATTATAAATTATGCCCAAAATACACCTTGGCAAAATATTATTAAAACCTGCGGTTTATCCCAAGAAGAAATCACAGCCACAGCTTATTTAATTGGTAAATCAGAAAGAGTAGTTTTTGCTTGGGCAATGGGTATAACCCAACAAGCAAACGGAGTTGATAACATTTTAAGTATAGCAAATACAGCCTTAATTACAGGCAACGCAGGTAAACTTGGTGCGGGAACAATGCCAATTCGTGGACATTCCAACGTCCAAGGATTTGGTTCAATGGGTGTGACTGTAAACTTGCGCGAAGAAATCAAACAAGCACTATCCCAACTATTAGGAAAACCCCTCAGTGAAACACCAGGTTATCATACCCGTGAATTAATAGAAGCATCAGAAATAGGAAAGATAGATACTCTATTTTGTTTAGGGGGAAATTTGTATGCAGCTAACCCAGATTTACAACAAGCAAAACAAGCCCTATCGCAAATAGAAACCATATTTTATGTATCTACAAAGCCCAATTTAGGACATTTTCACGGATTAGCTAAAACGCAAACTTTAATTTTACCTGTATTTAATCGCTTTGAAAATCCCCATAAAACCACAACAGAATCAGGTAATAATTTTGTCCGGTTAAATGATGAAGGGAAAAGTCATTTACAACCACATAATTCTGATTTAATTTCAGAAATAGAATTAATTACAGCAATTGCCCATCGTTTACATGGTGAAAACCCAATAAATTGGCGTAAATTACAAGATACAGTTTATGTCAGGGAGTTAATTGCTAAAACCATTCCTGGTTATGAAAAAATAGGTGATATTGATAAAACTAAAGAAGAATTTATCATTGAAGGGCGGATTTTAGAAGAACCGAAATTTCCAACATTTGATGGGAAAGCGCGGATGTTGGTTACACCTTTACCGCAATTATTTTTACCAAATAAATCAGATTTTGGAGTTGAGGAAAATCAATCAGGAATTGTAGTCATATTAGGAACAGGACGCAGTTATGGACAACATAATACAGTAGTTTATCGCAGTGAAGATAAATATAGAAATATACCTCATCGTCATTGTATATTAATGAATATTTTGGATTTAAAAAAAGCAGGATTTCAGGAACATCAACGAGTTACAGTCAAAGGTAATGGGGGAGAATTAGATAATATAGAAATTATTTGTGGTGCAATTCGTGAAGGTGTTGCTTTTATGTTTTATCCTGAAGCAAATGTGTTATTTAAGGCGAAAATTGACCCGAAAAGTGGGACACCTGCATATAAAAGAGTCCCCGTTTTTGTTTATAGTAAAACATCATAAATATCTCGTTCCCAGTCTCCAGACTGGGAATGATATCAGGAGTCTCTGACTCCACTTTAAAAAGAAGGTAGAACCTTTAAAAATTCATTTCCGTACAGAGTATGGGAACGAGAAATTAATAATTAAGAATTATTAACTATGTTAGAATATATAATATTACAAACTCCATTCCTCAAGTAGTTGATAAAACTATGGTTGAGCAACTTTTAATCAATGAAATTGATAATTGTGATGTACCAGATGCCAACTTCTTAGTTACAGAAGATGATACACCTGTGGATAATCTCGCATCTGCCAAACAACAACGTCTATTAGTCGGTTCTCTTTACAGTTCTTTACAAAACCAAGTTTTTTTAGCTGAAGCCAATGTTGGTGTTTATCATACCTATGGTGAACCTGCTATAGTTCCTGATGTATTTGTGAGTTTTGATGTCCAAACTCCTCCAAACTGGTGGGAAAAACAAAATCGTTGTTATCTAGTTTGGAAATTTGGAAAATCACCAGAGGTTGTCATTGAAATTGTTTCTAACCAAGAAGGTCAGGACTTACGCAACTGGCATATTAGTAGGGTGCGTCAGACTTCATAAATCCTGCAAATAAACAGATATTTGATATCTGACGCACCATAAAATAGATGTTTGGTGTGACACTTGCGTAAGTCCTAAAGGTGAAGAACTAGGTAAAAAACTGCAAATTTATGAACAAATGCGAGTTTCTTATTATATTGTATATGATCCACAAAAACAATTAGGAGAAAAAGCTTTAAGAATATATACTTTTAAAACTAGAAGATATGTAGAAACAACAGACTATTGGTTAGCAGAAATTGGTTTAGGTTTAACTTTATGGACTGGAGAATTTGAAGGTAGAAATGATACTTGGGTGCGTTGGTGTGATCAAGATGGTCATGTTTTGATGACTGGTGATGAAAGAGCAGCACAGGAAAAACAACGCGCTGAAAATGCTGAACAACGTGCTGAATTATTAGCAGAAAGATTGAGGGCGTTGGGTGTAGATCCTGATAGTATTTAAAAGTGACCTTTTATATTATCTTGTTTATTTTGTTCCCAGTCTGGAGACTGGGAATGCTATCAGGAGTCTCTGACTCCAGTTTCAAACAAAAAGCAGAGCCTTTAAAATTCGTTCCCATACAGAGTATGGGAACTAGGAAATTAGGTTGTAAATAACAACCCCTGTAAAACTAACTCACTGGGTTATTTGTATGGTGATTACTCCTTTGACATTAAACTTAAATAGTGTTGATCTCACTGATGAACAATTTTATCAACTATGTCAAAAAAACAGCGATTTAAAATTTGAACGCACAGCAAAGGGAGAATTAATAATTATGCCACCGGTGGGGGGAGAAAGCGGAAATCGAGAGGCAGAATGTATTATAGATTTAGGTATTTGGAATCGTCAAACAAAATTGGGTTATACTTTTAGTTCTTCGACTATATTTAAATTACCAAATGGTGCTGATCGCTCTCCTGATGCTGCTTGGATTAAAAAAGAACGTTGGGAAGCATTAACCCCGGAAGAACGACGCAAATTTCCTCCCATTGCACCGGATTTTGTGATTGAATTAAGATCAGCAACGGATAATTTAGAAAATCTGCATTCTAAAATACAAGAATATATGGATGCAGGGGTAAAATTAGCATGGTTGATCAATCCTCAACAGCAACAGGTAGAAATTTATCGTTTAGGAAAGAATGTAGAATTACGAAATTTGCCGACTGAGTTATTAGGTGAAGAGATATTACCTGGGTTTATTTTGAGTTTAGATCGTTATTAAACATCAGGGGAAAATTAAATGTCCGTGATTTAAGACCCTTGTAGAAACATTGCATGGAATGTCTCTACAACTCGGATATGTCTATTAGTTTGATGGTATTTTAATTTGCTGTTAACTGAGTTAAATAATCATCCATAATTGTTGGTAATTGGGAGATGTGTTAATTCATATCTTGACTTTTAAACTAAATTTAACTTTTGGTTAACTAACTTGATTTTAAAAATAGCAAATTCATTATTATACTAGAGATATTTAATTAATATCACTCTGGAAGTGATTATGAGTAATAGGCAAGTATTAAATGAACGTTACGACATCTCGTAGTGGTACACCCCCTCCTTCTTTGGTTGCAAACCCTATTATTTGTGCTGATGATTCTGATTTGTTGAAAGCTGCCTAATTTTATTGCTGGATTTTGGGGGTTGTTTTTCGTATTCTTTATACCCCCTGAACGCTTACCATTACTCTTCTCTGAGACTCTGCACCTGTGCTTGAGCTAAAAATTTTGAACGGAGAGGGGGAGATTCGAACTCCCGGAAGCTTTCACTTCACCTGATTTCAAGTCAGGCGCAATCGACCACTCTGCCACCTCTCCAAATTACCTGTCAGGATGTTGAACACAAAAACTGACAGATAACATCATAACCTATAATTACACAGATGACACCACTGGAGTAGAAGAATTATAAAAAATTTCTTCTGATACCACCTGGAAGTCATTACTCACCCAAACAGCAGAAGCCTTTGTCACCACACTCCCTTCTAGGGAAACTAGGGAAAAATTCCGTAATTTTACGCCATTTGTTTCGATAATTCGCGGTACATTGGCTGCATTCAAGTAGATTATCCCCTCTGGACTTCTAAACACAGCCCTTCTTGGCAACTTCTTAGTATGACGGAGGGTGCGGTGCATGTGACCAAAGGTAACTAAAGGTATGGTTTTTCCTGTGTTGAGACATAAAGAAATGGCTTCGGCTAAGTCTGGATCACCGAAATCACCACCTACAGGATGCCAATCTTTCCCACAGGGGTCTTCTGGGCGATCGCCTAAACCACTCGGTCCATTATGTCCCAAAAAGATAATATTCTCACAGGCGGCACTTTTCACCACCTGAAAGATTTTCTCGGCTGACTCTTCCAAGCAGGAAACACCATAGCGTTCTGCACAGATATCCGCAAATCTCCACTCGTGGCCACCCCAGCTAAAAGGACGACCTCCCACCACTGTTAAATTCCACTCTGGGAAATCTAACTTGCTGTAACTAACATGGGCAACACCTAATAAATCTAGTTGTTTTTGTACCCAGTCTTCCTTCGTTCTGTCGTAGGGACACTTTTTTCTTCCCCATTCAGTGGCTGTATACCAAGCATCATGGTTTCCCATTACGGCAGCTTTCGGAATGTCCAGAGAAGCGATCGCCCGCACCACCTCTACCGACTCATTCCCAAAATCTCCCACAAACAACACTAAATCAACACCCAAATGCTTGAGTGCTAAACCATCTTCTACTTCCCATTGGTCGTGAACATCGCCAACTACAGCAATTTTGAGAGTTAATTGAGTTTTTTGACTGGTCATGCCACTTTAAAAAGCCATATATCTCCAGGATATGAAACTCCGCTGAATTTGCACATTAATTACGAACATAAATGTTCTTTTATTTTTGGTAAAAACTACTATAATTGAATCAAGGAATACAGAAGTTTAGGACTTCCGTAGTTAAAAATTTTATACGTTCTTAGAAGAACTTAAATTCTAGCTACCAATCAGGAAGCAATTTTCATATTGGTGGGGATTTGCTATTGCAAAACCTCTACTTCTGCAAATCCGACAACTCCCGGATTCTTCAACTCACCAAATCATTATTTACAGCTAAAAGCAACTTCTAACTGTGTTTACAACTACACTTGCTCAAAAACCAGGTACACTACCACTAGATTTATTTACCGCCATTGAGGATTTAAAGCAGGAACTCAACGCGGTCATATTGGCGCATTATTATCAAGACCCAGATATTCAAGATATCGCCGACTTTATTGGCGATTCATTACAACTGGCAAAGGCAGCAGCCCAAACTAACGCCGATGTTATTGTATTTGCTGGTGTTCACTTTATGGCCGAAACCGCAAAGATTCTTAACCCTGACAAATTAGTATTGTTACCAGATTTAAACGCGGGTTGTTCTTTAGCAGACAGTTGTCCTCCTGATGAATTTGCAGCTTTCAAAGCCGCACATCCTGATCATCTGGTAATTTCCTATATTAACTGCTCTGCGGAAATTAAAGCCATGAGCGATATTATCTGCACCAGTTCCAACGCGGTCAAAATTGTGCAGCAAATACCCAAAGAACAGCCCATCATTTTTGCCCCCGATAAAAATTTGGGACGGTATGTAATCCAGCAAACTGGACGGGATATGTTGTTATGGCAAGGTAGCTGCATAGTTCATGAAACCTTTTCCGAAAAGAAAATCATCCAGTTAAAAACCATACATCCTGAAGCGGAGGCGATCGCCCACCCAGAATGTGAAACCAGCGTTCTACGCCACGCCAGCTATATCGGTTCTACAGCAGCCTTACTCAATTATTGTCAAAAAAGCCCTACACAAGAATTCATTGTTGCTACAGAGCCAGGTATCATCCACCAGATGCAAAAACTTGCACCTCACAAACACTTTATTCCTGCTCCACCGGAGAATAACTGTAACTGTAATGAATGTCCATTCATGCGTTTAAATACTCTAGAAAAGCTGTATTTAGCCATGAAAAATCGTACCCCCGAAATTACTATGTCAGAGGAAATTCGAGTTGCAGCACTCCGTCCCATGCAACGGATGTTAGAAATGAGTGTTTAATTAAAATTACAAACTTAGTAGAGATTTTTATCAATTGTCTCTACTAAGACTTTGATATGCACTAAATTTTTTAATTGTTAATTTTCCGCAGTAGTTGATTTGCTTTTTTCTGCTTCTTTTTGTGCTGCTTCACTATATTCCTTGTATAATTTAGTTCTAATTTGCGCCTCTTGATAACGGCTGTGATCAGCAGGAACTTGATTCATTAAATCAGAAGCCCGTTGCCATCTAGCAGCTAATTCCCACCACTGAGTTGAGGTGATAGCAACTTTACCGGCAGCAGTAGCTTGGTTAGCTAGTCTGACAGCATCTGCAAAGGCATCATTTGATGGATTTGCAGAACTTTTATGATCATTAGAAGATGATACTGGTGATTTAATTTTGTTTGTTGTTTGCAAAGATGGTGAAACATCCAAAGGCAATAAATTCTTAAGTGCTGTTCCTAAAGGAGAATCAACTTGACCAACAAATACAACAAGTATGCCTAACCCAGTGGCTGCTACTAACACTTTTTTAACTGAAATTTTTTGTTTATATTTGTTAGTTAGTAAAGGTTGGGATTTAGGTAAAATTGGTTTTCCGTATTCAGTATAAACTGTTTTTAAATCTTGAATTAATTGCTTGACAAGACCAGGCTGAGAGAGAGTAATTTCCTGTGACCACAGTAATTGGTTAGCGCGATCGCGATTAATTTCCTCCAACCATAATAATTGTTCTTCCCTGACGATTCGACAGTTAATATTGACCGTGCGAATATTACGGGGTGCAGTTGAATCAAGAATTTGCTGAATTTCTTGCACCAAGGTAGATTGATCCAGTTGCTCTTCCGTAGCCGCCTCACACAAAAGTTGTAAGACACCATCGGCGAAAATAGCTCTAGTTCTGACACCAGAGATAACTAGTTTTTCGTTCAACAGTTGAATAATTGCCGCAACACTACCTTGGCGAGCTTGCCAAGCGATATCGTTTATTCTATCTACCATTGGAGATTTCGTGATAGCTCTTACACCCTGACCTGTTAACTGATTCATTAAGTTAGGACACTGTTCTTACAAACTTTACCTAGTTTAAAATTGTATGGGTAAATAGAATAAGTTGCCAGGTAAAATTATAAACAAATTGGTATCATCTTAGTCTATGATTTCCAGGTGTGAATGCAAGATGTTCTAATTTTGAAGTATTACAGCATAATAACTTCAGCATAAATGATATTGTTCGCGAATAAAAATTCTTATACTCTATATAGCAATTATTACCTACTACAGGTTGGCGTAAATAAACATACCATTCTCAATCGCTAAAAAGCTTACTCCATACTACTTTTGACTTCCGCCTTGCGGTACTAGCTTGTAAATAACCTAATTAGATACTACCACTAGCTATGGTTCTCATTAGATTAATTTTATGTATTAAAATTTACCACATTAAAAGTAATTGCAGAAGATAATGCAGGGTATAATGCTAAAATCAAAATATTAAGAAAATATAAAATAGTCCACTAATGAGATAAGATTTTGTACTTTTATAAAGTATAATTAAGAAAAAGATAAAGAACTCTAGGCAGTAAAGTTCAGCTAAGTTTGCCTTATTTATTACCTAGAATATCTAGAAATAAGTAAAGCGTAATTCTTTCTTGTAGCTAAAACAGAAAGAAGCTCATTACTCCACCTAAAAATCTTGAATATCAACCAGCTTGTAGCTCAAAAAACAAGCGACCAAAATTGTAAAGTTCCCAGTTGAAGAGGCAAATAAAGGCGTGGGTCAGTATCAACCTGCTCAACTACAGCAGTATAATCCAGACGCGATCGCTCGTTACTATCGTTACCGTCCCTGGTTAGCTTGGGGCAGACTATTGAGAATAATCTTCTCTTTTGCAAGCTTTATACTCAGTCTCAAGTGGGATGAATGGCAAAATCAAGTTGAGCAGAATCAGGGAAAACGAGCTACCCAATTACGAGAACTGCTCACCCACCTTGGACCCACCTTCATCAAAGTTGGTCAAGCCCTCTCCACCCGGCCTGACTTGATCCGCAAAGACTTTTTAGCAGAACTGGTGAAGTTGCAAGACCAGTTACCACCCTTCGACCATAATTTAGCGCAACATATCATTGAAACGGAACTAGAACGATCCATTGACGAGATATTTAGCGAACTATCACCCAGACCTGTAGCAGCAGCTAGTTTGGGTCAAGTATATCGAGGTCGTCTCATCAGTGGTGAAGAAGTCGCAGTCAAAGTACAACGCCCAAACCTGCGTCCGGTCATTACACGGGATCTGTATTTAATGCGTTGGGCTGCCAGTTGGCTAACTCCTTGGCTTCCCCTCAACCTCGGCCACGATTTGACATTAATTGTCGATGAATTTGGCACAAAACTATTTGAAGAAATTGATTACATCAATGAAGGTCGTAACGCAGAAAAATTTGCTACCAACTTCCGCGACGACCCCCAAGTCAAAGTTCCGTCTATCTATTGGCGTTATACCAGTACCCGAGTTTTAACCCTAGAATGGATTAACGGCTTTAAACTTACAGACACGCAAAGCATCCGCCAAGCAGGTTTAGATCCCGAAACAATCATCCAAATCGGAGTCACCTCTGGTTTACAACAACTGTTAGAACATGGCTTCTTCCATGCCGACCCCCATCCAGGTAATTTATTTGCCGTTACCGATGGTCGCATGGCTTACATCGACTTTGGCATGATGGATCAGCTAGAAGAAACTACTAAAGAAACATTGGTAGATGCCTTAGTACATCTTGTCAACAAAGATTACACCGACTTAGCCGAAGACTTTGTAAAACTTGGTTTTCTCGCTCCAGATACCAATATTGCCCCCATTGTTCCAGCATTAGAAGCTGTATTGGGAAATGCGATCGGTAAAAACGTCAAGGATTTTAACTTCAAAACCATCACCGATGAATTTTCGGAATTGATGTATGAATATCCCTTCCGAGTTCCCGCCAAATTTGCCCTAATTATTCGTTCCTTAGTGACACAGGAAGGTATTGCTCTTAGCCTCAACCCCAATTTTAAAATCGTAGAAATAGGTTATCCCTACATAGCACGACGGTTGTTAACAGGAGAATCTCCGGCATTAAGACGGCGCTTACTCAATGTGTTATTTAAAGATGGTAGATTCCAATGGCAGAGATTAGAGAATTTAATTTCCATCGCGCGCACTGATGGGGACTTTGATGTTTTACCGACAGCGAAAATGGGATTACAATTCCTACTATCTGAAGAAGGTAAATTTCTCCGTCGTCAGTTGGTGCTTGCCCTAACTGAAGATGATCGTTTGCACACCGACGAAGTACAACGACTCTGGAACTTAGTCAAAGATGACCTACCACCAAATCGCTTATTAGATGTAGCGGTCGGGATTTTGACAGAGTTATCTAGAGAAGGTGTAGCGGCTATTCTGCCAAAAGCTACTTCTCTGATTTCCTTTACTAATAACCAATCACCAAGTAAAAATTAATTTAATAACAATCAGGATTTTTCATGTACTATTACCCTCTCCAACCACCTTACATCTTACTTTTGGTGGGATTTCTCACAGCATTAACTTCTGGTCTAGCCTTATCTGGCACTTTGCAAGTAATTGTCCAGAAATGGCCAAGTGTTAACAAAGAACCTATAAAATCTAGTTCCTCCTTAAAACAATTGTTAGTACCATTTATTGGTATTACTGTAGGTGTTTGTTTATTTATGTCTTCTGGGTTAGAAATATTTGGCTTTCCCTCTCCTCTAGCTTTAGGTGTGGGTTTACCGCTGAGTTTACTAACTTGTTTATTTGTTTGGTTACAGTTGGGAAGTTTGCTGGAATTTGTCAGCAGTCGAGGAATGCAATCTCTCGATTTAGATTCTTGGTCTTAAGCACCATTGATACAGGTGAAGATGCAGATTTTAGGAAGTGCTTTTTATTTGATAACTTCCTAAATCTACACTATGATGCTTACGACTTGGGTTTAATTTGGCGTAATTGATTTTTCATATTATCTAAGGTTTGCTGCCATTTACTTTTCTGCACAGGTGCGGGTATAGCTGCGGTTGGTAAGGCTGGATTCAGATTTCGATAATATTCCCAAGTTTCCCAATAGGGACAACCTGGTTGAATTCTAATACCAGCCCAGTGAAGATATTGTAAAGGTTGATTTACTGTTGGATCAAATAGGACATTTCCTTGAGTTTGAAAATGAGAAGTTCCCGCCCAATTTCCTGGTGCTTTACCTTCTCGACGCACAATATTAAAACGGTGGGGAATTCGCTTTAATAACATATAGTTAATAATTGGTTGATCTGAAGTTTTTTCAGAAAAATCAAAATATTCTGTGTTCGCTGCACATTCAGTAAAGATTTCATACAATTCTGTTTCGGAAATTAAGTTTTTCTTAGATCCCCAAAAACCACCGTTAAATATTTCTTTAACTTCATTTTCAGTAAATACTTTATCTTCTATAACTTGGGGACTAAAAACGTTTTTGATCCCTCCTAAATGTTGATAATCACAACAAATGAAATCGGCGGTTTTTAAATAGTTAAGATTATCAATGATTTTTTCAAAGACAACAATATCAGTGTCAATATATAAAAACTCATCAAAGGGTCCAAACCAGCAAGCTTGTTTACGAAATTGATTAGGACGCGCGAAAAACTGACCTCCGAAAGTTTCGTATAATTTTTGGGAAAGACGGTCGATAAAATCTAAGTCTTCATAGACTTTCACTCCATAATTGTGACTGAGAGTATCTGCAATATTGTGATAATTATCATCGTAAGGAATCATGACGATAGGGGTATCAGCATCATGCAATCGGATACTATTGAGTAGTGCGATCGCTTGATCTGTTACTTTGTCATTAGCAATAATATAAATTCCCCTGTTCATGAGTATAATCCTCTATTGTTTAGCTAATCCTAACTTTTTTATAATTCGCGTACCTAAACTCGGAGAAGCATCATAAGGTTTTGGTTTAGTTGTAAATTTCGGTTTTTGTTCTGGTGTATGTAAATAGCGATAGTGCAAAAAAATATCCCGGTACGGGAAATCTATATTTTCACCAGCACAAACTCGACTAAATAGTTTGGAAGATAAACCTATATAATGCAAATAAGTGAGTCTGTTACCCTTGTCATATAGAATTTGATCTCTATTTTCAAAGTGCAGGGAAGTTACACAGCAACCTGTGGCGTTTTTTTCAGGTAAGCTGAGAGCTAAATTATAGCTAGAAATGCCCAATCGCATTACCATATAATTGAGAATTGTTTGGTCAGGAGCCATATCATAGAGAACTTCTGCTTCTCCCTGACGCAAGTAATTCAATAAAATTTCTCGCTGTTGATCAGGAAATATATCTTTTTTAGAACCATAAAAACCAGAACAAAAAATTTCTGTTTGCAATCTTTCTGGGGTAAATAATTCCTTTAATTTAGTTGATGATAGGCTGTAAACATGAGATAAATCTTTAAATTGAAAATCATATACTACCCAATCATAGTGATTTAGCTGAGTAAAAATATGGTCTAATGGACTCATTAATACAGTATCAGCATCCATATAAACAAAGCGATCAAAAGGCGCATCAAAAGCACAATAACGGCGATGAGTTCCCACTCGATGATATTTACTACTACCTATTTTTTGCCAATGTGTTTGAGCGGTAGGATGGATATCCCAAATTTCTTTGACAAATTTATCCCATTTTTGCATGGAATCTTTGTTGTCATAGAGTGTTACATGAGGACGATTAGCAAGTTCAGCAGCAATTTTGGCTGTATTTTCATCATAAGGATAGATACATACAGGCATTGTTTGACCATAAATCACCTCTATGCTGTTGAGTAGGGCAATGAGTTGGTCGTAGACATAATCATTAGCGAGGGTACAAATACCATTCATATATCAATCAATTCTCAAAATGTACATCTAGCGGAATTAAGAAAATTGGGTCACAAATTCTGATAACCAGTTGAGTAAATTGAGTTTGTGTAAGATAATTTGTCTAGCTTCTGCGATCGCATCCTTGGCAGCATACCAAGCATCAGAAGTAGAAGTCATTTCTTGAATATAAGCAATGCCTTTTTCATCTAAGCTGGGTAATCTTAAAAAACTACCTGGTGGTAATAGTTTATCTGCTGCCGATCCACCATAGTAAATTGGCAAACACCAAGCTAGTAAACTATCCCACAGTTTTTCACTCACATACCAATCATTTGCTGCATAGTTTTCAATTGCTAAATTATAGTAGTATGGTGTCATGCCGTACCATTTGTTATTAAGTTCTCCTGAAGTTTTTACCCATTTTTGTAACCCACGTCCATAGAAATCAATTTGCATACTACTAGCTTGTAAAGATTGCAAAAAGTCCAAACGCTGGCGATGGTTGGCAGTACGGTTAATTCCTGAAGTAATCCAACTACAAGTTGCAACTTTTTCTGGACATGGCATTTCATTTAAATCTTTAAAAGAGTTAGAGTGATACCAAATCGCTGGCATATAATCGGGAGTAGGAGCAAAATCATCAGGTCCAGAAATATAACCACAATATTTTTCAGCCTGTTGATAATTACGTTTATTTATTTCTACAACTTCCTCTAAAGGCGGTTCTCGCAATAAATAAATAATCCTTTCTTTGCTGACACCACGTAGTAAGTTATCAATATTAAATTCTGGTTGTTTTTGCTTTTTTCGTACCCGATCTAACACAGATAATTGTTGTACAGGTTGAGGAAAATCGAACTGATACATTAGTAAAAAATCAGGTTTTTCTGCTAACGCTTGCATTTGGATATTACCCCAAGTGCCAAATGGATGAGGCGTTTGTTGCCATAGCCAGTCTGCTCTAGATTCCAGAGCGCCATAGCTACTAATCATACCTACTGTTTTGATCATGTTTTTAGAAGTTTTTGTAAAATTAATATGAAATCAAGCTTTATCTTAAAATGATGAAATTTCATATTTTAATACTATCTTCAAATTTTTGTAAATTTCCAAGCAGATAAATAACAGATTCATAAGCTTCTGTTAGTAATTGACTTTGAAAATCATCGTTGTTTGTCACATGATCAGTAACTGTACGAAGACACGCGAGTGTTGGATTTAGACCAGATCGAAATTCATCAAATATACAACTCAATTTTTGATAATAGCCAGTAATGCTGCTGTGATTCTGCTCGGCAATTGTAACTAATTGTCCTTTAATTTGTCGATTAATTACATCTTCAAAAACATCGACAGTGTTGAGAATTCTCCATGCTGCTTTATAAGATTGTTCAAGTAATTCTTGACGTTCTTGAGCATCGTCTACAAAATTATCCATTAATAATTGTAGCAATCCAATTAATGAATTTAGTTGGGTGCGAATTTCATAAGATATGCGGAGTAAGCTTTGGTTACGCTTGCTAGAAGTATCAGTGTTGTTAGCAAATTGCATTGAATACAAGTGAGCATAGTAACCACCTTTTTGAAGTAGTTCTTCATGGTTGCCAACTTCTACTACTCTTCCTTGATCTAAGACGGCAATTTGATCAGCTTTGCGGACTGTGGAAAGGCGGTGAGCGATTACTAAGGTAGTACGATCGCGACTCAGTTCATCGAGTGCAGATTGTACCAACCGTTCGGAAACAGTATCTAAGGCGCTGGTAGCTTCATCCAAAATCAGGATTTCGGGGTTTTGCAGCAGTGCGCGTGCGATCGCTAATCTTTGTTTTTGTCCACCGGATAACATTACACCGCGATCGCCTATCATAGTGTCAAACTGCTCAGGTAGTTTACTAATAAATTCATAGGCATTAGCCAGCTTTGCTGCTTTGATAATTTCTGATTCTGTCGCCTCTGGTTTAGAATAAGCTATGTTATACCGCACCGAATCATTAAAAAGAAAAGTATCTTGACTAACAATTCCCATATTTTTTCGTACAGATGCCAAATCAAAATCTCGCAAATCTATGCCATCAAAAGTAATACAACCACTTGTTGGATCGTAAAATCTTGGTAACAGGTCTGCCAATGTAGATTTACCGGCACCTGAACTACCAACTAATGCTAGAGTTGTACCACAACGTAAATATAAATCGACCTCTTTAAGCACCTCTTTGTTACTGTTTGTATAGCCAAAAGAAATAGATTGAAAATGCACTCCCTGTTTTAATTTTTTGTAGGGAAGTTTGCCATTACCCATAAAAGGCTTATCATCTAGCCTTAAAAACTGATTCACCATATCTACACTGGCAGCAGTACTAGCAAAGTTACTGCGAAGACCATTTAGCTGAGAAACTAGTGGTAACAATCGCAATAATACCAGTAAATACGTCAGCAGTACCGTAGAAATTGCCGTAACCTGTGCAGCAAATAAAGTTTTACTTAAAATTACAATCATCAATAGACAAGCAATTCCTAGAACTTCACTTAATGGTGCAATTATTTGTGAATTTGCCTGATCTAAAAAATCTGCTTGCTCACGAATTTTAATTAAGTTTTTTATGCGGTTATATTCTTTTTCTTCATTACCTGTGGACTTAACTAATCTGATTCCATTTAAAACTTCCAAAACAGCTATTGAATAACCTTTAGAAGCTGTACTAAGTTGTTTCCCAAATTTTCTAGCCCTATTAATAAAATACTGATTAACTAGGGTTACTAATAGCATTAAAGCCGTTGCTGCAATGGTTAATTGCCAAGAAATTGACAACAATAAACTAACAAAAACTAGAATTGTAATTGATAAAGTAATTAATTTAATAGTATTATTAATAACAGTAGATGCACGACTTATTTCTCCACCTAGACGATTTATTAAATCGCCAACTTTCATTGTGGTGTAATAATCTATATCCACTTTTAACAACATACTAATTCCCGCTTCCCGCATATCGGAAGTTATCATCCGGGTTAGAGAACTAGATGTTAACGAACCAGCATAAGTAGCTAAATTTTTCAAAGCAATTATGGCTAAAATTGCCCCAGACATCACTCCAATTCGATAACTTTCAGCTACACCATCAAATGGATTGAGCATGAATCTTAAAATACCAGGAGCGCCTTGTAAATCTACTGTTTGTCCCACTATTTTTAAAATTACTGGAACAATTAAAGCTGTACTTACACCATTAAATAAAGCTCCAGAAAATCCTAATAATATTGTTAGTAAAATTAACTTTGAATAAGGTTTAGAAAATCTTAGTAGTATCTTTCTGGTAGACATTGGGGTTTATTACATGACAAGAAAGTTTGTTCAACAAAAAATAATTAATTGGCAATTAATTATCATTTAAAATTAATCACAACTCGCTAATAACAGATTCTAGAATATTAGACATCGAATTGATACTATATTTTTCTACACATCTTTCTCTAGCTTTTACTGCACGTTGATTAGCCGCATCTAAGTCTTGAAATATCAATTTTATTTTTTCGGCAATTTGTTCAGGTGACTCAGGCTCAACTAAATAACCAGTTTCACCTAAAATTTCAGGAATATCTCCCACACGGGTTGCTAATATCGGTTTAGCCATTGCCATCCCATCGGTTAATTTTAATGGAAATTGAGCTAAAGCGGCTGGTGTATTTTTTTGGGGAACAACCACAATATGTGCTGCTGCAACAATTTTAGGCATTTCTGATGGTGGATATTTTGGTAATTTTATAATCCAACGTCCCCATTTTTCTGAAAGTTGAGCATCATAATCATCATAAGGACTACCTCCCACAATTACTAGTTTTATATCTGGTTCATTGATAAGTTCAAGAGCTAATAATACGTCTTCAACACCTTTATATGGTCTAGGAGCGCCTGGAAACATTAAAATTCTATATCCAGATAAACCATAGAAGATCCTACTTTTTTCTGGATCATAGTAATTGGGATTAAAAAGTTCTGTGTCTTTGCCATTAGGTAAATATATACCACCAAATTTATCCTGTAAAAATTTAGTATGTATTGTAATAGCATTCGCTTTTTTGGTCATGCCTTCCACCATCTTTAAATAGAATGGATGATCTGGCTGTCTTAATGCTCCATCTGATTTAAAAATATCACGATAAAGTTGTTTAAAAGAAGCTTTATACTTCCAGTTTTCACCTCCATACCAACTCAGTTCCCAATCGTCTATATCTAAAATTATTGGTTGATTAGTTTTTAATTTTCGTAATAGTGCTAGACCAAAAGTTGTAGGCTTGGGTCTCATAGCATAAATAATATCACCATCAATTTTTTTTAAAAGCTGAGAAGCTGACATCAAGAATTTTGGATAATTATAGCCAATAAACTGATTGATTCTAATTTCTGATTGAGGAATTACAGTTGCTTCTTCACCAAAGAGAAATCCTAAAATTTCTACTTGATAATTAAGTTTTTGTAGTGATTGTGCTAACAGAAAGGAACGAACCGATCCTCCTCCCCATCTTCCTGCTCCAGCACTAGATAGATCGCTCACAAGGATAGAAATTTTCAATTTGGATCTTTTCTCCTGCCACTACAAATTTTTTGATATATTGGGAAATGTGCTTCTAATTAGCTATAAGTAGTTGAAAATTGTAATATAGTCTCTATTTGCAGATCCCATAAAACTGGCGTATGAGTAATATTCCATACCATGAAAAGTATGATTTTATATTATCATACCAGCTATCTTTTGATATTTACTGAAAAAAATCAGTGATTATTCTCAATATTGTATAAAATAAAGTGTTTAGTATACAAAAAACGGTATTAAATATTACTTTAATTGCGTATAAATAACGGAGGTTAAGTAATGCACGTTATCCGTCTGTCAGCACTTTCTGACAACTATATATTTCTGTTATATGATTCACAACAAGATATTGCTGTAGTGGTTGATCCGGCTGAGTCTGAACCAGTTTTAAAGCAGTTGCAGCAAATAAAAGCTAAGTTAGTAGCAATTTTTAATACACATCATCATCATGATCATGTAGGTGCAAATCAACAGCTGATACAGGCATATCCTGAATTAAAGGTTTATGGTGGAATTGAGGATAAAGGTAGAATTCCTGGACAGCAGGTGTTTTTGCAAGAAGGCGATCGCATCCCATTTGCTAATCGGACAGCAGAAGTATTCTTTGTTCCTGGACATACTCGCGCTCATATCGCTTACTACTTTCCACCAGTAACAACAGGTGAAACAGGAGAATTATTTTGCGGTGATACCCTATTTGCTGGTGGTTGTGGTCGCTTGTTTGAAGGGACACCAGCCCAAATGGTAAACTCCTTGAGTAAACTGCGAGCTTTACCTGACAATACCCGTGTTTGGTGCGCCCACGAATATACTTTAAATAATTTAAGCTTCGCCTTGACTGTGGATAGAGATAACCAAGAGTTACAAAAGCGTTATGAAGAAGTAACAGCTATGCGTAAACGCCAAGAAGCCACAGTTCCTTCATTACTCGAAATAGAAAAGCGTACAAATCCCTTTTTGCGTTGGGATCAACCTTCATTACAGTTAGCTGCACAAAGTAACGAAGCAGTACAAACATTTGCCCAAATTCGCAGCATGAAAGATAAATTTTAGCGATCGCTTCATTTCATTATCACTGTCATCTTGCCCTATTGCGATCGCTCCCCCTAATTAGCTACAATCTTTAGTCTTTGGGGTATAAGCAAACTCGCTTAAGGTCAAGCTACACTTTTGTAAGCTATCCTGCTGACACCCAATTTAATGAGATTTTACAGGAAAAACAAAAACAATGGCGAAACGAGTGCAGTTAGTTTTAACAAAAGATGTCAGCAAGCTGGGCAAATCCGGCGACTTAGTAGACGTAGCACCAGGCTATGCTCGTAATTATCTAATTCCCCAGAGTTTAGCCACTCATGCTACACCTGGTATTCTCAGACAAGTAGAACGCCGTCGTGAACAAGAACGTCAACGGCAATTAGAACTTAGACAACAAGCACTAGAACAAAAAGCAGCCTTGGAAAAAGTCAGTAGCTTGAAAATTGCCAAGCCAGTTGGTGAAAACGAAGCTATTTTTGGTACAGTCACCACCCAAGACGTAGCAGAAGCAATTCAAGCAGCCACCAGTCAAGAAATCGATCGGCGTGGTATTACCATTCCTGATATTAACCACCTGGGTACATACAAAGCCGAAATTAAGCTGCACTCTGAAGTAACAGCAGAAATTAACATCGAAGTAGTTGCCAGTTAAGTTAGGTAACAGGTGACAGGTGACAGGGAAGAGGGAGATGGGGTGATAGAGAAAATAAAGTATCCCTTCTGCCTTTTGCCTTTTGCCTCCTAACCTGCAAATTACCTGAATATTTAAAACCTGCTTACCAATCCAAAATCGCTTATGGCTGAAGAACTTAGTTTTCAAGGAGATGGTAGTAACCGCCTACCACCCCAAAATATCGAAGTAGAAGAAGCCATATTGGGGGGTATTTTACTAGATCCAGAAGCTATCAGTCGAATACGCGATCGCCTAGTACCCGAAGCCTTTTATATTAACGCTCACAGAGACATCTATCAAGCCGCCCTTACCCTTCACGCCCAAAATAAACCCACAGATTTACTCTCCCTCACAAATTGGCTAACTGACAACGACAAATTAACCCGCATAGGTGGCAGGAATAAATTAGCCACATTAGTAGACCGCACAGTATCAGCAGTCAACATTGATGCCTTAGCAGGGCTAGTAATGGAAAAATACCTGCGACGGCAATTGATCAAAGCTGGCAACGAAATTGTACAACTTGGTTACGAAACAGAAACCGAATTACCCATCGTCCTCGACCAAGCAGAACAAAAAGTTTTTAGCGTTACTCAAGAAAAACCCCAATCAGGATTAGTTCACATTTCCGATACCCTCATTAACGCCTTCCAAGAAGTAGAAAGACGACATGAAGGCATCGCTTTACCCGGTATTCCCTGCGGTTTTTATGATTTAGATGGCTTGACAACTGGTTTTCAGCGTTCAGATTTAATTATCGTCGCGGCTAGACCTGCAATGGGGAAAACCGCATTTTGCTTGAACCTAGCGCACAATATCGCGGCTGGTTATAAATTACCAGTTGCCTTCTTCAGCTTAGAAATGTCCAAAGAACAATTAGTACAGCGACTATTAGCTAGTGAAGCACAAATTGAAAGTAGTTATTTACGAAGTGGACGCATCAGCCAAACCCAATGGGAACCTTTAAGTCGGGCAATTGGTATGCTCTCCGAAATGCCAATTTTTATTGATGACACTCCGAATATTACAGTTACACAAATGCGGAGTCAAGCTCGACGACTCCAGGCAGAACAGAATACAGAACTAGGATTAATAGTCATAGATTACTTGCAATTAATGGAAGGAGCCGGTGATAATCGTGTCCAAGAATTATCAAGAATTACCCGTTCTCTCAAAGGTTTAGCGCGGGAATTATCCGTTCCAGTAATTGCCTTATCTCAGTTAAGTCGCGGTGTAGAAGCACGCACTAATAAACGCCCAATGTTATCAGATTTAAGAGAATCTGGTTGTTTAACAGGTGATAGTCTAGTCACATTAGCAGATACTGGATTACAAGTACCAATTAAAGAATTAGTAGGTCAATCTGGTTTTGCAGTTTGGGGACTGAATGAAAACACAATGCAGTTAGAAAGGGCAATTGTCAGCAATGCCTTTTCTACAGGTGTGAAACCAGTATTTACATTAACAACTAGACTAGGACGAAAAATTAGGGCAACAGCTAATCACAAATTCCTCACAATTCATGGTTGGAAAAGACTTGATGAATTAAATCCTCAACAACATCTGTGTTTACCAAGACATTTACCTAGTTCTGGTCAACAAACCAATTTATTTATTCAAAAAGTTGGAGCAGTAGGAGAATACAAACGAAAATCATTACAAGAAATCTCTGAACACCTTGAAAATTGCATTCATAACCCTAACCGAGATGTAATCCCCAAAGAAGTTTGGAAAACACAAGTTGTACCTGCGATGCAAACTCTTGGTATGACAACACGAGAAATACAATCACACCTGGGACAATCCTATTGTGGCTCTACACTTTACAAGGCAAATTTAAGTCGAGAAAGAGCATTAAAAGTTGCCAATATTGTTGAATCAAGTGAGTTACTTACTCTTGCCAACAGTGATGTATATTGGGATGAAATTGTGGCAATCATACCTGATGAAGAACAGGAAGTATTCGACTTAACAGTTCCTCATTTGCATAATTTTATAGCTAATAACATCATTGTTCACAATTCAATTGAACAAGACGCAGATTTAGTAATCATGCTTTACCGTGATGAATATTACTCACCAGACACCCCAGACCGGGGAATAGCAGAAGTTATTATCGCTAAACACCGCAACGGACCTACAGGAACTGTAAAACTTTTATTTGACCCACAATTTACAAAATTTAAAAACCTAGCTAGACCAAATAATTATTAATTTAATAGCATATTGTCAATAGGGAATTGGGAATGGGTTTTTCCTAATCCCAATTTCCCCATCACTACTTAATCCCCAACAATTCCACATCAAAAATCAAAGTAGCATTGGGTGGAATGACACCACCAGCACCTCTAGCACCATAACCCAACTCTGAAGGGATAATCAACTGACGGCGATCGCCCACTTTCATCGTACTCAGACCTTCATCCCAACCCTTGATTACCTGCCCTATACCAATTTTAAAACTGAAGGGTTGGCCGCGATCACGTGAACTATCAAACTTAGTACCATCTTCTAAAGTACCAGTATAGTGAACCACAACCGTTTGTCCCCGTTCAGGAGTAGCCGTTCCCTCCCCTTTATTTAATTCAATATACTTCAGTCCAGAGGGAGTAGTTACAACATTCGTTTCCGACATAATAGTATTGCTCGCTATCAGAGAATTATTTTCAGCAATTGCAGTAGTCTCTACTGATGGTGTTTGAATCAACTTAGCCGCAACAGCAGTATCCTGTTTACTACCCATTTGCGTTAACACCAAAGCCACAACACACACCAGCATCAACACCACGCTCAGTAAAATTCCTTTCAAAATCAGCCCTCCCTATGTAGGTAGCTTGGTAATCAGATTACCGATAGGACAGAAATAAGTTTAAATCACAATAGATATCCTAACGCCAAAGCTTATTTTCCAAATCGCGCACCTGACGCTCCAGACGGTCAATTCTACCCCGCAATTCATCCACTTCTGACTGACGAGCAACCCCCAAATCCTGCATCATATTTCGCATCTGTCGTTGCATCTGCACTTCCCAATTACCTTGCTCCGACTTTAACTGCTGCACAATATCATCCATAACTACTTTGGCTTGCTCAGGATTGAGCTTACCATCCTTGACAAGCTCATCACTGACTTGTTTTAGTTTATCTGCTACCAAAGAAGTTGTGCCGATACCCAGCATCATTAGCTGTTCCAACCAATTATTGCTATCCATACTCCCTTCCTGTTAATTGTTTCTAGTTAGTGAATCTAGACTCCTGAACCCACCCCATAAGACCATGTTGAAAGCTTAGTGATTCTAGCTTACAGATATATTTTGGCAAATTTGGCAACACGAAGAAATCAAAGGTTCGCAAGCAAAAGCAAAACCCCACATCCAGCCTAGAGTCTATATAAGGATAATCAGATTCTATAATTGAGATGTCATCTCTTGTTTGACAAGGGTTTCAGCATTTTTCACGGCTGATGCTCCAGCCGTCCCAAAAAAAGTTTAAAAAAACGCTTGACAAAAAAGAGAAAGAGTTGATATATTAATTGAGGTGAAGGGCAAGCGCCCCAACTACTGAACCGCGAAAAGATAATACTTTGAAAGAATAGAGACGACCATTCCTCGTCAAAAATATTTGAGAATCGAGACCCTGGAAAGAGAAGTAGAGGGTTGAGAGAATCGAAAAGAAATAATAGAGCTAAAAAACAAACTTAACAAAACGGAGAGTTTGATCCTGGCTCAGGATGAACGCTGGCGGTATGCTTAACACATGCAAGTCGAACGGAATCTTTAGGGATTTAGTGGCGGACGGGTGAGTAACGCGTGAGAATTTGGCTTCAGGTCGGGGACAACCACTGGAAACGGTGGCTAATACCGGATATGCCGGAAGGTGAAAGGCTTGCTGCCTGAAGATAAGCTCGCGTCTGATTAGCTAGTTGGTGGGGTAAGAGCCTACCAAGGCGACGATCAGTAGCTGGTCTGAGAGGATGATCAGCCACACTGGGACTGAGACACGCCCAGACTCCTACGGGAGGCAGCAGTGGGGAATTTTCCGCAATGGGCGAAAGCCTGACGGAGCAATACCGCGTGAGGGAGGAAGGCTCTTGGGTCGTAAACCTCTTTTCTCAGGGAAGAAAAAAATGATGCCTGAGGAATAAGCATCGGCTAACTCCGTGCCAGCAGCCGCGGTAATACGGAGGATGCAAGCGTTATCCGGAATGATTGGGCGTAAAAAGGGTCGCAGGTGGTACTGTAAGTCTGCTGTTAAAGAGCAAGGCTCAACCTTGTAAAAGCGGTGGAAACTACAGAACTAGAGTGCGTTCGGGGCAGAAGGAATTCCTGGTGTAGCGGTGAAATGCGTAGATATCAGGAAGAACAGGTGGCGAAAGCGTTCTGCTAGGCGCAACTGACACTGAGGGACGAAAGCTAGGGGAGCGAATGGGATTAGATACCCCAGTAGTCCTAGCCGTAAACGATGGATACTAGGCGTGGCTTGTATCGACCCGAGCCGTGCCGGAGCTAACGCGTTAAGTATCCCGCCTGGGGAGTACGCACGCAAGTGTGAAACTCAAAGGAATTGACGGGGGCCCGCACAAGCGGTGGAGTATGTGGTTTAATTCGATGCAACGCGAAGAACCTTACCAAGACTTGACATGTCGCGAATTTCGGTGAAAGCTGAAAGTGCCTTCGGGAGCGCGAACACAGGTGGTGCATGGCTGTCGTCAGCTCGTGTCGTGAGATGTTGGGTTAAGTCCCGCAACGAGCGCAACCCTCGTTTTTAGTTGCCAGCATTAAGTTGGGCACTCTAGAGAGACTTGAGTGACAAACCGGAGGAAGGTGAGGATGACGTCAAGTCAGCATGCCCCTTACGTTTTGGGCTACACACGTACTACAATGCTACGGACAAAGGGCAGCAAGCTAGCGATAGCAAGCAAATCTCATAAACCGTAGCTCAGTTCAGATCGAAGGCTGCAACTCGCCTTCGTGAAGGAGGAATCGCTAGTAATTGCAGGTCAGCATACTGCAGTGAATTCGTTCCCGGGGCCTTGTACACACCGCCCGTCACACCATGGAAGTTGGTCACGCCCGAAGTCATTACCCCAACCGAAAGGAGGGGGATGCCTAAGGTAGGACTGGTGACTGGGGTGAAGTCGTAACAAGGTAGCCGTACCGGAAGGTGTGGCTGGATCACCTCCTTTTTAGGGAGACCTAATCCATTTAGAAATCGAACACATTCTGTCATTAGATTCTGAATTGGTCTATCCTAGGTCGGTCGAGAATTGGTTGAAAACTTTCAAAGTATTATCTTGGTTTGGTTCATAACCTAAGAATAAAAAAGTGGAAAAATTCAGCAACTGTAGTCAGAGAGTACAGACTGCTGGATTAGAGTCCAGTCAGAACCTTGAAAACTGCATAGTAACGCGAAAAAAAGCAGGCAGACACAGACATTCGAGAGGATGAAAGTGAAAGCAAGTCGAACCAAAGAAAAGTGGTCAAGCTAATAAGGGCTAATGGTGGATACCTAGGCACACAGAGGCGAAGAAGGACGTGGTTACCGACGAAATGCTCCGGGGAGTTGGAAGCAAACTATGAGCCGGAGATGTCCGAATGGGGCAACCCCAAGTACAGCCTGTTGAATATATAGACAGGTATGAGCCAACCCAGCGAATTGAAACATCTTAGTAGCTGGAGGAAGAGAAATCAAACTAGAGATTCCCTAAGTAGTGGTGAGCGAAAGGGGAAGAGCCTAAACCAATTGGTTTACTGATTGGGGTAGTGGGACAGCAATAACGAATCTAGAGACTAGACGAAGCAGCTAAATACTGCACCAGAGGGGGTGAAAGTCCTGTAGTCGAAAGTTAAAGGATAGGAGCTGAATCCCGAGTAGCATGGGGCACGAGGAATCCCATGTGAATCAGCGAGCACCACCTCGTAAGGCTAAATACTACTGTGTGACCGATAGTGAACAAGTACCGCGAGGGAAAGGTGAAAAGAACCCCGGAAGGGGAGTGAAATAGAACATGAAACCATTAGCTTACAAGCAGTGGGAGTCCGATTAAACGGATGACCGCGTGCCTGTTGAAGAATGAGTAAGCGACTTATAGGCACTGGTAGGTTAAAGCGAGAATGCTGAGCCAAAGGGAAACCGAGTCTGAAGAGGGCGATAATCAGTGTTTATAGACCCGAACCCTGGTGATCTAACCATGGTCAGGATGAAGCTTGGGTAACACCAAGTGGAGGTCCGAACCGACCGATGTTGAAAAATCGGCGGATGAACTGTGGTTAGGGGTGAAATGCCAATCGAACCAGAGCTAGCTGGTTCTCCCCGAAATGTGTTTAGGCGCAGCGGTAATGATTAAATCTGGGGGTAAAGCACTGTTTCGGTGCGGGCTGGGAGACCAAATACCAAATCGAGGCAAACTCAGAATACCCAGAGAACACATTGCCAGTGAGACAGTGGGGGATAAGCTTCATTGTCAAGAGGGAAACAGCCCAGACCACCAGCTAAGGCCCCCAAATCATCACTAAGTGATAAAGGAGGTGAGATTGCACAGACAACTAGGAGGTTTGCCTAGAAGCAGCCACCCTTGAAAGAGTGCGTAATAGCTCACTAGTCAAGCGATCTTGCGCCGAAAATGAACGGGGCTAAGTGATGTACCGAAGCTGTGGACTTAGATTAATCTAAGTGGTAGGGGAGCGTTCCGTGGTAGGGAGAAGCAGTAGCGGCAAGCAGCTGTGGAGAAACGGAAGTGAGAATGTCGGCTTGAGTAGCGCAAATGTATGTGAGAATCATACACCCCGAAACCCTAAGGGTTCCAGAGCCAGGTTCGTCCACTCTGGGTTAGTCGGGTCCTAAGGCGAGCCGAACGGCGTAGTCGATGGACACAGGGTCAATAATCCCTGACTATTATGTGGGAGCATGACTAGGGACGCATGAAAGATAGCCATACCCTGATTGGTTTGGGAGACCGTTACGACGGTCGAGTGGTGAAGGATAGTGCCAAGAAAAGCTAGTTATGCGATGAAAGCATAGTACCCGTACCCGAAACCGACACAGGTAGGGAGGTTGAGTATACCAAGGGGCGCGAGATAACTCTCTCTAAGGAACTCGGCAAAATGGCCCCGTAACTTCGGAAGAAGGGTGCCACCTTAGACGTGGGTCGCAGTGAAGAGATCCAGGCGACTGTTTACCAAAAACACAGGTCTCCGCAAACTCGTAAGAGGACGTATGGGGGCTGACGCCTGCCCAGTGCCGGAAGGTTAAGGAAGTCGGTCAGCGTAAGTGAAGCTGGCGACCGAAGCCCCGGTGAACGGCGCCGTAACTATAACTCCATAAGGTAGCGAAATTCCTTGTCGGGTAAGTTCCGACCCGCACGAAAGGCGTAACGATCTGGATGGTGTCTCAGAGAGAGACTCGGCGAAATAGGAATGTCTGTGAAGATACGGACTGCCTGCACCTGGACAGAAAGACCCTATGAAGCTTTACTGTAGCCTGGAATTGTGTTCGGGCTTCGCTTGCGCAGGATAGGTGGGAAGCGATGAAGTATTCCTTGTGGGGAATATGGAGCTAACGGTGAGATACCACTCTGGCGAAGCTAGAATTCTAACTCATCTCCGTCAGCCGGAGAGAGGACAGTTTCAGGTGGGCAGTTTGACTGGGGCGGTCGCCTCCTAAAAAGTAACGGAGGCGCGCAAAGGTTCCCTCAGCACGCTTGGAAACCGTGCGGCGAGTGTAAAGGCATAAAGGGAGCTTGACTGCAAGACCGACAAGTCGAGCAGGTACGAAAAAGTAGCCTTAGTGATCCGACGGCGCAGAGTGGAATGGCCGTCGCTCAACGGATAAAAGTTACTCTAGGGATAACAGGCTGATCTCCCCAAGAGTCCACATCGACGGGGAGGTTTTAGACCTCGATGTCGGCTCATCGCAACCTGGGGCGGAAGTACGTCCCAAGGGTTGGGCTGTTCGCCCATTAAAGCGGTACGTGAGCTGGGTTCAGAACGTCGTGAGACAGTTCTTATCCATATCCGGTGCAGGCGTAAGAGCATTGAGAGAGAGCCTTCCTTAGTACGAGAGGACCGGGAAGGACGCACCGCTGGTGTACCAGTTATCGTACCAACGGTAAACGCTGGGTAGCCAAGTGCGGAGCGGATAACCGCTGAAAGCATCTAAGTGGGAAGCCCACCTCAAGATGAGTGCTCTCACTACATAAGTAGGTAAGGTCACGGGCAGAACACCCGTTCTTAGGCGGTAGGTGGAAGAAGTGCAGTAATGTATGCAGCCGAGCCGTGCTAATAGACCGAGGGCTTGACCTCTTTTCTTTTTCGCGTTACTTGCAGTCTTCAGGGTTTTGTTACCCAACAATTTTTCCTGGTGTTGATTGCGCGGTGGAACCACACTGATCCCTTCCCGAACTCAGAGGTGAAACGCTGCTGCGGCGACGATAGTCTGGGGGTAGCCCCACGCCAAAATAGCTCTATGCCAGGTCTATTACTTCTACAAATGCCTCCTCCTACAACATGAAGGGGGCTTTGTTTTTGGTTAGTAGCTTGCAACTCTCTTCCGTTACTTTTGACAGTGCAAAATTTAAAAGCTTTATTTAACAAGGGTTTTGGCAATTTATTAAGATTTAAAATGTTTGCCATATTTTGTTATTAATAAAATGCTCTGCTTAATTTAGCGTTTAATAATCATATCTTCTAAGTTTCAATCCCCTTGCGGGGAAAAGGTTATTAGAAACGAGGATGAGGAGTATCCATACAGAAGTGAACTAAAAGTGTTTCAATCCCCTTGCGGGGCTTAACGGGTGACAAGGTGGCTAAACAGCTTGTTTCATAAGGGATAGAGCCTGAAAGCCACGTTGAAAAAAGAGGCGTTTATGAGGCTTGAGATCGATTAAGTTCAGAGCTAAATCAGCCCATAATTCCATGCCATAAATCCAAAGTTGTCCGTAGAGAGAAAAGCTAAAATTACTCTGGCGTGGGTACTTGTCCTGATGTTGTTGAATACGTCCGGCATAAGTTTCTATATCTAGTTTTTTCATCCGTTGACCGTGCATAGTAGCCAAACTATAAGCAATGATAATCAATAATACTAAAGCTAAAAATCGTGTTTCATTGACTTTGGTATCCTCTAGATTATAACCACCAGTTTTACAATCCTTGAAGAATTGCTCAATTCCCCATCGGCATCTATAGAGGCATAAAGTTTGTTTCAAAGTTGGCAAATTCGTTAAAATATACCAAGGTTCTTTTGGTCCTTTATTTCGATATTTTCTCTTCCAATAAACAGCAATATTAAATAAGCCTAATTCATCGCCTTTACCACATTTGACTTTCTCATAAAAATTCGACATTCCCGGCTTAAATCCTTGATTTTTAAGAACTTTATATTCAAGTCCTGTTTGTTCTTGAAAATAGAGGTTTTTCTTCTGACGTAGAGCAAAGTACACTCCTTGCTCATCAAGCCATTTAGCCAGCTTTGGACTATGAAATTCTCTATCTGCTAACACCACAATTCGACATTTTTTTAACAACTTTATTGCCGTTTTTATCAATCTTTTTTGTATTTGTAAATTACTATTTCCGACATGATTTAATGTTTCCCAATATAGTGGTAAGGCATGAGTACCCCATACCAATGTCACCATAAATATATTTCGTCCTTTCCACTGTGTTCTATCCAGTGCTACCATCCAATAACCATATTTTCGATATTGTTTTTTCTGAAAATAACGACGCTGTTCTCGATTCAGTTGCTTTGGTTTTAACGATTGTCTAATCCAATATTTTATCAACGGAAACCATAATAATTTTACGCAGAGTTTCCCTATTGCTAAAAATCTTTGTAGATTGCGTTTCCTGCTTTCATATTGAATCGGTTGGGGAAATAAACTTGCCAATTTTGACAGTTTTACTTGGCGATGAGCTTGTATCAATAACAACAATATCTCCAATGTCAAATACTGCTGTTCACTCAAATGCTTTCTGAAAATTGTTTGATATGATTGTGGTAACATTTTGTTTTTTTGGGGGCTTCCTTGCCCCTATTTTTTTCCCCCTTATTTTCTCAAATTATTGCCACATCTCATCTTCAACCCCCTTGTCACCCGTTAAGGTGTTTTTGAGTAGTTTAATGGTAAGTTTGGTATGCGATCGCGCTTTACTGAAATTACTACGTGAGAGCGATCGCGATGTGATGTTCGCTCATCGAGATTCAGAAAGTATCAATTTTACAACTGGCAATAATTTGGATTTACCAACTCAGCAACGCAGAAATGCTGATGACTAAAATCGCTGTTTTCCTTAAATAACAAAATAATGTTTGAAAACTATTTTCTTCTTCCACAGGTGAAATGTGGGCGCTGAGACAATTGGCACCATTTTTAGGCAGCTGATGTAGATAGAACAATCTAAATTAAAAATATACTAAATACTGCACTCTTGTTCACTGAAGTGAGGGAACTGATGGACATTCAGCAGCTACGTCAATCTTTAAAACTGAAGTGGCTGAGTTACTGTGAAGAAAACCGTCCTTGGCTGGTCAAAATGAAAATTTGGCGTTCCTATGATGGTGTCCGACGACCTTCGTCTGGTTATATTTTGGCAACTCTGTCTGTTTTAGAACCGCAGTTAAAGCAAATACTTCCTTTTATTCTGGATTTGAATAATAATCCTGATCAAATAGTCGCGGCTTTGGGTCTTCACTTTAATCCTGATGAAGAGTTACGTTTATTAAAATTAGAGCGTTCTTCAACGGAAACCCAGGCTAAAAATCAGATTGTCAGTAAGCCTCCCATTAAGATTGCCGTTGTAGATACACCAATAGCACAAAGTAATTTTCCTGCTGCTGTCAAGACTTTGGTATCACAAAAGCCCCATTCCAGATCGCCCCAGGAGAATAAACAGGTATTATTAAGGATTACGTCAGGTGTGGAACAAAAGCACCAAACTGTTTCAGCGGTGGGATTAGCCACACCAATGAATAAACATTCACCAGCCAAACCGCTTTCTGGAGTGGGACGGGAACAAATACCCAAGGGAAATGACAAGTCAGCGTCTGTGCGATCGCTCACTATTACTACACAAGTTCCCACTTCCCTGAAAGAACTTAATCACAATGGTAAATTTACAACCATCCCAGTCAAAGATGTTTCTCCTATTTCATCTGGTACTAATGCCCGTAGTTTACCTTCTTGGATTGATGAGTTTTGTCAAGGTGTGAACCGTTAACTGATAACTGAATCCTGCTACGGATACTCGTGAGAAACAAACGGGATGGAAACTACTTCTCCCGTCGTTTCTCCTACTTGCACTTTTAAACCTACTCCACCTGCTTTAGAACGAATGTATCCTAGTCCAAAGTGACCATCTGGAGTTTCTGTATAACTGGTAAGTTTACCGACTTTTTCATCTCCAATGGTAATTATGGTTTCTGGTTCTACGGGCGCATTGAGGCGAATTCCCCACAGATATTGTTTTACACCTTTGTAAGTGTTTAATCTGGCAATGGTTTCTTGCCCGATATAGCAGCCTTTGTTGAAAGAAACTGTCTGCCATAAACCGACTTCTAGGGGATTATAATCATCGGTTAGTTCTAAATCTGGTGCAGGACGACCTTGTAATATTCGCAACATTTCCCAACCGCGATCGCTCAACTCTAAGGCATCATATTCTAGTATTTGCTGCCAAATTTTTGCTTTCTGAGCAGCGGGGAAAATTAGGGTGTATCCAGGTAAAGCTAAACCACTACCCACAGCCACTCTTAACCCATTCTCCAAGATATGATTACCATAGGGTTGACCAATGAGTGAGCCAGCACCCAATTTCTCAATCATGGCATCACTACCGGGTCCGATGAGGCTAAAAGTAGCAGTTTCTTCGGTGATATCCGTTAACTGCACTTTATCCGCAAAGAAAATATAACGGTCTAACCATTGCAGTAAAAACTGACGACGGCCAGGTGAAACCAACAATAACACAGCATCATCTAAAACATAACCTGTCACTAAATCAATAGTTCTAGCGGTGGATGTCACCATGACAGTATCACAGCCTTCACCCGATTTGAGAGATTGGAAATCGTTGGTACTCTGGTTGTGTAAAAACCGCAGACGATCATCATCAGCCACACGGATGATTCCCCAATTTGAGCGATCGCACACAACCACCCCTTCTCTTGCCGCTTGAATAGCTGCTGTGTCTTTACCGTCAATAGCAGATGTTGGCATAGCGATCAACAGTCACCCTGTTTCAATGTTTTCGCAACCAAAATATTAGCAAACAAGAGATTAAAGATTCAATTTGTTTTGGTTTAAAGAAACTATTGACCAAAAACACCCTCGAAGGGGAAATAGGATTGTTCTTTTGCCTCCTGTCACCCTTGGAGTAATGTTTCCGACACGCTGCGCGAACGAGAAGCGCCTACATGGGGGAAACCTCCAAGACCGCGCTAACTCACCTGTTACCTCCAGCATTTAATAATTGAGCATGACCAAATTGCTTATGTCAAAATAAAGATGTAAGAAACGATTTTTTGGTGTTAAATGTTGAGCATTGCTCAAATTTGCTACATTAAATCCATAGCAACTATTATTTTGTTGTCTTCAGAATTCGTGTAGGAGTGAATGTGAATATTATGTCTCTACGTACAAATCTTTTTTGTTTGCCCAGTCTGGCTGCCCTTGCAGTTATAAGTAGTAGCCTAGCAGCAAACGCTGTAACACCCGAAAATCAAGTGAGTGCAGAACCCTCAGCTAACAACGCTGCTGAACTTCAGCAATTTCCCAGCCCGACCACCGAAAAAATTGGCGATCGCACCATCATACCCGTTCCAGGGACAGTTGCAACTTCATCAATAATACTAACAGAAGACACAGAGCCTACTTCTCCATCATCTGCACAAACAGCACAGCCCAATCAATTAGCCCAAGCAGATGTTAGTATAGCAAGACCTACCCGTGGTGGTAGCAGCTACATAGGAGTAGGTGGCAATATTGGTTTAAGTGGTGGGAATTCATCCTTAGCTGATGGTAACTTTACAGTCATCAGCAAAATTGGTTTCACAAGGTCTTTATCTCTAAGACCCTCAGCCATATTAGGCGACAATACTACATTTTTGATTCCCATCACCTACGACTTTTCCTTTCAGTCAGTGGGAGATCCATTTACCGAACCCCTGCCCATCGCTCCTTATGTGGGAGTGGGTGCAGCCCTAAAAACAGGTGATAACTCTGAAACCGCTTTCTTAGTTACTGGTGGTGTTGATATACCCCTCAATAACAGATTTACCGCCACAGCAGCTGTAAACGCCGGATTTTTCGATCAAACAGATGTCGGTTTATTAGTCGGTGTCGGTTACAACTTCAGCGGCTTTTAAAGGAAGAAGGAGTCAGGAGGCAGGAGTTCAGGAGTCAGGAGGCAGAAGGCAGAAGGCAGAAGGCAGAAGGCTATTTAATCTCCTCATCTCCCCCATCCTCCCCATCCTCCCCATCTCCCCTGCACCCCTGTCCACTACTTAGGACTAACTTTGTCAATTACCTTAATTTTGCCGTCGTCTCCTACTGTCCACACATCGTAGACACCAACGACATCACCATTAGCATCAACATCTACGTTACCGCTTGCACCTTGGTAATTAATCTTTTTACCCTCTTTTAATAGTTTCAGTCCTTCACAAACATCTGTAACTTCTGTCCCTTCTCCACCAGCTACTTCCCGGATCTTACCAGCAATACCAACACCAGTATTTTCTTTAGCTGCTTGTGCTGCCAATGTTAACAAAGCCGCAGCATCCCACGCTTGAGGTGCGTATTCTCCTGGTGAACCGCCTTTTTTCTCTTGCCAAAGTTTTTTGAAAGCCGCTAATGCTTTACCATCAGAACCGGGAACTGTACCAATAGCACCGGACAAAAGATATTTGCCGTCAGGACTTTTACCTACTTGTCCAGGGAAACTATCTGATTTGACTCCATCTGTGAGCATAATTTGTACTCCCTTTGCCAAACCTTGCTGGTAGGCAGCTTTGAGGAATAAACTTCCTGTTTCCGCATACATCACAGCCAAGACTGCATCTGGTTTACCCGCAAAAGTGGCACCGGCTTCAGTCTCAAAGGTTTGGGCTTTGGGGTCGTAACGGACAGGTTTATCTTTATTAACTACTGTTCCACCTAATTTTTCAAAAGTTTGTACAAATGCTTTTTCAAAACCTACACCATAGTCATTGTTAATTACGACTGTGGAAACTCTTTTAAAACCTTTTTTCTTAGCAAGTTGAGCTAAAGCTAATGCTTGGTAGGTATCTGGGGGAGCAGTCCGCGCCCAAAAACCTTTAAAATCGCCTTTTTGCGCTTTATCGGTAAATACGGGGCTGGTACTACCAGGAGAAACCAGCATAACTTTATTGGGTGTAGCTACAGAGATAGCCGCTGTGGAAACGCTACTAGCAAAAGAACCCACTACACCAGCGACTTTATCAACGGTAGCTAATTTGGTCATACCAGCAGCACCAGCTTTGGGGTCTGTTTGATCGTCTACTTCTACTAGACTCACTTTCTCTCCATTTACACCCCCGCAAGCGTTAACGGTGTCTACCAGCAAAGGAACTGAACCAACCATTTGCTGACCGATGGAAGCTAAGTCACCAGTTGTTGGTAATAAACTACCAATTTTTAATCCTTTAGCATTACCTGTGGTGGTGGTGTTCGCTGCTGTAGTAGCGGTAGTTCCATCAGGTGTTTGGTTATTTGTGGTAGTGGTATTTTCACAAGCGGCCATGAAGAAACCACTGGCCAGGGTAACTAAACTCAAAGCAAGAGAAACACGAATTTTCGACATGGATAACTTTCACTGCTGGGATGTTCAGGAGCTTGAAAGTAGGATAACACTAGGTTTTAAATCCAGATCAATCCTATCAAGGCTCTAAAGCCTAAATAATAACATCACACTGTGGAAGTAAAAGAGCCTAGATAAATATTAATTTTTATTAATTCTTGTGTTTACACACAAAATACACTTGATATCTCAGCTAAAAACGGAGAAGGAGGGATTCGAACCCTCGGATGGACCTTACGATTCCATCAACAGATTAGCAATCTGCCGCTTTCGACCACTCAGCCACCTCTCCAGGTCATAGATAATAATATTATCAGATGTTTTTGATTTGGTCAATAGTTATTTTGTCAGTGGTAATTGGTAATGGGTAATTGGGTAGAAATAAATTCAAAAGTCTCTAAAACCTCAGCCCTATTCCCTGTTCCCTGTTCCCAGTGACCAATAACTATTAACCGATTATAAAACTTGCGATCGCATCCAAGCTGCTGGCAAGGTACGTAACTTTTTCCACTGGGGGACGTAAGCACGCTGACTGAACACATCATAATTATTGCGTTCAATCACATCTAAAATCTGTCCATAGAGCATGGATGCAGACCATACAGGCCAACGAGCATCCGCCGCTAGGTAACTAATTCCCCTATCGGCTTTGGTATAAAATTTGCGGGCGCGGTCGATTTCAAAACGCATCAGGGAACGCCAACGGTCATCTACAATACCTTTAAAAAAGTCTTCTTCGGTGTAGTTGAATTTTGCCAAGTCTTCTAGGGGGATGTAGATTCTGCCTCTACGTGCATCTTCACCGACATCCCGAAGAATATTGGTCAGTTGATTGGCAATTCCTAATGCGATCGCTTCTTCTATAGGAAGATAAGGTTGTTGGTTTTGATGCCAAGGTGCTGTATAGATACTAGTATCTATGCCCATAATCGTGGTTGACATCAAGCCGACAGTACCAGCCACTCGGTAGCAGTAGAGATATAACTCCTCAAAGGTTTGATAACGACTGCGATATAAATCCATACGCTGACCGTCAATCATATCCCGAAAGGGCTGAATATCCAGATGAAAGCGTTGGAGTGTATCTACTAAAGCTACATCGTAATTGTCTAATGGGTGTCCCGCAAAAATTGATTCCAGCTGCTTTTCCCATAGGTCTAGGGTTTCTGGCGTGGTTATAGCAGATGCGGGGCCATCTACTAATTCATCTGTACGGCGACACCAAGCATATATTGCCCAAACAGATTGACGTTTTGCCGGACTCATCAGCAATGTACCCAGGTAAAAAGTTTTGGCATACTTGGCTGTGAGTTCCTGACAAAGTTTGTAGGACTCGTCTACAGAGACCAGCGTTTTCATGCGCGGGGGGGAATCAGGCAGTTGCAGCATTCGTTGCGGGCGGTCGAGTTAGCGTTTGCAGGCCAGAGGAATTTGCTACCGGTGGTGCTTCCGAGATCGCCTGTGCTGTCAGCTTACCAGAAAGTACGGCACCTTCCATACTGGCTAGGTAGCGTTGCATGGTGTAATCCCCAGTCAGATAGAAGTTAGAAATGGGGGTTTGCTGAGAGGGACGGTGTTGTTGCCTTCCTGGTGTAGCTTTGTAAACTGAACGTGGAGTTTTCACGACGTGATATTTCAGCAGTTTGCTTGGATTATCTCCCCCAAAATGTTGCGGGAAGAGTTTTTCCAACTCGGTAATAGTTGCAGTAACAATTTCCTCATCAGATTTAGATATCCAATCTTTAGCCGGTGCTAGAACTAATTCCAACATAGAACGGTCAGGATTGGCATATTCACGGCAAGTATTACTCATATCAGCATAAACGCTGAGGAGGGGTGAACGGGAAAATAGCAGATGATCAATATCTGTTAATTTCCGGTCGAACCATAAATGTACGTTGATTACAGGCACACCTTCCAAACCTTCTAGTTTTTGGAAAAACTCCATTTCCTGCCAAGGTTTGGGTAAAATCACCTTTAAAGGGTCAACAGGCATGGCAGATACATATATATCTGCTGTCAATTCTTCATCTTCTGCCCCATCTAAACCCCGTAGTAAAAAGGATTTAACGCTGCCATCTTCGTTGAGTTGAATCTCTTTTAATGGTGCATTTAATCGTACTTCGCCACCGCGTTCTGTGATGTAGTCGATGATTGGCTGACACAGGCGTTCAGTAGGTGAACCATCTAAAAACGCCATCTTTGAGCCGTTTTTTTCTTGTAAAAACCGATTTAAGGCTGTTAACAAGACTGTAGAAGAAATTTCATCGGGGTTGATGAAATTCAAGGCTTTTGACATGGCAATGAAAACTTCTTTTTCTACTCTGGGGGGAATGTTTTGTAGTTTTAACCACTCACTCCAAGAGTATTTATCCATTTCTTCTACATACTTTTGACCTTTTAGCATGGCTGGGATTAAACCAAGACCAAAACTAATTTTCTCCGGCCACGTTAACATATCATTATTTCCCAGAATTGCCACCACACCATTGAAGGGGGCGGGTATATCTGGAAAATCAAAGCGGCTGTATGTACCTGGTGCTTCTGGTTGATTGAAGATCATTGTGTGTTCTTTCCACTGCAACCGATCTTCAATGTCTAGTTCTTTAAATAACTGCAACATATTGGGATAAGCCCCAAAAAAAATGTGCAGTCCTGTTTCGTACCAGTCTCCATCAGAATCCTTCCAAGCTGCCACTTTGCCGCCCACTACGTCTCGGCGTTCCAAGACAATGGGTGTGTGACCTAAATCTGTGAGATATTTTGCACAGGAAAGTCCTGCTAGACCGGCACCGGCGATAGCTACGCGGCACTTCGTGGACGCTACTCGCATTTAAACCTACTGTTCTTCAATATTTCTTAATTGTTTTCTCGTTCTCATTATACTTTGCATTCTGTTACATTTGGCCTTGTTTCTGGAAAAAGAGGGTGTGGGGGTAAGAAAAGGGTGTAGGGTGTGGGGTGTAGGGTATAGGGGGGCAGAGGAGAAGAATGTATGATCTTTTGCCTCAAAAAGAATGTAAATCTTTATTTTTAAAAGTTATGTCAAAATCACAACAGATACAAAGCTTTGGTAATCATCTGATTCTCGGTGTTTCTGGAACAAGCCTCAATGATGATGATAAAAGGGCATTAAGTGAATTAAAACCTGTTGGGGTGATATTTTTCGCCAAAAACTTTCTTGATGGTGTCCCATATCAAATTTGGGTAGAAAATTTTAAGCAATTACATCAAAGTTTGCGTGAATATACAGAACGTGATTTCATGTTTATGACCATAGATCATGAAGGTGGAAGAGTTGTCAGAACTCCATTACCGATTACTCGATTTCCCCAAAGTTATCTATTAAAATCTCATGCTCAAGAAGTGGCTAAAGCAACTGCTTTGGAATTAAAATCACTAGGAATCAATCTTTCTTGGTCTCCCGTTGCTGACATTTTCTCCAATCCCCAAAACCCGATTATTGGATCCCGCGCTTTTGGAACTACTCCTGAAACTGCTAGTCAACGTGCGAGGGAATATTATCGGGGACTCAAGGAAGGAGGTGTTATCGGTTGTGCAAAACATTTTCCAGGACATGGAGACACCAGCCAAGATTCTCACCTGGAATTACCAACTCTCAATTTAACTAGAGAGGAATTGCAAAGACGGGAATTAATACCTTTCAAAACGTTGATTGAGGAACAGATACCGCTAATTATGACTGCCCATATCTTGTTTCCACAAATAGATCCTGAATTTCCAGCCACGTTGTCAAAACCGATTTTAAATCAGATCCTGCGGGAAGAAATGAATTTTCAGGGTGTGGTTGTTTCCGATGACTTGGATATGAAAGCCGTGTCTGAGATGTTTATGCAGTCGGGAACAGTAGCACGGGCTTTTCATGCCGGTTGCGATTTATTTATTGTTTCTCGCAATATCAATTCTTCCTCAATAGAAAGGACATATCAAATAACTGAGGATTTTACCACTTCTTTGAGTAACGGCAGCTTGGATGAGAAAGTTGTAGTAGCAGCAAGGGAGAGAATTGAGAAATTATTGGCCGGAACTCCCCAATATCCAGTGTATACCCTGGAAAAAGAGATTTTAGTCAAAAATGCAGAATTAGCGATCGCTTGTACTCTCGTTACTTCTGACTTCTGAACCAGCAATTGATATTTATCTATGTATATCTGAGATAAAGAATTATAAAGAAAATGTTACAAACATTAGTAGAATAACTTTATTACACAAATGAGTATTTTTTCTTATTGACATGATGGCGGATCAATTCCCTTGGCTTACCGCGATTGTTTTGTTTCCACTCCTTGCATCTTTCCTGATTCCCGTAATACCTGATAAAGACGGTAAACTTATCCGTTGGTATGCGCTAGGTGTAGGTATCGCTGATTTTGCCTTAATGTGTTACACCTTTTGGCAGCATTACGACCCTAGTGATGCTAGTTTCCAAATAGTCGAAAATTTTGCCTGGATGCCTCAGTTGGGACTAAACTGGAGCGTTGCAGTTGATGGTATCTCAGTTCCCCTCGTGCTTTTAGCAGGATTTGTCACTACCCTTTCCATGTTTTCTGCTTGGCAAGTTGACCGCAGACCACGCTTATTTTACTTTCTGATGTTGGTGCTATATTCCGCACAGGTAGGAGTATTCGTTGCCAAAGACTTGATGTTATTTTTCATCATGTGGGAAGTGGAACTTGTTCCCGTATATCTATTAGTTTCCATTTGGGGTGGACAAAGAAGACGCTACGCAGCAACAAAATTTATATTGTATACCGCAGCAGCTTCTATATTTATTTTAGTAGCAGCCCTGGCAATGGGGTTATACGGTGGCGGTAATATGAGTTTTGATCTCACCACCCTGGCTTTGAAGGATTATCCCCTTGGCTTACAACTGCTACTATATGCAGGTTTATTTATTGCCTTTGGCGTTAAACTAGCTATTTTCCCTTTACATACCTGGTTGCCAGATGCCCACGGTGAAGCATCTTCCCCTGTATCCATGATTTTGGCAGGTGTGTTGTTAAAAATGGGCGGCTATGGTTTGATTCGCCTAAATATGGAACTTCTACCTGATGCTCATGTTTATTTTGCACCAGTTTTAGCTGTTCTTGGTGTTGTCAATATTATTTATGGTGCATTAAATTCCTTTGCCCAAACCAACATGAAACGGCGTTTGGCTTTTTCTTCCATTTCTCACATGGGGTTTGTGCTGTTAGGTTTAGCCTCTTTCACCGATTTGGGAATGAATGGGGCAATGTTGCAAATGATATCACATGGTTTAATTGCCTCCGTGTTGTTTTTCCTCGCAGGTGTTACTTACGATCGCACTCGCACAATGGTAATGAAAGATATGGGTGGTATTGGTCAAGCCATGCCCATAGTATTCGCACTGTTTACAATAGGTGCAATGGCATCTTTAGCTCTACCAGGAATGAGTGGTTTTGTTGGTGAACTTTCGGTTTTTGTTGGTCTGACAACCAGTGATGTTTATAGTTCCATCTTTTGCACCGTCACAGTTTTTCTCGCTGCTGTTGGAGTCATCCTTACACCTATTTATCTTCTTTCCATGCTACGCCAGGTGTTTTATGGCAACGATGCAGCATTAATATGTGACATTAATAATGCTGGATTAGAAAATCAGGAAGATGAAGGAACAGCTTGTTTTGGTACAGATTGCCTCCTACCTACCCAAGCAGTATACAGCGATGCTAGACCCCGTGAAGTTTTTATCGCCGCTTGTTTTATAGTCCTGATTATCGGCATTGGTTTCTATCCCAAGCTGGCTATGCAGATGTATGATGCCAAGACCGTGGCTGTAAATACTCATGTTCGCCAATCTTATACAATCATCTCCCAAAGCAATCCTCGCATTTATGCTGATGGATTCTTGATACCGAAAATCGCTGAACCTGATATTAACTCAGTTTTAGCAACTTTGAAGTAAACCTCATATTTCTCTGTTCAGAGGGAAAATTTACAGTTTTGCAGTCAACTTTCCAACTTCTTCTTAACTAAAAACAGGGTGTGGGGTATAGGGAAAGATTATTTTTTCCACGCCCTACACCCCTTTCATTCTGACCACAAAATTAAGTTTTTTATCTATTAACTGACAACTTCCAAAATTTTTGATAATAAATTCTTCCCGCTACCATTACTGCTTTGGTTGTGGGTATTTTTTTTGTTCAAGAATTAAATTTAAGTGAAATTAACTAACTTTTATTGAACAATCAGCGATAATTTGAACTTGAGGTTGTAATAGCGCAAGTATCCTGAAGACCTTATTGTACCTAAGATAGTTGTGTCTAATATTTTCCTGCTCCTGCATAACTTGAAAATCAAGGAAATTCATAGATATATGAGTTCACAAAATTGGCAAGCTGTTGAAAATAAGTACCAATGGGAAGCAAGTTATCCCTACTTACCCGGTCACGTTAAAGGTGTTCCCAGGGGACAGGGCTTTAGTCTGGAGAAAATATTTATTTTTCTCGGCATGACCATTAAAGGCATCATAGGTTTACTATTAGCCCAACTTCTTCATCTTTTTCCTTATCTTTGGAAAAAATTGCTAAAGGGTGAAATAATTTTTACAGGTACTGCTGATTTTGGATTATTAACTATTTTCTCTCAATTTAATGATTGGAATAGTGTAAATGAATTTCATGATTTTTTTAAACCTTGGACTTTTTTAGAAGCACCAGAAGTAGCTAAAGATTGGGATTCTGATGTTGAATTTGGTCGTCAACGTCTGGCAGGAATGAATCCAGTAGTTATCCGTAAATGTCTGCCAGCCGATATTAGTCCTGAGAGTAATTTCCCAGTGACTGACCAAATTATTAACCCGGTTCAAGGTAAAGAAATTAATCTAGAATCAGCGTTACAGGGAAATCGCCTATATATTTTAGATTTCAAAATTCTGAACCAAATCACGGATGCTCGAATGGAAGAGGAGATAGGAAAATATCCACAATCTCCCATTTGTCTTTTCTATGTCAATGACAAACAACAGTTAATTCCCATTGCAATTAAATTACAGTACAAGGCTGACGCTGATCATCAAGAATATAACCAAATATTAACCCCTAATTCACCATCAGAAGTTTGGCAAGCTGCCAAAGTTGCTGTATCTAGTACTGATGCGGCTTATCAAGGGGTAATTTCTCATTTATTGTGTACACATTTACTCATAGAGGCTTTTGGAGTTAGTACATACCGAAAAATATCACCACAACATATTATTTATCAGTTGTTGACACCTCATTATTTCAACACTATGGCGATCAATAATATGGCTCGTAATGTGTTTTTGAGTAGAGGTGGTTTTTTTGATGTGACTGGAGCTTTGGGTTACAGTGGTTCTAATGAATTTTTAAGGAGAGGTTATAACGGTTATGAAGATATCACTCCAGAATTAAAATTTTACGAGCAAGCTTTACCCTACAATCTAAAAGCACGTGATGTTTTGGAAATACCAGACTATTACTATCGTGATGATGCTGTATTGATGTGGGATGCTATCAAAGAATATGTGAGTGATGTTCTGAAAAACCATTATAAAACTGATGCGGATGTAGTTAATGATCAAGAATTACAACGATGGAAAGAAGAACTGATCACTAATGGTAATATTAAGGGTCTGCTGCCACCTGAAAAAAATGATCAGTTGGATACCATAGCTGATCTAATTGATATTGCTACTAACATTATTTTCACGGCAACTGCTCAACACTCGGCTGTCAATTTTGGTCAATATGACTATGCTGGATGGATTCCTAATAATCCCTTTGCCCTCTATGAATCTTTATCAGATTTATTTACCAGAGATGGCAACAATATCATTCCTTTGACTAAAAGGTTGCCCAATAGGTTGGAAACAATTAAGCAAATTGTTTTGGTAAAGGTGTTAACAATGACACCTCCATACTCTAGTAAATCACTGTTGACTTTAGGTAATCCGTTCTCAGAATCTTCGGCAAAACAAGCTTTTGAGAAGTTTCAAACTGGGTTGCTGGAAATAGAACAGAAAATAGCTACTCGTAATGCTTCTCTCTCTAAGCCTTACATTTACTTGCTACCTTCCCGCATTCCCCAAAGTATTGCTATTTAATTGGGGTGTGGGGTGTAGGGTGTGGTGGAAAAAACTTACTTCTGCCTCTCTGCACCCCTGCCTCAGTGCGTTGTTGTGTGAAAAAATTTTGCTTGTTGATGAAAAAATGGACTCTTGACGTGGGATGCTAGTTAAGTGATCAATTTTTAATTTTTAATTTTTAATTTTTAATTCTCAAAATGTCTGTAATTTCTACTGTTACCGTTAAAGTTCCTGCTACCACTGCTAATTTGGGTCCTGGTTTTGACTGCATTGGTGCGGCTTTAAAGCTTTACAACGAATTTAAGTTTACTCGCCATGAGAGTGGGTTAATTATTCAAGTTTCAGGCACGGAAGCCGAAAAGGTACAAACGGATGAGAGTAATCTGTTATATCAGGCTTTTTTGAAGTTATATGAATTTATAGAGCAGACACCGCCATCTGTGAAAATAGAGATTAAGTTGGGTGTACCACTGGCGCGGGGTTTGGGTAGTTCTGCTACTGCTATTGTCGGTGGGTTGGTTGCTGGTAATGTTTTGGCAGGTTCTCCTTTATCTGAGTTGCAGGTGATGGAATTAGCGATCGCCATGGAAGGACATCCTGATAATGTTGTTCCAGCTTTATTAGGGGGATGCCGTCTAGCCGCTACTAGCCGCACAGGTTGGGAAATTTGTGATATTACCTGGCACAGAGATATATTTCCAGTGGTAGCAATTCCTGATTTTGAGTTGTCAACTTCAGAAGCACGGCGAGTTTTACCAACAGAAGTCAGTCGTGGTGACGCGATTTTTAATACTGCCCATTTTGGTTTATTGCTGCGGGGTTTGGCAACTAATCGGGAAGAATGGTTAAGGGCAGCTTTACAAGACAAGTTACATCAGCCCTATCGTCAAGCCTTAATTCCCGGTTACGACGCTGTGGAAACTGCTGCTGTGGCTGCTGGTGCTTATGGCATGGTAATTAGTGGTGCAGGTCCAACGCTGTTAGCTTTAACTGATGAATTGCATACACAAGCGGTAGTAACAGCCATGACCAATGCCTGGAAACAAGCGGGAATTACATCTGTAGTGCGATCGCTCCCCCTCGATATTCAAGGGGCAGTAATTTTGTAATTCGTAATTAAAAATTCAGCAATACCAATGTATCTATGGTGACATTTTAGAACGGTAATTCATGAATTATCGCTACTTTAAACATTTCAATTTGTTGATTAACATTAAATTATCTAGCCTGATACACCCTACAATATACATTGATTGTATGTGTAATTTGTAAATAACAAAAGGTGACGTTATGACAGTTATTACTAATTTACAGCAACTCTATGAAACAGACGATCATTTATGGTTATTAGAAACTATTAAATTATTAAAACAAAGTCGTTTTGATGAATTAGATTTAGAAAACTTAATTGAGGAATTGGAATCATTGGCAACAAGAGATAAACATCAAGTTAAAAGTTTACTAGAACAAGTCATTAGACATCTTTTATTATTGCATTTTTGGACACAAGAATATGACAGAAATAAAAATCATTGGCGTTCGGAAATTAGAAGTTTTCGTGTACAGTTAAAAGACAGATTAACATCTAATTTGTATAATTACTTGCATTCTATTTTTACAACTATTTATGAGGATGCTTTGGGCTATGTTCAAGAAAAAACTGGTTTTACTGTAAATTTTCCCGCACAATGTCCTTATTCTTTGGAGGAAGTTCTCGATATTAATTATTTACCTAAGTGAGTAAGTCAGTGCTTGCGCGATGCCTATAAAGCTAAAAAACAAATTCAGCCAATAACTTAGTGCGATCGCCAATCTTGTAAAGTGCGTTAATGAAATGTCATTCACCTTATATTTGGCTTGTATAGGATCTTCAACACAGTAATGAATTAACAGCAATTGGGCGTTTAGGTATAAGATTGAGAGGTATAGATAAAGCAACACAAATGTTTCCAAAACCAACCTATGAGTATTCAAGTCGAATTTAAAGTTTCTGCTCCACCATTTCGTTGGGATGAAGCTGGAGGTATTCGCATTGCTCAGAGTCGAGTAACCCTAGATAGCCTATTAGCTGCATATCATAGTGGTTCTACACCTGAAGAAATTGCGGTTCAATATTCTGTTCTCCGTTTAGAGGATATATACTCAGCGATCGCTTACTACCTTAGTCATCGTCAGGAAATTGATAGCTACTTAGAGCAACGTCAGCGAAAATCCCAGCAACAACGTAGTGAATTTTCCCAGCAATATAACTTGGCTGATCTTAGACAGCGATTACTTGATCGTGATTAGACTCAAGGAGAACTAATCAACAGTGCGTTTACTAACAGATGAGAACTTCAATGGTTCAATATTGCGAGGCTTAATTAGACGTTTGCCTAAGTTAGATGTGGTTCGTATTCAGGATGTAGGTTTAATTCATGCAGATGATCCCACTATGCAAACCATTGATCAACTTTCGCTTCGTGCCGGCGATCGCATTTTAGATGTTTGTTGTGGGACTGGTGCTTCTGCAATCCCAGCAGCAGGTACTCATGAACTAGCTGCTCCAGAAGATGGGTGGACAATGGTTTTAGGTGGTGGACTTAGAGGTACAATTGATCAGCTTGATTCGGCAGCAAGAGAGCGTGTCCGCCAAGCAAATCTGCATTTCCTTCAAGCTAATGAAGTTTATGCATTGGAGGTAAATGTTTTGTATGCGATCTGCTTGCAGCAGTGCTTCGCTATCGCACAGAAGAAATAAAGCACTAAAAAATAGATAATAGTTTTTTAGCTAGATTCCCATATCTTGAGCTAAAAGCTCACTTTTTGATTCAAGTCACACTTTCCCCTATCACCTATCCCCAATCATTCACTATATATATATGGAGAAAATTCAGGCAGATATCAACGAACTTAATTCACAAATTCAGGCACTCCAGGAAGAAAGGAATGCACTGACTAATAATAATGTAGAATCCGGTGAACATGATTCAGCTTTAGCAGTAGTTGAGGCTTACCGTCGTCAAGCTAGAGAAAATGCTCAATTATCTGCTGAACTAAAGGGAATAGATGATGCAATTAATTTCCTAGAACAGCAGAAGCAGCAGAAACAAGCCTATTTCAATGGAAAACTAACTTTTTCAAAACGTCTTGCTCAACAACAAGAGCAACTAGAAGAAGCGAAAAAAGTAGCCGAAGTTCATGCCCAGCGGGTGAATGAACTTGCAAGAGAACTCGCACAGGAAATTAAATTTCTGAAAGCTTGTGCTGATGAACTTAGCCCCATGTATTGGCAGGTTTACTATAAACCCTTCATTACCGGATTTAAAACCATCTCTGTTCCTTATGTACGTTCTGATGGAGAAGTATGGACAATTGTCAACCGTATTGTTTAGGTATTAAAACTCAGTAATAAATACTTTATCAAATCAACATAAAAAATTGGAACAAAAATTATAACTTAAAGAAGCGGCAAATAAAGCCGCTTTTTTGTTGACGTTACAAAATTTTACTCTTAGAATGGCTACGAGACGATTTTGGTAAGTATTTATTACTATTTATCCTCTCAATAGAAAATATGTAAAGGAAATTGTTTACAAAAGTAACGATTCCTTAATATAATGTAATTAAAAGAAAAACCAAAAATTGATTGTCAACAGTGATGAATCCGATACAAATCCCTTGGCTATCAGCCATAATTTTCTTGCCCTTAGTGGCATCCTTAGCCATTCCCTTCATACCTGATAAAGACGGTAAAACAGTTCGCTGGTATGGATTAGGAGTAGCTTTTGCAGACTTTGCATTAATGATTTTTGCCTTTTGGCAAGGTTACGACTTCCAAAGTTCCGCCCTGCAACTGACAGAAAGCTACGCTTGGATACCCCAAATAGGCTTTAACTGGGCTGTAGCGGTTGATGGTTTATCAATGCCCTTAATCCTATTAACAGGCTTAATCAACACACTTGCAGTATTCGCGGCTTGGAAAGTAACCAATAAGCCGCGTTTATTTTATGCGTTGATGCTGGTGATGTACAGCGCCCAATTAGGCGTATTCCTCGCCCAAGACTTATTAATGTTCTTCTTAATGTGGGAAATCGAGTTAGTACCTGTTTACTTGCTAATTTCCATCTGGGGTGGAAAAAACCGCCGCTATGCAGCCACCAAATTTATTATTTACACCGCCGCAGCATCTATATTTATTCTGGTAGCTGGTTTTGCAATGGCTTTCTATGGTGATAACTTCACCTTCAACATGACAGAATTGGGACTCAAAGAATATCCCCAAGCTCTAGAACTCGCACTATATACAGGTTTCTTAATTGCTTACGGTGTAAAACTACCAATTTTCCCCTTCCATACATGGTTGCCTGATGCTCATGGTGAAGCATCTGCGCCTGGTTCAATGGTATTAGCTGGTGTGTTGTTGAAGATGGGTGGCTATGCTCTAATTCGCTTCAACGTAGAAATGTTAACCGATGCCCACGTTGTTTTCGCTCCCATCTTAGCAATCTTAGGTGTAGTCAATATTGTTTACGGTGCTTGTTGCGCCTTAGCTCAAACCAACCTCAAACGTCGTTTAGCTTACTCTTCCATTGCCCACATGGGGTTTGTATTAATCGGGATTGCATCTTACACAGAAATTGGTATCAGCGGTGCTGTCTTACAGATGGTTTCTCACGGTTTAATTGCTGCTAGTTTATTCTTCCTATCTGGTGTAACTTACGAACGTACTCACACCTTGATGATGGATCAAATGGGCGGTATGGCTAAAGCAATGCCCAGAACTTTCGCTCTGTTTACTATCGGTTCAATGGCTTCTCTAGCTTTACCCGGTATGAGTGGCTTCGTCGGTGAATTGATGGTGTTCCTGGGTATTGGCACCAGTGATGTTTATAGTTCCAGCTTCAAAGTAGTAGTCATCTTTCTATCCGCAGTTGGTGTGATTTTGACTCCCATCTATTTACTCTCCATGTTGCGTCAAGTGTTCTACGGTAATCAAAGCGAAGAGCTACATTTAGATACCGTAGTCGCTGATGTTAGACCTCGTGAATTGTTCATCACCGCTTGTTTATTACTTCCTATCATCGGGATTGGTTTCTATCCTAAGTTAGCTACACAAACCTATGATGTGAAGACAGTTGAAGTTGCGGCTCATGCTCGTCAAGTATTACCAGTTGTGGCTCGTCAACAACCATCTAACTTGTACTCACAAATCTTTACTGCTCCAACTTTAGCTAGTTCTGAATTCGTTAATATATCTGAGTAATTATATAGCTCGTCAAGGGCGCTGCTAAATCTTAAATTAAGAGGGGTTTTAGGGGTGGTTGTAAAACCACCCCATAATTTTGTCGTCACATTTTTAAAACTTGAGGATTGTCACCACAGTGAGCAACCGAGCGACAAAATTACTACCAGCTGGAATTTAAGAACCAAAACTAGTATAGTACGGCGTAAATAAACCATCACAAATCCCTGAAATGCTTACACTGTATTCATTTTGGCTTTTTACTTCCGCACTGTGGTACTAGTAGTCTGTCAAAGAGATTTTGATAGATAACCACAGAAAAAAAATTTCTTTTCTTCCCTTGCTTACCTTTATCCGTGATTTTTGGGTTGACATATTACTAGGAGTATGAATACAACCCATAACAAGCTTTTTGTTATTCAGGATTAAAACCGTCAATATTTCTTTGATTCAAGCTGAATTTATCAGATATGACGATATTTTTGTTTTGAATATATTGTTTGTTGGCTACCAATAATTACGTAAAAACTATTTCTAAATAAACAAACTTTCTAGGGAGAGTCAACGGTATCATTTTGTTTACGAATTGCAAACTAAAGTTTTTTTATTATTAGTTAAGGTTATGCTAAATATAAGATAAAAAAGACACAATACAGCAGGTAAAACCAGTAGAAAAGAAGCGTGAAAAGCTATACAACAATAAAATTTGACTGCTCAACGCTCATCACTGCTGTATATACCTAGAATTTTAAACAAAAATAAAACAAATATAATAGTTATGAGGATTTAATAAATCATGATCTCCACATCCACCGCTCTTGCACTAACGCCGCTCACAACTAAAGGATCGTTCTTAAGTTTGGTTCAGAAAAATAAACTGCAACATAGTCCATCGGGAGTTCATTTAGATACAGATGTAGTCACAGTTTTATTGATAGATGACCAAGCAATAATTGGTGAAGCCGTTAGCAGATTACTCTCTAATGAAAAAGATATTGCTTTTCACTATATAGACGAACCTGCACAGGCTATTCAAACAGCCATATCTATTGCTCCTACAGTAATACTTTTAGATATGGTAATGCCTGATATTGATGGTTTAATGCTACTACGTTGGTTTCGCTCTCATCCAGCAACTTATGACATTCCTATTGTCATGCTATCCAGCAAAGAAGAACCACAAATTAAAGCAGATGCTTTTGCTGCGGGTGCAAATGACTATTTAATAAAATTACCGGATGTGGTCGAATTAATCGCTCGTATCCGTTATCATTCCCAAGCTTATAACAACCTCAAAGCACTGTCAGCCGCAAATGCCACTTCCCAACTACAAGCAAGACAACTAGAACAGACATTAAAAGAACTGAAAGCAACACAAGTCCAATTAATCCAAACAGAAAAGATGTCTAGTTTGGGTAAAATGGTAGCTGGATTAGCTCACGAAATTAATAATCCTATTAATTTTATTCATGGCAATTTTATTCATCTTCATAATTATATCCAATCTTTATTAGGTTTAATCAAACTTTATCAACAACAATATCCTTCTGTAAATCCTGAAATTCAAAATCACGCTACAGAAATTAATTTAGATTTTATTATTGAGGATTTACCTAAAATACTTTCCTCAATGAGAATGGGAACTGATCGCATCCGGGAAATTGTACTGTCTTTGCGAAACTTTTCCAGACTTGACCAAGCTGATAAAAAAGCCGTGAATATTCATGAAGGTCTTGACAGTACACTATTGATTTTAAATCATCGTCTCAAACAGGATATCGAAATCATCAAGAAATATGGAGACTTACCTTTAGTTGAATGTTATCCAGCCCAACTAAACCAAGTCTTTATGAATCTTCTGAGTAATGCTATTGATGCTTTATTAGAACAACCAAAACAAGAGCAAAAACAAATAGTTATTGAAACCGAAAAAACTGATTCTGGGAAAATAAAAATTACCATCCAAGATAATGGGCCTGGAATTAGTCCAGAATTACAACACAAAATATTTGATCCCTTTTTTACAACTAAACCTGTCAATCAAGGAACCGGTTTAGGACTGGCAATTAGCTACCAAATTATTGAAAAGCATCAAGGTAATATTTATGTCTGTTCTGATCCCAGTTATGGTACAGAATTTATGCTAGAAATTCCTATACAACTTGATTAAAAATGGAGATTCCTTAAACTTCAGTACCTAGCAAAATCAAGCAAAAAAATCTCGAAAAGCTTACTATACATAATAAAGAAGCCATAGTTTTGAACATTATTACAAAATATTGCCTCTTTACCCTGTTAAGAGTTCCCTGTTCCCTCTTTCTGATGATTTAGCATAACAAGTATGGTAGAATCCCAAATCTTTTTCAAACCGTAAACCTGCGAGAACTTCTACACAACCAGGAATATAAAGTTAAAAATATTTTTATACAGCACCTTGACGAATCATCTCAAATCCATATACATAGATATCCGCAAATTTATAGCGTTGATCTTTCTCGCGCAATTGAATAATACCGATTTCAGTTAAAAAAGAAGCGAATTCTTCAAAGTCTGCTATATCATGTGCTGATTCTTGCCATATACTATGTAATTCTTCTTTAGGCAAAAGGGCTGGTTTCTGCTTGAGAGAGTCAAAAAATTTAGTCAAATGACGATATTCTTCTTTGATTTCATCACATCTTTTTTCAGATGCTTTTTTCAATCCCATTTCTAAAGATTTACTGCGTAATAAACGATCTGTTGGTGTCTGAATTGATGATTTTCCTTGATAGCTTAATTCTTGTTCCTTTGCACCTGTTAATAAGATACTTAAACTACGAGGAAAAGTAGTACGACTAGAATCAGTTAATCTTTCATAAACCCATCTAGATACATATTTAGCTTTGTCTCCTCTTCTGCGACGACTTCCCCAAAGCAATTCTAAAGCTTTATCAATTTCATCTTCATTAGTTTGATCAATTGCATCTTCAGCAATAGGAGAAAACCTATCTACCAAATTCTTAAAATGCGGAGATTGTATTGATTGACGCAAAGCTAATCTTAAAAAATCAACCCTAGTCCATTGTAAAATAATATCGCGTCCAGTAAAATGACTTTTATTATCAAAAATTAAACGATTCCATATATCTTCTCTCAAGAAAATCTTAAATCTAATTTCTGTTAATCTATTTGCATCACAAGATTGAACTAATTGAAATAATCCAGATAATGCTGATTGTCTTACTTCTCCTGCTTCAGGAAAATCTTCATCTAAATCATCATAAAGAAACCAGATTTTCTGAGATTTATTTTTGGTGTCTTCATGAATAATAATGTTGATGGCATCATTAACTATTTCACTTAGTTTAGAGTTAGTAGATAATTCTAATAAAGCTTCATTATATTCAGATTGCCATTGTCCTTTAGGTAAATTATTGATAATATTTTTCAGATCACTAAATTTTTCACCTTTCCTATTTCTAGGAAAGTTACATAAATTTTCCTGATGACATCTAAGTAATAAATAAGCTCTCCAGAAATCTTCCCATGTGCCACCGTTTTGCTGTAAATTTTCATGAATAGATCGGAATTGTCGACGAGATGGACGACTTTCCTCAAATCTACCATGTGCAGACAAAAATACAGTATTATCTAATCTACCACGAGCTAGTTTTTGAGCATCACTTTTATATTTGAGAAAAAGCCAATATAGAGCAGTTTTACCTGTTCCTTTTCTACCTCTAATTAAACAAGTTGCATGATCTAAAAATTTCTCAAAATCATTGGTACGCTGGAATAGGAGGGTGAAATCTTGTTTTTTATCTGTATCCGCAGCATTTACTTCAGGAAATTGCAAGCTTTTGATAATTTTCCAGCGTGTTTCTGAATTAGTTAAAATATTTGTTCTTTCAATTTCGTCAGTTTCTTCATCAATTAAATTGACAATTTTATTATAGTAATCTAGTAAAGCTCTTACAGGGTAATTATCAGCTAACGCAATGGGTTGGAGATAGGGAATTACTAAAGGTTCTGGTATTTCTAATTGATCAGTATCATCTATTTCAGATTCTTCATCTGTGGATATTTTTATTTCATCTAGGAAAGATTTATAAATCTCGTTTACCTTGTCAAGTTTGCTAACATCAGGAACAGGAGAGAAAACAAAATTTATTGATAGATTTTTTAGGGTGTTTAGTGAGCGCAATAGTAATTCTATTCCCTGTTTATTTTGTTCATTAGGAAAAAGAAAAATAACCGCATCATCAGCAGCTTGAATTAATGATAAAGCTCCCCATTGATTAATTCCCGTTCTCGAATCAATTAAAATAACATCAGGTTTTAATTGTTCATAAATTTCCCGCTTGAAAACAGTCCAAAGATTTTGATTTCCATCAATAACAGTATTAGCATGGAGATCATCAACCTTAGAAATATAATCAAGACTAAGACAACCAGCAGGAACAACAAATAATCTTCCTTTAGCGTTTGGTATTCTCACTTCACCAAATATTTCAGTAATAGAAATACTCGCTTTTATTCCTTCTGGTAAATAGGAACGTTCATAAAAATAGTCAACAATTCCATATTTTGGTTGTGGTTGTAGGTTAAATGCTGTACTTAAACCAGGTGCTTCTAAATCTAAATCTACAGCTACAACTTTACGTCCTCGCATTGCTAAAATCCAAGCAACATGAGTTAATGCTGTAGTGCGTCCTACTCCTCCTTTAAAGGAATAAAATGTTACTGTTCTGGGTAAACTGGGTTCACGCTGGGGTAATTGAGTTTGATTTTGTGGGTTTGCAGCTTGAATTGCTAAATCTTGCCAAGTATGTATTGATGCTGGATCAAAAGTCTGTGGTGGTGAAAGATTAAGTGATTCAGCTTCTTGAAGCGTATATAGGGAGAGAAAACCAGTAGATAAACGAGGAACTTGCGATTTAAGTAAGTTATAAATTTGTTCTTTACGCTGGGGAATGGATAAATTGACAAAGGCATTACTCACAATAGTCAGATTTATTAAACCTGATGTAGAAATATTTAAATCAATCCATTCTGGTGAATTATGCATATAATGCTTTGCAATTTCCTGCTTTAGCAAAACCTGCCAATTTTCCTGCATTTGATCACCTCTTTAAAGTTGAGTAGCTTGCTTCTGTAACCACCCTTTGAGACTCTGATAGGCTTTTAACCAGCGTTTGTAACTTTCATCATCAGGTTCAAGGCCAGAATAACGCATATCTATAAAATTTTGGCTATTTGGATTTTCTACTTCATCTAGCCATTTTCGCACTTCAGGAAAATTATCAATTCGGGATCTGAGTCTATTATGCCGTTTTAATGCTTCTATATAACTATGTTTTGGATTAGTAATAGTATGTCCAGGATCATTGGTATCAGTCTTCCATTCCTGAGTTACACCTTTTGGCAAGGTAGCAAAAATCATGGCTTTTAATAAACACTCAATGGTTATACCTCCCAAGTGCATAGCAGCTACTCTTCTTTCCGATTCCTTTCTACATAATATTTCAGTATCAAGGTGACGCTGCATAAAAGCAGCTTGGTAATCTTCCATACTTAGCGAACTTAGCGTTAAAGCTATAACAGTATATTATTAAATAACATTTCCTTGAAATTATTAATTCATTATTTTCTCGTAGGAAACACCCTGATTTTGACACAAAAAAACAGCCGCCCCCTTGCGGAAGCGGCCATTATTTAAACTAGGAAAAGATTTTAGTAATCGAAATCTCCGCCACCCATACCACCGCCACCAGCGGGAGCAGCATCTTTAGGTTCGGGTTTGTCAACAACAATACATTCGGTTGTCAACACCATACCAGCGATAGAAGCTGCGTTTTGGAGAGCAGAACGAGTTACCTTAGCGGGGTCAACAATACCAGCTTCCAACATATCAACGAATTCGTTGGTAGAAGCGTTGAAACCGATGTTGAAATCTTTTTCTTTGACTCTTTCTGCAATTACAGCGCCGTTTTGACCAGCGTTTTCTGCGATTCTCTTGAGAGGAGCAGGTAAAGCACGAGCAACGATTAAAGCACCAGTCAACTCTTCATTTTTGAGGTTGCTGTTAGCCCAAGTTTCCAATTGGGGAGCTAGGTGAGCCAAGGTTGTACCACCACCAGGAACAATACCTTCTTCTACAGCAGCCTTGGTAGCGTTGATAGCATCTTCCAAGCGTAGTTTCTTGTCCTTCATTTCGGTTTCGGTGGCTGCACCAACTTTAACTACAGCTACACCACCGGACAATTTAGCCAAACGCTCTTGGAGTTTTTCTTTGTCGTAGGAAGATTCTGTTTCTTCCATCTGACGGCGGATTTGTTCGCAACGAGCCTTAACTGCGACATCGTTACCTTCAGCAACAATTGTGGTGTTGTCCTTGGTGATGGTGATGCGGCGAGCTTTACCCAGGCTATCCAGCTTGGTAGTATCTAGTTTCAATCCAGCGTCTTCAGTGATGAGTTGACCACCAGTTAAGACAGCGATATCTTCTAGCATAGCCTTACGGCGATCGCCAAAACCAGGAGCTTTAACAGCCGCAACGTTGAGTACACCGCGTAAACGGTTAACTACCAAAGTAGCCAAAGCTTCTTTTTCGATATCTTCAGCGATAATCACCAAAGGACGACCAGAACGAGCTACTTGCTCAAGTACAGGTACTAAATCTTGTACTAAAGCGATTTTCTTGTCGGTTAACAAGATGTAAGGCTCGTCAAACACTGTTTCCATCCGCTCTGCATCAGTAGCAAAGTAAGGAGAGATATAGCCTTTATCAAAGCGCATCCCTTCGGTGACTTCGAGTTCGGTGGTCATAGACTTCCCTTCTTCCAGGGAAATTACGCCTTCCTTACCCACTTTGTCCATAGCTTGAGCAATCATGCTACCGACTTCTTCGTCGTTACCAGCAGAGATTGCCGCAACTTGTGCGATCGCTTTAGAATCTTCTACAGGACGAGCGTGTTCAGCAATTTTTTCAACTAAGAAAGCAGTAGCTTTATCAATACCGCGCTTCAACAGAATTGCATTAGCGCCAGCAGCCACGTTCCGTAAGCCTTCTTTAACAATGGCGTGAGCCAAAACTGTAGCGGTGGTTGTACCATCACCAGCAGCATCGTTAGTTTTAGAAGCAGCTTGACGAATCAAAGCTACACCAGTGTTTTCAATATGGTCTTCTAATTCAATTTCTTTAGCAATAGTGACACCATCATTAACGATTTGTGGTGCGCCAAATTTTTTCTCTAGAACTACGTTACGACCTTTTGGTCCAAGGGTGACAGCAACAGCTTCAGCCAGAATATCAATACCACGCTCAAGGGCGCGACGGGCGTTTTCGTTGTAAATAATGCGCTTTGCCATAATCTGTGTAATTTTTTGAATTGGTTATTAGTTTGTTAGTTGTCAGTTTTTCAGTGGGGTGTCAGTTCGTGCCAATTCAAAATCCAAATTTTTAATTTTTAATTTTGAATTGTTTGACCCCTCATCACCGAACTAGCTAACGACTGCTAGAATATCTTTCTCAGAAAGCAGTACATATTCTTCAGTGCCGAGCTTAACGTCAGTGCCAGCATACTTGGAGTAAAGCACTTTATCACCGGCTTTAATTTCCAATTCTTGACGGCTACCGTCATCATTCCGCTTGCCAGGTCCAAGGGCTACTACTTCGCCTACTTGGGGCTTTTCCTTAGCGGTGTCAGGCAAATACAAACCACCTGCGGTTTTTTCTTCAGCGGCGGTCACTTTTACAAAAACGCGATCGCCCAAAGGTTTAACTGTAGATACGCTTAGAGATACAGCTGCCATAATTTTAATTTTTTCTCGCTTGTTAGCACTCTCGACTCCTGAGTGCTAATCTACCGAAAAGCAGTGACAAATGGCAACAATGTTTTCTGTACGGGTTTCCGAACTAGGAATTGGGTGTAGGGTGTGGAGGAGCAGGGGAGCATGGGAGCAGAGGGGCAGGGGAGCAGGGGAGCAGGGGAGCAGGGGAGCAGAGGAGCAGAGGAGCAGAGGAGCAGGGGAGTAATAACGTATTAATCATCTATATCCCTATTCCCTATTCCCTCTTAACTGTCACCTGTCACCTGTCACCTGTCACCTATCACCTGTCACCTATCATCTTTCACCTTCTTCCTGAACCAAAAAGTTACTTCACTTAAAGTATAAATGCCTAATTGTATTTGTTGTCTGGTTCTGTTGCGTAAGTAATGAATATTTTTATATGGACAACTTTTATTTGCAAAGCTGAGAAATTGTTATAGAACTGTAATCAGGGAGTCGCTTAATGAGTAACAATACAGTGAGCTAAAGAATTGCTGTCCAATCCCCAAAACTACTAAAGCCAAGGAACTTAAAACCCTAAGTAATGGTTGTAGACGTTCTAGGACTAGCAATTCTTCAACGAACAGCTTGATGTTTGTTCTGAGCAGATAGTGATTCACAACTGGTCAAAACAGGCTAATCTAGAATTCTGGGATGCTGGAAACTGCGACTCAAAGAGCGACACATCAACCCATTTCACGAGAGTCATCCCATTTGCATCTTCAGAACTAAAACTAACTGCTTGCGTGTTTGTTGTTCTAGGCAGATAATGGTAGTTTACCCAGATGGGGTCTGGTATAGCCAAACAAAACCGGAAGTCATTGAGCGGATCATCCCAGAACACTTAATCGGCATAATGGTGGTTGAAGCACAAGCATTTTTAACCCATCCTTTGCCAGAAACTTCCCTGGTTTCTTGTGAACCTCTGATTGAGGCTTAACATCCAAGGGATATAGCAGAGCAAAAGTAAGCAAATGAAAGTGCGGGTGAGTTGTGAGCCAGGGCCATCTTCAGCTAAATACTGAACTTGTCAGCCAGACAGATTATTATTTAATCAGGTTTTTTAGCCCGCCCCTTTCAAAGCAACATATAATAACGCATTATAAATACTATTGCTCTCCGTATCCTTACTGGAATTTTGCCATCTAGCTACTATTTTCTTCAGAGTGTCCATCACTTTTTAGACTTTTAGGCAGCAAAGGCAAGTTAAGTGGGGAAAAAAACAACATCTCAATAATCCACCATAAAGGATAACTATTCAAGACCTTGATGGATCGACGCGCGACAAGTGCCACTGCTATGAAAGAGCCCAGCATGAAAGATCACAAACGACTTCTATTGATTGATGATGACCCTAACCTCATCTTGCTGGTGAAGGATTACTTAGAATTCCGGGGATACGAAGTCATCACAGCCGAAAATGGACGAGAAGCTCTGGAAATTTTAGAACATGAAGTTCCAGACATGATCATCTGTGACGTGATGATGCCGGAAATGGACGGATACACTTTTGTGGAACAAGTACGACAAAATGAACGTACAAGTTGGATTCCCGTTCTCTTCCTCTCCGCTAAGGGACAAAGTGCAGACCGAGTTAAAGGACTGAACAAAGGTGCTGACGTATACATGGTCAAGCCCTTTGAACCTGAAGAACTCGTAGCACAAGTAGAATCCTCACTTAAGCAAACTATTCGTTGGAAAGAACACCAAACAAAGGGAGGGGAAAATGGTTCTCGTATCCAGGTTCCCTTCGATGTCCAGTTGACCCCAACAGAACTGAAAGTAGTACAGTTTGTAGCTAGGGGTTTAGCCAACCGGGAAATTGCTGAAGAATTAAATGTCAGTCAGCGTACCGTTGAAAGCCATGTTTCCAATATGTTGGGTAAAACCAACCTCCACAACCGTACTGAATTAGCGCGTTGGGCAATTGAAAATCAAATGGCTTAAAAGCTTGGCTGATTTTTGAAATTTCAAAGTTATGAGTTTTGGGTTACAGCGTCCTAACTCAAAACTCAAAACTAGATTTTTCTTTTGCATTCAATCTGAAAGCTTTTGACATACTCCCACCTCTTCAAGGGGTGGGATTTTGGGGTTTAAAAGCGATCGCGGGCATAACTCGTCTGACATCACCTAACCCAACAGTCGATGCCCCGACTGAGTGAATGGAGCCTTAGCCCCTAAAGGAAGTAAAAACATGAAAATTTTTTGGATTTTCAGGTTATTACCAATTGGTAGGATTTCAAACTTCCCACTATTTTTCGTAAATTATGGATTGTGAAGCTAAATTTGGATTTTTAAAATTTAAACTTCATAATTCATAATTTATGATACAGTCCTCAAGTCCTATCTTCCAACCCAGATATCACCTAAAAATATTACTACACGACCTCACGCAAATCTCCCATTTCCTCAACTATAAATAACCGTAGGCTAGGTTAGCGATAATGTAACCCACCACAAACCTATAAACTATCAACTTATTTAAAAAACTTTATTTAGATTTGCAATCTGCTGTCAGCGAGGATAATTTGCGCGTTTATCCTCTGGATGAAACTGCAAAACAAAAGACAAAAGTCTATGGAAGTGAACCACCTTATGAACCACCAGATTATTTAATTTTGTAAACTTTGATATTCAAGGTTATGGGGGTATGCAACTGGTCTAAATACCCTCCACGTCAGGTTCTGGGTGGTTGTAACAGAATGTAAAGAGGAGCATCAGTTTTGTCGCAAGGAGTTAAACAGCTTTAAATTTAGTCATCTTCTGTAATTTAGAGAAAACCTTGGTTTTTTGAGTTGACATCTTAGAGTTTTTGTTTTATTCTCTTGTTATTGGTTGAATACAGCCTTTCGCACCTTGATAATTCAATACTTGTTTTTATTGTCACATTTTTGTTTCAGTAGCTTCGTGCAGTTGCACTTTAAAAGCTAAATGTGGCAAGGGTTTCATAAGTATAGGGTTTCTCATAACCACTTCCCCGCAAGGGGATTGAAACATGCGTGTCAGTACAAAGTGTTGATCGATAGTGACCAGATGTATGAGTTTCTCATAACCACTTCCCCGCAAGGGGATTGAAACCAAATTTACCTTCTTGGAATTCCCTTATTAGTTTCCCTAACTGTTTCTCATAACCACTTCCCCGCAAGGGGATTGAAACGTTGTATATCTCCTAAGTTCTCAGACATCATGTGGGAGAGCTCATGTTTCTCATAACCACTTCCCCGCAAGGGGATTGAAACGTGTTTGTCTCGTCACAAACTTTTACGATTTCGGTTAGTGTTTCTCATAACCTCTTCCCCGCAAGGGGATTGAAACTCCTTCTGATCATCATCATCCTCGTAATCTGGAGAACATCTAGTTTCTCATAACCTCTTCCCCGCAAGGGGATTGAAACAGACGGATGGTAGCACTACTGAGGTGTGCAACTTGGGTCAGTCTGGGTTTCTCATAACCTCTTCCCCGCAAGGGGATTGAAACTTGAAATCATCAGCTATATTTCTAGAGTGTATGGTTAATTTACATTTAGTTTCTCATAACCTTTTCCCCGCAAGGGGATTGAAACACTTTGCGATCGCTCACAAACTGTCCTTTTCCGCTGCCGCTGTTTCTCATAACCTTTTCCCCGCAAGGGGATTGAAACTTTAACAGTCTTAATAACTGCGATCGCTAGTTGACGTGCGGGTTTCTCATAACCTTTTCCCCGCAAGGGGATTGAAACTAGAGCCTCCTCCTCCCAGGAAACCTCTTCGACACCCTCGTTTCTCATAACCTTTTCCCCGCAAGGGGATTGAAACTATTTTTGACCCCAGTGTAGGGCAATATCGAGGCGCTTCATTGTTTCTCATAACCTTTTCCCCGCAAGGGGATTGAAACGCTTTCCTGTTAAAGAAAAAGTTCAATGAATCACGTACTGTTTCTCATAATCTCTTCCCCGCAAGGGGATTAAAACTATTAATATAAGATACTGTTACGGTTTTCATAAAGGGCTATTTTCCAAATGCTTCACCCCTACACCTCACGAAAAAACTTATTCAGCAAGCCCTAATTAACTCGTGAATGAAAGCGAGAATAAAGCATCTGCTTAACTATTTGACCGCCTAACAAATGTTTTTTTACCAGTTGCGGTACTTCTTGAGGCAAAACTCGGCAGTACCAAACCATATCTGGTAACACCAGCACCATTGGTCCATTACCACATTGTCCTAAGCAACCACTAGCTGTAACTGTCACATCAGGAACTGGTAAAGCCTGAAAAGCAGCTAAAACTTCTACTGCACCTTGTTTTCTGCAAGTACGCTGTTGGCAAACCTGCACGCATTTGGCAATATCCGGCTGATATTGAATTGGGTAATTTGACATTTTTGTGATGATGTCTTTCTTTAGACCGGGAATTGTCAATATAATATCATCGCCGCTATATAAAACCTACTCAAATCTACCCATCTACCGAAAGGCTGACTCTTGAGCGTCGTTTACTTCCTGCTTCACCCTGAAAGTGTCGGCACTACTCAGTCCACAGGCTAACACTGCCTAACTGACAGCTTTTGATAAATTAATAGCCGCGTTTACATCCCTGTCACATTCAAATCCGCAGCTATCACAATTAAACACTCTTTCACTCAATGACAGAGTTTCTTTTTTTACTCCACAATGGGAGCAGGTTTTAGAACTAGGAAACCACCTATCAACTATCACTAATTTTGAGCCATACAGTTGACATTTATACTCTAATTGTCTCCTCAATTCATAAAAACCCATATCAGAAATAGACGCAGCTAGTTTATGATTAGCTAACATCCCTGATACATTCAAATCCTCTATCACTATCACACCGTGGTTTTTAGCTAACAGTGTAGTTAATTTGTGTAATGTATCTTTCCTGATATTTGCTATTTTTCTATGTAACCTAGCTATTTTGAGTTGGGCTTTTTTCCAATTGTTTGAACCTATTATTTTATGTCTATTTAACCATTGTAGTCGCCTTAATTTTGATTGATATTTTTGATAAGATTTAGCTCCAGGTATGACTTCACCTGTAGATAAGGTTGCTAGGTTTTTAACTCCTAAGTCTACACCGACAATCTTGGTTAAATTAGATATTTTTGTTTCTACTTCTATTTTGAAACTAATAAACCATCTATCAGCTTGGCGACTTATGGTGACTGACTTTGGTTGAGTTTGAGGTAATCTTTCATAGGTCTTTAATATCCCTATTTTGGGAACTTGAATTTTGTGATTACTTAAAATTTTTACTGTTCCTTCCAAGGTACAACTATCATGTTTACCTTTCTTTTTAAATCTGGGGACTCCTGATTTTTTTTGAAAACATCTATCCCAGGATTGTCTTAAATTCCTTAATGCTTCTTGCGGTGCTGATTTGGAACATTCATAATACCATTGATTTTCAGGTTTGACTAATGCTACTAACCATTTATGTAGGTCTATTGCTGTGGGAAATTTGATTTTCTCATCAGGATTATTTTGGTTATGGTCTAAGATTTGTTTAGTTAGAGATAATCCCCAATTCCAGGCATGACGGGCTACTCCACAGTGTTTTACTATGTTTATCCGTTGAATGTGGTTTAACTTTAGCTCGGTTTTAAATCCTAGTAGCAATGATTTTACATCTCCTGTAGTTCGGGGTATTTCACTACTTTCCTAGTTATCCAGTCTCATCGTTAAAACTTATGCTACTATAAGTAACGTGATAGTAGGTTAATGTATACATTAATTAATAATATCCCCAGTCAGCTATGTATTAACCGAGAAATTTTTGTTGCTGTTAGAGAGGATGGTTTAAACTTACTCATATCTTCATGATAGTTTCCTATTTAATCAGATATGAGTAGATTTAGGTAGATATTTTGATTCAGTTACTAGCCCCCAGTTTACTAGGATGGCGATGAATATCAGAAAACTCCGTAAGCTTTAAAAAGCTGAGGGTTGATAGCTGAATGCTTAGAAAACTCTTAACTAACAACCAATCCTTTACTAGCCAACCATTCACGGTTAAATATACGTGATTGATAGCGAGAACCACTGTCACACAAGATGGTAACTATAGTATGTCCTGGACCTAATTGTTTCGCTAAAGCTACAGCAGCACCAACATTAATTCCGGTCGAACCACCCATTAATAAACCATCTTTTCGTAATAGTTGATAAACAACTCTTAAAGCTTCTTGGTCATCAACTTGAATTGCATCATCAACAGGTGCGCCTTCCATATTAGCTGTAATGCGACTATTACCAATTCCTTCTGTTATGGAATTACCTTCTATTTTGATTTCGCCGGTTTTGATATAGCTATATAAACCGCTACCCATTGGGTCAGCAACAATGCATTTAACGGCTGGGTTCTTTTCTTTCAGATACATTGCCACACCAGCATAAGTACCACCAGTACCAGTTGCTGCCACCCAACCATCTATTTTACCGTCTGTCTGTGTCCAAATTTCTCGCCCTGTGGTTTCGTAATGTGCCTGACGGTTAGCCAAGTTATCAAATTGATTAGCCCAAATTGCGTTTTCCATGTCGGCTGCAATTCTACCTGATAGCCGGACGTAGTTGTTAGGGTCTTTGTAAGGTACAGCAGGAACGGGACGAACTTCAGCCCCCAGGGTGGTGAGTGCGTCTATCTTTTCTTGGGATTGGGTATTGGGAATAATAATCAAACATTTATACCCTTTTACGTTGCATATATGCGCTAGTCCAATTCCTGTATTACCAGCAGTTCCTTCTACAACGGTACCACCGGGTTTGAGTAAACCTTTTGCTTCTGCGTCTTCAATGATGTAAAGTGCTGCGCGGTCTTTGACAGAACCTCCTGGGTTGAGAAATTCTGCTTTGGCCAAAATTTCACAACCTGTTTCTTCGCTGAAACTATTTAAGCGAATTAGCGGTGTGTTACCAACAGTGCCAACAAATCCTTGTTTTATATCCATGCTGAATGTACTTAAAGTTATTCCTGAATCTATTTTCCATGTCTTACACCCTCCCCGGTCATCCAATTTTGGATTGATGCTACAGATATAAAACTTACGCAGAATCTCTCTAAACGCTCTTTCCTTCGTGTCCTTCGCGTCTTTGCGGTTCATTTTTCTATTACTTTTGCGTAAATCCTAAGATATAGAACTTACGCAAGTGTCACAATTAAGTCTCTTGTTGGGTAGGTCAGACAAATAAATTGGTTACAACAGAGTTCATGTATTGAAACCAAATTCTTAGGGTCATCCAATTTTGGATTGATTCTACATATATAGAACTTACACAAGTGTCACAATTAAGTCTCTTGTCGGGTACGTCAGACCAATAAATTGGTTACAGCAATAATTCTTAGACCTAACCCCCAACCCCACAAGGGAAGGAGGGAAAAGTGAAGCCTCTATTTTGGTAGGAGAGAGTAATTTTTCCACAATTTCCGAAAATTCCCTCAAAAATATTGAATCTGTGTAAATGGTTCAAGATAACTCTTCCTAGTTCATCTGTTTACATAATTGAGGTTAAAACTGTGATTTTGCTCTTGAGTACAATTAACAGGGTAAGTTAACATACAAGGGTATTAACTACAGAGGTTGGATATCAATGACATCACCTGATGAACATAATAGAGAACTGCAACGTAAAGTTGAAATGCGACTTCGGGAAATGGAAGATAGAATCCATGCTACTGATACGCCTTTGTATGAAACTGAGAAACATCAACCAGAAAATTCTCAAAAATCTGGGATGAAAAAATTGATTCTTGGTGCAAAGCTTTTTGGTCTTGCAGTTGCCACGCTTGTGGCAGTTAGAGTGGCTTCGGTTGTAGCTGGAGTTGTTATTTTTGGGGCGTTGGCTTTTTTAGGTTACAAACTGTTCTTAGAATCGAAATTCAAAAATATTAAATAGAGTGTGGTGAATATGAATTATCAAGCTGGTACTGATAGATTTATCAATGATTTAGAGCGTGTTGTTCAAGTCCGGTCGGAAATTTCTGTTTGTTTAAGTAAGCTGGCTGACACGATTAATCAAGCGGAGTTAGATGGTGATAGTTCATCTGGTAAACTTAGTTTATCACGAGATATTGAAGATATTACTATAGCTAGTAAAAATTTGCGGCAAGGGGTATTTCGACTTTTGGTTTTGGGAGATATGAAGCGTGGTAAAAGTACGTTTCTTAATGCTTTAATCGGAGAAAATTTATTACCCAGTGATGTCAATCCCTGTACGGCGGTATTAACTGTTTTACGCTATGGGGCTGAGAAAAAAGTTACTATTCACTTTAATGATGGGAAAAGTCCTCAACAATTAGATTTCCAAAGCTTTAAATATAAATATACTATTGATCCAGCGGAAGCGAAGAAGTTAGAACAGGAGAAAAAACAAGCATTTCCTGATGTTGATTATGCTGTGGTTGAATATCCTTTAACTTTGTTAGAAAAGGGGATTGAAATTGTTGACAGTCCAGGGTTAAATGATACAGAAGCACGGAATGAGTTATCTTTAGGTTATGTGAATAACTGTCATGCTATTTTATTTGTGATGCGTGCTTCTCAACCTTGTACTTTAGGTGAGAGACGATATTTAGAGAATTATATCAAAGGTCGGGGTTTATCGGTTTTCTTCTTGGTTAATGCTTGGGATCAGGTGAAGGAATCTTTAATTGATCCTGATGATTTGGAAGAGTTACAAGCAGCAGAAACTAGACTCAGACAAGTATTTAAGGCGAATTTAGCGGAATATTGTTATCTGGATGGACAAGATATCTATGATGAGCGCGTTTTTGAGGTTTCATCAATTCAAGCACTCAGACGCAGGTTAAAGAATCCCCAAGCTGATTTAAGTAAAACCGGGTTTCCTGAGTTTATGGGGGCTTTGAACACCTTTTTGACTAGGGAAAGAGCGATCGCAGAATTACGTCAAGTGAGGACTTTAGCTAGACAAGCTGTAAACCATACCCGCGAAGCAATTGATAGACGTATTCCTTTGCTTGATAAAGATGTCAATGAATTGAAACAGCGCATTGATTCAGTTGAACCTGAATTTACCAAACTCAATCACATTCGTGATCAATTCCAAAAAGAAATTATCAATACTAGAGATACTAAAGCAAGAGCAATATCTGAATCTTTCCGTAGCTACGTTTTGAATTTAGGGAATACCTTTGAAACCGATTTCTTACGCTACCAACCAGAGTTAAATTTGTTTGATTTCTTGAGTAGTGGTAAACGGGATGCTTTTAATGAAGCATTACAAAAAGCATTTGAACAATATATTACTGATAAATTTTCAGCTTGGACTTTAACGGCAGAAAAAGACCTAAATGCAGCATTTAGAGAATTGTCTGTTTCTGCTGCACAATATGGTGCATCCTACAGTCAAGTTACAGACCAAATCACTGAAAAATTAACAGGTCAAAAAGTTAAAGTTAATGCCACAACTACCTCAGAAGAGGATAATTCACCTGGTTGGGCAAAATGGGCAATGGGATTATTATCTTTATCTAGAGGTAACTTAGCTGGTGTGGCTTTAGCTGGTGCTGGATTTGATTGGAAAAATATCCTTTTAAACTACTTTACTGTGATTGGTGTTGGGGGGATAATTACAGCCGTTACAGGTATTTTTCTCGGTCCCATTGGTTTTGCTTTGCTAGGTTTGGGTGTGGGAATTCTACAAGCAGATCAAGCGAGGAAGGAGTTAGTAAAAACTGCCAAAAAAGAGTTGGTTAAATATCTTCCTCAAGTAGCAAATGAACAATCTCAAGTTGTTTATGATGCTGTCAAAGAATGTTTTAATGCTTACGAAAAAGAAGTCAGTCAACGTATTAATGATGATATCAATTCTCGTAAATCGGAGTTAGATAATCTTCTCAAACAGAAAACAACACACGAAATTAATCGTGAAGCTGAGTTCAAGCGGTTTAAAACTTTGCAGGAAGGTATTATTGAACAGCTACAAAAAATAGAATCTGCATATAGCAACTTATTAGCTTACTATAGCTAATTGTCTCGTTCCCAGTCTCTGACTGGGAATGTTATACAGAGGCTCTGACTCTAATATAATCTAAGAGGGTGTTGGATTTTTTTATAGATCCCCCTAAATCCCCCTTAAAAAGGGGGACTTTGATTGATTTATCCCCAGATCCAGGGGAGATTTGAGATTGTTTGATACACCATGATGAATTTTTCAAATGTCCTGTAAAGAAGCCAGAGTTTTTTAGAATTCATTACCATATAGAGTATGGGAACGAGAGAAATATTAATTATAAAATCAGAAAAATATGTACCCAAAATATCAAAATTATAGTCAATTAATAGATGCTATTAAATCTGCTTGTAAATTAATAGATTTGAATACAGAATCAACTCTATATAAAGATATAACTGCTGTTTGTAATCATTTAAATAATCCTAATTTTCAGATTGCGGTATTTGGTCCTTTCAATCATGGTAAATCAACTTTGTTAAATGCGATGTTGGGAAATCGTACTTTACCCATTGATTTAATACCAACTACTGGTGCTGCAATTACTGTTAAATATGGTTCAACTCTCCGCACACGCATTATGTTGCGAGATGGGACAGAAATCTATCGCAGTGGCACAGAGGTGTTACAACAGTTTGCGGTTTTAGATGGAAATAGACAGATGAGAAAAGATGTTGCATCTGTTGAGGTTTTCTGTCCTGATTCCTTTCTAGAAAGGGGTGTAGAATTTGTAGATTTACCAGGAACCAATGACAGAGAAGCACAGGATGATTTAGTGCGCGATCGCTTACTAGAAACAGATTTAGTTATACAATTATTAGATGCTCGTAAATTGATGACTTTAGGTGAACGGGAAAATTTACGCGATTGGTTATTAGAACGGGGGATTAAAACCGTTATTTTTGTTGCTAATTTCTTAAATTTACTCGAACCAGAAGAACAAAAACAAGTTTATAATCGTTTGTTGTTTGTTGCTGAAAGTTTCCGGTCTGACTTACCTCCAGGTTTTAGTAACTTGTATAGAGTTGATGCTTTACCCGCTTTACGTGCTAGATTAAAAGGTGATGTAGCAGCAGCAAATAGTAGCGGTTTAGCCGCTTTTGAAACAGCTTTACAGAATATAGTTGAAATTTTACAACGAAATAGCGGTGGTGTCCGTTTACCGAGAATACAAGCAATCACTTCTCAAATTCAACCTTTATTAGTAGATAAAATTTATCAAATTAGCAAGGAAATTAAAACTTTTGATGATAAAGAAGCTGCCAAAATAGAAATTAAACAAAAAGCTAAAAATCTCATTGTTCAAGGTTTTAAAGTTAGCATATATGAATTTCAAGATTGGTTATCTTTACCTAAACTATTGGCTAAATATCAAGGAGATATTGCAGTTGCACTAGCAGAAAATAATTTACATTCTTGGCAAACAGGTACTTTAAAAAAAGACTTGACAGAATTACAACTATCAATAATGAAATGGTTGTATCAAGCTTATGATTTTTTCAAAGAAGAACGACCAGAAGATTTAAAAATTCCCTTTCCTAATACACCTCAGTTAAACTTACCCCCAAAACCAACTAATATTAATGATTTGACTGAACCAGGTTCAATTGCTGTGGGTGGTGGTATCGGTTGGTTATTAGGAGGGCCAGTTGGTGCGGCTGTGGTGGGTAGTATTTCTTATTTATTAAATAAAAATATTCAAAAAACTGAAGAACAATCAGCTAAAGATTCTTACCATCAACAGGTAGCACAAATTTGTATAGTCGCGGCTGAAAAATATTTATCTGATTTCAGTATTCAAGGTTTATCTATTTTGAATGAATATGAACAAAAAGCTGTGAAAGTAATTAACTTTCAAGTTGGTCAAGAACCAAGAGAAATTATTCAAAAACGTGAAAACATTCAACAATTACAAAATGGGTTTAATCAATTATTAACTGAGTTGGAAAAAGTTGATATCAAAACTAAATATCAACCCTATAAAGAAATTCCTAAATCTGCAAATCCTCAGACATCATTTCCAGGAAATAGCACCAAAAATACATATACAGGAAAAAAAGTAGAACCACCACGTCAACAGGTTTCTACACCTCCACCACCTCCGCGTCAGGAAGCTACTAAAAAAGTAGAACCACCACGTCAAAAAGTCTCTACACCTCCACCACAACCAAATACTAATCAACCAAAAGTGGAATTACCACGTCAAAATGTTTCTACACCTCCACCAAAACCCGCAGAATTAGATGCAAAATTTCGCGCTTGGGAACTGGATGAAGAAATAGCACAAATGAAAGCTAATATGAATTATGCTGGTAAACAGCAACAAACAAATGCAAGTCAACAAACACAAAAGCCGCCAAAAAGACAAGCTGATAAAGATCAGATTATTCGTGCTTATAAAATTTTAGGATTACAACCTACTGCTTCCTTTGCTGAAGTGAAACAAGCATATAAAACTTTGGTAAAAAAATGGCATCCTGATTTATTTGTAAATCAACCACAAATGCAAAAACAGGTACAGGAAAAGATCCGGCTAGTTAATGAAGCTTATAATATTTTAGATGATAATAATTGATTTAGGACTTACGCAAGTGTCACACCAAACATCTATTTTATGGTGCGTCAGATATCAAATATCTGTTTATTTGCAGGATTTATGAAGTCTGACGCACCCTACTAATATGCCAGTTGCGTCAGTCCTGTGATTGTTAAATCGTCATCTTCTCTTGTAATGGTTGTAGGTTATCAGAAGGCGATCGCAATTCAATGACAAAATCAGGATAAATAAGTATTTTATCTGTATAATTTTAGACAGGAAGCATCAGGAGAACGTTCTGCACCGGTGGAAAGTTTAAATCCTGTGCTGGAACATTGGTGACAAGTTAAGAAAAAGGGAAATTGGCAATCCAACTACTGTTTTATAGATAAATCTCTATCTAAAAGAGTATTGACATATTACTTTCATTCACTTATTCTTCTGGCAAAGACGATATTGTTGTTGGCAAAAACCTGTTGTAATACTATTTTAAAGACCGCAAATAGTGAACCAATCTGGTATATTTATAATTAACAATACTAAAAACCTAATTAGGGTATATTTATTTTGTCAAAATTTAGATAACTCCTCTGGGATTAAGGATTTTTGCGTTCATTTTTGGGTTTGATTTAAAGATAAATAAATACTGCTTTAGCTTTTCCTGTAAGGTATACAAAACTGTAAAAAAGTGTTTAGAGTAGTGAGTGATGAAATGAAATTTAAAATATGTGATTATAAAGAATAAATTTTTAGTAATATTTTTTGTGAGCAAAATTTTGGTTAGGTGGTCAAACGAGTTTTTGTTTTTTGGGTTAGCACTCTTGACACTAAGTCCCATTATTGTGGGAGAAACTGTTGTTCTTGCTGAAATTAAACCTGATACTAAATTGGGCAATGAACCATCTTTAATAAAACAAAATGTTGATATTAAAGGAGCAACAGGTGATCTGATTAATGGGGGTGCAGTGCGGGGAGCATACCTCTTTCACAGCTTTCGTGAATTTAGCATTGGTGATGGGCAACGAGTCTACTTCTCCAACCCCACAGGAGTAGAAAATATCCTCACAAGAGTCACCGGGAACAGCCGTTCTGATATTTTGGGGACGCTAGGAGTTTTGGGTAATGCCAATCTATTTTTTATTAACCCCAACGGCATAGTATTTGGACAAAATGCCAAATTAGATATTGGAGGTTCGTTTGTCGCAAGTACAGCAGATAGTTTTGTGTTTAGTGATGGTTTAGTATTCAGTGCCAAAAATCCCCAACCAGTACCGCTACTAACCATTAACGTTCCCTTGGGACTACAATTTGGGGCTGCACCAGGAACAATTAGCGATCGCTCTATCACCACCGATACCAGCGGGAAAATAGTTGGTTTACAAGTACCTCAAGCCCAAACCTTAGCACTCGTAGGCGGGGATATTACACTTGAGGGAGGATACATCACAGCCGAAAATGGACGCATTGAATTGGGTAGTGTTGCTAGTAACAGTTTTGTAAGTATTAACCCAAATGCTTATGGATGGGCTTTAGATTACTCAGGTGTAAGCAATTTCCGTGATATTAACTTATCTCAAGGTGCGCGAGCTAGTATTGCCGGAAATGGAGGTAATGCCATCCAAGTGCAAGCAAGAAACTTGTTTTTAAGCACCGGCGCTCAACTGGATGCCAATACCACAGGGTCAGCACCAGGAGGAAATATAACAGTTAATGCCTCTGAGTCCGTTGAACTGACTGGCAGATCAGCAGATAGGCAGTTTCCCAGTGGTTTAATAGCTAGAACTGGCGGTACAGGCAATGCAGGAGATATTTATATCAATACCCAGCGATTAAAAGTGGGCGACACAGCAAATATTTCCACTGCCACTTTTAATGCTGGGAATGCAGGTGATATCACAGTTAATGCTTCTGAATCTGTGGAAGTGTCTGGAAGCAACGATACTACAGTTAGTTCGTTAGGTGCTGGTACTCAACCCAACTCAACAGGCAATGCAGGTAACGTCAACATTACCACAGGAAAGTTAATTATCCGTGATGGTGGTCAAGTAAGTTCTAGCACCTTTGGCACAGGAAATGGGGGAAATCTGACTGTTATCGCTGCTGATTCAGTAGAAGTAAGTGGTGTCAATCCCAGTGATCTATTTAGCAGCGTTTTAGCAACTCAAAGTGACCAGACAGCCACAGGATTAGGTGGTAATTTAACAATTCAAACCCAAAGTTTAGTGATTAAAGATGGAGCATTTGTTTCCGCCTCTAATCGTGGACAAGGACCAGGAGGTAAATTAGAAATAATTGCCACAAAATCTGTTGCCGTTACAGGTGTCTCATTCTTAGTTGACTACCCCACTTATTTACAAGTTGATGGACTAGGAAAAGGAGGAGCAGGTGATTTAATCATTACAACCCCTTTCCTTTTAGTTGATGATCGAGCCAGAATTAGTGCTTCCACCATATCAGGACAGGGTGGTAACATTTTCATTAACGCCGACACAGTGCTTTTGAATCACAGTGGTGTCATTGAAAGTGACGCAGACCCTAGCGCCAAAGCTTTTCCAAAACCAGATATTACTATTGACAGTACAGCAAACGGAGGCAACACGACTATCAACGCAGATAACTTAGTCCTGGCTAACAATAGCTCAATTACTGCCTATGCAGTCAAAGGTCAAGGAGGGAACATCAATATTCGTGTGCAAGGATTTTTTGTTTCTCCAGAGAGTGTCATCTCTGCTAGTTCCCAACTTGGTATTGATGGAGTTATAGAAATTAACAAACCTGATACTGACCCCAGTAACGGATTAATAGCATTACCCAATAATTTAGTAGACGCTTCCAAATTAATTACCCAAAGCTGTCGAGGTAATGGAGAAACAACAGCCAGTCAACAAAGTGAATTTATAATTACTGGACGGGGTGGTTTACCATCTAATCCCAGTGAACTTTTAAGCAGTGATGCAGTTTGGCAAGATTTACAACCCCATGCTTTGCTGAATGAAAAACTAAATAACTCTCAAAAAGAAGAGAAAAAGCTTTCTCAATCACCTACTGCAATTGTAGAAGCTCAAGGCTGGGTAATTAGTCCCGATGGTAGTATCACACTGGTAGCTCAAGCACCCACTACTACCTCTCATAATTCCTCACTTACACCTGTTAGTTGTCCAATTGCCCAAGACTAAATATCGTGAAGCGTTGCTGAATCAGAGTATCAAAATCAAAAATTCTATCTCTCAAACTCTTACTCTCTGCGTCTATGCGTGAGGCTAATTCATATTTTAAATTAGTAACACCACTCAAACATTATAATTTCTCAATGGTAAAAAAACAGCAGCATTTTTGGCGTAAAGTTATAGCTTTTCTGCTTTGTATACTAACAGGAATAAGCCTAACATTGATACTTGAATTCAAAACAGTTATAGCCTCAAATATTCACATTCTACAAACACAGGAAAACTCAAATTTAATTCAACAAGGTAGAGAACTGTATCAAACAGAAAGATATGCTGAAGCTGTAAATATTTGGCAACAGGCACTTAAAGCAGAAAAGACGCAAAATGATTTATCATCTCAAGCAATGGTGCTAAATTATCTTGCTTTAGCTTATCAAAAATTGGGACAGTGGCAACAAGCAAAAAAAGCAATTACTTCTAGTCTTGAGCTACTAGGAAATTTCAAACAGACAACCACACAAACAAAACTAATTCTAGCTCAAACTCTCAACAATCAAGGAAGTTTAGAATTAGCACAAGGTCAAGCAGAAAAAGCTTTAAATACTTGGCAACAAGCAACTATTATTTATACTGAAACTGGCTACATACAGGGAAAAATTGGTAGTTTAATAAATCAAGCACAAGCCCAACAAGCTTTAGGACTTTACCTCCAAGCTCGTAAAACCCTTACAGATGTAGAAAAAGCACTAGAAAATCAGTCAGACCCACAATTAAAAAGTATAGGGTTACGTAGTTTAGGTAATGTTCTCAGATTAGTAGGGGCTTTTGAAGATTCTCGGAAAATATTACAACAAAGTTTACAATTATTGCAGAATTCAGATAATTTAACCACACCAGAAATAAACGCAACTTTACTCAGTTTGGGTAACACAGTTTATGCCCAAGGAGATAAAGAATCTGCATTAAAATATTATGAACAGGCTGCTACAAACTCACCTATAAACATTACACAAATTCAAGCACAAATTAATCAAATATATATATTAATAAATGCTGACAAATTAGTAGATGCAGAAAATATCTGGTTACAGTTACAGCTAAATTTAGCTAAATTATCTCCTAGTCGTTCCACAATTTACGCTCATATTAATCTAGCGAAAAGTTTGGTAAAATTGGGAAATCAAAAAACCGAATCTGCCAAATTATTAGTAACGGCATTGCAACAAGCTAAAAGTTTAAATGACCAAAAAGCCCAATCTTATGCTTTAGGTTATTTAGGTGGACTATATGAAAAAACTCAGCAATGGTCAAATGCTCAAGAATTAACTGAACAAGCTTTACAAATAGCCCAAGCTATTAATGCACCAGATATTGCCTATCAATGGCAGTGGCAATTAGGAAGGATTTTAAAAGCTCAAGGGGCAATCAAATCAGCGACAGACGCTTATCAAGTCGCCTTTACTACGTTAAAATCTCTGCGGAGTGATTTAGTTGCAGTTAACACTGATATTCAATTTTCTTTTCGGGAAACGGTAGAACCTGTATATCGTGAATATGTAGAACTTCTTTTAAATCCAGGCACAAGTAAAGAACCTAGTCAAGAGCAGCTAAAACAAGCCCGTCAAGTTATTGAATCATTACAATTAGCAGAACTTGATAACTTTTTTCGTTCCGCTTGTCTAGAAGGACAGATAGTACCAATTGAGCAGATTCAACAATCACAGGCAGCAGTAATTTATCCAATTATTCTCAAAGACAAACTAGAAGTAATTCTGAGTTTACCACAGCAAGGATTACGTCACTACACTGCTCAAGTTTCTCAAATTGAACTTGAAGAAATTGTAGAAAAACTCAGATTTAATTTAGAAAAACCTTATACAACTCCCGAAGGAAAATTATTATCTGCCAAGGTCTATGATTGGTTGATTCGCCCTGTACAAACAGAACTTGCTCAAAGTCAGGTAAAAACATTAGTTTTTATTTTGGATGGTTCTCTGCGAAATATCCCAATGGCTGCACTGTATGATGGCAAACAATATTTATTAGAAAAATACAGTGTGGCACTTACGCCCGGTTTAGAATTATTGGGTCCTCGTCCTTTACAGCAAACTAAGCTGAAAACTTTAGTAGCTGGACTGACAGAAGCCAGACATGGATTTAGTTCTTTACCTAATGTCAATGAAGAATTAAAAGCAGTTGAATCAGAAGTACCTAGTGAAGTTCTTTTGAATCAGACATTTACAAGTGCAGCATTACGCAAACAAATTGACTCTCTCCCCTTTTCTGTGGTGCATTTAGCAACTCATGGTCAATTTAGTTCCAATGCTGATGAAACCTTTGTCTTGGCTTGGGATAAACCAGTCAAAGTTAATGAATTAAAATATTTGCTTCGCAGTCGAGAAAAAACTAGACCTGAACCCATTGAATTACTGGTTTTGAGTGCTTGCGAAACTGCCGAAGGAGACAAACGAGCGGCTTTAGGACTGGCTGGGATAGCAATTCAAGCTGGCGCACGCAGTACCTTAGCTTCTTTATGGAGTCTAGATGATGAATCTGGCGCTCGTCTCATTGGTCAATTTTATAAAGAACTCGCAACTAAGCAAGTGACAAAAGCAGAAGCACTGCGACTGGCGCAACTTTCACTATTAAAAGACCCTGATTATCGCCATCCTGTGCATTGGGCATCTTATGTATTGCTGGGAAATTGGCTGTAATAGGTTGTCTAAAAAAATTTTTTAGATTTGTTCCTTTAACTTTGCATAAACCTCAAAAGTGAACCGTGTAACTCAGCAAGGAGTTGAAAAGCTAACGCCTCCATTACACAAAAACTTTGAAAAAATAAAGGACAAACTAAAATGCCTACATACACTGGTGACAATAACAATAATGTCTTTACTGCTCCTAATGACGGTTTAGCTTGGGTGATTTCTGGAAACGGAGGTAATGACTCTCTAACTGGTGGAGTTAAAAACGACAAAATAGATGGTGGTGCTGATAACGATACCCTTAATGGCGGTGCTGGTAACGACATCCTCACTGGTGGCACTGGTTATGACTACCTCAATGGTGGAGATGGTGATGATATCTTGATTGATACTCAAGGTAGTGTCGACGGTGGTGCTGGTACTGACACTCTCAGAGCGGACTATAGCCTGTTCGATAATGGTGCTGGTATTCATGTCGGATATTTGGGATACAACACTATCTTTAGTCGCCTCGGTGCTAGTGGTTTACTCAATTACAGCAATATTGAGAAGTTTGAAATCACAGGTACAAAATATGATGATGTTTTGCAAGGTGGCGCTAGTAATGACACCCTAAAAGGTGGTGCAGGTAATGATGAAATCAGTAGTGGCACTGGCAATGATACCCTAGATGGTGGCACTGGTAACGATACCCTCAACGGCGGTGCTGGCAACGACTCTATCACTGGTGGAATTGGCAACGACTCAATTGACGGTGGTGCTGGTAATGACAGTATCTCTGGTGGTGATGGTGATGACTACCTACGTGGTGGTGATGGTAATGATTACCTTGATGGGGGCTTTGGCTTCGATACTATTGATGGTGGTACGGGAGTTGATACAACTTCTTATGCTTTCTTTGCCGGACCAATTGATGCCAATTTAGAAACTGGGATCGTACAATTTCCCGGTAACGGGACTTTGACAGATACCTTAATTAGCATTGAGAATTTAACTGGCACAGCGGGCAACGATAGCATCTTTGGCAGTAGCGTGAATAATGCTCTTGACGGTGGTGCTGGTAACGACTCCATCACTGGTGGTTTTGGTGATGACTACCTGCGTGGTGGAGATGGTAATGATTACCTTGATGGGGGCTTTGGCTTCGATACTATTGATGGTGGAGATGGTAATGATAATTTAACTGATATTCAGGGAATTATTGATGGTGGTGCTGGTTCTGACACTTTAAAAGCTGACTATAGCCTATTTAATAATGGTGTTGGTATTGAAGTGGGATATAACGGAGAAAGTGCTATTTATAGTAAGTACAACAGCAGTCCTAGTGATAGTAATTCTGGTAACGATTACTTATACTCTTCTTCTGTTTTGCTGAGATATAGCAATATTGAGAAGTTTGAAATTACGGGTACACAATATAACGATATCTTGCGGGGTGGGGATTATAATGACAACCTGAATGGTGGTGCTGGTGATGATGAAATCTTTGGTGGGGCTGGTTTTGATACCTTAAATGGTGGTGATGGTAATGACATTTTAATTGATATAGATGGAACTGTTGATGGTGGTGCTGGTATTGATACTCTGATTGCTAATTACAGTCAGTTGGATAATGGTGTTGGTATTAATCTTAACTTTTGGCATCGGACTGAAATTTACAGCAACTCAAGCACAATTCCTCTACTTGATTACACCAGTATTGAACAATTTAATGTTGCTGGTACACAGTATGCAGACTTGCTGATTGGTGGCGATCGCAATGATACCCTCTATGGTGGTGCTGGTAATGATGGTATTGGCGGTGGATGGGGTTATGATTACCTCTTCGGTGGAGATGGTGACGATATTTTAGGTGACATAGATGGAACTGTCGATGGTGGTGCTGGTAACGACACTCTCATAGCAGACTACAAACAGTTTAATAATGGTGTTGGCATTGAAGTGGGCTACAACGGAGAAAACGCCATCTACAGCAATGACAATTCCATACCTCTTGGTAGTTCTTTAGGCTATAACGCTTCTCTCTTGCTTGCATACAGTGATATTGAGCAGTGTAATATCATTGGTACACAATATGCAGATAAACTGCGGGGTGGTGCTGGTAACGACACTCTCAATGGTAGTGGTGGAAATGATGTCCTGACTGGTGGTGCTGGTAATGATGTCCTCATAGGTGGACTTGGCAATGATATTCTTACAGGTGGAATTGGGGCTGATGAATTTCTCTTCAACTCGGTTTCCGAAGGAATTGATGTCATTAAAGATTTTAACTGGCAGCAGGGAGATCAGATAAAAATTATTGGTTCTAGTTTTGGTGCAACTTCAACCAGCCAGTTTAACTTCAACTTTAGTACAGGTGCTTTATCCTGTAACGGACAGCAGTTTGCAGTTCTAGAAAATGCAGATAGTTTTATGCCTTCTCTTGACATTATTATTGTCTAGAAATTCCAGGACTTCGATGTTAATTACCAATTTTGCCCAGTCTAGGACTGGGTTTTTTTGTTAATAACGAGACTCGTTACAGATGCAGCAACTTAGACATTTCCAGGCTTTTACCAGTATCACTTACTATATGTCTATTCTTTGAGTTTACAGCATGAGATAATAGAGGTGGAAACAGCGTTATCTAAATTAACTTGTTTGAGTAAATCATTCCAAGCAGATTTAATTTCTGTATCTATTGGTTGATTATTTAACAGTTGCTCACCCAATGTTGTTAAGGCATCTTGCCAAATACCATTTTCTGCAAAAATTACAGCTTTTTCTAAAGGGGTTTTAGCTGTTTCTAGTTGTTTTTGCAGTGTGGAATTAATGGCTGTTTGTGTCATTGAACCTCGAACATAAACGGAAGCAGAAGGTTTATCTGGATCACAAGCAATGGAAAAAGTCCAATGATAAGATTTACCTGTTTCTAAGGGTACTGTTGGTTTTACAGCTAGGCTAATGATGCCGGCTGGTGTTTCTGGGGAATTAAATTTTGTTTGATAGACATAATTATCTGCTTCGTCTTGAATTACAAACTCTATAGGAACTTTGGGGGTTAATTTTTCAGGTACAAAAAACCAAAATGTTGGGGTTTGAGATGCTGAGTTTCCCCAAACTATATTTTTATTTTCGGTTTTAGTTACAGGTACTAATGCTGTCAGGGTTTCATATTGCTTACATAGTCCACGACTGCCCCCACCTCTACGTCGTCCTTTTGGTTCTCCTGGCTGTTCTTGTACTACTGGTGCAATATACTTGATTTTGGTAGTTGATGTTAAAGTCTGAACCTGATTTTGCCCATTTGCTGGCAAATTTAAAATGCTCAAATTTATTGCAGAGATGAGGGTGAGAGTATGAAACCAAAGTAGTTTTTTCATGGGAATAATTAATTTTTAAATTACAAAATAATGTTGATAATTTGTTATACAAATTACTAATTCATAATTCGTGATTTTTAATAGGGAATATGTCAATTCCAAATTCAAAAATGCCTGGTTTTGGTCGCCTATTACCTGTCACTTGCTATTTTTGTTCTGATACAGGTAATTTGAATGCTGGAAACTAGCAAGGAAATGATAGGTGGTACTAAGGGTATCCAACCGCCCTGAATGAGTATGATGAGGCAGAGTCCAAATAGTGTGACTATTGCGATCGCTAAGACTATAATTAAATAAGTGCTTTTTCTAAAAAACCAAGCTAGTAATCCTCCTGTCAAAGACCAATACCAAATCCAGCCGATTTCCCACCATTGCGTCCATGTCCATAACAAGGGTCGGTTGTCTAAAGCAGCACTGATAATCTGGCTAACCATCTGTGCTTGAATGAATATGCCTGGTACAACTTCTAAAGGGCTTTTACTATAGGGTGTAGACCAATAATCACTACTGCTATTACTGGTGACACCGATAAGAATAATTCGGTTTTTGAGGGCATTGGGGTTGATTTGTCCATTTAATACTTGGCTCATGGTAACTTGTGGTGCGATTGCTGGCACAGAGGGCGAAAAACGATAGTTCAGCAAGATTTGACTGCCTTGGGCATCTATCGACTGATAACTACCACTTCGTTTGTGCAAACGTCCGAAGGTTTTATTCCCTAGTTGTAAATCCCAATTTGGTGTAAATTTGGCGGTAATTCCTCGTGATTGCAGATATAAGAATGCTAACCGAGTGCTGAAGGCGTAGGTGGGAGTACAAGTAGAGGAGATGGGATTTGGGGTCATGGCCATCAAATGACGGCGCAGTATGCTGTCGTTGTCTTGGACAAAATCGCTAAAACCTAACCTTGCTTCTGGGATTTCCGGTGGAGGTGAAATGCCTGTGGGGTCATATTCTGGATCAGCACGTTTACAAATAGCAATCAAGCGATCGCTTTTTTGCATCCGTTTGGCTAGTTCTGGTTGGTTTGCACTCACTGGAAAATCCCGGTATATATCTAAACCTATGGCCGCTGGCTGATATTGTTCTAGTTTTGTGAGTAATAAGTTCAAATATTTATCTGAAAGTGAACCTTGTCTAGGTTCTTGTCCCTGTGCTTGAATGTCTTGGTCTGTGACAGTTACAACCAATAGTCGGGGGTCTGATTGTTCTTTAGGGCGCGATCGCATTAATTGGTCAAATGCTGCCAATTCTAGGGCTTGCAGTCCCCCTATTAGTCGTATTAATACGATAGATAAAGCAACTATTGAACTACCAATAAAAACAATCGGTAACTGGCGTAAATTGGGAGGTGAAAACTTTAGACCCAATTGCTGGCCACACAAATCCTGCCAAGTTGGGGATATTTCCGATGGATTTTGGCAAATAACAGGCAACCAAGTAGCGCAGGGAAAATCATTTTCTAGAGACTGTAACCTCTCCCTAGCTTCCCTAACTGCTGTATACAAGGTTTGTCCTTGTGAAAAAGCGGCGAGAAAATGCTTTAAAAATTCCTGTGCAACCCGGTCTGGGACAGGTTCCCGCATGACAATTACTTGCGGTAAATGCAAATCAGCTAAATCTTCTGCGATTCCCAAACCATCACAAGAGTTAAAAATTGCTAACTGCAAACCTTGTGCGATCGCTTTTTGTAACCCATACTTTAATTGATCAATAGTCAAAGTTTCATCAGAATTTAGTACCATTCTCCCTTTACCTTGACTGGAACTATGCCCCGCAAAAAAGAGAATATCCCAACCAGATCCCCATAGTTGTTCTGTAAGTTGGGAACGGTTGGGTTCAACTAAAAACTTAAGTTCAGCATTAGGTAATTGTTGAAGTAAATTTTGGTCTTTTTCGATATCAATGTGGTGGCTATCTCCCAAAATAGCTAAAATTCTCACCTTACCATTAGTCTTTCTGGGATTGGTTTTAATTGCACGGGCATATTCAGGAGGACTGAGGGCTATTTCTGCTAATGGGTAATCATTAAAAAAATGCCATAAACACCAAGGCAATTTTAAAACCTGATCACATTCAGCCGTAATAACACAGCGAATTTCATCTGTAGGTAAAAGTTGGGTACGTAGTTTGCGGTCAATATTTAGAAATGCTAAACTATTCAGCCATATATTCAGACATTTTTGTAATTCTTGGCAAACATTTTCAAACTCAGTTTGAGAAATATGGGTAACGTCTTCTTCATCAATTTCAAATTCAGAAATGTTATGACTACGCCATCCTAAACTGGCATACAATGCTGTATACAATTTTTGCCAACGTTGATAAAGATGCTCTAATTGTGGTGCAGCAGGTAATCCACCTGTAAATTGCATGGGATTAGGAGTATCTGTTTGCCAAAGTTGAGCTATGACCGTGGGAAACCCTTGGTATAAGTTTCCTTTTCCTAAATTTAGGACGATCAATTTACTCATGGTTGGTGATTTGTAATTTGTAATTGGTGATTGGTAATTTTCTAGTTCCCAGTCTCAGACTGGGAATAATATCACAGAGGCTCTGCCTCAACTATACATTAAAGGCAGAGCCTTCTATAATTCATTCCTATACAGAGTATAGGAACGAGATAAATCTTGTTCATCCTTCAATCCTGAAAATCCTGATTCTGACAACTAACATTCAAATTCTTCTACAAAACTGAAATCATCAAGAATAACTTGAATACTAAATCTTGTATTTACTGGACATCGAAACCTTTTCAGTTGCATAGAGTTATCTGCTTCCCTTGCTGCTACTGATTGTACAACTTCGCCTGATGCAGAAATCAACGCTAGTCTAACATTAGTTGGTAAATAAGAATTGCGATCGCTCGGATATAATTGAGCGCGAATTCCTACTCTGTTATCTGTTTCTGCTGTCAAGTCCAACATCAGTACAACTGCTTGACTACTATCTTGAGTAGGTAAATCAATTAGCTTTACCCGTCGAATTGATTCTTCAACAACATCATTAGTTTGACGAAAGCTAAAGGCTAAATTTGGTTCTGCACCAAATAACGTTTCTATTGTTTGCCAGCTATTTGTAACTACATTCTCAAACCACTGACGCAAATTAACAATTGTTGAATTCTGTGTTGGTTGTAAAAAGTCTTCCCTTTCTAATAATGCTCCCCAAATTTCAAAGGGCAATTCTAAGCGGGGATTAGTAATTGTGGGATTTGCTAATCTCTGCTTGAGGTTTTCTGCTTGGGTCGTTGATAAAATCGGTAATGCAGAAATTACTGTTTGTGTTTGTTCTTCAGGATATAATTGACGCACGACCCACAGTACATTCAAATCCTCAATCATCTGGTTGGCTTCCAGAGAGTAAGTCCTCTCTTGAGGATCGTAGCTACCTTGATTTTTTAATTGTTCATGGGTAGTATAACCCCAAATTCGCAGCCATTCACCATCAGGATTAACTTGTACTGCTAGATAATAATCTCCAGCTAACTTAGGAATATCTATCCATTCTTGGGGAACATGAAATTCTCTAGTTTCTAAATTTTTATCTGGAATCAGAATCAGGCGCTTTGTATCCAGATTTATCGCCGTACCGCTGACTACTTCCCAAATTTGGGGAAGGGTTTCTACAGTAGCTTCTGGTGCATATTCTGTTTGCAACCAGGGTAGAAAGGTACTGAGGCATACTTGATTAAGAAAGGCATTCCAACGACCGAGAGGACTCACAAAAGACTGGCTTTGTTGCCAAGATTGGTTTTGTACCTCTAAAGACACCTCTAAGCACAGTTGAGTCGGGGGGACACAGAACAGAGACATAACTATTTCTCCTTTGAGGAGTGAGATTCTAGATTACTGAAATAATTCTGTAACCACTCCTCCAACACAGAACTAATATATTTCACCACGTTGGAAGTTGGAGAAATATGCATTTTCTCCTGACTCCATTTGGTAATGGCCAGCAGTAGGGATTCTCTGGCTTTAGCTAATTGGCGTGAAACTTGATATTGTTGGATTTGTTGCTGTTGGGCAATTTGTTGTTGGGTGAGTCCTTGTTGATAATATAGCTGTAATAACTGCTGTGATTGTGGAGTCAGTTTTGCTAGGGCAGTGATTAACAGGTTGTGTATTTCTATTTGTTGATTTTTTTGCGTTTCCGCTTCTTCCTGGTCAATTAAACTAGCTAGTAAAGATTCATGAGTATTATCTGGTAAATCATCTTGCAATTCCCCTTCTGTTTGTCCTAGCTTGGGTAAGTTGAGGGAAGAAACCACTGGATAAAGATAAGAACGCACCTGTTTAGCACAAAAAACCAGCCATTTTTCTAGAGTTTCCGCATTGCATTCTATTCCAGGATTTTTCAGGGTTAGACGTTCACGGTTGTAGAGTTGAGTTATGGTATCCCAAGTATCCTGGTCAGGTTTTTGTAACTTGCGGACACCTGGTGATTTGCTCAAAATATAACCATCTGTAAAACTTTTCCAAGCCAACAGATAATGAGTAATAATCTCATCTGTCACTCCGGCATTTTGTAAAGCTTCTTGGAGTCGCTTGCGGCTTAATTTCAGCAGTAATGCCCAATCATTGGCATAATCTATTTCTTGTTGCTGACGCAAGGCATCGCGGATAATATTACCAAAGGCGACATTACTGTAACTTTTGAGACTAGCTTTTTGGTTGGGGTCACAACCTTTGAGGATTTTGGGTACTTGAGCGATCGCTATTTGAAAACAATCTGATAAACTACTCTGTAAGCTGGTAAATTGGGGAATTGTTCTTTTTACAGCCCAATAACAGGTTTCTTGTAAGTAAGCAGACAGATGACTAAGTGCTAAGGAATTTGGCTGAATTTGCCAAGCCTTATGCCAGTAAGTAGCCCAAAAATTTTCTGAATTTTGCGTTTGTGGTATCTGTAATAAAAGATTCTGGATGTTGCGGCGTAATTTTGCATCATATACCCAACCGTTAAAGCGTTCAGCCTCAAATTGCAAAAAAGTCGTAAACATTTCCAGTATACTTTGCCGAGCGCGCATGAATTAATAGGTTGCCAAGTAGAGTTTAGATGTTGAAATCAAGTATCTTTATCATTTTATTATGGCTCATTAAAAAGGTAAGGCAACAGATCTAATTAAGTATTTTGCAGATCAATGAAGTACAGAATCTAAATTAAAACCTGTACAGCAAGAGGGTTTTACTCCTGACTCCTGCTATATATAAAAATGGTGGGTTAGCGATAGCATAACCCACCCTACAAAATGAATATTAATGTTACCGAAAAAATGGGTTTGAGATTCTCCGTCCGGAGACGGCTTTCTGATACAATAGTGCAAACAGGCAGGGCATTGTCTGTTAGGGGAGATAGTGTAAAACCGTATGAAACTGCAACTGTTGTTTGAGAGAAAGAATCTCCGCCCTAACAGTGCGGAGAGTATGTCAATGAAAATTATTTGTTAGGTTGGGGAGTCATCCGCAAATAAGGTTTAATTACTTGATAACCTTTGGGGAATTTCTCTTTCAGAACTTCGGGATCTTTCAAGGATGGAACAATTACACAGTCGTCACCATCTTTCCAGTCTGCTGGTGTAGCAACGCTGTAGTTATCTGTTAATTGCAAAGAGTCAATTACTCGCAATAGTTCATCAAAATTGCGTCCGGTGCTGGGGGGGTAGGTGAAAGAAAGACGCAGTTTTTTGTTGGGGTCGATGACAAATACAGAACGCACTGTGATGTTAGCAGCTGCGTTGGGGTGAATCATGTCATAAAGGTCAGAAACCTTTTTGTCAGCATCTGCCAAAATTGGGTAATTGAGGGTGGTGCTTTGAGTTTCTTCAATATCTCCCACCCAGCCATTATGAGAGTCTACATCATCAACGCTGAGTGCGATCGCTTTGACGTTGCGTTTGTCAAATTCTGGTTTTAACTTTGCAACGGTGCCTAATTCTGTGGTGCAAACAGGTGTAAAGTCAGCAGGGTGAGAAAACAGCACTACCCAGCTGTCACCCGCCCATTCGTAAAAGTTTATGTCGCCGTGTGTAGAGGCTTGAGTAAAGTTGGGTACTGTATCACCAAGACGGAGAGCCATGCTAGATTCCCTGTAATTAGATAAGATAATTATTTTACTGTGCCATCATGACACAAAACAACTATTATCCCATCGAGATTGCGCTGTTTGCAACAAAATTTTAAATTTTTTAACTATTGGTGACATTAAAATATAGTATTTCAACCCACAATTTCTCGGTAAGCTTGAATTACTTGTTGTGCGATCGCATCCCAACTAAAATGTTGTAAGGCGTATTTTTGGGCATTTAATCCCCGACGTTGACATTCTTGGAGATTTGACAACGCTGTTGTTAATAACCTCACTATTGATTCTACATCCGTTGTCCCCACCCAACCAGACTCACTATCTAACACCTGTTGATAAATATGCACTTGATCAGAAATAACCACAGGTGTTCCTGCTACCATTGCTTCTGCAACAGCAATACCAAAATTTTCATAGTATGAAGGTAAAACAAATAAATCAGCAGTTTGCAATAAACTGATTTTTGCTTCACCAGTCACAAATCCAGTTATAGTAGTATGTGATTTTAACTGGGAATTTTCAATCTCAGACTTAATTTTTTGCTCATATATTGGATCTTGGGGATTTGTACCCGCTAAAACAAAATGAAAATCCAAACCCTGTATTAATAATTTTTCTAATGCTGGAATTAATAATTCCAAACCCTTTTTTGGATCAATACGCGACATAAATAAAATTACAGGTTTATCATTATCAATACCAAACTTATTTCTAATATTTTCAGTAGTATTTTTTGGAGGAATAACACCCAAAGGAATGACCAAATCTGTTGTAATGACTCCAAATCTTGATGAGATTTTCGCCTCTTGTTCACTAGTAAAATGAATTGCCGATGCACCTGCTAAATTCCGACGTTCTAAAAGTGCGACATAAATCTGCTTTAATTGTTTTTTCTTCCTTAAATCAGCCGGATCAAGTGTTCCCAAAGGACGTAAAATATAAGGTAAATTTTGCTGACGACAGACAATAGCCGCAGCACTACTAATAGGAGAAAATAAAGCATGAATATGGGCTATATCAAAAGATTTAGCGTTATCTTTTAACCATATTAATAAATCTAGGGAAAATTTATATCTACGAAATGGCGCACAACGAAAATAAATTATTTCATAACCATCTTGTTTGATGGCACTATTTAAAGGAACATCCAGAGGTTTTTGACCATTATCACCATTACTATCAGTCGTCAAAATAGTAACTTCTACACCCGCTTTTGCTAATGCTGGTGCTAGTCCTAATACCATTTGACTAGGACCACCATAAATTAGAGAAATAGAGGGGACAATTTGTAATATTTTCATTATTAATTGTTGTTTATTAATTGTTGATAAAATTCTAATTGTTGTTTAGCTACAGCTTTGTTAGTATAATTTACCATTGCTTTTCGATAACCCCTTTCTCCCAAATCATGGACTAAATCTGGATTTTCTATTAACTGTGATAAACAATTAGATAAATCCCGATCATCACCTTCAGAGAAAATTAAACCATCATCACCAATAACATGAGGAATTTCTCCAGAATCAGAACCAATAACAGGCACTTTACAAGCCATTGCTTCAATTAAAACATGACCAAATTGTTCTTTCCAACCTAAAGCAGTGAGGGTTTTAAATTTATACGTAGTTTCAGAAGGAAGAACTAAAGTATTCATTAAATTAATGTAGCTGGCAACTTCATGATGAGGGACACTTTCTACTATGATTACCCTATCTTGAATGTTATTTTCAACAGCTATTTTGAGTAATTCATCATGCAAATCACCTCTACCTAATAGTAGCAACTTCCAAGATTTATCTTGTATATTTATCAAAGCTTGTAACAGAGTTAATAATCCTTTTTCTGGTACAAATCTACCGACAAATCCCACGACAAAATCGTTGCTAGAAATACCTAATTTAGCAGCTAATTCTGGTTGTGGATGAGGAGTAAAGAGTGTTTCATCTACACCCAATTGGGGTAAAACTTTAATAGTACCTTGATATCCTCGTTGGCGTAAAATTGCTGCCCCATCTTGATTACCAGAGATAATGCCATGACTACAATTGAGATTAAATTTTTCTAATAAAGCAATTGGTAATTTTAAATGGTAGGGTAAATTCCACCAAGTAAAAAATACATTTTTAGCTTTTAATCCTAATAACTGATTTAAGATAATCATTTGTGTATAAGCCAAACCCCTAGAACCTTGTTCTACATGAATAATTTGGGGACGAAATTTTTGTAATAATCCAATTAAATCTGCACCAAAGGTGAGCAGTCCTTGGTGATTTTGGCTAAAATTAGATATTGGTACTATTTTAAATGCACCTTCATCACGATATTCAGTTTCAACAATTCTATTTTGTACACCTCCAGGTTTCCATTTTTTGGGAACTACAACTGTAACTTCAATTCCTGGTTCTAGTTTGGCTAAAGCCCGTAATTTTTCACAGTTCAGGTCTACAATATAGGTATGACTAGCAACTAAAATTCTCATGGTAGGATTTGAGGATAAATTTACAAATTTTTTTTGTCCAACTTGAAATATAAAAATATAGATAAACACAGACGTAATCATTATTTTTATTATTTAATTTCTCTGTGTTCATCTGCGTCCATCTGCGGTCAAAACCTTAAACTTGTTGATCTAAACGACTGTAAATTTGTCCATCATTCCATGCTGATTGAATCATAGTACCCACAGCTTTGAGAAAACCTAAAAAATAGAAAATACCGCGAGTGGCAACTTTAATGGGAGAACCACTTTTATAACAAGGGGGATGTCCGAGAACGTGACAATCAAATAAACGTCCGTAAAGTCGTAAAGCTTGGGTAAAAGTCAGGTTTTTGAGACCCAGTAAAAAATGATTGTGATAAAAAGTAAGTTGATATTGGAGCGATCGCATACTAATATCATGACAACCGCCAGTTTCCTCCCCTAAATGCACCAAATAAGCTTCCGGGTCATACCAAATTTTATACCCAGTTTGCCGAAACCGTAAACAAAAATCGGATTCTTCCCGTACTGCACTACCCCGAAACCTTTCATCAAACTTAATTCCGTACTTAGTAAAAACTTCCCGACGGAAAGACATATTGCAACCTCTAGCAGTTAAAACTTGCTGAGGTTTGGTAGTATGCACTAAATCAATATGATACCAAGCAATACCAGGATCCATTGCTTCCGGGGGTAAATATTCAATTTCTAATTCTCCCCCAGAGTCCCCCAATTTCATTCTGTCAAATACCCTACCTGCAACCGCCCCTATTTCCGGGTTTTCCACATAATTCTTGGCATGGGCAGCTAAAAAACCCGGTGTTAACTGTACATCATCATCAATAAATAAAATAATCTCACCTGATGACCTGCGTACAGCATAGTTTCGCGCCCCAGGTAAACTCGCCCAATCCAGGCTAAACAATTTAATTTTACCAGATGCTGCCATATCTGCCAGGAAAGCTTGAGTTTCTGGTTCGTGGGTTTGGGTTTGATCCACTACCAAAACTTCAAAATAGGGATAATCTTGTTTTAAGACATCTAGAATACTATCCCGTAGCAATTTTTCTCTTCGGTATGTAGGGATAACTACGGAAATTAACGGGTAATTATTCATAAAGTTTGTTGATTTACTTGTATTAATTTATTGGATTTCAATGTTAGTTGGCTGCTGCTGTATAGAGAAGATCAAATAATTCATTTTGTTTTTCTGCGTTATTGACATTTTGGGCTTGGGCTAAAGCCCCGGCACTTAAATATTCATAATGTTCTCGTTTATCTGACCTATCCAAAAATTTGATAATTTGGTCTAAAGCTGCCTCTGCTAAATACTCGTAAGTACCATTTAAAATTTCCCAATATTCCTCTGTTTGCAATTTTTCCCCATGTAGCCAATTCTTCCATTCTCTAGATTCATTTAGGGGTAATTCTAACAAGAATCCATTTTCTCCTGGAGTAATTAATTCTGGTAATGCACATATATTAGTGGTAATTGCTGGTGTGGCTACAGAAAATCCTTCAACAATGCTAAATCCATAACTATCTTGTAAAGTCGGCATGAATTGAAAATGACTTTTTGATAGTAAATCAATCACTTGTTGATTAGGAAGACTTTTGTAGTAATTAACATTATCTAAATCCAATAATTTTAAATCTTCTGCATACTTTTTTATATCAGGAAAATCGGTAGGTTTACCTGCACCAATACCCAGACCTGATATAATATTTATTTTGATATTTAAATTTAATGCTTTGGCTTTTTTAGCAACCCTTAAAGCCACAATTCCGCCTTTTCTAGCCAGATGATGACCTATAAAAATTAATTGGAGAGGTTGTTTTTCGTCGTAAATTTTAGCATGGTTAACCCTGATAGGGAAATTGGGATGAATCACGGTTAACTTTTGCTGGATTTTTTCTGCTATGTCCCAATTTTTTATCTTTTGAGTGATGCGGAATTTAGCAAAATTTGACATGGCAATGATTTTTTTGCAGTTGTCTAATGCTAACCGATTGTTTAAAATAGGGTAGACAGTAGATTCTAATTGATTTTTGGGATTGCTATATAAAGATAGATGGTCTTCAACTGTAAGAAACCAAGGTTTATTGGTATAGATAATTCTATTAAAAGAGTGAATTACTTCGTAGCTATTCCATATTGGTTGCCAAGGGATAAAGCTAGATAAAGGTTTCCATAGTTTTTCTATTGGATATCTGCCTGTAGGAAAATTTTTGGTTTTAATGAAAGTATGTCGAGAGTTTCTGGGCAAATTGGGAGTGCTGATATGTTGTGTACCTGTGATAATTACTTTGACCATTTTCATTTCCTCTAATTTTATCAAGAGTTAAATTTAGATTTTTTAATTTGTGTTCTTGCTGATAATTTATCTTCAAATATTTTTGTATTCAGATTATTTTTTATGCAGACGTTTTTTCTGACCTTTGGTGTTGATGGTTGTTTCTTCTAGCATTTCTTGTTTATCCAGTATTGGTAAATTGAATATTATTCCTGCACACAACCAATAATAAACAGCGACTGGATCGACATCTAGGGGGTAGTAGTAAGTATTGTAACTGATAAATAGTATGAACACCCACATACTAGCACCATAAGTTCGTAAATTACGGTTTTTTATTGTGCGATATGTCTTAAAAGTAGCAACGGTTAAACTGGTGACAAAGGCTAAAAAAGCCAAAACTCCGACAATTCCAACTTCATACAGCACTTTAGGATAGTAGGTTTCTACCAACTTAGTTGAACCAAATACACGGGCAGAGTTCGTAGCTCGACCTAAGCCACTACCTATAGGAGTATCAACACTTTTCCAGTTTTCTTGAAATTGTTCAACTATAAATTTATGCGGTGGTGATGCATTCCATCGACTAATAAAACTGTCCATTCTGTCTTGTACGATAGTGGGATTAGCTGCCATGGCAATTACCAAAATTACAGCGAAAGCTCCTCCCAAGGGGATAAATTTTTTGAGGTTGACCAATTGACCAGTTAACAACAACAAAAGTGCAAAACATACTGGTACTAAAGCTAAGGCTATTCTTTGTCCAGAGATAACTGCGTTAAAAAAGACTAACGCTAAAGTAACCAAACTGATCAGCCGCCAAATAATAGATTTGTCGCTAAAAGTTGTGGCAAATGTAAAAAAGGTGCTGGAAATTAGGAACCATGCCCACTGCCAAGGGGCTACAAATGTGCCTGGTAAGCGAATTACCCCTTGTTCTGGTGTGTATAATAGCGCCCCACCAACTAAACACCGAGCATCTAGTGTAGCCTTAAATAAAGCTTCTCCTTCAACGCCTATCGTTCCTTTACATATTCCTTTAGTGAGCATTATATATTGGATAACTCCCAAGATGCAGCAGACCAGTATGAGGAGAATTTGAAGACGGGATAACAACCAAAAATGCTGCTGATTACGAATTAGGTAATAGACGCAAGTAATTAAGGGAAAATAACCTAGAAATACTTTTAATCCCAGAATTCCTATACCTATAGGTATGTCACCACCAGATGGATTTAACTGCTGTCCACCATTGATCATCACTAGGGTGAGCATACAGCAGCTAAAGAGAATCAAAAATGGGGTTTTGATGGATTGAGGAATAATAAACGGTTGTTTTTGCTTTTTGCAAGTTTGCCACAGAGCGATCGCAGCTGGAACATAAAAAGCATCTTTAGCTAGTTGGAGTATGGGACTGTTACCCAATATGTAAATAATAGTACCCGCGAATGGTACATATATGACAAAGGCAAATAGAGCCGGTTGCGGGTATTTGTAACAAAGGGTAATGACTATGATACCTAATGCACCAGGAACTGCTAATTTAATTCCACCGACGAAAAACAGCAGCATTCCTAAAAATATTCCGCTTCCTACCAATTTGCTCACCAAGCTGGTAAACTCTTTCCGTGCTAGAGTAGCTTTGCGCTTTTGGGCTAACTCTTCTTTCAAGCTCAGGCGGGTTTTCTCTGGTGAAGATTGCTTTTTTCCACGCAGAGATTTCTGCTTTGTTTTTGCCATGACTGTTTAGTTGACAGGTGACAGGTGACAGGTGACAGGTGACAGAAAAGAATAGGGTGTAAGGGTGTAGGTGAAGAATTTTCTCCCCCTGTCCCTACTGAACTCCTGTATTCTTCAAGCGATGTGTATTTGCACTTGCGCTACTAATTCATTGGTCCAATAGTTAGCCAATTCAGCATTAGCAGCTTCTACCATGACTCGGATCACTGGTTCTGTGCCAGAAGCGCGGACTAGGATTCTCCCACTATCTCCCATTGCTGCTTCAGCTTGGGCGATCGCATTCTGCATTGGTTGACAATCTTGCCATCCTAAACGCCGTTCTCTATCTGTTACTCGCACGTTCCGCAACAATTGGGGATAGGTTTGGAAACTTTGATCCACCATTTCTCCCAAGGAAACACCAGCTTCTTGGACTACGGTAGCTATGTGCAGAGCGGTTAATAAACCATCGCCAGTAATACCATAATGACGGCAAAGAATATGACCTGATTGTTCACCGCCTAGCATTCCCCCAGTTCGTAGCATTTCTGCTTGTACATACTGATCACCTACGGCAGTACGCACCAATTTACCATCCAATTGCTGCCAAGCTTTTTCAAAACCTAAGTTAGCCATGACAGTAGAAATAATTAGATTGTCTGGCAGTTGTTGCTTTTGTTGGAGATGACGACCCCAGAGGTAAAGAATATAGTCGCCGTTAACTGGCCTACCAGTATTATCTACAGCTAAAACCCGGTCTGCATCACCATCAAAGGCAAAACCCATATCAGCATTATGTTCTTTAACTGCTGTTTGGAGAATATCCAGATGTGTAGAACCGCAGTTAACATTTATGCGATCGCCATCTGCTTCATTATGCAGACAGATTACCTCAGCCCCCATTTGGGTAAAGACCGCAGGTGCTAACCCCACCGCCGCACCCCAAGCTAAATCTAAAACAATCTTCATCCCCCGCAGATTGACCGCAGGTTGTAAAGGTTCTTGCAATGCTTGACTATAATGCCCTACTAACTCTGTCCGGGAGTAATGCCTACCGCAATTATTCGCACCAGAACTCGGTGAAATATTCCCCCGCAGTCCAGCTTCAATTTCTGCTTGTAATCCTGGTGATAGCTTCGTACCATTTGCACCAAAAAGTTTAATACCATTGTCTTCCGGTGGATTGTGACTAGCTGAAATCATGACTCCACCAATAGCATCAGTAATGCTGACAAGATAAGCCACACAGGGAGTTGGGCATAATCCTAAATACCAAACTTCCAACCCGGCTGCGGTTAACCCGGCACTCAAAGCCATTGCCAACATATCACTAGAGTTTCTGGAGTCTTGTCCCAAAATAATTGGACCCGATTGAGGTGCATGAGTACGCAAGACAATTCCTGCCCAAAAACCAATTTGCAAGGCTAAAGGCGCACTCAGTAATTCTCCCACTCTGCCGCGAATGCCATCTGTACCAAATAAAGAATTAGCTGGTAAGGGAATGAGATTAATCGCTGAACTGATGCCAATACCTTTTTTCATCCCTTCAGATTCTTCATTAATAGAACCATCCGAAATGCGGCCGTTAGTCCGAGCTATTGATGAAACCATATTTTTAAACACTCCACACAATCACACAGGAGAATAGCACTTTACTTTGTTTTCAACAATTCTGGGGAAATTCTTGTTCAACAATCAGTGCTTAATCATTTTTCTTAATGACTATTTATTTTAACAAATCTATTTTAAGTAAAAATACAGATGGTTAATCATTGTTAATTATGAATCTTTGATGTATATTTGCTTTCCTATGAAGATACCCTATTTTATCTCTTGTTTCACAAGTATAAAATTATACAAAATAGCTACAACTTAAAAAATATTAATATAAATTCTCATCAAATAGTTCTAATGTAACGTTTTAATGGCATTTTTTAGTCATTCGTAAAACAAAACTCCAGCAGTTAACTTTTTAAAGTTGAGAAATTTAACATGAGCAGCAATTTAGCCTCCAAATTACGAATAGGGACAAAAAAAGCACACACTATGGCAGAAAACGTAGGTTTTGTCAAGTGTTTCCTAAAAGGAGTCGTGGAAAAAAGCTCCTACCGGAAATTGGTTGCTAACTTTTACTTCATCTACTCGGCTATGGAAGAGGAGATGGAAAAACACAAGGATCACCCCGTTGTCGGCAAAATTTATTTTCCCCAACTCAACCGCAAGCATACCTTAGAACAAGATTTAACTTTCTACTACGGTTACAACTGGCGAGAGCAGATTAAATTATCCTCCGCAGGTGAAGCTTATGTACAGCGTATTCGGGAAATTTCAGCAACAGAACCAGAATTGTTAGTTGCTCATTCCTATACTCGTTATATGGGAGATTTATCTGGGGGACAAATTCTCAAAGGTATTGCCCAAACAGCAATGAACTTGGGTGAAGGTGAAGGTACTGCTTTTTATGAGTTCGCCGACATTACCGATGAGAAGGGATTTAAAGCTGAATATCGCCAAAATTTGGATGCTATGCCCATTGATGATACAACAGGCGATCGCATTGTGGAAGAAGCCAATGCTGCTTTTGGTGTGAACATGAAAATGTTCCAAGAATTAGAAGGTAACTTAATTAAAGCTATCGGTGTCATGCTATACAACACTTTGACACGGAAGCGAACAAGAGGCAGCACTGAATTGGCTACTGCTGAATAATCTTTGTTAAGTATTTTTAACTCAAAAAATCTAGGGGTAATTTCCCTGTGATTGTTTTCTGTTGATGAAAGCAACCGGAGGGAGATTACCCCTAAATGTTATCCGATTTTGGATTTTGGATTTTAGATGGGAAATTTTATTACCAAATCTCTATTCAGAATTATCTAAATTATCTTCACTCATACATTCAATCATAAATTGTTCTATGCTTTCAGGAAAATCACCATTTTCAACTTTTTTAGTAAACACTTGGTAACAATCTTTTTTATCTCCCTCCTTGCGCGGAAAACCTAACCACAGAATAATAATTATCTTTTGTTCTTTAAAAACTCTAAAAAACAATCTATATCTTTCTGGTAGTCCCATTTTTTTCAGACGACCATATTTTTGTAAAGGTTTCTGTAAAACGAAATATGATGCAAAAGGGTCTTGGGAAATTTTTTCTTTAATCCCAATATTTAAGGCTTTTAATAATTTCGCGTCTAGATGTTTGATAAATTCTTCTTTGGGTAATTCATCTTTTAATTTTTTAACCTTTTCACGCAATTCTATCCATTGAGTGTTAAATAGTGGGTAGAAAAATATTTGCCAACCATTACAAGTAAATGCAGATGTGTTATTTCCCATTGTCTATTCCTCAATTTCTACATCTGCTACTAAATCATCTATTTCTTCGCTCATTTCCTGGGTGTACATCACCAATTTATCAGGATTTTTAATAGCATCTTGCATAAGAAAATCTAAAAATAAACTTAATATCACACTTTCATCTTCATCATTATTAATATCATCCGTATCTAATTTTACTAACAATGTGTTATCAGATAATACCTGTAAATAACCTGAAGCATTGGCTAAATGGGGATAATCTTTAAAAAAAGATTGCGGGAGACGAAATCCTTTTTGATTACCAATCTTTGCAGGATTAATAGGATAAATTTTATCAGCCATAATGTTTTTATGTTACTGGTTTTGACTAAGTTTTTCCAAAATACATATTTTTATTATAACATAAGTTATAACTTATGCCAATTCCAATTACCATCATTTGACTGTAAGGTTTATTATCAAGATTATCTTCCATAGCTTTATCCTGCCACCATTTGCTGCATTTCTATGAACATGGAACTTCGCCCCTACGAAGTTTTTGATTTAACGACGAAAGGTTTTTCCACCTAAAGATGTGCGAGTCAAGATTTAAATATAGCCGGAGATGGCGATCGCTCACAATGTCAGGATAGGGTTAAGTTTTTAAGGATGATGTTGACAATATTTACAATAGACATCTGCTAAACAAAGATGTAGAGAAGTTGCATGGAAAGTCTCTACAAGTGTTCTGAAGAACGGATATTTCTATCTGGTCAATATCTAAGTATCTACAACAAAGCCGCATCAAAAATTACAGGTGAGAGAAGTTACGAAAATTACCAACATTTTCTGCATCTTCCCTGTTTCCCCTGTATTGTTATCTTCCTATCTTCTCTGCTTCCTGACTACTTACAACAATAGGAATTGTAAAGTGGAACTTACTACCTTGGTCTTTACCATTAGACTCTGCCCAAATTTTTCCGTTCCAGCCGGTGACTATTTGCCGACAAATGGCCAAACCTAAACCTGTACCACCAGCAGTTCTTCGTAACGCTCCTTCTTCTTGATAAAAGCGGTCAAATACTATTTCTAACCGATTGGGTTCGATGCCACGTCCAGTATCGGCTACTGTGACTTCCACCATTTGATTGCGGCTGCGAGTAGCTTTAATGGAAATTTCTCCTTCGGCTGGTGTAAATTTACAAGCATTATCTATGAGTTTTGCTAGTACCTCTACTAACCAATCACCATCAGCCCTAATCAGAGGCAGATTTTTACCAATTTGCGTTTTAATTTGCGGGATTTTTTCTGTTGACGAGCGTGTACGTAGACGGCTGAGGGCTAAATCTACACATTCTTGTAAAGTTAAAGATTCTGGATGCCATTCCACACGACCGCTTTCTAAATTGGAAAGGGTGAGGAAATCTTGCACTAGTTTTCGCATCCGTTCTGAGTCAGAGAGGGCTGTACTGAGCATTACTTGTTGTAATTCCCAGGGCATATCTGGTTCAGTAGCGAGGCTTTCTAGACAAACTTGAATAGTAGATAGGGGGGTACGTAGTTCATGACCGGTAATGGCTATCAGGTTGCTGCGGGTGCGGTCTAGGGCTTCTAGTTGCTGATTGAGTTTTTCTAAATTGGCAAAGGCTTCTGCTTGAATGAGGGCTGCTCCGATTTGGGTGGCGATCGCTTTGACTAAATCTAACTCTCCGGGTTGCCACTCATGGCTGGGAAAATAACAGTAATGCAACTCAACAATTCCTAGCAGTCGTCCCTGGAATAATACTGGTTCCATCAACCAAGAGCGCACGCCAAATTGCTTGACTATTAACGATAAAGCTGGCGAATTTTTAACGCGATGGTCAGCGACAGTATCTGCAACACAGACTCCCTCAAGTTTTTGCAGTATTTCTTGAAATAGAGGATTGAGTTGTAAATCCCAGGTTTGACCGAGGACAGATGGTAAACCCTTATTTAAGAACTCATGTTCAATTGTGGCTGTGGCATCGGTAGCTTGAGCGCGATAAATTAGACAACGACCAGCTTCTAAATGTTGACCTAATTCTTGAGCCGCTACCTGTAAAATTTCCTGGGGGTCAAGCGATCGCCTAATTGCCGTACTGATTGAATTTACTAGCCTTTCTTTTCTGGCTTGGGCTGTAATCGAACGGTAGGCTTTATGTAATTTATATTGACTAGCTTGTAAATAAGTTACTAATCGCTGTACAAAAGGGTCAGTATCAATATCACAAGCATATTCATTTTGAATTGCTGCTCCCAATCCTCTTTTTGATTCCCCGATGCCAAATCTCTGGCATACCTGAGCAACTTTATCCGCCAATTCTGGTCTGTAAACTAGGATCCTGCTTAATATCAACTCTGCGGCTTTGAGACTGACTCCTCTTTCGGAAGTCCAAATCCCCTCGAATCTTCGCGCCGTGTCCATATCTAAACTGGGGATCATATTTCGTAACTCCTGATTTTTGGCGATCGAACCGAGGTTTTCTCGACACACCAAACAGGTAGCATAATTATTAGCTACTACCACTAAATGCCACTCTTGACTTAAAGCATCATCCGGTTCAAAAGCTACCTTTTCATAGTATTCCGAGCTATTAACGAACTCTGTTTCCGGCGCGGATAATACGTATATTTGATTACTACGCTGGGAAAGTCGTTGATAGCGATGCGCTTCTTGGCGGTAGAATCGCTCTCGTTGGAAACTAGCAATAATCAGGGGCTGATCCAAGGTGGCTGCTAAAACCTGATCTTCCATTGCATGGGAGAGCGCCGTTAGTGAAGCCTTGAAATATAACTGAGGACGCAGGTAGGGTAGTGACTGTAGCAAATCACTCAATACAGAAGTCGAAATGCTCATGAATATCGTTAAACGCCCAATCTAGACAAGATCCACTTCACAGAAGGATTGTACAAATTCAAACTGGTCATTGGTCATTGGTCATTGGTCATTGGTGAAGAGAAAAAATTTTTACCTATCACCCATTACCTATTACCATTTCCCAATTGGTAGGCGTTAGAAAGCACCTGTCCAGATATTAACCCAAAACACACCCCGGTAAGTTTGGGTACTGCTGATGCTTGACAAAACTCAAAAAATTTTGAACTAAACATATTCTTGAGTATTTTCCAGGTCTAGTATCTCTCAATGCTGATGAAAGAATAAAACCCTTGAAAATTCCCAGTTTCCAGCCTTGACTTCAAATTCAGAACGTATAGATTTATAGGGATCTTGGTGATTGGGAATTGGTGATTGGTGATTGGGAAAATTACTTCCCTATCCTCCTCATCTCCCTCATCCTCCTCATCTCCCCACTCCATACCCAGTCCTGTATAGGAAAATTTGGCTCATGACACCAGATACGTTGATAACCCCAGAGAAAATTGTCCTCGATGGAAAAACTTTTATTCCTGCTGAACAAGCGCCTATCCCAGAATGGCCTTGTGTTATCAGTGAAAGACCACAGCCAACTTTAACGGTTAAAGATGATGATTTGTTCTTGGTGACAGATACGATAGGGAACATTTCCGGTTGTTCCCTTCAGGATGGGAATCCCAGTATGGGGCTATTTTGTGCTGATACCCGGTTTTTGAGTCGTTTGGAGTTGCAGATTAATGGGCGATCGCCTGTTTTACTGAGTAGCACTGCTGACAAAGGCTTTGCACTTTCAGTTTTGTGTACTAATCCCAAAATTGATGATCACCTGAAGGCTGATACTATTGGTATTCGTCGGGAATTGGTACTCAACGGTGCATTATTTGAAGAAATAGAAGTTGCTAACTACAGCACCACCAGCATCACTTGTGAAATTAGTCTCAGCTTTGATGCGGATTTTGTGGATTTATTTGAAGTCCGGGGTCATAGCCGCAAACAACGGGGTAGATTATTACGGTTAGCAGAGCCAACAAACTTAGACGAAACAGGTGATGGTCTCGTACCTCCAACTCAACCAAATCGGGAAGAGTCTTTGACATTGGCTTATCAAGGTTTAGATGGTGCGGTGATGGAATCCCGGATACAATTTCACCATCAACAACCAGATTATTTTCAAGGTTACACTGCGATTTGGCAGTTAGAATTAGCTTCTCACGAAACTAAAAAGCTGGGTTATCGGTTGCAGAAGTTAACCAATAATCAACCCAGTTCTGGTGTGAATGCTGCTACCACTTTGGCACAAGCTAAAGCTTCTGAGTTGATGGAGGAGCAAAATTGGGTACAACAGATTACCCGTATTAGCTCGGATAAAAGCCTTTTCAATCGTGTCCTTGAAAGGGCTGAAGAAGATCTGTATTTGTTACGCCAATCTTTTGGGAAGTATAAAACTGTTTCGGCTGGTGTACCTTGGTTTTCAACGTTATTTGGACGGGATTCTATTATTACTGCTTCCCAAACTTTGATGTTAAATTCCCAAATTGCTAAAGAAACTTTGATGTTATTAGCAGCATATCAGGGTAAAAAAGAAGACGAGTGGCGGGAAGAGGAACCAGGCAAAATTTTACATGAGTTACGAATGGGAGAGTTAGCACGTTGTCAGGAAATTCCCCATACACCTTATTACGGAACAGTTGATGCAACTCCGTTATGGTTGATGTTGTATGCTGATTACTATGCTTGGACTCATGATCAAGAAACTTTAGAGCAACTTTGGCGAAATGCGATCGCAGCAATGGATTGGATTGATAGAAATCTCCAAGAAACGGGCTATCTCAGCTATAATCGTAAATCAAAAGGTGGTTTGGTTAACCAAGGCTGGAAAGACTCTGGTGATTGTATTGTGAACCGCAAAGGGGAATTAGCTAAAGGTTCAATTTCTCTTTGTGAAGTACAAGCTTATGTCTATGCTGCCAAAATTAAATTAGCAGAAATTGCTAAGATGAAAAAGCGCCTAGATTTGGCAGAACGTTGGCAAGACGAAGCTAGAAATCTGCGAATTAGATTTAACAAAGATTTTTGGATAGAAGATCAGGATTTCTGCGCTTTGGCTTTAGATGGAGAAGGAAATCAAGTAGATAGTATTACTTCTAATCCTGGTCATTGTTTATCTTTGGGAATTTTTACACCAGAAAAAGCCTATAGTGTGGCGGAAAGGTTGCGAGCGCCTGATATGTTTAATGGTTGGGGGATTAGAACTTTGAGCAGTTTGTCACCAGCTTATAACCCAATGGGTTATCACATTGGTTCTGTGTGGCCACATGATAATTCTCTCATTGCTATGGGATTGCGATCGCTCGGATTAATAGATCAAGCTTTGGAATTATTTCAAGGTTTGTTTAACATGACTTCCCAGCAATCTTATCAACGACCACCAGAACTGTTTTGTGGTTATGAACTTAACGGGGATAATTCACCTGTACAGTATCCCGTCGCTTGTACACCCCAAGCTTGGGCTACAGGTAGTATTTTTCAATTATTGCAAATGATGGTGAATTTAGTTCCAGACGCACAAAATAATTGTTTGCGAATTATTGACCCTGCTTTGCCACAATCAATCAATCGTTTATCGTTACATAATTTGCGTGTTGGTGGGACTGTTCTCGATTTGGAATTTGAGCGAGTTGGTAGCACTACTTCCTGTCGGGTTGCTAATAAGCGCGGTAATTTGCGCGTGGTGATTGAAGCGTAATTTGTCAGAATCAGGATTTTCAGGATTTTAGGATTTTCAGGATGATGATTTTGTCTGATAGCGGAGCGTGGCGCAAGCCATATCAGGATGTCCAGGATTTGAGAATTTACAGGATGGTTAGAAAATACATAATCAATAATTATGTTAATTTTTCATCCTCTTAATCCTTTAATCTTATTAATCCTGTTTCTCACATTTAATGATTTACTTACAGGATGAGTAAAAAATATTGTCAATCTTAATCCTGTTCATCCTTTAATCCTGGATATCCTGATTCTGACAGTTACTTGCAAAGTGATGTATTGACTGAGCTTTCCTGTAGACGAGCTTGCTGTTCAAAAACAACCTCAGATTGAGTAAATTCTTCAAATAGTTGAAAAAATCTCTCTAAAGCACTGTGTTCATCTTTGGAAAAAAACAGAATAATTTGATCCCACGTTTGATGAGAAACAATACTAAATTTCTGTTCAATCCAACTTTGGAATTCTGAAAATTTTTGTTCTTGTGCTGTTTGATGTATTCCCATTTGGCGACGTGCAAAACAGTAACCAGCTATAAAAGTACGGAGATTAGTTATATTTGCTCGTCCTAAATACATAGCTGGACGTTTCTGAATATTACGAATTAAATCATACAAATCAACCATGATATTCCTCCAGCTTAAAATTCTGTTTCAGTAATTTGAAATTCTCCACCTAAGTCTTGTGCAGCACAATAGAGGTTATTTATCCAGTTTACCCTGGAAATTCCTTCGGGGTGAATGTTGTCAAATATGAGTTCTTGTCCATTAATTTCTACTGCGATCGCAAAATGTCTACCGTTAATTGAGATGTTTTGTTGTAGAACTTCATGGTAAATATTACAGAAGGGATATTCTGTACTCCCTGTAAACAAACAAATCTCTCTGCCAGGAATTTTCAGATTAATTAGAAATTGGCGCAACGCAATAGCGCAGGAAACACATTCAAAAATTTGGAATTGCTGGGCTATATTACTAAGTTGACAGTGAATGTCAGTGTTGGTCATGAGGTAGGATATTTTTCACCAGATCAGAAAAAAGGTGTAAGGTTCTAATCAGGATAAAAATATTATGAAATTAGCGGTTAAAAGAATCCTGTTCATCCTTTAATCGTAGACATCCTAATTCTGACAAAAAGATAAAAAATATAACTTTATCAATAATTCATATAAATTCCGGCAAATTACTGAGAAGTTATGGAGAATGGAGAGCGTTAGCGGTAGCTTACCAAGGGTATCACAGTATAATGTAAGTAGCTTTTACCCCATATTTTTATGACATTAACAGAAATTTTACCATCACTGCAAAAATTATCTCATCAAGAAAAAATTAAAGCCATTCAATTTCTAGCCACAGAATTAGCTAAAGAAGAAGAAAATTTAACAACAGAATCACTTGAATATGGAGAAATAAATACAGAATTAAATTTTCAACCTCTCACTGAAACAGAAATGATTGAACAAAGTAAATCTGCTTTAGAAACCTACCTGCGTACAGGTTCAGGAGTCAAACATGAAAAAGTTAAAAAATGGGCAAATAATTTAGGAAATCAACAATAACACTAATGTCTGAGATAGTTTGGACAGAAACAGCAACTAATGACTTAAATCGTCATTACGATTTTCTATCAACCAATAATCCTGATGCAGCAGTACGCGCAGTACAAACAATTGTTTCTTCTTGTGAAATCACCAAAGGTATCGCTTTTCTGGAGTTATAGAGAATAGAGAGCGATCGCGGTAGCTTACCGTAGGTATCGCCTTTTGTATAAAAAACTTAATTTTTAACTTTATATTTTTAGTATATACTGAAAATATGAAATTTGAATGGGATGCAAACAAACAACATCGGAATCAGCAAAAACACAAAGTTTCTTTTGAAGAAGCTGCAACAGTTTGGACTGATCCATTAGCCTTAATTGCACCAGATCCAGAACATTCCATAGAAGAAGAAAGAGAATGGATTATTGGAGAATCTTATAACAATCGGTTATTAGTTGTTGTTTATACAATGAGAAACGAGACAATTAGAATTATCAGTGCTAGACCTGCAACAAAATGGGAGCGTCAACAATATGAAGAAGAAGGCTGAATTTCCTTTTAATCATGCCAGAAGAATTACTCCATCAGAAGTAATAGCTGCTGAACAAGCTATTCAAGAACAATTTGGGATTAATTATACTCGACGTGGAAGACCTGCAAAAAGTGAAACAGAAAAATATCAATCTGTTTCTATTAGATTACATCCTCAAGTGATTGCTTGGGCAAAATCTGAAGCCGAAAAACAAGGAGTTGGATATCAAACAATTATTAATGAAGCATTACTAAAACTTGTGTCATAACTTTTTTCCTGGAAACAAAAGCGATAGTAAATTTCTGCGTAGGAATCGCTTTTCTTTCTTTATAGAAAATAAATAGAGTTAGTGTAGCTTACGGAAGGTATCGCTGTTCTCTAGTTATGGAGAATGAAGTGCGATTGCTTTTCTAGAATTATAGAGAATGGAGAGTGATCGCTTTAGTATCTCTTTTGGTGCGGTTTTATCACTTGTGATAAAAGATTAATTAATCGTTGTCAAGATTTATCATTGCAAGTAATTAACCCAACAGATTTAATTTTGGAAAGAGAAGATGAAGATGAAAATTAAAGTTATTAACGACCAGCAAAATTTACAAGAAGTGATGCAGATTTTACTCACTCACTTAGAACCCGCAAAAGTAATGAAATTTTGGGCTGCTTGTAAACTAGGTGAAGGTGATTATTTACAATTGAAAGATAGCCTATTTTCTCAAGAAACCGTTGATAGTTTATATGAGAAAATCAAAAAATATCAAGAATCTGCTGATAAAACATCTGATCTTATTTGAGGAGGTTTAATATTATGAATTTGAAACCTATTCAAACTCAAACAGATTATCAACAAGCATTAAAAGAAATTGAATGGATTTTTTATATAGCTAAAGAAGAAAAAAAATTAGCAGCAGAATCACTTTAAAACGATGTAATAGATACACAATTAAAATTTCAAATTGTAATTAATTTTCTATGTTAAACATCTCTAAAATTCAAACCCTAGCTCAAGAATATAGTCCTCAGGAACTTTTTGCAGCATTAGTATGGCAACGTCGCTTTAATGAGTTTAACGGGGAAGAAGTTATTCAGGATCTTAGTCAAAATGCCCATCTATGGGCGAGTTTTCTGTTTACCAAACCGATTTTTGCACCAGATGAACATGGTTTAAGTTTTGGTGGTTTGGTGGATACTTTATTAGCAATGGCAAATTATCGCCCCATGCCAGAATCAAGTATAATTCACTTTGTCGCTTATCCTGGGGATACTCTGTACATTTTGACAGAAAACCAAGATACTATAGTTTCTCAGCTTTTAGATTTCGGTAAAAAGTGGCGTGCAGACTCAGTGGATATTACTGATGGTAATAATGAAGAGTATGGTTTGCGACTTCAGCGCCATTTGCGAATGAGGTTGGAAGATTGTTTAGAAGGTGAGTCGCTTTGGCAACAGCGAGATGGTGTAGTTATTGCTTATTGGTGGGATTGAAGATGTTAAATTTAGTATCAATAAATTGCTGCATAGGATGATTAAATACCATAAATACTACTTCGATTTATCGGTTCTTTAACACCTATATCAGCAACTAACCACTTAAAATCACCTGATATTTTTTCCTTTTCCTCTTCTGAACTAGAAACCATAACTTGAGAATCTCGTCCTGATTCACTCATTTTTTTGAGTGCATTAACAATGTCTTCAATCATGGCAATTTGATCGTTACTTAATCCGGTTACATCTATTACCTTACCTGCCATATCTTAACCTTTTCTTAGCTGTAAACTTTAGTAAATAACTAATATCACTATTATACCAAAATTAGGGGTCAAGCACATTGCTAAACCCCTACAGATTCCCAAATTATAAAAATAATAAATTAAGCTTCTTCTGAACGCTCCATTTTTTGTCCAGGAGAAGATTCATAAAGAGCATCCAACTGTTGACGTGCATCTTCGACATTAATTGAACGCATTACCAACAGAGGTTCTTTAATTAAATTACCTGCACTATCTAATAATTCTGGATGGGGTATGGATTGTCTTTTAGCTGCATAATAGCCAAAACCACCTTGATTACCCATTGCAGAGGAATTCGCTGGATAAGGACGCTCCCTATCAAAACTAAACATGACCAGGTTGCGAATTAAATTACCCACAGCGATGAATGCAAGAACAGTGAAAGCTAATATGTAAAGTAGGTGTAGCATATAATTATCCTCCAAGGGTAACAAGTTTTAAAACTTTATATCGTAGTGCTTAACTTTCGCTAAACCGTTATTTACGGTGGTGGCGAATGCTAAATTAGCTATTTGTGATGTGATATTTTGTAATCCTATTAAGACTACGGTAACATGGGATACATTATTTTTTTATGAAAATAATGTTAAGGTTTTTTTCCTATCGTTGCGACTTATATACTGTTGTGTTGAACAGTTACAGCCGACTTCAAGTAAATGAGGTACAAATTTTAGGAACAAAGCCATATATTAAGAGGCTTTCACCCCTGTTTCCTGTTCCCTGCTGTAAGTTAGTCTTGCTTGGATTGACGGTAGCGGATACTTACTTTCCAACATTCGCCTAATAATTGATGCCAAGGCATTAATGTTGCCATATCAATCCCAATTTGTTTACCAGTTGCAGCAAACAGCATCTTAGATGTACTTAGTTCTGCTTGTGCTTGGTTGACTCGGTTGAGTAAATCAGATTGCTCATGGTCACTCATAAATGAGATTTTCTCATTTTGTAATAATTCGTGCGATCGCGCAAACCAATAATCAAAATCCTCTAACAATGGCTCTAGGATGGATTGGAGCAATTCAGGAGTTGGTGAACTGGGGTCTCCCATATATGAGAAGCATATTTCTAAATCTCTCTTTAATATTAACGCTATTTACGATTCTTAACAATACTCTAATTTTTTCATTTATCTTATTTTTAAAATAAAATCAGTAAAATGAGATACAAAACTCTGTTCATCATATAGCTTGGAACTAGGATTTGTCTTGATCCCTGTGGTGTATAGGAGGATCTGTCTCAGGGAAGAGGTGACAGGTGACAGGTGACAGGTGACAGGTGACAAGGAATAGGAATAGATAATGATTGTTTATCTCCACCCCCGAAGCTCTATTTAGTTTTGCCAGAAGTCTGTGGTTGGGCTAAATTAGGAGAATCTATAGTCTGTGACTTATTATCTGTAAAGATATTTTTTGTCAACTTTATTTTTAAACACTTCGCCAAAAGTTTAACAGCCGATGTCGCCAAATCAAGAAATCCAACCAGTAGAGAAAATTTATTTACCGCGTACCAGCGAATCAGAAACGCTGAAAAAGATTCGTCATACGGCTTCCCACGTCATGGCCATGGCTGTACAAAAGCTGTTTCCCAAGGCGCAAGTTACCATCGGTCCTTGGATTGAGAACGGGTTTTATTATGACTTCGATAACCCAGAACCATTTAGTGATAAGGATTTAAAAGCCATCCAAAAAGAGATGGTGAAGATTATTAACCGCAAACTTTCAGTAGTGCGGGAAGAAGTCAGTCGTGAGGAAGCACAAAAACGGATTGAAGCAATTAAAGAACCGTATAAATTAGAAATTCTCGCAGATATCAAACAAGAGCCGATCACAATTTATCATTTAGGTGAAGAATGGTGGGATTTGTGCGCTGGTCCCCACGTTGAAAATACTAAAGATATTAATCCCAAAGCTATAGAATTAGAAAGCGTTGCTGGTGCATATTGGCGGGGAGATGAAACCAAAGCCCAGCTACAACGTATTTACGCGACTGCTTGGGAAACTCCCGAACAACTAGCTGAGTACAAACGCCGCAAAGCAGAAGCATTAAGGCGTGACCATCGTAAACTGGGTAAAGAACTAGGTTTGTTTATTTTCGCTGATCCTGTGGGACCTGGTTTACCGCTTTGGACTCCCAAGGGAACTTTACTGAGAACGATTTTAGAAGACTTCCTCAAAAAAGAACAGTTAAAACGGGGTTATCTACCTGTAGTTACTCCTCACATTGCCAGAGTAGATTTATTTAAAACATCTGGACACTGGCAAAAATACAAGGAAGATATGTTTCCTTTAATGGCTGAAGATGAGGAAGCAAAAGCTTTAGAACAGGGTTTTGTTCTCAAGCCGATGAACTGCCCATTTCACATCCAAATATACAAGAGTGAATTACGCTCTTATCGGGAATTACCGATGCGGTTGGCGGAATTTGGTACTGTTTACCGCTATGAACAATCGGGAGAATTAGGCGGTTTAACGAGAGTACGTGGTTTTACGGTTGATGATTCTCACCTGTTTGTCACTCCCGAACAGTTAGATAATGAATTCCTGAGTGTTGTAGATTTGATTTTGACAGTATTTAGAAGTCTGCAACTAAAGAATTTTAAAGCTAGATTGAGTTTCCGTGATCCAGCCAGTGATAAATATATTGGTGGGGATGAAGTTTGGGATAAAGCTGAAGGTGCGATTCGTCGTGCTGTGCAACAATTGGGAATGGATCATTTTGAAGGTGTTGGGGAAGCGGCTTTTTATGGTCCCAAACTTGATTTTATCTTCAGTGATGCGTTAGATAGGGAATGGCAATTAGGTACGGTGCAGGTAGATTATAATTTGCCTGAACGTTTTGATTTGGAATATGTTGCTGAAGATGGTGCGCGTAAGCGTCCGGTGATGATTCACCGCGCACCTTTTGGTTCTTTAGAAAGATTAATTGGGATTTTAATTGAAGAGTATGCGGGTGATTTTCCCCTGTGGTTAGCACCTGTGCAAATTAGATTGCTGCCTGTGGGAGAAGCACAAATTGATTTTACCAAAGAAGTAGTTGCCAAGATGGTAGCTTTGGGGATTCGCGCCGAAGTTGATTTAAGTGGCGATCGCTTGGGTAAATTGATTCGCAACGCCGAAAAAGATAAAATCCCAGTCATGGCCGTAGTAGGAGCCAAAGAAGTAGAAACCAATTCTTTAAGCATTCGTACCCGTGCATCTGGAGAGTTGGGAGTTATCACTGTAGATCAGGTTATGGATAAAATACAGGGAGCGATTAACAACTTTAGCAACTTCTAATACCATTTTTTTGTGAGGCTGCATCGAATTTTTAGAACTCTTGTTTTCAAACTCTAAAAACTTTTTGGGTTTTTAGGGTTTTATTACGGGGTTTTCAGCCTATTTTCTTTGACACTCACCGACCGAAAGGTACGGTGATTCTTGGTTCAGCGAGTCCACTTGGACTAGATCCCTTGCGGTGTCTTCATTTACCTGACAACCAAACAATCTACTTCAATGCGAAAATTACCGCTACACTACGGACAAAGGACTTGAGCAAAGTTATTATACCATTTCACAAAAAGCCCGATGCAAACCATTGGTTTTTAATTCTTTCCCCCGGCTACCTATTTGTATCAACATTAAAGTGAAACGGTATTAAACTTGTTTAAGCTCATGAAATGTAAAACTGAGTATCACTAGTATCACTGTGTAAGTTGACTATGAGCAAAATTCGCATCGCGCTAATTGAAGATCATGATCTCACTCGTGTGGGCATTCGTACAGCACTCTTACAAAAAAAAGATATTGAAGTTGTCGGGGAAGCCATCAATGCTGCTGAAGGCTTAAAAATGTTAAAAAAATTACAACCAGATATTGCAATTGTCGATATCGGTTTACCAGATAAGGACGGTATAGAACTAACCAGGGAGCTAAAAGCTACGGCTGAAGATGAAGACTTAGATACTAAAGTATTAATTTTGACACTGCGCGATAATAGAGAGGCAGTATTAGCAGCTTTTGCAGCTGGTGCAGACTCCTATTGTATGAAAGATATCAGATTTGATAATTTGCTGGACGCGGTGCGAGTCACTTACAATGGCAATGCGTGGATTGATCCAGCGATCGCACGCATCGTTTTGCAACAAGCCCAACAAAATCCCATCAACCCAAAACCCATATCCTTTAGGGAACACACAGATATTGATGCAGAATTAGGAGAAAATGAACAGCCTATAGAACCTTATTCCCTCACAGAAAGGGAGTTAGAAGTATTACAATTAATAGTCGAAGGTTGTAGCAATGCAGTCATCGCTCAAAGACTTTTTATCACAATTGGAACAGTAAAAACTCACGTTCGTAATATTCTGAATAAACTCTGTGCTGATGACCGTACCCAAGCAGCAGTCCGCGCTTTACGTTCTGGCATCGTAGGATAATCAGTTTGTAGAGTGTAGATCAGGTGAAAAATGTAGTCAAATATGACTGAAACAGAGGTAGAAAAGCTCAAACTCATGGTGGTAGATGACGAGCCAGATAACTTAGATTTACTCTACCGCACCTTTTGGCGCAGTTTTAAAGTATACAAAGCTAATGATGCCCATGAAGCTTTGGCTATTTTAGATCAAGTCGGAGAAATGGCTGTGATCATTTCTGACCAAAGAATGCCAGAGATGAACGGCACAGAATTGTTCAGTCGCACAGTAGAACGTTTTCCCGATACAATTCGGATTTTACTGACAGGTTTTACCGATGTCGAAGATTTGGTAGACGCAATCAACTCAGGTCAGGTATTCAAATACATCACCAAACCTTGGAAACCTGACCAACTCAAAGCACTAGTCGAGCAAGGCAAGGACACATATAAATTAGTAAAAAAACGGACAAAAGAACTACGTCATGCCCTGCGACGAGAATCTTTATTTAACGCCGTCACAACGACAATTCGGGAATCCTTGGACTATAACAGCATCTTGCAAAAGATAGTAGTTACCATTGGACAAACATTTACAGCTACAAGTTGTGTATTAAGATTGGTCGAAGGCGATCGCTTGACATCAAACCAGTTTTTCTATCATGATCCCAAATTCTCCGACATCACACTCCCCTTAGATTCCAACCCTTTACTTGAAGAAGTCCTCCACACCCAAAAATATCAATTAACCCAAGATACACATCATCACCATTCTTTCCACAGTCTAGTAGTACCATTTACCTACCAACAACACCTACTAGCTGTCATGACCCTCTATAAATGGGGAAGTGAAAATATTTGGCAAGATGAAGATATCCAACTGATTACAGGTGTAGCAGAACAAGCAGCCTTAGCACTCTCCCAAGCAAAACTCTACCAAAGCCTGCAAGAAAAACAACAGCAAATCCGCATAGAATTGCAAGTAGCCCGCCAAATTCAAAATAATCTACTCCGTCAAACCCTACCAGAAATTGATGGTGTAAAAATACAAGCCTGCTGTTACCCTGCACGAGAAGTAGGAGGAGACTTTTTTGAAGTCTTTGTTCATCCTAAAGGTGACTTATGGTTAGCAGTCGGTGATGTTTCTGGTAAAGGAGTACCAGCTGCTTTATTTATGGCCAGTGCTATTTCCCTATTGCGTCGGGAATTATCTCAAGAATCACCAGCAGAGCCGAATATTGTCATGCAGAATCTCAACTATGCTCTAGCTGATGACTTAATGAGTAACAATTACTTTATTACTCTTGTGATTGCATCTTACAACAAAGTCACCAAAGAACTTGTTTATGCTAATGCTGGACACATCTATCCCTTATTATGGTCACATCCAGCAACTTTAGTTACTCAACCTCATTACCTCAAAGAACGTAGCATCCCGCTAGGAATTTTACCAAAATGGTACGCCAACACTGGTCGATGTACTCTTGTATCCGGAGACACATTACTACTAGCTAGTGATGGAATTACGGAAGCTAATATATCAAAAAATATTGACTTGCATCAAAAAAACGATAATATCCCTCAGCGAACACACAGTTCCATGCTCAACCAAGAAGGACTTTGGCAACTTATACAAGAACAACCTCAACCATTATCTCTGGAAAATTTGCTAAATCGTATTCAAGCAGACAACCATGTCCAAGAAGATGACCAAACTATACTCTCCCTGGAGGTTCTGTAACTAATGAAAAGTGAGCTTCACGTACCAAGTGACTTAAGTTTTGTCAATATTGTGGAAACTTGGTTGTTGGGATGCTTGAAAATCCATCTGGGGGACTCTGTGGATTGGTCAGAACAATCTGGACGTTTGCGTCTGGCGTTGGTTGAAGCGTATTCCAACGCTGTACGTCATGCTCACAAAGATCAGCCCAGTTTGCCAATCCTACTGCGTTTAGAACTACAAGATCGCAATTTAGTGATCGAAATTTGGGACTACGGTAAAGGCTTTGATATGTCTACTTACTTTCCTCCTCATCCTACCCAAAAACAAGAAGGTGGTTATGGGTGGCTGATTATGAATCGTCTCATGGATAAAGTTGAATATCGGTTACAGGTGAATGGTGCCAATTGTCTCAAGCTGGAAACCACAATCCCAGAACTGATGGAAGAGACAGAAGGCAGACCATAACACAAAACGTGCTTCATTAAGAAATGTAACCAATTTAATAACTTTTACTAAATTTATTTGATTTATTAGCGATAGTTATCAAATACTTAATATATAAAGGCTACTTTCAGTGATATGAAAAGAGCCTGACTTTAAAATACCAAAAAATACCAATATTAAATACCAAATTTACACCTAAGCTTATGACACCTTTCTTCTGCCTATCCCCCCGCTATCGTCTTGATGATGAATCACCTTGGTTAGAAGGTATCGACCCCAGTCGTCATTACTGGATTGCGGTAAATGGAGAGAAAAAGGTGACATTTGCCCTTCCAGGCTTAATAGTGTCTTCTATTGAAGAGTTCAAACAGGTAATTCGCAAGTTTCGTTCCCTACAACCAGGCGAAATCTTGAATCTGGCTAGAATTTCCAGCCGTTGTATAATTCGCTGCGTTACCAATAACTGCTATGCAGTAGAAGCAGAAGTCAATAATGCCCCTGTATGTCACCTTTTTGATCAAGAAACTTTAGAAAGCTTGTTAATGACAGCACACCCTGATTGGCAATGTGCGCCATCAGATATTGAATTAGGTAGAAACCTATTACTGCGTTCTTTAGCTCAACCAACTGCGAGCAAGAGCTAAGTATTCAAAATTTCAAATTTTCGATATATTACATCAACAAAGACATATATCCCCAATCTCTCTAAGAAATTGGGGATTTTAAGCACTTGAGGTCAGATGATAGGACGGGTTTCCCGGCTTGTGGAGAATGGCGTTTGACGTTAGGAAACCCAACATTGACGGGTTTTTGTTGGGTTGCGCTTTCTTTAGACCCAACCTACGAAAACTCTTAACCAAGCAGTATTGAGATTTATCTATAATATAAAAATATATTTGTAGTATATAAAGTTTACATTTGCAAATATAATATTTGCTAAAGCATATCCGTTAATAAATTAGGTTTTGACAAGATATACCAAATATTTAGTATGTAGTTCAGGCATTTCAACGTGATTTTTTGCAGAATTTTGAGCAATGTCTGCGGTGAGAGGCGCGGTCTCTAATTATATAAACTTCAGGGTTAACAGCCTGAAACGACGCAATTCCGTGATATGCATAAATAAAATAAATTGTCAAGCGGATAATTTCTATACTTGATAAAAAATAAATACTGCTTATGGTTATAAAAATTAATTAGAGCTAAGATGTACGCAAACATTCAGTAAGAATGCGTTATCAAATTTATCAACAGGAAAAGTATGCCCGGAAGTACATTGTTAACTGCTGAAAACATTGGTATTCTCACATCATATAACTACAATGACTCTATCAGCAGTACAAGTCCATTAGACTATTACAAATTCTCCCTGACCAGCACAAATAATATTTCCTTAAAGTTGACTGGAGTCACACAAAACTATCTTTATGCCACAATCATTTACGACAGCAATAACAATGGCTTAATTGATAGTGGAGATAAAATTTACAATGATTACTGGGGTCCTAGTCGTACCAGTCCAGTTCTAAATACCACATTAGGAGCAGGGAATTACTATGTAGAGATTTCCCAATCCTCCGGCACCGTTAACAGCAACTATTCCCTACAACTATTAGCCACATCTGCACCAGGTTCGATCGCTTCTAATCCGGGCAACACACTCAGCACTGCTTACAATCTTGGGACTTTAGCAGGTAATCAGACAATCACAGAATTTGTTGGTAGTGTAGACCCAATAGATTACTACAAATTCTCCCTGACAGGTACAAACAATATTTCTTTACAGTTGAGTGGACTGACTGACAACTATCTTTATGCCAGAATTTATTACGATAGCAATAATAATGGCTTAATTGATAGTGGCGATTTACTTTACTCTGATTATGCAGGTTCGAGTCGCAACGCTCAAATTACCCAAACATTAGGAGCAGGGAATTACTACATTGGCATTTTCCAAGACTCAACTAACGACAACTCCAACTATTCGCTACAATTATCAGCCACATCTGCACCTGCTTCGATCGCTTCTAATCCTGGAAATACAACCAGCACTGCTTACAATCTTGGTACTTTAGCAGGGACGCAGACGATTACAGAATTTGTTGGTAGTGTAGACCCAGTAGATTACTACAAATTCTCCCTCACAGGTACAAATGAAGTCTCTTTACAGTTGAGTGGACTGACTGATAACTTTCTCTATGCCAGAATTTATTACGATAGCAATAATAATGGCTTAATTGATAGTGGAGAACAGATTTACTCTGATTACGCAGGTTCGAGTCGCAACGCTCAAACCACTCAAACATTACAAGCAGGGAATTACTACATTGGCATTTTCCAAGACTCAACTAACGACAACAGCAACTATTCCCTCACCTTAGTTAATATTACGAATCCAAATCCCACCACTACAGTCACCCTAGCTGTATCTCCTAGCAGCGTCGCTGAAGATGGAACTGGCAACCTAATTTACACTTTCACTCGCACAGGTAATACCACCAACGCCCTCACAGTCAACTACAGTATCGCTGGTACAGCAGCTAGTACCGACTACACAGGTGCAACACCGGGAACAGGAAAAACCATCACCTTTGCGGCTGGTTCGAGTACCGCAACTTTAATAATAGACCCCACCGCAGATACCACTGTTGAAGCTAACGAAACCGTAGCTTTAACCTTGCTTTCAGGTACAGGTTACACCATTGGTACAACTACTGCGGTAACAGGAACTATTACTAATGATGATACTTCTTCGGCTGTAAGTATTAGCATCAATGCTGACCAGACAATAGTTGAAGGTGCAGCTAGTCCACAGAATGTCCGGTATACAGTTACTCTTTCTGCTTCTAGTAGCCAAACTATTACCGTTCAATACACAACCAGTAATGGTACAGCTATAGCCGGTTCAGACTACACCAGCACTACAGGAACTTTGACTTTTACACCTGGTACTATCAGTCAAGTTATTGATATCCCCATTATCAATGACAATAATAATGAACCGAATGAAACCTTTACTGTCACCCTCAGTTCTCCTACTAATGCCAGTTTAGGAACTAAAACCACTGCTACCACAACCATTACTGATACCTTGAGTGCTTCTGTTACCACTACTTTACCCGCAGGTGTAGAAAACCTGACTCTCACAGGTGCAACAGCTATTAATGGTACAGGTAACGCCAATAATAACGTCCTCAGAGGTAATAGTGCCAATAACACTCTTGCAGGTTTAAATGGTAATGATACTTATGCTTTCCTAGCTAATACTGCTTTAGGAACTGACAGAATTACAGAAACTGCAACAGGTGGTAATGATACTCTCGACTTTACTGGTACTACTGCTGCTGTTAAAGCCAATCTTGGAGTAACTACTACACAGACGGTCAATAGCAATCTGAAATTGATCCTTTCTGCTAACAATGTCATTGAAAACGCCACGGGTGGTACAGGTAATGACCGTCTCACAGGTAATTCATTAAATAACCTGCTGATTGGTGGTGATGGAAATGATCAACTGCAAGGCTTATCAGGTAATGATATCCTCTGGGGAGGATCGGGTGATGATGTCTTGATTGGAGGAGTTGGTAATGATGAATTTCGCTTCCAAGGAAATGGAGTTTTTAACGCTAATTTAGGTGTTGATTTGATTGCTGATTTTGCAGTTGGACAAGATAAGATTGCACTTAGTAAAGCTACATTCAATGCCATTACTAACTCGGTTGGACAAGCTTTAACTGACTTTGCAGTGGTGGCAAATGATGATTTGGTAGATGCTAGTAATGCCCGCATTGTTTATAGTCAAGAAACTGGTAGTCTTTTCTATAACCAAAATGGTAATGTTTTGAATGCAGCTTCAGTTTTTGAATTTGCTTATTTAAGTAATCCTAGTCTTACTCTCAGTAGTAGTGATTTTCTGGTGATTGCTTAATATTTAGTCCTGGAATGTGAGTCAAAATGTGGTGGGCATTGCCCACCCTAATACTACTTTTATTCTGAAGGGATTAGTGCATATTCCTTATGAGGTGGACGCAAAGAAAGTAAGTCTTGGGGTGAGGCTAAAAGTTTAATTGTGGCTTCGATGATTTCCCGTTGTGGGTTGAGGATAAATAACCACGAAACATTAACACTGCACCAAGAAGTATGTGCTTTACCTGTAACTTGAGTTTGGATGTGGTGGTCTGGTAAATTTTCAGTAATTCCTTGCTGGGGTTCGGCTTTGATGTCCTGGGCTTCCCTGTTAAGATAGGTGAGAATAGTTTCTCTGCCAACAACCGCAGATTCTAATGGTGGATACATCACACCATCTTCAGCAAATAATTTAACTGTGGCTGTAAAATCACCTGCGTTTAAGGTGGTAAAATAATTCAGGATTGTTAAGTCTGTAATTCCTTCGATAGTAATATTCATGTTGTTAGGTTTGTTATAGGTTTTGATTTAATTTTACTTATAAAAAAATATTCCCAGATAATTACCTGGGAACAAAAATTTTAAAAGACATTGAGGTTGGGAGAGTATCAAAGATTAGTCAGCTAAGGGGTCAACGCCCATTTCTATAACTACTTTGCGGAAAACGGTGATTTGTTGTCCAAAATCCAATTCTTTGAGTGTTTCTAATACTTGTGCGCCATCACGAGAAATCTGATAACCTGCTGGTACAGGTACTACAAAACCCTTAGCCATTAATTCTGCTAATTCGTACCAGAAAGCTAATTTGGTGTTACCACTAAGAATTCCGTAAGAACGAGAGATTTGAGTATTTTTTTGAGCAGCTAAGTCACGCATGGCTTCCAACTGCTCTAAATGAGACATTTTTTTGATTTGATTCAACAAACCTTCTGCTAACTGTAATCTAGCAGCACCTGTAGCGGCTGGGGTGATGGATTTACCCATTTCTGTGTAAGCATACCAAAGCACGGCTAGTTGGTCATCTACGCTGAGGGCTTTGAATACAGCAATGGTGGAGGTAACAGCATCAGCTGTTTGGTTGTTGTAGTTGAAGCTGCTAGAAAAGCGAGTTGAAGCTGAATCAGAAGTGAAAGTCATTATGTTCACCACAGTTTATTAACTAAATAGTCTGTTAATTAGTGGGAGGTTGGCATCACTCTGGGTTGCTTGACCTCTTGTAAATTATTCTGCATTATTTCTTAACAAATTGCAAATAATATTTACATATAGATTGAGTAGCAAGATCAAATGTATATATCCAGGATATAGTGTATAATATGCGGCTTAGTTAAGTTGTAAGTTAAAGATGCACAAGACACTGTAGTATTGAATCAGGGTGTGTCTGGCAAAATGGCAGATAAAAAAAATGAATCAATGTGCTTTAAACAGCAGCTTGGTTAAAGAGAAAGCTCAGGAGTTAGGTTTTCACAAAGTTGGGATTGCTGCTATAGAAGGGATAGAGGAGAAAGATGCTCAAAGGTTGCAAGCATGGACTCAACTGGGTTATCACGCACAGATGGAATGGATGAAGAATCCCCAGCGTCAGGATATTCGGTTAGTGATGCCTGATGTGCGATCGCTTGTTTGTGTGGCGCTGAACTATTACACACCAGATCAACGTCCTGAAGGTGAAGAATACGCGAAAATTTCTCGCTATGGTTGGGGACGGGATTATCATAAAATCATGCACAAAAAGCTCAAGCAACTAGCTATATGGCTAGAATCCTGGAGTGAAGGTATTAAAGCCAGATACTATGCAGATACTGGGCCTGTGCAAGATAAAGTCTGGGCTGAAAGAGCAGGTATTGGTTGGATTGCCAAAAATGGGAATGTAATTACTAGAGAGTATGGTTCTTGGGTATTTTTGGGAGAAGTATTAACTAATATAGAATTGGAGAGCGATCGCCAAGCTACACAACATTGTGGAACTTGTACACAATGTATACAGGCTTGTCCTACTGGTGCAATTACCCAGCCCTTTGTAGTAGACGCTAACAAATGCATTGCCTATCATACCATTGAAAATAGGGCAGATACATTACCACCAACTCTTACACCCCATTTACAAGGCTGGGTAGCAGGTTGTGATATTTGTCAAGATGTATGTCCCTGGAATCAGCGTTTTGCTCAAGTAACTGATGTAACAGATTTCCACCCTTATAATGGGAATTTAGCACCTAAGCTGGTAGAATTAGCGCAAATCTCAGAAGAGGAGTGGGATAAACGATTTCCAGCATCGGCCTTACGGCGCATTAAACCAGAAATGTTCAGAAGAAATGCTCGTGCTAATCTTGATGCATCTAGGCTAAAGAATGACCCAGAAAGTAATAATATTTGATTTTGATGGGACAATTGCAGACACAGTAGAGGCTCTTGTCAGTATTGCTAATCGTTTAGCTATAGAGTTTGGTTATATACAAATTACTCCCAATGAACTTACACTTTTAAGGAATTTAACCTCTAGAGAAATTATTAGATATTCAGGTGTATCTCTGTTAAAAATACCTTTTTTAGTCAAAAAAGTGAAATCAGAGTTAAAAAATAAAATCACGGAATTAGAACCTATCTCTGGAGTGAAAGAAGCATTAATAGAGCTTAATCAACAAGGATATAGGCTGGGAGTTATCACTTCTAATTCTCAGGAAAATGTCACTGAATTCCTGAAATTTCATAACTTAAATTATCTCTTTGAATTTATATATTCAGGAGTAACGATTTTTGGCAAAACCACAATAATTAACAATGTATTAAGGCAAAAACAACTTAAACCTCAAACAGTTATTTACGTGGGAGATGAAACCAGAGATATAGAAGCTGCAAAAAAAGCGAATATCAAAGTAATTGCAGTGAGTTGGGGTTTCAATTCTTCAGAAGCACTAGCTAAACAAAATCCAGATTTTTTGATTCATCATCCCAGTGAATTATTAGATGTAGTGAAACATTGCTAAAAGCCCAACTCTTTTATAGTTGAGCATGGTCATAGCTCTATTTTGTTTAGGGCTTGCTTAATAAAGCTAAAATTAGGAGACTATTTACAATTATCGGATGAGGAATAACTAGCCGATTGCGACGCAAGCAGAAACAGGTAAAACTTCGAGTTTTTAAAATAACTCATTTTAAAATAACTCAAGATATCAATCTGTAATTTTACTTCGTAAAGCTTTAATTTCGCCGCGCTTGGTTTTGTTGTCAATACGTTTATTTTGAGCGCGGCGTGTGGGTTTTGTGGGTTTGCGTTTTGCAGGGGTAATGGTGACGCTTTGGATTAAGGTTTGGAGACGGTTGAGAGCATCTTCTTTATTTTGTTCTTGAGTCCGATGTTGCTGGGCTTTGATGACAATTATCCCGTCTTTGGTGATGCGTTGGTCTCCCAAATTAAGCAAGCGTTCTTTGTAAAGTGGTGATAGAGAAGAGGCGTTGATGTCGAAGCGCAGATGAATGGCTGTGGCAACTTTATTAACATTTTGACCACCTGCACCTTGAGAACGAATTGCACTAATACTAATCTCGCTAAGAGGGATAGAGGTTCTATTGGTAATTTGCAACATGGTGGTTTAAAGTCCTTGTAAAGGATAACAAATAAATCCCATTTGTAGAAAATGATGATCAAATGTAAAGACTTGCTTAATATTATATTTATTCATTAAAGTGTATAAAGTTCATCTAAAATATAGTTACTGCTAACTAAACGGCATTTTCTAGCAATTTGATTACGATAGATTAAGGCAGATTGATGATTGGTATCCCCAGGATCAGCAATTGCATACCACGCGCTGGTATCCACAAATAATTCTTGCATCACTATTTTTGATAGAGGTATTGGTCGTGATTAGTGGAAACATCAGCAACTTGACCTGATGGCGCGTCTTGTTCTAAAGATAAGAAAACATTCCAAGCATCTTCTTGAGATTCTGTCCATTCCTCCTTGTCTACGGATGAAATGCGAATTTCTCCCTGTTGAATGACGACTTGGACACGATCGCCTAAACCTGCTTCTTTTAACCAGTTTTGTGTGATCAAAAGTCCCTGTTCTAAATCAATGATTTGTGCTTGTGTCATAAAACTAGCAAGGATGCAAGGATGATTTTTGATTCGGGTAGTAAAAAACAAAATACAAAGGCTTTTCACTACCTATCATCAAGATACCACAAGTTGATTTAACTCTGCTGGAGTGAGGTGAGAATGTACCACTTCACCATCACGAAACCAAACAATGCGTTTAGTTTGACGCGCAACTTCTGTTTCATGCGTCACCATGACAACGGTGATACCACTAGCATTTAATTCACCGAAAATATCTAAAACTTCTTGAGTGGTACGAGAATCAAGTGCGCCTGTGGGTTCATCAGCAAGGAGAACAACGGGACGGTTGACAATGGCGCGGGCGATCGCTACTCTTTGTTGTTGTCCCCCTGATAATTGGGTAGGTTTATTATTGAGACGTTTTTCTAAACCTACTTTGATCAATGCTTCAATTGCCCGTTCTTTTCTTTCCCCTGGCTTAACACCAGCATACACCATTGGCAGCATCACATTTTCCATAGCTGTCAATTGGTTTAATAAATGGAATTGTTGAAATACAAATCCTAGCTTTTTATTGCGAATATGCGCCAATTCTGTATCACCGATTTGCGCTACATTCAGATTATCTAAGTAATAATTTCCCGAACTAGGACGATCTAAACAACCGATAATATTCATGGCTGTGGATTTACCAGAACCAGATGGTCCCATAATTGCACAATATTCACCCTCTTCTATCATTAAGTTGATATCATTTAGTGCTTTTACTTCTGTTTCGCCACTACCATAAACTTTAAAGATGTTCTCTAAACGAATAATTCCTGATTTTGGTGCTGAATTAGGAATATTTGAATCAGTGATAGTTAGAGGATTTGCCACAAATATTTATCCTTGATCAACCAGTAATTTTTTGTCTAACAAACACATTGTACAAAATACAATTAACAGCTATAGAGCATTAGATATTTTAATTCATTAGTTAAAAAGGTTATTTTATCCTGCATATATTCTTCCCCTTTTAGTAATTTTTATACCACTTATTTAGTCAAATTAATTTTGAGGTATAGCCGCACAGGTTAAGGCTGGTTGTACCTGAGTAGGAGATAGATTGGCGATTAATTCAATTTTGCCTTGAGCATTACGTCGCCAGCTAGTTGCTTGGACAGGAGTTTCTGGATATTTTGGTATTTGGGCTTGTACTGATTGTGTTTTGGGGAATCCAGAGAGATCACGAATATCAGACCAAGTGCGATCGCTCCTCACTTCCTGTATCGGATTTTGCGGTATGCCACCTCTACCAATGGCGACAAAACTACTACCAGTATTTACGGAACAGCTATTAGCGATTTGCTGCGATGGATCACTCACATTTGCTGGTAGTTCAACTAAGCTAAAATTGGGGTTAAGCCCAAAATTATGAATATCAACTGTACCGTTTACCCCAGACTGTGAACTGGCAGTAATATCATTTTCTGGTGTTAGTTGTGAACGATATTCTAATCCTAAAATCCCTCGAGTATTAATGTTAACATTACCACCTTTGCCTTGAATGGCATTGGCAACGATATCACTGTTTTCTCTGCCAAAAATGATCGGTGAATTAATGGTAATATTGCCTCCATTACCATTACCGCCAGCGGTGGCAGAAATCAAGCTATGCTGACGCATCAGCAAATAATCTTGTAAGTTTAATTTGACATCCCCTCCATTACCAGAAGCAGTGGATGCAGTGATGTTACCTTGTTTATCTAGAAGAATAGAGTTGGCGTTAATCTGTAAATCCCCAGCCTTACCGGGTCCATCGTTTCTCACAGTTATGTATGCCCCATCTGTGATCCTTAATAAAGGTGTGTTAATGATTAGGGAACCTGCATCACCTGTAGGAATCGGAGGAAGTCCAAAGGCAGCTTGAGTGATTGGATCGAGAATCTCTGCGGTAGAAACGATGCGAGTAGGCGTAATCGATCCGGCACCTCTACCTTTAATATCCACGAATTCAGAAGCATTAATTATTACACTACCAGATGAACCTGTAGCAACAGTATTAGACCCTAAAAATCCACCGTCTCGAACCACTAATCTGGATGTGTTAATGAAGGCGTTATTGGCATTTCCAGGACCGAGAGTTGTTGAAGTCAAGGCGCTCGGTGATAAGATCATCGAGTTGTTACCAGCAATTTCGATTAAGTCTGCTGCATTAACTCGTACCGTTCCAGCCTGTCCAAATCCTATAGTTGTAGAGGATAATCCAGCACCATTTAAAAGCCTTAAGTTGCCAGTTGTGACTGTAAGATTACCTGCATTGGCGGAGTTAACTGTGGTAGTTGAAATGGAGGACAATCTGATTGCATTGTTAGGGGCAAAGCCACTGATATCAATTGAACCTGCTACATTGACTGACATATTGCCCCCAGATGCTTGGGTAAACATCCGAGTCAAGATTAGTCCACCATTTTGGATCGATAGTTGTCCGGCAGATATGGTAATATCACCTGCTTGAGCAGTTCCTAAATTGTCAGTTTGGATAGAACTGCCAATGCTTCCATCGCTGACATTACCGATGAGATTCAAGGACTCAGTTGCCTTGATTTTAATACCCTCCGAGGCTGTTGCACCCAGATTCTGGATTAAAATAGCAGAACCATCGGTCAAGTTGATATTTCGGCCTTGTAATTGGATTGAGCCGCTAGTCCCACTGCTATCCAGCAGCGACTGCTGGGCGAGATGGATATCGTTGAATTGCCTTACCGTTGAGTAATCCCCCACCCACCCAGAAACAGTGGTATTGAGTCCCACTTGCCCATCACTGACACTTCCAATTTCCAGGTGTCCACCTCCATTAACAGCAGCAATACCACCGGAAAACTTCACCTCACCGCCGATTAGCATCAGGGTATTGCCTGTCCCTACTTGTAACCCGATAGGATTATTACTGCGATCTACGGGAGTAAAAATGCCCCCGATTAAGCGATGTCCAGTATTTTCCACAGCAATTCCCCCCGGATTTTGCCCCATTTGCAAACCCACAGGTACACTCATTGTTAGCAAGGCTGTACCCGAACTTTGAACAGCACTAAATTCTGCACCATCAGCAAATTTAATGCTGTTTGCTGTAGTCCCGATAAATGAACCACCTATATTTAAGCTGGCATTTTGCCCAAAAATAATTCCGGTGGGGTTGAGTAAGAATAAGTTGGCAGTACCCTTGGTACTAATTTCACCATCAATGTTGGAAATCTTGCCACCAGTCACCCGACTAAAAATATTTTGAATATCAGTAGCATTATCAAATGATGCAGAAACGCCACTAGGTAAGGAAAATTGGCTAAAGCTATGAAATAAATTGTTGCCTACACGAGTGCCGTTGATAATGAAGTAATTATTACTACCACTGATGACAGCCGTGTTGAGAGTGTTATCGACAGTGACTTGGGCGTGAACACCATTGTTGTCAACGGCACAGATGCAAATTGCACCAAGAACAGCAAACCCAATAAAAGTTAATTTCATGAAACTATACCTAATATATTACAGCAGAATATGGCTTACGCCATGCTACGCTATCAGGAATCAGGAGTAAAACAGGCTTTGTGTATAGGTTTGAATTTAGATATTGTACCTCCTAACCACGCAAACTGCTGTATTAATTAGGCGCTCCTTAATGCCACAATAGGATCAAGTTGAGCCGCACGACGCGCAGGAACTACGCCAAAAAATAATCCAATTCCGCCAGAAATTCCAACTGCCATTGTAATAGACGCAATCGAAATACTTGCTTCTAAAGGACTGATAGCTGCAATTAAAAGTATGCCACCAACACCAACAGTAGTTCCTACTACACCGCCAATTACTGAAACAATTACTGCTTCAATTATGAACTGAAGTAAAATATCCTGTTGGGTAGCACCTATCGCTTTTCTTAAACCAATTTCTTGGGTGCGTTCAGTAACAGAAACCAGCATTATATTCATAATGCCAATACCACCGACAAACAAAGAAATAGCCGCAATTCCTGTTAACATGATGGTCAAAGCACCGGAAATCTGACCTACTGTTTGCAAAGCATCCTTTTGAGTACGAATAGTAAAGTCATTTTCACCGACTAATTTATGTCTTTGTCTGAGTAAATTGGTAATTTGAAATTCTGCTGCATCCACGCTATCTGCATCTTTTGCAGAAGCCACAATATAGGTTACTTCTAATCCATAGGGAGAGGTTCTTCCCACCAACCGATTTGCTGATGTGAGAATGGGGACTAATGCTGATTCATCGTAATCCACACCCAGATTTGAACCTTTATCTGTTAGCACTCCAATTACTTGAAAACTGGCGTTTTTAATCCGTATCTGCTGACTGACTGGATTAGTATTACCAAACAATTTTTCTTTCAATTTTGCACCTAACACCACAACTTGATTGCTGCGCTTCATATCTATATCGGTGAAAAATCTTCCTGTCGCTACTTCAAAATCCCGCACTTTCAAAAAACTGGGAGTTGTACCAATAATATTGACATCGGTATTTCGGTTTTTATAAGTAACTACTTGTCTACTATTCAATTCTGCTGTGGTTGCTGCTATTGTGGGTACTTGAGTAGCGATCGCTTTGGCATCTTCTAAAACCAGAGTTCTGGTAACATCTCTAGAAACCCGCTGAGTTTCCTCGTTACCGGGAATCACAAATACAACGTTTGGCCCCAAGGAATTGAGTTGATTAGCTACAAACTTTTGTCCCCCTTCCCCAATCCCAATCATGGCAATTACTGAGCCATTACCGATAATAATACCCAACATGGTCAGGGCGCTACGTAACTTATTGGCTAGCAAGGTTTTACCCGCCATTTGAATGCTTTCTAGGAAGTTCATTATTTTTTCTCTTCTTTGGCTTTTTGAATTTTGTAATCTTTGGGCGGGTTCACAAATATCAAATCACCCTGTTTTACTCCCTCTAAAACCTGAGTTTCGTCTTTTATCTGCGTTCCAATCGTGATTTCTCGAAACTGGGGTTTATTATTTGCATCTGGTATTAGTACGCCAGTTTTACCATTTTCAGTCAAAATTGCTACGGTTGGTAAGGTTAACGCCTCATTAATGCGATCGCCTAAAAACGTTAAATCCACATTTAAGCCAGAACGCAGTTTATCTGCACCGCTATCAATCACCACCCGCACCTGAAAAGATGTCACACCTTGTTCCACCACCGCTTCAGGTGCAATCAAGCGTACACGACCTTTAAATACTTGATCTGGAAAAGCATCAGCAACAATTTCCACCTGCTGTCCCTGCTTAATTCTCCCAATATCAGCTTCTGGAACTTGAGCTAAAACTTCCAAACCCGTCGCTAAAGCCACAATTGAACTAGAAGTTGCTGACGTACTCGTAGAAGCCGAGGTTGTAGGCGTCACGAAAGCCCCTATATTGGCGTATTTTTGAGTCACAATCCCTGTAAAAGGAGCGCGAATAATGGTATCTTCCAACTGGACTTGCTGCTGTTTTAACTGAGCTACAGCAGCAGCTACAGACGCTTTAAGTCGAGCAATTTCTTCAGGACGGTTGCCATTTTCTAACTTTCGCAGTGCTTCTTGTTCTTGAGCAACTACCGCTTCCTGACTTTTAATATCTTCGTTGCGGTTGCCAGCTTTTTGCAGTGATAGTCGGCGTTGAGCTTCTTCTAAACTAGCTTTTGCTCTTTTATCTTCACTAATATATTGTTCTAGGGAATCTTGGGAAATAGCCCCTTCTTTAGTTAAACCCTGATAACGTCTTACCCTGGCTTGGGTAAGTTCTACTTGCGCTTTAGCTGAATCTACAGCGGCTCTAGCTTGATCAATTTCCTGAGAACGATTCCCCCCACGAATGATAGCTAACTGAGCTTTAGCTTGGGCTACACGGGCTTTAGCTTGGGCTATTTCTTCAGGACGGCTTCCTGCTTGACTCTCTGCTAATTGCGCTTTGGCTTGCTCTAAATTGGCTTGATATTGGAGAATTCGCATTTTAATCTCGGAATTATCCATGCGAGCAATAATTTGCCCCTTCTGGACTTTTTCCCCCTGTTCAATATCCAACTCGGTGATAATTCCCGGATTTTTAGGACTAATATTCACGCTTTGGACTGGTTGCACTTTCCCGCTGGCTGTAATCCTCACAGTCACGCTTTTTGCTGCAACTGGAACAGTGAGTTTACTAATGTCTTGTTTATTTGTGTTCTGATGTGTAACTTTCAGGGCTGTTGTTGTTCCAACAACTAAAACACCAGCAGTCATTAAGCCCATCAACCAGCGTAATGGATGCTTAACTTTTTTGCCAATTAACGGAATTTGTATGTACGTAGTCATCTTAATTATTTGGTGAGGTTTGTACTAACAACTAAAAATCGGTTTAATTCAGTAAAAATAACTAGAGAATTATTTATTAAATCTTCTTTTATACTACTACTTCTCAATTGAGTGCGCCATCAGCTGATTGGGTTAATTTTGTGAGTTGTGCTGAACCAATAGTGCTTGGTGACTGGAAAAACTCTTTATTTCGCATCACCCAAAAATAAAATGTAAGTAATCACTTATTAATAATCCAAAAAAAAGTTTGATTTAATTTGTGTTGTGCAATTAGTCTTGAATAGGTGCAATTCCTTCCCAGACAATATCCACCAGCTGCTCAACAAACATCAACTCATTTGTGGGTATATCGTCTAAGGGGTGCATTTGTTCTAAGAAAACAAAATTCATCAGTGAACCTAACAATATCATAGCAATAGTTTGGGGATCAGATGGCCGCAGTCGTCCTTGCTCTATTTCCTTTTCTAGAAAATTTGTGAATACCTTCAAATCCCGGATAGGTCTAGAATCTCGTTTATTTTTCATTTCTGGCATGGCATTACCACGGGAACGCAACATCATCAAGCGTGGTACAACTTGACGATTAAACTCTAAAATCTGAAGACATAATTTAATCAGATTTTGTTTCAGATTTCCTTTCCCAGATATAGCCTCTAGTTCCTTAACTAATGGAGATTTTTCCGGAATTCCCATTGACGCAAAGAAAAGTTCTTCTTTGGTGGTAAAGCGTTTGAAAATCGACGCTTCTGAAATTCCAGCCTTTTGAGCGATGTCTAAAGTGGAAGCACCAAAACCCTGTTGGAGAAAGATTTCACGGGCTGCATCTAAAATTTGCTCATTAGTGATTTTTGGTGTGCGTGCCATAAATAAGTGTGTATTCACTTATTAATTTACTCATTGTTGATGCTATTGTCAAGGATTAGGGGTAGTTGGCGTAGCAACCAATAACTACTTGTAGAGGTTACCAAAAAACTGGGTTTAAAGCCCCGTCCTTCGAGGACGGCTTTTTGGTATAATTCAAATGTTTCAGGTAGAATAACCGCCGATACAGGACGACTCAAAAGAGTGAAACACGACAGGTCGGAAAACAATAAAGACCACTCGGTGGCGAAAACGAGTCTAATCAAAGCTAGATAAATCAACTTTCGTACCATCCACCAGAAAACAAAATATTATTGTCAGTAAACGTATCGTGGGGCGCACGATAACGCTAGGCTTAGTATCCTAGTAAGTCTGGAGGAGATACAGCCCTCTGGGATCAGCTAAGTTAGACTCGTTGATTGGTTCTATTGAACGGTTAATTGGTTTAAGCATTGCCAGCAATGGATAGTTGATTTTAAGGTTTGTCGCTGAAACAGAAAACCTAAAAAGCAATTTTTAGAATCACCGCACTTTTAGGGCGGTGAGAACGTCAAGTTTCGTCTTCAGCAGAGATGGTTTAAGCTATCTGAAAGATTCTTCGATTTGTGGTTAAGAGGCGGTAGTGTGCCAAAACACCTTCATTTAATTTCTCTTCTGGTTGTCTGTAGTTTGTGGAATCTGCCAAAAGCAGTTCACGCGCAGGCGCTTATACCTTATACACTGCAACTTGATACAGCAAAGTTGGAGAAGCAGGGGTTAAGCTTGGCGCAAGAAGCGGCTCAATTAGCGCAGTTTCAACAAATTGATTTAGCTTTGCCAAGAGCGAGACTGGCTACTCAACTAGCTCCTCAAAATGATAAAGTATGGTTGCTGTTAGGTGGATTACATTTACAAACTAAAGAGTTTGATGCGGCAATTACCGCATTGCAAAAAGCCCAGACGCTTAATCCCAAAAATGCTGATATTTTGTTTGCGTTGGGTTCAGCTAATTTCCAAAAGCAAAATTACCAGGCTTCAGCAGAACATTACCAAACAGGGTTGAAGTTAAAACCCAATGACCCAGAAGGCTTGTTCGATTTGGGTAATGCTTATTATATGTTAGGTCGCCTACCAGATGCGATCGCTAAATTTAATCAAGCCATTTCCCAAGATAAAAAATTCTGGCCTGCAATTAACAACATTGGTTTAATCAAATATGAACAGGGTGATGTTCAAGGTGCGATTAAGCAATGGCAGGAATCAGTAGCTATTGATAAACAAGCCGCAGAACCTTTATTAGCACTTGCTGTAGCACTTTATACTACTGGCAACCAAAAAGAAGGTTTAGCAATGGGAGAAGCAGCAATTCGCATAGACCAACGCTATGCAGACTTAGAGTTTCTTAAACAAAACCTCTGGGGTACACGCTTGCTGGTGGACACAAAAAAATTCCTAGAATTGCCCCGCATTCAATCAGCCCTAGATCCCCAAGAAGGTGTATTAATCCCCAGTCAAAAACCTGCACAGTAGGAGCATTGGTAATTGGTAATTAAATTTACCATTACCAGTTTCCTACTCAAATATTTGCCTAATTTCACCCTTCTATAGTACATATATTCTGTATAGTCATAATAAGTAGCCCCAAATATTGAACATATTTATTGGGTGGGCTTTGTTGACATCAGTCGTCAATTCTCAGGGTTCATTTTTGGGTAGAAGTGCCACGATCTGGTCAACAAATAGTTGATGATCAACAACTGGTTTTGAGATGTAGCCATCAGCACCACTTTGCTTAAGAAAGTTCTCGCGATCGCCTTCCATTGCGTGTGCAGTTACTAAAATCACAGGTAAATCAGCTGTTTGCGGATCAGATTTTAACATTTGTGTAATTTTTATGCCATCAACAGACTTACCGTGATACATACTGCGTGACAGAGAAACATCCATTAAAATCAAGTCAGCTTCTCCCGCTTGGGCAATTTTGATGACTTCTTCCACATCCTCCGTGTGTTTTACCCCCAAGCCCCCGCGTTTGGTCAGAATCTTGGAGAAAACACGAGCATTAATCAGATCATCTTCGACAATTAAAACAGTTCTCATGAGAATTTAACTTAAATAAGTGTGAGGGAAATCAAGTAATTTAAAACATACCTAAAGAACACGATGCTCATGTATTATTTGTGCATGAACACTGGAAAATCCTCAATTCCAGATAAAAAAACTAATAAAGAACATCATCATAAACGAGGAGTGTATGTAAATTAAATGTATAACAGATTAGCGATTGATCAAAACGGTCATCTAAATTTTGGATTGAATGATCAATTATAAATCCTCAGCATTAAGGATACTGTTTTTTATCCTCCAAGGATCAAAATTGTGTAAGTAATGCTATTTCATTCGTTAAGCTGTGGTTGCTACAGTGTTAAGTTTCAGAGACTTTTGTGTAGTTAAAATTCAGGGAAAAGAGCTTCATGGCAAAACAGTTAAACCTGCTCTCAACAGGACAGGTCATCACAACAGCCCTGCACACCGAGATGCAACGGTCTTACCTAGAATATGCCATGAGTGTGATAGTCGGGCGAGCCTTACCAGACGTGCGCGATGGCTTAAAGCCCGTGCATCGGCGGATTTTATATGCCATGCACGAACTCGGCTTAACACCAGACAGACCCTATAGAAAATGCGCCCGTGTAGTTGGCGACGTATTAGGTAAGTACCATCCTCACGGAGATCAGTCAGTTTACGATGCCCTAGTCAGACTCGTGCAGGAGTTTTCCAGTCGTTACCCCTTATTGGCAGGACATGGTAACTTTGGCAGCGTTGATAATGACCCACCAGCAGCAATGCGTTATACAGAAACGCGCCTTGCTCCAGTTGGTCATGAAGGAATGTTGACAGAAATTGGTGAAGAAACTGTGGAATTTATCGGTAACTTCGATAACTCCCAGCAAGAACCAACAGTATTACCTGCTCAGTTACCATTCCTCTTACTCAATGGCTGTGCTGGTATTGCTGTAGGGATGGCGACCAATATTCCACCACACAACTTAGGAGAAGTTGTTGATGGCTTAATAGCTTTAATTGACAACCCAGATTTGACGGATGAAAAGTTATTCGAGATCATTCCCGGTCCAGACTTTCCCACAGGTGGGGAAATCGTCGGTAATTCAGGGATTCGGGAAGCATATACCACCGGAAAAGGCGGAATTGTATTGCGGGGTGTGGCAACTCTAGAAGAAATGCTGCCCACTAAGGGAAGTAAGCGCCGGACAGCAATTATTATTACAGAACTGCCCTATCAGGTGAATAAAGCGGGTTGGATTGAAAAAGTAGCGGATTTAGTCAATCAAGGGCGTTTACAAGGAATTTCTGATTTGCGGGATGAGAGCGATCGCGAAGGAATGCGAGTAGTCATTGAACTCAAACGCGACACCAACCCCCAAGAAATTCTCCAGCACTTGTATCATCAAACCGCCTTACAAACAACCTTTGGGGCGATTCTCTTGGCCTTAGTAGAAGGACAACCCCGTCAGTTAAGCCTGCGACAGACGTTGCAAGAATTTCTCAACTTCCGAGAACATACCCTCAACCGTCGCTACAGCTACGAACTAGGCAAAGCTGAAAATCGAGTAACCGTCGTTGCTGGCTTATTGAAAGCCTTATCTCAGCTAGATGAAGTAATAGCCATTTTACGCCAAGCAGCCGATGGCAGTACAGCCAAAATGAACCTTTGTCGCCAACTCAATTTGAGCGAAGTGCAAGCGGATGCAATTTTGTCCATGCCATTACGCCGCCTCACCAGCTTAGAACAGCAAAATTTGCAGCAAGAGTTTGACGACCTCAACGAGCAAATTACCTCATTGCGGAGATTACTGGAAGACAGACGGGAATTACTAAAAGCATTAAAAAAAGACTTACGAAGTCTCAAACGTAAATACAGCGACCCTCGACGCACCAAAATTTTAGCGATCAACGAAACCCCCATCAAATCAGAAAAGGGAACAACAGAAACAGAGGAAAATCCAAAATCCAAAATCCAAAATCTAAAATCGGAACAGCCTCCAGAAGAAGCAATTCTCGAATTTACCCAGCGTGGTTATGTGCGTCGTCTCTCCCCCACCGGGAAAAAGCCAAAAGCAGAAAACGGTTTGCATGAAAACGACTTCATTATTCAAACCGAGTCAACTAACACCGAGAAAGATTTGCTAATCCTGAATACAGGAGGCAAAGTTTACCCAGTCAAAGTAGGAGATATTCCCGCCGTCACTGGACGTTCTCCACGGGGAACTCCATTAATCACCATGCTTACTAGTACCGCACAAGGCAATGTAGAGGGTGTTGTCAACCGCTTTGTGCTGCCAGAAACACCAGAAGCGTCTCAGATGGTTCTCCTGACTAAGCAAGGGCGGATTAAGCGCCTATCTATGGAAGAATTTGCAAACCTCAGTCGGCGCGGGATCACGATTTTAAAACTTAAAGATGACGATGAATTATCTTTTACTCAGTTCATCACCACAGGTCAGCATCTGATTTTAGCTAGTTCTAGCGGTCGTCTATTGAGATTTGTAGTCAATGAAGAACAATTGCCGATTATGGGTCGGGCAGCAATGGGTTTACAAGCATTCCGGCTATTGAAAAATCAGCAAATGGTTGGCTGTGCAACTGTTGGCAAAGATGACCAGTTATTGCTAGTTACTCAAGAAGGATATGCCAAACGCATACCTGCCAGTAATCTAAGAGCAGCGAATCGCGGTGATTTGGGTATCCAAATGCTGAAATTCCATAACAAAACTGACAACTTAGCTGGTATGTTGCGTGCTACCCCAGGTGTAGAAGTGGCGCTAGTCACCAATAAGGAGCGAGTAGTGCGAATACCTGTAGACACAGTACCAATTTTAGACAGAGATGCTAAAGGTGAAAGTGTCTTGCAACTCAACCGAGATGAGAAAATCCTTACTGTTGTTGAAGTGCGAGTGTAGAGATCAATAACCCCGTTCTGTAAAGGGACGGGGCTTTTCAGAAATTAACTCAAAAAATATTTCAAGTCCTGACGATTTGAAAAAATTTGCTTTATCTATCCATTGAGGTGTTTTACTAGCTGATTTATGAGATGTGTAAACATAACTTTATAAAAAAATACAAAAGTATCAATCAATCTTGCATTATTGAAAATATTTGTTATATTAGTTTACATAGAGCAATAAAGTTTAGTAAATCTTAATTGGAGTGCGAACCATGACTAACGCAACAAAAACTATTACTTCCGTACCTGAAGACCGTAACGGCTGGCGTTGGGGATTCACCCCACAAGCAGAAATTTGGAATGGTCGCTTGGCTATGATTGGCTTTTTAGCAGCTGCTTTAATCGAGTTGTTCTCTGGCCAAGGCTTCCTACACTTCTGGGGTATTCTGTAAATTTTGAGACACAAAATTAAAATTCTCTGTAAACTAAAAAACCTGGTAGTTAATCAAAACTACCAGGTTTCTTTCATTTATCAGTTAAAGAAGGAGGCAGAAGAAGCAGGGGGGCGGGGTGCAGGGGTGCAGATGAGAATAATATATTGATCATCCATATCCCTATTCCCTCTTCACTGTCACCTGTCACCTGTCACCTGTCACCTGTCACCTGTTATCCTACCGAATATATTCCTTGAGGACGCTGTTACGATTGGGGTGGCGTAATTTGCGTAGTGCTTTAGCCTCAATTTGGCGGATTCTTTCGCGGGTAACGTTGAAAATCTGACCGATTTCTTCAAGGGTTTTCATTCGTCCATCATCTAGACCGTAGCGGAGTCTAAGAACATCTCGTTCACGGGGGCTGAGACTATCGAGGACTTTTTCTAGGTCTTCACGGAGAAGATTTTTAGAAACTTGATCTTCTGGTGTTTCTCCATCAGATTCAATAAAATCACCCAAACGGGAATCTTCTTCTTTACCAATAGGTGTTTCTAGTGAAATTGGCAACTGGGCAGATTTAGCAATAAACCGCAGTTTCTCGATGGTCATTTCCATACGAGTTGCAATTTCCTCTTCTGTGGGTTTGCGACCCATTTCTTGAGATAATAGCTTGGTAGTTTTCTTGATTCGTGATATGGTTTCGTAGAGGTGAACAGGTAGACGAATGGTGCGAGATTGATCAGCGATCGCTCTTGTAATTGCCTGACGAATCCACCATGTAGCGTAGGTAGAAAACTTATAACCTTTTTCGTGGTCGAACTTTTCAGCCGCGCGAATCAAACCTAGACTTCCTTCTTGAATCAAGTCTTGGAAAGACAAGCCACGATTCATATATTTTTTGGCAATGGAAACTACAAGACGTAGGTTCGATTGCACCATTTTATCTTTCGCTCTGCGACCTACGTGCAGGCGATAACGGAAGGTAGGTAATGGCAATTGTACCGCTTCTGCCCATTCCTTAAATTGGGGTTCGCGTTCTAACTGTTCGTACAGTCGATCCCGCACCCTTTCCAATTCCAGTAAATCCGCAATTTTCCGCGCCAATTCGATTTCTTCATCTGCTCGTAATAGACGAATACGACCAATTTCTTGCAGATAAAGACGAATCGAGTCTTCAGTGTAGTGCTTTTTCTTGCTTTGTGTCCGACGACGCGATTTAGCGGCTTTTCCAGACTTTGCGTCGTCCTCATCAGGCTGAGGCTCTAAAAAATCATCAATTTCGCCATCATCGGTAAGCAATAAGTCCTCTTCATCCTCAATCAATAAGAGTTCTTCTTCGATCTCAGGCGGATTTATCATTTCTAGGTCAGGCTGATAAATGCTGTCGAGTACGTTGTTAGCCTGGTTCATGCCGCGTTCCTCATGCTCCTTGCAGAATCAATTACTCAAGATGTGGTTACTGCTCTTTTGATCGAGCTATTTGTTTACCGGAAATAGGCTTTTGGCTAATTTACCTATAATTTTTCCGGTGATTTTGCCTCTACATGGAGGCGGAGTTTTTACTTTAGTAGCAACGATCACTGTGATGTAATTTGCTCAATTAAAGTAAAATTCATCGCTGTCGCCGTTGTACACAACTTCTGATTGGCTGGCTGAAAACCAGACGCACCTTAATCAATAAATTAACCACTTCAGACATTATAGATATGACTGCTGGCAGATTTACTTGTCAAGACTGTTCCGATTGTAGCCTGTTTCACAGAAATTGCACTATTTTTGTGTCTTAATTACGAACTCATTCAGCAAGGTGAAGCCACTTTTATCAAAAAGACATTAAAAACGGTAGTCACACCATTAAATCTTGTCGAAAACTTTTTGGTTTTGCAGTGGCATTCTCATTAGATTAAAAGGTAGGCACACTTGCCCCTGAGAGATTCTAGGTTTTAAGTACAACAATAGTTTTCACGGCAACAGAAGATTAGATGTTAACTCAAGTTAGCAGTACTAATGCACCCGTTTTTACAATTCGTTTATAAATTGCTTATTTGAGATAGCAAAGCTAGGCTAACCGCTAGGTAGATAGGGTAAATAGTTCAGCGGTGGTGCTTGTTTCTAGGCACTAAGCCTTGTATATGCTATGCCGATAACCTGAACTAAGGAGTTAAGGTTGTGGCTGAATCAGCCGATTGACAGATGAATTTAGGTTTCTGTGATTTCGGCCTTATTCACACATTAGCGCAATGCTGAGATTTCTACCTTATGCAACTTGACAAACTGTTTTTATTGTATACAACGTTATTTTAATCAGTCGAGAAATATTTTGTCACTGGAGGTAGGGAACAGGGAATAGGGAACAGGAAAAAGATAATTTATTTATTCACCCCATCACCCCATTACCCCATTACCCCAATTAGATATCTAAGTCAGTGAGGTTCAGTTTAGAACCATAGGTTTCGATGAATTCCCTTCTGGGTGCGACGCGATCGCCCATTAAGATGGTGAAAATCCGATCGGCTTCGGCTGCGTCTTCAATTTCTACTTGCTTCATTTTACGGGTTTCTGGGTTCATTGTTGTTGTCCAGAGTTGTTCTGGCATCATTTCACCCAAACCTTTGAAGCGTTGAATATTGTAGTTCGCGTTGCTGGGTAAGGTTGCAAGATGCTGTTGTAGTTCGCGATCGCTATAACAGTATTCATGATTTTTGCCTCGTTCCACTTTGTAGAGTGGTGGACAAGCAATATAAATGAAGCCTTGCTCAATTAATGCCCTTTGATACCGATAAAAGAAAGTTAACAACAAGGTACGGATGTGCGCTCCATCTACGTCCGCATCAGTCATTATGACTATACGGTGATATCGTAATTGTGCTGAATCAAATTCTTCACCTTTAACGCCCAAACCCAAGGCTGTAATTAAGGATTGAACTTCATTGTTCTTGTAAATTTTTGCGTCGTCGGTTTTTTCAATGTTTAATATTTTACCACGCAGAGGAAGAATTGCTTGCGTCCGGCGATCGCGTCCTTGTTTGGCGCTATTGTGGACAAATACACCACAGGCCAAGGCGAAGTTATGTGTTTCAGGAACTTCGATATCGTAAACGTCTACCTGTTCGGTTAAACGTTCAATACTCACAATGCGGTGGTTGTAATGAGCAACAGCTTCATAAGCTGACGCTTGATTACCATCAAAGTAGCGTTCACAGAAACTATCAAACCGTAATAAAGACTTGTCTTTTGTCTGTTGACGGTAGGCGTTATAAGCCTCTAAATCAAGCTTCCCTTGCTCAATTTCAATCTGCTTGAGAACAGCAATAGTTTTGCGATAGTAGGTTTGCTGCAAAGTCGCATGACGTTGGGCGCGAAATTCAGGTGTCCATTGCTGTTGTGTTTTTTCTCGCCGCCATGCTAACAAAGCTTCATCTTGCCATTCTTCCTTAGCCAAAAGTGATTGAGTTTCACGGGCTTGGGGATTATTTGCAAAATAGTTGCTAACTCTTTGGGCTTGGGCTAAACGGTTGGCTTCATCACTCCAATAGTCTTGCTGTGCTTGATTGAGACGTTCATGGTTTTGCTGACGATAAGTTTCGTTATTGTCATAAAACTCACGCCACTGTCCAAGCATATAGCTTTTATAAGTTTCAGAAGCCCATTGTTCCTTGGCTTGTTCTGACAAAATCTGTCGTGTTGCTGGCTGCTGCATTCTTTGGCTCATCTTGGCACGGAATTCGTGACTTTGACGAGTTTTCCGGCTCTTGTCAATTGCATCTTGACGATGTAATGTTTTTTCAACATGAGCGCGGTGTAAAGCTAAGTGTGCCTCAGCCGATAAACGCTGTAAATTGGTGGGGTTGTTATTGCGCTTGTTGAAGTCAAGATGATGACAATGTTCTCCATCTGTTAGTTTGTAAGCACCTAGAGAACGGTTATACCAATCCCCTAAGACATGGGTGAACAACCAAGAATCAGAACGGGGATTCCAAACCATTTCATAACCATCAATGGTAATCCCTGGGCTGCTCATATCAGATATTTGCCGATACAGAGGCATGAGGGAATCATGAGGGGTTAAAAATGCAGCTTGCTTATAACTACCATCGCGTAACATGAAACGATGATCGGGTGTGCAAATAATGGTTTCCCCGTTATCTAATGTCACTTTTATGACTTCAGCATTGGCTTTAGTCATGCGGGGGTTAATAATACGTTCTACCCCAATAGTGCCATCATTACGAATGGTGTAGCAGAAATGCTCTTTTCCTATTGCTTGTTCGGCGACAATTTCTTTAAAACTGAGCGATCGCCCATCAACTAATGCTACTAATGTATCACCATGAAAACAGCCACCCGCAGAATCTCCTTCTACGATAAAAATCTCTGATTCTGAGGGGTCACGGGAACTGCAATCAGCTAATTTACCGGGCAAAGGAGAGGATTCTAGGACTGATTTCCGTCTCACTAACTCCCGTGCATGGCGGGCAGCTTCAGCGGCTTTAAAGGCTTGAATAGCCTTATCTAAAATCGAATCTGCTATAGCTGGGTGAAATTCTAGGTATTCAGTGAGAACTTCACCGACAAAGGAATCAACGATACCGCGAACTTCCGTATTACCAAGTTTAGTTTTAGTTTGTCCTTCAAATTCAGGATCAGGGACTTTAACGGAAATGACAGCTGTTAAACCTTCTCGGACGTGTTCACCACTGAGGTTCGATTCATTTTCTTTAATTTTATTCCGTTTGCGAGCGATCGCATTTAATGTCCGAGTTAAAACTGCTTTTAAACCTTCTAAGTGAGTACCACCATCAATAGTACGAATATTATTAGCAAAACCTAGCACATTATCAGTGTAAGCATCAGTACACCACTGTAAAGAAACTTCTACCTGAACGTTATTACGTTCCCCCTGTACATAAATAATTTCTTCGTGTAAAGGTTGCTTCTCCCGATTCATGTAGGCGATATACTCTTTAATACCACCTTTGTATTCGTAAACTTCTATCCTTGGTGTGTCGCTCTTGAGGAGTTCGAGACGATGATCGGTGAAAATAATTTTGACACCAGCATTCAAATACGCCAACTCGCGCAAGCGACCTGATAAAGTAATGTAATCAAATTCAATACTGGTTGTAAAGATTTGTGTATCCGGCTTGAAAGTGATAGAAGTTCCAGTTCTAGCTTCTTTGTAAGGCTTTACTTGCAGTTCAGTAACCGGAAAACTCCGTTCATATCGCTGAATATGCTCCTTATTATCTCGCCAAACTGTAACTTCCACAAACTCAGACAGGGCGTTAACAACAGAAATACCAACCCCGTGTAAACCTCCAGATACCTTGTAGCCACCACCGCCAAACTTACCGCCAGCGTGGAGTACAGTTAATACGGTTTCTAAAGCCGATTTCCCGGTTTTTGGGTGAATATCAACAGGAATACCCCGACCATCATCTGTTACAGTCACGGAACCATCAGCATTGATATCCACCTCAACATGGGTACAATGACCCGCCAAAGCTTCATCAACAGAGTTGTCCACTACCTCGTAAACTAAATGATGGAGTCCTCGCGGACCTGTAGTACCGATGTACATCCCTGGTCGTTTGCGGACGGCTTCCAGACCTTCCAGAACTTGAATCTGATCGGCACTGTAACTGCTCGTCATGAAAATTCTCCTGATGCTTGGGGTTGAACTTGGCCTTTAGGCCAAAAAAGTCAAATCACCCCAAAATTATAACACAAAAGCCTTGCTGCCGTCTGTAGCGCAATTTAATGAGAAGTTTATATAAGGATAGCAACCCTTTATCAATTAAAAATTTAAAAATAAAAATAATCACTGAATAATGACTAAATTAATTGTAATTTGTGGTGCGACAGCAACGGGGAAGTCTGGTTTAGCTTTGAGTTTAGCTCAACGGTTGGGTTCAGTGATTCTGAGCGCCGATTCCCGTCAAGTATACCGCGAGTTTGACATTGGTACAGCTAAACCAAGTGTGGACGAACAGAAATTAGTACCACATTATCTGGTTGATATCTGTGAGCCAACTGAAATTATGACATTAGCAGATTACCAGGAACAAGCACAAAATTTAATTGCTAATTTGGATGTTTCCCCATTGTTGTTGGTTGGTGGAACTGGTTTATATATACGTTCTATTGTCCAGGGGATGAAAATTCCCAGAGTATCACCACAACCGGAATTGCGATCGCAATTAGAATCACTTGGACAATATCAACTTTACCCGATGTTGCAACAAGTTGATGCGATCGCAGCTCAAAAAATTCATGCTAACGACTTAGTGCGGACTTTAAGAGCATTAGAAGTATATTATGTCACTGGAGTCCCAATTTCTGAGCAACAGAGAGAAAATCCACCCAAATATCCGATTTTGCAAATATGTTTAGATTGTGAAGCAGAACATTTAGATATCAGAATTCGCAGACGTACTGAAAAAATGATAGCAGACGGTTTAGTTGCTGAAGTTGAATATTTATCTCAAAAATATGGTACTGATTTACCTTTATTGAATACTTTAGGTTATCAAGAAATCAGGCAATATTTAGCTAGTGAAATTACTTTAGATGAAGCTACAAATTTAATTGCTTTGCACACAAGACAATTTGCCAAACGTCAACGAACTTGGTTTAGACAATGTGCTAATCTTGAATATTTTGACATGGATAACCCTGATTTATTAGAACAGGTTTTACAGCGAATAAATAATTTTATTATAAACCCATAACAAAATACAGCAGATTACAAGTGCGCGACTATATTTCTACTTCTTCAAAGTGTTCAACAGTGGGAAATGGCTCATAAAAATGGTGGAGCAATTTCTTCCACTCTTGGTACTCAACTGAACCTCTAAAACCTACAGTATGCGCTTCCAGATTTTCCCATTTGACAAGTAATAAGTATTTACCTTGGACTTCTATACATTGATGAAGTTCATGGGACAGATATCCATTCATTGCAGAAATAATACTAGAAGCCTTTTTGAAAGTAGATTCAAAATCCTTTTCTAGTCCAGGCTTAATATACAATATTACTGCCTCAAGAATCATAATATTTTCTCCTAAAGATTTTAAATTTTCCCTCTTCTCATAGAAGAGAGTTAGGGAGAGTTTCTTAGACAGAAGTAGAAGTGTTGATAGTTGATTTGATTTTTATAGAACTTAATAAAAACCAAACTTCAAATAAACAAACTAGGAGAAACCTTAAAATATTCTCCCAAGGCTTTTGCTTGTGCTTTACTAATGGAACGTTTACCATTTACAACTTCTGAAACCACACCGCTGCTAGAACCAAGAATACGTACTAAGTCAGCTTGACGAATTCCGCTAGATTCCATGATGTGTTGTAAAATTTCATGCGGAGTAGACTTATCCATTGGATAATTTTCTTCCTCATAATCTTCAATTAGTTTCACAAGCAATTTATCTAATTTTTGCTCCTCTGGAGTCAGATTTTTTTTAAAAGTTAGAAATTCTGCAACTTTTAAAAGACGTTCATACTCTTCCTCTGTTTCAATTACTTGAGGAGCGATTTCTGCTAGTAATTGACTATAACTTTTATTATCAAAAGTAATCGTCATTTTTCCATTTCTCTTTATTGTATTCCGCGTGAGTTAGCAAGTATTTGTAATAAACCTTTTTAGTTTCATAATTAATCCCTACAATTAAACGGTAATCATTACCTTTGATATTAAAAACAGTAAAATCACCAACTGCTTCAGCATCTCGGTAAATTTTCCGCACATCCTCTAAATTTTGCCATTCTGCCTTTTTAACAATTTCATACCAGCTATCAATTTGTTTTTTGATATTGGGATACTTAGCTGTTTCTTCGCGGAGGTTGCAAATAGAAATTAGGTGCATAAATTTTGGGTTTGAAACGATAGTGATTTATATCAATCATTGGTTTTATCCTTTCGCTAAACGAAACAAACTAAAACAAAATATATTCAAATTGGTAAAAATATTACTGTCATTATGAAAGTAACAATAGCTTAATGAAGTATCTCAATACATTCAATAAATAAATGTAGAATTGAAATTCTGCATTACAGTTCGTTACTCTCATAACGACAATGATATTTTTACCAATTTGAATTAATATTATTCTCTCAAAATGAGAGTAAATTGTCAAGCCCTAATCACGACTAACGCAAAATCTCTCTAAAACCCTCTTACCTTCGCGTCCTTCGCGTCTATCCCTACGGGACACTACGTGAACGCGGTTCAATATCTCTTTGATTTCTTGACACCCAACGAACATCAAGGTATAATTCATATCGAATAGAAGGGGAGTAGCTGCTGGCGCGACATAAAAAGCCAGTACATTTGAATCAACATACTGGCGATGAGCCTGGTTCAGATGGCGAATAACAAAGTATTTGAAAGCGAGACCTTCACTGAGTTCACACCAAACAAGTGTGTGAGCTTCAGTGAGGTCATTAAACACTCATTAGAAGCTCCACACAGGTAAAAAATCCTACAGGAGCATTAGAGAGTGTTAACAGCATTTACAGCAGGTTTATTATTAATTACCATTTCCGAATTAGGTGATAAAACCTTTTTTATCGCTGTAATTTTGTCAATGCAGCACCCACGACGGGTAGTATTTGCTGGTGTGACAGCAGCATTAGCAGCAATGACGATTTTATCAGTGATATTTGGACAATTGCTGTCTGCTTTAACACAAGGCTCAAAAATTTATGTTCATTATGCAGAAATATTTTTGTTTATAGCTTTTGGCTTAAAACTGCTCTACGATGCCAGTAAAATGCCTGTGGCTTGTGATACAGAAGTCATAGAAGAAGCAAAAGAAGCAGTAGAAAAGGCAGAGTTAGACAGTGAGCAAAAAACCTTCTGGAGAATTTTACTGAAATCCTTTGTATTAACATTTATAGCAGAATGGGGCGATCGCACACAAATAGCCACCATAGCTTTAGCTGCTGGAAATAACCCCATTGGTGTGACAGCGGGAGCAATATTAGGACACGCAATTTGTGCTGCGATCGCCGTCATCGGTGGTAGATTAATTGCAGGTAAAATATCCGAACGGCAAATTACCTTCATTGGCGGCCTTCTGTTTATTATCTTCGGTATCGTCGCTGCTGTAGAAGGAAATTAAACTCTACACTACTGAGGTGAAAATAGCTTTTCCTGTCGGTGAGGGTTGAGTTTGACGTTTATTCAATATCTTGCCAAAACCCTCCGACATTCCAAACTTTATCAAAGCTTTCATTTTTAGCAGATGCTATACAAGGTGGCATTATAAAACTTTTAATAACAGTGACAACTTCATCAAAGGTAAGTTGCGGATTTACCTTTTTAGTTTTATGTTTATTTAAATTATTTAAAAAGGCTGTCCATTGGTTTTGTTTATTTGGATCATTAGTAAATTCTTGGGTTAAAGCTAAAGGTTCTTTTACTGGGATATCTGTTTTACGTCGGGTAAAAGTTTTTGTTATAGCTTCGCAAAGTAAATCCCCTTGAAATTCAAAATCTTTACAAAGAAACCAAATATCATAAAAATCTTTCATACGACTATTTTTTATCCCTAAATCAACCATAGCTTGAAATTTCTCAGCTATTACTGTTTCACGAGGATATATTTTCAATATTGGCTTGGGAACATTGAGAATGGTATTAACTATCTCTTCTTTCGCATCGGGTGTAACAACGTCACCAAATCCAATATCAACTTGAAGCGGACGGGGAATATTATTTAATTTTCCTATGATTTTAACTCTTACTCCTTCATATTGATGGTCTTCTTTTATTACTTGTGCTTTGATAGATTCTGGTACGAAAATAATTCCATCTTCTTCACACTCTATCAAGCAAATTTCTTGAAAAACTTTTTCTATATGTTCGACTTCATTATTGCCAAAACTTAGGAAATCTAAATCTCTTGTCGCTCTATGTGGTTCACCATTCCATACCTTAAAAAGTGTAGCTCCTTTCAAAATAAATTGTTGTTGATATGGAGATTGACTAAGCCTATATAACAGTCTTTCACCAGCATAAAGGGTTAGTAAATAATTATAGTCTTCCCCTCTTTCTTTAGATAAATTTAATAATCTAGAACGGATAGACGCTGCTATATTAGTAGGCTTTTTCGATGTCATGTGAGTGATTCTAGATAAGGGCGCATTACATTATTGACTCGACAAATTTTAGCGTAATGCCATAGTTCATCCATTGAGCATCTTCTTTCTCTCCAACATTCTCTTAGTGCTTCAAGTGCTACATCTAGACCAATTTTGTTGCGAAATTTAAAACAATCCACAACTGTTTTAGCCAAAGAATATACCCGTACATTAACACCCTCTATTTGATGGTTTTCAATACCTTCCTCTAGAGATTGACCGGACATATAAACAATTCTTAGAGGTAGAAGATTATCTTTTGGGGAACGATGTTTGTGAGGAATAGCAAGCCATACTTCAAAAGGTGATTGCGTAGTTAGTTCATAAAAACTGAGTGATGATAGAAGACAAACTACCCCACGAGGAACTCGTTTAGCAGTTTCAACCAAAGTGTGACTTTCTGTAATTTCAGCATCTGCAAAAGTATAAATACCACGAGCAGAACGTATGAGTATCCCTTGCTGTTCAAGGCGTTTAAGATACTCTCGGTGAATACCTTGTGCTTCTATGTCTTTAGCTGTAATTATGCCTTTTTCACGAGCATAATCTAGCACTTGTTGTGTTTTTGACATAATTAAACCAATGGACTTAACTCCAACACTTTTGTCATCAAATGTGATAAAGTGCCAGCAGTAGTTAACAATTGCCTACATTTTATCACAAATTTTTCTTTAACGCATCATTAAAATTAAAAAGAGTCAGTAAAAAAAGCGATCGCGCAGCACGAAGCTCGCCGTCATCGGTGGTAGATTAATTGCAGGTAAAATATCCGAACGGCAAATTACCTTCATTGGCGGCCTTCTGTTTATTATCTTCGGTATCATCGCCGCCATAGAAGGAAATTAAGTGACAGGTGACATGTGACAGGAGTCAGGAGTCAGGAGTCAGGAGTCAGGAGGATAAGAAGAAAATATTTCCCCCATCTCCCTCATCTCCCCTGCTCCCCTGCGCCCCATCTCCCCATCTTCATGGACTGGGTGTGCTTTCCGGTGATGGTGCGAGGGAAGCAGACGGGGAAGCAGACGCGGAAGGAGTTGGTATTCCTGCTGCCTTATTAATTTCATCTTTATACTGAGCAGGTGCTAAAGATGTGGCGCTTTCAAACAAAGGTTTTGCTTCGTCAACTTTGCCCTGTTCCTTGAGCAACATAGCCTTTGCTAACACAGGACGAAAATCTTGGGGATCTTTCTTGATAGCTTGCTCGTATATTGAGATAGCTTGAGTATCATTTTTCTGGAAAGCATAAACACTACCCAAAAGCACCTGTACCGCAACCACATCAACACTTCCCGGCTGAATGGTATTTGCTTGAGTAGCAGCAGATAAAGTATCTTGCAGCAAGCCAATAGCAGCTTCAGGACGTTGTTGACTGATTTGCAAATTAACCATACCCTGTAAAGCTTTGAGATCACCAGGTTTTGTGGCTAAGATCGAGCGATAAGTTTGGGCTGCACCTTCATTATCACCAATTTGCTGCTTTGCTTGTGCCAGCAGTACACCATACTCAGACTGTTGTGGATTTAATTTAGCCAACTTTTCTAAAGGTTCTATTACAGCTTGAATATCAGCAGGTTTTACTTCACCTCTGGCTTTTTGACTAAGTAATTGTAGTCGTGCTTGTACAAGTCCTTTGAGAGCAGTTTGATTTTCTGGTTCCCGTTGTAAAACCAGTTCATAACCCCGAACCTCATCAGCAAGTTGTGATTTTTGGTTAGATGCTGGAGAATTAGTAGGGCTGCTGGTAGTATTTCCAGATACTGATTGGGGATTATTCAAAGCACCAATAATGGGAATTACAGAAACCCCAATAAAAGCGGCAACTGCTAAAACTAACACGATTTGAATGATCCACCGATTACGGGGTTGAGACACAATTTTTTTCCTTATGGTGAATTTGAACGAAATTAATATTTACACAAATCGCAAAGTTAAGTTTTTCCAAAACTTTGCGGAATACGGTTATTTCACTGTGAATTTTATAACAAATAACTATCTACACTGCTAAAGTAAGTGATGACTTTAGGAGGAGCATTCAGAATTGTAGCTATGCTATGCTTCCGAAACTAGTGTCAAGGCGCTAAATTACACATTTAGTCTCTAAATGCAAAATTTCGCGCCTTTCTGCTCGAACTGGGCGCTTTAGGATGGCTAGATTAAAAGGAAATATACTTTTATCATCAGCCGAGCCAACGCTCTTTCCAGATGCCTTTATTAAATCCCACAATGGGATGTGTCTCCGCCGCAAGGAGTTTTTATGAATTCCGACCTGATGCCGTCTCCTGAATCTTCAAGTTCTACTGCCTCTAACCAGGCCCCAGCTAAAATTGACTTAGTTATTAAGTCTTCAAAACCTGATAACTCACTTGCTAACCTTGGCGATACTGATAGCAATGGGAATGTAGTCAATCGGCAACAACCGATTCCACCTCCCAGTGAACCAATGCAGTATCGAGCCATTGGCTTAGTCAGGGGTCGCTATTGTGCCACCAGTGATCAGTTTACCCAAGGAAGCTTGGTAACTGCTGATGGTGTAGAACTCAATGCCGTCCTTTTAGGTCGGATTATGAGTTTAGTCAAGAATCACCTCGATTTGGAAAAAGAACATCTGTGGGTAGTTTATCCCCGCACTAGACAAGAAAATGACTCTCTGCACATCCAAATTGTGGGGGTTTGGGAGCCGGAAAATCTGGCTAAAACTTCCCAAGAAGAGGATGGTACAGATTTGGCTTCACAAGTTTTAGAGAGGCCAGAAAATGGTTCTACTAAAAAATCTAGTCGCCAAAAGCCAGCTAAAGAGGAAATTGCCGAAACACCAAAACCCTCATCAGAAATTCCTGATGGGGAATTTTCCGTGCGCGGTGAGGTAGTTTACCAATCTTTTGAAACTAGGAGTTTGGTAGTTAAGATTAAGCAAGCTCCGCGTAAACCAACTGACAAACCTAAGTATTTTAAGTTGAAACTCCAAGGTGTGCTGGCTACTAAAGCGGTGGGCAAGTTTTGGGATTTCAAGGTCAAGCGAGATGCTGATGCATTAGCAATAGAAAATGCGGAAGCGATCGCTGATTTGCCTAAAAAACGTAAACCGCCATTTGCTAGAAGCGGTTCCCGTCCAGGTGGTGGACCCGGTAGAAGACCATTCCCCCCCAGACGCAATAATGGAGAAACTCCACGTCCGGTGAAGAAAATAGGTGGTGAACCTTCTGCGGTGTCTAAACCTGTAACTAAACCGCCAGCACCTAAGCCAGTTAAGAAGCCTAAACCCGCTGAAGAGTAGGTAATGAGGACTGGGGAAGATGGGGAAGATGGGGAAGTAATTTTCCTGATGTCCAATCACCCATTACCCATTACCCATTACCCATTACCAAAATTAAAAGTCCGTCCAACGGTCTTGGGGTAAAAAAGCTCGATCCATGGGAATGGGTGAAACTGGCTCTGTGAGGGTAAATGTGCCTGCTTCTATCCATTGTTTTAATGTATCGGCAACTTGCCGTGAGAGAAACATACTGGCTAGAGGCGCAACTCGCACCGCTTTACCCTCTATGGTGATTTTTCCTGATTTGAGTTGAGCGTAACTCACTAAACCAAAGGTGGGACGAACACGACGGGGAATGGAAAAGTCTACTATTGGTGCTACTAAGTCTTTATCTTGTACGGCGCAGCGTTCAATTACTGTTTCATTTAATACGGGAAGTGGAACGCCTACTCCCAACATTAAAGAAGGTCCGTAACTTTTGAAGTAACAACCCCGCACCCAACGAACATCCATTTGTTTGGCATCACCAATGAGGGCTAAAGTGGCTGATGGACCAATGGGTGTACGATTAGCTAATCGCTTTTGTAAGGGGAAGTGCTGGGTGCCTTCCCAAGCCACATAACCTATTCCACCACCTAAAAATATTCGCGTCCCAATCCCCACAAGTTGCAAATCGGGATCATTGAGTAGTGGGGAAATTGCGCCAGGGTTTGAGTATACGGCATTGCCTAAACGCGGTTGGAGGGGACCCAAATAAGTGTGAAGTGGGCGATCGCCTCCATTTACGCCAATAATAAAATTTTGATAAAGGTTGCGCGGATTAAATAAATAAAACTGATTGATAGTTTCACGGGTGACGGTGGTTTCAAATGTTGCCCTTGGGTAACAATCGGTAACTTGTCCTAATGCGCGTATGTGTACAGGTTTACCTGCAATTAAATCTTGGATGACATGGCCACCACCACGTTCTCGCAGTTCTTCCCCGTCCATCGCTTCTACCGCACAACTAGCACCCAAATATAAATCTACCGCACCAAAACCAGAGTAAGCTGGTACTCCGTCTATCCAGCAACGGCGGATTTTGATGGGTGGGTCTGTGTGTCCGAGATTAATAATTGCACCGCTTGACTCCATTGGTTCAAAAGTGCCGGTGGTAATGACATCAACTTCTTTAGCAGCTTTGGTGATACCGATTTCTGCTACTCGTGTTTTTAATTCTTCAACCGTCCACACTACGGCGCGTTTCTGGTTGATTTTTTCGTTAATTTCCGCAATAGTTCGCATTTTTAAAGTAGCGGATTGACCTTTTAATTATCGGGTGATATTGCGATCATATCTACATTGAGAGACAACTTGCTCTAATAAAATTTTAGGTGAATTGGTTTATACTAGATATATAAAATAATAAGTTCGATCACATTCTAGAATAATTCCATGACCCAAGAAGAAATTGACCAAGATGAAGAAGATTTATTAGAACAATATCCCACTGTTCAATCAGAGATAGAAGAGGCTCGAAATGAATATGATACAGAAGATTATTTAACTATTGAGCAGTATATCGCCAAACGTTCTGAAAAAGCTGAATTAAATTTAAAATCCCCCAGGTAATATCCCTACCTGGGGGTGGTAACTGAAAGTTATCAATTTTCAGTGTTGTGTTTCACGACTTCCGCTTAAATTAATTTCCAGTTCCTGCAAATTTATTCTTTAAATCGTGGTGTTTTACCGCTAAACTACCGGGGAATGAATTGAAAATCCCCGGACAAGATTTGAACTTGTGTCCCGCAAACATTAATTTACAGGGTTTGAAGCAGACGGTGAAGTTTGAAATTGAGCTTGGAGCAATAATCTAAATCTTAATTTTGATACTAACTGTGTCAGGAGCGCCTTTCCCATTTGGCTATCCCCCGGTGAAATTAATTCGAGGGAGTAGGACTCGAACCTACAAATTCTCCTATAGACACTGAAACTAAATTTGCGCTCCAAATCTATTCTACCTGAAATTTGATGGTGCAAACAAGTAGCCAAAAATTGATCTAGCAACTTGATTTTGTTGGGTGACTTCTAAACTGTTAGCCTGTTCTCTGGCAAAAATTACTTCTTGCATGAGTCGGTCTACTCTCCGCAATAATTCATTTTGTCTAGCTTGGGAAATCGCCCCGGAAAACTTCACTGTTCGCCAAGTTCCTTCTGGTACATCTTCCGAGGATTCTTTTACCTGTGCAGGGTGTTCTTTCGTTGCTTCATACAGCACCACAGGTTTAACTATTCTTTTGGTTTTGGTGGTTAATTTTGGTTCTGTCGCAAAGCATTCTTGCTGTTGATCATAAACCCAAAAATCACTATTATCCAAAACTGGTAATGTGGAAATAAAGGTTTTGATGTCAACTAATTGCTTTTCTAAAAATAGCAAATAGGAAACAGGAACTTCTCTTAAAATTGTAGTTCCATCAACTACTATATCTGCTTTGGCTTGAGCATTAGCCCAATCTTGGGTAGCACACAAGTTAAACAATTCTGCACAAGCTTGTTCATATTGACTGAGCAAGTCTTCTGCTTTCATTTGCAATGTTTGGTTTTCTGGAGGATAAACATAGCCATCTTCAGCTACTGGTGCAAATGTGCGGGAAATCCCCTGAAACATGGGGGTTTTTTGAATTAGTTGATAAATAGCTGTTTTGGCTTTGGTGGCGTTAGCTTTAACGGTTTGGAGAACTGCTATGACTTGATTTAATTTCAATTTTAGATGCTCCTCATATATAATTTTGTATTATTGTAGATTACAGAATAATACATGAGTGGGCAAGTTGTCAAGTTTGCATCCCTGAATTCGCTCTGAGTAAGGCTTTCTATGGTGAGTGAGGGGTATATGAGTTGTTATTCTTCTTCATCCGTGGCGATCGCATTCACTTCCTCTACATGACTATTACCAGCAGATTCTGGAATCATGACCAATTCAGTATCTTGTTGATGATTACACACCCATTGGTCTAATACATCTTTAACTAAGACTTCTTGTACCCAAATTTTGGCGACAACAGTTAGAGGTAATGCCAAAAATAACCCTAAAAAGCCAAAGAAGGTAACAAAAAATAATTGAGAAATTAAGGTGACTGCTGGTAGTAAAGATACCTGATGTGCCATGACTACAGGTGTGATGAAATTACTTTCCGTTTGCTGAATGAAAAAGTAGAGAATCAAGACAAAAATAGGTTTCCAGGGAGAATCTAAGAGTGCGATCGCCATGGCTGGAACTACACTCATTGTTGGTCCTAAGTTGGGAATTAAATTCATGAATCCTGCCAAAACTCCCAGTGCTAAAGCTGCCTTGACACCCAAGATTGACAAGCCAATCAAACTCAGCAAACCTACTACCAATACAGCAATAAAAGCCCCTGTTACCCATCTTTCTAAGGAAACTTCACACTGACTTAAAATTCCCTCTACTCTGCGTCGATAAAATGACGGAAATAGCCGCACAAATACTTTTCGATAAGCATTAGGATTAGCTAAAAACATCCCCGTCAAAACTAGGACTAATAAAATATTGAGGACTATTACTAAAGATCCAGAAACAAAAGCAAAAGAGTTTCCTAATACACGATTAAATAAAGGTTGTGCTTCTGCAATCAAGCCGTTAAGATCCGGTATAAATGGTGCTAATGGCTCAGGAATGTGAGTTCTTTGTTCGTCAATCCAAATATTAATGCGTTCAAAACCTTGGGGAACTCGTAAGGTGAGTTCTTGAAATTGCTGGGTAAAAGGTGGAACAATCAACCAGAAAAAGCCGATCACACCAGCGAAAAAGATAGTCACTGACAAAAAAACAGCTAATCCACGTTTCATCCCCAAGCTTTGGAAACTACGTGCTAACCGATTTAAGGTAGTTGCTAAGACAACAGCAGCAAATATCAGTAGTAGCACTTCTCGCAGTTGCCACAATATATATAACGATAGAACTAAGGCGATTAAACCGATCCATTGGCCAAGTTTCACTGACTGACTCCCAAAGCTTGGTGAGACGAAATTTTCTAGCTATGCAGATAGGTTAGCTGATTTTTAGGGCTTCCAGCAGATATATTTCGTTAATTTTGTTTCTGTGCTGGAATTCTCGAAAGTAGGACAGTTATCATAATTATAGTAGGTAACATAACTAGAATGAGAGCGTTTGTTGACGTTCCTGGAATCAAAAACATTGGACCGACATACTTGATCAAAACCGAGATTAGAGTTGACAGCAGAAGTAGTTTAATCAAGAGAAATAGTTGATTTTTCATAAAAGTACGGCTTTACACATTTTTTTGGTGGGGTATACACGAATTTAGACTTTTCTGTCTAGTATCTACAATGGATATCAGATACAAAACTTTACTTGACCACATCTGCACCTGTAAACATACACAAAATTAATTTCTTGAAAATGGGGGAATAACCGCATTTTCTAGTTACTTGGAAATTTTCCCAGGGCTGGATTTGTGCTAGTTCCAAAGTCATTGTCTTTCTATTTTCTTATCCCCATGATCTATTTACCAGTTTCATTACTTTTATTTCTGGCTTTGTTACTGTTGCTGCCATTTATTTGGTTTGCTGTCGCAGTAGATGTGGTGGAAATTGCAGTGGCAAAGTTAGGTTTTTCGCCTAGTATTGCTTTTTTATTGTTGTTGCTAGTAATTATTACCAGCACTATCAATATTCCTCTCTACCGTCAAGAAACTCCCGTCCAATTAGCGGATGAATTTGCAGCACTGTGGTTAAGAGAATTTTGGGGTATTCCATTAAGTAAAGTGCAGCGTTCCACCGTAATAGCTCTGAATATTGGTGGGGGATTAATACCTGTGGCTTTGGCATTATACCAATTTTCCCATGGAAATGGGTTGGCAATTGTGTTAGTTACTGCCATTGTCTCCATTGTCAGCTACTTTGCCGCACGAGTAGTACCAGGGATTGGTATTCAGATGAATCCGTTACTTGCACCTTTGACTGCGGCTGTATCTGCAATGCTAATAGCTTCACCTCATGCTGCACCTGTAGCCTTTGCTGGTGGTGTTCTTGGTACTCTCATTGGTGCTGATTTATTACATCTCAAAGATATTCAAGGGATGAGTGCGGGGGTATTGAGTATTGGGGGTGCGGGTGTGTTTGATGGGATTGCTTTGTGTGGATTATTTGCTTTGTTATTAAGTTGAGAATAGGTGACAGAGAACAGGTGACAGGTGACAGGTGACAGTGAGTATAAGAGGGAATAGGACAGAAAATTTTAGATTTTAGATTGTATTTGGTTACATAAAATCCAAAATCCAAAATCCTTTCATTGCATCACCCATTATCCATTACTAAATTTTATTGAGGTAAATCATCATGCCTGTAGAAACTAATAATAAGAACCAGATGAAAACGCCGAAGATTCGGCAGTTTGGTGGTAGTTTTTTAATTTTACTGAGTTTGTTGTTGTTGTTGAACTTGATAGTTCCTAGTTTTTTTGGACAACGTTTACAGCAAGTTCCTTATAGCGATTTTATTGCTCAGGTAGAAGCGGGTAAAGTGGATAAAGCTGTTGTGGGGAGCGATCGCATTGAATATGCAATCACAACCCAAACACCAGAAGGTAAGACCGTGGAACAGGTATTTAGAACCACACCTGTAGCCATTGACTTAGATTTACCAAAAATTCTCCGTGACAATAATGTAGAATTTGCTGCACCACCACCAAACGAAAATGCTTGGATTGGCACTGTATTGAGTTGGGTTGCACCCCCGTTAATTTTCTTTGGAATTTGGGCATTTTTAATGAATCGTCAAGGTGGTGGACCCGCTGCGTTAACAGTAGGTAAAAGCAAAGCACGGATTTATTCTGAAGGTAGCACCGGGGTAAAATTCCTGGATGTAGCTGGTGTAGATGAAGCTAAAGCCGAATTAGAAGAAATCGTTGATTTTCTCAAAAATGCGACCAAATACACCAACTTAGGAGCGAAAATTCCCAAAGGAGTATTGTTAGTTGGCCCTCCTGGTACTGGTAAAACATTACTAGCAAAAGCGATCGCAGGTGAAGCTGGTGTTCCCTTCTTCAGTATCTCCGGGTCTGAATTTATCGAATTATTCGTTGGTGTCGGTGCAGCACGAGTCCGCGACTTATTTGAACAAGCCAAACAACAAGCACCCTGTATCGTCTTCATTGATGAATTAGACGCTTTGGGTAAATCTCGCGGTGGTGCAGGTGGTTTTGTCGGTGGTAACGACGAACGGGAACAAACCCTCAACCAATTACTAACAGAAATGGATGGTTTTGATGCCAACACCGGTGTAATTATCATCGCTGCTACTAACCGTCCCGAAGTTCTCGATCCCGCATTACGTCGTCCCGGACGTTTTGACCGTCAAATTGTGGTAGATAGACCAGATAAAATCGGTCGAGAAGCAATTCTCAAAGTCCACGCTAGAAATGTCAAACTAGCAGAAGATGTGGATTTAGGAATTATTGCCACTCGCACACCTGGTTTTGCTGGTGCAGATTTAGCCAACTTAGTCAATGAAGCTGCATTATTAGCAGCAAGAAATAATCGTCAAGCGGTACTCATGGCAGATTTTAATGAAGCCATTGAACGTTTAATAGCAGGTTTAGAAAAACGTTCTCGTGTGTTAAATGAAATCGAGAAAAAAACCGTTGCTTATCACGAAGTCGGACACGCTATCATCGGTGCATTAATGCCTGGTGCGGGTAAAGTTGAAAAAATTTCTGTTGTTCCTCGTGGTGTAGGTGCATTGGGTTATACCATTCAAATGCCAGAAGAAGACCGTTTCTTAATGGTAGAAGATGAAATTCGTGGACGCATTGCCACTTTATTAGGTGGACGTTCTTCCGAAGAAATAGTTTTTGGTAAAGTTTCTACTGGTGCTTCTGACGATATTCAAAAAGCCACAGATTTAGCAGAACGAGCCATTACAATTTATGGCATGAGCGATAAACTTGGCCCTGTTGCTTTTGAAAAAGTCCAACAGCAGTTCATCGAAGGTTATGGCAATCCTCGACGTTCAATTAGTCCCCAAATGACGCAAGAAATTGACCGGGAAGTGAAGGAAATAGTTGATAATGCTCACCATATTGCATTAAGTATCCTGCAAAATAACCGCGATTTACTAGAAGAGATTGCCCAGGAACTACTGCAAAAAGAAATTCTCGAAGGTGGTTATTTACGAGAAAAGTTAACTCAAGCCCAAGCACCAAATGAAATGGATGAATGGTTGCGGACTGGTAAGTTAGATGCTGATAAACCTTTACTGCAAACGCTTTTAGTTTAAAGTTTTTGAAACGCAGAGGAACACGGAGGTAACGCGGAGGTTCGCGGAGAATTGCTTCTGTGTTTCTTTTTTTTAATCAAAATTCAACCAACTAAAAACTTCGGAAACTGTCAATTCTAAATTAATACCTTCAATTATGGGTAATTTATCATCACTTTCATATAATTCGATTTTTTGCCCAGGAAATACAGCTAATACACTTTCTTCTTCTGGATTCATCAACCATCCTAATTCTGTGCCATTGCGGGAACAATGTAATAATTTAGTTAGCACTTTTTTCTGTTGTTGGTCTGGGGAAAGAATTTCAATTACCCAGTCAGGATGAATTTCAAACCGGTTGCTGATTTTTCCTGATGCAGTTTTGGGAATTCTTTCCCAACGGAACACCGCTATATCAGGTACAATAGTGTCACCACCGAAAGTACAACGTAGTTCTGGGAAGGCATAAGCAATTTTTTGAGTTCTAGCTTTGGCGTTGATAACTTCAATTAAATTAGCCTGAAGTAAGCTGTGTTCACCCTGTGGCATAGGTTTTTGTGTTATTTCCCCGTTGATAAATTCTGATGCTGGCTCAGTTTCTGGTAACTTGAGAAAGTCATCTAAGGACATTTGGCGATTTCTTCGGAGCGTTTCGCTATCGCTGGTTATAGTCATAGTGGAGGATGATAAAGCATAGATATATTAGATATATTATCAGTGATGATATGAGCTTTTGCTAAAATGATATTTGTTAATGTAATTAACCAATTTCTCAAACAGTCTGATTCCTGTACGGGTGTTTGTGTCAGCGTGCTGGAAGCATCAGCATTTGGAAAATAGCCTTTGGCAAAAACCGATAGTTAATTACCCGAATGCTTCGCTTCTACTAGTTGTCTAACTGGAATCTGAAGACAAAATGTTGTCCCTTTTCCTAATTCTGATTCACACCAAATCAATCCTTGATGTCTTTCCACGACAATTTTATAACTAATAGATAATCCTAAACCTGTTCCTTTACCAATGGGTTTGGTTGTAAAAAAGGGATCAAATATTTGTGATTTTACCTGTTCATTTATACCAGCACCATTATCGGAAATTTTAACTATTACAGAATTAGAATTGACAATTTTCGTGTGAATTAAAATTTGAGGCTGAAAATTTGCTCCTGTTACATAATTGGTCATATTGTTTTCAAACTGAGACACAACAGCATCTATGGCATTACTAAGCAAATTCATAAATACTTGATTGAGTTGTCCCGGATAACATTCAACTAGAGGCAAATTACCATATTTTTTAGTTAAGACAATTTCTGGATGATCTGAGTTAGCTTTTAAACGATGCTGCAAAATTACTAAAGTGCTATCAATTCCTTCATGAAGATTAACAGACTTCATTTCTGCTTGGTCTAAGCGAGAAAAGTTTCTTAAAGTTATGACTATTTGGGTGATGCGATTACTCCCTATTTTCATCGAATTCCATAACTTAGGCAAATCTTCAGAAAGAAAATCAAAATCAATTTCCTGAAGATATTTTTGAATATTAGAATCTTTATGAGGATAGGTCTGTTGAAAAAGATCTACAAGTTTTAATAAATCATGAATATACTGTTCCGCATGATCAATATTTCCATTAATAAAGCTGAGAGGATTATTAATTTCATGGGCAATACCCGCTACTAGCTGTCCTAAACTAGACATTTTTTCAGTTTGAATTAATTGTGTTTGGGCAATTTTTAATTCTTGTAACGTCTGTTCTAATTCTGAAGTTCTTACCGCTACTTTCTGTTCTAAATTACAGTAAGCATCATCAAGAGAATCAGCCATAATATTAAATATCTTCGCCATTCTCGCTAGTTCATCACTTCCCTGATCATCAATCTTGATTGTTACTCCAGGAGTTAATCCAGTTTGATTCATAGCCTGAGAAACTTGATAAATTCTCTTACCTACTAATTTATCAAACAGAATATATATCAGACTAATTAATACTATGCTTAACCCGATAAATGTATATAAAACCGTGTTAATCATAGAGGCTTGATTAGCACGTAAATCTTTGGTCGGAACATAAATCATCAGCGCACTGACAATATCTCCAACAGGCCAATTAAAACCGTTACTTGTCCCATAGTTATCTCTAATTGATTGAGGTGCATCCTCTGGTCTACCATGACATTGTAAGCAGCTAGTTTCCATTTTAATTGGTTGTGCTACATAAAAAAATTCTGCATTTTTATTTGTTCTATATCCATTTTTTTCCTGTTTATTTTGATTAACCTGAAAATCATCAATTATTTCTGCTTCAAAAGCATCTGCTTTATCAACAGGATTCATGGGATTTAATGCAGGTTGTTTATAAATATATTCAGGCATTTGTTCATTAAAAAGCTCAAAAATACTTCGGGTAGCGAAAGCATTAGATTTAGCTTCAAAAATCATTTCTTTTGTATGTTTTTCTACTGCTGGAGCTAGTTTTTTAATCACATAATTACGACTAGCTTGACCAAAATTTAATACTAATTCACTACGATTCCGAGCTTCTTTTTCAAAGGATTTTTCTTGGATTCTATTTAAATTCCATACCCCAGCCCCCATGACAAGTATTAATGATATAATTACTGCTATTATAAACTTCAATTTAATCGGAATTTTAGGCTGAGATTTTGCCAGAGTTGTAAATACTTGAGTTGGCATTTCTTCAACTTTTTTGTACCGCATTTTCTCCTACCAAAATAACTAGTGCTACCCACCATAATTTGTAAAAAATCAAGTATTCTCAGGTAGAAATTGCTTACCCGACTCAAATTTTCACCTACCAATTAAATAGGAATGTTAATGCTACTTCATAAAACAAGGTAGCATATTGAACAAAATATAGTCATCCAAATTTGATTTGTAAATTTATTCGTTGAAGCAAAAAATAGGGTAGATGTGTATGTAATTTGTTCAACGATCAAATAGGACTGCTATATCAATGGCAATCAGATATAGCAATTGGAACATTAACCGTAGTGTTAAAGCACGGCTAACGCCAATCTGTCAATCTATCTTAGGTATTAATAAAACTCAGAAACAAAAAATTTTTAACCCTGATACTTGTTATTTGATTATATTAAGATAAACTCACAATTCCTGACCATTGTACTTTTTTCTCCTTTTCCCGACGGTAAGAGAAGAAATGTTCAGGAGTTTGATAAGTACAATAGGGTGCGATCGCAATTTGTTCTGCACCAATTCCCAATTTTTCCAACTGTAAAGCATTCACCCGACGCACATCTAAACGTACCTTGCCTGGTTCTGGATCTGCAAATAAAGGCGAATCAGGTAAATCGTGTAAAGCATTAACTATTTTTTCTGACTCATTATATGGTATAATAGTGCTTCCAATTTCCGCAGCCACTTCCACGGAAACTTGGTAAACTTCTCCGGCTATCGCTGGACCCATAGCAATTCGCAAATTTTCCAGCTTGCTGCCTTGGGACTGCATTCTATTAATAGCTTGCGGGACAATCTTTGCTGCTGTACCCCTCCACCCTGCGTGTAAAGCTGCTACCTGACCGATTTCAACATCACCAATCAGCACAGGTGTACAATCGGCACTTGCTACCCAAATCGCTTGTAAAGGTCGCTCACTCATCAAACCATCTGCCAAAGCCAAATCATCATCACTATTTAGTAAATGCTTATCTACCTCCTGGGGAGTTAAAACAGTATTGCCATGCACCTGTTTTAAACGATAAGCTAAAGCCTCTGGTTGCAAAACCTTTGTCAACTCGTGCGGTAGACGTGGCCAAAACTGTTGTGTAAAAAAACCGTGAGGCCAAACTTCTAAGAGATTACAAGTAAGGTAAGGTAGACCTTCCCAATTGTGCCAATGCCAAGTGTGCATCTTTCACCTAACCTCAACAAAAAATTGAAAACCGCCAATCAATGTTAACTTGAACAACCGCATTTAGGGGAACGGCTGTGGAATTTGATCAACAACTCGTGGTAAATGTCCTCAAAGCAGGGCGAGAATATCCATATTTACCATTTTCTCTACATATTTTTGACAGCTTAACCTCAACTAATCAAACTGCGTGGAATCTGCTTAACCAAGGAAAAAAATCAGGAACTGTCGTTATTGCCACCCAACAAACCGCAGGTAAGGGACAATGGGGAAGACAGTGGTTATCTCCTACTGGTGGTCTATATCTGTCGGTGGCCATCACTCCTAAACTAGAAGCTACTAAAAGCTACCAATTAACCTTAGCCAGTGCTTGGGGAATTGCGTCACAATTACAAAAGTGTAATGTGAGTGTAGGGATAAAATGGCCGAATGATTTAGTATTGGATGGCCGCAAACTAGGTGGCATTTTAACTGAAACTAAAATCCACAAAGGACAAATTACCCAAGCAGTGATTGGTGTTGGTATTAACTGGGCTAACCCAGTACCCGAAACAGGTATCAATCTAAAATTGTGGCAAGAGTCCCAGGATTTTCAGCCTATTCCTAACCTAGAAATGCTCACAGCCACAGTTTTACTAGGAATAGAATCCGGTCTAGAGTGTTTGAACATCGAAGGAATAGGCATACTGTTGTCTCGTTATATTGATTTACTGATAAACATGGGTGATGAAGTGTATGTGAATAATCTTTTAGGAACCATAATCGGGGTATCACCCGAAGGCAATCTCCGCTTAAGAATGGCTGGATATGATACGAAGGAACTGATAACACCAGAAATTTCTGTCGAACCCGGTACAATCAGTTTGGGCTACTGTAAATCTTCTGTTTAACTTTTTTAGACTTAATTACAAATTACACACAACTGAGAGAACAAATGACGCAGCGCCATAAATCTGCCCATAACCGCTTGGATGATTTGCGGACTCAAGGTTTAATAAAAAGACGCTTTGCGTCTACATTATCAGCACAGAGCCTTGGTTGGTTGAGTAGTTTTAGCCTCCTTAGTGGTGGCTTTGTATTTGCTCAAACGGAATCATCAGTAGATAACATTGTTCCCACTATTGAGAATTCCCAGCCAATAGTTGTTCAAAATACAGCCAAAAAAGAGACTGCTACTGAAGCTACACCATCACAGCCAGATTTTGCCCAAAGACGAGTCAGACTAAAAAAGAGACTCAATCGAGAAGAAGTTTCTCAATCAGCAGAACCAGTCAGAACTTCCAAACCCAAAGTGGAAAATTCTGAACGTGCTGTAACTGTGATTATCTCCAAACCTAAAGTAGAGAATTCTGAACCTAAAGTTACTGTCAGAACTTCTAAACCCAAAGTAGAGAATTCTGAATCTAAAGTCACAGAGAGAACTTCTGAACCCAAAGTAGAAACTCCTGCTAATTCAGCACCTGAAAAACCTTCAGAAGTGTCTCAACCAGCGAATAACTCCAATGATACTGGTAGCAGGACAACCGCAGGGAAAAACAAAGATTACAATAATGCCTTAGTTGACCCTACAGATTACAACAATACACCAACTGGTAAGTATGAACCTCCCAGTTCTGTAGTCGTTACAGAACGTGCTGGTGGCTGTCAAGCAGTTTTCTCACAAAAAGAAATTGCTGGTGGTGCTTGCGGTAGAAAAGCTACTGATGCTCCTGCTGTGGCTAATTCTCCCAAGAAAACAGCACCGAGTTGGATTCAAAAAAGCGAAACTGCTAGTTTGGAAAAAGCATCCAGATTAGAGAGAGTAGCGGCTGAGTCCAAAACAGCAACTCCAAGTGTGGTTAAGACTGTTGCTAGTGCTGTGAATAATAATACTAGTTGGGGTAATACCAACATTGGTTCTAGCAGTCATACAAAAGCTGCATACCGCCCTAATCGGTTTATTCCTAATCCCAGCGAATTTTCACCGACTACAACAGTGAGTGCGACACCTATCGCCCCCAGTTTTGGTACTTTACCACCACCAATGGCGGAGGATAATGTGGCACCCCGTGTCAGCACTGTTGCCTATGATTTTGCCCTGGCATCGGTTTTGCCACAAATACCTTATAGCAACACCTTCGCTTACCGTAGCGGGTCGGGAATGATGTTCCCCTTGTCTTTTGCTGCACCTATTACTTCTGTATTTGGTTGGCGGGTTCATCCCATTACCGGGGATAGACGTTTCCACGCTGGTACAGACTTGGGTGCGCCCACAGGGACACCAATTTTGGCAGCGGCTAAAGGTCAAGTGGAGACTGCTAACTGGATGGGTGGTTATGGTTTAGCAGTAACTATTAATCACAGTTCTGCTCAACAAACCCTCTACGGGCATATGTCGGAAATTTTTGTCAGTCCTGGTCAGTTGGTTGAACCAGGAACTGTAATTGGCCGAGTCGGTAGCACTGGCAATTCGACAGGTCCCCACCTGCACTTTGAAGTTCGTCACCTGACCCAAAACGGTTGGGTTGCTGTTGACCCTGGTGTACAACTACAAGCTGGCCTCAGCAATTTGGTACAAAACACAAGGACAGCGCAAGCACGTTAGGGTGACAGGTGACAGGTGACAGGTGACAGAGAAGAAGAAAAGGAGCAGGGAGCAGGGAGCAGGGGAGTAGAGGGAAATATTTTCTTCTTATCCTCCTGACTCCTGACTCCTGACTCCTGACTCCTGACTCCTGACTCCTGACTCCTGACTCCTGACTCCTGACTCCTGCCTCCTGCCTCTTATAAATACCCGTGTTCTGTTAAGAATGCGGGTGTAATTACATCTAATTCAGCTTGATCTGGATCTTGATGGTGTTGGTTGCTAGGATAAAGGAATTTTTCGACATATTTACCCAAGATATCTGCTTCTAGGTTCACCCAACTACCAGGGACTAAATGGCTGAGATTTGTCTCGGAGTATGTGAGGGGAATGACTGCTGTTGTAAACTGGGAGTGTTCGGGTTGATATGTGGCTACAGTGAGGCTAATACCATTGATGGCGATGCTACCTTTAGGGACGATATAGCGAGCGATCGCATCCGGTGCAGCAAAGGTCATTTCCCAAGAAGTAGCTGTTTGTGCTGCTGAGATTAATTGACCAATCCCATCTACATGACCCATAACAAAATGGCCGCCGACTTTTCCACCCACTCGCAGCGATGTTTCTAGGTTGACATATCTGGCTTGGGTTTCTTCTCTACCTAAAGTTGTACGTCGCAGGGTTTCTGGCGAAGCGGTGGCGATAAAGCCATCTTTTAAAATTTCTTCGACTGTCAAACATACCCCATCTACCGCTACACTGTCACCATAAGTTAAATCCTGCATAATTGCATCCGAGTGGCTGATAAAATTTATCTGCCAACAATCCTTCGATAGGGGTTTGATTGTTCCTAATCCTTGAATTAATCCTGTAAACACGGTTTTTCTGCCAAGCTAACTTTATTTATTGCTTAATTTTGGCTGAAATTAACTGATAATTACGACCAAAAATGTAAAACCTTTGCAGATAATTTATAAACTGTTTTTTTTGGTAGATGAACAGTCACACATTCACATCAATCTCAAGGCATACTTGGATAAGATGCTTATTATATTCGGAGAGCAATTTTAGTAGATGATAAAGTTATCTGTTTAGTTAAGGTTTCGAGTGTAGTGTATGGGGAGTCAGCTTTTGTGATTGACACTCAAAAGTTATTTAGACAGACCAAAGTGAATCTTTGATCACAAAAAAGTCACTATTTACCTAAATATCTTTTGATAAGCCCAAAAACTTAGAAATGTCTTCCTTAAACCCTTTTTCCAGTCTTCACCGAAAACTTTTCTATTTAGTGAATTTGACATAATCTGGTGTTCACTACAAGTTCAGAGTTTAATAGAAGCAATTATAGAGAAGAACAGCCCTATGTTTACTTCTGTCCCAAATAAACCTGTTCAAAGGTATTATTTGCCACATAGCACTCAAGCGATTAAAGGATTTTTGAGGGTTAGCCAATGATTGAAATGAAAGTCGCTGGTATAGCATTAGATGCCATAACCCGCAGTCCGATTGTACTCCTGAAAGATAGTTCAGATCGTCGGGCTTTACCAATTTATATAGGTCAGGAACAAGCGAGAGCTATTATGGGTGCTATGGAGCATCAGAAACCACCTAGACCTTTAACCCATGACCTGATGGTGAATATCTTGGAAGCGTGGAATATGACCTTAGAAAAGGTGATTATTCATTCTTTGCAAAAGGATACATTCTACGCAGCTTTGATTGTTCAACATGGCGAGGTAAAAAAAGAAATTGATTCTCGTCCTAGTGATGCGATCGCTATTGCTTTGCGTACAAATACCCCTATTTGGGTCATGGAAGAAGTAGTAGCCGATGCCTCAATACCAGTAGATCGTGATGCTGATGAAGCTGAACAACAAGCCTTCCGCGAATTTATTTCTAATCTTCGTCCTGAAGACTTGATCAAGCGATTTGGTAATGGTGACGATTAAATAGGGGACTGGGGATTGGGGACTGGGTACAGGTGACAGGTGACAGGTGACAGTTAAGAGTTTTTACCAATCACCAATTACCAATTACCAATTACCAATTACCCATTACCCATTACCAGTTATGCAATATCGACGTTTTGGTAAAACTAATTTACACTTATCGGTTTTTTCTTTGGGAACAATGCGTTATTTAGCTAACCCAGAAAACGCCCATAAAACTATTAAAAAAGCTTTATCTTTAGGCATTAATCACATAGAAACAGCTAGAGGTTATGGCAAAAGTGAAGAATATTTAGGTGCAGCAATAAAAGCTGGTTTATCCATACCACGAAATCAGTTATATATCACCACCAAAATTCCCCCCTGTGCTGATGCTGACTCCATGCGTCGGTATATTGATGAATCTTTAAAACGTTTAAATTTAGATTATTTAGATTGTTTGGGTATACATGGTTTAAATACTAAAGAACATCTGGAATGGGTACAATCTAAAAACGGTTGTATGCAAGCTGTACAAGAAGCCGTAAATGATGGCAGAGTTAAGCATATTGGATTTTCTACACATGGTGCTTTAGAGATAATTTTGGCAGCAATTAATACAGATTATTTTGAATTTGTTAACCTCCATTATTATTATTTTTTCCAACGTCATGCTTCAGCTATTCAAGCAGCAACGGAAAAAGATATGGGCGTGTTTATAATCTCTCCTGCTGATAAGGGAGGAAGACTTTATACACCACCTGATAAATTAAAAGAACTGTGTCAACCATTTACACCTTTAGAATTAAATTATCGGTTTTTGTTGAGCGATAACCGCATTACAACATTGAGTGTAGGTGCTGCAACTCCAGAAGAATTAATTGCACCTTTAGCAGTTGCTGATAATATTGGTGAGTTAACAACAGATGAAATTACTGTTTTTGAAAGATTAGAAAATCTGCAAAATCAAGTTTTAGAAACTGATAAATGTAGTCAGTGTTATGCTTGTTTACCTTGTCCTGAAAATATCAATATTCCCGAAGTTTTAAGACTGAGAAATTTAGCCGTAGCTTATGATATGAACGATTATGGCAAATATCGTTATGGAATGTTTGAAAATGCTGGTCATTGGTTTCCAGGAATGAAGGGAAATCGTTGTACAGAATGTGGAGATTGTTTACCTAAATGTCCTGAAAATTTAAATATTCCGGCTTTGTTAGCAGATACCCATGAAAGATTAAGTGGGAAAGCTGGGAGAAGATTGTGGGGATGATATAGTAGGAATTTGTCTGAATCAGGATGTCCAGGATTTTAGGATGTACAGGATGGAGATATTGAATATTTTATTGTCTGAATCAGGATGTCCAGGATTTTAGGATGTACAGGATGAAGATATTCAATCTATTTTTGTCTGAATCAGGATGTCCAGGATTTGAGGATGTTCAGGATGGCGATTTTCAATATTTTGTCTGAATCAGGATATTCAGGATTTGAGGATGTTCAGGATAGCAATATTCAATATTTTGTCTGAATCAGGATGTCCAGGATTTGAGGATGTACAGGATAGCGATATTCAATATTTTGTCTGAATCAGGATGTCCAGGATTTGAGGATGTACAGGATGGAGATATTTAATATTGTTAAAATATGATTATATTACTTTCAATATAACGCTTTTGAAAAATTTCTTGATAAATACTATATTATTACAATCTGCAAATCATCTCTAACAACATCAAAATAAAAATCCTGAAAATCCTTTCATCATGGACATCCTGATTCAGACAATTAAAATCTACTAATCATATCCAGCATCATCCAAATAAAAATCCTGAAAATCCTTTCATCATGGACATCCTGATTCAGACAATTAAAATCTACTAATCATATCCAGCATCATCCAAATAAAAATCCTGAAAATCCTTTCATCCTGGATATCCTGATTCAGACAATTAAAATCTACTAATCATATCCAGCATCATCAAAATAAAAATCCTGAAAATCCTTTCATCCTGGATATCCTGATTCAGACAATTAAAATCTACTAATCATATCCAGTATCATCCAAATAAAAATCCTGAAAATCCTTTCATCATGGACATCCTGATTCAGACAATTAAAAATTGAGTAATTGCTTAAACAACTATTATAACACTTTTATATTCAGTGTCGGGTAACTGCTTAATTTATAACTTACGTAAATTCTCTATTGCTTTTTATGTCGATAAATTGAGCGATTGATAAGCAATATCGAGAAAATAAACAATATTTTGGCTGTAGTGAAATAAAAATAACAATCATTATTATAATGATTTTAGTTATTTAACATACATCATCATGAGTTCAAAAACCAAGGATTTACAGGCGAGTTACGCTAAAACTCGCTTGCTGCTGGCGTTGTGGGATTTGGGAGCAAATGAACAGGAAGTGAAAAAAGGTTTATTGACGAAGCGGATAGTGGCTAAGGGTCAAAAGATGGCCGACTATAAGGAGATTTTAGAGGATTTGCAAATGCAGGGGGCGGTTAATGTTTCTCGGACTGGTTATACTCTCGTGTCACCAATAGGTTTAGAAGTGTTGGGTGCGGGTTTGCGTAGTGGTGAGTTTAAATTTGAGGGGACTATTGTTGGTACTTGGGCTGCTAATGCGTCAAAATATTGACCCTAGCAGAAGATATTTTAAACAGATCGTAACTTAGAGTAGATTCCATATTTTATATGATACAGGAAACTAAATTTATCCAAGGACAAATTTTTCATCGAGAAGAGGGAAAGTATGTTGAATTTAAGTCAATTGAATCTCAAAAACCTGTTAAGAAAATCGTAGATTATGCAGAGCAATACATAATAGGATTTCTCAATGCCTCAGTAGAAGGAGATATTTATTTAGGTATAGATGATTCTGGAACAATTTTAGGTATTGCTCTTAATCGAAGTCAAAAAGATGAAATTCAAAAAAATATAACTGATAAACTCAGGAATATAGATCCAGTAATTTCTCCAACTTATTATGATATTGAAATACATGATATTTATGATATGGAAGAACAAAAAATAGAGAATATATATGTTGTACAATTACATACTTTAAGAGTAGAAGAAGATGATCTATATAGAACTTCAGAACGTGAATATTGGATGTATAAAACAGCGGAAGATAGTGTTTATATGAAAAAAGCATCAAGCTGCTTTAAACTCAGTGGTGAAGAAATTAACAAAGAGTCTAAAATGCGTTATCAAAAGCATTTAAGAAAAGATTTAGAAAAAATAGATAATAAACTTTTGAGAGACCCAAAAAATATTTTACTTTTAAAAGAGAAGGCTAAAATAGCTGAATATATGTCCGACGTACAAATGGTTAGAGAAACTTATGAGAAGATGCTCACCATAATACCTAATAATCCTAAAATACGAATTGCTTATGCTTCTGCACAGGAAAAATTTGGTGATTCCGAAAGTGCTTTAGCGATTATTAATGATGGTGTAAAGCTAGATAATAATAATCAACACTATTTAAAAAAATTGGGAGAAATACTTTTTTCCTCAGATAGACAAAGTGATGCTATTAACGCTTTTAAAGCTGCACTGGATATTAATCCTGATGATTATACCATTTTAACTCAAATAGGTATTACACTGAGAGAATTAGGTAACTACAAAGAGTCTCTTTATTTTTTAAACTCCGCTCTTTCAAAAGCTCCTAATTATAGGGCTGCAAAATATGAAAAGAAAAAAACATACTCCAAGATGTTTCAAGGAGGTACAGGAATTAATAAAACTTACTAAAAAATCACAACCCTCTTTTTTTGAATACATGTAAAAATGCTGTATAGATTATGTTAGAATATAAAATATACCTGCTTGATGGGCATTTATTTCCGTTGACGATACTGCAACGGTGTATTTCATGTTAGCCTTACGTAACCAACTTGCTCTACTGAGCGACTCGTGATTAATTAAGCGTGAATGTCCATAGCAGGTATTATTTAATAAAGCTAGTAGTTCAGCTATGAGTCAAAATATCTCCTATTCTGTATTGCTATATGATAGTTGCGAAAAACTATCTGAAAAGTTTAAAGAATTAAAATCTCCACGAGATGTTGCAAGACTGTTAGAAGTTCCCTTTGGGGATTTAAACTATTATCTTTACAGAAAATCAGAAGATTCACGATATAAAACTTTTATAGTTCCTAAAAAATCTGGTGGTTCTCGAACTATCTATTCTCCTCATACATCATTAGCAATTATTCAGAGGAAATTAAGTCAAGTTTTATATTCTGTTTATCGTCCTAGAGCCTCTGTTCATGGATTCGCTGCTAAACGAAGTATAATTACTAATGCTAAAGCTCATACTAAGAAGAAATTTATTCTAAATCTAGATATCAAAGATTTTTTTGATGCGATTAACTTTGGTAGAGTTAGAGGTGTATTTATTGGAAAACCTTACGGATTAAACGAACAAGTTGCCACTATATTAGCTCAAATTTGCTGTTTTAATAATAAATTGCCTCAAGGAGCGCCAACGTCACCAATTATTTCAAATCTTATTTGTGCAAAAATGGATAGTGAATTACAAAGATTTGCTGAAAAATATGGTTTATTTTACACACGATATGCTGATGATATAACATTTTCTATAACTAGAGATGAGTTACCTCCTGAATTAGTTGCCTGTTATAAGAAAGGATTACCTAAAGTAGTTTTAGGGAAAGAAGTGCGGTCAATTATAGAAACAAATGGATTTGAAGTAAATGACGCAAAAGTTAGACTGGCTTATAGAACACAGAGACAGGAAGTTACGGGTTTGATAGTTAATAAATCACTCAATGTTAATCGTAAATATATACGTAATATTTATGGTACTCTTCACTCTTGGGAAAAATATGGGTTAGAAAAAGTAGTAGAAATTTATAAATCTAAATATGCAAAAAAACCAGTTTTACCAGAAAAAGATGTGCCAACATTCCTAGATTCTTTGCGTGGAAAAATTGAATTTGTAGGAAGTGTAAGAGGTAAAAATGATGATTTATATCAAAAATTACTTAGTATTTTTAATGATTTAAAAAATAAAGAAGTTAATGCAGAAAGTATTAGTGAAGTATAAAGTTTAGTGGTCTAAAAAAATCCTGATTGAGAAATCGAGCTATTTTAGAATTAAAAGAATATTTAGAACCGGGACAAATTGATGATAAAATTAACGAATATATAGATAAAATAGAACAAGAAATAAAATTGCGTTCCGAGATTATCAAAACTGTCAAAGAACTCTCCGAACAAAATCACGAAAATTTACCAACAACTCATCAACAGGTTACAGTTACAGAAATTCGTGTTCATTATAATGTAACTCATAACCCAAAACTAACAGATGAAATAGCTCATAATTTATTGATAGAACTATCATCACCATTAACAGGTTACTTAGGAAGAGAAAAAGGCAACGACTGGAAAAACGATAAATTCTATTATTTACGCAACTTACCACAAAATTAAAAATAACTCTTCTCTCTGCGTGAGAAAAAATCTATCCCAAAGTCAAAACACCGACTTGAAAATTCACCACTAAAGGTAAAAACTCCAACCACTCCGATCCCAATAAAATCTCCGTTAATTCATCCCCAGCATAAACAGGAATCTCATACTCTTGGTTATCCAAGATCACCTTACCTAAATAAAGATCAAACCTTGACTCTCCCTGTGCAGTGCGTAGCTTTTCCTTAGATATAAATGACCAATTTAGACCTTGTAAATCTTGTTTATTGATAGCCATAAAGCCTGTGAAACCAGTATCAAACAAAGCATCCACAGGCAGATTTAAGGCATCAGCAGTAATTAATTCAATTTCAAAAAATAACCGCCCCCCATCACCAAAATAACCCTGGATCATATTCTGCCAGTTACTCCAGTTTCATTGATACCAAATAAAAAATGTATCACATTAGGATGTTTCTCTCTAGCTTTCTTACTAGCAGTTTCTTTGTTTTGATCAATGAAATAATCACCGCTATCTGGTTCGATAGCAATATACCAACCATAATGTTCTTTCATCAACTCAGGACGCAATTGTTCAAAAATCGCCCAACAACGTTGATAAAATAGTTCATCTTCGGCTTTACGTTTAGCTAATTCTTCCGGTGATAAAGTCAGTTCAGGAAAAATTCTGCCTCTTCTTCTTGGTTGTTGTGATGTTAATTGTGTCATAGTTTTTAACTCAATTATTCAAACTAAGAAAATTGTAACATATTATCTTTTGCTGCCAAAATCACCCTGGATGATTTTTTGTAAATTAAATTCCTAAGAATAACTATCTAGTCTTTTTTACTTTGTGTCTTTGCGTGAGATTAAAAAATTTAAATCCCCGACTTCGTGAAGAAATCGAGGATTTAATAATTAACAAAGATAATTCTATTTAACCGAGAGAAACAGTTAAACTTCCTGGTTTAGCTAAATCACCGGTTAACACCACACCGCGATTATTAGCATGGAGATGACGGAGAATTTTGTAAATTGCTTCTACTTCTGCTGAAGCACCAGCTTTATCAGCGATTTCAGTAATAGAAAGTGCTTTCTTTTCTGTTTGCAATACTGTCATTACTTTTTGTTGTAAATCGAGAATTACAGCCGCAGCTTTTTTACCAGCTTCTACACCTGGTTGGTGATAAGCATTGACATTTACCAAACTGGCATATAAACCTACAGCCCGTTCATACAATGCAATTAACGCGCCAACGGTGCGGGGATTAACTTGAGGAATTGTGACTGTGATTGAATCACGATTATTCTCAAACAATGCTTGACGAGTTCCTAACAAGAAACCGCAGAGATAATCACCTGATGTGACACCAGGATCAATTTCTGGAGATGTTCCTGGACGGTCTTCCAATACTTCAATTAAGGTAGCAAAGAAATTAGGCACGCCTTCACGCAATTGTTGTACATAGGCGTGTTGGTCGGTAGAACCTTTGTTACCATAAACGGCAATACCTTGATACACGGTTTTACCGTCTAGGTCTTTTTCTTTACCCAAGGATTCCATGACCAATTGTTGCAGGTAACGGCTAAATAATAACAAGCTGTCTTTGTAGGGTAAGACAACCATGTCTTTTTCGCCTTTACCGTTACCGGAATAGTACCAAGCCAAAGCTAAAAGTGCGGCGGGGTTATTTTTCAATTCAGGGACGCGGGTAGCGTCATCCATTTCTTTGGCACCTTCTAACATGGCGCGGACATCAATACCCTGTAAAGCGGCAGGTACTAGCCCTACAGCGGACATTTCTGAGGTACGTCCACCTACCCAGTCATACATTGAAAACCGGGCTAACCAATTTTCAGATTTTGCGACTTTATCCAGGTTGCTATCTGGGCCAGTCACAGCTACTGCATATTTAGAAAAGTCTAAATTTTTGGCGGTGTAGGCTTTTTTCACCTCAATCATGCCGTTGCGGGGTTCGGGGGTACCGCCAGATTTGGAAATGACTAATACTAAAGTGCTGGCTAGGTTTTTGATTTGGGAGAGAACCCTGTCAATGCCTGTGGGGTCGGTATTGTCGATAAAATGAATGTTAAGGGGTGGGGAGTCTGGGGAAAGGGCTTCAGCGACAAATTGGGGTCCCAAGGCAGAACCACCAATACCGATGGAGATGACATCAGTGAAGCGGCTTTCTTTGGGGGGATGAACTGCCCCGGTGTGTACTTGGTCAGCAAAAGCTTCTATTTGTTCTAAGGTTTGGACAATTTCTTGGGTCAGTTCTGGGGAGGGGGCTAAATCGGGGTTTCTTAGCCAGTAGTGACCTACCATGCGGTTTTCGTCGGGGTTGGCGATCGCTCCCTTTTCCAAAGCTGCCATATCCGCAAACGCCTTGTCAAACTTCGACTGCAACGACTCCACAAAGGCATCATCAAACCGCATCCGGCTGATATCTAGATACAGTCCTAATCCCTCGTGGTAATATAACCAATCTTGGTATCGTTGCCAAAGTGCCTTAGCATCCATCATGAGGGAATTCTCACATATATTTGGTCAAACTCCAGTTTAATGTATGGTTTTGGCGATCCCTGCTTTGTCTTATACAGTTTGTAATCAAGAGGCAGGGGAGCAAGATTGATGATATCATCTTAACCTTGGGCAATTTGTCTGGTAATTTTGAGCGCAAACCCTAGTCAACCAGATCAAAAGCTGCAAATGCTTTTACACAAATATTTGATATTTTATTGAATTTTATTAGCGTAGCTCTTCTGAAAGAGGCATTTTGAGTTTTTTAAACGTCAGGCTTAGGAACGACGCGCAAAAATTTGACTATTTCTCCCGTAATTTCTATCCCTATCAGATAGTTATCTATGGTAAAGCGATAAAAAATACCTTCCTTATCCAGCTGTCGTAATTCGGGAAGGCTATGTAAATGCCACCTCTCAGCAGCACATTCAACAAATACAAAATCATACACCCGTTCATAAGCAACGGGTTCTAAACTTTTCAGGTCTACTAAAAAAGACCTTGCATAACGCACTTCCAGATTCACTCTAGCTCACCCAATTCTTGTTTGTTAACGTTCACTTTTGAGATTTATAGGAACATTAACAATCGTACTGCCTCATCATGGGTTAGTATGTCCCACGGATGCTGCGATCGCTTAACTTGTTCCATAGCATTGACCATATAAGAGTCAAAATGCAAAGCTTGGACAATCTCCCAAACACTTTGCATATCCTCATCGGCTATTTGCTCGATCAGGTGATGCATTCTAATCCGTAGTAAATTCATAATAGTTGATAACTATCCATGCCCTAGTAAAAACAGCCCTAGTTCAAGTTAACACTTGACAATACCCAAGGTACACTACATTCAGCCTGTTACATTCGGATATTGGGAGCATGGTTTAGGAGTGTCAGGGTGTAAAAGGTAAAATCCCATGCCCTATGCCCCGTCTCCCATGCCCCATCCCCCATGCGCCATACCCAATAACTAATTATGAATGAATATCTTATTTTTCTGGCTATTTCTACCGCTACCTTTGCCCTGTTCGGACTGGGACTTAATTTACAGTGGGGTTTTACAGGGTTAATCAACTTTGGTCATATTGCTTTTATGACCTTGGGAGCGTATACAACAGTTTTATTAAGTTTAAAGGGAGTACCTTTATTGTTTTCCAGTCTAGCAGGGGCTATTGTCGCTGCTTTGCTGGGTTTAGTAATTGGTTTTGCAACTTTACGCTTACGGGAAGATTATCTGGGTATTGTCACTATCGGCACAGGAGAACTAATTCGGTTGGTCATAAATAACCAAGAGTTACCAGTGGCTGATACTTGGGTATCTGGGGCGTTCGGTGTACAAAGTTATGTTATACCCTTGAATACAACGCCAAATTTATTTTTTCGATTGCTGATGATTGGCGTACTTACTCTGCTAACAGTCATCACTGTCTTTTGCTTATGGCGATGGATCAAAACTGCTCAAAAATCTCCGAGCGATCGCCACAAACAAGAATTCTTTTCACGTTTAATAGTGGGAATAATTTTAGGTGTGCTGTCAGTAACAATTTATGTCGCTGGTGTAATGGGACTATATAACTACAACCCTAAAGCTGGTTTGATGTTATTGGCTTTGTTAGTATTAGCATTTGTTTTTTGGCGGTTAGAATTTTTAGTAAAATCTCCTTGGGGTAGAATTCTCAAAGCTATCCGCGAAGATGAAGAAATTCCCAAAGCATTAGGTAAAAATGTCTTTTGGTATAAACTACAATCTTTAATGTTAGGCGGTGCGATCGCAGGAATTGCCGGTGCTTTCTTCGCTTGGCAACTCAGCGCCATTTATCCCGATAATTTTCAGCCCCAACTTACCTTTGACGCTTGGATTATGGTAATTTTAGGCGGCTCTGGAAATAATATTGGCACAATTTTAGGGGCAGTAATTTACTTTGCTTATGATGCCTTAACACGAGAATTTTTACCGAAAATAGTTCCTTTAGATGTAGAACGTATTGGCGCTTTTCGCGTTATGTTTATCGGTCTACTTCTCATGGTACTAATGATTTGGCGACCTCAAGGTATTCTAGGTAAAAAAGAAGAACTTACTCTTGGCAAATAGGTGATTGGTGATTGGTGGTTGGGAACGGAAGTTATTAATTTTGAATCGGGAATAAAAAAAGAGATAGATAAATTCCAGGAATTGTTAAAATAGTTAATACAAGCAGTTTAGGGTATAAATAGCTATGACAGTCGCTACTGCTAAAAAAATGACCTTTGCAGAATTTCTGCAATTTGATGACGGTACTGATACTTTATATGAATTGGAGAATGGAGAATTAATTTCTATGCCTTCTGAAAGTGAGCTAAATTGTCGGATAGCGATGTTTCTAGTTGCCTATTTTCTGAAATTAGGTATTCCATATTATCGGTTAAGAATGAAAACAGAAATGGCTGTATATAGTCGCCTGGTAGGGGTGCGTGTTCCTGATTTGATCGTGTTTTCTGAAGAATTAGCTCAAGCAATGCAAGGCGCTACACGCTCTCTCATTTTAATGGATATGCCACCACCATTGTTAGTAGTCGAGATAGTCAGTCCAAATCAGGAAAATCGAGATTATCGTTACAAGCGTTCTGAGTATGCAGCACGAGGTATTGCTGAATATTGGATTGTTGATCCAATGCAGCAAAAAGTAACAGTCTTAGAGTGGGTAGAAGGTTTTTATGAGGAGCAAGTTTTTACACTAGATCAGACAATTTCTTCTCCTTTATTTGCGGATCTGAATTTGAAAGTGGCTGAGGTTTTACAAGGATAAAATATAATTAATTAAAAATGTTGATAAAACTAGATATTAGGTATTTTGTCAAAAAAATAATTCATAATCATTAAAAATTAAGTTGAGCATAAAATTATCATGGTAAATAGTATTGAAAAACCCCAACTTCCCTTATTAGCTGCTACTGGACTTTGTAAAAGCTTTGGTGGTATCCAAGCTGTTAAAGATGCCAATATAGAAGTTGCTAAAGGTAGCATTACAGGTTTGATTGGTCCTAATGGTGCTGGTAAAACTACTTTATTTAATTTACTTTCTAATTTCATTCACCCAGATCAGGGAAGGGTGATTTTTGATGGTGAACCTATTCATAATCTACAACCATACAAAATCGCCCAACAAGGTTTAATCCGCACCTTTCAAGTAGCGCGGACTCTTTCGCGATTATCGGTGTTAGAAAATGTGTTGTTAGCAGCACAAAAACAAACTGGTGAGAACTTTTGGCAAGTTCAATTTCAACCTCATATTGTGGCAAAAGAAGAGAAACAACTGAAAGAAAGGGCAATGTTTTTGTTAGAGTCTGTAGGGTTGGAAAAAAAAGCAAATGACTATGCTGGTGGTTTGTCTGGTGGACAACGCAAACTCCTAGAAATGGGCAGGGCTTTAATGACTAATCCTAAGTTAATATTATTAGATGAACCTGCTGCGGGGGTGAATCCGAGATTGATTGATGATATATGCGATCGCATTCTCAAATGGAACAGTGAAGACGGATTGACTTTTTTGATTATTGAACATAATATGGACGTGATTATGTCCTTGTGCGATCGCGTCTGGGTATTAGCCGAAGGACAAAATTTAGCCGTTGGTACTCCTACAGAAATTCAACGTAATACCAAGGTTTTAGAGGCATATTTAGGACAATAAAGAAATACTCAATATGCCTAAAAAAATTATCAGTTAACAACTGTAATAAAGAGTAAAAAACTCATAATAGAGTCAAAAGTCAAAAGTTAAAATTCTAGAACTCCTGACTCCTGACTCCTAGCACCTGAGAATTTCAGCTAAATTGCTCACCTGTATCTAAGTTAAATAACATTTGCAGAGTCTGCATACAGTTACGTCTAGCTTCAACATCCTGTTGCGCCCGTAATTGTACCATTGGGTCATGTAGGATTTTATTAACGATTCCTCTTGTTAAAGCCTCAATCACTTCTTGGTGTTTTTCACCAAATTCTGAACCCAAGCGAGATAAAGCTTTTTCTAGTTCTTGTTCGCGGATGCTTTCAATTTTATTCCGCAAAGAACTGATGGTAGATACAGTTTCTAGACTCCGCCACCACACATCAAAAGCATCCACTTCTTCATCTAGGATTTTTTCAGCTTCCTGTGCCATTTTACGGCGGCTTTCATAATTTTGTGCCACAACCGCCTTCAAATCATCCACATTAAATGCTTGCACATTTGCCAAATCATTCACATCTGCATCTACGTTACGAGGTACGGAAATATCAAATAACATTAATGAATGATTAGGGTCTAAAACCATTTCTAACTTAGCGCGGTCAAGAATTGGTTCGGTTGCTGAAGTGCTTGTAAACACTAAATCACTATGGGCAACCACTGACATCATTTCCGGGAGTAAATGAATTTGAATAGGTTGTTCTGGGAATTGCTTTGCTAATTCTTCCGCACGTTCACGGGAACGATTAACAATACTAATTTGAGTTGCACCTTTAGAAATGAGGTGTTGTACAAGTAGCCGGGACATTTTTCCAGCCCCCAAAATAGCTACACGGTAAGGAGCTAAATTTTCTACTTTTATCTGTGCTAATTCTACAGCCGCCGAACTAATGGAGACTGCACCAGTACCGATACTTGTTTCAGTACGAACTCGTTTACCTGCTGTCAACGCCTGTTTAAATAAACGATTCAAAATTGTTTTTATACCGTTAAATTGCTGTCCCAGTTTGTGAGTATTTTTCACCTGAGCCAAAATTTGACCTTCACCGAGTACAAGACTATCCAACCCAGCCGACACCCGCATAATATGCATTACCGAGTCACTGTGCATTAACATAAACAGGTGTTGTCGCAGAGAGATGACAGGTAATTTGCTATGTTCTGCCAAAAACTGAGTAACTTCCTGAAGACCTTGGGTAATTTGACTGCTGACGATGTAGATTTCCAAACGGTTACAGGTGCTGAGGATAGCGACTTCATCAATATGAGGATAGCTGAGGAGATGAGCGATCGCACCTTCGGTTTGGGATTCGGGAATACTGAGTTTTTCTCTAACTTCTACAGGGGCTGTTTTATGGCTTAACCCCACCACTGCAATATTCATTTCTTAAATTGGTAATTGGTAATGGGTAATGGGTAACAGGTGAAAGGGAACAGGGAACAGGGAACAGCTGATGAGTTATTTTTCTCTTCTGTTCCTCTGCCCTTCTGGTTCCCCAATCACTAGTTTCTAACGGAGTTGAATAACCTTGGGTTCATCCCACAAGTGAACTGTATCTACAAACCGAGCAGTTTTAGATTGGCTGGAAATAACCAAGCTTTGGGTTCTAGCACCACCGTGGAAGAAGCGCACACCATCCATTAGAGTTCCGGGAGTGATACCGCAAGCAGCGAATAGCACTGTTTCACCAGAAGCTAATTCATCAGAGTTGTAAACTCGGTCTCCGTCAGTAATACCCATTTCTTTCAAACGGGCAAGATTACCTTCTCTGCTTTCGCCAATTAAACCTGTTTGTACCACTTCTGGATCGTAGATCAATTGTCCTTGGAAGTGTCCACCCAAGCAACGTAAAGCCGCAGCTGAAATTACACCTTCTGGAGCAGCACCGATACCCATTAAGGCATGGATGTTAGTACCAGCAAAAGCACAAGAGATAGCCGCAGAAACGTCGCCATCGCTAATCAATCTTACTCTTGCACCAGCGGTGCGAATTTCTTGAATTAGTTCTTTGTGACGAGGACGATCCATCACTACGACTACCAATTCTTCAACAGCACGGTTTAGGCACTCAGAAAGGATTTTGAGGTTTTCTGTAGCAGACTTGTTGATATCTACATGACCTCTAGCAGCTGCTGGTGCTGCGAGCTTCTTCATGTAAAAGTCAGGAGCAGCAAATAAACCGCCTTTTTCGGAAATTGCCAAAACTGCCATTGAGCCATTTTGACCATAAGCCACAAGGTTAGTACCTTCGCAAGGGTCAACAGCAATGTCAATTTCTACTAATTCATCAGGGTTACAGAAATTTTTAGCATCTGGTTGCGTACAGATACCGACTTCTTCACCAATGTAAAGCATGGGGGCTTCGTCGCGTTCGCCTTCACCGATAACGATGCGACCACGCATATGGATTTTATTCATCCGTTCCCGCATAGCTTCCACTGCTACTTCGTCAGCAGTGTTCTTTTCGCCTTTACCCATCCACTTTGAAGAGGCGATCGCTGCTTGCTCTACTACCTCAATAATCTCTAACCCAAGTGTATTTTCCACAGGACTGCCCTCTCAATTGCTTATCTTAGCGTCGTTGTATCTGGCCATTTCAGTTTTCAAGTCTACCAAAGTGCGGTTACATATAGAAAAAAGTTAAGTTTTACTGCTATTTATATCGAATATTGCCCAGATCAAAGAAAATGACAGTGCATTTGTATTAATGCGGTGAATGATCTAAGCTAAAAATAAATAAAATTAAAAAAAATCTCTAAGAGTCAGAGTATGCTAAACCTCCTTAACTCGCTTTTAGGTCGTCACCCAGAGCGTAACAAAGCTAACGTAGAAGTTTACACTTGGCAAACCTGTCCTTATTGCATCCGAGCCAAACTGCTACTGAAATGGAAGGGTGTAAAATTCACCGAATACAAAATTGACGGTGACGAAACAGCCAGAGCAAATATGGCAGAACGCGCCCACGGTCGCCGCAGCGTCCCCCAAATCTTTATCAATAATCAACATATTGGCGGTTGTGATGACCTGTACGCCCTGGATACAAAAGGTCAACTAGATCCGCTGTTAATTCAGGTAACAGGTGATAGGTGACACGGAGGAGGGGGAGATGGGGAGCAGGGGAGATGGGGAGCAGGGGAGCAGGGGAGCAGGGGAGCAGGGGAGCAGGGGAGATGGGGAGCAGGGGAGCAGAGGAGCAGGGGAGCAGGGGAGCAGGGGGAGCAGGGGAGCAGGGGAGCAGGGGGAGCAGGGGAAGTTAATAGTTCAATGAGCAATCACCCATCACCAATCACCAATGACCAATGACCAAGAATATCTAAAACATCAAAAATGGATGAATCACGCCCTTGAATTAGCACAGGTAGCTGGTGATGCTGGAGAAGTTCCTGTGGGTGCTGTGATTGTTGATGCTGCGGATAATTTAATTGCCACAGGGGAAAATCGCAAAGAACGCGACCAAGACCCAACAGGACACGCAGAAATTATAGCGATTCGGGCTGCTAGTCAATCTCTACAAAGTTGGCGTTTGGATAAATGCACCCTCTACGTAACTTTAGAACCTTGTCCGATGTGTGCTGGTGCAATAGTCCATGCACGTTTAGCGACGCTTGTTTATGGAGTAGACGATACCAAAACTGGCGCAATTCGCACTGTTATCAACATACCTAATAGCCCTGCCTCTAATCACCGTTTACAAGTGGTAGGAGGTATTATAGAATCGGCTTGTCGTCATCAATTACAGGCTTGGTTTGCTGCTAAACGCCAACAGCGAAAATAACGGACAGAGGTGAAACTGTCCAGATAGCAAAACACAAGTTACTCAAGAAAATCTACGGTGGACATAATTAAGTTTGCGTCTCATTTTACCCGTTAACTAGTAGCCACCGTCATGATGGAATTTTACTCTGCTTCTACCAAACCTCAATCCGAATTAACAAATACGTTAGTTAATACCAAGGTGGCTTCTAGTACCTCACGGGTTTCTCCTTGGTTAACTCCTTTGGCGTATCTTTTAGGACAGAACATAGTTTTACCGTTATTTTTTGGTAACATTCACATTACTGGACAAGAGAATATACCTACCAGTGGTCCAATGATTCTTGCACCTACCCACCGTTCTCGTTGGGATTCTTTGCTGTTACCCTACGCTACGGGTCGTTGTGTGACTGGTCGAGATATGCGATTTATGGTGACAAGTAGTGAATGTAAAGGGCTACAAGGCTGGTTTGTCAGACGAATGGGGGGGTTTCCTGTTGATACTCAACGTCCGGCGATCGCCACTTTACGTCATACAGTAGAGTTAATGGTACAGGGAGAAATGCTCGTTATTTATCCCGAAGGCGGTATTTATCGAGATGGAAAAGTTCACGCTTTAAAATCGGGAATTTCTCGTTTAGCCTTAAGTGCTGAATCTGTTCACCCAGGTTTAGAAATCAAAATTTTACCAGTAGGCATTAATTACAGCCAACCTTATCCTAATTGGGGAACTGATGTAAACATTCACATTGGTAAACCTATAAAAGTTACAGATTACATCAACGGTTGTTTAAAAAAAGAAGCTAAACGTCTGACAGCAGATTTAACACATCAGTTGCAACAATTAAGCCGTCAAGGTTTAGAAATAAAGTCTCATGCTTTCGCAGAAATGCCAAATTCCTAATCAGTAGGGCTTGCTGATAGCTAACGCCAAGCGTAAGCCATAAAAGTTGTCCGTGAGGGCAGGGAACAGGGAACATTTTTAACTTTTGAGTATAGTTCAATTTTTTGATACTTTTTTAGCAAAATCTAGCTTTTTGGTACTTCCCTAGTCAAAAACCTTTAATTTGCATATTTTTAATTTTACGGAAAAACCGTGAATCCTTCTCCCCTTCTCCTCTGCTCCCCTGCTCCTCTGCTCCTCTGCTCCCCTTCTCCTCTGCTCCCCTGCTCCTCTGCCCCCCTGCTCCTCTGCTCCCCTGCTCCTCTGCCCCCCTGCTCCCCCGCTTACCTCCGAGTTTAACCGCCATACCCTAGCAATAATTCCCAACTATTCAATTTACCCATATCTTGAGGAGAATAATCAATAACTTGTAATTGCCAAAGTCCCTTGGCAGCTAAGGACAGTAATTGTTTAAGAACAGGATGCGATCGCACAGTATAAGTCCTTTGTAACTGAGTCTGTCTCCCCAGAGTCCGACTTTGTAATAAAACTTGTTGATTATTAGGAGCAATCAAATAAATTTCTAAATCTCCTAAAAAATCGTGAACAATATTAATTGTTACCTGAATATCTGCAACAGTAACATTTTGATTAATAGCGATCGCACTCCTAATTCCTAGCTTATCAAAATCAGGAATCATGATTTCTTTTTTATTTTCAACCCTTATTTCTTGACTAGGATTTAATGCCACTATCCGCAACTGCTCTGCTGCACGTACAGCCTTAGCAGCATTTACTTTACCATAACCAAACCAGATACAATGACCATTACTATCATAACTACCCCCACGTAAACCTAACTGTGAATCAGGATCAGGATCAACAATTTTATCTGTAGTTTCTTGTAAAATCCGATTCACTTCTTGCGCCGTTAAATTAGGATTAGCTGACAAAATTAACGCCGCTACACCAGCAACAACCGGAGTTGCACTAGAAGTACCACCAAAATTATTAGTAAAATTACCAGGATTATAACCAGCCGCCCCCAACTGATCTGTAGTCAACATCCCCAACCCAGAAATAGCAGTAGTAATTGTTGGTTGTGTGTAAACAAACCCCGTTTCCTGAAACCACATCCCTGGAGGAGCATTATTACTAGGAGCGCAAACAGAAATATTTGCACCCCAATTACTATAAGCAGCTTTTTTATTCAAACTAGTAGAAGCAGCAACAGCAATTACATCTGGATGAAGAGCAAAACCACTTAACCAAGCCGTCTTACCTTGTAAAATATTCTTCGGCCAATTTTGCTCATTTATAACACCATCAATGGGGCGGTTAGCATTACCAGCCGCGAACACAATTACACATCCTTTCCCATTTCTTCCCTGAGTAGCAGCACGGGTAATAGCAGCTTTTTGACGTAAAGATAAAGGAAAATAAACGGCAGATGCACCCCAACTACAAGAAATTACACTAGCACCTTTATCAATTGCCCAGTTAAAGATATCTTCAATAGATTCATCATCTAAATATCCCGTTGTCCGAATTGGCATCAATGCACAACCAGGAGCAACTCCCACAATTCCTGTACCATTCTCTTCTGCCACTGCTATCCCTGCACAAGCAGTACCGTGACTAGTTTCTTTTTCTCCAGGCAAAGGTAAAAAATCATTTTCTTTCAAATCTCTAGGAGCAACAACTTTACCCATACCTTGAAAATCTGGGTGATTCAAATCAAAAGAATCATCCACAACTGCCACAACTACAGAACGCAAGCCGCGAGTAATATCCCAAGCTTGTTCTACAGAAATATGAGAACCAATTCCTAACAAATTACCGCTATTGTGGTTGAGATACCATTGTTCAGGGTAAAGAGAATCAGCAGGTTTATAATGTGGTTCTTGTTGAATAAAAATATTTGGTTCAGCCGCTAAAACTTCAGGAAGTGATTGCAATTGATTTGTAATTTTAATAGGATTGTCCGTAGCTTGTTTATTAACGAAAAATACAAAAGTATTGGGTAGTCCTAATATTGGTTTATTTTCAACTAACTTGAAAGTAGTAGCTATAGACTTAATTTTTGCTGTATCAACCCAAGTAGCAAATTGAATTGTGATTTGATCACTCAGATAAACAAAAGTTCCAGGATTATCTTTGAACTTGTAAACATGACTAGCAAAAACTACATTTTTGTGATCCCGTGCCTGAGACATAGCTGTTTCTAATTGCTCAGGTTTAACAGTGAATAATTCCAGTTGGGCTTTGGGTATAGTGCGTTGCCAAACACCCCAAGTTATATTAGATAATTGTTCACGGGGAAACTCCGCAGCTAAACGGATGGTAAAACGATATAAAACTTTTTCTAAAATCAACTCTTCCCCACCACGTTGTAAAACCACATCCACACTGTTTACAAGCTCATTTGTGGTTTTTTGTAAATCAGAGGAATTAAGACTATCGCTCATAATGTTAATCAAGGAAATATGCAGAAAAACTGGGAACTCTATTCAACCGCTTTACAGTCTAAACCAGAGAAATTAATTATAGGAGATAGGCTCAAAACCCTTGCATCTGAAACTGACCGAAAATAGGGTAGGGAATACACCAACATAAAACATTGATTTTATATCCTTTGCTTTTTCAAGTCAGCTGTGCTGTATCGGAGACAAACCGAGTTAAGATACCTGAAGTTTGCTTAAATTTTTTATAGACTTGTTACACTAACTCATCCCATGAACCTTACTGCTACATCCTTATCGCTCCTAGCAGTCCTTGGTCTGCTATCACCTGTACAGGCTCAGGTAACACAGTTACCCGGAACTAATAACCAAGCACAACCTATAGATGGTAATGACCCGAACACTCTGCGTCCTACTAGCCAAAATAACAGCTTTTTGAGCATGCAAGGGGGCGATCGCTTGATGAAAGATGCAGAACAAGCAGTTTCTGGTCAAAACTATACCTTAGCTGCTAAAAAACTCCAAGAAGCACGCCAAGTTTATAATCAGCTATCTAATTTTTACCAAGATTTAAATGCCAGTTTTTCCGGCATTGATATCAGAGTATCCGATTCTCAAAGGAAAAAAGCCCTAGACACTGCCCAAAAACGAGACGAAGCCACCTATCAGTTAGCATTGGTACATCGAGCCTTAAATCAGCCAGAACTAGCTATACCGTTATTGATTCAAATTATTAAGAGTCAAAACCCCACACGCGAATTAGGCAAAAAAGCCTATCAACAACTTCTTGAATTAGGTTTTGTGGATACAGCCTATCCGCGACAAGGGGGAAAATAGGGACTGGGGAGCAGGGGAGCAGGGGGAAAATCAATAACCTTCTGCCTTCTGCCTTCTGCCTTCTGCCTTCTGCCTTCTGACTCCTGACTCCTGACTCCTGACTCCTGACTCCTGACTCCTGACTCCTGACTTCTGACTCCAGCCTTCTATCCTAACTAGCAACTTGCGTTAATAATAGAGAAGTAAGTTTTTTTCAGGAATTGCGATGATTACTCCGCAGCAAGTTGAGGAAATGATCAAGGCGGAACTGCCAGACGCACAAGTTCAGGTGCAAGACTTGACCGGAGGCGGTGATCACTATCAGGTAACAGTAGTTTCATCGCAGTTTGCAGGCAAGGGACTGGTAAAACAACACAAGTTAGTATATGGTGCGTTGCAACAAGCTATGTCTACTGAAGCAATTCATGCCTTAGCTCTCAAAACTTCCACTCCCGACGAAGCTTGACAAGCAACAAAATAATTTTAAATTTTAGATTTTGAATTGAGAATAAAATACCTCCAGTTCACAAATCAAAATCTAGAATTGCATTATTAACTATTGACTTTCCCATCTTAGCAATCAGGAACTAAAAAACCATGACTCCAGAACTCAAAGAGAAAATTGATAACTTGGTAAAACAGAACAAGATTATGGTTTTCATGAAAGGAAACAAGTTGATGCCTCAATGTGGTTTCTCTAACAATGTTGTTCAGATTCTCAATACATTGGGAGTTCCTTTTGAGACAGTTGATGTTCTCTCTGATTCGGAAATTCGTCAAGGAATCAAAGAATATTCTGAGTGGCCAACTATTCCTCAAGTTTACATTGATGGTGAATTTATTGGTGGTTCTGATATTTTGATTGAAATGTATCAAAAAGGTTCATTACAACAATTAGTGGAAGTAGCACTAGCTTCCTAAAATATTAACTTCTGTCTGTTTTGATTGTCCTTGAAAACTAGGAGGAATATCCAATTTTCAAGGGCTTTTTTTATTAAAATTGGAGTAGGATAATATCCAATTATTTTTTTCTAGCCGCCATAAACTAACGGTAAGCATTGTAGATATTAACAACAAAATAGCGACAACACGAAAGGTAATTTGTGTACCAAAAACTAATGATTCAATCGGTGCATTCGTAACGTCAATATTCATGGTCAAATTAGCATTGGTAACAGTCACAAAAGAAAACACAGCCCCCACTAGTGGGACTCCTGCTGTTTGTCCCAAAATTCTCGATAAAGACAACAATCCTGAAGCAATACCTAAACTATGTTTGGGTGCAGCCCCCATAATGGCACTATTATTGGGAGATTGAAACATTCCTACTCCTAAGCCATAGGGAATAATTCCTAGAACATAACTGATTATAGTTAATTGAGTATCAAAAGTGCTGACAACTAAGCACCCAATTGCCATTAATACTAGTCCAATTAAGCTAATAATACGTGAACCAAATCGATCAGAAAGTATCCCTGCAATCGGTGCTGTCAAGACAATAACAATTGGTGGTACTGCTAACAATAAACCTGCTTGTTCAGTAGGATAATGCTTAACCAATTTCAAGAAAAAAGGCAGCATAAAGATAACTCCTGCCATTACGAAGTTTCCTAAAAACCTCAGCGATAAACCAATGCTAAACTCCATAGATTGAAAAATTCTCAAATCTAGCATGGGTTCTGCTAACTGTGCTTCAACTATTAAGAAACAAGCCAAGCTGATGGCAGATATAATCAGTAAACTTAAAGCTGTATGAGAACCAAATCCTTCGCTTTGTAATAAAGTGATACCAAGTGTAAAACAAGTCAAACTTAGAGTCAGAATTAATGTACCAATGACATCAAAACTTGGTTTGGTGAAATTAATTGCAGTAGGTGGTACAAGATAAGAAACAATTAAACAAGCGATAATGCCAATTGGCACATTAATTAAAAATATTAAAGGCCAGTCTCCTAACGTAATTAGTAGTCCTCCTACTGTTGGCCCTAACATAATTCCTAGTCCAAATACTCCGGCTCTAATACCTAAGCCGAGTCCTCTCTCCTTGGCTGGAAATACTTCTACAATCATTGCCGTTCCCAGTCCTGAAATAAATGCTGCTCCCAGTCCTTGAAGGGCGCGAAAGGCTATTAAAAAGCCAACATTTGGTGCAAGTCCACACAAGAGGGAACTGAGGGTAAAAACTATGAGTCCCATGATGTAAAGCTGCTTTTTGCTCCACATATCTCCTAATTTTGCTGCACTCAGTACAAAAATTGCGATCGCTAATAGATAACTTAAAACTACCCATTGTATAGTCGCAAAGTTAGTATGCAGTGATTCCACCATAATCGGCAGAGCTAAATTAACTATATAAACATCCAGTGCAAAAATGAATACACCGATACTAATCCCTAGTATTGACCACCATTTGCTAGATGCTTTTTTTTCTTCTCCTGTATTTTCAGACTGCTCTTCTTGGTCTTTTGCTATTACTATCATGTCTGCTAGTTAACTAATATGCTGATCTATTGTTAAATTTTGTTATTTTAGTGGATATATGAGAAGAATCAGGTTTTATCGAGAGCCACCCTTACTGCTTCACAAGAGGTGAATAAATTCATCAAAGTCGGGGTAAGAAAAAATTTTCAGATATCTCTTTGATTTCAATCTTTCAACCGAAATATTAAAATTTTTTCATTAACCTGAAATCATCTTAGTCATAAGTTGTTTAATAGTACAACGTTCTATAATTTCTGGCAGTTCTTTTTCAATGTCGATTGGTGTTCCTCTTTTAGAAATTTCTTTAATCTCTTTAAGAATTTTAGCTATTAAATCTTTGTTTCTAACCAAATCTTCCCTACCAATCTGTTTAATAGCTAGTTCCACAGCAGCGTACCCCGACTGCATACCTAAAGCTACGCTACTTTTTATCCCTAGAATTTCGGGATTTAAACTTTGATAGAGCCTCTCATCTTTTGCTACAGCTTTGACATGAACACCAGCATAGTGAGTAAAGGCATTTTTTCCTGTTACAGCTTGATGAGGAGGAATTGAGATATGAGACTGTTCACTAACAAAATCGTATAAATCTTTTAAATAGCTAAGTTGCCAAAAATTTTCTTCCTCATCCATATCTATTAAATTTATTAATAATTCAGCTAAATCTACAATCCCTGCTCTTTCACCTAATCCCATCACAGCAACATCAATAATATCTGCACCTGCTCTATAGGCATCTAGGGCATTTGCTACAGCCAACCCTTTATCATTATGACAATGCACTTCTATTTGTGGATATAATCCTTCTTTTCCTAGTTCTTCTTTCACTGTTTTTACATAATAATAAATACTCCGCTGGGGATGAAAAGGATTTGTATATCCAGTTGTATCAGCAATGCTAATGATATTCGCCCCTGCCTTTACTGCTGCCTTTGTTGCTGCAATTACATTTTCTATAGGTGAGCGCACAGTATCTTCTGGTGTATAGCGAATTAATAAATCATTTTTCTGTGTTCTAGCATAAGATATAACTTCGACAATTTTATCTATAGCTTTCTCTAAACAAATGTTATAGTCACGATACAATCTTTGTGGGGAAACACTAAAAAATATTCCTAAAAAATCTACGTCACAATCTAGAGCTTTCTGTACACAGTCTATTCTACAAAGGGAATGAGCGCCAATTTTAGCTTTAAGTCCAGCATGGGCAATTTGGCTAATAGCTAATGCTATATCGCTGTCTACAGCCGGATTACCAACTTCAATAATATCAATTCCGATGCGGTCTAAATACTGGGCAATCACTAACTTTGTTTCGGGAGAAAAATAAACACCTGGAGTTTGTTCACCTTCTCTCAAGGTAGAATCAAGAATTTGAATCATATCTACTATAAATTGATAAAATTCAGCACCACATTTTTACTAATACTTAGATTAAGTTTATCCAAATCTTATATCTTCAAAAGGAAATGATGGTTAAGATAGGATTAATTAATCACTTCTCTATAGAGATTAAGTTTTTGCTTACTTGATCAATCAAATCAACATAAGATTACCAAAGATATGGTTGAACACCTTATTCTTTGGTAGGAGTAATTCATGAATTACCGCTACTTTCGTTCTGTTTTACGTAAGTCCTGAATACCTAATTTTTTTATAAATCACATAGTAATCCTAATATTTAGCCAAAAATCCCCCCAGTCGCATAACACTGAGGGGATGCTCTTTTTCAAAACAGTATTTCCAAAATTTCATACCGTTGGATACAGTTGACCAATACAAAAAGTGTGCTATGATCATCTGCGGCGATACAATGGTAGTAACCAACAGCCTAGTGAAATATCTTTAGTAGTAGCCGTGCTGTCGTTCTGGTTCTGGTTGTGTCATGGCAAAGTTTGATCCGTCGTACAAGTAGCGGCTTGCTTCCTCTTCTAAACGATGAATCAGATAAGGCTCAATGGCGTTACTTTGTCGCAGCGCGGCTAGATACCCATCCAAATACATCCGCATATCATCCATACGATAACCGCGATTCCATAACTCGACGAAGGCGTCAGTAAGTCTTTGGTAATAACGGATGGTTTGTGTGTCTTGGAGCATAACTGCTGTGTTAATCTCTTGGGAATGAGAATTGTAAATGATTCACGCTCGAAAGTGAAGTAGAACTTCTTTCTTAAGTATTAACCCAAAGTTAAGATTTTGACGTTGGGTCTGACCCCCCAGCAGCTAAAAACCTAATTAGATCCTATTCTAGAAACCTCGAAATCTGAGAATTTGGTAAACTATTTTTATGATTTTGCTTGCCAAAATCTGTTTTTGAGGTTTTTAATTAGCTCTTGTTGCCTATTGCCTATTTGGCCATAGACTGAGCGAAGTTTTATTATACCTCTTTAGGAAGATGTAAAACCAGCGAACAAAAAATTGCTGGCCTCACTCCCAAAAAATCACGAATTTAGAAATCAGCAAAGCCAAAATTACCAAAATTAAATTTATTGCAAGGTTTTATATGGGCAATTGTAAAGATCATAGCAGTTGAAGTAACAAAGACTACAAAACCTTGAGCTTGAGATTGTTAATTTGAAAGTCATCGACGCTAAGGGGTCTTGCCACTGTGGGATCGGTTTGTATTGAAATCGTTGAGGGGAATCCCCATCTGAGGTCGTTGCTAGGTTGGCACTTGCAACAACTGGAATACCGAGTACATCAAGCCGCCAGTATATATCAAGCAAGGGAAGTGTTTTTAAGCCATCAACCAACTTTAGTCATTCTAGATGCGGATTTGTCAGATGGTGATGGTATTGAATTTTGTCGTTGGTTACATCGTCAGCAACAGCCTTTGATTCTCATGCTATCTGCTCGAAACAATGAAGCGGATGTGGTTGCTGGTTTAAAAGCTGGGTCAGATGACTATTTAAGCAAACCTTTTGGGATGCAAGAATTTCTGGCTAGAGTAGAGGCGTTAATTCGTCGCAAGCGGACACCCACTGCACCAGCTTACTTGGATTATGGCGCTTTACAAATTGATTTGGTACAGCGCCGTGTCCGTTTTCAAGGGGAGTTTATTGATTTAACACCTCAAGAATTCAGTTTGCTGTATGTTTTGGCGCAAGCTGGGGGAGTACCTTTGAGTAGATCGGAATTATTGCGTCGTGCTTGGCCTGACGCTATTGATAATCCGCGTACTATTGATACTCATGTTTTGTCACTGCGGAAAAAAGTGGAACTTGATCCGCGTCAACCCAGTTTAATCCAAACTATCCGCAATGTGGGATATAGATTTAATATGGAAATTTTGAATGCGAATGTTCCACAATCACAAACAAAGTTAGCGAAAGAGAGATTCAGTAATCCACGTTCTACCCTTGCTACTCAAAGTTCTTAGGAGTAGGTGACAGGTGACAGGAAGAAGAAGCAGGGGAGCAGGGGAGCAGGGGAGCAGGGGAGCAGGGGAGCAGGGGGAGAATAATGAGTGACCAATGCCCAATGCCCAATGCCCAATGCCCAATGCCAATTACCAATTACCATTCCTCAGATGCTTGATATTGTGCTTGCATCAAGGTGGTTTTGAATTCTTCCCAGTTGATCTCAGAACTTTGTTGATTTGCTAATATTTGACCTTGTTGGAGGTGTAATAACCGATTACAAAATTGTTGGGCTAGGTCAAGTTGGTGATTTACCATCAGAATCGTGGTTTTATGAATTTGAGTCAGTTGGTTGAGGATGATGAGCAAGCGGGAAGCGTTACCAGGGTCTAGGGCGAAAGTTGGCTCGTCTAGCAGGAGAATTTTTGGTTGGATGACTAAGGCGCGTGCGATCGCCACTAATTGTCTCTGTCCGGCTGAAAGCTGTACTTCAGTGCGTCCTAACCATTGATCAGGAATTTGCAGTTGTTCTTGCCAATAACTCACTCGTTCCTGAATTTTCTGCTTAGACCAGCCACGCAAAACTAAAGGATAAGCCAGGGCTTCTCGAACTGTCATCCCCAACAACCTAGATTCTTGCTGTACAAGTGTTACCTCTTGACGTAGCTGAATCACAGGAATTTGGTGATACTCTTGATTTTCTAGATAAATTTTACCGCTGGTAGGTTCATTTAAACGATTAATGAGACGCAGCAAAGAAGTTTTGCCAGCACCAGCAGAACCGACAATTGAGATGCGATCGCCAGGAAAGACCACAAAAGAAATATCCTGTAAAATTGGATATCCTGGCAGATTATTTTGAGCCTGACTTTTCAGCCTCGTAAACAGATTAACTTGCTCTAGCCTGAGCATAGAAAATAAAGTTGTGGGGTGATGGGGAGCAGAGGAGCAGAGGAGCAGGGGTGCTGGGGAGATTAACTAATGACAAATGACCAATTACCCATTACCCAAAATAGCAGTATTAATAGTCCAGGCATCTACCAATAACAATAAAAGAGTACAACAAAATAAAATCACATACATCCAAGGTTGGGCTAAAGGACGAACATCTGTAGTATCAATGCCTGTTTTTGCTTGAACAATCTTGACCAAACGATTAAAACCAGCTACACGCATGGGTAGTAAATAGGCTTTTCCGTCTTGACTGAGAAAATAATAAACTAAACCGCCTTGACCTGTCGTGCGGGGTTTTAAGCTTTTGACATCTGACCAAGCTAAAGACCAACCTTTGCGAAAAAAGCGCGGAATCCAAACGGGGTAAGAAACTTGAATTCCCTGGTCATCTACCATTACTCTTTGGGTCAACACTGCATATAATCCCACAAAACCGATGCTAATTCCTACCCATAATAATTCTGGTGGTGTAGGTGCTTTGGTAAATTCCGCTAAAAAGGGTAAGGGGACTGTCAAGGCTACATATAGAGTTAACAGAGTAATTCTAATCAAGGGAGACAGACGAAAAATAGAAGTTGAAGTATCGGTTAAATTTGCTGTCACGGCTCGATTTTCATACTTTTTCTTTCTTATTCTAAACAAAAATAATATTCATAACCAAATTACCCATTATCAATTTCATCTTCATTTCATCTAAGGTTGGCATCTTGAGAGATGAACAGTATGGAGCTAATACAAATGCTTACTTACTCTCCAGAAGCAACCCTCACAAACAGCTTACCATCATCACTTCTGTTTGAAAATGTGACAGAAGCATTAGGTAAAGTTCCCATTGTCCGGTTAAATAAAATTCATTCAGTTTGTCAACATCATCATTTATATCTCAAATTAGAATCTTGTAATCCTGGTGGAAGTATTAAAGAAAAAAATGCTGCTTATCTGGTGAATGAAGCTGAAAAACAAGGTTTATTATTGCCAGGAGGTACAATTGTCGAGTCGAGTTCTGGTAACTTTGGGATTGGGTTAGCAATTGTGGGTGCAACCAAGGGTTACAGGGTGATGATTGTGATTGATGCTAAGACTCCTGTAACCATGCGAAGAATGCTCACTGCTTATGGTGCGGAACTGGTTGAAGTCCCTTTGAGTGCTGCTGATGCTCAAGGTTCGATGCAGGTAGCAAGAATGGCAAAAGCTCAGGAATTAGCTACAAATATTCCTGGTGCTTGGTATCCCTGCCAACATAAAAACCCTAGTAATACTGATGCCCATGCAATCTGGACTGCGGGGGAAATTGAAGCCGCTTTTGGTGGTGCGCCGGATGCGATCGCTATTGGAGTCAGTACAGCGGGACAATTAGGTGGTATCAGTCGCTACTTTAAAAAGTATTATCCCCAAACGAGAATTATAGGTGTAGATGTAGCAGGATCAGCTATTTTTGGTACACCCAGACACCCCTATAAGATGACTGGACTGGGTTTATCCTTCGTTCCCCCCAATTTTGACCCGCAAGTGTTAGACGCGGCTTATAGCGTTGATGATGGTTTGGCGTTTTCAGTGTGTCATGCTATGGCTAAACAAGAAGGTATGCTTTTAGGTGCTTCCACTGGTGCAATTGTGGCCGCAGCTTTAGCGGATGCCCAAAGTTTTACTCAGCCTCAAACTATGTTACTACTTAATCCTGACCGGGGCGATCGCTATTTAGAAACTGTTTACAATGCCGATTGGTTAACTGCAAACAATATCAATATCCTGCAAAATTCATATCTTACAGAAGCAGTTGCTAATCTGTCACCTGTACCCTTGAATATCGTAACTAAGAATTAAAGTGAAATTAGAAGAATCTTCATCTAAAAAAGTTAGTTTAGGGACTTTATGGCGGGAATTTTTGCCTTTATCCCTCAGTGATGTGACTATGGCCTGCGGTGATCCGATGATGACCACTACATTAGCTCATCTTCCTGATGCTCAAATTAACCTAGCGGCTGTAGGTATTGCCAAATCTTTGGCGATATTTTTTGAAAGTCCGATTATTATGATTCTGCACGCTGCTAACGCTTTAGCTGGTTCTCAAGATTCACGCAAGGCATTGTGGCGGTTTACATTATTAGTAGGTGGTGGACTAACTTTTTTATTAAGTTTGTTGGGACTACCGATTATATTTAACTTTGTGGGTGTAAGTCTGTTGGGGATTCCCTCAGCAATGTTAGTTACAGTTAGTCAAGTATTATTACTAATGGGCGGTTGGCCGTTGGCGATCGCATGGCGGCGTTATTTTCAAGGATTATTAATTTATCATGGTCAGTCCCGCGCTGTTGCCACAGCTAGTATTTTCAGGTTATTTACATTAGCAATAGTCCTCACCGCCGGATTTTTATTACAAATATCTGGGGGTATACTTGCTGGATTTGCCCTCATTAGTGGGGTGATAGTGGAAGCCATCGCTGTAACAATTTTTGCTAGTCGTAGTGGGGCAACTTTACCACCACAAATAGAACAACCTAATTTACCTCGGAATTTAGCACAGGTATGGAAGTTCTATTTACCCTTGGCTAATTCTATGATGGTTGTTTGGGGTGGAAGGGCGATATTAATTAGCATTCTTGCTCGTGCTGAAGATGCGACAATTGCCATTGCTGCTTGGTCTGCGGCTTGGGGTTTAGTTTTGGTAATTGCCAATTCTACCCGTATGGTACAGCAAATGGTGATTAAATATCGTCATCAAGTGAGCGATCGCCAATTACTGACTTTTGCTATCAGTGTTGGTGGTGCTTGTTCTAGCATTCTATTACTGATGAGTTTAACACCAATAGGCGATCGCATTGTTCAAAGTTTTATTGGTAATGATCTCACCCTCGCCAACAACATTAAACCAGTTCTTTTAATCTGTACCATTGTGCCATTATTTGTAGCTTTACAAAATGCAACTCAGGGTTTTTTGGTGAGTGAAAATCGTACAGGTCACGTAAATTTATCTACATGGTTAGGAACAGGAACTTTATTAATAATTGTCACTTTTGCAATTAACAACGGCATGAATGGGGCAATGGCCGCCGCTATGGCCATGATTACATCTATGTTAGTTGAAGTTAGTTATTTACTTTGGAAACGAGGGGCAAAATCACAGTAAACTTACTACCTTTATCAACCTGACTTTGTACTTCTAATTTACCTTTGTGCGCTTGGACAATAGCCAAAGCAATAGCTAAACCTAAACCCGATCCTCCGGTATTGCGAGAACGATCTAGATTAACTCGATAAAAGCGATCAAAAATGTGGGGAATATCAGCAGCAGGAATACCAAAACCTGTATCTTCAATAGTAATAAAACCTAGATGATTATTTGCTGAAATATTAATTTTTACCTCCCCACCTACAGGGGTGTATTTAATAGCATTATTCACTAAATTCAACAACATTCTATAAATTTGATCTTCATTGCCTTGAATATAAAGATGATAACTTTCAGGAATATTCAAAGATAAGAAAACTTGAGAAATCATAGCCAACGGCAACAATTCTTCTTCCACATCTGCAACTAGATCATTTAAATAAATTTGTTGTATTTTTACTTCCTGTAAACCACTTTTCAACCTTGATAATAATAACAAATCTTGGGTTAAAGTGACCAATCTTTTAATTTGTCTTCCCAGTGCTGCTTGGGTTTCTGGGGGAATATAATTAGATTCAATAATTGTTTGTAAAGATGAAATAGGAGTGCGTAACTCATGAGCAGCATCAGCCGTAAATTGTTCTAATTTTTGATATGATTTTTTAATAGGGAACATAGCTAAACCAGCTAACCACCAACCCCCACCACCAATAATAATCATAGCAGTAGGAATACCCAATAATAACAACAAATGTAGACTATTCATATAATCATTTAATCGTTGTATGGATCTGCCAACTTGTAAATATCCCCACAATTGATTATTATTGATTTTTAAAGGCATTAGATGTAAATGATATAGTTCACCATGGCGATTTCTGATATCATAAGAATGATGAAGTGTGATATTATCAGTAAACTCATCAGGACGATGATTAATAGCAGCAATAGCTTCACCTTGGGAATTTAATAACCTAACATAATGACCTTGTGATAATAAACTCATTACTGCTGATTCAGATTTTATTTTTACACAAGATTGTTTTTTAAAACAAATTTCTGGAAAAGATTTTCTAATATTAGGAGGTAAAATTCCTGGAGTTTTTAATTGAGTTTTTAGCTTATCTTCAAATACCTTTCCCAAAACTTCTAATTCTCGATCAATAGTGCGAGTAAAAGCTTTTAGCATGACAAAATGAGCGATATAACCACATATTAATAAAGTCGCACCCATAACCCCAGCATAGGTAATAGCTAATTTAAAACGAGAATTATTAAATAGTGAATTATTATTCATGAGAATTGAGATTTTATAATAGTAAAAATGTAGTTTGGGTTAAGCGATAGCGCAGCAAAAATTTATATTTATAAAATAAAAAAATCTGATAATATTAAGGTTTTTAACCCAACTGACAACAATTATTATTCCCTATTTCCTGAAACAGAAAAACGATAACCAAAACCACGGATAGTTTCAATTGCTGTAGGAAAACCGCATTCTAATAATTTGCGTCTTAATAATCTTATTTGTGCAGCCACAACATTACTCACCGTATCACTTTCAAAATCCCAAAGTCGAGCGCGAATTTGATCATGAGTTAATATTTGTTGGGGATGTTGCATAAAATATTCTAAAAGTTGAAATTCTTTAGCTGTCAGGATAATTGGTGGATAATTCTTAGAATCTAAATTCACCACTGAAAAATTACCATAATCTAACATTAAAGAACCTATTTGTAATTGTGGTGGTTGAAAGTTGGGTAATCTTCTTTGTAATGCTCTAATTCTTGCTAATAATTCCTCCATTCCAAAAGGTTTGACAAGATAATCATCTGCACCTGCATCTAAACCAGTTACTCGATCATTCATAGTATCTCTAGCTGTTAATAGCATAACTGGCAATTGATTTTTTTCTAATCTTAATTTTTTACATAATTCTAATCCTGATATCTTGGGAATCATCCAATCTAAAATGGCAATTTCATATCTTTGAGGTACTATATGTAAATAATCCCAAGCTGTTGCTCCATCTTCTACCCAATCTACTATATAATCTCGCTTAGTAAGAGCATTATGAATACTCATTCCTAAATCTTTTTCATCTTCAACTAATAACAAACGCATAAGTAAAAATTTAAAAAGAAGTTCAAGTAATTCAAGGAGTCAGGAATTCAATAATTTTGGGAAATATCAATGAATTTCTGACCCATTAACCAATTATGGTAAATACTTCTGCACCACAGTCCAACCAGTGAAAGATACCCAAGCAAAACCTATAAATAAAACCACATTCAAACTTATATGTAAAGGTCTAGCCCAAATTTTTCCTAGACTAATTTGAGTTGCACTAAAAGCGGACACTAAAACCAAGGCTACTACTATCAAGCCAGCAACTAGATGTGAAGAGTGACCTAAAGAACCAAAATGTCCTAAAGTGCCAACAATGCCGATTGCTAAAAGTAGCAGCACTAAACTAACCATAGTTATACCTATGGTATAATGAAAAGTCTTTACTATACTATTGACCCTTGGTAATACAACACCAATGGGAGAACGTCCTGTGTTTCTGACTTGCCATAGCCAGAAACCTGTCATACCTAAACAAGTATAAGCTAAGATTGACAACCCCATAGACCAAGCGGCTATTTTCCACAACCATAAGAAAGAAGGTAGATGCATAAGAGTTTTTGTGTTGTTTTGATTGAAAATTCAGGAATTTTGAGATTGTTACTGGTGGGCTTTCAAACATCCCACGATTTCTTGTCAATTTTCTGACAAAAATCCTTTTTTAAGCTTACAAACTTTAAATAATACCCAAAAAGCCAGAAATATTTTACCTATACGGTTACAACCCTAACCCATTCCATAGCAATCATTCTGTGAACATCATAAAAAAAGGCTGCTGAGTTCAGCAACCTGTAAATTCAGAAACATTATTTTTTTATCAACTCATGCTAATCCAGCAATTTTTGAAATTTTGCCATTTCAAACCTTCCCAGAGGTCACACTCCCAGGTTCAATAAAAACTCATACTGTGACTGGTGGGTTTTCATACTGGCGGTGATATTTAGTAAAGGTTTTGTGGTATCTTCAATTTTTGTACGAATTTCGGACACCATGACATTGGTGCTTGTAGTTTCTTTTCCTGGTGTTGAGTCTTGATCACCATCATCACTGGTGGGTTCTCTGAGTGCCAGGCGATCGCATGGAATCGTATCCGATAAAATGGAACTGGCCATCATTCCGGTATGAATCTCCATCTGAGCTTCTTTCGGGGCTTCAAAAACTAGCCTTTGTCCAGGAAACACGACCCTTTCAAAGTACCAGTTAGGAATATTGGAGATGCGAGCCACCTGCATTTTACTCGTGGCATTGACGTAGCAGCAGAGAATTTTCCCCGATTGCTCCGGTGGTAGAGGATCTAATATTTGAGCCATAACTGCTGAGGAGCTTTTACGCCACAATTCTACATTACATAAGCAAAACTAACATCGCCTGATCCCCACTTGCTGTAACTCCGACTACCAACTAGTATTTTCTGCATTATTTCTATCTAAAGTTATGTTTTTTTTATAAAAATTCCCTGACAAAAAGAATAGATGCCCGACTTCTTGTAAAAAACTAGGATCTGGATATTATATACTTTGATAAATATTATTTATATTTTTTTATTTGTCGTAACATATTTTATATTTTTTGTCAATCCCCCATATCTATTAAACCTATACAAGCTTGTGTATATTTAATTGGAATCACGTTCTAGTACAGCACGGCGTAAATAAACTAACCATTCTCAATCTCCGAGCATCCTATGCTGTCTTCATTTTGACTTTTGACTTTTGACTTCCGCGAAGCGGTACTAGTCTGGTTAAGATAAAAATATACCTGTAATATTTAATTAATACAAATTACGAATTACACATTATAAATTATGAATTCTGAATTTTCCCGCATGGAGGCGGTACAATCACCAATTATTCCTGTAGTCGGAGAACTCATCAAAAACTCTCCCGGTACAATTTCTTTAGGACAAGGTGTAGTTCATTATAGCCCACCACCAGAAGCAATAGAAATATTACCTAAGTTCCTTAATAACTCCACAAATAATCTTTATAAAGCCGTTACAGGAATTCCCGAATTATTAACAGTATTAACAGCAAAGTTAGCCAATTTTAACGGTATTGACATTAACGGAGACAATTGTATTGTTGTCACAGCCGGCAGCAATATGGGCTTTATGAACGCCATCTTAGCAATTACTTCTCCTGGTGACGAAATTATATTAAATATCCCCTACTATTTCAATCATGAAATGGCGATTACAATGGCGGGTTGTCATCCAGTATTAGTAGGAACAAACGAAAATTATCAACTAATTCCTGAATTAATAGCTAAAGCAATTACACCTAAAACCCGTGCCATTGTCACAATTTCGCCTAATAATCCCACAGGTGTAGTTTATTCAGAAACCACATTAAAGCAAGTTAATGAAATTTGTCGAGAAAGAGGAATTTATCACATTAGCGATGAGGCTTATGAATATTTTACTTATGAAGGAATAAAGCACACTTCTCCTGGTGCATTTATCGGAAGTAGTGAATATACAATTTCGCTTTATAGCCTTTCAAAAGCTTATGGTTTTGCTAGTTGGCGTATTGGCTATATGGTAATTCCTCAACATTTATTAAATGCAGTCAAAAAAGTGCAAGATACGATTTTAATTTGTCCTCCTGTTATTTCCCAGTATGCTGTATTGGGGGCATTACAGGCAAAAGAGGATTATTTAAGAGATAATATCAAAACAATTTTTCAAACTAGGCAAATAGTTATTGATGCACTTCATCAACTCCAAGGTTTATGTACTATTACACCAGCAAATGGAGCATTTTACTTTTTCTTGAAAGTGCATACACAAATCAATGATTTTGAATTAGTGAAAAGATTAATTCAAGAACATCAAGTAGCAGTCATACCTGGTAAAACCTTTGGCATGGAAAACGGTTGTTATTTGCGCGTGGCTTATGGTGCATTGCAGCAAGATACAGCCAAGGCAGGAATAGAAAGATTAGTCAAAGGACTACAAATCATCTTATCATAACCACAGATAAAATCGGGTACAGGCTGATTAATATTTCAAAAACCAAATTCAAAACCATGCCAATTATTAACAAACTACTAGAAATTACCACCGAACCGGGGTAAGGATTCAGGTCTAAATTTGAGGGATTAAATTCGGGGTCTGGACATAAGGATTAACCATAGCTTTAATAGCTTGGTCAAAAAACTCAATTACAGAACGTCCTTGACGACGACAGGTTTGAATAACCGTCAATAAATTGGCAGTATCTTGAAACCGCTCCATAGAACGAGAACCGCCACTGACTTTTCGTTTTGTCACGGCTAAACGTAACGTTCGCTCGGCTAAATTATTATCAGGGGGTATGTGCGGGTGGTCTAAAAAATACCACCATTGATGAGCTTTATTGCGTAAGGAGCGTAAAAGTTTACCAGCTTCCCCTCCAGCTTTATCAATCCAGAAATGAATAGCTCCTTCAACTTTTTGTTTAAACTCGGATGCCCAACTCAAGAATTCATCAAGGTTTCGGGTTTGTTGGAATAAAGCGTAGTGTTTAAAACCTTCATCTATAAGGCTGATGAATGCTGACCCAATCTCTTGGTTATTCAATCCAGGAAGCTTAATGAGTTTCTTGAAATGACGACGTAAATGTGCCTGACATTTCTGTTGAGCTTTGACTGGATAACCGTTATAGGCACTAAAATCATCAGAACTGAGTACACCCTCATAACTTGAACCCAGGATAGATTCCAATTCCGCACGAGAACGAGTATCCGCCGCATGAAATAGAGCGAAGTCGGTATTAGCAAAAATCCATAACCATTCTTTTACCCCTTTTACTACCCAGGGTGTTTCATCTGCATGGATATTGGGCTGGGTAAGTTTTATCCACTCTTTCAGTTGGTCAATACTTTGAGCCACTGCACTATCTATTCGTTCATTTGTGGCGACTAATGTTCCTACCCCAATTTCTATTTGACCTAGTTCCCACAACAATTCTTGTTGTTTTTCGTAGGGTAAATGTCCGTAGTTATTTATCCATCCCAAAAAAGCTTGCAGTCTAATTCCTATATCTTGTCCTGGTACTATCTCTGGTGACCAGTCTGCTGTTTGTGTTTCTCCACACTGGCTGCAAATACAGCTATATCTTTGATATTCTACTATTTCTATTGGTCTGTCTACCAACTGTGCTACTTGCTGCGTTTCTATTTTTATGGGTTCGCCAAACAATTCCCTCTGACCACAGCAACTACACACTTGCGGCCTTAATATCTCAAACCTATCGACTCTGCCAAACCCCTTTCTCGTTTTTCCTGGATGCCCTGGTTGTCCGCCTGGTTTCCGTTTTGGTGTCTCGCTCTCTTCTGAGTTCTCTTCTTGTTTGTTCTCGGTTTTTTTGAGAATGTCTCCTGATGGTGGTTTCGATGATGTTGTGCTGTCTAAATCTCTGCTAGCTTTGAGTTTCTCTATTACAATTTCTAGTTCTATTACTCTGGTTTTTAGTGCTTCTATGGCGAGCGCCTGCTCCATGATTATCCCTACCAGTTGCTCTGTCGCCAACTGTCTCAAGGTTTCACTGTCTAGTTTTGGGGGCAGGTTTTTTTCCATAATTGATATATTCTGCTTCCCATCTCACACTTGTCAATACCCCCGACCTGAATCCTTACGAACCGGGAATAAATATTCATAATATTACCCCACAAATCCAAGAAGTTATTGATGCAACCACAATTAGAAATGGTCAAGTCTTAGTATTTTCTCGACACACCACAACAGCGTTAGCTATCAACGAAAATGAAGTGAGATTATTGGAAGATGTGAAAGCATTTTTATATAAATTAGCACCGGAAACAGATAAATATTTACACAATGATCTGCATTTAAGAGATGTTCCTGAAGATGAACCCATAAATGCCCATTCTCACCTCATGGCAATGATGTTAACGACCAGTGAAGTAATTCCCATTGTTGATGGAAAATTAGCATTAGGAACGTGGCAATCTGTATTATTTTTTGAATTAGATGGTGCGCGAAAAAGAACAGTATTGTTACAAATCTCTGGTGACTGGTGACTGGTGACTGGTGAGTGGGTGATAATTTTTCCCAATTACCAATTACCAATTACCAATTACCAATTACCCAAATCAAATTCTACAAATTCTGGTAAACCTGGATAAATCATGTTTTTGTCTAAGGCTGACAAAACTTGATGATTAGCATTGGTAGAATTTAAGCAGCGACAAACTAATTGGGCAACATCAGCACGATGAATACTACCAACAATACGCGGATCTGCTGTTAAAATGCCATTTCCTGTTGCTGGTTCTGACTTTAAACCACCAGGACGAATAATTGTATAATTCAGTCCGCTATTCATCAAATATTGTTCAGCTTGTTCTTTGAGAATTAACACTGGTTTGAGTGCCTCTAATGCTTGAGGAGGCATAGCAATGACACTATCACCAGCACCAATGGAAGTTACAAGAATAAACTTTTGTACTCCTGCTTTAACTGCGGCATCAATTAAGTTTTTATTACCAATAAAATCCGGTTTGACATCGTTTGTAGGTAAACCACCAAGGGTAGTGATCACTGCTTGGATAGGTTCATCTCCTAAAATTGCCCGTTCAACATCACTCGTATTCAAAGCATCTCCCATCACTGTCAGAACACCTGTAGCTTCTAATTCCTTAGCAGCAATTTCAGTCCTGAAGAGTGCTTTTACTTTCATATCTTGGGCTATTAAATATTTGGCAATTTCTTGACCAACACCGCGACTTGCACCAGCTACAAAAATGTAAGATGTACTTGACATAGATATTTTCTCAGATAGATGCTTTGGTTACATACAGCAGGAGTCAGGAGTCAGGAGTCAGAAGTCAGTAGTCAGGAGTAAAACTCTCTTGCTGTCTAGGTTTCAATTTAGATTCTGTATCTCATTGATCTGCAATCTGCCGTAAATAATTAATATATCTTAGTTTGCTCAATTTGAGAAATCAGATTACTACAAAAAATGCTTGTCTGGTAAATAATACACTTCATTTATTCCTATAACTGTTTCTCTAGAAACAGTAAATTGTCGCCTAAGTTAGTTAGAATTTATGGACATCATTGAAATATATAGATACCACTAAATCCCTTTTGTAAATGTCTAATAATTATGAAGAAGCATCTTTAACCATGAGAATAAACACAATTTGGTTTTTTATAAGACTGTAGGAATCACTTAAATTACCTTTAATTAAAGGTTATAAAACTGGCTAAACGCCTTGGTATAAGTTATCGTAAATATGCAATAGTGTGCCACTATCATGCAGATTGATTGGATTAGTCTACTAAAAGCTCAACAAACTGACTTCCTCCAAAGAGTGAAAAAACCTAAGACCACTGATTTATCTCTCCTAGAAGGTCAAGTCAAAGGTTGCCACAGTGAAATTATGGCATTTTGGGGTGAACCATTGGCGAAAATTCTCGAATGTTCCCGTCAACAAGCGGAAATTTTGGCCAAAAATCCTCCACCGATACCACCTGAATATCCAGAACCTCCTGATTGGACAATTCCCTTTCCTATATATTTTCAGAGTCAAGCAGAAGATTATCTGGTGCGTGAACAAATTGTAGATCGGGTAATTACAGAAAGATTAGGAAAACTGGTGAAAAAATCTCATCATGACACTTTAAAAAATATGGTGTTAGATGATGAAGGGAATTTATGTAGTGAAAGTAAGTTTACTTATTGGTTGACTAATAATCCAAAAATTAGTATTCAAGTTCACGTGGCAGATGGAGAAAGTTTTAATGGTATTAAAAAAGACAAAATTCGGTGGTCAGTTACCCAAGAAGATGTAAAGAACTATCAAGTCTTAATTTTTTTATGTTTGTTTTATCCAGGAAATACTAAATTAGGCTACGAAAAACAAACTGTTATCACTGGTTTTTTACCCACAAATCAACTTGAATTTTCTGAACCTAAAATCAACTTAACTCCCAGTAGCTTGTTATATGCAGGAGGTTTAACTTGGTATTTAGAATCACTAATTGGTAAAAAAGATAATTTAACTTTAGTTGATGAAGTGATGATGGTAGAGACAATTCAAACCTTACCATCAGATCATCCCCAAAAGAGTATTATTGGTGATTGGGAATGCTGGCAAACGTTAAAAGGACATACCAGAGGTATTAATTGTTTAGCTTATGCTGTGAAAACTTTAACAGTTAAAGGTTTTGGTTGTAAAGATAGTCAAACTGTGCCGATATTAGCTAGTGGTAGTCGTGGTGAGACTAAATTATGGGATTTAAGTAAAGGTGAATTAATTGAGACTTTATCAGAATATCCTTGGGTATTATCAGGATTAGTAGATGAAGTTAATTCCTTGGCTTTGAGTGCAGATGGACAAACATTAGTTAGTGTCGGTGCAGATTCGACAATTAAAATTTGGCATACTGGTGCATTGGATTTAATTGATATCCTGCACAAGCATAATGGTAGTGTGCGTTGTGTTGCTTTTACAGCAGATGGAAAAACGTTAGCTACTGGTGGAGATGACAGAAAAGTTTTATTTTGGAATTTGCGCGATCGCCAAGTAGAAAATACCTTATCTTTAGATGATACAGCTGCCCATTCCATGCTAGTAAGTCCAGATGGAAAAATTTTGATTACAGGTAGTTATCGGAAAATCAAAGTTTGGGAGTTAACATCTTATTATAATAAAAAAAACCAGCAAGAAATTAAACCAATACATACCTTAATGGGTCATTCTCATATTGTTAATTCCCTAGCTATGAGTGCTAATGGTGAATTTTTAATTAGTGGGAGTCAAGATCAAACAATTAGAGTTTGGAATTTAGTTACTGGTCAGTTAATTCACACTCTCAAAAGTCATAGAGATGGAGTTTATGCAGTTGCACTCAGTCCTAATCAACAAATTATCGCTAGTGGCAGTGCTGATAAAACTATCAAATTGTGGCATTTAGAAACGGGAGAACTGTTAGCTACATTTACAGGTCATGGTAACACAGTTACGGCTTTGGTATTTACTGCATCTGGTGAAATGTTGGTCAGTGGAAGTTTAGATAAAACTATTAAAATTTGGCAAAGGAGTTAGATATAAAGATTGGATCACTCGATTTGGGATTTTGTATTTGCGATATTTATCCCCAGACTATTTGCAAGTTCAAAATAAATCCTGGTAAAACATCTTCTCCTGATAATTCTTGGGGAAATTCTAATATTTCCAATGGTTTACCAGAACGATAAATTTCAACTTGACGCATTTTCCGATTAATTAACCAACCTAATTGAACTCCGTTATTTATATACTCCTGCATTTTTGCTTGGGTTTCCTGCAAACTATCGCTGGGTGACATTAACTCTAAAACAAAATCTGGTGCAATTGGTGAGAATTTTTCCTGTTCTTCAGGTGTGAGTGCATCCCATCTTTCTTTCTTTATCCAAGCTACATCAGGAGAACGATTTGCACCATTGGGAAGTTTAAAACAGGTGGAAGAATCGAAACAAACTCCTAGTTTAGTTTGACGATTCCAAATAGCAAAATCTGTTGCAATTTCAGCATTTTGATTTCCTGTTATTCCTCCCGTTGTTGATATTATCAATAATTTTCCATCTGCATTGCGTTCAAATTTGACTTCAGGGTTTTCTCGACACAATTGATAAAATTGATTGTCGGTAAGTTTAATAATGGGGTTTAAGTTGACGGTGATAGCTGTCATAGTAATCTCGTTGGGGATAATATCAACTTTAACTAAATTATCAGATAAGTTGTAAGTTTTGTGTTTACAACTGAAGTTAATTAGACAAACCCGATTTGATTTCTAACATAACCCAATCCAGCATCAAACCTAAATAATATTTTGCAATTATATCTGTCTAAAGCTTCTTCAATATCTGGATTATCGAAATCTTTAGAATTTCTATTAATAAAGCACCGTTGCTGTTTAAGTGACATATTTAAATGCTTTACAATAGAAGCATAAACAATAGCATCTTGGGGTGCAAAATTAAGCTCAGATTGATATTTTATAGCTGCTATTAGTATGTCCACCGTCAAAGGGATAACTTCGCTAACTAATAATAACTTTTCTAGAACTCTTTGGAATCTTTGATTTTCTTCAGTGCCACTATTAACTAAAAATTTGGTAATCTCTTGAAAAGTATTAGCTTGCTCTTGATAAGGTAAAGAACGGCCAAGCTGAGAAAGCTCTCGTCGTAAATCATCTGATAATTTTTTGCGGGTATTTTTACTGCGAATCAGTTTTTCATAAGGTTCTGTCAGACTGAATGCAGGTAAAACCAAATTTATTTTTCCCGCTTCTGCTAAGTTTAGCAGTTCTCGGCAACTCTCCTGTTGCTCCTGAAGCAGTGCTAGTTCTAAAACAAAATTAGTTTCTACATAAACATCCATTTCAATTAAACCAATTCCTCCAATTTTAGCTCCCCATGATGAATAGCATCAAATAAACCTGAAGTCATTAACCAATCCATATTATTTTTTGGTAGTAAATCAATAGATGGGACTGTTAATAATTGATGAAGCCAAGCAGAAATGATTAGCTCAAAACCTTCGCTACTAATATCATATTTTGAGATATACTCTGGAGGATAATATGGTTGGAGAAAAGGTTCAGGATTGATTTCATAATCTGCGTCTATCAAATCAGTAAACGAGCCTTTATTTTTCCACAAATAAAATTTATCTGGGAGTGCTAATAGAAAAAAAGGTGCTTCTGGTAGTAAACCATGGGCATACATATTACGTCGCATTTTAGCAGCCCAAATTTTAGATGCACCACGTTTATTTTTAGCTTCCACTAAAAGTTGTAAATTTCTATCTTTTCCATGTACGGCAATGTCTGCATAATACATACATTTCTATCACCTCATAAACAGGGAATGTCTCACTAATTTTTACCTATTTTTTAGGAGCAATTTTTATATTATACAACTTTTTGGTTTTCACTTTAACGCTTCCTGCAACAATTCCCGATGCAAAAACGCCCCATCCATTAAAGATTGGATTTTCTCGGAGGACAAAAATTCACCATTTTGATAAAAATCAATCCAAGCTTTACTAATTATATTTACATCATCTGGTAAATCCTTTACATCCCACCCAGGTATTTCTAAATCTTCCATTAAACGGTTTACTTTGGGGTCATAACTCAAAGCAAAACAACGACAACCTTCACTAGCTGCCATAATTAAACTGTGTAAACGCATTCCTATTACCATATCTACACCCCGAAATGCACCTTTTAAAATTTGTGGATCTTCGGCACAAATAATTTTACTAACGTCTTTTAATTGCGATTGAATTTTTTCGGAAATTCCTAGATCTTCACTTTTTTGAAATGGTAATAATAAAATAAAGGCTTGTGTAGCTTGTTGTAAATCAACCAAAGCATCAATTAAGTTAGCTAACCGTGTTTCTGTTAGTTGGGGATGATTTCTTAAGGTAACGGCAATTCTTGGTTGTGGTAACTCTGCTAATTCCGGTACTGGCTTAGACTCTAATGCCCAAACGGGATCTGGTGCAAGGATATGAGGTATGCCCCATTCTGATAATAAAGCAGCACTATTGCGATCGCGCACACTAACTTGACTACAGCCAGCAAAATTCCGCTTTGCTAACCAACGAGTTTGGGGACGTAACAAAGGACCTATTCCCTGTCCCCAAGCCACAGTTTTTAAGCCCATGACTTGAGCGATCGCCATTAATCCGCCATAATAAAAAGGGCTAATGGCACTAGTCGTATCCTGCATTAAACTGCCACCACCCCAAATGAACGCATCACAAGAACGCAAAGTTGTGATTACCTGTAATAACTCCATCCGGTTATAACTTTCTACACCATAACGCCGATGAGTTTCTTCAGGATTTCCAGAAAGCACAACAGGGGTGACATCAGGTGGTAGCATTTGCAGAAGTGTGGCTAACAAAGCCTCATCACCACCATTACCCTTACCGTAATACCCAGACAACAAAACACGCATCTTCACCATTTTGAATTTTGAATTTTGAATTTTGAATTGCTTATGCACGCCCTTTCTATTCCCACCTGGATTATTCACGTTTCTAGCGTCATTGAGTGGATAGCCGCTATTTGGTTAATCTGGATTTATGGTGAACTGACAAAAAACCGCAGCTGGTGGGGATTGTCCTTTGCCATGTTACCAGCTTTAATCAGTGCTATGTGTGCTTGCACCTGGCATTATTTCGACAATGCAGAGTCTTTAGAATGGCTAGTCACCCTACAAGCTACCATGACATTAGTGGGTAATTTTACCCTTTGGGCAGCAGCCGTATGGATTTGGCGTTCTACCAAGTCTGCAAACACAGTTGAGGCAAAAACTATCAAATCAGAGCAATGATATCAAAAGAAACCCTTTTCGCCCTTTCTCTATTTCCCTACTTGGGTTTCTTGTGGTTTATCAGCCGCAGTCCACAAATGCCTCGTTTAGCCCTATATGGATTTTACGGTACTTTGGTGTTTGTCGGCATTACCATTCCCGCCGGTATCTATGCCAAAGTTGCTTATGGAGAAGCTTTAGCCAATATAGACTGGTTACATGGTGGTGCAGAAGTATTTTTAACCCTTTCCAATATTTTACTAGTCTTGGGTTTTAGTAAAGCATTGCAGGAGTTAAGGAATAGGTGACAGGTGACAGGTGACAGTAAGAAGAGAATAGGGAATAGAGTTATTAATATTCCCCGGCACCCCTGCCTAATGCCTTATCCTAACGGTAAATATTCACGCCCATCTACTTACGAATTACCAATTATGGAAGTAATACCAGCAATTGATTTATTAGCAGGTCGTTGTGTACGACTATATAAAGGCGACTACGCACAATCGCAAGTATTTAGCGAAAATCCTGTGGAAGTTGCGAAAATGTGGGCAGACCAAGGTGCGACAAGATTACACTTAGTCGATTTAGATGGTGCAAAAGCGGGTAAAATTGTTAACCTAGCAGCAATTGAAGCCATTAGTAATGCAGTTTCAGTACCAATTGAAGTTGGTGGGGGATTGCGCGATCGCTCCAGTGTGCAACAATTATTTAATCTCGGTGTCCAGTGGGCAATCCTGGGAACCGTCGCTGTAGAACAACCCCAGCTAGTCCAAGAACTCTGTCAAGAATTTCCCCAACAGATTATCATCGGCATAGATGCCCGTAATGGACTAGTTGCAACTCGCGGTTGGTTAGAAACCTCAACCGTTTTAGCCACCCAACTAGCTACCCAAATGCAAGAATTAGGTGCAGCAGCCATCATTTACACCGATATCAACCGTGATGGTACCCTAGAAGGTCCCAACTTAGACGCATTACGAGAACTCGCTGCGGCAATTTCTATACCTGTCATCGCTTCTGGTGGTGTTAGTTCTGTCACCGACTTGTTGAGTTTATTAGCCCTAGAACCCCAAGATGTCATCGGTGTAATTGTTGGTAAAGCCTTGTATACTGGAGATATTGACCTGAAAGAAGCATTACGTGCGATCGGATCAGGACGCATTCAAGATATTCCACCCAATCTAAATTTTTCTAGCTTCGCTTGAGCTTAGTGTCATCAGTAATATCTCATAAATTTCTGGAAAGATTTATCTCCCTGGTGTAGGTAAAATAGTTAATAACTTAACAGATAAATCTAATGCCTAACCAGAAAGTCAACTCCAACCAAAATTCCCAAAAAGCACAAATAAACAAAAACGCCAAAAGCAGAAGACCACAACCACCCAACGGACTAGGAAAACCAAAAACAGAATAATAAGGGTAAGAAATGAAGAATAGAGAGAAGTGAGATTTTTAAATCAAAATCATCAAGTTTGACTAAAAAAGCCTTTATTTTCCTGACATTGAGTATTCTCTATCCTGAATACTTACTAATAAGGCGTTCCGTAGGGGCGGGGTTTCCCCGCCCTTATAGGAGTTCTGCATCCTTATTTATTCTTCACCTGACTCTTAGCCTGTTCTAAAGCAATTTCCTTAATAGCCTGATAAGAATTGACATTAGAAGTTCCTTCAATGGCTTTAACAGCCAAATCCTGAACTTGTTTTAATGCCGATTCTAATTGTTTTGATAGATTTTGTAATCGTGTTTCCTGATTAGTAATAGTCAGTTCTAAAGATTGCAACCTTTGTTCATAAAAACGCTTTTGACCTTCCACTTCTTTAGCATACAAATCAGATTTAACCTTAGCCTGATAACTGGCAATACCTTTACCTTCTTCCGTTGCTTTTTTAATAGCTGTTTCTTTCTCTTTCGGAAAAGCTTCTACCTTAGTTTTTAACTCTTCAAATTGTTTTTCTCGCTCAGAAATCGCTTTTTCTCTTGCAGTCCATTGTTTTTCCGTTTCTTGTTGTAACTCTTCCAATTCTTGATATAATAACTTTTCCTGTTGTGCATATTCATCACTGGCTAACTTCCGCTGAAGTTCCAAATCATATTTATACTCCGCCGCATCCCGTTGTCTAGTTCTGTTAAGATTATCGTTGCGTTCTTTTATCGCCCGTTGATGTTCTTCTTGTTCCTTTGTCCAAGTATTCTTAAGTTCTAATATTTCTTGCGATAAAACTTCATAACGTTCGTTATACTCTTCCTGATAAGCCTTTTCATTATTATCATAAGACTCAATGAGAGTATCTAAAATATCTTCAGATATCTCTAAATTATGCAATTGAGCTAATTGTTGAATTTCATTAGTTACAGATTCTCCAATTTCTGCTAATCGAGAAGCTTTTGTACTTAACTGTTCCGATAATTCATTAGCAGCACTACCAAAACCAAGTTGAATTTTTACCAAGCTTTCAATGGTATTATTCATTTTTTGTTGAATACTAGTAGGCTGTGTCATAGCTATTTTCGGTTCTACTTTAGGTTCTATTTTCGGTTCGGCTTTGGGCTTTTCTTTCGATACAGTTTGAGGCTCTTTTTGTGCTTGTTCCAGTTGATTTTTCAAAGAAGTCTGTTCTTTTAATAATTCTTCATAAGCTTGAAGAATTTCGGCTTTTGTGTTTTTATCAGTTGGTTTTTTAGCTGGCATAATTAACCCGTGAAAAATTCAAAATACTTAAGCTATAAATCAGCTAATTGTCTTGTGTAATGCACAACATCATGCAAAATTAATGTCAAAAACCTTATTTAGCATTATTAGAACTGCTATTAAAAGCTCTCATTGCTAAATCTTGGGCTTGGTTGAGTGCAGTTTGTAGTTGAGTGGAAATACCTTCAATTTGCTGAAGTTGCTTCTGAATTGTTTCATCCAGAGATTGAATTTTAGCTTCATAACTCTGTTTAGTAGACTCCCATTCTTTTTCAAATAAATCAGCGTCAACTTTCGCTCTTTGGCTGGTATCTTTGATAGCTTCTTCCCTGGCTTTTTTAATCGCTTCTTCCAATTCTGCCGGAAATGCTGCCACCTTCTGTTGATACTCTGTAAATAGAGGCTGTCTTTCTGTAATAATTTTTTCTCGTTCTGTCCAGTCTTTATTTTTTTGTTGTGTGGTTTCTTGTATTTCTAGTTCTAATTTGCGTTTTCTAGATTGATAAGCATCTGTATTAAGTTTGCGTGTTGTTTCTAATTTATATTGATATTCTTCTTGTTCTTGTTGGCGTTCTTTAAGCAATAACTCATTATAAGTTTGCAACTTTTCTGTGAATTCAGCCTGTTCTTTTTGCCATTCTTTCCGCCGTTGAGCAATTTCTTTTTCTATTGCTTCCCGTGTATTAGTTGTATTTTGTTCTAAAATTCTTAATTTCTCTTGATGTTCTTGAGTAAAAATATCTAATGTATCGGCAACTATTCTAATTTGCTGTAATTCTTGTAATCGTTGGGTTTCAATTTCTATTGCTTGATTAAGTTCATCTAATTTAGAATTTTCTTGAGCTAATTTTTCTGCAAGTGCATTAACAATACTACCAAATTCTAATTGTAAATCAGCTAGACCTTTAACAATGCTGTCAACGGTGTATGTAGAAGCTGTTGTTAAAATTTCTTGGTTTTTGGCTTTTTCAGCTTCTTCTTGTTTTGTAGCTATTTTGGATTCTAGTTTTTTCCTGTCTGCACGAATTTGTTCAAATGCTTGTACTAATTGTTGTTTGCTGTCTTTGATTGCACCTGTAGTCATAAATTTAAATTCCTTGAAAAGTGGTGTTTCAACAATGTCAAAAGACATACCCTGTGCAGATATCAGGGTAGCCTTTAATTAAGCATTTCTCTATGGTAGAAATACTGAAGAAGATGGAGAACAGGTAGAGGTGCATGGGTACAAGGCAGAGGAGAATAATGTATTATCTCTTGCCTGTTCCCTGTTCCCTGTTTCCTGTATGCTAGTATTTTTGTACTAAAATTTTACTCAAGTAGTTTGTGATTGTCAAGAGAAAATCTCACTTATCGGGGATAAATACGCAAAGTCGTGAGAAATACTTGTCCGCTGGTAGGAAATGTAATTTATGATATACTCAGTTTGTCATATTCAATACAATCTGCCAAAAATAGCTCCTCTGGAATCAATGTGGATGATGGGCAGTTACGGAATTTTCAATACAAGCACAGTCTCCAACTCTTGTGTTATCAATGTATACCACTGAATTAACTAAATATTCTGCCAAAGCGGATCTTGGTCAAACTAGCCGCATTCTAGTAGTTGAAGATGAAGAACTCATCCGGGAAATGCTAGTTGTGGCTTTGGAAGGAGAGGGTTATGAGATTATTACTGCTGTTGATGGCCGCACAGCGGTGGAAGTTCTCAAAAATTGCGAATCTAATTCCGGGGAATCACCTTTTGATTTGGTGGTTTTGGATTTAATGCTACCGCAGATTAATGGACTGGATATTTGCCGCTTGCTGCGTCATCAAGGTAATGCTGTACCGATTTTGATGCTTAGTGCTAAGGGTAGTGAAACTGACAGGGTTCTAGGTTTAGAAGTAGGTGCAGATGATTACTTAACTAAACCTTTTAGTATGCGGGAATTGGTGGCTCGTTGTCGTGCTTTACTGCGTCGTCAACGGTTAAGTAATGTACCGCTGATACCGGTACTCAAGTATAAAGAGATTAGTTTAAATCCTCAAGAGTGTCGTGTGTTGGTTCGCGGTAAAGAGGTAAATTTATCACCGAAAGAATTCCGCTTACTGGAACTGTTTATGAGTTATGCTCGTCGGGTATGGTCACGGGAGCAACTGCTAGATCAGGTTTGGGGTCCAGATTTTGTAGGTGATAGTAAAACTGTAGATGTTCATATCCGCTGGTTGCGGGAAAAGTTAGAGCAAGACCCCAGCCATCCAGAATATATTGTGACTGTGAGAGGTTTTGGCTATAGATTTGGCTAATTGGTAAATATAGTTGTTAGTTTTTAGTAATTACAAAATAACTAACGACTCAAATGCTTTTATTGGGATTTCTGCTGGGTTTGGCAGTGGGTTTTGGTTTTTGGCTTTGGCAACAAATTCAACTCAACAGCTATTTGGAGCGAGTTCTCCAGCCTCTGGGTTCTCATTCTGGTAAGCTGGGGTTGCCGCTGCTGACGCGCTTGCGACAGGAAATGTCTACTGTGAAGCAACAGCACCAAGATTTGCAGTTATCATTGCAAACCTATAAGGAACTGCTAGATTTTGCTCCGTTGGGATATTTGCAAGTGGATGAAGAAAACCAACTATTGTGGTGTAATCAGCAAGCTAGGGAAATATTGCATCTTTACAGGTGGCAACCGGGACAGGTGCGTTTGTTGCTGGAGTTGGTAAGATCCTATGAATTGGATCAGTTAATTGAACAAACTCGCGATTGGCAAAAGCCCCAAGTGCGAGAATGGATTTTTCATCCTTCTCTTGATAATGCTAAGGCGATGTTGGAGTTAAAACCTTTAGCTTTACAGGCTTTTAGCTTCCCTTTGCCTCAAAAACAGGTGGGAGTCTTTTTAGAAAATCGTCAACCATTGCTGGATATGAATCAGCAGCGCGATCGCTCTTTTTCTGATCTAGCCCATGAACTGAGAACACCTTTAACTTCCATTCGGTTAGTAGCGGAAACTCTGCAAACACGCTTAGAACCACCCTTAGACCGTTGGGTTAACCGCTTGATGCAGGAAGTTGATCGGCTGATTAATTTGGTGCAAAGCTGGTTAGAACTGACGCAAATAGAAACTAATTCGACAATGCTGCTGAATCTCGAATCGGTGGATGTGCGATCGCTCATTACATCGGTTTGGGAAACATTAGAACCATTAGCACAAAATCAGCATTTAAGTATTTCCTATTCTGGAACAGAAAATATTTGCATTCAAGCCGATAAATCCCGGATGTACCAGGTATTTGTCAACTTATTGGATAACAGCATTAAATACAGCCCTCCCCATACCACGATCTTCATTGAAATGAAAGTGATATCAGTCAATGAAGTTATTATGAGCGATCGCCACTCTCAAGCTCTAGAAATTAATATCATAGATTCTGGTATGGGTTTCGCAACCACAGATTTACCCCATGTCTTTGAGCGATTTTACCGAGGAGATAAAGCCAGACATCATGACTCACTTCCCGAAGGTAAAACAACAACAGCAATTACAGGTAGTGGTTTGGGTTTAGCAATTGTCCAGCAAATAATCATCGCCCATGGCGGTATGATCAAGGCCATGAACCATCCAGACACAGGAGGCGCTTGGATACAAATTCAACTCCCTGAAGTCATGGCAAACTCGCCAAGGCAAGATTATAGTTAAAAAATATATTCAACTTTGAGATTAAAAATGTGAAAGCTGTCATTAATCATACAAATCCTGAAAACCCTCCGAATACACGAGCTATTAAGCGATTAGAACGTGATGTATTACGCATGGGAGCTTTGGTGGAACAGTCATTCCGGCTTAGTCACCAAGCCTTATTTGCCCGTGACTTAACAGCAGCTGAAGAACTTCCCAGACTAGATAAGAAAATAGATCGCTTTTATAGACAAATAGAATCAGACTGTACATCAATCATGACATTGCAAGCACCTACGGCTCAAGACCTGCGATGCTTGAGCGCATTTATGCAATTAGTCCGGGATTTGGAAAGAATTGGGGATTATGCCAAAGATTTAGCCGAAATTGCCATTAAAATATTTCCTTACCCACCCCACGCTTCCTTGCCAGAAATCGCACTCATGTCTAACAATGCCCAAGCAATGTTAGCAACCAGCTTAGTAGCTTTAGCAGATTTAGATGAAATAAATGGTCGCCGACTCAAGTATTTAGATGATGACGTAGATAATGCTTATGATCAATTATACCATACCCTGGCACACCAAAAAGATATTCCAGGAGTAATTGAGCCAATTTTACTCCTAACATTAGCAATTCGCTGTTTAGAACGAATGGCAGATCACGCAACCAATATTGGTCAACGAGTAGCGTATATCGTCACAGGACAACGGTAGTATTAGCAGGCAGAAGGCAGGAGGCAGAAGGCTAAAAAGAAAAAATAAATATTTTCCCTCATCCTCCCCATCACCCTCATCATCCCCATCCTCCCCATCACCTCTTCTTCCGTATATTTCACCAAAAGCTTACCTGTTCTTAAACTTCGACTATTAGAGTAAATGGAAGATAGCTGACAAATATCTGCTATCTAAAACCTATTAACCATAAATTTACTTGATTAAACATATCTGCAATAACGTCTTTATTTTTGGAAAAATGATAAAAATCAGAAAAATTAGCTTGGCAATGAACAAAACTGAACAAAATCATTAATTAGCACCTATAGCTAACCCAGATGTATAGATGTTAGTTGAACATTATCATTAATTATACTAATAGATACTTTTTAGTTCAGCATAATGACTCTCAAATTCCCACCCATCTAACCAGAACATGACGTTTTCTACAACCGACACCCTAACATCTACTGCAAATAAACAGTTAACCCAAAATTTATTTACTCGTCGGTCAATAATCCCAATAAAACATGATGTTTTATGGCGTATTCAACGAGGTATAGTTCGTACCTTAACTTGGAATGAAGACGGAACATGCATCACCTTGGGTTATTGGGGACCAGGAGATATAGTTGGCTATCCTTTAACCAAAGTCAACCCTTACCAAATTGAATGCTTGACTAGTGTGGAAGCAATCATTACCCCACCGCAACTCTGGCATGAAGATATCAAGGCATTACTATACCACATCCAACAAGGGGAAGAACTCATAAGCATATTGCATCGAAAACCTACTTCACTAAAATTGTGGCAATTTCTAGTATGGTTGAGTGAAAAATTTGGTCGGGATTTAGAGCAAGGTAAATTAATTGATTTAAATATTACTCATCAGGATATATCAGAAGTGCTAAACACAACTAGAGTCACAGTTACACGAATATTACAGCAATTTGAAGAAGAAGGGAAAATATGGCGTTATAAACGCAGTATTGTGCTAAATTTACCTGGCAAATTAACTATCATTTAGTATCAAAAATTAATTTGGGGGTTGTGCTAACTAGCATAAATAATGTATAGTGATTGCAGATAAGTTATATGTAAATCCCCTGGTTACAGATAGGGATTTGCTCATAACTTTTGAATTCGTTGAAGTGTGTGTGAGTGAGAGAGAGATTAAAAACATGACAAAACTATTTTGGAATGTTCTGAAAGTAAGTCCAGTTATTGCAGCTACTTTTCTGTCTGCTAATGGTGCATTAGCTGCTGAAGTTAACGAACAAGCAACAAGTGTTGCTCAGTTGTCCAAAGAATCGAACAACATCGGTCAAGTAACATCCGTATCTCAATTTTCCGACGTGCAACCCACAGACTGGGCTTTCCAAGCTTTGCAGTCTTTAGTTGAGCGTTACGGCTGTATTGCAGGTTATCCCAATGGTACATACCGTGGTAATCGTGCTTTAACCCGGTATGAATTTGCAGCAGGTTTGAATGCCTGTTTAGACCGAGTTAATGAATTGATTGCGACAGCTACCGCTGACCTGGTAAATAAAGAAGATTTAGCTACCTTACAGCGTTTACAAGAAGAATTTTCCGCTGAATTGGCAACTCTGCGCGGTCGCGTAGATGCCCTAGAAGCGCGTACCTCTGAATTAGAAGCTAATCAGTTTTCCACCACCACCAAGCTGAAGGGTGAAGCAATTTTCAGCGTGTCTCAGGCATTTGGTGATAAAGCCGCAGGTGGTGCTGATTTAAACACCAACGCAACTTTCTCTGACCGTGTGCGGTTGTCCTTAGAAAGCAGCTTCATGGGTACAGATATGTTGCAAACCCGGTTGAATGCTGGGAATATTGTCCAAAATAACAGCAGTGCTGCTACTGGTGGTACAAACACTAACATGACCCGCTTGGGCTATGATGGTGATACTAGCAACTCTGTTAGCATAGATAAACTCAACTATGCTTTCAACCTGGGCGAAAAAATCCGCGTTAAAATTGACGCTGTTGGTGCTGAGTTGAATGAAAACGTTAACGTCTTTAACCCTGATTTTAGAAGCAGCGGTTCAGGTGCGCTCTCCCGTTATGGACGTTTCAGCCCCATCTACCGTCAAGCTAGAGATGGTGCTGGTATCACTGTTAACATCAATCCTAGTGATAAATTTACCTTGAGTGCGGCTTATTTTGGAGCAGGTAGAACTTCTGGTGGAGTTACTAATGCTTCTCAGCCTACAGATGGCAGCGGTTTATTTGATGGTGATAACACTATTTTCGCGCAGTTAGCATTCAAGCCCAATAAAGCTTTCAACGTTGGTTTAGCCTACGCTCGCACCTATCAAAATACCGCTAATGCTGATGGTATAAACTTGTTTGGCGGCACTGGAAGCAGCTTTGCTAACAATCCTTTCGGTGGTTCTAAAACTGAAGCCGACAACTACGGTTTACAATTTACCTTTAACCCCAATGCTAAGATCACATTAGGTGGTTGGGTTGGTTACACCACTGCTAATGCTCTAACTGGTGACACCAGCAGAGATGCAAATATGTTTTACTGGGGTACTACCCTTGGTATTAAAGACTTCGGTAGAGAAGGTAACACTTTAGGTCTAATTTTCGGACAACCGCCCAAAGTTACCGATACCAGCAATATTGCTAGCAATCCAGATAGCAACGGTACTTCCTATCATATAGAAGGTCTGTACAAGATGAAGCTTTCTGACAATATTCTAATTACCCCTGGTTTGTTGGTAATCTTGAATCCTAATCATAACGATGACAATGATACAATTTACGTAGGTACTCTGCGTACTACATTCAGTTTCTAAATTGATTGATGAGTTAGTAGCATAGTAGGCGTTTCATAAAACCTACAATATTTAACCCGCCTTTGGGCGGGTTTTTGTTTGGGAAATTGTCAGAAATGGCTTACGCCACACTCCGCGAACAGGATTTCCAGGATTAAAGCATGAACAGGATTAAAACCTACCGATTGTGACACCGGAGGATGCGGAATGGGGGTTAGAACTGACCTTTGGTAACTAGCCGTAGGCGATCGCCTAAGCTATTGTATATTTGCTGTCTAAACTTATTGTTGTTGACTGTTTTGTTTTTTCTGGGCGATCATCGCTCTTTTGACAATAACTCTAGTCAGAAGAAACTATCCTAATAAAGCCACGTCATCACACCTATCACACATCATTGGCAATATCATATATGAGTAGTATTATGCGTTGGAAATCAAGCACGGCTGCACTGATGGCTATAGCCATTACTACAGGTGCAGTTACTCCCTTATTAACCTTTGACCCTGCTCAGGCACAATTTAATATCAACCAACCCCGAACAATTACTATTCCGGCAAATGTTACCTTACCTGTTACTTATGAGAAAGAGAAGGTAATTGTTAATCCTGGAGAAAGATTACCTCTGACTCTGAGAATAGCTAACGATGTTATCGACAGTAACAGAAATGTTTTAATTCCTGCCAGAACTGAAGTGGTAGGAGAGTTAGAACCAGTCAATATAGATAGTGGTTACTACAATAAAAATAAAAAAGGTGTACGCTTTGTAGCACGAGAATTAATCTTTGCTTCTGGAAAACGGCAACAGATTTATGCTAATTCTAGAACTATTAGTGAAACCCAAAGAATTTCCAAGGGAACTGATACTGGGCAGGTATTAACAGATGCTGCCATTGGTGCTGGTGCTGCTAGTGTAATTTCACTATTGACAGGTAACAAGAAAATTGAAGTTTTAGAACCAGTTGGTGGTGCTGCTGCCGGTGCTTTAGCCAGTGTGCTGTTGCGGAAAAAACAAGTTGATGTTTTTGTCCTGCGACCAGAAGATGATTTGGATATCATACTTCAGTCAAATTTGGTACTTTCGCGTAACTAGATTTAACTTAATTTAATTTGTGACTTTAATTACCAATATATTTTCACATATCCCCGACTTCTGGAAGAAGTCGGGGATCTCTGTTTTAAGAATGAGGGTATCTACTGCTATAACTGCTATATTATTAACACTAAATACATCTGGAACAGTGAGAGAAAAACTTACAGTTAAAACTATTGGCAAATTATAAACAACACAGGAACTGTTTAATGTCAAAATTGTCTAGGTAGTTAACAAAGTAGTTAACAAAAAGAACAAATAATTTTTACAGGAGTAAAATCAATGTTTACTTTAAATCGCTTGCAATCCAAAACAGCCTTATTCATGGCTGTAAGTATCACAGTAGGTGCTGTAGCACCTTTGATGACTGTTGCACCTTCTTTTGCTCAAACTAGTTTTTCTGATGTTTCATCTAACTACTGGGCATCACAATTTATACAACAGTTATCACAACGGGGTGTAATTGCGGGATTTCCAGATGGTACATTCCGTCCAGAAGAGCCTGTGACACGCGCACAATTTGCTGCGATGATTAATAAAGCTTTTAGCAAGTCTGCACAGCGGCAACCAATCAATTTTAACGATGTACCCAGTAATTATTGGGCATATAGCGCCATTAGACAGGCTTATACTATCGGTTTCTTATCTGGATATCCAGGTAATGTCTTTAAACCTAACCAAGCTATTCCCCGTGAACAAGTTTTAGTTTCTCTCGCTAATGGTTTAGACTATGTTGCTACTAGTAATGTGGAATCTACTCTACAATACTATAATGATTCTGGTAGTATCTCTGGTTATGCTCGCAGTCCGATCGCAGCAGCAACTGATAGAAAAATTGTTGTTAACTATCCTAATGTTAAGTTTCTCAATCCTGGTGTGACTGCTACTAGGGCGCAGGTAGCGGCTTTTATTTATCAAGCATTGGTTAGTTCTAATCAAGCTTCTGCGATTAATTCACCTTATATTGTTTCTCTGGTGACAACTCCACCACCACCCCTATCTGTCACCATTCCTCAAGGAACTATTATTCCTGTGAAGTATGAAAAGGCTGGCAAAATTCTTGTTACCAAAGATGAAACTGCACCTTTAACTTTGACAACATCACAAAACGTCATTACTCAAGATGGTACTGTGGTAATTCCTGCTGGTAGTGAGGTAATCGGTGAACTTAGACCTGCTCAAGGTGGTTCTCAATTTATTGCTCAAAAATTAATTTTGACGACAGGAAAAGAATATAATCTGGTTGCTAGTTCTGATGTGATCAGCAAAACTGAAACTGTGAAAAAAGGAATTAGCACCAGTTCAATTATCAAAAATACTGTATTGGGTGCAGGTGCAGCAGCAGCGGTGTCTGCGGTGACAGGCGATCGCGCGATCGCCACAGAAGAAGTCCTTGGAGGCGCTGGTATTGGGGCGCTAATCGGTCTTTTCTTTGGTAGAAATAGCGTTGATTTAATTGCCATTGAACCTAATACAGATTTAGAAATGACAATTAATCAAAGCTTGATAGTCTCTTTGCAGTAGGAAGAAGGCAGGAGGCAGAAGGCAGAAGGTTATTTATTCTCCCCTGCTCCCCTGCTCCCTTCTTACTGTCACCTGTCACCTGTCACCTGTCACCTGTTACCTGTCATACTTCAGGCAACCAAATAATAAATGTAGTTCCTGGATGCTGAATTGAAGAGATATTTGAGTTAAATGCAGGGCTAAAAACTTCTATTTCTCCCTGCATTTGTGCTATTAGTTGTTTAGCGATCGCAATTCCCAAACCAGTACCAGGAATTGCTGTTTGTGCCTGGACACCACGGTAACGTCTTTCACCCAAATGCTGTAAATCTTCTGCTGGAATACCAGGGCCAGTATCACTAATTGCTATGCCTTGAAAATTAGCTTTTTTTTGTCCTGCTTGAATCGAAATTGAACCACCAGCAGGCGTATATTTGAGAGCATTATCAATAATATTACTTAAAACTTCTCTTAAGGCTTTGATATTAGCTTTTACTAAGGGTAAATTGTCAGGAATATCAGCTATCAATTCCAGATTTCGCTCTTGGGCAATAGCTTGAGCCGATATTAATAATGGTAATAATAAATCTGTTAATACACAATCAGTAACATCTTCCCCTGTTCCTGGCAATAATAGCGGTGGCTTGGCATCTTTCTGCACAGATGCTTCGACCACAACCTGAGATTCTGGCAGGGGAAGGGGTGTTAAATCTGAACTAGTTAAATCAATGACTTGATCAAACTGTTGCAGCAATTCTTGGAGGCGATCGCTCTCTCGTACAATACTAGTAGCCACATCTCGATTTTGGTCTGCTGGTCGCAGTCGCTTGAAGAGCAATTTACCAAAAGTACGGATAGCCGTCAAAGGGTTGCGAAACTGGTGCAACAGATTATCTAGTAAATCCCGTTGTTCTTCTTGCAGAACTTGCTGTTGATGTAGCTGTTGTTGCAACCATGCCCGACGCTGATCTAAAATACAGGCGATCGCTAAAATTTTGGCTATACGCTGAATTTCATTTTCTTCCCTTTCATTCCAAGCTCGATCATCCCTTCCTGTCACCAACAACCCCATCATCATCCCTTCATAAATCAAAGGCGAAACAATTTGATTACCACTAAAAATATCCTCACTTTCTAGATGGGGTTGTGCTGTATTGGTGCTGCCAGATTTCGCTGACGACTCAGAAGTAGCAGATCCTGCTGTCAACAACTTTCCCCCTTGATTTGGTAATGCCAAAACATGACCAAATGGTGTTTGCTTATTGACCATCACCTGATTTAGCTGATCCCCCTGCCTTAATACTGCCGTTTCTGGGTAAACCAACACAGGAATAAATTGTGCCTCACCTGTAGACGTATCTACAAAATCTTGTGTTAAATATACAACACTCAAAGACGCTCCCAGTCCTTGAGTCAACAGCGCAATTTGCTCTCGACACAGAGCAATAAAATCTGAACTGGCAGACATTAACATTTTTTAACTCTTGCTCAGGATCATGGACTACCAGGATTAAATACAAAAAACACTAAGTTTTTTACTCACTTATTTATAAAGCTTAACGTAAGTATTCAGGATAGAGAATACTCCAAGTCAGGAGAATAAAGGCTTTTTTAATCAACTTTGATAATTGTGATCAAATCTCACTTTTTTCTATTCTTGATTTCATAAGCATTCTGACTCCTGACTCCTGACTCCTGAATTCTTACAGCTTAACTATATTTTCTCATTAATGCTTTATTCTGGGGAATGATATTTACCAATTCCCAGAAAAACCAAAATCACTATCCAGTGAAAAAACTCGTAAGAACCTGATCAAACAAGCTTCTTTCTCCTCAATCCTGTAGAGGTTAAGCAATACGCAACCCCTGATAACTACTAATTTGCAGCCTCCAGCCTCCTTAATCCAGCCTCCTGAATCATCTTGTATCAAAACATTAAAAACCATTGATTTTTTAAACTATAACTTATATAATTACGACGGGTTTTGTAGCTATGACTACAATCTTATAGCTTGAAAGAGGAGGACAATAGGTTGGCAAGGAGACGTAAACGGAAAAGTCGTCGTCGCCAAGAAGGACGACGCATCCTAGAACACGTGCCTCAGTACAGCATCGAAAGTGGCGAAGATAAACCGGTGACAGCAGCGAGAAAATTCATTCAAGCTGAAGGTATCTTGCCTCCTGCCTTGCTACTTGTAAAACGGAATGAACACACCACAGACCGTTATTTCTGGGCTGAAAAAGGTCTGTTTGGCGCTCAATACGTAGAAGAAAATCATTTCTTGTTCCCCAGCTTACGGGTCTTGGAAGCTCCTGCTGGTCAAGAATTAGTGACTGTGGCTAGTCGTTAACATCTAAAATGATCTCTTACGCATTGAATGTTACTTCTTACTTCTGACTCTGACATTAATTAACTGGCAAAATTGATCAGTTTATGCAAAAATTCAATTTTTTTTAAGTTTGTAGCTGAACTGCCAGTAGAGATTATCAAAATTAGAACATCAACTCCCTTGCGGCCAACGGTTGCAGGAGTTGATATCTACTATGCTGATACATCCGGTAATAGCTACAAAATCAAGCACATAAAAATGCGTCTTACTTTGAATATCCTGATTTCTATTGCCAACAATATATGTCAGCGGATTGAAATTTGTGCCAAAACCAAAAAAATCCGCAAAACTTCCTACCGACTTGTTTGTGATCATCACAAACAACCCAGAGAGCCAATACACAACCATCCTGAATTTCGCACGTGAAGTGATAAATTCTGGTTTATTATACTGTGCTTTAGCATTTATACAAAAAGCACAAATTTGTTGATGCCTAAAAACTTTCTTGTTCCCAATGAAGCAAATAGCAACGTGGGACTAGCAAGCAAAGTTCAATCAACCATCTTTAACTGTAAAGCCCTCTGTAACTCAGCAAGTTCATCTCGATGAGCAATAACAGTGATTTTACTTGAGGAGAGTTGTTCGTTTTGGATTGCTTCCATTTTGAGTGACACCTTCTCAAGTCTTCCAGCTTTTTGCCAATAAAATATACCACTTAATGGTGATAACAACACTAAAGCCAGCAAAAACGGACTCTGGCTAGAAAAAAGCTGGGATAAAACTAGAGATAGACAAGCAAGGCCAACAGCCGCTAAAAAAGTCAAAAATACAGCTAAAAACCAGCTAGGTCGGACAAATCCTTCAAAAGATACTTGATTCTTATCTTTATCAACAGATATGACTCGGTAAGACCGTGAGCGAAAATACTCCCTCAGTTGGGTCATCAAAGCAGCCTCATCTTGCTCAGATACCAATTGTGCTTTTTCTATGCGGTCTTTAGTCGAAGCACGAATAAAGAACAACAGCCCAACCGATAACAACAAAGTTAGCAGGAAAGTAGATGGAACAATAGCAGTATCCATAATTAATTGTTAATGTTTTACTGGATCGGATGTATTCATTATCAATTATTCTGGAATTTACGAACAATAAACAGAAACCTGCAAATAGAAATTCTGTGGAATTTTTAATTTTTAATTAATCCCCAATCCCTTATGTCACAAAACTCCGAAACCCCATCCTCTAATCTTCGGGTAATTGCCCAAAATTTTCGCTTGGCAGGTTGGATTAGTTTCTGGATTCAACTTGTACTAGGTGTCATTTCTGGGATAATAGTTTTATTATTTGCCATCTTCAGTCAAAGATCAGGAAGTCCAAATAACAATCCTGGAACAGGATTTGGTGTATTTCTAGCCATTTGCGGACTAGTTGTTTTAGGTGCAGGAATTTACCTAGCCTACCGTTACACCAGAATTGGCAAACAACTAGATTCCTCCAATCCTACCAATCGCCCCCGCAAATTGGAAACCTTACAGGTATTAAGATTGGGATTATGGGTGAATTTAGCAGGAATACTAGTGACACTTTTGGGAGCGCAAGCGATCGTTGGTACACTAGTAGCTAGGTCAATATCTCCACAAGCTGTAACAACCCAACTCTTTGACCCCACTCGGATTATTAGCGGTTTAGATATGCTAGTAGTTCAGGCAAACACAAATACTGTATCAGCGCATTTCTCAGGGCTTGTAGCTTCACTATTCCTGTTGAATCGCATTACTAAGTAATGGGTATTGGGCATTGGTAAAATGATTAGCTGTTCCCTTTCCCTTTAACAATTGACAACCGACAATTAACAACTGACAAATGCTAGATATTAAACAAATTAGAGAAAATCCCCAACTCGTACAAGAAAAGTTGAATACTCGTAGTGGTAAATACGACATTCAACCTATATTAGATTTGAGCCAAAAACAGCGGGAACTAGAAGCAAAACGGAACGAACTGCAAGCCCGTAGTAATGAAATTGGTAAACTAGTCGGACAAAAGGTAAAATCTGGTGTTAATCCTCAAGATCCTGAAATTCTCGCTTTAAAGGAAGAAGGAAACACCCTCAAAACCACATTAAGCGCATTAGAACCCCAGGAAAAAGAATTAAAAGCCCAAATTCAAGAATTACTCTTAGCACTTCCTAACTTACCCAGTGATTCTACCCCCATAGGTGCAAGCGAAGACGATAACCCAGAAGTGAGAAGATGGGGAGATGAATATAAACCCGAAAACCCAAAGATTTTACCTCATTGGGAAATTGGTGAGAAATTGGGAATTTTAAACTTTGAAAGAGCCGTAAAAATTGCCCAAAGTCGATTTGTGAGTCTTATTGGTGCGGGTGCAGCTTTAGAAAGAGCATTAATTCAGTTTATGCTCAGTAAAAATATTCAAGCTGGGTATATAGAAGTTAGTCCCCCGTTGTTAGTAAATACAGATTCTTTAACCGGAACAGGACAGTTACCGAAGTTTGCAGAAGAGAGTTTTAAATGTGCAGATGATGAATTATGGTTAATTCCCACTGCGGAAGTTCCGGTAACAAATTTTTATCGGGGAGAAATTATCAACGCAGAAGAATTACCAATTTATCACTGTGCTTATACTCCTTGTTTTCGTCGAGAAGCGGGAAGTTATGGACGAGATATGCGGGGTTTAATTCGGTTGCATCAATTCAATAAAGTGGAGTTGGTGAAACTTGTAAAACCGGAAGATTCTTTTGAGGAATTAGAGAAATTAGTTGGAAGTGCAGAATCAATTTTACAGGCTTTAAAGTTGCCTTATCGAGTGATTAATTTATGTACTGCTGATATAGGTTTTGGGGCAACAAAGACCTATGATTTAGAGGTTTGGTTGCCATCTTCTGGGAAGTATCGAGAGATTTCTAGTTGTTCTAATTGTGTTGATTTTCAAGCAAGAAGAGCGGATATTAGGTTTAAGGAAGCAGGGAAGAAGGGGACGCAGTTTGTGCATACTTTAAATGGTTCTGGTTTAGCTGTGGGAAGGACTATGGCAGCTATTTTAGAGAATTATCAGCAACCAGATGGAACGATTAAAGTACCGGAGGTTTTGCAGGTTTATTTGGGTAGGGAGGTTTTGTAGTTTAGGGGTTTTTGTAGAGGCGTTTTTGGGGTGCGTCTCTACTTGTATATTTGGAAGTTTTAGCCTATATAGGGCTTGCTGAATAAATGTGAAATCTAGAGAAATCAAAGGTTTGAGGCTGATAAACAGAAAAATAGGTGCAAGGATTTTGAAGGATGTACCATCAAAAGCGTGCATTTTGGGTCTGATAAAAGGAAAAAATTGGTTGTTAAAGATAGCCCAAACTCTTGCCTCTTGCCTTTTGCCTGCCTCCACGGAAAGACTTTTTCAGCAAACCCTATATAGTTAAAGAATAATCTAAAATATTGAACATATATCAATATCATTTGTACATCTATGAAAGCTATTGATGTATTTGAAAATCTTGCGTCATCAACTTGGGAACGTATTCATTTGGGAGAAGCCTATAAGGTTTGTCAAGGAGAAGAAACTATTACAGATTATAATCTTTTGGAAATAGCTATGGCTAAATGTCCAGAAGTGAACATTATCAAAACACCTAAAACAGTAGAAAAAAGTCAAGGTACAGATTGGGAATGGTGGATTGGAAATAATCGTTTAGGTTGGCTGCGCTATGCAGTTCAGGCTAAAAAGATTAATCCAAATACATCTAGATATGATGCACTTAAGCATACAGTTCCTCTGTACGATGAACATCGTAATAAAGTAGGTGAAACTGAACAAATTGATATTTTAGAGCAATATGCTAGGATACGTAATGCTATTCCTATGTATTGTTTTTACAACTATGTTGAAAATAGCGGACTAGATGACTATTGGCACTGTAATTTGTCCTACGAAATTAATCAATTTGGATGTACAGTCACTCCATCCAAGAATGTTCGTGCAGCACTTTCAGAAAGGGGTGCGAGAAAGTTTAATTTTCTCCATAAATTTGATAATACAAAACCTTGGCGTTGCTTAGTGCGTTGTCCTCTATTGCTTCAAGTTTATCAAACTGGTTCAGCTAGAGATACTTCGTTGGGGTTTGAAAACGTTGTTATTTACCCAGATTTACCATTTGATTTATCTTTTGTGCTTGAAACTGGTTATTTGGAAGAATTTTCATCTGAGTTTTATAGTCGAGATATAGATATTTATCCTAAAAGAATTCTTGTTGCACAATATTTAGGTGAAGATATCTAAACAAGTTGGATTAAATCTGCTCCTAGCTAAAATTAAGCACGGTTATCCACACATAGCTTTTAGTGCATTTGTACTAAGGTGTGATTTATAATTTCGTATAGTTCAGTATACGGAGTTTAATAATGACAGAGAAATGGGATTGGGATTTAGGTAATGGAGAATCCCTAACATTTGACGTTTTTGCACGTAACATTGGATGGAACAAAGTTGCTGGGTTATATATTTTCGCATATCAGCAGGGAAATATGTGGTATCCACTATACGTTGGACAAACAGATGATTTTAGTTCTCGACTTCCAAACCATGAGAGACTTCCTCAAGCTATACAAAGAGGTGCAACTCATATTCATGCAGTTGTTATTCCTCAGCAACGTCGGAGAGATATCTTAGAGAAAATGTTAATACAATACCTTCAACCTCCATTGAATTATCATTATAGATAAAGTGCGATCGCTCATCTCGTAGGGTGCGTTAATAAAATGTAATGCACCGTTTTTTATAAAGATTTAACTGTCTGAATCAGGATAACCAGGATTCAAGGATTAACAGGATTATATTTGATATAATATATCAAACGATTAACTAATAGATTTTACTATGATTACATTAGGTGTAACAGTAACTATAACCAGTGACGGAAAATTGTTAGTTAATTCTCCCGTAGACATTCCAAAAGGAGAATATAAAGCAGTTATTGTACTAGAAGATAAACCAATAAGTGATGATTTACATGATTCTGTAAAAAATGCCCAAGCTATTTTTAGACAATATATTCCACCTACTAGAAAACTTTCTGAAGAATTAGTTCAGGAACGGAGAGAGGAAAGTTTAAATGAGTGAAGTTGTTTTAGATGCTTCCGCAATTTTAGCTTTACTCAATGAAGAACCTGGAAGCGAAGAAGTTTTAAAATTTATTGGTAAAGCTGCAATTAGCACGGTTAATTTATCTGAAGTAATAGCCAAATTAGCCGATGCAGGAATACCAGAAAATGATATTATTTTAATCATAAATAATCTGAATATAGAAGTCATTGATTTTAATGAAGAACAAGCATTAAAAGCGGGAATTTTACGCCCAATTACTAAATCAATGGGACTTTCATTTGGTGATAGAGCTTGTTTAGCATTAGCTATTTTCCTCAATCAACCTGTTTTAACTACTGACCGTTTATGGAGTAATATTAGTATAGGAGTTGAAGTTAGAATATTGCGTTAGATTCCAATGTCATAATCAGGATAACCAGGATTAAAGGATTAACAGGATTATATTTGATATTGATATTGTGAAATGTATGGATTAGGTTTATATCCCCAGTGATGGGTTCACTACCTTTGCAAGCTTGCTTATAATCTTACAATTACCTTATTTTTTAGTTTAAAGTCTGTAAATTGGCGAAAATCCTATGATTGGCTGTTTTCTTTCGTGCTTGGTTGCGACAAACAGCAGCAGATTTTGTTTCTATGTCTTTTCCCAAACTACAATAGGGATATATATCCTAAATATTTTGACTAATTTGCTCTATGTCAGTTTTAGCAGCGATCGCAGTCTTGGCTACTTTAATCTTAGTACACGAGTTGGGGCATTTTGTAGCCGCACGTTCCCAAGGCATTTATGCTAACCGCTTTTCCCTGGGTTTTGGTCCCATCCTGTTAAAGTACCAAGGATCACAAACGGAATATACCATCCGTGCTTTCCCTTTGGGTGGCTTTGTTGGCTTTCCCGATGACGACCCAGATAGCGACATTCCCCCCAATGACCCGAATCTGCTGCGGAATCGCCCTATTTTAGATCGAGCGATCGTCATTAGCGCCGGAGTGATAGCAAACTTAATATTTGCCTATTTGGTGTTAGTTCTACAATTAGGTATCGTTGGTATTCCCCAAGAATTTAAATATCAACCAGGTGTAATTGTCAAACCTGTTAACGAACAATCTATCGCTTACCAAGCTGGTATTCGAGAAGGTGATATTATCCTGAGTGTCAATGGTCAAGAACTCAAAGCTAGTAACGATTCTACCTTATTGCTGACCAAAGAAATTCAAACTCATCCTAATCAGCAACTTGACCTGAAAATTCAGCGCCAAAACGAACAAATACCCTTGAAATTAACACCTACACAAAGTGCTGATGGTAAAGGTTTAGTAGGCGTTGAACTAGCACCAAATGGTAAAGCAGTTTATCGTCGTCCCCAAAATCCTGTGGAAATTTTCACAGTTGCAGCTAACAGATTTCAACAATTAGTTGTTGCTACAGTTAAAGGCTTTGGACAACTAGTAACTAACTTTCAAGCAACAGCTAGTCAGGTTTCTGGACCAGTTAATATTGTCAAAATTGGGGCTAAATTAGCTGCTGATAATAGTGCTAATTTGTTGTCTTTTGCGGCAATTATCAGTATTAATTTGGCGATTATCAATATTTTACCTCTTCCTGCTTTGGATGGTGGACAACTGGCCTTTCTCCTCATTGAAGGTTTATTTGGTAAGCCCTTACCAGCGAAAATTCAAGAAGGTGTCATGCAAACTGGTTTAGTGCTACTCTTAGGATTAGGTATTTTCTTGATTGTCAAAGAAACTACTCAATTAGAATGGGTACAACATCTGTTGCAGTAAGTGTAGAGTAGGTGACAGGTGACAGGTGACAGATTGAAAAGTATTTTACTTTCTAAGTTTTATCATCTGTGGATGTTTTAACCACCTTGGCTCTCAGGATAACCGAATTTTAGATTTGGGATTTTAGATTGAATATAAAAAAAATCGAAATCCTCAATCTAAATAAAAATATTTTTCAGTAAATAAATCCCCCATAGTAAATTTCAACATCAAAAATTGATTGAATCGTAAATCATTAACTAAAAAACAACGGGCTTTAGAAATCCTTTCCCGTCTCCAGTTTCTTTATCCTGACGCGACTTGTTCTTTAAATTATACAACTCCTGTACAATTATTAGTGGCGACAATTCTTTCTGCTCAATGTACAGATGAGCGTGTGAATAAGGTGACACCAGCTTTATTTAGCCGTTTTCCTGATGCGGAAGGTTTAGCAAATGCGGATATATTAGAATTAGAAGAATTAGTTCGTTCAACAGGTTTTTATCGCAATAAAGCCAAGAATATTAAAGCCGCTTGCCGAATGATTGTGAATGATTTTAATTCTGTTGTTCCTAATGAAATGCCAGAATTATTAAAACTTCCAGGAGTTGCTAGAAAAACGGCAAATGTGGTTTTAGCTCATGCCTATGGTATTAATGCAGGTGTAACTGTAGATACTCACGTTAAGCGATTGAGTCAGCGTTTGGGGTTGACGAAAAATACAGAACCAATTGGTATTGAAAAAGATTTAATGAAGTTGTTACCCCAACCAGATTGGGAAAATTGGTCTATTCGTTTAATTTATCATGGTCGGGCTGTGTGTAAAGCCCGTTCTCCTGGTTGTGATGTTTGTAAATTAGCTGATTTGTGTGATATGAAGTTGTCTCATACAGAGAGATAAAATTTAATCACTAATGACTAATGACCAATAGCTATAGTACAATTAAAAACGCTGCCTTTTAGTACATTAGGGATTTTATGGCAAAGAAGAGCATGATCGAGCGCGAGAAAAAACGCGCTAAGTTGGTGGAAAAGTATGCTGCAAAGCGGGAAGCCTTGTTAGAAGATTTCAGACAAGCAGAATCTCCCCTGGATAAGCTGGAAATTCACCGCAAAATTCAACAACTACCCCGCAACAGTGCGCCTAATCGTAGGCAAAACCGTTGCTGGTTAACTGGTCGTCCTAGAGGCGTATACCGTGACTTTGGGCTATCTCGGAACGTTCTCCGGGAATGGGCGCACCAAGGTTTATTACCTGGCGTTGTTAAGTCTAGCTGGTAATCATTGGTGAAGGGAATAGGGAATAGGGAATAGAGAAAGGCAAAAGGCAAAAGTCCAAAATTTATACCTATACCCCATGCCCAATGACCAAAGTATTATTGACCACAACACCGATCAATTCCCAGGCTTTCTAAGAGTAGATCGCTAACGGCGTTGGCGATCGCAAACTCTCCATAAAAACTTTTAGAAAAATCAAATGCTTGCATCTCTGTGACAATGGCAATTACCAAAGATCCTAAGTCATTTTCACCTTCCATCCTCTGCCGCATAAAAATCTGCGCTGCACGTTGAGCAATTTTTTGATTCACTATTTCGGGAATAAATTCTGTATCCAGCCACAGTAGTAGGCGTTTTTGCAACCATTCACCTTCTAACAGAGGATTTTCAGACGGAGGTAAAGTAATGGGTGGAATTGGCTGAGTCATGTTTGTATATATTAAATAGATTTTGTTTACCAAGGGTAATCTCATACCATTTTAAATTTTGAACTTGGGAATTTGGATTGTAAAAGCCTTGCTGCACAAGACTTTGCTCTTTCCATCTGTCACAATCATTTTTCAACTTGGTATCAGAAGAACGCAGGAAAGCCGATAAAAGCCAAATGCGTTGCTTTGGGAGGGTTTTTCATGATTTTCTAAACTATGCAATATGATGTCGCCGCTATTATTCGAGGTTATGCACAAGGTTATTTTCTCATGGCTGATGAGAGCGATCGCCTGGGATGGTATGGAAGTAAAGAACATACTTTAATTCCCTTAGATGATAGATTTCGCTACCCCAAGTCCCTCCAGCGAGTCCTCAACCAAGAAAAATTTACAGTAGCAATTAACCGTGACTTCTTCGGTGTGGTTGCTGGCTGCGCTAACCGCGAAACAACTTGGATTTCCCCGGAATTAAAAAAGATTTACTGGTTACTTTACCAGACTGGTTACGCTTATAGTTTTGAAACTTGGCAAGGTAATAAACTTGCAGGGGGAATTTTAGGAATTGTTATTGGTGGCGCTTTTATAGGTGAATCAATGTTTTACAACATTCCTGAAGGTTCTAAGGTGGCAATGGTAAAACTTGTAGAAAGGCTGCGCCAAAAAAAATTTATACTGTTTGATGCACAAATGATGAATCCCCATCTCGCTAGATTTGGTGCTTATCCTGTCAGTAATCAAGAATATGAAAAATTACTCCAACAGGCTTTACAGCTTCCCTATTCTCTAGAAGATTAAGGGTGTAGGGGTGTAGGGTTTGGGGTGCAGGGGTGCAGAGGAGCAGGTGATAGGTGATAGTAAATAATTAATTATGAATTACGAATTACCTAGCGAATTTGCGGACAGCGAATAAGCTACCCATTAATCCTACTACTGCACCGAATCCTAAGAGAATTAGAGGCAGCAATAAAGTTTGGTAGGCAGTGAGTTGTAAACCATTGCTGATAAATTGGATAAAATCGGGTTGGTTAGCTAGTAAGCGGTTGAGGAATTGTTGAGTTAGAGAAATGAAACTCCAAGCGATCGCACCACCAACCAAACCAAAGGAAATTCCTTGTAAAATAAATGGTAGGTAAATCCAAGCGGAAGTTGCTCCCACCAGTTGCATAATTTCAATTTCCCGACGACGTGCCATCACAATCAAGCGAATAGTTGTCGTTGTCACTGCGATCGCAGTGGAAGTCAAAATAATGGTAATCGTTAAAGTCATCCAACTTAAACCCCGATGCAACTGAGCAATACGTTTTACCGCTTCATCTACATACTGCACCACATCCACACCTGTCAATTTAGCTAACCTCGTCGCTAAATTAGGCACAACTTGGGGATTCAAAGCCTTTACCTTCATCTCATCCACCAGAGGATTACCCCCTAGTTGTTGGTTCGCACCTTCAATATCAGTCAAACCCAATTCTTTAACCAACTTTGTCCAAGCTTGTTCTTTAGTAATTACTTCCACAGAAGCTACTTCCGGCATATTTGCCACCAATGGTTCAATATTGACAGCTTGAATACCCGATTCCAGATAAACAGATAATTCCAACTGACTACCGAACTGGTTGAGAAGTCTTTCTACTTGCCAAGAAGTTTGCAGACTTAATCCAAACAAAAATAATAACACCGTCACCGTACTGACAGCAGCCCAATTCATCCACCCTCCCCGCAACAAACCCAGGAAAGTTTCTTTCAGCAGATAATCTAGTTTGGTAAAAAATTTCAACATTGAAAATTTAAAATAGTAATTGGTGATTGGTAATTGGTAATTGGTAATTGGTAATTGGTAATTGGTAATGGGTGATTGGTAATTGGTAATTGGTCACTCATTATTCTCCCCCTGCTCCCTGCTCCCTGCTCCCCTGCTTCTTTTCCTGTCACCTGTCACCTGTCACCTGTCACCTTAACTCCTGCCAACTGACGATAGAATTAAATGAGTAAGACATTCACCATTAAGCCACGAGAATCATGCCCTCTGATATTGCTGTAGAAAAGAAAAAATTAAAAAATCCACCTTTGAAGCTTCATTATTTGGGCGATCGCGTCCTGCGTCAACCCGCAAAGCGCGTTACCAAAATAGATGATGAACTTCGCCTACTGGTGCGGGAAATGCTGCAAACTATGTACAGCGAGGATGGCATCGGTTTGGCTGCACCCCAGGTGGGAATTAATAAACAACTTATTGTCATCGACTGCGAACCAGACAAACCAGAAGCACCTCCACTGGTATTAATCAACCCCGTAATTAAACAGGTTAGCAGTGAACTTTGTGTTGCTCAAGAAGGTTGTTTAAGCATCCCTAAAGTTTATTTAGATGTCAAACGCCCCCAAGTAGTAGAAATCGCCTATAAAGATGAATATGGTCGTCCTAAGACATTAAAAGCTGGCGACTTACTCGGAAGATGTATTTTACATGAAATGGATCACCTCAACGGTGTGGTATTTGTAGACCGTGTAGAAAATTCCTTGACTTTGGCACAGGAGCTATCTAAAAATGGCTTCTCGTATCAAGCAGTGAAACCAGTAGCATAGGTGATCTAGAGCGTGTATTTAACTCCAAAAAGCGGTTTATTCTTAGGCAGTTCCTGTGTAACAGCGATCGCTGCTGTCGGTTCAGTATTTGAACTCAGTTCTGGACAACCGGATTTAGGTGTCCAAAACACTGCCATTATCCTAGCCTTGAGCATTCCCCTCACCGTATTATTTTTTATTGTTGCAGTCAGGGATGCACGGGCTAACTTAAAATAAGCATCAGGTAAATAAAAAAGGTAAAAGGATGAAAGAGAAATGAAAAATTCAACCTTTTGCCTTTTATTTTTTTCTTCAGTAAGTTGGTGTAGAAAATTTTCCTAATAATATTGGTGTATGCTTCATTAGACTGGAAAACGCTGTAAGTATGTAAGCATTAAAATTTATTGTTGTGGCAAGGCAAAAGGCAAGAGGGGAAAGACTTTCAGCGATTTTATATTCTGCAACATACCTTGGTTTTTTTGAGCCAACTTACTTAGTAAGAAAAATTAAGCAAGCTTGTGCTGTAAACTAAATACCTGAGAAAATTCAAGAATTTGATTCAGGGTGCAGTTTTTATGGCTATAGATTTACGCAAATTTTTTCAGGCTACTAACCCAGGTAAAACCTTATTTGCAGAAAACGCTGAAGAAGATCAAAAGTATTATATTGACTTTTCCTCTGTGCGGGGTGGTCAGATAATTGAGAACCTCAGAGACAACATTAGCCTATGGTCTCCTGATGAACCAACCTGTCAGTTATTTACAGGACATATTGGTTGCGGAAAATCTACAGAATTACTGCGTTTGAAAGCAGAGTTAGAAAAAGAAGGATTTCATGTAATTTACTTTGAATCTTCCCAAGACCTAGAAATGGGAGATGTAGATGTTGGTGATATTTTACTGGCGATCGCTCGACGAGTGAGTGAAAGTCTAGAACAACTCAAAGAAGTTCAGATCGAAGAACCCAAAGGACTGATGAACCTACTCCAAGGAACAGCCAAGCTATTAGGAGAAATGGAAATTTCTGCTGAAGCTAATGTCCTGGGTCTTGGTAAAGTGAATGCCAGCACTGGAGGTAAATTTTCTGCGGAAGTTGGTATTCCTGGTATTGGTCAAGTGAAAGCCAGTGATCAAGAAGGCTTTTCTTTAGTAGCAGCAGGAATAGGGAGAATTACCGCTAAAACTAAAGCTAGTCCAGAACTACGGAGTAAATTAAGAGGCTATTTAGAACCTCGAACCAATGGCATTTTAGAAGCCATGAATCAGGAATTACTCAACCCTGCCAAAGAGAAATTAAAAAATCACGGAAAACAAGGATTAGTAGTAATTGTTGATAACTTAGATAAAGTAGATAGTTCACCCAAACCTTGGGGAAGACCGCAACAAGAATATTTATTTATCGACCGGGGTGAACAGTTACGAGGGCTAAACTGTCATTTAGTTTATACCATGCCCATAGCCTTGAGATTTTCCAATGACTTTAGCACCCTGACTCAGAGATTTTTAGTTAACCCAGAAGTGCTGCCAATGGTACCAATTATGTCACGGGATGGTAGTCCAGCTACGGAAGGGATGGCATTATTAAGACAAATGGTACTAGCAAGGGCATTTCCTGATTTGAATACCCAGCAGCGGCTAGAAAAGATTACAGACATTTTTGATCAACCAGAAACCTTAGATCATTTATGTCGTATTAGTGGTGGTCACGTCAGGAATTTACTCCGACTTCTCAACGACTCAGTAAAAAAACAACGGGGTTTACCCATTACCCGCACAGTTTTAGATACTGTTATTCAAGGTTATCGGAACGAACAACGCCTAGCAATTACAGATGATGAATGGAATTTACTCCGTCAAGTAGTACAACAAAAAAAAGTTGTGGGAAATGAAGGATATCAAACACTAATTCGGAGTATGTTTGTTTATGAATATCGGGACTCCCAAGAGACTTGGTTTGATATTAATCCACTATTAGCAGATGCCCAGGAATTACAGTCATGAATCAAGAAAATTCAGGTGCAGAAAGTATAGCTCATAATGAAGAGTCTTTGCAGGATTTAGCATGGGCAATTGATATGAGCCAAGGGCAATTTTCCCTAATTTTGGCTCGTTGTAATTATATTTACCTGCGGCAAGAGCTAACAACAAGACTAAAAGAAATCTGCCCTGTAGAAATTCATGAGATTGTTTTAGAAGCTTCGGCAAAAAGAATTTACACGACTATTCGCAATAACTTGGCAGGTAGACAACCAGCAGCAGTGATGGTTTTAGGTTTAGAGTCAGTTCATGACATAAACCAATTGCTAACTTCTATGAACGTAGCTAGGGAAGAATTCCGAAAAAATTGTCTTTTTCCCTTAGTGTTGTGGATTAATGATGAGATATCACAAAAATTGATTAGATTAGCCCCAGATATTTACAGTTGGGCAACATTGAATGTATTTGAAATTTCTGCGGAAATTTTAAGCGATCGCTTACAACAACAAACAGATATTTTATTCACTAACAGTTTAGAATTAGGAACTAGTCAATTTTTACAAAATGGTAATATTTTAGACTTTGAAGAAAATTTGGAGTTACAAGCAGCTTGGCGAGAATTACAAAAACAGGAACAAAAATTAAGTCCTGCTTTACGAGCCAGTTTAGAATTTGCTTTAGGTCGAGAAGATTATGTTAGAGACAAGATAGATAATGCCTTAATTCATTATCAGCAAAGTCTCAATTTCTGGCAAGAAAGTCATCAAACTTTACATCAAGCAGTGTTATTGTTTAACTTTGGTTGGTGTTATTTTCGCAAAGCCTATTTAGATCGTACAGATAACCACAACTATTGGCATTTAGCTAGGTCTTATTTTCAGCAATGTATTCAAATCTTAAAATTGGAACAAAGACCAGATTTAGTATCTAAATTTATTAGTCCCTGGTGTGAAGTGCTAAGACAAATTCAGGATTGGCAAGCATTAGATGAGTTAGCAAGACAATCCTTAGAACTGCATAAAAGTTATGGAACAGAAACCCAACTAGCTCAGGATTATGGGTTCTTAGCTGAAGTTTATCTGTCTCAAGAACAACCAGCATCGGCTAAAGAAATGTCTGAAGCAGCTTTAGAAATTTTAGCAAAAAATCCTGCACAATCCAGACAAAAGGGATTATATCTATTTATTTTAGCTCGTAGTTTACGCCAGTTAGAAAAACTTGAGGAAGCTGTTAAAAATCTAGAAATAGCCAAACAGGAAGACCTCAACTATAACCCTCGGCTTTATATTAAAATATTAGAAGAACTAAGATCACTTTACTTTGAAAAACGTCAATATTTAAAAGCTTTTGAAATTAAACAAACTCAACGTTCTCTAGAACAACAATTTGGTTTTCGGGCTTTTATCGGTGCAGGAAGGTTACAAGCACAAAGAAAATTTAGCAAGACCCTGACTCATGCTGATCATCAGGAAAGTATTGCTGAAGAAATTATTGCATCAGGAAGACAAAGAGACATTACTCGTTTAATTGAAAGAATTGGTAGTACACAACATAAGCTAACTGTGATTCATGGCCAATCAGGAGTAGGCAAAAGTTCTTTAGTGAATGCAGGTTTATTTCCCGCATTAAAACTACAAACTATAGGTACTCGTGATCTTGTACCTTTAGCATTGCGAGTCTATACTGATTGGATTAGGGAGTTAGGTCAATTATTAGCAGAAACAAATACCAATAACTCTAGTTTACCTTTAGAATCAACAGCTAATATTATCGAGCAGTTAAATCAAAATTCAGAATCAAATCTCTTAACAGTTTTAATCTTTGACCAATTTGAAGAATTTTTCTTTGTGTGCAAAGAACTGTATCAACGAATAGAGTTTTTTGAATTTTTAGGTGATTGTTTAAACATTCCAGATGTGAAGATAGTTATTTCCATGCGGGAAGATTATCTACATTATTTGTTAATTGCTAATAAAATGCCGCAAATGGCAGCAATTAATAACGATATTCTTAGTAAAAATGTTCTTTATCCTTTAGGAAATTTTTTACCAGCAGATGCTAAAGAATTTATCACTGGGCTTTATCAATTACACTTAGAACCTGCCTTAATTGATGAAGTAGTGAAAGATTTAGCCAGCAAATTGGGAGAAGTACGCCCTGTGGAATTACAAATTGTGGGCGCACAAATGCAAACTGAAGGCATTAGTACCCTAGCTCAATATCAGCAACTAGGGCCAAAAGAAAAATTAGTGCAAAGATATCTAGAAGAAATTATTCAAGATTGCGGTGCTGAAAATGAACAAGTAGCGCAAATTCTTTTATATTTACTAACTGATGAAAATAATACTCGTCCTCTGAAAACTCTAGCAGAATTAGAAAAAGATTTAAAATCATTAGCTGCCGATTTAGACACACAATCACAAAAAATAGGTTTAGTTTTAGAAATTTTTGTGAAGTCAGGTTTTGTATTTTTACTGCCTGAACATCCTTCTAATCGTTATCAACTAGTACATGATTATTTAGTTACTTTTATTCGTCGTCAACAACAATCACAATTAAGTAAGTTACTTCTAAAAATAGAAACAGAGAAACAGCAACGTCAACAAAGTGAAGAACAACTGAGAATTTTAGAAAAGGCAAATAAACTTTTCGTTGATGCTCAACAAAAAGCGAAAAGAGAAAGACTAAAACTCAATAATTGGCTCAAATTACAAATGTTGTTAGTATCTGTGGGCATTGCAGGTTTTGTAACTTTATTACGTTTTCTTGGATTATTACAACCTTGGGAATGGGGAGCTTTTGATCAATATATGCGCTGGCGACCCTCTGAACCTCGTGATCATAGAGTTGTCATTGTTGGGATTAATGAAAAAGATTTTGATAATCTTAAACAGGCAACCATCACAGATCAAGTCTTAGCCAAATTACTCAACAAACTCAAAGCCAAACAACCAAGAGCCATAGGACTCGATGTATATCGAAACTTGCCCCTACCACCGGGTACTTCAGAATTAGACCAGGTATTTAAATCTACCCCTAATCTAGTCGGCATCCAGAAAGTAGTGGGAGAAAACAAATATGAACGAGTAGATCCCCACCCTGTACTGAAAAAGCTAGGTCAAGTCGGTGCAAATGACCTCATAATTGATGCAGACAACAAAGTGCGACGAGGCATAATGTCCGTAAACCCCACACCAGAAGAAACAGTCTACAGTTTCAACTTACATTTGGCTTTGCATTATCTGGAAAAAGAAGGAATCATTGCCAGCAAAGATTGGCAGATAGGAAAAACAAAATTTACACCCTTTGAAAGTAATGATGGCGGTTATGTCCGAGCAGATGCTGGAGGCTACCAGATATTAATTAACTACCGAAGAAAAGCAGGTTCCTTTGATACCGTTTCCATGACGGATATTTTGGAAGACAAAGTACCAGCAGATTGGGGACGCGATCGCATTATTTTGATCGGGTATATAGGAGAAAGCTTTAAAGACTCATTTTTTACACCCTATAGCATCGATCTGATCAACACCCCAGAAACAATGAGTGGGGTAGAGATTCATGGTCATATCACCAGCCAAATTATTAGTTCTGCTTTAGAAGGTCGCCCCTTAATTCAATATTTATCTGAACAGATGGAGATTATGTTGATTTTGTTTGGGGCTGGAATTGGGGTTTTGTTAGCCTGGAAATTTCCTTCTTGGCAAACATCTATAACTGGTTCTTTTGTCATGAGTTCTATTATTATTGGTACTTTTTATATAGCTTTTATATTTGCTTGGTGGTTGCCAGTTATTCCTGTTTTATTAGCTTTAATGAGTTCAATAATAAGTATGATTTCATTCAATGAAAAGCAGTTAGACAAAAAACAGCTTAGTCGTACAATAGAGTTAATTTTAGAACCTTACAATCAGAATCCAGAAGCTAGTCACCGCGCCCTTGAATATTTTATTATTTCTAATCAAGGCACTAAAGTCGCCCAAAAAAATATTATTAATATCGTTATATATACCTTAAAATCTTGCCAAAATGTTAATGATATTGCTGATTTATTTGAGCATTTAACGAGGGTATGGATTCCTTTATCTGAAATTAAAGCGAGTGATTTAACATTCATTGCTAAATTTATAGATATTAGTGGTAATTTACATACAATTCTCAAGACCAACTCAAACAGTTCTCACTATGAATTAATAGAAAGTTCAATAGCTATTTTAAAAGATATGCTTATAAGCATAGATAATGATCCTAAAAGTCGCCAAGTGGCAACATTCAGAGCTATCATTGATCAATGGCTAGTGATTTTAATTGCTTTTAGCAACTCTTTACCCCAGATTGAGGACAAATAATTTAGGATGGCCATAGCTTCTACAATAGAATTATGCTATTAACATCTACTCAACTATTTAGACTTTCTCAAGGACATCTCAACTTACTTACAGCTTGTCCCCGTAAATTCCAGCACACCTATCTAGAACAACTCACCGCACCCACAGATCCCCAACAGGAAGAATATCAGACGTTAGGTAGTCGCTTTCATTTGCTCATGCAACAGCAAGAAATGGGTTTACCAATTAATAGTTTTCTGCAAACAGATGCTCAACTGCAAAAATGGATGACATCCTTTGCTAAAGTTGCACCGGAAATATTAGCACCTAACACTGATGAAGAAACTTTCCGTGAAAGCGAACACTATCGAACTTTGCAAATTCAAGATTACTTACTCACAGTCATCTATGATTTATTAATTGCAGATGATCAAAAAGCACAAATTCTGGATTGGAAAACCTATCCCCAACCGCCAAATAAAAGCATTTTAGCGAAAAATTGGCAAACACGGCTTTATATGTATGTTCTGGCAGAAACTAGCAACTATTTACCGGAAAACATATCTATGACTTACTGGTTTGTCCAAGCTAAGGGCAAAACTAAAAGTATTCCATTTAATTATACTATTCAACAACATCAACAAACAGAACAGGACTTAAATAACATACTTGTTAACTTAAATAAATGGTTAGAAGGATATCAAAACAATCAACCCTTCCCTCAAATACCAGCAGTTAAAAAATATTGTGAATCTTGTCAATATGCTTTTCGTTGTTACCCTAAATCAAGTAATTTAGTGGAAATAAATTCAAATTTATTACCCAATCTTGATAATATTCCAGAAATTTCATTTTCATAAAACATCAGAAAATTTATTATTTTTTATTATTCTTAATTCTTAAATAATTCAATGCAGTGGATTTTAGCAGAAACAGAACAACCTCCTAAGTCGTTTATCGAAGCAGTGAAACAATACACACCTCTATCAAGTGGAATGTTTGCGGCTCAATTACTTTGGCAACGGGGAATCAAAGATGTAGAAAAACTAACAACATTTGTTGATTTTCAAGCTTATCAACCAGCAAGTCCATTTGAATTTGAGACAGAAATGGACTTAGCAACGCAACGGTTAAAAAAGGCTGGTGAAGAACAAGAAAAAGTTGCTATTTGGGGAGATTTTGACGCTGATGGGATTACCTCCACTGCCGTTTTATGGGATGGTCTAGGACAATTTTTTATTCAACATCAGCAGTTAATTTATTACATACCTAATCGTTTAACCGAATCTCACGGACTTAATTTAGCAGGAATTGACAACTTAGCTAAACAAGGTTGTACATTAATTGTTACTTGTGACACAGGAAGTACAAATATAGATGAGATTATTTATGCACAACAATTAGGAATAGATGTCATCGTTACAGATCATCATACCTTACCCTCCGAACGTCCACCAGTTGTTGCAATTATCAACCCTCGTTATTTAGCAAAAGAACATCCATTATTTAATCTTTCTGGAGTAGCAGTAGCTTATAAATTAGTGGAAGCACTATATCAAACTTTGCCAGATGTGCCGCAAAATCCCTTAAGTGATTTATTAGATTTAGTCGCGGTGGGTTTAATTGCCGATTTGGTACAATTGAGTGGTGATTGTCGCTATTTAGCACAGTTGGGGATTCAACAACTCCAAGCAGATTATAAAAAACCAGTTGCAGAACGCAGACGACCAGGAGTAGGGAAATTATTAGAATTATGCCAAAAAAGTGGCGATCGCCCCACAGATATTTCCTTTGGTTTAGGCCCACGTATTAACGCCGTTAGTCGCATACATGGTGACGCTAGATTTTGCGTAGAATTACTAACAAGTAGAGATATTAAACGTTGTCATCAACTCGCAGAAGAAACAGAATTAGCTAACACTCGTCGCAAGTCATTACAAAAAGATGTCCAAAATCAAGTATTACAAAAACTCTCTCAATTAGATTTATCAACTACCAGCGTCATCGTTTTAGAAGATCCACAATGGGCTGTAGGTGTGTTGGGTTTAGTTGCTGGACAGGTAGCACAAGAAACAGGTCGTCCGGCGATTTTATTGAGTACAGAAAGTGGAGAATCTGAACCAATTTTTGCAAGAGGTTCTGCACGTTCCATTAATTCTGTTGATTTATATCAACTAGTTAAAGAACAAGCACATTTATTACATCGTTTTGGTGGACATCCTTTTGCAGCAGGTTTAAGTTTGTTGGTGGAAAATATTCCTTTATTTACAGATGCAATTAATCAAAAATTACGGCAATCTTTAGGAGGAATTGATCTGATACCCACAGTACAAGCAGATGTGGTGGTGACAGTTGCAGATTTGGGGAAAGACTTATTTTTAGAACTCAAACTTTTAGAACCTTGTGGAATGGGAAACCCAATTCCTAAACTATTAATTAAAAACTGCTGGTTTGAAAATTCTTGGCATCGTAATCAACAGGACTTGCAAGGAAAAAAAATCCAGTATATTAAAACTGAGTTTGATATTCGGGATGATTCAACTAAAAACTCTTTTCCTGGAATTTGGTGGGGACATTATAAAGAAGAATTGCCTATGGGTAGATGTGATTGTATTGCAGAAATAGACTACAATAGCTTTAAAAAACGCTATGAAATTAGATTAATTGCTGTGCGTTCCTGTGTAGAATCAGAACTCACAACTCAGCATACAGCATTGATTTTAGATTGGCGAAATCAGGAATCCTCAGAACTAAATAAGAAAAACGAAATATTGCTAATTGAATCTTGTCCTAAGAGTTGGAATGATTTAAGGGCATGGTTAAGAAAGTCGATTTATAATCAACAACAACTAGCCTTAGCTTGGTCAAAAACCGAACAACCAAAGCCCAAAGAAATTTGGTTGATGTTAGTAGGAATTGCTAAATACTTGCAGCGTACAAATGAACAAGTTACCCGCGTGCAGCTTTTACATAAATTGGGTATCAGCGACTTGAGTTTATATTTAGGATTTAAGGCTTTAAAATATCTAGGTTTTACAATTCATAGTCAAGATCGTTATTTACAAATGACTTGGAATGCTGTTATTAGTAATGAAAATAGTGCTGATAATGCAATTAATCAATTTTTAGCCGCAGTACAGGAAGAACAATTTCAACAAGAATATTTTAACACAGTTCCCATATCTATTATTCAAGCGATCGCTTGTCACCAGAATCTATAAAGAAGACGAGACAGAGAATGAGCATCAAAAAATGGCTTTGGCTAATATTGTTAATGTTAGGTACAACAATAGCCTTGATGGGGATTACTGGTTTTTTTCGACACCCAGAAACTTTACCTATCGTAGCCACTACTCCTACACAACAGCTTCAACCACAACCTCAAAATAAAAATACTTATACCCTATTAGTGTCTACTGATAGACTTTTGGCACACATTCAAAAATTGAATTTTCAGCGATATACAGCAAAAGAGCGATCGCATAGCCGTAGGTATATCACAAAAGAACTACAAAAATTCGGCTGGAAACCTCAAATCGAAAAATTTCCCACAGGAGTAAATATTTTTGCCCAAAAACAGGGAACAGACAAAGACGCTGGTGCAATTCTCATTGCTGCCCATTATGATACTGTTGATTTATCTCCCGGTGCAGACGACAACGCCACAGGTGTAGCTGTAGTCTTAGAAGTGGCTAGGCTTTTCGCTGACCATCCCACACCCAAAACATTGCAATTAGCTTTTTTTGACCAAGAAGAAGCAGGACTTTTAGGTAGTCAAGCCTTCGTCAAACAAACAGCACGTTTACAAAACATCCGGGGTGTGATTGTTATGGATATGGTCGGTTATGCTTGTTACACTATAGGGTGTCAAAAATATCCCGCTGGACTGCCTGTAAGTCCACCTAGCGATAAAGGTGATTTTTTAGCAGTAGTAGGTGATACAGAACATTTACCTTTATTAAATACTTTTAACAACATTCATCAAAATTTACCCCCAGTATTGAAGTTACCCATACCCTTTAAAGGATTATTAACACCAGACACCTTAAGAAGTGATCATGCTCCCTTTTGGTATCAAGGAGTAGGTGCTGTCTTGGTGACAGATACCGCTAACTTACGTAGTCCTAATTACCATCAACCCAGTGATTTGCCTAAAAATATTGAACCTTCTTTTTTCACAGGTGCAGCACAAATTATAGTTAATGCTGCTACTAATTTGTTAGAACAAAATAATGTATTAACAACAAAATTACCTACCTAACGACTTGGTTGTTTAGGAAATATCAAAGTCCAGTTTTTGGGATTATTAAGCTGAAAATAAAAACCTTGAAAAATCATTTTTACAGCAATACGACTTCTGATATAATGCTTGATTAAATGCGTTCCCGGTTCAGCAAATACATCATCATAATTTTGGCTGTATCCAAAAGGAAGAGAACAGTATTTACGATTATCTGGAACTGTTAACATCATAAATTGAGTTTCTTTATATTGATCAGGAACTCTAAATATTCCATATACATGATGTTCACCCAGCCAAGGCTTAACAACTACTTGGGTAGCTTGGATTTGGAAATTTTGTTTTTTTAATCTTAGTAAATTTACAAGACTACAATTAGAATCATTCACAGGCCACCAAATAATAATAATCAGTAACGAAAACAGAAAAATTAAACCATAAATAATGGTACGGCGCATATCAAAATCCTATCTGATTTATGAAAATGGATTGAGAACACCAAATTCTTCAACAACTTGGTGATCTATCTCCTGAGTGTTTGATGTTTAATTACAGCAGATTTTCAGTAAAGTCAGTACAAAAATTAAGAACAAAGTCTTATTCCAAGAGACTTTCAACCCTGTTCCCTAAATCCTGACACCTCTTCGCTATTGTATGTTCATTTACTTATAGTAGTCAAAGACACCAAAACCAGCTACAATCCCCTAAGTTGAGGTGCAGTTTAAAGATGTTCACAGAAAAAAGCTGGAAGAATTTGAAGATAGTTGCAGGTGTACTGAGTACCATTGCAGTTACAAATTTTTTGGGAGCAAATACTTCCGCACAAGCGGCAGAGAAACTGGTTGTGCGCTATGGTGCATTAGAAGAATCGGCTTCCCTTGTAGATTTAAAAAAAGCTGCGGAGACTGGAGAATTACCCGCTAGTTTAGGAACTTACACCAAAAGATTAACTGAACAACAACGCAACTTCCTGGTGCGCGGTTTAAAAATCAGAGTACCAGTGAATGTTGTCACCCTCAATCGCTTACTCAATACTCAACTTGGTAAAACCATTCTCAATGACATCTCCAAGGCTTTAGTCCGCGAAGATAAAGCCGGAGTTCAAGCACTCAGAGGAGGTTTGATTTTAGGTGCTAACTCACCCCAAGGTCTATCCGTACTCAGTTTTATTGCTGCTTACCCCAGCCAAAACCTAGAAATTAACGTACCACAAGCTTTAACAGTGGCGCGAAGTTTAAATATGGCTTTTTGGCGGACTCAGCAGTTTATGCTGGCTATGACTCCCCGAATAGACCCTAGCAAACTAAAACTTGCTTATTCCCTAGACCCTACACAACCGGGAAGCAGCCAGGTACAAATATTAAACGTAAATTTAAATGATGAAAAGCGCCAACGTAAAATCCCCCTCGACATTTACTGGTCAAATTCTGCCAATACTGAAAAACCAGTAATTGTCCTTTCTCATGGTTTTGGTCTAGTTCGCACAGATTTACGCTATTTAGCAGAACATCTCGCATCCTATGGTTATGTAGTCGCAGCCCCAGAACATCCTGGTAGTAATCTGCAAGCTAACAAAGGTATAAATTCTTTAAATCCCCAGGAATTTTTAGCCCGTCCCCAAGATATTAGTTTTGTGATTGATGAATTAGAAAAACTTAACAAAACCACGGATAATCCATTACAAGGAAAATTGGCCACTAATAAGGTCATGGTTGTAGGTTTTTCTTTTGGTGGGACTACAGCTTTAGCATTAGCCGGTGGTGAGTTTCAAATTGCCAATCTTAAGCAAAGCTGTGACCAAAAAGCAGCTAAATTAACTTTGGTAGAGGGGTTTTTATGTGTAGCTAAAAAATTACCAGAGAATAGCTACCAATTCCGAGATGAGAGAATACAACAAGTAGTAGCTTTAAATCCTGCAACTTCTTTATTATTTGGCGACACCGGGTTAACAAAAGTCAAAGTACCGACTTTAGTTTTGACTGGTTCAGCTGATGACATCACTCCAGCTTTCAGTGAACAAATTATCAGTTTTGCAAAAATTCCCTCTCCTAAATGGTTGGTAGCTGCGGTTGGTGGTACTCATCTCAGTGTGGTAGATCCTAGCGTTACTTCTGATTCACAAGGAAAAACAAACCCATCCATTTCCAGTCGGGAAGTAGTGGGTGAAAAATCGGCTGATGTTCGCAAATATGTCAAAGCTGTTACTTTAGCAATGGCAGCACAGTCAACTTCAGAAGCGAGTAAATATGCTGTTTTTCTGACCCCTGAATATGCTCAAATAGCTTCAACTTCTGTTTTCCCATTTCGTCTACTTACCGAAGTACCACCGACTGCATTGGGTTTTATGCCAGGGTTGAAATAAATAGTTAGGGTTTGCTGAAAAATTTGTCCGTGAGGGCAGGGAACTCTTAACAGAAGGATTCACCCCACAAATAAAGCTGGAGGCTTGAACTATTGAGGAATTATTGATCAAAGTCCCGGAACTTAGTCTAATTTACTGATAATAGTAAATTTGTCCTATTTTTCTGAAACGGTTGATGACAAATTGGTTAAAAAAATAAAAAGGCTTGGAAGGGAAACCAAGCCCAGACTTCACTCAGGGTAAAATATACCTATAGTTTATAAATTTTCAGCAATTTTCACATCCTCCTTAAGGATGAATCTACAATCTAGCAAGCCAGTATGAATGTGGATTATAACTTGGTTTGCATAGGATAACTTTCCTGACAGTGCCGAAGAAATTTTGCTTTCTGAAAGCGTAAGAATTCAGGAGTCAGAAGTCAGGTCTAATGTTTTGAGATATTGAATACAATAGTTGGTAAAATGCACCTGGTTTAGTTTGTTACAAAAACGAACTACGTGGGTTCTGGTAATAGAAACGAAACCCTAAAAGTTTTAAATTCCCCTGAGTATAAGTTTCAAACAACCCTAACCCATATTTAATAGGAAGAGATGAATGGATTGAGTAGACTCTAGATAATTGGTAGTGCAAGAGGTAGATAATAATGTAGATGCTTACTTGAACTTCGATTGAGGTGATATTTACACCTGTAGTTATAGAGTCAGATTATACAGGTTAAGTTATAATCAGAGCAAACGGTTAGGCGCAAATGTAAATAAATTAGTTATTTGATGCCCGAAACAGAATTTGCTGCTACTCAAAACCACTCCCTTAATTATTGGCTGTTATCAGCAAAGTTCCGTAAGCGCATCAGCTGTCGTCTCATTTGCGGAGAGGCTTTGAACTCAGAAACCTCCTGTGCTTTCACAGATGCTTGCAATGTTTCCAAAAAGTCATCAGATCCTTCAGTTAGTGCATCTAGTAGCACCTGTAAAAGTTGTTCGCGATCGCTCAATAGACTCTTTTCCTCAATCAAACGGAATTTAAGATGAATTTCGCACTCATAAACACCCACTTCGAGATTATTGATTTGGCGCGGTAATGCTTTGGAGTTCATAGTCTTGAGGATTCCTTTACTTGGTGTTCATGCCGATGAGAAGCCAGATATCCAGAAAAAAAATTCTTCATATCTCTTTATGAATACAAAGAAGTCTTTGAATGTAAGAGAGTTTCCTCATCCATCATATTTGCATTCCATTTCTTTCTCCCCCCTATTTTGGTTTCAACTGGATTTTTACTGTCGAGTTTTTGCTGAGCCTGTGCTAGTTATGGCATATCTAAGTCCTAAACTATTATTCAGTTTTTCAGATTCCATTCAATAAAGTTTTTGTAAGAAGTTGCCACACCTTTTTAAAAGTTTTTACATCAACTTTATCTAAACGTCAATAACTGTTCAAGATTTTACAAAACCCTCAGTAATATTTCGTAAGAAAAAATACTATGAATTGTGCTGTAATTCAAGCTGAATAAGAATGTTGACAGATTCAGTAAAACTACTAGATGTGAGCTTTTTTTTCAGTAGATTTAGGAGGAGTGAATTCAGAAACAGATGAACTGTAAAATAGTCTTCTGGAGAATCACATACAGACAGAACCTGACTATTTTAGCCCAGAATTTGATCAATAATTCCTTGATGGGACAAGCTTTGGCATTTATCTGTGGAATCAATCCAAAATCGTTCGACTGAATCGCTCACGACGGAGTCCAAAATTGGAAAGAGGAAGTCCAAAGAGGAATCTTTGGAATCTCCACCTTCAAGGAAGTAAGGTGGAGAGGATGTCAACACAGGATTTTAGAATAATGCTGTTGGCGCAACTTGCCATTAGACCTCTTGCTGATAACTAACGGCTGAAGGTTTATCTCAAAAAATACAGCAGATTGCAGATCAATGAGGTACAAAATCTAAATTGAGACCTAGACAGCAATAGAGTTTTACTACTGACTCCTGATTCCTGCTGTATTTTCGTTATAAAGTTAAAGCTAGGCTTAAAGCTTGTAAGTTGAGAGAATTAAGCTCAGGCATAGCAGTTAAAATGATTGCAGTGTAATTAACCAGAATCTTACACATTTTTATGGATAACCCGATGCTGCTCAAGTCCACAACCCGTCATATTCGCATTTTTGCAGCGGAAATGGACAAGGATGATTTAGTTCCTAGTAATCATGTCTTAACTTTAGACATTGACCCAGACAACGAATTTAATTGGAATGAAGACACGCTACAGAAAGTTTATCGCAAGTTTGATGAACTAGTAGAAGCTTATAGTGGTGCAGACCTAACAGATTATAACTTGCGCCGGATTGGGTCAGATCTAGAACATTATCTGCGATCGCTCCTGCAAAAAGGTGAAATTAGCTACAATCTCTCCAGCCGCGTTAATAACTACAGTATGGGATTACCCCAAGTAGCCGCTAACGCAAATCCATAAGGTTAAGAGCTATTGTTGGTGAGTAAGGGAACAGGGAATAGGGAACAGGTGACAGGTGACAGGTGACAGGTGACAGGTGACAGGGAACAGGTGACAGGTGACAGGTGACAGGTGACAGGTGACAGGTGACAGGGAACAGGGAACAGGGAACAGGGAATAGGGAACAGGGAACAGGTGACAGGGAACAGGGAACAGGGAATAGGGAACTATTTATTCTCCCCCAACTCCCCAACTCCCCAACTCCCCATCCTCCCCATCCTCCCCATCCTCCCCATCCTCCCCATCCTCCCCATCCTCCCCATCCTCCCCATCCTCCCCAACTCCCCATCTTCCCCATCCTCCCCAACTCCCCAACCCCAATTTCCAAGTTAAACTTTGGTAACAGGGTGGGAATTAGTTGCTTTTATGATATGGAGTCTCAGGACAAGAGAAGCTATGATGAGGCTGTAGGATTGACTCAGGAGAATGTTTTTTGAATAAGCAGGCAGGATATGAATTTGAGCCTCTGCTGGTAATCATCAGCTAAAATCACGATCCAAAGTTGGATATATTGAGTATAAAAATATGGGCGGTTGAAATTGCCGCTACCCATGCTGTTAAATAAATTGCCAATCGCTGATCGGTGCGACAAATATGGAAAATGACGCGGCAACGCTCTCCTGCCCAAATGAATATTGTCAAGCTGCCAACCCGTTGACCCACAAGTTTTGCCAGCGATGTTCCACTCCCTTACCCAAGCGTTATCTATGGGTGGTGGGAGATAGTTTGAATCTGGGTAGTCCTGGAGAAATTTTAGCCGATCGCTATTTGGTTATTGGTCAATCAATTATTTTTGATCTCAAGCCTGGTTTAGTACCCCAAATCCCGGAATTAGATAATTTAGATCAAATTAGAGCTTATCTAAAGCTAATCCCTTATCGCTTAAACATACCCCAAGTATATGGAATGCTCTCTCTCGATGAGAGACAATCTCAGTCAAAAATATTACTTTTGGAAAAACCACCTATCTTCGTTGATAGCACCGACTCTCAGGTATATCTGTGTAGAAAGTTAACTACGGATTGGGGTGAAGCCTCATCAATGCGGCAAATTAATTGGCTCTGGCAGATAGCTCATTTGTGGCAACCCCTGTTAACGGAAGGAGTCGCTTCTAGTTTATTAGATCCCCATTTACTGAGAGTAGAAGGGGCTTTAGTCAGGTTGCTAGAATTGCATTTTGATTCTCCAACAGTACCAACATTGTCACAATTAGGTGCATTTTGGGAACAACTCATCAAAGATGCCAAACCTGCGATCGCTCAATTCCTCAAGCAAATCAGCGATGGTCTAATTCACGGAGAAATCAGTTCATCTGAGCAATTAATTGCCGTTTTAGATCAAGGACTGGCAGCATTAGGGACAGCCTCATCTGGAAGAAATGCGCCTACCCAAAGCACCACCATTAAAATTATTACCCAAACTGATACAGGCCCTAGTCGTCAACGCAACGAAGATGCCTGTTACCCTCCTCGTGGCCTACTCGTCAGCAAACCGCCCCAGCAAACGGCTTTAGCTATTGTTTGTGATGGTATAGGTGGACATGAAGGCGGCAACATAGCATCAAATTTAGCCATTGAAACCATTCAGCAACAAATTATCCAATTAACATCTGTTCCTTATGAAAATATCGACCCCTTACTACTGCTAAACGACCTAGAACAAGCAGTATCTCTTGTCAATGATAAAATCAGCCACCGCAATGACACTGAGCATCGTCAAGGTCGTCAACGCATGGGAACTACCTTAGTGATGGCTTTGCCTATTGCCCATGAAATGTATATTACCCATATTGGTGATAGCCGTGCCTATTGGATTACCCGCCACGGCTGTTATCAAGTGACTCTGGATGATGATGTGGCTTCCCGTGAAGTCCGCTTAGGTTATGCAATTTATCGTGAAGCATTACAACATAGTGGTTCTGGCTCTTTAGTCCAAGCTTTAGGCATGAGTAAAAGTGCTTCATTGCATCCCACTTCGCAACGATTTATCATTGACGAAGATGCAGTATTCTTACTCACATCCGATGGCTTGAGCGATTTTGACCGAGTTGAAGAGTGTTGGGAAACAGAGATATTACCAATTCTTTCTGGTGAGACAAATATCGAAAATGTTGCCTCTCGGCTCATAGAAATTGCGAATACGAAGAATGGACATGATAATGTAACCATTGCTTTAGTACATTATCAAATCAACTATTCAGAACCAGATATTATTCTCACAGCAACAATTCCTACTATTTCAGCCAGAAAAACAGTAGATTTAACCCCAAAAGTGGCCAATGGGATCGATTTAGGTGATTCCCATCAGCAAACTCAGGTCATTCAGGAAGCCAAGCCAGCCCGCACTTCTCAACTACCGCTACAGTTACTAATTCTTTTAGGAGTGTTGTTAGCCGCTGGTTCACTGGGATATTGGTTGAAAATGCAACGACAGCTACCATCTACAATAGTTGAGCCAGCAACTCCATCTCCTAGTCCACAGCTAGACACAACGATAACACCAAGACCAATACCCTTGGAAACACCAGATGATTTGCCATCACCAGTAATTCAAACACCTGATTCCCAGTGATTCTCATCACCGTCATGGGATATGATAATTCAGGTGAAGAACAAAATCAAAAATTCACTTTCTGAACAAAATTTGTTTGTTGGTTCTTAGAGTTTAGTTTCCTGAATCCATGTCCTGCCTGAATGTGGCGATCGCTCGTCTGGTAAATACTGGCACTGATAACTTCGCTATTTGGGTGGTCAAAGCTCCCTATCCCAGTGGTTATGTTTTGCGTGACTGTGTTTTTTCCCCTGAACTTGGCCAAATTTGGCAAGAATGGCAGCAGATGTTTGCTGGTCATAGTCCCCTAGATATTGCTTCGGTTTCGACAATACCAGGTGTAAATACATTACCTATTGAGATGAGTTCGCCGACCGGTCAAACTACTAGTCCTTACAGTAGTCGGTTGATGCAATCTCTGGGTATAAGTTTATGGCGTTGGGTCTTCGATGGGGCAATTCTTGGTAGTCTAGAACGCAGTCGCGGTATGGCTATGGGTCAAAATAAGCGTCTGCGCTTTCGATTAGAAATTCGTGACCCTGATCTGATTGCTCTGCCTTGGGAGATTATGCAACGCGAACCCGGCCAATCGGCAATATCTCTTTCCCAAGATATTTTATTTAGTCGGACTATTAGTGAAGTTGAACCCCTGCCTAATTTGCGAACAGACCCGACTTTAAATGTCTTATTAGTGTTAGGACATGATGACAATCTACAATTAGAAAAAGAAGCCGCTATTCTAGAAAAAATTTTGTCAGAATCTAGTCCATCTGGGACAAATTCTGTAGCGGATTGTAAGGTAAAAACACTCTTGCAGCCTACTCCACAACAGTTAATTCAAGAGTTAGAAACAAAATCATACAATGTCTTTTTCTTTGCAGGACACGGTTTACCTGCTGCTGATGGTGGTTTATTATTTTTGGGTGCAAATATGTCCCTAAATGGGATAGAATTAGCACAAGTTTTAACCCGTACAGGTGTAAAATTGGGGGTTTTTAATGCTTGTTGGGGAGCGCAGCCAGCGGCAATTAATCAACAAGTTATACCTGCTAGTAGTTTGGCAGAAGTGCTAATCCGTCATGGTGTACCTGCGGTACTAGCGATGCGGGATGAAATTGCTGACCAAGAAAGTCAAAGTTTTATTCAAGCTTTTACAGAAGCATTGCGATCGCGTAAACCAATTGATGAAGCAGTTGCAGCAGCCAGGCAAGAACTGTTAACAATATATAAGTTCAATCAACCTGCTTGGACATTACCAGTTCTTTACCTACATCCCGATTTTCATGGTGATTTGATCAAAAGTGTTGATGAGGGAATTACGGAATTACCAGATACTGCTATCTCAGGTATTAATTCACCCAAACCGACAGCATCTTTAAGGTCACTTTCACCAGCAGGTAAAACTTGGTTATTGCGTTCAGGTGTCACCCGTATTGGTCGCACCAAAGACAATGATATTGTTATTCCTGAACTCTATGTTTCCAAACGTCACGCGGAAATCCTCTGCCGAAATATTTTTATTGGTGGTCAATCTATCACCACTTATTATCTGCAAGATTTCTCTACTTATGGTACAACATGGTGTTTGAGCGCCAATGGTTGGCAACAAATCCTCCGTGAAGAAGTACCTCTGTTGTCGGGAATGCAGTTAAAATTTGGCAGTGCCAAAGGGGAAACATGGGAATTTCTGATTGAAGGTGATAACTGATTGGGGATTGGGAACTGGGGGGTGATGAGGGAGATTAGGGAGAATAATAACTAACAACAGACAACTGACAACTGAATTGTTTTTTGCGGAAATTTGATTTTTCCAGTTGTAGCTGTCAATAGGGCTAATGAATTATGAGGTGAGATGATGATTAATAAAATTAATGGTTTAGATACTTGTAACTTTTTACCATCTCCAATGAATTTAGAGATATTAGAAGCACTACTACAGCCAGAAGATGGGACTTATCCCTGGAATTTGGCAGATGAGCAATCTGAAGCTTATTTTAATGAACTAGAGCAACAATTTGGATGTGATGATTTACTAGAGGAAGACTTGACTAGGCGATCGCAAGATTTTTATCATAATTTAGATACCATCTGGTCTCAAGTCTACCATTCTAAAACTGATCATGATGAACAGCCTGCTAAGGGGCTACAAGCAAGATTAAACAGTGCTTTTGCTGCTTTTGTCCCCTCAAATTGGCTAAATACCATCGCTGACAAAGCAATGGAAATTATCAAATTAGAACTATCGGCAACTGAACAATTAGTAGAATGTGTTCAAGCTTTACTGCCAAATTTCGGAACCGAAGATTTATTTGTGTTAGTCCGTCATGTTGAACCCGCAATGCGGAGTTATGACCAAAACAAATTGGCCGTTATAATCAGCAATATTGAAAATCGAGGGTGGACAGGCTTATCAGAAATAGAGCAAGCAAAAGCCGCCTTTGCGATCGCTCAATATGCCTTCAAAGAAATTTCTGACTCCGAAAATGAAGCCTGAAATTATCCCCTAAATAACGGGTTTTGATTAAATTCAGATGGTTATAATCTGCAATTCTATGTGGCGCTATTCTCCTGTGTCTAAAATATTTTTGCGCTCAATTTTCATCTTTTATTCATAATTTTTCCATCTTAATCTAGATATAGACGAATTGGAATAAGTATTCATCTATCCTAAGATATAGAATGTGATTCAAGCCGCAACTGATGGGGAGCAGAGGAGCAGGGAAGCAGAGGAGCAGAGGAGCAGGGGAGCAGGGGAGCAGGGGAGCAGGGGAGCAGGGGAGCAGGGGAGCAGAGGGGAAATTTCTTCTTATTCTTCTGAACTCCTGAACTCCTGATAGCGTTCACGTAGTGTGCCGTAGGCATAGCGTGGCGTTAGCCATACTCCTGACTTCTGACTCCTGAACTCCTGAACTCCTGATAGCGAAGCGTGGCGTAAGCCATACTCCTGAACTCCTGTATTACCAATTCCCCATCAATGTTTTATTTTGGTTCGAGAAAACGAGTAGCAAAATTTTGCGATCGCGTTGGTGATAGGACTCGTGCTTTGAGGATAGCAGCCATCAAGAAAGCGTAAGATAAAACGCCGACAATAACCAATAGCAAGGCATTAATAGAACCTGTCGCATTCCACAAAGCATGGAGGGCAGAAGCACTCAAATAACCAACCGCGAGAATCTGCCAACCCATCAACGGCTTCAGAACTGCTAACCCGATAAAATAACCCAAATAGCCGCTGTAAGCCATGTGTCCAGCTACAGAACCTAAAATTCGGGGAATTAGTAGTTGTAAACCCACTAATTGACCCGCCCCTACCCCTGATTGTTGGGTGACATTTTGCGTAATGACTGGTACATATTGACCAAGAGTTTCCAGCAAAGTGAAACCGACAGCCGAAGCAGTTCCCAGCAAAATACCATCTAGAGGTTCCCACACACCTATCCGTTCTCGCCAAGGTGATGGCAAGGAGTTACCGATAAAATATGCACCTAAAACGGGTAAAGCCTTGAGAAATTCCTCCATTAAACCAGCGCCAAAAAACATTCTTACTAGTAATTCTGTGAAGGTAATTGACTCTTGAGATGAAGGTAAATTACCAGGAAGAACTACACGAAATACAAAGATAAAAAAATCTAATAAAGGACTGAGCAAAATTAGCATTGTACTCAATGCCATAGCAATAAGTATCCACCAAGGCTTCTGTTTACCGCAAAGTTGGTAGACAAAATAGTAAGCGGCGGAGGCTATATAAGACCCCACAATCACTTGATTTGCTTGGGGATTGCCTACGGTACCGAACATCAGCACTACAAAGATAACTGTTAATATTCCCGGTACAAGGTAAGCTTTGCGAGTTAAATCTTTACCAGTGGAAATAATTGGAAATAGTTGTGTGAAGCTAACTGAGTCATGCTGAGATTGCCGTTGCTGATTTTTGGCAGATGCTATGACTGTGCCTTGGTTAATAGTCATGACTGTTGGTTGCGGGACGAATTCATACTCAAAGATGAATAGTGGTCCATCAGCACCCAAAGAAATGCGATCGCCTTGGTGCAATTCTTGAGAACCTTGTAACAATTGTCCATTTAAAAAAGTGCCATTGGCACTATTCAAATCGCAAATTACCCAACTGAATCTACTATCTGGAGATAAAGAGAGGGGACGAACCACCGCATGACGACGAGATACCATCCGGTACATCATGGCATCCAAGACAACTTGGCAGCTGGGGTCGCGTCCAATGACCATTTCTTGATTGGGAAGCAGCGAGTAGCGAGATTCTGACCCAGAAGCTACGACCTTACTAGACACTAGCCGCAGAAATGCATTATGTCTTGCGTTTTTGCCTGTCATCGAGTTAGTGAATGTGTCTAAACAAATTCTTTGGCTTACGCCACGTTATCAAATGTTTTGGTAGTAGACTTAACTTTAGCCTTATTAACAGCAGCACCATTGATAAATACACTATAACTTCACCAACTGTAGCTTTGCTCCAATTCAAAATACAAAATCCTAAATTCATCAATTTTTAGTGGTTTTACCACTGAAGACCTTATGGATAAAGCACAATGGTAAACCCCTACTGACTAAAGCAGATTAAATTCTGCCATTGCTTTGGGAAAGTTTTTGTTTTCGTGACCTGAACGACTAAGTTTAATTAGGACAAACCGTTGTAATGGAGTTAACATTCCCCACTGTTGCAGGGTAATGGTGACACCTATTTCTTGTAGTTTCTCCTCAAGGCTAGGTGGTAGAGTTGTAGTATTCATCCAAGGGGGAAGAGATTCAACAGGTAATTTGGTAGCTGGTGTCCCTGTAAGTTCCAAAATTAAGTTTTGTAGATACTCTTGATAAGATTGAATCTCTGTTGCGGTCGAACAAGGTAATTTAACTAAATTAGCACGTTCTGATAGATTCATTTGATTCCAATCAGACAATCGCAGCTTGATTCCACAGGTATCTAATTTATAACGTACCAGCATCGGTATGCAACGTAAATTATCAACAAAGTCAGCTTCAAATGCAAATAATTCTGTCATCTGATTTTGGATTTGGAATTTTGGATTTTCGTGAGTTTTAGTCGAACTATTTGGGATTGATTCTAAGAATAAATCAAGTGGTGTTTAGCATCAAGGAATTATGGAACATCCGATTCAAAACTATTCTAGTTTAATTTTCTTTTGAGGAATTATTGCTACTACGAATTATAAAATAACTAATTGATAGGGCAAGAATAGCAATTCCTAAACCGATAATTTCTATTCCCTCAGTTACTTTTAAATCAAGGATAATGATTTTTCTGGCAATAGCAATTAACGAAGTTACAATAACTAATTCAACTTGGAGAACGTGCTTTTTTAGATAACCATTGATGTTTTCTAAAATTTCCAAAGCGATCAAAACATTGAGAAATAAACCAAATACTTTAAATAAATTCTGACTAAAACTTCCGTCTGATGGGGAAAGTATTTCCTTGGCTATAAATATAGCTAAATCGGCTAAAGCTGCAAAAATTACTATCAGCATCAGCAGAGATAACAATTTTGATACTACTACTTCTACATTTTCTATCAAATGCCTAAAACTTTCATCACTGGTAGCTTGTATAAACTGTTTGATTAGTTTTTTCATTTGCTTGGTAGACCCCATTTTAAGTTACGACAGAAATCAGCAGTAAAAATCTTTTTTTAGTAAGTATTCATCTGTAGAACTCGTTCATATCCAGATCCGCGACTTCTGACATGAATTGATCATTTGTGGACACAATAAACAAAAGAAGTCGGGGATCTTATCGCCCTAACTGAATTCTTACTTTTTTTAGATGGAGAAAGTAACTAAATTTTGTACTTTCTGCAACCTGGCAGATGCTGTAAGTTAAAAACTACAACAATAAAAAAAGAAAAATCCTCATAGATAAATCTACAGGATAGAAAAGATGACAATATTTCCTAATTTAACAAACTTTGCGACTAGAGAAAAATTTAATTTTTCAACCTTAATAGTTGATGATTCAGAGTCAAAACTCAATAAATATAGGATGCCTAAGTAGGTAGGCAGGAATATTTATCATTAAGATAGGACAGGAGGCTGAAGGGAAGAGGGTTTTAGCCTCGTTAATTTTTCTTCACATAGTTATGTTTATTTGCACCCACCGACTTATTTGATTTTTGAACAAAAAGAGGACAAAAGCTGATAACTTTTGGTAGTAGTTTCTACATTAATCGGTATTAGCTGTACAGCACAAGCTTTTAATTCCGGTTGGAGAGAATCAGGACAAGATTGTGGGTGAGTAAGAGCATTAGCTTCTGCATTATCAGCCCATAACGCACCCCAGTGCATGGGTACAAACACTGTCCCAGGAGAAATGGCCTTAGTGATTTTAGCAGGAAACTTGCCTAAACCGCGACGCGATCGCACCTCCACCAATTGATGATCAATAATATTTAACTTTGCCGCATCACGGGGATGAATTTCCATAAACGGTTCTGGGTGCATTTGGCGAATTTTATCAATCCTACCTGTGCGGGTTTGGGTGTGCCAATGTCCATATAATCGTCCAGTAGTTAATACAAAAGGATAATCAGGATCAGGTGGTTCTGCAAGTCCTTGAGAATAAAATGCACCAAACTTAGCGCGTCCATCTGAGGTATGAAAGCGTAAATTGGTATATAAACGTTTAGTTTCTGAACTACTACCTTGGGAATATGGCCAATGAGTCGGACCTTGTGCTGCTAAAAATTCATGACTTAAACCCGACATATCACAAGGACGCTGACGAGTTAATTGGACAAACTCAGCATAAACTTCCGCAGAATTATTAAAAGCAAACTTATCAGCAAAACCTAATCTTCTTCCCACTTCTGCAAAAATTTCCCAGTCAACTTTTGCTTCCCTTGGTGGTTGATGAAAACTCTGACATAGAGTTACACGACGTTCAGAATTAGTCATAATTCCAGTTTTTTCACCCCATTGTGCAGCAGGAAGTAAAAGATGAGCATAAGCAGCAGTTTCAGTAGGATAATAAGCATCTTGATAAATCGTAAAAGGCGATTTTAACAATGCTTTTTTAGTCCTTTCTAAATCTGGCATACTGACAGCAGGATTAGTTGCTGCAATCCATAATAACTTAACATGATCAGATTCTAAACCAGTAATCATATCCCAAGCAGTTAAACCTGGAACAGGTGAAATTTTACCCCTTTCCACACCCCAAAAATCTTCAACTTCTGCCCGATGTTGGTCATTTTTTATTAACCGATATCCCGGTAACAAATGTGATAAACCTCCAGCTTCCCTTCCTCCCATAGCATTAGGTTGACCAGTTAAAGAAAAAGGGCCAGCACCAGGTTTACCGATTTGTCCAGTCATCAAATGTAAATTAATAATAGTTCTAACTTTTGCAGTACCTTCAGAAGATTGATTAACCCCCATTGACCACATAGAAAGAACAGATTTTGCCTTCCCCCAATATTTAGCCGCTGTTTCTAAATCTTGAATACTAATTCCACATTGACGCGCTACTACATCAGGAGAATAATGACGAATTACTTCTGCATAAGCTGGAAAATTACTAGTGCAATCATCCATAAAAGCTGTATCTATATAATTCCATTTCATTAATAAATAGGCAATACCATTGAATAAATCAATATCTGTACCGGGACGAATAGCTAAATGTAAATCTGCAACTTCTGCGGTGGGAGTGCGACGGGGGTCAACAACTACCATTTTGACATGACGATTTTTTTTATGGTATTTTGCCAATCTATTAAAAACTATAGGGTGACATTCTGCGGTATTTGTCCCAATTAAAAAAGCACAATCAGTTAATTCCAAATCATCGTAACAACAAGGAGGACCATCAGCACCAAAACTCTGAATATACCCAGACACCGCACTAGACATACACAACCGTGAATTAGCATCGAAATTATTAGTTCCTAAACAACCTTTGAGTAATTTTTGAGCAATATAATAATCTTCAGTTTGAAATTGACCAGAACCATACATACAGATAGAATCTGTTTCTTCATGCAAGCGTAATGTTTGAATGCGTTGGGTAATAATATCAAAAGCTTCATCCCAACTAATGCGACGAAAATCTTGATGCAACGATTCTCTGAACATAGGATAATGCAATCTATTCTTATTAATAGATTCCCCAATGGTTGCACCTTTAACACATACCATTCCTTGGCTAGAAGGATGGGATTTATCGCCACGTACTCGCCAAGTTGGAGTTCCGTCACTGTCTCTATTGGTAGCTTTTCCATGTTGTGCTGGTGCAGAAACTTCTAAACCGCAACCAACACCGCAATAAGGGCAAAGTGTTTTTGTAAATTCATTCATAATATTTTGGTTATTTTGGATATTTTTATTGCAATGATCCACCCTAATAATATGGAATTTGCGTAATTTTTGGTTGTTTTTCTGTGTGAAGTAATTATTTTTCGATTATAAAAATGGGTTGATCATTTATTGTTTCTTCTTCATCTTCACCATTAGAAGCAAAAGAATCTTTTGGTTCTTTGAGAAAGAAACCACATAAAAATGCACAAATTATGGCTGCTATTCCCATTGTGCTAAATAGGGTTGATGCGTCAGTTAAGCTAAAAATTGTCAGATAAACTACGCCTCCAAAGTTACCGTAAGCACCGACATTACCAGCTATTTGTCCAGTGGCTTCTTTTTTGATTAAAGGCACAATTCCGTAAGTTGCACCACATCCAGCTTGTGCAAAATAAGCAGCAAACATTGTCACTGCGATCGCTAGTGGTATTGGCCAATCTTTGTTAATAAAATGTGCCATGAAATAACCTAAAGCAATTGCCGCAGAAATAATTGTCATTGTCCATTTGCGAGAACCTAATTTATCGGAAATTAATCCACCACTGGGACGCGAAACTAGGTTTAAAAATGGATAGATTGCTGCTATCATGCCGGCAACAATGTGTTCTAAGCCAAAGGTTTTTTCAAAAAAGTAAGGTAGCATGGATACTGCGGCAAGTTCAGAACCAAAATTTGTAATGTAGGTAAATTCTAATAATGCAACTTGGCTGAATTTATAACGTTGTTCTGGTGGGTAGATTTTTCGTCCTGTTAGTAGTTCTTGATTAACTTGATATGCTTTGTATGTTTGGTAAATAAATAATCCTGCTAACACAAGCCAAACTAAATACATTTGGCTGAGTGTGAGGAAATGAATGTTTTTCTGTTCTAGTCGCCAAGCTAATAAACCCAAGGCAAATATTAAACCAAAATTAGAAACAATCATTGCCCAAAAGCTTTTAATTGATGTTACTTCTAAAGCACCATTTTTATTAGGTTTTTTGTAGGGTTTACCTGGGGGTGTATTTTGAACGCTGTTATAGTAAATTACGCCATAAATAGCGGCGATAATTCCTGTGGAAGCAATAGCTAATCGCCAGTTAGATGCACCACCAGTTAAAAAGCTAGTAGCAACTGCTATCATGGGTAAAGTAAATTCTGCTCCAAATGCTCCAAAATTACCCCAACCACCATAAATTCCTTGGGCAATTCCTATTTCTTTGGATGGAAACCATTCAGAAACCATGCGGATACCAACAACAAAACCTGCACCGACAATTCCCATTAATAATCGACTAATTACTAATTGATTAAAGTCTTGTGCAAGTGCTGTTACTAAACAGGGAATGGCGGCAAATATTAGTAGTATTGAGTATGTTATTCTTGGTCCAAATTTATCCAATAACATCCCAATAATGATCCGCGCAGGAATTGTTAACGCTAGGTTACAAATACCCAATGTTTTAACTTGTTCTGGTGCTAAATTTAATTCTTTACCTATGGTTGTAGCGAAGGGAGCAAAATTAAACCAACAGACAAAGGTGAGGAAGAATGCAAACCAGGTCTGATGTAAAATTCGATAACGACCCTGTAATGAAAATAATCCTTTTAACATTAAATTTTCCTCTGGATTTATTAATGTAACTGGCTAGTTAGGAATAGAAACATTCCGGCTTAATGTTTGTACAGGAGTGTTTAAATTTGGAATTTCTTGGTTATTCATCAACATGAAGGCAACGACGATAGAGGAAGTCTAGAGCATGGTTTCGCAGGTTATAATATTCTGGATTTTCCATAATGCGGCGACGATTGCGAGGACGAGAGAAGGGTATTTCTAAGACTTCGCCAATATTTGCTGCGGGGCCGTTTGTCATCATGACTAATTTGTCTGCTAGGAAAAGTGCTTCATCTATGTCATGGGTAATCATTAAAACTGTGACTTGATGATCTGACCAAATTTGTAGTAATTCTTCCTGTAATTCTTCTTTGGTAATGGCATCTAAAGCGCCGAAGGGTTCATCTAAAATCAGGAGTTGAGGACGAATGGCTAAAGCACGGGCTATGGCTACTCGTTGTTTCATCCCTCCAGATATTTGACTGGGTTTCTTTTGCGCTGCTTCTGTTAGTCCTACCATTGCTAAATTTTCTCTGACTATTGCCCGTTTTTCAGCTTGGCTTTTGTGGGGAAATACGGAATCAACGGCAAGATAAACATTATCAAAAACGTTTAGCCAAGGTAGTAAACAATAGTTTTGAAATACCATCATCCGGTCTGGCCCTGGTTCGGTGATGGGTTGACCTTGTAACCATACGACACCGTTGGTAGGTTGATTAAATCCAGAAACCATGTTCAGGAGTGTTGATTTTCCACAACCGGAATGTCCAATTAAACAAATAAATTCTCCTTCACAAACTTTGAGGTTAATGTCATCGAGTACGGTGTATGGACCTTCGGAGGTGGGATAAATTTTGTTGACACCATCAATTACTAGGAAGTCTTCTCTTTTCTGAGTTGGGAATTGTTGGCTTTTGGTTTGATTATTGAAGTTTAATGTTGTCATGATTTTTTGGTAATGGGTAATGAGTAATTGGGAGTTTATTATGTTCCCTTGACTAATGACTAATGTAAGGGCGAAGCATTCGGAGAATAGTCTTTGGTTAAAACCCGATAATTTATCGCTAATGTAAGGGCGAAGCATTCGGAGAATAGTCTTTGGTTAAAACCGAGAATTTATCGCTAATGCAAGGGCGAAGCATTCGGAGAATAGTCTTTGGTTAAAACCGAGAATTTATCGCTAATGCAAGGGCGAAGCATTCGGAGAATAGAATTTATCGCTAATGCAAGGGCGAAGCATTCGGAGAATAGTCTTTGGTTAAAACCGAGAATTTATCGCCCGAATGCTTCGCCCCTACTAGATAAACACTTCTTCAATACGAAGCTGACGTTTAATTTCCAAACGGTTAAGATACTCTATTGGTTCTGATGGATTAAAGATTTTGCCATCAAATAATTTGATTGGTTCTTCTCGTCCAATATCTAATAAACCCATTTCTCGTGCGGCTGCACCAAATATATCTGGACGACAAACTCTGTCAATTACTTCTATCCAGTTTTTTGGGAAAGCTACTAAGCCCCAACGGGCTAGTTGAGTTAAAATCCATAGCATTTCGTTACGGTCTGGATAGTTGGCTTTGTCAAGATAAAACTGATGAGAAGTTTGAATTGGGTTGTGATTACCATTTTGGTAAGCATCTATTAAACCTGGTCGTAAATGCAGAGAATTGCTACCAAGGTATTCAGGTTGAGAAATTAATTTGAGAACTTCTTCTCGGTTGCGGATGTCGTCGCAATATTCACAAGCTGCTAATAGGGCTTTTACTAATGCTAAATGTGTTTGAGTATTTTCTAAAGCCCAGTCTTCTCTTACTCCTAATACTTTATCTGGATGTCCAGTCCAAAGTTCTGATGTGATGGCAATAATAAAACCCGAATTTTGATCAACTGCATGGGAGTTCCACGGTTCACCTACACAGTAACCATCAATTTTTCCGTCTTGGAGGGCTGTTACCATTTCTTCTGGTGGAATTACCATCAAACTGACATCTACATCAGGTTGAATGCCACTTGCGGCTAACCAATAACGTAATAATAGGTTTTGCATGGATGCAGGATGGACAACTCCCAAGGTGTGGGTTTTGTCTAGGTCAGCGTTGATGGTAGCTTGAAAGTCGGCTAGGTTTTTGACTCCTGTGTTGAATAATTCTTGGCTAAAGGTGATGGCGCTACCGTTACGGGAAAGGGTCATGGCTGTCACCATAGACACCGGAGTTTTGCCATTTGCGCCTAATGTCATGGCTAGGGGCATTCCTGCGACCATTTGGGCGGCATCAAGTTTGCCTGTGGCTACACCTTTAGCGATTTCTTTCCAGCTAGTTTCCGGGTTGAGGTTGACTTCTAAACCATATTTAGCAAAGAAACCTTTTTCTTTAGCAATTATTAAAGGTGCGGCTTGGGTGAGGGGAAGATAACCAATTTCTAAATGAGTTTTTTCTAGGTTGTTGTTGGAAATAATTGCTGGTGCGGTGGGTTGTTGTTGGCGTTTTTTTGCTTGTTTTTGTTGGTTGAGGAAGTAGATCATTTGATTCCGCAAGTTGTAATAACTGGGATGGTTAACTACTTCCAAACGTTGACGGGGACGGGGAATAGGAACTTCCAGAATTTGCCCAATGTGTGCTTCTGGTCCGTTGGTTAACATGACAATGCGATCGCTCAATAATAAAGCTTCATCAACATCGTGTGTCACCATCACACAGGTAATTTTGTGTTCGTTACAGATTTGCATTAATTGTGCTTGTAAATTACCCCTGGTCAGGGCATCCAAAGCGCCAAAAGGCTCATCCAGCAACAATAATTTAGGACGGGTAGCTAAAGCACGGGCGATCGCAACTCGCTGTTTCATCCCCCCCGATAACTCACTGGGGCGTTTGTTCGCTGCACGACGCAAACCCACCATATCAATATGTTCTTCTATTATTCCCCGACGTTCTCCTTGAGGTAAATTTTGATGTACTTCATCCACAGCTAAAGCGATATTTTCCCGCACAGTTAACCAAGGAAGTAAGGAATAATTTTGAAAAATTACCATCCGATCAGGCCCAGGTTCTCTTACTTCCCGACCTTCTAAAGTTACACCACCAATACTGGCTTTATCTAACCCAGCAACAATATTAAGTAAAGTAGATTTACCACAACCAGAATGTCCAATTAAAGAAATAAATTCACCTTGAGAAATTTTTAACTCAATATTTTTTAAAGCGATATATTTACCACCATTAGGGAGGTTAAATATTTTGTCTACATGATCAATTTCTAAAAAAGTCTTCATAGGGAATAGGGAATAGGGAACAGGGAAGAGGTATTCAAATAATTACGAATTATTTTTGTTCTGTTGTTACGACCTTTTCCGCCACAAAAGCCACCATTCTATCCAGAATTAATCCCACCAAACCGACATATACCAACGCGATAATAATCTCACTCATATTAGTTTCAGTAGTCGTATTATAGGCATCCCAAATAAATGAACCAATACCCACACCACCAACTAACATTTCCGCTGCAACAATTGCCAACCAAGATAAACCGATGCCAATTCTCAAACCCGTAAAAATATAAGGAACAGTTGCGGGAAATACAATTTTTAAATAAAATTTAATCCCTTTCAACCGTAAAACACGAGCCACATTTACATAATCCTGGGGAATATTTTGTACACCCACTGTTGTATTAATTAAAATTGGCCAAATCGAAGTAATAAAAATCACAAAAATTGCCGAAGGATTCGCTTGTTGAAAAGCCGCTAAAGAAATCGGCAACCAAGCTAAAGGAGGAATAGTTCTTAATACTTGAAAAATTGGATCTACAGCATTATACAAAAGAGTATTAACACCAATAAATATTCCTAAAATAACTCCGACAATTGCTGCTAAAGAAAATCCTAAACCAACTCTACCCAAACTATTCAATATTTGCCAACCCAAACCTTTATCACTTTCACCATTATCAAAAAATGGATGAATGATAAATGGATTCCAAGTTTCAGAAATTGTCTCTATTGGTCCTGGTAATTTGAAATTAGGGTTTAAACATAACAGTTGCCAAATCACCAGAAAAATAGTTAAAGCCATCAATGGTGGTATCACCTTATTGACAACAAACTTATTAATAGCTTTCTGTCGTTTATTACTAACTTTCCGACTGCCCACAATAGCTGCCATTTATTTCTCCTGCTTTGATAAAATATTTAGTAGGTTGGGTTAAGCAACAGCGCAACCCAACAAAATCTTAAAAATGTTGAAATTGATAACCCAAGCTAGAATTACACTTTCTTAATTTGCAAACTCTTTAAATATTCCTCTGGTTTTTCTGGGTCAAATTTCACCCCATCAAAAAATGTTTCCACACCACGGGAAGAACTAGCAGGAATTTCCGCAGCAGCTACACCCAAAGCCTTAGCTGCTTGTTTCCATAAATCTTCTCTATTTACCTGATCAACAATTTCCTTCACTTTCGTATCTTTAGGTAAATAACCCCAACGAATTTCTTCAGTTAAAAACCAAGTATCATGACTCTTATATGGATAGGAAGCATTATCAGCCCAATATTTCATCAGATATGGGAAGTTTTGCTCTTTACGTCCATCACCATAATCAATATTACCCTTCGACCGTTCTAAAATATCAGCCACAGCCACATTAAAGTATTTTCTATCAGCGCAGATTTTACACATTTCTTCTTTATTTTCTGCCTGATCACACCATTGTTGTGCTTCCATGATTCCCATTAACAATGCTTGTGTAGCATTGGGATTTTTATCAACCCAATCTTTACGCATCGCAAAGGCTTTTTCTGGATGATTGTTCCATAATTCACCCGTAGATAAAGCTGTATAACCTAATTTTTCGCTAACTAATTGAGCGTTCCAAGGTTCACCTACACAAAAAGCATCAACAGTACCAACTTTCATATTGGCCACCATTTGTGGTGGTGGTACAGCTTCCAAAATTACATCTTGATCAGGATTAATACCCCCAGCCGCTAACCAATAACGCATCCATAAATCATGAGTACCACCAGGAAAAGTCATGGCAACTTTTATAGATTTTTTATCAGCTTTAGCTTTAATTACAGACTCTTTCAGTGATTTACTTTGTAAGCCAATTTTTAAATCTTTGAATTTTTCAGCCACTGATATAGCTTGACCATTAGTATTTAATCTCGCCAAGAGATACATTGGTACTTTATCATTGAGAGTGAGAAGATAAGGCATAGGGCTAAGAATATGTGCGCCATCTATACCATCACCAGATGAGCCAATTTTCAGGTTATCACGAGTAACAGCCCAAGATTTTTGTTTGCTGACCTCGACATCAGTCATACCATATTTAGCAAAGAAACCTTTTTCTTTGGCAATAATTACAGGTGCGGAATCTGTTAAAGCAATAAATCCTAATTTAGCCTTGGTTGTTTCAACTTTTGGGGCATTACTAACGGTGGAATTATTAGCCAGTTTGGTATTAGAAGAAGCAGCAGTATCTGTTGTTGCTGACTTAGAATTACTGGATGAACAACCATGTACCAAGATAGATGTTGCTGCCGCTACACTGGAGGTAATAATGAATTTTCTGCGAGAAATATTGCTCATTGTCAACTCTTAATCAGTTTTAATTGTGGTTTGCAGTTATGTCTGGATTTTTGCAATTGATTTAATGGGAAGTTAACGCTTCTTCCCTAACTTTTGCACCGAAGTGTTGAATGAGTATTTGTTTTAATATGGGTTGTAAATCTTCACAAGGAACACTTTTTTGAACACAAGTTCCTAATTTGGCATCTTTGCCCACTTTCCCACCCATATAAATGTCAACACCTTCTACAGTTTTGCCATCTTTACGGACTTTTGTTCCCATTAAACCGATGTCTGCTACTTGGGGTTGTCCACAGGAATTAGGGCATCCAGTCCAATGAATACGGACGGGTTTTGATAATATTAATGTAGCTTCTAGGGATTTAGTCATGGCTAATCCCTGATTTTTGGTTTCTATTAAGGCGAAATTACAAAATTGTGCGCCAGTGCAAGATACTAGGCTTCGCATTAATAACCCAGGATTAACTCCAAATTTATTTAACAATGGTTCTGTTAAAAATGTTGTTAATGCTGAATCAGCAATATTCGGAATAATAGCGTTTTGTTCGACTGTAAACCGAATTTCTCCACTACCATAAACTTCTGCTAACCGCGCCAGTTCAAACATATCATCTGCATACAATCTACCTACAGGAATGTTTAAACCCACATAATTTAATCCTGGTTGTTTTTGGGGATAAATGCCAATATGATCACGTTTTTCCCAATCAATTTCATCTTTTGGTGCTGCGGTTTTAAATATTTTTCCCCAGCGTTTTTCTACTTCGGTGCGGAATTTTTCTAAACCCCATTCATCAATTAACCACATTAACCGGGCTTTTTGACGGTTAGCGCGTAAACCGTGATCTCGGAAAATCTCTACAATGGCTCTACATAAGCTTACTACTTCATCAGGTTTTACCCACACATTCAGGGGAATTGCTGCTTCACAACGCTTACCGGAGAAGAAACCACCAACAAGAACGTTAAACCCAAAACCTTCTTTAAATGCTGGTACAAAAGCTAAATCATTAATTTCTGCGTGAACTGAATTATCTCTTCCCCCTGTAATAGCAATGTTGAATTTACGGGGAAGATTGCTAAATTCTGGGTTTCCTTCACCATTATTAGTGAGCATATCTTGAATTTGCTGCACTAATTCTCTAGTATCATAAAACTCATTGGCATCTAATCCGGCTACAGAATCACCTGTGATATTGCGAATATTATCCATGCCGGATTGGATAGTAGTTAGTCCAACTGTGTGAAATTTATTAAATATTTCGGGAATATCTTCAATTTTGATCCCGCGCAGTTGTATATTTTGTCTAGTAGTTATATCTGCGCTGCCGTCGTCACCGTAACGCTGAATAACTTCTGCTAAAACTGACAATTGACTGCTGTTGAGAATACCGTTAGGTATCCGCATCCGCATCATAAATTTACCGGGAGTCACTGGGCGAAAAAATACACCTAACCATTTTAGGCGATGGTTGAGGTCTTCTTCGTCCATTGCTTCCCAACCGATTTTGGCAAATTCGTCGATTTCTTCTTTAACTGCAAGTCCGTCTTTTTTGGCTTTTAATTTCTCAAATTTATTGAGTTTTTCGGTGGTAGTTGCTGTTTCTGTCATGGGCTTTTTTTGGGAACAGGACTTGATTAACCGTGTATCCGTGTTCTTATCGGTGCTGTACTTTCCACCTTTAGGAATACAACTGATGGTAGTTTCCTGGTTGGTGGTTGTAACAATTTCGATATTGATACGTTAAGGTGAATTTTTATAACAATTCGTATAGCTTGTTACGAAATTTTATTAATTATGCAGAAACCGGATATGATGGTTGCGCTTTTTGCATAGCTAATGGGTTTTTATGGGCGCAAGCGAGGATAGAAAGTAATATTTAAAAATTTGATAGAATAGGAATAAATGATTGTTTAAATGGAGGAAATATTATGTTATTAATCGAAAATCAACAAGAATCTATGAAAACAAGAATTGAGAAAATCGTGAATATTTTGATGGAAGAACGTCCTTTATTTAAAGATGAACTTAACGCAGAGGAAATGGTTCAGCATTTATGTAACACATTTCATAAAAATGTATCATTTGAGGAGTTTAAAAGTATGGAACAAGAAGACTTGAAGAACAGATGTAGTGGTATTTTGTCTGTACAAATGCTGTCAGGTTTGTTAGATGATTTAACTCCTGAACAAATCGCTATTTTTGATGAAGCTGTGAAAAGGAAATAAAGAAATGAGCTATCTATTAGATACAAACATTGTTTCTTTTGCTATTAAAAATAATCTAATAATTAAGGAAAGATTAGAAAAATTACGATCTCAAAAAGAATTAGTATCCATGAGTTGCATTACTTACTTTGAAGTAAAAAGAGGTTTATTTGCAGCGAAAGCAACTAAAAAGTTAGAAATATTTGATATTTTTTGTCAAGATTATCAAATCATTTTTTTGGATGATTTAGCAATTGTGGAAAAAGCAGCAGAAATTCATGCTAATCTCAGATCAAGAGGTTTACCCATACAAACGGAAGATATTTTAATTGCTGCGACTGCTATTGTTAAGGGGTTTATTGTCGTTTCTAATGATAGTGATTTATTGAGGGTTGAGGGTTTAATGCTTGAGAATTGGTTAGAGAATTAAAGCTTTTAATCACCATCAATTGCTATAATTAGATTGCTTTTATTGTACTTGTTTATTATCTGAGATGAGGTGAAGTAATGAAAGCAAGGAAAGCTTTTGAAGTTACGGGAAAAATTCAAGAAGGAAAATTAATTTTAGATCATGCTTTAGAAATTGATAAAGTTACTACTGTCAAAGTAATAATTCTTTTACTAGAAGCAGATGAAATTCCAATAAAAAAATTAAACAATCTCTAAATAAAAACTTATAAAATTTGCAAATTACACAAATATAGTAAATGTCGAGTTCTGTTACTCAACCCAACTAATTAAATATCAAATAACTCAATTTGACTAGCTTTCACTTCTTTTTGTTTTTCCGCACTTTTTAAAACTTCATAAGCCAAAGTCATGGTTAATTGTCTATATACGATAAAAGAATTTAAACTCAATTGCAGTGATACTCAGGTTCATCATCCATACTATTTTGCGATCGCTGACTATAATAATACCCTTGTTTGCTACTGGGATTTATCTTATAAAGCCTCCCAATTAAGTATTTGGGACTTAGAGACGGGTGAACATAAGAGAGATTTTGAATTAGCTCAAGCCCATGAATTCGGTTTAGGGAAAAATGGCAAAGTTTGTGTTGTCAATTTTCAAGATTTCGTGTGGAAATTAGATATAGAAACACAAGAACTTATTGGTAATCATGCTAATAATATCATGTCTATCAGTATGTCAAATCCTCGTTGTTTTGCCATTTGTTCTACACAAACTTTATTCGTAGTTGGTAACTCTGTTGGTAATAGAGGAGAGTTTGAAGTTTGGAATTATGAAACATATTCTCGTCATCTACATCATCAATTTGAAGGTGTAGGTTTAACTGCTCAAGGAACATCTTTTAGCTCTTCAAAACCAGAGGCACTAATTGATCAGTTAACACCCTTTTTGTTCACACCAGACGGTAAAATTTTGGTTGTAACTTTTAAAAAACCTAATAAAAGAAAGCTACAAATTTGGGATTTAGAAACTGGGGAATTACTGCAAACTTTAGATGATCTGCCTATAAGCATTATGAATGCATTGGCAATTTCTGCTGATGGAAATATCTTCGCTTGTGGGACGCGAGAATCTCAGGTTTGTGTGTGGGAATTAATCAGTGATAAAATTCTATATCAATCCACTGAAGTTTCTCCTTGTTTAATGAGTGCAGATGGTCGAATTTTGATTCATTGTACGAAAGAGTTTGAGATAGTTGTTTGGGATTTGGTGGAGAATCAAGAACGATGTAAACTATCAGGACACACTGCACCAATTGTTTATATTACCATGAGTAGCGATCGCCAATTTATTGCTAGTTACAGCCTAGATAGATCCATTAAAATCTGGGGTTTATTCTGATTCAATTTGAAGTAATTCATAACGCATATTAGAAGAGTATAATTATGGATACTGAAGCATGGATTAGAGGTTTAGAAATAGAAACTGTAGAAGAAGCTGAAGCATTAATTGCAAGTGCTTTTAGAGCTAAAGTCACAAGACTAGACTTGAGTTTTTCTCATCGGTATAAATCTTCTATTATTCCTGATTCTATTGGCAATCTATCAAGTCTGCAAGAACTAACAATTTATAACAAAGATTTGAATACAGTTTATATTGAAGAAATACCTAAAACTATTGGTAAATTATCACATCTAAAAATTCTTAAGATTTATGATTTGTGTGAATTAAAATATTTACCTGAAAGTTTAGGAAATCTTACAAATTTAGAATATTTGCATATTGCTGATTGTTCCCAATTGAAAACATTACCAAATAGTATTGATAACCTCAAAAATATGAGGCGGTTAGAATTAATGGAATGTATGAAACCACTAGCTAATTTGGAGAGTTTGCCTGATACTATTGGACAACTTAGTTCTTTGAGAGAACTGATAATTAAGTCCACAGCTATATACTCATTACCTGATACTATAGGCAATCTTAGTAATTTAAATTATTTAGAAATTAGCAACAATACAAACTTACATCAGTTACCAGATACGATTGGAAATTTGCATAAATTAAAAATTTTGATGCTGGAAAGGGGATTTTTAACTTCTTTGCCAGAAAGTATTGGTGAACTGATAAACCTTCAAGAACTAATTGTTAATGATAACCAGCTAACTCAATTCCCGGATAGCATAGGCAATTTGACTAACTTAGAAAGGTTGGAAGTTATGAAAAATAAGCTAACTGGACTACCAGACAGTATTGGCAACTTAATTGGACTTAAAGATAGTATACTTATTTATGAAAATCCTCTAAATTCTCTTCCAGATAGTATTTTTAATTTGCCAGTAGAAGTAGATTATTGATGATTATAGGGAGATTTTAAGATATAATAATTTTACTAAAATTACCTTATTTCAATTAGTAGGTTTTACTGCTTGTCAATGCGATGCTCATGGTAGTATGCTAAAGCAGCATAAATATCCGATAAAGTAATACTAGGGTAATGATAAATGATTTCATCAGGAGACATTCCCATTTGTTCATGCCAAATCACAATATCCTGAACTCGGATAAGATGTCCAGCAATACGAGGGTTTCCTCCACAAATACCAGGAGTGATTTCGATATGTTATTTGATGATGTTGATGGACATATTATTAATTCAATTATTTACAGTAATTATATCTCTAAAAATCAAGTTTTTTAATACTCGATAATGACAGTATCCAAGTTGATGAGTAATAATGAGTGATGGTGAAAAATCACACATAAATTACAGCATCTATGAAACGTCGTGAATTCTTTAATTGGGTAGGTTTGGGTTTATTGGCAAGTTCCTTACCTGTAGCGATCGCAGCCTGTTCTACCGAAACCACCACATCAGCATCTTCTACATCTGGTGCAGCTAATCAGAAATGGCAAAAAGTGGGTACTGTGGCCGATTTAGACAAGACTGGACAATTATTGTTAGCAGATTCCCCAGTGGGTGCGGTTTTAGTAGTGGGTACATCCAAAGCAGCCAAAGATTTGAGTGCTGTTAACCCTACCTGTACTCATAAAGGTTGTACAGTTGCATGGAAAACAAAGAAAAATCTGTTTGTCTGTCCTTGTCACGATGCAGAATTTGCTCGTGATGGCAAAGTGCAAGAAGGCCCAGCCGAAAAACCATTAAAAACCTACATCGCTAAGATTGAAAGCGATTCTGTATTTGTTAAAATAGCTTGATTTGTAATTCGTAATTATTTATCTACTCCCCTACACCCCTCTGTCCTGGATTTCTCAAATTTGTATCAAAATCTACTAAACTGAGGAGATAAATTCATTTAGGGAATGACAGCCTTAAATTTAATTCAGGCTACTACTTAAAATGCGTCTAGAGCAGTTGCAAGCTTTTTTAGCGATCGCCCAAACTGGCAGTTTTCAACAAGCAGCAAAAAAATGTGGTGTTACCCAATCGACAATCAGTAGGCAAATCCAAGCACTAGAAGCAGATTTGGGGGTAGAACTCTTTCACAGAACCACTCATGCCAAACTCACTTTAGGGGGAGAAAGGTTACTACCCCGTGTCCGTAAAATCTGTCAGGAATGGGAATCAGCCACGCAAGAATTAACAGATTTAATGGACGGGAAGCAGCCAGAATTGTGTATTGCCGCAATTCATTCTGTCTGTGCTTCTTACCTACCACCAGTTCTACAAAAATTTTGTCATGATTATCCAGATGTGCAACTACGAGTAACATCTTTAGGAAGCGATCGCTCTCTCAAAGTCCTCAAAGATGGCTTAGTCGATTTAGCAATTGTTATGCACAATCGGTTTCTAATTACTGGCAAAGAAATGGTCGTCCAAATATTATATGATGAACCTATAGAAGTATTAATAGCACCTAATCATCCCCTCGCCAAGTTTGAATCTATCCCTTGGTCAGAGTTAATTCTTTATCCTCAAGTGGTATTTAAAGATGGATATGGAATGCAACGTTTAATTCAAGATTGCTTTGACAAATTAGAAGCAAAACTCCAAGCAGCATTAGAAGTAAATACCTTAGATGCCTTTCGCGGAGTCGTCCGTCAAGGAGAACTAATAGCTTTACTACCCCAATCAGCATTGCTAGAAGCTAGATTTGATCCCACTCTTGCAGTTCGTCCCCTAGCCAACAATAGTAATTTACCTGATAATTCAGCTTTGACTCGTCGCGTAGTCATGGTAACAACTCAAGACCGTCTCCAAATTCCTCCAATTCAGCATTTTTGGCAACTAGTTAGAGAGAATATTCCCCCTCAACTAAACCAACAGCGTTCAGCTTAATAAAAATTAAAAATTAAAAAACTCCTCCCTGTTCCCTGTTCCCAATGTCCAATATATTTAGAGAATTTATCCAAAAAGTCGGTAGTGGTAGTCACACTTCAGAAAACCTCACCCGTGCTGAAGCTGCTATGGCAATGAAAATGATGTTATTAGCCGAAGCAACACCAGCACAAATCGGCGCGTTTTTAATCGCCCATCGCATCAAACGTCCCACAGGTGAAGAGTTAGCGGGAATGTTGGATGCTTATAATGAACTCGGTCCTAAGTTGCAACCAATATCCCAACCTGTAATTGTTTTGGGTATACCCTATGATGGCAGAACTCGTACTGCTCCAATTAATATTATTACGGCTTTATTATTAGCTGCGGCGGGACAACCTGTGATTATGCACGGGGGCGATCGCTATCCGACAAAATACGGTTTGCCTTTAATCGAGATTTGGCAAGGTTTAGGAGTAGATTGGACTAATTTCCCTCTGGACAAAATTCAGCAGGTATTTGAAAAAACTGGAATTGGTTTTATTCACACACCAACACATTTTCCTCTCACTCAAGCCCTGTGGGAATACCGGGATCAGCTGGGTAAACGTCCACCATTAGCAACCATGGAATTAATTTGGTGTCCATATACTGGTGATGCCCATATTATTGCAGGTTTTGTCCATCCACCGACCGAATCAATGTTTCAAGTTGCTTTAGAACTGCTGCAAGTGAAAAAATATACCTTTGTCAAAGGATTAGAAGGCAGTTGTGATTTACCGCGCGATCGCACTGCCATTATCGGCTTCTCATCATCCAAAACACAAGAATTAGAAAGGCTACACTTAGCACCCCGTGAATATGGCTTTACCAGCAAAAATGTTCCCCTTGGGACAAGGGCAGAACTCATCCAGGATATGCAGTCTGTTCTAGCTGGAGACGAGAGCGAATTTATGCAAACAGCTTTATGGAATGGCGGTTTTTATCTATGGCACAGTGGCATTTGTCCAGATATCCAAGCAGGTATAACTAAAGCAAGAGAATTATTTAGCAGTGGTTTAGTAGCTGCTAAACTCCGAGAATTAATTTGGTAATTCGTAATTGGTAACTAAGAAAAACTCTTTTCTGTCACCTGTCACCTGTCACCTGTCACCTGTCACCTTTTAAGAGTTCCCCACAGACAATAACATACCCTCACAAGCCAGTAAAACATTGGGAAAAGCAGATTTAACTTGGTCTTGAATTTTATCAAGAAAAGTATCATCATCATCGGGGTGATGGTGGGAGATCACTAATCTTTTTACATCAGCACTTTGAGCTAAATCAACAGGAGTTTTCCAAAGTAATTCAGCATACTCATGGTTTTTATCAGTTGGTGGAGTGTAAGTAGCATTGCTAATGAGTAAATCAGCACCTTGAATAATCTGTAAAATCTGCTTCTGCTCTTCTATATCAAGACTTTTATGTAAATCTGTCGCGTAGGCAATGCTATGCTCTCCCCAAGTCACCCGGTAGCCAATTGACTTCTGATTTTTATTGATGATTGCTATCGTTATTTTCACGTCACCTAACTCTACTACATTGCCAGGAGTCAAATTATAAAAATTCAAATCTGACTCCATCACCTGTAAAGGGTAAGGAAAGTGAGGCTGTAGCATCTGGTCGCACAAACATTGTTTAATTGATGCACCATTTGAGGCAGCTGTCCCGTAAATATGAAAGCAATTACCTGCAATAAATGCTGGTGCAAAAAAGGGAAATCCTTGGATTCGATTTGATTGGGAGTTGGTAAAAAATAAATGAGCTTCTAAGGGTTCTTGGTGCTGCTGCCACATTTTCCCCAAGATGCGTAACCCAGTACCCCCATCAAAAATTAAGTGTTGTCCTGCTACATATATTTCTACACAAGCAGTATTACTACCATAGCGGCAGGTGTGACTGTTCGGGGTAGGAATTAAACCTCTTACACCCCAAAATTTAACCCAAAACTCCCCAGCAAGGTGATTGTGCATGGGAGTCGCTTGTTCATTAACGTAGTCTTTGGAATTAGATAGCTCAAAATTTGACATTTTTTTTTGAAATTAGAGCTTACTGAGCAGATCATCGTAGTTTCGCACTTCTAACATCTGGTTTTTTTCATCCACGATAACAACTGTAGGAGAGTAATGTTGTAACTCTTCTAGTGTAAATTGCCCGTAAGTCATTATAATCAAGCGATCGCCAATAATGCCTAAACGTGCGGCCGCCCCATTTAATTCAATGATCCCTGAGTTACCCGGAGCAGGAATAGCGTAAGTAATAAAACGCTGACCATTAGCACTATTCACTACTTGTACTTGCTCATAAGGTAAAATACCAGCTTTATCTAAAAGAACTTGGTCGATACTGATACTACCCACGTAGTTAATATTTGCCCCTGTGAGGGTACAGTTATGAATTTTAGCCAAAAGTAGAGTCCGCTGCATTTCGTTTTGGGGTTTTCCGCCACCAGTAGGAGTAGTTTAAGTCTATTAAGCAGGTTTTAGTTGGTAATGGGTGATTGGAAAAAGGCAGGAGTCAGGAGTCAGGAGTCAAGAGTCAGGAGTTAAGGAAGAAGAAAGAAGGAAATAATCTTTCCCCCTGCTCCTCTGCTCCTCTGCTCCCCTGCTCCTCTGCTCCCCATCTCCCCATTACCCATCATCTATTATTATTTAGCAGCTTTGATGAACTTTTCTACTAAGGGTGCAACCCTGTCTACATCTTGCCAGCCGAGAATTTCTGTCACCTTTTTTTCCAAATTTTTATAAGAACGGAAAAATTCAGCAATTTCGTCTAAACGGTGGGGAGGTACATCTTTCAATGATTTGACATGGGCGTAGCGTGGATCTTTGTCGGGAACACAAAGAATTTTTTCATCGCGATCGCCACCGTCAATCATTTCCAAATAACCAATAGGTCTTGCAGCAATGACACAACCGGGAAAGGTTGGTTCATCCATTATTACCATTCCATCCAGAGGATCACCATCATCAGCTAAGGTATTGGGTATAAAACCATAGTCATAAGGGTATTTTACCGAAGAATAAAGCACCCTGTCTAGAGCAAAAGCTTGTAATTCCTTATCGTACTCGTATTTATTTTTACTCCCGCCTGGAATTTCAATCAGAACATTAATCACACCCGGTTTTGGTTGGGCAGGAATAAGAGATAAATCCACAACAAAACTCCTTCGCTAACAGTTAATCTAAGTAGAACGCAGTTTGGTTCCCCGTGTAAGATTTTAGGACAATTGTGCATCTCTTCCCAAGGTCTTTGCACAAAAGACACAGAACCCCGACTTCTGTGAGAAATCAGGGTTCTTGTTGCATGGCTAGCGCCACGCTGCGCTATAACGAAGAATTTAGGATTACTTTAGGATTACTTTAGAATTACTAAATTTGGGTTAGGAACATTTATTTATTGCTTCTTACTAAGTGGTAACTCAGGTTCTGCTGATTGTTCTGAACATCAGGTGAAGAATAGTGGGAAATGATAAATACAGGTAGGGTAAGGGTTATGAGTGCGATCGCCGTTCCCACAATGTCTGCCAAACGTTGGGAATATGTATCGGAAGAATTGGCAGACGGGCTATTTGAATTCATACAAAATTGCAGTTTTTCTGATCACTGGTAGGTTTACTCTCGATGAGAGAGTCTTAATTTCTATTTTAGCTATCTTTATTGAATTAACTTGGTATTGATCATTAATTTTATCCAGTTTCAAAAGTGGCATACTAAATTTTTGTTGGCAACAACTTTATTACAAATTAGATATCAAATACTCAGATTTTGATCTTGTAACTAATGATTTGCCATGATCACTGAATCAAAGTCATCAATCATTGACATCAAAATTATATTTTCTGCATGATTCTTTACCTTTTTAATGAAATTGAGGTTAAATCAACAAAGTTCATCGGCATGATTTTGTTTAATCAAAACGCTCGAAATGCTATGTGTACAAGTGTTTGAACTTTTTCAGGAAAACTCAATACATAATTATTTTAATTAAAGCCACTGAAAGCATTAGGGTGTCCTTAATGGTTTAACTATACATACACTCCGAGTCTTGACGATTCCGCAAAATTAGCAGTAAAATGTTTTTAGTATCAGATATGTTCACCGTATTAATACAGTTACTGATTTAGGCAGCAACCTAAATTTATGCACCGTAAATACTATTCCATAATCTCTGTAAATAAACTTTATCGCTGTGAGTTAGATCACAGCATTTGTGTAAATCTATATATAGGTAGAGATTTCCTCAAATCTGAAATATAAATAGTTGATGATTTGAATATATATAATTTTTGGTTAACAAATGGTTAACCATAACAAACAATGAAAAAACCGCCTCTAGCGGCGGTATGGTTAAGCAATCGGAGGGTGATTACAGCTTACTTAATTCATTTTTAAAATGCTGTATCCCAGTTGGCATTTTTTTAGCCTTTGTTATAGGCACTCATAGGTTCTTTAATAAACCGAATGTAAAGATGCCTAAAGGTAGATTTAATGACGCGAGGCATGGCAAAATCAATGGGCATTAATGTTGCTGGTAGTTGCCAATCAGTAATTTGCAATAAATCTGGTGATAGATTGGGAAATTCAATATCTGTTAATTCTGGGCAAATTCCTAATCTTTGAGAAGCAGCAACCGTAGGAACTTGTTCAGGTGCAACTTGCAGAACTTCCAACATTGCCCGATCTAAAGCAAATACATTTGCTGATGCTGCTAAAACATACAAATTACGAGGTTCGCCACCACTTGGGCCATTTCCTTCATGACCAATAATCCCATCTAAAATAGTTAAACTGGGATTAATTGCTCTGGCAGTTTCTACTAACATTTCTCCAAATCTGTTCGCATCTTTACCAGCTTCAAAATGCCACCAGGCTTTCATTTTACCAGGAACACAACCAAAGAGATTTTTAACTCCTAATGTTAGAGTTAATTGGGCATGAGATTTAACTTTAGGTAGGTTAATAATCACATCTGCTTCCATTGCTTCTTTAGAAAGTAACAGGTGATTAAAATTCTCATTAACCGTTTGATAACGTTTCCCGTTAAATTCAACAATGGGAATATTTAATTCTGCTAAAATTGGTAATAACCCATTTGCTATGGCCACACCTTTAGCACTACCAAAAGCGGGACTATCTCCTAAAAATGGCTTACCACCTGCGGCTATCACCATTTGGGCAACAGCGCGGACTAATTCGGGGCGTGTGGTACACTCTTTAGTAGGACGTGAACCTGTGAGTAAATTGGGTTTAAGCAAGACGCGATCGCCCCTTTTCACAAAAGCGGCTATTCCTCCTAATGGTTCTAGCAGCGTTTCTAAAGATTCTTTTAAAGCATCTTGTTCGTAGGATTTAGCCCGGATTAAACTAACGGATGATTTTGGTGTCTGCATAATTAATAATTGCGTTATATTAAGATAATATAGACGAAATTTAACCAGGAAACCACTCAATATCAAGTGATTGCTCAAGTGAGTAAGGGCATTCTATAGGAAAAATAATAGAATTTTGAGTTTTTATTTTCACAAACCCTAAAGCATCTTTGTAAATAGAGTCTAATTCAGATTCTCAATAATTACGCAAGGTGGTATTAATTCTGTAGTTTAATTGAGTTCTAAAATTATAAATTCCTCCTTGCCAGTGAACTGAATTATTTTTATATTCACTTATCCAAGACATTGGTTACAAGTTAAGCTTGTAAGCCTTTTGCCAACAGGCTTTGAGAGAATTATTGAAAAAAGAACTGGTCAGTCTCATTTGATTGAATGTTTGAGTTCTGTATAAAATATACAATTCTCAATAAAACATTCAAAAGTAGTAGATAAAAATTAACTTATTTACCTAGCAAGATAGAAAAAATATTTGCTATTTTATGTTTTATTGAAAAATCAGTTTATTAATCAGTAATTTTGCAGAGATTGAGAGTTAATCAACAAAAAGTAAGTTGGGACAATAAAATCCAATTATCTGAACGATAAACCAAGTAACTGAATATTGAGAAAAAGAGTCATGTTAGATATTGATGAAATGAGTTCAAAAGAAATACATGAATTGCTACACAAAGTAGGATATGGTCATTTGGGCTGCATACATGAAGGCAAACCCTACGTGATGCCAATGTATTATTATCTCGAAAATTCGGATATTTATCTGTTTACAACGGTCGGGATGAAGACTCATGACATAGACGCGAATCCAGAAATCTGCCTACAGGTTGAAGAAATTAACGGGACTCTGCATTGGCGCAGTGTGATTGTGAATGGTCGAGCCTCACGCCTCACCGAACAATCAGACATCGATCGCGCAATGCACTGGATCAAAGAGTGTAATCCAACACTGTCACCTGCCATCAATCGAACTTGGACTGATGCTGAGGGACGTTCAGAAGCCATCGCCATCTACCGCATCCACCAGAGTGAAATAAGTGGACGAACCACTGATGGAATCAGCAGTCGCTAAGAACCGAAATACTGTTTTTGATGTTTTATTAGGAAAAAGCAGAATTATGGTTTCGACGGTCGATATCAATACTGTAGCTGGCTTATCTGAGCTTGAAGCGTACGGCTTGCCGTCTGCGACAGCAAACGCTCGGCTCAAAGATGAAGGCTACAATGAACTCCCCTCGGCTCGCTCTCGCACTATTTTATCGTTCGCTTGGGAAACCGTTCAAGATCCGATCTTCCTGTTATTGGTCGGTGGTGGTATCATTTATTGGATTTTAGGCGACCTACAGGAAGCCCTGATTTTACTGGGTTTTGTCTTCTTCATCACAGGGATCAGTCTTTACCAAGAAGGTAAAACCGAACACGCCCTAGAAGCCTTGCGCGATCTTTCCAGTCCTCGTGCTTTGGTGATTCGGGATGGTGAGCGAAAACGGATTGCGGGGCGAGAAGTTGTTCGGGGAGATATCTTAGTTCTAGCAGAAGGCGATCGCGTACCTGCCGATGCAATGGTACTATCTTGCACAAATCTTTCAACTGATGAGTCATTATTAACTGGGGAATCCCTACCAGTACGTAAAATTGCTGCCGCCGGTACCGTGGAAATGGCGCGTCCAGGGGGCGATGAGTTGCCGTTTGTGTATTCTGGAACCTTGGTAGTTCAAGGACAGGGAATTGCTCAAGTCCAAGCGGTGGGCGCTCAAACGGAGATGGGTAAGATTGGTAAGGCTTTACAAAAAGTCAAGCCAGAACCGACTCCCTTACAACAGGAAATGACTCGGTTGGTGAGCCGTTTGTTTGGTATCGCTTTATTGTTGTGTGTGGCGATTGTAGTGATTTATGGACTGACGCGAGGAAATTGGCTCAAAGGATTCCTTGCGGGTATTACCTTAGCGATGGCAATTTTGCCGAATGAATTTCCGGTTGTCGTGACGATTTTCTTAGCATTGGGAGCATGGCGAATTTCTCAGAAACACGTCTTAGCTCGTCGTGCTTCCGCCGTGGAAACCTTGGGTTCCGCAACGGTTTTGTGTGTGGATAAAACTGGGACGCTGACTTTAAATCAGATGGCTGTACAACAGCTATTTGCATATAACCATGCAGAAAATTCTCACCCATATAATTTGGAATTGCATTTACGCGAGTTGCTCCCCGAAGCATTTCATGAATTAGTCGAGTTTTGCATTTTGGCAAGTCAGCGAGATCCCTTTGATCCGATGGAGAAAGCATTTAAGGAATTAGGCGATCGCTATCTGGCACATACTGAACATTTGCATAACGATTGGATACTGTTACGAGAATATCCGCTTTCACCCCAGCTATTGGCAATGTCTCACGTTTGGCAGTCAGCCGATGGACAACAGTATGAAATCGCTGCCAAAGGAGCGCCGGAAGCGATCGCGGATCTCTGTCATTTCACCCCCCAACAGCAGAAAATTATGGCAGCCCAAATCAGTGAAATGGCAGATCAAGGATTGCGTGTATTAGGCGTTGCCAAAGCCTCTCTTGTTGATGCACCGCCCCCATTTTTACCACCTCATCCCTCGCTCAATCCGCATCATTTACCCGACGAGCAACATGACTTTCCTTTTCAATTTCTCGGATTAGTGGGATTGTCTGATCCAGTGCGTCCAAATGTGGCGGCGGCGATTCAAGAATGTTACACCGCAGGTATTCGAGTGGTGATGATTACGGGTGATTATCCCGGAACGGCTCAAACTATTGCCCGTCAGATTGGATTGATGCAAATGGGAGCAATTCTCACAGGCTCAGAATTGGATCTCATGAGTGACCTTGAACTCCAGGAGCGTATTCAAAGTACCAATATCTTTGCACGCGCTGTTCCTGAACAAAAATTGCGGTTGGTTAATGCTTTGAAATCCCAGGGTGAAGTCGTCGCCATGACTGGGGATGGTGTGAATGATGCCCCTGCTCTCAAATCTGCCCAAATTGGGGTTGCAATGGGACAACGAGGTACAGATGTGGCTCGTGAGTCGGCGGCTTTAGTGTTATTAGATGATGATTTTTCGTCCATTGTGCAAGCGGTGAAAATGGGACGGCGAATTTTTGATAATCTCCGCAAAGCAATGGCATATTTGCTAGCGATTCACATTCCCATTGCTGGGATGTCTTTAATTCCAGTGTTGTTTAAGTTGCCGTTAGTCTTACTTCCCGTTCACGTTGCCTTTCTACATTTAATTATTGATCCAGCTTGCTCAATCGTTTTAGAAGCCGAACCCGCAGAAGCAACGGTGATGCAGCGCCCTCCCCGCAACCCCAAAGAACCATTATTTGGTAAGAAGACTTTGGCTTTGGCAGTGCTACAAGGGGTAGGAATTTTAGCGATCGCTCTCGTCATCTTTGTGGTTGCACTATATCGCAGACAAGGCGAACTTGATGCCCGTGCTTTAACTTTTACGACGTTAATTTTGGCAAATTTAGGACTAATTTTGAGTGAAAGTTCTTCATCTCGTCTCAGTCTCAAAATCTTGAAATCTCCCAATAATGCCCTTTGGTGGGTGATTGGTGGGGGACTGGCTTTTCTAGTGTTCGTGTTGTATGTCCCATTTTTGCGTCAATTGTTCAGCTTCTCCTTCTTACACCCCATTGACCTGGCAATTTGTTTGGGTGGTGGAGCGATCACACTGCTTTGGTTTGAAAAGTTAAAGTTTCTCAATCGACTCCAAAGAGTTATTCAATCCACATCAAGAAAACCTATCCCAGAAAATCTTTGATTTACCAAAAAAATGAGTTTGAGGTTCTTCGCCCTTCTAGGGCAACTTAGATATAATTATGTCAATATAGCTCAGATAAACGCAGATTTTTAGTTCACTAAACTCGATTGTTTATGAATCAGAACCCCGATTTCTTAAAGAAGCCGGGGAGATTGTATTATGTTAAAGGAACAATTGCGCTCATTTGTTCTAAATCTAAGACAGTTGCTAATTCTGCTTCTGTCATTAAGCCTTTTTCCAGAACTATTTGCCGCAGTGATTTTCCGGTTTCTAAAGATTCCTTAGCGACAGCCGCAGCATTAAGATAACCAATGTGGGGATTTAAGGCCGTAACTAATGCTAAACTACCTTCAGCGTAGGCTAAACATCTTTCTTTGTTGGCGGTAATTCCTTGAATACAATTGTTAGTTAAGGCGGAAATTGTATTCCCTAAAATCTCGATGCTGTGAATTAAATTGTAGGCGATGAGGGGCATCATCACATTTAATTCTAATTGTCCTGCTTGTGCCGCTAGTGCGATCGCATTATCGTATCCCATTACCTGAAAACATACCATTGATGTCATCTCTGCCATAACTGGGTTATATTTCCCTGGCATAATGGAAGAACCTGGTTGGACTGGAGGGAGTTGAATTTCCTTAAACCCGGTTTTGGGGCCTGAGTCCATTAACCGCAGGTCATGGGAGATTTTAACTAGGTCTTGGGCTAAATTTCTGACTGCCCCGGAAACGTTCACAAATGCACCCATACTTTGCATGGCGGCCATTAAATGGGGTGCTGGTTCTAAGGGCATTTCTAACAACTGGGAAAGCACTTCTACCACTCGTTGACGATATTGGGGATGGGTATTCATTCCTGTACCGGCGGCACTACCACCTAAACCGAGTACCATTAAATCCCCGGAAGCAATGTATAATCGGTTTTGATGTTCGGTGAGAATTTGCGCCCAAGCCCGGAAGTTTTCGCCTAAGCGCACAGGTACGGCATCCTGTAAGTGGGTTCTCCCGGATTTGACAATATCTTGAAATTCTACTGCTTTGGCTTCTAGGACAGAAATTGCTGTTTCTAAAGAGGGGTGTAAAGTTTGGGAAAGTGCTAATAAACCACCGATACGGATAGCGGTAGGGATGACATCGTTGGTAGACTGTCCGTAGTTGACATGATCGTTGGGACTAACGTGTTTGTAATTGCCTTTTTCGTCTCCAAGAATTTCTAAAGCGCGGTTAGCGAGAACTTCGTTAATGTTCATGTGGTGAGAAGTTCCTGCACCGGCTTGGTAGACATCAACGACGAATTGATCACGTAGTTTCCCTGCTAATATCTCATCAGTGGCTTGGATAATGGCTTGGCTAATGTCTGCGGGAATACAACCGAGTTCACCATTGATAATTGCAGTAGCTTTTTTAATATATAGCCCTGCTTCTATGTAAGTGGATAATGGCTTTAAACCACTGATAGGGAAGTTTTCGATAGCGCGTTGAGTTTGGATGCCATAGTAAACGTTATTGGGGATTGTGCGATCGCCCATCGAGTCCCGTTCAATGCGAAAATCTGTATTGTTAGTCATCGTCTGTATGGATAATCTCAAAATAAAGATCATCCCATGCTAGGATGCTAAACGTCTAATTTAGCAATGTTTTATTTTTGATTGATGAAAATCGGTAATCATTGTTAGTTTAACGCAGATAAACGCGGATATACGCGGATGTTGCGATCAATCTTTTTTATTATTTGCAAATTCAGTGTTTTTTATATTTTTATTTAACCCTAAATGTAGGGTTTTAGCAATGCTCAACTTCTATAATATCATTGAATATTAAGCCACATTGATTAGTTTATCCATTACTGAATTTACTCATTGTCTTTATTTACAAATACTGATGTTATCCAATAGAATAGAGAAAGTTAATTTTTTCAAAAAAACTTATGGGAATTGAAGAATTATTACTACCATTTCGAGAACAAATATTAAAAATTGCTAGTAAATATGGTGCTGATAATCTGCGGGTTTTTGGTTCTGTTGCTAGAGGTGAAGCAACACCAGATAGTGATATAGATTTTTTGGTAGAATTACAACCCCAAACCAGCTTATTTGATTATATTGGTTTAATGCAGGATTTAGCAGCATTATTGGGACGAAAAGTGGATATTGCTGAACCTGGTAATTTACATGAGTTAATTAGAGATAAAGTATTAAGTGAGGCTGTACCTTTATGAAAGATGAACGTTTATATTTAAGTAATATTCAAGAATGTATTGAAAGAATAGAAGAATATACGAAAGGTGGTAAGGAGGAATTTATGCAAACCAAAATGATTCAAGATGCTGTAATTCGCAATTTTGAAATTATTGGGGAAGCAACAAAAAGACAGGACTTACGCAACTGGCACAGGCGATCGCTATATCATAGTATTTTTGTACTGAAATAAGTGACGCAACTGGCAAAATCAGTCTCGGCGCGGTGGTTCTGTGCCTTCGATATCAACTAGGTTTAAAAAAACCAAACTCCAGTAAAAAGCGAATTTTGCAATTATTAAAATAGATTTTTAATTACAAACATCACAAATAATAAAAATACGATGATTCCGGAAGTGGTAAAATAATGAATACCATAAATTATCAATTCTGATTTAATATGAAATTTACTAAGTTAGATTATTGCCAATATCTGCTAAGTAGCCAAATCAACTATACTATTACTAACTTGGCAGAGCATTTAGAAAATATTAGGACTTACGCAAGTGTCACACCAAACATCTATTTTATGGTGCGTCAGATATCAAATATATGTTTATTTGCAGGATTTATGAAGTCTGACGCACCCTACTAATATGCCAGTTGCGTAAGTCCTGTCCAGAAGAAGATAATATTTTAATTTATCCACAAAACCAACAACCAATATTTTTAGAAAATGCATCAGATATATTACCAGTTCCAGAACTAGTTAGTGATTTAAATTTGACTTTGGGACAATTATTTGATTGGCTGAAGTTGTAAACAATCATCAAATGCATATCTCATCCCAACTATATGAATCTACCCAACACGATTACTTTTTCCAGACTTTTGGGAATACCTTTTTTACTTTACGGTTTATATATTCCTACTTCCCAAGCTCAATGGATATGTTTAACTATATTTTTAATTGCAGCCTTAACTGATTGGTTAGATGGATATTTAGCGAGGAAACTTAACCAAATTACTGATTTAGGAAAATTTCTTGATCCTTTAGTAGATAAATTATTGGTACTTGCGCCATTATTAGTGTTAGTTGAATTAGGAAAAATACCAGCTTGGGGAGTATTTGTAATTTTAGCACGAGAATTAGCGATCGCAGGTTGGCGTGTTAATCAAACTAGCATCACTGGTGCAAACATCTGGGGTAAGTTAAAAACAGTCAGTCAAATCATGGCGATCGCTCTACTCATAGCACCTTTATCACCAGCCTGGCAACTTCCAGCTTTAATTGCCTTTTGGAGTTCCGTAATGTTAACTGTAATTTCAGGAATTATTTATCTATTACCAGCAAAACAAGCATAATTATGTGTAATGACAAGGAGCAGGGGAGCAAGGGAGCAGAGGAGCAAGGGAGCAGGGAAGCAGAGGAGCAGGGGAGCAGGGGAGCAAGGGAGCAGAGGAGCAGAGGAGCAGAAGAGGAAAATTAATTCTTTCTTCTGACTCCTGAACTCCTGAACTCCTGACTCTGAATTAAACAGCTTTCAAAATCTCATCATCAACAGAAAAATCTATCTCTGCTTTATCTGCACCACTGGCTAAATAATCATTATGCAAAGAATCTTGCAAACCAGAAACTAAATCAAATTTCGGTTGCCAATTTAATTCTGTAATTGCTTTGTTTACCGATGCAAAGAAGTGTTGTACACGCATTGGGAAAGCTTTACGTTTGCCAAAATCAAACTTTTTCGGATCGTAATGCACAATTTTAATATCATCAGCAGATTTGCCAGCAGCAACAGCGCAAGCACGGGCTAAACCATCGAAAGTCACAAAGCGATCGCCTGATATATTATAAATCTGTCCAATTGCCTTTTCATTACCAATCACCTGCAACATCGCCTGTGCTAGATCCTGAACATGACCTAACTGAGTAATGTGCATCCCATTGCCAGGAATCGGAATCGGGCGATCGCGCACAATTCTATCAAAAAACCAGCTTTCCAAAGGATTATAATTCTGCGGTCCGTAAATATAAGTCGGACGAATCGAAGTAAAAGGAATACCCAATTGCTGCAAGTAAGCTTCCGTCTCATGCTTACCCTTGTGACGACTCTTCGGATCAACAGTATCACCTTCAACATGAGGCATTTGATCAGATTTCAGATATACCCCCGCAGAACTCATATACACAAAATGTTTGACCCGTCCTTGGAAAATTTCCGCCAACGGTTGAGTATCAGCAAGTTCCCGACCATTATTGTCAAAAATGACATCAAACTCTTCTTGTGCTAATTTTTCTTTAAGCTGGGTTGGGTCAGTGCGATCGCCTATAATTTGTCCTACACCATCAGGCATTGGATGATTACCACGATTAAACAAAACCACCTCATGTCCAACTTCCACCAACAGCCCCCTCAAGTAGACACCAATGAACCGAGTCCCACCAATAACCAGAATACGCATAAAATCCCAATTCCTTAGTAACTTAGGTGGCAAAATCACCCCTGTCATTGAGGTTATCAGAGGGAATAGCGAATAGGAAACTATTTAAAAGTCAAAACTCAAAAGTTAATTAATTTGCCCCTGCCCCCATACATAACCTATCCACCCCATAAACTTAGCTGTGCCTTTGAAATATGCTTTAGTTCATGAGTGGCTAACACCTAAAGCCACAGGCGGTTCAGAACTCGTAGTCAGGGAAATATTGAATCACATAAATGCTGATTTATATGCCCTGATTGACTTTGAATCCAGCAACCCTGAAAGTTATCTCCACAAACGTCAAATTGGTAAAACCTTTCTCCAGCACTTGCCATTAGCTAGCAAAGGTGTACAAAAATATCTGCCTTTGTTACCATTGGCCATCGAACAATTGGATTTGCGGCAATATGACGTAATTTTGTCTTCATCCCACGCTGTAGCCAAAGGCATCCTCACAACCCCCGATCAGCTGCATATTTGTTACTGTCATAGCCCAATGCGCTATGCTTGGGACTTGACCTTTGATTATCTCAACCAAAGCAAATTAGGAAAAGGCGGCATTGGATGGATCACCAGATATTTGTTGCATAGTTTACGTCAATGGGATGTATTGAGCGCCAACCGCGTAGATTATTTCATTGCCAACTCTCAACATACAGCCCGACGGATTTGGCGTTGTTATCGACGAGAAGCAAAAGTCATTTACCCACCAGTAAACATCGAAAACTGTCCCTTTTCATCTGACAAAGAAGATTTTTATCTGATCGTTTCCCGATTAGTCAGCTACAAACAAGTATCCTTGATTGTTCAGGCTTTTAATCAGCTAAAACGACCATTGGTGGTGATTGGTACAGGACCAGAAATGAAACAGCTGCAAGAGATAGCAAATCCTCATATCCAAATACTGGGATGGCAACCAGAGAATGTGGTAAAAACATATATGGCTCGTGCTAAAGCCTTTGTTTATGCAGCTTGTGAGGATTTTGGTATTGCCTTAGTAGAAGCGCAAGCTTGTGGAACTCCAGTTATTGCTTATGGTGCAGGAGGGGCGCTAGAAACAGTCAGAGATATTCGTACCTGTATGGACACAGGAACAGGTATATTTTTCAAAGAACAAACAATAACAGCTTTAGTGGAGGCAGTAGAAAAATTTGAAGCCTATCAGGATTTTTTAAAATATGAGTATATAAGATTACACTCGACTCAATTTTCTCGACAAGTTTTTGCAAATCGCTATCTAGATTTTCTCAACCAGTGTCAAGAAAAAATCCTGCCCTGAAGTGATGGTCAAGATTTTTGTATTTATTTTTTAGGCTTTTGGGAATTTAATCCCAGAATCACTGCCTTTTAGCTTTAAGATCGGGACTATGTGTGGTGTGGATTATTAAGGAGTATGATGACTGCCCAGAGCTCACTCCTCTCCGGCAAGCGATACCCACGTAAAGATGCCAGTGCCTCAATGCGTACTTTAGCAAAACGTGGTCAAAAAACTAAACCCCCCAAGGTACAACCTAGAGGTTTGGTTTTTCAGGGTTTAAACGGAGAGTTTGCCAAACGACTGTTTGATATTGCATTTTCGCTGTTGGTTTTGATCTTGTTTTTCCCAATATATATAATCTTGGCCTTACTGATTGCTGTCAGCTCAAAAGGTCCAATCTTTTATGTCCAAGAACGGGTTGGTAAAAACTATCGCCGATTTAAATGTATTAAATTCCGCACTATGGTGAGCAATGCAGATGAAATGCTTGCCCAAATCATGGAAACATCGCCAGAGTTGCGCCAGGAATTTACCAGCACCTTTAAACTCAAACAAGACCCCCGAATTACCAAAATCGGACACTTCCTGCGAATTACCAGTTTAGACGAATTTCCCCAATTTTGGAACGTTTTAAAAGGGGATATGAGTGTTGTTGGACCACGCCCTTTAGTAGCCCAAGAATTACCAAAATATGGCTGTCACATCGAGCAGATTTTAACCATCCGTCCGGGAATTACTGGATTATGGCAAGTGTCTGGGCGGAATGATATTCCTTACCCCCAACGAGTTCAAATTGACCTGCATTACGTCAAATATAGGAATTTTTGGCTAGATTTATGGATCATTCTGAAAACCATTGATGTAGTCATCATGCCTAAAAATAACGGGGCATATTAAAGGAGTATGGCTTACGCCACGCTCCGCTATCAGGAGTATGGCTTACGCCACGCTATGCCTACGGCACAATGCGTGAATGCTATCAAGAATTCAGGAGTATGGCTTATGCCACGCTCCGCTATCAGGAGGAAGAATTAAGTTTTTTCTTCCGCTTCACCTCTCTATTGCCTACGGACTACTGCCTTTTGCTATTAATTTTATTAAAAATTTACATAAAACAATAATTCGTTAAGTTTTGGCTAAGATCATATAAATAATTAAATTATACTAAGAACTTTGACGACGATAGTGAGAAACTGAGTTGTTAAAGTGCTTTTTATTAAGTATATTGATTGACATTTAAGTTTTGATCCAACTAAAACTTATATGTTTATCATCAGGCAGTCTTAGCAATTACTTGCTAATTTACTATCATATTGTCTGTTACTTTTACAACTTCAAAAACAAGGAATAATTGGGCATGACGCAACAAAAACGGGCGTTGATTACTGGTATCACAGGTCAAGATGGTTCTTATTTGAGCGAATTTTTACTAGAACAAGGTTATGAAGTTCATGGGATTATTCGTCGTACTTCCACCTTTAACACAGACCGCATTGATCATATTTATGAAGACCCCCACAAAGCTGGGGTAAAATTATTACTTCACTATGGTGACTTGACAGATGGTACTACTCTGCGCCGGATTTTAGAAGAAGTCAAACCTACAGAAATTTATAATTTAGGCGCTCAATCTCATGTCAGAGTTAGTTTTGATTCGCCAGAATATACAGTAGATGCGGTAGGAATGGGAACTCTACGTTTGTTGGAAGCTATCCGTGACTATCAACAACGCACAGGGATTCAAGTACGTTTCTACCAAGCTGGTTCTTCAGAAATGTATGGCTTGGTGCAAGCAGTACCCCAAAATGAAACTACACCTTTTTATCCCCGTAGTCCCTATGCTTGTGCTAAAGTTTATGCCCATTGGCAAACAGTAAATTATCGAGAATCTTACAATTTATTTGCTTGTAATGGTATTCTTTTTAACCACGAATCACCCCGGCGTGGTGAAACTTTTGTCACTCGTAAAATTACAAGAGCAGTTGCTCGCATAGTGGCTGGCAAACAGAAAAGCATATATATGGGCAATTTGGATGCTAAACGTGATTGGGGTTATGCTAAAGATTACGTGAAGGCAATGTGGCTGATGTTGCAAAAAGAACAGCCAGATGATTATGTTATTGCTACCGGTGAAACTCACTCAGTGCGGGAGTTTTTGGAATTAGCATTTGGTTATGTGAATCTCAATTGGGAAGATTATGTGGAGTTTGATCAACGGTATTTAAGACCAGCGGAAGTAGATTTGTTAATTGGTGATCCTACTAAGGCACAGCAGATATTAGGTTGGAAACCTTCTGTTACTTTTGAAGAACTGGTTTCTTTGATGGTAGAAGCTGATTTACAGGCACTGGGTTATACCTCCCCTAATGGTAATGGTTCACAACAACCCCCAGATATTGCTACTATTCGTCAAGAACTAGGCGCTCTCCATTTTTAATAGATACCATCAAGGATATATGAGTAATAGTTCCTTGAAGGAAAAACTCCAGATTTATCTGCATCAATCCAAAATCTAAAATCCAAAATCGAATGACTGCCTTAGAACTAACAAATAAACGTATTCTTGTCACTGGTGGTTCGGGTTTTCTAGGTCGTCAAGTGATAGATCAACTGTGCAAAGCTGGGGCTGACCGTGAGAAGATTAAAGTTACGCGATCGCACGATTGTGATTTACGAGTATGGGAAAATTGCCAACGTGCAGTTGACCAACAGGATATTGTCATTCACTTAGCTGCCCATGTTGGTGGTATTGGTCTAAACCGTGAAAAACCCGCAGAGTTGTTCTACGATAACTTGATCATGGGCACCCAGCTAATTCATGCTGCTTATCAAGTGGGTTTAGAAAAATTCGTTTGTGTTGGTACAATCTGTGCTTATCCTAAATTCACCCCAGTCCCCTTTAAAGAAGAAGATTTGTGGAATGGGTATCCAGAAGAAACTAACGCCCCCTATGGAGTAGCCAAGAAAGCCCTTTTAGTGCAACTGCAATCCTACCGTCAGCAGTACGGCTTTAATGGTATTTACTTGCTACCGGTCAATTTATATGGGCCTGAAGATAATTTCAACCCTAATAGTTCTCATGTTATTCCGGCCTTAATTCGCAAAGTTCATGAAGCCCAAATTCAGGGAGAAAAGCATCTTCCTGTTTGGGGTGATGGTTCTCCTACCCGTGAGTTTCTGTATTCAGAAGATGCAGCACGGGGTATTGTTATGGGGACTCAGTTTTTCAATGACTCGGAACCAATTAATTTGGGTACGGGTTATGAAATCTCCATTCGCGATTTAATTAATCTGATTTGTGAATTAATGGAATATGAAGGGGAAATTGTTTGGGAAACCGATAAACCCAACGGACAACCACGACGCTGTTTAGATACGGAAAAAGCGAAGGAAGCTTTTGGATTTACTGCTCAGGTAGGCTTTGGGGAAGGTCTAAAAAATACCATTGAGTGGTATCGTCAGAACGCCGCATAGTTCCATAATATATCTCGTTCCCAGTCTCTGACTGGGAATGCCATCACAGAGGCTCTGACTCTGGTATTATCCTGGTACTATTAAAGGCAGAGCCTTTAGAATTCATTCCCATACAGAGTATGGGAACAAGAGAACGATATAAATTTGATCCAAAATATTGAAAACTGCACATTGCAAAAAATTGATTCACCGCTAAATAAAACAGAACTCCGCCGTAGTTTGCTGAAAACTCGTCAATCTATGACTGTTCCAGAGTGGAGAGAAAAGAGCGATCGCATTTCTTCCCAACTCCAAACATCTGTTATTTTTAACCAAGCAACTACTATCCTGGCTTATTTCAGCTTTCGTCAAGAACCTGATATTAGCCCACTTTTTAGCGATTCTCAACGCCGTTGGGGTTTTCCCCGTTGTGTTGGTAAGTCCCTATTTTGGCACCTATGGCAACCGGATGATATGCTGCAAATGGGCAATTATGGAATTACTGAACCACACTCAGAAGCGCCTATCATCAATCCTGCTGAAGTAGATTTAATTCTCGTCCCCAGCGTAGCTTGCGATCGCCAAGGATACCGTTTAGGTTATGGTGGTGGATATTATGACCGTTTGTTGAGTTCTCCAGCTTGGGCGAAAATACCCACCATAGGCATCGTTTTTGATTTCGCTTATTTCTCCCAACTACCATTTGATAATTGGGACAAACCTTTACAAGGCGTTGTAACAGAAACAATTGTATATTAATTTGAATACAAATCGGAGCGGCGGGATTCGAACCCACGACCTCCACTACCCCAAAGTGGCGCGCTACCAAGCTGCGCTACGCCCCGGTTACTTAATTTTTAGATTCTCAATTTTAAATTTTGGATTGGGGGTTTATTCCAAATTTGTGAATCTAAACTTAATTAAGTCACTCTTACGAGAATAACACAAGTTTCAAGAAAATAGCAAGCCTTTTATTCAAAAAAAATTAAAAAACTTTCAGCATTTCTGTAGCTTGTAGCAATCCTGGTACAGCGTCAGCATCCCATTTTCCTTCTACACACCGCCCTGTATTGAGGATGAAGCGCAAACTATAGGAGTGGGGATAGCCTTCTACCTCCATCCATAATAAATCGCTTTCTGCTTCACAGGCGATTTTTTCTTCATCCATTAATTCTGCTGCTAAATGCTTCATTGTGTCCGCAAGCTGATTGAATAAGCGGCAAAAGTCGTTTAATTCAAGTTCGGTGAATTCTATCGCCCAGTCGTCTGTACCAACTAAGCCTTTAAATTCTGGTGCGTCAGGATTCCAGCCTATACGCCAACCCATTCCGCTTTTGATGACTCTTTGCATGATTATTTTTTCAACGCAGAGGGACGACGACGCAGAGAGATAGAGATATTAAGATGCCGGGTTAAAGATATTTACAAGGACTTGGACTAGGCTGTTGCGTTGTTTGCGGGTGAGTTTGGCTATGGCGATGCGATCGCCCTCTAAGGGATTTTGCTTTAACGAATCATTACCCGGATATGATGCTTCATATATTGTTTCATTGGCATCAAGGTAATCAGCTAAGGTGAGTTTCCAATCTAAACGATATATGGGGGATCTGCCTTTGACATAAATGTGATAGCGAATCAAACGACTTGCTAAGGTGTTATTTTCAGCAATTTTTCCCGTATCTTTATTTTTGTATTGGTTTTCTTTTGGCATATCTGGTAATTGTGTATACACCAGTTGCCAAACATCACTAGGACTGATTCTCTGAGCTACCGCAGGTGAAATAGTGGAAAAATTTGCACTTCCTGAACCTAAAGTGATCACACTCACTGTGATTAAAGCAATGATCAGTCCTAAGTTAAACCGTAAAAATAAATGTTTTTTCTTTTTCATATTATTTTCGGAGTACAGACAGGGAACTGGAAACTGAGAATAGAGACAAAACTCTTCCTCATCTCCAATACCCTATCAGTAGTTATAATTCGCCAATAATCTCTGGCTGAGTCATTTCATCAGACATCTCAATAATTGCTCTGAGTACGGGTTTCATCATTGCATCTTCATTATTCTCAAAGTCTTCATAACGCCGACGCTTGGCACGATTTGCCACTTGAACTGTGATCCGATAGCGATTTGAGGCGGCGCTAATAAGCTCCTCAGCCCGGTGCATAATCTGAGACTGGGTTGTCTCGAACTTGGAACGCTTGAGCATAATTAGTGGTTGTTGGGATTCTATCCCAGTGTAGCACCAGTCAGTAGGGGTTAATCGTAACTGTATTTCTGTTACAAAAACGGCAATGCAGACTAAGTGTTTCTATATATCGGGCATAATTTTCTCAATTGAGTGCGATCGCTCTCCTTGCTATAGGCATTGCTACCTTAGTCCATCCCAAGTTCGCCCAAATTCGCCAATGAAAATAAAACTATATCTAACAGCAACTACCACAGAGATTACTATCTTATTTATACAGCCTCTAGTACAGCACGGCGTAAATAAACTAACCATTCTAAATCTCCGAGCATCCTATGCTATCTTCATTTTGACTTTTGACTTTTGACTTCCGCGAAGCGGTACTAGCATCACCAACTAGCTTTATTTTTCATGTTCTTGTTGATGATTATTTATGTGATTATCGACTTCCAATAACTTAGACATAAATACATCAGGCTTTCTACTAATCACAGAGATGACTTTATCAATAGCAACTACTTCACTGATTTTTACAACCCTTTCCCACAAAGTATCTTCTTCTGTCTCTTTATTGTGAGTTCTGTGTTTAAACCACAACAATTCATCAGAAACTCTGATAATTGTGCCAAAAAACCATTTATCTCTCATCAATAACCATATTTCTTGATCTACGTAGGTTTGTAGAATAGATTTCATAATACCTAAGATAATTAAAAGTTATTGGGCTACATAGTATGCTGTTATAAAAGAATATTGCAATTGTAAATATACGGAATATTTAATTTGAATTTAATGTTATTTTCAGCACTTAATATTACTATGCCACCGCTTATTTGCTCAGGTACTTAATAGAACTTCCTACGCTTGTGGAAAGATGACCCTCTACCCAAATTTGGTAACAACTTTAGCCAAGGTTGCTCCTTGTAGCAAGAATCCCCGCGTCTTTAGACCGGGGACTTGGTATATTTTAACTGGAATGACATTTGAGTATCCAATCTTAACTAACGCAAAAAGCTGCTAATTAGCCACATCAAGATAAAAGTCAGTACCGTAGAGAACTGATTTTTTGTCACACTGATAAATGGCATTTGCTGTAATACCCAGGTAGCGATTAATCCCCCAGCTATTAAACCAACAATTAGTCCGGCCAACGTTAACAAGACTGCTCGACCAAATTTGTTTTCTTTGCGATTAAGAAAATAAATACTGATTCCTACGCCTACCACTAATGCTAACTGCAAAATCTGATCACTTGCCGCAGGGAAAAACACAGTCATAGCACTTAAACCCAAATAACAAGACCCTTGTATCAGGACCTCTGGCAAACTGGGTTGATCCAACATTCTTTGCAGCCACATAGGTGACTGTTCACGAGGAGCAGGACTGTCTTTTTGAGGAAATTGGACTCGCATTTCTGGAAAACGAATACGCTCAGGTACTTTAATTTTTCCTTCTTGGCGCATCCGTAAGCGTTCCATTAGAATCGCATCATATGCTGCTTCAATCAATTCTAAATACTTCACATCACCACCATGTTGCTCTAACAGGCGATTGCGAGCATCCTGAATTTCATCGAAGCTAGCATCTTCTGATACCCCAAGTTTTTCGTAGGGATTTTGATCGCTCATGGCAGTTTGTAAATTCAGCCTTGGTAAGCGGTAGTCTTTTGTGGAATAAAAAACAACCTTAATTTTTATTGTGATCGAAACAGTTGTTCCAACCTATTCTTATCCTTTAACAGGATATTAGCACGGGTTAGTTTGTTTGACCCACGAATTTTAACTATAGTTACTTTAACATATTGTCATCGTACAGTGCATAATCCCATCGCCTGTTGGATAGAACAGCAAAAATACTGTTTTGCTTGCTAAACTCCCAAATCGCATATTGACGCAGGCAGATGCCTCAGGAGCTATTTTTATGGCACTTTATGCGAATATGGGGTGTTTACAACTTTGTACATTAAACATCAAAATTGGAATAATGCAATTTCAATGCTAATTAGCTGATCAACGCAAATATCATGATGTCGCATTTCACTCCAAAAGGTTGGAAAGTTTATGTTGATGCTTTTATTAACCCCGCTACTATGAATATCTGGCTTCACAGGTAGTGTCAGAACAACCATTTAGTAGATATACTGAAGTGCAGACCTGATTACCATAAGATTGATGCCTAAATCCTTCATAATTCTGATTACAGTTTATTTGAACAATCAGGATACTCCTAGCTGGCCTTTGTAGATTCTTAATAAATGCCAAAGTGGAAATTGTGTTTTTACGCGATGACCTTGTTAATGATAATGAAGTTTTGTGTAAAGTGATGGTCATGGCTGCTGCCAAGATTCTTGTAGTTGATGACGACCCAGCGGTTCGGAATTTAATCCAACGCTTTTTGATTAGACAGAACTATCAAGTAGAAGCTGCCGAAGATGGCAAGGCAGCCCTAGCTCTATTTGAGCAGTTTAACCCAGACTTGGTAATTCTAGATGTAAATTTACCAGATGCCATCGGGTTTAACCTGTGCCAAGAGATGCAAAGCCGTAATGGGGTTTTTGTACTCATGCTGACTAGCCGGACAGATGAATCCGACAAAATTCGTGGTTTTTCTAAAGGTGCTGATGACTATCTCACCAAACCATTTGGTTTAGGAGAATTAGAAGTCAGAGTAGCGGCTATTCTGAGACGCCAGCGGGTTGTGACGACCGCAGAACAAAAACGCCTAATTTTTGAAAAATTAATGATTGATCCGGTACGGAGGGAAGTATCACTTAATAACCAACCAGTGCCATTAACTGCTTTAGAATTCGATTTGTTGCATTTTTTAGCTAGTCATCCAGGTCGAGTTTGGCGGCGAGCAGAACTTATTCAAGAGGTCTGGGACTATGAATATGTGGGAGACCAGCGAGTTGTCGATGTCCACATCGGTCAAATTCGCAAGAAGATTGAAATTGATGTTGGTCAACCGGCATTAATCCAAACTGTACGGGGTGTAGGGTACAAATTTGAATGTCCTACTCAACCGCAGTCGGAGGTTAAATCCTAATCTTCAGGTAAGAATTCCAGATTCAGGAGTCAGAATATTTAAGAAATTGGTTAGGCATTAGCTGAATGCTTACATTTTCAGTAGATTATAAAGTTTGTGAATTTCTGACCAATGAACTTTTGAGCAAAACACTTACTTGGATATTAAAAGAGTCTGTGCTAATGAGTATTTTGAATTGTAGTTCTGGCTGCTTTTAGCACTTATTTTTAAACCAATGCTGTTTCTTGGCGAGTTCACTCAGGCGAACAACTGTATTTTTACTGGTGTGATGAAAGTTATTGCTATGCTCAATTTCAACTATATAGCCCTTGATGGTTTAATCCATCAAGGATATACAGCATTTATAGAATCATTACAGACAAGCTCAATTGAGCAAATCCTGATTTGACCAGAGTTATCAAAAGCTGTTGGACTATCCTGCGGCTAGGCATCATGCTATCTGCTATAAATCAGAATGATAGCTTTTATGGCAGTATTTCCAATGTAAGTATGTATAATTTATGGCGCAATCAATAGTGTATGTATAGCACTAGACAGGGTGATTAGGACATGAATTAATGGTGAAACTCAGACTAAGAAATGGTTTTACTTCTGAATTCTGACTCCTGACTCCTGCTATATTTTGACTTAGCACTGATGAAATAAAGTTTCTAAGTAGATACGAGCTGCACTGCGATCGCTATCTCCATTTTGGAGCAAAAACAGCGATACCGCCGCGGTTAATACTCGGGTTTGATCCCAATCAGGGTGAGTTTCTAAATAGTTTTTTAGGGATTCGTGAAGTGTTTCAGGGATTTCAGTAAAGATACTAACTTTTGTGTTCATAAGATTTTCCTTCTATAAAGGCTATCAAGAGATTTTGCTTGCGTTAAGAGTTTTCAGCAATTGTTCGCCTGGTTGACAATCCTCACTCATATCTGAAGTAAATTTCCAAACTGGATGCTAACGGTGGGACGGATTAAAAAAGCAAGCCGAATCATTGTGCGCTAAGAGGGGGTGGGTTTGTCAATGCTGCGAAATGTTAAAAATTAGTAGCTAAAAAATAAATCATGACGGAATAATCCAGGTTGTAGCTATATTTTTGTTACTTATCTTAATAAAATCTCAGTTATGAATGTTGTTTAGTGACCAAAGCATAAAATCCCCAGTAAGTCAGCAAGACTTGATTGGCTCGTCAAGCTTCTGTGGAAAACTGGTAAAGTTCCTGTGGAAACTCTGTGGAATTAATGAGGATAATTGCAGCTAATGATAAGAATTACAAAAATATCAAGGTTTGGTAACAATTTAACTTAATCACAGTACAGGACTTGGTATATTAGTGACATAACTTCTAGTTGTAAAAATTTTAATAAGTGTGGAAGGGAATAATTACAAATTGCCATTCACAACCAGATAACTAGAAACTTGGTTTAGTATAGAAAAATTTAATAAGACTTTGTATCTATTTGTGACACAACTAGTATTTAATATAACTAATAGTAGCTGTGAAAATCTTACTTTTCACTGGTCGCAACCACCAAAAGTAAGTTATATTCAGCGCCTAATTTCTGGAAAAAGACAGAAAGATACTTTGTTTAATTCAAAGATTTGATGTTAAGACTCTCCAGACTTAACTAAGTATTTCTTGTGGAAAAAAACCATAGGATAAATTTTTGATACCTAATTCTTTTGATTGGCAATCCTAGAGCCATCTTAACTCTTGCTCTGAAAATATTTCGATAAAAATTTAACTGTGAGGAGTCAAATGAAGGTAAATTTGCTTAATTTGGGTGGAGTGGGTTTACTCTGCTTACTTTCTGGATTATTTCCTGTACAAGTAATGGGTGCTGATAGGCCACTACAGGATTCACTTGGTGTCAACCAAACTCAACAAAGTGATGATTTATCTGTATCTGCGACCCCAGTAGTTGCATCAGATGAAATTGCATCAGATGAGATGGAACAGGTAAATTCCGTGTCCCAATTATCCGATGTACAACCTAAAGATTGGGCTTTTGGTGCATTGCAATCGTTAGTTGAGCGATATGGTTGTATTGCTGGGTATCCAAATGGTACTTTTCGCGGCAATCGGGCGTTGAGTCGCTATGAATTTGCAGCTGGTTTAAATGCTTGTTTAGATAGAGTTAATGAGTTAATTGCTTCTGGTACACGTGATTTATTAACAAAACAAGATTTAGCTACTCTCCAAAAACTGCAAGAAGAATTTTCAGCAGAACTGGCAACACTTAGAGGTAGAGTTGATGCTTTAGAAGCTCGTACAGCAGAACTAGAAGCCAATAGATTTTCCACAACAACCAAATTAAGTGGTGAAGCCATTATCGCCGCTATTGGTGCTACTGGAGGCGATCCTGATGAGGATAATCCTAATATCATCCTGACTAACAGAGTCCGCTTAAACCTGACCACCAGTTTCACAGGTAAAGACTTACTCATTACCGGGTTACAAGCACATAATTTCTTGGGTAGTGGTAATAGTCTCCAGGATGGTTTGGGATTATCATCAGGATTAAGTGCTAGTAGTGCGCGGACTAGCTTTGAACCCCAATTTCCTGGAGTTGACGTAAAAACTTTAAATGCTGTTGGTGCCAACTCACTGGAATTGTATAAACTGCTGTATATTTTCCCTGTAGCAGAGAAATTAACTTTGTTTGCGGGAACTGCGGCGGAAGTTTCTGATGCTTTTCCTGCTATTACTCCCTTTTATGGAGAAGGACAAGAATCTATTTCCCGTTTTGGTAATTTAAACCCTGTTCTCCGCGTTTCTGGTGGTACTTCTGGTTCTGGTTTAGCTTCTGCGGCTGGTTTTATTTATAGTTTTTCACCCAGCTTAGATTTGCGGGCTTTGTATGGTAGTGTGAACGCTAACTTGCCTCAAAACCAAGGTTTTCCAGGTACACCTTTAGGTGCTGGTGTATTTAATGGTAGTAGCGTAATTGCAACCCAATTAACTTTTAAACCCACCAAGTCCATAGATGTGGGATTAAACTACTCGAATAGTTATCACCAGATTAATATTTTAGGCACAGGTTTAACTAGTAGTGATATTGGTGCTTTGCCTGGACTGGATTTGGGAACACCTGTAAAAATGAACTCTTTTGGTGGGACTGCAACCTGGAGATTTTCTCCAAAGGTGGCTTTATCTGGTTATGGTGCAGCAATTTTTGTAGATGATTCTTCTTCGGCTGTTGATGCTTCCACCACTTTTACTAGCTGGATGGTAGGCTTGCATTTTAATGATTTACTCAAAAAAGGGAATAATGCAGGTTTGATTTTTGGACAGCCTCTTTATCGTACTGAGGCTAGTGGTGCAGCTACACTAGGTACAAATAGAGCAACGCCTTACCATCTAGAAGGTTATTATCGTTTTCGGATTAACGACAATGTAAGTATTACCCCTGGTGCGTTTGTGTTGTTTAATCCTGAAGGAGACAGCACTAACGAAACTACAACTGTAGGTCTAGTGCGTACTACCTTTACTTTTTAGGTGACAGGTGACAGGTGACAGGTGACAGTAAGAAGGGAATAGGGAATAGGGAATAGGTGATCAATACATTATTCTCCTCTGCTCCCCTGCACCCCTGCACCCCTGCTCCCCTGCTCCTCCGCTCCTCCGCTCCCTTGCCTATTTTCTGCGTTCTTGCAATTTACGATATACAGCTTTTAAATCAACTTGATGATGTGCGATCGCCACCAGGGTATGATAAAACAGGTCGGCAACTTCACCTGCGATCGCATCTGCATCATCATCTTTACAGGCCATAACTACCTCGGCGCTTTCCTCACCAATCTTTTTCAAAATTTTATTATCTCCACCTGCCAATAACTTACAAGTGTAGGAAGATTCATTGGGATGATCCCGGCGATCGCATATTATCTGGAAAAGCTGCGATAACATATCCGCTGGTGGAGGGACGATTTTCCCATCGACTTGGTGAAAACAACTACGCTCCCCAGTATGACAAGCAATATCTCCCAGCTGTTCAACTCCAATCAGTAAAGCATCACTGTCACAGTCATAACGAATACTTTGCACCTTCTGAATATGTCCAGAAGTAGCTCCTTTATGCCAAAACTCCTGACGAGAACGACTCCAAAACCAAGTTTCTCCAGTTTCTAGGGTCTTATTTAAAGACTCCCGATTCATCCAGGCCATCATTAAGACAGTACCATCCAGATAATCTTGGATAATCGCCGGTACTAAACCCTTGTCATCGTAGCGGATTTTTTCAACAGGGATGGCAGATTGTAGCGTTAGCGAAGTTGACTGAAGGTATCGCAGTTCGGGAGAAGACATACCAAAAATTTTTGTAAATTAACAATAATCAATGAATTCAAGGTGCTAACAGGAGTTTACCAGAAAGAATAATAATATTGATATTGTCATTTTTTTTGGTTTAATCAATTCTATTACTATAGAAATTCTAAGCATTTTTTCGCCCTATCCTCAGATAGAAGCCCGATTTAGTCACCACTTATAGGAGATAACCCTTGGTAAACACCACCATTAAAACCACAAAATCACAAGAAATTTTTGCAGCTGCTCAAAACTTGATGCCAGGAGGAGTTAGTTCTCCCGTCCGTGCATTTAAATCCGTGGGTGGACAACCCATCGTATTTGATCGCGTTAACGGAGCATACATTTGGGATGTAGACGGTAACCAATACATCGACTACGTGGGTACTTGGGGACCGGCTATTTGCGGTCATGCCCATCCAGAAGTGATCACAGCACTACATACGGCCTTGGAAAAAGGTACTAGCTTCGGCGCACCCTGTGTACTAGAAAATGTCTTAGCTGAAATGGTCATAGATGCTGTTCCTAGCATCGAAATGGTCAGATTTGTAAACTCTGGAACTGAAGCTTGTATGGCCGTACTGCGGTTAATGCGAGCTTTTACCAAACGAGATAAAATCATCAAATTTGAAGGTTGCTATCACGGACACGCTGATATGTTCCTCGTTAAAGCGGGTTCTGGTGTCGCTACACTGGGTTTACCCGATTCCCCAGGAGTTCCCAAAGCAGCAACCAGTGACACATTAACAGCACCTTATAATGATTTAGAAGCTGTCAAAGCTTTGTTTGAAGAAAACAAGGATCAAATTGCTGGTGTAATTCTCGAACCAGTAGTTGGTAATGCTGGCTTTATTACTCCCGATGCTGGTTTCTTGGAAGGATTACGAGAACTTACTCACGAACATGGCGCATTACTAGTATTTGATGAAGTAATGACTGGCTTCCGTATTGCCTACGGTGGCGCTCAAGAAAAATTTGGCATTACACCAGATTTAACAACACTCGGTAAAATTATCGGTGGTGGCTTGCCAGTAGGAGCTTATGGTGGTCGCCGCGATATCATGTCAATGGTTGCTCCTGCTGGTTCTGTATATCAGGCTGGGACTCTTTCTGGTAATCCCCTGGCGATGACTGCGGGAATTAAAACACTAGAATTACTTCAAAAACCAGGTAGTTACGAGTACCTAGAACGCATTACCAAGCAACTAGCCGATGGGTTGCTCAAAATTACTCAAGAAACTGGTCATGCCGCTTGTGGTGGTCATATCAGCGCCATGTTTGGCTTATTTTTCACTGCCGGGCCAGTCCATAACTATGAAGATGCGAAAAAGTGTGATACAGCAAAATTTGGGCGTTTCCATCGTGGGATGTTAGAACGTGGTATCTACTTAGCACCGTCTCAGTTTGAGGCTGGGTTTACTTCTTTAGCTCACACAGATGAAGATATTGACAAAACTTTAGCCGCTGCAAAAGATGTGCTTTCGGGTCTGTAACTTTTTTCCACTCAGAAAAAGTCTGACAGATTAGTGACAGTCGTTATTGGTCGGGGTGAGACTCCTCACCGCCCGATCATTCATCGTAGTATGAGATACTTAAGTGATAGTCATCCTAATCCTCTAAATTACTTCGTATAAAATAAATTTTATTTTTTCAGCAATTTTACATAAAAAAAGCAGCTACTACAGCATGATTTTAATGAGATAATAGTCAAGATAAAAACTTTGCTTCACAGCGAAGTTAATTTCGTTGGGTTTACTATAACTTGAATTAGCATCCGTATAACTTTAGAAACTCTTTAAGAACATTCCCGCAAAAATTGCCTGACAAAGTTAGGATTTACTCTCAATAATGTAATGAGAGTCTAATTTTTCCCTTATCCTTCGTGCAGCGAGTTAACAGTGCATGAGCTACTGCTTCAATCCTACCTGTGCCCATCCCAAAAATTTGTCATCTAGCCAGAGGTGTCATTCTTGTGGCTCACCATTATTATTGCGCGATCGCTATCGGATTATTAAACCGTTAGGTCAAGGGGGCTTTGGAGCCACCTTTGTAGCCGTAGATGAAGTCTTACCAGGTGAACCATGTTGTGTAATCAAGCAACTCCGTCCGTCAGGAACAGCCCCTCACATATTACAAATGGCACGGGATCTGTTTGAGAGAGAAGCGAAAACACTAGGCAAGATTGGTAATCATCCCCAAATTCCAAGGCTATTAGACTATTTTGAAGAAGAAACACAATTTTATTTAGTTCAGGAATATATCAGTGGTGCTACTCTCCAACAAGAAGTGAAAAAAACCGGATTCTATAGCGAAGCTGGAGTCAAACAGTTCTTGACAGAGATTTTGCCATTACTGCAATACATCCATGACCTCAAAGTAATTCATCGTGATATCAAACCAGCTAACTTAATTCGCCGTACTCAAGATGCCAGACTAGTATTAATTGATTTTGGCGCTGTCAAAAACCAAGTCAGCCAAATTGCGCCTAGCCAATCGGGACAAACGGCATTAACAGCTTACGCGATTGGTACTCCTGGTTTTGCTCCTCCAGAGCAAATGGCCATGCGTCCAGTTTACTCTAGTGATATCTACGCACTAGGCGTGACTTGTATTTATCTACTGACAGGGAAAACCCCCAAAGACATTCCCTACAATCCCACAACAGGTGAAATGATGTGGGAACAGCTGGTAGATATGAGCGACCATTTAACCACTGTCTTAAAAAAAATGTTGGAGGTTTCCGTTCGCAATCGTTACCAGTCAGCTTCAGATGTACTCAGGGCGATGGATATGGAACCATATCTAGACAGTTTAGCCAAAGGATTAATTGTCAAAACTGACACGGATAGTAGAGATAAAATCCAGAATCGATCAGAAAATTCTGGTAATTTGTCGAGTAATCCTACTTCCGGTAGCAATGATGGTGTGGCACAGGTAGCAGCAGCCATTCGTGCTAGAAGGGCTAAATCACCAGACACATCTGGATTGCGGGCTGGACGAACCCAAAACAAGCAGTTGATATCTAAACCATCCAGTGCGGCTAATAGCGATCTCAATGGTTCTCAAATTAATCGCCGATTAAATTCCGAAACTCTCCTCAAAGCATACTTAAAAGGTAGAAGAGATTTTGCTTCTTTCAATATCAGTCTTTTGAACTTAGAAGGAGCAGATTTATCAGGAACTAATTTCCACTCCGCTCAATTAAGAAAAACCAACCTCCAAAGTGCTAATCTTCAAAATACAGACTTTGGTAGAGCTAGTTTAATGCAAGCAAACTTAAGAGATGCTAATTTAACTAAAGCTTACTTAAGCCATGCTGATTTAGAAGGAGCGGACTTAAGAGGGGCTGATCTCAGTTATGCCTATATGAGTCAGGCTAATCTCCGGGGAGCTAATTTATGTGGTGCTAATCTGACGGGAGCAAAAGTTACTGACGAACAACTGGCATTAGCAAAGGTTAATTGGCTAACAGTGCGTCCCAATGGCAAACGCGGGTTTTTATAAAACTGGCTGACTTGGTGATTTTGAACAAATCTGATTGATGTTCTCACATTTATTTGCATTGAGTTGCATTGGGATCTTCAAATTCACCAGGTTGACGAATCAGAAGTTCATTTAAAATCAACTGTTCTGAAGGATTTATTACCTGTAATCGAACCACATTAGGTTCGACAGTTTGCCAGGAAACTCGATATTTATATTTAGCATTAGTCCATGTGAAGACAGGACGAGTTTTAGTACCAGATGCTTTGGCACCAACTAAACAAATTTTTTTCCCTGTTTTCAGGTTTAAGTTTTTATAGTAATACTTACCTTTGTCCTGCCAAAGAGTTAAACTCCAATTATTTGATTGAACCTGCCCATTAAAATATTCTCCCTCTGGAAAAGCCAGATTAGCCACAGCTTGACTCTGGACAGCAATATCTGTGATCATGGGCATAGAAAGACCAAAAAATAAAGCGATGCTTATTCCTCTAATTTTCATAATTGATTACTACCCTTGTGAATATCCTATGATTTTATCTGCATTATTCTAGAATAGAGTCATTTTAATAAACCTTAAATATACGCAATAAAATGCAAACTTATAGGCTCAATATTTTACTTTATTTTAGATGCTTTTAGTGGGAACAAAGCAATTAATTAGGGTTTGCTGAAAAAGCTATAGTATTATTTGGTTTTGAAAAGTAAGTAAAGGAGGTAATTATGGAACAAACAATTACTATTACTTTCACACCAGAAGGAAATTTAGAACTTCCTCCAGAAATTAGAGAACAATTTGTTAATGGTGAAAAATATGCAGTTAGCATGACTGATTATATTTTGATAACAGTCAACGGCTTCTTGATGAGCAGTTTCTCGACGATCATAAAGTGTCAACCAACCCCAAGTATCAATAAATAATTGACTATTCATACAATTCTTGATCTATATTTTGGGCTAAACTCCCATGTTCAACTGCACCAATAAACTCAGCTAGTGGATCATTGATCAAGTCTTCATCCTTCTTTGTCTGAGAATTAGATATGAGAACATGAAGAAACTGTAATACCTGACTAAGTTGTTCATCAGGAATTTGATTGATTTCTTCTAATACTACTTGTCGAAGATTTGGAAGGGTACTCATAGGAGTAAACTGAAATAGTTGGTATTACTTTCAATTATAATATAACCCACATTCAGTTAAAGCTATATTTAGCTAGTGGTTGCCAGAAATTGATTTTTTAGCGGTAAATTTTAACGAGCTTAGTTTGATATTAATGAAATTAGGTTAAAATCCGAATATTGGCAATTTTAGGTATAAACACTAGATTATGGCAAATCCAGAGCATTTAGCAATCCTGAAGCAAGGGGTAGGATATTGGAATAAGTGGAGAGATGAAAATTCAGATATAATACCTGATCTGAGTAGGTCTAATCTGAGTGATGCTGACCTGAGTGGAGCTAACCTGACTGGAACTTACCTGAATGGGGCTGACCTGAGTAAAGCTAACCTGATTTGCGCTGGTCTGTTTGAGGCTAACCTAATTGAGATTGACTTGAATGGGGCTGATCTGCGTTGGGCTGACCTGAGTTGGGCTGACCTAAGTAGGGCTAATTTAACCACATCCCAAGTAGTTGGTACAAATTTTCACAATGCAACCTTAACAGGTTCTTGTATAAAAGATTGGCAGATTAATATTAAAACAAACTTGGATAAAGTAATTTGTGAATATGTATATCTTGATCTCATAATTCAAGATTATTATCTTGATTTTAACAACACAGAAAGACGACCTATCAACGGTAACTTTGCACCTGGAGAATTTGCCAGTTTATATAAAAAAATTATAGAAAATACAGATTTAATTATAAGCAAAACTCTTGAAAATGATAATACTGTTAATAAGTCAGAAAAAAATATTGATGTAGATAATACTCCTAATAACCAGGGAGTTCAATTTCGTTCAGATCGAAAAATTCATACTTGGGAAAGACTACGCTTTCGCTCAAAAACAGAAATTAAAATAGCTGAAGCATTAGATAGAACTGGAGTTTTATTTGTACCCAACTCCTTAGCACGACTCACCACACCCAAAGGTAGAGAAAATAAAGAAGCAGATTTTCTCATTTGTTATAACGGTAAATGGGGAGTTTTAGAAGTTGATGGACCCTTTCACACGGCAGAACGCAGAGTTGAGGAACAAGAAAGAGAACGAATTTTCAAGAAAAACGGTATTAAAGTTGTAGAAAGATTTGATTCTGAAAGATGTTATAACAACCCTGATGAAGTAGTCCAGGAATTTTTCAAGATGATAGATATTGGATATTCTTAAAATCAAGTAAAATTAATATCCCTAACTTTTATGGGTAACGCGGGTTAAATCAAGCAACTTACGTTATAATCAAATAAATATCAACAATTATTCTTTACCAATAATCACAACTATGAACAGGGAATTAGTGAAAAAATTAGTTGAAATTATTCATTGTTTATCCCCAGAAGAGAAACAATTATTAGAAACAGAATTACAAATTAAACCTGATTGGAATATTATCAAAAAAAGCATCATTCAAAGAGGAGAAACACTTAACCAAAGACTTAACAATCAATCTTTACAAGATACAATTACTAATATTATCTCAGAAATGAGAGAAGAAAGATGTGAGGAATTAATCAATTCATTGAAAGTCCATGAATAATTATCTAATTTGTGTAGATGCCAGTTTTACCATTAACTTAATTAATAGTAAATCTATGGATTCACCATTTATCAAACTATGGGAAAATTGGCAACAAAATTCTGTTACTATTATTGCTCCCACATTATTTTATTATGAAATCACTAATGCTTTACATCGCATGAATCAAGCAAATTTATTAACCATTGAAGAGACAGAAAAGGCTCTGGAAGATGCGTTAAATTTAGGGATAGTTCTTTATGGAAGTTCTCAATTTTCCCAACTTCACGAAATGGCACTAACTCTAGCAAAAACGCTCAAACTATCTGCTGCTTATGATGCTCATTACCTAGCATTATCAAAGCTATTAAATGCGGAATTTTATACCGCAGATAAACGTTTATATAATAGTGTTAAATCATCTTTAAACTGGGTACGCTTTATTTCTCACACTTAACCTAAATCTGATTCTACACCTAACACCTTAACAAGTTTATATCCCCGAATTTTTTGATAAGTCGGTATTCTGAGGGGTTATTCAATATATGGTAAAATAAAATAACAAAACAACACACAAAACATGGCTACAAAAATCCCCGTTACCGTCATCACAGGCTTCTTAGGAAGCGGTAAAACCAGCATTATCCGTCACCTACTCCAAAACAACCAAGGACGACGTATAGCAGTATTAGTTAACGAATTTGGAGAACTAGGAATAGATGGAGAATTATTAAAATCTTGTCAAATTTGCCCCGAAGATGAAGTACAGGAAAATCAAGAAAATAACATATTTGAACTGACAAATGGCTGTTTATGCTGCACCGTCCAAGAGGAATTTTACCCCACAATGCGGGAGTTAATTAAACGCCGAGATAGTATAGATTGTATTATTATTGAAACCTCTGGTTTAGCTTTACCAAAACCTTTAGTTAAAGCTTTTCGTTGGCAAGAAATCCGCAATGCTGCTACAGTAGATGCAGTAATTACAGTGGTAGATTGTGCTGCGGTGGCTGCGGGAACATTTGCCAGTGATTTAGATGCTATAGCTGCCCAAAGACAAGAAGATGATAGTCTAGAACATGAAACACCATTGCAAGAATTATTTGAAGACCAACTTGCTTGTGCAGATTTAGTGATTTTGAATAAAACTGATTTAGTTGATGATCAGCAAAAATCACAAGTAATAGAATTAGTGAAAAATGAATTACCTAGAGAAGTGAAAATTGTCTCTAGTGATTATGGTAAACTAGACGCATCCATATTATTAGGATTTGAGTCCGCAGTTGAAGATAATTTAGATTCTCGTCCTAGTCATCATGACACAGAAGAAGATCATGATCATGATGATGAAATTAACTCAACTCACGTCATTTTAGACCGCACGTTTGACCCAGAGAAGCTACAAGCAAGATTAGAAAAACTGGCACAAGAACAAGAAATTTACCGCATTAAAGGTTTTGTGGCTGTTGCTAATAAACCCATGCGTTTAGTTATGCAAGGTGTAGGGACAAGATTTGATAAATTTTATGACCGTCCTTGGAAGCCAGAAGAAGCAAAACAAACCAGTTTAGTTTTTATCGGTCGTGATTTACAATCTTCAGAAATAGAATCTCAACTTGTTGCTTTGTAAGTAGTAGTCATCTTTCAGCTTGATGAATTTTTCCTCTTATCTCATTACTGTCACCTAATATGATGAATATCACAGATTTATTTAATGTTGCCAATTTGTTTGTTTTACCTTTTTGGGCTTTAATGATTTTATTACCCAATTGGAATGTCACCCGCAAGGTAATGGAATCATATCTTCCTTTTGTGGTTTTAGCTGGTGCTTATGTGTATTTATTTGTCACCAGCATTACTCCAGAAAACGCCGCAGCTTTATCAAATCCTCAATTAGCAGATATAGCCAGGTTTTTTAGTGATGAAACAGCCGCTGCTACAGGTTGGATTCACTTTTTAGTGATGGATTTATTTGTTGGTAGATGGATTTATTGGGAAGGTCAAAAAACAGGGATTTGGACAATTCACTCTTTAGCTTTGTGTTTATTTGCTGGTCCAATAGGTGTACTTTCTCATATTTTCACCTCTTGGATTTCTAAAGCCTTTTCTAAAGGTTATGAAGGTGTGATAGCAGAAGAAAAAGCTGCTGTTAATTAAATTTAGATGGGGGTTTAGCATTGCGCTTTACCCCTAAAATATCTAATGATTTATGCCATTTGGGCTATTCTATAATTGGCATCTACCCAGCAGCGTGGTAATTCTTCACCGGATGGAAATACTAATTCTGCTTTTTTGTAGAGGTCTGTTTCCTGTTCTTCTTCTCCTTCTTGGTCTTTGGCGTGGATAATGTCTCGATTTGGATCTATCAATTCTTGGAGATCCATAATTTTCACTAAATCGCTGCTGTTTTTGAGTTGTAAAAACATATACAAAACCCTCTATTTATTATTTGGTCTGGTGTTGATGTGTTTTTTAAACGCAGAGGTACGCGGAGGTAAACGCAGAGGAAGAGGGAGGAGGAGTTAGATTTCTTTTTGGTATTTTTCGAGAATATCTATGAGGTTGACTTGGCATTGCAGAGGTAGTAAATCAATTAATGCTAGTTCTTTTCTACCACCACCAATTTTAACGGGGATAGATTCTAATATCTGAATGACTCGGTTTTCGTTGACGTTTTTTTCGGTAATTAAAGGATACAATTTTTCTGCTACTAGATTATGTAGTTTGGCATCAGCTAGATATAAATGCCACTTAGCTATATCTATATAGATATTTTCGCCAATTTCTGATGCTAGGGCTTCTAGTAATTCTGTGGTATTAGTTTTAGCCATAACCCTATATTTTAAGTAAGAATGGAACTTTTTGCTGATTCCATTTTATCTGTTAATTGGGTAATTTGTCTCTACTCCCACAGGTTACAATGCCCTAGCTTTAGTAATCTCTCTTCAGGTGGATTTAGGTGGTGTTTGGTCGTAATTAGCGATCGCACTAATATATATTAGATGCAACAATATTACTCCTACCCAGCCTAGAGTTAATGGTGTTAACCATTCCCAAGATGTGGTTTTCAAGATGTGGAAAAACCATAACCCAGAATTGACCGTAGCTGCAACTGCTACATGGAAGGCAAAATTCATGCGGTCATCTAATTTGCGGAAATCTGGATCTTTGCGATCTGGTTTGCGAGGCCAACGAGGAGGCATAAATAATTAATATTTGTGAATTTGTTACAGATGTTAATACACTTTACCTATTTTAAGGTTTTTTGGGTCAACTCCTACGGGGAATTAAAATAATTTGTAATTACAGCGTATTGCAGGTTTATAGCGTATTTACTTGTGTTGTCTTGAAACCTAAACATCTTTCACCTACCTAATGGGAAGCAAAGAAATTAGCATAGGCTGATTCTATTGTGTCCAGTAACTTTAAAATGTCGTATGGTTTCGTTACCCAATGGGAAATACCCAAAGATGAAACTAATTCTTCTGGTTCTCCATAAGCAGTAGCGAATACAATAGCTAAATTAATGCCTTTTGTTTGAAGGTATTGATAAACTTCAATTCCTGTGATTTCTGGCATTCTATTATCTAAAATTAATAAATCTGGTTGATACTTAACTACTTTTTCTAAGGCTTCTTTACCATCTTTTGCTTCTATGACATCCCAGCCTTCTTCGTGCAGCAAAAAGGAAAGCATTTCTCGACTATCATCATCATCATCTGCAATTACCACTTGACGCTTTTTTAAATCTTGATTATTCATAAATAGTTACTTGGTTATGGGTAGAGAAAAAATTTCAGTGCTTGGTTCTGATTTAGAAGTATTTAATCCGGGAATAGATGTAAAACTGACTTGTGCAAATTCAGAATAGGGCATTTTTTCAACTGTAACTTTTACTGTTCCACCTTTACCTGCTCTTTCAAAAGAGTTGATAAAACAGCGTAGCAGCTTACGTAACAGAGTTCTGATATCTGCCAAGACTGAAATTTTATCTGGCCAATAAGTGAGGATTTCTACCTTGCGAATAGTAGCCTCAGTTGCTAATAGGTCTACCAAATCGAGCAAACTATCAGTAAGTGATAGAGGTTGAATTGAACCGATTTCCAATGATGCTAAATTGCGCCAAATTGTAGCACGATGTCGGAATATTTGAATGGATTTTTCTGCTTGTTGTAGTAATTTCAATGCATAATCCAATCGGTTAACAGCTACCATTCGGGAGCTAATTTCCAATTTTAAACGTGCGGCTTGATGCCCTTGGATAATATCTTGACGTAGTTCTTCTAATGGTTGATAGTCATCAGGACTTGATGTTAACACACGGCGAATCTGTTTTTCTAAATTTCCAATCAATAATTCTGCTTCAATACCGCCAGATGCACACAATAATATTTCTTTTAACCTTTGTCCAGCATCAGGACGACGGACGGAGATACTTAATATACCTACAATTTCCCGGTTTTCGTTCCGCAGGGGAATTCCCTGACAAGTGAAGGGATGAAATCCTTGAATAAAATGCTCTGCGGCTACAATTTCTACATAATCTTCTTCAGCTAAGGAAGTACCGATACCATTGGCACCTGCGACAGCTTCTGATAACAAGGAACCTGCACTAGGAAATGATTCGGAAGCTTGTACGGTTTCCTTGTCACCTACCACATCTAGTAGAATAGCTTGGCGATCGCTCAACATCACTGCATGACGATCATTTCCAGCTGCCTGTGATAATGTTCGGAAGTAAGGAGCCGCTACATTAATCAAATTACTATGTTGCTCTACTAAACGTTCAGTCTCTAACCTGGATAGTTTCTCAGCTTGAAGCGCGAGGTTATTAGCCCCTTGTAAATGCGATCTTTCCCAAGCACGATAGATTTCTGAGCGCAACATCTCAGCACAAATTCCACCTGTTGCCGTATATATACGTCCTGCTTCTACAGCATTATTTTCCGGATGGTACATAACTTTAACATCTCGTGGTTGAAAATATTAATTAGATACTAACCCACTCTTTTCACCACCCCCTGTCAAAACAAATAATCTTGGTATGTGAATACTGTCATTTATCATTTTCGTTTTATTCCTAAAATATTCTCAATTGTTTTTATCATGCCTCAACAACTATGACAATCCTGGTTAATGAGCGATAAATTTTTAATATCTCGCCAAAAAAGCCAAGAAAAAGAAAAAATATCAGATTTCACCCACAAACTTTGACATCAATCAAGTGGATGAATTTTTATGATCTTTAATTAAGATTTATTCATCTTTTTGATAGAGGGAGTTAATCAATCCACTTGTGAAGATGGTAATGAACTTGAGCGGTGAATAAAATGACTAAAGCAAATCCAGTTGAACTTCAAAAACACTTAAAGGGTGTTGATTATCCTGCCACCAAGGAAGAATTGATTGAAATAGCTACAGAACAAGGGGCAGATAAACAGCTTCTCTCCTTACTAGAACAATTACCAGAAGATGAGGAATATGAAAATCCCGCGGAACTTAACAAAGCTATAGGTGAAATTCAGTAAGTGAGGTAATGGGTAATGGTTTTTTTCTTCAACAATCACCAATTACCCAATCTAAAATCCAAAATCTAAAATCCAAAATTTTGATAATCTCCAGATTTTCCACCAGTTTTGCTGACTAAACTAATTGATTCAATTTGAATCGACTTTTCTAAGGCTTTGGCCATATCGTATAAAGTCAGAGCCGCAACAGAAACCGCTGTTAAAGCTTCCATTTCCACACCAGTTTCCGCCTTAGTTTTAACTGTGGCATAAATTTGATACCCAGGTAGTTGCTCATCTGGTTTAATATCGACTGTAATTTTTTGCAAAGGTAAGGGATGACAAAGGGGAATTAAATTTGATGTTTGTTTAGCAGCCATAATCCCCGCTAACCTAGCAGTTGCCAAAACATCCCCTTTAGGAGCATTTCCCGCTTCAATAGCCGCAAAGGTTTCTAGAAGCATCCGCACTCTAGCAGTGGCTACAGCTTCCCGTACAGTGGCAACTTTGCCAGACACATCAACCATTTGCGCCTCTCCCTGGGAGTCGAGATGAGTCAGTTGAGAAGAATTTGAAAAAATGTCTTGCGTCATTTGGGAAGTATGTGTTATTATCAGATTCGTTGGTTAAGGGCGTGTAGCTCAGTGGACTAGAGCACGTGGCTACGGACCACGGTGTCGGGGGTTCGAATCCCTCCTCGCCCGTTAAATAACAATAATTGCACAAACTCTGTTATCGGGTTTGTGCATTTTGTTTTTGGAAAGGAGGCAGAAGTTCTTAATTTTGGATTTTGGTGAAGCAGTGCGGTTTTGGGGTCTCCCCAAGTAGAGCAAGTAGCGTAGCTGCGCTTAACGCGAAGTGTGCCGGAGGGATTGTTTTTGTCAACACCAATCTAAAATCTAAAATTTTCTGACCCTACACCTTGCTTTTCAACGCATAGGCATCTTCACCACGACCAAAGGCAAAGCGGAGAGACTTGGAGATATTTTGACTCGACTGGGTGACAAAAATCAGAATTCCCAGAACAGTTAAACCGGTGGTAAAACCAAAGGTACTGCGATAGCCGATATGTTCAGCAACAAAACCAACAACTGGTCCGGCTATAGTCAGTCCAACATCAAATCCCATTAAAGATACACCAAATATCCGCCCCCGTTCGTGGGGTAAGGCTCTATCTGTCATCATTGTAGAAATCATGGGAATAGCAGTACCAGAAGCTGCACCTTCAATAACGGCTCCTATTAAGAAAATAAAGGCGCTGTTTGCCTGCCAAATAAATACCAATGCCAGAGTATAAGCAACCAGGCTGAAAGTTATAAATAAACCGCGTCCATATTTATCAGAAGCTTTACCAGCAAACAATCTAATACTAAAACTAGATATAGCAGCTGCGGTAAAAAACAACCCGGCATTTAAATCTATTCCGGTTGATTTAATATACAAGGCGATAAAAGTATGTACTGTACCTAATGATAAACCAATCAGTAGTAGCACAATTGCAGGTACACGCACGCGGGGACTGAAGAGTAATTGCCAAAATCCGTCATCTGTGGTGTTGAGAGGTTTTTCAACTACTGGTGGATTGACTATGGGCAGGATACAGATTAAGCCTAAACTACCTAAAACAGCAGAGGCAATAAATAATGGTGTGTAACCAGCGACTGCTTGTAAATATCCACCTAAAGCTGGGCCTATTGCCACACCGATAGGATTAACTAAACTCATATAGCCAATGACTTCACCTCGACGGTGTTCTGGTGATAAATCTCCCACCAAGGCGATGTAAGCTGTACCAAAGGCGGCAATACTGATGCCATGAAAGGCACGAATTACCATTAAAGCTAGAAGTGATTTTACTACTAAATAGCCCAAGGGTGCGATCGCAGCGACTGCCATTCCAATCACCAACACAATCTTTCTACCCCGACGGTCTGCTAACATTCCCACTTGGGGACGAAATATTAACATCCCAATGGCAAAGCTACCCATGACAATACCAATTTGTTGCTTGCTTGCCCCAAGAGATTCAATATATAAAGGTAAAGTCGGCAACAACGAAGCTAAACTTGACCAGAATAATAAACCCGCTGCAAATAATATCAGCAGGTTGCGCCGCAGATTAGCGTCAAAAGTATCAAAAGCTTTCACGGCAGATGCAGTTGTAGTGTTAAGTAATTTGTCTTTCTATTGTTACGTTACTTAACATTTTTTGCCACTACTTCCCGCACCCGATATATCGGTCTTCCCTGAGATTCATGATAAGTACGCATTAGCAATTCTGCCAAAAGACCGAAGCAGAATAACTGCACACCAGTTACAAGCAACAAAACTGCCAAAATTAGTAAAGGACGATTACCGATATCCGTATGGAAAAACAACTTCACGAAAGTTAAATAAATTCCTATTCCTCCCCCAGAAACCATAGACAGCAAGCCTAACAAACCAAAAACGTGCATAGGACGGGTGAGAAACTTTTTCATAAATAGAATAGTTAACAAATCCATCAACACCCGGAAAGTCCGAGAAATACCATATTTACTTTTGCCAAAGCGTCGTGCATGATGACGCACAGGCAATTCTGTAATTCTCGCACCTTCGATATAAGCTAAAGCTGGTAAAAAACGGTGTAGTTCTCCGTAAAGATTCATATCAGCAACTAATTCGGCACGATAGGCTTTGAGAGAACAACCATAATCATGAATATAAACGCTAGTAGTGCGACGAATTAACCAATTAGCAATTTTTGAAGGTAGCAGACGATTTACCGCCCCATCTTGACGATTTTGCCGCCAACCACTCACCAAATCATAACCCTCATCCAATTTTGCTAATAACATGGGGATATCAGCCGGGTCATTTTGCAAATCTGCGTCTAAAGTCACAATTGCTTTACCAGTGGCATAATTAAAACCAGCGGACATGGCCGCAGTTTGACCGTAATTACGCCGCAAAATTACCGCTTTTAAATCAGTGCGAAGTTGTGCTTGTTCCTTGAGAAACTCCGGCGAACCATCAGTAGAACCATCATCAACACAGATAATTTCATAACTCACCTCACTAGCGACCAAAATAGAAGAAATGGCTTCTAGCAATAAAGGTAAGCTTTCCACTTCATCCTTAATTGGTACAACTACGGATACATCTGGTAATTGTTTATTAGTGATTGGTAATGGGTGATTGGTGATTGGTAGTTGGTAATTGGTCATTGCTGATTGCTGATTGCTGATTGCTGATTGGCGATCGCTAATGGTTAATTTTACATCATCTAGTTCCCCGTCTCTGACTGGGAATTCTATCATAGAGGTTCTACCTCTAGTTTTATTAAAAGCAGAGCCTTGAGAATTCATTCCTATACAGAGTATGGGAACGAGGAACTTTAAACTTAGACAGAAAGAAAGTTTTACTTCTGACTCCTGACTCCTGACTCCTGACTGCTGCTGTAACTTTTCACAACTCTACCAGCACCGCGCAATTGTTTATAGTAAGTCTGACTAACTGTATCACCTTTTTCTGAAAGTTCATCAATACCAATTCCGTTGCGTCCTTGTTCTTTTCCTGAACTGTGGATATAGCAACCATCACCTAAATATAAACCTACATGAGTTGCTTTTTGGGGAGTACCAAAAAAGATTAAATCACCTGGTTCTAGTTCATTAATATCAATTGGTTGGGTAAAAGCTTCTTGTTGATAGGCATCTCTTGGTAGCCACACACCCACAGATTTAAAAGCAGCTTGCATTAAACCAGAACAATCATAATTTGGTGCAACAGTTCCACCCCACAAGTAATAATTATCTTCTTGTTTTGCAGCTTGAGTAAAAGCGATAATTTCTGGTATGCGTTGTTGAATTTCTGCGGCTGATATAAATTGGGGTTGATATATTGTTGCTGTTGGTTGGAGAAATTGCAAATCTTCAACAGATAACCATCCTGGATAGTCATCTTCACATAAACAAACTTCAACTGCTGTATTTTGATGATTGGATGTGATTTTCAAATGTCGTCCTGTTGCAGCTTGAGTTGCTAACCGGACACATTCAGGAGAATCATAGATATTTAGGTCAATGTTACACTGATATTCTTTTGTGGAGGAATGGGGAATTGGTAGGTTTATTGACATGATTAATATTATTTGAATTAGGATTTACAGGATTGCTATATTTCATTATTGTCTGAATCAGACTATTTCACATCATCACTCAAACCCACATTCGGATTTTTTAAATAATCTTTCAACCAAGCACAACCATCCTTTAATGCCCTATCTAAAGTCCGCATTCTGCACAGGCCACAACCGTGCTGTTCTGTCAGATGAGGCAGTAGCAATGGTTTTTCCGTCCGGGCTGAAACTCACATCCCTGACAGAATCTTGATGCCCCTGAAATTCTTGCAGCAGTTGCCCCTTTAAGTTCCACAACCGCGCTGTTCCGTCCGATGAAGCAGTAGCAATGGTTTGTCCATCCTGGCTGAAACTCACACTTAAGACAGAACCCTGATGCCCCTGAAATTCTTGCAGCAGTTGCCCCTTCAAATTCCACAACCGCGCTGTATTGTCATGAGAAGCAGTAGCAATGGTTTTACCGTCCGGACTGAAACTCACACTATAGACAGCAAAATTATCTCCACCAATAAATTCTTGCAGCAGTTGCCCCTTTAAGTTCCACAACCGCACTGTTCCGTCCGATGAAGCAGTAGCAATAGTTTGACAGTCCGGGCTGAAACCCACACTATTGACAGCTGCCCGATGCCCTGTAAGCTGTTTACGTTCTTTGATATCGTCGGGGATAGTCTTTACACCATTAACTTTACATTGTTCAGGGTTCGTAATTGGTTTGGCAATATCAGGTTCTCTTACTTGATTAACAGAATAAACAGAAGCCATACCCGCAATTACTACGAAACCCACAGCTAAACCAGAACTTAGCTTTAACCTTTTTTGTCCATTGGCAATTTGTTCATCAGCTTGACGTTTTGCATCAGCTAATATTTTTGTTGCTTGTTGCTGCTGTTTTAATTCTACCTTTGTCTTGTTTAGTTCTGCTGATAACTCATTTCCCTGTTGACGACGAATAAACTCAACTAAATAATCATGTACTAATTGATATCTATCCGCAGGTGATTCTGGTAAGAATAACACCAAACCAGACGCAACGAAAATATTTAAAATTAAATCCAGATTTTCACTTCCTTCAGGAAATTGTTCTGCTAATTCAGCGCGAGTCTTTAAAGGTCGTGTAAAGTTTTCATCTGTCAGTAAATATAAAACTATTCGAGCATTTTTTTTATTTTCTCCCCCACAGTCTTGAATAACATCTTCTAAAAACTTCTCAACTAATTTTTCTTTATTACCAAATTTTTGATAATGATATAAATTTGTAATTTGTTCTGATTGCAATTGTGTGCCAACAATTTGTAATTCTATTGGTTTAACTTCCCCAATATCTCCTGCTAAGTCTTTAACTAATTCATCAATTAATTCAGTTTGTAAATAAAATCTGGTTTTTGTAGTTAAACTTTGAAGAATTGCTTTAGCATCTACAGTAGAAAAGTTACCTAAATAATAGCGAATATTTTTATCAAGGATATTATTATTAGTAACTGTTAAATTAACTAATCGGTCTAATTCTAATAAATAATGTAAATAATCTTCCCGTAAGGAAAACACAATCTTAACAAAAGGAATATCTAAACAGACTCGTAAAAAATCATAGAATAATCTTCTTTTCTTTTGTCCAGTATAGACAAAGAAAAATTCTTCAAATTGGTCAAATATTAAAACTGTTAATAAATTTCTTTCAGCATTTTTTCGTAATTTTTGAATAATTACAGTTGTTGAATATTCATTAATTTGTAAATGTTGTCCTAACGTTTCTAACCAATTTGTATAAACTCGTAAAAGAATCGGTAAAACATCACGTTCTCCAATAGGCTCTTGTTGCAGTGCAGGAATTAATCCGCCTTGTAAAATTGAACTTTTACCAACTCCAGATGGTCCATGGATTACAGTTAATTTATGTTCATTTCCTGCAATTCTTTCTCGCAACCGCTTTACATCTTCTCCTCTCCCAGAAGCGGAAATTTCTTGAGCAATTGTGCCTGTATTTTCAACTTCTGGCATTGTGGGATTAACAACTTTACGCTGTGGGTTTAAATAAGATGCACCAACAAAAGCCCGAAAACCATATTGTTGTTCAATTTGTAGTTGTTCTTGTTTTAGATTAAAAGCTTCTAAATATTGTTTTTCTTGAAAACGTAATAAACTTAATTTCTTTAAAATAGCAATAAAAAGTTTAGGATTATATTGAGGATGACTTTCATTTTTAGCAGTTTCTAAAGTTTCAATTGCTGCTAAAATTTCTCCTAAACCTACTTGAGAATCTGCAAGTAATAAGCGATACAAGCTATATTCCTGAGATAATAAATTAGGAATATTAGTTAAAATAGCGAGTGCTTCTTGTGCGTATTGATTTCCTTTTTGCCATTCTTGATTTTCTAAAGCTACTTCTGCAAGAAAACCATAATTTTGAGCCTTGCATAATCGCCTTTGCATACGCTGTAAAGACTTTGCATATAACGTTTCTACATTTTGTAATTTATTTACATTATTAAAAGAATGGTTTTCATATAATTTAAGCGATTTTTGAGCGAGAGTTTCTAACTCAGTCCATGCTTTTAAATGTCGTAATATTTCCCCCAAACGATTGATATATTCAAAAACTAAATCTAATCTTTTTGCTTGTTCAAAAATCTCTAAAGCTTGCTGTAAATAATCTCTTGCATTTTGCCAATCTTCCTGATTTTGTGTATTACTGATTTCAGCTTTTCGCGTATAAGCTAAGGACATTTTTACCAATGTTATACCGTGACATTTTAAATTATTATTCGCTTTCCAAAATTCTCGACTTCGCTGATAATAAATTAAAGCATTATCTAGATGATCTTGTTGATATTCCCGTAAACCAAAAGCCAAATCTAAACCAGCTTGTATTTCTGGGTCTATTTCTTCTCCTCTGTTTTGTAAATCTTGACGCGCAGATTCTATTTCTTTGTAAACTTGGGGAGAAGGAATAACATCATTAGTAAATATTTTCTCGCTTGTTTCTTGCAGAAAACCAATTAAATCATCAGTATCATTTTCAAAGTCAATAATACTCCCCCAGTTTTCTAAATCTGGTGCGATTCTAATAATTTTCCTGAGAATTTGATCATCTATCCAAATCAGAATAGGAAAGGGAAAGTTTTTTCTAAACTCTTCGCGAATTTGGTTAGATAAACTCAAAATTCCGTCAATGTTTTTAACAGAGTCTAAACCAGAAATCATCAAAGCTTGTGGTTGTTCATTTCCCAATTCTTGGGAGATATTATTGTAGAGACTTTTAGCTGATTCTGGTAATGTAATTTCTCTAATTGGTATAGAAGAAATTTCTTTAAGTTGTGCTGCTATCTGCTGGCGTAATTTTGCATAATTGCAGCGCAGAAAAATCAGTGATAATTGATCTTGGGAAAAATTAATTGCTCTTAATATGGTTCTAAGAGAATTATCATTGTTTTCAGGAGGACTTTCTTGATTATTCATGATGTTAAATGCTGATTTGAAAATGTTTTAATCTACCCTAACACCCCACCCCTAACCCCTCCCCGCAAGCGAGGAGGGGAACTGGATACGCAATTTGATTATTCATGACATTAATTCCTTGGAATCTATCAAAATTGGATTAATATCAAACCAAGAACCTTCTTCATCTCGATATTCAAATACAAACATACTACGGAGTAAAATATCATATTTATCTTCACCTCTATAGGTTTTTGTTTTCTGCACTTCTTTTAGTAACTCCCATTCATCATCTGTAATTGCTAAATTTAACTCATTACACCGTTTTTTGATGACGGTTTCTACACATTTGCGAGAAATTGGTACATCTTCTATTTGCAAACAGCGAAATAATAACATTAATAGGTTACGCAAATGACCACCGCTAACTTTACAAAGTCGTTTTAATGTTTCAGGACTATCAAAAACTTTTGTAATTAAACTTTTAGCTTCTTCATCACTTACACCAGGAAAAGCTCTCTTCATTACCATTTCTTGTAAAAGTGTAATTCCTTCTTGGTAATCTGCACCATTTCTTTGTTTAATTGCCACCATTGGTAATACTTTTGGATCTACTCCAAACCGATTTGTCAATCTGCCTAAAGCGTTAGAAAATACAAGAACTAGGGGAATTGTATAAACGACATGACAGTTTAATTTGTTTAACTGTTCACCTCGTTCTACAAATAAATATTCTGGTTGATATTGACCATTTGGTTTGAGTGCATTATCTACTCTGTCGAGGTTATCAATGATGACAACTAAACCTGATTTACCTTGTTTTTTCAGTCTTTCTTTGGCTGGTATGAGTAATTCTTTGTTAATTGATTCTAAAATTCCATTGGTGCGGGGTTCTAAATATTGTCGTAGTTGACTACGCAGTTTGGGACTATCTTTAGTTTTGGCGGTAATTTTGCCAATACCGACAGATAATTCCGCTTCAACGCCAATATCAAGGGGAGTTTGTAAAAGTTCAGCTATTTCTGTGAAGAGGTTTTGAAAATATCCTGGTTTGAGTTTGATTTGTGCAGATTCTAAACTTTGACTAACTTCGCGGGCGATCGCAAGTAAAATATCTGTAATATCTATATCAGCTAAATCTAAACTTTGGCTAGACTCAAAATACACTACATGGAATCCCTGTTCTTGTAATTCTGCTTTCAACCGCAGCAACTCTGTGGACTTACCGCAACCAATATGTCCTGTAAATAATTGACAAGTCGGTTCTTCTGGAGAAAGTAGGGTAATAGTTCGTTTTAATTCTCTAATTATTTCTGCACCCCGCACCTCGGAAAAATCAATATAGTATTGTCTATCTTCAGCTTTGCTTTTATCAAGAGTTTTATTAGGGTTGCAAGCTTGATAAAATCTTGTTAAATCAAAAGTCATGATACATTACCTGAAATCAGCCTAATCATAGTTACTATCTCCGTAATTATACAGGCAATGATAGGATTAAGCGAGAAATGAGACTCCTGATACCATAAGGATATTGTTGACAAATGGTTTTTTTTAATAAAAACGAACAACTAGAACATCTCGGTAATCAAATTTTAGAGGCTACTTGGTCTAAATTTGCAAGTTTAGCCCGTAACCAAATTGCTTTAACATGGGTTGTGTATGATCCTCCTGTTCCTGTAAATACAGGTGGTGCGTTGACTCCTGATGCTTTTTGGAATCATCCTGTGCGAGGATTTAGTTATCGTGGTGTAGAACGCATCTATCCCGCTAGCGTAGTGAAGTTGTTTTATTTAGTCACGGTTCACGAATGGCTAGAAAAAGGCATGAGTAATACTTCCAAGGAATTAGAACGAGCCTTGGGTGATATGATTGTTGATTCTAGTAATGATGCTACCAGTTTAATTGTTGATATTCTCAGCGGTACTACTTCTGGTCCAGAGTTACCCACTGGCCCTTTTGAAACTTGGAAATATCAACGTAATATTATTAACCGCTATTATCAGTCCTTGGGTTGGGAAGAAATGGGGACTATTAACGTCTGTCAAAAAACTTGGGGTGATGGTCCCTATGGAAGGGAAAGGGCGTTTTATGGAGAGATGTTTGAAAATCGAAATATGCTGACTGCCAATGCTACGGCTAGGTTATTGCATAGTATCGTGGGTGGGGTGGCTGTGTCGAGTGGGCGATCGCAATCCATGATGTCTTTACTCAAACGTAGTATTAACCCTAATGAGTTACCCAAAGATGTGGAAGAAGACCAGGTTACAGGCTTTCTAGGGGGCGGTTTACCAGAAAATAGTCAAATTTGGTCAAAAGCTGGTTGGACAAGTTCCGTGCGCCATGATGCGGCTTATATTGAATTACCAGACCAGCGTCCTTATTTGTTAGTTGTATTTACAGAAGGGAAAGAACAAGCCAAGAGTCGGGAAATTTTACCTTTTGTTTCGGGAAAAATTGCGGAAGCTGTTAGCAATTTATAAACATGATATAAATTGTGCGTTAACAGAGTTTAACGCACTCTACCAGATTAGCAATTTCATCAGAGATACTTTAATCTTTAACTGCTGCAAAACTTAATTACTTATTAGGAAATTGCTCTGAATTTCTTGCTCTTAACGCTTCTCTAATTTGAGCCATAGTTTCTTTTTCAGGGGACTCTAGAATAATGTTTACGTTAAAGGATTGATGACGGATAGCAACTTTCTGAATGTCCATAACTGTTGCTGAAAACGAGAATGTCTTATTGGAAGTATCAGTATTTGTAACTACTCCTACCTTAAAGTCTTGAACTTGAATTTCATCTCCTTTTGCAAGTCCTGGATCAAAAGTATATGTATCAATAGTCAAGCATCCGCCTCCTTCTGGTTCATTTTCAAGATTAGCCAACAACAAGAGATTATAGTAAACAGTGCTTACAATCTTTTCTGTCATATTAATTTTCTTTGTATAAATGTAGAATAAAGACAAATAGCAGTATAGCTAGTTATCCAAAAATCTACAAGTAGATAATTATTCCAAACAGCTAGAAACACTATTTTTAGAAGTATAAGTTTTGTACTAAGTAGTTCAGGCGATGCTCACTTGTTAAAATATCGCTTTTAAAATTGGCTCTTCCGTCTGTTTTATGGTGGTTGAGGATTGATTATCACAAAACCCCTACGGGGCAAAGGTTATGAACTATAATGCCCATATTTTCAATGAAATGCCGACACAATAAGGCTTTCAATGATTTTGAACTGGGTTCTCCATAACAAGTACCGAAGAACCTTAAAATTTAATTCGGCGATAGATTTCATTCAGAGGAAGTTCTACATTTAAACTGTGCAGACGAACTGACTTTTCAATCTGATCATAAACTTGCAATTGCCAAAGATTATTATTTTGGTCTTCTTGTTTATAATACTGCTCAATATAAGGTTCAGTTTGACTGATAAGCACATATTCACAAAAGCTAGAAAGAGAGCGATATTTCCTGAATTTCTCTCCTCTGTCATAACCTTCTGTAGAAGGAGAAAGAACTTCAATAATCAGTAAAGGATTGAGAATTTCATCAGTACGATTGCCGTTAAATTCCGGTTCACCATTAATTACCAGAACATCAGCATAAGTTCCATGATTAAAATCAGGAATCCAGATTCTTAAGTCTCCATTATAAGTTTGAAAGTTAGTATCTCTAAGAGCTAAATTGAGCAAAGTAGTAATATTTACGGTAATACGGCTATGAACTTCTGAACCTCCCGGCATAACAAGAATCTCTCCATTACGGTATTCGTGGCGTTCTTGGGCGGTTTCCTCCATTGCTCGATACTCATCTGGGGTGAAATGAGTTGTTGCTGCTTCTGGGGTAAGGTTTGGTGGGTTGCTTTGAGCGATAACCATGCGATCGCATCTCCTAAAAAAATGTAGACTTGAAACTATTATGGCTTACAGCATTTTAAACGGCGTGAATATCTACACAAGGTTCACCGTGGCAATGATTAACTTCCACAGATATATGAGCAAGAGATGGAATATCTTTTAATAGGTTTTTATAATATTCTGGTGTTTGTGGGTAATGAGTAACTAGGGAAATTGTAGCTGCCAAATGATGCTGACCAACATACCAAATATGCAAATCTGTAACTCGATTATCAGCGTCTTCTTCAATGGCGTTGACAACAGCTAACTTTGTTTGTTTATCAATTGCGCCATCTAGCAAAATTGTACTAGTATCACGCACCAAACCATAAGACCATTTGGCAATTACAGCAGCACCAACAAATCCCATAGCCGCATCCATCCAAACCCAGCCCAAAAACTTACCAGCAAATAAAGCAATAATGGCAAAAATAGAAGTTAGTGCATCTGCTAAAACGTGGACGTAAGCAGCACGAAGATTATGGTCATGATGGTCGTGATGATTATGATCATCTTCATGTTCATGGTGATGATGATCTTGCAATAAAAAAGCACTGGTTATATTAACAACTAAACCAATAATAGCAACACCAATTGCTTCATTAAACTGAATAGTTTGCGGCTGAAAAAAACGACCTAGTGATTCAATTCCCATCACAAAAGCGATGACAGCAAGTGCTACAGCACTAGTAAAACCTCCCAATACGCTAACTTTTCCTGTACCAAAGGTATATTTAGGATTACTGGCGTTACTTCGTGCATATTGATAGGCAAAAATCGTAATTCCAAACGCTGCAACATGGGTTGTCATGTGCCAACCATCAGCAAGCAAAGCCATTGAACCAAAAATTGTGCCAGCGACAATTTCTGCAACCATCGTTAATGCTGTTAGCAGCATGACTATTTTGGTATTTCTTTCTGCATGATTTTGGTTAACAGAAAAGTCGTGAGAATGCTGCCATTGTTCTAGCGTATGGATATGCACGGAACTTTTTCCACTCCTTTGGTCAATATATTCAAGATTACAGCGATTTTTTCAGATTTTGTGCTTAATTTTTCTAGCTAACAGCCGGTATAAAAATCTGCATAATGTTAATTATAAATGCGATCGCCCAGCTTGTAGGATGGGTAAAAGAACCAAACCCATTACCTACAAACATCAAAGCTATTCTCATCACCCTGGTAAATCCAAAGCAATCAACAAAGCCTGCGCCAAATGTGTCAACACAGCTTCAGAAAGCACCCCTCTCAAACGCAAAAAGCGGGTTTTAGACAATACCCGCACCTGATCTGCCATTGCGATCGAGTCTTTCTTGAGTCCACCATCTGGTGCTAGAATTAAAACCTGAGTCGGGTAAACTCGTTTCCCGTCTTGATAAGTGGTACAAGGTACTGCTAAAACAACCGGGCTAGATACATTAATCACGTCACGACTGACAATAATTACGGGGCGAGTTCCTCCCTGTTCTGAACCTTCAGTCATCTCCAGACGCGCATCATACACTTCACCCCGCCTCATCTTGGAATTTCCCCTAACTGCAACGCCTCCCATTGCGCTGGCGCAAATTCAGACTCCATTTTTAAGACTTCTGCTTGATAATCTGGATCTCTTGTCATTTCTGCCAAAGCAGCATCTATTTCGGCTCTTTTTTGGGCTGCTAACTCACGCTTTAAAGCCTGGACAACAAAATCATTTCTATTCTTGGCTTTTCCTTCCAGCACTGCCTTATCTGTAGCTTCCAGCAGTTCTTTCGGGATAGTTAGCGTCGTGCGAATGGTTTCTGCCTTCATAGCGCGTTCATCGTGTGATGTCTGAAGTGATGACTTATATGATATCGTTTCAGGCATAAAATAGTAAGTAAAAGATGAACGCTGAAGAAATACAGGTGACAGGTAACAGATGATAGGTGACAGGTGACAGGTGACAGGTGACAGCAAGAAATTTACCAATTACCAATTACCAATTACCAATTATCAATTACCAATTACCAATTACCCATTAAAGAATATTCAGCACTTTCCTCAATAATGTTTGGTCTTCTAGTTTGGGTTTAAGACGACCATTTTCCACATCACGAATCCAGCTTTGGCTTTTACCAGTAAGTTTTGCTAGTTCTCTTTGGGAAATATTTATACTTTTTCTTGCTTGCACCACCTGTTCTGCTAATAAATCATCCGTGCTTTTGGTGATTTTTTTACTTCTAATGGCACGCCGCTTTTTTTTCTCTGCTTCTGAACTTTGTTGTTCCCATTCTGGAGGCAGTTCAAAAGATAAAATCCGCGCATTCATCAGCAAATTCCATTTACCACGAGGTCCGCTATCTGTAAGTCGAGTATCGCCACTACCATCATTAATCCAAAATTCCAAAGCTTCATCTGGATCTTCGGGAATATCGACTAATTTAGCCCACAAAGGTTGAATTTCTGGCGGGTAGGTAATTGGGTCAAAAATTGCTTTGACTCCATAATGATTGAGAACTTCCAAATCATTTTCAAATGTTCTCAACAGGCGCTTACGTTCATCTCTTTGTCTAGCAGCTAAGTGAATTTTTTCTTCACCATAAGCAACACGCAATAAGGTAGGAACTGTGATGCGTTGTTCTCTACCCATTTTGGTTTTAAATAATAACCATAACATCAGTCTGACTGCACCTTCATGTTGCTGCCAAAGACTCATAACTGTAGTTAACAGCGTTCTTGGAAGACTACCATATTGATAGAATCCGCTGCGATCTTTACAGCCTTGTTTATTTAAGAAATGTTGCGCCCAGATGCCGGCTTTAATTTTAAATGTCAGGCCAATCAGATATTTACACCCCTGATCATCTTCTTGAAAATGGTGCTGGATATCTGTTAAATGCCACAAACGACTATCTAAAACAGAAAATCCGGGAACTCTACCCCTTTGAGGCCAGTCAATAGAAACAATCAGTGAACAAGCTTGCTGAACGATGTTTTTAATCAGACATAGCTTGGCAATTTTATTGAGATCCTTGCGTTTTTCTAACCCCAAATATTTTTCAATTTGGCGTTCATCAATCGCAAATTCCTGTTCCCAAGGTTGCTCTAAGGTTGTAGCATGGGCGGCAAAAATCAAATGAATACAAGCGGCTCGAATATCGAGACTTTCGATAGCTTGTAAATCTTTTGCCAGGTTACTAACTTGAAATGGGTCTTGGATGTGAAAAGAAATTGCACCCCGACCTTGATTAACTTGTCGGCTATAATGTAAATTACCTTCTGCGTCTGTCTCCCAATTTAATGATTTACGTTGTGCTAATAGATTGCAAGCTTCCCAGATAACTATTGCCGAAGCAAAAGGATTATTCTTGCCATTAGAAAATAAATCAGGACTGGTAGGTTCTCGTGCTTCAACTTTGCATCTGCCTTTTTTAGCTTGCCAAGGTATAGGAGAATTTATTGGACAAGCAATTACACATTGCGGTTCTGGATAATAACCCTCACAATTGTTACACAGACAAGGATCAATCCAATATTCATCATTTTCTATTTTGATTGCACCCGTAGGACATTGGGAGCGGCAGTTATCACATCCATCGCAATTTTTGTTAGGAATTGTATAAGGCATAAGGCTTCTTCCTACTCTAATTGCTGAGATGTTTGGCTCAAGTCTCCCCTCGATGTCTCCTCTTGATTCATAACTTGCTACCAAATTATCTCCATGACAAGAAAATTTTTTCTCGCCTCACTTACCAGTTATCAGTTGTAGCTATAGGAGTCCTATAGTTTTTTTCTCCTAACTTCTGCGTTGGAGTTTCCTGCTCACTGACTTCTGAATTCTCGATTCTGTTGTATTATCTGTCACTGATTTCAGATCCTGGAAATTAGGGCTTCATTGCTTCTTCATTAACTATACATTTCATAAAGATTTCGCTAAGTTTGTTCAGAATGAGCTTAGGACAATTTCTTAATATTTGTGTTGTTTATTGACCGAAAATATTGGATAAAAGTGTTTTCAGATAACATCTAATTAATGTCAAAATGTTCTAATTTAGTATTTCATTCTCTTGACAATTGATATAAATTTGTGTCTCGTTATAAAAGTTACATTTTTTTTCAAAATTAAGCTATTTGTCCTACACTGAGTTAATGCCAAAATATAACTTTTCTTCTAATGGCATTTGTATAGATGCTTGCATAAAAGATAACTAAAACTTAGTTTGTATCGGCAAATACGGTTAAAGTAGATTTTTTATCTAGATTTTAAATATTTTATTTGCAAAATTATATCAAGTTAGAATTTATTGTTTAATTAACTAAATTGTTGAGCTAATGTCTTATGTAGAGCCGATTACAAAGATGTATTTCAATTATATTTAATAACAATAAATAGCATTTATTTCTTTCCAGAATCCTGAAGCAATTGACACTATTTAGCAAGTCAGCAAAATTTGATAAAAAAGTTAATTTTTATCATCAAAATCCCCAAATATTAGGCTAGTATTAAGATTAAATCACCAACTAATTTGTAAGCGAAATTGCTGAGGATAGATTCATGGCAACATTAACAGGCGTAACATTTGGCGGTAAGACTTGGACACCTAAATTTGCCCAAGCAATTGATAAAGATAAATGTATTGGTTGTGGCAGATGTATTAAAGTATGCGGTCACAACGTATTAGGATTGATGGCATTGAATGAAGAAGGTGAATTTGTAGAAGATGAAGATGATGAAGAAATTGAACGTAAAGTCATGACGGTTGCACATCCAGAAAACTGTATTGGTTGTGAAGCTTGTTCTAGAATTTGTCCCAAAAACTGTTATTCTCATACAACATCAGATAACTAAGATTTTTGGGAATTAGCTACATTGTTTAATTCCGTAAATACGCTCAAGAAGGTAATTAGAGGGGAATACTTCATTCTTATGATCAGTGGATAAAAGTTCATAATAAACAAAAACATAAATTATAAATTGTTATTTTTAGACAGAAATAAGTTATTAGATTCCTGATTTTTTTAAAAGTCAGGGATTTGAACATTTTCAGAGGTAAGGTTATGAAAAAATCTGGAAGTTTCACCCATTTTCGGTAAGGTGCAAGTTAGAACTTTAATAAGTGAAAATCAAAAATACCCCTGAAATTGTTCAACCTATTAGCCATGAATATAATATTTATATTATTTGTATTTGGCTAGGGGTAAATATCAACAGCAGGATGGGATGCACTAAATCAGTGAAAAATTAACAGATTGATAACTGGTCACTGATAACTGATAACTGATAGAGAGCAGGTAGTATGCAAAAAGTTCCTGTATCGTTGTGGACGCTTTTAGCTGGGATGATAATTTCCCCTATTAGCATTTGGATTGGTCAAAATCATCACCTACTTCCAGTACAAGCATCGCAACAAGCACCTCTGGTAGACGAATTTTTTAATATCATGTTTACCATTGCGATCGCTCTATTTTTAGTAGTAGAAGGAACGATTTTAATTTTCTTGTTTATCTATCGTCGCCGTCCAGGTGACAATAGTGATGGTACACCCATAGAAGGTAACTTAGCCTTAGAAATTTTTTGGACAGCAGTACCAACTGTAATTGTGGTTATTTTGGGTATTTACAGCGTCAATATTTATAACCAAATGGGAGGTTTAGAACCGGGTAGTCATCCTCATGGCCATGTGGCGATGGCTGCTAGTATGAATGATGGTTCTAATGCCAATATTGGTATTGGTGGAAGTCCCCAAACTCAAGGTAAACCAGCAGATTTGGTAGTTGATGTCAAAGGGATTCAGTTTGCATGGTTGTTTAACTATCCGGAAACTGGTATTGCGGCTGGAGAACTGCACGTTCCTGTCGGTGCTGATGTGCAATTGAATTTATCAGCAGATGATGTTATTCATTCCTTCTGGGTTCCCCAATTTCGCTTGAAACAAGATGCGATTCCTGGTGTACCAACTGAACTGAGATTCGTGGCTACAAAACCAGGTACTTATCCGGTAGTTTGTGCAGAATTGTGTGGTGGTTATCACGGTTCTATGCGGACACAAGTAATTGTCCACAGTCAAGAAGATTATGATAGCTGGTTAACTGAGAATCAGTTAGCACAACAGCAAGGAAAAGCTCAAGTTGTAGCTGTTAATCCCGCTAGTTTATCTACTTCTGAATTTCTTACTCCATACATAAATGATATGGGAGTAAGTGCCGCAACTCTATCTCAAATTGAAAAATAGCAGTGTTCAGTTAACGGCTGAACAAATTCGCACTCATAGCTTATGACACAGTTAGAAGTTCCACTAAATACGCCACACACTTCAGAGCATAAGGCGTGGAAATTGAAGGACTATTTCACCTTTAATATTGATCACAAAGTAATTGGAATTCAATATTTGGTGACGGCGTTTGCATTTTATTTGATTGGTGGGTTGATGGCGATCGCACTCCGCACTGAGTTAGCCACCCCAGATTCCGATTTTCTTGATCCGAACCTGTACAACGCTTTCATGACCAATCATGGAACAATCATGATTTTCCTCTGGATTGTTCCCAGCGCAATTGGGGGATTTGGTAATTATCTAGTTCCCTTGATGGTGGGTGCTAGAGATATGGCGTTTCCCAAATTAAATGCGATCGCTTTTTGGTTAAATCCACCCGCAGGATTATTACTGTTACTAAGTTTCATTTTTGGTGGTTCTCAATCTGGTTGGACAGCTTACCCACCTTTAAGTTTAATCACCGCCAACACCGCGCAAACAATGTGGATTTTGGCGATTGTATTGGTGGGAACTTCTTCAATTTTGGGTTCACTAAACTTTGTCATCACCATTTTGATGATGAAAGTTCCTAGCATGAAATGGGATCAAGTTCCCTTATTTTGCTGGGCAATTTTGGCAACTTCCATCCTCGCACTTTTATCTACCCCAGTATTAGCAGCAGGTTTAATTCTGCTGTTATTTGATATTAACTTTGGGACTTCCTTCTTCAAACCAGATGCAGGTGGTAACGTCGTTATTTACCAGCATTTATTCTGGTTTTATTCCCATCCGGCGGTTTATTTAATGATTCTGCCGATTTTCGGGATTATGTCAGAAGTCATTCCCACCCATGCACGGAAGCCGATTTTTGGTTATAAAGCGATCGCCTATTCCAGCGTCGCTATTTGCGTCGTCGGTTTATTCGTCTGGGTACACCATATGTTCACCAGCGGAACACCCGGATGGATGCGGATGTTCTTCACCATTTCTACCCTCATAGTTGCGGTTCCCACCGGTGTAAAAATCTTCGGTTGGGTTGCAACCCTTTGGGGTGGCAAGATCCGCTTTACCAGCGCCATGTTATTTGCGATCGGCTTACTTTCCATGTTCGTCATGGGTGGTTTAAGCGGTGTAACCATGGGAACAGCACCCTTTGATGTTCACGTCCACGACACATATTATGTAGTCGCACATTTCCACTACGTTTTATTTGGTGGTTCTGTATTTGGTATTTACGCAGGTATCTATCATTGGTTCCCCAAAATGACCGGCAGAATGATGAACGAAACCTGGGGAAGAGTTCACTTTGTTCTCACTTTAATTGGGACTAACTTAACATTCCTACCCATGCACGAACTCGGTTTACAAGGAATGCCTCGCCGAGTTGCCATGTATGACCCCCAATTTATTAGCTTAAACCAGCTTTGCACCATTGGCGCATTCATTTTGGGTATTTCTGTAATTCCCTTCGCTTACAACGCCATTAATAGTTGGAGAAACGGCGAATTTGCAGGTGATAATCCTTGGGAAAGCTTAACTTTGGAATGGACAACTAGTTCTCCTCCAATTATTGAAAACTGGGAAGTATTACCCGTTGTCACTCATGGACCCTATGACTACGGTCAGATTCATGATCAATCTTCATCAGTGACAGAAGTTGTAAGTTAAATGTAGGTTGGGTTGACGTAAGGAAACCCAACATTTGGGAATATAAGAAAACCCAACATTTTGCGGGTTTGTTGGGTTGCGCTGTCGCTTAACCCAACCTACATCTATTCATCATTTACTAGGAAAATAGCATGACTGCAATTATAACCAATGAACATCACGAAAGTGGACACGAAGCACATCCAGATTTAAGAGTTTGGGGACTGTTGACTTTTTTGGTTTCTGAATCTTTGATGTTTGGCGGATTTTTCGCCACCTATTTATTTTTTAAAGGTACTACCGCAGTTTGGCCACCAGAAGGAACTGATGTAGAATTATTCATCCCTACAATTAACACTATCATTCTGGTTTCTAGCAGTTTTGTCATTCACTTTGGTGATATGGCAATTAAAAGAAATAGTGTAGGTTGGATGCGGTTTTGGTATTTTATTACCGCAGTTATGGGTGCTGTATTCTTAGCCGGTCAGGTTTATGAATACCAGAATCTAGGGTATGGTTTAACCACCAATCTTTTCGCTAATTGCTTTTATATCATGACCGGGTTTCACGGTTTGCACGTCTTTATCGGACTGTTGTTAATTTTGGGTGTTTTATGGCGTTCTTTGCGTCGTGGTCATTATTCTGATACCAAACACACTGGTATTGAAATGGCGGAAATTTACTGGCACTTCGTTGATATCATTTGGATTGTTCTCTTCACTTTAGTTTACATCCTTAACGCTTTTTAATTTGGTAATGGGTAATGGATAATTGGCAATTATAAACCTTTTACCTATTACCTGTTATGACTAAAATGTATATTTCTGATAGCGTAGCAAAATCTATATCAAGATTTACAGGACTATTTTGTTTATTTCAGGACTTACGCAACTCGCATATTAGTAGGGTGCGTCAGACTTCATAAATCCTGCAAATAAACATATATTTGATATCTGACGCACCATGAAATAGATGTTTGGTGTGACACTTGCGTAAGTCCTATATTTTAACCTTAATCAAAAACCTGTGATGCTTGTAATTTGAGTTCATTAAATTGTGGAGAAATAACTAAATTATCACCAGAAAAAATCCCAACTTCATTATAAATTTTATCAACTAATTCTAAAACTAATATACTTTTGCTTTGGGGGTCAATAATCCAATATTCAGGAATACCACAATCTTGATACTGTAGACGCTTGGCGATGAAATCTCTATCTCTTTGTAATTCCCCAGGACTAACAACTTCAACAACCAATAAAGGTGGTGACATTAAGAGGCGAATCGTGTTACGGTTTGCTAATTGTTGAATATGCTCTTCTCGAATAATAGTTAAATCAGGATAACGATTTCTCGGTTCTCCTCTTACTTCCAATTCCAAACCATGTCCCCGCACTCGATCAATCCCTATTAACAATGCAAACATGAGGAAAAGACGATTAGCAATTTGCACATTAATTCCTGATTCTGGTGGCATTTCCACTAACTCCCCATTAAACAATTCATACAAGTTATCAGTGCCATCATCATAAGATAAATATTCTTCAAAACTTGCAAATCTATGATTAGTTTGTACCATGACAATTACTCCATGATTACTGATGGTTTAATTTTAACATTATTTATAAGTATTAAAACAATCATCCAATCACATCCTGTAAATCCTTAAATCCTGGATATGCTGATTCTGACAAACTCCATCATTACTTATATCCGCAATTTTGCTATAATTATCATCACTTCAATGTAATCGGTGACAGCATAATGATTACCACAGTTGAGCATTGTTATAGTTTAGATGAATATCGCGCCATTGAAGAAAAAACTGAAGGGCGCAATGAATATCATGATGGAGAAATTATACCAATGCCAGGAGTATCACTCAACCACAGCCGTATCGGTGGTAATATTTTTGTATTTCTAAAATTTCTTCTGCGTGATAGTCAATTTGAACCAATTAATAGTGATTTGCGGCTATGGATTTCTGAATATAAACGCGCCGTATATCCCGATGTGATGGTTTTTGCAGGTGAACCGCAACTCAATGAAAATCGCAATGATGAAGTTTTAAACCCTACCTTAATTATAGAAGTATTATCCCCTTCTACAGCAGATTATGACCGCAAAAGCAAGTTTAGAATCTATCGTTCAATTAGCAGTTTCTGTGAATATTTATTAGTTGAGCAAGATGAATTTTTTATAGAAAAATATAGTAAACAATCTCAAGGTTGGTTATTAAGTGATTTTAATAATTTAGAAAAATCTATTTCTTTGGAGTCAATTGGGGTTGAATTACCAATAGCAGAAATTTATCGCGTTGTTGTTTTTGAGTAAACAATATTCTATTTTTTCTTATATCGTAAATATTTATCGTTGGGATAAAGAAAAAAGTAGTTGGGAAGATAATTTTAGTTTGGTTAATCTTTTTTTATATAAAAATTTGTTTTTTGCCCTTACGCTATGATGTACGATTTAATAATTAAAAAAATAGTTGATATTACAAGTATTATGCAATTTACTAAGTGTATAATAAAGCTTACAATTATACATATCTATACTAAGAATGCAAGGAGTATATAATTGAAGCTTGAGTATTTGATTGTGGTTACAGAAGACGAGTCTTTTTGTAATACTAAAGAGGCTTTTATTGATTTTCTGAAAATAGACTCATTAATATCTGTAATTGGTCAAAAGATAACATATCGAAGAGATCCTAATGGAAATGAGCTTGTTCATGCTAATTTTCATGTAGAAACTGGTATAGTTGAATCAAAACGAGAACGTTATTTTTTGATCGTACTTACGTGCAAGAATAAAAATCTAATTGATGAGTTTTCAGAACTTGGAGAAAAAATCAAGACTATATCTTTACGAATCTGTCCGGGTTCGACGAAAATAAATACACTTTGGGATGATGTAGGAAGAATATATGCAGAAAAAGCTTATCCATTAATAAACGAAGTTGAAAACTTGATGAGGAAATTAATCAGTAAATTTATGTTGATTAATGTAGGAATGGAATGGTCAAAAGATACAATCCATGATGAATTATTTAAGAAAATTGAAGATTATGAGGATGAAGAGAATTCACTCTTATCAATCAAATTCCCCTATGGAATATTATCTTAAATCAGAAAAAGCTATTGCTGAATATTATATGAAGTCTGGATACAACGTTATTTCAGAAAAATTGTTATCCGGTACTAGCTGTGATTTTTATGCCTTAAATGGTTCAGAAAAAGTAGCAGTTGAAATCAAAGTACTAAGTTATCGGCATCAAATTACAAAAACAATGATGAAAATTGATAGATTTTTATTAAGATTGAACCAAAATACTGAAAATGATAGCCAGACTAGAATTGATCTAGTGTTTGTACTTCGAGACTACGATATTGACTATCCAGTTAACAAGATTCATTCTAAGATTTATTCTCATTTTATGAAATTTAGCGAAGAAATGGGTACTAAAATAATAATTAAAATTGGTTATCTTAATGATGAAAATGAATATGTTCCCCTCCAGCAATAACGATACAAGTATTCTTGCTCGTTTTTATCGCGGAGATCCATGTCGTAACAGAACAGTGGAAGGTACAGCTTTAGGACTAAGTTTAGCATGAGAAATAGTTCTCGCTCATGGAGAAAAATTAACTTTAGATCCTACACCTTCTGGACAAACTTCATTTTCTCTCAGTTTACCAAAGTGATAAAATAATTAAATTTATCTAACTAACTACGATTTAAACTGTTAAATAGTAGATATAGGAAATCCCAAATATTCCATATCAAATGGGATTAATTACCTATTATGCAAATTGATACAAATAGATTTTCATGGTTTGATGTATCTGGTGATGTCAAAGAACTATTAATATTAGCCGCCAAAACGTGGGAAAATACAGAAGAATCTGCAAAATATATGCAGCAAGCTTTAGCTAAAACAGAAGATAACACAGATGTTTTAGTTGCAGCTTATAGATATTTTTATTACAAAAATAATTATGTTCTAGCACTGACAACAACAGAAAAAATAACCGCTAAAATTAAAAAAGAGGAAAATCTACCAGATAATTGGGAAGCACTTAAACCTATCTTGGTTCAGCGACAGGAAGAACCCCAAATCAGATTGTTCCTAAATACTTATGCTGCTTCTGGTTTGGTATTAGCTAAACTAGGAAAAATAGAGCAAGCTAAAGAAATCAGTGCCAGAATCAAAGGTATTGATGATAAAAATGATTTTGGTGCGGGTATTCTTCTTGATATTTTGACCCGTCCACCAGAAGAAGATGATTAAATGCAGACTGTGGATATAGTGAACACAACGGATAATTTACTAATTACGAATCATGAATAATTGGTTATCTATCAACCCAACTTCTTATCAATTCTTCTCGCTTTCTACTAATAATAATGTTCTCTTACCTCCTGCACCTGAATCTCCAATGACTCCTATAACTAAAATGCCTCAAACATCTCCTCCGATGCTTTTCTTACCTATTTATTCACAGTCGATACTTTAAATATTATGCAAGGTAAGGATTGGTTTGTTGCTGAAAATGGACAGCATCAAGTCTGTAAATCAGCAAGAGAGTGGGATTTATTGCGTGATAATTATCGTCTTTATCGGTTTCTCACAGAAGTAGAAGATGTTCTCAAGGATGTGGAAGATGAATCAACTCGTCTTCCAGAACTGAGAATGTTAGTTAGACGATTAATTATTAATTCCTATTGGGTACAAAGCCAATTTTTACAACCTGACCCAAAAACAGGAAATTCGGTTTTATTGTTATATGATGAATTAGGGTTTCCTTTAACTGTGCAAACAGTCACATTTGCATTAGGAACAACTTCCAATATTCATAATCATGGAACTTGGGGAATAGTCGCAATTTTAAAAGGTCAGGAAAAGAATACATTTTGGCGAAGAAATTCTACCTCAGAATTTCCAGATCAAATTGAAAAAGTAGGAGAAATTGATTTATATCCAGGAGACTTAATCAGTTTTACATCTGAAACAATACACCAAGTTCAAGCAGTTGGTGAAGAACCAACAGTTACATTTAATATTTATGGAGAAACAGACCCCAAAAAAAGATTTGAATTTGAGGTAATTAACCATATTGCTAAAAAATTCTAAATGTAGTTGTAAAAAACATCAACAACAGATTATTATGCTAACATATAATAATATCTGCGTTCATCTGCGTTTATCCGCGTTTAATTATTTTCGATCTAGAAATTAATAGGAGAAATAGCAATGGCCAGAGTAATTTTCTATGAAAAACCAGGCTGTAAAAACAATACCAGACAAAAAGTATTACTCACAGCTGCAGGTCATCAAGTTGTTGCATATAGCCTATTAACAGAACCTTGGACAGTGGAAAGGTTAAAATCATTTTTTGGCGATCGCCCCGTCATCGAATGGTTCAATAAAGCCGCACCCCGGATAAAATCTGGAGAGGTGAACCCTGACAACATTGACGCTGATACGGCTTTGGTCATGATGCTTAGAGATCCCCTATTGATTCGTCGTCCTTTATTGGAAGTAGGTGATCAACGGGAAATAGGCTTTGATACCGAAAAAATTGACGCATGGATAGGTTTAAAACCCGTGGATGACTCTTTTAAAGAAATGAGTGAAAACCTCATGCAGCAAGACCTGCAAGGCTGCGCTCATGGAAAGAATCACGAACACCATCATCATGGTGAAGGCGGTTGTAAACATCACTAGAAAAGAAAGAAGTCAGGAGTCAGAATATTTGTTAGGACTTACGTAACTGGCACATTGGTAGGGTGCGTTAGACGGCATAAATCTAGCTAATAGTCTGTCAAATACATTTTGACGAATAAAGAAGAAACGAACCGCGAAGAACGCGAAGGAAGAAGGAAGAGTTATTTACCCGTCAATTAGTTATTGACAGACCACTAGTCAATAAACAGATTTTTGATATCTGACGCACCCTACAATAGATTTTTGGTATGACACTTGCGTAAGTCCTGGGGGATTTAGGGTATAAAATCTAAATTGAGAACCTGAACTAAAGAGAAGGGTGACTCTTCGGGGAATAATTCTGAGGGAAGTTGATATTTTCTGAGGGTGTCATTTCTCGCATCTTGATAACAATCTGGAAATATATCATTTAAAATAGATTTCAAACTGGGACTATCTGCAAGCGTATAAGTTATTTGTCGTCTTTGTTCAACAACTGTATTCCGCCAACCTCTGGCATTATCATCTTTTTTTTCTGTCCAATATTGCAGTTTTAATAAATGTTCAATTAAAACTATTAACCGAGTTTTTAGTTCTTTCTTTTCACTCCGTCCCATACTATCAATTTCTTCAATCAAATTATCAATATCTAATTGTTCTAGTTTTCCTTCTTTCAAAACTTGAACTGTAGTTTGTATCCATAAGTAAAAATCTTGTTCATATAATGTTTTATTAGTATCAGTGGTCAGCATAAAATTTTCTCCTGACTCGATAAAATATTGATTACATTATAATACAAATTGGGAATTCCTTAAATTCCATGACTTTTCCCAATTACCCAATGACGACGGAAAAAACGAGACAAAGCCGACTCTTCTAATGATAAATAAATAGGTCTACCATGTGGACAGGTGCGGGGGTTGCGTGTGCGTTGCCAATCATTTAATAATTGTTGCATTTCTGGTAAATTCATAGGTGTACCATTACGAATAGCACTGCGACAAGCAACAGCAACCTGGGCTGTTTGTAAGTCTCCTCCCCAACTTAATTCTAAAAGTGCTTCGGATCTATCTTCTCGGTTTTGCAACATGGTGGGAATATTACGGACAGCCCAAAGTTGTTCTCCAAATGGTTCAATATCTAAACCTATATTTTGTAATTGAGTAACTTGGGCTGAAGATAATTGATAAAGAATTATTGGAGTTTCTACGGGGACAATTTGCCAATTATCACATAATTGCTCATACAAAACTCGCTCATGGGCTATGTGTTGTTCTACTAACCACATTCCCCCTGAATGTTCAGCTACGATATAAGTATTACTAACTTGGGCGACGGCTTTTAATAGATTTTGGTTGTTGCTATCTGTATTTTTAGAATTAAAGTTATAACTGCCTTTTTCTTCTGCTACTTGCAGTAATTTACTAACTCTGGTTGTGTGGACTGATTCTTTGAGATTGGCTTCAGAAATAAGCAAAGCTTGGTTAATGGCTTGAGTGATTTGTTCTTGCCAATAACTGATTTCATTCAGATATATTTCTGCTTTAGCGGGGTGGCGATTCCAGTTGATTTGGTCGGGAGAAACGGCCAGATGCAAAAAACACACGGGATAGCGATCGCGTGGTAATGTTCTATTAAATGCTGAAAAAATTGTTTGTTCTAATTCCGGCGATTTGATAATTCTGCCATTAATCGCTACTTTTACCCAGTCAGGACGGTGACGATGGCACCTATCCGGTAAACCTATCACTAATGTAGATAGGGGAGTAGAGACGCTGCAAGCAACGTCTCTACTGGGAACTGGGGATTGGGAATTGGGTACTTTTAATTGTACCTCTTTTAAATCATTTTGTCGCACTTGAGGCAAAATTTGTGGAATAATTTTTTCCACACTTGATCCAGGATAAATAGTGAACCATTCTCGGTCATTTTGCCAAACTTGGTAAGTAACCTGGGGATGGCACAAAGCAATATGTTGAATTACACTTTGTATAGCTTTGATTTGCTGTGTTGGGGTGGGTAAACCTTGACGACGTGGCAGACAATGAGCAAATAAATTATCAACTGTAACTACTGTACCGGGAGCGATCGCAGTTACGTTCATCTCTAAAACTTTTCCACCATCACCATAAACAAAGCGCCATCCTTCAGTTCCTCCCACAGGACGACTAAGAATTTCTAAATCTGCCAAAGTTGTTAAACTATGTAACGCTTCCCCACGAAAGCCCAGACTAGTAATGTTCCACAAATCAGCAGGAGAGTGAATTTTACTGGTGCTGTGTGCTGTTGCAGCTTGTTGTAGATCATCAAAATTCATTCCCCAACCGTTATCTGCTACACGCACTCGCCACTGTTGGGGATTTATATAAACCACAATCCGCGTTGCACCAGCATCAAGAGAATTTTCCACCAATTCCCGCACTACAGAAGCTAAAGAATCAATTACCTCTCCAGCCGTAATTAGATATACAACTTCTGTCGGTAAAGCTTGAATAGTAGATGCCACCATAATCGAATTAAAAATTAATAATTAACAATTAAAAGTTAAAACTTGACATTAGCCTACATTATTATGACTTCTGAGTTCTAACTTTTGACTCTTTGTGATTCATATCTCCACATGATTTTTGATTAATTGTAAAGAAAGCCGAATTAACGCAATATATTTGATAAATTGCTGGTGAGGTTATAAGCAAAAAAAGCTTATGAGTAATTTAGTTGCTGATGTTCATGATTTGAAATCGCGTCTGGAATGGGGGCAACCCGCTTTTACAATTATTGATGTACGCGATCGCCATACCTACAATCACGGCCATATCAGTGGGGCAATTTCCATCCCCTTGGATGACTTAGCTGATCGTGCTAAATCTGCTCTACATAAAGAACGCCATATCTATGTTTATGGGGAACATGATGCACATACAGCTCATGCAGCCGAGACATTGAGAGCAGCTGGCTTTATTGATGTATCCGAAATCCAAGGTGGTCTTAACGCTTGGAAAACGGTTGGTGGCGCTACAGAAGGTATCTAATACACATCTCCAAGAAAGGATGTAGAGACGTTGCATGCAACGTCTCTACTTTCAATCCCACTAAAAGGGGGAGAGGTAGGAAAGGAGGGTAGGGGATAGGTTTGGATTGTTTTAGCGTTTCACTAAATACTTCCCAGATATCCTCTTATCTGCCTACACCTACATATTGGAAACCAGCCCTTACCATCACTTCAGGGTCTAAAAAGTTACGACCGTCAATCATTACAGCGTGATTCATCAATTTTGCCATTTTCCCATAATCTAAAGTGCTGAATTGCTGCCATTCGGTTACAAGTACCAAAGCATCACAGCTATCTGCTAATCTTTCAGCATCAGTTTCTACTAACACTCCCGAAAGACCATGACGCATCCCGGTTTGAGAAATAATTGGGTCGTAGGCTTTGACTTTAGCACCGAGTCGGTTAAGTTGCTCAATCAGGATCAGTGCTGGTGCATCGCGCAAATCATCTGTATCAGGCTTGAAGGTTAAACCCAGTAATCCCACAGTTTTACCTTTGAGGATTTTCAGAGCTTGTTGGAGTTTTTCCAGAGCGATTAAACGTTGACGTTCATTCACACTCACAGCAGCTTTCATGAGTTGGGCTTCATAGCCATAATCATCAGCAGTATGAATCAGTGCAGAAACATCTTTGGGGAAACAAGAACCACCCCAACCAATCCCAGCTTGTAGGAATTTGTTACCAATCCGGGAATCTAGACCAATACCTTTTGCTACTTGGGTGACATCAGCACCGACGCGATCGCAAATATTCGCAACTTCATTAATAAAACTAATTTTAGTCGCCAAAAAAGCATTAGCAGCGTATTTAATCATCTCCGCTGAACTCAAGTCAGTCACCAAAACTGGTACAGGAGGTAAAGACTGATCAGCCGCAAACTTGCGTTCTACAATGGGTGCATAGAGGTCTTTCATCATCCCAATCGCTTGTAGACTATTACCTCCCAAGACAATCCGATCAGGATTAAAAGTATCGTAAACAGCCGAACCTTCCCGCAAAAACTCTGGATTGCTCACAACATCAAACTGAGCCGAAATTTCAGGTAGTTTTTCTTCAACGGATGATCCACCGGCTGGTATCAATGTTTTTTGGCGTTCAGCAATACCATCTAAAACAATCATTCGCACCCAGTCACCAGAACCGATAGGTACAGTAGATTTATTGACAATTACCTTATAACCACCATTGAGATTTTCCCCAATACCACGAGCTACCGCTTCAACATATCGAGTATCACTTTCACCATTAGGCAAAGGAGGAGTTCCCACAGCAATAAACAGAATTTCTCCGTGTGCCACTCCCGCAGGTAAATCCGAAGAGAATTGAATATTTCCACTATTAATGGCAGATTGCATAATTTCCGAGAGTCCCGGCTCGAAAATTGGCGACTGGCCAGACTTCATTAATTTTACTTTTTCTTCGTTGTTATCTATGCAAATAACATCATGACCGATATGAGCTAAACAAGCGCCTGTAACTAAACCTACATAACCAGTCCCAATTACGCAAACACGCATTTTATTAAACTCCTCATTTTTTGTTATTGCTCATTGGTCATGAGTCACTAATTTCACAAATGACTGATGACCACTAACTAACTAATTGTTACTGTCGATACGTTGACGGAAATCTTCTATTGTCAGTTTTAACCCCTCTGGCAGCGGAATGGTAGGTTCCCAATTTAACCAGGTTTTTGCTCTGGTAATATCAGGACGACGACGACGGGGGTCATCAGAAGGTAGCGGTTCAAACTTAATTTCTGCATCTGGGTTCACCATATTTTGTACGGCCTGTGCCAGTTCTAAAATGGTGTATTCATCAGGATTACCCAAATTGACAGGGCCAATGTAGTCACCATTCATTAACTTGATTAGGCCGCTAACTAGGTCAGAGACATAACAAAAACTACGAGTTTGTTGACCTTCTCCATACACAGTTAAAGGATTACCCCGTAAAGCTTGAACTATAAAGTTACTGACTACCCGACCATCGTTTTCTAACATTCGTGGCCCATAGGTATTAAAAATTCTCGCCACCCGAATATCAACTTTATTTTCTCGGTAGTAGTCAAAGGCTAAAGTTTCCGCTATTCTTTTGCCTTCGTCGTAGCAAGAACGGATACCAATGGGATTGACGCTACCACGATAATCTTCTGTTTGGGGATGGACTTCTGGATCACCATAGACTTCACTGGTGGAAGCTAACAAAAACCTAGCTTTCACTCGTTTAGCCAATCCCAACATATTCAGTGTTCCCATCACGTTAGTTTTAACGGTTTTAATGGGGTTGTACTGATAATGTACCGGAGACGCAGGGCAAGCCAAATGATAGATTTGATCCACTTCTAAGCGAATTGGCTCAGTGATATCATGACGTATCATCTCAAAGTAAGGATTATCAAACCATTTGAGGATATTACGTTTATGACCTGTATAGAAGTTATCCAAGCATATAACTTCATGACCATCAGCCATTAGTCGGTCGATTAGATGGGAACCAATGAACCCAGCACCGCCAGTTACCAAAATTCTCATAATTTCCGAGTTATTTTACAGATATTGCCAACGGGTATAGTCCTTCGCTGTCAGATTAACCAGTTTGCTACAAAAATAGATTATGAACGAAAATCACTAAAGAATGTATTTCATCGTCAGTGTATGTCCCAATTTTTCTGGGACTGTTATATTTATGGGTTAAGTAATTTTCCTACAAATACTGGATAAACTTAATAAATATCTTCTAAATAATTGGTAAATTTTCAGTTACAGTTCATCAAATCTTTAAAAAAAGATCAAATTTTTAACAACCGTATTTTACACAGTGATGGTCTTGTTGGGGAAACTATTGTCCAAAACTAGTTTCTGATTTTGTTGTGGTTCTCCGAAAATGATGATGGAGCAAGTAAGTTGCCTAGCTAATTCGTTGGTGATATCGCTCATGGCTAATCCTCCAGGAGTAGTACGATTACGGGTTAAAGGTAATACCACTAAATCATATAATCTGGCTGCTTGCAAAATTGCTTGAGCAACATCTTCATGAGTAATGACTTGTACTTCTGGTGGATTTGCCAGAGTTAATTTAGAGACTAATTGAGAGAGTTGCGATCGCCTAGCAGCAACTTGAATGGCGCTGGTGCGGCGTTGTCTGCGGTTAGCTTCATTAACACAAACATTCAATACAGTCACTTGGGCTTGATTGGCATCTGCCAAAGTCTGAGCAAATTGCACTGCCGTTAGTGTTGGGGTGACTATGTTTTCTATTGGCACAAGAATGCGCTGAATTCTTTTTGGCGATTCTACCAGACGCGCTACGACCACAGGACAATGGGAAGCCCAAAGCACATTATCAATTACATTCCCTAATAAACGCGCTCTCCAACCAGTGCGTTTACCCCAACCCATGATAATCAAATTCGCCTTTTGTTCACGAGCAGCCCTACAGATTCCTGGAGCGAAAGCATCATCAATTCTGAGTAATGGTTCAGCCTTTGCTCCTAATAATTGACTTTGTGCTATGGCTTTAGCCAATAACTTCTCACTGCGTTGCCAAGCAACTTCTAACTGGGGTGCATCCATTTGTGAAGTAGCATGAGCGATCGCTAATGGTAAGATTTTTCCTTGGGATTGATTAGCTAATAATGCCGCCATCTCAATTAAATGTTTTTGAGTCTGGGGATTATATACTGGTACAACTATCGTCAAGTTAGGATTTCCTGACTCTGATTCCTGGTAAGGCGATTTAATTGCTGATGTTTCCGGTGCTATTGAACTAGTCAAACCAACACCATCCCCAGCCACCAACCTCGTCAGCCAAGGCCCCAAAGTTGCTGTGATCAACACTAAAACAATCACACTATTTAATACTTCTGAGGACAGTAACTTAGACTGATATCCAGCTAATACTACCGCTAATGTCGTCCCCACCAGGGGAATAGATAGCGACCAAATTGTTATAATTTCTTGCCAGTTATAGCGATAAAACAGTTTTGCCAACACCGAAGCCATAAATTTGCTGGCAATTAAAACCACAAAAATGATTAATAATAACTTGATTGTGCTATAGCTCTTAAACAAGGCATATAAATCAATTTTTAAGCCTAAATAAATAAAGAAAATAGGAATGAATAATACACTACCTATAAATATCAATTTTTCTTTAACTGCTCCTTCACCTATAGCCTCATTTACCGCCAGACCTGATAGAAAGAAACCCACAATTGTGTCTAATTCCATTAATTGAGCAATGACAACTGACAGAAAAACAGACATGAATACACATAAGAATTTGTTTCCCTCATCATCTCCAGAACGGCGTAAAAATTCCTTAATTGCCCAATTAAAACCCACCAAGACTAATACAAAATAGATAATTACTGAGCCAAATATCCTGACAATTTGACTCAGATTAAATGCGCCATGATCAACAATAGATAGACATACAGATAATATTAATAATGAGCCGATATCAGAAAAAACTGTGGCTCCCATCGTCATCGCGATCGCTTTGTTATTAACTACTCCCAAACGGCTAATAATTGGATATGCCAAAAGAGAATGGGAAGCTAACAAACAGCCAATTAAGATAGCACCATACCAACCCAAACCAAAAAACCTTCCTCCTAACGTTCCCAATATCAAGGGTAGAGTGAAAGTCAAGCTACCAAAAACTAAAGAACGGCTTTGTTGTTGACGAAAAAATTGGAGATTAAATTCCAATCCGGCTATAAACATCAAGTAAAATAACCCAACATCTGATAGCAAGCTCATCATTGATGATTCCGGCTTGAATAAATGCCAACCAGATGGACCAAGCACAATTCCCGAACAAACCAAACCCACTAAAGCTGGCAATCTTAGCCTCTCAAACAGAATAGGTACAACTAAGATAACTAACAGTAAAATCCCAAAGAGAATAATGGGTTCCTGGCTAAGAACTTGGGAGGTTTCTAAATTGAGAACTTGTGACTCAAGTTGCATCATGTAAAACACTTATCAGTTATCAGTTATCAGTTACAGCAGGAGTCAGGAGTAAAACTCTCTTGCTGTCTAGTAATTAGAAACTTACACACCCTAAACCCTACACTCTTATCATTGACAACTAAGGATGAATTTGACTCAAAATAAACCTTAGACGGTCATAATCATCTTTTAGCAACACACTGAGATTTCTTCCGGCTTTAATCAGCCATTCTCGGTCAGCGTTGCGTAACTGATAAACTTCACGAATTGCAGATGCAGCCAAAGATTCTACTGGCGCACCGTTAATCAAAAGCAGAGTCCGCAAAAAATCTAATTTTTCAGTGAACTTGATAATTGCTTCTGGCTGACAACGATAAACAGCCTGATGTATCTGGGGTGGACGAGGTGGGAGGTACTGATACACCTCTTGGTTATAACTTAGATTTTGTGACTGCTGCTCAAATCCCACAATTGCTGCGCGAAATTCAGTTCTGAGCATAGCAAAGATTTGAGGTTGTTCCTCGCGCAAAGTTTGCAAAGACAACCCCAACGCCCTAGCCCGGTGTACGGAATCTATGGGCATAGTCGTAGCATAATATACTACTGCGTAAACTTGATTACCAGATTCTTCATCCACAGCACAAACCCAACTACCAAAAGGTGGCATGGGTGGAAAACTCAAGTCATCGGGTTCTAAACACTGTGCCAAAAATTCAGTAGTTGTGGTTTCAATCACCTCCGCAATGTGGTGAGGATGGCGATCGCCTGTAGAAAACTGTGGTAAAGGTAGACGCATAGCAATCAATTAACAGTGATCAGTTAACAGTGATCGGTTGTTTTCTATCAACTACTGACTCATGACAACTGACCACTGATTAAATTATTATTTGCCTTTTTTCTTGGCTGTGGTTTCTACGACTTCTAATTCTGGCAAGCGGAAAGTAATAATCTTATCCCAATTACCACCTTCAAACAGCACAGCTACCTTGCCATCACTGACCCGTTGAACAAGTCCTTCATACCGATAATATGTATCTGCGGGATTTTTGACCCGAACAGTTGCTCCAGGCAGAATCATCTGTTTACCCTCATTTAGTTCCTGTTAATAGCTTAATGCTTGTGAGTAGGCATTGGGCATTGGGAATAGCCAGGAGGCAAGAAGTAATTTATTATTCTCCCCATCCCCTCTGCTTCCCCACACCCCTTAATAGTATTTCTGGCGTTGCCGAAAGTTGGCTACAGATTCTACTATTCCCAGAGAGATAAAGTTAGTCAGCATAGCAGAACGACCATAACTCATCCAAGGTAACGGTATACCCGCCACAGGTGCTAAACCAACGGTCATTCCCACATTGACAATAAGTTGAAACACAATCATGGATAGAACACCAATAGCCAGCAGTGAACCAAAATTATCCTTGGCAGTTTGAGCTACGTGCAGTAGACGGAAGCAAATCAAACAGAAAACAAATAAAACTATTAAACAACCGACAAAACCGAATTCTTCACCAACAGCAGAGAAAATAAAATCCGTATGCTGCTCAGGTACAAAATTTAACTGAGTCATCGGACCTTTGAACAAACCCCATCCCCAAACTTCTCCCGCACCAATGGCAATGCGAGATTGAATCAGGTGATAACCAGCACCTAGAGGATCATGTTCTGGATTAATAAATACACTCAACCTATCTTTTTGATATTCTTTTAATACATGATTCCACGCGAAAACCCCTAATTCACCACCCAACATATTCAGCGCCCAAGAGGCGATAGCTCCGCTGGACAAAGGCAACGCACCAATATAAAATCGTCGCCAAGGTAGAGTTTGCCACCCCACAATCCCCATCGCACCAGCCCAAGCTAAACCCAAGGGACTAAAAGATAGTTCTTTAAGCAACTTTATTGGCTCTGACAAAGGCCAAGGGATACTAAACAAAATGGCTGAGACCACGGGAGAAATCAACAGAATCAACCAGCCAGGATTAGCATTTGCCCAGAAAAGCATACCTAAGACGATCGCCCCAAATACCAGTGATGTTGCCAAATCTGGTTGTAAAAATATTAATCCCCAAGGGATAGCAGTGATAGCTAAGACTCGGAACACGCTCTCTAAGCTAGAAGCAGTTCGCCTATGTAACAAAGCTGCCAAGGTAATGATCATACCTATTTTGGCAAATTCCGAGGGTTGGACGTTAAAGCCAAAAATACTAATCCATCGCTGTGCGCCTTTAGCACTTGTACCAGCGATCATTACAATCATCAAACTGAAATTAGTAAGCGCGTAAGTTATCCAGTGAAACCGCATCAGGTTTTCGTAGTGATAACGAGCTAACAACAGGGCGATGATTGAGCCAATGATAGCTACCAGCCAGTGCCACCACCAGTCAGTTACTGGTTGCTTGAGTTCTGTACTCAGAATCATTAGACCGCCAAACATACTGACCGCAACAGGCAGACAAAATAAAATCCAGTCTACCTGCTGCCACGGCTTAACCCAAGATTGCCAGCGGATTTTGGGGAGTGAAGATTTTAACAACATTGTGCGAAGAGGAACTTGAGCGTTAAATGGGGACTGGGGAGGATGGGGAGGATGGGGAGGATGGGGAAGTAATTTTCCCAAGACCCAAGACCCAATACCCAATACCCAACCCTTATGTTAGTGCAGCGACTGATACTTTACCCGCAATAGCGAGAGCGATCGCACGGAGGGCTTTGGCAGAAGCTGAATCTGGATCTGCAACCACTATTGGCACACCACTATCACCACCAATTCTGGTGGAAATTTCTAAAGGTACACATCCTAATAGTGGTACTCCTAATTCTGCGGCAGTTTTTGAACCTCCACCGGAACCAAAAATGTCATATTGCTTATCTGGTTGATCTGGAGGAATAAAATAGCTCATATTTTCCACAATTCCCAATATTGGGACATTTAGCTGCTGGAACATCCGCAAACCTTTGCGCGAGTCCAACAAGGCTACAGTTTGGGGTGTGGTGACAATTACCGCCCCTGCCATTGGCACAGCCTGGGTTAAAGTTAACTGAGCATCTCCAGTTCCTGGTGGCATATCGACAATTAAATAATCAATTTCTCCCCATTGCACCTGATACAAAAACTGACGGATTATGCCATTGAGCATGGGACCGCGCCAAATAACTGGCTGATCTCGGTCAATCAAAAAGCCCATTGAAACTAATTTAACGCCATGATTAAATGCTGGTTCGAGAATGTCCCCTGTATCTGTGGAGCGAACAGTAATTTGAGCATTAGCTAAACCTAGCATGGTCGGATCATTAGGCCCGTAAATATCAGCATCTAGCAAACCTACTTTTGCTCCTGTTTGTGCTAGAGCTACAGCGACATTTACCGCTACTGTACTTTTACCAACGCCACCTTTGCCGCTGGAAACAGCAATAATATTTTTTACACCATCAACGCCTGTGCGGTCAGGTAAGCTTTTTTGCTGGGGTGTTTCGGCTGTTACTTCTACACTGATATCTGTCACACCTGGCAGTTTGTTAACAGCTTTTTTACAATCTTCAACAATAAATTCCCGTAAAGGACAGGCGGGAGTCGTCAACACCAAAGTAAAGCTAACCTTGCCACCGTCAATTTTTACATTGCGAATCATATTCAGTTCTACCAGACTTTTGCGAAGCTCTGGATCTTCGACTGGTCGCAATACTTCTAGAACTGACTGGGAATCTAGGACTTGATACATAGCGTGTATACCGTTGCCGCCTTAATAAACCTTAAAAAATTTTCATTTTCACCTACTTGCATCTTAACTTTCTTGGGGACATAGAAATATGGCATTGGGCATTGGGTTATTAACCTTCTTATCTCTTCCTGCTCCCCTGCCTATTCACTGTCACCTGTCACCTGTCACCTGATCATTGACCTAAAAATCAAAACAACTATTATCCAAAGATTTTTTCTTTCCTGATACTGTCGGTAATGCTGATTTTTCTACGGCTTCAATGAGGGAACGTGCTACCCGATCTGCATAGGGACGAGATAATGACCAAATTAGGGGTGATAACCAACCACGTAAAGTTACAGAATAAGATAAATAACTACCACACACCGTTGACTCCACCTGGTAAATGACCCGCTCTTCAATGCCTGGAATTGCTAGTACACGGATACTCAGCATTTCTTTGGGATTTACCTTTTCCACAAAAATCTGGATGGGAATTGGCCAAAAGCGTGTTACTGCTTGGAAAATCAATCCGGGCTTGGGTACTAATCCTAATGGTACATTGGTACTTTTAAGTAGTGGATGCCAGGAAACATCTGTTAAATCCACTACTTTTTGCCACAGTTCATCTACAGAGGCAGAACTGATTTCTCTATACGTCCGCACTAGAGAGGCGCAAAACCGACGACGTTTGCGGTTGATGAATTTGGAAAACCAACCTTGCACTGTCCTAATCCTCCTGGCTACAATCTGTCTGGTTACTCTGGCATCTGGGAAAATTGTAATAGACCTCTTTACTCACCACAGATACCATACAGAAAATCGGCTGCTTTGTAGACTAATTCTCTAGGTTCTGGTATTCATTACAGAATTGTTTCCACAATAATTGCAAAGAAACTTAATGAATATACAGGTCTATACGCATTTGAGGGACAATAAACTCTAGTCAAGATAATCAATCGGTTTTGACCGCTAAGAAAAAGCAGTTTTGGTAAATCGATCCAAGTTTTTGGTGCTGATTTTCAACAAATTTTTAAAATGAAAATTTGTAGCTTTCACAGAAATTGTAATTTTAGGTTCGGGAATCTATGTTGACCAACTCGCAAACCCCCACTTTAGCAGTAGAATCATCCAATTTTCTTCCGGCTCCTGATGCTCAAGCCAGAGTCAGTCAGTTTATGCAGCAACTGCAAGATGAAATTACTCAGGCTTTGGAAGCACTGGATGGTGTTGGTAAGTTTCAAGAAGATAGTTGGCAGCGTCCAGAAGGGGGTGGGGGGCGATCGCGTGTACTGCGTGATGGCGCAATTTTTGAACAAGCGGGTGTCAATTTTTCTGAGGTGTGGGGTTCTCATCTCCCTCCGTCGATTTTAGCCCAACGCCCAGAAGCAAAGGGACACGGTTTTTATGCCACGGGTACTTCTCTGGTGTTACACCCTCGTAATCCTTATGTGCCTACAGTTCACTTGAATTACCGCTATTTTGAAGCAGGGCCAGTTTGGTGGTTCGGTGGTGGTGCTGATTTGACACCTTATTATCCCTTTGCTGAAGATGCAGCCCATTTCCATCAAACTCTGAAACAGGCTTGTGATCAACATCATCCAGAGTATTATCCTGTGTTTAAACGGTGGTGTGATGAATATTTTTACCTCAAGCACCGGGATGAAACTAGAGGTGTTGGTGGTCTATTTTTGGATTATCAAGATGGTCAAGGGACTATATATAGGGGTCCAGATCCCAATGGGTTAGCAGCTGCCTATAGTAACCAGGTAGGAGCGATCGCACCACGCACTTGGGAAGAGTTGTTTGCTTTGGTTCAAGATTGTGGCAGAGCTTTCGTACCAGCTTATGTTCCCATTGTCAAACGGCGACATGGGATACAATATGGCGATCGCGAACGGAATTTTCAACTATACCGTCGAGGACGATATGTAGAATTTAACTTGGTTTATGACCGGGGTACAATTTTTGGACTGCAAACAAATGGCCGGACAGAATCAATTCTCATGTCCCTACCACCTTTAGTGCGTTGGGAATACGGCTACAAACCAGAACCAAATACTCCTGAATCTGAATTGTATGAAACTTTCCTTAAACCTCAAGATTGGATCAACTGGCAAATAAATCAACATTAATCAAGTATTTGAGGCTGAGTAAAATTCTATTTAGAGGAAGTAGATGAGGAGTTTTGTGGTGAAAAGTTGGCATCTCCAGTCATTATTTTGTCCTCTTCTTTACTCAGCACTCAGAATCTAGATACTCAGCACTGTTTTAGTGAGTTAAACTACTAAAATACAAACATTTAGCAAAATTTTTGCAACTGTAGCTAGAGCTTGCTCATTTTCAGCGTCAGATCAAAAACATCCTACTAACTCGTGAGTGAATTAACTTCTTCAGAATTATGGATGAAAAAAATACCAGCAATGGTGAAATGTAAAGATTGCTAGAACAGCAAGTTTTTTAGCTCACTGATTCATCTTCAGGGCAATATCACGGAGAATACAGTGAATATAGACCAAAAAACCCATACAACCCAAGACGGTAATACGGTGATTGTCTTGAAACCAACAGATCGTCTAGACATCACCACTGCTTGGCAATTTCGTCTGAAGTTACAAGAGTCTATTTCTAAATTGAGTCGTAATGTAGTGGTGAACTTGGGAGAAGTAGATTTTATTGATAGTTCTGGTCTCACCTCTTTGGTCGCTGGAATGCGTGATGCAGATAAAGCTAAGGGTAGTTTCCGCATTTGCAATGTCCATCCAGATGCCAAACTTGTGTTTGAAGTGACAATGATGGATACAGTATTTGAAATCTTTGAAACTGAAACAGAAGCATTAGAGGCTATTTTCCCCAATTCAGTTACTAGAGAAAATAACAGTTTCGACCAAGTTCACCAACATACTCCAGAGACTATAGCAGGTGATAGGTGAGCGGTGACAGCAAACTCTGAACAGTTAACAGGGTAGTAATTAGGGCTTGATGAAGCGGAGGCACTATCACGAATTACCAATTTTTTTGTAAGCTATTGATGCTTCCCACCCTATACCCTACCTCTTTTGTGGGGAATTTGGCCTGCTGTCTTCTTAACATAACTTGGCAAAGTAGCCTTTAAACGAGAAAATAAGAATACGTCGCCCTTAACATTTTCTTTGTGAATAACGTCCGTACAGTCTCTGATACAAAGCGAACTTTCTATAATCTTCATACCCGCCCAATCAACACTATTTACCGCCGGGTAGTGGAGGAGTTGATGGTGGAAATGCACCTATTGTCGGTAAATGTGGATTTTAGCTACAATTCAATTTATGCATTAGGCGTAGTTACAGCATTTGACCGCTTTATGCAAGGCTATCAACCAGAACAAGATCAAGCATCTATTTTTAACGCCATAATTCAGGCTGTAGAGCAAGATCCACAACGCTATCGGCAAGATGCAGCTAGATTACAAGTTGTAGCTCAAAGTTTGCCAACTAAAGATTTAATTTCGTGGTTGAGTCAAACTACTCATTTAGATCAAGATGGTGATTTGCAAGCACAACTGCAAGCGATCGCTAACAATGGTGAATTTAAATACAGCCGCTTGTTTGCCATTGGTCTGTTCTCATTATTAGAAATGGTAGATCCTGAACTTGTCAAAGATGAGAAGCAACGTAATGAGGCACTAAAAGCGATCGCTTTGGGTTTACATTTATCTGAAGAAAAACTTACCAAGGATTTAGAGTTATATCGCTCTAACCTAGATAAAATGGCACAAGCACTGATAGTGATGGCAGATATGCTGGCAGCCGATCGGAAAAAACGCGATCAGCGTCAACAAAAATCGACTGCCCCAGTAGCTCCTCCTAGTAACAACGAATAACTAGAAATTTGTAATAGTGCCTCATGCACTATTATAAATTCCTAATTATTTACACACCAAGTAATTTGTAGATTAAGTTGTTGATAACAGTGAGTGTAAACGCTCCTAAAACAGCACTCCAAATACCATAACGTAGGCGGAAACCCTCTACTAACCAGGCAGCAATACTAAAACAAACAACAGCAATCATGAATGTAAAGATACCAGATAATAAGTCAAAGGTGACTAAATTTGGTATCGTAAATACGAAGCCTAAAATTGGTCTAACTAATGCTGTGATAATACCAAGCACTGCTGCGGAAAAAACTGTTTTACCTGGAGTATCAATTTCAACTCCCAAAGGTAATTTACTAATAATCCACAAGCTGATAGACGTGACTATCCAAACAATTAACAGTGTCACAATATTCATTGCCGCAACCCTTGAAACGTAAATGGCGATTGGCGATAATTTACTTGGTCTATTGATAAGGCAAAGGCTCAAGGAAAAAGGCGAAAGGCAATATTAGAAAGCGTGTGATGGGGAATTTAAGCCAGCCAGCAATAGAAGTAGGAAGAGTCAATCACTCAGAACTCAACCAAGGATCTAAACTATTGCCTGTTGCCTCTCCCCTCTTGCCTTTCCCGAAGGAGGTTGATCAAAAAATCTTTGTAGCTTAACCAATTATTTATAAATTAGCAGAGTTTTTTTGTCTAACCTTCATTTATTTTAGATATCTTTAGGTTTATCTAATTTTTCGTGATATTAGTAAAAATAAAATTCCCCCTTGCCGATGTTCAGAAAACAGGTTTGGGGGAATTTTAAACTATAAAATTTTACACAATTTGGTTTACCTTTTAGGTGCGGAATTGTTGTTTTCTGGCGCTACAGGAACTGGATTTAAGCTGTCATTGGGAACGATTGGTGAATTAGGATTGATACCTTGCCCAGGAGCAGGAAATGGATTTGGGGCTGAGGGTAGAGAAGGGTTAAAATTATTTTGTGGATCACTCCCTGGAATTGGCACAGTATTAGGTATGGGAGCAATCGGGGTGGTAGAAAAGTTGGGAGAATTTGTGAGTGGTTGAGATGGACCGGGAATAATTCCCAAAGACACACGATTTCCACCTACTTGTCTGAGTAGATCTAAGGTTTGAATGACATCGTTATAAGTTGATGTCCGTGATGCATTCAGCACCAAAGTCCCATTAGGATTTGCTTGGACATACTGTTGTAATCGTGCTTCCAATTGCTCACGTTGGATAGGTTCTTTTTCGATGTAAATTTGACCAACAGCATCAATAGTGACAGGCAATATGTCTTTCTGTAAACTAGCAGCAGAAGTTGTACCTGTGCTGGCTTTGGGTAAATCAACATTAATTGCTTGTTGCCGAGTAAATTGCAACGCTGCTAACAGAAAAAAAGTCAGGATACAAAAAACGACATCAATTAAGGGGATGATTTGAATTTGGACTTCTTCAATGGGAGTATGTAGGTTAACTTTCATTTTCTAGCTCTTGTGCCGAGTTAGGATGGAGATTTGGGGCTGTTTCCTCTACAGAAGGTTCTGGGGTTGTATTCAAGTTATTTTTACGGCGTTTCCGGGGTGAACTAAAGCTTTCTGGGGTATATTCCCTTGTTGTTGATGTACTTTTATTGGGGTCAGGTGGAGACTGACGGTAAAGTAACTCTAAATCATTGCCGGCTTTATTAAAAACTTTGACTTGGTTAACAACAAAACCTTGAAACAGACGATAGAATACTAAACTAGCGATCGCAACTATTAAACCAGCAGCCGTACTAATTAGAGATTCTCCAATCCCAGTAGTCACACCTGCCGTAGATTCAGTACCTAAATCACCAATGCGAATTGAACGCAAAGACTGAATCAAACCTAAAACCGTACCCAACAATCCTAATAGCGGAGAGAGAGCAATCACTAGTTCTAAAAGCTTTTCACCCCGTCGCATTCCCGCTACCTCTTCAGCGGCTGTTGACTCCAGAGCTAGTCTAAAGGTTTCCGCGTCGCTTTTTTGCAAACGTAGGGGAGCATAAAGAAAACGTCCAATCGGTTGGTCTACAGCTTTTTGAGCTATTTCCGTAGCTATGTCCCAATCTTCACTAGCAGCATCAAGGACACGCTCAACTATTTCCTTTTCTTGCGTTAAAATTCGCAACCAAAACCAAAGACGTTCAAAAATGACACTTAAAGACAGGACTGATAGCACCAGTAGAGGCCACATTGCTGGGCCACCCTTATGAAACAAATCTAAAATATCCACTGTGTAGGTTTCCTCCCTCCATTACTAGCGCAACAATGGCAAAGCATTTTAATTCTAAAGATTAATGCACCATTACCACACTCACTTACTTTATCGCTAGACCAACAGTTAACCAAGCATGACAATTACCATCATCTATACACAATAGGACGGTTATTCCCACCGGGAGTTTAGAGGATGATTTGGCAAAATTAGAATTAACTAGAGGTTAAAAATATGAACTTCTCAATTCAATCGCTGTACACCTGGTATCGTAATGTACTGCGTAATCCTAAATACCGTTGGTGGGTAATTCTTGGCACAATAGCTTATCTTCTCAGTCCCATTGATATTGCTCCAGATTTTATACCAGTGGTTGGACAAATTGATGATCTTTTGCTTTTGACATTGTTAGTTTCGGAAGTTTCTGGATTAGTAATTGATGGTTGGAAAGCGAAAAAAGGTAATGTAGAACCTAGCGTTAGTGATTCTACAGATAATACTGTTGATGTTGATGCTGTTTCTATGAAGTAGAGAATTTTTTTAACGCAGAGGAACGCGGAGGTTAACGCGGAGGAACGCGGAGTTAGAGGTTGTTAGCTACTCGTTTAATGCCATCTTTGAGATTGGCTTTTTTGAGTTCATAGTCTAAACATTCCTCATAGGCTGACTCTAACAAGCCTGGTCCCAATGCAGTGTGTATCCTCATCGAAGAACCAATAATCAACCCAGTCAACTCATTCTCTGTGTTCCTCCGCGTTAACCTCTGTGTTCCTCTGCGTTTAAACCTCTTCTCCAAACTCTATCAAGTATCTAAATGCTTTCAAAATATAGTTAGCTGAATCTTGAGGGGAGGTGTTATAAAAATGTGGCCATGCTAAACCTTTATCTTCATCATAATTATGAATGCGATGGGGATGATTATCTAGCCAATTTAACCGCACAGCATGACCGATTAATACATCTAAAACTACATACTCTTCAATTTGCAAGTTGGGGTTATTAGCGGCTATTGCTGCTAGTTCCATTAAGGCTTCTACGTTAACTTGGCGGTATTCTGGCGCTTCAATTTTATTGAGCAAATGCTCTACTAATAAGGCAAAGTTTCTTTCTCCTGCTGTCATTTCTGAGAGCATTATTTCACTATCTAAGCGATTGCGTCTTTCTAGTTTATCGCCAATTACTAGACCTTTGCAATGTTGCATTAGTAGCCAAACTTGTTTAAAGAAGTCTTTAGGAACTCGGTTGAGTGCGCCTTCTGCTTGACGGAATCTGCGCCAATTTTCAGTAGGAGTTTCAATTTCTTTGTTAATTGCTGGTAGCACTACCCAAGCAATATCACTTTCTTTTTGCTTGACGTGCAGTAATTCTTGTTGACGTAATAAACCACTTACTCCTGTATATCCTGTTAATACTTGATGGAGGCGGTTTTTGACTTCAAACGGTGAAAGCTGCATTAAGTAATCATAGGCTTCGTCTTGTGTAACGCGCAGTTCTTGAGCTAGTTCGCTGGTAATTAATAGAATTAGATAGCCGACTCTGAGGGTTAGTAATCCTTGAAATAATTCTGGTTCTGATTTGATTAATACTCCCAAATAAATTAAAATTTCTTGTGTCAAGACGCGATCGCGTATATCCTCACGACAGAAGTTATTAATTTTTTCGGCAATTTCATTATGGGACATGGGTAAAACAATCAGGGAAGCTTCACTGTAAGCTCTACCCACTGCAATCTGTTTACCTCGTACCACTATACTGGTGATGGCATCAGATAAGCCAATATCCACCATTTGGCGTAAACCAGCAGCGCGACGCACTACTGCCCAAATACCCAAATCCCCGGCTTTTGTGTAAACTTCATCTAATAAGTCTGCTACTGTTACAGGATGTCCTGGGCCTCCATATCCTGTGTCAAATTCTAATCCCTGTAATCTTTTTAAGGTTTGCAGTAGTTCAATTTGCTCATATATATTTTCTGATATCCGCAAATGTCTGAGTAATTCTCCCAAGTTGGTTTCACATTCCATTTGGAATTCTTGGGTATGTCCTAACCGCCAATTTTTTTCAGGATGATAAGCTAAGTAATGGCAACGTATACCAGCATCCTTAACAGGTGATTGTGCAAATTCTCCATCGGGAAGAAAGTCAATTGTTTGAATTCCTGCTGTTAGCATTAATTGATTTAGTCGCCCTAGTTTTACTTGCACACCGTTACAAATCCCATCTTTCAGTTCTTGCATCAATTCTAATAATGCCTGGGAACCAATTTCTAACATGGTGTGAGTTAACATTAAGGTGAGTGTTGGACGACCTAAGTCACTCCAATATTTTTCGATATAGGCTAATTCACTTCTGAGTTGATCTACTAGAAAATGGTAATCTAGGGTTAAGTAAAACTGCTGTGAATCTAGAAAAGATGGCAAAAATACGACTGTTTCACCACAAATTCTAAAAATTCTTGATGTTGTTAAACTCCTTAACCGCCGAATTGGACGACCTGTTAAACCCAATTTATCATTACGACCAATTTGTGTATAAATTTGGGAAAGATCGCCTGCTTTTCTAACTTGAATTGGTTCGATTTGGGTAGGAGTTTGAGTTTCAATTCCGTGAACTTCTAGTTTTGCTTGTAATTCTTCATCTTCCGCTAATAAGGCAATTTGTATTAATGATTTGCGTTTTCTGTTTACGCATAAATGTCTGCCTAAAGGATCAATTTCACCAATGGCTAGTAATCCTTCACTCAACATTTGACCAAGTAAATATAAACTTTGCGCCCACACTAAGGGGATGTTTTCGTTAGGTAAACGGTTTTGAGTTTGTGGTGCTAGTTTTTCGGCTTCGACGTTTTCAGCCGGGACATAATACAGTTCTGGTAATAATTTTATGCCATCAATTTCTACTAGCAAGGATTCTAATAGTGTTTGATATTTTTTAACTTGTTCTTGTTCACCGCGAAATAGTCCATCAAGAACTAAATAGGTGAAAAATAATGGCCATTCACATTCGATGTTCTCAAATTGCTTGAGTTCTCCAGGTTCGTAATGTAAGCGGTGGGGATCTTCTAAAACGGTTTGGTGTCCATCGCGGAGAAATCTTTTACACCCGTATTTACCTGCCAGTTTTGTGATAATTTTGTTGAAGGTGCGATCGCGCAATGTCTCCCCAGAAGACTCTCTCAACTTCACATCTTCTACTGCAAACGCAGGATAACTAATAATACTCAACAGTGCTGCATCAACTTCTTTAGAACCTGATTCTCTTGGTAATAAAGATTCTAATGTAATTCTCGCCCTGGCGATTTCATCTGGTAATACATGAATGATGGAATTTTGACTTCCATGTATACCAAATAAATTCAGCCCGTTCATAGCTTCTAAAGCTGCTTTTGCCATACCTATGGAACTGGCATTTAATTCAGCACTACCATGATTAATTTTATTACCTCTTTCCCATATACCAAAATCAGGAGTGCGATAGGCGCGTCCAATATAATAAACCAAATTTTGAACGAAATTGACTTCATCCAGTGTATAAACAATTGACAAACCGCCAGCAGTCATTTGCGCTAACATCAATAAAAATATTGATGTGGCATCAATTTGCAAATGTCCCCATTCGTCATCCCCAACAACAATATCACCCGTCGCTGTGTTGTATTTGGCGTGCAGCCCATCTAGTAAAGATTGAGAATGCTTAAATGTCTCTACTTTCTGCGCCTGTCGCATCATGGCAAAAAGTAAGCCACGCATCAACTTGACTACGCTGTGTTCTAATTCGTAAGTTCTTCCCTCATCATTGTCTAACTTGCGATAGGCAACAGCTAATCCCCAAACTGCTAAAATACTATAAACATTATCTCGCACCCAAGCATCTGTATAATCACCATGAGCGGTAACTGCTGTACTTGCTGGCAGCAACCCAGTGATAGGATTTTGGCGAGATAGAATAATTGTCTTGATTTGCTGATAGTAGACATCCAGCCGAGTTCTCAATACTGTGGGTGTTTTCATAAGTTGGTTGGAAATTGGCAAATTTAACCCTGTAGCGGTGGAGAAAATCAAATGATAGGGATGAGGAATTTACTCATCAGCTTTAGTGTTTGTTTATATTTTTTTAATTTACAACTAAAATGTCAACTAAAATATGGCTTCAGTAATTATATTTAAGAATATTTACTCAAAATCTACTTGAATTATTTCTTCAAATCTTCATCTGTTTAGCACAAATTTTACCCTATCTTCAGCTTTTTTTTGTTATTACTAAAGCAGGAGAAGAAAAAAACAACTCTTCAAGGTGATACACTCAAAATCAAATTTTTTAAATTATATATACAAATAATTCTCATCGCCAGTAAAATTTGTAACTTAAAAGCGAGGATGTGTTATGTCTTTACGTTACAACGAAAATCACGCTCCATTGATCAAAGTAGTTTACTCTCAAGTAAAAGTTAATGGCAAAACTGAGTTAGTGCCACTAGAACTATATGCTGATGGTTCGCTTAAACGTTATCACGGGTAATTTACAGCAGGAGTCAGGAGTGAAACTCTCTTGCTGTCTAGTAGTCTGTCAAATTAATTTTGACGGATAGAGAAACGAACCGCGTTCACGTAGTGTCCCGTAGGGATAGGACGCAAAGAGCGCGAAGGAAGAAGGAAGAAGAAAAAGTTCAAGATTCATTTACGCGTCAATGAGTTCTTGACAGACTACTAGGTTTCAGTTTAGATTCTATACCTCATTGATGTGCAATCTGCTCTATAGTCATTGGCAGTTTTTGATTAGACATCTTTTAGATATTTGCAAGATGGAGATATCTCATCCATTGGCATCTAATAGCTGAGTGTCTAGAGTAATTTAATTCTGATATTGGCGTTCAATTTGCAGATATTGAGGAACTTTCATGAGTTCTTGAAAATCTTGAAAACTCATCAAATTTGGTAAATTATTGGTAGTTTCCTGTTCTTTGAGATGACGAAAACAAGCACTCATTACCTCAGTGACAGCCATGAGTGCGGTGAGGGGGAAAAAAACAATTTTAAAGCCCAAATTTTGTAATTCTGCTGGAGAAATTGCGGGAGTTTTCCCACCTTCAACAATATTTGCTACCAACGGTATATTAGGAAAAGCTGCGGCTATCGTTTGCAATTCTGCTACAGATTGGGGTGCTTCCACAAACAACATATCTGCACCCGCATTCATATAAGCTTGTCCCCGTCTAATAGCTTCTTCTAAACCCAGAGGTGCGCGGGCATCAGTACGAGCTATAATTACTAAACTACTATCACCACGGGCTTCTACCGCTGCACGAATTTTACCAGCGTGTTCATTCATGTGTATAACTCGCTTCCCTTCAAAATGTCCGCACTTTTTCGGCCATTCTTGGTCTTCCAAAATTATCCCCGCTAACCCAATTTGTACCGCATCTTTTACCGTCCGCATGACATTTAAAGCGTTACCGTAACCAGTATCACAATCGGCAATTAAGGGTATATTTATTGATTGAGCTATCCGCCCCACACTGTATAGCATTTCCGTAGCCGTGAGAAAACCGTAATCCGGTAAACCCAGGGTAGAAGCAGCGATACCAAAGCCACTGGTAGCAGCCACATCAAAACCTGCTTGTTCTACAAGTTTTGCACTCAAACAGTCATAAACACCCGGTATAACGATAATTTCAGGACGTGCGAGTAATTCCCGCAATTTTTGGGAAGTAGACATAAAAACAATAATTAAGATAAAGGTATTTTATCAGCTATTCGTCGCGGTCTGTTTTGCATTATTTTTAGCATTTCCTGAAGTACATCTGCTAATGTCTCAGTTAAAAACAGTTGAGACAAAAACAAATTTTGTTCAGCAACTACAGATAATTCAAAAAACCAATATATCGACATCAAGGGTGAAATCCATAGTTTACTACCTTTGGTTCTCGATGTCAGGTGATAATCTCCAAAATTTCCTTGGACTGAGGATATAATAGATGAGTTAATAATACTAGGTTCTTGCTGTGGGAAACTTTGAACATATAACAAAGCTTTTTCATAATTTTGATAAGATTGCATTTGTTTTAGTAGGGAACATGAACCCAAAAAACCACCTGAATTAGCTAAAAACGCTATATTTTCTAAAATATGGGCATGACTAATATCTCTTTCTGCACCCATACCTAAGCATCCTATTAACCGTAAAGGTACTTGAGTTAGTTTGCTCACTGCTGCTATGGAAACAGCATCTTCCGTTACAGTTCCCATCTCGGCTTCATCACCCCGTGCTAAACTATCAACTCCACCATCAATTAACAAAATACCATCAATAGATAGGTGTTCAATTAGTTGGTTATAGTTAGCTAACAAAGGTAACACACCTGTTTTTTTGAAACACCATAAGGTCACTGTTTCATCAAATTCTTTTTTAAACCACTGCGCTAAATAAAGTTCAGGAAAATAAACGGGTAATTCCTCTGTCTCACAGGTGATACCTACCAATGTTTCTGTTAATGGTATCGTCCGTTCAATTTTGGCAGATTTTGAAAATACAATATTAGAGAAAGTAAGATTAGCAAGATGTACTTTTAGTCCCAACCGTCGCAACTCAAAGTAAATGGGTAAGCCACAAAAAATATCAAAGCCACCTCCCATTCCCGCTATGAGTAAGTTTTTGCAATTGGAGAGTTGGTTAAGGATAGGTAAATTTAAATTCATGGTTGCTTATCCATAGAAACAAGTTGTCAATGATCACAAAATAATTTTATGATCATGGTGCCGTTTGCGGCAAAATTATTATGTTCCAGAGCAATATTTGTAATAACTATTAATAAGTTAGTAATAATTCAGTAGTCAGGAGATAGAAAGAAGAAGTGAGGAGGTAAAATGGTTGAAAGTAGCTTTTGCATAAAGTTATAATAAGCTACTAATTTATCGCAGTTTCAACATTAATTCTGATGGATTGCCATATCCTCAGAATTTAACATCACAAAGTATATGGAAAATCACACCCATTCCCTCGATTCATTTCGCGCTTTAGCATTACAAGTAACTTGTCATGCAGTCAATCAAGCAAGTCCAACTGAAGCCCGGTTAATAATTCAAAATACCATTCATCGCTTAGAAAAACAAATTGCGGCTAGTCTGGCTTTTATTGGTTTTGACTGTCGTTTAATTGTTCTTCCTGAATATTTTCTCACAGGTTTTCCAATGGGAGAATCTATAGAAGTATGGACTCAAAAAGCTTGTTTAGAAATGTCAGGGGCTGAATATGAAGCACTTGGTAAAATTGCCCAAAAACATAAAATATTTTTAGCGGGTAACGCTTACGAATTAGATCCAAATTTTCCAGGTTTATATTTTCAAGCTTGTTTTATTATTGATCCTTCTGGATCTATTATTTTACGCTATCGACGGTTAAATTCAATGTTTGCCCCCACACCTCATGATGTCTGGGATAAATACCTTGACTGCTACGGGTTAGAGGGTGTTTTTCCGGTTGCTAAAACAGAAATTGGCAATTTGGCGGCTTTAGCATCTGAAGAAATTTTATATCCAGAAGTTGCCCGTTGTTTAGCCATGCGTGGGGCAGAAATTTTATTACATCCGACATCAGAAGTTTATAGTAAAAATCTCACACCCAAAGATGCTGCTAAAATCACTCGCGCTGTAGAAAATATGGTTTATGTAATCTCAGCTAATACAGCCGGTATAGTTAATAGTTCTATCCCTGCGGCTTCTGTAGATGGTGGTTCTAAAGTGATTGATTATCGGGGTATTGTATTGACAGAAACAGGGGCAGGTGAAAGTATGGCAGCATTCACTGAAATTAATTTAGCAGGATTAAGGAGCGATCGCACTCGACCAGGGTTAAATAATCTACTCTCCCGTCAACGCTTTGAACTTTACGCCGAAAGTTACAGTCAATCACATTTCTATCCCCCTAATACTATGCTTAATGGGACAATAGACCGTAAACATTTCATCCAAACACAGCAAGAAACTATTGAACGACTCACAAAATTAGGGATAATTTGAACCATAACTAATTCCCTGTCAAGAGTTAAGTGTTCCTAATGACAAAACCAATAGAAGTCCGTAACCCCCGCACAGGTAAATTTGATTACGTCATTATCCCTCCACCCCCGAAGTTGCTTTCACAGCAATGTCACCGTCTCCGCAGGGGACAAATTCATTGGCAAGAAATCGGTATAGAAGGTAGAATTGAGGCCATACAACAGTGGAAACAAGCTATATTAGCTAATCGCCAACAGCTAACGGACGCATTAGTAAATGATACTGGTAGATTATCAACATCAGTCTTAGAAATAGACTCTTTTTTACATAGTATTGATAGATGGTGTAATTTAGCACCTCAAATACTACAAGAAACTGCAAAAAATACATCTATTCCCTTTATTGCTTTACAACAAACTGCTGTTCCTTACCCCCTAGTCGGTGTCATTAGTCCTTGGAATTTTCCCCTATTGTTATCTACGATTGATACAATTCCCGCTTTATTAGCAGGTTGTGCTGTCATCGTTAAACCTAGTGAAATAACTCCTCGTTTTGTTGCACCTTTAATAACAACATTAAATACTATTCCTAAATTACGTGATGTCTTAAATTTTGTTGAAGGTGCAGGACAAACAGGTGCAGCTTTAATAGAAGATGTAGATTTAGTATGCTTTACAGGCAGTGTAGAAACAGGTCGTGTAGTTGCAGAAGCAGCAGCCAGAAACTTTATTCCTGCTTTCTTAGAATTAGGTGGAAAAGATCCAGCAATTGTTTTAGAATCAGCAGATTTAGATTTAGCGACTTCAGCAATTTTATGGGCTTCTGTTGTTAACTCTGGACAGTCATGCTTATCAATTGAAAGAATCTATGTGGCTGAATCTATATTTGCAGAATTTTATCATCAATTAGTAGCTAAATCCTCTCGCGTACAACTCGCTTATCCTGCTGTTGAAAGTGGAGAATTAGGTCCAATAATTTCCGAAAATCAAGCAGCAATTATTAATGAACACCTGCAAGATGCCATATCAAAAGGTGCAGTAATTCATTGTGGTGGTAAAGTTGAAAAATTAGGTGGAGGTTGGTGGTGTCGTCCCACAGTTCTAACTGAAGTTGACCATTCCATGAAAGTGATGACTGAAGAAACTTTTGGTCCTATTATGCCAGTCATGCCTTTTTCTACAGTAGAAAAAGCAATAGATTTAGCCAATGATTCTATTTATGGATTGAGTGCTGCTATATTTGCTGAATCAGAGGAGTTAGCATTAGAAGTTGGTATGCAAATAGATGTAGGTGCTATTAGCATTAATGATGCTGGTTTAACTGCTATGATGCATGAGGGAGAGAAAAACTCCTTTAAATTTTCTGGTTTGGGAGGTTCGCGCATGGGTGCAGCCGGGTTGAAACGCTTTATGCGAAAAAAAGCTTTTTTAATTAAAACTAACACTAATAAAAACCCTTGGTGGTTTAATGATGGAGAATAGGGGACTGGGTAAGAGTTTTCACCAATTACCAATTACCAATTACTGATTACTGATTACCAATTACCAAATATATTATGTCTAATATTCGTCTAGAAATGCCTGTTTTAGCCCGTCATGAAGGTGAATGGGAAGGAACTTATACCTTAGTTGATACAACAGGAAACGTTCTTGACAGTCATCAATCTCATTTAAGTTGTCAGTTTCCTGAAAACAGCGAATATTCTTACTATCAAATCAATCGTTATACCTGGGCTAATGGTAAACAGGAAGAACATCAATTTCCAGGTACGTATCAAGATAAAAAACTTTGGTTTGACACCGAACGTATTCAAGGTAAAGCCTGGGAAGTTGATGATTCCACTGTTATTTTGTGGTTCGGTTATAAACAATTTCCAGATATGTATTTATATGAAATGATTCAAATTAGTCCAGATAATAATTATCGCGCTCGCACTTGGCATTGGTTTAAAAATGATCAAGTCTACCAACGCACTCTCATTCAAGAAGAACGGGTAAGTTAATATAAAATTTCCCAGCCAGATTGGCTAGGACTTTTACTGAGTAAAATCAAAAATTTTGCCAACAAAATATTGAGAACCTATCCCCCAATTTATTGAAGTGTTGGGGGATAAAACTAAATGCAGGAGTATTGTTTTCTATCTTTACGCCTGAGACTTTTTTACTGCCATGTTTTTTCTGAGTTTATTCATACCATAAAATACACCACCAAATACTAGCAAACTCGCATTTGTGGAAAATCCAAAGGGAACAGTAGGAGTAGAAAGGATAATGTTGTTGAAACCAGCTGCGGAACTTCTTGTATTGCCATTTTCATTCAAAGAGATAACTATTTGATAATTTCCTGCTGATAAAGAGTTTGCAGTAATAACAGTTCCTAAGTCGTTAATTCCAAAACCATAACCAGGAATAGCGTCACTTGTATCTACAGTTCTCTCAAAAAGTTGTGCGCCATCTGATAGGTCAGTTTTAATGAGCGCAATATTGAAGTTATCCTTGTCATTAAATCCTCCCAAGGAGTTACCATTAAATGCCCAATTAAAGGTCATTGTAATTGGTTGAGCAGCATCAGTTGAGGTAATAACAAAAGGAATTGAAGTAGCTTCACTATTATTATTTCTAAGCGAGTCATTAGGTATGTTTGGGTCAGTAGTATTCGCACCTAAAAGCAGAAAATTGCTATTAAATATATTACCGAATCCATTTGCCGGAGCAGATGTGTTGATTGCTATAGCTGAAGACGCACTGTTATTACCTATACCTTGTGTAATGGTAAAATCACTAGGAGCAAGTGTAAAATTAAGTGCTTGGGCTGATTGTGCTGACAGAGTAATACCGACAGCAGTCATAACTCCAGATAGAGTTATTGCGATTGTAGCCAGGTTTTGAAAAGCAGATTTAATATTTTGCCTCATTTGTCGTGTTCCTGAGTGATTTGGTATAGAACTTGATTAATTATGTAAATGAAATAAATCAGTTGATATAACTAACTGGGTTTATGCTGTCTAAAATCTGTACAAGTCCAGACTTCACTTCTTACTTTAATGACAGTGTTAGATGTGTTACCCCTTCGCAAGCTGACTCAGTTTAGCCAAGCACGATACGTTGATTCTTCTGTTACAGTAGCGTTTAAGCGTGCTGTTTAAATAAAACTATGGGAAATACCTTTTGTTTTAGGTAATTCTCACCAAAGGATTTTTAAAGAAAAACAACATGAATGGGTTGAGCGATTGTTCAATATTAGCGTTGCTGTCTGATATCAGTGATATCTATTAAGTATCAATTATTTCTACTTATTTTGTCAAGATTCCACATATAAATTTTACAAATCCTAAGTGAACATTACACTGGTAATAAACGGCTAATAGGGTAAAAATACTGTTTCTCTTGCTTGTTGATATGAATTTTTTATGGTCTTAATAAAGACTAAGTATCTAAGTGATCTGTTACCTGAATCTACTAAGTGCGAACTGTGCTAATGATTCTGCCAGGTATTTACATTATCCAAAACTGCTCACTTTCACAACTATCAGACATCTATTTGCTTATATTCTTTTCGTTCTGAATCAACATGAAAGTTTAAGTAAGCTGATGATATCAAGTTAGATTTTATGTATTTATCTTTACTATCTTAGTATAATTGCCATTGTAGACACAATGTAACCAAAAACCTGATTATTGCGTAGGGATAATTCATGAATTACCCCTACTTTCGTTATGTTTTGCGTAAGTCCTAAGGTTGCAACCAACAATAACTTTACCCAAACTTTATAAATAAGTCGGATATCTCCTGCTTTCAATTCTCACTATCAATCTTGCCTGTAATTCCCCAAGTTGTTTAATGTAGGATGACAATATATCCGAAATTTCAACTTGATCAGGTATGGGCATGGCAAAAAGTGACAAAATTAACTTTTCTAACCCTAGCGGGTTTCCCGAATTTCTGCCTAGCGAAAAGCGTCTAGAAGTATATTTAATAGATATAATACGTCGTGTTTTTGAAAGCTATGGCTTTACACCGATTGAAACTCCCGCGGTAGAAAGGTTGGAAGTGCTACAAGCTAAGGGAAATCAGGGGGATAATATAATATATGGTATTGACCCGATTTTACCACCAAATCGCCAAGCAGAAAAGGATAAATCTGGCGAAACTGGTTCGGAAGCGAGGGCTTTAAAGTTTGATCAAACTGTTCCTTTTGCGGCTTATATTGCACGTCATTTAAATGAGTTGACTTTTCCTTTTGCTCGTTATCAAATGGATATGGTTTTTCGCGGTGAACGGGCAAAAGATGGGAGGTTTCGGCAATTTCGGCAATGTGATATTGATGTGGTGGCTCGTGGTAAACTGAGTTTGTTATATGATGCCCAAATGCCGGCAATTATCACTGAGATATTTGAAGCTATTAACATTGGTGATTTTGTCATTCGTATCAATAACCGGAAAATTCTGACAGGGTTTTTTCAGTCTGTGGGAGTTGCGGAAAACCAAATTAAAGCCTGTATTGGCATTATTGATAATTTGGAAAAAATTGGAGAAGCTAAGGTTAAATCAGAGTTAGAAAAAGAAGGTATTTCAACAGAACAAACTGAGAAAATTATTGAATTTATTAAAATTGATGGTAGTGTTGATGATGTTTTAGATAAACTCAAACACCTCGCGCAGAATTTCCCAGAAGCTGAGGAATTTAATTTGGGAGTTAGTGAATTAGAAGCTGTAATTAATGGAGTGAGAGATTTAGGGGTTGCTGACAAACGGTTTTGTATTGATTTATCTATTGCTCGTGGTTTAAATTATTATACTGGCACAGTTTACGAAACTACTTTAATCGGACATGAAGCCTTGGGTAGTATATGTTCTGGGGGTAGATATGAAGAATTAGTGGGAATGTTTTTAGGTGAAAAAATGCCTGGTGTGGGTATTTCTATTGGATTAACTCGCTTAATTAGTCGGTTGTTAAAAGCGGGTATTCTGAATACTTTATCTGCGACCCCTACCCAGGTGGTGGTAGTGAATATGCAGGAAGATTTGATGCCTGTTTATTTAAAGGTATCACAGCAATTAAGACAAGCGGGAATTAATGTTGTAACTAATTTTGAAAAACGTCCTTTGGGTAAACAATTTCAAGCCGCAGATAAGCAAGGAATTCAATTTTGTGTAATTATTGGTGCGGATGAAGCCGCAGCACAAAAATCATCATTGAAGGATTTGAAATCAGGTGAGCAAATAGAGGTGGCTTTGGCAGATTTAGCGGAAGAAGTTAAAAGAAGGTTGGCTTAAATTCAGTATGGATCAGGGGAGTATTCTCTGTGGTCAGTAGGGAGTTAAATTGTGTTAAATTTAAGTCAATGTCCAGTAACAATTTAGCTGATCAAGAGTACGAAATAAAAGTAGTGCGCCGCTTTCTGTCGAAAATGGTCCGTGGGGAATGTGTGCAGGTCGCCAGCAATAGCCATCTTTACACATTTCTGCATAGCGTTTATTGAAGGGGTCATTACTCATAGACCAATATCCTTGTAAATTTCCGCTAATCAGATATGCTTCCTCTGTGGTGGGATGACTTTCAGAGAAGTTACCTTCTAACCACATGGGTACTAAACCAAGAATCCATGTGGCGCGTCCGGTTTTTTTATTGGTGTACAGGCTTTTACGTGCTGAACCAGGAGGTAGGAAGGTTGTGTTTTCCCATTTCATGGCGTGAAGTTCTTGCAAGGGAATATACTCAGTCATCCGTTCATGGGTCTGCATATTCGGATGATATACAGAATTTTCTTTTGTTTGCTCAAGGCTGGTGTAGTCTTCTGTTATGTAAGTGGGAGTGGCATCTGGCATCCATAAGATAATGGTATCTTCTTCGGTTTTCCATGGGCCAGTAGGTATACCAGCAGGGATGAAAGAGTGGCTGAGATTGCGGAGTTTAAACCCACCTTGGCAAAGTACGCCGGTTAGTACGAAAATTTCCACATCAGTAGTGAAATGACCGATAGGTGCGTTCCAGCCTTTTTTCAGGACTACTCGCTGTGTAGATTCGCCTGTACTTTTGTTGATGGATAGAATCTGAGTAGTACCGAATTCACCAGTAATAAAGTTGTTTACTTCAAAAGGTACTTGTGGAAAGTTGAGAACTGAGTTAAGTGATTCTTCAGTTTCCACGTGTTTACGTCCTGTGGAGGCTTTATTTTTCACTTGAATACCTGTGTTCGTGTGTAAAAGACTCACATTGTTATGAGAAAAATATGACTTTTTATTTGCAGGTTGTATTGTGATACCTTGTTTGATCACGAACTTTTTGGAAAGCTGCTTCTGTGCTTGGTTGCATGATGTTACATTATCAAGAATATATTCTAGAGGCACGCGATCGCTTACTTAATCTGTTCTACACTGGGAAAATTAAAGTCGCAGTGAACCCAACAGAGTTTCAGGGCTGAGAATCCATACCTGATGCAGTCCAACACCTCCTGATGGGTGAAAATTGTGGCTAAGTAGTTGTTAAATTTTAGTTAGATTTTCAATGTGGGGTGAGGCACCTGATGGGCATAACACCGCACCCAATATTAGCACTATCAGAAATATAATCTTGAGGATTGATTCCTTTGGCTAGGTATCAATTGATTAGGGCGATCGCACAACTAAAACGGAACTGCGATCGCTTCTTTTATGACTCCAATAACTGATCTATTGCCATACAAGCCTTTTGCCAGCGTTGTTCCCAGTCGCCATTAATGATAATATAAGGTCGATGGCGTGATTCTAGTGCCTGAATACAGCGATCGCGGAATTCTTCTCGATAGTGATGCAAAAAACGCTGTGAATCATCTACCCAAGGTACATCTACATCCAGCAACAAATATAAATCATACTGTCTGCGATTACCTTCATCTTCAATCCACTGCGGACATTTGCCAAACAGCACATCACTCCAAATCGTCGTTGTAATTAAATCAGTATCACAAAATATAATTTTATTTGCCTGTCGTACCAAAGCATCTTCAGCAGCCATTTGTCCCTTAGCAATCAAGGGAATATCTGTAAAATCACAATGACCACCTTTAAAATCTAACAATCCCCGTGCATATTCACTCACATAAACAGTATTGTAATGATTAGCTAAATTTTGCGTCAGTGTCGATTTACCTGTAGATTCTGCCCCAAAAATGCAAACACGACGCACAAAATAAGGACGCACACAAGGGGGGATATAATGCCAATTAACAAGGGGATTTTGCCTCACCTGTGTACCGGAAACAGGCACTAAACTGCGTGCATGGTCTACAGGAATATAACTAGCTCCCAAAATTTCTGCCAATTGCCAACCATAACTTTCCGAAGCAAAAACGTAATCTGGGCCAGTTGGTAATACCCGACGAATACTGTCATACCAAATCTGCCAAAAATCGGGATGGTCTTTTGGTTCTTGGGGATTTTCATCCGTGACATGAACAACATTTACATCAGGAAACATTTCCCTCATCCACTGATAACGCAAATCTCCGGGAATCGGTTCTGATTGAATAGAACAAACTAAAACCGTCAGATGATCAACGTAATTGCGTGCAAAATCTACAAGATATTGGTGTCCTAAATGCGGGGGCATAAACTTGCCCAAAATCATCCCAGTCGTGGGTTTCTGTAAGCCTTTTGCCATTCTTTATACCCCAATGCAGCTAAAACTAGAAATACCGTATATAGTCCCGTTGTTGGGTAAAGATGTTTAACCGTATAGACTCCCAGTGCGATCGCATCCACCATAATCCAAATTATCCAAGATTCTAAAATTTTCTTAGCCATTAACCACTGGGCAATTAAACTTAAAATAGTAATACTTGCATCAGGGTAAGGTAAAGCAGCATTTGTATAAACATTCATGATATAACCTAAAGTGAAAGTGCCAATCAATGCTACCCCAGACCAAACCAATATTCCCTGCTTAGAAATACGAGTCACAGAAAGTGGAGTATCATCCTTACCTCCATATAACCAAGCATACCAACCATAAATTTGTAAAAAAATATAAATCACCTGAAGAATTACATCTGAGTAAAGACGTGCTTCATAGAAAACAAAGATATACAAAAATACCATTACCAACCCCGTAGGCCAGCACCAGATATTTTCTTTAACAGTCAACCAGACACTGACCAGACCGAAAATAGCTGCAATAATTTCAATAGCACTCATGCAATTTTAGCTTCAATATTTGTGAGAAAATGCGTAAACTATCAGCAGTAACAAATTTCAATTTATAATAAACAGGTAGTTTCAATGCCAACCAAATCAGAAAACACTTTAAAAATTGCTCAACAAGCATTTGAGTATTTTACAAATGGTCTAGAAACTGGCAATTGGCAAAATTTTCTAGATATGCTAACCGATGATTTTACCTTTTGGTTTCCCATGGGAGAATTTCACGGTTTAAATACAGGTAAAGAACGAGCTAAAGAATTTTTTGAATACGTTTCCCAAGCTTTTCAACCAGGAATCAAACTTACTTCTTTAGATAACATTACCAGCAACGAAAAAACCGTTATTTTTGAATTTCGAGATGAAGGCAAATTATTTGGACAACCTTATAAAAATCGGGTTGCTGTTGCCTTTGATGTACGGGATGATAAAATTTATGGATATAGAGAATATTTTGGTAGTGATGGTAAATCCTATTAGTTGTTTCCTCCAGAATCCAAATTATTAATTTCTTGACATTTCACCTCAGCCGCTTTGTAAGCTGTCAAATATTCCTGATCACCTAACATCAAATCACCATAATACTCATAAGGTGTTGCACCATAAACTGGTAAAGGATCATCTTCAGGATAATCTTCTTTTGATTCTTCAATTATCGCTTTTAGCTTTTTAACAGTTAGACTTTGTGCGGGAAAATACCAAATATTGTGAGGATTTCTTTGGAGATAAGGAAAAGTAGGATCAATAATCACATCCTCTAACTCAATCCAAGCGTGTTCAACAGGTTTGTATGGTTGTCCAGTAAACACCACAAAACCTTGAACATACCTTGCACCCTCAGTTGCTAAAGCCGCTTTATAAGCATTTTCAAAAGGGGTTTTCGCTTTGCTTTTGATGCTTTCAGCAACTTGCTGAGACAATGATTCATCTAATGATTTATTCATGGTGAAAATTATCTTCCTCGAATTACTTTCAATTCCATCATCTCTTAATTTTTACACTTTTAAAGTCATTTTCACCAATTTCTTCACAGCAGGAATGGGAAAATATAAATAATACTTATACCTCAACGCACTAAAAGGATTAGCTTGTAACGCAAAATACAAATCCTAAAAGCCTATTTATAAAGTAGGGTGTGTTACGACTATGCAAAGATTTTGGAGTTTGAGAAAGTGAGAATTAGTCGTAACGCACCAATTATCAAGTTTCAATCCCTAATAGGGATTAGTTGAAATTGCAATGAAATTGCAATGTATAACCACTTCAGATTCACGGGTTTTGATGTTTCAATCCCTAATAGGGATTAGTTGAAATTGCAATTATGCTCGGTTAGACTATGGATTATTATTTCTGTTTTTTTGTTTCAATCCCTAATAGGGATTAGTTGAAATTGCAATGTGATGGTACTTTTATGCAGAATTTGCATTATGTGTTTCAATCCCTAATAGGGATTAGTTGAAATTGCAATTTGGACTAACTGGTGAATATGATTTAAGGGATTGTTTCAATCCCTAATAGGGATTAGTTGAAATTGCAATCCGCTGGTAATCTCCTAATACAGTTAATACCTCTAGGGTTGTTTCAATCCCTAATAGGGATTAGTTGAAATTGCAATAGGCATTACCTGAGTTAAATAGCGTAAACCCTGGTTTCAATCCCTAATAGGGATTAGTTGAAATTGCAATTTCAAGCGATCGCCCAACTGTTGGGCGTTGATTTAGTTTCAATCCCTAATAGGGATTAGTTGAAATTGCAATTGCCTTAAGTGAATCAATATCCCCAAGAATATCGGTTTCAATCCCTAATAGGGATTAGTTGAAATTGCAATTTCAACTTGCTCAGACATCTGTTGCTTCCTGCGACCTTAACGTTTCAATCCCTAATAGGGATTAGTTGAAATTGCAATATCAAATAAAATCTTTGGTCGGAGACTAAATGGATATTCAGTTTCAATCCCTAATAGGGATTAGTTGAAATTGCAATCTAGACCTGTATTGTCAACGCCAGGGGATAAGTCAATGTTTCAATCCCTAATAGGGATTAGTTGAAATTGCAATACAGAATCAGGAATAAATATTTTATCAATCCCTGATTTTTTGTTTCAATCCCTAATAGGGATTAGTTGAAATTGCAATATTTAATATTTGCGTTAAAGTGGCTCAACGCATATATGAGTTTCAATCCCTAATAGGGATTAGTTGAAATTGCAATAGTTTCTAATGCTTTCATCAATGCTCTATCAGAAGAAGTTTCAATCCCTAATAGGGATTAGTTGAAATTGCAATTTTCGGGACTAACGGTGGACCCCGATTCAATACGTTTCAATCCCTAATAGGGATTAGTTGAAATTGCAATAATTTGTTATGAATGCTGCCAGCGTGAAGTATTGGGGGTTTCAATCCCTAATAGGGATTAGTTGAAATTGCAATTGTCTTGGGTGGTTTATTCCACCCAAGTACAGGTCATCCTGTTTCAATCCCTAATAGGGATTAGTTGAAATTGCAATTACGCCCCCTGACTTAGTTGTAGTTTGAGTAAATTGTTTCAATCCCTAATAGGGATTAGTTGAAATTGCAATCTAAGGGGCTTATTAATATTCAAATCACCCGTAGGCGTTTCAATCCCTAATAGGGATTAGTTGAAATTGCAATTAATATTAAATATATGCCTATATCACTTGTTTATGGTCGTCCTGGTTTCAATCCCTAATAGGGATTAGTTGAAATTGCAATTTCACTATAATCATCCGGATCTTCTTCAGATTCATGTTTCAATCCCTAATAGGGATTAGTTGAAATTGCAATAGGGTGCAGATTGTGTGAGGGAATGGGTGCAGGTCGGTTTCAATCCCTAATAGGGATTAGTTGAAATTGCAATAACGAGCAGTACCTTGTAAGAAATCTATCCAGCATTCAAGGTTTCAATCCCTAATAGGGATTAGTTGAAATTGCAATTAGCTCCTAAGAAGTTACCAGTGATGGGGGCTTGGTTTCAATCCCTAATAGGGATTAGTTGAAATTGCAATCCCCCCAGTCAATACCAGCTACCACCAGGTTAAACTTAGGTGTTTCAATCCCTAATAGGGATTAGTTGAAATTGCAATAGCGGGAGGCTGAAAGCCTATATATATGTAGTTTTCAAGGTTCGATTGCGCGGATGGTCTTATCATAGTCCATTCCAGAAAATGTGTCAAGGGCGAAAAACGCTGAAACCCAGTCTGGGTAAGGTGCGCGGATGGGTGACTAACATTAACAGCCGCAAAACCAAGCCTATCAAAGGATACAGCCATTTTTTCAGCTTCTTGATTTTTAACACCCACCCATCCGCGCAAAAAGGCTGGTTATCAACTATTCCCCATACTCTCCACCAGTCACCTTTCCTCGGAAGACAATATACTGATACAGATTATAAAACAACATCACCGGAATCAGGAAACCGATAAAAATGATCATGATTACCAAAGAACTAGGATCAGCAGCAGCTTCATAAATTGAAATTTGCCTGGGGATAATGTAGGGGAAAACAATTAAACCCAAACCCAGAAATGTAAGCACAAACAATAAAATAGTCCAAACAAAAGGTGAGCGTTCTTGTTTTCGGTTTAAACTTTGTAAAAGTTGCCAAATTAACCACACTCCCAAAACTGGAATCAAAGCAAAGATATAAACCAATGGTTGTTGAAACAACCGCATTCTCGCTCCTTCATAAATTATGGGTGTGGTAATTGTAATCAAAACTGCACCAATTAAAGTTGTCCAAGCTGCAAGTTTCGCGGTTTTATAGTGAGTATCTTGTAATTCTCCCGTAGTTTTCCAAACTAAATATGTTGAACCAATTAAAACGTAGCCTTGAATTAAAGTTAATGCTACCAAGACAGACGGTAAACTTAACCAATCCCAAGTGCTACCAATAAAATGCCCAGCAGCATCAACTTTGATACCTTTTAAAACTGCACCCAATGCAAAACCTTGACCTAGTGCAGCTGTGAAACTTCCCACCCCAAAAGCCAAATTCCAAAAAACTTTACGTTGGGATAATTCCCGAAATTCAAACGCTACACCCCGAAAAATAAAGCCGAATACCATTACCAAAATCGGGATATACAAAGCATTTAAAATTGTGCCGTAAGCAAGAGGAAATGCACCAAATAAACCTCCTGCCATGAGAACTAACCAAGTTTCATTGGCATCCCAAATATTACTTAAACTCGTCATCAAAACTCCCCGACGTTCTTCATCAGAAGATGTGAGAGATAGTATTCCTACTCCTAAGTCAAACCCATCTAGCATGACGTAGAGAAAGAGAAATAATCCTAAAATCACAAACCAAACTTGAGGTAGAAAATAATTTAGCGTCTCCATAGAATTTCCTACTGTTGGGCTTCTACAGGACGTTCATCTGGCACAAATTCTGCTGGTGTGGTATCTACTGCGGGTTTAGTAATTTCTATACCAGGAATTGGTAAATCAAGATTTGGTCCATTGCGAATAATGCGACTACCAAAATACAAAGCTGCAATAAATAAAATGCTGTAAACTGTAGCAAATGCAGACAAGGAAACTACAACATTACTAGCAGGTAAATGAGAAGCCGCGTCTACGGTGCGTATTTGTCCATACAATATCCAAGGTTGTCTTCCTACACAACGGACTATCCAACCTGACTCTACAGCAATGTAACCTAAAGGTGCAGCGAAAACCCAACCCCACATTAACCAACGTTGCTGACTAATATTTTCGGCTGAAAGTTTACCCCGTAACCATTGCAGGGTACTTAATAACATCAATCCAGCGAAGAAAAAGCCAATGCCAATCATGATACGGAAGGCATAATAAATTAAACCTACCATTTTTGGTCTATCTTCTGGTTTCCACTCTTTTAAACCCCGTAGCGGTTGAGAAAGATTTTGTTTAAATTCCAGAATGTAACCTAGTGCCTTGGGAATAGTAATTTCCCAGTCGTTTTTCTCGGCTTTTGCGTTGGGAATGGCGAGTAGACTCCAATCAGCAGGTTTTCCCGCTGGTGAAGATTCCCACTGTGCTTCCATTGCGGCTAGTTTGGTGGGTTGATAGTGATAGACTTGTTCACCACTAAGGTGTCCGATATATATTTGTAGTGGAGCTACTGCGATCGCAGCTGCTAAAGTGATTTTTAAAGACTTAGAAAAGAAAGCTGTATTTCGTCTTTGTAAAATATACCAAGCACTAATTCCCCCAATCACAAATAAAGATGTTTCCAGTGTGGCAAAAAACATATGCAGCACACTGTTAACCATGAAGGGATTTAAAATTGCTTGAAAATAATCATGGACAACAAATTTACCATTAACTAATTCTCCACCTGCGGGTGTTTGCATCCAAGAATTAGCAGTTAAAATCCACAATGTTGATAGGTTTGCACCAACAGCTACCAAAATTGTTGAAAGATAATGAATCGTTGGGTTGACACGCTCCCAACCAAATAACATAATTCCTAAAAAAGCAGCTTCCAGCATAAATGCCCAAGAAGCTTCAAAGCCAATCACACTACCAAAAAAGTTACCTACAGCTTCCGAGAAAGGAGCCCAGTTTGTCCCAAATTGAAATTCCATTGGGATACCAGTAGCTACACCAATACCAAAATTAAGAACGTAGAACTTTGACCAAAAACGCGCGTGTAAGTAATAATCTGGGTTGCGAGTTTTCAGCCATAATCCTTCAACTATCACCAGATAGATACCCATACCTGTAGTTAGGACAGGCCAAAGTATATGAAATATTGCAGTGAGTGCGAATTGCATCCGTGATAACACAACGGAATCGGATAAAAATTCCACGAATTCTCTCCATTAGCTCGCTATCCTTTCTAGGATAAAGGTTAGCTGCTGATGCGAATACCTCTAAAGTCTACATTTCAACTAATTAAACTATAAAAATCTATTTTGCAGCACTGTAATATATGCGATTTAATCAAAAATTACATCACTTTTCTGGATGAATAATGATGATAAAACCTCAATTATGGCAAATTAAACTGAACTATTGAAGCTCAAGAAAATGTTACCTCTTCCCTATTCTTAAATAACAAGATCCCCGACTTCTCTAAGAAATCAGGGATCTAAAAGTTTGATTTGTGAAAATCAAATTAGTTGTTAGAGGTAGCTAATTCTGCTAAACGCTCTTGTTGATCTTGAGATATACAAGATTGGATTATGGTTTCCAAATCGCCTTCCAAGACAGGGTTAAGAGTAAAGTTGTTACCTAAACGGTGGTCAGTTACCCGACTATCTTTATAATTGTAGGTGCGAATCTTTTCAGAACGGGAACCTGTACCAACTTGCGATCGCCTCATCGAAGTAACAGCCTCTTGTTGTTCCCGTAACTTAATTTCATAAAGTTTAGCCCGCAAAATTTGCATAGCCCGTTCTTTGTTTTGCAACTGGCTACGTTCTTCTGTACAAAAAATTCTTATTCCTGTTGGTTTGTGGAACAAATCAGCAGCCGTTTCCACTTTGTTTACGTTTTGTCCACCAGCACCACCAGAACGGGCTGTACTCATTTCAATATCTTTCGGGTCAATATGTATTTCTACATCATCCACTTCCGGCATAATAGCAATAGTAGCTGTAGAAGTATGAACCCTGCCCCCAGCTTCCGTAGCTGGAACGCGCTGTACACGATGTACTCCCGCTTCAAACTTCAGCTTACTGTAAACACTATCGCCTTGAATTTCTAAAATCACCTCTTTGAAGCCGCCCATCTCACCTAAAGACTCGCTGACTAGCTTCACTTTCCAACCCTGAGTATCAGCATAGCGGGAATACATCCGCAGCAAATCTCCAGCCCAAATACTCGCTTCATCACCACCAGTACCAGCACGAATTTCCAACATGATGTTTTTATCATCATTAGGATCACGGGGTAATAGCAACACCTTCAAGCGACTTTCTAAATAGTCCAGCTTTTCTTCCAATTCTTTAACTTCCAAAGCTGCCATTTCTTGCAACTCAGGATCGCTATTTGACTCTTTCAGTACCTGACGCGCCCCTACTAATTCTTCCTGAGCAATTTTCCAAGTTTCATAAGTATTAACTACCTCTTCCAACGAAGAACGAGACTTGGCAATTTTTTGATACTCATCAGGATTTCTAGCCGTATCAGGGTCGGCCAGGCGACGAGTCAATTCATGAAAAGTTTGTTCAACAGATTTAAGTTTCTCCAGCAGGTATGTTTCAGCCATGAGTACAATCCCTTAAAATAACAAGTTGGCTCGAGCATTAAATGACAATCGACCCTACATCAATGCAGGGTCGTCGTTAACAGCTACAGCCAACCGGCTACTTTTTGTTTTTGCTGCTCTGCTCGCCAGACATACCGTATTTGCGGAGGAAGCGTTCAACTCGACCCTCAGCATCAATAATTTTCTGTGTACCAGTGTAAAACGGGTGGTTTCCAGACCAAACATCTACGTGAAGTTCGGGTTTAGTAGAGCCGATAGTCATCACAACTTGACCGTTGCAGTAGACCTTAGCCTCTGGATACCACTGGGGATGAATATCAGGTTTAGCCATTGTTCCTTTTGTGGTGTTTTTCTATCAAAATTATAACTAGGATTGGCGACTGAGGACTGAGGACTGGGGACTGGGTAAAAGCTGGTATAACTCCTGCCTCCTGCCTTCTGCCTCCTGCCTTCTGCCTTATCGCTTGGAGTATTGAGGTGCTTTCCGCGCTTTGTGTAAACCGTATTTTTTCCGTTCTTTAGCTCGTGGGTCACGAGTCAGATAACCTTCAATTTTCAAAGGTGAACGATTATCTGGATCTAGTTGACACAAGGCACGGGCTACACCCAAGCGAATAGAATCTGCTTGTCCTGTCAAACCACCACCTTCTGCTTTCACCAGAATGTCATATTCGCTTTCCAGTCCCAAAGTTTCTAGGGGCGCTTTGATAGCTCCAAGGTAATTAGCATTGAATTGGAAGTATAACTCTCCATCTTTGCCATTAACCACAAACTTACCTTCGCCGGGAACCAGGCGTACCCGTGCTACTGCTGATTTACGGCGACCAGTACCCCAGTAAACGGCGCGACCGCTATTAGCTTCTGCTACTTGCATTAGTTTTCTCCAGGAATTGTATTAACTATTAGTTCTTTAGGTTTTTGAGCCTCATGGGGATGAGTAGGCCCAGCGTAAACTTTCAATTTGGTAAATAATTGCTTACCTAAGCTGTTCTTGGGCAGCATACCTTTAACAGCGTGTTCTAAAATCCGTTCTGGTAGGCGCTGTTGCAATTTAGCAAAGGTCTCTGTTTTCATCCCACCAGGACGACCAGAATGGCGACGGTAAACTTTTTGGGTGCGTTTTTTGCCTGTCACCGCTACTTTTTCCGCGTTGATGACAACAACAAAATCACCTGTGTCTAAGTGGGGAGTATATTCAGCTTTTCTTTTACCCCTTAGAACCATAGCAATTTCGCTGGCCAAGCGGCCAAGGCGTTTATCGGTGGCATCTACTACGTACCAGTCACGCTCAAGAGATGCTTGAGGAGGAAGGTAAGTTTTACTACTCATTGTTATTTGTCCTTTGTTTTCTTTTCTTGGTCATCAGAAGAAGACTAGAGGCTAGAGGCAAGAATTTTTTAATTGATGTTTTTCCTATTCCCTATTCCCTGTTCCCTGTTACTAATGACCAAACACTAAATATGGTTGGGTGTCGTACCAAATTTCTTTGGGAAAAGGAAAATCTGGATACTCTACTCGCAACAAGCATAAGCCTTGGGGAGGCGCGGCATATTTCACTTTTTCCCGGCGTTCTTCTTTCCAGATTTCAGTGAAATTATCGAGTGTCACTTGTCCAGAACCTACCTGTACTAGCATCCCGACTAAAAGCCGCACCATCCCATACAAAAATCCATTTGCCTGAATTTCAATATGGATAAATGGCCCAATACGATGACACTCGGCCACTTGTACTTCTACCCAGGAATGTGATCTGGCTGATCCTGCACGATGAAAAGCAGCTAAATGATGTTTTCCCAGCAGAGGTTTAAGGGCAGCTTGGATTACAGATTCATCCAAGGGCGCATAATAATAATGCCAACTGAAGGGATTTACGAACAAGTTCGGTAAAGCTTCAGTGTATATTGTGTAGCGATAACGTCGAGAAACTGCACTAAAACGAGCGTGCCAACGGTCATTTACACCGGCAGAAGCTCGGATTAATATATCCGGCGGTAGATAACTGTTTAGAACTGTTGCCCACTTGTGTGCGGGAATAAAACCGGTAGCGTCAAAATGAGCTATTTGAGCCGCTGCATGAACTCCGGCATCGGTTCTTCCTGCACCATGGAGTGTGACATGATACCCCAGAACAGTAGCTATAGCTGTTTCTATTTCTTCCTGGACGGTTCGCTGGGATGATTGCCGTTGCCAGCCATGAAAATGAGTTCCTTGGTATTGAATAACCAAGGCGACTCGATAAGTTGGTGTAGGCTGGCGGCTTTCTAACATACTGGGTTTGATAAAAGGCAAGAGGCAAAAGGCAAAAGGCAATAGTTCTATAATGTTTAATTTATATCTTTCCTATTCCCTATTCCCTATTCCCTTTTGACTTTAAACTAGTTCGATAATCGCCATTTCCGCGTTGTCGCCACGACGTGGAACTGTATGCAAAATACGAGTATAACCCCCTTGGCGGTTAGCATACCGAGTGGGAGCTTGCTCAAATAGAGCATGAACCAGTGCTTTGTCGTACATATAGCCTAGTGCAGCCCGACGTGCTGGCAAGGAGCCGTTTTTAGCTAGAGTAATCATTTTATCAACTTCACTACGTAGCACTTTAGCACGAATTAAAGTTGTAGTAATTCGACCATGACGGATTAGCTCTGTGGTTAGCGATCGCAATAGAGCGCGGCGCTGGTCAGCTGGTTTACTGAGTTTTTTGACTCGACAACGGTGACGCATAATAATGGACTACTTGTTGTTAACGATTGTGGCTTAGGTTGGAGCAGAACCTCTTTCTTGCGGTAGGGTAATGCCTAAGCGTCGCTGTAAAGCTTCCACTACCTCTTCCGCTGACTTTTGACCAAAGTTTTTAATTTCTAGGAGGTCTTCTTGGGTGTAATCCAACAAATCTGCCACAGAGTTAACTTGCGCTCGTTTGAGACAGTTATAAGCTCGGACAGAAAGTTGCAATTCTTCAATGGGAATTTGAGCAGTTGGATCGTCTGGAATATCTGAACCTGTATCTGTTGGTTCCAGGGAGATATCTTTCAAGGGGTTGAATAAATCTACCAAAATTCCAGCTGCTGAGGATAGTGCTTCTTGAGGAGAAATACTACCATTAGTCCAAACTTCTAACAGCAGTCTATCTTTGAGCGATCCATCCCCACGAGCTTCTTCAACGCTATAGTTGACTTTTCGCACTGGCATAAACACAGAGTCGATCTGGAGAAAGTCCAAAGATGTAGCTTCTTCTCTTCCCCTCTCTACAGTGCGATATCCTTTACCTCTCTCAATCCGAAATTCCATTTCCAGTTTGCCGCCGTCTGCTATGGTAGCTACATACTGGGTTGGGTCAATGACTTCTACTTCACTGGGTAAATCAAAATGTGCCGCAGTGACTGTTACTGGTCCGTTAACGAGTAACCGACCAATCTGAGGCTGAGAAGAATAGTTTTTGAGTATGACTTCCTTCATTCGCATCAGGATTTCCAGCACGTCTTCTCGCACACCTGGAACTGTGGCAAATTCGTGACTAACACCGTCAATACGCACTGCTGTAACTGCTGTACCCTCTAAATTAGAAAGTAAAACCCGCCGCAGCGCGTTGCCTACTGTTATTCCTTGACCACGTTCTAGAGGCTCAAGAACAAATTTACTGTAATGACTCCGACTTTCCTCTGTATTAGACTCTACACATTCAATTTGAAACTGCGCCACGGAGTAGCCTCCCTTGTTAAGGTGCTGCTAGCAGGCAAATAAATTGCCTCTCGAATTTACTTTATTGCCTGATCTGTTGTTAAGGTTGATCAAACTGCCAATATTTTAAAGTTGGTAAAGTTTAGATCCCGAATTTCAGTACCGCAGGCACTGATAATTTGGAGTATTTTCTAAGGTTGAGCAGCCCTCCCGATGGGAAGAGCTGACGTGTTTTTTCATCACGCAAGGGTTCTAAAGTTTACCAGCATTCACCGTGCAAAAGCAGTTTAGATTTTATATGACCTAGATGGCATTACAGGTGTTTTACCTTAGCTTTAATTTTCCACTTTCATCGCTCAACAGGTTTTGTCTAAACGCGACGACGCTTAGGTGGACGGCAACCATTGTGAGGGATGGGGGTAATATCCCGAATTAGGGTAATTTCCAATCCTGCTCCTTGCAGTGCGCGAATAGCAGTTTCTCTTCCTGCACCGGGACCACTAACCATCACTTCAATTTGACGCATCCCTTGATCAATGGCTCGACGGGCTGCACTTTCAGCGGCAGTTTGGGCGGCAAAGGGAGTTCCTTTTTTTGCGCCTTTAAATCCGCTAGAACCAGCACTAGCCCAGGAGATGACATCTCCATTTTGATCGGTGATGGTGACAATGCTATTGTTGAAAGTAGACTGAATGTAGGCCATACCGTTAGGTACGTTCCGTTTTTGCTTTTTGCTCCCGGATTTTTTTGTTGGTTGTCTCGCCATATTTGTTTAGTGAATTTGGGGTAAAAAGTGCTTACATTAGCAAGCAAAAAAACTTTATTTGCCAGGGGCTTTCTTCTTACCTGCCACTGTCTGCCTTCTCCCACGTCGGGTTCTAGCATTGGTGCGGGTTCTTTGTCCTCTGACGGGTAAGCCCATACGATGACGACGGCCTCGATAACAGCCAATATCAACGAGGCGCTTGATGTTCATCGCCTCTAAGCGGCGCAAGTCACCTTCAACTTGATAATTGCTTTCAATTTCTCCTCGCAGAGCAGCTATATCAGCATCACTTAGGTCTTTAACGCGGGTGTCTGGGTTCACACCTGTTGCCGCTAGGATTTCTTGCGACCTTGATAACCCAATTCCGTAAATGTAAGTTAGACCAATCTCGATGCGTTTATCGCGGGGAAGGTCTACTCCGGAAATCCGTGCCACAATGAATATCTCCCTCTTTTGTTCTTAATCGCAATTGCCAAAACGTGATTAATCGCGTCCTTGGTTTCTGGTGGTGAATTAGTCTGCACCAAGCTGTAGTAGTTAGAGTATTTATCCCTGACGTTGCTTGTGCTTGGGGTTTTCACAAATTACCATGACGCGACCACGGCGTTTGATCACGTTACATTTTTCACAAATTTTCTTGACTGAGGCTCTGACTTTCATGCCTTTCTACTTGACTCCAAATAGTAAATTATAGCATTTCTAGAGAAAATAATTCAGTTAAGTAAATGGGGAATCCCCAAAAAATCTGGTTTATGGTAGGATTTTGGACATAAATTTACTTCTTCCGTAGTCGGTAGGTAATTCTACCTTTTGTGAGGTCGTAGGGAGTTAACTCCACTTTGACGCGATCGCCAGGTAAAATTTTGATGTAATTACGGCGAATTTTGCCGGAAATGTGTGCTAGGACGTTAAATCCGTTGTCCAGATCCACTCGAAACATCGCATTGGGCAATGATTCGGTGACAGTTCCTTCCATTTCAATCAAATCTTGTTTAGACAAGTTTTTTCCTCAACTCAATAATTTATTGTTCCCTTGCCACAGATACAATTGGCACGAAAACACAATTTGCGAAATATATCAACAGTTTATTAATATATCTTAGCTAAAAGGGATTAAGGACTGGGGACTGGGGACTGGGAACTGGGGATTGGTAAAAGAAAGATAAATATTTACCTTTGTTTGCCTTATCTCCATTGATCCTCTGCTTCCCCCTACTGTCCCCTTAAGAAGCTATGAGATTTTGTAATTCGGTGGTGACTTCTTCTGGAGACTGATTACCGTTAACTGTCAGGAGTTTACGGCGATCGCCATAGTAATCAATCAAGGGTGCAGTTTCTTCACGGTAGACTTCTAAACGACGACGAATCACGTCTTCGCTATCGTCTTTCCTTCCGCGTCCCAGCAACCTAGAGATAACAGTTTCATCTGGTGCATCCAAGTTGACTACTTTTTCGCCACCCTGTCCTATGGTGGTCAATAATTCCTCCAAAAAAGCCGCTTGGGTTACTTTACGAGGAAAGCCATCTAAAATCCAGCCATTTTGAGCATCTGATTGATTAAGACGTTCTTTAACCAAATCTTCCACAAGTTGATCAGGAACTAACTCGCCCTTATCCATATAACCTTGTGCTTTGATACCCAAAGGCGTTTGGTCTTTAATAGCTTGCCGTAAAATATCACCTGTGGAAATATGGGGAATATGCAAAAATTCAGCCAAGGTTTTAGCCTGAGTTCCTTTACCAGCACCTGGCGGTCCCAAGAAGATTAATCGCGTCACTATTGTTTCACCATTCCTTCATAGCGTTGAGAGATAACGTAGGTTTGGATTTGCCTTGCGGTATCAATCGCCACACCAACTAAAATTAATAACGAGGTTGCACCCAAACCTCTAAAAGTTGGTACATTTAAAGTGCTTTCTACAGCAGTAGGTATAATTGCCACTAAACCCAAAAAGAGTGCGCCTAAAAAAGTTAGCCTGCTGCTGACACGCTCAATGTACTCACTGGTAGCCTTACCAGGGCGAATACCGGGAATACTCGAACCCATTTTCTTCAAATTCTGGGCTACATCTACCGGGTTGAGAATCAACGAAGAATAGAAGTAGCTGAAGAAGACAATAGAAATCATGTATACCAAAGCATAGACCCAAGATCCAGAACCGCTAGGACTCAGGTAAGTGTTAACTATATTGGCCAAATCAGCATTTTTAGTGAAATTGGCAACTAGTAGTGGCAAACTGAGGATAGCCGCAGCAAAAATAATAGGCATTACGCCACCTTGATTCAGCCGCAATGGTAAAAAGCTGCGTTGCTCTGCCAAAACTCGCCGACCAACTTGACGACGAGCGGAAATAATAGGGATACGGCGCATTCCTTCCTGAACAAACACAATCCCAATAATGGTTGCTAAGAACACCAATACCAGGACAATGACGCGACCAACTATTTCTCTTCCGCCCACTTGTACCAAGTCGATGGTGTCACCCAATGATTTTGGTAGAGATGCCACAATATTGACAAAAATCAACAAAGATGCACCATTACCAATACCCCGTTCTGTGATTAGTTCTGATGCCCACATGACAAACATAGAACCAGCAGTAAGAGCGATCGCAGTTTCCGCTACAAATATTGGGCCTGGGTTTAAAGCAAATTGTTGGAGGAATAATGCCGAAAAAGCCACACTTTGAATAATTGCCCAGCCTACAGTCACATAACGGGTAATTTGCGATATTTGGCGACGACCTGCTTCACCTTCATTTTTCTGTAAATTTTCTAAAGAAGGAATAGCAGCGGTCAACAATTGGATAATAATGGACGCATTAATAAACGGCAAAATCCCCAAGGCAAATACGCCTAAAGTAGAAAGTCCCCGTCCCGAAAATATATCCAATAAACCGAATATGGAATTATTACCCGATATAGCTTCGGCAAATCTCGCACGGTCAATTCCTGGGACTGGTAAAAATATACCCAGGCGAACCAAAATTAAAATACCGACTGTAACAAGCAACCTACCTCTGAGTCCGGCTGCTTGTGCCATCTGCATAAAAGTTTCTTGAGCCGTTGGGGCTTTGTCTCGACTGATCATAGAGTTCTACCTTTGAAGTATGAAGTCTGAATCGTGAAGAATATGAAGTCTGAAGTGTGAAATTTGAAGTATTAAGTTATTCATTTTTTATCCTTCATCCTTCATCCTTCATTCTTCATAGAACTTCGCAACTCCCACCAGCCGCCTCAATTTTGATACGAGCTTGTCCAGTGAAAGCTGCTGCTTGCACCTTGAGAGGAACATTCAATTCCCCATTGCCCAAAACTTTCAACGGACCTTTAACAGCAGTAAGAATACCTGCTTCTTTTAAAGACGCTAAAGTTACTTCTGTGTTAGCTGGTAAGGAGGTTAGCTTCTCTACATTAATCGTAGTGTAAATTTTACGATTAACGACGGGGAAACCCTTCAACTTCGGTACTCGGCGGTACAATGGCTGTTGACCACCTTCAAACCCAGGTCTAGTACCGCTACCAGAACGGGATTTTTGTCCCCGCATCCCTAAACCAGCACTAGCACCTTGACCGGCAGAAATACCTCTACCTACACGCTTGCGGCGTTTTTTTGAGCCTTTTTGAGGCTTAACATCGTTGAGTCTCATGTTGTGATTAGTAGTTTTTTACACTAATTCTTAAAAAGAATCTCATCTACTAGATGTAGAGTTTCTCGATCGCAATGCCACGATCTTCAGCTACTTCAGCAAATGTCCGCAGGGTAGATAGGGCATTAACTGCTGCTCTAGCATTATTCAGAGGATTATTAGATCCAAGTTGCTTGGCGAGAACGTTACGAACTCCTGCCAACTCTAATACAGTCCGAACTGCGCCACCAGCGATTACCCCTGTACCTGGTGCAGCTGGTCGCATCATCACCTTAGCACCACCACCTATACCATCAATGGGATGAGGTATGGAATTGGATTTGGTAATGGGAATATCAATGAGATGCTTTTTGCCGTCAGCGACACCTTTTTTCACTGCGCCAATGACATCAGAGGCTTTACCTACTCCCACACCGACTTGACCGCGTTCGTTACCAACGACCACAATCGCCCGGAAGCTGAGTTTTTTACCACCTTTAACAACTTTACTAACACGGCGGATTTGGATTACTCGCTCTTGCCAGTTAGTTTCTTCTTTCTTTGCTCGGTTTGCTTTACGACGACCCGTTGCCATAATCAATGTTCTCTCAACGTCAGTTGTCACGAGTCATTAGTCAGTTGCCAGTTACCAGTTGCGAGTTTTCAGTGATTACTGTTCCCTGTTCCCTGTTCCCTGTTCCCTGACAGATGACTTTAGAAATCTAAACCAGCTTCGCGTGCTGCTTCAGCTAGTGCTTTAATGCGACCATGATAGAGGTTACCACCGCGATCGAATACGACTTTAGTAATGCCTTTTTCTAATGAGCGCACTGCGATCAACTTACCAACTTGCGCTGAAGCATCACAGTTAGCCCCAGAAGCTAAATTAGATTTCAACTCTGGTTCTACGGTGGATGCTGCCACGAGGGTTTGATGTTGCGTATCGTCAATAATCTGAGCATAAATATGCTCATTAGATCGGAATACAGCTAGGCGTGGGCGTTCTGGTGAACCACTGACTTTACCACGCACGCGTCGATGACGACGATTTTTTGATTCTCTACGAGTAAGTTTCATGTTTACTTCTTACCTTTACCACCAGTCTTACCAGCTTTCCGTCTGACCACTTCACCGGCATAGCGAATACCTTTACCCTTATAAGGTTCTGGTGGACGAACGGCACGAATTTTAGCTGCTGTGTTACCTACAATTTCTTTGTCATAGCCAGTGACAATGACATTAGTAGTACCTTCCACTGCAAACTGAATTCCGTCAGGTGGCTCAATTTGCACCTGATGGCTATAACCCATATTCAAAACTAGGTTACGGCCTTGAACTTGGGCGCGATAACCAACCCCTTGAATTTCCAAACGACGTTGAAAACCTTGGGAAACTCCTTCCACCATGTTGGCCACTAAGGTGCGGCTTAAACCATGCATCTGCCTGGAAGTACGAGTATCATCACGACGAGTTACCAGTAATGTTTCCCCTTCTTGGGAGACTGTGACATGAGCAGGTAGATTGCGAGAAAGTTCTCCTTTAGGACCTTTCACTACTACCTTAGTGCCATCAATCGCTACTTGTACTTTAGCGGGAACAGTAATTGGACGTTTACCAATACGAGACATGACTTAATTTTGTCCTTTGTCAGTTATGAGTTGCGAGTGATGAGTTTTGGTTAATAACCCCTAAAAATTCTGATAGCGTAGCGTTAGCCATACTCCTGAACTCCTTAACTCCTGATAGCGGAGCGTGGCGCATCCATACTCCATTTCTTACCAAACGTAGCAAAGCACTTCACCACCCAAATTCTGACGACGCGCTTCGCGGTCAGTCATGATTCCACTGGATGTAGAAATAATGGCAATACCGATACCACCTAGCACTCTTGGTAATTCTTTGCGATTGGAGTAAACACGCAAACCAGGTTTACTCACTCGTTTCAAGGCTGTGATCAGGGGCTGACGATTTTTACCCTTATATTTCAAGGAAATCACCAGATTTTGTTTAATCCCTTCTCCAGATTCGGAAAATTCAGCAATAAAGCCTTCATCCTGAAGGACTTTAGCGATATTGCGAGTCATTTTTGTTGCTGGCACTTGTGTAGTTTGATGCCTTGCCAGATTAGCATTGCGGATGCGCGTCAGCATATCTGCAATTGTGTCGTTAGCCGCCATCGTTCCCTCTTTAGATGAACTTATTGATCGCGAAAGGGCATTCCCATTTCTTTTAGTAAGGCACGACCCTCTTCGTCATTTTTTGCTGTGGTGATAATTGAAATATCAAGACCACGGATTTGATCGATGCTGTCGTACTCAACTTCTGGAAAAATTAGCTGTTCTCGTACACCCAGAGTGTAGTTACCCCGCCCGTCAAAGCTTTTGGGACTAACACCGCGAAAATCGCGGATTCTGGGCAGTGCCAGGCTAACCAATCGGTCGAGAAAGGCATACATACGTTCGCCTCTGAGAGTCACCATGATGCCAACTGGCATACCTTGACGAATTTTGAAGCCTGCGATCGCCTTTTTTGCCCTTGTCACTACTGGTTTTTGACCAGTAATCAGTGCAATTTCGTTTAAAGAAGCTTCTAATGCTTTCGCATTTTGAGCCGCTTCTCCCAAACCCCGGTTAACAGTTATTTTTATTACCTTCGGTACTTGATGAACGTTGGTATATTGAAACTGTTGCGTTAGCTTGGGGACAATTGTCTCTTGGTATAAATTTTTGAGTCTGGTTGTCGCCATAGTTTTTGTCCTGATTATCCCTGGTCTTGGTCAGGGAATTTTAGATTTTGGATTTTAGATTTTGGATTTTGAATTAAAAATATCTAAATCTATTCAAATCTAAAATCTCACCCTATTTACGGGTTATTTGTCTAAAATCTCGCCTGTTTTTTTGAGCATTCTCACTTTCTTCCCTTCGGCTGTGAAAGTGTAGCAAACACGACTAGCGACGTTTTGCTTGGTGGAATAGAGCATCACGTTAGAGCTATGAATGGGAAACTCCTGAGAGACGATTTTCCCAGATTCACCTTCTTGCTGAGGTTTAACGTGCTTAGTTTTAATATTCACACCTTTGACCAGCACTTTGCTGAGTTGGGGTAGTGCTTTGATTACTTCACCAACTTTACCTTTATCTTTACCAGCAATTACTTGTACAGTATCGCCAGTTTTGACGTGCATTTTATGAAAAACTTTGGGTTCTGGCTTTGCCATTACAGCACCTCCGGCGCGAGAGAAACTATTTTGGTAAAGTTTTTATCGCGTAATTCCCGTGCTACAGGGCCAAATACCCGTGTACCTCTGGGATTACCATCTTTGTTAATGATAACTGCGGCGTTATCATCAAAACGAATGCTCATACCGCTGTCTCTATTAATGCTTTTCTTGGTACGAACAATTACAGCTTCGACAACATCAGACTTTTTGACAGCCATGTTGGGTTGAGCATCTTTAACAACGGCGATAATTTTATCGCCCACACCGCCATAACGACGGTTTCCTGCGCCTAATACACGGATGCACATTAACTTACGCGCTCCGCTATTATCGGCAACATTTAGGTAGCTCTGGGGTTGAATCACAATTAGTCTCCCGGTTAGAGTTGTTAATTTGATAACAACTATTTATGTTGTAGCTTTAGCGTTGAGGATTTCTGTGACTTGCCAACGCTTAGTTTTGCTCAGGGGTCGAGTTTCCTGAATACGCACACGGTCGCCCACTTTGCAGTGATTATCTTCATCGTGAGCCTTATAGCGCCGGGTTCGAACTACAATTTTGCCGTACTTGGGGTGAGGAGAGCGGTTTTCTACAGCCACCACGACCGTTTTTTGCATTTTGTCGCTCACTACCAAGCCAACTCGTTCTTTGACTGCCATAATCTCCTACTTTTCTTCTTTAGTCGATTGACTTGCTACCCGGCTGCGTTCTCCCTCTACTGTTAATAGTTGGGCTAAACGATGGCGGGCGTGTCTGAACTGGTGGGGTTTTTCTAGTTGTCGAGTGGCTTTTTGCAAGCGCAGCTGAAATAGTTGTCTTTTAATAGCAACAATTTCTTCAGCCAGTTTCTCGTCACTTAATTCTCTAGCTTCTGAAATTTTGGAAAGAGCCATATCCTACTCCTGCTCCTGTGGTTGAGAGCGGACAATAAACTTAGTTTTAATTGGTAGCTTATAGGCAGCTAATCGCATGGCTTCACGAGCTATTTCTTCAGAAACACCAGCGATTTCAAATAAAATTCGTCCAGGTTTGACTACTGCTACCCAAAATTCTGGATTACCTTTACCAGAACCCATCCGGGTTTCTGCTGGACGCATGGTGACAGGTTTGTCGGGGAAAATGCGAATCCAGATTTTGCCACCCCGGCGGATATAACGGGTCATTGCCCGACGAGAAGCCTCTATTTGGCGAGAGGTAATCCAAGCTGGTTCTTGAGCTTGGAGGGCAAAATCCCCAAAGTTCAGGGTACTACCACGGGTAGCAAGCCCTTCCATTCGTCCGCGTTGTTGTTTGCGGAATTTAGTTCTTCTAGGACTTAACATGGTTTGCTATTTGTCGGTGGTCAGTTGTCAGTTGTCAGTTGTCAGTTGTCAGTTTGTGCCACTAACCTATGACTACTGACTAACGACTATGCTTCATTGGATCGATCTTCAAATTGCTGGCGACGGCGTTGTTGTTGACGACGACGAGGTTCGCGTTCGCGAGTTGTTGGTTGGGCTGGTGTTTCTTCCTGTCCAGGGATAATTTCTCCCTTGAAGACCCAAACTTTGATGCCCAGAATGCCGTAAATTGTTTGCGCTGTACAGTAAGAATAGTCAATATCAGCCCGTAATGTATGCAGAGGTACTCTACCTTCGCGTGTCCACTCTGTCCGGGCAATTTCCGCACCGTTGAGCCGACCACTGACTTGAACTTTTATTCCTTGTACACCCGCTCTTTGAGCGCGTTGAATAGCTTGACGGACTACTCGACGGAAAGAAACGCGGCGTTCTAATTGTTGAGCAATATATTCAGCAATCAGGTAAGCATCAGCATCAACTCGTTGAACTTCAACTACGTTAATGCGAATTTGGCGATTGCTGCCCAAAAGCTCTTGGAGTCCGGTACGGAGTGATTCTATACCTTGTCCACCACGACCTACTACTACACCTGGTCTAGCTGTCCGGACTTCTAGGTCGATTTGGTCAGCTTTGCGCTCAATACGTACTTCGGAAATACCAGCGTTGTTTTGAGCGTATCTACCCAGTTTTTGGTCTATGTATTTACGAAGTTTGTGGTCTTCTTGTAGTAGTTCTGGATAACGATCAGGAACGGCAAACCACCGAGATTGATGTTCTTGAGTAATACCCAGACGAAAACCGACTGGATGAATTTTCTGTCCCACAAATGCTTCCTCTAAAATTTCTTACTGTACGCAATTAGTTGTGTCTGTCTCTTGGTTATTTGCCAGTGCTACCAGCGCCAACAGCAACAGTTATATGACACGTTGGTTTGCGAATTTGGTAAGCTCTACCCTGCGCTCTGGGTTGAAACCTTTTTAGAACTGGTCCTTGGTCGGCATAGGCCTGAGTAATAACTAGTTCGCCTCGGTCTAACCCTTCGTTATGCTCTGCATTAGCAGCCGCGCTTCTTAGTACCTTTAATACTGGTTCACAGGCGCGATAGGGCATGAATTCTAGGATGATCAGTGCTTCTCGATATGACCTTCCCCGGATTTGATCGAGTACGCGACGCACTTTGTAGGGAGAAATGCGGATATAACGAGCGATCGCCTTAACTTCTGTAGTATCAATTGCCATAATTGTCTCCGTTTTTGCCATTTGTCTTTAGCTAATAACTAATGACTAATGACTATCTCCCTGATTTTTTGTCACTTTTCCCATGACCTCTGTAGGTGCGTGTGGGGGCAAATTCTCCCAACTTGTGACCTACCATTTGTTCATTGACAAACACTGGAACGTGCTGTCTACCATTGTGAACTGCTATGGTATGACCTACCATCATCGGCAAAATTGTCGAAGCTCTCGACCAAGTTTTAATTACTTGTTTTTCGTTTTTAGCGTTCAGCTTTTCAATTTTGCTGAGTAGGTGATCAGCAATGAAAGGACCTTTTTTTAAAGAACGACCCATAATTCGATTTTGGATTTTGGATTTTGGATTTAGAATTTCGGATTTTGGATTTTGGATTTTTAGGTTTCTGATTGAGGTTTCCCAATTTTTCGATGCCTACAAGTAGACCCGATCTAAAATCCAAAATTTAAAATCTCAAATTCTAAGACTGACGACCACCGCGACCGCGTTTAGAAGACTTACGACGGCGACGTACAATTAATTTAGTGCTTGCTTTTTTGCGCTTGCGTGTCTTCGCACCTAAAGCTGGTTTACCCCAAGGTGTCACAGGACCTGATCTACCGATGGGCGCTCTACCTTCACCACCACCATGTGGGTGATCCACAGGGTTCATGACGCTACCTCTAACCTTGGGACGACGACCTTTCCAGCGGTTTCGTCCGGCTTTACCCGCACTCAGGTTTCTCGCATCAGTGTTGCCTACTTGGCCAATGGTGGCGTAGCATTCACGGCGAATCATGCGAACTTCACCAGAAGGTAATTTGAGAGTTACATAATTACCTTCTTTAGCCACAACTTGGGCTGTTGCACCAGCAGCACGGACAATTTGACCGCCTTTGCCTGGTGTCATTTCTACGTTGTGAACGTTGGTACCTAAAGGAATTTTAGATAAAGGTAAGGCATTACCATCTTCATAGGGAGCATCAACGCCAGCAATAATTGTTGCGCCGACTTTCAAGCCATTGGGATGTAAAATATACCGCTTTTCGCCATCTTCATATTGAACTAGGGCGATTCGCGCATTCCGGTTAGGATCGTATTCAATTGCTGTGACTGTAGCAGCAATATCCCGTTTATCTCTCTTAAAGTCGATAATCCGGTATAGTTGTTTGTGTCCGCCTCCCCGACGACGGCTGGTTATCCGCCCTTGATTGTTCCGACCTTTGGGACGATGTACTGATTCTGTTAGTGATTTTTCAGGCTCAGTTTTGGTGATTTCCGCAAAGTCGGAGATTGTAACTTGGCGAGTACTAGGGGTATAAGGGCGATAAGAACGAGTACCCATAAGTAATTTTTGATTTCGGATTTTCGATTTGGGCTTGAGAATTTTATTGATTTCGATTTCTGATTTTTAATTGTTTTTTGGTGATTATTTACCAGCCCAATCTAAAATCTAAAATCTAAAATCTAAAATTCTTAGACATCTGGGAAGAGAAGTTTTCTGATTTTGTCTTCGTCTCCAGGTGCAACGGTGACAATAGCTCGTTTGTATTGAGGCTTGTAACCGATAAATTTACCAACGCGACGCTGTTTGCGTGGTGGTAAGGCAGTGTTGATTTTTATAACTTTGACTTGAAACAAGTCTTCAATTGCGGCTTTAATTTCTGGCTTGCTCGATTTTGGAGTTACTTCAAATGTGTATTTATTTTGCTCCATAAGGATGGTCGCCTTTTCTGTCAGAATGGGGCGACGCACTAGGTCAGCAAGGTTGCGGGGGTCAAAGTTAGGCACTGTAGACCTCCTGAATTTTTTCTAAAGCTGCTGGTGTCACAACGATTTTGTCAGCGTGGAGCAAATCGTAAACATTTAACTGGTCAGCTGCAATTAGTTTTAAGTTCTCTATGTTGCGGGCTGATAAAAGTACGTTTTCTGCTATTTCAGACAAAATTAACAAGGATTTTTGTTCTGGTGCTGCTCCCCAACGGGTTAATGCTGCTACCAAGTCCTTGGTTTTGGGTCGTTGTAGTTCGTTGCTAAATTCTTCTACAACAATTAAATCTTCGGCGCGACTAACGAAGGCTGTCCGCAGTGCTAAACGTCTCTCTTTACGGTTTAACTTGAGGTTGAAATCTCTGGGCTTTGGTCCAAAGATGACACCACCACCACGCCATAAAGGTGAACGGATAGAACCAGCACGGGCGCGGCCTGTGCCTTTTTGCCGCCAAGGTTTGCGACCACCACCACGCACTTCGGAACGAGTTTTTGTGCTGGCTGTTCCTTGGCGAGAATTGGTCATTTGTCTGACGAGGGCGCGATGTACTATATGCGCCGCTGTTGCTTCTTTGGCAACTCGCAAGTCAAAGCTGGTTTCGCCAACTTGCTCTCCTTGCCAATTTTTAACTACACTCTCAACCATCTTTGTGTCCTTTCTCGGTTGCCAGTGGTCAGTTGACGCTGACAGCTAAACAACTAAAACTATTTACTATCTACCGACTTTATTTGTGGGTACGACATTCACTAATGCACCTGGTTTACCAGGGATAGCACCCTTAATCAGGATTAAGTTGCGATCTGCATCTACTCGCACTATGGTCAGTTTGCGAATTGTGACTCGAGTACCTCCCAAACGTCCTGCCATCCGTTTTCCAGGATAAACACGACCAGGGGTTGTACCTGCACCGATGGAACCGGGCGCTCTGTGGTTTTTAGAACCATGTGACATGGGACCGCGACCGAAGTTATTACGCTTCTGGTTGCCGGCAAAACCGCGACCGATACTTGTACCGATTACATCGACAATTTGACCTGCACTAAAAATATCTGCTTTAAGTTCTTGACCTAAAGCATAATCACCGGAGGCATCAGTGCGATACTCGTTCAAGTGACGCAATGCTGGAGCGGATGATTTAGCTAGGTGGCCTAGCAGGGGTCTGTTTAACGCCTTGGGTTTAACTACGCCATAACCAATTTGAATGGCACAGTAACCGTCGGTCTGTTTTGTTTTAACTTGTGTAACAGTGCATGGCCCGGCTTGAATTACGGTAACAGGAATGGCTACTCCTGCTTCGTCAAATATTTGGGTCATGCCCAGCTTGGTGCCGAGAATACCTACAGACACAGTAACTGGTTCTCCTTTCTAGTTGCTGACCTTGGAATCGGATTTTTAGAGACAAGTGTGAATAACGTCATCACGGAGGCTTTATCCTCCGAAATTTGCACTGTCTAATGCCAGTCCAAATCTTTTGTGACGTAACAAACTACGACTCTGCTGTTTGGTGAATCCGTTTATTGTTCACTCACTTGGTCACCAGAACAGTCATAATTACCTTCTTTATGAAAAGGTGTTACTTCTGAAATCAATCAAGACGTTATTGCTTTGCGCTTTGTGCAGCAATGCTTTCGTCCAAGCGATTGCTCTGGCACTCTCCGATTGTAGTGGGACTTAAGTGGGGATTTTCCGCTCAGTATCCGTTTCCTGAAAATTGCTATTCAGGCTCTACTTCTCTAAATACCTTAAACTATTGTTTGAGGATTTGCCTTTTTTTAGGGGCTGCGGGAGTGAACATGGGCTGAAGCTTTTATTTGGCTTTGGGTTGGCAGCCATTGGCTTCTGAGTTTGACCTGAAAGCTTTTCTAGTTTAGCAGTCTCTTGTGCATTTCCACCAGATTATATCTGGGTAAATTGTGAAGTCATCAAATCATTCGATGTTTTCACTGTTTGAGGGTGCTAAATTAAGAAATTATGCTTAATTTTACTATTTGGTCACAATCTAATAATATAAATCATTGATTTATTTTTGTCTAGTGATTTTTTGGGGTGGTTTTGGTTGAGGGATAGATAAACGTGGGAAATGTAGATCATTGCCTACGCTTGAGGTTTGATATTGCTTGCGAAAATTCTGTCACTTAATCTAACTTAATCTACCATCAAAGGGTGAATAATAGAGATATCTAAGTGGGATAAGACGAAAATCTATGGCACTAATTACCACTGGCAATGGTTTAATCCGCGATTTGGAGAAATTTGGCGCTCTGGGTGTATATGTTCCTCTGGAAGGAGGCTATGAAGGTCGGTATCGTCGGCGATTGCGGGCTGCTGGCTATATTAGTCTCCACATTACTGCCAGGGGATTAGGAGATGTTGCTGCATATTTGACAAGAGTTCATGGAGTTAGACCTCCTCATTTGGGCAAAAAAAGCACTGGTAGTGGTGCAGCGGTGGGTGAAGTGCATTATCTGCCACCGATGATTAGTTCTCATCTAGAACAGCTACCACCTAAGTCTAAGGGTCTATTGCTATGGATTATTGAGGGACATATTCTTTCTGATCAGGAAGTTGAGTATTTGGCTAATTTGCCGAAGTTGGAACCACGGGTAAAAGTTGTGATTGAACGGGGTGGCGATCGCTCTTTCCGCTGGACTCCTCTAGAAAAGACGCTGTTAGCTAGTTAATTACTGGTTAGTGGTCAGTGGTCAGTTGTTGTTTAACTGACTGCTGACTTTCATGAGTTAATTTGTGCTTCAAAAGCTGATGGTGTAGATTAAATCAAATTCTCGATAGATGCCCAGACGGCAAGAATGAGCAGGTTTTTCTAGCAGTTCGTAATCTAAACCACCTGTAATTTGTGTTACTGGTCGCCGCAAGGGTTTCTCGAATTGATACCATTCTCGGTTACTCCATTCAAAGATGGTTGCGTCTAGGGAATTTTGTAATTCTGATGCTAAGAGTAAGAGTTCTAATTTATCTTTGCTACTACCCGTGATGAAGCATTTAAGGGAAACTGATTGAGTGATTAGAGGTCTGGGTTCGTTTGCGGCTATGGTGTTGCATTCCCCCAACTCAATATCATAAGGCTCTAAATGCAGATTTTCTAGTTGCTGCCAGGATGTGGCAATCTCATTGAGGCGGTTATCTAGATATGGTAGCAGTCCTAGTTTGGTATCAGTTAACAGTTGGCGGATATTAGAAAGCTGGGTCATTACTGAGTTTTTCTCCACTATGCAGTCAGATTATCGCTTTGTGGACTAGGTGGGAGATAAAGTTTGGAAAACTTTGTTTATTTGCACTTGCTGTTGAATGGGTTTGTTTTTGTTTCGCGCAAAGGTGCAAAGGTGCATTTTCTCGTAGACAGCTATGAAAAAGACTCTGTTGGTAAGTTAGCGATCGCACTTTACCTTCACTTTACCAGGTGAGTATAGTCAGTAGGTTGAGTTGAGAATTTGGTAATTAGATTAAAAATAAGGGACAATTTTCCTCAAGACTCGTCATACTGAAGTAGGGAGAGAACCAACTACTCCCTCCCAAGTTGGCGTGAAGGTGATCAAGCAAAAATGAGACGTAAATCTACTGGTAGATCAGCTGCTACTGCTTCTAAACCCTCGCTTTTCCAATCTCCTATATTTAACTTCACCACCATTGCTATTTTGGGAGGGGTGTTGATTTTGGGTATTGGGATTGGGATTGCGTTTAGTTCGACAAGCACATTAAGCCCTCAAAATGTAGCTTCCCGTGAATTTATTGATACGAGGGCACCAAACCCTGAAATTTGTGTGCAGTATGGCGCTAGTGCGATGGTGATGGATGCCAGACTGTTTGTGACTCTCAATCCTTTTAATGTTTATGTTGCCCAGCCGAATATCCGTCCTGGATGTGTTCTCCGGCAGAATAACTGGGCAATTTTAGAAAATAAAAAACTTGTCACATCAGATCAGGTAAGAGAATGTAAAAATCGCCTGAATACTTTTGGCTTTACTGGTAACTTGGACAGTGAAAAGCCAGATATTAGGTGTATATATCAAAATGAATCTGCTCAAAACTTTTTCTTATCTCAACCGGGAGCAGTTGGACCTTCTCAGGATACAGAAAGATTCTAAAAATGGAAGAATTCGGGAGTCAGGAGTCAGGAGTCAGGAGAAAGATAAATATATCCTATTTCCTATTCGCTATTTTGACTTTTGACTTTTTATTTGGTAGTGGGTAGTGGTTGACCAAATTCAATGATGGGAATATTGATAATTTGATCTGTATAGTTGTAGGAATTAGGAACATTGGGTGAAGAATTAGGGATGGTAATGGTATTCCCATGATCTGAGGAATTGGGAGAATTGGCTGGGAGGATCATTAAATTGGATAGTTGAGAAGGGTTTTGAGTGTTGAGGGGCGGTACAATTACAAATGGTTGTTGGTTCAAGGGCAGGTTGGTGGATGGTGGTGGGAGAGTCATCAATGGGGCAGGGGATGGTTGATTGGCTGGAGAAGTGTTATTATGGGAAAATATGGGGCGTAAAACCCAGCGAGTAGGGTTTTTTGGGGAAAGGGGCTGAAGTTTCACTTGGTTGGCATCTATAAAACTTCCTGGTTCTAAATCTATGACTATGCGGGTGATATTAGGGCTATATTGGGAAACGCGAATTCTTTGGATGGTTCCAGGATAGTTTTTTTGGGTGTCAACATTGCCTAATTGGGTGTTAGGCAAATCTACAACTAAACGCGGTGGTTGATCAAGGTAGAAATACTCAGGGGTTGTGGCTGAGGAAAGGGAGATTTCTAGTTGCTGTGATTTGGGGTTAAAGTACCATTTGTTGAGTTTGGCGACTGTTGCAGCGGCAAGAATGTTGCTACTGTTGAGGGTCACGACTGCACATAAGCTAAATAAGCTAACAAAAGGACATAAGGGGAAAATTTTCGGGTTTCTGAGTTTAATTTTCATGTATGTTAATGGCTATTTGATTTGGGTTGTGCTTGTTGATCTGTTTGGGGTACGGCGGTAAATTCTAAAGTTGTGGAATTTTGATTAAGTTTTATTTGACCGGGAACATTATTTTGATTGATTTGTGACATTTGAATGGCTATGGGTTGAGTTGCTTTGGTTTGGGAAATAGGATCTTGACAGAAATTGGCAATGTCTATTTTGCCAGATAAATCTAGGTTTTGATTTTTTAAGATGCCTGTAAGATTAAGTTGTTGTTCTGTATCTGCATTGGTGGTTGCTGGTGATAATGAGGCATTTAGGTAAATACCAGATTGTAAAATATTGAGAATGAGTTTGTTTGTTTGTTTGCAGTTTGGCAAATTTTTGGACAGGGTGAGACTATAGCGGCTGTTAATGGGGGAGGTGGGGTGGAGATGATTTTCACCATAGGCGGTGACTGTTTTGAATAAGATGAGAACTGATGAGATCGCTACTCCATAAAAGGCTAAGGATTTAAAATTGAAATTACTGATCATGGGTAATTTAGTGATTGTTGGTGATTGGTGATTGGGGAGAATTATCTATTCCCTGCTGTGAATTACGAATTATTTCTTGGTTGGTAACTTCTGGTAGCAGGGAAGTTAGATGTGAGGTAATTTGACTGTAGCGACGGGTGATGAGTAGTGAGGAACGGCATTTTATTGCTAGTTCATCTGTGTAACGTCCTAGAGTTTGTCTTTCAATACCCCAAGCACGACTGGTACCAGCAATGGTTAGATCAACATTTTCTGAGGCTGTAACTACGGCTTCCATTGGTTCTGGGGCGGCTACGGTTTTGATTTCTATGCGATCGCGTACACTAACTGGTAATCTCTCGATCATGGCGTGTAATTCATAACTTAATTCATCTTGGACTTGATTTACTGTTAATACTTGTAAAATCTGTAACATACAAGTATCTCTGTTAATAAGTAATCGCAAGGCAAGAATCAAGGCTAAATCATCATGGATATTTGCAGAGTAGGGAACTAACAAACTTTCTAAACGTTCTCCACCTTTATCTACAAATACTGCTACATCTACTGGGGCAGTGGTGAGAATTTGTCCAACTCTTCCACCTAAACGATTGTTGCTAAAGGCTGGACGGTGCCATCCGACAAGAATTAAATCTGGTTGTTCTATTTTGGCTATTTGTGCTGTTTCTCTAGCGACATTGCTGGATATGCGAATGATGGGATGGATGTGGGAGTAGATGTTTGGCGGTTCTAAGGTATTAATTAATTCTTCTAGTTTTTGACGACGTTCGGCAATTAATCGGTTTGCTTCTGTTGGGGTGCTTTCAAAACCATAGTCTTCTTCTAATTCAATCAGGCTGAGAGGATTGATAACAGCTGGTTGTCGATAGTTAAAAGCTATACCTACTGCCAGCTGTAACAGACCTTTTTGGGTGCTGGGATTAGCTACTGGTACTAAAATGCGGTAGGGGGTAACGAAAGATTCTATGCTTTCTGTCACCTCTGTATCTGTTTCCTGTTCTGCTTCTGGTTCTACTACATCTAATTTGATTAACCGTTTTGGATATGTCCATTCTAGTAATGGTGATGTCATAAATGTTGTCACCAAGGCCATAATGACTAGCATGGTAAAAAGTAAGGGTGAAATCACGCCCAACTCTAAACCAATATTTAAAACAATTAATTCTGTTAAACCACGAGTATTCATTAACCAACCAAGTGCGGAAGCTTCTCGTTTGTTAATGCCACTGACACGGGCTGCTACATAAGTACCAATGTATTTACCTGCGATCGCAACTCCTAAAATCAAGGCACATAACAACCATAATTCCGGACGGTTGAGTAAACCAATTTGTGTTTTTAAACCACTGTAGGCAAAAAACACTGGCAGCAGAAAAATTAAGACAAAATCTTCAGTTTTTATGGCTAATTCTCTGACTAATTCTGCATTTTTTGGCATGGCTGCGCCTAATAAAAATGCCCCAAAAATCAGGTGAATGCCAATTAATTCCGTAATCAGGGCTGAAGCGACAACTCCCATATAAATTAAAGCCAGAACAAATTGGCTCAAACGTCCAGCGCGGCGATAATGGGTGGTTAGACGTTTGAGAAACCAACGCCCGACGGTGAACATAAAACCTATGTAGACAAGGCTTTCAATAATTGTGAGAATAGCTTGTTGGTCAATGCTACCATGACGAGCAACTGCGATCGCTAGAGCTAATAAACACCAAGCTGTTACATCATCTACCGCAGCACAAGTTAAGGCTAATGTCCCTAACCGTGTTCCTTGTAAATTATTCTCAGTGATAATTCGTGCCAACACAGGAAAGGCTGTAATTGACATCGCTGCACCCAAAAATAAGGCAAAGGCGGTAAAAGAGACAGTACCATTGGAAACTAGAGGATAAAGCAGCAAAGCTAAAATAGCAGCGAGAGAAAAAGGAACAATAATGCTGACATTTGAAATCAGAATAGCTGCTTGCAAGTTACCGCTAAGATATTTGGGATTTAGCTCTAAACCAATTAAAAACATGAAAAATATTAGCCCTACCTGAGATAGAACATTCAGGAAAGGAATTGTTTCTGGTGGAAACAGGGTAACTGCCAAGTGGGGAGTAATTAAACCAAATAAAGATGGACCGAGCATAATCCCGGCCACAATCTCACCAATTACTAATGGTTGTTTTATTGATTTAAAGGCCAGTCCTACAAGTCGTGACAGTCCAATCACAATTAACACTTCAACCAGAACGAGAATAACTGTGTGCATAGTTTCCTCACTATTTACTATCCGGTTTCACTAAGATGATTCTTTACAACTGTCGGAATTGTCAACCTTTTAGCAAAAATAAAGTTGAATTGTCCGTAATTTGTTAACAGTTTTTAATACAAATCTAGCTTCCTTAACCATGAATTAATCAGTATTTAGAAGATAATTAAAGCATTTTTTAATAAATTGGCAAATAATATATCAATGGCTTGGACATTTGTACAAGTGCAAGGAATTAACACCTATAATGTAACTGTAACTTACATTTTGAGTTTGATTAAATTATCTCTAAAATCCTATTGAATAATATTCAACTCAGTTATCCTATTAGGTGATAGCTTTGCAGCCAGACCAAACAATCTGGCATTTTTGCTATTTTTATAAGTTGTATGTGAGGTATCCAAAATCTGAGATTCTTCTAAATTATCGTTAAAAAAGAGGAATTTAAGCAATTTATTCCCCTCTATTTACGGTGCGAAATAGCATTAGTTAGGGGATATCTCAATAAGACATTCAGCTTGTGCATTTATCCTCATTAATTCAGTTTATATTATAGGTATTTTTAATTAATTCGATTTATTGCGGTATTTCTTTATACTGAAATCTCGAATGGGGATATTGATATCAATTTGTCATTAAATTTTGTTAAGATTAAATATGGCTTTAGCTTTACCCCTCCTAATCCCCTACCTGAGAGATACTGGATGCTGCGACTCGAACATATTAGTAAAATTTATCCTACTGGCGAAGTTCTTAAAGATATCAACTGGGAAGTCAAACCAGGCGATCGCATTGGCTTAGTAGGCGTTAACGGTGCGGGAAAATCCACCCAATTGAAAATTATTTCTGGGGAAATGGAACCCACATCTGGAGAAATTATCCGCCCTTCCAGTTTGCATATAGCCTACCTCAACCAAGAATTTGAAGTAGATCCAAGTCGCACTGTTAATGAAGAATTTTGGACAGTATTTAAAGAAGCTAACCAAGTGCAGTTAGCTTTGGCTCAGGTGCATCGAGATATGGAAACCGCTACGCCAGAAGAGCTAGATGAACTGATTCACCAGATGGATCGCTGGCAACGTAAATTTGAAGCTTTGGATGGTTACAGCTTAGATACCCGCATTGGTAAGATTTTACCAGAGATGGGATTTCAGGTAGAAGATGGCGATCGCTTGGTGAGTGCTTTCTCCGGTGGTTGGCAAATGCGGATGAGTTTGGGTAAAATCCTACTGCAAAAGCCAGATTTGTTACTGCTGGACGAACCGACAAACCACTTAGACTTAGAAACCATCGAGTGGTTAGAAAATTACCTTAGAGGATTAATTACCCCCATGGTCATAGTTTCCCATGACCGGGAATTTCTTGACCGTCTCTGCAACCAAATTGTAGAAACTGAACGTGGCGTTTCTAGTACATACCTTGGTAATTACTCATCTTACCTGCAACAAAAAGCTGAAAATCAATCAGCACAATTGAGCGCCTTTGAACGTCAACAAAAGGAATTAGAAAAGCAACAAGCATTTGTTGATAGATTTCGCGCTAGTGCAACCCGAAGTACCCAAGCAAAAAGCCGAGAAAAACAACTAGACAAAATAGAACGAATCGAAGCCCCCACTGGTGGAGTCAGAACACTGCATTTTCGTTTTCCACCCGCACCCCGCAGCGGTCGGGAAGTGGTAGAAATTAAAGAATTAACTCATGTTTATGGCGATAAAATTCTCTTTCTAGGTGCAAACCTGCTGATTGAACGGGGAGATAGAATCGCTTTCTTGGGTCCCAACGGTGCGGGTAAATCTACACTGTTGAAAATTATTATGGGTGCAGAACCACCCACCGAAGGAACTGTTAAACTGGGTGATCACAACGTCATTCCTGGTTACTTTGAGCAAAACCAAGCAGAAGCTTTGGATTTGAACAAAACAGTCATGGAAACCATTCATGATGAAGTTCCCGACTGGACAAACGAAGAAGTTCGCACACTTTTGGGACGTTTTTTATTTGCTGGTGATACTGTCTTTAAGAAAGTTGCGGCATTAAGCGGGGGTGAAAAAGCCCGTTTAGCATTAGCAAAAATGCTCTTACGTCCAGCGAATTTACTCATTTTGGATGAGCCGACAAACCACTTAGATATTCCAGCCAAAGAAATGTTGGAAGAATCTTTGCAAAATTATGATGGTACAGCGATTGTAGTATCCCACGACCGTTATTTTATCTCTCAAGTGGCCAACAAAATCGTAGAAATTCGGGATGGGGAATTCCGGGTTTATTTGGGAGATTACCATTACTACCTCAACAAGATTGCTGAAGAGAAAGAACAAGCTAAGTTAGCAGCCATAGAAGCAGAAAAAGCGGCTAAAAAAGCGGCTAAAGCTGCTAAGGCTGGCGCTAAGAGAAAGTAAAATATTGAGTTTTGATCACTCATATAAAAGTTCAAATCCCTAATTTCTTGAAGAAGTTGGGGATTTGGTCTTTCACTTTCTACCTGCATAGATTTAGGACTTACACAGAATTTCTCTAAACGCTCTTTCCTTCGTGTCCTAATACCTACGGCACGCTCCGCGAACGCGTCTATCCCTATAGCTCCTACGTCGCTACGCAAGCTATCGGGACGCTGCGCGAACGCGGTTCATTTTTCTGTTACTTTTGCGTAAGTCCTAAGATTAAAATTAGCAGATTATTCCAGCAGTTGAAAACCGCAATTTCTTACTTATTTGGCAATCAGGTTAGATTAATAAATTAAACTGTCCAAACCTTTTTTACGGACTAAATGTAGTAATTTAAGAGCCGCGCCTGTAGGTTTTTTTGCCCAATTTCCCATTTTTGAACAGTTGATGAACTGATGTTTAAAATAGCAGCAAACACAGATTGGCTTACATTAAATGATTCACGAAGTTGCTTAATTTGTTGAGGTTCTAGCGGTTCAATTGGAGGTAAACACAAGCTATCAAATTCGCGTAACGTAACTTGACTCATTACACCAGCCTTGTATAGTCCTATAGCTGTTTCGTGAACAGCCTCAAGAATTGCTGACTTCTTCTTCCTCATTACAGATTACCTCTATTAGTTCATCTTTCAATTTTGCTGTTTCAATAGCCTCTGCTGTTAGAGACAGCAGTTCTGATGACAGTTTTTTCAAGGCTTCTTTTTCATCCTGATCAATATTGCTACGCTCGTTTTTTGGAAACTCAAACACAAAAAACCAGCTATCTTCCTTGTTAGTAGCAATCAATGTACGGAAACCCTTTAACTAAATTATAGCACTAAGTGCTATAATTTCTGTAGAGGAAAAAAATAATTCTTAAAAAGTAATTACATTAGCATACCAATTTCATCTGAAGTATGAGCATCATCAAATTCTAGACTTCCTAATCTTGGGAATGATATTCAGACCATTAATAAATATTAATAATAATTCTCAAGTTCTCAACCCCAACTCCTAACTCCTGACTTCTAACAGCTATAACTCCTGCAAATACTATCTTCTTCAACTTCTTGCTTCAACTAGCGGTTAGCAATGGTATCATTCGGATATTACAAAAAGTAAAGGGCAATTTTACTATGACCAAAGCACCTGTTGCTCCTGTGGTGCTAGTCATTTTAGATGGGTGGGGCTACTGTGAGGACAAGCGAGGAAACGCGATCGCGGCTGCTAAAACTCCAATCATGGATAGTTTATGGGCAGCTTATCCCCACACCCTCATTCGCACATCAGGAAAAGCTGTAGGGTTGCCAGAAGGTCAAATGGGCAACTCGGAAGTTGGTCATTTGAATATTGGCGCTGGGCGTGTGGTTCCCCAAGAACTAGTACGCATCTCAGATGCGGTTGAAGACGGTTCTCTAGCCTCTAACCCGGCACTTGTCAAAATTTGCCAAGAAGTTCGCTCTCGCAATGGCAAGTTGCATCTAGTAGGGCTTTGTTCTGATGGAGGGGTACATTCGCATCTAACTCATCTATTTGGACTACTTGACTTAGCCAAGAAAGAGCAACTGTCACAAGTGTTGATTCACGCCATTACTGATGGACGTGATACACCACCAATGGAAGGCATAAAAGCAATTCAACATCTGCAAGACTACATAGATCGCACCGGAATTGGGCAGATAGCAACAGTCAGTGGACGCTATTATGCAATGGATCGCGATCGCCGTTGGGATCGAGTCCAACGGGCTTACGATGTTATGACACAAGATGGTGCTGGCAATGGACTGACGGCGGTAGGAGTGTTGCAAGCATCTTACGCTGAAGGTATCACTGACGAGTTTGTTCTCCCGGTTCGACTGACTGCTGGCGCAGTAGAACCCGGTGATGGGGTAATATTTTTCAATTTCCGCCCAGACCGTGCCAGACAATTAACTCAAGCTTTTGTTAGTCCTAAGTTTGACGGTTTTGAAAGACAGCAAATTCAGCCGCTGTCCTTTGTAACTTTCACCCAGTATGATCCAGAATTATCTGTTTCTGTAGCTTTTGCACCTCAAAATCTAAGCAATATTCTGGGTGAAGTTATTGCTGATCAAGGTTTAAAACAATTCCGGACTGCGGAAACGGAAAAATATGCTCACGTCACCTATTTCTTTAATGGGGGACTAGAAGAACCTTGTGAGGGAGAAGACCGGGAACTGGTCAGTAGTCCAATGGTGGCTACTTATGACAAAGAACCGGCAATGTCAGCAAAAGCGGTGACTGATGTGGCGATCGCTGCGATCGAAAAGGGCATCTACTCTCTGGTGGTAATGAACTATGCTAACCCGGACATGGTAGGGCATACGGGACTAGTAGAAGCCACAGTCACAGCGATTGAAACAGTGGATCGCTGTTTGGGTCGTCTCATCGGCTGTATTGGCAAAGTTGGGGGTACGGCAATTATTACTGCTGACCACGGCAACGCTGAGTATATGCTAGATGAAGAGGGTAATCCTTGGACGGCTCACACCACTAACCCAGTTCCCCTCATCCTGGTAGAAGGCGAAAAAGTCAAAATACCTGGATATGGAACTAATGTGGAATTGAGAAATGATGGCAAGTTAGCCGATATTGCCCCAACTATTCTGGATATTTTACAGCTACCCCAGCCACCAGAAATGACCGGGCGATCGCTCCTGAAAGCATCAGAATATGAGTTGAAACCTAGTCGCACTCCTGCACAAGTAGGTTTGTAAAATAGATTCAATTCTTGGCAATTATAAATCGCGGCTATACTAAACAAAGTCCACATACATGGACTGAAAAAAATCAAGGTTTAACCTGTGTAGCCGCGATTTATATTTACAGCAGGGAACAGGGAACATGGTTGAAAGCCTCTTAGCATCAGGCTTTGTTCTGAAATTTTCACCTCATTTACCTGCAATATGCTGTATTTTTGTTGATTTTGAATTTTGAATTTTGAATTAATTATGACACTTACTAACATCGTGCAAGGTATTTGGGCATTTTCCGCTTTAGGTTTGATTATTCTTGTATTACTACATAGTCCTAAAGGTGATGGTATTGGTGCGATCGGTGGACAAGCACAATTGTTCAGCAGTACCAAGAGTGCAGAAAATACATTAAATCGAGTTACTTGGGCATTAGTAGTAATGTTTCTTGGTTTAACTGTGGTTTTAAGTGCTAACTGGTTGCCTAAATAATTAACAATGGGGAAAAAAACCCAAAATCTGATATCCAAACGCCGAAATAAAGTATTTTGGCGACACTTATTAGCAGTTCTGTCTTTAGTAATAATTACAGGACTGCTAGTTGTTTTTACTAACTTTCAAGTTAATGCTGTTTTCAGGGAACAGGATAGAAACTTCCAATTATCAACTTCTCTCCAAACTTCTCAAAAACCCCATCCTTTACCAGCTACCTTGGAAAGGTGGCAAGATAAAACCGATAGTGGTGATTATTTTGATCAAATTAAACCTACTAAAGTTGGTTATTTCATTTGGTCAAGTTTTCCGGTAAAGGTGAAGATAGAAACACCAACAGGAGTAAGTGAAAAACAGTCTCAAATATGGGTTAATAGTGTTCTGCAAGCTGTTCAAGAGTGGAATGTTTATTTACCTTTGCAGGTTGTTGAAAAAGCTGAAATTGCAGATATTAAAATTTTCCGAAAAGCACCACCTTTACAAATTGAAGCTGGTAGTAAAATTCCCCGTGCGCGTTCGGCTTTAACTGTTTATGATTTATATACTAAAAATAATATTTTCTCTCATCGGTTTACAATTCTGCTGAGTCCTAGTCAAACTGGTGATTATGTTCTATCCGCTGCACGTCATGAACTCGGACACGCTTTAGGGATTTGGGGTCATAGTCAGTTACAAACCGATGCGCTTTATTTTTCTCAAGTTCTCAATCCACCATCTATTTCTGTGCGGGATGTGAATACTTTAAAAAAGGTTTATGAACAATCTACAAGTTTGGGGTGGCCTGTTTTAGAGAAAGATTGAATTTACCAAAACCAGGGTGTAGGGTTTAAAGTCCACACCTTTTTGAACTCATGCAAAGATGCAAAAATAATCAAAAATAATATTTTAAGATGAAGGCAACCAGTTTTTATCTAAAATCTGATCTAAGGTGTAGGGACATAGTTCTGGTAAATTGGTTAGTTTTGTTTTGGTTTTAAAATAATCTAAGGCATTGCCGTAAATAAGATTAATGTTTTCTTCTAAATGGTTGCGTAAGTTAGTGGTTAATTCTTCATTTATTTGATTACGAAAACTAATAATTTCTGCTGCCCAATGGTTAGCATTTCGGGCTTTTTCTATATGCCAATTTTGATAAAGTAATAAGTGTCTAATAATCTGTTCTAATAAACTTCTTACTCGTCTTTTTTCGTTTTTAGCCAATGCTTCTAACTCTTCTATTAAATTTTCATAGTCAATATCTCCTAACTGACGAGACTTAAGAGATTTAATTGTCTCTTCTAGCCATTGTAGGTAATTAGATTCATATAATTCCTTGATGTCAATGGCTGTTTTCATTATTTGTTGATTTAGTTTAATAATTTATCTTGTTCTTAGTAAATTAGAATAGTTCTTCCTTATCGAGTCTATGATAACAAATTTTTCGGTCGGTGTCAATAACTTTTACCCTATTATTGAATAGATACAGAGGCTGTAAAAATAGCTCAATTTAAACAGCCTCCTGATTTGATTAAATTCGACGTAGGTTCATGAGTTCTTGAGGAGATGCAAGCATATCTATTGCTACGAAGAAGATTTTTCCTTCAGGATTGATTAAAAACCGCCAAGAAATATTCATACCAACGTTAACACCAAACCAAGGAGTTTGCACTACTCCTGTGATTTTCAGTTGCTTAGAACCATCTGGTTGAACTTCACAAATGCCTTGTTTTGGCATCATGTTGAGTCCTTGGGCTTCTTCACGCATATATTTAGCGATCGCTTTTTGGCCTACTATTGGCTTCTGGAATGGTGGTTGTAGCGCACCGTCGGGAGTAAATAGGGCAATAGCAGCATCAAAGTTATCTGCATTCATAGCTTCAATGTAGCCCAAAACAGCGGGTTCGGTAACACCGTCAATTTTAACTGAGGAAATAACTGGTGTTGTGCGTGGGAAAGCAGGTTCTGTATCTGCTTTGGGGTAACTACTGGGGCCAAGTTCAGAAGTATCAAACCCCATATCGACTACGGTATTCCGCAGGACGGTAATTTGCTGACCTTGATCAAGTTTTTGTGTGGCTTCTAATACTACTTTTACACCAGGGGACATTTGATAACCAACGGGGATGGGAGTGATGAGTCCCTGTTTCATCAATTCTCCTAACTCGTACCAGAAAGCTAGTTTGGTATTGACACTAAAGAATCCATAGGAACGACTAATAGGAGTATCAGCACGACTGGCCAAATCCCGCATTACTTTTGTTTGTTCTTCAGGAGACATTTGCTTAATTTGGGTTAGCAAACCTTCGGCTAGTTGTAAGCGTGCTGCTCCAGGTGCTGCTGGCGTAATGGTTTTACCCATTTCAGTATAAGCATACCAGAGATATGCTAATTGATCATCAACGTTAAGTTGATCGAATAAAGCTATGGTAGCGGGAATGGGACTAGGAACTTGAGTATTAGAAAAAATAGTTTGAGCAGACTGGATAGTTAAAGCCACAGTCGGAATCTCCAAGATTATTTGTTAATTAGTCGCTTTGAAAGATTAAGTTAAAAATGTTTATCGGTAACTTAAGTTCCATGTAAAGTAATGTAACGAGATTTTAAAATTTTGTAAAGGAATAGGAATTACGAATTGACAAAATGTATTAAATATGAATTGCAAAAAGGTCGGTGATAACAGGCTAATATATAGTAATTAAACATACAAAAAATCTTCCCCTCTAGAAGTAGAGAGAAAGATTGTTTGGTTATAGCCAATGCTGAAAAGACTTACCGAAGAAAGGCAGAGGGCAGGAGGCAGAAGGAAGAAAATACAATTTTTGTCCTCTGCCAAAAGGGTTTAAAGCCCCTAAATTTATTTATGCAAAAAATAAAAATATTTTTTCCGAGACGCGCAGCGCAAGGAAAAATACGTCCTGATTAAATCCCCTAAATTTATTTATGGGGATTACCTCCTGCCTCCTGCCTTCGTCCTCCTGCCTCTGTAACTAAACACCCCAACTGAGTGTTAAAGGTCGTTGTGCAAGAACTTGGCTATACAGTTCTTCTAATTGGGTGATATTATCATTGAGGGTATAACGTTCTAATACTCGTTTTCTGGCTTTCTGCCCTAACAGGGTTGTTAACTCTGGATGGTCTTGAAATAATGGTAAAAGAGTTCTGAGTTGCGATCGCACAGAACTGGTACTAATAACTACACCTGCACCTTTTTCCAATACTTCCCCATCTGCACCCACATCAGTGGCTAAACAAGCTACACCACAGGACATTGCTTCTAAAAGAGATAAAGATAGACCTTCAACCAAAGAAGGTAAAATAAATACATCTGCACCGCGTAATATTTCTACACGGCGGTTTTCATCTGCTATAAATCCTAACCAGTGGATGCCGTATTCTGCACCATAAAAAGTTTCTAAGGAAGATTTTAATGGGCCATCACCAACCATTAATAACTTACTACCAGCCCCCATGTCTGACTGCTTCCAAGCGCGTAACATGGATTCAACGTTTTTTTCTGGAGCTATGCGACCTTGGTAGACAAATAAGCGTTCTGCATCAAATTCAGCTTTGATTTGAGAACTCCCAGGAGAATACTTAGTAGTATCAACACCGTTAGGAATAACAGCAATCTTTTCTTCCCTTACTCCCATACGTGCCAATAATTCCCTTTGAATTTGGGAAAAAATTATGACCCGATCATAGTGATCTAAAAAAGGTGCGTATAGTTGATATGCTAAAAGCTGCGTACCAGAAATTAATTTTGCCCCTTTACCAGCAAATGGAGTGTGGAAAGTGGCAATAAGAGGGACATTTAATTCTTCACAAATTTCTGGTAACACAAAATCCAGAGTTGATAGAGTCAAGGAAGCATGAACAATATCTGGTTTGATTTCCCGTAGTGACTCAGTTAAAACTTTAGTCGCTTTAAAAGTGGGAATGGTGTAAACCTGAGATTTGTAAATGAAGGGTAAAGAAACTTCCTGAAAATTAGGCCAGTTATCTGCTTGGGATTCTTCTTGAGCAAAGTGAAGAAAGCTAACTTGATGTCCCCGGTCTAGCAACGCATTGGTAATTTCTCGACTGTAGGTGACATTGCCGCAAAAGGGCGATTTTTTTCCAATCCAGGCTATACGCATTCTTTGATTAGCTATGAATAAAATCGGGTTAAGATTATTTGTTTTTTATACTTAGCTGTTTTTATCCTGTTATACTTGCTGATTTTTTGATCATGCTTAACTAAGTCCATATTTAATTTAGTTTAATAAGCTTATATTTAAGCCTATTGAACGAGAAATTTTATGGTTGTAGTGTTACAGTTTGTAAGTTGTTAATTAATGAATTGAATTACAACTTAATCAGAATAATGTTTGGTTGATTCCCAGCAAGTATGGGATGGATTTTGGCTGGAATAAGTTTAGCACGAAAACCAAAGATTTCACTAAGTTAATCACTAACCACGGGAATTGTACCAGGTTAAGATCCCGCCCAAGAAAACGATGATAGCTAATGCCAAAAAGACGGACTGTAAGCCAAGAAAGGTTTCGGCTACACCTGCTAATGCTAGGGGTAGGGTAAGGGCGATATTAATCACATTATTTTGCAGCCCAAACACTTTGCCGCGCATTTCTGGGGGTGTTTCAGTTTGAATAGCTGTTTGCATTGGGATACCCACCAAAGCCCCAAATACACCAACTAAAGCTAGTAAGAGTAGCACTGCACCTAGCTGGGTGGTGAAGATAGAAAGACCGAATAAAGATGCTGCCATGCCGAGACAACCCCACAGACTAAGTAGCCTATAGGAAAAACGTTGTCCAAATTGACCGAGAATGGTTGCACCACCGGCGATACCAAGACCGCCAAATGCGAGTAAAAAGCCAAATTGGGAAGCTTTGAGATTGGGTATAATTTCCGCCATGCGAACTGCGAGTACGGTTAAGGCTGCAAAGACAGAAAATAAGATAATTAGTTGTAATAAAGCATTACGGACACGCTGATTTTCTTGGAGATAACGCAAACCGTCGCGCAGGTCAGAGAAAACATGAGGGAATTCTGTTTCTGGGGGGTGGGGTTTTTCGTTAGTTCTGAGCAGTAATAAAATAATTCCGGCGATCGCATAACTACCACCAACCAAAATTTCCTTACCCAGTCCTCCACTACCACCAAATTTTGCCCAAATTCCATCCGCTAATACCAAAACTGGTTCTCCCACAGCAAAACCGACAATTACCGAGGCCATCATCGTCGTTGTGTACAGGGAATTAGCCGAAAGTAAATGCTGTTCTTCCACCACCAAAGGAATAGCCGCTTGTTCCGCTGGGGCAAAAAACTGTGTTAATGTGGAAACCAAAAAAGTCACTGCCAAAATCATCAGAAAACCCACAGGCAAAACTCCCACTGGTTGCCAATCATGGGTTAACCAAAGTAAAAAAGGGATGGCTAAAACTAGAATACCGCGCCAAATATTTGATGCCACCAGCACAACTTTTTTTGACCAGCGATCTACAAACACACCAGCGACAGAACCAAACAGCACTGCGGGGATGGTAAAAATCATCATTAACGCCGACACCCAACCACTAATGCTTTGACCGCCCTGTTGAAACTCGCTATTAATCAGAGCAATCATTAGTACCAGATAGACTTTATCCGCCAGTTGACAGAAGATTTGACCACCCCAAAGAGCTAGAAAATTCGGATTTTTCAAGACAGGAAAAAACCCTTGTTTATCTACATCTCCTGATACAGTTTCTCCACCCGAACCTGAACCATTTAATTGTGATGTTTCTGTTGATATTGCTTCTGGCAAAGTCTTTTGATATGTATTAACTTTACTATTTTCTTCAGCTATTTGTACGGAGATATCAGAATGTGGTGCTGATGGTTTAGGGATATCAGTTAAGTTAATTTCTGTTTTCTCCTTTTGATCATCAGCAATATCTGGGAGAGACGTTTCCTGGTGATTAATTTGGCCAGGCTGAGGTGGGGAAACAGAATTTAAATGATTAAGTCTTGTAGATTCTGATACCCTATTCTTGTTTTGAGCTTGGCTAGGAGATAGAGGCGGGATTTTTCTATCCAAATTAGACGATTGCATCATGGTTGGCGGCAAAATAAGAATCAATCAAGGTAGCAGAGCGAATAGGGCGGCCAAGGTGGTACTGGGTGTACTGGCGCAAAATCTGCTCAACAGATAACCAGCCATAATCGGAGGCTGCATCTATTTGCATTATCTCTGGTTGGGACAAATGTTGGAGCATATTTAGTTCTTTTGCACCCAGACGACGGGAAATTTTTGGTAAGTCTTGGTGATGGACAACCGTTTGATAGGGAGGATTGGGGGCTGAGGAAATTTCTTCCTTTCTTTGTTTATCCTTTTCTTTTCTTAACTGTTCCCACGCTTGTAAGCAAATTGTACCGCCAGCAGAGATGCTAAATCCTACTTTCCAGTTGGGATTTGTTAGGTCTGGTGTGAGGAGACGCTGGGTTAAGCAACAAAATTGGACTTGAGGCGTTAGTCCTGCTAAAGCTAAGAAGTGAAAGACTCCATGTGCCAGATGTGCGACTACATCTAATCCCTGACTTTTGGGTAAGGCTTCTAGGCGCTGGAGATGTTCATTGAGTAATTCATAAATTTCTTCTTGGGGTTGTTCGCTTAAAGCTTGACATAGGACTATTTCGGCTAAATACTGACTAGCAGCTAATTTTCCCAAGTCTTTGGTTAGACCTGGATAAGTTTTTATAGTTTCCGCTTGAGTAATTCTATCGAGGGTTGGTGTAGAAGACTGTGAGGATCGCCCTTGGGAAATTAGTAATTGATTAACTACGAACATTCCGCTTCTACCGCCTAAGCTGGAGTTGTGTTTACGCGCCCCAGTGGCGATCGCCCGAATCAAACCGAATTCTTTAGTTAAAATGGTCACTATCTTATCTGACTCTCCCAACGCCTGGGTTTTGAGATTAATGCCAGTTGCTTGATAAGTTCTACTCATTAGTTATTAGCCATTAGTTATTAATCATTGGTTATTAGCCAGTTGTCAGTAACAAAACAACTGACACAGAACAAATGACAAATGACTATTCTGTTTTTTCCGGGTTATTGCGTTGACGGAGCAATTCTATACCGCGAGATGTTCCTAACCTAGTAGCACCAGCCATGATTAAATCTAAGGCTTCATTGTGGGTACGAATCCCTCCTGATGCTTTGATTCCCACCCTTTCCCGTGCTATTTCCTTTAATAAGGACACATCCGCTACAGTAGCGCCACCATTCCAACCTGTACTGGTTTTTAAGAATGCTGCACCTGCATCCATAGCTAGTTCCGCAGCTATTCTTTTCTCTGGGTCTGTGAGTAGGCTAGTTTCTAAAATCACCTTGACACATTGCCCAGCTACTTCACAAATTGTAGCAATTTCTCGATGAACTTCCTCAGTTTTTCCAGCTTTTAACCATCCGACATTAATCATCACATCTAACTCGGAAGCACCATTTTCCAACGCTTCTTGAGCTTCGTAAAACTTAACTGATGAAGTTGTCCCACCAGTGGGAAAACCAATGACAGTACAGACTTTGGGGTTTTTATTGTGGAGGAGTTCAACCGCTTGCTTGACATAACAGGGATGCACACAAACCGTTGCAAAATTAAACCTGTATGCTTCATCACACCATTTTTCAACCTGCTCTGGAGTAGTAGTTGGTAACAGCAGAGAGTGATCTATAAATGGCGCAATATCAATGTTTGGATAGTCTGCTGCCATCATTTATTATACCAGTAATAGATTATTAATCTTTATGAAAAAGTAAGACGTTTCTTATATATTAAATCATATAGAGCAGAATTCAGGAGTCAGGAGTGAGAATTCAGGGATGAGAATTCAGGAGTGAAAGCCGCTTGATGGTTGATTATGCGGATTTTGGTGAACATTACCCACCCTAACTATATTTTAAAAATCAAATCATCAAATAGAAGTCCTGTCGTTGTCAATTTCGATTTCCTGATTTTTCTTAAGACTCACACAAGTGTCACACCAAGAATTTATTGTAGGGTTCGTCAGATATCAAAAATTTGTTTATTTACTAAATTTATCCAGTCTGACGCACCTTACCAAGGTATCAGTGGCGTAAGTTCTGTTTCCAAAAAATTGGATATCTTATTGTTTGTAACTCCAGGTTCTAAAAAGTCCAGAATAGTTTGAGCTAAAGCTTTCGCTGCTAAGTATGGAACGCCATTACCCACAGTTTTAAACATATTCGTAAGTGAGATATGTTCTGGAAGTGAAAAATTAGCGGGTAAAGATTGAATAGCTAAAGCTTCCGCGACAGAAATACGTCGAATTTTATAAGGATGCAGATGTACTTCATTATTACCATAACAAGCGGTAGGAGAATAACGCCACCGGTGGAGACGTTTAAATGACTTTTTTGAATCATCTCCTTCATCAATAGTAGCAAATTTGGTGATACCTGCTCTGGGTTGAAAATAATGTTTTGTGTTGGGATGGTTTAGAACATCATTTTTTCTAAACCAATATTCAACGGTTAATTCTTGAGGAATATAATCAGGACAAAGAATTATAGAATCTTCTTTAAATGGTTCGCACTTATTCCAAGGATATGCAAAGACTTTATCTTGAGGATATAAAATATATTTTCCCCAAGGAAATGCAAAATCATCTTTTATTCCTATATCTTTGAGAAAATTATTTTTAAAGCCAATTAAAATAATTCTATCTCTATCTTGAGGTACGCCATATTCAATAGCATTAATTAACCGTTCTGTTAAAATATAACCTGCTTGTTGTAATTTTATTTTCAATGATTCATAAAATAAACGGTGCTTTGTTGTTCTCCACAAACCTTTGACATTTTCAAATAAAAAGAAATCGGGTAAGTTTTGACAAATCAATTCTATATAAGCAGATGAGAGTTTACCATTATCACCTAAATGTCCTTTGTTTTTGCCACCGACAGAAAAATCAGGACAAGGTGGACCACCAATAAAGCCAATTATATGATTTGATTTCCGGGAATCTTTGATTAATTCATTTAATCTTTGTGCTGGTGTTCCTGCTATTAATTTGCTTACGTCTGCGTCTTCTCCTTGATGATATCCATATTCCGGTTGTGGGAGGTTGAGTATTTCCCGTGAATAGCGATAAGCAGACATGAATGGGGGGAAGATTTCGTTAACATAAGCGATGTTATAGCCTGTGGTTTCAAAACCTAAGTCGAGGAATCCTGAACCGGAGAAAAAGGAGAAGATGGTGGGAAAAATATCAGTCACTAACTTAATTATATTTAGTATTAGTGTATAGTAAATTTACTAGTATCTTTCAGCAGCACCACGAATAGAAATTCAAAATTTTATTTTTCTACGTCCTCGTTTATGAAAATTATTCTATTTTTAGAATATTATAAGTCACTAACAGTTCACTAGCTGTTTAATTGCACTATTAGCTTTATCACAACAAGAATATGATACTACGTAAAAACTAATTTTGTGTATTTTATTATACTAATAAATCTGAATTCACATTTATTTTGCTTTTTTAACAGCTAAGGTTGTGTTTATTATTCCAAATATATAATATTATAGAAGAGGAGACAAAGGGGTGAGTGAAGAATGGCATATTATCTGCTACAAAGAAGTAGACGTAACTCAGAAAACAGATGAAAATCAAGAAACAGATCAAACTCAACCAATTCAAGAGCTACTTAAAGACCTTTCATTGACACCTGGCGAACTCAAACAGCTACAGGTGCGCCTATTCCTGTTAAAAAATAAAGGTTTGTCCTTATTAGTCGAACGTTCGGACATTTTAGACAAAATAGAGACCGAAAAAAATCTGTATGAGTTACGGTTAGACAATACTCCCAATAATCCCCGTTTTTTTCTCTGTGCTTTGACAGGTAAACGTCTAGTTATATTACACGCTTTTAAGAAAAAAGGGCGAAAAACTCCACAGAATGAAATTAACCTTGCAGCCAAACGCCGAGACTTGATACTAGCACAAGAGGCAAAAAAGGAGAAAGGCAATTATGATAAATAATCCACATTTAGGTGGCGACGTACTGGCTTTTCTTGATTCAATTATTCCCGATACGCCAGAAACTCGCCTTGTAGAACGACAAGAAATTTTTCGTATTGCTTTAACTCAGGCAATGCGAGATGTTCGTAAGCGGGTAGGATTAACTCAAAAAGAACTATCCCAAAAACTAGATGTTGGTCAAAGTTGGATTTCTAAATTAGAAAGTGCAAATAATGACCATACATTTGAATCTGTTCTTGCTTATTTAAATGCTTTAGGGGTTGATTTTGAAGCAACAATTATTCTAAAAAATCAAAAAATTAAAGTAGTTGCAGCTAAATTAGGAGCAAATCAAGAAGAAATAGATGCAGCTATTGAGCCAATCTGGGATAATATTAACGAATTAGAACATACAGAAAAAAATACCAGTACAGAATTTGCACTCATTACACCTGAGCAGAAAAGCAAGTGCAATGAGGCACAGCAAGCAATTGTAAGTTGTGGTTTATGGGGAATAGCCGCATGAGAACTATTACATTTTATTCATATAAAGGAGGAGTAGGTAGAACCCTTTCTGCTGCCAATTTTGCCGTTTATTTAGCAAAGTTAGGATTGAAAACAGTTGTTATAGATTTTGATATAGAAGCACCAGGAATAGATGCAAAATTCTCAATGTTAAAGTTGCCTGTTAATCAAAAGGGTATTCTTGATTATATCCTAGAATATCAATTAAATAATCAAGATCCAGGATCTGTTAACGAGATATGTCTTCATGTTCCTATTACCTCTAATAATTATAATTTGCCATTGTGGTTAATTCCTGCTGGACAATATCTTGCTGAAGAATACTATAGAAAATTAAACTTACTAGACTGGAGTTTTATTTTCTCAGAACAACGGAACGGAGTTGCTTTTTTTCAAAATTTAATTGCTAGAATTAAGGAAGAATTAAAACCAGATTTTATTATTATAGATTCACGTACAGGTATTACGGAAAGTGCAGGATTATGTACTCAGCAGTTAGCTGATGAAGTTGTGATGATATCTTCTCTAAGTTCAGAAAGTATCAATGTCACAAAACATATTAAGCAGATAATTAAACAAAGTAAAGTAGCGAAATCATTAGGAAAGTCAGTTGATGTCAAAGTTGTTGTTTCACGAGTTCCAAAACCAGAAGACTTAGAAGCATTTAAAGAAAGGTGCTGCAAACTGTTCGAGATAGAAGAAAGTAAACTATTTTTTTTATTTTCTTGTCCTGATTTAGAGTTAGAAGAATTCCTTGCTATTACTAATACGGATAAAAGTGAAGAGCTTGTTAGTAATTATATTAGGCTATTTTATGGTTTAAAAATTGAATTAGCAGATCAAAATATTCGGACAGAGATTGAGCGCACGGTTAGTAGTATACTTTCTGTCTCTCCTCAAGAAGCTGAGAAGAAGATTTTAGGACTAGTTGCTCTCTACCCACACCCAGAAGCTTATAGAACAGCAATGCGTTTCTTCCAGTTATCGAAAAAACAAGAAGATATGAAAATCTTTGGCTGGAAGTTACTTGACTTGATGCCAAATGATGAAGATGCGTTAGCTGTGTTGGCAAATAGTTATCTGACGGAAGCAAGCTTAAGTTTCAGAATGAAAAATTCTGAAAAAAGAAATGCTCTCAGGGTGCTAGAACCTTTATGGCAGAAAGGTAAATTAAATTCTAAATCAGTTGTAATATATGCAGGTATCTTGGAAGAGTTAGAGCTATTCTCCCAAAGTCTGGAAGTCGCTTTATCGTTGTGTCAGGATAATCAAGTCGATAGTAAAGTACAAATTCAAGCTCGTTCAATTGCTGCGAGAAGTGCAATTAAATTAGGTCAAAATGAAATCGCAGCTAAGTTGGTGGATGATATTCCTCAAGAACAGTTAGATAGATCACTGGCTCTTGTAGCAATGGAATTACGTAAAGAATCTGACGATTTAGATGGAGCATTTGAAATTGGTAAACAGGTATTGACACAAGATTTTAGTCTATCACTATTAAAATCAACAGTTTCTATTGCTCGTCAGCTTGATCGCATTGAAGAATTAGAAGAAGCATTGTCTTCTTCTAGAGAAATTAATTTGCGTGTTCGTAGAAATCCTAATTTTATTAGAGAAATCAACCAACTTGGGTTACACAAATTAGCTGCTGATATTACATCCATAGTTGCCGATGATTTGGAATTCTAAAACCTTAAAGTTTTCTAATTCAGTTACATTCAAAGAATGAATATACTGATAAGAATATTCACCGCATTTGTATTAACAATATTGCATACTTATTTTATAAGTTCCGTAATAGGTATTTGCTCGAATTAATCCAAAAAGATATTATTACTTGATAGGTATCTCTAAAGACAACCTATCGAGTTTTGTTTTCAGTCATTAATTGCTTTTTTCAGCAAGTGCTTCTAAATGAAAAGCAAGATTATTGAGTGCAAACTGAATTTCTGTGCTGTGAGGAATACTTCTCCATTTTGGAGTTGTTGCATGGTCTAATGCGGTTGTATCTATATATCGTGCAAAAACGATCAATTTTTCCGAATCTGTTACAGCTGTAGCTAAATTTTCCAAAAATTCTTGAGGTGTCATGGGTTTGCGAAGAATGGAAACATCTGAAAAATTCTGAGATGTTATGACAATAACTGCTAAACCACAATTAATCTGTTCAAAATTGCCTTAATTTTGTCAAAATTTAAAAATAAAACCCGCTTTTTGTTTGGGAATTACTCCGTTGAAAGCGGGTTTTAAATTTCTGATTTGGTGCAAAACTATCCGACAACTTCAACTGGTTTCGCTTCCGGTAACAACCGCTTCACACCTTGTTTAACAAATGCTTCCAAAACAGCCAATTTTTGATTCTGCTGGAATACTGTTTGTAGAACTTGGCGTAATTTTTCCAGGTTTAAAGCATTTCCTGTTTCTAATGCTATTTCTTGCTGTTCAAAATACTCAATTAAACTTAACCCAGCAATTCTGGTTAGATAAGCAGCACTCACTCCTTCGACCATTCCCCCAGCAATGAAGGTGACAGCGTTAGTTTTAAGAATACCTGTAACAGCCCTTGTAGATAATTCTACTAAACCTAATTTCAACATTAAGCTTCCCATAGTTCCGGCTACTTGTTGCGCCTGTTCTAGGGAAATTTTTTGTTGATAAATATTACCCAAATCCATGACCATTTGGGCGTTAATAGCCGCAGTTGCTAAAATGTCCAAAGCGGGGATTGGGTTTGCAAAGGCAGCAGCAGCGGCAATCCACTGATTTTGTTCTATGATGGGTGTAGAGCGATCGCACCGAACTCTATTTAAACAATCTTTGGCTTCAGCTTTCAATAACAGCACTTTTCGCATCGTCGTTGTACAAACTAGCTGCTGTCCTTGCTGTCCTAAAACTTCCCCTAACTGCTGTGTCAACTGTTGAATGTCTGCTGCTGGTTTTTCCATCCATTCTTGCACAGAACCATCAGCTTCATGTTTTCTCACTTTCACAGGTAATGGAGAAGCAGCAGTAGCCACCACATTTCCTTGCATTCTTTGTTTCAAAGATTGCAAAACGGTAGCACGTTCATCTACTTGATACTGGTCTTGTTTATTAAAAACTAGTAATGTTGACTGTTTTGCGGCTTTTAATTGTTGCAAAACTTGAAATTCAGAATCTGTCAAATCACCATTTGTGAGGAATAAAACAAAATCAGATTTCTGTAATTCTGATAGAGTGACTGCATCAGAATTTTCACCTAATCCTGCAAATAAAGGTACTGTTTCTGTATATTGTAGAGATGTTGTAGATAAAGTTTCTACATTTTTGAGAATTTGAATAACTGTACTTTTACCTACAGACTTACCACCAGTAACAGCAACTTGAATTTCTCGTCTATCTAACTCCAAACTTAACTTAGCTAGTTGTTCGCGTAGGGTTATTAAGCTTGGATGATTGACTGCTTCTTGTGCGAGTTGATTAATTATAACTTCTGTTTGAGAAATTCCTCTTTCCACAGATGCCCTATCTACAACCATATCATTTAGCTGTTCACCAGGGCGATTTTTCTGCAATAACCAGAAACCGCCACCGACAGCTAAAGCACTCAGAAGTCCGAATTCTCCCACTTGTACTATGGAATCATGCCAAGTGTCTAACATCCACAAGGAGAAGGACAATCCCAGTCCTCCCACCAATATTGGTTTATGTAACTTCACAATTCTGATTCTCCACGCTTGGATAGCTTTACATTCAGAATAGATCAAAACCGGCTAATCCGAGTGAAATAGATGAACAGATTTAACGATAAAATATAATTATGCACTAGCTGACTAAATATTTTCTTATTTATAACTTGAGGTTAATACAGATGACACAAGAATTAATAGACCTCAGAAATAGCATTACAGAAGGACGTTACACAGATGCTTTAGCAATTGTGGATGAATTAGAAGGAATAAGTAAAAAAGCAATTATAAGGCAAATTAAATCTTTTATAAAGATTCTGTTGATACATTTAATCAAGAATCAAATAGAACAGCGATTAACAAATTCTTGGGCTGCTTCTATGCGTTATGCAATCTTAGAAATTCAAGATGTAAATCTCAAAGATACTAAAAAATCTTATTACGTCAATGAAAATGAATGGCAAATTTTGATCGAAGATCAACTTACACTAGCGATAGGAGATGCAAGCTTGGAGGTTTTGAATGGTAATTTAAAAAGACAACAAATTTCGCAAATGCTTAATCAAGAGCAATTATTATTAAATACAACGGAGTTATTAACAATGACATATAACTATGCAAATAGAGAATTACCAGACATCATAGATAATTATCTTGCTAAATTACCAGGTGGTGAAGATTGGATAAATGGCTAAATCGTAATAATTCATGAGTCGGGAGTCAGAATGTTTGAGTAATTGGTTAATTACCTAAAGAATTTGTGATAAAAACTTTCTTGTTCTTTCCTCCTTTGGTTCAGTAAAGAAGGTATCAGGGGTAGCTTCCTCAACTAAAGAACCAGCATCCATAAGAATCACTCTATCAGCAACTTCCCTCGCAAATCCTACTTCGTGAGTCACAACGACCATTGTCATCCCCTCACGGGCAAGATTTTTCATCACATCTAAAACTTCTCGCACCATTTCCGGATCTAAAGCAGAAGTTGGTTCATCAAATAACATAATTTTTGGTTGCATAGCTAACGCACGTGCTATAGCTACTCGTTGCTGTTGTCCACCAGATAACTGTCCCGGATATTTATTTGCTTGTTCCAAAATCCCTACTCTTTCTAAGAGTTGCATAGCTAATTCTTCGGCTTTAGCTTTTGGTAATTTACGTACCCAAATTGGTGCTAAGGTGATATTTTTTAAAACCGTTAAATGGGGAAATAAATTAAACTGCTGAAATACCATTCCTGCTTCCTTACGAATTTTTTCAATATTTCGCAAATCACGACTGAGGGTAATTCCATCAATACTAATACTTCCTTTTTGATATTCTTCTAAAGCGTTAAATGTACGAATAAAAGTTGATTTTCCTGAACCGGAAGGACCCATTAAAACAACAACTTCTCCTCGATTGATTGTTAAGCTTACTCCCTTGAGAACGTGAAATTTACCATACCATTTGTGAACATCTTCCGCAATAATAATTGGTGTTTGTGATTGCATAAATTTAAACCTCAAATTAATAAATATTAATTGTTTTACAGCAGATTGCAGATTAACCAGGTACAGCATCTAAATTGAAACCTAGACAGCAAGAGAGTTTTATTCCTGACTCCTAACTCCTGACTCCTGCTATAAATTATTTAAATCTTAATTACCTAACTGCTTTTCTAACTTACGAGAAGCCAATGACATGGAGTAACAAAATAACCAATAAATTAAGCCAATAAATATATATACTTCTGCATATCTACCAAGAAACTGCGGTTGGGCTAAAATAGAACGAGCCATTCCTGTTAATTCCACTAATCCAACTAGGGATAAAAGGGAAGTATCTTTAAATAAGCCTATAAACTGTCCGACAATTACGGGAATGACGGCACGTAGAGCTTGAGGTAAGATAATTAATATTACTACTAAAGGTGTATTCAATCCTAGTGCTTTTGCAGCTTCAGTTTGTCCTCTAGGTATTGATTGTAATCCACCACGCACGTTTTCCGCCATATAAGCAGCACTAAACAGCACGAGTCCAGCTATTCCTCTAATTAAGCGATCTAAACGTAATTCTGTTGGTAAAAATAAAGGTAACATGACTTGAGCAATAAACAAAATGCCTATGAGTGGTAATCCTCTAACTATTTCAATATAGAGGATAGAAAACCAACGAATTATAAATAAATTACTTGTACGTCCTAAAGCTAATATCACACCAATAGGAAAAGACAGTATAATACTCACTATTGCCATTAATAGTGTAAGTAATAGTCCATTCCATAGATTTGTGGATACAGATTGTAAGCCAAATCCTCCTCCAATCAACCATATATTAATGGCAAAAGATAATAACCATATTGGTGCAATCCAAGGAGTGATAAATGAAGACAATCTTCGCTTGATGATATTTGGTTTTTTGGTGAATAGACTCCAGTTTATTACACTTAAAGTTGTAATTATTCCCAGAACAATCCAAATTCGCCAATATAAACTTTGGGGAAATCTACCAACTAAAAATAAATGTAAGTTAAGTTGAATGACTTGCCATTGTGCTTGATAAAATACCCAAATAAAGCATCCTTTAACTATCCAAAATAAAAAGAATAGGCAAATAATAGTTAATAATGTATTGTACCAGGTACTAAATAGATTTTTGTGTAACCAAGTCACTTTATTCATTTGTAATTTATTTCCTGAAACTATCTTTCTTTGATTTGGACGCTGCGATTTAATAAATTCATTATTAATGAAATAATTAAACTGAGAGTAAGATAGGTGAGCATAATTAATATCATCACTTCTACGGCTTTTCCAGTTTGATTAAAGGTTGTAGACGCAACAAAATAAATATCAGGATAACCGATAGCGATCGCTAAACTAGAATTTTTGGTTAAATTCAAATATTGACTGGTCAGCGGGGGAATAATTACCCGCAAAGCTTGGGGAAAAATCACCAACCGCATCAGCAATGTTGGCTTTAGTCCTAGAGATAACCCTGCTTCCCATTGTCCCTTAGCTACTGATTTAATTCCTCCTCTCACGATTTCGGCAATAAACGCACCTGTGTAAAATGTTAACCCCAGGAGTAAAGTGGAAAATTCTGGAGAAAAGGTAAAACCAGCAAGTTCTATCCCATTTTGACTAAGATAAATTAACCCCCACACAGAAAATTTATTTTCGGCTTTCGGAAACCCAAGAAAAACAGCAAAGTACCAAAACAGTAATTGTAATAATAATGGTGTATTCCGAAAAATTTCTACATAAACTAGACTGATATTTCGCACTAGCCAATTATCAGATAAACGCGCTATTCCCGCAGTTATCCCTACAATTGTTGTTAGAATAATTCCAGCTATTGCCACACGCAAAGAGTTAATTAAACCTACCCATAAAGCCAGAATATAGGTGTCAGTTGGTTTATAATTAACCAGAGTTTCGCCGATATCAAAAGATGCTTGTTGTTGAAGAAAATCAAATCCGAATTTAATCCCTAATTGCTGTAAATTCCGATTCAAATTCATCCATAAAATAGCAATTATAGCTATTGCTAAAATTACAGCCATACATTGTACTGCAATTTGCCAAAAGCGATAATCACGCCATATCGGTGGTTTGGAATTAGTCATTAGAAATAGGGAACAGGGAACAGGGAACAGGGAACAGGGAACAGGGAAAGAATTTTATCCCCAATCACCGAAATGGGGGAGAATAAAGTAATCCGCCTTTGATACCAAGTTGGTTTTGACCACGGGGGAGATTGAGTTTTGTTTTGGTACCCAGGTTGCGATCGTAAACTTCACCATAGTTACCAACGTGCTTGACTATCCTGGCTGCGAAATCATTTGTTAAACCAAGTCCTTCACCTAAAGTTCCTTCTGTTCCCAAAAAACGCTTAATATCTGGGTCATTACTATTAGCAAATTGTGCGATGTTCTGAGAATTAATTCCCAATTCTTCAGCCTTTACTAATGAATAAACAACCCATTTAACGATATCATGCCACTGAGGATCTCCTTTAGCAACTGCTGGTGCTAGAGGTTCTGAAGACAGCAATTCATCCAAAATAATATTATCTTCTGGTTTGGGTAAAGTCGTGCGTCGAGAAATCAAAGCCGAACGATCAGTGGTTACAGCATCACAACGTCCTTCACTGTATGTTGCAAATGTAATATTAACGTCTTCAAAAACAACTGGTTTATAAGTAATAGAACGTTTTCGCATTTGGTCTGCTAAATTTTGTTCTGTAGTTGTGCCAGTTTGAGTGCAAATTGCTTTATTTTTCAAATCTGCTAAAGATTTAATGCCACTATTTTTACGAACCATAATTGCTTGACCATCGTAAAAAATCACAGGTGCAAATTGCAAACCAACTGAAGTATCTCTACTCATTGTCCAGGTAGTATTGCGGCTGAGTAAATCTATTTCTCCAGTTTGTAAAGCTGTAAATCTTTCTTTAGTATTCAGGTTGCGAAATTCCACCGCATCTGGATTATCAAATAAAGCCGCAGCTACAGCACGACAAACATCCACATCAATACCGCTGTATTTACCGTCAGTTCCCACAAAGCTAAATCCTGGTAATTCACCGCTAACACCACAAATCAACTTGCCACGGTTTTTAACTGTATTAGCAATATTACGAGTTACCTGGGTTGCGGGTGTGCTGGCTGTATTGACCTGTGTTCCTGACTCACCACTACAGGCAGCAAGAGTAAAGAATAGAGGAGCGATCGCTAATAGAAAAGCAGATTTACGCATAAATTTGAAATTTGTTTAACACAATGTATATATGAAATAATCTAATTTATGTCAACTTCATAACAGAATTTAAATTCACAACATCTTCTTGAAAGTAATTTTATTTTTGATTTATGGATGTTGAATACTGAACGTTGCTGCATTAGTTAATTTTTTCAGAAATTGCATACTAATGTGCAAATCATCTCCGATTAGAATTAATGAACAAATAATTATTAATTAATCGACTACGCTCAAACATGAGTTTACCAAAGATTTGGTACTCACTGTCACTTTTTTGGCTTAAGTTGTGGAATCTGCATAAATTCTACACAACTCTGTCAAAAAGTAGCTGCATCAATCTAAATCAATGTCCATAGCAGGTTAAACTAGGTGTGGTGACAGCCGCTCCACCGTTCCTTAATGAGGCTTTTATGGGAGCTAATCTGAAACAGATAGCCAATTACTTAGACAACCTTGGCTGGGAATACCGTTTTGATGAAGACGAAGACAGGATTATTACAGGTGTAGAAGCTGATCACCTAGAAGATTTTCTGATAGTCGTTCAGTTGGATGAAGATGGAAAATTTTTCCGAGTCTTTGCACCTCAAGTTCTCGCAGGAGTGAAAGAGCATCCTTACAAAGCTTCTATTTTGCAAACCATGTTGGCCATTTCCTGGGAGACCAAAATGCTGCAATGGGAATATGACCCCTCCGATGGTGAAATCCGTGCCATTATTGAGTTTCCCCTCGAAGACTCAATTCTCACTGAAAGACAATTTCACCGTTGTTTGAGTGGATTAATTCAGGTGGTTGACAGCATAGCCTTACCGCGACTACAACAGGTTATGGCCACAGGAGAAGATCCAGGTAATATAGAACTTGGAGAAAGACTTTTACTCAGTATCCAAGAAGAAGCCCCAGGATTACTGGATTTGCTAGAAAAAGCAATGGAAGCTCGGAAAAAGCGGGGAAGTTTTCCCAATGAGTGAGGCGGAACATCACTGAAATAGCTATACTCCAAAGTGATAACCTCACTAATATACAGAAATTTTTTAAGGCTGGATTTTATGACATCCTATACAACTTCCTCAGCCAAAGCGGAAATGAGTGAACTCCGGCGGTTAAAAAGCTTGCTACCGCCAGAATTGCAAAGTTGGGTAACGGTTGAAGGCACAACTGAGGTCAATCCACCCCTAGTGCGTTGCGAAGAAATTGGTAAAGACCAGGTAGAAATTCAAATCGACTTGGTGAAATGGGATGCTTTGGCAATGGATCAGCGTAATCTCCTATTCTGGCACGAAGTAGCTCGTGTGCAGAATGACACAATTCCTAAAGATGGCTGGGAAATGGCAGCACTGGCTATTGGTTTAGGTGGTGCTGTGGGAGAGTTATGGGTACAGGATGGCTTGTTACTGGTCTTAGCTTTAGCTTTGTGTGGCGTTTCCGGGTGGCGACTGTATCAAAAAAATAATGGTGACAAGCAACTCAAAGAATTAGTTGATGCTGACGAAAAAGCGATCGCACTAGCAACCCGTTTTGGTTATAGTCTCCCCAACGCCTACAAGAGTTTAGGTAGTGCCTTAAAAACCTTAATTGACACCACCCCCGGTAAGCGTCAGCGTTCTCGCTACGAAGCCAGGCTTTCCGCCCTTAAACGCAGCGCCAACAAAGCCAAAGCCAAATCTAGACCTACAGATGAAGACAGACTGTAGGGGAGCAGAGGAGCAGAGGAGCAGGGGAGCAGGGGAGCAGAGGAGCAGGGGAGCAGGGGAGCAGGGGAGCAGGGGAGCAGGGGAGATGGGGGAGATGGGGGAAATATTTTATTCTTATCCTCCTTCCTCCTTCCTGCCTCCTGCCTCCTGCCTCCTGCCTCCTGCCTCCTGCCTCCTGCCTCCTGCCTCCTGACTTCTGACTCCTGACTTCTGACTCCTGACTCCTGCCTTCTGCCTCCTTCCCACCTACATCTGATTCAACATTTTATGAGTCTGGGGAATCACCCGCACTTGTTTAACAAACTTCTTCATCAACGCTTGCCATTCTAAAACTTGGTCTGGAGCAGGAGCTTCTACAGGTACTGGACTAAATTGTTGAGACTCTGCTAAAGGTGTCACAGGTTGCAGAAAAATGGGAATATTCTGACTAACATCAGCAACTAATAAAGCCGAGCGTTCCAATTCGCCAGGATCTGTCCTTTGAGAGACAATTATCTTGACAAAAATATTTAAATTTGCATCAAAGCATATTTGGAGAAATTTTTTATGTTCTGTCCAATGAGTTTCGCCACTCACACTAGGCAATTTTAAATCCATACCCACAGAATCTAGGTAGGGGAGAATCATGGCCAACTGTTCAGGGCGATGTCCTCCAGTTTCCAGGTAGATAGGTAAATTGGTCTGCGATCGCACTTCGGGTAAAAATTGCGCCAAAAATGGGGCATGAAGAAGTGGTTCGCCTCCAGTTAAGCTAATGCTATCGTGTAGAAAAGGTAAATTTTGCCTTTCCACCCATTTTATCAACGTGGCTGGAGGAATAGGATTAGAGTGCATTTCAAAATCTCTCAATCCAGGGGAACGCTCTATTTTACATAGCGAGGGTGCATCCCATGTATGGGCGCTATCGCAAAAGTGACAACGCAAGTCACAAAGACCAAAGCGAATAAAAATTTGGCGCGTCCCGACATTGAGTCCTTCCCCTTGAATAGCAGAAAAAACTTCAACCAGGCGTGCAGTAGGTTTAACCGTAGTTTTAGCAATCATGAGATGATAGATAGCAGCGCGATGATCGCACCGTAGGCACAACAACAGGAATATTTACAGTTTCTTGTTCCATTGTGAACTTTATTTAGCGATCCCCAATCTCTGAGCGAAAAACTGGTTATTTGTACCAATACTTGTCGGTTAACAAGGAAAAAGGATTGGAGAAAGAAAAAGAAAAAACCGTTCTTTCACCTTTAAAGTTTTCTCTTTAACCAATTGAAAGTTGAAGGTACAAAACCCCGTGCAGTATTGCTACCTCTCCTTAATCCTACTTTTTAAAATTTAGGTTAAGTAATTTTCCAGGACAAAATAATGTTTGGCAGATTAGATTTAGATGGCAACTAAAGTGCATAGCTTCATGAGTAGCCAACCCACAGAGGCAGATTTCCCAGTTACTTACCTGAACGATACAGCTATAGTGCAGGTGTCTATGCGTTTAAGCGTGCTTGAGGCTGTTGGCTTTAAGCAAACCTGCCAAAACTTAATCCAAGCTGATTCACATCCCCAGCAAGTTGTCCTTGACTTCCAAAATACTATTTTTATGGATAGTAGTGGTTTAGGGGCTTTGGTAAGTAATTTTAAATACGCTCAACAAAAAGGAATCGCATTCACACTTCGTAATGTTACTCCTCAAGTTATGGCAGTGCTAAACTTGACCGGATTAGATCAGGTATTTTCTATTGAGTCTATTAACAGCATCGAACCCATAGAATCCAGTAGCCTGGGAGATAGTCAGAGAAACATAGCTCGAAAAGTAGAGCCGTTACCTCAAACTCATCCTTCTGTGGCTTCTTGGATGAAAAGACTGATTGATATAGTTGGATCATTAGTAGGTTTAGTTATTACAGGTGTTTTACTTATTCCCATTGCGATCGCTATTCAAATAGACGATCCTGGCCCTATTTTCTTTAGTCAAATTCGTTGCGGCTGGATGGGTAAGCGTTTTTATATTTGGAAATTTCGTTCTATGTGTGTTGATGCAGAAGCTAAAAAATCTCAAGTCAAAAACCAAGTAGAAGGTGCTTTCTTTAAAAATGAAAACGATCCCAGGATTACAAAAATCGGACGCTTTTTGCGTCGTACAAGTTTAGACGAACTACCACAATTCTGGAACGTCCTCAAAGGTGAAATGAGTTTGGTAGGTACTAGGCCACCTACCCCAGACGAAGTAGAAAGATACGAAGTACCAGAATGGCAACGTTTCGATGTCAAACCAGGCATGACAGGCGAATGGCAAGTAAACGGACGCTCCACAGTACGCAGTTTTGAAGATGTAATTCGCTTGGATTTGCAGTATCAGAAAAATTGGACTTTAGTTTACGATTTAAGACTGATTCTCAAAACCATAACCATATTGTTTAACAAAAACAGTGGCGCTGTTTAACAGTTAACATTTAACAGTACCCCTGCTGAAGCGAAAAACTACCAAATATCATTTCTGAGTTTACCCAGACCTGTCAAAGTGGTTCTGGGTAAATTTTGCTGTAAGCTCAGTGTTTATAGCAGCTTCCAGCCAAATCTCAGTAAATAAATGAGTATTAAAAAATATTTTTTACTATATTTAAATACAACTACACAGAAACTGGAAGTAGTCTTAATGTATAATCACTGAAAAATCTGAATCTTCTTTAACAAAAAATATCAAATTTTACACAATCTTCAACGAAAACTTACTGACAACCCGGCAGTATAAAGAGATAATGAAGTGATCCAAGAGATAGTATACTCCTAAGTGACTTTGAGGACAGATACTGATTGTCAGTTAACAACAACCAGGAAACTCCGACTAATTTGTTATGCGGATTCTAATTTACTCATACAATTATCACCCAGAGCCTATTGGTATTGCCCCGCTAATGACTGAATTAGCAGAAGGACTGGTCAAACGTGGACATCAAGTGCGGGTAGTTACAGCTATGCCCAACTATCCTGAACGTCAAATTTATGAGGACTATCGCGGTAAATTGTATTTAACAGAATATAAAAATGGTGTTCATATCCAACGCAGTTATGTTTGGATTCGCCCCCAACCCAACCTATTTGATCGGGTAATGTTGGATGCTAGTTTTGTAGTCACCAGTTTTTTACCTGCAATTATGGGCTGGCGACCAGATGTAATTCTTTTGACCTCCCCATCTCTCCCAGTTTGTTTACCAGCAGCCCTTTTAGGATGGTTACGCGCCTGTCCAGTTATCTTAAATTTACAAGATATATTACCCGAAGCAGCTATCCACGTCGGTTTACTGAAAAATAAATTACTAATCAAGATATTCACAGCACTAGAAAAATTTGCCTACGCCTCCGCCACTAAAATTAGTGTAATTGCTGATGGGTTTGTAGAAAACTTACTTTCCAAAGATGTACCAGCTAACAAAATTGTGCAAATTCCTAACTGGGTTGATGTCAATTTTATTAGCCCCTTAGCAAAAGAAAATAACCCTTTTCGCGCTACGCATAACCTGAACGGTAAATTTGTGGCTTTGTACTCTGGTAACATCGCCTTAACCCAAGGTCTAGAAACAGTAATTAAAGCTGCCGCCAAATTACGCCAGATCACAGAAATTGCTTTTGTGATTGTTGGTGAAGCCAAAGGCCTGCAAAGACTGCAACAGAAATGTTTGGACGAAGGTGCAGACAACGTTTTGTTATTACCATTTCAACCCCGTCAAGACTTGCCGCAAATGTTGGCAGCAGCGGATGTAGGTTTGGTGATCCAAAAGAAAAATGTGATCTCCTTCAATATGCCATCAAAGATTCAGGTTTTACTTGCCAGCGGTAGGGCGTTGATTGGCTCCGTACCTGACAATGGCACAGCTGCCAGAGCAATTAAACAAAGTGGTGGTGGAGTGATAGTTCCTCCAGAAGATCCTCAAGCCTTAGCAACAGCGATTTTGGAATTGTACCAAAACCCAGCAAAAGTAAAAATGCTGGGCTGCAATAGCCGTCAATATGCTGTTGAGCAATACGCCTTTGAACAAGCCTTAAATCAGTATGAGACATTGTGTTATTCATTGACCACCGATGGTAAAACCATTCAGCCCCCAGTTGTCACAACAGCAGCTAATAAGAAGGGTGTAGAAGTTTAAGGGTGTAGGGTGTGGGGGAGAATGGTCTTCTCCTGTACCCTCTGCTTCCTAGCTAATTGTGAAGCCAGCCACATAAACACCTATTTTTTTGTTAGTATTCAAAAAAACCTATTCACACAATCGCAAGTTGTTTGTAGGTGTAGTAGTTGCCAGCATAGTTAACACAAGCTCACATTCTCAACTTTTGATGATTCAAAATTTGTCAAAAACTGTTGGCTGAGTTTTGTTAATCATGATGTTGACTGCCACATATCAGACAAATTGTGACAAAAGGAAAAACGCACCTGAGGTTGAATGACTGATTATTTCCAAGGAAATTTCCCATTAGAATCTGTCCCGCTGACAAGAACTACAGTGAAAAGCCCAATGGCTACGACTGATGATGTGAGCGGAAAATTAGCGATAACCATTGCTGAAGCAGGATCAGAACGCAAAGCTGGTGAGATTTTATTGCTCAGAGTAGCAGATGTGTCTTACCTATCTGATTACTTTGTGATGATGACTGGCTATTCTAGGGTACAAGTGAGAGCGATCGCCTCAGCAATAGAAGCAAAAGTCGAAACTGATTGGCAACGTCGTCCCTTAAGGACAGAAGGAAAAGCTGAGGGAAGTTGGGTATTACAAGACTATGGTGACGTGATTGTTCACATCATGATGCCTAAAGAACGGGAGTTTTATAATTTAGAAGCGTTTTGGGTTCATGCCGAACGCATTTCGCTACCAAACTCTGATGACGGTAAGCCAAGATGATGAGATCCTCGGTTTTTGATTGCCCAGTTCCTACAGAACAACAACCGCTTAATGAGTACGAAGAATTAAAAAATTCCTGGCTATTTCGGGATACAACCTTAAGCTGGGGTAATTACACCAAGAAAATTTTTTGGATTTGGGGTTGGTCGTGGCTGGTGGCAGGCCCAGTAGCAGCGGCCAGCTTTCCTCCACAAAAGCATATTGTTTATTTTATTCTTTGTGGATCTGCTGCCGCTAGTGTGGGAGTGGTGCTGCTATTAGTGCGGTTGTATTTGGGTTGGTTCTACGTGCGCGATCGCCTCTACAGTCCCACCGTATTCTATGAAGAATCTGGTTGGTACGATGGACAAACCTGGACAAAACCCCAGGAAGTCATTAGTCGCGATCGCTTAATTGTCACCTATGAAATCAAACCCATCCTGCAACGCTTGCAAATTACCTTTGCAGGTTTGGCTTTAATGTATCTTATTGGTACTATAGTGTGGCATTTGTTATAAATTAGTCATCAGTCACTAGTCATTAGGCACAGGGAACGGGGAACAGGGAACAGGGAACAGCGGAGAATAACCACTGACTACTGGACAACAGACCACTGACCACTGACAACAGACCACTGACCACTGACCACTGACAACCTACAAAATAGATATAAACCCATGACAATGGGAAAACGAACACAAGCCACAGCACTGGAAGTCCGGTTGCTGCGCGAAGGAATTATCGAATCTCGGCATATAGTCCAGGCTGTAGTTAGCGACGAACGGGGACGAGTTCTGTCTGTTGCTGGCAACGCCGAAACCGCTGCATTTGTCCGTTCTGCCCTGAAACCATTTCAAGCCCTGGCTGTCACCAGCACAGGCACATTGGAACGGTATGATTTGAGCGATCGCGACTTAGCAATTATCACCAGTTCCCACAAAGGCAGCATGGAACAGGTGCGACAGGTATTTAACATCCTGTGGCGAGCAGACCTTGATCCCACAGCCCTACACTGTCCCATTCCCCAAGGTAAGCGCAGTGCTTTAGAATATAACTGCTCTGGCAAACACGCAGGAATGTTAGCTGTTTGTCAGCAACGCCATTGGCCTTTAACCAGCTATTTGGATCGTAAACACCCAATTCAGCAGTTAATTATCACCAAAGTCGCAGAATTGCTGCGAATGCCAGCAGAAGAATTTCTCACCGCCCATGATGACTGTGGCGCACCCACATATTTAATGCAACTCAGTCAAATGGCCTCTCTATATGCTGTTCTTGCCTCTAGCAATAGCTTGGATATGGAGCGCATTGTCCGCGCCATGAATCATCATCCCACTATGGTGGCTGGAGATGGTGAATTTGACACGGAATTGATGCGCCTAGCTCCCAGTGAACTTGTCAGCAAAGCTGGTGCAGAAGGCATACAGTGCATCGGCCGACTGGGTGAAGGCATGGGATTGGCAATTAAAGTCATGGATGGAGCCAAACGGGCAAAATATGCCGTAGCCATTCACCTGCTGCAACAAATGGGCTGGATTACTCCCAGCGTTGCCCAGAGACTATCAGAGAAGTTTATGAACCTGGGAAAATACAAACGTTTGGAAGTAATTGGAGAATTATCGCTTTTGTAGTTGACAAACTTTTGACTTCGCGTTATATTAAGGAAGTCGAGAGACGAAAGCGACGCGGGATAGAGCAGCCTGGTAGCTCGTCGGGCTCATAACCCGAAGGTCAGTGGTTCAAATCCACTTCCCGCCACCAAATTGAAAAATGAAACCCTGTAATCTTTATTGATTGCGGGGTTTTGTTTTAGGCGCTACATGAACAAAACGCGGCAGTCCCTACCCTCACTCTTCATCACCCCCAAATAGGCTGGATTGGAAAAATTAATTGGATAAGTGTATCTTACAATGAGAGCCGGTAATCTTAAAATACGATTACAGTTTTGCAACAAAAGTATCAAAAAAAATATCTACATTAGTAATAGCTGTAAATATCCTTCCAGAAAGCAAATGTCAAACCAGAAAAAAGACCAAGATCACCTTGTACCAAAAAGCCATGATCATGCACCTTGGAAAAAAGCAACGGCCTCTTTATCCTTGGTGTTGCTGGGATCAGGTATGACCTTAGCAGGTGGTTATTTAGCTGGAAACCAACAGCAGATATCTGACACTGCATCAAAACTAGCAGTGAATCGAGTCAATGCGGCTCCCCCGTTACCAGCAAATACTGATCCTAATTTTATTACTCAGGTTGTCCAAAAAGTTGGACCTGCGGTAGTGCGAATTAACTCATCTCGCACAGTTCAAAGCAACTTACCGGAAGAATTTAATGACCCATTTTTCCGCCGCTTTTTTGGGTCACAACTACCATCACAGGGTAGAAATCGGGTAGAGCGGGGTACTGGTTCAGGTTTTATTCTCAGTGCTGATGGTCGCATTATTACCAATGCTCATGTGGTTGATGGTGCGGATACGGTGAGTGTCACCCTTAAAGATGGACGCACCTTTGAAGGTAAAGTAGTGGGGAAAGATGAATTAACTGATGTGGCGGTGGTGAAAATTAAGGCGAATAATTTACCAACAGTGACTTTGGGTAATTCTGATCAATTACAACCTGGACAATGGGCGATCGCCATCGGTAATCCCCTTGGCTTAGATAATACAGTAACTACAGGCATTATCAGTGCCACCGGACGATCTAGCAATCAAGTTGGTGTTCCCGATAAGCGAGTAGAATTTATTCAAACCGACGCAGCAATTAATCCTGGTAACTCAGGCGGGCCTTTGCTGAATGCGCGAGGGGAAGTAGTTGGTATGAATACAGCTATCATTCAAGGAGCGCAAGGCTTGGGATTTTCCATTCCCATCAACACAGCACAACGAATTTCTAATCAACTGATTACAACAGGTAAAGCGCAACATCCATATTTGGGAATTCAAATGGTAGCTTTAACACCTGAGTTGAAGCAACGTATTAACTCAGATCCCAACAGTGGTTTAACTGTAAATGAAAATAATGGTGTATTGATAGTCAAAGTGGTGGCTAATTCACCAGCAGCTAAAGCGGGAATACGTGCAGGAGATGTTGTCCAAAAAGTGAATAATCAAACAGTTACAGATGCGGCTGATATACAAAGAGCAGTGGAAAAAACTCAAGTTGGCGCAGATTTGCGCCTAGATATACGTCGTAATGGCAACAGTATGAATCTATCTGTTAAAACTGGGACTTTTCCCACTCAAGAGCAAAATTAGTCAGGAGTCAGGAGTCAGGAGTCAGGAGGCAGGAGTCAGGAGGCAGAAGGCAGAAGGCAGAAGGCAGAAGGCAGAAGGCAGGAGGCAGAAGGCAGGAGGCAGGAGTCAGGAGTTCAGGAGTTCAGGAATTCAGGAGTCAGGAGTCAGGAGTTCAGGAGTTCAGGAGTTCAGGAGTTCAGAAAAATAAGAAGAATAAGAAGAAACTTCCCCCCTGCTCCTCTGCTCCTCTGCTCCTCTGCTCCCCTGCTCCCCTGCTCCCCTGCTCCCCCGCTCCCCTGCTCCTCTGCTCCCCTATTCCCTATTAACTGAGACAATAAGAAATAGTAATTGCAAACATTGCCAACATTACAGGGATCGCTGTAATTAAATCTAATTTGCGATTTTTCAGGATTTTAAAGCAAGATATAGGAATAATTAAAGGCCAAAAAATAGTAGTTATTAAAGACATAACAAAAGATAAAAATTTATCTTCGGCAGTAGATGCTGGATGACGCAGGGAAAAACGTAACCAATTGGTAAAAAAATAACAAGTCATTAACAAATAACTAATCACTAAAGTCAATTGGATCTGATTCACTTGTTCTACTCCTTAGATTGTGTGAGATCCAGCAACAATTTCTGTATTAAGGTTATTAGTATAGTTTAAGCAGTGGAGATGCATAAGTTTGCAAATAGACTTTGTTTTTTAATCACTTTGATGCTAACTATACAAAATTTCTCCCTAAAACCAATATTAATCACATACTAAAAACTCTTTAAACAGGATTATTACTGAAATTTAATACCCAAATAATAAGGATAGTAATTATACATATAGATGTTAATTAACTATTCTCACATTGGTATAGCACACATCACAGAGAAGTGGCAAATAAAATGCTACATTTCCTGCTTTCTCTATTGCGTTGGTGATTAGTCATTGGTTATTAATTGCTCTTTCCTGGTTGGTGAGCCTACGAAATGTCGAGCTTGTCAAAGGGTTAAATTACTGCCGCAATGGAATTTTAAAGCTGAGAACTGGAGGAAGTGCGATAACTATAACCTACATGAGAATCCTTTTGAATATGTTGTTTAATGCTGTCAAAATCTATGAAGTAATCAGCCACATCAATCAGAGTATCGCTCGTCATTGTTTGCAAACCGATTACTTCTACCCTAGATCCCAAGCTGCTAACAGCATTGACAGCATAAGCTAAATCGCCATCTCCGCTGACTAAAACAGCAGTATCATAGTAGGGCGCTAAAGTAATCATATCAACGGCAATTTCTACATTCAGATTAGGTTTTTTGCCGTTTTCTGCAACTGCAACTATATCTTTTGTAACTACACGATAACCATTGCGACGCATCCATAACAGAAACCCTTGTTGTTTCTCTTTGCTGGCATCAACTCCTGTATAAAAGAAAGCACGCAATAGACGAGAACTTTGTGTTAAACGACAAAGCAGTTTCACATAGTCGATTTCAATGCCTAGTTGCAAAGCAGCGTGAAAAAGGTTTAAGCCATCAATAAAAATTGCGACTCGACCGCGATTGATATCATCTCCAATGTTCATGTCGTTGCTAGTCTCTTGGGGCTTGATTTCTCGACCTTTGGCAGTAGTTTTTATAGTGGGTGGCCCTTGCCAAAGTGGCTTTTCTTTAAGTTCTTTATATTCGTTTGTTTTTTTGCTAAGATTAGTAAAACTCATTGATACCTCTAGATTTTAAATTTTGGATGTATTTGATAAATTTCTAATACTACTATAGTCTGTGTTAATTTGATAACCCTAGTAATAAACTTAGCCAGAAGTTATTTACAGACATTCATTGGTTGCAAATAAACTTAACCCATTTGGACTGCGCCATATCTTAAATTAAAGTAACGTATGAGAGTAAATAACACAATTTTATTAAAGCAGTCGTTGATATTGAGGTTAAAACCAAGACTTTATCATTATTCTAGCCTTTTGCTTGCAGAAAGGCAAAAATTCAAACTGGCTGAATCTGTTTGTTTTTAAATGTTAAAAAATTGTGAGATTTTCAGTTACTAGTTACTTATGTGCTGTGGTTGTTTTGTATGGTAACAGGAATTAAGCCTTGCAAAGTAAGAACGGAACAATGAGCATGATGCAAAACGTAATTGCTGACACTACCTAATAAAACTTCACTGATGCCAGAACGTCCTCTACGACCAACTATAATTAAGTCAGCTTCCCAAGTGAGAGCTAATTCACAGATGATGCGGCCTGCATCACCTATACTTTGGGTAAATTCCGTTTTGACACCTGTATTTAATGCTGTTTGAGCGAGCGAGCGCATCCAATCTAGTCTTTCTTGCTTGAGTTGATCCCATGCTTGCATATATTGATTAATGGTGTCAGTATGCAAAGATGGATAGATTGTTTCTGGTTGCAAAAATATAGGGTTGATATAAGGATCTTCTAAGGGAGATAAAACGTGGAGCAGCATCATTTCTGCATCATTTGCTTTTGCTAAAAATGAGGCTTCTTGAAAAATACACTCACTCGCTTGGGAGTTGTCTAAAGCCACTAAAATTTTGTGAAACATAATTATTATTCCTTAAGAAATAATTAAAATTTATTACCTATTGTGGTTTCAATATGGAATGGACTGACCTATATTGGCCATATTAATCGAATTTTTTGAGAATTGTAATTTTATTCTAACTTTGGCCATAAATCTGAATGCAGTTGTGAATGAGAGCTACTCTAGAAGTAGAGTCCAAGACAGAGAAGCTAGTGTTAGCGCCAATAGAAAAAAATCACCAGCATTTCATAGAGAAATAAGTATTTTCTCCACATCTCAAATGGATGGTAAGTAATTCCCAACCCGAAATCTAAAATCCCCAATTAGTAAAGAAGGTGATGGCGATGGTGAGCAGATTTCGTAACCGCACTGAAGCAGGACAGATATTAGCGCAGCACCTGACAGCCTATACTAACCGAGAAAATTTATTAGTATTGGCCTTACCTCGTGGGGGTGTGCCGGTGGCTTTTGAAGTAGCCACAGCCTTAAATGCGCCTTTGGATGTGTGTATTGTGAGAAAACTCGGTGTACCTGGACATAAAGAATTGGCCATGGGTGCCATAGCTTCTGGGGGAATAGGGGTACTCAATTACGATGTTATCAATACTTTGGGAATAAACAAAGAGATAATTCAGGTAGTTGCGGCTGAAGAATTGCAAGAATTACAGCGACGCGATCGCACTTACCGGGGAGATGCACCACCCATAGAAGTCAAAAATAAAGCCATAATTTTAATAGATGACGGTATTGCCACTGGGTCAACCATCCGTGCTGCGATCGCCCTTCTGAAACAACAACAACCTGCAAGCATTATTGTAGCAGTTCCAGTTGCACCAGCCAGCACTTACAAAGAATTGCAGTCAGAAGTAAATGAAATAGTATGCTTGCAAACCCCAGAAGTAATGTCTGCTATTGGAGTGTGGTATGAAGACTTTTCCCAAACTACGGACGAAGAAGTTCGCGAACTTTTAGCCCATTTTAAATTTTAAATTTTAAATTTTGGATTTTAGATTTTGGATTTTGGATTTTGGATTTTATAGATTTTAAATTGCTGTTGTATCTTGATTATTCCCTGTCACCTGTCACCTATCACCTATTCCCTAAAAGGCTAAATCAATGAATACGAAAGAATCATGGAATGTTTTAGAACAAATAGTTACCGTTGAGCTAGGACTCGTGCGACTAAAAGGAGAATTAGTAATACCACCCGAAGCTCAGGGAATTGTTGTATTTACCCATTGCAGTGGTAGTGGCCGCTATAGTAACCGCAACCATTACTTAGCCCATCTGTTGCGTCAGCAGGAAGGACTAGCGACACTGTTGATAGATTTACTAACAGAAGAAGAAGATGCAATTGATCAGCGTACCCAGCATTTTCGTTGTGATATTAGCTTTCTTGGTTCTAGGTTAATTTCTGTTACAGAATGGCTGTTTGAAAACCGCATTACCCGTCATTTAAAAGTCGGTTACTTTGGTGTTGATAGAGGTAGTTGTGCAGCATTTTTAGCTGCATTAGCTTGTCCTATGAATGTGGGAGCGATAGTTTGCCGCAGCGGGTATACTGATTTAGTCAGTGAAAGTCTTTCCTCTGTGCAGACTCCAACTTTGCTCATTGTTGGTGGTAATGATTGTTCGATAATTGCTATGAATGAGGATGCACTGACAGAAATTCCCACCCAGCATAAACAATTAGAGATTATTCCTGGAGCAAGTCACAAGTTTAGCGAACCGGGAGCAATGGAAGAAGTAGCCAGATTAGCAAGTAAATGGTTTAAATATTATCTGACACCAAGTGAGAAAAATAAATTGCATTTGCATACTATATCTTTAAGGAATTGATTTTTGATGTAGCATGAAACTCAAAACTCTAAATTTGATCAGGCTTTGAGAAGTTTGGTGAGAAATTCGGACTGGGTAGCAGCTTAACTATGTCTTTAGGTATAAAAATAAACTGTTCAATTGTGTTAAATTACAGGAGTGAAGAAAAAGCAACTTGTTCAGTTGCAAGAGTAGAAATAATGAGGATCAATAGCAAGGTATAACCTTAAAAACTCCGTAATCATCAGGATTTAATTCCCTCCCTGGGAGCTATAGGAGCGAAGGCATACATAACCCACATTTCAGGGAATAGCATCCTTGACTTACGGTGACTGGGTTAAATTGCAGTAACTTGACGCTAATAGAGAATTCCGTTTAGTGGACTTAAACAGGGTTAGCTAATAGCAAATCGAGTATAAATCATCGTAAATATATTCTTATTGACTGTAACAATGATGCGATTTTAAATTCACTTGATCTGGAAAATTAATACGGAGAATATTATGAGCTTAGAAAATCGGGTTAAAGCAACTGCCAAAAATATTGAAGGTAAAGTTCAAGAAGCTGTAGCTAATGTTACGGGAGATCCCCAAGCTCAAGCGGAAGGTAAGGCAAAACAAGTCGAAGCAAGCACTATTCACGTTGTTGAAAACGTGAAAGATGAAATTAAAAACATTATTGACTAAGAAGAAGATAGTCATTTTTCTAGAAAGTATAAATAGCAATCCAATTACAGCAGAATATTGTTTACGCTACGCTATCAGGATTCAGGAGTAAAACTGGCTTTGTGTATAGGTTTCAATTTTGATGCTGTACCTCATTGATCTACAATCTGCTACATTTATACTTTCTAGTCTCGCGCCCTTAATTAATAGTCAAATCAATCTTTTGAAAAATAAAAAATTTTAGGATTTAGAATGAGTTTAATTCAAAAAAATTGTCAAGTATTGCTAACCATTAGCCTGGTTTTATTAATTTCAACTTCTATAGGATTTGGTTTAGTTTCTGGAGATAATTGGGCTACGACTTTTTCACACACGCATCTAATTGGTCAAATGCCTATTCAAATAGCAACAATGGATAGAGCAAAGGCAGTTGCTAGGAACATTGAAGGTAAAACTCAAGAAGCAATCGGCAATATTACTGGTGATCCAAAAGACCAAGTTGTTGGCAAAATTAAACAAGCAGAAAGCCACCTTCGTAACTCCGTAGAAAACGTGAAAAGCAATGTGAGTTTATCAGGAAGAGTTAAGGCAGTTGCTAGGAACATTGAAGGCAAAACTCAAGAAAGAGTAGGCAATATTAGAGGCGATTTGAAAGACCAAGCTGCTGGAAAAGCCAAACAAGTAGAAAGTCAAGTTCTTAACACAATAGAAGACGTGAAAGATAATATTCAAAATATCCTCAATTAAGGGATAAAAATTGTAAGCATTCAGTCGTCAGCTATCAGCGAACCCTAATTAATTTTAATTCCCTCTACTTCAGCCTTGAACGCTGTTGATGTAGTCTGCCTTTAGGTATTATCTGTCGGCTGACCGCTAGGGATTTAACCGTTCCCTTTTCATGATATTAGAGGCAGATTTTTTAAATTTGTTTGTGTCCTAATTCCACCAATTATTTCTGGTAACAATTATGAATAACCCCAAAAATCCTAATTCAAATAACCATGAAGATAATTTAACAGAGGAAAAAACGTCCTCTCATGGTCGTGTCTCTGGAACAAACCTCAAGAACGAAGCATTAGAAGTACGGAATCAAAACAATGCTGCTGGTAGTTTATTAATTGGTCTGGGTATTACCGCTTTTTTAGGACTGAGTGGACTTGCTTACTACTTCTGGGGGCGGCCACCAGCTACCAACTCGGTAATTGTTGTACCTGTTCCTGTGGCCTCTCAAGAGCCAGCTAAACAGACAACTATCATCGAAAAGACGAATACTGTTGAGCGTGTTCCAGTACCAGCCGTTGTTCCTGTTCCTCCACAAAGTGCGCCTAATGTCAGCGTTAAAGTTGACGTTCCACGGTCACAAGAACCTAGACAAGGGAAAACAGATGTTAATGTAATTGTCCCTAATAATTCACAGCCTGCTACGGCTCCACAGAACACGAAAATTAATGTAGCTCCTGCTGAATCTTCTACCAAGACTCCAACACCGACCTCTAGTCCAGATACGAGTTCAAAAACGCAAACATCTCCTAATACGCCCAAAGCAGATTCAAATACTGATAATAAAACAAATTCAAACCCATAGTAACGCGAGTCTTTCGGCTGGTGTTTAAAAACCCTCCCACGCAGGAAAGTTCCGTTGCTCAAGCCTTATTTGGTAGCGGAACTACTATATGGTGGATTGTTTTGCCATAATCTTCTTAATATTACTAATTTTAACGGTTTGAATAGTTTAGCGATCGCTCTATTTTTTGTACTTAATTTTTCCTTCTATAATCATTAGAATCATGGTCTGTTGCTATGTAAGAGTTATCTATAGGTTCTCTCTGTTGTAAACGGCTTTGCTCTGCTTGTCTAATCTCGTTTTCTAGAAAGAAATTTAGTAAAGTTCTTAAAAGTACGATCGCTCCCAAGTTTAAAATATCCTGGCGTGTTGGCGCAACTGCTGTCCTGAGTATGTCACTAGCCACGGTAAATTCTAATCCTAAAACTAAAACTCGCCCCAATTTGAGCCGGATTGATTCCGTAGCATTAAAACTTTGTCGGGAACGGGAAAATAACTGTTGAATATAAGTAAAAATACTTTGAATTACTGTACTACCAATAACTACTGCGGCAGCAATTTCTGTACCTGCTGCTAAATAGCCGACAATCAGCTTCAGCCATGATTCTAGCGGACTCTTTGATATGACTTCTGTGTGATTTTGTTCAACGTTGAGGCTTAACAGGAGAACCAAACCAAAAATCAATGCCACAGGCAGTAGAATATTAACGAAAGAATTGTCTTGAGACTCTCGTTTCATATCATCATCTGTTTAGTATATTAGTATACTTTTAATAGTTTCTGTATATAAGTTACATCTTTCTCTTGATAGAAAAAGATGATGACGCTTTTATTACTTGCTACTGTCGCTAACCCAACCTGATTTTTGCTGCTTGAAAAGGAGTGTGCTGTGACTAAATTTTTATTCGTGACAGATTTGGATCATACCTTTGTTGATCATACCGTTACAGATGATAAAGCACTGAGAGAGTTAAGCGCTCGCCTCAAAAGTCATCGTCAACAACATGGTACAAAGATAGTTTACTCCACCGGGCGATCGCCTACTCTGTATCAAGAACTCCAACAGGAAAAAAATCTCTTTTCACCAGATGCGCTGGTTCTGTCTGTGGGAACGGAAATCTATCTTGATGGTAGTCCAACCACCGATCCAGAATGGAACAGTATCCTCTCTCCTGGATGGGAACGAGATAAAATATTATCTGTCACAGAAAAGTTTCCTCAATTAAAGCCGCAACCAAACTCCGAACAGCGTCCCTTTAAAGTGAGTTTTTTCGTTGAAGAAAAAGCTTTGGACATATTACCACAACTTCAGACAGAGTTGGAAAATCGTAATTTAAATATAAAGTTAATTTATAGTGGCGGTATAGACCTTGACATTTTACCTCTTACCAGCGATAAAGGTCAAGCAATGCAGTTTCTACGACGCAAGTGGAAATTTGCAGCCGAGCAAACAGTTGTTTGTGGCGATTCAGGTAATGATATTGCTTTATTCGCTGTAGGTAACGAAAGGGGAATCATTGTCGGGAATGCTCAAAAAGAGTTACTCCAGTGGCACAAACAGAATCCTGCTACACACCGTTACCTCGCACAAAACTTTTATGCTGCGGGGATTATGGAAGGATTATATTATTTTGGTTTCCTGAAATGATTAGCTATCTTAAAGGTATAGTCGCTGGTGTCCAAGCAATTAGCTCTAATCGTGTCATCTTGACCTTAGAGGTAAACGGGATGGGTTACGATTTGCAAATTCCGCAACGTCTCGCCAACCAATTAACAAATACTGGAGATGTGGTACAAATTTTTACCCATTACCAGATTCGGGAAGAAGTTCCTTTACTCTATGGTTTTTCTTCACCATCAGAACGGGATTTATTTCGACACTTGCTATCTGTGAGTGGTATTGGTGCAGCTTTAGCGATCGCACTGTTGGACACTTTGGAATTACCAGAGTTAGTCCAAGCGATTATTGCTGCTAACACCCAAATATTAATTCAAGCCCCTGGTGTGGGCAAAAAGACCGCTGAACGCATCTGTTTAGAACTAAAAAGCAAGTTGATTGAATGGCGCAAATCAGCGGGCTTCTTCGTGGCTACAGGTGGACCAGCACCAGGAATTCTAGAAGAAGTGCAAATGACACTCTTCGCCTTGGGATATACTGCCCATGAAGTCAGTCATGCCTTGCACGTAGTTAGCGAAAATATTGGTTTACCCAAAGATGCATACGTGGAAGATTGGATCAAACAAGCGATCGCTCATCTTAGTAGTACCGAAGCAGGAGTGTAGAAATCTTAATACATAGAGTTTTGAGTGATGAATAATAACCCCTATGCTTGGATAGAAGAATCTTTACAAACTATACATCGGGCTGACTGGTATCGTTCCGTAAAAACCATTCACAGTAGTCCCGGTGCAAAAGTGATATTATCTGGGCATGAGGTGATTAACTTTGCCAGTAATGATTACTTAGGATTAGCAGCCGATGAACGCTTAAAACAAGCCGCAATCAACGCTATTCAAGAACATGGAACTGGTAGCACAGGTTCTAGATTACTCAGTGGGCATCGAGAATTACACAGGGAATTAGAGCAAATGCTCTCATCTACCAAACAAACCGAAGATGCAGTAGTATTTAGTTCAGGATATTTAGCTAACTTAGGTGCAATTACCGCCATAGTTGGTAAGCGAGACTTAATATTATCAGATCACTATAATCATTCCAGCTTAAAAAACGGGGCAATTCTCAGCGGTGCGAAAGTTATTGAATATCCCCATTGTGACATAGCCCAATTAACAGAAAAACTATATCAACAACGGCAAAATTATCGTCGCTGTTTAATAATTACCGATAGCGTCTTTAGCATGGATGGTGATTTATGTCCTTTACCAGAATTATTAGATATAGCTGAAGAATTTAGCTGTATGCTATTAATTGATGAAGCACACGCCACCGGAGTTATGGGTAAAACTGGTGCAGGTTGTGCAGAATATTTCAGTTGTACAGGTAGAGAATTAATTCAAATTGGTACATTGAGTAAAGCCTTGGGAAGTTTAGGGGGATATGTAGCCGGAAGTAATGCCCTCATTGACTTTTTGCGAAATCGCGCCCCCAGTTGGATTTACACCACTGCCCTTTCACCAGCAGACACAGCCGCAGCTTTAGCAGCTTTGAAAATAGTCCAACAAGAACCAGAACGTCGTCAGCAATTGTGGCAGAATGTCAATTATTTAAAACAATTAATCAAAGAACATTTACCTCATTTAAAATTATTACCTACAGAATCACCAATATTATGTTTGCAATTACCTGACGCAGCCACAGCATTAACAGCAGCACAACATCTTAAAGAAGCGGGAATTTTCGCCCCAGCAATTCGTCCTCCCACAGTGAGTACCAGTCGGATTAGAATATCAATCATGGCAAACCATGAAAGAGGACATATTGATCAATTAGTGGATGCTTTAAAAGCAATGCAAGTATAGGAGGAGTTCAGGAGTTCAGAAGAAGAAGAAGAAATTTTTTCGTTTTCTCGTTCCCTCTGTATGGGAATGAATTCTAGAAGGCTCTGCCTTCTGTTAAATTAGAGGTAGAACCTCTATAATGGCATTCCCAGTCAGAGACTGGGAACGAGATATACAAGATATCTCTTCACAATAGCCTATCTATCTTCACAACTTCTGCAACAACTCCTGAGTTAATTGCATAAATGCCTTAGAACCGGCTGTATTAGGACTGAGTAAAGAAACAGGCATAAAACTATCAACCGCTTTAGCAACATTTACATCAACAGGAATTTGGGCTTTACATATTTTATCAACACCAAAATCTTCAACTACTCGGTGCATTACTTGTTTATAGTATCTGCCATTTAAAAGATTAGCACTGGACATGCTAAAGACAATTCCCAACATTTGGATATTAATTTTTGCCTCATGTTCATGACTATCTTTTAATTGGGCAATGCGTCTTTCTAATAATTGAATACCCACCACAGATAAAGGTTCTGGTTTAGCCGGAAGAATGTAAAAATCACTTGTGGCTAAGGCGCTGCGAGTCATGAGATTATAACCAGGGGCGCAATCTAAAAGAATAAAATCATATTCATCACGTACAGGTTTTAAAATGTCTCTAACCAGGACTCTTTCAAAGCGATTCCAAATTGTTTCAAAATCATTTTCTCCCAAAGCTACAGATTGATTATGCAGCATTTCTGAAACGACAAATTCATCATATAAGTCGATATCTCCCGGCAACATATCCAATCCTGGCAGCTTACATACTTCAGGATAAATGATGTCATTAATTGTTAATTTAGCATCTGGGTCTGGGTTAATAATTTCATCTATCAAATATCTAAAAGTCTTTCTTTGTTTACGACGTTTCGCAAACTCTACTGGTGACATGAGGCTGAGTGTGGCACTAATTTGACTATCTAAATCTAAGACCAGTACCTTTTTGCCATAATTTTTCGCCAAACAAGTAGCTAAGTTAACGGTGAGTGTAGTTTTACCCACACCACCCTTCATATTTGCGGTTGCAATTACATATCCCATTTTTACTTCCTCTGCTGACGCATTCCCATTAAGGTAGCGTACATATTATCCAATAGATTGAAACTTTGGCTAATTTAGTCTTTGGGAGGATGCGGAAATGTGTTTTGTAGAGACGTTGCATGCAACGTCTCTACATTATTTTCTGGAGATATTCCATCTAAACTGAAGGTATCCGAATTGTTTGCGCTAATAAGCTTTGTAAGCGATGGGATTGTGCGCCAGCTTGGTAAATTAAATCACCTTTACCTAGCAAATAAGCTGCTTTTGTTTGCTTTCCTCCTAAGACAATGCTAGAATCGGCTTCGCTGGAGGTACGTAAAGCGATTCTTCCGGGTAAATTTGAGCGAATAATTGGTGTGACAATACCAGCTTCTGGACGTTGGGTGGCAATAATGAGATGTATTCCGGCTGCCCTTGCCATTGCACCTAAACGTTTGATACTTTGTTCTAATGCTGTACGAATGTCTTTTTCTGCCATAAAATCGGCATATTCATCAAAAATGCAGACTATACGGGGTAAAGGTTGGGAGTAACGTTGATTATAGTTTTTTAAGTCTGCACATTTAGCTTTTTCAAATTTTTGATACCGAGATTCCATTTCTATAACTAATTCTTCCATTAGTTCTATCGCGCGATCGCTATCTTTGACAATCGGTGAATATAACCACGACATTTGTTCAAACTCTGGAAATGTTACCCGTTTGGGGTCAACTAGGGCGATTTTGAGGTGTTGGGGAGAATGACGGTATAGTAAACTGAGAAGTAAGGATCGCAAAAACTCACTCTTTCCGCTTCCAGTTGTTCCACCCACCAAAAAATGACAAGTATTAGGATCAGATAAATCAGCTTCTAACAAATTACCATCAATACCTATTCCAATTGCGATTTTTATAGGTGTGGTTGCTGGTAAAAATTGTTTTTGAATATAATCTTCAAATTTTGCAATTTGCCTATCTTTACGGGGTAAATCAACACTCACATAACCAGCTTGGGGAGCAATAAAAGGTGGATTTTCTAACCCCAACTGCACTTGTAAATCAGCAGACAATCTCAGAAGTGAATTAACCTTTACACCCAAATTAGGCTTAAGTTTCACACGAATAAACGCTGGACTAACAGCAGCACCATGATAATCAACACCAACACCAAAAGATTGCAGAGTTGCAACTAAAGCCTCTCCTATTTCATCAGCGTTAATACTTGTTGAACTCTCCTCCCTTTTTAAGTGGGAAGGATCAGATTCCACATTAAAAAAAGTTTGACATTTTTGCTGTTGAGGACAAATTTCACATAAATAAGGTTGAGTTGTAACAGGTGGTGGATTAGGATTTGGAGATTCCCAGCTTAACCACTGTTGCATCTGTAATAATTTATAGGGAATCAATTGATGAACCGTATTTTCTAGCTGTTCCCAAGAATATTTATACTCTTTAAATTCTGGTAAAACACAATAAACAGCAGAATCAACAGGCACTTTTTTCTTCTCCCATAACATATAACTATAGAGAGAAACTTGAGCCAATTGTGCTGCTGGATCTACAGATTGATAAGTTTTAAACTCCACCATACAAAGGCGTTTGAGTTCAAAATTAAAAACTAAACAATCAAATTCACCTCTTACTAATTGTTTTGTGCCATCAGGCAAATTAAAATAATGCTCTAAATTGCGTTCTTCATTAATAAAAGTATTTTTAATAACTGTATCAGCACTACAATAGCGGCGATTAATTACCAGTAATTCTGTAAATTGTTTAATAAGTCCTTGTATTCCTTGCCAAACTTGAAGTAATGCTGATGCTTTACTAGAATCTTGACTGATAGTATCTTGTAAATAAGGGAAAAATTTAATTTGATAGAATATTTGTTGAATTTCCAAGGCTATTTCATCTACATTTATACTGCTTGCTTCTGGATTGAATAAAGATTTAACTTTGGGTTCAACAAGAAGTAAATTAATGAAATCATCTGCTAATTTATGAAAAGCATTACCAATTCCAGATACTACATTTTTAGGAAAAAATATGGCTTTATCACCAAAATTATGGTTGAGATAAAATAATCGTGGACATTCAAAAGCTACTCTGACTTTTGTAGGAGTTAAAGATGAGTTTTCAGATTTATTGTTTACCATATTAAATATATTACTGATAGCATCAGGGTTGGATATTTCAAGTAAATGACGATGAACAGCAGCTAAATATACTGTATCCATTGCTGCATAGTTTAGTTGTTTTTGAGTGAGAGGACGTTTTCCCCAGTCACTTTTTCCTTCTTCTGCATCTACATTAGAAAAGTGGCAGAGTTCAGCAGCTAAAGTTTTTAGTTTTAAGTCGGTAGTTTGTAAGACTTTGCGCTTAATTTTTTGAGCTATTTTTAAAGTACAGGTAACATTTTGTGCTAGTTCTCTTCCTAAATATTTTAAATCAAAGCCAGCATTATGAAAGACTTTTTCAATTTCTGGTTTAACCATGATTTGGTTGATAAAATAATCTCTCAAATCAGGTTTATCTAACACATCAAAAATGTAAGAAGATTCACCAGTTAAGTCTGTAGGATCAGCCAATACCTGAATTAGCGATAGTTTGGGATTATCAGTGTACCAATCAGCAATTTCTGTATCTAGCCAAAGGGTTTTATAACTTGCTAGTTGAGATATTTGATTGTGGATTTCAGAAGCTTCTGTCAGGTAGTGCATTGGCTGATATAAAAAATGTGCTGGATAGATTACTTGTGAGGAACTAAACAAATTAATTGAGATTTTGGCTTGGCTTTGGGGTCAAGAATTTGAATTTTATTTTCCTCACATAGTTGTTTAATCAATACATTAATTTGATCTTCGTTAACTGTGGGAAAACTGCTAATAGCATTGTCAATTAAAGTTTGTCTTCCTAAAAAATGATGAGTTGTAACTAGATTGAATAAGTAATCTTTACATTCTGTTAATTCTGGTGGCGGTATGATCTTTTTAAAGATTCCCAAATCTTGTAATAGAGAACAACCTTCTAAGATATTAGACTCACGAATTAGTTCTTGTAAACTCTTGAAGTTGAGGTTTTTACTTCCTATTACCAAGTCTCCCTCACGAGCATCTTTGACTAAGTTGTGATATGTAACCAAGTAATGAACAGAATTAATATGTGGGGTGATGTGACGATGGGGAGAACCTGTAAAAAACGCTGTATAGCTTTGATAGCCTTGGTTCTTGGTATTACCTAATACTTCTGCACGAATGAGGTATAGGGTTAAGGTTGAATCTTTTTTAGCTGCTTTTTTGCACGCTTCCATAACATGAAAAAAAGTAGTCATATTACCATCTTCTGTCCAGACAACTCCTAAAGGTCTAGATTTATCTGACAATTTGTATTCTAGTGAATAACTAGCATACTTTGTACCTGTAAACAGTGGATATTTAACTCCCTCTACTTGCAAAGTTTCTAAAGCTTCTTGTAGCATCTTAATTAAATCCGGTGCAGAAAAATGGCGAATTTTAGTAATTTGGTACTGAACTTTATTAAATTCATCGCGCCATTTCAATTTAAAATCTGCAATTAATTCTGAAGAGTCATCTCTTTTTCCACCACACTTTAAGTCAGGTTTAAACTCACCTTTCCTACCACCAGCTAACCATTGCTTATATTGTTGAATTACATCTTTACCAAATATTATTATCTCTCTAGGTTTAGTTTTTCCTCCTGGAAATTCTTCCTCTAGATATTGGCGAGTTAAAGGGTAGATAGGAGATGATGGTTGAGGGTGTGCTTGATGGTGTAGAGAACAAAGACGAGATGATAACAGTGATTCTGCTTGCTTCAAATCAATACTTTTTAAATCAATTTTTTCATCAATACGATCTTTGTGACTTTCATTAATTCGAGATTTATTTTGTTTCCAAGTATCAGTTGCTATGCTGATAATGATCAGCAGGTTACTATTTTGTCCACTAATTATAGTATTGACGTTGAATAACGCTTGCAAATTTTGTCTTCCGTCAGGTAAAAGAGCAATACTTTCTAATTGGTCGAAACACAGGACAATTGGTTGAGTATCACCAGCGATTCTGCTAAAATTTCTTAGATTTTCTGTTGCAGATTCTTCTGTATCAATTGATTTTTTAATCCCTAAAGTTTTTAGAGAATCTTCACTTAAGTCATCACCTCGTAACCACTCGCAAGCCAATGGATAGAGTTCCGTATTAGTCAAATCATGCAAGACACCAAAAAAAACATCCGCATTGTAGATAGAGATACCTGCTTTTTTGTAGATATCCCTGAGTTTATTAATAAATTTTCCTCGCTCATTTCGCAGCAAATCAAGTACATCATCTTTGAAAATACGGTCTTTAACACTGCGTTCCTTGATAGAGGTTAATACATTTTCTACCCAAAGTAATAATTGAGAATCTTTTTGTCCCTCTGGAACTTGTACCAAACTATCAACCGTACATCGCAAAATATGCCGCCAAATTCTATCAGTTTCAGGAAATGGCGGAATGTAGACAAAAAATGCCTTATGATTGAATTTCTTTTTGAGTCTACCCAATAAATAAGTTTTGCCACAACCAGCCTCACCATCAAGTATTATAGTGCGTGTCTGATGATCTTGAACAACTTGATCAAGTGTTGTTTCAATTTTAGTGATCGCTTCTTGGTGAATAGAATCAATCGTAGGTTCTGGTTGTTGTTTATTCCAAAAGTTGACTGACCTAACGTTACCAAAGGGGTTAATACTCCTGAGAATAATCTCATCAATAGATGTCATAAGTTTGCTCTTTAATTCTCTGTAAGTTGAATAAAAAATAATGGACTTCCTGAACGCTGGCTAATTCCGGCTTTATATTGCTCTGGGGTGTATTCTTCAGCGTGAATAAGCCCCCTCAGTTCAATTTTGTCACTTTTTTGCAATCTATACAAAGCCCGATCTAAATCATCTCGTAATAAAGGCGGTTGTAACTTTTGCCGTAAATGGAAAATTGGTAAATAATTCTCTGTACCTAATTCCCGATCTAATTTCTTAATAGTCTCTAAAATTTCTTCATCACTGATATTGCTAGTAATATCAGAATGTGATTCTACATTATCAGAAACTAAAGTAGAAACTTGTTCTGACTTAACCCGCAAATTCTTCCGTAAAAACCGCACATAATTACCCAGCAAATTAAAGTCTATATTTGCTTTTCCTTCGGAAATATATTCATCCCGCAAAAACTCAATCCCTCTTTCAGTCAGCCAAACTTCAGCTTTGAGTCTTTGAATTTTGATTTCTGCTGAAATTAAACCCCGTTCACTCAAATTTTTCAATATCTCGGCGCGTTCCGCAGCTTTGAGAGAAGTGATTTCACTGGGGGCGATTTTAGCAGTAGCTTTACCGAGTTTATCCAACACTTTACGCTCTTTGTCAGTGATGGGTAACTCCGCTGGGTCTAGTTTCAACAGAGCCTGACCAGGGGGTAAAATTTTAACTGTAGCAATCTCACGGGAATAGTCTACCAGTTCGCGATCGCCTAAATCTCGACAAATTTTGTCCTTACCCTTAAAAGAACTAAAAGTGCTAGAACTCAAGCCAGCACGATAGTTAGGACATCCTAACAGCTTTAGGAGGAACTTTAACTCATTTGTATCCATAGGAAAAATCTAGTTGTATTTGAAGCCTGACTACTCTAGCCTGAATGAAACAAAATTGACACACGATTCTTATAGTAACTCTATATAAGTACCATTGGCTATTAGATACAACTCTAAGCATCATTGATGAGTAATCAGGAAATTAAACTTCTACCCTTTGCGCGAAACACCACCCCCATCATTAAACACCTGCTTCCCGCACTTGCTCAGTATAATCCTTGGGACGAAGCCGACGAAAAACCTGTAAAGCTAACTTCCGTAAACCGAGCGGTAAATAAGATAGCATCAAACCAAACATGATTTTTTTATCGCTTCCTAAAACCTGAGTTGATGCTTGTAAAAGTCTCCTTCCCTCGACAGAATCACCGTTTTCAATTAATCTTAAACCCCAAACTTGCTGAGTAACCGCTAATTTGTGCGATCGCAATTTTTCCAACTCTTCATCAACAAATTTGTAACTATTAATACAAAAAACCTTAGCGGCTAGAAAATGCAGATTTTGTTTTAAACTAGTCTGTCCACCATGAAACCGATATTCCATCAAAAATTCAGGTAAAAAATACCCTTGCTTACCAGCAATAGCCAACCTCACCAACAAGTCAAAATCCTCACATCCGTCAGCTTGTGGACGCATAAAATCCACTTCTAATAAACAATCTCGACGAAATAAAGTAGAACCAACTTGTAAGCTTTGATTGATAAAAGTTTCCCTAATTAAATCAGGAATTACACCCTGTTTGAGCTTATCCTTTCCCCACTTCCTCGAATTTTCCTGAGTAGCAGATTCAACTCTTTCATTATTTTGATTAATAATCCAATGATTTGTACAAACAAAATCTACATTCGTTTCTGCATCCAAAACAGCCACAGTTTTCTCTAAAAATTCAGGAGTAATCGCATCATCATCATCAAATTTAATAAAATAACTACCACAAGCAGCTTCAAAACCAGAACGCATATTTCGACTACGACCACCATTAACAGGTTGTCTGATATAGCGAATTCGTGGATCATCCCATTTACTGACTATTTCCGCAGTATTATCCGTAGAACCATCATCACAAATAATTAATTCAAAATCTGTGTAACTTTGAGCTAACACACTATTGACTGCATAAGGAAGTAAATTTGCGCGGTTGTAAGTGGGAATGCAAACACTAACTGTAGGCATAATAGAAAAAATTGCTGATGTAAATTTACTTTTTTAACTAGAATTGCTAAACTTTGATTTTGCTGAAAATCTCTTGCTAATCACTTTGAATTTTCATATTAGTAACTTGCTGTCCATAAATTCTTACGCAAAAATTCGTATTGGATTAAGTATATTAAGTGACATAATGTTATTATATTGTGGTAAATCTAGTCTATATACAAAGTAAACAATTTTTACCCTAAGATTATCAGATTTATGAATATCTTCATGCTATCTTCAACCTTTCCCTATCCACCAACCAGGGGAGGAACTCAAGTCAGGACATTTAATTTACTTAAGTATCTCAGCCAAAACCATAATATTACCCTGGTGACTCAACGTGAATCTGATGTCACAGACTTGGAAATAGCTGGTTTACGAGATTGCGTAGATAACTTAGTTGTTTTTGACCGTCCTTCAGATCAGCGAACATCAGCAGGAATACTCAAAAAAATTCAGCGATTAGGTAAATTTATCTTCACAGGAACACCACCAAGCGTCTTAAACCGCTACTCACTGGAAATGCAAGCATGGATTGACAACTTTGTGAAATCAGGTAAATGTGATGTAATTACCTGTGAACACAGCGTTAATGAAATTTATATACGTCCCTATTTTCAAAATCAGGTAAAAACTATCGTTAATATTCATAGTTCTGTTTATGGTACTTGTTTGAATCAGTTAGCAACTGGCACATCAGAAAATCAATTTAGAGATAAAATTAATCTGCCATTATTACGTCGTTATGAACAAGTTTATTGTTCTAAATTCTCAAATATTGTAGTTACTACAGCCGAAGATAAACAACAACTACAACAGTTTAATTCTCAAGCTGAAATCGCTGTCATTCCCAATGGTGTAGATTTAGTTTCTTTTCCCAACCGTCCTACAGATCCAGGTGGACATCGGATAATTTTTATCGGTGCAATGGATAATTTAGCTAATATTGATGCTGTTTGTTTTTTTAGCAATGAAGTATTACCAGAAATTCAAAAAATTTATCCTGATACCACCTTTGATATCGTTGGTTCTCGTCCAGATCCAGCAGTTTTATTACTTGGAGAAAAACCCGGAATTAATGTGATTGGTCGTGTACCTTCGATGGCAGAATATCTACATAATTCTACTATATGTGTCGTACCAATGAGAACAGGTTTTGGTATCAAAAATAAAACCCTAGAAGCGATGGCTGCGGGTATACCGGTGGTGGGGAGCGATCGCGGTTTGGAAGGATTAGCTGTAGATGGAATAAACACACCACTAAGGGCATTAAGAGCAAATCAACCCGCAGAATATATCGCTGCTATTTCTCAACTCTTTGAACAGCCAGAACTCAGATATCAACTCTCAACTCACGCTAGACAACTGGTAGAAACTCAATTTACTTGGGAAATCGCCGGTCAGCGTTATGAGGAAGTTTGCTTAGAAGATTAGTGATTATAATTACATTATTAGAAGAATCTGCCAAAATTTAAGGAGTCAAAATTCATGAGTAGTTACATCCATTGTCCTCGCAACAGCGTCACACCCCATCGAAATAGTGATGTAAGTAGTGAACAAATACCAGATTCTAGTTTGTGCGATTTTTGTTGGTATGAATACTGCTTTTGTTGGTCAGAATATTGCATGAATGAGTGGTATGAGATGCAAACACAGCATGATCACCAAAAGTTGCATAAAAAACCAGGCGATCGCCAATCTTAAAATTAACTATCTACATACACATATTTAAATACAAATAAAAATTAGCATCGTTTTTGCTCAATTGAATCACATAACTGTAGAGATGTTGTATGTAGCGTCTCTACATTTGTTACCAGTTTTTATCATTTTCAACTCAGTGTACACAAAATTACTGATTGAATCAACACAATTATTTACACTTATATTGATTACTTAACGTAAATTTATTTGTATATATATATTTACAGCATCCATTAGTGCTTAAAATTCAATATTATAGACAATGTAATTTTTAAAAGTTTCAATTAGCCAACAGTTTTCCCAAATTTAAAATAGTGTAATTTTTCCATCAACCCCTGCAACTAAAAAGTGCGAATTCCCGGTGAACATCGAATTATTTTGTCAACGTGCAGAACTACTACATCAGTATTTAGCAGATTTGTACCAGACTGCGATTGTATTACCTTGGATTCCTTCTGATTTAGTACCAGAAGCTTTTAAGGAACTTCACCATACATCAGATAAGCTACGAATAGCAGCTGAAGAACTGTATCAGCAAAATGAAGAACTGATTCAAACACGCAACTTACTGGAAACAGAACGCCAGCAATACCAAGAATTATTTGAGTTTGCACCAGATGGTTATTTAGTCACCAATCAACAAGGTATCATCCAAAAAGCTAACTATACAGCAGCACAGTTACTCAACATAGCTCAAAATTTTCTGGTTGGTAAACCCATAATTAACTTCATTCCACGGGAACAATACCAGCACTTTTACAGTGAACTCATCAAGATATCTCAATCTCCGCAAACCAAAGAAATATTATTACCCTTAAAGCCACGTCATGGCCATTATTTTAATGCTTCTTTGAAAGTAACATCTTTGGTAAAAAATGAACAGCAATCTGCTACCTTGTATTGGTTAATACGTAAAATTTCTGGGCTTCAGCCAGTAAAATCAACTGCTAGTCAGGATCAAAAAGACTTGATTGGCGATCGCCCCATCAATAAATATTCCAAAGGAGAAAATATACTTCTGAATCCGTTATTAATTTACTATGTAGTTCACGGTGTAGTTAAACTTAGTACCTTTTGCGACACAGGTGAAGAAATACTAACAGGATTAGTAACATCAGGAATGCTGTTTAGCTCTAGTATGACATCCTTACCTATTTACCAAGCAACAGGCATTACAGATATAGAATTAGTCTCCATTTATATATCAGAACTGACAGTTTTACCATCACTCAGCCATACCCTATTACCAAAAATCCAACAGCGATTAAAACAAACAGAATCTTTGTTAGTAATTGCAGCCAGAAAAAAAGTAGAAGATCGATTACTGTATTTATTGGAAATTTTAAAACAGCAAATTGGTGAACCAATACCAGGAGGAACTCGGCTCACCTTTCGTCTCACACATCAAGATATTGCCGATGCTTGCTACACCACCAGAGCTACTATTACACGCTTGCTTACTCAATTACAAAAACAAGGTGTGATCAGTTTTGATGAAAAAAAGCATATTATTTGTAAAAATATGCCGTAATTAGGGCTTGGTTAATAAAGCTAAAACTTAGATATATCAAGAGTTAGAAGGTTAAAAAGGTGAATCAGGTGCAAGGAATAAGCGTTGAAACTACCAAAAATCTATCACTGGATCTGATTCAAGACTATTCTTCTCTTCTTCTAATTCTTCCTCCTGACTCCTGACTCCTGACTCCTGCTGTAAAAGAATGTGTTTGTTAGTAAAGAATTGTCCCAACGTTATTGTTGTAAGCAGTGATCTTCTCGTCCTTATTGCTCGTTCCCGTACTTCCAAAAGGGTTAAAAGCAGCTACATTGGGAAAACCATTACCTGATACAACAGGTCTTTTAGCCAATACCATAGGATTGGATTGTCCACCACAGAAAAGCTGTTGTTCCACAGTGGATAAGTCAACTAAATGCTCGGATTTAATGATTTGCTTAAACATAAATTATCGCCTCACTTACTTAGGTATCATCCAATACTTATCGGTTAAGTGATAAGGGGAAAAGACAAAGAAAAACCTTTACCCTTAAACCTTTCCTAAGTGACAATTTTCAGGATCTTAACCAAGTCATATAGGGTGGGTATCTGCCTTATTTGTCAACTATAAGGATTATTAATGATAAATTCATAAATCCACAGAGATAGATTCAACTCCAAACAGGTAGCGGTATGGTTATGGTGACAGCATTTTTGGGGGTATTAGTCGTTCTTTTGGTAGGGTCAAGTGGACCCAAACGAGGCAATTTTGTGGTCGGCAAATTAGGAACAAAGGGTGTTACACCAAGCGCACCAGAGGCTTGAAGAGATGGCATACTTGTTTGATTACCTGTTCTGGGCATGGTGCTAAGGCCATTTTCCTGTGTAGTTTGAGGAGTAGCAATAGTCCCACCACATAACTGTTCAGCTAGAGTATCGTTAATTTCGTTGACTAACGTATTAGCTATTAATGAGTTTTCTGGACTAGTGAACATTTATTTCTCACTTATTTTTATTAGCCATGTTCCCAGAATAAATTAAACAAATTCTATTTAGAATGACCCTTGAGGCGTAATTATAGCAGGAGGCAGGAGGCAGAGGGCAGGAGGCAGGAGGAAAAGCCTTGTTATATCTACGTTTCAAGGATTAATCATGTCCTAATTATCCTGGCTACAGCTATATCAAAACAATCATCATCTTAAACAGCTTTTAACCCTCAATCTACTGTATATTTCTCCTCTGCTCCTCAGCCCCCCTACCCCTCTGCTCCCCTGCCCCTCTGCCCTTGCCCCCTGCAATCCAAAATCCAAAACAGGAAAAGGGACGCTCCTCAACGCCCCTTCTATGCAATCAATTCAGCCGTTAGCCAAATAATCCGTGGTTTTGGCAATTTGGCAGACAAAATTTTTCCGTTGCCGTTTTAATGGAAATATCAACAAAGAAGACAAAATCAGTAAGAATTGTTCATAGGGAAGGATTGCAGCCAACCCTGAGAACGAATACCCACTCGCCAGTTGTTGATGAAGCACTGAACAACACCCCTAAATGTTGTAGCAGTTTGTTAAACTTGTCGTCACTTCACTGCAACTGGCTAAAAATCTCACAGAAAAAATATAAATCTTTGAGCAGTTCATCCATTTTGTGGTTGGGCGTTTTTTGATTTTGCATATACTGTCTAGAAAACATTGATTGTTCATTAGTTTTTAGTCACGCAGCATTTGAGAAATAATTCTGTCTGCTTGTAATCGCTGATAAGTCAAGCGAATGATATTGGCGGAATCAAATAAGCCACGAACATAGCAAGCAAAACCTAAAGCATCCAACAACATCAAAGTAGTAACGCCTTCTTGTGATAAAGACAAGATAAATTCTGTAACCCCTGGTGCAGTGGTATCTACTGGCATTGTTGCCAGCAGAAAACGGATGCAATCAGCTGATACAATAGTGCCTTCTAATTCTTTAGAATCCGTTGCCAGACGGACAATACCCACCATAATTTGATTTGGAGTCATGCCTTCTTCCATCAGAAGGACAAATAAAGATGCCAGGCTGTCTGGGGTGTACTTGTCGAGTTTGATATTCATAGTGCTTACATAATTATGTGTAACAATAAACTCAAAATTTTTTGTATATCCGGAAAATTTAAGCCAATTTTTTTACTTTCTAGTAGTAAAACCGTAGTGATTGAGCCAGTCATAGATATGTTTGCCGAATGTTAAACTACAAGGCAACTTCTCGGCTGTGATCTGAGTCTCTACATTGAGCTTTTGTTTGATATATAGGCAATCTTGGGAAAATTTCTGAGGTGAAATGTGCGTCAAAGTCTAAAATCAGGGTTATTTTCAGCTGTATTTATCTTGAGTATGTTAGCTGTGATAATATTATCGTCACCTCTAAAAGCTCAAACGCCGATCGCTCAACAGCAAACCTCAGAGTTACGAGGGGTGTGGTTAACCAATATTGATAGTGATGTTTTGTTTGAGCGCGATCGCTTGCAAACAGCCCTGAAAAATTTAGATACCTTCAATTTCAATACTGTCTACCCCGCCGTGTGGAACTGGGGTTATACCCTCTATCCTAGCAAAGTTGCAGCGCAAGTCATTGGCAAATCTCTAGATCCCACACCGGGATTACAAGGACGAGATATGCTCCAAGAAATTGTGACAGAAGGACATAAACAAGGCTTAACCGTCATTCCCTGGTTTGAATTTGGTTTTATGGCTCCTGCGGATTCCCTTCTGGCCAAAAATCGCCCCCAATGGCTTACTAATCGGCGTGACGGTACAAAAATTGTCAAAGAAGGAACACACGATCGCGTATGGCTGAGTCCTTTTCGTCCTGATGTCCAGCAATTTATCCAAGATCTAATTGTGGAAATCGTCAAAAATTACGATATTGACGGTATTCAATTTGATGACCATTTCGGCTTACCATCAGAACTGGGTTATGATGCCTACACCGTGGCACTATACAAAAAAGAACACCGTGGTCAAGCACCATCAAAAAATCCCAAAGATCCAGAATGGGTGCGCTGGAGAGCCAACAAAATCACCGACTTCATGAAGCGGGTATTTACAGCTATTAAAGCTAATAAAAAGAATTGTCTAGTTTCCGTAGCTCCCAATCCACAACGCTTTTCTTATGAATACTTTTTAGCAGACTGGCAGAAATGGGAACGGATGGGATTAATAGAAGACTTAGTTTTGCAGATATATCGTGATGATTTAAATGTCTTTGTCAGCGAATTAGAATACCCAGAAGTGAAAGCTGCACGGAAACATATACCTGTGAGTATTGGCATTTTGAGCGGGTTAAAAAATCGCTCAGTTTCCATGCAACAGATTAAAACCCAAGTTCAAAAAGTGCGCGAACGTAAATTTGCCGGAGTTTCCTTCTTCTTCTATGAAACCCTCTGGAACATCAGCCAAGAAAAAGCCCCAGAACGTCAAGCGGATTTCCAGCAAATCTTCCCCAAACCAGCAACCTATCCCAATTTACTAGCAGGGTGGAAACCGTAGGAGATTGGGTGATGGGGTGATGGGGTGATGGGGTGAATTACTTTCTATCTGCCTCCCCTGCTTCCCCTGCTTCCCCTGCTCCCCCTGCCCCTCTGCCCCTCTGCCCCTCTGCCCCTCTGCTCCCCTGCTCCCCTGCTCCCCTGCCTCATTACCCTATTCCCAGCCTTCCAGCTAAAGCAGGTGTTAAAGGTAAGAGAGTAGCAATCATCAAAAATAGAGCTAAAAGACATAAAGCAGCCCTAGCATCATCAGGTTCAGAGACTTCATTCAAACTAGGGCGTTCTGCATCCCGTTGTAAGAAGAAAATCACGATCGCCCAATACATAGCCAGCGTATTACCCAAAGATACCAACGCCAGCAAAATTAAAGTCGCAACAGTCGCCCTTCCTGCGGTTTTGCGTCCATAAATCGCCTGGACAATGCGCCCACCATCTAATTGTCCAGCGGGCATTAGATTTAAAGCCGTAATCACCAATCCCAGCCAACCAATGATGACTAGAGGATGAACATTTACAAACGGCTCTTGTACAGCCGAACCCAGCACAACCCGCGCCAAGCTACCTACTAAAATTGAGCCTTGGAAAAACTTATTTGGTAATTGAAATAAACTACCAGGGTGGGAAAGTAACAAACCTGTCACCAGCATGATCAAAGAAACAATACCGCCAAAAGCTGGCCCTGCCAAAGCAATATCAAATAATGCCTTACGATTAGGTAATAGAGACTCAAAGCGGGTAATTGCCCCAAAAGAACCAATCTGCACAGCTGGTAGGAAAAAAGGCCAACTCAATTTGACCTGATGCTTTCGTGCCAGAAACCAATGACCAATTTCGTGAGCTATCAATATTGTAAATATTCCCAACCCGATAGGCAAAGCCTCGGAAAACCTGCCTGGATTAGAAAATAAATCGAAATTCAGCAATAATCCTGCCGCTTCTAAATTGGTGGCGATCGTTGCTACCAAGAGAATCACCGCAAAGACTTTTTGTGGTAACTGGATCGGCTTTGGGTCAGTACGACTAGGTAAAACAATCATCACCGGTTTACCGTCTGTATTTTCCACTAAAAACAGGCGGTATTTATCACCTAACCGTTCCTGCAAACTTTTCATGAGACGGTTGTGAACTTCCTCTGGTTCTCCCCGCAAATTTCCTTTAAAAATCGCACCTTCTTGATAGGGGATGGTTTCTGTAGCGAAAAATGTGTCAATACCGAAAATACCTTTAATGGTATTCAAATCTTCCTCTGGTATTGTCATTGGTTGCAGTTTCACTTCTGCAATCACTACTGGATTATTGGTATTTGCTGTAGCTGCATCTGCAAGTCTTTCTGTTGCTCGTTGTTTGAGAATGGCATCTTGACCAGCTTGGCGTAACTGTCTACCTAAGAAGATATACACACCAGCAGAAGTCACTACCAATAACAATATACCCGCTATATTGATATAAATTCCGGTGGCAAACAAGCCAAAAAACAACAGCCAAGGAGTCATCAATACTACTGACTGTAACCAGGCTAAGATTCCCAGTTTACCAAAAGGTCTGGCGCGGTAAAAGCCCCAACCCAAAATTCCGAACGCTACCAGCACAACTGCTGCAATTATAGGAGTTTCTGATGAAGTAAACATCTCCAAACCTTTGCTATTGAGATCAAGCCAGAACAAGTCCGGTTTTTTAGATATAGTTAATAACTAATCTATAACGCAGGTTGTAGTCTATCCAAAATAATGCTTTTATTGGGAGTTATTGACCTAAATTGACAAATATAATGTTTTATGGTATAATAAGCGGTCAAATTAGCAAATTATTTACTTGCTGCTGGCTGAGTCATGGGAATTTCCATCACAAATTCCGTTCCTTCTCCCAGGGTCGAGTGACAACATAAATTACCGTGATGTTTCTCTACTATAATTTGGTAACTAATAGACAGTCCCAAACCTGTACCTTTACCTACATCTTTAGTTGTAAAAAATGGTTCAAATAACTTGGGCATAATTTCTGGGGAGATTCCTGAACCGTTATCCCTGATGCGAATAGCTAATCGGTCATTATTACTCTTTTCAGTAATAATATGAATTTCTCTTTTTCGATTAACTAGACTTACATCTTCTAAAGCATCAATAGCATTACTCAAAATGTTCATAAATACTTGATTTAGTTGACCAGGATAACATTCAATTAATGGCAAGTCACAATAATTTTTAATTACTGCAATTTCTAAGAAATTTGGCTTTGCTTTCAGACGATTATGCAAAATCATTAAGGTACTATCTATGCCTTCATGAATATTAGCTAATTTGATTTCTGCTTCATCCAAGCGAGAGAAATTTCGTAATGATAGAACAATTTCTCGAATCCGCTCAGTTCCCAAATTCATAGAATTCAGGAGTTTTACTAAATCTAATTTTAAAAAATCTAATTCGATATCTGCAATTTTGTCTTGAATTTCCTCTGGTGGTTCAGGCAAGTATTCTTGATATAATTCAACCAGGCTTAACAAATCTGTAACATATTCATTGGCTGGTGCAATATTTCCATGAATAAAGTTAACGGGATTGTTAATTTCATGAGCAATACCCGCTACCATATTACCAAGACATGACATTTTTTCACTATGAATCAGTTTGATTTGTGTCTGCTTAAGATCCCTAAGAGCATTTTCTAGGTTTTTGGTTTGTTGTTGTAAAATGATTTTTGAATTTTTGAGTTCTGTAATATTTGTAGATACGCCTAAAATTTGCTTGACTTGACCATCGGGACTACGATTAAAAACTGTGTCTCGACTATATAACCAACACCATTGACCATTTGCTTGTCTAACCCGATATTCAATCTCTAAAATTTCTCCATCTTGAGCATTGATGAATTTTTGAAAATGCTCTAATATCTTTGGTTTATCTTCTGGATGAGTAATAATAGAAATTAAATTTTCTCCCATTTCTAGAATTTCTTGCTGGGAGTAGCCAAGTAAATTAGTAATTTCTTTATTTGCGTAAACATTGCATTGTTTTTCTAAATCAAAAATATATAGAATATTGGGAGAAGATTGAGCAATACGTTGAACAAAGTTCTGGCTTTCTCGGAGTGCTGCTTCTGCTTTTTTGCGCTCGGTAATATTTATGCTTGTTCCCACGATGCGATAAGTATTACCGCAACTATCTGTGAGGGGATTGAGTGTGGTTAGCCACCAATTCGGTTCATTGTTAATCGTCAGAAATTCTTCATAGCTCATACTTGTACCAGATTCGATACAAGTTTGATAGCGTTGACGTACTGCTGCTCCTTCTACTTCTCCATATAAATATTCTGGCTTTTTGCCAATAATTTCTGCTTGACTTATACCTGTTAATTTTTCTCCTGAAGAATTCCAACCTGCAAAAGAAAAATCGCCATTTTCTACAATATCAATTACAAATATGATTTGGGCAACGCCTTCATAAATACTGCGGAGAAATTCTTCTTTTTCCTGTAATTGTGCTTCTGCTTGTTTGCGTTCGCTAATGTCAAATAAACAGCCATACCAAAGGACTGAATTATCGGTTTGACGCTCTGGTCTAGCAATAGCTTTCACCCATTTTTGATGAATGGAAGATGTTTTAATTCGCCACTCAGATTCATAATTATCTAGGGTTTGAGCAGAGTGAAAAAATGTGGAATTGATGTCGCTAATATCATGAGAATGAACCGAATTAAATATTATTAATCCATCTTGTTGAATTTGTTCTGGTTCTAATTCTAAAAGTTCTCGACATCCTGATGATACGTATGGAAAGGACATTTCGCCATTGGTTGATAAACGAAATTCATACATCATGCCTGGTACATTGTCTGCTAATCTTTGTAACCGAGCTTCGCTTTGATATAAAGCAACTGTACGTTCTTCGATTTTAGTTTCTAACTCTTCATTTAGTTTTTTTAATGCTTCTTCTGCCTGTTGACGAGCAGTGATATCTAAAAGGACTCCACAAAAAATAATTTCCCCTTGTTCATTTTTGGTTGGTGTTGAATCTCCTTGCCACCAACGTATTTCTCCATTAGATTTTACTAGTCTTCCTTTATAGTGCCAAGGAGTAGAGTTTTGGATAGCTTCAATTACCGAATTAACATAATTATTAAAATCTTCTGGGTGGATAAGAGCAATAAAAGTATCAAGATTTTGCATCATTTCACTAGCTGTAATTCCTGCCAGTTCCCAGATAAAATCACTAATATAGTCTACTGTCCAAATGTCATTGCGGTTGGTGAATTGAAAAATTGCCCCTGGAAGATTAGTAGCAATATCTCGTAAACGTCTTTCACTTTCTGCTAAAGCTATTTCTGCTCTTTTGCGTGTGGTAATTACCTCTGTAAACATGATAATTCCACCAATTTGATTGGTATCTTGATACCAAGGATGTATTTCCCATTTCACCCATTCAATTGTTCCATCAGTACGAAAAAATTTATCTTCTTGGCATTGTTCAAATGCACCTTTTAAACAGCGTTGGTGAATTTCTCGCCAATGTTGGGGAAGATGGGGCAAAATTTCATAATGACTACGGCCTATAATTTCTTGATCTCCTAATCCATAGTCTTCTCGCCAGCGACGACTTGCTAGTAGATAATGCATCTGGCGATCAAATATTGCGATCGCAGCTGGTGTATATTCCAGAAATAAACCCATTTGTTCATAATTATACCTCACAGGAGTTGATAACTGAGCCTGACTCAAACTGTCTACAGCTTGACGTAGTGTGACTAGTTCCTGTTGTAGACAGTCATAAGTGTCTTTATTTACGGTGATAAGCTCACAAGTCATAGTCTTGATAAGTTCGGGAGTTCAGAAGACAGGATGCAGGATGCAGAATTACTTTTTCTCCATAAGTATGCTACTCAGAATTATTTCATGGAGAAACTCAATCAAGATCCTTTTATAAGGTTAGCCGATTAATAGGGTAATAATAGAGTAATATTTGTGCGATCGCACCAAACCATTAAGGCTGAAACTAAAAAAGCTTATTGCATCGGCTTTTGAATCTTTTTCAACTGAATATTTATTTTTGCTAATCGCCACTAATGCAAAAAAGGCAAAGAATACCAATCTTAATAAGTCAGATTTTTAAGTAATTATCTATATTCTTACACATTTCGGATGATCTCAACTAATTTACATATCATCCTGTGATTAAAATGTATAAAAAATTATGTATAATTGACCTTTTGATAGATTGGTAAAAATGATAAAATCTGTATATTTAGATATACTAACACATAATGGTTTTAAATGCCTCATGCTCAATGGGTAATTTCCAAATCAAAATCAACATATTCAGATAGAATTTTAACTATTCATCCCTGTAAATTCCTTCCTATCAACCATGACATCCCCTGAGTCTAAAACTGATTTTCCAGATATTCCCCAGCCATCATTTGAGCCACCCCCCAAATCACAACGGTGGATGAGATTATTGATAGCTATCGTCCTAATCATTGGGGGCGGAGGAGCTATAACTTGGCGTTTACTGACACCTGAAAAACCAAGTCCAGCATTAGCTAATACTCAACCCCTAGCGATAAAAGTCAAATTATCAACAGTACAAACAGGTACAGTCGAAGATACTACAGAGTATATTGCTAATTTAGAATCCAGGCAATCAGTTAATCTCCAACCCAGAATTCAAGGTCAAGTAACCCAGATATTTGTAAGATCAGGCGATTCAGTATCAAATGGTGCCGCCATAATGCAAATAGATGCTAGACAGCAACAAGCCGCAGTTAATAGTTTATCTGCTGCTGCTCAAATAGCAAAAGCACAACTAGAAAATACCCGTGCTACCCTCCAATCTTTGGAAGCAGAAAAACTCGGTAAAGTTGCTGATCTACGCTTAAACCAACAAGATTACAATCGCTATTCTGAATTAGCTAATCAAGGGGCTGTAGCTCGTCAAACAAAAGATTTGTATTCAAATAAACTAGAAACAGCTAAAGCCGAACTCAATGCCATAAATTCTCGGATTCAAGCCCAAAAAGCCAGCATATCTCAAGCGGAAAAATCCTTAGAACAAGCTGATGCAAATATTAGACAACAACAAGTTCAACTTCAGTATTATAAAATAATTGCGCCCTTTAGTGGTACAGTTGGCGATATTCCTGTGAAAATAGGTGATGTAGTCAATATTTCTACACCATTAGCTACTATTACCCAAAATCGACCTTTAGAAGTAAAAATCCCTATTCCATTGGAAAAAGGACCCCAATTACGTCAGGGACTACCAGTAGAACTAATGAATGCCCAAGGTCAAACCTTGGCTACTACCAAAATATTTTTTATCTCTCCAAATATCAACAATAACTCTCAATCTATACTCGTTAAAGCACTTTATGATAATTCCGCAGGTCAGTTGCGAGCAGATCAATTAATTCGAGCAAAAGTGATTTGGGATCAGCGTTCAGGGATTCTTATTCCTACTACAGCCGTATCTAGAATAGCAGGAGAAAATTTTGTATTTGTAGCCCAAACAGAAAAATCCCCTCAAGGCAATTCCCAATTAATAGCTAAACAAAAGCAAGTGAAGTTAGGGGATATTAAAGGTAATAATTACCAAGTAATTGCAGGATTGAAAGCAGATGAAAAACTCATAACTTCAGGAATACAAAACCTCCGAAATGGGCTACCAATAATTCCTGAAAATGAGGTGACAGGTGATAGGTGACAGGTAACAGACCCTATATCCTATACCTTATTCCGTATTCTCCATACCCTATTCCCTATTTATGTTTGTTAATTTCTTTATTAAGCGACCGGTATTTACCAGTGTCTGCGCTATTATCATTTTGCTGGTAGGAGTAATTAGTATTCCCACCTTACCTACAGCACAATATCCAGAAATTAGTCCGACTCAAATTATTGTCACTTCTAACTATGTTGGTGCTAGTGCAGAAGTGGTAGAAAGCACTGTCACCTCTATTCTTGAACGGCAAATTAATGGCATCGAAGGCATTAAGTATATGACTTCGAGCAGTAGTAATGATGGCACTAGCACCATTACAGTTACATTTGATGCTTCACGTGATAAAGATATTGCCGCAGTTGATGTCCAAAACCGTGTTTCTTTGGCTGAACCTCAGTTACCAGATGCAGTTAAGCAAACGGGAGTGACAGTCAACAAGCAGTCTAACAACATCCTGTTGGGCATGGGTTTGTACAGTGAAAACAAAGAATTTGATAACGTCTTCTTAAGTAATTACGCTGATTTATATATAGCTGATGCCCTCAAACGGATTAAAGGTGTCAGTGAGGCGCGAATTTTTGGAGAACGTCGTTATGCGATGCGTTTATGGCTTGATCCAAATAAATTGGCTAGTCGCAATTTAACCACCAATGATGTTGTTGATGCTCTCAATGAGCAAAATTTACAGGTGGGTGTGGGGCAAATTGGACAACAACCAGCCCCAGAAGGTCAAATGTATCAAATTGACTTGAGGGCAATTAGTCGGCTGACAGAACCGCAGGAATTTGACAATTTAGTGATTAAAACTGCGACTGATGGTAGTTTGATTAAATTGAAAGATGTGGGTAGAGCAGAACTGGGCGCTCAAAACTATAGTTCATTTCTGAGATTTAAGGGTGAAGAAGGTGTAGGTATAGGGATATTAGCTACACCTGGAAGCAATGTTTTGAACGTTGCTAGATCTGTGAAAAAGGAAATGATGCGACTTTCCCAAAGCTTTCCACCAGGAATGAAATATGATGTGGCATTTGATACCACTAGTATTGTAGAAGGGTCTTTAAAAGAAGTTATTAAGACTCTTTTAGAAGCCATTGGTCTAGTTATTCTCGTAATTTTTATTTTCTTACAAGATTGGCGTACCACTTTAATTCCTGTCATCACTATTCCCCTATCCTTAATTGGTACTTTCGCATTCGTTAAAGTCTTTAATTTTTCCATCAACACTTTAACGATGTTTGGATTAACCCTAGCAACAGGAATGGTAGTTGATGACGCAATTATTGTAGTAGAAAATATCTCCCGTTTAATTCAAGAAAAAGGTATTCATCCCCGTAAGGCTTCCTATTTAGCCATGACTGAACTCACTGGGGCGGTAATTGCCACGTCCTTGGTATTAATGGCTGTGTTTGTACCTGTGGCTTTTTTCCCTGGTTCAACAGGACAAATTTATAAACAATTTGCTCTGACCATTGCTTTTTCTATTGCTATTTCCACTTTTTTAGCCCTAACTCTCACACCTTCTCTTGCTGCTTTATTGTTACGTCAAAGTCCTCCACCTAGAGGTATTTTTGGTTTTGTTTTCGGTATCATCAACGGCTTTTTAGAAGCCATGCGGCGGGGATATGCAAGCAGTTTAAGATTATTAACAAGAGTTAAAGCTATTGTCTTAGTTGTATTTATTGCTTTAATTGGGTTCACAGGTTGGCTTTATTTAAACGTCCCAACATCTTTTCTACCTGACGAAGACCAAGGTTATTTCATCACCATTATTCAAGCACCAGAAGGTTCTTCACTTAAATACACTAGTAATGTCATGAGTGAGGTGGAAAAGAAAATTCTGAACATACCAGAAGTTACAGGAACTTTTGCCATTGGTGGTTTTAGTTTTAGTGGTAATAGTGCTAATAGCGGCGTAATTTTCAGTACCCTCAAATCTTGGGATGAACGGAAAAAACCTAATCAGTCTGTCCAAGCCATAATTGGTCAATTAAGACAAACATTTTCCAGCATTACTGAAGCTAGTGTTTTCCCAGTTAATCCCCCTACAATTCGCGGTTTAGGTAGTTTTAGTGGTTTTCAGTTTCAGTTACAAGATGTAGCGGGAACAAATAGTTTAAATTCCATGCTGGAAGTCGTCGGTCAATTTATGATGCGGGGTAATCAAACTCCTGGATTACAGGCTGTATTTAGCACTTTTAAAGCTAACACACCGCAAATTCTCATTGAAGTAGACCGCAATAAAGCTAAATCTCTACAAGTTAAAATTGACGATATTTTTAGAACTCTACAAACTTATGTGGGTTCAAGATATGTCAATGATTTTAATTTTCTCTCTCGCACTTACCGGGTATATATTCAAGCAGATTCTCAATTTCGTGCTAATCCAAATGATATCAATTCCTTGTATGTGCGTTCGGAAAATGATCAGATGATTCCTTTGAGTAGTTTGGTGAAATTGACCTCGACTACGGGAGCGCAAACTATTAATCATTACAATTTATTCCGTTCCATTGAAATTAACGGTTCTCCTGCTTCTGGTTTTAGTTCTGGACAAGCAAGCATGGCTATGGAAAAACTAGCTAAGGAGATTTTACCCACAAGTATGGGTTATGAATGGTCGGGTATTGTGGCGGAAGAAAAAGAATCAGGTGGACAAGCACCAATCATTTTTGGTTTGGGTTTGATTTTTGTATTCTTGGTGTTAGCTGCTCAGTATGAAAATTATGTTGATCCTTTGATTATTATGCTGTCAGTTCCTTTAGCTATTATGGGGGCTTTAGCATCGCAATCTTTACGGGGTTTAAGTAATGATGTTTTTTGCCAAGTTGGGTTAGTAATGTTGATTGGTTTGGCAAGTAAAAACGCGATTTTGATTGTGGAATTTGCGAACCAATTACGAGAACAACAGGGTTTATCAATTACTAAAGCCGCTGTGGAAGCTGCACAAGGTCGTTTACGTCCAATTTTGATGACGGCTATTTCTACTCTGTTGGGTATTTTTCCTTTAGCTGTTGCTACTGGTGCAGGTGCTGGTAGTCGTCAATCTCTGGGTACGGCGGTGTTTGGTGGGATGTTTGTGGCGACTTTTTTAAGTTTGTTTATTGTGCCAATTCTGTATATTATTATTGGCAAAATTCGTGAGCGTTTCCAACCTGTTCGGAAGTATCCGCTTTTGGATGTTAGTGAGGATGAGCAGGTTTTGTATAAATAAGATTGACAACGCAAAGGAGAAAAAAAGGGTTACAAGGTAGAATAGGGGGGTAAGTTTCGCTTGATGAAGTTACAGGTTTTTATAAACTTCATCATCATTGCGTTTACCCACCCGAAAAACATCAACTAATTTATTATCGTCATCAATGGTGTACAAAATTCTGTACTCGCCTTGATCAATACGATAACCCCCTTGATAACCTTTTAAAGCTGCATAGTCTTGAGGACGAGGATTACCCTGGAGTGAGAGAATTTTCGATACAACTTGTTTATACTGTTTTGCTTGTAAGTCTAATAAGTCTTTTTCTGCTGTTTTCGCAATTCTCAAAGTATAACGTTCACTCATTGGGACATTTGGCTATGATTTCTTCTATGGTGGTAAATCCTTCGTTTTCTTCAATTGCACGGCGCAATTTAGCAGAATCAATAGCATCTTCTATTGCTTCTAGTAGTTTTAAATCCTCAATGCTAATTATTGCTACCGCAGGTTTACCATGACGCTGAATTAATATTCTTTCCCCGCGATATTCAGCACGGTTCATAATATCGGGAAAGTTAGCACGCGCTTCACTTGCACTGATGACAGACATAGTGCCTCACAAAGTTGATAGGGTTAGATCAAATTATATATTTTTTGTCTATTTTACGCAAATTGTACAAAATTTAAATTTTTAGATATTGCATTTTGATGGGTGAGTGTCTGTTGCTTTTGTTTCGTGCGATCGCATTTCGCTATCTTGAAGAGTAGGCGCAAAGGAGCAAAGATACAAAGAAGAAGAGAAAAGAAGGGCGATCGCGTTAAAAGCGTTAAAAATGCTACAACAAAAAGGTAACGGAAGCACTGAAAGAACTAAAGAAGATCGAAGCAGACGAACAGGAGAAACCAAAAGAATGAAATATACAATCATTATTCAATGGTCTGAAGAAGATCAATGTTATGTAGTTTTATTGCCTGATTTTACTAATGTAATGCAGCCTTGTACTCATGGGGAAACTTACGAAGAAGCTTTAAAAAATGGTCAGGAAGTGTTAGAAATGCTGATTGAGTCATGTTTAGCAGATGGTGAACCGCTTCCCGAACCGCAAGTTTTAGGAAAGTCTTTGAAAGTGGCGTAATTTTTACATTGATGTAGGTTGGGTTGCGCTTCAAGGATTTTCTAAGTATATACTTAGATTGTTCTGATCAAATTGAATCTAAACCTTCCTGTAAAAATTATTGCAATTTCTATAAAAATCCTACACGCATCATGAACTAAATATGGTATAATTAGAGACTGAAAATTTGTCTTTAAAGTTTTGGAGTTTAGAGATGTCAAGCGATCGCCTGAGCCACGTTGAAAAAATGCTGACCCGTTATCGTCAACAGCTTTCAGATAAAGAATTGACTTTAACAACGACTCCCCGTGAAGACAAGGAGAGAATTAAGTTGCAGATCGCCGACTTGAAATCAGATATGCAGCCATACGAGCGAGAATACTGGGAACTTATATCACAGCAATCAGAATCTATTGAAATTTCAGAACAAGAAGCACAGGTTGTAGTTGCAGAAATTGTGAACCAAGTTGGTAAAATTGAGGTAGGCGCATCTACTTATCCCGATGCAGTTCTTAATCTTTTGATAGAAATTAGAGATAAACTGAATCAACCAGGTAAATCAGCAGCAGCAAAACTCAAAGGAGTAATTTCTTCAATCCCCCCTTTTGTAGGAATTTCTTACGAAGCGGAACTAGATACAGAAGAATTCTTGCGTAAAAATTTCCCGACTTTTATTAAACTCATTCCAGGAATAAAAAAAAAATAACTTCCTTAACTTTTCCTGAGCAAGAATTTAGTAAGCTAAGTAGTCTTTCTAGTCCAAATATAGAATTAACAAATGGATTCAAAGAGTTTCTTGACGACACTGGAATAAAGTTTGCACATCGAGGTCGTGAATGTATTTCTCTAAATGATTTATTTGTCTTCCCCACATTAAAAGTCATAAACGAATCGTTAGAAAAATTACCATCTAGTTTTTCCTCTGAAAAATTATTAAAAGATGATAGCCATATCCTTATTTTAGGAGATGAGCAGTCAGGCAAAACTACTCTTGGCAAAAAAATATTCCAAGATGCTCTTTCTGCTGGATTTTTACCGTTATTTCTTGATGGAGCAAATATAAAAAGTTCTAGTATCAAGGAACAAATTCCAAAGCTAGTTTCGTCCACATATAAATCTCTATCTCCGGAAGAATTCCTTCAAAGAGATAATCTTGTATGTATTGTAGATGATATATCAGCAAGCACAATTAATAAGAAAGGAAAAAGTAAACTCATAACAAATCTTGATTCGATTTTTTCTCGTACTATTCTAATTACAGTTGATTCCTTTAGATTTATTTTGCCGGATTTTCCGGAGCTTGATGATTATAAGAAGTTGGAAATTCTCCCTTTCGGTAATGTTCATCGTGCTAAATTAATTGAGAAATGGGTCGCATTAGAGTTAACTGAAGAAACAGACGATCAGCAGATTTGGGCAAAGACAGATGAATTAAGGCTTCATGTGGACTCCTTGGTACGCAAAAATGTTGTTCCAGCAAAACCATTCCACATCTTGATGCTTCTTCAGTCTTTCGAGCTAATGACCACACAAAGACTGGAACTAACTGCTTACGGTCACTGTTATCAGTATTTAATATATCAACACCTAGAGCGTGTTCATGTAAAACAATCTGATATTGAAAGATACCTTAATGTTTTATCAGAACTTGGAGGGGCAATTTTAGAATCTCCCTCCGAAAGTCTTGATGATTCAGGCTTAGAGGCATTTTTTAAAGAATACTCAAAGAAATTTCTTCCAGTTGATCAAGAAAAAATAATTACTGATTTGGTCAATTCACGTATTCTGCAAAGATCAGAGAGTGGTATCAAGTTTCGTGATCGTTATCTATTTTACTTCTTTGCAGCAAAAAAATTGGCAGACTTTCTTCACCGAGGAGAGGAAGCTAAAAATAAAATCAAACATCTAGTAAATACAATTCATCTTGAGAAGGCATCCAACATAGTTCTGTTTCTTACGCACCATTCCAAAGATCCGTGGATTCTTGACGAGATTTTACTTTCTGTCATGGATATTTTTTCTGATGAACTAGAAGTAACATTAGAAGCAGGTTCTCTATCTTTTTTGCAAGATTTTGTTAAAGAAATACCTGACCTTGTTTTAGAGAATCGTGATGCAAAACAAGAACGATTAAAAAGTGATAAGCAGAAAGATATTATTGATCAACATGAAGATGATAATAGTCCTATATATAATGATGAAGATTTAGAAAACTTCATGGTGAAGGTGAACAAAGTATTCCGAGCAATTGAAGTATGTGGACAGATTTTAAGGAATAGACTTGGCTCACTAGACCGAAACTCTCTAGAATCAATTTATGAAGAATCACTTTCTGTTTCACTAAGATTTCTTAGTGTCTTTCTAAGATTTTCGGAATGTGTACGAGAAGAGTCAATCAGAAAAATTAAAAAAATATCAGAACAAAATCCAAATCTTCCCAATTCAAAAATTATTCAGGAAGTAGAATCTTTTTATTTAGGGATTAATTATATGGTTATTTTAGCAATGCTTTACAAAATTTCTTTTTCTCTAGGCTCTGGACAGGGACGGGAGATTTATCTTCAAGTAACTGAAAGCAAAGATAAGCCTTCATTACGATTGATTCAACAAATCATTGAATTACAGTTTGAGAAAAGATTAGATTTTAACAAAATTGAGAAACTGCACTCTGAGTTCTCCAAAAATCCAGTTTGTGATCGCTTTTTGAAACACATTATTTTGCGCCACTTGTATATGCACGACATAGGATATAGGGAACGTCAAAAAATAGCGAATATGCTTAGTATTCCAATTCAGACGCTGCGTTCAATTTGTATTTCATCCATAATAGCTCAAGATTAGTGTGATTTTTACTTTTCATCTAAATTAACCATACATCGAAAATTAAAATCTCTGTAGAAACTTTCTATATAACGTCTCTACTAATTAATCGAAAAGTCTGTAAACAACAAAATCAAACAAATAATGCGCCATTTCCAACTTAGAACAAGCCGGAATTTCTACTTCTCTTCCTAACCTATCTAAAAACACCGCTTGATTATTATCACTTCCAAAACCACTATCAACTTGATCAATAGGATTCGCTACAATTGCATCTAATTTCTTCCTCTGCAATTTCTCTTTCGCAGGTGTGATAATGTCCCCTGTTTGTGCTGCAAAACCTATTAATAATTGATGGGGTTGTTTGCGGTTTCCTAATTCAGCGACAATATCCGGTACTGGTGCAAGAGGTAAGTTTTCGGGGAGCGATCGCTTGGGTAATTTTTCGGTACTATATTCTTTAGGCTTTACGTCTGCAACTGCGGCAGACATAACAATGATATCTGCATTGGCTAAATGCTCTAACATGACCTGCTGCATTTGGTCTGCACTCACAACTGCAATTGCTTCCACTCCCAAAGGTACATCCCAACTGGCTGGACAATGGACTAATATTACTTTTGCGCCTCTGTGCAGTGCTGCCTGTGCTAACGCTAAACCCATTTTCCCTGTGGAAGGATTACCAATAAATCGCACCGGATCTAAATATTCTCGCGTTCCTCCCGCACTGATTAAAACCTGCTTTCCAGCTAAATCTCGTTTCCCTTGGGTATGTAATAAAGATTGAATATAAACAAATATTTCTGCGGGTTCTGCCATTCTACCAGCACCGATGCGATCGCACGCCAGCAATCCAGAACCAGTTTCGATACCATAAAATCTTGTATCTGTCAATAATTGCCGCCAATTTCTTTGTACTGCTACCTGTTCCCACATATCCGTATTCATCGCAGGTGCTAACAACACCGGACAAGTAGAAGCGAGAACGGTATTTGTCAGTAAATTATCCGCCATTCCATAAGCTAATTTTGCCAAAGTATTAGCAGTTAAAGGCGCAATCACAATTAAATCAGCCCATTCACCCAATTCAATATGCAATGGGCGAGAATAAATCGGTTGCCAAAAATCACCATCAGTATAAGCGCGATGACGGGATAAAGTGGCTAAAGTTAAAGGTGTAATAAATTCTTGAGCAGATTTAGTGAGGATAACCCGCACTTCTACCCCAGATTTAAACAAAGTGGAAACTAATTCACAGACTTTATAGGCGGCGATACCGCCGCCTACAGCAATCAAAACCCGTTTAGATTTAGGATTTGCAGATAATGGCATTTTGGGTCTAAATTTCAATGATCTTTGATTTTAGCCCGTCACACCCAATCTAAAATCTAAAATCTTTAGGCTTCGTCGTAGGGTTCTAAATCTAAAAGGTGGATGTACGGCTCAACCAACTCTGGACGCTGAAACGCGATTGCTCGCAGTAGATGCCAATCATTTAAACCCTCAAAAGCATTACTATAATTATCTAATTCCAGACGGTTAGCCAAATCTTTTACTTCTGTTGCTGTCATGGCAGCAATTTCTTTCATGGAAATGCTTAGAGTTGTCATAATGCTTGCCCCTCCCTTTTGCAGCATTCGCATTCAGCTTTAGGTGGAGCTGCGTTAAAATCTTCCACCCAATCTATATTACTAATTAGTGGCCATTTAATTTGTAAAAATTTAGCTGATTTCTACCCTAATTTGTAAAAAATTTGTAACTTAAGTTTAATTTGCAAAATGATTGTGACAGAAAGAAAGCTGCAAAGCTTATGCAGTAAGTCTTTGACAATTAAAAATCAAAAATTCTCAATCCAAAATCCCAAATTAAATGAGTCTAAGCAATCGTCTTAATAACAAAATTTCTCAGCACCTCTAACATTTGCAAATTAATTTCATGCCCCATGTCAAATTCATGATAATCTACAGCGACTCCCAGGGATTGTGCTACTTCTGTTGCTTTAATAGCAGCCTGTAATGGTACAACTTGGTCTTGTCTTCCATGCATAATTAATGTGGGTGGAAAATTGCTTTGATGAAGATTTTGTATGCTGGGATGTAAATATCCACTCATCACTACTAAACCAGCGAGGGGCAAAGTTAATCCTACATCCAAAGTCATGGCACCACCTTGAGAAAAGCCGCTCAAAATAGTGCGGGATAACGGCACACCTGTATTACTCTCTAAAGACAGTAACCAATCTATTAACAATTGTCGGCTTTCAGTCAATCCTTCATACATATTTCCATCCCGCAAGTCATACCAGGCTCTACCCGCAGGAGAATAAGGGTATGGATAAGGTGCATTGGGAAGTAAGAATTCATAATCAGGTAAGTTGACATAAGGTATTAAAGCTTCAACATCCTGGGCATTTGCACCCCAACCGTGTAATGTGACAATTAAAGCGTTGGGTGTTTGCTGTGTTTTGGACGAAAGTTTGATGAAATCTAATGTTTGGGTCATAAATTAGGGAATGGGGAATGGGGAATGGGGAAAAATAACAACTGATAACTCTTAATTCCCCTGTAAGGGAGCATTTAAGGTTTTTTCAATGCGATCGCGAGTTTCTAGTAAATGCGCTTTTGTATATTCGTCATCAGAATTCATGCGTCGGAGTTCGCCATTTAATTGTTTGAGCTTATACCAGGCTAATGTACGAGCATCTTCTGGTACATCTACTTTTCGTAATACCATTGCACTCAAAAAGTTCACATATTGCCGTTGTAAACCCCTCCGCAAACTAGAAATTTTTAATTTTCCTTTTGGTTGTAAAACTTCTGTCCAAATTCCAGTTTGTAGAGTCCCAAATAACTCAGGTAAACTTAGTGCTGCTCCTTTTTGGCTTTTGAGTTCAATATCCTTCATTCGCGAGAGGCGATCGCCTGAAAGTAAATCACTCAATACCGTACTTTGGACAAACAATACTAAATCATGAACTGGGTAATCTAAACGTCCCCTTGTAGGACTGCTACCCCAATGTAGCCAACGTTCTGGGGCTAATTTATTGATTAATTCTGGCGAAAACTTCAGCGCATCCTCAGCAAAAACATATTTTTGCAATGTCGCTAATGCTTGTCTTTGTTGTTCCACAGGTACAGCTACAAATGGTAATCTGCCTTGATTTTCACCAGGATGAACACGGTAAAAAGATTGCCCACCAATGTATTTAGTAGTGTAATATAACTGCTGTAAATAATTACCAAATATGGTGTCAAATCGTTCCCTTAAATCACTGTAACTTTCCCCAGAAATTGGATAACCTTGATTTAAACGTTCCCACATAATTAGGGAATTATCCAATTGCCATTGTGAATAAATTAGAACATTACTGCTATTATCCCAAGGAGCAGATGTCGGATCAATACTAGATGTATCCTCATCTGGAGAATAACTCAACTCTGGTTTTTCTGATTGTTTAGCAATTTCTTCTAAAAATGGTTTTTCTGCCATGGAACTTTTCGCTCCAAAAGCAGTGTAACCATACTGTATTGCCCATATATCATAAATTCCCACCTGATTGGGAAAATAATCTCCTTGGGATTTACCACGCGGAGCGATATTGGGAGAAATATAATCCATCACTGAAGATGTCAAACCTTTAGTGCGAGTAATTTCAGGATTATTCATTTCCTCTGGTGCTAACAAGGTACTACCACGAAAATTGTGTCGTAATCCTAAAGTATGACCAACTTCATGAGCAATAATTAAACGTAAATATTGATGGATATAATCCTTTAATTGGTCTTTATTGGGAGTAGTATTTGCTAGTAATGACATTGCCAATGAACCAAAGGCAAACTGATTAGCTGCTTCTATGCCATAGCATAAATCATACTCTCCAGCCAGTTTGGATAAATTGCCAATTAATCCTTTAGTTTTTCTATCTCCTGGACTACAAAGTGGGCGATTTTCCATCAACGCTGACAAAGTAGTAGGAGTTGTTGTTGGAGAGGGTAAAACAATTTGCCGATAATTATTTTTTAAGGCTCTGATAAAACTCGCATCTACCAAAATATCTGCATCCAAAATTTCACCAGTCAAGGGATTAACACGGGATGGGCCAAGAGCAAAATATCCATCTACTGTATTAATCCAGCGAATAGTATTGTAACGAATATCCGCAGCATCCCATGTAGCATTATCGGGCATTTGTCGGACTTCAATTGCATCTTTGAATCCCGCTTTCAAAAAAGCTTGATTCCACATTAATACCCCTTCTTTAATAGCATCACGATATTCAAAAGGGACGGCATTATCAATCCAAAAAACAATTGGTTTTTTCGGTGGAGAAATTTCGGCTTTAGGATCTTGTTTTTCTAAGTTCCAGCGATTGATGTAACGCACAAAAGGATCGTTATTATCATCTGTAGATAAATCTTGATAAGCAGTGAGAAAATATCCTATCCTATCATCAGCTAATCGTGGTTGATAATTATTATTTGGCAGTTGGGAAAGGCTATAGTGAAGCCGCAAAGTAAAACCACGACTATCAGCTAGTACACCAGAATTTTGCTCTTGCTCTTTGCTACTACCAGTAAAATTGAAAATTGACTCAATTTCTACATTGTTGGGAAAAACTTTAGCATTACCAAAATAGCTTTTGTCTGGACTAGCCGCTAATTCTAAACTTGCAGATAATCCAGCTAAGTCCGTCAGCAGTAAATCCTCTAAATCAATGAGGATGCTTTTTCGTTGAGGATGAATGCTTTTAATAGGAAGATTGTACAATACAGAGTCGCTAAAAGACCGGGAGAGCGATCGCACTTGAGGATCTTCTGTACGGGTGCGAAAATTAACATTACGAACGACAAACTGCAAGCTATTATCTACTCGTTGGAAATAAAACAGAAAATCTTGCAATGGCATCCCACTATAAATTCCTCCTTCACCAATGCCAGATTCTAACGTGGCTGTAGCTAAGAAGTTTTTTTGCAGTTGCGCTGGGTTAATTTCTAAATATATTTTATTTTTGTCTTTTTGGCGATAAAGAGTAAATATCCCCTCTAATTTTTGATAGTCTTTAACAACTTCATCAAATGCTTCCAACTCATCTTCTTTGCCAGGTTTAACACTATTGCTCGGCTTTTTGGTAGGCTTTTTGGTAGTTTGAGCAATTTCTAGAAATGGCTGCTGTCTGGCTTTTTTTGGGTCATGTACTACCCACATAAAAGCTTGTTTTTGGACTTGTTTATTCTGATTAAGTACCCATATTTTTGATGCTGGTAAAGTTAGTTGAGGCGAAGTTACCATCTTTTTCTCTGCTTCTGTCTCTAATGACTGAGCGCCAGCAGTTCCTATCCCTAAAAACAAACTGTGTAACAAAACGATATAAAATGTTAATTTGTTCATCATGTTTTCTGCGAGATACACCATCTTCAGCAAGGCAAAGTAGAGAAGGATAGTAGGTTTAATTTAATAGCTAAAAAAAATAAATACCTGGAATCTGCTAGTATACGCCTGTATAAGTTAAATTTGCAAACTCAATGTTTAATTAATTATGGATCTACCGTACTTGTGATGCTAAATCACCAGTGTGAAAGAGGGAACTATTGACGAGTAAAAAGGCAATATTTTGCACTATTGTTCAAAATTTTGCCTTATTTGTGACACTCAGCTTATTTTTGTTAAGATTCTCTTAATACATACCCGACACCGCGCACCGTTTGAATTAATCGCTTTTGTCCTTCTTCTTCAATTTTCAGACGTAAGTATCGAATATATACTTCAATCACATTTGACTCACCCATAAAATCGTAACCCCAAACATTTTCTAAAATTTGTTCGCGGGTTAATACTTCACGGGGATGTTCCATAAAAAACTTTAATAATTCAAATTCCTTCATTGTCAATTCGATGGTTCTGCTGTTGTAGATGACGCGACGGGTTCCGATATCTAAAACCAAATCCCCAAAGCGTAGCTGTTCTGTGGTATCAACATCAGGTTTGAGATACAAACGAACCAACTTCAAAAAATCTTCCGAGCGATAGGGTTTGAGAATGTAATCGTCAGCACCAGCTTCCAGACAAGCTACACGATCATCAACTGTATCTCTAGCCATCAAAATTAATACAGGAGAACAGTTGCCGATAGTACGGAGATTTCTGCACAACGAGAGTCCTGATTCTCCAGTCAGCATCCGGTCTATAACTATTAAAGCAGGTTGGTGATGACTATGACCACCTCCGGCATCGCGGCATTGTTGTAAACCACTGACTGCATCATGAGCCACAATCGCATCATAGCCAGCTTCTTCCAAATCAAAAGCCAGTTGATTAGCTAGACTATCATCGGGTTCAATCACCAGAACACAGGCACTGTGAGGAAGCATCATATCAGTTGGTAGTTGGTAATTGGTAATTGGTAATTGGTAATGGAAACAACAGTATTCCATCAGTTATTAGCTATTGCTTTGTTGCAAAAATTTCAGGCAATACTACTTATTACAAATGGGTATTAACGATGTTTTAGCACGTTCTGGATAAAACATCGACTTTCCCAAGATGCAAATTTAATTACTCATTCCCAATACAATTGCCTAGCTGTCAATTCTGGAAGAAAACCAGTTTTGACTACAATGGATAACTGACCACTTACTACTGACCACTAAGGTAATTCTACTGAATTCGGTTTAGCAATATGTGGCAGACCCCAACCTAATTTTTCCCTTAAAATGCGGAAAAACTCTGGTGATTGTAAGCGAATGAAGCGAGCATTATATGGCGATCGCTCCAAATATACCCGATCTTCCGGCATAATATAGCATCCACCATTTCCATCTACCACCATCACTAACCGGGGTATATTCACTGGATAGATGTTCACCGGTTCATTATCGGGAAACACCAAAGCCCTAGAAGCTAGGGAATGGGGACAAATTGGTACTAACTGCAATACGTGTACACCAGGAGTAATTACAGGACCACCGGCACTTAATGAATAAGCAGTTGAACCCGTTGGAGTAGAAACAATTACACCATCGGCTGCAATATCCACTGCTGCATGATGACCAATTGCAATCTCAAAATGACACATCGAGGTTAACGGTTCTCGATGCAGCACCATTTCATTTAAACACAGAGCTTCCCATAATACTGCCTCTTCCCGTAGAACTTTGACGGTGAGCATGACTCGTTCTTCGATTTCATACTTACCTGCCATTACTTGTTCAATGGCTTGGGGCAGTTGGTTAAGATAAGTTTCTGTCAAAAATCCCATGTGACCAGTATTCACCGTCAACAAAGGGATACCACAGGGTGCCACTTGACGAGACGCTGCTAAAACAGTACCGTCTCCTCCTAACACCACCGCAAACTCCATGTCTGAGTCAAAACCAGGGGGTTTTAGACCTGTAATCGGAGTGTGGCATACAGCACTATCAGGATGGGAATAACCGAGTATACCACCCATACTAGTTGTCACACACACATCCCAACCAGCTGCGGTTAGCTGATCTTTCAGTTCGATAGCGACACGACCCGCTACCGGCTTAATGTCGTTGTAGATAATGCCTGCTTTCGGCACACTTAAATATCCAATTTTAGGCGATGCTTAATCTTTATAAGAAAATAGGCTAAAACCCCCGGAATTAAACCCTAAAAAACCAAAAAATTTTTGGTGTTTAATGTCTTTTAAGCCGGCGATGAAAGCCATTTGAGGGCTTTAGACCTCAGAGATTTTATGGTATCATACATTCACTCTCTGAATACGGTGCAAAACCCAACAACTAGAGTTGACAATCCCCTATCTAAAGAAACGGGGTTTGTTAAGTAGCCCAACAGCGGACTCTTAAAGGCGTATTTAATGCGCTGCAATTAATTCCATATTAATCAATAATTTTATTGGCTATTAACTTTTGAAGACTGTTTAAAAGGGGTTTTTTTATCTTTTTGCTTTTTATTCTTAGTCTTTTCATAGTCTAACTCTTTCAGCTTTTTCATAATCCGGCTGAAATACTCTTGCAAGTATGTTTCTACAGTAGCTGTTTGTTGTTTGTCTAAACCAAATATTGTATATACTTCATCCATTGGAGCATTTAAGGGTCTACCACTGGCTAAAACTTCCGTAAAAGCTAGTCTGTCAGCAACATTCCATCCCCATTGAAAAAACCGCAGCAAACCCTGTACACTACGCAGTAAGCCAATGGGCATCCGTGTGACTCTGGCATCTTTCCCAGACAAGCGTTCACAAATGTTAATTATTTCCTCTGCACTCCAAGCGCGAGTACCAACTACAGGGAAAGCTTGATTTTGAGTTTCTGGCACACTCAACGCGCGAATAGCAAATTTAGCAATATCCTGAGTATCCATATAAGCTACAGGTGATGAAGCACCTGTTACCCACACCGGTTGATTTTCCAAAATGGGTATGCCATATTGACCAATTAACCCTTGCATAAACCCAGCTAAACGTAAAATTGTATATTTTAAGCCAGATTCCGCTAGGAATAATTCTGTACACCGCTTAATTTCCATCAGCGGGACGTTGGGATATTTATCAGCATCCAGAATTGAAAAGAAGATAAAACGCTCCACACCAGCCGCTTTTGCTGCTTGAATTAATGCTACCTTACCTTCCCAATCTACCTGTTTAATAGTTAATGAATCTGTGGCGCGAGATGTAGAAGCATCTATTACTTGAGTTACACCTGCTAATGCTGCTTCTAGGGTTTGGGGTGTACACAAGTCTCCTCTGACCAGTTCTGCTCCCCATTCTTTGAGAAATGAAGCTTTTTTCGGACTCCGAACTAAACAGCGTACCTTATATCCCTCATCGATAGCACGACGAGCCACTTGTCTTCCTAAGGTGCCAGTGGCACCGACAATTAATAATGTCATGAGGGTCGTTATAAATTTTAATGTTTTATGAAAAGAATCTTAACAGAATTAGCTGTAGAAATAAAACTTTACATTTTTTTCAGGAAACAGGGAGCAGGGAACAGGGAAAGAATTTTCTCTCCTGCTCCCCTGCTCCCTTGCCCCTCTGCTTATTCTTCTGCGCCTTGAATTTTCAGTAACAAAGCACCAATGCCCCAGCCTACGAAGATTAAGCCGAAAGACAACATAGCTGCATTTAAGATTTCGCCGCCCATTTGCTGTGATTCTCCTTTGTGAATTGTTTATTTATGTTTCCTGTTTCATGAGAGGGGTAAATTAGAGTTGATGTTCCAAATCTTATTTTTGCCTCTGATAAATCAGGTAAACTAGGTCTGTTAGTGCTATTGACTTAGACCTTTGTGAATAATTGTGACGTACTCTACACACTCCCCTTTCAGGGTGAGTGCGAGCTTCTCAGCGACTCCTCTTTGAAGACATTAACTGAGCTTTAAGATCGTGCGCCCCACGATTCTTTGGTTGTATGGAAACAGTTATTTTCTATGTAAATAGGCTGCTTTTCAGCATTTAATTGGACTACACCTATTCGCTCAAATTTTATCATAAATCAGAAGAATAAGATTTGTTTATCTCCTCCATGCTCCCTTCTCTCGTGTTACGCACATTAATCAGGGAACTGTCGTCAATTCACAAGTCTACAGCACGCTACTACGCTACGTATTCATTTCATCACTTCCCTATCGGCTAGGTGAGAGGCTTCTACTTTTTAAGCTAAACTGCTTTAGCAGAGGTGGATTAATTAACGAAAAGCAATTTTATCATCGGCTCATGACTCATACTAATCAACGTCCACGTTTAGCAGTAACATTGGGAGATCCTGCTGGAATCGGTCCAGAGGTAATTTTGAAGGCTTTGGCAGATTCGGAAGTTAGTCAAAACTGTGATGTGATTGTAGTGGGTTGTCGGAATTTACTCACTAATGAGTATAAAAACTTAATTAATAATACGAATAATTCCCTAGATTTGGTCAATCCAGATGAGTTGACTGTGATTGATGTGCCAAACTCTGGTGAAATTATGACTGGGGTTGGTAATGCGGTTAGTGGTGCGGCTAGTTTTGCTTATATGGAATGTGCCATAGGGCAAACTTTGGTTGGTGATTTTGATGGTATTGTTACAGCACCTATCGCTAAATCTGCTTGGAAAGCGGCTGGATACTATTACCCAGGACAAACGGAACTATTAGCCGAAAAAGCAGGTGTGGAGCGTTTTGGAATGTTATTTGTAGCGCGATCGCCCTTCACTGGCTGGACTCTCCGCGCTCTACTTGCTACCACACATATTCCTTTATGTCAAGTATCTCAAGCCTTAACGCCGCAATTATTAACCAAGAAATTAGATTTATTAGAAGAATGTTTACAAAGAGATTTTGGGATTAAAAATGGGAGAATTGCGATCGCAGGTTTAAATCCCCACAGTGGAGAAATGGGGCAATTAGGACGAGAAGAAATAGATTGGCTAATTCCCTGGTTACAGGAGGAACGCCAAAAACGTCCCCATTTACAACTAGAAGGACCCACCCCACCAGATACAATGTGGGTTAAACCTGGTCAAGCTTGGTATGGTAATTCTTCAGTTAAAAACCCTGCTGATGCTTACTTGGCACTTTACCACGACCAAGGCTTAATTCCCGTCAAGTTGATGGCCTTTGACCGGGCTGTAAATACTACCATTGGTTTACCATTTGTGCGAACTTCACCCGACCACGGAACCGCATTTGATATTGCGGGAAAAGGTATTGCTGACGCAACGAGTATGAAAGCAGCGATAAAGTTAGCCGTGGAGTTGGTGAAGCAGCGTTATCGGAGTCGAGATGATGCCTAAAAGTACAAGTTATCATGCAAAACTAATTCAAGACTTACAGAATCCATTGGAAGCGGCTGCTTATATTGAAGTTGTAATAGAAGAAGGCGACCCTAAAATGTTAAATAAGGCGCTCAAAAATGTAATTGAGGCGCAAGGGGGAATGGGTAAATTATCAGTACCAGTACAACAATGTTATGAGAAACTAGCCCAGAAATTATCTGAGCAAGGAGAAATTGAATTTTACTGTTTAACTACCTTATTAGATGCGTTGGGATTGCAGTTAGCAGTAACCATTAAGTCAGCTTGAGTTGTATATTCCTCTATTCCCTATTCCCTATTATTAATTTCACAATTACAGGAAAATGATCAGAAGGCCAAACACCTTCCCACTGTTGACGGTCAATAATTACTTGTTCGATTTGGAAACGGCGATCGCAATATATCGTATCTATAGCATCCCAAGCTTCACCTGTAAACTCATGAAAGGTTTTCTGTTGTTCTAAAGAAAGAGTTGCTAAAGCGTCTTGCATTTTGTGATTATCAGCTAAAATCATCCGTGCTAAGGTATTGGGATTAGCGTTAAAATCTCCTGTTAGCAGTAGGTGGTGTTCTGATGGAAATTCCATTAAACATAGACTAATTAAAGCTGCACCTAACTCTCTAGCTTTAGGATTTTCGTGGTCTAAATGAGTATTGACAACAGTGATGGGAAAACCTAGATTACCAACTGTAAAATTAGCCCAAGTTGCCATGCGTGGTAAGCGAGTGTCCCAAGTAATGCTACCAGGAATTTCTGGAGTATCGCTGAGATAAAAATCTTTGGTTTGCTGAAGTTCTAACCGTTGGGGATTGTAAAAAACTGCACAGTGTTCACCTTCTCCTGTCCCAGTGCGATCGCCCCCAATAAATTTATATTCTGGTAAAAGTGCTTGTAAATCACTAAGTTGATGGGCTTTACCTTCCTGTGTACCAATTAAATCAGGTTGATAGTGTTGAATGGCCGATGCGATCGCACCTATACGCTTTTCCCACTGATGCACCCCCAAATCTGGTTTGTCGTAGCGGAGGTTAAAACTCATGACAGTAATTTTCATTAATTTCTTTAATTTAATCAATATTAAAAAGAATATATTTTGAGCCTACATTTTATAGTTATGGAATAACTTAATTAGCCAGACTTAAACAAAAATTCAAAATTCAAAATTTAAAATTGCCATGAGGCTTGAGTAGACACAAATTCCCTGACAGACTTTAGCCGCAAAAATCGACAATAACACGAATTATCTAAGCAAGCCTCAATTCAATGATGTTTTCATGAACTGCTCTTAATATCAAGAGTTTAAACTTTACTACCTTCTGGTGGTTCAAACTTGTAGCCATAACCCCGTACTGTTTTGATAAATTCTGGTGTACTAGAGTCAACTTCCATTTTTTTACGCAGTTGACCAATATGCACATCTACAACTCGTCCATCTCCTACATAATCACAGCCCCAAATTTTTTGGATGAGTTGCGGACGACTCCAAGCTTGACCAGGATGACTGGCTAAAAAATGTAAGATATTAAACTCTAAAGCAGTTAAGGCTAAGGGTTTATCGTTTAATGTCACTTCTCTACCTTCTGGGTTAATTGCCAGTTGTTTAAAAACAAGGCGTTGTGATTGACTAGGATGGATGTAACGAATCCGTCTTAAAAGTGCTTCTACTCTAACTTCTACTTCTGCCAAGCTAAATGGTTTAGTCATGAAGTCATCTGCACCTGCTGCCAAAACGCTAATTTTATCAGCTTCATCATTCCGGCTAGTAAGTATCAAAACCAAAACATTTGTACGACTTTGCATTTCTTGACAGAGTTTATAGCCATTAGCATCTGGTAAATTCCAATCCAGAATTACCAAAGCTGGATTGAATTGTTCAAATAATGCCATAGCACTCTTACCATCTGCGGCCGATTCTATGCGATATTTTCGACTGAGAAACCGATAGACGAGATTTCTGACACTGAAATCGTCATCGACAATCATAATCTTAGGGGTATTCGTGGGAAGCGTATCCATAATGCAATGCAGTCTGTTGATTAATTTGGTGATTTTTTGTAGCGATAGATGTGTTTAGGTGTTCTTTCTGAAGAGTATATTTGCTCCTACTATAAGCTAAGTATGAAAAATTTTGTAATCTTCGTAAACACTTAATTTTTTCGGAAATTTATGCAAACTTCATAATAAAGCTTCTAAAATGCATCGGTAACGTATGATTTTGGTATTTTTTTAAAAATTTTTGGTATAAATTTACAATATCTTGAAAAATAAGCGCATCAGTGATGCTAAGTGAATTAGGTATTCAGGCAAAAAAATAAACAAATGTATCATATACATATATATAAGTCTTGATATTCCTGCAAGCATAGGTGGTATAGTTCTGTATGCACCTTGAGGAATAATGGCATTTTCATATTATTTAGATTTTTAGATTAATTCTAATTTTCTCAAATCCCAAAGGATTTTTTATCATTTGAAATATATCTCAAGAGAGATTTTGCCAGGCTTATAACTAAAGAAAGATAAAGGTAGTATTGAGATTTTGTTAAGTTTTTGTTAACCTACTCGATATGAAAAGCTATGACTAACAATCTCATGGGTGGTATTATTCCCCAACAGCCACCAATAGAGGCAGAGTCTGATGTTCATGTAGTTAAATCTCGTTTGGAATGGGGAGAACCAGCGTTCACAATTTTGGATGTGCGCGATCGCTCAATCTACAATGAAGGTCATATTATGGGAGCCATGTCTATGCCCATAGATGAACTAATAGACCGTGCAGCAATATCTTTAGAGAAAAGCCGTGATATTTACATTTACGGCACTAATGATGGACAAACTGCTAAAGCCGCTGAAATATTGCGTTCGGCTGGGTTTTACCACGTATCTCAACTCAAAGGTGGACTCGGTGCATGGAAAGCGATTGGTGGGGCAACAGAAGGTATTATTGAATCAAGGACTCCCGCAGGTGCAGATGACTATAATGTTGTCTCTCGCATCAAAAATCATGTAGAAACTCAACAGAAGTAAATGGGGTATTGGGCATTGGGTAGAGGAGAAAATTACCAATTACCAATTACCAATTACCAAATCAATGTTCAAATAAATCTTTGAATTGTAATAAATCCAAAGAAACTAATGTTGGTAGAACTTGAAAGCATTGTTGAGCAAGTTCCCAGCGTCCTTCTCTTTGCAACATTTGGGAAAGCTTTTGTTGCACATTTAGTAAGTAGCGTACATCATTTGCAGCGTAATTTAATTGAGCTTCAGACAAATTAGCAGCATTACCCCAATCAGAACTTTGAGAGCTTTTATCAAGTTCTACTTGCTCTAGTTCCTGTACTACATCTTTCAACCCATGACGATTGGTGTAAGTGCGGGCTAATTTACTGGCAATTTTGGTGCAGAAAACAGGTTGAACCTGAATTTCTAGGTGATGACGCAAGGTAGCAACATCAAACCGCGCAAAGTGAAATACTTTGAGGACGTGGGTTGCTTCCAAAAGTTGTTGTAAATTTGGAGCTGCTGTTTGTCCCTGAGCGATGCGGATAGCTGTCACTTTCCCTTCTGGGTTGCACAACTGGACGAGACACAAGCGATCGCGCTGTGGTAATAATCCCATAGTCTCCGTATCCACAGCAATGGCCTCAGATTGTAAATATTCAGAGAGGGAAACAGCATCTAAATCGCGATCGCTAACCTGAAAATCTTGTAATGTCATAAACTACTCAGAAATAATAATTTATAGTGTCTTCAAATCACACTCTCAGACACTAAATTATTATGTGCAGAAAATCCGCAATAAAATCTATCTAGTGTTGATAAATATTTGCGTCAGGTAGACTTCACCTTTAGCATTACTGGCTACACCTACCCCTGTAAGTTTATATTTTCCTTGAATATTTTTCAAATGTCCCGGACTATTGAGCCAACCAACCACCGCTTGATGTGCTGGATTACCATATCCAATGTTAAAAGCCACATTTTCCCCCGCACTATCATATTTAAGAGGAATAGCTTTAACGCGCTGTTCAAAACCATGATGGCTAAACTTAACTGTACCCTTAGCCATATTTTGACTGTGAATTCTAGCCTGCTGAGTGATACTTGCATTTAACGTTAACTGTGAAAGTCCTTGAGAAGCCCGATATTGATTAATTTGCTCAAAAACTAATTTTTCTAAAGTAGAATTTTGAGCATTAGAATTCGCCATAGCTGCCTGACTAGAAGTATTGAATGACTGAGTATGAGCGTTTTTTTTAGTAAAATTATTACCGGGAACAGGAGCAGTCATCAATCCACTAGCAAGGACAAGCGTACTTAAAGCCATGCCAAAAGCAGTTTGTCGGAACATAGAGAATTAGGTATTGTATGGATTTATTAGACATATACTCTATCTTCTAGTGGTCAGAAGAAGTACCAGGATACTGTCAAGTATTCATCAACTGAGGAATTATTTGATATATCAGGTTTGTCAGTTCACTTTCCTGAAAATGACATTTTCTTTTCCTGAAAATCTGCCAATTTTATGACCTTTTCCTCAAAATGAGTATCCAGCATACGTCTGTAGTCAATGCATCCCCTGATTAACTGTTATTGACACTACATTATTAATCAAAAAAATATCCAAAAAATAGTATCCACTGACAGATGTCGTGGACACTAAAACTAGCAAGTACACATTCACAGCAAAGCTATTCGCGTTACTCCTGTTGATAACTTATGTAAGCATTCAGCAATTAGCCATCAGCCATCAGCAGTCAGCTTTTTGAGGCTAACGCCAAAAATACCTGTTTGATAATTAACCAATTTCTCAAATATTCTGACTCCTGACTCCTGACTCCTGACTCCTGAATTCTTACATCTTTACTGAGGAGTTAAAAATTTTGCTACTGTTTGCACATCTTTATCACCTCGTCCAGAACAGTTAATAATAATACGAGGACTACCACTAACTTGAGGACACAAAGTTTCTAAATAGGCGATCGCATGAGCAGTTTCCAATGCTGGTATAATTCCTTCTAGCTTCGATAGGCGTTGAAATGCCTCCAAAGCCTCAGCATCTGTCACACTATAATATTCAGCCCTGCCAATATCCTTCATATAGCTGTGTTCGGGACCCACACCAGGATAATCCAAACCGGCGCTAATTGAGTGTGGCTCAATTACCTGTCCTTCATCATCTTGCAACAGATAACTCATCGCTCCATGCAAAACACCAACTTGTCCTTTGGTGAGAGTAGCCGCGTGTTTGCCAGTATTTACACCTTCACCAGCAGCTTCCACACCAATCAACCGTACAGATGGCTCTTTCACAAACTCGTGAAATAGTCCCATAGCATTAGAACCACCACCCACACAAGCCATCAGAATATCAGGTAAACCACCCCATTTTTCCTGAGCTTGAGCGCGAGTTTCTTCCCCAATAACCGCATGAAAATCACGTACCATCATTGGGTAAGGATGGGGTCCAGCCACAGAACCCAAAATGTAGTGAGTGCTTTCCACATTTGTCACCCAGTCGCGGATAGCTTCAGAAGTCGCATCTTTGAGAGTTCCCGTACCCGCAGCCACACCACGAACTTCAGCCCCCATCAGCCGCATTCTAAACACATTTAAAGCTTGGCGTTCCATATCGTGAACACCCATATAAATTACACATTCCAACCCGAAACGAGCGCAAACCGTCGCCGTCGCTACACCATGTTGTCCTGCACCAGTTTCAGCAATGATACGCTGTTTACCCATGCGCTTTGCCAACAATACTTGACCAAGGGCATTATTAATTTTATGAGCGCCAGTATGATTTAAATCCTCACGTTTTAAGTAAATTTGCGCTCCCGTGCCATCAGGACGAGCATAATAGGCTGTAAGACGTTCAGCAAAGTATAAAGGTGTGGCACGTCCTACGTAATCTTTTAGTAAACCTTGTAATTCTGCCTGGAAACTAGGATCATTGCGGTATTGCTGATAAGCTGTTTCTAGTTCAGCTAAGGCTGGCATCAAGGTTTCAGGAACATATTTACCACCAAAGCGGCCAAAACGTCCCAAGGTGTCGGGAACTGACGCAGTTTGTGGCAAGTTGGGGAAAAGGGGTGTAGTAGTCACGACTAGGTTAAATTTAGAGAACAAAGTTAATTTTAATTCTAGAACTGCTGAGGTTGCTGATAACGAGAAAAACGGTTTTACTGCTTCTTTTATCTCTTGACAAGCTTTATATCATGTATTTATATTAAATATAACGACCGTTCGATATAAAAAACCGAGTTATGCCGAAAATTGTTGATCATGAACAATACCGCAAAGAATTACTCGGCAAGTGTTTTGATTTATTTGCTGAAAAAGGTTATGGCGCTATAACCATGCGGCAAATTGCTCAAGGTTTAAGTGTTTCCACTGGTACTCTATATCACTATTTCCCCAGTAAACAAGCTTTATTTGAGCAACTGGTGGAAGAAATTAGTGAGCAAGATGTTATTACAGCTTTAGTGGAGTTTGGAGGAAAGAATAACTTATCTGAATTGATGGAAAGCTTGGGTAATTATCTGGTCAAAAATGAGGAATACCTAATTAAATGGACTTATGTATGGGTTGATTTTTGTCAACATCAAGATTCAAAGGAAATGTTGAGTAATAGCACTGTTTTCAAACGTGCTAATCAACGCTGTCAACAAGTAGCCTGTGATTTATTAGGAGTTCAAGATGTAGTATTGGCATCCTTTGTTTTGAGCTTTGTTAATGGTGTCATCCTCGAAAAATTATGGGGTAATGAAACAATAGATTTTCCTGAACAATGCCAACTGTTAGGAGAAATGTTGACACTTTATTTACAAAAAAAGTACAGCTTAAAGTGAATAATTAACCGCAAATTAGATAGATAAATATAAATATTAATTAATAGCAGTTAATTGATAGAAATATAAGTTTTCACTTGGGGAAATAAAATGAGTCAAAACCTGTTATTCAAACCTGCAAATCAAGGGTTAATTGCTTTAGTTTTAGCGGCTGCTGCGATTACTACTGGAATTACAATTTACGTAGTTTCTAATTTTGGAAAATCTGGTAATCCGAATACAGCAGAATTAACAAAAAATGCTCAACAGCTTAGTCCAAAAGTAACTGCTTTAGGCAGACTAGAACCAGAAACAGAAGTAATTAAGTTATCTGCACCTTTGGATTTAGATGGGGATAGGGTAGCAGCAGTTTTGGTCAAAGAAGGCGAAAGTGTGAAGAAGGGACAAGTAATTGCAGTTTTAGATTCACAGGATAAATTACAAAATGCTGTCCAACAAGCCGAAAAACAGGTGAGAGTTTCTCAAGCCAAACTTGAACAAATTAAAGCGGGTGCTAAATCTGGAGAAATTCAGGCACAACAAGCAAATGTAGAGCGAATAAAAGCACAGTATGAAGGAGATAAAAATGCTCAACAAGAAAATATTGCGCGAATAGAAGCTCAATGGCAAGGTGATAGAATTGCCCAACAAGCTACTATTAATAAATTAACCGCAGAACTCAACAATGCTGAATCAGAATCTCTACGTTATCAACAATTATATGCAGATGGGGCTGTTTCTAATTCTGTGATTGATAGTAAACGTTTAAATGTAGAAACCACCAAACAACAATTAAGTGAAGCTAAGGCAATTCTCAACCGAATTAATTCCACTGCAACTAAACAATTAGCAGAAGCAAAAGTTTCATTAAACAGGATTAACACCACTAGTAATAAACAAATTAAGGAAGCTAAAGCTACACTTAATAGTATTGCCGAAGTTCGTCCTGTAGATGTGAAATTAGCACAAACAGAAGTCGAAAGTGCGATCGCTACTCTCAGACGCGCCCAAACTGAACTAGAAGCAGCTTCTATTCGCGCACCCATGAAGGGACAAATTCTCAAAATTCATACCCATGCTGGCGAAAAAATAGCTAGTTCTGGTATTGCAGACTTCGCACAAACAGAGCAAATGCTGGCAGTTGCAGAAGTGTATCAAACAGATATTAGTAAAATCAAACTGGGACAAAAAGCCATAATTACCAGTCCTACATTGACAAGTGAACTACGGGGAACAGTTTCACAAATTGGGTTACAAGTCAACCGCCAAAATGTGTTTAGTAACGAACCAGGAGAAAATTTAGACAGTCGAATTATTGAAGTCAAAATTCGTTTGAATCCTGAAGATAGTAAGCGAGTTACAGGGTTAACTAATTTGCAAGTACAAACAATAATTGAATTGTAATTGGTGGTTCGTAATTCGTGATGAAAAAATTAAACACTACTCATTTTTAAAAAATTTTCAATGCAGAATAAATTATTTCGGAAAACGCCCCTAGCTTGGCGACAATTAATGAAAGAAAAAACGCGGCTGGCTATTGCAGTTGCGGGTATTTCTTTTGCTGATATGCTCATGTTTATTCAGATGGGTTTTGAAAGTGCGTTGTTTGATGCTGCAATTCAACCACATCGTAATTTACAAGCAGATTTAGTTTTAATTAATCCCCAATTTGAAACTTTATTTTCTGTCAAAAGTTTTTCCAGAGAAAGACTATATCAAGCCTTAAGTTATGATGGCGTAGACTCCGTTAGTTATGTTTATATTGGTACAGGACAATGGAGGAATCCAGAAACGCGAATTGATCGTTCTATTTTAGTGTGGGGTGTAGATCCCCATCAACCAGGATTGAAATTTCCCGAAGTTCAAAAAAATAAAGATGAACTCAAAGCACTGCATCAAGTAATGTTCGATCAAGCAGGTCGTCCAGAATATGGTGCTGTAGGTAATATCTTTAAAAAAACAGGCAATTTTCAAACAGAACTGAATAGTAAAGCTGTTAGCGTCAAAGGTGTATTTAGTAATGGTGCTTCCTTTGCGGCTGATGGTAATGTTATTACTAGTGATTCAACCTTTTTAGAACTATTTCCGAATCGAAAACCAGATCAAATAGAAGTGGGTTTAATTAATCTTAAACCTGGTGCCGATATTGAGAAATTAAAAACGCAACTCAGAATGGGATTAAATCCAGATCAAAACAATCCCTTTGTAGAAGTAGGAACACCTGAAGATTTTGCTCAAAAAGAAAAAGCTTATTGGGCTAATGGTACAGGAATCGGGTTTATTTTCAGTTTGGGTGTAGGAGTTGGGTTTATTGTTGGTATTGTTATTGTTTACCAAATTCTCTATTCTGATGTTTCTGAACATCTCCCAGAATATGCCACTCTGAAAGCAATGGGTTATACAGATACCTATCTTTTAGGAGTCTTGATCCAAGAAGCTTTATTATTAGCCGTTTTGGGCTATTTACCTGCTTTTTTCCTGTCTTTTGGACTATATAAACTCACGTTTGCTGCCACTATGTTGCCTATTTTTATGAAAGTAGACCGGGCAATAACTGTGTTTATTTTAACTGTAATTATGTGTAGCGTTTCTGGTGCGATCGCAATGAAGAAACTTCGATCTGCTGACCCTGCGGACATTTTTTAATTTCATCATTTTATCAAGAGTTCACATCAAAATCTAAAGGTATAAATAATTATGTCACCAAAGTTTACAACTATAACGGCTAAATCTAGCCTAGCTTCAGAAACTATAATTAATGCTTCTGCACTCAATCATTATTTCGGTATTGGAGCATTGAAAAAACAAGTATTGTTTGATATTAACTTAGAGATCAAAGCAGGTGAAATTGTGATTATGACAGGCCCTTCTGGGTCAGGAAAAACCACCCTATTATCATTGATGGGAGGGTTGCGTTCTGCTCAAGAAGGAAGCTTACAAATATTAAATCAGGAAATGAGTGGTGCAAACAAGGGAGATTTAACTAAATTGCGTCGTCAAATAGGTTATATTTTTCAAGCACATAACCTGATGAGTTTTTTAACAGTAAAAGAAAATGTGAGAATGTCTTTAGAGTTGCATGAAAATTATTTGCAAGGAGATATTAACGCCAAAGCTGTAGCAATGTTAGAAGAAGTAGGGTTAGGGAATCGTGTGGATTACTATCCAGAAAATTTATCAGGGGGACAAAAACAACGGGTGGCGATCGCACGGGCTTTAGTTAGTCATCCCAAAATAGTATTAGCAGATGAACCCACAGCCTCATTAGATAAACAATCTGGTCGTGATGTAGTAGAATTAATGCAAAAATTAGCTAAAGAACAAGGCTGTACTATTTTACTTGTCACCCATGATAATCGGATTCTTGATATTGCTGACCGGATTATTTATATGGAAGATGGACAGCTAAAAAGTGATGGTGTAGATATTGGAGTAAAAGTAAAATAAACCTTGAGGATTAGTCTTTTCAAAGTGATAAAATTTGGAACAAATATTGGTTGTTTCAACCTTTAAAAAAAACTAAATCTGATAGGAAAATTCAACATTGAATCAAGGTTTATTACTGCCACTTTTTGAATACTCTCCTAAAGAATATAATATCGGTTGCAAATCCTGTTCAATTCACGGTGCAATTATGCTACTACATCATTGTTTTCTGTCCATTATTTCAATAAAAATAACCAGTTAATCCCACTGCTGTAAATATTTGTAATACAAGAGAAATAATTAATACACTACATAAAGAAATTTTTTCAGGAGTCAGCAATATTGGTACATATAAATTGGTATATAAATATATGTGCCTATAGCTATGGATAATAGAATATTCACCAGTTATATAAATCTTCTGTAAAGAAGAGGAATAAAATAGTCATAAATGTTGTTTTAAAAGTATAATATAAGATGCTAAAAGCTTCATGATAAACCCCCTTATCTACAAGGGAATGGAGGTTTCAAAGCCTCTCAAATAATAAAAGTTTTTCCTTGTCCTCAAAGGAGAGGGCTAGGGAGAGGTTGTTGGGTAAACTTTAAGACTTTCCAAACATCCTCGCAAAACCAAATTTCTTGACATAGACTTTACTTTAAATATAAATAAGTTTACACTAATTAGCATCCGTACTCAAATATCATAGTCTTTGTAGTTATAGTAATTTCTCCTCCTCCATCTTAAACTTTAGAGTAACCTTTTGATCTAGCATTGTGGAGTAATTGAAAAGAGATTATCAAACAAGCAGAAGAACTGGAAAAAACCGACCAAAAATATTTGCCATTTACATCCAAATTACAGCAGTTATCCAAAATATTTCAAGAAAAGAAAATATTAGAAATACTTAATCAATAGAAGTACATTTATGATAGATATAACCTCTTACTCAAATACGATTTTAGTGGTAGATGATATCCCTGCTAATTTAAGGATATTAACAAATTTTCTCAGTGAAGCTAAATTTAAAGTTTTGGTAGCACAAGATGGAGAAAATGCCATTCAAAAAATACAATATTTCATTCCTGACTTAATATTATTAGATATTATGATGCCGGGGATGAATGGATTTGAGACTTATGAAAAATTCAAACAAAATCCCTTATATAGGGAAATTCCTGTAATTTTCCTCACGGCTCTTTCTGAAACTAATTATATTGTTAAAGGTTTATCTTTAGGTGCAGTTGATTATATCACTAAACCGTTTCAAAAAGAAGAAGTTTTAGCTCGAATTAAAAATCATTTAGAACTGCGACGTTTAAGCAAGATTATCGAACATAAAAATCAGCTTTTAGCCCAAGAAATTGCTGAACACGCAGAAGCTCGTACCGCATTAAAACAACTAAATCAAGAGTTAGAAATCCGCATTAAAGAACGAACATTAGAACTCTCTCAAACGCTGCAAAACTTGTATGACAGTCAGGAACAATTAGAACATAATGCCTTTCATGATTCCTTAACAGGTTTACCAAATCGAGATTGGTTGATTAAGCGATTACAGGAATTGATTACAAAAAATTTAAGTTATTCTGTGTTGTTAATTGATTTAGATCGCTTTAAAATTGTCAATGATAGTTTGGGACATTTAGCAGGAGATGAACTATTAAAATGTGTAGCCAATCGGATTCAAGAATGTTTAACATCTTCGCAAACAGCAACACGCATGGGAGGGGATGAATTTGTTATTTTAGTAGAAACAGAAACAGCGATTTTAGTCGCTCAAAAACTATTAGGACAGTTGAAATTACCCTTTAACTTTAACGATTATGAAGTTTTCATAGAAGCGAGTATTGGTATTACTTCCAGTAATATGGGTTATGAAAAACCGATGGATATGATCAGAGATGCTGATATTGCTATGTATCAAGCCAAAAAAGAGGGAGGTAGAAGTTATCAAATTTTTGATCCACAGATGCAAGCAGAGGCGATCGCTCGACTACAATTAGAACAAGACTTGCGAAAAGCAATTACTCAAAAAGAATTTTGCTTGTATTATCAACCCATCATTTCTCTCATCACTGGAGAAATTAAAGGGTTTGAAGCCTTAGTACGCTGGAAGCATCCCCAACAAGGAATGATTCCACCTGATCGATTTATTCCTGTAGCAGAAGAAACAGGATTAATTAATCCTTTAGGTGCGTGGATTTTCCATGAAGCTTGTAAACAATTACAACATTGGCAAAAGCAATTTCCTGAGTTACCTTTAACAATGAATGTTAACTTTTCACCTGTTCAATTTCAGCAAGTTAACTTATTTGCACAAATTGTAGAAATTTTGCAAGAAACTGGTATAGCTAAAAATACTTTAAATATAGAAATCACTGAAACTTGTTTACTAAAAACAGAAAAATTCAATTTTCATTCATTACAAGATATCAATGTTGGTTTGTGTATTGATGATTTTTGTACTGGTTATTCTTCTTTAAGAATGCTGCGAGACTTACCCATAAATACATTAAAAATTGACCGTTCTTTTGTAGAAGATATTATCAAAAATCCTCATGACACAACTTTAATTTCTACAATTCTTCTATTAGGAAAAAGTTTAAATATGGAAATAGTTGCAGAAGGCATTGAAACTCAAAAACAAGTAGAAATTTTGCAACAATTGGGATGTATTTGGGGACAAGGATACTTTTTTGATCAACCTTTATATAATCAAAAAGCCACCCAATTTTTAATTGACCAATCAGGAGCAAATCAAACTATTTGACCATAGCATAAATAGCACCATCATTTGAACTATAATTAGACAGTTTCTAACAGCTAATCCGTTGAAAAGATGAATCGCCACCCTAATCAACAGTGGATGATCAAAATAGCGGGGACAGCCTCCTTAAGTCGGATGCTGATAGTTCCGTTCGTCTTGCAGATTGTGGGCATTGTTGCCCTAGTTGGCTATTTTTCTTATCAAAACGGCTCTCTTGCTGTTAACAAACTGGTTATTAACTTACAGTCAGAAATTGATAATCGTATTGATCAAAATCTTAATAATTATTTTAATACGCCTGTCAAAATCAATCAATTGAATGTGGATGCTTATGAATCTGGACAACTGAATTTGTGGAATTTTCAGGCAACGGGTAAGTATTTTGCCAAACAATTGCCAACCTTTGGTGCTAGTTATATTCAATTTGCTACAGCTAGAGGCGAATATATAGGTGCTGGTGATTATGGATTACGTCGCGTCCAAATAGAAGAAATTCCTTTAGGAGCAGAACTAGGAAAGTCCTATAAGTATAATACAAATCAAGCAGGCGATCGCACTCAGTTAGTTTCTGTGCAAGCTTATGACCCCAGACTGGAAGCTTGGTATTCCAATGTAATTAAGGCAGGTCAACCAGTATGGAGTCCGATATACAACTGGGACGCAAATCCAGCAATTATGTCCATTGCCGCCAGCTATCCACTTTATGATCGTCAAGGTAAATTTATTGGCGCTCTTGGTACGGATTTGAGTCTGACATACATCAGCAATTTTTTGAGACATATTGAACTGGGTTCTTCTGGTAAAGCATTTATTCTGGAAAGATCAGGAATGCTAGTTGCTAGTTCAGCCAAAGAACCACCATTTCGGATGGAGAATGGCAAAGCAAAGCGGTTACAAGTCCTTAATAGTCAAGATTTTGTAATTAGGGAAGTTGCTATAAACATCCAAAAACAATGGACTAATTTGGCAGATATTAGGGAAAATCAGCAAATACAGGTAAATATCAAAGGTGTAAAATATTTTGTTTTAGTTTCTCCCTGGCAGGACAATCTTGGATTGGATTGGTTGGTTGTTGTTGTTTTGCCAAAATCAGACTTTATGGCAGAAATTCAGGCTGCCACTGAGAAAACCATTTTCTTGTGCGGTGTGGCTTTTTTCCTCTCAACAGCGATGGGATTATTAACTACCCAGTTAATTGCGCGGCCATTACTGAAATTAAACTTAGCGGCTAGACAGATAGCCCAAGGAGAATTTCAGGAACTATCCCCAATTATGACCCCAATTGTGGAAGTCCGGGAACTTTCCCATTCCTTTAGCCAGATGGCACAGCAATTACAGCAATCATTCACTAAATTAGCTGATAGTAAAGCAGAACTTGCTCAATTTTTGGAAAGCTTACCCATAGGGGTAGCAGTTCATGAAATAGATGGTTCTGTAATTTACTTGAACAGGGTAGCTAAATCTCTATTAGCAGTAGAGAATATTCCTGATGCAGATAATTTGGCTGCTGCTTATCAACTTTATTTATTGGGGACTGACCAACTCTATCCCACGGATAGATTACCAGTCATACAAGCCTTAAGAGGAGAATGTGTACAGATTGAAGATATTGAAGTTCACTGCAATGGAAAGATAATTCCAGTATCAGTATGGGCAACACCAATTTTTGATCACAATGGAGTTATTACTTATGCCATTACTGTATTTCAAGACATTACAGATCGTAAACAAGTTGAACATATTCTCACTAACTATAATACCGAACTAGAAAAACAAATCGCTGCCCAAACTGCCGAATTACGTCATCAGGAAGCTAAATTCCGTGCCATTGTTGAGTTGCAAACAGAATTAATTGCTCGCAGTCGTGCTGATGGCACACTGATTTTTGTAAATGAAGCTTTCTGTCGTTACTTTGGGGTGAATCCTGATGATATTTTGGGACATAGCTACCAATTGTTGATTTTTCCAGAAGATCGGGAGCAAGTATTTCAAATTCTGGCTACTATGTCCCTGAAAAATCCCGTTGTTAGTATGGAAAATCGCGTAGTTGCCAATGGAGAGGTGCGTTGGACGCAATGGAATCAACGGATGATTTTCGACAAGAAAAACCGCTTTATGGAAATACTAGCTGTTGGTCGAGATATCACCGATAAAAAACGTGCAGAAACTGCTATAGCGGCAAGGGAACGTTATCTTTCAACTTTGGTAAATGTCCAGAATTACCTTTTAGTTTATGACTCTGGTATCAACTATTATACACAAATCCTGCAATGGTTAGGAGAAACAGCATCTGCATCGCGCGTTTATGTGTTTGAAAACCATCATGATGCAGCTGGTAATTTGGTATTAAGTCAAAGATCAGAATGGTGTGCTGAAGGTATTTCTTCAGAACTTGATAATCCTGAGCTACAAAATTTTGCTTACGCAGAGTCCTTTCCCCGATGGATGGAACTTCTTTCTAGTGGCAATATTGTCAATGGTCTGGTGGCTGATTTTCCAGATCATGAACGGGCAGTTTTAGAACCCCAGGGAATTCTAGCTATCTTAATCTTACCTTTGTTGGTGAATGGTCGGTTCTGGGGTTTGATTGGGTTTGATAATTGTTTATCGGCTCGAATTTGGGAATGTGCTGAGGTAAACTTGCTCCGTGCGGCTGCGTCTGCGATTTCGGCACATCTAGAACGGCAGCAAGCTAGACGTGAACTTGTGGATGCTAAGGAAGCTGCGGAAACTGCCAACACTGCTAAAAGCCAGTTTCTTGCCAGTATGAGTCATGAGTTACGAACTCCGCTCAATGCCATTATTGGATTTAGTCAGTTGCTAGAAACTGATGCTACGCTGCAATCAGAACAAAGAGATTTCATTAACACGATCAATCAAAGTGGTGAACATCTGCTTTCATTGATTGATGATGTGTTGGTAATGTCCAAAATTGAAGCTGGTAAAGTTTTCTTAAATCCAAAATCTTTTCATTTGCGGCAATTATTGACTAGTTTGATGGATATGCTACGTCAGCAAGCGGACTCGAAAGGATTATCTTTGGAGTTGCAACTGGCGGAAAATCTGCCAGATTTGATTGTTACTGATGATGCTAAATTACGTCAGGTGCTGATTAATTTGTTGGGAAATGCCATCAAGTTTACTGTTAGTGGTGGTCTCATTGTGCGTGTATGGATGATGGAATTTATTGGTAAAGATTATCACCTGGGTTTTGAAGTGGAAGATACAGGAGTGGGTATTGCAGGAGAGGAATTAGACAGTATTTTTGAGATTTTTGGACAGTCGGAAGCAGGGAGGCGATCGCAAACAGGAACTGGTTTAGGTTTACCTATCAGTTGCAAGTTTGTAGAATTGATGGGTGGACAACTAACTGTGCAGAGTACCGTTGGTGTCGGTAGCAAGTTCCGATTTGATATTCACGCACAGGTGGTTGAGTCTCTAGATCAGGAGGAGATCAACTCTCAACCACCGGGTTTGATTTCTGCAAAAGTTTTGATTGTTGATGATAATGCCGTAAATCGCAAATTTGCTTTACTGATGTTGAAACGTTTGGGATACCAAGCACAAGCAGTAGATAGTGGAGAAGAAGCACTGGCAGTATTGCAACATCAAACTTTTGATGTGATATTGATGGATGTGCAGATGCCTGGAATAAATGGACTGGAAACAACCCAAAAAATTCGTACCTTGTATAGCGATCGCCAACAACCAGTTATCATTGGCTTAACTGCGGATGTTTCTAGTGAAACTCGTGATAAATGTTTGAGTTATGGAATGAATAATTTTCTCTCCAAACCAATAAAATTAGAAATATTACAACAAGCCTTACTTCTCAATTAACACTATCATCAACTGTCTGGTTAAGCATTGGTTAGCATTTTCGGAACGGAGTTAAAACATAGTAAATGGATATTAGTAATTTTTTTCAAGCCGGTGGGGTGGTCATGTTTCCCCTGCTATTTTTCTCGGTCTTAGCAGTGGCACTCATTATGGAACGGATCACTTTTTGGGTAAAACTGAGTGGTCGTCAAAACCGCGTAGTCAGGGAAGTTTTAAATTTTTATCGTCAAAATAATGTGGTCAGTGCTTTAGATCATTTACAAAAAAATTCTGACTTACCCATTGCTCGAATTTTTTTAGCTGCTTTAGAGTTAGAAGAACCAACTCCAGAAGAATTTCGTTTGGCTTTAGAAAGTGAAGCTCAAGCAGAAATTCCTTTACTCAAAAGATTCCAAAACATTTTTGATACTATTATAGGTCTTGCACCTCTGTTAGGGCTTCTCGGTACAGTTTTAGGATTAATCGCTTCTTTTGCTTCTTTAGATATTGGTGATGTCGGTGGGACAAAAACATCTGGTGTCACGTCCGGGATTAGTGAAGCATTAGTTTCCACAGCATCAGGATTAGTTGTTGCTATCATTACTCTTTTCTTTGCTAATACCTTTCGTGGACTTTATCTTCGTCAAATTGCTTGGATTCAAGAATATGGAGGACAGTTAGAATTACTCTACCGTCGTCAGTATGAGAGATCCAAATAATAGGGAAGATGAGGGTGATGGGGAAGATGAGGGAGATGAGGGAGATGATGGGGATATAAACTACTTCTGATAGCATAGTGTGGCGATCGCCATACTATTTACAGCAGATTGCAGATCAATGAGGTACAGAATCTAAATTGAAATCTGGACAGCAAGGGAGTTGTAATCCTGACTCCTGACTCCTGACTCCTGACTCCTTCTTTTCACTTTTTTGGACTTGCTTATGCGCTTACCTGATGAACCAGATATTCCAGCACAAATTAATATTGTGCCGATGATTGATGTGATTTTTGCAATTTTGACATTTTTTATTATGTCAACTCTATTTTTAACTCGTTCCGAAGGCTTACCTGTTAACTTACCTAAAGCAGCGACAGCTAAATCACAAGCAACCGCAGCACCAATTACGGTGACTATTGATCAAGGGGGAAAAATCAGCTTAAACCGTGAACCTATTAACCTCAATGCTTTACCAGAAAAAGTACGCGAGTTAATGAGTAATACTTCTGAAGTGGTAGTAATTATTAATGCTGATGAGAATGCTACTCATGGACAGGTAGTTGCAGTTATGGATCGAGTCCGTCAGGTAGAAGGAGCAAAATTAGCGATCGCCACAATGTCTGACGCTTCGCGTAAAGCAACTCAAAAACCTTAACTTGTTAATTACTAGTTGTTTCACGACTTTTATGGCTTACGCTTGGCGTTAGCTATCAGCAAGCCCTATACAGGAATCTCAATTATAAATTCAGTACCTGCTCCTAAAGCTGAGTGACAATACAACTTACCGCTGTGGGTTTCTTCAACAATTTGTTTAGCTATAGCCAATCCTAAACCAGTGCCTTTACCTACAGCTTTTGTTGTAAAGAGATGGTCAAATATTTGATGTTTTATCTCTTCTCTCATGCCTTTACCGTTATCAGCAATTGAGACTTTCACACATTTATCTACTATTGATGTGGTAATTGTAATCAGGTTAGTATGAGCCTTAATTTCCTGAAAACTACGTCCATGATTTGATTCCTCTAATGCGTCAATTGCATTCGCTAAAATATTCATAAATACCTGATTTAATTGCCCAGGAAAACATTCTAATTTTGGTAAATTACCGTAGTTAGTTATTACCTCAATTGCGGGACGTTGTTCGTTAGATTTGAGTCGATGTTTGAGAATTAAAATTGTACTATCAATGCCTTCATGAATATTAAATGGTACTTTGTAATTTCTGTCAGCACGGGAAAAAGTGCGTAAAGAAGTGCTGATGTTTTTTAATCTATCGCACGCTATTGTCATAGAATCAATTATTTTTGGTAAATCTTCTAAGGTATATTCCAAATCAATTTCTGACTCGTGGTTGAGAATTTCTTCAGTCTTATCAGGTAAAGTTTCTTGATAGATTTTCAAATGTTCAATAATATCGGCAAAGGTGGGTTTAGCTTGTTTGAGACTGGAATAAATAAAGCCCAAAGGATTATTCATTTCGTGAGCAACACCAGCCACTAAGTTACCCAAAGCTGACATTTTTTCACTTTGAATAATTTGTAATTGGGCTTGTTGTAAGTTATGTAATGCTTGTTCTAATTCTTGGGATTTTTCCTGTTCTCGTTCATAAAGTTGGGCATTTTCTAGAGAAATGGCGGCTTGTGTGCAGAGTAAATTGAGTAGTTCGATGCGATCGCTCGTAAACGCCCCCTTTGCTAAATTATTTTCTAGATATAAAATCCCCAGCAATTTACCTTGGTGTAAAATTGGGCTGCACAAAATACTCTTGGGTTGTTGACGGATAATATAGGGGTCATTGCTTAAGCTGGTATCTGCCGTTGCATCCAACAAGACAACAGTATGTTGACTATGCTTGACTTTGTAAATGAGCTTATGGGGAATATCTTGGCTGTCTACAATAGGAAGACTTTGCAGAACAATGGGTTGTGTTCCTTGGGTAATTGCGCCTTGAATTAGTAAATGATTGTCTTGCAAAAGCATTAACACGCATTTATCAGCCCCAGCATTTTTGATGATAATGGAAAGTAAGGATGAAAGTAGTTTTTCTAGTTCGATTTCACTTGAGATATTTTGAGATGCTTTGAGAATTGCTGTTAAATCTAGGGTATCTAAGATACTGCTGCTAGAACCGGAAGAACGGGTAGATGCGACACTCCCCGAAGCAAAGATAGTTTCGTTAGTTGAGAGGGGAGAACGGCTTTGCTGTAATATGGGTGCGAGTAATTGGGGATAGTGTCTTTCTAAGTCGGCGACTTTGGCTTTTGCGCCCCAACGGGCATAGGCATAGTAAGCTTCAATCATGTATTCTTGGGCTATGCGCTGTTTGCCCCAATCAAGATAGAACTTTGCTGCTAGTTCATTAGCTAGTGCTTCAATTTGATTAAAGTGATTTTCCTTAGCTGCGGTAATGGCGCGATCGTAACAGGTAATTGCATCTTTGTAGTTACCAGAAACTCTTGCCATTTCAGCCGCAAGCAACAGTGATTGATGCAAAAAGTTCTCTGGACAAGACTGCGCCCAGCTTTCAAGAATTTTCTGATGCTGCTGCATCTGTTTCCAGTATTCTCGTTGATCCTCTGGTGTTGCCTCAGGATAAATTCCGGCTAAATTGAGCGGATAATAGAAGTGGAATTGAATAATCGGAAAAAAGCCAAGATTAGAAGCCAGCGTTTTTTCCGCATTAGCAGCAACTTTCAAGGCCTCGGCATAGCGACCGTACAGATATAATAGTTGAAGCTTTAAGAAACAATACCAATTAATGCCAGGATCAAAATGATTCTTCTGCCAAATGTCAAGGCAAAGAATTTTCTGTTCAGTATGATCAACAAGTAGATCTGTTTCTGCCAAAAAATCTTGTAGATACAAGATAAATTGCCTCTGTAGGCTAAAGGCAGAGGACATATTCACATTGTTTACTTGTTGTACATAGCTTAAGTATTTCTCTGTTTCGGCATACACATCTGATAAGTAATCTCCTTTTAAAAGATGCGTCCAGATGATAAATACTACTGTCCAGATGCCAAATAGACTATCCCCAGTTTCATTGCTGACTTGAAAAGATTGTTGGTAAACTGCCACATTTTCAACTAGTGGTCTATTGTAGGGATTGATTGTATGAGCAAAAACGTTATTGGTTTTGGGAATGAACTTGATGCTATTGAACCGATGATCTAACTTTCGTCCTAATGTAGCGAACTCATAAGCACTTCGATAGTCCCCTTGAATTGTGAGTGTCATTCCATATAAGCAGTAAGCACAGCCTGAACTTTCAGCATTGCCATAAGTTAATGAAGTCTCAACCATTAAAAGGATACTCAAAATTGTCAGCAGTTGATTGCCGCCAGTATAAGCAGCACCCCATAGATCAGGCAGGATAGACATACATACCTTCCTCGCCGGATCGCTCATTGCAGGCAGATCAAATAAATCTGCGGTTTCTACAGTTTCTAGTTGATCCTGAATCTGCCTAAGTGTGGTTTCCAGTAGTGCTTGCTGACCTTCTTCACTGGCTGGAATGCTCATACCCAGAACACTCAAGCCACTGAGTCCAGCTTCATAGGCGGGTAGGTTCTCTCCCTGAGTAACTTTCAACGCTAATTTAAGGCAATAAATATCTGCCAGATCAAATTTGTTTTGGGCATACTGTAATGCCACATCAAATAGCTGTTCTGCTTCATCAAGGCAACCTATGAGATATTGACACTCTGCATATTCCCGATACAACTTGAATGTGAGATTATAAGTTGTCTCCCAACCATCTTCAGGAAGCATCTCTATACCGATTGAAAAGTGTTTAATTGCTGCTTTATGAGCTGTGGAGGTTTTTGCTTTTTTGCCAGCAATCAAATTCAATTGGGCTAATTCATATCGTTCAGATATCTGTTCGAGCAGATCAATTGCATTGTTTAACTGATTAACAATATCAAAAACATTTATCTCTATGGCTTCAGGTGCAGTATTTTTCAGCAACAGTTTACCGATTTTGAGATGAGTTCTCTGTTTTTGGTCGTCAGGAATGAGGGAATAAGCGGCCTGTTGTACTCGGTCATGTAAAAACTTGTAATTAACAGTCTGTTGATTTTCTGAAGTACGTGCTGGAGTTTCTTGACCAATATAGAACTTATAAACATCCCCAATTGGTAAAACCAACCCTTCTTGTAATGCCTTCCATAAACAGGTTGCTGTTTCGATTTGAGATTGTTCGGCAACAATAGCCAATGTTGCTAAATCAAAAGAGTTACCAATACAAGCTGCTAACCGCAATACTTCTTGAGTTGATGGCGGCAGTTTTTGCAATTGTAAACTCATAAAAGCCACAACGTCATCTGTAACAGCTTGCGCCTTTACTTCAGCAATATCACATTGCCAACAACCTGAGTCCAAATCAAATTCAATTAGTCCATCTTGATACAATGCTTTGAGAAACTGGGTAGCAAAAAATGGATTACCCTGAGTTTTTTGATAGATTAATACAGAAAGATTCCATGCCAGTTCTTCTAGACATTTGAGTGTATCAGCAACTAATTTATTTACTTGTATTTGACTGAGTGGTGCTAAAGTAATCGTGTTAATTATTGCCTGTGTCTTTTGGATTTCACCCAATGTCAATAATAATGGATGTCCAGGATTGACTTCGTTATCACGATATGCGCCAATAATTAAAAGATGATCTGTATCAGCAATTAATAGCTGCATTAACTTGAGTGATGCCGAATCTGCCCATTGTAAATCATCTAAAAACATCACTAAGGGATGTTCTGCACTTGTAAAGACTTGGGTGAATTTTTGAAATAATAAATTAAAGCGATTTTGCGCTGCTGTTCCTGATAATTCTACTGCTGGTGGTTGTTTGCCAATAAATTTTTCTAATTCGGGAATAACTTCAATAATTACTTGTCCATTTTCACCAACAGCAGCTAATATTTTTTTTCTCCATTGCTGGATTTGCACATCGCTTTCGGTTAATAATTGCTCCATTAAATCGCGGAAGGCTTGCACAAATGCACTGAAGGGAATATTGCGTTGAAATTGGTCATATTTACCTTTGATAAAATAACCACGTTGTCTAACAATGGGTTTATGAACCTCGTTAACTACAGCAGTTTTACCAATTCCCGAAAACCCAGCTACCAGCATCATTTCGGTTGCACCAAGGCTGACTCTTTCAAATGCTTCTAGCAAGGTTTGAACTTCGGTTTCTCTGCCATACAGTTTATCAGGGATGATGAAGCGATCGCACACATCCCTACTCGCAATTTCAAAACTTTGAATTTCCCCAGTTTCTCTTAGCTGAGTTAAACATTTTTCTAAATCAAATTTCAATCCCAACGCACTTTGATACCTGTCTTCAGCATTTTTCGCCATCACCTTACTGACGATTTTTGAGATAATCGAGGGAATAGTTGGATTAATTTCATGTATTAATGGCGGAGTTTTGGCAATGTGAGAATGTACCAATTCCATCGCATCATCAGACTGGAATGGTAACTCATTTGTGAGTAATTCATAGAAAGTTACCCCCAGAGAATAAAAATCTGTGCGATAATCAATCCCTCGATTCATTCTCCCTGTTTGTTCTGGAGATATATAAACGAGTGTTCCTTCTAAAACATTGGGGTTAACTAGGGTTTGGTTTTCTCTGGGTAATAATGATGCAATACTGAAGTCAATTAATTTTACTTGTTTCGTTTCAGGATTAATTAATATATTGCTAGGTTTGATATCTTTATGAATAATCCGCTCATGGTAGAGTAAGTCTAGGGTGTTACAGAGTGCGATCGCTATAACTAAAAACTCTTCTATAGAAATGACACGCTGATTTTTGCTGAAATAATCCTTGAGAGAAATTCCCCCAAAGTCTTCCATAACTAACATATAGCCATTATGTACGGGTTCAAGGCTATAGGTTTGGATAATCAGAGGTGAGTTGAGATTTTTGCCAATGGTGTACTGGTTGCGAAATAATAACAGTTCGCTAAAGCTTGGATAAGCATTTTTTAGCACTTTTATAACTACTGGTAGTGAGTCCCTAGCTCGAACTGCGCGATAAACCAGCGTTCTCGAACCATTATAGAGTTCTTCTGCAAGGTGATATCCGGGAATATTGACAAAGTTGCTAACCATATTGCGTTCGTTTCATAATTTCTATATCTAGTATTCCCATAGATACGAATTTAATTTGTAAGGTAAAGCTAGAATTTACACAGGACTTGGTAAATAAATGTAAAACCTGGAGAAATCAAGGGATCGAGGCGGAAAATAGAAAAAAAAGGTGCAAGGTTTTTGACTAGGGAAGTACCAAAAAGCTGCATTTTGCTAATACTAAATAGAGGATCAAAAAATCAAACTATACTCCAGAGCTAAAACCGCTCCCCTGCTCCCCTGTTCCCCTGCTCCCTGTTAAGAGTTCCCTACCTCTACGAGTAAATATGGCTTACGCCAAGCTACGCTATCAGCAAACCCTCGTTAGATAGTATTCTAAAAGAATCAATAATAGTTTTAATCAAAGATGTTGAGGTCATAAGCTATGAAAATTTGGGTAAATGAGCAAATTGATCCATCTGGTATGATTCATGCTTGCATTGCCTGTTGTGATGAATCTCAGGCTCAAGAATGTCACGAATCCTTTAAAAAAGATTTGACGCAAATCCAAAAAGCGAATGGTTGGGTTGCACAATTAAGAACTGTAGACTCTTGGGATCTAGTACCAGTTAATGCTTTAAAACTCAATTAAGTACCCAAGCAAAATTAATTGAACATAGTGATTGAAAACAAGAATGTCTGTATTCCTTACCTGTTCCCTATTCCCTCTCCTAACTATAAAATTTAATTTGCACAACTACTTAATAGGGAATAGGTAAAAACCTAACTCATTACCAATTGCTAATTATCCAGATAAAATCGGTGACTGATAAGAAATTTTGAGGTTATGATTATAACCCAATAACCCAGAAAACAATAACAAACTTGCTAAAACTGAATCAATGTGGTGAACTATTCTAGTGTTTGCAGTTCTGAGCAAGGCTTTCCCATAAATTTAGTTGGCAAAACGGGACTAGCGGTGCAAATTTCTGTTCATAATCCCAGTCAATATATCTGTGCCAACTGCGAACAGATATTACCAGATTGGAAACAGCAACAGTTTTTATGGGTGGTGGTTATTTTACAACAATCAAAATTTCCACTGGTAGAAATAACGGGAGAAATAGAGAGAGAAAAAGAAAGGTTGCGGGAAAAGTTTATGCGTTTTGGCTGTGATGTGGCGTTTAATTTGCGCGATCGCGGTTATTTAACCGATTTAATTGATCCCCGGACTGGTTATCCTCTACTTTCTCATCCCGGACAAGTTCCCCATGATGATACAGCAGTTGCCAAAGCGTTACTAAATTACCCGGTAATTAAAAATCAATGCTGTGTGCTGGTGCATCCTCAATGGGGTACTGCTGTTTATCCTAGTGTCTTGCTTTCGGAAGCACCACCAGAAATAATTGAATCTGTAACGAAAGCGATCGCACCTCTACATGGGTGGACAGAGAACTGAAATTAGTTGTGAACAAGCAACTTAATTGTTTTTTGGTCGTCGCAGTTGTTGAGAATTAATTGGACCAAGGACTTGATTTAAACTCCGCAATTGTTCAGCCGTACCCATACAAATTAGGGTATCTCCTGACATTAAAATAGTATCTCCAGTTGGTCCACCAATGAGATTACCATCCAGACGACGAATGGCTAACACTAATGCGCCAGTTTGCGATCGCAACTTCGCTTTTTGTAAACTTTGACCTACAAATGGACAACTAGCTGGATTAAGTAAAAATTCTTCCATATATAGTTGACGGTCTGAACCAGAGAGAATCCCATCTACAAAGTCCAAAATCTGCGGTCTGAGGGCTGCTGCTGCCATGCGCTTACCACCGGTAATATAGGGGGAAATCACGGCATCTGCGCCGCCCCGTTGTAATTTTTGTAAAGCTTCCTCTGTACTTGCCCGTGCGATCGCCCGAATTCCCGGATGCAAAGTTTTTGCTGACAGCACAGTATAGAGATTTTCGGCATCAGAAGGTAACGCTGCCACAATACAAATTGCGCGTTCTACCCCAACCTTTAACAAACTTTCATCCAAGGTAGCATCACCTTGGTAGGCAGTATAACCTTGTGACTGAGCTTTCTGCACAGATTCAAACTCAGAATCAATCACTACAAAAGACACACCCTCAGCCTGAAATTCCTTGGCAATTTGCCGTCCCGTGCGACTAAATCCACAGATGATGTAATGTCCTGATAGAGATTCCATTAAACGCCTTTGTTGCCTGAGTCTAATTCCTTCTTGAAAATAGCCTTCAATCACAGCTTCTGTAAATCTATTCACAATGTAACCAATATTGACTACACCCATCAAAATCAAGGCGATCGTAAATAACCTGCCCCGACTACCTAATGGATTAGTTTCCCCATATCCTACAGTTGCTAAAGTGATAACGGTCATGTAAGCCGCATCTTCCCAAGACCAGCCCTCCACCAGCCAATACCATAATGTCCCAATTAGGAAAACAAAAACTAGAGCGATCGCCCCAGCCATTAACTCTTTTTGAATTCTTTGATATTTTTGTTCTAAGGTAGAGTACACAGGCAATTAAAAATTAACAATTAAAAATTAAAAAATTTCTACTTATGTCCAATTCCCTCCTCAATAAAAATAAATTTTGAAATATTTCTGGGAAACTGGTAAATAGATTATAAGATAAAGGATTTTCAGGAGGTGCGGTAGTGACATTACAAGGTCTAGTTGAACAAGCCACAATCCCCCAAGAGTCAGGTTTTATGACATCTACACCCTTTGATGAAGAAAGTTTCAACCAAGTTGTTATGTCCACTTATGGACGGTTTCCCTTGGCCTTAGAACGGGGTGCTGGCTGTCGAGTTTGGGATACCCAAGGCAACTCATATCTAGATTTTGTGGCCGGAATAGCCACTTGTACCTTGGGACACGCCCACCCAGCAATGATAGAAGCTGTAACACGGCAAATCCAAAAGCTGCATCATGTTTCTAATTTGTACTATATTCCCGAACAAGGTGAATTAGCCAAATGGATTGTTGATCATTCCTGTGCAGATCGGGTGTTTTTCTGCAACTCTGGCGCTGAAGCCAACGAAGCAGCAATTAAACTAGCGCGGAAATATGCCCACACAGTCCTAGAAATTGCTAACCCCATAATTTTAACCGCCAATGCCAGTTTTCACGGACGGACTTTAGCAACTGTTACCGCCACCGGACAACCCAAGTATCAAAAGAACTTTGAGCCTTTAGTACCTGGCTTTCATTATGTAGATTACAACGATATTAGGGCAGTTGAAGCTGCTGTAACTGAATTAGATGAAGGTAATTATCGGGTCGGTGCAATTTTAATTGAACCATTGCAAGGAGAAGGCGGTGTGCGTCCTGGTGACGTTGCTTACTTCCAGCGGTTGCGGCAGATTTGTGATGAAATCGGTATTTTATTGATTTTCGACGAAGTGCAAGTGGGAATGGGACGCAGTGGTAAATTATGGGGTTATGAACATTTGGGAGTAGAACCAGATATTTTCACCAGTGCTAAGGGACTCGGTGGTGGTATTCCCATCGGTGCAATGATGAGTAAAAAATCCTGTGATATTTTCCAACCAGGAGAACACGCGAGTACCTTTGGTGGAAATCCTTTTGCCTGTGGTGTAGCTTTGAGTGTGTGCCAAACCTTGGAAAAAGAGAATATTTTAGAGAATGTGAGAGAACAAGGTGCAAGGCTAAGAGAAGGATTAAGAGCGATCGCACTCAAATATCCTCAGCATATCTCAGAAGTGCGCGGTTGGGGTTTAATCAACGGCATGGAAATAAAAGCTGAATCTTCCCTAACAGCACCTGATATTGTCAAAGCTGCCATGGATGAAGGTTTATTATTAGTACCAGCAGGGACAAAAGTCGTCCGCTTTGTACCTCCTTTAATTGTCAATGAAGCAGAAATCAATCAAGCATTAAAAGCTGTGGAAAAAGTTTTAGAGAAAATCACAGCATAGATAGTTGATAGTTGATAGTTGATAGTTGAGAATTCGTAATTTGTAATTTTAGGATTATCAATTACGAATTTTTTTATCTCTTATCGTTTTTTCATCATTTCTGTTTACACTGGCAGATTAATTATCATGAAATGCAATAAAATATTGAGATTAAGTTCCCTCAGAACTTCCATTCATTTAGACGGCTGCAACGTTACCCATTATCAACAACTGCATCAATTCTCTTCTGAAGCAGAAGCAGAAGCTTTTTTCAATCAAAGTATTCAAGAATTACTCACACACGGTTGGTATGATATCGAGTCTATCCCAGTAGAAGACAATAACAAAGATTTTACTCCTGATGAATTGTATGGAATGTTCTTAGAATTAAAAAATCAGGTAGATGAATTTGCCAATACAATTATCAAACCTTCTATAGCAATTATTCCATCTTCAACAACAGAAACCACTTTATGGCAAAGTAAATTTGGGGGTTTACCTTACTTTCCTAAACATCTTGATTATCCTACAGCCCCAGATGGTACTCCCCTTCATCTTTTAGCACAAATCAACTTTTCGGAAACGCCTAAATTAGAATGTTTACCAGAAAAAGGGATACTTCAGTTTTATATTGAAGCCGCAGGTCAGACAGCTTATGGAATTGAAGAATATCCCCAATTAGCACAAACAACTTTTCGAGTTCTTTACTTTCCTGAACCAGATTTAAATAGTGATAATCTCCTAGATAACTTTGAATTTTTGCCTCCAGGAATAGGTTTACCATTAGAAGACTGTTTAGCTTTGAATTTCGCTATTAAATCCACTCCTATGAGTGCATCAGATTATCGGTTTAGAACCTTAGTTAAAAGCTATTTTCCCATCTTTCAACAAAGTAATCTAACTAAAGCACAGGAAAATTCTTTAGAAGAACTCCTAGATGATTTGATCAATGAGTATGAAGAAAAATATGAGGAATTATTAGGAGGACACCGTTTAGGAGGATATCCCGCATTTGTGCAGAATGATGATCGAAAAAATGTAGAGGGAGAGGAAGGTTACGATTTTCTGTTATTGCAAATAGACTCTGATGATGAGCATTCAATTATGTGGGGAGATGCAGGAATTGGCAACTTTTTTATTCAGCCTTCTGCACTGAAACGGTTGGATTTTTCTAAGATTTTGTATACCTATGCTTGTTGTTAAAATGTGAGGAGAACAATTTATTTTATGTTTGAGAAGAATACAGACTCTTTCAAGAATTTGTTGATAATTCTAGGAGTTGTTTTTTCTATCTTCTTTTTTACTGTTGTCTTGATATTTTCTTTTTCGGATTTTGCGTTTTTAAATCCTAAAGGTTTAGAAATAGAGAAGAGATTACAGTATGGTATTTCAGCCGTAACAACTACAGGAACAATTTTTGCTGGAATTGCCGTTTTCTTCAATGCTTACCAAGCATCGAGAAGTGCTAACGCTGCTAATGAAAATGCTAAAGCTGCAAATAAAAATGCACAAGCAGCAGAAGATAAACAAATTACAGAACGGTTTTCTAAAGCGATTGAATTGCTTGGTAATCAACAGATTGAAGTAAAATTAGGCGGAATTTATGCCCTAGAACAAATTGCTAAAGATTCGCCAGAAAAATACCATTGGACAATTATGGAAGTCCTCACGGCTTTTGTGCGAGAAAATGCACCTTTGAAGAAAGAAGAGGAAGGAGAGAAGGGGGAAATACCAAAACTTCGGATAGATATTCAAGCAGCCCTTACCGTTATAGGACGACGTAATTGCGAGAATGAAAAAGAAAATCAGAGGTTGGATTTAAGTAAGATTGATTTTAAGAAGGCAAATCTTAATAAAGCCCACCTAAAAGGCGCAAACTTCAAAGGTGCTAATCTGCGAGGGGCATACCTTGTGGAAGCTAACTTAAAAGGAGCATATTTTCGTGGTGCTAATTTGCAAGGAGCGCACCTCACTGGAGCTAAATTACAAGGGGCAGACCTTATTGGAGTTAGATTACAGGGGGCAGAGCTTGTGGAAGCTAATATGCAAGAGGCATATCTTAGCGGAGCTTACCTACAAGGAGCGTCCCTCCAGGAAGCGGATTTGCAAGGGGCATACCTCAATGGAGCCAATCTGCAAGAAGCATACCTCAATGAAGTCAATCTCGAAAAGGTACAGCTTCATGGATCTGAACTTGAGGGAGCAGATATTAGAGGAGCGAAAAATTTAACATTAGAGCAGATTGAATCAGCAAATGGTGATGAATATACTAAGTTACCTGACTATCTTAATAAACCAAAAATTTGGACAAAATCTAAGTAATTATACATTTTTGATCACTATCAAGTTGTCATAAAATATAATAATTTGCCAGTAATATAAATTATGGAATAAGTAAGTGTACCATCTACCAAATAACAAATGACCGAAGAACGAGAAAGAGCCGACCAAGACAGCCCGTGGAAAGAAATATTAGAAGCATACTTTCCCCAAGCAATGCAATTTTTCTTCCCGCGAACAGCCGCCTTAATTAACTGGGAACGTCCCCACGAATTTCTAGATAAAGAATTTCAACAAATAGCCCGCGACGCTGAACAAGGAAGAAGATATGTAGATAAATTAGTCAAAGTGTGGCAACACCAAGGAGAAGAAATTTGGCTGTTAATACATATAGAAATTCAAGCCAAATCAGAAGAACTCTTTCCTGAAAGGATGTTTTCATACACCCTGCGGATTTTTGACCGTTTCGGCAAACCTGCCATTAGTCTGGCTATTTTATGCGACGCAGACCCCAAATGGCGACCAAACCAATACAGTTATAATTACCCTGATACCAGGTTAAACTTTGAATTTGGCACTGTTAAACTGCTAGATTACCAAAACCGTTGGGCAGAATTAGAAGCCAGCGATAATCCTTTTGCAACGGTGGTAATGGCACATTTAAAGACTCAACAAACCAGTAAAAAACCACAAGAACGTAAAACCTGGAAATTTAGCTTAATTCGCAGATTGTATGAACAAGGTTGGCAAGAAAAGGATATTCGTAACCTTTACCGCTTTATAGACTGGGTTATGATGTTACCAAAGGCATTAGAAGCGGAATTTTGGCAAGATTTTAAACAATTTGAACAGGAGCGTACTATGGCTTATATTACCACTGGTGAGCGTATTGGCTACGAACGAGGAATAACAGAAGGTGAGCAAAATATTGTGGGACGACAACTACAAAAACGGGTGGGAGAATTACCAAAAGAAACTAAAGCGAAAATTCAAACCCTTTCTTTAAATCAGTTGGAAGAACTTAGTGAAGCCTTGCTAGATTTTACCGCTATTGAGGATTTATTGAATTGGTTGGAAACTCATCAACCAGAATAGAAAGTTTACCTTTCATCAATTACTACAGCAAGGTTAAAATAACTATCCTACGTTTTCCAGAAAACTTTGATGTTCTGCACTTGCTAAACCTTGCTGTAAAATCTCTAATACTTTAGCTAAATTACCTGTTAACAAAGCAGATTTATCTAACCATAAACCAGGAAAGATTTGAGAACAAATCACACCCTCTTTATTAACTTCTAGCTGGCGATATTCTCCATCTTTTAAAATAAACCAATCAAATTCACCGTCATAAACTCGCCAAATTAAATATTCTTGTACCTGATTTCGCCGATATACTTTCAGTTTATCATGGGCATCAATAGCCGCACTACTAGCCGCAATTTCTACAATTAATTCTGGCGCACCTTCCACATAATCATCTGCACTTATCCGCGACTGTCCCCCATTTTCAATTCTTAATAGTGCATCTGGTTGAGGTTCGTTATCTGCATCTAGACGCACAGTGGTATTATCCGCTAGTTTAACTCCAGGCGTAAAGGCTTTATAAACTCCCAACCATGTCATAATATCAGCATGAGGTTCTCCGTGGCCTGTGACTCGTAAAGGTGATGCTATATAAACAATTCCTTCAATTAAATCGGCTTTTTTCACATCTGGCATGGTATGATAACGACGTTCAAATTCAGAACGAGTAAGTCTATCGCCATTTTCCAAAGGTGGAATTAATTGCACAGGTTTGATAGTATCTTGAGTCAGTGTCATAATTATTAACCCACTAATTTAACCATTAATTAATTCTATTATTAAATATCTACAGGATGTTGACCATAAAATGGTAAAGCTTCTGACCAATAAGGACGTTTACCTTGTTGCCAATCTAAATAAGCTAATTCCAAAATACTTGTAACAGTTGATGCTAAACCTGATGTGGCTTTGATTAATTCATATTCAGTATGCCAATTATTTAAGGTTTCCTGCCATTTCTCTGGTGTAAATACAGCATCTGTTAATAATGCAATGATGCCAGAATTATCAGCAGCTATTTGATAAATCGCACCAAAGATTTGACCTCTTTGTGCTGGCATTTCTACAGCAATTATTGATTGTATTGTTTGATTTTTACTTTTCTCATGCCAAGCAAATGCTGCTAAAGTGGAAATTGCAAATACGGGTATTTCTAATTGTTGTCCTAAAGTTCTGGCTGTTACTACACCAATACGACTACCTGTAAAACCTCCTGGTCCTTTGGCTACGGCAATAAAAGCCAAGTCTTTCCATGTTTGGGGTTCAATTAAATCAATTAAATATTGATGGATATAACTAGATACATCACGTCCTAAATTCCAAACATTGGCGCGGGTATCTTCTGCAAAATTACTAATTACTAAGCCCAATTCAGGTGTAGTAGTGTGCAGTGCTAAAGCGTATTTTGTGGGAGGGAGAGGTTCTAGTTTAGTGGTCATCCGATTTTAGATTTTAGATTTTGGATTTTGGATTTTGGATTTTGGATTTTGGATTGAACCCGCAGATAAATCCGGGGGTTTGTACCATCAAGGAATTATCTATCAACGATACTGATTAAAGTAACTGCAAATATAGATTATAAAATATCCAACACCCATTAAAATATCACATTTAAATATAATGTAGAGACATTTGATAAAACATCTCTACAAATTGAAATCCAACAAAATCTAAAATCTAAAATCCAAAATTTAGGTTGGTACTAATTCACCAGGACGTAATTTAGCCCATTTACCCATTTCTTTTTTAAAGCTAAGACAACCAACTACATCCCATTCCATTTCAATTATTTCGTCTTTTGTGCGAATATTGACATTGATGGAAGGTTCGTTGGGATCAAAATCTGGGGTTTCAGTCAGGTGGGGTTGTTGATGCTGCGTTTCTACAGCATTGTAGGTTACACAACGGTCTACATAGTGGCAGTTGACGCAAATACACATAATAGAACCAACTCCAGGAACCTTTATAGTTAATGTAGCTTATGGAAAAATGTTATATCAAGTTCGTTTAGATAGTTAACATATCTGTTAAGGTAGGGAATAGGAAATAGGTAATAGGGAATAGGTAAGAGAAATAAAGTTATTATCACTAATTAGGCAGACTTTGATATTCAGCATTAATTAGTAGGTTGATTTTTATTACAATGAATAATTCTATTGTTTCTCGTTTAGATGCTCAAAATTGGCCTTTTAGTTTGGAATGGTTGCCAAAACCTGCTTATATGGTGGGTGGTGCGGTGCGAGATGCGATTTTGGGTAGAAGTCGAGAATATTTAGATTTAGATTTTATTATTGCAGATGATGCGGTAAAAGTTGCAAGAGCGATCGCTCAACATTATCAAGCTGGTTTTGTTTTACTCGACGCAGAAAGAAACATAGCCCGTGTGGTGTTTCCCCATGCTACCGCTGATTTTGCCCAACAGGAAGGAGATAGTTTATTTACTGATTTGCATAGAAGGGATTTTACAATAAATGCGATCGCCTATAATCCCCATACCCAAGAAATTATTGACCCCCTCCAAGGCTATGCAGACATAGCAACTGGTCTATTACGCATGATATCACCTGCTAATTTGCAAGATGATCCTTTGCGATTAATGCGGGCTTATCGTCAAGCTTCCCAACTTGGCTTTACCATTGAACCATCTACCCAAGCTACTATTCGTACCTTAGCAGCAAACATTAGTCAAGTTGCAGCCGAACGAGTGCGGGTAGAAATTGGTTATCTCTTAGCTAATTCTCAGGGTACACCGTGGCTAATCAGCGCGTGGGAAGATGGCTTATTAACCCATTTCTTCAAATCTGCCAAACGTGAAAATCTGCTAAAATTAACCGCAGTTGATCAAGCAGCATATTTAATTAGTGAAAATTGGTTAAAACTAGGAGAAGAACTACAAAACTATGTTCGTGATACTGTGAAAACAACTTGGTTAGGTATTGCTAAACTAGCTTGTCTTGTTCACCAAAATCCAGAAATCGCCGAAACTGAACTCCAAGAAATTACTTACAGCCGTGTAGAAATTCGTGCTGTTATTACCGCCCTGCGACTGTTCCCGCAGTTTAAAAGAATGGATCTTTCCCTACGAGAACAGTATTGTTTGTTTCAGGACGTGGGAGTTGTATTTACTAGTACAACCACCTTAGCCTTAGCAGATGATATTCTCATAGAAGCGGAATCTGGCGATAATCCGCTATCGGTTTATACACCTTTAATCAACCGTTATCTGAACCCTGATGATCTGGTAGCTCACCCCTCACGATTAGTGAATGGTGAAGAGGTGATTATAGCACTAAATATTCCAGCTTCACCACTTGTAGGAAAAATTTTGAGTGAAATCGCTGTAGCCCAAGCTGAAGGGAAGGTTTCAACAGTAGAAGAAGCAATAGAGTTTGCAAAGCAGTTTGTTGATGGTTAATTTAGTAATACTTAAGAATTCAGGAGTCAGAATGCTTATAAAATAAAGAATAGAGAGCAGTGAGATTTTATAGCAGGAGGCAGGAGGCAGGAGGCAGGAGGCAGAGGGCAGGAGGGAAAGCCTTATCCTGTATGATTTTTAAGTTTCAATTTGTATCTCATTCAACTGCATACCGCTATATCAAAAGCATCAAAGTTGATTAAAAAAGCTTGTATTCTCCTGAATTGGAGTATTCTCTATCCTGAATACTTACAGTAATACTTATTTGCCTGGCGTTGAATTTGGCAACAAAGATTTTACAATCAAAAAAAAAGCAATTGAATTAACTATGATAGTGATATGAAAGTTCTATTTGATCTATGAACTTACTCATAACAAATGGTCGTTGGGCATTAAGGTTGTTCAAGTTTCATTTAGGCTTGTTATATGACAATGAGTTACAACTGTATTACCTAGATAAAATATAGCAATCCTATTTGATTAGTGATAGCTTGCGTGGCATAGCCATACAAAAATCCGTACACCTAAATATTCTAAAACCCTTTTGCCTACCTCCACAAGTCAATATGGCTTACGCCACGCTATCAGAAACCAAACCAGATTCTTATATATGGCTAATTGGTAATTGGCAATAAAAACGGTAAGAATTCAGGAATCAGTAGTTAGATTGATATTCCTATTAAATAGGATTGAGAGTGAGTAAGTGAGGGATAAAATTATTATGTTTCTGAAAAAATACATTTAGAACCTTGAAAATTACACAATGCAAGGAAAGGATAATTACCAAAAGCAAGAGAAAATTAATTCTACTGATGAAGAGGGAATGATTTTCCAGCTTGCTGATACTACTCTACAGGCGTGTAATGCTGCTGCTGAGAGAATAATTGGATATAAAAATGAGCAAATATTGGGAAAAACTCCCTTTAAACCTCCATGGCAAATAGTTCATGAAGATGGAACAATTTTTACGCCAGAAACAGTTCCACCTATAGTTGCTTTGCAAACAGGGAAGCCATGCAAAAACGTCATCATGGGGCTTTATCAGCCAACTGGTCAGCTAGTTTGGTTATTGCTCAATTCCCAGCCTTTATTTCAAACTAACAAATCTACTCCCTATGCAGTTGTCACCACATTTACCGACATTACAAATGTGAAACTTCGGCAATCTAGGAGTGATGATTGTATTACCAATAATCAAATATTGATAGCAAATTGGAATCCAGATCAAGCTGTAGCAATTTCTGCAAATACGGATAAGCTAAACCAGTCAGTTTTAGAACCTATATCTAACGATCGCACCAAAGCTTTCTTATCCATGCAAAACAATATTTTAGAACTAATTGCTACAGGTAATTCTCTCTCGGAGATCCTCGAAAAGTTAGCTCAGTCAATAGAAGTGCAGTTAACTGACGTTTTCTGTTCCATCATGTTACTAAATGATACAGGAACAAAATTGTATCCTAGCGTAAGTTCTAGTCTACCAGAAAAATATATTCAAGCATTAAAGAATGGTGTTCCCGTAGGTGCAGATGTAGGTAGTTGTGGCACATCAGCTTATACCAAACAGACCGTAATTGTATCAGATATTGCGAGCGATCGCAAATGGGTAAAATACCGTGACTTGGCATTGGCTAACAACCTCAAAGCCTGTTGGTCTACACCCATTTTGGACAGTCAAGGCCATGTTTTAGGAACTTTTGCACTATATTATCCCACAGTTCGCATTCCTCAAAAATCAGATCGGCAATTCATTGAGAGAGCATCTCACCTAGCAGGTTTAGCAATTGAACGTCAAAGATGGCAACTAGCTTTGCAACAAAGTGAATATCAATTGCGATTAATGACGGAAACTATTCCCCAACAAGTATGGACAGCACAACCTGATGGTCGGGTTGATTATTATAACCAGCGGTGGTGTGACTTCACAGGCAAAACGCAAGAACAACTTAAAACTCAGGGTTGGGGGCAAATTATTCACCCAGAAGACTTACCAAAGCTAGAAGAATTGTGGGCTAAAGCAGTACAAACCGGCAGCGATTATGAGGTAGAAACTCGGATGCTCTCTGGAAGCGGAGAGTACCATTGGATTTTGGGACAGGCACGTCCTTTACGAAATCAACAAGGACAAATTGTTAAATGGTACGGTACTAATACCGACATTACAGACCATATTCAAGCCAGAGAAGCCTTACGAGAAAGTGAGCTAAACTTTCGTACCTTAGCAGATACCATGCCCCAGATATTTTGGACTGCAAGACCAGATGGTTGGGTAGACTACTACAACCAACGCTGGTTTGAGTATACGGACATGACTTTAGAGGAAAGTCAAGGTTGGGGCTGGCCAGCTATCCTACACCCCGATGATGCAACAATATGTATAGATATTTGGAATGAGTCTGTTCGCACAGGTAAAAATTATCAAATTGAGTACCGTTTTCGTCGCGCTAGTGATGGGCAATATCGTTGGCATCTAGGACGAGCCTTTCCACTACGGAATGAAAAGGGACAGATTATCAAATGGTTTGGTTCCTGCACTGATATTGACGACAACAAGCGGGCTGAGGAAGCATTGCGGAATGCTCTACAAGAAAAGCAAGCGGCTTGTGAAGCAGCTGAAACAGCAAATCGCGTTAAAGATGAGTTTCTGGCTATCCTTTCCCACGAACTCCGTACCCCGCTTAATCCGATCCTGGGATGGTCTCAACTGTTAAAAACTGGCAAACTTGACAAAGATAAGACAGAAGAAGGACTCAAAAGTATTGAGCGTAATGCAAAATTGCAGGTTGACCTGATTGACGATTTACTAGATGTGTCACGCATCCTCCAAGGTAAACTAACTTTGAATGTGACTACAGTTAATTTGGCAGATATAATTTCCGCAGCATTGGAAACTATGAGTTTAGCAGCCTCTGTTAAAGAAATTGCAGTTCAAACCCTAATTGAAGCAAATATAGGAAAAGTTAGAGGTGATCAGGCTCGCTTGCAACAAATTGTCTGGAATCTTTTGTCTAATGCTATTAAGTTTACACCTCAAGGCGGACGGGTCGAAGTACGGCTACAGCAAATTGGTTCAATGGCTCATATTATAGTTAGTGATCAAGGCAAAGGTATCAACCGTGAATTTCTACCTCATATATTTGAACACTTCCGGCAAGAGGATGGCTCAACTACCAGAAAATTTGGTGGTCTGGGATTGGGACTAGCAATAGTCCGCCATTTAGTCGAATTACATGGTGGTACAGTTGAGGCCGATAGTCCAGGAGAAGGACAGGGGACAACTTTAAAAGTGATACTACCGTTAATATCTTCCTTACCAGAGACAGTCACAAATCGTAAATGTGAGGACGTAGCTTTAAGTTTAAAAGGAATTAAAATTTTGGTTGTGGATGATGATGCTGATTCGCTGGCTTTTGTCAAAGTTGTGCTGGAATTGTATGAGGCCACTGTCACCACAGCGGCATCAGCACCAGAAGCGTTACAAATTGGGCTACAGTTAAAGCCTGATATTTTGGTCAGTGATATTGGAATGCCGGAGATGGATGGTTATGAATTGTTAAAAACAATGAGGGCTTTATCCTCAGACTTGGATGGACAGAGTTCAGCGGTAAAGGGATCTATACTGAAGGCGATCGCACTAACAGCATTTGCAGGAGAACTTGACCAACAACAGGCAATGGACGCAGGTTTTCAACTACACATACCTAAACCAGTAGAACCGGAAGCGTTAGCAGCAGCCATTGTCCAAGTTCTGAATTAAAAATTTGCTTCTACCGTCTGAAAGCGGGAACTCTTAACAGGGTAAAGAGGCAATATTTGGTAATAATGTTTGTTCAAAATCATGGTTGATTTGTTATGTATAGTCAGCTTTCCGAGATTTTTTTGGCTTGATTTTGCATATTAGGTACTGAAGAACCAATTCAAGTTATTCAGTTTAATTTATTCTGGTTCAAGTCTCTGAATAAATTCTTGAGTTAATTTCATCAGAGCATCATGACCATCACCATATTTTTGTTTATAAGTCAAATTTTTGTAAAAATTTAAACTTTCTGCGATTTTTGCTCTTTCTGGGATTTTAGTATAAAAAATAGGAGGAATAAAAGGATTGATCATCATTAAATCTAAATTTTCTACCTGATAAACTGTATTACTATAACGAGAAATTACAGTACCTATAGGTCGTAATTGATGGTGATAATTTTGATTAAAAATATTTATTTGCTCTAATAATAGTTCTAATCCATAAATTGCCATCCGACTGGGTACACAGGGGATTAAACAATAATCACTGGCATAAAATGCACTTTTAATAATATTGTTAATATTGGGAGGACAATCTATTAAAATATAATCATAATGAGCTAATAATGGTTGAATGACTTGAAATAATGTCACTACTGATCCTGCTGTTAAATCATCTTCAATAGTAAATAACTTGGGACTACTAGGAATTAAATGTAAACAATAAAAAGAATTATTGCTTCTGACATTAGAAACATCATTTCTGACTATATAATCTTCAATATATATTTTTTCTAAAAAATATTCAGCTTTTTGAAATAAAAAAGGTAATGTTAAACCACGATTATTATATTGCCATTGCCAAACTTCTTCTGACATCATAGCATTAGTTAAGTTACTTTGAGCATCTAAATCAATAATTAAAACTCGTTTATTATACATGGTATCCCCTGCTAAATATTCTGCTAAAGCCATGACGAGGGTAGTTTTCCCAACGCCACCTTTGAGATTACAAATACTAATTATTTTGGCTGTCATATTTTTGGTAGATGCGGATAATTTGACAATTATATGATATTTTTAATTTTTTGATTAAAGGTGAACATTTGTGATGTAATGTAAAATTAAGCAAACTCAAATGTGAATTTTATATTTTTTGCAAAATTGCAATAATGCTTAACACTAAAATTGAAGAAAATTGGCATGGAAAACTTCATTTAGTTTATGCTAAATGCCAAGATTCCACACAATTAATTTACAATCATCATCAAGCGCCCCTAAAGGTACAACGTCCATTGTATCCAGAAGGCGACAAAATTTGTCATAGTATTATTTTACATACGGCTGGAGGAGTTGTAGGAGGCGATCGCTTATCTTCAGAAATTCATCTCCAACCCCATTCTCAAGCTTTAATCACTACCGCAACCGCCAATAAAATTTATCGCAGCAACGGCTTACAAGCGAGACAAAACATAAATATTCAAATTGAATCTGGTGCTTGCTTAGAATATTTACCCCAAGAAACAATTGTATTTGAAAGTGCAGTTTATCGTCAAGATTTGCGAGTAGAACTAGGAACAGAAGCGAATTTTTTAGGATGGGAAATCACCAGATTAGGAAGAACAGCCAGAGGAGAGAAATTTTTACAGGGAGAAATGCGATCGCACATTGAAATATGGCAAAATAATCAACCATTATGGATTGATAGACAAATCATACCAGGTAACGAACAAATATTTCATAGCCCTCATGGTCTAGGAGGAAACCCAGTTATTGGTACTTTAGTATTTATTGGTTTTCCCATATCTCAAGAAATTATCGAACAAGCACGTTCCTTAATCATTCAACCAATGTTTTCTGGAGTAACTCGCTTAGAATATGGACTTTTGTGTAGATATCGTGGTAATTCTACATCTGAAGCCAGAAAATGGTTTACAAATATTTGGCAAATGTTACGAGTATCTTGTTTAAATCATGGTAATTGTATACCAAGAGTATGGCAGATATAAAAGACATCAAGAGGAATAATAAATGCAACTGACCCCCCAAGAAAAAGACAAATTATTAATATTTACAGCCGCTTTAGTAGCCGAAAGAAGAAAAAATAGAGGATTGAAACTAAATTATCCCGAAGCGGTTGCTTTTATTTCCGCTGCAATTTTAGAAGGTGCAAGAGATGGACAAACCGTAGCAGAATTAATGAGTTATGGAACAACTTTATTAAAACGTGATGAAGTCATGGAAGGTGTACCAGAAATGATTCATGAAGTCCAAGTAGAAGCCACATTCCCTGACGGAACTAAGTTAGTAACTGTACATAATCCGATTCGTTAGAAAAGATTAAAATAGGAGAAAGTAAAAATCAAGGAAAAAATAAGATGAGATTAAAATCAGTCAATATTCAAGGTTATCGACCTTTCAGGAATTTTGAAGCACCGTTAGAACCGCTAGAAATTATTGTTGGTGCTAATGGTGCAGGTAAATCAAATTTGTTTGAATTTCTAAATTTTTTGCAGTTAAAGGGAATGATAATGATAAAGGAGGAGATGCTAAGAAAGATTTATTGACAAAGATACCAATTAAAGCAGTCAATATTATCTGCAATCAGTCAGATTCAATTGTGGTAGTTATGCCAGACCTATATCCCAAAAATAAAGGGTTTGAACATGAAACAATTCAAGGGCTAGAAAATGGTGTTTTAAATCAATTTAATCAGGTATTACAGTCTAAAAGAATTAATGACAATCGGTTACAAGAGCGTTTTCGAGTCTTTTGCTTTAAACATGATTTAGAAGCATTAATTTTAGCTGCTGAATCCCAACTAATAAGCATACTTGGTGTTAATTTTCTTCTTGTAAAATGGACAACACCAGTTGAGGAACAAAATCATAATGTTCCACCTAGAGATATTGTAGAAAAAATCTTTCGAGAATGTGGTAAGAAATATAAAGGTTCTGTGGATGCAAGAAGAATATTAAAAAGTGCTAGATATCAAGATATTGCCGAATTATGTCCTCAATCTTTAAAACCATTTGTAGAGTTTTTAGAAAATCTTTAAAATAGGAAGGAATTATGATACCCGGAGAAATAATCACCCCAGTCGGTGAAATTGAATTAAATGCAGGTCGTCCAACCACAAAATTAATAATAGCAAATACAGGAGACAGACCAATTCAAATCGGTTCGCATTTCCATTTTTACGAAGTCAACACCGCCCTACAATTCGACAGAGAAAAAGCGCGAGGAATGAGATTAGATATTCCCGCCGGCACAGCCGTGAGATTTGAACCAGGAGACGAAAAAGAAATCACCCTCATTCCCCTAGTTGGCACACGCCAGATATACGGATTCAACAACAAAATCAACGGAAAACTCTAAAAAACCTCCGCGAACCTCTGTCTTGAAAAGTTTCCTACGCCGGGAAACCCGGCTTCGAGGAACTTTTCGCTGCGCTTACCTCCGTGTTCCTCTGCGTTTAAAAAAAGGATAAAATATGCCCTACAAAATGAACCGCCGCGCCTACGCCGAAACCTACGGACCAACAGTAGGCGATCGCATCAGACTTGCTGACACCGAACTATTTATAGAAGTAGAACAAGACTTCACCACCTACGGAGACGAAGTAAAATTTGGAGGTGGAAAAGTCATCAGGGATGGTATGGGACAATCTCCCATTTCTAACGCTGATGGTGCAGTAGACTTAGTAATTACTAATGCTTTGATTCTCGATTGGTGGGGGATTGTGAAAGCAGATATCGGCATCAAAAACGGCAAAATTCACAAAATTGGTAAAGCCGGAAATCCCTATATTCAAGACAATATAGATATCATTATTGGCCCTGGAACAGAAGCATTAGCCGGTGAGGGAATGATTCTCACGGCTGGGGGAATAGATACCCATATCCATTTTATTTGTCCCCAACAAATTGAAGTTGCGATCGCTTCCGGGATTACTACCATGATTGGCGGAGGTACAGGCCCAGCCACAGGGACAAACGCCACAACTTGCACCCCTGGACCCTGGAATATGTACCGAATGCTACAAGCAGCAGATGCCTTTCCTGTCAATCTGGGATTTTTAGGTAAAGGTAACACCAGCCAACCCCAAGGACTGATAGAACAAATTGAAGCCGGCGCGATGGGATTAAAACTCCATGAAGATTGGGGAACTACTCCCGCCACAATTGATACTTGTTTGACCGTTGCCGATGAATATGATGTGCAAGTAGCCATTCACACCGATACTTTGAACGAAGCCGGTTTTGTGGAAGATACCATTGCCGCTTTTAAACATCGTGCTATCCATACCTACCACACAGAAGGAGCAGGAGGAGGACACGCACCAGATATTATTAAAGTGTGTGGACAACCTAATGTTTTACCATCTTCCACTAATCCCACTCGTCCCTACACCCTCAATACCTTAGATGAACATTTAGATATGTTAATGGTGTGTCATCATCTTGATGCCAGTATTCCCGAAGATGTGGCTTTTGCTGAATCGCGTATACGTCGAGAAACTATTGCGGCTGAAGATATTCTGCACGATTTAGGCGCATTTAGTATGATCTCTTCCGATTCTCAAGCTATGGGAAGGGTAGGAGAAGTAATAATTAGAACATGGCAAACAGCCCATAAAATGAAAATACAACGGGGAACACTCTCCCCTCGCCTTGTAGGAGAGGGGTTAGGGGAGAGGTCAGATAATTTCCGTGCTAAAAGATATGTGGCTAAATACACTATTAATCCGGCAATTACTCATGGTATTTCTGAGTATGTTGGTTCTGTGGAAGAGGGAAAAATCGCTGATTTATGTTTATGGAATCCGGCATTTTTTGGTGTCAAAGCAGAAATAGTGATTAAAGGAGGAATGATTGCTTGGTCACAAATGGGTGACGCTAATGCTAGTATTCCTACTCCTCAACCTGTCCATACCCGCCCCATGTTTGGTAGTTTTGCTGGTGCGCGTCACGCCACATCATTCACTTTTATTTCTCAAGCAGGTTTAGAAAAAGAAATTCCCCAAATGTTAGGGTTACAAAAGTCAGTTGTTGCTGTTTCGGGAACTCGGCAAATTACAAAGCGGGATCTGAAATTAAATGATGCTTTACCACAGATAGAAGTTGACCCAGAAACCTATGAAGTTAGAGCAGATGGAGAGTTATTAACTTGCGAACCAGCAACGGTTTTACCAATGGCGCAAAGATACTTTTTGTTTTAGGCTATTGGTGCAACTTTCCCTGATGTTCACACTTAAAACCATGCTGTTGCCAACTGTGTATATCTACATCTACCAGTTTTGTTACCTGTGAGCATTGGGGTTGAATAACTTGACTGAGAAGCGCCCAAAACAAACTACGTATTATATCCAACTCAGTCTTTATCCAAGATTCTCGATTACCAGGAATACCAATTTCCTTGACGTTTTCGGTTTCTACCCAAATTCCATGAGCGCCTAAGATAATCTGTGCCATCAACTTGGCTCGGAATAAATGAGTACCAGAAGTAATTAATTTTACTTTCCTTACTCTCCAGCTTCGCAAAATTGGCACACCATAATAAAAATTTTCAAAGGTAGAATGAGCGCAATTTTCTAACCAAACTTTTTCTAAATCTGCTGCTTCCCGCTGAAAAATGATCCAAATACATGGATTTGGAGAACCTTGAGAAATTAAAATCGGGATGTGGGGATATTGTTTTGCTAGTTGGGCGGTATGAATTTCTCGGACAATACTACCCCCTAGTACAAAAAAACCATCTACTGGCTTTGAGGAAGCAGAAATTAAGGTTATAGTGGTGAGAGTCAACCAACTCAACAAGAGAAAACACAGCCCAACAACAATATTTTGTAACAACCGCCACAACTTTCTAAATCTACCCTTCAAGGAAATAGACAATTTGATGGTAAATCTGTGCTTCATAACATGGAAAAATAAAACTTTGTTATCTACTATTAAAAAGTCCTGTCATCAAGTCAACAAAGTGCTATCTTAGGAAAAGAATTTAAGGTTTAAAGATCAAGCAGTGACTGGTATCACTATGTTATTGTGGTTGTTTTTACAGTGAAACCAGGAAAACCAAAGGTTCATTTTGAATAAAAAGACAGTAGATTACAACAGTGATTACTCATCCTTTACAAAGGAAGAAAACAATGGACTAAGCATAGCTGAAATTAGGGTATAAAAACTTAAAAATCTCAGGAAAACCTGATTGCTAAACTGTCAACAATACAAATATTCCAGCTGATATACATGAACCAATCTGCGAAACGTTACTCACCGCTCCAAGCAGCCTTAATTGGTGGAGCGATCGCAACAACTGCTACTATATCTGTATTTGGTCAAGCTTGGACTCGGAGTGTTCATGCTGCTTTACAAGATAGTCCTAAAGCGTTAGTTGACCAAGTATGGCAACTGGTGAATCGTGAATATGTTGATGGCAAATTTAATCAACAAGATTGGCAAGCAACCAGGCAGAGCCTATTAAGCAAAGACTATACTTCCAATGATCAAGCTTATGTAGCCATCCGCGAAGCCCTGCAAAAATTGGGAGATCCATACACACGGTTTATGGATCCCAAACAATTTACAGCCTTGACCACTCAAACATCTGGGGAAGTTTCTGGGATTGGTATTCGCATGGAAGTCAATGAAAAAACCAAGCGATTAACCGTTGTCGAAGCTATAGAAAATTCTCCCGCACTGAAAGCTGGTGTGAAAGCAGGTGATGAGATTTTAGCAATTGATGGTAAAAGCACTCTCAAACTGAAAGTGGATGAGGCATCTAATTTAATTCGCGGTAAAGCTGGTACTGGTATAACTTTGCGACTAGGACGACCAGGAAAAAATGAGTTTGATTTGAAGCTGACAAGGGCTACTATCGAACTTCCTACTGTGAATTACACCCTTAAACAAGAAGGTGGTCGTCGAATTGGCTATATCAGATTGCGGGAGTTTAGCGCCCACGCGGCTGATCAAATGCGTCGAGCTATTCGCAATCTGAACAACGAAAAAGTTGATTCTTATGTATTAGATTTGCGAGGAAACCCAGGTGGTTTGTTGCAAGCCAGTATTGAAATAGCGCGGATGTGGCTAGATAATGGTGGCATTGTCAAGACTGTAGATCGTGTGGGAGGTAGTGAAGAAACTAAAGCCAATCGCACAGCCTTGACAAATCGACCCTTAGCTATTCTCGTTGACGGTAATTCCGCTAGTGCTAGTGAAATTCTCACCGGCGCTCTCAAGGATAATAAACGGGCGGTAGTGGTCGGTAGTCAAACTTTTGGTAAAGCTTTGGTGCAATCAGTACATGAACTTACTGATGGTTCTGGGTTAGCAGTGACTATTGCTCATTACTACACCCCCAAAGGTACGGATATCAATCACAAAGGCATTACACCGGATATTCAGCTAGATTTGACGGAGGCTCAAGAACGTCAGTTAGCTGCTAATCCCGCTTTAATTGGGACTATCAATGATCCACAATATGCCCGTGCTATTGTTGCCCTTTCTAATACAAAGTTTGCCCAACCTCTAACACCTGCTCAAAGTTCTCAACCTCTAAGCATTCGGGCTGAAGATTTGAAATTTTAAGTTTCGTTGCTAGGTGTTCATGTATTTTCTGTAATTGATTCAGATCCCACTCTTCAGAATAAAGGGTGGGATTTGTTTGGGAATAGTAAAACCGAAATAGAGATTTTCTACATACTTACTGGTATATATTGATTAATCTCAGTTAGAGAATTTTAGATATATGAATCATCAGTCAGTTGATGTAAATACTGCCCAAAGCTTTGTCCCCAAGGTGTCCGTGGTGATTCCTATTTATAATGGTGAAGCAGATTTACCAGATTTGCTGAGTTGTCTATTGTCGCAAACTTACCCAAAAGAGCAGGTAGAGTATTTATTAGTAGATAATAATAGCAGCGATCGCACTCTCTCCATTCTGCAAACAACCGCTGAAAATTCTCCCATCACTATCCGTCCTTTAAGTGAAAACAATATTCAAAGTTCCTACGCAGCCCGCAACACAGGCATCAAAGCTGCCACTGGCGAAATCATAGCCTTTACTGATGCTGACTGTCGTCCCCAACCCCAATGGTTAAATACATTAATTCAGCCTTTTATAAATCCAGAAGTAGTAATCGTTGCTGGTGAAATCCTGGCATTACCAGGTACAAGTTTATTAGAAAAATTTGCTGATAAACAAGAAACCTTATCTCAAAAACATACCCTTGCCCATAAATTTTGTCCCTATGGACAAACCGCCAATTTAGCAATTCGTCAGCATATTTTCACCAAATCAGGCTTATTTCGTCCCTATCTTACCACAGGTGGAGATGCAGATATCTGTTGGCGAATTCTTAAAGCTAATCTAGGTAAATTAGAATTTGCAGACGATGCCATTGTTCAGCACCGTCACCGCGTTACTATCAAAGAATTATCCAGTCAATGGCGACGCTATGGACGTTCAAATCGCTATTTACATGAATTACATGGGATTGAACTAACCAGAGAAATCAAAACCAAAGAATACATTTATATTTTACTCCGTTGGTTATTAAAAGAAGTACCAAAAATCAGCATTCAAAACATTATTGGTCAAGCTAGTTTTGCAGATTTATTCAATACTCCTTTGGGCTTATTTACTTCTAGAGAAAGAAGTTTAGGGCAAAAAAAAGCCCAGTTACCAGAAAATGCTAAAGTGATTGAATGGTTTTAGGATTTTAGATTTTTGAAGATTGAAAATTAACACTAGTGATGTTGATTTTATCGCCCGTGATAAATGCGTAAAATCATAACATATCTTCAATAATAACGTAGTGAATTATAAAGCTGTAGAGGATATTTATGCGGTCACAAAATATACCAAGTACCCAAACAAAATTAATTTAACATATTGATTGAAAACCAAAATGCCTGTATTCCTTACATATTCCCTGTTAAGAGTTCCCTGTTCCCTCTCCTCAATATAAAATTTATTTTGCACGACTACTTAAAACACCCCTTTCTGAACCTTTTCCCCACAGTGATAAAGGCTTTGAATCCACGTAAGCCTATAAAGCCTATAAATAGTTAAAAGCGTAGTTTCCGTATTTTTACTGTTTGTATAATCCTTTGCGTAAAGGGAAAATCTACTGTAGTGGATTTAATCAGGTGCGGAGTACAAGCCGATGGATTCTCAAACGCTGAAACCAAATATCCAAGATTTACAAAGTGATGTTATTGAACTGCTAGAGCAAATTAGTTTGCTGATGAACCGTGCTAGTACAGCATTGAGTTCTGATGTCTCTAGTCATAAATACGCAGAATTTGAGCGGCAAGTAAAGCAGGAAGTTGAAAAAGTCAAGAATCTTGAGTTAAGAATGGCAATTGTAGCACCGATGAAAGCGGGTAAGTCAACTATTACAAATGCCATTATCGGACAGGATATTTTACCAAGTCGTAATTCTGCCATGACGACGCTGCCCACAGAAATTATTTTTGATGCTGGGTTGCAAGAACCAATTTTAACTTTAAGTCCCGAAATAGTCACAGTTTTTCAAGAGACTTTATTGGCTTTGCGAAAGCAAATTAATGAGATGGGAATTGAAAAAGCACAAGAAAAGCTGGCTCAATATCCTCATTTACAAGTAATGCCAAAATTGATTCAAAAAGCTTTAGTAGAATCAGTTCCTCACAAATCGGAAGGGCGCAAAAATATTGCTCTTACCTTAACAAGTTTAAATGATATTGTCCGGTTGTGCAGTATTCTTTATCCTAGTATAGATCCACTCCAATCTTTAACAGAAGTTCCCAGGATTCGTACTCCTTTTTGGCTTTCTCAAACCAATCAGCAATCAGAAACTTTAGGTAAATTAGTAATTGTAGATACTCCTGGACCAAATGAAGCAGGGGAAAATCTGCGACTTCAAGCTGTAGTTGCTGAACAACTTCGTAAAAGTTCAATGGTGTTGATAGTTTTGGATTTCACACAATTGAAAAATGAAGCCGCAGAGAAAGTGAAAAAAGATGTTGAAAGAGTCATAGAATTACGAGGTAAAGAAAGTTTATATGTTTTAATTAATAAAGTTGATCAGCGTCGAGATGGTGACATGAAACCAGAACAGGTACAACAGTTTGTTACTGCTGAATTTGGTATTGGTGAAGTTGGTAATATAAATCGAGTATTTGAAATATCAGCTAGACGTGCCTTTACTTCTGCTAATTTTTTGATGGAATTACAACAAAATCCAGATTTAGAAATTAGTAAATTGAAAACAGCGCGTTCTCTCGCTCAAGAAGTATTTGGTATTGATTGGGAAGAAGAATTAGAAGAAGCAACAGTAGAAGAGTTAAAAAAGAAAGCTGAAAGATTGTGGAAAAAATCAGGATTTGATCCTTTTTTAAATGGTGCTATTAATAATTTAATGGCAGAAGCAGCACCCCGTTGTATTTTATCTGCACTGAAAATTACTCGTAGTAGATTAATGGAACTCAATAAAGCTGTACAACTTAGAAATAGTGCAGTTAATCAAGATGCTAAGAAAATCCAAAATGAAGTTGATTCTTTAAGCAATGATTTATCTAAATTGGAATGGTCTTTGCTAGATTTAGAAGAGCAGGTAGATGAAATAAAAAAGTCTTTAAGTGAGAAACTAGACTCAACACTTAAAAAGTTAAAACAAAATGCAGATAAATCTATTCAGGACTATTTTCTTGATGGTATAGCGCAACGATTAAAGCAAGTAAGTAACTCCAATGAGTTGAAAAATAAACTTGAACAGATAGATATAGCTGTTAGAAAAGCGTTACTAAGTCCAATACCATTACCTAACAATATGGCAACCATTTTTCCTGAATCAATATCTCGTTTTTTGAAATACGAAGTTGGACTAAAAGGACGAAATGAGTTTGTATTTGAAACTCAACAGGAAGCCGAAGAATTTGCAGCGCAATTAGTAGCTGAAGCTAAACAAATAGTAGAAGCATTACTATACAAAACCATTCAGGAAATTCAAGATGAAATTACAACTGTTCAAGATAATTTAATTATCTTGTTGAAACAAAGAACAAAAGGAGTGGTTGAAAACGCTTGTAAAAGATTAAATCAAGCATTTGCTATTGAATTTGAACTACCACCTTTATTATTAGAAGATATGGAAGCAAATTTTGGTAATGTTACTGACTATACTATGAAAGAAGAACAACCTTTTAGCGTTGTTAAAACAGTTGTAAATTTTTTCAAAAAACTATTCAACAATAATTATGCAGAAAAAAAGGAAAACAAATATATTGTATCACTTGAAAAAACAGTCTTTCAGTTTAATCAGTCAGTAGAAATTAAGATTATAGATACAGAGAAACAAATTAATCAGTATCTTGATGATGACTTTCAAGTTCGCATATCAGAATTTTTTAAAGAACTTGAAGGGTATTTGCAAAACTACAGAAACAGTTTATCACAAGCATTACAAGATCAAAGTTTATCCTTGGCAGACCAAGAAGAAGTTAAACAAATACTAATTTCGTTTGTTAATGACACCGATAAACTTTTGAAAGCAGTAGAAAAAAAACAAGAATTTACTTATAAACTAATGCTAGATAAATGATGAAAATACCTGATACTTACGAATCAAAAAACACCTTTTTTAGTTCATCAACTCAAACACTAGAACAACTCCAAAAGCGAGTTCCTGGTGTGGGAGATAAAGCCATAATTGACCTAATAAACGGTATCCAAATTAATAAAGATATCGTCCGCTATCGCAAAAATAGAGGCTGGTTTGGCAACCTCATTTCTCAACTAGATGGAAGTGATCATAAACGCCAAATTCTGTTAGATGGTAACTTAATTGCTGGACAAGAAGCACTATCAAACTGGGTTTTAGAACTTACAGACTCCTTAAAAATTAGTCAAGTTGCCCTAGAAATTACTCAAAACTCCTTATTAGAAGCTCGTGATGCTATTCGCAATCAAAAACAAAGATTGCAAACCCAAGAAAACGCAATCATTCAACTCAGTGAACAATTCAATCAATTAGCTCAACAAGTGGGTACAAGACTGAATAATCTTGAGTCACGAGTACGTAAATTAGAAGTACGAGTTGCAGCTAATGAAGACTTAGATCATATAGTCACCGCTTGGGCTGCTGGACAAACTTATACAAAACTACCTTGGGCTATACAAATTACATTATTAGCGAGGGAAGTATTCAGCAGTTCTGTAATTATGTATGAATTAGAAACAGGAGATAAAGACCGTTTTCGGCAATTATTAGTAAATAAAATTCTCGCTCATCATAAACAATTACCGAGTAGTTTTTTCGGACTTGGTGATTTATTAGATCAATCTTGGGCGACAATGACAAATGATGACAGAGAATTAACTGCGGGCTTATTAGAAATTCGTTCCATTCCCCAACAAAGATTAACAAATATACCCCATTTATTTGTGATTGGTACAACCTTAGAACTAGCAATACTTCCCGAAGAAGTTAGACCAAATAAACCTGCTCAAAGTGCTATTCATCTCTGTCGTCATCAAATTGATAGTATTTCCCGCACCACCGACGCACGGGAATTTATCACCACTATTGTTGAAGAAACAGCGAATGATTGTTTAGCAATAATTAGTAATTTTTCTAATTAATAAAGTATGAAAACCGCTAACCCTACATTTGGACTTGTACTCACTGGTGGAGGTGCAAAAGGAGCATATCAAGCCGGTGCATTAAAATATATTGCTGAACTTGGTTTAGTTCCCCACATCATTGCCGGAACTAGCATAGGCGCTCTTAACGGTGCTGTTTTGTCATCCTATCGCCCCTTTCCTGAAGCAGTACAGCACCTAAATCAATTTTGGGAAGAATTAGCCGACGCAAAGATTTTACGCCCCAATACAGGTACAATTCTCCGCACATTGAGTTACACTGCTCAAACGTTTATTCCCACATTTCGGGAATGGATGCTTCATTTTTTAATAGAACAAGGATTATTACAAGATTCTACCGCCATTTTTGACCCTGCACCTATTGAGCAACTATTAAGGACAACTATCAATCCCCACAACCTTAAAAATGGAATTGAATTATGGGTGACAGTATTTCCATCTTTAAAAATTCCCGGTTTAGGTTACGATTGGTTAATTGATTTTGTCCGCGCCCGCACAGGAACAGATGCTCACTGGCTTTGTGTACAAGATTTTAGAGATGATGAAACCTTATACAATTTACTTTTAGCTAGTGCTGCACTTCCTTTAGCATTTCCTAGTCGAGAAGTAAATGGAAAATCTTATGTTGATGGTGGTTTAGCTGATAACGTCCCTTTAAGAGCTTTAGTTGCGCGTGGTTGTACTCATGCAATTATTATTCATCTGCAAAATGGAGTAACTTGGAATCGTCATGATTTTGCAGAACAAACCATCATTGAAATTAGACCAGAACAACTAATTAATAAATCAGAGATGCCAATTATCGGCTTAATTGATAGTTGGTTAGATTTTAGTTTTGAACGTATTACCGAACTCAAAAAGCGTGGTTATGAAGATGCAAAACGTTGTTTAACTCCCATTATTCAGAGTTTTAAAACAATAAAAGAACAGCGTCAATCTCATGATAGGCTGGTTCAGTCAACACAGCAGCTATTGAATGACTCTCCCCTGTAATACTTCAAACTTGTATCCAATCAAAAAATTTCCTCCTTTGTGTCTTTACGTGAGATAAAAAATCTAAAATACCAACCAGATAACCCTGCTTTTTACCTTTTATCAGACATTATCAATATTCAACTAACTAGACATGATATTACTTAAATTTTTGCAAAATCTGTTTAGCAACAGTTACCCCAGAAATAGCCGCACCTTCCATAAAACCCTGCCATTCGTAAAATGAATTAGTATGTTCACCTGCAAAGTAAAGGTTATCTACAGGTTTACTTTCATTTCCAGCAATAGTTGTAAAGTATCCAGGCCTGTTACAGGTATAACTGCCTTGATTTAAAGGGTTTAACAACCAATTTTCTAAATGTGCTAAAAACTGATTTCCATTAATTTTGACAGCCGCAGTATCAGCACCAGGAAAAACATTTTTTAATTGATTAACAAAATTACTAGTTTCCTGCTGTATTTTTTGGGGATTAAGTCCTGCACCATATTTACCTCCGGCGTAATTTGTCAACACAGCACGTTGATTATTCGCTTGACTAGGATTTGTTTCCCAAGTACCTTGAATGTTAGAAAGATTGGTGTAAGCAAAACCACTACTACCCAAATTTACCCAAGGACGACTATTAAAACCCACTATGAGTTTAGAATTTGTGCCATAACTGAAATTGTTAATGGCATTGAGTTTAGATGCAGGTAATTGTAGTTGTTGTAAATCTACTTCGCGCAAGGTTGAAAAAGGAATTGCTAAGACAACAGCATCAAATTTTTCACTTAATCCACCATTAAAAGTTAATTCAATTTTACCTGCACTATCTTTCCGCACAGCAATTAATTTTCTACCATAATTAATTTGTCCTGGCAGCCGATTCTTCATCCCTTCAACAATCTGCTGATTACCCCCAATAATATGATATCTTTCATCACTAAATACTCCAAAAGGTTTAAATTTAGAACGCTTATCGGCATGAATAAACAACAGAAAATTTAGACAGCTTTGTTCATTTATTTCCAAACCATATTCACCAACATAAGCTGCTTTAATGACATTTTTGAGTAAATATCCTGCACCACGAGTATCAAGATATTTGTCAAGAGTAGTAAAATCAAGTTCTCGTTCAGCTTGCGTATAGCTATCAGCAGTTGGGCTACCAATAGTGCGAAGATCATCTTTCATCGCTGTTGTTAAATTCCGAAATTCTTCAACTACTGCTGATTCTGAATAACGTTGATTATCAAAATAATAAAATATTTCTCCTGGTTGTTTTGATAAATCTTCTAGTGGTAACTTAAATTCTTGGGCGTAACCTAATATGGTTTTATGCAGGTTGTCGATTAACTCTGCACCTCTTTCTGCAACTTGTCCAGGGAAGAGATTTTCAAGAGAATAACAACGTCCACCGGCTCTTTCACTTGCTTCATAAATAGTAGCTTTAATTCCTCTTTTTTGCAGTTCATAACCACAAGTTAATCCTGCTAAACCAGCACCAATAATTGCGATTTTGGCATTTACAGCAGATGGTGCTGCTAAAGCGTGGTCAAAATAGCCAGAACCAACTCCTAAAGTTCCTCCGATCAGGGTAAGTTTTCCTATGTCTGCTAAAAATTCTCGTCGTTTGCTTCTGCGATTTGATGCTAATTCTTTGATAGCAAGAATGCGTTCAATACCTTCGCTAGTGGAAATGTTATTTTGTTGACAATACCGAACAATCTTGATTGTGTGTGCTAGTTTTCTAAACAGTTCTGAATGAGTCATATTTAAGTCCAGATGAGTTGATTTTTTGTAAATTTCGCAGACTATTTTTGACAATCTTCTCTGAAAACTTCTGCACTCGAACTAGTAGGGTCGTGAATTAAAAATTAGTGTTAGATGCCACACTACAAAGTTTTCAATTAACCTCTTATATGAATGTGATTGGATATTTAAGTAAACCAGGCTAATTTGTATAATAGTTTACAAATATTTAATCTGTAACTTTTTATTTATCTTTAATTTAAGCACATTCTAGGTGTAGATGGTATCAATAAAAGTTATTAACAGAATTTACATCAGATATGCCCATCCCCAATACCCAATCCAGACCAAATTTCGCTAAAGTTATATAAAGGTAAATTTATAGGAATTTTCGATGTCAGCACAATTGTTACTGGTAGATGACGAACCGGGATTGAGGGAGGCCGTCAAAGAATATTTACAAGAAAGCGGTTTCAGCGTTCAAACTGCCAGTAATGCCCGTGAAGGTTGGGATATGATGCAGCATAGTATCCCAGATTTGGTAATTTCTGATATCATGATGCCTCAAGTGGATGGTTATCAGTTCTTGAAGCAAATGCGAGATGATCCACGGTTTCAAGCTTTACCTGTGGTATTTTTAACAGCTAAAGGCATGACAGGCGATCGCATTCAAGGCTATCAAGCTGGTGTTGATGCTTATTTACCTAAACCTTTTGATCCTGATGAACTGGTGGCCATAGTCGAAAACTTACTAGTGCGTCACACTGCGAAAACACAGGTAGCCAGTGGTGAAGATACGGAAACCATGGATATTGCTAAATTAGCCCATGAAATTTCCAAAATTAAAGATTTATTAAGTCCCAGAAATGCAATTACTCAAACTCCTCCTCCGTTCAAAATAGATTTAACTCCCAGAGAACAAAGTGTTTTAAATCTAGTAGCGGAAGGTTTGATGAACAAAGAAATTGCACGTCGTTTAGAAACCAGTGTTCGCAACGTCGAAAAATATGTCAGCCGTTTATTTAGCAAAACTGGTACAAATAGCCGTACTGAGTTAGTGCGTTTCGCCCTAGAACATGGACTAGCTAAGTAAAATACTCAAAACACTTATTTTTTGCGACTCTGGGTGAACTACAATCTCTATTCTCACGCAAAGGGGCAATCTCCGTCAGGAGATCCCACAGATTAGACCCAACGCAATCTTGCAAAAATAGTCAAAGCATGGTCAAGGAGAAATAAAAAGAAACGGGATTTTACCTATTCACTCATTTAACCCTATATACCCGCATCGACAAACAAACGCAGATCCCAATAATGACGTGAACCAGGTGGTAAAATCCAGGTATTCTTTTGCTCACCTGGTTGCAGTTGTAAACGGTTACATAGTTCATGTATTTCTTGCACTGCAATTGAAGTTTCTGGCGCTCTGATCCATAAAATAATCGTATCGTCTGCTTCTTTTTCCCAATCTAGATCATCATGACGATAATATCTGGCCAGTTCATATATATCATCAATCATAATTACCTTAAATTTAAGAATTGACCTATCATAACCAGACCTGCAACTTATAAATCTTAACAATCATTGTTTCTTGATTCCTATTGCTTCATCTGCGTCTATCTGCGTTTAACTATCAACTAGTCTTAGCCACCCAATTTAAACATAATTGCCGGAAATCTTCACCCCTTGCTTCAAAATTAGGATATTGATCAAAACTCGCGCAAGCTGGAGATAATAACACAACTGATGCTTGATGTTGCTTGGCTAATTCTGCGGACTTGGGTACAGCTTTTGCCATTGTTTCAACAATTTCAAAGTTAGTATATCCTACTTCTTCTAGACGTTGAGCAAATGCAGGTGCAGCATTACCAATTAATAAAACAGCCGCAGCTTTAGCTTGAATTTTATTTAACCAACCTGTATCATCTCCAGCTTTTGCTTCACCACCAGCAATTAAAATTGCAGGACTGTTGACAGATGCTAAACCTACTTCCGCTGCATCATAATTGGTGGCTTTGCTATCATTAATAAAGTCAATTCCTTCCCATGTACAAATATGTTCTAAGCGATGGGGAACACCGGGAAATTCACGGACTGCATGGGAAATTGCTTCTATGTCAATTCCTGCTAATCTTGCTGCTGCTACTGACATGAGGAGATTTTGTTGGTTGTGTTCTCCTACCATTCGCAAAGCAGAAACTTCTACAATTTGTTGAGGTGTGGAAGTTGGAGATAATTTTTCTATTACCCAGCCATTTTCTATATAAAAGCCTTTTTCACCAATTAAAAAATCTGCACCTTTGACACTTGTCCAATACGCATCAGGCCAATGACTTAATCCTACTTTGTTTAAATAAACATCGTCACCGTTGAATATCTGCAACTGAGAGTTATTTAAAACTTTGGCTTTGATGTTGTAATAATTTTCTAATGTTTTGTGACGGGCTAAATGATCCGGCGTGAAGGTTGTCCAAATACCAATGCGAGGAGAAAGGGTAACGGAAGATTCTATTTGATAACTACTTAATTCACCAACGATCCAATCTAAACGATTTTTGGTTTGAGATTCTGTTCCCTTTAATGCTACTTCACAAGCTGCCAGACCGATGTTACCACAGGCGGGAGCGTTAAATCCTGCGGCTTGAAAAATGGCAGCAGTTAGTGCAGTTGTGGTAGTTTTCCCATTTGTACCGGTGATGGCTACCCAAGGAATATTTTGCAAATGTCGCCAAGCTAGTTCCATTTCCCCAATGGTTTCAATTCCTAACTCTCGCGCTTTGACTAAGACAGGAATATCCCAAGGTACACCGGGACTAACAACTATTAATTTCGGTAAAATTTCTCTCTCTAGGTCTGGTGTGTGTCCTAATTTAACGGGAATTTGTTCGTTAGCAAGTTCTTGTTGTTGTTCCAGGAGATTTGGAGAGGTGCTGCGATCGCTTAATTCCACCTCCCAGCCTTCCTGTTTCAACAATCTTGCCGCAGCAATACCGGACTTTCCCAATCCAATCACAACAGCTTCTGGCATAGACTGTTTAGCATCCCTGGTTAAGCTCCCCTATAGTAGCGTTAATCGGCAAAAATTACACCTGTTTTTGTTGTCTTTTGCTACAGATTTTTGACGATCGCCCCAAAGTCAGCTAAAACACGGGCATGATTTCGCAATAATCCCAGTAAATTTAAGCGATTTCGCTTAATATCTGGATTTGAGTCCATGACTAAAACGCTATCTTCACCATCAAAGAATTTACTCACGGTGGGAGCAATTTTTTCCAGTGCAGCTATTAATAGTTGATAGTTGCGGGTTTGTTGCGCGGTTTGGGTTTGGGGAACTAGTTCTACTAAGGCGGTGTAGAATGCTGATTCAGAAGATTTTTGGAATAATTCGGGGTTAACTACCGCTGTCGGTTCTAACTGTTGGAAGTCTAAATCACCTTGTGCAGCGAGTCGGGTAGAACGGTTGACGGTTTCATAGATTTTATCTAATGTACCATCGTTGCGGATTTGTTGTAGATAAAGGGCGCGATCGCGCACATCCAATAAATCCTGTAATGCGCGTTCTGTGTATTCTGGATCATTTTCTCCCAAAACTGCATTTACCAAGTCATAATCTATCTGTTTTTCTTCTTGTAATAAAGTGCGAATCCTTTGTAGGAAAAATTCCCGTAAAGAGGTAATTAGAGATTTTGCATCTTTGTTAAATTTGCTTGCAAAATTTGTTGTTATTTGCTCTAATAACCATTCTAAATTAATCTGCAAATTTGCAAACCAAGTAATATTAACGATAGCATTAGCAGCGCGACGTAATGCAAATGGGTCGGAAGAACCAGAAGGAATTAAACCTAATCCAAAGATACTGACTAAAGTATCTAATCTATCTGCTAAACCTACAACTTGACCTGTGAGAGTTTGAGGTAAAATATCATCGGCATTTTTGGGTAAATAATGTTCCACAATTGCTGTTGCGACTTCTGTATCTTCACCACTAGCTAAGGCGTATTTTTCTCCCATAATTCCTTGTAATTCTGGGAACTCATACACCATTTGGGTAACTAAATCGGCTTTACACAATAAAGCAGCTTTTTGAATTTTCTGACTTTCATTTTCTCCTAACTGCAACTGTTGAGAGATTTGACCAGCAATATTCACCACTCTCTCGACTTTGGCACGAACTGAACCTAAATCTTCTTGGAAAGTAACCGTTTCTAATTGAGGTAAAAAGCTTTCTAAAGGTTTTGCTAAATCAGCTTCATAGAAAAACCTCCCATCAGCTAACCGCGCCCGAATTACTTTTTCATTACCAACAGCAATGATATCTGCTTTTGCAGGATCGCCGTTAGAAACAGTAACAAAATTCGGTAATAATTCCTTATTTTCTGAAGTTTTGAAAACCGGGAAATAACGCTGATGCGTCACCATGACAGTAGTGGAAACTTCGGTAGGTAATGTGAGAAATTCATCTTCAAATTTACCCACTACTGCGGTAGGATATTCTACTAAATTTGTGGTTTCTTCTAATAAATCAGGATATATTTCTGTGAAACCGCCTAATTTCTGTACTGCGGTTTTGACTTGTTCAACAATGATATTTTCCCGTTCTTCCGGTTTAACTATCACATAACCAGAACGCAAGGTATCTACATATTCAGTTGCGTGGGAAATGCTGACAGGTTCGGGATGTAAAACACGATGTGCTGGAGAAATGCGATCGCTCTTAACCGTTTTCTCGCCATTCTTTAATTCTAAGGGCAAAACATCCCCATCCAACAAAGCCACCAAAGAGCGAATCGGACGGGAAAACCTACCATCACCACTTCCCCAACGCATCAACCGCTTTCCTTCCAAACCCCAAACCCACTGGGGTACAAGTTCTGTCAGAATTTCCGCAACAGGTCGTCCGGGAGTTTTTTTCTGAATGAAGACAAAATCACCTTTTTCTGTCGGTCGAATTTCCAAAGCGTCCAGTTCCACACCTTGTTTTTTAGCAAACCCAATTGCTGCGGGTGTGGGATTACCATCTTTAAAAGCTGCTTGTGCGGGTGGACCCTTGATTTCTTCTTCCTTGTCTGGTTGCTGGAATGGTAAACCTGTAATCAGAACTGCTAACCGTCGGGGAGTTCCATAAACTTCTACAGTTTCAGCTTTGAGGCTGTTAGCTTCCAGAGTTTGAGGAATGCGCGATCGCCATTGTACAACGGCACTACTCAAAAAGCTTGCAGGTAGTTCTTCTGTACCAACTTCTAATAAAAACGCAGGCATAGGACACTAATCTTTATCAGTCAATTCCACCAGTTTACCTTGTCAGTAAAAATTCAGGAATTCAGGAGTCAAAATATTTGAGAAATTTATAAAATTTAGAAACAAAATATCTAGATTTTAACATTGATGAGCAGGACGGACGCAGAGATTTTTTGATTAGCAATTCAGCAGAATATCAGGTGATAGAGTTGAATGTTTGGTACTGTCTGGAATGAAATGTAGCGTCAGCCATATTTTATAGCTGTATGTTTTCATCCTAGTGACAACCGCCATAATTACACAATCAATCTTGTGTAACTCTTAGTAGGATGAACTGTCTCTGCGATTTCTACGCCATTGATTCATTATTTCGCGTTGTTCAGGAGTCAAAATTCGCTGAATTTGTTGTCTTTGCTGTTGTGTAATTTCACGTATTTCCTGTCTTTGTTCCGTGGACAAATTAAGCGATCGCAATTTCTTCATTGACAACTTATAGCGACCATTATTAGCAGATTGTACTTGCTGTTGCTGTTCGGGAGATAAAAGTGCAAATATTTGTGCTTCACTTTCCTCTCTAATCCGTTTAACTTGTGCTTTTTGAGTGTCAGTTAAATTAAGTTCTGACATTTTCTCTGAAACTTGATTTAAATCTCTTTGGTATGATGGAGAATTTCTGCCATTGTTAGATGATGGATAATTTCTGCCATTGTTAGACGAGCGAGAATTGCTGTCATTGTCTGATGTTTGATAATTGCTGTCATTGTCCGATGTTTGGTAATTGCTGTCATTATCCGATGTTTGATAACTTCTTCCATTTTCCCTAGAATTGTTGGGAAAAGAAGTCCGATTGGGAGAATCTAATTGACATCCCGCAGTCAGAATAGAGATAGCTAAACCCATCGCAGGGATAGCATAAATACTCAATTTCCGTTTATAGTTCATGAATTGATACTCCATAAATACATCTCAAATTCACCGAGACATACTATTTATATATCAGTTATTTTAGCGATAAGTCAAAAAAAATATAGCTATTGTTAACAACTAAAAAAAAACTACCATCTCTATCTCATTCAATAAATTCGATATGACATGGTAGCTACAACAATTAGCAAAAATATTCAGAACCTTAGTTCACCTTAATATAGACGGAAATCTTGTCTGTGACGATATTCTCTTTGTCGATGATTTTCATATCTGTGGTTATTTTCATATCTGTGGTTATTGTCTCGTCGGTAATTATTGTCTCGTCTGTGGTTATTGTCTTGTCTGTGGTTATTGTCTTGTCTGTGGTTATTGTCTTGCCTGTGATTATTGTCTTGTCTGTGATTATTGTCTTGTCTGTGATTATTGTCTTGTCTGTGGTTATTGTCTTGTCTGTGATTATTGTCTTGGTGCTGATTTCTATAATTGTTCGGATGTTCAGCTAATGCGGGAGATATTCCTAGACTACCTATTGCAACTAAACCAAGTGTACCAAGTAAGATAAGAGATTTGTGCAAATTCATAACAAGTATTCTTGACAGTGAAATTAATTTGATGGTTGTTTTATTCAACCTACTTAAAGCATAAAATTATAGTTGCATAGCCATATAGGTAAAAAGTCACTACTTCATTTATGACTTTAGTCATGTTTATGTAAAGTTATGAAATATAATTGTATTGCAAAAAATTCTAGTCTAGTAAAAGTAAAAATATAGAGGCGTTGAATTTTTACCCACCTTACATCCCCACCCTTTATAGAAATGGGCAAATAAAAGTAACTTTTTCTATCTTTAGTTTAATTAGCATAGTATTAACATCCATCACTTATCACAGTAGCGTTCACGCACAAGTGATTCCCGACAGCACACTCAAAACCACTGTGACTGGCAGTAATAATTACACCATCACTAATGGTAGCCGTATCGGCAATAACTTATTCCATAGCTTTAGTCAATTCTCCATTCCTACCAAGGGTCTGTATTCTTCAACAATGCAAACGATATCCAAAACATTTTTAGCCGCGTGACTGGTGGCAATATTTCCCATATTGATGGCTGGATTCAAGCCAATGGTAGTGCTAATTTATTCTTACTCAACCCATCTGGGATTATTTTTGGTGCAAATGCCCGCTTAGATATTGGTGGTTCATTTATAGGGACAGCAAATCATTGTATTGCCAAAAATTGTGTGGTCTGGTAAAAATAAAAAACAGAGCAATTGCTTTTTTGAACTGCTAAAATGCCTCTAGAATTACAAAATCTCACAGGTGGTTATACTGTTTCGCCAATTATCCAAGATGTGAATCTTTCTTTGCAAACTGGAGAATGGTTGAGTTTAGTTGGTGCTAATGGTTCTGGTAAATCTACTTTACTGAAATTAATTAGTCGCATTCTCTCTCCTCAACAAGGAGTAATTTTACTCGATGGGAAAGCAATTCACTCACAACCTCCTAATTTGGTGGCTCAAAAATTAGCACTTTTACCACAACAGCAACCAATTCCTGCTGGTTTAACTGTGCGTCAATTAGTAAGTTTAGGCAGGACACCACATCAACCTTGGTGGCAATGGGAATTAACTGGTAATGATAGGCAGAAAATTGAAGCAGCAATACAAAAAACACAACTAGAAAATTTTGGCGATCGCTTAGTTGAAGAACTTTCCGGTGGTGAACGACAAAGAGCTTTTTTAGCTTTAGCTTTAGCACAAGAACCGAAGGTATTATTATTAGATGAACCTACTACTTATTTAGATATCAATTATCAATTACAACTATTAGAACTACTTAAGAATCTCAATCAACAACAACAATTAACCATCGTCACAGTTTTACATGAGTTAAATTTAGCAGCCCGCTATAGTTCCCGGATTGCTTTATTAAAAGCAGGTCATCTTTGGGAAGTAGGTACACCCGAAACTGTGTTGACACCAAATAATATTGCTCAAGTTTTTGGTGTAGAATCGGTGATTATTCAGACCCCTGTAGGATTACAAGTTTGTGCAATTTCTCCTGTGTAAAAGGGTATTGGGTATGGGCTTTTCCCCTTAGACCATTTCACGAAAAGCTCGATACAAATAATTGGTTTTTAATTCTTTCTATTTGCACCCTCCTTCATTTTCCATAACTTATCAACTGTTACAAATTCATAGCCTTGTTGCAACAATTGGGGAATGAGAATTTTGATGATTTCGGCCACATCTTGTCCACCACAAACACCATCATGTAAAACAATTTGTGATCCACCTGTTACCTGAGAAAGCACTCTTTGGACAACCACAGACACACCAGGGCGTACCCAATCTTCTGGTACGATACTCCACATTACTGATCTGTAGTTCCACTGATGAAATAATTTTAAAGTCCCAGGTGTAAAAAAACCATTAGGGGGACGGACATCTCGCACTTGTTCTGGTTGCAAGTCACAAGCATTGTAGATAGCTGCTTGGGTGGTTTCTAAACTCAGCTTCAGGTCTGTAGGGGAAAGGGTGGGAAAAGAGAGATGTTCGTAACCATGTAAACCTATCCAGTGTCCTCTATTTTTAACCTCTTGGGCAATGTGGGGTGAACGGTTGACACAAACACCCAACCAAAAAAAACTGGCTTTAATATTGTAACTGTCTAAAATTGCCAATACTGGGAGTGTGTATTGGGGATGAGGTCCATCATCAAAGGTGAGAGCGATCGCTTTGCTATTAAGATCCCCATGCCAAAGACAGTTGGGAAAACTCGGTTGAAGAATGCGGTAAATAATCGGGAATAAAGGGGCAAAATGCATCTTAAATCATAACTAAAGTGTGTCTTAAATCATAACTAAAGTGTGTCTTAAATCATAACTAAAGTGTGTTTTAAATCATAACTAAACCCCCATTTAACTCAACACTCTCCCGCGCTTTTTGTGATAACTTATGAAGTGCAGCCACGGTGATATAAAATTAGATCCGCATAATTACTGAAGAGGTTCTATGGCAATCTACCATTACTCAGTTATTCTTATAGAAGATTCGCCAGAAGAACGGTCACAATACTGTCGCTACTTCAGTGAGGATAGATTTGCTACCTATGAGATTTTTGAAGCTAAATCAGCATCAGAAGCTTTAACCTATCTGGCTTCAAATAGTCCAGACTTAATAGTTCTAGATTATCAACTGCCAGATATGGACACATTGGAATTTCTGTACCAGTTGCAGTTGCTATCTAGTGGTTATCAAATTCCAGTGATTATGTTAGGCGAAAAGACGGACGAAGCGATCGCCGTTGAAGCAATGAAAAATGGTGTCCAAGACTATATAGTAAAAAGCAAACTGACCTGTACTGGATTTCACCGCGCTATTCATACTGTTCTGGAAAAAAACCGTCTCATACGTCGAATTCGGATGCAAGAACAACAAAAACATTTATTGGCTGGAATCTTGCTCCATATTCGTCAATTTTGGCGTTTAGATGAAATTCTCACAACCGCAGTTCAAGAAGTTCAGGAGTTTTTGCAGGCTGATCGGGTGATAATTTATCAGATGGATTCCAACATGAATGGCAAAATTGTTGCCGAATCTATACTATCGCAATGGACAATTTGCTCAAACTTGGAAATTAAAGATATTTTTTTTCCAGAAAAACAAGAAATAACACATCATTACAGTAAAATTAGAGCAATTTCTGATATTTATAATGCCGAATTAACAGCCAGCCATATTCACCTATTAGAGCAATTTCAAGTTAAAGCTCATCTTGTTGTCCCAATTTTGTTAAACCAAGAAGCAAGAGGGCAGGTAACAAAATACAGCCAGCCAGAGGCAAAAGATCCTAACTTGGAAAAAGAAGTTTGGGGGTTGCTGATTGCTCACCAGTGCAGCACCACTCGTGAATGGGAGATAAATGAATTAGATTTACTCCAGCAACTGTCTGTGCAGCTGGCTTTAGCCATCCAACAGGCAGAACTTTATGAAAATTTGCAAACTCTCAATACATCTCTAGAGCAGAAAGTTCAAAAACGAACAAATGAACTACAAGCTAGTGAACGGAGATTCCGAGCCATATTCGATAACTCTTTTCAATTTACCGGACTGCTAACAACCGCAGGAATTGTACTGGAGGCCAACCAGACAGCTTTAACTTTTGCTGGACTGCAACTGGAGGAAGTAGTAAATAAACCATTCTGGGAAACCTCTTGGTGGAAAATTTCCCAGTCAACCCAGGATAACTTAAGACAAGCGATCGCACGTGCAGCCCAAGGAGAATTTATTCGTTACGAAGTAGATATATTAGGAGCAGGAAATCAAATCGCCACCATAGACTTTTCTATTCGTCCCCTCAAAGATGAACTAGGACAAGTAATCATGCTCATTCCAGAAGGGCGAAATATTAGTGATAAAAAGCGCATTGAACGTCAACACCAAGAGGTACTCAAAGCTCTACAAGCCTCAGAAGCTGAACTGCGAGGACTGTTCAATGCTATGGTCGATGTCATTCTGGTGACAGATAGAGAGGGACGTTATCTCAAAATTGCTCCCACCAAAGCAGATAAGCTTTATCAACCAGCTGAAGAATTGCTCGGTAAAACTGCCCATGAAGTTTTACCCGCTCACCTGGCAGATCAGTTTGTCAGAGTTATTGGGCAAACTCTAGATACACAACAAGCTTCAGAGCTTGAATACAGCTTACAGATAGGCAATCAAAAAGTTTGGTTTAGCGCCAAAGTATCACCAATTTCACAAGCATCCGTAATTTGGGCTGCACGAGACATCACTGCCGCAAAACGCAACGCCATCATTCGTCAACAAGCAGAAAAGGCGTTTGAAGAAAACCAAATTCTGTTGCAGGTGGTCATGGATAGTCTACCCATGGCCATCTTTTGGAAAGACCGCAACTATCGTTACTTAGGCTGCAACCGTCAACTAGTCTTAGATGCAGGAAAGTCATCTGCGGTGGAAATCCTTGGCAAAACAGACTTTGATATGCCCTGGAAAGAACAAGCACCTCTTTATCGAGCAGATGATTGCATCGTTATGGAGTCGGGTCAACCCAAATTCAATATTGAAGAACCATTTACCAAAAGTGGTAACATTCAGAGGTGGTTACGCACCAACAAAATACCACTGCAAAACTCAGATGGTGAAATTATTGGCGTTCTCTCCAGCTATGAAGACATTACAGAACGGAAGGAAATTGAACAGGCATTACAAGAAAGCGAACGACGCTATGCAACTCTAGCAACATCAGCCCCCGTTGGCATTTATCGCACCGATGCTCAAGGAAACTGCTTGTATGTAAATGATTATTGGTGTCAAATTGCCGGGTTAACACCCCAAGCAGCAGCAGGGTGCGGATGGCAAAGAGCCTTGCACTCGGAAGACCAAGAGCTAATTGCCGCAGAATGGGATCACCTAGTCCAAACAGGTAAAACATTTAGTTTAGAATATCGGTTTCAGGGACCGGATAGGGTGGAAACTTGGGTATTTGGTCAAGCAGTTCCAGAAATAGACTCAGAAGGAACAGTGACAGGTTATGTTGGTACAATTACTAATATTACTGGTCGCAAACAAACTGAAGAAGCTCTACGTCGAAGTCAACAGCTTTATCGCACTTTAGTAGATAACTTTCCTAATGGCGCGGTTGTGCTATTTGACCATAACCTGCGTTACCTACTGGTTGGAGGCTTGGGACTATCTTCTGTAGGTTTGAGCCAGGCAGAAATGGAAGGAAAAACAATTTGGGAAATTTTTCCAGCAGAAGTCAGTAAAGTAATCGCACCTTTGTTGCAACAATCACTAGCGGGAAAATCTGTGATTGCGGAAATAGCCTATGAAGAACACCTCTACATGAGCCATAATATCCCTGTCCGGGATGACCAAGGTAATGTGATTGGAGGCATCCTCATGACCCAGGACATTACTGAGCGAAAACAAACAGAACAGGAACGCGATCGCTTACTGCTAATTTTAGAAGAACAAAATCAGACTTTAGAGGCACAAGTTGCACAACGCACCGCAGAACTGCAACAAAGCAAAGAACGCTTCCGTAATCTTGTGGAAACCTCTAGTGATTGGGTGTGGGAAGTGAATGAATTTGGATTTTACACATATTGTAGTCCGCAAATTATTAACCTTTTGGGATATTCACCAGAAGAAATTGTAGGCAAAACTCCCTTTGATTTAATGCCACCAGAAGAAGCGGAAAGAGTAAGGAGCGAGTTTATGAAATTCGTCTCAGTTCAAGCTCCCTTTCAATGTTTAGAAAATATTAACTGCCATAAAGATGGGCGATTGATTACCTTAGAAACCAGCGCCGTACCTATTTTTGATACAGATAAACAATTTCGCGGCTATCGTGGCATGGATCGGGATATTACAGTCCGTCAACTCTCAGAAGCCGCATTACGCCAAAGTGAAGCTCGGTTTCAGAGGATTGCGACTAATGTTCCTGGAGTAATGTATCAATATATTCTTCATCCTGATGATTCCTATGAATTTGTATATATTAGCGATCGCAGTCGAGAACTATTTGAAATAGAACCAGCAACCATTCAACAAAATGCAAATGTCATATTTGACCTGATTCACCCAGAAGATTTGCCCTCATTACACGAGTCGATCACCCGTTCAGCAAATTCCTTACAGCAATGGTCATGGGAAGGAAGATTGATAACTCCATCCGGTCGGCAGAAATGGATTGAGGGTGTTTCCCAACCGGAACAGCAAGCCAACGGCGATATTTTATGGGATGGATTAATTCTAGATATTAGCGAACAGCAAATTGCACTTCGTGAACGAAAACAAATCGAAGTTGCACTCCGCAACCTGTCAGACCGATTGGATCTGGCAATCAAGTCTGCTCAAATTGGCATCTGGGACTGGGATATAGTCAACGATTACCTAGTTTGGGATGACCAAATGTATGCACTCTATGGAATCAACTCTTGGGACTTTAAAGGTGCTTATCAAGCCTGGGAAACTAGCTTGCATCCTGAGGATCATCTCTCAACCCATGCTGCTATCCAACAAGCCATTGCCGGAGACAAAGACTTCAAGCCTGAATTCAGGATTGTCTGGCCTGATGGCACAATCAAGTTTATCAAAGCCCACGCCCTTTTACAGCGTGACGAACAGGGAAAAGCTCTACGGATGATAGGCATTAATTTTGATATTACTGAGCGCAAACAATCAGAAGCCAAGTTACAGGAAGCAGAAATACAACTCCGCAATCTCTCAGATCGTCTGAAGTTGGCAGTAAAGTCGGCAAAAATTGGGATTTGGGACTTGGATTTGATCAACGACTCCCTATTTTGGGATGAGCGGATGTATGAACTCTTCGGTGTCTCGCGCGCGAGTTTTGACCCCAGTTATGGAGCTATAGAAAAATTTGAAAACCTTCTCCATCCTGATGATAGAGTTCCAGTCCGTGAAACTTTCCAACAAGCCATTGCTGAAGATAAAGAACTAGATACCGAGTTCAGAACTATATTGCCTAATGGCACAATTCGCATTATTAAAGCTTTTGGACTCTTGCAACGCAATTCCCAAGGGCAACCCCACAGGATGATTGGCATTAACTACGATATTAGCGATCGCAAACAAGCAGAAGCTGAAATTCTCCACAGTCGGGATTTGCGAGAGGCAATTTTTAATGAATCCGCTGATGCCCTATTCCTAGTCGATGCAGAAACCCTCAAAACTATAGATTGTAACCAACGCGCAGTAGAGATGTTTGCAGCTACCAATAAATCCAACCTCATTGGTATTGAAGGACATGAGTTACAAAAGGAGCAATTTAGCCCCGAACAGATGCAAGCAATTACGGAAGACATGGAGCAGCACGGCTTTTGGAGTCGGGAAATTGAATACAAAACCTTTCAAGGTAAATCATTTTGGGGCAACTTGGCCGCCAAGCAAATTACTGTCGCAGGTCAAAAAATGAACCTGGTTCGGGTGACAGATATTAGCCAACGCAAACTGGCAGAAACTCAATTGCAGCAGACCAATAAACAACTTGCCGCTTTCAACGAAGAACTCGCTCGCGCTACCCGTCTTAAAGATGAGTTCCTCGCCACCATGAGCCATGAACTACGCACCCCCCTCAACGCCATTTTGGGTATGTCAGAAGGGATGCAAGACCAAATATTTGGCACCATCAATGAGAAACAACGTCGGGGTCTACAAACCATCGAGCGCAGCGGACAACACCTGTTGGAATTAATTAACGACATCCTGGATTTATCCAAAATTGAAGCAGGTCAGATGGAATTACACTACACTTCCACAGCCATCAAACCACTTTGTCAATCCAGTTTGGCGTTTATTAAACAGCAAGCCTTCCAAAAACGTATCCAGCTTGAGGTCAGGATTCAACCTCATCTACCAGATTTAATGCTGGATGAACGACGCATCCGCCAAGTTTTAATCAATTTGCTCAATAATGCCGTAAAATTTACACCAGAAGGCGGGCAGATCACCTTAGATGTTACTTGCCAACGAATTGCTTCTGAGGCAGAGATGACATCCTTTCGAGATTGCATTCGCATTGCTGTAATTGATACTGGTATCGGTATTGCTCCTGAAAATATTAAGAAACTGTTTCAACCCTTCATCCAAATTGATAGCGCCTTAAACCGTCAATATGCTGGTACTGGTTTGGGTCTGTCTCTGGTGAAGCGACTGGTGGAAACACATGGTGGCAAGGTAGGAGTAAGCAGTGAACTCGGTGTTGGCAGCTGCTTTACTGTTGATTTACCCTGTGGGAACCTCTCTAGTTGTTCCCTAGAGTCAGGGAATCAGGCTTCAGCCGATTTCAATTCCTGTCCCATAGAAGCGGCTGAGTATTCACCTCTAATTTTGCTGGCAGAAGATAACGAAGGCAATATTTTTACTATCTCTAACTATCTAGAAGCGATAGGATACCGCATTATCTTGGCAAAAAATGGTCAGGAAGCGATCGCCCTTACCAAAACTCAAGTCCCCAATTTAATTTTGATGGATATTCAAATGCCAGGAGTAGATGGTTTAGAAGCAATCAAACAGATTCGCAGCCAATCTTCTTATTCACAAACAGACCTGCCCATTATTGCTCTCACCGCCTTAGCTATGCCCGGTGATCGGGAAAAATGTTTGGAAGCTGGAGCCAATGACTATCTCACAAAACCTATCACCCTCAAGCACCTAGCAAACATTATTAAAGAGCTTTTAACAGCAGCTAAATTTTCATAGCTTTTAACACTTGTCAGGAGTTACTCTTGTACTAGTACAGCACGGCGTAAATAAACCAACCATTCTAAGTCAATGAAAGGCCTATAGAATAAGTTTTTTGACTTTTGACTTTTGACTTCCGCCCTGCGGTGCTAGGGATTTCTATTTTGTAATAAAATATATAATTAGTTTAACTGTTATACTTAGATCAATAATTCAGAATCCAAAATCTTTGCGATCTCCGAACCTCTGAGGCTCACAAACTTCCAAAATCCAAAATCCAAAATCCAAAATCGGATGACCCCTAATTTAGCCAAAACCCAGTTTAACCTGGAACAGGCAATTACTTACGACCCATTGATTGTTTCTTCCGAGACACTGTTAACAGAAGTTTTGGTATTAATGAGTGCAACGCAAATCAGTTGCACTTTAACAGAAAATACTGATCCTAGCGATTCGTCTTTACCTGAAGAAAACAGCAACTGTTGCGTTTTAGTTGTTGATAATCACGTTTTGGTGGGACTTTTTACTGAGCAAAACTTGATCAGGCTGAGTGCAGAGAGGAAATCACTCATAGGAGTGAGGATAGGTGAGGTGATGGCCAGTTCCGTTATTACCTTGTATAAGTCTCAATTTAATAGTGTATTTGTCGCCTTAAATTTACTACAACAACATCAGATTCGTTATTTGCCATTATTAGATGATCATGGCAAGGTGATAGGACTTATCACTTATGAAAGTTTACGTAAATTATTACGCCCAGTCGAGTTGCTGAGATTACGTTTAATTGCGGAGGTAATGACGCAAAATGTTATCCATGCAACAACTACAGCTAGTCTTTTGAGTGTCATTGAGTTGATGGCAAAGTATGGCGTTAGCAGCGTTGTAATTGTTACTGAACAGGAACAAAATCCAGGATCTCACAATTTATCTCTAAACCATTCTCCCTTATTGATACCTGTAGGCATTATCACTGCTAAAGATGTAGTACAATTCCACACTTTAAAACTGGATTTAGAGCAAGTCCAAGCGCAAGCTGTGATGAGTAGAAGAATATTTGCCTTAACTGCTCAAAATTCGCTGTGGTCGGCGCGGTTGCTGATGGAGCAAAAGCAAATTCGCTATATTCTGGTTACTGGCAATCAAGGGGAATTACAGGGAATACTATCCCAAAGCACCCTATTGCAACTTCTCAATCCTACAGAAATTTACAAACAGGTGAAGTTATTAACAACAAAAATTAACCGCCTGGAAAGAGAAAAACTAGAATTGCTGGAAAGGCGTAATGCTGAACTAGAAACAGCTGTTCAACAGCGCACCCAGGAATTGAAATATCAAGCTCAACAAGAACGATTATTAGCAGATGTAGCTGGAAGGATACGCTCATCCCTCAATTTACAGGAAATCTTAGATGTATCTGTCATGGAAATGCGAAAGTTGCTGGAGTGCGATCGCGTCTTAGTTTACCAGTTTCTAACCCATGATAGCGGTAAAGTAGTAGCCGAATCAGTGGCAACAGGTTGGACTCCATCACTCTATCATCAAATTGATGATCCCTGTTTTCAAGCCAATTCCGCACGCTTTTATCTCCAAGGTCAGTACTTAGCTGTGGCTAATGTCCATGAAGTGGGCTATTCAGAATGTTATCAACAAATGTTAGCTCAGTATCAGGTCAAGTCAAATTTAGTAGTGCCAATTCTGGTAGAACATCAGTTATGGGGTTTATTAATTGGCCATCAATGTGCTAAATATTCTCCATGGGAAGAATCCAACTTAGAAATTTTAGAGCGATTAGCAGTACAAATAGCGATCGCAATTCAGCAAGCCAAAGCCTACGAAAAATCTCAAACTGAATTACAAGAACGTCTCAAAGCAGAATCAGCTTTACGAGAAAGCGAAAAACTATTTCGGACTACCTTTGAGCAAGCTGCCGTAGGCATGAGCCATACAGCATTAGATGGACAATTTCTGCTAGTCAATCAGAGCTACTGTCAAATTTTAGGTTATTCAGAAGCTGAACTACTATCCCTGAATTATCAAAGCATCACCCATCCTGAAGATTTAGCAGCAGATGTAGAAGGTATCAAAAAACTACTGTCCGGTGAAATTCAAACCATTAATCGAGAAACACGCTACATTCGTAAAGACGGAACAGTAGTCTGGGGGAATTTAACCGTCACCTTATTAAGAAGTTCTACTGGTAAACCAAAACATTTTATTGTCGTCCTCCAAGACATAAATGATCGGAAAATAGCAGAAGCCTCTTTAAAAGCACTCAATCAAAAACTAGCAACTAGAGTAAAGGAACGCACATTAGCACTCCAGCAAAGCGAACAGAGATTTCTCACTCTGTTTACAGCTGCTCCTGATTTTATTTACCTCCTGGACATGAATGGCATTATTCTAGAGGTAAATAGAGCAGTACTCGAAAAATCTGGCTATAGTGAAAACGAATTAATAGGACAACAAAATCTATCTTTTTACTCGCTCCCATCCCAACAACTAATTATAGATAGAATCCCCATTTTATTGGCGAATGGAACAGATGAAAAAGAAGTGGAGTTTATTTCCAAAAATGGCAGCATCCACATTCTGAATTGTTCTGCTTCTATAGTTTATAACACAGAAAGCCAGCCAGAATATATATTACTTATACAAAAAGATATTACTGAACGTAAACAGACAGAAAAGAATTTACTCTGTGTCACTCAATTACAAACAGCAATTTTAGATGGAGTTGACTATTCGATTATTTCCACATCTGTAGATGGCATTATTCAAACTTTTAATGCGGCTGCCCAAACTAAATTAGGGTATAAACCAGAAGAAGTAATTGGTATCCATACACCAGCACTGATTCATGACCCAGAAAAATTACAGCAACGAGCAATTACTCTTTCTCAGGAACTAGGTAGACCAATTGCTCCTGATTTTGAAGTATTTACAATCAAAGCCAGGGAAGGAGTTGTTAATGAAGAAGAATGGCCATACATTCGCAAAGATGGTTCTCGATTTCCCGTGCTTCTATCTGTAACAGCTTTACGAGATGCCCAAAACAATATTACTGGGTTTGTAGGCATTGCCAAAGATATTACCCACCAAAAGCAGTCAGACGAAGCTCTACAAAAAACGCTCAAAGAGCTATCTGATTTTAAATATGCTATGGATCAAGCTTCTATTGTGGCTATTACTGACCCCAAAGGCATTATTACCTATGCCAATGAAAACTTCTGTCGAATTTCCGAGTATTCCCAAACAGAATTAATTGGTAATACTCATCGTTTGGTCAATTCTAATTACCACCCACCACAGTTTTTTACCAATTTGTGGTCAACCATTACCAGTGGTCAAGTGTGGCGTGGAGAAATTTGTAACCGGACAAAATCAGGAACTAACTACTGGGTATATTCAACAATTGTACCATTTTTAGATGGGCAAGGTAATCCATTACAATACCTAGCAATTCGTGCAGATATTAGCCACCGCAAGCGCATGGAAGATGACTTACGTCAGCGTAATGATCAGCTGGCAATAGCTAACGAAAAACTAGAAATAGCCACCAAATCAAAAGACGAATTTCTCGCCAACATGAGTCATGAACTACGTACCCCCCTGAATGCAATTTTAGGGATGGCTGAGGCGCTACAAGATCACATATTTGGAGAAATTAACCCTCAGCAACGACGTGCAGTAGAAACCATCGAACGCAGTGGTAAACACTTGTTGGCTTTAATTAATGATATTCTTGACCTCACAAAAATCGCCTCTGGCAAACTTCAGTTACATCCAGCAGCTGTATCAGTTTTTTACCTTTGTCAATCCAGTATCACCCTGGTTCGTCAACAGGCAATTCAAAAAGGTCTTGATCTCAGAGTCAATGTTCCAGAAGGGTTGGCAGACATTTATGTTGATCAAAGATATATGTGTCAGGTTTTGACCAACCTGTTAAGCAATGCAATTAAATTTACACCTGAAGGTGGTAATATCAGTTTAGTAGTAAAACTAGAACCAGCTTGGACTCAAGTCAATCAAACCACCGCTATTCAGTTTTCCGTTATGGATACAGGCATTGGTATTGCTCCAGAAAATATCCACAAATTGTTTCAATATTTTGTCCAAATTGATACAAAACTAAATCGCCAATACAGTGGAACAGGTTTAGGTTTAGCTTTGGTTAAACAAATTACAGAATTACATGGTGGCAGCATCAGCGTTGAAAGCACACTTGGTCAAGGCAGCTGTTTTACCGTCAAGTTACCTTATCAACCTGCACCTCAACAGCTTTTAACTACTGATAACCAGAGTCCAACAAGAGATGAGAATGAACATCATTATTCAAGGCTAATATCTAATACCAGACCTGTGAACGCTAATGCCTTAATTCTTTTGGTGGAAGATAACGAAGCGAATATTAGTACAGTTTCAGATTATCTCATTAGTCGCGGCTATCGCTTGCTAGTGGCTAGAAGTGTTACAGAGGCTATTACACTAGCCCAAACCCAAACACCTCAGTTGATATTAATGGATATTCAGATGCCAGGAATGGACGGTTTAGAAGCCAGCCGTCAAATTCGTGCAAATAAATCTTTAGAAAATATTCCCATTATTGCCCTTACTGCGTTAGCTATGCCTGGAGATAGGGAACAATGTATTCAGGCTGGAATTAATGAATATTTATCTAAGCCTGTCAGACTCAAGCAATTAGTCGATACAATTCAAAGTTTTTTGGATAAATCACAAGACTATAAAGGGAATATACAGGGAATATAAAGGGAATATAAAGATGGATAAACCAATTTCAATTCTTGTTATTGATGACGAACCAGATAACTTTGATGTCATAGAAGCTTTACTACTCCATGAGCAATATCATATTAACTATGCTTCCAGTGGAATCAAAGCTCTAGAACGCATGAGTGTCATGCAACCAGATTTGATTTTATTAGATGTAATGATGCCAGATATGGATGGCGTTGAGGTTTGCAAAAAAATTAAAAATCATCTCCAATGGCAGCATATTCCCATCATCATGGTGACAGCCCTCAATTCTAAAGAAGATTTAGGGATGTGCCTAGCTGCTGGTGCTGATGATTTTATCAGCAAACCTGTCAATAAAACTGAATTGCAAGCAAGAATTCGCTCGATGTTGCGCTTGAAGCGACAGTATGACAACCTTCAAGAACTCATACATTTGCGAGAAGATATGGTAAACATGATTGTGCATGATCTGCGTAATCCATTAACCAATATTGTACTGTGTGCGGAAATTCTCAAATTCCCCAAATTATCATCAGAAAGTCAGCTATCCAAACTTGACCAAATTATTATTGGTTCACGACAACTGCAATCTATGATTAACGATTTGCTGTTTATGGCCAAGTTGGAATATGGCAGGATGCAGCTATACCAAAAAGAAGTTGATTTGTATCAGATGTGTACTTCTGTGCTAACAGATTTCGAGTTGTTAGCAGCGCAGAATAACATCAAACTGATAGGGGATTTGCCCGCGCCTGGTGGTAGTGTGAGTTTAGATTCAGCACTCTTTAGAAGAGTTTTAGATAATCTTATATCCAATGCTATTAAGTTTTCACCGAGTAATAGTCAAATCATCTTAAAAGCAAATTATCCCTTGCCTAACGAAGTTAAGATTCAGGTGATTGACACAGGCACAGGAGTGAGTGAAGAACTACGAGATATGATTTTCCAGAAGTATGAAATAGGAAATGTTGTTCAGGGTATTAACCAAACTGGTTTGGGTCTGGCATTTTGTAAAATGGTGGTTGAAGCTCATGGTGGGCAAATAACTGTGGAAAATAATTACCCGACTGGTGCAATATTTAGCGTCGAGATCAGCACAAATGCTAGGGTGGTAACGCAAAGCGAAATTAAAATTTAAAAATTAAAATTTAAAATTTAAACAAGGAACTCTTAACAGAGTTTTCTAATCTGCACCTTCAGGCAGAAGCTAAACTTTACAAGCCATATCCCCGTTAAAGCGTAAATTGTATTTGTGAAAAAGAGAAGATACAAAGCTTAACTTGTAAGCTTTGTGTCTATGCTAAGGAATTGCTCTATTTATGGAGTAAGGTACTAGTACAGCGCGGCGTAAATAACCCAACTATTCCAAGTCAATGAAAGGCCTATAGAATAAGTTTTTTGACTTTTGACTTTTGACTTTTGACTTTTGATTTCCGCCCTGCGGTGCTAGATCAAAGAAAAAATGTATATTAATGTTCAAAACCAGGAAAGATGGGTTCAATAGATAATAAAATATTGTTGATCACAAATATATACATACTTGAAAATATTGCTATTTCGATGAAAAAGATTTTAATAATTGAAGACGAGACCCAAATTCGCAATAACCTTCAGCTCATATTAGAGCAGAGTGGCTATGAAACCATTACTGCTGCTGATGGTCAAATTGGAGCAGAGACAGCCAAAAATCAACTTCCAGATTTAATTTTGTGTGATGTCATGCTTCCTGGATTAGATGGTTATGGTGTATTGTCCAGTTTACGTGAAGATAAAATCACTGCCATGATCCCGATTATTTTCCTTACTGCTAAAGCTGATCGACTTGATCAACGGTATGGAATGGAACTTGGAGCCGATGATTATTTAACAAAACCCTTTGAGACAAATGAACTCTTGCGAGCGATCGCTACCCGCTTAGAACGGAGGGAAACCTTCAATCAACAATATATAGAGCAAGGCAAACACAAAAAAACTCTCGAAAAAGAAGTTCACACAACTCAACAAAAACTGGACGAAACTGCAAAAATATCATCATTACAAGCTGAATTACTGTCCAAAATCACAGAAGATTTACGCAATCCTCTTTCTAATATCAACATGGCAATTTATATGCTTAAGCAAGCGCAATCAGAGGAAGATAGCGCACGTTATCTGATGGTGTTACAAGAAGAATGCGCCCGCGAAATTCAAATTCTGAATGAAATTGAAAATCTTCAAAAGTTGTTGACACCGGAAAATACTAAACTTCTGCAAAGATGGAAGTTGATTAGTTAACCTATTTTACCAGTACCGCAAGGCAGAAGCCAAAAGTCAAAAATCTTATGGAGTAAGCTTTTCGTTTATTGTAAATGGTTACTCTATTTACGCCATGCTGTTCTTGTCGCCTGTCAAATGAATTTTGACGGTAAATCCAATATCTCAAGATAGGTAATAGGTAACAGGGAAGGCAAGAGTCAAAAGTTTTTTCCAATTACTAATGACTTATTACTCACTTACCCACGATTTATTCATTTTTGGCATCTCATAACATAAATCCTTAAACCATAATGAAAGCCAGATTTTTACCTTGCTCTCTTGCAGTGGTTATTTTATTAAGTGGATACATCACAATCATTCCACCAACATCAGCTAATCAGGCGCTAAAAATCGCTCAATCTATTTGGAAGAGATTTTATTCCCCAGCAGGTGGATTCAGTATTTTAATGCCTGGTACACCGATACAATCCCAACAAAAAGTTAATACTAAAAATGGTGCGGTTGAGGTAAATATATTTACAGTTGAACGTCCACAAGATGAAGTGAAATATACAGTTTCTTATATTGATTATCCAGAAGATTACATTGAGATATTGAAACGTAATAATCTTGTAGAGCAAGCTATAGATGCTGGAAAAAAGACAGCTTTACAAAATGCGAATGGTACGTTAATCAGTGAAACTAAAATTAGTTTAGGTGATTATTTAGGTAAAGAAATTAATTATACAAAACCTGGTGATAAAATTATTAAACACAGAATATTTTTAGTAGAAAAAAGGTTATATCAAGTCAGTGCTGAAACTACTAAAAAAAAGCAAAAATATTTAACCAAGAGTATTATGGGATTTTGTGATTCGTTTACTTTGTTACCCAAAAATAGTAATCCTATCTAAATTAGATTTTGGATTGGCAATGCTTTTCCGGCTAATTACTCAAGGGATCAATCCAATAGGGGTGTTAATTCGTCATCTGAAAGTTTTGAACTAGGATATTCTTTTTTATCCAGCCCACCACCAAAGGAAAACATTCAAATTAAGCAGATTGCAGATGAATTATAAAAGTTGATGGCAAATTAAATAAGGTCAAATCCGGACACGATATTACTGCTGATTGCTAAATTTGGTGTTTTGACCCAAAAATCCCGAATCTACAACTCAAAAGTGATAACATTTCCAGCTAGTAGTGTTAGAGTGACAGGAAATTGATCGGAATCTTTCTCTTCGAGACACTAGGCTAACAGCAAGTATCCATGCTGAAGAAACTACAAAACAAGCAAATTTATCTGATTGCTGGTGCAGGACTATGTGCCTTTTTAGTCGGGGGTATGGTATCAGCCCCACAAGCTGGAAAAACCCTAAGTAAATGGTTAAATTTGAGTCAGAATAAGCCAGAGCAATTATCTGAATCGAATAAGACCAATTCAATTGTATTTGGTTTAGTATCTCAATCTTTACCGGAAAGAACAGCAAAACTCATTGAAATTACTGAGAAAGGCAGTTCTCCTGATAAGGAACGAGCCCGTTATTTGTTGGCAAGTGATTACATTGAAACTGACCAAGGGGAAAAAGCACTAAGTTTACTGGAAGGGCTGGAGAAAGAGTATCCTGTTTTGGCAGCTTATATTTTGCTCAAACAAGCCCAGGCGCAAGATATTCTGGGTGAGAAGGGTAAGGCTTCGGATCTGCGGCAAAAGGTTGTGAAAGATTATCCCCAAGAAGCTGCGGTAGTTAAGGCTATATATTTGATTGGACAACCAAAACTACATGATCAGGCGATCGCACAATTTCCTTCCCATCCCCTCACTTGGGAAATTATCCGCAAACGCCTACAAGATAATCCCAATCAACCCAAGTTACAATTAATCTTAGCCAAATACGCTGCTGATGAGCCGGGAATTGTGGGAATTTTAGATCAGCTGGTGAAACAGCCTCAACTCACACCAGCAGATTGGGAATTAATTGGTTCAGTATATTGGGACAATAATCAATTTACCAAAGCGGCTACGGCTTATGCTAAAGCGCCAAAAACAGCAAAAAATTTGTACCGCACGGCCAGAGGATTGCAATTAGATAAAAAGCGCGATCAAGCAGTAGTTCTTTATAAACAACAGGTACAACAATTTCCCACTGCCGAAGAAACAGGAACAGCCCTATTAAGATTAGCAGAAATCGCTCCAGGTAAAGCTGCATTACCTTACCTTGACCAAATTATTAATAAGTTTCCTAAACAAGCACCTACCGCACTGGTACAAAAAGCCCAATTATTGGAAACTCTCAAAGATAACCAATCAGCTAATACAGTTTGGAAATTACTGTTAGGTAGGTACAGCAACTCTGAAGAAGCAGCAGAATATCGTTGGAAAACAGCCCTCAATAGAGCTAAATCTAGAGATTACGTAGGTGCATGGCAATGGGCGCAACCAATTGCTACAGAAAATCCTAAAAGTATTTTGGCACCCAGAGCAAGTTTTTGGGTAGGTAAATGGGCAAATATGTTGGGAAAACAACAGGAAGCCCAAAATGCTTACAAATACGTACTTAGCCAATTTCCCCAATCTTATTATGCATGGCGTTCTGCCAGCATTTTAGGTTTGGATGTCGGTGATTTTAATAATCTGCGGTTGATGAACCCGGAAATTATTCCACCGCAACGTCCTGTACCAACAGCGGGGTCAGATGCTTTTAAAGAGTTGTATTTATTGGGACAAGACCGAGATGCTTGGTTTGAGTGGGAAACAGCATTTAAGAACAAAAGCCAACCGACTGTAGCCGAACAATTTACGGAAGGATTGATGCGGTTAGCCAAGGGTGAAAATCTCTCTGGTATTGCCAAGATATCTAAATTGGAAGATCGGGAAACACCCGCTGAACAAGAGGAATATGCAGCTTTAAGTAAACAAATTACTTATTGGCAAGCCCGCTATCCTTTCCCCTATTTCCAAGAGATTGCCAAATGGTCTACAGCACGTCGAATGAATCCTCTTCTAGTGACAGCTTTGATGCGGCAGGAGTCGATGTTTCAGCCCAAAATTAAATCTGTAGTGGGTGCAACTGGGTTAATGCAGGTAATGCCCAGTACAGCGGCTTGGATAGCCCCACAAATCAATGTGGATATGAAAACCATTGATTTGGAAAACCCCAATGATAACATCATGCTGGGTACATGGTATTTGGATCATACTCATCAGCAATATGGTAATAATTCCATGTTAGCGATCGCTAGTTACAATGCAGGCCCAGGTAACGTTGCCAAATGGCTGCAAACCATACCCAAACAAGACCCAGATGAGTTTGTAGAAGAAATTCCCTTTGGTGAAACTAGAAATTACGTCAGGCAAGTATTAGGTAACTACTGGAACTATCTGCGTTTGTATAACCCATCAATTTCCGCTTTAGTGGCTAAATACTCAGCAGAACAACCAAAATTACCAACACAGTAAGTAGGTTGACGTTAAAAATTGTCGTTGGGGCAAGGCAGGGGAGATGGGGAGCAGGGGAGCAGGGGAGCAGAGGAGCAGGGGAGCAGAGGAGCAGGGGAGCAGAGGGGCAGGGGGGAAATCTTTTCTTCTTATCCTTCTGCCTTCTGCCTTCTGCCTTTTGCCTTCTGCCTTCTGCCTCCTATTCTGAGTATAATTTGTAAAGTAATAGTGAAGTTACTGAGGTTTACCTTAAAAATTACATAAAAAACTATCTTACGTAAGTATTTTCATCCGTATGTGATTTATGATGATCCCATCAAGTTCAATCATGTTAATCACTCTAGGGGTCAAAATTTATGCAGCTTATCGACCAAAATGATACTCAGAACCAATCTCAAGCTTCTACTGATAAGAGTGATTCCAATGAAGACAAATCGAACATAGACACTTTGGAAAATTTGGTTCAAACGTTGGAAGAGGTCGCTAACCACCTAACCAGCAAGTAAAGTTACAATCCATGACTGCACAAAGAGCGATCGCTTGCCACCGTTTTAGGATTATTCTGTAAATAATCTTTTAGTAATCCGCAGCCTTGTTTGATTAAAAAATCCAGCTTAATCTCAGACAAGCTGCGTAAAATTACTGTTCTATTACCAGAACCAGCAGCCAAAGTTTTACCATCAGGACTAAAACTAATACTGCTTAACTCATCCTTCTCACCCTTTAAAACCATCAACAAAGTTCCATCCTGACTCCAAAGCCTAATTTTATCATCGCTATTAACAGCTAAAATATTACCATCAGGACTAAAACTCACACTGATAAAACTATCACCATTTCCAGATAGCTGTTTACGGAAACTACCATCACGATTCCAAAGTTTTACCGTACTATCAATACTAACAGTAGCGATCGTCTGACCATTAGGAGACCAAGCCACACCATTCACTGACCGAGTGTGTCCATTTAAATCATATTTCAATGTACCATTTTTACTCCAAACCTTAACTACCTTGTCATCACTAGCAGATGCTAATAACTTACCATCAGGGCTAAACGCTACCCAGTTAACAGCATCAGTATGACCATTTAAAGTAGAGAGTAACTTACCTTCTCGACTCCAAATTTTAACTGTTTTATCCTTACTAGCAGAGGCAATAATTTTACCATCTGTTGACCAAGCCACAGCTAAAACCGTGTCCTGATGACCGTACAGAGTATTAATTATCGTCCCTTCCTGATTCCAAAGTTTAACTGTTTTATCCTTACTAGCAGAAGCAATAGTTTTACCATCAGTTGACCAAGCTACACCCCAAACTTGATCCCTATGGCCTGTCAAAGTTTTAAGTAATTTACCATCTCGACTCCATAATTTTACAGTTTTATTCCGATTGGCAGCCGCTAAAATACGACCATTAGGGCTAAAACTGATACTAGTCACCCAATCAAAATCAGCTTGAGAATTTCGCAACAAAACATCATCCCAACGCCAAATTTTAATGGTTTTATCCCGACTAGCAGAAGCTAGAGTACGACCATCAGGGCTAAAATTAACACTATTCACCCAGCTATTATGTCCTTTGAGAGTTCCCAGTAAAGCACCATCCAAACTCCAAAGCTTCACTGTTTCATCGGTACTTGCAGAAGCAAGAGTTTGACCATCTCGACTAAAACTCACACTGGTCAGGCCAGAAGTATGGCCTGATAAAGTTTTCAAGAACTTACCGTCCCGACTCCACAATTTAATATTTTTGTCTAAACTAGCCGCAGCAATAATTTTACCATCGGTTGACCAAGCTACACTTTTAACTGCATCTTCACATCCAACTAATGTATTTAAAAGTTTACCGTCCCGACTCCACAATTTAACTGTATGATCAGCACTTGCTGAAGCCAAAATTTCACTATCCGAAGACCAAGCTAAACCTAAAACTGCACCATTATGACCTGTCAAGGTTTTAAGTAATTTACCATCCCGACTCCATAATTTTATAGTTTTGTCGGTACTAGCAGAAGCAATAATTTGATTATCCGGGCTAAAAATAGCACTATTGACTACAGATGTATGACCAACAAAAGTATTTAATACTTCCCCTTTGTGATTCCAAAGTTTCACAGTTTTATCCTGACTAGCAGAAATAATAATTTTACTATCAGGGCTAAAACTGACACTATTAACTACATCTGTATGTCCTGACAAATTTTTCATCAAACTACCATCAAGATGCCAGAGTTTAATAGTTGTATCAGCACTAGCTGAGGCTATTAAAGAATTATCTGGACTAAAATTAACACTATTGACTCCAGATAAATGTCCTTCCAAGCGATTACGTTCTTTGACTCCATAAACTGCTTGGTATAGGGCTGTTAACACCTGTTCTCTAGTATTAGCATCTACCCAAATAGTCTGTTTTAATTTTTTCCCCGCTTTTAAACTATCTTTGAGGGCATCAATACCTTTTTGGGAAGCAAAGAGAGTTTCACTAGAGGCACTGAGAGTTTTAATTTCACTATTTATAGAAGTAATAACAGAGATAGTTAAACCAAGAATAGCAACGACAGAAGCAGCCAGAGAAATCTTTAAAGTGCGATTTAATCTCGCTTCACTTAACCGTTGTTTTTCTTGACTTTCTGCTAGTTGGGCAGTTAATTCTTTTTCTTTGAGTTCTCCACGTAAATGTTCAATTTCTAATTGACTCAGTTCTTCTCGCTTGCGTAATTCTCGTAATTCGGTGAGTAAGTCTACTCCCTGCTGACGTTGAGTATCGACTAATGTAGCTTGCTGTTTTTTTTGCCTCAATTCACTTTGCAGACGTTCAATTTCTTGTTGACTATTTTCGACTTTATCACGTAATTGATCTAGTTGGGCTTGTAAACTGGATTCTTGTTGTTGTAGATAACGAATTAGGTTGACTAAATAATCATGAATAAGTTGATAGCGTTCGGGAACATCTGGGAATAATACAACTAAACCAGAACTGACTAAAATATTTAAAATTAATTCTAATTGATTAGAATCTTCTAATTCTGCTAATTCCGCTGATAATTCTGCTTTGGTCTTAAAGGGTCTTTGATTACTTTCATCTGTCAATAAATACAAAATAATTAAAGCAGCACGTTCATTTTCTTTACCACATTCCTTAATTAATTCTTTGATATATCTTTCAATTAGTTTATTAGGTCTATGGGGTTGATATTGGGATAAACTTGTAATACGTTCATCTTGCAATTGTGCGCCAACTACTTGTAATTCTATGGGACGCACTTCTCCCAACTCTGCTGATAAATCTTGGACTAAAGCATCAATCAAAGCTGGTTCTAAGTGCAGTTGGGAACGTTCGGTTAATTTGTGGATAATGGCTTTTGTATATTCAGGAGAAAAATTATTTAATTGATAGCGAATATTTTTATCAAGGATATTATGATTAATTGCTTCTAGTGAAGAAAGATGTTTGAAATCTAGTAAACGATGTAAATAATCTTCACGCAGAGATAAAATAATTTTCACAAAGGATATATTCAGACAATCACTAATAAAGCTATCAAAGGCTTGTTTCTGATTACGGTCTGTGTGTCCAAAGAAAAATTCTTCAAATTGATCAAAAATTAAAACGGTAATCAAGTGATGGTTTGCATTTTCGCGTAATTTTTGCAGAATGTCCTCAATAGTAATTGGTATCTCTAGACAAGGAAGAGTTTCTGGTGTCACAGCAGCAGCTTGATGTTGGAATATGGCTTCTGTTAAAGATTTTCCTAATTCCCGCACCCAATCAGTATAAACTTGTAAGATTACAGGTAAAGCAATTTGATCACCTATGGTGCGGTTTTGTAATGCTGGTATTAAGCCAGCGGTGACGGTAGAACTTTTACCCACACCAGATGGCCCATGAATGACGATCAATTTATAGTTAGCACGGCTAATTCTGTCAATTAAATTATTAATATCACCTTCCCGACCGGAAGCGGCAATTTCTAAAGCAATACTACTATTTCCCGATGCAGACATGACAGCAGGATTGGTAACTTTTCTCTGGGGTTGTAAGCGTCCAGCACCGATAAAAGCACGGAAACCATACTGCTGTTCCACAGAACAACGTTTTTGTTTAATTAGATAAGCTTCCAGATAACACCCCGCTTCAAAATAGAGCGATCGCAAAGTTCTTAATAAGCGAATATAACGATGGGCATCATATTGATGTTCACTGTTTTCTAAAGATGCTAGTAGTTCTGTTTTGGCTTTTTCTAAATATTCCTGGGATACTTTTTTTTCACTTAATTGTTTTTGGGCTTTAGCTAAAGTTAAATAATAAATTTGCCCTAATAATAAAGGAAATAAACATTTATAAGGATCACTTTGTTTTTGTGCTTCCCCTAATTTTAGTAATGCGATATGTGCCAAAATGCTTGCTTGTATCCATCTGGATTGTTGTACAGCTACCTGTGCCAAAAAACCATAATCACAAGCTAGTTGAATTTGACTACCATAACTTTGATGCAATTCCAAAGCTTTTTCTGCAACAATTTGTAATTCTGACCATGCTTCCAAACTTTGCAAAACATCTGCTAGTTGTCCAATAAATTCAGCAACTAAATCTGTTCTTCCAGCTATGTGAAAAGTATATAAACATTGTTGAAAATAATTGTTAGCAGACTGCCAATGTAAATAACTTGCTGTTTGATTTTGTTCAGTGAGACGACAATAACATAGACCAATATAAAGTAATAAAACTCCTTTTTTGAGGAGGTTAGGAGTTAGTAGTGAGGGAATATGAGGTGATGGAGTCAGATTATCCCATTCTAAAATTCTGCCTCGATCCCATTCCCCAGTAATTTGTGTTTCTTCTCTTCCTTCTTGATGCTGATACCAAAATAGTAAACTTTGGCGAAAATGATTTAAAGCTAAATTAATGCGGTCACTAATATAATCATCTAGACCAAAAACAAATTGTAAACTAGCATTTAATTCCGGTTCTAAATTAATACCCCGATTTTCTAAATCTTTAATAGCGAAGTGCAGTTCATGACTACGTAACCATACTTGTTCTATGGTAAAGTATTCAGTTTTAATTTGGTGATTTTGAGGATTTTCGTTATGTAAAGCTAGTGCAAATAAAGAGTCTGTTTCCTGACGCAAAAAATTTAACAATGCACTAGAATTCATTGCAAATTTTATTGGTGTTGCTGCCCAACTAGCAAAATCTGGTGCTAATTTTACTACCTTTTGCAATACTTCCTCATTTACCCAGATTACCATTGGAAATGGGTGACGTTTGCGAAATTCATCACGGATTTGATTAATAGAAATTAGCAGTTCATCGAGTCTTTCGACCGATTCCAAACCCACAATCATTAATGCTGTCGGTTGCTGAATTTGTTTTTGTACATGAATACTTGTATAAAGACTATTAGAATTGGATTTCAATAATACTTTTTGAATTTTGTCAGATTCATCCAGAATTTCCATGAGTTTTTGCAGGATTGAATCCCGCAAACTTCCATAATTACAACACACCAAAACCACAGAAAATTCCCCATGAGAAAGAGAGATTGCCCTAACTAAACTGCGTAAGGCACGATCATTAGCAATATCAATATCTATTGGTGTGTTTCTTTGAACCATGATTTAAAGTTTTGAGTTTCTGCTAAGACCGGGTTAATACCAAACCAAGCTCCCAGGCGATCGCGATATTCAAAGATAAACAAACTGCGTAATAATGTATAGTATTCAATATCTCCTTTTACTCTTTGTTCGCGCATTACTTGAAAGATTAATTCCCATTCATGGGGTTCAATAGCATTAGCACGATAGTCTCTTTGTCTTTGAATTACCAATTCTAAACATTCTCTATCAAAGGGAGGATCTTGTTCTCGCAAACAATCAAATAGTAATCCTAATAAATCACGAACGTGACCACCACTGATTAAACATAAGCGGTCTAAGGTTTCTTGGTGATCAAATAGTTCTGTAATTAAGTTTAAGCGATCGCTCGGCAAAATGTCAGGAAAAGCCCTAGCTAAGACCATTTGCCGCATTAATTCCAATCCTTCTGTGTAAATTTCCCCAGAACGCAGTAACACAGGTATCATGGGTAATACTTTTGGTGCAACTCCACCACCCAAACGATGTTGCAGTTCGGCGCTATCATTAGAAAAAGTTAAAGACAAGGGAATAGTGTAAACAAGATGACAATTTAGTTTCCGTAACTGCTCACCTCGTTCAATAAACAAGTATTCTGGCAGAGACTTACCCGAAGGTATAGGTCTAAAAGATGACACTCGATCTAAATTATCAACAATAACGACTAATCCCTTTTTACCCTTAGCCTTGAGTTCAGTATTAGCACGTTCTAAAAGTTCTTGATTGATGGAAAGTAAAATATTTTCTGTCCGTGGTTCTAAATAGTCCCTTAACCGTCGTCGTAACTGAGGACTTTCTTTGGTTTTTGCCGTAATTTTCGCAATACCAACCGATAATTCTGCTTCTACCCCCACATCTATCGGTGTTTGGAGAAAATCCACCACCTCAGTAAACAATTTCGCAAAATAGCGGGGTTTGAGGCTGATTTTCATAGCTTCCAGACTTTCACTCACTTGACCAGCAATAGCCAAAAGAATATCAGTCACATCCACATCAGCCATTTCTAAGACACGAGTAGACTCAAAATATACTACCTGAAATTGTTGCTCCTCCAATTCTGCTTTCAGACGTAACAACTCCGTAGACTTACCACAACCCAGGTGTCCTGTAAATAACTGACAGGTGGGAATATTCGGTGAAATTTTGGTAATAGTTCGCAGCAAAGCCTCAATAATTTTACCACCACGCACCGAGGCAAAATCAATATAATACAGACGATCCGCAGCATTTTCTAGCATTAGCGGTTTGCTCGGATTACAAGCCTGATAAAATCGTTCTAAATCTAGCATCATAATTAAAAATGGGGAGATGGAGAGAACAATTACTTATTACTTGTGCAGCAAGTATTCATCTGTAGAACTCGTTCATACCCAGATCCCGACTTCTTTTGTTTATTGTGTCCACAAATTATCAATTGATGTCAGAAATCGGGGATCTTATTGCTCTATCTGAATTCTTACCTTTTGCCTATGAATTTGTTTCATAGTTTAATTTAAATCCCATATCTCCACCATAAATTATCTCTCCTTGTCTAGCTCCAGCCCAATCCCAAGTAATATGGTGAGGAGGATTGAGAAAATTTTTATACGCTAAAGACATTTGTCTTGCTGCTTCAAAATAGGGAACTTTACCTGTTCCTGTTCCCAAGCCAGGACATACTACAATTTTGATAAGTTTTTCACTATTTTGATTATGCTTTCTCACAGCCAAAAGCATTGCCCACATAGCTAAATAAACGTTATCTGTAGATGCTATTTTCATAGGTATTCGCATTGTTGGTGTATGGGCTATAAATGGGTGTTGAGGATGATTAGTTTCTACAATCATTGATGTACCAACTGGTTGTTCTCCTAAATATTCACTCAGAATGCGTTGTTGAACTCTGTGCATTAACTCTTGTCCAAAAAAGTTAATAATTCCCAGATCAACACCACCATCCATCAAACCAAAAGAGTTGGCAGCACTAACCATACAATCAAATTCTGATAAATCTTGAAAATAGCCATTAAATATTTCGACATCAGGCAAATTTTGAAAATGTTCTTGAAACGCTTTATATAAATTTATTTGTCGTGCTGATAATATTAACTTTATAACAGAATTTTTCCGCACTTTTACCCCTTAAAAATAAATATTTCCTTATGTAATTCAGAACTTAAACCTAAACTCTCTCAAACCCTCTTTTCTTCCTATCCTATCTGTAAGAAATTCTTCGCGAAAGTGCCTTCGTGGTTAGTTTTGCTGAAAATTGTTTCCCCTTTTTCGGTAGGATGGCTAATGCAGTAAGTGTTTCACAATCCAAAGTTGTTTGACAGAGGCTTCGCCAAACGGCCAAAATCCAAAATCTAAAATTCAAGATTGTATAAGCTATGACTACTTCCCCAGCTACTGTTAATTGGTCTATTCTGCTACAACAATTATTAGACCGTCAATCGTTATCTCGAACCCAAGCAGCAGAATTGATGCAAGGATGGATCAATGAAGCCGTCCCCCCAGAATTATCAGGGGCAATTTTAATGGCCTTGAACTTCAAAGGCGTTTCTGCACAAGAGTTGACAGGTATGGCGGAAGTTTTAAAATCTCTTTCCATACAAACAACTCAAGCCCAATCCCAAATTCCCCTAGTTGATACCTGTGGTACTGGTGGAGATGGGGCTTCAACGTTTAATATTTCTACAGCGGTGGCTTTTGTGACTGCGGCTGCTGGTGTACTCGTAGCTAAACATGGTAGTCGTTCTGCCTCTAGTTTAACGGGAAGTGCGGATGTTTTAGAAGCTTTAGGTGTTAACTTAAATGCTGCTAGTGACAAGGTACAAGCAGCAGTTCAAGAAGTGGGAATTACGTTTTTATTTGCTCCTGGCTGGCATCCAGCCCTGAAAGCAGTTGCACCATTACGGAGAAATTTGAAGGTAAGAACAGTATTTAATTTACTTGGTCCATTGGTAAATCCTTTGCGTCCCACTGGCCAGGTAATTGGAGTGTTTGATCCCAATTTGATAGAAACAATTGCCCAAGCATTAAATCAATTGGGAACACAGAAGGCGATCGTTTTACATGGCAGAGAAAAATTAGATGAAGCGGGGTTAGGTGATATTACAGACTTGGCTGTATTAGCTGATGGTGAAGTGCAGTTAACCACCATTAATCCCCAAGAGGCAGGTGTAACACCAGCGTCTATCACAGCGTTGAAGGGTGGAGATGTTCAGGAGAATGCCGAAATTCTCAAGAACGTGCTGCAAGGTAAGGGAACTCAGGCACAACAGGATGCAGTGGCGCTAAATGCTGCTTTGGCGTTGCAAGTAGCGGGTGTAGTTCCCTTATTTAACCATGCTCAAGGCGTGAGTTTAGCTAGGGAAATTTTACAAAGCGGTAGCTCTTGGAGAAAGTTGGAACAGTTAGTTGAATTCCTGCGGGATTAGTTTCTGAGTGGTGTTGGGGACGAAATTCTACGACATTGCGCTTGATGGTAACGTCGTAGTTGCCAAAAAAGTCATGTCCTAACAATCCTGTTTCTAATTCTGCACCTGCGATCGCCACAGGAACTTTATTCGCCATTACTCCACCAACTTCCATCGACTCCAGATAGCCCACAGGGAATTCCACAGCTTTGGAACTAACAGTATTGGCTTTGGCTTTTCCCACCGGCACCACACCCAAAGCACTGGCTATTTCTTGAGTAATCACCGTCCCACTAGCCCCCGTATCCACAATCATCTCAAATCGTTGCCGACCATTAAAAGTAACTTCCACAATTGGTGTACCACCAACTCGCCGCTTAATCGGGGCAATAAAGACCACATTATTATCAGCGACAGCTTCCGAAGAAGGGAAAACAGGTTTTGGTGGCGGTAGTGGTTGTGTTTGTCTACTAGGGTAGGGAGTGGAATAACGTTGTAATTTGGGCGGTTTTGGTTGGGGAACAGCAACAACCACCTGGGGCTGTTTAGTAACTGGAGATGCCAAATTACCGGGTTCAGCTTTCTGTCGTGCTAATTTAATTTGATCCTGGTATTCAGCAATTTTTCTTTGAGCAAAGGGAAAATTGGGGCTGTCTGGTTGTACCTGTTGCATGAGAGCGATCGCATCCTGAAACTTATTCACCACCAAATTCCAATCATCTGGAGATTGAGCAGATTGACTGATACTCGAACCACCAAGAGCTTTATCAAGCGCCAATTCCAAAGCACTTGGTTCAGTAGCCGACTCCTTTTGTGGCTGCGGTTTTAGGCTTGCAGATGGTGTCCCTAGCTTCTGATTCGGCGGCCGTATCGCTGCCAAATTGCCAACAGACACAGATTCATGATTACCAGCAGTCTGTTTGTTGTCACCACAGGCAACACTCAAAACTGCTAGACTACCAGAGAGAAAAATTAGGGCTGCACGGGATAAAAAAGATTGAAGCATAGTGAATGTTTTAACCGCCCTGGCTGCTCTTTCCAAGTGTAGCGTCCCCAATGAATTAAAGATGCTCCAGGCTTAATGTTGATTATTTAATTTTTAATTAACTGCCGCCCAAGCCTAAAACACTGAACTCATGGGATAATAAACAGTCGCAGGAGGCAGGGGAGCAGGGGAGCAGGGGAGCAGGGGAGCAGGGGAGCAGGGGAGCAGGGGAGCAGGGGAGCAGGGGAGCAGGGGAGCAGGGGAGCAGGGGAGCAGGGGGAAATATTTTCTTCTTATCCTTCTGTCTTCTTATCCTTCTGTCTTCTGCCTCCTGCCTTCTGTCTTCTTATCCTTCTGCCTTCTGACTCCTGCCTCCTGACTCCTGACTCCTGACTCCTGACTCCTGACTCCTGACTCCTGACTCCTGAACTCCTGAACTCCTATTCCCTAATTATTTATGTCTTTATCTGAACCAATACCAGCTTTACTTGTCTTAGCAGATGGAACAACTTATCACGGTTGGTCTTTCGGTGCTGTGGGAACCGCCATCGGGGAAGTTGTGTTTAACACTGGTATGACTGGATATCAAGAAGTTTTAACTGATCCTAGTTATAGCGGTCAAATTGTCATTTTTACCTATCCTGAATTGGGGAATACTGGTGTTAATCCCGAAGACGAGGAATCAGACAAACCTCATGTCAGAGGTGCGATCGCTCGCAACATCTGTCACAAACCCAGTAACTGGCGCTCTACACAATCTCTACCCGACTACCTCAAACAACACCAAATCCCCGGTATCTTCGGCATCGACACCCGCGCCCTTACCCGCAAAATTCGGATGTATGGTGCCATGAACGGTGGTATTTCTACCTCCATCACAGATGAAGCAGAATTATTAGAATTGGTGCAAGCAGCTCCTAACATGACAGGATTAAATTTGGTCAGGGAAGTCACCACCCCAGCAGCTTATGAATGGTCCCAAGCCACCACTGCTGCTTGGGAATTTAACCCAGAGGGAGTTGCTAAAATTGGCGAAACTTTCACCGTTGTTGCCCTTGACTTTGGTGTAAAACGTAATATCTTACGCCGTTTAGCCAGTTATGGTTGTCGGGTGATAGTTGTTCCTGCCGATACACCACCAGAAGAAATCCTCAAATACAATCCAGATGGGATATTTCTCTCCAACGGCCCAGGTGATCCAGCCGCAGTCACAGAAGGCATTAGCACTGCTAAAGCATTACTGGAAAGCCAAAAACCCATATTTGGTATTTGTATGGGACACCAAATATTGGGTCACGCACTGGGGGCAGAAACCTTTAAACTTAAATTTGGGCATCGTGGCTTAAACCAGCCGGCAGGTCTACAACAGCGAATAGAAATCACCAGCCAAAACCACAGTTTTGCTATTGATCCGGATTCATTACCATCAGCAGTTGTAGAGGTTAGTCACCTCAACCTAAACGATCGCACCGTTGCAGGGGTACGTCACAAGTCTCTACCTGTATTTTCTGTACAGTATCACCCAGAGGCTAGTCCCGGTCCCCACGATGCAGATTACTTGTTTGAGCAGTTTGTGCTAAAAATGCAAACAGCACGTCAAGCAGCGATCGCTTCCAGCACTGCGCCCAGCGCAATCGCTTAGGCTAAAAATAGAAACATGGCAAGATGGGTAATTGGTAATAGTTAATGGTTAATGGGTAAGAGTCTTTACCAATCCCCAGTATCCAGTAACCAATCCCTAATACCCAATCTAGACAACTTGCTCAAAAATTATCTATACTTGAGCGTTTACTTTCAGTTAAGAGGACGAGGAGGGAATTATAGCTGAACCACTAAATCTAACCGTTAGCCTGAGAGGCACTCGCGAAGTCCGGGATAACTGTCAGCTATTCCGCCTCACAGGTTTGTTAGACGCTTTTTCTGAGCCGACATTTCGCAAAATCCTGTCCAGTAAGATTGATGAAGGTCCAAAGCACATAATTCTGGATCTCTCACAAATCGACTTTGTTGATAGCTCAGGCTTGGGTGCGCTGGTACAACTAGCCAAGCAAGCTAATAGCACAGGTACTTTGCAAATTGTTACTAATGCTCGTGTAACTCAAACGGTCAAGCTTGTTCGCTTGGAAAAATTCCTAGCCCTGCAAACAACTGTTGATGCGGCACTAGAGAATATCAAGTCGTCTTGATTGCTTGACCAAAAAACAATAAATTAAGCTATCCAGACGCTTTTATTGGATAGCTTAATTTTTATAAGAAAATAGGCTCAAAAACCCAGAATCAAAACCTAGAAATGTGAAGTACCTACACTGATACTTCGTATACAGTGTAGGCTTCCTGTCTCATTTACCACTGCTCTGTTAGGAACATTGATGAACAATGTGCGTTACCAAAAACGCTCCGAGTCTGATGTAGCATCTCTGGGGTTTCCCCCTTTATCTGGACAAGCCAGAACCCAGGCAGCCACCCGCCTTCCGCAGGTAGTTTAATTGTTAATCCGAGAATCTACGTGGAGTGTGCCTATGCGTTCCAGTGGCAAATTCTCTTCCCCCTTACTCACGCTAGTTACCTCCGCAAGCGTCGTACCGCTACTTCATTTTGTTTACAGCCGTGTGAGTGGGTCAATGACCATTTATATATTAACATATAAAGACATACATTGTACGTCTTTACATGAAAACTGGAAGATTAAATTTAAGGCTTTCTGAGAACAGATTGAATAAGCTACGACTTTATGCACAAAGCAAGGAAAAGACGGTTACTCAACTTATTGAAGACTGGATCGATAGGCTGCCAAGCCAAAAAACTGGTGAGGCAGTTCGAGTCTTGGCGGTTTCCGTCGAGTCGAAACTGCCGAACCCGAAGGGCGATTCCTCTTCGACCCCACTCCCTAATCAACCTAACGGTTGATAATGGTCGGAGGTCAACTCGTCATCGCCCAAAAATTCATCTCATCGCCTCCCGTTTCGGGTAGGCGAGAGGCTTCTTTTTGATCAAGCTAAAAAGTTTTTTAGCTTAAAAAAATAAATACAGCTTCAGTAATTTTTTTAGTGTTGAATATGCTAGGTATGCTAAGATAGTTTGCTGCATAAAAAATTAATGTTCGCAAAAATAATCTCCCAGATATTTTAGTAGGTCAAGGAATGATTAATCGGTGAAACCCAAGGAGGAAGAAGCTAAAAATGAAGGAGATGGAGTTGCAAAGTCAGATTCATCGGAAATTCCCTCATTGTTGGTAAACACGGCGCAATTACCCCAACCAATATCCCAGGCACAAGTGCAACAAATTTCTCCTTCTGCCTTAGCTTACTTGGGGGACGCAATTTATGAACTATATGTTAGAATGTTCTTTCTGTTGCCACAGCAACGGCCAGAAAGTTACCATCGTTTGGTAGTGGCGCAGGTAAGAGCAGAAACACAAGCCCTACATTTGCGATCGCTGACTCCGCATTTAAGGAGTAACGAATTAGAAATTGTCCGCCGAGGTCGCAATGCTGCCACAGGCCGACCTAAGCGACTTAATCCCGAAATTTATCAACAGGCAACTAGTCTAGAAACTTTAGTTGGCTATTTATATCTCACCGATTACCCCCGTTTAATGGAACTGTTGCAAAAAATCCATCTAGAGAAATAGTTAATACCTCAATCTCCCGATAGGAAAATCAATCGTCACGGTTCATTAAATTGAGTTAATTGTGATGCCCACCCATCCGCTAAATATCATAATCCCATGACTAATCAACCACGAAAAATCAATACTACTGGCGAAACAAAGCGTGTGCAACCCATAAAAATCAAAGGTAAGCGCGTTATAGCTAATCCTACTCGTCATCAAACCAAGGGAGAAAGTAAACCATTCTCCAGTAAACCACGCCCATCGCACCAAATTTCCCTGCCCTCCCCAGCAATCAAATCACCAGAAGAAAGCGATCTCATTTACGGTCGTCATCCAGTATTGAGTGCGCTGGAAAATCAGCGTGGACTCAACCGTCTCTGGATTACTGCTCGTTTGCGCTACGATCCTCGATTTCATCATTTAATTCTCCAAGCTAAGGACAATGGCACAGTTATAGACGAAGTTGAACCCAAGCGTTTAGACCAAATCACCGACGGAGCAAATCACCAAGGCATAGCTGCACAAATTGCTCCTTATGCCTACATGGAATTAGACGATCTGATTGCACAAGCCAAATCAGTCACTGATCCCGTAATTGTAGTTGCTGATGGGATCACTGATCCTCATAACTTGGGGGCAATTATTCGGACAGCAGAAGCAATAGGCGCACAAGGATTAGTTATTCCCCAAAGAAGGGCTTCCGGGATCACTTCAACGGTTGTTAAAGTAGCCGCAGGTGCTTTAGAAAACTTTCCTGTAGCTAGAGTGATCAATCTCAGTCGTGCTTTAGAACAACTCAAAGAAGCTGGTTATTGGATTTATGGAACTGCTGCTACAGGTAGTGAACCTATACATACGGTGAAGTTCAGCGGCTCCACTGTTTTAGTCATTGGGGCTGAAGGCGATGGTCTGAGTATGTTGACACAACGATCTTGTGATGTTTTAGTCTCAATTCCCTTACAGGGTAAGACTCCTAGCCTCAATGCATCCGTGGCAGCAGGCATGGCGCTTTACGAAATTTATCGTCAACGCTCATTAAATACCCTATATCTTGATAAATTACGCACATTTTCTTTGAAAAAATAATCCTAAAAGAGTATAAAGAAATGTAAAACAAAATAAATCCAAGATATTGTTTAACACCCTGTAGCACGTTTATAAGCTGGTGAAAACCATGAAAACCATTTGGCATAACCTCAAAGAACAGCTGATTAGTATATCTAACAGCCTCGGCTTGGCTTGGTGGGTAGAGATTGTCACCCAAAATCCTCGTTGCACATACTACTTTGGACCATTTTTTAGTTCAGCGGAAGCAACACTGGCAAGTAAGGGCTACATAGAAGACCTGGAAATTGAAGGAGCGCAAGGAATTATAGTTAATGTCAAGCGTTGTAAACCTTATGATTTGACTATTGCTGAAGACCTGGGGGAACGGATTGACCGTAAAGTAAAGCCTGCCTTTAGCGGTCAAATGTAAGATAGATCAGCAGTTATTAGTCAGCTGTCAGTTATCAAACTAGCTTGACAGTTGACTTTTCAAATAGACTTTGTACTTTTTTTGTGTGCAGAACGCTGTAAATCCATAGGCTATCATTGTTCTTGGGCTTAATCCTAAGAACGATGACCAACATACCAAAACAATACTTGTCGGGAGATCCAGTACCGCAAGACGCAATTAAAACTTAAAACTTAAAACTTAAAACTTAAAAAAGTAGATTGCACAAGCTATCCAGTATTTTTTAATTGGTGGTTAACTTATGACTTGGTGTACTAGTCAACTCCCAATATTACCCAAAAATGCAAATTACTCAAAGTTTCCACACAGCCATACTTGTCACTGACTTAGAACGCTCAGAACAGTTTTATGGACAAGTATTAGGATTAGCAAAAATAGACCGCACGCTAAAATACCCTGGTGCATGGTATCAAATTGGCAATTATCAAATTCACCTCATAGTTGCATCTAGTGTCCCTACCGACAATCAAAACGAAAAATGGGGACGTAACCCGCACGTTGCTTTCTCAGTGGCTGACCTAGAAACAGCAAAAACAGAACTACTGAGTCAAAATTATCCTATTCAAGCCAGTGCTTCTGGTCGTCCTGCTATTTTTACTAAAGATCCAGATGGAAATATTATCGAATTAAATCAGCAATAAGTTCTTTCTGAAGATAGGGGAGATTATTGAGCATAGTTCACATAGTCAATATATAGATAATGTTTAACTAGGCAAAAATGACACACTTATTCACCAAAATTACTTGTACTGGATTAACGACAGTCGCTTTTGCTATAACAGCCTCTTTACCTCAAACTTCGCAAGTTGTAGCCCAAAATAGGACAGGAATTACTGAACTTCTTAATGCTCATAATAAGTACCGTCAGGAAGTAAACGTTCCTCCTCTCAAATGGTCTAATACCTTAGCGAATAATGCTCAACAATGGGCAAATAATCTTGCTTCTCGTGGTGGAAATTTGCAACACAGTCAGAATACTGGTGAAGGTGAAAATTTGTGGGCTGGTACTGCGGGATATTTTAGTTACACACAAATGGTTGATAGTTGGGGTCAGGAAAAGCAATATTTCGTGAATGGGATTTTTCCTAATGTCAGTTCTACAGGCAACTGGTATGATGTAGGTCATTATACTCAAATAATTTGGCGAAATACTGCTGCTGTTGGTTGTGGTGTTGCGCGTGGTGGTGGTAAGGATATTTTAGTTTGTCGCTACAGTCCCCCAGGAAATTATCGAGGACAAAGGGTGTATTAAGAATTCGTGATGAAAATCATTGCTTACAGTTACACTGATCCTCTATTAGAAACTACTCCCGATGATGCTAGTTGGGGTTGGGAGATAGATCGAATTTATCAAGATTTGGGTGAGCAACAGTCCTCTGGACAGGTGATGCGATCGCAATTACAACAATTATTAGTTGACTGTGAAACAGAACCTGCAAATTATTTGCTGATTCGTCGTTTAGAAGAATTGGGGGATACATTAGCACAAGTGAGCGATCGCCTCAACCAATTAGAATCAATGGGGATAATAGTCATTGCTACAGAACAAAAATATACATCTGAATCTGCTAACATCCGCATTGAATTATTGAGCTTACTTCAAGCAATTCAACGCCAACAACGCAGTCGCCGCATCCGTCAAGGACACGCTAGAAATCGTCTTGAAGCCTCACCACCGCCGGGTAAAGTCCCCTACGGCTACCGCAGAGGTAAAGGAAAATATACTGTTGATCGCAGTACATCACCTATAGTTAAAGATTTTTTTGACAACTTTTTACTTTATGGTTCTCTCCGTGGTTCAGTTCGCCATTTAGCCAAAAAATACGGTAAAAGAATATCTGTCACCACCGGAAGGCGTTGGTTAACAAATCCCGTGTACCGTGGTGATACAGCTTATCAAAATGGAGAAATTATTTCTGATACCCATTTAGGGATTATTTCTAGGGAAGAAGCAGCACAAGTTGATCGACTTTTACGCCGCAATAGTCGTTTACCATCTCGTACTGCTAGTGCGCCCCGTTCTTTAGCTGGTTTGGTTGTTTGTAGCCAATGTCAGGCGCAAATGACAGTCACTCGTGTTACTCAGCGGTATCAAAATCAGGAGTATTTGTATTTACGCAATACAAAATGTCCCCAAGTCCCTAAATGTCGTGCTATTTCTTACCCAGAAGTTTTAGAAAAGACAATTGCAATTGTGTGTAGAGACTTACCTTTAGCAGTAGCAGGGATGAATTTTCCTCAACTTGACGCTATTAAAAATAGTTTAAATGATGCGATCGCACGACAACAAGAAATCCTCCAGCAATTACCTACATTCATAGAAACTGGAGTTCTTGATGTAGAAACAGCCAAAATCAGAGCTTACAAACTCCGCACAGAAATTTCTCAACTCCAAGCCAAGTTAGCAACTCTCCCACCTGTAAACTTGCGTTCTGTTGCTGAAGCTGTTTCCATTCCCCAATTTTGGTTAGATTTATCAGAAGTAGAACGAAGATTTTATTTACGAGAATTCATTCGTCAAATAGATATCATTCGCAATGATAAAGAGTGGGATTTACAGATAAGTTTCATTTTTTAATTTGTTATAGCAGGGAGCAGGGAGCAGAGGGGTAGGGGGGAAAGATTAATTCCTTCTTTCTTCTTTCTCCTGCCTTCTGCCTCCTGCCTTCTGCCTCCTTCTTCTGACTCCTGAAGCATTACAAATTAATTATCATCTTGATTTTTTGCTGGTTTTGGTGATTTACCTGCATTCCTGACATTCATAACTTTACTGAGTAAATCAAACCAAAAAGGCGCTCCCATCGCAATAGCAATACCGCTGATTAGCCAACCAATAATCATACTTAATATATCGAAAATAGGCCAACCACCGTTCTTGATTGCTTGCAAGTTTAGTTGAGTTTGTAAGTTTTCATTTGTCCAACCAATTGGTAAACTAATCTCATTTAAAATTTCTTGAGTATTGATATCTGGTTTTGCAGAATTAGAATTTGTAGAATTAGACTTTTCTATTGTTTGTACAGCTTTATAAACAATTGTGTCTCGCAGTACCGTATCTTTTGATAAGCGATCAATTATGTGAAATGTATCTGCATTCGCACCGACAGCTAAAGTAATACCAATTAAAATTGCGACTCCTTTAGCATTACGTTTGTAAACACCACCGGCTCGCTCCATAGAGTTATCAAAACAACTTTCAAGTTCTCCTCGTAAAATTTTAATACCTTCCTCTGTGCTTTTAGCTCTGTATTGCGCTCGTTTGGCTAGGGTGCTAATATTCTCTACTATTACAGGTGGTAAGCTATCAATCAATTCCCTAATGGTTTGATATGTGGCACTATTTTCATCATGTATAGTTGTTTCCATTTCTGTACAAATAGCACTGCTTTTATTCATTAATTGAACAATTTCATTAATATTTGGCTTCAAGCCTCCCAAAATTATGGCTTCATCGACATTTTGAAATATGTGGTCACGAAGAGCTTGTAACCTCTTTAATGTTTCCTTTAAAAATTCATGTTCATCATCAATGTTGGCTTCAAAATTATCTACATATTTATACAAGCTATCTTTCATACGCTCAACAATGGTATCTATATCATATTTGTTGTTTTTGAAATCATTAACAAGGTCTGTATATTCTTTAGTTAGATTTTTGAAATCATTTCCTATATCTTTAGTAATTTGACTTGATAATTGATTATTTTCTATTTTTTTTTGCAATCTTATCAGCACATCTCTGACTTCTTGTAAACGCTGTTCTTTAAATTTTTCCAGTCTCAGCACTGTTAAATTGTAGATTAATTTAGGTATTTTTAATTCCTCTATCAGAGTTGTGGCAAAATTATCTCCAGAAATATAGGAAGGCGCACTGCTTTGATCACCAAATGTTGTTGTTCCTAGTAAAGATTTAGACACTAACTTTTCCATATAACGAGTTTTGGCAGCTATAAACCAAGTCAATTTTCTGGGAAAAGTAGATAAAAATCCTTTTGCTTCTTGGTTGGTACTTTTAATTAATGGATTAGTATAAATTTTATTTGTTAATTCGATGATCTCCTTGGCTTTTGAGTTTTCCAAATCTCCAGCCAAGAGAATTTCAATTGATTTCCTTAGATGTACTGCCCGCCATTGCAGCACTGTAGCAATCAGTTCTTGAATTTCTGACGCTAATAAACTCAAAATTAGGTAAATAAAAATTAAACCCAGGGCGACATCTAAAATAAAAGGTAGGCGCATTATACAAACTCCTTCAGGACAATTGACCAGTTGAGGGTTGTATTCTTTATATCATTTAACTTGGAAAATGCTTGTTAAATTGTTTAAAAAATGACTAAGAAAAATTTTCTCCAAAAAATTATCATTATTGAGAGAAAACTGAGCTAGTTTTGGATCTAGCCATTGCTTGCGAAAATAATTGGTAATGGTGCAATACTGTTCTGGGTTTTGAGCCTTGAAGTTGTAATTTAGTGAAGCATTGGGCATTGAGTGGGTGAGATTCTTATCCCCATCTCCTCATCTTCTTCCCTATTACCTGCTCTACGTAATTGAACCAGCGAGTAAAATGATTAGCATAAAATATGCAAGAAGGAAGCTATATTTGGACTCACCTAGAAAAACAGCATCACCCAGTTGACAAATGGATTGATTGGATATGGTTAATAGTGTTACTGTTGGCGGCGGTGTTACTGTTCAGTATCAATCTTGGGGGACTACCACTACGAGATTGGGATGAAGGCACCGTGGCACAGGTGGCTAAAGAAATTTGGCAGGATTCAGCAGGTTCGATGCGCTGGCTTTACCCTACTTTGGGAGGTGAACCATACTATCACAAGCCACCCTTGATGCATTGGCTAATTGCTTGGTCTTACTCTGTAGGTGGTGTAAACGAATGGACAACTCGCCTACCTGGTGCAATGTTGACTGCTATTTCTGTGCCTTTACTGTATTGTCTTGGTAGAGAGATATTTCGCCAGCGTTGGGCGGCTGTGTATAGCGCCTTAATTTATTTAACAATGCTACCAGTAGTGCGTCATGGCAGGTTAGCAATGTTGGATGGGGTGGTAGTAACTCTGTTGATGGTGATGATATTGTGTGTGTTGCGATCGCGCCGAGATTTACGCTATTGCCTTGGTATTGGGATTAGTTTTGGGCTGATTTGCCTGACTAAAGGTGTATTGGGTATATTATTGGGTGCTGTGGCTGTAGTTTTTCTCTTTTGGGATACACCAAGATTACTCACTAGTTACTATCTGTGGATAGGAATATTGATCGGTATTTTACCTGTACTGGGTTGGTACGCTGCCCAACTACTGCACTATGGTTATCCCTTCACTGAGATTGATTTAGTCGATCAACCCCTGCATCAAATTAATCTGGTAGCAAATGGTCAACCTGAACCATTTTGGTTCTATCTCATAGAAATTCTCAAATGGTCATGGCCGTGGTTAGTATTTCTACCGCAAACTCTGCGCTTCACCTGGGAAAATCGTAATCTTAGCTGGGCAAGATTGATTATAGTTTGGACTGGTGTTTACTTACTGCTGATTTCTCTAGTTAGTGTCAAACAGCCTTGGTATATCTTCCCCATTTATCCTGGTTTGGCTTTGGCCTTTGGTTTCCAACTCACAGAAATAGAGAATTTGCGTTTATTCTCCTCCTATCCCCGCGCTTGGGTGACAAGTTTTGCTATTTTAGCTGTGGTAGCTTCGGCGGGTAGCATTTATTTTAGTTGGGGGAGTATAGGCAAAACAGACTTACAGATGATTTTTGCCGCTGCGGCCTTGACTATGACTTTAGCCGCTATTTTAGCAGAACGAGGCGATGGGCAATTTTTGAAGATTTTAGTTTGGGGAAGCTATATTTCCCTACTGTTGTTGATGAAATCTAATTACTGGATCTGGGAACCAGGAGAAGCTTATCCTGTCAAACCAGTTGCGGCAATGATAGCACGAGCCAACCCAGCAGTTAGGAAAATATACACATCTTTCCCCTACCCGCGGTCATCGTTGAATTTTTATAGCGATCGCACCATTATTCCTGCTTCTTTTGGCGACTTGCAATATTATTGGCAGTATGATGTACAACCACCTTATTTGCTTGTGAATGCATCTGCTTTAGAAAATCTCAAACTTCCATTGATTAAAGTAGTTGATCAAGCTCAAGGTTGGCAATTGATCACTCGCTATTAAAGAAGGTAGCAGGCAGAGTGCAGGGGCTGATGAAAATACATTCCCCTGCACCTTCTTTTCAAAACCTAGATTTTACAGCCTATTTGTGGTAATTTATGGTATGTAACCCTTTCCTGGTTGAATTATCTTCTCATTTTCTTGAACCAATGGATTGTTGTAGCTTGTATTTTCCTGGGTTACAGCAATTGTAGTTAATAAAACCGCACATCCCATAGCCAAAGCGACAAAAGGGTGCTGGAGAAGAACTAAATCTCTAATCATCCTAGCTAAAGGACGGCTTTGACGACGTAACGCCGAAGCAATGACAATATTTTTCCAAATAAACGGATCACGGACATAGTGACCACTATTACAAACCACAAGCCTTTCCTGACAATATGGACAAGTAAATAAACCAATATAGGTCTTCACAGGTTTAGTTCTGTTATTTCTGTGGCAAATTGGGCAAGTAACATAATTATTATCAAAGGTGTGTATATTCATCTAGCTTGTCCACCTAGTCCATTTACTCACTCTATAAAAATAGCTATATTGAACTTTGATCACAATTGAGTGATCTAGTCAAACCTTGACAACCGCAAGAGTTACGGCAGTTACATCCACCCAGAAGGTTGATGATGCAGGGTGTGGACAGGAGAGAATAGCTTTTGTTTACACCCAGTCCCAAAATCAATAAGGGACAGAGCTATTGCTAATTTTTCCCTACACCCCAATCTCTACAACCTTTTACTGATTTACTCACCTGCTGTCAATACTAATTCTCTCCTATTTAAACGCTTCTTTTCACAAAAATTCTAACTGCTGACTTGGGTTTATCAAAGCTTTGTAATTGAAGCCAATCAAGCATACTTGTCCAGTTGCTAAATAATGGCTCACAATGAGAATTAACGAATAAAACATTAAATTTTTTCCTACATTTCCCCCGGTTTTTCATGACTCTCTTGCCTCCTACTCAACTGAGGAAGGTAAGGTCACTACCTGACTTTCCTACAGCTTCTGCCCGTTTAACTCATCTAATTAATCGTTTTCAACCATCTCCAGAAACAGTAGTGCTGTTTTTAGCCGTGCTTATTGGTGGTGGTACTGGTATGGGTGTAGTTACCTTTCACTATTTAATCCAGCTGATTCACGACCTGTTGCTGGAAAATTTCATGGGACATATAGGAGTCTGGGGTGCTTGGACTTTAGCTTGTGTTCCCACACTAGGTGGTTTGATTGTAGGTTTAATGCGTTGGCGTACTCAAGACTTTGGCCCTGGACTTTCATCTCTAATCGCTGTCTCTCAAGGTAGAGAGGTGAAGCAACAACTACGACCTGTTACTAAGATGATAGCGGCTGCCGTCTCTTTAGGCAGTGGTGCATCTTTAGGGCCAGAAGGACCAAGTGTTGAAATTGGTACTAATTTTGGGGTGTTGTTGTCAGATGTACTGCAAGTTTCTCAAGAGAGACAGCGGTTACTTTTGGGTGCAGGTGCTGCGGCTGGTTTAGCAGCAGGATTTAATGCTCCCATTGCCGGAGTATTTTTTGCTCTAGAAGTGGTGATGGGAACTACATCTTTTGCCACTTCTGCTGTGAGTGTTGTTTTACTAGCAGCAGTAGTAGCAGCATTGATAGCTCAAATTGGTTTAGGATCCCAACCTGCTTTTGCCTTACCTGCTTACCAAGTCCGCAGTCCATTGGAATTACCGCTTTATCTGGGCTTGGGTTTGGGTGCAAGTTTAGTTGCACTGACCTACACTCAATCCATTCGTTTGGCTAAAGCGTTCTTTGAAGGTCGGATGAAAGGGTTTGAAGTTTTCACAAAGATTCCTCAGCCGATTCAACCAATTATTGGTGGTGCAGTGGTTGGACTTGTGGCTTTACAGTACCCACAAATTTTAGGTATTGGTTATGGAACTGTGCAAGCAATGCTGCAAGATCAGGAATTTTCTTTAAACCTTTTACTTGAACTTATAGTCTTGAAACTGCTAATGACGGCGGTTAGTTCTGCTAGTGGTTTTGTGGGTGGTCTGTTTGCACCGGCAATGTTTTTAGGTGCATCCTTTGGGTCAGCTTATGCCAAAGTTTTAGCTTTGATAGCGCCCATAATTGGTCAATATATGGCTGCTCCTCCAGCTTATGCCATGGTGGGTATGGCTGCTGTTTTAGCAGGTAGTGTCAGAGCGCCATTAACAGCTATTTTAATGTTGTTTGAATTAACCCGTGACTATCGCATAGTTTTACCTTTGATGGCAGCAGTGGGTTTAAGTGTATGGTTGGTAGAACGAATTAAGCCAAATGTTAACTCTAATTCCAATCTTCAACAGATTGGGCTTGCGGAATTGAAAGATCAGCAGGTGGAAATCGTACAGCAAATTTGTGTGGCAGATGCTATGCACTCCTACCCCAAAAAAATGCCTGCGAACCTTGGAGTTTTGGAAGCAGCTATGGAAATGATTCGCGATCGCACACGCAGTGCTTTAGTAATTGATAATGCAGAAAAATTAGTAGGTATTCTTTCTCTAGACGATATCAACCGTACCCTTTCCCTTTGGGAAAGTTTCCAGAATTCTCCTACTCAAATACAGGCTAATTTTGCCAGTCAAACAGTAATAGACATTTGTACAACTGATATTCTCTATGCTTGGAAGGATGAACCCTTATCAGAAGCTTTAGACCGTATGGCGTTGCGTGGTTTGCATCAATTACCAGTAGTAGCAAGAGACAACCCCGATTGCATTTTAGGTTTATTAGAAAAGGAGCAAATTGCTTTAACTTGTAACTTAGCAGCCACGCGCAAGGCTATACAGCAATATCTACCTGTCTTACCAATAACAGATATAGTGATTGGTCATTAATCATTAGTCATTGGTCATTAGTCATTGATAAAAATAAACAACTGACAAATGACAAATGACAAATTATTAAGCTGTAGCTTCTACTTCAGCATCCTCTTCCCTGTCTTCTGGGTCTACCTGCCGCAGTCGAATGTGCTTTTTACCCAAAGTGATAATAAATTCATCTCCAGGTTTAAGATTCATCTGTTTTGTATAAGCTGAACCTATCAATAAGTTGTTATTCGACTGCACACTAATTCTATAGCTGGCACTGCGTCCACCACGACCATTAGCACTAGGTGTGCTATCCAACTGAATGCCCTCAGCATCAATTAGGGCATTCAAGAATTTCATCATATTGACGCGCTCTATACCATTTTTGGTAACAGTATAGTAGCCACACTGTTTAGCTTTGTCTTCCTTGCTCTCGTTCTCTAGCTCCTTGACTTTTTTGAGCAGTTCTTCACCGACAAGGGGGTCAATTTTTTTCTGTTTAGGCATCAACTTAGGTCGAAAATGAATGTTTGAAGTGGTTGAATCGATTTTATTTTAACTGATACTGAGCTAACAGGAACAGAATCCTTTATTTTTTATCTCAGCATAGGCAAGTATATTACACTTACAGAAAAAATTGTTGCACAATTACCAATCTTGTCAAGATATTTTCTAAAAAATAAATCTGATAATGCTGATATCTATATATAGTTTGTGAATTGCTGGTAGACTATATTAGTTTAAGTTTTTTAAAGTCCAGCAAAAAAGTCGTCTGCTCACGGAAGATGAACTTGAAGTCATTGGTCATTGGTCATTGATATATCGCTTCCCTATTCCCCATTCCCCGATAACTGACAGATGAAACTAACCACTAGAGGACACTATAGTGTTAAGGCATTGCTAGATTTGAGTTTACAGCCAAAATATGGACCTGTGTCTGTAAGAGCAATTGCCAAGCGTCAAGATATTCCGGCTCCTTATTTAGAGAAACTGCTAATAGAAATGCGTCGTGCCGGATTAGTGAAATCAATTCGTGGCAGCATCGGTGGTTATCAATTAGCAATCAAACCTGCACAAATCTCTATAGGACAAATTTTAGAAGCAGTAGGGGAAAATATCACCCACTTACCTTTGAACAATCCACCTCCTGCACAAACAGAAGATTGGGTAACATTTACACTATGGCAAAGACTGAACCAAAAGCTAAAAGAAGCTTTGTACAGTATCACTCTGGCAGACCTTTATTATGATGCTCGCAGTTGGCAAGCATCTCTGGGTGAAGAAGCTAGTTTTGTGGTTTAGAGTTCCCTGTTTCCAATGAACAATGACCAATAACATCTATATCTTCATCATTGCAGCCTTGTTAGATTATTTAATTGGCGACCCTTGGGGTTGGCCTCATCCAGTACGAGTGATGGGGTGGATAATTTCTGGATTAAGTAAATTTTTTCTCCAACATTGCCAGCGTGAGATAACACAGCGTCTAGCTGGAATTGTACTCGCCATTATCCTTATAATAGGCAGTGGTTTATCAGGCTGGTTAATAATTCAAATAGCCAAATGGCTGCATCCATTATTAGGAATCATTTTAGAGAGTATTTTTTTAGCCAGTTGTTTTGCTCTTCATAGTTTACGAACCGCTGCTGTAGATGTTATCAAACCTTTAACAACAGGAAATTTAGAACAAGCTCGACAGATTTTAAGCAATTATGTGGGTCGGGATACAGCAAACCTCTCAGAACCAGAAGTTTTGCGAGCAGTTTTAGAAACTGTGACAGAAAATGCTACGGATGGAGTAATGGCTCCTTTATTTTATGCAATTGTGGGCGCATTAGTTCCTGTGGTTGGAGCAGTCCCTTTGGCTCTAGCATATAAAGCCAGTAGTACCTTAGATTCAATGGTGGGTTATCGACAAACACCCTATACTTATATTGGTTGGTTCAGTGCTAGGACAGAAGACTTTTTAACTTGGGTTCCTTGTCGGTTAACAGTCATGACTTTGGCACTCTTATCAGTTAAACCTTTAGATGTTTGGCGTATTTGTCGACGGGATGCTATTCAAGACCCCAGTCCTAATTCTGGTTGGAGCGAGTGTGCCTATGCTGCTATTTTAGGTGTACAGATGGGAGGGATCAATTACTATAGTGGAGTAGCTAAAAATAAACCATTGTTAGGAGATGCTATTTATCCAATCACCCCAGCGTCAATTTACAAAGCTTTACAATTGACTAGATATTCATTTTTACTGTGGTTGGGGTCGGCAATATTTTTAATATATAATTCGTAATTCATAATTGGAGACAGAAAGCAGAAAGTAGAAGAAAGATAAATATTCCTCCATCTCCCTCATCCCTCATTTCACTCATGTCCCTCCCCCAGAATTTATGTCTACCAAAGTAGTTGAAATTCTCTCATCAGAAGAACTGCGTCGCACCTTGACCAGGCTTGCTTCTCAAATTATTGAAAGAACTCGTGATTTGTCCCAATTGGTACTGTTGGGTATTCACACTAGAGGTGTGCCTTTAGCTAATTTATTGGCTCGTCAAATAGAAACACTTGAAGATATAAGTGTATCAGTTGGAGCATTAGATATTACATTCTATCGTGATGATTTAGATAAAATTGGCTTAAGAACACCTGCTAAAACTGAAATACCTTTTGACTTAACAGGAAAAACAGTTGTTCTAGTTGATGATGTAATTTTCAAAGGTAGAACGATTCGTGCTGCTTTGAATGCAGTGAATGAGTATGGTAGACCAGAGGTGATTCGTTTAGCTGTATTAGTAGATAGGGGTCATCGCGAATTACCAATTCACCCAGATTTTGTAGGTAAGAAACTGCCTACTGCTAAAGAAGAGATTGTCAAAGTTTACTTACAAGACGGAGATGGACGGGATGCGGTGGAATTGATTGGTAATTGAAACAGGTGATCAGTGATAGGTAATAGGTGACAGTAAAGAGAGTGATAACAGTTAACTGATAACTGTGTGAATAGTTTGTAATAATTGATTTGTTGTATAAGGTTTGCATAAAAAAGCTTTAACACCTAGATTATAAACTGCACTTATTTTATCGCTGGAAGGCAGTCCGCTGATACCAATAATTTTGACATTGGGATTAATTTTTTTGAGAGTACGAATAGTAGTTAGTCCATCCATGGATGGCATAATTATATCAATTAACACTAGAGATATTTCATTTTTAAATTCTACATATAAAGCAATTGCTTCAATACCATTATCAGCTGTTATGACTCGATAGTTGTATTTTTCTAGTGATGTTTTTGTAATATCACAAATAGCAGTTTCGTCATCTACAACTAATATTAGTTCTCCATTGCCTTGAGTCAACAATATTTCTGGTTCTTTGATAATTTCGGTTGTATCTTGTGCTGGTAAATAAACTTTAAATTTACTACCTTTTTTTTCTTCGCTATAAACATTTATAAAACCGCCATGACTTTTAATAATTCCCAAGACGGTAGAAAGACCTAAACCAGTACCTAGACCGAATTCTTTAGTAGTAAAAAAAGGTTCAAAGATCCGGTCTATGATTGTCGGCTTCATGCCAATACCAGTATCAGTTACAGTAATCACAACATAAGGTCTAACTTGAGCATCCATGTGGATTTGAGCATAATTTTCATCAACTAAAAGATTTTCGGCAGAAATCTTTAAAATGCCACCTTTGGGCATAGCATCACGGGCATTAACATATAAATTCATTAACACCTGATGTAATTGCGTAGCATCGCCATAAACAGTCCAAAGATTTTGAGAAATTTGGGTAATAATTTCAATACTTTTAGGAAATGTTTCTTTAACAATTTGCTGGATTTCGATTAGTAAATGTTTTAATTGTATCAGAGTAGGTTTGCTTAAGCCACCACAGTCATCACTATCTAGTCCACGAGCAAAAGATAATACTTGTTTAACTAAATTTGCGCCTCTTTTAGCATTATTAATCAATATCGGTATTAGTCTTTGAGAACGTTCATCTTTAATTTGTGCTTCTAAAAGTTGTGCAGTCATCAAAATGGGTGCTAGGACATTATTTAAGTCGTGAGCAATACCACTAGCTAAAGTACCAATACTCTCTAATCTTTGAGCGCGTAAAAATTGCTGTTCTAGTTGCTTTTTTTGAGTAATATCAGTGTTGACGACTAAAATAGATTGGGGTTTGTCGTTGAATGCTGGTACTAATGTCCAGCGACTTTCAACAATGATTTCTTGACCATTTTTAGTAATTTGATATAGTTCTCCTTCCCAGGATTGATTTTTAATGATAATTTTCAATACTTCTGAAAATTGAAAAATGCTTTTTTCTGGAAAAAGATGGCGGATTTTTTTTGTTTGAGCTTCTTCTTGACTCCAACCATACAGATGTTCAGCAGCTTTGTTCCAAAATAAAATGTGTTCTTCTAGATTACCTACAAAAATTGCATCAGTAGCAACATCGAGTAAAGCAGCTTGTTGACGGATTTTTTGTTCTGTTTGTTTGCGTTCAATGGCATAGCGAATGGAACGTTCTAATAAAGGTGCTGTTAATTGACTTTTTTCGAGATAATCAACTGCTCCTGCTTTCATAGCTTCTATATCTATTTCTCTATCACCCTGACCTGTAAGTAAAATAAAAGGACAAGTACAACCATTATGAATAGCTTCGCGTAACAATTCTAGTCCGTTATATGCCCCTAAACGGTAGTCTACTAGATAGATATCATGTTGATTTTGAGCTATCACTTCTCTAGCTAATAGATAACTATCAACCCATTCTAATTCACAACCAGCCACCTGAAATTCACTGAACCAATCACGAGTTAAAAAATAATCATCCTCTTCATCATCAATTAACAAAATTTTAATTTTGGTTTTATTCATAATTGCCTCCCACCGCTTATAGGGGAAGTTTTAATAGATTTCTGTTTAACTGCTTCATATCAAGTTTGGATAATTACCTACTAATAAACCTAGTACCGCAATGAATTAAAAATTGAAAATGTATGCAGCATTAGCTTTTTAGAGATTTACAATGGATAGTTAATTTCTACCGTAGTGTACTACTTTATTTGTTAGTTGCTTTTTCCAAGACCTAAAATATCGGCTACATTTGTATAATTAACCTCATTTTATAGTGTAGTAGTAATCCCTCTCTGGGAAGAAAAATTTTCAGAATTCAACTATTAGCTAATATTATTAAATGCTATACCGTACATTTGTAAAACTCAGTTATAATACTGTTATTATTTTTTTACTGTATCTAGGGTTTTTAATAGTTCTTGAACTGTGAATGGTTTGGATAAAAAAGTTATATGATTAAATTCTTGTTGCAAGGATAGATATTCAGTGGTAATTAATCCACTGATAGCAATAATTATTAATTGTGGATTAATTTTTCGCAATTTGTGAATAGTTGTAATTCCATCCATATTTGGCATAATCATGTCAATTATTGCGATTCTAATGACATCTTGATGTTGATTGTATAATTTGGTAGCTTTTTCTCCATTGCTAGCAGTAACTACTTTATAATTATTGTTTTCTAAGGTGGTTTTAGTTGTCTCTAGAATAGAAACTTCATCATCCACTAACAATATCCATTCTCCATTACCTATAGGAGTTGCTATTTCTGTTAGTGACTTAGTAATTTGGGTATCAACGGCAGGCAAGTAAACAGAAAATTCTGTACCTTTACGTAGGGTACTGGATACGGTGATGAAACCACCATGACCTTTAATGATGCCTATAACTGTTGATAAACCTAGTCCAGTTCCTTTACCAAATTCTTTAGTTGTAAAAAAAGGTTCAAATATTCTGTCTAATATGCTGCTGGGAATGCCAATTCCTGTGTCGGTAACTTTAATAACAATATAAGAACCTACTTGTGCATCTAGATGTATTTTTTTGTATGTTTCATCAATCCAAATATTCTCAGCGATGATAGTTAGAATACCACCGTTTAACATGGCATCACGAGCATTCAGGCATAAATTAATTAATACTTGGTCTAATTGGGTAATGTCACCACAAATGGGGGATAGATTTTGCTGAATTTCTGTATTTACAGTAATTGTCTTGGGGAATGTTTGTTTAACTATTTGCTGCATTTCTGTAATCAAATATTTAACTTGAATTACTGTGTGATAGCCTTGAATTCCCCTGGCAAATGATAGCACTTGCCTAACTAAATTAGCTCCCCGTTTAGCATTGCTTTCTACGATTGATAATATTTGTGAAAATTGGGAGTTTGGTGTTGGGTTTTGCAATAGATGTACTGCCATTAAAATTGGCGAAAATACATTATTTAAATCATGGGCAATTCCGCTAACAAGAGTGCCAATACTCTCCATACGTTGAGCGCGTAAAAATTGCTGTTCTAACTGTTTTTTATGAGTGATATCTGTCTCAATAATGAGGATGGATTTAGCTATGGAATTATCATCATATACTAAGTTCCACCGACTTTCTACAATTATTTCTGCACCAGATTTTTGATGTTTATATAATTCTCCTTGCCAATAACCGTTTGTGAAAACTGTTTGATATATTTTCTGCTGTTGTGATTCTATTTCATGGTTCCATAGATGGTTAGCATTTTGATTGATAACTTCTTCTGCTTTCCAACCATACAAATTTTCTGCACTTTTATTCCAAAATAATATTTTGTTGTCTAAATTCTGGACAACAATGGCATCTGTAACAATATCTAATAATGTAGCTTGTTCGCGGAGTTTTTGTTCTGCTTGTTTACGGGCTGTGATATCTTCATATATATATAAACGACCAAAGTATTGATCATTTTTATCACGAATTTGGCTAGAAAAACGTCGAATAATTCGCCCATCTGTGAACGATAGTTCATCTTCTATTACGGAACGATTATTTTCAAACTTGAGGGCGTGACATGATGATAAAAAAGATTCACTATCAGTGATTAATTGGAAACAATTGGGAAGAATATCTTGATTTTTTAATTCCCTGGTTAGCATGCGCTCTTTTAAGTGTTCAATTTTCCAAATCGCACACAATTTTTCATTAAAATAAAGGATTTCGTCAGTGCGATCATCAACCACATACAATGCTAGGGGAGAAACACTATTCATTGAAAGTAAAAGTGTTTCTTTCCAGCGCAATTCATCTTCTACTTGCTTGCGTTCTGTAATGTCTTCTACTATATAGGCAAATTGTTGATTACTATCATGTTTTTTAACGATCGCAGAGACTGTTGCTGATAAACAGACTTTTCCTCTGGGGATTTCCTGAGTATATTCAAATTTCACAGGTGCTTGAGTCAATTCTGCCTGACGATAGTAATTAATCCACTGATTTAAATGGCTTATATCTGCGCCTATCTCCCTCGCTAGACGATTTTGCATTGCTTGTGGAGTGAGTCCAAAAAATTTCGCAGTCTTGGGATTATCAGAAATATGTAAAATGTCGTTATCTACTAACTCTACAATTCCCATCATCATCGGCGCACTTTCAAAGAAACTCTGTAACGTAGATTCACTGTGATCAAGTGCTGTCTGAGTTTGTGTATATTCTGTATTTAAACGTGAAATTTCTTTTAAATTGCGGCGAATTTTTAATTGCCTAACTATTAGACGACTAATATATTGCAGTCCTGTCAGTTGTTTAGGACTGATTTGGCGTGGTACTTGATCTGCTACACACAAAGTACCAATAATTGCTTCTCCTTCTCCTGAGACTACTAAAGGAACAGCGGCATAAAATCTTATGTACGGTTCAGAGATAACTGCATTTGCTGTCGCAAACTGTTCATTTGCCAAAGTATCAGGAATAATTAAAATATCATCTTGCTGAACATAGGTTTGAAAAAACTCTTTATCTAAGGGTATTTCCTGAAAATCCAACCCTACTTTGGAGTTAAACTGATGGTGGGTATCTATAAAATTAATTGCAGCAATTGGTGTATCACAAAGGAGCGCAGCTAAAGATGCTAAATCATCAAAAGTTTGCTCTGAATCTATATCAAAAATTTCATGTTGATGGGGAGTGTCAAATTTTGCTGTTTCATGCTTAAAGACTGGGAATTTCATGAAAAATTTTCCTACTAATAGTTACAGGTTTGATAGAAAAACATTCAATTCTTCTAAGCAACCATTTTGTAAGGATTTATCCTTGATAGATGTACTACTACACCCTGTATCTCATTGGCAAAAGCGTTTGAGAATATTATTCTGATCATATTAGCACTACAAGTCATTTTTGATTTAATATGTATACGGTTATTAGCACAATATATACAGCAATTACTTCTTTTTTTAGCCCATTTTTACTCTCGGCTGGGGCTGTATAAGTTGATAAAGTTTTCTCACCAGTTTAAGATTTATGTTTCAGCAATTAGTGATAAACATGAATCTTACTTTTCCCATCAGACCTAAAGCTGAAGACAGCTTTGGTATTACCTTAGCTCCATTGTCTATTGAAGAAATTTATATTAAAGCAGACAACCCTGCCAATGGTGCAGTAGTGGTAATGAGTGGGATGGTTCGGAATCAAACTGATGGTAAAGCGGTGATAGCTTTAGAGTATCAGGCATATGAACCAATGGCGTTACATATATTTTATCAAATTGCTGCTGATGTACGCCGCTGTTGGACTGATGTGAATCGGGTAGCAATATATCATCGCGTGGGGCGGTTAAAAATTGGCGAGATCAGTGTTGTAGTAGCTGTAGGGTGTCCTCATCGTAGTGAGGCATTTGCAGCTTGTCAATATATAATTGATACCCTGAAACACAACGCACCGATTTGGAAAAAGGAACATTGGCAAGACGGTTCTAGTTCCTGGGTAAGTATTGGTGCTTGTGAACAGGAATGTTGAAGGGTATTCTCTGACAAAACATTGCTAGATTAAATGGTAAGATTGATTCACAGTATTTATAACCAGTATTTCTAGCAATAAATTTACAGGAATTTTACAAACACTAGCTTTTTTGTGGTAATATTTTTGGCTAGTAGATGAAAATTACGTGATCCTTGTGGCTATGCCTACGGTGGGTGTAGCCATTGCCCCTACTAGTCAACCTACCTATATGCTGTTTAGTTCTTCGGTTTTTATCTTAGGGTTTCTGCCGGTAACACTGTTGGTATTGTGGCTCTTAAGCAAATGGCGCTTAGATAAATTTGTACTACCTTGGTTACTAATTACTTCAATATTTTTCTATTCTTATTGGAATCTTTTTTCTCCCGCAGGACAAGAAGTAACGCCAGGATACATTTTGTTGATTATTCTTTCGATTGTTTTTAATCATCAAATGGGGATGGCGATCGCTTCAGCACAACTCCTTAGCAAACGAGCTAAATTGTTGTTGATTATTGGCACTATAGTCAATGTTAGTCTGATTGCATATTACAAATATGCTAATTTCTTTTTATCTACCGTTGGTAGCGTGTTTTCAGCTAACTGGAGTGTAGGAAATCTCATCTTACCTTTGGGAATTTCTTTTTACACTTTTACCCAAATTGCTTATCTGGTAGATGCCTATCGTGGGGAAGTTAAAGGACAAAATTATGATTTACCCACTTACGCTTTGTTTATTCTTTTCTTCCCTCAACTTATTGCCGGACCAATCTTGCGCCATGATGAATTAATACCTGAACTGCGACGCTTGAAGGATTTTGTATTTTCTGATAAAAATTTTGCTGTAGGATTGGCAGTTTTTAGTTTAGGTTTAGCCAAAAAAATTATTATTGCTGATACTTTATCCCAATGGGTATCCCCGATATTTAATAATGCTGATATTGCTACATTTATTGAAGCATGGGTAGGAGCTTTAGCATACACTTTGCAGCTATATTTTGATTTTTCAGGATATTCCGATATGGCGGTTGGACTGGGATATATGTTTAATACGAACCTACCAGTCAATTTTAATTCACCCTATAAAGCTACTTCTATAACTGATTTTTGGCGACGTTGGCATATTACCCTTTCTAACTTTTTGAGAGATTATTTATATATTCCTTTAGGCGGAAGTCGTAAAGGAGAAGTCCGACGTTATACCAATTTAATTATCACCATGTTATTAGGAGGATTATGGCATGGTGCAGGTTGGACATTTGTGATTTGGGGAGGATTACAGGGTATTTTATTATCAATAAATCATGGCTGGCGAAAACTAAATATTAAACTTCCTGCATTAGTAGGGTGGTTGATGACTTTTTTTGCAGTGGTAGTAGGTTGGGTAATATTCCGCGCTCAGAATTTACAGGATGCTATACAACTTCTCAAAACAATGTCAGGAATGAATGGCATAGTTATACCTGGTGCGCCTGGTGGTAAATTGTCTTTTCTGTCTCAATTTGGTATTCAAGTTCAAGAATGGAGTAACCTGACTTATTTACCTGAATTCTATGGTAAACAATCTTTAAGCTTTGTTGTCTTATTTGCACTAATGATTGCTGTTACCTTCCTACCTAATACTCAGGAAATCAGCAATAAAATCACTTTTAACAAATGGTGGGGAATTGGTATCGGTTTATTGGCTGGCTATTGCATACTTTCATTGAATCGTGTTTCTGAATTCCTCTATTTTCAATTTTAGAAACGAGTATAAACAGTGTTATTCACGAATGTATTATGAGCGATTCTTCTTCTCACTTAACTAATAGTTCTGAACCTCAACCGAGCAAGTCTGATAATTATCATCATTTTAATAAATGGTTTTTAATGTCTATAGCCATATCTATTTTGATGGTTGTAAGTATTAATTTTGTGGTTGATCCTTATGGAATATATAAAACTCCCAATTTTTTGGGTATTAATCATGTAAAACCCAAAAAACAGTTTAATGACCGATTATATAAAACTATTGATATTCAGCAAATAAAACCCCTGGTTGTATTTTTAGGTTCGTCAAGAACTAAACAAGGATTAGACCCTAATCATCCAGCTTTATCTAATGATCAACCTGTTTACAATCTAGCTCTTGACGGAGCTAATCCTTATGAAATGCTGCGCTATTTACAACATACTATCAAAAACCAACCTGATCTAAAAGAAGTAATAGTTGGTATTGATTTTTTTATGTTTAATGAACTTCTAGGTAATCAAGCAGGTTTTGAGGAAAGTAGGTTAGAAAAAACTTATTTAATTCCTGGTGATATTATGAATTCTCTCTTTTCAATAGATACTTTAGAGGTGAGCAAGGAAACAGTATTAGCTAGTTTGCGAGAGTTTAATAAAGATGAATACTATGGTAAAAATGGTTTTTTACCTCATCGTAAATATAAAGATGGACAGACTAAAAGTAGATTTAAAAACTCGATTAATGTATATTATGAGTTCCATCACAAATATAAGTTTTCTGATAAATATTTTGATGATTTCCAAAAAATTGTTAATTTATGTCGAGAAAAGAAGATAAAATTAATTGTTTTTATTTCTCCTACTCATGCGACTGATTTGGAAGCGATTAGATCCACAGGAGAATGGCAAACTTTTGAAACATGGAAAAGGAAAGTTGTGCAAGTAATTCCTGTCTGGGATTTTTCTGGATATAGTACTATAACCACTGAATCAATTAAGGATGTAATGAAAAATTATGCCGATAATTCCCATTATACTCAACCAGTTGGTGATTTATTATTAAATCGCATTCTTGCTTATAAAGAAAATGAAGTACCAGCAGATTTTGGTGTTTTAGTAACTAAAGAAAATATTGAATCTCATTTAGCTAAAATTCGTGCAAATAGAGAAGAATGGGTAAAAAACCACAAAGATGAATTAGAGTTAGTCCAAACTCTGGAAAAGAAATTTGTGGAAAATACAAATAAGAATGCTCGACATGGGCAACAATAAATTATCAATAAATTACAACCTTCCTGGTGAAATATTTTTGTAGCCTCCAAGAAATTAATCATGATGTAATTGAATAAAACAACCATAATGTATGAGTAGTTCACCTTTTACTGATTTAACTAATTCTTCTCAACCAAAGCCGAAAAATTCTGATAATGATTCCAACTTTAATAAATGGTTTTTATTAACTCTAGTAGTATCTATGTGGCTAGTGTTAAGTTTTAATATAGTAGTTGATCCTTATGGAATCTATAAAACGCCTAATTTTTTCGGTATTAATCATGTAAAAATCCAAAAAAATTCAAATGATCGCTTACATAAAGCTATTGATATTATTCGTATTAAACCATTAACTATATTTTTAGGTTCATCAAGAACTAAGCAAGGTTTAGATCCTACTCATCCGGCTTTATCTAATGCTCAACCTGCTTACAATCTGGGAATTGATAGTGCTAATAGCTATGAAATGATGCGCTATTTACAACATACACTAAAAAATCAACCTCACCTGAAGCAAGTAATTGTTGGGATTGATTTTTTTATGTTTAATGAATTACTACTTAATCGGCCTGGTTTTGATGAAAGTAGGTTAGAAAAAACTTATTTAATTCCTGCTGATATAATGAATTCTCTATTTTCATTAGATACCTGGGAAGTCAGTAAGAAAACCATGTTGGCTAGTTTGAAAGAGCCTAATAAAAATGAATTATATGGTGAAAATGGATTTGTACCTTATAGTGAATACAAAAATGGCAAGACTAGATGGAACTTTAAATATTCTCTAGGTTTATACTTGAATCGCTACCATTACTATAAATTTTCTGATAAATATTTTGATGATTTTCAAAAAATTGTTAATCTTTGCCGAGAAAACAAGATAAAATTAATTGTTTTTATTTCTCCATCTCATGCTACTCAATGGGAAGCAGTTAGAGCCGCAGGAAAGTGGGAAATATTTGAAAACTGGAAAAGGAAAGCTGTGCAAGTAACTCCAGTTTGGGATTTTTCTGGATATAATACTATCACCAATGAGCCAATTAATGATGTGATGGAAAACTATGCAGATAATTCCCATTATGTAAAACCAGTTGGTGATTTGCTACTGAATCGTATTCTCTCCTATCAAGAAAATGAAGTACCAGCAGATTTTGGGGTTTTAGTAACTAAAGAAAATATTGAATCTCACTTGGGTAAAATTCGTAGTGATAGAGAAGAATGGGTAAAAACCCGCCCAAATGAATTAGATTTAGTGGAAAGTTTGCAAAGAAAATTTGTGGAAGAATTAAAGAAACAGAATAAAAGGACAATGAAAATAATTAGGTAAACGCTTAATAACCCACATTCAGCACTTGAGTAGTCAGCAGGTAAAGCAGTTTGAGAATTAAGCAATAGTTTAAAAAATGAAAACATTCCTGTAAAAATACTTAACAAATAAAAAGGTTACTGTTGCAATTGTTTATAGATATTGCCATCAAGTATTGCAGTTTGTAAATATTTTGTGTAGCTGTAAGGACTATGCCTTTAGACTAATGTCGATACAGACATGGTTTAAGATGGGGATAAAGACAAATGTGTTTAGTAAATCTATTTTGTCACGAGTTTGTAGTTGCTGTTTCCTTTGTGGCTTGTATTGTTGGTCTAGTATTATTGTGGGACAGTAAGATAGAGAAAGATGAAGCCCAAGCGACAGAAGAAGTTTTGTTGAGAATGAGCTTTGCTTATTGGCTGGTTTACTGTGTTGCTTTTGGTATTGAAAAGATGGTTTTACCGGATTGGGAAGGTTTAACTACAACTCTAAAGATTACTACAGCTTTGTCATATTTTTTAACTTTTTCTTGTATTCTTAGTTTGCCATTACATAAATTTGCAGTGCATGAAGTTGAAGAATAGTTAAATTTCTAGGGAGGAGTGTTTTTGATTCCTCCCTGGTTTAATTTTTTGATTCATGCAATTTTCATGGCTATAGCGATCGCATATTCGAGTTGTTCCTGTGGTAAAGTTGTTAGCACAAATACCTCTTGCACCGTCTTTCCCTGACGTGCAATAACTTTATAACCCCCACGAATAGGTACAGACACACGCAATTGCATTTTTGGCGCATGGCCTTTCACTCGTCCAATTACCGCCGGTGTCACAGTAGAAATACCATCCTGTTGACACAAACGTTCTAAAATGGGGATAAGACCAGGAATGTGGGTAGAATGATTCCAAACAAGTCTGCCATCAGTGGGTTTAGTCATGATTAAGCTGCTTCCAACGGTGCCATTGTTAATCCAGCACGTCGCAGCTGTTGATGGTACAATTCTGCTGGTTCTTGGGGACCAACCCAAACTATCGCTTGTCCTTCATAGTGTACTTGATTAGTGAGATCCCAAGCGCGATCGCCTGACATTCCCGGAATATACTTCACCAAACATTCAGCCACGTGCTGAAAAGTGTTGAAATCATCATTTAAGACAATCACCTTATAATTAGGATAGGTTTTCCGAGTAACTTGATTAACCCGATCAGGTGTTACAGTTGGTGCTGTGGCCATATCGTAAACAGCTGCAAGTCTTATCTCCATAAATCAAAAACTACGTTTTACAAAACAACACTTCAAATAACTAGTTTAATTCATTGTTGGGTTGAGAATTGGGGAGAGTTGCTCAAGAATACAATTTAGCTAAGAACATATAAACTGATAACAGGTGCAACAATGAACACCTTTCAACTCTATACAACCGATTTCCATGCTTGGACTCAAGAACAGGCTAATTTACTCAAAACTCAACAATGGGACACATTAGACACTGTTAATTTAATTGAAGAACTGGAAACCTTGGGAAGAAAAGAAAGACAAGAATTGAGAAATAGATTGGCCGTGTTACTAGGACATCTATTAAAATGGCAATTTCAAGCAGAAAAACGTAGTAATAGTTGGCTGAGTACAATTAAAGAACAACGCATTCAAATCAAACTACTTTTACAAGATAGTCCCAGCTTAAAACCTTATTTAGAGGAAGTGTTTCTCACAGCTTACGAACTGGGTTTAGCCTTAGCAATGCGAGAAACTCAATTAGGTGAACAGGTATTTCCAGAAATATGTCCTTACACTTCTGAACAAACTCTCAATTCTGACTTTCTACCAAATTAGGTGACAGGTGACAGGTGACAGGTGACAGTAAGAAGAACAGTTAATAGTTATAACTGATAACTAATTTATTTCCAATCTTCCCAATTTTGGTTAAAAATGGAAGTATCAGGAAAAGCAGTAGGATTACCGTTGGACTCCAACAACCGTTTTAAGACTTGTAATTGCGGTTCTGGTTTCGGTAAATCATCAACTAACTGATAGGGTGCAATATTCTGTTTTAGCGCAAAACTGGCCACAGTTCCCGCAGCAGCACCAGAAGACCATTCAAAGGAATGTACGCGATACGCAGCCGCAGCTATATGGCTAGTAGCAATACTTTTACCACCTACCAATAAATTATCAATTTTTTGGGGAATCATTGCTCTTAGGGCAATTTGGAAGGGATAAGCGTTACCCGCACCCCTTCTTTCTCCTGGACGTTCTTTATTTCCCGGTGCTTCCGCTGGACTTTTCTCCATACAAGGATGAAAATCTATAGCGTAGTGACCGATACCTACAGCATCCGGGAAAATAGTGGAACGACTGCGTTTTATGGCTTTATCTGGAGCAATTTCACCTCTAATTACAGATGTTGCTTCTAAACCTGCAAGTGTCGCTTTTAACTGGCGATACATATCCACAGGTAGAGTTTTCCGATAATACTCATCATTATAATTACGGCGAGAAATATCAACTTCCCAAATACCAAACCCTTGCGGTTGTCCCCAACTAGGACGGCCGATAATCCGTCTTCCTTCTCGCATATAAGGGTATTTGGATAAACCGTGTGCAGTTCCCATTGGGGAATTAAAACCTGTTAACAAACGGTTGTTAGGTTGGGGTTGCTTCACACCTGCACCTAGTTGAGAGTCAGTATTTCCCGCAACTAACCAGTAATAATAAGCGAGAGCATTTTCTTCTCCTTTGCGGAAGGTTTCGGTTCTGAGTCCTCCTAACCAGCCACCGGGTTGTAATTGACCTGTGGCTTGTAATTGTTGACGAGTATAAATTAAATTATCTTGACTTGTTCCTGGACGGTAGTCATTCCCCCAAGTCCAGTTTTGCATGGATATGTCCCCTGGGGTGGGGGTGGTAAAATTAACACCACCAAATTTAGTTTGTTTTCCCTGTTGCGGACTCCAAATACGACGATAGGTGAAAACTAAATCAAAATTTGCTAATCTTGCTAATTCATAGCTGAAATAAGGCGCATATTGGGGATAAAATGGGGGCATAACTTGGTTTTGTGGTTCTTTTGTTGCCTCCATTGCAAAGGTGTATGTAAAACCTTGGGTACAATAAGGATCGTTGGTGGTGCTGGAAGATGAAGGTTCAAGATAGGAACGCGCATCAATTCCTAGACGATAAGGAACATCTGCTAAAGCGATAATTTCCCCGGTTTCGCTGGTGTCTACAACGTACCATTTTGAGGTTTTGTTTTGAGATTGTTTGGGCTGAAAACGAATTATAGTTTTAGTGAAGCGGGATGAGTTTTGGTAACTATAAGCGTCTTCTATGGTTTGAGATAAGGTGAAGGTGTTAAGGGGTGGTGCGTTTTTTGCTGGTTGGTGTTGTATTGCGATCGCACTATTGATTATTTTACCATCTTGGCTAAGTTGTAAATCTTTAATTACGGTATTGGGAAACCATTGTAATTTTCCTTTACCCTGTTTTTCGGCATCTTTAAGCATTTTTGTGATGATGTTGTGAGCATCACGGGGGAGAAAGCAGGAGTCACTTACCCAACAGTCACCAGGATTAAGTTTGCCATATTTGCGTTGAATGCGATCGCGCAATTCCAAATATCCGCGAGAATAGAACTGTTTATCTCGTTGGGTTGGTCTTTCGTCTAATGCAGATGTACCTTGAGAGGATATCTGTCCACCTAACCAGTCGGTTATTTCTGTTAAACAAACTGTCCTTCCTGCGAGTAACCCTTCATAAGCTGTAGCAACTCCAGAAAGTCCACCACCCACAACGAGAATTTCACAGTTGATGATTTTATCTGGGTTTCTGGGTGGGGTTGCAGTGACGAAATAGGGTGTGAAAATGGTGGTTAGTAAGCTGATGCTGATGAGTAATTTTTGGTGACAAGCCTTTTTTTGTCTGCGGTTCATGGTTTCTGCACTCTGAAAACTACGTCATTGAGTAGACGGTGGTTTTGGAGAAATGTTCATATAGCAGGAGTCAGGAGTCAGGAGTTAGGAGTCAGGAATCAGGAGTAAAACCCTGTTTTAGTCAGAGTTTCATTATTAATTTATGTCCTCACCATTATGTCCACTGCTATCTTTCTCAAGAAAAAATAAAATTCCGGCAATTCCATAACCCAAGAACTACCATTAAAACAAACAATTAAAAATCGGTATGTGCCGTCATGACAACTAAAAAGGAATTTAACAGCTTTGAAGAAATGCTATCAGGTTCTGATGTTCCAGTATTAGTGGACTTTTACGCTGACTGGTGTGGTCCTTGTCAGATGATGGTTCCAATTTTAGAACAAGTTAATGCTCAATTAAAAGACCGTTTACGAATTGTCAAAATTGATACTGAAAAATACACAGGCTTGGCGACTCAGTATGAAATAGCTGCTTTACCAACCTTGGTACTATTTAAGCAAGGTAAGGCAGTAGAGAGAATTGAGGGAGTAGTCCAAGCACCACAGCTAGTTCAACATCTGAAAACTCTGATTTAATCTGGTAATAGGTAATAGGGGAGTATAAACTTTTATTTCTTCCCTGTTCCCTGTTCCCTTTAAGACCGACGTGCATTTAAGCAACACCATTCTTTTCTTTTCCAGAGAGTCGCTACAACCCAGCCATTTTGTTCTAAAACATCAGCAACAGCTTTAGATTGTTCTAGTAAAATACCACTAAAGACTCCCCAGCTAGTAGTTTTAGTAATAGCTCCCATTTCTGGAATTAATTCAATAATGACATCAGCCAAAATATTGCAAACAATACCATCCACTGGTTGAGAAATCAGTTTTGTCAAAATATCAACACTACCCTGGGCTGGTATTAACTGTTCTGAACTAATATCATTAAGGGCGCGATTGCTGAAAGTTGATTTCACAGCCAAGGGATCATTATCGACTGCATAAACTTTTTCTGCTCCCAAAAGTATGGCACCAATGGAAAGGATACCGGAACCACACCCAATATCTGCGATTACTAAAGATTGTTTTTTTTCATTCTTATCAATAAAAGCTGTGGGGACTTCGCTGAGGCGCATTTCTAGAGATTCTAAACACAGTTGAGTTGTGGCATGATTACCTGTACCAAAAGCAACACCTGGATCAAGACGAATCACTAACCGTTCTAATGAGTCCGGTAACGGTAGCCATGCGGGATTAATTAGGAAGCGATCGCCTATTTCTTGAGGTTGCCAATACTGTTTCCAACTACTAGCCCAATCCTCCTCATCAATTAAATTCCAGTGTAGCAGGGGAGATGGCAATCCTATACACAAAGCATCTTGACGCAACCATAGTGATAGCGCCGACAAATCCAGTAGCTGTGCTTGAAAACTTGGTAAATAAGCCTTTAATAATGAAGAATTCCCTTTACTTTCGCTGGCTGTACCACGACAGCCAAAACCTTCCAGTCGCCAAAAGATTATATCTTCTAGGTCTGGCTCACATAAAATTTTTAGTTCCCACCAAGTATTTGCCATAAAATTTTAGATTACTAGAACAGGGAACAGGGAACGGGGAACAGGGAACAGGGAACAGGAAATAAAGAACATAGCTGTCACCTGTCACCTGTCACCTATTTTAAAGTGTTACTGTATATGCGTCTCGAATGCCTGGTACTTTCGTAATTTCATCCAAAATGCCATCGGGTAAAGGATCATCAATACTCAAAGCCATTACAGCATCACCACGGACAATTTTTCGTCCTACCTGCATACTGGCAATATTGACATTAAAACTACCCAATAGAGAACCGAGTTTACCAATAATTCCTGGCATATCACGGTGCAGAGTGAACAGCATATATTTGCTAGGTGGAACGTTAATGGGGAAGCCATCAACATCAGTTAGGTGGATTTCCTTATCACCTAACAAAGCACCTGTGACAGAATGAGTGCCTAAAGTACCTGTAGCTTCTAAATGCAGTGATCCTGCATAATCTCGTGCTGAGGCATCCCTGGTTTCAATAACGCGAATACCCCTTTCTTTGGCTTCTATGCTGGCGTTAACATAATTTACTCGTTCCCGTAAAGCTTGATATAGTAGTCCTTTCAGGGCTGCTACTACTAAAGGCTGACTCTTATTAGTTGCCAGTTCCCCTTGTAGTTTGACAGTCAGTGTTTCCACCCTGCCACCTGCTAGTTGTCCTACCAAGTTACCCAAGGTTTCAGCCAACTGCATATAGGGCTTGAGTTCTTCCAAGATATCGGGTCCGAGTCCGGGAATATTGACAGCTGAACGGGCTGGTAGTCCTAAAATCACATCACGGATTTGTTCAGCTACGTCTATGGCTACGTTAACTTGGGCTTCGGTGGTAGATGCACCCAAATGGGGAGTGAGGATGATATCTTTACCGAGCGATCGCAATTCAGACTCTCCCAGAGGTTCAGAATCGAACACATCCAAGGCTGCACCACCGATTTTACCTTCTTTAATCGCCGTTGCCAAAGCTGACTCATCAATGATGCCACCACGAGCGCAGTTAATAATTCTCGCAGTTGGTTTCATCTTCGCCAAAGTTTTAGCGTTGATTAAATTGGTAGTTTCTGGAGTTTTTGGGATGTGTAAAGTAATATAATCTGCTTGCTGAAATAGCAAATCTAAATCTACCAACTGACAGCCAATTTGTTCGGCGCGTTCTGTAGAAATAAAGGGATCATAAGCTAATAACTTCATCCCCATCGCCTTAGCTACAGCCGCGACATGGGAACCAATTTTCCCCAAACCCACAATACCCAGGGTTTTTTTGTATACTTCTGCACCTACAAAAGTTTTCCGGTCCCATTCACCGCGTTTAACGGAAGCATTTGCATCGGGGATATGACGGGATAAAGATAACATCATTGCTAGTGCGTGTTCAGCAGCAGCGATCGTGTTTCCCTCTGGAGAATTAACTACTACAATACCTCTGCGGGTAGCAGCAGGAACATCCACATTATCCACACCTACACCAGCACGACCAATAATTTTTAATTGTGTGCCAGCTTCAATAATCTCTTGAGTAACGCGAGTTCCAGAACGGATCATGAGCGCGTCATACTCACCAATAATTTCTATTAGTTCTGCTGGTTTTAGACCTGTTTTGACATCAACCGTAGCCACTTGGGAAAGAATGTCAATACCAGCTTGGTCAATCGGATCGGAGACAAGAACCTTGGACATGATTACTTCATTTATAATTCTAGGTTTTCCGCAAGCATTCAGCTATTAGCGGTCAGCAGTCAGATTTTTAACAGTTATGTCCAAAATCATATATTTGATAATTTACTGTTTGATAAAACATTCTGACTCCTGACTCCTGATAGCGTAGCGTGGCGTAAGCCATATTCTTACGAATTTGCTGTACAAGACTTTTAAGTTTAGTCTTTATCTGTAACAATTCAGCAAAAATTATGTGTTTCTATGACTGGTCACCACGTACTTCTAAAGCGTAATTCTGCACAGCTTTGGTAATCTGTTCTCGCAGATTTGTATAAACTTTAGCAAACGGTGGTGGTTTTTCCGAAAGTCCTAAGACATCGGAAGTGACTAAAATCTGACCATCACATTCCAAACCTGCACCAATACCAATAGTAGGGATACGCAACTTTTGGGTAATTTGTAAGGCTAGTTGGGACGGGATATGTTCTAATACTATCGAAAATACACCTGCTTGTTCGAGAGCGATCGCTTCATTTAAAATTCTCTCACCGGCTTCTGGACTTTTCCCCTGTTGTCGCAAACCCAGTTGATGTATAGATTGTGGTGTCAATCCTACATGACCCATGACCGGAATTCCCGCTTGCACCAACCTGTCCACCGTTTCCACCATTGCCGGATGTCCACCTTCTAATTTTACCGCCTGTGCGCCTGTCTCTTTTAACACCCTACCGGCTGAATGCATCGCTTGGGAAATACTTTCTTGATAGGTTAAAAAGGGTAAATCAACTACAAGCAAAGCTCGTTTGACACCTCGACGCACAGCTTTAGCATGATGGATCATTTCATCTAGAGTTACTGGCAGCGTTGTATCATACCCAAGCACTACTGCCAGAGAATCTCCTACCAGGATTAAGTCTACACCAGCTGCATCTAACAGTTGAGCGATCGCATAATCCCAAGCAGTCAAAGCGACAATTGCCCGTCCCTGCTGTTTCCATTGAATTAATTGCTGGGTAGTAATTGCCATAAAGAAAAAAGGAGTTCAGGAGTTCAGGAGTTCAGGAGTTCAGGAGTTCAGGAGTTCAGGAGTCAGGAGTCAGGAGTCAGGAGTCAGGAGTCAGGAGTCAGGAGTCAGAAGAAACAAGAATTAATCTTTCCCCTGCCCCCCCGCTCCCCTGCTCCCCTGCTTTCTTCACTGTCACCTGTCACCTGTCACCTGTCACCTACACCCCTACTTCACACTTCGACCAAAACCAAAATGAGGTTGTGCCTTATCCATTGTAGGCATTAACCAAGCTAGTCCCTCGCTGGTTCCCACCCACAACTTATTACCCAGATCAGGAGCAACCGTCAGCACCCGGCTAGAAGGAAGTCCCGCAACTCTATCTAACAAAGCTCCAGTATTAGGATTTAATCGTAGTAACCCATTAGTAGTACCAACCCAAACACTACCATCTTGAGCAAAACGAACTGAAGTTACATTTCTTCCCCTCAGAGGAGTTACAGACCTCAGCACAATCCCATTTTTCGGATTAACTACCAGTAATTGATTTGGCATCCCTGCCCAAATTAACCCTTCAGGACTAATAGCCAAAGTTTGTACAGTCGTGCCAGGTAGATTATTAATCCTCTTTATAATCAAAGCACTGGCAGTATTCACCCTGATCAGTCCATCCAAAGTCCCAGCCCAAAGCTGACCTTCAGCATCCAAAGTCATCGCATTGACACTAACACCAGGCATATTTTTAACTGTTGTCATAATTAAGCCTTGATCAGGACTAATCAAAGCTAAACCACTATCAGTACCCGTCCACAAATAGCCACGTTTATCAATCAGCAGCGACAACACCCGTTTGGAAGGTAGTAATAAATTTTGGGCTGTAATTTCATTAGTACGGAGATCTACTCGTGTCAACCCTTCATAATTACCCACCCACAAACGACCGACTTTATCTTGAGCTAATGCACCAATAGTCACATTGGGTAAACTAACACGAGCAATAATTTTACCCGTATTCGGGTCAATCCGCGATAAACCACGCCAAGAACCTACCCACAAATTACCAGCAAAATCACCTAACAAGTTACTAATACGATAATCAGTTTCTGCCTCTCTTTCCTGCACATCTCGATCATCCGGTAAAGGATCTACTCGTTTTGGAGGAGGTGCAACTGGATAAGTAGCATTATTAGTGGGATTAATATCAGGCTTTTGTTGCGCTCGTACTCGTATCCCTGTACTGGGCATAGCTATCAGCCCCAGTAAAATAGAAATCATCAATACACGAGTACGTCTATTAAATAATACCACGGTTGTATATCCTTTGGAGACAGTACCAGAGAACTCAGTAATTCAAAATGCAAAACTAACAAATAATGGTAAGCCTAATCTGAAACTGTACTGCCATACAACTAATAATCACCCTTTGTAAAGCAGTCTTAACAAAATGTTTAAAAAATTCTTTAATAAGAAATTTAAATCAATAAGTTAAAAATTTTCAAAGGATAACTTATTGAATTATTGATATATTGTGAGACAAGTTACAAATTCCGTCGTGTGCAGTTTTTTATCTTTGGCTCATCCTGGAGCTAAACCGCCGTTAGTGAAGTTTCCTCCATATCTTTATTACCCAATCAGGATCAAGATATCAGGAAAGAAGAACCGGGAAAATAAGCTAGACAGCCTAAAACCCTAATTTTTCCAAGTTTGAAGGCATAAATTGTCAACAATGCCCTAAAGCACCGAAGTTTCTCTGAGATTAAGCAGGTTTAGTACGGTAAGCAAAAGATATATCAAAGACTTTGTGTTCGTGGAACAAGGGAAAAAACCAAGCGCCTAGATATGCGCCTCTACAACATAGAGATAAAAAGGTGCGGTAATTTGGTACTGTTACCAAGTATTTACAGAACAAACAACGCTACCCTCAACCGACAAACAGACCCAAATATAAGTTTTCTTTATATCTATAATGAGATAAAGAGAAAGATAAAAGGTGATAAAAAGTTGCACATAACGTGATTTGATAGTAAAAAGATTGACTTCTTGGAAGGAAAATATGTCTTACGCGCAAACGAAGACTCAGGCTAAATCTGGGTATCAAGCTGGGGTTAAAGATTACAGACTAACTTATTACACTCCCGATTACACACCTAAAGATACAGATATTCTTGCAGCATTCCGGATGACTCCTCAGCCTGGAGTTCCACCCGAAGAAGCTGGTGCTGCGGTAGCGGCTGAGTCTTCTACAGGTACTTGGACAACTGTATGGACAGACTTGCTCACCGACCTAGACCGCTACAAAGGTCGTTGCTACGACATCGAGCCAGTTCCTGGTGAAGATAACCAATATATTGCTTACGTAGCTTATCCTTTGGACTTGTTTGAAGAAGGTTCCGTAACCAATATGTTGACCTCTATCGTAGGTAACGTATTCGGTTTCAAAGCCTTACGCGCACTACGTTTGGAAGACTTACGGATTCCCGTTGCTTACCTGAAGACCTTCCAAGGTCCTCCTCACGGTATTCAAGTTGAACGCGACAAGTTGAACAAATATGGTCGTCCTTTGTTGGGTTGTACCATTAAGCCCAAATTAGGTTTGTCTGCTAAGAACTACGGACGCGCTGTATACGAATGTTTGCGCGGTGGTTTGGACTTCACCAAAGACGACGAAAACATTAACTCTGCACCATTCCAAAGATGGCGCGATCGCTTCCTATTCGTAGCAGAAGCAATCCACAAAGCACAAGCAGAAACCGGCGAAATCAAGGGTCACTACTTGAACGTAACCGCACCTACCTGTGAACAAATGCTTGAGCGGGCTGAGTACGCTAAAGAACTCAATATGCCCATCATCATGCATGACTACCTGACCGCAGGTTTCACAGCTAACACCACCTTGGCTCATTGGTGTCGTAGAAACGGTATTTTGCTGCACATTCACCGTGCTATGCACGCCGTTATTGACCGTCAAAAGAACCACGGTATTCACTTCCGCGTATTGGCTAAAACCTTGCGGATGTCTGGTGGAGACCACATTCACACCGGTACAGTTGTTGGTAAATTGGAAGGCGAACGCGGCATCACAATGGGCTTCGTTGACCTACTACGTGAAAACTACGTTGAGCAAGACAAGTCTCGCGGTATCTACTTCACCCAAGATTGGGCTTCTATGCCTGGTGTAATGGCAGTTGCTTCCGGTGGTATCCACGTATGGCACATGCCCGCACTAGTTGAAATCTTTGGTGATGACTCCGTACTACAGTTTGGTGGTGGTACACTTGGTCACCCCTGGGGTAACGCTCCTGGTGCAACCGCTAACCGCGTAGCTCTGGAAGCTTGTATCCAAGCTCGTAACGAAGGACGTAACATGGCTCGTGAAGGTAACGACATTATCCGCGAAGCGGCTAAGTGGTCTCCTGAATTGGCCGTTGCTTGCGAACTGTGGAAAGAAATCAAGTTCGAGTTTGAAGCAATGGATACCGTCTGATGATTTAGGATTTGGGATTTTGGACTATTGGGTGAATTTTCAATCCAAAAATCTAAAATCTAAAATCTATGGGGCTGGGGTCAAGCATGAATCTAAAGCAAATTGCGAAAGACACAGCCAAAACTCTCCAAAGCTACCTAACTTATCAGGCGCTAAGGACTGTATTGGCACAGCTAGGCGAAACAAATCCTCCTTTAGCACATTGGTTGCAAAACTTTTCCGCTGGGAAAATCCAAGACGGAGAAGCATATATCGAGGAATTGTTTCTAGTCAAGTCAGATTTGGCTTTGCGGATTATGACTGTCAGGGAACACATCGCGGCGGAAGTGACAGATTTCTTACCAGAAATGGTTCGCACTGGCATTCAGCAAGCCAACATGGAACAGCGTCGCCAGCATCTCGAACGCATCACGCAACTAAATTTATCAAATCCCGCCCCAAAAACTGAACAGCAGATAATTTCAGATCCTGATTTGGATAATTTATCCAGTTAGTCGCTCAACGCAGTAGTAAAAACAACCCATTATCAACAACTATGCAAACTTTACCAAAAGAGCGCCGTTACGAAACCCTCTCTTATCTTCCCCCCCTGTCTGATGCTCAAATTGCCAAGCAAGTTCAATACATTCTGAACCAAGGTTACATCCCAGCAGTTGAGTTCAATGAAACTTCTGAACCTACTGAATTATTCTGGACAATGTGGAAGCTACCTTTGTTTGGTGCTAAAACTACTCAAGAAGTATTAGGTGAAGTTCAAGCTTGCCGTTCTCAGTACGGTAACTGCTATGTTCGTGTTGTTGGTTTTGACAACATCAAACAGTGTCAAGTTCTTAGCTTTATCGTTCACAAACCCAGCAGATACTAAGTTCTGATTTGGTTTAAATAATTTATTTTTTGGGGAGGTAGAGTTTTCTATCTCTCTTTTTTTAACGCAGAGGAACACGGAGGTTAGCGCAGAGGTACGCGGAGGGTTTTTATAGTATTGTTGAGTAACATATACAAAGTTCAAAGCGGTAATTAGGCTGTCTAGAAATTCACTTAATAAATATTGCTTTCCTATATCTCAAATTTCATAGCCCATTATATAATCATCCATAACAAAGCCATCCCCAAAATCTATTATCTTACTCTCAATAATCTCAAAACCAAATCGAGTATAGGCTTTAATTCCTTTTTCATTCCTTTTATTGACATTGAGAATGATTTTTTTCAAATTCATCTCTTTTGCTTTTTGACAAACATAAGATAACATTATTTGCCCGTAGCCAAAACCATGCAATGAAGATAATAAATAACATTTATGTAATTTCAAACAATTAATATTATCTTTCATTTCTGAACTGTATGATAAATAACCAACTATTTGAGAATCTTTAACGACTTTATCATAAACTATTCCTAAATTATAAATTTCATTTTCAATTACTCCCGTTCCATACATCTTATTCAACATATATTCTATTTGTTCAATACTGAGAATTGTCGGATAATGGGCATACCAAATTTTTTGACTAATGTTTCTCAGTTCCTCTAAATCAGAATCTAATAACTTGATAATCGTAATTGATGAATCATTCATAATGATAGTTATAAATAAATTTCAGTTCAATAAAACTTAAGTTATTTAATTTAGATGTGATATTTTCTAAATTCAATTTACCATTTAATTGACTATAGTTATCTAACAAATTTATGCTAATCTAAAGAAATTATAATGAGGGATAATTGTATGAGTTATTATATCGCTCCCAGCTTTCTCGATAAACTTGCTGTTCATATCACCAAAAACTTCTTAAACATTCCTGGTATTCGAGTTCCCTTAATTTTAGGCATTCATGGCCGCAAAGGGGAAGGCAAATCTTTTCAATGCGAATTAGTCTTTGAAAAAATGGGTATTGAAACAACTCTGATCTCTGGGGGAGAGTTAGAAAGTCCAGATGCAGGAGATCCAGCACGGTTGATTCGGTTACGTTATCGGGAAACAGCAGAATTAATCAAGGTACGCGGAAAAATGTGCGTACTGATGATTAATGATTTAGATGCAGGTGCAGGACGCTTTGATGAAGGTACTCAATATACTGTAAATACTCAGTTGGTAAATGCCACACTGATGAATATTGCTGATAATCCTACAGATGTGCAGTTACCAGGAAGTTATGATTCTAACCCGATCCGTCGTGTACCAATTATAGTCACAGGTAATGATTTTTCTACTCTTTACGCACCATTGATTCGGGATGGACGCATGGAAAAATTTTACTGGGAACCTAACCGTGATGATAAGGTGGGAATTGTGGGGGGAATTTTTGCAGAAGATGGACTTTCACAGCGAGAAATTGAGCAGTTAGTTGATACTTTTGCTCATCAGTCTATTGACTTCTTTAGTGCGTTACGTTCCCGAATCTATGATGAACAAATCCGTGCCTTTATTCATCAAATCGGTTTTGAAAATGTATCCTCGCGGGTGGTTAATAGTGCAGAAGGACCACCAGCTTTTAAAAAGCCTAATTTCAGCCTATCCCATTTAATTGATTCTGGTAAATTCATGGTAGGTGAACAAAAACGGGTGGAAACTTCCCAGTTGGTTGATGAATATAATCGTTTAAATCGCGGTAAAAGTTATCAACCTGCATCTGTTGCGGAAACACCCGTTACTCAAGTTTCTGTTAAAAAAGAAGAATTATCAAATACCCATTTAACTTTAGATATCCAAGCTCAAGTTCGCAAAATTCTATCTCAAGGTTACAAAATTGGGATTGAACATATAGATGAACGTCGTTTCCGCACTGGTTCTTGGCAAAGTTGCGGCACTATTCATGCTGATGCTGAATCGGATGCTATTTCTGCTTTAGAATCTTGTTTGGCTGAATATAGCGGTGAATATGTGCGCTTGGTAGGGATTGACCCAGAAGTGAAAAAACGGGTGGTGGAAACTATTATTCAACGTCCGTAAAGTATTTTACACTCTGCCTGTATTCTACAAGAACCTAGCAGGTTATGCTTTTGCATGGGCTTAAATGTGAAAATAGCATCAATACGCTTGAATGCCTGGGTGGAGTTGCTGAGTGAAACTCAGGCTAATTGTCATTTTTATCTTTAAGAGCTATCAAAGATATATGGCTATTGTGCTGCTACAAAAATAACTATCTAGTCAAAAAAGGTTAAAAAGCTGAAAAAGCTGGCTTTTTTCCCTTCTGTCTTCTGTCACTGGTACAGGTAATACTATTTTGCCTTCAACAATTTTGATTAAATGAATGCTAGTATCTCACGTATAGATTATCATATTCTAAGCCCAGAGATGATTGGAAATAATTCGCACAATGGGGAAAAACTATTCTAGAACATCTATACAGAATATTTATCAGTGCAATGGAGCATTAGATTCCATGAGAATGTTTTCCATTCTGGGTTTGAGTGGTGATGGGGAATTTTTACAAAAATCAACAGTAATAAATATTGCTGTCACATTAAAGCCAATACATCATGGTATAAATTCTTCTAAATAACTTCGGTTACTGGGGATAAAGATAACAAAGATGTATAATTAGCCCGTCTCCTCTATAAAAATAACATCTTGAGTAATAGCCCGCTTTACTGTTTCTTTTACCTTGATAAGGGGCATATGTGGCAACAAGAAAAAAAAGATAGTGTAATCGTTAATCTGGCATTATCGCTGGCCTTAGCTACCACTCCACTGGTAGCCAACTTATTTGTGTTAGCACCTGCACAGGCAGAATCAAAATCTGATGTTACTACTTTCCCACTGCCGCAAACGGTGGAGAATGGAACTAAAGTGCGGATTGATGGTTCTACGAGTTTGGTGATGATTAACCAAAGCTTGAAAGATACATTTGAGAAGCAATTTTCCGGTACACAGATAGAAGTGGGGGTGAATGGTGCTGATGCTGCACTCAAGGCTTTACTAGAAGGCAAAATTGATATAGCGGCGATCGCACGAAACCTAACTCCAGCAGAAAAAACTCAAGGTTTAGAACAAGTCCTTCTGCACCGAGAAAAAATAGCCATCATCGTTGGTGCAAACAATCCCTTTCAAGGAAGTTTGACTCCTGAACAATTTGCTAAAATTTTTCGAGGCGAAATTAAGGATTGGTCAGAACTAGGAGGTCAAGCTGGTAAAATTCGCCTCATTGATCGACCTGCAACCAGCGATACTCGTAACGCCCTTCGTGATTATTCAGTTTTTCAAGCCGCTGAATTTTCGACAGGCGCAAATGCGACTCAAATAGCCGAAGATAAAACTGCCCAAATTATCCAACAATTAGGTACAGATGGCATTAGCTATGTCATAGCCAATCAAGTATCAAAGCTACCAGATGTGCGAGTTCTGAAAATTAAGGGGCTTTCACCAGATAATTCTCAATATCCTTTTTCTCAGCCTTTCGTTTACGTTTACAAGCCAAATCCCAACCCAGGAATAGCTAGTTTTTTGGGTTTTACCCTTGCATCTGTAGGAGAAAAGGCAATAGAAGCGGCTAGAGAAGCTGAAGCCTCTGCGATCGCAGCCAGTTCTTTACAAAGTTTTACTCCAGAAACTCCCACAAGTTCTACATCAAAAGCTCAACCCCTACCAACTGTTGCGCCATCTGAAAATCCAACTGTAAACACCACTACACAACCAGAAACTGCACCCAATAACATTGGTTCTAGTAACCAACAACAGTTTGTAAATCCTCTGGAAAATAATCCGCTTGAGGATAAGAACTTCATCCTCTTCATGGTTTTATCCCTGTTGCCAATTTTTGGTTTAGGTGGGTTTTTGACTTGGTGGTTCAAGAAAAAATTGCGATCGGCAGATGAAAAAACAGATAACTTGGAAACATTAATTTCCAGCGCATCTACCACAGAAACAATATCAATCACACCAGAGGATTACAGCATTCTTGCCCGTGTTGAAAATGGCAGTCGCACTAACGGAACATCGCACTTAAATAAAACCACGACTTCCACGCTATCCGATGAAGAATATCTTAACCTGACTCAAGAAGATAACTTAACAGGTAATTTAGCAACAGCAACTGTCACAGGAACAAATACCAGAGTAGATCATAAAAATAGTAATCTTGACATTTCTACTGAAACAATAGCTCTTGATTGTGGTGAAGTAGTATGGGATACGGAAGCACCAGTAGCTGTTGTTAATACACCTTACCCATCAGTACCCAATATTTCAGGAATAACATTTGATGTAGAACTACTAACTGATGAATTAACCACTTCACTATCAGAATTACTAGATAACCCAGCAGCAACATCTCATCAAGATACAACTACTCCACTATCAGAATTACTAGATAACCCAGCAGCGCCATCTCATCAAGATGCTACTACTCCATTATCAGAATTACTAGATCACTTAGCAGCATTATCTGATCAGGATATTACCGCTCCATTATCAGAATTACTAAATCACTCAGCAGCACCATCTGATCAGGATATTACCGCTCCATTATCAGAATTACTAAATCACTCAGCAGCACCATCTGATCAGGATATTACCGTTCCACTCTCAGAAGTAATAGGTTTTCCAGCAACTTCAACTGATGCTAACTCTAGCACTTCTCTCTCAGAATTACTCGGTATCGCAGCAACTTCCCTTGATACTGAGTCCAGTGATATTCCACTACAATCACGTTCTGTATCCACAAAAGAGCCTATTACATCCCTATCAGAATTATTGGGCTTATCTCCAGAAACATTAGATTTAGATATAGAACTGAGCAAAGATGAAACAACAAATTCACTACCTGAACTATCAGATGAGTTAGGAGAGCTATTCAACAACTTAGCAGACGAAGCTGAACTCAAAACGGATCTGACACCAGAAGAATTCTCTTCAGACTTGTCTATTTCATCAATGTTGTCAGAAGATACTATTGACTATGCAGATGCAAAGACAGAAGTTTCATCACAGTTACAACCACAAACTAACATCACAGAATTTGCTAGTTTGCTGGATATAGACACAGACAGCAGTATAGTCTTCACACCCCGCACACCAAAGTGGGCTTATGTTTCTTGGTATGTTTCAGAAACTCACAAACAAGCACTGCGAAAAAAAGGAGGTCGTCTTTTAGCAGTGAGACTTTATGATGCTACTGACATTGATCTGAGTTATCAAACACCCCAACTAGTTCAGCAGTATGAATGTGAGGAAGCAACTTGCGATCGCTATATAGCTATTCCCACCAGCAATCGTGACTACATAACTGAAATTGGCTATGCAACAGATAATAATCGTTGGTTAGGTATAGCTCGCTCCGGTACTATTCGGATCTTCAATCGTCCTAGTGGAGATTTCTGGTTTGTCACAGATACAGAACTAGTTATTCATGGATCTACCGAACCAGGCGCAAAAGTCACTATTGATGGTCATGAAATTAAAATTCAAGCTGATGGAACCTTCGATTTCCGTGTTCCCTTCTCCAATAATTTACTTCAATATCTGATGACAGCAACCGCTGCTAGTGGAGAACAGACCATTACCCTCCTCAAGAAATTTTCCCAAGAAAATCCAGAAAATTAAAATTCAGGAGTGATTATTTTTACCGCTAATCACTCCCACTAATTTTGAGATTCTAGATTTTAGTTGTACAAAACTTAATTTGGGATCATTCTCATACTCAAATCCAACCACCTAGACTGAGTAATCGGCGCACTACTAGAAATATAATCAACTCCAGTTTCTGCCACACTACGAATAGTCTCCAAACTGACATTCCCCGAAGCTTCAATTTTCACCCGGCTATCGATCTGACGAATCAACCGCACGGCCTCAGTCATCATCTCCACAGTCATATTATCCAACATAATAATATCAGCTTGATACTCCAATGCCGAGCGCACCTGTTCCAAACTTTCCGTTTCCACCTCAATGGTCAAAGGATAGGGAATTCGGGAACGAATTCGTGCGATCGCTTCCCCAATACCCCCAGCCGCTACAATATGATTATCCTTAATCATCACCGCATCATCTAAACCCATCCGGTGATTAATCCCACCACCGACAGCAGTAGCGTACTTTTCCAAAATTCTCAACCCTGGTGTCGTTTTGCGTGTATCTACAAACATTGCAGGTAAATCTGCTATTTTCTCCACATATTTATTAGTTAGCGTTGCAATGCCACTCAGTCGCATCACCAAATTTAACGCCACCCTTTCCCCCATCAACAGCGCATCCAGTGAACCATTAATTTTTGCTACCACCTGTCCCGGTTCACACTTTGCACCTTCAGAGGAAACATCAACAAAGCTGACTTGATCATTCAACAACTGAAACACCCTAGCCGCAATCGGTAAACCAGCAATTATCCCCGGTGCCTTTGCTATCCACTGAGCTTTTCCTATGGTTGCATTTTGGCATAAAAGAGATTGGGTAGTGCGATCGCCTCTACCAATATCCTCCACCAACCAACCTTGCAACAATTGATCCAGCACCAAAAACGGTGGTAGTACAGCCACTGAACCTTTCATCTGATTTCTTCCCTCTGGAATTGAGTTCAAATTCTTCTATATCTACTCAACCCTATCAATAATTGTTTCATGTCCTGCGATCGCTTCTCTTTTCCAGGAATAGCTCACAGAAAATCCAGAGTCAGAAATCAGTATCATCCCTATCGAATAATTTTAGCGTCCAAAACCCTCGCTATATCAGGATTTAAAGACACATTAAAAAAAATTCCAAAAAAAATGGAAAAAGTAGTTGACAAGTAAAAGGAGGTTCGCTATATTGAATAAGTGCCAAAGAGAGAGCCGCGAGAGAGCGGGACTCGGAGGGACTACCGAACCTTGAAAATATTATAGTTTGAAAGCCAGTATACAACAAGAAGTTGCGTCAGTAAAGAAAATAACCTGACCGTGGTTGTAAAAAGTGGTCAAAAGAGCTACAAACTTAACAAAACGGAGAGTTTGATCCTGGCTCAGGATGAACGCTGGCGGTATGCTTAACACATGCAAGTCGAACGGAATCTTTAGGGATTTAGTGGCGGACGGGTGAGTAACGCGTGAGAATTTGGCTTCAGGTCGGGGACAACCACTGGAAACGGTGGCTAATACCGGATATGCCGGAAGGTGAAAGGCTTGCTGCCTGAAGATAAGCTCGCGTCTGATTAGCTAGTTGGTGGGGTAAGAGCCTACCAAGGCGACGATCAGTAGCTGGTCTGAGAGGATGATCAGCCACACTGGGACTGAGACACGGCCCAGACTCCTACGGGAGGCAGCAGTGGGGAATTTTCCGCAATGGGCGAAAGCCTGACGGAGCAATACCGCGTGAGGGAGGAAGGCTCTTGGGTCGTAAACCTCTTTTCTCAGGGAAGAAAAAAATGACGGTACCTGAGGAATAAGCATCGGCTAACTCCGTGCCAGCAGCCGCGGTAATACGGAGGATGCAAGCGTTATCCGGAATGATTGGGCGTAAAGGGTCCGCAGGTGGTACTGTAAGTCTGCTGTTAAAGAGCAAGGCTCAACCTTGTAAAAGCGGTGGAAACTACAGAACTAGAGTGCGTTCGGGGCAGAAGGAATTCCTGGTGTAGCGGTGAAATGCGTAGATATCAGGAAGAACACCGGTGGCGAAAGCGTTCTGCTAGGCCGCAACTGACACTGAGGGACGAAAGCTAGGGGAGCGAATGGGATTAGATACCCCAGTAGTCCTAGCCGTAAACGATGGATACTAGGCGTGGCTTGTATCGACCCGAGCCGTGCCGGAGCTAACGCGTTAAGTATCCCGCCTGGGGAGTACGCACGCAAGTGTGAAACTCAAAGGAATTGACGGGGGCCCGCACAAGCGGTGGAGTATGTGGTTTAATTCGATGCAACGCGAAGAACCTTACCAAGACTTGACATGTCGCGAATTTCGGTGAAAGCTGAAAGTGCCTTCGGGAGCGCGAACACAGGTGGTGCATGGCTGTCGTCAGCTCGTGTCGTGAGATGTTGGGTTAAGTCCCGCAACGAGCGCAACCCTCGTTTTTAGTTGCCAGCATTAAGTTGGGCACTCTAGAGAGACTGCCGGTGACAAACCGGAGGAAGGTGAGGATGACGTCAAGTCAGCATGCCCCTTACGTTTTGGGCTACACACGTACTACAATGCTACGGACAAAGGGCAGCAAGCTAGCGATAGCAAGCAAATCTCATAAACCGTAGCTCAGTTCAGATCGAAGGCTGCAACTCGCCTTCGTGAAGGAGGAATCGCTAGTAATTGCAGGTCAGCATACTGCAGTGAATTCGTTCCCGGGCCTTGTACACACCGCCCGTCACACCATGGAAGTTGGTCACGCCCGAAGTCATTACCCCAACCGAAAGGAGGGGGATGCCTAAGGTAGGACTGGTGACTGGGGTGAAGTCGTAACAAGGTAGCCGTACCGGAAGGTGTGGCTGGATCACCTCCTTTTTAGGGAGACCTAATCCATTTAGAAATCGAACACATTCTGTCATTAGATTCTGAATTGGTCTATCCTAGGTCGGTCGAGAATTGGTTGAAAACTTTCAAAGTATTATCTTGGTTTGGTTCATAACCTAAGAATAAAAAAGTGGAAAAATTCAGCAACTGTAGTCAGAGAGAGTACAGACTGCTGGATTAGAGTCCAGTCAGAACCTTGAAAACTGCATAGTAACGCGAAAAAAAGCAGGCAGACACAGACATTCGAGAGGATGAAAGTGAAAGCAAGTCGAACCAAAGAAAAGTGGTCAAGCTAATAAGGGCTAATGGTGGATACCTAGGCACACAGAGGCGAAGAAGGACGTGGTTACCGACGAAATGCTCCGGGGAGTTGGAAGCAAACTATGAGCCGGAGATGTCCGAATGGGGCAACCCCAAGTACAGCCTGTTGAATATATAGACAGGTATGAGCCAACCCAGCGAATTGAAACATCTTAGTAGCTGGAGGAAGAGAAATCAAACTAGAGATTCCCTAAGTAGTGGTGAGCGAAAGGGGAAGAGCCTAAACCAATTGGTTTACTGATTGGGGTAGTGGGACAGCAATAACGAATCTAGAGACTAGACGAAGCAGCTAAATACTGCACCAGAGGGGGTGAAAGTCCTGTAGTCGAAAGTTAAAGGATAGGAGCTGAATCCCGAGTAGCATGGGGCACGAGGAATCCCATGTGAATCAGCGAGGACCACCTCGTAAGGCTAAATACTACTGTGTGACCGATAGTGAACAAGTACCGCGAGGGAAAGGTGAAAAGAACCCCGGAAGGGGAGTGAAATAGAACATGAAACCATTAGCTTACAAGCAGTGGGAGTCCGATTAAACGGATGACCGCGTGCCTGTTGAAGAATGAGCCGGCGACTTATAGGCACTGGTAGGTTAAAGCGAGAATGCTGGAGCCAAAGGGAAACCGAGTCTGAAGAGGGCGATAATCAGTGTTTATAGACCCGAACCCTGGTGATCTAACCATGGTCAGGATGAAGCTTGGGTAACACCAAGTGGAGGTCCGAACCGACCGATGTTGAAAAATCGGCGGATGAACTGTGGTTAGGGGTGAAATGCCAATCGAACCAGGAGCTAGCTGGTTCTCCCCGAAATGTGTTTAGGCGCAGCGGTAATGATTAAATCTGGGGGGTAAAGCACTGTTTCGGTGCGGGCTGGGAGACCGGTACCAAATCGAGGCAAACTCAGAATACCCAGAGAACACATTGCCAGTGAGACAGTGGGGGATAAGCTTCATTGTCAAGAGGGAAACAGCCCAGACCACCAGCTAAGGTCCCCAAATCATCACTAAGTGATAAAGGAGGTGAGATTGCACAGACAACTAGGAGGTTTGCCTAGAAGCAGCCACCCTTGAAAGAGTGCGTAATAGCTCACTAGTCAAGCGATCTTGCGCCGAAAATGAACGGGGCTAAGTGATGTACCGAAGCTGTGGACTTAGATTAATCTAAGTGGTAGGGGAGCGTTCCGTGGTAGGGAGAAGCAGTAGCGGCAAGCAGCTGTGGACGAAACGGAAGTGAGAATGTCGGCTTGAGTAGCGCAAATGTATGTGAGAATCATACACCCCGAAACCCTAAGGGTTCCAGAGCCAGGTTCGTCCACTCTGGGTTAGTCGGGTCCTAAGGCGAGGCCGAACGGCGTAGTCGATGGACACAGGGTCAATAATCCCTGACTATTATGTGGGAGCATGACTAGGGACGCATGAAAGATAGCCATACCCTGATTGGTTTGGGAGACCGTTACGACGGTCGAGTGGTGAAGGATAGTGCCAAGAAAAGCTAGTTATGCGATGAAAGCATAGTACCCGTACCCGAAACCGACACAGGTAGGGAGGTTGAGTATACCAAGGGGCGCGAGATAACTCTCTCTAAGGAACTCGGCAAAATGGCCCCGTAACTTCGGAAGAAGGGGTGCCCACCTTAGACGTGGGTCGCAGTGAAGAGATCCAGGCGACTGTTTACCAAAAACACAGGTCTCCGCAAACTCGTAAGAGGACGTATGGGGGCTGACGCCTGCCCAGTGCCGGAAGGTTAAGGAAGTCGGTCAGCGTAAGTGAAGCTGGCGACCGAAGCCCCGGTGAACGGCGGCCGTAACTATAACGGTCCTAAGGTAGCGAAATTCCTTGTCGGGTAAGTTCCGACCCGCACGAAAGGCGTAACGATCTGGATGGTGTCTCAGAGAGAGACTCGGCGAAATAGGAATGTCTGTGAAGATACGGACTGCCTGCACCTGGACAGAAAGACCCTATGAAGCTTTACTGTAGCCTGGAATTGTGTTCGGGCTTCGCTTGCGCAGGATAGGTGGGAAGCGATGAAGTATTCCTTGTGGGGAATATGGAGCTAACGGTGAGATACCACTCTGGCGAAGCTAGAATTCTAACTCATCTCCGTCAGCCGGAGAGAGGACAGTTTCAGGTGGGCAGTTTGACTGGGGCGGTCGCCTCCTAAAAAGTAACGGAGGCGCGCAAAGGTTCCCTCAGCACGCTTGGAAACCGTGCGGCGAGTGTAAAGGCATAAAGGGAGCTTGACTGCAAGACCGACAAGTCGAGCAGGTACGAAAGTAGGCCTTAGTGATCCGACGGCGCAGAGTGGAATGGCCGTCGCTCAACGGATAAAAGTTACTCTAGGGATAACAGGCTGATCTCCCCCAAGAGTCCACATCGACGGGGAGGTTTGGCACCTCGATGTCGGCTCATCGCAACCTGGGGCGGAAGTACGTCCCAAGGGTTGGGCTGTTCGCCCATTAAAGCGGTACGTGAGCTGGGTTCAGAACGTCGTGAGACAGTTCGGTCCATATCCGGTGCAGGCGTAAGAGCATTGAGAGGAGCCTTCCTTAGTACGAGAGGACCGGGAAGGACGCACCGCTGGTGTACCAGTTATCGTACCAACGGTAAACGCTGGGTAGCCAAGTGCGGAGCGGATAACCGCTGAAAGCATCTAAGTGGGAAGCCCACCTCAAGATGAGTGCTCTCACTACATAAGTAGGTAAGGTCACGGGCAGAACACCCGTTCTTAGGCGGTAGGTGGAAGTGCAGTAATGTATGCAGCCGAGCCGTGCTAATAGACCGAGGGCTTGACCTCTTTTCTTTTTTCGCGTTACTTGCAGTCTTCAGGGTTTTGTTACCCAACAATTTTTCCTGGTGTTGATTGCGCGGTGGAACCACACTGATCCCTTCCCGAACTCAGAGGTGAAACGCTGCTGCGGCGACGATAGTCTGGGGGTAGCCCCACGCCAAAATAGCTCTATGCCAGGTCTATTACTTCTACAAATGCCTCCTACAACAACATGAAGGGGGCTTTGTTTTTTGTATTATTATATATAAATAATAAAGTTTAAAATTAAGTGCAGACATTAGACTTAGTTCTTGTCATTTCGATACTAATTTTGCCATTAAAATCGGGAATGGGTGCTGTGGGTTTGCTGACGATAACTTGTACTTGTGTAATAGCAAGGCTATCTTCCAGAATAGCATCAGCTATAGCTCCAGCTAATCTTTCCAGCAATGCAAATTTTGAAGTTTTGACTAGATTTTGAATCAATCTAATAGTTTGCCGATAATCTATCGTATCTTTAATGTGGTCTGTCTTACCTGGACGAGAAAGGTCTAACCATAACTTTACATCTATTTCAAACCATTGACCCAGCACCTGTTCTTCTGGTAAAAACCCAATATAACCATAGCAGCGAATTCCCGTTAAAAGAATCGAATCCATAAGTTTGTATATACTTTCAGCTTGAATATTTATACTATAAGTCAGGTTAGATAGGTGAGAAACAATAATTTTACTAATCACCCATTACCCATCATTTATCACCAATTTACTATAAATGCAACTTACGTTTAATAATATTAATCAGCTTTGGTCTTATGTGTTGACGGAAACCCTAAAACGCTTGGGTTTAAGTTGTGCTATTATCTGTCCTGGGTCTCGTTCTACACCTCTAACAGTCGCTTTTGCAAGGCAAATACCAGATATTGAAGTTATTCCTATTTTAGATGAACGTTCTGCGAGTTTTTTCGCTTTGGGAAGAGCGAAAGCGACAGGAAAACCTGTGGTATTGGTTTGTACTTCAGGAACAGCAGGAGCGAACTTTTATCCTGCGGTGATAGAAGCTAAAGAAAGTTGTGTATCTTTATTAATATTAACTACTGATAGGCCAGCAGAATTGCGAGAATGCCATTCCGGCCAAACTATTGACCAAGTGAAATTATACGGTAATTATCCCAATTGGCAAACTGAGTTAGCTATACCTTCGGCAGATATGGCAATGTTAAGTTATCTCAGACAAATGGTAATTCATGCTTGGGAACGTTGCCAATTTCCTCATGGGGGAGCAGTGCATTTAAATATTCCTTTCCGTGACCCTCTTGCACCCCTTCCTGATGGTACTGATTTTAAATTAGATTGTGAAGAGTTTTTTGATGGAATAATTCCTATCCAATCACATTTTGCCAATTACCCATTACCCAAAGAATGGGAATTATGTAAACGGGGGATTATTATTGCTGGTGTAGCACAACCCAAGCAACCTGAAGAATATTGTAGAGCGATCGCATACCTTGCTCTAACTCTTAATTGGCCTGTTTTAGCTGAAGGACTGTCCCCTGTTAGAAATTATACTGATATTAACCCCTATTTAATTTCTAGCTATGACATTATTTTACGTAATCAACAAATTGCTCAACAATTAATGCCAGAAATGGTAATTCTAATTGGAGAAATGCCCACAAGTAAAGAATTACGTAATTGGTTAATTGTTACTAAACCTTATTGTTGGCTAATTGATAAAAGTATTAAAAATTTAGATCCTTTACATGGTAAAACTACACATTTAAGGGTATCTATAGAAGAAATAGGGAGAATGGAAAATAGGGCAATGGAAAAAAGGAGCGAAAACGAATATTTACAACAATGGTGTGAGATAGAAAATCAAGTAAGAACAAAAATTGATGCTAATTTTGAAATTATAGATGAATTAATTGAATGTAAAGCAGCTTGGTTAATTTCTCAAAATTTACCACAAAGAACACCAGTTTTTATTTCTAATAGTATGCCTGTGCGGGATGTAGAATTTTTCTGGAAACCGAATAATTTAGAAATTAAACCTTATTTTAATCGTGGTGCAAATGGTATTGATGGTACACTTTCTACGGCTTTAGGAATAGCACATTATCAGCAAAGTAGTTTAATGTTAACAGGAGATTTAGCTTTATTACATGATACTAATGGGTTTTTAATTAGAAATAAATTTATTGGACATTTGACTATTGTTTTAATTAATAATAATGGTGGTGGAATTTTTGAAATGTTACCTATTGCCAAATTTGATCCGCCATTTGAAGAATTTTTTGCTACACCACAAGATGTTGATTTTGCTAAATTATGTGCTACTTATAATGTGCAGTATGAGTTAATTAGTTCTTGGGAAAATTTAACAGCAAGGCTGAGGGTGCTACCAAAGCAAGGTATAAGGGTTTTGGAAATAAAGACAAATAGAAAAAGTGATGCTAAATGGAGAATGGAAAATTTGAAGAAATTGGCAGAATATCTGGCGATTTAATTATGGTATTTTTTAGATTTGAGGAAAATTAATTATTTAATTAATATACATCTTGATAATCATCCTACTCAGAATCTAAGTGATACCTACAGTACGCTAACGCATTACACCAAGTCTGCGATAAAATTTTCAAGCACTTTTCAAGCACTCTACTTTTATGGAAACTACCTGGAAAACGGTGAAAACCTATGAAGATATTCTCTATGAAAAAACCGATGGTATTGCTAAAGTCACCATCAACCGTCCCCATAAACGTAATGCTTTTCGTCCCAAAACTGTATTTGAACTGTATGAAGCCTTCTGTGATGCACGCGAAGATACAAGTATTGGTGTAGTTTTATTTACTGGTGCAGGTCCCCACACAGATGGTAAATATGCCTTTTGTTCAGGGGGTGATCAAAGTGTGCGCGGACAAGCGGGTTATGTGGATGATGCTGGTATCCCCCGTTTAAATGTGTTGGATTTGCAACGTCTAATTCGTTCTATGCCGAAAGTAGTAATTGCTTTGGTAGCTGGCTATGCTATTGGTGGGGGTCATGTTCTCCATTTAATTTGTGATTTAACCATAGCTGCTGATAATGCTATTTTTGGACAAACAGGCCCGAAAGTTGGTAGTTTTGATGGTGGTTTTGGTGCTAGTTATCTAGCACGGATAGTGGGACAAAAAAAAGCACGGGAAATCTGGTTTCTTTGTCGTCAATATAACGCCCAACAAGCTTTAGAAATGGGTTTAGTGAATTGTATTGTGCCAGTGGAAGACTTAGAAAGGGAAGGTATAAAATGGGCGCAAGAGGTGTTAGAAAAAAGCCCCATTGCTATTCGTTGTCTCAAGGCTGCTTTTAATGCAGACTGTGACGGACAAGCTGGTTTGCAAGAGCTTGCTGGTAATGCCACCCTCCTGTACTACATGACAGAAGAAGGTGCGGAAGGAAAACAAGCATTTTTGGAAAAACGTCCTCCAAATTTTCGAGATTTTCCTTGGTTGCCTTAGATTTAAATTAAAATCGCACCTTTATTCAGTGGTGCGATTTTGATAGATTTCAAAATTTGTAAAACCAAAAAATGTTAAAGTCAAATTTTATTGAACTGGAAAAAATTGATTAATGTAATAATGGTAGGCTAAATCAGGACTGCCTGGGTATTAACTTCTTGTGTAGTGGGAGTGGGTATTTCTTCCACAGAAACTGCTGGTAGATTGTCTAAATCTGTTTTTAGAGTGTGAGATACGGCTAAGACTGGTTTTGCTACTGGCAAAGTCCAGGCTTCTTCCAAGGTTTCCCAGGAAGGTGCAAAGGCTGGTAAGGCTAATGGGCAAGCTTTCCAACCTGCTTGTACTGGTGCGCCCAACTGTTGACACATTCCACCGCGACGACCCTCTGGTTGGTAATGACGGCAATATCGACAAGCAGATGTTAGATGGTTAGTTGGTTTCATTTGGGTTCATCTTCAGTGCGGTTGAGGGCTGACTTATCACACCTATATATTTTCCTTCTCTGACAAAATAGGTGTAAAAGCCAAAAAGGTATTATTTTATCTGGGTTCTAGCTATTTATATTCAAAAATAAACTTTAGGATATCTTTAGAATGTTGTTATATTTGTCAATGATTATGGAAGTGGTTACATACTTGTTTTTGGCTAAAACGTATTGGGGATCAAGGTTAAATGATTAGATTTAGATTTGCTCGACTTTTGCAACTAACTCATTAGTTCACCTAAAATCACTGTTTATGAGGTAAAGTCATCTACTTCATTGAGAAGGGATGGATATAGTAGCAGATAGTTTTCTGAATTGGTAAAAATTTATGGGATAAGTAGGTGAGCAATTATTCTGTGATGGTTGGGGTGAATCCAAAATTCTGTGAGAGGATGGCAAAGTATTAACCTCAGCTGTGCTGGTGTAAGGAGGCTGGAGGCAGAAGTAAGCTAATATTCCCCCAATTACCCATTTTCTATTCCCTGCTATGACTGTTTGGCGGCACACAGGGAACAAACACTCCAGCGTTGTAGTTCACCTGGTGGGGTGGGACATTGACACTGGGGACAAATAGGTAAGTTGTGCGATCGCTCTTGCATAGCCTTAGCCCAATCTGCAAAAATAGTCTGGGCGTTCTCAGCAGTGGCTTGAATCTCAGTGTCAGAGATGATTTTACCTAAATCATTGATACCTAAGTAACTGGGATGTTGTTGTGGTGACAGCATTTGTGGCTGATTTCCTGGTAATGGCGATCGCTTCCATTCAGCTGTTGAAAAGCGAATATCTATCAAAGGTGCAGGTAGCTTTTGATTTAATTTGAAAAGTATGGCTTTGCGTCCAAAAGTTAAGTTTTGCGCCCAAGCAGCACTAGAGGTTGCTACCCACAAAATATCCCGCTGCACTGACAAAGGGCGAGTTTGTGCCGCCACCGCAGCACCAACAATTTCTCCCCAACATTTCAGCAAGCGTTGAAAAGGTTGTTCTTGCCATTTGGCTTCTATTTCGAGAATGCCTAAAATATCATTAACTGATTTCAACGACATCTTTTTCACCAAAGCAAAAATTTAGCTAGGTTCTGGAAACTATAATACAAAGTAATAAAATTTATCCAGCAGTATTACGTTGGAGGCACTGTGGCAATGAGTCAAAATCCCATAATAGATTCCGGCACTCAATCGTCTAAAATGTCTGGCTTAAAGCCAGAACTAGCCACAGCATTGGCAAGTTTGGAGGTGCAGCTAGATCAAGAGTTAACTCGATACAGACGCGCACGTAAGGGATTTAAGCAAACAAAACAATTTGGTGTAGAGAGTTACACCCCTAATCAACCCCAACAGTTAAATGGCATGACTGAGACATTGGGAAAATTTCAGCCCACATTGCCAGAAATTAAGACTAACGCAATTTCTCCAGAAAGCCCAGTTTTGAAGACAGACAACCAGGCACAAATCAGTCATTCTCCGGTGTCTTCTATCCAAGAGTCAGGCAAAATAAAAGTTCCAGCTGATCCAAGTCCAAAATCAATCAGCAGTATAGTCCCTACTAAGGCTCAGGCTACTGAAAATGAAACTATCATTCCTACTGAAAATGCTTCTGCACACCCAGATGATTATTTAGAATCTAGTGAAGCACTGTTGCGGAGTCTGAAAGAAGAAGCAGCAGAACCAAAGAAGTTGAGTGCTTCTAGTGATAGTTTGATTTCACCTGTGGGTATTGGTTCTATGCTGCTGTTATTACTGGCCAGCCTGACTTTAGGTTATGTAGTGTTCAATCCTAAAACGTTACCGCAATTGAATTTGGGAAAATTATTTAACGGTGGTTCGTCAACAAATACAGAAAATACTGCCATTACTGAGAGTAATGTCCTACCGATCGCCCAACCAGAAATCACTCCTATACCCAAACGTCCTAACTTGGCTGCGCGTGAGTTTCCACAGGTAAGAGATCCTAATGATGTGGTGGGTTTAAAACCTAAAGTTAGAGCCACTCCCACAGAAATACCTCAACCTATAGCTGTCTCAACTCCAAAAAATCCAGTAGTTCCTGTAGATTCAGTCTCTACTGCACCAATACCTAAGCCAACACAAACTTTATCAGCTGTTAATGCAGAAATTAAACCCTCCGCTGATGGGTTCTATTATTTGATAGCTGATAATCAAGGTGATAGTGCTTTAGCCGCAGCCAAGCGAGTTGTTCCTGATGCTTATTTATCTCCTAACAAAAAGTATATTTATCTTGGTGCGCTGAAAACTAAAGAGGAAGTAAAACTTAGATTGCAGCAGTTACAAGCACAGGGTATTAAAGCCACTGTACAGCAGCAATAAACGGAGTAGCTAAAATGGACGTGATGAAGCGGATTGTGCGGGTGATTCGTGCTAACTTCAATAGTTTGGTGAACGGTGCTGAAGATCCAGAAAAAATTATGGAGCAAACTTTTCTGGAGATGCAGTCAAATTTGGTGCAGTTGCGTCAGGGGGTGGCTTGTGCGATCGCTACTCAAAAACGTACTGAACGCCAAGCCTTTGCTGCTCAATCCCAAGCCCAAGAGTGGTATCGTCGCGCCCAACTAGCTCTACAACAAGGGAGCGAAATTTTAGCAAGGGAGGCTCTCACCAAACGCCAAGCTTACCAACAAACTGCCACAGCCATATTTGAGCAAATAGAGCAACAAAAACAGGTGATAGGGAAGCTAAAACAGGATATGAGTCACTTGGAGTTGAAAACCGCTGAGGTGAAAACCAAAAAAGATATGTATATTGCTCGCGCTCGTTCTGCTCAAGCATCTTATAAACTACAAGAGATGCTGAGTGGAGTATCAGTTAATTCTAGTTTAAATGCTTTAGAACGAATGGAAGAGAAAGTTTTACAGATAGAATCACAAGCAGAAGCAATTGGTCAAATTAGTAGTGATAATCTGGAAACAAGATTTGCTGGATTGAAATCTATTAATGATGTGGATGCTGAACTAACAGCGATGAAAACCCAAATGTTAGATCAGGTAAATAACACTCCATTCCCAAATCGCCTCTCTGGAGAGTAAGTACCCACAACGTCCAAAAATCTAGAGTGTTAAATGTAATTAGTTACTGTAGCTGAATTATAGTCTGATGATTCAGAATGGAGAGAGTATACCATTCCAGACTGAAAAGATTAAATTGAAATAGGTAGCTATTAAACAATAAAAAAGCTCACTGTCTAACCAAGCGCGTAAACCAAGAAAGGAAAAACACAGTTATGGGATTATTTGATCGTCTTAAAAGAGTTGTTGGTGCTAACGTTAACGATTTAATCAATAAAGCAGAAGATCCAGAAAAAATGCTGGAACAAGCCATCTTGGAAATGCAGGAAGACTTGGTTCAGCTGCGTCAGGGGGTAGCCCAAGCGATCGCCGCCCAAAAACGCACGGAAAAACAGTACAATGATGCCCAAAATGAAATCAATAAGTGGGATCGCAATGCCAGACTAGCTCTACAAAAAGGTGATGAAAACCTAGCACGTCAAGCATTAGAGCGCAAGAAAAGTTTTACAGACACCTCTACAGCCCTGAAAACTAGCCTGGATCAGCAAACTATTCAGGTAGACACTCTCAAGAAGAATTTAATCCAGCTAGAGAGCAAAATTTCTGAAGCCAAAACTAAGAAAGAAATGCTCAAAGCGCGGATTACTGCCGCTAAAGCTCAAGAGCAATTGGGATCAATGGTAGCTGGTATGAATAGCAGTAGTGCTATGGCAGCTTTTGAGCGGATGGAAGAAAAGGTATTACTGCAAGAAGCCCGCGCTCAGTCTACCGCAGAATTAGTAGGTGCAGATTTAGAAACCCAATTTGCTCAATTAGAATCTGGTAGTGATGTAGATGATGAATTGGCAGCTTTGAAAGCAAGTATGCTACCACCAGCACCTGCTCCTCAAGGACAATTACCCCCTTCTCAACCAACCACCACTGCTAAACCTGCTGAACCGGTAGATTCTGATTTAGAAGCACTGAAGAGACAATTAGATCAAATGTAACCTTTGCAGAGAACAAACTTTAAACAATCCCACGCCTCTTGGTTGTGGGATTTTGCTTCCTTGGGGACTGGAGAACAAAAATCAATCTTCTATCTCCTGACTCCTGACTCCTTTTACGATACAGTAATTTGTGTGTCAACTTTGAACGATGCCACCTAATGGAGACTTTAATGAGTAAGGGTGTAATCACTATCACTGATGCTGACTTTGAAACTGAAGTTTTAAAAGCCGAGCAGCCTGTATTAGTTTACTTTTGGGCTTCCTGGTGTGGTCCTTGTCAATTGATGTCGCCAATGATTAATTTGGCTGCTGCTAAATATAGCGATCGCCTGAAAATTGTAAAAATGGAAATTGACCCTAATCCCCTAACTGTGAAGCAGTATCAGGTGGAAGGTGTCCCCGCTCTCAGGTTGATGAAAGGAGAACAAATATTAGAAGCTACTGAGGGAGTTATTAGTAAAGATAAATTTCTCAGTCTTTTGGATCAGCATTTGGATCATAATTAGTCGATGGTCAGTTCTAGGGGTTTAGCATTTCTAAACCCTGACTGTCAGAGCGATAACCGATAACCAATGACTAAAATGCAATTTGCGAAGCGTTTACAACCCCTACAATCTAATGTGTTTGCTGATATGGACAGGGCTAAGGCTGTGGCTGTAGCTGCTGGACGGGAATTAATTGATTTGTCTCTGGGGTCTTCTGATTTGCCGGCACAGAATCATGTAATTGAAGCGATCGCAAAATCTCTTTATGACCCTAGCACTCACGGTTATTTGTTGTTCCGAGGAACTCAAGAATTTCGCTATGCGGCTGCTCAATGGTATGAGCAAAAATTTGGTATCAAAGTTGATCCAGAAACAGAAGTTTTACCGCTGATTGGTTCTCAAGAAGGAACAGCCCATTTACCTTTAGCAATCCTCAATCCTGGAGATTTTGCCTTGTTATTAGACCCTGGTTATCCTTCCCATGCAGGAGGAGTATATTTAGCCAGTGGGCAAATTTATCCTATGCCATTAAAGGCAGAAAATAATTTTTTACCAGTGTTGACTGATATTCCCGCTTCAGTTTTATCTCAGTCAAAAATGATGGTATTAAGCTATCCCCATAATCCTACAAGTGCGATCGCTCCTTTATCGTTTTTCCAAGAAGCTGTAGCTTTTTGTCAAAAACACAACATTGTTTTAGTCCATGATTTCCCTTACGTGGATTTGATCTTTACCAAGGAAGAAACTTTCAATCCCAAATCCTTAGCCCCTTCAATTCTGCAAGCTGACCCAGAAAAAAGTGTTTCCATCGAATTTTTTACTTTGTCCAAGTCTTACAATATGGGTGGTTTCCGCATTGGTTATGCGATCGGTAATGCAGAATTAATTCAAGCTTTAAGACAAGTAAAAGCTGCCGTTGATTTTAATCAATATTTGGGAATATTAAATGGTGCGATCGCCGCACTTACAGGTAATCAAGATAGTGTGAAAGCTGCCGTTGATACCTTTCGTCAACGTCGTGACGCTTTCATCAATGCCTTACACCACATTGGTTGGAATGTCCCCACGCCAGAAGCGACAATGTACATTTGGGCAAAATTACCTAATCATTGGAGTAATAATTCCATTGAATTTTGCACCGATTTAGTCAAACAAACTGGTGTAGCAGCTTCCCCTGGTGCTGGTTTTGGTAAAGCTGGAGAAGGCTATGTGCGTTTTGCATTGGTGCAAGAACCAAAAGTTTTAGAAACGGCGGTGGAGAGAATTGCTAAATTCATAAACCACGTATAAACTGCACCTTCAATATTTACAATCCAGACATCATGCCGTTTTTCTAAAAATCAAGTAATTCTACTTAGAAAAAAGGCATTATGATTAAGATGTTTTATTAAAAAAATACAGTAACTTCATCTAATAAACTGCAAAATTAGCCTAAACTAGAGCAGTGTGATTACTTATGAGAATCGAGAACAAAAGTGCTAGTTTCTCGAACCCCTATAAAAACAAAAAAGCTAATTATATTCTTGATGTACTCGGCTCGAACTTAGACACAGTATTAAATACAACTCTAAAAAAATGAAAAAGATTTTTGGGAACTTTGTGATCGGTGCATCAATGGTGGTTAGTGCAGGGATCTTAGCTGCTAACCCAGCACAAGCAGGAACTATTTCTGGCGTTACTATCGGTGGTACAGCAGCCAGTGATTATTACGTCTATGGTGTTTCTGGTAATCAAACCGTACTTCTACCTAACACTACAACCAATGTGCAGAATGTATTGAATGGGAACGCTACAAGCCCTACTGGTAACGTAGAATTAAGAGTAAGTAGCGAACAACCTGGTTTTGACTTTAGCAAAAACACCACATTATCAGGAAACATCGGTGGTAAAAATATTACCTTGAGTAGTTTGACCCTATCTGATTGGACTACCACCTACAAAAACACAGGAAAAAGCTTTGGTGAGTTTTGGTTTGACCAGTTTTATAATGCTGCTGGATTGTCTAGCAAAGAAGGTTTAATTAAAATAGCATTTGGTCTGCCAAGTAACACCCCCAGCGCGTCAGTCCGCACGGCCGTATTTAATACATTTAAATCCATTAAAGGTTTAGAACGTTCTAGCGATCCTAACATTTCTTACGTTAACCAAGATGACAACAGCGGCTTAATCAAGATTGGTTTAGCAGGTCACTTCAATTTAAAAACTGCTTATTCTCAAACAGGTTCACCATTTGCCATATTCAAAAATTTAGTATCCGATGGTTTCCAAGCCAGTGAAGTTGTTAAGTATACCTACAATGGCGTTACAGATTATCTATACAGTTTTGCAGCTACAAATTCTGGGTTAGTTGCCAGCGATGACGGGATCTCCCATACTGGTAATTATGAAGTAACCATTGATGGTGTACCTCCAGCAAAAGTACCCGAACCTTCTGTAATGCTGGGTTTATTTGGTGTTGCTGGTATTGTAGCTGCACAACGCAAGTTGAAAAAAGTATCGGCTTAAGATTCACATTTCAACATCATCAATCTAGAAAGTAGGGGTTTAGCAGTGCTAAACCTTTTTGTTTGTTATGGATATTGGCGGTTAATTTCCCAGAAATATTTCTTAAAATAAAGTTGGGGTACATTTGTAAGATTACCTAGCTTTAGCCGTGACAATATCTTCATCAAGACTACCAATAGTTAAAAATCCCGAAAGATTGGAAAACCGTCTTTCAGAAATTCCCCCTGAACCGGGGGTTTATTTGATGCGGGATGGGAGCGATCGCATAATCTATATAGGAAAATCTCGTAAATTGCGATCGCGTGTCCGTTCCTATTTCCGTGACTCCACCAACAAGACAGAACGCATCAATACGATGGTTAAGTTGGTAACGGAGATTGAATTTATAGTTACCGATACTGAAACAGAAGCATTAGCACTAGAAGCCAATTTAATTAAACAGCACCAGCCATATTTTAACGTTTTACTTAAAGATGATAAAAAATATCCTTATCTGTGCATTACTTGGTCAGAACAATATCCGCGCATTTTTATCACTCGCAAGCGTCAACTAGGAAAACCAAAAGATAAATATTACGGTCCATATACAGATTCTAGTTTGCTCAGAGAAATATTACATCTATGTAAACGAATTTTTCCTCTCAGACAAAGACCACAACCTTTATTTAAAGACCGTCCTTGTTTAAATTATGATATTGGTCGCTGTCCTGGTGTTTGTCAAAAATTGATTTCGGTAGAAGAATACCATAAAATTATTCAAAAAATAGCAATGGTATTTCAAGGTAGAACTCAGGAATTAATTGATATTTTAACAGAACAAATGCAAGCTGCATCTGAAGAATTAAACTTTGAAACTGCGGCTAAAATTCGCGATCAAATTTCTGGTTTAAAATCTCTAACTGCACAGCAAAAGGTATCCTTACCTGATGATACTATATCACGAGATGCCATAGCTTTAGCAGCAGATGATCAACACGCCCATATTCAATTATTCCAAATTCGCGCAGGTCAGTTAGTAGGACGTTTAGCTTTTATTGCTAACTCTCATGCTGAACCTGGAGCGATTTTACAACGAGTTTTAGAAGAACATTATCAAACTGCGGAAAATGTAGAAATTCCCACTGAAATTTTAGTTCAGCATGAGTTAGCCGATGGGGATATTTTGGCGGATGTTTTGACGGAACGCAAGGGAAAAAAAGTAACTATTATTGCGCCTCAACGCCAAACTAAGGCAGAATTAATAGAAATGGTGGAACGTAATGCCCAATACGAGTTACAAAGAATGCAAAAATTGGGCAATGCTAACCAACAAGCACTCGAAGATTTAGCAGCTATTTTGGATTTAGCCGAGTTACCGCACAGAATTGAAGGTTATGATATTTCCCATATTCAAGGTAGTAATGCAGTAGCTTCTCAAGTAGTTTTTATTGATGGTTTACCAGCTAAACAATATTACCGTCACTACAAAATTAAAAATCCTGATATCACTATCGGACATTCTGATGATTTTGCTAGTTTAGCTGAAGTAATCCACAGACGGTTTAGAAAATATATTGAAGATCCAAAATTGTTACGGGTGGGTAATTCTGATTGGCCTGATTTAATTATGATTGATGGTGGTAAAGGTCAATTATCATCTGTGGTGACAATTTTATCAGAAATAGATTTATTAGCTGATTTGCAAGTTGTAAGTTTAGCAAAAAAGCGGGAGGAAATATTTTTACCGGGAGAATCTCAACCTTTAGAAACTCAAGCAGAACAACCAGGAGTACAGTTATTACGGAGACTGCGAGATGAAGCACATAGATTTGCGGTGAGTTTTCATCGTCAACAAAGAAGTGATAAATTAACGCGATCGCGTTTAGATGAAATTCCTGGTTTAGGACAACATCGGCAAAAATTACTTTTAGCCCATTTTCGCTCGGTGGATTATATCCGTCAAGCTACATCGCAACAATTAGCAGAAGTTCAGGGAATAGGAATGAAGTTAGCACAGGAGATTTATAATTATTTTCATCCTGATTGAGATGAGAAGAAATAATGGGCAATTAATAATTACCCATTTATCATTACCCATTACTAATAACTAGACTAGCAAAGTTAACTGATGGCTGTAATATCTAATATCGGAAGTTTTGCTTAAATTCTTTTTTGGCTATGTAATCATATTTTCTTTAATGAATATAGTAGATAGAACTATTAGAGATATAAAGATTGTGATTTGAAATACATCTTAATCAAAACAGAAAGATTAACTAAATATAAAGAAATATTTTTTGTGACTTTGGCTACAGTTTTTCTAATCTGGTAGCGGTTGAATACAAAAACGACCTTTTTCTTCAACAGTCAAAGTGCCGGAACTCAAAGCTTAAATGGTAGGGATCATTATGAACATAGGAGAAATTCACAGGTAAAGTAAATTTATATATCTAAAGGATGATAATAAAACCTAGTAAATTTACGATATTAAAAGAGGAGATAAAAATTTGTGTGGGATGTTTGGGTGTTAAGTTTAGTTAAAAATCACTAGCTAATCTACTGATTTTAAATATTGACTAGCTAGATTTTATTTACAAAGTTTTCCAAAAAATTGTTAGATACAGGGGTTTTAAAATGCAATTACTACAAAAGATTCACTGCCCAAACTGTGGCTGTGCAGCCGAACGTCACTATATTGCTGAGAGTCAAGTCACACGCACCCAATGTCCAACTTGTGATTACCTGATGATTACCTGCACTCGCACTGGTAAAGTGATTGAGGCGTATGCACCAGGAATTTACGCAAGAAGGTAGAAGACAGCTAACAGTTTTTCCGAATTACAAATTACAAAATTACCTTTTACTGGTTCGCAGTTGTCCACAAGCTGCATCTGCTTCTAAACCGCGAGAATATCTCACACTAACGGCAATATTTTGTTGTTGAAGAACATTAACAAAAGCTTGGATTCTGTCGCGGTTTGGTCTTTTATAATCTACTTCTTCGATGGGGTTGTAAGGAATTAAATTCACATGACTTTGAAACCCGCGCAGACGTTTTGATAGTTCTAAAGCCTGTTCTGGTAAGTCGTTTACCCCAGCGAGGAGTATATATTCAAAAGTTACTCTGCGTCCAGTTATTTCTACATATTCTCGACATTCATCTAGCAAATCTTCGATGGGGTAGGGTTTTGCACTGGGAATCAGTTGTTCCCGTAGTGCTTGGTTAGGTGCGTGGAGACTGACTGCGAGGGTAATTTGCAAATGGTGTTGTGCTAGTTGACGGATGCGATCGCGTATTCCTACAGTAGAAATAGTAAGCGATCGCTGTCCTATTCCCACATCTTGATTTAAAGCCTTCAATGCCAAAATCACATTTTCTGTATTCAACAACGGTTCACCCAACCCCATGAAAACCACATTGCTAACCCGTTGCTGAAAATCTTCCTGTACAGTCAATACCTGATCAACAATTTCTGCACGGCTAAGATTACGCTTATATCCTCCCTTTCCCGTCGCGCAGAAATCACAAGCCATTGGACAACCCACCTGGGTAGAAACACACACTGTCAGCCGTTTTTCACTGGGAATACCGACAGTTTCAATAATTTCCCCATCTGCCAATTTGAGAAGATATTTTACCGTGTCATCAGGAGCAACAGCACGGTAATGTAAAGAAGAACGGCCTATGGGGACATTGGTAACTTCTTCACGCCAACTTTTAGGAAATACAGAAATATCTGCGAGCGATCGCACACCTTTATCATATATCCAATCATGCAATTGCTTACCCCGATAAGCTGGTTGTCCCTGCTGTTGTACCCAAGCAGTTAACTCCACCACCGAAGCACCGAGAAGAGGAGGAATAAGTTCAGATTTTTCGGAGTTTGGGGAATTTACCTGAGATACCAGAGGTGTAGCAGACATAAAAAAAATTATTAGTTGATGCTGGATCTCTATCCTACACCCACCATCTCAACTTGTCTTGGTTTTCTGGGTCAAATTAATAGGAATCTCAATAATAAACTCTGTTCCCAGCTTAGGTTCAGATATACACTCTAGTTTACCACCATGCTTATCTACAACAATTTGATAACTGATTGATAATCCTAAACCTGTACCTTCACCAACTGGTTTAGTAGTGAAAAAAGGATCAAATATCCGTTGTTTAACCTCTGGACTCATCCCCATACCATTATCCTTAATAGAAATTCTTACCCAATCATCATTAATAACACTAGTACAAATTTTAATTTGGCTACAAGAAATTTCTTTCTCTGTTGAGCAAATCTCTTGCTTACAATTATATAAAGCATCAATAGCATTACTAATAATATTCATAAATACCTGGTTGATTTGAGATACATAGCACGTCACCAAAGGTAATTCACTATAATCCTTAATAACTATATTTGGTGAATAACCTAACTTTTCTCTAAACCGTGGCTGTAAAAGCATTAATGTACTTTCCATACCCTCATGGATATCTACAGGTTTCATATCCGATTCATCAAGACGGGAGAAATTACGTAACCCCAGAACAATTTTCCGAATCCGCTCTGCTCCTACAGCCATAGAATTGAAAATTTTTGGCAAATCAATTCTGATAAAATCCAAATCTATATCTGCAAGATTTTTCTTAATTCTTGATGTAGGATTGGGATATTCCTGTTGATAAATATTAATCAAATTAATCAAAGCTTCAATATAGCTATCAGCGTAGTCAATATTAGCATAAATAAAACTAACTGGATTATTAATTTCATGGGCTATACCTGCAACCATTTGTCCCAGACTAGACATTTTTTCCGTTTGAATAAGTTGCGATTGTGTCAGTTTTAACTTACTCAGAGTATTTTCTAAATATAAATTTTTATCATTTAATTCCTGAGTCCTATCAGCAACCTTTTCTTCCAAATTCTCATAGAGTTGGGCATTTTGCAAAGAAATAGCAGCTTGGGAAGATAAAAGTTTTAAAATTTTCAATCTTTCAGGAGTAAAAGCACCCACAGTTAAATTATTTTCTAAATAAATAATTCCGATAAGTTGACCTTGATTCAGAATAGTATTACATAGTATAGACTTGGGTTGGTATTTTCTCACATAGGGGTCAGCACCAAACATATTATCAGTATTAGCATCATTAATGAGAATATCTTCTCGCGTATTAAAAACATAATTTATCACACTTAGTGGTATATTTTCACTTTCAGTTATTACTGTAGATTGAAGACCACTGTTTTGCTTATTTATACCTTCTAAAAATTCGGCTACAATAATTAATTTATTCTCTTTTTGCAGAATGAAAGCAGCTTTTTTAGCTCCTATATTTTCTACCATTACTTCCAATAAAGTATGCAGTAATTTATCAATTTTAATTTCTGAAGAAATCGCCAAAGAAGCTTTAGTAACTGTTTCCAAATCTAAAATTGCTGATACACCAATATTGCTAGAATCCGAGATAATTTTACTAATTAAAGCAGGTTCTTCACTTTCAATAGCTTTTTGTTTGAGGATAGGCTCAAGTAATTGAGGATACAATCTTTCCAAATCTTCGACTTTAGCTTTAGCACCCCAATTTAAATAACAATAATAAGCATCTATTAAATATATTTGGGCAACTTTGTTTCTACCATAGCCAAGATAAAAATCAGCAGCTAGTTCGTTAGCTAGTGCTTCTTCTTGGATATATTTATTTTGCTTTGCGCCAGAAATTGCTATGTCATAAAGTTCCATAGCTTCCCAATTATTACCTAATACCCTGGCTTTTTCTGCCTCTACTAAATTATATTTGTGTTGATAATTCATGGGAGCATGATTAGCCCAATTTTGCATTTGCTCCTGGTTGATTGAAATTTGATTCATGTATGCTAATTTTTCTTCATCACACACATGATTATACTCAGCCAAAAGAGCTAAAGAATAATAGAAATTATGTTGACTAACGAGAATTTGCCCTGTTACAGATGCTATATATGGCTTGCCTAAATTAGCACTATCAAGTGCCTTTTTGGGAATTTTGAATAAATAATATAAAATAGTTTGAGCTAGATGAAATGCAAAAATTGAATTATAGTTTTTGGTATTAACGAAACCAAGAAATAATTCATCATTAACAAAATCACCATATAATTTTGATTTGTGTTGAGTAACTTCCAAAAGATTAAACACCATCTGCTTCCAGAATTTTTGGTTATCAATACTCCACTGTTGTTTCAATCTGTACATTAAAACACCATATTTTTCAATACATTGAAATACATCTGCTAAATTTTCTCCCGAAAATATTAGACTGAAATAATGATTAGTAGAACAATATCCAACATATTCTAAATCTCCAATTTCCAGACCGTAACGAACATTTTCTTCTAACGGTTGAATTGATTCTCGAATATGTTTTTTCCAACATCTGATGGTAGAATACCAAAAAAACAAAACTTTAAATTTTATATCTCTGGCATCAAATTTATCTGCCAACTTTAAAGCCAGTTCTCCATAACGATATCCAGTATCAATATCAGAAAAAATCCCACACAATATTAAACCATAGACAACATATACATAAGCAGAAACAGAGGAATTACCATAATGAATAGATATATTAATCATGGTAAAAATAATTGGCAGCAATAATTCTGGCTTAACAAAATAGGAAGCTGCACTCATACTGATTAATATACGAATAGCGGCAAGCTGATCAGGAGCAGTAATACTTGGTAAATTAATTAAATCTTCAACATTCAAGTTCGAGGGTGCTAATTCTTCCAACTTTACACCCAGCATATCCAACAATTTTAAGCCGGTATCAATTGCTAATTGCATCTGAAGTTGAGCCATATACATCTGGATTTGTGCTTCATAAACCTGGACTTGATCTAGTAGATTAGTTGCATTTTTTTTAACTATTTCTATATATATTTCTGCTTGCTTAAAATTGATATTTAAATATTCTGCTTCTACAGCTTCCACATAGAGATTTAAGGTCAAGTCATACTCATGTATCCAACTATCATTTGATAACAGTTCTAAACCCATTTTTAAATATCTGACAGCAGCTTCATAAGCTGTAGCTAATTTGGCTTTATGACCTGCGATTAAATTAAGTTTGGCTAGTTGATATTTTTGGGATTTATTAGTAATAAGGTCAATACCAATATTTAATTGGTTAACAATTTCAAATATTTTTTCTTCTAATTCAATAGCATCAGTATGATTTAAAATCTGTTGACCAATTTTCCAATGCATTGCTTGTTTTTCATTCTCTGGGATCAAAAAATAAGCCGCTTGTTGAACTTGGTCATGGAGAAACTTATACTTAACTATGAGGTGTGCAGAGTTAATAAGTTTTAAATTAGAATTGAATAAATCAACAGTATCTGCAAAAAATTTGTAACTTTCATCTTGTGGTAAAATTAGTCCTTTTTTCAGAGCATTCCACAAATCGCTAGCTGTTTCTAACTGGGATTTTTCACAGACTGTAGATAAGGTATATAAATCAAATTGGTTGCCAATACAAGCAGCTATTTTTAAGATATTTTGAGTATTAGGTGGTAATTTTTGTAACTGTAATTTTATAAAATAAACTATGTCATTATTTTGATATATAGCTTTTGCTGCGTGAATATCACAACGCCAGTAACCTAAACTAAAATCAAAATTAATTAACCCATCTTCATGCAGGGATTTTAGTAATTGATTAGTAAAAAATGGATTGCCTTGAGTTTTTGTGAACAGTAGTTCAGTTAAAGAACTAGCTTGAAATTCTGGACAATATAAAGTATCTGCTATCAGATGATTGATGTGTAATTTATCCAGAGGTTGTAAATTAATTTGATTGACTATAGTATGGGATTTGAGAATATTTTCTAAGGTCATTATTAAAGGATGTCCGGGATAGACCTCATTATCTCGATATGCACCAATTAACAACAGATATTTAGTATCTGTGTCGCTGATTAATAATTGTATTAACTTCAAAGAAGCTGCATCTGCCCATTGTAAATCATCTAAAAATATTACTAATGGATGCTCTTTAGTAGCAAATACCTGAATAAATTGACTAAATAGTAAATTAAAACGATTTTGGGAAGCATTGCCTGTAAGTTCTGAAACTTGAGATTGATGTCCAATAATATTTTCTAATTCGGGAATGACATCAATGATAACTTGTGCTTGCTCTCCCAAGGCTGATAAAATTTTATCTTTCCACTCTTGCAACCGATTTGTACTTTCGGTTAAAAGTTGTTGTAATAAATTATGTAATGCTTTTAATAAAGCTGAAAAAGGTATATTGCGCTGAAATTGATCATATTTACCAGATATAAAATAAGCTTTTTGGCGGATAATAGGTTTATGAATTTCATTAATGACAGAAGTTTTTCCTATACCAGAAAACCCTGCAACTAACATTAATTCTTGATTGCCTTTGCTGACTCTTTCAAAGGCATTTAATAAGCTGGTGATTTCATTCTTTCTACCATAAATTTTTTCAGAAATTAAAAAAAGGTCGGCTCTATCTCCCTTCCCTAATTCAAATTTAACAATGTTATTTACCTTAGTTAATAACATCTGTTGGCATATCTCTAAGTCATATCTAATGCCTCTGGCTGTTTGATATCTTTCCTCTGGAGTTTTTGCCATTAACTTAATAATCATATCTGCAATAGCAGGAGGAATTTGGGGATTAATTTCCCTGGGATTATTAGGTGTTTTAGCAAGATGACAGTGTACTAATTCTAAAGGATTTTTACTAATAAAAGGTACTTGTCCTGTGAGTAATTCATAAAAAGTGACACCAAGGGAGTAAAAATCAGTACGATAGTCTATACCCCGATTCATTCTGCCCGTTTGTTCTGGTGACATATAGGCAAGAGTACCTTCTAATACGTGCGGACTTTTGATTTGGGCAATTTCTTTGGGTAACAGACAGGAAATACTAAAATCTATTAGTTTTATTTGCTTAGTGTTTGGATTAATAATAATATTTTTGGGTTTAATATCTTTATGAATAATTTTATTTTCATATAAAAACTCTAATGCTTGAGTAATTGCCAAGGCAACACTGAAAAATAGTTCTAATTCTAAGGGTTGAGAATTAGCATATTGACTGAGAGATATTCCATTTATGTCTTCTAAGATTAAGGCATAACTATTGCCATAATTTTCTATGCTATAACTTTTAATAATATTTGGATGTTCTATTTGTTGGGTGATTGTAAATTGATTTTTCAGCGATATCAATTCGCGGATTTGTGGATATTGTGCGTTTAAAATTTTGATAATTACTGGGGTTTGATTCTTTTCATTTTCTCCACGATATACAGTAGTTCTAGTGCTAACATGAATTACTTCGGTAATTTGATAACCTGGAATTGCGATCGCAGAGATGTTACTCTTGCTCATAAAGCTAGGTGCTGGGGATTAGGGACTGGGAAGCAGGGAGCAGAGGAGATAGTCAATTAATTATAACCTGTTTTCTGCTTCCTAACTGCTGACTGCTGCTATAGAACATCAACCAAAAGTTGTACTATTCCAACCCCACATGGCACCTTTGGCATCTGTAAACTCTATATAAATACGATTTTTGGCAACACCCAAGACTTGGTTAATTTCCTGACAAAAGTCCTGACTCATTGCTTGAGTTTGTTCAGGTTTCATTGTGCCAATACTCTTAATTTCGATATAACATACTGGTTCTGTTGTTCCTGCAAAGGTCATGGGTGTTTCAGGTTCAAAAGCCGTCATCACATAGGATTCTGGTTTCCCTGTATGTTTAGCTAACTTAGCTGACAGATTTTTGAGCATGGACTCAATAGCAGCTTTTTCTAGGGACGCAACAGAAGTTTGGACTTTAATTAGTGGCATAATCAACTATTTTAAATTCAAAATTTACAATCGCTATCCAATTCTATGTGAGGTTGCACCCACTAAATTATGTAGAAACTTGAATCGGTGTATCTGTATTTATAAATACAGTGTATTTATGGATATATTACGCAAGCTATTATGAACAAACGGTATGACCTAGAAAGTCGCAATCATTGTATTAATTTTACCTATTTAGTGATGAGATGAACGAAACAAATGACTATGTTGAGGATGATATAAACGAGACCTGCCTGTTGTTGGCAAGAGTGCGGGACTGATTATATAAAGTGTAGTGCGTAGCAATTGTTCATCATGGGTACAATTTGCCATTTGTTCGAGGGGAACAACGCGAATTTTTTCATCAGGCCAACCTATACGGAAACAAATTGCCACTTGAGTATGTGCTGGATAATGTTCTAGGAGTCTGGCTTGGGCATCGCTGACGTGACGCGCACTCAAATACAAGCAAAGACTAGCTTGATGTGTGGCTAAAGCTGCTAATTCTTCCTTGGTGGGAACTTCAGTGCGTCCACTGATACGAGTAAGTATGATAGTTTGTACTAAGCCAGGGACAGTTAACTCTACTTTGAGTTTAGCCGCAGCTGCTTGAAAGGCGCTAATGCCAGGAATAACTTCAAAAGGGATATTAGCCTCTGCTAAAAGCTGCATTTGCTCATGGATAGCACTGTAAAGACTAGGATCACCCGAATGAAGACGAACAACAGATTTGTGCGATCGCACTTTTTCAATCATCATCGGTAATATCTCTTCTAAAGTCTTATTTGCTGTTTTAATAATCTCCGCATCTGACCGACAAATATCTAAAATCTGTTCGGGAATTAAAGAATCAGCAAATAAAATCACATCAGCATTAGCCAGCAGTTTCTGAGCCTTAACAGTTAATAAATCTGGATCTCCTGGGCCTGCTCCCACAATGTACACAGCCGATTCTAAGGAAGAAATCGAACTTGTATTACTCACATTATTCGTACATTTACTCATACATACCTAAACAAAAAATCCACAAAAAACTTTTTAGCATTTCTGTCAATACCCTTCCGGATTAACTCCCTTTGCCTAGTAGATAGATATGGTAGATGCACCCTGGTTAAGCCCTGGAGAACACTCTGGGGCATTTTTTATTTTTAGTAGGCATTAGGAAAATTACTTCCTATCTCCCTCATCTTTACCCAATCTCCAATCTCCAATCCCCAATTCCTAGTTCCCAGTCCCCATCATCCCATCACCTTTAGACGGGGAAACCACATCAGGTAAAGGACGTTTGAGAAAATAAAGCCAGGTTAAACCAGCTAATCCTAAAGTAATTCCCGTTAAACTAACTATTTGCGCTATTCTCAGCGGTCCGAGCATTAAACTATCTGTGCGTAAGCCTTCAATCCAAAATCGTCCCAAGCTGTAGGCTACCCAGTAAACTAGAAATAACGTCCCTACTTTTAGCCTTGGTTTGCCAGATAGAGCGCGAAAAAATAAAGTTAGCAGCAAAGCAAACACCATTAAATCCCACAGCGATTCATAAAGAAACGTGGGATGGAAATATTCAAAATTAACCAAGCTAGGAGGACGACGTTCTGCGGGAATATATAACTTCCAGGGTAAACTTGTCGGTCCACCAAAAGCTTCTGAATTAAAGAAATTTCCCCAACGTCCAATTGCTTGCCCTAAAATCAGCGAAGGAGCTACCAAATCTGCTAATTGCCAAAAAGATATCTTTTTGAGTTTGGCAAAGATTAACGCCGCTGTTACACCACCAATAATTGCCCCGTGAATCGCAATACCTCCTTGCCAAATAGCAATGATCCTCTCTGGATGCTGGGAGTATTCTGACCATTGAAATAAAACGTAATATAGCCTAGCAGCGGGAATAGCGCCAATTACCAGCCAAATTGACAAATCGCTGATTAATTCAGGATTAACGTGACGACGCTTTGCCAGGTACTGGGAAATGGTAACACCAATTAATACGGCTGAGGCAATTAACAAGCCATACCAGCGAATAAGTATTGGCCCTATTTTTACTAAAATCGGGCCTGGAGAAGTAAATTGAAACCCCAAGGGCAAAGCAGAAAAATCCAGTGCCATGCAAAATTACCTAAAAGATTTGATTGACTACTGCTACGTTCCCGATCCTAAACATCATAAGCTGGGTGGAAATCAAATCAAAATAGGGAATAGGGAATAGGGAATGGGGAATAGGGAATAGGCAGAAGTTCAGGAGTTCAGGAGTTCAGGAGTTCAGGAGTCAGGAGTCAGGAGTCAGGAGTCAGGAGTCAGAAGAAAGAATTAATCTTTATCCTCCTGCTCCCCCTGCTCCCCCTGCTTCCCCTGCTCCCCTGCCCCCTGCCCCTCTGCTCCTCTGCTCCCCTGCCCCCCTGCTCCCCTGCCCCCTTCTGTCGCTATAATTACCTAAAGCAGCTTGATGTATATAAATGATTGCTATTTATCCTGGAAGCTTCGACCCTATCACCTTGGGTCATCTTGATCTAATTCAGCGTGGTAGTCGGCTTTTTGAGGGGGTGGTAGTTGCTGTACTGCGAAATCCTAACAAAATGCCACTTTTTACAGTGCAACAACGGTTAGAGCAAATTCGTCTAGCTACAAAACATTTACCTAATGTGGAAGTAGACAGCTTTGATGGTTTAACTGTTAATTATGCCCAAATGCGACAAGCACAAGTTTTATTGCGCGGATTAAGAGCAGTTTCCGACTTTGAGATCGAGTTACAAATGGCGCACACTAATAAAACACTTTCTACTCAAATTGAGACTGTTTTTCTGGCAACCTCGAATGAGTATAGTTTTTTAAGTAGTAGTGTGGTAAAAGAGATTGCAAAGTTTGGTGGCTCTGTCAATCATCTTGTTCCCCCACATATTGCCATAGATATATACAAATGCTACAACCAAAAATCCCCAGCCCTGAATCCAACCACAACGGACACAATCCCCCACCTCAAGAGTTTCCCTACGGACAAGGAGGTGTAGATATTCAGCAAGAACTCAACCGACTAGAGGACATTGTTCTTTCTAGTTTACGAATTCCGCTGACTGGACGGACGCTGATAGATGAAGAAAAGCTGCTAGAACAGCTTGACTTTGTTCGTCTTTCCTTGCCGTCGGTGTTTCAGAATGCAGCAGAACTCCTGCAACAAAAGGAGCAAATTATGCTGGAAGCTGAGGAATATGGACAGCAGGTTGTGGAAGCAGCACAGTCTAAAAGAGCGCAAATTTTGGCTGATAGCGATATTATCCGACAGGCTGAACGAGAAGCAGAACAAGTACGCCGCAAAGTGCAGCAAGAGTGTGATGCGATGATGCAAGAGACTCTGGCAGAAATTGAGCAAAAACGACGTGCTTGTATGCAAGAATTGGAGGAAATGAGACAAAGTGCGATCGCACAAGCTCAAGAAATTGAAGATGGTGCTGATCAATATGCTGATAATGTCCTGGAAAATATTGAACAGGATCTTCAGGAAATGTTGCGGATTATTACCAATGGTCGTTTACAACTGCGGGGAGATATACCAAAACAAAGAAATTCACCAAATTCTAAAAAGAGATGATACAGGAATCGCATTTGATGATTGTAATTACTTGTGGAGGCAGGAAATAGGACTCCAGTATATTCAGGTGTAATTATCTTTACAAAAATCAAAGATGATTCCGGTAATTTTTAATTCATAATTGTAGGAAAGCTGAAAATCCTATTGATGCCTTGTCTTGATCATGACAAACGCATCAAATTTAGGCAGCTTAATTACAAATTTAGTTATGAACAAGCTATTCATATTTCGATTTATTAGATTTAAAAGTATTACCCATCGGTTGATATTTAGTTGTGTTGTGGCCGCAATAGGAATTTATGGAGTTTCCTATTGGCAAGCCCGCAAACTGTTGCAAAACAGTGTAAATGATTGGTTGATTGATTTAGCTCAGTCCCGAATTGACACTGTGGCCAATGAGATAGAAGGGAAACTGCAAGCCATTGAAAGAAGTATTCTGCTGTCGATTTATGGTATTGAAAAATCAGCACAAAATTCCAATGCTGTTAATCAAAATGAACTGTTACCACTACTAACAAACCTAGTCGAAAAACAGCCTCAAATTCAGGCGATCGCACTCATTAATGCCAGCAATATTTCTGAGACTGGATGGTACTATGACCGACAGGGAAAATATAGCAACCTTAATCCAGAAGCAAGCAAAATTTGGCTAACTCGCTGCCAAATCAAAGGCAATACCTCCGCTACCTCACCGTTTTGGACACAACCCTATCCCCTCAATCATCCATCAGCTATTACTTATTGCTTTCCTTTCTCTGCTAATAGTAATCCAGAAACTATTAATTGGCTAGTGATGGCAGTGAATTTAGATTGGGTATCTCCTAATATGGCAGAAAAATTAACCCAGTCCCATCAATCGCGTGGTCTAGAATTGGGTAATTATTTTGTATTTTCACCATCAAATGCACAATGGATTGTCAAACCAGAAAATCCCCAACTACTTCATCTATGGTTATCTGGGCAAAATCATAGTTTAAATAACCAAGAACCAAGTCCGGGTTTAATTAATACTAAAAACAATCCCCAAGGCATTTTGGTGACGACAAAGGTGAACTCTACAAATTGGATTGTCGGCATCACATTTCCATCTGCCAAGTTAGAGCAGTTCCAGCAGCAATACCTGTGGTTGGTAATTGTTTCTATGTCAAAAGATATGTTGTTGATATGTGTAGTAATTGCCTTTATTTCTCAACTTACTACCCGCCCTCTGCGTCAACTCAACACTAGCACCCAAGAAATGGCTCAGGGCAACCTTGATACCATCCTACCCGCAGTTACTTCCGATGATGAGGTAGGACGGTTAACCCAATCTTTTCGGCAAATGCGCGATTCTCTGCAACTGTATATCAGCAATTTGCAAGAGACAACAGCGGCTAAACAAAAACTAGAAAGTGAACTTTCCATAGCTGCCCAAATTCAGCGCACGATGGTACCCCGGACTACTGTGGATAGCAGTCCCAATTCGCCATATCAGATATCTGCTCTCTTGAAACCTGCGCGGATTGTGGGTGGTGATCTTTATGACTTCTTTCTCCTGGGAAGCGATCGCCTCTGTATAATTATTGGCGATGTCGCCGATAAAGGATTTCCAGCGGCACTACTGATGGCACGCACTGTCACCTTAATTCGCACTCTTACCAAACCCTTCAATACCCCTAGCGAAATCCTGTACACCGTGAATCAGGAACTATGTGCCGAAAACGAAGAATGTTTATTTGTTACCGTGTTTTGCGGTGTAATTGATTTACGTAGTGGCAAATTTATTTACGCCAGTGGTGGTCATGATGCTCCTTTATTGATACACAATCGGCAAGTTAAGTTTTTAGACTTGGAAACTGGCCCACCGCTAGGATTGTATGAAGATTCAGTATTTGAGCAAAGTGAGTGTGTACTTGCTGCCAACGATTTGATCTTACTTTATACTGATGGCATCACAGAAGCGATGAACTCCCAGGGCGAAATATTTTCTGAAACGCGGTTAATCGAGATGATGACCTCTTATCCACCAAGCAACCCAGCACGTGCAGTTCGCACAATTGTACATTTTTGCCAGCAGTTTGTGGGGGATGCACCGCAATCAGATGATATTACCTTGTTAGCTGTGCAGTATTTACCGTCAAGCCCTTTTGCTCAAGTAGTAAATGTTATGGAATGGAATCTGACTCTCAACAGCGAGTTAACCGAGTTAGAGACAGTGAAACACAGCTTAGGTAAGATTTTACAGGCAGCTAGTCTGACTGTGGAATTGATTGAAGATGCCCAGTTGATTGTAGAAGAGGTATTAGTCAATATTATTCAATATGGTTATGAAAATCGCAGCGACGGTTATATTGACTTGCGGATTGAAATTAATAATCAACAGTTAATAATGACCTTTAAAGATAGTGGTAAGCCTTTTAATCCCCTGACGGAGATTGTGCTACCAGATACAAGTATGGATGATGACGAGCGATCGCTCGGAGGATTTGGCTTTTTCTTAGTGCAACAATTGGCACAGCAAGTAGATTATGTTTATCTCAACGGTAATAACATTTTGACAGTTAGGCAAGCGATCGCAAAATGCTCACCGTAGGCGATCGCTCAAGCAGCTTAGAATAACCCAATTTCAGCTAAACTACCAATAAATACTTAATTACAAAATAAAACCTATGGCATTGCAAATCCACGTAGAAAATACTAACTCCTGTACCTTGTGTATAGCCTTGGATGGTCGGTTAGATACTTTAACAGCAAATGATTTGGATCAATCCATTCACAGCAGCTTAACACCGAACACTCAGACTCTGATTTTAAATCTTCAGAACCTAAATTTTATCTCCAGTGCTGGACTAAGAATATTTGCCAAAGCACGCAAAACAATGACATCCAGAAAAGGCAAAGTATATTTCACCCATCCTACCCCGCAAGTACAGAAAGTATTTGATATTGTCAAAGCTGTGCCTCTGGCTGAGGTGTTTGCCAATACGAAAGAATTAGATGATTACTTAACAGCCATGCAAGCTGGAGTAGATGGGGAAAGTAATTAAAAACTCAAAACTCACTCGAATAGTAACCTAACATTTAAGAGCATTTGTTAGGTTGCACTATCGCTTAACAAACCTACAGTTATCCTTAACAAAGCTCAGTAATAGCCTGTGCTAAAATTAATTGTAATCTTCAGATGGAGGAACTATTTATGCTTTCATCACCTTTGATCTTGCATTTTCCCTCATCAATGCCAATGACAGACGAACAATTTTTTGACTTCTGTCAAGAAAACCGTGATTTACGCATAGAGAGGAATCAATTTGGAGATATATCAATCATGTCACCCGCAGGTTCAGAAACAGGAAATCGAGAATTTAATATTGCTGTCCAGCTAGGAGTTTGGTCAGAACAAGATGGTACGGGAATTGGTTTTTCCCCCAGTACAGGTTTTAAACTATCTACAGGTGCAGAACGTTCTCCTGATGCTTCCTGGATAAAATTAGACAGATGGAATAAACTCACACCAGAACAACAGAAAAAGTTTGCACCTATTTGTCCTGATTTTGTCATTGAATTAAGGTCAGCATCTGATAATTTGCAACCTTTAAAAGATAAAATGCAGGAATATATGCAAGAACCTGGTATACAGTTAGGTTTATTAATTGATCGCAAAAATCGTCATGTTTATATTTATCGTCCTGGACAAATAGCAGAATGTTTAGAAAATCCTGATACTGTGAGTTGTGAACCTGTGTTACCGGGGTTTGTTTTGAAGATGGAGAAAATTTGGTAGAGATGATGGTTAGAGAAAATATCCGATCAAGTTAAAATAAATAGCGAGTACGAAATATGAGTAAAACATCAGTCAAAAATTTATACGAACAAGATTTTTATCTTTGGGTTGAGGATACAGTCAGTAAATTAAAAGCAAGAGACAATGAAAATTTAGATTGGGATAATTTGATTGAAGAGGTAGAGTCTTTGGGTAAAAGTCAGCGTAAAACTGTCAGGAGTTTTTTGGTGCGTTTATTAGAACATTTATTAAAGCGGTGTTATGTACCAATGTCCGACTGTTATCGGGGTTGGGAAATTGAAATTAGAAATTTTCGGCAAAGGTTACAAATTGAGTTAGAAGACTCACCAAGTTTGAAGAGTTTTGTTTTAGAGATTCTTGCTAAAAGCTATGAAATGGCTTTAGAAAATGTCAGAGATGGTTATCCTGATATTTATTTTTCTGATGTTTGTCCATTTCCCAGTGATGTAGATGCTTTGTTAAGTAAGAAGTTTTGGGAAGAATAGTGATGGTTTAAATTTGGAAAGTATAAACAAAATTAAAGGCAATAAATATCGTTTGATTGTTAGCATAGATTACGAAGATCAATTAATTTATTTTAAATCAAAAACTGGGAGAATTTTTTAATAAAAACATTAGGACAATATAATATTTATGTGAGTTTAATAAAAAGGATTAATCCAGAATATAAATTATATTTAGCAATTCCTGAAGCTGCTTATCAAGACTTTTTTCTAAAACCAGCTATTCAAGATATTTTAAGTGATCAACAGCAGATTAATTACATTATTTTCGATCCAATTCAGGAGGTAATTATAAAATGGATAAATTAAAACAATACAGAAAATTAGTAGTTAGTATTGTAAAAAAAACACGCTCAATATAAACCTAGTCATGGAAAAATTGAGGCTTTGTGTATTTGTGATCAAGAATCTGATAATTATTTATTAATGGATACGGGTTGGGATAAAACAGGTAGGGTTCATGCAGTCGTGTTTCATCTGCTAATTATTGATAATAAAATCTGCATTGAATGGGATGGTACAGAAGGAGGGATAACTGCGGAATTATTGGAATTAGGAGTAAGTAAAGATGACATTATTTTAGGCTTTATTCGTCCTGAGTATCGTCAGTTTAAAGATTTTTCTGTAGCTTAATTTTGGCTTTTCGCTTTTTCCACTCTTTCAACTTGCTTGGGTGCTTCCATTTCTTGGTAGAGTTGGATAGCTTCATTAAAATTGGTGTTGCTGTTTTCGGGTTCACCCATTTTTTTATATGTTAAACCTAGTTGGTAGTATGCTTCTGCTAAATCACTTTTAGCACCTATTTTATCTAATATTTCTATTGATTCTGAATGATGGGAAAGTGCTGTTTTAAAGTCATTTTGTTCCCGATATAGTTCTGCTAAACCTATTAATGCTAGAGATTTAACTTGAATATAATTACTTTGCTGTGCAAATGATATAGCTTCATGATAAAAATAAGAAGCATTATCTGTATCTTGAAGTTTTTGGTAAGTTGCACCAAGATACACTAAAGAATAACCATGTCCCCAAGTATTATATGTTGTCGTAAAGGGTTGACTTTTTTCTAAAAATTTTCTTGCTTCTACATAATTTCCTAAGTATGAATTAATAAAGGCGATATTTAAATAAGATTCTTTTATTAAGTCAGTATATTTTAAACGAGAAGGAAGATTATATTGACTTTCATTATTATAATTTTTTTTAATCACTATAAGACAACTATTAAAGCTATTCAAAGCTTCTGATAAATCTCCAAATTCTATTTTACATAATCCCTGATTAAATAAAGATACTCCTATCATAATTTGCAGTATTATTTTTTCCCTTTCATCACAAGAATTATCTAATGCTTGATTAGCTATATGGCTCGACATGACGTGAAATTTAATAGCATTATTAATATCACCTTGTAACCACTTGACATTACCAAATATGTTATAAATATGGCAGAGGGTATACGGCAGTTTAACTTGATTTATTATTTGACTAATACAAATATTGATTTTTTGTAACCAACCTAATCTATACAAAGCTTTCCCTAGTTTTTCACCTTTTTCCCATTTATTATCTCTACCAAAAATCAGAATTTTTCCAGCCATTTCAAAATCATTAATTTCTAAATAATGATGATAAGCTTCTAATGCTTTTTTCCCATCCTCTAAAGTTTTAACACTCTTAACACTCTCAGTCCAAAACTCAGCAGCTTTACGATTTATCTCCTCCCATTTTCCACTTGCTTTCAATCTTTCTATCCCATATTCCCGAACAATTGGATGTAACCAGTATTCACCCTTTTCAAACTCCACTAAACACCGATTTTTTAAAGCTTTAATTACATCTCTTCGCTTATCTTGATGAACATCCCAAAGTAAAGCTAACAGCGCATCAATAGAAACTCTAGGTACATCCTGATAACGAAAACAACCCAACCGACAAAGCAATTTATCTGCTTCATTATCTAAAGTTTGTAAACGGTTAAACTGACTTTCAACTAAATTTTTTAATTCCGTTTCTACGCAAGTAGAATTTTCTAGCCAATACGCTGCCATATCCCCATCATAATCTTCTCTCATTACCCCAAACAGGATATCCATTGCTTTAGCATTACCCCCATAAATTTTGTGCATTGCTTCCAGAGATGGAGTATCAATCTTAATTTTGCGAGATGTCAAAAATTCTTCCCATGCTTCTACTGTCAACACAGCTAAAGGATAATGATAAATGCCATTAACACGGTCATCACATAACCTTTCTCTACTGGTAATGAGGGTGACAGACTGCACCTTATCATCACCTAAAACTCGTAATAATTCAACATAAAGACTATGTTTTTCAATAAACCTACCTTGTTTATCTAAAGCAGGTTCTAAGTTATCAATAAATACTCCAATTTTGCGATTTTGCAATTGTTGTTTTAGTCTGGTTAGAGTAGTTTTAAAGTCCCTTCCTGGTTCTTCTTGAAAATATTGTTTTAGCCAAGTTTCAACTTCACTTTCAACTGCGGTGATATTTTCTGTACCTTTCGCCATTTCTAGCGGTAGGACTAAATCAAATCCTTGATTATATAGATATTGCTTGGCTAAAGTAGTTTTTCCTACACCTCCTGCTGCTTGAATGACGATGATTTTCATTCCTTCATTCATGCGATCATTAATATAATTAATTGCTGTGTCACGTCCAACAAAATAATGCGATTCATCATTGCATTTGGGTAGAGTTTCAGAATTAGATATTTTCTTTTGTTCAGTAGGTGAATTTTGTTCTATAATAGTTATAAGATTATTTTTAGTAACTTTGATATTGAGTGAAACAGATAGTTTTTTACATAAATCAGAACCAATATCTCTGATAGCACCTTCACTATACTGGTGTAATTCAGCTATTTGTATATAAGTTTTCTTATCTAACATTCCCCTGAGTACATTCATCTCTGAGTCAATCAGGGGTTTACCAGTCTCGGTAATAATTAACTCACAGGCAAAATTTACCGCGCGGTTAAGACTCATAGTTAATGTAAACTTAAATACTCTTTTGACAAATATAGACTATATATATCAGTTTTTGACTATAAACCGATTAAAACCGACATTTTCCGACAAAATTTGTAATACATCTATGCAAAAATACCCGACTTTTACAGACAGACACGGCTTTGAGGTTTCTGTATAGTCAGGTTGTGGGTTGAAAATACGGTAAAAATACTGCTTTCATTAATCTGGATTATTGAAGCAAAAAAACTAACCCATAAAGGTCAGGTATCGTAAATTATTTCTACAGATTAGGTAAATACCATGAAGACTATTCTTAAAGCAACAGGTGTGATTATAGTTGGACTCGCTCTATCTTTTCTTCCTGGAAAAGGTGTTCAAGCCGGAATAGCAAAAGACAACTGGTATTATGCTTTTGATTCTCTGACTGATAGTATTAGCGGAAATACTGTAGGTGGAACAAAATATGAAATTGGTGGTATGGCTTATGGGGAAAAAAATGGTCAATCTATTTTTGTGATTTCTACTAAACTTCCCTTAGAAGGAACTGCTTCTACCTATGCTGATGATGGTTATATAGCTTTAGGTGATATTCTGATCAACTCTACTACAGATAGTTTTAATGTAGCCAGTGAAAAGGGTAATTTGAGCGCAATACACCTGGTTTTGAACAATGCAGCGGGAGTTAGTTCTTTAGGTTTTTATGAAAATGTTGTTGCTAAATCTGTGACTACCGCTAATGGACTACTTTTAAACAGTGTAGGAGCATATCATAATTATGTTCCGAATCATGGGGGAACACCCTCAATGGGAGATTTAGCATTAAATACTTCTGAGATTGACTCCAGTCAACATATTCTCAATGTGATTGCTTCTGGAGATTTGAAAGGTAATATCAATCTTTTGGATGCTAATGCTTTACAAAATCTTGGTTATGATTCTAGTTATATTGGACGCGAAGGTTATAACACTATAGCAGTAGGTTTTGATTCTTCTTTACTTCGTAATGGTAAATTTACTGCTTTGTTTTCTCCTGAATGTGGTAATGATATCATGGCTCTCATTTATGGAAAACAATCTGTACCAGAATCATCAACTACTTTAGGTTTATTGGTTTTTGGTACTATTGGAAGTCTGGTGATAAAAAAACGTCAAAAATCAGTTTTAGCTAGATAGAAATTGAATTTACCGTGTTTCTAGCTAATTATCACTAATTGGATATGAACCCATAGCGATCGCACTCTAGCCACGACTTCATCAGTGCGATCGCCTTTCTCATTCATCAGATTGAGCGATCGCACTCTAGTCTCTAGCCACGACTTCATCAGTGCGATATTCTTGCTAACTGTTGTTACAAAGTATAGGTGAAATCATTCACCAACATACCAGGAACTAAACTACCACCTAATTGACGGCTTTCATAAGTTCCAACTTCGGGAATAAATTCTTGAAAATTGGTTAAATCAACTAAATTTTCTTGACTCCAAAAGCGATAAAGACTTTCATCAAAACGCAGATTCTCAATAGGTGCAACTATTTCCCCCTTTTCAACCCAAAAGCAAGCATAACGAGTCATACCTGTAATTCTACCAGTTGGGCGATCGCTCCAATTTAAATAATGTAAATTAGAAACATATAACCCTGTATCTAAACTGGGTAAAATCTCATCAAATCTCAAATTACCTGGACTTATTTCTGGAGAACGTAAAGTTTCTGAACTATTCGCACCATTAGCAGATTTATTATATTCTTTAGCCGTGCGAGAATTAACCAGACTACTGACTAAAACACCTTTTTCAATTAAATTTAACTCCGGTGCTGCCATTTCTCCCAAATCATTAAATCTCGGAACTAAACCCAGTTGAAAATTTTCCTTTAAACTAAACTTTTGTGAAAGTTGTTTTTCGTGACGGGACAAAGCAGCTAAAGCACTATTGCCTTGTTGAATATCCGCTTCACCAATAGCACCCCAAGATAGCATACCTAATAATTCGGCAACAGATGCAGGAGCAAAATAAGTTTTATATTGTCCTCTTGCTAATTCTTTAGGTGAGCGAGAAAGCATTGTTAATTGCTGTTTACCTTCATTTATCTTGGCTATATACGCAGATTCATCCCACTCACTACCAGCAAAAGTGCCTTTTACAGCTTGTCCTGATTCCATAAACAAAGAATAATCTAAATTAAAAGAATCAGTTACAAACCAGTGTTTTTGTCCACTAGAATCCCCATACCCTCTAATAACAAATCCACCAGCATAGCTACCAGTAAAATCCAAATCAGCAACAGATTGTAAGATATTATCAACTACAGTTTCTGGTGCTAATAACTTACCTGTATTGATTTCTCGACTGGTATTATTTCCTGTAGGTAAAACTAAATAAGGATCAGCAGGTAATACACTTAACTCATCCCGTAATTCTTGTAAAGCTGTGTATGCTAATTGCCAATCTGTTTCCCATTCTCCAGTAAAAGGAAATTGACGAAAACTGCTGCGCTGATTTTCCATTAAAGTCAATTTAATCCAACCATCAGCAACTAATCCCGTTTGTCGCACCTTAGCATGATTAAAGCGGATAAATTGGCTTATCTCGCTATTAAGTCTGACTGTGAAATGTTCATTTTCTGCTTTTTTTGTGAGCAGCATTTCTAACAGTTGATCAAAGTTTTTTTCTGATTTTAACAATTCTTCAATTCCCATTTTATTTTTTTAAATCGTCTCTGGATCAATATTTAATTCTCTCAATTTCGCTGCTAAACGTTCTGCTCTTTTAGCTTCCTGTTCTGCGGTTTCTTCTGGTGTTGGCACTAATTCCCCTTCAGGAGTAAAATACCTTAACAAACCTTCATAAATTCCTAAATATAAACCTAACTGTTCACTCCATAAATGACCTTTTTCATTTGCTGCTAAAGGTTGATATTTATTATCTACTAAATGAAACCCGACAAATTCTAATGTGTAAGGATCAAACTAAAAATAATCAGGTGTACGGAAAGTATTTTGATAAAGTTCTTTTTTATTACCTCTATCTGTATTAGCTGTGCTTGGTGAAAGAATTTCTATAATCACATTAGGATATCTACCGTCTTCTTCCCACACTACCCAACTTTTACGGGTTTTGCGCTCAGTTCCTAAAACGACAAAAAAATCAGGGCCTCGTAACTTTTCGGTTTTTTTCTGCTTAGGACTATAGTAAATGCTTAGATTTCCCGCAGCATAGAAATCTGTTCTATCTTTCCACAACCATTCTAGGCATTTGAACAATAAAATTATTTGTCGTAGATGCAGTTCAGTTTCCACGGGTGGTTCATCACTATATAAGTCGCTAGGGGGAAATGTTACATCTGGGGAGGTGTCTTCTATTGGTTCTAAATCTTGTGCAATGATCATATTGATATAGCATCAAGTAGTTGTTTGTTAATTTTAGCATTAATTCAAATCTTTCAAATCTCCCAACTCTAAGATTGCTTAACAATCTATTGAGATGATCAAAGTAATAAATTGGGAAATTTAGCTTATTTTTATCAAGAATTTAAGGTAAATTCGATAATCTTTATCCACCACCAAAAACTTCCACATTTGCAAATACACAAACAGGTGAACCATGTCCTACCCAAATAGCTTGGTTTGGTTCTCCCTTTCCACAAAAAGGTGTACCATACATTTGCCAATTGGAGTCATTACCAACTTGAATTAAACTGTGCCAAAATTCTGGAGTTGTCGCTCTATAATTAGGATTACGCAGAGTTTTAGTAAGTTTACCGTTTTCAATTAATTTGGCATATTCACAACCAAACTGAAATTTATACCGTTGATCATCAATTGACCAAGAACGGTTAGATTCCATATAAATACCGTGTTCTATTCCTGCAATTATTTCTGCAAAACTAGCATTTCCAGGTTCTAAATTTAAGTTAGCCATGCGATCAATTGGTGGACGGTTCCAAGAACAAGCACGCGCACAAGCTACCCCTGGTAAACCTGATCTATATTGACTTTCTAAACTTCCTAAACCTCGTTGTAAAATACCATCTTTAATGACATATTCTCTGGTTGCTTTTGCACCAGTGTCATCAAAGCCATAACTGGCAAATTCACCTTCTACTGTTGGATCAAAGGTAATATTCATTAAAGGTGAACCATATTCTAATTTACCAAAATCACTCGGTTTAACAAAACTACCTCCAGCATAGTTACGTTCATCTCCTAAAATTCTATCTATTTCTAAGGGATGTCCGATGCTTTCGTGAATTTGTAGCATCATTTGATCTGGTGCTAAAACTAAATTAGTGCGGATATTTGGGCATTCTTCGGCTGTTAATAATTCTAATGCTTGTTCACCAATTTTTTGCCCTTGATGCCATAAATTCTCTTCTTTTAATAGTTCCCATCCACCTTGATAACAGTGTGCGTGAAGTCCGTTATTTGTACGTTGTTGAACAACTCCAGCATCTTGTGCGATCGCACCAAAATGAGTACCAAGAGATAGGATTTTTTGATATACTTCTGAACCATTACTACTCACAAACCAAGTTTCTTTTTGACTGGTGTTAATGTTGGCAGTAGTTTGGACAATTTTGTCGTTAATTTTCAATTTTTGACAAACACGAATTAATAAGTCGTTGATTTCACCTGGACTAATAGCGTCTAATGGTTCAAAGAATGGTGAATTATATTCTCCAACAACTTTAGGACGGGTATTTTCACCAAAAGGATAAATCCAAAATTCACTAGCTGCTAGTGCTTGTTTATAGGCTATTTCGGCAGCATTTTTTAGGGATGATAAGGTGAGTGAGTTGGTAGCAGCATAACCCAAACAACCGTTAACCATAACTTCTATCATCGCTCCCATTGTCAATGATTTACCATTGCTTTTGGGTAAGCCATCACGAACATAATGGTTTCTAGCTGTTTCTCTTACAGCGCGAATACCAATCCAATCAGCAGGAATATCAAAATGAGAAATTGCTGTTGTTAGTTCTTTCCACATGGTATTAATTAAAAATTGGAAATTAATTTTTTCTCAACCAGAGACGCAGAGGCACAGAGAGAATTTTTAATTGTTCATTTTGTGCCAGAGTGTGCCTTCTTTAGTATCAATTAAGGCAACATCTTTTGCTAACAGTTCATCACGAATCCTATCGGATTCAGCAAAATTCTTAGCTTTTCTTGCTTCCTGTCTTTTTTGAATTAAATCCTCAATTTCTGCATTACTTAAACTATCCTGGGATATAGGTTCTATTTCGGGTTGAGCAGTTAATCCTAACACATCTGCTAAAGTAACAAGGGTTTGCCATTTTTGCCATAATTGGTCTGCGGATGTTGCTGTTTTCCCTTGATGAACAATGATATTTCCTTCTTTCCGCAGTTCTTTAGCTAATTCAAAAATTACCACTAAACCACCGGGAAAGTTAAAATCATCATTGACTGCTGTGGTAAATTTTTCAACTTCAAATTTTTCTAACTGAGATTTATTTAATTCGAGATTTTCCCAGCCTAATTGTTTACCATGTTGAGAGCCAAATAATAAACCTTCTCTCAATGTATGCCAACCATTGGTTGCAGCTAATATGGCTTCATCGGTAAAATCAATAGGTTTGCGATATTGTGCCATCAACACAAACAACCTTAATGCCATTGGGTCAACACCACGATCTAACAAGTCGCGGATAGTGGTAAAATTACCCAAGGATTTGGACATTTTTTCTCCATCTACCTTGACCATGCCATTGTGTAACCAGTACCTTGCTAAAGGTTTACCTGTAACAGCTTCTGATTGGGCAATTTCATTTTCATGGTGAGGGAAAATTAAATCTGCACCACCAGCATGAATATCTATCGTATCACCGAGGCGATCGCGCACCATAGCTGAACATTCAATATGCCATCCAGGACGGCCTTTCCCCCATGGAGATTCCCACGCAGGTTCTCCCGGTTTTGCAGCTTTCCACAGGGCAAAATCAAAGGGGTATTGCTTCTTTTGATATTCCGCATCTTCGATATTTACCCGGTCACTCGCACCAGCTTGTAAATCTTCTAGTTTGCGTCCTGAAAGTTTACCGTATTCATCAAATTTTCGCACTGCATAATAGACATCTCCATCAGCAGGATAGGCAAAACCTTTATGTTCTAAATCATGAATTAATCTTTGAATACCATTCATCGTATGGGTAGCACGGGGATATTCATCAGCTTCTTTAATCCCCAAACGTGACATATCTTCAAAATATGCCTGAATATAACGTTCTGCTACCGTTTCCATTGATGAATTTTCTTGTCTAGCACGGTTAAGAATCTTATCATCAATATCCGTAAAGTTTTGGATATACCGCACATCATAGCCGATAAACTGTAAATATCGACGCACTACATCCCAAACAATACAAGCTCTAGCATGACCCAAATGACAATAGTCGTAAACCGTAACACCGCAATAATACATCTTGACTTTGCCAGGTTCGACGGTGGTAAACGGTTCTTGACGACGAGTAAGCGTATTGTAAATAGATAGGGTCATAATCTAGGAATGGGACAATCTAACGATCAGCAATGATAAACCAATAGTAACTTAAAATCTACAATCCCTTGAATTGCTTGTATTTGAATATTTGGTGTAAGTTGTAGATGATATGTCTAACAGCAAGCAGTGAGGTAAATTATGATTCAAACATTACCCACAAATAAAACAACAACTTTTGCTGAGTTTTTGGAATATAAACCAGAAAATAAAAAATGTGAATTACATAATGGAGTAATTGTTGAGATGAATTAAACTTTGGTTTTTCATGAATTGAACATCCGTAGGTATTCAGGATAGAGAATATAAACCAGCAATACCAATTAGCCAAAATCAGGCTAACATTCAAGATAGACAAAAATCCTACTTTACGACTATGCCATCAGCAGTTACATCTGAATCTCAAACAATGGAAGCCCCCAAACAAGGATTACCAGTAACCATTATCACAGGTTTCCTTGGCAGCGGCAAAACAACCTTACTCAATCATATTCTCACTAATCAGCAAGGTGTAAAAACCGCTGTTTTAGTTAATGAATTTGGTGAAATTGGTATTGACAATGAATTGATTATTTCCACCACGGATAATATGGTGGAACTTAGCAACGGTTGTATTTGCTGCACTATTAATAATGACTTGGTTGATGCTGTTTACAAAGTTTTAGAACGAGAAGAAAAACTAGATTATCTAGTTGTAGAAACTACAGGATTGGCAGATCCTTTACCTGTAGCCATGACATTTCTGGGTTCAGAATTACGCGATTTAACCCGTCTTGATTCCATTGTTACAGTAGTAGATGCGGCAAATTATAGTTTAGATTTATTTAACTCCCAAGCTGCATTTAGTCAAATTACCTATGGAGACGTAATTCTGTTAAATAAAGCAGATTTAGTTGATGAACCCACTTTACAACAATTAGAAGTCAAGATTAACGAAGTTAAGGAAGGTGCAAGAATTATTAGAACTAAAAATTCTCAAGTTCCACTTCCTTTGATTCTCAGTGTTGGTTTGTTTGAATCTGATAAATACTTTGAATCAGAAGCAGACCATCATGAACATCATGATCATCATGACCATCATGACCATTCTAAATGTGAACATGAACATCACGATGATGACCATGCTAATTGTGGTCACGATCATCACGACCATGAACACCACCACCATCATCATTCTAACCACTTGGAAAATGATGGTTTCACATCCATATCTTTCCAAAGTGATAAACCTTTTTCAATTCGCAAATTTCAATATTTCTTAGATAACCAACTCCCCACTAATGTATTCCGTGCTAAAGGAATTATGTGGTTTGATGAAAGTCCCCAACGCCATATTTTTCATCTGTGCGGTAAACGCTTTACCATAGATGATGATGAATGGAAGGGTGAACGGAAAAACCAAATAGTGTTAATTGGTCAAAATTTGCATGAAGAAACTCTACTCAAGCAACTAGAAAATTGTCTTTGTCTCCCTTCGGTTAGTAGAGGTAAAGGATTTGGGAAATAGTCATTAGTCAGTTGTCAGCGGTCTAGATAAATTAGGACTTACGCAAAACAGAACAAAAGTAGCAGTAATTCATGAATTACTGCTATGCAAGAATAAGGTTTTCAGTCACATATTGCTTAAGTTCTACAAATACAGGACTTACGCAACTGGCACATTGGTTAAGGTGCGTCAGACTGCATAAAACTAGTAAATAAACAGATTTTTGATATCTGATGCACCCTACAATAGATTTTTGGTGTGACACGCAGCTTTAGTCCTACCAATAATTAACAACTGACAAATAACAACTATGCGAGTAATTGTTCAACGAGTTAAGTCATCGCAAGTAACTGTAAATGGGGAAATTGTCGGACAAATTAGCCGGGGATTAAATTTACTCGTTGGTATTTCTCATACAGACACTGATGCAGAACTTGATTGGATGGTGCGAAAGTGTCTTGATTTACGCTTATTTCCTGATGATGAAGGTAGTGATAGATGGCAAAAATCTGTACAGGAAATTAACGGTGAGTTATTGGTAATCAGTCAGTTTACACTTTATGGAGATTGTCGTAAAGGTCGTCGTCCTTCTTTTGACCGTTCTGCTACACCCAAATTGGCTGTTAATTTGTATAACCGCTTTGTTGAAAAATTACGAGAAAGCGGTTTAAAAGTCGAAACTGGTGAATTTGGTGCAATGATGCAAGTCACAATTGAAAATGATGGACCCGTGACTTTAACATTAGAACGGGAAGCTGATTGATATAAGTATAAACTAATTTTAACTTTAAGATGCGGCAAATAACTTGCTATTAAGGCTAAACCTAGAAACTGATTCGGCTGCTATAGCTAAAGACCTACTGTAAGATGAGAGAATATTAAACTAAACATCACAAAACTTAAAATTCATTCATCATGGCAAAAATCCAGTTTTCTAGAGGCTTGGACGAAGAAGTAATTCCAGAGGTGCGTTTAACGCGATCGCGCAGTGGTGATCAAGGGACAGCGACATTTATTTTTACCAATCCCCAGATTTTGGGTCAAGGTGGGACTGATGAAATCACTGGGATGTATATGATTGACGAAGAAGGCGAAATTCTTACCCGCGAAGTTAAGGGTAAATTTGTCAATGGTAAACCAGAAGCATTAGAAGCTGTTTATCTGATGAAAACTCCCGAAGAATGGGATCGCTTTATGCGCTTTATGGAACGCTACGCTCAAGAAAACGATTTGGGATTAAGTAAATCCTAAATTAGTCATTGGTCATTGGTCATTGGTCTTTGATCTTTGATCTTTGACTAAGAAAATGTAGTTTTAATTTTTTTGATATTTGTTACATACTAATTTATAGCAGCATTAATAATAGCAATTGCATTTTCTATATCCATATATGATCCAATTACAACCACATCCAGATGCAGAAAATATCACGGTTAATTGTGCTGTTATTACCGTCAGCGATACCCGCACACCAGAAACAGATAAAAGTGGAAAATTAATACAGGAAATATTATTAACCGCTAATCATCTAATTGCAGATTATCAAATTATCAAAGATGAACCAGAGCAAATCCAAGCATATATAGAAAGTATCAGTAAAAACACTAATGTAGATGTAATTATTTTTAATGGTGGTACAGGAATTGCACCGAGAGATACCACCTATGATGCGATCGCCAAATTGTTAGAAAAGACTTTACCTGGATTTGGTGAGTTATTTCGCCTTTTAAGTTATCAAGAAATTGGTTCACGTGCGATCGCATCTCGCGCTGTAGCTGGTATTTATCAAAATAAAATCATATTTTCTCTTCCCGGTTCTAGTAACGCCGTGCGATTGGGGATGGAAAAACTTATCTTACCAGAATTGGTGCATTTAGTAAAACAGTTAACAGGCGATAGATAGCCCCTTCAAGGGTTATAGCGGTATGCACTTGAATGAGATACACAATTAACGTCAAAAATCCATACACTAAAAGACTTTCAACTCGTTCCCCGTTCCCTGCTATAAAATTTATAGAGCCTGAAGCAAACTCTCAAAAATGAAACCTAAAAATCCATGAGTGAAAAAATTCAATGGACTGCTGAGGCCGAAGCTAAACTCAAAGACATTCCCTTTTTTGTCCGTCCTTTTGCTCGCAAAAAGATTGAAACTTATGCTCAAGATCATAATTTATCTTTGATCACAATTGAGATTTATGAACAGGTTAAACAACAGTTCAATAAAAAATATGACTAACTGATTAAATGCAGGAATAAACATAAAAAACCCCCTAATTTACAGGGGGTTAATGATTTTATTTTCGTTTTATTTGCGTTGATATGCTAAAGTTTCTAGAATTTAATCATTGTCAAGCAGATGGTAGCTAAAATCGCGGCGATAATATAGAAGACCGAAACTACTTGCAATTCTGACCAGCCAGTTAATTCTAAGTGATGGTGTAAAGGAGCCATTTTAAATAGACGCTTACCTTTACCATCTGGGCCTTTGGTGGCTTTGTAATAACTCACTTGCGCCATTACAGACAGGGTTTCTACAAAGAAGATACCGCTCAAAATAAACAGGGCTACTAAGCTATTAGTTAGCAGTGCAACAGCAGCTAAAGCACCACCCAAGGCGAGAGAACCTGTATCTCCCATGAAAACACGGGCTGGGTTGCGGTTATGGGCTAAAAATCCTAAGCAACTACCACTCATGGCTGCACAGAATATCATCAGGTCAGGTGAAGTTGGTGCAATAAAAGCGCCTAATGCGAAAATAGCGATCGCAACCGTTCCCCCTGCTAACCCATCAATCCCATCTGTTAAATTAGTAGCATTACTTTCTGCGACCAACACAAAACCAGCTAAAGGCCAAAAGAGTAATCCTAAAGGGAGGGTAAAACTAACCCAAGGTAAGGCGATATTTGTTATACTAAAATCTCGATTCAACATCATCCACAGACAGAAACCAGTCGCAAACAGGATCTGCAAAGCCAGTTTCATCTTCGGAGATATACCTTTATTTGATTTCCGACGCAAAATTTGCCAATCGTCTATCCAGCCAATTAAACCATAGCTGAGTGTTAAAACAGAAACAGCAACTACGTCTTGAGAAAAGTTAGACAACACACAGGCAACTACCACAGCTACAGGTATGAAAAAAATACCCCCCATGGTAGGAGTACCAGCTTTTTTCAAATGTGCTTGAGGTCCATCTTCTCGAATAATCTGCCCTGTTTTCAATGCTTGTAATAGGGGGATGACAAAATTACCAGCAGCCGCAGCACCCACAGCACACAGTAAAAACGGCATGGTGAGGGAACTCGGATACCAGGGTAATCTATGCCCCAGCCAATCTAAAATTAATGCAGTTACAGTCAACGAAAGGGCTAACAAAGAAGCCAACCCAATACCAGAAATGTTCAAACCTTGATTAGGAGATAGTTTAGCGTCCACAAAAAATTTCCCTTCACTCCACACTTAAAAATAAAAACGGCAAAAAGAGACTGTTGATGTTGATCAAACTAAGTCCCCAAGCCTCTTCTGACTATTCCTCATCTATAGCGATATCATTATCATCATCATAATCAATGTCGCCAATTCCATCTTCTCCACCAAGGAAATCTGATATTTCTTCTTCTTGTTCGGAAAATGCCGATTCATGAGCTTCACGCGCTATGAGACGACCGCTAGATTGCAACCAGTCCAACATTGAGGACTCTTGCTTCACGGGAATTACTGTAGCTCGCTGGTTTCGGGGTTGCTCACGTAGAGGAGAATTTAACATATCAACGATGTACGAACAGGTTTTTGTAACTAGACATTAAGAGTCTATCATTTGATACGGGATAATTTAGTTAATGATTCAACTCTTTGATTTAGAAATCCGAATTAAACAAAAAAATTAATTTAATTGGCCTATAGTAAACCGCCAGTCATTCTTAGTAGATTGCATGGCTGTATACACAGAACATTAATTAAGATTGTTAATTCTGATTTTATATTTATATTTTGAGGTAGAAGGCCATGATGACAAAATCTGCTCTGTTAGAAGCAATTGCTGGTACAAATCGCGGTTTGCTGGCAACTGAAACCCAAAAACAGGTGATCCTCACTGCGATCGCAGGTTTAGAAGATTTTAACCCTACACCGCGCCCTTTAGAAGCCACACACTTACTAGAAGGTGATTGGCGACTACTATACACTACCAGCAAAGCTTTGTTAAACCTAGATCGTTTTCCCTTTTATAAACTTGGTCAGATTTACCAATCTATTCGGGTAGAAACTACCAGTGTTTATAACATAGCTGAAATCTATGGACTACCTTCTTTAGAAGGATTAGTCAGCGTAGCTGCTAAATTTGAACCAGTCTCTGAGCGTCGAGTCCAAGTAAAATTCCAACGTTCTATTATTGGCTTACAAAAGCTAGTTGGCTACAAATCGCCAGCAGATTTTATCCAACAAATTGAATCCGGTCAGAAATTCACAGCCATTGACTTTCCCATCAAAAGCGATCGACAAGGATGGTTAGATATTACCTATATAGATAGCGATCTACGGATTGGCAGGGGTAACGAGGGAAGCGTGTTCGTCTTGAGCAAGTCATAAGTTTTAGTATTTCGCAAGAAGTATTTGCGAACGACCTTATTCTATTATGAGTCCTTTGTCAAGTAGGGAATGATACTTTTATGGGGGAATCGGGACTGGGGTGTAGGGTGTAGAGGTGATTGATTCTGGTTTCCCTTTTCAAGGGGTTAAGTAGGATAAATAATCACAGATGCTATTGTCTGTGATAGGTTTCTATTTCTGCAATGGGTAAAGTATCTTCTATATACTGGCGTACAAATCTGCTAAAGCTGAAAAATCTGCTCAACATTTAAATTCAATTCTGGAAATGTTGGCAATTTTAAGGTTTCATTGCCCCGGAATTGAGTAACTTGATATTCTCCATCTACTAATTCATAAACAGAAATAGTCGGTTGTTTAGGATTACCAATGAAATTTCTTCCACCCAAAGCTAAATAATCAAAAACCCAATATTCTGGAATACCTAACTCTTCATAGTCTCCCAATTTCCTAAAATAATCATCACGCCAGTTTGTGCTGACCACTTCAATAATTAATTTAACTGAATTTCCTTGTGTGATGACTGATTCAGCTTCCCATCTTGGTTCATTCACAAGGGCTGCTTCATCTAAAACTATCACATCTGGCTCATATCCAGATTTTCCGTCTCTAGATTTGATGATACATTCTCTAGGTATAAAGAAGGGTAATTGCGATCGCTGAATTTCTACAAATAGCTTACCAGAGATCAATCCTGCTAGTTTAGAATGCTTACCTTTTGGTTTTGGCATTTCGGCAATTACTCCATCATGCAATTCATAACGGTGTTCTGTATTTTCTGGATACCAGGCAATAAATTCGTCAAATGTGACTTCTTTCTGTAGAGTTTGAATCATTGTTGCTGTTTCTCCCCAGATTGACAATGTTTGCTCTGATGCTTGCTGCCAGACATTTATTACCTAGAATAACATTTTCACCTCTACACCATTTACCGAATCTGGGGAATGGGGAAAGGCATCAAACACTACTTCTTTTTTTCTTTGCACCTCTACGGCTTTGGGTGAGATACAAAAGATGTAGTTCATTTACTAATTGTTGGGTTGGGACTGTTGATGCTAACCCCGGTTTTTTTTGATTGATTTCTAGTCGAACCATCAAATAGGAAAAAAATTGCTGCTTAATTGTAAATTTTTGTAAAATTGATGTCTTCAAGACTAGAAACCTGATATTCAGACAGCTAAACTAACAAAAAGTGCATCTGTACTGCTCATTATAAAAATTGTAGATATGGCGCTATAGCCTGAATGATACCAGTTCAACTTATCCTTAAAAACTTCCTTAGTTACCGTGATGCAACTTTAGATTTTGGCGGTTTGCATACGGCTTGTATTTGTGGTTCTAATGGTGCGGGTAAATCTTCTCTTCTGGAAGCTATCACTTGGGCTATTTGGGGTCAAAGCCGTGCCAGTGTTGAAGATGATGTGATATATTCTGGCGCAAAAGAAGTCAGAGTTGATTTTACTTTCTACAATAACCAACAAACTTATCGCGTAATTCGTACTCGCGCACGGGGTGCCACTAGCATCCTAGAATTTCAAATTGAAACTCCGGCTGGTTTTCGTCCCCTAACTGGTAAAGGGATGCGAGCAACGCAGGATGTGATCATACAACATATCAAGCTTGATTACGAAACTTTTATTAATTCTGCTTACTTGCGTCAAGGACGAGCAGATGAATTCATGCTCAAGCGTCCTACGGAAAGGAAGGAAATTTTAGCGGAGTTGTTAAAACTTAATCAATATGATCTATTAGAAGAACGAGCTAAGGACAGTTCTAAACAGTATAAAGGACGGGCGGAAGAGTTAGAGCGTTCTTTGGATAATATCAAGGTTCAACTCCAACAACAGGAAACAACGAAAGCGCAAAGAATGGAGTTAGAATCTCAACTGAATGGTCTTCAACAGCAGCAAGCTTTTGATAATATTCAATTACAAAGTTTGCAGGTTGTCCAACATCAACGCCAAAACTGGGAACAACAATTGAATTTTGTCAGGCAACAATATCAAAATCTTAGCCAAGATTGCGATCGCTTGCACCAAGAACAGTTAGCCGTTAAATCCCAATTAGCAGATTTAGAAGTCATTTTAAATCAAGAAGACGAAATTACAGCCGGATACGCTCTATATCAAAGTCTGCAATCCCAAGAGGAAGCTTTTGCTGCTAAATTTGAACAACATACCCGTGCTACCAGCTTTCGACAACAACAACAACAACAGCTTACTAAACAAGTTCAAGCAATTGAACGTCAATTCCAACAAGCTCAAGCTCAATTAGAAGCTTTAGAACAACAAGAGCGAGAAATTCAACAAACTCTCACCAAATCGTCGGAAGTAGAAACCGCTTTAGCTCAATTAGCTGAGGCTCGTAAGCATCTCAATTATTTGGATCAGTTGCAAATGCAAGTGAATCCTTTATTACAACAACGGTTAAGTTTACAAAGTCAATTAGATCGCACTCATGCTAGTTTAGTGGCACGCTTGGAACAACTGCAAGCCACAGAAACCCAACTCCAAAATCAACATCGTCGTCAACCGCAACTCCAACAAGCGGTACTGGACGTGGGTATACAAATTGAAGAACTGGAGAAAAAGCGGGTTTATTTACAGCGGGTACAGGAAAAAGGACAGGAACGCCGGCACTTTATTGAACGTTTACAAGCCCACCAACGAGACTACGAGAAAATACTGGGAGAATTAGAGCAAAAATTACAAATGCTTCAAAATCCCAATGCTTTGTGTCCTTTGTGTGAACGTCCTCTAGATGAGCATCATTGGAGTCGGGTTATACAAAAAACTCAACTAGAGTATGAAGATACCCAAGGACAATTTTGGGTAGTGCGGGAACAAATGGCGGTTTCAGACCGAGAAATTCAGGTACTTAGACAAGAATATCGAGAAATTTCTCAACAATTAGCTGGTTATGACGCTTTGCGTGAACAAAGGGGACAATTAGCCGCACAGTTGCAAGCAACGACAGATGTTCAAGAACAATTACGACAAATTGCGCTAGAACGAGAACATTTAGAACGTTCTCTGCAAGGTGATTATGCTCCTGATAAACAAGCAGAACTCCAGCAGTTAGATGAGTATCTGCAACAATTGAATTACAACGAACAAGACCATGCTTTAGCTAGAAGTGAAGTAGAGCGTTGGCGATGGGCGGAAATTAAACAAGCACAAATTAAAGAAGCTACTAAAAAACAAGCTCAGTTAGCAGCCAGAAAACCAGAATTACAAGCTAGTATTGAGGAGTTTCAGGTCAAAATTCAGTTAGAACAAACTGATTCAGATACAGCTAAACAAATAGAAGCTTTAACTCAGGAAATTAAAGAGCTTAATTACAGTTCAGAACAACACAATAAGTTGCGTCAAGCTGTACGTGAGTCACAATCTTGGCAGTTACGTTATCAACAGTTTTTGTCGGCTCAACAACAGTATCCTCAACTTGAGACAAGATTACAAGATTTGGCAAATTCTCACCAGAGTAGATTAGCAGATCAGCAAAAATTTGCTACTCAAATTGACAGCATTGTGGAGCAATTAAAAGCCACAGCGAATCCAACGGAGCAAATTAATAGTTTAGAACAGCAAATAGCGATTCGTCGCCGGGAACTTGATGAAAAAATCGCTAATTTGGGGCGTGTAGAGCAACTATTACATCAATTAGAAACGTTGCAGACTCAGTATGTGCAAGAACAGGAACAATTAAAATATTGTCAGCAGCAACAGCGTGTTTATCAGGAATTAACGCAAGCTTTTGGTAAAAATGGTATCCAAGCGTTGATGATTGAAAATGTGTTACCACAGTTGGAAGCTGAGACAAATCAACTACTTTCGCGGTTAAGTGCTAATCAATTGCACGTACAATTTGTTACTCAGAGGGCGGGACGAAGTGGAAAGTCTACTAGGAAAAATGCTAAGTTGATTGATACTTTGGATATCTTAATTGCTGATGCGAGGGGAACGCGGGCTTACGAAACTTATTCTGGGGGGGAAGCGTTTAGAATTAATTTTGCGATTCGGTTAGCATTAGCGAAATTATTGGCTCAACGTGCCGGTGCAGCGTTACAACTTTTGATTGTAGATGAAGGCTTTGGGACACAGGATAATGAAGGGTGCGATCGCTTGATTGCGGCGATTAATGCGATCGCTAGTGATTTCGCCTGTATACTCACTGTAACTCATATCCCCCACCTTAAAGAAGCTTTCCAAGCCCGGATTGAAGTTAATAAAACTCAACAAGGTTCACAGATATCTCTATCAATTTAATTGCTAATTAGTAACAGCCTTACTTCATCAAATCTTTATATAAGTGACCATTATTTGGTGTGTCAATATACGCGAAACCATAATTCCACTATATCTATGTGCTAATGTAACATTTTTGTAATATATTTTTTACATGAAGAGAACATAAAATTAGTTTATTTAACCGTATAAATAGCTAATTTATAAAAAGTTCTGCACAAATAATATCAATGTTGAATATTCAATTATTCAAGAAAGCAACTCTGACAGCCAGTATTGTCGGTATAGTTGGTTTATCTAGCCTGATGGATACTCAAGTATCTTCAGCAGCAACAATAACTATACCTTTAAGTATAAATACGTTTACACTGCAAGGAAACACCAGCATCCAAACAGCCCCTCCAGATAATCAATTTAACTTCTTTCAATCTGATTACATTTTCATCAATGGATCTGGATTAGCCACTTCTCAACCATCCCCTTTTCTTCCCATCAAATCAAAACAAACATTTTTACACTTTGACTATGTATTCTCCCAGAACACCAATTCTATACTTGAGTTGTACCTCAACAACGTTACAACAGGTATTTCTACTTTAGTAGAGTCGTTAAACACTTCTGTTGGTAGTAGTGCTGACATCAATCTCACTAACTTATTTATAACTCCAGGAGAGTACAGCATTACTCATCAGCTTTCTGGAGGGGGTTATGCAGGTTTTAATAACTTTGCTTTAAAGATATCTGTGGCTGAACCTACTACTACGTTAGGGTTAATAGTATTCGGTATTAGTGCATTTACTCTGAAACGCAAAAGTAAACTTAGTGTAGGTTTGTTATCTAACTAAGTATGTATAAATTTTTCTTGTTAAGATAGAGCAGAAGCCAGTCTTATTATATGCAGGGATTGAATGCTGTAATTTGTAGAGTTCCTTTATGCCTACGGTATACCAAATGAACCCTTTAACTTATAAGTGGTTCATTTTTTTGATCACTGCGTCAGTCTTAGATGATATTTAAATATATCTTTCAGTAATTACAAGTATTCGGTATAGTAGCTTCTTCATATCTTGACATTAGAGAAGTTTATTAGTGATAATACTGAAGGCAGGTTTTTAAATTACCCTTCCTTATCTGAAAAGGTTTACAGTTGAGAAAATTGTGCTTTTGAACCAGATCAGGATACGAAAACTGTGATTAGTTTTACGACTACTACGTCGTTACCCTATTTTCAGATGAGTACAAACAAATTGAAAAAAGGTTCAGGGGTTGATCCGTTAAAAACCTTGAATGCACGGATTTATCCACTCAAGCCTATATTTTAAGAGTTTATAAAGAATATAAAGAATATAAAAAGGCTCAAAAATATACTAGGAACTTTATTAATTAACTTCTTCATGTTTTGACTTAATTTAGACTTATGTAAACATGAACATAACATATTATTAAAATAATTTGCTAGTTAAAAGTGCAACTTTGCACAACTAGGCTAAAAAAGTAGAATTCAAGGAGTACAGGGAAAATTCCAGGGAAAACGCATCATTTTCATAATTTACAGTTATCACCCTAAAACTGGGTTATTACTTAATTTTTTTAATTTATTGATGCTGAAATAGGGTATAAATAAGGTGGATTAATTCATTATGCAAAATCACAAATATAACCAGACGAACATCAGCCGCACTCTACTAGAGCAAAAATAATATGATGATTTTGATGATTGGGGTAATCACCGGCGTAGGAATTCAATTGATTTCTTTATCTATTTGGAATTTTTTGGTCACTAAATTTAGTAAAAACCAACCAAAAAATCAGGAAAATGATAATTTAAATTTCACAGAATCAGAAGAATATTTGTCAATAAAATTAGAAAAAGAAATATCTGAATGCCAACGGATACAAACCGAATTAGAAAAAATAATGCTTTTGCAAAAAGCAACTTTAGAATCTGCTACAGATGCCATTTTAATAGTAGATAGTCTAGATAAAATTGTAGGATTTAATAAAAAATTTTTGGAAATGTGGGGTATACCCGAATTAATAATCACATCAGGTAATTATAAACAAGTATTGAGAATTGCTATCAAAAAACTAGATAATCCTAGACATTATTTATCACTTCTTAGAAAATTAAAACAGAATCCAGATATTCAAATTAGTGATAACATTCTTTTTAAAGATGGACGAATATTTAGTCCTTATTATCAACAGCAATATAGGGATAAAAAAAATATTGGTCAAGTTTTGATTTTTCGGGATATTACTGCTGAAAAGTTAGCTTCAAGTACAATTCATTATCAAGCTTTACATGATCTTTTAACTAATTTACCAAATAGAGTATTATTTAAAAACTTATTGATTGATGCTTTGACAAAAGTCAGTCATAATCATAGCTTGGGTGTATGTTTTTTAGACTTAGACCGGTTCAAAAAAATTAACGATAGTCTAGGTCATAGTATTGGTGATAAATTATTACAAATGGTTGCCCAATGTATCAAACAATCTCTGCGTTCAGATGATATAGTTGCTCGGTGGGGAGGGGATGAGTTCATTATTCTGCTGCCAGAAATTAGTGAAATGCATGACATTGATGTCATTCAAAAACGCATATTTGCTGCGTTTAAACAAGGATTTAAGATAGATAATTATCACTTAAATATTAGTCCTAGTATTGGAATTGCTTTGTACCCCCAACACGGAGAAGACGGAGAAACATTAATTAAAAATGCTGAAGCAGCATTATCTCGTGTGAAATTACAAGGACGTAATAGCTATCAAGTTTATCACGCAGCTATCAATTCTCAAGCTACAGAATTGTTCATTTTAGAAAATAGCTTACACAATGCCTTAGAACGCCAAGAATTTAAAGTTTACTATCAACCGCAAGTAAATAGTTCTACGGGTGAAATTACTAAAATGGAAGCTCTGCTGCGTTGGCAACATCCAGAATTAGGTTTAATTCCACCAGCTACTTTTATTCCTATTGCGGAAGAAACTGGGTTAATTTTACCAATTTCTGAATGGGTCTTAAAAACTGCTTGTTTGCAAAACAAAACTTGGCAACAAAAACTAAATTTATCATCTTTATCAGTGGCTGTCAATCTTTCAGCCAGACAATTTCAGCAACCTAACTTAGTTGGTATGGTAGAACAGGTACTATCAGAAACTAAATTAGCTCACAGGTATTTAGAGCTAGAAATTACTGAAACTGTAGCTATGCAAGATGTGGAATTGACTCAAAAGATTTTAAAAGAATTAGATGAAATAGGAGTTACTATATCAATAGATGATTTTGGTACAGGATATTCTTCTCTAAGTTATTTAAAAGATTTTCCTATTCACTCCTTAAAAATAGATCAGTCTTTTGTGCGGGATTTAGCTAATAAGGATCATCAGACGGCAATTACAACAGCGATTATTTCCTTGGCACATGGACTTAATTTATCAGTAGTTGCGGAAGGGGTAGAAACTGAAGAACAACTAAATGCACTGCGAATTCTGCAATGTGAAATTATGCAAGGGTATTTTTTTAGTCACCCTCTTTCTGCGGAAGAAGCTACAAGAATGTTGACAGCATATCAACCCCATAGCCTCAAAAACTCATATTTAGTGGCATAAAATCCGAAGCTATAGCTGGATTGGATGAGAAGCCCACACTCTATGCAAACATCAGTGTGGGAGTATGTCATACAAGAGAGTGTCAATCAACTCGTTTAGTATTACCTGCTTTTACCCAACCTTCTTTATCAGTACCTTCAATACGAATTTTTTGCCAATTTTTATCTGGGCTTTCTTCTAAAATAATCACTTTTTGATTAGCACCAACCCCACCTATACTTTGAGCATCCAAGGTTGGTTGATCTCGCATACTTAAGCCTTGTGACCAAGTGACAATGCCTTGGTAGGCTCCTGGTGGTAATGAATCAGGTGATTCAGTGGGTGTGGGAGTAGGACTGGGTGTGGGAGTGGAACTGGGAGTAGACTTCGGTGTGGATGTGGCTTTTACTTGAGTAACTTTTGGTTTGTCTGGTTTGGTTTGGGGATTATCGTTAGCAAATGTAGGTCTTGCCGGGGGTATGGCGGTACGATTGACAAAATAAAGAGCTATTGTTAGTCCACTACCTAATAAAACTGCGATCGCTAATAAAAAACCCAGTATAAGTTTAAGCAAGCCAGAAAGCATATTTATATCCTTTAGTAATTGGTAATTGGTGATTGGTAAATTTTTAACTGTCACCTGTCAACTGTCAACTGTCACCTATCAACTGTCCCTTTTTTAATCAATAGTCCATAGTAAATGATCATTAAACGATGAACTATTGATCAAGTAATTTTGACTAAATTATGATTACATTTGGCGTTGAATGCGTTCACTCAAAGGACTATGCTTTGAAGCCAAACGCGCTCTCCCCGCAGCAGCCCATTCTTGCAGTTTCTGAATTTGTTCTACCGCAGTTCGCGCTAAAGGTATGATTTGACTGGCGGCTTCTAAAATATCATCAGTGGTAAAGTCACGATTTTGGCTAAATCCGATGTGCATTGCTTCAATTAAGGTTTGTTCAATTTCAGCACCGGAAAAATCAGGTGTTTCGTAAGCTAATCTGTCAATTTCATAGCTGTTCAAGTTATGGGGACGCAATCGGGATAAATGGACGTTAAAAATTGCTTTTCTCTCTTCTTGAGTAGGTAAACCAACAAAGAAAATTTCATCAAAACGCCCTTTACGCAACATTTCTGGCGGTAAGGCTTGGATATCATTAGCGGTAGAAACAACAAATACAGGGGAAGTTTTTTCTGCTAACCAGGTGATAAATGTTCCAAATACCCGGCTAGTTGTTCCCGCATCACCTTTACTACCCAACCCAGAAAAGGCTTTATCAATTTCATCAATCCATAAAACGCATGGTGCAAGGGCTTCTGCGACTTGAATCATTTGCCTAGTGCGGGATTCTGATTCACCGACTAAACCGCCAAATAACCGCCCTACATCTAAGCGTAACAGGGGTAAATGCCAATGATGGGCGATCGCTTTTGCTGTTAAAGATTTACCAGTTCCCTGAATACCCACCAACATTAAACCACGGGGGTGCGGTAATCCGTACTGTCGCGCTCGTTCTGTGAATGAACCACCCCGACGAATCAGCCAATCTTTGAGGTTATCAAGTCCCCCTATATCAGAAATCTGCTCAGTGGCTGGGTAAAAGTCCAGGATTTGGGTTTGACGGATAGTTTGGCGTTTTTCCTCCAAAACTAAATCAACGTCCTCTGGTTGTAATTGTCCGTGGGATGCGATCGCTCTCGCTAAAACTCGGCGTATCCGTTCCATAGATAAACCTTGACAAGAACGCACCAAGTCATCGAGAAATTTACCAGATGGAGAGTTACCAGTGGCTTGTAATAACCGTTCCACCTCGGTTTTAATTTCCGGTGCGGCTGGTAAGGGAAATTCAATCACCGTCAACACTTCCGTTAAATCGTCAGGAATAGCGATACGTGGCGATAATAAAACAATATTTTTCGGTTGAGATTTGAGGAGTCGGGCTAAATTGCGGAGTTTGCGAGAAATAGCCACATCATCTAAAAAACGGTGATAATCCCGGAGAATCAACACTGCTGGGGCTGAAGCTGGTAATTTTTCGATAAATTCCAATGCTTGTAACGGGTTGCGTTTTCCAAACCCCGCATCATTGGGGTTTCCTTGATAACCATCAACAAAATCCCATGTATAAACGGGGCGATTTCCTTGGTTGGTGGCTTCTTCGCGGATAGCAACTTCTACCCGTTCTTCTTCGTAGGTGGGTATATAAATCAGCGGGTAGCGGGCGCGGAGGAGGAGTTTAAATTCGTCGCGGAAGTTCATGATGTAGTTGTTTGGTGATTTTTGTTCTTTTCTTATTTTTAAGGTAATGAACCGCGAAGGCGCGAAGGACGCGAAGGAAGAGGAGAGCGATCGCTGAATATCTAGCTTTTGGTCAAAATCTAGACAAGAATAGGATAACTAGTTATATTAATCACTTGTGAGACTTATGAAAAACAGGAAATCATTTTGACTACATTTGCTAGTTACAAAGCAACAGCATCTCAGTGGATTACTATATTTGATTCTCCTTTCTATCCAGATTCTTTGGATGAGGCGAAAATTCTTTATGAGAATGTGTTATTGCGTTTTATTGAAGTTGTAGAACAAGCTCAAAGTTCTGCAAATTTACTGGAGATTATCACAAAAGAGCCTGATCCTTTACGAATTCAATTACTCAGAGTTTTTCGCAGATACGTTTCTCCCGATACATCTGTAGAAATGACCAAGAAGAAAAGCAAAATACCTGATATTATTAAAGATTTTGGTTATAGATTTCGTCCCCTAGAACAAGTTAAACAAAATTTAAAGAGTCGTCCTGTACCTGATGAAACTCTCATGGCAATACTTTTAGAACAAAGTACAAGAGGACAAAAAGGTTATGACTTAACAGAAAGTTTTTTCTTATGGTTTAACAAAACATTTAGTAAGGATTATTTAATTCGTGGTCCTGTTCGTGCTGGAAGAGATGTAATGCTAAATGAAGTATTAGATAATTGGCAACATAAAACTCCTGCGGATCTTTTAATATCTCGCTTAGATGGTACTCCATTAGTAGTTGGATTTGCTCGTTATGATTCTGACAGAGGAGGTTCTCAAGAAGATGATAGAACAGGTGGAAATCGAGATAAAATCACAGAAATACTGAATTATGCTCAAGCTTATAATTTACCATTAAAAGTCTTAATTCTCAATGATGGACCTGGCTTACTTCTCGGCTCTATGTGGGATGATTACTCTAACCTTGAACAATATGGACAAGGTCAAGTTATGGTTTGTACTTTAAAAATGTTAGATGATAGATTTACAAAAAGTTGGCTAGAGAGTTAAGCTTGCTATTCCAATCTTTGATAGTTTCTTCAGGAATTAATTCTAAATTTGGTGATTCTTCAATATAAAAATCTAAGCCTGTTTGCAAAATTCTATTGACTTCAATTAAGCTAATTTGTTTATATTGATTGTTAGCAGTTTTACCATTAACAAAGTCACCCATTGCTTCACTACCATTCGCTAAACGTTTAATGATTGTATCAATCGACAATGCAGAATTATCAATACCTATCCATTTTCTCCCTAATTCTTCAGACACAGCTAAAGTAGTTCCGCTCCCTGCAAAAGCATCTAAAACTATATCGCCAGGATTAGATGAAGCCATGATTATGCGTTTCATTAAAGCTGCATTTTTTTCTGTTGGATAACCAGTAATTTTAATATTTTGATTGTGTGCATCTTTAAAATCCAGCCAAATATCTTGAATAGAAATACCCTGACTATTATCTAAATATACTTTTCTTCTAGGATTACCATTTGCAGACCAATATATTTCCCCCCTTGCATCCATTTCATCTAAAGTTTCTGGTGTATATTGCCAATGTTTACCGGGAGGTGGTAACATACCCCTCCAGGGTTGACCGGTTGCTCCTTTTCTTTCTCCTGGAGCATGGATAGGAACTTTTTTATATAGTCTTCCTGTCTCTTCTTCTACATATTGATATTCTTTTTTAATAGCCTCTTCTGTCCAAGTTTCAAAAGGTTGATTCCAAATATAATTATCTGTTTTGGTATAGAAAATAATATAATCAGAAATATTACCATATTGTTTGCGGGTGTAGTTTTTAGGGTTGCATTTTTTTCTAGTGATCCAATTACGAAAATTTTTAACTCCAAAAATTTCATCCATGATAATTTTCACAGCAAAAGCCATGTTTTCATCTAAATGAACATAAATAGAACCTGTTTCTGATAAGAGTTCTCTGATTAAAATCAAACGTTGGCGCAAAAATTCTAAATATTCTCCACCTTCCATGTGATCATGATAAGCATGATTTCTATTACGAGATTCAAAACTGCTACCTGTTGAGTATGGTGGATCAATGTATACTAGGTTAACTTTTCCGTTAACATTCTCATCATCCAATAATGTGCTAAGAACGTTTAGGTTATCGCCATATATGAGTTTATTTCTATGTTTTCCTACAACACTGATTATATGATTTAAGTTAGCTGGGTGAATTTTAAATATATCTTCTATAGGAAGTTTCCCTTCATATTCAATACGGAATGAAGTTGTATTTTTTTGGTAATTACGTCCGTTTTTACTAGGTATTCCTGTTGCCATTTTATTTTGCATTTTCAATTGTATATAATTATATTATATAAATCAGGCAAAATATAGTGATATTACCCAATAAAATACATAAAAAATATGACAATCCCTACAACCTTGACTTTAGCTACTGGTTTGGCTTCAGATATGAAAGAGGTTAAAAGTGACATTCGGCAAATAAAGTCAGATATCAGAAATTTAGAATCGAGTATAGATGAAATTTTGCGTTTATTGCGTAGTCAACAAAATTAAATCCGCCTGGAAATCAATTCCCAGTCTCATAGCGGAAGTCCGTTTTAACGGACTAAATAATTAGACTCAATAATTCAATATTTTCTCAGTCGTCTTGAAACGACTTTTGCTATTAGCCTGAGATTTCAATCTCAGGCGGATGTAGGCGATAGTCGATAATTATGGTTGTCGGTGCGATCGATCTTCACAATTAAGCATCTTTGCAATTTCTTCAGCAAGTCCAGACAAGAACCCAGGTTTGTTTTCAACTAGCCATTTTGTAAGTTCGTAAGAATGTTTGGGTTTTCTAAACTTAATTTTTCTTTGAGAAAGATTTGAGAAAAGTTGCTCAAGAATATTAGAAGCATGAACTTTATATAGCCATTCTTCTTCTGAAAGTCCTTCTTCTTGCTGTTTCTTATCTAGCCATTCCTCAACATCAACTTTGGTAATATTTGATAGTGGTTCTTGTCGAGATTGATTTTCTTCATTAAAAACTGCTGCTATCGCTTCTGGATCAAGTAGATAATTTTCATACATTCGCCGTGACAAAAATTCAACAGGTTTTTTACTTCTCTCTTGCCAGATTTTTTTCTCTTCTTCTGATTTACCCTCAGAATCAAATAAGAAACCAATAGCAGGAGGAAATAAGTTGCTTCCTTCACTCAATTTTTTATAAATATCAAATACAAGATTAGCCTTTGTCCCTTCAAAGTCACCAGTCTGCTGAACTGCAAGAATTTTAATACCCCTCAACTGCTTATCTAATATTTTCTCAAGTATCAGTGGATAGCACTTTTCTTCAGTTTCTCCTTCAACCCACAAAATACTATCAGCACCAAAAACATCAGATAATCTAATTCCCAGTTCATTTAAAATTTCTTTTTGTAAATCTATATCTTTTGCATCTATAACTGATGCAGTTGTTTCACAATCTTGATATTGCAACTTGATAATATTAGAAGGATCTGCCGTTGTGATAATATCTGGTGAATGAGTAGCTATAAAATATTGATGCTGCGGAAATTGTTTAATAGTCTCTATCAGTTTCTTCGCTGCACCTGGATGTAAAAATGATTGTGGTTCATCAATTATTATCGTTCTCGATTCGTGAATAGAAGAAACTAGAATATATACAATTGCTAAAACTTGACTAACTCCACTTCCACATGAAGAAAGGGGAAGTGATAAATCATCTCTGTTAAGTTGAGTATCTAGCGTCCAAACTATAATTTCAACCTCTGAATTATCTCTGGGTAGTGCAGAAATCCACTTAATTTCAGGCAAAATACTTGAAACTAATTTATTTAATTGGCTAAACACCCCTGGATTTTTACCTTGCAATATACATATTACTTCAGCCAGATTAGAAGCATCTGATTTTAGTTGATTATTATTTTCAAATTTGCAACTACCAATATTTAGACGTTCAGCTTTAAATTTATAAATACGACTTACCAATATATTGAATTTATAAATAAATGTATCAATGTTATTGCTGAATAATTTCATCTTTTGTGATATATCCCTGGTTTCATATGTATAATGGCTAATCACTTCTGTCGTATTACGAACTACTTCATTTATTTTATAATCAAATTTGAGGCTTAATTTTATTTCTAAATAATCCTGATATACTGACACTTCGATTAAAGATAAGTCTGGATTTTCTTCAAATACTTTTTTTATAGCAAGATAATTATCTTCATCTGAAGCTATATAAAAAGTAATTTCTATTTTTGATTCTTCTTTTATCCCAGAAATATTATTGGGCAATGTCCTTAAACTTCTATCAGGATATTTTTCAAAATCCAAAATTCTATGCGGCTGATTTTCAAAATCCAAAGTCAGCACCTCAAGTAAAGATGTTTTACCTGCATTATTTTTGCCAACAATAATATTAATACCTGGCGTAAATTCCATTACCCCAGAGTCAAAATAAGATTTATAGTTAAATACTTGCAACTTCTTGATATACATCTTGTGTCATTTATTTACTCAGCCAATCCTATTATTAGCGATTGTACTTAATTTGCCAAGTAAAATTAATGAAACAATGAAACCCGGCTTCGCTAAGAAACCAGGTTTCTGGGTAAACGCCATATATTAACTTACTCAACTACTGCATAGGTAGTAAAACTTACAGTCAATAATTGATATGACTTAAGATTCTGGAAGTTGTTTTTTCAAGCTTTGCAAAGCAGACCAACGATTATCAATAATCTGTTCAGAACTACTAGCAACTTTATCCAAAATACCTGGACATTTGCGATCGCACAATTGCCGCTGAGGAATAGCTAAACACATCTGCTCATACAGCCATTCACTAGGATAAAAATAACCATCAGGTGGTACAGTTTCCACTAAATCTTCTATAGCCACTTCCATTTCTAAAGGCAAGTGTTCCGTTTGATTAGCTTTTTCATCTAACCAAATAATTTCTTTAGTATTAACAGCCAAGCGTTGATTATATTGCTGCAAACAGCGGTTACAGGTACAAGTAATAATTGTTTCTGCCTGACCGGAAACTTCTAAATAATTACCCTGATGCTGCACGCGGATAGTTCCACGCACCGGGGTTAAAGTTTCCAGACCGGGCAGAGACTCATTAACTTGAATTTCCTCTATTCGCTCCGGGGCTTTGGTTAGCTGCGGAATAAAAATAGCGTCCATTATGATTTGTGAGATATCCTCACGCAAAATTATGGTTGATAATCAGCAAAATTGCTGTTACTACATCTTTGATTTTAGCTCTAATAGCCAGGATCTGTTGGTGGTTCAGTAGCAGGACGAACTACCAAATTACGATGGGGTTCTTTACCTCGACTGAAGGTTTCTAAATCAGGAAATTCCTTCAAAAAGTTGTGAACTTGTCGCCGTTCTGCCGAACTAAGGGATCTAATTTCCACTTCCCGTCCAGAAAAACGCACTTCTTGAGCCGCTGTTTTTGCTAAAGCACTAATTTCTGCTTGTCGTCTGACACGGTAGCCATTCAACTCAACAGTATAAGATGTATGATCCTGTTCTGGTTGATGCAAATTCAGCACCGAATTTGCTAGATACTGCATTGCATCCAACACAGTACCACCAGTACCAATCAACATCCTGATTTGTTCTGGCATCAAATTCGTTTCATCAATTGTCAACCAGTAGCTATCCGGTTCTTGAGAGTCTACCCCAATAGCTGGAGCAGCCTCCAAATTCCCCTTCACATTAGTGGAGATGCCAGCAAGTTGCAGCAATTGTGTTAACCATTCTTCACCACGCTGCATGGAAATGTCACTCATAATCAGCCTGTAGCCTTTTTCTTAGAACTTTTTGGCTCAAAGGGCAAAGTTTTAGCTTCTGCGGTTGCTGCTTCTTTTTCCTTCTCCTGGATAGCCACCAACTTTTGCAACTCCTCCGGTAGAGGTTCGCGGGAAAGAATGTAGGTTTGCAGGGTTTGGAAAATGTTGCCAATCACCATGTACATCAGCACACCAGCTGGCAGTGGGAAAAACAAAAACATCCCCGAAAAGATGACAGGGGTAATTTTGTTAACCGTATCCTGCTGAGGATTTCCACCGCTGGAATTCTGCCCAGAAAGCATTTGGCTGACGTAAAGACTAATGCCAAAGAAGACAATCATCGCCACAATATCCCAGTGGATTGTGCCATCAGGATCTTGTGCGCCTACCCTACCTAAAGCATCAATGAACAGAAATCCTTTGTCTGCTGCCAGTCCGGGAATTGTACCTTGTATGGTAACGTCTCCGGGTTGTAAGGCTTCTAAATTGCCTTCAGCATCAATTTTGACCCTTTCTTCGCCTTTGGTAATTTTCCACTCAGGGGTTAACTTAGTTTCTGGATGTGCTGCTAAGAGCAAATCAAACGGTTTACCCTCTACTGTCTGATATTGAATCTTAGTTTTTTCTCCCACAGTCAATTTGTTACCACTGGGAAGAATAGCAGTAATTTTTGTGTGTTCTCCATCAGCAATATAAATATTTTGTGGGGGAGTTGCAAAAGCTTGGGGCTGAATTTGTTCGATTTGTTCAGCTGGGAAAACTTGCAAGTTAACGGAGTAGTTAACTCCTGCAAATGGTGAACCCCGCAAAGTCGCAAACAGTGCTAGTAAGACAGGCATCTGTAATAGCAGAGGCAAACATCCAGCTAAGGGGTTGCCAAATTCTTTTTGGACATTGACCATTTCCTCTTGCTGCTTTTGCGGGTCGTCTTTATAACGCTCTTTGATTTCTGCCATCCGCTTTTGCATCACAGGCTGGACAACCCGCATTCTTCGCATACTGCGAATCGAGCCAGCACTCAGGGGATAGAGCGCAAAGCGGATTATCAATGTCAAGGCAACGATCGCCAATCCATAGCTAGGGAAAAAACCATAGAAGAAGTCTATGATTGGTAGCATCACGTTGTTCGAGAGAAATCCGATACCAAAATCCATTATTCTGAATCCAACCTGAGGTACTGTAAATTGAACTGAATCTAATTTATCTAAATCTTGATTTATTAGCGATTATCCTTCGCTACGGATAGCCGCACAGGGAAGAAAGCAGGGGGAGCAGAGGAGCAGGGGGAGCAGGGGGGAAATTTTTTCTTATTCTTCTGAACTCCTGAACTCCTGATAGCGTTCACGTAGTGTGCCGAAGGCATAGCGTGGCGTTAGCCATACTCCTGACTCCTGAATCCTGAACTCCTGACTCCTGAACTCCTGCTGTATTTTCCCAGCTAGATTGGTCTTGATATACACCGTCTATTAATGACTACTTGTTAGCAGCAGTATATTGGGGATTCTTAGCAGCCACCTTATCGTTAATGTAGTCATAAACTTCCCGAAAGTTGGGAACTGCCCGCATTTCTAAACGAGTGCCGTTTCTGAGTGTAACTACCATATCTCCCCATAAGCCAACACCACGGGGTATTTTGACGACTTTGACGATTTCTGAGTAAATTACGTCAGTGCGATCGCGTCCCATCCAACCACCCATGACGGCAATTCGGCGATCAGTGATGCGGAAACGTAACCACAAAGCTCTGACTATTGCACCAATGGTCAATGGTAAACCAACTAAGGTTAACCCAATTAATAAATTGAGAATTAAATCCCCAATATGGGGGCCACCTTCATAATAAATTTCTTCACGAATACCCATTTATGACCTCAGCTTTTGCCAACAACTGCTCTAATTCTTGCAGAAATTGTTGGCTTACGCACTCAGATTCTGCTGCCTTTGGCTTCACAATTACGACTAGCCGCCATCCTGGTAGTAATTTAGGCATTAATTGATACAAAGCGGTGGCAATTTGCCGTTTAATGCGGTTGCGAACTACTGCTCTTTTACTGACTTTGGTGCTAATAGAAATACCAATTTTAGTTGTGGCTAAATTTTCACAGTTAGTTGGTTGTGTTTTGGCATGGGCAGCATCCATAGAAGGTTGTTTTGCACCCAACGGTTTTAAAGCTCTCAAAGTGAAATGAGAGCTATGACACCGAATTCCTTCTCGGAAAACTGCCTGAAAATCCCTACGGGATTTTAGTCTATATGCTTTGGGCAAAGGCACAACGGCTGTATTTTGATGAATTTACCCTAAACGCTCAGACGATGACGACCTTTTCTTCTTCTGGCGCTAATCACGTTTCTACCGTCTGGTGTCCGCATTCTGGCACGAAACCCAGAGGTTCTTTTTCTCTTACGACAAGTGCCGCCCAATGTCCTTTGCATACCGTTCTCCTTTTAGACGATTTTTATAAAAAGTCACAATCTGTAATCTTACCACTTTTCAGGCAATCTCAACATATTTCTGGATAGAGTTCCTGGGAATTGGGGTCTAGGAACTGGGGGAGAAAAATTAATTAGGGCTTGCGGAAAAAGTCTTTCCGTTAGAGCTAGGAGTCAGGAGTCAGGAGTCAGGAGGATAAGAAGAAAATATTTCCCCCCTCTCCCCTCTCCCCTCTCCCCTGCTCCCCTGCTCCCCTGCTCCCCTGCTCCCCCATCTCCCCTATTCCCTGTTCTCTTCTTAAGAAATACTGATAATCCAAGAACCAAGGTAACGAAGTAGTGGTACATCTCCAGGGGAGAGAACTTGGCAGTTGAAATAAAAAATTCCCCCAAAGGTGGGATTCTGTACGTTAGATAGAACTACCTCCACGTTGCTACCTGCTGGTACTGGTTCTTGGGGAAATATTTCAATTACCCGTCCTTCTTGATCCCATTTCACTTCACTCAGTGGCACGCTTTTACCTTTGACTTTGACTTCGACTTTTTTGGTGTCAAAGCTGCCTTTGTAATATTTGGGGTAAGTAATGGCGAATTGAGCCACTGCCAATTTCATTTTTTTGGCAGGTAGTCTGAGTATATATCTGTCGGTCGAAGCGGTTTGTCCGCCAAAATCTAAGCGGAAGGGTAGCTGATTTTCTGATTTAACACCACTGAACAATGTTAAGCCGGGTAAGCTTTGTGCCAAAGTTGTAGCCGGAAGACTCGTCAACAAACAACCAGTAACAGCCAAAGCAGAAAGTAAACGTCGCATAGTTAGGCATCCTCTAAATAAATATTATTTCTGTAATCTTAAGTAACAGTCACGTTAGTATTCGTAACTAAACTTTACTACTTTATGCTTAAAAATAGACGAAAAATCAAAATCAAAGTGCCTTGTGTGTCCAAAATTAAGGGTTTAGGGTCTGGGTGTGGGGTAAAAAACTGAATTTGATCTCCTGAGCGTTGTAGCTTTGACGTTTTACGTTAAATGAGTTTAACTGCTTAAATAGTTTTGAGTATATATAAATATGGAGAAATATAAAAAAAGTTCATAAAAGTTGAAATATGACTTTGGCGATCGCTACTTAAATTACGATAAATTGGTTAGACTCAAACTTTCCAGTTGACTACCGTGGCTGCTGAGAAGGATTGTAAACAGCGTTTTGTGTTCTATATCCACCGAAATCAAGTCTAAGATGTGTTGGTATTAACCCTCTCAACTATGGGTATTTTAGGAATTCCTGGAATTATTTAGCAACAGGAATGAACTCATAAAAAATTAACAATTAATTGGAACAAAAGCAAATTGGCGAAATTTAATGAAAATTGCATGATGCCAACAAAAAATAGCAAACTTTATCAATCCCGAAAATAATCTGAAGACATAGATAGAACAACAGAAAAAGACCATAAGATGTGCAGTAAGTAAATTAGTCTCCAACTATCTAGGATTGGTACATACTTTTTCATTGGCATAATCAAGCTTTGCTGGGGGTAGAGAAATAAGAGTGGAGAAGACAGAGTTGAATTTGAAATCTACTAAAAAAAATCAGAGGTGAGATGACCCGCTTATATACCATAAGTGGCGGAAATCCTTCAACAGAGAAATTCCATAGTTAGTAGATATGTAGGTATTTATCTTCAGGAGATTCCATGAAAATAGCAGTTGCTAAAGAAATTGAAGTTTGTGAACGTCGTGTGTCATTAATTCCTGACATTGTAGCTAAATTAGTCAAACAGGGTTTAGAAATTTATGTAGAAAGTGGTGCTGGAGACAAAGCATATTTTACAGATGCAGACTATGAAGCAGCAGGTGCAAAAATTATCAGTGATGTAGCGACATTATGGAGTGAAGCGGATATATTACTGAAAGTAAGTCCTCCCCAAGAAAGAGAAGATGGACGTTCAGAAATTGACTTACTCAAACCAGGATCAGTTTTAATTAGCTTTTTGAATCCCTTGGGTAATCCTGTGATTGCGGAAAAATTAGCAAATCGGCAAATTACCGCCTTAAGTATGGAATTAATCCCCCGTACTACCAGGGCGCAAAGCATGGATGCTTTATCTTCCCAAGCGTCTTTAGCAGGATATAAAACCGTGCTGTTAGCAGCAGCCGCATTACCAAAATATTTCCCGATGTTAACCACCGCTGCGGGGACGATCGCTCCAGCCAAAGTATTTATTATGGGAGCAGGTGTAGCAGGATTGCAAGCGATCGCTACAGCCCGTAGACTAGGAGCAGTAGTAGAAGCCTTTGATATTCGCCCAGCGGTCAAAGAAGAAGTACAAAGCTTAGGCGCGAAATTCGTAGAAGTCAAACTAGAAGAAGAAACCGTTGCTGCTGGTGGTTACGCCAAAGAAATCTCCGAAGACAGCAAAAAACGTACCCAAGAATTAGTAGCCGAACACGTCAAAAACTCAGACGTAGTAATTACAACGGCACAAGTACCAGGCAGAAAAGCGCCAATTCTCGTCACAGAAGAAATGGTAAAAGCGATGAAACCCGGTTCTGTAATTGTGGATTTAGCCGCAGAACAGGGTGGAAACTGCGCTTGTACCGAACCTGGAAAGGATATTGTTTGGAACGGTGTAACCATTATTGGACCAATTAATTTACCTTCATCCATGCCAGTACACGCCAGCCAACTGTATGCAAAAAATATCACTTCATTAATGCAACTACTCATCAAAGACAAAGCATTACAAATCAACTTTGATGACGACATCGTTGATGCAGCTTGTGTTACTCATGGTGGAGAAATCAGAAACCAAAGAGTAAAGGACGCTTTGCAAGCAGTAGCGGTGTAATTCAACATCTGTAACAGGTAAGAGGATTAATGAAAAACCTAACCCCCCTACCCCCCTTCGCTGCAAGGGAATGGGGATTTTAAAGCCTCTTTGTAGGAGAGAGGTTTGGAGAGAGGTTTTTTAGTAAACTTTTTGACTTTACAAACATCCTCCAAAATCCAAAATCTAAAATCTAAAATCGACATGACAGAAGCATTACTTGCGGCCTTATTCGTACTCGTCTTAGCCTCCTTCATAGGCTTTGAAGTCATCAACAAAGTTCCCCCCACACTCCACACTCCCTTAATGTCCGGTTCCAACGCCATTTCCGGTATTTCCGTAATTGGTGCAATCCTGGCTGCGGGGGAGAGAAACACCAGTTTATCTGTAATTCTGGGTTTAATTGCCGTAATTTTGGCAATGGTTAACGTTGTCGGTGGCTTTTTAGTAACTGACAGAATGCTGCAAATGTTCAAGAAAAAGGAAGTTAAAGCATGAGCGACTTTTTACCAACTGGGATTCAGCTGACGTATTTAGTCGCTGCATCATTATTTATTCTTGGTTTGAAAAAACTCGGTTCTCCAGCTACAGCCAGAAACGGTAATCTTGTGGCTGCGGTGGGGATGCTGTTAGCAGTTGTCGCCACAATGCTAGATCAGCAAGTCTTAAATTACGAGATGATATTGATAGGCTTGGCGATTGGTTCTATTATTGGTGCGATCGCAGCTTACAAAGTGCAAATGACCGAAATGCCCCAAATGGTGGGTTTACTCAACGGTTTGGGTGGTGCTTCTTCCGCACTTATCGCTGTAGCAGAATTTTGGCGGTTATTAGGAAGTTCTCAACCTATCCCCCTCGATGTCAACATTTCCATGCTATTGGATGTGTTAATCGGTGGTGTGACATTAACCGGTAGTTTTCTCGCTTTTGCCAAATTGCAAGGTTTAGTTAGTGGTACACCCATTACCTTTCCTTTGCAACAACCATTTAACCTCTTACTGTTGGGTTCATATCTAGCTGGAAGTGCATATTTAATCATCTCACCGGATAGTTTACCCATCTTTTTAGCAGTGGTAGCTGTTTCCTTGGTGTTGGGTGTAATGTTTGTACTGCCCATTGGTGGCGGTGATATGCCCGTGGTCATCTCCCTGTTAAACTCCTTATCAGGTGTAGCTGCGGCGGCTGCGGGTTTTGTGGTGATGAACAATATGTTAATCATCGCCGGTGCTTTGGTGGGTGCGTCGGGTATCATCCTCACCGAAATTATGTGTAAGGCCATGAACCGTTCTTTGTTCAGCGTCTTATTTAGTGCCTTTGGTTCAGTTTCTACCGCTACTGGTGGTGCTGCTGCTGGTGCTAGTAATCAAACAGTCCGCAGTATAGATCCTGAAGAAGGGGCGATGATGTTGGGATATGCCCGTTCTGTGGTGATTGTCCCAGGATACGGTATGGCAGTTGCCCAAGCACAGCATAGCGTCCGGGAGTTGGCAGATCAACTAGAACGCATGGGTGTAGATGTAAAATATGCGATTCACCCTGTTGCGGGTAGAATGCCGGGTCACATGAACGTATTATTGGCGGAAGCTAATGTGGCTTATACCCAGTTGTATGACATGGAGGATATTAATCCCCAGTTTGAACAAGCTGATGTGGCGTTAGTGATTGGTGCTAATGATGTGGTCAATCCTGCGGCGCGTAGTGATGTGAATAGTCCTATTTATGGGATGCCGATTTTGGAAGTTGATCGCGCAAAGCAAACTATTGTGATTAAGCGCGGGATGAGTGCCGGTTTTGCTGGTGTGGATAATGAGTTGTTTTATAAGGATAAGACGACTATGTTGTTTGGTAGTGCTAAGGATATGGTGGCTAAGTTGGTTAGTGAGGTGAAGCAACTTTAGAAGAAACGAACCACGAAGGCACGAAGAACACGAAGAAAGAATTTATAGAGTTTGCCTTGGGGGTGTGATGCTTCTGGGGCAATTTTTTTGCAAATTTATTACCTAGATATTAAAGTATGCTTATTAGATTTAGACGATTTTTTCAAAAAATAACCCTTATGGACGTAAAATCACCATCTGCACAGAATATAGTCCTTTTATCTTTAGCACTAGATAAGGACAATTTATTAAAAGAGGAATTGAAGACAGCTACTAATATTGGAAATTTTCTAGAAATATCCAAAAAACATGGATATGAGATAGATCCTAGCAAATTGGAATATATGAACTTGTTTTTTGAACAAGAAATTGAATCTATGTCAAGACTTACCAGTGTTATGAATATTATAGGACATGAAAAATTTGAACCTGATGCTGCTGAAGAATTAGCTAGATCAATAAGACTTATGCAAAGCTGGATTGACTTAACTTCTCACTTATTACCAAAGCCAGAATATTCACTTCCAAGACGACAAATTGAACTTCCTAGCCGAATTGGTCAACATTTAAACCTGCCAACTAAGGCACTTCTTAGAAATATAGGAGTTGTGTTTTTGGGTGATTTAAACTTTAATTTTGATGAGCATACCCTTAAAAAGTGGCTGGCTTATTTATTATTATTTGTGGCAGCTATTTCTTTGACTTCTGGTAGTTTCTTAACCGCAATTTTATCTGGTATCGCTGGTATATGTTTACTAAATGATTGGTAAAATGCTGAGTAAAAAAATATTTTTTTAGACTCAATTGAACCAATTGAAACTTAACTCGTATTTTTTGTCTTAGTTTTTGTTCCTTATCTTAACCTACTTTTTTTAGTATTTTTTTCAAAATTAACAATGGGAATATCGTTACTATGCAAGAACTCTCGTTAAATAAAATAAAAAAATCTGATGGGCTAGAATTTGCTAACAAACTTTTGCAAGATCCAGAATACTTGGTTACTCTTTCTATGGAGGAAATTGGTAAGCTATTTTTTAAAGAATTTCAAGGAAATGATATATTTGAAAAATTTACATTTCAAGAAATTAGAAGTAATTTTAGCGAATTCTACCAAGATTATCGCAATAAATTTATTAGTAATATTAGTGAGGAAAATAATATTGTTGAAGAGTTACAGAGGATATATTTTCCAGAATTACCTGAACAAGAACAAGATTTTTATACTTGTGTTTGCAAAACAATGTGTCTTATACTCAAAGATCCACGTCTTGTTTTATTGGAACTATATCAAGAAGCAGCAGAAGATTTAAGGGAAATTGAAGAAAGAATAAATAAATATCAACAAGAAATTAAAATAAATCGTCAAGACTCTGATACTGATGAAAATGATAGTTATGAAGATTCAATCATGAGACACTATATAAAAGTAAATGAAGATGCAAGAAATGAAATTATAAAATATATAACAACTAAATCTATAAAATGGACTGCCGTTAGTGACACACAAAACGACGGAATATTTCGTCGCAAACCAGATGATCATTATAATTATATTTATAAAGCAAAGCATAGATATCTATTATCAAGGTATGATAAAGATCAATTGTCCGAGATTGCCAATAAATTTTTATATGCTACTTCTGAGGAAATAGAAAAATTAGAGACACTCTATAAAACTGGTGATTTAGAATTCTATGAATATACTCATCAATATATACGTGAAAAAAACATTATTTTTGAAATAAAAAAATATATTCAGAAAAATCATTTTTTGAATGATCGTGAAAAAATTTTAATTCCTATATTAGATGCTTATGAGCAAAACAATTTATTATTGTTTCTGAACTTAGTACCACTTCAAATAGAAGGTATATTCCATGACTACTGCTTAGGGTTAGGAATTTCTGAGAAATCACTACAAAAAGCTAGTATTGGGGAAAAACTAGATCAGATTGTTAAGAAAAATCCAAATATATGTGATTTTGAATATTTTAAATTTATCTTCCCTAAAATTAGAAATAGAGTGGCACATGGTAAATTATTCAGTCAAGAAGAAGAACATCAGATTTCATGCTTGCTATTACTAGATTTACATGATGTTTGCAATCGTATTACAACAGATAATATACCTATTAATTTAATGGTTAATATTATTAAACAAATCAAACAAGGAGAAAAGATAGTAGAGAGAGGATATATAGAAACTATAAATGATAACTTACTGAAAATAGAGTATGGACATATATTAAATATAAAAATACCTGATTTTTACAATCTTGAAGAAATGTTAGAATTAGCAAAATCAATGTGTTATGAAGATAGCTTTTTCAAGGATTTAGATGACAGAATTACACATTTAAACTGGAGACTTTCTTTTTCACTTAGTAGAAAAAGATCAGCGAATACAGAAGTATCATTTATTAGATGTATTGAAAAGATACTAAATTCACTTAAAAAACAGGAAATTCAAGTTAAAAAGTGTAGTGAATTGATAAAAAAGATTAATCAAATAAAAAAAATGAATCAAGCTGATAATACCAAAAAAGGAAAATTTGATGATTTAAATTTTATACAATTTTGTCAATATGTTAACTTTATTAAAAGTCATCCTAGATGACCTAGAAAGCGGTGTGCGGAATTTCCAAACTCAAGTATTTGGGGAGTTGGAGGGATGCGATACTTGGGGGTAGATGTGCGATCGCTCTTCTCTTCTTTCTTACCTTCGCGCTCTTCGCGTCTTCGTGGTTCGTTAAAAAGAGATGTTTGGAAAGTTGAGGAGGTGCGATAGCGAAGCTGACCGAAGAAGGTATCGCTATTTGGAGAGTTGAGGGAGTGCGATAGCGAAGCTGACCGAAGGTATCGCTATTTGGGAAGTTGAGGGGATGCGATAGCGAAGCTGACCGAAGGTATCGCTATTTGGGAGGTTGATGGAGTGCGATACTTGGGGGTAGATGTGCGATCGCTGTTTGGGGAGTTGAAGGGAATGCGATCGTTTTTGGGAAGTTGGAAGAAGTGCGATCGCTGTTTATAGGGAGTTGGAGGGGATGCGATCGCTTGATAACAGAAATTATAATTAAACTGGAAAAAAATCAGCATCTAAAATTTCATCAGCAGAAAAAGGATTATCTTGAGGAAAAATAGATAAAGGAAGTCCAGTTTCAATCGCTGCTTCTTTACGAGCGTGGTGATAACAATTATCCAAAACTTCTAAATAATAGCCTTTTAAACTAGGACTATCTAAAAACGTTTCTTGTAATCTTTGACGATGTTCATATATTGTATACAACCAACTATTTGACCTGTTTTGAGGTTGAAACTTGTATTTAAGTAAGTGCATAATTAAAACTCGTAAATTACTTTTTAAAGCATTTTTTTCACTTCTTCCCATACTTTCAATTTCTTCAATTAAATTTTCTAATTCTAATTCTGAAAATTGCTTATCTTTTAATAAAGAAGCGGTTTTTTGAATCCATAAATTATAATCTTCTGCATAAAGATTATTAGTTAATATCATAGATTGATGTGTCATAGTTTTCTCCTTGGTAAAAATTTAAATCCCAAAACCCAAAACCACATCCAAAGCAGTACGAATTTCTTCCCAATATTCAGCTTCTAAAATCCCCACCAACCCTAAAACGCGACGATAATCTACAGAACGAATTTGAGCAACATCAATAAAACGATCTTTATCTAATCCATTAGTTGCTGTTGCTTTGACATTGACAATATAGGGAGCTTGCTTACTTCCTGGTCGAAATGGCATCACAATAGTTAATAATCCATATTGATTCATAATATCATTTTGAACTATTAAACAAGCACGGATTTTTTGTGCTTCTGCTCCCACAGTTGGATCAAGATTTACCCAGCGAATTTCACCCCGTTTATAAGTTAAATTACTCTCTGGCATTAATACCATCTCCAGCTACATTATCCCAAGAAGAAATCTCATTTTGATATTCTAAATCTTTCGCATCTTCTTGGAGTGAAGCAATTATTTCTGCTTCTAAAATCTTGCGTCTTTGTTCTGCTAATAGTGCATTAATATAGGCACTACGATTACCTTTTGCTTGTTGATCAATAAATTGGAGAATGTCTTCTTCCAAAGTAATTGTGACTTTCATCATTATGTATGACTCATTCATCTTACCAATCAATCATACCACTTTTTTGACATTGGATGAGGTACAAAGAGATTTTCAGGGGTTGAGGAGGTGCGATAGCGAAGCTGACCGAAGATATCGCTAGGGAGGTTGAGGGGATGTGATATTTGGGGGAAGGTGTGCGATCGCTCTTCTATTCTTTCTTCCCTTCGCGCTCTTCGCGTCTTCGTGGTTCGTTAAAAAGAGATGTTTGGAAAGTTGAGGAGGTGCGATCGCTTTTTCTCGGTGTCCTCTGTGTCTCTGTGGTTCGTTAAAAAAGGATGTTGGGAAGTTGAAGGGAGTGCGATAGCGCAAGAGTTGCTGCAAGCAGTTCGCTATTAGGAGGGTGAGGAGGTGCGATAGCGTTCGCGTAGCGTCTCGTAGAGATAGCTGACCGAAGGTATCGCTGTTTGGGAGGTTGAGGGGATGTGATATTTGGGGGAAAGTGTGCGATCGCAAATTAGACTTAAATCTCCCAATCTTCTAATTTTAAATTTTCAACTCTACTAAACTCTCTAGTATTGTGAGTAATTAAAGTTAAATTATTAGCCATTGCAATAGCAGCAATATGTAAATCATTATTACCTATAGGAGTACCTTTAGCAGCCAATTTACTACGAATTTCGCCATAAATCAAAGCACATTTATCATCAAAATGCAAAGAAACAAATCTGTCTAAAAATTCCTGTTGCTTTTGCAGAGTTTTCGCAGGATTATTAGTTCTCATTGCACCATAAAATAATTCCGCTTTGACAATAGAACAAACTACTATATCTATATCAGATAAATCTTGAAGACGCTGAATAATATTTTCTGATCTTTGATTAAGATATTGAATACAAACATTACTATCTAATAAATATTTCATCAGTTTGTATTTCTAACAATTAATCATTTCTTCTAAACTATCATCTAATCTATCATCAATACCTAAATCATCCAGAATAATTGGATCATCAGCACAACTTCCTGCTGTTTGATTAATAAATTCTTGCCAGTTTAATTTGTGTTTCTCTGTAGTTATCAAAGTTGCTGTTTTTTTGCTCAAGTTTTCACGAAATAAACGGACAATTTGCAATATTTCCGGTATATATTCTTCTGGAGTTTGGGCAATTTCTAATAATAAATCATTCCAGGGTGTTGTTGAGGATGTTTCTGTAATAGATTGATGATTGTTCATAGTTTTATTTTTACTAAATTTTCAGTATGTTGATTTAACTAGAGGATTTCCTTTAGGATTAGTCAGGACTTACGCAACTGGCATATTAGTAGGGTGCGTCAGACTTCATGAATCCTGCAAATAAACAGATATTTGATATCTGATAGTCCTATAAATAAATATCTAACGCACCTTCTTAAATTATCCTGTACATCCTCAAATCCTGGACATCCTGATTTTGAAAAACTTAAACTACAGTCTCTACAGGATTAACAATGAGGGTTTTTGCTACTAAACGCTTTTTAACTTGTCTCATTAATGCTAGAGCAAATAGAGAACCGAATGTGGGGATAGTTGCACCACCGGGAATGTCGAAGGGTACAGCAGCAGAACTTAATGTGCCTCCCACTAAAGCAGAAGAACTAGAGATAATACCGGAGGTATTGGTCAGTCCATAAGAATGACCGATAACTGATAAAGTACCTGGTGTATTAGTCAGGTTAGATGAAAATATCAAGTATAAATATTGACTAGAAAAACAACCTGAGCCATTACTACACAGAGAGAATCGATAGGGTTGTACAAAGTTAAGGTTGGATGTATTAAAACTTCGACTACTGTAAATTGTTCCATTTGATAGAGTAATACTTACGTTAGAGTAAGTACTAGTAGTAGCATTATAATCAAATGAGCCAGTAGCAGTTGCTCCATCTTGAAATTGCACATTATTCAAATTCCAAGTTAAAGCTTGCGCTGGAGAAGCACCACTAACCACCATACCAGCCACAGCACCACCAACAACCAAAGGCAGAATACGAGATAATTTCATCACATTACCCTTTGTTTTCTTGTTTGCAAATAACATCAACCGCACACAACAACCAGTGATCCAAAGTTGAAAAAACAAATTGTACACCTGAGCATTTAGATACTACCGAGATCGTAAAAAAAAACTAACGAGCTTGTCTAGTTAGTTAACTGAAAATTTATATAATTTTTTACCCTTATCCTTGTGTTTCACGTTACTGCAAAGTAGCAGAACTTGAGAAATCAATTTCTTTTGAAGTGAGTAAATTTACGGATGTCAAGAACCGCCTTATTTAATAGTCAGTCAGGAATTTTTGTCTGATAGCGTGGCGTAGCCATATCAGGATATCCAGGATTAGAGGATTTACAGGATAGGGTTTTTATTAACCAGGACTGACGCAACTGGCACAGGCGATCGCTCAAAGATGAAAGCTACTGTAAATATTGGTAAATTAATATTAAGCCCACAAATCCCCTAAACATTGGCAAGATGGAAGTTAAAAAAACTATGACGGAAAACCGAATACTTTACGTTCGCCTTCCTTGTAACCCCATCTTTCCCATTGGGGTTGTTTATCTTTCTGATCACGTCCACAAGCTGTTTCCCAGCATTGAACAGCGGATCTTTGACTTAGGCACAGTACCACCTCTAGATTATGCTGCTGCCTTAGATTACTGCATTGATGAATTTAAGCCTACACTCCTAGTATTTTCTTGGCGAGATATTCAAATATATGCTCCTGTGGGTGGACGAGGCGGAAACCCGCTACAAAACGCCTTTGAATTTTACTATGCCAAAAACCCATTCATAAAATTACGGGGTGCATTAGGCGGTTTGCGGATCTTCATCGCCTACTATGTCGAACTATGGCGTAACCTGGGATTAATTAAGCGGGGTTTAAAACGCGCCCAAAAATATCACTCCCAAGCGCGTGTAGTTGTAGGTGGTGGTGCTGTCAGCGTCTTTTATGAACAGTTAGGAAAAAGCCTACCAGCAGGAACAATTATTTCTGTAGGTGAAGGGGAAACCCTGCTGACAAAATTCTTAGGTGGACAAGAATTTCGGGATGAACGTTGCTATGTAGTGGGAGAAAATAAACCACGGGAACGCCTGATTCATGAACAACCTACACCCCTAGAAAAAACTGCTTGTAACTACGACTATATAGAAACCATCTGGCCAGAATTTAACTATTACCTGCAAGATCAAGATTTCTACATTGGTGTCCAAACTAAGCGTGGTTGTCCCCACAACTGCTGTTATTGTGTTTACACAGTTGTTGAAGGTAAACAGGTACGGATTAATCCCGCCGATGAAGTCGTAGCTGAGATGCGACAATTATATAATCGTGGCATTCGTAACTTTTGGTTTACCGATGCTCAATTTATTCCTGCCCGGAGATATATTGATGATGCTGTAGAACTGTTGCAGAAAATTGTCGATTCTGGCATGACTGATATAAATTGGGCAGCATACATTAGAGCAGACAACTTAACACCAGATTTATGTACCCTGATGGCGAAAACCGGCATGAATTATTTTGAAATCGGCATTACCAGCGGTTCTCAAGAACTTGTACGCAAAATGCGGATGGGTTACAACTTGCGAACCGTTTTACAAAATTGCCGTGATTTAAAATCAGCCGGTTTCAATGATATGGTTTCCGTCAATTACTCCTTTAACGTGATTGACGAACGTCCCGAAACCATCCGCCAAACGATCGCTTATCATCGGGAATTAGAAAAGATTTTTGGTGCTGATAAAGTCGAACCTGCAATTTTCTTTATTGGACTCCAACCCCATACCCACTTGGAAGAATATGCTTTTAAAGAGGGTATCCTCAAACCAGGTTATGATCCTATGAGTTTGATGCCCTGGACAGCTAAAAAACTCCTGTGGAATCCTGAACCATTGGGTTCATTCTTTGGTGAAGTTTGTTTACAAGCTTGGCGACGCAACCCTAACGACTTCGGACGAGAAGTTATGAATATCTTAGAAGAAAAATTAGGTTGTGCCGAACTAGAAACAGCACTTTCTGCACCAATTGAAGTCAAAGAAAAACAACTTGTAGGTATTAACTAGGGAACTCTTAACAGGGAGCAGAGGGGCAGAGGAGCATGGGAGCAGAGGAGAAATAATAATCTTCTTAATTCACCTGTCACCTGTCACCTGTCACCTGTCACCTGTCACCTCTGCCTCCTGAACTCCTGAACTCCTGAACTCCTGAACTCCCAAACTCCATGTTACAAGGTTCAATTCTCCAACAACTAGAAACAGCCCATCGTCACAGTACCAGGCCGATTCATTTTGGGGTGTATTACAAAAATACCCTGGTCGCTTTGTGTCACGCTCTGGAAGACCACATTTTAACTGAAGAAGGTCAGCCTTTAGTAATAACCGCATTCCAACGCGGTAAGTGGTATCTGCAAGAGGCAAATAGATACGCAGACATTGCCCAAAAAAGCCGTGAAATTGCGATTATGGCTGCTGCTGATGCCGGCTTTGCTGAACATCCTACCAGTCAGTTACCTAATGTTGATTTAGTAGGGTTAGAAGCAGATGATCCGGTGGGGCAGGAGTGGCACTTGATTATTTTGTCACCCCAATACACAGCAATGGTAATTTGTCAAGAATTATCTGAGTCTGATTATGGTAGTGGTGTACCGATATCAGATTTAGAGCGTAAATTTTATGGTTTGTGGACATTTGAGCCTGAATTAGTAAGAGAGACAGCAGAGTTTGCGATCGCTCACATCGAAAAATATAACCCAGAACTAGCCAATAAACTTAACACCCATAAACAGGCAATTCAAGCCGCCATCATCTCACCCAAAGACGTAAGCGCAGTCGTCACCCGCGTAGTTGATTACCTGCAAACAGAACAAAATGATTTAACCATTCCCACAGTCCTAGATCGTAACTTAGTTTCTAACGAAATCCAGGCATTTTTACGGATGGCACAACTGCTAGATTTAGCAGAGATCAACAACCCCATGGCCGCCTCAGAAGTAGTGGCAATTGTCGAGACAATGGGGCAATTATTGGATTTACCAGCATGGCAAATTAAAAGATTGCGTCTTGCCGCCTTATTACACCGTATAGATCCACTCCAAAGAGTAGAAAGCGCACTCACTCCCAGTGCATCCACAACCTACCAAGAAGATGCCCCCAGTTGCCCTTTAACCTGTCCCCTGATACCAGGAGCGCAAACACTACGGACAATGCCACGACTGCGAGCAGTTGCCCAAATTATCACCCACCAAACCGAGTGGTGGAATGGAACAGGTCAACCAGCAGGTTTAGCAGGAGACGAAATTCCCCTAGAGTCAAGAATCTTGGCATTAGCAGCCAGCTTTCAATGGCAAGTTAGCAAAAAATTAGACTCAGAAACAAGTGAAAAAGATGTATTCACTCAAGCCTTAGATGAATGTAGACAGCAACAATCTACCCGTTTTGATCCTAAACTGATAGATATCCTAACTTTGTTAGTTATGGGTTTACAACAGGGACTAGACCTACCCCTGATGAGAACAAAAATCAGCAGAGGTATGTGGTTACTGGATTCTCGATGGGATAGTCACAGCAAAAGCAATGAAGAGATTAATAGTCAACACCAATGAACATAGAAGCTATTAGATCAGGAAAAATCAAACAACTTCCAGGAGCAGACTTAGAAGACGAGGAACTATCCCAAATAGATTTAAGCCGTGTCAACTTAGCCGGTGCAACCCTCGTTGGTGCTAACTTGACAGGTTCTAAACTGGAAGGCGCACATTTAGAAGGCGCGAATTTAATGGGCGCTAACCTCAAAGACACTGACTTGCGAGCTAACCTCATGGGAGCCAACTTAATGCAAGCTGACTTAACCAGTGCGGACTTGCGCGGTGGTAATTTGCGTGGTGCGAACTTAATGGGTGCTACACTTAGCGATGCCTCTTTAGCAGGTGCTTTTTTGAGTGGTGCTAATTTGATGAGCGTGAACTTGCAAGGCGCTGATTTTCGTGGTGCCGACTTACGTGGTGCCAATTTCACAGGAGCAAATCTCAAAGGAGCAGATTTGAGTAGGGCTGACTTACAAGGGAGTTTATTGAGTGAAGCTAATCTAGAAGAAGCTGACTTGCGAGGTGCGAACTTAGCAGGAGCAAATTTAACCGGAGCAAACTTACTTTGTGCAGAATTAGAAGCTGCAAATTTCAGCGGAGTCAATTTAGATCGGACTTGTTTGGTGGGTACAGTGCTTGAGGCAGTTTCTTAATTTTTACTTTTGTTTATGAATGATATATCACGTTGGCAAGAATGGCTAACTGTATTTGCATATCTGGGAATAACTATATTTATTATTTGGCGCATATTTGCCGCAGAAAATAAATAGAATAATTTCATTCAACTACTGTTGAAAAAAACTACAAATCATTTCACCAGGGCTATTCTCTGTAAATTGCGAAACAGTCCTGTCTTTATTTATCTTAAATTTAGCACGACAATTGTAAATTTCTACAGGTGCTTTCACCCCATCCACACTTACAGTAGCCCTATATTCCCAATACTTCTTAGCACTGCGTTTAATATTAAGAATACAAATTTCATGTCCATCATAATTGCGACAAACAAGAGCAAAAGCTGGAGATGTGCCAGAAAAAGAAAATATTAATAATAGTAAAATCACTAAATATTTAATCATACAATTTTAAGGCTTTACCCCTCATCCACCAAGCGAGTCCACCCATAAATAATACCCCCATTATTCCCTGCAAAGGATTATTATTTACACCTGTCACCCAGTCTGGAACTACTCCTGAATATTTTGTTAATTCTCCCACATTAATAATGTAATAACCCGAAACTAAACCACCATGTAAACCTATTGGTAAACCTAACCTTCCTCTACATGAACCTTTACTCCATACCTGCGTTAACCCTAACAATACTAAAGCAGGAAATTGTGGAAAAGTATGAATTATAGCCTCAAAAGGTTTAATAAAATGGGCAACAGCAAATAAAATTGTATCTATCCAAGTTGCTAAACTTAAACCATAATCTCTTTTCAACTCATCCAGTAACCAACCACGAAATAATAATTCTTCAGCAAAACCAACACCAAAACCAACGAGTAAACCTTCTAAAATAATTTTCAATAAAAAAACTTTCGGTTGTTCCCATACCAACCAACCTAACAAACCCTGTAAACTAAATACAATCAAAATACTAATTAACCCAATAGCCAAACCTTGGACAAAATTTGCGGCATTTAGACTAGAAAACTCTAAACCATAATGGGTTAATATTTGTGGTTGCTGATAGACTCGTTTTCCCCATAGTTTAAGCAAAAAGATAAACTCTACATAAAGTATGACCATTGTCAAGATACTTTCTAAATTAGTATCAGGTACTAACAAGTATATTGGTACAGCCAAAGGCAACCATAGGAGTGACAAAGCCAAGATAAAACTACCCAGCCTCAAAGGGGCAGGGCATTGGGCGATTTGAGCTAAATTAATTTTTATCATTGATTTGTCAATTATCATCAGTCAGGATTATATATTTTTGTCAATGACCAATGATTAATGACCAATGACTATTGATCAGGTTCAATAGTGCTGCTCAAACCGTGACCTTTTAAAGTTTCACAATAAAACTCAGCGTGTTCCTGAGCGCAGGTAATAACTAAGGCTAACCCGCTATTATGGGCTTCCATCATGATGCTCACAGCCTGGGGCTGGGTAATGCTCGGTACAGTGGTCATTAGCACCTGAACCACATACTCCATAGAGTTGTAGTCATCGTTATGGAGCAAAACGCGATACTGAGGCGCGAGCTTGCGGGTTGTTGAACGCTTCTCAATGGTTTCGACTGACACTACTCTTTGCTCTTTTATTGTTGATTTACTACAATGCGGTTACTGCCTAGCGTTTGCTTAACAGTTATTTACTTAATTTTATAACATTTTATTCCCATTTCCAGCAGAAAAATTTTTCTGTCTGAGGCTTGCTGGTGGTGAATACTCAAATATATCAAAGGTAATCATAATACTACATGAAAGTTACTTCTAGAATTAAAAAAACTGCTAGAGAATCCTTGTATATACTGTCAATGCTTGATTATGGATATTAACTCCAACTTTCAACCGGGACAAATTCTATCTTTGGATTATGGCCACAGAAATCTTTATGCCGAAGTCATTCAAGTGGTGATTTCTCGTGATTTGTGCTGGGTGCGTCCTTTAATGCTGGTTAACTTGATCCAAGAAGTACCCTACATCACGGATCTGCGAGATGCATCTGATCTGTTATGGCCTGTACATTTATTTCGACCTGCTTTAGATACAGAAGTAATTAGTTTTTTGGGTGATCTTTTACCAAAAGAACCAAAAGCCGACAACAATGTGGCTGCTCAACAGCAACTCCATCAGTTCATTTACCAATTTTGGCAAGCCTCCCAAGATGGTAAGCCATTGTAAATTTATGAAGACTCTATTTAATAATTCAGCATTGATGGTGGATGATCAGCGGATTTTAGCTCCAGTGGGGGACTAACTGCACTCGTCCAGCATCCATCTCTGCCATTAAGAGTTCTAAAGCTTCATAATCAACATCAGAGATGTAACCTAGTTGGGTTAGTTCTGAGTTAATCTCATTCTCTATTTCTGGCGTTAATTTTTTTATGTGCAACGCCTTCTCTACTAATTGACGAATCGCGTATTGTGTGCTCATAAAGAATAAACTTACTTTAATTGTTGTTCATTATCTGCGATAAACATTGGTATAAAAAATGATCTAGATATCTGGGTTTAAGTGATATAGATCACGACTGTTTTTAGATAGATTGTTTGTTCTCAACCGTGCTTTTGTCATTTGGAAGGTAAAAAGTAGTGAGAGGGTTTGAGGAGATTTTGGATTAAATACTGTGATTTTTAGGCAATAGTAAAGGTTGCTGTCTGAAGCCACAGATGATTAATCTGCATTTCGGCTATCTTATGTAGATTGTTTTTTAAGTCACCTAAAAAAAAAGTATATATAAACACATTTTAGAGTATAGTTATGAGAATCTTTAAACAAAAGAGCTGCACCCTAAAGATTTAGCAAAGATGCTACCGATCGCTACTCAATTGAGGAAAAATCGGTTTATGTTCAAAGAAACCAACCTAAGTTGACAGAGCAGGATGTAAATTTCTGTAAAACAGTTCTAAGTTAATTATGAGCAATGCGGTTGAAAAACAGAATTAATGCTAAGTTGAAGGAGATTAGCTGTAATTTAAGGTAGCTAGAAGATAGCAAAGTGGCTGTTTTAGTTGAGCAATTAATAACACCGGATATTTTAAAACCTGCCCGTTATCTGGGTAACGAGCGTTTAGCAGTACACAAGCCTTGGGATACGGCAACTATACGTTGGGTGTTAACTTACCCTGAAGTATATGAGGTTGGTGCATCTAATTTGGGGCATATCATTCTTTATAATATTTTGAATGCCCAACCAAATCAGTTATGCGATCGCGCTTACCTACCAGGCCCAGATTTAAGCGCCAAACTCCGCAGCACCCAAACACCTCTGTTTGCGGTAGAGTCGAAACGCTATCTGACAGAATTCGACATTTTAGGTTTTAGCCTCAGTTATGAACTAGGTGCCACCAACATCCTAGAAATGTTGGATTTGGCGGGTATTCCCTTAACTTGGAGAGAGAGGCTCCAGAGCAGGGGAGCAGAGGAGAAGATTTTTTCCCAGTCCCCATATCCCCTAATTTTTGCTGGTGGACAGACTGCAACATCTAACCCTGAACCCTACGCAGATTTTTTTGATTTTATTGTTTTGGGCGATGGAGAGGAACTATTACCAGAAATTGGCTTGGTGTTAGCAGAAGGTAAACAAGCTCTTTTAAGTCGGGAAGAACTTTTACTAGACTTGGCACAAATCCCTGGTGTGTATGTTCCTCAGTTTTATGAAATGGGAGAAGGTGGTGCAGTACATCCCCTGCGTGCTGATGTTCCAAAACGCATTCTCCGGCGAGTAGCAACACCTATTCCCGCATATTCCATTGGTTTAGTTCCCTACGTAGAAACCGTACACGATCGCCTGACAATTGAAATTCGTCGGGGTTGTACTCGTGGCTGTCGCTTCTGTCAACCAGGAATGTTGACTCGTCCAGCACGAGATGTAGAACCAGATCAGGTGGTAGAAGCAATTGAAGCAGGAATGCGGGCAACAGGTTACAATGAATTTTCCCTGTTATCTTTGAGTTGTTCCGATTATTTATCCCTGCCAGCAGTGGGGATGGAAATCAAAAATCGGTTAAAAAATGACAATATTAACCTGTCTTTACCTTCTCAAAGAGTGGACAGATTTGATGAGAATATTGCCAATATTTTGGGTGGTACGCGCCAAGGTAGCCTGACTTTTGCACCAGAAGCCGGAACTCAACGGATGCGCGATATTGTCAATAAAGGCCTGACAAATGAAGAATTATTGCGGGGAGTAAAAACAGCCTGGGAACAAGGGTGGGACAAAATCAAGCTGTATTTCATGATTGGTTTACCTGGAGAAACAGATGCCGATGTAGTGGGCATTGCGGAAACGGTAAGCTGGTTACAGCAAGAATGTCGTGCTAGAGGCAGAAAACTATTAAGCTTTAATTTGACGATTTCTAATTTTACACCCAAGCCACATACGCCGTTTCAATGGTACTCGGTTTCTACATCTGAATTTAAGCGCAAGCAAAACATCCTGCGGCAAGAATTCCGACGCATTCGCAATGTAAAGGTGAATTTTACTGATATTCGCCTTTCGGCAATGGAAGACTTTATAGGCAGAGGCGATCGCTCTTTAGGTAAAGTATTAAGGCGGGCTTGGGAATTGGGTGCAGGGATGGATTCTTGGTATGAAAATGTAGAACAAGCGTTTTCAGCTTGGGGAACTGCGATCGCCGAAGCTGGTCTAGATTGGAAATACCGTCAAGTGGAGACTGGGGACTGGGGACTGGGGATTGGCATACAAGAAGAAATACTGTCACCTTCTTCACCTCTCGATCTTCCCCTACCTTGGGATCATATTGATACCGGAATTGATAAAAATTGGTTATATGAAGACCTAAAACGCGCTCTAGAAGCAGCAATTGTTCCCGATTGCTCTTTTGAAGGTTGTTCTCATTGTGGTGTGTGTGGTACTGATTTCGGTCACAATATTGTCATTGAACCACCTGCAATTCCTAAATTTGCTGGTGATTTTGTTCCCAACACCACCAAAGTACAACGTTTACGAGTGCGGTTCGGCAAACATGGTGATATGGCTTTAGTTAGTCACCTGGATTTAATGCGCTTGTTTGATAGAGTGATACGAAGAGCAGGTTTACCAGTAGCTTTTACTGGTGGATTTCATCCCCATCCCCGGATGGCTCTAGCTAGTGCTTTATCCTTGGGTAGCACCAGTAGTGGTGAAATTGTGGATTTTGAGTTAACTCAACCAATGGATTTGGGCAGTTTTCGGGAGCAGTTAATCAGCCAACTACCCTCAGATATTCCCATCTACCAAGTGGAAGAGATAGATTTAAAAGCACCCGCAGCTAACCAAGCAATGCAAGCAGCAGAATATTTGCTCACAGTGTTCACGGTTGGTGATGTGACAACAAAACAATGGCAGGAGTGGATTGAAGCAATCAAAATCACAGAAGAGTTCTTGGTAGAACATACAACTAAATCAGGCAAACATCAGATCATAAATCTGCGCGATCGCTTGTTTGACTTAGAATTAATAGAAGCCCATAACTTACCAACCGAATCAAAAGCTGTCTTACGTTATTTGGGTAGCTGTCGTCATGACGGTGTGATCTTGCGTCCTGAGCAATTATTGTCTATATTGGAAATAGTGGCCAAAGCAGAATTTCACCTCCTGCATATCCACCGCAACCAGCTACTTTTAGAGATATAATCCCAGCAGGGCAGCTTGCTAGTAGTTGCCCAGATGTTATACATCATGGGAATTGATTTTTAGCAAGGTTGCGTTAGAATGGGATGAAGAGAAATTTTCTGGCGCTGCATTATTGAATGACTTGGTTCACTACCCTGATATTCAGGGAGCGAAAGCAAAGATATTAGAGTGCAAATTCTAGGATTGAATCCCAGACAAACTGAGGCAGATTAAAGAATACTCTCTCTCTAGCTACCTTGTGAATCAATTACTACCAATAGCTCTACGCCTGATCTCCAACTCTAGCTTTTTACAACACCTGCTCAATACAATTACCCTAGATGGTGAAAGTATTGCATCAGAAATCAACCACGGACGGTTGATTTAATTACTTAAAATATATGCAGCCGTTCTGGAATAATCAGGCGTGTAAACGCAATTACAGTATTAACAGCTTTCAATTATGGAAAGCTCTCTCAGATTTAGAATTTTTATTACCAGTAGCACCGTGTAGGGCTGCCAGTAGGGGCTAGAGGTATAAAAGGAAGCTTCTTCTAATCCCCATTGGTGCTGCCAATTTTTGAGGAACTTGAATGCCAAAACAAATTATTATCGCAGAGCAGCATCAAATAGCTGCCGTATTTTCGGAAGATCAAATCCAAGAACTCGTTGTTGCCACTGGTCATCATCAAATTGGTGATATCTACTTAGGTGTAGTAGAAAATGTGTTACCTGGAATAGACGCAGCTTTTGTCAATATTGGTGATCCAGAACGCAACGGTTTTATTCACGTCACTGACTTGGGTCCACTCAAACTCAAGCGTAGTTCCGCAGCCATTACTGAACTGCTCACACCACAGCAAAAAGTATTGGTACAAGTAATGAAAGAGCCAACGGGAACAAAAGGCCCAAGGCTCACAGGCAACATTACCCTACCAGGACGTTACGTAGTGTTAATGCCCTATGGGAGGGGTGTCAATTTATCCCGACGAATTAAGAGTGAAAGCGAGCGTAACCGCCTCCGCGCCCTAGCAATTTTAATTAAACCAGCCGGTATGGGTGTGCTGGTGCGAACAGAGGCAGAAGGTAAACCAGAAGAAGCAATTATTGAAGACTTAGAATTGCTACAAAAGCAATGGGAAGTTATCCAACAGGAAGCTCAATCCACCCGCGCTCCGGCATTGCTCAACCGGGATGATGACTTTATCCAGCGCGTATTGCGGGATATGTATGGCGCAGATGTAAATCGCATTGTTGTTGATTCCAGCACTGGTTTGCGGCGAGTCAAGCAGTATTTGCAGAACTGGAGTGGAGGTCAGACACCACAAGGTGTGCTTATTGATCATCACCGCGATCGCTCCCCCATTTTAGAATATTTCCGCATTAACGCCGCCATTCGGGAAGCCCTACGACCCAGAGTAGACCTACCTTCTGGTGGTTATATCATTATTGAGCCAACGGAAGCATTAACAGTCATTGACGTTAACTCCGGTTCCTTCACACGCTCCGCTACAGCTAGAGAAACAGTTTTGTGGACAAACTGCGAAGCAGCCACAGAAATTGCCCGTCAGTTGCGTTTGCGGAACATTGCCGGCGTAATTGTCGTTGACTTCATTGATATGGAATCGCGGCGCGACCAACTGCAAGTTTTAGAACATTTTAATAAATCTCTCAAAGCTGACAAAGCTCGTCCTCAGATAGCCCAACTGACCGAGCTAGGTTTGGTAGAACTAACCCGCAAACGCCAGGGTCAAAATATTTATGAATTGTTTGGAGAAACTTGTCCCACCTGTGGCGGTTTAGGACATACCGTGCGCTTACCAGGGGAAATAGAAAACCGGATGCCTATCCCCGCAGCAGAGATACAAGAGAGGTTTACAACACCCATATCTCAAAGAGAACCACGGATACCATCTGCTCGCATCTCAGAACCACGGGAAAGCTATGATGGATTTGGGGAAGGATTTGAAGGTGACGCTGAGTTAACACCCATGCATCTTATTAACCATCCCAGTTATCAAGAAATGGGCGATAACAAACGTCGTACCCGCACCCGTCGTAGTCGAATTGGTATCAATGGTGCTAGTGGCAAAGATGAAACCCGCCTGGGTACGCCGCTGGCTTTTGTTAACGATTCAGATTTAGATTTAGATGCTGAAAGTGATATAGCTCCAACACCAGAAATTCCCTCTCTGCTCTCCGAGACACGACGAGACAGAGATGCGATGCGAACACCCACTTTGGGTAAAGCTGGATGGACAGAAAGAACTGAACGCACCAAAGTGAAAATAGATCCCATCAAACCGGTGGTAGAACCTCCGCAAATTGTTTCTGTAGAAATGACACTCCAGGAACAAGATATGTTTGCTTTGATGGGAATTTCTCCTGGTGTAAAACTGGAGCAAGAAGTCAAAAATCCCAAATCTGTGATTTTTAACATTGTTCAACCTGGACAAACATCAACTTCCACAACGGAATCAACATCAGAATTATCAGAATTAACTGTTGCGGAAAGAACCAATTCTGAAGTGACTAAAGTCAAAATGCCCATTCCCAAAGTTGAGGTAGAAGAACAATCTTTAGAGCCATTAATCATCGAGCCTCCTGTTCAAGAATCTAGCAGCATTGGATTTGAGTCTTTCACTGATGAAGAGGAACTAAGTAGCACTTCTTCTACTCCTAATCGCCGTCGTCGCCGTCGTTCTTCAGCAATAGAGGAAAGCTAACGGCTGTTATGGTAGAAACAGAACCAAAACCTGTATCTGTTTTGTCAACTGCACCCTTACCAGAATCTAGTTGGTGGGAGTTGTCCGCTTGTGCTAATATTCATGGCTTGGTTGCAGGTGTAGATGAAGTGGGACGTGGTGCGTTATTTGGTCCTGTAGTTGCAGCAGCAGTGATGTTACCAGCCAATGCTTTGCCAAAACTGATGGCGGCTAAAATTAAAGACAGCAAAAAGTTGTCTGCTTCTCGCAGAACTCAGTTGGCACAGCAAATTAATGGGCTGGCTTTAGACTGGAAAATTGGTTATGCTACAACTGCGGAAATTGATCAGTTTAATATTTTGCAAGCTACTTTGTTAGCCATGAAGCGGGCTGTACTGAAGTTGAAAGTACCGCCTGCACTTTGCTTAGTTGATGGTAATCAGTTGGTAAAGGACTTACTGATACCACAAGAAACTATGATTAAGGGAGATGAGCGATCGCTCAACATCGCTGCTGCTAGTATCATGGCCAAAGTTTGGCGTGATGACCTAGTGCTACGTTTGGCATCCAAATATCCCATGTATGAATTAGAACGCAATAAGGGTTATGGAAGCCAGCGTCATTTGCTGGCTCTGCAAAAATACGGAGCATCACCCTTACATCGTCGATCTTTTCGTCCTTGCCAAATAGAGAACAGGTGACAGGTGATAGGTTACAGTTAAAAAGTTTTTACCTATTAACTATAAACCATTACCAATCACTCAAAGTTGAGAAGTCCAATTTCCGTATTATCACTAACAATATCCTTTGTTTGCGTTTGTGATATTACCCAATGACGATAATCAGCCAGGAGGTGATGTAACAATCTTTGTTTAATTGTCAATAACACACTTTTGAGTAAGCCATTACCTGTAGCTTCTAAAATCGCCCTTGGAGTCAGGGAAAATGGCTGGGGAATATCCACTAGCACTTCCAAATCAGCTTTTCCTTGTAAGTGAGTCTCATTATTTACCTGCTGTGGTGATAAATATCCTTTTAAATTCAGAGTAAAGCGTTGGTTAATATACTCAAATCCCAGGATTTCACAACCCACAGAACGTAAATAAATCGTTCCTTGGGAATCTGACCAAACTCTCATGTCTACAGTAGGTTGAATACTCAATGACATAAACGTCAGAGGACGCATTTTTAAACGGAATACTTCCTCAGACAACTGCTGAATCCTGTTGTTGTCAGTCAAAGTATTCACCAGTCGTTGAGGCTGACGCAAATAGTGGTGAATAGGAATAGGCTGTTTGGGAACAGCAATTTCGACCGATTGGGAGGCAGTAAATTTGGTAGCCATGAGTAGATTAAAGCGTTGTTTTCTAATTTTAATATTTTTTAATAAATTAAATTGATTTGCATAGAATCAATAAGTTTATTAATAATCCATCAAAAAACTAGGGTGTAGAGTTTGGGATATAAGGTATAGAACTATAAGAAACTTTCAGTGAATCCAAAATTCAAAATAAAATGGTTCTTCGGTACTTGTTATGCTAAATTACCCATTGGATAAGAGGGAACAGGGAACAGGGAACAGTGGGAAGAGACAATATTTTCTCATAACGTTAAAAATTATGGTTCATTTCCTTTACATAATCAGCTTCCTGAGATTTTTTTTGTCTAGATTTTGCATATTAGATACTGAAGAACCAATAAAATAATATGACTATAGCGATGGCGAAACGCTCACCTTCGGTGATTGCACATTTAGGTCCGGCTGGAACTTATTCTGAACAAGCAGCTTTTTTTTATCTCAACTGGCTAAAAAGCAATCAAAATATAGAGGCCAATTTATCTCCTTACCCTACTATTGCTAAATCATTGCAAGCAGTTACTACACAACAGGCTGATATAGCTGTTGTCCCTGTGGAAAATTCCATTGAAGGTAGTGTTAGCATGACAATGGATAGCCTTTGGCAATTAGATACATTGCAAATTAAACTAGCTTTAGTTCTACCTATAAATCATGCATTAATTTCCTGTGCAGATAGTTTAGATAAAATAGACACCGTTTATTCTCATCCCCAAGCATTAGCACAATGTCAAGGTTGGTTGGCTCAATTTCTACCTAATGCTAATTTAATTGCTAATAATTCTACCACAGAAGCACTAGAGCGAATCCCAGAAGTACCAACAATAGCTGCAATATCTTCTATCAGAGCCGCCCAGCTTTATAATCTACCTATTCTCGTCCGTGGGATTAACGACTATCCAGAAAACTGTACACGCTTTTGGGTGGTGGATCAAGCTGATAGTGCTGAACAATCTTTTACACCTACTCATACATCTTTAGCTTTCAGCTTACCTGCTAATATGCCTGGTGCATTAGTCAAAGCCTTAGAAGTATTTGCTCATCTGGGAATTAATTTGAGTCGAATTGAATCTCGACCCACCAAACGTTCTTTAGGAGAATACTTATTTTTCATAGATGCAGAAGCAGGGATAAACTCTCCTTTGCTCACATCTGCTTTATCTGAATTAAGCACTTTTACTGAAGTTTTAAAAGTTTTTGGCAGTTATGAAGTTTTAGCGGTTACTACCTAACCAAGTTACTAGTTATCAGCCTCATGGGGTGTAGGGGAGAAAAATAAATTCTTACTTTTGTCTTTTGCCTTTTGCCTTTTACCTGTTCTCTGATAACTAGCAGCTTGCGTATTAACCCATATTATCAAATGTATCTTTAAGAACAGAACGTGCTGCCAGATGATTACGAGTAGAAGTTAAAATTTCTGCTTCTCTTTGCAAACGGGCAGATGTATCTTGCATTTCTAACAAAGCCTGTTGCTCAGGAGCTACACCGTAAAGGTTGCTTGCCACCCAGTAAGATAACTCTGTGGGTAAATCTGGTAAATCTTCTGGTAACTCGATATTTTTTTCAGTTAACTTGGCGGAAAGACGGACAACATCTCGCAGTAGCTGTTCTACTTCAGTAGCTAAGGGGCGCAAATCTTGAGATGGTGGTTGATCTTCAATCCATTCTACCAAACCTACGCGATAAGGCTTTTCACGAATATATTCTAAAACCCGAAATCTTTGTTGTCCTAGAGTTAACATTTCCATTCGGTCGTCGGGCATTCGCTGATAATGAATAATTTCTGCACAGCAGCCAACGTTGGCAATTGTACCTTTGATTGGATCGATCATCAATACTCCAAACCTGCGATCGCCTGCCAAAATCGTATTCATCATGATTCGGTAGCGAAATTCAAAGATATGCAGAGGTAATGGTCTGCTAGGAAACAGAACCACTTCAGGTAAAGGGAACAGAGGTAGTTCACGGACAGCGATTTTAGAAGAAGATGTCATTGTTGTTTGGGTATAAATTTTATTCTTAAAATATATTGTTCACTACTTTTCCCTTACTTTGCATTTTATCATTATGTCTTATGGCTAAATGAAATGCTCTGAGATAAATTTTCTCAGAGCATAGTCAATATTTATATTTAATTTCAGCAGTCAGTTGTTGTTTGTTCTTTGCAACTAACTACTGAAGAATGACCAAATTACAATTTGACTTCAATATCGACACCAGATGGTAAATCCAACTTCATCAGTGCATCAATAGTTTTAGAAGAAGGCTGATATATGTCAATAATTCGACGATGGGTGCGGGTTTCAAAGTGTTCGCGGGAATCTTTATCTACGTGAGGTGAACGCAGTACGCAATATATCTTCCGTTTGGTTGGTAAAGGAATTGGGCCTATAGCTGTAGCGTTAGTCCGGTTAGCAGTGTCTACAATCTTCTCGCAAGATGTATCCAATAAACGTCGGTCAAAAGCCTGTAAGCGAATTCTAATCTTCTGCTGCTGTAAAGTTGCCATCTTCAGTTTTCCAGGTTCTGTGAATTTTAGATTTTAGATTTTAGATTTTAGATTTTGGATTTTGGATTTTGGATTTTAGACGCAATCCCAAACCCAAAATTTAAAATCCAACCTTAGTTTGGGGAAATAAAAGGAGCAGAGATGAATTTTAACCATCCCTGCTCCCTTATAATCAGAGCAAAAAGGTGAGTTCTATTTCAGGATTTTGGATACAACACCTGCGCCAATGGTGCGGCCACCTTCACGAATAGCGAAGCGCATACCTTGCTCGATCGCGATCGCGTTGATTAGTTCTACTGTCATCTTGATGCGATCGCCTGGCATTACCATTTCTACTTCGCCACCATCATCAGCTGTGTAGCTTTTGATCGTGCCAGTTACATCAGTTGTCCGCACATAAAACTGAGGACGGTATCCAGCGAAGAATGGTGTTTTCCGACCACCTTCTTTTTCTGTCAAGACGTATACTTCGCCTTCAAACTGAGTATGAGGAGTAATTGAACCGGGTTTGGCGATTACCATACCGCGCTCAATGTCTTCTTTTTTGAGACCACGTAGTAGTACACCAGCGTTATCCCCAGCCAGACCTTCGTCAAGGCTCTTCTTGAACATTTCAATCCCGGTAACTGCGGTACTACGAGTGTCTTTGAGACCAATTAGTTCTACAGTATCGCCAACCTTAACTTTCCCACGTTCAATCCGACCAGTAGCAACAGTACCACGACCTGTGATGGTGAATACGTCTTCTACTGCCATCAAGAAGGGTTTATCAACATCACGCTCTGGGCTGGGGATGTAGGAATCTACAGCGTCCATTAATTCATAGATTTTGTCTACCCAGGGATTTTCTCCGCGTTGAGTCTTAGGATTCTTGGTCATTGCTTCCAGAGCTTGTAGACCAGAGCCTTTGATGATGGGGATATCATCACCAGGGAAATCGTAGCTAGTAAGTAGTTCCCGGAGTTCCAGTTCTACTAATTCTAGAAGTTCTTCATCATCCATCAAATCTTCTTTGTTCAAGAAGACAACCAAGCTGGGAACACCCACCTGTTTTGCCAATAGGATGTGTTCACGAGTTTGGGGCATAGGTCCATCAGTAGCAGCAACTACGAGGATACCACCGTCCATTTGTGCCGCACCGGTGATCATGTTTTTCACATAGTCAGCGTGTCCAGGGCAGTCTACGTGAGCATAGTGACGTGATTCCGTTTCATACTCAACGTGAGCGGTGTTAATGGTAATACCACGTGCCTTTTCTTCGGGTGCGTTGTCAATTTGGTCGTAGCCTTTAGCTACAGCTTGACCCATAGCTGCCAAAGTCATTGTAATGGCTGCTGTTAAAGTAGTTTTACCGTGGTCAACGTGGCCAACAGTTCCGATATTAACGTGGGGTTTATTTCTTTCAAACTTTGCGCGTGCCATGGATGCTCGTTTCCTTTTTTAATTATGCTTTCCCTTTGCTTTTTGCAATGATAGTTTCAGCCACGCTGCGAGGCACCTCTTCGTAGTGGCTGAATTCCATTGTGAAGATACCTCGGCCTTGGGTCTTAGACCGGATATCTGTGGCGTAACCAAACATAGTCGCTAGTGGAACTTTGGATGTCACTTTAGCGAGTCCTTGCTCAGTGCTTTGCCCTTCAATTTGCCCCCGACGGGCGATGAGGTCACCAATAACGTTTCCGATAAAGTCTTCGGGAACTTCTACCTCAACTTTCATCATAGGCTCTAACAGTACGGGAGAAGCTTTCGATACTGCCTCTTTCATCGCCATTGAACCAGCGATTTTGAAAGCCATTTCTGAAGAGTCTACATCGTGGTAAGAACCGTCTACTAAGGTAGCTTTGACATCAATGAGGGGATATCCAGCGACAACACCAGATTCACAACATTCTTTCATTCCCTGTTCTGCGGGGTTGATATACTCTTTAGGTACAGAACCACCGACAATTTTGGAGACAAATTCAAAGCCAGTACCAGGTTCTCCTGGAGCCAGATCAATCACAACGTGACCGTACTGTCCTTTACCACCGCTTTGGCGGATAAATTTACCTTCTATTCTGGTTACAGCTTTACGAATTGTTTCCCGGTAAGCTACCTGTGGCGCACCAACATTGGCTTCTACCTTGAATTCGCGTAACATCCGGTCAACAAGAATCTCCAGGTGTAACTCTCCCATCCCCGCAATCACGGTTTGGTTCGTTTCTGGATCTACACGGACACGGAAGGTAGGATCTTCTTCTGACAAAGATTGTAGTGCCTTTGACAGCTTATCCATGTCGTTCTTGGTTTTGGGTTCAACCGCTACCGAGATCACAGGCTCAGGAATAAATAGGGATTCCAGAATTACAGGTGATCCTTCATCACAAAGGGTATCACCTGTCAAGGTATCTTTTAATCCCAATGCAGCACCTAAATCACCTGCTCGCAGTTCATCTACATCTTGTCGATCATCTGCCTTCATTAGCACCAGGCGAGAAATCCGTTCTTTTTTGTCTTTACTGGCGTTCAGGACGTAGCTACCTTTTTTCAATACACCAGAATAAACACGAACGAAGGTCAAGCGACCATAGGGATCAGCCATGATCTTGAATGCCAGGGCAGCTAGAGGTTCGCTGTCATCAGCCCGGCGCTCAACAGTTTCGCCATTTGGCAATAAGCCTTGAATTGGTGGGACTTCAATTGGTGCTGGCAGGTAATCTACAACTGCATCCAGCATCAACTGCACGCCTTTATTTTTAAAGGCTGAACCACAAAGTACGGGTACTATTGTTCCCGCGATTGTACCTTTACGTAGGGCTGTACGGATTTCAGCTTCTGTCAGTTCTTCGCCATCGAAGTACTTGGTCATCAGATCATCACTGGTTTCTGCTACCGCGTCTACCAACTGAGTACGGTATTTTGTGGCCAGCTCTTGCAAGTCTTCAGGAATTTCTGTTTCCTGAATATCAGTGCCTTGGTCGTTGGCATAAATATATGCACACATCCGTACCAAGTCAATGATGCCTTGAAAGTCGTTTTCACTACCGATTGGCAGTTGAATGGCGATCGCATTTGCCCGCAGGCGATCGCGCATTTGCTCATGAACTTTATAGAAGTTCGCACCCGTGCGATCCATCTTGTTAATAAAAGCGATCCGAGGTACTTTATAGCGGTCTGCTTGCCGCCATACTGTCTCAGATTGTGGTTGCACACCACCAACGGAACAAAAGACGGCGATTACACCATCTAACACGCGCATGGAGCGTTCAACTTCAATCGTGAAGTCAACGTGACCAGGAGTATCGATAATGTTAATTTGATGATCTTTCCAGCTGGTACTGATAGCAGCGGCAGTAATGGTAATTCCCCGCTCCCGCTCCTGTTCCATCCAGTCTGTTACGGCAGTTCCTTCGTGAACTTCACCAATTTTATGAATTATCCCAGAGTAAAATAATATTCTCTCTGTTGTCGTCGTTTTGCCCGCATCTATGTGCGCCGCAATACCGATATTGCGTACTTTCTCCAGCGGGTTTGTGCGTGCCACAGTTACCTCCTATAATTTTGGCCCCATGATATCTTGTATATTACTCTTTGTTAAGATTCTATACTTTTACGGAAAACCGTCTTTTTGAGAAATTCTACGATATACCGCTTTTTCTGAAGACGATATATCGTTGCTCTACTTAATAACGATAGTGTGCAAATGCTTTGTTTGCTTCAGCCATGCGGTGCGTTTCTTCCCGCTTACGAATGGCGCTCCCCGTTTCGTTAGCAGCGTCCATTAATTCATTTGCTAGTCTACTGGCCATGGTGCGACCTGGTCTAGACCTGGAAAACTGCACTAACCAACGCAATGCTAAGGTAGTACCTCGATCTGAACGGACTTCCATTGGTACTTGGTAAGTTGCTCCACCTACTCGTCGAGCTTTTACTTCTACCAAAGGAGTGGCGTTACGCACCGCTCGTTCAAATGTTTCCAAAGCACTGTTACCGGTGCGTTCTTCAATAGTTTTTAAAGCATCATAAACAATTCTGGCGGCAAGTGATTTCTTGCCATGACGCATGATTCGCCTGATAATCATGCTCACAAGGCGACTGTTATACACTGAGTCAGACGGAACTGGGCGCCTTTGACTAACACCACGACGAGACATACTTCATCCTTAAATTCGGAATTTGGCAACGAAATTATATGCTATCAGAACACAGGAATCTAAAAGCGGTCTAACTGGCCGCTCAAATCTCCTTGAGTTTTGGCACTAGTTGCAATAAAGCTGAACTAATTGACCTGTTAACCCTTTATCAGAAACACAAGACGACAACTTTATTAACTTTAATATTTACATTAAAGTGTTGCCATCGCTTACAGTATTTGGCTTAAAAATCCTTACACTTGCTCGCTTAGTGCAAGTTACAGATTGATTTCTTAAACAAGAATACGCCGCTAGATTCTGTGTTTTATGGGTACTGAGACTGAGACGATTAATCGTTGATTGGTGCGATTAATCGCCTAGTTTTTACTTTTTAGTTTCTTTTGGGCGCTTAGTTCCATACTTGGAACGTCCTTGTTTCCGGTCTTTAACTCCGGCTGTATCTAAGGTGCCACGAATGATGTGGTATCTCACGCCTGGTAAGTCCTTTACCCGACCACCACGAATCATCACAACAGAGTGTTCTTGTAAGTTATGACCAATTCCTGGAATATAAGCTGTAACTTCAAATCCAGAAGTCAGTCTCACTCTTGCCACTTTGCGGAGAGCTGAGTTAGGTTTTTTGGGGGTAGTTGTATATACTCTGGTACAAACTCCTCGACGTTGAGGACATTGTTTCAGAGCAGGGGACTTGGTTTTTTGACGCGCTAGTTCGCGTTCACTACGTATTAGCTGCTGTATTGTTGGCATGAGTTACAGCGCGTGTTGCTGCTTATTATCTATTTTAACAAATCCTGATTATAGCGTTTTGTGTGTTTTTATGTCAATTATTATTTTAGCAGGAGGCAGGAGGCAGGAGGCAGGAGGCAGTAGGCAGGGGGAGCAAGGGAGCAGAGGAGCAGAGGAGCAGGGGAGTAGAGGAGAATAATCTATTACTTTTTGCCTTCTGTTCCCTGTTCCCTATTCCCTGTTTCCTATGACATAGAGAAAGAATTACCACAACTACAGGTAGAGGTGGCAATGGGGTTATAAAAGCGAAAACCTCCACCCATTAGATCCTCTGAATAGTCCAGTGTTAAACCGTTAATATGCTTGATGCTTTCTTTGTCTACGACCAGCTGAATATTATGAACATCAAAAATTTGATCTTCAAATTTGACGGCTTCATCAAAGGAAATGTTGTATAACCAACCCGAACAGCCACCTGGTTTCACTCGCAAGCGAAATAAAATATTGGGCTGTTGTTTGGATTTTAAGCGACCGATTTCATTTATCGCTGCTGGACTGAAATTGATCATGGAATTTTTGTAGCACTCAGAAAATCCATATTTAATATTACAGGAGTTCAGGAGTTCAGGAGTCAGGAGTCAGGATAGGAAGAAAATATTTTCCTCATCTTCCCCTGCTCCCCCTGCCCCTCTGCCCCTCTGCCCCTCTGCTCCCCACACCTTATTTATCATTGCGAGCATAATCATCTTGATAGCGAATAATATCATCTTCGCCCAAGTATTCGCCATTCTGCACTTCAATTAGCACCAAGGGAATTACCCCAGGATTTTCTAATCGGTGAACAGTACATTGGGGTACATAGGTAGACTGATTATTGCTGAGTAAAACTTCGTTTTCACCACAGATAACCTTGGCTGTACCGGAAACGACTATCCAGTGTTCGCTACGGTGGTGGTGCATTTGTAAGCTAAGGCGATGTCCGGGCTTAACTTCTATGCGTTTAATTTTGTATCCGCGCCCTTCTTCTAAAACTGTAAAAGAACCCCAAGGGCGTAGTTCACCAGCGGCAACGCCTCTGGAATTAAGGGTTGCATTTAGGGTGAGAGTGTTGTTAGGTACGGTTTCTGTAAATTGTGCCATAGTTACCTCATTTGTAAACATACAAAAAAGTTATTATTCTTAATATTTAGTGAAAGAATTGTATTTGATATTGCTAATGGGAAAATTAGCCATTTGATTTCACTTTGCTAACCATATCAAAATAGAAGGTGATAATGTAAACCACCGCCAGTAAAAGTCTTGGGTCTACATTAACTCTTCATCAAGAAAAATGCCAGCTTGTTCTCAACTTTAAAAAGTGATTAAAAATCCTCCTGAAAAGAAAATCAAAATGCAAACTTCCACAAAATATCTTTGAATTTCCAGACTTACACAGAACCAAGGCAATTATCAGGGAAAAGCCTGAAAACCCTTAAGGCAGTGACTGAATTATCAAGGGTTAAGAAAAATACCTATACCGTTGTGGACACGGGCGGCTGTATTGGGAGAACGATCAAGTAATTGTCCTCCCAAATATAGACTTGTAGAACTACCACCGTCTAAGTTGAGGGCATTTACACAACCCATAACCTGCATTAATTGGGCGTGTTCAGCTAAAGTGGGTCCATTGCCACCAGCGCGATTATGTACGGCGGCAATGATTAAATTACCTGTGGTGGTGGTACAAATGGCACTGCGAACTGCTTTTTCAGCAATGAAAGCATCGCTGAATTTTTCAGCTTTGGCATTAAGGACAATTTGCCGATTTTGGACTAGAAGTGGACCTGCGCCGATGATGTGAGGATAACGACTAAAATCAGCAGGAGTGGTGGTGGTGGTAAGACTAACTTTTGTACCAATTGGTAATTTAGAGGCGTTAGTGGCAGCTGTACCGCGTAAGGTGAGGAGGTAGCCGTCTTTAGGAATGGGAATGGGGGTGACACCTACTTTACTACCTGGTAGCTGGTTGATAATTTGGTCTTTTTGGACAACGAGGATGATTTCGTTATCTGTGAGGGGTGTATAAGTAGACCCCCAAATAGGGGTATAACGGGCAATGCCATTTTGTACATAGCCACTGTTGAGGAATAGAATTGATAACGGTTGGTTATTGCTGGTGATTAAAGTTTCGTTGAGGGTGAGGCGGCCAAAATAATATTCTCCTGAATCATTCCATGCGATCGCACCTCGGTTGAGAATTGGCCCTGATACCCACTGATTATCCCGCCGAATTGCCCCTAACGGTAATTTATTATTGCGGTTGAAATAACCCCCGTTAATTCCTGCTACAGCTAAATAACGTTTTGCTGTTTGGATTAAAGGGGCTATACCTGTTTGAGTTTCTGGGTTAGCCCAAATTGGTTTTAGCGATAACCCAACAATTCTGGGATTAATTTCCAGCCAAACTACGGGGAAACTGTCTGTACCTGAATTTATAAATTTTTGCTGCCAACGTAAACCCCTTGCCCAAGTTATATCCTTTGCGACTAAGGCATCAGGACGAATATCAATCACCAAACGATTCGGGTTAGCGATCGCACTAACCTGGGGAGCTAAACCAAAGGGTACACTAAGACTAATAATAGTTCTGTTATTAACAACTTCCACTTTTTGAATTAGTTGTTCAGGGGAAATTGGTGAAGGTAATTGATTTAATTGTTTTGGCAGTAAAGTCGGTTGGGGTATATACCTTTGAATCAAGCCGTTATCAGCGGTACTATCTAGAGTAATTATCCACTCTCTATTTAGTGGTTTAGGGAGTTGAGAAATTGGTGCATTAGAGTTTACAAGTCTTTTTATCGGTTGACCTTGTGTAACTTGCCACGGAGTTGGGCGATCTAAATCAACAACCAGTCTGTCACCATTAGGTCGTTTTCCCTGACGAATATTATTGATTTTTGCTTGGGGAGTAGAAATCACCAAAGCGTTGCCATTCGCTTGTATTTGCCAACCTGCTGTTTGAGCAAAATTAGAAATATCTAAATAGCGATATCCTCCCAACAGCTTGGCCTTAAGTGTTGGAGTCCCTGACGAAAACCATTCCACCGGTTGTAGTTCAGGATTGCTGGTATTTAATAAATCTACCCCCATCAACTGCCTCAGCGCCCCATCACTCAGATGAGTTATTACTTTACCGTCTGTTGTCCGTTGTTGTAACCAGGCTGCTGATAAAGTACGGCCATTCAGGGTTATTTGATTACCAGATGATGATGTGGGTAATTGAGAAATCAAGCTAGGGAGGAGTTGAGAATTTGTAGGAGACTGTTGGGCGCTAGTAGTATAAGTAGCAGTCAAACACAGTGCAGTCGAAAGAATTGACGAAACTGAATAGCGGAAAAACCCCCGCTTGTTAGTTATAGTCATCGGCATTTTTAATATCCTTAAATGGGCATTGGTAATTGGTAATTGGGGATTGATGGTAATTAGGAAAATTACTTCCCTCATCCCCCTCATCCCCCTCATTTCCCCAATCCCCTTACCACCTTAGAGGATATCTGAGCAATTATGAGGAAATCTTAAAAAATTATGCTTTTATTTTTCAATAAAAGTGATATTATGTATTTTGGCTATTTATATCCTGTAAAAACTGGCAAGCAATTTTTCCGCCAAAACTACTAAGGCTAATTGTTCTAAATAACACATTTTTACAAACACGCTATAATAGTAGTCTTGGTATTTAAACCAAAAATTAAAATATTCCATCATCACCGATAGCGCAGCTTGACATAAGTCATTGGCTGTTGCTGTTGCGGTTTCACTGAAGTCATAATTGTCAACCAGACAGGGAACAATTGACAATCGGCGAAAATTATAGACAACAGCTATAGTTTAGGAATCGTCAAATGGTTATATAGTTTAATACGCTGTCTTTGTGACTGCAACCAGAGAATTGCAGCTTTCGAGACAGTGGATTGTTCAGTTTACACTGAATTTCAGGGACACCAAGGCAGGTTATCCTGAGCAATACCCTTGATCTGGCTAAAAGGGGATTGAAAAATACTTAGCTTTATCATCATAAATAAACGTAATGTCAGGGAAAGCAAATAGTCCAGATCAAGGCAGTTTTTCTAATAGTACATAAACACATAAAAAAATAACGCGGTGATTTTAACACGGGTAAGCCAAAAAGTAAATCCGAAGTTAAAATTTTTTTTCCCTAAATTTTCGTGATTATGTATTTCTCCACCGCTAAATTTAGAAATTTTTTTCTTGGCAGTAGCAATAGTGGCAAAATCCGTAACTCAATATTTCAGGAATAGAGTATGAATCATCAACCATTGAATCAGGGTCAAAACATTACATTGTCAGATATGGAAATCACGGACACTTACTCAGGACAAAGATGGTTAGCAGAGGAACGAGATGCTTGCGGTGTAGGGTTTATAGCCCATCGACAAAATCGTGCCAATCATGAAATTTTGGCAAAAGCTTTAACTGCTCTGACTTGTTTAGAACATAGAGGAGGATGCAGCGCCGACCAAGACTCTGGTGATGGTGCAGGGATTTTGACAGCGATTCCTTGGGAATTGTTTCAACAGGAAGGAATTAATGTTTCCGGCACTGGTAATATTGCCGTAGGAATGATATTCCTCCCCCAAGACCAGGAATCAGCAAAAAAAGTCAAAGCTATATTTGAGCAAGTAGCGGCTGAGGAAAAATTGACTGTGCTGGGCTGGCGAGAAGTCCCTGTACGTTCAGAAGTATTAGGGGTGCAAGCAAAAGAAAATCAACCCCAGATAGAACAAGTTTTTCTAGCGTCGGCTGATAAAAGTGGCGATGAATTAGAACGGGAATTGTATATTGCTCGTCGCCGGATTGTTAAAGCAGCCAAAAATATTTCCGAAGAGTTTTATGTTTGCTCCTTATCGAGCCGCACAATTGTCTATAAGGGTATGGTGCGTTCGGCGGTGTTGGGAGAATTTTACCAGGATTTAAAAAATCCGGCTTTCAAGATTGCCTTTGCTGTTTATCATCGCCGCTTTAGTACCAATACGATGCCGAAATGGCCTTTGGCGCAACCTATGCGGCTATTGGGTCACAATGGCGAAATTAATACGCTCTTGGGCAACATTAACTGGATGATGGCCAGAGAGGCTACCTTAGATCATCCGGTTTGGAATGGAAGGGCTGAGGAATTTAAACCGCTGGTAAATACTGACAGCAGTGATTCAGCTACCCTTGATAATGTGCTGGAGTTGCTGGTGCGTTCTGGACGCAGCCCTTTGGAAGCTTTAATGATGATGGTTCCAGAGGCTTACAAAAATCAACCTTCTTTGCAAAATTATCCTGAGATTGTTGATTTTTATGAATATTACAGCGGTCTGCAAGAAGCTTGGGATGGACCGGCGCTGTTGGTATTTAGTGATGGAAAAAGAGTGGGTGCGACTTTAGACCGTAATGGTTTAAGACCGGCTCGCTATTTGATTACGAAAGATGACTATATCGTAGTTGGTTCGGAAGCGGGTGTGGTGGAATTCCCAGAAGCCAATATTTTGGAAAAAGGCAGATTGGGTCCAGGACAAATGATTGCTGTGGATTTAACCAGCAATGAGATTCTGAAGAACTGGGAAATTAAACAACGTATTGCCAAGCTACATCCTTATGGGGATTGGTTGCAACAATATCGCCAAGAATTGAAGCAGTTGGTAAAACCTTCCGAGGTGAATGGTAACGGTAATGGTCATCATGGGTCTGACAATGGACATCTGACCACTGACTTACCAGAAAAACAAACTTTACTCCAACAACAAATTGCTTTTGGCTACACCACGGAAGATGTGGAAATGGTGATTCAGCCAATGGCTAATGCTGGTGCAGAACCGACTTTCTGCATGGGAGATGATATTCCTTTGGCGGTGTTATCAGAAAAACCACACCTGCTATATAACTATTTTAAACAGCGGTTTGCTCAGGTAACAAACCCACCGATTGACCCTTTGCGGGAAAAGCTGGTGATGTCTTTGACGGTGGAACTGGGTGAAAGGGGTAATTTATTAGAACCGAAACCAGAACACGCTCGCAAACTCAAGTTAGATTCGCCGGTGTTGACGGAGACTGAGTTGGCTGCAATTAAGTTGTCTGGTTTTGCGACTGCTGAGTTGTCAACTTTGTTTTCTATTGCTGCTGGTCCAGAGGGTTTAAAAGCGGCAGTGGAAGCTTTGCAGAGACAAGCAGCGGAATCTGTGCGGGCTGGTGCGAAAATTTTGATCTTGAGTGATAAGATCCCCCCAACCGTTGAGGGGGGCAAAGAAGCGGGTATCAGTGCTGAATACACTTATATTCCCCCTTTGTTGGCGATTGGTGCGGTTCACCATTATTTGATCCGCGAAGGTGTGCGGATGAAAACTTCTTTGGTTGTTCACACCGCCCAATGTTGGAGTACCCATCATTTTGCTTGTTTGTTGGGCTATGGTGCTGGTGCGGTTTGTCCCTATATGGCTTTGGATACTGTGCGGGATTGGTGGGCTGATCCGAAAACGCAACAGTTTATGGAAAGGGGGAAAATTAATACTCTGACTCTAGAACAGGCGATCGCAAATTATCGTCAAGCTGTAGAATCGGGTTTGTTGAAAATTCTCTCCAAAATGGGAATTTCTCTGCTTTCTAGCTATCAAGCAGCACAAATTTTTGAAGCTATCGGTATCGGTGGGGATTTGTTGGCTTTGGGTTTTAGAGGCACAACTTCCCGTATCGGTGGATTAAGTTGCAAGGAACTTGCACAAGAGGTGCTTTGTTTCCACAGTAAGGCTTTCCCGGAATTGACTGCTAAGAAGTTAGAAAACCTTGGCTTTGTTCAGTACCGTCCCGGTGGTGAATATCATAGCAATAGCCCGGAACTGGTGAAGGCGCTGCATAAGGCTGTAGATGGTAAGAAATATGACCATTACGAAGTTTACAAACAGTATTTGCAAGGTAGACCAGCAACGGCGTTACGGGATTTGCTGGATTTCCACAGCGAACGTCCATCTATTCCGATTGAAGAAGTAGAGTCAGTCAGCGAGATTGCTAAACGCTTCTGTACTGGGGGAATGTCTTTAGGTGCGTTGTCACGGGAAGCACATGAAACTTTAGCGATCGCCATGAATCGCATTGGTGGTAAATCTAACTCTGGTGAAGGTGGCGAAGATCCAGTTCGTTACAAAGTATTAAATGATGTTGACGAAACAGGACATTCACCCACTCTGCCACATTTAAACGGGTTGAGAAATGGTGATACTGCTTCCAGCGCCATCAAACAAGTGGCTTCTGGTCGTTTTGGTGTCACACCGGGATATTTAGCCAGCGCCAAACAGATCGAAATCAAAATCGCTCAAGGTGCAAAACCAGGGGAAGGTGGACAGTTACCAGGTCCTAAAGTAAGTCCTTATATTGCGATGTTGCGCCGTTCTAAGCCCGGTGTGACTTTGATTTCTCCACCACCACACCATGATATTTACTCGATTGAAGATTTGGCGCAGTTGATTTTTGACTTGCATCAAATTAACCCTAAAGCACAGGTTTCTGTGAAATTAGTAGCGGAAATTGGGATTGGTACGATCGCAGCTGGTGTGGCGAAAGCTAATGCTGATATTATCCAAATTTCTGGTCATGATGGCGGTACTGGTGCATCTCCTTTAAGTTCAATTAAACACGCTGGTAGTCCGTGGGAACTCGGATTAAGTGAAGTGCATCGGGTGTTGATGGAAAATGGATTACGCGATCGCGTGATTTTAAGAGTTGATGGTGGTCTCAAGAGTGGCTGGGATATTCTGGTTGCTTCCTTAATGGGTGCCGAAGAGTTTGGTTTTGGTTCTATCGCCATGATTGCTGAAGGCTGTATTATGGCACGGGTGTGTCATTTAAATACTTGTCCCAAGGGTGTAGCCACTCAGAAAGAAGAGTTGCGTCAACGCTTTACAGGTATTCCAGACCATGTTGTTAACTTCTTCTATTTTGTCGCCGAAGAGGTTCGCAGTTTATTAGCTAAACTAGGTTATCGATCTTTAACCGAATTGACTGGTAGGGCAGATTTGTTAACAGTGCGTTCTGATGTGAACCTGGCTAAAACCCAATCCATCAACTTAGACTGCTTAACTAAGCTACCAGACGCAAAACAAAACCGTAGCTGGTTGGAACACGAAGAAGTTCACAGCAATGGATCTGTGTTAGATGACCAAATATTAGCTGATCCGGATATTCAAGCCGCGATTAGCAATCAATCGACCATCAGCAAGACTTTTACAGTCGTCAACACCGATAGAACAGTAGGTTCAAGATTAGCAGGGGCGATCGCATCCCAATACGGTGATAGTGGCTTTGAAGGTCAAATTAACCTGAATTTCCAAGGTAGTGCTGGACAAAGCTTTGGCGCGTTTAATCTGCCTGGTTTAACCCTCGCTTTGACCGGGGAAGCTAACGACTATGTAGGTAAAGGGATGCACGGGGGAGAAATCATCATTAAACCCCCAGCAAATGCTAACTATGACCCATCACAAAATGTGATTGTTGGCAATACCTGTCTTTACGGTGCGACTGGTGGTGTATTATTTGCCAACGGTTTAGCCGGCGAACGCTTTGCTGTGCGTAATTCTAAAGGTACAGCGGTAATTGAAGGCGCTGGTGATCACTGCTGTGAATACATGACCGGTGGTGTAGTTGTAGTTCTGGGTAAAGTCGGCCGCAACGTTGGTGCTGGTATGACTGGAGGATTGGGTTACTTCTTAGATGAAGATGGTACTTTCCCTGAATTAGTTAATAAGGCTATTGTCAAAATTCAGCGAGTGGTAACGGAAGCCGGTGCAAAACAACTGCATGATTTGATTAAAGCTCATGGCGATCGCACTGGTTCACCGAAAGCACAACTAATTTTACAAAATTGGTCAGAATATCTTCCTAAATTCTGGCAAGTTGTACCACCTTCAGAAGCCGACAGTCCAGAAGCTAATGCTGAAACTGAGAAGGTAAGTAAAGAGTTAAGTTCTGTTTAGTTAGGTGACAGGTGACAGGTGACAGGTGACAGGGGGAGATGGGGAGGATGAGGGAGATGGGGAGGAAAATTAATTCTTTCTTCTTCCTGAACTCCTGCCTTCTGCCTTCTGCCTTCTGCCTTCTGCCTTCTGCCTTCTGCCTTCTGCCTTCTGCCTCCTGACTACTTCTTCTTAGCCAGTAACTGTTGATGTTTATCTTGCATTTCTAGCATTTCTGGAATAGTTACAAACTCATAGCCTTGTTTGCGGAATTTATTAATAATTTCTGGCAAGGCTTTGACGGTGTGAGTGCGATCGCCACCGCCATCATGCATTAATACAATACCACCGGGTTTTGCTGACTTGAAAATATTGTTGATTAATCTTGGTACAGTAGGACGAGAATAGTCTGTTGAGTCAGCAGACCACATAATAATGGCAAACTTATTACTTCTGGCGTAACCTGCTACTCCGTTAGTCATAATTCCACCTGGTGGGCGAAACAAACCTGTTTTTACACCTGTAGTTTTAAAAATAATATCTGTAGTATTAGCAACTTCAAAAGCCGCAGTTTGCGGATTCATTTGATGATACCAGTGATGCCAGGTATGATTAGCAATAGAATGGCCTTCAGCAACTATTCGTTTAGTTAAATCTGGATAATTTTTTACATTCTGCCCAAGAACAAAAAATGTACCTTTAATATGATTTTTTTTGAGAATATCAAGGATTTGCGCCGTGCTTTTCGGCCAAGGTCCATCATCAAAGGTGAGTGCAATCACTTTCTGATCTGAGGGGAGTGTTACGGCTTTAATTGTTTCACCTTGAAAACGTGATGGCACATCAGTATTAATACCTTTTGCTTGCGCTTCTTGCTGCCAACTTGTGAGTATTGTCGCCTTAAAAGCCTCAATCCGTTGTTGAGTGCCTACGTTAGCAGCGATATCATTATTGCCGATATTGAAACGACTTCGCGCGTCAGAGATAGTTGGTTTTACAAGCATCATAAAACCAATGCCTACAGTACCAGTTAAGCAAAGTAATGTAATTAATATTCCCTGCGGCCAAAAAAACGACTTATTGTGTTCCACTATATATCTCCTTGGGGTTGAACCATCAGTCATGTTTCTGACGGTAGGTTATAACACATTTTGTCTAAATATTAGATACTCAATGTTTTACTAGTAATCATGAAAATTGCGATACAAAGTTACAGAAAATCCGAAATTTAGGTGGAAAAATTATACTTATTTCCCTAAAATCTGAGTATTTAACATTTCACGACAACCTTTAAGTAATGAATCTCTGACTTTTGTACTTTTGTCAACACAGTAGGATATTGAATCAATGATTATTCCACAGAAATAGTCCATAAGAATAGAGTATCTATCCTAAAATAACGGCACAATCTATCAGTAATATTACTATTAATGTATATTTTACCTCTAAACTTTGTTCCTACATTTTAAAGAAAAAATTAAATTTTTAGATGCAATATTATTGTTTTAGAAATTTTATCCAATAGATGGATAAGAAAAAGCGACTGATCATATCTTTCCATAATCAAGCCCTATTTATTCGTTAATAGAGATACTGTTCCTGGATGCAAAAAATAATTTTATCAATAGATAATGAAGTTGTTTGTCAACGACAATAAATAATTCCTATTTTGAAGTTATTTTCGCCAGACTACTAATATCACTCCCATCACAATTAAACCTAATCCTACAATACGGAGTAGAGGAATAGGTTCTTTGAGAATAAAGTAACCCAGTAATACAGAAAAGATATAACCAACGGATACAGCAGGAGCAGCAACACTAAGGTTAACTCTTGTTAATAGTAGGATATAAGCGATCGCACCAATACCGTAACAGGTAAGTCCTAATAAAAGCTCTGGTATGGTGATAATGTTGAAAATTAGGCTAAAAAAGTTCCCAGCATGAACTTTACCTAATTTTAACGCGCCCATTTTTAATAAAAATTGTCCAGCCACACTGATGAGGACTGATATGAGCAGTAAACTAAATTCTGGTGGAGTCACTGATATTACCTGATTATTTTAATTCTGATTTGCGGATAAATAACAAGAGCAATTACTTATGAAAAAATCAGGACTCTAAGCTAAGTAGATCAAGTTTTTGTAAAACCTCCAGTTTCCTTAAGCGTATAAAGAGGACGACCCTTAACTTCTTCGTATATCCGACCAATATATTCACCCAAAATACCAATACAAATTAACTGTACAGAACCTAAGAAAAACATGGCAATTGTAATTAATGTATAGCCTATTAAGGGAGATACTGGTGCAAATATCCGCCAATAAAGCACTAGTAATATCATGATTAAAGCAATAGTAGCGGATAAAAGCCCTAAATAAGTAGCTACTCTGAGGGGAACTTTGGAAAAAGAAATAATACCATCAATTGCCAAAGAAAAAGACTTGGTAAAAGTATATTTTACATCCCCAGCATAACGGGGATTTCTTTCAAAAAGTACGGATGTTTGTCGAAAACCAACCCAAGCACGTAAACCACGAATGTAGCGGTTACGTTCTGGCATAGCATTGAGGATATCTACCACCTGTCTATCCATTAAACAGAAGTCTCCCGTATCCACAGGGATATCAACTTGAGCCAAACGCTTGAGAAGACGATAAAAAAGATATGCAGTAAAGCGTTTTAGCCAGCTTTCTTTTTGACGTGAGATCCTTTGGGCATAAACAACTTGATATCCTTCATGCCATTTGTCAATCATGGTTAAAATTAATTCTGGAGGGTCTTGTAAGTCAGCATCCATAACAATGATGCTTTTGCCTTGGGCAAAGTTTAAACCTGCTGTGACAGCGACTTGATGACCGAAATTTCTAGCTAGACTCAGGTAACGTACTCGACTATCATGATGATGGAGTTCGCGGATCATACTCAAAGAGCGATCGCAACTACCATCATCAATTAAAATTAGTTCAACATCACCGTCTAATTGTTCCATAACATTAATTAGACGGCTATACATTTCTGTAATATTTTCTTCTTCGTTGTAAATGGGGATAACCAGGGAATAGATGGGCTGATTCACAATAATTGATAATTTCTACAAAGTTTTTAATCTAGCTTTGTTGAATCCACAACAGCTTCTATAAAACCATAATTTTGTGGCATTTCTGAATGAAACTATGAATTAGTTTTACCCAGAAAAATCAGATTTTGAAAACAAAAATTGTTGAATTTCATCTTCTAATTCAGTAACTCCAGTTTAGTTATTGAAATAGAAATTTTTTTCAGCACATAGATAATTTAATCTAGTAAAAATTTGTGTTCCTGTAAATATGAATGATTTCCATGATACTAAATCTAAAAAAGATTATCTCATACTATTATTAATTTGGTTAGTAGCATTAGTTATAGATAGAACTTGGTTTTTATTAGATAATTCTATCCCAGCCCATGATCAAAGCGCACATTTAACAGGAGCATTAAGTCATTATCGCATCTTTGAGAATTTTAATTTATTCTCAGGAGAATGGTGGTTATCTCTGTGGCAATTAACCCCTAGTTATCGCGCTCCCTTTGTATATATTTGTACAGTTCCCTTTTTATTTCTGTTTGGTCAGGGATACGACCAAGCAAGTTTAGTTAATTTATTGTATTCAGCAATAATTATATTATCTGTATATCATTTAGGAAAATATTTATTTAAAAATCGCCAAATATCTATAACTGCCAGCATTTTTTGTTTACTATTTCCTATATTGGGAATTGTCAGAACAGATTATTTATTAGATTATGGTTTAACAGCCATCGTCATTTTCACATTTACCATTTTAACAATTTGGAGAAATAGTTACACTGGTTGGATATCATGGATATTAACTTTTATCTTGGGATTAGGAATAGGGTTAATCATGTTGGCTAAACCCACAGGATTTCTTTTTCTTTTCATTCCTGGAATTTGGACATTAATTACCTTTATCAAAAACCGCAAATTTATTAAACTAATTCAATCAGGTTTATCTTTAATTTCCGCTTGGTTAATTTGTGGTTCTTGGTATAGTGTCAATTGGTTAACAATTATCACTTCAGCTTTACACGCTAACAGTGTGGGAAAACGGGAAGGTGATCCGGCTGCAACTACTATTGCTGGATGGATATTTTATCCGCAACTTGTACCAGAAACAGTAGGTTTACCAATATTATGCGTGAGTTTAGGAATTTTATTAGTTTATTTAATTAAACATAAATTTTCTCAAGATGCAATTAAACAAAGTTTGGGGAAGTCTGGTTTAATCTGGTTATTAATTTTCCTCTTTAGCAGTTACATACTTTGCACTTTGGGTACAAATAAAGATATTAGATTTATTCTCCCAGTTTTTCCCATCATCAGTTTAATTTTAGCTTATTTCTTCCATCTAATAAAAAATATCAGCTTTGATAAACTGAGGTTAATAACTTTAGGATTAAGCATCATAGTATTATTGAATAACTTGTTTACTTTACCCTTAATACAAGCATGGGGAGGAAAGCATTTACCCAACGATGACGCTAAAAAATATCCCCTTTCTCAATTAATAGATAAAATTAACCAAACAACTCCCTATTTACGATCAACTTTGGGGATAATTCCGGTTTCTACACCGCAAATAAACGAATTCACTTTAGATTATTACGGTAAATTAGCAGATTTTCGTGTACATGGGAGAAAATTAACCACAAAATTAGCTGATATTAACCAAGATTTACAGTATTTTTCCTGGTATATCACCAGAGATAACGAACCAGAACAACCAGGAGAAAAAGGAGAAGTTAAACGCAAATTAAAATCTTTAGTTGAATCTGCTCCTGATTTAAGCTTACAAGCTAAGTGGGAATTACCAAATAATGATACACTCAAATTATATCATCGAAAAAATCCCGATGTAGTAATTCAAAAAATAAACACTATTGAACAAGAATTTGCTCTAGATAAAGTTCAAATTTCTAATCAATTAATCAGAGAAAACAATAATCCTGTTACTTATGAAATGACAGGTAAATGGGATGAATTGCAGAATGGGTTATTACTATTGAGATGGAAAAATCAGCAATTTTCATGGTATCATGATCATGCGATTGCACTGGGAAATCTATACTGTGGTTTTAAATGCCATCCCCAAGGAACTTTTAGAGTAATTGAGAATTTATCTACATTTATTCCCAAAACACTACCTTTAGGTAAATATCAACTTTCTGCTTTATATCTAGATAGAAGAAATAGCAAAATCACACCCTTAAATATTCAAGATGTAACGGTAAATGTCACAGATGAAGGAAACATAGAAAAATCACCACCTTTAGATTTAGTTTCCCGCATCTCACAATTAGCACCAGAATTACAAAATGGTAAATTAGAAAATATATTTGAGCAGATAGATAACTTCAATCAATATGATCCAACTCTAGATTATTTAAAACAAATTGAACTTGCAGCTAATTATTATTTGCAAAACGAACCAAATAACCTCAATTGGCGTTATAGTTTAGTTTTATCACAACTGTTACAGCGCAAAGCCTCAGAATTAATCCAGAATTTAACAGAATTAACTAAATATGATAGTCAAAATCCTTATTTATGGACTTACTTAAGCTTTATACATTTGTATAGCTTTCAACCAAGAAAAGCTGAAAAACCATTAGCTATAGCCGAAAAAATTAAACCAGATATACCAGAATTAAAAACATTAAAAACCGTCACAAATATAATGAAATTTCTGCCATTAATTAATTGATAAATATGAGGAATAAATATTGGTTATTAGGATTGTTATTTGCATCTTTATTCCTGTGGTTAATATGTTTAGGAAATTTGCCTTTACGAGATTGGGATGAAGGTACTATTGCCCAAGTTGCCCGTGACATTTATCGTCACCCCGTTGATAAAATGGTTTGGCTTTATCCAACTTTAGGAGGTGAACCATATCATAATAAACCACCTTTAATACATTGGTTAATTGCTGTTGCTTATTCATTAGGAGGTGTAAATGAATGGACAACACGCTTACCAAGTGCATTATTAACTGCGTTAGGTGTACCTTTACTTTACTCAATAGGAAATTTAGTTTTTAACCAAAGTTTACCAGCATTATTTACTGCTTTAGTTTACATGACCATGTTACCTGTCGTGCGTCATGGCAGACTAGCAATGTTAGATGGTGCAGTAATTACATTTTTTTTGTTGTTATTATTTTCTATCTTAAAATCCCATCAGCAGAGAATTTATGCTTTAGGAATTGGTTTGAGTTTAGGATTAATTACTCTTACCAAAGGCATGATAGTTTTACTGCTGGGGGGAATTGCTGGTTTATTTATATTACTCAATAGACAGTTTTATTTATTTAAAAATTTATATTTATGGATAGGAATATTATTAGGCAATGCTTTACCTATTGCTTGGTACATAGCCCAATGGCTACATTATGGAGAGAATTTTTTACAAATAAATTTGCAATCACAAACTTTTGCCAGACTGACGGAATCTGTAGAAGGTCATACTGGCCCTATTTGGTTCTATTTCATAGAAATACTTAAATATGGTTTTCCTTGGTTATTATTTTTGCCTGGAGGGTTATATTTAGCTTGGAACAAACGACATACTGCTTGGAGTCGTTTAATTATTATCGGCACAGTAATTTACCTTGGGACTATCTCATTTATGAATACAAAACTCCCCTGGTATGTAATGCCTATATATCCATTTTTAGCTTTAGCAATTGGCGTTAATTTGAGTGAAATTTGGCAAGAAAGAAAGTTTAATTTCAAATCTCTGGGAGGATTTTTTGCTTTTTTAACTGTTGCTGGTTTAGGAGGTTGTGTTTATTTTAGTTTGGCTGACCCACAAACTACATTAATTACCATGAGTATTGTTTTAGCAATTAGTATGGGTATTACTACATGGTTAGTTATCAAGAAAAAACGTAACTTTATTCCGGTTTTATTTGGAGGAATGTATTTGGTTTTATTGCTGTTAATGAGTTCAAATTCTTGGATATGGGAGTTAAATGAAGCATTTCCAGTTAAACCAGTTGCGGCATTAATTCGTCAACATATTCCAGCGGGAAAAACAATTTATACTTCTTTTAGTTATAGTCGTCCTAGTTTAGATTTTTATAGTGATTGTCAGGTTATTGCTGTTCCTTTTTCGGTTTTACAGGAGATGTGGTCTAAGAAATTTAATCTATTGGTGGATAGTGAAACTTTGGAAAAAATGAATTTAGGTCAGAGTAATATCTTAGGAGAAGTTAATGGTTTTACATTGATTTCACCATCAATATAGTTTTCAATTTTAACCTAGCTATTTATCGCGATTTGTCAATATCAAAGCAATATAAATACACCAAAATTATATTTTAAGTATTGATTTTTCAGTCTTAATTATCCCAAAACAGGTATGCTTTTGCACCACCATTCCTTTTCCAGTATTCTGTTGTATTGTAAAAATATAGTCTACTTTCCATTAAACATCCGAATTATATGCAAGTTATATCTCAACCAAATAAAAATATCCTCCAAATACCAACCTTTAATTCTGTTGCAGAACAACGGCTACATCTTCAGCAGCGTCTAGCAGCTGCATTCCGTTTATTTTCCCGGTTTGGTTTTGATGAAGGTATTGCTGGTCACATTACAGCCCGCGACCCAGAAAACCCAGAACACTTTTGGGTTAACCCTTTTGGTGTCCATTTTGGTTTAATTCGAGTTAGTGACCTGATTTTAGTTAACCAGAATGGTGAAGTTATTTATGGTGACAGCCCAGTAAATCGGGCAGCTTTTGCTATTCATTCTCAAGTTCATGCCGCACGTCCTGATGTAATAGCTGCTGCCCATGCCCATTCTATCTACGGAAAAAGTTGGTCTACCCTTGGTCGTCTTCTTGATCCCATTACCCAAGATGCTTGCGCTTTCTACGAAGACCATAGCCTGTTTGCAGACTACACAGGTGTTGTTCTTGACCCAAAAGAAGGTGAACGTATTTCCCAAACTTTAGGTAAAAACAAAGCTATTATTCTCCAGAACCACGGCTTACTCACCGTCGGTAAAACAGTTGATGAGGCAGCTTGGTGGTTCATTACAATGGAACGTTCTTGTCAAGCACAATTACTAGCTGAAGCCGCAGGGAAACCCCATCTTATCAAACCAGAATATGCAAGCTTAACCCACTCTCAGGTAGGTTCTCATGAGTTGGGTTGGTTTAGCTTTCAACCGTTGTACGAGATGATTGTGCAGCAAGAACCAGATTTGCTGAATTAAAAGCCTTTTGTTTACGTTTAATAGCTCCTGTTACACCCAACACTCCCAACCCCAACAGTCCCCAAGCTGCTGAAGATTCAGGAACAGATTTAGCTGAGATTGCGGAAAGTGCTGCATCTGCTATGAGACGATGAGCATTTGATGTGGGATGTAAGCCGTCAAAAAACAGAAAATTGTTTTGTTGATCACTACTACATACACTGATTATATTGGTCAATGGACCTACAACACAAGGACTAGTAACGTTTGTAAAACCAAATTCTCCAGGATTGTTTACAACTTGATTAAATAGGGAAAATACATCAACATTAATCAGATTAATGTCAGGTATGTTGCTTGTAAATAAGTTTAGGCTGGCTGCTAATTTATTGTTATGGTCAATTGTTAAATCAGTGAAAAATTGGGATTTTTGGTTGGCTAAGGCGAACGGAGTTTTACCCAAATCTGGTAAATTAAATACCATGATATTTTTAGCCCCAGATGAAGCTAAAAAATCTACTGCTGTTGATAAATTTTGGACTGTTTGATTAGTAGTATTACTCCCACCAAACAGATAATCATTGCCACCTCCCCACACAGCATATAACGCATTGGGATCAAGCAGTTGATTCGTGGCTAGGAATGGCTGGGTAAACAAACCAACCTGTTCTAATACTCCTAGTAATCGCGGATTAGGAACAACAGCGTTACCTGAACCAGAGTTGGCACCACCAATAGCAAAGTTAATACTTTGGTTCAAGGTAGTCGTATTGTAAGGAGGAAGACCTAAATTTGTGAATGGAGTAGGCGTTAAATTTAGATTTTCTCCCAGGTAATCTACCCAAATTTTATTATTAGAAAAACGTCCGTCAAAGTAGGGTGGACTTGGGGGTAAACCCCCTAAATTTTGAGTTAAATTAAAAATGTTGCCTGTATCTGAAAGACTATCGCCAAATACATAAAAATTGCTAAAAGTTACCGCCGAAGCTTTTAGTGGCAACATGAAAGAAACGAGGACAAAACCAGCCGCTACAACTTGTTTTTTCATGATCATTAAATTCCTTGTATTTTTTGTGAATCTTGCACGTATATAAATCTGTAGAGGTTAGTAAATCTACAGATTATTTTTTGAGTGATTAGAAATTTATGCAAGAAAGTTTGAGAATTATGATGCTTGTAGCCTAAGTGTTTTTGCAGTTTTTAGTTTTAGTATTTTTTACAAGCTTGTGCTGAGTCCAACTTATTCAGTCAACTTAAGTAATTATATTTAATTTATGTCAAAAGATTCATTAAACAGGATCTGAATTCAATGAAAACCCTGAGATTTACCTTAACTTTATAATTAGTGGTGTATTATAAAGAATATATGAAGCTGTAAATATAGCAGTAGCCGCAATTGTGAGGACATTTTTTTATTGTTTGTTCCCTGTTCCCTGTGAATCCAAAATACGATGTCCTATATTCTGGTTTTAACTCTTTAATTTCAAAGCCTCAGTTGCTGAAATTCCCTCACTCTGAATACCGAAATAAGACAAAGCTGCACCAGCTTCAGCGCGAGTTACAGCTTTTTTGGGTTGGAATAATGTTGTATACCCAAACACCCGCCGAATATTTGATTGTTCAGCACTTTGGAAATCAGCCAAAATTGCTCTGAGTGCTTTAGGGTCAATTTTTTCTGTATCTTGGAAACCCCAGGTTTGCTTAACGGCTTCTAAGTTAGCAACAGGTAAGGCTTGACGAGTATCTAACGGGACTTTCCACAATAACAATTGTTCTCTTGTTAAGGGTGCATCAGGACGAAATAAAACCGCTGTCGTGTCTCCAGTTAAAGAACTGGGAATTAATCCTGCTTCTGCTAATCCTTGAATAGCGGAAAAATCAGGATCTTTAGGTAAAACATCTCTAAAAGCAGGTTGATCATTTGCTGATGCTAGACGAATTTGCTTGGCAGGATTATTAGCATACATGGCATTATTAGCAGCAACTAGCCAACGAGCATATTCTCTACGGGTAATGATTTGATTGGGTTGAAATTGGTTATTTGTAGAATTAGAGTTGGGTTTAGTTTTGTCTGGTTCTATTGACAATACACCCAATGTTGCTAAATCTTGAATCTGTTTTCGCCATTCTGGTGGTGCTTGATTTAAGTCACTAAATTCTTGAGGTTCAGATGTGTTTGTTGGGATAACTGGTTGTTGGACTACATTTGCGTTGGGTATGATAGGTCCAATAAACTGTGGATCACCCGGTTGGGGAATTTCACTAGAGTTTTGATTTAAGTTTTGATTTAAATTAGGTTGATTAATGGTGGGTTGATTGATGGCAATTTTATTAGGTAAGTATTCAATTAATAATTCAGTTGCAGTTTGGGCTTGATTGGATGTCGTGTTAGTAACTGATTTTGGTTGAATTGTTACTTTTAAAAATAAGTTATTTTGCTTTACTTCAAAAGTGCCTTCTATATCATCTTTTGGTTGTTGTAAAATCTGCCAGTTTTTGTTTTGAAACTGATTTCGGTAAAAGCTGGTGATAAAATTGCTGGGGTCGGAACTTTGCCAGCGAGTTATAGTTTTTGGTTCTGAATTTTCTGAATTATTATCAGGTTTAATTTCTTGTAATGTGGCATTGGGATAGATAGGAATTTCTTTAGGAAAGTCTTGAGGTAACTGAACTGTAGGTGTAGTTGAGATTCCTTGATTCTTGGTTTGTCCAAAAACTGTAGGGTTATTTTGCAGCGCGGGGTCTGCTGCTAAAGATTGCTCCAAATTTTTGGACGCAGGACTGTTAGAACAGGCTGTTAAGGAAGATAGTAAAACAGCCATACTTAGAAAGATAGCTGGACGTTTAGAAGACAACACAGGAAATTAAAAGTCAAGTTTCCTTTTCTACCCTAGCATTTTATCAGCAGGGAGCAGGGGAGATGGGGAGATGGGGGAGATGGGGAGATGGGGGAGATGGGGAGGATGGGAGAGATGGGGAGGATGGGGGAGATGGGGAGGATGAGGGAGATGGGGGAGATGGGGGAGAATAAATTACCTTCTGCCTTCTGCCTTCTGCCTTCTGCCTCCTGAACTCCTCTCCTACTGCACATAATTTTCTAAGTCTTCAATTTGTGGTGCTGGTAATTGGTTGAGGACTCGCCACAAAATGGTGTAGCTGCCGTCTGGACGGCTACGCACGGCGCGGAAGGCGATGATGGTATCGCTGCTGGGTATTGGTCCTAATTGCTGCCTAATACGGCTATTTTGTGGGGAAATGGGTTGAGGATTTAAGATGATTTCTGGGAGTTGGAATTGGAGCGATCGCACTACATAGGTATGATTTAATCTGGCTTTTGCACTCGCCAACAATATTTGATTTTGTGACCACTTCTGATCTTTCCCTGTTAAAAACCGCTGTCTGTCTATTTGTAAGGCTTTTAACTGTTTCGGCGGCTGGTAATTACGGAATAAATCTCTAATAGGTGCAGAAACGCCTTGTAATCTCCCATCCAATTTTTCTAAGGGTATCTCACCCACATCGATCATGAAGCCATAATCTATTCCTTGATGGCTTAACTGAAAGTTATCACCCATCATTTTCAATGCTAAACTGGGAGTAAAATCACCCTTAACCTCACCCACAACAGGAAAAGGATAACGCTCACTAACTTTTGGTAGTAATCTATTTTGGAGAGTATTAGGCTGATGACGGTAGGCTGAATCAGGTAAAACTCGAAAAATTCCCGTGTTAGACAATGCCAAAAACGGAGCGTAGATTTGTGTTTCTTGGGGATCAATGTCGTAAGCAAATCGATCAAGTATCGCTGCGTCTGCTTGAGGATTAATAAATTTAGTATTTTGGGGAAATGCTGCTTGGGCTGCTTTCAACATTTGATCAGCAGTTTTGAGAGTAAAAATAGTCTCTTCTGGTACACCAATAGCTGGTTGGATGGGTGCTACATAGTTCGCTATGGCTTTTTTTCCCACATTACCAACTACTGGTACTGGAGATGAAGTAATATTTGGTTCTCTACTAACAAAAGTTGTGGCTAGTTTGTCAAGATCAGGACGCTGAACTGGTGCCACAGAAAGTACCGGATCTGACTTTCGTTGTCCAGAAACTAAAGGTAGAGGTCTAACCAAGGCTAACTCACCTCGTCGAGACAATAACTGATCTATAACCGGGGATAACTTCCATAATTCCTGGTTAGAAGTGTACAAAGAGCAGTAAATTTGTGATTGGGACTCAGTTAACTGCATAGGTAAAGAAGACTGTTGAGAAACCTCTCCTTTTGCAGTACACAAAGTTTTGGGATTTGGGTACTGACGTTTGAGAAAACTTTCTACAGAATAAGTATTAATAGTTAATTGCCCCCGAACGGCTCTCATTTTGTTGGGGTCTGGATTGTTAAGTGCTTGCTCAAGTCGAGCAATTAAATAAATCTGCTGCTGTACTAGCCTTGCTGCCGTGGTATAAAATCTATCAGTCTCTTGTTCTGAAGCCAAATTTTGACTTAGTGCAAATGGAGACTTATATTCCATAGCTGAGGTGAAGCTAGGGGTGGAAATTAGTGAAAAAGGAAGCAAAAGTCCCAACAAGATTTTTTTCATTTCAGAAATGCAGATCAGAATAGGAGGATGAAAATCTAAAATAGATATTAAATTGGAAGAAAACAACAACTATCAACAACTGTCAGTTTATTTTACTTTCCCCTGAGTGGGTAACGGGTGATACTCTCGCCTCCGTTGCAGATTGGAGAAACTAATTGAATGACTTTTGATATTGATAGTTAAGGGTTTATTCTTTTTTTCCTCCTAAATTCCTGAATTGCCGAGAGAGGCGCAAGCCATACTCTTAGTTTCAAAGAAAGCGTTGCCAGGTTGTTACCAGTGTTGAAACACGATTACATGAAAGTTTCCCAGGATCAGCCGATCTATTCTGAAGCCCCACTCCAGCTGCTGTTGTTTGTCGATGGACGGCCAAAGTCCCGCCAACAGGTACAGCGAATTCGTGCTTATTTAAAAGAATTAGAGGCTGAGTATAGTTTTGAGCTTCAAATTATTGATGTTGGGCAACAACCATATTTGGCGGAACATTTTAAATTAATAGCCACGCCAGCTTTAATCAAAATTCATCCTGAACCCCAGCAAACTCTAGCTGGCAGTAATATCATAGCCGAATTAAAAAACTGGTGGCCTCGATGGCAAACGGCTGTAGACGCTTTCTTAAAGTTACAGGAAGATTTACAAGAACGTAGAGAAGAGGATGGGCGGGGAACATCTCCTCAGTCTACAATCCGTTCTGTGGCTGTTTCTGCTGAGTTGATTAGGCTTTCGGATGAAATTTTTCACTTGAAGCAGGAAAAAGAGAAACTTCAAGAACAGCTACAATTTAAAGATCGAGTGATGTCGATGTTAGCACATGACCTCCGCAATCCTTTGACAGCTACGGCTATAGCTATAGAAACTCTGCAATCTAACTATAATGTAGAAATGGGAGAATTTCAGCGTCTCAAACCAGCGATGACAGCCCATTTATTAAAACAAGCCCGAAATCAAACGCGCATAATTGATCGAATGATAGCCGACTTGTTACAAGTTGGTCGTGGTCATGACACAGAGTTTCCCATTGTTCCACAAAAGCTGGAATTAGGTAAACTTTGTTTGGAGGTTTTGGAGGAATTGCGCGATCGCTACATTGCTAAATCTCAAAAAATAGAAACTGATATTCCCAATGATTTACCCCGTGTCTATGCAGATCCAGAACGCATTCGTCAAGTGTTGGTAAATCTTTTAGATAATGCTATTAAATATACACCCGCTGGTGGCATGATTAGCTTGGCTGGACTGCACCGTACTACCCAAAAAGTCCAATTTAGTATTGGTGACACTGGCCCTGGTATTCCTCAAGAAAACCGCGATCGCATCTTTGAAAATCATTTCCGTCTACAAAGAGATGAAGCAACAGATGGTTACGGAATTGGTCTGGCTTTATGTCAACGTATTGTCAGAGCGCACTATGGTCAAATTTGGGTAGACTCCGCACCTCAAGGTGGTGCATGGTTTCATTTTACTTTACCAGTTTATCCATCTTAATTAGGTCAGTTATAGCGGTATGCACTTGAATGAGATACACAATTAACGTCAAAAATCCATACACTAAAAGACTTTCAACTCTGTTCCCTGTTAAGAGTTCCCTGTTAAGAGTTCCCTGCTATATCAATTCTGATTCTTGCCTTGATTCCTGACTTCCTGCACACAAATTTAATTACCCTTTAATAACTTTAATAAATAGATTAAAAAATGCCAAATCCATTAATGTATCAAGAGGAACACTTTGTTGTTCTAGAAACAAACCAACCAGAACAATTTTTGACAGTAGCAGAGTTATTAGAAAAACTGGAAAATGTTTTACAGCAACTGCCATTTGATGACTTGCCTCCTGATGTGCAGAAATTTAAATTAGTATCAGAACAAGCAAAATATTTAATTGATACCAGTTGTGACTTAGACGTTGGCCCTGGTCAATATCTACAGTGGTATGCAGTGCGCTTAGAAAAATAAAGAATTGGGTAATAGGTAATGGTTTTTTCTAATCTCCAATTACCGAAGAAAGGCAGAGGGCAGGAGGCAGGAGGCAGAAGGAAGAAAATACAATTTTTGTTCTCTGCCAAAAGGGTTTAAAGCCCCTAAATTTATTTATGCAAAAAATAAAAATATTTTTTCCGAGACGCGCGGCGCAAGGAAAAATACGTCCTGATTAAATCCCCTAAATTTATTTATGGGGATTACCTCCTGCCTCCTGCCTTCGTCCTTCTGCCTCTTTAACAATCCCCAATCCCGATAAATTCCTATTGAATTTTAATTAACTCCAGTTCAATTCTATTTTCAGCGGGCTGTGTAATTTTTACTTCAACATTAGGAGCAAAATATTTAGTCATTTTTTCATGTTTTTGCTGCCAAATATCTATGGGAATCTGAGGAGAATCAAATTCTAAAATTAAGGAATAAGCACCATTAACTTCTGTTTCTCTTAACCCAGTTACTATTGGTCTTTCTTCATCGCTAGGACTCAAACCTAGATAAGCAAGCGCCCGATCTAAATGTGCTTTTTGACCATAGCAAAAGCGTGTAATATCCGTGCGGATTTTGTTTTGAGTTACAGTCGCTTGCTGTTTTCTGAGATCCAATATTGATGGTGTGGTTGTTTGACTAAAGGGTGTAGGCTTGAGTTCATTGGCTTTGAGTGCTAAACCTCCCAAGAAAAGAGGAAAACCATAGAAAAATCCCACGAGATTGAGAGTAGCATTATCAGCACCATAGGCGATAAAGCCGACTATGATTAATATGCCACCGACAGTTAAACCGAGTGTTCCCAAAGAAATCTTGCCTAGCATGATCTGAGGTGAGTATAATTTCTTAACATCTTAGTTTTATTATCAGTGGCTTACGCCAAGATGCGCTATCAGCCTCAGCCGATTTTGCGTTAACTTTAATTGAAGATAGTTAAAGATTGGGAATACAACAATGGAACTGCAAACCATCAAAGAAAGAATTGCATCAGTACAAAGCAAGCGTGACTACTTGCTGAGTCTACTAGAACAACCGAACCTGGGAACGTTGAGAGTTGATGTCAATCAAGCGTTGGAAGAATTAGATGATTTAATTGATGAATTTAAACGCACAATTCCCGCAGCGGATAGTAATTAAGCCGTTCAAAGTATGAAATAAAAATTACGTCGGCAAACTGTAATTTTACTGTTAAGCCGACGATTTTTGGTTTGGTATAAATATCTTTTCACCCAGAATATAGATATAGCTGGGTGATTCAAGTCATATAAAAATATACAGTATGATTCAGTAATCAGCAGTAAAACTCAATCTAAAATCTCAAATCCTGTCAAAAATTCAAAGTGGATAATTTTTCATCCTACAGATGAATTTTTGGCAGCACGCAGTCCTAGTTGCCTAACTAAAGCAATCAGTTCATTTGTGGGAGCTTCTTTTTTGCAAACATCATCAAAATTAGGCATGGCTTTGGTTTGCTGTAAATAATTATCATCTATTGAAGAATAAGCCAAAATTTGAGTATTGGGAGATATGGATTTAATATAACCTGATGCACACCAACCATCCATCACTGGCATATGTAAATCCAAAACAATTACATCAGGGTTGGATCTTTTGACCATTTCTATGGCTTCTTGACCATTACTAGCTAAACCTACGACTTGGATATTTTCTTGGCAAGAAAAAGCTAGTTGTAGGCTTAAGCGAGTTAATTCATGATCATCAACTAAGAGAACGCGCAAGGAAGAAGACTCACAGGACAACATTAACATTCCCGGCTACAAAATATTACATCTAAGAGCTTTTATAGTGTATGAGAAGAGGTGTCAGTTTTGACTCTACCTTGAGGGGGAATAATGGCATTTCTATTATGAAGAAATGATGAAGTCATATTTCTGGTTGCACCAAAAAATAACTTTTTATAAAACAATATAAGTTGATACTATTTTTAAGGTATAGTCAACTTTTTAAAGTCCTCAAAATTTATGTCATGTTTGTAGAACGTAATGCCATAGACATGAAAGTTTTTTGGGAATTGGCTTCTGGACAATTATCGCAGGGTCGTCTTTGAATATAACTGCCATCAGATTGTAGTTCCCAGGCTTGACGGTTATCAGCTAACATAATTCCCAGGATTTCTTGCAAATCTTTAGCAATATCTTGGTCTTTGATGGGAGTGGTAACTTCCACTCGACGATCTAGATTACGACGCATCCAGTCAGCACTGCCAATATATATTTCTTCTTGACTATTGTTGTAGAAGTAAAAAATGCGGGAATGTTCTAAAAATCGGCCGATAATGCTGATGACACGAATATTTTCACTGATATCTTTGAGTCCAGGACGCAAGCAGCAGATACCCCTGATAATGAGGTCAATCTGCACACCAGTACGGGAGGCATCATATAGGGCTGCAATAATTTCAGGATCGACTAGGGCGTTCATTTTGGCAACGATGCGACCGGAAAATCCATTTTTGACATTTTCGATTTCTCGCTTGATTAATTCCAGAAAGCGATCGCGCATATTCACCGGTGCAACTAAGATTTCTCGATAGGATTTTTGTAGAGAATATCCGGTCAAGAAGTTAAACACATCTGTTAAATCTGCACCTAATTCTTCACGACAACTCAACAAGCCTAAATCTGTATATAATCGTGCTGTTTTCGGGTTATAATTTCCAGTTCCAATATGCACATAACGACGCATCCGGTCTTTTTCTCGTCGCACAACTAATACAATTTTACTATGGGTTTTGAGTCCGACTAAACCATAAACAACATGAACACCAACTTTTTCTAAACGTCTAGCCCAGTAAATATTATTTTCTTCGTCAAATCGGGCTTTCAATTCTACTAATACAGAAACTTGTTTACCATTTTCAGCCGCAGCAATTAAAGCATTAACTATGGGTGAATCACCGGAAGTCCGGTAAAGAGTCATTTTAATAGCTAATACATTTGGGTCCCAAGCAGCATGAGTAATAAACCGTTCTACTGTGCCGGAAAATGATTGATAGGGATGATGTACTAACAAATCTTTTTCGCGAATAATAGAAAAGAAATCTCTGCCTTCTTCTAGTTCCACTAAATCGGGATCTATGTTTGGTTCTCTGAGACGTTGTAAACGGTAGGGAACAACAGATTGACGTGGTGGTTCTTTGAGTTCTGGTAATGGTAAAGCCATAAAATACATCAAGTCTCGCAGTCCTAATAAACCATCGACTTGATAAATATCGTTTTCGGTTAATTCCAAATCTTGCAATAACCGACAACGTAATACTTCTGGTGTTTGGGATTTAATTTCTAACCTGACGGGAGTTCCACCCATGCGACGTTTGCGGAGTTCTTGTTCAATGGCTAATAAAAGATCATCGGCTTCGTCTTCTTCCAGTTCTAGGTCAGCGTCACGAGTAATGCGGAAGGGGTGACATTCTTGAATATTCATGCCTGGGAACAGGTATTCTAGATTGTGTGCGATCGCTTGTTCCAAAGGTACACCTGTCCAATACACGGGTTTTCCGTTGTTTTGAATTCCTAACTCCGAAGGTAGCGGTAAAAATCGTGGTAAAACACTGGGAACTTTGACTCTGGCAAAAAATTCTTCTTCCGTTTCTGGATTCTTCACCACCACAGCCAAATTCAAACTGAGATTAGAAATATAAGGAAAAGGATGACTCGGATCAACAGCCAAAGGAGTCAGAACTGGAAAGATTTGTTCTTTAAAATAATTATCCAGATAACTACGTTGTTTTGAATTTAATTCAATGTAATCTAAAATGTAAATTCCCTGATTAACCAACAATGGCTGTAAAACTTGCTCAAACTGTTCGTTATGTTTTGTAACTACCGGACCCAGGTATGACCGAATATCATCTAATTGTTGTTGTGGTGTCCGACCATCGGGAGTTAAAAGATTGACTTTTGCTTCTACCTGTTGCTTTAAGGCTGCGACCCGCACCATAAAGAACTCATCCAAGTTAGAACTGAAAATAGCCAAAAACTTGAGCCGTTCTAGTAAGGGAGTCCTTTCATCACAAGCCTCATGCAATACTCTACTATTAAACTGTAACCAGCTTAACTCTCGGTTAATATAGTATTGTGCATCACTTAAATTAATGGCAGGGTTAGTCTTTTTGGATTTTGGCATAATTATTTTTAGAGGCTAGTAGATGTTGCACAGCAAGCTGGAGAAGATTTAAAGGAGGGGTTGTAGGGGCGAAGCATTCGGAAAATAGCTTTGGATAAAAGTTGATAACTGATTGCCCGAATGCTTCGCCCGCAAAGGAGTCAGAATTAAAACCCGTTTAATACTTGATGATTTTTTATGAAAATCTTGTACCTCATCTATCTGCAATATGCTTTAACTCAATTAATTTAAGTAATATAGTGAGTTTTGGTTAAGAGATAATTAACAACGCGGAAATATAGCAATTGTCAGTTGGGTAACAACAGTAGTTAAGATCAAACTTAGATACCACAAGACTTTCAGCCTTTATTTTCCCTGTTACCTGTTCCCTGTTACCTGTTCCCATATCTAATGTTCCAAGCCACCCGTCGCCGTCTTGCCCTTTGGTACACTGCTGTTACTGCTATCTTACTACTCTTATTTGCCACTGGGGTTTATTTATATGTTCGTAATACGTTAGTTGAACGGGTGGATGATACATTAAATCATGTAGTGGAAGTAGTAGAGCGTTCATTGGTAATTGAACCTGTAAACTTCCAACCTGATAAACTCCGCGTGAATGTAGAAGCGAGTTTTCGGAATAATTCTGATACAGCAGAAGACGATCGCATTGACCTAGAATGGTTTAGTCCCACTGGTGAATTACGGTGGTCAACTTTTTGGGAACCTATAAATATTCCTATTCATAGTAATACGGGTGAAACTGTCCGTGTGGTGGGAATGGGAGGATGGGGAGACTCAGAACTACTACTGCGACAAGTGACCCATCGGGTAGAAATAGGAAGACAGGTTTTAGGATATCTGCGCGTGAGTCATCCTTGGTTTGAAGTCACTAAACCCAGTCGTCAGTTGATTTTTGATTTGGCTTTAGGAATTTGGTTAATGGTGTTGTCAGTAGCTGCGAGTGGTTGGTTTCTGTCTGGGAAAGCTATGGAACCAGTGGGGGAGTCTTACCAACGTCTCAAGCAATTTACAGCTGATGCTTCCCATGAACTGAGAAGTCCCATTGCTTTAATTCAAACTAATGTCCAAGTTGCACTGGCTGATTTAGACTTAGAAACCAGCAGTATTGCTCATTATCAGCAACAATTAAAATTAGTAGAACGATTAACCAAGCGTTTGGGTAGATTGGTAAATGATTTATTATTTTTAGCGCGACAAGACAGTGGAATTAGCCAAGAAGTTTTTTCAACTTGTCCCCTGGATGCTTTGCTGATGGAAGTTGTGGAAGAACAACAACTGGTAGCTAAAGAAAAAGAAATTACCTTAACTCTAAATTTAGTTGATCCTCCCTTGGAAATTGAACCAGAATTACAAGAAAATTGGTTTACTTTGTTGGGAAACTGGGATCAATTGGTGCGGTTATGTACAAATTTGATTGGTAATGCCTTGCAATATACATCCACTCAGGGAGAAGTGCAGGTGGAGTTAGCACGGCTTTCTGGTGTGCGTTATGGTGTGGCTTGTTTGCAAATTAAAATCACTGATACAGGAGTTGGTATTCCTCCAGAATCATTACCACGGTTGTTTGATAGGTTTTATCGTGTAGATCCAGCGAGAACTCATCAAAGTCGGGAAACTACAACGGGTTCAGGATTGGGACTGGCGATCGCACAAGCAATTGTTGAACATCATCAAGGACAAATTCAAGTTGATAGCATTGTGGGAGAAGGTACTACGTTCACTGTGATTTTACCCATCACTCTTGAGTATTAAATTCATAGTTAAACATCTATTCAAAATTTGTTTCCTGTGATAGAGGGAGACAAATATATTTACTTATTAGTGTAGATATAGTTTCACATAAAAAATAACAATATTGGGTTTAGGGACAGATGCCAATTACTATCAGACAAGATATTACCTACACTTTACTGAAAAAAATTAATGAAACTGGCAGGGGAATGCATGAAGTTCACTTTCATCAAGCCGATTTTCCTGGACATCAAATCACTATAGCTGAATTTTTAGGACATTTAGATTACTTAAATCAAAATCATTATATCAATGCAGAGTTTACAGGTAATGCCTACGCAACTCAAGAAGACGTTCCTGATTTGATTCATCCCCAGGAAATTGACCTGCGAATTGCTAATACTTATGGCGCACCGGATGGACCTTTACCACATTTGATCACTTTCAAACAAGCAGAAATGACGGAAAAAGGCCAGAAGCTGTTAGAGAAATTAGAAGTTAATCAACCACAGGTTGCAGAAACAAAACCATCAGTAGCTATTGCTGATAAAAATTTGCCATTTTTAGAAAAAATCATGGCTAAAAGTGGCTTAACAGATATTTTTGATGCCAGGGATTTAACAGAAGTTGTTTTCCGGGTCATGCGAGATTTAATGACAACGGAAGCTGCTGACAGAGTGGAAGCAGAACTACATGAAGCAGCAGAAATAACTAAAGATAAATCCCTGCAATTAGAAATTGCCGATTTGTGGCATGATACTAACCCAATTGTGGCATTTTTAAGTCGTGTGCGTCCACCATTACAACCTACAGGAATCTTTAGAGGAATTGATAGCGATCTCTTTTTATTTCGAGTAGCAAATGAAGGAGGAATGCCACCAAATACAGATGCAGAACAAGTAATTAAAGCTGTATTTTCTGCCACTAAAGACGAATTATCCCCAGAACGCATTCAGGAAATTTCTACCTGGCTACCTGAGAGAATTCGTCAATTTTGGGAAGAAGCGTAAGTAGGTGATAGGTGACAGGTGACAGGGAGAAGATTATTTATCTACACCTTACACCCTATTCCTAATTCTGAATATTTTCACAGGAGTTAAAATAATGAATTTTCCTAAATATATGAAATTATTTGGGACTGTTTGTAGTGGATTATTGATGAGTTTACCAATCATTCCCCAAGCAGTTTTGGCACAAGAAACAACTTCTAAACTTAATCCTTGTCCCGGTATTTTCTATGAAGAACCTTATAATATTCGGGTTATAGTCCCCCCCATTTGTCCTCCTAATGATTTGACACTCATACTCATGCAACTTGGGTTGCTACCAGTCCCTACTTCTCCTTCACCATACCAAGTCAGGTTGGGTGTGGGAGGTGAAGCACCAGTACCATCAGCACTGAATCCTAATCCCGGTATTTTTAGTGAACAGCCTTATAATCGTTCTCAACGCGGGTTTCGGTCAGGAGATAATGCACAAACGGTACCAACTCTTCCCCCATCCAACAGCTTACAACCACCCGCACCAGAACAAAGACAAGACCCCAGTGCCAGAATTGCACTAGCAGATGGTAAAGCAAATATCAGGCTAATTAATAACTCAGGGGCAAATGTTACTTATCAAGTCATTGGCGATACAGCACCACGCAAGTTACAAGGTAAATCAGATGTGACTCTACGAGGTTTAAGCACACCAATAACGGTGACATTTCAACGAGAAGATGGTGGCTTTTTGATGGTGACACCTAAACCTGCTGAAGAAAGGGGAACTTTGGAAGTAACATTCCAAGAAACAAATGATATGAAGCAGGATAAAAGAGCAATGAGTATTCAATCAAACGGTTCAGTATTCTTGAATTAGTCATTGGTCATTACTGATTCTCTCCCTGCTTCCCTACCTCTCCACTGTCACCTGTTACCTGTCACCTGTCACCTGCTTACAGTTAACGTCCTTTCAATTCATTGAGAATATGGAGCAATTTTGCTTCTTGTTTGATGTCATCTAATTTTTGTGCGAGTGAAAGCGCCTGTTGATAAAAATTACGTGCTTTGGGATAATCCCGGATTTTTTCATAAAGTTCCCCGGAGGATACGAAATATTTTAGTTCTTCGTTGGGACTATTTAAAAATTTAGCGATCGCCAGCCGCTGTTCTAGTAATTCCAAAGACCGTTCATAACGACCAACAGCAGTATGAGCAGTCACTAAACCATCAATTGCTCGTAGTTGGTCAGGACGATAAAAATTTATTTTTGCTAACCGCATCGCTGTCCCATAAGCGCCTATGGTATTTTCATAATCTCCCGCCATTAAATAAGCATCACCTAAGTTATTAAGAGTATTTATTTCACCGATGACATTACCTGTTTGACGGCGAAAAAATAAAGCAGTTTCCGCTAATTTAACAGCTTGATTATAATCACCCAATCTTATATATACCAGGCTTAAATTACTCAAAGAAAGCCCTTGTCCTTCAATATCATCAAGATTGCGAGCAATGACTAAAGCATCTTGAACAGTTTCTCCAGCAGCCTTTGGTTCGCCTTTTTGTAACAACAGAGTTGCCAGATTATTCAGTCCAAAAATCTGATTTTTAAAATCCTTATTATCACGCGCTATTCCTAAGCGACGACGGATAGCATCTTCCGCATCTTTGAGATTACCTAATTGTAGATAAGCACCAGCGAGTAAATCATAGGTTAAACCCTGTGCAGTCATGTCACCAAGAGAGTGATAAATCTCTAGTGCTTGTAATCCAGATTCAATGGTTTTATCCACAGAACCAGAAGCATATTGTTGTCTACCCAGACGCAGTAATCTATCAGCTTCTTCTCTGACTGGTCTAACATTTAATGGTTTGCCAAGAGGATGATTTAAAGGACTATAGATTTGGTTGGTAATCTCAATAGCATTAGCCGCAGTAGGTATGAAAAAAGCAGTAAATAATAGAGTATAAACAATTCCCTGGGGCAATTTATGAATTTGCTGTAAAATCTGGGAATAATGTAAATTGAAAATAGTAGAATTCGATAAAAAGTGTAGTTGTTTCATGACAATTAACCGTGAAATTCCGGCTTTTCAGAAAGGTGTAAGCAAAAGTTTAAATTTTTAGGTACAAAATAGCTAATTTCACATTGATACCTAAGTCAAGCTTAAGCGGGATCTTCACCTAAGTAAATAGCGCGAATATCAGCTGGTAATTTGTCTTCTAGCATACGATAACCTTCTTGGAGAAAATTGGCTACTTCGTCAGGAGAAATATTTTCTCCTTCAGCTTGCAGATAAGCAGCGATGCGTGTTTCACTCCAGTGAAAGGTTTGAGCCATCAAGACAATTAAGCGTAATATTGGTGGTAGTTGGTCTAAGGACTGGTCTAGATAACACCATAACGGTGGTGAAGTGTCCTTGAGTGAATAATGAATCGCTTCGGTTGGTGGTAATTTAATTTCATTAATGCAGAACGCAGTCATGTTGATTAACCAGTTTTGCAAGGTTAATATATCCTCGCCTGTTTCTGGGTTAGTGAGATAGAGTCCACCGAGTTCATAGTATATATGTCGCCATGTAAGCGCAAATAGATAATCGGCCTGAACAGGCGATCGCGCCGAATGTTGAATCAAAGTGTAAACTATAGGGCTATAGCGGCAAAAAATGACCGTAAAGTATTTACCATCATCGGGATAGCGCCTAAACAGAGTCAGTAATTCCTGGTCACTGTGATGAAACAGCGATTTAACCAGAGGATGATTAGCTTCAGGAAAAGAAGGAATTTGCACAAGTGTTTTAGTAGATTTTTTTTTAATATACAGAGTAATGGCTGGTAAACAGTAATTGGTAATTGGTGATTGGTAAAAACTATTAACTGTCACCTGTCACCTGTCACCTGTCACCTGTCACCTGTCACCTGTTCCCTGTTCCCTGTTCCCTGTTCCCTGTTCCCTGTTCCTGAGATAAACTAAAAAAGAGGACTTAATATTAGTCTTTATCGACAATACTAAAAGCGGCTCCCTTATACAATCTTTGTTTATTCATGGTTATAGCAGCTAATTTGATACCTTTCCTGCTTAGTCCCTTTACTTTAGGCTCTTTCTTACCTTCCCTACCGTTGGATAGCCTGTTCTCCACCCAAGGCATTATGATTATGCTATTGGCGGCTTATGCTGGTGCCATGTGGATGTTTCTAACCAGCGCCCCGAAAGTCTATACTGTCATGGTGTCGGACTTGGAAATTGCCCGACAGTTGTATGAAGGCTTACTAGATTTGCCAGCAGCAGAAGTACCTTTGCACTATTACTACAACTACGAACAAACCATTGGTGCCACAGGGATAGACCCGCTTTATATGTCCACTAGTCCCAGTTGGTCAAATAAAGCAATGAGTAACGCCAATGATGGACTGTGGTATCAATTAAAGAAAAATACTCAACTGCACATCATTACTGGTGCGAGTATTGGTACTAAAAATCAGCAGCGCCATGTTTGTTTTGACCATGACTGTTTGGAATTGATTTTAATGCGGGTGGAAACCAGAGGTTTGAAGTTTAAGATTCGCAATCAAAAACCTTTGAATTTCTTGGTGAAAGACTACGAAGGACGAGTGATTGAAATGGCTGAAGTAAACGGTTAATTATTAGTTATTTAGAATTTAGATTCCCATTGAGATCCCCGACTTCTTTAAGAAGTCGGGGATATTTTCATTCATGATTTTTCGGTTTTTTTCTGATGCACCCTAAATTTTTAGGGAAGATATTGATTTTTTCTACTGATAGTTATAAATGATATTAATGTTTCCTAGAAGTAAAATAACAATTGTAAACCCCGCAGCTAAACTTGCAAAAAACTTTGTTCTTCCCGATTGAATTACAGCATAAACTAAGAATGGTGTGATTAATAAACAAACTCCTACTATAAAGAAATACTTTGTTATTGCTGTTTTTAAGAACAATTCACCTAATCCATACTGGATATTATAGTTAAAACTCCACGCCCCCACAAAAATAATTAATAAACACGCACTTAGAAAATCTGGGTTTTTGATAAAATTAGCTAAAAATTTTCCTAATGCTAAAAATAAAAAAGGAAACAAAGGAATAAGATACCAAGCATAGAAATGGCTTTGAGAACCAGAAAATAAAAGTATAAATAAATAGACGATAATGGGAATGCTAATAACTCTATATTTGATCTTATCACCAGATGCTCTTAAAACTGGGATTAGAATTAGCCAACTAAAAGTTAACCAACCATCTTCAAAAAATACTGGCTTTAAAATTATTTCTTTAAATAAAAGAAAATTTTCAAAACGTTCAGTATGGGATTGAATAACTTTAAAAAATAATTCGGAATTATAACTAATTCCATAAATAAAATAAATAGATAATAGGGATAAACCGATAACAAAAACTAATAAGCTTTCTCGCCATTTCTTTTGAAGAATTAGCAGTAAACAAAGCATAGGTACAAGAAAAAAGCCGGTTATTTTTGCTAGAGATGCCAAACCAGCTAAAAACGCGGCAATATATAAATAGGTTAAATTTGAAGATTTGGAATATTCCAAAAAATAAAGTAAAGTCAATAAACTTAAAAAAAGAATAAAATTTTCACTCACTGCCAATCTAGAAAGAAAAACTATATTCGGGTTGGTGGCAAAAATTACAGATGAAATAATAGCAATTTTAGTATTGTATAATCTTAAACTTAATATATAAAAGAGAATAATAGAAAGAATGCCAAATATCAATGATGGAATTCTAATAGTAGTTAAAGTACAATCAAAAAAAGTATTTGCTCCTCCTAAAATTGCCGCGCTACCAACAATTAAACTAAATAAAGGAGGATGATCTAGCCAAGGAGTAACTAACTGGTAAGTACCACCTTTCCAATCTACTCTTGGTAAGTCTCCATAGGCTTTTAACCAAGACCAACTTGTAGGTACATGGTCTTTAATCAAACTCATACCACTCCAGGCAAAAGCATATTCATCAGCTGTCCAATCATGTACAGGAATTTGATCATATTTATAGATTCTAATAGCAGATCCTAATATGGTAATGAGTGTACAAAAAAACCAATCTTTACGAGTTAAAAAACTATTGAACAAGCGGGGAATTGAATCTAGCACTTGTATACTCTTTATTATTAATGTTGGATTAAATATTAATAATAATTCTGCTAATTTTTGTATATACGCCATTTTGCATAAATTTTGGGGACATAAATTTTGAAAATATGTAACTCTTCAAAGCAGGTGACAACAAAAGATATCCATTACTCGTATTAGGTAAACACTTTTATATGAATCTAAAATAGACTATAGTGTATCAATTTATTTTTAAACTTATTCTCATAGGACTTACGCACAATGTGACCAAAAACCTAATTATTGCGAGGGTAGGGGCAATTCATGTAGCTTGCTTCCCGTCAGGGTATTACCCCTACTTTCGTCTTTTCCATATTCATCAACGTGAAAGTCAAGCCCAGCCTAGATTACACACCGTTGATCACCCGTCAACCTCATTGGCTAAAAAAATAATTTACAAATTACATGAAAATATACTTGACAAGCTATATAACTACATAGTTAAATAAAGCATAAGGTTAACTTGCCTTGAACAACGATTAACCTCGGAATTAAAAAGTATGACTATTTCTCTGCAACAAAGCCAAAGTAACAATCTTTGGGATAAATTTTGTAATTGGATTACCAGCACTAACAACCGGATGTACATTGGTTGGTTTGGTGTACTGATGATTCCTACACTTTTAACAGCAACAATTTGTTTCGTCATTGCTTTTATTGCTGCACCACCTGTAGATATAGATGGTATTCGTGAACCTGTAAGCGGTTCTTTACTCTACGGGAATAACATTATTACTGCTGCGGTTGTTCCTACTTCCAATGCTATTGGGTTGCACTTTTATCCTGTTTGGGAAGCCGCTACTTTAGATGAGTGGTTATATAATGGTGGTCCTTACCAATTAATTATTTTCCACTTCCTGATTGGTATTTTCTGCTACTTGGGTCGCCAGTGGGAATTATCATACCGTTTAGGGATGCGTCCTTGGATTGCGATCGCCTACAGCGCACCTGTTTCTGCTGCCACTGCGGTAATATTAGTCTACTCCATAGGTCAAGGTTCTTTCTCTGACGGTTTGCCTTTAGGGATTAGTGGTACTTTTAACTTCATGTTTGTACTGCAAGCAGAACATAACGTTCTCATGCACCCATTCCATATGTTAGGAGTAATTGGTGTCTTTGGAGGTGCTTTATTTGCTGCTATGCACGGTTCTCTAGTCACCTCCTCTTTAGTGCGAGAAACCACCGAAAATGAATCCCAAAACCAAGGTTACAAATTCGGACAAGAAGAAGAAACCTATAATATTGTTGCGGCTCACGGTTATTTTGGCAGATTAATTTTTCAATACGCATCTTTTAACAATAGTCGTGCTTTACACTTCTTCTTAGGTGCTTGGCCAGTAATTGGTATCTGGTGTGCAGCTTTGGGTGTATCCTCTTTTGCCTTTAACCTCAATGGTTTTAACTTTCACCATTCCCTTCTTGATTCTCAAGGTGCTGTAGTTAATACCTGGGCTGATATTTTAAACCGCGCTAACTTGGGAATTGAAACAATGCACGAACGCAATGTTCACAACTTCCCCTTAGATTTAGCTGCTGGAGATATTCAACCTGTAGCTTTAGTTGCACCTGCTATTCATGGTTAATTGACTCGGAATTCAGTTCGTTCTCATGCCCTCAAAAACAGTGTAGGCAACCCAAGTTAAAAATGCTTTGGGTTGCTTTTTCATGTTTACTCTTAACAAATACCCAAGCAAAATTAATTACACATATTGATTGAAAACAAAAATGTCTGTATTCCTTACCTGTTACCTGTTCCCCCTCCTAACTATGAAATTTATTTTGCACGATTACTTATATGGGAGAAATTGGATAGATAATGAGATAGGAGTGTATAAAAATAATCTTGATGTTGTTATTGTCAGTTGCTCAAAATGCAAAATCTTTCACAACTGACATAATTTATGATTCCCAATCACAATCACTAAGCTTTATTTATCACTTACTAGTAATGCATGATTAGAAAAAATTCCTTTCAGTTTCAAATTAGTAAATTCAATAACAGCATTTATTAGTTCCTGTTGTTCTGAGGTTAAATCTACCGCCTCTAGGGCTTGATCCAGGTCATTACCAGTATGCAAATAGTGAGCAAGTTGTTGACGTTGAGCAGAATTTAAAACTGCAAGAATTTCCTTGTTTCTTCGCTGACGGACTGCTTGAAGTTTCTGATGTTCTTGGGGAGTTAAATCATCCTCTGAGAAAGTAATAGTATCCTTAGTATCTTCACTATGAGAAGTGAAAATTACTTGAGATGAATTAAAAAAATTATTTGCTGATGCTTCCGTAATTTCTGGTACAAAGAAAGATACAAAAACGATAAGTATCAATGCAAACAATCGGTATGTCAATTTAATCATCATGTTGATAAAAACCTAAATCGAATTCCAGACTGGGGTATAGTCAAGCCCTTATCATTTTCCTACTTATAGGAAATACCGTTCCTCTTAAATATTGATACATATCATTTCTCTAAGCCCCTCTTTTTGAAGGGGTTTGAAGAAGATTATATGTGTCAAAATTAAAGAAAATAGGTATAAACTAGCTATCTAAGAAAAATCTTACCAATGACCAATGACCAATAACCAGCCCTCACACTGTCTCTATATTGGAGGGGAGGTGAGGGAGATTATGTTTTCTCTATGACTAAATTCGGAAATTGATAATAAAGAAATATATATCAGTCATATTAGAATTACATTCTTTTATATTTCCAACCTTAAGGCTATCATCAAAGTCATTACCAGAGGTGATAGTCATGAGTGAACAAGTTTTAAACAAAGAAACGATTAGTGCTGTTACCCAAGATAGCGAAATTGACTTAGAGGCAGCTTTCCGGGAATCTCATATCCAAGACATTCTGGATAAGTTAGACCAGGAGTTAGTCGGTTTAAAGTCAGTCAAGAACAAAATTAAAGAAATGGCTGCTTTGTTGCTGGTTGACCGGATTCGTAAAAGTCTTGGTTTAACTGCTGGTGCGCCTAGTTTGCACATGACTTTTTTAGGCAACCCAGGTATGGGTAAAACTACTGTAGCTATGAGAATGGCGGAAATTCTCTATCGTCTGGAATATATCCGCAAAGAGAATGTCATGTTGGTGACGCGAGATGATTTAGTTGGGCAAGGTATTGGACAAACTGGACCGAAAACTAGGGAAGTTTTAAATAATGCTATGGGGGGTGTTTTATTAGTTGATGAAGCTTATACTTTATACCGCCCAGATCATCCAGGAGATTTTGGTTTGGAAGCCATTGAAATTCTCATGCAGGTGATGGAAAACCAGCGTGATGATTTGGTTGTTATCCTTGCTGGTTATAAAACCCAAATGGAGCATTTTTTCCACAGTAATCCTGGTATGAATTCTCGGATTGGGATTCATATTGAATTTAATGATTATAGTGTTGATAATTTGTTAATTATTGCTCAATCTATAGTCACAACTCAAAACTATTGTTTTAGCCCAGATGCAGAACAAGCTTTCCGAGAGTATTTAATTCGCCGGAAGACTATGCCCCATTTTGCTAATGCTCGTAGTGTGCGTAATGCTATAGACAGAGCGCGTTTGCGTCAAGCTAATCGTTTATTGAATAGTGGCAAAAAATTAAATAAGCAAGATTTAATTACTATCGAAGCAGTAGATATTCTTGCTAGTCGAGTATTTAGGGAAGGTGTTCCTGACTGCGAAACTGAAAGCTAATCGGGGATTGGGAGATGGGGAGCAGGGGAGCAGGGTAAAAATTAATTCGTTCTTCGTTCTTCGTTCTTCGTTCTTCTGCCTTCTGACTCCTGACTCCTGACTCCTGACTCCTATTCCCTATTCCCTCTTAACTATCACCTGTCACCTGTCACCTGTCACCTGTCACCTGTCACCTGACACCTATTCCCTGTCACCTAATCAGCTTTTTTCATCCTGTTAATTTCGTTTTGCAATTCTTCAATTTGTTTACGTAATTTTTCTGCTTCATTTTCCGGTGTTTCAACTTTGACGTTTACTGCTCCGGTAGCGGGTGTTTGCTGATAGTTTCCTTGGCGAATTTGCTGATATTCTTCTGATACTGCCCAAGAGCGTAAATAATGCAAGCGTTCTACAGGGAATGGATGGGTAAGCATCATTCCTTGAGCGCCATTGTACATGAGAAATTTATATACTTGATTGAGTCCATCATCATCTAGTGCTTGATATTTTTCTGACTGTTGAATAAATTCTTGTAAGCTACATTCGTTGGCATATTTGTTACTACCGCCAGAAATTTTCATCATTGATGACATAACTGGGTTTAGGTCATCCATGACTAACAATGCTGCGCGATCTGCGGATAATTCGGCTTTACGTCGCCATTCAAAAAAGGCATAAATCAAAGCTTGACTGACGAAATTACCTAAACCGAAGGTTAATTCACCAATGACGGAAGCGGCACTCATTGCCCACATCGCCATTTGAATTAAAATAGTATGACCACATTTAATATGCCCCAGTTCATGGGCAAGCACTGCCCGAATTTCGGCTTCATTGAGTAAGTCAAGTATCCCTGTGTTTACGACTATGTAAGGATTTTCTTGCCCCAATGCATAGCTATTGGCTTGGGGGTTGTGTGAGATAAACAGTGTTGGTTCGGGGTAAATGTCTAAATCTCGCACGCATTCCCGAAATATCTGGTAGATAGTGGAATATTGACGGGGCCCTACTTGGATGGTGTTGCCCATTAAATAGACTAATTGAGGGCGTTCATAGACAAATTCCACAAATTTACGAGCGATTAAATCAAATCCCGGTAAACTTCGTAAGGCTTGCTCGGCTTGGCGATCTAGTGGATGCCTAAAGGCTTCGCTGGAAATTCCTGTGTAGGTTGGCATAATCTAGTGAAGTTGGTAAATGATCATTGGGGGTTGGAAGAGGCAGGAGGCAGGAGGAAGAAGAAAAATAAATATTCCCTGTTCCCCCGTTCCCTGTTCCCTACTCCCTGACAACATAATAGAAATGGGGCAGTTCGGAAAAAGTCACTTGTTATGGGATGAAAAGCGTGTGATTGAGGCAGAAGTTCATTTATCACTACATAACTTCCTGCGATCGCAGGCGGGTTTTCCTTCCTGGCCCCATCACTTAACGATGGCACGGTTGGTAGCACGCGCTTTGCGCTTGGGACGTAGTGCCTTAATTCAAGTAGGTGCTGTTTGTGGCTATCAAGGGCGATATCGCACAAGTTTTATCGCATCCGCCTTGATGTGGCATGGCCCTGTAATTATTGTGGCTTCGGAGGCTGTGCAGCAGCGGTTGCTGAAAATAGAAATTCCCCGTCTACAGCAATGGTTACAAGCTAACAAACCCATCAGAACAGGTGAAGTTTGGCCTGGTGCTGATTTCCAAGGGTTGCTGTTGACATCTCCTGAAGCTTGGCTAAAAGGTCAGTTGGCTGATAATGATAGTTTTCCCCCAAATATTCCCACAATTATTGATGGAGTTGATGATTTGGAAGATTGGGTGCGTCATCAGCTAACACAAGAGATTCAATCCCATGATTGGGATCAACTGATGCTTGCTTGTCCCTACGAAACTGATGTAATTCGTGAAGCTAGGGTACAAATGACGTGCGAATTATTCCAACATCCTGAAAATCCATACCACTGTTATCTGCTATCCCAACCAGAAACAGATATCTTACAAAATTTGTTTTTAGCTTTAGACTCAGATAGCTTGCCAGATGTTTGGCAACGCTTAAGGCAACAATTCCAAAGCCTGGTGGAAAATCCGTCTTCTTCTGCCTCTCCTCCTCTTTTCTGGGCTACTATTGCCCGTCGTCAAGGCTTATTTTCTTTACATTACGCTCCACTGGAATTAGCTAAAGCACTTACACCAATTTGGCAGCGCCAACCAGTAGTATTAATTGGCAGCGCCTTAGAACCTGAAACGGAAGCGCCTCTGTTCCGTCAACGTTTGGGGTTTGAGGATGTAACTTGCTTAAAGTTTTCTACTGATAGTCAAGGGGAAGCAATTCAACTTTATGCACCCTATAAGTTACCTCTACCGAATACACCAGAATTTGAAGGAGCATTTATTCACCAAGTCCGCACCTTGGTTTGTTTAAGTGCGACAGCGCCAGGAATGACTGTGGTGTTAGTGGGAGATGTACCTCTCAAATCCAGAGTGGCCACAATTTTGGCTTCGGAGTTTGGTTCACGGGTGCAGGTGGAAAAAACTTGTTTGGATGAAAATGGGATTTTGGTGACAGGTTGGGAATATTGGCGATCGCATCAAGCTGTTTTACCCGCACCCCGATTGTTAATTATTGCTACTTTACCTTTACCATCTTTAGAAAATCCTTTAGTTGCTGGTAGAGTCGCTCATTACAAGCGATCGCACCAAGATTGGTTCAGGTTATACCTATTACCCACAGCATTGAATGAATTGCAAAGAGCGATCGCACCAGTCCGCGAACATCAAGGTATCGTGGCTTTACTCGATAGTCGCGTCGTCAATCGCAGCTACGGCGTTCAAATTCTCACCGCCCTTAGCCCTCTAGCACGCTTGAACTATCTTGATCCCAGCTTGTTTTCTCCACCTAATGAGGAAAATTCAAACAGGGAATAGGGAATAGGGAATAGAAACGAAATGATTATTTATTCTCCCCTGCTCCCCTGCACCCCATCTCCCCTGCTCCTCTGCACCCCATCTCCCCTACCCCCTTACCTTCTTCATCCTCTCCACAATAGCCGTCATTCCTGCGAACATATATTTAAGAACCTAAACCGAAATTTCAATTACTGATTATGGGTGAAGCAAAACGTCGTAAAAGCACACTAGGAGAACAATACGGTGAAGACACTCGTATCTTACCTTGGGTTCCCATCACAAAATCTCAAGCTGAACTGTTTGTGAGTTTAACAACTCGCGGAGCTTGGCTCGGTATTGGCTTTATGGTTGCCGCATGGGTGACAATTCGTTTTATCGGTCCAGCTTTTGGTTGGTGGCAAGTGGTTGATTGAACAAAGGTCTAGAACGTCGATTCAGTAATGCTAGGTAATCTGTTTTTCCCCTGTAGGGGCGTTCGCGTAGCGTGCTGGAAGCATCAGCATTCGGGTGATAACCTATCGCTGAAACCATTGATATTATGTCCGAATGCTTCGCCCTTGCGATTAATAAATCGGTGTTCTAGGGTATGGGGTGCAGGAAAAGTAATAATTTTTTCCCATCTCCCCATCTCCCTATCTTCCCAGCCTGTATGATTGAATATCTAGAAAAGAAACTATTGCCTAAATGGCTACAAAGCTATCCTCTGTTTAGATATCTTGAATATAAAGTATGTAGGTTTGGGGTTTTATGGAATTAAATTTCAGTATAACTAGCTTTTTCAATACATAAATATTGAATTTGATTTTCAGTATTAAGCTCTAAGCAGCCTGCTTACAAGGCAATTTCAAAATTTACTTAAACACGAACAGAATAAATTATACCTTTATTGCTTTCAGTCTACTTTTACGATCAAGAATAAATTCAGTAGAATAGATTTAGCAAGAAAAAGAAGAAAAGTTACGCTAGAGTAAATAAATACTGCAAATTGGCTTAAATACTGCCCATAAAAGTGTAATATGGAACATTTTCCTAGTTGACTAGCATCAGATTTAAGTTACGCTGAAAGCTGACTGCTTTAAGCAAGTAGCCCAAATCTAGCTAAACATCTAAAGACAATGTTAACTTTGGTCGTTTTATCTGAGATTTATATCTTGCAAATTGAATAGTTTGATACGACAAATACAATCGTTATCCACTACCCTAAGCAAGGTAGCCAATTACAGACTAAATCTTACCCTGGAAATTGTAATGAATAGTTTACAATACCAAAGGATAGGAAAATCTAAAGAAAATATAAAAGAGACTCAAATGACTGTGGTGTCTGGAGGAAAAAAGTGTTTTTGAGACTGGCACATCAACATAGACAATTTGTCCAAGATTTGGTAATGAACCTACAAGCCTTGGCAATAGTATTAGAGCGCAACGGCTATCCAGCTTCTTGCTACACCTGTGGTGACCAAATGAATAGTGCTTCATTTATGGTCAGCTTAGGAGACAACCATCTAATTCGTTTTTTGGTATCAGATTACGGAATTACCTGGACTGAAATGCGAGATGACCGCGAATTAATGAAATTAGAAGGTGCAGAAGCAATCCACCAGCTACAAGAACTCGCTAATCTTGTCAAGCAATCTATACAAAGTTCTACAGGTCATAAAACCCTTATTAAAAAGTGTTAAATTGCCCAAGAGCGATTTGTGTAAGTGTTGTGTTGCGCGATGGTAAATATGGCTTTATCGGTAATTGGTAATTGGTAATAAACCTATTACCTATTCACCATTACCGGAAATAGACCGTCTTTATACTCTTTTCTCAAGTCTTTTTCAGCGTCTGTTAAAATCTGATGAGCAAGAATTAACACCTGTACTCAGAAGATATAATATGACTCAAGCAAAACTAAACCAACCAAAACTACCACCAACCAGCGCCATTGATAAAGTGACGACGGCTGAATTTGACAACTGGTTTGAATATCCTATCAGAGTGCAGCCTCATCATACAGATTATGCAGGAATTGCTTGGCATGGTACTTATTTAACTTGGTTGGAAGAAGCGCGGGTAGAATGTTTGCGCTCTATAGGTATTGAATTTGCTGATTTAGTAGCTTTAGGTTGTGACTTACCAGTTGTAGAATTATCAGTACGTTATCATCGGTCACTTAAATTAGGAATGATAGCACTGGTCAAAACCCGAATGCTGGAAGTAACTGGTGTCCGTATTAACTGGGATTATAAAATTGTTTCCACTGATGAACAAGAATTATATATTACTGCTCAGGTAACACTAGTAGCATTAGACAGGGAAAGAGGTAAAATTATGCGTCAATTACCTCCTGCGGTTAAAGATGCACTAGCTAGAATTTCCACATCACATAAGTAATCAATTAAAAATTAATCATTAAAAACTTATTTTCCTAAAGCAGGATTAATTACGAACAGGTGTTTGCGAAAAGTTTTGAGTAATCTCAGAAATTTTATGCAAAACATCTTGAGGTGTAATCCCAAAACCAAAGTATAATAAAACCACTATCGCTGCAAAAGTAACAGCAGTTTTGATAGTGGTTTTTACTAGTTTCCAAAGTATAACAAATATTATCCAAGCCACTATTAAAGTAATGATCATAATGTCAGAAGCTTAAAAATCATTGTTGTTAAATAAGCTAACCATTATATTTTAAAATCACAAGAAAGTTAGGATAGTTAATAAAATTTTAATGAGAATATGAAAATTATTTCACTCAGACTCAAGAATCATTTTTTAGGTTGGGATTTTGATGAAGTTGATTTCTCGTCAAATTTAACTCTGTTAGTAGGTGTTTCTGGTGCTGGTAAAACTCAAATCCTCCGTGCAATTTTGGATTTAAAACGCATTGCAAATGGAGAAGCAATAAACGGTTTTGAATGGAAAATAAGATTTTCTAGTGTAGATGGTAATGAATTCGTTTGGGAAGGTCGTTTTGACACTATTGAAACAGATGAACTATTTTTTGAAGAAAAAGAAAAATCGTTATTACTGTATGAAAAATTGACTTCAGAAAATGCTGTTTTAATTGAACGAAGTCAAGAAAAAATAATTTTTAATAATCGAGAGATGCCCAAACTTTCTTCAAATCAGTCAATGATCTATATCTTAAAAGAAGAAAATAAAATAAAAGAAGTTTATGATGCTCTCAATAAAATACAAGACAGTGACTATGTAACCAAAAAATCTCTATACTATAAATTACCAAATAAACCTTTTGACTTTCTTAAAGAAGAATATAAAACATTAGATACTATAGTAAATAGTGATGAAAGTATTTATATTAAATTACATTTAGTTTATGCCAATAAATTAGATATTTTTGAAAAAATTAAATCAAGCTTCACTGATATTTTTCAACAAATAGAAAATATCAAAATAGAACTTCTTATAAATGATTTACCAAGATTTTTGTACAGAGACAACCTACCAACACAATTTCGTGTTCCTTTCATTTTTATCAAAGAAAAAGATGTAGCAAAATGGATTAGAGAAGATAGGATGTCTTCAGGTATGCTGAGGACACTTATTCATCTTAGTGAAATTTACCTTTCCAATCCAGGAACTGTAATATTAATTGATGAATTCGAGAATGGTTTAGGAATAAATTGTATTGATATATTAACTGATGATTTGATTCATGAAAATAAGAATTTACAATTTATTGCTACCAGTCATCATCCTTATATTATCAATAATATTCCCTATGAATACTGGAAAATAGTTACTCGCAAAGGTGGACACATTAGCATTCGTAATGCGTCAGATTATAACTTGGGTAAATCCAAACAAGAAGCATTTATACAATTAACCAAAATTCTCGAAAGACAATCGTAATATGAATTTCTATTTTGTATTTGAGGGGAAAACAGAAGCGATTGTTTATAAAAAGTGGTTATCTTTCCTACTTCCACATTTAACCGAAGTAGATAGTTTTGATGCGGTCAGTCAGAATAACTATTATTACGAAAGTGATATGGGTGTTCCTGATTGCTATAGAGTTGCTGCTAATGCTATTCAAGAAATTAACGAAGTCCCAAAATATGATTACTTGGTATTATTCACAGACGCAGATAGGATGACTGTTGTAGAAAAGAAAGCAGAAGCATTGCAACAAATAAAGTTGAACTTAGAAAATAAAACTTTTAAAAGTCTACCTAAAAATTGTCAATTTGAAATTATTGTTCAAAAAGTTTGTATTGAAACTTGGTTTTTAGGAAATAGAAACTTTTTTGTCAGAAATCCGCAAAATAATGAAATTCTCAAAGAATATATCAAGTATTTTGATGTTACTCAAAGTGATCCTGAAGATTTAGCTAGTGAGTTTGAACAAGATAAAGAAAATAGCAAGGAAATATTTGGATATAAAACCAAAGCTTTATTTCATGAAGGATATCTGAGAGAAATTTTTAAAGAACGTAATTTGTCATATAGTAAATCTAGACCCAAGGAAGTACAAGAAAAATTTTACCTTGACCAATTATTAGCGAGAATTAAAGCAAATATAGACCACTTGCAGAGTTTTCAAGAATTTATAGAGTTTTGTGCAAAAATCAATATCCAAGAAAATAAATAAAATATCATCCTACATCCCACCGAATATGATGAGTGTAGGATGATTGTGAAGTTTACCCCACAGAAATTACCTGTAGCTGAATTGCTAATTTTTCAGTGGCAGTAACAACTTCTTGTCTAGCCCATTGATCTGCTGCTAAAATGTCATCTAAAGAGGGATTTTGTTTGTTATCATTTTGATGGCGATCTCTATTGAGAAAATGTTTGTTAAAGTAAGTAAAAACAACATTTGCTGATGGGTATAAGGTGCAATTTATCAGATAAAATTCTTGTATGTTATCCATTTTATGATGGGATAAATAGCCAATATGTTATCATGTTAAAAATTTAAACATCAGGAGTGAAAATGAATTGGAACTAAAATTTGAATGGGATGAGAATAAAGCGAACCTAAACTTAAAAAAATATAGTGTTTCTTTTGAGGAAGCGTCCTCGATATTTAATGACCCATTATCTATTAGCTTTGACGATCCTGAACATTCACTAGGAGAAAATCGCTATATTATAATAGGATTATCAAATGAGGGAAGATATCTCTTTGTTGCTTATGCAGAACGTGATGATAAAATTCGTCTAATTAGTGCAAGATTAGTTACACCTAAAGAAAGGAGATATTATGAACGAGAAAATACAGAATGAATTAGAAGAAGAATTAAAAGAAGAATATGATTTAAGTCAACTGAAAAATCCTGTGCGCGGTAAATATCATCAAAGGTATAAATCAGGATATAGTGTGAATATTCATCATGAAGATGGTACAACAACAGTAGAGAATTTCCCTAAACAAGATGATGTAATTGTTCTTGATCCTGATGTTAAACAATATTTTCCTAATTCAGAAGCCGTTAATTCTACTTTAAGAAGTTTAATTAAACTAATTCCTCAAAAATCATAAAATCATTGGTAAATAAGATCCCCGACTTTAAGAAGTCGAGGATCTAGAACTTAACCCACAGAAACTATCTGAGGTTGAATTGCTAACTTTTCAGTCGCAGTAAAAACCTCTTGTCTAGCCCATTTATCTGCTGCTAAAATGTCATCTAAAGAGGGATTTTGTTTGTTATCATTTTGATGGCGATCGCACACCCATTCAATACACCGAGCAATATCCAAATAGCTAATTTTCTCATCTAAAAATAGCGCCACAGCTTGCTCATTCGCAGCATTTAAAACCGCAGGCATAGAACCGCCGGCTCTACCCGCAGCATAAGCCAAGCGCATACAAGGATATTTTTGATGATCCGGTTCACGGAAAGTTAAATTCCCAGATTTTACTAAATTCAATCTTTCCCAACTAGTGTAAATTCTCTCCGGCCAAGATAAAGCATAAAGCAAAGGTAAACGCATATCAGGCCAACCAAGTTGAGCTAAAACCGAAGTATCTTGTAACTCAATCAAAGAATGAATAATACTTTGAGGATGAATGACAATTTCAATATCATCATAATCCACCCCAAACAAATAATGAGCCTCAATAACTTCCAAACCCTTATTCATCAAAGTTGCTGAATCTACAGTGATTTTTCGACCCATTGACCAATTAGGATGTTTCAGAGCATCAGCAACTTTTACCTCTGGTAACTTCTCCACAGGCCAATCACGGAAAGCACCACCAGAAGCAGTCAGTAATATCTTCCTTAAACCACCTTTAGGAACACCTTGGAGACATTGAAAAATCGCCGAATGCTCAGAATCTGCTGGTAATAGTTTCACACCATGTTTTTCCACCAGAGGTAAAACCACAGGAGCGCCAGCAATGAGAGTTTCTTTGTTTGCTAAAGCAATATCCTTACCTGCTTCAATAGCAGCGATAGTAGGAAGTAAACCCGCGCAACCAACGATACCAGTAACAACCGTTTGAGCATCACCATAACGAGCAACTTCTATTACTCCCGCTTCCCCAGCCAGTAAAATAGGTTGGGGGTTGAGGTCTTTAATCGCCTCCTGAAGTTCTGGTAACTTATCAGCAGCAGAAATAGCCGCTATTTGGGGACGAAACTGGCGAATTTGCGCCGCGAACAACTCCACATTCCGCCCAGCAGCCAGTCCAACTATGCGAAACTTATCTGGATGCTCAGAAACGATGTCTAAAGTCTGAGTACCAATAGAGCCGGTAGAACCAAGAAGAGTAATAGCTTTCACAATGATTTAACAATTTACACTTACTCTTAACTATAAATTGTTGAGGACTCACTCTCAACGTCAGTTGCTAATGAAGTGAGAGAGAATAGGTGACAGGTGACAGGAGGGAAGAGATTTTAAATTTGGAATGCTAACTAATTTCCTGACATTTGAAGCACAGAATTGATCTCACGTTCTTTAATTTCCTTACAAGAACCCGGACGTTTATAAATACAAGTTTTTTGCCAGCATTTCTCTAGAGTATAGTTTTGGTACTGAGACGGTAAAGGAAGATTAGCAACGATATAATTAAAACCAGAATTTAAAACTTTAAAATCTGTTTCTTTGTCAACTTGATATATAGGAACATCGCGATGAAAATAAGTATATCCTCCTGATAAAGCCCAATTAATATCCCAAAGTCCAAGACCGCATACATTTTCTTCTGTACTTAAACTTTTTAAAGCTAAGAGGTGATTAGCGGTAGCATAAAGGTGTGTCATTTCCAAATTCGTGCCAAAAGTAGAAAAGTTTAAAGGAGCATAAATATTAAATCTACTGAGTAGAGCTACAGAAGTAGAAGTCCAGAGTAAAAGAGAAAGAACTATTGCTATTATTTTGGGTTGAGGTGAAGACCATCTGCGAGAAAATTTTAAAACTAACTCACCTGTACCTATTCCTGCCAATATCAACAACATTGGTAAGGCTGGATAAATAAAACGATATTCCTTATGAGCCAATAAACTGTGAGACAAGATAATAATTAATGCTAACCATCCCAAAATAGGAATACGCCGAAAACCTATAACAGCAAGAATAACAATAGGTAGAGATAGCCAAGACCAACTTTTGAGTAAGAAAATAAAATATTCATACCAAGGAGAAACACCATATAGTTTACTTCTTCCTTCTACAAGATTTACCCAGATATTCAACCAAAAAGATTGAAAAGGATAAGACCAAGTGAAAGCATCGACAGTTCCAAATATGAGTATAGGCGCGAGAATACCGAATATCATTGGCAGCCATTTATTACACCAATCTCTGCCACATATATAAACTAATGCAAAGGCTATAGCAGCTATAAAATGAATTCTTAATGCTAAAGATATTCCTAAAAAGCATCCTGATAAAAATAGACGATTTCTAGTAATAAATAAATCTTTTTGAACTCCTAAGTAAATTCCAGGCAAGAGAAAATGAGTAGCTACAACTTCGGTAAAAGCTTTGGGTGAAAAATATATAAACTCAAACCAGATCGTACAAATAAAAGCACAAATAAAAGCTGTAGTTGTTCCTCCTATTTTTTTTCCCCAAACATAAGCAACTAAGATATTACTCAGGGAAAGTAGAGACAAAAAGATATTAACTCCGATTAAATATCCAGTAGAACCTTCTCCCATCCATGCTGTAAGACGCATAACACCCGCTAAAATTCCAGGTAAGACCCAAGAACGAATACCATCTCTAAATTCCCAAGTGACAATACCATTACCAAAAGCTAGTCTATGTGCAGGTTCTAGGGATTGAAAAATTTCATCCGCCCAAAATATATTGGGGAATTTTAAAGCCATGCCCAAACGCAGTATTAAGGCGATAATAATCAGGATGCCTAGTAATAAGTGTTCTGCTTTAAATCGGCGATTCATCTGTTGTTATCAAGAGATAATATCCTATATATAATATGATCATATTAGAAGTTTTAACGGTTATTTTTTGATTCAGCTTCTACAGATGCAAATCTCACTTTATTGTATAAATACCGTAAAGAAATTTCAAATGCTATTGTAGTTACAAGAGATATGTTTTCGTCTATCGGTGTTTTAGTCCTTTTGCGGACATGGGAGAACATCAGAAGGGTGTTTGACTAGGTTTTAAATTTATTCAACCGAAGATATATTATTAGTAGGCGTAGCAATTATTTTAAATAGTAAATGGTGACATCTAAAGTTCACAGGATATGACTTTCCTGAAGGAACTATTCGCTGGTGATCCGAGGTTTTGTGATCACGGGTTGGAAAATCTGGATGATTACTTAATGTGCATGGTACTTTAGTTTCAATATTGATAAAAGCTTTGTTAGGATCACCAGAAAAAAGATAACCTAGCATTCCTCCTTGACTAGAGAATGGTGCATATCTACAAGTAATAAAATTGTTGTTTATCTCTTTTACATATTCAGTTACATCTACATCAGATTTTAAAATCTTAGCTTCTAAAGGCAAAATAATTCTTTCATTATCTCTGAGAATAAATGCAATGTCATACCGTGGAGGTTGTCCTCTTGATGATTTGCTAGTTTCAAATTCATACCATTCTTGTTTAACTGCAAAAGGTTCGTAGCCAGTCATACTACTATCTATCTTCAACGCAAGAGCTTGAGTAATACTTATCTCTAAATACTCCTCTGTACCATCACAATTAATTTGTGATAAAAACTCAGAAACCAGCAAATCATATCCTTCCCAAACCAGTTTTACTAAGATTGATATAGCATCAGGATTCCATGTTTTTGTCAATTCTACAAAGTCACCTGTTATTGGATACCTCTTTTGAAAAATATTTCTTCTTCTAACCACTATATGACTCCTCTATAATCTGCGATTCTTTATCAAATGTTGTCCTCCTCGTCATAATATCTGCGGCTACTTCATCAGCATCTCTTAAAGCCATAGAGCGAGTCCAATAACGAATTTTGTCAGGTTTGATTAAATAGATAGTAGGAATTTTTACTCCATTCAATTGTACTGAATCATAAATCCTGGCAACACGCTGATAAAAGATGCCACCATCTTCTATACTTCCTCTTTCCAGATACAACTTATTTAAGTTTTCCAAGCGTTTCATTAAATCAGGGGAGTCAATAGGTTTAATATGAACACCTTCAGAATCAGGCTTATTAAGATGAATAGCTACTAAGCGAATAGGAAGAAGAGTGTTAGTTTGTTCTTGAAATATGGTGGCGCAAACTTGTTTATCTTGTCCAAATCCTGCTTTAAGAACTCGCAAGAAATACTCACAATATGCCGTAAGTTCAGGTTCAGTATTATTCTGAGATTGACTATTATCTACACGGTGAGTTCTTTTGCGTCCTGGAGAAGCACCATCTCCTTTAAAATCTGGTAGAGTGTAGTTGAATAAATCATTAATTAGCACCCATTCACTATCTTTAAATTCAAAAGCTTCTCGTATGCGCTTATCTATATCATCAAATGTTTCTATATTCTGCAAATCTCCTACCGATGATTCAGGTATTGGGACACGCAGTAAATCATCTACATTAACTTCTGGGATATAAGAGGCAAAACGACCACTAGAAAGTAGTAGATAATAGACAGCTAACTTACTATTGTATGCTAGACAAGCAGCATTCAAGTGTGAAATATGACTTTCAGGAATATGTATGCTGACATAACTCTCAGAGCAAATAATTCCTTGATTTATATTATCAGGTTCAATTATTACTGAACGGAATCTGCCGCTCTTTTTCTGCCAACTTAACTTTAAAATCATTTGTGGCAATTGAAATGCAGCAAAGTTACTTGAGTCTTTAGAGTGTATGCGTGCATCATCATTTATAGGAAGTTCAGTAGATTTTAGGTAGAGAGAACTTCTGTTGAGTAATTTAGAAGATTTTAGAATTCGCTTGTTTATAATATAATTTTGTAATTTTCTCTTATCACCTCTTACCACTCCTTGACGTGTTTGAGCAATATCACTAGATTTAAGTTTTTCAATACTTAATTCTCGATTCAATCTTCTTACCAAGGATAAATCACGTCTTCCTCCCCACATTAAAGCTGTCCAAACTAATGGATCTGTTATTGCCTCTTGTGGGTAAATTGTATTAATATAGTCTGGCTCAATTACTATATGATAGTCATCCTCATTTGTCATAACGGGCTTAGGACAAATGTATGTCAAAGGCTCACCATCAGGAGGTATTGCTGACATAGTAATGATGCAAGTTGGAGAAATAGCATCTTTAAAAAGTCCAAAACGTAATGCAGACAAATTAACTATTTCTTCAATTTTGAACTCTGAAAAAAGCCTAGCTCGAAATTCTTGAGCAGTGCCAACCTGATTAAAAATCAAAGCCAGTGCAGGTTGCATCATTGCTACTTGTCCACCAGATTTAGTTAAAGTAGCAGCTTTTGGCAGAAAAAGCGGACCAATATTACCGTAAGTTATTGTCCAAACATCTCCAGCCCAAGATTGTGCTGCCGGAGTAACAGTATTTATACCCCAAGGCGCATTACCTACGACTAAATCATATTTACCAGCATCCTGAACAGAACGAAAACTTTCTTTATCTTCTTCAAAAAAATCAGCAGCAATTAATTGACGTTCACGTAATCTAGGAAAGCGAAACTCATTCTCCCAATAATATTGAGGTTCAACTTTATCTAGCATGGTTAAATAAAGACTAAAAGATGCTACTCTTACTGCTTGAGCATCTACATCAACACCAAATAAATTATTTTCTAGTAAATATTTTAAATCACTTGGTTGAATAGTTTTTGGATGAGCTTTTTCCCATCTATAAATTAAACGCTGAAATGCTTTAACAAGAAAAATTCCTGAACCACAAGCAGGATCAAGAATCTTGATATCCCATTCTTGACTATCCCAAGGTAAAACACCATCTAGTACAAAGTCAACTATATGTTCTGGTGTGTAATGAACTCCTGTGCCAGATTCTTTACTAACAAATTCCTCATATATACTGCTAATAAACTCTAAAGGTATAACGTCAAAATGGTAGTATGGCCATAGACTTAATTGTCCAGTTTCAATGTCTACATGACCACTAACAAAATAAGCAAGTATATCTAGGTGAGGTTCTTTAACTTTTTGTTCTTCTGTTTGCCATTCAGTTTCACGTTCTTCTTCCGTAGCACCTTTACCTGGGAATAAATCACCATTAAACTTGCTGTTGAGCCAACGGAAAAATTGATAAGTATCTCTATGATTTCTTAATATGTCAGCTAAATGAGAGTATCTAGCTGATAATTCCCCAATTCGATATAAATAATCTAGTAAATTTGTATTTAAAGCAGGATTACCTTCAGATTCTTGGCGATCAAAAAGGAATTGAATAAAAATAATTCTTGCTAATAAATCATGAATCGTGTCATCATCAAGTTCTTTTTTTTGAAGTATTTTCCGAACACTTTTCAGATTTTTCAATAGCATCTGGTCAGCAGCTTTTTTTCGTTGAAATCGCTGACTATGTTCTTGGAAAAATTGACCGGATACTAGATCAGCCCAGTGTAAACGCAAAGTTTCAGCAGTTTGACCTGCAAGGGATAACTGATGAAATGACTCGATTTCCTGTTTAGAAACATTAACTACGGGTTTGATAGCATCATCTTCTTTTGGAGGTTCTTCGTAGCAAGTCCAAATTCTTAATCTTTGAGGTTCTGTTGTAATGAGTGACGGTGTACGAGAAAAACTCCAAGCCAGTCTATAAGTTTTCTTTAATGTTTCCTCTGATACTTCTCCTGGAAAATCGCACACTAAAGCAATGGGTGTTTCTGTTGAATCCCCTTGAGGATTTGCCGCCAGCACTCCTATTTGCACACCTTGACCATCTGGAAGTTTGCTGATAGTTCTACCTAATTTTTCTTTAGCAATTTGTGCATAAATACTTGGACCAGCACCAGAAGGCTCCAAAATTTCTTTTGGAGTCGGCCAGTGAAGCTTTTGATGTGCTAGTTCAAGTAGTCCAGACTGTGACATTCCGTTTTTTACGCTGCATTAAAGTATAGTTTCACATTTCAACCATCACATTGTCGTGATATTGATTGATTTTCTTCAAGAGTACAGGAGTATTATTCCCTGCTGCAACAATATTGAAATATATTGCATAAAATTTTATTTAGAGCGATCGCAAAGAGTTCCGTAGAAATTGCTCTTTTCTTGTCAAATTATACCAAAGGAAACAAATCATCCTGTGCTGACAACAGTATCACCAACATAGACACCTAACTGGTATTGTTAGATAACACAAATAATTAAAGCCGATGATGGGATTTGAACCCACGGCCTGCTGATTACGAATCAGCTGCTCTACCACTGAGCCACATCGGCATACACGATTTAAAAGTATAGCATATATTTACAAAAATGGTAGAATCAAATCCTAAAAATCGCCTCAACGCCAAGCAGTATGCTCACCTGAAAGCTGAAATAACAGCCCCCTATCGTGGTTTGCGGCAATTTATATATGTTGGTGTAGGTGCTTCTGGTTTTATTGGTGCATTTGTATTTTTCTTTCAAATACTTGCTGGTAGGAACATCGACAGTGCTTTACCTAACTTTGCCCTGCAAGCGGGATTAGTTGCCCTAATGGTATTTCTTTACCGATGGGAACAAAAGCGTCAAAAACGGTCTTAAAGGTGATAAATTCCAACTTATAGAATTATGGTGGGTTAACGCAGCGTAACCCACCCGACTAAAACTCACGCAACAACCTCTGTTCCTGGCCGCTGACTACTGATTATTGAGCCGTTACCACATAAGGAGAAGGTATTGGTTGCGCTCGTCCAATGGTGACAAGTGCTTGATAAACAAAAGCGGCAATTTCTGCTCTAGTAGCTTCACGATTGGGATCAAGTAATTTAACAGTGGGATAGTTAACCACTAGTTGTCTGACTGTGGCAGCAGCAACAGATCCCATTGCATAATTAGGAATCTGGGCAGCATCTGTGTAAAAACTCAGAACACTATCATTGTTGGCAGTAAAGTTTAAACCATTAGCTAAAGCAACTAAAGCCTGAACTCTCGGAATTTGTTGCTGAGGTTTAAAAGTACCATCAGGATACCCAGCCACAAATTGACTTTGGTAAGCTGATTGAATTGCTCCATAAGCCCAAAAATTGCTCTTTACATCCTTAAATTGAATTGCTGTCCGTTTAGATGCTGGTGTCAAAGCTTTGGTAATAATGGTAGCAAATTGAGCGCGAGTTACAGGATCATTAGGTTTAAAAGTACCATCAGGAAAACCCGCAATAATATTTTGGGAAGCCAAAGCTTCTATGTAGGCTTTTGCCCAATAACCTGTTGGTACATCCTGAAAAGCGGTAGAACTTGTAGTACCACCACCACCTATAGGAGGGTTAACAGTTGCAGCCACAAAATCTACAGCGCCAAAAATCCGCTTTTGATCAATATCGTTGCCAATAGCAACAATTCTGTTAACCTTGGTAGAATTATTCAAATCATAACGAGTGTTATTACGGATGAGATTACCACCAGGATTGTCATTAGTACCAAGATTGGGTAGAGCGTCAATAGTTGCGACAATACCATCGCGCTTATTGTTCTGAATGACATTCTTACGCAAAATAGGTTTAGCAGATTCGGAGATAAATAAACCGTCTTGGTTTTGAAGAATTTGGTTTCCTTCTACCAAGGGTGTCGAACTACCACCAATAGCCAAACCAAAACCAGTATCTTCAAATGAGTTGTTGCGAATCTCACCTTGAGCAGATTTAGTTATTGAAATCCCATTACCCCGATTTTTGATAAAAAGGTTGTTTTCAATTTTGGGATTACCTGTACCTGTTACGAAAACACCATCTCTGACGCTGTCAGTAAAAGTATTGTTTTTGATAGTCGGATTACTTGACTCTACCCAAATAGCTGTACCCCGTTGATTGGGATTGGTAACAGTAATACCAGTAATAGTTGTATTGTTCTCTGCTAGGATTGTAATATCCTGTCTAGCAAAGTTACGACTGGTGTAATAACCACCACCGATGATGACTGTTCCTTGACCTTTGATAGATTCATTACCGAGAAGTATCACTCCTGGTTTAAGCAGTAAGGGAAAAGTTTCCCCAGTGTCTTTGGTATAGCTACCAGGAGCAAGTCTAATTACTGTATTTGATCTGGCCTGTGAAAGAGCAAAGGTAATGGTTTTATAGGGCGCTTCTGGGGTAATACCAGCACTAGAACGATCTTGACCAATCACAGGATTAACATAAATCACTGTTGCACTTGCTGGAATTTGTGCAATTACAGTGGGAGGAGAACCAGCATTTACTTGACGGGGTAATAGCATGGAACTACCAGCAATCACCAACAAAGCGGTTAGACTAGCGCCTAAAGATAAAGTAGAGATGTGAAAACCGCTATATTTCATTTTATTTTTGCAATTTACTTGATGACGTTACTCTCAACACCTTTTGAGAGGACAGCGTTTAATTGTAAAATCAGCAGATCAAAAAGTTATCTGTTGAGGCTGGTACTGGGGTGTGATGTATTGTAAAAAACAAGGATTGATCAAAGGTTTTTCTTTCCTTTCCCCCTTTCCCCATGTCCACCAAGAACTTTTTGATCTACAGAAAATCTATGCAAAACTATACTCGATGATCAACACTTATTCAGCGAAAATTTTCATTAAAAAAACAATACGGTTCAGTTAACTTCAGCCACAATGTTTAGCCTGTGGGGGTTAATTGAACCGTATTGGATAAAAAAACGCTAATTTTATGGTTATGGTGATATTTGCTCACAAATTTGGGCTGTAGATGTCTGAGAAATGATTTTCCATCCATCCTGCCGCCAATTGTCTACAAATTAACAATGCTCCAAATATTTACTGAGTTCTTAATAAGCTAAGGTTTCTAATGTTTCTCGTAAATATCGTTGTACTTGCTGTTCTAGGCGCAACCCTTGTAACTGTGTATTACACTCTAGTTGCCAGCTTTGAAAACCGGAACTAGCAGAAATGGCATACTTAAGGTTTTGCCAAATTCGATTATCACGAGAAAGTTGGCCTGGGCTAGAAGCTGAAATTTGAGCCATAGTTCCTCATTCCTCATTTTTAACTTCCAGGGTCAAACAATTTTAGATTTTGGATTGATGATTTGTTTCATCCCCAACAGATAAGACATAAACCAAACAAGCTAAATCTAACATCTTCCAAATGGGGTAGGTTGGAATCCACCCTTAGTTCTCAATTTCTGAAATCTTAGTTAATCTTTTCTAAAGATAACGTTTATATAAGAGCAAATTCTGTGTTATTGATCACTAAACTCAGGAATATACTCAAAGTAATCTATCAAAACAACTTATTTTCTTAATTACACAGAAATTTTCTAACTACTGATTTAATGCGGTTTTATGTTTAAGAAGTAGATTGTTACCTATTAGGTGCCACTTTAGCTGATATGTTTCTGGAGAGTTATGAGTGCTGAGATTTCTTTCTTTGAATGTTGAATGAACTAAATATTATGTCAATTCAACACTCATAAATTTACTCAGCACTCAACTGTTGGTACTCAAGACTACTTAGTCAAGGTAAGAGTACGGCGTTTAGTTACCATTTGATAGGCTTCGATAATGTCACCTTCAGCCCAATCATGGAATTTATCAATGTTGATACCGCATTCATAACCAGCATTGACCTCACGAGCATCTTCTTTAATCCGTTTGAGGGAGTCAAGAACGCCTTCGTAGACCACTTTATTGCCGCGACGCACGCGTACTTTGCAGTTCCGAGCCACCTTACCAGATTGAACGTAGCAACCTGCAACCGCACCACGACCGATGAGGATGACGGCACGTACTTCTGCTTGTCCCAAGGATTCTTCCACCAACTCTGGTTCGAGTAGACCTTCCAAGGCACCTTGGATATCTTCTAGAAGTTTGTAGATGATGTTGTATTCCCTTACGTCTACACCTGCTTCGTCGGCAGCTTGTCTAGCGCCACTGGCATAAGTGGTGTTGAAGCCAATAATGACGGCGTTACTAGCGGCAGCTAAGTCGATATCTGTTTCTGTGATTTCTCCAGCAGTAGCCAATAACATCCGAATTTGTACTTCGTTTTGAGGGATTTGCTTGAGAGAGCCGATAATGGCTTCTACAGAACCTTGGACATCTCCTTTCAAGATCAAGTTGAGTTCTTTCAGCTCGCCTTCTTGTGCTTGAGCCGATAGGGTTGTGAGTGTGACTCTTCCTTGTAACAAGCGGGATTGGCGTTGCTTGTCGGCGCGATCGCTTGCGAGGGAGCGAGCTTCTTTTTCGTTCGCGAATACCTCGAAATCATCACCTGCTGCGGGTACGTCACTTAAACCCAATACCTCAACAGCAAAGGACGGACTTGCCGCTTCTACACGCTTGCCTCTATCATCTACCATTGCCCGAACTTTACCAAATGCCGAGCCAGCTACTAACATATCTCCAACATGGAGAGTACCATTTTGAATCAGCAGGGTAGCAACTGCACCCTTAGCTTTATCCAAATGGGCTTCAATAACTGTTCCCTTGGCGACGCGATTTGGATTGGCGGATAGTTCTCCTACTTCTGCTACCAGAAGAACCATTTCTAGGAGTGTATCTAGGTTTTCGCCCTTGATGGCACTCACAGGAACCATGATGGTTTCACCACCCCAATCTTCTGCGGTTAAACCATAATTGGTCAGTTCTTGTTTAACGCGCTCTGGTTGTGCGCCTTCTTTGTCAATTTTGTTAATAGCGACAACAATTGGCACACCTGCGGCTTGAGCATGGCTGATAGCTTCCACTGTTTGCGGACGTACTCCGTCATCTGCGGCAACTACCAAGATAGCAATGTCTGTTACCCTTGCGCCTCTAGCTCGCATTGCTGTGAAGGCTTCGTGACCAGGGGTATCTAGGAAGACTATCTGTTGTTGTTTACCCTCATGTTCCAGATCCACATGGTATGCACCAATGTGTTGGGTAATACCGCCAGCTTCACCAGCAGCTACTTTAGTTTTGCGAATTGAGTCGAGCAGAGTGGTTTTACCGTGGTCTACGTGACCCATAATTGTCACGACTGGTGGACGACGAATCAGGTGTTCGAGATCCGCGATGTCAATCATTTCTGTGACTTTGCGGGCTTCTGCTTCTGGTTCTGCCGTTTCTACTTCTACTTCTAATTCTTTAGCTACTAAGGTAATGGTGGGAATATCCAAGTTTTGGGTAATACTTACCGCCATGCCTTTCATAAACAGGATTTTGACAATCTCTGTATCGGCCATGACTAAGCCTTCCGCCAACTCCTGTACTGTCAATGGTCCTGTGACGATCAGTTTTTCTGGCCGATCACGTTTGACTTCTACTTCTTGTTGACGACGGTTTTGGTCACGGTATGAACCGGATTTTTTATTTTTAGTAGTTGGTGCGGATGCCGCTAGGGTTGGTTGCTGTGGAGGTCTAGTCGCCTTGGGTTTAGGAGGACGTGCAATGGAAAGGCTTACTTGGACGGTGGCTGGAATTTCCAATCCATCTTCATCCAGCAAGTCGTCTTCTTCAAAATCATCATCTAGGATGGGTTTGGCTCGTTTGCCTTTTGGTCCAACCTTGGCTTTTTCTTTAATCTCGTCAATTATTTCCTCTTCTTGCCATTTTTTCCCACCTTTGGCTATTCGAGGTGGCAATGGGCGTTTTAAATCAAGGAGATCAGGTGTGATTGGTGTATCATCTAATCCCTCTTTTTTTGCCCCTACTCCTGCCATCTGTCTTGGTGGGGTAGCAACTGGAGCAGCCGGAGGTTCACTATGGCGAGATGGTCTGGGGCGTTGTACATCTACAGATGTTCCTGGCCCAGATGGTCTGTTTCCTCTTGGTTCTGGTCTGGCGGGTGATGATGGCGTTGAACGCGCTCTTTGCTCTGTGCTTGGTTTGCCTACTTTTGGCTTACCTTGTTCACGTTCTTCATCTCCACGCTTTACACGCTCACGTTTGAGGATGGGTTTTACTGCCTGAGATAGCTGTTCACTTACAGGCTCTGTTTCCTCTGCTGGTCTTGAGGGTGGACCTACCAGTTGTGGTTTTGGAGTTTTTTCCGCTTTTGGCCTGGGAGAAACTGTTTTTTCTGGTTTTTCCGCTGCTATTTTTTCAGATGCTGGAGGATTTGGATTTGTGGTCTTATCCGTTTCCGCAATCTTAGGTTTCTGCGGGGTCTCCGATTGATTCCGGGGTACAGGTCGAGTTGGTGCCGTCGGCTTCATGGGTGAGACTGGTGTAGCGAAAGGCCGTGGAGGAGAGGGAGAATTAACTAAGGCTTCGTCATCTAAGCTATCGGACGAAGCTACTTGGTTATTGGTAGCAATTGAATCGCTATCAGGGCGTGAGGTAGTGTTTCTCAATATTTTGGGTTTGCGAATTTCCAAAATTTGTTGTTTATGGGTTGCAGCAGGTCGGTTACGTCCGCCAGTTTGAAGTGAATTTGGTTTATGGTTATTTATACCTAATTCCTTTTTGGGCGTGACACTCGTAGCTGCGAGTTTTTCCGCAGCTGTACGAATTTGTTCAGCATCAGATTCTGATATCGTGCTGCTATGGCTTTTGACCGCGATGTTGAGCTGGTCGCAAATTGCTAGTAGCTCTTTGTTATCCAAATTCAATTCCTTTGATAATTCGTAGATTCTAACTTTTCCGTTGTTCATCCACTCTTTCCCCTTAAATTTACAGTTTTAGCGGATGGTTGCCTGGTTTGCGACATCTCCATCCTTTGATCACTGTTTTTTAGGTTGCCCTTGGTGATGTTGCCGGTGCCTCCAATTAGGAAAGAGAGATGTTTCGGTTTAATGCTGGCATCTCCATCGGCAATGATGGTTTATAGGCTGCCAGAAAAATTTTTGATTTAAAAAATTTTTGTGGTTAGCCTTGACGCCGAACTGCGCTTGAGCGCTACCAGGTTGCCATGCTTGAGTTTTTTGTTTTGCTGATTCTGAGTCTTCCACAACACAATCGAGTAAAACTTGTTGGGAGTATTGCTTTAGAGTCCCTCTCTATTTTGGAGAGTCGCTTTACTTCTACACCCATTTACTATTTTGGCACTAACCCCAACGATACCAGAGGTTGTGATGAGAGCGCCACTTATGAGGCTTTCATCACAATTCTTTTAGAAATTACCGTCTTGGAGTTTTTCCAATTAAACTTGATTTTTTTGGGTATTGCTTACGGCTAGGCGCTGCCACAATGTTTGATACACTGTTTCAGGCACTGATCCATGTAGCGATCGCCCTAATCTATTTTTTTTCTGCGCTGCTTGTAGGCAGCTAGTTTGTGGACAAATATAGGCTGAACGCCCCATGCCCTCATCTAATTGTACCTTTCCTGATGGAAAGACGCGGACTATCCGCCAAAACTCTTCTTTTAGTTCTACTCGGCGACAACTAATGCAACGCCGATAATTCGGTTTCATCGGGTTTTTACTCAGTCAGGTCAGCAATTCGTAGTCTACTAAAAATTTAGTTTTTGTTAGTTTTTCTTTATTTTGACACCTGCTAAATGTTTTTTAATTTACATTTAAGGCTGGAAAGTGAACAGATAATGCCTGGCAAAAGCTGTTTAGGATTAATCTTCGTCCCCAGTGCCAAATCTATCATGCTCTAATTCTAATTCTTCTTGATTTTCATACTCTAGTTCCTCCATCTCATTTTCGTCATCTTCCGGTTGATATTTTGCCCTGACTGCCACAAATTTTGTATCTTCTGCGGCATGGTCATATTTAGCTTTATCTTTAATGTCTATTTTCCAACCGGTCAATCTAGCTGCTAATCGAACATTCTGCCCTTCTTTCCCAATAGCTAAACTGAGTTGATCTTCAGCTACTAGTACATGGGTTTGCCGACTTTCTGGGTCCATCAGCCGCACTTCATCTACTCGTGCTGGACTGAGAGCATTAGCAATATAAGTTGCTGGATCTGGCGACCAGCGAATTACATCTATTTTTTCACCCCGTAATTCATTCACTACTACTTGAATTCGAGATCCTCTAGCGCCAATACAAGCCCCAACTGGGTCTACATCGCGATCGAGGGTATCTACTGCTATTTTAGTCCTTGGGCCTACGTAACGGGAAGGTGGATTAGCTTCTCGTGCTACTGCGACTATTCGCACGACTTCATCTTCTATTTCTGGAACTTCGTTGGCGAATAAATAAACTACCAATCCAGCATCAGCACGAGATACTAGTAATTGGGGTCCACGCTGTTGACCTTGGGATACTTTTTTTAGGTATACCTTAAAGGTGGCGTTGGCTCGATAATTATCGTTAGGTAATTGTTCTCGTTTGGGTAATTCAGCTTCTACTTCTGGTTGACCAAAACCACTGCTGACTGCCAATATTACAGACTGTCTTTCAAATCGTAAAACTCTGGCTTGTAATACGGTGCTTTCTAAATCTTGGAATTCTTCCTGCACCATTTGGCGCTGTTGATCCCGCAATTTTTGCGCTAATACTTGTTTAGTTTGCATTGCTGCCATGCGCCCAAATTCACCTTGATCTGGGGTGACATCTAGTACCACTGAATCGCCTGATTGGGCTTCTGGTGCTACTTGTTGCACTTCCTCTAGAGAAATTTGATGGTCGGAGTTATTGACTTGTTCGACAATTGTTTTGGTAGAAAGAACTCGAAAGCCTTCTCCTTCAATATCCAGTTCTACTTCAAAGTTATCAAAGTAATCTTCATCAAATTGTTTGCGTTCTAAATTTTGGGCGCGGCGATAACGTTCATAACCTTTAAGTAATGCTTCTCTAATAGATGATTGCACTGCCAAACGAGGTAAATTTCGCTCGCGGCTAATACTTTCAATTAATTCTTTTAATCCAGGTAAAGTAACCATTGACATAAGCATATTCTCCTTAACTTTTATGTCAGCGACCGCTACAATTTTAGATTTTAAATTGAGAATTTTAGATTTTTATCTAAAACCCCTCATCTAAAATCTAAAATCTCTGGTCTAAAATCAGTTAGCGGCGCTCATCCAGCTGCACCCTGGTAACTAGGGATCGAGGAATTTCAACTACACGACCTTTTTGGTTTAAGTAAATTGTTATTTCATCCCGACGAATCAACTGACCTGTCCACTCTTGTTGTCCGTCGTAGGGTTCAGAAGTGGAAATAACTACAGGAAATCCTTTAAAGGAAATAAACTCCCTGTCTGTTATCAGTTGTCGCGAAATCCCAGGACTGGATACTTCCAATACATAAGCATCTGGAATCATCTCTGCCGCATCTAAGGAGGCTTCTAATGCACGGCTCATCCGTTCGCAATCATCCAGACTTGTATCCTGTTGGGTATTACGGATGTCTACCCGTAAAACTGGCGGACGTTGGTTGGTGTGCAGAACTATACCAACAACTTCTAAGCCCAGTTCTTCTGCCACTGGTGTCGCTAGGTCAATAATTTGTGGAACTAAAGGATGAGTCATGCGAGAATTCAATAAAAAAAGTGGGTATCTACCCACTTCCTGCGATAGGGATATCTTCCAAGAAGTCTTGTGACGAACCGTCGTTGGTTCGCCCCTAACATGAGTGTAGCGTATTTTTTTGGTTAGTCATTAGTTAGGGAATTGGGAACAGGTAAAGAATTTTCTCCCCATCTTCCCTATCTTCCTCATCACCTTCTATCTTGGATTTTGGGGAAAGTGCTTCTATTGACTATTGTTGGAACAGATGCTTGCGATCGCATTTGTCTGGTTTGTTCAATAATTTGCTCAATGTCCTCTTGCGATAGACGTTGAACGTAGTTAATTTTGACTTCTTCTAAAAAGTCGTTGAGTAATGTTTGAATTTCTGTAATTACGTGTTTTTCTTGAATTTCTGAACCTAAAACAGTAGTAAATTTGTCAATTAGCTGATTGGTAAGTTTGGCGGCGACGGGATCTTGAATGGCACTAACCAATGCAGCATATAGATTAGTGGTAATTTGGTTTGATAGTTGATCACTGAGTTGGGTCTGTGCTTGTCCTACTCCTGGCAACATGAGCAGGTTACGATAAACAGGAATTTGCTCAACAGCGGTGTCAATATTGTGGCGTAAAATGGCGTTGATTTCTGGCTGGATTTTGGGTAGGACTTGATTAACAATGGTTTTTACCAATAGTCCGGCGATCGCTTCCACTTCATTTATATTATTAATATCTATGTAATTACGCTCTTTTTCTGGTTGCAATAGCCACCGCGTTATATCACCTCGCTGGATTGAACCTTGCATCTGGTTAATTACCCGCACCACCACAATTTCTGTGATTTCTTCGGCAAAATTGGCGACTATCCCTTGATGCATTTGCTTTCTGATTAAATGTAAACTAATCAACTGTGCTTGATCTAATCGCACCATCACGGGTAAAATTCTGAGCCAACGCCAAACAGGAATTAGCAAAAATAGGTCATACCAACGCCATAAAATTGCTTCTAGCCAGCTTAAATGGCGATTTTGCCGTTTTATATAGAAAGTGCGTCCCAGTAATTCCAAGCCAAAGATAACCACAAATGGTAAATCAATTAGCCAGAAATTATCCAATAATTCCCCATTTTCCCCTACTTTGCGATAATAGTTCGTTGCGATCGCCGGACGAATTTTCTGATTGAAAAAATTAATTTCTTGAATCCAGCCACGTTTAGATAAATATTCCTGACTCCAAAAAGTAACAAAAGCATTTTTTGCAGATTTTTGCCCAGTGTGTTCCCGCATCCGATTTTTGATCTTTTCCAGAGACCCACTCTTGCCCACACCAGCAAAAGGGTTAGTTTCAATCATTTCAGTGCTGAGACGACCGATTTCTTCCAACTTAATTTTTACTTGAGGAGACTTTAACCCCGCTTGACTGACCAATTCTTCTAATGCAGCTACTGTTTGTAGATAACTCTTCGTGTCTCGATGGGGTTCAATACCTTTAATCGGATCATAAATCTGAGTAATTTGGGGAACTTTTCGGAAGTAGAAATCCCGCCACGGCAAGTAACTTAAATCAAACAAAACTAAACCTAAGTTAACAGTGGCAGTAATAGCCATTAACTTTTCAAACCATAGGTTGTGGTGCTTACGGGATTTGATGCTACTCATTATCATTTACGAAGTATATAAAAACACGATATTTTCTGTCTCTAATACCAAACATCAGTAGATAATCACTCCTGGTAATAAAAAATCAGACTAAGGATAGGTGCAAAAAACAAAATATCCATATCAGTTAATAATCAATTAAATTGAAATTAATCAAAATTCATGAATGATAACAAAATGACAGCTTAAAGAAATTTAAGATACATTTGTTAGCATTTATCTTTTGTGGATTTCATGTAAAGGAGTTGTAACAATGTGGTGTGATTTAGGAAAATCCAGAACAACAGTTGCTTTAGTCTGTCTAGTCACAGCTAGTGCAGGAATTTCAGACATAGCTTTTGCAGTCCGTCAGCGTAATTATAAGCCCCAAGAATTTCGGGCTGTATTGCATGGGTTAGGATATAACGTGAAAGTAACAAATGATGCACTAACAGATGAGGAAACTAAAAAAGCAATCAGTGAATTTCAAAAAGGTTATAAGCTGACTGTTGATGGTAAAGCAGGTCAAAAAACTCAGGCTTTTGCCGCGAACATAGTACAAATTCTCCAAGGGAATTTAAATGCTGTACTGAAACCTAATCCTCCCCTACCCCGTGATCAATTCTATAGCCCTGGGATGGCAGAATTGGTAAAAGAGTATCAGAAAAAAAATCAATTAACGGAAACTGGTATTGCTGATTTGGCACTTCGTCAAAAGTTGGATCAAGAGGCCAAAAAAGCTATCGGACAAACAATCAAGCCAACAGCGACACCGGCAACTAAACCAACCATCAAGCCGACAGCTACACCGACAGCTACACCGACAGCTACACCGACAAATAAACCCAAAGCTAAACCAACCGTCAAGCCAACAGCTACACCGACAGCTACACCAACAAATAAACCCAAAGCTAAACCAACCGTCAAGCCAACAGCTACACCGACAAATAAACCCAAAGCTAAACCAACCGTCAAGCCAACAGCTACACCAACAGCTACACCTTTAACTACACCGTCAGCAGAACCAACGACCACACCTTCACCAACAGCTACACCCTAGAGTCATAATTTATTGCTGAGTATATTTCCTACACTGATTGCAAGCAATACAGTGTAGGATTATAGTTGGATTAGTGACAATCCAGGTTGGTCTACCACTCTGTATTCAAGATACGGGCAATTATTAATAATAAAACTCTATATAAAACCTACACAAGAAACAGTGAATAGTCTTTCTTGATTTTCTAGGATGCAAGTCCCTAACGGCTTTGCTAAATTTTGTAATTTAATTTTAACATGACCATTGCCACTATATGACAAATCCTCAGCTTTCTATTATTATTCCCATGAGGGAAGGTGTTCAAGATTCATGGCTACAAGAACTCTTAAAAGTTCAAGGTAGCACAGAGTTTATTTTGGTTTATCCACCTCATGTCCCTTTTATCGCTATTAGTGATCCTCGTTTACGTCAAATCACAAGTTCCCTACGAGGAGAACTCATTCAAAGAGTGACTGCTTTACTTAATGCATCAGGAAAATACGTTCTCTCTATTAATTGTGATGAATATCTGCATACAAATATTCTGGAAATTGCAGAAGATTATTTTACAAACTTTCCTGATAGCTATTTCTTCAGATTAAATCAAGTTCAATTTCCTTTTAACAAAGCACCCATTGATAAACCTTGGGACTCCCTACCTAATATTCAAAACATCGCAGTTAGAAAGCATAAAGATTCAAAAAATTACTCTCCCGAAGAAATAGAATATACGATGCGAGAGATTCCCATTGCACCTTTAAATAACAAATTGGATTTTTTAGCACTTTTTAGGGGACGTAAAGATCAAAAAGGACCTCATCAAGAAAACTTTGACAAGAAAGTTTGGAAAAATGAGCTTGTTCAGGAAGCACTTAAGGGAGTTATAACGAAACTTACTCTATTTGGTCCAATTAAATATATTCCTTTTTGGGTATCTGACCGATTGATGGGATTATCTGTACAGGCAAGATTTTTTGAGCCTGAAAAAATAGTAGGTCATTGGCTACCTTTACCGGAGCAACTTCGTACCGAGGACAATCCTCCTCACCAACGGGAAAAAGATCGACGTTATGAGTTAGCTGATTTCCCATTATTAAGACAGTTTCCTGGTTTTGGCTATATTTGGAACTTGGCAGTATTTGATAAGGGGGGATTTTTGATGGTTTGGTATCCCAGATATACTCTGAGAAAAATCGCTGAAAAATTAGGTTTGAAAAAGCCTAATATTTATGATTAGAGTCTAGATAATCTGTGAAATTAAAATTTTCATAATTATCATAACTCTACTTAAAAACAAAACAAACTAGTAATAATCAGCTTATATGTCAAATTTGCAAAAAAATGATCTGCCAACTTTATTAGTAACAGGTGGTGCGGGATTTATTGGGGCTAATTTTGTTCTCCAAGCTAGAAAAGCTAAATGGGCTAACATTGTTAATTTAGATAAATTGACTTACGCTAGTAACCTGCAAAATTTAGCAGAACTGCAAGATGACAGCAACTATTATTTTATTCGAGGAGATATTAATAATTCTGAGTTGGTAAGTTATTTACTAGAGAAATATCAGCCAGATGCTATTATAAATTTTGCTGCTGAAACTCATGTTGATCGTTCAATTCTTAGCCCTCATAATTTTATCCAGACTAATGTAGTAGGAACGTTTGAATTATTAGAAGCAAGTAAGGCTTATTGGCAAAAACTCACAGCACCAAAAAAAGAAAGGTTTCGCTTTCTGCACATATCTACTGATGAAGTATATGGTTCTTTAAGTTCAGCAGATTCAGCATTTCGAGAAGATACACCCTATGCACCAAATAGCCCATACTCTGCTTCTAAGGCGGCTGCTGACCATCTCGTGCGCTCCTACTATCACACATACAATTTACCTACTTTAACAACCAATTGCTCGAATAATTATGGTCCTCTACAATTTCCTGAAAAACTGATTCCTTTAACTATTCTCAATGCTTTGAATGGTAAACCTCTACCTATCTATGGTGATGGTCAAAATATCCGAGACTGGCTTTATGTGAGAGATCACTGTGATGCTATTTATCTGGTTCTGAGAGAAGGTTGTATTGGTGAAACTTACAATATTGGTGGCATAAATGAACAAACAAATTTGGTAGTTGTGGAAAAAATTTGTGCGATTCTTGATGAATTAGCACCTAGAAATGATTTTCAATATTCTTCTTTAATTACTTTTATTAAAGACCGTCCTGGACATGACCGCCGTTATGCAATTGATTGTAGTAAAATTAGCAAAAATTTAGGCTGGAAACCAAAAGAAAATTTTGATAGTGGTATTTTAAAGACTGTGCAGTGGTATATGAATAATTCGGCTTGGATAGACTCTGTATGCACAGGTACATACCAAAATTGGATTAAACAAAATTATGAAACCCGTTGAGAAAAATGTCAATTTATTCGGGAAACTCTTGAATTATTTATGGCTAATTTATTCTGCTATATAAGGATAGTGAAATGAAGGGTATTATTCTAGCTGGTGGTTCTGGTACAAGACTTTATCCCTTAACTCAAGTTGTCAGTAAACAGTTAATGTCTGTTTATGATAAACCCATGATTTACTATCCTTTATCGGTCTTAATGTTGACTGGAATTAGGGAAATTCTGATTATTTCTACTCCCACTGATCTACCTCTTTTTCAGCGACTTCTTAAGGATGGTAGCCAATGGGGTCTTAAGTTTAGTTATGTTGAACAGCCTAAGCCTGAAGGTTTAGCGCAAGCTTTTATATTGGGAAAAGATTTTATTAAAAATGAACCAGTATGCTTAATTTTGGGAGACAACATATTTTATGGACATGGTTTAACTGAAGTTCTGACTCGTGCTTCTCAACTTCAGCATGGAGGATTAGTTTTTGGTTATAAGGTGACAGAACCGCAACAATATGGTGTGATTGAATTTAATGCTGATGGAAAAGCTATCAGTATCGAGGAAAAACCTAAAATTCCTAAATCAAAATACGCTGTTCCTGGTATCTATTTTTATGATGAGCAAGTGACGGAAATTGCTGCTAGTTTGAAGCCTTCTGCGCGTAACGAGTTGGAAATTACTGATGTTAATTTAGCTTATTTAGCTCAAGGTCAATTACAAGTAGAAATTTTAGGACGGGGATATGCTTGGTTAGATACTGGTACACATGAATCTTTGCATCAAGCTGCAAACTTTATCCAAACTTTGGAACAAAGACAGGGACTGAAAATAGCTTGTATTGAAGAAATTGCATATCTTCAAGGATATATTGATTCTAGTCAGTTGTCTTGTTTGGCTGAATCTATGGGAAAAAGCAGTTATGGACTTTATTTGCGACGAGTTCTAGAAGATGATCTGATTGCTACTCTAGAAAAAACAGCAGTTTAAAGCAGGGAAATTAATACAATAAATTTTTGATTTAACAAGGATAAAGTTATGAAGGTCGTATTTACAGAAATACCTGATGTGCTGCTAATTGAGCCGCAAATTTATGGAGATGAACGTGGCTTTTTTTATGAAAGTTATAACGAAAGAGTTTTTTTAGAAAAGGTAGGAAGATCGTTTCATTTTGCCCAAGATAATCACTCCCGTTCTATTAAAAATGTTTTGCGTGGTTTACATTACCAAATTGAGCAGCCGCAAGGAAAATTGGTGAGAGTTGTGGTGGGTTCGGTATTTGATGTGGCTGTTGATTTGCGAAAAAGTTCTACAACTTTTGGTCAATGGGTTGGTGTGTGTTTGTCGGCTGAAAATAAACATCAATTGTGGATACCACCGGGTTTTGCTCACGGTTTTTTGGTGTTGTCTGAATATGCTGAGTTTTTGTATAAAACTACTGAATATTATGCTCCTCAGCACGATCGCACTATTTTATGGAATGATCCTGATCTAGCTATTTCTTGGCCTGTTCAAGATGAACCTATTGTCTCTGCTAAGGATAAGGTTGGTAAGTTGTTTTCAGAAGCTGAGGTTTATCAATGAAAATCCTCTTAACAGGTACAACTGGACAAGTCGGTTGGGAACTGCAACGCACTTTGATGACTGTGGGTGAGGTGATTGCTGTAGGGCGCAACCAAATGGATTTAGCACAGCCAGATACGATTTGTCAAACAATTAGAGAAATAAAACCCGATTTGATTGTCAATCCTGCTGCTTATACAGCGGTAGATCAGGCAGAGTCACAACCGGATTTAGCGATCGCTATTAATGGTGTTGCACCTGGTGTGATGGCTGAGGAAGCAAAGCGTCTGGGTGCAGCTATGATTCACTATTCTACAGATTATGTTTTTGATGGGACTAAAAATACTCCCTATACAGAAAATGATCAACCAAATCCCCAAAATGTCTATGGAAAAACAAAGTTAGCTGGTGAGGAGGCGATCGCATCTGTAGGTGTGGATCATTTAATTTTTCGCACTAGTTGGGTTTATGGTTTGTATGGGAAAAACTTTTTACTGACAATGCAACGACTGGCGAAGGAACGGGAAGAAATCAGGGTAGTTGATGATCAAATTGGCGCACCGACTTGGAGTCGGATGATTGCAGAAACTACGTCCCAAATTATTTCTCAAGCTCTGCCAAATCCATCTGATTTTTTTGCTCATCAAGGTGGATTATATCACTTATCAGCAAGTGGAAAAACTAGCTGGTATGGTTTTGCTAAGGCAATTTTTGCCAAAGACATTTTTGAGCCTGATTTTCAACAGAGTCAACGCAAGCTACAAAGGTTAATTGCTATTACTTCCCAGGAGTATCCTACAGCCGCAAGCAGACCAGCATATTCTCTTTTAGATCATCAAAAATTAGCTCATAATTTTAAATTGGTGATGCCAAATTGGGAAAGGATTTTAGAGTTGGTGCTTGCTTAGTTTTCTTCTTCTTCCTCATCCGGTTCTAAATCTTCTGCTGTCAGTTCTTGATGGGGAATGGCGGCAATAATGGCATCTATGACTTTGGAAACTTGCACAATCTCAATATTAAGATCAGGGAATTTTTGTCCTTTGGGAACGATCGCACGTTTAAATCCCAGTTTTGCTGCTTCTTTTAACCGTAGTTCCATTTGGGATACTGATCGCACTTGTCCCCCTAACCCGACTTCCCCAATTAATACTGTGCCAGGATCAACTATTCTGTCACGAAAACTAGCAACGATGGCGATCGCTATTCCTAAATCTACTGCTGGTTCTTCTACGTTCAAACCCCCAGCAGATGCAACGTAGGAATCTAATTTGGACATGGGTATCCCCACTCGCTTTTCTAATACGGCGAGTATTTGCACTAAGCGGTTATAATCTATACCTGTTCCCGCCCGACGAGGTGAAGGATAACTAGTGGGACTAACTAAAGCTTGCAATTCTACAACTATTGGTCTTGTTCCTTCACAAGCTACAACAATGGCTGTTCCTGGTGCGGGGTCGTCACGGTTTCCTAGAAACAATTCCGAAGGGTTGTCTACTTCCCGTAATCCTTGGGATACCATTTCAAAGATACCAATTTCATGGGTAGCTCCGAAACGGTTTTTTACAGTTCTTAATAGTCTATGGGATGCAAAGCGATCGCCTTCAAAATACAAAACTGTATCTACTAAATGTTCTAATACCCTCGGCCCTGCGATCGTCCCTTCTTTGGTAACGTGACCGACAATTAACATGGTAATGTCTTCATGTTTAGCCACTTTCATCAACGCTGCGGTACATTCCCGGACTTGTGCTACTGAACCAGGTGCAGAAGTCAATGCGGGGAAGAATACTGTTTGGATACTATCAATTACTGCCAAATTTGGTTTGAGCGAGTCTATTTCCCGAAGAATTTCTTCTAAATCCGTTTCTGGTAAAACATACAGGTCTGCACCAATACTGAGAGGATCTACAGGTTCTGCCGTTGTATTGTGTACATCAGCAGTTTCTGCTGTATCGGTTTCTTTACTTTCAGTTTCCTCTGTAACTATATTTATCGGTTTGGACATTCCCAAACGAGATGCACGTAATTTTACCTGTTGTCCTGATTCTTCACCGGTGACGTAAAGAATACGGTATTTTTGCGCTAATTGGTTAGATACTTGTAATAATAAAGTAGATTTTCCTATACCTGGATCACCACCGATTAGCACCATTGAACCGGGGACAACTCCCCCACCGAGTACCCGATCTAATTCTCCATAACCAGATTCCCAACGAGCAATTTGGCGATCGCTAATTTGATCGAAAGTTAGGGAAGCTCTAGGTTTAGCTGGTTTAGCAGTAGACTTACCACCTGTTTGAGCAGCGTGCCAGTTACCTACTCCCCCTCGACTAGGTATATCTACTCCAAAAGGTGTGGCATTCTGTTCTACTAAAGAGTCGTAAGTGTCGCAGTTTGAACACTTTCCAAACCATTGGGAGAATTCAGCACCACATTTGCTACAAATAAAAATGGTTTTTGGCTTTGCCATGCTTAATTTTTATTTAAAAATCTTAATTCTTCCTTAAGTTTTAGGAAAAACAAAAGTCGAATAAGAGTAGTATTTACAGCTTTTTTCCAATTCACTTATGGAATGATATCTTAATATTATGGTATTAAAATTCATAAAGTAAAATTTTAGTTAGGGAGCTTAGGGAAACTTGGAAAATCATAAAGAAAAAATCCTGGTAGTAGACGACGAAGCCAGCATTCGCCGGATTTTGGAAACGCGCCTTTCCATGATTGGCTACGATGTGGTAACTGCTGGTGACGGAGAAGAAGCTTTAGAAACTTTTCGTAAAGCTGAACCAGATCTGGTAGTTTTGGATGTGATGATGCCCAAGCTAGATGGTTATGGTGTCTGTCAGGAACTACGTAAGGAATCTGATGTTCCCATTATCATGCTAACAGCTTTGGGGGATGTAGCCGATCGCATTACCGGCTTGGAATTGGGCGCTGATGACTATGTGGTTAAACCATTCTCTCCTAAAGAATTAGAAGCGCGGATTCGCTCAGTTTTACGACGAGTAGATAAGACTGGTGCGACTGGTATTCCTAGTTCTGGAGTAATTCACGTCGGGAATATCAGAATTGATACAAATAAGCGCCAAGTTTACAAAGGTGATGAACGTATCCGCTTAACCGGGATGGAGTTTAGCTTACTAGAATTATTAGTGAGCCGTTCTGGAGAAGCTTTTTCTCGGTCAGAAATTTTACAAGAAGTTTGGGGATACACACCAGAACGCCATGTGGATACTCGCGTGGTAGATGTGCATATCTCGCGGTTAAGGGCAAAATTAGAAGATGATCCTAGTAACCCAGAATTGATACTCACTGCTAGAGGTACCGGTTATCTTTTCCAAAGGATTCTGGAATCGGGAGAGGAGTGAAGGAGGGGAGCAGGGGAGATAGGGAGCAGGGGAGATGGGGGATAAATAACCAATTACCAATTACCAATCACCCATTACCAATCACCAATTACCAATGACTAAATCTGATCCTAATCGAGTTTTACGGCGTTTGCCCTTGGTAGTCGGGGGTTTGGGTGCTTTGCTTTTGCTGGTTAATCGCTTGTTGACACCGGAACTGACCAATTCCCAAGCACGGGGGGATGTGTTGGGAGTGATTTTGAGTGCGGTGTTAATTTTAACTGGTTTAATTTGGCAGCAGGTACAACCAAAAACACCCGATACTGTACAACTAATTGGGGAAGAGGGATTTATTCTGGCTCCAGATTTACCAGAAGCCGTGAAAACAGAATTAGCTTGGGCATCGCATTTATTATTGACTAATACAGTCACGCGATCGCTCATAGTTTACTACCAAGGGAAAGTTCTGTTACGTCGCGGTATTCTGGCAACTAAATCTGAAGTCATACCAGGAACAATATTAAAAAGAGTCCTGGAAACACAAAAACCAGTTTATTTAGTAGCTTTGTATGTGTATCCCGGCAGAATCGAATTTGATTATTTACCAGAAAACACACAAGGGGTAATTTGTCAACCCATTGGTAAAGAAGGTGTTTTAATTTTAGGTGCAAATGCTCCCCGTAGTTACACCCAACAAGACGAAAACTGGATTGCGGGAATTGCTGATAAATTGGCTGTAACGCTTGGTAATGGATAATTGGTGATGATGCTGGAGTTGAAAACTAGACTACACCAGCTTGAAAAATCTGATTTGTAGTAAGGTTAAGTTCAGGAAAAGTTTGAGAAATAATGCGATCGCCATCTCGAAACTTGCTGATTTGATATTCTCCATCAACCAAGTTACAAACAGAGATTGTCGGTTGTTTGGGATTACCAATAAAATTACGTCCACCCAAAGCTGCATAGTCTACAATCCAATATTCAGGAATTCCCATTTCCTCATAATCAGCATATTTTAGATGGTAATCATCACGCCAGTTAGTTGATACAATTTCAATAACCAAAGGTATAGATGCACTATGACTGAGAATAGATTCTTTTTTCCATAATTTTTCGTTAGCCAAATTTGCACGGTTTAACACTAACAAATCTGGGAAATAACCAGAATCTTTACTTTCAGGTCTGACTATCGCTTGATTAGGAATACTGTATGGTAATCCCAATCGTTTAATTTCAAAGGAAACTTCTACTGTTAAAAACCCTTTAACTTCTTCGTGATCTCCTGTGGGTTGTGCCATTTCAATAATATTTCCATTATGTAATTCATAACGCACCCCGGAATTTTCAGGTAGCCAAGCGACAAATTCCTCGAAGGTAATAACTTTGGATAAGGTTTGGATCATGGCTATTGAGCATTGCTGAAGATAAAAATATTATAAACATTCTGGCAACTGGTGATTGGTCATGGGTAATTGGTAATCAATACTTGTTGGTTAAGCTAAACAATGAAATTATGTAGCTTGGTTTGTTTGCGTCAGCGTTGCGAAGCAATGGAACAAAATCCAACATTTACAAGGGTTTGTTGGGTTTCACTATGTTCAACCCAACCTACGAAAATCCTTAACCGAACAGTATTGAATTGGTAATTGGTGATAAAATCCCTGTTTTCATCCTGTTCATCCTTTAATCCTGGACATCCTGATTCAGACAATAGTTATGCAAATAATTTACTGGTTGTTAATAGCTGTAATGCTCGTGGGTGTAATTGGTGCAGTAGTTCCAGCTATTCCTGGTAGTAGCTTGATATTAGTAGCTATTATTCTCTGGGGAATCGTCAGTAGTTCCTTTGCAGCCATTAAAATTCCCTTGATAGTCACCATTATTGTTCTACTCTTAAGTATGGGAGTAGATTTCCTAGCTGGTTACTTAGGTGCAAAACAAGCTGGTGCGAGTAAATGGGGACAAATTGGCGCATTTGTCGGTTTATTTCTGGGATTTTTCGGATTATTGCCAACATTACCCTTCGGAGGACCACTATTAGGAATGTTACTGGGTCCACTTTTAGGGGCAATTATAGGTGAGTATATTTACCGACGTGACTTAGGTAAAGCGGTCAAAGCTGGGATAGGAATTACAGTTGGTACAGTCGTAGGGAACTTACTTCAGGGTATTCTCGCTGTGAGTGCGGTCATAATTTTTATATGGACAACGTGGCCTCAAGTCTATGGTGGGTAGAATTTGTGCTGTTAAGTTTGCTATACAACAGCAATCTCTTCATCATAAATTCATATAACCAGGAATTCTTTTACGGTGTGGATAAATTAATAACCTCAGTCGATGAAAAGCTGAAAATATAGGATTTTTGTTGATTTTTGAGCCACGGTAGGGATATTGGACTGTAGTTAATTCAACTAGCTTCATTTCAGGATATTGTCGTAAAACTAGGCTTTGTCAGATTTACGGATGCAAGAAAAAGAACTAAATGCTTGATGAAGATTAAATCAAGATGCTTAGGTACATATTGCCAAGCACTTACCGACTATGTAATTATTCTAATATAGGAGAGACACAGGGAACTAAAGCAAACAGCTACAGTATCCTAACCGTGTTCACACAGTAATCCGAGTTCAGTATTTAAACAAAAACACAAAAGACTTCATACAGGGTGATATCACATATTTCACGAACTGCTACGCAACTTACAGTATTGTTGCTGGGAAAATCACGTAATTATTTTTTGCCATTTTTTTTGATAGGAGCTAAGGAATACAATGTTTAATTTCAAATCTCAACTATTAGGTATTGCTGCTGTATTACCCGTTGTTGCTGCCGGTTTGATGACTTCTGCTGGTTCTGCTCAAGCTGCTGCGCTGACAGGTGATTTTAGTTTCGTCGGTGGTACAACATATAATCCATTTGCGAGCAGTACAGTCAAGTTGACAAAAGATGCTCTCACCTTTACTCCTCAGCCAATTACCCCAATTGGCATTTCCTCTCAGAGCGGCAACTTTTCGGGTTTTAATTCAGCTAACATAGGTAATATCATCTCCTTCAGTGGAAATACTGCTGATAATCCATTTTTAGACCTCGGTAACCTTGAATTTTTTGGTTTCCCCACACCTGGTCAGATATTCCCTGGTGCTAACACTGCTTCTTTAACAGATAACCTGAATACCTTTACTCTGCAATCTTCTGATTATAAGATATCACAAAGCGGTGCTAACGTTAGTATAGACGTTGAACTGTGGGGTTTCTTTACTAGTGCTACTGGGGAGATATCTAAGGGAGCAGGAAACATAACTTTCCAAAAAAATGATACGACGGTTACCAGTGTAACTAATCTTCTTAACGGTGGTGGAATATTAACTAGTGAGTCAGGTGGTGGTTTGACCTTCTCTGGTGCTGCTTTCACTGCTAAAGTTCCCGAACCCACCACAATGTTAGGTTTAGGTTTAGTTGCTGCTGGTATGACCGTAGCTCGTCGTCGCAAAGCTGTAACAGCTTAATTTGAACGATCGCTTTTAACAGTAAAATCTTAGTTATCGACCTGGTGGGAATGCAACTTTAGCAACCAGGTCAATTTTTTTTGCATCCCCGACTTCTCTGAAAAATCTGGGGATATAAGCATTTTATTTTAAAGCTTGTTTTGCTTCTTTACTAATAACTTCAACTTCATCATTAACCAGAGTTTCCAGAATAGATTTAGCTTCCGTACCACCTAAATTACCCAAAGCTTGTACCACTCTATAACGCACTTGCCAATCTGGGTTAGTGCTGTATGGAACTAACAGAGGAACTGCTTGGACATCTCCCAACTCACCAAGAGAACTGATAGCAGCAGTTTGGATTAAACCATTGTCTGAGTTAAGTGCTTGTTTAAGTAAATCCAACCCTCGTGGATCTCCTAATGCTCCCAGTGTAGCAATAATACTGAATTGCACTAACCATTCCGGGGTTGTATGGTAAAGTTGCTCTAAATCTTCAAAAGCTGCGTGTAATTTCAACGCACCTAAACAATCTGCTGCTGCTGCTTGCACATCAGCTTCAGGATCATTGAGTAGTTCGCGTAATATCTGCAAGGATAAATCTAAATCCTGTTCTCCCAGGGTATCGAGTTGACTTACCGCAGAATAACGCACACGGGAATTTTTATCACCAATAGCGATTTGTACTAATTCAAATGCGGTGTTTGGTTCTAGTTCGCGAATTTGATTGACTGCACGTAGGCGATCGCCCAAATTTTCCGAACTCAGTAATTCTCTCACAGATTCAGCAGATACACTCATTTAATTATCCTATTTTATTATCAGTTGTTAGTAAGGGTTTAGCGGTGCTAAAACCCTACAGTTATTATCTAGTTTTCTCGTTCCCATACTCTGTATGGGTCTGTATGGGAATGAATTTTAGAAGGCTATGACTTCTATTAAATCAGAGGTAGAACCTCTGAAATTGCCTTCCCAGTCGGAGACCAGGAACGAGGTTAAAGAGGTAATAGGTGATTTTTCTCCCCATCTCTCCTTGCTTTTCTGTCACCTGTCACCTAATTTTCTATTCTGCGGCCATAGCGCGGATAATATCACCACGAGTCAGAATCCCAATTACTTTACCTGTACCATCTAACACTGGAAGACGGTGAACCTTATGTTCTTGGATGATTTTTGCAGCTTCTTTCAGAGGTTTATCAGGAGTAATAGTAATGGGGTTTTTACTCATCACTTCCCCCACAGTTTGTCCTAAAGCCTTGTGTAAATCCCGTTCATAAGCGCCAGGATTTTGTAAATAAATCACACTATCCAAAAACATAATGTAAGCTGGAGGAGTTACACCAGTTTCTTGCCACATCAAGTCAGTTTCTGATATAATCCCCACCACTTTACCCGCATCATCAATTACAGGTAAACCACTAATTCGCTTTTCTGCCAAAATTTGGATAGCTTCTTTTAAGGGAGTTTGAGGACGGACGAGAATAGGATCTCGACTCATCACGTCTGCAACGGTTTTAGGCATTTTTTTTACTTACACCTTTTATAAAAGTCTTTATTAATTATTGTAGAAAATTATCGGTAACAAATAAATACTGTTAATAGATTGTTACTTTTTATATTAAACACAAACGCTTGCTTGTGCTGAAAATAAACTTTAAATAACGAACTTATACCATAAAATAAGGAAATTTTTAAATATTCAAGTTTAATTTTAGAATGCAATCATAATGAATGATGCGATCGCACTCCGGGGAAAGTTATTTTTTATTCTTAGCTGTCTGTAAATTATTAAAATTAGTCATTCATGCCATAAAAATCTTCATCTAATAATTGTTCTACACTAAAAACGCAATCAAGAGGATATTCTGTTTCATTTGGTTTTCTCACTCCTAATTTAGCATTGTTACTTTCTTTAATTACCAGTTTCCGTGCATCAATATAAGCTTTGGCAATAACTTCATGCAAATAATTTTTAAACGAAGGATTTTCTTCTAAATCTTTTTTCACTCTAAATCGGTGTTCGGTTACAGAACTATACCAGCTTCCTTTCATCATTTCAGGTGCATCAAATTGAACTGTCAGCTTGAGCAAATGGGCAATCAGTATCGTTAAATTACTAAGAAATGAACGTTTTTCTGATTTTCCCATATCCTCTAATTCCAACAGTAAATGCTCCCAATCTATTTCATGAAACTGATGTTCCTTAATTTGTTCAATAATTTTTTCTCGCCACAAGTTAAAATCTTGCTCATATAATTGATTGCTCATAATATCGCATTCAATCCTTAGTTATTATTTTGATTTTTCCTCAAAGCTGCAATAATTTCTACATTCGCTTCTGGAAAAGTAAAATCATCTAACTCATCAACACTGACCCAACGAATTTCTGCACATTCTATAGCTTGAGGAATACCTTCTAAATGACGACAATGATGTACAGTCAAAGTTACTCGTAAATGGGTATAAGTATGATCAATAGTAATCAGATGTTTGCCAACTTCAATTTTAATTCCTAACTCTTCTAAAATTTCCCTTTCTATACACTCTTCTATGGTTTCTCCTGATTCAATTTTACCACCAGGAAACTCCCATAAACCAGCCATTGTGCCTTTGGGAAGACGACGGTCAATTAAAATTTGTTTTTGGTTGTTCCAAATTACAGCAACACCAATGATTTTATGAGGAACAGTAGATATTTCATTCATAGAATTATACCCAATTGTCAATAAAAAACTCGACAGATTAATTTTTTTACTGTCGAGTTTGTAGTTATACCAAATTTGCAATATAGAATATTAACATTTATTCAATAAAAAACACCAATTATTAAAGTTCTCTTGTGAAGTTGATATTTCGCAGAGAATTTGTTTAACTGGCGTTAATCCGTTTTTCTATTCAGCAATATCAATGCTATTTGCTTCTGTTCCTTGTAAGGCCATGTCAAAGCTCATGCGCTGTTCAGCATTACGCAAAAAATAACCACTAATCATAGCAGATGCCAGTAACCGTCCCAAATTTTCCCTATTGGTGGTGATAGTCACACCAAAGTGTTCAGAAGGTAAGTTTCCTAACAGTCCTGTGATGTTGCGTTCCATCACCTGAAAGACTTCGGGAGAGGTGGGTTTGGATAGCTGGGTAACTGTTTCTGGACTTAAGGATTTAACGTAATGCCATAAGTGGCTAGTTTCAGATTCGCTATCAAAAAATTCAGAGACTCGATTGGGTTGGTTACTCACTTTTGATCTCCTTTACTAACACTGTTAATTGCGGTGTTCGGGACTGAAATAATTAATAACCTATTTTGTATTGAATTTAGATGAAAATTGTGTGTTCATGTCCATCAATGTAACAGGTTATTTCAGTCGTGGGAGTCGGTTAAACCGTACCAAAAGCGGAGTATTTTTACGAATAGGTGACAGCAAGAGGGTGTGGGGTGTAGGGGACAGGACAAAAACTAAATTATTTTCTCCTGTCTTTTTCCAATCACCAATTACCCGTTACCCGTTACCTAACTAGCAAGATATTCGTTAATGTTGGCTTTAGATTTGCGAAGTTTTGTTAAGGCTTCGCGCTCAATTTGTCGGACTCTTTCGCGGCTGATATTGAGGATTTCTCCGATTTTGGAGAGTGTTAAGGCTTGTCCATCTATTAAGCCGAAGCGCAGTTTAATAACTTCCTTTTGTTGAGGAGTGAGTTCTGTCATCAGACGTTCTATGTCGGAAGATAAAGAAGATTGGATGACAAAGTCTTCTGGGGTTGCACCTGTATCTTCCAGCATTTCGCCCAGTTCTGTGTCGTAATTGTCTCCTAATCTTAAATCTAGGGATAAAGGCAGTCGGGCTTTTTCTAGACACTCCCGCACTTGTCTGGGTGTTAGTTCTAATTCGTCAGCTAGTTCTATAGCTGTGGGCGCACGTCCTAATTTTTGAGATAGTTGACGTTGGGCTTTTTTAATTTTATTGAGTTTTTCTGTAATATGAATAGGTAGCCTGATGGTGCGGGCTTTTTCGGCGATCGCACGAGTGATGGCTTGACGTATCCACCAGTAGGCATAGGTAGAAAATCTATAACCCTTGGTGGGGTCAAATTTTTCTACTCCCCGTTGCATCCCAATACTACCTTCTTGGATTAAGTCGAGTAAATCGACATTACGCTTAATGTACTTTTTAGCAACGGAAACGACTAGACGCAAATTAGCTTCTACCATTCTCCGTTTAGCAATTTCACCTTCTGCGATCGCTGTATTTAATTCTACTGGGTCTAGTTGTGCTGATGCTGCCCACTCTTCTAAAGTTGGCTGATAACCTAACTGGGTAGCAAGATTTTCCCTCACTTCATACAAGGCGGTACATCTTTGTACCTGTTTACCATAATGAATCTCTTCTTCGTGGGTGAGAAGTGGAACACGGCCAATCTCACGCAGGTAAGTCCGCACAAGGTCGGTGGCTGTCTGAGCGGTCTTCATGGCGCTACTTTTTGGTGATGATGGGTTTGCTGGTAGTGTCATTAGCTGATAAATGCCTTGGGAGGGTGCTACCCAGATGACCTGGGAAACCATACTAAGGTTTGCAAATTAAACGCCCGATAAGCTTGGCTGCTTATATTGGCTGCTCGTATTTATTTGTTCAGTTTTGGCTCCTTAACTGCTAGAAGTTACAGTCACTTCCTAGTGATTACAAGTATCTACAGTTAGATATAAGGTAGCAAGTTAAACATTTTTTGTTTTATTTGAATATTAATAATTGTAACATTTATGAGAATATTTTGACTACCGAGAAACCCGAAACTTCTTGGTAATTTCCGGCTACTGAATTTCGTAATTTTACTGGTAGCAATTTGGACTCAGCAATAAGCAGTCCAATTTTGATAACCCTTGTATAATGAGGAGTTGAGAGTTTTCGCTTGTCTTGGTTACATTGGCTGATGCTATCAGATCATATATCTGAAGCCACTGAAATGGTTCTGGGGAGAGGAAATAACTTCCTCATATTTGTTAAAATATCTCAATGATAACTATAATGATTCTCTTATAATGATTGCTTAATATTTCGGGCAACAGGTGACAGGTGACAGGTGACAGTGAAGAAAGCAGGGGAGCAGGGGAGCAGGGGAGAAATTTCTTCTTTCTCCTGACTCCTGACTCCTGACTCCTGCCTCCTGCCTCCTGACTCCTGACTCCTGACTCCTGCCTTCTGCCTCCTGACTCCTGACTCCTGACTCCTCTTAACCCATTGGACAATATTCTTGAATCACCTTCACATCCAAAGTTGTAGTTTGCAAAGAACGGATAGCGGCTACTGTTGCTCTTGCTCCGGCTATGGTAGTAATGATAGGAATTTTGTAGGCTAGTCCAGTACGTCGAATTAACCGCGCATCGGTTTGTGCTTCTTCTCCTGATGGCGTGTTAATAATTAGTTGGATTTTCTCATTTTTGATCGCATCGAGGACGTGGGGACGGCCTTCGTGTAGTTTCAAGATTAATTCTACTTTGACCCCGTTTTCTTGTAGAACTTGGCGTGTCCCTTGGGTAGCGATGATAGTAAAGCCTAAGTTGATAAATTCTTTCACTACCTCAATAGCTGCACCTTTATCTCTGTCACTCATGGACACAAATACAGTTCCTTTGAGTGGAAGTTTTTCTCCTGCACCTAATTCTGCTTTAGCAAAGGCGCGGCCAAAGTCAGCGTCAATACCCATGACTTCTCCTGTAGAACGCATTTCTGGACCCAGGAGAGTATCTGTACCGGGGAATTTATTAAAGGGTAATACGGCTTCTTTGACGGCTATATGAGAAGGAATGACTTCTTGGGTAAAGTTCAATTCTTCTAAAGTTTTACCCGACATGATTAAGGATGCTAGTTTTGCTAAGGGTACACCTGTGGCTTTGGAAACGAAGGGTACGGTGCGGGATGCTCTGGGGTTGGCTTCTAAGATGTAAACTTGGGGAGAGTAACCGTTTGCACCAACGACTGCAAATTGAATGTTCATTAAACCAACCACTGATAAGGCTTGTGCTAGTTGCACTGTCCAGGTGCGAATTTGGCTTAATACGGCTGGAGATAGGGAAATTGAGGGGAGAGAACAAGCGGAGTCTCCTGAGTGAATTCCGGCTTGTTCGATGTGTTCCATTATGCCACCGATGACGACTTTACCTGTATGATCGGCGATCGCATCTACATCGACTTCAATGGCGTTTTCTAAGAACTTATCAATTAAAATCGGGTGTTCTGGTTCTACCTGTACTGCAAAAGTCATGTATCTTTCTAATTCTGTGTCAGAATAGACGATTTCCATCGCCCTTCCTCCTAACACATAACTAGGACGCACTACGACAGGATAACCAATTCGTTTAGCAACTATTAATGCATCTTCATAAGTTCTAGCGATACCATTAGGCGGTTGGGCAATATTTAACTCTTGCAGAATCTTTTCAAACCGTTCCCGATTTTCTGCCATGTCGATAGAATCGGGAGATGTACCCCATATTTGGGTTGGGGACTGGGGACTGGGTACTGGGGACTGGGATAATTGCTGTAGGTACTGTTGTAAAGGAACTGCTAATTTTAATGGTGTTTGTCCACCGAATTGAACGATGATACCGACAGGGTTTTCGGCTTCAATGATGTTGAGAACGTCTTCTTTGGTTAAAGGTTCAAAATACAAGCGATCGCTGGTATCGTAATCTGTAGAAACTGTTTCTGGGTTAGAGTTGACCATGATGGTTTCATAACCCGCTGTTTTGAGAGAATAAGCCGCGTGACAGCAACAGTAATCAAATTCTATTCCTTGTCCGATCCGGTTTGGACCACCTCCCAAAATCATTACCTTGGGTTTGTCGGTGGGTAATACTTCCGTTTCTTCTTCGTAGGTAGAATAGTAATAAGGTGTGAAAGCTTCAAATTCAGCCGCGCAGGTATCGACAGTTTTGTAAACTGGATTAATACCTAATTGTTGCCGATATGCTCTCACTTCATCTTCCTTGGTTTTGGTCGCGTAAGCAATTTGGCGATCGCTAAATCCATTCCGCTTCACCTCATACATTTTCTCTTTCGTCAGCTGCTGTAAAGGTGTGCGTTTGAGGAACTTCTCAATTTCCAAGATTTGTTGTAATTTATCCAAAAACCAAGGATCAATTGCCGTTAGTTCATAAATCTCTTCATTGGTTATTCCCAACTGCATCGCATGACGCAACGCAAACACCCGTTCTGGGTTTGGTGTGCGTAATTGGGCGCGAATTTGTTCCCCACTAGGTAATTTTTCTGATTTATCGCAACCCCAACCCGCACGACCGATTTCTAAGGAACGCAGGGCTTTTTGGAAAGATTCATTAAAGGTGCGTCCGATAGCCATTGCTTCCCCAACAGACTTCATCTGTGTAGTTAAAACCGAGTCAGAACCGGGGAATTTTTCAAAGGCAAATCGGGGAATCTTTGTCACCACATAATCTATAGTAGGTTCAAAGGATGCTGGGGTTTGCTTGGTGATGTCATTTTTAATTTCATCCAAGGTATAACCGACAGCTAACTTCGCGGCCATTTTCGCGATAGGAAAACCAGTGGCTTTGGAAGCTAAAGCCGAACTACGAGATACACGGGGGTTCATTTCAATAACTACCACGTCCCCGTTCACAGGATTGACCGCAAACTGAATATTAGAACCACCGGTTTCTACGCCGATTTCGCGGATAATCTTAATTGCCATATCTCGCAGACGTTGATATTCTTTATCTGTGAGAGTTTGAGCAGGTGCAACTGTGATAGAATCGCCGGTATGAATGCCCATCGGGTCGAAATTTTCGATGGAACAGATAATCACCACGTTATCTGCTAAATCTCGCATTACTTCTAATTCGTATTCTTTCCAACCTAGCAAAGATTGGTCAATGAGAATCTGAGAAACAGGACTAGCATCAATACCGACCTGTGCCATCACTTCAAATTCTTCTTGATTATAGGCGATACCGCCACCAGTTCCTCCCATTGTAAAGGCGGGACGAATAATGAGAGGATAAGTACCGATACGTTGAGCGATCGCCTTAGATTCGTCTAAAGTTGATGCTGTACCACTGGGACAGACTGCGACCCCAATCTTGTCCATCGCTTCATTAAACAATTTGCGATCTTCGGCTTTTTCAATTGCTGGCAATTTTGCCCCAATCAACTCCACATTATACTTATCCAACACTCCATTTTTCGCCAAAGCCACCGCCAAGTTGAGGGCGGTTTGTCCTCCCATCGTTGGTAACAAAGCATCTGGACGTTCTTTTTCAATGACCTTTGCTACCAACTCCGGTGTTAGCGGTTCAATATAAGTGCGATCGGCGGTTTCTGGATCAGTCATAATGGTAGCAGGGTTGGAATTCACCAAAACCACCTCATAACCCTCTTCCCGCAAAGCTTTACAAGCTTGAGTACCAGAATAGTCAAATTCACAAGCTTGGCCAATCACAATCGGACCAGAACCTAACAGCAATATTTTTCGGATATCTTGACGACGAGGCATAGTTTTTACTTTAGATCGAGAAAATACAAATCTTGACTATTTTAAGGGTCTTTACCCCTGATCATCTTATCTATTATTAAGTTTTCCGTGTATCAGCCAGTAGCGTGCGTCAGAAATTAAAAATCTGCTCATTATCTATCCTATACAGATAATATTGGTGTTTATTTACAATTATTTGCATTTATATATATATTTAATAAATCTATAAAATCTACTATATCTTGTTTATTTCCTGTATTAATAAACCCATCTCTACAGAATAAATGCAAATATACAAACAAAGATACATATTTGAATTTGCCGAGAATTTTTTAATTGAGAATTATAAAAATAATTCTCATAACATCAACAATAAGCTGATTCAAAAACCATCAATCTCCCAAAATAAATATGACAATTAATCTCAATTAATATATTTGCTATTTTTTAAATTTTACCGATAATCATTTTGGCAATGTCCATAAAAAAAGCAGAGACATGAAAAATTTATCTCTGCCAAAAATTATTTTTCTGAAAATCCAGACTTTTAAACTATTCTTTAACTAGCGTTAAACTAATCCTAACTATTGAATGATTAGTTCTGTGCTGGTTGCACAAATCCTAGAGTTAGACTATCTTTAGCTAAGAAATGTGCTAAATGATAAGCTCTCTCTTCAGTTTTTAACAGAATTTTTTCATAGAGATAGCGTGTACCTCTATCTCCTAAACTCTCAGCCTGACTAGCTTGACGGCGAATTACACCAATCATTGCTTGTTCTGCTGCCAGGTCATTTTCTACCATCTTTCGAGAAGAATATACACCATCGGCTTCGGTTTCAAAGCAGCATAATTCCGCTAATTTACTAAAACTTGCTGCGGGTACACCACCGAGACCATTTAAGCGTTCACCAATTTCATGAATATGATCTTGAACTTCTTGATAGCTATCATTGAAGAAGTCATGCAAAGAAGAAAATTCTGCACCTTCTACCACAAAATGATGTTTTTGATACTGTAAATAGAGAGCTTGAAAACTTGCTAAAACAACGTTAAATCCTTCTACTACTGGAGCGGTGACACTGGAATCTAGTAATACTGGATTGTCGTAAACTTGACCAAAATTGTGTAAAACAGCTTGAGTATCAGACATGGTTCTCCCCTTTTTATGACAGTTAGAATTTTTAACTGTTCAGTTCTTACATATTAACATTGAAAAAAAAGAACGCAATACTAACAAATCTGAGTCAAATTTGGATTTTTAATAGTTGCAAGTCACAGTTTTAACTCTAAATCTGTTATGTAATTTCTGATCACCAACAATAGTATTGACTTACAGACCTAAGTATGCGTAGTCAGGACAATATACAGAAATGAGATTATTTTTCAAAATTAATGACAATATTTTTCATCTATAATGTATTCTGAAGACAGATAAGGGTTAAATGATTGCTTTGTTCTGTACTTAGAACTCTGAAGATGGAAGAACAGAAGGTTATAGATATAAATTGGGCAGATAAATGGCAGGTGTATCAACGTCTGCGGGAGTTGGATATTCCCTGTGGTTGTGAGCTTAACCAACCTTTACGGGTGGAAATAGCCACTCCAATATCAGCACTTCAACTTTGGAGCGTGATGCGGCAAATAACCGCCTCTCGTCAAGATAAGATTCGGAGTTTGGAACACTGCTGGTGTTTGCGTTACCACAATTTTTAATTAGCTGACAGTTTATTTTGATTAAAAACAGGTTAAAAAAATGAGAATTACTTCTACTATAGAAATGACAGAATTTTGCTTAGAAGGCAGATTTTTGGATTTTGTGATTAAAGATGGTTATAAGTTGAAGGGTTTATTGTTAGCCACCAATGAGGGACAATGCTATGTAAAGTTAGCCAAGCATTTACAGGTAGCTTTTGATTTGCGTTTACCGCGTGGTACTTGGTTACAAGTGGTAGGTACGAAAAAGTATGATCCTAAAAAAGATGAACTGACATTAAAAGCTGAACGGGTAATGGCTGCGAGTGCTGATATGGGAATGAAACCTAAACCTGAAGCAGCGAAAAAGCAGACTATTTTATTTTGTCAAAAGTCAGATTGTATGAAACGCGGTGGTAAAGCTGTATGTGAGATGTTGGAGAAAGAGTTGAGCGATCGCGGTTTGGAAGATAAAGTAAATATTAAAGGTACTGGTTGTATGAAAAACTGTAAAGCTGGACCTAATTTAGTTATGCCAGATAAAACTCGCTACAGTCGCATCCAACCTAGACAAGTTCCCGCAGTTATAGATAAGCATTTGGGGAAAAATGTGGAAATAGAAGCGCCTCAGTTTGTGAAAGTATAGGAAATATAGATTGGCTTTAAAGCCATTGGATAGAACTGTTTCTACATAATGGCGCAGCATATCCTCAGCTTTGGCTGCTATGAGTTTTGGAGCTTCCAAGACATTGCCTTCTGTGGCGTATTTGGCGAGAATTGCAGCTAATTCTACAGGAGTGCGATCGCAAAACATATCCTCAAAAAGTTGATCTAGCGATCGCCCTTGCATTTTTTCTCCAAGAAAATTACACATAAGATTCAATTTCTATGTAGGGGCGTATTGCAATACGCCCCTACGGATTTGTTATTGGCAGGATTCTCTTCGTCTAAATCCCATTGAGCCGGATTATTGATAATGTATTCTCTAGTGCGATGGAGATCATTTTCAGTGCTAATAATAGATTCATAGTAATTACGCTGCCATATTGGTGTTTCTGGTAAATCGCGCATTTGGTTAATTTGTTTAGTTACAGCACCTTTAAAGCCTCGGACAATTGCTCCTATTGTTTGAGAAGGCGATCGCAATAGGGAATTTGATATGGGCATGGATTCTGTTGTAGGGGCGTATTGCAATACGCCCCTACAGATAATAATAATTCCGTGTAAATGATTAGGCATAACAATGAATTCATCCAATTCAACATTTGGACGCAATTCAGGAGTTTTTAACCATCCTTCAACAACTGCATGACCATATTCATTTAACTCCATTTGAGAATTAATGATATTACCAAATAGACGTTCTCTATTGTGAGTACAAATTGTGACAAAATATGCACCTTCTTGGGAATAATCATATCCTTTCAGACGTATAGAACGGCGATGATGTTTTTGAGGATCGTATGTCATAATTTTCTAGATTGAGAATCTTTAACCCCTTGTCTAATATCTCCATTTGTAAAACATATTCTAATACATTATTCTGATATTTGTAGGGGCGTATTGCAATACGCCCCTACACGAATTTTTCCAATTAATAAGTTTGGAGATTCAGAGTTAGGGGAGTCTATAGATAGATTACTGGCAAAAGAAATTATAGCGATCGCACAAACATATAAAGCTGGAAGTATTGTTTTACCGAAATTGGGAGATATGCGAGAGCAAATTCAGAGTGAAATTCAACACTCCTCCCGGAGTAGGACAGGTTGAAAGAACTTCATGAAAGGATATAAAAAATTTTAGGTGGGTTGAAAGGCGCACTTCGTTCGGGATTTTCCCTGACAGAAGCAATAAAAATAAATAAAAGCTATCATTGTAATAGCTTTCAAAGCCAATACACCGTGATGACTAGGTAGTTTGCCAACGCGGACAAATAAATTGTTAATGTACAAGAAAAAATCGGGATGACTGGATTCGAACCAGCGGCCCCTTCGTCCCGAACGAAGTGCGCTACCAAGCTGCGCCACATCCCGCCATAAAGATGGCAATATAAAAAAATAATATCACAATCGGTACAAAATCACAAATCTTCCATCTTCCACAAAGGTCTTTGCTTGCTACCATTAGATTTGTATAACTAAAAAATGGTAAAAGTAGACTGTGACTGTAAAACCAGACTGGTTGAGGGTAAAAGCACCTCAGTGGGAGCGTGTCGGTAACGTTAAAGAAATTTTGCGGGATTTAGCCCTCAATACGGTTTGTGAGGAAGCATCCTGTCCCAATATTGGTGAGTGCTTCAATGCGGGTACGGCTACGTTTTTGATCATGGGGCCAGCTTGTACCAGGGCTTGTCCTTACTGTGATATTGATTTTGAGAAAAAACCCCAAGCATTAGATCCCACCGAACCGACTCGATTAGCAGAAGCTGTACGCAGAATGCGGCTAAATCACGTCGTCATTACTTCTGTGAATCGGGATGATTTATCAGATGGTGGTGCATCTCAGTTTGTAGAGTGTATTAATGCAGTTCGCAGCGTCTCACCACACACAACAATTGAGGTGCTAATTCCTGATTTGTGCGGAAATTGGAATGCTCTGGAAATCATTCTCCAAGCTGCACCAGAGGTACTCAACCACAATACAGAAACGATATCACGCTTATATCGGCGAGTACGTCCCCAAGGTAATTATGAGCGAACAATGGAATTATTACAACGCTCTCGCCAGATTTCTCCCAGTACATACACCAAATCCGGTATTATGGTGGGCTTAGGTGAAACTGATGCAGAAATTCGTCAAGTTATGCAGGATTTGCGGGCAGTAGATTGTGATATTTTAACTATTGGACAATATCTCCAACCTAGTCAAAAACATTTGCAAGTAGCTGAGTTCATCTCTCCAGAACAATTTGCTGCTTGGAAGGTATTCGGAGAAGAATTAGGTTTTTTACAAATTGTTTCTTCCCCATTGACAAGAAGCTCATATCATGCAGAACAAGTTAGAGAATTAATGGAACGTTACCCCAGATAGAAAGATGGGGAGCGAGGGAGCAGAGGAGCAGAGGAGATAATAGCCCAATGACAAATGACCAATGACTGATGACTAATCTCAAATCCAAAATAGAAAATCCAAAATCTGTTGTTATTCTGGGTGCTGGTGCTTGGGGTGCAGCCCTGGCTAAGTTGGCGCAAATAAACGGTCATGAGGTGCGTTTGTGGTCGCGTCAGGGATTTGAAACTATGGCAGTAGTATTAAAAGATGCTGATATAGTTGTATCTGCTATATCTATGAAAGGGGTGAGGGATGTAGCGTCTTTAGTTAAGTCTTGTCCCTTATCTCCTGAAATAATTTTTGTCACAGCGACAAAAGGCTTAGATCCGCAAACAACTTGTACACCTTCACAAATTTGGCAAACAGAATTTCCTCATCACTCAGTAGTGGTTCTATCTGGACCAAATTTATCCCAAGAGATTGAAGAGGAATTACCCGCTGCATCTGTAGTAGCCAGCAAAAATCTTGTTGCTGCACATCAGGTGCAACTGGTGTTTTCTTCCAGTCGTTTCCGTGTCTATACTAACCCTGATCCCATTGGTGTAGAATTGGGAGGAACGCTGAAAAATGTGATGGCGATCGCAGCGGGTGTTTGTGATGGACTGCATTTAGGAACTAATGCCAAAGCAGCTTTAGTAACTCGCGGCTTGATGGAAATGGTGCGGATCGGTCAAATTTTGGGTGCAAAACCGGAAACATTTTATGGTTTATCCGGTCTAGGGGATTTGTTAGCAACCTGCAATAGCCCTCTAAGTCGTAACTACCAAGTTGGATATCAACTGGCTAGTGGGAAAACGTTGACAGAAATACTCAATACTTTACCAGGAACTGCTGAAGGAGTGAACACTTGCCGAGTTTTGATGCAAATATCCCAGCAACAACATATTACTATTCCCATCACTGAACAAGTTTATCGGTTACTGGAGAGTGAAGTTACACCTCAACAAGCCCTTGATGAATTAATGTTAAGAGATATCAAGCCGGAATACAACCAATAGAGTGATGCTTTGCACCACAAGACGCTATCAGCATTATTCCGTAACTGAAATCGACTTCTTACCAAATAATTACTAAAAAAGTTATTAAATCGTCAGGAAATTACTTTCCTGCTCATGTAATTATAACTATGTAGTTTATCTACAGCATAATTACTAGGAATATGTTTATACGCCATTATAAAAATAATGGTTAATATTCCTGAGAAATTCCATGGTATAGTCGTCGCCAGAGTAATGAGGAGAATCTTAAATTCTGGAATCTTTGTCAGACAAGAGTTTGAAAAAATTGACTGCTGACTGCTGACTACTAGGGCTAGGTAATTTCTTAATTTTCAGTCAGATTGTGGCTGGAAAAGGTGATAATTTCCATCAAAAAACTACATTTACCGATAAAATTCGGAAAAAATGTATCACTCAGAGGTTGTTCAAAAAGTCTCATTTTATACTAATCATTCATGTTTGGGAGTTCGTTTAGGCTAACTTTGTTTGCGTACTAGCGAATTGTAATCGTTACATACTTTTCAAACCGAGAAAGCAAAACTTGTACAATCTTTTGCAAAGAATTGTACCGCAGACCTCAATAATGATATTTCATCGTGAATTACGGGAACAATAGCAACAGTTAATTAGCTGACCGTAATTTTAGCTGACCTTAATCTATTGTTACCTGGAGCAATAAAGACATTATGCCAGCAACATCTTTTTATACAGATGCAGCCTACGATTCCCCAAAATCTAACCCAAAATTAGAGCCTGATTTGGGTGTTGATGATGGTGATTTATCCCTAGATGATCTACAGGATTTGGATATAGCAGCTGCTGTTGATCCTCATAATCTAGCTGCAAGCACTAACCGACGCAGTACAGATTTAGTGCGTTTATACCTGCAAGAAATTGGTCGGGTGCGTTTGTTGGGGCGGGATGAAGAAGTTTCCGAAGCTCAAAAAGTGCAGCGGTATTTACGGTTGCGGATAGTGCTTGCTAATGCTGCCAAGGAAGGTGACACTGTAATTGCACCCTATCAGCGGTTAATAGAAGTTCAGGAGCGTTTATCATCTGAACTGGGACATCGTCCGTCATTGGAAAGATGGGCTAAGACTGCCGGTATAGATTTAGCGGATTTGAAGCCAACTTTGTCAGAGGGTAAACGTCGTTGGGCAGAGATTGCCAAATTGACAGTAGAAGAACTGGAAAATGTTCAATCCCAAGGACTCCAAGCCAAGGAACACATGATTAAGGCGAATCTTCGTCTGGTGGTTTCTGTGGCCAAGAAATATCAAAATCGTGGTTTGGAATTGTTGGATTTAGTCCAAGAAGGGACTTTGGGTTTAGAGCGAGCCGTGGAGAAATTTGACCCAACGAAGGGTTATCGCTTTAGTACCTATGCTTATTGGTGGATTCGTCAGGGAATTACCAGAGCGATCGCTACCTCTAGTCGAACAATTCGCCTCCCTGTTCATATTACCGAAAAACTGAACAAAATTAAAAAGGCGCAACGTAAAATTGCTCAAGAAAAAGGTCGTACTCCCACTTTAGAAGATTTAGCAATTGAATTAGACATGACACCTACCCAAGTTCGGGAAGTGTTGTTGAGAGTACCCCGTTCTGTTTCTTTAGAAACCAAAGTCGGAAAAGATAAAGATACCGAATTAGGGGAATTGCTAGAGACTGATAGCGTTACCCCAGAAGAAATGTTGATGCGGGAATCTTTACAAAAAGATTTACACAATTTACTAGCAGATTTAACCAGTCGCGAACGGGATGTGATCCTGATGCGGTTCGGTTTATCTGATGGTCATCCTTACTCTTTAGCCGAAATTGGCCGCGCTCTCGATTTATCACGGGAACGGGTACGACAAATTGAATCCAAAGCTTTGCAAAAGCTACGTCAACCCAAGCGCCGTAACCTGATCCGGGACTATTTGGAATCTTTGAGTTAGAAGAGGTGACAGGTGACAGGTGACAGGTGACAGGTGACAGGTGACAGGTGACAGTGAAGAGACTGATATATTACCAATTACCAATTACCAATTACCAATTACCAATTACCAATTATTCTCAATAAGCAACAATTGTTGCAAATCAGGTCAAACATTTGCTATATTCTCAATTAACAGGCTTTGTTGAGAAAATTTAGTATGACTGTCTACACAACTGGTTCACTTAAGGCAGAACTAAACGATCGAGGCTGGCGTTTAACTCCCCAGCGCGAAACAATTCTTCACATTTTTCAAGAACTTCCACAGGGCGAACACTTAAGTGCGGAGGATCTTTATCTACGGCTAGAAACTGACGGTGAGGGTATCAGTCTATCCACCATCTATAGGACTTTGAAGTTGATGGCGAGGATGGGCATTTTGAGGGAATTAGAGTTAGGTGAAGGACATAAACATTATGAAATTAACCAACCCTATCCCCATCATCACCATCACCTGATTTGTGTTAGATGTAACACAACCATTGAATTTAAAAACGAATCTATTTTGAAAATTGGGGCAAAAACAGCCCAAAAAGAAGGTTTTCACCTGCTTGATTGTCAGTTGACAATTCATGCTGTTTGTCCCAAGTGTCAAAGAGCTTTAATGCCGCTTTAACACTTAAGTGGGGGAATCTAACTGCGACCCTAAAAATTACCGTTTTTGATATCAGTAAGGCTGATACCATAAAATTCTTGCGCTCGCTGGATGGCTTTTTTGGTATCTGCTGCCATTAGTCCGTTGATTTGACCTTTATAAAAACCCTTTTCTTGCAATCGTCTTTGAATTTCTAGAACGCTAAAATCACTTTTGGTTGAAGTTTTGACTAAGTTATGTAACTTAGCTCTGGTAGTTGGTCCAGCAATGCTGTTAGCTTCTAGCCGGTGATTTTTTTGAAAGCGACTAACAGCATCGGCTGTCTGAGAACCATAGTAACCATTAGGTTGTTTGTCTAAATATCCGGCTTTAATTAAATGTTCTTGCAAAATTCTCACAGCTTCACCGCGATCACCTAAACTCAATTGATCTGGATTAATTCCTTTTTTGGAAGTTTGTTCCCCATCTGGATCAAGGGGTGGTAATTTGGCGAGTGTGGCTGAACCGACAACACCATCAACATTCAATTTATAAGCCTGTTGGAATCGCTTGACAGCTTCTTCGGTAATTGGCCCAAATATGCCAGTAGGATTCCCATAATAAAAGCCAGCGATTCGTAATCGTGCTTGTAAAATGCTGACATCTTCACCTTCATCACCTTTAACCAGGAAGTTAGGATTTTTGCGTTTTGTGGTGACTGGGTTAAAAGTGGTGATTTTGGGCGTGGTTGTGGTTGTAGCGATATTTGAATTACTTCCAGGAATTTTTTGCCAAGGTTCTATTTTTTGTTCTAACTGTTCTGGAATGCTCACTTCAATGACATTATTCACCGATAAATCAGAACTTTGTTGATTACCTGTTTCTAATGCTAAAACGCTACTCACTGTATTTAGAATAGATAAAGTGAGTGCTAGAGGTAGCATATATTTCCAAGCTTTGCTGGAAAAACGTTTCCAGTTTGGTAGTGGTGCTTGATGAAAAAGAGAATTCCAGGAAATTAATTCACTGATATGACTATCTTCGTGGGCATAGGCTAAGTGCAAATACGCAAGATTTTCCATATTTGTTTCTGACAGAGATTTTAAAGTTTCGCGCAGAGGGGCAGGGGAGAGGGGGAGAGGGGGAGCAGGGGAGCAGGGGAGAATAAATAACCTCCTGCCTCCTGCCTCCTGCCTCCTGCCTTCTGCCTCCTAACTCCTGAACTCCTGAACTCCTGAACTCCTGCTGTAGTTATTGTTCTTCGATTGCTGCTTCTGCTTGATGGACTAGGTTGCGGAGATTGTCCAGTGTTTTTGAATTGACATCCTCCCATAATCCTCTTTGATGGGCTTCTAGTAGTCTTTCGGCTATATCACGTAGCGCCCAGGGGTTTTTGGCTTGGATGAATTCGCAAACAACAGGATCTTCTAGATAAGCTTGGACAACACCTTGATAGATATGGTCTTCTACACATTGGGTCGTAGCATCGTAGGCGAATAAAAAATCTACTGTTGCGGCCATTTCAAATGCACCCTTGTAACCATGACGCATCACTCCCGCTATCCATTTGGGATTAACTACACGAGAACGGTAGACCCTGGTAATTTCTTCTTTCAGTTGGCGGACTTTGGGCTGGGATGTGTTGGAGTTATCGCCAAAATAGGTTTCGGGATTTTTTCCTTGAAGAGAACGCACCGCTGCTGTTAAACCACCCTGAAATTGATAATAGTCGTCAGAATCAAGAATGTCATGTTCACGGTTATCTTGATTTTGCAGGACAATTTGCATTTCCTTCAACCGTTGCTGGAAAACTTCGGGAGAGGTGACAGGTGACAGGTGACTGGGAAATTGATCTTTCTCCCCTGCTCCCCATCTCCCCTGCTCCCCTGCTCCCCTGCTCCCCTGCTCCTCTGCTCCCCTGCTCCCCTGCTCCCCTGCTCCCCCGTAAGCGTAACTACTCCAATTGATGTAAGCTTGGGCTAAATCTTGGTCTGTTTGCCAGTTTTGGGAGGCGATTAAACCTTGGAGTCCGGCACCGTAAGCGCCTGGTTGAGAACCAAAGACGCGATATAGCGATCGCTCTTTTGCTGTTTCTAAAGATAAACCTTGATCACTCCATAATTCGGTTTCTTTTTGTACTGCAACTGCTAGAGGGTTTTCGTCTGCTGGTTCATCTAAGTTAGCAACGGCGGCAACTGCTTCGGAAAATAAATCTATTAAGTTGGGGAAAGCATCTCGGAAAAATCCGGAAATTCTTAAGGTGACATCCACACGGGGACGACCCAAAATTGATATGGGTAAGATTTCAAAATCCACTACTCGCCTGGCTGCACCATCCCACACAGGTCTTACACCAAGTAAAGCTAAGGCTTCGGCGATATCATCTCCCCCTGTCCGCATGGTAGCTGTCCCCCAAACAGATAAACCAAGGGTTTTGGGATATTCTCCATGTTCTTGGGTGTAGGTTTCAATTAAGGTTTCTGCGGCTTTTCTACCTATGTCCCAAGCGGTTTCTGTGGGTATGGCGCGAATATCTACTGCATAAAAGTTTTTGCCGGTGGGGAGAACTTCGGGACGGCCGCGTGTGGGTGCGCCGGATGCGGCACTGGGTATGTATTTACCGTCTAGTCCTCGTAGTAAATTGGTGATTTCTTGGTGGGTTTGTTGGAGTGCGGGAAGGAGTTTTAAGGTGATCCAGTTAAGAACTGGGGACTGGGGATTGGGGATTGGGGACTGGGAATTGATGATTTGTTCGACTAAATCGGCGGCTTGTGCTTCTAGAAGTTCTACGATGTCGCCGTGTGTACGACATGATTTTAATCTTATGGAGAGATGCAGAGGTACAGAGAGGGTTTGAGAAGGAATGAAGGGGGTGCTGAGGTCTGTTGTGAGGGGGTCAATATCTAAGCCCCATTCTTGAGCGATCGCACGGGTAATTCCGATAGAATGACGGTTGGGGATGCGAGCGATCGCTACTATTAGATCTCGCAGTTGTGTTCCTTGGGGGGTTTGTCCAAATATGTGGAGTCCGTCGCGGATTTGGGCTTCTTTGAGTTCACACAGATAACCGTCGAGGGAGTTTAAGATTAAGGTTTCAAAGTTGATAATGTCTTTTTCGTCGGTGATGCCTAAGTCTTTGTAAAGGTTTTCTTTGATGACTAGTTCTTGAATGCGATCGCGAATTGCTGGCATTCTATTAGGGTCTAAACTTTCGGCTTCGTAATATTCATCAATTAAATTTTCTACTTGTTGCAATGCCCCATACAATTCAGCCCTGGTCATGGGAGGTGTAAGATGGTCAATGATTACCGCTTGGGCGCGTCTTTTAGCCTGTGAACCTTCTCCGGGGTCATTGACGATAAATGGATATAAATGAGGCATTGCCCCAAATGCTACTTCGGGATAACAGGTATTTGATAAAGCAATACTTTTACCCGGTAGCCATTCTAAATTTCCGTGTTTACCAACATGAATAACGGCATCACTACCAAAACTTTCTCTGACCCAATAATAAAAAGCCAAATAATCATGGGTTGGTTCTAAATCTGGGGCATGATAATTCAAACTAGGGTCAATATCATAACCCCGTGAAGGCTGAACACCTACGAAAATGTTACCAAGTTGAATACCGGAAATAGGAATTGATGATTGGCTATTTCCCAGTCCCCAGTCCCCAGTCCCCAGTCCCCAACGTTGAATAATTCCTTGTTGGACTGCTGCGGGTAAGGTAGAAAAATATTTTTGATATTCTTCTACAGAAAGACTTTGGTTTACTGGTTTCCAGTCTCTTCCTTCTGGATCATTTGTCACACCAGATGTTAAACGTTGAATTAATTCATCACCGTCTGCGGGGATATTATCTACTTCATACCCGGCTGATTTTAAAGCTTTAAGGATTTCCAGACAACTGGCGGGAGTATCTAAACCGACACCATTAGCTAAACGTCCATTGGTATTGGGATAATTGGCTAAAATTAAGGTTATACGCCGTTGGTGGGGTGGTTTTTGACGGAGTTTTACCCAGTTAGCTGCTAGTTGAGCGACAAATTCGATGCGATCGCTCACTGGTTCATACACTACCACATCGGTTTCTAAATCATGATTCCGAGTTTGTAAAGTTTTAAAAGAAACAGCACGGGTAATAATTCGCCCGTCCACTTCTGGTAATGCCACATTCATGGCCATATCACGGGGAGTCAAACCTTGTAATCCTTCATCCCATTGTTCTCGAAAACCACCACTCAGAATTACCTGAAAAACTGGGACATCTAATTTTTGCCAAAGTTCAATTTCTGGTGTTTCCGTTTCTAACCGCGCTAAAGAAAAACTGGTAGTATTCAATAACAAATCAATATACTCAGAATCTTGAGGTTGAAATAACTCATATAATCCTTCACAAACACCAGGTTCACGCAAGGAAGAAACAAATACTGGCACAGGCTGTAAGTTTCTTTGTACCAAAGCAGTACATAAAGCATCAATTACCTTGGTATTCCCCGCTAAATAATGAGCGCGATAAAATAAAATACCAACTTTAGGTAATGGGTAATTAGTAAAGGTTGATAAATTTTCTTCAGTCCCCTGTCCCTCATACAAGCCCACACGAGGAACAGTCTGTGGTAGTGGAGGATTAAATTTAGTATCAAGGCATTTATCAGCAATAAATTGGAGGGCATTGAGGAAGTTTTCAACACCACCTTCTTTAAAGTATTGCCACACTTGATTAACAATTTCTACGGAAATAGTGGAATGAGAAATTAAATCGGGATCAAGAGCGTCGTCTCCTGGCATTACAATTAAGGTTGTACCTTGTCGTTGTACAATCTCCTGCACGACTTCTAAACCATAAGCCCAATAAGAACGTCCTCCTAAAAGACGCAGCACAATAACTTGGGCAAGTTCTAAAACTTGTTCACCATAAGTATCTATACTTATTTGCTGCTGTAATTGCAATAGGTTGGCAACTCTGAGGGCAGGAAATTGAGTAGGTAATTTTGGGACTACTGCTGCTAGGGTTTGAATGTCAGTGTCAGCCGCAGTAATAAACACAAAAGGGGCTGGAGTTTGTTCTAGAAAAATTAAACCTTCTGACGGATTCCATTCACCTGGTGTGGCATTGATACGATGCATAATCCTCTATTACGTCCTTAAATTGCTGGTAAGTACACAATTCCCAAAACTAGAAAACAGGAAATTGGTGTTTAAAATTTACCGCGTTCCTGTGTCTGGAGTCATTGTTTCTATTTAGGCATTTAGCCCCTTTCACTTTTATTTTGAAAATGCTTAGTTCTCCCGATTTGAGCTTTTCTCGAACCTTGCCTCTGAGTGTATTTAATCGGCTTGGGGAATTGTTGCAACAGATGGCTCAAGCAGTGGGTAGCGCCGCTTTGATGCTAACAGAAGCTGTGTTGCTGCGAATGCCTATTCCCGTTGAGTGGCAAAGGCAAAGATTTACGCTGGTAATTTCTGAACAATTTAGTGCGCTGCTGTTGGGAAATATAGAAGCAGGGGTACAGGAGATGAGGGGAACCCAAAGGCCAGACAATCCCTCAATCATAAATACTAGTTTGACATTTAATTCCGATGCGATCGCTTCTTTTATCTCAGAAGTCATAAATTTGTTTGAGTGCAATTCTTACATTTATCAAAACATCGCTCAATATCAACAAGTTATCGCCCCTAATGATGCTACACTTCAAAGTAAATTTACGCTGTTGTTATTAGAATATCTGCTACCAGCTATTAGTAATGAGGTAACAGCATCTCCAAATATAGTTCCTGCTGAAGCTTATAGCTGTCAAGCAGTAGAACACGCTTTAAATAAGCAAATTGCCCAAGAACGACTGTTAAATGAAGTAACAACCCAAATCCGTAAAAGTTTGGATTTGCCAGTCATCATGAAAACGGCAATTACCCAAGTACGTGAGTTTCTAGAATTAGATAGATTAGTAATTTATAAATTTGAACCAACTCAAGTTAAAAGTCAATATTCATCATTCAATGACCAATTTTTACCTAACTCTCAACATTTACCACAAAATTATCAAAATTACCAGGGTTGCATAGTTTATGAAGCTCTGATCACAGATGATATTCCCTCAGTATTAAATTATCAGGAAGAAAGTTGTTTGATGCGAACTTCCTTATGTTGGGAGAAATACCGTCAAGGTTTTGTTTTAGTTGTGAATGATGTAGAAAAAACATATCCTTTAGAAGAATGTTTATTGAATTTCTTAAGAAGAAGTAAAGTCCAAGCGAAATTAGTAGCACCGATAATTTTTGAAGAAAAACTGTGGGGATTATTAATTGCTCATCAATGTCATGCTCCACATGAGTGGACTGAAAGTGAAAAAAGTTTGCTAACTTCAGTTGCCGAACAGTTAGCGATCGCAATTCATCAAACAGAGTTAATGGCATCTCTCACCAAACAAAAACAAACCCTAGAACAACGAGTTATTGAACGCACAATGGCACTGCGAGAAGCCTTACTAGCAGCAGAAGCAGCCAACCGTCTCAGAAGTGAATTTCTTGCTACCATCAGCCATGAATTATTAACTCCTTTAACCTATGTAATTGGGATGTCTTCAACATTATTGCGTTGGCCTTTAGGCGAATTAAGCAAACGACAACGGGATTATTTACAAACCATCCATGACAGTGGAGAACATTTATTAGAAATGATTAATGACATTCTGGATTTGTCACAAATTGAAGCTGGTAGGACAGTATTAAATATTTGTGAATTTTCTTTAATTAAATCAGCACAAAATATTTTAGATTCTCTCTTAGAAAAAGCCAGAACCGAAAAAGTAACACTTAAACTTGATTTGCAAATTAATCCCACACACGATATATTTACTGGTGATTCTACAAGAGTAGAACAAATTCTCTGGAATTTATTAACAAATGCGATCAAATTCACTCCCGAAGATGGTAATGTCACATTACGTTTGTGGGTAGAAGATGAAACCGCTATTTTTCAAGTAGAAGATACTGGTATTGGTATTCCAGAAGAACAACTACCACTTTTGTTTGAGAAATTTCAACAACTTGACACACCCTATCGTCGTCGCTACGAAGGTACAGGAGTTGGTTTAGCTTTAACCAAACAACTTGTAGAATTACATCGAGGTCGCATTGAAGTAGAATCTACCGTAGGTATCGGTTCTATTTTTACTGTCTGGATACCTAATCAATTAAAAATTAAAAGTTAAAAAAAATTAAAAATTGACAAAATGATCAATAATTCATGAATAGTAACAAGCTCCAGGATTTATCCGCGGAATCAATATAAAATCCAAAATCGAATGACTAATTTACCCAAAGGCTTAATTGTTTCCTGTCAAGCACCTGTAGATTCTCCTTTACATGATCCTTATATCATAGCTGCAATGGCACAAGCTGCTGTGAATAATGGTGCAGTAGCAGTTCGGATTGATACTCCAACTCATATTAAAGCGGTGAGAGAAAAAGTACAAGTACCAATAATTGGACTTTGGAAACAAATCATAGCTGGTTCTGAAGTCTATATTACCCCACAGTTCCATCATGCAGTTGCTGTTGCTGAAGCAGGTGCAGATATTATCGCTATAGACGCGACTACTAGAAATCGTCCTGGGGATGAAAAATTACCAGATATTATTAATTATATCCATCACCAATTAGGTAAGCCAGTAATGGCAGATGTCGATACTTATGAAGCAGCAAAATTAGCTGTAGAAGCAGGTGCAGATATCGTCGGAACTACCCTTTTTGGTTACACTGCGGAAACTAGAAAATTTGTACCTCCTGGTTGGGAACTCCTCACTCAAATAGTAGAAAATTTAGATATTTTTGTAATTTGTGAAGGTGGTATTTCTTCACCAGAAATGGCAAAAAAAGCTTTAGATTTAGGTGCTGATTCTGTGGTGGTTGGTACGGCAATTACTGGCATTGATTTATTAGTGAAAGCTTATCATAATAACATTGCCAATTTTTACAAACAATCGAAATTATGAATATTAGGAGATGTTTGTAAAATCCAGTTTTGCATCGAGATTTCTTATATTCTCATTAAAAAAAGAGAATAAATACGGCTCTTCAGTACCTGTTATGCTAATCTAATAAGATAGATGCCAATTAAGCAAGCATCTAATTCGGAAATTTTCAAAGTTTCTAAACCCATAGCTAGAACGTTTAATTAACTTGAGTTTCATAACTCTAACTTTATCTAAAAATATGAGAGATTGTATTTATAGTTAATAATATATATTTTTAATATGTCAATACCTATAAAGATTTTAGCCACTTTCTGAGATATTTTTTAATATTATTTTTCCGTCCCTGCTAATAATTTGGCATAACAGGTAATGAAGAGCCTGATATATTAACGAGTTTGGGAGAAATGCGACGCAGCAAACCTGAAGATAAAGAGACTGTAGAAAATTGGGTAGATTTATTAAATTCTGTGGGTTTAAAAGATATTGCTAATGAACCTGTAACTTCTTGTTGTACAATGAAACATAGAATTTTTATATCCCCCTAAATCCCCCTTAAATAGGGGGACTTTAATTCCAGTTTCCCCCCTTTTCAAGGGTGGTTAGGGGGGAATGGCTTCGCTATTAATAAGTACCTAAATTCACAAACAGAAACTTTTAAAACAACCTCTTAGAAGATTATCCATAAAATTCATCATCTAAAATTTCCTCAATGGTAAAAGGACATAGATGAGGATATTCAGATTCATCAGGAATACGAACTCCAAAAGATGCTAGTTTTGCTTCTTTAATAGCAATATCTTTACCATCTGTATAGGAATCTTCTAAAATTTTGGGTAAATAGGGTTGCAGGGAAGGCATTTTTGATAATTGTTTTTTGATACGTTTACGATGTTCAATTACTGAATTATACCAACTATGTTTCATTGTTTCTGGAGCATCAGCTTGAACTTTTAGCTTTAATAAATGGGCTAATAAAATCATTAAATTACTCTCTAAAGCATTTTTTTCTGCTTTCCCCAAATCTTTTAACTCCTCAATCAAATTTATTGTGTCTAAAACTGAAAATTCATGGCTTTCTAATTGCTGAATTGTTAATTCTAGCCATAAATTAAAGTCTTTTTCATAGAGAGATATATTCATAATATGCCATCGCTAATGAATGTTATACAATCATTATATTGTATTTCGCACAAAGACGCACAAAAAGCAAAGGTAGATAAGTGCTTGCGACACTGGACAAGGTAAATTAACAGGAGATGGAGTTATAGGTTTATCTCGTGCTTTCATTGCCGCAGGTACTCCTAGTGTGATAGTTTCTTTATGGACTGTAGGCGATCAATCTACTTCTTATTTAATGCAGCAATTCTATAAAAATCGTCAACAAAGTAAAGATAATGCTCAAGCATTACGTCAAGCAATGTTAAGCACAATGAAAAAGTATCCTGAACCTAGTCAATGGGCAGCATTTACTTTAATTGGTGAGGCTAAATGAGCCTATATATTTTTGTATTTTAATGAATCTACTTCCTTATCTGTGTAAATATTCTCTCTACAAATTGTTCGCTTATTATCATTTTATGAAGCCAATTCAGTAACTATCAAATTTCGTCGTTTAAAAATCACCATCTCATTACCGACAACAGGATTACGTGCTATTAAATTATCTTGAGAATCAAGAATTTCTAAATGAGTGAAATCTAATTCTTGAGAACGCTGTAAAATATCAGCAGCTAATTGATTTTGTTTATCCGTTTCCAAAGCGAACCAATCATCACTAATTTTAATTGTTAAATCACTAGTACGGAAATTGGCTTGAATAGATTTGATCAAATTGATAGAAATTGTTTCTTCTCCATTGCGGGTTAAGGAAACACTAATTTCAGCTAATTGATTTTCAATAGCTGCAATTAAAGCTTGTTCCGGTGTTAATTGTAAAATTGGAGTAGGTATTGCTTCGGGTTCAATTTGAGGTTCTGGTGTGGGAGTGATTTCAAATTCCGGTTCTGCTTCCAGTGTAGGAGTAGGTATTGGTTCAGGTTCTGGTGTGGGAATTATTTCAACTTCCGGTTCTGGTGTGGGAATTATTTCAACTTCAGGTTCTGGTGTGGGAATTATTTTAACTTCCGGTTCTGGTGTGGGAATTATTTTAACTTCCGGTTCTGGTAATACAGCGACAGTTGGTGTAGGTGCGGTAACTTCCTCAACTGGAGGAAGAGTTGCTACCTCAGCAGGTTTAAAAGTAAACACTGTTGTTGTCCCAACTATGACTACAGCAACTCCCGCAAGTATTCCTGTCAAAACTGTATCTGACACATTGTTAGAAATATTTGATGGTAAGAACAAGCGAAATGTTCTTAAAAATCTATCCCAACTCGATAACACCCGTTGCAAAAAATTAGGTTTTTTCTCAGTACCAACAGGTGTATCTGTCTCCAGTTTGACGACTGTGTTTTCTAAAACCCCTATAGTTCCTCTCAGGAATTGGATAATTGTCGCCTTCCAAATTGGTATATTTTTCTGATATGGTTTTTGAGAAGGTTGATTATTTTTAGACATGGAACTTTCACCCAGATTAAGGAATCAAAAACTCAGATAGTACATTCTGACTCTTACTGTCTATTTTGCCATTTAATAAACTTAGTGATTTATGAAACTCAAACGCCGTCAATTTTTATTTTTAAGTAGTCTTAGCACCATTGGAACAGGATTTCTAGGATGGAAATTATTTCGTCAAAACCTTGAAAATCCTTTTTTAGAACCAGTCACAGCTGCTACCCCAGCTAAAAAAGATTTATTATTGCGTTTTGTTTCTGTTGCTGATACGGGAACTGGTGCTAGGGGACAGTATGCTGTAGCTAGGTCAATGCATTTTTATCACCAAAAAAATTCTTACGATTTAGTAATTTTAGCTGGTGATAACATTTATAATAACGGCGAAATTGAGAAGATAGATGCAGTTTTTGAACGTCCTTATCAACCTTTGCTGAAAAAAGGTGTGAAGTTTCATGCTTGTTTAGGTAATCACGATATTAGAACGGATAACGGCGTTCCCCAAGTTAAATATCCTGGCTTTAATATGACGGGACGTTATTACAGTTTTATTCGAGATAATGTACAGTTTTTTGGTTTAGATACTAATGGTAATGCTGATTGGAAAAATCAGTTAGTTTGGTTGGAAAAGGAATTAAGTTTAAGTAAAGCAGATTGGAAGGTTGTTTTTGGTCATCATCCAATTTATGCTTCTGGTGCTTATGGGAGTAATCCAAATTTTATTAAAATCTTTACTCCTTTGTTTCAAAAATATAATGTTCAATTATATATCAATGGTCATGAACATCATTATGAACGGACTCGTTCTATTAATGGGACGACTTATTTAATTTGTGGTGCTGGTGCTGGAAATCGTCCTGTTGGTCGTTCTGTGTGGACTGAATATTCGACGAGTAATTTGAGTTTTGCGGGTTATGAGGTGTATGCAGATAGAATTGAGGTGAGTGGTATTGATACTAATAATCGGGTTTTTGATCGTGGTGTGATTAAGTTGAGGGGTGTTTAAACGCAGAGGTGCGCGGAGGTTAGCGCAGAGGTTCACGGAGGTTTTTTTGTGTTTTTACTGCGCTAGGAGTGTTTGTAGTAGTTGCTTATTGTTAACTTTTACAACTACGCTAAAAAATTTTTAACAAGAGGCTTGACATTTAGTTCTCTTTGTGAGAACATAAAATTATTAGAGAGAAAAATAATGGAGATTGATACATGGTGAAATTAAAACAAGGAGTAACTTATGCAAGTTATTGGCATCGAACGTATAACTGAATTTAGTAAGATTCATCCCGATGCTGAAGTTAGTCTTAATGTTTGGCTCCAGACTGCTCAACAGTCAGAATGGAAATACATTAATGATGTCAAGGAAGTCTATCCACACGCGGATTATGTAGAAGGCTACACGGTCTTTAATATAGGAGGAAACAAGTTTCGATTAATTACTAAAATTACCTATAAAGTCAAGACTATTAAGATTGAAGATGTATTAACTCATAGTGAATATGATAAAGAAAAATGGAAAAAATGACAAATTATTCGGGGATTTTCCTTCTCAATAGTTCAACTACACTGTTGAGAAACTGATAAACATCTAGGACACGGTTTTTCCGTGTCACTAGGGAAAACATTCTACCCCAAAGGGAGTTGTATATGACTAGCACACTGAACAAGGAAGAATACACTAAGCTACTTGCTGAAACTTTACCACGCATTATTGATACAGAAATAGAGCATAAGCGTCTGCTAAATGAAGTAGATAAACTTATGGATTTAGGGGAAAATTTAACAGATGAACAAGCTGAAGTTTTGCAGTTATTAGTCACACTAATTGAGCAGTATGAAAATAAACGCTATCCAATGAAGGCTGCTACTCCCCTTGATATATTACATGAGTTAATGTTAGCAAGAGGACTTAAGCAAAAGGATATTGTGGAAGTTTTTGGCTCAAAGGGTATTGCTTCAGAAGTAATCAATGGTAAAAGAAGCATTAGCAAGAACCAAGCCAAAGCATTGGGTGAGTTTTTTCATGTACCACATACGCTATTTTTGTAGTCTAAAAAACTGATAACTTGTCTGTGAATAAATTTGCTCCTGAAACTAATATTCTACTTAATCCATTTTCTGTAACTGCGCTACTCTAGGATCAATAATTTTCTGTCCTAAACTGGCAAATTTAATTGCTACAGACAGCTTATTTCCTTCTCCAAAAACGTGGGTTATTTCGCCAATACCAAAGGATTTATGTAAGACTTTATCTCCTACTTGCCATTTTTGGTTTGTTTCTGGTTTCTCGCTGTTTGGAGATGCTGTTTTTGTGAAGGTGCGGGTAACTTTGTGTTTGCTGGTTAATAATTCTTCTGGTAATTCGTCGAGGAATTGCGATCGCATGGCTGGTTCTCTTGAACCGTACAATCTTCTTTCTCTGGCATGACACAAGTATAATCTCTCTTGAGCGCGAGTTATTCCCACATAACACAAGCGTCGTTCTTCTTCTAATGATGCAGGGTCTTGTAAGGAACGATAACCAGGAAATAATCCCTGTTCTAACCCTACTAGGAAGACTACTGGAAATTCTAACCCTTTGGAAGCGTGTAATGTCATTAAGGAAACCGTTGTTTTTCCTTCTTTTAAGTTATCTAAATCTGAACTTAATGCTGCACTTTGCAAAAATGCTTGCAAGGAAATATCATCACCTTCGTTGTCTTCTTGAAATTGCGATATTGCGTTATAAAGTTCGTTGACGTTGCTAATTCTATTATCAGCTTCATCTGTACCTTGATTTTGCAAATCTTGAACATAACCAGAATCTTCTAAAATTCCTTGCAAAATCTCAGAACCAGGAATTTTAGTGATTTGTTCTTGCCATTTCTGAAGAATTTGAGCAAAACCATTCACAGATTTTGCAGAACGTCCCGCTAAGGTATTAACTGATGTCTCATCACTTAATATTTCCCACAATGTTGTTCCTAGTTGTTGGGAAGCATTCACTAAAGCTTCAATGGTCGCTTTACCAATTCCCCGACGGGGTGTATTAATTACTCTCAATAAACTAACTGTATCAGCAGGATTGTTTATTGCTCTCAAATATGCGACAACATCTTTAATTTCTTTGCGGTCATAAAATTTCATTCCTCCCACAACTGTGTAAGGAATCTGATATTTTACTAATAAATCTTCAAAGGGTCGAGATTGAGCATTAGTCCGATAAAGGATGGCAAAATCACCCCAGTTTATTTCTGGGTTTTGATGTTCTAATGTCCGAATTTGATTAATTACAAAAGCAGCTTCTTCTATTTCGTCATCAGCTTTATAGCAATAAATTTCTTCACCTGGATCTCTAGTTGCTTTGAGAATTTTATCAATGCGTTGGGTATTATTTTCAATTAACTCATTTGCAGCTTGAAGAATGTTTTCACAAGAACGATAGTTTTCTTCTAATTTCACCATTGTTCTGGTGTCATCATCTTCTAAGCCATCGCCAAAATTTTGCTGAAATTCTAATAAAATGGTGAAGTCTGCCATTCTAAAGCTGTAAATTGATTGGTCAGCATCACCAACTACAAACACAGAACGATTTTCCCAGTTCCATTCACTCTTTCTATTTTCGTCGTTTGTTACTAAAAGCTGAATTAAATCATATTGTGTCCGGTTTGTATCTTGATATTCATCTACTAAAATATGGCAAAATTTGCGATGCCAATAACCTAAAACTTGTTCATTTTGTTGAAATAATCTTGTAGGAATTAATATTAAATCATCAAAATCTAAAGCGTTATTTTCTGCAAGTTTATCTTGATAACGACTGTAAACGTCAGCAATTACCCTTCCCCGGTAATTTGGTTGTTCTTTTTCAAATTCCTGCGGTGAAAATCCCTGATTTTTTGCGTTACTGATAGCGTAACGAACGGATTTAGGTTCAAATTTTTTACTATCTAAATTTAAATCTTTTGTAACTATTTCTTTAATTAAGATTTGCACATCAGATTCATCAAAGATGGAAAAGTTTTTATTCCAACGTCGTCCTTTTTCATCTTGATATTTTTCGATATCATAGCGCAGAATCCGAGAAAATAAACTGTGAAAAGTGCCACACCACATATCTTTAATGGTGGTACGGTAAACCTTCGATTTGAGTTTTGTTTGCTCGTATTCTGGTAACAAATCTAACTTTTTACCGTATTCTTTAAGTGCTAATTGTTCAGAGAATAATCTTTGAATCCTATCCTTCATTTCCCGTGCGGCTTTGTTGGTGAAAGTCACTGCGAGGATATTTTCAGGATTTACACGGTGTTTAAGAATCAAATTAGCAATCCGATAAGTCAGCGCACGGGTTTTACCAGAACCAGCACCAGCGACAACTAGCAATGGTCCGCAGTAATGTTCGACGGCTTGACGTTGACTGGGATTGAGATGGCTAAGGAAGTCAATGTTTGTGGTCATGGATATGGGTGAGCGATGCGGTGACATTTATCAATTGTAGCTATTGCTCAGGTTACAATATCCTAGTGAAACTTGGGTAAGGAAATATCAGATGCAAACAGGACTGAAACTCTTTCATCTGTTACCTATTACACTCATTGCTGCACTGTCAGAGGTAAACTTACCTTAAAATTAGAACCAACCCCAAGCTGACTGTTAACTAGAATTTCACCCCCCATCATCTGGCAAAAATGACGGCTAATAGCTAATCCTAAGCCTGTACCGCCATATTTTTTGGTAGTGGAAATATCCCCTTGTATAAAGGGTTGAAACAACTTCTGCTGTTGACTGGGTGACATTCCGATGCCGTTATCAGTTACGGTAAAAATAATTAATCCGAAGGGTGCTTCTTTCAGGATGATTGTTTTATCAATCTTAACAGTTAGTGTGACTGTGCCGTTGGTAGTAAACTTGGCTGCATTGCTAAGTAAATTTAATAATACTTGTCGCATCCTTGTTTGGTCAGCATACATCGTTCCCAAATACTCATCACATTCTAATACTAAGGTGTTGCCATTTTTTTCTATTGCTGGTTTTACTGTCAGAACAACATTATTAATCAAAGTTATGATGTCAAATGTCTCCGGGTAGAGAGTCATTTTACCCGCTTCGATTTTTGATACATCTAGGATATCGTTAATTAGTTCTAGTAAATGTCTACCAGCAGAATTGATGGTTTCTAAATCGGTGATAAAATCTGGGGATGCACCAATATCAACAGCATCATCTTTTAGCAGTTGACTTAAACCAATTACTGCATTTAAAGGTGTACGTAACTCATGACTAACATTGGCCAAAAATTGGCTTTTGGCTTTACTAGCAGCTTCGGCTAATTCTTTGGCTTGTTGGAGTTGTTTAGTACGCTCAGATACTCGCTCAATTAAGCGATTGAGAGATTTAGCTAACAAGCCAATTTCATCGTCAGTGGTAATGGGAGCGCGTAAATCAAAATTGGATTTTCTCGCTACTTGTTCAGCTACTTGTGTTACAGTAATTACAGGTTCTGCGATCGCTCGACTGGTACGCCATGCCACAACAGCAGCAACAGCAACCGAAACCAGCATACTAACTATAAAAATTGCTCTCTCAACAAATCTAGCTTGCTCTACATCTGTTCGTCTCATTAGCTCTTGTGTTTGAGCAGTCTCTAAAATTCTCGTTAATTGATCTGATAAAAGATTTAGCTCCTCAACTATCTGACTATTCATCACTCCCAGTAACTGCTCGCGTGCTATCTCTACTTGTTCTGGTTGTATTCTTGGCGTGTCGAGTCGCTGTAAAATAGGTTCTATCTGGTTAATAAATTCTTCTAAATACTTAGAATAATTGAAAAATAAAATTTCTAAAGTCGATTTGTTTGCCGCTAATATCTGAGGATCGCTGTTGATATATGTATCAATGCTTTCTTCTAATTTTTGTGCTTGAGCAACAGACTTGAGAAACTTATCTTTTTTGGTTTTTAATTTTTCTGGATTGTTCAACACAGCTATCAAGCTTGAGCTATGCAGTTGAGCCTCAATGACAGCATCTTTATAATTATTGAGTAATCGTTCCTGCTCATTAGCCTGATTGAACTGCCTAACTTCTCTGCCTCGGTAATAGTTAGCTAATACCAATCCCGTCAATGAGCCAAAAAAACCTATTGCAATAGCTACAAAGTAACCATAGCCAATTTTTTGATGGATACGCCAGGAACTGGCCTTGAGTTTCCGACGAGAGGGAAATTCTATAGTTGGGAGTTCTTCTATTTTTGGCTCTTGAGTTGACACTTTTTTGCGTTCCGAACTTTTGTCAACAAAGCTTGGCTTTTGACTTGGCATCCATAAAATATCCTAAACCTCCCACAAATATAGCAGTCAGCCAACATACAGTCAGTATTTAGCTTCTGAAAACTTTGTATCATCAGGAGTTGAGTATTTAAGCTTATCCTGGTTACTCTGACAGAAAACAGGGTGTGGGGTGTAGGGAAAGATAGTGGTCTGTCAGTTTCCCTCCTGCCTTTGATAAATTTGACAGAATACAAGCTTTTTAATACTGGGAGTAAATCTTTTTTGCTCAAAAAATAAGATATACTTATATTAAGATGAATACCTAAAAATCAAACTCATACCATAAAAAACTCTTAATGTCTAGTCTATATGAACAGACAAAAAAATTGTTACATATTAATATCAATCTGAATAAGTTGATTGACTAAAGAGGCTGAAGATAGCTTTAATATCAGATAAAATCAGCGTTTAGACTTGAATGCATCAGAGGTGGACTGATTTTTGCATGATTTGTGCTTCGATGAGTACGATTATGAGCAAATAATATGGCATGGGATAATCACAGCCTGAGAATTCCAGTTGGTTAATTGACAAAACAGAACTCAGGAAGCTGACTTTAATACATCCTGTCGCCGTTTGACTTCTATCCTCTTGCTGACTTTCTACCCTGTAGTTGATGCAGTGGAGGTAATGGGGCAATTATGGTTATAGGACACTAAAACTCCTTTTTAACCTAAACTCAATTGTGCTGATGCAGCAGTCAATTACCTACTCAACAGCCTTGTAGTTGGAATTGTGCAAATTAAGAAAACTCAACTCTCAAAATTATGGAAGTGAAAATGCAAGAACCAGAATACACAGAAACCAAGTCAAAAGAGACAACAATCCCAGATATTAACACTCAGGCAGGAAGCATCACCAAACTTCAGCCTCCTGTACAGTCTCAGGAACAATGGCTCAAATATGGGCAACAAATTTCTGGCTTTTTAGGTACATTACCTGACTATCTAGGCACATTCTTTAATCAATATAAGCAGCCTATCGTTAGTGTGGGATTAGTAATCACGGCAATTGTTACAGTTAAGGTGCTATTAGCTGTACTAGATTCTCTCAATGATATTCCTTTGGTAGCACCTACTTTTGAGTTAATTGGTATTGGTTATTCTGCCTGGTTTGTTTATCGCTATTTACTCAAAGCTTCAACTCGGCAAGAGTTAACCAGTGAAATTACAACCCTCAAATCACAAGTTGTTGGTAAAGATTCTTAAGAATTTTAAGAAATCAGGAGTCAGGAGTCAGGAGTCAGGAGGCAGGAGGCAGGAGGCAGGAGGCAGGAGGCAGAAGGCAGGAGGATAAGAAGAAAATATTTCCCCCTCTCCTATGCACCCCTGCTCCTCTGCACCCCTGCACCCCTGCACCCTACTCCCTGCACCCTGAATCCTGCTTCCTCAAAGCACTCTTAAGATGCTGGGAATGCTATCTATTGCTTCTAGGGTTTGAATTTCGGCTAAAGCTTGTCTAAAGTCTCCTTCTTGAACATCATGGGTGACAACGACAATCTCGGCTAGTTCTGCCTGAAAACCGGTCTGCACTACGGACTCTAAGCTCACGCCATATTTGCCAAAGCAAGTACCTAATTTACCAATTACACTTGGTTGGTCTTTTGTTAAAAACCGAGCATAAAATCGGGTTACAAGTTCAGAAATTGGTGCAATTTGTAGGTAATTTTGATGTCTACAGGCTAAGAGGGGATTGGATTTGGGGGTATTAGTTTTCAGATTTGCTAACAGATTCAAGATATCTGAGCAAACGGCACTAGCAGTAGCACCTGCACCTGCACCAGGTCCAAAAAACATCACTTGGCCAATGGGTTCTCCTTCGACCAGAATGGCGTTATAAACACCGTTAATACTGGCTAAAGGATGTGTTTGAGGTACTAAGGTGGGATGAACTCTAACTGATAGTTGAGAGTTATCGCTAGTTTGTCCTTTAGCAATTGCTAATAATTTAATTACAAATCCCAATTTGGCGGCGTAGCTAATATCTGTCTTGCTGACTTGACGAATTCCCTCACAATACACATCTTGTAAGTTGATGCGGCCATCAAAGCCTAATGATGCCAAGATAGCAATTTTATCGGCTGCATCTAAGCCATCAACATCGGCGGTGGGGTCAGCTTCTGCATAACCTAATCGTTGAGCATCAGCTAGGACATCATCGAAGTCGCTGCCTTCTGTTTGCATCCGTGTCAGGATGTAGTTAGTTGTACCGTTAACAATGCCTGTGACAGCATGAATGCGGTTGACACTTAAAGACTGTTTCAGGGGTTGAATTACGGGAATACCACCGCCTACGGATGCTTCTAGCATCACATATACACTGGCTTGATTAGCGGCGGTAAATATTTCTGCACCAAATCGAGAGATAGCGGCTTTATTAGCGGTAACTACGTGCTTACCATTTTTAATAGCGGTGAGGATGAGCGATCGCGCAGGTTCCAATCCACCCATGACTTCAACAATTATATCTATCTCTGGGTCATTGACAATTGCTTCTAAATCTGTAGTTACTACCCCTGGGGGCAATTCTACCATACGGGGTTTGGAGAGCGATCGCACTCCCACCCGATATATTTCTATTTCATTTAATAAAGGGTGACGACCAACGCTATCTTGCAACAGTTGTACAGTCCCCGTTCCCACAGTACCTAATCCCAAAATTCCTAGTTTTATACCCACAGATTTCGCACCCAAAAAACTATATATACAAAACAATTGTAGGCAGGGCATCGCCCCACCTACTGATTATCCATAAAAAGACAAAAGGGAAAAGGGAACAGATCACAATCAATACTGTTGCCCGTTGCCCGTTGCCTATTAGTATGTTTCTACGTGCCAGCGATGTGCCTTCTTGAGATCCTTTTGGTAATCACTCCAAGTCACACCTTCCTTAGCAGCAGCAGCACTCAAAGCTGCATCAATCCCACCTTCCATACCACGTAAACCGCAGATGTAAGTGTGGGTTTTTTCATTTTTAATCAACTGCCACAGTTGATCAGCGTGTTCTGCTACACGGTCTTGGATATACATTCTGCCACCTTCGGCATTTTTCTGTTCCCGACTGATAGCATAGGTAAGACGGAAGTTATCTGGATACTTTTGTTGCATTTCTTCCAGTTCTTCCTTGTATAGAATGTTGGGAGTTGTTGGTACACCAAACAACAGCCAAGCAAATCCTTTAAATTGGTACTCTGGGTTAGCTGCTCTTTCAGCATCTTTAAACATCCGCCACAAGTAAGCCCGCATGGGAGCAATACCCGTTCCTGTTGCCAGCATAATGACATTGGTATCAGTGTCATCAGGTAACAACATTTCCTTACCAACTGGCCCTGTAATCTTTACATCTGCCCCTGGTGCCAACTGAGTCAGATAAGTAGAACAAACACCATAAACAGTTTCACCACTTTCTGGATGCTTGTACTCTAATTGGCGAACACACAATGATATTGTCTTATCATCCACATCATCGCCATGACGAGTTGAAGCAATCGAGTAAAGTCTTAGTTTTTCTGGTTTACCATTTTTGTCAACACCTGGGGGAATAATACCGATACTTTGACCTTCGATATATTTTAAATTACTACCAGCAAGGTCAAACTTCAGGTGTTGAACAATACCAATGCCACCTTCTTTAACTAACGGTTCATTCGAGATACACTTACCGATAAACGGAGCGTTAGGACGGTAAGTATTTACAGGAACATCAGCGTGTTTGGCTTTCCCTTGAGTCATGGTGTTGCCTTTTTTATCCTTAGCAGGTGATTTAGCAAATCCTTTAGATTCGCTATTTGTATTCACAGGTGTGGCTTTACCATTATCCTCAGTGTTAGCATTCACTGGCGTAACTAACTCGCTTACTTCGCTGTTTGTACTTGCCACAACAGCTTGACCATTAACTGGCTCTAAAACTGTACTTGGCTGAATACTAACAATTTTGCCGCCTAGACGAGCGATCCGTCGCATTTCTTGATTCATGCGGTTGTAAGGCACTCTGATGAACACACTGCCACTTTTACGAATAGGGTAGTTAGTTTGGTCAGTTGCTTCGTTCTGACGCAGACCCACCACTTCGTAAACGAAGATGCGGCTACCTGATTCTATATTGGCAGCACCCTCAACAGCACCTTGATTGTACATTCGTTCTACCACTCCGATATTTACTTAACCGTTTATCAAAAAATAATTCCCATCCTATGCCAGCTTTAGTTTACCGGATTTTAGTTGCATAAAACTGGCTATCTGGGAAAACAGCATCATTATCAGTTACCAGTTATCAGTTTTACCACCCTCCTGTAATTCCCTACCAATTGCAGCAAGGTTTTATGATGGGTTTCAATAATTTACTAATGCTTGATAACGGTTAACTGTGGACTTATTGATAATGATGCCTTGCTCAGTACACTCGGCCAAGGCATATCGGCATGGTAAAAAACACACCTGTTCACTCTCTAAAGTAGAGGATAAGTCTTCAATGGAATGTTAATGATGAATCAATTTAAGGTTTTTTTCCGGAACTGCATTATGGGGAGGAGGCAGGAGTCAGGAGTCAGGAGTCAGGAGTCAGGAGTCAGGAGTCAGGAGTCAGGAGTCAGGAGTCAGGAGTCAGGAGTCAGGAGTCAGGAGTCAGGAGTCAGGAGTCAGGAGTCAGGAGTCAGGAGTCAGGATAAAGAAGAAATTTCTCCTCTGCTCCCCTACTCCCCTGCTCCCCTGCTCCTCTGCTCCTCTGCTCCCCATCTCCCCAATCTCCCTGGGCACCGCACACCCTATTTCTTCACAGGGAGTGTAGGGAAAAAAATTAAGTTTTTCTTCAGTTTCTGCTACGCTTTTGATTGGTACACTAAAAGATCCTTTTTAACAGCAAAACTTGTTACAAAATACATCTTTCTGTTAAAATCTAGTATAACACTAGGATTAAATACTTACCAGCCAAGAATTCAGGATAGTTCAGTAAGTAACTAAGTAACAAGCAAGACTATGTTGCTCACTGCCCTGATATTCTATTTTTATGCTGGATAGCAAGAATGCAGGATTTTACCATTGGGGTAAGCTCTTGGTTTCACAAATCTGTTGTGAGAAAAATTATTCATTGACACATCTTTTTTAGTATTTAGAGGAGATTTATGACTAAGCCGGAACGCGTGGTACTGATTGGAGTAGCCGGAGACTCAGGGTGCGGTAAATCTACATTTTTGCGTCGATTGATCGATTTGTTTGGTGAAGACTTGATGACAGTTATCTGCTTGGATGACTATCATTCCCTAGATCGTAAACAACGCAAAGAAACTGGAATAACTGCACTCGACCCCAGAGCTAACAATTTTGACCTGATGTATGAGCAAATTAAGGCTCTCAAAGAAGGTCAAGCGGTTGATAAGCCGATTTACAACCACGAAACCGGCTTGATCGATCCGGCAGAACGGATTGAACCAAACCATATTATAGTAGTTGAAGGTCTACATCCTTTATATGATGAACGGGTGAGAGCCTTGCTTGATTTCAGTGTTTACTTTGACATCAGCGATGAAGTCAAAATTGCCTGGAAGATTCAACGGGACATGGCTGAACGAGGCCACCGTTATGAAGATGTGTTAGCGCAAATTAATTCTCGTAAACCTGATTTTGATAAATTTATCGAACCACAAAGAGAATTTGCTGATGTAGTTCTGCAAGTATTACCCACAAACTTGATCAAGAATGATACAGAACGCAAAGTTTTGCGGGTACGTATGCTGCAAAGAGAAGGTAAAGAAGGATTTAATCCAGCTTACTTGTTTGATGAAGGTTCAACTATTCAGTGGACTCCTTGCGGACGCAAACTGACCTGTTCTTACCCTGGTATGCAAATGTACTATGGTTCTGATGTTTACTACGGTCGCTACGTTTCTGTATTAGAAGTAGATGGCCAGTTTGATAACTTAGAAGAAATCATTTACATCGAAAACCACCTTAGCAATACTTCTACTAAATACACAGGTGAGATGACTCACTTATTGCTACAACACCGTGAATATCCAGGTTCCAACAATGGTACTGGTTTGTTCCAAGTGCTGACAGGTCTGAAAATGCGTTCTGTTTATGAGCAATTGACGGCTAAGGAAGCAAAGTTAGCGGTTCAAGTCTGAAGCCAGCAATGTTAATAAACAAAAGGGGTTGCATCTGTGGGTGTACCCCTTTTTTTATGGATTCATCTGTCGTCTTCATCGTCCAAAATATAGACAGCGAGTGTGTAAATATTGTTATGATTTCAGAAATTAGTAGCTGAACTAAATGCATGAATTTAGCCAGTGAACAAAATTGATCTAGGAGGAATTCCTTTGTCTCGACGCTATTTATTTACTTCCGAGTCCGTAACTGAAGGTCATCCTGATAAAATCTGTGATCAAATTTCAGATACTATTCTGGATGCTCTACTTACTCAAGACCCCACTAGTCGGGTCGCGGCTGAAGTTGTTGTTAATACTGGTTTAGTGTTAATTACTGGTGAAATTACTACCAAAGCCAATGTGAATTTTGTCAATTTGGCGCGGAAGAAAATTGCAGAAATTGGCTACACTGATGCAGTCAACGGCTTTTCTGCCAATAGTGCTAGTGTATTGGTAGCTTTAGATGAACAATCACCTGATATAGCTCAAGGTGTAAATACTGCTCAGGAAACCCGCGCTCAGGATAGTGAAGAACTATTCGATAAAATTGGTGCTGGTGATCAAGGTATCATGTTCGGTTTTGCTTGCAACGAAACACCAGAATTCATGCCTTTGCCTATTAGTCTAGCTCACCGCATTGCGCGTAGGCTGGCAGCAGTGAGGAAAACGGGTGATTTAGCTTATCTGCGTCCTGATGGCAAAACCCAAGTTACTGTGGTTTATGAGGATGGCAAACCTGTAGGTATTGATACGATTTTGATTTCTACTCAGCATGCACCTAATATTGGGGATATTACGGATGAAGCTGCGGTACAAGCCAAAATTAAGCAAGACCTATGGTCAATGGTGGTAATACCTGTGTTTGGCGATATTGAAGTTAAGCCAACTGAGGAGACACGCTTTTTAGTCAATCCTACAGGTAAATTTGTGATTGGTGGACCTCAAGGTGATTCTGGTCTAACTGGCAGGAAAATCATTGTTGATACTTACGGTGGTTATTCCCGACATGGTGGTGGTGCTTTCTCTGGTAAAGACCCCACGAAGGTAGATCGTTCTGCTGCTTATGCTGCTCGTTATGCGGCTAAAAATATCGTGGCGGCGGGGTTGGCAGAAAAATGTGAAGTGCAGTTAAGTTATGCCATTGGTGTAGCCAGACCTGTGAGCATTTTTGTGGATACCTTTGGAACTGGTAAAGTGGATGATGAAATTTTGCTGCAATTAGTCAAAGATAACTTTGAATTGCGTCCAGCAGGAATTATCCACACTTTCAATTTACGTAACTTACCCAGTGAAAGAGGCGGACGTTTTTATCAGGACGTTGCAGCTTACGGTCACTTGGGACGGACTGATTTAGATTTACCTTGGGAACGTCTGGACAAGGTAGATGTGTTAAAACTAGCGGCTAATAAGTCTCTTTCGGAAGCTATAGCACCTGCATTAACTTAAATTCTGGTGATTTGAGGCTGTACCTAAAATCAAATCATAATACCTCTGCTTTTATTACTGTAAGCAGAGGTTTTTTATTGGTTCTAAAGGTAAATTTCGGCTAAAAATTGCCTTGATTTTAACTTAATCCCAATCAGGAATTTGCGCGTCTTCTCCACCAATGCCAATACCAGTATTGTATATTTCTGCACCAGTAATAGTTAGGTCATTCAGTGATGCTTGATATACGTTGGAATCGTTAATAGTAGCACTGGTGAAATTTGCACCATTGAGATTAGCTTGTTTGAGGTTGACGTTGGTGACAAAAGCTGATGTTAAATTTGCACCTGCCAAATTTGCGCCTGTGAGGTCAGCACCTTCGAGGTTGGCTTCTGTTAAGTTAGCACCCCGGAGATTTGCGCCTCGTAAATCTGCACCAATTAGATGAGCGCCGCTGAGGTTGACTCCTGAGAGTTCACAACGCTGACATTCCCCAGTGGACAAAAGTTTTTGTAAGTCTTGTCTATTCCCAGCTTGAACTGAGTTAGCAAACAATAGGGGAGCGACTAAGGCTATAGCGGTTAATAGCTGGCGTTTCATAATGATTCCCCCTTCCTTATATAGAGTAGCATCCGTTCTTTTCCTCACAAATCTATTATCTCACTAAATGCGGGAAGAAGGTTAATTTATTTCACAAGCTAGATGTGATATTTTTTCAATTGTTTAGTAAGGCTCTAACTATTACTGGGTGTAGGTTTGAGGTATGTCTAAATGCTGATTTGAGATAAATTGCGGTTATTAAATTTAGTGTTAACTATTTTTAAGTTGCATTACAGAATACGGTTTTGCTGTGGTAGAAAAATGAGTATTTTTTCCTAGTAAATAGATTGTTTTAAGCGAGAAATTCTCGCATATACTCTGTCACCACTTCTGGCTGTTCCTGCTGAACCCAATGACCAGAATTAGGAATATATTTGATTTGTAAGTTTCTGACATATTCTTGAGTACCGTAAGTAAGTTCTTTTCCTAATGCGGTGTCTTGTTCTCCCCAAATCATCAGGGTGGGAACTTCGAGAATACTCCAATTTTTGTTGAGGAGGCGCTGTTGAAAAATATTACGATAGTAATTTAACATAGCTGTGATGGCTCCTCGTTTAGCAGCAGCGTCTTTGTAGGCTTCTAGGTCGGCTGTGGTGAAGGCGTTTTTATTGAAAGCTGTACCTTGAATGACTTTGGTTATAGCTTCATAGTCAGAAGCTTGCAGGACTAGTTCGGGAAGGAGAGGAAGTTGAAACAAAAAGATATAGTAACTACGTAGGAGTTGTTGAGGAGTGCTTAAGCCTTGGGAAAATTTGGCGGGATGGGGGAGGTTGAGTATAATTAGTTTTTCTACCATATCTGGGTGAGCGTAGGCAAAATTCCAGGCGATCGCACCACCCCAATCATGACCAACTAAAACACAGCTTTCATATCCTAAACCTTGAATTACTCCTGCAATATCTTTAACAAATTCATCCATGACATAAGCAGATTGCGCTTGAGGTTTATCACTATCGTTATAGCCACGTAAATCAAGAGCAACAACTTGATAATTTTGGGCAAATTCGGGGATTTGATGCCGCCATGAGTACCAAAATTCCGGAAACCCATGCAACATTAACATTAAAATTCCTTCCCCTTGGGTGACATAATGTAATTTGATGCCGTTAGTAGTTATATAAGCGTGTGTCCAAGAATTTTCTATGATAGGCATAAATTTAGATTGTATTGGTAATACTGTAACTGTTTATGAAATGGATTATACAAAAAAAATTTCAGAACAACATCTATTAAAAGTTATACCAATGGAAAAAATAATTGCTATTGACAGATTCGCATAACCTATTTCCCCACAAGATATTCCCAATCCAAAATCCAAAATCTAAAATGGTGTCAGGGTATAAATGAATAAAGTAGAAATACGTGGTATCTGGTTAACCACAACTGATAGTCAGGTTCTCAGGTCAAGACAAAACATTGCTGAAGCAATGGAATTTTTAGCTGAAACGGGTTTTAATGTCGTCTTTCCTGTGGTTTGGAATCAAGGAGTTACCTTGTATCCGAGTGCGACAATGTGGAAGATGTTTGGTATAGAAATTGGTTCAAGTTTTTTAGGGCGTGATCCTTTAGCAGAATTAGTAGAAGAAGCACGACGGGTAGGTTTAAAAGTCATACCTTGGTTTGAATATGGTTTCGTCAGTTCCTATAATTTAAATGGCGGAATGTTATTACAACAAAAACCAGAATGGGGAGCTTATGATTACCAAGGTAATTTATTGAAAAAAAATGGTTTTGAATGGCTGAATGCTTTTGATTTTCAAGTGCAGGAATTTATATTAAATTTATTTTTAGAAGTTGTTAAGAATTATGATGTTGATGGAATTCAGGGAGATGATCGTTTTCCGGCTTTACCATCGGCAGGTGGATATGATCAATGGACTATAAACCGCTACCGTCAACAGTTTAAAAAATATCCACCCAAGAACCACAAGGATAAACATTGGTTAAAGTGGCGAGCAAATATTCTAACTGACGTTTTAGCACTGCTTTATCAAGAAGTGAAAGCAGTTAATCCTAATTTATTAGTTTCCATGGCACCGAATATTTATGATTGGGGATTTCGGGAATATTTACAAGATTCACCAAGTTGGTTAAAGCGGGGAATTGTTGATATTATTCATCCCCAAATTTATCGACGTGATTTTTTTAGTTATAAATGTGTTCTTAATAGGTTGGTAAATGAGCAATTTACAGATGCTATGTTACCAAAATTAGCACCAGGAATTTTAATCAAATTAGGAAAATATAGAATTAGTCCAGAGTATTTATTACAGATAATCGAATATCATCGTCAATTGGGAATTAATGGAGAAGTATGCTTTTTTTATGAAGGTTTGCGGGAGAATAATAATCAGTTAGCGAAAGTTTTAAAAAAAGGACCCTATGCTCAATCGGCATTATTTCCGAATTTGGCAAATTTGCAAAATATGAATGTGATTTATCGCAGGTCAACTTCTATGTTGCAGCGATTAGAAAAGCAATTGAGAAAAATTTTCAAGGTATAAAAATCAGTGATGCAATTAAAAGTTAAACAGATTATCGCAATTCTTCAACAAGATTTACCGACTTTGTTTGAGAAAGATATTTCATACAATATCTATTCACAGGATATCTTGTTTCGTGACCCAGTGAATAAGTTTAAGGGTAAGTTTAATTATCGGATTATTTTTTGGACTTTGCGTTTTCATGGTCAGTTGTTTTTTACGGAAATCGCTTTTGATTTACATGATGTGTGTGAGTCGCAGGAGAAGACGATTTTAGCAACGTGGACTGTGCGGGGTGTGTTGCGTGTTCCCTGGAAAGCGCGGTTATTTTTTAATGGGTATTCGACTTATAAGTTGAATTCAGATGGGTTTATTTATGAGCATATTGATACTTGGGATAGGGAGCCTGGGGAGATTTTGAAGCAGTTTTTTAGGAAGGGGGAGTGATTGAACCACGAAGAAGCGAAGGAAGCGAAGGAAGAGAGGGAAACGACAATTCAATTCTATTTTGTTACACTTAATACTTAAGGAGTAACTAAATTAATGCAAAAGGTGTTCCTGTGAAAATTTATCGAAGAACTTGTAAAGACGGAAACATTTACCCACATATATATAATTACCTCAATATATTGCCTGAAGATGCTTTACATTATAGTCAACACGCCTTACGCCATCCCCAGGGGAAACGCATCTAATTTATTTTGACAAAATGTAACTTATGTGAATACAAAAAAAGGGTAACACTAGTAAGTTGGTATCAAGTCAATAAACACATATGAAAAAATTTGATGGTAAATTTCGTTTATAGAAGAATCAATAAAATGGGGTGAAGTGGTATTCTCTTTTTAATTCAAAGAGAAAAAACCCGAAAATGAAGCTATCACCAAAAATCACAATAGTAGATCACTTTAAAGATTTAGAAGATAAAAGAGTTGAACGGACAAAAAAGCATAAATTAATTGATATAGTCACCATTGCGATTTGTGCAGTAATATGTGGAGCAGATAGTTGGGTATTGATGGAGACTTATGGAAAAAAGAAAGAAAAATGGCTAAAACAATTTTTAGAACTACCAAATGGAATTCCCTCCCATGATACATTTGCCAGAGTATTTGCGAGAATAGACCCACAACAATTACAGAATAGTTTTTTGAGTTGGATAAAATCAATAAATAAAATTACCCAGGGAGAAGTAATAGCAATAGACGGTAAAACGTTAAGGCATTCATATGATAAAGGAAAGGATAAAGGTGCTATTCACATGGTGAGTGCATGGGCAACCACTAATCGTCTAGTATTAGGACAATGTAAGGTAGATGAAAAATCAAATGAAATAACAGCAATACCAGAATTAATCAAAGTATTAGATATAGCCGGATGTATAGTAACAATTGATGCAATGGGGTGTCAAAAAGAGATAGTAAAATCAATTGTAGATAAATCAGGTGAATATGTTATTGCACTAAAAAAGAATCAAGGTAATTTATATAAAAACGTAGAAGAAATTTTCAAAGAGGCTATAACCAAAGGGTTTGAGGGATTCAAATGTAGTGATTTTCATACAAAGCAAGACGAACATGGAAGAGAAGAAATACGTCATTATCTGATGTTATCAGACATTCAAGAAAGAATAGATACAGGCAAAAAATGGATAAACCTTCAAAGTGTAGGAATGGTAGAATATATACGAAAAGTCAATGGAAAAACAAAAGTTGAAACCCGTTATTATATTAGTAGTTTGACAGATAATGCGAAATTATTAGGAGAATCAGTGAGAAGCCATTGGGGTATAGAAAACTCATTACATTGGGTCTTGGATGTAGCGTTGAGAGAAGATGATTGTAGAATAAGAAAGGATAATGCACCACAAAATTTTGCCGTTCTACGTCATATAGCAGTAAATGCAGTAAGAAAAGAAAAAAGCCAAAAACTAGGAATTAAAAATAAGCAGATTTGTGCAGGATGGGATAATGAATATTTAGAGAAGATTTTAGAATGTATCTGATAAAAATCAGAATATTTAGATAAACATAAATAATTTATTCTCACCAGATTCTCAAAAGAATCTAGATTTGTGATGTCAAAAATCTAGATATTCAGACAATTAATATATAGAAATGAACAAAATTAACTCATTATTGAAAATAACTAATTACTCTAAATTTATTAAAATCTTAGGATATTAATAAAGGACTTAATCAGCATTTCAATTCCATTATTATGTTTTTCTCTGTCTAGATACACTAATATGACATTTTGTCAATATAATTTAGATGCGTTTCCCCTGACGCCATCCCCTAGCTATTTATAATCTGTCATTGAATCGTGTCATATCAGCATTCACTTTCATCTTAGATGAGATGGATAAGATTAGTACGGCATTATTAGATGTAAATGCAAATGTGAAATGTGACTTAAGTAAGTTGCCAAAACTTCAAGAAGAGTTACTAGAATCTTTATTAGCTCACATTGAGGATTGCTATTTGATTCTTAAAACTATTCATCCACCAGTTAATTTACAATCTTCTGGTCATTTCGTAGAAAGTTGGCTAAAAGAAGCAAAACATCCAACTTTTAAGAAGTTTCAAGCTGACATAAAATCTTATAGAAATTCTCTAGCACCTTTGGTTAACCGTATCAAACATCAGCATGGTAGGATTCGTAGTTTTATGATGATAAAATAGTTCATCTTTGACAACTGAACAAACAGCTATTTCTGAAAGTGATATTTTATCCAGTGTTTGTTTTAAATGGAGATTTTTACCTTTGAGATAAACAATGCAGGTATTGGTATCTAGTAGGTAAATCATAACAATGGTTCTCTCTCCGGTTGTTCCAGTTGTGGGTGTCTGATAAATGTTTCATCCTGAATACAGCCATAAAAATCATTTATTTTTGTGGTATGTTCAACTGTTGGTGCTTTTTCATAAACAATAACAATATCTAATTCTGTTCCTTCTTCTGCTGCGGGTAATTGAATTTCTAAAACTCCATTCTTACCAATGCGTGATCGCACTCTCATAGTTTGCATCATTAATCATTCTCCCTATCTGCTGATAATTCTGATTTTTGATATTCTAACTTTTCTTTCTTCCTTTGCGTCTTTGCGTGAGAAATCAGATTTTATAACGAACCACGAAAACACTTTCACTGAAGGTATTCCCAAAGAGTAGCATACGTATCGCTAACGCGGAGCGTGCCGAAGGCATAGAAAGCAGATTTATATAGAGTTTGTAAATTCTAATTCACACAATTGCCGGATATTGCTTCAATACCTGCTTTAAATATTCCCCAGTATAAGAGCGTTTATTTTTCGCTACATCTTCCGGTGTTCCGGCAACAATTATTTCTCCGCCTTTATCTCCTCCTTCTGGTCCCAAATCTATTACCCAGTCAGAACAACGAATCACATCTAAGTTATGTTCAATGACTAAAATTGAATTTCCTTTATCTACCAATCTTTGTAAAACATCTAGCAATTTATGCACATCGTAAAAGGATAAACCTGTGGTTGGTTCATCTATTAGATAAAGTGTCTTCCCTGTTGCACGTCGAGATAATTCTGTTGCTAATTTCACTCGTTGCGCTTCTCCACCTGATAAAGTTGTGGCTGGTTGTCCTAACTGCACGTAACCTAAACCCACATCTACTAATGTTTGTAATCTGGTGACTGCTTTGGGAATGTTTTCACAAAATACTAATGCTTCTTCAACTGTCATGTTGAGAACATCGGAAATTGATTTGTCTTTATATTTAACTTGTAATGTTTCCCGGTTGTATCTCGCACCTTTGCAAATTTCACACTGTACATAAACGTCAGGTAAAAAGTTCATTTCAATGACGTTTACGCCTTGTCCGCTACAAGCTTCACATCTGCCACCTTTGACGTTGAATGAAAATTGTCCGGGTTTATATCCTCTGGTTTTGGCTTCGATGGTTTGGGAAAAGACATCTCTAATGATATCGAAAACTCCTGTGTAGGTTGCTGGGTTAGAACGGGGAGTTCTACCAATTGGTGATTGGTCGATGACTATGGCTTTGTCAACACAGTTTAAACCTTTTATTTCGTCAATATCTTTGGGAAAGGGAATTCTTTTTAAAAGATGATGTTGTAATGCTGGATAAAGTAGTTCATTGATTAAGGTAGATTTTCCTGAACCAGAAACACCGGTAACTGCAACCAGTTTACCTAAAGGAATTTCTACATCTATATTTCTGAGGTTGTTGCGATGGGCGTTTCTAATTATTAAACTGCGACCATTTCCTTCTCTTCTTTTTGCTGGTGTATTAATGACTCTTCTTCCTGATAAATAAGCACCGGTTAATGAGGTTTCTGCATTTAATAAGTTCTCTAAATTTCCCTGAGCAATAATATTTCCACCATGAATTCCTGCACCTGGTCCAATATCAACTATATGGTTAGCTGCACGGATAGTTTCTTCGTCATGTTCGACGACTATTAATGTGTTTCCTAAGTCGCGTAATCTGGTTAAGGTTTTCAATAAACGTCCGTTATCTCTTTGATGTAAACCGATGCTTGGTTCGTCTAAAACGTAGAGAACTCCTGTTAATCCTGAACCAATTTGTGTTGCTAATCGAATTCGTTGGGCTTCTCCACCGGATAATGTCATGGCGGGACGATCTAAGGTGAGATAATCTAAGCCGACATCTAATAAAAATTGCAATCTGGCTTTAATTTCTTTGAGAACTAAGTCACCAATTTGTGTTTGTCGTGGTGTTAATTGTAATAGATTTATTCTTTCTCGACATTCTCTAATTGAGACGCTGGTTAAATCTAAAATTCCATATTGTCCTAATTTCACGGCTAAGGCTTCGGGTTTTAATCTTTTCCCTCCACAAACTTCACAAGGTTGATCGATTAAATATTCTTCTAGTTTCTGTTTAACTAATTCTGTTCCCCCTTCATATTGTCTTTGTAAGATGGGAACTACTCCTTTAAAGGCTTGTTTTTTCCCTTCTGCGGGTTTTTCTTCTCCATATAAAATTATCTGCTGCTGTTCTGGTGTTAATTGGCTCCACTGGGTCTGTAGTTCAAATCCATAGGTTTGTCCCAAACTATACAGTAATTCTAAATAGTAGGAATTTTCCTTTTCTGACCAAGGTGCGATCGCCGCATACATGGGCGAATCTTGGTTAGGGATGACCAGTTCTGGCGAAAATCTTTTTAATGTCCCAATACCGTGACAATGGGAACAGGCACCATAGGGAGAATTAAAGGAAAACAAACGTGGTGATAATTCTTCCATAATTGCACCATGTTCTGGACAAGCAAAGTTTTCTGAAAATACCATTTCTGATGGTAATTCTTGTGCGGAAATATCTTGATTTTCTCCGTCAGTTGATATATACTTACTATGTGGTCGCTCCTGCGCTACCTTATTAGATGTATCATTTAATACTTCAATTATAGAAATTCCGTTGGATTGCTTAAGGCAGGTGGTGAGAGAATCAACTAAACGCTCTTGAATACCTTCTTTTTTAACTAACCTATCAATAACCAGTTCTATATTATGTGTAATATTTTTATCCAATTCGATGGAGTCAGAGAGTTCTAAAACCTCTCCATTGACCTTGATCCTGGCAAATCCTTGGGCTGCTAAACTGGAGATGAGTTTGCGGTGAGTTCCCTTTTTTCCACGGACGACGGGTGCAAGGATTTGGAAACGGGTGCGGTCTGGAAGTTCCATGATGCGATCGCACATCTCGTCAATAGTTTGGGGAGAAATACAGCGATCGCATTTCGGACAATGGGGTTCACCAGCGCGACCATATAACAACCGCAGATAATCATAAATTTCCGTTACTGTTCCCACCGTCGAACGAGGATTATGGGAAGTTGATTTTTGGTCAATGGAAATAGCCGGACTTAAACCTTCAATTGCTTCCACATCTGGTTTATCCAACTGACCCAAAAATTGCCGAGCATAGGCGCTCAGAGATTCCACATAACGCCGCTGACCTTCGGCAAAGATGGTATCAAAGGCCAAAGACGATTTACCAGAACCAGACACGCCAGTAAAGACAATTAACTGGTCACGGGGTAATTCCAAATCAATATTTTTCAGATTATGCTGCCTAGCACCCCGAATGCGAATAGTATTTTGGCTGTTGTGGGGAGATGGAAGGCGATCGTTTAAAGATGTTGCTAGGTGTTCTGACATATTGACAGGCTGGGGGAAAGTTGCACTGTGAAACGATCCTTAATAATAACCTAATTTTTCCTATCTGAGATATTTCCTCATTTCTTCCTTTGTGTACTTTGCGTCCTTTGCGGTTCGTTATTATTTAAATTAGTAGAAAATTAGCAAAAAATCTGGCTGAGGATAGAGTTACGGTTTTGTAAATCTCATAATCAAATCACACTAGAGATTTACCACATAAAATCTCCCATAGGATCTATATATCGCTCATCATCACCCAGCTTGACTTTTGCCATACTATCAGCAAATGAATCTGCCTCATCAAACTGAGGCTGAATGACTATTTCTCCTTTTTGATTGATATAACCCCACTTATTACCAAGTTGAACTCTTGCTAGTCCTTCTGAAAAAATGTCTGCTTCTTCAAAATATGGTTCTTTTACAAACCTGCCTGTTTTATCAATATACCCCCATTTATTAATAACTTTTACTCCAGCTAAACCTTGAGAAAATTTATATGCCCCATCAAACTGCAAAGGAATGACGATTTCTCCTAAAAGGTTTATGAAACCATACTTTTCTTCTACTCTGACAGGTGCTATTTTTTCAGAAAAATCTCCAGCCCAATCAAATTGGAGAGGAATTACCATTTTTCTGTTTTTATCAATGTAGCCCCACTGTGCAGAAACTTTCACCCGTGCCAACCCATCAGAAAAATTACCTGCTTTATCATACCAAAAGGGAATAACCTCACCTGCTGATTCGTTGATATAACCCCATTTATCACCGAATTTGACTGCTGCGATACCTTCAGAAAAACTGCGAGCATAATCAAACTTTGCTTCTAACACTTCTAGACCTTTCTGGTCTTTATAACCCCATTTTTCCCCTAACTGAAATGGTTCTAATTTTTTAGTCATTGGTATTGCTTGTATTAAAATACTTAGTAAGTATACATCATAGTATTATTGCTGTAAACAGGGTGGTTAGGACATCAATTGATAATGAAACTCCTACTACAAGAAGGTTTTATTTCTGACTCCTGCTCTAATTGCTAAGAAGTTGTTTTAAAAGTTTCTGGCTGTGACTTTAGGTACTTATTGATAGCGAAGCGTGGCGTAGCCATTCCCCCCTAACCCTTAACAAAGGGGGGTAGAATCAAAGTCCCCCTTCGCAAGGGGGATTTAGGGGGATCTAAAAGTTTTTGATTCATTACTAAGGATTTTTCAAACATCCTCTAAGAGTGGTATTATTATCAACGCACTTTAGGAAAAGTATCTGTGATATTTAGCTTTAATTGAGCATTGGAATTAACAGCATCACCAGGTTGATAAACCATCAAATTAGTTCCTAGTGTAGCTAATATTCCCAAAGTAGCTAACCCTAGCATAGCTATAGTTTCTTTATGATGTATTGCTGAAACTAAATAATCTATTTTTTTACCTGAAGCCAGCACACAAATTGGCTTGAGTTCCCTGAAAGCGTCCGCAGCATTAGCATAGCGTTGTTTCTGGTTAGGTTCTACCATTTTTTTTAACCATGACCGAAAACTTAGACTGAGATGAGGAAGTAATTTCTGAAAATTGAAGCGATAGTTATCATCCATTAATTTACTGATATCTTTAGCATGGGTATTAGTTAGTAAGCAAATTAATGTTGCACCTAAACTATATAAATCTGAAGCTTCTGTCAACCCATGACCAAATTGTTCTTCGGGGGGTATAAACCCTGGAGTTCCCGCCACTAAGGTACTCAAATCTATTTTAAAATCTTGGAGTTTCGCCAACCCAAAATCAACAAGATAAACGTTTAATTTTTCATCTACTAAAATATTTTCTGGTTTAATATCTCGATGAATAATCGCAGGTATATGTTGTTGTAGATAAACCAAAATATCTAAAATTGACAAAGCAATTTGTTTAACTTCTTCAGGATGAAAGCAGCGTTTTGAACCCAAAGAGGGGGCTTTTTTATATTCCTGGATGAGATAGAAAAAACCAGGTGTTTCAAAAGAATCTAGATAACGAGGGATGCGGGGATGATTTAATAGTTGCAAAAGCTGAATTTCCCTTTCATAGGCTTTCACACCAGACCAGTCAGCTGTGATATCCGCAAAACAAAATTCTTTAATTACTACTTTTTGCTGAGAGTTGATGTGATTAGCTAAATAAGTAATGCGTCCTCCTTCTGAGTTGCGTCCTAACTCTTTAATGACTTGATAGCCAACTGCGGAAAAATCTGGATAATGATTGCAGGAATTAGTGCTTTCATCTCCATGATTTAGATTGAATTCTATCATATATACACACAAGTCGGGTATTGTCAAGACAAAATCCAGAAAAAATATTATCCCTTCTAGAGATAGGAATTAGGTAATGGGTAATGTTTTTCTCTAGTTATCAATTACCAATTACCAATTACCAATTCCAGATGGTTTTTGTGTTTTACCCTACCGACTCCAAAACTTTTTGTGCTAACCAATCTATGATGTGAGCATTGACAACTTCTGGAACTTCGTCATGGGGACAATGACCGGCATCAGGAATAGGAACAATTTTGATATCTTTGCCGTTTTCACAAGCCTCTTCGTAAATCTTAGCCCCAGTAATTGGTGTCCAAGGATCATTAGCACCCCAAATTACTAATAAAGGATATTGTACCTTAAGCAATAACTCTTCTGGAGTGGGTCCGGGAGGTGCTGTGAGGATGGAAGCAAAAACTTGTTGCGCTCCTGGATCACAGGATGGTGTATAGAGTAAATCAACAAGTTCATCAGTTACCGCCTGGCGATCGCAATATACTTGATACAATGTCCGGCGAATTTGCGATTTTTGGCGAATACGGTTAAAAACGAATTTACCTGTAATCGGGTTAGCTACCAACTTGTTAAAAGTGGCCATCACAACTCGTAGAACTGGGTTCAATTCATGGGGACGGTGACTCAAACCACCCGCAGAGTTGATTAACACGCCACCAGCAGCAATTTCCGGGTATTCTGCTAACACAATTAAACTCAAAAGTGCGCCAATGGAATTACCAATAAATATTGCTGGTGTTTGGATATGTGCATTCCAAAAATCTTTTAATAGTTCTGCCCACACTTCCATGCTATAATCTATGGCTGCTTTATCAGAACCACCAAAACCTAACAAATCCAAAGCAAAGACCCGATAACCAGCGTTAGCCAAAACGGGAATATTTTTGCGCCAGTGACCAATGGAAGCACCAAAACCGTGAATTAGTACCAAAGGCTGACCGCTACCCATCACAGTATATTGAATGCTGTAACCTCGCCAAATCCAAACCTGTTTTTCTAATGTTTGTAAATCCTGAGTTGCGATCGTTGTCATTAGTTAAGATTCCTAAAGTATTATCTCTTTATGGTAATCCTCCTGGCATTCTAGACAAAAAATTATGGAAAAAGCGATATATGACGTACACTATCACCTGTAAGTTTCACCTAGATAAAAAGGCAATCAGTTAAGTAAGCTTATTACCTACTTAACATTTTAGGTGCATAAATACGGTGTGAGATGAATACCATGATTCTAAGTAGATTAACTCATTTTAGGAAAGTCGCTATTGCCGCAGTTTCTGTTATAGCGTTGTCGCCAACACATTCTACTTTGGCAGCATCAGATTTATCTGCTACAGTCGCATCAAAACCTAGTGGTGATAGTCAGCAGCTTTTAGCACAAAAACCTACTCGTGAAACAGTAGATACAGATAGTACAACAACTATTGGAGAGGAAACTGTAACTACTACTACTGCTACCACTGTAAAGAGGGAAAAATCAGGATTTACTCTTTATATTTGGCAACCAGGAGGAACAATTTCCGAAGTAATTGCCCGTGTTTCCATTAAAGGTAAACATGGCAACAGGTTTAATAAAGAAAGATTTTTAGGTGATTACAAATATAAAATTAAGCAGAAAGCCAAATTTGTGAACGGGTTTAAATTGGGCGATCGCATAGTTGTAAGATTATATGATACCCAAAATCGTTTTATTGGCTACACAGAATTTGCGTGCTTACCCTATCACACCGCCGTCAACTTGATTTTATCCGCCGACCCCAGACAAGATCAAGTAGTTCGCGTCTTTTATGGCGTTGATAACAACGAAGATAGCATCGTTGACAGAGATGCCACCATTGCCTACGACTACTTCACCCGACTCAACAACCAAAAAGTTACCTTTCTCGAAACCTCAGAAAACATTAAAATCACCCAATACCAAGCCGCAGGATTTTCCAACGTAGCCAAAACCAGCGTTTATCCTGTATCCTTCAGCGAAGGAGAATTCGCCTTAGTCGGAAAATCCATTAGCACCGTTGATTCAAGCCTAGCAAAAGCTTTAACAGCCCTTCCTGGAACTTTAGTACAGCTAACCCAACTTACCAACAACCCCACATATCAACTCAGCCAGTTATTAAGTAAATATCGTTCAGTAGGTGTAGCCAAAGGTATCCAAGTCACATTTTCCGACATCTCCAAAGACTACTGGGCCAAAGACTATATCGCTGAATTAGCAGCAATGGAAATAATCGAAGGTTTCCCCGATGGTACTTTTCGACCCAATGCCCCAGTCACACGCGCCCAATTAGCCACCCTGTTACAAAAAACCTTTATCAAAAGTAAAATTCGTCCAGCAATAGCCTTTCGAGATATTCCCAAGGGATATTGGGCAGAAAATGCCATTCGTGAAACTTATGAAATGGGCTTTTTCACCATCCTTAATAGCAAAAACTTCAACCCCACACAAAAGCTTACTCGCTTAGATGTTTTAATCACATTAGCCAAGGGATTGAACTATAAATTCACCGGTTCAACAAAAGATATCCTATCAATATATAACGATGCCTCCAGCATCAAAAGCGAACACCGTAATTTCATCGCTGCAATAACACAAAATGGCGTAGTTGTCAATTATCCCAACATCAAATTGCTGAATGGTAAAAAAGTTGCCACCAGAGCAGAAGTTAGTGCATTATTATACAGAGCATTGGTAAGTGCTGGTGAAGCCGCTGATTTCGCTTCCAAATACACCATTAAGCCAGTTAAACCAGATATAGCAGGTGATAGGTGACAGGTGACAGGTGACAGGTGACAGAATGTAAAAGGCAAGAGGTAATATATAATTCTCTCCTGCACCTCTGCACCCCATTACACCCTTTCTTTACTGAAAACTTTTCCATTTACAGAAAGTGATTAAGTCTCATCATTTTTCAGCAATTCTACCAGTTACACAAATTGTTTATAGTTGGCAGAAAACCGAATTTATAGAAGTTTTAAAAAAAGCTGCTAATACAGCAGAATTCAATGTAGTTGGTGAACTAGCTTTTGCATTTCAACCACAAGGAATATCAGCAGTTGTTTTATTGTCAGAATCTCATATAGCACTCCACTTTTGGCCAGAACAAGCGAAAGTGACAATTGATATTCATATATGTGATTATCAAAAAGATAATTTAGCAAAAGCGCAACTTTTAACACAGATACTCACAAAAGAAATTAGCAGTTCTGAATATTTAAATAACTGGCATTATTTATCTATTAGTGGTTAATAGGAATTACCCAAGTGTCACACCAAAAATATACCGTAGCCTTAACAAGGGGGGAACTGGAATCAAAGTCCCCCTTTTCAAGGAGGATTTAGGGGAATCTAAAAGGACTTTTCAAACATCCTCTAAACTAAGCACTATCAAAAACACCAAGCAATTAAAAAAGAAGCAGCAATATAAGCAAAAGCTTCTATTAAAGCTGCACCCACATTTGGTATTTCTTGATTCACAATTTCGTCAGAAATTTTTACACCAGGAACTAAAATTAAATCTGCTAACCAACGAATTCCTATTAGAGAACCTAAACAAAATAAGAGAATTAAACCATATTGAGTAAAACTCACCAACCAATTTTCAAATTCTGGAGAAAATGCCACTCTGATTATGTTACCAGTGGCAATAAGTAAACCAGCTAAAGCTACTCCTGCGGCTGGGTTATTGCGTTTTTCAATTTCTGCAAATACATTATATTTAGTCACACGGGGATAGACATAACTTACTAAAACTAGCACCCCCAAACCTATTAACCAACTAACCAAACCAACTAACCAACCACCACTTTCACCAGCTAATGCTGAATTTAAAATTAAGCCATTAGCAATGTGGTTTCCTGCTTCCACATTCGCAGCACCAATATTTTGGTCTTGAATAATTTCCCGTTCACAATTAAATTGACGCAAAATTAATTTATCACCTATCCATGCACCAGCTAACATAAATACAATAACTGTTGCACCATAAGTAGCTAAATCTATCGCTTTATCCTGCCAATTAGTTGCAGTTTGTCCTAAAACACCACCCAAAGCAATCACAATACCAAAATAATAACCTACAAGGGCAACAGCAACAGCAGGATTATCTTTCACAAACAGTTCTAAATTTAATTCTAACCGTATGCGAAATAACTTTTGATAAGCTAACTGTCCCAACCAAAATAAGCCAAAACCAACTAATAATTCTATAGCAATAATACTTGCTTGGCTGAGAAAACTTATGATAATTTCATTCATTTTTACCACCCATTAAATTTTGGAATAAACTAATTAATGTATCTGCTAATTGATCATAAAAAAAGTAATCATGAGCGCCAATAGTGGTTACAGGTATACCGCCAAACTGACTCTTAAATTGAGAAAATTTTGCGTAACTGTGATTAGTATCACGAGTAAAACCATAAAAATCATAAAATTTACAACCGCGAAGTTTTGACCTTTGTATAGCTTGCCAATGTAAACCATAATTTGCCATTACTTCTCTATGTAAAAAGCTAGTTCCCCCATATAAATAAGTAGCAGTATGACCACAATATACTACTAAAATAGCTGCTAATATTTCTCCATTCCAGGTAGCTAAACCAATTTCTGCCATATTTGCTGCAAATAAAGTTTGACAGAGATTGATAAAAAAGCCATAAGGTTCACCAAAAAACTGCTGACGCTGTACAGTTTCCCAAAATAAATCATAGAATAAAGGAATAGTTTGGGAATCATTACTAAACTCTACTTTCACGCCATAACGTTGACTTAGCCGGATATTATAGCGCCCTTTAGCCTTCATTCCCCCTAAAATTTGCTCTGTATTTGGGCGTAAATCAATTAATAAAGATTCAGATGGTAATAAATCAACAGGTGCGCGGACAAAAGCATTGAGATAATTAGGTTTTTCTGTCCATAGTGGTTCAATACGAAATGCAATTGCTCCCTGTTCCTTGGCTAAAATTTTGCCTATCTCCAACAATAAATGTATTCCTCTTTCCGCATCAATTTTTGGTAATATAGGGCCACCAGGAGCAATTAATAAATTAGCTTTATTAGTATGAGGATATAAATAATAAATGCAACCACCGACTAACTCATTATTTAAAAATAATCCGTAGCGAAAGGTTTTATAACCTTCCAATTCTTTAAAATCAGCCCAAATAGAAGTTTGCATAAAACAACCAAATTGAGCAGATTTAACCAGCAAATCCCAAGTTGTAATTTCGACAGTTGTTAATTCTCTAACAGTTAAGGAGAAACCATTTTCAATGACGGTAGTTTTGAGATCATTATCAATCTTCATTAATTACCATTCCGTAAACGTTTAATAATGCTATATAACCAATAACCTCCAAGATAAGTTAATACAAAACCAAAACCTTTTAAATCATCAGTGCTATCCCCAGAACTATTACTACTACCGGAATATGAGCCTTTAGCAAATACAGAATCTGGTGCTACTAAATTAGCCATTAACAACGTTACTGATAACAGAGCAATAAATTCAGCCATTTTAGGATTTAGTTTTCCTAGCGGCTGATTTGAGCTAATTTTATCAGCTAAATTTTTCAATTCATTAGCAATGTGTGGTGGTAATTCCTGCGCTCTCGATAGTAAACTATTTAGTAACTGTTTAACGTCTATTTCTGATAATAATTCCTGAAGATGTGATAACCATGCTGTTGTCATCTTAGAATTATGATAGCGATGACGTACAGGTAAATATTGATGAATATCTGGTAAGGTCTTTTCAGCATTGGGAGCAGCGTAAATATTTTCCAACCAAAACTTAGCAACTGATTCTAAATTTAGGGAATTATCGTCTCCTATTTGTGCATTTACCTGTTCATTAATATCTAAAAAATCTAGATATTCACCTGAATTTAAAGATATTTGTTTTTGCTTATCTGAATAATTAAGCAGGTAATAAAATAACTTTTCATTTTCCAAAGAGTGAATCGTAACTTGATCACGAGATCCTGCTATTCCCTCATCAAAAATAAACGCTGATAGTAGCTGTTGATGATTTATAGCATTTAAATTATTAGGTAGATAAATATTTTCAATTTCTTCTCTCAATACCACTGATGATGATCCTAAAAAGAAACCCCAATTACCATAACCGTGATCACGAAATGAAGGAATATCAATTTGTAAAGGTTTAACTAATAAATCTGCTGATAGTAATGTTTGATATAAACACCAAAAAGCATGATTATTTTTATAGGGTGAAACGGCATTAGTAGCAATTATTCCAGAGTGACTTATAACCAGATTAATTTTTTTAAACCACTCCTGACTATATATTGTTGTTTCTTCTGAAGAGTTAGGATAAGTAAAATCACAAATGACAACGTGATAATAATCAGCGTTTAATTTGCTAACAAATTCAAAAGCTTCTTGAGTGTAGACAGTCACTTTTTCCTGTTCTAGACTTCCCAAGTTATAAGGTTTAAAAACTGTATTAGCTAATTCTAAAACCTCTGGATTGTAATCTACTAAATCTATTTTTTTAACTTGCTCAAAACGTAATACATCTCTAGCAGCTAATCCATCACCACCACCACAAATTAAAACCCGCAAATCTGTATGAGGAAATCTCTGAATTGCCAATGAGATAGCAGGAATTACCAAATATTCATGATATATTGCTTCATCAGTAGTATCAAACTGCAAATCCCCATTGATATAAAAGGCAATACCATCATCATGTTGTTCAATAAATAAAGAATTATTCATAGAAAATTTATCCAAAGATAATTAGAAATATTCCAGTCGCTAAAACTAATAATGCCATGATCAATTCAGTAATTTTCTGTGGTGTAAAATTTATTAGCTGCCGATTTTTACCCACTCCTTTTTGGATTTTAGAAAAATCTTCAGGCTTAACTATCTTGGTTGAGTAAATATCTAATTGTAGATTGGGAAAAGCTTCTATTGCTAAATTTGTCAAATGGTCTTTATCCCAATAATCCCAAGTAATTCGAGATTTTGTTTTTCCTTGAGAATCATAACTTCCCTCAGTTTGCGACTCAAAATAATAGGATTTATAGAAAAGTTTCAATTCTGGATATGGGGTACTTAATGCTTGCATTTCTTGCCATAATCTAGACGCTGACACTATATCTTCTTTAGAGTCTGGCAAATATAAATGCACATTTTGCAACTGGTTGGAGATATACCAAGTGACAGTGTTTATTTCCTGGGTGGGGTCGTATTCCCGCAGTAAATAATATTCCGACCCACTTTGTGATTTCAGCAACCATTCATCTGTTTGATAACCTTCGGGGTCTTGATAGGTACTATAATCTCTGATATCCCAATCTACATTAGAATATCTAATGCGATCGCCTGGACGCAAGGCATGAAGTTGAGTTTCAATATCAACTGTATACATACAAGTATAACCATGAGTAACTGTAACTTTCAGAACCTGATTGAGAGATACATCACTATATAATCTATTCCCAGTTTTTTCCCAGAAAATTTTAAATCAATTTACATAAGCAAATTTCCAAAAAATATTTTGTATAAAATATCACATTTTGTACTAGCATCCCCAAAAATCCCCAGTATTAATTCAGTTATTGTGCATATAAACATCTCGCACAGGAAAAGGAATTTGAATTCCTTCCTGCTGATAGCGTTTATGTAGCTTCTTTACAAACAAATGTTTACCAATTCGCTGGTCAAAAAATTCGCTTACACGCATATAAAGAGTAAAATCAATACTAAAATCATTAAAAGTATGAAACCTCATATAAGGTTCAGTTTCAATTAATCCTGGAGCAATTTCTTGCATCACCTCTTTAGCAACTTCCACAGTTACTCTTTCTACTAAATCCAAATCGCTATCATAGCTTACACCCACATTCATAGTCAAAGTAATTTCTTTAGCTGGGAGATGGTAATTGGTAAAAATTGCCGAAGCCAACTTAGAATTAGGAACAATAATCACATTATTAGAAATTTCCTTGATCGTCGTATTTCGCCAAGTAATATCTGTAACATAACCCTGATGACCATCATCTAATTTTACATAATCTCCAGTTCTCACCTGTTTAGAAATAACTAAATAAAAACCAGAAAATAAATTAGCAAGAGTATCCTGGAGAGCTAAACCTACCGCTAAACCTCCAATTCCTAATGTAGTCACTATGGGAGTAATTTGAATACCCACAGTTTGCAGTAAAATTAACGTTCCCAAAACTAAAACCGCAATTTTAGCCAGATTAGAAAGTAGTGATGTAGAAACTCCTTCAGTTCGCTGCACGAATAAAGTTACAAAACCAGATGTTAACCTAGCCAAAACTAACGTCACCGAATAAAGCAAAATTATCGTTAGAACTTTTTGCAGAACATTGATAATATCTGGTTTAAGAGGAGAACTCAGAATAGCCCAAAAAAAACCTGCCAGAACAAACCAGATAAACGTCATTCTGTGCAGTGATAGAAATATAATCTGACTACCAGGGATTTGTTTATTAGCAACAAATGTGTTGAGCTTTTTGAAAAAAACCTTTTCCCCAATTAATCCAGCTAGTAAGCCAGCTAAAATAAATCCAAGCGGGATAATCCATTGCATCATAGATAATTGTGAATTAAAAACTTCCAAATTAGGTTATCAGCATTAAGTCAGCATTTAACAAAATAGTGATATAGCAGGTGACAGGTGACTAATTCATCCGTCTTTATCTGCGTGTATCTGCGGTAAATTATTCTGGAAATCTTAATTCTATGTAGCTTCATCTTAATTCGGTATAAAATCTATGTATAATAGTATTCTGTTCAAAAAAAAACTGTCCATTTTTGCAAAAATCACTTATGTAATCGCGTTATTTTTGGAACAATTTTAAAATTGATACCACTCTCACTCCAGAGAAACTTTCTACACATATCCTGAGTAGTTGTTGACCTAAAAATTTAACGGTGTAACTTGCCTAAGCAATGGATTTACCCATCATTTACCATCAAGATTATATAGCTCCTCTACCACCAGGGCATCGCTTTCCGATGTCTAAATTCCGACAACTCTATGAATTGCTGTTAAATGAAAGAGTAGCACAACCAGAACAATTTCACATTCCTGAACGTCCACCCCAAGAGTGGATTGAATTAGTTCATACCCCAAATTACGTTCAAGCTTACTGCCAAGGAACATTAGAACCAAAAGCACAGCGACGCATTGGTTTACCTTGGAGTCCAACTTTAGTAAATCGTACCTGTGTCGCAGTAGGGGGAACAATATTAACTGCTAAATTAGCAATCAATCAAGGTTTAGCTTGTAATACTGCTGGTGGAACACATCATGCTTTTCCCGATTATGGGTCAGGCTTTTGTATCTTCAATGATTTAGCAATTGCTGCTCGCGTTATGCAAAAATTAGGACTTGCTAAAAAGATATTAATCGTCGATTTAGACGTACATCAAGGAGATGGAACAGCCTTCATATTTGAAAACGATAACAGCATTTTTACATTTTCCATGCACTGCGAAATTAACTTTCCTGGAACAAAACAAAAAAGTGATTTAGATGTTCCTTTACCCATAGGAATGGAAGACGATGCTTATTTACAAACTTTAGCTAATTACCTTCCAGATTTATTATCACAAATTCAACCAGATATAGTATTTTATGATGCTGGAGTTGACACCCACATAGATGATAAACTTGGCAAACTAGCCCTAACAGATACAGGCATTTTTCGCCGAGAAATGCAAGTTTTAACCACCTGTGTCAGTGCTGGTTTTCCAGTAGCTTGCGTTATCGGTGGAGGTTATGCAGATGATATGAAATCCCTAGTTTGGAGACATTCTCTATTACATCGAGCAGCCAGTCAAACCTACCACCAATTTCATCTCTAACTCCAAAAATCAATCAAATTAATCTTTGTACTTATGCGTGACCAAAAAATCTAGGAGTATTCATGCCAATTTTAACAAAAAAACACAACTCAGAAACCTGGGGATACACCTTAATAAATTCCACAATTGATACTTTAGTTAGGCATTTTGAAGGACAAGAAGCAGTTAAATTTTATCCAGATTTTCGGGAAAGAAAAGAACGCGCTCACGAATTAATTTTTGAATGTGTAGGTAAACAACCTTGTCTATTTTATATTCGTCGTCAAGGTGCGGCAAAAGAACAAGGAGAAGAAATTTGGGATTTAACAATAGCTACTGATGAAAGTGAATTTCCCTTACCCAAAAGACTCAAAGAATTAAATAAAACTATAGGATTTAGAGCCGCAGTCAAAAAAAATGGCTCTAGCGGGTTAAAAATTCTCTCAGCTTACTTATTACAACCCTCACGGGGACAAGCTGATGCTTATGCTTTAGCATTGCCCTTGCAATTAGTTCCAAATCATCATTATCCTATTGATATAACTCCCAAATTATTGGCACAAATAGCCAAAATGCCAATATGCGGTAATCATGTACCGACAGAAGATCAATTACAAGCATGGAAAGCATTTTTAAAAGTTGAAGAAAGAATTGCTAAAGCTAGACAATTTTGTGTATATTGCATCAATTATAAATATAGTAAAAATAAAAGAGAAATTTCCTTAGAAATTAATACCAACTCAGCTACCCTTGATGGGTCAGAAGAGAACTTTTTAGAAATAGATAACTTTTGGGAACGAGTAAAACAGGCAAAAAATCAAGATATCAAATTTTCTGATTCTATTCCCACGGAAAAAAATCGTCGCAGTAGTCGTCAATTAGGAACTATTGAAAAAATTGATCCAAAACATAATCTTATCAATATCAGAATAGATCGAGATATAGTTGAATATATAGAAACAGGGAATTATCAACTACCAAAAACAGGATATTTATTTTTTGATGCTGCTGGTGATATCAAACAAATTGAACGTAAAGAAAAAGCCTTAGAACAGTTAAAACAAGGACGCACACAGAATCCCTATTTAGGTGACTTCCTATTTGACGCTTCCCAAGCTAGACCTATACAAAAAACTGTCAAACTTAAAGCCAAAGATTTGTTATTATCCTCTGCAAATTCAGGTCAAAAAGCATCTGTTGAAAAGGTACTTGCAGCCCAAGATTTAGTTTTAATTCAAGGACCACCAGGAACAGGTAAAACTACTGTAATAGCCGAAATTTGCTATCAAATTGCTTTACGGGGTGGACGCACATTAATTACATCTCAAGCCAATTTAGCAGTTGATAATGCCCTCAGTCGATTAGTTCACAACCCTGTAATTCGCGCTGTTAGAAAAGGAAAAGCTGAAAAAGTTGGTGAAGAAGGACAAGCATTTTTAGAAGACCAAGTAATTGATAGATGGCTAGAAAATACAGCCACTGATTGCGAAAATAACCTGGCTCAACGACAAGAAAATATCCAAATATTTCGTAAATTATTAGTTGTCAAACAACAATTTGCAGAATATTTTCAAGCTGAATCAGAATTTAATCAACAACAAGATGAATTCAAAAAAGAGAAGGAAAATTTAGATACAATCTGTAAAAATCAAGAACTTGTCTACAATGAAACTTTAACCCAAAAAGCTGCAATCGAATCCTTAACTAAAAATCTGGATAAAGTTCTCAAATCCAGAGATAATATCAATTGGGATGCTTCAGAAATTAAAGAATTTTTACCACTTCTTCAACCCTATCAAGAAGGAAATCTGCAAGTAGAAAATTTTCGTGAAAATGTTCGTCAAGCGATTAAATATACAGATGTACTTGGCTTTGTTCGTCCTGCACGTGGTGCATTTGGTTTAGCGGTTTGGTTACATGAAACTATAGCAACAGAGATTGCTGAATTTAAACCAGCATTAATTTATGCTAATGATGCGACAATCGCTATGTCAGAATTAGCTAAATTAGTAAATATTTTCAAACAGAGTTCTACATATTTGCATCAGTTACAAACAGAGTATCAGCAATCGCTAAATCAGGGACAAAGCTTGCAACCAACTATTAAAATGTGGGAGAACCGTAAACGAGAAATTGATTATATTATCGAAGCAGTTATAGAATGGAAAACTACAGCTTATAACCACCTTTATCAAATTTTAAAAGATTGTCAGCAATCTAATTTACCACTAACAGATAATATGCTAAATCTACCACTAGGTTTAGTGATGTTTGCCAATAATTTAAAATTACCCCTCATACCAAAAAATTATCAAATTAAACTTCCAGATTGGCAACCATTAGCAAAAGCTATCTCTTATGAAATCGAGGGTAAATTCACTGACCGACAAGGTAAACAGCATAATTTTAGTTATTTTTTACAACAAAATTTCAGTCAAATTCCCATAGTGCTATCAAAAAGCGATCGCACAAAATGGCAAGAAATTTATCAACAGTTTGAGGATTATCAATTACTCACCTCTAAACAGCGGAAATTGCTAGTTGAAAACACCCAAACTTTTTTAAATAAATTGAAAAAAACCTACAGCACAGCTTATGAATTAAATAATATTGACTCTACTTTAACTCGAATTACACAAGAAATCTTAGATATTATTTTAGCAAATGCCCGTCAATGTGTTGCCAAAATTAAAACTGAAGCTGAACAACAACTTAATATTCTCCAAAAACAACAACAACAGTTAGATAAAACCCCCAAAAATGATATTACCCAAGAACAAATCTTGGAAACCCAATCTCAGGTAGAAAAAGCTAGTCAAGATGCTAACTCCCAACTTATAAAAGTTGTCAATATCTTGGAAGAACTAAATAAACAACAAAAAATACCAGTCCAATTACATCATCTCATACAACAATATTTAGCCAAACAATCAAATATTTGGGAACAGCATCAAGAATTTTCTAAGCAAGTTAAGTTGTGGCAAGATACCATAATTCAACTTGAAATATTAATTCCATCACTAGAACCTTTTACTATCTTAGAAATAATCAAAGCATCTCTCAATGAACAATTGCTGCAAATTAAAAAAGAAACTAAATCTGCCCTGCAAAACCTCAAAAAAGCACAAACTAAAATAGATGAATTAGAACAGCAATTACAACTACAGACACCAGTCGCTTTAATCAAAGAACGTAATTGGTGGGAACTAGTATGGCAAGAAATACCTGATAAATTCAAGCCGAAAAACCCAGAAACTGATTTATTCAACTTAGAATTTTTAAACATAGTTAAAAACAGGTTTGATATTTGGCAACAACAGCTAGAAAATGAAGAAAATTATCTGCACAGATATCAGAATTTTGTCCAAAATTGGATTACAAAACTACGTCAACCTTCAGAACGTGATAGTAAAGATTTGAGACGAATTTATTTAGATAATGCTAACGTCGTTGGTATCACTTGCGTTCAAGCTGCAAATTACAATTTTTCTGAAGAATTCCAGTCTTTTGATGTTGTCATTATTGATGAAGTCAGTAAATGCACTCCTCCAGAATTACTAATTCCTGCTTTAAAAGGCAAAAAATTAGTCATGGTAGGAGATCATCGACAATTACCACCCATGCTGGATACTAGCACAGTTGAAGAAGTTGCTGCCAAAATTGGACATACAAGAGAAGAAATGCTTTTTTTAGAAGAATCATTATTTAAAAGTCAGTTTGAAACCGCTGATTCAAGCATCAAACAAATGCTAAATACCCAATATCGAATGCACCCAAATATCATGGGAGCAATCAATCAATTTTATGATGGTAAATTAGAATGTGGTATTTTAGAACCTGATACTAAACGCGCTCATTATCTAGCAGGGGAAATCATTAAACCAGAACACCATTTAATTTGGGTAAAAACGCCCAGAGAAAATGTATTTCAAGAAGAACGTTTGGGAACTTCATTTTTTAATGTTAAAGAAATTGATGTCATAGAAAAAATATGTCAGCAATTTGAAAATGCTTGGAGTTATAAAATTGCTAATGGTGAACCAAAAAAGGAAATAGCTGTAATTACATTTTATGGCGCTCAACTCAGAAAAATTGATGAACGTTTGCAATCTAACCTTTTCCCTTCCTTGCAAATTAGAACAGGTACAGTTGACAGATTCCAAGGAATGGAAAGACCAGTTGTGATTGTCAGTATGGTGCGGAATAATTATCAGGGAGATGTGGGATTTGCTAAAAAGCCAGAACGGGTAAATGTGGCTTTTTCCCGCGCTCAAGAACTGCTGGTAATTGTCGGTTGTCACGATTTATTCACTAGTAAGCCAGGTACAGTTGGTGGTATGTATTCGGAAGTGGCAAATATTGTTAATCATCATGGAGGTTTTATTGATGTTTCCTACTTCTGCTAATAGACCTATTGATGATAGTCTCAAAAATTTAGTTACAAAAATTGAAACAGAAACTCCTAATTTTGTAGTTTTTGCTGCCCGTCAACTTCGCTATAGTTTACGTCAAAATACTGTTGAATTAACTATCAAAGAACCACGTCAATTTAATGTTCTTGAAGAATTTATCATTCGTGCAGGTATTGAATTTGAAACTCCACCGACAGCGGATGAATTAGCATCTGTACTTGGGCTAGATTCTGTGTTTGTCAAAAGTACAATTTCTAATCTTCAAGCATTACAAACTCTGGTGGTAAAATCACCAATTACAGTAACTGAGGAAGGACGCTCATTTTATGAAAAAGGAACTGTGCCACAACCACCTTATGCAGTTCAAGTTTATGCTATTACTAGTTCTTTAGATGGAACAGTAAATTTTCAAGCAGAGTCTTTAAATGATGCTACAATCAAATTACCTGATTTAGCAACGTTTGTAAATATGGAACAAAAAATTAACCAAATTTCTGCTTTTGCACTGGATAAAATCCAGCAGATGATTCAGGATTCAGGTTTGGCGTTTCATGTACCAGAAGAGGGGAAATTAGTTACTGCTTTCAAGGTCATACCACCAACTCAAACATTTTGGAAAACTATATCTCTGTTAGTGATTTTCGATGTAATTGCAGATAAATTAAATATTCAAATCCGCAGCGGTAAGCGAATTTTAGAAACTCCGTCCAATATGCTAAATTCCCTACTCAAGGAAGGTAAAATTTCCTTGGAAGCATTGTTTGAATTATCAGAAGCAACCATCAATTTGGAACGGGAAGCAATTCTTAATCAAAAAAATTCGTAATTAGTCAGTTCTCAGTTGCTATTCTCCCTCTACACCCTGCCCCCAATTACCCAGATGCAAAAAATCGTCTAATTCGATACAATTTATGCAAATAAGGAGAGCCGAGGAAAAAAAAAGTGGTCTTAACAAAAGGCTTTGAAATTGAGATGTATACTGGCACGCCTCAAGGTGAAATTGTCGGACTCTCCGACCAAATCATCACGGATTTGCAAGGATTTATGCGGGAGCCAGATAGCCGCAACGTAGAGTACATAACTAATCCATCCACGAATTATGATTCTCAATTGTGTGGGTTGCTGCGTCCTCGGCAGGAGTTGCGTAAATATTTGCAGCGATTGAACAATTACACATTAATACCAGGCAGTACCCTATCCTTGGGTGGGAGCGATCGCTTTCATCGTTCTGACCCAACTAACCCCTATCATGATTACATTGAGCAAACCTACGGCACAAAAGTAGTCACCGCCAGTGTACATATTAATATTGGCATCAGCGACCCAGAAATATTAATGCGTGCCTGTCGAATTATTCGTCTGGAAGCACCTTTATTTCTTGCTCTAAGTGCCTCATCACCATTTTTAGATGGTCAAGCCACAGGTTATCATTCTACCCGTTGGGGACTCTTCCCTCAAACCCCCAATCATGTACCCTTATTTGCCAGTCATGCCCATCATATTCAATGGGTAGAAGCACAGCTAGAAGCCGGAACAATGCAAAACGTTAGGCATCTGTGGACATCAGTACGACCAAATGGCGATCGCCGTCCTTATAATTTAAATCGTCTAGAACTGCGAATTTGTGATTTAGTCACAGATCCCATTTCCTTACTAGCAATTACCGCCCTCCTGGAAGCACGATTGCTACAAATTATCGACAACCCCAACATCGACCCCCTCACCCAAAGCAGTTTATCCCCAGAAGAACTAATTACCTTAACCGCTAAAAATGAAATGGCAGCAGCCACATCCAGTCTGGATGCCCAATTGCAACATTGGCAAGATGGTAGTACCATACTCGCCAGAGACTGGATCGCCCAACTATATCAAGAAGTTTGGGGCATAGCCAAACAACAAGGCTTCAGTTGTTTTCTTTCTCCCTTACACAAAATTCTCCGCGAAGGTAACGAAGCCCAACAGTGGTTACAACTACACAAAGTTGGTGTTGATGCCCACCGTGTCATTAACCAGGCAATTATTGCCACCCAACTACGAGAACAGGAACTAGAAAACAAATTATGTTCCTCTTTGGTTGGTTAGAAGCAATTCAGAACTGGGGATTGGGAAGATGGAGAAAAATTTCTCTTCCTCCCCCCTCTTTTTTCCTCATTTTTAATTTTAAAAATCTAATCTTTCCCCAGCGATTAGTGCCTATTAACAAAACCTATAGATCATCTCACTCTATCTTGGGGTACATTTTGTTTCATATCCTCATCAATCCTGATATTTCCTCCTTACTTACAAGTTTTTGAGTTTTGAATTTTTAATTGTTATATGCCCCAAATAGTCTTAGTTAACCCACAAATTCCACCAAATACAGGTAATATTGCCCGTACTTGTGCCGCTACAGGCACAGAATTACACCTAGTTGGTCCTTTAGGCTTTGAAATTAGCGATCGCTACCTCAAAAGAGCAGGTTTAGACTACTGGCCTTATGTTAAACTCCACTATCACGAATCTATAGAAGCATTCCAAACCATCCATCAGCAGCGCGGCGGCAGATTGTTAGGCTTTAGCGTCCGTGGCAGTTTTAACTATATCAATTATCAATTTCAAGCCGATGATTGGCTATTATATGGCAGTGAAACCACGGGCTTACCAGCAACCGTTCTCAGTACCTGTGACTCCACACTCTACATACCCATGCATGAACCCGGAGTTCGTAGCTTAAATCTATCCGTCAGTGTAGCGATCGGCTTATTTGAAGCCCGCCGTCAGTTAGGCTATTTAACTTAAGTTCCACACATAGCAAAGCAATAATAGCAATAATATTAAAGAAATTGTTTACAATAGTTAAAAATTGTTTAGGTATAAAAACTTATAGAGGTTCAACAATCATAGCTCCAGAGAAAAAGCCAAAAAGCCCATAAAATCAATCTTTCACCGTCTAAAACCTCAACTTCCAACTGGTATAGTCATATCTAACATATTTAAGTGACCTCCCAAAAAAATCCGGAATAATACCTAAAGTAATCATCAGTGCGGTCAAGTACCAATACCCTTTCTACCTCAGTAAAAAAAACCAGATTAGTTGCATAAGAGATATATAAGAAATTTGTATATTAACTTTGATTCCTAGTGAATAGTCAATGATAGATTTTAGTGAATTCAAATTCTGTCTAGCCTGGAGATAAAATCAATCAAAGCATTTACTGGAAAGCATCTTAGCTATTTGTATCCTTAGACACAATCATAGGATTCAAAAATCCTTAGTAATTTGTACGGTTGTTTTTTAGGGAAGAAACAACGTAAAGTCTCCAGTTGATAAGACTGATTGAATAAAAAAACCTAGAAAATATCTACAGCAGGAACATCGTTTTGTCAGAAATCGCCGCAGACCAAATGCCAACAGCCAAATTGGACTCAGCAAAGCTATCATATTTGTCTGAATCCTGCTGGCAAAGCAAAATCAGCAACGATAACTGTCAACAACGAACAATTCTGTGTTTTATGAGGAGTGGTGACAGACAAGTCAATACAAAAATTTTAAGTTTTACTAACAAGTATGAACTTGTCTAAATCAGAGAAGCAGGTTAATCTTGCCTAAGTATCTCTGGTGAAAGTGATCTTGATATATCGTTTGATGTGATCTCAATCATGGATTAATATCCAACTAAAAAAATCAAGGTCAATTAAGCGAAGCGTGATCATAGGAGGTCGTCTTTGAAACGAGCATTGAAAAAGAGAGTAAAGGCTGTGTTGAACAATAACCCCAACAGCGATGCTGCCCCGGTCGAGCAGTTAAACGAGACAAATCATAAAGCAAACCGCCGGGCTAGAACCCAAGCCGCTATGATAGGCTTGGCAATCTCAATGGGCGCAACCAGCCTTTTGGTGACTCGACAAAGCGATCAAGCCCAAGCAGCGGCTCCTGTTGGCAGTCAAAAAGCAGCCTCAACGATTCCTGCTGTTTCTGACACTGAGATAAAATTTGCCGCCACCAAGCTGGAGTCCCAAGCAGTCTCTTCAGCGAGGTTGCCTGAAAATCCTGTTATTCTGGAACCAACAGCAGTTTCGCAAGTGCCTGGGCTTGAAGCTAAATGGCCGATTACAGCCAATGAAATGGCTGTCCAAATTCCTACATCAGAAGCTGACAAAAATGCCATCTACTTGCAATCCCAAGTAGATCAGGGATTGAATACTAACTCAGTTCAATCCAGATTACAAACAGCCAACCAATTACCTGAAATCAGAGTACAACAACTATCCAGCAGTCAAGGTGTTGCAGGCTCTCAACCCACAACCGTAATTGTGGAATCAGCAAACACAGTCAGCAATGATGTTGATGCACAACTCAAAGCGCAGCAAGAATTCGCCCTGAATCGCTTACAGGAAAAATCAAACCGATTAAAAAATAGTTTAGCCGAGTTGCGGTCTGAGGAAACTCAAAAGCTAACACAAGCTGGTATTGAAATAGCACAACCAACAACTGTAGCTGACAAAACTGTAGCAGCACAGTCGGAAGAAGAAGCAACAGATAGCAGCCAAGTTAGTTTGATCTCCAGGTTAAAAGAGGAAAAACAAACAAGTGCAGGAATGCAGAAGTTAACATCATCTGCACCAGCTGCACCTAGAGTTGTTGCCCAATCATTTGGGACAACCTATGAAGTTAGACCAGGAGATACATTAGCTGAGATTGCCACTAATTACGGTATTTCAGTCTCAGAACTAGTTAAAGCTAATAATCTAGCAGACCCCAATCAATTACAAATCAGTCAACAACTGATTATTCCCACAGCTAGAGCAGAACGGAGCAATTACGACCAGTCAACTGTACCTGTGCGTACTTTCGTCCAGTCCAACAATATTGCCACAGTTCCTAGTTCTCCTGTGAACAAACTTGATTTAGATGCCAATCTACCTCAAGTTTCACAGCCATCAGGAGTAAGAAATAACAGCAGTGTTGCTATTTCTATTCCCACAGTTAAGGAAAATCAATTTCAGACCAAAACTTCCGCTACCACCAATAGCGTGAGTATTCCTGTCCCAGAAGCTCAGGAAAATCAATTTCAGGTTAATACTCCGGCTGCTACTACCAATAGCGTGAGTATTCCTGTCCCCGTAGCTCAGGATAATCAGCTACAGTCGGGAGAAAATGACCTCTCTTCCTCTATCAGTTATGGTGTGGGTGGTGAGACTCCATCACGCGATCGCGTCACCAAAATCCCAACGGCTCAAAAACAACCTCAAAAGGTAGCCAAGGTCAAAGGTAACGAACGTCTCCGCAGCTTACAAGCAGAAATTGAGAGATTACGCGAAAAATATCGCGCTCAAGAGTCTGGTGTAACTGTACAAACAGCGAGTACAACCGATGATGCCACAGCGCCCGTTGTCATCGAGACAGGCAATCAATTTGCCCCCTCTAGAGTTAATTCTCAACGGAATGCGGTAGCAATTCCTGTACCAACACCAATACTACCCAGTTACAGAGAACAACCTGTTAAGCCCCAATTGCGTGCTGCTCGTCCCATGAACGAGCCAATTAACCCAGAGTTCCTGCCCAATCAAACAACTTCATCTGGTAATTTTGCTCGCAATAACTCATCTGGCATCAGATTGGTTGTTCCTTCTGCTGGTGTTAACTCGACCGACTCCTTGGGTAAATTGCGAGGAACCAGAGTATCCCCAGCATTACCACCATTGGCAGCAGTTGATTTATATCTGCCTAAAAATGTTGACCAAAATAGTAATCCTCAATCTACCTCTTCAGCATCTTACATTTGGCCTGCTAAGGGTGTCCTCACCTCTGGCTATGGTTGGCGCTGGGGCAGAATGCACAGAGGTATTGACATTGCTAACGGTGTAGGCACACCAATTTATGCTTCTGCTCCCGGTGTGGTAGAAAGAGCAGGTTGGAACAACGGTGGTTATGGCAATGTGGTTGATATCCGTCATCCTGATGGGAGTATGACTCGTTATGGTCACAATAGCCGAATTTTAGTGCAAGTAGGTCAACAAGTGGAACAAGGGCAAACTATTGCTGCTATGGGTAGCACTGGTTTTAGCACTGGACCTCACAGCCACTTTGAAGTCCACCCAGCAGGTAAGGGTGCCGTGAACCCAATTGCGTTCCTACCATCGCAGGCACGTCTATAAAATGCCTAGCTATTTGTTAAGCAAGTAACAGTCTTGTTCGTAGAGGGAGATTTGCTCCCTCTTTTATTTTGGAAAAAAATTTTGATTTGGGAATTGCCATAGCCAAAATCGTATGCTATCTTAATAGAAGTTGATAAAACAACACGGCTCAGTAGCTCAGTTGGTTAGAGTACGGGACTCATAAGCCTGGGGTCGTCAGTTCAAATCTGACCTGAGCCATTCTTAAAATTCGTGGGTAATTAACTGCATAAGTTAGCGGATAAACGCAGATACTGAATCTGTGTTTTGTTGTTAGTAGCAATAGTACAAGCAGGTACAAACCAAGAAGGCAAACTTTATCATTCACCTAATGGAAATTTTATTGTTTGGGTGAAATAAAACCAAATTTGGTAAAAATCCAGTGATACCATGTTTGATGAGTAGTTACACCACAAATGCAATTACTGATAATGCCGTATCACTTCAGCAACAGACCAAGCTTGTGCGATCGCACCCCTGGATATATGCGGTGCATCACCATCAAAAATTTCCGAAATTGAACCCAGACAAGCACTAGATAAGAAGTGATCTAAAAGTGGTTGCCAGTCAAAAGGCATAGGTGCTTCTGGGTAAAAACGCTGCCAAGACCGGATATAAGAACCAATCAACCAAGTCCAAACGGTACCTTGATGATAAGCGCGATCGCGTTTTTGTGGACTACCCTCACATTTCCCCATATATTCTGGATCATCTGGATCAAGACTTCGCAAGCCGTAAGGAGTCAATAATCGAGAAGTTGCCAAATCCAAAACTTGACGACCTTGCTGAACAGAAAAACCGCAATGATGCAAAGATAAAGCCAAAACTGCATTGGGGCGAATTTGCGAATTCCGGCGATCGTCTGGGTCAATAACATCATAGAAATAACCTAGTTGTGGATTCCAGAATTTCTGCAACGAATTTTTTACCTGTTCTGCTTGCCGTGCGTAGCGTTGTGCTTGATTAGTCAAACGTAAAAAATTATCTGTATCTATTTGGCTTAAACGTTCTGCCCACTGACTCAACCAACATAAAGCCGAATACCACAGAGCGTTGATTTCTACTGACTTACCACAGCGGGGTGTTACAGGTAATCCTTCCACCAGTGCATCCATCCAAGTCAAAGCCACACCATTAGCATCCCAAGAAATTAGCCCATCAATGGCATCAACTTGGATATTGTAGCGAGTACCACCAACAAAAGCTTTGTGAATTTGCTGCACAACTGGAAATTGCTCTACCAAAAACTGCCAATCTTCAGTAGCTTCTAAATAAAGTCCTAAAGTTTCAATCCACCATAAAGCAGCATCAATACTGTTATAAAAAGGTTCGCTATCAACATCGGGAAAAGCATTGGGAATCAGCCCATAACGACAATAACGGGCAAAAGTTTTTAATAATCCTTTTGCTATGTCAAAGCGTTTTGTAACCAGTGTCAATCCAGGTAAAGCGATTAAAGTATCTCGTCCCCAATCACCAAACCAGTGATATCCAGCAATCACTGTAGGGCCTGCTATGGAATTACGATAAACAATAAATTGATCACTGGCCTTGAGTAGTTGTTGTTTAATAGGTGACAGGTGACAGGTGACAGGTGACAGTGCAGAAGAGGGTGTAGGGTGTGGGGTGTAGGGTGTGGGGTAAGAGTTTGCTGATAACCAACCAAAAATTTGAGTAAGTCTTTCTTGTTCTGCGTCTACTGCTTCTGCAAAACTATCAGGAGAAAGAATTGCTGGTTGAGAGTCGGGTAAACCCACTTGAGCTTCTAGGGTGACTGTATCTCCTGGTTGGAGGTTAACTGTTAAATAACCGGGACTATAAAGGTCTTGGCGATCGCCTAATCCTCGTTTTGTTTCTTCCAGTAAACTATAATTCCAGTACCATAGTCCATGGGATTGATACTCTCCTTGTGTCCAGCGCAGATGCCATGGTGTACCAAATTCACCACCATCATTCATTTGCAAACAAACCATCTGTTGATTGACCAGTTGAGAAAACTGTATTTCTTTACAGCCTCTTTGTTGATGATGAAAATTGCGATCGCCTATAAACAGCCTTAACCTTAAAATCCCTCGTTCCTTACCCTCATACCGATATTGAATCAAAATTCTTTGGGTAATAGGTGATTGGGAAAAATCTTCTCCTCCTGCTCCCTGCTCCCTGCTCCCCTGCCTTTCCCAATTCCCATTTGGCATCACCAACTGCCTGGTTAACTGCCAGTTATCCCCACTCCAAACCCATTTGGGAACAGGGTTAATATCGAAATGGTGCAGGAATTTATAGCCTGTGGGTTCAATTTCACCACCACCCCAAATATTTGTTCCCAGTGCTATTGCTTTTCCAGTTATTTCTAAACTTGCTTCCAAATGGGAAAGTAAGAATTTTCGCCCAGAAGGTGGATTCGTAGCGGCAAATAACCAACCATGATAAGTCCTTGTATGCACATCCGCAACTGTCCCACTGGCAAAACCACCCAAGCCATTGGTTAATAACCATTCTCTAGTATCTAAATCAGTCATTCGATTTTGGATTTTGGATTTTAGATTTTAGATTTTGGATTTGAAATTTTGGATTTTAGATTTGGGGTTGGTAATGGGTAATGGGTAATGGGTAATGGGTAATGGGTATTGAAATTACTGTCACCTGTCACCTGTCACCTGTCCCCTGTCACCTGTCACCTTGTAATGGAATGATCGGTTATCGGTTACTCAAAATCGTAATGAGTATGATATAGTCGTAACAGATCGTAACTAAACTGTGACAAGCGTAGATGGGTAAGATTTATCTAACCCGTATTCTCACGCGAAAAATGGATATAAGTTGAAGGAGAACTAGGTTAATGACGCTCACTTACGGAACAGAAGGATGCCTTCGTGTTGGTCAGCAGGCTCCCGATTTCACAGCAACAGCTGTATTAGATCAGGAATTTAAGACAATCAAACTTTCCGACTATCGCGGTAAGTATGTCGTTTTGTTTTTCTACCCTTTAGACTTTACCTTTGTTTGCCCCACTGAAATCACAGCATTTAGCGATCGCTACGAAGAATTCAAGAAGCTTAACACAGAAGTTCTCGGTGTTTCTGTTGATAGCGAATTTTCACACCTGGCTTGGATTCAAACAGATCGTAAATCTGGTGGTGTAGGCGATTTAAATTATCCCCTAGTTTCCGATATCAAAAAAGAAATTAGCGCCGCTTACAACGTTCTCGACCCCGCAGCGGGTATTGCTTTGCGTGGTTTGTTCATCATTGACAAAGATGGTGTAGTTCAACACGCTACTATTAATAATCTGGCATTTGGCCGCAGCGTCGAAGAAACTCTGCGTACATTACAAGCTATTCAGCACGTTCAGTCCCATCCCGACGAAGTTTGTCCTGCTGGTTGGCAACCTGGAGAAAAAACAATGGTTCCCGACCCTGTGAAGTCTAAAGTTTATTTCGCAGCAGTCTAGGGAGATGAGGGAGATGAGGGAGATGGGGAGGATGAGGGAGATGAGGAGAATAACTTTTTGCCTGCCCCTCTGCTCCCATGCCCCTCTGCTCCCATTAACTTTTAATTTTTAATTACTTATGCTGACATCAACAGATTTTACTGGCTTATTTAATGAAAGATTCTTCCGCAATCTTTTACCAAAACCAGCATTAGATGATTTCAGGTTGGGAGTAGGAACACCAGATTTTAAATTATCAGATATTACCAATAATCGCACCCTAAAATTATCAGATTATCGTGGTAAACAACCTGTTTTACTGGCATTTACCCGAATTTTTACAGAAAAACAGTATTGTCCATTTTGTTATCCCCATATTAAAGCCTTGAATGAAAATTATGAGGAATTTACAAATCGGGGAATAGAAGTTTTAATGATTACTAGCACCGATAAAAAGCAGAGTCAAGTAGTTGTCCAAGACTTAGGCTTAAAAATGCCTTTATTGAGTGATCCTAGTTGTTATGTTTTTCGGACTTACAAAGCAGGACAAGCATTAGGAGCGCCTTTACCAGCGCAATTTGTATTAGATAAAGATGGGAAATTAATCTATAGACATTTATTTTCGTTCTTAGATCACAATGCCAGTGTAGAAAAATTACTAGAACAATTTAATTGTAAAATTTAGGAGTCAGGAGTTGAAAAGGATAATAAATCACTGATGAGGTACAAAAATATTTGCGTTCATCTGCGTCCATCTGTGTTCAATTATTAATTCTTATGCCTCACCGGAATGGGAATAGCTATAACTGATCACTGATAATAATGTAAAATAAGAATTGATAATTTAATTTAAGATATTTGAGCATGATTACACTTTATCATACACCGATTTCTCCAAATTCTCGCCGAGTCTGGATCACACTAATAGAAAAAGAATTGGAATTTGAACTGGTAGAAGTTAAACTAAATGGAGAACAGTTTAAACCTGAATTTTTAGCGATTAACCCTTTTCATCATATTCCCGCTTTGGTTGATGACGGTTTTAATGTAGTAGAATCATTGGCAATTTTAGATTATTTAGAAGCCAAATATCCCACTCCTTCGATGTTGCCAAAAGATGCCAAAGATTTAGCAATTGTGCGAATGGTGGAAATGGTTTGTGTTAATGAATTATTACCTTCATTGACACCAATGATGTCTATAATATTTGATTTACCAGGAAAAAATCCAGAAGCGATTGAACAAGCTAAAACTAAAGTTAGTACAGCATTACAATTTTTTGAGAACCTGTTGGATGAGCGTGAATATTTCGGTAGTGACAGCTTAACTTTAGCTGATGTGGTAGCGGGAAGTATTGTATCGTGGATTCCGCAAACGGGTATTTCCTTAGATAAATATTCAAAATTAAAAGCTTGGTGCGATCGCTTAGTTGCACGTCCAGCATGGCAAACCACCCAAGCGACACCAGAGATGATAGAAGGGTTTAGGAAGTTGTTAATGTCCAGAACGGCATAAAGCAGGTGACAGGTGATAGGTGACAGGTGACAGTAAGATGGGGGAGATGAGGGAGATGAAGAGATGAGGAGATGGGGGAAATATTTTCTTCTTATCCTCCTGACTCCTGACTCCTGACTCCTGACTCCTGACTCCTGACTCCTGACTCCTGACTCCTGACTCCTGACTCCTGACTCCTGACTCCTGACTCCTGACTCCTGCCTCCTTATAATTTAACCTGTGCCAAATGACTGCGGGGGTTGTAAGTACGGATAGCCCGGATTTTTTCATAATATTCCCTCTCTTGTGGGCTGAGGTCTTTTGGAGGTGCGATCGCCACCTTCACCATCTGATCGCCACGTCCACCTTTAGCTAGAGGCCAACCCTTACCACGTAAACGCAGAGACTGACCAGAACGAACTCCTGCCGGCAACTTCACATTTACATTACCATCGGGTGTGGGTACATCAATAGCAGCACCCAAAGTAGCTTCATCGGGAGTGATTAGCACTTCACAAACCAAATTATCACCTTCCATTTGGAAAAAAGAATGGGGTTGTAATTCTATTTTTAAATACAAATCTCCCCGTTGTTGAGTCATGGGGTTAACTGGACCCTTACCCCGCACCCGCAGACGAGTACCAGTTTTTGCACCTGCGGGAATGCGAACATCAATTGTTTCGTTACCTAAATTGAAGCGTTTTTGAACTCCACTGAATGCCTCAGCAAAAGTTAAACTAATAACAGCTTCGCTATCTTGGGCTGAACCTACACCTGCATCTGGAAACCCAAAATCGTTAAAACCGCCACTTGGTCTACCAGTAGACGTGCGATAAGAGTAACCTTGTCTGTTAGTACGAGGTCCTGCGCCACCAAATAATTCATTAATGAAATCATTAAAACTACCGTATTGACTGAAGTCAAAACCGCCCATATCAGCACCCGCAGCACCACCAGGGAAGCCTTCACCGACCTGCTTCCAGTATTGACCGTATTGGTCATATTTTTTGCGTTTATCTGGGTCAGAGAGAACTTCGTAAGCTTCGTTAACTTCTTTAAATTTTGCCTCTGCTTGCTTGTTACCAGGGTTAACATCAGGGTGGAACTTACGAGCGAGTTTACGAAAAGCTTGTTTAATGTCTTCTGGACTGGCAGTTTTACTGATTCCTAAAATTGAGTAATAGTCCTTGAAGTCAGTTGCAGCCATTTACCAGCCTCCTGTAAAAATTTAGGTTATGTTTTTTTCTAAGATATGAGATTTACTGTTTGCCTAGTCTAATGCCAGGCAAAAGAATTCTGATATTAAATTAGCAAACAATATCAAAAATCTAGTGTGGTTGTTGCTCATCGTGCCAGCGAAATTACCGTACTCTTGAGGAGGCAGAAGGCAGGAGGCAGAAGGCAGGAGTCAGGAGTCAGGAGTTCAGAAGTTCAGAAGTATGGCTAACGCCACGCTTCGCTATCAGGAGTTCAGGAGTTCAGGAGTTCAGGAGTATGGCTAACGCCACGCTATGCCTTCGGCACACTACGTGAACGCTATCAGGAGTTCAGGAAGAAGAAAGAATTAATTTTCTCCCCCATCCTCCCCATCTCCCCATCTCCCCTGCTCCCCTTCTGCTCCCCACCTTACTTATAAATGATTTCGTCTAGTCCTTCTTCTAAGCTAGGAGGAGCATCCCGGAGTTGACGGTGCATTCGCAAAATAACGTCTTCAGGAACTTGGCGATCGCGCTTTTTATTACGTGCTAAACACAGCCAAACTGGAGTTTTTATCCATAGTCCAGTAATGTGAGTAAAACCGATTTCACGGGCTAATTCTATGATTTCCCGGCGATTTCTTCTTTGGGCGTTGGTAGCATCGAAAATAGTGCAGATACCTACAGTAGTAGCTTGCTGAAATTGTCTTCCTATTTCCCTCCAAATCAACAGCCATGAACCCTGAATAGCTTGAGAACCAAATATTTGCCCCCGGATGGCATCTGTAGAAATTAGCTGCATCTGGGGGCTGTCAGTCAGCAATTGTTTTGCTAAAGTTGATTTACCGCTACCAGGAAGACCAATCAGCAAAAGTAGTTTAGTCATTGGGAATAGGTGACAGGTGACAGGGAACAGGTGACAGGTGACAGTAAGCAGGGGAAGCAGGGGAAGCAGGGGAGGAAAATTAAAAGTCAAAAGTCAAAATTAAAGAACTTATGCCTTCTGACTCCTGACTCCTGACTCCTGATAGCGCAGCGTGGCGTAAGCCATACTCCTGAACTCCTGACTTCTACCTCTTGCCTCTTGCCTCTTGCCTTTTCCCAATTATCAGTGACTAAATAACTGTTCCATCGGGAATTACAGCATTTTTGAGAACAACCACAATTCCACTACGGATGAAAAAGCCTTGTTTTTCGCGTTCGGCTTCTTGGACGTTATCTTTATTGATAATTTTGACATCGTGACCGATACGGGCATTTTTATCAATGATGGCTCTGCGAATGATGGTGTCTGTGCCAATACCTACAGGGATATCACCTTGTTCTAGGCTACATTGGCGTTCAACAGATGGTTGATAATAGTCAGCACCCATGAGTAGGGATTCTTCAATTATACAGCCTGATTCAATTCGCGATCGCACTCCCAAAACTGAATGCTGAATTCGGCAATTTTTCAAAATACAACCTTCGCCAATCATTGATTCTGTAATATCACAATTCAAGAGTTTAGACGGAGGTAAATAACGAGCGCGAGTATAAATTGGTGCTGCTTCATCGTAGAAGCTAAAAGGCGGCATTGGTTGTTGAGTCAGGGCTAAATTAGCCTCATAAAAGGCTTCAATTGTTCCAATATCTTCCCAGTAGTCATCAAATAAGAAAGCTTGAACGTTGTGATCTTTAGCTGCATCAGGAATAATTTCTTTACCAAAATCAGTCCGTTCTAAAGATTCTTTCAACAGTTTGATCAAAACATCTTTTTTAAAGACATAAATCCCCATCGAAGCGATGTAGGGTTGTAATTGTGCCTGTTCTTTTGTTAACCCCAATACCGTAGTATCGACACGCATTTGCGCTAAAGCTTCACCTTTGGGTTTTTCACTAAAGTCAATGACCCTACCAGAGTTGTCGATTTTCATCAAACCAAAATCTGAGGCGCGGCGATCGTCTATGGGGATGACAGAAAGTGTAATATCAGCATTTGTGTCTCTGTGACGCTGGATAAACTGACGGTAATCCATGCGGTAGAGGTGATCACCGGAAAGAATTAGAAATTCATCTACATCCCAATCCTGCAACATCCAAATGTACTGACGCACAGCATCCGCTGTACCTTGAAACCAGTTGGGGTTTTCTGGAGTTTGCTGTGCAGCTAACACTTCCACAAATCCATCACTGAAGCCGCTAAAATTGTAAGCACGTGCAATGTGGCGATTCAGAGAAGCTGAGTTGAATTGTGTCAGAACGTAGATTTTAAAGATTTCTGAATTAATGCAGTTGCTAACAGGGATATCTATTAACCGATACTTCCCAGCCACTGGTACTGCGGGTTTTGCGCGGAGTTTGGTTAGCGGATAAAGCCGAGTACCCGCACCCCCACCAAGTATGATTGCTAAAACTTTTTTCACAAAATTTCTCCAGACTGCCTTTCAACTCTCACCTACAGTTTAGGACTATGAGTGGCAGCTGATAAGGGGGGATCAAAGAATCTTGGGGAAGAATTTTTGAGATGGGGGTCTAGTGGGGAAAATAGAACTAATGTATTAATTATAGTAGAGACTGGGAAGGGGTGGATAGGGTGCGATCGCTCTACATACAACCAAGATAATCATTTTGGGTTAAGCAATAGGGAATTCCAAACCACGGGCTAATGTTTTCCTGGAGCATAAAAATTAGTATGATTGCGAAAGAACTATAATAGGCTCTTGTCTCCTTAATTCAGCGTAAAAAGTGTAACTATATGAGATTAGACTTTGTAGAATATGGTGAGGATCAAGGTAAGCCCAGTCAGTGGCGTTTAGATGGTTGTCAATTAGGTAATGTAAATTTAATAGTTGGTAAAAATGCCTCTGGCAAATCGAGAACACTTAGAGCTATTAACTTTATATCTAATTTATTATCTGGTGACAAAGTTATTAGACCTGATGGTAGGTTAAGAGAGTGGAAATTAATTTTTGATTCTGATCAAGAAGATCGGAAAAAAGTTTATATTTTACAAGCTGAAAATGGACAGGTAGTCAAAGAAATTTTTACTATTGGTTCTAAGACTTACCTGGATAGGAAAGAATCAGGTGAGGGAAAAGTTTGGGCTGAAAAATTAGATCAAGATATTGATTTTCAAACACCCCTGGATGGAGTGGCAATTTTTAAACGTAGAGATTCTATCCAGCATCCTCAATTTGAAGAAATTTACAAGTGGGCAACCCTATTGAGATATTATGAATTTGGCACAGAATTAGGAAAACGTTATCTTGGTTATTTTGGTTCAGCTAAAGCTAATGCAAAAAATATAGATTTAAAAGATACAGATAGAGTAGTTGATATATTCACTTCAGGACAAAAGGAATTGGGAGAAAATTTCATTACAGCCATAAAATCAGATATGTTATCTATAGGTTACAACATATCTGAAATAGAAACCAAAATACCAGCATCAGTTCAATTGTTTGATGAAGATGATGAAATCCCCATTAAACCACAATGCCTTTATGTTCAAGAAAATGATCTAAAAGCAAAAACTGAACAAGGATTAATATCCCAAGGAATGTTTAGAGCATTATCTTTAATAATTCAATTAAACTATTCACTGTTAGCTAAAAAACCTAGTTGTATTTTAATAGATGATATTGGGGAAGGACTCGATTTTGAAAGAGCATCAGCAATGATTAAGTTACTTATTAATAAAGCCGAAACCGAAAATGGATTAGTTCAGCTAATAATGACAACAAATGACAGATTTATTATGAATGGTGTTCCTTTAGAATATTGGTCAGTTATTGAAAGGAAACCTGGATTAGCCAAACTTCATAATATACATAATTCAAAAGAAATATTTGATGATTTTAAGTTCACGGGTCTAAATAATTTCGATTTTTTTGCTACTCAATTTTATAAGGAGGGTTTTGGTAATGAGGAGAATATAGAAGAGTGAAGAAATTAGCCATTTTTGTGGAGGGGCAAACTGAACAAATTTTTGTCGAAAAACTGCTGAGAGAAGTTGCTGGGAAAAATCAGATTGCTATAGAAATTAAATCTCAGGAAGGAAGAAAATTTGCTCAGGTAATAATGACAGATGCTGTCACTGCTGCAACAAAATTTTATGTGTTAATCTATAACTCTGGTGGTGAAACAAGGGTTGCATCAGACATAAAAGACCAGTACAATTCACTAACTGAATCGGGCTATGAAAGAATCATAGGATTACGTGATATTTATCCAAACAAGAAATCAGATGTGCAAAGGGGTGTAAACTTCGTCTTGACGCAAATCAATATAGTAATACCCACAAATGTAGTCCTTGCTGTTATGGAAATAGAAGCATGGTTTTTAGCAGAATATCATCATTTTATCGAAATAGATGCCAGTTTAACACTAGAGCTAATTCATAAAAGTTTTGGATTTAATCCGAAAACTGATGATATGGAAGCAATATCTTGCCCTCATGAGTCTCTACATAAAATTTATCAACTTGTAGGTAAAGCTTACAGAAAGACAAAAAATCACGTAGAGAGAACTGTCTTGAATCTAAATTACGATTTTTTGTATATGAACCTTGCTAATAGTGTTCCTAGTCTGGGAGAATTTATTGGATATATTGATAAATTCATAAGTTCTTAGTAAATATGCAGATTCACACACCAGACTGGGTTAAACACGCGGTTTTCTACCAAATCTTCCCTGATAGATTTGCTAAAAGCACACAACCCCATAAACGATTATTGAATAATGCAAAATGGGAAGATTGGGATGCTTTTCCCACACTCCAAGGTTATAAAGGTGGGGATTTATGGGGAGTTGTAGAACAATTAGACTATATTCAAAGTTTAGGAATTAACGCTATTTACTTTACTCCCATTTTTCAATCTGCTTGTAATCACCGTTATCACACCCATGATTACTATCAAGTTGATCCAATTTTGGGAGGAAATGAAGCATTTAAAGAATTGTTAGATGCAGCACATCAACGTAATATTAAAGTTGTGCTTGATGGTGTTTTTAATCATGCAAGTCGGGGTATATTCTTCTTTCACGACATTTTAGAAAATGGACCCCATTCACCTTGGGTCGATTGGTTTAAAATTCAAGGTTGGCCACTTGCACCTTATACGGGTGATGCACCTGCAAATTATGAAAGTTGGGCGGGTATTCGTTCTTTACCAGTATTTAACCATGATAACCCGGAAGTTCGGGAATATATTATGGAAATTGCCGAATATTGGATTAAATTCGGTATTGATGGATGGCGTTTAGATGTACCTTTTGAAATTAAAACTCCCGGTTTTTGGCAAGAATTTAGACAACGAGTAAAAGCCATAAATCCTGATGCTTATATCGTGGGGGAAGTTTGGACAGATTCCCGTCAGTGGTTGGATGGAACTCAATTCGATGGGGTGATGAATTATTTATTTACGGGTCCGACTATTGCATTTACCGCAGGCGATCGCGTAGATTTACAACAGGTAGAAGGACGTGCTTATGAAACCTATCCACCGTTATTTGCTGCTGAATACGCGGAAAAAATTGAGGAATTATTGAAGCTTTATCCTTGGGAAATTCAGCTAACCCAACTTAATTTACTCGCAAGTCATGATACAGCCAGATTAATTACCATTGCCGGTGGTGATATTGCTAGTATGGAATTAGCAACTTTGCTTTTATTAACTTTTCCCGGTGCGCCAAGTGTGTATTATGGTGATGAAGTTGGTTTACCAGGTGCATTAGATCCTGATTGTCGTCGTGGTTTTCCGTTAGCAGCAAATTGGAATTTGGAAATACTGGAAACTCACAAACAATTAATTTCACTACGTCATCAATATCCAGCTTTGCGGATTGGTAATTATCAAGTTATTTATGCAGAAAGAACACTGTATGTATTTGCGCGAATTTTGGGAAATGAAGAGTTAATTATTGCAGTGAATGTGGGTAATGAGTCAGTTACAGCTAATTTTGATTGTATTCAATTACAACATCAACCACAAACATTACTGTATGGAAACTGTGAAATAAAATGGAATGATAAAAATATTGATCTTAACATTCCTGCACGGAGTGGTTGCATTTTTGGTTAAAGATGTATATCCGTTCTTACCTGTTAAAAAGGGGTATAAAGTTCTCAAAAGTCCCTCTTAATAAGCTGTACATTAAGAAGTTGACATCTGTTTTATCAGCAATAAAAAACCCTGGTGACACTAGCCAGGGTTATTAGGAGAAATAAAAATGACAACTAGATAAATATACACAACGAAGCTAAAAATTTTAGCTTTTTTAAAGCTTTTTCCGTAAGGTGCTTAAAAAACCAAAAAACCCTATTTTGGTAACAGAAGATGGCTTATATTGACTGTATTGCATCATTTCTGCTTCTAACAGACGTGCTAGATTTTCGTCCATGTTTGTTCTAGCTATCTGCAAGCGATTTTCTAGGCTTTTTTGCATATTTGCTTGATGGATTTTTGAAGCTTCTTCAGATGCTTGAATTCTATTTCCATTCATATTTAGTGTTTCAACAAAAAAATGTAGCCGTAATTAATTTAATTTAATTTGACTAGTTAATATGTATATCTCAAATTAAATGAGAATAATATTGTCAGAATTGCGGTTTTTTGTACGATTTTGATCAGTAAAAACGCTACTATCTATCAGCCATACCTTTCCGTAGACTTGACATATCTATACGTAGGTGTAATCATTGCTAACATAGCTGCGCTAAATTAACAGCGAAAACACCATTAAAAATGTTGGTACATTGGTTAAATGTCAAAATAGCGGTGAAAACGATGGTCAATTTTATTTGTTTTACTTTTATTGCAAGTTAAACAGAGAGTTTGTAAATTGCTAATATCGTTTTTTCCACCACGAGACAAAGGGATAATATGATCAATGCTGAGGTTAGTTTCTTGGGAAGTTTTACCGCAGCTTTGACACTGATATTTATCCCTTTGGTAAACATAGTTTCTCACTTCTGGAGGTATGGGAATGCGGGGGGTTTTATTCATTGTGATTGACGAAATTCTTCAAAATCTTGGTTAACTTTTTCAGAGTAATTGCGTGAATATTCTATAATAGAATTATGCCATTCAGAAGATTTCGCAAAATCAATTAATTCATCTGCAATTGCAGAACCTTGTCTTCCGCTACTGCGTAGTTGATCCCACGCTGTAACTTCAGCCATTGTTTGAATTAACTTTTCTAACCGTCCTATTTTTCCATCCCAAGCTTGCAAACTAACTTTATCTTGTTCTGGTTGCAACTCCCGTAAAACATAAGCTTTCTCACCATCATTGATTGCTTCTAATAATGCTGGTGGAGTTCCTTGAAAGCGTTTTTGAATTGCCACAACTCTCTCACCAGGAGTTTCCCATTGTGGTTGAGATACTGTTACATAAGGTTGTAAAGAACTGGGATGAGTTTCTTTGAAATCTAATAAATAATTTTCATCAGGAGAACCATGACCTTCTACTAAAATGATATAACGTTCTAAACCTAGACTACCATTACCTGCTATGCGTTTTTCAACATCGAGAATTTGATAAAAATCGGCATTTTGATTTGTCGTATTATGCCAATTTCTAATTAATTTTTTAATCTTTTTCTGTTCCGTATCTGTAGCTTTTGCAATTCGTTTATCATCAACTACCAAACTTCGCTTACCTTTCTTTTCTTTGGTGTATTTATCTAAAAATTTAGACCGTTTTCGGTTTTCCAGAATGTCTAATAAGTCCTTAACTAAACCTGTCGCAGTTTCTTTTTCTACAGTTCTTGGTTTTCCCTGTGCAAGAGTTTCGGTGTAAGTTTTTAGATATATATCGCTTAAATGTAGAGATTCTGCATCATTGATACCCACAGCATGAGAACCAACAATGATACTAGTGATAAATCTAACTAAATCATAAGTACAAGGTGCAAGAACAGATTCGTCAAAATCATTAATATCAAAATAAACTAAACGATTATCACCTTTATAACTACCGAAGTTTTCTAGATGTAAATCACCACATATCCACGTTAGAGGTGCAGAGTTGAGAGATGAATCTTGAGGAAAATCTTCATAGAATAAATGACAAGTTCCGCGAAAGAAGGAAAATGGATCTGTAGCGAGTTTTTTGAATTTTAACTGTAATAATTCTGGATCACGTCCGTTGTTGAATTTGTCGATTCTGGTTTTGATGTTGTTTGACATATATGGATGTTGTTTGAATCAGGATTTTCTGGATTTACAGGATGTAGTTGATAATTAACTTAACGAATTAAACCAGCATTTTTAAATATATCATACGGTGTAATTTGCAAATCTGGTAATACCTCATGACTGATAATTTGTTGACCTCTAAAAGTATTAGGGAGAGAAGAGGATGTAAAAACTGTGATAGTTTGAGATATTGTATCTACTACCCAAACTAAGCAAATTCCAGCTTGCAAATAATAAGTAGCTTTTTCAATCATATCTCCAAAAGTTTGACCAGGAGAAATAATTTCAATTACTAATTCTGGTGTAACTGGACAAGCTTCATCTTTTAACCAGTCAATGGGAAGACGTTGGTAGGAAACATAGATTAAATCAGGTACGGGTATCCAATCTTGTTGATTTCTGGTTAATTTTACACTCCATTCAACAACAACGCGGCCCTTTTCTTGCGCCCATTTAGATAATAATATAAATAGTGATCCTGTGGTCGAACCGTGAAAAAATTTAGGAGACATTTGCTCATTTTTATACTTAGGTAAAGCTTCACCGTTAACGAATTCATATATAGTGTCACTTTCAGGAAGTGCGAGAAATTCTTCGATGGTAAGTTTATTTTTAACTTTAATCATAGTTAGTTGTCAGGATTTTCTGGATGTAGTTTTTGTCGGAATCATGATTTACAATTCCCCAATTTATTATGATCAATTATTCATCAGATGCAAAGATTATGGCAATAATTCAGGGATATTTGATTTATGCAGCTTGATTAAATGTTGGTTTTGTAAGGGTTTCACCTGTTGTTTGATAAGCGATTACTAATGATTCTAAAGCCTCGATTCCATTATTAACTGCTTCTTGATAATTGTCTCCATGTGTCCGCCAAGTTTGTCCAGGAAATTCTGGAAACCCTACTAAGAAAGACTTATCTTCTGACCATTGAATTATCATTTGATATTTAAGATTCATCATTTCCTGTTTTACCTTCTATTTCTTTAATGGCTTGTTTGACCTCTTTTTCTTGATACTTTTTGGCATCTGTACTATCTTTACCAGAAATAGTTATTTCCCATTATATAATGGATGTATCCAGTTAGTGTGAGTTCCTTCGCCTGGAATTTCTGTAAACCCTGCTTGTTTAAGCATTTGTTTTAGTTCTCGGATTTTCTTAGGCATTTATTTAATATTGTTCAGAATCAGGATTTATAGAATATGGTTCAATGTTTATATTTTTATATTTGGTGATTTTAGAATATTTTCTCAGTATATTTCACCAATTATACTAATATTTATCTCGTTAATTATCAGTTTTAACATAAATTAATTTTTGACTTTTTATCAAATCCTAATTCTCATAATTAATAATCCTGAAAATCCTTAAATCCTGATTCTGAAAATTAAACGATTATAAATCGCTCGCGTCTACACAAACAAAGTTCACCTCAGTGGACTAATTAATTTATGATGTAGCTTCGTTTATCTTACGTCGTAAATCATCAAGGGGTGATTCTGGTTCTTTGATTTCTACATTTTCTTCTTCAACATAAAATTCAATGCTGAGTTTAAATTTTACTTTTCCTTTCTTCCAAGATTTAGAACCTAAGTTTAGCATTTTGACATCCATACCTTCTTTGAAAGATTCAGTATTATAATGTCTGTTTTGTAAATAATAAATTTTTTGTCTCCTTAATGCTTCCCACAAAGAACTCAAAAAATTTGTATCACTCCCTATGGATTCAAATGCTTGTTTCAATTTACTAACTTTATAAGTTAAATCATTGCATTCAATCACATCTTCATCATTACAATCTATCAACTTAAAATTATCTTCCATCTCTTTCTTCCTTTGCATCTTTGCGCGAAATTTAAAATTAGGTGAACACAGAAAAACCTGCATTCACCCCAAGTATTATACTATACCTCTTCTCCCCCAATTACAGGCAGTAAATGTTCATATAACTGCATCGCTTGTAAACAGCTATTAATTCCTGTGACTGCTGTATTATACTCTTGAATTTTCCCCTCAACCTCACTCAACAAACGTTGATTATTAGCAATCTTTTCCTCAGCTTCCTGTTGCAAAGTCTTTTCTAAATAAGCACGTGCATGGGGATATTGTTGTAAAATATCGTCAGCTTGTTTTTCACCCATTGGTAACAACTGAGTTTTAATAGTTTGGTTGATAGTTTGACGGAAAGATTTACGAATGGTGTGGGAGACTTTCGGTTCAAAGTCTAACTTCAATAATTGTCTAATTGCAGGTTCAGCTTCGATGATACTTTCTGCGTCGTAACTTTGGGAAGTTTGTTGTAATGTTTGCCGAAATTGATAGATTGAAAATGTGCCTTCATCGTAAAATCTGGGACTTTCTCTCACAAAGCGATCACACTCTACACTTGCAGCACTTACTAAAGCTTGAATAATAACTTTTTCTATCAATTTGACCTCTGATTCTATTCCTCCATCATTACCTAATAAGCGATACAATTGGCGATAATATTCTGATTTTCTAATCTTTTCCATTAACTGTTGAAATAGATTAGCAATTACTTGTTGACAAGATTCAATTAAAATATCTTCCAATTGATTTGATAGATAATAAAAAGCCTCTACTAAAATAGCCAGTAAAGGTGCAGTTGCATTGCGGGGATGACTCAACGTTGCACGACGGTAAGCATCAGCTATGGAAAATGTATCTAATAATTCATCAAGACGACGAATCATTCGTGATTGTAATTGTCGAAAATCAGACTCAAATTCTTCACAATTATTATTAATTAGTTTGTTGACTTCATCATTAATATGATGATGAAAATCTCTTCCCACTTGCTGGAGTTGCTGGTTTAATTTTTGCAACTCATATTCTTTCATACTTTCGATTTCTCGCGGTTGACTATCTAAGTCAATCTGCACACTTTGATAATGTTTCTTGAGTTTAATACAAACATCTCCTAAGTCATCAGCGAGATTTTTAAATAACTGCGGACGTTTTTCTTCTGTGAGATAGCGGGTAATTGATGTACGAAATTCTTCAATTCCACTATCTTGAATGAGTTGGTTAATTAACGGTGTTCCCTGTTCACTTAAAATTCTCACATAATTTTCATTGGGAGTTTCAAAGCTGTTAACAGAAATACGGAATTGACTGGGAGATAGTTTTCCAGAATTAGCACAATAACGATTAAATTCATTCACAAATTGCGGTGTTTCTTCTTTCCCATCCAAGCTTTTGACACTTTCTGCAAAAATTGAATCTAACCCAAATCTATCTAATCTCGTCGTCTGTTTAAGTTGACTTCCGTAAAAACCTAGTAAACCACTGGTTTTATAAACTCTCCTACTATCCCGAAATTGGCTGTTAATTAAATCTTCTAATCTTTGTCTAAGTTGGTTATTGTACCAAGTTTCATCTATGCGGTTAAAGATATAAAAAACTCTGTCTCTTATTCCTGAATTTTCCCGCATTGTTTCTAACAGTTCTGTTTCTTCTTTTGTCATATCTCCTGCTGACGCAGGTTTAAGAACACAGACTACTGCTGATGTATCTGAATGTTGAATTTTGGCATAAGTTAATTGTGCATCTTTCTCGACAGGTGCATCAATTCCTGGTGTATCAATAATGATGTTACCATCTTCTAAAAGCGGATGATGACAGTAATATTCAATCCGTTTTAAAACTGCGCTATTACTACCACGTCGCGCATATCCAGCAGCTTCTTTGAGGTTAGAAAAGTTAAACTGTTCCATTGAATATGTCGCATTTGTAAACGGATGAATACGTTCTCGGTTTGCTACATATCCATCTAACAATAAAATCAATGCTTTTGCTTGTTTTGCGCGTTCTGATTTACTTTCCCCTCCTTCTTGTTGAATAATTGCTTGACAACCTTGATGCAATAAATCAATTACATCAGGTTTATTAATACTTTCAACAGTATTAAATCCCAATTGTTGACACAAAAAAATAGCTTGTTCTCTGATTTCTGCTTCACTTAAAAAAGTTAAAACCACTCTTTCTGCATCTGTTGGTGCATACTCAATTTTACATTCTGTCCCAGTTGCGTGTCCTTCTGCGCTATATAACAATTCTCTCTCTAATAGGGCATTAATCAACATTGATTTACCCGCACTAAAAGCACCTGCAAACACAATCTCAAATCTAGGAGAAACAGCTTTATCTAAAGATATATGCACAGAAGTAATATCCTGAGAACGCAAAGCCGCTTCTTGGTGTAAAAGTTGTAAGATAGATTCGACTTGTGATTGCAGTTGCTGACATTGGGGTGCTAAATTTGACATAATAAGTAGTAAAAACAGTTTATAAGTATTGTATACTACTTATAGCTAGGTTAGTTACATCATACTCAATGCACCACGAGTTACACCTAGTTGATTTTGTAACTTCAATTTTTGCCAAAGTTGAGAACCTGTGATTTCTCCTTGCAAAAGTTGTTGATAATAATCTATTGTTTTCTTTACTTGTTCTGGTGTCTCGTTGAGAAATTCAATTCTCAAATGTTGTAACCCCAAACTAATTAATCTCTGCACATATTCCGCACCAGTTTGTGCAGTACCGTTATATACTGTGTTTCGACATCCTGCGTCTGCTTTAAGAATGTGTTCACTACCTACTCTATCTCTTATTTTTACTTCCTGTTTTTCGCAAGGTCTACCGCAGTTGGTGTAATCTGTTCCTTCCGATAGGAAAGCACAAAATACGCAGTGTTCCATGTGAAACATGGGTATATATTGATGTATTGTGACTTCAAAATGTTGTGCTGGGTAATTTGTAATTAAATCTTCGAGTTGGTTAATATTTAAGTCGTAGGATGCTGTTAACCGTTCTAAATTAAAACGTTTTTTCAAGTAATCTGCGGTTAAAGGATTAGCAATATTTAAAGAAAAATCAGCAATACATCTTTCATTGGCAAAATATTCTAACTGGTCATAATTTCTGATTAAATAACCATCAGCATCAGCATCTTTCACTTGTTTTAAAATCCAAGTTTCTCCAGGTTTTGATATCCGGGGTGGTGCTACAAAGATACTGGGGACTGGGTTAGTTGAAGAATGTCTCCATTCTCTGAATATTTTTACTGCTTCTCGATAGTTGCGGGGGTTTTCAAATTCACAGTATATGGTATTAATATCTGCTTGTAATGCTACTTGGAGTTGGTTGATGTTTCTGACTAAAACAATTAGGGAAACAGAAGCATAAGCAGGGGAAGATTCAGGTGTGATTAAATCTTGCCATTTTCCATGATGATTTAATTGCCACAGTTTGGGTTTACGTCTTAATGCTTCTAACTGGGTGACAATTTCCCGACGCATTTTATTTAATTCGCTGACGGGTAACATTGCATGACATTTGATGTTATTTGTGATAGTTCCTAAACAAAAAGCTGTGTTGCCTAAACGTCCCAATTGTTCTTTTAATTTTTCTGTGGTTAGGGGTTTAGTGTGTGCTTCAAACAGTAATATTTCCGATTCTACCTTAACTATATTACCAATTTCATCACGAGCAACAGCTATTAATTTTTCTCCTATCTCCCCATAAACTTCTATATTAATAGGTCTGGTAAATTGGGGATATTCTCCATCATAACTTTGACGGATTTGTTTATCTAACTCTGGATCACTTGTTTTCCAAACTTTATTACCTCTATGGATTCTTAGCAAATTCACATCATCTCTACCAAAAGTTAAAATTACCTCGTTTCCTTTTTCGATCACTCCATATATTCTTCCACCTTCTTCTCGCGTTTCTGGATGTCCACTGTCAAAAACCACACCATCACCAGGTTTAACAGGTGCTGCTATTTTCACTGTTATTTGTTCATTTCTAACGCGGGTTACTTCTCCTAAATAAACACCGCGTTTCTTACCGAAGTTTGCGTGAACTAATTCTTGATTATTTATTCCTTCAAACCAACCTGTATAAAGTCCGCGAGAAAATGCCATTTCTAAATTATATTGGTCTTTATTTTGAACAGAGATCGTTTTTTGTAAAGAAGTTTCATCTGCTATTCTATCTAATGCTTTTCTATAAACTTGAGTGACATTAGCAACATATTCTGGTGCTTTTAATCTTCCTTCAATTTTTAAAGATGTCACCCCAGATTTAACTAACTCTGGTAAAACTTCTAAACCGGATAAATCTTGAGGACTAAGTAAATATTTGCGATTACCTAAATCAACAACTTCACCATCTGCAATTAAATCATAAGGCATTCTACAAGCTTGAGCGCATTCTCCCCTATTTGCAGAACGTCCTCCTAATGCTTCGCTGGTTAAACATTGTCCAGAGTATGCGATGCACAAAGCACCATGAACGAAAACTTCTAAAGGTAGGGAAGTATTTTTTAGGGATATTTGTTGTTGAATTTTATTAATTTCTTTAATAGAACATTCTCGTGCTAAGACTACTAATTGACATCCCAACGATTTGGCAAATTCTACTCCCGCAGCACTAGTAATAGTCATCTGGGTGGAAGCGTGAATGGGAAAGTCGGGGGAAAGATGACGAATTAAACGACAAATACCAATATCTTGCACAATGACAGCATCAACACCAGCAGAAATGATGGTTTTGAGGTATTGCTGTGCTTGGGTTAGTTCCTGGGGAAAAATCAGGGTATTGAGAGTGATATAACCTTTGACTCCCCGCAGGTGCAAAAATTCCATTAATTCCGGTAAATCTTCTTCGGTGAAATTCTCAGCCCGCATTCTCGCGTTAAACTTGTCTAAACCAAAATAAATTGCATCTGCACCATTTTCTACTGCTGCTTCTGCACATTCCCAGTTACCCGCAGGTGCTAGGAGTTCGGGGAGTTTAATTTTTGGTGTGGTGGTGCTTGTCATTTCGATTAGTCTGGATTTACGTCAGCTTATAGATTGTATCTAAGTTGGTGGGAGGTTGTGGGAGTATAGACAATTAGATTTATACAGAATGACTTCATTTTTGCAAATATGGTATATTTTAATCTACAGTTAGATTAGTTTCTAATGATATTTAAATGTGAATATCTCAACATACAATGAATGATGATCAATAACAGTAAAACACTGACGCTTATCAGAAGGGAACAAGACATAGCCAAAAATCTATTACATCAAGTTGAACTAATACATTTAGCAGCAAATAATCATATTAATCAAAATCATAAAAATCAAAAAGGGCAATTTTTTACACCCTTACCAATAGCTAGTTTAATGGCAAGTATGTTTGATTTTAGTTTATCAGAAATATCATTACTTGATGCTGGTGCTGGTGCTGGTTCATTATTAACTGCTATTATTTCTGAATTATGTCATTGTCATAAAAAACCCAAACATCTACATATTACTGCTTACGAGAATGACCCAATTTTGATTATTTATTTAGAAAAAACTCTCAAATGCTGCCACAAAACTTGTGAATTATTAGGAATAAATTTTACTTATAAAATTGATGAAAATGATTTTATTGAAGCAGTGTTTAATTTTTATCAATATCCTTTATTCTCTGAAATAATTACAACCAAATTCACACACGCTATTCTGAATCCACCATATTATAAAATAAATGCCCAATCAAAATATCGCCGACTATTAAGTTCTCTAGGTTTAGAAACTTCTAACATATATACAGGTTTTATTTTTGCCGCTATTCAATTACTCAAAATTAATGGGCAATTAATAACAATTACTCCCAGAAGTTTTTGTAATGGGGCATATTTTCGAGAATTTCGGCAATTTTTTCTAGAAAAAATGGCTTTACAGAAAATTCATTTGTTTGATTCACGACAAGAAATATTTTCTGAAGATAAAATACTACAAGAGACTGTGATTATTCACGCCAATAAAAAATCGCCAAAGCCAGATACTATATTAATCAGTTCTAGTATTAATGCAGAAGATGATATCATCTTATCTCATTATATACCTTATATAGAGGTTATCAATCCTGATGATTCTGAGCGATTCATTCACATTATTACAGATAATCTTAGCCAAAAAATAGTTGAGCAAATTAAACAATTTAATTGTACACTTCACGATTTAGGTTTAAATGTTTCTACAGGTAAAGTGGTTGATTTTAGAATCAAGCAATATTTGAAACTTAACCCGGAATCAGGAACAGTACCATTGATTTATCCTACTCACTTTGATCATGGTTATATAAGCTACCCAAAGACGAATAAAAAATGTCAAGCTATATTATCAGTCGAGGAAACAAATAATCTTTTGATTCCTAATGCTCATTATGTTTTGACTAAACGTTTTTCTACCAAAGAAGAAAAAAAACGAGTTGTTGCTGTTGTTTACGATGGAACAAAAATTGATACTCCTAGTATTGGTTTTGAAAATCACTTGAATTATTATCATCAGCAGGGAAATGGACTAGATTTAACATTAGCCAAAGGTCTTGCTGTGTATCTAAATTCTAGTTTAGTAGATTCATTTTTTCGTTTATTTAATGGACATACTCAAGTTAATGCTACAGATTTACGTAATTTAAAATATCCCAATTTAGAACAAATTTATTTATTAGGTAAATATATAGGAGCAAAATTTCCTCAACAGTCTGAGATAGATAAAATTATAGATAGGGTGTTATTCAATATGAATAATTCGTCTGAAAATAATCCAATTGTCACCAAATCGCGTATTGATGAAGCAATAGAAATACTAGCTGTTTTAGGTTTTCCTAGAAAACAGCTAAATGAACGTTCTGGTTTAACTTTATTAGCATTGCTTGATTTAAAACCCAATGAAACTTGGATATCTGCACAAGCGCCACTCCAAGGTATCACACCCATGATGGAATTTATGGAAAAAGAATATGGTAAAAAATACGCTCCTAACACAAGAGAAACAGTCCGTCGTCAAACTATACACCAATTTCTTGATGCTGGTTTAATAGTTGTTAATCCTGATAATATTCAGCGTCCTGTTAATAGTCCCAAAACAGTATACCAAATTGAAGATAGCGCGTTAGAACTGTTGCGGACATTTAAAACTTATGAATGGGATAAAAATCTGCGAACTTACTTAGCATCTATTGAAACTCTCAAAACTAAATATGCTCAAGAAAGATTACAAGCTAGAATAGAAGTGAATATTCCAGGTAAATCAATCTTACTTTCACCAGGTGGTCAAAATATTTTAATTGAGAAGATCATTAATGAGTTTTGCCCCCGCTTTACACCAAATAGCAACATTGTTTATGTTGGTGATACAGATGAAAAATTTGCCTATTTTGATGAATCAGCTTTGTTAGAATTAGGAATTAAAATTGATACTCATGGAAAAATGCCAGATGTTATCATTCATTTTCAATCTCAAAGCTGGTTAGTTTTAATTGAAGCTGTGACATCACATGGACCAATTGATGCTAAACGCAAAACTGAACTTGAAAGTTTATTCAAAAATTCTAAAATACCTCTGGTTATGGTGACAGCTTTCCTTAACCGTAAAGCCATGAAAGAATATTTACCAGAAATTTCTTGGGAGACTGATGTATGGGTAGCGGAAGATGCAACTCATTTGATTCACTTCAATGGTGAAAATCTTTTGCAACCTTATCAGGTATAGATATATTAGGAAGTAACATTTTTCAATCTTCCCCTCCTAATAACCAAAAACCACTGTAAGTCATCCCCGAATCATCAGGTTGGACTAATAAAAAATGCAATCCTTTGCTTACCTGTTTTCGCTGTGCATATACTTTAGCTGCTGCTGTAACCTCTTGATCTTCAAAAGTTGCTAAAATCCATCTATCTGCTAAACCAGCTTCTAAAATTAACCCATCTGGCGCACCTGCAATATAATTTAAACTGACAGGATTGGCTGCTTGTAACCATTTTGCCAAACGCATAGATTGTCGTCCACCATAAATTACTACTCCGGGAATAGGAACTGTGGAGGCTAAACCCAAATTTATCGGTTGTATATATTCTGGTATTTGCAAAATAGGAATTGGACGGTCTGTAAATTCATCTACAATATCACCTGCGGGAATGTTTGCAAAACGCCACTCTTCTCCCCAGAGGTTTTCCGGTAATGGTTCTGGTGGTAGTTTATCAATTACTAGAGGATATTTCTTTTCTTGCAACCATTGTTTTAAAGCAAAAGTGCGACGGGTAGGTTCAATATTAATACCTAAATTATTTGCTGCTGCGGTGATTAAACTCAAAGATTGAGGTCTAAATATCTGAATTATATCAGGTAAATTCTCTGCACTTGCTAATTTAAATTGTTCTGTTAGCCAATTGGAATTAGCCTGTGATTGGGGACAAGTGGCGATATACTCAAGTTTACGGGTGGGATCACAAATCAATAACTCCCATAATACCTGGTCTGCTGCATCACGCAATGGACTACGATAAAAATCTACCTGCCAAATTAGATTCATTATTAACTTTGCGCCTCTGTAGTTTAACTCAAGTTTTAGCACAAAATAGGGTAATCTAATTCATGCAAAATTATTTAGTTTAATAAATCACGGTCTAATTTGTGGGTTTTGTCTATGACTGAAAGTATTGATTTACAGAATTATAAACAATACTTAAGGTAGATAAATGAATATTTGATAACCAGATTATAGATAGATTAATTGATGATGATTAAGTTTTTATAATGATGCCTATATTCATCGGAGTTTATTCATGAGCGCAAAAGCAAAAAAACAACAAAAATCCGATCAGCAAGCGAATCAGCAAGAGAGTACACTAGAAACTTCTGATAGTTCTCAAACTCCCTTGCAAGAGGACATTCGCAAAACTGGTGATACTGAAAAAAGTGATGCGAGGGAAACTGCTACTCCAGAAGCACCAGGTCAAGATAAAGTAGCTGGTAGTCCTAATCAGGGTAATCCATCACGTTAATAATTACCAGAAATTTTATTGTGGGTGGGCAATGCTCACCCTAAAGGAAGATTGATGTTTAATTTATTCAATTAATCCTAAATATTTGGCATGGTGACGGATGTGGTCGGCGATAAAAGTGGAGATAAAATAATAACTGTGATCGTAACCTGGTTGATAACGCAAGTTGAGGGGTTGATTTACTTCTGTACAAGCTTGTTCAAATACATTAGGTAATAATTGATCGGTTAAAAATTGGTCAGCGGTTCCTTGGTCAATGAGAATTGTGCTGTGATATCCTACTTTCTGAACTAATTGACTAGCATCATACATTTGCCATTTTTCTTGATTATTTCCTAAATAAAGATTAAATGCTTTTTGACCCCAGGAACATTGCATAGGTGCAGTAATAGGTGCAAAAGCTGATACTGATTTATATAGTTGTGGGTTTCTCATGGCGCAAATTAGCGCCCCATGTCCCCCCATTGAATGACCAAAAATGCTGGTTTGATTGGGTTGGGCGGGAAAGTTGGTGTTAATTACGGTGGGTAGTTCTTGGATAATATAACTATACATTTGATAGTGCGATCGCCACGGTATTTCTGTCGCATCTACATAAAATCCCGCACCTGTACCTACATCCCATTGTTCATTTTCACCCACAATGTCTGTATTTCGTGGACTCGTATCTGGTGCAACTAGCATTAAACCATACTTAGCAGCCCACTGTTGCGCCCCTGCTTTAATCATAAAATTATCTTCTGTGCAAGTCAAACCGGACAAAAAATAAAGCACTGGTACAGGTTTTTGCGTGGCTTGTGGTGGTTGATAAACTGTAAAACGCATTTCACCGTTACAGGTAGTAGATAAATGTGAATAAAAGCCAAGTTTGCCATCAAAACATTTATATTCTGATACCAGGTTAATATTAGTCATGGAGTAGTATAGATTGATTTTTTTTTAACTAACAACAGAGTCATAAAAAACACAGAAAAAAACACTGATAAACTGAAATATATGGGGTTTGCCACTATTAAAAAGTCACTACGCTCCGAATTGATTCCCCTCTGTGCATTAAATCAAAGGCATGATTAATTTGCTCAATGGGCATGACATGAGTGATTAAATCATCAACATTTATCTTCCCATTCATATATAAATCCACAATTTTTGGCACATCTGTACGCCCTCTTGCACCACCAAACGCTGAACCTTTCCAAACTCTTCCAGTTACTAATTGAAATGGACGAGTGCTGATTTCTTGACCTGCACCTGCCACTCCAATAATTACACTAACACCCCAACCTTTATGACAACATTCTAAGGCTTGACGCATGACGTTGACATTACCAATACATTCAAAAGAATAATCTGCACCACCTTTGGTTAAATCTATTATATAAGGAACTAAATCACCTGCAATTTCATGGGGATTAACAAAATGTGTCATACCCAGTTTTTCAGCTAAAGCGCGTTTTTTGGGGTTAATATCAACTCCCACAATCATATTTGCACCTACCATTTTCGCCGCTTGGATGATATTTAAACCAATACCACCTAAACCGAAAATCACTACATTTGCACCTGCTTCAACTTTGGCTGTATATATAACTGCACCTATGCCTGTCGTCACACCACAGCCGATATAACAAACTTTATCAAAGGGTGCATCTTCACGAATTTTAGCCACAGCTATTTCTGGTAACACCGTATAATTAGCAAAGGTTGATGTTCCCATGTAGTGATGTATCATGTTACCACCGATACTAAACCGACTAGTACCATTGGGCATTAAACCTCTGCCTTGAGTAGTGCGAATCGCTTGACAAAGGTTAGTTTTTAAACTTAAACAATATTCACATTGACGACATTCAGGTGTATATAAAGGGATGACATGATCACCGGGTTTAACGCTTTTGACATCAGCCCCTACTTCCACAACCACACCCGCACCTTCATGTCCTAAAATCGCTGGAAATAAACCTTCTGGGTCAGCACCAGAAAGTGTGTAAGCATCGGTATGACAAACTCCGCTGGCTTTAATCTCAACTAATACTTCCCCTGCTTGTGGTCCCTCAAGTTCTATGGTTTCGATGGTTAAGGGCTGACCCACACTATAAGCTACTGCCGCTTTTACTTGCAAAAGATATTCCTCCTGATACCAGCTTATCAATGAGTGTATATCAGTAAATAGTTAGAGAAAGTTATAATTTTTATATTGCTTATGTTGATAAATGTAAAGATTTTCTTAGCGATCGCTTGCCAAATTCCCTATCTGTATAGTACATTTGTATGGTTACAAGAGAAACCCCCCGCCCTTGTGGTGGGGCTTTATTTTTTCACTGGAGTTTCAAGTCAGTAGAACGAAGTAAATGAGCCGGAAAACCTCTTCACTCTTGCTTTGTCATCACGACAATTTTTAACGCCCACCTAGTTAGGTGCGATCGCTCCCAATACCCAGAATACCCAGATCCCTGACTTCTTTAAGAAATCAGGTATTTACGTTTAATTATGTTGATCTATAGCAATCCTAAATGATTCATGAACACTTTCTGTTCCCTGTTCCCTGTTCCCTTTCCTCACTGATAAGTTCTCAACTCAAATAGGATCGCTATACTGATCAAAAAAGAATCTCCAGCAGATAGTTCACAACAACACTTATAAATTTTTCTGTCTGAATACAGGTTTAACTAGCATTCTGGCATCGGGATGTATATTTGCTTGCATCTGCTTTATGATTAGTTGTTCGTATTGTGGAGTAAACTTTTCAGTTTGTTGTAAGTAAACTTCTATGATTACTGTACAGCCGCTTTGACTGGGAACAGGAAAGCGGTCACGACCAATATTTATCCGGTTGGGGTTTTTTGGATTGGTGACAAATGTAATAGCATCGTTAGCAACATTAGCTAAAGCATTAACATTAAGCTCTCCATCTTTTTTTATTCTGCATAATTTATAATTTTCAACCTGTGTCGATTCAACCTGTGTCGATTCAACCTGTGTCGATGCGGGTTCCACAAAAGTTTCTGCTTGTGGCTGAATAGATGCAGAATTATTAGACTGTATGGTCTGATACACAAGAAATCCGAATAATGCAAATCCTATGAATCTAGTAGCTTTCTTAAAATTAAAATTTATCCATTGCTGGATTTTTTTTTGATGTTCTAAATTGCGTTCAACATCTTGTAGCCGTTGCAAAACTTCTGCCGTATTTTTAGGTCGATTATCTGAAGACCAATCCATCAAATTATCAATTAAATCTGCCAAAAATTTTGATACTTGTGGCGCACTATAACGCCAACGCAATTTTTTTTCTCTGTCTTCTTTGAATTTATTAGGATGTTTACCAGTTAACAGATGTACAAATGTTTTTCCCAAGGCGTAGAAATCAGATTGTGGTAAGGCTCTACCTTTTCTTTGTTCTGGTGCAATGTAACCATCAGTACCAATGCTGGTGAGAGTTTTATTATCCAAAACAGATTGAGTAATAGGTCTAACAGCATCAAAATCAATCAAGACAATTTCCCCATCACTGCTGTTCAACATAATGTTTGAAGGTTGGATATCGCCGTGAATGAAATGTTTATCATGTAGTCTTCCTAAAATTATTACTACTTTCCTTAACCAATCAATAGCTTGCTGTTCACTAATTGGCTTATTGTTCTGAAGTTCTAAGAATTTTTGTAAATCTATTCCTTCTATTTTGTCCATTACCAAGCAATTTGCTGGAATTGGATCATTGGGAAATTCAATATGGAAAGCTGCTCCTTTATCTATTTTAGGAATCCCTGCAAACCAGTAGTTTTTCAAAACCTTGACACTAGTTTTAAACTGCTTGATTCTTTGTTGGTTATTTGTATGTATAACTTTTATAACTTTTGATTTTTTATTGTTAGTAATATCAATAGCATCATAAAGAGTACACTTTTCTATTTGATGCCTTGCTCCCGGAATCAGTACATCAATAACCCGATACCGATCATTCAAAAGCAAATCAGAACCACAAGCTGAACACCAAACTTCGCACTTTCCCTCATTGATAGGTCTTTTAGGATTTGGACACTTTGGGTTGATACATAGAAAATCCTGTGTATTTCTATTTTCTTCTGGTTCTGAGAATTCCAGGGAGTATAGGTTGACCATTGTTTTCGAGGAAATTATGTAGGGATGAATGATAAGCAGGAATGAATGATAATCTGCTAGAGATTTGTCTAGCTTATTATCAACCTGAAAACTATTGTGGGGTAGCCAGCCTGATTGCCCTGTAGCCTACAAAGCAAAAGTTTTTTAGCTGACCAAACAGAACCTGAAAGGTAGTTAATAGTTAATTAGCAAGCTTGTATTATTTAGCACCTGCAATGATTATAAAACATGATAAATAAAAAACATATAAAATTTTCTTCATTAAGTATTATTATTTAAGTATTTTCCGTGAAGTTACAAAATTTTGGTTATTTTGTGTTGGTATATATTCCTGTATATACTGTAGAATAAATCACGCTTAAGAACAGAATTCTTCAGGAAAACACTCTCATTGCTTATGTTTAAGCCAAAAACCCAGCAAAATAAGCTTAACAATATTCCTTTACTTAAGTATCTGTACTTCCCCACAGTAGCTTTTATCATGGTGTTCTGGCTCTCTCCTGTTACTGCGGCTTCACCACCTTCATTAGAGAGTTTGCAGGTTAGTCAAAATACTCAGTGGGTACTGTTGACGGGGTGCTTAGTATTCTTTATGAATGCGGGCTTTGCTATGTTAGAGTCTGGCTTCTGCCGCAGTGCCAATGCCATCAACGTTTTAGCTAAAAACCTGATTGTGTTTGCCATTGCTACCATAGCCTTCTGGATTTTGGGCTTTGGCTTCATGTTTGGTGATGGGAATGATTTTATTGGCTGGAATGGTTTTTTCTTACAGGGTGCTGACAATAGCCCCCTGACAGACAATAGTTATCAGGGAGTTTTTCATTCATTAAAATGGGCTGCTATCCCACTTCCTGCTAAATTTTTCTTCCAGTTAACCTTTGCTGGTACTACCGCAACTATAGTTTCTGGGGCTGTTGCGGAACGGATCAAGTTTGGTGCATTTATAGCGTTCAGTTTTTTCTTAGTGTTGAGTTATTCCATTACTGGTCACTGGATTTGGGGTAGTGCAGGTGATTTAAATTTACCTGGTGGTGTTTTATATAATCTGGGTTTTAGAGATTTTGCAGGTTCAACTGTGGTTCACTCAGTGGGTGGTTGGGCTGCTTTGGTGGGAACTTTTCTATTAAAACCACGGTTGGGAAAATACAGAAAATTCAGACGATATGAAAAACCTTCTCCGAAAGAAACAACTTTTTCCGGTAAAAGAATTATTTCTATGCCAGCCCATAATCTTAGTACCGGTACTTTGGGATGTTTTATTCTTTGGCTTGGTTGGTATGGCTTTAATGCTGGTTCGACACTGACAGCCAATTCCGAAGCTATAGCTCATATTCTGTTGATAACTCTGATAGCAGGTGCAATGGGTGGAATCAGTGCTACCTTTTGGTCTTGGCAATTTTATGAAAAACCCAGTCTAGCATTTATGATTAATGGCATTCTAGCTGGTTGTGTTAGTATCACTGCTTCTTGCGCTTTTGTGAATATTACCAGTGCCGCTTTGATTGGTGTTATGGGTGGAGTATTGGTTGTTTGGGCGACAATTGTCTTAGACAAGTATGAGATTGATGATCCTGTAGGTGCTATTTCTGTTCACCTTGTTTGTGGAGTTTGGGGAACACTAGCAGTAGGATTGTTTAGCCAAAACCCGAATAGTTACGCTTGGTCTCAAGACGTTTTTAATCTAGATCAAGGTGGGTTAGTTTTTGGTGGTAGTCCAAATCTTTTGTTTGCTCAATTGATAGGAATTTTGTTAGTTGGTATTTTTACAGTTGTATCGAGTGCGATCGCCTGGATTTTCATCAGCTATTTCATGTATATTATCTCTGAAGCTCCACGCTCTGAATTTAAGGTGTACAAATATCTCCGAGTCTTACCTAAAGAAGAAGTTGTTGGTATTGATAGTTTATTTGCTGATAATGATCATGACGTTGATCGGCTACGGCGAGATTACCTCAAACGTCAGCAAGAGAAACGTTCTCGGCGTAAACGTTAACAGGGAACAGGCAGAAAATCTGTGTAATTAATTCTGTATAGGTATTTATGAACAAGTTAATTTTACCCAAAACAATGATGAATAACTAATTAACCTTGACAAGATACCCGACTTTTTTAATAATTCCGGAATCTAAACTTCTACAATCAGGTTACAATAAGTAAAAATGTAAGTATTCAGCTATAGCACTGGTTAATGTCCAGATCCCCGACTTCTGACATCAATTCATAATTTATCGACAAAATTATCCAAGAAGTCGGTGATCTTATCGCCTCACCTGAATTCTTACGTAAAAATTAATGGGAGATAGCAGTTTTTGGTGAATAAAAATAAATTTCAAATCCCCAATTTACCACTACCAGCACCGCTTCTAGGCTCAGATGCTGGTTCTTTTACTGAGTTTACAGTAACTCAACGAATGCCAGATATTGCTCGTCGTGTAATTGTAGAAAATCAATTCTCCACCGACATAAATCAAAGCTTGGAAGAATTAGCAGCCGAACTACCAAGTGGATATTTACGACCTTTAACCAATGATAGTGGTGTGGATTTTCACGATTGGAAGAGATATTTAGAACTCTATAAACATCAGCGTTGGGTAGATGTACCTTGGTTTTTTGCGGAAACATATTTTTACCGTCTGATTCTCAATATTACTAATTACTTTCAGCCAGGTGCATTGCCAGGTATTGACCCATTTTTATTACAAAAAGTTCAAGGTTTAGAAGCAGCAGTTAATTCAATTATTTCTCTGTGTTCTCAAGTAGAAAAATGGTTGAATGAGTCTCAACAAGAAGGTAAACCAAGTAAATCGTCTCTCATTGCTTTATTATATTTTGCATTATGGGGAAACCGAGTTGATTTAAGTTTATGGTCAGCTTTTGAAGATGATAGAAGTAGTTTTGATATTCAGACTCAATTAAATAATATTTTAATAGATGACTCCTTTGCTGTTACTAAGTTATTAACTAAATCCCAGAATAACCGCATTGATTTTGTGATTGATAATGCTGGTTTTGAGTTAATTTGTGATTTATGTTTGGTTGATTTTCTCTTGGGTAGTGGTTTCGCAAATCAGGTTTATCTCCATTTAAAGCCCCATCCCACTTTTGTATCTGATGCGATGATCAAAGATGTGCTTTATACGCAAGATTTTTTAGTAAAAAGTAGCCATCCTCCAGTCCAATCTTTGGGAAAGAGATTAACAGAAAATTTAGTTTCCGGTCGATTAGTTTTAGCTGAAGATTATTTTTGGACTTCACCTTTAGCATTTTGGGAAATACCAATATCACTCAAAGATGAGTTAGGGAAGTCGAATTTAATGATTGTTAAAGGTGATGCTAATTATCGGCGTTTGTTAGGCGATCGCTCTTGGGATTTTACCACAAAATTTGCAGACATAGTTTCTTACTTGCCCGCACCAATGGTAGCTTTACGCACTTTAAAATCAGAAGTTGCCACGGGGCTGAAAGCTGAAGTTATACTGGAATTAGCAAATACCGATCCTAGTTGGTTAACCAATGGACAGTGGGGTGTAATCCAGTTAATAAGTTAAGGTATTTAGTAGATACTTTAGCTAATTTCAGCTATGAAATTGATTTCTGAACCATCAGTTCCTGTAAAAATCCAAAAAATGAAGCAAAGGGTGCGATGGCAGCATCCTAGCATCTTGCAGCGTGGAATTGACCAAACTGCGATGATTTTAGATGATGGTAAAGAGACAAGTCCAGATTTTTCATTCATGGTCATAGGTGATAGCGGAACTAAATCCCACTATGGTTCCCATCCTCAACGTCAAGTTGCCCAAATGATGTTGAATAATAGTGATGATTGCCGGTTTATTTTGCATACTGGTGATGTAGTTTATGTGGTGGGTTCTCGCGAGTATTATCCGGCTAATTTTATTGAACCTTACCGGGAATTTTTGGTAGGTGGTGAAAATCCCAGCAATATTGCTTATGACCAGATGGTTTTTAAGTTACCTATTTTGCCAGTTTTGGGTAATCATGATTACTATGACGTGCCTTTAATGTATCGCTTAATAACTGGTTCGACTTTGCCTTTACGTCGGATGTTACGCTATAAAGACATTGAAATTGGTTGGCATGGTTCAAATCAAGGAGATGCTTATACAAGAGCATTTATTGATTATTTAGCGGCTTTTGCTCCCAACGAGCTAGAAAATCATTTAGACTTACATTACACTGCTAAAAGTCATACAGGTGTATGTTTGCGTTATCAACCGGGAAATTTCACCCGCTTACCCAATCGGTATTATACGTTTCATTATGGTGGGATTGACTTTTTTGCCCTTGATTCTAACACTTTTAATACACCAGAACCTTTACCAGAAAACCAAGCGGGAGATATTTATCGTCGGGAATTGCTACAGCGTCGTCAGAAGTTGGAACAAGAAGAGTTGCAAATTTTGGCAGAGTGTGAAAAACTGAATTCGGAAAATCCCGCAGAATCTGAACAATTGGCTGATTTGGGTGCAAAGGTAGACCAACTCAATGAAGTCAAGATTGATATCGAGAAACAATTAGAAACCCATACAAATGCTGATGTCGATTTTGAACAACTGGAATGGTTAAAGAATCGGTTAATTGAATCTTGGCATAATTCAGAAGTGCGGGGACGGGTGATATTTTTTCATCATCCTCCTTATGTGACAGAAGCAACTAAGTGGCATCAAGCACAAACTTTAGCTGTACGTCATCGTTTGCGGGGAGTATTTGAACAAGTGACAGCAACTTTGGGTAATATAACTCAAGGTAGACCGCTGGTAGATGTGATTTTCAACGGTCACGCGCATTGTTTGGAATATCTGCGGACAGTGAACACTGGATATGCGGATTCTTATATTAACTATATTGTTTGTGGTGGGAGTGGTCGTCGTCCCCGTCGTCAGCGACAGGAAGGAACAGAACTCGTAGAAAATTTTACTGACGTTACTGACAAAATTACTTATAAAGTTGCAGATTCACTGCTTTATGTGGGACGGAGTGGTTACGGTTCACAGAGGAAAAAGCCTTATTCTTGCGTGCGGGTGGATGTGAAAGACGGTTTCCCTGCTAAGTTTATAATTACACCACTAGTGACAGAATTAATAGAGGGGAAATGGTGCGATCGCTCTTTAGAACCATTTATAATTTAATATGTAATTTAATATTCATCCTTCTTCTCAGTGGAGGAATATTACTAACTTACTCCAACCTACCCACAGCAGCATTACCCGTTTATGAACAGCGACAAAATCACAGTTCAGACGGTATCGGTAAATACTACATGGGTCGGGAAATTGCCCAAGTCATGGGATATACAGGTGCAGGTTGGTTACAAAGACCGAACAGAGAAGCAGAAGAAAAACCCAGTCAAATAATCAACCTCCTCAACTTAAAACCTGATCAAATAGTTGCAGACATTGGTGCTGGAACAGGTTATTTAAGTTTTTTAATAGCACCATTATTACCACAAGGTAAAGTTTTAGCAGTCGATATTCAGCCAGAAATGTTAGAAATAATTGAATATTTTAAACAAGAGAAAAAAATCAACAATATTGAACCAACTTTAGCAACCTTAACCAATCCTAATCTACCACCAGAAAGCATAGATTTAGCAATCATGGTAGATGCTTATCATGAATTAGCATATCCCCAAGAAGTGATGACAGAAATAGTCAAAGCCTTAAAACCAGGAGGTAGAGTTGTTTTAGTAGAATATCGTGCTGAAAATCCCTTCATTATGATTAAACGTCTCCACAAAATGACACAAAAACAAGTCAAAAAAGAAATGCAAGCAGTAGGATTAATTTTCCAAGAAACAAAAAACACATTACCACAACAGCATTTAATGGTTTTTTCTAAACAATGAATTTTTCATCTCATGCAAAAACGCAACAGTTTGATACCCTAAAAAAATCTCTCTCTTCTCTTTCTTCTCTTTCTTTCCTTCGCGTCCTATCCCTCCGGGACGCTACGCGAACGCGTCCTTCGCGGTTCGTTAAAAAAAATTGTGAAACATAATTAATAATTTGTTGGGTTGCGATGTCGCTTAACCCAACCTACTGTAATTTATAACATTTGCGGAATCAAACTAACCTTTTTAGCTGCACCATCCCAAACAATCCAATTGATATTATCATCCAAATCAACCGCATTATTCGTAACTTTAAAATACAGCTTTCCTCCTCCTTTAACTTCCACAGCAAAATCACCCTTTTGGGCATAAACAACAATAAAACCCCTATCCCGTAAACAATACATCGCCCAATTTTTCAAAGATTGCTTATAGGGTTCGTGAGGAATTGGAGGGTTAGTAATTACATCTTCAATAACCTTTAAAACTTTTTCCATTTTCCCATTTAATGAGGATCACAACGAATTTCAATCATAAACCCATCAGGGTCATAAAAGTACACACCTCTACCTGTAGGACGGCTAAGGGGTCCATAAGCAATGACTAGATTATTTTTCCTGATCACGGACACAGCTTGATCAAATAATTCTGGAGCAATATCAAACGCCAAATGATAAGCTCTAGTAAAGGACTTACTGGGGTCAGGGTCAGGTGGTAATAATTCCGGTTCTCCAAATAAATCTAAAATCGTTCCATCAGGAGTGACAAAATTAGCTATCTTTCCCGCAGCAACCAGTTCTTTTAAGGTTGCATCTACTTCTTCTCCTTTGAGTTCGTGTAAACCTAAAATATGACCATAAAAATAGCGGGATGCTTGCATATCGCGGACATTTAAAGCGATATGATGGACTTTGCGTAGGTATCCAGTGGGAATTGTATTTTGAGAAATCATATTTTTTATAACAAACCACAGAAACGCAGAGAAAAGGAAATCAAGAAAATATCTATGGATTTAAAATTATCTGTAAGTCATCTTTTTATCTACTCTCTTCTTCCTTGTTCTTTTAATAATATATCCATCCATTCTCTATCTTCCGCCAACAAATCTGGTACAGGAGGAATATGATAATCTAAGGTTAAATCAAATCTAGCTCTTTCATAAATGCCTAACAATAAATGCTGTAAATTTAACTCTATTTCTTCTTCTCCTTGTTGTAGAGGTATGGTAAAATTAGGTATGGCTTGTTTGACAGAAAATGCAAATAATTGAGCCGATGGGAAAAGATATGATCTTACAATTAAAATGCGATAATCTGTATCAGCAACCCTGGTGACAATGGGCATTTTTTCACCATTTCTAATCAAGTCAATTTCTACTAGATTAGTATCACTTTGCAATATTTTCTCCCGTTTATCTAAATAGGATTTTCTACCCTCTTTAGTTTTTTTATTAGTAGGAGAAAGGATTTCAATTATAGTTACTACTCTACCTGTAGAAACTTCTCTAATTTCTAAATATCCTTCTTTAATTTCTAAAGGTAATGGTAAGGTGACAGTAATCGCCTTATTTTCTGTTTCTGTGGGTAAAATTGCTATTGCAGTCTGATTAATATTTGATTTTTGTTCTTGTTTAACTGATAAAATTGCCACATCAGGAATACCAATTAATAAAGAATCTTCAGTATCAAGTCTATAGGTACGTTTTTCTATAGCTACTCGATATTTTTCACTAAGATGAGATTCTATATTATCAGCTATAGCTGTAATTAATCTATGATGTACTTCTGACCATAAATCAGGATTTTCTAAGTAGGGATTCATCCCTGGAAATGGCGAACTCATAAATTTATCACTACAATATTCTAGGAGTTACTCTTTTAGGATAGCATTTATGCAGATTTTTCTCTGGATGCTTGTAAGTATTCAACTCACAATATAAATCTACTCAAAATATAAATCTCAGTATTTTTGCGCTAAAATGACGCTAGGTGGTGAGATTTTGTACTATGACATCAGATTTTGCTTTCTTAAAACGCCTATATAACGCTTTTGACCCATTCCGACCATTACCTGCTGGAGATCCTGCTTATGTTGATTGTCACGAAGTGCGGGGAGATGGTGACATATTGGAAGCAGTAGGGAGAGAGATTCTATATTCTGATAGAATTACCTGTCAACTTTATGCAGGTCATCGTGGTGCAGGAAAATCTACAGAATTACTGCGGTTACAACAATATTTAGATAAAAAAGGTTTTTTTGTCGTCTACTTTGCGGCTGATGAAGAAGATATTGATCCTGAAGATGTTCAATATACAGATATTCTTTTAGCTTGCACACGCAACATATTAGCAGCATTTAAAGATAGAACAGATTCTCAAGCTATATTGAATTGGTTAAAAGAACGATGTGAAGATTTAAAAGATTTATTACAAACAAAAATTTCTATAGAAGAATTATCAATTGAGGCACAGGGTTCACAATGTTTAGATCAAGCTGAAGCAGGAGCGATAAAGAGTAAACTGGACAGAATTGCTAAGTACATAAGAGATACGCAAAATATTACTTCCAAGGGAAAGGAGCAAGTTGAAAACAATGTGACACAAATAGCTCAATATTTTAGTGATATATCAGAGGAATATAGAGAAATAGAAAGTAAACTATCAGAGTTACTTAATAACAAGATATTAAAAGATTTTGGATAATTTCGGTTCTTCGGTACTTTTTATGGAGAACCCATTTCAAAATTATTGAAAGCCTTATTGTGTGGGTATTTCATTTAAAATGAAGGTTGGTACAACCGGGGCATTTCCCTCAATAATTTAGGTAGGTATGAAGAGGTGATATCTTCCTACGACAAAGCACTGGAATTTAAACCTGATTACCATGAAGCTTGGTACAATAAAGCTTGTAGTTATGCTCTACAAGGTAATATTGAAAAAGCAATTGAAAATCTGCAAACAGTAATTAATTTGAATCTTGACAAATACCGTGAAATGGCAAAAACTGACTCTGATTTTGATACTATTCAAGAAGATGCACGATTTCAAGTTTTGATTAAATAAATTAGGTATAATAGTTATACCAATGTTTTTTATTAATTTTGAGGTGATAACTATGCAGCAAATTACTATAAATAAAGCCTCTCAAAATTTATCTGACTTAATTGAAGCAGCACTTAAAGGTGAAGAGATTATTATCATGAAAGATAATCAATCTGCTGTAAAATTAACTCCTGTATTACCAGTTAAACACCGTCGTCAACCTGGTAGTGCAAAGGGAATGGTAACAATGTCGGATGATTTTGATGAACCTTTAGAAGATTTTCAGGAATATATGTAGTTATGTTTTTGATGGATACCCATACATTTATTTGGTATGTAACAGATAATTCTCGATTAAGTAATCAAGTTTTAGAATTGATTAACGATGAGAATAATCAAATTTTTTTGAGTATCGCTAGTGTTTGGGAAATGGGAATTAAACACGGTTTAGGAAAGCTAACTTTTAATCTTCCATTTGAGACATTTATTAGACAGCAAATGAGTATTAATGACTTTACTCTATTAGATATCAAAATCAGTCATATTACTACTGTTACTCAGCTTCCCTTACATCATCGTGATCCGTTTGATAGAATGTTAATAGCACAGGCGATAGTTGAAAATATACCTATAATTAGTGCTGACAGTAAATTTGATGCTTATCCCATACAGCGTTTATGGTGATGTTTTAATATCCCCGACTTCTAATATCAATTTATAATTTATTTACCAGATAAAAACAGAAGTCAGGGATATAATTAATTAACGCCGATATTCATCCCCACAGTCACCAATTAACTGATACAAATCCCGCGACTGCTGCGAAACTGCATCTATCTTTTCCACATCCTCAGCATCCAAACTAAACCCAAACACGCGTGCATTATCTTCTAAATGTTCCGCAATTCCTAATCTTGCACCGACAATTACACCCCCAACTGCTGGCTGATTTAAAATGTAATTCACAGCCACATTAGCAATACTTACTTGATGCTTATCAGCAATTTGTTTCAGGGTGGAAAGTAAGGTTTGAAATAGTCCCCAACCACCCCAAGCATCAATCATATTTTTGTATTTCTTCAAGCTGGTGGTATTTAAATCAAAACCCCGTGCTTCTGGTTGACCTAAGTATTTTTCTGATAACAAACCACCGCACACACTACCATAGGTAAACAATTTAATATCATGTTCGTGACAGAATTTAACCATATTTACTTGTGGTCTTCTGTCAACCAGTGAAAACTGCACTTGGTTAGAAACAATCTTAATTCCTGCTTCCGTGATAATTTGCAAATGTTCCGTATCAAAGTTAGTTAAAGCTAAATGCTTGATTTTACCCTCAGTTTGCAATTCTGCCATGTATTTGAGAGCATCTAAATAATTAGAGTCTCGATATTCCCACCAATGGAACTGCATTAAATCTAATGATTTAACATCCATTCGACTCAGGGATATATCAATATTTTCCTCAACAATCTTTTTCGTCATCTTTCCAGGACGAGGAACCCATTTTGTAAAAGCTTGAATATTATTTACTGCTTCTTCTCCACGAGTCGCAATTAATTGACGACGAAATTCACCAATTAAATCTTCTGCTGGGCCATAATGGTCTGCTAAATCCCAAGTTGTAAAACCAGCATCGACATATTGAAACATTGACTCAATAGCATTTTTGGGGTTAATGCGTCCATGTCCACCGGAAACCTGCCACATTCCATTTAAAATCCGGCAAATTTTTAAATCAGGGGTAAATTGTAAGTAACTTTCTTCAGGTAACATGATATTTTTTATGTGATTATTTCCAATCTTTTTCTGCTTGTTCCAAAACATAAGCCGCCACAATTTGAATTTCTTCTGTTGTCAATCTTTCTTTGTATGCCGACATATTATTTTTACCATTAGTGACGATGTTTGTAATCGCCTCTAAAGAATCCATTCCATATCTTTTGAGGGCATTCTTTTTTAAATTCTTGCCTCTTCTAATAATGTTACCACCATTGATATGACATCCAGCACAATGGACGCTAAAAATTTCTGCACCTTTAGCGGTATCTAAGGCATTAGCAGGTGAGGTAAAATTAATTATCCACAAGCAAAAAGTGAATAATATCAAAGTCATTAATTTTTTCATTTTTATAAAGATTCAAAATCTGATGTGAAACCTGGAAAATTAGCGCATTTTTCTTGAAACTCTTCTGCATCATTAACATCCTCAATTTTGTAAGACATGATGCGAGTTCCATCTGGAAGTTTTTTAGAACCAATCAATTCACCTTGATAATTTCCCGCCATTGTCTTAAATTCCGCACCATAGCGTTTCCAAGCTTCCCCATCACAAGTTATATTTACTCGCCACATAGTTAATTTCCAATTATTACTAGGTTTAGGATTGCTAAATCCTTACTATTCATCATCTCATAAATAGGTAATTTAGCACAAATCTTCCTTTTGATTCTGTATTTTATGCCTAAAGGAGGTGTTTAGATAAAAAAGACTACATCATAATGTGATTGTAGTGATTATGCTCAATTTCTATCCACATTAGCTAAATTCTAAGGGGTAAAAATGACTAACAACATTAAAGAAAAAATTCAAGCAGATTTACAAGAAGTTAAAACCACCGGACAATTAAGAACTGAAAATATTAGGGAAATTGTTAAAGCCGCAGTTTCGCAGGTTGCTGGTGAATTAAAAGAAGGTTCTAGCGAATTACGCACCTTAGTTAAAGATGCTGTTTCTACAGTAATTGAAAACCTCCAGGATAAAGGTAGCGAAATCAAAGAAGAAGTAACTGCTTCTATTGAAGGTGCATTAGAAGGGGTGAATAGCAAAAGACATGAAGCTATTGTCAAAACCCAAATAGAACTAAAACAAATTCAGGCTCGATTAGATCATGAAGAAGAACAACTCCAGCAAGAAGTTGATGGAATGTTAACAGAAATTGAACACACTAATCAAGATAGATCTGCTAATATAAAGAGTGCGATCGCATCAGCCATTAATGCTATCCAAGATAGTGAAGAAGTAGGTTTATTGAAGAAACGCTACGCCCAACTGCAAGCACAGTTAGCCATTATTCGAGCAAATTTAGCCGCACGTTATGGTGGACGTTCTGTAGAAATCAAAGAATATTTAGATGATGCCCAAACCTGGTATAATCAAGCCCGTCCCCAAGCAGAAACGATGGCTACACAAGTAGAAGAAAAGCACTCTCAGTTAGATCATAAACTAGGTGAAGCCGGTGCAGCCATAGCCAGAAAAGAGCGCCAATTAAAGCAAAGTTTGCGAGAATTGCTATTAACAACTGCTGATTTATTTAAAGATAAAGAAGTAGATAATAAAGAGACTCTTGTTAAAAAATAAGTCGGAATTCAGGAGTCAGAATATTTGAGAAATGAGTGAATTTAGGACTTACGCAAGTGTCACACCAAACATCTATTTTATGGTGCGTCAGATATCAAATATCTGTTTATTTGCAGGATTTATGAAGTCTGACGCACCCTACTAATATGCCAGTTGCGTAAGTCCTGGAATTATCAAATAGGTATTTTTGATGTTAGTCTGAAAAAGATGACTGCTAACAAAAATAAATTTTAGCCATAAATCCCTGATTTTTGTAAAAAAGTTGGGGATATAATCATTTATGGTACGGGTGCTAGAGGTGATAAAATTTGAACTAATTGATAATCTTTCACACTACCAACAAGGCGATAATTTTTAACTAAATCACCAGAATTAGGCGTATAAATCCAAGCATAACTCAAAGCTGGTAATTGAGAAATAGACTTGACTTCCTGACCATGAATAGGAGTATAAAAATTAATCAATACAGCATTTTTGCCATCTAAATTCACAAAAGCAACTGGATGATTTTGGAGAATTGTCACAATAGCTTGTTGGTGAAAAAATATTCTAAATGCAGGATTAAAATCTCCTAATAAACCTAAACTACCAGCCGTAGCTATAGATAGCCAACTAGCAATTAACCAACCACTTATCCAGTAACGAGACGTAAGAAAATTTTGATAATAATGGTAACGTAAAATCCAAATTGAAGGTACAATTAAGCAACTTATACCTGTAACTAAAGCCAGAATTGCATATTTTTTAATATCAACAAGATTAGCCACTAAAACCACTATACTAGCTACAATTAAAATCATGCCTACAACACCAAAAGCATAGCTGATGTTTCGAGGAAGATGGGCATTAACTTTATTTGATTTACCTTGCTGGTAAATTTTAGCTAACCAATCTAATCCCACAGCCGCAAACATAGCGATAAAGGGATATAAACACAGACTATAGTGAGTTAACCGTGTGGAAAATATAGTTATTTCTGTAAATAGAACTATTGGAAAACCTACTAATAGTAATGGGTAGGGAGAGATGGGTTTACGAATTACTAAAACTAATCCCAAAATGCTGAATAAAAACCAAGGAAAAGATTTTAATGGGACATTCCAAAAATAGTAAAATATGCCATTTCCCGGACGTTCACTGCTACCTAATTCTGCCACAAATCCCAACAAATGACCAACACTATCACCACCATAACGCTGCCAGTTAAACCACAACCAAACTAAAGTAGGAATTAACCCAACTAAACCTCCTAAATAGATCATTGGGTTAGTAAGATGACGATGCCGGCGATGTTCCCAGATTAAATAAGGTAATAATGCCGCTATTGGCAAACAAATCATAAAGCTTCTCATCAAAAAGCCTAATCCAAAACTGACACCGACAATAAAACCATAAATAAGTCGATATTTAGGATATATTTCTGCTTTTAATAAACACAAAATAGCTAAACATACCAATAAAATCATTGGTACATCAGGTGCAGTGAGACGACAATATTGCAGCCAGAGAAATTCCACACTCAAAATAGCTGCCGATAGGTAAGCTAATTTTTGATCTAGCAATATTTTCGCTATTTCATATATAATTAATATGCTCAAAATTCCGGCGATCATACTAGGTATTCGCGCACTGGTATCACTAATGCCAAATAACTGATAAAAAATAGCAATTAACCAATAAAACCCAGGGGTTTTATGATGGGCTGTTTCCCAAGGTGCTATCCAGTCACCAGAATCAAACATTAATCGCGCTCTCCTGGCATAAAGGGCTTCATCATGCGCCATGAGGCTAGTTTCACCAGAAGTAAATAATAATAAAGGAATTAGCCAAATTAACAAACTAATGTGGGGAAATTGCTTCAGTAGGAGAATACGCTGTTTAATAGCGACAAATAAAGGTGATTTGTACAACATTTATTGAATACGAGTTGAATATGTTGAATATTATGAGTTGTGAGCGCCTAAGTTTAGTGTTGTAATGAAAATAATGTCAATTAGTATACGAAATTAGCACCATTTAGTGAAAGGTTTTTACCAAATAGAAATTTATGCTGTTGCGACCAAATCAACGCCTTAAGTTAGATGATACTGATGATAAGTTGTTTTATGATTATCCGCGCTTTGTCACCCATGTTGATGAAGGTTTTATTCAAAAGTTAACAGATTTATATCGGCAGCGTCTCAAACCCAACACGCGCATTTTAGATATGATGAGCAGTTGGGTGTCTCATCTACCAGAAGAAATAGAGTTTGACCATGTTGAGGGACATGGACTCAATGCGGAAGAGTTAGCACGTAATCGTCGATTGAACCATTATTTTGTGCAGAATATCAATGCACAGCCTCAGCTACCTTTACCAGATCAAGATTTTGATGCTGTTGTCAATTGTGTTTCTGTGCAGTACATCCAATATCCAGAAGCGGTATTTTCGGAAATTCACCGCATTCTTAAACCTGGTGGTGTGGCTATTATCAGTTTTTCTAACCGGATGTTTTATCAAAAGGCGATTCAAATCTGGCGGGATGCCTCAGAAATGTCTAGAGTCGAATTAGTAAAGCGTTACTTTGCTTCAGTACCTGGATTCACTACTCCAGAAGTCATTGTTAATCAATCAACTGCGCCGAATTTCTGGCAATGGTTAGGTTTACCGTCAGGAGATCCCTTCTATGCGGTGATAGCTTATCGCCTTGAATCATAAAGAACCTGAAAAATTCAGTAGTCCTCAATACCAATAATGATCAAAAAGTAAATTTTTTGGTACAAACAGTAAACTAGAGCAGATAATTGCCTCAAACCCCAAGTTTTGAAGGAGAACAAAGGTGATTTTAATCCGTGGACGGAGGCTTTTAGCCGGTTTGTTGCTGTCTGTTTTACTACTGACTACGGCTTGTGCTACAAAAGCACCCAATCGTTTTGACCAGGTACAACAGGAAAGCACTAGACAAAAAAGCGGTCAAGCTGTTGCCAAAAATGCTACACAGGGCAGTAAATTAAATGCTTTTTTTCCTGAAAGTGAAGATGGCTATGAGCGAGTCTATACCCAAGAGAAAAAAGGTTTTGCTGAAGCGAATTTAAAAAAAGACGGTAAAGTTGTGGCGCAATTGGCGATTTCTGACACTACCAGCACGCCAACAGTAGCGTCAAAATATGCCAACAGCACTAAGAAAATTGACGGTTATCCGGCTGTGGAACTGGGTAAAACGCAAACTTCTATTTTAGTTGGTAAGTATCAAGTGAAGGTGATTTCTAAAGATCCATTATTTAATGCGAGCGATCGCACAGATTGGATAGAAAAATTTGATCTTGATGATTTGGCTAAATTGAAATAACTTTTACTAGCAGCTTCAGATAACAAACCATCACTTAGGAGATTTTTGTGAGTAAATCAATATTTCAGTTAGTTGACGAATTACCAACCAGTGGTTTAACTGTTTCCATGTTAAACGCTTTAGATTTTATTGCTCCTGGTGAGTGGAAAAATACTGTTGGTTTTGTCAATACGATTAAAACCGTCACTGGTGAAGATGACGAAAGTTTGATTCAAATGATTGGTGAAAGAGCAATTTATCTTTTTAACGACAAATCCCAAGGATATCAAACCGCTTTATGGCTTTATCAAACTGTTGATGGTACTGATAAAGCTTTGGGTGCAGCCGCTTTGGCTAATAAAGTCGGTGCGTCAATTCCTCTATTGGGTTTTTTAAACTCCATTACTCCCAAAGCTGATCAAGCTCAAACTATTGACTTAACTTTAAAAATAGTTGCTGAATTAGTCGCTTTTTGCCAAATTAACGGGATTCCTGGTGATAGCATTGGCGATTTTGTTAGTTCTTTAGGTGAATATAGTGGCGAATCATTGATTCGCATGGCAGCATTAATTTGTGTTGATGGTCTCATCCCCTTGGGACCAGATTTCATCCAAAAATCCTTAACTATGATGAGTCAGATGAATCCCCAGGATTTAGACCAGAACTCTACTTTCAAAGCTATGAGCAACTTCATCCCTGGTAACAGTAACGGTGGTAAACTGGATTTTATTGGTCAGAGCCTTGATTCAGTTAAAGGTTGGATGAATGGCATCGTTTCTGCTAATGCTTTAACATCACAGAAAGTTCTTAACCACTTGCAAGGTTTTCTTGAATTTAGTGATGATAAATTAGACTATGTAGCGGCTTTTCTAGATGTGGCAACTAATTACTATGAACACACTGGAACGCAAACTTTAGCTCGACGCTTGATTGAACGTGCAGTGGCGGAAATCTAGCTAATTTTTGAGCCTAAATACGACTTGTAGTAGTGCCAGCAACAAATACAGCACTACTACAAACAGGTTTTTTCTTAATTTTTGCTAGTTACTGGCAGATGGTCAGATATATTGCTACCAACAACAAAGGTTAAATTGAATAATGAGGAGATGCTGCCTGAATTTACAGTCGCAGTGAGCATTACTCTGAAGCTATTACTTGAAGCGAGAACGTTGTTGACGACGTTGCTTATGTCTAGCTATTGCTTTGCGCTTCTCTTTTTCTAAAGGTGTTTCAAAATGGCGATTCTTACGCATATCTTGGAAAATTCCGGCTTTAGAGACTTCACGCTTAAATCTCCGTAAAGCTGATTCAATACCTTCATTTTCTCCCAAAACTACTTGTGTCATTCTTAATTCCTCCTGATTTTGGTTTAATACATACTAACTAGAGTAAAAAAATATCTCAGCAGAGTCGAACTTTTGGCTGTATCTGCTGGAGACTCTAGACTTAAAAATTTTTCAGAACAGGATTAATAACGGCGATCGCCACGACCACCACCACCGCCCCAGTTTCCACGTGGAGAACTTTTAGGTTCACGAGGTTTCGCTTTGTTCACTTTTAAATCTCGTCCCATCCATTCAGCACCATCAAGTGCTTCAATGGCTGCTGTTTCTTGGTCTTCAGTCTCCATTTCCACGAAGGCAAAACCACGCAGACGGCCTGTTTCCCTGTCCGTAGGCAACTGCACACGGCTAACTTTACCGTACTCAGCAAAAGCCTGTTTCAGGTCATCTTCTGTAACCTGATAGGACAAATTCCCAACGTAAATCGACATAGTATGGATGGTCTCCCAAACCAAAGAGTGCAGAGAGTTAGATTCGGAGAGACTCATTTAAAAGAAATTAAAACGACTTACTCAACCGAAAATAATCCTTATATCCTAAGAGTATAGCACAGCCTTCAAATATGAACTTATGGTGAGTAATATTTCCCATTGATACTTTCCAATCAGACAGCTACGGAGATGGGAGCATTTATCATCAAAACCTACACAGGACAGGCTTGCACCGCTTAATTCCCTTGTTTTATCTTATTAAAAGCCAAAAATTGTAATATAGCAGGTAGTGTATGAATGAAATTCTTGAGTCAAAAACGATCAGTTAGGATTAAATAATGCAAGTTCTCAAAAGAGCCATCAAACCAGAAAACTACATATCCTTTCTCCACATCTACCAAACTACTTGGGGGACTGCTGGTGATATTTGTCTAGTCCGTGAATCTGTAGCAAAGAACAGTGCATCAAAGTTCATAGGCCGCAGAATCCAACTAGCTCTCCCCAAGGGGATGGAACGGGATTACTTAGTGGGTGTTCCAGTGATAAAAGTTGCAGGTCATGTTGGTGAGGGACATCCTAAAGATAAGAACTCGGAATGGGAAGCTTATGATGGTGTAGATCCGGAAATAGCGACTACTGTTCTGAAGATTTGGGGATTTAAGTTGATTGAATTGTAGCGGATTCTAGCTTGAACATTGTTATGTTTAAGCTTAATTAGCTTCATTTAGGTTGGGTTGAATAAACAGCAAGCCTATATAAATCAGATTTTAAGGGAAATTATAGTGCCATGCCTGCACCGGACGTTGCGATCGCATCTAAAAATTACACTTCTGGTTGAATGTAATGTCCGTGAACTTGTAACTGGTGACTATGTTGTGCGGTATTTACGGTTTAATAATGTAATTTTTATATTAAGAATATGGCACGGTAAAGAATTTCGTGATTTTGCGTAAGAGGTAGAATTGGGAGTGCGGAAGGTAGGTTATAATAAGATATCCATATCAATTTTTCCAATACCCTTGAGTGTTGTGAGGTTTATTTTAGTTTAGCAATATAAACAGGGGAAAGCGATCGCACATTGTAACCACGCTAAAAAATTACTGTATTTTTTCTCCAATATATCCAATAATAATTTTGCCTGTCCCTAATTCTGGACAGATTCCTAATTCTGTAGAAAAATGAAGCCTCCATGCTCCTGGTGTCATACGAATATGCAAACTAAAAATACGCTTCTTAGTATCAGGACATTTAAAAGTTAATTTTTCCTCTAAAGAGTCAAGTCTAGACTGGCTTTCTGGAGTTGCTTTACTGGGAAGAAGGTCTAGATTAAAATCTCCTTCTGTCCAGGTTTGACAGTAATTTTGTAATTTAAATAACTTCTTTTTAACCTGTTGCAGGATTGGAGTTCCATAGTCAAGACCTTGGATTTGTTTACCGACATTTTCACAAAATTCTAGATTTGGAAATAACTCTTCTCTTCTGTCCCAAATATCATTTCCATCAAGAATATCCTCTTGAATTTTGTCCTCTTCAATTTGCTTTTGTATCCATTCAGAGTGGTACTGAATATTGTTTTTACGACTAGCATGGCGAATTTCTACTTTTTGATCAATTATTTCTTGACCATCACTAAGTAAAATTTGGTCTAATTCTATATGACTAGCATCCCAGCACATATCAGATATAAAACTAATTGCTAACGTATCCAGTACATAAGCTATCCCTAGTCCAAGAGCAACTTTTCCTTCATAACAGAATTCTGATAATCCTTCATTATTTTCAATACCTTCAATTTCTGGATTTGGTATGTTTTTTGAAAAAGGGCTTCCTGTTGCTAGAGTTAGAATAAAGTCTATTTCTTCTTTTCTTACTTCATTATCATCCAGCCAACTACCAATAGGATAATAAACTATAGGATCACTATATGCATTATATGCAAGTATAGTTGCCTTAAAGTTATCTTTAGTCCGAAGATAGACCTTCACTCCTTGTGAGTGTAATGCTTTAATAGTGTTAATGAAATTAGACATCCATTGTCTTGCTGTTTGCTTATCAGAAGCGGGATTTTCTAGAGAGAGTTCATTTAATATTAAGTCAATCTCCACAATTTACTCTCCCGCAGGTTCTAATAAAACATATAAGCTTTTTTCCCATTCATCAAAGAAACCATCAGGCCATCTATCAATTCTGCCATTTCTATCAATGTGTGGAGAAATCACTTTTGTAAAAGCTTGTCCTTGTTTTTCTCGACGTTGGAAATAATTTAATTGCACATCTTCTGGTTTAATTTTTCCCCCATGAACAGCTAAACGAATACCATTCAAAACATGATCGCTGTGAGTTTCTAGAACAACTTGAATACCACAACTCGCTGCAAGTGCTAATAATTCTCCCATTTTTGCTTGTCCTCTAGGATGAAGATGTGCTTCTGGGTTTTCAACTAGAATTAGTGTACCAGGAGGAGATGCAAGCACAGCTACAATAATTGGTAAAGTATACGTAATTCCAAATCCTACATTTGTATTACGATATCTACTACTAATTCCTACATCTTTACCCATATCAAATGAGTATTCTAAACGCATTAAATCAACACCTGCAATTGGATCTACATGAATATTTGTACCAGGACTAATTTCTCCCATCCATGCTTTAACTTGACTGTTTAAAAGTCTTGAATTTTCTTGTGGGTGAATTAACTTATTGATTTCACTTTTTCCTGGACGTTCAAAAACTCTATTAATTGAATGTGAATCTTTTTGTTTAATTCCAACAGTATTTATGTCAAATTTACCAAAAACATATAAGAAATGTGCTGCATATTCTCCTCTAGTACCAATTTGAAAATGTTGACGGACTAAATCATCTGATATTTCAAATACATTACGAGGTCCAAATCGTTCTGCTTGTAGATAGTGAAAGTAATCAGTAAAAAGACTAAATCCATGTATATTGTCAGTTATTGGTGCAATATCACTACTCAGGACATCAGATTGTTTATTATATTTAAATTGCCATGTCCATGTTTGAATATCTTGATGCTCTACTATCAGTTCAAATATAATTTCTTCTTTCTTTGCTCCTTCAAATAAAGCATCTTTAGCAGTACCAATATTAACCAAATTACCATTAAGGGCTAAATATTTTCTTTGTAAAAGCCTCTGTTGATATGACTGTCGTAATAACAGAAGTGATTGTAATACTGAAGATTTACCCATACCATTTAAACCAGATAATAAAGTAAGTGGTTTAAAATTGATTATTTGGTCTTCAAATGGTTTAAAATTTTGCAACCGCAATGAATGAATCATGATAATACTTGTGTAATTAGTTCTTGAATTTGTTCTAATCTCTTATTTACATTTTTGAATGTTCCCAGATTACCATATAAAGGACTATCAAATTTACCATCATCACTCCACTCTATTATTTTTTGTTGCAGCAATTCTTTCCTCTCTTGAAGAAATTTAACTTCTTGAGAAGTTAGTTTATATAACTTAACAGACCAAGCTTCAAATAAAGCCTTATTAACACGGTAGCGTCTTCCTTTATTTTTACGAAAAGCATTTTCGCCAAAAATTTCAACAGCTAAATTCATTATATTTTTAAATTTAGTCTCTAATAATTTGATTTCTTGATCTGACATACTATTAATATATGTCATCGTTTTTTCTAAAACTTTTTTATGGCTTTTATACTCAAATAATTGTTGATTCTCTACCATAAATACTAATACTCGCAGTATGCACTCACGGTCAATCATTCTATCAGCTTTTATGTCGTTATTAGTGGCTATTTTAAATTCAGATGATTCAGACAATCGTTCTAATAGATTTGTTGCTTTACCTTGATTTAAAGCATGGCGTATTTCTTGAGGTGATAAGGCTAAACCGCTAGTGTTAATACGTTCAAATATTGCTTGTCTATATTCCTGATCTGTACCTGGTTCTAAAAAAATAACTGTGAGATTAGTTTCTTCTATCCGTCGTTGATAATTACGTGGAATTTCATCATATATTTTCTCATTGAATTGAGTAAATGATTCTAGTCCAGTTAATCTTAACTGTTTATCAAGAATGAACTCTTTTAAACTATTGAGTCGTTGTAAGCCATCTATTACTAACCATTTTTCTTCGTTAGTTGCATCAATATAAAAAGCTGGTAGAGGGATACGCAGTAAAATTGATTCTATCAGTCTACTTTGAGCAGTTGGATTCCAGACTTTTTTTCTCTGAAATTTTGGTTCTAATTCTAGTTGATGATAACTAATTCTTGCTAATAATTCATCAATGCTAACTTGTCTAGTTTCAACTCGAATTTTGGTAGGATCAAAAGGCTCATTTATATCTTCTGCTGTAATAATATTTTCATCATCATCATCTAGTGATTCATCTAACATTTCTGATTCTATAATAATATCTGTATCAATGATTTTTGAGTTAAGGTTATGTATATCTGTCATCATCTTTATTAATTGAGTATTTTTTTAAATCTAACGGTAACACTTAATAAGTTACTGCAATTAACTAACTTAATTATATATCCCCGACTCCTTCAAGAAGCTGGGTCTTGGCATTTTAAAACCAAAGTCCCAATAAAATTACGCTTCTGGTTCAACTCCTAAAGCACGTAATTGTGCAGCCAAACGATTTGCTCTTTCTTCACCAGTCAATAACAAATTACCTTGCACATCCCACCACCGCACCCAGGGTAATTCCATATTTTTATATTCTCCCTGCCATAACCCTATTTCAACACCCATAGGTGTAATTGGATAATGTCCCCGTTCATTTGCTGGTAATAGCTGATATTGTCCACCAATTAATTCATAAATTTCTATACTGGCTTTAGTGACTTCATAAATGCCATAAAAAGCAGGTTTAATTACTTGTTCATAAATCCAAAATTTACCCTGCCAAGGAGTTTTATCTCGTTCTTCTGTGCCATTTCCTGAAACAAATTCTAAGGCAATTAATGGCGAAATATATTCTTGCCATAGAACATAGGAACGGCGAAATTGACCATTTAATAAAAGTGGTACATTGGGAACATAAAACCAATCTGGAGCTTCTGCACCACGTTCTGGAGGGTCAGTAATACGCCAGTAGATTCCTAAATCTTGACCAATACAATACTGACCATCTGGATGACGTTTTTGTAATACTGGTGTGATGGACTCTGTTAGCAAAATGCTTTGGGGGTGTTCTTGCCAATTCTTCACGAATGTACCGTTTGACTCTGGGAGTTGGGTATGGTCTGGGAGGCTGGTTTCTGTATAGGGAGGATCTGTAGTAAATTTCATCATGTCCTCGGATTTTGTGAGGTTTGTTTTAGTTTAGCAATAGAGGGTAAGTTGGAGAGCGATCGCACCGCATTCAATAAATACGATCGCTATTCCTGTTAATTAACCTTTCCCACCCCCGCTAAATCCAAGATAGGTGCGATCGCATCTTCTTTCTTTACTGCCATAATATGCACACCTTGACACAATCCCCGCGCCATCTGCACCTGTTCGGCTGCAATTTTCATCCCTTCTTGTAACGGCTGTTTGGCTTTCGCTAACCTATCAATAATGTGGTCAGGAATATTCACACCCGGAACAACTTTATTAATAAATTGGGCATTTTTAGCTGATTTCAACAGAAAAATTCCCGCCAAAATTGGTTTGTTGTAACGAGATGCAATTTGATCCATGAACTTTTCTAATCTTTCAAAATCTGTGATTAATTGACTTTGAAAAAATTGCGCTCCGGCTTCTATTTTCTTTTCAAATCGACTTTGTAAACCTGACCAACTGGCACTTTGGGGGTCTACGGCTGCACCTGCAAATAAATCTAATGCGCCATCATTGAGGATTTTATTATTAAAATCAACTCCCTGATTCATTTTCTTAATTAACTGCAACAGCCGCACAGCTTCTAAATCAAAAACGGCTTTTGCATCAGGATGATCACCTGCTTTTACAGGGTCGCCAGTTAAAGCTAAAATGTTGCGGATACCCAAAGCATGAGCGCCCATTAAATCTGCCTGTATTCCAATTCTATTGCGATCGCGACAAGCAACTTGACAAATAGGCTCAATTCCATGTTGCAATAAAATCACCGAAGCTGCTAGAGACGACATCCCCAACACAGCACGGCTACCATCAGTAATATTGACAGCATGAACTCTCCCCTTAAGAGTCGCCGCCATTTCAATTGTATGGGTTGCATTTCCCCCTTTCGGAGGTGCGACTTCAGCAGTAATCAGAAAATCTCCTGTTGCTACCGCTTTTCGGAAGTTATTTAAAGCACTGTTGCTATGGGTATCCTGCATGGTTTCAATTTAATTTTGAGGTTTTCTTAAAGGGTAAAACAAATTACACCTTCAAGAGTAAACCTTAGAGGGGGACGGTATAGCCTAAAGCAGCTTTCACATCTGTTAAAGTAGAGCGAGCGATCGCTTCTGCTTTTTCCCGACCATCTCTTAACACTGACTCTAAATAACCTTTATCTGCCATTACCTCCTGATATTTGTCTTGAATCGGTTTTAAAGCATTAATCGCTGTTTCTGTCAATAAAGGTTTAAACTGTCCCCAACCCATATCTGCACATTCAGCCGCTACCGCTTCCTTAGTCTTCCCAGACAGCAGCATATACAGAGTTAACAAGTTATGACATTCTGGACGGTCTACATCATCAAAACTTAAACCCCGCACCAAATCAGTTTTACATTTTTTAATCTTTTTCGTAATTTGATCAGGTGAATCTAAAACATTGATTCGGCTTAACTCCGACGGGTCAGACTTAGACATTTTCCGTGTTCCATCGGTCAAACTCATTACCCTTGCGCCTTCCTTTCTAATCAAAGGATCGGGTAACTTTAATACAGGCTGATCCTTCGCAAATTGATGATTAAACCTGTTCACAATATCCCGCGCTAGTTCCAAATGTTGCTTTTGGTCTTCACCTACCGGCACTTTATCGGCTTGATACAGCAGAATATCCGCAGCCATCAACACCGGATAAGTCAACAACCCAGCACTGACATTTTCACCTTGTTTAACGGCTTTTTCCTTAAATTGAATCATGTCTTGCAGCCAATTTAAGGGAGTGATGCAGTTTAGCAACCAACAGAGTTCACTGTGTGCAGAAACGTGAGATTGCACAAAAATGTGAGAGTGTTGTAAATCAATGCCACAAGCTAAATATAAAGCAGCGATGGTGTAAGTATCAGCCGCTAAGGTGGCGGGGTTATGTGGTACTGTAATGGCGTGTAAATCTACCACACAAAAGAAATTTTCATACTGGTCTTGAATTTCTACCCAGTTGCGAATAGCACCTAAGTAGTTACCCAAGTGTAAGTTACCAGTTGGTTGAACTCCCGACAGAACGCGCTGCTTACCCATAATTATTTCTTAGCTATCTCCTCTTCCCCGCTTTCTTAGGTGGCGGTTACAAAACCTATTTTAGTAGTGATTAGTCATTAGGGAGTGATCAGATCCCCGACTTCTTTTGCTATCTTGTCAATAAATAGTAAATTGATCTGAGAGGTCGGGGATCTAGGTATCATTATTATTCAACGAAATAACTAGGATCTATTTTAAAGAATACAGCTAAATCTTGAATTTGTTTTTCTGTTAATTGCTGATTACCATTGAGAACGTCTAAAACTATTGACTCACTTTCTAAAATAGCAACTAAATCTTTTGGTTGTAGTTCTGATTCTTCTAACAATGCTTGAAGAAGTGCAACACCTTTGAGAGTTGGCATTTTTTCATATTGCTGTTCATAATCATAAACAAGAGTACCAAGAACCCTCAGATAATCCCGATCATCTTGTGTAATATTTCCTTGATCCAAAATAGAATTAATTTGATTTTGGGTGGCAATTAATTCTTGTTCATTGGTAATGGGACGTGGGGGAAATGTAGTAATTAATTTTATATAATAGTTGCTAGGACTTTTTAAACCACTCGTCATTTTTCCAGTTCTCCTGATCATATTCAGCGTGAGTGAGTACAGCGCGTATAAATAATAGTTGAGAGTCGTAATCTATATAAGTTATAAGTCGATAATGATTACCTTTGATATTAAAAACAGTCAAGTTACCAACTAAGTCTGCTGATGGAAATATTTTCCTCATATCATTAAAATTTTCCAATTGAGCATCCGATATGCGCTGATACCATAGTAAAAGCCCGGATTCTGATTGGGAGTGCTTTTTCCAAAATTCCCTAAGTATTCTTTTGCTAATAATACGCATTCAGGTCAAAAAATATTATAGCTATTTTCAGGTAAATTTACCACATATTTTGTCTCATGATCTAGACGCAGATATTTTTTGCTGAACTGTATTTTCTCTATACTTAATCCATTTTTTTCGTGATAATTAAGCTTAAGGAAAACTGTACCTCTAGATGGATAAAAACTAACTGACTCAGCTTGTATAGTTCAAGACTAAATGGGTTTTGACAAGAAAGCAAATCAAGGGGATGTGCTAAATGAGAGCTTTATTACTCTGGCCAATCATGCCTAATTCTTTCTGGTCTTATCAAGAAACCCTTGATTTGGCTGGGTTACGTGCTACAAATCCCCCATTGGGTTTAATCACGGTAGCAGCGATGTTACCGAGTGATTGGGAGATAAGATTGTGCGATCGCAATGTCCGTCTAGAAACAGATGCAGATTGGCAATGGTGTGATATTATCATCGTCTCTGCAATGATTATCCAAAAACAAGATTTTGGTGCATTAATTCAAAAAGGCAAAAGGTTAGGTAAAAAAGTCGCAGTCGGTGGGCCTTTTGCCACATCTGTACCAGAATTTGTCTTGGAAGCAGGAGCAGATTATTTAATTTTAGATGAAGGGGAAATCACTATTCCCATGTTTTTAGCAGCTTTAGAAAAGGGAGAAGAAAAGGGTATTTTCCGCGCTATAGAAAAACCAGATGTCACCCAAACGCCTTTACCAAGATTTGATTTATTAGATTTAAATGCCTATATAGCAATGACCGTCCAGTTTTCACGGGGTTGTCCATTCCAATGTGAATTCTGTGATATTATCACCCTGTTTGGACGCAAACCCCGCACGAAAACACCAGAACAAATATTAGCAGAATTAGAAGTATTATATCAGATGGGTTGGTGGCGTTATGTATTTATTGTTGATGATAACTTTATCGGCAATAAACGCAATGCCAAGGTTTTTTTAAGAGAATTAATTCCCTGGATGGAAAAACGTAATTATCCCTTTGCTTTAATTACAGAAGCTTCTTTAAATCTTGCAGAAGATGATGAATTATTAGAATTGATGGTAAAAGCTGGTTTTGTTCAGGTATTCATGGGAATTGAAACTCCTGATGTAGAAAGTTTAGTAGGAGCAAATAAAGAACAAAATACCCGTAATTCATTAGTGGAATCCTGCCACAAGATTACTAAAGCCGGATTACAAATTATGTCTGGTTTTATCTTAGGCTTTGATAATGAAAAACCAGGTGCAGGTAAACGTATTCAAGAATTTGTAGAAGAAACAAATATTCCTCAAGCTCATCTTAACTTACTGCAAGCATTACCAAATACAGCCATGTGGACTCGTTTGCAAAAAGAAGGAAGATTAATGGATGGGTTGGGTGAATTTGTTGGTTCTCAAAAATCTTTAATTAATTTTGTTCCTACTCGTCCCATGACAGAAATAGCGGACGAGTTTATTGAAACTTTTTGGAATTTATATGAACCCATGCCATACCTCAAACGTACTTTTCGCCATTTTATGATGATGGAAGGTTGGCGGGCTAAATATCAACGCACTTTAACAAAAGCCGAATGGGATTTTTTAAAAGCTATTTGTTGGCGACAGGGAATATTACGTTCTACAAGATTTCATTTTTGGTGGCAATTAATAGTTATGGTACGGCGTAAACCAAATTTATTATATGACTATTTAATTGCTTTGGGTGTAGGTGAACATTTTTTCAATTTTCGTCATGAAGTCAAAGCAGAGATAGAAGCAGAATTAGCATTATTACAGCGGCAAGAATTGGATAAAAAATTAGCAGAGTTGCAATTAGAAACTGTGAGTTGATAGCAGTGAGATAATATTCTGAAGTAGCGCATTTTATAACCCCTAAAAAAAGATACCCGGATTCTTAAAGAAGTCGGGTATTTGAATATTGAGTAAATTTTGTATTCATGAATGATTTAGGATTGCTATAGTAGATAAACTTAGCAATAGCATCACGACGAAAAAATGTCCCAGGTTCTAGAACAATCAATCAAGATTTTGGCCGCTGCTACGGTAGTGGAAAGCTGTTTTACAGATTTAACCCTGATGCATCGTTGGCTTAACCCTGTTCTGCGTTGCGAACCTGTGGGAAAAGTGTGGAGTACAGATATTGGCAGTCGCAGCAGGTTTATAATTCAAATTCCGGTGATTAAACCCACTTTAAACACTGTAGTGATAGAAAGAGAACCGGGTTTGGTAGTATGGGGATTTAAGGGATTCTTTCAGGGTAGCGATCGCTGGGAATGTCAACCACTACCAAAAGGTACACTTCTCGTCAACCGCTTTGAATTTGAAATTCCTAATCCTGTCGTCAGTTGGGGTTTTAATACCTTTGCCGCATCTTGGACAAAAGCAGATATGCAAGCTCAACTGCGTCGTCTTAAACGCATTGCAGAAAGTTTTGAATAATAGGGAACAGGGAACAGGTGACAGGTGACAGTAAAGAGACTAATAACTGATTAATTCAACTTGTCTAATAATTGACGAATTACATCCGCATCCTCAGCATCCGGTATTTTAACTAGATAAGTTTGTAAATCTTCCATAGCTTGAGAAAACATCCCCAGTTGGTAAGATAGTAAACCTCTGTCTCTTAATTCCAAACTTGTCCCTGGAAACAACAGCAAAATCCTTTCTACCGTTCCCAGACTCCTTTCTAAATCCTGCTTTTTCAGGTAAATATACTTCAAATTCGTCAATATCCGCGCCAAAAATTGCCGATGACTAACTTTTGCTAAAAATTGTGGTTGTAGAGTTACCGATTGCTGATAAATTTGCGACAGCCTTTCCTGACAATCTTGTGCAAACATGACCTCACCACCATTGAAGGCATCAACAAAAATCTCTATATCCTCTATATCTGGACGGATGAGAAAATGTCCTGGCATTCCTATTCCCACCATTGGAAAATCCAACCGTCGTGACACTTCCATATAAACTAGTGCCAAGGTAATGGGAATACCCGTTCTACGTTCAATTACATCATTAAAAAAGCTGTTACGCGGATCATAATAATCTATTTTATTACCACTAAAACCCAATTCCGCGTATAAATACTGATTAATACTTTGAATCATCCGCATCGGATAGCGTGTGGAAGGGAGACGTTCTTGTAACTCAAAAGCCATCGTATCAAGGGCATTTAAGTATTCTTCCGGGTCAAGGTCGGGATATTCTTCCTGGGCAATATATAAAGCTGCCCTGGCCAAGTTGATAGACTCGTCAGGTTGTTCGATTTCTTGGTAAAAATATTGTCGTGCTGACGAGAAGTTCATAAGCAGTGAGAATGAAGCGACATATTCTTATTTTAAGGTAATTAAGGAAGTTTGGAGCTATCGGATCTCAAAATCGTATTTTTACCAAATTTCTCATTACTTGATATTGTATGATTAGTGTGAACTGACTAAAGAAATCTAGACATGGCCTTTTTGTCAGAATCAGGATGTCCAGGATTAAAGGATGAACAGGATGAAAATAGCGATTTTCTCACCAATTACCAATTACCAATTACCAATTATTAGCTTCAACTTATTAGCTTCAACTATAGCAATCCTAAATGATACGTGAGATTTCAAGAAGCATCAAATGCTTATAAAATAAGGATTTTTATCTACATATTTTCTCATGTTTAGGTTAGGACTGCTATAGATAAATATAGCGGTATGCAGTTGAATGAGATACAAATTGAAACTTAAAAATCATACAGGATAAGGCTTTCCCTCCTGCCCTCTGCCTCCTGCCTCCTGCCTCCTGACTCCTGCTGTATTCATTTTGATTTTGCAAAATTCACGCAAATCTAGCTAATAATTCTTCACGGGACAATTGTAAAAGTAAAGGAGTAAATTCTTCTCTACTCATCGCAATCAGAGGGTTAATAATTGTAGCTAACTGTGGATCAACTTCCCCAAAACGCACTTGTAAAATACTTTCAATCATAGCCTGTCTTTCTCTTTCTATTCCTTCTTGTCGTCCTTCTTGTCGTCCTTCTTGTCGTTCTTGTTTTTTAATTTCTTCCAATTGTTGTTGATACATTTCCGATAATTTCATAATTAACTCCTGATCATCATTATCAATATCTTGTTCTTGACGCTGACGAGCCGATAACACAGCAATTAGGTTATGTACTAATTCTATGATATCCGCAAGAAACGGACTATTATTTGCTAGTGCTTCTAATTCTTCTACTGCTTGTCTTTGTACTTTTCCTCTCCCTAAAATCCGCAAAAACAGCGTTTCGGGTGTGCTGGGTAACTGGTGAATAACAACAAGTACGGTTTTAAATCCTTTTGGTAGAAAATAAATCCCTTGTCCCCAGTTTTCTTCATCTAGAATCCCATTAAAGCTTTCTAAAATGTCTACGGATGCTGTAGGGGTAAAAATCCACAACTGGGGTAATTCGGTTTCGTTGATTCGCGTATCATTGCGTTTAGCTTGACGTTCTAGTTCTGCATGAGTGTCAAATAATTTACCTATACAACTGCGAATTTCACTTTTGCTGACTGGGTTACGGAATGGCTCAAATATGGTGTAACTTTTTGCCATTTTCCCTAGTAATCCTAGTGCTTCTAGGCTTTGTGTGGGTTGGGGTGAAGGTATAAATAATACGTCAATTTGTCTGACTTCAGCGGTAATATCTTTGCTGGTTTCTACTTGCCCGTAAGGTGTTAATAGTTCTGTTAGATACTGTTTGGCAAATTGATCATGTATAAAACGAGTCATGTAAATTGATTTTGACTAATACAAAAATATTAATTTAACATTTTTACAGATCATGGCGATCGCAGAACACCCGCCCGAAGCGATAAGCGAAGCCGCATCTTTGCAGCCCAGATGACCGACTTCTTCAAGAAGTTGGGGATCTACTTTTGGATCTAGTTTTAATAATGAATTTAAGGCAAAGGTGGGATCGTTAAGTGCTAACCTAAAAGATGACATTGCTTGATCTCAGGTCTTTGACGACCGATTCTCAAACATAGCTTCAATCATTTAGGCGCAGCATGGTCACCACCGCAGAAAAAACAAACATAGGTTACATTACCCAAATCATCGGTCCGGTTGTAGACGTTAAGTTCCCCGGCGGTAAATTACCCCAAATCTACAACGCTTTGACCATCAAAGGCACTAACGAAGCTGGACAAAACATCAGCTTAACCGTTGAAGTACAGCAATTGCTAGGCGATAACCAAGTTAGAGCCGTGGCGATGAGTACCACTGACGGACTAGTACGTGGTTTGGAAGCCGTTGATACTGGCGCTCCCATCAGCGTACCCGTAGGTAAAGCTACTCTGGGTAGAATTTTCAACGTTTTGGGCGATCCTGTAGATAACCAAGGCCCCGTAAACGCTGAAGCAACTCTACCCATCCACCGCGATGCTCCTAAATTCACAGAACTGGAAACAAAACCTTCTGTGTTTGAAACCGGGATTAAAGTTGTTGACTTGCTGACTCCCTACCGACGCGGCGGTAAAATTGGTCTGTTCGGCGGTGCTGGTGTTGGTAAGACCGTGATCATGATGGAATTGATCAACAACATCGCTACCCAACATGGTGGTGTGTCTGTATTCGCGGGTGTGGGTGAACGTACTCGTGAAGGTAATGACCTCTACAATGAAATGATTGAATCTGGGGTTATCAACAAAGATAATCTCAATGAATCTAAGATTGCTCTAGTTTACGGTCAAATGAACGAGCCACCCGGAGCTAGAATGCGGGTTGGTTTGTCTGGTTTGACAATGGCTGAGTATTTCCGTGATGTGAACAAGCAAGACGTATTGCTGTTTGTTGACAACATCTTCCGGTTTGTACAAGCTGGTTCTGAAGTATCTGCGCTATTGGGACGGATGCCTTCTGCGGTAGGATATCAGCCTACTCTGGGTACAGACGTTGGTGCATTGCAAGAACGGATTACTTCTACCACCGAAGGTTCTATTACTTCTATTCAAGCTGTATATGTACCTGCGGATGACTTGACTGACCCCGCACCAGCAACTACCTTTGCTCACTTGGATGGTACAACAGTATTGTCTCGTGGTTTGGCAGCTAAGGGTATCTATCCAGCGGTTGATCCTCTGGGTTCTACTTCCACCATGCTACAGCCCAACATTGTTGGTGATGAACACTACAATACTGCACGGGCTGTACAATCAACTCTACAACGTTACAAAGAACTACAAGACATCATCGCCATTCTGGGTTTAGATGAATTGTCTGAAGAAGACCGTCTGATTGTGGCACGGGCGCGGAAAGTAGAGCGTTTCTTGTCTCAGCCCTTCTTCGTAGCGGAAGTATTTACTGGTTCTCCTGGTAAGTATGTGAAGTTGGAAGACACCATCAAAGGTTTCCAGAAGATTCTCTCCGGTGAGTTGGATGCTTTACCAGAGCAAGCTTTCTACTTGGTAGGCGATATTAACGAAGCGATCGCAAAAGCTGAAAAGCTAAAAGGCTAATAGAGGGAACAGGGAACAGGGAACAGGGAACAGTAAAGAGGTATTAGAGAACAGGAAACAGTAAATACTTTCACCTATAGTCTTTCATCTGTCACCTGTCACCTGTCACCTGTCACCTTGTCACCTGATTACTAAGTAGAAACAAAGAATATGACACTAACCGTTCGTGTAATTTCCCCAGATAAAACTGTGTGGGATGCTCAAGCTGATGAAGTAATTCTACCCAGCACAACTGGTCAGTTGGGTATCCTGACTGGACACGCACCAATGTTATCTGCCTTAGATACAGGTGTAATGCGTGTTCGTGCTAGCAAAAATTCCAATTGGCAAGCGATCGCACTTCTAGGTGGTTTTGCTGAAGTTGAAGAAGATGAAGTTACCATTCTTGTTAATGGTGCGGAACGTGGCGATGCTATTAATTTAGAAGAAGCCCGTCAAGCTTACAACGAATCACAAACCAAATTGAACCAAGTTGCCGCAGGAGATAGACAAGCTCAAATCCAAGCAAATCAAGCCTTTAAACGCGCCCGCGCCCGTTTTCAAGCTGCTGGTGGTATGGTTTAGAACCTGTATTGGTAACTTAATCATTTGATATTGCATGGTGGGTTTAACCATCATGCAAATTTTTATGCTTTTTTAACTATTTTTTCCAGTAGTAGAAAGTCCTTCAATTATTAATGAAGGAGTATAACAAGCACCATTCCAATCTGCATCTCCACCCAGTTTGACTATTTGTTTAAGGGCTGTGTAAACATTACCGGCAACCATTGTGTCTTTAACTCTGCCGATTATTTGCCCTTTTTTGACCCGATACCCCAAATCAATATTGATGGAAAAGTCACCAGAAATTCCGCCACTTTCTCCTAATATTTGATCCACGATTAAACCATCATCCATATCTTGAATTAATTCTTGTAAGGATGCGGTACCAGGTTGGATGAGGAAGTTAAATAAACCAGGGGTGGGATAACTACCCAAACCGGGGCGAAAACCATTTCCGGTGCTACCAATTCCTAATTGTCGTCCGGTGGTGCGATCGCTATAAAAATTCCGTAAAATCCCGTTTTCGACAAATATCAAAGATTTTGTAGAATTGCCTTCATCATCAAAAGGACAACTATAAGGCCCAGCTTCCGGATCTTGGTAAAGAGTGAGAGTGGGTACAACAATGGGTGTACCTAACCTTTCTGCCCAAGGAGAAGCTTTTTCTAAGACTTGCTTACCATTTAAAGCAGCTTGTACAGTTCCCCACAGCATATCTGCCGCTTTGGAAGTGAATAAAATCGGAAGACGACCGCTAGGAGTGTAAACGTTTTCTTGCGCCCAATTTAATCGCTGTAAAATTTGATGAGCGACTTTATCGGGATTGAGTTCACCACGTTGAGTTTGTCCATCAGCAACACTTAAAAAGTCATCACCTCTAACCCATTCTGCGGACATATAGCAACTGAGAGTAGTATCACTATAGTGACAATCTAAACCCTTACTGTTGATTAACCTAGTATTTTCAACATCACATTCCCAATCGCTGTTACAGAGAACATCAGGATAGATATCACGAATCAGAGCGATCGCTTCTTTACCCCAGTTAATCAACATCTCCACTGGTACAGCTTCCCCCAAATCTGGGTAACATTCCAGAGATTTACTGACTAATTCGACTGGTTCAGGTTGATTTAATTGACTCAAATCAAGCGATCGCTCTACCATCACCTGGGGATCTACAGAACCATAAGCCACAGTTAGTCCGGGACGACCGTTTCTCCATAGCCGCAGTGCAGTACCTTCAGATTGACTAGTTTCTAGTTGTTTCAGGCGGTTAGCCTCAAAAAACACTGGACGAGAAAGCGATCGGGACTGATACACTTCCGCAGCCTCAGCGCCAGATTTTAAGGCAAGTTCTAGCAGCTCTTCCGCTAGTGTATCTTGTGACAAATTTGCAGAACCCATTTTCCTTGATGAATTGTGGATTTTGGATTGTAAAGCCTAGACAGACGCTGACCATTATCCCATCAGCGTGCCTCAACAGTTATAACTTTCGGGGTAATTGGTAATTGAGAAAAATCATCTCCTTATCTCCCCCTGTTCCCTGTTCCCTGTTCCCTGTTCCCTGTTCTTACAGATTCACCTCTTGTAACAGCCAAAAACCAGAAAAAGATTGAGCTTGAGGATCAGACTGAACACCGATAAAATGTACTCCATTAGCTTTTTGCTTCGTTTCTTCAAAGCCTTGAGCCTCTTTGAGAAGTTGGGGAGCGCGGATATTTGCTAAAACCCAGCTTTCTGTTGCACCAGTTTCTAAAATCAATCTGTCACCTTGACTAGAATCAAATCGCAAATAAGCCATTTCTAAACCAGACATCCATCCAGCAATAGGTAAAGCCCTGGGTGAAAAAATCAAAATCCCAGGAATGCGAGTTTCTGGTGATAATTGCGCCAATTCTAGGGGAAAAGCTTCACCAAAGCCAATTTCCCAATCTGGCATATCCACAAAATCCTTAGCTTCTAAAGTCACAAATGCCCATTGTTTACCTTCCAAAGCATCTGGTAAACGCTGCGGTAAAGGTTTATCTAAACGGACTGAAGGATTAGCCCCCCCTTGATATCCTGGTTCTTGAGGATAAACCTCCTCCATACGTTGCTGTAGCCATTGGTTGAGAACCAAAGTCCGCCGGCTAGGTAAAGCCGGAATACCCGCATCCTGACAGGCTTTGGTAATCATATTATTCATTTGGCGACGGAAAAAGCGTATTTTAATTGGCGCTTCCCCTGCTTTATTTATCGCTTCCTGCAAGGCTGTCCGCAACCAAACCGAATTTACTTGGGTACTAGGGCAATATTGAGCATAGCGAAACAAAGAATCAGTTTTCGTGCGGACATCCACAGGACTTTCACACACTAAGATTTCCCAAACTTTTTTTTGATTTGCGTCCAAAATCGGACGGGAGTAAAAATCGAGTTCCCAAATACTGCCCATGTTATGCGGTGAAATCTGGCGAGTTGATGTTTTGTTATGTTTTTACTCTACCAGTTCACTGCTTATCTGTTTAAACAGTCCTTTAACTTTTGAATTGTTTACATAGTTGAGCAATACGGTCTTTTAATCTTGCTGTAGGTATTTGAACAAAGTTTTGATTATTTTTAGCACCTAAATCAATACGATCCTTTTGACCTCAGCAAACCCTAAATATGGTTCATGAGGCTGAATAGTCTGTATTTCTTGAATATAGTGAGCGGCCATATCTTGAATGCAAGTATGAGGAGAACTTTTTCCATCTCATCCCTGTGCTTGTAAATTATAAACTGGTTGATCAATTCACCTTGGCAATGCTGACTCCTGAATACTTTGTTGATAACTAGGGTTTGCTGAGAAAGTCTTTTCGTGGAGGCAGGCAAGAGGCAAAAGGCAATAGGCAAGAGTTTGGGCTATCTGTTATCCCTAAATTTTTTGATTTCTCAGACCTAAAATGCACAATTTTCCAGGTATACCCTTCAAAAACCTTGCACATATTTTCCTGTTTATCACCCTCAAACCTTTGATTTCTCTAGGTTTCACATTTATTCATCAAACCCTAACTATTAAAATCCCCCGCAAAACACCGGGTTTAACAGGGGATGTTTGAGTTCAATTAAGAAGCGCCAAAATTGCTATTTCTAGCGAGTTATGGGTTTCCTCCGTAGTAAACATTATCTGCAAGACCCCGACCGTTATTGTAATCATCCAATCCGGTATTAATGCTATTACCAGGATCTAAGGGATAGAGAACATTAATATTAGTGTTGTAGGGGCTTGGTAAGCTGGAAGCACTGGTAATACCAAGATTCCAATAGGTATCAACTGTTGGGCTGTTGACAGTGCTACCAGTCATTTGACGTATGGCACCATCACCTTTCTTATCTCCATTTTCGTCTGGAGTAATGGCTTGTAACCAATTGATGCCTTCGTTGATGTAGTATCTAGCATCCTTATCAGTTGTATTGGCAGTATCAATGGGGTTGCCAGCAAGATAATTCAACCAACCAGCGACTAGAGAACGACCAAGATCGAACCGTTTATCTCCATTGGGATGTGCTGAGGCATCAACCATTTGGAGTGCTTGAGCGCGGGTGTAGAAAAGGGTGTTCTCACCTGAATCAGTTTTACCATTGCGGTTGAAGTCACCGATGAGTAATCCGATGTCATAAGATCCGCTGACTGGATCAAGAACTTTTCCAGGCTGTGCAGAGTTGGTATAAGGTGCGAACAGAAGATCGCTATCGGCGAAATTGGACTGTGTTTTTTGTGATGGTTCGTTGCCTTGGATACCATCCCAGAACGTCTGCCAGTCGCAATTTGCCCAGAATCCAGGAGTACGCACACCAGGAGCAGATGGGAGGGCTGGAGTATTGCTTATTGTGTCAGTATCAGTGGCGCTGTTATTACCAAGGTTGGTATCAGTGAAACCAGTAGGAGCAGTTATTGTCGCAGTGTTGATTAAGGAAGATGTACTCTGAACAACCTTGTTCACGTTCAGATTCTGAATCTTGAAGTAATCCTCTGGGGTTGTATCTGCTGCGGAAGCCGCAATCACAATTGTGTTACCTGCGTAGTTCCCAGCGTTAACATCTGCCCAACGAGCGGTTGTGAGAGTTGTATCGTTGACTTCACTATAGCCAAAGCTATTGAGAATAGAGTCACTCAAGGTAGTCAGAGGACTGCTAAAGTTACCAATCCACAAAGACAGGTCACTGTCACCAACGACATATCCTAAGTAGGCTTTATCCAGAACTACAGATTCCGAGAATTGGAACACAACGTAGTTATCTCGTCCACCAACGTTATCAACGGTATGTCTGTTGTTATCTCCATTACCTTCACTTCTGTCAATTACACCTAATCCACCAGTATATCTATTGAGAGAAGCGGTTTCCCAAGCTCCATTTGTACCATCAACGCGACTAAAAGCTCTGGCTGTCATAGTAACACCATTGTTAGTAAAGGTGTTGCTATTGCCATAAGAGACAGTGTTATTGTTGCCATTCAGGTCAAATGTGGCTGCACTACCTAAGCTGGTTGTATTTGCAGCTACCGTACCTTTGACGGTATAGGTGATGCTGCTACCACTTGCCAAGGTGACGGTATCATTGATATTGCCTGTACCAGTGAGGTCATTACCTGTTGCACCACTACTAGCCACACTTGTCCAAGTCACATTGGTCAAGTTGGTAGGCATGATATCACTGACCAGGGCGTTGGTAGCGGTCATTGGACCATTGTTAGCAGCTACGATGGTGTAGGTAATTTGTTGTCCTGGGTTAACAGTTGTTAAACCATCAGTTTTGGTAATTGACAGGTCAACAATATTTTTGATGAGTCCTGCGTCAATCGTTAAGTTATCGGTTGTTCCAACAGAGAATTGAGCCGTTGTACCGTTAGCATTGACAACATCGCTGTCTGCTGCATCGTTGCCAATGTTAGCTGTGGTGAAACCATTAAAGCCAGTTGTTGGTTGAGCGAATTGGACGCTGTAGGTACTGTTAGCGTTGGCTGTAAATTGGTACAAACCGTTGGTATCGGTGGTAGTTGTACTGATTTCTGCACCTGCTTGATTGAGGAGTTTGACAGTTACACCAGAGACACCTAATTCACCACTGTCTTGAATACCATTACCATTTGTATCGTACCAAACGCGATCGCCTATCTTAACGGTAGATGCTCCTATTGTGTTAGTATCAGTGGCGCTGTTATTACCAAGGTTGGTATCAGTGAAACCAGTAGGAGCAGTTATTGTCGCAGTGTTGATTAAGGAAGATGTACTCTGAACAACCTTGTTCACATTCAGAGTTTGAATCTTGAAGTAATCATTGGTATCTGCTGTGGAAGCCGCAATCACAATTGTGTTACCTGCGTAGTTCCCAGCGTTAACATCTGCCCAACGAGCGATTGAGGAAGTCGTATTATTGATTTCAGTAAAGCCAAAGCTATTGAGAATAGAGTCACTCAAGGTAGTCAGAGGACTGCTAAAGTTACCAATCCACAAAGACAGGTCACTGTCACCAACGACATATCCTAAGTAGGCTTTATCCAGAACTACAGATTCCGAGAATTGGAACACAACGTAGTTATCTCGTCCACCAACGTTATCAACGGTATGTCTGTTGTTATCTCCATTACCTTCACTTCTGTCAATTACACCTAATCCACCAGTATATCTATTGAGAGAAGCGGTTTCCCAAGCTCCATTTGTACCATCAACGCGACTAAAAGCTCTGGCTGTCATAGTAACACCATTGTTAGTAAAGGTGTTGCTATTGCCATAAGAGACAGTGTTATTGTTGCCATTCAGGTCAAATGTGGCTGCACTACCTAAGCTGGTTGTATTTGCAGCTACCGTACCTTTGACGGTATAGGTGATGCTGCTACCACTTGCCAAGGTGACGGTATCATTGATATTGCCTGTACCAGTGAGGTCATTACCTGTTGCACCACTACTAGCCACACTTGTCCAAGTCACATTGGTCAAGTTGGTAGGCATGATATCACTGACCAGGGCGTTGGTAGCGGTCATTGGACCATTGTTAGCAGCTACGATGGTGTAGGTAATTTGTTGTCCTGGGTTAACAGTTGTTAAACCATCAGTTTTGGTAATTGACAGGTCAACAATATTTTTGATGAGTCCTGCGTCAATCGTTAAGTTATCGGTTGTTCCAACAGAGAATTGAGCCGTTGTACCGTTAGCATTGACAACATCGCTGTCTGCTGCATCGTTGCCAATGTTAGCTGTGGTGAAACCATTAAAGCCAGTTGTTGGTTGAGCGAATTGGACGCTGTAGGTACTGTTAGCGTTGGCTGTAAATTGGTACAAACCGTTGGTATCGGTGGTAGTTGTACTGATTTCTGCACCTGCTTGATTGAGGAGTTTGACAGTTACACCAGAGACACCTAATTCACCACTGTCTTGAATACCATTACCATTTGTATCGTACCAAACGCGATCGCCTATCTTAACGGTAGATGCTCCTATTGTGTTAGTATCAGTGGCGCTGTTATTACCAAGGTTGGTATCAGTGAAACCAGTAGGAGCAGTTATTGTCGCAGTGTTGATTAAGGAAGATGTACTCTGAACAACCTTGTTCACATTCAGAGTTTGAATCTTGAAGTAATCATTGGTATCTGCTGTGGAAGCCGCAATCACAATTGTGTTACCTGCGTAGTTCCCAGCGTTAACATCTGCCCAACGAGCGATTGAGGAAGTCGTATTATTGATTTCAGTAAAGCCAAAGCTATTGAGAATAGAGTCACTCAAGGTAGTCAGAGGACTGCTAAAGTTACCAATCCACAAAGACAGGTCACTGTCACCAACGACATATCCTAAGTAGGCTTTATCCAGAACTACAGATTCCGAGAATTGGAACAGAACGTAGTTATCACGTCCACCAGCGTTATCAACAGTATGTCTGTTGTTATCTCCATTACCTTCACTTCTGTCAATTACACCTGCTCCACCAGTATATCTATTGAGAGAGGCTGTTTCCCAAGCTCCATTTGTACCATCAACGCGACTAAAGGCGCTCGCTGTCATGGTAATACCATTGTTAGTGAAGGTGTTGGTATTGCCGTAGGTGACAGTGTTATTGTTGCCATTCAGGTCAAATGTGGCTGCACTACCTAAGCTGGTTGTAGTTGGAGCTACTGTACCAGTCACCGTATAGGTAATAGTGCTTCCTGCTGTCAGAGTGACGGTATCGTTAATGTTGCCTGTACCACTGAGGTCATTACCTGTTGCACCACCGCTGGCCACACTTGTCCAAGTCACATTGGTCAAATTGCTAGGCATGATATCGCTGACCACCGCATTCGTAGCAGTTACCAAACCATTATTTTTAGCAACAATGGTGTAAGTTATCTGTTGTCCAGGGGTAACAGTTGTTAAACCATCAGTCTTGGTAATTGATAGGTCGCTTGCCGATTGAAAAATTCCCGCATCTATAGTGAGATTGTTTTCTCCACTGGATAGAGTGACTATTTGGGATTTACCTGTGGTGAGGTCAGCATCGGAGTCTACCGTATCTTGGCTATTACCGTTGACATCTTTTTGAGTGAAGTTATAACCAGCAGGTCTGTCAAAGGTGACTTGATATTGTTCGCCAGGAGTGAGATTGGTAAAATTATAGTTACCACTACCATTGGTTGTGGTCGTAACTGTAGTATCGCCAACACCGTTGATAATACCATCCTCTCCTCCACCAGTCAGAGTGACAGTTAGTCCACTAAATCCAGTTTCATTTCCATCTTGAATACCGTTGAGATTGCTGTCTAACCAAACTCTGTCTCCCAAGGAAGCAGTTTTGTAGAAGCCTGAATCTACCGTGGTGTCATTCTCTCCAGGAGATAGATTCACTACATCAGAAACCAGTCCATCGCTATCAACTGCATCATTTGTACCAACATTCGCTGGACTTACGCCGTTAAAACCTGTAGGTTGAACAAACTGAACTTTGTAGTCTCCTGGTTGTAGATTCGTGAAGGAGTATAATCCATTGCCATTTGTGGTAGTGCTAGTAATGAAATTACCTGCTGCATCTAATAGATTAACTGTGGCATTAACTATACCTGTTTCCCCTGCATCTTGAATACCGTTGGCGTTTTTATCTTCAAAGACAAAGTTACCTAAGCTGGCTAGTGCTACTAAACCAGCATCTAATGTGCCGTTGAATTCTCCACTTGTCAGGGTGACTGTTTGGGTTAAGCCTGTGTTGTCGGCATCACTGTCTGTAGCATCATCTCCACCTTGGTTTGCTGTTGAGAAACTGTAACCAGTTGGGGCGGTGAATTTAACTTGGTAGTCACCAGGGGTTAAGCCACTGAAACTGTAACCACCATTAGCATCTGTAATAGTGCTAGTAATTACACTGTCATCTGCGGGGTTGATTAACTCTACTGTTACACCACCTAATCCTGCTTCACCTGCATCTTGAATGCCGTTGTTGTTAGCATCAACAAATACGAAGTCTCCCAAGGAAGCTGTTTTATAGAAACCAGAATCTACTGTGGTGTCATTCTCACCTGGAGACAGATTAACGATATCTGAGACTAGTCCATCGCTATCAACGCTATCATCACCACCCACATTCGCTGGACTTACGCCATTAAAGCCTGTGGGTTGGACAAACTGGACTTTGTAGTCTCCTGATTGCAGGTTGGTGAATGAATACAGTCCATCAGCATCAGTAGTAGTTGTCTTAATTACCGTGCCAGATGCGTTCAATAGTTTAACTGTGGCATTAGCTATACCTGCTTCACCTTCATCCTGAATACCGTTGGCATTCTTGTCTTCAAAGACAAAGTTACCTAAGCTGGCTAGTGCTACTAAACCAGCATCTAATGTGCCGTTGAATTCTCCACTTGTCAGGGTGACAGTTTGGGTTAAACCTGTACTGGGTGTAGCATCACTATCTTTAGCATCATTAGCACCTTGGTCAGCTTTGGTGAAAGTATAACCAGCTTTGGCGATGAATTTAACTTGATAGTCTCCAGGGATTAAGCCACTGAATTGATAGCTACCGTTATTAGTTGTAGTGGTGGTAGCAATTACACTATCATTTGTCGGGTTGATTAACTGTACTTCAACTCCATCTATTCCTGCTTCACCAGTATCTTGAATACCATTGTTGTTGGCATCGTTGAATACAAAGTCCCCTAATGAAGCTGTTTTATAGAAGCCGGAATCAACTGTGGTGTTATTCTCACCTGGAGATAGATTAACTACATCTGAGATTAGTCCATCACTATCAAGGCTATCATCACTACCTTGGTTGGCAGCACTTACGCCGTTAAAACCTGTAGGTTGAACAAACTGAACTTTGTAGTCTCCTGGTCGTAGATTCGTGAAGGAGTATAATCCATTGCCATTTGTGGTAGTGCTAGTAATGAAATTACCTGCTGCATCTAACAAGTTAACTGTGGCATTAGCTATACCTGTTTCCCCTGCATCCTGAATACCGTTAGCGTTTTTGTCTTCAAAGACAAAGTTACCTAAGTTGGCTAGTGGGACTAAACCTGCATCTAATGTGCTGTTGAATTCTCCACTGGTGAGAGTAACTGTTTGGGTTAAGCCTGTAGTTATGTTGGCATCGCTATCTTTAGTATCATCTCCACCTTGGTTAGCTGTAGAGAAACTATAACCAGACGGTGCAGTAAATCTAACTTGATAGTCGCCAGGGGTTAAGCCACTGAAGTTATAACCACCGTAAGCATCTGTGGTAATGCTAGTAATGACACTGCCATTGGCTGGGTTAATTAACTCTACTGTTACACCACCTAATCCAGCTTCTGAATCATCTTGAATACCATTGTTGTTGGCATCAACGAATACGTAATCTCCTAATGATGCTGTTTTGTAGAAACCTCCATCAACTGTGTCGTCGTTTTCTCCAGGTGACAGGTTGATAATCCCGGTGGTGAGGTTCACTCCAGCATCACTATCTACTGCATCATTACTACCTGCATCAACTGGACTTACACCGTTGAAGTTTGTGGGTTGTACGAACTGGACTTTGTAGTTTCCTGGTGTCAGGTTGCTGAATGAGTACAGTCCGTTACTATCTGTGGTGGTGCTGGTAATGAAATTACCTGCTGCATCTAATAGGTTAACGGTGGCGTTAGCTATTCCTGCTTCACCTGCTTCTTGAATACCGTTGGCGTTCTTGTCTTCAAAGACAAAGTTACCTAAGCTGGCTAGTGGTACTAATCCTGCATCTAAGGTGTCGTTATATTCTCCAGAAGTGACGGTGATGGTTTGAGTTTTGCCAGTAGTGGGATTAGCGTCGGAATCGGTAGCATCGTTTCCACCTAAATCTTGGCCACTAAATGTATAACCATTAGGTGCAACAAAGCCAACGCTGTATGTTCCTGGTGTTAAATCTGTGAAGTTATAAACACCGTTAACGGTTGTGGTGGTTTTGATGATGTTACCGTTGCTATCTAACAGGTTAACGGTAACGTTATTAATTCCTGCTTCACCCGCTTCTTGAATACCGTTGGCGTTTTTGTCTTCCCAGACTCTGTCTCCTATGCTTGCGAACTTGTAAAAACCTCCATCAATAGTAGGTTTGTTTTCTCCTGGTTTAAGACTAATGGTGTCAGATATGAGACCATCACTATCAATGCTACCGTTGCTACCTACCTGTCTAGGGCTAACTTGATAACCATTTGGTTGGACAAACTGGACTTTGTAGTCCCCTGGAACTACGGTAAAAGAATATTCGCCATTGCTACCAGTGGTGGTACTAGCAATGATGTTGTTATTTTTGTCTAAAAGATTTACTGTAACTCCACTAATACCATTGTCATCAGTGTTTTGGATCCCGTTGGCATTTTTATCTTCGTAGACAAAATCTCCTATTTTCGCCAACGGAACTCCAATCATTACAAATTGTGTATCGTAAGGATTACCGTCGTTGGGATTTTTATCGGGAACTAGAATTACACCTACTTGCCCTCTGACTTGGACTCCAAAAATGGTAGTGTAGTCAAAAGTGGGAACAAATCCTTCTCCTAGTTGCTGGGCTAGTGCTACAATCCTATTGACTCTGTTTGTGTTAAAAGCTCCCAGGTTAACATCATTAGCTACCTGGTCGTCAATCAGTGTCCAAATTGCTCTCTGTATATCACCATAAGTAACAGTACCCAAACTATTACCACTACTATCTGTCAATGTTTTACCTACAAATTGCTGGTTGTAAATCCAGTTCAGGAGGTCAAGATTTTGGGGTTTTTCAATATTTCCAGTACCTACCAAAGATGACGGCAATGGTTCATAGGAGGAATAAACTAACGCTGTTAGAGTTCCTGGAGATGTAATAGGACGATCTGTGTCAATACAGTAGCCATTAAACTTGCCAGATAGGTTGCTATCTCCAACAATCTCAACGTCAAAATAGCTGTTCTCGTCAAAAAGTGGAAAGGTTGCGGTGGGGGTTCTAAATTGAATATAATTGAAAGTGATTGTATTTGGAAGTACGTTGCTTAATGTTGGTAGAATAGGATCAGACATAATTAAATTACTCCCTGAGTATTATTTCAGAATTAACAAAGTTTTAGTTTTTAATTCAAGTCTTCTCTAATATCAATGGATTACACATTGATCCTGGCAATCAATCATCAGTACAATTATTGGTATGACAATATAATTGACGATACAAAGATTAATTTTTTAATTGCCTGATTGTATTTAGCTCGGCGGATTTGTTTGTAGTGCTAGGTTTAATGAATCTGACCTAACGACCTAATATTAGATAAACTTGATTACTTTAGCGTTTGCTTTAGTTGTAAGGATTCGACCTCTTGCAGAATTAATTGTTGTTTGTGAAAATGAATTAGGATATCACAATTTGTCCTTTTTCAACCTTAGACTTATGTAGTTGTGTTTTATTTAATTGATGTGAGTTGTTCAAGGGTAGCTGTTTGCAAGAAACCCAAAAATTTCTAACATCTTAAACCCTCTGTCATAGGATGGTAACAATTTTGCAAGAGGTCTATGAAAGACTAAAATTTGTTCTTGTTGATCATTAGATATTTAAAAATATCCGCAAGAACTATTAGGCTTAGTTTGTTTGACGATTGATGCTCAAAAGGTGAGTATTACTAACTGAGTATCTATTAAATACTTTTTTAGTATTTATGAATCGCATCAATTCAGACTTAATGCTATGCAATTTTTCTAGCATTTCTCTTCTTTTTCGCATCAAGTAACTTAATGCCTAAGAGAGTTCCAGCAACAGCAATGCTACCCACAATTGAACTAGGTTCAGGTACGGTTCTCACAGACGGACATTGAAACTCAGAGTCGCCATTGGGCAATGTTACTAATATCTTATCATTATCAGAACAGGTATTACCATTGGTATCCACAGCAAAAACAGGCACAGAGGAAGCAGCAGATAGGGCGATCGCAGCAGAGGCAACAAGTAGAGTTTTTTTCAACATAGGATTAGTCCAGAAGATTCGCTTGACAGTATCAGAAACCAAAGTTGAACTTTTATCAGCTAGGATCTTCACTGAAGATTTCAGTGCAGCAATCCTAACACCTGGGTACTTTATACTGATAGACATAATACGTTAAATCACTCACATAGGAAACCATTAAAAGGTGATTTTCATCAACTCTTTAAGATAATCCGTCGATAGTTTAAGTTTTAGACTAGTTTCGCTGTTTAATGAGCCAAATTCTCTCTTTGTCAAGTTGTGATGGCTTGCTGTTTAGTTAACAGTCGATAATCGTAAAACATTACTTGGCAAGAGTTTCCATCTACAAGAGTTTCCATCTACAAGCAAAAATCAGTTTCTAATCTCGGTTAACTTCATAGGAATTTCATAATCATGTACCGATGCTGGTAACCGTAAATCACCTTAGATAGATGTAGGCTATGATTTATTGCAACTCCTGACTCCTGATTCCTGCTGTAAGTATATTTATAAATCCTTACCTATAAGTGTCTCTAACTGTTCTGCTTCAGCTAGTAAATGCTGATCCATCCAGTTGCTTAAATCAGTTAGTACCTGACGATAATTAATATCACAATGTAAATCGTGATAGGCTCCTGGATATTCAATGCGTAGCTTATCTGGGTAAGTTACACGCTGGTAAAAAAGTTCGCTTCCTCCTGGTAAAACCACTCTGTCAGCACCACCATGTAAAATTAACAGTGGTGCTTTCCATTCATGGGCATGGGCTTGAATCCAGGCTAATGTAGCAAAGAATTCTGTTGAAAACCTTGCTGTAGCACGGGTATGGCGTAAAGGATCTTGGGTGTAAGTAGATAAAATGTTTGGATCTCGTGAACCAGCTGTTGTGTCCAGTCCTGTATTTAAGGAAAAACGTGGCCACACCCGCGATAGCATTTTTCCTAAAAGCACGCGCATGGGTGATACTCCTACTTCTCCAATACTAGGTGCAACAGCAATTACTCCTTGCAATGCAGATGTATCTTTTGGATAACGCAAGACGTATTCTAGGACAATCATTCCCCCCATGCTATGCCCAAATAAAAAAATGGGGCATCCTGGCTGTTGCTTCTGTAACATATTTAAAAAGGCTCGGACATCATCCCGAAACTCAGACCAACTATTGATGTAACCTCTTTGACCTGGTGATCGCCCATGACCACGCAAATCTAAGCCATAAACGGCATATTGCTTGGGTAACAAATGCTCGATGATATTCTTGTAAAGTCCGCTGTGTCCTCCGAGTCCATGCACTAAAGCTAATACTGCTTTTGCTTTACCTCCTGGATTCCAGTTTTGGTAATGCAGGTCAAGTCCCCCAACACCTTTAAATGTGCCTACGCTGTGGTAAATCGTCATGATTAATTTTTTACGTAATTTCCCAGCAAGCTATTAGCCTATCAACGTACATTGTAGGGAAAATTGCTTCTAACTGTGGGAGGAATTACAGAAATTTTGGTAATTGGTGATTGGTGATTGGTGATTGGGTTGTTACAGTGTATCTTAATTAAAGATGGAAAATACTACGGACTTGGAAACTTTACCACCTTTGACTGAGGCTGCTATTAAGCGGGTATGGGAAGGTGTAGCTGCGGCCAGCGATCGCACTATTCGTCATACTATAGAAACTACTCTCCATGGTCTTTCGGCTGTTGATCAGGAATATGGGGAACGGCGAGTTAATGCTAATATCAGACGTTGGGTAGTGCGATCGCTCATTCATTCCCTATTCTGTGTCAAAGTCGAAAATATTGAAAAGATCCCGCACACACCTGCAATCTTGGCTGCTAACCATCTTCACCACATCGACCCATTAGTTTTACTCGCAGAGATACCCACTCAGCCACACTATTACATTCTCGGTGATGCCCGCACTCTCTATAACAAATGGTGGAAACGCTGGATTTTAGGTTTTGCAGGTGGTGTCATCCCTTTAGAACGCATTTGGGGAGAAGAACAGGCTGTTATTACTGCTGCTAAAGCTGGACGAGATGATTTAACAGAACTTGCTCAGGTTATTAAAGATACCGTTAACCCTGGTGGAGATATCCAAACTATCCGCCGCATAGATCGCATTGTTGCGGCAATTTTAGCCCGTGGGGATGGGTTGATGATTTTTCCTGAAGGACGACTGGGAACTGCTGAGGGTAATATGCATCCCTTCAAACGCGGGACTGTAATTTATGCGTTGCGGGCTGGTGTACCAATTGTACCCATAGCATTAATTGGTACTCATGACTTATTTTTGAGAAAAAAGTTAATAATTCGGGTGGGTGAACCTTTATATTTTTCCCCAACTACTAGGCCAAAACGTCAGGAAATAGATACGGCTTTGGAAAATTTACAGCAAGCGATACGGGCTTTGCTACCTACAGATTATCATGAGCCAGAGGGGATAAAGTTGTTACAGCGTTTTTTAAATAGGATGTTGTTGTGATTTTTTTCTCACGCAGAGACGCGGAGAGAAACAAAGAGTGATTTATTCTGCTTCTAAAAATCCTTTGATGGTTTCCGCTGGAATACTAAAAACAGGATGATTAAATATCGCTTTTAATGCTTCTAATCCACCAGCTTTAAGTGCAGATATTAATCTAGCTTTTAGGGTTGGGTTGCGTTGAATTTCTTGATAAATTGCGTTTGTAATTCCTTCATTTGTAGATGTTTGGTTATTTTTAGATAATTGGTGAAGCAGTTGTTGGATTTCTGCTGCTGCATCTGCTAAATTCTGTTTTTGTTCAGGTGTATAATTATTTTGGTTAAATGTGACATTACTACCAGCTTGGGCTGTATCTACAAATTGGTTATTTGCATTTCTTTGGTCATATTTAGATTGATAAGATTCTGACATTGAATTACTCTCTGAATTTACATGATTATTAATAATTACATTAAATGATGCTTGCCTCTGGTTATCAAGTTCACTTTGTAATGGTGTAACTGGGGTTTGCCGTTCTCGATTTAATTCTTGAGTTAGCAGATTCACATCATCAATTAACCGACGAACATCAACCATTTTACGACTTGTCCTGCATTGGATATCATAAGCACTATCTACTAAAAATTCGCGCAGTTCATTTAAAGGATAAGCATAAGGATTCTCACTTACTATACATCTTTCACAGTTACAAGGAACAAGAGTATCAAATTTCAAACGTTCAAAAGAACGATGTATTTTGTCGAGTTCGTGTGTGATAACAGTCAGCAATTCTTTCTTACGATTTCCAGTTACACGGATTTTAATTTCCTTTTGATTGTAGTTTTCAATTACTTCAGCGCGAGTTTGGTCTTTATTGAGAATAACACCACTTCTCCAAACTCGTTTTTGTTCTTCAATCCAAGGGTGTGTTTCTACAATGAATCGCGTAAGGATACCCTTGGGCATGAACTCGTATTTGTAGCGTAAAATTAAATTATTAGATGTATCCCAGGTGTATTCAGGTTGGTTGATATCGAGTAGTTGGGGTGAAATATATTTACCATCACAATTAGGAATTGGGTAACAAAGTTTAAACCGCATCATCAGTTGTAGCAGTTCATCTCTCATGTCGGTATATTCAACATCTTTCCAAATGTCTGCCAGATTCTCTTTCGTAAAACATCCTAAATTTTTAATAACGTTTTTATTATCCAGCACTTTATAAACTGCTGTAGTACCCCATTCTGGTTTGAGGATGACATAGTGTTTAAGTGTAGAATCATTTTGGAAATGCAAGCAAACGCCGAGGTCGTGCAAATAGCTACTTAGCAGATCCATATCCTCACGTTTAGTTAAATTATTGAGTCTGCAAAGATTGTAATATTCTTCACGACTGATATAGTTGTGCGGGTCGTTTTCTAAGTCAGAACGGACTTTCACCCAGATTTTGGGTAGAGGTGTACCAACATGGGGAAGTTTGCTGATGTATTGCTGAATAGCATCTTTAATTGCTGTTAAACCGCGATTAGTAGCTAAGTTACTTGGTAAAACTTCTTTAAGATTTAAAAATTCTCCTCTTAATTGGCGTTCATTTACTTCACATTGACGTTCTTCTTTTTCATTTTTAATAATGATTACTGGGCTATTATCACTTAACAAGTCTACAACTTTTAGCCAATAATAAAAATCAGTATTTTCTTTGCGTGTATCTGCAACTAATGCATAAAGAGAACGTGATGTCAGAAAAAATTGGTGGGTTTGGTGGTATATCTCTTGTCCACCAAAATCCCAAATATTAACGCGAAATTCTTGACCATTATCTAGTTTAAATTTCCACTGGATGACATCAATACCTTCAGTTGATTTTTCATCTGATTGAAGTTCGTAATTTTCATCTTCAATTTTTTTTGCCAAAGATGTTTTACCCGCACCTCCTTCACCAACAATCAAAAATTTAGCTTCATATAAACGCTCAGATTCTTGTTCTAGCTGTTGCCGATAAAAATTAAGAATTGCTTGTAATCCCTGCTTTTTTATTTCTGGTGGAAGATTGATTATTTCGTTCCCTTGAAGTTCAAGCTGCGTCAAGTTAGTGAGTAGTCCTATTTCCGGTGGCAGATTGCTGAGTTGATTGTTACTGAGGTAGAGGGAGTGGAAATTGGTAAGTCGTCCTATTTCCGGTGGCAGACTGCTGAGTTGATTGTTCCAGAGGTAAAGGGATTTAAGGTTGGTGAGTAGTCCTATTTCTGGTGGCAGACTGCTGAGTTGATTGTAACTGAGGTTGAGGGTTTGGAGGTTGGTAAGTTGTCCTATTTCTGATGGCAGACTGCTGAGTTGATTGTTACTGAGGTTGAGGGTTTGGAGGTTGGTGAGTTGGACTATTTTCGGTGGCAAATTGCTGAGTTGATTGCTGCTGAGGTTGAGGGATTGGAGGTTGGTGAGTTGTCCTATTTCCCCTGGCAAACTGCTGATTTGTTTGAAACTGAGGTCAAGTTTTGTTACACCATCTCTAGCTGCTTCTTCGATTACCTGTAGTAGTTCTGCCTCAGTCATGAACAATTACCGAACTGTGATTACTAAAGTTTACCAAACAGATGTGACAATTTGAGAACCGCTATCAGGTAAAAAATTATGCAATAGCGCCCAAATTGTTGTAGTCTATACGTAAATTCACCAACTCATAACCGACTCAAGATGCAAATAGACTTTCATCATGGTGTCACCTACGTTGTAGCGCGACTAGCTGGTTTTGAACATGAAGATGCTAGTATTGTCGCTTACTGCGCCCAATATGTAGATGATGCTATTAATAGCGGTTTAATAAAATTCGATAATGGTGCGATGTTTACCCGCATCAGTTCGGCTCATAAAATGCTAGATTATCGCAATTTTCAGGAGTTAGCAAATTACCAAGTTTGGATTCCTTTTCATTTTTTACCAGGAAATGGTGGAAAAAAAGCAGGTGAAGACCCGGAAGGAAAGTTTATTGAAAAATTAATTTGTCGTCCTAATAGTGATGTCGCGCAGCAAATGGTGCGGGAGTGTATCCAACGCCGTGAAAGTGCTTACAGTTTACATCGTCTGGGTATTACAATGCACGTCTATGTTGATACTTGGGCGCATCAAGGTTTTGCTGGTGTGAATCATCGGGTTAATGAAGCGAAGAAGTTGCTGGATGAAAATGACCAACCAGATCGGAATTTGATGGATAGATTGAAGAATTATTTTGTCAGTGAAGCTTTACCGTTGGGACATGGTGCGGTTTTGAGTCATCCTGATAGACCGTTTTTACGTTGGGGTTATATCAACGGTCGAGGTGAGAAAATTAGCCGTAATAATCCTAAAGATTTTCTGGATGCTGCTGATAATATGTGTAAGGCTATGCAGCGTTATTTAAAAGGTGATCCAGATGCTGTTGTTCCAGGTTTACCAGAACTAGATAAAAGTCTAATTGCGTTTATGCTGGAGAATATTCAGGATATTCAAGGTAGTATACGTCATCAGAAATGGTTAGATGCTATTTCCCAGGGTAAATTTAGTTTTGGTGAGGCTAATATTAGCTATATTCCTAAAGGTCAAGATTCCTGGAAATACCAAGCTTTGGGAACTGAAAACCGCGTTGACAAAGATAATGAAATTTTCCCTTATCATCCCAGTTTTTTAGCCAGCAATTGGAAACTATTTCACGATGCTTTACAAGCACATCAATTTTACATCATTCACGATTTGCTACCCCAGTATGGAATTTGTGTAGCTTAATTTAGGTGACAGGTGACAGTTGACAGGAAGAAGAAGCAGGGGAGCAGAGGGGCAGGGGAGATGGGGGAAATATTTTCTTCTTATCCTCCTGAACTCCTGATAGCGAAGCGTGGCGTTAGCCATACTCCTGAACTCCTGATAGCGAAGCGTGGCGTTAGCCATACTCCTGAACTCCTGACTCCTGACTTCTGAATTCTTACACTTGTAACAATCCTTTAAAGAAATAAATCATGTTCATAAATATCATTTCTATCCAGAGCATCACATGATCTAACCATGCTAAAATTTGCTCTAAGGGGTGCTGTTCATAACCTAAAAATGTGGCAGTTGTTTCTATCCAATCTGGTTGTAATTGATTTTGATATTTTTCCGTTTCTCTCTGGTTTTCGACATGAGAAGAATTAGTTTGTTTTGCTGATTGCTTACGTTTAAATAAACGCCCTCCTGATGTAACTGCATTAGCTGTAAAATCCTGATTTGAATCATCAGCGTTAATTTCTAAATCCCCAAATAAATCACCCCAAGTTAGCCACGAATCTGCAATTAAATCTGATTCCTGTAATTGATTATTTTTAACAAATTGATTTACTGGGTTGGTTGGTAGTTTTGGGAATGTTTCATTTTCGGCAATCTTGGGAATTTTTCGACCACCAAAGAAGTAATTGATTGCAGCTTCAATTAATGCGGAAATATCTAAACTTGGATTTTCTAAATCATCGGCTTTAACTGTAATATCTCTTCTAGCTTCTCTTTGTTCTTTACCATAAATAAATATATCTAATTGAATTTGAGCTAGTTGAATAATTTCTTGACTGCGTTGTTGTACTGGTACAATAGCTTTGGTTTCTAAATTAGCTAAAGCTGTATCGAGAAATGACAAAAATTTACTAGGATAAGATTGTATTTTTTCTGGAAATATGCTTTCCGTAAAATCTGCCACACCAGGATTGGTATTACCAGTTAGTTTGGTTAAGATGCGATCAATTTCTGGTAATAATTCTTGTTCTTTTTTGGCTTGGACTAACTTGTAAGAATGCCAATATTCAGCGACTTCACTATTAATTTTATCTGCTATTTTTACTTGTTGTTGAATCGTCAAAACATCAAAAATTCTGTTATCTTCACTCACCAGTATCAAATGACGATTGTCCAATTTGACCGCAATTCCCTGTACCGTTGGTAAATGGTAGAGGAGGGTGTTTTCTGGCTGTGGAGATTGAGTAATGGAAGATTCAATATCCGGCTGATTTTTAACAGCTTTTCCCCACCCTAAACGGGTAGCGACTTCCCGCATGGTATTACCCAAGAAAGCTAAAGGGTTGACATTTTGTGAAGTTTGTGAATCAGAAGCAGCCGCAGATGGTAGATTTTTAATTAACTCTAGTATGTGCTGAATAGGTGCATCAGCAGGTGGGGGAGTTTCTGGTTGTAACTGTGGTTGAGGTTGATTAGCTTTGGTTTGTAGCCTTTTTCCCTCAAGTTCATCTGGCTGAAAGATTTGGTAAAGTGGGTAAAGTAGCGCCTCCACACTCCATTTAGTAGCAATTTGTAAATGTCGGATGGTGTTTTCCCACTGTTGAGTCAACCGCTGAGAATGCTGGTTGATAAAGTTAAAGACTTTACTTTGATAACGACTAGAGGAACCAGAAGACATGGTAGAGATTTGTTAGTTTGAGTGTGATTAAGTTTTGAGACTCCCACAAAACTGTTATTTATCTTTAGTCAGTGCCATCATCATAACGGAAAATAAGCTCAATTACGTTTAATTTAGACAATCTCAATTTCTCACCTAATGTTCATAAAAATCTTTTTTGATTTCTCTTGTTTAAGTGTTAATTTTTAACTGTTAATTTTTATTACTTATGACTTTTCCTTTATCTCTATCCCATACTGAATCTATATCACAAGCAATTGCAAAATTGCGTTCTTGCTGTCAAATTAATGTACTGTCTTCTTGGTTGTATCAGCAAGCGGACTGGGGAATTACTGAAGTTATCAATTCGCATTTGTCTGATTGGAAACCTGTAAATCTAAATGAGAAGGCACATATTGCTTGGACAGGGGGAAAACAGGTGCTGTGGTTGCAGCAAAGGTTGGTTGTTCCCCAAAGTCTACAGGGTTATGTTTTGGCTGGTTTATCTTTGCGGTTGGCTTTGGTTTGGTGGGCTGATGCGGCGGAGGTTTATGTTAATGGTAAGTTGGTATTGACGGGTGATTTATTTGATTCTTCCCCACGGGTGCTTTTAAGTCAAGGGGTTGCACCTGGGGATGAGTTTGTTGTTGCTGTGCGGTTGGTGAGTCCTGGTCATTGTGATGGGGCGTTGATGCGATCGCTTGTAATTTATGAGTCAACTGATTATAATCTTCCTGATGCTGGGTTTGTGGCTGATGAGTTGGCTGTTGTGCAAATATTTTTGGCAAGGTTTGCACCTGATAAGTTAGCTGGTTTGGTTGCGGGGATTGAAGAGTTAATGAACCGCGAAGACGCAAAGGACGCGAAGGAAGAGAAAGAAGAAGGTTGGAGGAGTTTTATTTTTCAACTTCGTCAGCTTTTAGTTCAATCTAAAGTCCCAAATCTAAAGTCTAAGGTCTATTTGTTGGGTCATTCTCATTTGGATTTGGCGTGGTTATGGCCTGTTGCTGAAACTTGGAATGCTGCACAAAATACTTTTGAGTCGGTTTTAAGGTTACAACAAGATTTCTCTGAATTAATCTTTTGTCATACGACTCCTGCTTTGTTTGCTTGGGTTGAAAAACATCGTCCTGATTTATTTGCAGAAGTTCAAAATCAGGTAAGGTTGGGATGGTGGGAAGTTTTGGGTGGTTTTTGGGTTGAACCAGATTTGAATTTGATTTCTGGTGAGTCTATTGTTCGTCAGTTATTGTATGGTCAGCGTTATTTTTTGGAGAAGTTCGGGAAAATATCACCGATAGTTTGGGTTCCTGATACTTTTGGTTTCTGTGCGACTTTACCTCAGTTTTTCGCAAATGCGGGAATTGAGTTTTTTGTCACCCAAAAGCTACGCTGGAATGATACGAATAAGTTTGATTATGGTTTATTTTGGTGGCGATCGCTTGATGGTAGTCAAATATTAAGTTATATGTCTGCACCTATCGGGGAAACTATTGACCCGATTAAAATGGCAAATTATGTCTGTGATTGGGAAACTCAAACCGGTTTACAAGATGTTCTTTGGCTTCCCGGTGTCGGTGATCATGGCGGTGGTCCAACTCGTGATATGTTGGAAATAGCCAGACGTTGGGAACATTCTCCTGTTTTTCCTAAGTTGGAATTTACAACAGCAGAACATTATTTACAGCACATAAAGTCTCAATCTGAAGATTTGCCCCAAAATTTGCCAATATGGGAAGATGAACTTTATCTAGAATTTCATCGCGGTTGTTATACTACCCACGCAGACCAAAAACGCTGGAATCGCAAATCTGAACATCTATTATATCAAGCTGAGTTATTCGCAACTCTCGCAACTGTTACCTGTGGTGTAACCTATCCCCACGCGGAAATAGAAACCGCTTGGAAGCAAGTTTTATTTAATCAGTTTCACGATATTCTCCCCGGTTCTTCCATTACTCAAGTTTACCAGGACGCTTTACCGGAATGGCAGCAAGTGGAACAGGTGGGAACGAAGATATTAGATGAATCCTTGAGAGCGATCGCATCTCACATCAATTTACCACAACCACCCCAACCCAACAGCATACCCATCATAATTTTTAACTCTCTCAATTGGCAACGTTGCGAAGTCGTCAGCGTTACTCTACCTAACATCATAACAGAATCCCAGTCCGCGAAGGTGGACTTTGTTTGTGTAGCCCCAGAATTCCATTCTGAGGGTAACATTAACCCAACATGGAAAATTTACGACTTTGACGGAAACCAACTTCTCTCCCAACAAAGCGAAAACTCTCTATTATTTCTCGCAACCATTCCATCAATAGGATATCAAATATATTGGCTTTGTCCAACATCTGAAAATCCCAACATCGAAAATTCTCAACTTCCCCAAAACTGGAAATTAGAAAACGAATATCTGCAAATTAAAATCAACCCCGAAACCGGAGACTTAGAAAGCGTCTTTGATAAAACCCAACAACGGGAAATTCTCAACGGTGCAGGAAATCAACTTCAAGCTTTTGCAGATAGTGGACAATATTGGGACGCTTGGAATATCGACCCTGATTATAATACAAAACCCCTACCTCCCACCAAATTAAAATCAATTCAATGGCTAGAACATGGAGAAATACAACAACGTTTGCGAGTAGTGCGTCAACTGGGAAAATCAGAATTTTCTCAAGATTATGTTTTACAAATCGGTTCACCTCTTTTGAAAATTAATACTACTGTAAATTGGCAAGAAAATCACGTATTAGTTAAAACAGCATTCCCTCTCAACATCGAAGCCGAATTTGCCACTTATGAAATTCCCTGTGGTGCTATTCGTCGTTCTACAAATCCCCAAACACCCACAGAAAAAGCTAAATGGGAAGTACCAGCTTTAAAATGGGCAGATTTAACCGCAGACACAGAAACCGGAAAATACGGTTGTAGCCTCCTGAATGATTGTAAATATGGTTACGATGCAAAAACCAATCAACTCCGTTTAACACTGCTGAGAAGTTCCCACTGGCCAGACTCTCAAGCTGATAGAGGAATACACGAATTTACCTATGCTTTATACCCTCATATCGGGAGTTGGGAAGAAGCAGATACAGTTAAAAGAGGTTATGAGTTGAATACACCATTACAGGTGTTAGTAAATCCAGAAATTCAAACATCGGAAATTAGCATTTCTCAAAATCAAAGTTTTCTCAAGTTATCAGCAGATAATTTAATTGTAATGGCTTTAAAACCCAGTGAAGATCATCAGCAAAAATTCATCATCCGTTTTTATGAATGTCACGGGAAAACAGCAGATTTAGGTTTAGAAAGTGATGTATTTAGGTTAGGAGAAGCAGTTGACTTATTAGAAAAGAAGGTAAATGAAGAAGTTGAAAAAATCGCACCTTGGAAAATTGGGAGTTTTGAGATCAGATCAAAAATATAATGTTGTCTGATAGCGTAGCGTGGCGTAAGCCATATCAGGATAGCCAGGATTTGAGGATTTTCAGGATGGTAATTTTGAGATGGTTTATAATCATTCAAAACCAATCATGTAAAAACATCCTCGAAAAATCCGCAACTCCCAACAAACAATCATTCAATACAATCCTGTACATCCTTAAATCCTGTAAATCCTGATATGGCTTACGCCACGCCACGCTATCAGACAAAAAATTTTTAACTCTTTTGACTTCCCGAAGGGTGGGCAATGCCCACCATAATATCAAATTAATAAACGTTTCTAATCATCGTGATCTTCAAAAGGATCGCTTAACTCTTTACTTGGAGGTCCAAAAGATGTATAAACTGCCATGCCCGTAATTGCAATTAGAATCGCACAAAAGGAAACACCAAGCACTAAACCGGGTTCTAAGTCCATAAATTTAGAGTTATATTATGAGAGCTATGTTTATAGAATATTACAAAACTTAAACTAAATAGCAGAAGTCATGATATCTCAGGTAGGTGGGTACGAAGTAAATGGTAGTATATAGAACGGATAAATCAGAATCCTAAAACCTGTTATTGGGGCAACCCGAAAGAGGTAGATTCCATCCAAAAATCCAAGCCCTGTAAGGGTTTGGGAATGTAAAAGAAGATTAAAAAAGCTTTGGCAACTGATCTTAGGTGAACTATGGCACAACGGACTAGGTTGGGAGATATCCTCAGACCCTTAAATGCTGAGTATGGTAAAGTATCTCCAGGTTGGGGTACAACACCTGTAATGGGTGTTTTTATGGGCTTATTTTTCGTGTTTTTGCTAATTATTCTGCAAGTTTACAATAAGTCACTGTTAATTCAGGATGTGCTTGTTGATTGGCGCAGTCTAGGCGGCTAATTGCTATACAGCCATCATAACTTGGATCACAAGTTACCATAGACCCGGCTTGTCCGGGTTTTTGATTGTTGTCAGTTGTCATCACAAAATCAAGCCTAATAATTGATTAAACTACGGATGTAACGTCAAGTTTCAAGGCGGGTTGAAATGAATATATTTGGTATCGGTCTGCCAGAAATGGCTGTAATTATGGTAGTGGCGCTATTAATCTTTGGACCCAAGAAACTACCAGAAATTGGTCGGAGTTTGGGTAAAACCATTCGCAGTTTCCAAGAAGCTTCTAATGAATTTCAAAATGAGTTTAAACGGGAAGCAGAACAAATAGAACAAGCTGTAAAAACTACAGCTGAAATTGAACCTAAGCAAATTGAATCTGCTAAAGCCCAGCCAGATAATGCTGGTTCTACTCCCACCAGCTAGGAAAATACTGTATGGCGGACATTACCAATAATTCCTTGGTGGTAAAAGCCTCCGGATTTATCCGTAGGGTCAATCCAAATTCCAAATTCCAAATTCCAAAATCGGATGACAGAAGCTATTACCCAAGCGGCTTTGGTGATTCCTCAGTTAATTGTCGGGTTGGGGAATCCCGAACCTAAGTATGACCAAACTCGCCATAATATTGGTTTTGCAGCTATAGATGCCCTTTCTCGCGCTTGGCAAATTCCACTGGCAGAAAATCGTAAATTTCAAGGACAGTTTGGCGAAGGGACTGCACCTGGTGGCGGTAAAATTCGTCTTTTGAAGCCGCTAACTTATATGAATCGTTCAGGACAGTCAGTGCAAGCGGTAACAAGTTGGTATAAATCACCGCCGGAGTCGGTTCTGGTGATTTATGATGATATGGATTTGCCTTTGGGGAAAACTCGCTTGCGTTTGTCTGGTTCAGCTGGTGGACATAACGGCATGAAAAGCATTATCTCACATTTAAGTGGGCAAAACTTCCCTCGGTTAAGAATTGGTATTGGTAAACCCAAGGGTGCAGCTAATGAAGATAATACCGAGACTGTTTCCCATGTGTTGGGACGGTTTTCGGCGGCGGAAACTAAATCAATGACTTTGGTGCTGGAGTTTGTGGTTGAGTGTGTAGAACTCACCTTAAAACAGGGAGTAGAAAAGGCTATGAATCGTTGTAATAGCTGGTCTGTTGATTAAGCTTAATTTCTTGTTTGCCAGCGGCTTGATTTTGGTTGATGGATAGCGATTTTCGCTTGTTCCATCTAACCAAGTTTCGAGGCTTTCGCACAAACTTAAAAACAATATTACACCCCAATAAGGAGTGCGTCGCAGCTGGCTAATTTTTTCTAAGAAAATGGTAAAGCAATTTTGCTTGTGGCAATTAATTTTTTCAAGCAATGCCAATACCAACCCGAATAGGTTTATTAAAAACGACGTTTCCGTCTAGCTGCGACTGCTTTACGTTTGCGCTTTTCCAGGGGGGTTTCAAAGTGACGATGATACTTAACGTCGGCCAAAATTCCAGCTTTGGACACTTGGCGTTTAAACCGACGCAGGGCTGAATCTATTCCTTCGTTTTCTCCTAGAACCACTTGGGTCATTCTGAGTCTGTCCTCAATTTCTCAATAATCTCCATTGTAATATTAGCCTCAAACTGAGCAAAACCATCTGCTCTTAAGCTTAATAGCTTGCAAGTTTGAGATTTAGGATTTTTAGATATTTAATTGGGCTTATTTGTATTTAATCTAGTTGATTCGTAATAATTTTGCAGTGGATGTTCTCAATCCAACAGTTTAGATATTTTCTTCTCCCTGGTTCTTTTTTTATTCGGAGGGTAAGCATTCAGCTTTTTCAGGCTAACGCCAACAATACCTATTGGATTTTTGATAATTAACCCATTTCTCAAACATTCTGACTCTCGACTCCTGACTCCTGAATTCTTACTTCTGAGGTCATGAGAGATTCAGAATCTAAGTCAATGGTCAGGGCTAACTGATATAATTGACGACGGGAAATTAATGTATCTTTTGCTAATTGTCTGCTGGCTTGGGAACGGGAAATTCCCTGTTTCATGATTTGGATTAATTCGGCTTTGAGTTCTGCTTCTGTGAGTTGGGGTTTACTGGGTGGAATTCCGGCAACTAACAGGGTATACTCGCCTTGGGGTTCTTTTTGCTGGTAATGGGCGATCGCATCGGCTATTGTCCCCCGCCAAAATTCTTCATATAATTTAGTTAGCTCCCGTGCTATAACTATTGTGCGATCGCTCCCCAAAATATCTGCCAAATCTTGTAATGTATCCCGCAACCTGTGGGGAGATTCATAAAAAACCAACGTCCGCGATTCCGGTAATAATAATTCTAAATATTCCCGTCGCTGTTGACTCTTAGCGGGTAAAAACCCATCAAAAATAAACCTATCCGTTGGTAGTCCAGCCGCACTTAAAGCAGTAATTACAGCACTTGCACCAGGAATAGGAACTACAGTGATTCCTGCATCAACACAAGCTTTTACCAGTTCATACCCAGGGTCAGAAATTCCTGGCATTCCCGCATCACTTACCAGTGCGATCGCTTTTCCAAATTGCAAATATTCCAACACTTCAGGAATGCGACTACTACTGTTATGTTCATGATAACTCATTTGGGGAGTCTTCACTTGAAAATGTTGCAGCAATTTTCCCGTATGTCTTGTATCTTCTGCCGCAATCATATCCACCGCTTGTAAAATTCGTACAGCCCGAAAAGTCATATCTTCCAGATTACCAATCGGTGTACCGACAATATATAGTGTCCCTGGTTTTGGTTCAGTTTGCATAAAAATATTTTACATTTTACAATATACAGCCGATTGCAGAACAAGGAGGTACAGAATCTAAATCTAAACCTAGTACCGCAAGGCGGAAGTCAAAAGTCAAAAGTCAAAAGTCAAAAGTATTATGGAGTAAGCTTTTTAGCGATTGAGAATGGTAGGTTTATTTACGCTAACCTGTACTAGATAGCAAGAGATTTTTACTTCTGACTCCTCAATTCTGCTGTATATCAATTAGTTGTTAATAAACTTCTCAAAAATCTCACCAAAATCCTTACGTACATAAGTTTCATGAGCATACTTTAACCAATTAAACGCATACCAGTTAATAGCCTTAAACTGTTCTTCAGAACTAGATGTATTTGTAGAACGACTGACTGTGCTGGCTGCTGTACTTAAGCTAGTTTGAGCATATTGGTGATAGAGGGAGTTTTCCCGTTGAATAGATGAAATTTTTAGTAAAGCTTTGTACAAGTCTTTCAAGGGTGCAATATAAGTTTTAGCAACATCAATAGAATAGGATTGATCACCCATTATTAACTTGATTTCGATATCCATATCTATCGTTCCAGCGGTTTCTAATTTCACATCTTTAATAATGTGGTGACTATAACTAAACCTTTTCAGTAAGCGTTTTTTGCTCACCGCAGAACTGCCATCAAGATGAATCAAAGCTAAATTAGTAAAACAGTATTCATCCGTTTTTGATTTAATCAGAAAATAGATTTTTTCACCCTCTTCATGCATTACATAATCATCACTATCAACCTTATTATAATCTTCGGGTCTAATTACAGCACCAATATCACTCAAACCCAGTGCATCCATGGCCATGTTTTTGAACATAATTTATTCCCCTCCAAACAGAAAACAATTTTTACTATTCTAGTATAATGTTTATTATATACCAGTGGGTAAAAATTCTATTGTAAAGATTTCTGTTAAGCTGTAAGGACAAGTTTCAGGAAATGAAGACAATCCTGTTTCTCGTTCGGCGCTAATAATAGCAAGTTGATAATTTTTTTCTAAAGAATCTGCTAAATAGGAGTTAAGGCTGGGGTTTTCTTTCAGTAGTTTTTCTAACCGTAAACGTTGTTCTTTGATAGTTAATTGCCAACTACGAGAACGTAAATTAGGCTGAAATTGCCATTTGAGTAGGCGCATAATTAATACTTCTAATCTGCTTTCTAACTCGCGTTTTTCAGAACGTCCCATGTCTTCCAATTCTTCTGCAATGTGAGCAAAATCAATTTGATGAAATTGTGCAGTTCTCAGCAGGTGTGCTTGTTCTTGTGTCCAAGCATAAAAATCATTGTCATGGGTAACTTGATTCATAAAATATTCTATAGCGGTATGCACTTGAATGAAATACACAATTAACGTCACAAATCCATACACTAAAAGACTTTCAACTCTGTTCCCTGTTCCCTGTTCCCTGCTATATAATTCATCTAATCTGTTTAACTAATTACCAATGAACAAATCTGCATTATTTGTAGGTTTAATTACCTTAGACTTAATCTACCTTGCCCAATCACCACCAACGAATAATCAAAAACTAGTTGCTACTGATTATACTGTAGCAGCAGGTGGCCCAGCAACCAACGCATCTGTTACGTTTAGTTACTTAGGTAATCAATCGCAACTTTTAGGTGTGCTGGGTTTACATCCCATGACACAATTAATTACTACAGATTTAGAAAATTACCAAATTACAATTGTTGACTTAGATTGCACTAAACAAACATCACCACCAGTATCTTCAATTATTGTCACTCAAGGTACAGGAGAAAGGGCAGTAATTTCTATTAATGCGGTGAAAACACAAGCTAATATTAGTGCTATTACCACAGATATATTAGAAAACATTGATATTGTTTTAATTGATGGACATCAAATGGCAGTAAGTAAAATAATTGCTCAAAAGGCTAAAACTCAGGCTATCCCAGTCGTTATTGATGGTGGTAGCTGGAAACCAGGATTTGAAGAAATTTTGCCTTTTGTAGATTATGCCATTTGTTCGACTAATTTTTATCCTCCTAACTGCAAAAATGCAGAAGATGTTTTTAACTATCTGCAAACTTATAATATTCCTCACATTGCCATTACCCAAGGAGAACAACCAATAGAATATTTAAGTTATGAAAAAAGAGGTTTGATAAATGTTGATAAAATTCAAGCCGTTGATACATTAGGTGCAGGAGATATTTTTCATGGCGCTTTTTGTCATTATATTTTACAAACAAGCTTTACAGATGCACTAGCATTAGCCAGCAATATTGCGGGTAAATCTTGTCAATTTTTTGGTACACGCCGTTGGATGCAAAGTTAAATTAGATTTTAAATATCAAATAAATAAAGTAGAAATAAGTTTCTCTCATCAAAAAAGGTAACTGACTATTTAAACTTTGGTAGCGGGTAGTGGGTGTAGGAGATGGGTGTGCATCTAATCCTAAATTTCTAGCCATTAAAACAGAACGTTTTAAATGTAATGGATCACTAACAATGAGAAACTTTTTTAATGGGTAAGCAGCAGCTATTTCTGAAGCATTTTGCAAATTCTGATAAGTTGTTCGAGATGTGGTTTCTAGAAGAATATGAGATGCTTTTACTCCTTTACTGACAGCATAGCGTTTACCAACTATCGCTTCTGCTAGTTCATCACTAGTACCTACTCCACCAGTAAAAATAAGAGTGCTGACATCCCCATTTTGATATAAATTTATAGCGTGGTTGATCCGTTCTCTAAAAACTGGAGATGGTTTGTCTCCCCAAACTGCTGCACCCAGAACAATTGCCGCATCTGCTTGAAAATTACTCTTTGTGCTACCGTAAAAATATATACTAGTAGCTGTAGAAGCGATCGCTATTAATAATGCAGATGCCAAGCCTAATACAATCAGACGCAGCTTGTGTTTATTCAGGTGGTGCTTAAACATTGCTAAAAGGGGAAAGTTGATACTAATATTAAATACTTAATGACCAGCGGCTTTTCCCAATAGGACTTAGGCAAGTATCACACCAAACATCTATTTTATGGTGTGTTAGATATCAAATATCTGTTTATTTGCAGGATTTATGAAGTCTGACGCACCCTACTAATATGCCAGTTGCGTAAGTCCTGCCCAACACAAGAAGGTTTAAACTACCCTTGAGTAGGATAGATTTCAGATAGCAGTGATCCATAGTTTTTAGGAATAAATTGATGAAGGATTTACAAGAAATACTAAAAATTACTCGTGAAGTGGGTTGGGGTGCAGCTAAGTTACTGCGGTCTTATTATCAAGGAACAGCCCCAGATCCAAATTTAAACGTACAATATAAGCAAAATGAGCCTGTAACTGTGGCTGATGTAGCTGTTAGTCAATATATTTTATCCCAGCTACAGGCAGCTTTCGGTAATGAAGAATTTGGTTATATCAGTGAAGAAACTTATAAAACCCAACATGGTAAAAATTCTGCCGATTTGGTATGGATAATTGATCCATTGGATGGTACACGAGACTTTATTGATAAAACTGGAGAATATGCAATTCACATTGCTTTAGTTCAAGGCACACGGCCAATTTTAGCAGTGGTGGCAATACCAGAAGCGGAGAAATTATATTATGCGACAAAAGGCGGTGGTACTTTTGTGGAAACCGTTAATGGTTCTTTGCCTTTGAAAGTTCCTGCTGACAAATCTATGGAAGATTTAACCTTGGTTGTCAGTCGTTCCCACCGTAACGAAAGATTAGAATATTTACTCCAAAATTTACCCTGTCAAAAACAAAAAGCAATTGGGAGTGTAGGCTGTAAAGTTACTGCTATTGTTGAACAACAAGCTGATATTTACATTTCTCTTTCTGGTAAGTCTGCACCCAAAGATTGGGATATGGCGGCTCCTGAACTAATTTTAACAGAAGCTGGTGGTAAATTTACTCATTTTGATGGTAAGCCCTTAGAATATAACACTGGTGACATCAATCAATGGGGGGGTTTGCTGGCTAGTAGTTCTCAAGATCATGAGACATTATGCCAAAAAGCAGAACAAATATTAGTAGAGTTTGCGGCTCAGTAGGAATATGAAAGGACAATAGGTGTAGGATACCAACGCCAAATGTGTCAATTTTGCCTTCTGATGATAAGCTGAAAGCTGATATGTGAGAAGCTTAACAGCGATGGAATGGCACGTAACTGATGCTCAAAGCTTGGCAATCATTGATGGTGAAATTGGCGATCATGTCTTTTCCCCAGCAGAGTATGAGATAGTCCGGCGAGTAATATACGCCACATCTGATTTTGAATATAAGTCTTTGATCCGTTTTTCGGAACACGCTTTACAAGCAGGAGCAGCTGCACTAGCAGCACGGACTACCATTGTGGTAGATGTGCCAATGGTACAGGTAGGTATCGCCTACGACATTCAAAATACCTTTGCAAATCCTGTGTATTGCAGCATGGAAGCTTTGACTCGTCCGCAGAAAGAAAAAACTCGTTCTGCTTGGGGGATTGAAACCCTGGCGAAGCGTTATCCAGAGGGAATCTTTGTGGTTGGTCAAGCTCAAACTGCCCTAACAGCACTTGTAGATTTAATTGAAGCTGAGGAAATTCGACCAGCTTTGATAATTGCTACTCCAGCCGGATTTGTGAATGTGGATGCTGATAAAGAACGTTTGCAAGAATCTTTAGTACCTTATATTACTATTGATAGCCGCAAGGGTAATGCAGTTGTGGCTGCTGCAATTGTTGATGGTTTGGTTGATTTAGCTTGGCAAGCTTATGGTCAAGATAGGAATGGGGGGAATTAAATTGTGGGTTTGGGGGAGAACAATTAATTCTTCCTCCTTCACTGTCACCTGTCACCTGTTCCCTAATAATCATCTTCTCTTTGATACTTTTGTCGTTCTGGACGGCGACGACGAGGTTTTTCCTGTTGGTTTTCTCGTAAGCGGAGACTGACTTCGTTAAATAAATCCTGTCGCAATAATGGATAGTCGCTCACCCAGAGGTTACGACTGGGGATGTAAATATTGCTAAATTCTTCGATGCTGCTTAAATCTGGGCGACTTGACATGAGGATCATTTCTGCGATTTGACCACGTGCGATCGCTTTGTGAGCAGGACGCAATGGTGCATCAAACTCGATTCTAAAGCCTGTATCGTCGCCTACTTCTAAGTTAATTCGTTTTTCGCGATTTTCAATAATTACCAACTCACCTTTGTTGTTGACGGTTTCTTGTTTACCTGTCAACTTGTCTGTAATCCACCAATCTAAGACTCTTCCTCGGAAAAAGCCGCTGTACTTGTAACGGCGGCATTTTGCATTACGGATACTGGCTTGAAATACGGGATACCACAACCAAAAAAAAGCGCCAAATACACCAAATACAAAAATCAGCCCAAAGTCTAGTTTGAACAAGATTTTTACTAGAAAAATTACAACTACAGTCACTACAGAAATTAATATTCGCTGTAACACATTGCTAAATTTTCCCCAGTAGTATTTGTACTGCGGCCCACTGGCTATGAGGGGGATAATTTGTTCAAATTTTTGGCGAGTGAGGGGAACAAGCATGATTTAGGAGTTTAGGAGGAAGAGGTGACAGGTGACAGGTAACAGAGGATGAGAGGAGGGTGCAATATTTATCTTATGCCTTTTGCCTTTTGCCTTTTGCCTCTTGCCTGTCATAGAATTTTTTCTAGTCCATATACTAATGACTTTAGCTGGTTGATTTTGCGAATTGCTAGTAAGACTCCAGCCATATAGCAGGAGCGATCGCTTGTATCATGGCGTAAGGTATAAATTTGTCCTGCTGCGCCAAATATTACCTCCTGGTGGGCAATTAATCCTGGTAGGCGTATACTATGAATTCTAATCCCTTCGTCGGCTAAAGAGCCTCTTGCTCCTGGTAGTTTCTCTGTTTCTTCTACTTGGGGTGGGTTAAAGGTTTTACCCATTTCGGCTAATAATTGGGCTGTTTGAATAGCTGTACCACTTGGTGCGTCGGCTTTTTGGTTGTGATGCAGTTCAATAATTTCTACATGATCAAAGTATTGGGATGCTGTGACTGCGGCTTGTTGTAGTAATACCATACCGATGGAGAAGTTAGGAATTATTAAACAGCCTGTGCTAGCTTTTTCGGCAAAATCGGCTAAATTTTTCAGTTGTTCAGGACTTAAACCAGTTGTTCCCACCACTGGACGAATGCCATAGGCGATCGCACTGCGTACATTGTCATAAACTGAGTCTGGATGGGTAAAGTCTACTATTACCCCTGGTTGTAGCTGTCGTTCTCCTGCTACATAGCCCAACATTGGCTCTAACTGATTGGTAATTGGAACTTCCAAGGGTTCGCTTAAACCGGCTAATTCTCCTGCATCTTTGTCTTGATGTTCCGGTGAAGTATCAAGAGCGCCCATTAAAATCATATCCGGTGCTTGAGCAATTGCTTTAATTACTTCACGTCCCATTTTGCCAGCTGCACCGTTGACAATTACCGGGATAGTAGATTGATTGGTCATATTTCCTGCAAATACGTTTTTGACTATTTTACTATTAAGATACACATTTTATAATCCTTGTATAGTAAGGATTTGCGGTTTTTAATTATGTTGATCTACTGAAAACTTATTTTCCGATACTAAAACACTAAATACTTCTCTGCTGTGACTTTAGCCTCTACACAAATTTTTTCTACTCATCAACTACTCAAAAAACAATATTTTTAAAGTGCGATCGCCTTATTTCCCCAAGAGCTATCACATTTTTAAAAGTATCAAAAATTCTCATTAACTAATCAGTCACCGCGTCACCACCTCCAAATTCTCTAATCTTGGGACGTTCATCAAACGGCTGTCCGTAGGGGTTGAGAGTATCGGTAATGCCAGCTTCGGAGATGAAGCCCAACTCCACATTATTAACGAAGACATCAAAATCTTCCTCTTCTGGCTTATTTATTTCGGCATCCTCAATAATTCCGTCTGGAGTCTTACCCAAAGTAGCCTTCAGCGAATCCGCATCAGGTACTTTTCTAAAATTTTGCGCCATCCATGCTGATGCCATCCGCAATAAAGGCACTACCCAGGTTCTAAAGTCTTTTTTGTCCTTATTCTCGTAACCTTTGACTTCCACTTCGGTGGGTTCAAGCAACTTGCTCATAGGGTCGTTGGGGTTGCCTGTGGGGTTGAATGAGAACTTCACCTTGTCCTTTGTATGGGCTATATCCCAGCCGAGGAAATCTGCATTTCCAAAAGCTAAATCATGAGTGGCCAGTGCAGTAAGTTTAATAGAACCTGTCTCTACTAGTGTTTTGAGCGCAATAGGTAGCAACGCCTCGTTTATCTGTTTAGAAAGTAATACGGCTTGATAAATATCTGCTAATAATTCAGCTTGATTTGGTAAAGATATAACCTTTTCTTGATTCCCCTTTGTTTCGGGGTCAGAATCTTGAATTTTGATTTCTAAGGGGTACTTTCCACTGATAGATTCAAGCTGTTTTGCATTCCAAATAATCAATTCAGCTAGAGAGTTTTTTCTACTTCTTTGGGGTGGAGAATTAGTAAAATTATCTGGTACGAATGCAGGTAAATCGCCGACTCGCTTAATAAGCAACGCTAATCGGGCTAATATCTCTTCACAGCAATCTTTTTTCATTGGTGGTAATGGTGCAGGTGGTTTGGGTACGTCGCAATCGAAATCTATTTCAAAGTTTATCTGAGGAATGTTCGATTTATTTAGGACTCCATCACTCAAATAAATATAAGTTTCTCCCCCTGCTCGAATAGTTTTGTATATAAAAGGATTGGCATAATTTATATTTTCATCCCCATCAATATATTTATATTTTAATCCTTGCAACCCTTTCTGTGGTGTCCAAGTCGGATTACTAAATATATCGTAGAAAAGGATTTCCCTGAATTTTCTCTTTTCATTGTTTAAAGATACAATTGCTTGTTCTAATTCATCAGGGTCAATTTCACCCACTGGATTTATTTCATAAAAATCCCAATTTTGTATCCCTGGAATTCCTCTCAAGTAATCATCATCATCTCCTCCTAAGTTAGAAACGTCCCAACCTGAATCTGTTCTAATAGCTTTATAAACGCCTTCTACTGTTTCATCCCTTACTATCACCTCAGTTCGCTTGCTCCATAAAGCATTCCCGAAAATGTTGTATTCGATTCCTTCGTATTGAAAATTAGCTAAATAATCTTGCTTTTTAGCTCTATAAGTAATCGAACCTCTCCAGTAGAATATCGTCCCTATGCCTCCAACAAATTGTTGCCTAACTTCACCTTCTACTATTAATATGTCCACCACAAGCAAAAACTTTGCTTCCGAATTTTGAAGGTTGTTGTTCCGAAAGTTATATCCGTAGCCATCAATTATTAGTTCTGGGTAGCGACTGGGATTAACCTCACGACAGGTAGCCAAATATGGCGTGTATTTTAATTTCCAATATTTATTTGATTCAGAGGGTACTGCAACAGCCTCCGGTAATTCAAATGGTTCTTCTCTTGGGTTACATTTTGGATCTCTCCAGACAAATTGGAAGGAGGGTAATTTGATGAATGCGATTGAACCTGTTATTTGAACGCCAAAATTACACCCATCTTTGACAATATCAAAATCAAATCCGATAGGAGTGTCGGAGAAAATATCATCGTAATTTGGTTCTTGAGGTGTTGGAGGTGTCGCATAGAAATCACCTCCTACAGGTTTTAATCCCGGTTGAGGCGGGACAGGATTTAATATTTTATCTGCATTATTTTTAGCTTCCCTTCCTTTATTGAATGCGGGTGCAACCCATCCATATTTGGTCATTATTTTATCCCTGTAGAAATTATCCATCCATGCTATAGATGGATAATGAAAACATCAAAAAATCGTCAATTCTATATTGTTTATTGTGGATTCGGTTAAAGGCGAATTCCCACCAATATTATTCCCCACGGTAATTATTGGCGTATCCCAGAAATCGTTGTTATAGAAATAAACATTACTTTCTATTCCATTTATTGTTAATTTATTATTTCCTGCAATTCTCTCAAAACTACAGTCCAATAAAGTATCGGAAGTGATTGGCAATCTCAAAATCTCAAAATCTATTATAGCCCTCATTTCTAGTTCAAATGTGTCAGGGTTTAATCCCAGGCTGATTCTAGGGGTAGTAAATTGATCCGATTGCCTAAAGTCGAAGATTGTTGTTGAAGAAACTATATCGGTAAGGGTGGTTTTGAACTGAAACTGAATTTTAAAATCAGAATTTAAGTCAATCCCCGTAGACGGGCTTTCTATTAATATCGAATTGTCGTTAAAAGTAATCCCATTTTCGTCTGTTATTGCTCCATTATTGGTAATTGTAATATCCTGTCTAGTGCCAGTAGTAATTAGTCCATTAATATCACCAGAAATTTTGATTATGGGTGAAATTATAGTTTCATTCACATCATTAACTGTAATACTAAATTGTTTGGCATAACTCAAATTATTCCCATCGGTAACTCGTACCCGAATGGAATAATTAGATTTAGTTTCATAATCAGGAGAGTTGTTGATAGTTAAGGCATTAACTGTAATAGTGAAAGCCGCATTATCAGTATCACCAGTACCAGAAACCAGGCTATAGGTGAAACTATTAGAACCATAACCGCCCGTAGCACTAAACACACCCACAGTAGAACCGGGTGCTAAATTTTCGTCAATAGTGCTATTAGACAAATTTATATTAGTTGGGGGTGTGTTCTGGGGAGTAGAACCACCACCGCTACTGGGAGGGTTAAAAGCATCCTTAGCCACGTAAGAAACTATCCCCGTTTGAGTGTTAACTATTGGCGTTACTGGGATTGTAAAGCTACCGTCCATCGTGTCATTAGCCTGGTTGTAATTGTAGCTTACCCCTCCAGATGTAAACCCTGGTTTTAGAGTTCCTTCTGCAATTTGGAACATAGATGTTAAAAATCTTTGGGCTAACATTTCTTCACTTCCTTGATTATTTCCTAATACGTTTATTGTTGTTGTTATTGGAGCGTAAGCTGTGACAATTTTCTCCACTGACCCGAAAACAGATATTTTATCTGTTTTATCAAGATATCCATATCCCACATCTTCAATCTCTACCCCCAAATCAAAATCATTACTTATTAGAAAACGGTCGTTTACCGTATCTAACATTTCCATCAAATTGTATTGGGTATAAGGATATCCAGAAGGATGGAGAATAGCTATTGACCCAAGTAGATGAGTATTTTGATTTTGGAGTAAAAATACGTTCATCTGCTTTCGTGGTGAAGTCCACTGCATATCTAGTATTTTAGTGGCTTGCTGTTGCTTACTTTCCTCAATCAATAATTCGGGCATTTTAACTTCAGCTAATGAACTAATCCAAGCATTAGCTTTTAAAGAAATCACAGACAATGCCTCATGCAAGGTCGTCACGGCAGTCTTATTGAAGCCTAAACATCTATTTACATTTAGGGGCTTGATGCCATAACAATTCTCCCTATTAAGAGTTAGTGCTATGTTGTGGTAAGAAGGGAAACTATTAATCAGCATGAAAAATACTGTTAATTCTCCTTAATTTTGATTATAATATATTATACAATTAATTAATTTAAAATATACAAAAAATGCCTATCAATTTTGATGTTTCAGAAATGCGTTCGATAGCGGTACGACAACAAGTAACCGCGCAATATGGAGAAAGGACTGTTACTTCTCTAGAAGGCTATGATTCGACTGGCAAGGATTCCCAAGGAAACAACCTATTTGAAAAAGCCTGGAATTTAGGAAAAAAAGTAGTAGGGATGATAGGTGATACCTTATCTAAAATTCTGCCTAATTTCTCAATAAGTGGTTGTTGGGCTTGGCTAGTTCAGACTGCTAATTTTATTTATAATTTCAACTGGAACGCGGGGGATGATGAATTACGAAAAAGCATCGAATCCCAAAAGCTAGTTCTTGCAGGTATGGCGGGGAGTTTAGTTGGAAATGCGCTGGGGTATGCTGCTTGCGGCTTCGTTCCCGGTGCGATTACCTATGTCTTTAATGAAGCATTAGGCGCTAAGGTTTTAAAAAATGTTGGAGAGGAATTTTTAGAGGAGTTTACACAAAACTTACACCAATTAATAGGTAGTATTTTCCGGTTAGGAACTCAAATACTTTTAACAGAATTATTTATAAATGTTCGCAAAATCATTAAGAGTAAGTCTGATGCAATAGCTAAATTTTTCGGAAATGAAAGGCTCAAGCAGATGATAGATGCTTGGGGTAAGGAGGGTAGTAAGCCTTGGTCTTTTTCCAAAGCCGTTAACGACAAGATTGAGAGTATTGATAATAAATATGTGGAGGCTTTTACAGAAGAAGCGGTAGAAGAATTTTCGGATGCTTGTCAGGAGGCTGGTTATATTGCCGCGGCTACTTTTGATGCAAAAATTGCCGAGGAGGCATACAAACAACAGAATATGCCAGTTTTGGGAAAGATGAAGTATTTGGAAGTAAAACCTAATCGGAAGAATGATGACGAAGTTATCGTCATGGCTGGCAATACCGAGCTTTTAAAGAATAATTTAGTTGGCGCTTTAAACACCCGACAAATTATTTCTATGTATGACGTTGGGGCGATAACCGAAGTACCCACAGAAATGAGGTTCAGACGATTCAAACCTCATGTTTACTTGAAATTTACAGAATTAACTAAGGATAGACCCAAAGATGAAACTCGGTCACTCATCAAGATGCAAATATCATTCCGTTTGATGAATGAAACAAGCTCTATTGCTTTAGAGAAGCTGAAAACTTTATCCGAAAAAATAATCGCAAAATTTAGCGGTGAAACGCCATACAAGATTAGCAAGGGTGCAAGGCGTTTTAGTTACGCTGACCACGAGAGAGGGTATCAATTCAATTTACAGGTTATTTCGGAATTAGAAGCCCGTCGGGTAGTGGATGATGTCTTGGGTCTTCAAGGGCATACGCCAGATTGGGATTTATTGATTCCCCTGGGTAATCAAAATGCCTCTACACCCAAGCCCAAGGAGAAGGAATTAGTTCTAGGGGAAAAAGTAGAGCAGGAGGTACAGGGAATTCCTGGGATTGTGACATTCACGAAGTCGTACTGTGTATTAGATAAACGTCCCAAAAAGCCTGTTTACTTAGCTGATGTTAAGGGTCAAAAAAGATTATTAAAATAATCCATTTTTCAATACCTTAACCTGTTGAAAATCGGGATTCAAAATCCCCGAAACTCGCTATTGACAAGGCTTTTGGCGTAGGCTAAAAGATAAATAGCTGAATTAATTTCTTAATTTATGATCGCTCAAGACTTTTTGGTTGCTATGTTTCAGATCGCTGAAGGAACAAGAAAGGAAGGATTTACCACTGGAGGTGTTTCATACACTTACAACCAGGAAGGGGACACAATGACGGGTAGTTTTGTTATCCCTGTGACTCCATCCGTTGATGTCGCAACAGGCGTTCTCTCTTATGAAGCCAAGGACGCTTTCAACCCCCCTGCGTAATATTGGGTTTCGGGGCTTTATGCCCCAATATTTATTTTTTTGAGAAGGTAGAAGATGGCAAAAACTTCGGCGGCAAAAGATACCCCTAAGCTTAATAGATCAATGCTATTGCTAGGGTTTCAGATCAGAGTTCCTGAATACACATTGAACCCGACAACCAGGGAAAGAACTCGCAGCGGATATAAAAATGTTATTGATCAAGTACAGATTTACTGGTCAGCTAAAATCTTTGATTATTTCGGAATAACTGAATTAGACATAGATTTATCCAGCCTTGAGAATAGTGGTGTCCCATGGACTCAAGGCGCTGATCAAGTTGCCAAATATTACAACGATCTTACTCAGGGTGCAGCCACCACTACCGTTAACCGAAAAGCTGCTAATCGCAGAACCGGACGAATAAAAGCATCATCTGCCAAAACTGGACTAAGCTTGCAGGTTCCTTTATTGGAAAGCAAAACAGCAAAAGGACAATACAGGCGCGTTTCGCTGCTACTTCCAAAATTTTTTAATTTGGTCATGGTCACACAGGCTCTTTCTCAAATTTTTGCTGGTGCTTCAAAGGCTGATCGCCGCCCCCCATACTTCATAACTGAGGCTGGAGCAAGATACTCATTGCCGTACAGCCCTCAAATGAGTACGAAAGGGGTGATAGCTCCTGCTGATTGCGGCGCATGGCTGCTAACCACACCAATGATGACGACCAACAATGACGGTGAAGACAACATTCCAGGTAGTCCTCAAATTGTCAGTAATGCTTCTAATGGTGGCAAGGCTACAGCGTAATAATAACGGTGTTTTATCCATACGGTTTCACCCGTATGGTTTTAATTTTAAATTTAGCAAAAGATGTTCTCCGAGGCTTCTAACTGGAATCAAGTATTTTTTGCTTCTAGAAATGCGGTTACGAACCAAAATGGTGAAATCATCCAACGCATTGGAAGTATCGAAATAATCCATACATTCAATAGCAATACTATTGGGTGTTTAGCCACTTCCAGCCGCGCTGATTGGTATAAAGCCGGATACTTGTCCCAAGTCATACAAGCACCTTTAGGAATGAGTGGATACGCGCTTGGAGAATCTGAATTTATTCGATTATTTATAGCTACTATTTGCAAATTTCAAAAGTTTGAATCTAGCTATAGCCTGTCGTTTGATGTTCCTTTTTACTTTAAAGATATAACTCTAACCATCTGGGAATTTACGGGGCAAATGTGATGATGACCTTTGATATTGCTGTGGCCACATTTTTATTAGCTGGAGTTGGTTTCATCCTGAAGATTTTCTCGGACATGAAGAAAGATTTGAAGGAGTCGCTGAAGGAACAACACCAAATCATCTCCAAACTAGAATTACTCACCTATAGACTTGAGCAGGTTGAGTATTCGTGTAACTTTGCTTCTCATGCCAAGGGTTAATTTGGGATAGGGAGGCGATCGCACTCCAACCCGGAAATGCGATCGCTTTTTACTTTGCGCTGCGCTGTTTTGGTAAGCCGTGAAACTATTGACCCGTGAAGGTTTGAACTGTTTTCTATCCAAAAATTGTAGTAAGTTGTGCGATCGCATTTTCCCAAGTTGGAGTGCGATCGCACTAAAAATCAAACAAGCTTAACTGACCTGGGGAAACAAAGCCATGCTTCACCCCAGGTTTTTTTGCGTTGACTACGCTTTGTCCTCGTGGGGATACCCAATTGATAAAAATAATGCCTTCTTTCATCTAGCCAAATCTTATATGGCCAGTATTTTCTCATCCCAAATGGATAAGCGGAATCAATGGCTTTTTTCATCTGGGCCCGATCGCAATTCTCAGGCAGTTGAGAAAGAGCTTTTTGAATTGCCGCACGGGCGGCTAATCTCCATCTGCTAGTCATATTTTCGGCATCGGCTCAAACATCCCCGCCGTGCAGTGTACTTTCTGTCCATCTGGAGTTTCAAAGATGAAGAATTGCTGAAAATGCTTCGGCACGACGGTTAACTTACAATTCTCAATCCAATTTTCGTCCCGGAAGACGCGATAGGTTTCTTTTTCCGCACGCTTCACCCACTGTTTGGCTACAGCCTCTTCTAGTGCTTTTCTCTTGGCTGATTCCTGGGACAAACGCTGGATCACTTTTTTCTCTAATTTACATTTGACCCGTTCTGCCGTCCTCCCCATATCCATCTCATAAAGTAGGTGGATTTCGGATTCGCCAGTGGACTTGATTTTCTTGAACGGTCTAGCGGTCACTTCGCACGCACCATAGTGGGTGTCTATGGTGAATTTAAATGGCTTGGCTGGAAAGTCTCTATAGTATTCGTCCGGCTGTGGACAAGCAAATTTATCAATGGGTGCCGGTTCGGCTGGCTGTACTAGTTGTGTACTAGGTGTTTCATCAAAATGCCTGATGTCCTCGTAAGACATGACATACTCGCCAGACTCAAACCTACAAGTGCTATTACCTAAGCGGTTGATGATTTGTACCGAACCTACAATCTCTGGTTTTTGTTCATGCTTGAGAATGACTACCTTATCTCCATAGGCAAAACCTTGGATCTCAAATCTTTCTTCCTTCTGAGGTACGGCTTGAACAGCTACGGGTTCGTGATGTTCTAAATGCTGCTCTTGTGTTAAGTGGTCGGAATCGACGACACAATCATCTATTTTTTTTTCTGCTAGTTTTTCAAAAAGTTGACCACCTTGACCACTATCCTCACTGGGTAAGGGTTGTGGTTGACCACCAAATCGACCACTCAATCGACCACTACCTACGTCATCGACCTCATCTCGGTCTAATTTCTGACCCAAGATCATATCTAAACTCGGAATGTGGTCGTCAAATCCGTCAGTGCGTAATCGTATCCCTTCGATATAAGTACCTTTATTGGTTTCTATTTTTACGAATGGCCAGCCCAAGAACTCTAACAAGCTGGTGAGGTTTGGGGAGAACTTAGGACTACCCATTGGAGGGACACCCGACTCAAGGCAGTATTTGGTGTAGCTGCCATAGAATGTTGTGGGTTTCCTCCCATCGGCTGTTTCAAGTTTGTTGTTACCTATATAGGTCTTAGCCAGTGGATCAACAATGAGGTGATAATTTAACCAACTAGCTACAGAATCGTTTTTCATGCGTTCTTTCCAAGCATCAAACTCATTCATTTGATGAGTTTTACCTGTTAATACTGCGGCTACTTCGTCATCAGGAATTGCTAATAAATATTCGGTAAAAGCTGACAATTCTTGCTCGAATAATGGGGTAAAGTCTTTAACTTCTGACTCGGTAACAATTTTGTCGAACTTTACCATAATCATTCTCTTTAAAACAGCGTTTAAATTCTGTCCTGAGAACGCCATTAAATTACCACACATCAACGTTAATCCAGGGAAATAAAAATCTTCATCTGCATCCTTACCTTTTCTCTCAAGTCTCAGTGGATCTTGTCCCGTCAGGCTTAGAAACTTAGAAATATCTTCAGGGTATGGCGCTTGCTCAGAAAATACTACTAATCGTTTACCATAAGCTCTAGCAGTTTCAAATCGGCTTTCATTCCACTGTTTTAAATCAGTTCCTACGATATTTTTCTTGCCAATTAGACTGATTAACAGTCTCATGAATGTACCTTTACCCGAACGCGGTCTACCCAACAGGTACAGGAACTTATGAAGCTCAGAACGTCCTTTTAATACCGCGTTACAGAAACATTCAAGTATCCTTCTCTTGTTCTTATCACCTTGGGTAGCGTCATCAAGGAATTGATTTATATTGTCCCAAACGCCACTGTTCGCAAAGGTTCTGGGTAGCTGCCAAGTAAAATGATATTCGGGGGAATGGGGTAATAATTCCCCTGTGGATATCTTCAATACCCCATCTTCAAATGGTAGAAATTCTTTGGAGTCTGCCTCCTTCCAATCATCCACAAACAAGATTGTTTTTAATAGTTTGGCTATCCCATTTACATAGCCATTACTGAATGCTGCACTATATTCATCTAGCAGAAATCTAAAAGTTAATCTTTCGATGAATGTATCGGAAACTTCAGCCCAAGCTCCAATAGTTTCATGAGAATAATATATCCAAGTATTCCGACTATCATTAAATTTCAAGTTTCCCTTGTACCTGTTAGCTAGTTTTAGTGCAATCTCAGCTTGCTTTGGTAATTGTGTTTTCTCGTTATCAATCGAGTCATCATAGCCACCGGATTTAGTCTGTTTTTCAGTCGTAGCAATCGCCTTAGAATAAGCTAAATCAAATGCTCTAATTCCCTTGCTAACAATTAAATCATCAACACCTTTCCCATCCTTGGCGCTCCATTCAATGTCAGCTATACAAACTACTGATTGAGTAGATAAAAGTTCAGCTAAACGTTTTCTCGCAGCTTGTACCCGTCGTTTTGTAGAAAGTTTTGAATCACGGTCTAGAGCAAATAACCAAGTCGTTCCACTTTGGTTTAATTTACTGATATCTGGTGTAGGTGCTTCCCTGCCACCGCAGTCACAGCCATACATTGCTATGCCGATGTAACCATGAGACAGAAGCTTGAGTGCTTTTTTAGCGCCTTCAGTCAAGATTCGGGGTAGTTTAGCTGTCTCTAGCCACTCCCAGAAACTACCATCTAACGGAACTTCTACCCCATAAGCATGAGAGGTTTTTTCTCTAATAGTTTTGGGTACTGGTGGACGAAATAAGCGATCGCCGTTTCCTTTTGGTGCTAGATATCGGTATGGCCTGCCAGCGTCTTTGTCGGGAATGCTGACTATGCCTTGCCAAACCGTGCCATCTTCATTCCTGAGAATGGCCGCGAACAGTTTCGGCTTCATTTCTGGAGACTCTATACCTGGACCCCATTTCTTTGACCATGACTTCTTGTAGGGTTGCCAGTTCAGCAAGTCGTTTATAGGTGTTGTTGCTTCCCCCCAGGGGTCAAACTCTACCTCGCTGTAAAATTCAACGGACTCCGCATAAAGTTCGGGGGCGATGCCACTACCTTTCAAGAAACTATCTTTGACAATTAACTTGAATTCCTCTAATGTTTGACAAGAATTTTCTATTTCTATGTCCAGAAAGTCTTGTGTATGTTGCGTTTCAAGGGTTTCTGGTGCTATAATAGGTGTAATATTTTGTGATGGATTGCCGGGAAAAGTTGCAATTTTCTCGGTTTTTTTTGTACTTCTCATTTTACTACCTCTGTCCTGTGATGGATGTTGTTTTTTGTTTAAGCGCACATCTGGTGGTCGATTTGGTGGTCAACCGTGGTCGATTGAGTGGTCGATTTGGTGGTCGATGAAAAGCTTGCTGTGTAAAGGTTGTGGTCGATGTGGTCAACTTTTCTCAAAACTCGCTCGAAAAAATTTATTTTTTTTCTCGTTGTCTAAAACGGAATGTCGTCGGGGCTGGGTTCAGTGTCCCCAGAATTGTTTAAAAGTTGTCTGGTGTCAGCGTTTCGGGCTTTTTTCCCTCACCTCCTTTTCGTAGGAGAGATAGGCATTGATCAGCCATCACGCACTTAGCATGGTGCGGCGCTCTCTTGGTCATCATTGTTAGGAAAAGATTAATTTCATTAATGTGATTGATGTCGATGTCCATCACGTCATCCAGAACGTTAAGGATGCCGTGAGCGATGACTAATATTTCGTGGTGGGTTAACTTCCCATCTTTGTTGTTGCGGGCGATTCGTTCGAGTTGGGTGATGATTGCTGTTTTTGGAATCATAGGTGGCAGGAGATAGGAGATAGGTAATAGGGAACGGGGAATAGGGAATTCTAGATAAGGCGGGTTAGTTGCAGCCAACCCGCTTTGTTGTTAGAGGAAAAACTGAAATGGGACAAATTTTAGATGAAGGTGATGTTGTATTTGTTGGTGGAATTGTTGGTCAACAAGGGTCGAGGACTTACCAGGTTCATGAACTGTTCAGTGCATTGAGGCTAAGTACCCGAAAAGGATGGGGAGAAACATATATTGTGGAGTGCCTGGGAAACGGCGGGGAGGCTCATTGTTTGCTGGAGTCTGGCGGTGGCTGGAAGAAAGGGAAGATTCGCCTACGAGTTGAATTTATCTCCGATGAGCCAGAACCTGAGCCAGAGGCTGAACCAGAAGAACAAGAAGCCACCATTGAGGTAACACCCATGCTCTCTGCATCCCCACTGGATGACCTAAGAGCCGAACTAAATATTGAGTAATTACATAAACCCTCCTTTTGATGCCCACCTACTCGGTGGGTTTTCTTGTGTCAGTTTTTCATCTGTCTATGGGTGGATAGGTACTGTATCCGAAGTAAGGAATAATCTATATCCCCGATCAGACCTACAGTTATCAACGCTTTGGGGGTGTGAGAGTCTAGGAATGAGCAGTCTAGGCGGACTGCTCAAAACAAAGCCAATACATCAAATGAAAATGCGGTTATGAGTAACCTTTTTATAGATTACCGTAAACCGCTTTACGAGTAAAGCAATTTACGGTAGTATGGAAAAACAAATATATCGGCATCCACTCGTGAACCTCAGAGAAGTATCAGGGACTACCCAAAAACAAGTTGCTGATGCTGTCGGAGTAAGTGAGCATACTGTCAGGAACTGGGAAAAAGGGCGTTCTGAAGCTGAATTACAAATTTGGCAAGTTAAAGCCCTCTGTCGGATTCTAAAATGCTCTCTTGAAGACTTGCCCGACAGATTTAAACCAGCGGAAAACTAGAGCAAAACCGGGGCGATCGCACCCCGGTGACAATCAAATAAATATGAAGCGCGAATCGGGGAGAGGTGGTAGCCTCCCAGCCACTGAGGTAAATATCAACGAACTACCAGCAGCGAATTATAAAAGTGATTGTCCAATTACCAATTACCAATTACCAATTACCAACCAATGAAAGTAAATGAGAGTGATTGAGGGAGAGTTAAAACCAGGCTTATATAGACTTGATGAGCCAATCACCAAAGGATGTAGTTCTACATGGCTCGAAAGAATATCAATTTGTAATGGAGAAGTGAATTATTTAGAAGAGTACGTACTTGTTAGAAACCGCCAAATTGTTCGTATGATCAGCGCGTCAATCATCGTATAAACCAATGGATAGAAACTTACTAGCCAAGATACTTTACCAATCCCAATACATAGCATCTGGAATTGTGCCGTTGATCCTGGAAGCTGAAAAATTAGCAGGGGATGTCTGGGATAACCGAACAGAAGAAATCAAAGAGGAATATAGGGTTAAAGCTGACAAATTATTGTCTGACTATGACAATGATTCCAACGAAAAACTTCTCTTGATAATGTCTATTGACACATATCTCTCAACTCATTCAACCTATTCCTTCCTCAAGCGTCTCCGGAATTATTTCAGTAATATTTCCTCTTTGCAAGAAGATAACTCTGATTCTCAAGAGGAACAGGAGATTGTGACAACAGAAAAAGATGATAATGCCCTTCCTCTAGGGTGTGAATGTGGATTAACAAAGAAAGAATATTTCGCCGGAAAGGCATTACAGGGAATTCTTTCTAATCCATCACTTACACATTTTAACGCCACCAAGTTAGCAATTCGCAAAGCCGATGAGTTAATCGTTGAACTCAACAAAGAAGAATCAGGAGACAATAATGAAACGATTTCTTGACGAAGTGTATATAACCTGCCTCGACTTTGTAGGATGTTTGGTTATTCTTTTCTATCGCTACCCGTTCATCTTTTCCGTAACAGTTCTTACCACTATCTTCGTCATCGTCACCCTGTTCCTACTACCCTAACAGGTCAATCTTCCTAACATCTACTCAACCAACTAGTTGAGCAATACCCAATCGGTGATTGTATGTCTGCAATCACCACAAATCAACGTATCTATTAACGCAGATATTAGGTGCAGCAATGATTACAACAGGTATTTTGAAGCAAGCAACCCCTTACCATCATATTTTCCTTGATGGAAAAGTACCCTTAATTTCCTTCTTCCCATGCCGTCCGGCAGAGGACAAACCGCTCTCATACATGGTTAATTCAGGCTTTTTGACATCTTTGCAGAAGGAATTATTAGCCAGATTATTGAGTATGACCAACCCAGATAGAAGCCATGATGAATACTTGAAAGTTGTTAGCAGTGGAATTGCAATTGATGTTAAATGGTTCGCTGGTGTATTGCGCTCAGAACAAAATCCCATTACAGAACGACAGCATTCACCAGAACAGCCTTTAGTCTGGGAAATAGCGGGACAGATAGATTCTTGGCTTTCAAAAACAACAATTACGGGATTAATAGCACTCCTAAACATTTCCTACAGAGAGCAAACTAATCTTAGTTATCAGGTAAAAGAATGGGGCTTTGACGATATTTCCCAGCACGTTGTTGAGTTAGTTGATGATTTGTCTGGCGAGGAATATCTAGAACTTGCCTACCACCTTTCTGGCACGTTAATCGAACAATTATCAGTAGATAAAGAGGCTGCATGAAACCATTAAGGTCTTACGTCGCACTACCAAAAAACCACCAGTTTACCCCACATATTGAAAGGCTGGAAGAACTTTATGGATCATTCTTCCAGCGACTAGATAAAGGGCAACTCTTAAGTATTCTGAGTTTCTGTAGTTTAGCTCAAGAGCAGCCAGATAACAAAGCTAATTCTGACCAAATTGGATTAGTTTTACAGGCTTACTTGTGGCACGGGAAAGTAGAAATTCTCAAGCCATTCTATTTCTTGCCAAAAAATATTCTCTTCTCACTAATTCCATTCGTTCACCAATTAATAGAGGTTAGACAATGACTGATAGACCAACACCCGATCCATCTTGGGATTATGCACCCATTTGGCAGGAACTTACCCAGCTTGAATCTAAGTTAGATGAGATTTTTGATTTTCTTCAGAAACAGGAAGAATCAAGCATTGGTTCAAACAGTCAGTTGATTGTCAGTCTTGGCATTTTAGACGGAAAGTTAGAACGAATTTTTGATTTAGTAGAACTACGATAAACATTTATTTACCCCTGACACCAGGGGTATTTCTATCATGAAAGCACTTAGTTTATGGCAACCTTGGGCTAGTTTAATAGCCATCAAAGCGAAGTCAATAGAAACCCGCAGTTGGTATACATCATACAGGGGTGAATTGTTAATCTGTGCTGCAAAGACAATGAATACTCCATACAGGGATTACTATTATTCGCTTCCTGTAATTCCTATGCTTTCGGAATCAGACCCAGTACCATTTGAGGACTTACCACGGGGGAAAGCGGTGGCTAAAGTACGGTTAGTTAACTGTGTGAAAATCACTCAGGAATTAATTTATAAAACACCAGAAAATGAAAAGCTTGTAGGCGACTGGAAGGTAGGAAGATTCGCCATGATATTGGATGAAATTCAGGCGATTGAACAACCTTTTTACGTGAAGGGTCAACAGGGAATATTTGAGGTTGATTTCAATGGATAAACATTATCAAACAGAGCAACTAAAAAAGCTCTCGACAGGGGAACTACTGGAGATAGCAGATTACATAATTAAGTGTGAACGAGATATTCTGTACGGTGAATTCCCGACATTAAAAACAAACTTCAAAGACACTATTGATGAAGGCAGTCGAATAGAAAGAACAGGGTCTTTATCAGTCATTTTCAATATTCTCTACTACCGAAGTTTAGATAATCAATATGAAGAAGACTAAAAAATATTCTAGGGGATGCGATATACTCACGTTCCCCCACAATAATCAAGATGATTTGTATTCAGAACTAAACCGTTTGGGATGGTTTTGGAATTCAAAAAATCAAGAGTGGGAAAGGAATGATAAACTTCCAGACCCGGCTTCTGAACTGATAAAAATTCGAGTTTGGGCTGCATCTAATAAAGTTGAAAACGCTGCTGATTTGGTCGTCGAGTCTATGGAGGAGAAGGGATTTTCTCTATTAGAGAAAAGTTCCCCGTATATATGTAGACCTCCCAAGCAATCAGAATCTAGGATTTATCTCAGTTTCAAGGAATATTAATCATGGCTGTAGTCGTTGACCCTAAGAGTAAAAAATTAATTATCCGCTTTAGGGTTGGCGGCTACCCTAAGCAGTTCTACCTGTCCACCGGACTCAAGGATACTAAAGCTAACAGAGCAATAGTAGATACCCGATGGGAATTGATAGAGAGAGAGATTTCCTTGAATGAATTTGACCCCACTCTTGAGCGATATAAGTTTGGGAATAAGAAAAAAGCTAAGAAAGAAATCGAAATTGATAAAATTACTAATTTATCAGAATTGTGGGATAAATTTACTGACTATCAAGAAACCCAAATAGAACAAACCACTATATTAAACAGATACAAAGCTGTAAAAAGATATATAAATAAATTGCCAACAACAGATATAGACAAAGCTGTAGCAATCAGGGATTGGCTTTTAAAAAACACTACATCAAAAATGGTAGTTGTTTTAATTAATCATTTTTGGCAAGCTTGCAACTGGGCTGTCAAATCAAAATTGATAACCTTAAATCCTTTTACAGAATTAAGGATGAAAGAAAAAAGGCGTAAAAGAGGGAAGGATCACCAAGCTTTCACCAGTGAACAAAGGGATTTGATTATCAAAGCTTTTGAGCAAGATTCTAAATATTCTTACTATGCACCCCTGATTAAATTTATGTTTTACACAGGCTGTCGTCCTGGTGAAGCGTTCGCGCTGACATGGGGAGACGTAAACGACGACTGTACAAGAATCAAAATCAATAAATCTCGCAACCTTCACAGAATTACCAAATCTACAAAGAATGGAGTCGAGCGCATTTTTCCCGCTGCCACCGGATCTAAACTTCAAAAATTGCTTTTAGAGATAAAACCAACACCGCCTGATCGGGAACGGCTCATTTTTACAGACTGGAATGGGAAGCCGATGGAGTCGGTAAAACTCCAAATAATTTGGAAGGGGCAATTATCAAATCACTATTCCTACCCTGGTGTAGTTCAGTCACTAGCCGATAAAAAGTTAATTCCTTACCTGAAACCTTATGCTACCAGACATACGTTCGCCACATTGGCGATCGCGTCTGGAGTAACTCCTGACCGTGTAGCACTTTGGGTTGGCGACACGGTACAGACGGTATTGATGTACTACTGCCACCCAGAAATTTTAAACAGCGAGTGTCCAGACTTCTAGAAAAATACTACTCATTTTCTACTCACTGAAAGCCCGAAAACCTTGGCTGGAGAGGGTATAACTATGATTATTTATTTTCCGATACAAAATCTACTAAAAATCCGATCCAAAACTGATTCCGTAACTTCTTCTCCGGTAATTTCTCCCAATGCATAAATAGCTCCCCTTAAATCAATTGTCCAAAAATCTAATGGTAATTGGTCGATAATTGTTTTTTGTACTTGTTCTAAATCAATCTTTGCTTTTGTTAAAGCTGCGGCTTGTCTTTGATTAATGGCTAAATCCATATCAGCAGCTTGCACTTTTCCGGCTTGGACTATTTCTAAAATCGCAGTTTCTAAACCGTCAATTCCTTTATTTTGGGCTGCGGCTGTGGCAATTTTGGATTTGGGATTTTGGATTTTAGATTGAAGAGTTTGTTTTTCTGTTGCTGAAATCAGATCAATTTTGTTAATTACCAAAATCACCGGACGGTGTTTTACTTGTTCATAAATCTCTTGGTCTGCTTGTGTCCAACCTGCGGAAGCGTCAATGGTAAATAATACCAAATCAGCCGCACTAGCAGCACGATGCGATCGCTCTACGCCAATTTTCTCTACCTGGTCTGCTGTTTCCCGAATCCCGGCTGTATCTAAAACCTGTACAGGAATTCCCCCCACAACTAGCTGAGATTCAACTACATCACGGGTTGTACCGGGTAAGTCTGTGACAATAGCGCGATCGCTCTGACTCCAAGCATTCAATAAACTGGATTTTCCCACATTGGGACGACCAACTATAGCTACTTTTAACCCGGTTCGCAATAATTCACCTTGATCTTTTGTGGCTAATAACTTAGTTATTTCTAATGTAACTTGATCAATCTCAGAAACAATTCTTTGCTCATCTAACGGTGGTAAATCTTCTTCAAAATCAATTCTAGCTTCAATTTCCGCCAAAATATCTAAACATTGAGCGCGTAAATTTCTAATTGGTTGAGCTAATTTACCCTGTAACCCAGCTAAAGCCGTTTGTGCTGCTTGGGGTGATTTTGCACCAACTAAATCTGCGATACTTTCCGCTTGGGTTAAATCCAAACGTCCATTTAAAAACGCCCTTAATGTAAATTCTCCTGGTTGCGCTAATCTCGCACCATTTTCTAAACATAATTGCAATACTTGTTGTACAGCCATTATTCCCCCATGACAATGAAATTCCACCACATCTTCACGGGTAAAAGAACGGGGTGCTTTCATAATCAGTAACAAAGCTTCATCTACCAGTTGCTTTGTTTGGGGTTGACGGATGTAACCATAAAGGATGCGGTGACTTTCCCACACTTGTTTTCCAGGTGCAGAAAATAGAGTTTGAGCGATCGCTAATGCTTGATCACCAGAAACCCGCACAATCCCCACACTACCTTGTTGAGGGACAACAGCAGTAGCTATAGCAGCGATCGTTCCAGTATTAGCTAACAGTTCCGACATGAGTGTTCAGGTGACAGGTGACAGGGAGCAGGGGAGCAGGGGAGCAGGGGAGCAGGGGAGCAGGGGAGCAGGGGAGCAGGGGGCAGGGGAGCAGGGGAGCAGGGGAGCAGGGGAGCAGGGGAGCAGGGGGCAGGGGAGCAGGGGAGCAGGGGAGCAGGGGAGCAGGGGAGCAGGGGAGCAGGGAGAAAGATTAATCCCTTCTTTTTCCTTCTTTTTTCCTTCTTTCTTCTTCCTCCTGACTCCTGACTCCTGACTCCTGACTCCTGACTCCTGAACTCCTGTAACTCCTGACTTACTCCGACAGGTGACAGTGATAACTGACCTACAACGTTAATAGTAATAGTAATATTTATCTAAAGGGTTAATTAACAATAATAACGCCGTACTTGAGAGAGGGAATTCACTGTGGAGCAAACAATTAACTGCGCTGAAGCTTGCGTTAACGGGTGTGTTTTAGGTGATAAATGTCCGAATATCGAATCTAGAGAAGCCGTTTCTAAGTTTATCGAAGAGACTTCTTTAGACAAAATGCTAGAAATGGCTGAAGAGAGACTGAAGAAAAAAATGATGGAACCACCAAAATGGGTATTTCCAGAAGATCCATAGTTTACCACCTGACACCGTTGCATTTTGGATCATCTCCTAAAAGATAGAGTGTCCAACCCAAACCTTGTTGTAAAATAAACATATAGAACATATAGAAAGATTAGGGGGGGCCAGTTTACTGGTCAGAAACGCCTATAGAGACTATCTTCGGAAATCTCCAAGGTTTAAAGTCCAGCCAGCTGAAACAACTACAGCGGCTGTACCACCAGCGTATATCGGGCGATCGCATTACCACACCAGAGTTCGCCCAACGTCTGGCTGCAATTAGCACGGAATTAAATCAGCCTATATGTGCCTACCTCAACCGTCGCGGACAAGTCATCCGGGTGGGGGTAGGCACTCCACGTCAAACCCAAATTCCACCTCTAGAACTGCCCCGTTACGGTGCAGAACGTCTGAGCGGTATCCGTTGTATAGCTACCCATCTCAAGGCAGAACCACCAAATGAGGCAGCACTGACAGCGATGGCGCTACAACGGTTAGATGCCCTAGTAGTTCTCAATATTACCGGCACGGGATTTACTAGAAGGGGTGGGGGTTCAACTGGGTACGTCAAAGAAGCTTATTTAGCTCATTTGTTAGCCAATAGCAAACAATTGGTTTTAACTCAATCATCGGGAATCACCATCCCAGACGCAAACCTATATTCCAGCGTATCGCCACCTCTAAGTTTAGATGCGATCGCCGACCAGGATTTTCTGGACTTGGTGGAAAGTCTAGAAGCAGAATTCAGTCGGGAATATATCGCCCAGGAAGTAGACGCTGACCATGATCGCGTCGTCATCGTTGGGGTATTAACAGATAAGATGACTTCCCAACAGTTCCAAGACACCATACTAGAACTAGCGCGGTTAGTAGATACAGCCGGTGGAGATGTCTTGCAGACGCTACAACAAAAGCGATCGCGCATTCATCCCCAAACTGTCATTGGTGAAGGCAAAGTCCAAGAAGTAGCCCTCACAGCCCAAACCCTGGGAGCCAATCTTGTGGTTTTTGACCGCGACCTGTCACCCGCTCAAGTCCGCAACCTAGAAGCGCAAATAGGTGTCAGAGTTGTTGACCGCACAGAAGTAATCTTAGATATCTTTGCCCAACGCGCTCAATCTGGTGCAGGTAAATTACAAGTCGAACTAGCACAGTTGGAATATATGCTGCCACGACTCACCGGCAGAGGTAGAAGTATGTCCCGGCTAGGGGGTGGGATAGGGACCCGTGGACCTGGTGAAACCAAACTGGAAACGGAACGGCGAGCAATTCAAAAGCGTATATCTCGATTGCAACAAGAAGTTAACCAATTGCAAGCACATCGTTGTCGGTTACGTCAACGGCGACAACATCGGGAAGTTCCTTCAGTTGCCTTAGTGGGTTATACCAACGCTGGCAAGTCTACCTTGCTCAATACCCTCACTAACGCCGAAGTTTATACAGCCGACCAACTTTTTGCCACACTCGACCCCACCACACGCCGCCTAATTATTCCCCATGCGGATACAAACGAACCACAGGAAACCCTAATTACGGATACAGTAGGGTTTATTCACGAGTTACCTAACTCCTTAATGGATGCCTTCCGCGCCACCTTGGAGGAAGTAACAGAAGCAGATGCCCTCATTCATTTAGTGGATTTATCCCATCCTGCTTGGTTGAGTCACATTCGTTCAGTTCGGGATATTCTCGCTCAAATGCCCATAACTCCGGGTCCGGCGTTGGTTGTATTTAACAAAATCGATCAAGTCGATAGCGAAGCCCTGGCTTTAGCAAGGGAAGAATTTCCTCTGGCGGTGTTTATTTCTGCCAGTCAGCGTTTAGGGTTGGAAACCTTACGCCAGCGTCTATCCCAGTTGATTCAATATGCTGTAGACGACGATTGTTAACTGAAAACAGGGTGTGGGGTGTAGGAAAAATATCTAATGCCCCATGCCCCTGCCAAAACCCATTGGTGACAATAAGAGTATTTTTTAGTTTTGGTTAAAATTGAAAAGTATTTATTCAAAATCAGAATATTATGACTGCAAAAGTAGAAATTTACACTTGGACTACTTGCCCATTTTGTATTCGTGCCAAAAACTTACTGAGAAATAAGGGAGTTGATTTCCTCGAATATACCATTGATGGAGATGAGGTAGCCAGAAGTAAAATGGCTGAAAAAGCAAATGGTAGACGTTCTGTACCTCAAATTTTTATCAATGATGAACACATTGGTGGTTGTGACGATATTTATGCTTTGGATCGTCAGGGTAAATTAGACCCACTACTAGCTTAATAGTGTCTAGTTAAAATATTCCGGTGACGGGAATTCTGGGGCGGATTTTGCCCCTCATCCAGCCTTGATTTTGGATTTTGGATTGATGACACGGATAAATCTGGGGGCTTGTACGATCACGAAATTATTGGTGAGGATTGATAGCAGTAAGCAGTAATCTCACTCAAAAAATCAACTAAACTTAATAACAATTACATTTCCAGGTATTGAGGTAAAGAGGGTGAAACTGGCTTTTATTATTGATCCTATCCATCAGCTTGACCCTGGTCATGATACTAGTGTTGCTCTTATGGAAGCTGCACAACAACTAGGACATGAAGTTTGGGTGACACAGACAAACCTGTTGAGTGTAGTGGAAGGAAAAGCTTGGGCTTTGCTTCAGCAGGTGGAACTTGTACCAGTGGAGTTGGTGGAGGGGCGTTGGATAGCGGCAAATCCTTGGTATAGCTTGAGAGAACGCTCTTTCACCCCCTTAGAAACTATGGATGCTGTCTTTATGCGGACAGATCCACCAGTTAATGATGCTTATTTATATGCAACTTACACTCTGGATTATATTGACCAAAATAAAACCTTGGTGATTAATAATCCCAATGGGATTAGAGCCGCAAATGAAAAAATGTATGCTCTCCAGTTTAGCCAATGTATTCCCGAAACAATTGTCAGTGCTGATAAACAGGTGATCCGCCAATTTGTAGAGGCCAAGGGTGCAACGGTTCTCAAACCACTGGGGAATAAAGCTGGGGAGGGGATTTTATTTTTGCAATCAGGCGATCGCAATTTTAACTCGATAGTCGAACTAAGTACCCTCCAAGGTCGAGTACCAGTGATGGTTCAAAACTATTTACCAGCTGCAAAAGAGGGAGATAAGCGAATTATCCTGCTCAATGGTGAACCTATAGGGGCGCTCAATCGTCTCTCCAGTGGTAGTGATTTTCGCAATAATATGGCTACAGGCGGTACTGTTGCTAAAACGGAGATTACACCCAGAGAGCAGGAAATTTGTGCTTTATTAGCAAACAAATTACGCGAAGACGGTTTAATTTTCGTTGGTATTGATGTTATTGGTGGCTACCTCACAGAAGTCAATGTCACCAGTCCTACAGGAATTCGGGAAATTGATCGCCTAGATGGTACTCACCTTGCTCATCAGGTCATTCAATGGCTAGAACAGCAGGTATAAGCACGAAACAGGTAACAGGAAAAGTTATTTTGATTCGGTAAAATTGGATAACTAAAAAAGTAATAGCAATAGCAGTCAGAGAGGTATGAGGAAGTTTAGCCATGACTCTAACCAAGCTAAATAAATATTTAGTTGGTATAATTGGTATAAGCTTTCTCATTTATTCCGCATTATTGAATAATAGATATATCTGTTGTTTCTAAGAGGATTTGACAATGAAAATAGATATAAAACCTACATTATATGAAACTGATTATCAACAATGGATAGAAACTACATTACAGCATTTACGTGAACAAAATTTTAATCAATTAGATTTAGAAAGTCTCATTGAAGAAATTGAAGCAATGGGTAAAAGTGATAAACGAGAATTACAAAATAGATTAATCATTTTATTAATGCATTTACTAAAATGGAAATATCAACCAGAAAATCAATCTAATAGTTGGCTATCTACTATTGATGAACAACGTCGTCAAATCTTATTTATTTTTGAAGATAGCCCTAGTTTAGAGAAAAATTATCTAGCTACAGTTTTTGATAAATGTTATGTAATGGCTCGAAAATCTGCAAGTAAGGAAACTAAATTACCTCTTGATGCTTTTCCTGAATCTTGCCCTTTATCTCAAGCTGAAATTTTCGATTTAGATTTTTATCCCTAATTGCTATTTCTAGGAGTATTTATACCATGTTAACTGTAAAAACCCTCTACGAAACTGACTTTAATCTCTGGTTAGAACAAACGGCTATTTTACTGAAAGAAGGCAAATTAGAACAATTAGATATTGAGAATTTACTTGAAGAAATTGAAGGGATGAGTCGCAAAGAAAAAGATGCTTTAGAAAGTAATCTAATTCGCGTATTACAACATTTACTCAAATGGAAATATCAATCAGAAAAACGCTCTCCTAGTTGGTCTTATACGATTATTGAACACTCTCGCAGATTAAACTAGGACTTACGCAAGTGTCACACCAAACATCTATTTTATGGTGCGTCAGATATCAAATATCTGTTTATTTGCAGGATTTATGAAGTTTGACGCACCCTACTAATATGCCAGTTGCGTAAGTCCTGTAAACAAAACCTTTAAAAATAGTCCTAGTCTCAAACGTCATTTTGATGCTGTATTTGATGAATGTTACCAAGAAGCTTGTAAAGCTGCTGCTGTTGAAACTCAACTCGCTTTAACTACTTTTCCTGAATTATGTCCTTTTACTAAATCGGATGTTTTGGATGTTAATGTTGATGATTATTTTATTTAATAACTGTTTCATACTAAACCTCCTCCCCGCAAGCATACTCTGGTGGGCAAGATGCCAACCCCACAATAACTAGACGAATAGATTATTGTTCACTGTTGTTGGAAAAACAGCATATTAGTAGGGTGCGTCAGACTTTATAAATCCAGCAAATGAACAGATTTTTAATAAATTTAGCTCTTCATTATCAGAAAGTCCTAAATACAAAAATAAACAGACAAAATATGGGGTCAGCACTTCAGTTGCCAACCCCTATTCTGGTGATAAACCCTAAAACTAAGAAATTGTATACAGCACAAAACCTAGAACTGAGACTGCAAACTTAATTTAAAATCTCAAATCTACAATCACTTAATTTTTAGGTGGTGTGCGTCGCCGTTGGAGAAAATCAGGAATATCTAATGCTGGTTTTTCCTTGGGTTCTGGAGTTGGATTTGGTTGATTAACAGTTGGTTGTGGTGTTGGTTTCCTGGTATTTGTAGGAGTTACAGGTCTAACATTTGCCACGGTTTGTTGTGGTGCGGTTTGGATTTCACCTGTAAAGCCAGTGGCAATCACGGTAATTCTGACTTCTCCTTGTAGTCGGTCATCAATTACTGCGCCAAAAATAATATTGGCATTGGGATCAACTACTTCATAAATTGTTTCTGCCGCAGCGTTTACTTCATGTAGGGTCAAGTCGCTACCACCAGTGATGTTGAAAACAACTCCTCTTGCGCCTTCAATCGAGCATTCTAATAATGGTGAAGAAATCGCGGCGATCGCCGCTTCTCTGGCTCTAGATTTGCCAGAACTCACACCAATTCCCATCAATGCTGATCCTGCATCTGCCATGACTGCACGTACATCAGCAAAGTCAACATTAACTAAACCAGGGATCGTAATGATATCAGAAATACCTTGCACCCCTTGACGCAGGACATCATCAGCGTAGCGAAATGCTTCTTGTACTGGTGTTTGTTCAGGAATCACTTCCAACAGCTTGTTATTGGGGATAATGATCAAGGTATCTACCCGACTCTTTAATCCTTCAATTCCTTGTTCAGCTTGGGTGGTGCGTCGTCGTCCTTCAAACACAAATGGCCGAGTAACTACACCCACAGTCAAAGCACCCATTTCTTTGGCCACTTCTGCCACAATTGGGGCTGCACCCGTACCAGTGCCACCTCCCATACCGGCGGTGATAAATACCAGGTCTGCACCTTCTAAAGCCGTAGCAATCTCATCGCGAGATTCTTCTGCTGCCTTTTGACCAATGGCAGGATTACCCCCTGCACCTAAACCCCTTGTCAGCTTCTGTCCGATTTGCAATCGACTGGGAGCGCCAGCTAAGGTAAGAGCTTGGGCATCGGTATTAATTGACCAAAACTCAACCCCAGAGACATCAGATTCAATCATGCGGTTAACAGCATTTCCGCCGCCACCACCGACACCAATCACTTTAATATTGGCGACTCGTCCAGGAACAATTTCACCAATGCGGCTGTTTTCAACCATCTTTTTACTATCATTACTTTGTCCGAAGTTCAGCCCAGAACTACCAAAGGGGTTGTTGGAATTAACTGCCAAAGATAACCCTGGCTGTCCCACGGTTTGGGAATTTTTATAGGTAAGCTCTTGGTTATTATCAAGTGTCATTGGATTTGTGAAAGGTAGATAAACGACTTTTTCGAGTTTTCTTTACTTAAGAGTCAACAATATTTTGACACTGGCACAATCTCTGGCACTGTTTTCTATTGTTCTCTTTGCTTCCTAATCCAACAGGATTGGATGTGAGATAATTAGCTATCGAATCAGTGTTAAACTTGGGCGATCGCGCAGAGCGCAGTGCCAGAGGCAATAATCGCATAACTAATTCTAGAAAAGTATACCTAGCATTGTCCGAATAACGGTCTATATAACTTGATCTAGACATTAATATTTTCAATGCTACGTTGCTGGTTTGTCCCCGTATGTCTTTGTTAAAGTTATGCTCAATATCCTCCCACTATTTCTACCGAAAATTCTCGTTAGTGATCAATTTTACAAATTTGCTTCTCCTTCTCTGGATTAGTTACTGCTTTTTTTTGTTTTTATTGTATAATTTGTGCCTTTCTATGACTTAAAATACTTAAAAAAGGCATTTTGTCTGATTTTAGAGTTGATTCTCATCCACAGATGAAAGTATTTCTTATACACCTTAGCAGAGTAAAAGCAACTCTACACTCTAAATTCTCAACAAACCAGAGTAGTTGTAAAGATACATGATGCTAAATTTTATCTGCGTTATTTTCAGATGGTTAGTAAATGTCACTATCACAGATGGTTGCACCTTATAGATCCAAATTTTGCCTTCTACTGTCTACTCTTTTAGCTTGAAGGCGGAAAAACTTAATGTTTGGCAATATCAATGTTTGTTTTAAAAGCGTGACTGCTTATCTGTAAAACTAACAAATATTTTTATCCGTAGAAAACTTGTTGATTTCCTCAAACAAGCAAGAGTTGACTAGGGATCTGGGGAGTTAATCCGCTTTATTTGATTCACTTGTACTAATGGAGAGTCAGGGTTTTTCAGATCAATATATGCTATCTGTCCAGGATTAAATTTTGCAGGTAAATGCCGCATTTGAACCAGTACCTTGATTTTTTGAGGTAGTTGGGCATTGGGTACACCAAGATGCACATTTCCTAGTTCGGTCTTCAATATTAAATTTGTGGGATCTTGACAATCAATTTCTATGACTTTCACAGAACTTTGACTGATAGCTTGATAAATTTGAGTCCAGTAAGGGCGGTATTGTTCTGGTGAACCCACAACTTTAAGACTGGGTAATTTACCAGTAGGATTTAGGGAAGTGTATTTTTCCAGGGGGATCAAAGCCCCGCTGGCATCTAGTAAAGCCACATCAGTCTGTTTTCTCTGAGAACTACTATTTTGCAGACATGGTGGTGTTGGTTTTGCAGCAGATTTATCTGAGGATTGGGGTTGAGTATTGCAGGTGGTTGTTTCTGATAACGGGAGGGTGTGAGTGATTGCCACTGGAAATCTTTCCTGGATTTCAATGACTAAACCAGGGGGAAACAAACGACGACTGACAGTTGCTTTTGCGATCGCAGGTTGTTGTTCCAATGTTTCGGCAATAGCAGAAGGTTCAATTCGCCACAAGGATTGGGGATAAGATAGCACCAGCAGCGACTGAATTGTCTGCTCAGATAACAATTGATGACCCGATGTCATGACTATTTGTGTAGGAGCTTTTAGCACCCACATTGGTTGGATAATCAGCCAGAGTAATCCACCTGCTAGACCACTCACGGCCAATGTTCGCCAAATAGTCTGGATAATTTTCATCTGCCGTTGCCGACGTAATTTTTTACGCCTCTGGGCTAAATCCTTGCGGGAAATTGAGACTATACCAGCCATTAAAACCCCTTTTATTTGGTCATTAGTCATTGGTCATTAACTATTATTCATCAGCAAAAGACAAAAGAAAGATAAATATTCTCCCTACTCCCCTACTCCCTTGGTTAAGACCCTAACACCTACCATTTCCAGAAATTATCACTATTAAGCGGATGATTATGGTTTTTGATCACAGATTATTTGTCGCCAACTTCTACAGGCAAATTTACTAGAAATGATTGTAATCGCATACGTTCAATATAAGGCCAACCCCCTTCAGACTCAATATTTTTGAGAAGTGAGTAAAGTCTTTGACGGTTATCTGGCAAACTATCTTGAAATATTCCATCACGAATCTCTCTATGTAACTTTTCTAACTGCCGCAACAAAGCTAACAGCGCCGTTACATCTCCTTGGCAAACTTCAGCGGCATCTTTGACGACATCTGTGATCACCTGTAACTTATCTGTCCGTTGCTCGAATTCAGAATTCTTATTATTGCTCATGCACATTTCTCCATATATACAGGCTAAACTCAAATTTACCTAAGATTAGCCAGAAAGTCTTTACAGCAAAAAGGTACTGATTCTGGAATAGGTGATTTATTTCCACCAACCTGTACTAGTGATCCAGTTTAGGCTGGTCGTTGGTAATTCTTCCCCACCATCCCAGTCATCTTCTATTGTTCCTCAAAAATTATTGCGATCGCTTCTAAAACCAAGCCATGACGTGCAAGACAAACCCCATTACAGCTAAATGGGATCAATAAGTTCTTGTTTCCAATCAGAGTGTTTTGATTTTGAGTTAAAAAAAATCGTATGATCTGGCTGATTTCCCAATTAAAAAATGGGCTTTACGTAGTGGTAGCACATACATACATAATACAAAATATCTTGGGCAACGCCGCTGTTGCCAACAGCAAAACCCCCTTGCTACTCCTCAAGATAATGCGCTCAATCTAAGTAAAGAAGCGGTTAGATTGACCGTTTTAGCCTGTGGACTGGATCGTGCCGACACTTCCAGGAAGAAGCAGGAAGAAAAAGCTGGCTTTTATTACCATTAGTTAGCTTTTTTATATCCGATTAGAACTCCTTGGCAGATCGTGGTGTAAGCCATACTCCTGTATTCTTTTTGTTGACAACTTTAGATATTAATTTTTGACATTGAGGTTGACCATGAGGTATCGCGCTTTAATCGTTGCATTCTTAGCTTTATGCTTAGGGCTAATCACTGCTTGTAGTGATGCACCCTCTACTAACAGCAGAGACTTACTTACTTACGAACAAATTCGAGGCACTGGTTTGGCTAACAAATGCCCTCAGTTGTCAGAAACAAGCCGTGGTTCTATTGCCCTAGATGGCACTCAGTCATACAGCATCAAGGAACTTTGCTTAGAACCTACCAATTACTTTGTCAAAGAAGAACCCGCTAACAAACGGCAAGAAGCAGAATTTGTAGCTGGCAGATTGTTGACAAGATATACTTCCACCATTGACCAGGTACAAGGCGACCTAAAAATCAACCCAGATAATAGTCTTACCTTTGTAGAAAAAGATGGTCTTGACTTTCAAGCTATCACTGTCAAACTTCCTGGTGGAGAACTAGTTCCTTTCCTCTTTACCATCAAAAACCTGGTTGCACAAACACAGCCTAATTTGACCAGTATCAACACCTCTACAGACTTTGAAGGCACTTTTAAGGTTCCTTCCTATCGTGGTGCTGCTTTCCTAGATCCCAAAGGTCGTGGTGTGGTTTCTGGTTATGATAATGCTGTGGCTTTGCCAGCCCAAGCGGATGATGAAGATTTGACTCGCACTAACGTTAAGCGTGCAGAAATCCTCAGTGGCAAAATTTCTTTACAAGTTGCCAAAATAGATAGCTCTACTGGAGAAATCGCTGGTACTTTCGTGAGTGAACAGCCTTCTGATACAGATTTAGGTGCAGGTGAACCTAAAGAAGTCAAAATTCGTGGTTTATTCTACGGTCGAGTAGAAGCTAATCGCGCCTAAATTTTGTTGATTAACACAATTTAACTCAATTGCCCTGCTGTTTTCAGGGGGCAGTTGGGTTTTTTTTATGGAATTCAGGAGGGTCGGGGGGGCAGGGGAGCAGGGGAGCAGGGGAGCAGGGGAGCAGGGGAGCAGGGGGGCAGGGGAGATGGGGGAAAAAATTAAAAACTAATGATTTTTATCGGGCTTTTTGTGAAATGGTATCAGGAAGAATAGATTATTCTCCCCTATCCCCCTCATCCCCCTCATCCCCCTCATCCCCCTCATCTCCTAAGTAATCCTCTGTGAATTATTCCGTGAATAGACAGTAGTTCAATGAAGCTTTTACAAATTCACTTGAAGTTGATGGCTTCAATGCGTACTATTACTGACAAATCGGTTTTATGATTCCAGAAAAATAATGAATATTATTACTCAATACCTATAAGTAAATCTCATATTGCGTTTGTTAAATTAAGTACGATCTCGGTTTGACATTGGGGACATAATTGTATATTTTGATTCTATGGTAGTAGTTGAATAAGTTACAACATACCAAAATCTAATTCAATAACAAAAAGACCAATTCCGTTAAAAATCGCACTAGATTTTCAACTCAGCCTAGAAAATCTTTTTCTAGTAGGTTTTTGCCTGCCATAGCGTTTGTGGATTATGCAAAAGGGTTGTTTATCAGTAAATAGTACGAAGCGGCTAGGTTTAAAAACGATTAATTCACTCAACTATTTGCTTAGTCCCCAATGTGCCATGCCTACTACAGCCACGAACGAACTGAAACATGAGATTTCCCAGTTATTGCGAGAGTATCAGCAATGTCCCTCAGAACGCCTCCGCAATCAATTAGTGAACTTAAATTTTGGACTAGTGAGAAAAGAGGCTCACTACTGGATTAATCAATGCCAAGAAAGCTACGACGATTTGATCCAGGTCGGCTGTTTGGGCTTGATTAGAGCCATTGAAAAATTTGAACTTTCTAAAGGAAATGCTTTTAGTTCTTACGCTATTCCTTATATTCGTGGGGAAATTCAACACTACCTCCGAGATAAAGGGGTGACTATGCGAATCCCCAGACGATGGTTGGCACTGCAACAGCAAGCAATAGGAATTTCCCGTTCTTTACGCGAAAAATATAACCGCCAACCTACTGATGCGGAATTAGCAGCAGCATTGGCAATTTCTGTGAGCGAATGGCAGGAAATTAAATTAGCGTGGGTGAATCGCTCCCCCTTGAGTCTTGATGTGCCGATACAAGACGGAGAAGAAGGTGCTACCTGTTTGGGTGAACTAGTTCCAGATCCTCATTACCGCAGTTTTCAATTGGCTCAGGAAGACCAAATTCGTCTACAACAAGCACTGGTACAGCTGGAAAATCGTACCCGCGAAGTTTTAGAGTGTGTATTTTTGCAAGATTTGACACAGAAGCAAGTTGCAGAACATTTAGGTATTAGTGTAGTTACTGTGTCTCGTAGAGTTAAAAAAGGACTGGATTTGTTGAAACACCTTATGGGTGTGGGAGAAGATTAACAGCACACAGGCTTAAACTGTGGTTTTGCTGGTCTGCCAATGTTAAAAATCAGCCTCGAAATGTCAAAATGTAGGTTATAAATAAAACAGTCTTCGCCTTGAATGATAATTTCCGGTGCGTAGATTTCCACAAGCAAACTTTCCTATAGCTTTCGAGAACAGCTAATGGGTATAAATACACGAATTACAGCTACGGCTATTTTAACGTTGGCGATCGCCGGATGTACTATTGGTGGAGAAACACCAGAAGCGACTAACACTCCTCCTGCTCCAACTCCCCAAGATACAGCCCAAAAATCACCAGCACCAGCACCTTTTCCCAGTCCTTTGGTATCTCCTCCAGTTAAAAACTCTATAGTGGCTAGAGGTACTGACTTAATTCCGTCTACAAATACAGATTTGCAACGGCAGATTATCCAACAAGGACGAAGCGATCCATTTGCAGAAATTGTTAAATCTCCCATCGGTCAAACAAATACACCGCTGACAATTCCCAACTCGCGGCCAGTTCCTACATTACCGCCTCTTCCCATTCCCCAAAGACCACAAACAGGACCAAAACTTGGTGCTGGACAATCACCAACAACTCCCAATGGAGTAGGTAAACCAGGTGGGACTCAGGGAAAAATTTCCAATGGAGCTAAACCTAAGCCTCCCATAGTTTCACCCTTGCCTAAAGTTTTACCTCAAACTCTTCCCAATTCAGCCATCAAACCTGTATTACCACCACAACCACAGCCTGAAACCGCAAGAGCAGTTTTAGTCAGTGGTATAGTTTTAATTGGTAGACAACCCCAGGCAATTATTAAAGTACCGGATGAACCAACAAGTCGCTATGTCCAAGCAGGACAACGATTAGGTAACGGTGTTTTAATTAAGCGGATTGAAATGAACGGTGGTTCTAATCCTATTGTCATTTTTGAACAATACGGGATTGAAGTAGCCAAAGCCGTAGGAGAAAAACCACCTGCTTCTGAGCCGTCAAAGACTGCTGCTGGTAGTTCGATTTCAATGGGTACACCACTGTGATGACTCAATTGATTGAGGACTGGGTTGACTGACTACGGCTTCCAAAAACTGACGATTCCTCAACCATCCCACTCCCTAATCAACCTGACGGTTGATGTTGGTCTGAGATGTTTTCTTGATCATTAATCTGAAAAATAGGTGATCTTCACCTTTTTTGACTGATTAAGATGGCCATATAAGGTTGCAAAAAAAACAAAAAATAAAATCTAATAACCGGATATTTCCGGTTTTATATTATTGATATGGAACAGATTCACAAAGAAATTGAATTTCCTAATTTGCCCTTAAGTGTATATCAGGAAATAGCAGCGCATTTGTGTCAAGTGGAAGGGGTAGAGGTGGATTTAATGCCCCAGACATCTTGTGAATTTGATTACAATCAAAGTCAAGTTGGTGGCTTATCTATTTCATGGACAGCAAATACCAACGAGGAAAGACTCAAGCAAATTTTAGCTTACTATCAAAAACGCTATAGCAGTTTTGATTGTGAATAAAAGAGGACTTACGCATAAGGAGTATACAAGAGTGAACTTTTTTCATTCACAGCAGCTGGTAAGCAAACTGTGTTGATTTCTTAAGACACCTGTAACAGATAACTTATACAGTGACCCATTAAAAAGTAAACTACTAGCATGGCTGCCGCAGCTACAGCCACTAATGTACCAGCTAACATTAGGGAAAATTCTTTGCTCTCGTAGGCTCTCTCCATCAGGTGTAGCGACCAGGCTACCAGCGCCACATCAAAAATTAAAATAGGAATCAACATATTTCTTAATATTTCTTAATACTAGTAAACTAATATTAACATTGTTTTGGGTAACTGTGTCTAACCTGGGAGAGATGTAATTGATATCTACATCTTTTATTAACAAGGGATTCGCACTGGAACAGATCGTTCCTGTAGATAAGTTTTAATTTGTGCCACGCTTAATTGTCCGTAATGTAATAGGGATGCCAGTAATGCGGCTTCTGCTTTGCCTGTGGTTAAGGCTTCGTGGATGTGTTCACAGTTTCCTGCACCACCAGAGGCTATCACAGGAACTTCGACTGATTGGGCGATCGCTCGTGTTAACTCTAGGTCATAACCAGCTTGAGTTCCATCTGCGTCCATACTTGTAATTAACAATTCTCCTGCTCCCCGTTTTGTTACTTCTTCTGCCCAATATAAGGCATCAATGCCAGTATTTTCTCTGCCTCCACGCACATACACATCCCAACCTGGGTTTTCAGGGTTGAGTCTGCGCCTAGCATCAATAGCAACTACAATACACTGATTTCCGAAGCGATCGCTGGCCTGATTAATTAAATCTGGATTGCGGACTGCCGCAGAATTAATACTAACCTTGTCAGCGCCGGCTCGTAACAAACCTTTAACATTTTCTAAGGATTGAATTCCTCCTCCCACAGTCAATGGAATGAAGACCTGTTCGGCAGTCCGGTAAACCACATCAATAATCGTGTCTCGGTCTTCATGAGTCGCTGTAATATCCAGAAACACTAACTCATCAGCACCAGCTTCGTTATAAACCTTGGCCAGTTCTACTGGATCACCTGCATCCTTGAGATCCACAAAGTTAATTCCTTTAACAACTCTTCCCGCCTTGACATCCAAGCAAGGTAAGATTCTTTTAGACAACATAAATTTTCACTCCTCGTATTTGCTCGGAATTTAAATTGTAAATGTAATTAGGTGATTGGTGATTGGTGATTGAGGAAGAATATCCATCTTCCTACTGACAACTGACAACTGATAACTAACAACTGACATTATGGCGATAATCTCCTCAAAAAAACAGCCTCCAGAACCCAACGGACAACCAAAGCAGCAGCGGGAGTCAGCCAAAGCACCTTCCCCAGCACCCCCCCAGGAAAATATACTGCAACCAGAAGCGGCTATTGATGAAGAAGGTAAGCAAGAAGAGAGTATTCGACCCCAACGATTTGCTGATTACATTGGGCAGAAAGATTTAAAGGATGTATTAGATATTGCTATTAAAGCCGCCAAGTCTAGGGGTGAGGTGATGGATCATCTGTTGTTGTATGGTCCTCCTGGTTTGGGTAAAACTACAATGGCGATGATTTTAGCCTCGGAAATGGGGGTTAATTACAAAATTACCAGCGCCCCAGCTTTGGAACGTCCCAGGGATATAGTTGGGTTATTGGTTAATCTCAAGCCGGGTGATGTGTTGTTTGTCGATGAAATACACCGACTTTCGCGGATGACTGAAGAAATTCTTTATCCGGCAATGGAAGATTATCGCTTGGATATTACTGTAGGTAAGGGTTCTAGTGCCAGAATTAGAAGTATACCGTTGTCCAAATTTACTTTGGTGGGAGCTACTACTCGTGTTGGTGCGTTAAGTTCACCTTTGCGCGATCGCTTTGGCTTAATTCAAAAACTGCGCTTTTATGAAGTGGATGAACTCAGTAAAATTGTTCTCCGCACTGCTGAATTATTACAAACTCCAGTTAATCTAGAAGGCGCTATCGAAATTGCCAAACGTTCACGGGGAACACCTCGTATCGCCAATAGGTTACTAAAAAGAGTCCGTGATTATGCGGAAGTTAAATCATTGACAGAGATTAATCAACCTATTGCAGCTGAAGCATTACAACTATTCCAAGTAGACCCATCTGGACTAGATTGGACAGATAGAAAAATGTTAAGTGTCATCATTGAAAACTTTAATGGTGGTCCAGTAGGATTAGAAACTTTAGCCGCAGCCACTGGGGAAGATACCCAAACCATTGAAGAAGTCTATGAACCTTATTTAATGCAAATTGGTTATTTAAGCCGCACTCCTCGCGGTAGGGTCGCAACAAAAATAGCTTATCAACACATGGGTTTTAAGCCACCTAATGAGCAGTTGTCATTGTTATAGCAGGTGACAGGTGACAGTAAGAAGGGAATAGGGAACAGAAGGAAAAAGGCAAAAGATCAATATTCTCCCCTGCTTCTTCTGACTCCTGACTCTTACTGTAAATTAAATGATCAGCTTATGGATAAATTTTATTTGTATGATCAAGACTTCTATGGTTGGACACAACAACAAGCTCAAGCTTTAGAACAACAGCAAGTTTTAGAATTAGACTGGCAGCATTTACAAGAAGAAATTCTCGCTTTGGGAAGACAGGAATATCGAGAATTGGTAAGTCGTTTGGGTGTATTAAGTGGTTATTTATTAAAATGGGAATATCAACCAGAAAATCGTTCTCGCAGTTGGGTTTTAACAATTAGAGAACAGCGTCGTGCTATTCACAGACATTTACGACAAAACCCCAGTTTAACATCTCGTATAGAAGAAGCCATGTTAGATGGTTTTGAAGCAGGAATTGATTTAGCTTTGCGGGAAACTAATTTACCATTAAGAACTTTTCCTACAAGTTGTCTCTATCTATTTGATGATATCATTACTGATAATTTCCTGTGTGATACTTCTCAAGACTGGGAAGGCTAATTTCATGGACAACGTAACTATTCAGCCGTTTTTTCATGGAGTTGGGGAGTAAAATCTCTATAATGTAATTTTTTGCTATAAAAAATGATACTTGGTTGCTAATTTTATATTATAATTTCCCAAGTTCAATTTGGGTGACGAATAGATATATGTTAACTGCCAACTCAATGAAATCACATCGTCTTGATAATGGGATGAAAGTTTTTTGTCTCCAACCCGACGAAGTACAATTAACTTATCAGGAAGTGCAGAATTATTTAAAATATGGCATTGCGTTAAAAGCAGGTGATACAGTTTTTGATATTGGAGCGAATATTGGATTATTTACAATTTGGTTATCAGCTAAATTCAATGATAAAATTAATATTTATAGCTTTGAACCCATTCCTGATATTTATGAAGTATTAAATGCTAATGTGCAGAGTATCAAGGAGAATTCTAATTATCAAAATGTGAAAGTTTTTAATTGTGGATTAGCTGAAAATTCTGGTCATTTTACATTTACCTATTATCCAAAAATGTCAGTGGGTTCTACAGCATACCCGATCAATCAAGAAGAAATAGAAAAATGGCAGAATTTGAGTATAGCAAATCTGCGAAATTTCCCACCACCTATTTGTTATTTGAGAAATTTACCATCTTTTTTAGTTGAGATGATGATTAAATACAAGTTAAATAAGGGTTTTCAAGGTAAACAGGTGAGTTGTCAAATCAAAACTGTCTCTCAAATTATTCAAGAATCGCAAATTGAAAAAATTGATTTACTCAAAGTAGATGTAGAAAAAAGTGAATTAGATGTATTATCAGGGATTAATAAAGAAGATTGGGTCAAGATTAAACAAGTATTTGTAGAAGTTCATGATATAGATGATAGAGTAAATACTATTAGAGATTTATTGACAGAACAAGGATTTGAAAATATTCAGTTTGAACAAGAAGCCATATTGAATGGTTCGGATATTTTTAGTTTATATGCTTGGAGATAAAAGTAATTATGTTCATTTTTTATCATTTTAGAATCACAGGGAAAATCTTCCCTGTTAGTTGTTGTTTGCTATATAGCGTTTCCCAGTCTAATGAAGTACACACCAATTTATTCTCTGTTCCCTGTTAAGAGTTCCCTAAAACTAAAAAACTTTGTACCTCACGAGTATGGGAACTGCTATATCATTAATTCTGTTGCACATAAATGAGCCTTAAATGATTAAGATAATTGGTATTTTCTTGAGTCTATTACTGATGTTTGGCTTTTGTACACCAGTAATGGCACAATCCCAACCAATTACCACCCAAGAGTTACAACTAGGGGATGAATTGGCAAATAAGGCGTTTGCAGCCACTAATAAAGGTGATTTTGTCACAGCAGAACGCTATTGGACAGAGATTATTGAAAAATTTCCTACTAATGCAGGTGCTTGGAGTAATCGCGGTAATTCTCGCGTTAGTCAAAATAATTTGGAAGCAGCACTGACGGATTATAACAAAGCGATTGAGTTAGCACCAAATGTTACAGATCCCTATTTAAATCGGGGAACAGCGTTGGAAGGTTTGGGAAGATGGGAAGATGCTATCGCAGATTATAATCATGTACTGGAACTAGATCCCAATGATGCCATGGCGTACAACAATCGAGGTAACGCCAAAACAGGTGTAGGAAGATGGGAAGATGCGATCGCAGATTACCAAAAAGCTACAGCAATCGCTCCTAATTTTGCCTTTGCACGTGCTAATTATGCCTTAGCACTCTATCAAACTGGTCAAACAGATAAAGCGATCCGAGAAATGCGAAATATTGTTCGTAAATATCCTAAGTTTGCTGATATGCGTGCTGCCTTAACCGCTGCTTACTGGGTAGGAGGACAAAAAGGTGAAGCTGAAAGCAACTGGGTAGCAGCTTACGGACTTGATACACGCTATAAAGATATGGATTGGGTAACAAATATCCGTCGGTGGCCACCCAGTATGGTAGCAGCCTTAGACAAGTTTTTAAAACTACAGTAGGGCTTGCTGATAGCGTATCAGCCTGGAGAATATCAACAAATCCCCCATTTTACCCCCAAGTTTGGGGGTCACGGGGGCAGAGTATTTAGGGGGAAAAATAGGCTGAAACAAAAACACTCAAAATTTAATTCATAATTTAACTAAATCCTTTCAATTTCCACAAACCTAAACTGAAAGCCATTGTCCTGGGAATACTCTTCTTTCGTGACCGTGCCAAAATTAGTAAACTCAGGAAAATATACATCTCCCTCAAAATTACCTTCTACAATTGTTAAATACAGCTTATTAGCAAATGTAATTGCCTCTGCAAAAATTTCTCCACCACCAGCAATAAATATTTCCTCCGTTTCACTCATTTTAGCCCATGTAACGGCCTCGGATAGAGAAGGAAAAACAAGACAACCGGGAGCTTTATAATCAGAATTTCTAGTAACGATTATATTTGTACGATTTGGCAAAGGATGATTAAAAGCTGCATAGCTTTTACGACCCAAAATTACAGGATGTCTCCAAGTTTTGTTCTGAAAATGTTGTAAATCGCTGGGAATATCCCAAGGAATACCCACACGAATATGTTCTTTTTTTGAATCAGCTAAAATCCGATTTTCGGAAATAGCAGCAATAAGACTAATAAGAGCCATAATTAACAATCTCCTGATTCTGAAATAGGTGATTATTCTTACTATTTTAACGTTTTTGAGACTAAAATATAATTCTTGAAAAATAGGTTCTAAATCGTAGAGTGCGTTAAGCATTGCTATAACGCACTGAAAATACCATTCTCTACGGTTAATCCTCACTCTCTTAGGACTTACACAAATATCACAATCAAATCACTTGTAGGCTGTGTCAGATGTTGCAAATGCGAATATAAATACTCAACTCACTAGTTTTACGATTCTGATTTAGGAATTGTTTTAATTGTTAATTCCTGCACATTATTAAACACTATTTTTGCACCTGCATTCATCAAAGTTTCAGTATAAGCAATCCTTCTTGCTGCTGTTTCCTGGACGTGAGGTGGTAAAACTCCCACTCCTAACCAAGTCCGAGAATCATCTAAAGCCTTTGCTTTTTCTACGGTGTGCATATCTGCTACCGTATCTCCCACATACACTACCGTTTGTTTTTTATCACTGCCATTTTCTAACAAATTGATAGTAGCAAAAAGTCCCGTAGGGTCTGGTTTACCTGGTGCGTCTTCCATGGCAATTAATATCGGAGACTGTAAACCCAAGCGTTTTTCTAAGACATAGTTAGCAGAACCCCGTGTAGCACCACTGAAAAAACCCCAAGCAATTCCAGATTGGGTGAGTTCTTGAAAATAACTAGGCTGTGCTAATAAAGGTTCGTTACAAATATAGCCATTCCAATTTTCTGAATCTGTACCTCGGTAACGAGTTTGAAAATAGGTGACAATATCTTGATAATTGAATTGTAGTTCGGTGCGGGTTTTGCCTTGGCTGACAAAATGGCGGTAAATTAATTCTTGGGAAGCTTCCCAATCGTTATTCCAAATTCCTTCTGATTTGAGGTTGTCGATGTCTGTTGGTGTGGGACGATAAGCTTGGGCGGTAAAATGTTCTACGGTGTCTGATATGGCGCGACGATAGGAACCGCTAACGTCACGAATTACGCCATCTATATCGAAAATGATGATTGTATTTGCTTTTTTGGTCATGGTAATGGGAATTTAATGTTTTTAGGATTTTAATTGATTAGGTGACAGGTAACAGGTGATAGGGTTGAGGTTTAATTAACAGTAGCCAAAAAGCTAACAATTAATAACTATTAATTACTTATGCTTGCCGTCAAAATCATACTATTATGTCAGACACTACGGTTTTTACTCCAGATTACTACCGAGTTTTTGAGTGCCGGGATGGAAAGTGGTTTATAAAAGTTGGTAAGCTGTTCTACTCGAAACTGCCTTTTGCTGTTGATTTTAATGATTTTGAGCTTTTATATGGAATCACTAAGCGGCAAATAATTATTGAATTATTCCGAGCAGGTGGTGGTAAAGCTGGTTACTATCTCGCTAATTTGCAAGGCAAACAATTTTACTACTGTGGAATAGAAGCAGAAAATGTCAAATTTCGATTGCGAGAATTGGGAATTGGCAGAGATGATCCAATGGCGTAGTTGTGGTTGCATTCCTGAAAATTTTTCAGAAACAAACCCATTATATTATTAAGTTATCAAGGGTATTTATCTGGCTTAAATCCCTAATAGGGATTAGTTGAAATTGCAATCAAGAAATGTAAATATTAATGCTTGTGGATTTGGGTTTCAATCCCTAATAGGGATTAGGAGAAATTGCAATTACTACTCCAACAAATCAAGCAATTAGCCCAGGAAAAAGGCGTGTTTCAATCCCTAATAGGGATTAGGAGAAATTGCAATGAGTTATTCCCCGTGGTTGATTATGAGAGGGTCAGTTTCAATCCCTAATAGGGATTAGGAGAAATTGCAATTATACGGGGCAAAATTCCGGTCTCTTGGTAAACTCGCCTGTTTCAATCCCTAATAGGGATTAGGAGAAATTGCAATTTCAGTATCACCAAGTTCACCACCTCTTGTAATTTTTTCCGTTTCAATCCCTAATAGGGATTAGGAGAAATTGCAATAATTAGGAGCAATGGAGGCTGTTCAACAGGCTCTAAGCGTTTCAATCCCTAATAGGGATTAGGAGAAATTGCAATATGCAGCCGCACCACCAGCTAAGTTGCCTACGGTATTGTTTCAATCCCTAATAGGGATTAGGAGAAATTGCAATAAAGCAACGTACTCAAGATTTCTCTCTTGTTGCGTTTCAATCCCTAATAGGGATTAGGAGAAATTGCAATTTGAAGCCAGCACCCCTGAAGAAGCTTTAGAAAAAGCAAAGTTTCAATCCCTAATAGGGATTAGGAGAAATTGCAATCAGTATCATCATATTGGACTATTTGAGTATTTGACCGTTTCAATCCCTAATAGGGATTAGGAGAAATTGCAATACTTGCATTATGGGGAAGTTCTACCCGGCTTCATTGTTTCAATCCCTAATAGGGATTAGGAGAAATTGCAATATTTTTGGCAGGTTTTGAAGGATGAAGAAATATATTTTATGGTTTCAATCCCTAATAGGGATTAGGAGAAATTGCAATTTGCTAGGGAAACTCAGCCAACTGGCAGGTGTACCCATCAAGGTTTCAATCCCTAATAGGGATTAGGAGAAATTGCAATTCTGCAAGATTTACGGACAGCTTAAGGCAGACTCAGTTTCAATCCCTAATAGGGATTAGGAGAAATTGCAATGATCACCGATCGCTGAAAATCCGAGGTAAAACTTATCATGTTTCAATCCCTAATAGGGATTAGGAGAAATTGCAATAGCGGGAGGCTGGAAGCCTATATATATGTAGTTTTCAAGGTTCGATTGCGCGGATGGTATCATGATAGTCCATTTCAGAAATTGTGTCAAGAGGGAAAATAGCTGAAACCCTTGCTGTGTAAGGTGCGCGGGTGTCTTGATGCGGCGAATCCTTGAAAGTCTTACCAGAAGGAGATTTCCGGCATTTTTGCAGCAACTGGTTTTTTTACACCCACCCTGCCGCGCAAAAATTCCAAAATATCTGTCACCTGTCACCTGTCACCTGATATTTAATCTCATTAGTCAATTGGGCAGATATTAAGTTACAATAAGGGGTCGCAAACTTATTAAGTCATAGCCGGATTTGTCCCGGAGGTACGATTGACGAAATTTATCTTAAAAATTCTCTGGTTAGATGAGAACGTGGCCTTAGCAGTCGATCAAGTTGTCGGTAAAGGCACAAGTCCCTTAACTAAATACTTCTTCTGGCCTCGTAATGATGCTTGGGAAGAACTCAAAAAAGAGTTAGAATCCAAACATTGGATTACTGATGTTGATCGCGTTGAGTTGCTGAATAAGGCAACGGAAGTGATTAACTATTGGCAAGAAGAAGGCAGAAATCGCCCGATGGCAGAAGCGCAGTTGAAGTTTCCTGAAGTGGCCTTCACAGGTAGCGCCTGATTGTTTTAGTGTGGTGATTGGGTAATTGGTGATTGGTAAGTGGTAATTTTTAATTACTACCCAATTTCCAATTATCCCACAGTTTGATGGTTTTGTCTCTGCTACCACTGACAATTAGTTGTGAATTTGGACTAAGGGCAATTGTAGATACTGAGTCAGTATGATCAGAGAGGGTTGTGATTTCTGATTTTGTACTGATATGCCAAAGTTTGATTGTTTTATCCCAACTACAACTAATTAGGGTTTGACTATCGGCTGTAAAAGCTAATCCTGCTACTGACCAGGAATGCCCTAAGAGTGTGCTAATTAATTCACCAGTTTTAATATTCCACAGTTTAATGGTGTTATCATCGCTACCGGTTGCTAAAATCTGTCCGTTGGGACTAAAGGCGACTGCTAACACTGTTCTTGTATGATCTACAAGGGTTGTTAAAAGTTGATACGGGTAGTTTGGTGATTTTTGGTCTGGTTGTAATTTCCATAGACGCACTGTGCGATCGCTACTGGCACTAGCTAATATATCATTTTGGGAACTGAAGGCGATCGCATTGATTTGTAATTGATGTCCTGTCAGTGTACAAATTTCTGCACCTGTATTTACATCCCAAATTTTAATAGTTTTATCCCAGCTTCCACTGGCAAGAATATTACCTGTATGGTTAAAAGCTACTGATTTTACAGCGTGTAAATGTCCATTTAATGTGGTAATTTCTTGCCATGTATTGACATTCCATAATTTGATTTTTTTATCATCACTTGCTGTTGCTAAAATTTCTCCATTGGGGCTAAAGGCTACTGATTGTATGGATTTTGTATGTCCTGGCAAGTTAGCTAATAATTTTTGAGTTTTTATATCCCAAATTTTAATGTTTTTACTATCATCACCGCTGGCTAAAATCTGGCTATCTGGTGTAAATGCTAAGGTATGAATTTGGCTATCAAGATTATGTTTAATGGTGATATTTTTTGCAACGCTGATGGACGCAGATAAACGCGGATGATGATTTTTTATTCCTAGTTGGGTGATAATTTCTGATGTTGATTGCCAGCGTTCTTGTAAATTGGGGTTGATTAATTTGTTTAAGGTTTGGGCTAGATGTTCGCTGACTGGTGTAGTTAAATAATCTCGCCAAATCCAGGTATTATTGGCAATATCAAATAAATCAAAGGGGGGAATTTGTGTGAGGAGATAAATACAAGTGACTCCCAAACTATAAAGGTCACTGGCAAAGGTTGGTTTTCCTTGTATTTGTTCTGGGGCGCTATATTCAGGACTAACAATTATTTGTTGTTCTCTGATATTGTTGGGTGTGGTGAATATTTGAGCAGAGGCAAAATTAACTAAGAATAAGTTATCATTTTTTTGCTTGTTAAATGATTCTTTAATAATTAGATTTTCTGGTTTGATATGACAATGAATAATTTGCTGTTTATGAATAAAGTTAATAACTGGCAATAAGGTTTTTAATATATGCCAAATTTGTGTTTCTTGAAAAACACCTTCTTTGGCTAAAACGGCTTTTAAGTTGTCACCTGGAATAAATTCATAAACTAAATAATAATCTTCTGCTGTGAAAAAATCTAAAATCTTAGGAATTTGTGGATGACTGTTTAATGTTTTGAATTTTTCAATTTTGTTGATAAATGCAGTGGTGATTTGTTGATTTTGAGGAAATTTATGAACAATACAAGAAATTGGAGGAAACTGACTTTCATCAATAGCGAGAAAAGTCTTATAGTTTCCCCCATCACTAATTAACTTAATTAACCGATAGCGTTCTTGGATTAACAAAATTCCCCTCAAAATCAATTTTATTTTACTGGTGTAAGAGGATGTTTGAAAACTTTTCCTTGTGGTATCTAATACCTATAGATCCCCCTAAATCCCCCTTAAAAAGGGGGACTTTGATTGATTTATCCCCTTATCAAGGAGGAAGGATCTGAGATTGTTTGATACACCATGAGGGACTTTTCAAACGTCCTCTAAGAATCATCTGCTTATTCTTTAGGTATAGCAACAGCCAAGGTGATTAGGATATGAACTAATGATACCGCAGAAGTCAGAAGGCAGGAGGCAGAAGGCAGGAGGCAGAATTTCAGAAAGAAGAAAGAAGAAAGAAGAAAGAATTAATTTTTACTCTACTCCCCCTCTTACCTTCTTACTGTCACCTGTCACCTGTCACCTGTCACCTTCTATAACTCACTGATGATTTGGCTACCGTTATGTTTTTCGGTTTTATTAGATGGTGGTGGTGGTGGAATTGCACCTGTTTTAGTTGGATTATGACCGGTTTGATTCCAGAGAATCATGGATAATAAACCATCTACTAATCCGTTGCTAGTGCCGTTGTTACCACCTACCATGATATCGGGAATTAAGCGGACATTGCGATCGCCTATAATTTGCATTAACTGCATGGCTGTGTATCCTTGCATTCCCAAAGCTTGGACACCGGTGCGGTAGGTTTCGGCTTTGGCGTTACCTGTAGCACGGATACCTTCGGCTTCTGCTAAGGCTTTCAGCTTGGTTGCTTCTGCTTGTCCGTTCGCTTCTTTAATTGCAGCTTGAGATTTCAATTCTGCTATTTGCACACTTTGTTCAGATGCAACCATTTCCTGTTGAATGTTAGCCAAGGCTGTTTCCCGCACCAGTTGCTGACGCTGGGTTTGTGCCATTTGCTGAACTTCGTAGGTTTTGCGTTCTTCTTCGGCAATTTTTCGGTCTGTTTGTGTCTGCATCAAGGTTGCAGGAGGCTGAATATCACCGATGAGGGTATCTATAGCTTGAACATCATAGGTACGCAAAGCGATTTTAATATAGTCTGCGGCTTCGCTTTGTCGTTCGCTGCGGGCGGTGAGGAAATCGAGTACAGTGTAATCTTGGGCAGAGTTGCGGAAATAGTTACCAATGGTTGGTTCTAGGACATGATCAACTAAATTTTGCATTGAACCAACACGGGAAATTACCTTGGGTGCATCCAAAGCACCAACATGGATAATTTGTGCTACTTCTAAATCAAAAGCGAAACCATCGCGCGATCGCACAGTTAAAGAAGCAAGTTGGGCATCATAACTATGGCGTTCTGTCCGCCGTGACCAGTTTAAAACAATATTGGTCGTCGGCACTAACTCAATTTTCATAATCCGCGAGTTCAGCGGTTGTTTACCAGGATAAAGCGGTTCCACCCACACACCTTTATGTCCTGGGTTAACCAAGTTACCATGGGTGAAAGCTGCACCACTCACGTCTTCTTGATCTTGACCTACGAAAGAAATTACCACACCCACATAACCAATGGGAATTTCCGTCATCGGTACTTGTTCAACTTGTACCAACCAAGGGTTTAAGTTCCAAGAACCAGAAAGTAAAATCTGTTCTTGCAAACCTCTTCTCCCACCACCATTCAGGAATTTTTGCCCGTTTTGGAAGTTATCATGTCCTTCAATTGTCGGACCAGCAATTTCACCAGGGGGAATAGGTAAACCGTCTAAGGTGGTAACAATACCAACTTTATCTGGTAAAACACTATATACCCGCAGTTGTTCAGGATTCATGCCGTGGGTACTAGCGTTAGCAGATGTAATCACTTTAAACAAGGCAGTGTTAATCCGATAAGTACCTGCGGTGAGAAAACCCATTTGTCGGCCTTTTTCTCCACCTTTGGTTAAGAATTTGCGGGCATCTTGGAAATTATCACAATCGACAATTTTGCCCAAAATCCGTTCTGGAGGGTTTTGTGCGCCATCTGCGGCGACAATGACAGCAATTTGGCCTTGAGGGACAACTATAACAGGTTCTTTTTTCACCGAGTATTGCCAAGGCCAATGACCCCAATGCCAACCAGGTGCGAGGGTATCTGCTTGTAAACCCGCTTCTCCATTCATGGCTATTAATCTACCTGGTGGTAGTCCTTTACCTGTGAGAGCGAATTTTTTCACCACAATTCCCACTTCGCGTTCACCGATAACTACCAGTCCACCAAATACCAAGGGGACAAATATCACCACACCACCAAATAAAATTAGGGGAATTATAGGTTCTACCCCCATTGCTTGATATTTAATCTCGCTAGTTTCTAACTGGTTAATGTTAGGTTGTGCTTGATCTGACTGGACTGAGGTAGAAATAACTTCTTTTGCTGTGGGTATTTTTATTGTTGTAGCATTAGCAGCATTAATACCACTTGCTAAAGCCAATGCTGTTACCGCAGATGCGGACAACTGTACAAATTTATTTTGTTTACTCTTACCAAGAGAAGATGCAAAACTTTTCATAATGTTTGCCCTTTTGGGCAACTAATCATCTAAGTTATCACTTCAAGCCCCAGATAGTAAATTTCTTAAACTTGATGTAACTTTTTGACGAGAAAAGGTTGTATGTTTGCCTATAATTAAAATCTCAATAAAACTTTAAATTATGATCTCCCTGGCGATGCTAACCAAGCAGTTTCGCCGCTTGTGCCAGCCCAGAAAAGGTTTAGCAATCACGTCCATGGGATATGCTAACGCCGAAGCTTGCATTATTGGCATAGTTGCTGCTTTATCTGCTGTTTTACTCAAACAAGGTTCAGGATGGTTAGGGACATGGCGAGTTCATAGTACCCACTTTTTACCAGCTTGGCTGACTTTACCGTTAATTGGTATGAGTTTTGGGTTTTTAGCTGGTTGGTTGGTGCAAAGATTAGCACCAGAAGCCGCTGGTAGTGGTATTCCTCAAGTTAAAGCCAGTCTTGCTAATATCCCGATCAAGTTATCCTGGCGGGTGGCAGGTATAAAATTACTCAGTACAATCATCTCCTTGGGTTCGGGTATAACGCTAGGAAGACAAGGACCCACAGTTCAAATCGGTGCCAGTTTAGCTGCGGGAATGAGTCGCACTTTTCCCACTTCTCCAGAACATCGCCGACAAATGATTGCTGCGGGTGCAGGTGCAGGTTTATCGGCTGCTTTTAATGCCCCTATTGCGGGGGTCTTATTTATTATTGAAGAGTTACTACAAGATGTATCAGGACTAACTTTAGGAACTGCTATTATCGCCTGTTTTATCGGTGGGGTAATTTCCCGGTTGTTAGGTGGTGGAAGTTTGCAATTAAATTTGCAATCAATGGAATATTTAAGTAGTTTTTCATTGCAGGAAATTCCGATTTTTTTCCTATTGGGTATTTTGGCTGGTCTACTAGGTGCAATATTTAATCGTGGTTTAATTTTTAGTGTTAAAACTTATCGCCGATTACATATAAGTTTACCGCTACGAGTGGCTTTAGCTGGTTTAATTTGTGGTTTAATTATCTCGGCTCTCCCTGAATATTACCGTGATAATACAGGTTTACGGGAGTATATGATTGCCAGTGAACCTAATCCCAGTTTTGCGGCAATTACTTTCATTGCTCAATTTATTTTAACTTTAATCGCCTTTGGTTCTGGATCACCTGGGGGATTATTTGCACCTAGTCTGATTTTAGGTTCTTGTTTAGGACACTTGGTAGGGGTTTGTGAGTTTCAAATTTGGGGTTTAGGTTCGCCTACTACCTATGCTTTAGCCGGAATGGGGGGATTTTTTAGTGCGGTTTCTAAAGTCCCAATTACAGCTATTGTAATTGTGTTTGAAATGACTACAGATTTCAATTTGGTGTTACCTTTGATGATTGTTTCTGTAACATCATATTTAGTTGCTGATCAGGTAGTGCCTGGTTCACTGTATGACAAACTTTTACTATTAAATGGCATCAAAATTGAAAAAGATGCTACCAGAGAAGGTGTGTTAACTCAATTAACAGCCCAAGATGTGATGCAGGAACGGGTGGAAACTTTAGAAACACAGATGTCTGTTGAGGAAGTTATTCAAGCCTTTTCTCGTTCTCATCATCGGGGTTTTCCGGTGGTAGAAGAGTGTAAATTGGTAGGAATTGTCACCCAATCTGATTTACAGAAAATACCTGTGAGTCGAGATACGGTTTTAAAAGAAATCATGACACCTCAGCCTGTCACAGTTACACCTAAACAAACACTTAGTAATGTGCTGTATTTGCTGGATCGTTATCAAATCAGCCGTTTACCAGTGGTGGAAAGACAAAAACTGGTGGGAATTATTACTCGTGCAGATATTATTCGGGCGGAAGCAGATCATCTGAATTGTGAAAATGGAGTTTCTGGACCCCAACCAGAACCTTCTTATGTAGTTTACCAAACGCGATCGCCTAGTATTGGGAGAGGGAGATTATTAGTTACGGTCGCAAATCCCGATACAGCGGAAACTCTTTTACAAATGGCTGCGACTATTGCTCGCGATCGCCATTATGAACTAGAGTGTTTACAAATTATCCTCGTCTCCCGTCATAGTTCCCCCTCTGAAACCCAAGTCAGCACTACAAAAAGTCGCCGTTTACTCAGACAAGCGGAAGCTTTAGCAAAAAAATGGCATATTCCCATCCATACCCAGATTCGAGTCGCCCATGATGTCGCCCAGGCAATTTTAGAGACAATCAATGAACGACATATTGACCTGATTTTTATGGGTTGGAAAGGTAATACTTCTACTCCAGGACGTATTTTTGGTACTGTTGTAGATACTATAATTCGTCAAGCAGTCTGTGATGTTGTCTTAGTAAAATTTGGTAATATTTCTGACCCTAACCATTTCAACCGTTGGTTAGTCCCCATGGCTGGAGGACCCAATGCACGCATGGCAATTAAATTATTACCGGCTTTAGTAACATTAGGAAATGATGCCCAAATTCGTCTCACGCAAATATTTAAACCATCGGAATTAAAGCCAGATATGACAGTTTTAGAAGAATCCACTCGTCAACTAATGCGTCACCGTAACTTGCAAAGTACAGTTATTGCTGCACCAGTACAAGCAAATTCTGTTTGTGAAGGAGTAATTAATTTAGTACAAACAGAAGGCTATGATGTTGTAGTTTTGGGTGCTTCCCGTGAGGGATTATTACAACAAGCAATTCAAGGTAATATTCCCGAAACTATTGCTTCGGGTGTGGAAAGTACGGTGATTTTAGTTAGAGGAGAGATTCATTCATAATTTGTAATTTGGAGCAAATTTATGACTGTAGAATAGAGTATTTATCTGACTTAATTAGGGCTTACTTAATAAAGCTACAACTTAGATATATCAAGAGTTTGAAGGGTTAAAAATGTGAATCAGGTGCAAGGAATAAGCGTTAAAACTGTTCATTTACCTATCACTTTTCCAGGTTCAAGATTATTCTTATCTTCTTCTAATTCTTCCTCCTGACTCCTGACTCCTGACTCCTGACTTCTAGCCCTAACGAAAATACTTTTTCTGCAAACCCTAATTAATAAATTTTCCGCAAAAGTTGGTTGCTACCAACAAGTACAAGCATCAACAACCCTAACTGGACTTGCCAAGGTGATAAAATCAAACACAAAATCACACTAATTGCTGTAAATACACCTGCAATATAGCCGATTTCATCATTTTTTTTGTTGAAAAAATAGCCAGTTATTAAACCCGTAAAGAGTGGAATCAGAAAAAATAGAGGCATTTTACCAAATCCTGAACTAACTGCCGATTGGTCGAATGAACTAATTTCAACCGATCTTGTGATAACAATTCCTGATTATACACTTAAGTAAGACTGATTTACAATAGTTTATATAAAAAACAATCTCCCCAAATTATTTAATTTTTCGGAAAAATAGCATCAAAACCGCGTCTTTACTGGCGTAATCAATTTTTTCCTATTTCCTATTCCCCGCCGAAACAGATATGATAACTTGCAAACAGACATGATGTAAGTCACATTTTCAATCATATTCACCCAATGTTGAACATTCCTCAACTACTAGCAACTGAACTAGAACTTCAACCCAATCAGGTGCAAAACGCGCTGGAACTTTTAGCCGAGGGTGCGACAATTCCCTTTATTGCACGTTATCGCAAAGAACGCACTAATGAGATGAATGAAGTGCAATTGCGAGATTTATCTGATAGGTATACATACTTAACAGAATTAGAAGAAAGGAAGAAGGCGATTTTAAATGCGATCGCCCAACAAGGTAAACTCAGCGATGAACTCAAAGCTAAAATTACCTCCTGTCTGCAAAAAACAGAACTTGAGGATTTATACCTACCATACAAACCAAAACGCCGTACCCGTGCTACCATCGCCAGAGAAAAAGGATTAGAACCTTTAGCAGCATTTATAAAATCATTAAATGTGAAAAATAGTGTAGCAGCCGACCTAGAAGCAGAAGCAGCAAAGTATGTTTCTGAAGAAAAAGCTGTAAAAACAGCAGAAGAAGCATTAAAAGGTGCATCAGACATCTTAGCAGAAGAAGTTGCCGAAAAAGCAGAATTACGGGCATATTTACGGGATTACTTGTTAGCAGAAGGTTTATTTGTTTCCCGCATCAAAGATGAACATCCAGAAGGGACAACCAAATTTGAAATGTACCGCAATTATCAAATTAAAGTCAGAAATATTGCCCCTCATAATATGCTGGCATTATGTCGGGGAGAAGCAGAGAAAATATTAAGCTTTGAAATTGACTTTGATGAAGATTTCGTACTTTCATATTTAGAATCCCAAGAAATTAAAACCAAAGTTCGCGCAGTTAGAGATTTTTATCAGCCGATGTTAAAAGATGCCTTTAACCGCTTGATGAAAACCTCCCTGATTGGAGAAGTAATTTCCGAAAAGAAAACCTATTCTGATATTGAATCCATCAAAACCTTTGAAGCAAATTTGCGGGAATTATTGCTATCTGCACCAGCAGGAATGAAACCAACATTAGCCATAGATCCAGGTTTTAGAACCGGTTGTAAAGTAGCGGTACTAGAACAAACTGGCAAATTCTTAGAATATCAAGCCGTATTCCCTCATCAAGCTGCTGAACAACGGAAAAAAGCAGCGCAAACCATCAAAAACTTAATTGAAAAATACCAGATAGAATTAATCGCCATTGGTAACGGAACAGCTTCCCGTGAAACAGATGAATTTGTGACAGAAATATTAGCAACCTGTGAACGCAAACCAGTTAAAGTCATGGTAAATGAATCTGGTGCTTCCATCTATTCTGCCAGCAAAGTAGCATTAGAAGAATTTCCCGAATTAGATGTTACAGTACGCGGTGCAATTAGCATTGGCCGTAGATTACAAGATCCATTAGCAGAATTAGTAAAAATAGATCCCAAATCAATTGGAGTCGGACAATACCAGCACGACGTAGATCAAAAATTGCTGAAAAAGAAATTAGATGAAACAGTAGAAAGCTGTGTAAATTTTGTTGGCGTAGATTTAAACACCGCTTCCAAAGAACTGCTAACATTTGTTTCAGGAATTACACCCACAGTTGCTAACAACATCATCGCCTATCGCAACCAAAATGGCGCTTTCAAAAATCGTCGTCAACTCTTAAAAGTAACAAAATTAGGACCAAAAGCATTTGAACAAGCAGCGGGTTTTTTGAGAATTAGAGATGGAGAAAACCCTTTAGATAACACCGCAGTACATCCAGAAACTTATCCAATTGTGCAATCTATAGCTACTGACTTAGGTGTACCATTAAACCAAGTTACACAAATTGCTGAAAAACTTAAAAAAACCAACTTAAAAAAATACGTCACCGACACCATAGGAGAACCAACACTGCGCGATATTCTCAACGAACTAGAAAAACCAGGAAGAGATCCCCGTGCAGAATTTAAGTATGCAACCTTCAAAGACGGAATCAAAGAAATTAGAGACTTAACCGTGGGAATGGAACTAGAAGGAATCATTACCAACGTTGCTAACTTTGGTGCATTTGTTGATATTGGTGTACATCAAGATGGGTTAGTACATATTTCCCAACTAGCAGATAGATTTGTTGATGATCCTCAAAAAATAGTCAAAGTTGGACAAGTTGTAAAAGTTCAAGTTTTAGAAGTCAATGAAAAATTAAAACGCATTAGCTTATCAATGAAAGCAGTTAAACAATAGAATTTAGGACTAAAGCTGCGTGTCACACCAAAAATCTATTGTAGGGTGCGTCAGACTACATAAATCTAGTAAATAAACAGATGTTTAACATCCGACACACCTTCCCAATGTGCCAGTTGCGTAAATCCTGGAATTAAACCTCACGCAAAGACGCAGAGAAAAAATTTATTTCTCTTCTCTGTGAATCTGCGTGAAACAACATCAAAAATACATTCAAAATTGATATGACAGTTTATCAAGTTCGACTAATTAACAAAAAATTAGGATTAGATCGTACCATTCAAGTACCAGATGATCAATATATCATCGACATAGCAGAAGAAACCGGTATCCGTTTACCATCTGGGTGTAAACAAGGGGAATGTTCAGCTTGTGTAGCTAAACTTATCAAAGGGGAAATAAATCAAAGTGAGCAAAAATTTCTCCGTCCCCATGAAATTGCTGCTGGTTATGTTATTACCTGTGTAACTTATCCCTTATCCGATTGCGTCTTAGAAACTCACCAAGAACAACTCTTATATAAATCCTCCCTCTACTATAAACCTGAACACTAAAAAATACTCCGCGTTCCTCTGCGTTAACCTCAGCGTTCCTCTGCGTTTCAAAAATCCTCCATTCGATATACCTCAATCCTATCTATCAATAGAGGTGAAAACTGTAATTTGAGTTAAAGATAGAGATGGCAATTACAGAGGTAAAAATAATGTGGGTAACATTTTTAACTGCACTCGCTACAGCATTAAGCCTATTAATTGTAGATATCCTTTTTCCAGGGGTTGATATTGCTAATTTTCCCGCAGCTTTAATAGCGGCTTTAGTAATTGGTTTGATTAATAGTTCAGTTAAACCAGCTATTTCTACTCTATCTTTACCATTGACATTTGTAACTTTAGGTGGATTTTCCTTAATAGTCAACGGAATTTGCTTTTGGTTAGCATCAGTTTTAGTTCCTGGGTTTAGAGTTGAAGGAATTATCGCGTTTATTCTCGCTCCAGTTGTTTTATCTTTGGCAAATACATTTATCAGTAAATACTTTGCCGAAAAGAATATGGATTTACAAAGCAATACTAATGTCAAAACTGAATCTTAATTTGGTGATAGTCGTCAGATAAATCCTCAGAAGGAGTGAATTTTAAAATTTTCTCTCCACAATGTATGTAAGTAAATTTGAAGAAATAGCAATAATCCCATGAAATTAACTCGTTTGCTACTGGCTTTATTCTTACCTCCAGTGGGTGTATTTCTCACAGTGGGTATTAGTCCAACTTTGATAATTAACATTTTGCTGACTCTTCTGGGTTGGCTTCCTGGTAGTATTCATGCACTTTGGGTAATTACCAAACATGAAGAAAGGTTGAATAGAGGAGAAGGTTTCTAGAAAACTTGAATCCTTGCTAGGCAAGGATTTAAGATCAAAAAAAAAGTGTTAATTTATCTATTGTTTGAATTTATAACTCAACTGCTAAAGCCACTAAACCTTGCTTGTTAAATTGTTCGATATTGAGATATGGAGAGTATGAAAATATTGGCAATATTTAATCACTGTAAGCGTCCAAACTGAAATAGTCTGAACGCTTTAATAATTAGGTTGCAGAATTATCTGCTATTTAGGTGAACTAAGCAGGAATCATTTGCATTGATCTACAAGATTCTGCACATCTGCGACAAGCTGCTGCACATGCGCTCATTCTGCTGTCATCACTGATTGTTTCACAAGCTGCTGCACAGCGATCGCACATTTCTGCACAAAGAGTGCAAGTCCGTCCAATAAACTCAGAACCGCCCATCATCATATTCATACACATCATGCACATTTCTGAGCAGTCGCGCATCATGCTCATAATTCCCATATCCATATACCTACCGCCTTTGCTGATACAGTAAGTCATGGTTTCTAAGCAGATTTTATGACATTCCATGCAAGCGTTGATGCAGGTTTGCATTTCGGTGGTCATGGATTCAGCCATCATCATCATCATAGTAAATACTCCTGTGTTTTGGATGAGTGTGTATAGTTCTAAACTGAAATTATGACAACATTAATTCCAACTTTTTTCTATGTAAATAGGACTTTTACCCTTGAATTTATCAACCTAGATAGCGATAAATTTACCAAATTCTAGCAATAAATTTATCAACTTTCACTGCTGTTTTGGCAGATTTTACTACTGAATTTTAATGGTAAAATTTCGCTAAAAAAGCTTGATGATTCTAATTTATTAGCCTTTGCGTTGGATACATTAATGGTCAGTAATTTTTTGTTCAATCCTAATACAATCTCGGCTTATAACAGTATTGATTAACTTAGATTAATGGCTTTTTTCCTTCTATCTTATGGCTGATTTTTAAAATAGAAAATAATTTATGGAGGGGTAGGATGGTATTATTTAAACTTTAATTTTTTTCTTGCTGTTACTTTTCGCATTAAACTATAAACATGAGCTTAATTGCATTATTTTTACAAACCAAGCAATAACTTTTTATCAGTTAAGTGACTATTAATGATACAGTATGAATACTGTTATATCAAAACTTATGTCTTGTACCATTCGCCAGAGACTGGAGCAAGATGTTAGAAAAACAGCTATTGAAAGTCCTAAACCAGAATCATTATGAAATCTCTGCACCGTCCTGATTTATATAGCTGGTCTTGTTTCAATCCAGCCAGAAATATTGATTTCAATGGCTTTGCTTGGATTCGTCCAGGGGGTAACATTTTGATTGACCCTGTAGCCTTATCAAACCATGATTGGAATCATTTGAAATCTCTTGGTGGTGTAGTTTGGATTGTGTTAACGAATTCAGATCATTTAAGGTCAGCTAAAGAAATTGCTAGTCAAACCTATGCAAAAATTGCTGGTCCGGCTGGAGAAAAGGATTATTTTCCGATTTTGTGCGATCGCTGGTTAAATGATGGTGAGGAGTTAGTACCAGGACTGAAGGTAGTTGAACTCCAAGGTTCTAAAACTCCTGGTGAGTTGGCTTTACTGTTGGAGGAAACTACTTTGATTACTGGGGATTTAGTGCGATCGCATTCCGCAGGTAGCTTGACCATCTTACCAGATGAAAAGTTAATGAATCGAGATCAAGCTGTGGCTTCGGTTCAGCGATTGGCTAGTTTGGAGAAAGTAGAAACAGTGCTGGTGGGTGATGGTTGGTCTGTGTTTCGAGATGGGAGGATGCGTTTGCAGGAATTGGTGGAGACTGTGGCTATTACTAGCAAATGAACGCCAAATAAGCCTGTTCTCACCCTTTTACTACTGGTCCCAATTTAGCAATTTCATAACCATTAGGATAGGTGCGGGTGGGATGATCAATAAAGAAATCAGACTGATGTGGTGCGGGGAAAAACTGTAAAATTCTCGCTCTAATTTTCAGCACAAATTCCACACTACGACATAATAATGGTGAAGGATGTTCAAATCCAAAAGCATCCAACATTGTATCATCCAATAAAGTATAAGTTATTGGTTTTAAAGGCTTCTCCATCCATTTAGGAAACCAACTGATAAACAAATCACGAGTTGATTCCCCAATTTTTTGATTATAATCAGAATATCTAAAGTTAGCTTTTTCATATTCTTGATTATATCGTTCAAATTCTTGGTATGTATCGGGGATATTTTTAATATCCATCAATTTACCAACTTGTCGCCAAAAATAAAAAGTTGCTAATTTTTCATTTTCACACATTAACCGCCAACCAAAACGTTGATTCCAGTGAATTGGTTCATAAATAAAAGTAGAAAGCACATACAAAAAATCAGCATTATCTATTTGAAAACGCCGATGAATTGAATTCATTTTTTGTAATGCTTCTTGACCTCTTTCACTCTCAAAACCCCATTTAATAATCTCCGTTAACATGATCGATGTATCATCATAACGTTTTTGGGGGCGATGGATGAATTCTCCGGTTTTATTCAGTAATTTAGAAATACTAGGAAGACAATAAGTTCGCATTAAAGCCACTTCTAAAGACCGAATAGTATCCCAAGGAAATTCATATCCCAGCATCAAATGACAAATCTGCCAACAATCCTTTTCTGGATCAAGTTGCTGAATTAAATGTAGATTTTGGTAGCGGTTTAGCATTCACTCAATATCCTATTTATTAACTTCCAATATCTGCGAAGTTTTTAACCTATCCATCCACTTTTCTAGGTAAACACGGTTAGCATTTTGTTCAGACTGATCTTCTGTATCCATAGGATAAGGTAAAAGTCCCAAAATTGCGGCGGTAGTTACACAAAACATAGACTTTTGGAAACTCATACAAATTTGCACCCGCAAATCATCTTCTCCACGACGACTGCGACGATAAATATTATGTAAATATTCTGGTAAATAATGGCGCATATCTTGCATTAATAATGTGGGAGGAATACCCGCGCTGCCAATGGGTAAAGGATCGGCATATAATGCACCATATTGAAATCGTGATTGATCTGGAGGAACTTGATATGCTTGTGCGTTCAGGGAAACTGTACCCAAAAATGGAGTCCCTCGGAAGAAAACAGCTTCTACATAAGGAACTGCGGTATCTGCAAGAAAGGTTAAACCGATTGATTTGGGAATAATTTCATATACTTTATCCCTAATTTTTACATCGTATGTAATTGGTTTTAAAGCATCTGCCACTAAACCAGCTTTAATATATTCTACAACTTCAGGAATTGATTTAATCTTCCCTTGGTCATAGCGGTCTGATAAAGTTAGAAATATATCAGCCATGACTCGCCAAAATTGACCTAATCCACTGTAATAGGCAGAGACACGCAATTGTTCTATTAAAAAGTCGGGAAATAGCTGATGTATACCCAACATGAAGGGGTTATTTTTCAATTTAGCATTAATAACAACTTTGCATATATCAGCAAATTCCTGACTATCTAAATAGGCATCTAAACCACCACCACCATGCCACATCATGGTTTTCATGCAATATTCTGCATATTCAAAATTAATTCTGTCATGCCACCAGTGACGAAATAATTTTTGGGCAGAAATCTCGCCGTCAAAATATTTAAAGAAGGGGAAATTTACTAAAAATTGATTTTCAGCAATATAAATAAGATTTTTAGAATAGGCATCTAAAACTACGCCATAACTTTTAAGAATACCCACAACTTCTAAAACATTTTCAGGACTATCTTTAAGTAGTGCTTGACCAGTTTGTAAGCGTTGAATATATTCGACTAAGGGATGATTAACAGGTTTATTTTTCATATTAAGCATTACTATGTCTCCAGAACATTAAAAATAAACAGCTTTGATTGAGAGAACTTTAAAAGATGAGGTCGTAGTAATACTCAGAATCTACTACAAACCTAACATCTTCTAATTTTTGTCAGCTTTATCTACAGATACGGTTGCTACTAAGCTAGGTGTATTTACCATGGCTGTAATAGTAGCTTCTGTCCAATGCACTAACCAAGAGGGTTGGATACCGAAAACTACAATTAACACGGCTAAGATAAATGCAGGAATGCGATCGCTCCAATAAACCCGTGGTAAATTAGTAACTTGTGCAGACAAGCGCCCAAAAAAGGCACGATTGAGGAGAATTAAGAAATAAACCGCAGTTAAGCCTGTACCCAGCATGGAAATTAGGGTTTGCACTGGGAATATCTCAAAACTACCCCTAAAAATAATGAATTCGGAAATAAACCCTACCATTCCCGGTATACCTGCGCTGGCCATGACTCCCAAAACCATCAAGAAGCCGATTACAGGCATTCCCCTTTCTGGGTTCAGTAGTCCCCGAATAACGTCTAAGTCACGACTACCAGCTTTTTTATACACAACTCCTACCACTAAAAACAACATGGCAGAAATTAAGCCGTGGCTAATCATTTGCATGACTGCACCTAAGACACTTAATGGTGTTGCTGCTGCTGCTGCTAACAAAACGTAACCCATGTGTCCGATAGAACTATAGGCTACCATTTTTTTCATGTCAGTTTGAGCGATCGCACAGGAAGCACCAAACAACACGCTAACAACAGCCCATGTTGCTAAAGTTGGTGCTGCATATTCCCAAGCTTCAGGTAACAAGTTCATCCCAAACCGCAATAAACCATAAGTGCCTAATTTCAACAACACCCCAGCCAATAGTACAGAAATGGGTGTGGAAGCTTCAACGTGGGCATCTGGCAACCAAGTATGGAAGGGAACAAGAGGAATTTTAATTCCAAAACCTACCAAAATTCCCACCAGTAATAATATTTGTGTCCCTAAAGGTAAAGTGTGAGCATTTAAAGTTGCTAGTCCAAAACTAGGCGAATCACTCAACCAAACCATACCCAGGAAACTGGCTAAAATCAAGATTCCCGATACAGCGGTGTAAATTAGAAACTTCGTGGCTGCATAACCCCGTTTTGCACCACCCCAAATGGCAATTAGCAAATACAAAGGTATCAATTCTAGTTCGTAGAACAGGAAGAATAACAATAAATCCTGTGCTAAAAATGCTCCTATCACTCCTGCGCTTAATAGCAGCACTAAGGAATAATAAAATCTCGGACGTTGAATAGATTCATCGCTACTGTAGATGGCAATACAAGTTAAAAGTCCATTTAAAAGCAGCAATGGCAAGGATAAACCATCTATACCTAGATTATAGTTCAAGCCTAAAGCATCTATCCAGGGCAAAGACTCAGCAAACTGTTGTCCAACGTACCCTGGATTAAACTGAATGGTTAGGAACACTGTCCATAAGAAAATTATGACAGCAAAAGCCAACGCTACTCCACGGGCGAGTTTCCCACTGATCACAGAAGGATAAAAACCGATTAACGCTGCACCTAGCAAAGGTAGCAAAATCAATGTACTTAGCATCATAATTTGTAGGGTGTAGGATGTAGGGGAGATGGGTTAGTGGGGTGGTGGGGCGGTGGGGTGATAGGGAGAAATATATACCTCCTACCTTCTGCCTCCTGCCTTCTGCCTCCTGCCTCCTAAAATGGCAATTTGTCGAGTAAACCCAATGACAAGCTAATGAAGAACCCAAGAACGCTAATTACGACGAGGATAGTCAACATATAACCTTGAGATTGACCCGAAATGCTGTACTTTAAACTTTGTCCACCGAAAATGGCAGCAAAGCCCACTAAGTTCACCATCCCATCTACTAAATAGCGATCGCACCAAGAGGAAATCCTGGACAAAAATGCTACTGCACTAACTATCGTCAGCCGATAAACTCGGTCAATGTAAAAATCATAACCTAGTAAATCCTGAACAAATCTCCATCCCAGAATTGTAGATCTTGACCAACCTTTATGTAGGTAAATTGTTGAGCCAATACTCACTCCTAAAACCGTAGAGGTAAATAAGGATAATGTAATGTACCAATCAATACTTTCCCAATCAGGTAGTAAGTACCATTGCTGTAGCATCAGTGGTAACAACAGAGTTAATATGGTCAAAGTCACCATTGGGAAAGCCATTTGCCAACCAACTTCAGGAGCGCGACGGGTCTTTTGTTGCGGTTTACCCCAGAATATTAATCGGAAGACTCTAGTTAAATTCAATGCTGTCAAGCCATTAACTAACACTAAAACTACAATTACCCAAGGACTAACTTTCACCAAGCCATCAGCCCAAGCCAACATCGCCCAAAAGCTACCCAGTGGTAACAATGTCACCATTCCTGCCGAACCGACCACAAAAGCAGTAGTAGTTGCTGGCATCCGTGACCACAAACCACCCATTTCTGTCAAGTCTTGACTTTGGGTAGTGTATATGATAGATCCAGAACTCATGAACAATAATGCTTTGGCGATCGCATGAGTTAACAGCAGCATCAAAGCCACACCACCTTGTTCCAAACCCACTGCTAAAAATACCAATCCCATATAAGCACTAGTAGAATGTGATAGAGCGCGTTTAATATCAATTTGGGCGATTGATACTAATGTTGCCCCCAGAGCAGTTACAGTTCCCATCACAACTAAAGCATTCAGCGCCACCGGTGAGAGTGCTAACAATGGCTGAATCTTGTACAATACATATGCCCCACCACCGACTACCAAAGAGTTTCGCATTACTGAAGCCGGATTTGGCCCTTCCATGGCTTCATCTAACCACAAATGCAAGGGAAATTGGGCGCATTTACCAGCAGGCCCAGCAATCAATGCTATACCTAGCAACGTTGATGTAATTGGGTTTAAATCAGCAGTTTGCGCCCACTCATACAAATCAGAAAAGTTCAAACTACCAGCTTGAGTTGAAAGGACTACTACCCCCATCAACAACAGCAAATCTCCCACCCGCTTGGTTAAAAACGCATCTCGCGCCGCCGTTACTACCAATGGTTGAGCATACCAAAAACCCACCAGTAAGTAAGTAGAAAGGGTGAGAACTTCCAACAAAGCATAGCTGAGAAACAAAGAATCGCTAATCGCTAACCCACTCAAGGCAGCTTCAAAAAATCCCAGCAACCCAAAAAACCTTGCTATGGACCAATCTTTTTCCATGTAACCCAGGGCATAAATTTGGGCTAACAGACTTAATCCTGTAATTAGCACTATTGCCCCAATACTAACTGGCGACAATTCCAAGGCAAAGGATAAGTTAAAATCCCCAGCTTGAAACCAGGTAATTACTAAAATTTCTGGTTCTCTATTCCATATATCTTGAAATACAAACAAGCTATGGAAAAAAGCTACCAAAGTCGTCAATAAATTGAAGTATGCCGCAGGTCTTGGCCCTGTACGTTGAATTATTCCTATGCTCCAAGGCAAGGTTAAAATTGCACCCAATAAGCTATAAAAAGGTACAAACCAACTTGTGAAAAATAGAAACTCATGCATTTAAATTTTCCTTGACGACTCAGCTTATAGGTTCTCAAACAACATTAAAACTATCATTCGCTTAAAAAAAGTTAATCGGGGAAAAATCAAGTTTTTTTTAACTATTTTTTCAAGAAAATTTAACCAGCATTTTTACCTCAACATCCCCTATTAAATGCTAATAAAATATGACTGTAAATATTTAAAAGCATTTACTTGTCTTCATAAATCCTCTAGCTACAAATTTGTATTTTTACTCTGAGTAAAGAAGTTTATATGATATATTTGACAAACTTATATATCGTTCACTTAAATCTATGTCTAAATAGCAAAACTTGAAGAAAGTCAGAGACAGTAGAATATACAGCCTGTGATTGACCCTCACCAGATAGGATTAGACCTAGTTATGAATGTTATTTTGGAAATGTGATAAAGAAATTATAAAGCATAAGCGGCCGCTCTAGGAATCCGTAAACTTTAATAGATTCCAGGGGCGTATTAATTTTTGTTAAGTTTTTTAAAACTTTTTTATTACAAACTATTATAGTAATTTATGTTGCCAGGGATGCCAAGGTTTCATATCCTTAACTTTAGAAGTGTTTTCTTCACTCAAGATCAGCATCCCCGTCAAAATTTTCCACCCATAGTACAGATTGCATTAAATTTTTAGGAGTTCTGCGATGCCAATTGCAGTTGGAATGATTGAGACTAAAGGCTTTCCGGCAGTAGTAGAAGCTGCTGATGCGATGGTGAAAGCAGCCCGTGTTACCTTAGTAGGATATGAGAAAATTGGCAGCGCCCGTGTGACTGTGATCGTCCGGGGTGATGTATCTGAAGTTCAAGCTTCAGTAGCGGCTGGTATCGAAGCAGCCAGAAGAGTAAACGGTGGAGAAGTGTTGTCTACTCACATTATTGCCCGTCCTCACGAAAACCTAGAATATGTATTACCAATTCGGTATACAGAAGCAGTAGAACAGTTCCGAACTTAAAAACTGTTTACACAAAGTAATAAACGGGGCTGCTTGCTTGAGTGTAAATCTTTTCCCGGTTTGTTCGCGCCCTGTAGCACAAACCATAAACTTGATTAAAGGATTAAAATAATGTCGATCGCAGTAGGAATGGTTGAAACGTTGGGCTTTCCAGCAGTAGTAGAAGCTGCTGACGCAATGGTAAAAGCCGCTCGCGTTACCTTAGTAGGATATGAAAAAATTGGTAGCGGTCGAGTGACAGTAATTGTGCGGGGAGACGTTTCTGAAGTTCAAGCATCAGTAGCAGCTGGAGTGGACAACGTGAAGCGCGTAAATGGTGGACAAGTGCTGTCTACTCATATCATCGCCCGTCCTCATGAAAACTTGGAATATGTTCTACCTATTCGTTATACAGAAGATGTAGAGCAATTCCGGGAAGGAGTTAATGCCATTCGTCCTTTCGGTAGAAGACCGTAGTTAGATGCAAATTGCCAAAGTTCGTGGCACGGTAGTTAGCACCATACAAGATCCTACTCTTAGAGGTGTAAAACTGCTGATGTTGCAGTTAGTAGATGAAAACGGTAATCTCCTACCTAAATATGAGGTAGCAGCCGATAATAGCGTAGGAGCAGGTATAGATGAGTGGGTACTTGTAAGTTGTGGTAGTGCCGCTCGTCAGGTTCCTGGCAATGAACAACGACCAGTAGATGCCGCCGTGGTGGCGATAATTGATACTATTTACGTAGAAGATCGTCTCATTTACAGCAAAAAAGACCAATATAGATAGTCAGGAAATAGGGAACAGGTGACAGGTGACAGGTGACAGGGAAAGAAGAATGCAGAAGTTACAGGAGTTGCAGAATCATCAATACCTATACCACTCAAGGATTGAATTGCTGGACTTCTAGTTTTATTCTGAACTACTGATAGCGAAGCGTGGCGTAAGCCATACTACTGAACTCCTTAACTCCTTAACTCCTTAACTTCTTCTACTAACAACTGACAAAAAGCTTATTTCAGGAGGAATCTCACAATGGTAGTCCGCAGCACGGCGGCACCCCCAACCCCGTGGTCAAGGAGTTTAGCTGAACCCGATATCCATCAGAGCGCATTTGTACATTCTTCTTGTAATTTAATTGGGGATGTACACCTGGGTCAAAATGTGATTATTGCTCCAGGAACTTCGATTAGAGCAGATGAAGGAACACCTTTTTTTATTGGTGAAAATACTAATATTCAAGATGGTGTAGTAATTCATGGGTTGGAGCAAGGCCGAGTAATTGGTGATGATGGCAAAAACTACTCGGTATGGGTTGGTAAAGATGCTTCTATCACCCACATGGCGCTGATTCATGGGCCAGCTTATGTAGGGGAAAGTTGCTTTATTGGCTTTAGGTCTACAGTATTTAATGCCAGGGTAGGGTCTGGTTGCATCGTGATGATGCACGCTCTCATCCAAGATGTAGAAATTCCACCAGGTAAATACGTAGCATCTGGCTCGATAATTACTACGCAGCAGCAAGCAGACCGATTGCCAGATGTACAAGCTCAGGATCAGCAATTCGCTCACCACGTTGTGGGGATAAATCAGGCTTTGCGGGCTGGTTATCGCTGTGCAGAGGATCTTAAGTGTATTGCCCCGATTCGGGACGAGCTTAATATGTCTGGGGCTAAATCTTATACAAGTATTATTGTTGACGAATTGGAAAGGAGCAGTGAAGTGGCAAGCAAATTGGGTGCAGAAGTAGTAGATCAGGTACGTTATCTACTGAATCAAGGTTTTAAAATAGGAACTGAACACGTAGACCAAAGACGGTTTCGCACAGGTTCTTGGCAAAGCTGCCAACCTATTGAAACCAGATCATTAGGAGAAGCGATCGCAGCATTAGAATCTTGTCTAATAGACCACAGTGGCGAGTACGTGCGTTTGTTCGGCATTGACAACGGCAGAAAACGGGTATTAGAAACTATTATCCAACGTCCTGATGGTGTAGTAGCTACAAGTACAACTAGTTTTAAAACTCCTGCTGCATCTTACAGCAGCTACAACGGTAATGGTAACGGTAACGGTAACGGTGCAGTTGCTAGTGGCAGCCTCAGTGCTGAAACAGTGAACCAAATTCGCCAACTCTTGGCTAATGGTTACAAAATTGGTACAGAGCATGTGGATGAGCGCCGTTTCCGTACAGGCACTTGGCAAAGTTGTAACCCTATTGAAGCAACCTCAGCTAATGATGTAGTTGCAGCTTTAGAAGAATGCATCACTTCTCATCAAGGCGAATATGTGCGATTAATTGGCATTGACAGCAAAGCCAAACGTCGCGTATTGGAAGCAATTATCCAACGTCCTAACGGTCAAGTAGTATCTTCCGGTAGTGCGAAAACATCAGCTACTTCATACAGTGGTACAACTGCAACGGCCACTGCAACCAGCACCCGCTTGAGTGCCGAAGTAGTAGACCAGCTGAAACAGTTGTTAACAGGTGGTTTTAAGATTAGCGTTGAACACGTAGACCAACGTCGTTTCCGTACAGGAACTTGGGCAAGCTGCGGTCAAATTCAGGCTACATCGGAAAGAGATGCGATCGCTGCACTAGAAGCTGTTATTTCTGAATATGCAGGTGAATACGTGCGTTTAATCGGAATCGACCCCGCAGCCAAACGCCGAGTGTTGGAAGCAATCATCCAACGTCCATAGGAGGCAGAAGGCAGGAGGCAGAAGGCAGAAGGCAGGAGGTAAATATTTCTCCCCATCTCCCCACCTCCCCACCTCCCTATCTCAAAATTAAATTTCAATACTCATTCTTCCGGCTTCCGAGGTAATAAATTCCATGTCTGTGCCGTTGCTTCGCCTCAGCGACAATTTTGATAAGTATATTAGTGGCGAGGTAAATATTCATAAGAGCGCGGTACTTGCTCCAGGGGTAATACTCCAAGCAGCTGCCAACAGTAAAATTATTATTGGTCCTGGGGTCTGTATTGGCATGGGGTCAATTCTCCAAGTCAATGAGGGTATCCTAGAAGTAGAAGCAGGAGCAAACCTGGGAGCCGGGTTTTTGATGGTTGGCCCTGGTAAAATCGGTGCTAATGCTTGTATTGGTGCAGCTACAACAGTATTTAACTGTTCCGTAGCACCTGAACAAGTTATTCCATCAGGTTCGGTTTTGGGAGATAACAGTCGTCAGATTGATCACAATTTACAGGAAGAGCCAACTTCCACAAATCCCACTTCTACAAATCCCCCAGAGCAACAACCAGAGAAAAAAGTAATTACTACCACTCAATTCTCTGCTGCGGCCTTTATAGATTTTAAACAACAATCTACTTCCCTATCTCCACCTTCTCCCACCCCTAAAAGCCAGTCCCCTCCAGTGGCAGAAACACCCCTGGTTACTGACTCTATCCCAACAGAAACGACTCTCCCAGGTTCTCCAGAAACTAACTCTCAAGAATCCGAATCTAGTCCAGCTAACACTGAACCCAATAACACTTTTGGGACACAGATATATGGACAAGGAAGCATTAACAGACTATTGATTACATTGTTTCCTCATCGGCAATCCTTGAGCGACGAAAACTCTGACAATTCTTCAGAGTAAGTGTTAATTGTTAGTTGTCTTTGTTTGCGAGTATCCTGGTGAATTCATGATGGAAACATACAATCAACGCGCTCTTAGCACCATCAAGGCATCACGTCGCCGCGACAATCTCAAGGATACTGCCTTGGGTTTAGTATCGACACTCAGCTTTCCAGCTATAGTTGGAACGGCTGATATGATGTTAAAGTCAGCTGGAGTCCACTTAGTAGGCTATGAAAAGATTGGTAGTGGTCACTGTACAGCTATTGTCCGTGGTGGCATTGCCGATGTGCGTCTGGCTGTAGAAGCTGGTGTACAAACAGCAGAACAGTTTGGACAATTGGTTTCTAGCTTGGTTATTCCACGACCTTATCCCAATTTAGATATAGTTCTGCCTATTAACCGTCTGAGTCAAATGATTGAGGAGGGCAGTTACAGCCGTCTGAGTAATCAAGCGATTGGTTTGGTAGAAACTCGTGGTTTTCCAGCCATGGTTGGTGCTTGTGATGCCATGCTCAAAGCAGCAGATGTGCATTTAGCTTCTTATGAAAAAATAGGGGCTGGTTTATGTACTGCCATTATTCGTGGTTCTGTTGCTAACGTCGCTGTAGCAGTGGAAGCGGGAATGTTTGAAGCAGAAAGGATTGGGGAGTTGAACGCAGTCATGGTGATTCCTCGACCTTTGGATGAGTTAGAACAAACCTTACCAGTAGCTAATTGCTGGGTGGAAGAACGTCAACCGTTAAATATTCCTTTGAATATCAAAGATAAGATTGTGGATGCAGTGGCAGTGGAGTTACCAGATTTAGCTAAACTACCTGTAAAAGTTAAAGAAGAACTTTGGATGGATGAATGATGAATGGTGAATAATCAATAATTTTGGATATTCAACATTCATCTTAGGTTGGAAGGCATCTTACGTTTTGTGTTGTTTTGATGATAACCTCTCAATTCCATAAGTCCAATACCGCACTTCTGATAGCGAAGATAGATATTTATCTATGCTTAGACTTATAAGTTGGTATGTGTGACACTACATAATTGGCTAGTGTGCAGTGATACTAAATATATGTTGACGAATTGCTATTAGAGGAGAATCACCTTGAACCAAGCGACACTGCACCAGTTGAAGGTGTTCGAGGCCGCTGCACGGCACGGTAGCTTTACTCGTGCTGCTGAAGAATTATTTCTCACCCAACCTACCGTTTCTATGCAAATCAAGCAGCTAACAAAGTCGGTAGGGTTGCCATTATTTGAGCAAGTGGGGAAGCGGTTATTTTTGACGGAAGCGGGACGGGAGTTATTTGCCACTTGTCGCCAGATTTTTGAAACTATATCCCAGTTTGAAATGACGGTGGCTGATTTAAAAGGTCTGAAACAAGGGCAATTACGCTTGGCAGTAATTACCACCGCAAAATATATTATTCCGCGTTTGTTGGGTCCGTTTTGCCAACTTTATCCAGGAATTGATATTTCACTGCAAGTTACGAATCATGAACGAATTTTAGAACGAATGATTGGTAACATGGATGACTTGTATATTATGAGTCAAGTACCAGATCATGTAGATGTCAATTTTGAAGCATTTTTAGAAAATCCTTTGGTGGTTTTTGCACCTGCTAATCATCCTTTGGCACAGGAAAAAAATATTCCCATTGAACAGTTGGCAAATGAACCGTTTATTATGCGTGAACCAGGCTCAGGTACACGTCGTGCTGTGCAGTCTCTTTTAGATGAACATGGCCTCAAGGTGAAAGTAAAGCTGGAATTAGGGAGTAATGAAGCGATTAAACAAGCAATAGCTGGAGGGCTGGGAATTTCGGTTTTATCTCGTCATACTTTATTGACTGATGCTCACGAGTTCAGTATTTTGGATGTGCAGCATTTTCCCATTAAGCGGACTTGGTATATAGCTCACCCAGCAGGTAAGCAGTTATCTATTGTCGCTCGCACTTATTATCAATATCTGCTAGAGGCGGCAAAGAAGATAGTGGAGCTAGAAGATATTTCTCTTCCAACTACTCCTGTTCCTAAACTTCCAGAATAAATTTTTAACTGGAATTTTACCGAAAAAATGGGTTTGATGTTCCCCGTCCGGAGACGGCTTTCTGATAAAATAGTGCAAACAGGCAGGGCATTGTCTGTTGGGCGAGATAGTGTAAGACGGTATGAAACTGCAACTTTTGTTTGAAAGAAAGAATATCCGCGCTTTTAAGGCGGGGAGTATGTCAAAAAGCTTATCGATAAAACCGGAAATCATTGACAATTGACCAGCATAACCATTAGATCAGGTAACAGGTGTCAGTAATAACTGGTATCTGATAAATGTTAACTGATATCTGATAAAAATGGGGGAAAATTGGTAATGACTAACCCGGAATTATCATCTTGGTGCAGAACAGTACAAAGCAAGATTATTGCTGTCACAGTCTATGGTGACAAAGCTTTAGTGACGAGACGAGGTGTAATCTCTTTAACGGGAGAAGAACGGGAGTTATTGATTACACCATTACCTGTAACTCTGGAAACGGAGTCTGTGAGGGTAAGCGGTACTGGTACGGTAGGAGTGCGGTTGCTGGGAGTAAGCAGCGATCGCATTTATACTACTGAACCAGTGGCAGAAAGAGTAGCACAGTTGACGAGACAAATTCAGCAACTAGAAGCAGAAAAACGCCATCTGCAAGCCCAAATAGATGCTTTAGCATTACAATCTAATTTTATTGCTGGGTTGGGAGATAAGACAGAAGAACCCTTTGCTCAGAGCCTGTCGCGGAAAAATCTGAGCTTGAGCGAAACGCTGGATTTTCTCAACTTTATTGGTAGTCAGTATAGCGAATATGCGATCGCCTCTGGAGAATGTAAAACTCAACAACATGAGTTAGATAAACAATTACAATCACTCCGTAGCGCCTTACAAAAAATCCAAACACCCCAACCCAAAGAAAGCTTAAACGTGATTGTGGGCGTAGAAGTTGGTGGTGAAGGTGAGTTTCAACTAGAAATATCCTATCTAGTAAATCATGCCAGTTGGAAACCCCTTTATGATTTACGGGTTGATAGTATCAATAATATCCTACATCTAAGTTACCTAGCAGAAATTACCCAAACTACAGGAGAAGATTGGTTAGATGTAGCTTTAACTCTTTCTACCGCTAAACCGGGATTAGGTACACTTCCACCTAAGCTGAAAACTTGGTATATCGACACTCCACATATTCGCGCTAACGATACCCTTACTGTTCAACGTTCTATGTCTCCTCCTCCTGCAATGGCTGTGCTTTTACCCGCACCTAGCAGTATGTCAAAGAAAATACAAGAGGAAGATGAAGAAAGTTTTATTGAAGCAAAAACAGTTATCACAGAAGTATCTAAACAAGGCAGTGTAGTTACTTTTAAGCTTAATAGTGGTGGTAACATTCCCAGTGATGGCGCACCTCATAAAACCACAATTTTTCAAGATGATTATCCTTGTAAATTCAATTATGTAGTCATGCCACGCTTAGTTAGCTTTGCTTATTTGCAAGCTAATGTGAAAAATAATTCTGATGGTACAACTTTGTTACCAGGAAAAGCAAATATTTTTCGGGATACTATTTTTGTCGGTGCAACTCAATTAGAAAATATCGCCCCCGGACAGGAATTTAAAATTAATTTAGGTATAGATGAAGGCTTAAAAATAGAACGTGATTTAGTTGAACGTCAAGTTGATAAAAAACTGATGAGCAGCCAACGCCGCGTTACCTATGCTTATCGAATCGTAATTACTAACTTATTAAATCAAGAAATAAATTTACAATTAACAGATCAATTACCTGTGAGTCGCAATGAACAAATTAAGGTGCGGCTAACTCGTTCTCAGCCACAAATTCAGTTAAGTGAAATGGGTATTTTGGAGTGGGATATTGTGTTAGCAGCGCAGGAACAGCAGGAGGTATATTATCAGTTTACTGTTGAGCATCCGCCGGAGTTAACAGTGTTAGGGTTGGATATTTAAACCATATAGCAGGAGTCAGGCGTTTTGTGGTTCATTATCAGGATATGCTGGTACAGCATCTTCATAAAATTATAGCTATGATATTTTTAGTGAAGATTGCTAAGGATAAAAACAATGATACAGCCAGCTATTTTAGAGAAATTAGAAGAACTGCCTGAGTCTCTGCAAACAGAAGTGCTGCATTACATTGAATTCTTAATAGAAAAGCAGACTAAAACCCAAGAACAGCCAGCAAAAAAACGCCGTGTTGCAGGAACAATGAAAGCAATGTTTGTTCTCCCACTTCCTGATGATTTTGATCAGCCACTTGAGGATATGAAAGAATACATGGAATGAATAGATTACTATTAGATACTCATACTTTGATATGGTTTGTTACCAATGATGCAAACCTACCAGTTTCAACTAGAGAAATGATTGAATCTGCTGAAACTGTTTTTTTCAGCATTGCCAGTCTTTGGGAGATAGCAATTAAAATAAATATTGGAAAACTAACTCTACAGGGCAATTTTGAAGATATTGAACCTCAACTGATGGCTACGGGTATAACGATTCTCCCCGTTACATTTAATGATACTGTTCAATTCCGTTATTTACCTCTGCATCACCGTGACCCTTTTGATCGGATTCTCGTTGTACAAGCAATAAATAATTCCCTTGTGTTAATTAGTCGTGATGTGGTTTTTGATGCCTATTCTATTCAGAGGGTGTGGTCGTGAAGCCAAGTAAATAAGGAAAGAGGGTTTAAAAGAAATTTTGCGTAAGTCCTGAATCCTTACTAAGTTTCCTATCAAGACAAGTAACAATGTATAAAACTCAGTATTACTACTGCAATTTAGATTCTATATGTATTATACTGCATAACATCTAATCAAATTTGTCATTTTTTGGAATTTTTATCAATTATGCCAGACGAAAGTATAAGAATTATTACTGATGAAATACAAAACGTTTCTGAAACTAGTGGTGAAAAAGCTGCTTGGGATATAGGTAGCAATTGGAATATAGAGGTAAAAACTAAAGCATTGCCTAAAAATGCGGCTGATGTTAGTATTTCCAAGCTTGAGCAAGAAATGACTCGCTTTATGCAGGATATAGATGGACTATTTAGCCGTGCAGAAAAACAGGCTGATATGAAATATATGCAGCTAGATGAAATTGAGTTAGCAGTAGAAATCAATGGTGAGGGACAAGTAAGTTTATTTGGCGCTGGAGCAAAAATTGGTGGAAAACAAGGTATAACATTGCGGTTTAAACGGCGAGCGTAGATTTAATATGCCAAAAAATTGGGCGATCGCAATTGGGATTAACCGATATGAGTTTTTGCAACCGCTAAACTATGCCAAGCGGGATGCTGAGGTGATGCAGCAATTTTTTGCTAATGAAGCGGGGTTTAATAGGGTCTTGTTTTTCTCCGATGACTCACCTGATATTGATGGTAAATCAACTCGTCCTTCTCTTACTAACCTGCTGCGAATTTTCCGGCAGATGTTTGAAACACCGTTTATGACTGCTGGAGATAACTTCTGGTTTTTCTTTAGCGGTCATGGTATACGATACGCTGACAGAGATTATTTGATGCCTTGTGACGGTGATCCTGGTGATGTGGAAAAGACAGCTATTGCTATTAGTTATATCAGTGAACGTTTGCGTCGCTGTGGTGCTGATAATGTCGTCTTGATATTAGATGCTTGTCGTAATCAGGGTAATCGTTCTGGTGTAGGAATTGGTGATGAAACAGCCACACAAGCAAAGCAAACAGGAATTATCAGTATTTTTTCCTGTAGTCCCAATGAATTATCTTATGAAGTAGACACTTTACAACAAGGGACTTTTACTTATGCACTTTTAGAAGGTTTAGGTACTCAGGGTAAATGTGCTACAGTGGAGCGACTAAATCAGTATTTGAGCCATCGAGTACCTGAACTTAATCGTCAATATGGTAAACCTCGACAAAATCCCTATACCATTGCTGAACCAGTCACAAAATCTCATCTGATTCTTTTACCGCAGTATGCAACCTTGCACGATATTTCAACTCTAAAAAATGATGCTTATCAAGCTGAAGTGAGCAAAAATATAGATTTGGCAGAACAACTTTGGATTCGTGTGTTAGCTGTAGCATCAGGTCAAGATTTAGAAGCTATAAAATCACTACAAAGAATTGAAAGAGTGCGGATAGAAAATTCTAAATTACCTTGGACATTAACAACTAAGAATCAAAATCAGGATCAGATTTTTGGTGTTAAATCTATTTACTCTATAATATCTAGTAAACCTAAGCCCTCCACAGCTAAAATATTCTTCACTTTATATCAAAGTATAGGAGTTCTAGTAGTATTAAGTTCAATATTTGTCTTGTTTTCCATCAGAGAAAAATTTGTGATACTGAATTCTAAAATACATCCTTCTCCGAGTCCATCAATTACTGAGACATCTGTGTTGAGAAAAACCCAAGATAAAATTCAAGTTTCTCCAAATTCATCGACTAACCAAGAAAATTCGTCAGCATCTTCAAGTGGTTTTTTCTATTGTGGTGTAATTAATAATACACCAGCAACTATATATCAATCTTCCACCGGTAATGAATTAGCATTTATTCTTTGGGTTTCTACATATTTTAATGATTCTGGAAATACTCCTCAAAAACGCTGTCAAGAAGTATCAAGTCGGTTTCAAAGGTTACAAAGTAATGGAACACTAAATTATATAGTTCCTGGATATTTAGATGGATACCAGGCTTTGTGTGCCTCTAAAACTTCTAATAATCCAATTATGGAATGCAGACCAGACAATTTGATAATGTTACTAAGACCATCTGATAACCCTACCGAAATTATTAATAATATGACTAAATTAAATAACAACATCAGTTCAAAACCAATTAAATTATAGAACAGATTCTGATATAGATAAGCTTTAAAATTTGCACTAAAAAAAGGATAAATAATTGTATTATATGATTTAAAAAATATAGCTGATACATACTTTGTTTTTCAGATGATTAATATATAAGTACAGATACTATTTTCATGATTTCTCAACTCAATCACCAAGAAAATTCTGATCTAATATTTGCTCTATTGTAAAATGACAAGATGTAGGAAATGTAGAAACTGGTAAACCTGTTTCCTCACTGGCTTCCATTACAGCACGAGGATAACATTGAGTGAGGAGTTCTGTTAATTGAGGCTTCAAGCTAGGACTATCTTGTAATGCTTCTTCGATTTCAAAACGATTGTCTCTGATAGTGATTTGCCAACTTTTAGAACGCTTCTCAGGTTGATATTGCCATTTAAGTAAGTGCATGACAATTAATCTTAAATAGCTTCGCAAGGCTTTCTTTTCACTCCGTCCTAAAGTTTCAAGTTCCTCAATTAAATTTTCAATATCTACAGCTTGAAATTGATGCTCTCGTAATTTTTCTATGGTAGTTTCAAGCCATAGAGAATAATCTTGATCGTATAATGTTGCTTGAGTTTGAAGTTTCATGGCTTTTTATACTGTAAAATCTAGCATTTCTCCAGCCTTAATCCTATTCTACAATCATCATCTCAATCTTTTAAATTTCGGTATGTTATGACGTTAGTTTATATGTAGTAGGTATCATTGGTCATAAGTAAAAAAAAAGAGCCAATAACCAATGGCTACAGATTGGTAATTTCTGCTAAATATTTTTCAAATAAACAAATTCACACTCAGCTTTGATAATCTGAAGAGAAAGCGTTTTTTCTCATACTTATGAATTTGTTGATACTGCCAATTTCTAATAAAGCAGAGCGCCAATCCCAAAAATCAGGAGCGCGATAGATAAAATAGCTAATTAAAAATGGACGCGCCAAAAATACAAAACTAATGGGAATTGTATCTCTAAACAGTTCTCTTTTTTGATTTAAGTGATTTAAGATGTGCGGTACTTTAGTTAAATTAGTAAATTTATCTTCTGTAATTTGTCCAAAATTTTCTTTTTCATATTGATAGAGTGAATGTTCTAAACCTGTAATTAATAAAACATCAAATGGTTGATTAATATAAAGCTCAAGCACTCTTTCATATAAAGTATCTATTGGCTCTATTAAACGCAAAACTTCGACTTTCTTATTTGGCAAATCATGGATTATTTTGGTAATTATTTTTTCATCGTCTGAAGGTTTAGACTGGACAAAATATAAGCCAAATTTTCTGTTGCGCGTCAGATGGCTAATTAAGTCTTGATATTCTTCTTTTTCATCAGGGAGTAAGTCTTCATCCAAATGGCTATAATTTTTCATCATGGAAGTTTTTCTATAGCTTCTTTAAATTCCTGAATACCTTGAATAAGTGGGTGAATATCGTACCAGCGTTGCATTTCCCCTTCTTCATCCAAGTACCGATACTCTAACAGACAGCGATTAAACATCAAACTCCGATACTGATCATCGTTAATTATCCGCTTAGAACGGGATACTTCTGCTAACAAACTCCATTGATGGTTTTCTACAGCACGGCGATAGGTGTCTCTAGCTTGCGTAATGGCGCGTCGAACTGCTCTTTGGGAAATTGGCAAATCTTGAGTGCGTCCAATCGCATCCTGAGTTAACAATAACAAATTTCTGACATGACCTCCACTCATTAAACAAAGTTGTTCTAGGGTTTCTGGACTGTCAAATATTGCGGTTTCTATAGGTTTATCGGTCGAAAACTGTTTAATTCGCCGCGAAATCACTTCTTTAACTTTATTTATTCCAGGTTGATAAATTTCACCTTTGGGAGTACGAACCATTACCATTGGTAAAATTTGAGGATCACCGTATATATCACGTAAATCTGTTGCTCTTGTGGAATAGACCATCGCAATGGGTACAGTATAAATTAGGTGACAATCTAAAGATTTTAGTTGTTCACACCGATCTAAAAAAACTTCTTCATAATTTGTACGTTCACCATCTTTAACTAAAACCATTCGATCTAAGTTGTCAACAATTACCGCTAGTTGATTACAGTTAGCAGGTAGACGCTTTTTGACATCCGCCAGAAACTCATTTAAAACTTTAATTAAAGTGACAGTATGAGGATTTACTCTTTCTCTAATTTCTTGACGTAGCTCAGGAACGGCTCTTAAATTTGCTGTTAATTTAGCAAACTGACAAATTTGCAGTTCTACATTCATGTCCTCAATCTGAATTTCCGTTAGTGCCAAGTCTTTTAAATCTTGCCAACGATCTTTAAGCCAATTTAGCACTGGTTTAGGATTACCCATTGTTCGTAATTCTTGCAGTAACCGCCGAGTACAAGCAAGCAGAATGTCTGTATATTGGGCATCTTCTGAATCAATATCTTCTTCATCGGCAGCAAAGTAAACTACATAACATTGTCTTGCTTCTAAATATTCTTTTAATCTCAGTAATTCTGTGGATTTACCTGCGCCTCTATGACCAGAATATAGTTGACAAGTATTTTGATTTGCTAATTGAATACGATTTCCTAGTTCTTCTAGAATATCTGCATCTCCTCGCACAGCTTGACAGTCTACGTAATTAGGATCACCTGCGGGTAAAGGCTGAAAAGGGTTAAAAGCATTGTAGAGGTTTTTGAGTAATTCAGAATTATTGGTCATAGGTAAACAACTTAGGTTCTTGGGTATTAATGAGACTAAAAAAATAGTAAAAATAAGCAGCGGTAAACAAGCAATTCAATTTTAAGCGAAGAAAGTGAGAATGTCATATAGCAATCTGGTTTTGTTGCTGGAATTACTTACGCGGCTAGGGAATAGGGAGGAATTTTTTCAAGAATTAAATAGGAGGCTTATAGGACTTCCAATACCGCTCGGTTAATAGGTTAATATTTTTTGTAGCTTGGGCTTACCTGAAGGGAGTCCAAAAAGGCTTGTAAATGTTGGGTGATCTCTATGACTTACTTAGTGAAGATTCCTGAAAATAACTAACCTACATGATTTTATTTTTTGCTAGGACTTACGCAAGTGTCACACCAAACATCTATTTTATGGTGCGTCAGATATCAAATATATGTTTATTTGCAGGATTTACAAAGTCTGACGCACCCTACTAATATGCTGAAAATAACTAACTTACATGATTTTATTTTTTGCGCTTAACCGATAGGTATTGATAGAAATGCTATATTTTTAATTGCATTAAAGCTTGAAACCTTTTATCTTCTCGAATACAATCAAAATCAAGATCAGTTTTTGCCCTTTTTAAAACTTCCGCTGGTTGGAGACTAATTGCTTGTTGCAGGTTTTCTAATGCTTGCTCAATTTCACCATGAAGAGCATAACAGCAAGCTTTATTATACCAACCATAATTATCATCGGGTTTTATTTTTAGGGCTTGGTCATAAGAAAAAATTGCTTCTTCAGTACGTCCTAAATCATCAAGTGCATTGCCCCGGTTATTCCAAGCATAGTGGTCATTAGGATTGAGTTTCAGGGCTTGATCATAAGAAAAAATTGCTTCTTCATTACGTCCTAAACTTCGTAGTGCGATTCCACGATTATACCAAGCGTAGTAATCATCAGGTTGAATTTTTAATGCTTCGTCATAAGATAAAACTGCCTCTTCATTGTGTCTTAAATTCCGCAATGCTATACCCCGATTATTCCAAGCATAATGGTCATTAGGTTTATATTTTAAAGCTTCATTATAGGATAAAATTGCTTCTTCATTTCGTCCTAAATTCCGCAGTGTATTGCCAAGTTCGTACCAAGCATAGTGGTCATGAGGGTTATGTTCTAGAGCTTCATTATAGGATAAAATTGCTTCTTCATTCCGTCCTAAATTTCGCAGTGCATTGCCTCGATTTTTCCAAGCATAGTGGTCATAAGGTTTAATTTTTATTGCTTGGTTATAAGATGAAATTGCTTCTTCATTGTCTCCTAAATTCAATAGTGCATTTCCACGGTTGTACCAAGCATAATGGTCATCTGGTTGAAATTTTAGTTCTTGTTCGTAGAATGTAATTGCGGTTTCGTACTCATGTGCAGAATAAAGTAGATTTCCTAGTTCAAATAGTAAACTGGCTCTGTTACTATCTGTTTGATGTTTTTCTGTAAGCAGTTCTTGGATTTCTAGAACTTTTTCAATTTTTTCTTCTGGAGTAAGTTGCAGATATTTTTCATAATCTCCTTCTAATAGAAGACGACGAGATTCTTCTTCTACTAATTCTGGTGTTGTTGGTAATTCATATACTCCAGATCGCCAATCAAAAAAATCAGGAGCGCGATGAATTAAATAGTTAAGTGAAAATGAACGCAATAAAAATACGAAGCAAAATGGAAAATCATCTCTAAATCTTTCGCGTTGTTGGTTGAGATGATTTAGTATTGGCGGCACTTTGCTTAAATTTATAAATTGACCTTCAGTGATTTCACCAAAGTTTCTTTTTTCATATTTATATAAAGAATATTCTAGACCTTTAATTAATAAGATATCAATTTGTTGGTCTTGAATGCAATTAGTTATTTGTTGATATAACTTATCAACTGGTTCAAATAAGCGTAATACGGCAATTTTTTTATGGGGAATATCCTGGGGAATTTTATTAATAAAACGGTCAGATTCCACAGGATTACATTGTACAAAGTATAAACCAAATCCTGATTTCCTTTCCACGGCGCAAAGTAAATCTTGATAAATTTCTTCAGGATCTGGAGGGAAATCTTCATCCCAGGTACTGTAATTAAGTGTCATATAGATTTCATAGTAGATGCTGTCGTAAAAAATGATAAATTGGCAGAAACTCTACACTATTAACACTAATAATCTTGTTTCCTATGTGAAAGTCATTTTTAGCAATCAGAATCTTGTTCATAAGTTAGGGTACAATCAAGAATAACAATTTAGACATTTTTGTGAGTGAATCCTGATCACTTAATTATGGCTAATTTTAGACTGTTAATGCCTCGTGAGAAATAATGAAGATTAGCAATACCGTATTTTAGCTAATCTCACGGTTAGGCAATCAAAAATCTCAGTGTACCTATACTTAAGTATAGTTGTAAATATACTTGAGTGTAAATAGTTTGCTTCTATTAATTAGCCTTTTTTATAGTGAAAACACTCATAACCTCCTAATACTTACGTACATTGGTTGACAATATTTGTGTGAATATTTTGATGGGGATATGGAAGGAGGTAAAAAGATAGGGTTTAGATATTGTCAATTTTTCTTCACCAGAAAATAGTGGACTTTTTAAGGCTCTCCAATAGCACGCAGAAAATCCAAAACATTTTCTGGGTACTACATTCTTAGGGCAGGAATGAAAGTTTTCCGCAGATAGAAAATGCTTAAGGCTGAAAAATAATTGTGAAATTGGGAAACTTAAATTCACTGGAATTTATGAATTATTTGTTCACCAAATTAAGCGCATAATAAGTATTGGTTATGATGCTCAATTTTGCCGAGATACTGAAAAATTGAAACACAAGCAACCAAAAATGCAGTTGGACTAGATGTTAGTTTAAGTAACTACGGATTTTCTATCCCATGATCCTAAAGTTAAATTATGGAAAAATTGTGGACAAATCATAGAATTTTCCTGTGATGTTTGATATTTAGCGTTTTCGATGGGGTGTTTAGGTATGTTAAAAAGTGTGTTTCTCAGCGATATAAGAAACATGAGAATTTTTCCGCTGATAGCGAAATTGATAATCTTTTAACCTTGCTTACTAAGAGGGTGTTTGATTAAACAAGGTTTTTAGGAGTTTTGTGTACACTGTAACTAAATTTGAGGTTGTGCCAAGATGTTGAATTGTTCAAGTCAAAATCCCAACTTTAAAATCTCAAATTCGGTCAGTCTTCTTCCTCCTCTGTCATTCCAGGGTTAATCAGTGTAATATCATACTCACTTGCATCTGTTTGTCCTGAACGTTGACTGTTTTTGAGCAAATAATAAATTGCTCGTACTTGGGGTCCAAAAACAATTTCGTCTTCGTTTTTTAGATCATGGGCTGGCATTTTGCGTCCATTGATCATCAAACCATTAGAACTGGGTTTGCCTTTGGGATCACCATCAACAATACGGTAGTAATAGCTGTTGCTATTATTGGTGCGCCGTAACCTGACTAATGTAGCATGGTGTCGAGAAACAAACTGTGATATCAATCGGATATTACAATTACGATCTCTACCGATGGAATAGACGGGATTTTCCAGAGGAAATTCTTTGCGTCCTTGATCGTCTTCTATGATCAGTAGATGGTTTTCATTAGATTGTGCGGCCATTGACAGATGGTTGCTAAAATTTGTTGAACTTTGATACGCAAGAATGTGCTGTGTATCTTTTTCCTGCATTTTTTCAGACAATTTATTTAATATGAAATCTAATAAGATTTGAAACTACATATTTTGTTAGGTAGACAAGAGTAAATTTTATACTCTTGTAAGTCTATTGTGTCTGGGAGGAGTGAGTACAAACTTGATGAATGGGCTGGATACCCGACTAAAATAGTTTAGCAGCTATCAGTTTTATCTAGATTGTTGAATGGTCTCTATACTTTACAAATTTAGTGATAGAGATGGGTGTCGGGGTTAAATTTCTGAGTTCAAGCTGGATAACTGTTGACTATGGCGAGATGATTAGCCATTTGATCATTCGTTTTGAGATACTACCTCCCAGTTATAAGTTTACAGTTAATGAGCAAAGCGTCTTAATAAAACTGAGTTAGTGACAACACTAACTGAACTGAAAGCCATGAGTGCAGCTGCGCTGGATGGACTCAGAACAAAACCAAAGCTAGGCAATAAAGTACCTGCCGCTAAAGGAATACCAATTGTATTATACGCAAAAGCCCAGAATAAATTTTGGCGTATTTTATTGAAAGTTGCACGACTGAGTAGAATTGATTCTATGACATCGTTGAGATTGTCACGCATGAGTATGATTGCGGCTGTTTCCATAGCTACGTCTGTGCCAGAGTGTAAAGCGATGCCGACATCTGCTTGAGATAAGGCGGGAGCGTCATTAATCCCATCTCCTACCATTGCTACGATCGCTTTATGTTGCCCTGTTTGAAGAGATTGTATTGCTTCAGCTTTTTTGGCTGGGGGGATTCCTGCCATGATATTGGTGTTGTTTATTCCCAGTTGCTGGGCGATCGCACTGGCTGCTTCTAATCTATCACCGCTGAGGAGCATAACTCGTAGACCCATCTGATGCAATTTTTCTACTGTGGCTTTTGCATCTGGTCTGAGGGTATCGCTGACAGCAATTAATCCGGCTAAAGTTCCATCAATGGCAATGTTAATTACTGTTTTACCGGCTGTGGCCATTTTTTGGGCTTGTTGTTGTGCTGTTTCACTGACAGTAATTCCATGCCAGTTCAACCATTCCCAATTACCTAATAACACTGTTTTGCCTTCTACGATAGCAGAAACGCCCAATCCTGGCTCGGTGTGAAAGTCTACAGCATGGGGAATTGATAAATTTTGCTGTTTTGCTGCTTGGTGAATGGCTGTAGCGAGGGGATGGTAAGTACCGCTTTCTACTGCTGCGGCGAGTTGGAGAAGTGATGGAGAAAATTGTTCTGGAGTTGCTGATTCTGCAAATACGAAACAGTCTGTAACTGTGGGTTTACCCGTGGTCAGAGTGCCTGTTTTATCAAAAATAACTGTATCTAGCTGGTGGACTCGTTCTAAAACATCGCCACCTTTGATTAATAAACCCCGTTCTGCACCCATACCCGTACCGACGAGAATGGCTGTAGGGGTTGCTAGTCCTAAAGCACAGGGACAGGCGACGACCATGACGGCGATCGCTAATTTTAAACTAATTAACAGTGTAGAGTATTGTGTACTGGGGGCTTGATGATGTGCCGAGTGACTCATCATTTCCATCCCACTGGAGATGGTGATATCTGGCCAAATGTGAGTACCAAAAAAGTACCAAAAAAGAAATGTGAATAAAGAAGCAGTTAAAACCCCGTAGGTAAAGTAACCAGAAACCGTATCTGCTAATTTTTGGACTGGTGCTTTGCGAGTTTGGGCAGCTTCTACCAAGGCCACGATTTGCGCCAAAGTGGTATCATTGCCTGTACGAGTGGCTTGAATGGCGATCGCACCGGATTGGTTAATAGTTCCCGCAGCCACCCCATCACCTAATTGCTTAATCACTGGTACAGCTTCCCCAGTTAACATCGACTCATCTACCGTCGTTTGTCCAAAGCGCACTTCACCATCAACAGGAATTTTATCTCCTGGCAGCACCTGTAACCATTCACCAACCCGCACCTGTTCAGCAGGTATTTCCACAATATTCGCCCCAGCGATTAATTTCTCCGAATCAGGGTTAGCAATCAATCGCGCTGTTTGGGGTTGGAGTGCCAGCAACTGTCTAAATGCTGATGCAGCACGACCTCTAGCTTGTTTCTCTAAACTTCTGCCCAGCAAGATAAAACCCAGCATCATCACTGGTTCATCAAAAAAGCATTCCCAACCCATTTGGGGAAACAACAGAGCTATCAAACTAGCAGTATAAGCCGTCAGCGTTCCCAAACTCACCAAAGTATTCATATTTGGCGCACCCCGTCGCCAACCTAACCACCCATCTATTAAAATTGGGCGACCAGGAATTAATAACGCCACTGTTGCTAGTCCACAGTGAAACCAGATGTTATTAAATATCGGGATAATGGTGTCAGTAAAATGTCCAATACCTGAAAGCACCAACAACACTCCAGCAATCACTAACTGTCTGATTACTGCTTGCATTTCCCGGTGTTGTCTTGCGGCCGAATCTTCGAGAGCCGATTTTTGACCTGCTAGTGTAGTATTAGCCTTACGGGTTTGGGTAGGAAATCCTGTTGCTGTTAATGCCTTTGCCAGTGCATCTGCATCTACTGTACCAACTTCCGCTTCCACAACAGCTACTTCCGTGGCCAGGTTGACACAGACGTTTTTTACTTCTGGATATTGGATTAGCTGTTTTTCTACCGCTGTCACACACCCAGCGCACTTCATACCCCCAACATCTAAAATAATCTTTTCTGTGATTGGGGTAGATTCTGGGGTAAGTTGAGTTTCTTTGAGAAGTTGCATGGCAAGTTTTGAGATTTGCTACCAAAATTCAAGGCCTGACAAAAGGATTGTCTACTTTGAGCGTAGGCTAATTCTGGAACTATAGACAACTGTGATCTGAAAAAGGCAGGATTCAGGAGAAGAAGAAGCCAAGATTCCCCCTCCTGCCCCACACTCTACAGCCTAGTTTTAGTCAGGAGGCAGCAGCGCCTATAAGTTATATAAATCACCAAGGCTATTTGTAGGGGCAACATGAAAATTAGGCTTTTATAGAAATAGTGAATTTCCAAACTAGACATGGTGCTGAAATAAACCATACCTAGAAGTAATAATATTAACGAAGTCCTCTGCTTAGATTTTAAAATTGCCATACCCATAAATTTGAGTTTGAGATAGGGAATGGTCGTTATGCGCCGAAAATATATAGATGATAATACAAAGTTCTAAAACCAGCCCTGCTTTTTAACAAAGTAGGTATTAACAAAATCTTCATGGTTTTTATTTAAGTAAATCATGCCTTCGATTAAACCTATAAGTTGCATAATTAGCAATGTAAATCCGTAGGTGAGAGAACCACCAACTACAGAAATTACTAACATGATAAAACCTTCTGGTGCGTAACCCAGAATAAACTTATGTAGTCCAAATCCACCAAAAATAATGCCACAGTAACCAGCTAAAAGTTGTTTAGTCGCATGAGATGGGTTGAGATTAGCCATATTCACTTCATCTCCTTTGTGTGTTGACTTTTCACTTTTGTGCAGAGGTACTAAGTGTCTACAGGTTAATAGCGATTAACTCAGGATATTTTTTGACTTTGCTGTAATCATGAGAATACATTCGTTTTCTGGAGTTGTCAGTCTATATGCACACAGAAAAGTTTAATGGAACAGCGTAATTAAATATAAAATACTCAAAATATATATCCCCAAATATATATCCCCAACTTCAAGAAGAAATCGGGGATATTATAGGTCAAACTACATCTGAATTATTGGCAATTTTGGAGAATTAATCTGTATTGTTACGCAATCACAATTGCAAACTAGTATTAATTATTTCCACTACCCAAAAGAAATAAACTTAGTAATGTGCCACTATTCCAGAGACTGTGAAGGAGCATAGGGGCGAGAAGATTGCGCGATCGCGTGTATACTATTCCTAAGACAATTCCTAACGCTGTCAATGGCAGAATTTCTGACAAACTCAGATGAGCCGCAGCAAATAACAAGCTACTAACACCAATTGCCCCCCAAACAGGGATATAACGAGTCAAGGATGGTAACAAAAAGCCGCGAAATAGAAACTCTTCAAAAAATGGCGCAGCGATACCCGCAGTAAAGAAAAATATTCCTAGTGCTATATTATCTCTACTTTCCAACGCCAGTTGCAACAGTGGATTACTACCACCTTGTCCTTGCCATAATTGTTGATTAATCAATGAAACTATCACCACAATCGGTAAAGCAGTGCAGTAACCACCCAGTCCCCACAACAACCAATTACTTTGAAACCGGAAACGAAACCAGCCTTGTGGCAAAGGAAAATAACGCTTAATAGAGTAATACAACACTGACAACGCACCCAAGGCAACCAGCAAATAACTAACTAATACAGAGAAAGCCTGAACCCGCACATTACTTGAAGAACGGGAAATAGGGAGAAGTCCGAACAATACAGGTATAAATAATTGTCCCATCAGGAAAAATCCTAGAACAAAAACCTGTAAAATTGTTTCCACATCCCAAGGTGTTGACCAACGGTTGTCAGCATTTGTAGCTAATATAGACTCTTTACCCTTGAGTAAAAGCTGAATCATCAAAGCTACCAGCAATATGACACCGATGAAAGCAGTTAAGCTGGGAATAGTGGCAATAATCGCTAACTTCAATATCGCATCACTAGCAGCCGCTTGTTGTCTCGCTTGAACATCAGCTAATATATCTTCACGTTGTTGCAGTTGGTATAGTTGAATCAACGCTGTAGAACGAAACCAACCTTCTAAGTTTTTTTGAATAAGTTGTTGGGCATTTGGTAGCAACTGAGGAGATTTGCTCCATAGCCCGCTTAATACCTTAGCAGTTTGCTTAAATTCGGAATTAACCGGGGAACTTTCCTCTACCTGACTCCAAGTTTTGAGGGCGTTATCTGTTTCACCTTGCAGTGCTTGTAAAATACCCAGACGCAAGTCCAACTCATCTCTTAATTTTTGTAGTTGGTTAACAGACTTCCGTAATTGTTGCTGCTGTTCTTGAGAAGAGAGTTCTGGTAGAGGTTTAGGAGGTATGTCTTGGCTAAGTTTTGCCAATTGAATTTCGGCTTTGTCTAAATTAGTTTCAACAGATTCCCGCGCTTGTTGATATTGCTTGGTAGCACTTTCTAGGGGTTTATCACCCAGTATAGTTTCCCGCAAAACCAGAAAATTCTCATCGTTGCTGCCTTCTGGTTGCCATGCTTGGGCTTGCAAGACAATATTTGTTTGGTATAGTTCTAGACGACTTTGGAACTGAGGTTTTTGCCAACTACCAAATAAAGACAAGCCTGATGTCATGATGGCTAACAGTGTTAGCACAATTAACAGCAACCGTTTGAATGTCATCTATCCCCCTTTAACTTACCAGTTGAGAGCGATCGCCCCTTGGAAATTATAAGCCAGCCATCCGATTTTAGATTTGGGATTTTAGATTTGGGATTCACCCCACGCATAAATCTGGGGGCTTGAGGATTTTGTCCGTTTATCATAAATCAATTAAATAAATCTCAATTGCTTAATCAATTGCTTTCAATTATAGTTTAACAAACATGATCATATAGGAAAAAGAATATCCCCTACTTCTTAAAGAAATTGGGGATATATATTTATAATTACCTTTTAAATTTCCGTTCTAAGAAAGAGATAATTTGCTCCCAAGCTGAAGTAGCCGCAACAGCATCATAACGATAACCATCATCTCTCATAAAAGTATGCTCCGCTTCATAAGCAAAAAAGTGATGATGGACTTTGGCATTTTCTAAAGCATTAATTATAGTATGTCTATCATGTTCAGAAATATGCGGGTCTTGAGTGCCAAAAATCAACAACATTTCACCCTTAATGTCTTCCAATCTATGAATTGTATCAGCTACACCTTTGCCTAATTTCCCGCTAGGAATACCAGTAGGATAACAAGAAACACAAGCTTCAATTTCTCTTTCAAAAGCAGCGCGAAAAGCTAAATGTCCACCAATACAAAAACCCAAAGTTCCAATTTTATCAGCAATCACTGAAGCATCCTGTTTGAGGAAATCAATGACAGCACGAGTATCAGCATCATATTCAGAAATTAATGTGCGTCGTGCATCATCATTACCGCGCATTCTACCAATATCATTAGGTTCAATAACAGAACCCACTGGTTCAATCCGGTGAAAAATCTCTGGTGCTGCGACAACATAACCAAAACCAGCTAAATAATTAACTAACCGAATTATGGCATCACCTAATTGATAAATATCACTGTAAAAAACAATTCCTGGATATTTACCCTCTGGTTTAGGAGATGCGACATAAACCCGCATTAAACTATCATCAACTCTTAATTCGATATTGCGTTTAACAATTTGCATTTTTCGGTTTTTGGTAATGTGTTAAATTGTAATTCTTCTGGTTTTATAATAATCAGTAAATTTTTCAGATTCCCAACTTCGTGAACAAGTCGGGGATCTAAACCCGATGACTAATTGCTGAGTGCTATATAATATAATTAACGAGTGGTATAAAAGCATCATTCTATGATTGGTAGTATCCTCCGTCAACGTTACAAGATTATCAAAGAACTAGAATTAGAAAAAGGTGGGTTTGGGGAAACTTACCTCGCAGAAGATTTAGATATTCCCGTGACTCCTAAACCTGTTTGTGTGGTTAAACGGTTAAAACCTACAGAAATTGACCGAGATAGTATCCGTTTATTTGAACAAGAAGCAAGAATTTTATATCAATTAGGCCAAAATCACGATCAAATTCCTAAATTGTATGCCCATTTTCAGGAAGGTGAAGACTTTTATTTAATTCAGGAATTTATTGAAGGTAAAGATTTAACTAATGAAATAAGCCCTGGCAAAAAGTTGAGTGAATGCGATGTAATTCAACTGTTACGAGATGTTTTAGAAATATTGGTTTATGTCCACGACAATAAAGTTATTCATCGGGATATTAAACCAGACAATATTATGCGCCGTAAGGATGGGAAGTTAGTATTAATAGATTTTGGTGCGATCAAACAAATTAATACTACAATTGCCATGAAATCAGGCTCTACTACCCGAACTATTCGTATTGGTACACCTGGATATACGCCTTTAGAACAGGCTATGGGTAGACCTAAATTTAGTAGTGATATTTATGCTTTAGGAATGATGGCAATTCAGGCATTAATTGATCTATCTCCACGCTTATTACCAGAAGATGATGATGGCGAAATTCTTTGGATTGATCAAGTTGAAATAAGTGATAAGTTAGAGCAGGTTATCTCTAAGATGGTACGTTATGACTGGAGAGAACGTTATATAAATGCTAATGAAGCATTGGAAGAATTGGATCAACTTTTTGGATTTGTTAAATTACAAAATGAATCAAGTGAAGATTGGTTTGAGGAAGGCAATCAATTATTTGATTTAGAAAAATATGAAGAAGCGATCACATCTTACGATAAAGCTATTGCTATTAAACCTGATTATCATGAAGCTTGGTATAACTGGGGGTTTTCCCTAGAGAATTTACAAAAATATAAAGAAGCGATTGCATCTTACAATAAAGCTATTGCTATCAAACCTGACGATCATGAAGTTTGGATTAACCGGGGTAATTCCCTAGCGAAATTACAAGAATACAGGAAAGCGATCGCATCTTACGATAAAGCTATTGCTATTAAACCTGATTATCATGAAGCTTGGTATAACCGGGGTTTTTTTCTACAGAATTTACAAAAATATGAAGAAGCGATTGCATCTTACGATAAAGCTATTGCTATTAAACCTGACTCTCATGAAGCTTGGAATAACCGGGGTAATTGCCTAGATGAATTAGAAAAATACGAAGAAGCGATCGCATCTTTTGATAAAGCTATTGCTATTAAACCTGACTGTCATAAAGCTTGGAATAACCGGGGTAATTACCTAGCGAACTTACAAAAATACGAAGAAGCACTAAAATGTTATGAAAAGGCAATTAGTATTCAACCAGATTATCAACCAACAATCAATAATCGTAATAAGTTATTAAATCAATTGGGGCGTTTAAATTAGTCAATAACAGATTTAAGCAAATCGCAAAAGCAAAAATTAATGGCAAAGAACACTTAATAGATAAAACAGGTAACATAGTTTATTAAAATGTTGAAAATTTCTCATTAATTACAGATGACAATTAAATTTGATTGGGATAAAGAAAAAGCCAAAAGTAATTATCAAAAACATGGTATTTCCTTTATCGAAGCAGCTACCGTTTTTAGTGACCCATTAGCCATTACCAACTATGATAATTTACACTCCCAAGAGGAAGATCGCTTTATCACTATCGGCTATTCTGATAGATATCGTTTGTTAGTGGTTGTTCACACAGAAAGAGATTATAATACTCGTATTATCAGCGCACGTCCAGCAACTAATAGAGAAAGGCAAGATTATGAACAAAACCAATATTAATCAACCACAAGATACTGAAATGTTAGATGAATATGATTTCAGTCAAGGAGTGAGAGGTAAATATTATCAACCATATCAAAATAATAACTTACCTAAATTACAAGGTATTCAATTTTTAACAGACAAAAAAAATAAAAGAACAGGAGTATTTATAGATTTACTATATCATCAACAACTTTGGGAAACAGTAATTAATCAATATCCTCATCTTGGTAATATTCATTTTTTAACTGATAATCAAGGTCAGAAGATAGCTGTAATTCTCAACTTTCAAGAACATTTAACCCTGTGGCAAGATATTTATGACCATCTAATTGTTGATTTAATGGATGAGTAGTTATATGGAAGCTGAAGAATTTTATACCAGTTTATGTTCTCCACGCTTTCAAGAAAAAATCACCCAAAGGGATCAAAACATCTCAACAAACTATTGATTTAATTCAACAGCGATTACAAATAGCAATCAAAATTTCACAAATTAGATAATTATAAAAAGACGATTATGTTAGACTATACAATCAGTTCTGGCAATATCTTTCAAGATTTAGGATTTGCCAATGCAGAAGAAAAACTAGCTAAAGTTAAATTAGCTTCTGTCATTGCGGATATCTTAGAACAACAACAAATCACACCAGAACAAGCTGGACAAATTTTAGGTTTAGAATTTGTACAAATCAATAATTTAAGCAATGGTATTCTCAAAGAATTTACTATTGAAAATTTATTAACTTATTTAATCAAATTAGGTCGAAATGTAGAAATCATGGTAACAAATCAACAAGCGGATAAATCTCAACCTAAAATTAATGTTGTTTATCAGAAAATAGCCTAATATTATTAATATAATTCCGTGTCAGTATTGCTAATTGAACCAGTAATTTTTATTATTTCTGTTCGTCGTTCTCGTACTGAAGAAGTAAATATTTATGAAAGCTGAAGAATTTGATACTAAATTTGATAATGATGAAGATATAACTGAGTTTTTAGACTTGTCTCAAGTACGTCGTCCCGGTTATGAACAAAAAAGAGTGAATATTGATTTTCCTGTGTAGATGATAGAAGCATTAGAACAAGAAGCAAAACGTTTAGGTGTAACTTCTGATTCTATTATTAAATTATGGCTTGCTGAACGTCTTGATAAAAAGGTAATTACTGGTTAGTTTCATTTTTTAATATTAGTGGTAATAATTACCGATTAATTGCTTTAGTAAACTATCAATATCAAGAAGTGTATATTCGCCATATCCTTACCCATGCAGAATATGACAAACAAAATTGGAAACAAGACCCTTGGTACACCTAAAACCTATCTAGAATTGATTACCGCTTTTCCTCCCCGCAAAATTACTTCAGAGGAAGAATTAGCTACAACTCAAAATATCATTGATTCCTTATTAGATCAAGAAACTTTAACGCCTGATGAACGAGATTATCTGCATTTATTAGGATTAGTAGTAGCGGAATATGAAGAGAAAAATTATCCTGTACCTAATATTTATGGAGTAAATTTATTAAAAGTATTACTAGAAGAATTAAATTTACAACCCCAAGATTTAATACCCATTAATGGGATTATATGCCGATATTCCAGAAGTATACTGCAAACGGTTCATAGTTTAACTAAATATGGAACCCCTCTCCAAACCTCTCCCCGTTCACGGGGAGAGGCTTTGAACTTGTTATTTAGTATTATCAAAAAGTCAAATTTCTAGCCGTTTTGAGTATAGTTGATGAAATAGTTGCAGAAGCTATGGAGAAAAGAGGACATAATATCACAAATGCATAAACCTGAAAAATCATTACTTGACCATTAATATTAGATAATTGGCGTTTATAAAAAATAACTTATAATCACTCATCCCTCTCTCTGCACGTCTGCGTGAGATAAAAAAAATATTTAACTTTCTACTGAAAAAACTAATCACAGGTAAGATGACACCAAAACAGCAACCCATTACACTAAACATTGGTGTAAATACCTCTTACCGGAGTTTAAAATGACATTAGCCAGCACTCCACAAATCAAGCCATTATCAGATACAGAATTACAGAAAATCAACGCTTATTGGCGTGCAGCCAATTATCTCTCAGTCGGACAAATATACCTCCTCGATAACCCCCTACTGAAAGAACCACTAAAACAAGACCATGTTAAACCCCGTTTGTTAGGACATTGGGGAACAACACCAGGGCTAAACTTAATATATGCCCACCTGAACCGGGTTATTAAAAAATACGACATCAGCACTATTTACATAGCAGGGCCTGGACACGGTGGACCCGGACTTGTGGCTAATACTTACTTGGAAGGAACATACAGCGAATATTACCCTAACATCTCCCAAGATGCTGAGGGGATGAGAAAACTGTTTAAACAATTCTCCTTTCCTGGTGGTATTCCCAGTCACGTTGCACCTGAAACCCCTGGTTCTATCCATGAAGGGGGAGAACTGGGTTATGCTTTAGTTCACGCCTACGGTGCTGCTTTTGACAACCCTGATTTGATTGTCGCTGCTGTTGTCGGTGATGGGGAAGCGGAAACCGGCGCTTTAGCTACCAGTTGGCATTCTAACAAATTCCTCAACCCTGTTACTGATGGTGCGGTTCTTCCCATTTTGCATTTAAATGGGTATAAGATTGCCAATCCTACTGTTTTAGCACGGATACCCCATGCAGAGTTAGAAAGTTTGTTTATTGGCTATGGTTATAAACCTTACTTTGTAGAAGGTTCTGACCCTGCGGATGTTCACCAAAAAATGGCGGCAACTTTAGATACAGTGATTGCTGAAATTCAAGGTATCCAAAGAGAAGCGCGGGTACATGGATTCAAAGAGCGATCGCCATGGCCGATGATAATATTACGAACTCCTAAAGGTTGGACTGGGCCAAAGGAGGTGGACGGGAAGAAAACAGAAGATTATTGGCGATCGCACCAAGTCCCCTTTAGTGATATAGCTGGTAAACCAGAACATCTGCAACTATTAGAAGATTGGTTAAAAAGTTACAAACCTGAAGAACTCTTTGACGCAAACGGTCAACTCCTTCCCGAACTCGCAGAACTCGCACCTAAAGGTCAGCGTCGCATGGGAGACAACCCCCACGCTAACGGCGGGATCTTGCTGCGTGATTTAATCATGCCAGACTTTTGCAACTATGCAGTAGAAGTTCCCAAACCTGGTACAGTTAACGCTGAAGCCACCAAAGTTAGTGGTAAGTTCCTGCGGGATATCATGAAACTGAACGAAGAAAGCCGCAACTTCCGCGTTTTTGGACCCGATGAAACCGCATCAAATCGCATAGATCCAGTATTAGAAGTCACAGATCGTACTTGGGTTGCTGAAACTCTCCCTGAAGATGACCATTTATCACCAAATGGTCGAGTTATGGAAATGCTGAGTGAAACCAACTGTCAAGGATGGTTAGAAGGATATCTGCTTACCGGTCGTCATGGTTTCTTCTCCTGTTATGAAGCATTTATTCATATCATTGACTCCATGTTTAACCAACACGCTAAATGGTTAAAAACGACTCGTGAAATTCCCTGGAGAAGACCAATTGCATCGTTAAACTATCTTCTCACTTCCCACGTTTGGCGACAAGATCATAACGGTTTCTCTCACCAAGACCCTGGTTTTCTTGATCATGTAATTAACAAAAAAGCCGAAATTATTCGTGTTTATCTACCACCTGATGCTAACACTTTACTATCAGTAACTAACCACTGTTTAAGAAGTCGTCATTACATCAATGTCATTGTCGCTGGAAAACAACCAGCATTACAATATTTAGACATGGATGCAGCCATTAAACACTGTACCAAAGGTTTAGGTATTTGGGAATGGGCTAGTAGTGATCAAGATGGTGAAACTGATGTAGTCATGGCTTGTGCTGGGGATATTCCTACGTTAGAAACCTTAGCAGCAGTGGATATTTTACGTCAGCATTTTCCAGAATTAAAAGTGCGCGTAGTGAACGTAGTTAATTTAATGAAACTACAGCCACAAAGTGAACATCCCCACGGTTTAAGCAGCAAAGATTTTGATACGATTTTCACCACTGACAAACCTATCATCTTTGCTTTTCATGGTTATCCTTGGTTAATTCATCGTCTCACCTATCGTCATACTAACCACAAAAATCTTCATGTCCGTGGTTACAAAGAAGAGGGAACAACAACCACACCTTTTGATATGGTGGTGATGAATGATCTAGATAGATTCCATCTGGTCATGGATGTAATTGACCGTGTACCTAAGTTGGGTTATAAAGCGGCTTATGTGAAGCAAAAATTACAAGATACGTTGATTGAACATAAGCATTACATCCAGAAACACGGCGAAGATATGCCGGAAATTCGAGATTGGACTTGGCCGTATTAAAAGAGGAATGTAGGGACGTTTTATACAAGCGTCTCTATTTTTTGGGAGGAAAGATTTAAACGCAGAGGGACGCGGAGGTAAACGCGGAGGTTCGCTGAGGTTTTTGTTATATTGAGGTTAGTTGGGTTGGAGGTGAATGGTGATGACTCAGGAGTTAATAGATTTGAGAAATAGTATTTTGGCGGGACGTTATGAGGATGCTTTGGCTATTGTTGATGAGTTAGAGGGGATGAGTAAAAAAGCTATTTTACGACAAATTAAATCTTTTTTTAAGGTGTTATTAATACATTTGATCAAAAATCAAATTGAACGAAGATTAACAAATTCTTGGGTTGCATCTATTCGCAATGCTTTAGTGGAAATTCAAGATATCAATTTAAAAGAAAATAAAAAATCCTATTACATTAATCAAAATGAATGGGATACATGGTTACATGACGAGATAGAAGCCGCAATTTCTGATGCAAGTATAGAAGTTGCAAATGGTACGTATACTCCATTTCAACTAGCAGAAATTGTGAATAAACAACAAATCATCAATGAAGCTCAGAAATTCTTACAATTAACATATAATTATCCCAGTAGCGAATTAACAGTAATTATTAACAATGCTGTCATACATTTACCTGGTGGTGAAGATTGGCGATTAGGTAAAAGATAAGAGGTGATCAAATATCACTCAGGAATTAATAGATTTGAGAAATAGTATTTTAGCGGGACGTTATGAGGATGCTTTGGCAATGGTTGACGAGTTAGAGGGGATGAGTAAACAGGCTATTTTACGGAATATTCAATCATTTTTAAGAGTGTTTTTAATTCATTTGATTAAAAATCAAATAGAACAATGTTTAACAAATTCTTGGGTAGCTTCTATTCGTAATTCTCTCGTAGAGATCAAGAAAATCAATCTCAAAGAAAATAAAAAATCCTATTACATTAATCAAAATGAATGGGATAGTTATTTAGAAGAAGAAATTGAGTTGGCAATAGCTGATGCAAGTCTAGAAGTTATGAATGGTGTTTACAATGAATTTCAACTAATAGAAATAGTAGATAAAAATCAGATAATTTCCACGGCTTTGAACTTTCTAGAATTGACTTATGCACATTCTGTTAAAGACTTAGCAAAAGCTATTATAGGAACTATAATTCAATTACCCGGTGGGGAAGATTGGAAATTAGGTAAAAGGTAAGATTATCAACAGATATATTTTTAACACAGATATGCGATTATTGAAACAGTGTATCCAATAATCACTAATTACCAATAACGAATAACTAAACCTTAAAAGATGCCAGCTAAATCGGCTTTATGCCTTTTTTAACTGTAAGAATCAGCTAAGTCAGAGTAGAATTGACCCGGCCAATAATCCTTGGTTGAATCTCTAAATACAGGAGGTTAAATTGTGGCGAAGTTGAAAGTTGGTATCAATGGATTTGGTCGTATCGGCCGTTTGGTACTGCGGGCGGGTATTAATAACCCTAACATCGAATTTGTGGGGATTAATGATTTAGTTCCACCTGATAATCTTGCTTATCTTTTAAAGTACGACTCTACACACGGTAAGTTAAAAGGTAAGGTAGAAGCTAGAGAAGATGGAATGATAATTGATGGTCATTTTATCCCTTGTGTGTCGGTTAGAAATCCGGCGGAACTGCCTTGGGGTAAATTAGGTGTAGATTATGTTGTTGAATCTACGGGACTCTTCACCGATTATGCTGGGGCTGAAAACCATCTGAAAGCAGGTGCAAAGCGAGTTGTAATTTCTGCACCTACCAAAGAACCAGACAAGGTAAAAACAATGGTGATGGGTGTAAATCATCAGTTGTTTGATCCAGCAAAGGATTTAATTGTTTCCAATGCTAGTTGTACTACAAATTGTTTAGCCCCCATTGCTAAAGTTATTAATGATAACTTTGGTTTAACTGAAGGGTTGATGACTACAGTTCACGCGATGACAGCTACTCAACCCACGGTAGATGGACCTAGTAAAAAAGACTGGCGCGGTGGACGTGGTGCGGCGCAAAATATTATTCCTTCTTCCACAGGTGCGGCTAAGGCTGTGGCTTTGGTGTTACCAGAGTTGAAGGGTAAGTTAACTGGTATGGCTTTCCGAGTTCCCACACCGGATGTCTCGGTGGTTGACTTGACTTTCAAAACTGCTAAGGCTACCAGTTACAAAGAAATCTGTGCGGCGATGAAAAAGGCTTCTGCGGGTGAATTGGCAGGTGTTTTGGGTTACACCGATGAGGAAGTGGTATCTACTGATTTTCAAGGTGATACCCATTCCAGTATTTTCGACGCGGGTGCAGGAATTGAATTGAATTCCAATTTCTTTAAGGCTGTCTCTTGGTATGACAACGAGTGGGGTTATTCCAACCGTGTTATTGATTTGATGTTGTCAATGGCACAGAAAGAGTGATTTAGGTGACAGGGAACAGGTGACAGGTGACAGTGAAGAGGACAAGGAGCAGGGTGCAAGGGGGAAAATCTTCTCCTCTTCTCCTCTGCTCCCCTGCTCCTCTGCTCCCCTGCTCCCCTGCTCCCCTGCTCCCCTGCTTCTTCCTGGGCTTAACGGGGTGCGCTACTTTACCGTTATCCCCTACTTTTTTATGCGTCGAACTAAAATTATCTGTACTGTTGGCCCTGCTACTTCTGCACCTGAAAAGCTGCAAGCTTTGGTAGAAGCGGGAATGAATGTAGCAAGGTTGAATTTTTCTCATGGGGCTTATGAAGTCCACGCCCAAACTTTTCACCATTTGCGGCGCATTAGTAGTGAGTTACAAAAACCGGTGGCTATTCTGCAAGATTTATGTGGTCCAAAGATTCGTTTGGGGAAGCTACCACCGGAAGGGTTGATGCTGGAACAGGGTAGTGAGGTGACTTTTGTTTTGCAAGAAAAGGGTGAAAGTATTGATGAAATTCCCCTACCGCTACCAACTTTATTCGCGATGATGCGACCTGGTGAACCAATTTTAATTAATGATGGTCGGGTGAAGTTGACGGTGACGAGTCGTGATGCTGATAAAATTCGCGCCCATGTCCATATTGGGGGGTTGATTTCTACTCATAAGGGTGTGAATTTACCTGCTACTCCTTTACCTTTGAGTTCAATCACGGAAAAGGATTTGATGGATTTGCGGTTTGGGATTCAGTTGGGTGTAGACTGGGTGGCAGTTTCTTTTGTGCGATCGCCCCAAGATTTAGAACCTGCACAACGGATGATTGAAGCTGCTGGTGCAAAAATTCGCGTCATTGCTAAAATTGAACGCCCTGAAGCTGTCGCACAGTTAGATGACATCCTTAAAGTCGCTGATGCAATTATGATTGCGCGGGGTGATTTAGGTGTTGAAATGCCTATTCACGAAGTTCCTCTGATTCAAAAAGATATCACCCGTCGCTGTAATATTGCTGGGAAGCCAGTAATTACTGCTACTCAAATGTTAGAGTCGATGATTAGCGCCCCTGACCCTACCCGCGCTGAAGCCACTGACGTTGCGAATTCTATCTTGGACGGTACGGATGCGGTGATGCTGTCGGGAGAAACTGCTGTGGGTGAATATCCAATTGCGGCTGTGCAGACGATGCACAATATCGCTATGGAAACAGAAAAGGTGCTGGAGGAGGGTGCTAAACATACCTGGAATAGTGAAGCGGGTTGTCTTAGCGTCACTGAATCAGTAGCACAAGCAGTTTGTCGGATTGCTTATGAAACAGGTGCTAAAGCCATTCTTTGTAATACTACTTCCGGGAATACAGCCAGACTGATTTCTAAATATCGTCCCTTGACTCCGATTATCACCCTCACTTCTGAGGCCATTGCTTATCGTCAGTTAGCTTTATCTTGGGGTGTAGAACCTTTGCTAATTCAACCTGTTCATCATGCAGAGGAGATGTTTACCAATGTGGTAGACAGCGTTGTTGACAGGGGTTTTGTCAAAAAAGGTGACAAGGTGGTAATTACTTCTGGTGTCCCAGTTGGTCAATCAGGAACAACTAGTTTAATCAAAGTGCATTCAATTGGACAGCCAATTACAGCATGAGACATCTAAAATGGGGCTAAGGAAGCGGTTTTTGCTTTCCTCGACTAGCTTTCATTAGGCAATCGTTAAGAAAAATTGCCAGAATCGGAATTATGTGGAAGATCAAAGAGTTTAAATAATTGGGGATTGGTAAATCCTACACCAAAAAAATTCACGGAGTATGTTATGCCTAAGAATTTACTGGAACAGTTGCGGGAAGTAACCGTTGTCGTGGCTGATACTGGGGATATCCAAGCAATTGAAAAGTTTAAACCCCAAGATGCTACTACCAATCCTTCACTGATTACTGCTGCGGCACAAATGCCAGAATATCAGGATATTGTTGACCAAACTTTAATCAAAGCGAAAAAAGATGCAGGTTCTCAAGCTACCCAAGCACAGGTAGTTTCTCTAGCTTTTGACCGTTTGGCGGTATCCTTTGGGTTAAAGATTTTGCAAATTATCCCCGGTCGGGTGTCTACTGAAGTAGATGCACGGTTATCTTATGATACAGATGCTACTGTAGCTAAAGCACGGGATTTGATTGCTCAGTATAAGGCGGCTGGTATTGCTAAAGAACGGGTTTTGATTAAAATTGCCGCTACTTGGGAAGGTATCAAAGCTGCGGAAATTTTGGAAAAAGAAGGTATTCACTGTAACTTAACTTTACTATTTGGTGTCCACCAAGCGATCGCCTGTGCTGAAGCTGGTATCACCCTGATTTCTCCCTTTGTTGGCCGCATCCTCGACTGGTATAAAAAAGATACCGGACGCGATAGCTATCCAGCTGCTGAAGACCCAGGTGTATTGTCTGTCACTAAAATCTATAACTACTACAAGAAATTCGGTTATAAAACTGAAGTTATGGGTGCAAGCTTCCGTAACATCGGCGAAATTACCGAACTTGCTGGTTGTGATTTGTTGACTATTTCTCCGGGTTTATTAACTGAATTGCAAAATACTGTTGCTGAATTACCACGCAAACTTGACCCCGCAAAGGTAGCAGGTTTGTCAATTGAAAAAATCTCTGTTGATAAAGCCACCTTTGATAAGATGCACGCTGCTGACCGGATGGCATCTGATAAACTTTCTGAAGGTATTGATGGCTTTACCAAGGCTTTAATTACTTTAGAGCAATTATTGGCTGAAAGATTAGCTCGTTTAGAGAGTGAAATGGTAGCTGCTGGTTAGGAAAATTAACCAATAATTTGATACATTTTTGATACATTTGGGGTGGGCATTGCTCACCCTATTTTGTCTGAATCAGGATGTCCAGGATTTGAGGATTTACAGGATTAAAACTGGGATTTCATAACAATCCTATTTGAGTTGAGAACTTATCAGTTAGGGAAGGGAACAACTGTTCATGAATAATTTAGGATTGCTATATTACACATTACAATTACCTGATTAACTCAAGTTGCTAGTTATATAGTTGAGGCTGGTAATGGGTGATAAAATTCCTGTCTTCATCCTGTAAATCCTTTAATCCTGGACATCCTGATTCAGACAATGTATTTAACTAAAAACTTACCTTAATCTTGCAGATTTTTCCATGTTTATACTATAATTTTAAAGGATAAAAGACAAAAATAATACTTTACAGTATTTAACCGATGGAACCATTAACCACAGGCGCAGTTGCAATTGGTACTGTCCTCGCTACCAAAGCACTGGAAAAAATTGGCGAAAATATTGGTGATAGTTTATCTAACAAAACTAAGCAGTTTCTCGAAGCCTTGAAAAAACAAAAGCCTGACACTGTTACCGCTATTGAGAAAGCACCAGAACAACCATTAGATTATGGTCAGGCTGCATTAGAAGTAGAAGCAGCAGCAAAAGCAGAGCCTAAGGTTAATCAACCTATAGAGGAATTAACAGCAGCAGCAAAAGCTGAACCAAATCCCAAATTAGCAGAAATTCTGGCCATGCCTAACCTAGAAAAATTAGCAGACAAAATAGGTCAGGTTGTCATGCCAGGAGGTACAGGAAATATTCAAACTATGAGTTTTTAATCACAATTAATTCTAATTTTGGTGGGACGGGCTTCTAGCCTATCTTGTTCATATTTAACTGGAAGTATCTAATCAGTTTATGCCGGATGAATATTCCAAATTTGCTGATAAAATAGGTGTTTATGCTGCCCCTTGTAGTCAAGTTAATGTTGACAAACAAATCATGCAAGAAAAACCACAACTAAAACTAAAAAAACACATACCTTATCGCGGTTCTGTACATTTTGTTGGACGAGAAATAGAACTGATAACTTTACACGAAGACTTACAACGGGGAGATTATGTAGCTATTTCTGGGATGGGTGGTTTGGGTAAAACTGAATTAGCTATCCAATATGCAACAAGATATAAAAATGATTATGGGGGAATTACTTGGTTTAATGCTAGGGGAAATAATCTTGCTGAGGAAGTTTTGAAGTTTTTTAGTTCTCAGTTAGAAATTCCCCAGAAACGAGGGGGAAAACTGTTAACTTTACGAGAACAAATTGCCTGGTGTTGGTTACAATATCCTGATTCTGAAAAACCTATTTTAATTATTTGTGATGATGTCACTGAATTAGCACAATTGCAGGAAATTCTTCCCAGTGATAACCGTTTCCGGGTTTTGGTGACAACTCGCACACAAAATTTAGACCCTAATCTTATTCAATCATTACGCCTAGAACTTCTTCCCGAAAATCAAGCTTTAGAACTTTTACAAAAACCACTAGGAAACCAAGATAAACGCATTTCTAGAGAATCAGAAACAGCCCAAGAAATATGTAAATGTTTAGAATATTTACCTTTGGGAATAATTTTAGTTGCTGGTTATTTATTCAATGATCCAGGACTATCTCTAACTAAGATGTTAGCAGAATTACAACAGCGCAAATTAGCAGCAGAATCTTTACAGGACAGGGAAAATATTAAACAAACTGAATTGGGAGTAAAAGCAGCCTTTGATTTAACTTGGGAAAAATTGGATATCCAATCTCAACAATTAGGTGCATTTTTAAGTTTATTTTCACCACAGTTGATAGTTTGGGAATTGGTAGTGTATTGTCTGAATTTTTCAGGAGAAAATGAGGAACAAAGCTTAACTTGGTCAGAAACAGAACTAAACACCGCCAAAAAACAACTTTATCAGCGCAGTCTACTACAGTTAGTTACAGAAACAGAAAAACCAGAAATAGAAACAGCAGAAGCTTATAAAATTCATAATTTACTACGTTGGTTCTGGCAGGAAAAGTTAACAGAATTGGGGGCAATGCAAACAGTTTTAGAAAGAACCTTCATCACTCCAATGATATATCTGGCTTCACAAATTCCTGAGTCACCTAGTTCTAAAGATATTGAAAATTTTAGATATATCGTTGACCATTGGGAAGACCTGGGAAACCGGTTAAGAGATGAAATTAAAGAAAATACAGAACCACAGACCAACTTACCAGCATCCATCCTGGCAGATGAAATTATTGGGGTATTTGTGGGTGTGGGGAAATTTTACGATGGACAAGGACTATACAATTTAGCGGAACCTGCCTATCAAGGCTGTGTAGAAATTTACCAGACTTTATTTACAGGCGACCATGCTGATGTTGCACAAGGCTTGAATAATTTAGCATTAGTCTACTGGCAACAAGAAAGATACGCAGAAGCTGAACCTCTCTATCTTGAAGCTTTGCAGATGAGAAAGCGGCTATTTCCAGGCGACCATGTCTACATTGCTACTACTTTGAATAATTTAGCCCAACTCTACAAAAGACAAGGGAGGTACACAGAAGCTGAACCTCGCTATCTTGAAGCTTTAGAGATGAGACAGCGGCTATTTCCAGGCGATAATCACTTCGTTGCTACTTACTTGAGTAATTTAGGATTATTTTACTATGAGCAAGGGAGGTACACAGAAGCCGAACCTCGCTATCTTGAAGCTTTAGAGATGAGACAGCGGCTATTTCCAGACGACAATCCTCATGTTGCACGAAGCTTGAATAACTTAGCAGACCTCTACCATAGCCAAGGGAGGTACACAGAAGCCGAACCTCTCTATCTTGAAGCTTTAGAGATGAGACAGCGGCTATTTCCAGACGACAATCCTCATGTTGCACGAAGCTTGAATAACTTAGCAGACCTCTACCATAGCCAAGGGAGGTACACAGAAGCCGAACCTCTCTACATTCAAGCTTTAGAGATGAGACAGAGGCTATTTACAGGCGACCATCCTGATGTTGCACAAAGCTTGAATAATTTAGCAGCACTCTACAAAAGCCAGGGCAGGTACACAGAAGCCAAACGTCTCTACCTTCAAGCTTTAGAGATGTATAAGCGAATATTTCCAGGCGACCATCCTGATTTTGCTACTAACTTGAATAATTTAGCAGCACTCTACAAAAGCCAAGGCAGTTACACAGAAGCCGAACCTCTCTATCTTCAATCTTTAGAGATGTATAAGAGGCTATTTACAGGCGACCATCCTGATTTTGCTACTAACTTGAATAATTTAGCAGCACTCTACAATAGCCAGGGCAGGTACACAGAAGCCGAACCTCTCTACATTCAATCTTTAGAGATGAAACAGAGGCTATTTACAGGCGACCATCCTGATGTTGCTGCTGGCTTGAATAATTTAGCAGAACTCTACAGAAACCAAGGCAGGTACACAGAAGCAGAACCTCTCTACATTCAAGTTTTAGAGATGAGACAGCGGCTATTGACAGGCGACCATCCTGATTTTGCTACTAACTTGAATAATTTAGCAGCACTCTACAAAAGCCAAGGCAGGTACACAGAAGCCGAATCTCTCTTCATTCAAGCTTTAGAGATGAGACAGCGGCTATTGACAGGCGACCATCCTGATTTTGCTACTAACTTGAATAATTTAGCAGCACTCTACAAAAGCCAAGGCAGGTACACAGAAGCCGAATCTCTCTTCATTCAAGCTTTAGAGATGAGACAGAGGCTATTTACAGGCGACCATCCTGATGTTGCTGCTGGCTTGAATAATTTAGCAGCACTCTACCATAGCCAAGGGAGGTACACAGAAGCTAAACCTATCTACATTCTAGCTTTAGAGATGTATAAGCGGCTATTTACAGGAGACAATCCCAACGTTGCTAATAGCTTGAATAATTTAGCAGAACTCTACAAAAGCCAGGGCAGGTACACAGAAGCCGAACCTCTCTACATTCAATCTTTAGAGATGAAACAGAGGCTATTTACAGGGGACCATCCTGATGTTGCTGCTGGCTTGAATAATTTAGCAGCACTCTACAAAAGCCAAGGCAGGTACGCAGCAGCCGAACCTCTCTTCATTCAAGCTTTAGAGATGAGACAGCGGCTATTTACAGGCGACCATCCTGATATTGCACAAAGCTTGAATAATTTAGCAGACCTCTACAATAGCCAGGGCAGGTACACAGGGGCCGAACCTCTCTTCATTCAAGCTTTAGAAATGTTTGAAAGGGTGTTAGGGGTTAACCATCCTTCTACAGTTACAGTGAGAGAGAATTTGCGTCTGTTGCGACAATGGCAAAAATGTATGTCGGTTTTTGATAGGTTGTTAGTGGTTTTAAGAATGCCTTTTTACCTGTTGTGGCTGTTGATAAAACCCATCGTTAAATTTTTCTGGCGTTGGTTGCGTCGTTAGTTGGGTACAGTCATTTTTTAGATTTTTCAATTAGTATTATTAACCCAAATTGCCAGTTATCTGGTTGAGGCTGGTAATTGGTAATAAAATGCCAGTTCTCATCCTGTAAATCCTTTAATCCTGGACATCCTGATTCAGACAGCAACTTACATTATTAATACCCACTCTACTATTTAGGCACAAATATATATCTATTAACAATTTGAGGATGTGGCTGTACTTGCACTAACACCGCCTTCCCAATTCTATCCCCTGTTCTATCACCATAATGTAAAAACTTAATTGTTCCCGTCGCACCTGAAAAAGCAAAATTATGACTTAAAGCTTGTTGAACATCTATTCTCCTACTACCCTTTTTTTCTATAGCCGCAGCAATTATTTGAGTAGCATCAAAAGCAGTAGCTGTACGCCAAGTAATTAAACCCGGTTCAGTCCAAATTTTATTTGCATTCTCTACAAATTCTTTATTAGGTGAAACAGCCGCTTGCCAAGGAACTGCTAACACCATACCATTGATGATATTACCAGCATCCAAAGTTTTTTGAGTTTGTAAACTGGGATTACCTAATAATAACATCCTGCCTTGATTAGCTTTAGCCACTTCAAAAGCTGGAGTAATTCTATCAACTTGTGGATTCAATAAAATAGCATCTGCATTTTTTTCAATGGCATTTTTTATAATCGCTTCACCTTGAAAATTTTTAGCCGCGAAATCACAATTAACATCGTTAATTAGCTGCAAGCTTTTATTATTGATTGCATTCACAAATGCCTGTTCAAAAGACTGATCTACAGCTTTAGAATCACTACAAATAACAATATTATTTTTACCATTTATTTTAGCATATTCAACCAGAGTATCAGCACTAATCGTAAAACTAATTACGGTTCTAAAAATATAATTACCATCTGTCCGGTCTTGACGGTCAGTTAATTTAGTAGAACTGCTAGTAGGTGAAATCATAACTAATTTACCTGCTTGATATATATCAGATGCAGGAACACTAGCATCACTACTGTTATGGCCAACTACCGCTAAAATTTCCTGATTTTTGACAAATCTTTGAGCGACTTTTTTAGCTATTTCTGGTTGATTATCATCATCAGCAATTTGTACCTTTATAAATCTCCCATTTACACCACCCTGATTATTTATTTCTTGTTGTGCTTGTGCTACTCCCCGTAAAATTTCTAAAGCCACATTTGGATTACTACCAATCGGTACAGGAACGCCAATTTTGATATTTTGTTTATTAATAATTTTGGCATTTTCTAAATAAATTCGCGCTTCTACATCATTAGGATATTTCTGTAAATAAGTTGTTAATTTTTGAATTACCAACTGATAATTTTTCCAAGCAAATGCTTTCACTGCCTCTTCTTTATCTATATTATTTCCAAAATTAACTAATACTTTATCCCCATAACTAAAACGATTACGAAACTTAAATTCATCAATACTCCACCAGAAAATTCCCCCTAAAAATCCTAGAGAAATAGCAATTATTCCTGTCTGTAATCCTATTTTTTGCCAATGACGAGGTTGGGGATATTTGAGAACTGCTGCTGCTGGATTTTGAAAAATCACAGGTAGCCAAGAAGCACAAGGATATTCATCTTCCAATTCTTCCTGCAAGCGTAACCTAGCTTGTTGAACAGCGGTATATAAAGACTCTCCAGCCGCAAATACTGTCAGAAAATATTCCCAAAAATGTTGTGCTACTACATCAGGAACAGGTTCTCGCATCACAATGATATAAGGTATGCGTAAATCAGCTAAATTACGTGCTAATCCTAATCCATCACAAGAATTAAAAATTGCTAATTTCAATCCTTTCTGTACTGCATAACGCAGAGTATGACGCAATTTTAAAAGTGATAAACTTTCACTAGCATTAATTTGAATTTCTCCCCAAGTATCATCTTTTTGACTACAACTATGTCCAGCAAAAAATAAAATGTCCCAAGGTTGATGCCATAATTTATCTACCAGTTCTCGACGCGATGGTTCTATTAAAGGTTCAATAATTGCACCTGGTAATTTTGCAGTTAAGGCTTGCAAATCTTTTTGAATATCTATACCTTGACTATTACCGATAACTGCTAAAATTTTGACTGGAGTTTTTAACTGTTGTTTTGATGGTTTATATTCAGAAGCAATAATAATTTCTGGCTGAATATCATTGATATGAAAAATATCCCAAAGATGCCAAGGAAGCCGACGCAATAGAGAGTCTTGAGTTTGTAAAATAAACCTTACATTTTGCCAATTACCAATTTGAGGGAGAAATTGACGTTCTAATTGTCGCACAGATGGTTGATTTAACCATTCATTAAAAACAGATTGAAATTTTTGTGCAGCATGATAACAAGCTTCCTTAGTGGAAACGTGAGTAATTTGAGTTTTAGGAATAGTAATTAACCAATTACCTGGTAAATTATGATAAACTGATTGCCATTCAGAGTATTGTTGAGGAATTATGGAGGAAGCAGGTAATCTACCAGCAAATTCTGTCCAATGAGATTTTTCAACTTCCCTTATTCTCACTTTGACAGGAAAGCCTTTTTCAAAATTCCCCTCTCCAATCTCGAAGATAACCAGCTTCTCCACTGTTGTTCCTGTAAATATTTGGTCTGATTAAATGAAAAATGTTTCTCTAATTATGACATCATTGATGCTAACTTGAACTTGAAATTTTTCACCCACTTCAGCACAGAATTTTAATTGAATGTAATCGTCTCTTTGTTGTCTGGATTGGACTTCTAAAAACGGTTGTCCATTTTCATATAATCCTGATAATTTTAACCCTGGTGGTAAATAAGGCTGATTACCCATTGGATATACCCGCAGAAGAATGGCAAAGGTTTTGTCTATTTTGGGCAGAATTGCCACCATTAAGGCTATAGGATTTCCAGCTAATTGCATTCCTAAATCCATAATTCTTCTACCTCGAATTACAGGATGTTTAGGTTCTATTACCCATAAAATTTCTGCCAAAGTCCAACGAATTTCTTCATCTTCAGTGGTTTGTAAAAGATGAACTATAACATCAAACAATCCCAAATTTTGATCAGTAGGAAGAGATGCTTGAAAATTATTATTACGCACTTCAGAGATTTTACCTAAAAATTCTATAAGTAATTTTTCTTCCCAGATATTATAGGGATATAATTGTTCAATTATTTGTAATACTTTTTCTGGGGTATCAACTTCAAACCCCCTGATTTTTGGGGAGCGAAAGGCTAATTGAGTGCTTCTTTGTGAATTTAATTCCTCCATACTTTGCCATTGGTTAGTATATATACCTTCTAACCATTGTCGCAATCCCACACCAGAAAATTGATGGTAATATTCTATGAATGCTTCTAATGGTTGTAACTGTTCTAAATTGATCTCTGTTGCCGTTACTTGTTGTAAAAAACCTCTAATTTTAGCCTCTTCACAAGTTTGATTAATTTCTACAACTACATAACCAAAACGATTAGACCAAACTTCAGGAGGAATATAACAAACTAAATCACCTGTTCTGATATATCGACATTCTAAATGTCCAATTCCAGTTAAAACTAAATCTGCGACATCTGCAAATATTCTTCCCCAGGAATCCCAGCTATAACTAGCTTTTATTGTGGTAGGAATATCTAACATTTGCAAATAGCTATTAACTACTTGAACAGCTAAAGTATTCAGATAGACTTGTTTAGCTTTTGATTTATTTGGTTGTTCCTGGGCAAATTTTAATGCTGTATCTCGAAAGCTTGCCGGAATAGGAATACAAATGCTTTGTTCTTCAGTTGAATAATTCATGACTCACTCTATATCAAAATAACCTTCGCTATCAAAATAAGCTTGGGATTTACCAAAATTTAAAAGAAGGGGAAAACATCGACGTTGATAGAAATTAGCAAGAGTTGATATGGGTAAATCAAACTCCTTTGATAAATCAACCCAAGATGTTTCTGGTGGTAAACGACGGCAAATTAAAACGTAACTATTAACATCTGGACGACCGCGTATATGGATACGTTTCAGTTCTGAGGAGTTTGTTTCTAACCATTCCTGAATGTCATTTAATATTGGTCTTGGTTCTGACGGTGCAGGAATTAAATCAGATGGATCTATTGGTTGTTCATCTTTTTCTGGAATTACATTAAATTTATTTTTTTGTTCATAAGAACTAATGCGTTTATCTTGCAACCGATAACTTAAGTAACTGTTAATCCAAGTAATCACGCTACTTTTTTCAGGATTAAAGGGTTCTTTAGCTGTAGTTGCTTCACAAAGATTGCGGCAAAAATACCACCAAGTTTCTTGTAAAGCTTCCTCAGCATCAGGTATACCTGTACCGCGTAACAATTTACCTGTTTTTTGAATCAATAAAATAATCTGATTGAGTCCTTTTTGACGGGCAATACTACGACTAGGATATTGACAGATTTCTTGAACAAGTAGGAGGATTTTCGCTTCTAATTCATCCATTTGATTCGGTTAATTTAATTGTGATGCATAATACTAATCAGGATTAATATTTAGAGTTTTATTCTTTCTTCAAGAATTGTTTGAAATAGTTGAACATTTGTAGATATTTCGTTTGGTGACATTCTTGATAAAACGAAGCTTTGAAGAAAATATCCTGAAGAGTTACCTATTGTTTATCTTCATCAATAACTCGACAACATTTTGATATTCGGTAATTTTCCCTTGTTTTTGAAATAATTCAGATGCTTTTTGCAAATCGGTAATAGCCCTTTTAAAATTTTCCAATTGAGCGAAAATAAGACCTCTATTAGCATAAGCTTCTGCCAGGTTAGGATTAATAATTAGGGCTTGGTTATAATCTTCCATTGCTCTTTTCATATCTCTTAATTGAGCGCGCAGAAGACCTCGGTTGCTGTAAGTTTCTGCCAGATTAGGATTAATAATTAGGGCTTGGCTATAATCTTTTATTGCTCCTTTTATATCTTTCAATTGAGCGCGCAGAAGACCTCGATTGCTGTAAGTTTCTCCAAAATTAGGATTAATAGTTAGGGCTTGGTTATAATCTTTCATCGCTCCTTTTACATCTCCCAATTCACTGCGAATACTACCTCGTCCGATATATACTTCTGCCAGATTAGGATTAATAATTAGGGCTTGATGATAATCTTCCATTGCTCCTTGTATATCTCCCAATTCACTGCGGGTATTACCTCGATTGAGATAAGCTTCTGCAAAATTGGAATTAATAATTAGGGCTTGATTGTAATATTCCATTGCCCCCTTCATATCACCAGATTGAGCGCAAGTATTACCTTGATTATAGTAGCTTTCTGCAAGATTGGGATTAAGAGCTAAGGTTTGATTATAATCTTTAATAGCCTTTATATCACCAGATTGAGTATTGATATTACCGCTATTTTCACAAACACTACTACTTTCACTAACTAATGGAACTGCTTTTTCATACTTATTATGCTCAGAACAGTTTTTGCACTCCTGCATAAATCGGATGACTCTTTGCTGTCCTTTAATCGTTGTGACAATAAACTCCTTATAAGTCCAATTGAACGTAAATTTTTGGCATTGAGGACATTGGCGATTATTAATTGCTAAAATTATTTTTGAAAAAAAAAACCAGCACAAATATCCCAGCCAGTATAATTTGCCAATTGTCCCAGAAGTTACCTTGTTGCCAATTAGGTTGATTAATCTTGATAATCTCACTAGGAAATGTCACCTGAGCTTCTAAATATTGTTGTGGTTGAATAGGCTGATTCGCAACAAACTCAAAGGTTGTAGGATTTATTTGACGTGCTGTAGCTGGAGTACTAAAATTAGTAAAAGAGGTAACTTTACCTGATAAAGCTTCCGGTAGTTGTACTCGAACTTTTGCGGCTTGAATTGGAGCTTTACGGTCAGCAAAAATCGCTTTCCAGTAAATCTGAGTATTATCGCTATTGATATGCAATCCACCAACTACACGATATTTTAAAACAAAAGTATGAGCTTCAGGTGGTTTTAATGGATGTTGCCAACGAATCCAGATTTTATCATTTTCAATTCCGGTTTCACTAGGAATAATTTGATTATTCTCTTGAACCGTTACATCCTTAATTCCATCAACTTTATCCAACCGGATATAACGATATCGTTGATTAGAATAATTTGATTTAAACACATATTTTTGTTCTTCCCTAACTAACATATCTCCGTTAGTTTGTACGTCAATATTAACGTTAATATAGTCCCAATAAAATGGGACTTCCTCAGCAACAGCATGAGTAAATGTAATCAGAATTGTTACCAAGATAACAATTAAGCAAAACCCAATTCTTCTTATCGAAATATTTCTCATATTTTCCTTTTCTCTGTGTGTCCAGAACTTACGCAAAAAATCTCCTAAACTCTGATTCATCTGTGTTCTTTGTGGTTTGATATTCTGTGACTCATGCATAAGTCCTGAAATCTATAAGCGAATCAGCCACCACCACCGCAACCACCACCACCGCAACCACCACCACCGCAGCCACCACCACCGCAGCCACCACCACCGCAGCCACCACCACCGCAACCACCACCACTACTTCCACCACCACTACTTCCACCACCACTACTTCCACCACTTCTACCAGATGTAACTATCACAAAGATCACAGAACCAACTACTATCAAGAAAAACCAGAATCCTATAGAATTTGCGTAACTTTGGGAACTTTGAGAATTGTTGTTATTGGAAGCTAATAAAATCTGAGAGTTTGTGAGTATTAATGTCAAGGTAAACAGCAATGCTAAATAAAATTGCTGAGGCATAAAACCAGAAATATTGATATTAGAAAACGTCAAGTTAGGTTTTGGTAAAACCCAATGTTTATTAGTATCTACACGCTGAAAATTAGCGTTTACATCAAACCGAATATGAGGTGCTGGCCAAATATCTGTGGGTGGAGTGTGTCCAAAAAACTGTTCGTAACTAGCTATGGTATTTAAATACCAATTATTAAATTTATTATATTCTTTATTACCGCCACGAGTGGGTCCATGATGTAGTTGTGTACCTAAAATTCCACAAAAATCATGCCAATAAGATTGGGTATATGTTAAATGTAAATGCCAAACTTGGTCTATTTGGTCAGAGGGTGTAACTGGATGTCCTGCAAAAACCGCAAGAACAGCAAATTTTTTATATTCATCTATTACACGCTGAGTATATTCATCAGTCCAGTTATTCTCTTTTGCTAGTCTCTGACTAAAAGAGAAAGAAACATTTTTTTCATCTAAAGAAAACTCTTGGAGATGTTGATATAGTTCTACTTGCTGAAGATTCATAGATTTTAGGGTTGAGCCTTGGTTCTATGTGTTCTTCTGTCAGAACAGAATAGTATTTTCTATTTTGTTACAAATCTTTACAATATATTTGGGAGCATTAGAAAAAATATCCCCAACCTCGTGAAGAAGTCGGGGATATGTAGAAGGTTTAGAGATTAACGCACTTCGTTCAAGCTCTCTACTTGCTTGGTAAACATCTCTGTAAACAAACTAAGTACAGTACGCTCCTCGCGGACTTTAATATTAGCGGTAATTGACATACCAGACTGTAATGCGATCTTTTTCCCTTGAGTTTCTAGTTTTTGTTTATCCAAGCTAACTCTGGCTGGAAATCTATAAAATTGATGAATTTGATCTGGGGGTAAAGCATCTGAACCTATATCAATAACCTGACCTTTAATATCTCCAAATTCGCTAAAAGGAAAGGAATCAATTCTCACATCTACGTTCATACCTGCCTTGACAAATCCAATATCTTTATTGGTGATAAATACTTCAGCAACATATTTATCGTTAGGTACAATTTGCAATAATTTTTGCGTGGCGTTCGCTACAAAACCAGGATTTTTTGCTTGCATATCGAACACTGTCCCTGCTATAGGAGCGCGGACTTCTTGATATCTGACATTTAATTGAGTTTGGGAAATTTTACTATTAATATCTGCCAATCTCTGCTCATTATCCAGAATAATTCTCATAAATTGGCTGTCTATTTCGGCAATTCGCTTTTTGTTGTTAGCTATCTGATCTAGAACGTTTTTATCAGTAACTGCTACTGTATTAGTTACTTCCTGCTGTCCTTTTTGAATATCAAATTGGAGGCGTTTTTCTTCTTCAATTAATTGTGATATTTCTGCTTTTAAAGTTTGTACTTGTTGTTGCTGATTCAGATATTGCAGTTGAGAAATTCCACCTTCGACAGCTAATATTTTGAGTTTATCTAAAATCAGTGTTTGAATAGCTAAACTATCTTGTGTATCTCTTAGTTTGACTACGGTTTGAGATAGTTGCTTTCTAATTTTTTCAACTTCTAATTTAGCTGCGCCAGATCGGGAATCTAATTCTCTCTTAGCTGCTATGAGGCGTTCTTGTTCATCAATTCCGTTGCCGTTTTCTGGTGCAGTATTTTTTAATTGAGAACGTAGTAGTTCGTTTTCTGCTACTAATGATGCTCGATTTTTAAGGAGAAAAGCAGATTCCGGTGGCAAGTTACTACGTAAAAAGTCCAATTCTGAGTTGATACCTGTGCTTGCTCCCATCAAGCGACGATAAATATCGTTTTCTTTGTTTAAAGCAACACGAATTTTATTTAAGGAACTTAATTCAGCTAAAGTAGCAACTGATTCAAATGTTAAGAGCAATTTTCCTTTTTCTACGGATTCCCCATCTTTTACATAAACAGATTTTACAACTCCATTAATGGGAGCTTGTACTTCTTTGACTGCACCTTCTGGCTTTAATTGACCTGTTGCTGGAACTACTTGTTCAATTTTTGCAAAATAAGCCCACCCAACTCCAAAACAGGCTACAACCATCAAGGTAATCATGATGGTACGTGACCATATTGGTGATTGACGTAAGACTATAGATTGTTCAAATTCATCTTGCTTATAGGAATTATTTGAGGATTCTGTTTTAGCTTTTTTGGGAGGTGTCAGCAACTGTAAATTTTGATTTTTTCCGTTGCCGTTGCCATTGATTTGGTTAGCATTAAGTTGAGTCATAACAAGTTTAGTTTTTTTTGACGCAGGATTTGAAGACTAGGAGATTTAAGGAGAGTAAGTTGGAGATTATTTAAGATTGATACTGGGTTGACTTTGCTCCGTTGTAGTTTTGAAGTGAAAATTTACTAATGGATAATTAAATTTTTTATCTATTATTCAGTTATCAATTGTTAGTTAGTTTTATCAACTGATAACTGAATTAATTACAAATTAACTTCTTGTTGTTGATAAAGGTAGAAATAATGACCTTTAGAAGACATTAATTCTTGATGACTACCTTGCTCAATTACGCGACCACCATCCATGACAACAATTGTATTGGCATTACTAACAGTATTGAGACGGTGAGTAATAAAGAAGACGGTTGTTCCTTGAAATGCTCTAGCTAAGTTGAGACATATTTGTCTTTCGGTGGGATAATCTAAGGCGCTGGTGGCTTCGTCCAAGACTAATAATTTAGGTTTTTGTAAAATTGAACGTGCGATCGCAATTCTCTGTCTTTGTCCTCCAGAAAGGGCTGAACCTCTTTCTCCAACTCTGGTGTTATAACCATTGGGCAGGTTCATGATAAATTCGTGAGCAACGGCAATCCGGGCAGCTTCGATAATTTCTTCTGTTGTGGCATCAGGATTTGTCAGGGCAATGTTTTCCTGAACTGTGCCATCAAACAATAGTGGGTCTTGGGGAACGACACCAATCTGCCTACGCACAGAATAAAGTTCGACTTTGCTGATGTCATAACCATCAATTAAAATTCTGCCAGACTCGACGTTGTAAAGTCTGAGCAGTAATTTCATCATTGTGCTTTTACCTGAGCCACTTTGACCAACAATGCCCACAAATCTACCCGCCGGAAAATCGAGGCTCACATTATTGAGTTGCAGCGGTCCGCTAGGTGCAAATCGGAAAGAAACGTTGTCATACGTTACAGCCCCAACTATTGCAGGTAAGGGGATATTGTCTTTGTCTAATTCTGCTTCTCTTGGTGTATCAACAATATCGCTTAATCGTTCTAAAGATAATCCTGTTTCTTGGAAGTTTTGCCAGATTTGTGCTAAACGCAAGATGGGGCTAGTAACGTAACTGGAGATAATTCTAAAGGCGATTAATTCCCCTAAAGTTAACTCTTTTTGTAATACTAAATAAGCTCCTACCCACAAAACTAATAAGCTGCTGAGTTTATTGAGAAACTGACTGGTGGAATTAGCCAAAGTGGATGTGATCACAGTTTTAAACCCTGCGGCCACAAACCTTGCATAACGTTCTTGCCAGGAAAAACGCGATCGCAATTCAATATTTTGCGCTTTCACTGTTTGTATCCCGGACATGACCTCAACTAAATACGATTGAGTTTCTGCGTTACGTTCTGCTTTGGCTCGTAGCTGTCGGCTGACTGTGGGGGCGGCAATTAATGTAATCACCACAAATAGAGGGATTGTCCCTAACCCGACTAAGGTCAGTTGCCAACTATAAAACAGCATCACGATGATATAAACCACCGAGAATACTGCATCTAATCCCACTGTTAAAGCTGTACCTGTAAGGAACTGACGGATATTTTCTAATTCATTGATCCGAGTAGAAAGTTCACCTACAGGTCGGCGTTCAAAATAGCGTAATGGTAATCTGAGTAAGTGGTCAATAATTTGTGACCCCAGACTCATATCAATCCGATTAGTTGTATCTACAAATAAGTAAGTTCGTAATGTGGTGAGAATTGCTTCAAATACACCAACGGCTAATAGTAAAACTCCTAAAATATTCAGGGTACTAATACTATTTTGAACAATGACTTTATCAATGATTAACTGAATAACTAGAGGATTGGCTAATGCTGCCAGTTGTACAAAAAATGACGCAATGAATACTTCTATTAAGACTCGACGGTAACGTGATAGATATGGTAAAAACCAGCTTAAACCAAAGCGTTGTTGGGGTGTTTCTTGTGTTGCACTGAATAATAGTACCCTTAGTTGTGGCTGTAAATTGGTTTCATCAGTTTCTAATTCTTCCAGTAGTTTGCCTGGTTTGCAATTGATGATACCTTTTGATGGAATAGCTAATACTACTGTGTTTGCTTCTACTGCATAGATGACAGCAAAACTATCTCTATATTGAATTAATGCTGGTGTGGGGATGCGTGTAATAGAGGTAGCAGGAACATCTACTAATTGGGATTTGAGGCCAATTAATTCTCCTAAATAAGCGCAAAGTTGAAAAGATATGACACCTTGGCGTTTAATTTGCTCGTTTAAAATCCTACGGATTACTTCTTTACGCAAGGGAATTTCTAAGTGCTTGGCCAGCATTTGGAAACAGGCTAGAGTAGAATTTAATTCACCCTGTCCACGAAAAAATGGATATTCTCGATTTTTTTGTTTAACTTGTGATGTCTGGTTTGGTGCGGCAAATACTTCTTCTGTTGATGCGTAGGGAATCTCTAATTCATCTCTGATTTGTTCTTGATGATCTGGGAGTTCTGCTTCTATGTGATCATTATTCAAGAATAATAAATCTGCGGGATCTATCCCTACCAACCTTGCTGGAGCGTTACCAGTTATCTCTACAATATCTCTGAAGTTATTAGATTCTAATTGAGAACCAGGGGGAAAATTATTTATTGTCCCACCACCGCTGACGAACCAGATGCGATCGCTTTCCAGTTGGTTAAAGGAAGTTTTTCCTGGTGGTAGGTGCTGAATTTTTACACTTGATACAATGTGTTGGGTAATTTCTTTTAAATTTAAACTAGCATTGGCTTGTAGGGCTAACTGCGGACTGAGAACGTCGAATATTTCGATTAAATTACTCACGTTCTGACGCGCATTGGCAAATGCTGAATTTTGGGCAAGTAAACCTAAGTAATCGGCTGTGCTGAAGGTTAAACAGATGACTTCGGTGGATGCGATCGCTGTTTCACAAGAAATATGTCTTAATAAACTAATCTCGCCAATTATTGCACCGGGTTCTAGGATTTTTAAAGTAATTGGCAATTGGGTTTGAGGGTGATATGCTAATAACCGCACTCTTCCTTCATAAAGAATTGCTATGCGATCAGGTAGTTTTTCTTTACCAATAATTTTTTGACCTATACGGTAGCGTAAAGCTTGTTGTTGTGAAAGTAAATTATTTTTTTCCGCTGTCGATAGTAGTTCAAATCCGTCAACGGTATTGAGAAATTCGGTAAAGGCGTTATTACTATAAGTCATGTTTTATGAAAACTATTTAATTTACTGTCAGTTATGGGAAATTAATTGACTGGTTGATGTTTGTTACCAGCATCCAATTTGTGACAACTTTGACCTGGATGATAAAAAATTGAACTTTTGGGCTGGTACTCATTACCCTGGCAAATGCAATATCATTTCTGATTCTAGATTTATCATTGACACATGAGAGTATCAGGGATATTTCAGATTTTTTTTTACGGATGCAGGAATAATAACGAATCAACCAAGCTTGATATTACATACGCTCTATAAGATTTTGTTATGCTTCATCTTCCTGACAACTCACACATCTGATTGCTTAATTTGCCAGTTTTGTGAGGCTATTTGTGCTTGTAGCCAACTCTGAAACCGCTCATTGAGCAATCGCTGACGCATAGGACGATCCAATTGGGCAGGTAGCAACTTTTCTAGACGGACAATTACTATCCATTCTCCTATTTGATTGGGTGGTGAAAGTTGCTGTGGTTGGCTCACAGACAAGATTTGTATCAAACGTGGATGGAGAGATTGTAATTCTACTGGGCCTACTAAACCATCTGTTTGAGCTTCCGGCCCTTGGGCGTATTCCCGTGCTAATTGAGCAAAAGATTGTTCTCCTTCTTGGATGCGGAAATAAATTTCTTGGGCAATACCAATTTCAGAGGTAGTGATTAGGGAGTATATAACTCGATCTAACTGGGATTTGCGCTGGAAAAAGTAAGAGTCTAAATCTTGACCCCAGGTAGCTTCTTTGAACTTCTCCAGTTTGAGTTGGCGAATTGCCATTGTATTTAATTGTTCAGAAGTTATATTCTGTTCTTGTCGCCCTTGATATTGTTGAGCTAACTGTTCACAGGCAAGTTGTTCTTCTTGTGGCGTACACTCAATTTGTGCGATCGCTTGGTCAATGACTACCTCTTTGAGTAATGGAGGAATTAATTGGTATTTGCCCAGTAATTCCAAAACTTCTGGGGCTGTGAGTACGTGAGAGCTTTGCTCGCCGGAGGCATCGCCAAATTGCAGAACTGGATTCATATCACTTGTGAGCAGATTTACCACCGTTATCAATCGTTTTTAAGAACGTAATCGAAATAGATTGTAGTTAGTTTATCTAAAGGTTAAGTTAGCAAATGTTTTACAACCTACTCCTTCATCTTTAGCTCTTTCTGTATGTGGATAGATAGTTACTAAACATCATGGCATAAACCGAATATGCTCTTGTCAACGCTAGTAACAAAGGTATCTATTTGCATATATCGTACCAAACTATCATAATTTTTTGAATTTGCAACCTTAAACTGGCAGTCTGGCAAAAAAACTTTGAAATTCAGTCTGTTAAGGGATAATGGCGGGTTACGCCTTCGTCACTAAGAGAACTCCAATACTGCTCAGTTGAGGGTGAAAAGAGAAGGGGGAAAGGGAAGGAAAAAATCTTTAACCATTCCCCCAACCAACTCACATCCTGATGTTTGACTGAGTAATCTTGTTTTACCCACCCTAAAATTTGTGGGTAGGTAATTTATTTTTGACAATACCTTAGCCGATTACAGTAATGGAAGCAGCAGTGAGAGCCGGTACTCCTGAGAGAGTGGCTATCTGAATAGCAGAGAATGCATTAACACTACCATCAGCATCAAAGAACAACGCACCATTGGTAGAGTTGTAAATTAACCGTTGGAAGGTATCACTAGCTGTTGTTATACCAGCACCGGAAAGGAAAGCAGAACTAGCTAGAGTACCTATACTTAGAGCATTACTAAACCCACTAGCAGATATCCGAATTTTGTCCTCTCCAACTGTAAAGTCTTGAATTGTATCAATCCCTTCATTCTGAGCATTAAAACGGAAAATGTCATTACCAACACCGCCTGTTAGGGTGTCATTACCAAGACCTCCTGTTAGGGTGTCATTACCAATACCGCCTGTTAGGGTGTCAGCACCATCACCACCATTGAAGATATCGTTGCCATCCCCTCCAATTAAGGTGTCAGCACCATCACCACCATTGAGGTTATCGTTGCCATCACCACCATTGAGGGTATTATTGCCACTATTACCTTTGATGTTGTTATTTAGTAAATTACCTGTACCGTCGATATTATCAGTTCCAGTTAAAATCAGATTTTCTAGGTTAGTCCCTAAGATGAAATCGATAGAGGATCTAACTGTATCTATCCCCGTAGTACCAACTTCATTAACTGTGTCACCCCCATTATCAACGGTATAAGTATCATTGCCATCGCCACCAGTTAAACTGTCAGCACCTGTACCCCCATTGAGGTTATCGTTACCATCCCCACCAATTAATGTGTCATCGCCATCACCACCACTGAGGGCATCTTTGCCATCACCACCATCGAGGGTATTATTACCACTATTACCTTTGATGTTGTTATTGAGTTCGTTACCTGTACCGTCGATATTATCAGTTCCAATTAAAAATAAACGTTCCAGGTTATCCCCTAATGTGTAGGTGATAGAGGATTTAACTGTATCTATCCCAGTTAAACTCTCTTCAATAATGGTGTCATTCACATCATCAATTATGAAAGTGTTGGGGGCTGAACTACCAACAAATGTGTCTCCTAAAGATGTATTCAACAGCACGGAAACAGTTCCTGCTAGTTCGTTAGCTACCATTAAATCAGTTCTGCCATCACTGTTAAAGTCTCCCACTCCTACAGCACGAGAACCATTTCCAGCAGAATAGTTGATAGCAGTGACGAATTTGCCTGTGCCATCACCTAATAACAAGGAAACGTTATCATCATCACTGTTTGCGACTAATAAGTCTAATTTGCCGTCTTTGTTGATGTCGGTTACAGTGACTGACCGGGGTTGTAATCCCACGCTAAACTCAGTGGCAGGATCAAAGGAAGTTGTATTACCTGAGATATCTTCAGTTAACCCTATTTGCACAAAAACCTTGCTTTGATTGGATTTGACCTGTGCAAAATCGAAAATGCCATCATCGTTAAAATCAGCAACTGCGATCGCACGAGTGTCAATCCCAACTGTATAGTTGAGGGGAGTGCCGAACGTACCCAAGGCAGTTCCGGGGAATATCAGTACATCAGCATTATTTAAACTACCCGCAGCTAAGTCTAGTTTGCCATCACCATTAAAGTCTGCCACGGTGATAGGACGGAGATTAGGATAGAGAGTAGGATTAGGATTAGTAAAAGTATAGTTGGTGGTGCTGCCAAAACCGCCTGCACCATTGCCTAATCGAATAGAGATATTGTTACTAATAAAGTTTGCTGTTGCGAAGTCTAGTTTGCCATCTCCATTGAAGTCTCCAACGGATACAGAAACCGGAAATGACCCCATTGTATAGTTAACTGGAGTATCGAAATCACCTAAACCCTTACCAAATAAAACCGAAACATTGCCACTACTAGAGTTTGCTACTATTGCATCGAGTTTGCCATCTTTATTGAAATCTCCCACTGCTACAGAATAGGGTCCATTTCCGACGGTAATATCATTGGGTGTGTTAAATGAGATTGCCATGATTATTTGTTGTAAAATACTACTTTGTATCTATCTAAACTGAAAATTTCAGCATTTGTCCGGATCAGGATCACTTCCATTTGCTGACAAATACTATTTTTTGTGAAATTCTCATCAATTACTGTAATCTGAAAATTTAAACTATTAGAGAAGTGATCCTATATTTTTACGGAAAATTTATATTCTTAAGTCTATAAAATAATCACAGGACAAAGCCTCCTTGTAAATACTTACAAAGAAGCCAAGACCATATTTATTAATCATTAATTTTCCGCTACAACCCTAACTAAAATAGATGATACATCAGCGGAATAACCGCGGGTTGAGGATAGTACGATTTTGTGGTTGGGACTGACGACGAATTGATACTCCATTTCGCAGTTTACTGGCTGTGCCGCCATCTTTGGGATCTAGGAATGGTTTCAAATTAATTCCGTTTTTGGATGAGCTAGCACGATTATTACCACCTAAAAGGCTGCGTCCTAAATTATATAATTCGTTAGATCCTCCTTGGTTGCGATTAGTATAAGTGTTAACAGCTACGGTTTGTTGTCCGTTATCAGCACTAGCTAAGTTATTGAAAACACTACTGCGGATAGCATAAGGATCTTTGCCACGAGGCACTGTCAGTACAATGCGACAGCCGGGGTTAGCCTCAGTAGTGACACAGATTATATTTTCGTTATTTTCAACAGCTATCTGGAGTTCTTGTAAACCATCTGGACGATATATTTCTAACCGATTGGCGATCGCATCACATCGTTTTTGAGCATCCCAACCACCACCCATGTTTTGTGGTGCAGCCCAAGCAAAAAATTGACCTGGTTGACTTTGGGGCTGGTACATGACGGTATATTGACCGTTATAATATTGACAACTAAATCTTTTGCTACTATCCACGGTTGTGGAAGTCGGTATATTGGTGGGTGAACCTGATGGTACAGTGGTTGATGAGCCTGATGGTACAGTGGGAACAACAACGCTATCAGTTTGGGCAAAAGCTACAGAATTACCCACAAGTAACGATATACTCAGACTACTCAACAATAATAACTGAACTGATTGTGATGGCATAATTCAAGCTCTAAATATATATTCATGTTTACCATGACGAAGAATTTTATTTTTTGATTCATCTTTGTTCCTGTTATTTTAAAATTTTCCCTGCTTGAGAAATTGGAATGTTAGACCACATTTTTGATTATTTACAGTTTCATTTCAGCATTGAAGCCCTGATAGTATTGCTAATCTTGATTTTCCTAGAAGCGGTGCTATCTGCTGATAATGCGATCGCCCTCGCTGCTATCGCTCAAGGACTGGAAGACAAAAAACTAGAACGTCAAGCCCTAAACATCGGGTTAGTTTTTGCCTATGTCCTACGAATCACGCTGTTACTAACAGCTACATGGGTACAAAAATTCTGGCAATTTGAATTACTGGGTGCTGCTTACCTGCTGTGGTTAGTATTCCAACACTTTACATCCCAAGAAGACGAAGAAAATCACCATCACGGACCGCGTTTTAATTCTTTATGGCAAGCTATACCTGTAATTGCTTTCACCGATTTGGCGTTTTCCTTGGATAGTGTAACCACTGCGATCGCTGTTTCTCAAGAATGGTGGTTAGTAATTACAGGCACAACTATCGGTATTGTGGCACTCCGCTTTATGGCTGGATTATTTATTCGCTGGTTGGATGAATATGAAAACTTAGAAGATGCTGGTTATATTACTGTAGCCTTTGTGGGTTTACGTCTGCTACTCAAAGTCATTAACGATGATTTAGTTCCACCCCAATGGATCATGGTTAGTGCGATCGCCATCATCTTAGCCTGGGGATTTTCCAAACGCTCTGCTGAAAAATTACCCCAAGAAGCCACCGAAGAACCTGAAAAAAGTGAAGTATCAAAGTAGAGAGGGGGAGATGGGGAGCAGGGGAGCAGGGGAGCAGAGGAGCAGAGGAGCAGAGGAGAATAAATAATCATTTCTTTTCTGTTCCCTATTGCCTATTGCCTATTGCCTATTGCCTATTGCCTATTCCCTATTCCCTATTCCCCGTTCCCTATTCCCTATTACTCATGTAACCAAGGAGTTAAGTGTGGTTGCCAAGCTACTAGTTCTTCATCCTTAAACCACAGAGCAATTTCCGTTTGTGCAGTTTCAGGAGCATCAGAACCGTGGATTAAGTTGCGGCCAACATTAATACCAAAATCGCCACGAATTGTTCCTGGTTCTGAGTTTAAGGGGTTTGTTGCGCCAATAATTTTTCTGGCAGAAGCAATAACACCATCACCTTCCCAAACCATCGCTACAACAGGCCCAGAAGTGATAAATTCTACCAAACTAGGGAAAAAGGGTCTTTCCCGGTGAACACCATAATGTTGTTCAGCTAATTCCCGGCTGACTTTTTGAAACTTCAAGCCAACAAGGGTAAAGCCTTTAGTTTCAAAGCGACGGATAATTTCACCCACCAGTCCGCGCTGGACTCCATCAGGCTTAATTGCTAAAAATGTGCGTTCCAAAGCTATCTCCCAAAACTTAATAAAGTTTTTATGCGTTAATTGTCAGCCGTTTTTATGTATTTTGTCCAGTAGTTGCAGAATATTTACTCAGGAGGCAAGGGAGCAGAGGAGCAGGGGAGAGGTGGAGCAGAGTAAAAATTAATTCTTTTTTCTTTTTTCTTCCTGAAATTCTGCCTCCTGCCTTCTGCCTCCTTTTTTCTAACTAATCAAAAATTCTTGCTACGTGCATATCCGTGACCAGGCTAATTTGTTAAATTGTTGTTCGTGGGCGAAAAACAGAGGTCAGTAATAAATGGGTGTTGAATCAACTGCTGATGAAATTGTCAAAGTGCCTCCTAATGGGCATAAATCCGAATTAAAAAGCCAAAAGCACAAGAAATTGCTACCACCAATTACCACGACAGGAGATTTGCCTCGTGCTTGGAAAATTGAGGACAGCGAAGACCTTTACCGAATTGAAGGTTGGGGAAGACCTTATTTTTCCATTAATGCGGCAGGGAATGTAACAGTTTCTCCCAAGGGAGATCGCGGTGGTTCTTTAGATTTGTTTGAATTAGTTAATGCTTTAAAGCAACGTAATTTGGGGCTTCCTCTGCTGATTCGCTTTTCGGATATTCTAGAAGACCGAATTGAACGCTTAAACGCTTGTTTTGCCAAAGCGATCGCTCGTTATAACTATCCTGGTGTTTATCGTGGTGTATTTCCCGTCAAATGTAATCAGGAAAGGCACTTAATTGAAGATTTGGTACGTTTTGGCAAACCTCATCAATTTGGGCTAGAAGCCGGGTCTAAGCCAGAATTAATGATTGCGCTGGCTTTATTGGATACCCCTGGTGCATTGTTAGTTTGCAACGGTTACAAAGACCGAGAATACATTGAAACAGCAATGTTATCTCAAAGGTTAGGACAAACGGCAATCATTGTTATAGAACAAATTGAAGAAGTCGATTTGGTGATTGCAGCTAACTTGCAATTAGGAATTAAACCCATTTTGGGGGTACGGGCAAAATTAAGCACCCAAGGAATGGGACGTTGGGGAACTTCCACAGGCGATCGCGCTAAATTTGGGCTAACAATTCCCGAAATAATGGAAGCGGTTGATAAGTTAAGGGAAGCTAATTTACTCGATTGCTTGCAGTTGTTACACTTCCATATCGGCTCACAAATTTCCGCCATCAATGTCATTAAAGATGCCATCCAAGAAGCCAGTCGCATTTATGTAGAGTTGGCGATGTTAGGCGCAGATATGAAATATCTGGATGTTGGTGGTGGCTTGGGTGTAGATTACGACGGTTCTCAAACTAATTTCTACGCCTCCAAAAACTACAATATGCAAAACTATGCCAATGATATTGTGGCAGAGTTAAAAGATACCTGTGCAGAGCGTCAAATTACCGTACCTACACTGATTAGCGAAAGTGGTAGAGCGATCGCATCCCATCAATCAGTCCTCATCTTTGACGTTCTCAGCACCAGCGATGTCCCCCTCGAACTCCCAGACCCACCACAAGAGGGAGAATCACCAATCATCAATTACCTGTGGGAAACCTACCAATCGATCAACAAAGAGAACTATCAGGAGTTCTACCACGACGCGGCGCAATTTAAAGAAGAAGCCATAAGCCGCTTTAATTTAGGAATTTTAAGACTTAAAGAACGAGCTAAAGCCGAGCGACTTTACTGGGCTTGTTGCAGCAAAATTCTAGATATTACCAGACAGCAGGAATACGTACCCGATGAATTGGAAGACCTGGAAAAAATCATGGCTTCCATCTATTACATTAATCTTTCCGTGTTTCAATCAGCACCAGATTGTTGGGCAATTGATCAACTATTTCCCATTATGCCCATACATAAGCTAGATCAAGAACCCACACAACGAGGAATTTTGGCTGACCTCACCTGTGATAGCGATGGTAAAATCGACCGATTTATTGATCTACGGGATGTCAAATCAGTGTTAGAACTGCATAAATTCAAACCAGATCAACCCTATTATCTAGGAATGTTCCTCAATGGAGCTTACCAAGAAATCATGGGCAATTTACACAACCTATTTGGTGACACCAACGCCGTTCACATCCAATTAACACCCAAAGGCTATCAAATTGAACACGTTGTTAAGGGTGATACCATGAGTGAAGTAGTTAGCTACGTGCAGTATGACTCCGAAGATATGGTAGAAAACATCCGCCAGCGTTGTGAAAAAGCCTTAGAAGAAAATCGTATCACCCTAGCTGAATCTCAACGACTATTACAAACCTACGAGCAAAGTCTGAGGAGATATACGTATTTGAATAGTTAGGATTGGTAATTGGTAATTGGTAATTGGTAATTGGAAAAGCTATTACCTATTACCTATTACCCATTACCTAAATTGAATTTGTACCTAACAATTCTGCGATCGCTTGGCGTTCAATAGGAGTATCAGCGGGAGGAGCTTGACGAGCATCAGTAATCAGCCAATCTAAAGCCGCAGCTTGGACATCTATCGCCGCCCCAGTCTTGTCCACACAGTAACGTCCGAATACCAGCTTATCCACCAATCGCACACCCGGACCCAAACGCGACCATTCAAAAATCACGCTGTTGTCCACAGTTACACCACTACAAATCCAGCAATTAGGACCAATCATCGCCGGGCCAACAATTTTTGCGCCATCTTCGATTCTGGTCATACCACCAATGTACACTGGGCCAGTAATATCTACCTTATCCCAATTCACTGCTACATTTAAGCCAGTGTAAATACCAGGAGCAACTTCATGTCCAGGAATCTGCACATTTTTAATTTCACCCAGCAATACACCACGAATTGCCCGCCAATAATCTGGTACTTTACCAATATCTACCCATTCAAAATCCATCGGGATAGCATAAAAAGGTGCATTAATTTCCACAAGTTTAGGAAATAAATCACCTCCAATGTCATACTCTATCCCAGAGGGAATATAGTTAAACACCTCTGGCTCAAAAATATAAATACCCGTATTGATATTAGTGCTGAGTGCTTCTTCGGTTGAGGGTTTTTCTTGGAAAGCTTTGACCCGATTATCATCATCTGTCACTACCACACCATAACTAGAAACTTCTTCCCGTGGAACAGATTTCGTAATGATAGTAGCAATTGAACCCTTAGCTTTATGCCACTTCACCGCAGCCGTTAAATCTAAATCTATCAAAGCATCACCGCATAACACCACAAAAGTGTCATCAAAAAAAGGAGAAAAGTCTTGGATACGCCGCATTCCTCCAGCAGAACCAATCGCTTCTCCGACAAGTTTACCGTCGTCGTCAATTTTTCCTTCAAAAGAATAGCCAATCTGTACACCAAACCTTTGACCATCACGGAAATAATTTTCTATTTCCTCAGCCAAATGGCTAACATTGACCATAATTTCGTCAAATCCATGTTGACGCAGCAATTCCAGCAAAAATTCCATCACCGGCTTTTGCAGGATAGGAATCATCGGTTTGGGAATTGTATAAGTAATAGGACGTACACGAGTACCTTTACCCGCTGCGAGAATCATTGCTTTCATTAAATTTTATTCCTCAGCCACAAGCCAGTTTACTTTCATCGAGAGATTGTTAAGCAGGTAGGCACAAAATAAACTAAACTATGTAACGAAATTTAAAAGAATTGAAACCCTTATAATTGTTTCACTTTGATTCACTCCGTCCGCAATGACATAGTTATAAATTTTTCCACCTACTTACTACTTAATCATCAGTTTTTATTTCTCTTCTAACTTAAAGGTATAGCTAGATGATCATCAGTCAGTTATCTTTTCAATAGGATTTTGGGTTTTGCTGACACAAAAGTTCAGTTGATTGGGTTCTAGCTGCTGGCTGAAGTTGGTAAACGGATTTTTATCTCCTGGTAAAATTCTTCTTGAAATAGCTCTACCTTAGATTGAGCAGACAGCAGTAGTAATGCCCAAAAAACGCTCACTATGTCACCATGTTCTGATTCATGGTACTCACCTTTTTTTTGTGGCTGCTTTGTTTTTGTCCACAACTTTACCAGTTCTTCTAGATTCAAACATTCTTCCTCTAAATTTAGATCCCTTACAGAAAGATGCAATACCTGCTCTAGTTCTAAAGCTACTTCTGTCAGATTTTCTTGGTGAGCTAATTCTAGTGCTTCCCTCATGGTTTGCATACTAGGCTGACGCTTAGGACGGTGAGGTTTGTTAGATTTCTCTACCCGTTTTAGCTGGTTAGCCATAATCTGCAATTGTGTGATTAACTCTTGTAGAGTCACACGACGCTTTGGTGGTGGCATTGCGGCTGGACGGCGGCGTAACTGTCGCTCTAATTGCAGCCGCTGAATGGGATATAACCCCCCATCTTCACCTTCTAACATTGAATCATCAGACACATTATCTATAATATTATCTACTGTTGACAAATGCATTAAGGTATTAGCTTTGAATAATACGAGCAGGGATGCTGATAGAAATGCCTGTCCAGATTGGGACAAGTCAGCCTCGTAACCTCTTGCTGTTGCCTCTGGTGCCATTAGTTCTAAGTAGCGGTCAATCACCTCAATCACTTGCACATCCCAAGGGTCTATTTCCCCTTTTTCGGCTTGTTCAATGAGATGTGTAATTGTTTCTAATAGCTGGTTAGCATCCATCAGTTATCAATTATCAGTTATCAGTTATCAGCAGCAGAAGGAAAGAGGCAAGAGTTGATTAATTTTCCCATGCCCAATACCCAACACCCTATTTATCATTTTCACCAGATTTTGATTCATAAGTGACCGTAAAATTTGAGACATAATCATTGTGCTTATTACTTTTAATAGCGTCAAAGGTGCCTTTGATAGTTCCAGCAATTGGCACAGCCACAAGTGTTCCCAATAAACCCGCAATTTCAAATCCCATTAAAATAGATACAAAAATCCAGATTGGGTTGAGTCCAATAAAGTTACCTAGTAGCTTAGGTGCCAAGAGATTATCCTTAATTTGTTGGAGGATAATTGCTACCGTTGCTACTGGAAATGCTAACCACCAATTTTGCAGTAATACCAACATTGTGACTAAACTAATGCCTAATGTCGCTCCGACAAAGGGAATCAGTTCAGAAAGACCAATAACAATGGCAAATAACAGGGCGAATGGTACTCTCAAAAATAGGAAAATGGGAGTAAGGACTACTACCATGAAAAGTCCCAGCAATAGTTGACTGAGGAAAAAGTTCTGGAAATTTAACTGTAATGACTTGTTGAAAGGGATGCCAATATTAGAGGGCAGGAGATTGATTAGACCATACCATACGCGATCGCCATATAGCAGCATATAGAAAGCTAATACGACTACTAACACTAAGTTCAGTAATCCCGATAACAGGGTACCAGCAAACCCCACTGCACTGGAAGCTATCTGTTGTACTAAGTTTTGAATATTCGCATTGATTTGATTAGTTACTAGGCTAAAGTCTATATTTATCCGTCTTTGACGTGCCACTACCTGCAATTTCCCCAGATTGTCTTGACTGGAAGCTAACCAATCAGGAATCTTATTTAAAAGTTGGATAGTTTGGTCAATTACCATTGGTACAAGGGTAACACATAGAATTCCTAACAAAGCCAAAGTGATAATTAAAACTAAGATCACCGCCTGAGTACGAGTAATCCTAGCTTTTTCTAATAATTTAACCGGGTAATTGAGTAAAAACGCTAAAATAGCCGCAATACTTAGAATGGTGATGGGGTGCTGGAAATAACGAAACAGTAGCGACAGTAGCCAGACATTGAGAGCGATAATCGGGCCACTCAGACCATAAATTAACAAACTTTGAAGAGAGGCTGAACGGCGCATCTGATTTAATGTATAGGCAGGTGACAGGTGACAGGTGACAGGTGATAGGTGATAGGTGACAGGTGACAGGTGATAGGTGATGGGTGACAGGTGACAGGTGACAGGTGACAGGTGACAGGTGACAGGTGACAGGTGACAGGTGACAGGTGACAGGTGACAGTGAATAATTAAAGTAATTACTAATTATCAATTATCAATTACCAATTACCAATTACCAATTACCAATTACCAATGGATAAAGATATAGCTGACCTTCGCAAAGATTATACTTTGCAAGATTTGAGTGAAAAGGACATTAACCCTAATCCTTTTATACAATTTAAATTCTGGTTTGATCAGGCTCTAGCAGCACAATTACCTGAACCTAACGCCATGACTCTGGCTACATCTACCCCAGATGGTCAACCTTCGGCGAGAATGGTACTGTTAAAGAATTTTGATGAAAGGGGCTTTGTTTTATTTACCAACTACAATAGTCACAAAGGACAAGAACTAGCTGCAAACCCCCATGCTGCATTAGTTTTCTGGTGGGCTGAACTAGAACGTCAAGTGAGAATTGTGGGAACTGTAGAAAAGATTTCCTCAGAGGAATCAGATGGTTATTTTGAGGTGCGTCCACCTAAGAGTCGCTTGGGTGCATGGGCTTCTAATCAAAGCGAGGTAATTACTAGTAGGGAAGTGCTAGAGCAACAATTAGAAGAATTTCAACGCAAATATGAAAATCAGGAAGTACCTAGACCACCTCATTGGGGAGGTTTTCGGGTAATTCCCCAGGAAATCGAGTTTTGGCAAGGACGTTCTAGTCGTTTACATGACCGGTTGCTTTATACTCGTTTGGATGATGGGGGTTGGAAGATAGAACGGTTGTCTCCTTAATGAATAAATATAAATAAATAAATTCAAGGTGACAGGGAATAGTTTCTGGGAGTTTGAGAAATTCTCTTAAGCGTTCATCCGCGTTCTTATCCTGAAAATCCTGGACATCCTGATTCTGACAGAAGGCTATAGGGAAAGGGAAAAGAGTAAAAAGGATAGAGTGGAAAGCATTTTTAGCAGATTATAGAGGTCAATTATTACTGAATAGTGTCATCAAGTATTTGCTTCTTCCCGTGTTTGGTTAGCCACCTTAACAATTCTTAACCCCATTTACCCAAAAAAGCCGGATCAAGGGTTTTACCTCAAAAAATATTGAGAATAGCGTCAATAAGCTCAACGCAATTACAAGGGTCTTGACTTCTTACAGGGTCATGTTATGATGGTTTTGAAAATAATCCAAGGGGTTTATATTGTCTGAATCAGGATATCCCGGATTTTAGGATTTTCAGGATGTTATTTAATGATGGTTGGTTAGAAGTTGGGGATTTTGGATTTTCAGAATCCTTATTTAAACAATCTGCGTCTATCTGCGTTCCGAAAATCTTCACTCAAATAATTTAAGACCCTATATATATTGCGCCCACAGATTTCCACTCATAACATAAGTGTAAAAAATTATTTACAGCTTGTCAAGTCGAAAAATTGCGATCGCTAAAATCCTGTCAATCCTGGATATCTTGATTCAGTAAGGGCAAAGCATTCGGACAGAATATCAATGGTTTCAGCGATAGGTTATCACTCGAATGCTTCGCCCCTACAAGTTTCTCGCCAAGATGCAATATCCTTCACAAATAATAAAATTCTTTTAATCCTTTAATCCTGATGCTAATAATGTATATCTCAGATAAAAACCACCCCAAATAAATAGAATAATTATCAAAGTACCAATACCTAATAAGTTAGGCAACCAAAAAATTACTTCTATATGGTTTAATTTACCTGGGTTAAGTTTCCATATAAGTTGTTTACCATTTTTTTCTGGTTGAATAGTATCTTCGGTTTGTTGAATATTTTTAACTCCCCAAGGTGTCTGTAAGCTAAAGTCTAAATTGAGAATTGAACCTGTACCTGATAAAACGTTTCCTTTGCTGGTAAGTACAGAAAGGGAACGCAAATCTAAATCATAAATTAAGCGATTTCTTGATAGAAGCAAGAAGTTATTATCTTCTACGATTAAGTTGGAAGCAATATTTGGTAGTTCTTGATCATTGGAAATTACATCCGGTGTTTGAGATGTGCGATAGTTGAAAAATCCACTAAATTTTTCTTGTAATTCTTGACCGTTAGTGAAGGGAATTTTGACAATTATTTCTTCTGGAGAAATACGCTTTGCTGAACCGTCTAATTTTCGGGCGCGATGTTCTAGACTATTTAACCAATCGTAAACATAATCTCCACTAAAACTGGTTAAGTTTTCAGATAATTTAATATGTTGTACTAGTTCGCCGTTGTTGGTATTATTAAAATTAATTCCCAAATCATATTTTACACAACTTGTTAACATTAAAGATGCACAGATTAATAAGAAAATAAAAGGTTTTGGCAGATGCAATTTTTTGATTTTGGGAATTCTAAAATTCCTTGTTTTAACCTGTGATAATAAAAATTTTGGAAAATTAGATTTTTGCATATAAATTTTTCTCCATTTATCTAAGTAGAAAGGCGTAAAAAAAACGAAGTATGTAACTAAAAGTAAAGTTGCCCCAAACCCTCTTCCCTCCTGCCTCCTGCCTTCACACACTTAACCAAACTAGATAGGAAATTGTTAGACCCACAAAAATCAAGGCTACCCAAATAAAACGATTATCTTTTGTATTGACTTGACTAAGATCAACATATTCTGGTTCTACAGGCTTCTGTTTTAAGTTAGATGTCTGGAGTTTAGTGGTGACAAGGATTTTTGATTTGTTGTCAGCAATAGCACCAAAATCGGGAATTTCTGTCATCCACTCCTTTGGTCTTTTCAGTTTGGGTGCTTTTAAAATATAAATTAACCGCTTTGCTTGTGACTTGGTTTCGTAGTGAGGATGACGACAAAGTTTTTGACAAAGTGCGATCGCATCTTCAGAACGTCCAGCCGCTTCATAAGCATTTACTAACCAAATATCGACTTCACCAGCAAAGCGTGTATTCTTGGCTAATAAGGCGCTGGCTTTTTCTAAATTTTCCACAGATTCCCGATATTGTCCATTTTCAAAAGCTGCTTTTCCAACTTGGTAGCGAGATTTAGCAATTTCTAAACTTTCTGTAGTCATCGAAGGTAGGAGTTCAGTAGTTGAGGAGTTCAAGAGTATGGCTTACGCCACGCTGCGCTATCAGGAGAAAGAAGAAGAAATAAGAAAGGACTTACGGCAGATTGCAGATCAATGAGGTACAGAATCTAAATTGAAACCTAGACAGCAAGAGAGTTTTACTCCTGACTCCTGACTCCTGACTTCTGACTCCTGCTGTATTTTTTCTTCATCTTCTTCCAATCACCAATTACCAAAATTATTATTTAAATTGAGAACCGAGAATCATTGTTCCAATCCCTACATCGGTAAAGATTTCTAAAAGCAAGGCGTGGGGAATACGACCATCAATGATGTGTGCGGCTTTGACTCCTTGGGCGAGCGATCGCACACAACAAGTTACTTTAGGAATCATACCTCCACTAACCACGCCATCGTTAATCAATTGACGAGCTTCAGGAATATCTACTTTGGGAATTAAAGTTGATGGATCTTTGTAATCTGTTAAGATACCGCGTGTATCAGTCAGCAAAATTAACTTTTCCGCTCCCAAAGCCGCTGCTATTTCCCCAGCTACAGTATCAGCATTAATATTGTAAGCCTGTCCGCTATCGTCAGCAGCAACGCTGGAAACTACAGGAATATAGCCATTACTAGAGAGAGTTTCTAAAATCTTGATATTGACATTACTAACTTCCCCAACAAAACCGATAGCTTCATCACCTTGAGGACGGGCGGTAATTAAGTGTCCATCCTTACCACAAAGTCCCACAGCCATACCACCAGCTTGGTTAATCAGGGAGACAATTTCTTTATTGACTCTACCGACTAACACCATTTCCACCACATCCATTGTTGCTGCATCAGTGACGCGCAAACCATTCTTAAACTGGGCTTCAATTCCTAGTTTACCTAACCAACTGTTAATTTCTGGCCCACCGCCATGTACTAAAATTGGTCGCAAGCCGACGCAGGATAAAAATACGATATCGCGGATAACTTTATCTTTGAGGGTGCTATCTTTCATGGCTGCACCTCCGTATTTGACCACAACGGTGCGACCTGCGAACTGTTGAATGTAAGGTAGTGCTTCGCTGAGTATTTCTACGCGATTAGCTTCAGTTTGCCTGATATACTCGGTATCGTTGATCATTTTGAGAATCTGTCAATTTTGAAGACAAGGTTTTTACATGATCAAAACATGAAAGCAACTTTCTATGACAAAATTTCCTCAGATCAATTTTGGTTTTGATTTTTCAGAACACTGGGAATTGCTTCTAGGATGCGTGTAGCAATTTCTTCTGGTGTTTGGTTATCAGTGATGGTAATGTGTAAGTCTGCTTGGGAATAAAGCGGTTGACGTTGTTGGAGAAGCGATCTCAATTTGTCTTCAGGGTCAGAATCTTGTAAAAGTGGTCTTGTTTCATCCTCTGCTAACCGTTTTAACAAGACTTGCACTGGCGCATCAAGCCACACTATTAACCCGTGACGCAGATAGCCCCAATTTTCTTGTCGCAGGACAATTCCCCCACCAGTGGCTATAGTCAACTTAGTATAAGCACAAACTTGACCTAAAACATCACTTTCTAACTGTCGAAATGCGGCTTCTCCCTCTTCGGTAAATATCTCATTGATAGATTTTCCCGCAGCTTTAACTATTACATCATCAGTATCTATAAAACCATAACCAAGTTGATGTGCTAATAAGCGTCCAACTGTGGTTTTACCAACACCCATCATCCCAATTAAATAAAGGTTGACTCCTTTTAATAAGTTATTCACTGGTCTCTTGACTCCCGTTAACAGTCCTTGATTTTATCTGAATTCACACCATATATTCAATATCTCCCTGCTCAAAGATTCTGATTATTGACTCCTGACTGCTGAATTCTGACGTTTTTTAATTGGGCTACTAAAATGGGATCATTCATTAATAAACTGCTATCGGGTTCAGTAGTAGATTGAAAATCTTTTTCTTTGAAGCGTTCAATTATATAATCTCTCCACACTTTACTAGGAGATAAACTATCTGTTTGTATATCAATAAATAATCGTCGTTGGAGTAATTCTAGAGCTTCTAAAATTAGTCTTTTTCCTAATCGTGGTGATTGTCCGGGTATGATGTGACTTGTTAAAGCGAGGACAGAATTATACTCTGGATTAAGTACCAACCAATACATTATATATTTTTCTAACTCAGACAAGCGATTAAACTGCTGGTCTAAAATCCTGCGAATATCACCAAAAACCAAAGTATCTTGCGCTAGAAACTGATAAATACTACCAGCAAATAAATCTTGAATGGTGGTAGCAACTAATTTCAAAAATAACGGATTACCAGCATAGGAATCAATCAATATACAAGCTTCTCTATGGTCTAATTCGGCTATTCCTTTAACTTGAAGGATACCCAAGCTTTCTATTTTGCTTAAACCAGTTAATTTTAAGGAGTGAACAGGGAGTTTTTCTCCTTCTATCTCTGTAATTTCTGGCGGTTTTTCCCGACTAGTTATTAACAAGCAGCTTTGGTGTTGAGATTCTCCTATCCTTTTAATTAACTCACCATAACCTTCATAACCAGGAAGATACTGAATTTGTGAAAGTGGATCAGGCTTACTCATGGCTACAGAATTGTCACCATTGCTAGATAAAATCGAGTCTATGTTATCTAACACCAACAGACAACGAACTTTGCGTAAAGCATGAATCAGTTGGGAAATTTTGGTATTTAGAGATGTGGTTTCGTCTGTCTGCAAGTCTGGTTTTAATGTCTGCATTAGTTCTAGCAGTATTGCATCTATCTTAGGGCATAGATGGAGCGATCGCCAGATCACATAATCAAACTGATCTTCAATCTCCTGCGCTAACTTGATAGAAAAAGCAGTTTTACCAATTCCACCCATTCCCAAAACCACAACCAACCGACAACGCTGATTAACAATCCATTCAGAAACTCTGGTTAATTCTGTCTTTCTTCCACAGAAGCCACTGATATCAACAGCTTCACCCCAATCTTGAATTTTGGTTGCTTCAACTTTTGGTAAATCAGTTGCTTCCTCCCTGGTATTTGTCATCAACGTGGTTATTGGTGGTATTTGAAACCAGTTTTTTTTATACCCAGCTTTTTCTAATAAATGAGTTACATGACTCCAGTTTTTTACCTTAATTAAGCATCCTGCCTGATTACTCAGCATATCTTCTATGTATTTATATAATCCATTAGAAAGATAAACTCTGACAGTGCTGCTACTGCTACTTTGATAAACTTTTTTGGCTATTTCCGCAGGGCTACAACCACAAAGCAAACCTCTCAGTAATTTCTTTTCCACAGGTGTGAGAGCTTTTCTTTTGGCAGAAGCTAAATCTACATATAATTTGTCTAAATTCCAATTTTTTTGAGCCTCTAGAAATTCTTCTTCGATTGGTGGGGAATCTACTACCGCCATTATTGTTATTAGTGGATTTACTGTAACGTTAGCGATATACTAACGCTTATTCTATAAAGCCTGAATAAACTAACGATAAATTATTAACGAATTTAATAACAAGTGTTAGGTGCATTTTTCTTTACTACTTAGGTATGCTTAAACTTAACGGAAATTTTATATAACTTGTTGGAAACTTTAAGGAAATAAATTTTGTCCACATTAGAAAGTTCAATGAGTTTCACATAACTAATGAAGAAGCTTTCATTAATTAATATGGTAGGGATGAGGTATCAACGATGACTCAAATCCGAGACATTGTCCAAACAGCTTTAACAACGGGCTATTTGACTTTGCAGGCAGAAAACCAACTCAGACAACTTTTATCTGCTCGATATGATTTTGAAGATTTTAATGCCTTCATGGCTTTACAGGAAGCGGCAATGATGGGTGAAATCAGACAAGAATCGCGGGAATACAGAGACAAGTGCAAGTTACAGAGTCAAGGGTGCAGGATATAGAGTTATTGCTGAAGTTGGGAAAAGGCTAAGGGGTAAAATTTATATTGATTTTGGTTGTTTCTACCGTCGAGTAGGTTTGTTATCATCCTCCAAATCTTCATCTTCAAAAAAATCCCAATCATCATCATCATTTGTTTGGTCAGTAGTTGGTGGTTGATAAGGAGGGATAATTACTCGATAATCAGCATCATAAATGGATTCAGTTTTTCCCACTCCAGTATTTTTGGGTTCTTGGGAACTGTAGGAGTAAACAGAATCAGAAGTATTGTTGCGTGGTTGCTGAGGTGTGGAGGTTTTTGAGCTTGGTGTCTGTGGTGATTCGTCAAAATCCCAATCGCTGTTTTGATTACGATCTGTGTCCCAATCATCAAACTCGTTATTAGTATTGTCATCAGTTGTACTTGTTTGCTGGTGTGAGGTTTGAGAAGTTTGTTTATTTTCTCCCCTTGCATTTGTTTTGGTGCGTGGTGCTGTTGCAGTCGATTTGACTGAGGTTGTTGATGGTTGTTGAGCAAAATAATTACCAAGTTTCAACAAGGTAGCGATTAAAAAAGATGTAAAACCACCAGCCACGATGCTAAATAAAATCCATAAACTTAATGGTAATGGTTGAGTCCGCATACCCAAAAATACTAGGGGAAGGGCAGGGGAAAAATTTTGGACTAATAATAGTGTTAGTCCTCCCAGTGTTACCACTAACAAAATTAAGCGAATTATAGCCATTTTTATATATATGTTAGATGTTAGGGAATAGGGAATAGGGCATTGGGCAGGGGAAAATCAATCAATTCTTGCCTCTTGCCTTTTGCCTTCTTCCACTGATAACTGATTTAAAGATGACCTTGCCAACGTTGAATAGGTATACAGTCAATATCTAGCTGATCTAAAGCACGAGCAATGACAAAATCAACTAAATCTTCGATGGTTTGAGGGTTGTGATACCAAGCCGGAATAGCGGGAACTACTCTCACTCCTGTTTCTGCTAAGGTTGTTAAGTTCCGTAGGTGAATCAGGCTAAAAGGAGTTTCTCTGGGGACGATAACCAGCTTACGTCCTTCTTTAATTTGGACATCTGCTGCTCTTTCTAACAAGTCGGAACTCATCCCTACGGCTAGTTTGGCCACTGTACTCATGCTGCATGGCATGATGATCATCCCCAGAGTTTTAAAAGAACCACTAGCGATGCCAGCACCAACATCACTCCAAGGATGACAGCGGAGTTTACCAAGTAGGGGAACTCCGGCTTGCTGTCGCCAAAATTTCTCTTGTGCTTCGGGGTCTGCTGGCATACGAATATCTTGCTCGGCCTGCCAAACCATGTAAGTTGATTTGGAAGCAACGAGTTCAATTGTATACTCTGCTGCTAAAAGAAATTTTAGAGCGCGAACGGCATAAATCAGACCAGATGCGCCTGATATACCTAAGATAAGTGGTTTTGGGCTAGTTGACACGGAATTAATTATCTGGGAAATTTACTCATCCTCATCGTATAAATCTAAATCAAGAGAGTCTGTCTGATCTTCCAAGTAAGAATCTGATGTATCTTGATTTCCTGCTCCCACTCCTAAGCCTTTGGCTACACCATCAGCACCAACTGTGACTAAATCAATTTGCTGGCGATAGTAATCGACACTTTTGACTTGTACAGCTACGCGATCGCCTAGTCGATAGGAAGCACGATTTTTGCGGCCAAACAGGGCTTGCTGTCGAGCGCGGTATTCATACCAGTCATCTTTGAGGGAACTGACGTGAACCAGTCCTTCTACCCGTAGAGGTGTACTTAGCTTGGAACCGATTTCTAACTCAGTGGCGGGAACTTCAATTTCGACAAAGAAGCCGTAGGATTGAACCCCAGTAATGACACCGGGAAAGACTTGACCGATTCGCTGTTTCATCAGTTGGGCTTTTTGCAGTCCAGCTAAATCAGCTTCAGCTTCTTGAACTTCTTTTTCTCTGTCATTAATTTGAACAAGCACTCTGGTTAAATCGCTTTGCAGTTCTTGTTGGAGTTCTGGAGGAAGAACATTCCAGTTAATTTCCAGATGGGAAGCAGAGTGACGCAAGTTAACACGCTCTTTAACACGGGTATTGCGGCGATCGCGTCCATATTCCAGTAGAGCATGATACACCCTTTGCATTAATAAATCTGGATAACGCCGTAAGGGAGAACTAAAGTGAAGGTACTGTGGCAAAGCTAAACCAAAGTGTGTACCTTTGGTAGTGCTGTATACAGATGGCTTGAGAGTATCTTGTAACAAGTAGGTGAGGACTTGTTCTGATGGGGATTCAGTAAAAGCTCTAGTTAAGTGTTGATAATCTAGAGGTTGAATTTCCAACTCTGGATCGAGTGTTAACTCCACACCTAAATTAATGGCTAATTTCAGCATTTCCTGAACATCTTCAGGATCGGGTGTCCCTTGAACTCGCCAAATAGCGGGAACTCCCAAGGCGCTGAGGTGATCTGCCATCAGTTCATTGATTAACAGTACATACTCTGTGATCAGCGATCGCACTGGTGAGTCATTCAGTACCACAGCCCCCATGATCCCCTCATCATGGTAAGGATTTTGGCTAGGTGGTAGATTCAATTGTAAGCTACCGCGAGACAACCGAGCTTGTTTAGCTGCTTGAGCCAAAGTTGCTAGGTTCTGTAATATCTCGATACTTTGGGCAGATGCTTTTGTGGATTCACCTGTGAGAATTGCTTGTACTTGTTGTTTGCTGATGGCCTGATCGACATTAATCACACTGGGTTGAATTTCCCATTCCAACACTTCTCCCGACTGGGGATCAATAGCAATCACAAAAGAGAGACAGAGGCGATCGCTACCTGGTATCAAAGAACAACGTTCTCCTACAGCATCAGGTAACATCGGCAGAATTAATTCTCCGAGATATACTGATCTCCCCCGCTTGAGTGCTTCTCGGTCTAATATCTCATCAGCCTGAATATAGTGAGATAAATCAGTGACATGGACAATCAACCGCCATGGACCACTGGGATTTTTTTCCAAGCTCAAAGCATTTTCTATTACCCTATCATCACCGTTCACCCCTTCTATGGTCAGAGTAAACAAGCTACGTAAATCTACGCGATCTTTCAAATCTGCTTTCAGTAACTTTTTGGGCAACTTGGCGGCTGTATCCAATACGTTTTCCGAAAAATTCCGAGATAAATCGTGTTTACAAGTTACCAAATCTATATCAGCAGCAGCTTCTGCATCACTACCCAGTATTTGTACCACCCGCCCCAGAGGTGGATACTGAGCTAAAGGATAACGCAGAACTTCTACATGAGCCAGGTGGTCGATAGCTTCTTCTAATTTCATGCCGTTTGTTAACAATTTCAATTCAAACAGCAGACGATCATCTAAAGGAACAGCACGGAAACCCCCTTCTACTTGCTTAATCCGTGCCAGTAAAGTGTGATTGGAACGCTCCAGAATCAACTTCACTTCACCTTCAGGAGAACGCCGACGACTACCTTCTTTTAGGACTCTGACCAAAACGCGATCGCCATTCCAGGCATTACTAAGATGACTTTCCCGGATGTAAATATCCTCAGAGCCTTCCACATCCTGAATTGCAAAGCAAAACCCCTTACTAGAACAGCGGAGTTTAGCTTCAATTAGCCCCTCTTCTGATACACGACGATACTTACCACGTTCTTTTACTAACAGCCCAGTTTTTTCTAGCACCTCCAAAGCAATGTGAAGTTTTTCTAAACTGTCTTCATCCTCACAACCCAGTTTTTTTTCCAAAACCTTCCGAGCTACCAATTTATCATCAGTAAAATTGGCAAGGAGTGTAGCGATTGAAAATTCCATGCAGTGAACCGACCTTTGGTCAAAACATCATTTTTCGTGTAATCTGGTTCTTCCCTGTATATCCTCACAGCCTACAGACACCTGTTGCCAACGAATTACCCGTTTGCATAGCGTCTCGTAGAGAAGGCAAGGCTGCCGAAGTTCCTATCAGAGGAACCCTCTGCTCGGACTTCTCACTGCACGACACTCTCAGAATTCACCTGGGTTCAACTTTCTTCACCTAACCAATCTTACACAGCACTCCTGATACTCGATTTCTACCTAGTAATGTTGCTCGTGGTTTTTGAGAGATTTGGTTTATAGAACTCTCCATTTCACCTACAAACTCCTACACAAGGCAAGAAACAGGTGTTCGATTGTTTAGATTTCAGGTAATTTTACGCCATGAGAATCTGAGTTTTAACTAGGAGAAACTGCCGATAAACCCAATTTTCCCATCTGTAGAATCGGTAACAATCAGGTAAGCAGCTTAACAAGCAATGAGGGCGAACCTTATCTTTATTATTGTAGATTTAGAGCGCACTTCCAGAAAATACTTCTAGATATTGATTTGGGTAATTAGTATAGCATTGAAAGGAAGAACACCCTGAGTGAGTCAGCAGTAGCTAAAATTGATGCTTATGATTATGCAACAATTTACTGCTGCTACAATCGTGACAGATGATCATAGCGCGAAAAGTACCAGGAAGTCCTATCAAGTACAAATAAAGTTAAACAGATTTAGATTGGTGGCAGTATGATGTTGGCTCAATTCCAGAGCTTGTATACCAACGGCAGCATTATTTCCGAATTGGTACAGATTTTTCAAGGCAAATATATCGTTCGAGTTAGTGTACAAATTGAAGGTGTCACCCGTGCTACTGGTATGTCAGCAGCAGAAACTGTAGAAGCTGCCGAAGACCAAGCCAGAAATCGGGCGCTAATGGTTTTGGGGATTACTAATACCGGGGAAACAGTGCCATTTTCGCCAAAACCTATTTCTTCAGGTCAAGTAAACCCTGCCGTAAATACTACAAGTATATTAAATGAATCTGTCTCTGCATCAAGTGAAGTTGTCAGTAGTCAATGGTCACTAACTAGTAACACAGAAACAACTCCACCCCCCGCAATTAGACAGAACAACAACACAACCAGAGATACCTATAACCCAGTCTTAAGTCAAAGTTTTTCTGGAACTAATACCAGAGATCAAGAACTTTATACTTCAGCACCCGAAATAGAGATGTTATCTAGTCCAGAACCTGAACCCCAACCTTTACCGTCAATTAGTGCAAGCAACGTCACACCATTTACACCACGCAGTTATTCTCCTACCCAGGATATTAGCTCACAGTCAGCGATCGCCAAAAGGAACAAAAAAAACGAACCAGTAAATTTATCCGATGTCATTGCCCAAACGGACGTGCAGATAGAGCGTTTAAGCTGGACAAAAGAACAAGGAAGAGAACATCTTAAAAAAACCTATGGTAAGTTAGGGCGTTCTTTACTTAGCGAAGAAGAATTACTGGATTTTCTCAACTACCTCAAATCCCAACCTGATCCCATAGCTGGATTTTAAGAAGGTGACAGGTGACAGGTGACAGTGATAGGGAATAGGGAACAGGGAAGATGAGGAAGCAGGGTAGGAAAATTAACAGTCAAAAGTCAAAATTAAAGAACTTTTACCTCTTACCTCTTCCCTTCTTACTGTCACCTGTTCCCTGTCCCCTGTCACCTAAACTACAACCATTGGACGGCTACCGGCGGCGTGACGGTCAATTACTTGGTCAATTAAGCCGTATTCTCTGGCTTCTTCTGGAGACATGAAGAAGTCACGTTCTGTATCTTCAGCAATACGCTCAAGTGGCTGACCTGTGTGTTCGGCTAAATAACCATTCAGCTTGCGCTTGTGGTATAAAATTTCCCGCGCCTGGATTTCAATATCAGTCGCTTGTCCTTGTGCGCCACCTAAAGGTTGGTGAATCATAATTCGTGAATGCGGCAAACTCATCCGCTTGCCTTTAGTTCCAGCACTAAGAAGGAAAGCCCCCATACTCGCTGCCAGTCCGGTACAAATGGTACAGACATCAGGGCGAATATTTTTCATGGTGTCAAAAATGCCCATCCCCGCCGTCACTGAACCACCAGGAGAATTGATATACATATAAATGTCTTTCTCCGGGTCTTCAGCATCTAAAAACAACAATTGGGCAACAATCAAGTTAGCTAGACCGCTATCCACCTGTTGTCCCAAAAAGATAATGCGCTCACGTAACAGCCGTGAGTAGATATCAAAGGCGCGTTCACCTCGACCCGATTGTTCAATAACGATAGGAATCATGAGCGTGTTTGTAGCTATTTGTCATTTATTCTATCTAACGCAAGTTGCTAGTTGGGAATTAGGAGTAAAAAGAACCGTGTGGAGTGTGCAATATAAGGTGTAGGGGAGCAGGGGAGCAGGGGGGAAAGATTAATTCCTTCTTCTTTCTTCTGACTCCTGACTCCTGACTCCTGAACTCCTGATAGCGAAGCGTGGCGTTAGCCATACTCCTGAATTCTGACTCCTGACTCCTGACTCCTGACTCCTGACTCCTGAATTCTGCTGCATATCGGTTCTTAGCAAGCAGATTCATCCGTGGGAAAAGTTTAAAATCAGATATTTCAAATCAAAATTTTTTTTACCGGCACTTTTTGAGGCGAATTGCAGTCTAAGTAACTATGGTGATGTGAAAAAAGGGTTAAACGAATGGTTAATCAACGCCAGATTAAGTCCTATTCTCACCTTTCTACACAAGTCCTTAAATATTGACCAATATTTGATGGTTCAAGCTCCCGGATTTGTCCTTGAAATCAATCCACAATCGAAATCAGGTATAACTTGGCTTGCCTGTATTTGGCAACTATAGCTTAGTTGAAATTCTTTTTCAGGTATTAGTAACTTTTTTCACAGGTTATTTTTTTTTCTGGTTAATTATCCGGACATATTTTGCAAATCCGGTAAATCGGGAGTATGAGGTGTATTTAGAATAACCAGTTTTACTTGAAATCTTATTGATTAACAGAGAGAAGTACTATGCTGGAAAGACTTATGCAAGCTGCTTTAATCACTTTTTTGCTGCACTTAATCGCCGGACTAAATACTAGTCATCAAATTCGTCAAAAGTCGGTATCACCTGTATCAGAAATGCCAGCACCTGTCCTGGGTTCAACAGTACGCTGGTTTAAATGACATCAGGTGACAGGTGACAGAAAGAAGGCAAGAGGCAAGAGGCAAAAGGCAAGAGTTTATTTTTTCTTCCCAATTACCAATTAATTACCAATTACCCATTACCAATAATCTACGGACAGCAAAGAAACAGTTAACTGTGTACACTGTGGAAACGCTAGACTGACAGTGAAGGGTGGGAAACTGTAATTATGACTAATCGCCTTGCTGAAACGAGAAGCCTTTATCTTCGCAAACACGCTGAAAACCCGATTGATTGGTGGCCTTGGTGTGATGAAGCATTGGAAACTGCAAGGGCGCAAAATAAACCGATTTTTCTCTCTATTGGCTACTCTAGTTGTCACTGGTGTACGGTGATGGAAGGGGAGGCGTTTTCTAATTTGGAAATTGCCCAATATATGAATGCTAATTTTCTCCCTATCAAGGTAGACCGAGAAGAACGACCAGACCTGGATAGTATCTATATGCAGAGTTTGCAAATCATGAGTGGTCAAGGGGGTTGGCCTCTCAATGCTTTTCTGTCTCCAGATGATTTGGTGCCGTTTTACGCTGGAACTTATTTCCCAGTTGATCCCCGCTATGGTCGTCCGGGATTTTTGCAGGTTTTACAAGCTTTACGCAATTACTACGATACGGAAAAAGAGGAGTTACGCCAACGGAAGGCGGTAATTGTTGAGGCTTTGCTGACATCTGCGGTATTACAAAACGGTGCGAGTCAGGAGGTTGAAGATCATCAGTTATTACAAAAAGGTTGGGAAACCTGCACGAGAATTATCAATCCTAAGCAGGTTGGTAATAGTTTTCCGATGATCCCCTATTGTGAGTTCGCTTTGCGGGGAACTCGGTTTCATTTTCCATCCCGGTATGATGGACAACAGGTTTGTAGACAACGAGGACTGGATTTAGCTTTGGGTGGGATTTATGACCATATAGCTGGTGGTTTTCATCGCTACACTGTTGACCCAACTTGGACAGTCCCCCATTTTGAAAAGATGCTTTACGATAATGGTCAGATTGTCGAGTATCTGGCTGATTTGTGGAGTGAGGGAATTCAAGAATCGGCTTTTGAAAGGGCGATCGCTGGAACTGTACAATGGTTACAACGGGAAATGACTGCACCAACTGGTTATTTTTATGCTGCTCAAGATGCGGATAGCTTCATTCATTCCACAGATGCAGAACCGGAGGAAGGTGCTTTTTATGTCTGGAGTTACAGGGAATTACAAGAACTGCTAACAACTGAAGAGTTAAGGGAATTACAACAGCAGTTTACTGTCACTCCTCATGGGAATTTTGAAGGTAACAATGTTTTGCAAAGACTGCATCCTAGTGAACTGAGTCAAACTCTAGAAATTGCTTTGAGTAAGTTGTTTGTTGTGCGTTATGGTGCTGAACCTAATTCTCTGCCAACTTTCCCCCCAGCGCGAGATAATCAGGAGGCGAAAACTACTAAATGGCCTGGTCGTATACCGGCTGTGACTGATACTAAGATGATTGTAGCCTGGAATAGCTTGATGATTTCTGGTTTGGCTAGGGCGGCTGAGGTTTTCCAACAACCAAGTTATCTGGAGTTAGCAGCACAAGCGACTAAGTTTATTTGGGATCATCAATTTATAGATGGACGTTTTCACCGACTGAATTATGAAGGTGAAGCGACGGTTTTGGCTCAATCTGAAGATTACGCTTTTTTTATTAAAGCATTGCTGGATTTACACCAAGCGGCTGTTGATAATGCTGATTGGTTGGAAAAAGCTGTTGCTCTCCAAGAAGAATTTAATGAATTTCTCTGGAGTGTTGAATTAGGGGGTTATTTTAACACATCTAAGGATAATAGTCAAGATTTAATTGTGCGGGAGCGTAGTTATCTAGATAATGCTACACCTTCAGCCAATGGGATTGCGATCGCTAATTTAGTGCGTCTGTCTTTGCTGACTGATAATCTACATTATCTTGATTTAGCTGAAGCTGGATTAAAAGCCTTTAAAGGTGTAATGAGTGAATCTCCCCAAGCTTGTCCCAGTTTATTTACTGCCTTAGACTGGTATCGTAATTCTACTTTGATCCGTAGCACCACTGATCAAATAAAGTCATTGATGCCTAAATATCTATCAACAACAGTTTTTGCAGCGGTATCAGATTTACCAGAAGGAACTGTGGGTTTGGTTTGTCAAGGGTTGAAATGTCTTCCCGCACCAGAAAGTGTAGAACATTTGTTAGAACAAGTACAGCGCAGTCAAAACAGAGGTTAATAGCAAGTGAAAGGGAAAGGTAATAAATTGGGATCTTTTGATTCCTGATTACCTTTTCCCTGTTTTCTAATCTTTTGTTTAATTAATTTTGCCCAGGTACTTACTTGTGAATATTAACGCAACTTTGATAACAAGGTTCGCATCTGGGAAGTAGATAGAAATTTCTGAGCATCTGTCATTATGCTTTGACCCCATAAATGCTTTTTCATACAATAGAAATCAGCAAAATTTTTGTCTAACATTAATGCTTTTTCTGCTAACTGATAAGCCTGTTGTTGTTGACCTGTAACATATAAAGCCACAGCTAAAGCAAAGGTAGCTTCCGCAGATTGACTATTAATTTTTATAGCTTGTTGCCATTGTTGAATCGCTGTTTCTTTATCACCCTGTTCATATTTAATGAACCCTATATTATTGATAGCTGCTAAACTTTTGGTATCTTTAGCAACTACTTGATTATGATTAGACATGGCAGTTAGATATTTTCATGTTGGATAATAAATAATACATTTTTCATTGTAAATATCCGCAAAATAAGTGTAAATTATATACTTGTTAATGTAAAGATTTGATGTTTACTGTACAGTCATAATAATTACCTGTATTTTTTTAATCAGAATCAGGATGTCCAGCATTTAAGGATTTTCAGGATGTACCCTGGAGTTAAAGCTCTAAATCCGGACAATATATGCTTTATCATTCACTGAAATAATCTGGTAACTAATTTGCTACAAATCTATATATTGTGACAGTATGATAGTGACAACAGATTCGTGAGAAGACGTAGCAAAAAATATTTTGTTCCTATGACTACATTAAGCACCATAGTCCTAGCAGGTGGTAAAAGTTCTCGCATGGGAGAGGATAAAGCCTTAATTCCTATTCAGGGTATACCCTTATTGGAAAAAGTTTGTACTGTCGCTCAAAGTTGTACAGATACCATATATATAGTCACACCTTGGACAGAAAGATATCAACACTTACACTTACCTAAATGTGAATTTATACAAGAGAACTCACTTCAAACACAAGGACCACTAGTAGGCTTTGCACAAGCACTAGACAAAGTAAAAACAGAATGGGTATTATTATTAGCTTGCGACTTACCCAACTTGCGAATAGAAGTGTTACAAGATTGGGTAAATAGACTAGATAATGTAGCAGCAGAAAATATTGCCTGTTTAGTAAAAAATACTGAAGGGTGGGAACCTCTGTGCGGTTTTTATCGCAGTCAATCCTTGCCTTTATTATTAGATTTTATAAACCAAGGGGGACGCTCATTTCAAAAGTGGCTAAAGCCATATCCAGTTGCACATTTACCATTATCAGAACCAGATATGCTATTTAACTGTAATACCCCAGAAGATTTACAGCAAATTTTAGCTAATTAAGCCATAATAAAAATACACCCCTCTCCTCTTCACCTCCAAAAACCTCTGCGTTACCTCCGCGTTACTCTGCGTTGAAAAAATAATTATGCGCTGGAAATCATCTGTGATAGCACTCCTCTTAACTCTCCTCTTATGCTCCTGTAGCACAGCCAAAACTCAAACATCACCAACAAAATCAAATATCATTACAGAACAACAAACATCAGCCAAAAGAGTTGTCGCACTTTCATCTCTTGCTGCTGACATTATCTCTCAACTTGATCAAACAAAACTGGTAGGAATTCCTGGTAGCTATTTATTTAAAAATGAGTCAAGATTGCAAGATATTCCTCGTATTAGTGAGGGACAAAATGCGCCAAATTTAGAAAAAATTGTTTCTTTAAAACCAGATTTAGTAATTGGTGCAACAGGATTTTCTAATGTACCTTTGCAAAAACTTCAGCAATTAAAAATACCGACTTTATCCACGAAAGTAAATAGCTGGGAATCTTTAGAAGAATTAACTAAAACACTTGCTAAAAAAATAGATGTAGATCCCCAGCCATTATTAAATCGTTACAAAAACTTTTTACCTGCTAATCAAAAGCAAAATATTTCTACTTTAATTCTGGTAAGTCGTCAACCAATTCTAACACCTAATAAATATAGTTGGGCTGGAGATTTAATTTCCAAATTTGGAGCGAAAAATATAGCTTCAGAATTACAAGGTAATAGTCCCATTGGTGGATATGTGACACTTTCTGCTGAAAAAGTTTTAGAAGCAAATCCAGATGTTTTAATTATTGTGAATGCTGAACCAAATCTATTAAATTCTTTGAAAAAAGAAGCTTTTTGGCAGCAATTAAAAGCCACTAAAAACAATCGAGTTTATGTGTTTGATTATTATGGACTTGTAAACCCAGGTAGTCTAAATGCCATTGAAAAAGCTTGTCAGGAGTTGAAGAAAGTATTTTGAATAAAATGTCATAATTACAAGAATCATGAGTCAGCTTTGATTTTTTAAAAATCATACAATACTTTTCCGCTTTTCTTTGGTTTGCACAACAAAATATTTTTATTTTTGAACCAGAGGAAAGCGTTTCTGATTTTGACTTTTTCCACCCATAATGCTACGGAAATACAACCCACCAATGCTTAATAAAAACCCCAAATATCCTACTGCTTGCACTATATAAAGTTTATCTCTGTAACCAAATAAAGACCTAAGAATAATTCCAGGGAACTGCTCATCAGGTAATATTTTGGAAGTATTCCAAACTATTGGACCTAAGATGCAAGAGTGAACTTTGGTAAAGTGTTCATAATAGAAACAAAGATTTTCTGAGGAGCGACTGCTCAGGGCAAGATTAGCTGTAGCTACATCAAAACTTTGTAAAGCTGAAACTACTAAACCAGCCACAATTAAAACTAATAAAATGCCCATTACTTGGAAGAATTGGCGAATATTAATTTTTACACCCCATTTAAATAATAAGACACCCATTGCTGCTGCTACTCCTAAACCACCAATTGCACCTAAACTGGGTAATAAACCTTGTTGAAAATTTGCGGCTACAAATAAAACCGTTTCAAATCCTTCTCGGATAACGGCTACTAAAACTAAACTAAACACTCCCCAGCCAGCATTTGAATTTTGTGTTAATGCTTCTGTAACTGCTCCTTCAACTTGTGCTTTCATAAATCTGGCTTGTTTCGTCATCCAGATCAGCATCCAACTGAGCATGACTATTGCTAATAAACTAAATACCCCTTCTAAAATTGGTTCAACTACAGAAGTGTATTGAGGATTAATTGAGCCGAGTATTTTAATTAGCCAAGTGAATAAAACACCTATCAAAGCACTGACGAAGATACCAACAGCAACACCAGCGTATACCCAAAAATTGAGTCGGGATTGTTTAGCTTTTTTTAACAAAGCTAGGACAATACCTACTACAAGGGCTGCTTCTACTCCTTCTCGCAGGGTAATTACAAAAGTAGGTAAGGCGGTACTAAAGTTCATAGTTATTAGTCATTGATCATTGGTCATTAGTCATTGGTCATTAGTCCTTGAACTAGTGACCAATAACTTGGAAATATTAGCTAAAATCGCGTAACATTTTTTTCAGCTCGAGATTGTGCATCTCTTCTTGTCCAATCATGCCGCGAGCAAATTCTTCTAGATAGATGCTGGCATCAGTAACTGTTTCTAGAAGACTTTTGTACATATCTAGTGCTTTCTTTTCATGGGATAAACTTTCTGTCAAGATATCCTTAACTGTATGTTTGAAAGTTTCTTCCATTGGGGCGATTCTCAGTGTAGGATGTCCCTCTAAACCTGTGAGAATTTCTCCTACTTGTTGAGCATGAAGCAGGGATTCACTAGCTTGGGCTTTGAAAAAAGCTACAATTGGGATGCGGTTTGGACCAGTTACCATCAATGAATAATGGGTGTAGCGGACTACCCCAGCTAGTTCAAATTCCATGATGGAGTTGAGTATGTCAATTGTTTTTTGGTGGTCGAGTTCTTGCATCAGTTGTTAAGATAAGCAAAATTACAAATGAAGATTGATTAGTTATCAGTTATGAGTTAGAAGCTACACTTTTCTTATGTATTGAAAAATTAAACTATCCTGACTCTTAACTTCTAACTGTTTCGTCTCTTCTCACTCATTTTAAACTTGTTATTCTGTGTTTCCAAGGGTGAATAAATACTAAATTTGTGCTTTAGTATTAGTTTTTTCCAATACTTTTTGAGTGTTTTCCTCTATAGTTTTCACTAGTTTGGTAACATCATCAGGAGTTTTAACTGCTTGTGCGGGTGGGATAGCAGCTGGCCAAACTTTTAATAGTTCAGTTAAAGTAGTGTCTATAGCTTTGTGCGCTTCAGGATGCGCTTGTAACATTGGGCTGGAGATGGTTTTATATAGTTCATGGGAGTAGATTACAAAGCCGCGAGAATCCTGATATTCTATTGGGGCGCTAATCTTGCCACTGGCTACAGCTGCGCCATATTCGGCGTTAGCTGAATCTAACAACCCGTTGATTACCTGTAGTACAAATTCTGGTTTTGAGCGTTGTTCAGCTGGTAAGGCTGCGATCGCACCATCCAAATCTGCCATCGAGGTAGTAAAATTAGTTTTAATTTTGGCATCTTTAGGATTAGACTTGACTAAGTTAGTCAAACTCACCAAATTGGTTTTAAATTCCTTGACCTTGCGCTCATTGAGTTGTTCTTCAACATCAACATAAATCTCCTCAACTGGGTGTCCAATATGAGGTTCAGCTTGTTTCGGCTGATTCTGTTCTAGGAGTTCTTTTGCTACTAAAAGATGACCCTTCATTAATCCCAATTTTGTCATGTAGTCAACATCTTTAGCTTCTCCTGACAGAACCACTTCCTCTACAGTTACCATATCTTTAATTTGGTCAAACTGTTGCTGAGTAATTACTTTTTTGGCAACTAAATCTTCTGGAGAGGCATAAGGACGACTAGCTTGAATTTTGTTAGATAAGGCTGGAACACCTAGTTTAGCTTCAAATTTATCCAATTCTGACAAAATAGCACTATTAATATTAATTTTGGCTTTACTACCGTGACCATCGTGGGTGGTAGTTTCTGTAACTATTGCTGGACTTGATGTTGATTTAATGTCCGCTGATGGTGTTTCTCCACTACAAGAACTTAGAGAAACAATGAAACAAGCAGCAATAGACAAAAATATGTACCGGGATTTGATCATTTTTTCTCCAGGATTGGGAATTGAGTAAAATTTGTTTCTGGTACGTCAGTCAAAAAACTGATAAATATTTACAGTAGTCATTTATAGGTATTTATCATAAATGCAAGTATTTATCAACTATTTTCTTGAACATCGAGTATAATTTAATTATTTTTTAAAATTAATACCCTAATTAATGCCCTAAATTTATAGCATTGAAACTTAACTAAAAGCCATGTTAGTCTTTTCCTGGTGTCTAAGGTGATTAACAATATTCTTCACTTGTTCACTACTGAGGTCTTCTTGTTTACTAACTTGTTCAATACTGGAATTATGAACTAGATAGTAAATCATTTCTTCGTATCTTTTTGTGTACTTTCTGCGCCAATTAATAAATTCAAGTTGTTCTGTGACATAACGTTGACAAAATCGACAATAAAACTGACGACGTGGTAAATTCAAGTAAACTTGTTTACCAAAAGTGGGTAAATCTCTAACTAAAATAGGTCTAACTTGATGTAATTCTGCTGTATATTTACGGCAATGGGGACAGTGAATTCCTGAGACGATAATGCTCAAATTAAAACTAACTGAACTGTCTGAATAATGCCAAGATTCTACTGTTACTCCTGGTAAGTTTAGTAAATTGCTTAAATTTTCTTCCATCTTCACCTTTTTTCTTAGGAATGAACACCCTGGTTTAAATTACTATAAGTATGCCCAATTAATATTTGCTTATATAAATGCAAATAATTCTCAAAATTGAGAAACAAGAATATTTATTTATTGGCAAGGATACTTGAAAGTTAGGTCAGGTTTGCTTGACGGGAGTTGTAATATCTTTTTCGGCTATGACTTCAAACTGTCCCATACATCCGTTTTCCGCCAAAACATCCTGATGCGGATGAAACATATACTTACCCGGATAACGAAACGCAAATTCCAAAATATGCCTTTCTGCGACACCCATAGTCAAAACATCGGTTTTCTCGCTGGGAGTCATAGTCATTCCAGAACGATAAACATCAAAAAAGTTAGCGTGGAGGTGAAACGTTACAGCATGGTCAAATTCAATCATATTCAGAACATATAAACGAATTAATTGATTTTGATAAATTTGAATAGGATTGTGCATATAATGATGTGGCAATCCATTAAATGCATAATATTCATTCTGGTTATCATCATTTATGTCATATCCTGACATGATTAAAACTATTTCATCCGCAGGTGGACGAGGTTTAGGAGGATCAATAATAAACATTCCATATAACCCCTTGGCAATGTGACGAGTTACAGGTTCGACATGACAGTGATATAAATGAATGCCATAGGGTTCGGCATCAAATTCATATATAGTTGCTTTACCATTACTAATCGGACGTACCCCATCCATTTCTGAAGGATGTACACCATGAAAATGCAAAGAATGGGAATGTCCAGCTTTATTGAGAAAAAGTATTCTTATTCTTTCGCCTTCTTTAGCTCGTAATGTTGGACCGGGGATGCGTCCATTTAAGTCCCAAATATTGTATGAAACAGCACTGTTAATCTGAATAGTAGAAGTACCAGCCGTTAACTGAAATTCTCGAATAGTACGTCCATTTTCACGCTTAATAGTCCCATAATCAAAGCTTCGTAATACTTGCATGGGGTTAGTAGCATCATGAGAATCAGGCATTTCCATTGGTGGTATTCTCACAGAAGCACCATCTTTTACATTGAGGAATTGCAATAATGCTCCTGTACCTGCTACTCCACCAGCAAATAGTCCTAGTTTCAGGACTTGACGACGATTCCAAAGTTTATCTTTACTCTGAGTAAAGTGATCAGACATGAGGTTAATAGGGATACAATCTAGCAGTAAATTGCGAATAATTAGCAATTAGTTTTATGCATAGTATAAAAAATAGGAATTTTTGTCAATAAGTTGGAAACAGAAATGTGAAAACGATGCAAAGCAAAGAAAGTGTTAGGATTTGTGGATATTGGTTGGGTTAAGGATACATAGCAGAACTCAGGAGTAAAAGCCGCTTGATGTTTGACAGCGCCGCATGGCTTATAGCTATAGCTTGTACCTAATGCACTTGCAATCTGTTGTATCTTGATTGTCACTTAACGACAAAATAGACTTTAATTTGATAAATTAGCTTTCATTAGTTACGGGAGTTCAAAAATGACAGTTTTTTCTTCTAGCTCAGTATTACAGAAAACAGCAGGTATTACCTTATCCAAGCCAGTACAGGTAACTCTTTATATGTTGTTATCTTCCTTAGTAATTTGGACTGCTTTGTTTTCTACTTATCCTGCGGCTCATAATGCAACACACTCAGTACGTCATCATACGTTAGGTATTGGCTGTCACTAAAACATATTAGACAGCAGAATTTATGAGGGTTTAGCAATGCTAAACCCCTACAGTTAACATTAGATATGACTTCATTGATATGTAATTTGCTGTAACTAAAATATTCTTCTGCTTTTATCTGTCAGGACTTACACAACTGGCTCATTGGTAAGGTGCTTTAGACTGCGTAAATCTAGTAAATAAACAGATTTTTGGTGTGACACGCAGCTTTAGTATTTATCTGTGTTTATCTACGCTTCATATCTAATTAACCATGAAAAAATATCGACTTTTTGTAGCTATCAGTGCTGTTTGCATTAGCTTATCAATTCTTTATTCTTTAGTTGGTGTTTCCCAAACTCCTAAATCTAAAGTGATACTTTCCACTAATCCACCGTTAGAGCGTATTTTTCCATTTGAAGCGGCAACAGAAAAAGCACAATCTCCGGTAATGTTTACTTTAGAAGCTGTTGATGCTAGTGGTAAACCTTTAGAAAATGCTGTAATTAATTTAGAAATATCTACACCAAAAACGACTCCTTGGTTAACAACAGATTTCCCAATGGTGGAAGGAACGAAGTTGTTAGAATTGGAAGTAGCTGCCCTAAGAGGTAAACTAGAATTTCAGCAGGTTCTACCAATTCGTGGCAATTATGAAATGTTAGTAAAAGTTGCTCCTTTGGTAGCTAATGCTTTTGCTCCTTATCAAGAAGATTTAAAATTTCATGTCCGAGAAAATCCTGTTAAATATAAATATTTTGCGATATTGGCAGCAATTTTATTATCAATGGGATTATTAGGTGGTTGGGTCATTGGTGGACAGGAAGAATTGAGGGATGGAGAGATTGCTCCTCAATCTGTACGGTTGTTATTAAGTGGGTTAACTGTAATTGCCATAGTGACATTGTTATTTATTAATATCACTGCGGAAGTGGCTCAAGCTCATGGAAGTGAGCATGATCATAAAATAGAAAATATTGCCCCAGCAGTCGTAAAATCACAGGATTTAGATGTGAAAATTGACGGTGATAAAAATGCAACTGTAGGGAAATTGGCGAGTTTATCTGTTGAAGTCAAAGATAACAATGGAAAGCCGATTAAAGATGTGATTTTAGATGTGAAATCCATCGCTTTAGAGAATGATTTAACGGTTTTTGCTTATAAAGGATTTACCAATCAAGAAGGTAAATTAGTATGGCGATCGCAATTTTTTGATGGCGCACCTCATAAAGTAGAGGTAGAAGTCAGTAGTAGTCAATTTTTACCTGTTAAAGTAGCGCAATTGGTGGAAGTTGAAGGAATACAACCACCGATGTTAACACGGTTAATTAGTTTATTTTACTTGACTGCAATTGTGGGAATAGGTATGATAATTGGTTTGGTAATGCAGGAATTGAGAAAACGACAATTGAGGGGAATTTAGAAATTTATAAATATGCGAAAAATAGGGGTTTAGCAATGCTAAACCCTTTTAATTATTCATTGAGGTGAGATGAGCGATCGCACTCTTCTGTTATGATTCAGTTTTTCTTACATAAATTGTGACCTACTATACAAACTCACAAATATTAACAATAAAAAAAATAAATACAAGATTCACAGTATTTTTTATCATAAATATTCCCTAAGTAACACCCAAAAAATCATTAAATAAGTCATGGTATAAACAAGAGAAAAGAGTAATTCTCTTGCTTAAATTAGTGTAAAGAAAACACAAAAATAGGGATTTTCATGCATATACCGGATGGATTCGTTTCTGTACCCGTAGCAGGTGCTACCAGTTTAGCCAGTGTGGTAGCTTTATTTATCGCCGTCAAGCGATCGCAAACAGCATTTGGTATTCGTCGCGCCCCCATATTAGGCTTAACCACAGCCTTTATTTTCGCCGCCCAAATGATTAATTTTCCAGTTGCAGGAGGCACTAGTGGACACCTGTTAGGAGGAACATTAGCCGCCATTATTTTAGGTAGTCCTTGGGCGGGAATGTTATGTATAGCTACAGTATTAATTATTCAAGCTGTACTATTTGCTGATGGTGGAATTACTGCTTTAGGTGCAAATATTCTTAACATGGCAGTGATTGGAGTTTGGACGGGTTGGATATTAACCCAAACCTTACAAAAACTGCTAGGAGGTTCTCAAAAACGCCTACCCTTAGTGGGGGGTATTGCTGCTGCTTTTAGTGTTGTTGCTGCTGCTATAGCTTGTGCCATTGAATTAGCCTTATCAGGAACAGCACCAGCTACAGTTGTTTTACCAACTATGACAGGAGTACATATTTTAATTGGCATAGGAGAAGGTTTAATTACTGGTGGTGTATTAAGTTATTTAGCCACAACCAGACCAGATTTATTACCCGGAGAAGAACAAAAATTTCAGGGTTGGTTAGTTCCCATTGTGAGCATTTTTCTCATAGCTGGTGTACTTTCCCTATTTGCTTCCGCATGGCCAGATGGATTAGAAAAAGTTGCTGAAACTGTAGGTTTTATTAACTTAGCAGAAGTAGTAAGAGTGAATGTACCTACACCATTTGCAGATTATGGAATTGCAGGTTTAGGGCAAATAGGTACAAGTATTGCTGGGTTATTAGGATCAGGGTTATGCTTTGGAGTAGCCTTTGGAATTGCCAAAGTTGTGAAAACACATAATGTTTAATCTTTCATTGCCTTTACGGTTGCAAGTGTCCCTAATAATTGTGATTGGGACAGCGTTGTTAAAATATCATGCTTGGTATAACTTAATTGGATATGCGGCGATCGCACTGATTTGGACTTGGTCTTTACAAGTATCTATTCCCAAATTAAGCCGTTTACTAGGCTCAGAATTAATTTTCCTTTCTCTAGTCGCCCTACCCTTGGGATGGGAACGAGCCAGTTTTTTACTTCTGCGTTCCCTCATTTGTCTCATTACCATGAACAGCTTTTTATTGACCCTACCCCCTCACAGTTTTGGCATTGCCTTAAAAAGTCTACCCATACCCGCAGCATTAAAAGAAAACCTAATCCTAGCTGGACAATACCTAGAAATATTACTCTCAGAAGTAACACGAATGCAGCGCGGCGCACAATTACGAGGTTTAAATGGTACAGGAGGATGGCTACGTTATGCCAGTGCATCCATGATAGGTGCATTATATTTGCGTACCTTAGATAGAGCCGAAAGAGTATACACAGCAATGTTAACTCGTGGTTATAACGGAAAATTACCCCTAGATTCCCCCCTCAACCCCAAAGAACGCTTTATCCTAATAACAGGGGGAGTAGTTGCGACTTGTATCACCGTTAGTTCTTATTTGTAGGTTTATTCTCCCTATCCCAAACAACAAGTGCCTAAACAACATCCCCCACGCAAAACCGTTAATATTTTGAGTTACTAATCTTGACATCCTTAACTTCTCATCCCCAAATTTCCATTTCTCAACCGCATACATCTGTAGTTGAAGTACAAAATCTTGTATATGCCTATCCTCAGCAACAACCAGTATTAACAGAAATTTCCTTTACATTAAATGTAGGCGATCGCGTCGCCTTAATTGGTGCAACCGGTTCAGGAAAAAGCACACTCCTAGAAAACCTCATCGGACTCAAACAGCCTCAAAGCGGCAAAATTACCATCAATGGTATTCCCATAGCACCAAACACCCTACCCCAAATTCGGCGACAAATAGGTTTCAGCTTCCAAGATGCCAACGACCAATTATTTATGCCCACCATCCTAGAAGACATCACCTTCGGTCCCCGTAACTATGGCATTTCCCCCGCAGCTGCCAAAGACAAGGCACAGCAACTATTAGCCGAATTTGGACTAGAAAAATACGCCCACCGTTCCGCCCACGAACTTTCCGGAGGACAAAGACGACTAGCAGCCCTAGCAGCCATCTTAGCCCTAGATCCAGCCATTCTCATCTTAGACGAACCCACCAACGGACTAGACCCAGCCTGGCGAAAACATTTAGCCCAAATATTATTAAAATTACCAGTGCAAGTTATATTAATAGCCTCCCATGATCTTCACTGGTTAGGAAAAGTCACTCAACGCGCCCTAGTCCTGTCCGGTGGTAGCATTCAAATAGACAGCCATATTCAACCATTGTTAAAAGATGGCACAAACTTAGAAAGATTAGGTTTACCAATAGATTGGTAATGGGCAATTAATTATAGCGGTTTTCACTTATCTCTCCCTGCTTTCTCTTCCCTGTCACCTGTCACCTGTCATCTGTCACCTGTCACCTGTCACCTGTCACCTGTCACCTGTTCCCTAATTAGCAACTTGCGCTAATATGAATGGAATTTTACTGCTGTTGGGATAGTTCTATTTATTGTGTGTAAGTATACCATTATTGCTCCTCTAAGCCTGAGTATAGCTTTGTTAATGACTGGTTGTAGCGAGAGTAAAATCTCCCAGTGTCAACGATTGGTTAAAACCGTTAATCAAGGAACATCTTTGATTGACAACAACAAAGGAAAACAAGTAACAACCAGTTTGCAACTATCCAAAGATTTGCAAACTGTCACCAAATCAATTCAAGACTTAAAATTAACAGACCCTAAACTCCAGGAATTTCAAACCAGTTTTGCCAAAGTTTTTGACAATCTCAGTCAAGTCATTGGCAAAGCAGGTAAAGCTCTTGGTTCAACCAAGACAGCCGAAGCATCCTCCGCTGGTAGAGAAAAAATCCAACAAGCCAGAATAGATATTGATTCAGGCTTGACAGCCGCCGCAAAAACCGTTGGTAAACAATCAGATACTTTCGGGAATAAGTTGAATGAATATTGTAGTCAATCCCAATAAAGAAGTAGCCGGGGTGTAGGAGTGCAGGAGTGTAGGGGTAATTCATAAATTGCCCCTACGCAATAATCTGGTTTTGGCTCACATTGTGGGTAAGTTCTACCTTACTTTCTGTTTCCTATTCCCTATTCCCTTACTCTGAAAAGTTATTAGATATGAAAACAGAATTAACAGAATTAATAGCCATAGTTATCCAGGTATTACAAATCAATATTCGTTGGATGACTTGGAATTTATTTCTGGCTTTTATTCCTTTAGGTTTGAGTGTTTGGCTGTTTCGTCACAAACGCGGACGCTCTTGGGTTTGGTGGTTTGGTTTCTTAGTTTTCTATGCTTTTTTACCCAATGCACCTTATTTATTAACTGATGTGATTCACTTAATAGATGATATCCGCAGAATTCAATCAATATGGATAATTACATTAGTCTTATTTCCTGTTTATTTCCTAGTAATTCTAGCTGGATTTGAAGCTTATGTAATTTCGCTCATAAATTTAGGTCATTATTTACATCGTATTGGTAAGAGTAAATGGATTTTTGGCATTGAGTTGATAACTCATGCTCTCAATGCTATAGGTATTTATTGGGGAAGGTTCTTGCGTTTCAACAGTTGGGATTTTATTACTCAACCAGATGCCATACTGACTAAAGGAGTTGAAGAACTTCTCGGTAAACAACCCTTAGTAATTATAACTATTAGCTTTGTGATTCTTTGGGGATTGTACTGGTTGATGAAACGAGTCACTTTAGGGTTTATGAATAAAAATATCAATTCAGAATCTAACCCTCACATTCCTAAAGCTGGCTAATTATCCATCTAAAGAAGGGAATATAAATCGGTAATTGTTTATCAAAAGAAAGATGCAAAAATACCACGTCTGGGTTTCAAATAAATCTAGATTATGCAAATTTATGGACGTGGATTAAATATATGGCGATCTTGTCTATTGATGAACTTAAAAAATTAGTCGCAAATCCCCAACCTCCCTGTGTATCTCTATATATGCCTACACAGAAAGCAGGGGCAGAAATTCGACAAAATCCCATTCGCTTCAAAAATTTAATTCGGGAAGCTGAGGAACGGTTAGATGCGATAGGAATACGCCACACTGAAGCAATTAATTTTCTCCAGCCAGCGATGGAACTGGATAGGGGTGATTTCTGGGAACATCAAGATGAGGGATTGGTAATTTTTATTTCCCCACATCTCTTTCATTACTATTGTGTACCAATTGAATTTCCAGAATTAGTAGTAGTAGGTAAGCAATTTCACATCAAACCATTGCTACATTTAATTAACAATGATGGTAATTTCTACGTTTTGGCTTTGAGTCAAAAAGATGTCAAATTTTTTGCAGGGACAGGTCATAGCTTCAACGAAGTTCAAGTAGAAAATATGCCACATCGTCTAGTAGAAACTCTCCTGGAAGACGAGTTGCAAAAAGGTGTACAGCATCGTGTTGGTACACCTAGAGGCGGAAATGGTAATCCTGCTCAACATCCAGGTTCAGTTCATGGACAAGGTAGCCCTGATAGGGAAAAACACGAAGAAGATATTTTACAATTCTGCTATGCTGTTGATACCGCATTACATGATCAATTAAGGGAGGAAAAATCGCCTTTAGTATTAGCAGGAGTGGAGTATCTGTTTCCAATTTACCAAGAAGCAAATACTTATCCCCATTTGTTAGCGGAAAGCATTAATGGTAATCCAGAAATTATCAATCCAGAACAATTACATGATGAGGCTTGGCGAATTGTTGCACCTTCATTTCAAGAAGATAAAAGGGCAGCGATAGAATTGTATGAACAATTAGTTGGTGAAGGTACTGGAAAGGCTACTGATGATATCAGAGAAATTATTCCAGCGGCTTACTATCAGAGGGTTGATTCTTTGTTTGTAGCGGTAGGTGAGCAGAAATGGGGAAAATTTGATGCAGAAACAACGACTGTGGATTTACACCCCGAACCAGAACCAGATGATGAAGATATGTTAGATTTTGCTGCTGTTCACACAATGTTAAATGGTGGCAGAGTTTATACTCTAGAATCTGAAGATATGCCAAGTGGGGCAATAGTGGCAGCAATTTTTAGATATTAATTTTTAATGGTGTGTTGTCATCGCTAGACGATGCACCCTACAATATCGGTGCATACCCAAGAGCATAATTTTTTGGTAAAATTCAATTTACAAATTGCCCAGTTGCTTCCGCGCTGCTGCTAAAATAATACGTTGTTCTGCACGTGCGATCGCACCATAAGTCCTTTCCACTGCTTCTGGTTCTACAGAAATAGAGCTAATGCCCCATTCTACCAATTTATCAATGATTTCTGGATAAAGAACTGGCGCTTGACCGCAAATTGAACAAGGAATACCCCCATCTTTAGCCATCTTAATTAATTGTGCGATCGCACCCATCACAGCCGGATGACGTTCATCAAAGATTTTGGCTAGTTCTCCTTGCTCCCGATCTACTCCTAAAATTAATTGCGTTAGGTCATTTGTGCCTATAGAAATACCCGCTACACCAGCTTTAATATATTCAGGTAATAAAAACAGCACACTGGGAACTTCTGCCATCATCCATAATTGAAAATGGCAATCTTGAGTTAAACCAGCTTCCTCAACTTTACGACGACAAAATACAAATTCTTCCACCGTCCGCACAAACGGTAACATCAGGTGAATATTACTAAAACCAGCTTGTTGTACAGTTGCTAAAGCTTTCAGTTCCAATTCAAAAATGGTGGGATTGCGTACATAACTTAAAGTACCTCGTTCACCCAACATAGATTGTACTAAAGATGATGAATTATCATTCCATGATGGCAAATCAGGCGATCGCCAATCCAAAGATCGATAAAAAACTGCTCTTGGTGCAAAAGAACAGGCAAATTTCCTGATTTCTTGTGACCATCGTTCTAATAATTCCGTCTTTTTCCCATCCAAAAGCCAAGCATGGGGATTTTGTCCCTGCAAAATATTTAACACCATCAATTCTGAACGTAACAATCCCACCCCATCTACAGGTAAACTTTGCACTTGCGAAATCAGGCTAGACTGACTCAAGTTAACCAATAGTTGAGTAGAAATCATAGGTATTTGAGGAGTTAGGGGTGTAAAAGAGCTTTTGAATTCATTCCCTCTGCTCATCTGCTCATCTGCTCCCCTGGCTTCTTCTCCATCCCCTCTATGAGGATAAACTTCACCTCTGTCACCATCAAGCAGTAATCTTTCCCCCGTTTGAATCAGCTTTGTAGCACTTACGGCACTAACTACCGCTGGTATCCCCAATTCTCTTGATAAAATAGCCCCATGACTCGTTAATCCACCCCGTTCTGTAACAATTCCTCCCACTTGATGTAGTAAAGGCAACCAATCAGGAGTGACAGATGGCGCAATTAAAATTACTCCCTTGGGTATGTGTTCTGGTTTTTGTTGGGAATTAGTAATTACATAAGCAGTGGCCATCACCCTACCTCTAGATGCTCCTATTCCTTTGACGAATTGGAAATTGGTAATAATAGATTGGGGATGGCTAACTTGAGTAATGTAGAATTTGGGGGTTTGATGCTCTTTAGCAAGAGTCCATTTCATCTTTACCTTTGTACCTAGTTCACTAACTAATTGATTTCCTAACCCAATTAGTTGTTGTAAGTATTCTTCTGATAAAGCATACTGTTTTTGTTCATGCTCACTCAGTAGGTAAGTAGATAAACAGTTGTGATCTTGCATCAACAATGATGAAGTGTGAGATTCTTCAGCAGCAGCAACCCCAGAATCATCAACACGATAGGCAAGAATTTTATTTCCTAAGTGTTTTTCCTTGACAACTCCTGTTTTTTCATGGATGTAGTAAACATCCGGTAATACTTCCCCGTTAGTAATTGCTAATCCTAATCCCCAAGTAGCTTCAATTTCCCATCCTGATTTGTTGGTGTGGAATAAACCGGAGGCGATCGCATTTTCCACAGGTTGCACTAATACAGCTAAATTAATTTGTTGTACGTTAATACCTACACGCTGCCAGTACAGTAAACTTCTCGCACGAAACAACTGACTCCAAGTTAATTTTAATGCTTGTGCGATCGCCTCTTCATTACAAGCACAAAATACCGACTCCAATAAACCAGAAAGATTCTTCTCACCCTTGCTAGTATTGGGTAATGCCAGACTTGGACGCAAAATTAAACTATTATTTCCCCATTGTCTAGCAGCTTGAAAAATTCTACTTACCCAATCAGGTGCGACATCAGCCGTGATAATTTCCTGACGTAAGCGGCCAGCTACCTGTTGAAGTTGTCGCCAATTCTCTACATCCAAATGTAATGAAGAATGAGGTAAGTCCGCAACCAACGCCTCTGAACTATTTAGGCTTTCTAGAAATTCTTGCAAAACTTCACCAGATACCACAAAACCCGGCACAACAGGGTAGCCTAGTTGTTTTATTTTACTCAAATAAAACGCTTTTTCACCCACTTTGGCACGATCTTGGAGTTTAATCTGGTCAAGCCAGTAGAATTTATCCACTCAATTTGTTAGGTATCATTTATTCAAGTGTTCGGACTCAGTTGTCAGTTATCGACCCGCTGACCCTATGGTAAAATAGAAAGGGTGTATTTTTTTATTATGCCGTACTGTACTAGTACAGCGTAAATAGAGCAACCATTTAAAACAGACGAAAAGCCTAAGTTATGGGTCGGATGAAATACAATGGAGGGCAAAGAAACTACTAATTTTGCGATTTAATGACTGTATTTCACTCAATTGCATACCGCTATATTGTTGCTCATAAATTATAATTAATTGACAAACCCTTATTATATTGCCAGCAATGATTGGCTAAACATCTCTTTTCGCCTTTGTCTAGCATTGCTCATTGGCGGCATAATTGGCTTAGAACGCCAAATCAGGCATAAACCAGCAGGTTTAAGAACTCATATGTTAGTCAGTTTGGGTTCTGCTGTATTTACTATTACTGCTATCCAATTCGGTGGACAAGAAATCAGTGCTGACGCTATGAGCCGCGTTGTTCAAGGAATTGCTGCTGGGATGGGATTTCTGGGTGCTGGAGAAATTTTGCGCGAATCCTCTCAACAATCACAATCAATTCAAATTCATGGTTTAACTTCCGCCGCAGCTATCTGGGTGGCAGCTGCTTTAGGCATTACCTCTGGGTGTGGTTTATGGCAGCTAGGGTTAATTGCTACTTTCTTAACTGTTTTAGTTCTGAATTTATTTAAAAAATTAGAAAAATTTTATTAACTCCAGTTGCTAGTCATCTGGTTGAAACTGGTAATGGGCAATGGGTGATAAAATCCCGATTTATGGAAACCCAGTGGCTTTTAGCCTCGCTCGGAACAACTTCTTAGAATCCCCTCAGCTTTAGCCAGGGGAGAGCTATTCCCAGTTAGTATAAGGCTCTGATTAAGAATTCTACCTTCTGACTCCTGAATTCTTAGAATAGAACTAATGTTTTGATGAAAATTTCCACTTCTGGTCTAGTTTGCAAAATTGATTTGACTAAATCAATAAATTCTTGATCCGTATCCTGATCATTTTTCACTATTTTACTAGCTGCATAAAAACTGATATCATCAACTACTAGTTCATTTGTAATGCCAGTTTTTAAGATTGGTTGTTTACTACACCAAGATAGAGATTTACCTCGCAATGTAAATTGAAACCAAGTAATTTCTTGATTATTTAATTCAAAAAAGATATCAAAATAAGGTTCTCCTCCTTGAAACCAAATTCTCTTTATACCTTCCTGGGAACTTTGTTTCAATAATGTTGGTTCAATTGCTCTTAAGGAAGCACCTAAAGATGCGATCTCATTTTTATCTAATATATGGTTTCTATAATTCATATAGCAGGGAACAGGAAACAGGGAATAGGGAACAGAGTTGAAAGTCTTTTAGTGTATGGATTTTTGACGTTAATTGTGTATCTCATTCAAGTGCATACCGCTATATTTAATTTGTAATTGTTCCTGTTTGGACATATAAAATTTGTGAAGATTTTAGCCACTGAGAATCAAAAGCACCTAAATGAGTGGTAGTGATTAGGGTTTGAAATCGGTCTTGGATGGCATCAAGTAATTGATTTTGACGAAATGGATCTAACTCAGCTAAGACATCATCTAAAAGAAGTAATGGGGATTCATTAATTACTTCTTCAATTAATTGTAATTCGGCTAATTTTAAAGCCAGAACTAAAGTTCTTTGTTGTCCTTGAGAACCATATTGACGTGCAGGTGTTTGATTGATGCTTAATTCTACTTCGTCGCGGTGAGGTCCAACTAAGGTAGTGCCTCGGTGCAGTTCAGCCGCCGTTCGCTGTTGAATTTTGCCGAAAAAAGCTTGCTGCACTTCTTCTGCATGGTTTTTTACTAGGGGTACATTAGGAGCATACTGGATTTGTAGAACTTCTGTACTACCACTTATACTAGCGTGCCAGGCTGCGGCGATGGGTGCTAATCTTTGAATAGCTCTGTCACGTCTAATAATGAGTCTTGTCCCTGCGGTGACTAACTGTGCATCCCAGATGGAAAGTTGTGACTCTTGACTTTTAACTCCTGACTCCTGACTCTTTTTCAGAAAAGCATTTCGTTGACGTAGAACTTGGTTATATTGCTGCAAAATGTGAGCATAAACTGGTTCGAGTTGAATTAAAAGGGTATCTAACCAGTTACGACGATTTTCAGGACTGCCCCTTACTAATTCTAAATCTAAACTGGAAAATTCAACTGCATTGAGAACGCCGAGAAAATCCATTTGGCGGCGGACTGTTTCGCTGTTGATGGCTACACGGCGGCGAGCATGACGGTGTAGAGTTATGGATAAATCTATTGTACCTACGGCTCGTTCTAGAGTGGCATTAATTTGAGCGATAGCTTCTCCATCTCTAATTAAATCGCGATCGCGTGCCAATCTGTGCGATCGCAATGTTGCCAACAATTCTACAGCCTCCAACAAATTCGATTTTCCCTGAGCATTATTACCCACTAAAATAGTTTTCGGTGCAGTAAATTCAACTTTTTGGTCTTGGTAATTCCGAAACTGTCGGAGGTGTAGAGTTTTAAGATACATATACAAAAATTAAAACTTAAAAAATTTTCTTGTAGGAATTTTTTCAATAATTAAATCAATAATTAAAAATGAAAACCCTATGTAGGGGTTTAGCGGTGCTAAACCCCTAGTAAATTCTGAATTCCTAATCAAAAATTAAAATCCACAAAATTTGAATTTTGAATTTTGAATTTTGAATTGCTAGACACTCCTTTTGCCCATCAAACGGAAGAATATTTTTTCCCCTTCAATCCAGACAAACATCAAGGCGCTAAAACCGATACAAACTAGTAACTCATCTAGAGGTAGGTAATGAGTTCCAAAAAAAGCTTGTAGAGGTGGAACATATACTAGCATCAACTGTAAAATCGTAGTAGCGATTACAGCCCCCAATACGAATGGATTAGAAAAAGCATTCATCTCAATTGTGAGTTGATTATTAGAACGAATGGCGATCGCATGACCCATTTGAGCTAGACACAGAGAAGTGAAAACCATTGTTTTCCAACGTTCGGGATCTAGACCTTCTCCTGTGACTGCTTTGACGTGATAATATGCCCATTCCATCAGAATAATTGTAATGATGGCAAAGACAATGCCAATGCGAACCATGTAAGAACCTAAACCCCTGGCAAAAATGCTTTCACGGGGACTAAAAGGAGGACGTTGCATTACGTCTGGTTCTGGAGGTTCTACAGCTAATGCTAAAGCCGGTAAACCATCTGTTACCAAATTCATCCAGAGAATTTGCAGAGGTGTGAGGGGAACGCCTCCCAATCCCAAAATTGGTGCAGCTGCGATGGTGAGAACTTCACCAATATTACTCCCCAAGATGTATTTGATAAAGCGCCGAATGTTGGTATAAACAACTCTACCTTCTTTAGTAGCGGCGACAATGGTAGCAAAGTTATCATCTAATAGCACCATATCGCTGGCTTCTTTACTCACATCTGTACCAGTGATACCCATAGCGATACCAATATCAGCTTGTTTCAAGGCTGGTGCATCATTAACACCATCTCCTGTCATGGCGACAAATCTACCGCGACGTTGTAAGGCTTGAACAATTCTGAGTTTGTGTTCTGGGGATACTCTGGCGTAAATACTAACTAAATCAACTTGTTCCTCCAGTTCGGTGTCACTCATGCGTTGTAATTCTTGCCCGGTGAGGACTCTGGCATCTGCATCAGCTATACCCAAGTCTACAGCGATCGCCCGTGCCGTTAATTGATGATCGCCAGTAATCATCACCGGACGAATACCCGCCTGACGACATTCTTTTACAGCATCCCTCACTTCTGGGCGTGGTGCATCCAGCATTCCCACTAAGCCCAACCAGACCAAATCTTGTTCAGAAGCGTCTTCTGAAGCATCTGGTGGCACTTCCATGAGAGGTTTATAGGCAAAACCCAACACCCGTAACCCTTGACTGGCCATGTAATCATTGGCTGCCAAAATTTGAGTGCGTTGTTCTTCGTTGATGGAGATAGAGCGATCGCCAACATATATTCGATTACAACGTGCCAAAGTTAATTCTGGTGAACCTTTGGTAAACATCAAATATGATTCAGATGCTACAAATCCTGCTATTACTGGGTCAACCCCACTCATTGCCGGATCACCTGTAGCAACTTCTTCAACTTGACAAATTACACTCATACGTTTCCGTTCTGAGGAAAAGGGAAACTCAGACACACGGGGTAATTTACTATGCCATTGATCCCTTTCAATGCCAGCTTTACCCGCTAGTGTCACCAAAGCACCTTCTGTGGGGTCGCCTAAAATTGCCCATTCTCCGGCTTCTTTTTGCAGTACAGAGTCATTACACACAGCACAAGCAACTAACAAAGCGGATATTTCTGGATTGTCATCTGGGGCAACTTTTTGGCCATCTAGCTGAAAATCCCCAACCGGAGCATAACCTTCTCCCGTGACTCGGAAATTTTTCTGATTGGTGTAGACTAACTGCACCACCATTTTATTTTGAGTCAGAGTCCCGGTTTTATCAGAACAGATGGTAGTTACAGAACCGAGAGTTTCCACCGCTGGAAGTTTACGAATCAAGGCGTTGTGGCGCACCATCCGCTGGGTTCCCAGTGCTAGAGTAACGGTAATAACGGCTGGTAAACCTTCAGGAACTACAGCCACCGCCATACTCAGGGAAACTTCCAAAAGATCTTGTAAATTACTAAAACCCCTGGCTTGGATAATACCACCGACAACCACAATTGCTACTAGTACCAAAGAACCCGTCACCAACACATTACCCAGTTGAGTCATGCGTTGCTGGAGGGGTGTAGGTTCACTTTCCACCGACTGCAACATCGTGGCAATTTTGCCCAGTTCCGTTGTCATGCCAGTATTTGTCACCAGAACCTTAGCCCGTCCTTGGACTACTTCTGTTCCTTGAAAAACTAAATTAATGCGATCGCCTAAAGCCGTATCTTCTGGTAATGTGAGTATTGCCTGCTTATTTACAGCTTCAGCTTCACCTGTCAGTGCCGACTCCCGCACTTGCAAATTAGACTGTTCTATTAAGCGTCCATCGGCAGCTAATTGCACACCAGCTTCCAGAAGCATCACATCCCCTGGGACTAGTTCCTTAGCTGCCACATCCGCAAGTTTACCATCACGGATAATACGGACTAAGGGAGAGGATAGTTTTTTCAGTGCTGCTAGGGCTTTTTCCGCACGGCTTTCCTGCACATAACCCAAAATGCCATTGAGAATCACAATCGCCATAATTGCAATTGTGTCTTTAAATGGCACTTCACCAGGTTTTAAGGTGCCTTGTTGCCAAGCCATAAAATCTAGGAAACCAGAAATTAGGGCGACACCGATCAGCATCAATAACATAATGTTAGTGAACTGATCTAGCAAAATCTCCCAAGGGCTACGGCCGCCCTGTTCTTCTAGTTCATTGGGTCCGTATTTTTGTAAACGTTGTTCAACTTCTTGGGGTGTTAAGCCGCTGTCTGCATTGCTATCAAGCAGGTCTAAAGCTTTATCAACTTCTAAACTATGCCAAACTGCGGCACCTTCAGGTAAAGAATGAGCAGACATCGTGTAAGTTACAGGAAATGGTTACAAAATTTGATCATAATTGAGTAATGCCTGGAATTCCATTAACCAAAGTTACATTGGGGACAGGGGACTGGGAAATGGGGAGATGAGGGAGATGAGGGAGATGAGGGAGATGAGGGAGATGGGGAAGTAATTTTCCTCATGACCAATGACCAATGACCAATGACCAATGACCAATGACTAATAAATTAATATGAGTTCTGCATTCTCTAGTTTGACTGTTAGCCAGATGTTTGGGCAAAAAACAATCCGACCACTTACGGCTGCTACGATTTATGGTATTGCTTTCATCAAAGATAAACTGATTGCTATCGACACAATTAAAGGTCATCTGTTGGAGATTGACCCCATCTCTGATAACAGTAAAATTCTCAATCCCCACCAAGTCAAAGAATTTCAGGATGTTAGTGGTTTAGCAGTGTGGGAAGATACACTGTGGATTAGTCGTGGTCATGGTATTTATTTGTGTAACTTGACCTCCTTGGGTCTGGAGCATTTTGTTACTTTACCTTATACCGCTGATGGTGTTGGTGTTTGGGAATCAACGATCTATGTTAGTTGCCAAAGACTAGGCTGTATTATCGTTTTTGACCGCGATACACGCAAAGAAATTACTAGATTTTATGCTCCTGGTGTTGGTATAGAAAATTTAGCTGTTAGTCAGGAAACTTTGTGGATTTGCGATCGCACTGAACAAACAGTCTATTCTATGGATCGGGCAACTGGAGAACTTCGTTTTAGTGTTCTTACACCTTTTGCTTCTCCCACAGGTATCGCTATTCATAGCCAAGATTCAACAGGTAAGGATATTCTCTATGTTTCCTACTCCACAGAAGAGCCTTATATTCGTGATAACCCCAATGCTGACCCTAGTCATGAGCTAACATACCGAGATATAACTTTTATTCATCCCCTGTATTATCATTACGAGCCAGATAAACGCTACGCCCTATCTAATGGTTATCTGGTAGAAATGTCCTATGTAGAGGAAATTTCTCCCTTGGAGGAAGTTTATTTACCTAATGTAGAATGGCGTATCGCCCTACCATCAGAAACAGAACGCCAAAAGGTCAAACAAGTTGAACCCATTGGTTTACCATTCACAGAAGAAATTATTGATGGACAACGGATAGCCGTATTCAAGTTTGATTCTCTCACTCCTGGAGAACGTCATATATTTGGCTGGAAAGCACTTTTGGAAGTTCGGGGGATTAAGTATCGCATTACTCCTAAAGATGTAGAAATTCTGCCGGAACTCACACCAGAACTGCAAAGCCGCTATTTAGTAGATGATGATGACTTGGCAATGAATACTGCCATTGTCAATCGTGCAGCCCGTGAAGCGGTCGGTTCGGAAACAAATATGTTGCGAAAAATGTACAGTATCCGCAACTATGTTTATGATGAGTTGTCTTATGGAATTAAACCCTATATAGATACGCCAGATATCGTTTTAGAACGGGGAGTTGGTTCATGTGGCGAATATGTAGGAGTATTATTGGCTTTGTGCCGTTTGAATGGTATTCCTTGCCGGACTGTAGGTAGATATAAATGTCCCCCATTTCCTGAACAACAGGGAGTTCCGCTACAACCCGATTTTAATCATGTTTGGCTAGAGTTCTATATCCCCAATTTTGGTTGGGTGCCAATGGAATCAAATCCTGATGATATAGGTGATACTGGTCACTATCCCACCCGCTTTTTTATGGGATTATGCTGGTATCACATTGAAATTGGCAAGGGAGTTTCTTTTGAAACTTTAACCAGTAATGGCGATCGGTTAACAAAAGAAGACATTTCCATTGGCGAATTGGCCATTAATCATATTCGGTTTACAATTCTTAAAGAATTACCACCTGTTTAATCTGGAAATTCAGAATTGGGAACTTGTAGCTGGATAATGGGGTATTAGGCGAAATCATTGCTGAATTTGTTCCAAATTCCTCTCTTGGTGCAAATTCCCTCCCTACCTTAATCAAAAATTTAAATTGAGGCAGCAAAGATTTATGTCCGCTTTAACGAAAAACTAAGTAATTTTTCGGCTTAACCTGTAAGATGTTGAAAGGATATTCTTCCATATAATTATGGAGAATATAATTTTGTTAAGTATTGTTTAAGCCGTATAAATTCGGTTGACAAGCTTATAATTGTGTACCAAAAATGACTTATATATTCCAGTTTGTAAACGGTAATCAACGGTGAAAAATTGGACAAGTGCTGAATCTGAAAAAACTGTAGAACAAACACCATTGGCAAAAGTTCATGGTGGTAGAGGAGAATACGTACATAATTATCATGACTGTTATCAAGAAGAACAGTTAATATATCAGCATTTACTTCATTTGGTACAAATGGAATCTCCAGACCAAATGATTGAAAGGTTTCGCTCTCTATTTATTGAACGTGCGAATTATCCTGAGCCGGAAATTATCCCTATTTTAGATAAAATTACTGCTTCTAAGACAGCATCTGAGGATTTTAAATTTTTCCTCAACCGTTGTTGTCATATTTTAATTAACCGTTGGTATATACAACCCCAGTTGCATTACGCAATTATTGATTTAATTAAATTATTTGATACACCACCTAGCAGATTGACAGGAAATTCTTTCCGTCTGCGAGAAATTAGGCGCTTGCGGGAATTGTTGCACATTTTTACAGAAAGTGATCAGTATATAATTTTGCGGCGATTTATTCAACTAGTGAATCCCACTTACAAGTCGAATAACCGCGCCTATAAGCAGCCTTTGGTAAATTTAATTAGACGCTACCCTTATTTATATGAGCATTGTTTAATTAGTGAAGACTCTACTTTTGAACAACAAGAAACTGTCAGAAGTTTTCAGGTGCAGGTGCAGAAAAAATTTGAAATTGATCTGTCGCGCTACGTAACTTATAAAGTCCGGAGTGTGCAGATTTCTCAGAAATATTCAGAGTTTGAGGCGCATCGGATTTTACAACCTGTGAATAATCCTACATTATTGAGCGATCGCGATCTCTATAGTACCTTGAAGCAATTTATTGGTAAAAGTGAAGGTAACTGTACTTATCAAGAAAAAGCGCAGCAGTTCTTAAAATATAGTAGTCAAACTACCAAATTTCATGATTTTAAAGATGATTTATATGATTATCTAATATCCTCTGTTGATGGACACTATGGCAAAGGCCTATTTAATCAACGTTTATATAATCATTTACAAAATACATTACCCGATGCTAACGATTTAATACCTAATGATTTCTTACTTGTGAGAACTTGTAGTCAGTTATTGAATTTTTTAGTTGTCAACAGCCAAGCATCACCACAACATTCAACTTTTCTAGATTTGATTAGTAATCAAGGTTCTTTACCAACTATTGGTTTGTTAATGAAAGTTGTGTTAATTTGTCGTAAAGTTAAACCGTATTTAGAAAAAAGATTTGCAATTTTATTTAACCACTATGAAACCGCGACTACGGATGGTATTGATTGGTTAGTGGGAACATTAGAACAACTAAATATTGCTATGAGTATTCATTTTGGCGATATTGATTTATCATTTTTTAAGAGATTTTGTTGAAAATCGAGACTAAAGTTGAGCGAATTAAGGACGATTTTTAGTAATTGGCATAGAGTGGGATTTATCAGACTGAAGCTGAGAGAACTCACAAATTGAATTAAATGGACAGAAATGGCAGTGATGCCCAGGATTAGGGGGAAATATTTTACTAAAATTGCTGCTAGTTGCTTGATATTTTTGTAAATCTAGTTGGTGCTTGTGAGCTATATTAGCCAACTCAGATTCTAGAGATGCTAACTCGTTATTATTAATAGTAATTAATTCAGACTTTTGGCAAATTTCTAAATTATAGAATGACGCTACAGCAAGTTTTCCGGGATAAAGATAACGGGCTGCTAATAAATAAACTAATGCTTGTCGTTTATCAAAAGCAGATTTACCCGTTTTAAAATCTAAAATATGTAAAGTGCTATCGGATTCAATAAATACACAATCCATAGCCGCATATAAACGAAAACAATAATTAGCTTGTTCAATGACAATTGGTTTGGGAAATCCTTCATCACCAGACGTTAATTGGATGATCCGTTTACCCAACAGTAAAGGCGATTTTTGATATTTTTGTAAAATTTGTAGTACCCGTTCTTTGACCTGAATAGTAAAATTACTTAATTTCAGTAACTGGGCTACTTTTTCCACACCATCGGACTGAGTTAACCAATTTAGATGATGGTGAAATTCATACACACCTTTTTGGGCAAGTATGCCAATGTGTTGAGGTGGAGTAGCTTTTGCTAATAAAGCTTTGACCGCTGGTTCATGTTGTCTAGCTTTAATAAATCCTCTTCTCATTTGGCAATGCCAATGTTCTTGCCCTCTAGCGGGGGCAACTAAAGACCAAAGGTGGTAACTGGCAAAGGGTCTATCGGGGGTTGACATTGCTCAGGTAGAGTGAGAGAAATTACCTTGGGGATACTTGCGGCACAGTGGCTGTTCCACAGGCTTTGCGGGTTGCTTCCTAATAGTAATGATGATGCACGGGAGAGAGTGGCAAAATGAGTAATCCTAGCAGTTCAGGTAAGATAAAATTTGGTACTGATGGATGGCGGGGTATTATTGCCGATGATTTTACTTTTCCCAATGTGCGGAAAGTAACCAGGGCAATAGCTAGTTATCTGGAAACTGCCTATAGCAAAGACAGACCAGTTTTAATCGCCTACGATACAAGGTTTTTAGCTGACGAGTTTGCGCGGACATCTGCTGCGGTTTTAGCAGATTTGGGTTGGAATGTGAAAATTACTGATCGGGATTGTCCCACACCAGTAATTGCCTACAATGCGCGTCACCTCAATTCCGCAGGGGCGTTGATGTTTACTGCTAGTCATAATCCTGCACCCTATTGTGGGATTAAATATATTCCAGACTATGCTGGTCCTGCTACTCCAGAAATTACTGATACTATTGTGGCAAATATAGAAACTGCATCCGATGAGTTGCCCGGAAGTAACCCATCAGGTACTATTTCTACTTTTGATCCGAAGCCCGATTATTTGCATTTTATCTACACCTTGCTGGATGTGGAAAAAATTAAAAGTGCGAATTTAAAGGTTAAGTACGATGCTCTCTATTCTACCTCTCGTGGCTATTTAGATGAGGTGTTGGAACATTGCGGAACTCAGTTAGAAAGTTTCCATACTTGGAGGGATGTTCTTTTTGGCGGTGGTATGCCTGAACCCAAGGGGGAGCAGTTAGTTGAGTTGGTGGAAGCTGTTAAGGCCGATAAGGCTGATTTGGGTTTGGCAACTGATGGCGATAGCGATCGCTTTGGTATTGTTGATGAACAAGGTAATGTCCTCACTCCCAATACAGTGCTGTTAGTTTTAGCACGGCATTTAATAAAAAACAAGGGTAAAACTGGCGCAATTGTGAGAACTGTGGCGACTACTCATTTGTTAGATAATTTTGCGGCTAAATATGGTTTGCAAATTTATGAAACTGCTGTTGGTTTTAAATACATTGGTGAAAAAATGCGGGAAACCGCTGTTTTGATTGGTGGTGAGGAATCTGGTGGTTTAAGTGTTATTGGCCATATTCCTGAAAAGGATGGTGTTTTGGCTGATATGCTGGTGGCTGAGGCGATCGCTTATGAAGGTAAGCCTTTGAGTGTGTTGGTACAGGAAGCTATTGCTGAAGCCGATGGGCCTCTGTATAACAACCGCTTGGATTTACATCTTACCGAGTCTCACAAAAATGCTGTGATTGATTCCTATACCAAAAATCCTCCTTCGGAAGTGGCAGGAATTAAGGTGAAAGAAGTGGGAAGGAAGGATGGCATTAAGCTGTATTTGGAAGAGGGTAGCTGGGTGTTGCTGCGTCCTTCTGGTACAGAACCTTTGGTGAGGGTGTACATGGAAACCAACTCACCAGCAAAACTAAGTCAGATTGCAGCAACCATGGAAGCGGAAATTGCTAAGTTAGCATAGGTGACAAGTGACAGGTGACAGGTGACAGTAAGAAGGCAAGAGGCAAAAGGCAAAAGTCAGAAGTTACCAATTTTGACTTTTGACTTGATATCTCCCCCTCATTTTCTCCTTCTGACTCCTGTACGGGCGAAGCATTCGGAATATATCCTTTGGTAAAAACTGATAATTTATCACCCAAATGCTTCGCCCCTACTAAATTTTTATATATAAAATTATGAAAAATTTTGTGAATTTATTTATATCTATAGTTATAGCTGGTTGGGTGTTGGCGATCGCACTAATTTCTGTGCAGAATGCTACACCTGTATCTTTACGGTTTTTGGTTTTTCAATCAATACAAGTTCCTTTTGGTTTGGTGTTGGCGTTTTGTGTAGCTGTGGGTTTGGTTGGTGTGGCAATTTTACAGCCGCTTTGGGGTTTGGGTGAGTCGAAATCTAGGGTTGATGAAGAGGCGGAGTTTTTTATTGATGATGAGGATTTTTAGGTTTTTATCACGCAAAGTCGCAGAGAGGAGGAAATGAGTTTTTTTGTGAGTCGGTTTTAACCGACTTTTGCTTTTAGATTCTTAATTTATTCCCTAGTTTTTATTAAGAATTAAGGTATCTATTGTTTAGTGCTAAGATATTGGTAAAGTAAACAACTAACTAATTTAAAGTTATGGTTACTCAACCTCTACCCCTAAATGCATCAGAGGTCATCTACCCAGACAGTGATGGACAACCAATGGCTAATAATACAGAACAGTTTCGTTGGATATTAGTTATTCAACAAAATTTAGATTGGTTATTTGCAGATAACCCTGATGTTTTTGTAGCTGGTGATTTATTTTGGTATCCCATCGAAGGGAAAAATTATATAGTCAATGCACCAGATGTTATGGTTGTATTTGGACGACCAAAAGGTAAACGCGGTTCTTATTTACAATGGCAAGAAAATAATATTGCACCCCAGGTAGTTTTTGAAATTCTTTCTCCTAGTAATTCTCAAACCGAAATGGAGAGGAAATTGATATTTTATGAAAGATATGGAGTAGAAGAATATTATATTTATAATCCTCAAAATAATCAGTTGACAGGATGGTTCAGAACGGAAGATGGTTTAGATGTCATCTCGGAAATAGAAAATTGGGTTAGTCCCAGGTTAGGAATTAAGTTTGATTTATCAGGGGAAGAATTACAAATTTATCGTCCTGATGGGAATAAGTTTTCTTCATATCTGGAAATTTCTCAACTTCTGGAACAAGCAGAAACAGCTTTAGCCGCAGAAAGGAGAAAAACACAACTTTTAGCTGAAAAATTAAAGGCTTTAGGTGTGAATCCTGATGAATTAGAGTGATAATAAAAAACAAAAATAGTCGCTTAAAACCGACTTTTGTTTTTAGACTCTTAATTTATTTTCTGGCTATTTTTAAGAAGATGTCAAGCTCTAGCCATGAATTATATATTCTTTATTTTCAGTAATTATATTCTCTATAGTTACAAAATCATTGTTTTCTTAGCAAATTGAGAATATCATATTATTCTAATACAGAACAAATGTACTTGTAAATAGCGTAACCAATTCTTAAAAATGTAATTTTAGATACTAAACATACAGCATAAGGATATCTATTGCGCCTTTGCGTGAAATATAAAAAGAGCATCACCTCAAACGCTAAAATAGAAAAAATAACCACCTTTGAAACAATATGCAATATCAAAATATAATTACCATCGAACCAGGAAAACGAGGAGGTAAACCTTGTATTCGGGGCATGAGAATTACAGTATACGATGTATTATCATATCTTGCATCTGGCATGACTTATGAGGAAATACTGACTGATTTTCCTTATTTAACACAAGAAGATATTTTAGCTTGTCTTAGCTATGCTGCTGATAGAGAAAGACAAATGTTGATGGTGCAAGCATGAAGTTATTATTTGACCATAATCTATCACCCCGGTTAGTAGATAAACTCGCTGCTATTTACCCCAATTCTCAGCACGTTTTTCTCTTAGGTTTAGATCAAGCGGATGATAAAATTTTGTGGGAATTTGCAAAACAACATGAATTTATAATAGTTACCAGAGATGCTGATTTTAATGAATTAAGTATACTGCGTGGATATCCGCCTAAAGTGATTTGGGTTAGACGTGGTAATTGTTCAACAAATCAAATAGAGGAAATTTTGCGAGTACATTTAGAGCATATCCAAGCCTTTGCTGAAAATTCGGATTTAGGAGTTTTGACACTTTACTAAACTAATTTAATACGATTTTGAGTGAAACAAAAAAAGATTTATTGCACCGACAACTTTTAAATAACTTACAACAACTAACAGCACCTATTCAAATCAGCTTAACAGCTATGACTCAACTACTAGAAAAAGCCATTGCACAAATAAAGCAGCTTCCTGAAACTGAACAAGATATGATTGCTAGATTTATTCTTAATGCTTTAGAAAATAATTTAGTTGAGAAAGGTGTATCTATTATTGATGATAGTGATACTTGGACAGAAGAAGATCAACTTGAGATTACATCTTTTTCTTTACAATTAGTTTAAATTATGGATATGTTAAAGCTAACCCTGTAAATCAAGATGAGTAGTTATTATTTGACCATAACCTATCACCTGCATTTTACACAAAGACCTGATTCTAGATCATTAGTTTTCGCTAAACAACAATAACATATCTGAAAATAATCTGTATGTCCTTCTAAAATTTCCCCCGAATTACAATCATCCTCATAACGAGCTAGTATGACAATTTGTTCAATCAAATTTTGCTTCTTTTCTTGATCCAAATGATCAAAACAATGCTCACGTCTCAAAATTGTAATTACTTCATTTAACATATAGCTACCGCTATGATTTGACATACAATTTACTCCTATTGAAAAATTGAGAATATCACATTTATTCTATTTTAGTACAAAAATACTTGTAAATAGGGTAAAAATTTTTGATAAATGTAAGTTAAAATACCATATATACGGTTAGCCTAGCGATCGCACCAACACCCTTTAACTACAGTAAAATAATTACAAAGCCCTATTCACAGCAGCTTACTAGCTATGACTCAATTACTAGAAAAAGCGATCGCACAAATAAAACAACTTCCTGATAGTGAACAAGATAGAATTGCCTTACTCATCCTCGAAGAAATAGAAGACGAAAGCCGATGGGATCAAGCATTTGCAAAATCTCATGATGTACTTGTCAAACTTGCAGCAGTAGCATTAGCAGAAGATCAAGCAGGTAAAACTTTAGAATTAGATCCAGAAAACCTGTGAAGTCGAAAACAACTATTCAATTTCGTAACTTATACGCTGATCTTCCCCCGCAAGTACAGCAGCAAGCACGTGCAGCTTATCGACAATTTAAAGAAGATCCCTGGCATCCTAGCCTACGTTTCAAGTCAGTGCATCCCAACTTACCTATTTATTCTGATCGTGTGAGTAAAAATTATCGTGCTGTAGGTGTACGAAACGAAAGCAGTATCATCTGGTTTTGGATTGGTACTCATGCAGAGTATGACAAACTATTATCTCAGTTATAATTACCGCAAAAACTCTTATTTTCCTTTCCTTCTTTGCACCTTTGCTCCTTTACGTGAAACAAAAAAAGCGATTCCTGCGGTAAAAACTCAATACCATTAAAATAGATAACAAAACCTAACTTTAGCTTTTCAACACTATGCAATATCAAAATATTATTTCTCACGCAGAGGCATCAAGAGGAAGAAGAGATTTTTTATGGTTGGGTTTAACCAACCTTTGCTTTTAGCTGAATCTACCTCTTTAAAAACTTCTGCCGCATCTTCACCACAAAATTATTCACCTCCGGTATTCTCATCATCCCCGCAATAACTGCAAATACAGAAATTCCCACCGCACCAGAAATACACAATTCAATTATTAAAATTACTAAACCCTTATTCCCCAAAACCTGTTGACAAGCAACTAAAGTCCCATAACTAGCAACCCCAGCAACCACACTACCCGCAGTTAAACCGAAAATTGGTAAACTCCATTCCCCCAAAGGTAAACCATTCAATTTACGGTTTAACAACCACAACAACATTAAAGTTGAACTGCAATTTACACCAACTGTAGCTAATACTAAACCAGGCGCACCAAAGGGTTTAACCAAAATAAAATCTAAACCAGCATTCAGTAAAATATTAAAAATGCTAATTTTAAAAGGTGTTTGTCCATCACCTAAAGCATAAAATACCCTTACCAAAACATCACGACCTAAATAGACAAACATCCCAATACCATAAGCAATTAATAAAGAAGAAACTAACTCAGTAGCTTCTTGTTTAAATGCACCTCTTTGATAAATTACCTGTACAATAGGATCAGATAAAGCTATCATTAATGCACCTAAAGGTAGCATGGTGACAGCAGTTAATAACAGTCCTTGACGAATGCGTAATTTTAAATCAGGCCAATTTTCTGGTTCTGCTAATTTGGCAAATATAGGTAATAAAGGCAGTAAAATAATATTAGAAATAATTCCTAACGGAGTTTGTACTAATAAATTAGCATAGTTAAATCCTGCGGCTGCACCTTTAATTGGACTAGCAAAATATAAGTCTGTGGCGACATTAATCGGCATCATTCCCGAAGAAACTGTTGCCGGAGTCATGATTTTAATTACTTCTTGCACAGCGGGAGATTTAAAATCAAATCTCAGTTTTAATGTTCCTAAACCTAACCGCCACTGGACAATTAATTGTACTGACCATTGCAGAATTGCTCCGGCTAAAGTTCCCCAAGCTAATACCATGCCACCAATTAAAGCGAATTCTGGCTTGATGATATCTTTGCCATATTGCAAAGCCAAAATTCCAATACCTGCAATTACGGTAATACTGGATAATAAAGGACTAATTGAAAGTAACCAATATTGATTTGCTGCGTTGAGAGTGCCGAAACCAATGCCAATTAAACCGGAGAATAAGGCCATGGGAGCCATTATTTGCAGTTGACGAATAGCGATCGCTCTCGTGGTAGGCTCTAAACCATAACCAACTATATCAATGATTGGTTCTGCCAAAAAAATCTGAGCAACTGTCACCACCAACAGCAAGCCACCGACTATGGTTGTCACCGTTTCTACTAAAGGTGCGGCTTCCTCTCGTTTACGCTTGGCTAAAACGCTAACAATGGCACTATGTAAGGGTCCATTGACACCACCTAGTAAAATTAACAGAAAACCAGGGATAATATAGGCGTAACTGTAAGCGGTAGCAGCAGCACCAACACCAAAAGCAGCGGCTATTGCTTGTTGTCTAATTAAACCAAATACTTTACTAATTAAGGTTGCTGCGGCAACAATACCAGCAATGCCAGCGAAAGAACGAGAGGGTTTTTCTTGTTGTTGTTCGGACACGAAATAATACCTATAAACCTCTTACAAAGTACATATTTGAAAACATTTAACCTCAAATATTAACATCTGTCAGGTAACTTTTGAAGAAATGGATTTTTGAGTTTTAAGATTTTGAAATTCACCTATCAATATTTGATTTTAATACCCTGGTAACAGGGGATGGACAGAATCTGAAAAATTAGCTTATTAACTTGACTATTAGCTTTATACTAAGATATATACTTACATAAGTTTGTGGTTAAATCTCCTCAAAATCTAGGAGATCGCCAGGGTACTGTAATAAATTAAGTAATTTATGAGCATAACCACCTATACAACCCCAGAGTTAAGAAAAATTGCTCAGTCTCACAAGTTGCTTTTGTGGTCTATCCTAGTGAATATACTGATTAATTTAATCGGATTGGCTGTGAGCAATAATTCTATAATATTGCCTGTCTACTTGGCATCAGCGGGCTTTCAAATATTTGCACTGTACAAGTTGGGAAGATCCCTAAAGTTTTCAGTTGTCTTAATGATTTTCCTCTTTGTCTGTTTATTTGTACCACTTCTATCTTTGTTAATATTGCTTTATCTCCATAGTCAAGCTATTAACGCTTTAAAAGCTGCTGGAATTAATGTAGGATTTATGGGTGCTGACCCTGAATCTATCTAAGTAGTTAAATGCCTAAGAGAATAATTTGCTTTCTGAACATCTCGCTTTAGGCAGTGTGTTTCAGAAAGATTTATTGTGAGGATAGTTAGCTACTATACTTACCGTCATCTCACAACTACTTACACCCCAAACTATCCCGTGTAGAAATCCCTGTTACAGGATTAACACCATCAGCCCTTTCACACAATAGCGATACCTGATAACGGTCAATTAAAGCATCTGTAAAATCAGCACCAGTGATATCCGCATCATAAAAACGGCTACGGGTTAAAGTGGCTTCTGTGAAAATAGCGTTCTTTAGATTAGCACCATCTAACGTCACTCGATCAACTAAAGCACCTGTTAAATTAGCATCTTGTAAATTTGCCTTGAGTAACACACCTTTAGTTAAAATAGTGTTAGTTAAATTCGCACCTTGAAAATTTGCCCCGCGCATTTCTGCGGCTACAAAATTCACTCCTGTTAAATCAAGATGAGAAAAGTCTCGATTTTCTAAAGAAGCGTTGTTATAGTTAATGGTGTTAATTTGAGCGAAAGCAGGTTGAGGATTAATAATTACCCACAACCAAGCCAAAATCAAAATTACAATTAAACTTAATAATCTCAATAAATTTTTTTTCATAGTTCTATTAATTATTTAATTTTTATTTATCTCGTTCCTAGTCTCTGACTAGGAATGCCATTACAGAGGCTCTGCCTCTACTTTATTTACTCTAATATAAGACAGAGTCTTATAAAATTCATTCCCATACAGAGTATGGGAACGAGAAAATCCAAAATCTAAAATCGGATGATTATTTCCAATCTTTCCCAATACGAATGGTGAGATCAGATTCTAAATCTCCATTTGCAGAAACTTCAATTTGACCCAAGCCTAAAAATTCTTGCAGTTCCACTCCTGGTTTTGGGTTTCCTTTCTGGACAACTATCTGAGTTTGGCGCTGGGTATCAGGCCAATCGGGAATTGTGTAAATATTTGTAAAACCTTTTGATTTGAGATAAGTAACAACTTTTTCCGTTAACTGAGGTTGATTGGAAGCGTTTTGAATAGCAATTTTGAGACGAGATACTGGTCGTAAATCTGATTTTAAACCAGGTACATCTACCCCAACATAATCATTCAATAAACTTTGTTGTCCAGTGAGATTCAACCAATAGCTATCTGGATCTTTACTGAATTTACTAAATGTACCGGGTAGCATGGTCATTTGGAAATTATCCCGTTCTACATTTACGGAAAAATTCGCCAATGCCATCATTTCTTCCATTTTCAGGTTGGTGTCAAAATATTTTCGCATAATGCGAGTAATTTGAGGCAGCCTGGGTAAAACTGTGGGACTATTTAAACGTTGAACTAAAGCTGTTATTAGTGCTTGTTGTCGCTGCACTCTTGGTATATCACCTACACTTGATTCCCGGAAACGGGCAAATAATTCTGCTTGTTCACCTTTGAGTGTTTGCCAGCCGCTGACTAAATTTATCGACAAACCACCAGCGTTATCTTGATAATTCATCGCTTGGGGTACAAATATATCTACCCCACCTAATTGATCAACTAATTGCCGCAAGCCGCTGGTAGAAATGCGAATATAGCGATCTATGGGGGCATTGCTTAAGGTACGACTAACTACCCGTGCAGCTAATACTGGACCACCTTTGGCGTTAGCTTCGGATACCTTGGTTAATCCCTGTTCTGGGAGGGAAATCATTGTCCCTCTGGGAATTGAAAGCACGCGAATAGATTTATTGCTGGGATCTAGTCGGATCAACAACATGGTATCACTGCTACCAGCAAAGCTTTCTGGAGAACCGTCAACAGTGCCTTTAACTGGTTCAATTCCCATGACTAAAATATTCATGGGTTTTGATAGTTGGTACTGGGAAAGTTTATTCCATAAATCCCCTGGTACTTTTACTTGGTCTTTGGTGGTAGATCCAAAATCATCATCTTTAGCTTGATCTAAATTACTCCATAGTGGAGTCCACAAAGCCAAAGCTGATACTAGTAAGCCAGATAAAATGATACCGACGACAAAGGTTAAGATCCACAACAGCCAGCGAGGCATTGTCAAACCTAAGCGTTCATAGAGTTCGTTGGGGATAGCACCCACGGTCTCAACGACGTTTAGGGAATTATTTGTTGGCTGTTTTGGTTTAACCGCTTCCCCTGATCCTGGTATTGGGGTCGGTATGACCTGATTTTCCGTTCGTTGAAATTGTTGTGGTCTTCCCTCTTGCTCTGAGGCTGGTACTTGCTGAGGTATGACCTGATTATCTGACCATTGAACTTGTTTTATCACAATTCTCTCCCCACTCAACCACTCCCTAAAGGTATGTTAGTGCAAGCTGCAAATCTTGCCAGATTTTTAGATTTTTTTTTGGGCTATTGCAATTTCCTACTGAGAACTAAGTCATAAATTCAACATTTTCGCAAACAATACCAAATCTAAAATCTAAAATCCAAAATTGAATGAATGTACACTTGGTATTGTTCTGAAGTAGGTGTATAGGACAACATGAGTAGTTCACTGATCCCTGTAATTCTTGCTGGCGGCAAAGGTGAGCGTTTTTGGCCTCTGAGTCGCCGGGATAGACCCAAGCAATTTTTAAGTCTTGATGGCAGTTCTAGAAGCCTACTCCAAGCTACCGCTGATCGATTGTTAACATTCGCTGGCGGTTGGGATAACTTGTGGGTCATCACTTCTAGTCAAATAGCTCAAGGAGTTAAAGAACAATTACCCGATCTGCCATCTCAAAATTTGCTGATCGAATTAGAGGGAAGAGACACCGCAGCCGCTGTTGCTTGGGCAAGTTTGGAAATTAAAAAGCGTTATGGAGAAGACGCTGTGATTGGCTTTTTCCCTGCTGATCACTGGATTGCCGATCAAGATGTGTTTGCACATACCTTAAGTGCGGCTACTCAGTTAGCAGCTAGCACAGCAGCGATTGTCACTTTGGGGATCAAGCCTGTTTTCCCATCAACTGGTTACGGTTACATTGAACAAGGTGAAAAGATTGGTTGCTTTAATGAGTTGCCAGCTTATCACGTCAACCGCTTTACTGAAAAGCCCGACTGTGAAACAGCAGAGACTTTTTTACGTACAGGACGTTTTAGCTGGAATAGTGGTATGTTCGTTTTTCGGGCTGGGGTGGTTCTAGAGGAACTGCGTACCCATGCCTCTGAAATTATCGAACCTTTAGAACAACATGGCCCTGATATTTATCCCCAGTTGCCTAAAAAAAGTATAGATTATGCGTTGATGGAAAAGACAAGTCTAGCATACGTTTTACCCGTGGAATTTGGTTGGGATGATCTAGGCGATTGGAATGCGATCGCTCGCTTACATCAAAAAGCAGATAATCCTAATGTGGAATTAGCTACCCATGTAGGGCTAGATACCCAAGGGGCGATTGTTTATGCTTCCAATCCCGATGATTTAGTTGTGACTATTGGGTTAGAGGATGTGGTGATTGTGCGCGATCGCAATGTTACCCTGATAGTTAAAAAGGAACGTACTCAGGAAATTAAGCAGATCCTCAAAACCCTGCAAAGTGATCCCCGATTTACTCACCTGCTGTAAAAGTTAGAACCCTTGGTAGAGGCTCAAAAGTCTTGTTACCAATTATAACTAGATTGTCTATTGTATTCTGTGACATTTAGGTTAATCAACAATTTTGAGCCTGTAGTCAAGGGGATCGCTATTAAATTTAATATTTTTTAACTAAAAGTATATTTCTTAATCAACAAGACTTAGTGATGAACCCAGAATCAATGTTTTTTCTGTAATTTTTAATTTTTTTTAATCTTTTTTAATTTTAATCCTGAATTCATTTCCAGAAAATGTTCTTAACCCAGACTGTACCCAGACAACGAGAAATTATTGAAGTAGTCCTCCGCAATGGCTGGGACTATATGCGAAGGCTGCTTACTGGTGGTAAAACAGATGAACCCCAATTACCTACACCAGCTGTATTAAAAAATATTTTAGTGGATTTGGGTCCGGTATATGTCAAACTTGGCCAGCTACTTTCCACCCGTCCAGATTTATTAAGTGCTGCTTATATTGAAGAACTGTCAACTCTACAAGATGAAGTACCACCTGTTCCTTGGTCAGAAGTGGAAATAGTGATCCGCAAGCAGCTAAAACGCCCGCTGGAAGAAACTTTTCGGATAGTTAATCATTTCCCTGTGGCTGCGGGATCTATTGCCCAAACACATCGCGCTACTCTAGCAGATGGAAGGGAAGTAGCTCTCAAAGTACAAAGACCGGGAATCGATATTACCATTGCCCAGGATATCGCCTTAATTCAAGGTATCGCGGATTTAGTGGCGCGGACTGATTTTGGACAAACTTATGATATAAAAGCTATTGCTGAGGAATTTACTAAAGCTTTAGAAGCAGAATTAGATTTTACAAGAGAAGCTGGACATACAGACCAACTACGACGCAATTTATCCCAGAGTCGTTGGTATGATCCCACACAGATTGTAGTTGCGGAAATTTACTGGCATCTGACTACAGAAAAATTACTGGTAATGGAATGGTTAGATGGTGTTCCGCTGTTAACAGCAGAATTGAGTAATGAAAATGGTCAAAATGCGATCGCTAAACGCAAAGAAATAACTACCTTACTATTTAGAGTATTTTTTCAGCAACTATATATTGATGGCTTCTTTCATGCTGACCCCCATCCCGGCAACTTATTTTATCTTATAGATGGGCGTGTTGCTCTTTTAGATTGTGGCATGGTAGGCAGACTTGATCCCCGCACCCAGCAAATTCTCACCGAAATGTTGTTAGCAATTGTTGATTTAGATGCTCAAAGATGCGCTCAATTAACTTTGCAACTCTCAGATTCTGCCCAACCAGTAATTTTATCTCGCTTAGAAAATGATTATGAGCGAATGCTGCGAAAATATTATAATGTCAGCCTGACCGAAATAAATTTCAGTCAAATAATCTATGAAATTTTACAAATTGCCCGCAATAATAAAATTCGCTTACCCAGCAATATGGGTTTATATGCCAAAACTTTAGCAAACTTAGAAGGAGTAGCGCGTACTTTTAACCCAGAAGTTAATTTATTCGATGAAATTAAACCACTCATTACCGACTTATTTAGTCGTCAGTTATTAGGAGATAATCCGGTTCGTTCCCTCCTGCGTACTGCCCTAGATATCAAAAGTCTATCCTTACAATCTCCCCGCCAAATTGAACTATTATTAGACCGTGTAACCTCAGAAACTTTACAATGGAATCTATCACTAAGGGGTTTAGACGGTGTACGTCGAACAATGGATGATGCCGCTAACCGGCTTTCTTTTAGCATTTTAGTAGGTTCATTAATAATGGGAGCGGCTATTATTTCTAACCGAGCTACAACATCACAATTATCTTATGTTAGTAGTGTCCTCTTTGCTGCTGCTAGTTTGTTAGGCTTATGGTTAATAATTAGTATTTTACGCTCAGGGCGTTTAAGGTGAAATAGTATGTCAATTATTATAGCAGAAAACCTGAGTAAATCCTATCCAGTAGCAATTAAAGAACCTGGTATTCGTGGGACTCTTACCCACTTTTTTCGCCGTACATATCGCGATATTAATGCTGTTCAGGATGTCTCTTTTAATATTGAACCTGGCGAAGTAGTCGGTTTTTTAGGACCCAATGGTGCTGGAAAAACTACTACATTAAAAATGCTCACAGGATTAATTCATCCTTCCAGTGGCACAGTCAAAGTGGCTGGATATGATCCCTTTCGTCGTCAAGAAGCTTTCTTACAAAAAATCACCCTAATTATGGGGCAGAAACAGCAATTAATTTGGGACTTACCAGCAATAGATTCCTTAAAAATTAACGCCGCCGTTTACAGTATTTCTGATAAAGAGTTTCATCGGCGAGTTGGTGAATTAACAGAAATGCTATCTCTAGGAGGAAAGCTAAATCAACCAGTCAGAAAACTTTCATTAGGTGAAAGAATGAAAGCCGAACTGTTAGCCGCACTTTTACACCGTCCCCAAGTTTTATTTTTAGATGAACCAACTTTAGGACTAGACGTAAATGCTCAAGTTGGAGTACGTGACTTTTTACGAGAATACAATCAGCTATATCAAGCAACAGTATTATTAACAAGCCATTATATGGCAGATATCACAGCTTTATGTCAACGAGTGCTATTAATTTACCACGGCAAGCTAATGTATGATGGGAGATTAGATGGACTATTAGAAAACTTCGCACCTTACCGAGAAATTTATGTCGAATTAGCTCAACCATTACCAGCAGAACAATTAATGTCCTATGGTGATATTCAACTTTTAGAAGGACGAGCAGTGCGGTTTATAGTCCAGAGAGAAGCACTCACTCGCACAGTATCACAAATTTTAGCTGATTTAGACGTGATTGATTTAACAGTAACTGAACCACCAGTAGAAGAAGTAATTGGCAGAGTTTTTAAATCTGGTGTTGTTTAAAAGGTAATAGGGAATAAAAAAATATGAAAAATTGGTTCAAAAAAGTCCTGACTTTACTCACAGTATATTATAGCTATATGCTGGAATATCGATCAGAACTCATCTTATGGGTTTTGTCTGGTTCTTTACCCATTATTCTCATGGGTGTCTGGATAAAAGCAGCAGAAGGAGGAAATTTTGAATTAACAGCAGTGGATTTTGCGCGTTATTTTTTTGCTGTTTTTCTGGTTAAACAACTTACCGTTGCTTGGGTAATTTATGAATTTGAAAGAGAAGTAGTAGAAGGTAAACTATCACCCCGACTATTACAACCTATAGACCCAGTAATTCACCATCTGTCCAACCATATTGCTGAAAGATTTGCCCGGATGCCTTTTGTATTTCTATTAGTAGGATTATTTTTTCTATTATATCCCCAAGCTTTTTGGGTGCCTAGTTTAGCAAATTTAGTGTTTTTTACCTTGGCTGCGGTGCTGGCTTTTGCTTTACGTTTTTTAATTCAGTACACGCTGGCAATGTTAGCATTTTGGACAGAAAGAGCAACAGCCTTAGAAAATGTTTGGTTTCTGTTTTTTCTGTTTTTATCAGGCATGATTGCGCCTTTAGAAGTCTTTCCACCAGAAGTGAGAAATGTAGTAATGTTTACACCATTCCCTTATTTAATTAATTTTCCTGCCAGTATTTTGGTAGGTTTACCAGTGGATTTAACAAGGGGATTTTTATCAATTTTAGGTTGGTTTATGATATTTTTAGGTGCTAATCGTTTATTATGGCGTGCAGGATTAAAGCGGTATTCGGGAATGGGAGCATGAAAAATTCAAAGATATATTTAAGCTGGTTCATTAATCTTGATTAATATCATTTTGAGTAGAGTTAATATTTTGCATCAATTTTTGCAATTCATCGAGAGTATTTACAGTTAAAACTCCTTTTTGAATATTTTTTAAAAGTTCCAAATCAGAAATTTGTGATATTTCTGGTATCAGTTCCAACCCTTCAGCACCGAATTTAACATCTAAAGCCAACTCAATCCCTGATAGCCTCTCTTTTAGCCGTCCTTCTTCTATACCTTTGTGCAGAATTTCCTGATAAAAAAAAGATTTTTCTAACACTTTAAACCTCCACCTAATAATTTCTTTACAGCAGTTTTCATGTATTTAAACTCCATTCAAAATTAATTCATTTCTTCCTTTGCTCCTTTGCGCTAAATTTTTACTAAAATCTGTTTGAACACCTGAAAATTGCTGTAAATCTCACTAGAGTAATTTTAAATTCTCTGCATAAATTCTTGCAACTCATCAATATTATTGATAGTCAGAATGCCTCTTTGAATAGTTTTTAACTGTTCTAAATCAGCAATTTGTGATATTTCCGGCATTAGTTGTAAACCTTCTTGACCGAATTTGATTTCTAAACTCAGTTCAATGGCTGAAACTATACCCCGTTTTTCACCTTTTAGTTCACCTCTTTGTTCACCTTCTTTTAAAATCTGTTGATACCAGGGAGACTCGCGTAATACCACCATATCCCACCTCATGATTTGCTGAACTAACACGCTATCTAATACGAAGGGAGCAAAAAAAGCCATGACTGTTTCTAATTGGCTTAATTGCTCATCTGCACGGAGCATTTGTAAGGCTTGTCTGACGGTCGCTTCTTCACCACCACCTTTGAGAATTGGTACAAAGGGAAGTAGGGAAGGAATGGGTTGACTTAAAGCTATTTCCACATCAACTTCCCACCGATTTATCACCCGGTAGTCTTGACGCGTTTGTAAACCCGCAAATTCTGATTCGTAGCGGGTAGGAATTTCTGCTTCGCTTTCTTTGAGAATATTAATTAATACTGGGTAGGTGGGAAGATCATATTTTTCTTCTGCTAATGCTGTATAAGCCCGCATTCGTTTGGGAATTTCTGGTTTATATCGTAATTGTAACTCGTTGAGTACAAGAAATTCACCGTACTTTGGACTGGTGGCTTTAACTAATACATCACTTTCTCGGCTTATCCATTGAAATTCTGAGTTGATGATTTCTCCGGTGATAATGTCGGGAATTTGTGTCACCCATTTTACCCAATTTTCGGGTGCGAGGCTGATGAGTTTTTTGGTGCTGATATCTGCTTTTTTGACCATAAGGGGAATCAGATTTATTTCATGCAGAGAACGAGAAATATTACAAGTTACTTGGTGTAGTTTTAAATTTATCTGCTGAACCTAATGAATAATCTTCTAATTTAAAATCAGCAAAGGGTTTTTTCTCTAATCTATCTCTTAAGGCTTCATCTAAAATGACTCCTTCCGCTTGTTTCTTGACTCCAATGATAATAATACTACGTTGATAGGCGGTTGAATCTTGACTTGCTTGACAATCTTTTCTCTGAAATTGTCCCAGGTTTAATAAGCGATAACCTTTTACACTGGGTGTGCTACTAAATATCTTTTTGGCTAATAATTGAATTTGCTTGGAACGTTCTAAAGCACGACTTTGTTCGGCTGTTACATCACCTTCACAAGAAGCTGTTCCTACAGAAATAATTTCACTAGGATTTTCCATTATTTTCTGGATACCTTCTTGTTCTAAGTTTGATTTTAAGGAGTCGAGAGTAATAGTTTGGTCGTTATATCTAATTTGATAAGTGCTGCCTAATTGCCATTTATATTCTACTGATAAAACTGCTATGTTAAATTCTGCTACTCTTCCTTGACTATCTTTGCCTTCTTCATAAGGAAAATAATCGACTTTGCCTTTTTTAACTGGCGTTTGTCCATAGTCGGCAGGTAGAACTGTAAATTTATTATTTCGGTTTGCTAGTGCTACTGTCCACAGCAATAATAAGGAACATATTAAGGCAGCAAATAAGGCTAATAAGGGTAATTTTTCTGGTTGTTTGTCTGGAGGTTTAATTGTATTTTTGGTTGTGGTTGTTGGTGTAACTATTGCTGTGTTTAAACCACCCACTACATTCATTGTGGCTACGTTACTTCCTGTATATATATTTTCCAGTTTTGTTAATTTATCTAAGATTTCTCTGGCATTCTCAGGACGTTGATTAATTTCATTTGCCATTAACCAATCAATAAAATCTAATAGTGATGGGGAAACATGATTTGCTAAATGTCGCCATTTTAAAATATCCAGGTGAGAGTCATATAATTGAGCAGGTTGACATCCCGTTAATAAAAATACAAAGGTGCGTCCTAATGCAAAAAAATCTGATTGGGGAATGGCTTGACCATGCATTTGTTCTCTGGGACTATAACCAGATGATGAAATGGATGTCATACCGCCATTATTAGCTATATAAGTTTTAGTAATTTCTCTGGCTGTGCCAAAATCAATTAATACTAATTGCCCATCTAGGCGAATCATAATATTGGCTGGTTTAATATCTCGATGCAGATATTGTTTGTTATGAACTAAGTCTAAAATTTCTGCTAATTGTTTTAACCAAGCTATAGCTTGTCCTTCAGAAATGGGGCGGTTTTGTTGTTGTTTTAGCCATTGTTCTAAATTGGGTCCTTCAATTTTTTCCATCACTATGCAATGCAAGGTTAAACCTGATCTAGTTTGATATGGGAAATACCCTTCTGCTTGGGGAATGCCAGGATGATGTAATTGTTCTAGGACATTTATTTCTTGCTGAAATAGTGAGATAGCTTTGTGATCATTGGCTAATTCTGGTTTGAGAATTTTGATGATTTTTGGTATGTCTTGTTGATATCCTTCATAGACTTTGCTAAACCCTGTTTTATCACTCAATAATCGCAGCACCCGATAACATCCTAATAATTCCAATTGAGAACCACAACTTTGACAAAAGCGGTTTTCGTCGTTGTCGGGGTGGTTAGGTTGAGGACAAACTGGGTTAATACAGAGACTCATAATAGGTGACAGTGAACAGGTGACGGGTGACAGAGAAGTATTAGGTAAGTAAATTACCAAAAATTCATTTTTGTTCTGCTAAGAATTCGGCGACTGTTTGATTAAATTCTTCTGGTTTGGTTAAAAATGGCCAATGATTTCCGGGGACTTTCTTGAGGGTGAGGTTTTTGAGGTTGGTTTTGTAGGGTTGAATTTGCCAATTTTGGCGGTTTACTCCTTTTTCTGGTTGTATAAAGAGGGCAGGAATATCAATTGGGGTGATAAAACCTGGTACTTGCATAACTGCGTCAAAAATGCCGTCACGGGCAGCGATGGTAAATTTGCTACCCCAACTTCTATCGGGTTTTTGTTCAATTCCAGTTTGGAAAACTTGCTGTTGTATGGAACTCCAGTTTTTATATTGACTGAGTTGTCTGATTTTTTGTTCAGCTTCTTCGTAAGTGGCAAATGGTCCCATACTTTTCAGGAAAGGTAAAACGCTGTATAACAGGGGAAAAGTTAATTTCAAGAATTTGGGCATTTTCCATATAAAAATTGGATCTACCAAGGTGATACTGCGTAAGCGTTTTGGGTTTTGTCTAGCCCAAATGGCTGCTAATTTACCTGTCCAAGAATGACTGACAATATGAGCAGCCGACCATCCCAGTTTATCCATTAATGTTTCCAGGTCTGCGATCGCACTCTCAAAACTATAATCTCTTTCAGGTTTACTACTCTCTCCATGACCACGCATATCTGGCGCAACTATATGGTAATTTGCCGCTAAATAATCTCCCAAGCTAGACCAAACTAAGGCATTATCAGCCATACCATGTAATAACAGCAATGGTTTTTCACCTTGGTTCCATTCTAGGTAAGAAATTTCCATATCCTCTATTGTTATGCTTTTACGTACAGGTATGCTTTGGTAATTCATAATTGATAATTAGGAACAGGGAATGGTGAAAACTCAAGAAACTGATAACTGATAACTGATTCAAGGATTGTACCCATTAGCACGAAATAATAAGGCAGATGAATGTCAAGATCAAGAAATAGCACTCCTTGAGGATATTAAAATTACTATGCCAGAAATATACCAATCAATCGCCCAACATTACCATGAGCGTACTAAATACGACCCTGAAACACTGGCTTCTAAAAGTCAGAGGTTAGACTGGGCTAAACAGCCAGTACCGTTTAAAGAATACAAAATCGGCTCTGATTATGACCTGAAACCCTATTTGCAACAGCAAGCAGAGTCTTTTGCTAATAATCCAGATGCTAAATGGTGGCAGAGACTTTCCCAACTACTATTTCACAGCTACGGACTAACTGCAAAAATGCCTTCTATGGGAAGTGCGGTATATTTACGCTCTGCACCCAGTGCGGGGGGTTTATATCCGGCTGAGGTATATTTGCTTTCCCGTGGTACGCCATTGTTACCTGCTGGACTCTACAATTATCAGTGTCGGACTCATTCTCTCATGCAGTATTGGGAAAATGATGTTTGGCAAGCTTTACAAGCTGCTTGTTTTTGGCATCCTACTTTAGAAAATACCCAACTGGCTATCATTACTACTGCTGTTTTTTATCGTTCAGTATGGCGTTATGAAGATAGGGCTTACCGTCGAATTTTTCTAGATACAGGACATCTTTTAGGCAACATTGAATTAGCTGGAGCAATTACTGATTATCGCCCCCATTTAATCGGTGGCTTTGTTGATGAAGCCGTCAATGACCTACTTTATATTGATCCGGAACAAGAAGGCGCAACTGTTGTTATAGCATTGGCAGATTTATTAGATGTTAAGCAAAATTTGCCTTTGGGAAAAACTGCATTGCCTTCGACTATTGACACTAATTATCCCTCAATTCCTGATGGTGAACTGCTAAAATATTTTCATTTTCATACCCAAATTCAATCTGGCGGAACTGTAGATAAAAATTTAACAACAATAAAACCAGAAAACACCTTAGAAGATAAATATAATTTTCCTTTTTGTGACAAAATTTCTACTGTTACTACACCAATTGACTGGGGAGAAAATCTTTTAGATTTAGAAAATACTATCTATAAACGTCGTTCTACTCGCGCTTATAGTGGTGAAAATTTAACTTTTGATGAACTTAAAGCTTTGCTTGATTTTACCTATCAGTCACAAAATTATATTGACCAAAATTTAGATAATTGTCCCGATTACTTTGACCTGAATTTAATTGAAACATTTATTGCTGTTTCTGGTGTTAAAGGACTTGATTCAGGTTGTTACTATTATGCACCTAAAGCACAAGAATTAAGACAAATACGCTTTAAGAATTTTCGCCGTGAGTTACACTTCCTTTGTTTGGGACAGGAATTAGGAAGGGATGCGGGAGCAGTGATATTTCATACCGCTGATTTGAAAACAGCGATCGCTCAATATGGCGATCGCGTTTACCGTTATTTACATCTGGATGCTGGTCATTTAGGACAAAAGCTTAATTTAGCAGCCATTCGCTTAAATATAGGTGTTAGTGGTATCGGAGGATTCTTTGATGATCAAGTTAATGATGTATTAGGTATTCCTGCTGATGAAGCCGTTCTTTATATCACTACTTTGGGAAGACCAAGGTAGTTGTCAAGAGGCAGGAAGCAGGAGGCAGAATGATATTATCTCGTTCCTAGTTTCCAACTGGGAATGTTATCACAGAAGTTCTGCCTCTACAATCACCCCAATATCTAAACCTCTGGTTGCAAATCTACACTGTAGATTTTATTACCCTCCAAGTTATGTAAACTCACAGTTAAAACTTCCGTTTTTCCATCAATTTTCACAGTTCCAAAAAATTGTAATCCTGAACTGGGTGGTTGATTTAATTTGATATCAATAGATGCAGTTTTAAACCTCACTTCTGGTCCAAAAGTATTATCTAACAGGGCAGGTCCAAAATTTCCAGCATTAAGAGGACCTGCAACAAATTCCCAAAAAGGTTTAAAGTCTGTAAATTGCGCCTTATTTGGATCATAATAATGGGCTGCGGCATAATGTACATCAGCAGTTAACCAAACCACATTTTTGATATTATTTTGCTTAATAAACCGGAATAACTCAGCAAATTCTAACTCTCTTCCTAATGGTTTTTCATCACCATTAGCAGCATTTTCAAAATTGGTTTCACCATCACGTATTATCAAACCAATCGGCATATCACTAGCGATAATTTTCCACGTAGCTTTTGATTTTTTCAATTGACTCTTTAACCAACGTAATTGGGAATTACCTAAAAATGCAGTTTCCGCACTTAATACTGTTTGGTTATTAGGAGAGTTTTTACCACGATAGCTTCTTTCATCCAACATAAAAATTTCCAGCGATTCACCATAATTGAAATTACGATAAATACGTTTTGGATCTTTAGAATCAAATCGAATAGGCGTATATTCTAAAAATGCTTGTTTTGCCCTCGATGCTAATAAATCAACATCCTTAATTTTGTATCTATCATCATCCAATATTTGCCCCGGATACCAATTATTTCTGACTTCATGATCATCCCATTGTACCAATTGAGGCACTTGGGCATTAAAGCGGCGCACATTTTCATCTAGCAAGTTGTAAATATAGTTACCACGAAATTCCTTTAGTGTTTCTGCAACCTTTGATTTTTCTTCTGTGGTAATATTTTTCCAGATCCTGCCATCATCTAGTATCACTTCTGATTTAATAGGATTATCAGCATAAATATAATCACCTGAATGAATAAAAAAATCAGGGTTTAATTTTCTAATAGATTCGTAAATTTTCATCCCACCCCATTCTGGATTAATTCCCCAACCTTGACCTGCTGTATCTCCAGACCAAGCAAAAAATATATCTTTTCCCTTTCCTTGGGGTGCAGTTTTTAAATGTCCCATGACAGGGGCGCTATAGACGTTAGTATCCGCTAAATCCTGAAAGGTAACTTTGTAAAATATATCTTGACCTGGTGGTAAATTATTCAGATACGTCCGGGCTGTGAAATCCGTGTTTTCCGAAGCAACTTGTCCAATAATGCGGCGACTATTGCGGAAATTCTCGTTAGTAGCATATTCTATAATCATCTGGGAATTGCGTAGTCTCCCGTAAGAATCGCTCCGACTCCAAATTACCGCACTATTGCTGTTGATATCACCACTAGCGACTCCGTAAGGTATAGAAGGACGATTTTTATCTGATGTGATCAATGCTGGTGTTTGTGCTAAACCTGACTTTGAGCATATGTTTATTCCCAGGATGCTGCTACTACTCATAGCAGCTTGCAGCAAAAATTGCCGACGTTTCAGTTTTGGTGAAATGTTTGGTTTCATAAAGCTACTCATTATTTATTTACAGTGTGTTGCGGATCAATGAAGCACAAGATTTCAATTCAAAAATGGCTTATGTATGTCACGCTGTGCTATCAAGTATCAAACGAATTTTAAACCTCACTCTTACAGGATTTACTTAACACTATTTGTATAAACAGTGCGTCTATGCAATTATCTAACAATGAAAACCAGTGGCTACAGATATTACAGGATTATCAAAATATAAACCCACAATCTGAAGAAATTTTTAATGATTTAGTTCAACTAGCAGCTGATTTTTGTGAAACACCAGTTGCGGTAATTAGTTTAATTGATAGTGAACGAGAATGGTTTAAGGCAAAAATTGGTATCACCATATCAGAAGTTCCGCTAAATTTTGCCTTTGGCAGATATACTATTCTGGAATCTGAAATATTTATCATCCCTGATACATTACAGGATCAAAGGTTTGCAGCTTATCCTATTGTCATCTCAAATCCTTATTTTCGTTTTTATGCAGGAATTCCCCTCATTAATTCCAGAGGCTTGGCTTTAGGTTGTTTGAGTGTTATGGATTTTGTACCACGTGAATTAGCCATTAAGGAGATAAAAGCCTTACAAGGTTTAGCAACACTAGTCACCAGGCATTTAGAGTTAAATCTCCAGAAAAAAGCTGACAACATCATAATTCGAGATATTATTCAAGCCATTCCCTTACCATTAATTATTTTGCGTGTATCTGATGGATTAATTTTGTATGCTAATCCAGAATTTATGCAAACATTTCAGATTGATGCCGAAAAATTATATAATATCCATATCTCAAATTTATACGATGAAATTTATGAATTAAATTCATTGATAGTAAATTTATTCAACAATAATTATCCCCCTAATCAAGAAATTCTTTTTCATAAAAAAAATGGTTCTTCTTTATGGGTAATAACTTCATTACAATATTTAAAAATTAATAATGAGAATGTAATATTAATTGTTTTTTATGATATTACTAATCGGAAAAATTCTGAAACTAAACTGCAAGAGCAAAATGAATTTTTACAATCAATATTCAAAAATATTCCCTTGATGATTGCATTGAATGATATCAACGGAAAAGTACAGTGGGTAAACCATTATTTGGAAAAAACTCTAGGCTGGACTTTAGAGGATTTCCAAACTCATGATATTTTTGCAAAACTATATCCTCGAACCGAATATCGTCAGTGTGTGATTGACTTGATGAAGTTTGCACAACCAGTTTGGAATGACCTGAAATGTCATTTGCAGGATGGTTCGATACTAGATACATCTTGGACTAATGTCTACCTTCCCAATGGTCAAATTCTCGGTATTGGTAAAGATATTACAGCACGCAAACAAAGTGAACAGGCTTTAAATGCTCAAATTGAACGAGAAAAATTGATGCGAACTATTGCACAACGCATTCGACAATCTTTGAATCTTGAAGATATTTTAAATGCAACAGTTAAAGAAGTGCAAGATTTGTTGCAGGTAGATAGAGTCATAGTTTATAAGTTTGACCGAGACATGAGCGGTAAAATTATGGCGGAATCGGTAACACCTGGATGGACAATTTCTTTGGGTTCAGAAATTAAAGATACTTGTTTTACATCGGGCGCAGGATTAGAGTATCATCAAGGACGCAGACGAGCAATTTCTAATATTTACACGGCAGAATTGAGCGAATGTCATCTTAATTTATTGGCACAGTTTCAAGTCAAAGCCAACTTAATTGTGCCAATTTTGTTAAAAACAGGAGAAGAAAATTGCGTTGCTTGTTTGTGGGGTTTATTAATTGCTCATCAATGTTCAGCACCTCGTGAGTGGGAAGAAAATCAATTAGATTTGCTAGAGCAACTGACGGTGCAAATTGCCATAGCTATTCAACAATCGAGTATATTTGAACAGTCTCAAATTGAACTTACTCAAAGACAACAAGCAGAAGTTGAACTCAGAAGTGCATTAGCTGAAAAAGAAGTCCTGTTAAAAGAAATTCATCATCGTGTTAAAAATAACTTGCAAATTGTATCTAGTTTGTTGCAACTGCAAGCACAAACACTCCAATCTCCCGAAATTATCAGAGCTATCCAAGAAAGCCAAAATCGGATTGAGTCAATATCTTTAATTCATAAAAATTTATATACTTCTCCTAATATTGGTCAGTTAGATATTGCTGAATATATTAATAATTTGGCTTCAGGTCTGCTGATGTCCTATCAGATAGTTCCTGGTCATATTAGCCTCCAAACCAATATAGATGCAGTTAACTTAAATGTTGATGAAGCTATTGCTTGTGGTTTAGTGGTTAATGAATTAATCTCTAACGCTATCAAGCACGCTTTCCCTAATAAACAAAAAGGTATGATTAATATTAGTTTACATAATATAAATAACTATATTCAATTAGTTGTTCAAGACAATGGTATTGGCTTGCCAAATGACTTAGATTGGAAAAATAATAATTCTTTGGGGCTGTCATTAGTTTATGATTTAGTTACAGAACAACTAGAAGGTAATATTATTGTAGAACGTAATCACGGAACATTATTCCACATTCAATTTCCACAGTTAACTTTGCATAAATTAATAGCAAATGGAGCAAGCTAAAATTTTAGTAGTTGAAGACGAAATCATTGTGGCTAGAACTATTTCTAACCAATTACATCAATTAGGTTACATTGTTACAGGTACAGCCTCTTCTGGTAAAGCTGCCATTTCTAAAGCATTAGAAACTCAGCCAGGATTAGTTTTAATGGATATTATTCTCAAAGGAGAAATGGATGGAATTACTGCTGCTCGTAATATTCGTAAAAACTTAGATATACCCATAATTTTTCTAACTGCTTATGGGGATGACCAGACTTTAAAACGTGCCAAAATTACTCAGCCTTTTGGTTATGTTGTCAAACCATTCACCATTACAGACTTACGTATAGCTATTGAAATAGCTCTATCACAACACAAATTAGAACGCGAATTGCGGGAAAATAGAGACCAGTTAGCAACCCTATTAAATTGTATGAATGATGCGGTAGTTGCTATAAATGAGCGGGGAATGGTGACATTTATGAATCCTGTAGCACAGAATTTAACTGGTTGGAAACAGGAAGAAGCTTTGGGACATAATATCTCAGATATCCTCAAAATTATTGATGATGTGACTGAAGAAATTACAGAAAATCTTATTGCTAAAGTTTTACAGCAGCAACAGGTTGTTTGTTTAGGGGAATTTAAATCTTTAATTAATAAAAACGGAAAAAGAATACCAATTGGTCATAGTGTTTCACCACTCAAACTAAATAATGAAATTAGTGGTGCAGTAGTGGTTTTTTGGGATATCAGCGAACGCCGTCAAAAAGAATATTTGGAACAAGCTTTAAAAAAAGAACAAGAACTAAATCGTCTCAAGTCTCTATTTATTTCTACAGTTTCCCATGAGTTTCGTAATCCTTTGGCAATGATTCAAACAGCGGTAGAACTAATAGAGATTCAAGGCAAAAATTTAACTGAAACTAAAAAAAATACTTATTTTAACCGTATTTATGATGCTGTACAATCAATGGAAAAACTCATGGAAGATGTATTATTCATGGGTAAAGCTGAGGCAGACTACCTGGGTTATAATCCTGTATCAATTAAATTAGATAATTTTTGTCGAAATTTAATTGAGGAATTTACTATTATTAAAAATAGCTCTCATAAAATTGTTTTTAATTGTAACAGTCATCATACAGATGCTATGATGGATGAAAGATTATTACATTATTTATTCATAAATTTACTTTCTAACGCTGTTAAATATTCTCATCCTGGTAGTGAAATTGTATTTAACCTCTCTTGTGATTTAATAGCAGGAGTAGCAATTTTTGAAGTTCAAGACCAAGGAATTGGTATTCCCAAATTAGACCAAAATCGAATTTTTGATTCTTTTTTTCGAGCCTCAAATGTCCAATCAATTCATGGTAACGGACTCGGTCTGGTAATTGTAAAAAGATGTGTGGATGCTCACAATGGTGAAATTAATATCAGTAGTCAAGAGGGTATGGGGACAATATTTACTGTCACCTTACCGTTAAATCAGTTACCAGTGGACAGTTAACAGTTATTACTGTCACCTGCCACCTAATTATCCTGACGCACACCACCTACAACTGGCTTAACTTCATCTGAAGAAAATGGATCAGTACCACCTGTCCAGTTAAAATCACTAATGCGGATGGTGAAACCGCCTAATTCCAACACTGGATTGTAACGCAAAATAATTCCGTAGGTGCGGCGATTATATTCTACAGTGTAGTCTGTGCTGCTTTCTTGTCCTGTATCGAGGTTTATAGATGTTTGCAGCCCTAAGCGAAATGGTCCATATATTTGCTGTGAAATCCCAGCACTTATAACTTTATTATCTACGGAGCGATCAAACAAAAAGGGTGATAATCCGCTGTTGAAGCCTTGGGAATAACTGATATTAAAAGCTGTGTAATCTAAAAATGGTCGAGAAAAATGACCAAGCTGCCCAACTAAACCGATTGTTCCAATTAAGGTGCTTTGATTATCGCCATTAGTGTAATAACTTGTAGTACCAGTTACACCTGCGATCGCTTGCAAATAAGGTATAACTGGATTAGGTGTATATTTTAATCCTTCCGTGGCAGTTGGTGGTAATGGTTTTCCTTGCCACAGTAAAAACCCCTTACTCAGAGAAGCACTTCCTTGTAAGCGACCTAAAGAAATGCGGTCATTCTTGCGCTGAGGCTCTAGTAAATCTTGGCGATCCGTATTAGCATCTATATACTGAGCGCCTGCTTGATAGCTAAGATTAATCCCACTTTGACCCAAGGGAATAATCGGGGAAGTAATAACTCCACCAAAACTACTCTGAACTGTTTGAAAGCCGAGAGTACCATTATAAAGGCGATCGCGATAACTATATTCTAGATTCAATGTGTGGGGATTTACCTCACCCAAAGCCTGACGCAACCGTAAACTCCCTCGTAAATTATTTTCTACTTTGTTAAAATCGAGACTTGTTAATTCTCCCTTGCCTTCAACAGTAGTTTTGGGGCCTAAAACAGAATTCAACTTACTTTTTATACCAAACAAATCTGCAACATTACCACTACCCTCAAAAGCCTTCTGCACAAAAAACTGAGGTGTAATGCTCCAGCGAGTCTGATCATTATTTATAGCTGAAAAATTACGTTCAACAAAAAAACCACCCCGCTTACTACCATCAAATCCTGGAGAGACAATGAATGGATTCACATCCCGTTCCCGACGGTCAATTTTTTGGTTATCAATGGGAATTGGTAAAATAAATTTTTGGTCAAATACTAAACGTTGACGCTGAGTATTAACACGGTCTACCAAAGGCGCTTCTCTGGTCATAGTCACCTTAGAAGCCCGTAATTCTAATTCAGGCGGTGAAAAAGGATCATTAGTAATTCTTACATCCTCCGCTTGCCAACCATTGGGATAAAAGTCAATGCGTTGGGCTTCAAATCGCAACCGTTTGACAACACCACCTGTTTTTGGTGGGGGAATATTTCTCGCATCTGCTTGACCACCGATGGTAACATTAATTCCTCCGGGACTGCTAATATTACTTACAGGTTGATTAGCACGAATGCGATCGCTTGGTGGACGACTAGGCACACCACCAGCAGTAATATCTGTGGTTGCAGAAGGTGAAAAAGCCAAATCTGTTTGAGTTGTGGGAACGTAAATTTCTCCCCTGCCATTTTCCAAATCCCCACTGTCTTGGATAAAATTATAGGTAAAACGTTGTCCCCTTAATACCTGATTCCCCCTAGTTAAAGCAACATTACCGTCTCCCACCGCAATCAAATTATCCAAGTTTACCTGTAATCTATCAGCATCTACTATCGCCCCATCAAATCGCACCACCACATTACCTTCAGCGGTAACAATTCGCTTTTGTTCATCATACTCCTGGCGATCGGCAATCACCTCCACAATTCGTTGTCTGACTTGTGAAGTATTTGTTGAAGGTTGTGCTGTAGTTTCTGGGGTTGGAGGAAATTCTACAGTAGTAGAAGTTGACGGTTGGTTATTAGCATTACGCGGCTTAAACTCAATAATATTTTGGACTGGCAAAGAACTTGGTGGATTTTGTGCCGTTTCTGTCTCACCACTAAGATTAATTTTATCCCCTGATTTATGTAAATTCACATAATTTTTATGTTGTACTGGCGCTGATGTTTTGATGACAACTGGTGCCTCAGACAACCATGCATTATTTAGATTATTTGTATTGGCAACTTCCCCAGAAAGTTTTGCTGAACTAGCATCTGGTGTTTTTTCTGCAATAACAGTTTCTGTCTGGGGATGATCAACATCCAAACCCATTCCCAAAACAGCAACATTTTCCTCAGCCACAACCGATTGAGTCTGGGGATATCCAACTTCTAAACCCGTTCCCAAAACAGCAGCATTCCCCCCAGTCTGTTGAGGAGAAAATTCTGGGCGTACATTCTCCAACTGAGGTGACAAAGATAAGGGTTCAGAAACTCCTGAGTCATCTTCATTGGTCTTTTCAGCAGCTATTGTAGGAGTTGGTACACCTTGAGAAATATCAATATTTCTTGAATTTATCAGTTTTTCCATACCAGTTTCAGCCTCTACAACTGAAGCAGAAGAAAGTGACTGGACTGGTTTTATATATTCAACAATCGGGGGTGAGTCAGGTGGCAAAACTGGATGAAGCATATCTTAGGAAAATCAAGCTAACGAAAAGGCAGATATACAGCCGGAAGGACTTGATTACACATTTGCCTTCCGACTTTCGCCTTCTGCTGATTTGCAGTAAGCCGCCAAGACGAGGACACTGTATCATTGTTCCAGATTAGTCGCCAGGTTTCGGGCGTTTAGTGTCTTCCGCCTTCCAGCAGTTGCAGATAATTTCTTGTATTCTTATTCTAAATCCCGACGGCCAGGGTTACGAGCCGGGTCATTTGATAAAAATCCAAACACAAAAATTCCTACGAAGAAAGCAACAACAATATAAACAGCGATTTTTAAAGTCACCATAGAAATATCTCCCAGGGGTATGACAAAAAAGTTCTCAGCAAACAGCTACGCAGAAAAGATAGCTTTTCTATCTTACCCACATCTGGTTCTTTTTTGGAGGTATGTTTCCAGGCAGGAGTTCAGGACTTTTGTAGAAGAAAATATTTCCCTTATCTCCCTCATCTTCCCTACACCCTGATTTTTTCCACCAAATCCTTAGCATTTCGGTTTTTGATCACTTTTGCCGGTGTACCCACTGCAACAGAGTAAGGAGGAATATCTTTATTGACAACCGCTCCTGCACCAACTACACTACCCTGACCAATAATTACACCATCTAATACCGTTACTCCATGTCCTAACCAACAATTATCTTCAATAACAATTCCTTGACGAGTCACGCCTTGCTCTTTTATCGGTGATAATGAATCCGCAAAATTATGATTGTTAGCATATATACCAGTATGAGATGCAATCATACATTGCTTACCAATTCTGATGTCTCCTGGCCCTGCAATACAGACGTTAGGGGCAATAAACGTATCATCATCAATATGGATGTATGTATTCTCCATAGCACCTATATCCACGTTGCGCTCAATCGCTACTCCATTTCCTAGATAAATTCTATTGCTTGGGTGTCCTTTGGCATCTAAACGGACATTTTTAAATATGTGTACCCCATTACCTATTTCAATACCAGCAGTAGAAATAAATTCCGCACCATGCTGAATGTAAACTTTTTCGCCCATAGACGCAAAAATACGCCGATATAGTAACCTTCTCAAATGAGGACCTAAACCAATAGTAGGAATATCTCCTAATAAGGTAGTTATAAACAGTTCTTGAAATCGTGCTAATTTGGCTGAATATTGCTGGCTAATCATGGCTCAAAATATCTCCAATAAATTGTTTTGGACAAGGTTAAAAATTGATCTAACTTTGTATTTTTGCTTGTGGTCTTTTCATTAAGATGCTGTTAATTAGTTAGCATTCAGCATGAAGCCAATAGGCTAGTTCAACGACAGTCATAAGTCGTCTCAATCCCTGAAATAAATGATTTTTCCCAGTCTTTATTCAATAGCTAGTAACCTGCGTTAAATAACTCTTGTATCCATTTCCTTCTATCTAGGGCTTGCTGAAAGTAAAGAGATCCAGCTAGAATGCCCTAGTTTATATTTTTCAAAGAGTTAAAGAAGCCAGATACTTAATATCAAGTCCAGCTACTTACTTATAAGACAGGTGTAATGGCTACTAATTGATTTTTCCCAATTACCAGACCTGATAGATATGATAAGTATCAAAACGGATATGATATACAACAGTAGTCAAGAGTCAGGAGTAAAACTCTCTTGCTGTCTAAGTTTCAATTTAGATTCTGTACCTCATTGATCTGCAATCAGCTTTAACTACTAGTACAGATTGGCGTAAAGAAACCAACCAGTCCAAATTTCTGAAAAGCTCACACCGTGTTGATTTTGATTTTTGCCCTGCGGTACTAGCCTAGTAATAGTCAGCAAGCATGAGACGATAAGAGTACATCGACAAAATTGGAAAAGCTTTTTATGCAACTATTGATACAGTTATATTTCCGTTAAATACTTTCTATTAGAAGGTTTTGGTACTTTTGCAATCAACTGATATCAATAGGCTATGTAACAACAAAACTACATTTAGTAATTAAGGTTTTCTAGAACTATATTCACCTTTTTACTTAACGTGCCATGTAATTTTTGTTGAATGATAATTTAGTATTTATAAGTATAAAAACTAGGGTGGAGTGTCACCAACTTCTGCCATGACGTTAAAGTTTAGCATAGGTGCAAACAAGTAAGCACTTCCCCGACAGCTATGACGGCTTTCTGACAAGAAATTTCTGGAGTAAGTGGCTCTAATCATGTCGCACACAAATGATTTACAGGCTAACAAAATCACGCTTTTAATGACATTAGCGGCTTATAGTTATAATTGACTTTAACCATAACATACTTTATTTTTAATAGACAACTTTCTCTAAAAAAATCCGTCGATTCTCTAGGATTGGTATCTGTAACAATTAATATAAGTCTAGTTTTCATATATATCTAAAAAATATGTCTAATTTTCGTAAGTAGCTATCATGAACTGCCTCTGCTAGAACCCAGAAAATAAATAATTTCTTAAGTATTGCCCTATCAGCTAATGACTTCCCTGACCCTAGATACAACTATCTGGGAAAATCCCTTACTCGCTGATAGGTATGTTTCCAAATTCGTCCGTTTTCTTGGTTAGAAAATTTTACAAGACAAAAACCAAATTACAGAGTAAAATATGCCTTTTAACTGAAACAGATGGTTGGCTTATGATGGCAATTAAAGAAATTGTGCAGCAAGCTTTAACTACTGGCTATTTGAGCGTTATGGCACAAAACCAGATCCGTAAACTTATGCAAACTAATTATGACTCAGAAGACTTAGATGCTTTGATTATTCTACACCGTTCTATTGTGGCAGGTGAGGTCAAGAAAGAGTCACTCGGACAAAAAAATTACCGTTCTGTTAAAGATAAGGATGCTTCATCAAATATTAAACTTGCTTATCAAGTCGCTGCTGAGATGGCTTTTGCGGCTGCGCTGGCTCTAACCATGCCACATAATTCCCATGATCAGCCTTCTGTAGGTGCATAGCATCATTGATGACATTTTAATTTATTTTTGAGCATAAAATTAATTTTTGCTTAATTTTTGCTTAATTTTTGCCAAGCTGAGTGTAATCGTGCAAACACTGACCTCTGCTAAAAGTTGGTTGTGAAAATTTCTGGCTGAACTGTTGAATTGAACAAATTTTAGCTGTTTATCCCCATATAAATAGGAATTACACAAGTTTTTCTTTCCTACTAGATATAATAATTAACTTATTAAGAAATAATTAATTTTTTTCTGTTGGTGGTATAGATGTACATAGCATCATTATGTGCGCTAATAGCCATCAGTAGTCACTAGTAAAATTCTCTTTTTGTATATCTTTGTCACTAAATTTTGTACTTTTTTGATTACTCATGGTAGGAAATTAGTGAAAGAAACCCATAGACCGATAACTTTTTTTGGTGTAAAGTCTAGCAAAGAGTGAGAGAATTATTCTCAATGCTTAACAAAGTCATCAAAAACTCACAAACTTAGTATAAAGAATTGGCAACATTGGGTAAAGACAGTAAACAATAACCATATCTGAATTTGAATTTTTGTCAAACTATGCAGCCAATTCGCACTTTTAACGTTTCTCCTTCCATACCCCAAAGACTAGAACCACTGCGGAAACTAGCATACAATCTGCACTTTGATTGGAATGTTGAGAGTAAAGACTTATTTCGTCGATTAGACCCTGATTTATGGGAATCTAGCCATCATAACCCGGTGTTAATGCTGGGTACTATTAGTCAAGGGCGGTTATTGGAAGTTGTAGAAGATGAAGGCTTCCTGGCACAAATGGATCGTGCGGCTCGTCAATTAGAGGATTATTTGCAAGAGCGCACTTGGTATCACAAACAGCGCGGTCAGAAACAAAAGGAATGTTATGCTTATTTTTCCGCTGAGTTTGGACTGGTAGATTGTCTACCTGTTTATTCAGGTGGTCTAGGTGTACTAGCGGGGGATCACCTCAAGTCTGCTAGTGATTTGGGATTACCCCTGGTTGGTGTGGGCTTGTTGTATCAACAAGGTTACTTTGCCCAGTATCTGAATGCTGATGGTTGGCAACAGGAACGCTACCCCATCAACGATTTTTATAATATGCCCTTGCATTTGGAGCGTAATCCTGATGGCTCTGAGCTGCGGATTGCGGTAGATTATCCAGGACGCAAGGTATACGCCAGGGTGTGGCGTGTGCAGGTGGGAACAGTTCCCCTGTATATGCTGGACACCAATATCGAACCGAACAAGGCTTACGATCACGATATCACTGATCAGTTGTATGGTGGTGATATTGATATGCGTATCCACCAGGAAATTATGCTGGGTATCGGTGGTGTGCAGATGTTGAAAGCATTGGGGTATGAAGTCACCGCTTACCACATGAATGAAGGTCATGCGGCTTTCTCGGCTTTAGAACGCATCCGGATTCTAATTCAGGAAGAGGGTTTGAGTTATGCTCAAGCTAGACAGGTAGTGGCTTCTAGTAATATTTTTACTACCCACACCCCTGTACCAGCAGGTATTGATTTGTTTGCTCCTGATAAGATTTTGTATTATCTGGGTTACTACGCAGATATCTTTAGTTTGCCTAAAGAACAGTTTTTAGGACTGGGTCGAGAAAATACTGGGGATTTATCGGGTCCTTTCAGTATGGCGGTGCTGGCTCTGAAAATGGCAACATTTTCTAATGGTGTGGCACAACTGCACGGTGTTGTCTCACGGCAAATGTTCCAAGGTTTGTGGAAGAAAGTACCAGTTGAAGAAGTACCAATTGCGGCAATTACCAATGGTGTTCATGCTCGCAGTTGTGTGGCTAAATCAACTCAAGAGTTGTACGATCGCTATCTTGGACCCAACTGGTCATCAGCAGCACCAGATAGTCAGTTGTGGGAACGGATGGATTCTATTCCTGATGAAGAGCTATGGCGTAATCACGAACGCTGTCGGCTAGATATGATTCTATATGTCCGGGAGCATTTGGTGAAGCATTTGCGCGATCGCGGTGCTTCTGCTTCTGACATTGCCCAAGCTCAAGAAGTTCTCGATCCCAATGTTTTGACCATTGGTTTTGCTCGTCGTTTTGCTACCTACAAACGCGCTACTTTATGGATGCGTGATTTGGAAAGAATTAAGCGGATTTTATTGGGGAATAAACACCGCAAGGTGCAATTTGTAATTGCTGGAAAAGCACACCCTAAAGATATTCCCGGTAAAGAATTGATTCGGGATATCAATCATTTTATCCGCGAACAACACTTGGAAAAACAGGTGGTGTTTGTTCCTAATTACGATATTCACATTGCCCGCTTGATGGTAGCAGGTTGTGATATCTGGCTAAATACTCCCCGTCGTCCCCGTGAAGCTTCTGGTACTAGTGGGATGAAAGCAGCTATGAATGGCTTGCCTAATTTAAGCGTACTCGATGGCTGGTGGGATGAAGCTGATTATGTCCGCACCGGTTGGGCTATAGGACATGGTGAAAATTACGAAGATCCTAATTATCAGGATGAGGTAGAAGCTAACGCTCTCTATGAGTTACTAGAGAAAGAAGTTGTACCCCTATTCTATGATCACCGTGATGGCGATGGTTTACCCCGTCAATGGGTGGATAAAATGAAAGATGCAATTCGTTTGAATTGTCCTTTCTTTAATACAGCCCGGATGGTGCGGGAATATGCACAGAGAGCTTATTTCCCAGCAAGCGATCGCTATCATACTCTCACAGTTGATAACTACGCCCCAGCTAAAGAATTAGCAGCGTGGAAAGCAAAATTAGGTGAACACTGGTTTAACATCAAAATCAAAGATATTGATGTATCCGCAGCCTCAGAAATTGAGGTTAATCAAACTGTGGCAGTGAAAGCTAAGGTTGATTTAGCCACTTTAGGAAATGATGATGTGCGCGTGGAATTATATCAGGGTTCCATTGATGCTAATGGCGAAATTGTTAACGCTGTACCTGTGGTCATGGATTATCAAGGACAGGATAGCCAAGGTTTAAGTGTTTATACAGCCGATATCACTTACACCACCTCTGGTTTGCAAGGTTTATCTTTGCGAGTGTTACCACAAAACCAATATCTTTCTACTCCTTATGAACCCAGGTTAATCGCTTGGGCTGAGTAGTTAATGCCTTAAAATTGGGCGTTGCTGATTGAGGTCGGCAACGCCTTTTATGATCGTGGTTTTGTCAATGCAGGACGTTTAAATATTGTAAAAATCAAAAATCTAGAGATTTTCAAATGCTCTGCGGTTTAAAATCTGAAGGTGATAATTGAGAGCAATAAATTTGTCAAATTTTATCTTAACAGCAACATCTAATTTTTGCCAAATAAATCTTACTTCCTGTAGCAGTTATATTTTAGGTTAGCAAAATGTTATAAGTTTTTATGTAGCTTACGAAAAATCTAGACAAACAAAATTTATGAAGCCTAATTACGACAAATTATTGACCCAAATCACTGGCATACTAGGATTAACTAGCGTCAGTCTCCTGATTACTTTACCATCGCCAGCAAAAGAAGTCCTCAATCCTCATCCTCATATTTTCCAAGAAGCTCCCTATAATCGGGATCAAGGTATTCAAGCAAATTCTCGTTCCATCTCTAGTGAACAGGCTTTAGCAACAGAAAAGGGCAACAATAAAACTAAAACACAGTTAGCACAATCCAGCGGCGGTAATATACTTAACCCTAAACCAAGCATTTTCAACGAACCTCCCTATAACGGACGCACTGCACCCAGCGAAACCCTACCCGTTAAGCCACCCACTAAAGTACCAAGCACTCCAGGAAATCAAAAACCTGAAATAACCGCACCTAAACCAACAATACCACCCGCAGGAGCAACATCAAGCAAAAACATCATAGAAGTAGCTCAATCAGCGGGTTCTTTTAAAACCCTCATCAAAGCCTTACAAGCCGCTGGATTGACAGAAGTTTTGCAAGGAAACGGACCGTTTACAGTTTTTGCTCCCACTGATGAAGCTTTTGCTAAATTACCGCAAGATGCGGTGCAAGATTTGTTAAAGCCAGAAAACAAAGAAGTATTGGTCAAAGTTTTAACTTATCATGTAGTAGCTGGTAAAGTCCTTTCCAGTGATTTGAAAGCAGGTCAAGTCACTAGCTTACAAGGTGATCCAATTAGTGTGAAAATCGATCCTGCTCAAGGTATATTGGTCAATGATGCTAAAGTAACAAAGGCAGATATTCCAGCCAGTAACGGTGTTATTCATCAAATTGATAATTTGATTTTGCCACCTAGTTTGTAGAACTAATCCAATAGGATTCAGTTAAGGAAAATTATCTGTTCACGCAAGTAGGGGAAACATCGGGAGAGAAATAGGATCATCTGAACCATATTGGAACTAACCCCTTGAAATTAGATTTACAAGGGGTTTACTATTGCATATTTTCTGTAAAACCTCTCTTGTATAACTGTAGAACAGTTACATAAAACGTCTCTACAAAGTGGTTTATTGCTATGCAATAGGTTATAAATTAGCGAGATTTTGTAGTAGTTTTACCATCTCCAGATTTTGTTTCTTGAAGCAACTGTGGTAGCAACTGCTCTAATTTTTGGGCTGTCTGTTCTTCCTGTTGGAGGTTTTGTTGTAGCAACTGCACTACTTCTCGTTGTCCCATCTGTTCAGCACCTTTGACCAAGCCACGATAACAGGCAATCTCGAAATGCTCAACTTTTGACTGTCCTCCTATTAAACCCAAGTCCAAAATTGTGGGATTATCCGCAGCCAGTAGCATGAGTTTTTGACCATCACTAATCACACCAGCAGCAGCATCACAAGTTACCCGTTGTGGCTGCTGTCCCAAGGTACTAAAAACCTGCTCTAAGTTTCTAATTTGCTGCTCAGTTTCACGGATGTGTGTCTCAATTAAAGACTTAAATTGATTGTTTTGACAAGATTGCCACATCACTTGCTGTGCTTCTAAAAAGCGATTTTCTGCATCGTACATTGCACCAACTTCATAGATAAATTTATCTTGCAAGTTGGTGATTTTTTTAACCCCTGGACGTTCGCTAAGTTGAACCATTGTGATTCTCCTAAAGGTTTGACCCTGTAATCTAAATTCGTACCTTTTAACCCTACGTTTAGCCTTCAGTGTTCTCGTCATGCCTGAGATACAGTTTCAATGTTATGTTTGGCTATCAACATGAATACATAGATATGGGACTTAAGATAGATATCAATAAATCACTTTTTTATCTGTTGAGTCTGGGGTGAATCAGTTAAAGTAAAGATAAGTAAAGAATGTGATTTAAAATATAATGACTGCTCCCAGCTTAGAGACAATTTCTACTCAGTTAGAAAGTCCCAATTTGCGCGATCGCATGGTAGCCCTTGCCAGCTTACGACATATATCAGCAGAAGAGGCAGTGCCTTTGATTAAAAAGGTATTAGATGATGAATCTCTGCAACTGCGTTCAATGGCCATATTTGCTCTAGGTATCAAGCAAACATCAGAATGTTATCCCATCTTGGTCAGAATTTTGGAAACTGACCCTGATTATGGTATCCGTGCTGACGCTGCTGGTGCTTTAGGATATTTAGGTGATAATAGAGCAGTTGAAGCACTATCACGAGCCTTTTATGAAGATACTGATTGGCTAGTTAGATTTAGTGCGGCTGTTTCTTTAGGCAATATTAAAGACTCTCGCGCATACAATATCCTCATCCAAGCACTGGATAGCAAAGAAGTAGTTATCCAACAAGCTGCTATTTCAGCCTTGGGAGAAATTAAATCCCTTGAATCTGTAGATCATATCCTGCGCTTTGCCCAAGCAGAGGATTGGTTAGTGCGTCAACGTCTTGCAGAAGCTTTGGGTAATCTCCCCACACCCAAAACCATCTCCGCTTTGAAATACCTAGAAAAAGACGGTCATCCCCACGTTGCAGAATCCGCAAGGATTTCTCTTCAGAGACTTGAAGAAACAGGTAATCAAATTTAAGATAAACGCTTCCTGTTACCTTTTAATAATATAAAGTGGGATTTTTTTGTATTTCGATCCAGGATAATTTGATTCATGAATATTGAAGAATTTTTTGAGTTAAGTGCTGGTAAATGGTTTTCCCATCGCACCAGTCACCATTTAGCCTTTAAGCAAGCGGAAGATGGTAAATCAGACATCGTAATTGAGACGCTGGCCGCAGATCATCCAGAAGTAGTGAAACTGTGTGAACAGTATGAAGTTCATCCTAGTGCAGCTTCCTGTGGTGCGAGAGTTACCTGGAAGGGAACTATGGAATGGGACGAAGAAAAACACGAAGGTTCTACCGTGTTGGTGACAGTACCGGATGCAGATAAACCCGGTGAAGGTAAGTTACTGAGAGAAATGGGTTATGCAGAAAAAGCACCCGTAGCAGGAACCTACAAAATTGGTGAAGATGGGGCTTTAACTCTGATTACTGAGTATGAAACCATGTGGTCTGAGGAAAGGTTATGGTTTGCTAGTCCCAACTTACGGATGCGTGTAAGTGTCCTTAAGCGGTTTGGTGGCTTTAGTATGGCTTCCTTCACTTCTGAAATTCGTATGGGTAGCACTCCTGCATCAACAAAAGCTACTGAAGCGGCTAATGCAGTTCAAGCAACCGCAGGTTAAACGCTTTTTAATTTGGAAAGTAGGGGTTTAGAATTGCTAAACCCTTACCCATTTTTGGCAGAATTACTAAAATCAGCAATTTTCACACACTTGATACATAATTTCAGATAAATAAACTCCCCCTAGCTTTTAACAAACTTCGCGTAATTCCCCTTCCTCAGCGTTAACAAAGGGTAGTTCATATCTGTAATACGCGAGCGATCGCTTCCGGAAGTGGCAATACAATTAACAATAACAATGCTATTGCTAGTAAACCTAAAACATCCCGTTTGTTGTCTAGTTCTGTGACATCGTTGAGGGTGGGTTCATCAATTAAGGGAATAAATAATAACAAAATTGCCCACAATAAAAATTCCTGCCGGACAAAAGACAATAATAGTAACAACAAGCGAGCAATTTGACCAATCACAACTGCTGTACGTTGTCCAAACATGGCATGAACAATATGACCACCATCTAGTTGTCCCACGGGCATCAAATTCAATGCTGTCACAATCAAACCCAAAAATCCAGCTATTGCCAGGGGATGCAAATCAAGAGCGGATTTAGCAGTTAATTCACTACCCAAGGCTAACTTGGAAAGTAAAGCTAATAAAATTGAATATTTAGGATTAAGGGCATTGGGATTTAACAGTCCCGTTTTGTCGTTTAAAGAGACTACCTCAGAATGAGATAAACCCCATAAAAGTAACGGCAAAGTAGCAATAAAACCAGCAATTGGTCCGGCAATACTTACATCAAATAAAGCTTTGCGGTTGGGGATGGGACTTCGCATTTGAATAAATGCACCAAAAGTTCCTAAGAAAAAAGGTACAGGAATAAAATAGGGCAGGGTCGAGCGAATTTTATGGAATCGCGCTGTAAAATAGTGACCAAGTTCATGGATTCCTAAAATAGTAATTAACCCTAAAGCGTAGGGTAAACCATTTGCCAGCAGAGTGAAGTCAGATTTGAGTTTTGTTAATTCCACTCCCTCAATTTGCGACCCCATCAAAGTAGTAGTGATTAAAGTCAGGAACAGCAGAAAAAGCGCCGTTCCTGCTTGAGTCAAATTTTCTAGACCGCGTTTTGTATTTTGTTTACCAGCTTGAGTATTAGGAACGAGGACAAAGAATGGTTTACCATCCATACCTTCTTGAAATATTACCAAGAAGCGATCGCCAAATTGCCCTTCTATATTAGTTTTAATTTGCTGGTAAGCCTGACTAGCACCAGTTCTTAGCTGACCCCGACAAATCACAGCTTGGGGTCGATATTCAATATTTTGAATATAGTATACAGACCAAGGGAAACAATTTCGCAGATTAGTCTCTTCTGTTGCCTCAATAGGACGAACAGGTAATGGTTCTGCGTGAGAATGATTAGCCAATTGAGATCCTGTAGCTTGGGTTTGAGTCTGGGTATCTTTTGGTACTTGACGACCCGACTGAAATAATATCCAGTATAACAGCAGACAGATAAATAAAGGCCAAATAATCAGTGCTGGTGGGGGTGGTTGTTTTGCACCATAGATCAGCGTCCAACCAATCAAGATAAATGCTGGTGTCATTAATACCAGCCACAGCAACCAAACTGGTGTTCTGGTAATGTGAGAAACACTACGCTGAACTATGAGATAAGTAAGCCCCATAAAGAGGAGAAACCAAAGTGCCATGTTATGTTCACTAATGTTGACCGAAAACAGGGTGTGGGGTGTAGGGAAACAAAGACTGTTGAACCGTAAAGGTTTTTCTTACTTCCCGAAAATTTCTTGTGGTTGAGTGATGTCTTAGTTCCTCAACTCCTTTTCTCTGATGGATATGGGTTATTCTGGACATTGAAAACGCCGTATCCACCCAAAAATTCTCTTCAGGTAGGGGTACTTCTGTTAAAGAAACCTACAACCAAATAAGAATTCTTGATTTTGAAATCCTTTGATTTATGTCTCCCCCACCTCAACAACCAAGTTATACAATTAAGCCCCCACAGATTGTACTTTCTGGTCAAATGCCAGTAGGAGAAATTCTTTCTACTTCGACGGCAACAGAAGTACCATCTACCGATTTGAGCATCAGCAAAATTTTTGCCTTTCCACCAAATCGAGATACATTAGGAGGGACTTCTTATCTTATTGTAAGAAGTGAAGGTAATATTCTCATCGACTGCCCAGCCCCAGAGCAAATAAATGAGGATTTTTGGGAATGCCTGCCACAGGTTAACGGAAAGCAAGCAGGTGTGCGTTGGTTGTTTATTACTCATCGCGGTGCTATTGGCAAAACAGCAGAAATTCAGCAAGCTCTTGGTTGTGAGATTGTGATTCAAGAGCAAGAAGCTTATTTATTACCTGGTTTAACTGTCACTACCTTTGGTCAAGAATTCAATCTTGATGCCACCACACAAATTATCTGGACACCAGGCCATTCTCCTGGCTCTTCATGTCTATACTATCGTGAATTTGGGGGAGTTCTTTTTTCAGGACGGCATTTAGTCCCCAACCTCCAAGGTGAGCCGATACCATTCCGCACTGCAAAAACTTTTCACTGGCCAAGACAAATTAAAAGCACTCAAGCTTTGTGCGATCGCTTTACACCAGAAACTCTACAATACATTTGCCCCGGTGCTAATATAGGTTTTCTCCGAGGCAAGCGCATCATAGACCAAGCTTACCAGAAACTCACATCATTAGATTTAGATGCTTTAGCAATAGGTAACAGTCAACAAACTGATAACTGATTAAGAACCAGCTAAAACCGAATCTTTAGTCAGCAGTTCCATTGCAGCTTGATATTGACCATCTGCATCTGTCCCAATCTGCTCGCGTGTGATTGGTAATTGGGGAATTACTGTGTCCGGCTTAATACCTAGTTTGTTAATATCTCGGTGGTTAGGAGTTTCATATTTAGCAATTGTCACCGCTAAACCTGAACCATCGGATAATTCAAATAAAGATTGAATTAGACCTTTACCAAAAGTAGTTTCACCTACTAACTGAGCGCGTTTATTGTCTTGTAGCGCACCAGCAAGAATTTCACTAGCACTAGCAGTTCCTTGATTCACCAAAATCACCAAAGGATCTTGTGTTAAAGCTGGGCCAAAGGCTTCAAAATTGCCCTGAATCCCTTGACGATTGACAGTGTAGACAATTGTGCCTGAATCTAGCCACTGACGGGCGATTTCAATTCCCGCTTGTAATAGCCCCCCAGGATTATTTCGCAAATCAAGAATGTAGGCAACTGCGCCTTTTTTTTCTAGACTATTAATAGCGTGTGCCAACTCCATTGCCGCATTAGCATTAAATTGAGTTAAACGTAAGTAGCCAATGGGTTTTCCTGCGGGGGATAAACGCAAATCAGCTACGACAGGATTAAGTTCTATGCGATCGCGCACTAATATTACTTCTTTGTCTTGGTCTCCCTCTCGTGCAATCAAGAGAGTTACAACACTACCAACCGGACCGCGCATCCTTGTCGCTGCTTCATCAAGAGTCAGATTTTCTGTAGATAATCCTTCGATTTTCAAGATGCGATCGCGCGGCCTTAACCCTGCTTTCTCTGCTGGTGAACCCTCTATAGGTGTAATTACCTCCAATCCACCCGTCTGGGCATTGAGCGCAATTTGTAAACCAACTCCCGTCAGTTCTCCAGAAGTATTCACCTGCAAACTGCGATATTGCTCTGGGTCTAAAAACCTGGTAAAAGGGTCATCAAGACTTTTTAGCATCTTCTGAATAGCCGTGTATGCTGCTTGGTCATTTGGCAACGGTTTTTTTAGCGCCTGTTGACGTACATCAGCCCAGTTTTGATGATTAAATGTTTCATCTAGATAAGAGCGATTCACAATTCGCCAAACCTCAGAAACCAGCTTTTGCTCCTGTGTCAAAGCCATTGCAGGTGAAACAAGTGAGCCAAAACCCAACCAAAAAGCCAAAAGTAATGAAAATCCCAACCGAAAAACCTGTTTGTTCATGAACCCCATTTTCCATTCCATGTCAACCCAAACTAACTAGAACTGACCAGTTACCACATTTTTGATGAAATCTATCTCTCGATTATGTTACTTTTTTTATAGAAGAGGTGCATTGCTCTCATTAAATTGTTAAGCAACAGATGGTTAGCATATCCCTCCTCAAAAACGATAAAATCTTCTTTGTCACCAACATTTTCAGCGTTGGCTTGCAAAGAGATCGCAATATATTCCATATTTACAGAATGTTAAGTTTCTGAAAACCTTAACGATTCTTCGACAAAGCTACTCTTTGTGAAAATCCCAAAATTTCTATTGGGAGATATATCAACCGCAACTGATTTTTAGGAACTTGAGATTGTATGGCCAACGTTTATGACTGGTTTGAGGAACGCTTAGACCTTGAAGCGATCGCTGAAGATGTAACCAGTAAGTACGTACCTCCCCACGTCAATATTTTTTACTGCTTGGGTGGAATTACCCTAGTTTGCTTCCTAATCCAGTTTGCCACTGGATTTGCAATGACATTCTACTACAAGCCCACAGTAGCGGAAGCTTATTCCTCCGTACAGTACATCATGAATGAAGTCAACTTCGGTTGGCTGATTCGCTCCATTCACCGCTGGTCTGCCAGCATGATGGTGCTAATGATGATTCTGCACGTCTTCCGGGTTTATCTCACCGGTGGCTTCAAAAAACCCCGTGAACTAACTTGGGTCAGCGGTGTCATCCTCGCTGTCATCACAGTTTCCTTTGGTGTGACTGGCTACTCCCTACCTTGGGATCAAGTTGGTTATTGGGCTGTAAAAATCGTTAGTGGTGTACCAGAAGCAATTCCAGTAGTTGGTGTTCTGATTTCTGACTTACTACGTGGTGGTTCCAGTGTCGGTCAAGCTACACTAACTCGCTACTATAGCGCCCACACCTTCGTCCTACCTTGGCTGATTGCAGTATTCATGCTGTTCCACTTCTTAATGATCCGCAAGCAAGGTATTTCTGGACCCTTGTAATCTAAAGTTATCAGTGAATAGGTAAAAACTGTTTCCAGATCAAAGTAGTTTGTTTTAAACTTAGGGCTAGTACCGCAGGGCGGAAGTCAAAAGTCAAAAGTCAAAAGTCAAAAATAATGTAGAGTTAGCTTTTTGGCGATTGAGAATGGCCATTTTATTTACGCCGTGTTGTACTAGTAACATTTAAGTGAAAAACAGACACTATTATCTGAAAGCTGTAAGCCCTAAAGACTATAGACACTTACTTCAACCAACAAAGCGAAACTTAGTGTCATACTAAATTTGTGGCTTACCACCAAACGCCAAAGCGTGCGGCTTACCTAAATAGCTGATAGCTTTCACAAATGCTTTAACTTAACCTAAGCAGGAGAGCGCATTTCAAAATGTCAACGCAAAAAAAACCGGATCTGAGCGATCCTCAGTTAAGAGCTAAATTAGCCAAAGGCATGGGTCACAACTACTATGGTGAACCTGCTTGGCCTAACGATTTGCTCTATGTATTCCCCATCGTGATTATGGGTTCATTCGCTTGTATTGTGGCTCTAGCTGTTCTAGATCCCGCAATCACTGGTGAACCTGCTAATCCTTTTGCTACTCCTTTAGAAATTCTGCCGGAGTGGTATCTGTATCCGGTTTTCCAAATTTTACGCTCACTCCCTAACAAACTGTTAGGAGTATTAGCTATGGCTTCCGTTCCCTTGGGGCTAATTCTCGTTCCCTTCATTGAGAACGTTAATAAATTCCAAAACCCCTTCCGCCGCCCAGTAGCAACAACAGTATTTTTGTTTGGTACTCTTGTCACTATCTGGTTAGGTATTGGCGCTGCATTGCCATTGGATAAATCTCTGACTTTGGGACTTTTCTAATTAATTTAGTTTCCAGAAAGTGCTGTAACGTCTGTGAGTTTCAAAAGCATATACCGAAGTTAGCGGTATAATGATGATTAGCCGTAAGACCTAGACAGCCCATTAGCTGCTTATATTTCTGGCTTATATGCTTTTGAAAATCAAGGCGTTAGCTTTCATAATTCACACTTTATCTGGTATTTTAAGTTTTGGATGTAAAATCAAACCTATTCCAAAATCTCAGCCCAAAAAATCAATAATAGTAACATTTCTCACTTACTTTATATTCTAGTCAAGGTCAATGCTTACCATAGTGCAGCAAGACCATCTGACGGTGAAGAGCGATCTTAAGTTCTTCAACCAAGTGCAACAATGGTTTGAAAAATTTTCCCTCCAATATTTAATTCAACGAGGCTGGTCAAAAAGTCAACTTTATCGCCTCAACTTAGCATTGGTAGAAGGATTTACCAACGCAGTTCGTCACGCTCATTTGTCTTTACCACCAGAAACAAAGATAGAGATTGAATTGAGTCTGTGGATTGACAGACTAGAGATGAGAATTTGGGATTATGGTAAACCTTTTGATCCGAATGAGATTCCTGAACCAAAACCAGATAATCTACAAGATCATGGGTATGGATGGGTAATCATTCGGCGTGTCGCAGATCATTTTGTTTATGAACGTGATTCTGACAGCAGAAATTGTCTATTAATTGTCAAATATTTTTTGGAAGGACAACATTAATGGATAGCAGCATACCGTTATATTGTGCATCAACAAATCACCAGTCCGTTCATGAATTGTTGGGACTGGGATTAATTTTTTTTTAAGCCAAGTCGAAAAGCAAAATTTCCGCCTTGAGATTTGTACTAATTTCTAACTTCTCTTCTCCAGTAATTTGTACTCCGTCACCTGCTATGAGTTCCTGACCATTTAACGTTGCTTCACCTGTGGCTATTTGCAACCAGGCATAACGATGGGGTTGGACATGATAAGTTACGAGATCACCCTTTTCTAAAATGGATGTGTATAAATCAACATCTTGGTGAATAGTTACAGCACCATCGCGTCCATCTTTAGCAGCAATTAAACGCAGTTTTCCCTGTTTTTCTTCTACAGGAAAAGTTTTTTGGTCATATCTTGGTGTTAATCCTTGTTGGTCTGGCAAAATCCATATTTGTAGCAAGTGCAATGCTTCTGTTTGCGAGTGATTAAATTCGCTGTGCATGATCCCAGTACCAGCACTCATAATCTGTGCTTCACCAGGACGAATTACTGAACCTGTACCCAAACTATCTTTATGTTCGACTGCACCGGATAATACATAAGTGAATATTTCCATATCCCGATGTCCATGAGTAGCGAATCCTGCTCCTGGTGCAATACGATCATCGTTAATTACTCTGAGAGAACGAAATCCCATTCGGTTGGGATCATAAAAATGACTGAAGGAAAAAGTATGGTAACTATCAAGCCAATCAATTTGACTATGACCCCGTGAATTTCGGTCATGAATGATTTGGTTAATGGTATTTTGAGACATAGATTTCACCTCTTTAAGGATTTGTATTTAATTTGTAAATAATCTGTTTTGTTGTTATTTTGCAATTAAAAAGGTAATGAATTAACCAAATTTTATCCTACAAGAGTTTCTAAAAATCAAAGTAGATATAAGGTAAGCCACCTTCAGGTGCTAGTATCCAAACGGCGTAGAAACATAAAGGGACAAAAACAAGTTTGATAGGCCAACTGAACTCTAACTTCATCAGTCGTTTAAAGCCGTAAATTATACTCATGATTATAGCGAGTCCCAGGAGTAAATAGGAGAGTTGATATTGACTGATATTTAGGGCTTCTACATAGACTTTTTCGGCAAACTGGGCATCAGCAGTATGACCCCAGAGGTGTTGTATAACTAAAGCAGAATCTTGGACATTGGGGAGACGAAACCAAATCCAAGATGTGAAAACCATGATTTGAGTTAACAACCAAGCGAATATTATACCAACAGGGTTTTGCCAAAATAGGGTTAAAATTTTGGAGCGATCGCTCATAGCATCTGTGAGACGATGAACTACTAAAGCTACTCCGTGCAGTATTCCCCAAATGATAAACCCCCAGGCTGAACCATGCCAGATACCAGCCACTAACATAACTATCAATAAGTTTCCGCAGGTACGCATCAAACCCTGACGGGAACCACCCAAAGGGAAGTATAGATAATTACGCAACCAATCACCCAGAGTCATATGCCAACGTCGCCAAAAATCTGCAATGCTGGTACTAAAGTAAGGAAAATCAAAATTTTCTGGTAAAACTAAACCAAAAAGTAAAGCACTACCACGAGCAATATCTACGTAACCATTAAAATCTAAATATAATTGTAAGCCATAAGCAAAGGTAGCTAACCACAAATCTGTACTACCTGCTCTTTGCAAATTACCAAAACATAAATCTACAAAAATTCCCAGATTGTCTGCAAGAATCCCTTTTTTAACCGCACCTCTGGCAATTAACCACAACCCTTCTGCTAATCTATCAACATTGGGAAATTGGAGCGTATTGAATTGAACAGCTAAATTATGGTAGCGAGTAATTGGACCAGAGATTAGTTTGGCGAAAAATAATTTATAGGTAGCAAATTTCAAAAACTTCTCAGTTGCTGGCGCACCACGATAGACATCTATTAAATAAGCTATACACTCAAATGTAAAAAAAGAAATTCCTAAAGGAGTTACTAATTTAAAAGGAGCATCTGGTGAGTTTACAGGTATGTTAAATATCCATTTAATGATGATAGGTAAATATTTAAAACTCAATAAAAGTCCGACATTTAAAATTACACCGAACCATAAAATCTTCAACCGATTTTGATTCCAGTCAGATTGAGCAATTTGCCAATCTTCATTGGAAATTTTCCAGTCTTGGGTGTGTTTTCCTGGGGAGGTATTTTTACCAATTTCTAGGCCTAGACGAAAATTGATAAAAGTCAGAACTAATAGTAATGGCAGATATTGAATATGCCAAGATGAATAAAATACAATACTGGCTATCAGCAGAATCCACAATCGTAACTTTTGTTCAGCTACAGTCCAGTAAATTACCAAAATGCTCAGTAAAAAAAGTCCGTAAAAAATTGATATAAACTTCATTTTTTAGTCATTGGTCATTGGTCATTAATCATGAGAAAAATTACTTCCCCATCTTCCCCATTCCCTAATTTATTTAACAGTCCAGGGAATCATGGGATCAATAGCCAGCTTTTTAGAGATTTCATAAGCTCCATAGCGGTTAAGATGACTAGGATCAGAAAAGTATTCATGTCCTTTGAGCCAGATTTGGCTTAAATCTCGGTAGATAAAGTTGGCATTTGTAGTGGAAGCATTTAGCATATATTGTTGAAATTGTTGTTCATATTTAGTCCGCGCTGGATCTAAATAATCTGCGGTGAGGGGCATATTCACAAACACAATTGGTATTTGTTGAGTTTTTGCAAACTCAATTACTGATTTTAAAGCAACTTCTTGGTTTCCTATTAGTTGAAAAGATTTATAATCGTTGTCGTAACTTCCAGATACTTTGGGATGTTTTTGATAATATGTGGTGGGATTGAAACGAATAGTTAGGGGTAAAAAGCCATCGAAATCAACTGATAATTGAGTATTATCTTCTTGTGGATCGGTTGTTAATTTGTTGTTTGATGTAATGGTCTGACTGTCGCTACTAAATGGTAGATGGTGTAATTGTTTTTGCAATAAAGTTTTAATGTGATCACGGTTTTTGTAGGTAGCAGATATACCGACTAAAATTTGATTTAACCATTCATTAGCAGCTTCGTAGCTGTTAATAGCTGGCGTTTCATTGATGATTTTTTTATCTTCTGTTTTATTTGTTGTTGCTGGGGATAATTTATTGTTATTTTCTGGCTTTGTAGTTCTTTTTAAAATTTCTTGATAGCCTTTTGATGCGGCAATAGAGTTAAAGGTGATATCTTCACGACCGCTGTTAAAAGCTCTAGAACCATCTGCCCAAATAATCAGTTTTGGTAATTCTGATGGTTGTAAAACTTGGCGAATAATAAAGTCTACAACTTGCGCTGTAGCACCATTAATACCAAAGTTAAAGACATCTATTTTGGCATAACCTTGAGTTGATAAGGATTTAGAAAGGGCTACAGGATCAACTCCTCTCAAGGCACGAGATGAACCAATAATTAAAATATCTGGTGGTTTGCCTGTTGTTGCTAAACGTTGTTTATAAAGTGCTAATTGTTCGTCTAGTTGTCTTGCTCCAAAGCTTGGCATTTGAGAGCGTGCTGCTAAAAGAATAGCAGTGGAATTAGCTTTTTGTTTCAATGGTGCATCTGGTAAATTTTCAGCCCCATCATTTTGGGTAAAACCAGAGGCATTAAAGGCAGAATTACTGGACTCAGAAGGCTTTATATTGTTACTGCTGGTAAAAAATGCTGTGTTTTGAGTTGGTTCTGTGCGTGATGTCAAAGATGCCTGGGTCTGTGAGGATGATGAGGATAAGATACTAGCACCTTTGGGTGAATTTTGAATACTAGTAATGACGTAACCCAACATCCAATCACTTTGAAGTGTGAGGATTAATCCCAAAGCTACCCAAATTAAACTTCCCGCTACTCCTTGTTCATTAGGGTTTTGTTCAATTGATTGGTGAGTTTCTGCAAACAGTTGAGTTCCCACTAACAAATTTTTGACTTGTTTGTGAGCCGTTTCCAGCCAATGTTGTGCGGCTTCAGTGACGAAACTTTGAACTTCCTGGGTTGTTAAATCAGGACGCACAATTGGTTCGTCGGTTTCGTTGGTGAGTAAATCATCAACATATTGAGCAGTAGCAGCAAATTCTGGTGTTGCTTCTGGCACTAAGCGGTGGCGTTGCTCAAAATCTAGTCCATGATGCCAAACTGGTTCATTATCACCGGCACGACGACCGTAAACTCTTACACCAACAATACCAATAATGTTAAGTTGGCGAATAAATTGGGTGACTTTGGTGGCTACTTGTTGGCGTGTGGGACAATTGGGTGCATCACACATGACGTGCAGTAAATCACCTTTGCGAAGTAGTAAAACGCGAATACCACCTGTTTTTAACCGCCAATCCATGTCCTGATTGAGCAGACGTTCTAGTAAAAAAATTAGGGCTGGTTCGTCACCAGAACTACCTAATGCTAGTGTGGATGTTGCTAAAGCTGGATGTATCGAAGCAGGTAGGGATACCCAATCTACCCAAGCGGGTTGTAAATCACCTGTTTTTTGTCCATAGATAGCAGCGGCGAGAATACCTTGAGGTGCGATCGCTTCTAGCTGAGATAAAATAACTGGTAAACAAGTTTCCTTTCCAGGAGCAGGAGCAGTTTTTAACGGGTCAACGGCTGGAGTGCAAAAGATGTGTAGAGTAAATTCTTTGAGAGTAGCTTGAACAGAGATTTGCAAATCTGACAAGACCTCAGTTAATAATAGAGCGATCGCTTGCACATCTCCCCAACGCGCCCATTCTTTGAGCATTGTTTCTGGTGGTGTCAAATCCACCCGCAACCGCCAATCAGGATCATGCTCTCCCCGGACTTGGGAAACAATGACTGCATCCTCATAGCCAGACAGCTTGAGATGTCTCAACTGTTGGGCTATTGGTTCTGCTAACAAGGTCGCATCAGGGCTATAACTGGACTGACAAAAAATCCACAGACGATTACCTATTTTTTGAGAGTTGGCTTTGGAATCATAGGGTCGATTTTTAACTTGGACTGCTACACCCAATTGACTGAGGTTTTCGCTAAGATAGCGAGCAATAGCATCCGGATTGCCCTGACGTGCCAAACTTTCATTAGAGACAATTAGCGCCCCACTAACCCCAATGGGTTTAGATTTGGCTGCTTCTGTTAACAGTGCCTCCTGTACCTGCTCTAGATGCCGATCTAACTGATTTAAGTAGACCCGATGACACCATTGAGGACGATGTTCTCCTTTTTTCCGCCCGTAAACCAATACTTGGTATATTGGGGATTGTTCTTCACTGGTTAAGCTATCCAAATCTGTTTGCTGTAGTGCTTGTAGCAAGTCAGACAGAGTTAGCCAACGTTGTGGACAGTCTGTGCCTTCACAAAGGATATGTAGGTCATTTCCCAACAACCGGACTTTCACCCCGAAAGTGTTGATTCCTGTTGCTTGGCTTACCCACTGTACTAAGGTTTGCTGGCGATCTAGTAATAATGTTTTCATTATGAAGTCAACTTTAACAGGAAGCGAGTATTGGGGGATTTTGCCTGTACTTGTAAACTAGAAACATAGATTTATCACATTTTGCAGTTTTTTTTTAACAATTTTGTTACCTTTGGAGCTTGCAAAATGGGCAAAGATAGTCTTATGAGCCGAAATCGGGTGTAGGGTGTGGGGCTATTTCTTATTTTTAACTCCTGTAATTTCTGTAGCTGCTGATAGCGTAACCTACGAAAAGCAAGCTACACTCAGTGTGTCGTAGGCATAGCGTGGCAATAGCCATACTCATGTAACTCCTAAACTCCTACCTTCTGCTTCCTCCTATTCTACTTATCTGCCAATTATCAAGAATTAGCAATGTCACTTGTCACTCAAAACCCTTCACCAACCAACGGACTAAATCTGGCTTTATTTGGGATTCCCCAATCATGTCTCCTGCAAATAGGTACTGCGTCTATGCTACTTCTACTGATAGCAGAGAAAGCAACTAGTAAGGGATTGATAGCTTTAGGGGAAGCCAGTGAAGAAGTATTTAGAGGCGATCGCCTTCCTATTCTCCACTTTGGAGATCAACAAGATCAACAGGAATTAAACCAAAGCTAACCATTATATATAACCATTTATTTATTAGCTCTGGTTAATCCTATAGAGCTACGAGTAAAAAACTAGAATTGTCAACAGTAATTGGCTTTATAAGAGCGAAGAATATGGGTTCCCTTTTATACTCTTCATCCCCAGCAGTGAATCTTTACCCCTCGGAATTATTCCTGCGTCATCGTCTACAGGTAGTAGAGGAATTGTGGGAGTCAGTTCTTCGGCAAGAATGTGGTCAAAAAATGGTGGATCTATTGCGACAACTGCGCGATTTGTGTTCCCCAGAAGGACAAGCTACTCATGACCAAACCTCCTCTGCTGTGGAGTTAATTGAACAACTGAATATCAACGAAGCTATCCGTGCTGCTCGTGCTTTTGCTCTTTATTTTCAGTTGATTAATATCATAGAGCAGGAATACGAACAAAAGCAGCAGTTAACCCGCTATTCTGATTCAGGCACGATCGATCAGGAACATCTGGCCAATATAATTTATTCGACTAACCAAAGAGAAGACGATTTACCTGTCACTAAGGAACTAGGAGCAGATTCCTTATCACAAAGTTGGACAGACACTACGCCAATTAAACAAAAAGGCACATTTGCAGCTTTATTTCCCCTGTTGTTTAAACTGAATGTACCACCCCAGCAAATTCAACGGCTGATTTCTCAACTAGATGTTCGCCTAGTTTTCACAGCGCACCCTACGGAAATTGTCCGTCATACGATTCGGGATAAACAGCGACAGGTAGTAGACCTCTTACAGCAGCTAGATAGCTTGGAAAGTCACTCTGGTGGCTATCCTTGGGAAGCTCAAGAGGTGAAAGAGCGTTTGTTGGAAGAAATCCGCCTGTGGTGGCGTACAGATGAGTTGCACCAGTTCAAACCTACGGTGCTGGATGAAGTAGATTATGCTCTGCACTATTTCCAAGAAGTCTTATTTGATGGTATTCCCCAACTGTATAAACGTCTCAAATATTCCTTAGAACAAACATTTCCTTGGTTAGAACCACCTAGTAAAAATTTCTGTTCCTTTGGTTCTTGGGTAGGTTCAGACAGGGATGGAAATCCGTCAGTGACACCAGAAGTTACATGGAAAACCGCTTGTTATCAGCGGAAAATGGTTCTGGAAAGATACATTCAGTCGGTGAAGCAGCTGATTGAATTATTAAGTGTGTCCATGCAGTGGAGTGATGTGTTGCCAGATTTGCTGGAGTCACTAGAGTTAGATCAGTCTACGATGAGTGATGTCTATGATGCTCTGGCGTTGCGCTATAGACAAGAACCATATCGCTTAAAGTTAGCGTATGTGCTGAGAAGATTGGAAAATACACGCGATCGCAATCTGGCTTTATATAGTCGAGAAACACCAGCAAATGAAGATTCCCCCATGTACCGTTCGGGGGCTGAATTTTTATCAGAACTGCGGTTAGTTCAACGCAATTTGACAGAAACGGGTTTAAGTTGTCGAGAACTGGAAAATCTCATCTGTCAAGTGGAAATTTTCGACTTTAACCTGACTCAGCTAGATATTCGCCAAGAATCATCTCGTCATTCTGATGCGCTAAATGAGATTCTCGAATACCTGCAAGTTTTACCCCTATCTTATAACCAACTATCAGAAGCCCAAAGAGTGGCTTGGTTAACAGGGGAACTGCAAACCAGACGGCCGTTAATTCCTGGAGAATTGCCATTTTCAGAAAAAACCAATGATGTAATTGAAACCTTCCGGGTAGTGCGATCGCTACAACAAGAATTTGGCATCAACATCTGTCAAACTTACATTATCAGTATGTGCCGGGAAGTCAGCGATGTGTTGGAAGTTCTGCTCTTAGCCAAAGAAGCCAGACTATTTGATCCGGCGATCGCTGTAGGTTCAATTCGAGTAGTCCCGCTATTTGAGACTGTAGAAGACTTACAACGGTCTAGAAGCGTGATGAAAGAACTTTTTGAACTCCCCCTATATCGCGCCTTCTTAGCTGGTGGCTATGAAGCACTTAACTCCGAAAACACCCCCTCAGAACCCCAAGCCCCCAACTCCCCATCTTCCCCTACCCTTAACCCCAATTTGCAAGAAGTGATGCTGGGGTATTCTGACAGCAACAAAGATTCTGGTTTCTTAAGCAGCAACTGGGAAATTCACAAAGCCCAAAAATCACTTCAGAAAATTGCCGAACAATATGGCTTACACCTGCGGATTTTCCACGGACGCGGCGGTTCTGTCGGTCGGGGTGGTGGCCCTGCTTATGAGGCGATTTTGGCTCAACCTGGTAACAGTATTAATGGACGCATCAAAATTACTGAACAAGGGGAAGTTTTAGCTTCTAAGTATTCCTTACTAGACTTGGCTTTATATCATGTAGAAACCATCACCACTGCGGTAGTTCAAGCTAGTTTGTTGCGGACAGGGTTTGATGATATTGAACCATGGAATGAGATCATGGAAGAGTTGTCAATGCGATCGCGCCAACATTATCGCGCCCTCATTTACGAACAACCCGATTTTATCGACTTCTTCCACCAAGTCACCCCCATTGAAGAAATCAGCCAACTGCAAATTAGTTCCCGTCCAGCCCGACGACCATCTGGTAAAAAAGATTTAAGCAGTTTGCGGGCTATTCCCTGGGTATTTAGCTGGACACAAACCCGATTTTTGTTACCTTCTTGGTATGGCGTAGGTACAGCTTTACAAGAGTTCTTGAATGAACAACCAGAAGAACATCTCAAGTTGCTGCGTTACTTTTATGTGAAATGGCCTTTCTTCAAAATGGCAATTTCTAAAGCGGAAATGACCTTGGCAAAAGTAGACATGGAAATGGCACGTCATTACGTCCAGGAACTGTCCAACCCCGAAGATAAAGCCCGGTTTGATAAAGTATTTGAGCAAATTGCTAGTGAATTTTATCTCACTAGGGATTTGGTCTTAAATATCACTGGACACCAACGACTTTTAGATGGTGATCCCATCTTGCAGCGTTCTGTACAGTTACGTAACGGCACAATTGTACCGTTAGGATTTATCCAAGTTTCTATCCTGAAGCGTTTACGACAGTACAAAAACACCTCGACCTCTGGAGTAATTCACTCCCGTTACAGCAAAGGCGAGTTGCTCAGAGGCGCATTGTTAACCATTAATGGTATTGCCGCAGGAATGAGAAATACAGGTTGAAGAAGGTGACAGGTGACAGGTGACAGGTGACAGGTGACAGGTGACAGTTAAGAGGGAATAGGGATAGATTATCAATACATTATTCTCCCCTGCTCCCCTGCTCCCCTGCCCCTCTGCCCCTCTGCTCCCCAATCACTATGACTAAGAAACCGATTCTAATTTGTACTTTTGTGGCATTGTCATCTGGATTTTTTGGTGGTTTGATGGGTGTACAAATCACCTCAATGCTTCACAGTCAGAAGTGCCAAAATCAAGCTTGGGGTTTCCAACAGATATGCAATACTTTGGTGACACCAGGAGCAATATGGCAAGGTAGCATAGCTGGAGTCTGGACAGGCACAATATTAGGGGCGTTTGTTGGTGGTTCAATTACACACAAATCGAGTCATAGGTCATAAGTGATTGGACATGGGACATTGGGAAAATTACTTCCCTATCCTCCCCATCTTCCTCAATCAGCCCTCAGTCCCCAGTCACTATTCACTTGGCGTAATAGATGACTGTAAATCACTCAGGTATTCCCAAGTGTTTGTGCTGGTATCAAAACAGCGCCATTTTCCTTTACGTTCGTCTTTATAGCAAAATAAGCTGCGATCGCGATCATCAAAATTATCAGTTAAAAAGTACACCATTCCTCGAAACGGATAAGTTTTCCGACTAAGGCGCTTTGCTACGGCTTGATTCGGACATTCGACGATAAACACAGATTCTCCATTAATTTTAGCGAGGGAGAAAATACACATCCGCAAAATTGCTCTCAGCCAACTTTCAGAATTCTCGAAATAATCGTCGATAATTTTGTTAGTTAGAGCTTGTTCGAGGCTGCGGTCTTTATTACGAGGAGTGTGGGGGTCAGACATAGCATCACCTAAATTGCTATACCGCTGGTTTGAGATTAAACCAAAATTTCCAAAAGTGGCAAGTCTGAATGGAGAAGAGGTTACAGGTGACAGGTGACAGGTGACAGTTAAGAGGGAATAGGGAATAGGGAATAGGGAATAGGGAATAGGGAATAGATTATCAATACATTAATTATTATTCTCCCCTGCCCCTCTGCTCCCCTGCTCCCCTGCCCCTCTGCTTCTTCTTCTGCCTCCTGTCTGGTAAAATATACCTATAAACTTGAGAATATATGGCCATGACTACCGAAACTAATGTAGGGAATCAAACTACCACAGGTGCTGATGCTATTGATGTTGCGATCGCACAGGGGATAGACTTTGATGGTTCTCCTATTCCTCCAGCTAAATTAGAGTTATATCACCAAGTCATGGGATTAGAAGCAGGTAGACAACGTAGCGGTGTATCTAATACCATGCGTTCTCGTATTGTTCGCATCGGTGCCAAGCATATCCCCCAAACAGATTTAGACCAAAAGCTTGTAGAAGCAGGTTTTGCACCTTTAAAAGAAAAAGAAGTCGCTTTTTTCTACGGCGGTAAGTAATTCCATTTTAGATTTTGGATTTTAGAATCGTAGGTTGGGTAAAGTCGTAATAACCCAACAAGAATTTTAATAACTTTGGCAATTTTGGGTTTCCTTCTGTCAACCAACCTACGTAAACTTTCTCATAATTTATTTTTCCAAAGTTCTTATTGTCACTACTTGTGGGGGTGTAGAATCAGGCGGATAAATTACATCTAGCTGTACCATGCGTTTAGTCCCCGGTTTTAGCACCACTTTCACCAAAGGATCTAAAACCTGTCCTGTACGATGCCATAAATGTACATAGCGCGTCTGTTGTTTCCCATTATCATCAGTATATTTTAGCCGCACAGTACCCCGAAAAAAGGGAAAATCTAGGGATGGTTTTCGGAAACGCACACCTTTTTGAGCTAATTTATCTTCTTTCAAAGGTGTTTCTAAAGTGACGGTTACGGGCTGGTCTTTATTAGTGTTATTACTTAACGGCAAGCTGAGATTATATTCAACCCCATAATTACCATGCGCTTCATAAGCCGTATCTGCATAGCGTACCAACATTTTTGCAGTTTGGCTTTGTTCAGTTCCTAATCTACCACTTCGTAAAGTGGCGATCGCATAAGAAATAGCTTTACCAGGTTCGGGAATAGTCAGGGTTTGGGTTTTAGGATTATCTACCAGATTTGCTTTCCAAGTCGCACCTTCAGATACACCAGCTACCCTTCCATAAATTAATTGACCCCCTTTAGCATCAGGTGGTGTAGGAATTTTATCTCTTGGAGCAGCAAAAGTACCACTCTTTAATAAATCTTGCCATTCGGCTAAAGTTGGCGCACGGTCATTACCTTCAGCATTTTTCTTAGCAAACATGGCTAAACTAGCAGTATAAACTTTACCACTACTACGCAAACGGAAAAAACTAGACCGACCATTTACAGGCTTTTCTAAATTTCGCACTGGAATGGGATGATTTAATAACATCCGACTTCCCCCAGCAGGAATTACCAATTTAGCCGGAAAATCCTTTTGACGCACTCCTCGCAATACATCAGCTACAGCCCTGGCTCCTGGGCCTGAAAATACTTTACCATCATTATTTTCAATGTATGGCGCTAAAGTTACAAAAGGTGCATCTACCATCAAATAACTTGCACCTTGTAAAATATCTACAGTGATAGGTTTTTTACCAGGGTTATGCAATATTACACCCAAATAAAGGGTTTGCAAATCCTTGGGAGTGTGGGTATAGTGGTGAGCAAATAAATCAAATCTTCCTTGAAAGGGAAAATTCAGATGTGCTGCTGGAACTTTTTTCCCCTCAGATGTAAAAGTAGAAAGTAAAATCCCTTCAGTTTTGATCCATTCAGGACTGTTGCTGTTAAAAACGGGTATTTTATCTAAGCTACCAGGTAAAGGACGCACTTCTCCAGCTTGGACAATTTCTTGAGGTGCTGATTTAGGTGGCGTTTGGGCATCTGCTATATTTTCGTTATAATTTGAATTAAATTTTGTACATCCGATGCTGTGAGTAATAGCAAGTCCTGATATGACTATGAATACAGGTTTAATGATTTTATTTCTTAGCTGACTAATTTGCATAAGTCTGAATTTTCCAGAAAGCTATTGGGTTGCAAAAGTTCAGTTTATAGATACAAGTTCCGAAAAGTTAATTTCTGATTATTTCACAATTACTATCTGCAATTTTCTGTAATTAGGGTAAATTTAAATTAGCCTTGTAATTTCGAGTCAGGAGTTAAATTGATGGATATACTCATTGAATCGACAAAGGATTTTGAGAAAGATTTAGAAAAATTTACAGATACGGAGAAGTTTAGAATTATTAAAGAAATGAATCGTAATTTTGAACTTCTCTCATCGGAAAATAACTCTTTTTATGAACACAGCGAACAACTCAGAAATATTAAACTAAATCATGATTATGATTCTACTATATTTTGTTTAAAAATTAATGAAGAACAAAGAATAATTTTAACTATAGATGATGATCCGATTTTTGGTTGTATATTAATCACTTTATTTAGATTAGTTAATTCAGAAGAAGCACAACAAGCATATAACGCTATTGCAGAGTTTATTTATCAGGATTTCACGGTAGAAGAAAATCAAGATTTAGAAATTCATTGTTGTTAATGCCACAAATTAAACCTCTTCTAGATGAATATGGTGTGATTCATGAAGCGATGAAAATTTTGCCAGACGAGTTGAAAATTGATTTTCTAGAAGCTTTGGCTGAATTAGAAGATAATGAATGTCACAGAACAAGAACGTTTCCGAAAACGAGATTACATAAGGTGACAGGTATTAAACAAGCTATCTATCGTGCTGATATTGATAAAATATCAGGTTGGCGTATTCATTTACAGTATATTGAAGGAAAAATTCACCTCAAAGATATTATTGGTGGTCAATATCACGATAATGTGATTGAAGTGATTAAGTTAAAAAAGGATAGATATGATTAATAGTTGATAGTTGATAGCTAATTTTAGCCTAAAATACTATCAACGGTGATTTTCATTTCTGTGAATGCCAGGATATCTAAAATTTCACCACGTTGAAAGGTTTTGACTTCACTATAACCATTTTCTCTAGGTTGACGATAAACTGTAATCGTTTGTTCAAGAATATCAACTAACCAAACTTCTAAAATACCACTATTTGCATAGAGAGGTATTTTTACATCTCGGTCATATTCTAAACTGCTATCTGCAACTTCAATTAATAGTAATATATCCTGTGGTTGGGGATGTCCAGCTTCATAGAAATCTGCGCGGGGTTTGAGTAATGCAATATCTGGTTGTGGTTCTGATAGATTATTTAAGATAATTGGATTTTGAACTCGGATAATTACTCTTGTACCTAACAAAATAGCTAGTAAATAATTCAGTCTGTCTACACAAGCTGCGTGTCTTCTACCAATTGGTGACATTTCAATAATTTCTCCGTTGATTAATTCTACTCTGTCATCTTCTAAAAGAATACCAGCTTTATTCATTTGGTGGTACTGGAAAATATTAAAACGTCGTTTTGCTAATTGTACAACCATGATGATTCTCCTAGTTTGACTTCATAGTTTAACTATAGCAATCCTGTTGGATTTTGAGGATTGCTATTTTGAGTTTACAAATAATCAAAAAATACTTCTGGTACTAATCTTAATTCTCCTGATTTAAATTTGGCAATATCTATCCATAAAGCGCGATGTTTACGTTCTGGTGTTTCGGAAAAAGTTAAACTTTCGATTTGGTAAAATTTGGGATCTGCAAAATCGCATTGATAAAGTTGGATGATTTCATGTCCCTGTTTACCATTGAAGATAAATAGGTTTTCTATACAAGTCAAATAGCGAATGTTGGTTAATTCTGCTTGAATTTCTTCTTGAAATTCTCTTTCTAAAGCTACCTGACTAGGTTCGCCGAATTCTACGCCACCACCTAATGCACGGTAAAAGTTTGATTGTTTGGTGGGATCGTATCCTTCAGAAACAAAAATTCGTTCACCATCTCGAATTAGTGCTAAAACTATGACTCGAATTTCACCTGGTTTATGCATTGTGGCTATTAGTGATGATTAATTATCATAAATGGAGTTGGCATGAACTTCACTATCTTCAACTGGCCAATCTGAATTTTCACCACCAATATATAAAATTTCTATGGTGACGTATTCTTCGCTTAATTGGGTGAGAGAATTGAGTAAAATATCTAATGCGATCGCATCACTTGTTCCTAAATCAAACCAACATCTTCCCCATTCTCCCTCATACTCAAACTCGCTCATGTTGTGCATCAAAGCCAGAAAGCTTTTGTTATAGCCACTAGGATCATAATCCATGTAGCTGATGTCTAAACCAGTGTCTTGCACTTGCAGATTCTCAGCGTTAAAGGCTCCTAATTTACCTAGATAAAACCAGGAATTGAAGACTTCTTCCACATATTGTTTTTCCCGTTCAGAGGGAACGTTACTGAATTTTAACCAAATCCAAACATCAAAGGGATTAAATTCGCGGAATTCAATGTACATTTTTTGTAATTTTTAATTGGTGATTGGTGATTGGCTGATTCGTCTTCCCTATTCCCTGTTCCCTATTCCCTATTCCCTGTTCCCTGTTCCCTTCTTTGGACTCATTATCATAGATTATTGAGCCGATTCATAGCCTGATTGCGTTCATATTCGATTTGTTTGACTAAACTGGCGGAAAGTTGGGCTTTTTTAGTTAAAGCTTTGTCAAAATGAGCGATCGCATCCTTAATCAAATCCTGGCTTTTTTCCTTTTTCCCCTTTTCGTGGAGAATTTGGGCTTTAAGATAATAAATTTCTGGGTTATCCGCTGTAGCTTTTAAAGCACGATTGACATAATCTAAGGCCTGAGAGTATTTTTTCAAATCCCTATACGCCAAAGCAATACCCCGGTTGACCAAATATTCCGGTGCAGCATTTTTTTCCAACTTTTCAATGGCTTGATCTGGGCTGGTAAAAGGTAAATTAACAGCTAACATTAAATTCATATAGCCCCGGATTAAATTTAACTCTGGATCATTAGCTGCAATTTCTTCTGCTTTGTCTAAATATTCATAGACCTTTGTTAATCGGCTTAAAGCTTTTGATACACCATTAACACCACCATCACGGAGGAGAATGACTGCACCCTCTAAAAAATTGCCCACACCCGTGTATAAATTTCCACGTAAAGGATCACTAGCAATTAGCTTTTGTCCAGCCTCCAAAGTTTTTTTGCTGTACCTATCTAAGCCAGCTAAATCCTGATTTCCATAAGCTAAAGCAGCCTGCATCGCATAAGCTAGAGGTTCATTTGGTTCATCAGAGATAGCCTTTTTGAGATAATCCTCCGCTGCTGGATAATTTCCCTCTTGAAAAATTGCTTTAAAAGCGGCTTCAGTGCGATCGCCTATTTTATGGGGTTCACTACTCCGAAATGGATCACCAGCATCAGCGGGATTTACCAGAGAAATCACAGTGATTGCAGTAGCAAAAGTAACTTTAACAAGAACAGGAAATCGAAAAAACATCATCAATTTAGGAATCAAAAATCTTGTGGACATGGGAACTCACAGAATAATTACGGTTGAAATTGTCTTATATCTTACTTAAAATACAAAAAAGTAGTTAACTAAAAAATGGCTTTACTAGGGCCAAAATTTCTACTTCATGTAGACTGTAGTGAACAATTCAAGTTTTCTCTCTGCTGGTAGCGATTTTCCACTATAAGTCTGCCACAATAGAAAAAAGTGAATGACTCTTGCTGCTAGATTAGGCTTTTCATTATGGAACTTTGCAGAATTTGCCAGTTGCTTTGGGTCTAGTTTATTAGTTATTCGCTGACTTTTTGGTAATTTTAACAAATGCTCTATCTCAGAAATTTAACTTATCACCCCACAGCCTGTCCCACAGCAATTCTCAAATCCATTAACCTAGAATTACCACCCCAGCAACTAGGTCTAATTATTGGCCCTAGTGGTTCTGGTAAAAGCACATTACTAGAAATCTTATCTGGACTTGCTGAACCCACCTCTGGTGCAGCTTTTTGGCGAGAACAACAACTAATAGCTGAACAACTACAACAATTAGCTGGGATAGTATTTCAGTTTCCAGAAAGGCACTTTTGTGGCGGTACAATTTTAGAAGAACTGCGTTTAGGGCATCCCGAATTAGGAGCAGAGCGAGTTCACCAAGCATTAAGCGAAGTAGGATTAGATCATTTATCCCTATCTACACCACCCCATGTTTTAAGCGGCGGACAGCAAAGGCGTTTAGCTTTAGCAGTACAATTAATTCGTCAACCTAATCTCTTACTACTAGATGAACCCACAGCCGGGTTAGATTGGTCAATGCGTCGTCAACTAGTAAATTTATTAGCGAAACTAAAAAAAGATTGGACATTATTAGTTGTAACACACGACGCTGGAGATATGTTGCCAATAGCAGACCATTGTTGGACACTCAATCACGGTGAATTAGAAACAGTTGACCCCAAAACATTAGAACATAAAGTAAAAGAAGCAGTTATAAAGTAAAATTAAGAGGAAAAAGGGAAGATTCACTTTAAACCTTACCCTTGTTCCTCAGAAGTTTATTTTCTCATTGTTAGGCTAGGGCGGATCTAAATTAATCTCCGAATTTCTAGAAAATTCTCTCTTCAGTTTTGCAATAATGTACTCTCCCACAACATTTTCTGAACATTTATCCTGCCACCAATTTAAAGATTTATGGTGCATTTCAGCCATGAGTTGCTTATTTTCTAGCAGATTTTTTAATATCCATGGTAACTCTTGCCAATTCTGGATTTGAATCACAGGCGCACCATCTAAATACCATCGTGAAGGCAAAGCTTCTGTTACAAGAACACAACCATATTTCATCCCCTCAAATAAACGAGTTGTTTCAAAAGATGTGCCTCTTGGAACAAGACATATTTTTGTGTCCATCATAATTTCACAATAGCTGCGTTCATCATCACTAGTCCTATCGTGATAACCACCAGTAATTGATAATTCAACTTTAAATTCAGGATGTTTTTTTTGGAATTGATTTAAAATCGCTATCATCAGTTTTCGAGACAAAGCTTTCGGAGTTCCTAACCAGGATTTTACAGACCATACAGAATATTGTCTGTGAATCACACTCCCTGAAAAATAAGTATCATAGAGACGAGATTCAATATTTTTGATAGGCAAATCCTTAGAATTATGATAACCCAAAGGAATATCATAAACGGGAGTAATTTGACCTTTACCTAATACCAAATTTTTGAATTTATGCCAATGATAATTTATCCAACCTGGTACACCCACAACTAAAATTCTTAAAAACTGAATTAGCGTCAGCAAGTTTAACAACGAAGGTTGAAGAAGAGGATTACATCCCAGGATTGAACTTGTACCTACACACTTAAATACAGCCCTAACTTTGTGAGCATATTTGGGGATTCGATACCATTCATCTCCAAGTATGAAAACAACAACATTTTGACCATAGGAAGGCAATTCATCAATTTCATTCCAGGTGACATAAAAGACTAAGCCGCTGATAACAGAACTTTTTTCTATAGCCTGAAACACCTTGCCAAAATAAGTAGTTAAACTGAATTCAATTGGTGGCTTAGTATCGTATATATCCCAGAAAAATGGTTTTTGATCTTTGCTGATATAGAGATAATACTGGTTAGCAAGAGCGTTAATTACTGTCATTAAAGTTTGCGAAGAGTTGTCAGAATTTACGTGAGTAATTGAGATCACAAACACAATATTTGATTTGGTTTGAAAGTAGATAAAAGTTCCACTCAAAAGTATCAATACTGCTATTGTGTTCTGTTGATCATCAGCGGCTTTTTTCAAATAGCCTTAATTCAATTTTTCTATTCTGTGTTCCATGGAACAGGATATTTATCAGTAGCTTAAAAGTCTGGTAGATGCTTCAACGTTTAAGGTTGTAGAAATGTCATTAAAACTTGATTAATTATCTGAATAATATTAATGGTGCGTTAAAAACCACATAACGCACCGTAAGTGATAGAATATTTTTTTATGACTTGATAACGGTTAGTGGGTGACCTGAGATTCGAACTCAGAACCAGCGGATTAAGAGTCCGATGCTCTGCCGTTGAGCTAGTCACCCTTACTAAAAGCCATAATAGCAGACTTTTGACGCTGCCGCTAGTGTTGCAGTTAAAAAACTGGTTGAAGCGGGAATTTGATCGTGAAAGTGATGTGATTATCTGCGCTTTCAACATCAATTGAGCCGTTCAAACGCTCCATCATTGCTTTCACCAAAGCCAGTTCTAGTCCAGAATCGCTGGATTTCCAAGGAGCATTGTTGGTAAAACGATAAAATGGCTGAAAAACTCTTGTTAATTCATGGTTGGGAATTTCGACACCGGAATAACAGATTTTTAACTCTACCGTATCTGCACTCAAATTAGCAGAGATGGTAATTGATTCACCTGCGGGTGTGAATTTGCAAGCATTGTTGAGCAATTCTGTGATAATTCGTTCAAGATCAGTAATGTCTGTTTCTAAAGGTGGTAGGTTTGCGGCAATATTTAAGTTGAAGTTTTGTTTCTGACAATTGGCAACATCCCGAAAGGATTCAACAATGGGAGTTAGCCAAGTTTGTAAGTCAATGGCGATTAATGTTGGGGGTTCGGGTTCAATGTTTAGATATGTTAGTGTGAGCAAATCGTTGATTAATTTGTTTTCGCGTCCACATTCGTTATGTAAAATCTGTAAGAGTTGTGGTACTAATTCAATATCTAAAATACCATTGGGAGTGAGCAAACTTTCTAAAGTTTGAGCCGCAAGACTAATACTAGTAACGGGTGTGCGAAGTTCTTGGGAAAGGGTTTTAAGGAATTCGTTTTTGTGCTGTTCTCGTTGTGCTAGTTCTTTTACTTGTGCTTTGGTTTTTTCCTGGAGTTGAGATTGACGAATTGCGATCGCACATTCATTAGCTATTTCCTGTACTAAGGATATCTCCAATTGCTCGAATGTTTCTTCTGTCGATTTGATTAACCAAATATTGCCTAAAATGCCTTGGGCATCAAAAATTGGACAAGCAAGCTGGGAAACGACTTTTATTTGTGAATTCCAGCCAGGAAGGATTTCTAAAGATTGGAAAACTTGTTTTTGTAATAATGACTGATAAACTTGGGGAAAGTCTAAAATTTCTCTAGTTAATCCCCGTCCATCTGGCAAATTAGAACTATATTCACTGGTAACTGTAACTGATGTTTGACAAAGATTATACAGTTCGATTTGACATCGTTCTAGTTCTAATAATTGAGCTAATTCTTGAACTGCGGTTTGTAGGACTTGGTGAACATCCAGATGATTACAGATTTTCTCAGTAATTTTTCGCACAATTGCTTGAAAATTCTGCGTCTGATTTAATTGTGATCTGTGCTGTTGTTTTTGTAATTCTAGTTGTTTTTGTAGATAATTTACTTGTTTTTGTAGTTCTGCTTGCTGAATGGCAATACCAAGTTGCAAAGCAATTTGTTTGAATATATCAATTTCTTCTTGTCGCCATTTTCGCATTTCTCGGCATTGTTGAGCAATTAACAGTCCCCATAAATTTTGCTGTAATAAAATTGGGACTACTAAATTAGATCGCACCTGCATAGAGGCGAAAAAATCTCTTTGGCAAGGGTGTAAGCCTGTGGTATAAATATCTTCAATAACATGAACATAACCACGTTTATAAGATTCTTGAAGCTGAATATCAACAAAATAATCTTGGATTTTTCGACCTAGTAGGGAATTGCCATCCATAATTGTTGATTCAGCTATAAATACTCCACTATTTTCAGTTTGAAAATGGTAAATTAGGATGCGATCGCAATCCATTACATGACGAATGTTGGTAACTGTTTGCTGGAGAATATTTTCTAAATCTTCACATTTACTAATCTTATGGGCAATTCCTTCTAGTAATCTCTGCTTTTCTGCTGTCATTCTTCCAGCTTTTTCTAATAGCTTTGAAGAAGTAATGTTGCTGCTAGTACCAATCAATCTGTAAATTCTAGAATTCCGATCCCGCAATGGAGTTAAAGTGGTACTCCACCAAGTATTGACACCTTGTAACTGCAAACATTGTTTATAGGAAATAGTTTTTCCCAACCGCACACAATCAGCATAATGTTTCCGCACCCTAGCAGCATCTACAGGAGAAAGAATATCCTCTGGTTTCTTACCACGCAGTTCCTCTGATGGAAGACCAACCCATCTCTCATGGGTGGGATTAAGTGCTAGATACCGAAAATCCCCATCTTCCAAAACATCAACAACAAATATAGATGTCTGCACAGAATCGTACATACTTGCTAGAAACTGCTCACTACTGCTTGTTTCATCAAGTTCTGTACCGAAAAAAATCTGCGTGGGTGCTGTGTTTTTTAACTTGGGGATAGATTCAACCGAATTGATTTTCATGAGAGTCCTTATTTAATATTTCTGACTCTTATAGGCGCTCTCTTGGTATTAATTTTGGTGACAAAAACCCCCTAGCGCCTAAAGCTAAGTATTGTTCAGATTTGACTCATGGATATTTATATCTTTACTCTAATTCTTAACCGAAATATCGGTAAGGGAATAGGCGTAAACGCAAGCATTCCTGCTGGTTACAGACAAAAAGTCATCTCACTTGTGTAGAACTCTACTGAAGTTGTTGTCAATAATGTTTTAAGATTCTTGCATATACTGAGTTATAAATCAGAAAAATTTTCATAATTGTTAAAATTCTTCATATTTCCCCGAATCTTCGTAATGGGTAATTAGAATTATCTTTCTGTCATCTGTCACCTATGAACGAAACAACTTATAAGCGGTGATTCCTGTAAGGACTCCTACAATCAACCAAGTAATAGCCAAACCGACAACTTCCCCTAAAAATAACTGTGTGAAGCGGCGCAAAAATATACCTATAATTGAACCAACTGGTAAAGCCAGAGCCCAAATTGCTGAATTCAGGAACATCCAAGACCATCCCCAGTGGAGTGATGAAGGAATTGCTAACCACCATTGTGCCACTCCAATCACTAAGCCGCCAATACCCCCGGAAATAATTCCAAAGACGATTCTAAAAGTTAATAATTCTGTTGATGGTACATACCAGCCTATAGTACCTGCACCAATGGCGGTAATTAGTACCCAACCTAAGACTGTTGAGAGTATCCAGCCGAAAGGAAAGATAGTTTGTCTGAGTATATAACTTTGAGGGAGTGCGATCGCCAATCCACCCACAACAGCTTCTAGCATTCCCACATCTGGCTTTTCACCAATTTCAATCAAAAATAAACTTAAGAAGAAACCACTGAAAGTAGTGAAACTCCACAGTAAAGTAAAAGTGAAAATATTAAATTTAGTTTTGAAAAATGCTACTTGCATCACAATTTTTTGAACTGTAAAGGTTGAACTGCTTTTGTAGAAAACATATCTAAAAAAGCCTTACGCCGCTTTTGAGGAGATTCAGGAGCAATATAACCCCATAAACTTTCCCAATAGAAAAAAGAAAAACCTGCAAAATTTCTATCCCCTTCACTGGAGTGAATTCCATCACGCACAATTTGCACCTGTTCTTGAATTCGGTTAATATTCACAGGACTGATAGTAGTTCCCGTTGAAATCCCAATACTAACAGGAATTTTAGTCATTGCATATTGTACCGCAGGTTTTTTTATCTCCGCAATAAAAGAGTCTTTATCATCTCGATATACCTGCAAAATCAACTCATCCACCAAACCTTTATTTACCCAATTTTCCCAATCTTGCAAATAATATTTATAGGCATAATACTGAGAATTAGGAGAAAGAGATATTTTCAAATGGGGTTTAATTGCTTTAACAGCTTGATTGATTCTTACCATAAAATCAGTAATTTTATTTGCCCGCCACCGCATCCATTCGGCTGCAAAAGGATCATCAGGTGGATTCTTCCCTAAATGCTCATTTTGGTAAAGTTTAATAGTATATGTATCATAACCAAATTGTACCGGCATACCAAAATGGTCATCAACCTGAATCCCATCCACATCATAATTTCTAACAACTTCTAAAATTAAATTTTGAATAAATTCCTGCACCTGGGGATGAAGAGGATTTAACCAAACTTGTCGATTAAAAACACCATTATTCTCAATTTCTTCCGGCAGAATTTCATTAATAGAATTTATACCTTGTTGCCCAGTTGTTAACCATTCTGGGTGTAACTTTGCCAATGCAGAATTAGGTGGAGTCATGAACCCATATTCAAACCAAGGAATAATACTTATATCTTTACTTTTTGACAGCTTTACCAACTTTTCTAAAACATCCTTACCACCATGCATAAAATTTAGAAAAGGTTGAATTTCATCACCTGTAATAGTTTGAGCAACAGCACTTTTATAAAAAGTGTAACCTCTGTTCCAGACTACCGGATAAATAGTATTAAAATTCAACGATGCTAATTGATCAATAGCACGGTGAATACCCCAAGGGACAAAAAGCACACCACTGGCAACATTAGTTAGCCAAACACCACGAATTTCTGTAGTCAAAGCACTTATTTTTTGAGAAGAAACAGAAGTAGAAGAAATTGGAAATGCTGTTAAACTGAAGACCAATCCTAAACACAGACAAAATAAAAAACAACGACGGAACACCCTCTTCATTTGCAACTTAAACTTACGATTGTCCTACTATATATAACTACAAAATCAAATTATATGTGTCAGGATTATGTAATGATATGAAGACTTTTTGAAAAGAAATCAACAAGGCACAAAATAGATATAGTAATCATTCAGGCATCAAGCACTATCCTCAATGCTTAGGTAATGTGCCTATACTTTAGTATCAAATCAAAATTTTTCCACACCTGCAAACTGCTGAACTGATGCTTTTGCAGCTTCTCCACAAGTACGTGGTGTAGGAAAAATTTTACCAGGATTAGCCAAACCTTGAGGATTAAAAACTTGCTTTACCCATTGCATAGTTTCTAAATCAGCCTCACTAAACATATCTGGCATATAGCATTTTTTATCAGCACCAATACCATGTTCACCAGAAATACTACCACCTACTTTTACACAAAGTTTGAGAATTTCTCCCCCTGCTTCTTCAACTTTTTCTAACTCTCCCGGTATAGAATTATTAAATAAAATCAAGGGATGAAGATTTCCATCACCAGCATGAAATACATTCGCAATCTGATAACCATATTTTTGGCTGATAGCTTCAATTTCCTTTAATACATAAGGTAATTGCGTCCGAGGAATTACACCATCTTGAACATAATAATCAGGGCTGATATGTCCCGCAGCAGCAAAAGCAGCTTTTCTGCCCTTCCATAATTTTAATCTGGTTTCTGGGTCAGCAGCAGAAGTAATATTACGCGCTCCATTTTTTTGACAAATTTCTGCTACTCGCTGTTTATTGACTGCAACTTCTACTTCTAAACCATCTATTTCCACTAATAAGATTGCTGCTGCATCACGAGGATAACAATTAGTAGCGACAACATCTTCAACAGCATTAATACTAATATTATCCATCATTTCCATGCCACCAGGAATAATGCCGGCACTGATAATATCAGAAACACTTGCAGCCGCAGCATCAACACTATTAAAGTCTGCCAAAAGGACACAAATTGATTCAGCACTTTTGAGAATTTTCAAAGTTATTTCTGTCGCAATTCCTAAAGTTCCTTCCGAACCGACAAATACACCAGGTAAATCATAACCAGGCATTTCGGGAATTTGTCCCCCGACATCAACAATAGAACCATCAGGAAGTACGAGTTTTAAACCCAAAACATGATTAGTAGTCACACCGTATTTTAAACAATGTACTCCCCCGGAATTTTCGGCAATATTCCCACCAATAGAACAAATTATTTGACTAGAAGGGTCAGGTGCAAAGTAAAAACCAGCACCGCTTACAGCTTGTGTCACCCAGCTATTAATTACCCCTGGTTGAACAACAGCAAGGTGATTTTCTAAATCAATGCTGAGGATTTGTCGCATTAAAGAAGTGACGATTAACACTGAATTTTCTGATGGTAAAGCACCACCAGATAAACCCGTACCAGAACCTCGTGCAATGAAAGGAACGGAGTATTGATTACATATTTTTACAACTTCCGCTACCTGTTCTGTAGTTCTGGGTAAAACTGCTACTGGAGGAATTTGACGATAGCTGGTTAAACCGTCACATTCATAAGTGAGGAGTTCTTCTTTACGTTTAACTACACCTTTTTCTCCCAGGACAGCGATAAATTTTTTGATGATGGGTTTCCAGTCGATTTGTTTTTTATCTTGGGTAAGCATAGAGTTTTGATTATTAGTGATTTACCTTAACGGGTGACAAGGTTATAATTACTTGACTAAGTATAACAATAACAATACCAGTTTTACCCCCCTTTTTTTATGCAGCTTAAGGGGGAATAAATAAGTAGCTACTCCTAGAAATTTACAGCAGATTGCAGATCAATGGGGTACAGCATCAAAATTGAAACCTATACAAAAAGCCAGTTTCACTCCTGATTTCTGATAGCGTAGCGTGGCGTAAGCCATATTCTGCTGTAATGCGTCTTATTTCAAATAGAGGAAGAAATGAGCAATTAAAGTACTCCTTTCATAAGAAAGTAAATAAAGATGTAAAAGATTTGGGTTGTTCTCATCTCTATGCATTACTACACCAGCAAGTCCTAAACTGTGATGCTCTATCGATCTATCTTTTGAATCTAGTAACAAACTGAAGTAAGGGCTTTTATCTGGATGAGATTTTGTTAAGTCTTCGTAACTTTGAAAAAAAGGAGGTATCCCAATTCCCAGGGGCATATACAAGCCTTTAGAATAGTTTTTTACAGGTAGTTGAGGAATATCTTGGATATTGATACCACTGATGAGTAATTTATTCTGCTCCCCTGTTTTTGTATCTCCTAGTACCAATTCTATTTCCTGTAAATTTTGTTGAACACCGATAGGTTTAATATTTCTTAAAACCGCTTTTTCAAATTTACCTATTCGCCAGTATTCATTTCCCCAAGGTTTATCGGGATCATAGAATCCTGGTTGGATAAAACTTGCAAACTCAATTTTATGTTTTCCGCTGTAAATATCTCTCCAAGTAGTTACGTTAGTTGCTAGTGTAATTCTCATTTTCCTGCTTTGCTCTCCAGCTGAAATTATTTTTTCATCCAGTGGAAATTGAGCAACTATTTGTTTTTGATCAATTACATTCCTCAGCAAATTAGTATTAACAAAAGTGCCGCTTGGATCTTGCCAGTGTTCTAATTTCCACCAATGTTTCCAATAGGACATATTGTTATTCTTTTCAAAGGCATTTTTATAATGTCCCATGGGGAATGTAAACCAACCTTGATAATAAAGTGTTTTATTATCATCTTCTTTAGTAAAAAGTAAAATTTCCCAAAATCCGGCATTTAAGCAATTATTAGCCAAAGCAATTTCTACAATATTCTGCTTTTCAAAACCATCTCCTCCGGTAATTTCTATGTTTTTAGAATTGGTTGGAAAGCTAATTTGTTGTCTGTTCCATTCCCGATTTGTAAAGGCTATTACTTCTAAGCCTTGATCTTTTTTTACCCATTCTGGTGCTTTAGGTACTAATAGGGTTAGATCAACATTTTTGATAACTATCTTTGCTGTTTTTTCATTGGTTGGTTCTAAGACAAAATCAAAGTTATTTTCATCTTTTTTGATAATTGTTAATTTCCGTTTGGTGTATCTTTGAAAATTTTTGCCTAATAGAGCAGGGTTTGCCGGATATTCAAAATTAGATAATTCTTGGAGTTTAACTGTCATTTGATTATCAATATCATATCTGGATTTAAACCAGAATGCAGTAGTTACCAGCAGACCAAGGAATATGATAAAGGTCGCAACCCAAATATTCTTATTGGCAAGTATTAAAGTTAATTTGTCTAGAAGAATACTGATTTTTTTGTTTTTTGGTAAGTTGTTGTTCATTGATTTAAGGATTATAAACTCCAATAACAATGCTTGATTTCCGGGTATAAGATGGGTAAGGATTCAGGGAACAGGGAACAGGGAACAGGGAACAGGGAACAGGGAAGATAAAAGAAAAATGTTCTTCATCCTTCATTCTGAACTCCTGAACTCCTGAACTCCTGAATTCTTACTAAGATGGAGAAATTATGACTTGAATAATACTCGTAGCTTTGAAAACTGGTTTGGGTTTTAGATATTTTTACAAAGTCCCAACACTTGCTTTGATTTTTCAAGTACCTCTTTAGGGCGAAAAGGTTTAGTCAGATATAAGTCTGCGCCAACTTCAATTCCTTTTTGTTTATCAAATTCCTGTCCCTTAGCTGTCAGTATCGCAATGTAGATGTCATTCATTTGTAAGTCTTGTTTAACAATTTGACAGACTTGCAGACCACTCATTTTAGGCATCATTACATCGAGAAAGACTAGGTTTGGTTTTTCTGTTTTAATGGTTTCGAGAGCTTCTTCTCCATTTCTGGCTGTTAGGAGTTCAACCCCTTCATCTTCTAATTCTTCTAGAACTTGTTCCATCAAAATTAAGATATTGGGTTCATCATCAACAATGAGGATTTTTTGAGTCATACTATTTTGGATTGGGGATTGGGGATTAAGAAGTGATATAGAGGATAATAAGGTTAAGTTAAGGAAAATTATCTGTTGAAGTAGGTGTAAAGAATTAGCAATCGGAGAGCATGATGAAGAATATATTCTCTAATTCTTTCTCAAATCTTAGGGCTTTAACCAGGTTGCCTTGTGGAGAAAAAATAGAATCAATGATGATCATGTCAGATTTAACTGACAGGGCTTTATTGATAAATTCTTGTGGAGCAAAGGCTTCTATGACGTTGTATCCCTGAGTTTGTAGTATATCCGATATGGTTGTTAAGGTTGAGGCATTTTTATCGACAACTACAACTTTTTTACTAGAAGCACCTTGGGAAAGTAGGGAACGAATTTCATTGAGAAGTTTTTCTGTATTAATGGGTTTGGTGAGATAGCGATCAATACCACTGTGGTAGCCCCGTTCCTTATTTTCAATAATTGAAAGAATGATAATGGGAATGTCAGCTGTCTGGGGATCATTTTTGATCACAGCTGCTACGTCGAAGCCGTTGATTTGGGGCATCATTACGTCTAGAAGAATGAGATCGGGATGAACTGTTTTGATTTGATGAATTGTATCCATGCCATCTTTTGCTTCTTGAACGTTGTAACCTTCCTTTTCCAGTTGTTGACGCAGTAGTTCCCGAATGTTGGCATCATCATCTACTACCAGAATGGTTTTGTAGTTTTCATTCGGTATAGGGTTTGTGGTGATGGAGTATTTTTTGAGTTGTTTGACCTGGGTATCCAGATTCAAATTGACATTGGTGGGAGAAGTTATTTGGTCGGGGTTGGCATCGCTGATGCTGGTAGGAATGATGAAAGAGAATGTGCTGCCTTTGCCTAGCTCACTTTCTACCCAGATTTTACCGCCATGATGATCGATGATTTGTTTGCAAATGGGTAGTCCTAACCCTGTGCCTTTGGGTTTGTCGGTGAGGGTGTCACCTACTTGTCGGAATTTCTCGAATACTTTAGGCTGGTCTTCTGGTGCGATGCCAACGCCTGTGTCGATGACACTGATGCAAACACCTTCTTGTTCTTGTTTGACGCGGCAGGTGACTGAACCGAATTCGGTGAATTTAACGGCGTTGGAAATGAGGTTGATGAGGACTTGCAGTAACCTATAGCGATCGCCTACTATTTGCGGTAGTTCTGGTTCAATTTCACAGACTAACTGCAAGTCATGGGTTTTAAATAACCCTGCGGTGGAATTGGTGGCCCAATCTATTAAGTCGCTGACATCAAGGGGCTGCATTTGCCATTCCACTTTCCCTGCTTCCATTTTGGCAATGTCTAGGACATCGTTAATTAAAGATGTGAGTCGTTCTGCTTCTGAGACAATGATGTTGAGATTGTCACTCACTCGCTTGATTGTTTTCTGAAGTTTGCGGTCTTCACTGGAAATTATGGGAAACAAATCGGTTTCTAGTTTTTCTTTGATAATCGATGTAAAACCGAGGACAGAAGTTAGTGGTGTGCGTAACTCGTGGGAAACTGTGGAGATGAAATCGGTTTTCATTTTGTCGATTTCTTTTTCTGCTGTGACATCCCGAATGAGGATGACTGAGCCTATCCACTCTGCTGGTGCATCCTTAGATGCTTTTTTGAAGATGGTAGTTGCTATAGCTTGACCGATTTTTCCTGCTGCTAGATCGACTTCTGCACTAAAGATTTCTTGTGACCGCTTGTGAGTTGCCTTGACTAAATCGGCGATTTCAGATTGAGAAATTTCTCTATAGTCTTTGCCTTTGAGGTCAATGTCGCCTAATCGGAACATCTTTAGTAAAGCTGGATTAAATCGTGTAATTTGTCCGTTAATATCCGTAACAAGTAGTCCATCGGCGAGATTGTCAATAATGGCGGTTAGGTCTGCAAATGTTGTTTGCAGTTCTGCGTCTGCCTCTTGCCGTCGTAAGCGGGATAGGGTTACTAACCATGTTCCTACCCCTATCAACAGACTCAAAACAATATATAAGAAGAAAAGTTGATTAAAGGATCTCTGCGATCGCGCATTCAATAAAGTATAGGGAACATGGGTAATAATTTTCCAACTATAAGATTTGGCATCTACCCTTCCCTGACTGGAATCGAAAGCGCGGGCTGCCCCTGTACTGGATTTAGCCCCCTGGACTTCCAGCAGCGGATATATGGTTGTAAATGTGAATAACCCATCTATCGTTTGCAACTGTCCTGAATCCTGGGTGCTGATTTTCTGCCAGACACGAGGGTAAGCTTTTGCAAAAGTCCGGTCTTTACGGTCTTCGTACATGAAGCCCCATTCATCCTCTGGCTTTGAACCCTTGAGCCAATAGCCATTGGTGTTGATCAGCAGGGTTTCGCCTAAACTTGTAGAGTTGTCTTTTTTTAAGTTGTTGATGAATTTCTCACCCAGATAGTTAAGAACAACAATTCCTCGTTTCTGCCCCTGGAAATCAAATACAGGGGTGCCAAAACGGATCATGGGTTTGAGAGGTTTTTCAACCTTGCCCCGCTCAATATTTAAATCCAGCGGTGAAACAAAGACTTCCCCTGATTGGAGGGTGATGGTGTCCTTAAACCAGTAGCGTTTTGCCTGGACTTGCAGTTTGTTGTCAGGTACAACGCTGGGCTGACCTTGATTAAAGTTGACTCTGACAATTTCTTTGCCAGTTGTGTCCAGAAACCGAATTTGGTCGTAGAGTTGCTTATGCTCAGACATGGAAAGATACTCTTTAGCGATCGCCTGCCTCAACGCCAATATTTCCGCCGCACCTAAAGGTTGGTTGAGCATGGTTTGTAACTCGTTCTGGGTAGCCAAAAACATTAAGTCAGACTTAATCAAATTGAAGTCATTGGCAGCGGTTTTAGCCTGCAAGTTAACGTTACGGATTTCGTTGATAGAGATTGCCACCTCTTCAGCTTTGCTTTCTGCCCGATGAATGATCAACAACACGCCCCCAAGCAGAACAGACAGAGGTAAGAAGGTGATCAAGAATTGCTTGAGGAATCCTTGATGACCAATTTTGAGGAATTGAAAGTTGCTTTGCATAAGAGATATATCTAGAAGTTTCATTGATGGAAATGTGAACTGAAGTCAATATGGAAATTTCTTTATTGGTCTATATGAGGATAGTTAGGAGAAGATAAGTTGAATAACAAGGTGGCGTAAAGCTTGAGTACAACAGGATACTGTTGAAACATCTGGTAAATGTGTTCAGGTGATTTAGTGGCGACTTCTATATTTTGCAACGCAAGTCGTCGAATCAATTGAGCGTGAAGGATGAGTAAGTCCTTTGGTTTGAGCATTGGAGCTTTTGAGGGAAAGAATCCATTTGCATCAGGAGTGATGGATGATTGAGTTTTGGTAGTCGGCGGAGTGATAGCTATTGTAGGGGCTGAGATTCTGCCATTCTGCTCTTGAGAACTGGTGTTCACTGGACAATTAATTGGAATCTGAATCCAAAATTCTGTCCCTTTACCCGGCTGAGAACAACACTTAATCAGACCTTTGTGTCTATCCACAACTATTTGGTGGCTGATTGCCATGCCTAACCCTGTTCCTTTGCCCACGTCCTTTGTGGTGAAGAAGGGATCATAGATCCGTTGCATTACTTCCTCGTTCATCCCCTGTCCGTTGTCAATAATGCGGATCACTACCCACTGGTGATCGAGGATTTGAGTATGGATAATGATTTGAGGAGTATATGTAGATGTTTCCCTATTCGCCATTTCTTTCTCCAGTGCATCAATGGCATTGGAAAGGATGTTCATAAACAACTGATTTAACTGTCCTGGGTAACATTCAATCAGGGGCAGTTTGCCATAGTCTTTAACAATTTCAATTACAGGACGGTCAATAGCTGCTTTTAGGCGATGGTGAAGAATCATCAGCGTCCCGTCAATGCCTTCGTGGATGTTGACGGCTTTCATTTCCGATTCGTCATGACGGGAGAAATTTTTCAGAGATTGCACAATTTCCGCGATGCGATTCGCACCCAGTTTCATCGAATCCAGTAGTTTGGGGAGATCCTGGATAATAAATTCCAAATCTACAGTCTCTATATTTGATTGCAAATCGAACGGAACAACGGGGAAAAATTTCTGATAGTCTTGCAGCAGATGTAATAAGTCCAGTGCGTAGTCGGCTACATATCTTAAATTGCCACAAATGAAGTTCAGTGGATTATTGATTTCGTGGGCAACTCCAGCCACAAGTTGTCCCAGACTCGACATTTTCTCGCTTTGGATTAATTGGATTTGTGCTAGTTGCAATTCATAAAGAGTTTGCTGAAGCTTCTGGGCTTGTACTTGTGCCTGGGTAGCTATATGCATACTTTGTTCGTACAGCATAGCTTTTTCAATGGCGATCGCTGTTTGAGAGGCAAACATATTCATCAACTTGAGGTGTTCAGCTTTGTATGCTTCGGTTTTAGATGTGCCAATGGCGATCGCACCCAATACCCGCTCTTTGGCTCTCAACGGTACACAAATCAAGGCATTAACGTTTTTCTCTTTCCATAATCGAGCATCGGCTTGTACATTATTGATGAGTTCTGCTCGACCAGATGCCACAATCTGTCCAATAATTCCCTGACCCAGTTTCAGCTGATTGTCATGAAAAAACATTCCAAATTCAGCAATGATTTCAAATTCATTTGTATCCGGATTGAGCAGCAGAATCATCCCCGCAGACGATTCAATCAATTGATTCATTTGCTGAAGCACTAGTTGGGCTATCTGTCGTCTATCCAAACTCGTTGTCAGTTGAGTAGATATATCCTCAAACAAATCAATTTCTTGATACCTCTCCAGTAATTCCTTCGCCAGTTCTTTCTTCTCTGCTTCCTGTTTTGCCAGAAATGACAGCAAACTTGCTAATGTAGTGGCCTGTTCTCCCCCAACAACCCAACCAATAATTTCTCCTGATACCTCAATGGGATATCGGTTTTCTTCCGTTTGTGTTCCAATGCTGATCAGTTTTGTGCCGTCTACTAATTCAACATCAATGGCAATCTTCAACTGTTGCACTAAATCCTGAACCAGTGAAGACAACTCTTTTTTGTTAATAATCTTTCTGAGGCTAATCGTGGACATGAAACACCTCATCTAGAGCAGGTGGCAACTTGACTGTATTCAAACTAAGCAGGTAATCAATTTTATCCGCTACTTCTGCCACCAGACATCCCCGTAATATTTTGGACATTTTATCATTTGGCACACCTGGCAGTCGAGCTTGTTGTTCCAGCCTTCCATATTCTAAAGATTGGACTTGAGCGCAGAACAGGTTGAGGATTTCAGCACCCAGGCTTTGCCAGTTGCAGACATCGCTTGTAAATACTTTTTTATGCTTTTTAATAGCCACTAAGAATTGGTAAGTATAGCAATTGATTTCTACTAAAAACGCCCATTTATGTGTCATCCTACTTTTCTCCAGTTAATAATATTACTTTTACCTAACAGCAAAATTAGTGAGTATTCATTGGTCACAATTTAAGATAAAAACAATTTTTTTCAACGAGTATAACTACTTAAAGTTATTTAGAAGTAGTCTAAAAGAGAAAGAAAAATACAGATCAATCTGTTAAAGCCCACATTCCGCACCTGATTCTTACAAGCGGTAATCACTGTTGATAAAAATATAAAAAGTATAAAAATATACAAATTTAATGCCAAAAAAACATTTGATTCGGTCATGAATATCTTACAATGATACTAAGCTTTATTCTCAATAAACTGCAATAAAAATAAGAGCCAATTTATTCTACTCTGATAAATAAATAACTATACTTAATAATATATTGATTCTTATTAAGAAGAACCTATGCTTATAAACATAAACTTAAAACATACTACATCTTAATTGATGCTAATTATTGTGGTGATTCTACCATTAATTCTTATCTTGTCTAATTCTCAAATCCTTCTGCCACAAAGCGATTAGCCACGACTGACTATCGCTATTTTTTAGTTGCACTTGTTGTGATCAACTAATTTTTCTAAACTTGAGTATTTCTAATTTTGCCCCCTTTGCTTCTTAGTGACAAAACGCCCCTTCTTCCTCAGCAACACCATTTAATGATAATTATTTGCATTAAGTCTTTCTAGTTATTAGCCTTTTTATACTACTTTATTAGTATTATAACCGTGTGACAATGGGGTTACAAATCTTGAGTTAAAAGAGTATAAAAATTTATCCCCTCCATCTCATGACAAAGGGGGTGAAAAGGTTAAGCAGTGAAATACTTCGCTACAGGGTGATAAGTAATTATTGCCGTTGTAGACTGTTCAGGATATAACTGTTCACTTTCATCCATGAACATCTTCATCCTGTCAGTTCCCAATAACTCCAACTGCTTAAACTGATCCTGAATATTCGGACAAGCAGGATAGCCAAAACTATACCGAGAACCTTGATAACGCTGCGCCAACATATCCCGAATATTATCCGGTTCAGCGTCAGCAAACCCCAACTCCCGGCGAATTCTAGCGTGAGTCCATTCCGCTAAAGCCTCAGCTACCTGCACCGCCATACCATGAAAATACAGATAATCAGTGTATTGATTATCAGCAAATAACTTTTGTGCGAACTCTGTCGCTACTTCCCCCACAGTCACCGCTTGCATTGGGAAAACATCAATTATTCCCGACTCCTTCGGTGCAAAGAAATCTGCAATACAATATCTCTTCCCAGAACGTTGACGGGGAAACTCAAAACTAGCAATTTGTTGTGATTGATTTTCCAGATCATATATATGTAGAGAATTGCCCTCAGACTGACAAGGAAAATACCCATAAATTACTTGAGGATGCAATAGTTTTTCCTCAATAATTCGATGTTTCCAATCTTCTAAAATCGGATAAACCTTCTCAGCTAGAAATGCCTGATATTCCTCCTTAGATTGTTCCTTTGGTTTGCGGAATTGCCACTGTCCAGCCACCAAAGCTTGCAAATCCAAATACCAGAATAATTGCTCTAGAGAGATATCGTCAGGTTGTAAAAATTGTGTACCCCAAAAAGGTGGTCGAGGACGCTCAATATCTATTTCTACAGCTTCAGAACGACGGGTATCTATTTCCTTTGGTTCAGCAGCTACTTGATCTTTAACAGAATTATCTACTGTTTCTTGATGACCATTATTTAATTCGGCAAATTCTTCTACTTCATCCAAAAATCCCTTTAAATCATCCCAATCACCTGCCATTTTTGCTGGCATTAATTTATCCATGAAATGCAAATCAGAAAAAGCATCTTTGCCATAAACAACTTTACCTTTATAAGTTCCTTGGCAATCTTGAGTTACAAATTTAGGAGTTAAAGCCGCACCACCTAAAATTACAGGTACAGTAATTCCTTTTTCGTTAAAAACCTGCAAGTTTTCTTTCATGAAAGCGGTAGATTTTACCAGCAAACCACTCATGGCAATACAATCAGGTTTATACTGTTCGTAAGCTTGAATGATGTTTTCTACGGATTGCTTAATTCCCAAATTAATCACCTTGTAACCATTATTGGACAAGATGATATCTACCAGGTTTTTACCAATGTCGTGAACATCTCCTTTTACCGTCGCAATAACAAAAGTTCCCTTAGCATTATTACCAGATTCTGATTTTTCCATAAACGGTTCAAGATAAGCAACCGCAGCTTTCATGGTTTCCGCTGATTGTAAAACAAAAGGAAGTTGCATTTGTCCTGAACCGAACAATTCACCTACAACTTTCATTCCATCTAACAGGAAAGTATTGATGATTTCTAAGGGAGGATATTGTTCTAAAGCTTTTGTCAATTGTGTTTCTAAACCAATCCGTTCTCCGTCGATAATATGCCGTTTCAAACGTTCTTCTATTGGTAAACTTTCATCAACGCCGGTGCTACGTTTAGTTTTGACTCCTGCAAAAATGGTTGTTAGTTCTCCTAAAGGATCATAAATGCAGACATCACCATCAAATTTTCGTTCATCGTAGATTAACTGACGACAAACTTCTTGATGCTGAGGTTCAATTTTAGCTAGTGGTAAAATTTTACTGGCGCTAACAATTGCTGCATCCATTCCCGCTGTCATTGCTTCATGCAAAAACATTGAGTTCAAGACAATTCGCGATGCTGGGTTTAAACCAAAAGATATGTTAGAAACACCCAAAATTACATGACATCCAGGCAATTCTTGACGAATACGGCGAATTGACTCAATTGTGGCTTTGCCATTTTTCCGGTCTTCTTCAATCCCCGTAGAAATTGGTAAAGCCAGAGTATCAAAAAATATTTCTGTGGGAGCAATACCATACTCTACTGCTTGGCGATAAGCACGTTGAGCAATTTGAAATTTTTGCTCTGCTGTTCGTGCCATGCCATCTTCATCAATTGTACCAATAATGACACCAGCACCATATTTTTTGGCTAATTCTAGCACCTTCAAAAAGCGCGGTTCGCCGTCTTCATAGTTGGTAGAATTGAGTAAACATTTACCACCAGCAACTTTTAACCCCGCTTCCATTTTTTCCCATTCGGTGGAATCGAGCATTAATGGTAAAGTCACATTATTGACAATGCGGGAAACCAACTCGTGCATATCACGCACGCCATCACGCCCTACATAATCAACGTTAACATCTAAAATGTGTGCGCCTTCTTTAACTTGCGATCGCGCCATCGACACCAAACCATCCCAATCTTCCGCGTTCAGTAAATCACGACATTTTTTAGACCCACTGGCGTTAAGACGTTCACCGACTATCAAGAAAGAATTATCTTGGGTGTATGGCTGAGTAGTATAAATTGAAGCTGCCGCTGGTTCTAAACTCGGTTGTCTAACTTTCGGTTTTAAATCCTTGGCAATTTCTGCTAACTGTTGAATATGTTCAGGTCTTGTCCCACAGCAACCCCCAATCACTTGGACACCCAAATCTTCAACAAAATGCATTAACGCCATGCGTAATTCCACAGGCGTAAGTTTGTAATGTGCTTGACCACCAATATTTTCCGGTAAACCCGCATTGGGAATACAGGAAACAACAAAAGGCGAATGTTCTGATAAATACTTGATATGTGGTTTCATCAAGTCGGGACCAGTGGCACAGTTTAAGCCGAGAATATCAATGGGATAAGGTGCTAAAATCGTCAAAACAGCAGCAATTTCCGTACCTACCAGCATTGTCCCCATGCTTTCCATAGTCACGGAAACCATTAAGGGTCTTCTTTCACTTTTTTTAGCAAAAACTTCCTCAATAGCATTCAAAGCAGCTTTAATTTGCAGCACATCTTGGCAAGTTTCCACCAAAAATAAATCAACACCACCATCAAACAAAGCTTCCGCTTGTTCAGCAAACGAAGCTTTCATGGTGTCAAAATCAATATGTCCCAAGGTAGGGAGTTTGGTAGTAGGACCAATAGAACCAGCAACAAAGCGGGGTTTTTCAGGGGTAGAAAATTCAGCCGCAACGCTTTTAGCTAATTCTGCCGCTTTCTTACTGAGATAATAAGCTTGGTCTGCTAAGTCGTATTCTGCCAGAACTATGGACATAGCCCCAAAGGTGTCAGTTTCAATAACATCAGCACCAGCGGATAGAAAGTCACGGTGAACTTGGGCTACAGCTTCCGGTTTACTGTGAACCAAATATTCGTTACAACCTTCATACTGTGCGCCACCAAAATCTTCTGCTGTCAGGTTTTGGGTTTGTAGGTTAGTTCCCATCGCACCGTCAAAAACGATAACGGGACGTTCTGGACTATGTAGCCGTTCTAGGAAGGGATGTGTCATATTGTCTGAGAAACAATTTAGTTAATCTGGTAATAATAGACGTATATTTATTATTTTCCAAAATTTTGATACTGGAGGTAAAATCGACATAAATAAAATATCTTAATGCTTAAAAGAGCCTTTTAGCACAACCACGTTGCAATAGGTTTTTACTGGTAATTTTATTTTGTATCTACCACAACCTGAATATTGAGAAGGTTAAAATAAATCTACAGACAGAGGGAGAGGTAAAAAAAATTATCTAAGCTGATTTTTAGTATATCATTATACTTTTTGTTGCACATCGAAATATTACTATTCATGCCAGTAATTTTATCATTATTTAGATATATGAGATTTAGGGATTGGGCATCTAGAGTCACGCTCATTTTTTTAATGTTTGCTACTCTGATTTTGGTAGTATTTATGAGTGGGTCGAGACAGATACAAAGTCATAGCAATGCTTCCACTTCAGAAGCGTCTGTTGGAAGTCAATATCCACAAGCACAATTTCAGTCAGTAATAACCACAGAGGAAAAAAAGCAAACTTTATCTAAAGCACCTGTTAATAATCAAAATCAAATTAATAAAATTAATACCCAATACGTCACTACTGCCGCTTTTTCCCAGTATAAGCCCAATTTAGCCAGGGCTGAAGTAGACCCTAGCAATTATGGAGAACGATATCCCAAAGATGCTAATGGTGTACCACTCAATAATCAGCCTCTGATCGTACTCCATGAAACTACTAATTCTGCTTCTAGTGCAGTTAATTTTTTTCAGACACCACACGATGATGAAGATGTACAAGCAAGTTATCATGCGTTAATTACACTCGATGGCACAGTAATTTATTTAGTACCTCCAGACAAACGCGCCTTTGGTGCAGGTAATTCTGTTTTTAAGGGTGTTAATGGTGTGGAAACTGTACAGACTAATCCCCACTTACCACCATCTGTAAATAATTTTGCTTATCATGTTTCCTTAGAAACTCCTCGTGATGCTTGGGGAAAAACTAATATCGAGGAACACAGCGGTTATACTGAGGTTCAATATAATTCTTTAGCTTGGTTAATTGCTCAAAGTCAAGTTTCAGATGATAGAATAACAACCCATCGCGCTGTAGATATTGCTAATGGGAAAGTTGATCCGTTAAGTTTTGATTTTGATAAGTTTTTTAATAAGTTGCATAGTTTTCGTAAGTTAAGAACTGTTAATACTGCGACAAGGTAAATAAGATATTTATTTTAAGGTTTAAAGTCTTTTTGTTTTTCTAGTTCTTCAATTAGAAGATGTACTTTTGTTGATGGGTTTGTACATCCATCTTCGTTAGGGTGTTTTTGTTCTAATTTAATCGCGTGATTAATTGCTGTTTTTTGGTTGGGTTTTAACTTTTCATATAGCGACTTATCACTTTTATCATAATTTTTTCCCTGCTTGAGAATACCTGCTGTTCTCATTTCTGATTCTAGTTTGGGACGTAATTCTTTATAACTAGTAAATGGACTGGTAGTGTAGCAATAATGCAGTAAAAACCAAAATTCAAAACAGGGTATTGATGTAATAGGAGTAAAATTATATTTCTTTGCAGTGCTGAGAGCTTTTTTATATTTCTCTGGTTTGTTATCATCATCAAATACACAAAATACTTGATCATATTTTGGCTTACCTAATTTATCACTTTGCTGTTGTTTTTCTTGATATAATATATAAGCTTGATTAACAATTTCAAGAGGATCACCACCAGAAGCAGAAACTATTTTAACATCAGTTGTTGATAATTTAAGTTCACGTTCCAAAGACTTAAAATAGTTATATTCTGTTTCTTACCCTTCAACTACAATTAAAAAGTAGCTTCTAGATTCTAGATTTCTTGAACTTCTTTTTAGATTATTGGTAGATTTTCCCCGTGGCATATTTTTTTAAATCTCTAAATACTTAAACCATTAATAAAAGGAATAGCACCATAACGACCTAGTAAGTAACCTTTTTGTAATGATTCATCTTCACGTGGTCGAAAATCTAGTAATGAATATAGTTTTGTCATACTTTTATCTTTTTCGGTCAACCAAATTTGATCCGGTCTAAATATCTCAGCATCTAAAAGAGATGTATCATGGGTTGTAAATATTAGTTGGGCATTATTTTTATTAATTTCTGGATCATTAAACATTTTTACTAATGCTTTAGAAAGAACTGGATGCAGACTTGTATCTAGTTCATCTATTATTAATATTTCTCCTTTTTGTAAAACATATAACCAATATCCTGCTATTTCAAATAAACGTTGTGTTCCTGTAGATTCTTCCGTTATATCAAATTCTATTTCTTCTTCAGAATCATTCATTTTATGAATTGTTATAACATCAAATTCCTCAAGAGTATCAAGAGTTTCTTCAGCCATATATTGGAGGTCAGCTTTTTGATTAATAAATTGGAGATGAAAAGGATTCATTTTACTTAATTCTTCAGATGTCAATCTGGGGTCAATCTGAATCTCAATATTTGAAATGCCAATATCTGCCTCTGTGATTAATTTAGCAAATTTCTGTTTTAAAGAACTATCTTTATTCAAAATACTAAGGGGAAAACCTATATCAGTATACCCATGGATAAGAAAATTTATCTGGTCACTAAAAAATTTAAATATTTCGGTTAATTGAGGATGGTTATTCTGTGCAGCATGAGATAAAAATAAAGAATTATACCGCACAAATTTACTAATAATTTTTTTCTCTCCCTTCAGTCCTTTACCAAAAGACCATTGATATAATTCATCTATTTGTAGTTCTGAATTATCAGGCATAGATTGACGAGAAAACCAGTTTTGTTGTCGTTCATTTGGATATGCAATTAACCATTCTTCATAAATTCTTTCTTGATTGGCAGAAACCCCATATTCATAGCGTGTACCTTTATGAATGAAAATTACTTCAAATGTGGTGGGTTGTTTCGGAGATTCACTATTTAATTTAAATGGTTCAATAGGTAATTTATCACCAGATTGCATCCTACTAGCCGAATTAATTACAAGATTTTTCAGGGTTTGCATAGCTTTGAGTAAATTACTTTTACCTGAAGCATTTGAACCATAAATTACAGCACTTTTAACCAAGCGTAAATTATCAGTGTTTGGCATAGGAAAAGTGTTACTATTTAGCATGGTTTCATCTTCAGCAGCTACCATACTTAATGTTTGCTTTTCTTGAAAAGAACGATAATTTTCTACGCTAAATTCTACAAGCATGACTTTATGATTAATTCGCTATCTGCACTTACCCACAAATTGTTACAAACAGGATAAGTTATACATTTTATTACAGAATAATGCCTAGTTTATAGTAAATTCTCAACAATCTACTTTTATTTGTGGGATGACTCAAGCATACAGAAATAATAAACAAAAATAAACAAATAGCTCTAGCTGTAAAGCTAGAGCTTTATCAATGTTTTTAAATTTAGCCAATCCTACTTACTAAAACTATAAATCTGTTGTGTCTGCAAGCGATCGCTCAAAGAAGAGGGTAGTACATCAGAACTAAAAGCCTGACGATCTAGCTGTACTTGCAAATTAGTCAGAGGATCACTACCAGAAGAAACTAAGAAATCTAACTTCTGGACATAGGGTAAATTCAGTATTTGATCCAAAATTTGACAAATAGCTTGTAAATAAGGATGCCCCTTCTGTTCATACCAATCAGTATCGGCAATATTTGGCTGATCAAATCCTAAATGAACAGTTAAAGATGGTTGATCAAATAGAGCGATTCCTAACGGACGAGCTTCTTCCTGTAACAGCAAATGATTATTTTTTGCTAAATGACGCAATTTTTCTAAACGCTCATAACGTTGTGTGACTAATTCCGGTTCATCTTCCCAATGTAATGCTACTGTCACCAGATAAGTTTGTAGCAACATATGTCCCAACTTTTTGGCTTTAGTTGCTAAGTAATAAGAGTTGTAATCATTAGCTTCAATCAATAAAGGCACTCGATCTACAACTTCCAAGCCGTAGCCCTTCACACCAGCAATTTTACGAGGATTATTGGTAATTAGGCGAATTTTTTTAATCCCCAAATCCATAAGTATTTGCGCCCCCATTCCATAGTCGCGCAAATCAGCAGGAAAACCCAAACGTTCATTTGCTTCGACTGTATCCAGTCCCATATCTTGCAAAGAATAAGCCTTGAGTTTATTAATCAAGCCGATACCCCGTCCTTCTTGACGCAGGTAAACAACCACACCTTGACCAGCATTTTCAATCATTTTCAATGCGGAATTTAACTGCATTCTACAGTCACAGCGCAAAGAACCTAAAGCATCACCCGTTAAACATTCCGAATGCATCCGCACCATCACAGCCTCATCTCGGAAATTTGCTGGGTCGCCCTTGACGATCGCTACATGGTCAGTATTATCTAAGGTGTGGCGGTAGCCATAAATATCAAATTGACCAAATTGACTGGGTAGCTTGGTAACTATTTCTCGATATACCAAGCGATCGTTTTGGAGACGATAGCTGATCAGATCGGCAATGCTAATAATTTTAAGTTTATGGGTTTTAGCATATTCGATTAACTGCTGTAATCTTGCCATTGAACCATCAGGATTTTGAATTTCACAGATTACCCCAGCGGGGTATAATCCTGCTAATCTTGCTAAATCTACTGCTGCTTCTGTGTGTCCTGCGCGTTTGAGTACACCTCCAGCTTTAGCCCGAATCGGGAAAATATGCCCAGGACGACGTAAATCCAGCGGCTGTGTGGCAGGATTGAGGGTAACTTGAATAGTACGGGCGCGGTCTTCTGCGGAAATGCCAGTGCTAACGCCCAAGTGAGGCCCAGCGTCAATACTGACAGTAAAAGCAGTCTGGTTAGTATCTGTAATGTTACTCACCATTAATGGTAAGTCTAGTTCGTCCAGGCGATCGCCCGTCATGGCTAGACAAATTAGCCCTCTGGCTTCTACCGCCATGAAATTTATCATGTCAGGAGTAGCAAATTGGGCAGCACAAATTAAATCGCCTTCATTTTCTCGATTTTCGTCATCTACCACCACAATGACACGACCAGCTTTCAGGTCGGCTAAAGCGGCATCAATAGAATCAAATTCAAAGGCTTGGCTAGTCTTAGGCTGTGACACAGAAAATTTCCAGCTACCAACGTAAATTTTTTTAACAATTTCTTATTGTAAATTGTAGCTTGTTTATCGAAACCAGATATTGTCCTAGATAACTAATCTATCTTTTGCTTAACAGAAAATAGTTCATATATACTATATAAGTATAAAATCTTAAGATACACAGAGTCTAAAGCTATGGATTGTGCTGAGATAGTTAAATTGTTAGGTAAACCCTATTTTTAAGCCCCTAATTGTCTTATTTATAATTTAGATTGTTTAGAGGCAATGGCATTTTTACCAGATGAATTAATTGATTTAACTGTTACCAGCCCGCCTTATAATATTGGTAAAGAATATAAAAATACATTACCATTAGATGATTATATAAATTGGTGTGAAAAATGGATACATGAAGTCTATCGTCTCACTTCGTCAAGATTATTGTGATATTGCTGCTAATAGAATTGATAATTTTTTGAGTGAGAATAAGAGTACATTTAAACAGTTATCACTTATTTGATAAAGGTAAATCAAATAATTTGTAGCGTTTTACATCTAAACTTGATCTGGCTTGTTGTCCAGTTTTAGTTGTTTGTCCTTGCCAGTCTTCTTGATCTATCCACCCAAAACGGACAAGCCTTATTTTTGGCTGAGTCAACGATAAATTACCATTTTTTTTGTTTTCTTTTTTATATTATCAAAATTGATAATTAGATAGTATACTGATTTACTCTTCTTGGTTTTGCCAGTAGTGCTTTCTTGTGCATAACTCCTATTTCCAAAAAACCACGAGGACTGGAAGAAGTTTTAATTTCAATAGAAAAACTGTCATCTGGGATATAAACTAAATCTTTTTCTGTAGTATTTTGTTCTCGTCGCCATAGATGAGGATATCTACTAAATAATTCCAATGGAATCAATTCATGTAATAGTGAACCAATAATTTGCGGACTAGGAAATATATCTTTTCCTATTTTATATCCGCGACTGGTAATACTAGAATCAAATATTTCATCCCACACATCAAGAATGATTTCATAAATCTCATTAACATCTAGGGGATGTTGTGCTATCAGTTCTTTAGTTTTATCTGCCCACTTTTCAAAGGGAATGCCAGAATAAGGAGATACCATCTAATCTAAGCCTTGCAATAATTCACTGGGTGACATTCCCAAAGCATGGGCAATCAGAATAATATTCAACAACGCAATATTTCTTTCACCACGTTCAACACCACCTATGTAGTTGCGATGTAGTCCTGCTAGTTCTGCTAACTGTTCTTGGGAAAGACCCTTGGCTTTTCTGACTTTGCGAACGGTTTCGCCAAATTGTTGGAGTTGAGAATCTTCAGTCACATAAAGAACATAATGTTTACTGGTAAGAGATTTCTACACACTATAAGTGTGATTTTTTGATAAAGATCAATTCATAAGTACACTAAAAGCAGCTATTTGCTATAAAATGCAGCGAAAGTTCAATAATAAATAGGTGATCACCAATGAGCTAATAGCTCGATTGTTGATAGTTGATAATGAATTAACCAAAAGCGGATAAGGATTTCAGATCATGGGTAATTTAAGGCGCGTACCAGTTGGAATTGTTGGCGCGTCAGGTTATGGCGGAGTGCAACTAGTTCGACTCTTGATGGATCATCCAGAAGTTGAATTGGTTTATTTAGGTGGTGAAAGCAGCGCCGGCAAAACCTTTGCTGATCTTTACCCCCATCTGGGTAATATAATTAACCTAAAAATTGAAGCGGTAGATCCAGAAATCATTGCTAGTAGATGTGAAGTGGTGTTTCTGTCCTTACCCAATGGTTTAGCCTGTCAAATCACTCCCCAACTTATAGAAAAAGGATGTAAAGTGCTGGATCTGAGTGCAGATTACAGATTCAGTGACTTAGCAACTTATATAACTTGGTATGGTACACAAAGAAGCGATCGCAGCATTGCAGCTACAGCAGTTTATGGATTACCAGAATTGTACCGCGATCGCATCGCCGAATCTCAACTCATTGGCTGTCCTGGTTGCTATCCCACAGCCAGCCTACTCGCCCTTTCACCACTCCTGAAACAAGGCTTAATTGTCCCAGAAACAGCGATAATTGACGCTAAATCTGGCACATCTGGCGGTGGTAGACAAGGTAAAATTAACCTCTTATTAGCCGAAGCAGACAACTCTCTAGGGGCTTATAACGTCGCCCGTCACCGCCACACCCCAGAAATCGAGCAAATTTGTAGCGACTTAGCAGGACACGAAGTCACAATCCAATTTACACCCCATCTCATTCCTATGGTGCGGGGAATATTAGCCACCGTCTACGCTACACTGCGAGATCCCGGTTTAGTTCGTGATGATTTAATCACAATTTACACCGCTTTTTACCGTAATTCTCCATGGGTAAAAATCTGTAATAGTGGCACTTACCCCCAAACTAAATGGGCTTGTGGCAGTAACGCTTGCTATATCGGCATAGAAGTAGACCCACGCACAGGCCGCGTCATCGTCATGTCAGCCATTGACAACCTGATTAAAGGTCAAGCTGGACAAGCAATTCAGTGTATGAACCTGATGCTAGGCTGGGATGAAACTTTGGGATTGCCCAAAGTCGGATTTTATCCATAGGAGGCAGGAGGCAGAAGGCAGGAGGCAGAAGGCAAAAGTTAATATTCTCCCCCTACACCCCTGCTTTCTTCACTGTCACCTGTCACCTGTCACCTGTCACCTGTCACCTATTTCGGTCCTAAACCCACAGTACCAGCATAAACAGCGCGATCGCCTAATTCATCTTCAATTCTGAGTAAACGATTGTATTTTGCTACCCGTTCACTACGACAAAGAGAACCAGTTTTAATTTGACCTGCGCGAGTAGCTACAGCCAAATCAGCAATGGTTGTATCCTCTGTTTCACCAGAACGGTGGCTAATGACTGACCGGAAACCGTTGCGAGTAGCTAAATCAATGGTTTCTAAAGTTTCAGTCAGTGAACCGATTTGATTCAACTTAATCAAAATCGAATTACCTGCTTTTTGCTCAATCCCTTTTTGTAAGCGAGTAGCATTAGTAACAAATAAATCATCACCCACCAACTGCACTCGTGAACCCAACTTCTGAGTCAGTAATTGCCAGCTTTGCCAATCTTCCTCATGTAAACCATCTTCAATGGAAACAATCGGATATTGGTCAACCAACTGCCCTAAATAATCAATAAACTCAACTGGGCTATGGGGTTTACCATCATAAACATACTGCCCATTTTTGTAAAACTCACTTGCTGCCACATCTAAAGCTAAAGCAACTTCTTCCCCAGGCTTGTAACCAGCTTGTTTAATAGCAGCTACCAATAATTCTAAAGCCACTTGGTTAGATTCCAGGTTAGGTGCAAAACCACCTTCATCACCAACACCTGTTAGCAAACCTTTATCATCCAAAACCTTACTGAGAGTTGCAAACACTTCCGCACCCCAACGCAAAGCTTCCTGGAACGAAGGCGCACCGACGGGTACAATCATAAACTCTTGGAAATCGACATTATTAGCTGCGTGCGCCCCACCATTGATCACATTCATCAAAGGTACAGGTAGCAAATTTGCCAAAGGACCACCCAAATAGCGATACAAAGGAATTCCCAAAGACTCAGCACCAGCTTTAGCAGCTGCTAGTGAAATCGACAAAATTGCATTTGCACCTAGATTAGCTTTATTGGGTGAACCATCCAAAGAAATCATCATTTTATCTAATGATTCTTGGTCTAGGGCATCCAAGCCTAACAATTGGGGTGCTAATGCTTCTTTCACATTCTGTACTGCTTTGAGTACCCCTTTGCCACCATAACGGCTTTTATCACCATCTCGCAGTTCGTGGGCTTCAAAAGTACCTGTCGAAGCACCGCTAGGAACTTGCGCTAGTCCTACTGCACCATTAGCCAAATGTACTTCAGCTTCAATAGTTGGTCTTCCCCGTGAGTCAAGAATTTCGCGGGCGACAATAGCTTCAATAGCGGTATCCAGAAATTTTGTCATTTCTGCTTCGTCCTTTGTTTGTATCGTGTTTAAGGGTTCAGACTTTTCAGTTGAGTTCTGAACCAACCGTTAGTTTATGCGTTTCTGAGGCGAAATAGGCTGAGATTAAAGAAGATTTCCAATCATGAAGGGTTAAAGCAAACCTATTGAGTAATAAACAGAACATAGGTTACGGCTAAACTAAAATCCCAATTTCTCTAATAATGGTTTTGTCGAAACAATATGACGTTCTAAACCAAGTTCTTTGGGACTAACTCCCAGTGCCAAAGCAATTAATTGAGGTAAATGTAATACTGGTAAACCCAACCTTTTCTCAATTACTTTTTCTACTTCTGGCTGACGAGAATCTAAGTTTAAATGGCATAAGGGACAAGGTGTAACAATACAATCAGCACCAGCGACTAATGCTTCTTGAATGTGCATACCTGCCATTTTGAAAGATTCTGTAGTGGCATAGCTAGATAAAGGCCAACCACAACATTGAGTGCGTCCACGATAATAAATAGGTGTTGCACCTACTGCCCGAAAGACATTTTCCATAGCTTCTGGTTGGAATGGATCATCATAGGGCATGGATGTTTGAGCGCGGAGGAGATAACAGCCATAAAACGCTGCACACTTGATTCCACTTAACTTGCGGGTAACACGCTGGCTAATTTTCTCTAAGCCATAATCTGTTACTAAGGCATAAAGCAGATGTTTAACTTCTGTGCTTCCCTGATAAGGTGAACAACCTTCTTTTGCTAACAGTCCATTAACCTGATTCAAATAAGCGGGGTTGGTTGATTGGGATTCTTTCAAACGTTCGTCAACATGACCAATAACACCCTGACAAGTGCTACAATGTGTCAAAAGTGGTAGATTTAATTCTTCTGCTAAAGCAATATTCCTGGCGTTAACTGTATCTTCCAGCAATTGGGAGTCTTCTTTAAATGTACCTGAACCACAGCAAGAAGCTTTTTTGAGTTCAATTAATTCAATACCGAGTGCGTGTGTGAGCGCCTGAGTTGATAAATACAGTTCCCGACAGGCTCCTTGAGCAACACAACCGGGGTAGTAAGCGTATTTTAGCATTGGTGATAGCATAAGATTATATTTGTTTTAGAGCTTATATGTCCATGTTTATCTAAAATGAATAGCTTATAAAAGCAGCTTTTCTGCCTCCTACTTCCTGTTTTTTTCCGCTAATTACTAATAACTGTACTGAGGATCACGCTTTCCGATAAGATGTATATGCTCAAAAAATCATCTCCCATAAAGAGCAGATCATAGCAACTTGTTAAGGACTTTTATCTATGAGCCAAGCTGATATTTTTGAAAAAGTAAAGGACATCGTCATCGAACAGCTAGATATTGACGATAAGACTAAAGTAGTTCCAAATGCCTCATTTACAGAAGATTTAAACGCTGATTCTCTAGATATAGTGGAATTGGTAATGGCTTTGGAAGAAGAATTTGAGATCGAAATTCCTGATGAAGATGCCGAAAAGATTTTAACAGTACAAGAGGTTGTAGACTACATCAACGCTCACGTTGCTACATCTGCCTAAAAGTTCTTAGGGACTGGGGATTAGGAACTGGGGACTGGGGAGATGAGTCAGTTATCGGTTATCACTATTTACTGGTCGCTGTTCAATATTCACTGTTCACTGTTCCCAGCCTCTATACTGTTCTGCATTGTTCTGCCTGCTGCTTTTTCGCCACCTTTAACTGAATCATGACAGACTATAAACGTAAACGCGTTGTTGTAACGGGTGTTGGCGCGATTACACCTATTGGTAACACATCATCTGAATATTGGGAAGGATTGTTAAGTGGACGCAATGGTATAAACCAGATCACAGCTTTTGATGCGTCTAAACATGACTGTCGGATTGCGGGGGAAGTGAAAAACTTTGATCCTCATAAATATATGGAGCGCAAAGAAGCCAAGCGCACGGATCGGTTTGCCCAATTTGCGATCGCAACTGCTAAACAGGCTATATCAGACGCGCAATTAATTATCAATGACCTCAATGCTGAACAGATAGGTGTCATGATCGGTTCAGGTGTTGGTGGCATTAAAGTATTAGAAGATCAGCAAACAGTCTACCTCAATCGGGGTCCAGACCGCTGTAGTCCATTCATGATTCCCATGATGATTGCCAACATGGCAGCAGGATTAACAGCAATTCACACCGGAGCTAAAGGGCCTAATTCCTGTTCTGTAACAGCTTGCGCGGCTGGTTCAAACGCTATCGGTGATGCTTTTCGTTTGATTCAAAACGGCTATGCTCAAGCCATGATTTGTGGGGGGTCAGAAGCTGCCATTACACCATTGTCTGTAGCTGGATTTGCCGCAGCCAGGGCGCTTTCCACAAAAAATAACCCCGATACGGCTTGTCGTCCATTTGACAAAGATCGGGATGGCTTTGTTATGGGTGAAGGTTCGGGAATTTTAATTCTGGAAGAATTAGAACACGCTCTCCAACGCGGCGCTCGTATTTATGGAGAAATGATCGGTTATGGTATGACCTGTGATGCTTACCATATGACATCCCCAGTACCCGGTGGCTTAGGTGCAGCCAGAGCGATGGAACTGGCGCTCAAAGACGCTAAACTGACTCCAGAAATGATTAGTTACATCAATGCTCATGGAACTAGCACCCCAGCCAATGATGTCACAGAAACAGCAGCAATTAAAAAAGCTTTGGGCGCTCATGCTTATAAGATAGCAATTAGTTCCACCAAATCCATGACAGGTCATTTGTTAGGAGGTTCAGGTGGGATTGAAGCAGTAGCTACAGTTTTAGCGATCGCAAATGACCGAATTCCCCCAACCATCCATCTAGATCATCCTGATGATGGTTGTGACTTAGATTATGTACCCCATGTTAGCCGCGCTCAACAAGTAGATGTAGCACTATCCAATTCCTTTGGATTTGGTGGTCATAATGTTACCCTAGCCTTTAAGAAATACCAATAATTTTGGGAATTGGGCATGGGGAATTAGACATTGATAAAAATCTGCTTCCCCTCCTTTCCCTGCTCCCTGCTCCCTGCTCCCTACTCCTTGCCTGCTGCCTCCTGAAGTGAACCTGCGGAAAGTATTATATATATCATTCCCAGCTGAACCAAGGGTTCGGCATAACCCAATTATTAGCTCTATTCATCACCAGAAACTCAGAAGATCCCGCTTGTCCATCTACAAGTAGGAATGGGATGATGAGAATGGTGGGATCACTTTATAATGACCCCAGAATTAGAAAGCTACAAAGAGTGCTAACCCGTCGTTAAAAACAAGAGATTATGGCTGTTGCAACCCAATCCCTCGAAGAACTTTGTATTAACTCGATCCGCTTTTTGGCTGTTGATGCCATAGAAAAATCCAAATCGGGACACCCCGGATTGCCGATGGGCGCGGCTCCAATGGCTTTTGTCCTTTGGGATCGCTTCATGCGCTATAACCCCAAAAATCCCAAATGGTTCAACCGCGATCGCTTTGTCCTATCTGCTGGTCACGGCTGTATGTTGCAGTATGCCATGCTGTACCTGACAGGCTACGATAGCGTCACCATCGAAGATATCAAACAATTCCGGCAATGGGGTTCTAGAACTCCTGGACATCCAGAAAACTTTGAAACCGCTGGTGTGGAAGTAACCACTGGACCATTGGGTCAAGGTATCGCTAACGCCGTCGGTTTGGCTATGGCTGAGGCACATCTAGCCGCTAAATTCAACAAACCCGATGCCAAGATTGTAGACCACTACACCTATGTAATTCTTGGTGATGGTTGCAACATGGAAGGTATTTCCGGTGAAGCTGCTTCCTTAGCCGGTCACTATGGCTTAGGTAAGCTGATTGCTCTGTACGACGATAACCATATTTCTATTGATGGTTCTACAGATGTAGCATTCACAGAAGATGTTTCTAAACGATTTGAAGCTTACGGTTGGCACGTCCTCCACGTTAAAGATGGTAACACCGATTTAGACGCAATCTCCAAAGCCGTCGAAGCTGCCAAAGCTGTCACCGACAAGCCCACCATGATTAAGGTGACAACCACCATTGGTTATGGTTCTCCCAACAAGCAAAACACCGCTGGTATTCACGGTGCCGCTTTGGGTGGAGATGAAACAGCCTTGACTCGTAAAAACTTAGGTTGGGAATATGCACCATTTGAAATCCCCAGCGATGTCCTCAACCACACACGCAAAGCCGTAGAACGTGGTGCCGATTACGAAAGTGACTGGAACAAAGCCTTAACTAATTACAAAGCTAAGTATCCCGCCGAAGCTGCTGAATTTGAGCGTTTCATCAGTGGTAAATTACCCGAAGGTTGGGATAAAGTTCTACCCACCTACACCCCAGAAGATAAGCCACTACCCACCCGTAAACATTCAGAAACCTGCCTGAATAAATTGGCAGCTGTTTTACCTGAATTAATCGGTGGTTCAGCAGATTTAACCCACTCTAACCTCACCGAACTCAAGGGTTCTGGTGATTTCCAAAAGGGACAATACCAAAACCGTAACATTCACTTTGGGGTGCGGGAACATGGTATGGGCGCAATCTGTAACGGGATGGCGCTACACGGTTCGGGATTGATTCCCTACGGTGCAACCTTCCTAATTTTTACCGACTATATGCGTGCTGCCATTCGTTTGGCTGCTTTGTCTCAAGCTGGGTCAATTTGGGTAATGACTCACGATTCCATCGGACAAGGTGAAGATGGACCGACTCACCAACCCATTGAAACACTAGCTTCTCTGCGAGCTATTCCTGATTTAACCGTAATTCGTCCCGCAGACGGAAACGAATGTTCAGGAGCTTACACAGTCGCAATTGAGAAGTCTAAGGCACAAGCTTCTACTTTGTTGGCATTCACCCGTCAAAATGTTCCTAACTTAGCAGGTACATCAGTTGAAGGCGTGAAAAAAGGCGCATATACTGTTGTAGATTGTGCTGGTACACCTGACCTCATCTTGATTGGTACTGGTTCAGAATTAAGCCTATGTGTAAGTGCTGCTGAAAAGTTAACAGCACAAGGTAAAAAAGTCCGTGTTGTTTCCATGCCTTCCACGGATTTATTTGATGCCCAAGATGCTGCTTACAAAGAATCTGTTCTACCTAAAGCAGTTACCAAGCGTCTTTCTGTAGAAGCTGCCAGCAGTTTCGGTTGGCATAAATATGTCGGCACCGAAGGTGATACTGTGAGCATTGATCGTTTTGGTGCTTCTGCTCCTGGTGGTACTTGTATGGAAAAATTTGGCTTCACTGTTGATAATGTATTAGCTAAAGCGATCGCATTGTTGGGTTAATTAGCAATAGTTTATTTCTCTTATTTTTTTAGGGTGGGCCAAATGGCTCACCTTTTTTTAGTCAAATAAGAGATTTGCTACTGCTGGAGACTAGCATTTGCAATCCATCCAAAGTTTGCAAACTATTTAAAGCCGCTTCCCGAATTACTGCTTCTTCTTCCCTACTCAATAAAAGTCCTAAGCATTCAACAACTTCTTTCTGTACTGAAGGATTAACTTGTTTACGAGTGCTAAATTTAGCCAGTTGCCGCACAGCAATCAACCGCTTTAAGGAATCTGTTTCTGTTAAATTATTCAACAACTGCTCAAAATATTCTTCCTCTCGATTTCCTTGAAGGCTGAAGATTTGCCAAACCAACAAAACTAAAGTCAGCAGTGTCCCCACACCTTGGACAATAGTTGCAACAGCCAGCCAATGACTTGGGGAATCAACCCAGATTTCAGCAGCTATATAACTAATTACAGTCGCAATACCGCCACTGGTTACAGCTAAAGCCAACCGACTATTGGCACTATTTAAAAACCTGCGTATTTCTAACCAACTTAGTTGCCAGTTCCATTTAGGTATTGAGTAAGCCACAAGCATTACTAGAATACCAACGGCAAGTGCTAACAACAACTTCCAGTTCCAAAACAGCATAGTAACAACGATTGTCAAGAAACCAAGAATGCTTCCAGGTTCAGAGAAACGTTTTAAATTTCGCTGCTTTTGGCTTCCTACCTTGAAATCTGGAAACTGGTTAATTAATTGCCGCCAAGAAGACGAAGCCTGTACCACAATTTTTTACCTATTTGATTACAAAACTACTTAATCAGTTATTAGTCTCTTCACTATTCCCTCATTTAATTGCTCAGATTAAAGGGGTGTAGGGAACCCGATAATTAAAATCAGGGTTCAAATCAGCACACTGTATTTCTCGTGCTACGCTTCTCGAACTACATTTTTTCTCCATCAATAAATCGTCAAGCGTCCTGAACGAAGTGAGGTATCTGGACTTGTACTTTTAAGTGTGTGGTGTGCGGGAAAAACTATCTTTCCCTACAACCCACACCCTACTTTTGGTCAGTGAGAAAAACAAAACTTAAATTCATCAAGGGTGAAGTGTCCATCAAAACAACAGAAGCTTACTTTTTGAATGTAATTTGCTGTTACGGATAGCATAGTATTTGGAGGTATGTCCGACCCAGAATTTACAACATTACCAGCGGGGAGAACTGATTCATCCAGTAATTTATCATCTTCGTCGTAGGCATCAACAACTAATCGCTGTGAGCTAGTCACTAAGGCACTAACCCAGTTAACAGGACGTAAGAAAGCAACTTCTAATAATCCATTTTTGGGAGATCCCATTAAAAGGTTTAGTCCTGAGTGCCTTGGAAAAGCTGGATTTGAAGGTTGTACAGCTAAACAATTATTAAAAATAATGCCGTATCGTTTAAATTGGTTGTCTACTATTTCATAAGATTTCAAATGATCCAAATTTAAACGAATGCATCTGGGTAAAATTACCTGCTTGGCATCAAAATCTTCATCAACTTGATCCTGTCCTACAGAAGTAACAATTTGGTTAGGTACATCAGAGCTATCAAGCTGAAAGTTAGTCTTTTCCAGCTTTTGTACTTGTTCTAATTGAAGAGTAGCTTGATTTACCATGACACCCTGCTTTACCATTCCTAGACAGTAACCACGTCAATAAAAAAGCTCTTGTTTTAGCATATACAAATAGAATCAGTAATGCCGATTTATTTCAGCTTTCCAGCTATCTTTAACGCTCAGAGTTAACGGTGATTTTCCTGTTAGATTACCATAAAAACCACATAGGTGTTCATCAGTATTGTTATATCCAGTCCTATCAAAAAACTTTATTGACTGGTAGTTTCAACATAATTTATCTGTATCATCAAAAAATCAACACAAAATCTTTAAAAGTAATCTCGTAATTTTACATTTTCTTAATCTAACAAAAGTCAGAAGTTCTACTGTGGTTAGTTGGCTGATAATCAATAAGAGTTAGGAGTTTACCGTCAGTCAGCACTTTGGCTCAACCTCAGTGCTACAAATGCTATTTAGTCAAAACAACCACAATAAATACTTATGTTGCAATTACTGGGATTTGAGCAACGCTTCATCAATACCTCATTAGGTAAAATGGTATATAATAGTGCTACTGACACACCTTGGCAGGATAGAAGTACAAAACCTGACAGAGAAACTTTGCTGTTTTTACATGGTTTTGGTGGTGGGTCTTCTGCTTATGAATGGTCGAAAGTATTTCCTGCTTTTGCGGCTGAATATCGGGTGATTGCACCAGATTTAATTGGTTGGGGTGAGTCTGAACATCCACAACGCAATTACAAAATTGAAGATTATTTAACGACAATTCGGGAGTTTATTGAACAAACCTGCACAGGAAGGGTGACGGTTGTAGCTTCTTCTCTGACGGCAGCATTTGTGATTAGAGTGGCAATTTCCCATCCTGATTTATTTAAATCTTTAATTCTAATTAGTCCTGCTGGACTTTCGGATTTTGGACAAGACTACTCCCGCAGTTTTTTTGCCCAGTTAGTTAGCGTGCCTTTGGTTGACCGATTACTGTATAGTACGGGAATTGCTACTGATGCAGGGATTCGCAGTTTTTTAGAGCAGCGACAATTTGCCTACTCTAATCGAGTCTATCAAGAGTTAGTAGATGCCTATTTACAATCTGCCCAACAACCGAATGCTGAATATGCAGCACTATCTTTTGTCCGTGGAGATTTGTGCTTTGATTTGTCTCTTTACATTCAACAGTTAACAACTCCCACTGCTATTATTTGGGGACAAAAATCACAATTTACTGGGCCAGAAATTGGTCGGCGATTTGCAGAAATTAATCCCCAAGCTATTCGATATTTTCAACCTTTGGAAAATGTGGGATTAACACCGCAATTAGAATTACCAGCGGTAACAATTGGATTAATTCGTAAATTTTTAACTTTATTAGATGGGTAATTGGGGAATGGGGATTGGGGAGATGAGGGAGATGAGGGAGATGAGGGAGATGAGGGAGATGAGGGAGATGAGGGAGATGAGGAAGTAATTTTCCTAATCACCAATCACCACTCACCAAAATATTATTTATCTTTTAAGCGAATATCAATTACGGAAGCGTTGAAGTTATAGTTAAAACCTTCTAATTCAAAAGGCATCCCGATTTTTACTTTACTATTACCTAAAACTGGTCCGTTGTCGGTAACTTGAGCTTTTCCTTCTAAAGTCAAGAGAAAATCTGTACTAAAATTATTTACTCTAGGATCTGCTAATTCTTTGACTGAACCATCTGGTTGAGGAACAGTAATTGTTCTTTCTAGTTGTTGAATGGATTTAATCCCTATTTGACCATAGGGTTGATTGCGGATGATGACATTTGTTTTACCGCCTTTGCTAAATCCTTGTTTAAATAATTGTTCAGGATCGCGGATGTTTAAACCACGCACTACTAAGTCTACTTCTATAGGTAGTGTTTTTGTACCGACTTGAGCTACAGAACCGGAAGTTCCGGGAAAAATAAAGATACCAATTATCACTAGCAAGATTACCAGCGCAGCACCTAAATCGAGTAAGTTGATTTTGCCGAATAACCGACCTTTGGAATCTAAAATAGGCATAACAAGTTTTTGGGAATTTAAAGTTAAGTAAACTCAGGCTTGATTTGGTAATAACTCAAAACGCCTGGACTGTGCAGTTATGCGAAAGTTTATCACGTCTGTGAATTTATGGTTATAAAAAAATAAGCTGAGAACCATGATAGCAGGGATTAAGGATACTGTAGGCTAAAGCCCGCTGTGTCGTTTTTCTCTCAGGACTAGGAGCCACTGGGTTTCCAAACTCTCGTGAGCTTTTTTATTTGTCAATTATCACCTGTTACCAGCTTTCAATCCTGTAGCTTTAAGAATTTCCGTATCACCTTTTTTGACGATTAGTATTGATTCAGCATTTCCGTCTTCTGTAATTGGTTGTTCTAAAATATAGATATAATCTCCATTTGTCCACCCTGTAACACATTGACCATCTCGACAAGAAATTTTACCACCTGTTAATTCAATACATTTACCTTTGATATCACATCCTTTATAACTAATATTTCCTGTATTATTAACTCCTGTCCAAGAGTCATGATTACCTGTCGTAATTGTCCATTCACCATTACTTATAGTTTGGGTTTGATTACTTGCAGACGGAGATTTTTCTGTGGTTACTTCTCCACTGATAATTTCATTTCCCAAGATCATACTTGCTGATGTAACATTTTTAGGTTCAGACGATGTTTTCTCATCTAAAACTTCCATTTTTGTGATTATAGATTCTTGGCGAGTTTTGCCGCATGGTTCAGCACTTTGACAATCATTTACTGATTCTATTGTGTAAACAGCGCGTACTTGCTTATTTAAAAATTTTCCTTCTTCTGCACAAATATCAAAACTTGCACCAACTTGATTTTCAATACCTTTTTTATCTACTAGGGTGACGTAACATAGTAAATCACCATTTACTAATTCTTTAACCGTCCCAATTTGTGGCTGTTTTGGTAATTTCCTAATAGGCTTAGGATTTTTTATGGTCGTATTGCTAATACTTGGAGATGGGGATTTTGTTTCAACTGGAGTTTCTGTTTCTGTATTCGTTTGAGTTTCTCTTACAGATTTTGTAGAGGTTTCTGGTTGAGATTGTGCAGCAGTATTAGTTGGTGAATTAGTGCAACTAACAAAAGAGATGCAGGAAAGAATTAAGGAAAGTTTAGAAATTAATTTTTTCATGGGAAGTTTTTCCACTTTGTAAATGCTAGATTCACTTTTTTGACAGAATGTGATACTTCTGTTTAATCTATATATTTAAGATATTTAAGGTTACATCTAGCATTGAGTTTTATGCCACTAATGTAACCCCAAAGCATAATGGTAAAATTCTTCATCTTTAATGTAATCTCTAGATTCATAGAGCTTTTGCGCGGTTACGTTAGAAATTTGAGTAGCTAAACTTACTCTAATAGCTCCACTTTTTTTTGCGTATTCTTCTGCTACATTCATCAATAAATTTGCAATTCCTCTCCGACGATACAACTCTTCTACATATAAATCGTTTAAGATCCATACTTGTTTCATCGACACTGAAGAAAAGCTGGGATAAAGTTGAGTAAATCCCACTAATTTCCCATTGTCATTAGCAGCAAACACAACTGAGTCATTATTATTGAAACGTTCTTTGAGAAAATTTTTGGCAGCTTCAAGGTTTGATGGCTGATTGTAAAAAACACGATACTTATCAAATAGTATCGAAACACTTTCAAGATGATTAATATTAGCCAAGAAAACTTCCATTGATTTTCTTCATCAAGAATTTAATTATAAATTTGGTGATGTTGTTTTAGTGTCGTCTTCTGTTGCTGAATAGACTATAACTAAAAAACGTCCATAATTTATTGAGTCTTTATTGAAAAATAGTATGGCATTTTACCAACTCACCAGGAGCAAAAGCACCATTTTCTGTAATAATGGCTGTTATTAAATCTGCGGGAGTGACATCAAAGGCTGGGTTATAAAATTCCACTCCTGAAGGTGTAATAATAGTGTCGCCAACTTGATAAATTTCTGCTGAATGACGTTCTTCAATGGGAATTTGACTACCTTTAGCTAAAGCAAAATCAATGGTAGAAATAGGTGCTGCAACGAAGAATGGAATATTATGGGCTTTAGCAACAATGGCTAAACTGTAAGTTCCGATTTTATTAGCAGTGTCCCCATTTGCGGCAATTCTATCAGCACCGACGACAACTGCATCAATTAAACCTTGTTTCATGCAGTGTGCGGCCATATTATCAGTAATAAGTGTTACAGGAATTCCTTCTTGTACACATTCCCAAGCGGTGAGTTTTGCGCCTTGTAAACGCGGACGAGTTTCATCTGCAAATACTCGTGTTAATCTTCCTTCTCTCCAAGCTGAACGCACTACACCTAATGCAGTACCATAACCAGCAGTTGCTAAAGCACCGGCGTTACAGTGAGTAAGTATGGTTAACTTTTCGGGAGTTTTTGGTAAAGCTTGTAAACCATGATCACCTATTTGTTGACAGGTTTGGATATCTTCAGCGTTGATAGTTTGGGCAGTTTCTAGGAGTATTTGTTTAATTTCTGCGATTGTTCCTAAAGTTTCATAGGCGGTTTGCATCATTCTACCTATAGCCCAAAATAAGTTTACTGCTGTGGGACGGGTAGAACGCAATAACTGGGCAACTTTTTCTAATCGGTTTAAAAATTCTTGTCTGTCGCTGGTTTCTATTTCTCTGGCACCTAAATATATACCATAAGCCGCTGCTACACCAATCGCCGGCGCACCTCTGACAATCATAGTTCTGATTGCTTCAGCCATGTCTTCACTGCGGTTAATTTCTACCACAGTATACTCATTTGGTAAGCGGGTTTGGTCGATTAGTAAAACTGAGTTATTTTTCCAAACAACGGGGTAAAGCATAATTTAGAAGGAGTCAGGAGTTAGGAGTCAGGAGGAAGAATTAGAAAGAAGTCAGGAGTTAGAAGAATAATAAATTCTACCTATTCCTTATTCCCTATTTCCTACTACTGAGGGAAATACGCGATCATCATAGCAACTTTAGGGTGATTATGTGCGATCGCTTCGGGGATATGACCAAGTGGCTAAGGTTGTGGCTAGTGTAAAGTTAGGAAAAACCTAACAACATCTGCTTTCATAGATATTTTTTAGGTAAGCTGTTGTTACTCTACTAAAATATCTAGTAGCTTTTCAAAACACAAACCCCTTTGGTAACAATTATTGGATATATTTTTACAAATTAGGCAAATTCTCCCGTCCAGGAATTTATTAAAGTTGGTAAATATTTATGAGTGAATCCTTATTTAGTATTGAAAATTTGCGCGTAGCTTATCCACAACGTCACAGAGAAGAAGTAAGTTGGGCGGTTGATGATGTATCTTTTACTCTCAAAACTGGTGAACGGATGGGTTTGGTGGGAGAGTCTGGTTGTGGTAAATCTACCATTGGACGGGCAGTAATGCGTTTGTTGCCTTCCTCCAGTCAGGTAGAAGGAAAAGTAATTTTTCAGGGAGAATCTGTATTAAATTTAACGCCTATTCAATTAAGGAAATTTCGCGGTGAAGCTGTCGCTTTAATTTTTCAAGACCCGATGACACGCCTTGATCCGTTGATGACCATTGGCAATCATTGTCTAGAAACTCTACAAGCACATTCGCCGGAATTATCCACACAGCAAGCAAAGGAAAAAGCTTTAGCAACTTTAGAAAAGGTGAAAATTCCTGCTAATCGCTGGAATCAGTACCCCCATGAGTTTAGCGGAGGGATGCGTCAACGGGTTGCGATCGCACTCGCTTTACTTCTTAATCCTAAACTAATTGTTGCTGATGAACCCACAACTAGCTTGGATGTAACCGTCTCTGCCCAGATTTTACAAGAATTGACGCGATTGTGTGCAGAGGACAACATGGGATTATTATTAATTTCCCATGATTTGGCAATGGTAGCCGAATATTGCGATCGCATTGGTGTCATGTATCAAGGCAAAATGGTAGAAATGGGAAAAACATCATCTGTATTTAGTAATCCCCAACATGAATATACCCAATCCCTATTAAAAGCAGCTTTACATATTCAAAAAGAAGAGGGAACTCTTAACAGGGAACAGGGAATAGAAACGGCAAATCCCATTTTAAAAATTACAGAACTCAAACAACATTACACCATTGAACCGAATTTTATTGAACGGCTATTTAAAGGAACAGGTCAAACAATTAAAGCTGTAGATGGCATTGATTTAGAATTATATCCAGGCGAAATATTAGGATTAGTAGGAGAATCAGGTTGTGGGAAAAGTACACTTTCCAGAACAATCTTACAATTAATTCGTCCTACATCTGGAAAAGTTGAATTTCTAGGACAAGAATTAACTAAAATATCTCGTCAAGAAATTCGTTCTTCTCGCAGACAAATTCAAATGATATTTCAAGATCCCCATGCTTGCTTAAATCCAGCCATGACCGTGGGACAAAGTATAGGTGATCCTTTATTAATTCACAATTTAGCGAATGCTGAAAAAGCCAAAGAAAAGGTGATGTGGATGTTAGAAAAAGTGGGATTAACACCAGCAGAACTATATTATCAACGTTATCCCGCCGATTTATCTGGAGGACAACAACAACGAGTTGCGATCGCACGGGCTTTAATTACTCATCCTAAACTAGTAATATGTGACGAACCTGTGAGTATGTTAGATGCCAGTGTACAGACACAAGTGCTAGATTTGATGTTGCAACTCAAAGCCGAATTCGAGTTAACTTACTTGTTTATCACCCATGACTTATGGTTAGCGAGATTTTTGTGCGATCGCATCGCCGTTATGAATGGTGGTAAAATAGTTGAACTAGGTCGCACCAAAGAAATTTTCGCCAATCCCCAACATCCCTACACAAAAACCCTCCTAGCTGCTGCACCTTTATTAGCCAAGGTTTAATATCATTAGTCATAGGTAAAATTCTCATCCATTACCCATTACCCATTACCCATTACCCATTACCAAATTAAATAATGTCTAAAAATTCCACATCAAAACCTTACACAACGAATATAAACCACTCCGATAAATGGCAAGAAATAATAACCCAAGTAGCATATCGCTTCAATAAACAATATCAAAATCAACCCTTTGAAGTACCAGATGAAGTAAAAGCAATGCCAATATTTCAAGAATGGAATACAGGCATATTAAATAGTAGAATTGTTTCACCATTCTGGGAAATTGCCCAACCTCAAAAAAACCAATACTGCTTAGATATCGGTTGCGGTGTCAGTTTTTTAATATATCCTTGGCGAGATTGGCAAGCATATTTCTATGGGCAAGAAATTAGCAACATAGCACGTGATACTCTCAATTCCCGCGGTTCACAATTGAACTCAAAACTTTTCAAAGGTGTAGAATTAGGGACAGCACACCACTTAAACCATCCTGCCGAACAATTTGATTTAGTAATAGCTACCGGATTTAGTTGTTATTTTCCCCTAGAATATTGGAGTCTTGTATTACTAGAAGTTAAACGGGTATTAAAACCTGGAGGACATTTTGTATTTGACATTCTGAATTCAGCACAACCTTTAGCCGAAGATTGGGCAGTTTTGGAAACTTATTTAGGTGCTGAAGTATTTCTAGAACCTGTATCTGAATGGGAAAAAACTATTAAAACCGCAGGTGCTAAAATAGTAAAACGTCAATTAGGAGAATTATTCGAGTTATACAAAATCCGATTTTGAACACAAATTCATAACATTATGATAAACCCAAATACTTTAAAATGCTGCGTGTAATCTCGATTCGGGCAGGTAAATCATCTGGTTTATTGATATCAATATTTGTAGCAAAAAAGTAGACATTGTTGTTTCTTTCCAAATAACCAACAAACCAACCTATTTGCGGTTTATTACTACTTAACCATCTCGTTTTAGCCCGCAGTGTGTAATCTGGAGTTTGTTCACGCACCATAATATCTTTAACAACATCCATTGTCCGTTTTGAAAACGGTAAATTACCTTGATACAAACGTTGCAAAAAATCAATTTGCGCTTTGGGTGTAATTTTTAATGGTCTTTGCAACCAAAAACGATCAATATCTGTGGACGTACCAATTTGACGGTTGCCATAACCGACTTTATCAATCCATTGCTGCATTCGTACATATCCAATTTTGCGTGCTAAAACTTGGTAAAACCAAACAGTTGAATTTTTGAACCCTTGACGCAAATTTGTGTCCTGATTCCAACCTTCAAAATCTCGATAAATTCCATCCCAAGTCAGAACAGCCAGGTCAGTTCGATGCTTGAATTGTGGGACTGAACACGACCGAGATGAGAACGCCGCAAAAAATATCAATAAAGTCGGGATAGGGCATTGCCACGACTCTAAACGGACGCAGAGACAGAATCAGACTAGCAACAGTTAGCGTCAGTCGGTGAAGCGTCAAGAATCACCTTGCCTTCAGGTCGGTGAGTATGTCAAAGTGTATTATTTGTAAATATTTTACCAAGAATTTGCCCAGAAAGCCGCAATGATCATCCGCCATGCCACCGAAACAGACTTACCAACAATTGTAGAAATTTATAACGCTGCGGTGCCTAGCCGCATGGCCACCGCCGATTTAGAACCTGTGTCTGTGGAAAGTCGCATGGCTTGGTTTCAAGGACGAGTACCCTCACAACGTCCTCTATGGATAATTGAGGTAGATGGTGTAATTGGCGGGTGGTTGAGTTTTCAATCATTTTATGGCAGACCCGCCTATCATTCCACAGCCGAAATTAGTATTTACATTTCCCCAGATTTTCAACACCAAGGTTTAGGAAAACAACTGTTAACTAAAGCAATTACCGAAAGTCCAAATTTAGGTTTAAAAACTTTAGTCAGCTTCATTTTTGCCCATAATCACCCCAGTTTAAAACTCTTTGAAAAATTTGGTTTTCAACATTGGGGACATTTGCCCAAAATAGCCGATTTAGATAGTGTAGAAAGAGATTTAATTATTATGGGATTGCGAGTTGGAACACTAAATTCATAATCAAAAAATTAACAATCAACAAATTAAAGCATCCAAAATCCAGAATTTATCAGCCCCATGAAACACAAAAATTAAACTTCTACTATTATAGAGACGTTCCACGGAACGTCTCTCAAACCTAATGCATTCAATACCCACATTAACGAGATGTTAAACTGTCAAAGTGGTATTCAATACCGACTTTTAGCTTATTAGCATTATAGCGAGGAGACATCAATAAAGAAGAATCGTAAGGATTTGGTAAATCAGGAGTACGAAGATAAGGATCATTCATAGCTTGTTGGGTAAGAACATCATGATAAACAGTATTTACCAACTCAGCATCTTTAGCGATTTCATTATCAGGGAAAGTTGTTCCGAACTTACCCCCAGGACCGAATAAAGAATCTACCTGACGCTTTAAACTGCCATTGTTATAAAAATTAGGGTCATAGCGAAAATAAGCTCTTTCTACAGCATCAGTAATTGTTTCATAATTTTCTGCTTGCATCTGAGCAACTGCAACCATAGGAAAACTTGCACTACTAACTAGCAGCACCAATAACCCACTCAAGCCTTGCCAATTTATACTCATGTTCACGACTCCTCAATTTTTGGGCGAATCTTAATTTATGCTTAATTTCAGAACTCTCATGAGTTCAACCTTTGGTGTAGCACAACTTTTAATGATTTGTAATGTCTTATTCTACTGAAACATCTAATCAATCAGACATTTGGGCAACTACTACGGATTTAACCAGCTTGCGTCAGAAGTTACTAGATTTATTTTGCCGACTTGCTTATCAAGAAGGTGATTTTGTTCTATCTTCTGGACAACGTAGTTCTTACTATATTAATGGAAAACAGGTAACACTCCATCCTCAAGGTGCTTTGTCCGTAGGACGATTGCTGTTACATCTCCTCCCAATAGATACAGAAGCTGTAGCAGGTCTAACACTGGGTGCTGATCCCATCGTTTCCGCAGTCAGCGTAGTTTCTGTTTATGAAAATCGACCCATACCCGCGTTGATAATTCGTAAAGAAGCTAAAGGTCATGGAACAATGGCTTATATTGAAGGACCAACCTTACCAGCAGGTGCAAAAGTAGTGGTACTAGAAGATGTTGTTACCACTGGGCAGTCTGCATTGAAAGCGGTTGAACGTCTGCAAGCAGCAGGTTATACCGTAGATAGAGTAATTTCTTTGATAGACAGACTACAAGGGGGCGCAGAGTTATATAAATCTGCTGGCTTGCAGTTTGATGCGCTGTTTTCAATTCAGGATCTTCAACAAGAGTATCGCAAAATAGTAAGTGACAGGTGACGTTAGGATGGGGCGTGAGGTTTAGATAGCAAGCAGGGAGCAAGGGGAAAAATCTTCTCCTGTGCAACCTGACTCCTGACTCCTGACTCCTGACTCCTGACTCCTGACTCCTGACTCCTGACTCCTGACTCCTGACTCCTGACTTCAAATTCTGTCAATCTCAATATATTATCAAAACATATACCTCATATAACTAATACTTATTTTATTTATCTTTACAAAAATCAACTTATATTTTAATGTTGGAGGGAAGGTAGGCAAAAAAACCTATCAACATCATAAAAAAATAAAGCACTTATAAAATGACCACAACCTTACAACAGCGTTCAACCGCTAACGTATGGGATCGCTTCTGCGAGTGGATCACCAGCACCGAAAACCGTATCTACATCGGTTGGTTCGGCGTATTGATGATTCCTACCCTGTTAGCTGCTACCACCTGCTTCATCATCGCCTTCATCGCTGCGCCTCCCGTTGACATCGACGGTATCCGTGAGCCAGTTGCAGGTTCTTTAATCTACGGAAACAACATCATCTCCGGTGCGGTTGTTCCTTCTTCTAACGCTATTGGTTTGCACTTCTACCCAATCTGGGAAGCAGCTTCCTTAGATGAGTGGTTGTACAACGGCGGTCCTTACCAATTGGTAATTTTCCACTTCTTGATCGGTTGCGCTTGCTACTTAGGTCGTCAGTGGGAATTGTCTTACCGCTTAGGTATGCGTCCTTGGATCTGCGTAGCTTACTCTGCACCTTTGGCATCTGCTACAGCAGTATTCTTGATCTACCCAATTGGTCAAGGTTCATTCTCCGATGGTATGCCTTTGGGTATCTCCGGAACATTCAACTTCATGATCGTGTTCCAAGCTGAACACAACATCTTGATGCACCCCTTCCACATGTTGGGTGTAGCTGGTGTATTCGGTGGTTCCTTGTTCTCTGCAATGCACGGTTCTTTGGTAACTTCCTCTTTGGTTCGTGAAACAACCGAAACCGAATCTCAAAACTACGGTTACAAATTCGGTCAAGAAGAAGAAACCTACAACATTGTTGCAGCACACGGTTACTTCGGTCGCTTGATTTTCCAATACGCTTCCTTCAACAACAGCCGTTCACTTCACTTCTTCCTAGCTGCTTGGCCTGTAATCGGTATTTGGTTTACCGCTTTGGGTGTAAGCACAATGGCGTTCAACTTGAACGGTTTCAACTTCAACCAATCCATCATTGATTCTCAAGGTCGTGTCATCGGTACTTGGGCTGATGTAATCAACCGCGCTAACTTGGGTATGGAAGTAATGCACGAGCGTAACGCTCACAACTTCCCCTTAGACTTAGCTGCTGGTGAAGTTGCTCCTGTTGCTTTGACTGCTCCTGCAATCAACGGCTAATATTTCAACTGGGTTTAATAAGCTTAGTTAAATGAAAAATGCCCTCCAGAAATGGGGGGTATTTTTGTTTTGGGTTAAAATAAATGAGTGGTCTTTTTCAAGGTATCTGAAGATGACAACTATATCTATAGAATTACCAGACAGTGTTTTTTCCACACTGGGGAAAGAACCCGATGAATTAGTTAGAGAAATGAAAATAGCTGCTGCTGTCAAATGGTATGAATTGGGAGAAATATCTCAAGGTAAAGCCGCAGAAATAGCAGGGTTAAACAGAATAGAATTTATGAATATTCTCATTCGTTACAAAGTTTCTCCATTTCAATATACTGCTGAAGAATTAGCCGAAGAAATTGCATCTTTAACAGAATATCAACCATATTAAATGATGTAATTACTTTATTTTTCAGGAATAGCAGATAATAAACAACGCAAAGCACGATTCACTGCTTCTGATGTTTGAAAAACTTGAGCAACATCAGGATCAAGAATTACAGTAATTCTATTTTCTGAGGTAGTAGCAAAACGATTAGGACGAGCTTTAGTATAATCAAAATTATACTCAGGTAATAAATCATCTGCATCAAAATTGTCTTGTTGATTAATTGGTGTTTTGTTCATAATCTTGTCTTTCTTTTTTAGTAGCTAAACGAGAACTAAAAATACGAATTAAATTACTTTTTCTTTCGGTAAAACAAACTAAAAGTAAGTGATGTTGATTTGAATAACCAATAATAATCTCTCTTTTTTCACCGAAAGAATGAGCTAAATCATCAAATATCAAAGCAAAAGGATCATAAAATACAGATTTTGATTCCTCAAAACTTACTCCATGTTTATCTAAGTTTATTTGTGCTTTATTTTCATCCCATTCAAATTCTATCCTCATAAAAACCTATTTTTAAAATTACTATAATTAAAATTGTATTTCATGAGAGTTCCATAAATTAATTATCACACTTCAAGAAAAATCCTGTATCCCTACCTCGTCACGCAAGCTAAAGCCATAAATCCTTAAATCCTGGATATCCTGATTCAGATGTTTATCAGTAAATATACAGCTTGCCAAATTAGTAGATACCAGCATAGGATATTAACAACGTATCAGGTGTCTACCATCATGCTTAACAATACTTGGCAACCCATCCTGAAATCTGCACTGGCTAAACTGCGTAAATTTGCCCGTCGTGCTGATTTTGACACCTCTCTCAAACAAGTATTTGGCGCTGATATTCAAACTGGTGAACTCCAACAGGCTTGGTTAGCAGGAAAATTTGGCACATTACCAAACTTAGAAATTATTGCTTCTAGTCAAATAAACGGTGCTTTTGGTGCTTTTGCAGCTACAAATAATACGTATCCCCTCAATATATCGGGGTCAGGAGTGATTCTGGCATCAATGAATAACCAAAGGAATGAAGAGAAGACTGCTCACGAATAATAGTTGCCAAAGAGGGAATATTCCCAAGATGAGAAATACGGTCACGAACATACTCAAAAAAGCTAATTCCTAACTTACGAGTAGTAGCAACAAGGGACATAAAAGTATCCCAAGCCTGAGTACCTTCTTGAGTTTGAGTAGCATAACTAATATTACGTCGCTGCACCATCGTCCTAGCAGCTAACTCAGCAGGATTATTATGCAAAGGCAATTCAGGATGCTCCAAGACTAAAAGCAACTCCGAAATTTTCAGCAACGTTAATTGTTTGCGCTCATCCAACTGTTGATAACCGCTTTTAGTATCAAAAAGTTTCCAAAACTCAGACCGGAGTTTTTCTGCGGTTTGTTGACTGGGTGCATCTTTGTAAGCCAGCAAGTCTCGGTAGTAATCCCAGAAATCACCCAGGAATTTATCAAGAGCTTTTTGGTGACAAGCAACATAAGGAGTCAACTTCTTATAATGTCTTCCCTCATGCACCCAACACAAAGTAATATTCTCAGTCAGTAATTTGAACTGAGGAGCATCATCACAAACCAGGGTTTGCACTACTGGCCAATCAGTTTGTTGATGATAGAACGCAATCGCTGCTGCTTCTATAATCCGAGTCCGGTGTTGAGAACCCAGTAGTGGTAGATATGTATCAAGTAGGGCATTAAACTCTGCTTCACTCAACACAGTTTCTTGAGGTAATAGTTTCAGCGCATTTTTCCATTTAGTGGGAATTTGGAAAGTCTCCAGTAAATTGTCTGTAAGTTGATTGAGAATCAACTCCAGTTCTGTGGCATTTTGCAATACTTTGACTACACTCAATCTGTCTTTTTTGGCAGTGGTTAAGTAGATTGTATATAAAGGGTTGCAGACTACATTAGTGGTGTAGTTCACTCCACCCACCCGCGCACCAGTTTGGTCGAAGTGTTGCCAAGGACTGCTCTCTAGTCCTGACGCATATACTTCATTTTTCTCTGTTTCAAACTCAACTTGGTTTTTAATTAGTAGGTTCGATAGATATCCGGCTGATATGGATATCCCAATATCTTCTAAAAACTCTAATAATTTGCCTTGGGTCATGTTGCCCCCGTAGTATAGGCTAATTACTAAGGCTTTTATTCCTGGACCGAATTCTCCTTCGTAACCACAAGGCAGTTCGGCTAAATAGGTTTTTCCTGCTGAGGGTGAGTAGTATTTCTCTTTTCGGAATAGTATGTTGTCAGTTGCAAGGGTGATGTCTTGGATGATTACTTCTTGATACCCTTTAAACTCTGCGTCTGCTGGCAGTTTATCTTGGGGGTATTTTACTATTTCTTCTCTATCTATTTTTATAGTCTCGTTCTTACTGCCTTTGCTGTGCTTTTTTGGGATTTTTCGCTCTTTTTCGGATGAGTGATTGTTGGTGAACCCTTTCTTGTTGGCTTTGATGTCTGGCTTACCTTTTTCTCCTTTGAGAAGGTTGTTTTCATCTTTTAACTGTTGATTTTCTGCTCGTAATTCTTTAACTTCTGCTTGTAATTGTTCTATTAAGTTCAGTAATATTTCTACTGTCCGACGCATTGATTCGTCTGCAATCCCTTTTGGCTCTATGGTTTGCAGTATCTCTTCTCCTGATTTCTTACTCGAATCTAGTTTTTGCGTCATGTGTCATATTTTATTATATTGCGTGTCCCTCGCTAACTTTATTTTTTTCTCCTACCCCTACTTATTGAGCGGATACGGTACAAGTACAATTCAACTAACCAATAATAGTTACAGAGATGATGATCCCCGAATCTCTGGAAACAATGTGGTTTGGACTGGTGGATATGATTGGAATTCCAAGGAAATTTATCAAGCCACCCTACCACCTAGAACCCTACCCACCATCACCGTAACTGCCACAGATGCAAACGCCGCAGAAACCATAACAGGTACTCCCAACCCAGGCGTTTTTACCTTCACCCGCACTGCCAGCGATGTCAACCCCACCGTAAACTATACCATCACCGGCACAGCAGCCAACGGTACAGACTATCTACAATTAACCGGTACTGCTACCTTTGCACCAGGAAGCACCACCACCACCATCACCGTCACACCTACCGACGACTTCATCTTTGAAGGAAACGAAACTGTAATTCTCACCCTTACCAATGGTACTGGTTATAATCTGGGAACTGCGAAAACTGCCACAGTCATCATTGCAGATAACGACGCTATTCCACAACTCTCCATAAACGATGTCACCATCACCGAAGGCAATAGCGGGACAAGAAATGCTAACTTTATTCTCACCCTCTCCAACCCCAGCACCAGAACTGTTACCGTCAATTACCAAACCGTTGATGATGATGCTACCACCGCGAATAATGACTATGTAGCAAAAACCGGAACTATTACTTTCACCCCCGGACAAACAACCCAAACCCTACCCATTACCATTAATGGTGATACAGTCGGTGAAATTAACGAAGCCTTTAATGTTCTCTTGAGTAATGCTGTTAACGCCACCTTAGTTAAAAATGAAGGTATCGGCATTATTAGAAATGATGACTTACCAAGTGTAACCATTACTTCCATCTATACCCAAGCCACCGAGTCAGGAGTTCCCGGTATTTTCCAACTCAACCGCACTGGTAGCACAAGTAAAGCTCTCAACATTAACTACAGCTTATCAGGAACGGCAACCAACGGAACAGATTACGCTGCATTAAATGGTATCGCTAACTTTGCCATAGGCAGTAGTACAGCAATTATTTTTGTCAATCCCACTGAAGACATAATTTTTGAAGGTAACGAAACCGCAACCCTAAATCTGTTGACAGGTACAGGTTATACTGTAGGCGCAAGCAATAGCAGCACAATTACTATCGCCGATAATGAAACTCAACCGCGAATAAGCATTAATGATGTTACTTTAACCGAAGGCAACAGTGGTACAAAAACCGCTAACTTTGCTGTCACACTTTCCAACCCCAGCACCCAAACAATTACCGTCGCTTATCAAACTGGTAATATAACTGCAACTGCTGGTTCTGATTATATTGCCCAAACCGGAACAATCACATTTAATCCCGGTGAAACCAGTAAAACTGTCAGCGTGGTAATTAATGGAGATACGGTAACTGAAAGTGACGAAACTTTTAGAGTTACTTTGAATACTCCTACTAATGCCACCATAGCCGATGGAGAAGGAATTGGCACAATTACTAATGATGAAATTCCCACTTTGACGGTTAATAATGTGACAGTCGTGGAAGGACTTGATAACAACGCAATTGTTACTTTTACTCTCAGTGGTCTTCTTAATCAAGCCGTAAGCGTCAACTACACCACCACAGCCGGAACAGCCGCAGCCAACAGTGATTATACTCCTGTGAGTGGCACTTTAACCATTCCTGCTAATACCCTAACTGGTACTGTTTCTATCCCCATCATCAATAACACTACCAACGAAGCCAACGAAACATTTAATTTGGTATTATCTAATCCTGTAGGTGTGGCGCTGAGTAATACAACTGCTATCATTACTATTACTGATACACGCCAAAGTATTACAACCGTTACCTTACCTGCTGGTGTGGAAAATCTCCAACTCACAGGTACTGCGGCTATTAATGGAACTGGTAATACAGATAGCAATATCCTTACTGGTAATAGTGCTAATAATATCCTGGCTGGTAGTGATGGTAGCGATACTTATCGCTTTACTGCTACTTCTGTTTTAGGTAGTGATACTATCCAAGAAACCGCAACTGGTGGAATTGATATCATTGATTTTACAGGAACAACTGCGGCTGCAACTTTAAATTTAGGACTGACTACTACTCAAACCGTTGTTACTACTAATCTGAGTCTGACGCTTTCCGCTAATAACGTGATTGAAAATATTATCGGTGGAAATGGTGCTGACAACTTTACTGGTAACGTTATTAGTAATAGCCTGACGGGAGGATTGGGTAATGACACTCTGCGCGGTGGTGACGGTGCTGATAGTTTGACTGGTGGTGCAGGTAATGACATTCTCTCAGGTGATGCTGGGAATGACCAGTTTATTTACAGCAGTGGTAAGGCTTTTGTTACTACTGATTTGGGTACAGATACGATTTTTGATTTTACTGTAGGAAGTGACAAAATCGTTTTAAGTAAAGCTACGTTTACCGCTATTACCAGTGTGGTGGGAAATGGTTTTAGTCAGTCTAGTAATTTTGCTGTTGTCGGTGATGATAGTTTGGTAGCTACTCAAGGGGCTGTAATTGTCTATAGTAGTAGCAGTGGGAATTTGTTCTATAACCAGAATGGTATTACTGATGGTTTAGGAACTGGTGCAGCTTTTGCTAATTTATTTAACATACCTACAAATTTGACCGCTGGAGATTTTATTTTGGTTGCTTAAAGTCAGAATCAGGATATCCAGGATTATAGGATTTACAGGATATGATTTTTTTGTGGGAATTTTGATTTTTGGGATTTAAGGATTTACAGATGTTGGTTTTTGTCAATTTTAAAAATTAAGTAAGATGTAATTTTACTAATTTCTAAATTTTCATATTATACAAAAATATCAATAATATATCAGACAAATAAAACATTAAACACCAAAAAAAACTGATAAATTATATCCTGTAAATCCTATAATCCTGAACATCCTGATTCAGACAAATAAAAACATTAAACACCAAAAAACAACTGATAAATTATATATCCTGTACATCCTGATTCAGAAAAATAAAAATCTTAAACACCAAAAAACAACTGATAAAATACATCCTGTACATCCTAAAATCCTGGATATCCTGATTCTGACAAATAATGTTGGGTTTCCTAGCGTCAACCCAACCTACAAATAATCACATCCTGTAAATCCTGAAATCCTGCTATACAATAAAAATAAATCGACCAGAGGTAATCTAAATGGCAACCCAACTTAGTGAACCAAAAACTGCACCCAAAACAGTAAAAGAACTGGTAATCTCTTGGGAAGCTTTACCCGATGATTTTCAGTTAGAGGATGAACCAGTGGAAAATACAGGACAACCACTTTTAGCAGGTGCATTACGGGAAAGTTTAGAAATAGCAGGTTTTATTAAACCAGAAATGCTAATAGTTTCTAATTTTGGACTTTGTGCGACAGTTAATGATGAAATTATTGTCAAAGCACCAGATTGGTTATATATACCAACTGTGAAAGAGGTTTTACAAGAACGTAGAAGTTATACATCATACTTAGAAGGTGAATTACCATTAATAGTGATGGAATTTTTATCTCATAATGATGGTGGAGAATATTCTGTTAAACGTAGTTATCCTCCTGGAAAATGGTTTTTTTATGAACAGGTTTTACAAGTTCCTATTTATGTTATTTTTGAACCTAATGGGGGTTTGTTGGAATTTTATGAATTAAAAAATGACCGATATCAATTGCAATTACCAGATGAAAATGGTCGTAATTGGATTGAAAAAATGGGGTTATTTTTAGGAACTTGGCAAGGTGAAAAAGAAGGTAGATCCGGTTATTGGTTAAGATGGTGGGATAAAAATGGTAATTTGTTACCTTGGGGTCTAGAACAAATTGCTAAGGAAAAAGAAGTTGCAGAACAGGAACGACAGCGTGCAGAACAGGAACGACAACGTGCAGAACAGGAACGACAAGAAAAGGAGAGATTAATAGCTTATTTAGTTTCCCAAGGTATTGATATCAATAATTTACCTAAAAGCTAATAACTCGCAATAATATCCCCGACTTTTTCAACAAGTTGGGGATTGATATTTGTTGGGAAAATCTTAAATTAGTAGTTTTACCAGAGTTTCTTAATCTGATGTTTCTGGTTTTGATTATGTAATCTGATCGTTTTAAGTGCGATCGCTCTATTTAGCTCTATTTAATGGTGTATCATTAATCATCGGCATACTGTAAATCCTGATTCACAATAGTGTAATTTAAAACATAATTTAACTACTTGATAAGTTAAAATACTGATGTCTATACATTAAATGTCATATTTTTCTGATCAAAATGGAATTTTTATAAGCAATTCACTATAGAATCTAAAATTTAAAATCGCGCAAAGCACAATGGCAAATCTAACTCCTAATTCTAGTTTCAGTGTGACTCTACGCTTGCAGATTCCCAACCGGGTGGGGATGTTGGCTTCTGTAACACAGGCGATCGCACTCAGTGGTGGTAATCTAGGACAAATTGATTTAATTGAACAAACTCGCAAAGAATCCGTCCGTGATATTACAGTTGATGCTGCTAGTACCGAACACGCAGAAACTATTGTCCAGTCTGTAAAAGCATTACCTGATATCAAGGTGATCAGTGTTTACGACCGGACTTTTAATTTACATCGTGGTGGCAAAATCAGCATTGCTAGTAGAATTCCTCTCAAAAGTGTTTCTGATTTAGCAATGGCTTATACTCCAGGAGTAGGGAGAATTTGTACTGCGATCGCCCAAAATCCAGAGGAAGTATACAATCTTACTATCAAACAAAACACTGTCGCGATCGTCACCGATGGTAGTGCTGTATTAGGTTTGGGAAATTTGGGTCCTGGTGCTGCTTTACCCGTGATGGAAGGTAAAGCCATGTTATTTAAAGAATTTGCAGGGCTTGATGCGTTCCCTATCTGTCTTGCTACCCAAGATACAGATGAAATTGTTAAAGCAGTGAAAAATATCGCCCCTGTATTTGGTGGTGTGAATCTAGAAGATATTGCTGCACCACGCTGTTTTGAAATTGAAAAAAGACTGCGCCAAGCATTAGATATACCAGTGTTTCACGATGACCAGCATGGTACAGCCATTGTCACCTTAGCAGCATTGTTTAATGCTTTAAAATTAGTCAATAAATCAATTGCAGATATCCGCATTGTCATTAATGGTGCTGGTGCCGCTGGGGTAGCGATCGCACGTTTACTCCGCAAAGCCGGGGCTGAAACCATCTTGATGTGCGACTCCAAAGGCATTATATCCACTAATCGCACAGATTTGAACGAAGAAAAACTGGAATTTGCCGTTAAAGCCCAAGGTACTTTAGCAGGTGCAACCCAAGGTGCAGATGTATTTATCGGTGTCAGCGCCCCCGGAGTTTTGACACCAGAAATGGTACAAGGAATGACAAAGGATGCAATTGTATTTGCAATGGCTAATCCCATCCCCGAAATCCAACCCGAATTAGCCCCTAAAAACGTGGCAGTTATGGCTACAGGTAGGAGTGATTACCCCAACCAAATTAATAACGTCTTGGCGTTTCCAGGGGTGTTTCGTGGGGCATTAGATTGTCGGGCTAGTACGATTACTACCACCATGTGTTTAGAAGCTGCCAGTGCGATCGCATCTTTAGTTAAACCCTCCGACTTAAATCGAGAACATATTATTCCTTCCGTTTTTGATAGTCGTGTAGCTACTGCTGTTGCTGCTGCTGTACAACAGGCCGCACGGGAAGAAGGAATTGCTCAGAGTTAATCATACTAAAAACCCACTAATGTGGGTTTGCAATTTTCATCTTTACCTTAGCAATATCATTGTTTTTTACTAAATCCCAATTCACCCATGAAATACTCAATTATTACAGGTTTACTAGCCGTAAGTTTGACTTTATCTACCAGCATTGCTACAGCAAAAGAAGCACCATTAGCATTTTCTCCTAATTCCCAAAATTCCATCACCAATAAAATATTAAAGAATCAAAAAAGTCCACCTCTCAAGAACTCATCAGGAGCAGCAGAAATCTCTTTAGCACAACATCTCAAAAGCATTAAAGCAAAAATGTATGGTGCGTTTTGGTGTTCACATTGTCACCACCAAAAAGAACTTTTTGGGAAACAAGCATGGACAACAATTACATATATTGAATGTGATCCTAAAGGCACAAATCCCCGTCCTGATTTATGTCAAAAAGCTAAAATCACAGGTTTTCCAACTTGGGAAATAAAAGGTAAATTCTATCCAGGAAGACAATCTTTAGAAACCTTATCTCAGATATCTGGTTATAAAGGAAAACGCAATTTCAAGAATTAATTTCATGTAGATACCCGACTTTTTGGTTGATTTTGTAAATATATGATAAATATCAGAAGTTGGGTATCTAGTTTATAGAAATACAAATAATGAAACTTTGCAGCTAAAGTGAAAAACTGAATTCCCCAGATGCTGTCTGGGCAATTTGCTTTTATAGATAAAAATACAGCATCTGGTTATAAATTACTTTTTGAGAATCCTTTATCATGAACACACTACTGGTATCGTAAATTTATTGACTAAACATCTATAGTTTTATTTGAATCGCTTTCAGAATAATTAATATTTCCATTTAAATCGGCTTCTCCAAGGTGATTTTTACCTGTTTTATCAAAGACTTCTAAATGAGCCGCTTTGCCATTATGCAAATTATCTACATACCAATAACGTCCTGTAGTCAATTCACAGTAAATAACTCTTTCTTGACACCTACTCGATGTTTTTTTAAATCTTATGCTGTCTCTTAAAATTGTTTGTTCATCCCTTGGAGGTTCTTTACTATCTAATGAATATTCTAATTGACTTAAATTTAACTTATTTTCTAACCAACATTCTAGTGATAATTTACTGTCTATACCATCTAAACATATCAAATTGATTTCATCATTATTTTTAATAATCGTAATTAAACAAATATTCCTGATATCAGGATGCGCTATTTTAAAACTAGAATTTGGAAAATTAATCAGTAAATATTCACTATCAGGATTTTGTAATTTTCGTTCTGTAACTTCAGCTAATGAAGTATCACTCACATCTTTATAATTATCAGAACCAATGAAACAATCAAATAAATCTTCTGAAGAATGTAGTTTTTCTGTACGCCATTCTTGGGGATTTGATTTATTAAAAACTATGTTAATAAAAGCTGTTTTTAAAGATTTGTCTTTAATTTGATTAAGACTGGTAGGAAAATTAGAATCTCTAATTGCCTCATAGATTTTAATTCTATCACTTTCTTCTTTGTAAAGCTTCTTTTCTTGAATTTTCGCATTAATTAACACAAAAATAGCAGTGAACGTTTTTACTGCATCTCGAAATTCTGCTTCGTTAAGATACTGACCCTCTAGAGACACCTCATTGATAAATATTTCCATTTCTTACATCCCGAAAAGTCGTGCAAAATCTTTATCCATTTGGTCAAAAAATCCTTCTGGCCATTCTTCAATTCCCCCATTAGGTTGAACAGGAATTTGCACAACTGGCTGTTCTGGATCTTGTTGAAAATATAATATACTTAAGTCTTCGTGAGTAATAATATCATCAAGAACAGCGATTCGCAAGGCATTTAAAATATGATCACTATGGGATTCAATAAAAACTTGTACACCACAACTACTCACTTTAGCTAAAAATTTAGCTAGTCGTGATTGTGCTTTTGGATGTAAATGTGCTTCAGGATTTTCTACTATTAATATTTCTCCTTCCTTAGCAATCAAACCTGAAACAACAATAGGTAAAATGTAACTATATCCAAATCCCACATTAGCTGGTTTAAATCGGTCTTTTGATGTGCTAGTATTAAATAAAAGTTCGAGTATATTACTTTGAGAACTGGGAACTTCAACTTTTGCACCATTAAATATTTCGTTAAGCCATTCTTCGGTTTGGGTAGCTAGTGTTTTTGCATCTTCACCTAAGCATAATTTATCATTAACTAAGTCATCTCTTTTTTTATAAAGTACGTTAACTGTAAATTCACCTTTTGCACCCACGTTAGGAAATTTGTTGATGGTAGATTTTAAATAATATTCTTGAGGTCCTAAACGGTCTGCGGAAATGTAGTGAATGTGACTAAAGTTTAAAGATTTATGTAACCACTCTGATGCTATTTTCTGATATATATTATCAATATAATCAACCATAAGATAATGTTGTTCAGGTATTAAATTATTTATAAGAGTACCTCCACTATATGAATTTGTATTATTATTTTTATCTATAATGTTAATATTATAATGAACTATAAATTTGTTTAAAAAATTACTTAACCGAGGTTCATAAACAGAAATTATTTTATATAAATCACTTTTATTAATATGCTCACCTTGCAAAAAATTTAATTCTAATTCATCGTAAAATTGAATTTTCTGAATTTTCCCTACCATGTCATCTTCTGAATTTTCACTCAAAAAGTATTTAGCATATCCACTTATGTTGAATTTAGTATATTTATTAGGATTTCTTGTATCATAAATTTTAACTAATTTATTGTAACAATATTGAAAAATAATGTCTTCATTTCTTGAATTATTTATATTTCTAATATCATTAAAACTATTTAAACTTACACAATTACCATTTAGCAAAATTTTATCAGTATTTTCATTATGCTCTATAGATTGTCTCATTAAAAGCAAAGACTGAAGCAAAGTTGACTTACCACAACCATTTATTCCTGTAAGCAGTGTTAATTGTCCTAGAGGAAAAGCTGTTCTTTCTTTAAAGCATTTAAAATTTTCTAATTCAATTTGAGTTAGCATATCTATACAGTCCCTAAAATTTCTTGTGCTAATTTAAATCTAATAATAACTTTCTTTCTACTATTTGTCGCATATTTTACTGCATCAATATATTCTGGATTTTCTAGTAAGTTGTAAAAATTATCTTGAATAGATTTTTTATTGTCTTCTAAGAAATTATTGTTATTAATAGAAAAGAAATAAGAAACAGATTCAAAAATAGCTATATTTATTTTTCCTCTGCTTTTTCCTGCGGGTAAACGAAAATTTTTATTACCAAAAAACTCAAAAGTCAAATTCATAACTCTCTTAAAATCATTTTTTAAAGCATCCATTTCTTCGTTTGACATTAAATTAATCTTTTTCATTGCATTTTCAACAAAATCACTTAAATCATTCTGATATTCTTTTTCATAATCAAAAATTCTAAACGCTAAATAGCGCAAAATAACTTCTCTATCTTTCATTCTTGTAGCAGATATTCCATAATCAATAGCTCTTTTGAAATAGTCTGTTTCTGATAATTCTTTGAGTAATTGAGTAGATTTTCCCGAAAATATACAATTTCTAACTTCTTGACGTTCAAGTTTTGTACCACCAGTATTGATTCTATTAAAAATATCATAGACAACTTTAGCTGGTACAGAAGGTCTGATCAAATATAGATTAAGTTTTTTATCTTCTATTCTGGTTTGATAGTCACCAGGGAGTTTTTTGAGTCCTGAAAAATTATATCCATTCAAATCAGTTAAAGCTTCTAAACTTTTTAGTTTAAATTCATCATTAACAAACTCATGTAAAGTTGATGTTCGTTGTAAACCATCTACAATAATATATTTACCTTCTACGGTTTGATTAACATACCAAGGAGGTAAGGGAAAGTTAAGAATAACTGATTCAATAAATTTACTTTTTTGTTCTGGTTTCCAAACTAGATTACGTTGGAAATCAGGATCAATAATCAGTTTACCATTATCATATTTTCTCATTAACTCGAAAACTGTTTGCGGTTCTTCTCTAATATCAATATCTGCTTTAGTGGGATCATAAGGATATAACCCTCCGTTATCATCTCTTTCTTCTTCAGCAGTATCTTCATCTTTCTCAATTACATCGCTATCTTCTAATTGAGCAGACATATTTTATACTCCTTTTATTGTCTAAAATGCTGAAAAATTTAATTATGACATCTTCTTAAAAAAGAAAATTAGTTTTTGCTAATTATAAATAAATTTATTATACAGCAACTTTGATTTATTTGAATATAGAGACGATTCGTGAATCATCTCTACAGGATTTATTCCTGACTTACAAACTCCAAATAACCTTTACTTAATTCCTCAACAGCCAAATCATAAAACTGCTTCCCATGTTCAGGAGTAGCTAAATCAGGATTTGAACCCATGCGGCCATCTGGATAATGTGAACGAAAATCAACAGCACCATAAATTCTATGTCCAGAAGCAACTTCTGGAGACAGATAGGCTTTTTTTATTGCTTCTGGATAAACATATTGAGTCACAGCTACTTCACTAGGAGTAGCATGAGAACCTTCTTGTTCACCATATAATTCTTTGGCAAGTCTGTACACAGAACCGCACATAAACCAATTCGCAATTTGACATTGTACCTTTGACGCAATAGGAATTTGCAAATCTTCTAAATGAGAGTATGTCTCGGAAAATGCAGCTTTGAACGTAGCAATATTTCCACCGTGTCCATTAATAAAATAAAACTTGGTAAAACCTGCTTTCGCTAAACAAGTTATATAATCTCGCACTACTTGAATTAAGGTACTTGGACGTAAACTAATTGTCCCTGGAAAAGCAGTATGATGTAATGCCATGCCGACATTGATTGTTGGTGCAACCATTGCTTGAGTTGCTTCTCCAACACCACGGGATATAACTTCTGCACAAATAGCATCAGTTCCAATTAAACCAGTAGGACCATGTTGTTCTGTAGAACCAAGAGGAAGAATAATTCCTTGCGATTTTTGTAAATACGTTTCGACTTCTGGCCAGGTGCTGAGATGTAATAGCATTTTATGTATATATCAAAATCTTACAAAATTTTATTTTAAAGTAATTCTATATAATTTAGGAACAATATAATCCTAAAATCTGGTTTTAATTAAATTTTAAAATTTTAAATTTTTAATTGATGGGGATGGAGTCGCAACAAGTTTTGAACCCTACAGATTTAAACAATTTACCGATACTACAACTTTAGTTAATGATACTTGTTGCGAACCTCCAAACAAAACCTACTCCAAGTAAATGATGAGATGTTTGTTTTCTGGATTGTTAATTATACCAGGACAAAAAGATAATCAGTGTTTACTCTTGGTGTCGAATTAATCAAAGCAATAATGTTTTTTTACGTCTTGGGTAATTTCCCATATACAAGACATACCAGCAGGAAAAGTTACTAAATCTCCTTTACCCATTTCCACTGCTTGTCCGCCATCAGGAGTCACAATTACATTACCTTCTAAAAAGTAGCAAGTTTCTTGAGAATCATAAGTCCACGGGAATTTGGATGCTTCTTTTTGCCAAATTGCCCATTTGTATACACCTAATTGGTTGAGGCTCTCTTGACTAGGTTGATGCTCGATCTTAATTTCCATCTGTATTAAATCTAGTTACATTTAGCAGTAGGATTGGATATCCTCTCCACATTGATCTACTAAATAACATAATGCGCGAAAACGCAAGCCAACTAATTGATCATACAGTGGATTTAGCTTGCACATTGGAGGGATGTGAGCGACTTTGTGACCTAAGAACATGATATCACGTTCAAAAGGGCATTGAGCAGGAATCAGTTTGGCTATAAATTTAGCGAGTTTACGGTTGTGAATTTCAATTTCATCTAACCATTGACGGATTGGTTGCAGTAAATCAGATTTATTACTTGTTTGATGATTTTCTCCAAGAGGGCTAATTAAAGTAGGAAGAATAATCGGTTGACTATTTGTGGTGATCATAGTTCTAAATCCTGTTGTCTTTAGATGGATGAAATTTTACAAATTTAACTGTTGTCCATGCAATTTGTTGCATAAATCTGCGTTGTCTTGGTAATTATGGTGAAGACAATTCTGATTTAGATATCTTACATGGAATCAGCAGAGACATCATTCAACTAATTGCTATTTAAACTCACCGGATGTTGAAGAACTGTCCCGTTAAATACAAAATAACAAAGAAATAATAAAAATGGTATTACCTTAACTTATTAATTACTGATATCGAATATTGCGATCCCATATATCAATCCCAAAAGCTTGGTAAGAAAAGTATATGGTGCTACAAAGCGTAAATGTAAAACTTAAAATATAGCTGCATCTGAGCAGTATCAAGGTTTGCCAAATGTTTGCCCATTCTATAACTCAATTGTAAAACGGATTATCTTGATAAGAATGTTGTATATATTACATAAGCCAACCTAAATATTATTTAACTAGTAACAAGTATGCCTCTGATAAGTACAAATTAACTAATTTGTAAAATTAGCTGATAAGAACTGAATATAGGAATATAGTTAGATGCCTAAAATTATTCATAGAGGTAAGGAAAAGTGAACAGGGTAGCCACTGCGGTCGTTGGTTTTCATGTAGGCGGTTTCGCCGTAGCCTAGAAGGCATCATCAGCAGGGGAACAAAAAAGAAAAAAAACAGTCTACTGAGCTTCACAAAGATTAAATAAAAATTCCATAGCAGTTATAAATAATTTGAGAAATATCTATTTCTTATTACCTATTCTTTTGCCTCACAAATATGATATAATGGTTATATATAATATTTTATTATTTGGCTTTTACAGGAGCTTGTAATAATTCAATATCTCGAATTAACAGTATGCCTGGACTTTCAAATTGAACGCTGATTTGAATGTTGACAGGATCTGTTTCTTTTTTAAAATCAGCACGTGCTTCATAAAACCAGAAATCATGTAATTATTCAGTCAAATATTTTGTCGGTTGAGGTGAATCATTTCCCAAGTTGTATATGTGCCAATGGGACTCCACAATAAATAAGGAACTAGCAATAATGCTGCCCAAATGGAAACAGATAAAACTGCGAAAGTGACTAAAAGACAGATGATAAAACCTGTTCCACCAAGAATTGTGCCTACTTTGAGACTACGTAACCTAAACATGACGGGTGTGTAAGCAATGGTAAATATTTCTAGCAGCAGGTATAAACCCATCATTAACCAGGTTGTACCACTACCAGGATTGTGTTCCCAGATTATATAAGCTGACCAAGCGCCACAAATAAAGATTGCTGTCCAGATTAACGGAATTGCGCCTTCAAAAGTCAGCCATCTGGGTCTTTGTAAGTGCCTGAACCACTGGCGATCGCTTGGTGTAATCCTGGTACTCACAAAGGCTACTAGGAAAGCCACACCTCCAATTACCATCCAAGATTTAATCATAGTTTCCTATCCTTGGTGCTGACTTTCCTGAAGAATAACACAGTAATTCTATCAGTAAATCATGTGTTAATTTTACATATCAGGAATTGAATCCTGGGAAGAGATTTATTCTTTTCCTATCTCCAAGCTTGATCTAATCCTGAATATTTGGAACAAGGCTTTATCCTCCTGCTTCCTGCCCTCTGTCCTCTGCCTCCTGCCTTCTGCCTTCTGCCTCCTGCCTCCTGCCTCCTGCCCTCTGTCCTCTGCCTCCTGCCTTCTGCCTCCTGCTATATGTCTGGAGGTGGGTGTATATAGTCAGTTGATGGAACTAAGCTTTGCAGGTGGGGGATATAACAAGTAATCAGTCAATGAATATGCACACTGAATCGGAAGTGCGATCGCATCACCATGATCAGCCATCGCTTGCACCCAAGCTACAAGATATCGCTAAAACTATTAATTTTACTGGTTGGATCACTGTCTGGGTACAATTGGCACTAGTGATAGTCAGCTGCTTGGCATTGTTGTTTGCTGCAACTGGTCGTGATTTTGCTCAACAACAAAATACAGGTCTAGGAGTTGGCATATTTTGGGGTGTGTGCGGAATTTTAGTGTTGTTATTTAGTGTTTATTGGAATTTTCGCTACACACGCTTGAGTAAACGCCTAGCAAACCCCAATCCAACTTTACACCCCAGTAAGGCAGAAACCGTTAGAGCTATTCGACTGGGAATAATGGTGGGTTTGGTGGGCATTTTAATCAGCATCTTGGGTGCAGGTGCGACGGTAGGGGTGCTAGTAGCCAAATCTGTCTCCCAACCCCCAGGAGTGGCAATTACTGACCCTTATAGAATCATTCGTGCTATGGATGTATTTGTGGAAGTTGCGAATATTAATGGAATCGTGGCTCATTTTCTGGGTACTGTGGCTTCTCTGTGGTTGCTAGAAAAAGTCCATCACGTTTAATTTGAATTATTCTTCCACTCGATATCCTAATTCTGCTAACCTCACTCGCGAATGTCGCCATTTGGGTTGCACTTTTACAAATAATTCTAGGTAAACTTTACCAGCAATCAGTTTTTGGATTTGTTCACGAGCGGCACTACCAATAGCTTTCAGCATTGCGCCACCTTTACCGATTAAAATTCCTTTTTGGGAATCTCTTTCGACGTGGATAGTTGCGAGTACACGGGTAATGCTTGGAGTTTCTTCTACTAAATCAATAGCGATCGCTACGGAATGAGGTACTTCTTCACGGGTTAACAACAAAATCTGTTCCCGGATTAATTCCCCCATAATAAACCGTTCTGGCTGGTCTGTAACTAAATCTGGTGGATAATAAAAAGGCCCAGGTTCTAAATTTTCAATTAATAATTCTTGCAGTTCTGGTAATCCGACACCAGTTACAGCCGAAAACTTGATAGTTTGCCATTGATGTTCTTTAGCCAACTGAATATAAGTATCATCCAGTTTTCCAGCATCTAATGGTTGTTCATCAATTTTGTTAATTCCCAATATTACTGGTGTTTGACTACGAGTAAGTAACTCAGTAATAAAGCGATCGCCTCCACCACAAGCCGCTGTTCCATCAACTACAAACAAAATCACATCTACCGAATCAATTGCAATTCTGGCATTTTTTACCAGGACTTCTCCTAATTGATGATGAGGTTTATGAATACCTGGTGTATCAACAAAAATTAACTGCGCTTTATCTGTAGTTAAAATCCCCCGTAACCGATTTCTAGTAGTTTGAGCTATGGGAGATGTAATAGCAATTTTTTGTCCTACTAATTTATTCATCAAAGTAGATTTACCGACATTGGGACGGCCAATAATGCCGATAAAACCAGATTTAAACTCAGGAGGAGCTTGGGGAATTGTTACTTCTCCTGAAAACGAGAAGCTATAATTATCACTACTACTCACCTTAGACTCCACCTTCATATTTCACAGTTAGGATAAATTCTTATTATTAGTTTAATCTATTACTGAATAGATTTTCTTATATTCTCAAAACAAGATCAGCAATAACCCAACAAGAAATTGCAAATTCAGCATTCAAAAATTTCAGTTCAATTTTGCTATTTGGGGATCTAAGTAGATAATCTGGTATCGCTATATTAAAGAAAGTACGGTCATAAAACTCAACAATAACAATGGTAACAACCGCAGTAAATCCATATCTTGATGGCAACTTTTCCCCAGTTAACCAAGAAATCTCTACAGAAACCCTCAAAGTTATTGGTGAACTACCCCCCGACCTTTCCGGAATGTTTGTCCGCAATGGACCAAACCCCCAACATTCACCCATTGGTCAGTATCACTGGTTTGATGGTGATGGAATGTTACATGGCGTTGAAATTAACAACGGTCAAGCCATCTATCGCAACCGTTACGTCCGCACTAGAGGCTGGAATATTGAACACGAAACAGGTAAAGCGGTTTGGAGTGGACTTTTAGAACCACCTCAACCTGACAACCCATACGGCCCAGGTAAAAACACCGCCAATACTGCCTTAGTATGGCACGCCGGACAATTTTTAGCACTGTGGGAAGGAGGAGCGCCCCACAATATAAGACTTCCTGAATTAAAAACCATTGGTGAATACAGCTTCAACAACAAACTAACTTCCCCTTTTACCGCCCATCCTAAAGTAGATCCAGTCACCGGGGAAATGATCTTCTTTGGCTACTCCTTCGCACCACCTTACGTACAATATGGGGTAGTTTCCTCTCAAGGTGAATTATTGCGAACTGTACCCATTGAAATACCAATGGCCGTAATGATGCATGATTTTGCCATTACGGAAAATTACACCATTTTCATGGATTTACCCCTGACATTCAGCCCAGAAAGGATGCAAAGGGGAGAACCGATGATGATGTTTGAGAGCGATCGCCCCAGTCGTTTTGGTATTGTCCCACGTCATGGAGACAACAGCAACATCCGTTGGTTTGAAAGTCCTTCCTGCTACGTCTTCCACACCCTTAACGCCTACGAAGAAGGAGAAGAAGTAATACTCATTGCTTGTCGCATGAGTTCCACTACCGTATTAGAGAGTGGGTCATCAACAGATCCCACAGCCGATATTCCCCTATTACATCGTTGGCGATTTAACCTCAGCACAGGTGCAGTCACAGAAGAAATGCTAAACGACGTACCAGCGGAATTTCCCCGTATTAACGAAAACCTGCTGGGAAGAAAAACCCAATACGGCTACGCAGCTAAAATGGCCAAAGGTTCTCTGCCATTATTTGACGGCATAATTAAATATAATTTCATCAGTGGCAAATCCCAAACCCATGAATTTGGGCAACGGCGTTACGGAGGTGAAGCCGTGTTTGCGCCTCGTTTTGGTGCAACAACAGAAGATGATGGCTGGCTGATCACCTTTGTTCATGATCAAAATTTAGAAACTTCTGAATTAGTAGTTATAAATGCTCAAGATGTTACCAGTGAACCTACTGCACGAGTAATTATTCCCCAAAGAGTACCCTATGGTTTCCACGGTACTTGGATATCAGAAGTACAATTGAGCAATATTCTCTAATTCATCAAATATTGAAATCTTGCTCAATTCACAATAAAGTAGGGTGGGCAACGCCCATCCACAAATCAACCAATTTCTCAAATATTCTGATTCCTGACTCCTGAATTCTTACACTCCAAGATATGAAATAGACCACTAGATAGATTAAATTTATTTAACATAAATACCTACTCAAAAAATAGTAAAATAAAAATATCAATTTACTAAATCATAATAATTACATCTGTCTACTTACTGATATCTTGTAAACCTTAAACTTACTTACCTTTGTCATGCCTAAAAAAACCAAGTCTGCATCACCAACATCCTCCAGCACAACATTAGCACTTTCCGATCTGCATATACATTTATCGGCTCTAGAAAAAGAACACCAGTCACTCCTCAAACAAATTAAGAGAAAACGGACAGAGTTAAATAACTTTGTCGAACAAATGCGTTCTCTAGCCACAGAAATATTTCAGAAAGCCACTCCCAGCTTTAAAAAAATGGCAGACCTAGATCAAGAAATTCATGCTCTGTTCAATGAAATTTTCACTACTAGAAAATTTGGTAAACAAACAAAAAAAAGTATAGAATCACTTTACTTGAACCTGCAAATGACAGGAATAATTAGTCCAAAATCTGCTCATGAAGAAGATGAAGAAGATTCAGAACTAGACGAATTATTTGAAAACCCAGAAGCAGAAGAAAATGAAACCAATAGAAACCGTCATCAATATTGGGACTCACAACAGGAAATACAATCCACTTCCGCTAGTAGAACAGAAGATTCTAGAAAAATTCGCCAGACATTTTTGAAATTAGCAGAAATCTTTCATCCAGATAAAGTACAAGACAGTGAAACCCATAAGTCTCATACAGAAATCATGAAAGAAATAAATAAAGCCTATCAAGAAGGGGATTTAGCCAGACTTCTAGAAATCGAGCGACAGCATCAGCTAGGTGAAACAATTGATAATAGTAGTGAAGATGATGTAACTCGCAGATGTACAAATCTAGAAAAACAAAATGAAATTCTCAAAACTCAATATGAAAAATTAAAACAGGAACTACGTCTAGCTAAAAATACTCCCGAAGGTGCAATGGTTTCTGATTCTCGTAAAGCTGCCAAACAAGGAATTGATTCTACTGGTATAATGTTGAAACAACTCGAATCTCAGATTAATATTATTGCTGACATTCGTGATTTTATCAAAGATTTTCGTGAACAAAAAATTACAATCAAAGACTTTCTTGCCGGTCCACCCAGTTTGCGCTCCATGAGAGAAGAAATGATGGAAGAATTACTAGAAGAAATGATGGAAGAATTTGGGGGTGTAATTATTTTTTAAATAGGGCTTGCTGAATAAATGTAAAACCTAGATAAATCAAGGGATACAGGGGGATAAAATACGAATAAAGTGCAAGGAAAAAAGGATGATAGCATCAAAAACCGACCACTTTTCCAGGCTCGATACTACTCCTAACTGCTTCTAAATTCTCCTGAACTCCTGATAGCGAAGCGTGGCGTTAGCCATACTCCTGAACTCCTGAACTCCTAGCCCTCACAGATAACTTTTTCAGCAAACCCTAAATAATATATATAGCAATCATATTTGATTTCTGAACATTGCCAAATTCAGATAGGGTATAAATCCATCAAAGTCCCCCTTTTTAAGGGGGATTTAGGGGGATAATACAAGTATTATATCCCACCAAAAAAAGTTTTCAAACACCCTCTGATATATCCTCTAATTTCGCGATACTAAATCAGCAAACTCGCGCAAAATTTTTCCATAGTTTTTTCCTGCAACAGAAGATAAATCATTATGATTTGCATCCTCTACCCACAGAGAAAGCTTAGGTGAATTTATAACCGCAAACAACTTTTCACCATGCTCAAAAGGGATAATATCATCTAATTTACCGTGCATCACTAAAACAGGACATTTTACCTTTTTGATTTTATCCAAGTTATTAAATTTATCAAAAGGTAAAATCGGAAAAGGTACAACTACCCGAAAAGCTGAAGTAAAAGCACTTTCAATAATTAAACCAGCTACCGGTTTCCGGGAAGCTAAATCTACTGCTGAACCACCCCCAACGGAACGCCCATAAACTATTATCTGCTCTGGTTTAATATTTAAATTCTCAGTTAAATAATTGTAAGCGGTATCAATATCTTTATAAGCATACTTCTCTGTAGGTGTTCCCTGACTCGTACCATAACCGCGATAATCGTAAGCAAAGACGCTAAAGCCTAAATTTTGTAGTTGTTTTAATATTTCCTGAATATCGCCCAAGTCTTCCGCATTTCCGTGAATATACATAATTGTGTACTTAGCCGTCGGATTTGGCAAATAAATTGCGGAAAGCAGTTGATTTTCCGTAGTTTTCAGTTTAATAGTGTCTTTAGTATCTTGATAGCTGGACGGTTGAGGCAGAAAAATCATGCTATCAGCCCGAAAATATACGTAGGCTGCAAATAAGACATAGATGAAAACCACGGAGTTGATCATCCGTTTCCAAGTAAAATCACCGATGAGCAGTTTTTTGAGACGTTGTTTATCCATGATTGACATGAAAAGTTGGGCTTTGCTGAATCTAAAGTATTAACCATATCGCGCTTTCACCCCAAGTGATATGCTTCTATCAGACCCCAAAATCAGTGTAATCAATCGCAAAATCCTTCGACAGAGGTTTGCGAACGTCCAAAACCCAAAATCCAATGACCATCACCAAGGCTTTTATGCCTATACAATGGAAAGGTTGTATGATATAGACTTTTGGAGATAACTAATAATGTCCCGTCGTTGTGAACTCACCGGTAAAAAAGCCAATAATGCAATGGCTGTTTCTCACTCCCACCGTCGCACCAAGCGTTTACAACACGCTAATCTGCAAAGCAAGCGCGTTTGGTGGGCAGGCGGTAATCGCTGGGTAAGACTAAAACTTTCCACAAAAGCTATCAAAACCTTGGAAACTAAAGGTTTAGAAGCAATGGCTAAAGAAGCAGGTATCAATCTGAATCATTACTAAATTCAGCTAAGGTGAAGAGGGAGTTTGATTGTATGCTCCCTCTACTCACAGTTAAATCCATTATTCACGACAATGCAGATGTAACACCATATTACATCTACCCAAAGATATATTTTCAGCTATCTTTGCAAACAAAATATATTGTAAAAACCGTGCTTTAAAAAAGCCTGAGATAATTTAATTATACAGCGTCCATAAGTAATCCAAACAAAGTAGAGCTTTCCAAGTCAGCATTAATTTCAGCCAGAATATTCTTCCTAACGCAGTAACCAGGCTTTTTTCTGTAAAGATTTCATGAAGTTTAGCCCTAATCATGACGATGTTTACATAAGTGGAATTATTATTGTTTATACTAGTACACAAGTGCATTTTTATAGTATTTGCACTGATGCACCAGCTTATTGGTTAGTGTTTATGATAATACTGGTACTGCTCATTGTATAGCTACATCACAACACATCAATCAAGCGAAAACAACCCCACTATAGAATTAGGAAGAATTCAGATGAGTACATTCAACAAGTTAGGTCAATTATTCTCTCAAAAAGCTTTACGCTCCTTGAGTGCAGGTGTGGCGGTAAGTAGCATTATGCTGGGATTGGGTGCTTTTGCTAAACCTGCAAGTGCTGTTACGATAGCAGGGTATGAATTAAATGAGACAGCGGATCAGTTACTAGCAACCTATGGCAACTTCACTACATCAGGTGGAACATTACAAAGTGTACTGCTAGATCAAGATGTCGCTACTTATGCCTATTCATTCACTCCAGGTGCATTTGTTAAATTGGGTTTTAGCAATGGAGTAATAAATGCTTTAGGAGATGACTTAGCATTATTTGATTTAGGTATTGCTGATGCATTCAGTGTAACAATAAATAATGTTCAAAAGATTTACTCAACTGCTGATACTGGATATTCTACTGGGGGTGTAGATGATGATATTATCAACGTAGCTACTATAAACTTGGATGATTTTGGAATCGCTTCAGGCGGTTTCATATATGATTTAATTATTGGGCTAGATAATAAAACCCCTCTTCAAACAGTTCCGTCTCTTGCTGTGATAGGATCTCTCAACGGTAGAAGTGTTCCCGAACCTTCTGCTATGTTTGGTGTACTAGCAACTGCTGGCTTCTTAGCTTGTCAGCGTAAATTAAAGCTAGTAAAAAAAGCATAAGTTTATTATCTCACGCAATTGCTCCTAATATGAGAAGCAAAGGACAGTGACTATAAATAAAATTTTGGAAAAATGAAAGACATTTTTCTGTGAAAAACGGTAGGGCATTCATTTAGGGTTCTGCTGTTTTTTTGTGTGTAAATAACCATCCATTTAGATATTCGACTTCTGAAAGAAGTTCTCGGAACAATACCTTGTCCAAATTGGAAAAAGCCTTGATTTGTAGCGAGGGTTGAAGCATGAAACCCAACAAATCGGTTGAGTTGTGCTGTCGCTTAACCCAACCTACAGAAAATGGACAAGGTATTGCGGAAGTGTCAATATAATCTCGCAAGCTACAGGGAATTTTACTTTTTTGGATCATTTAACGCTAATAACACAACACAGTAAAATTATTGAGAAAATGTATTCTTCAATCTTTACTTAAACTTCAAAATTCAATATAATCACTGCAACAACTAACAATAATATAGGGTACACTAGGAATAAATTAACACTTCCGGCTTTGTTCTGTGATCACAGTTTTATAGAGCCTTCGATCACTAAAGCTCCCTCGATACTTGGATAAAATGTTTTATGAAGCAATCATTCATTTCCAACAATTTTATTAAATTCAGTATAAAAGTAGCAACTGACTCGTAAGCCATCAGGCATTGATTTATATATCTGCTATCGTCAAATAATTAACCGTCACTTGAACACAAGGTTATGAATACTAGATTTAAAATGGCATTGCTTCTCCACTCTGGCGAATCAGGATTTGCTCTAGTAATTGCTATATCACTAGGGTTAATTATGATCTTGGTAGGGTTAACCATGACAATGAGGTCTCAAGAAGATCAAGTAGCATCCTCAACGCAAAAAAACACCGAGAGAGCATTAGCGGCTGCGGAGAAGGGTGTTACCTATTATCAAGCATTTATCAACTCCAATCGACTATTGTCTACATATCCAGATTGTAGAACAACACGCACTAGAGCAGGTCAAGCCTGTAGTGATCCAGCAAATCCCACTGCTGTAAGTCAAATGAGTTGGTCAAATGCATCCAAGATTCCTGAAATTGCATCAGCTTGTAGCAGAACCACCAGTACAGGTAATATAGAGAGTGTTTATGCTTCAACAGATTGGCAAAACGTAAATTCCAGTGACAACAGCCAAGGACAATTTAGACTAGTTTCTTACCAGTATATTTCTCGTTCTGATACTGTATTTTTAGGAACTGGAAGATTAACCGTTGAGGGTCGGATTAATCCACAGGGAAATAGTAATACGAATAAATCTATTAGTAGGGTACAAGCAGATATTCCTGTCAGAAAACCTGCGATTGACAATATTCCCATCCCAGGAGTATGGATTGGTGGTTCTAATGCTGAAGATCCTGATGCTACAGGTCGCAATGAAATTGCAGCTGATGTATTAGTCAATAATTGTAATCTCGATCTTAGCACTCTAAATGTAAGGACTTCCGCAAATTATTCTGCTAATTACACAGATATGGGGATGCCAAATGTTCCGGCAATGCCTGCTGATCGAACAACTTCTGTCAGTGGAAATACTACTAATGTTATAACTAACGGAACTATTCAATTAGGCAACATAACTAGCGACACCACTCTCCCCCGCCTCACCCAGCCCTCAGTTGGCAAAGTTCCGGGTACAAACATAAATAATCCCACAGATACGCCTACAAGTTTTATGGGAGGAATTAATGACACTTATGTATATTCAGTAGGAGATATAGGTAGTAGTGGTGGTGGTAACATAGACTTAACTATTGACCCCCGATATAAAGTAGTTATCTTCATGTCAGGAAGTATCTATAAGAATACCAACATAGATTATTGTACTGATAAGACGACTGGTACTCGTGCCGCTGGTTGTAACCCTTTGAATTTCAAAATTTTTGGCACTGGATCTTCTGGTAGTATATGTATTAATGGTAACAGAACTCTTGAAGCTTTTATTTTAGCTCCTACCTACTCAGTAGGGGTTGCTGGAGCAGCAGCCAATCCGGCAATAAGAGGTAATGTTTGGGCAAAAATTTGGAGAAATCCTAATACTGATACAACTTCTGAGAGTTGTGATTCCAATACCAGTAACCTCGCTGTGCAACAAACCGGATCATGGAATGACTTGGGTGATTTAACACCAAGGAATCTTCAGCCACCCCTTTCTCCTATACGTGAATGGAAACGGCAAAATGTGAATTAAATTAAATCACAGTTCTAAATAACAGCTCCCAATATAGCTAATGATGAAAAAGCTAAAATGTAATCCAGACACAGGCTTTAGTTTACTCGAAGTTTTAGTTGCGATTTTGATAGTAACTTTTTTTACCACAGTGGCAATGCAAATGATGGTAATTTCTGCTGCTTTTAAATCTAAAGCTAAACAGTACACCACAGCAACTACTTTAATAGAAGCAGACTTGGAAAATGTTAGGAATTTAGCTGATCAATATAGATTTCCTACACTCGCTTCTCCTACTCCTAGTCCATCTGCAACTAGTTTAGTATTGTCATCTGGCAACGGATTAAACGCAGGGGATAAGATCCAGTTTGATGGATTCCCGCAAATTTATACCATCCAAACACCTAACCCAATCCCCTCAAATACCCCGACTATTATAATATCACCTGCGATGACGGTATCACCAAGGCCAGCAATTGGTAATACAGTTGTCAGTAAAACATCATGCAGTGCTAAACTCGCAAATGCAGATATAGGACTGGGTAACGATTTGCTCAACAGCATACAAAGTACTGTAAACAGTTCACCAACAGTCAGTATTTCAAGTATCACCTACAAACCCGTTGTTGGTAATCCTTTTACCTTAACAAATACACGGAATAAAATTTGGCTCATGCGAAATGACAGTTATAACTTTACTGGTTCTGTTGAGCCTTATGATGTTTTAAGGATAGATTATGTAGTTGTCACAGATAATAACAACACTCCATCTAACAACGTTATAGCCAAACTTTCCAGCGAGGTCATACCCTATGCGTCCTTACAATGTATCAGATGATCATGGATTTACAATTTTAGAAGCATTGATAGTAGTAGTAATTGTTGGTATCATTTTCGCTTTTTCTGCTCCCAGTTACTTAGCATGGTCTCAGAGAAAGAAAGTAGATTCTGCAATCTCTAGCATTGAGGGAGCGATAAAAGAAGCGCAAAGACAGGCGATCGCTCAATCACGCACTTGCAATGTAACATTTGATGCAGCTTCTTCACCTCCACAAGTTAGAAGCACTACCAGTGGTAACTGTCTTGTGACAGGTAGTCGTGAACTAACCGGTGTAACTTTGGAAGCATCACCCACATCACTAAACATTGATTTTTCAGGAAATGCCTTAACTAGTGTCACAGTTGTTGTAACTCATACTACAAATACTAATCTGAAAAGATGTCTGGTTTTATCTCAACCACTAGGATTAATCAGAACTGGTAACTACACTGGCACTGCTGCTTTAACGGACTCTAGCAGATGTAACTCATAAAAACATAGCTTATTTGAGACAAAATGGTAGTGATTATTTAGGTTTAGGTGAAAAAATGAAATACTTGACAAAAAAAATTAGATCTAATTTTGATATTGACCAAGGATTTACTTTAATAGAAGTCATAGTAGCAGCAGCAATTATGTCAGTTGTTGTTGCTCTAGCGGGAACTGCTTTTGTAGGAATACTGCAACAAAACCGTAAAGCAGAATTTGAAAGCCAGAGGCGTACTAACTTAAATCGTGCCTTAGATTATATTGCTAATGAAGTTAGAATGGCAAGAACAATACACGTTGCTACTCCATCTCCAACTCCCACTACAATTCCATCAACAACTATACCTTCAGGTACAGGGGTTTTGCGGTTAACAATTCCTTACACTATAGGTAATATTACTCGAACATATACAGTTGTATATTATACATCCACTAGTTCTAACGGTTGGAAAAATCCTAGTTCAATTAACCGCTATTCAAACGTTCCTATTCCTGTTCCTGTTACTCCTACTCCTACTCCTGCTACTGTAACTTCAGTGCCTTCTCCTAGTCCTAATGACAGTTATTTTTTAGTTGATGGTATTAAAGCTCCATCTACCCTCCCTACTTGTTCAAGTGGTGGTACACGCTCAGGAGGTAATGGTTTTTATGCTTGTATATATCCAGATCCTACTATCTCTCCGGCTGCAAAAAAAGTTGACCTTTACTTGTATGGCACATTATCAAATGCTTCAACTGATACAAGAACTTATGAAGTCAAAAGTACAGTATTTACCAGAACCAATTAATAAAGTCATTAAATGTAAGCATTCAGCCGTCAGCTATCAGCAAAAGAAAGAACAGATAAGTATTCTGATTTTTGTTTCCTGATTAAAGTCTCCCCGATTCAAAACCCCTAAAATCAGTTTAAAACTCGGTTTCATCTGACTGCTGACCACTCTGCCTCTTTCAGAGGAACTACGTTAACGCGTAGCGTTCTGTATTACTCCTACGTCGTCACACAAGCTATAGGAATTAGCTAAATGCTTACGATTAAATACTTAATTTAAGTAAATATTCAAAAATAAAAAATACGTATAAATACGCTATATAAAGCATTTCAAATATATAAAAATAACTACTATCTCTAAACCCCTGTAAAGACATTCATATCAGAGTCTCTACAGAGGTCAATAAGAACATTATCCATACCTGCCAATTACTTGACAGGGTAGCATCTATGTCCAAAAAATATCAGCCTATTAAGGCTAAAACCAGGATTTTCCAAAAGATAATCCTCAAATTTCTGTATGCAGTACAAAAAATAATAACTCGACTATTAAGAGCTATTTTTAGCCGTCAAAAAAAGCGAATATCCATCAATACTGGGTTCGTATTGCCAACAGTAGCAATGGTTTCTATGGTAGTTGTATTATTAACCCTGGCTATTATGTTTCGCTCATTTGAACGGGCTAAACACGCAAATAACGTCCGTGTTAATCAGATAGTAATTAATGCAGCTACACCAGCAATTGACCGAGCTAGAGCAAAAATTAACAAACTATTTCAAGATAAAAGATTACCAAAGAATTCCCCATTAGATCAGGAATTATATACTAACTTAGTAAATAACATCAATGAATATACCTTTGGTGATGAATCCTTATTAAAAATAAAGTTTGACATTAATGGTAATGGTAGCATCGAAGAACCAAACAACAATACACCAATAGAAGAATATGAAACCCTAGAAACTGCTTGGAGATTTCCACTAGACACAGATAACAATGGTAAATTTGATAGTTATAACTTATATGGTATTTACTTTAGAAATCCTCCGGTAAATAATAATAGATACATTCGTGCTAGAACTCCCTTAGAAGCTAGAACTCCACCCATGAATTCTGGTCAACTGAGTGAAGCTTGTAAAAGTATATTCAATATAAATGCCAGTCTCGTAGATATTAATGGTTGGTTTCAAGTTGGCGGTAAATTGAAAAAGTCCTTTTTTGTCTACACTGCTATAGTTCCTATCACTACAACGAATACTATTCCTACTGATATTCAAACTAAGTATGAAATATACAGAGGTTCTAAAGGTTTTTCGGCGTTAGAATATCAACAAGACCGTGTACAAATACCACCTACTAATCATGTCATCATTTATGAAGACGACTTAGAAATTACTCCAGACAGCGACTTCAAAATCAATGGACGAATTTTTACTAACAGTAACTTACTCACTGGATCAGAAAGTTCTACAGTTCGTTTTTATCAAGTTAGCAGTCCCAACTCCTGCTTTTATGAAGATGAAAATGCCAAAATTATAGTTGGTGGTAATTTAGGTGCAGGAAGATTTATAGATGATGATGATTTAGCCACAGCAACTACAGTAGATTTATACAAAGACAAAAGAACCAATCCAGAAGGTGTGACTGGTTATAACCCTCAAGTCAAAACTAACAAATCAGTTACAGATGCACCCAGTGAATTAGCTTACAATAACCTAGCTTATATTAAACGTATAAATAAATTAGTTAATACTCAATTTGCTAATGCGATTAGTACAGATCCTCAAGAAGTAAAAGACGGAATTATTAAACAACAAAGACAGCTTGATACAGCATACAGCACAGATAGATATGATGGGATTCGCCGTAAACAATTAGAACTTTATTTTAAAAAACGTACCCGTCGCGTACCTTTTAAAGAAGTTGCCTTTGGAAATGAACAAACAGATGTAAATGGGGTAACAAATCCCTTCCAAACTGGTAGTAGCGGTGATAATCTCCGCCCCATAGATGCGTGGGTTTATCCTTTTGACCCCAGTGATGGGAAAACAGAAACAGGTTATAGTCAACTGACACTTAATATTAGTGGCAATTTATTAAAACCCAGTGCTACAGAACCAATTAAGAAACTACAAAAAGAATTAGTTGGTGTAGAGCAATTTTTAGGAGACAGGACTTTAGTTGGTAACAACTTACCAGAACTGTGGTGGGATAGCAATAAAAATCGGTTTGTCGGTGCAAATTTGGATGATACCCAAAATATTACAGGCATTAATTGGGATTTGGGAACTGGAACAAGAACCCGTCGTTCCACCATCCAAACACTAGCAGATTTAGCAGCCACAGATAGAGATGGAGACTGGGAATATGCAGCAGCACAAATACCAGAAAATCCACAAACACCCATTGGTGGCTTAAGAGTAGTCACAGGTGCAGGTATTTATTTACCCAGAAATGCAGATGGTGCAACTACAGACTTTACTGATGCATCTGTACAAATTTGGTCGGATATGTTGCCAATACCACAAGCCCCAGCACCAGCACCAACTATACAATCATATTCAATTTATGACCCATCACTACAATTTCATTTACCTAAGCTGCTTGAAAGTGACATAACTACCCCTTATTTAAAAATGAGGGCTACAGTTGTTTATCACTACAAATCAGCTAATTATAATCAAAACAATCCTGCACCTATAGCTTGTATCAGTAGCTTTTACATACCTACAAATAGCACCACAGCCAAAAATATTAATACATTACCAAATGCTGTAGGCATAGAAAAAGATACTAACGGCATATCTAACAACGGTATAGTTTATCCACCACCAACCAAAACCATCAGCAATTACACAAACTTACTGAATTATCAAAAAGATTTACAGTATCCCAATGGACGCTGGGTAAATGAACCACTCAGAAATGCATTAGGAAAAACACAACTCACACTCTCAGAAAAATCAGCCATTGATGCAGCTTTATGCGCTCTACAAATTATGGATGGTAGCATTGCACCAGTTACGACCAGTCCAGCTATTCCTCATGGTGCAATTAGAGAAATTGCATTTTTGGATTCTCGACAAATTAAAGCCAATCAAACAAATACTTTAGATTCTGATTTATCCTACAATTTACCACTCCAAGACAGACAACCCTTAGAAATTCGCGCCACCGTATTAGACTTAAATCAATTACGGACAACTACAATTGGTGGAACAACACCAACACAAGAATATTTACTACCAAATAGCGGCATTATCTACGCTACTCGTGATGATGCCCTACCTGATGCTAGTGCAGGTATTACAGAAGCAGCCAAACTAGAAAGTCCGGTAGATTTTAAACTAGATTCTACCCGTCGTCCTAACGGGATTATGGTCATGAGTAGCAACAGTCCCACAAAAATATTTCGTGGTACAAGCAATACCTTCAGAGAAAGAGAAAAAGGTTTAATTCTTGCTACCAATTTACCTGTTTATATTAAAGGCGACTTTAATCCACACACCCAAGAAGAATTTTCAACATCATTATCATCTAATTGGGATAACTTCTACACTCGCAGCAACATAAATACCAATTTTGCTTGTCGTCCTGGTGATCCAAAATTTTCAAATTGTACAACAGGTGATGAATGGCGACCTGCGGTAATTTTAGCAGATTCCGTTACCTTACTTTCTAACAACTTTCGATTTGGTTTCCGCAGCGAAGGAGATTATGACTGGAATAATAATTCAGGTGATGCCACCTCACTCAACAGCCGTCCCACCTACTTCAAATATAATACCTACGCCCCAACAGTAACAACAAATTATGACAGTAATGGTATCCCCAATATAGACCTTGACTCCAATGTGGATGGATTTCAGGGAAGTTCTTATTTTCACAACTTTGTGACACCAATTGTCAAACAAATACGAGCCAGAGAATATGTATTTGAAGTTTGTTATGTAACTGATATTAATGTGTGTAATAGTGACCCCAAAAAATGGGTAATTACTAATGTTCCTTATAACGCATACAACGGACAAGGACAGAATAATTGGCGCAATGGAGGTGGTAATATTGAAGGGCTACCAATGAGTGCGATCAAAACCGGTTCATTGGGTTCTGCTAACCCTCCATCAAATAATTGGGATGACCCAAATTTACCCAAAAGAATAGCTTTTAAACGAGATATTACAACTGGTGAATTAACAACTCCTACTTCCGTTTACGGTGTAGATGATGACAATAAAATACAGGCATTTCCAATATCAGGAATAACATTACCTAGATTAGCAAAAGATAAACAGAACAACCCCTTTTTTATCCCTTGGTTAATACCTGACAACAACGGAATTTGGCAACCTGTTCTGCAAATTAACCAACCCTTTGCCACACCTACAGACCCCAATAACACAGTTAATATTAGTCCTGAAAACCACAATAATTGGTTACAAATAGCTACACAAACTACATTTAACTTGGTCATCGCTGCGGGTGATAATCCCAGTCGTCCCACGGAAGATAACGGGGGTTTAGAAAACTTTGTTCGCTTTATGGAAAACTGGAGTCCTAGCCGTAGTCCTGTTGCCGTTAAAATTAGTGGTGCGTTTATGCAAATGAAAAAAAGTGCATATTCAACCGCGAGTTATGCCACATCTATAATCAATCAAACCAGTGATTTTAAATATAAAATTAGCCTCAATTCTGGTATGTCTTCCGGCTATATTCCTCCAGCGAAACAATGGAATTATGATGTCGGACTTTTATCTCAATCATCTGACCTATTTTCCCAAAAATTACTAAAAATACCTGCTGAACTACCAGATGAGTATTTTCGAGAAGTTGGACGAGATGATAAATGGATAGAACGTTTATTATGTGCAGAAATAACAACAAATAATTATGCTATTGATAAAAATCAACGTCCGGCTATTTGTCAATCATAAGTAAATGATGAAATCAAAAAAACAGCAAAAAATTATATTTCTAGATAATGGTGGTTTTTCAATTCTTGAATCACTGGTAGGAATGCTTGTCGCTTGTCTTTTATTAGCTGCCATAGCACCGATATTAGTTATGTCAACAGCCATCAGAGTTCAAGCTAGACGAGTGGAAATTGCATCGCAAGCAGCTAGAACATTTATTGATGGTGTGAGAGTCGGTTCAATTACAGCACCAGAAATAATATCTCAACTCTCTGTTGCTACTATTGCTTCACCTAGAAATATTTCTAGCAGTCCTGATGATTATTTTATCAATGCTACAGAAATGCCAGCACCTTCATCAGCAACTGGTATGTATTGCTATTTAGAAAATGGTATTATTAGTGCTACAAGTTGTGTCAATAATCGGTTTTACATTCAAGCGGGTCGAATTGTTCAAACCAACGAAATAAATGATGGTTATCGTTTAGCAATCAGAGTTTATAGAGCAGATATAGATTTTACTAAACCCGTAAAAATCAATACAGATTCAACTATTAAACAAACTACATCAACTATCAATGGAAGATTGGGTGATAAACAAGCACCATTAATAGAAATCACCACTGATATAGCTAATAGTAGCACTACATTTCAGGCTTTATGTCAGAGGTTAGGTACTCCATTAGTTACACCAGAACCAACAGCGACACCCACACCAGTAGTTTGTCAATAAACATGATTTTTAATGACTCATACTAATTTTATGTGAGGCTCCACAGAATAATGAAATTAATTGATTTATCCGTCTTAATCTGCGTTTATCTGCGTTTATGGCGAGCATCCCAATTTAGAAAAAACATTGAAAATCGTCATTCTGAACAAAATAGCCCTGGGTTTACTCTCATTGAAATTTTAGTTGGTTTGGGAATGGCAGCTATTATCATCTCCTCTTTGTTAGGATTTATGATCAGTGTGATGAATACAGAAAAAAATGAGCAAGCCAAGGCAATATCTGAACAAGAAATTCAAGCAGCTTTAGATTATATTTCCCGTGATTTACAGGAAGCAGTCTATATTTATGATGCTGCTGGAATAGATGCTATTAGAACTCAATTGCCTAGTTCATCTGCTAGAGATAGAGTCCCTGTGATGGTTTTTTGGAAGCGAGAATTAGTGGCAGATGCGGTCAGAGATGATACTTTTGTGTACTCTTTAGTTGCATATTATTTAATTAAGGATAGTAGTTCTACTTGGTCTAAAGCTGCTCGTATTGGCAGGTGGCAAATTAAAGATGGTGTAACCACTAGTAGTAATGATTCTACTGGTGTAGATTGTACTGGATATCCTGGCAGCAAGTATGTCAGAAATTATTGTCCAAGTCCAGGTTTTAGTCTTTTTGATATAACTCAACACGGTACTTTAGAACAAAAGATGAATAGATGGATAAAAAATACAGTAGCTTATACAAATGATATTGTAGTATTGATAGATTATATTGATCAAACTATTACGAATATACCGCCAGCTACTTGTCCTGAAAATGTGCAAAATCCTGATGATTCTACTCAAAATTTAATTACTTGGTCAAAAGTACCACCACCCAGCTTTAATAATATTAATACTGGTAAAATGACAGGATTTTATGTTTGTGTTGATAGAGTAAATACGATAGCACAGGTATTTATTCGAGGTAATGCACTGGCTCGGATCAATAATAATGCAGGTATCAATTATAGTTCTGAACGCAAATCTTATTTTCCTACTGGAAGTATTAAAGTACAAGGTCGCGGTTATTTGTATAAGTAAATCGTTACAGCAGGAGTCAGGAGTCAAAAGTAAAACTCTCTTGCTGTCTAGGTTTCAATTTAGATTCTGTACCTGATTGATCTGCAATCTGCTGTAATTCGTAATTAGTAAAATTAAAATTCTCATATTATTGATCATGAAAAAAACAAAGAGCCAATTATCTTTTGATAAATCTAGTAGCGGATTCACTTTATTGGAAAATTTAGTTATTCTTTTAATGATAGGGATATTAGCAGCAATTCTAATTCCTAGTTGGTTGACTTTTATTAATAATCGTCGTCTTAATGCTGCTCAAAGTGAGGTTTATCAAGCTATGCGTCAAGTACAAAGCCAGGCTAAAAAGGAGAAATTGGCTTGGCAAATTAGTTTTCGGGAACAAAATGGTATAGTCCAATGGGCTGTTCATCCAGCTACAGTTATTGTCACTAATGCTGTATGGAATAATTTAGATTCTACTGTCCGTTTAGATGAAGAGACAACTTTACAGGAGTCTGATGGAGTTAGAAGTATCCAGTTTGATTATTTGGGTAGTGTTAGACAACCACCGTTAGGGAGGATTACCCTATCCAGTAAATCTGGTGGTAAAGCAAAACGTTGTGTGTTTGTTTCCACAATTTTAGGGGCAATGCGAACTGCAAAAGAGCGTCCAACAGCAGATAATGGTAGGTATTGTTATTAAGATTGGGTGTGTTGAAATTGCAGAAAATTCGGAAACAGCATTTAATTATTTTTACCCGCTATCCAGCAGCAGGGAAAACAAAGACTAGATTGATACCTGCGTTGGGTGATATTGGTGCTGCTAATCTGCAAAAACAGATGACAGAGCATACTATTTTGCAGGTAAATAAATTACAAAAGACATCTGCTATAACCGTAGAAGTTCGGTTTGCTGGTGGGAATGGGGAACTAATGCAAAATTGGTTGGGTCTGGATTTTGTGTATAAAACTCAAGGGGAAGGGGATTTGGGTGAACGGATGATGCGATCGCTTGCTGATGCTTTTGACAATAGTGCAGAAGATGTCATTATAATTGGCACAGACTGTCCTGGCTTGAATTCGCAAATCTTAACCACAGCTTTCGAGCAAATACAGAGTTTTGACTTGGTTCTAGGACCCGCCCTTGATGGTGGTTATTACTTGATCGGTTTACGAAAACTAATACCAGAGTTGTTCTATCAAATCCAGTGGGGAACGGCTCAAGTATTTTCACAAACTGTAGAAATTGCTCAGAAAATTAATTTATCATCGGTGTACTTAACTACTTTAGCTGACGTTGACCGCCCTGAAGATTTACCAGTTTGGCAACAAACATGGAAGGGTGTAGGGTAAGTAAAAGAAAAAACTGAATTTTTACAGATAACTACTGATATCATAGTTCAGTATTTTACGAAAATAACATACACTACAGTTATTTATATGGTATATTTTAAAACCAAGAGACTGTCAAAATGATTCTAGGTTGGCTATTAATGAAGTTTGATGCTCAGACACAAACAAATAAAGTTAAAAGCAGACAATATTGCATACGGTACTCTTGCCAGTATGGGGAAAAACTGAAAAATTCAATGGTAAAGGCAAATTTTTGCCCCTTCTCCTTTGTCTATTACCCTTTTCCCAACTTCTCTCAATCGAATGAGTTTTATGCTCCAAGAGTTGTAACTTTATAAATGGCAATCTGTTTTATTCACAACTAATTTACAAAAATATGGTTAACCGTGTTGCTTCCTCAAATACTGCCCTTGTACTGAAGGTCATTGGTATAGTCTGCATTTTATCTTTTTTCGTGGATTTTGGGGTTTTGTTACTGGATTTCAGCCCTACTAATAAACAATTACAAATTGGTTTGGTGACAGCCATAGTTGATCGAGGAATAGTCCCGCTATTGGGAATAGGTGCAATATTTGCTAGCTCTTGGATGAATAGTGCTGAAGATCGCCCCCAAGGTTTAGATTTAAGATTACCAGCCTTAATTCTTGCCAGCGTTTTTGGGTTGATGTTCCTGCTGATGTTTCCTCTACACCTGAATAATGTACGCCAAGCCAGCACCCAAAGAGTTAGTCAAATCTCTCAAGATGCCCAGCAAGCAGAAACCCAACTCAACAACCAACTATCTCAATTTATTGAACAGCTAAATAACGATCAGGCTAAAGCTCAGTTAGAACAGGTGCGAAACCAAGCTAAAGCTCAGTTTGCTGAACTGCTAAAAGATGAGCAGAAATATAAGCAAGCACTGGATAACCCCCGACTACCCGCAGAACAAAAGGAATTACTCAAGAAATTTAAAGCTAATCCCCAAGAACTTGACAAATTTATTGACCAACAAACAGATCCTAAAGAAGTAGCTAATCAAAGAATTAGCCAAATTCGTCAGCGTAAAGAAGAAGCTGAAAAACAAGCTAAAGATGGTGCTTGGAAGTCTGGATTGCGGATTGGTATCAGCAGCTTACTATTATCCATTGGTTATATCATCATTGGTTGGACAGGATTAAAAGGTATGGGTGCTTTACAAGCTGGTGGAAAACGAAAAGCACCAGCACGTTAATCTACCACACATCAGCGAGTATCGGCCGTCAATTAGATTTGACGGCTTATTATGAATCAGTTTTACAAAGCAATTCAAATTTAGTTAAATCGTTATAAAACCAGAAATGCTATCAATTTACATACTTACCCATAACGAAGAGGTAGATATTGCCGCTTGCATTGAATCAGCGATGCTATCCGATGACATCATGGTTGTAGACTCATGTAGTAGCGATCGCACTGTAGAAATTGCCAGTCGTTATCCAGTTCGCATCGTTGAACACGCTTTTGAAAGTCACGGGAAACAACGCACCTGGATGTTAGAGTCTGTCACTCCTAAATATGAATGGGTCTACATTCTCGAAGCCGACGAGCGAATGACACCAGAACTTTTTGCTGAATGTGTAGCCGCAACTCAAAATCCAGACTATATCGGTTACTACGTTGCTGAACGGGTAATTTTCATGAATCATTGGATTCGTTACAGCACCCAATATCCCCGCTACCAAATGCGTCTTTTCCGTCATGGTAAAGTTTGGTTCACAGATTATGGTCATACGGAACGGGAAGTTTGTGATGGAGCAACCAGCTTTATTAAAGAAACTTATCCCCATTACACTTGTAGTAAAGGTTTGAGCCGCTGGATTGAAAAACATAACCGTTATTCTACAGATGAAGCTAAAGAAACGGTGTATCAATTAGAAAAAGGTGCTGTGAACTGGCAAGATTTATTTCTTGGTAAATCAGAAGTGGAAAGACGACGCGCTCTCAAGGATGTATCTTTGCGGATACCAGCCAGACCATTGACACGCTTTATTTATATGTATTTTTTCTTAGGTGGTTGCTTGGATGGACAAGCTGGTTTAGCTTGGTGTACTTTGCAAGCATTCTACGAATACCTGATCTTGCTCAAAGTTTGGGAAATGAAATATAGCAGCAGTCAGCAGTCAGCAGAAAAATCTCCTTGATGTCAGCCTTATCCAACACATAACCACCACTAAACACAGAAAATTAATCTTCTTAACAAAACTTATTTAAAAAATTCACTTCTGAGAATATATCACTTGTTCATCAATCCAGAGATATTCTTAGGCTATATACTGCTGTTTATATAATTATGAGCATCTGGTGAGATTGCACGTTAGGATTAGTAATACCCAAGAAACTTGCAACAATCATTTACAAGTATTACAAAGAAAAGTAACACTGGTTAAATACCCAAAACTAACGCTTTTCTTTGGTAGGTATTGAATTTTGTACGCAAAGCAGTCTCAACAGCTATTAACTTGATAATTGCGGACGGTTTAGCGTGCTAAATCAAAATGTAGCCCGCCCAGAAAGAAGTATGAGACAAATTTCCCGGTTTTTGGGGACTATGGAAACCAATCACAAAAATTTTAGTAGCCTAAAAAAAGGAGAATAGGGGCTTGGTAATTGAACGCCTAAAACAGGACTTAAAAAATGACCTGATTGCTGGTTTGTTGGTGGTGATTCCCCTAGCAACTACCATCTGGCTGACTATTACTATTGCCAGTTGGGTAGTTAACTTTCTCACCCAAATTCCCAAACAGCTAAATCCCTTTGATGGTCTACATCCTATATTAGTTAATGTACTTAACTTGGTAGTAGGATTGGCTGTACCACTACTAAGTATCCTGGTTATTGGCTTGATGGCTCGTAATATAGCTGGTAAGTGGTTACTAGATTTTGGTGAGCGTTTATTGCAAGCCATACCTTTAGCTGGCCAGGTGTACAAAACCCTCAAGCAATTATTGGAAACAATACTCAAAGATTCCAATGGCAAATTTCGCCGTGTGGTTTTATTAGAATATCCCAGACGAGGAATTTGGGCGATCGCCTTTGTCACTGGTGCAATTAACACTGAGATCCAAGCTAAAATGTCTCAAACAATGTTGAGCGTTTTTATCCCCACCACACCTAACCCCACCACCGGATGGTATGCAGTAGTACCAGAAGAAGAAGTAGTCAACCTCACAATATCAGTCGAAGAGGCCTTTAAAATCATTGTTTCTGGTGGTATTGTTGCCTCTAATGCACCCCTATCTCCCTTGGTTTTACCGAAACCAGTATCATCTCTAGAAGCTCAACAGCACATAATTTCGGTTGAAGAAACATAAATTACGGACAGGGGATTTGGGGGAGATGAGGGAGATGGGGAGGATGGGGAGCAGGGGAGCAGGGGAGCAGGGGAGGATGGGGAAGATGGGGAAGTAATTTCCCTAATCACCAATTACCAATCACCAATCACCAATTACCAATCACCAATCACCAATCACCAATCACCAATCCCCAATCCCCAATCCCTATTTTGATTTTGTAAATGTGTAAAAACTGATATATTAGTAGCTTTGTCTCTTTGTAATTAATTTAGTAATCTTACCCCCCAAAATTATGCAACCTCGCAAACCCCAACAAATAGCCCGTGAATTGGCGTTGTTAAGCCTCAGCCAACTACCTGTAAACCCCAAGAAATTGGAGAAATTACCAGATGAACAATTAGTAGCCAAGTTAGTTTTAGGCGCAGTACGCACTTTGACTACAGAAGTTCAAGATACCCTGAATAATGCCGCAGGTGAACTGCAACGCAGTAATGACCGCCTCCTAACTAGCCAAACTAGGGCTTCAGACCTAAATACAGCTAGAACTATGCTTCAAGAAGCGATCACCTATACTCAAACAGCCATCAATCAATTGGGTACAGCAGTTGATTTTCCAGAATTAATTCAGTTGGCTAATCAGGATAAGGAAGTTCGCAATTACGCCAAAGGAATTATCATCACCGTCAACGACAATCGCCATGTCATCGATCAAATTATTTCTGATGCTTTAGTAGATTGGCAAGTAACTCGTTTAGCCCAAATCGACAGAGATATTCTACAAATTGCAACAGCAGAAATGAAATTTATGGGAGTCCCAGCCAGTATTGCTATCAACGAAGCCGTAGAATTAGCCAAACGCTACAGCGGAGATGAAGGACATCGGTTTATTAATGGTGTCTTGCGCCGCGTCGCAGAGCAAAAACAAACCGCATAGGTATCATCCTCACTTCAACACTGTGAGGATAACCCGTAAGTTTTCCTCTCCAGCAAACGTGGCGGATTAAATTAAACTGATATAGCAGGGAAAAAGGTTGAAAGTCTTTTTGTATCTGGTTTTTATCATAACAGTCTCAGGACTTACTCAACTGGAACAGCGATCGCTAACTAATAACTGATAACTAAATAATCTTGCTGCAATGGTTTTTAATTGGTTTCGTCGTCAACATAATGAGTCTTCGGACACCCCTGAACAACAACCACAGGGGGAAACGCAGCCTATACAAGAAACACAACCAGAACCAGCCGTAGAAACTACAGAAGACACGGCTGACTTGTTGGCGTTTGCTAAAGCTGCTTACAAAAATATTCAGCAAAAACAACAAGCTCAGATTCAAGAAACTGACTCTGCTGAGGAAGATGCATCAATATCAGCAGCTATTTCTGAAGAAACAACTCCAGAAGAAGTAGCAACATCTGTCACCGCAGAAGTAACCCCAGTAGCTATTTCTGAAGAACCCACTCTAGAAGAAGCAGCAACATCTGTCACCGCAGAAGTAACCCCAGCAGCTATTTCTGAAGAACCCACTCTAGAAGAAGTAGCAACATCTGTCACCGCAGAAGTAACCCCAGTAGCTATTTCTGAAGAAACAGCAGAAGTTTCTAGCCCAGAAAATCCAGCTACCTTATCTTTTTTAGAACGGGCAGCAGCAGAAAGACAAGCCAAACAAGAAAGATTGATAGCCACAGCTATTGAAGTTGAAGAACCAGAAACAACACCAACCTTGGCATCAACTACAACTACACTAGATATAGAAGCAGAAATTCCCGAACTGGAATTTGATGATGGGTTTGTGTGGTCAGTAGAAGTTTTGGCAGCCCAAGGAAGACGGGCAGAAGATGTTTCCATAGAAGAAATTACTTGGCTCAAAAAGTTACGCCAAGGCTTAGATAAAACACGGCGAAATATCCTCAACCAACTGAAAGCAATAGTTGGTCAAGGGCCTCTAAATCAAGCTGCTGTATCGGAAATTGAAGCATTACTACTGCAAGCTGATGTGGGTGTAGAGGCGACAGATTTTATTATTGATGCTTTACAGAAAAAACTCCGGGATGAAGTCACACCTCCAGACGAAGCGATCGCCTACCTGAAAAAAATCCTCCGGGATATGCTAGATGCACCAAATAAAGCAGCCGAAAAATCTAGCTTTGCCCCAGAAAAAAACAACTTAACCATTTGGTTAATCACTGGAGTTAACGGTGCGGGGAAAACAACCACAATCGGCAAAATAGCTCATTTAGCTCAAAAATCTGGCTATCAATGCTTAATTGGCGCTGCTGACACCTTCCGCGCTGCCGCAGTCGAACAAGTCAAGGTTTGGGGTAGTAGAAGCGGCGTAGAAGTAATTGCCAATCCCGGACAGAACACAGATCCAGCCGCAGTGGTATTTGATGCGATCGCCGCAGCCCAATCACGAGGCACAGAACTACTATTAATAGATACCGCTGGAAGACTCCAAAACAAGAAAAACTTAATGGACGAATTGAGTAAAATTCGCCGTATTATCGACAAAAAAGCCCCAAATACTCACGTAGAATCTCTCTTAGTTTTAGATTCTACCTTGGGACAAAACGGACTCCGACAAGCTGAAGTATTTTCCCAAGCAGCCCAACTCAGCGGTGTAGTCTTAACCAAACTCGATGGTACAGCCAAAGGCGGCGTTGCCCTGGCCGTAGTCCAACAACTAGGTTTACCCATTCGCTTTATTGGTGCTGGAGAAGGAATTGAAGACCTGCGCCCATTCTCCAGTTATGAGTTTGTTGAAGCCCTATTAAATGGGTGAAGTACCAACACTTCTGCAAGCAGTAAGTGTTGGCTTCCTGTCTCATTTGCCACCGCTCTGTTAGGAACATTGCAAAAACAATGTGCGTTACCAAAAACGCTCTGAGTCTGATGTAGCATCTCTGGGGAAAACCCCTTTATCTGGTCAAAGCCAGAACCCAGGCAGCTGCCCTGCTTCCCAAGGCAGTTAATTGTAATCCGTGAATTTACGTGGAGTGTGCCTATGCGTCCCAGTGGCAAATTCCCTTCCCCCTTACTCACGCTAGTTACCTCCGCAAGCGTCGTACCGCTACTTCGTTTTGTTTACAGCCGTGTGGGTGGGTCAATGACCACCTATATATTACTATAGATGTATCCATAGTAGTGATACATCGTGAAGGAAAAATCTATCAGAATTAGGCTTTCCCAGAGAAGGTACGACAAGCTTAAATCTTATGCAGAATCTAGAGAAAAAACAGTTACCCAGTTGGTTGAGGATTGGATCGATAGGATGCCAAATGTAAAGATTGGCGACTCCTCCTTGACCCCACTCTCTGATCAACCTAACGGTTGATAATGGTCGGAGGTCAACTCGTCGCCTCCCGTTCCGGGTAGGCGAGAGGCTTCTTTTTGTTCAAGCTAATTTCAGTTATCAGTTATCAGTAGTTCCAGACGCACAGCACCAGAAATACAAAGTCCGACTTTGAAACCCCTGATTTTAACTATGGTTGGCTGATAGCGTAGCGTGGCGTAAGCCATAGAAAGTGAAAACCTAGATAAATCAATGACGATAGAAGGATAAAAGGTGAATAAAGTGCAAGGAATAAGCGATGAAATCATCAAAAACCCTTCACTTACCAAGATTCAAGACTGTTTTGATCTCCTTCCAATTCTTCCTCCTGACTCCTGACTCCTTCCAATTCTTCCTCCTGACTCCTGACTCCTGACTTCTGACTCCTAGCCCTAATTATGGGATTCCCCATACCCTACCCCTGATATCTAAAACTTAAAATAATTCTTTTTTTTAACAAAAAAAGCATAACTTCTGGTAGAATTTCACACTAAAGCCACTTTGCTCAAGCGCCTGGTAGTTGATCCAAAGCAGATCAGGATTACTTGATTAATGCACAAAACATCAACAAACAACCAGATTCCTGTAAGTAAGCTGGCTGAATACCCCTGATTTTTTGATCAGATTCTACTTGCAAAATTGCTCATAAACACTATTTTTCAGCTATTTAGACATTTGAATTGTCATGGTTTACCTAAAACTATCTGGATTTGGGGTTAAAGATTGGAAATTATTCCTGTTCTAGGTAGTATTTCCATACATTCTAGATATTTTTAGCCCAAAGCAAATTGCATTTTCAGCAATTTAAAATCTGCTAACCAATAAATTGAATATGGAAAATTTATATTGGTGCAAATCTTCTGGAAATGTATGTTATACCAGTTAAATGTTGGCAATATCTAAGTTGTATCTTTGTTTTGGCAGGTGATGATGATAAATCTTTTTTCTCCAACTCCAGCAGCAAAACAATAATAAACAACCCCATACAAAATTCATCAAGCCAAAATTCTTAAGACTTACGCTTTAAGTCTAAGAGATGACTTTGGAAGCAAAAAAATTTTATTTCTCAGGGTATATGAATTACTAATTCAGTCATGAAAAAATTATAAGCCGACTGAATAGTTGTGAAAATTACTGTTTTTCTGACCCCTTTTTAAGTAAAAAATAAATTGCTATAAAGTCCTATAAAGTTAAGAAACCCCAATCAGCAAATGCAATACTCAGAAAAATTCCATCCTAAGTCTTTCTACTCTTGCTAAAATGGCTAATTTTGTCCAAGATAATTGAGCAATACCAAAAACAAAGGATTGAAAAAAATCATAAATCTGCCATCTGCTAATATCAAGTGCAATAGTATATTTACCTGTGTCTCAAGTGCCTTCTCACCCCACTGAAAGTAATAGTAGTGCCGCGACAGATGTCACTCCAGTTGTGGCATTGAAAGAACTTGTGGCCAGGTTGAATCGCGAACAGAACAAAATTCAAGATTTGCTCAGTTCTTTAGGATTTGCCCTCAGAAGCTTTAATAATTTGAATCAGTTTTTGGAACTGATTCCACTCATGGCCACAAGAGTTACTGATGCTGATGGTAGCGCCTTATTTCTCTATAAACCCAATGGTCAAATTAGGTTAGAACAGCTACATTGGCAAGATAGCCAACAACGAAAAAATATTAGGAAAGCCCTAGAAACTGCCAGCAGTCAAATTACTCTTTTACCTAATTCTGCACCACTAACAGCAACCACCGGCATCTTAGATGATGAAATGCATCGCTATTTAGGTCCCGATGTCCAAATTTTCGGTACAGCGATTTTAGTTAAGCATACAGAACGAGGATGGCTTTATGTATTAAGCCGTGATCCAGAATATAGCTGGACAGAAACTAGACAAAAGTTAGTTAGGTTAGTTGCAGACCAAACAGCCGTAGCCATTGAAAACGATGAACTAGCGGTAGAACTGAGGAAAAAAGAACGCTTAGATCAAGAATTAGAAATTGGGGCAGAAATTCAACGCCGACTTTTACCACGTCAATGTCCTAGTATTCCTGGTGCAGTTTTAGCAGCACGTTGTAAACCTGCTAACCGTGTGGGTGGAGACTACTATGATTTTATTCCCACAAATAATAATCAGTTAAAATTAAATAATAATAGTAGTGCAGAAGATGCCCGTTGGGCTTTGGTAATTGGTGATGTGATGGGTAAAGGTGTTCCCGCTGGTTTAATTATGACAATGTTGCGAGGAATGCTAAGAGGTGAAGTGTTACATGGTAATTCGGCTGCGGGAATTTTGCAAAATTTGAATCGAGTTATGTATGCGGATTTGGAAAATTCCCACCGCTTTGTGACAATGTTTTATTCAGAATATAATCCCCGCACAAAAGTTTTAGCTTATAGCAATGCAGCACATAATCCGCCTTTGTGGTGGCACGCTGCGACTAAAACTGTGAGCAGATTGGATACTTTAGGTATGCTGATTGGTTTGGATGCTAACAGCCAATATGAAGATGGAGAAGTGCAGTTAGAACCAGGTGATACGGTTATTTATTATACGGATGGCTTGACTGATGCGGCTGCGGCTAGTGGCGATCGCTTTGATGAAGATAATTTTGTCACTTCATTTAATGCGGCTTGTCGTTATTGCAATGGACCCCAGGAAATTGTTGATTATTTATTTGATAAAGTTGAAGAATTTATTGGTCCTGATAAGCAAAATACTGATGATATGACATTGGTAATTTTGCAAATTTTGTAATGGATTATTCAGCGAACTCTACGTAAAATCCAGCAGAACTTTCATTAAATATTGTGTCAAAGTAAAAGCATCAACACCTAATTCGGTTCTTTCTGCCGCTGCCAAAATACCCGCTTGAGAATGCCACCAAGCCGCAGTTGCAACCACATCTTCAATAGGAGTTTGTTTAATTGCCGCTTGCGCTAATAATCCACCCATTAGCCCAGTTAAAACATCACCACTACCACCACGGGCTAAAGCTGGTGTACTTTCAGAATTGATCCAAACAACACCTTCAGGGTTAGATATAGCTGTTCTTGCCCCTTTTAACAAAACTACAGCCCCTGTTTGAGCCGCTGCTGTTTGTACTGCTTTGACTCTATTTGTGTAGGAAATATCAGGAAATAAACGATGAAATTCACCTGTATGGGGAGTCAGAACCGTTGTTGTTTGACGTTTTTTTAAAGTGGAAATAGTCCCCAATTGCGCCAATATATTTAAAGCATCGGCATCTAGAATTAAAGGAACATCACTTTCAATTACCTGTTGAACAATTGGCGTGCTATCTTGAGTTAAACCAGGACCACAAGCAATGACACTAAATGAGCTTAAATGTGTTTTTTCTGGTAATGGTAAATGAGAAATTGCCCCTGTTTCCGTTTCAGGACACCCGATAATTAAAGCTTCTGGTAAATGAGAAACTAACAGCGGTTTAATAGATTCAGGTACGGCAATAGATAACATTCCCACACCAGAAGCACGCGCACCCAAACCTGTTAAAATTGCACCCCCAGCATAACGTCTTGAACCACAAATTAATAGTAAATGTCCTGATTTATATTTATGTGTAATTGGGGAACGAGGTAAAGGTAAAGTCCCAATTGCTGTGGTTTGAGTAATGCGTTGAATTTTTGGTACTTCTCCTAAAACAGCATCAATGTCTGCTAAAGGAATATCAAAATCAATTAATTCAGCTTGTCCAATATATTCTAATGCTTGTTCTTGTAATAAACCCTGTTTCCATAAACCTAAACAAAAGGTCTGAGTAGCGCGAATAGCAACTCCTAAAACTTCCCCTGTATCTGTATGTAAACCGGAAGGTAAATCAATACTAAAAATCTGTTTATTCCAGGCATTAAAATAATTAATTGCAGCAGCAATATAATCTGTAATTTCTCTTTCTAAACCAAAACCAAATAAACCGTCAATTAAAAAATCACAATTTGGTACTTTATCAATTTCTTGAAAACAAGGAATTCCCAAACTTTGAGCATATTGAAAATGTTGATTAGTTAATTCCTTCAGTTTAGAGAAGGGTTGATAGATCCAAACTTGATAACCACGAAAGTGTAGTTCACGGGCTACAACTAAAGCATCACCACCGTTATGGCCTGGTCCGACTAAAATTCCCACACATCGCCCTTTTGGTATGATAACCTGTAAGCGATCGCTAATCAGTCCCGCTACTTTTTCCATCAAAGCTGCAACAGGCATTCCCGCTGCAAATATTCGCCCTTCAATGTCACGCATTTGGGCAGAAGTTACTACAAATTGTTCTTTAATCATTAGTAATTTGTTGCTTAACTGTTACCTGTCACCTGTCACCTGTCACCTGTCACCTGTCACCTGTCACCTATCTTCCGTAATAAACTCTCGCATTTCCGTAGCCTAATTTTTTAATATAATCATTCCATTGTTCGGCTTCTGGACGTTCGCTAAAAGGACCCACCGCTATATGCGCTCCTCGTGGCTGGGTTCTCATCCACACATTACTATTTTGACCAATACTCCGGCGGACTTGTTCACCCAAATTGCGTAAATTATTAGGACTACTGGGAATAATCACATAATAAGAAGTAGGATTTCTTTGGCTATAATTAATTCTGGTTATTGGATCATTATAGCTAGGGGAATAATAAGATACTTGCGAGGTATTGCTGGAATATATAGGATTATTCTCACCCCCTGTTCCATTATTAGAGAAACCGACAAAACGAGCGCCAGGAATACCATTTAATTCCAGTTCTTTCACCCTTTGTTGAGCATTAAATGGTTTACTAAAAACACCTGCTTGAATTATTGTTCTGCCACTGTACTGTCGAACATAAGCACTACTTTCAATTTGACGTATGCGTTGCAAAGTTTGAGGATTATCACCGTCAACATAAACAAAATAACGTTCAAAATCTTGGTTATATTGACTGAATTGTTTGGTTTGGGAAGGTTGATATTTTTGACGATTTTGACTAAATTCTATAGCTTGCGTTGGTTGTAATTGAGGCAATGCTTGTGCAGTAGTAAGAATTTGGTTTAAATCTGATCTATCTTGATACTGATTAAATTGTGCTTGTGCTGTGCCATTTTGGGGGATGATCGCCAAAGAACTGCCTATAAATAGCGAAACAGATAGGTAAGTAAATGGACTGATTATGAAAATCCGCATATTTATCACTCTCTTGAGCAACTATTTTCCATTACTCATCATTGTAAACAGTTAATGGATAATTACAGAGATGGCTGAAACCCCATAACTGAAAGTTGCTTGCTACCAAAGCTTTTCAGGAACTTGTGCTACAATTGGACAGTCTCGCGTTTTGTTTAGGGTGAAAAATAATCTCCCAGTAATAATCAGTAGCAAGCACTGTTAAAAGTGTGAATTATGAAAAAAGTTGTCGTTGGTCTTTCTGGTGGCGTTGACAGTTCTGTAGCTGCCGCTATGTTACACAATCAGGGCTATGATGTAATTGGTTTAACCCTTTGGCTGATGAAAGGCAAAGGGCAATGTTGCTCTGAAGGAATGATCGACGCGGCTAGTATTTGTGAACAATTAGGCATCCCTCACGAAATTGTTGATATTCGGGATGTCTTTCAAGCCAATATTGTGGATTATTTAGTATCGGGTTACAGTGTGGGAATTACGCCGTTACCTTGTTCGCAATGCAATAAAACGGTGAAATTTGGTCCAATGGTGGAATATGCGCGGGAAAAATTGGGAAGTAATGCGATCGCTACAGGTCATTATGCCCAAATTCGCTATGATGACACCACCGGACGTTATCAATTGTTACGCGCAGTTGACAGAAACAAAGACCAGTCTTACTTCCTGTATGATTTGTCTCAAGATTTATTAGGTTCTTCTATCTTTCCTTTAGGAGAATTGAATAAAGCCGATACCCGCAGAATTGCGGCTGAATACGGTTTAACAACCGCCGATAAACCAGAAAGTCAAGATTTGTGCTTAGTGGAAAGTAATGGTTCCATGCGGGCATTTTTAGATAAATATTTAGCACCCAAACCCGGTGATATTGTGGATACCACTGGAAAAGTTTTGGGACAACATGATGGTGTACATCATTATACGATTGGACAACGTAAAGGGATAGGAATTGCTGCGGCTGAACCCTTGTATGTGATTGAATTGGATGCGGTTAATAATAGAGTAATTGTAGGCGATCGCACCAAAGGAACTCAATCAGAATGTACAGTAAATCGGGTAAATTGGGTTTCCATCACTGAACCCGCAACCCCCATCCATGCAGAAGTGCAGATTCGTTATCGTTCCCAACCCGTACCCGTGACTGTAATTCCGTTAGAAAATGGCCGTGTTCGCTTAGTGTTTGATGAACCTCAGTTCAGCATTACCCCTGGACAAGCAGCGGTTTGGTATGAAGGGGATAAAGTATTGGGTGGGGGAATAATTGAACAGTAACGAACAGAATATGAACTAGACAGGGTTAGTTGCAGCCAACTTTCTACCGTAAGCAATAGCAATAAACCCTGTCACATACATAAATAAACTGTAAACAGCAGCTGGTACGGCCATATCAGGATTATTGAGTATTCCAGCAGTAATTGCGATCGCTAGTGTACCGTTTTGTAGTCCCACCTCAATGGCAATGCATATTTGTTGAGGAGGATCGAGGTTCATTAGCTTGCTAATATAAAACCCTACAAACATGGAAATAATATTCAACAATACAACACCAAATCCAACTTGGAGAATAAAATCAGGCAGACGCGCCCACTCACGAATAATTAACAGGAGAATAATTACAGCCAGTAATATTCCCGCCAGACGATTAGTTACCTTTTCCAAAGAAAGGGCAAATTTTGGAAACATCTGCCGCATTCCCATTCCCAACACAATAGGAAACAGCGTCATCAGCAAAATTTGCAGTATAGTTTCCCCAACAGGCAGAGCGATCGCCGCAGTTTTTCCAATAAAATGCTGATATGCCAAGTTTCCCAAAACGGGAATTGTAAAAACTGTAATCACACTGCTAAAAGCCGTCAGAGTCACTGAAAGTGCAACATCACCTTTAGCGAGGAATGTAATAATATTCGACGATACTCCACCTGGACACAGTGCCAGTATCATTAAACCCATTGCTATTGTCGGCTGCATGGGTACAACTTTAGTAATAATAAAACCGATAATAGGTAAAAAAACTAATTGACTGATCAAGCCAATGGAGACAGCTTTGGGATACTTCTTTACCCGTTGAAAATCTTCTGGTACAAGAGATAATCCCATCCCTAGCATAATGACAGCCAAGGACATAGGCAAAACAACCGCAGTCAAAAAGCTTGCTTGCATATTTACTATATTTGTATTAATTACACAATCAGCTAAAAACTAGATTTTATCAGGACTTACGCCAAATATCTCTAAAACCCTCTTGAATTCGTGTTCTTAGTCTGCCCCCCTGCTTCCTTTCCCCAATCTCACCCTTTCCGACCGGCAAAGGAAAAAAGTTCACAGAAATTTAACTATTTGTACCAACAGTTTGATAACTTAGTACATAGTTCGCAACAATAATTTAGGGAAGGAATCACGTTGAGTTACCATCCAGATGCCATCTCCCCCCACGGCGGAGAGTTAATTAACCGGGTTGCTTCGTCAGAACAAAGAGAAGTATTTCTCTCCAAAGCTGACTTTCTGCCACGAGTGACACTTGATGAGCGAGCCGTTTCCGATTTAGAAATGATAGCCATTGGTGGTTTTAGCCCACTGACTGGTTTCATGAACCAAGCCGACTACGATCGCGTGGTGATAGAAATGCGGCTGGCTAACGGTGTTGTCTGGTCAATCCCAATTACACTATCTGTCACAGAAGAAGTTGCAGCCCCTCTTCAACCAGGTGGTTTAGTGCGTCTGGATAACCCCAATGGTGAGTTTATTGGGGTATTGGAACTGAGCGAAAAGTATAGCTATGACAAAAAACGCGAAGCTATCCATGTCTACCGCACAGAAGATGTCAAACACCCTGGAGTGCAGGTAGTATACAATCAAGGTTCCGTGAATCTAGCTGGGGATATCTGGTTACTACAACGTGATTCTCATCCCCAGTTTCCCAGCTACCAAATTGATCCCGCTGCTTCCCGGCAAATGTTTAGAGAAAAGGGTTGGAAAACTATCGTCGGTTTCCAAACTCGTAACCCCATCCACCGCGCCCATGAGTACATTCAAAAATGTGCCTTGGAAACAGTAGATGGTCTATTCTTACACCCATTAGTAGGCGCAACCAAAGAAGATGACATCGCCGCTGATGTACGGATGCGTTGTTATGAAATACTCATGGAACATTATTACCCATTAGATAGAGTAATTCTGGCAATTAATCCAGCGGCAATGCGTTATGCTGGCCCCAGGGAAGCCATTTTCCATGCTTTGGTTCGTAAGAATTACGGCTGTACACACTTTATTGTTGGGCGCGATCATGCTGGTGTAGGTGACTACTACGGTACTTATGATGCTCAATATATATTTGATGAGTTTGCGCCTGAAGAATTGGGTATTGTGCCAATGAAGTTTGAACACGCTTTCTACTGCACACGCACCAAACAAATGGCGACAACCAAAACCAGTCCTAGCAGACCAGAGGAACGGGTTCACCTATCGGGGACAAAAGTCCGGGAAATGCTACGTCGTGGTGAGTTACCCCCACCAGAATTCTCTCGTCCTGAAGTAGCGGCTGAGTTAGCACGGGCAATGTCTATCCCACAACCAGCTTTAGCTTAGGATTGACTCCTAGTTAGGAAAAAGTATAGTCAGAAATTTTACCCTACAGACTTTTGCCCTTTAAGCTATGATGCTGAAGGGCTGATTTCTCATAGTTAATTTTATGAAACGGCGTGCGTTTTTAGAACGAATTGGCTCCATACTCGCAGTATTGGGACTGAGTGAAGCTGAGTGGTTGACTTTAGGAAATCGCTATTATCAAGCTTTAGCACAACCCAAACCGCGCAAGTTGGCATTGTTAATAGGTATTAATCAATATCCACAGAGTCCCGCCCTTGCTGGTTGTCTGACAGATGTGGAATTGCAAAAAGAACTCTTGATTCACCGCTTTGGCTTTGCATCTGCGGACATTCTCACCTTAACTGAGGAACAAGCTAGCCGAGAATTTATTGAAGCGGCTTTTGTTGATCATTTGGGTAAGCAAGCAAAAGCTGATGATACGGTCTTTTTTCATTTTAGTGGCTATGGTACTCGTGTTAAATTGGCAAATTTTCCCGAAACTGTGGAAAATGCCTTGATTCCTTTCGACGAAAATACACAAAATCAACTATCTGTCAACTATTTATTAGAAACAACTCTTTTACTTTTATTGCGATCGCTCCCCACCAAACGAGTCACAGCAATATTAGATACTAGTTATTATGCTCCCACTACATTACAGACCGCTGGTTTAAAATTTCGTTCCCGACCAGAATCAGCAGTAGCAACGTTAGCACCGGAGGAATTGGCATTTCTCAAACAGCTACAAACCCAGAATTCCCCAGTTAACAATGCAATGCTTCTCAAAGCAACCTCGTCAGAACATCAGCAAGCGGGAGAATTGCTTTTTGGTAATTTCAGCGCAGGTTTATTTACCTACGCATTGACCCAATATTTATGGGAAACTACCCCAGCCACAACTATTCAAATTTTGCTCTCTCATGTCAGTAGTTCCATGTACAAATTGGGTAGCAAACAGCAATCAGGGTTATGGACTGAAAAGAAAAATCCTCAAAGTGGCTTAATTATTGATAATTTCCCCCTGGTAAGTAGCGATGCAGAAGGAGTGGTGATAGCTATAAATGAAGATGGTAAAGCAGTTGAGTTATGGCTGGGAGGATTACCTCTGCCAGTTTTAGAATACTATGGAGTTAATTCCCGATTAATTACACCGATGGGAGAACAGTTAATCTTGAAGTCGCGCAATGGTTTAACTGCAAAAGCACAGATATTCAACCAAGACGCTACCACATCGCTACAAATTGGGCAACTAGTACAAGAAGCAGTGCGCGTGTTACCCCGAAATATTAGTTTAACTGTTCTCTTAGATTCTGGTCTAGAAAGAATTGAGCGTGTAGATGCTACCAGCGCCTTTGCGACAATTACTCGGATAGTTAACATTACAGCCACAGAACAGAAGCCAGATTATATATTTGGCAAGTTAAAGAACATACCCAGTCGTTATGGTCTTTTTTCCCTTGATAGTGAAGTAATTCTCAATACGGCCGGGGAAACTGGAGAAGCCGTAAAAGTAGCAGTGCAGAGATTAACACCAAAATTTTCTACCCTGTTAGCAGCAAAGTTATGGCGACTGACAGAAAATCAAGGTTCTTCTCGCTTGGCGGTGAAAGCGTCTTTAGAGATGGTCAACAACATCTCACCCCGTGTTGTGATGCAACAGCAAACATGGCGTGGTTTGAGTGGGGAAAGTACAACTCATAAAGCACTCACTACCCCAGGAACAGCTATTCCCACAGTTCCCGCCGGAAGTACGATGCAGTATCGGGTGGAAAATTTGAGCGATCGCCCGATATATTTAATGTTGGTGGGGTTAAATAATAGCAGAAGTGCTTTCGCTTTTTACCCTTGGGAAATCTCTAATCTAGAAGATGTCTCCGACACCAAACTTCGTCTGCAAGAAATAGTCATTTCTCCTGGACAAACCCTGAGATTCCCAGACAACAATACTACTGCTAGTTGGACGCTTCCTTCCCCAGTTTTCTTTTGTGAACACCAACTAATTCTGAGTACCTCTCCCTTCACTGAAACCCTTGCAGTTTTGGTAACTACCAAGTATCCCACTTCTGAACAACAGCCTATTAGTCCTTTAGTTAACGCTTTAGAAGTCGCTCAAGCCTTGCTTCAAGATTTACATAATGCCAGTAAAATTAAAGTTGAAATTACTGGAACTGCTGCGGATTCTTATGTATTAGATGTGAATAATTGGGCAAGTCTTAACTTTAGTTTTCAAGTGGTTTAAATCCCCCACTTTTAGAAGCAGTAAGTTTTATGGTGTGGTTTAATTCTGAGTTAAAAAACTTAATTACGAACTATAAATTACTTATCCATCTAGGGACTGGAGGCACTATTACAAATTAAAAGTTACCTTAATCTACAACTTTAATTAATCCTCTTTTTAAAGCATCGAATACTTTATTAATTTGTCTTAGATGGTGTTCACTTAATCCTTCTTCCGTCAAAAGACTGGACATCATAATCTGTTGATCTTGGCGTGTAATTCGGCGATTAGCAAATATGCGTTCCAAGATAGGTTCTAAATTGCTAGGGTTGGAGTTGATGTTGATATTGAATTGCATATTGTTTTCTAGCATTTTAATATACTTTTCATACTAACTAACTAAGTAACTTTAGAATAACAAGATTTGGTAAATTTGCCATTCGTAGCTTTACTTAAACAAAAAAAATCTATTTGATTACTAGCGTGTAGCTTTAGATTATTCTCATTTTCGGTAGAATAACTTAGCAGTTTAAAATTTCATGATTTAAAAAAATGACACTAGCACAGATTGGGATTATTGGTGGCAGTGGGTTATACAAAATGGAAGCTCTTAAAGATGTGGAATCTTTAGAACTGCAAACACCTTTTGGCGCACCATCAGATGCAGTAATCCTGGGGACGCTGGCGGGAACGAGAGTTGCTTTTTTAGCTCGTCATGGTCGTAATCATACGCTATTACCTACGGAGTTGCCCTTTCGCGCTAATATTTATGCTATGAAGCAATTAGGTGTGAAATACTTAATTTCTGCTAGTGCAGTCGGTTCATTAAAAGCAGAAGCAAAACCACTAGATATGGTAGTGCCAGATCAGTTTATTGACAGAACAAAAAATCGCATTTCTACGTTTTTTGGGGAAGGAATTGTGGCGCACATTGCTTTTGGTGAGCCGATTTGCAAAAATTTGGCTGGAGTTTTAGCTGATGCGATCGCTTCTTTGAATTTAACAGATGTTACTCTCCACCGTGGTGGTACTTATGTATGTATGGAAGGCCCAGCATTTTCTACCAAAGCAGAATCAAATCTTTATCGAAGTTGGGATGCAACAGTCATTGGTATGACAAACTTGCCAGAAGCAAAGTTAGCCAGAGAAGCAGAAATAGCTTATGCTACCTTAGCTTTAGTCACCGACTATGATTGTTGGCACCCAGATCACGACAGTGTTACCGTAGAGATGGTAATTGCTAATTTACAGCGAAATGCGGTAAATGCACAAAAGGTAATTGAAGAAACGGTGAAGCGTCTCAGTGAAAATCCCCCTGTGAGTGATGCACATTCCGCTTTGAAATATGCAATTTTAACCAATTTAGCCAATGCACCCACAGCTACGAAGGATAAATTGGCTTTGTTGTTGCAGAAATATTTGTAACAGGGAACAGGTGACAGGTGACAGGTGACAGGTGACAGGTGACAGGTGACAGGTGACAGGGAACAGGGAACAGGGAACAGGTTACAGGTTACAGATTATTCTCCCCCATCACCCTCATCCCCCCATCACCCCCATCACCCCCATCACCCCCATCTCCCTCATCTCCCTCATCTTCCCTTACATTGAATCGAGGTGACGACGTAATTTACTGCTGAAAACATCTATTACAGTCACCACCACCAACAACACCAACATCATGGTTGTGGCTTTTGTGTATTCAAAACCGTCTATATAGCTTTTTAACTGAAAGCCAATCCCACCTGCACCAACTACACCGAGTACGGAAGCTGCACGAATATTGTATTCAAACATCCACAGGGTATAACCTAAAACCAAGGGCAACACCTGCGGTAGGATAGCATATTGAGCTATTTGAATTCTGGATGCACCTATCACTTGTAAAGATTCTAGAGACCGAGAATCAACAGCTTCAATTGCTTGTTGATAAAATTTAGCCAAATAACCTATTGTGTAGATTGACAAAGCTAATGTACCCGCAGGTGCGCCTAAACCAGTAGCAGCAACAAAAATTAGCCCTAAAATAATAGAGGGAACAGAACGAACAGCATTTTGGAGTAAATTTGCTACCCAACGCAACCATAAAGGAGCCACATTATTAGCACTGGCGATCGCTATTGGTACAGAAAGGATTGCACCGATAGAAGTTCCCCAAACAGACATCTGTATAGTTTCAATTAATGCCTTAATTGCGATATCTACAACTTTCAAATCTGGTGGGAATAACCTGACAATAAAATCAGTGATATAAGGCCAGCTATTTTTTAATAGTTCAAAATCTACTTTTAAACCTTGCAAAGCCCAAATATAAATTCCCAGAATAGCTAACAGCATGACTAGATTAATCAGCCAAGTATAGCGGTTTAAGAATTGGGAATTAAAAGATTTATTCTTCATATTCTTTGTATGTTTCTACAAGCTTAAATCCTTGGGCAAATTGGGCTTGCAGGTTATTGCATTTTCCATCATAAACGATACGTCCGGCATCTAAAACGATCGCTCTTTGGGCGTATTCTGCTGCTATGCCCAAATCATGTAAAACTGTAATAATGGTCAAGCCTTGCTCGCTATTGAGTTGTGCTAAAGTTTGCATCACTTGTTGGGATGCAACCACATCTAACCCGGTGGTGGGTTCGTCAGCTAAAAGTATTTGCGGTGATTGAATTAAAGCACGGGCGATCGCCACTCGTTGTTGTTGTCCACCACTGAGTCTAGAAGTTTTTTGATATATCTGTTCTTTTAAACCGAGTTGTTCTAATAATTCCAGAGCGAGAATGCGATCGCGTTCAGGAAAACCAAACAAAGTTTGTCCAGTTGTTCTTACACCTAAACGACCACAAAGCACATTTTCAATAGCTGATAATTGCTGAATTAAACCACCACCTTGAAATAACATCCCAATGTCCCGGCGAACTTTCCGTAATGTTTGGGGAGTTATTTGTACACCATGAACGTAAATTTCTCCTGATACCAATGGGACTAACCCTAACAGCGATCGCAATAATGTAGACTTACCTGCACCATTAAGTCCTAACAAAACAACAAACTCACCTTGATTAATATGAAAATTAATACCGTTGAGGATAGGACGATTCAAAGATGCAATATAAGCTGTTTCTAGGTTATAACATTCAATCAGTTTCACGCCGGTAATCAGTAATTGGTGCTAGACGGAAGAAATTCTGGAGGGCTTGAGAAAAAGCAAAGCCATACTCCTGAATTTTTATTTGATAGATAATATCTTTACGGTTCTATACCAAGGTTTTTCAAGGCATTGCGGACAGGTTGGAGGTGACGATCATGATCAACTCTCACCAACTCTGTAGAATTATACAAGCTTTTGAGAAGTTCGTTGTTTTCTGGCTTGTTCAACTTTAGTAAAGCGTTAATAATTTTTTCCCGCATGATCACTGGAACATCATCATCAATAACAATACCATGAGCAGGAACACCAGAGATTTTATACAGCACCCTTAACTTACTTTTATTTTCAGGGGAGAGATATGGAGGAAACAGAGCATATTCTGAGACAACAGCCACATCAGCTTGTCCACGTACCACTGCTTCCAACGCTTTGCTGTAATTACCACCATAAGTAATTTGACTAAAAAATCCATCCAAGCGATCGCGGTTGGGTACAAATCCCTGTTTTACCAACTCACTCACAGGAAAAATAAACCCAGAACCAGAGGTAGGGGAAGTAAACGCCATTCTTTTACCACGCAACTGTTCCAGAGTCGCTTTAGCGGAATTTTTGCTTTTAAGCTGGCTATTTGCAGGGACAACAAATATAGAGTTATATGTGTATCTGCCCGAATAATTGGGACGAACTTCAGCCAAAAACAAACGAGCATTTGCTAATTGTTCAGCCTTTAAAGCCGGACGACTGCTCAAAAAAGCAACATCAGCCCGATTTCCTCGCAAAGCTTCTACCGCAGACGTTTCATCACCTATCTGAGCTTTGACAGCAATTCCTAATTGTTTGGACAAAAAGCTGCCCACCGCATTGGCTTTGGTTTGTAAATCTATAGAATCAGAACGACTAGGAAAAACTATTGTTAAGGTTTTTAACTTTTGGGCAAGTAAGGTAGGTGTTTCTTGATTAGGATTAGGTGTAGCCACAGTTGCTTGCATTCCTAGCAAGGTACTAGCAACTAACCCTGTTAGTGCTGCTAATGCCCCACCAGCAGCCAATAAACCCTTTTTACTCACACCCATTTTCTGACTATTCATTAGGAAAGATTCTCAGTATTTTTGCTAAATTATTTCAACTATTTCGATAAATGAATTTAGAGCTTTTAGCAATAAAAGTCAATAAGTCCCAAAAACTCACAAGAGATGAGGGTGTGGGGAACAACCGACAAAATCACCAATCACCAATGACTAAAGCCCTGAGTTACAATCCTGATATCTTCATCTCAACCCAGAAAGTTAGCACCGCAAGACATCTACCATGCTTGAGTATCCCCAACTAGAAAAAGCCTTAAAATATCACTTTGGTTATGATCAATTTCGTCCTGGACAAAGGCAAATTATCGAGGATGCACTGCAAAATCGAGATTTAATGGTAGTGATGCCGACTGGTGGGGGTAAGTCTTTGTGTTTTCAATTACCTGCACTGTTGAAATCAGGCTTAACTGTGGTCGTATCACCGTTGATAGCATTGATGCAAGACCAAGTAGAAGCACTGCGTAATAACAACATTTCTGCCACATTTCTCAATAGTAGTCTTAACTCCTATAAAGTTCGCTCTCGTGAAGAAGCGATCATGAATGGTAAAGTTAGGTTACTTTATGTTGCCCCAGAACGTTTAATTAGTGATAGATTTCTGCCACTTTTAGATGTAGTCAAAGAAAAAATTGGTATTGCTAACTTTGCTATTGATGAAGCCCATTGTGTTTCTGAATGGGGACATGATTTTCGTCCAGAATATCGGCAATTAATTTTATTAAAAAAACGCTATCCTGATGTTCCCACTACTGCCCTGACTGCCACTGCGACAGACCGGGTGCGTGTTGATATTATTCAACAATTAGGATTAAAACAACCCAGTGTTCACATTGCCAGCTTTAACCGCCAAAATCTTTATTATGAAATCAGGTCTAAAAATCAACGTGCTTATGCTGAATTATTAGAAATAGTTAGAGAAAATGAAGGTTCAGGAATTATTTATTGTTTAACTAGAAAAAAAGTTGATGAATTAACTTTTAAACTGCAAAATGATAAAATTTCAGCCTTGCCTTATCATGCAGGATTAAGTGATGATGAACGTTCCAAAAATCAAACTCGATTTATTCGGGATGATGTGCGGGTAATGGTAGCCACAATAGCTTTTGGGATGGGAATTAATAAACCTGATGTAAGGTTTGTGGTTCACTTTGATTTACCCCGTAATTTAGAAAGTTATTATCAAGAATCTGGTCGTGCTGGTAGAGATAGTGAACCTTCGCGATGTACACTATTTTTTAGCTTTGGCGATGTTAAAACTATTGAATGGAGTATCAACCAAAAAACAGATCCTCAAGAACAGTTAATTGCTAAACAACAGCTACGTCAAGTAATTGATTATGCAGAAGGAACAGATTGTAGACGCACCATTCAGTTAGGATATTTTGGAGAACGATTTCCTGGTAATTGTGGAAATTGTGATAATTGTCTTTATCCCAAACCTGTACAAGATTGGACAATTGAAGCGATGAAGTTTTTATCTTGTGTGGCACGGTGTAAAGAAAGATATGGAATGTTGTATATTATTGATGTATTGCGGGGTGCGAAAAATCAAAAAATTGCCCTCAATAAACATGATCAACTTTCTACTTATGGAATAGGTAAAGATAAAACAGTAGATGAGTGGCGAATCTTGGGGCGATCGCTTTTACATCAAGGTTTATTAGAACAAACAGCCGACGGTTACTCAGTTTTGAAGCTTAACCCCTTGAGTTGGGAAGTAATGCGAAAACAGCGTTCAGTTTCCATTGCTGTTCCCATCGCCCAAAAGATTAGTTTAGATGAAGGAACTGGCAAAGCTGCCGAGGTAGAAGCTCTCATGCACAGGTTGCGATCGCTCCGTAAACAACTAGCTGATGAACAAGCTGTTCCACCTTACGTCATCTTCCATGATTCTACCCTAAAATTAATGGCGCAAATACAACCAAAAACCTTAGATGAATTTGGTGAACTTTCTGGAGTAGGGAGTCATAAATTAGCCCAATACGGTGATAAATTCTTGGCAGAAATTCAAGCTTATTGTCAACAACAAAGTTTACAGCCACAAAAAAATAATCCAGTTTATTATGCACCAGTTGATAACTTTCCCTCTGATACCGAATCAAGCACATTAGAACTATATCAACAAGGCTTGAATATTGAAGAAATCGCCCAAAAACGTAATGTTAAAACTTCCACAATTATCAAGCATTTATCAGACCTAATTGAAAAAAATCAATCTATAGACTTAAACCAATTAATACCTTTAGAACGACAAAAAAAAATCTGGCAAGTCTTAGAAGTTCTTGGTGATATTTCTCTAACTCCCATTCGCGAATATTTAGGTGAAAGTTATAGTTTTAATGAAATTCGTTTAGTGAAAGCCAAATGGCGACGGGAAAACCGCAAAACTTAGTGATCATAGCCCCACCCATAGGAAAGAGTAGGGGCATTATTCCTATTTAATCCCCATATATCATTGTCCCAACTTGTTCACCTGCTACAGCGGCAATAATTGTTTCCGGGTGTAAACCATTCACAATTTGCACCCGCTTAATTAGTCGAGAATGTTCCAGCAAATCAATCAAAATTCGTTCAAAAGGTAATGTTTGAAAATCCCGCTGCCTAATTTCCGATGTGGATATTTCCCTAATAAAATTAGCACTAGAGTTTTGTTTAGGATCTTGATCAAATAAGCCATCAACGTCCTTAACTAAAGTTACACTTTCACAACCAAAACACTCTGCTAACAAAAAAGCTCCTGCATCACTACCATGAGGAGGTACACGGCCAATGGCTGGGGGATGTTCCCACAAAGAATAAGGAGGAACACCACTAAAAATTACACCAGGAACAGTACGAATAAACAACGGTAAAAGGTGGCCAAAAATTTCCGGGGGAATAGCTACCACCCCATAGGGAGCGAGTAAAGCACCCAAAATATGAGCATTACCCAACGCATCAGCTTGAGCGAGTGTAGCTAATACACCAGTAGGCATACCCAAATCAATACCAATTGAAAAAACGTGGCGAGTTCTGACACCACCACCGGCACCAATAATCAACTTCTTGGATTCTAGGAGTGTTCCTAAAGCTTTAATTACTGGATAAGTAATAGCCCTACCAGCATCAATAATTGATCTCCCACCAATTTTTACAACATGGGTATCTGGAAGCATCCGAATAATTGGCGCTTCTACTAACTTGTCTTCTGTGGATATCTCTACATCCTTATCCATCAAACTTTCGCGCATCAATAAGGATGTCAGATGTTGCCTGTAATCACCGTTAATATTTGTCTGCATCATTTGATAATTAGCTCCTGAATTAAATTTGAATTAAATTTCAATCAACATAGATAAGAGTACCGATATCTTCGCCATTTAAAGCCCGTGTTAAATTTCCTTTTGTTAGTCCGTTGATTACCCTAATTGAACGGCTATTACAGGCATTTTCCATCAAATCCAAAACTGAACGCTCAATAATTACATCTTGCAAATCTAAGCTTTTGAGTTCAGAGACAGAGATATTTTTTATTAACTTGGCATTTCTGTCTTTTTTTGGATCAGCAGTGTAAAGTCCTTCCTCATCTTTGATAAAAATCATGGATTTAGCTCCAAACACTTCGCTGACTAAATAAGCGCCTGTGTCTGTACGATGGGGAGGTATTCTCCCTGCTGTTGGGTTTTCATGCCAAAAAGTGTAAGGAGGCATTCCAAAGAAAACCACGGCTCCCCGTTCTGCTAGATAGAGAGGTAACTGAGGAAACTGCACTGGTTCAATAAAAGGAATGCCATTCTCGGCTAATAAATAATGGATCATCCTTGCATTCTGCATACTGACAAAAGTTCCCAGAACGCTTAAAACTCCTGTTGGTAGACCTAAATCAAGCCCCACACTGTAAGCATGACGCGCTCTAGTACCCCCTCCAGTACCGATAATCATTTTGTGCTGGCCTAAGTTTTCAACAATTTCCTCAATTAAAGGATAGACAGCTGCCCGACCCCGGTCAATGAAACTCTGACCACCTATTTTCAGAACACAAGCATTAGGCAAAATCTTGATTGATGGTTCTCTAGATGTCTGAGCGAGTAATTGTTGATCACTGAGTGAACCCTGAACAATGGATTGTCCTAATTGAGATAGTAGTTGATTGTCTAGAGTCGGAATTGTATTTGTCATAATTGTCACAACAATTTTTACCTGAGTTTATTCCTCACACCTGACTAAAAATAGGACTCCCCCTACACCCTAGTTTTTGTCAGATCAACGCCTTGTAAAATGTAGGCTTCTTGGGATTCCATCTGCTGATCAAGTTGGCCAAATTTGTCTTTAGCCCAGATTCGCAGTTCGTCTAAGATGTTTTGCTTGATCTGTTCAGGCAGGTTGATACCCCCTAAACCTGGTTTTTTTTGCCAATTATCTAGAGATTCCTGTGGCGTAGTAGTAACTTTCCACTCTTGAACCATTACTGGTTCAATTTTCCTTCCCCCACGCTGCACACATAATTCCATCAGCTGATGCTGATTTTTTTCTCCCCGTTTTCCTGACAACCCGTGATGTTGCAGTTGTTGTTGCATCTGTTGTCTGATTTGTTCTCTCACACTTTCTTTGTGTCTTTTAATACGTCCAACCATGAAAAGTGTGCGATCGCTTGCCACTCTGTACAATTCATTGACTGTATGTTTTATATCCAAGAGGTGGATAGCTCTGGAACTAAAAATCACACGGGCTGTAGTATCAGCAACTGGCCACTGTTGATTGCCATCTGCTTCTACCAACCTCCAATTATCTTGATTACAGTTCAGTCGCGATTTATACACTTCTAACATATTCGAGGAGAGATCAAAACCTATGTAACGGCATGGTGACTGCACAAACCACTGACCAATGATGCCTGTACCAGCGCCTACTTCAACGACAAGATCATCAGGTTGGACTTCAGCACAAGAAAGTACAACTTCGACAATTTGACGGCAAAGTTCCTCAGATAAACCTGCACGTTGATCATAACTATTGGCTTGATTATCAAAAGATGGGGGAAGAAATTCCACAGTGATATTTTAATAGATTAAACCATTTTCCTAGCCTTATTATTATTTGTCATATTCTGAGATTTATCACAAGGGCAATAATTGTTATTTTGATTTAAATATAGAATCTGATACAAATCTTTTCATGTTGTCTAATACCAACATTTTACCAACCGTCATAATAAATTATTAAGTTGAATTTATGACTGAAGAAAGATATAAATGTAAATTTTATTTTTTTATATAGCCATTTAGTTATCAATAAAAATTAGTTAGGGAAAAACCAGTCTGAACTTGACATAAGTTCGGTTACGGCTTGCTTCCATAAAGGACTGAAAGATAGATACAAAGCGACTTTCTACAGAAAACTTAACATTTATGAGGCTTGATGGGATTGTGCATTCCATCTGACAAAATGCTGAACACCAAGAGTATTTGGTTATCAACCAAAAAGTAAAAGCTTGAGCAAACAGAATCTTTCATTATTAAAAAAAAATAATATTTTACATTTTGGTAAAAAATATATTAAATAATTGATCTTTTGCGTCTGTAATCATAGATTTATAGGTTGAAAATCATTTTTATTTGAAATAAATGTATACATAGCTAATGAAATAATCCGTGTAAGATGTAAAAGAAAAATGATCCAAAGTTTTTTTGGAGGCTGGAATGGATAAAGATCAACTTAGCGCAGGGATTCAATCATTAATAGATAGAGGCGAGCGCACTCCTGAAGAAACAGTCTTCCTCAGATTACTGAGACAAGTTTGGCAAATTGATTGGACAATCGCCCCCTACGACGTATGGACACACATGATCGAGTGGGATGTACCCTATTTCCGTCGGTTCATGATTCTGGATGAGGGAGACGAAGCAGAAGAAGAACAAATCATCCGTGATTGGACTGAAGCCAGGCTGGGTTTAGGAGGCAAAGACAAAAGTTCTGCACGGGATGCTAAAAAGCGTATCATTGACTTAATCCAAGAAGTAAATGTACTCCGCTCCAGTATTCGTCGGGGTTAAAAATTTACCTAGATGCACAGAGAAGAGTTCTCAAAATAACCAGTGTCTGCGGTTTATATGTGCATTTTATAACTACAGCCGTTAGCTGTGATTGATAAATCTAGGTAATGTGTGATTTAAATAGATCTACTTATAGCAGTAGCCGCAATTGTTAGGACGTTTTTTTATTGTCTGTTCCCTATTAAGAGTTCTCTGTGAATCAAAATATGATGTCCTAACTGATATGTCTGTTGCTATATGTGCAGAGATTAAAAACCAGCAAAAATTTAGTTACACATTGCCTCAGACTTACTTACTCAAACCATTTGCAATATTAGAAAGCAGTCAAATTCAGCAATTTTCATGACCGGATTTGATTAAGATTGTCAGTTTTGTCTTACACAACACATCTGTTCTCTGGATACCTTTTCCAGTTGGCATTTAAGAAATTGACAATCCTCAATACTCAATTACTGAAAACCTGATTGAAAGAGGATTTCAGCGAAATTAGCGCAGATATTATTGACAGCTTTTGTATTTATACCAGGAGTTTCCCATGACACAACAAAAACATTTACCATCCGAACCAGAAAATCAAAATCCAGAAGCAGAAAAATCTATCTTCACCCGCCGTCAATTTATGGGTGCAGGTGTCATGGCCGCCGCCGCTTTCGCCTTACCTAAATTAGCCCAAGCAGAAGCTAGTAGTTCAGCACAGGCAACAACCGTATCTACTCAAAATTGTGATACTACAATCAATGTTGCTGTTAATGAACCATTCCAAGAAGCAACAAAAATTACTAGTTGCGAAGGACAACTTAACAAGACAATAAATACACGGATTGCCTCACTAAAACTGCCACAACAGGCCGGAGATAAAAGCATAGATGTACATACTTATGACTGTAGTATTCCTGGTGACTTTTTATATGTTAATCCCGGCGACCAAATCAATATCACTCTACAAAACGAGTTTCCGCTGACTGATAACATCCCCTGTCACATTAATACAACTGAAGGAAATTATGCCCCTGGCTGTTTCAACACCACTAACCTGCATTTTCATGGATTGCACGTATCACCTCAATCTCAACCAGATGGTACCGCATCCGACAGTGTATTAATTCAAGTAGAACCAGGTGGTAGCCAAAAATATTGTGTGAAATTGCCAGATTTTCATGCACCTGGTACACACTGGTATCATTCCCATCTGCATGGGGCAAGTGGTTTACAAGTATCTAATGGATTAGCGGGAGCCATCATTATTCCTGAACCTCCAGAAAATCAAATCGTTCCTCCAGAACAGGATAAAGTTTGGTTGATACAAGAAGTAATTGGTGGTCTTGCAAAACAAACCGACATTTACCCACAAGGAGGAGGACAAGGTAGGAGCATTCTCGCAAACTATTTAGTCAACGGCATTTATCAACCAATAATTACTGTCAACAAAAAACAGTGGCAGCGTTGGCGGTTTATCAATGCAGGAGCAACGCCACGTAGTTTGATGAACTTGAAATTAGTCAAGAATTTTAATCCAGCAACCAAACAATACGAAGCAGTTATTCCCATGTACCTAATTGCTGTAGATGGGATTTCATTCTACGGTAAGCAACCTCAATTAAATCAAGGATGGGATCTTGCTCCTGGCAATAGAGCCGATTTTATCTTTTGGTTGCCAGAGGATACTGATGAAAATGCTAACTATTATATAGTTAAGGATGCATTTACAGGAGGAGGTGTACAACCAAATCAAGTAACCCTTTTAGCTCAAGTTCAAGTAACAGCTAATCAAGGTACTGATCCAAATCCGACTGTCAACAATTACTTAATTCCTGGAACATTACCAGATTATTTACAACCAATTGAATACCAGGAAATATATAATAATCAAACAGGAGCTTTGCAACATCCAGTCCAAGATATCCGCTTCACAATTCCCCAAGGAACAGGACAGACTACTAATAAGTATGGCAAGTATGAAGTCAATGAAGAGCAATATGATGTAAATGCTGGTGATATAACCGTAGGCTTAAACACAGCAGAAGTTTGGACTTTGCGGAATATACGAGCCGCTACAGGAGGTTCACCTCATCCATTCCATATTCACGTTAATCCTTTCCAAAAGGTTGGGGATATGATAGATCCCAAAGGCCCAAATGATTCTAGTAACTGGCGGTGGTGGGATACAATAGCGGTTAATGCAAATTCATGTGTACCAATTGTGCATCGTTTCCCAGATTACGATGGTGAGTATGTGCTTCACTGTCATATTCTCATTCATGAAGATTTGGGAATGATGCGGAATGTAGTTGTTAATGGTACGGGAACACCTCCTTGTACACCACTTTCTAAGAGTTCATTCACTCCTAGCTCAAGTCCCAAATATGTGACTTTTGACCAAATTTGTAAAAATCTTCCTACTCCTCAACAACCACCTGGTACCACATCTAATCCCACTTGTACAAGCGGTTGTAATACCCAGACTCAGACACCCAGCGCCACTACTCTACAAAGTCAACAGGGTAGCGGTTCAGGAATGGGTAGCGGTTCAGGAATGGGTGGCGGTTCAGGAATGGGCAGAGGCTCAGGAATGGGTAGAGGTTCAGGAATGGGTAGAGGCTCAGGAATGGGTTACAGTTCGTGAAATTAGCTTGGTCTTGATTTTTCAGTAATGATTTGAATGTATTTCTGAATCTCAGGATGAATTTATCTGTAGAGGTGTTCCTTGGGAATATCTCTACAAAATTTTTAGCTTAAACAAAAAGAAGCAATAGTAAGAATTCAGGAGTCAGGAGTCAGAATGCTTATGAAATGAAGAATAGACAAAAGTGAAATTTTATCAAAATCATCATACTTGACTAAAAAGCCTTTATTCTCCTGACTTGGAGGATTCTCTATCTTGAATACTTACAAGTAATAATTCAAAATTTCCCAATATTTGAAAAGTAAAAAGCTGAGGCTGTACTCATTTTTAATTTTTAATTTTTAATTCCATCCTGCGGTACTAGCCACTTTTCTATCAACCAGCCAAAGATTAGCTACAGCATATTTAACAACCAATGACTCTTGTGTTGCATGACAAGAACTCTTTAACACTTGAGTTTTCACTGCATCTTTTACAAGTTTAGCTTGGTAAGTGTAGAGAGAACCCGCAGGGTTTTCATAAGTTAACTCTGCCAAAATTGTATTATTATCCATACTTTGCTCTAAGATTTTACCGACTACTTTATAGTTAAACCAATCCCATCCATGATGGAGAATTATTTCTCTTTCCAAAATCTGTAATGCTGATGGTAAAAGTCCCCAACCACGATAAACTTTATGCAAAAATTCAATATCACCTGTTCTGGTTAAAATTGATTTGAAGGAATCTTGATCCAGGACACCGTAATATCTTGCTTCTGGTAAATCTATGGCTGTGGGTGCAAACCGATGTCCTCCAAAATGGCTGGATTTCCAAACTCTTACATCATCTAATTGCAAATCAGAAATAATATTTTTAGCATAAAAGTAAAAAGGATTGCCATATCTGGCACAACACTGATCATGGCTACCATGTGTACAAACTAAAATATCTCTGGTGATACTGCTTTCTATTTGATAATCAGGTTTTCCATCTGATAACCATTTCCGGACAACTCCGGCAGCTTGTTCAATATTTGGTAATTTAAATTCTTGCTTGTGGTAGCCATTGCTTATACCCTCTTGTTTTTGATAAATCAATAATGTAGTTTGTTCTATTTTATGTGATTCATCATTAGCAATTAATAGAAACCTAATGGATAATTTACGCCGCTGCACTTCTTCAACCAACACCCGCAAGTTATCGGGAATCCATTTTGATTGAAATGCTTCTGACATCCAAGGTTGTGGACATTCTACTAAAATGTAAGTTTGGTAGTTTGTAGCACTACCGATAATATCTTCTCCTAGTTGCCGGGAATAGTCAGAACAAAAAAAATGATTCATATAAATTCACTCAACAATTGATTTTATAGACAAAGGTAAGGGAAATCTAAAATTGTGTTTCTAGCTACCAGTTTTAGTTTTAATAGGGTTAACGACTAAAAACCGATGCCATTTTATAAGTTTCCGGTTTTTTCAAGTCTTTCCGGTTAATAAATTTGCCATCTCTAAAACTCAATGCTATCTATAAAAAGTATTACTGTAAAAGATAAATTGATTTGGTATCTAATTTTATTGAACAATTCAGAAAATTTTACCTGCTGTAATTTTGTGCTGATCAAATCTGATTTGACGCTTTTAGCAAAAAAAATTAACCTTTGTTAGGGTGGGATAAACGCAATTAGCCTGAGACTTATTAAATGTTTGAATGTAATTAAAAATACAATTAGCATTATTTTTAACCGCAAGATTAATTTGTAAATTTTTGTATAAATTATCCATATTTTTACCAAAAACCTTTGTGTGTATACTTAAAGACATACTTTGAGTGTCTGAGCTTGTATTCATTTTATTGTTTTATATTGCTAATTATTCTCAATAAGCTTCTAAAAAAATATAGCTGATAAAGCTATGGTAAGGATAAACAATCAAAAAGTGTAACTGATGAGTTTACTGTTAGACCGTTTAACTTTCTCTAACTACAACATATCTACTTGATGCCATGAATCAGCCCAGAGGTAGAAAAGAGGATAAATATGAGGTTTTCTCCATGTTGCTGTACTCAACAATCTCTAGAACACTGAAAGCCTGATTATAACTGTATTTCAATTATCTGTATCAACAGTAACAGAATTTAATTACAAAAGCAAGTATCTAATAAATTTTCTTATTTTGCCAATTTTTCTCAGTATCTTTAGTTTAAATAAGTTTAATCAATATTGCCTATAAGATATCATTAAGTTTTTCAATACAATAAATAGCTTTTCGCTTATGTTACCAAGTATTACAAAGAATTGAAAAATTTCCCTGCTGTCACCACTATCTCAGCGAGGTACAGGAAGAAAGAATTGAGGCAGATAAATTTGTACTTGTTTATAAGGAAAGGGTCACTTTATGCACGACTACAAAATTTTATTGACGAGATAATGAGAATGGGTCATGGGTAATCAATCGGTGATGAGTCAGACTGATTTCCTATCACCAATTACTAATTACCAATTACCGATTATGACATTAATATTAGCTCTTGATTTTGGTGGGACTAAACTAGCAGCAGCTACAGTGGAAGCTGGTTCTAGGGAATGGTTGCACTATGAAAATCGGCTTTCACCTACAAATGCTGATGCTTTGAGTGATATAGAAATTATGCGATCGCTCATTGATTCTGTGCTAGATAGACGTAAACCCGATGCTATTGGTGTGAGTTTTGGCGGCCCCGTAGACGCAGCCACTGGACTTGTCCGACTTTCTCACCATGTTCCTGGTTGGGAAAATATACCCCTCAAACAACTGCTAGAAGAAGAATATAATGCTCCCGTGGGTGTAGACAATGATGCTAATGTCGCTGCTGTTGGTGAACATCGGTTTGGGGCTGGACAGGGATATGATAGCTTGTTTTACATCACCATCAGTACAGGTGTAGGTGGCGGTTGGATACTCAACGGTAAACCTTGGCAAGGTGCAGGTGGTATGGCTGGAGAAATTGGCCATATAGTTGTAGATCCCACCGGGCCAGTATGTCTGTGTGGAAAACGCGGATGTGTAGAACGTTTAGCTTCTGGGCCTTACATAGCACAAAATGCGCGGGAACTACTGGAGAAAGAAACCCATAATTCCCCCACCAGCACCAGAGGAGAAATACTGAAATATTTGGTAGGTAACGATTTAAACTTAATCACTGGGCAAATAGTGAGTGTAGCCGCAGCCAATGGTGATGAACTAGCAAAAGAAGTCTTATACAAAGCCGCTTGGGCGCTAGGAGTAGGAATTGGTAATGTGGCTAACTTGATGAATCCCCAACGTTTTGTTTTAGGTGGTGGTGTCACCAAAGCCGGTGATAGTTTTTGGGCTATAGTCCGCAAGGTGGCACAGGAAACCGCATTACCAGAAGTGAATTTTGAAGTCGTGCGGGCATTATTGGGGGATGATGCCCCGTTGTGGGGGGCTGTGGCCTTGGGTTTGGATGTTGTACGGTGATTTAAGAAACAGGGAACAGAAAAATATCTACTGTCACCTGTCACCTCTCACCTGTTATCCTAGCGATCGCGTTTTGGAGAACGACGTGATGAAGATGTACTAGAACCAAACTTTTTGCCACCCGTAGCAGGTGGTGCAGCCTTACGTCTTCCTGATGCTGCTGATGACGGTTTGGGTTTAGGACTAGAACGAGTTGTTTCATGATCACGTCCAAGCTTGGGTTTTGGTTTGCGTTCAGGGGCAGCAGAGGAACTAGCACCAGACTTTTTGCCATCTGTAGAAGGTGGTGCAGCCTTACGTTTACCCGATGTTTGGGGTGACGGTTTAGGTTTATCACCAGAACCAACTATGTCCTGATCACGTCCAGGTTTGGGTTTTTGTTTGCGTCCATTTTGAATTGGTTCCGGTTTAATATCTGGGTTAATTCCAAAGCCAGTAACTACTTCCAATGGCAACTTCTGCTGAATCAGTTTTTCGATATCTGTCAACAGATGGTGTTCATCAACACACACCAAAGATATAGCTTCACCTCTTGCACCAGCGCGGCCTGTGCGACCAATCCGATGCACATAATCTTCCGGTACAAAGGGCAAATCGTAATTTACAACATGGGGTAATTCGCTAATATCAAGACCCCTAGCAGCAATATCCGTGGCCACCAGTACCTGTAACTTACCATCCTTAAACTTTGCTAAAGCCTGGGTACGCGCCCCCTGACTTTTATTACCGTGAATTGCCAATGCTTGAATGCGGTCTTCATTCAACTGCCTCACCAGACGGTCAGCACCGTATTTAGTCCGAGTAAATACTAGAACTTGATACCACTCGTCTTGTTTAATCAAGAAAGAAAGTAATTGACGCTTCCTGTCACGGTCTACCTGATAAGCTCTTTGTGCGATCGTATCAGCAGTAATATTACGGCGTGCCACCTCAATCATCGTCGGCTGATTCAGCAACCCTGCCGCTAATTGCTTGATATTATCGGAGAAGGTAGCAAAGAACAACAAATTTTGGCGCTGCTTGGGTAAAATAGACAGAATACGCCGAATATCACGAATAAAGCCCATATCCAGCATCCGGTCTGCTTCATCCAACACCAAAACCTCCACCCGCGACAGGTTCACCGAACCCTGTTCTAGATGGTCTAGCAGTCTTCCTGGAGTGGCAACCAGGATATCTACACCACTTTTCAACTGGCGTTTTTGAGGATTGATACTGACCCCACCAAACATCGCCATTGATTTCAGCTTCAGGTACTTGCCATAATCATGGACGCTTTCTTGTACCTGTGCGGCGAGTTCCCGTGTAGGAGTGAGAATCAACGCCCGTATTGGCACCCATCCAGTAGAACTGCTTTTAACATTATTATTTGATGACAACCGATGCAGAAGTGGCAAAGTAAAACTGGCGGTTTTTCCAGTACCAGTTTGAGCGCCCGCTAGTAAATCACCACCCGATAACACCGATGGAATAGCCTGTATTTGTATTGGTGTGGGTTTAGTGTATCCCCGTTCAGTAACTGCGCGAATAATTTCAGGGGACAAGCCGAGATTAGAAAAAGACATAGAACTCCGTAAATAACATCGGCCTGTCGCTCATTACAGCGTCAGTCTTAGGCGGAATGTGGGTTTGAAGGGCTGCATGGGCAAGTACCCCAAGACTGAGAGCATAAGCCGCAGCACTGAATTTTAACAGAATATTTAGTATATGTAAAATTAATTATTCTCTTCAAGTTTGAATAAAAATCAATTGGGAGAGATATCTTAAATACCTCTACCGTTGCAATTAGTTAATTTTTGGTTGCTGGTTTTAATGGTGTAGGTTGGTTGAGACTGCGGAAATATGAACCACCAATAATCAACCAAAATAGTATATACCCTAAAGCTTGTGCTAAATACAATTTCTGGTTATAACCAAACAGGGTTTTTAGCAAAATTCCAGGAAATTGTTTATCAGGTAAAATTTCCGAAAAATCCCAAATTTGCAAACCTAAAATACAAGCATTACTTCCTATTTGACAAATATTCAGGGCATTAATTTGGTTATAAGCCATGACTGCGGCATCAAGATGACGGAGAGCAGAAATTACTAACCCAGAGACTATTATTAATAGTAATAAACCCATCCATTGAAAAAATTGGCTCAGGTTAATGCGGATACTCCATCTAAATAAGAGCATACCAATTAATACTGCTATGGTTAGTCCTCCTATTGCTCCCAATACAGGTATTAAGCCAGATTGAAATTGAGCCACAATAAATAATGCTGTCTCTAAACCTTCTCGAAAAACGGCAATAAATATTAAGCTAAAAATTGCCCAAGCTGCTTTTTTGTCTTCATCCAAAGCACTAGTTACAGAATTTTGGATTTCAGCTTTTAGGAATTTTGCTTGTTGTGTCATCCAAATTAACATCCAACTGAGCATAGAAATTGCTATTAACCCTAATCCCATTTCAAATAATTGTTTGAAAACAGGTGCATAGCGCAAATCTGAGGTTTGTAATCCTTGGATGGTTAAATTAAGAATTAACCCTACAATAAAACTAGCTATTACCGCACTGATAACACCTAAATATACCCAACGATGTAATTTTTGTTGTTGAGCTTGCTGTAAACAAGCAAAGACAATTCCCACCACTAAAGCAGCTTCGACACCTTCGCGTAAAGTAATGAAAAAAGTTGGTAATGCAGCACTCCAATTCATAAGATATTAATTAGTTTTTGGTATTTCGATCAAATAATTATGCCTGTAATTACTGAGTGAAATTACTCATTGTTTCACAAACAAAGCCCGATACACAGGTTCACCTTTCTTTTGTGTTGCTATTTCTCTTTCTGTGGGAACTGGTAGAGGATTTTCTGCTAACCATTCCTCTGTACCCATTTTCGCAAATGCGGGATTTTCAGTAAAGCGATCGCACATCTCTACAGCAATAAATTTCTGATCAGATTGCAAAAACACTATCCCACCCACAGCCAAATAATTAGCTAATTCTGTGACTAATTCCGGTTGCACTACACGCCTTTTTGCGTGACGAGTTTTAAACCAAGGATCAGGAAATTGAATTGTTACCCGCTGTAAAATTCCTGTTGGCAAGGTAGATAAAATTGGTGCTAAAGAATTATTTACATTGCAAAACAAATAATGCAAATTGGTTAAACCCAATTCAGTACGCAACCTATTCGCTTCTTCTACCAAAGGTTCTCTAATTTCCAAACCCAAAAAATTCCAGTTCGCTTCTATTGGTGCCATCTGTAGTAAAAACCTTCCTCTGGCACACCCAATATCTAAATGTAGGGGTTGATTTGGCTTTGTATAAACTTTTTCCCATTCTAGGGGATCAACTGGAGTTTGAAACTTTCTTGCTAGTGGGTTAACGTGCTGTCGTACTCGAATCAAAGGCAAAATTAACTCTCCTTTAGGTTAACAAAATTAAACATAAATGTGTACAAATATTAAGTATATGTGCTGCTACGCAGTCAGACAAAGCAAAAGGTATACTTTTGAGAAACGAGTATTTGCATTTCTGCTTTTAACATTTTCTTAAATCTAATGGATATCAATTTTCGCTTTGCCATAGTTAGTGACCTACACATTGGTCTTCCGCACACAATATGGGATCATCCCAGCCGATTTCATCTAGTGGAAGTTAGTATCCCCGCCTTTGAAAGTGTACTAGAACATTTAACACAACTCGATTTAGATTTTCTTTTGATCCCCGGAGACTTAACCCAACATGGTGAACCAGAAAATCATGCTTGGTTAGCAAAAAGATTATCTCAATTACCTTTTCCAGTCTATGTTGTTCCTGGTAATCATGATGTTCCGGTTTTAATGGCCAATGAACAATCTATTGCTTTTGCAGATTTTCCCCATTATTACCGTCAGTTTGGTTATAAAAATCTAGATCAATGTTACTACAATCATCAAATCCTACCAGGAGTAAGACTGATTGGTTTAAATTCTAACTCCTATGATCACCAAGGTAAGCAGATAGGCAGATTGGATGATCACCAATTCAGATGGTTAGAAGCAGAATTAGGAGCAATTACGGATGAATTAGTTTTGGTAATGATCCATCATAATGTGGTTGAGCATTTGCCAGATCAATCCGATCATCCAATGGCAAATCGCTATATGTTGGAGAATGCTCCACAACTTCTAGATTTGTTGCGTAAACATGGAGTGAGATTAGTATTCACAGGGCATTTGCACGTCCAGGATGTAGCTTGTGCAGATGGAATCTATGATATTACCACTGGTTCATTAGTCAGCTATCCCCATCCTTATAGGGTACTGGAGTTTGAGCGAGATAATATAGGTAGGGAATGGTTACAAATTGTATCTCATCGTGTTGAATCAGTACCAGATTTCCCTGATTTACAACAGTCATCTAGACAATGGATGGGCGATCGCTCTTATCCCTTCCTGATCAAATTACTAACCCTACCACCCCTCAACCTACCATTGGCACAAGCACAAGAACTAGCTCCCGATTTGCGGGACTTTTGGGCTACCATTGCCGATGGAGATGGAGTCTTAGACTACCCTGAATTTCCCCTAGAAGTACGTCACTACATCCAAAAATATGGTGCAATTACTCACACTGGTCATCCTACCCCCATTGATAACAACAGTCGATTATTGATTGGTGATTAGTGATTGGTGATTAGGAAAATTACTTCCCTATCCTCCCCATCTTCCCCATCCTCCCCTGCTCCCCTGCTCCCCTGCTCTCTTCCCTGTCACCTGTCACCTGTCACCTGTCACCTGTTCCCTATTACGCTGTCGGCAAATTGCAAAAACTGAAGTATAACCATGAAGAAAAGTTCTGCCACCCACAGGACCGATTTCACCAGAGCAGAAATAACCCCCCATGGGGATATCTTGGAAGTAACTCTTAAATAACTGGGAATCAAAATCGGGTTTACCGTAGAGTCCGACACCACGACCCACACAACTAAACATCAGTGCAGCCATAGGAGAAGAACCACCGCTGCTTTGTTCATGATGCTCTTGTAAAAGAAATTCTAGGTCTTCAGCCGAGGCTTGAGCATCTCGCAGATGGAATTGTAACCTTTGACCAGGACGGACGCGATCGCCAATAGCGATCGCCCCAGCGGATGGATCTACTCCCAGTAAATTGCGAATTAAAAAATCACCCTGCTTTAAAGAAAGCTTAAACTCATTCATTGCCAAACCCACAAACAAAGAATGCTGTGTCAGCATCTTCTCCTCTTCACTGAGGCTACTGATTAAATTCCGCAGCACCACCAAAGGTACTTGTTCATCCAACTCTAAAATAATATTGCGTTCAGCTTTCGTCACCTGTAATGGTTCACCAATAGGTCGGCATCCTTGAGCAACAATAGTTTCCACAACAATATCACCGCTTAAAGCCAAACCCACCGTACCCTGACGATACAGGCGATTATTACAAAATAGAGCAATGCGATCGCTCACAAAACCACCGCTGGCCTGTCCCCCCACAATCACCGAACCAGGATAAGCAAAATCCAACCCCTGCAACAAATCATTAGTTCCTGACGCAAAAGCACTAGACAACAAAATAAATTGGGGTGCAGATGATGGTGACACACCCACTAAATCAATCCAAGCATCCGGTGAACTATCCAAATCAGGCAACTGATCACCCAGAATATGAAAAGCTCGAATATCCACACCGGGCAAATGAGCTAAAGTCAAGCTGATAGCTGGTTCAGATTCGATTTCTTGAGTTTTATTTCCTGATTTCGTACCAATTACACCCGCAGCACTACAGCCAATCAACATAGGTACTGATAGTTTTTCAGCCAGCAACGGTAAAAGTCGGGAATACTCACTTGTAAAAGCAGAAGAAATGAACACCAGCCCTAAATCAGCAGGTGCTGTTAAAGATGAAACAGCTTGTTGTACCACATCTGTAACAGCTGCTTCCAAAGAATGATGGGTTGATAGGGCATTTGCCCACTGCATTTGATCTGCCATGAGTTTTGGAATTCTCTTTGTGTTGAGGCTGGAAATTTTTCTTATTCAGGGGTTTAGGGTATGGGGGTTTTTTGTTAAGGGTGTGGGGTGTAGGGAAATGGGGAGAATAATGTATTACCTCCTGCCTCCTGCCTCCTGCCTTCTGCCTTCTGCCTCCTGAACGGCAGTTGCTTTATGCCGGGAGACCCGTCCACCGCACTGCCTCCTCCTGACTCCTGACTCCTGATGAATCTAAATATATTGTATGATTCATTTTCTGTAGACCTGTAACCACAAAATCTTAAAACATTAACAGAAACACGGTACAAATGAAGTAATTTGCTGTATTACTTATTGATTATCAGGGTGCAATACGAACTGAACAGCTCAGTGGTTAGAATAGTAAGCGAGTCATAGAGCAAAAATAGCAATTTTTGTTTTTTTCACACTGGTATAAACAATACATAGCGAGATTAACGTAATGACCAATATTACAGAAAAAGTAAACGACATCCAAGAAAAGATTCAAGACGAGATTGAACAAGCGCGTGCTGTCTGTGATGTTTCAGGTGGCAATTCCGCAGAATGTGCTGCGGCTTGGGATGCTGTTGAAGAATTACAAGCAGAAGCTTCCCATCAGCGTCAAAGCAAGCCCAAAAACTCCCTAGAAAAATACTGTGATGCTAACCCAGAAGCAGATGAATGCCGGTTATACGAAGACTAATAGAAATTGCGCCAACGGCTTTTCTTTTTAGTCTAGTCGGCAAGCAACCAATATCTATAATCTGAACATCTTGCACTTCCAGCACATTCCCCTATAAATCTCGCATTTTTCCTAGATGATCTGTGAATCTGGGTAAAAAAGCAAGTTTATAGAGGGAAAATCAACCAAAATCCCAGAAAGGCTGCAAAAATCTACCTGCATCTGGGTATGTTCAATTCTCAGCAGATCAGGGTAAAATCTCAATTCACCCTAATAGCATTGAGAGACAAGTGCAGAATATCAGCGACAAACGTCAATGTTGCTTGCTTTTTTTACAAATAGATAGGAAACTATCAAATTTACCCACCAACTTACTTATTTAAAGCTAGAGCATTAAGTATTCAGCCGTTAGTAAGCTAGATCCGCAGCAACCTCTATTGAAAGATTTTATCAATCAAGTAACAGATAAATAAAGCAAATTGCAGGTAAATGAAGAAGTACAAAATTTAAATTTAAAAATGCCTCTAGCCCAACGTCTATAAGCTACGTCGCTCTATCAAGTATCAAAAGGATTTGATTCCTTAATTCTGAATTCTGCTGTAAATTTATCATTGATCAACTGACAAAATTATGCCACAAGTTTGGTTTCGCCCTTACGTCTGGATGGATGTTAGATTAACAATATTATTTGCCTTAATTATTCCCCTAATTCTCCTAATTTGGGCATTCGTGCAAAAATCAGAAGGAATACAACGATTGTTAATGATTTACTGGCGAGTAGCGAGTCTATTAGCAATTACAGCTTACTTGATGATTGGCGGTATGGCAGTAAGTTTTATCTCTGGTCTAATAGCTCGTTTTCTGATTCCCATATCCCTATGGTTTTGGGTGGATCTCAACGATGAAATTGAGTATCAACCAAATAGCCTATTAAAATTGGTGTTCACATCTTGGCGCTGGGCAATGACTCTTTACTGCGCTTTAGGGATAATAGGTTTTGCACCTTTTTTGGGTTGTGGTTTTTCAGGAAATGCCCTCAAAACTCCCTATTGTAGCGTTTGGCTAGAAGCACCATTAATGTTTAAAGACTATTTTCATCACAATAGTAAACCAGCCCTTTTAGGCTTTCTGGGAATAATAGCTTTAATAGTTTATGTGGCTTACTTAAGCTATTTTGTCATGATCAAGCTAGGCAAGAAGGGACGTTCCGCGACACAATAAAAAAAAGATAAAGTATACAGCTTAATTGTCGAGTTAATGATAATACTGCAAATAATCAACTAACTTGTACTTTGTTTTTTTTGATGAATAATTCAATTGGTAAACGGCTGGAACAATATACCATCAAACGACCTCAAGAAGTCCTCATAGTGTCTATAAGTATTGCTGATGAGCAAGATAAAATTGCAGTTTTTAAGGGCTTTTCTAGTTCTTTAATGCAATCAACGGCATTTGATCCAGATGTACCTGTATTACCAGATGAAGCAACAATTATCAGTATTGACCGCATAGCTAGTCCTTATAATCCTGAATCACCCCGTTACATTCAACAAGGTATTTCTTGGGAAGCAATGGAAGCTTTGTTTTTAGAAGTTGGTGTTTAAAATAGGTGACAGGTGACAGGGAAGAGAGCAGGGGAGCAGGGGAGCAGGGGAAGACAAACTTCTTGCCTTCTACATTCTCCCAATTACCAATTACTTGTTTTAATTTTTAATTTGTAATTTTTAATTATTCCTATGTCCCGTGCTGGATACACTCTCCCGGTTTTTGCCTGTGCTGCGGCTGTTGCTGCTTTGCATTGGTTACGTTATCGTCAATCTCTGAACGTAACTGCTGTTGATTTGATTTCACCAGCCGAAAGAGCAGAAATACCAATTGAACAGGTAGCAGGAATATCTGAAAATTCGGCTTTGGCTATTACTCGCAGTGATCCTGGTGATAACTTGGATTTGACTAAAAATACACCAATTTGGGCAATGGTGACATGGTATGAGGGAGATGGGGATTCAGTAATTATTCAGGGAGGAGAAGGGATTGGAAAGCAACTTAATGGTGAAGGGAAAGCCGCAATTTATAGTTATGCTCAGAGATTGTTAAAGGAGAATTTGCAACGGCTTTTAGCACCTGGGGAAAAAATCACAGTCACAATTATTTTACCTGAAGGGCGATCGCTCGCTGTCAGAACTTCTAATTCTGCTTTTGGTGTAGTTGAAGGTCTTTCTTTGTTAGGAACAACAGGGATTTCTCAACCTTTGAGTACACCAGATCAATTAATGGCTTTCCGTGCTGATTTACAAGCTAAAGCCAGTCGGTTTGAGAGTTTAGTTTTTTGTATTGGCGAAAATGGCTTGGATTTAGCAGCAAAATTGGGCATTAACCCTGAAAAATTGGTAAAAACTGCTAACTGGTTAGGAGCAATGTTAGTAGAAGCTGATATTTTAGGAGTTAAAGAAATTTTATTATTTGGTTATCACGGTAAGCTGATGAAATTGGCAGGGGGAATTTTTCACACCCATCATCACTTAGCAGATGGCCGACGGGAAATTTTAGCAGCCCATTGTGCGATCGCAGGTTTACAATCTTCAGATGTACAAGTAGTATTTCACAGCCCTACTGCTGAAGCTGCATTAAAACACCTCCATTCCCTAGACAGTAATACTGGCAGTAATTGGGTAAATCAAGTTTATAGCACCATTGCCGAAACCATTGATATCCGTTGCCAAGAATATCTGAAAAGCCACAGTGACCGGGTTACAGCCACAACAGTTTGTGGTTCAGTTCTTTTTGATCGCGATCGAAAAATTATCGTTAAGAGTAAAACTGGTTGTATCTTAGTGGAAAAATTATGTTAACTTATTATGAATAATCATAAATAAACCAAATAAATAATCTTGTTGTTGTACCTACTCTAGATTTTAATACCAGCCAAATTTATCGGCTCAACAGACGCGGCAGCAGTCGCGTCTATCTATTAGGGTTTTTTGACCATTACTAGCCTAAACAGCCGGAAGTGGTAATCACGTTTTATCTTTAAAGACACACTCTCGACATCATGAATACAGCGGTGACTCTACCAACCGAACAAGCACCTCAAATACAAGAAAATTTGGGGGCGCTTAATCGCCAAATAATTGTTATTTTAGACTTTGGTTCTCAATATTCTGAACTAATCGCTCGGCGTATCCGTGAAACTCAAGTATACTCTGAAGTTCTCTCCTATCGCACCACAGCAGAACACTTACGCCAATTAAATCCCAAGGGAATTATCTTGTCTGGTGGGCCAAATTCAGTATATAGCGATTATGCCCCCCATTGTGACCCAGAAATCTGGAATTTGGGAATCCCCATCTTAGGTGTATGCTATGGAATGCAGTTGATGGTGAACCAACTAGGTGGGGAAGTCACCAAAGCTGATCGGGGTGAATACGGCAAAGCATCATTATATATAGATGATCCTACAGATTTGCTCACTAATGTTGAAGATGGAACAACAATGTGGATGAGTCATGGCGACTCAGTTACAAAAATGCCATCTGGATTTGAATTATTGGCACATACAGAAAATACTCCCTGTGCGGCTATTGCTGACCACGACAAAAAACTTTATGGTGTACAATTCCATCCAGAAGTCGTACATTCCCTGGGTGGAATAGCATTAATTCGTAACTTTGTTTACCACATTTGTGACTGTGAACCCACCTGGACAACAGCGGCTTTTGTGGAAGAATCAATTCGGGAAATTCGCGCTAGAGTTGGTGATAAGCGCGTATTATTGGCTCTTTCTGGGGGAGTAGATTCTTCCACCCTGGCATTTTTACTGTATAAAGCCATTGGTGAACAGCTAACTTGTGTGTTTATTGACCAAGGCTTTATGCGTAAATTAGAGCCGGAAAGATTACTCAAACTATTCCAAGAACAGTTTCATATTCCCGTAGAGTATGTCAATGCACGCGATCGCTTTATTAATGCTATTGCTGGTGTCACAGACCCCGAAGAAAAACGCCGTCGCATCGGCCATGAATTTATCCGCGTCTTTGAAGAAACTTCCAAACAACTCGGTCACTTTGATTATTTAGCTCAAGGTACTCTCTATCCTGATGTCATCGAATCTGCTGATACTAATGTTGACCCGAAAACCGGTGAACGAGTAGCAGTAAAAATTAAGAGTCATCACAACGTCGGTGGTTTACCCAAAGACCTCAGATTTAAACTCGTCGAACCCTTGCGGAAACTTTTTAAAGATGAAGTTCGTAAAGTAGGCCGTTCCATTGGTTTACCAGAAGAAATTGTCCAAAGACAACCCTTCCCCGGACCCGGTTTAGCAATTCGGATTTTAGGCGAAGTCACAGCCGAACGGTTAAATATTTTACGCGATGCTGATTTAATTGTCCGCCAAGAAATTAATCAGCGTGGTTTGTATCATGACTATTGGCAAGCTTTTGCTGTGTTGTTACCAATTCGGAGTGTAGGCGTAATGGGTGATAAACGTACCTATGCTTACCCAATTGTTTTGCGAATTGTCACCAGTGAAGATGGGATGACCGCAGACTGGGCGCGGGTTCCTTACGATGTCCTAGAAGGAATTTCTAACAGAATCGTCAATGAGGTAAAAGGCGTTAACCGTGTGGTTTATGACATTACCTCCAAGCCACCTGGAACCATTGAGTGGGAATAAATAGGTGACAGGGAAGAGAGCAGGGGGGCAGGGGAGCAGAGGAGCAGGGGAGCAGGGGGAAAGATTAATTCCTTCTTTCTTCTTTCTTCTTCTTCCTGACTCCTGACTCCTGACTCCTGACTCCTGACTCCTGACTCCTGACTCCTGACTCCTGACTCCTGACTCCTGACTCCTGACTCCTGACTCCTGACTTCTGCCTCCTGACTTCTGACAAAATTAAGAAAATTAATTAACCCTAATAAATTACATTTATCGCAGTAAAATTACCATTGGTATGGTGACTGAGGATAGCAAGGAAATTTGTTTAAAATTCTTCTTTCTAATTCCCAACACCTATGGAGATGTTATGCAAAATAATCTCCGTTTAACTGGATTACGCATTCTGGTAGTTGATGATGATGATGATAGTTGCTTTTACCTAACTATCGTTTTAGAAGCAGATGGAGCCATAGTGAGAACAGTTCCATCAGCAGCATTAGCTCTGGAAATGCTACCCAGATTTAAACCTGATGCTTTGATCTGCGATATTGCACTACCTGGTGAAGATGGCTACACTTTAATTCGGAAAGTGCGATCGCTCAAAGCTGATCAAGGCGGCAGAATTCCGGCTGTTGCTTTAACTGGTTATGCAGATAGTGAGGATCGTAGCCGCGCCTTAGCAGCTGGCTTTCAAACTCATATAGCTAAACCAGTCGATCCTAGTGAATTAGTAGAAATTATCGCCAATTTAGTCACATTTTCTCAGCGTTAATTTGGGAATCGGAGTAAATCAAAATCTACTACCTGACTCCATTGTCAAAACTGATGCTTTCAGACTTATAAGCTGGTGGCTCAACGTGAATTAAAATCCTGACAGGACTAAAGCGTGCTTCTAATTGACGTTCTAGTTCTTCAGTTATTCGATGAGCAGTTTCTACATCTGGTGCATCTACTATTAAATGCATTTCTATAAAAACTTGGCGACCCAAAACGCCACGGGAAGCAATATCATGACAGTTAATTACACCAGGAACTGAAACAGCGATCGCATGAATGGCTTCCGGTGCGATCGCCATTTGATCTACCAACCAAGGTAAATTCTCTTTTAAAACCGACCAACCACTCCAAAATACCAACAAAGCCACCGGAAAAGCCAACACCACATCTAACCATTGAAAATTTAGCCACCAAATACCTATCAACCCACCCAGCACAGAAATAGTCACCCACACATCACTCATCGTATGTGTAGCATCAGCAATTAAAATTGAACTACCTACCCGTCTACCAACATTACGTTCATAAAAAGCGACAAAAATATTTACCCCTAGCACAATTAATAATAACCACAAATCAGAACCTGATATTTTCACAGGTGAACCACCTTTGAGAATTCGTTCTATCGCTCCTTGAAGAATTTCAAAACAAGCTATCCCTAAAAAAGCCGCTATCCCCAAAGCACCCACAGCTTCAAATTTATGGTGTCCATAGGGATGTTCTCGATCTGGCAGGGGAGAAGAAAACGTACTAGCAATCAATCCTAAAACGTTATTGGCGCTATCTGTCACACTATGTAAGGCATCAGCTAACAAGCTTAAAGAACCTGTCGAATACCCTACCACTGCTTTTAATGCCATCACAAATAAGTTGAGCAAGAGAGTAATAATTAAAACCTTTCTTACTTCGGCACGATTATCGTAAGTCATAAAAAATTTATCACATCATTCTTTATGATTTCCACTGTAAAACCTAAAGCACAAATCAAAACAAATAAAATGTATCAAAATCTTGCTCTATAAGGAATAAATCTCTCTATAAACTCTATTTTTTTACCAAGTTATTGAGATTAATTATAGTTAAAATTCATGGAAATACAGTATTGATATAGATACTGTATTTGTTCATAACAGACTATTATTCTCGAAAATTTGAGTTTAAAATCCAAATTTTCGAGCAGCAGAAAAGAATTTCTAATCCAAAATCTAAAATAGTCACAAGACTGACATACCTGGCAGATTAGGATGGTGCCTCAGATGCCGAAAATCTATTGATATTAACCAATTTATAGGTCTGACACACCCTACAAGATATCTGATAGTGACACTTGCGTAAGTCCTAAATCAGTTGTCATTGGTGATTTTTCCTCTCCTCCCCCACACCCCACACCCAATTACTCCATGCTGGTAAAATATGTAATTACCAAGAAGTTGGAATCAAAAAAGTCTATGTCTTCTACCCCCATGACACTGAACCTCGGTGAAGGTTCTGTATCCTTCAGTTTTTCACCCCAAGCAGCACGAGAATTAAAAGCAGCAATCAATGAATTAATGGTCAGCCTCAAAGCTGTTGCAGCTAAACCCACCCCTGGAGGTGGTAAAGTTACTCCCCAACCTCCTTTAGAGTATCGCTACACCGGTGAAGTATTTTTAGAAGTTTTCTGTAACCCCAATATTTGGCCTACACCCTTTGCCGCCAAAGTTCTGCTGACAATCCGCAATATCAACATTCGCTTAACTACAGAAGCTGAACTCACTCGCTTGATTGAGGATATTAACCAGTATTTAGAACAAGTAGACTAACGCTATCACAGCTAACACTGTCATATCTGATACATTTAACTATCAAGCATCAGGTATACTGCTCACAGTCATCAGAAGAATAAATCTGGGGATCGCTTGCACTATTGTTCACAATTTGTTACAAAAGTACAAAGAACTTCTAGAGACCCTGAACCTAATGTTAGGCGGACTTACTGGTTTCACAGATCCCAAAGGCACAGACTGGGGGGAGCGAATGCTCAATACAGTTGCCAGCCAAACGATTCGCCACCTATTTACCCAAAGCGAGTCAGTAGAAGTCTTTGTGCGCTGCTATCCCTCCAGCAAACTGTTGCAAGGCAGCATTGATAGCTTTAAAATGAGCGGACGTGGTTTAGTAATTCGTAAAGACTTCGCAGTTGAAGAAATGTCCTTTGAAACCGATGCAGTGTCAATTGACTTCGGCTCGGTTTTGAGTGGCAAACTTAGCCTCAAGCAACCCACCCAAGCAGTAGCGCAAGTAATATTATCGGAAACAGGTATAAATCAAGCCTTTCAGGCAGAATTGGTTAAAAAGCGTCTGCTCAACCTTTCTGAAGCAACTTTAACGGCGATATCTGGTGGTGAACCAGTTTCGTTTACGGAAGTAGAAATAAAGCTATTACCGGCAAACCGCTTACATCTGGTAGCTAAAGCCGATTTAAACAACGGCGAACTCATACCCCTGAGTATGACTCTTGGTATCGGTATTGAAAGACGGCGACGGGTTTCTTTTAAAGATCCAAAAATTGAACTTGAGCAAATTCCAGAAGCACAGCGAGAAGTTTCCCAAACTTTAAGCACTGCACTGGTAGAAATTTTAGATAATATGGTCGATTTAGATCGCTTTGATTTAGATGGGGTAAAAATGCGACTTAATCGGTTAGAAACTGAAGGACAAAGGTTAATTTTTAGCGGTTATGCAGAAATAGAACGTATTCCTAGCAGTTCTTGACCCATATTCTGTAATTACGACAGGTTTCAATCACAAAATTAATTGATTATCTAAAAATCCCCCATCTGAGAGACATCAGAGTGGGGGAAATTATTAAAAATTGAAACATTCAAAATTAGTCTTTGTTACACTACTAAAACTTTGCCAAAACTTTAGGTGGTTCAGGTTTCAACAAACCATTGAGTAGAGATGCAGGACGTTGACTATGAGGCCAAGCAAAAGCATGGCGAAAAGCGGCATCTTGACAAGCTTGTAGCTGTTGAAAATTGATGATGTCGTAAGTCAGGAGATTTTCATACTCAAACGGTAGCCGCACGTTATGTAAGCCAGCGTTGTCTGTACAAATTGCAATATCAACCCCTGCTTCAAAACAGCGGTCAAATACTAACTTTAGTTGACGGATATCCTGTAAAGTTCCTGTTTTTAGGTAAGTTGTGGGACAAACTTCTAAACATTGCCCACGTTTGGCTAAATCTGGTAATAATTCAGGATAAAGTAATGGAATTTGGATACCGTGACCGATTCGCATTAAATAAGGTAGCAGTTGAGGATAACAACCTGCTGTAGTTTCGTAAAGGTGTCCGGTAGTATTCAAACCTAAAGAACGGGCATAATTATATAAACTTACCCATTCATCCATACGTTCAGCATAATAACTATCGCCACCAGCTATATCTACTGCACAGACATATTCTCTATTCTGACCTGCTAAATCAACAATTGCTTTGTTTACTTCATAAGGTAAACGAGAGTGCATACAGAGAATTTGACTGTTAACAATGGGATATTCTGAGGAATGGCTGGCTTTTCCCACAATCTCCACAATTTCCGCCATCTTGTCAATTCTTTCGTTTTGACTCAGATGTTCAGGTGTCCGCAAATAGGGAGTATAGCGGAGTTCTAAATAAGCCAAATTTTCAAAGATATACGCACCCCGTAGCAACCGATAGATAAAGTAAGGCAAAGTTTCTACAGTTTGCACACTTTCTACCAAGGTGTGTAGTTCTAGATATTCATCTAAGGTGTTACGAGGACGAGTATAAAAGTCTTCAAATTCTGAATATTCAGCAAAACGAGAAATTAAATCTGTAGCATGGCGCTCAAAATATCGCCACAACACACGGGGGACAACAGAACCCCCCAAGTGTCGATGTAATTCAGCGTATAAGGCCATAATGGTATTTTTTAGATAAAAATTTCATTAATTGTAACAAATGCCCGCAATAAAACTATACATATTCAGAAAATTCTTTTTTTGCTTCTTGACTAAAAAAATACTGGCTAGATATTTGCTGGTTAGGTAAAATTACCAACAGATTTGGATGAAGAGATTAAAAATAGGTAGATGCCTTTTTCAGGTAACTATTAAATACATGAAATCGGCTTGTAGACTTTGTAAGTAATTAGGCAGAATAAATTACACTCTTCTGTTCCCTGTTCCCTCTCTCCACGTAGGAAGTTAATTTTGCATGATCACTTATTTTTACTGTAATTCCGTATCTTGATTAGGGATTTTAACTTGTTCAAACCAGCGAGACATCAAAGGAATAGAGATGAAAATTCCTGCTAAAACTAATAAAAATACAGAAATACCAAAAATTTGATCACGGGGAATTTCTAGCACGCCACGTAAAATTACTTCTCGCAAAGCAGAAACAATTGTAATTTCTGCTGCTGCACCTACAGATATACTATGTTCTTGGATATAATCAACTAATAATCTAAATAATTCAACAAGTATCAAGATAAATAAAATATCAGATGTGACTAGCCGCAAATCTAGTGGATGCAAAAAGGAGAGGAACATATCTCCTAATCTGATGAGCATGACACAAAATAAACCTACACACAAAGAAATAACGATAATGTCTTGAAAAATTTCTAAGTTACGGATAATTCTATCTCTTTTAAACCAACTATTTACTTCTATAATTATACGCTTTGGCATAATATCTCCAGGATATCTAGATTTGTTTGTTTCTATGATTGATAATAAAAAATTTTAAATAAAAATTTAAATATGCAATGTTTATGGTAAGCAATAGACAACTTAAAAATTAACAATAACAAGGTGCGTTAGGCTAAAGCCGTAATACACCCTACTGAAAATTAATTTTATTTAATAACCATTTGACGGCACTTTCTACATCTGGGACTTGTTCTCCTGGTGGTATGGGTGGACGGTTTACCATGACGACTTTTATTCCCATTTCTCGTGCTGCAATAATTTTGGGATATGTGGCATTACCGCCGCTATTTTTGCTAACAATGGTATCTATTTGATGGTGGTTTAAAATTTCCCGTTCGTTTTCTAAATTAAAGGGACCGCGATCGCACAACGTCATCCCTGGAGGTGTTACTATATCAGCGTTAGGTTGATCTATCATTCGCATTAAAAACCACAGTTCCTGCAAATGGCTAAAAGCAGAAACTTCTTGTCTACCAATGGTCAGAAATACCCGTTTTACTTGATTTTCTAAAGCTTGCTGTTCTAAAACTGCGGCTGCATCGGTAATATTTTCTACTTCAATCCAGTTATCACTTGGGAATTTTTCCCAGGGAGGACGATTGAACAATAATCGAGGAATACCTGCTGCTGTGGCGGCTGCGGCTGCATTCCAGGAGATATGATTGGCGAAGGGGTGAGTTGCATCAATTAAGACATGAATTTGTTGATGCTGTAAATACTCAACTAAACCTGTTACACCACCAAAACCGCCAACGCGAACATTACCAGTGGGTAAAACAGGTTCACGAGTCCGACCGGCTAAAGATGCGATCGCCTCAATTCCGGTAATATTAGATATTCTTGCAACTAATTCCGCTGCATCACCAGTTCCACCTAGAATTAAAACGCGCAACATCTTGATTTTGGATTTTAGATTTTGGATTTTGGATTTTGGATTGATAACCGTAGACAATGGAAAACTTTTACCACTGTCACCTGTCACCTGTCACCTATAAACTGGGAATTCTCGCTAAAATGCCTTTTTTCAAAGGTTCAGGACGTTCCGACCAAGGTAGGACACCATCAGGCTGAGAGTAGTATTTACTGGCACATTCCAGCACAGCCTCAGCACAACCTTCAACCGGCAAATCACCGAATAGATAAGTTAACTTACCTTCACCAGCAAAAGCGACGACACAGGAACGGTTACAAGCACTCATGCATTCAACTTCTTTAATAGGGAAATCATCCCGTAAATCCCAACTTTGCGCGACTTGCTGAATTTCTTGTAAAAGTTTTTGACCGCCACTTTCACCGACACGCTTACCATCTTGCCAAACACTGGCGCAGGTTCTGCACACAAATAAACTATGGGAAGCTACACCAGGGTCACTAGTAGGGGAAATTGGAGAAACATTAGCAGCAGTCATCTAAATCCTCGCAGATTTGCACAATTTATAGCGGAAGGCAAGAGGCAATAGGCAAAAGTGAAACTCTTATTATCACTAGCTTTTAGCTTTTGAAAGTGTCCTAACTGCCTTGTCTACTAGATATATCATTATTTGCCAGCATTTTGATTCACACAGCTTTTGATGATATCGGCTGTTGTCACACCGTGCTGGAATCTTTGTCTGTATTCAATTTCGTTAAATCTTTTCCTTCCAGAATAGTTCCTCTAAGATTCGCCCCCTGAAGATATGCCCCCTGAAGATATGCCTGTTGAAGTTTAGCTCCTTGAAGATTCGCCCCCTGGAGATTAGCCTGTTGAAGTTTAGCCCCCTGGAGATTAGCCTGTTGAAGTTTAGCTCCTTGAAGATTTGCTCCTTGGAGGTAGACCCCTTGAAGGTAGACACCTTGAAGATTAGCCCCCTGGAGATTAGCCCCCTGAAGATACGCCTGTTTAAGATTCACCCCTTGAAGATTAGCCTGTTGAAGTTTAGCTTGTTGTAGATTTGCTCCTTGAAGGTAGACCCCTTGAAGGTAGACCCCTTGAAGATTAGCCCCCTGGAGATTAGCCTGTTGAAGATTAGCTTGTTGAAGATTAGCCTGTTGAAAATTAGCTTGTTGTAGATTTGCTCCTTGAAGGTAGACACCTTGAAGATTAGCCCCCTGGAGATTAGCCCCCTGAAGATACGCCTGTTTAAGATTCACCCCTTGAAGATTAGCCTGTTGAAGATTAGCCTGTTGAAGATTAGCCTGTTGAAGATTAGCCTGTTGAAGATTAGCTTGTTGAAGATTAGCCCCTGGAAGATTAGTCCGTTGAAGATTAGCCTGTTGAAGATTAGCCCCTGGAAGACTCGCCAGTTGCAGATCCGCTAGTTGCAGATAAGCTTTATAAAAATCTTGATGAATCAAAATACACTTCCGCAAATCTAAAAAACTCAAATAATTTAAGCAAAAAATATTATTATCGTAATATGATCTTTGTCCCCGTAATCGAGAAATCCATACACCAAAATCTTGAGGAGAATGCCATTTAATCTCCGAGATTTTCTTTGTCACCCTAGCACAAGCATTCAAAACAACTAATAATGCTTCTTCTGCATTTCGCGCTTGCCGATTTTCTTCATAAAAATTAGCTAACTTTAATTCTTCCATCGGCATCCCCTCACGTAACATAAAACTAATCAAATTACATAAAGTCTGCTGCCATTTTTCCACATTTGCTGTTTCTTGCAACCGCATTTCATCAAAAATAAAGCTAAATATATATTCATTCAGGGGAGATGTCCCACACAAAATAGCCCATTGTTTTAAAGCTTCTTTTTCATCCCAGCCTTTACGGCGATTCTTTTGACGTTCTTCTAACTGTTCATGAATTAAATCTAATTCTCTGACTATCCGTCTAGCTGTCAAATATTCACCAAAACTCTTATGAGTAAATTCAAAAGTTTTCTCTTGTTCCCTCACCCCACTTTGGCGAAAATAAAAAGCAGTCAATAAACGAGTTACACCAGCTTCTGCTGCTTTCTGATATTCAGCGAAAAGATTTTTAAAATGAATATTATCACTACAAATTTTCTCAATTTTACTAACAGTTGTAGTTCTACCATCTCCGTGCCAACAAGCCAAAGCAATTTCTTCTAAAACTTCCGCAAATTCTTCCTCATCTTTAATCTTAAATTCTTGATTTATAGGATGTTTTTTATCAGCCCATTTACGTTCATAAACTGCTTTGAGTAAATCTGCATAAATACTATTTAAATTACTAGCGGCTGAAAAATATACTTCTCCACGACCAAAACTCAAAGCCACCAAATAATTTAACAAAGGTTGAGCAGTAATTTCTCCTAACTTACCTTTATTTAATTCAGATGGTAAACCAGTATATTCTATGCCTTTTGCTTCACCATAACCCTGCCACCATAAATCTCTTTGGTCTGTTTCTAACATTTTGTGTTCATCAATGTAATTATATTTCTCATTTTTATCTATAAAATAAGGTAGAACATATAATATTTCTTGTGATGAGTTATCCAATAAACTACTATTTGCTTGAATTGTTAAATCGCGTCCAGTAATCAATACTTGTAAACGAGTTTCCCGTTGATTAAAATTATCTAAATTTCTTTCGACTTTCAAAATAAACTCTTTAGCAACTTCAGCCCCAAGCTTACCCTGCATTGCTAATTCATCTAAACCATCAAAGATAATTAATAATCGTGATTCAAAATCATTTGCTTGTAAAGGATTCTCTTTAATAAAGCCATTACTCACAACAAAATTACCAACGGCATTAACTAAATTATCCGTAACTTCAAACCGATGTAACGGAATAAATAAAACTCTAACTTCTCCCTTTTTGGCTTGATTAGCTGCAAATATTTTAGCAAAGGAAGATTTACCACTTCCGGGACCACCACTAATTACCCTAATTGCATCTTTAGAATCAGCTTTATTTAACCAATTTTCTACTTCTGTTTCTAAATCAACAACAATATGCTCAATTTTTTCTTCTTCTCTGCTAAAAGTATCAGGTTTTTTACCCTGAATTTTGCGTTTATAATAAGCCCGCAACGGTACATAAACCTGTTTTAAACCAAAGGCTTCATCAAACATCCTTTCATTAACTTGGTTTTCCAGCCACGCGCTATAAATTTTCCATGCTTGTTGTCGTTCAGTGGCTTTAACAAAAGGGCTGTTGAGGTTATTGATTAAAGATTGATATTTATCACTATTTTTTAACCATTCTTTGTGCAGTGCATAGACAAACTGACTAGGAATTTGATTACTAATAACTTTAGCTTCTGCTGAATTGATACCAAAACTTTCTAACCACTGGGCAAAAGGTGTTTTAATTTCTTCAATAATTACCAATCTTTCAGGATGCTCAAAAAAGTTAATATCAATAGTTATTTCTTGTGATTCTAAATTGTCTAAACTGTCTTTAAATTGTTCTTCAAGATTTTTTTGATTAATTTTATTATCAACTTCCTGCAATAAATCTTTTCTCTCTTCCACCAAAGTAGCTATTGCTTGAATTAAAGACCGAAAAATCAACACCCAAGCAACTTCTCCAGATTCTTGTCCTAAACCAACTGCTGCGGCAACTTCCACCAGATTTTCTGGTACATTACCAAAATTCATCACAGCCGCATTTGCCCCAGCTTTTGTTAGTGCTGTGAAGAAACTTCCGAAGTTAATATTAAGCTTTTTATTTAAAATAGAAACTGGCTTTTTGATGAGAATCCCTGATGTGTCGCTCATATTTCAAGAATTTTAGTTTTAAAGCTAAAAATAAATATTTACGTGAACTAAATTAAAAAACAAAACCCCATATTAAAGCTGATAATACAATAAATCCCCAACTTTTTTAATAAATCGGGGATTTTGTTTCTAATATTTTTATTAAGTAGGTTGGCGTTAAAAATTGTCGTTATGGCAAGGGAACAGGGAACGGGGAACGGGGAACAGGGAACAGAAAAGAGATTTTGGACAACTTTACTTTTCGTTACATATTTCGGTTTTTTCCGTTCACCTACTTACAACACATTGCAAATAAATGAGGTACAGAATCTAAATTCAAAGCCAGACATCAAGCGATTTTTACTCCTGACTCCTGACTCCTGACTCCTGACTCCTGAATTCTACCTCTTCTCAAAATCTCAAACCCACACCACCCTGTAAAGATAAAGCTGTACCTCCACCATTGCGATAGGCATCAAAAGCAATAATGGCGTTACCAAAAATTACTGTATTGCTATTAGGGACAACGTAATCAACTCCTGGTTGTAAAGCAAAACTGATTTTATTACCTACAGGGGAAGCGTTATCACCACTAGTTAATACCATTCCTGCACCCAGGTAAACATCTGTTTGCCAATTGAGGGGCAAATCATAGGAAACGGTAGGTACTATTGCCGTACCTTGACCAATTAAAGCTTGAGCGCGGAAAGATACAGGGCTTTCTAGCAATTTGTAGCGAAAAGCCAAAACCCCACCTAGTTGAGTATCATCACTTAACCCAACAGCCGGACCAATACCTACATAACTACCATAAGCGACTTGAGCTTGTGCTGGTTGATTATTGATAGCCAAACTAAAAATAGCACTAGTACCAAGAACTGAAGCTACAGAAGCTAAATATTTAAGATATTTCATTACCCTACTACTCCTGACACCATTGATATAAATATGTTACCTATATTACCTTAATAGTAATTGGTGATTGGTGATTGGTAATTGGTGATTGGTGATGGGTAATTGGTGATTGGGAATAGATAGAAAGTTATTCTCCTCTACTCCCCTGCCCCTCTGCCCCTCTGCTCCCCTGCTCCCCTGCCCCCCTGCTCCCCTGCTCTCTTCCCTGTCACCTGTCACCTGTCACCTGTCACCTAAATACTATGGACAACGGGAATGAATACCACCCTTGGTACAAATGAAAGCTAGTTGCTGGGGATCTAAATTTTTCGCTTGGCTAAAATCAACTCCTTGGACTATAGCTGCTTGTGAACCGAGATCGGAAGTTTGGACAAATTGATCTCCGGGGTCTTGTTTACCAGGGAAGAGAATGGTTCCTTGAAAATCGGCTCCTTCCAAATTTGCGCCCCGTAAATCTGCACGACTTAAATCAGCATTTCGCAGGTTGGCGTTTTTCATGTTGGCAGAGCGTAAAACAGCACCTAATAAACGAGCTGCACTAAAGTTAGCATTGGTGAGGTTAGCATTATCTAAATAGGCTTCTGATAAGTCTGCACCTTGCCAGTCTGTGTTGGTTAAATTGGCGTGTGATAATTGTGTACCAATGGCAGAAACTCGACCTAAGTTGGCAGCATATAAATCTGCTTCCATTAGTTTTGCGTCGCTTATGTCTGCTCCTGTGAGAATTGCATCTTCTAAAATTATTTTTTGCATATCGCTACCTATTAGTTGGGTACTGCTGAGGTTAGTTCCCACTAATCTGGCATTGGATAAGTTAGCTTTATTGAGGATGGCACGGCTTAAATCGCTGCGATTCATCAATACACGGCTGAGATTAGCTTCCGTGAGGTTAGCTTGCTTCATTTGAATTTTACTCAAATCAGCGATCGCATCATCATAAGTATCCCAACGTCCATCTTCACCAGCACTGCGGAAACGACTAGCTTTTAAACTGGCTTGGTTAAGGTTGGCAGATTTAAAAACAACTCCAGATAAATCAGTATTATCCAGTACCAATCTAAATAAAGAATTTTCCTCAGAGCTTTTTGAACCCAATTGGGCGTTGCTCAAATCTATGTCCTTAATTTTGCCAGTGTAGACAGAGAGAATTTTGTTGATTGCCTGTTGGTTAAGACTTAACTGCTGTTGTCGAATGTTTCGGAAAGTGCTGACAGATTCTATTTCTCCGGCGAGAAACAAATTCATGCGTTTTAGTTCTGGTATGGCTTTGGGTCCAATATTGGCCAAGGCTTGCTGTATAGTATCTATGGTGCTGGGGTCATTTTCCTTTACCAGTAAATCTACGAGAAATTTTATTGATTGTGTATCATTCATTCCACCTAATGCGAGAATTGCTCTTTGGCGTTCTTCATTGGTGGCTCCAGACCCAGGATTAAGTTCTTTGACGAGTTCGAGAAATTTCTGGCTATTAATTTGCTCGGTTTTACGCAAGTTTTCTTGATTTTGGATGTAAATTTGTGTACCAACTAATGTTGATAACACCGCTATCATGCTCGTTAGCCCGACTACAAACAAGGTGAAATTGGGACTGCGGCGGATTATATTGGTGGAACTAGGCTGTTGAGTAGATGTATTTACTTCCTGAGCATTTTCCAGCGGTAACGGTTCACTAGTATTTTCTGGAGGAGTTTTTACCCATTTATTGATGTCTCTAGCATCTATGGTATATGTACCGGCTAACTGATCATGGAAGGAACGACGACGTTTTTGCGAAGGCCAGCCCATTCCTTCTCCCAGCACCAACATGACAGCTAAAAATGTGAATAAACCTAAGTTGGGAAAGGCAAAGCTATAACGCCATAGTATATAAGCAACAGAAAATGGTGCAGCCCAGCGTCCTAGGCCTTCACGCACTACCACAACTCCCAAACCAGGAACTTGACCGTCTTCATTTATTACCCGGACACCAAACCAACGCTTGGGAAGGGTGCTACCAGTTTTACCCAGTAAATACAACTGCCACCCTGAGAGAGTAATTGGTGCTAATAAAGCGATTGTCCATAAAAAATTAGTCGGACTGGCGACATTATTAATACCATAACTTACTGGTAGAGCTAAAGGCCGAGCGATCGCTCTTTCTGTCACCACCAAAACCGGATTCAGAGGTACTCGATTAAGATCGCTGCGAGAATTGGCATAAACACCAATGCCAAAGGGAACTAACCCGCTGGCAACTACTAATGTGATTTCGACTGCCCAAGCGGCCAACCGTCTTGTTCCCAGCGGCAGGGAATTAACTTTTTCGGGTTTTTGGGACTGGTTTGATTGATTAAAATTTCTCCTGACAGTTGGGGTCGTCATTGCATAATTCCCTTTGACTTTATGTTTACGCCAATCTAGGCGCGGTTAAAATAGACTATTGCTTACGTTGAAAGCTATTAGATACAAAAAATTTGTATCCAAGATACACTAACACTGCTAACAATGCCAGACTTATCACCGATGCCACAAGTTTAAATACTGTTTGCAGTATCAACAAGGCTACGAACATCGCTACACCGGCAACAGCAAGCTTCTTCATCCCTGATAAACCCTGAAACCAAATTTGCGATCGCTGGAAATGCCAGGTTAATTTGGTAAAACCAGACTGTTGTGTCTGTTCTTGCGTCTCTCTTGGGGATGAGGTTGGAGAAAATGAATTCATCTCAGCCTCTAACTGTTGGAGACGACGCTGCAAATCTTCTTCGGGTTGAGGATTCATGATTTTTTTACCTCAGCTTGAACACTGGTTATACAACCGACTAAGCAAATTTCTTATTTGCTAGTTGTGTTAGTGATTTTAGCTAAAAAGGTGATTATAACTTGGGTATCAGCAAGATTTTTCTGCTTCTTTCCCGTTACTTCAGGATATTTTAATTTTTGATCATAAATTAGTTGAATTTGACAATAAAAATTTATACTTTCTCTTTGGGAACAACAACGGATTGTTTTCGTCTAGTAGATCATCAGAATATATATCCATAATATTGATTTATCAATAGTCGGGAGCATTAATTAAAATGAAGACTTTAAGGTTATTAACCCTTGTTCCCGTAAGTTTGGCAATAAGTTTGTTATTCAACCAACCTAATTTAGCTCAAACTCCTGTCATCATTGACCAAAACTTCGACAAAAAAGACCCGCTGGTTGTCAATGGTACTGCGGGGGGAACAGTGCCGAGTAATTGCGGAAATATTACTGCTCAACCTAGTCAAGTAATTAAGGTTACAGAATCCCTACCCTATTTGCGATTAACAGTTGAGAGTCAGGGTAAGCCAACACTGCTAATTGACGGACCTGGAGGGCGCTTTTGTGTGTTGGCTGATAATTACTCTGACAATAAACCAGAACTTGCGGGTTTTTGGCAACTTGGTCAATACTCTTTGTATATAGGCAATCTATCCCCAGGACAGCATACTTATAACCTTTCTATTTCCAAACAACAGAAAAAGTAATTGGTGATTGGTGATTGGGGATTGGTAATTGGTAATAGTGCAGAGGTAAGTATTCAGGATAGAGAATACTCCAAGTCAGGAAAATAAAGGCTTTTTTACTCAAATTTGAGGATTTTGATAAAATCTCACTTCTGCACTATTGTTCATTTCATATAGCATCCTGCCTCCTGCCTCCTGCCTCCTGCCTCCTGCCTCCTGACTCCTGACTCCTGACTCCTGACTCCTGAATTCTTACGTGCAGAGACTGATAACTGTTAACAGAATCAGTCTTCTAGTGATTTGGCTGGGACTTCAATTGCTGTAACATCAATTGTTCCTTCTGGTGCGAAGCGGCTAAATTGATTATTTTGTACTGATAGCTGTTCTCCGCAGTTTTGACACTGCAATTGACTGTTGTTTAAACCTGTTAATTCATATCCGCAGACGGGACACTGACCAGTAACTAAGTTTTTTTGTAGCCACCAACGAAATCCAAAAAATGCTATTACTGGTGTTACTAACAACAAGCCAAAAATAATTAGTAGGGAATTAACCAACCAACCTAAACCTAATGATGCTAATAGCCAGGCCACTGCTAACAAAGTGAGCCAAGGACGGAGTTTTTCAAGATTAAATTGCAAGTTTTTAAGACTCATTTCTCAAATTTTTTCTACTCTAGTTTGATCGTAGTTTTGTAAGCTATCAGCTACCAGCAGTAAGCATTTTGGGGCTAACGCTAAAAATACCTTTTTGATGATTAACCCATTTCTCAAACATTCTGACTCCTGACTGCTGAATTCTTACTTAGTTATTAGTTATTAGTTAATTGGATCATTTGCTGTAAACGTTGTTGAAAAGCTTCGATCCCAAAAATAGCGATCGCTTGCTCTCGTAACCATTTACCATCACAACGTTGATCCTGACTTTGAAAAATTTCTATACAAGCTGCTGCCACGGCATCAGGGTTGCGGTGTGGTACTCTCCATCCTAGTTTACCATCTTGTAATGGGTCAGCCGAGCCATCATCATCACCAGATAACACTGGCACACCACAAGCCATTGCTTCTAGGTAAACTATACCAAAGCCTTCTTGAGAGGGCATAATATAGGCATCGGCTAGGCGATAGTGTAACATTAATGCTTCTGTAGGTACAAAACCAGCAAAGATCACGCGATCGCTCACACCTAAATCTTTTGCTAACTGGGCTAATCTTGGTTGGTCATCACCACGTCCAATCACCAAATATTTTACCTCTGGCAACACCTGGATAATTTGCGGTAAGGCTCTAATTGTCACATCCACACCTTTGTAAATATCTCCAGACCACAACCGCGCTACCGTCATTAATACTTTGGCATTATGTAAACCATACTTTTCAATTAATTCCAGTGCTTTTTCCCCAGGAGTAAATTTCTCTCCATCTATTGCACAAGGTAGCATTTGTACCTTTTTTGGGTCGATCCCATTAGCAGCACAAGCGCGATCGCGACTATAACGGCTAATTGTCCAAATTGCTGAAGCGGAAGCTAAAGCACGTCTTTCTGTATTGTTTAGAGGTTCCCATACCTCTTTACCATAAGTGAGTACAGTATAGGGAATGCCCAAGGGCTGACATAAAATTTGTATCAGTCCTGCTAACTTAATATGACCACAGAAAACCTGTTGCGGTCGTTTTTGCAGAAGATATTGAAGTAAAGCTAAAGCCAATTTCAGTCTACCTATTTGGGCTGATTTGCTTTTAAAATAATGAAACTTTAAATTTTCTGATGCAAAAATATTTATACAATCAGGACTATCTCGCAACAAAAAAACTTCAGCTTTGCACGTTTGATTTAATCCCTGATATGCTCGAAAAATATCCTTAACATAGGATTGAATTCCACCTTCAAGTGTAAAGATTTCTAAAAAAACAAATAGATGATTATTCTGCACTTTATTAATTAGCATTTGTAGGTTTTATGATTTTATTTATGCTCAACTGCTATAAAAGGCTGAATTTTACCACTTTCCAACTGCTGTAAATCTGTTTTTACCATATTATCTAAAAGTTGTTCAAAACTAACTTGCGGTTCCCAACCCAGGTTATTTTTAGCTTTATTAGGGTTAGCTACAAGTTGAAAATGTTCATCTGCTCGTAATAAATTAGTATTTACAATTACATACTTTTGCCAATCCAGACCTACAGAATCAAAAGCAGTGCTAATTAATTCTCTAACACTGTGGAGTTTACCTGTCCCAATTACATATTCTTCTGGTTCATCAACCTGCAACATTCGCCACATAGCATTTACATGATCTCCCGCAAAACCCCAATCCCGTTTAGCATCTAAGTTTCCCATTTCCAAGCTTTGGGCTAAACCCAATTTAATAGATGCTGCTGCTAAAGAAACCTTGCGTGTCACAAACTGAGGAGGACGTAAAGGAGATTCATGGTTATATAAAATACCACTGCAAGCAAACAAACCATAACGCTGTCGGTGATGTACCATCGTCCAGTGGGCGTGTAATTTTGCGGCTGCGTAGGGATTTTTAGGATGGAAAGGAGTTTCTTCATCCTGGGGAGAAACAGTTACATCCCCAAACATTTCTGAACTGCTGGCTTGATAAAACCTTGTAGATAAACCAACTTGGCGGATTGCGTCTAATAATCTGGTAGCAGTACCCGTGATGAGATCGAGAGTTCCTAAAGGATCATGCCAGGAATCAGGAACGAAACTGGGAGCCGCTAAATTATAAATTTCCTGGGGTTGTAGTTGTTCAACGGCCGTGAATAAACCCGTACTATCTCTTAAGTCAACAGTGTAAATTTCTACTTTATCTGCCAAGTCTCCCAATTTTGACAAATTAGGTTGTCGGTGAGGAGGCACCAAGCCCACGACTCGGTAATTTTGGTGAAGGAGTAAATGACTGAGATAGTAGCCATCTTGACCCGTAATGCCTGTAATTAGGGCTGTTTTTGTCATAGATATGGTTTTTGATATGACAGTTTTAGTTTACAGAAATTATCTATTTAGTATTATTTTTACAGAGAACTTGGCTTTTCAATTGGTGAGATTTCGGAATTTTATTAAAGATTTATGAGTATATTGAATTTGACTGTCTATTTTTAAAGATTTGATTAAATGGATAGCAAGAAAAATCTTTTTACCAAAAAAATGGGTTTAAAGCCAGACCGGAGACGGCTTTCTGATACAATTGTGCAAACAAGCAGGGCAGGGCATTGTCTGTTGGGCGAGATAGTGTAAGACGGTATGAAACTGCAACTGTTGTTTGAAAGAAAGAATCTCCACACTTTTAGGGCGAGAGTATGTCAAACCTGTTCAGCTTGGACTATATGTTCTACCTAAGCGGATTGTCATGGCTCCTATGACTCAGTTAAGAGTGGCTGACGTTTGGGGAGGCGATCGCATTCTCCGTGATGGAAATTCAGATTTAGTCTCTTTTGGCAAGCTATTTAAGTAGGTGATAGGACTCCTATTTGATTTTTGATAGCTTGCGTGGCGTAGCCATACAGAACTCCGTACATACTGAAAGCCTTCTTCCCTGTTCCCTGTTCCCTGTTCCCTGCCTCCACGAAAAATATGGCTTACGCCACGCTACGCGAACATGAATCAAATCGGATCACTATATTTGATTATTGAACAAAACTCCGTACACCTAAATCCTCTAAAACCCTTTTGCCTCTTGCCTATTGTCTGCCTGCACAAATGATTTCAGGAATCAAGCCGGATTCCTATAGAATCTTCACAAATTTAACTCAATTCTTGTAGATAATCCCTAACCTAACCAAGTTTTTCAGTTTTATAATTGTCCAGAGCAGCCACCAAATCAAGTCATTCAAAGATGAAGCAAAATAGGTTTTATACAACCTATTTGGTATATTTTGAAGTAGCAACTCATCTATGCTAGTTTGAAAGTCTGTTTTTTTCCTTAAAAATCACTTCGCAGGCACACACAAATATGGATTTGTCAAATTTTACTACACTCCAAAACTTAGAATCTGCCTTTGGTGGTGAATCAATGGCAAATCGCAAATACTTGTTTTTTGCAAATGTAGCGCGTCAACTGGGTTTTTCAGACTTAGCAAAACTTTTTAAAGAAACAGCAGATCAAGAAACGGAACACGCTTTTGCACATTTTGAGTTATTACATCCAGAACTAGTTGTGAAAGATGCTGCTGGTTTAACTGATGAACAAAAACGGGAAATAGTATCTCGCTGTTTGTCTTTAGCAATTGAAGGCGAAACCTATGAGTACACTACAATGTATCCTGAATTTGCTGCTGCTGCTCAAAACGATAGAGACAATCCCGCAGCCGAAGAATTTCTTAAACAAGCTCAAGAATCTAGCGACCACGCTAACACATTCCGCGCCGCAGCACACCGTTTTGGGTTGCTAAAATTCATCGAGAATTATCACGCAGATCGTTACACCGAAGCATTAGAACTATTAAATGGAGGACAAGCTGTAACCAGAGTAGCAGGTGAAGATCCTCAAACTCAAAAATGGATTTGTAGACAATGCAGCATGATTTATGATCCCGTTGTTGGTGATCCTGATTCGGGAATTGCACCTGGTACACCTTTTGCACAAATTCCTGATGATTGGAGTTGTCCTATTTGCGGTGCAACTAAAAAGACTTTTAAACCACTGGAAGAAAAAGTTGCTGCTTAAGGCAACATCTAAACTTTAATCAATTTAAATACCTCTTTCCTAAGAATCTATAAAATACGGAAGAGGTATTTTTAAACTTTCTCAGGACTTACGCAACTGGCATATTAGTAGGGTGCGTCAGATATCAAATATCTGTTTATTCGCAGGATTTATGAAGTCTGACGCACCATAAAATAGATGTTTGGTGTGACACTTGCGTAAGTCCTATTTCTATTAAGTAGGGTTTGCTGATAGGTAACGCCAAGCGTAAGCCATAAAAGTTATCTGTGTAGACAGGGAACAGTTTTAGGTCTTGAGTATAGTTAGATTTTTTGATACCAGCACTTAATCTTGAAATCCATTGATTAATCCATCTTTAAGTAGTCGTGCAAAATAAAAAATAGTAATCATAAGAGTCATCTATAGATAAAGGTATGATTCTATGGTTAACATCCAACTTATCTATTTCATGCCTTGATTATGTAACTAAAGAGACTAAGAGCTACGGATATCATAATCTCTACACAATCATTATTATCAACTAAACAATATATATTAGAAAGGTTTCACAAAATTAAGCCCCCATTATAAATTTTTGCTTATATATCCAATCTAATATTTATTTAATAATTGCTTTTCAAAGTTGACAAATTGCTCTAAAAAACCTGTACACTAGGTTTCACTAGGTCAGAGATGCTTCCTCATCCTTCCTAGTGACTCAAAGTAATTAACTTTGTTCCCATAGCCGATTTAGCCATTTTCTCTAAGAAAATGTCGAATTTGCATGACTACATATATTTTAGTGCAGAGGCAAGAAATTCAAGTTTTTTTCGTTCTTGCTCTGATTGTCATGCCTAAAAAATGACTTTGCCAATCAAGGAGATGTATTATGTCAGAATTTTTTAATCAAATTTCTCGGCGGAAATTTATTACGACAGCAGGAGTATCAGCAGGTGCTGTTTTCCTGAAAGGCTGTCTAGGCAATCCTCCAGAACCTGGTAACAGTGGTAGCACATCTACTAAATCTGAGGTTCAAGGAGCTGCTATTACTAACCCAGAACAAAAACCAGAAACAACAAAAGCCAAACTTGGATATATTCCTATTGTTGAATCTGCACCTTTAATTATTGCTTTAGAGAAAGGCTTTTTTGCTAAATACGGAATGTCCGAAGTAGAACTTTCCAAACAAGCTTCTTGGGGTTCTGCAAGGGATAACGTCGAAATTGGTTCTGCTGGTGGTGGTATTGATGGTGGTCAATGGCAAATGCCCATGCCCCACTTAATTACAGAAGGTTTAATTACCAAAGGGAATAAAAAAATCCCGATGTATGTATTGGCACAGTTAATTACCCATGGTAATGCAATAGCGATCGCCAACAAACATCTAGGAAAAGGAATTAGCTTAAAACTGGATGCTGCTAAACCCCTATTTGCCCAACTCAAATCTTCCACACCCTTCACAGCAGCTTTCACCTTCCCCCATGTTAATCAAGACTTGTGGATTCGCTACTGGTTAGCAGCAAGTGGAATTGACCCGGATACAGATGTCAAATTGCTAACAGTACCAGCAGCGCAAACAGTCGCCAACATGAAAACCGGTACAATGGATGCTTTCAGCACCGGCGACCCCTGGCCATTCCGCCTCGTTAACGACAAAATTGGCTTCATGGCCGCATTAACAGCCGAAATTTGGAAAAATCACCCCGAAGAATATTTTGCCATGAGAGGAGATTGGGTTGATCAACATCCCAAAGCCACAAAAGCCTTACTCAAAGGCATCATGGAAGCCCAACAATGGCTAGATAATTTTGACAACCGCAAAGAAGCGGCTGACATTCTTGCGGCTAAAAAATATTTTGGCTTATCTTCACCAGAAATTCTTGCCAACCCATATCAAGGTAAATATGACATGGGTGATGGTCGGAAAATTGATGATAAATCAATGGCTGCTTACTACTGGAAAGATGAAAAAGGCAGCGTATCTTATCCTTACCAAAGTCATGATTTGTGGTTCATAACTGAAAATGTGCGTTGGGGATTCTTACCCAAAGATTACATTGCTAATGGTGCAGCCAAAGCTAAAGAATTAATCAAAAAAGTTAACCGTGAAGATATTTGGAAAGAAGCCGCTAAAGAATTAGGAGTACCTGCTGCTGATATTCCCAGCAGTACCTCTCGTGGAGTAGAAGAATTTTTTGATGGCGTTAAATTTGACCCAGAAAAGCCAGAAGAATATCTCAAGAGTTTGAAAATCAAAAAAGTTGCTGTTTAGTAATTAGTCATTAGTAAATTTGAGGAGAATAACATCCATGACTTTAGCCCAAAAACGTTCCACAAGCCCTAAATTTGATAATAGCTTTTTATCAGGTTTGCAAAAGCAATTTCCTGAACTTATTCCTCCAGCTATCGCCCTCCTGATCTTCTTAACTATTTGGCAACTATTTTCTTGGACTCCAGGTGCAACATTACCAGGACCAATAAAGGTTATTCAAGACACCTGGATCTTAATTGTGTTTCCCTTCTATGATAAAGGTGGTACTGACAAAGGGCTATTTTGGCAAATTTGGGCTAGTTTACAACGGGTTGCTATTAGCTATACATTAGCGGCAATTGTCGGAATTGGCTTGGGGGTTTTGATTGGTGTCAATAAAACCATGTCCAAAGCTTTAGATCCCTTATTTCAATTACTCAGAACTGTACCACCTTTAGCTTGGGTTCCTATTTCTTTGGCAGCTTTACGCCAAAACGAACCAGCCGCATTGTTCGTGATCTTTATCACTGCAATTTGGCCGATTCTCATTAACACGGCTGTAGGTGTAACTCAAATTCCCCAAGATTACAACAACGTTGCTAAAGTTCTGCAACTCAGTCGCAAAGATTACTTTTTTAACATTCTCATTCCCTCAGCACTGCCCTACATTTTCACAGGTTTAAGAATTGCCATCGGTTTGGCTTGGTTGGCAATTATCGCCGCAGAAATCGTTATGTCGGGGATTGTGGGAATTGGCTTTTTTATCTGGGATGCTTATCAAAATAACAACGTCAGCGAAGTCATTTTGGCTCTAGTTTATATCGGTGTTGTTGGTCTAATTTTAGATAAACTCATGGCTGCGCTACAAAACTGGATTCTTCCCTCAGAACAAAAATAGAGATTTGGTAATAGGTAATAGGTAATAGGTAAGAAAGTTACCAGCCACAAATTACTAATTACCAATCACCAATCACCCATTACTAATCACCAATTATCCATTACCAAATAATATGTCTATATTTGTTGGCGTTGATCAAATTGATAAAGTTTTTGAATTAACTGGTGGCGGTCAATATATTGCCCTCAAAGGTATCGATCTCCAAATTAAAAAAGGCGAATTTGTTTCTTTAATTGGTCACTCAGGTTGCGGAAAATCCACGCTTTTAAACATGATTGCCGGTTTGGATTTACCAACAGAAGGCTTGGTGACTTTGGAAGGACAAAGAATCAGCAAACCAGGACCTGATAGAATGGTAGTTTTCCAAAACTATTCTCTCTTACCTTGGCGAACTGTTAGAGAAAATATCGCCTTGGCTGTAGATTCAGTCTTAAATGGAATGCCGGCAGGGGAACGTAAAGAAATCATCGAAAGACATATAGATATGGTGGGTTTACGTCCCCATGCAGACAAACAACCAGGGATGTTATCGGGCGGACAAAAACAACGGGTAGCGATCGCACGCGCATTGGCAATTCGTCCTAAACTATTACTACTAGACGAACCCTTCGGTGCTTTAGACGCACTGACTCGTGGTAATTTGCAAGAACAATTAATGAAAATCTGCGAAGAAAACGAAGTTACCGCCGTTATGGTAACTCACGACGTAGATGAAGCCGTTTTGTTATCTGACAGAATAGTCATGTTAACCAACGGACCGGAATCGAAAATTGGCGATATTTTAGAAGTTGATATTCCCAGACCCCGCAAACGCATGGAAGTAGTAAAACATCCCAGTTACTACACCTTGCGGAGTGAAATGATTTACTTCCTCAATCAACAAAAACGCGTTAAGAAAATTCGGGCGCGGAAAACCGCTGCTATTGTCCGACATGGTTTAGAAAAAGTTAATTTAGAGATTGGCTTCTTACCTCTCACCGCTTGCGCCCCTCTGGCTATAGCCAAAGAAAAAGGCTTTTTTGTGAAACATGGCTTAGATGAAGTTAATTTAGTCCGGGAAAGCAGTTGGCGGGGAATTGTAGATGGCATGACAGGCGGTTATTTAGATGCCGCACAAATGCCATCAGGGATGCCCATGTGGTTGAGTTTGGGAGGCAATAAAAACGAACCCTTACCCGTTGTCACCGCCCTGACCATGACCCGCAACGGTAACGCCATTACCTTAGCTAAACGTTTTTATGATCAAGGTGTACACAGTTTATCCGACTTCAAGAACTACCTTCTCCAGACCCGTGATCAACAACATAGAATGGGCGTAGTCCATCCGGCATCCATGCACAACTTACTGCTACGTTATTGGTTAGCAGCAGGTGGGATTGATCCCGACAATGATGTGGCTATGAAAAATATTCCCCCTGCCCAGATGGTAGTAGATTTGAAAGGCGCAACCATTGACGGCTACTCTGTTGGTGAACCTTGGAATTATCGCGCTGCGGTAGAAGGTTCAGGCTTTACCATTGCGACTGATTTAGAAGTTTGGTTAGGACATCCCGGTAAAGTTCTGGGTGTGCGGGAAGATTGGGCAGAAGCTTATCCTAATACCCATATTGCTTTAACCAAAGCCTTACTAGAAGCTTGCCAATATTGTGCAGATCCTGCCAACGCCCAAGAAGTTCGCCAGATTTTAGCAAGTCGGGAATATGTCAGCACAGATATTGACTATATCCAAATTGAAGACCCGAATGGCACTACCTGTGACTTAGACCATCCCATGCGGGAATATGCCCATCACCAATTTTATTCTGAGTCTGCCATTAACCGCCCCAGTCGCACCGAACAAATTTGGATTATGACTCAATTGGCGCGTTGGGGTGATACTCCCTTCCCCAGAAACTGGGTAGAAATTGTTGAACGAGTCTGTCGAGTGCGTGTTTTCAGTACAGCCGCTAGAGAATTGGGCTTGGATATTAGTTACACCCGTCAACCGATTCAATTATTTGATGGTAAACCCTTCAACGCTGATGACCCCATTAGCTATCTTAACGATTTAGAAATTAAACGCGACTTCTCCATAGCCGAAGTCGTTCTAGATGCCCCCAGACGAACAGCAGCTTAAAACAAACCTTCTTTCTCGTTTCCATACTTTGTATGGGAATTAATTATGGAAGCCTCTGCCTTCAACGATACCAGAGGCAGAGCCTCTTGATAGCATTCCCAACCCGATACTGGGAACGAGATAACGAGATATTAAAAAATACAAAACTCAAAATTTAAAATGCAAAACCGTAACTTGAGAGCCAGCAACACAGCTACCAGTACAATCAGCCGTCAGTCTTTCCTGGAAATTAAGGACGTTTGCAAAGTTTATCCCACCAAAAATGGACCCTTTACCGTCCTTGATGGTGTTAACCTCAACGTTGAACAAGGTGAATTTCTTTGCGTTATCGGCCACTCTGGTTGTGGAAAGTCAACCCTGTTAAATATGGTTTCTGGTTTTAATTTTCCCACCAGCGGACAAGTGCTATTAGAAGGAGAACCAATTACCAAGCCAGGTCCTGACAGAATGGTGGTTTTCCAAAACTATGCATTATTACCTTGGAGAACGGCTTTTGAAAATATTTATCTGGCTGTAAATGCAGTTTATCCCACTAAGCCAGAAGCGGAAAAACGGGCTATTGTCCGAGACCATTTGGCAATGGTGGGTTTAGGTGACGCAATGGAAAAGAAACCCATGCAAATGTCTGGGGGGATGAGACAGCGGGTTTCTATTGCTCGTGCTTTGGCTATTCGTCCCAAGGTGTTGATTTTAGATGAACCTTTTGGGGCGCTAGATGCGATTACCAAGGAAGAATTACAGGAAGAATTGCTAAAAATCTGGGGTGATAATCGTTGTACGGTGTTGATGATTACCCATGATATTGATGAGGCTTTGTTTTTGGCTGATAAGTTGGTAATGATGACCAATGGACCTCATGCCAAAATTGGGGAAGTGATGGAAATTCCTTTTTCTCGTCCACGGGATAGAGCCAGAATTATGGAAGATCCTCAATATTACCAACTCCGTAACTATGCGCTAGATTTCTTGTTTAACCGCTTTGCTCATGATGATGTGGGTTAATTAGAATTAGGGCGAACTAAAGTTCGCCTATATGCCTATATATATATTTATTAAATAGATATTAAGCTCGGCGAAGAAATCCTCTTGGCAATTTTTTTATGGCTGATGACTACGACGAATTTCTGTAATTTGGTCTGCTACATCCAATAATGATTTGGGCATTTCCGGTCCACTCAGAATGATATCCACATGAGGAGGGCGTTTTGTCAGAAACTCTAAAACTTCTGCTTCTGGAATTAAGCCAAAGTTAATAGCTAAACTTAATTCATCCAAAACAACAAGAGAATATTTGCCTTCAGATACGACTGTTTGTGTATATTGCCACAATTGTTGTAAGGCTTGATTTTCTGTTTCGTCTAAGTGTGGTGTATCAATACAACGTGGCAAATCACAGCGAATCCAATCTAAATTTTGCCCCATTTGAATAGGTTTATCTTTTCCTTGACGAATACCACCTTTGAGGAACTGCACTATTAAGACTGGTGTACCTTGACCAGCGATTCTTAGCGCCTGAGACATAACGCTAGTAAAAAAGTTACGGTGGGAACTGGTGAAAACTTGCACTAGTCCCTGAACTGAGTATGGTAAGCTGAGAGTCGAATTAATACTGGGGGTGTCTAGTTGGGCAACCATAGGGCTTAGTTTTAAAAGTAACAATAAATTAAATAGCTTCTGATAGTAGTAAACGCAAATTTAGGCTGTATAATCAATTTGTTTTTTACTGACTAGGGTATTTTTTGATTAGCATTCTTAGTCAAACACTAGATTTAGTCTGAAGTCAAGAGGGATTTTTATTAAGATTTTAGTTTTTTGCAGGAAATTAGTTGTAAAAATACAAACAAACAATTACCAGTGTCTATATAGCAAATAACGGACTTCATTATGAACGTTAGCCAAAGGGTGACAGGGTTAAAAGTTGTTTGTATGCCCATTTTATTATCAGTTGATGTCCTAAATATCTTTAGCGATCGCTATAAATTAAAAATCAAATATAGGGGCTAATAAATCCTGGAAGTAGTCGGTTGATCATTCTATTTGCGAAAAACAGAGCAAGAAAATAAATAAATTTAAGATGATGAGGAGTAAATTGTTGTGAAATTGGTAATTTTAGGAGGTTCAGGATCAGGGAAAAGCACTCAAGCACACAGGCTAGGTAAACACTTTGATGTTCCTCTGATTTCGACGGGTGAGATTTTACGGGAAGCGATATCTGATGATAATTCCAGCAATGGCTATGGTGAAATGCGTGATTTAGTTCGCTATGCCAAACCTTATGTTGAAAAAGGGGAATTAGTGCCGGATGAAATGATGATTGAATTTATTAAAGTTCGGCTAAAGCGAGAGGATGTTAATTATGGGTGGATATTAGAAGGTTATCCTCGGACGGCTTTTCAAGCTGAAGAATTAGATTTTTTGCTGGACACTTTGGAACAAAAATTAGATTGGGCAATTTATCTGCAAGTACCAGAGGCAGTGATGGTTAATCGTTCTTTAGGGCGATCGCTCCCAGATGATCAACCAGAAATTGTTCAGCGGCGTGTAGAATTATTCTACGATCGCACTATTCCTATTTTAGAATACTATGATCGTCGTCGCCGTCTGTTAACTATCAATGGTGATGATTCCCCAGAACAGGTACACCACAATATTCTCAGTTTACTGGGGAATAGGTGACAGGTGACAGGTGACAGAAAGAAGGCAGAAGGCAGAAGGTTATTTATTCTCCCCCTCTCCCCTGCCCCTCTGCTCCCCTGCCCCTCTGCCCCCCTGCTCCCCTGCTCCCCTGCTCCCCCTGCTCCTCTGCTCCCTGCTTTCCCAGTCACCGGTTTCCGTGATTCTGCTGTAATCTAAAGGCAGAATGCAAAAATTTTGAGGCAATTTCCATGGCTTGGCAGCGTCCCGACGGTCGAAATTCTTGTGAACTTCGTCCCTTAAGTTTTTACCCTAATTTCACTCGTTTTGCGCCTGGTTCTGTTTTGGCTAAATGTGGTGATACGCAGGTACTTTGCACTGTTAGCATCTCTGAAAGTGTGCCTAAGTTTTTAAATGGGACTGGGAAAGGTTGGTTGACGGCTGAGTATAGGATGTTGCCATCGGCTACTCAACAACGACAGGAAAGGGAATTATTGAAATTATCGGGACGGACACAAGAAATCCAACGTTTAATTGGACGCAGTTTAAGAGCAGCTTTGGATTTTGAAGTGTTGGGAGAACGGACGCTGATTGTAGATGCTGATGTGTTGCAAGCTGACGCTGGGACAAGAACAACGGCTATTACGGGCAGTTTTGTAGCTTTAGCTCATGCTATTTCTCAATTATTGCAGCAGGGAGTATTAGAGCGATCGCCTCTGTGTGGACAAGTGGCAGCAGTTTCCGTTGGCTTATTAGAGGGAGAGTCATTTTTGGATCTTAATTACATTGAAGATGTAGCTGCAACGGTAGATTTTAATGTAGTTATGAATCAAAACTTGGAAATTATAGAAGTCCAGGGAACAGCAGAGGAAGGTAGTTTTAACCGTCAGCAATTGAATAAGTTGCTGGATGTTGCCGAAAAAGGAATTCAGGAATTATTAATTGCTCAACGGGATGCTATTACTAATTGGAATATTCTGATAGGAAATTAAGATGCAATATTTCCCGTCAATGGTCACTTGTGTTGAATACTAACAAATAACAAAAGTCAAGACTAATGGCGGTAAACTTGCAACCAACTAAAAATTTAGAGCAATTGTGGATTGTCCGCTGTTTGTCCACAGTGCTGCTCTTTGGTCAAATCTCGCTACATATACTTCAAGGAAAAACCTATTATCGTAAGGTTTTGGGTCATACAGTTACAGCTGGTCCGGCTTCCCTGCCACCTGTTCTCCTCGTTAATGGTTTTGCAGGAATGATTTTCACCATTCAAACAGCCAGAGAATTAGTGAGATTTGGCGCTGTGGAAAATGTGGGAGGTGCTTTTGCTTTGGCTTTTTGCCGAGAATTAGCACCAATCTTGACCGCTAGTATTATCGCCGGACAGGTAGGTTCAGCATTTGCCGCCGAAATAGGAGCAATGCGAGTCACAGAACAGATTGATGCTCTTTATATGCTCAAAACTGATCCTATTGATTATCTCGTCCTACCGAGAGTGATCGCTTGCTGTTTGATGATGCCTTTGATGATGATTTTTGCTGTAATTATGGGCATCATAGGCGGAGCTTTTGCCGCATCATATTTTTATCAAGTTCAACCAGAAACATTTTTAGAGTCAGTCCGAGATTTTTTAACACCTTCAGATGTTTTTATTATTTTGCTCAAAGGGCTGATTTTTGGACTGATAGTAGCAGTTAATGGTTGTAGTTGGGGACTGACTACCAAAGGAGGGGCTAAGGAAGTAGGAGAATCTGCGACAACGGCAGTTGTGACTACGTGGGTAGCCATTTTTATCATGGATTTTATACTGGCTTTAATACTATTTGAGCAGCCCATACTTTAACAGTTATCAGCTAACAGTTATCAGTGATCAGTTATAAGATAATAAACTCAAGATACTGGGTGTAAGAGAGATGGGGGTGATGGGGAAGATGAGGGTCATGGGGAGGATGGGGAAGAATAATGTATTATCTCCTGCCTTCTGCCTTCTACCTTCTGCCTCCTGCCTCCTGCCTTCTGACTCCTGACTCCTACCTCCTGACTCCTACTTCCTGCCTCTTCATGATGTTAAAAGTTTCAAAAGTTAAAAAGGGAAATAGTCAGAAGTTAGGTATTGTAATGCTGGAAGCCGGCTATGTGATGATGAAGCCATGAACAAAACGGTTGAAGTTTTACCGGATCTGCCTGCGCTGGTAGCACGGGCGCTAGATTTGATCCTGTCCAAGTTGGAAACTGCTATTCGGGAACGGGGGCAATTTACTATTGCTTTATCTGGTGGCAGCACACCCAAGCCGTTGTACGAAGCAATAGGCTGTTTAGACCTGCCTTGGAATAAAATTCATGTGTTCTGGGGAGATGAACGTTATGTACCACCAGATCACCCTGATAGCAATGAATTGATGGCACGTGCTGCATGGCTAGACCGCGTAGCTATCCCAGCAGCGAATATTCACGCCATACCAACTTTATCAGGCAATCCAGCAGTAGATGCGGCTAAACATGAACAGCATCTACAAAAATTTTTCAATTCTTCACCGGGAAACTTTCCTGCTTTGGATGTAGTTTTATTAGGAATGGGTGATGATGCCCATACTGCATCTTTGTTTCCGCACACAGAAGCTCTTAAAGTGAGCGATCGCTTGGTAACTGTGGGTAATAAAGATGATAATCTTCGTATCACTTTCACTTACCCATTCATCAACGCTGCACGGAGTGTTATTTTCTTAGCTGCTGGTACTAATAAACGACCTGCTTTAGCTCAAGTTTTTGCACCAGTCGCTGATGATTTTGCTTATCCATCGCGCTTAATTAGACCCCAAGGAGAATTGTTATGGCTGCTAGACGCAGCCGCAGGTTTGGAACTCAAACCCTAAATCAGTGAACAGGTGACAGGGAACAACTGATAACTGACCACTGCTTGCCAGTAATATATTTTACGATGACCTTGACAAAGGCTTAAATCCATGATCGTCTGCCCGAATTGCAATCATCCCAATCCAGACGGCGCTGTTCAGTGTGAAGCTTGCTACACGCCGTTACCAGCGACTACTAACTGTCCCAGTTGTGGGGCAACCGTACAAGCAGATGCTGCTTTTTGTGGTCAGTGTGGTTATAACCTACACTCTAACGCTGCCGCAGTAGAAGCAACAGTAGTAGGATCAATGATGGCTCCCGATTTTCCTGTGGAAGTGCCACCGTTGGTTACTCCTGATCCAATGTTAGAACTTTTACAACCAGATGCTCTGGGACTAGGCGCTCCTCCTACTTCTACTCTACCCCCAACAGTGGTAGCAGCAGCCCCACAACCTATTCCAACACCTGCACCGGTTCCACCTCCAGAAGCAGTTGCACCACCTGTACCGGTTCCACCTCCAGCACCAGTTGCACCACCTGTACCGGTTCCACCTCCAGAAGCAGTTGCACCACCTATACCGGTTCCACCTCCAGAAGCAGTTGAACCACCTGTACCGGTTCCACCTCCAGAAGCAGTTGCACCACCTGTACCGGCTCCACCTCCAGAAGCAGTTGAACCACCTGTACCACCTGCACCTGTGCCACCGCCAGAAGCACCTATGGTAACTGCGTCTAGAACCCAGTTACAGCAAGTAGTGGCGCGGCTATTCCATGTTCAAAGTAATCAAGAAATTGAATTACCGCAAAATCTCTCTGTAATTCATATCGGTAAACCTAATGACCGCATTCCCCCAGATATAGATGTGGCTGGATTTCCCAATTCAGAAATTGTTTCCCGGATTCATTCAGATATCCGTGTTGAGGGAGATGCTCACTATATAGAAGATGTGGGTAGTTCTAACGGCACCTATATTAATAATTTGCCGCTATTACCAGGGAACAGACATCGCTTACGTCCAGGCGATCGCATCAGTCTGGGTAAGGGAGATTTGGTAACTTTCTTATTTCAACTCTCTTAGCGGAATAATTCGTAATTCGTAATTAATAATGAGTAATTATAATTTACGAATTACGGATTAATCATTAGGAATATCACCCATGAGAGAACCAAACGATTTTCAACCTTTGCTATCTCACCAAGCGCCTCCAGAAGTCGAGCGAATGGGGCTAACATGGCTAATAGGAGCTGCGATCGCTACTGCTGTTTTGTGGCAATTCCCAGGAGGAGATTATATTTTATACCCCTTTACAATCCTAGCAACATGGTTTCATGAAATGGGTCACGGTTTAATGGCGTTGATGTTGGGGGGAAATTTTCAGAAATTACTAATTTTTAGCAATGGTTCTGGTGTAGCTAGTTACACCATGCGATCAACCTTGGGTCCAATTGCTCCGGCGTTAGTTGCAGCCGCAGGGCCAATGGGTCCACCCATCGCTGGTGCTGCTTTGATTCTCGCTTCTCGCAATTTTAAAGCTGCTTCCCTGAGTTTGAAAATCTTGGGGGGTTTTTTGCTATTTTCTACATTAGTTTGGGTACGTTCTTGGTTTGGTTTAATAGCAATTCCCTTACTAGGTTTAATTATTTTGGGAATAGCTTTGAAAACTCCGCGTTGGGTACAGGGTTTTGCTATTCAGTTATTGGGTGTGCAAGCTTGTGTAAGTACCTACCACCAATTAAATTATCTATTTAGTTATAGTGCTGGTTCTTTAGGACTTTCCGATACAGCACAAATGCAGAAATATTTACTATTACCTTATTGGTTTTGGGGTGGTTTAATGGCTGTAGCTTCTTTAGTGATTTTAGTTCAAAGTCTGCGGGTTGCCTATCGTTCAGATTGACACTCTTTGGTTTGTAGAAATAAACATCATCCCAGATAACCGACTTTTAAAAGAAGTCGATGATCTGAGACTTGCGATGTTTAAAATTCAAATCAGGAGGGAAATCAGGATTTCTATCTACCCAATAAAATTTCCCAAAATGATCTTGGTTGAATGCTGGGGTAATAAATTCGTCCGACTGCTCTAAACTTGGCTTTATCCAACTCGTTAATATCTAGGTTAGTAAGGTTTCTATTTACTATAATTTTGGGCAAAGCTTCGTCCAACGGAGCTTCTGATTTCACAGTGAAAAAAACATAGTTATTATTACTACCACACTTCCCTGATCCATTAATCAAGCAAACGGTAGTTTTCGGTGCCAAAGAAGTACCATCAACTAGGATCTTAAAATCCCGTCCGCTACTATAAGATATTTTTAATTTATTAGCTGCATTTTTACAAGCTGTATCAAGATTCTCTGATATATACTCGCTTTCCCAACGAATTAATGGTGTTTTTGTCCCCGTTTCAGCATTATAAGCGAAGGTTGTTCGTTGTCCATCAATTATGCCACATTGGAATGGTTCTGTACTCACAGAAGTAGACTGACTGAAACCAGGGGTAGCTGTAAGTGCGATACCTGTCAAACTCAAACCAATTAACAACGAATTTTTAAGTGTAATCATGGCTTTAATAGTGTAACTAAATTTCTATTTGTAAACAAAATAGGGAATTATTTGACTGGTGTCTATGTTTTATAGTAAATATCAATACTAGTCCAGTCACAGCTATAACCCCGTTAGCCTGTATTTAATGAAACCAAGTGTTATACCAATCTGGGTTGCTCGCTTCCTTCCCCTATGCTTGCTTACTGTCACAAATTCCACAATAGCACAAATAATTCCCGATCAAACCCTGCCGATTAACTCATTAGTTACACCCCAAGGAAATATTAAAGCTATCAGTGGGGGAACTATAGCTGGAAGCAATTTATTCCATAGTTTTCAAGAATTTTCTGTTGGTATTGGTGAAACAGCATCTTTTAGCAATTCTTTAAATATTCAAAATATAGTCACAAGGGTGACTGGTAAATCAGTTTCTAATATTGATGGTGTTCTGCAAACCCAACATAGCGCCAACTTATTTCTACTTAATCCCAACGGTATTATTTTTGGACTAAATGCTACTTTAGATATTGGTGGTTCTTTTGTAGCAAGCACAGCCAGTAGTCTTAGATTTACTGATGGTAGTGAATTTAGTGCTATTAATCCTCAACGCACATCTGGATTGAGTATAACCGTTCCTTTGGGTTTGCAATTTCCTGGAATGCCTGCAAGCATTACTAATCGCGCTACTAACCTGCAAGTATCATCTGAAAAAACCATCGCTTTGATAGGTGGGGATATTACTTTAGAAGCTGGTAACTTAACAGCACCACAGGGACGAGTTGAATTAGGTAGTGTTGCTGGTGATAGTCTGGTGAGTTTGACTCCCACAGGCAATGGTTGGTCTTTAGGATATGACGGTATAAATAATTTTAGTAATATTAAACTACAGGCGGAGTCGAAAGTAAGTGCTGATAATGGTGGTGAAATTTTTGTTAGAGCCAAAGATTTGACAGTAAAAGATGGTTCAGCAATATTAGCTAATACTAATAGTACAGCTAGTGGGGGTAAAATTACTATACAAGCTAATAAGATTGAGGTGAAAGGGGCATCTCCAAATGGTCAGGTTTTTAGTACAATTGCCGCTACATCAACAGGAAGTGGAAATTCTGGGAATATAGATATTACCACCAAAAAGTTAATTGCTAAAGACGGCGGTGATGTGTCGGTAAAGACAGTTGGCTCTGGGAAAGGAGGAAACCTTACCGTCAACGCTTCTGAATCTATAGAACTAATTGGGGCTGTCTCTATTCCCAATAGTAACAATTTTAGTCGGAGCGGTTTATTTGCTGCCACAGAAGGTACTGGAGACGGTGGTGATATAACAATTAATACCCCTTGGTTACAGGTACGAGATGGAGCGCGGGTTTCGGTATCTACACGGGGTAAAGGAGAAGGTGGTAAAACAGGTGGTCAGGGTGGTAATTTATTTGTTAATGCGGCACTAATAGACCTGAGTGGTACTAGTGCTGATGGCAGGTTTATCAGTGGTTTGTTTGCGTTGTCTGGAGAAATAAGACCAAATATTGCAGAAAACGAAGCTACAGGTATTGGTGGAAACATAAACATTATAACTGGGCAGTTAAAGATTAGTAATGGAGCGCGAGTATCAGCTGCTACAGCTAATACAGGTAATGCTGGAAATATTAATATCACGGCTGATGTCATAGAAGTGACAGGAGTATCACATAGCACTGCACCTCCAGATGAACAAGTTTTTAGTACAATTGCGGCAACATCAGATTCAGTTACATCAGATAATGCTGGAGATGCTGGGAATGTAGATATTACAACCAAGAGATTAATTGCTAGAGATGGTGGTGATGTATCTGTGAAGACTGTTAGCTCAGGGAAGGGTGGAACTCTCACGGTAAAAGCTTCTGAGTCAATAAAACTAACTGGGGCTGTATCTATTCCCAATAGCAGAAATTTCAGTCGTAGTGGTTTATTTGCTGCTACAGAAGGCACTGGAGATGGCGGTGATATAACAATTAATACTCCTTTATTGCGAGTAAGCAATGGAGCGCGGGTTTCGATATCAACTCGCGGTTCAGGAAAAGACGGTAAAACAGGTGGTAATGGAGGTGTATTAAATGTGGATGCAGCAGAGATATACTTGGATGGTGTAGAAACCTTGCAATTGTTAAAAACCGATAATATCGAAACAGAAACAAAGATATTTCCTAGCGGTTTGTTTGCTTTGTCTGGAGAACTAAGACCAAAGATTGAAGAAAATGAAGCTACAGGAAATGCTGGAAGCATTGAGATTACAACTGGGCAGTTAAAGATTAGTAATGGAGCGCGAGTATCAGCCGCTACAGCTAATACAGGTAATGCGGGAACTATTAAGATCACGGCTGATGTCATAGAAGTAACAGGAGTCTCACATAGCACTGCACCTCCAAAAGATCAGATTTTCAGTACAATTGCGGCAACATCAGGTAAAAACGGTGATTCTGGCGACATTACTATTGATACCAAAAAGTTGAGAGTTAGTGATGGAGCAGATGTTTCAGTAACAGCTTTTGGAACGGGTACTTCAGGAAACCTGACTGTTAATGCTTCGGAGTCTATAAAACTCATTGGAGCTAGTGCTATTCCTGATAGTGACATTTTCAGTCGTAGCGGTTTGTTTGCGGCTACTGAAGGTACTAAAGATGGCGGTGATATAACAATTAATACTCCTTTATTGCAGGTACTAGATGGTGCAAGAATTTCTGGATCAACTCGTGGTAAAGGAGATATAGACAACGATATTCTTGGAGGTAAGGGAGGTAATTTATTTGTTAATGCTAAAGAAATTGAACTGAGTGGTACGAAGACAGTGCAACTGCTACGCAATGGTCAGATAGAAACACGGACATTTGCCAGTGGTTTATTTGCTTTGTCTGGAGAAATAAGACCGAATATTGCAGATAATGAAGCTACGGGTGCAGGTGGCAACTTAAAAATTAATACTGACTTGTTAACTGTGCGAGATGGTGCAGAAGTATCAGTAAGTGCCAAAGGTGAAGGAACAGCAGGAGACTTGGAAGTAAACGCAGGTGGAATTAGGTTACAAGACGGCTCAATTATAGGTGCAACAGTAAAGGGTAGCGGTGCTAACATCACCTTAGAAGTTCGGGACTCTTTGCAACTATTGGGTGATTCTGAAATTTCCACGGATGCGGGTGTTAATGGAAATGGTGGGAACATCAAAATTACCGCAGGTGCTTTGGCCATTTTAGAAAATAGTAAGATTAGCGCCGATGCTGGCATACAAGGTGGTAATGTGCAGATTACAACCCAAGGACTTTTCTCCCTTGCAAATGCTATCACTGCCAGTTCTGCACAGGGGACACAATTTAGTGGCAATGTAGCAATAAATACTCCTGATGTTGAACCGAGTCAAGGGTTAGTTACTCCCCCAGAAAATTTTCTTAATCCTGAAAACCAGGTAGCTTCAGCTTGTGCATCAGAAAAAGGACAAAACCGCAGTCAATTTATTATTACTGGACGCGGTGGACTACCACCTAGTGCAACAGAAACACTGAGTAGTGAAACGGTGAGGGTAAGTTCATCACAAGCGAGAACAATTCCAGATAATTCGATAACTTCAGTAAAGTTACCGCGACCAGCTACGGGTTGGGGAGTCAACGACAAAGGTGAATTGCTGCTTACCGCTAATTCGATCAATCAAAGTTCTCAAATACCAACAGCTAATTGTCATGTACGTTAAACATTTTTACAGCCTTTGGTTGTTTTGTGAGTTGTTAGTGGTAAACTTTTGCTTGTTGGCTGTGAGTGGAATATCTTTGTCAGCGCGATCGCAAAATATTCCTCCTACTCAAGTTCCTAACTCAGTTACTCCGACTCGTCCCCAACTTCAGAAACCTGAACCGTTGCTTCCTCCAGAAGAACTGTTGCAAATTTCTCCTTCAGCACCAATTTTACCAGAACAGAATTTAGATATTTCTGGAATTATTCGGGTTGAGCGTTTTGAATTTGTTGGGAATACAAATTCAGTATTTAGTTCGGAAATATTATCTAACGAGTTGCAGGATTTTACTAACAAACCTATTAGTTTTCCTCAATTACTACAAGCTGCTTCTAAAATTACTGCTTTTTACGTTCAAAAAGGATATGTGACTTCTGGTGCTTATATTCCTGAACAAACTTTAAGCGGTTGTTTTGTAAAGCCAGAACAAACTGGAAAGAATTGTGTTGTCACAATCCAAGTTGTGGAAGGGAGTTTGGAGGAAATTCGCATTACTAGAGATGAGAAAAGTAGAAAACGTTTGCATGATAATTATGTGCGATCGCGTTTGAATTTAGCTACTACCAAACCTCTCAATATCCGCAAATTACAACAAGCTTTACAACTTCTACAATTAGATCCCTTAATTGAAAACCTTTCCGCAGAATTATCTGCTGGTACAACTCCAGGGACAAATTTACTAAAAATTAACATAGAAGAAGCAGACTCTTTTAGCACTAAAATTACTGCCGATAATAGTAGAAACCCCAGCATTGGTAGTTTTCGGCGTGGCTTAGAAATAGAGGAAGCTAACTTAACCGGGTTAGGAGATAGCCTCAATATAAATTATGACAACACTGATGGTAGCAACGCCATAAATGCCAAGTACACCATCCCGTTTAATTCCCGTAATGGTACTATCAGTTTTAACTATAGCAACAGCCAAAGCAACATTATTGAACCTAAATTTGATGAATTAGATATTGAATCAAATTCCCGCAACTTTGAATTTACATTCCGTCAACCCATAGCTCAGAAAGCTAACCAACAATTTACCGAAGAATTTGCACTAGGTTTTACAATCAATCGACGTGAAAGTGATGGTTCTATTTTAGGAATCAACTTTCCTATTTCTGTAGGAGCAAATGCACAAGGACAAACCAGAATTTCTGCACTACGTTTCTTTCAAGAATGGAACAAAAAAAGTTTCCAACAAGTCTTTGTTGCTCGTTCTCAATTTAGTTTAGGTGTGGGAACATTTGATGCGACAATTAATAATCAAGAACCTGATAGTCGCTTTTTTGCATGGAGAGGACAATTAGTTTGGTTGCGCTTGCTTGGTTCTCAAACTGATAATCCCAAGCTGACACCCCGCCTTTTATTCCGCTCTGATATTCAACTAGCAACTACATCGCTTTTACCTTTAGAGCAATTTACATTAGGCGGGATTTTTAATGTGCGTGGTTATCGTCAAGATGCCGTTTTTAGTGATAATGGCATTTTTGCATCTGCGGAGTTGCAATTACCGATTTACAACACCAATAATGGGGAAAATGTTTTACAATTAATTCCATTTATAGATGTGGGAACTGCTTGGAATATTCCTGGTAGAAAAAATCCTGATTCTAACACTTTAACATCTGTTGGTTTGGGTTTACAGTGGCAAATGGGGGAAAGATTTAAAACCCGTTTAGATTATGGTATTCCTTTAGTTGAGATTAACGCCAGAGAAAGAACATGGCAAGACAATGGTATTTATTTTTCTGTACAGTACAATCCATTTTAAAACGAATATATATGTTAAAGAATCGTCAAAAATTCACAGCATTATTTTTAGGATTATTAACCCTAATTTTTACTTTAGTTATTCCTATTTTATTTCCAGAAAAAGTAATAGGAACTGAACATAAAATCAAACCGAATTCATTTTTAATATCTCAAATATCCAATGCTTTAAAGTTAGAACAGCAGGGAAAAGAATACTACGACATCGGCAGCTTTGCTGAAGCGGCCAAAATCTGGCAAAAAGCAGCAGAGGCTTATGGAAAAGATGAAGATGGCAAAAATAGAAATTTAATTAACAAAGCTAAATCATTGCAATCTTTGGGGTTATATCCTGAAGCTTGTAGTCAAATTATGCTAGTTTTTACAAATTTTAATTCCAGTTGTCTAAATGAGCAGTTCAAAAATTCTGATTTTCAAAAGAAGTTTATTAACCAAATCCAAGAACAACCTAGTTCTCTAAATAAAATACGAGGCTTACGTCTGCTTGCTGAAATATTATTAAAATTAGATATTTACATCCCTGTAACCCAAGTAAATTTTGAAAAAATTGCCGATCATAATGGAAATAAAATCAAATTACCAAAACCACAAAATATTTCTGAAATACTTTTGCAAGAGTCTGAAAAATATCCAGAAGAAAAAAGTGCAATTTTACTGAGTTTAGGTAATATAGAACGATCTATTGGTAATAAAGACCGAGATAAATTAAATTATTTTCCCCAAATTGATACTATTCTTAGTAATAAGTGCAATAATGAATTTAATAATGTTTTGAATACAGATATTCTGAGTGACGAAGACAAATATCAATATGAAATAAAATGTAGCAATAATGATAATTTAAAATTATATCAACAAGCATTCAGACATTACAGTGAATCTTTTAAAGATTATCAGCAAGCAACAAATGATCAGACTCAACCTCTAACCAAAATTCAAGCAAAACTAAATCAACTAACTTTGTTATTAGATATGCAGGAATGGTGGAATGAACAGATTAGCAAAAATTCAAAAAATGATTGGTCTGATTTAAGAAAAGACCTGGATAATAAAATAGAATATCTGTTAAATCCAATCAGGTCTGATTTGGGTAATTTGCCTGAAAATAGTGAGATCATTCGTGAGCTAGTATATGCAAAAATTAATTTTTCAAATAGCTTAATTCGTCTTAATATCAACACTAACAAGGATAATTTTTTACAACAACAAATACCTGAACTCAATGAAGTTGATAAACTTCTATCTACAGCTATTCAACAAGCTCATACATTTGCAGATAAACAAGCCGAATCACAAGGTTTAAGCAACCTTGCTAGATTACGTGAATTGCAAGCATCCCGTCAAGAAGACCTCACAAGACAAGATAAACTTACTCAAGCCAAAAATTTAACAGAGCAAGCACTAAGTCTGTTAAATGATATGAATGTTGATAATCGGCAAATTTTATATCGTTACAGACACCAGTTAGGAAGAATTTTGAAAGCTTCAGGAAATATTGAAGGAGCATTAACATCTTATGCTGAAGCATGGAATATACTCCAGTCATTAAGAGCAGATTTAGTAACTAGTGCTGATAACCAATTTTCTTTTCGTCAAAACGTCGAACCTGTATATCGGGAATTTATTGATTTATTATTGCAATCTAAAAGCAGTGGAATTGATTTAAGTAAATTGGTATTACTCAATAATATCACCACAAGATATAGTTCCGATAAAGATGAAACAGGAAAAAATATTTTAGATAATCCATTAAATGTCGCTCGTTTAGTGATGGAATCTCTGCAATTAGCAGAACTAGATAATTTCTTTCAAGAACCATGTTCACCACCAATAGATAAGTTAGTACAACTTGAAAATATTGATGCCAAAGCTGCGGTTATTTATCCAATTATTTTAGAAAATCAGCTACAGGTGATGCTGTTTAAAAAAAATAAATCACCTTATCTTTCTCCAGTTATTAAAATTGCTAAAACAGAAGTTAACGATACTCTTGAAAATTTAGCTGATCTTATTTACACTCAAATTCCCAAAGATGGAATAATATCTGCTTCATCTCTGATAGAAGATCAAACCATAGGAAAAGATCAACTTAATAAAAATAAAAAACAAGTTTTCAGGCGTTCTCAACAGGTATATGATTGGTTAATCAAACCTTTAGAGAAAAATCATCAATTAGACCAGATTGAAACTTTAGTATTTGTGCTACTAGATCGTTCTTTCCAGAAAATTCCTATAGCTGCTCTTTACAATGGCAAAGATTATTTGATTGAGAAGTATAATATAGCATTAAGTTTGGGTCAGCAACTAATAAACCCAAAACCAATTAAACCAGAAAATATAGAAATTTTAGCAGCTGGTATGAGTAAAAGTGTCTCTGCACGGGGGAATACTTTTCTTGAACTTGAAAATGTAAATGCAGAATTGACAAATATTAAGAATTTAAAAGCAAGAGTAAGAGTAAATCCGATCATACTTTGTGATGAGAACACAATTTGTCAACAGCCATTTACCAAAAGTAATTTTAAAGCCAAAATGAAATCTTCTCCTACGGTAGTACACCTATCAACACATGGTATTTTTAGTTCTAATCGAGAGCAAACGTTTATTGTAACTGGAGATACTGATGAGGATAATACCATTGATATAAATAATTTCCAGAATTTGCTCAACCCTCAAGGTAAAAATAGAAACAAAAATATTGAATTACTGGTTTTAAGTGCCTGTCAAACAGCTTCAGGTGATGAAAAAGCTATATTAGGTATGGCTGGAGTAGCTCTTCGTTCTGGTGCAAGTAGTACCATTGCTAGTTTATGGCCTGTATCAGATAAAGCTACCGCAGAGTTGATGAAACGATTTTATCAAAATTTAACTAATCGTGATCAAAATTTAACTAATCGTGATCAAAAAATGACTCGAGCCACAGCACTTAGAAATGCCCAAATTTCTCTGATAGAACAAAAAGAATATGATCATCCTCTTTACTGGGCAGCTTTTACTCTGATAGGTAATTGGCTTTAACTGTATTAAGGGTTAGCGTTGCTCAGAAAGAAGTTTTGAAAGAAGCTTTTCTGCTTCTGCTTTAGTCTTGGAAAAAATAGCTGTGTTTATGTTAATTGCTTTTCCTTTTTCAATTGCTATGTCAACGGCTGGAATAGCTTCTTTTAAAAGTTGAACAGCTTGAACTTTATCTGGAGGAGTTGATTTTAATAAATCTTGAGCTTTGAACAGCAATGATTCACCTTTATTATGCCAGCTGAGAGCGCAATCATAAGCAGCATCTGGACTATTATCACCACAAGCTAAATTAATAGTTTTATCAAAAGAGTTGATTGATTCATCGTATTGTTTTAAACCTTGTTGAGCGATTCCTAAACATAGCCAACCTTTAAAATTGTTTGGATCAATTAAAGTTGCTGCTTCACAAGAACTCAAACCTTTGTCAAATTCTTTGAGATTATTATGTATAGAGCCTTTATTAGCCCAGGCATATATATAGTTTGGATCAATTTTTATGGCTTCACCATAGGATGCGATCGCATCTTCATTTCTTGCTAGACTTTGTAAAGCAATACCTTTAAAAACGTAAGCTGCTGGCAAGGGATGAATTTGGATTGATTGATTACAGGTTTGAATGGCTTGAAGATACTGTTTATTATCTGTTTCTGCTTTACAGATTGCAAGCAAATTGTTTGCTCTTTCTTTTGGGCTGTTTATTTGGCAACTTACAAATGTTGAAATTCCTAGACTAGATACACCGATGAATACCAATCGCTTATGATTCTTCAACCATTCCCAAATTATTTCTATAGCAGGACGAGGAGGTATTGGTGGTGGTGATGGATTTAAAGCATCTAAAACTTCTTGTGCAGATTGGTAACGTTCTCCTAAACGGAAACGCACCATTTTAGTTAAAATCTTTGCTAACTCAGGACTAATCTGAATTTCATTCTGCCAGATTAGCTCATGGTTTGAATCTCTTGGTAAATTTTGAGGATGTACTCCTGTTAAAGCTTGGATAGCTGTCATTCCTAAAGCATAAATATCGCTGCTGTGTTGCGGTTGATTTTTCTCTTGTTCAAGAGGCATATATCCAGTTGTACCTCCTGGTTTGACAACTATTCTGTTATCTCTGTTATTAAATTCTAAAGTGAAAATTTGCTTGAATTCCGAAAAATCTATGAGAATAAATTTTTTATCTTGTTGTCGTTGAATTAAATTAGACGGCTTAATATCACCATGAATAATTCCTTGCCCATGGATGAACTTTAATACCTGCAAAACATCTTGCAAGAAATCAGTAACTTCTTTTTCACTCCAGCAGTTGCCTTTTGTGATTTTGTTTTTTAAATTTTCGCCTTCTATAAATGGATAGATTAAATATAATTTTTTATTGTCTCTAACATAATCCAGAAACCGTGAAATTTGCTCGTGATTAGGGAAGTTTTCTAGTAATGGTAATGCGACTTCTAAACGAGCTTCTACCTCGTGTGCAATATGTAGATTATTATTTAGGTTAAATTGCTTAACAATACAAGGACGTTGTTTCCTTTTAGTATCTTCTGCTAAATATGTATGACTAAAGCCACCACTGCCACCCAAATAATTAATAATTTTATAGCGTTGAATTAGTGTTTGATTCAAGAAAGTGAGTGGTTCTAAATCTGCAATAACATCATTCGCTAGTGAGTAACGGGCTAATGGAATGCGCCGCACCATCTTGGTTAAGATTTTCGCTAAGTGTGGGTTAAACTGAGTTAAATTCTGGCAGATAACTTCATTCTCAGAGCTTGATAAGTTGATCGGATTTTCTCCTGTTAAAAGTTGAATTGCCGTCATACCCAAAGCATAGATGTCACTGGCAAATTGCGGGTTTCCTGCTATTTGTTCTTGGGGCATATAACCGGCTGTACCAGCCATTATTGTTGAATTTAATGTACTGACTTGTTTAACTGTGCCATAATCAATCAGAAAAATTTTCCCATCCGATTCTCTCTTGATTAAGTTTGCCGGTTTAATATCGCGGTGGATGATATTCTTTTGAAACAGATAATTTAATATGTTTAAAACATCATTCAAAATTTGAATAACTTCTGTTTCAATGAAAATATGATTTTTGGCTATTTCTTCGAGATTATGACCTTTAATATATTCTTCCACCAAGTAGTCTTTTTGATTTTCCTGGAATTTATCATAAAGCGTTGGGATTTGATGGTGGTTTAAGTCATTCAGAACTTGTGCCTCTATATCGAACTTATTTCTTGCTTGTTCCAAGCTGGCTGGATTTGAGGGGTTTAGATATTTGAGTAAATAATTAGATCCTGGTGACTGTATATTTTCGACTAAATACGTCTCTCCAAATGAACCGCCACCTATAAATTTTATGATTTTATAGCGCCCTATAATATCTCCATTATTGTACGTATTGTGTCTCATATAAGGTAATACAAGTTAGTGTTGTTTAAGTAATAAATTGCTAGTTTGAATACAATTGAATAGGAGAAAATTTCATATTTTCCCAGATTATAAACGGTTTTTAGCAGTTTTCCACTACTAGGACTCTTTTAACTCGTTTATGTCGTGACATAAATTTTTTATACAATGCCTCTTATATATTGGCATTTTTTTGGGTGAAATCCAAGGGATATTGTGAAATTTTACACATTTTAACCTAATCGGTAAGGTGTGAAGATAATGATACTTACCATAAGAGGGTGTTTGAAAAGATTTTTGTGGTATCCAATACCAGTATATCCCCCTGAATCTCCAAAATAATTACCCGGATTTGATATAAATAGGACTTACGCAAGATTTGACTATTCCAAATTCTGCAAACCCATGGCAATTTTACTATGTTTTTCTATTTGTCCCATTACCTGTTTTGCACGCTTGATTACCACCGCAGGTAAACCGGCTAATCTTCCGGCTTCAATACCATAGGATTTATCAGCACCACCTGGTTGAACTTGATGTAAAAAGATAATTTGATCTGGTAATTCTTTCACCGTAACTTGATAATTAGCCACATTAGAAACAATAGTAGCTAATTCATTTAACTCATGATAATGAGTTGCAAAAATAGTCCGAGATTTAATTTCCACTGCTAAATATTCTGCCACAGACCAAGCTATAGAAAGACCATCAAAAGTTGCAGTACCTCTACCAATTTCATCTAATAAAACCAAAGATTTAGCAGTTGCATGATTGAGGATATTTGCAGTTTCATTCATTTCCACCATAAAAGTAGATTGACCCGTTGCTAAATCATCCACAGCACCAACACGGGTAAAAATGCGATCGCACACAGCCAACCTAGCCGACCTAGCAGGTACAAAACTGCCAATTTGCGCCATTAACTGAATTAAACCCACTTGTCGTAAATAACAACTCTTACCACTCGCATTAGGACCTGTCAAAATCACCAAATCAGGAGAAGATGTACTCTTCTTCTCTTCCTTCTCTGCGAGACACTCCGTGAACGCGCCTTCGCGGTTCATTCCTCCGTAATTCATTCCCCCCAACCAAGTAGAATTAGGAACAAAAAACCCCGCAGGTAAAGACTGTTCAACCACCGGGTGACGACCATCAACAACCTCAATTTCCCGTCCTTCCACCATTTCCGGCCGACAATAACCTTGATGTACAGCCAACTCAGCTAACCCACATAACACATCAGCCGCAGCCACCGCACGGGAAATATTGCGGATAGTTTCGGCGTGAGAACCGACCTCATCCCGTAAAGCGGCAAAAATCTCATATTCCAACTGATTTAAATCATCTCGCGCCGTCAGGATTCTTGCTTCTCTCTCTTTCAAATCGGGAGTAATGTAACGTTCCTCATTCGTCAGAGTTTGCTTACGGATGTAATTATCAGGAACTTGGTCAGACTTGGAACGAGAAATACTGATGTAATAGCCAAAAGTTTTATTAAATCCTACCTTTAAAGTCGGGATTCCTGTTCTCGCACGTTCATCAACTTCTAAATTTGCAATCCATTGTTGATCTGCTTCTACGGTAGCTTTTCTTTCATCCAATAGGGGATTTATACCGGGACGAATTAAACCACCGTCTTTTAAATGTGTAGGTGGTGATTCTACGATGTGTGCGTGTAGCTTTTCTCCTATTTCTTCTAGTATGGATGGTACTTTTTGCAAAGCTTTCAAAAATGGCGATCGCGCATCTTCCACTATACGAGATAATTCAGGTAAACGGGAGAAAGAATCAGCTAAAGCCATTAAATCCCGTGCATTGGCTGTTCCTGAACCTGCCCGACCTGTTAAACGTTCTAAATCATAGATTTTCCGTAATAATGTTCGTAAATCTTGACGTAAGGAAGTATTTTCAACTAATTCTTGAATGGTATCTTGTCGCGCTCGGATGCCTTTAAGGTCTAGTAGCGGTTGTAACAACCATCTTCTTAAAGCTCGTCCACCCATGGCGGTGGTAGTGCGGTTTAAAGCCCATAATAAAGAACCGTGAAATGTGCTATCGCGCACGGTTTGGGTAATTTCTAAGTTGCGTCGGGTTTGGTGGTCAACGATGAGATAATCAGTTAAGGCATAGGTGCGTAATAATTGCAGAGGTACGGGGTTCTGTTTTTGGGTATCTTCGATATATTCCAAAAGTCCACCAGCAGCGCGAACTGCGAGGGGGAGATGTTCACAACCGATACCTTCAAGCGATCGCAGCTTGAATTTCTGCAATAATTTACTTCTAGCTTCAGCTTGAGAAAAAGGGAGTTGCGATCGCAAACTATAGCAAAATGTGGGTGGTAAACACTGGGGAAGAGATGGCGAAGTTTCCCCCGGACGTAGTAAACTACCCAAATCAGGAGCATTAGTAGGAAACAACACTTCTGATGGTTGCAGTCGCATTAACTCTTGGGTCAAGTGTTCTAAATCACTACCTTGACAGGTGAGAAATTCCCCTGTTGATATATCTGCGTAAGCTAAACCCCAATGATTGACAGCAATTACCACAGCCGCCAAGTAATTATTACGACTAGCTTTCAGCATTCCTTCTTCCAGCAAAGTCCCTGGTGTAAGGATGCGAGTTACTTCCCGTTTTACCAAACCCACCGCTTCCGAAGAGTCTTCAACTTGGTCACAAATCACCACAGCATAACCTTTTTCTACCAGTAGGGTTGTGTAGCGTTCCCAAGCATGGTGAGGTACACCAGTCATCGCAATACGACCAAGTTCACCACCATGTTTACTGGTTAAAACTAATTCTAATTCTCTAGAGACGGTTACAGCGTCTTGGAAAAAAGTTTCAAAAAAATCACCGACGCGATATAGCAGCAACGCATGAGGATATTTATCCTTCATTTCTACATAGTGCTGATACATTTTACTCAGCTTGCTGCGATCTTCTACCAGTTTTGTATCGCTAAGAGGTGTATTTGGTTGATTGCTTTCTGGTGTGGGAGTGGTCATGGTAGATGCTGAGGTTGCACAGTTTAGGCACTATTTTTGATGATAGCGTGATGTGGGGGAGATGAGGGTAGTTGTTTAAGGTTTTTTAATTTTTAGCGAGCTTCCAAAAATTCTTCAACTGTTAAATTGATATCACTGGCAATTTTACGTAACAAAGTCGGTGCAATATCACGTCCTTTGTGAAAGGGAACGGTTGTTCCTCTACCATCTGTATGACGGAACTGTTTGTGAGAACCAGTTTGACGCACTTCTATAAATCCCAGATTTTCTAAAATTCGCACTACCTCTTGAGGTTTAAGTACAGGAATACTGCTCATGCTGACTGAAGTATAATTTGTTGTATACCAATAAATTCCGTCTCAAATTCTGGTTCTTTGTCTTCAAGCAGCATTTCAATTACTTCACGTAAATTTTTCTGTAATTCGTCTAATGTTTCCCCTTGAGAATGCGCTCCTGGAAACCCTGGAACATAACCTACATAAAGTTTTGTTTGTGTATCTCTTTCAATAATTGCGGTGAAAGTTTTCATAGAATGTTATGTAAGATTATATGTTTCAATTTTACCTTATCTTCGACTACTACGACGAGTTTGTGTAGTTGTTAGTTCATAAGCTTTCAGTTCACGATCACCTGTAAAAATTTCTACAGGAGAGCCAATTTTAGCATAAAATTTAGCCACATTTTTTATTGTAGCATCACCTAGAGAAATGTTACGAGATGCTAGTTTAGGCCATTCAATGGCTAACTCCTTCAGCTTTTCTTTACTCCAGAGTTCATCTAATTCAGTAGTGAAAACAGCCCAAGGGATGATTCCCTCAGCTACTTTTATCAAAATGTCAGCAAAAGCTTGAGCAATTTCATATCGTTTTGAATTAGCTTGTGCAATATGATTGCCGGTTTCTATAATTGTTGCTAATGGCAATATAAACTTTGTTCCTTGTTTTTCTTCTTCTAAAAAACGATTATCTACTCTCTTTTTATCCCATTTATCATTATCATCACCACAGGTTTCTTTACCAGGAACACCCAGATAAACACAAAGTATTGAAGTATCAATAATCAGAACTTTTTTCATAATCTGCTTTATTTTTGAGTAGAAAGACTTTTTTCAATCGCACCTTTAGTTGCTAATCTTCCTAAAGTTCCTGATGCTAGTAAAAGCGGTAAGTTTTCAATATCTTCTAATAAAGTAAGTTTACTTTCTCCGGTTTCTGAATCTCGATGTGCAACAACTACAAAGGGAACTATTTCTGAACCGAAAGCATCCAGTAAAGCAGGGTTATGGGTAGTTAGTAAAATATCAATATTGCGTTTACTGCCAATTTCTTTTAATATTTTCACCAGTAATGCTGCACGGGAGGGATGTAAACCGTTATCTATTTCTTCAATTACAATTTGACTACCTTCAGGACGGGTTAATAATGCTGTGAGAATTGCTAGAAAGCGCAATGTTCCATCTGACATACTTCTAGCATCAATTTCCGTGATTTCTCCTGGTTTCCATTCTTCTTGACAGTACAGCATCGCATCTGTTTTCAGTCTTCCTACTGGTTCAGCCCATACTTTTTTAATATCACCTTCTGGTAAATATTTAATATATTCAGATAGCGTATTTTCAACTTCTGTTTTTTTCTCATCTGGTAATGCTGCTAAAACTCCAGCAATATTTGAACCGTCACTTTCTAGGTTTTCAGAAAGTCGCGAATAATCACGCATTGTAGATGGCATGGGGTTTAAAATATGGATATTTTGAATGGTTGGTAAAATATATTTATTGATTATATTCAAAGATTGTTCTCTAACTATTTTCATTTGATATGATTCTTTTTTATTTAGTTCTCTGCCAAAACTATTTAAACCTATAAAATCTAACCTAATTTTATCTAGCGAACTGCGGTTAAGCAAGGAACTTATTAAATATAATTTTTCAGTATTTAATCCAAATTGAATAGGATAATATTTATTGTTTTCTTCATTAATGATAGTTATTATTTCGTTTAAATTATTAATAGATGGTTTGGTTGTTAATATAATACTATAAAGATAATCTATTTCATCATCTTCACCTCCAATTAATACTTTTAAAGTAAACTCATTTTCACCTTTCCTTGCTGCTAATTCCACACCACCACGAATAGAAGTAAGTGTTTTATCTCCTGCTAAAGCTGTTTTAATATTTTCACCATTAGCTATTCTTTGCAAAAATTCCAAAGCTTCAACCACATTAGACTTACCACTTGCATTAGTTCCAATAAGGACAGTTAAAGGATCAAGTGGAAGTTCAGCATAACGGAAACTTTTCCAATTTTCGAGAATCAGTTTTTTCAGCATAATTAAGACCCAATATATTTTGCTTACTTAATACTTGTAATATAAATCAAATTTTCTTTATTCTGCGTCAGTATTGCTGGTTGATACAGTCATTTTTGATGTTAGAGTAGTAAACAAGCGATCGCAATAAGGGGAAGCTTGACAAACCTGATCTACATCTAGCAATTCTAAGAGTTTGTAAGCGTGTTTAATTTTGTGATATTCTCCCTTGGTAGTGCTACCAGTCGCAGTTTTGAGAATACGTTCTAAATTATCTTTTGCAATAATCTCCACATTAGCATTTTTGGGAACAGCATTTTCTTTAAAACCCTGTCCATAAAATTTTTTCAAAGTTGCAATATCCGCAATAAACCAAGCTTCCATTGTTTGTACCATCAAATGACAGTTATTATCATCAACTCCTGCTGGTTTATCCCAATTATCTCTTAATTTCAGATGTTCCCAAGGAGAATTGATTTTCACAGGTGCTTCTGCATCAACCAACAAAATATTAAAAGCATCGGGATGAGATTTTAAGGCATTTTTAAAGTCACGAAAAGCATTATTTCTAGTACCGCAAATAATAATATCCCATTTAATTTTTTGATTTCTTGCAATATCAGCAATGGGTTTTAGAAAACCTGCAAATCCTTCCTTGATTAATTTTTTGGTATTTTTAGAATCTCCACCACCTTCTATATAAATTCTAATCTCTTTTACCATCTGTCACCACCAATTTCACCCATTAACCACAGATCACCCAAAGTATAATTTTCTAGCCAATCTTTGAGTTTATCAGGTTCTAATCTCCTTAAATGAGTTCCTGTTCCATCTCTTTCACAAACTACTACTGATTCAGGATATTGACTCAAAGCAGAAACCAAAGCATCAGAATGAGTTGTGACAATTAATTGAGTTCTCTGAGATGCTTCTATTAACATTTCAGCAATAGTTGGTAAAATATCTGGATGTAAACCTATTTCTGGTTCTTCAATACAAATTAAAGGTGGTGGAGTTGGATCTAAAAGTAAAGCCATTAAAAACAAATATCTCAATGTTCCATCAGATAAACGAGTTGCAGGAATTGGTTGAATTAACCCTTTTTCCCGAATGAATATTTGGACAGTACCGCCATATATGCTTACATCTAATTCTTCCGCTTCTTCATAGAATTTTTCCAGATATCCAATAAGTTTTCTCATACCTAATTTACGTTGTAAAGCTTTTAATACCAAACCTAAATTACTTCCATCTTCCAATAAAGGATGTTGAGGTAAATCAGTTTTTTGAGAATTTCTTGGTTCTGAATATCGCCCAATTTGCCAATGACGATATAAACCTATCTTAGAAAATTCTGTACTCACATAAGAAAGTTCAGGATATAAATCTGGATCTTTTCTTTGAGATAAAACTGACTGATCTAAAATTAAATCTTCTCTGCGGAGAGTTCTTTTAAATTCCTTACCATCATCTGTAATTTTATTAATATTTAAAACTGGACGACCATTTTGATAACGATAATAAAAATATACATCTTGTTGTCCTTCATAGACTTGTGCATTTTCTATAGCTTCATCTACTAATTCTAGCCTTTGTCCTACTTCTGTTATGCTTAATTTATAATGTAAATTGTTTTTGTGTCTTTCTGAATAATTTAAGATCACATCTAGATTAGCTATAGAATTACTTCCCTCACCTTTCCATAAAAATTCATTAATACCTCCACCTTGACGAAAAGGTGCTGGTAAATCTGTGGGTGTTGCTTTTAAAATACTAATAGCTTCTATTAAATTAGACTTCCCTGAACTGTTACGACCAATTAACACATTTAGCGGTTGTAATTCAATTTCTTCCCCCTCACTTCCATAGGAAAGAAAATTTGTTAACTTAATTTTATGAATAAATCTTTTACCTTCCACTTACTCCTCCTATTTACTCACCTAAATTTTCCCAAAATTCCTCCAAATAAACCTCAGCGAACCTCCGCGTTAACCTCCGCGTTCCTCTGCGTTTCAACCACACTCCCATCAACATCCTCAACCTTTCTCAACTCACCAGCCCGCCAACTATCAGCAATATCCTTAATAAAACTAGCGATAGGAATAGCCACCAACAAACCCAAAACCCCGCCTAACTTCGCGCCAATTAACAAAGAAATCACCACCCAAACAGGATTTAAACCAGTCAAATTACCCAAAATTCTTGGTGCAACAATATTAGAATTTATCTGGTCAATTGTTACCGCTATAGCTGCAACTTCTACCCCTTCCCAAAAATTTTCTAAAGCCACCAATAAACTAACAATACCAATACCAATACCAGTTCCAAAAGGGAAAATCGAGAAAAGTCCAATTCCAATACCAAACAGTAAAGCTAAAGGAATTCTTAACGCTACAAATGCCAAAGTAACTGTCACCGCTAAAATTGCCCCTAAAGTTGCTTGACCGATAAAATAATTTTGAAAATCTTCCTTTAATAATGCCCTAACTCTGGTGCTAATATTGGGAGGAAACCATTGATAAACTCCATCCCACAACCTTTCACCATTGAGAATTAAGTAAATAGTTAAAACCACTGCTAACAATAAATTAACTAAAAATCCAATCGTATCAAAAGCAAAGCCAAGAATCTTGCCCGTAAAAGATTGAAATTGACTAGAAATTCTTTCCAATAACTGCGTAGCTAAACCACTAATATTAACTGGTAAATCTTGTTGTGTAGCAGCCCAATTTAGAAAAACTTGTAGTTGTTGAGTCCCCGAATCAATCCAAACTGGAAGAATGTTAACTAATTCATTGAGTTGTTGAAAAATTAAAGGTACTAAAATTACGCCTACAGCCCCCAAAATCACTACCGCTATCAGTAAAACTCCCACAATGGCTAAATTACGCGGTACTCCTCGTTTATAGAAAAATTTGATCGGATAATCCAAGACAAAAGCTAATAAAATGGCAACAGAAATAACACTGACTAAGGGTTGAAAATATTGGATAACTTGGATTAATAACCAACCGTTAAGAATAGCGATAGGAAAAGCCAAGCCTATACTTAACCATCTTGGTAATTTGTTGATTGTTTGCATGAATTTGATTTTTCCAGATTGAGCGGTTTATATTTGAATTATGCGGTTACATCTAACTATTTTCATCTCTCTTACTACACACTATAGGAATCCGGTTTGATTTCTGATAGCGCAGCGTAGCGAAAACCATATTTACTTATGTAAGTAGGTAAAAAGATTTTAGATAATTCAGGTGTACTGAGTTTTGTAAGCTCAGAAAGTAGCCTATCGCTAACAAAAATCAAATAGAAGTGTAATGATTTTTTAACCATTAATAAAATCCAGCATAATGCGTTGATGGGGAATTCCTAAAGGTCTTACTTCCCCAGCTATAGGTGAATAACAACTACCCCGGTAAATATCTTCGGATGTTAATAATCCCATATCCCAACCTTCATTTAAGACCAGTTGATCTAATCCTACTGATAATTGTGCTTTAAAAACATGACGAATAATTTTTTCATCAGCATAAATTCCAAATTTCTCAAAAGATGGTAATTCATAATTTATTTCTTCAATAACTTCCCTCACAAGTGCTATTTCTGGGGTTTCTCCTGGTTCTAGATGTCCACCAAATAATCCCCAACAACCAGCAGCAGCTATATTAGGGATATTGTCCCGTAGTTGCATGAGAAATTTGTTGTTTTGGCAAAGAATGATGATGGCAACTTGTGGTAATTGATGATTCATATAATAGGGTATAGGGGATAGAGAAGAGGGTGAAAATTCTTTTTAGGTAGAAATAAAATCCAGCATAATTTGGTGAGTTATATCCCCCAATGGTCGTATTTCTCCAGCTATTGCTGAATAACAATTACCTTGGCGAATATTGTCTGGTGTTAATAATCCCATATCCCAGCCTTCATTTAGACACAATTGATCTACTTCCACTAACAATGGTGCATGAAAAACATGATGTAAAACTTTGATATTAGAATAAATACCAAATTTCTCAAAAGATGGTAAATCATAACCAATTTCTTCTAAAATTTCTCGCTGAAGGGCTATTTCTGGTGATTCATTGGGTTCTAGATGTCCACCGAATAATCCCCAGCAACCAGGATGGGCAATATGAGGGAAGTTATCTCGCAGTTGCATGAGGAACTTGTTATTTTGGTAAAGGATGGCGATCGCTACTTGCTCAATTTGATTGTTCATAATATTATTCTTCTTCCAAGTAAACTTCTCCGTATTCTTGCCCAGCCAAGGGAATACTTTTGTATCTGATTTTGCCCTTAAATACGGCATCTTGTCCCACTTGCAGATTAGTTTGATTAGTCACAACCCAAATTTTCCCAGTAGAGTCAGCAATTTGATATGCTTGCTGTTTTACTAAAGGCGCTTGTTTTTCTACTTTCCCTTGGATGTAAACTGTAGTCTTATTATCTGGTACTGGTTTAATTTCTCGAATGGGTGTCACATTAGCACCAATCCTTAAATTATTTAAGTTCAATTCTGTAGATTTCCCATTACCACAACTACAAAGTCCCATTACCAGAAGAATAACCAATCCTTGGTGAAAGAGACTGAAAGCAGAAAGTTGTGCTTGTTTCATAAAAGCCAGCGAATGAGATAATTTTGGCATTAATCCTTACCTTGTCACTAGTTTTCTCAAATTTTTATTCATACTATCTATTCTTTATCCTTCAGTTGACACAACTAATCTGAGAAAATAGTCAGGGGAATAGGTGACAGGTGACAGGTGACAGGTGACAGGTGACAGTGAAGAGTACAAGGAAGGAGCAAGGGGGATAACTCTTCTTCCCTGCACCCCGCCCCCCTGCACCCCGCTCCTGCTTCTCCTGACTCCTGAATCTTGACTCCTTCTTCTGACAACTAACGATGAAAACACAAACTGCTCAAATCCTTGATGGTAAAGCATTAGCCGCTAAAATTCAGCAAGAATTGGCTGCTACCATTACAGAGTTACAACCGAAAATTGGACGACCTCCTGGTTTAGCTGTGTTGATGGTTGGTGATAACCCAGCTTCAGCCGCTTATGTAAGTAATAAAGAAAAAGCTTGCGCTAAGGTGGGAATAGCGTCTTTTGGTCAACATTTTCCCACGCAAACTAGCCAAACTGAACTAGAGGAGGTAATTGCTGAACTTAACCAAGATGAACGGGTAGATGGGATTCTGGTACAGTTACCCTTGCCTAAACATTTAGATGCGATCGCACTTTTACATAAAATTGCACCGGATAAAGACGCTGATGGACTTCACCCGGTGAATTTAGGACGACTGGTGCGGGGTGAGGCAGGTTTACGCAGTTGTACCCCTGCTGGAGTGATGCGGCTGCTAGAAGAATATAAAATTCCTTTGGTGGGAAAACAGGCTGTGGTGGTAGGACGTAGTATTTTAGTTGGTAAGCCAATGGCATTGATGCTGTTAGAGGCTGATGCTACAGTCACTATTGCCCATTCTCGAACCCAAGACCTCAAAACCATCACCCAAAATGCTGATATTCTGATTGCAGCAGCTGGTATTCCTGGATTAATCACAGCCGAGATGGTGAAACCGGGCGCTGTTGTGGTAGATGTGGGGATAAATCGCATTAGTGATAGCAGTGGTAAGAGTCGTCTGGTTGGCGATATTGACTTTCCCACAACGGCTATGGTGGCAGAATATATCACCCCTGTTCCCGGTGGTATTGGTCCGATGACAGTCACTCTGTTATTGCAAAATACAGTATCTAGCTATTTGCGAGCAACCAGTAATTAAGGAGTGATAATTTCCCAGCTAACTGAGCCGATTTGAGATTTTTTGGTTAAAGTTCCTGGTTCCAACTATGGAATCACACCCAAATCTAAAATCTAAAATCCAAAATCCAGTGGGTGTTTATGCTCCATCAGACCGTAAAATTGTCACACATATCAAGATAAACCGAAAACTTTAGGAATTGCAGTATGGTAGCAACGGATAACTTTCAAAAGAAATCAGAACAAGCTAGGTTTAACCTCGCTGCCTATCTAAAAGAACGACAAAAGCTTTGCGATACTGCTTTGGATCAAGCGATTCCTGTCGTTTATCCAGAAAAAATTTATGAAGCTATGCGTTACTCCCTCTTAGCCGGAGGTAAGCGTGTACGTCCCATTCTTTGCCTTGCTACCAGTGAAATGATAGGCGGTACACTGGAAATGGCTATGCCAACAGCTTGTGCGGTGGAGATGATCCACACCATGTCATTGATTCATGATGATTTGCCAGCAATGGATAATGATGATTACCGTCGTGGCAAGTTGACAAATCATAAAGTCTACGGTGAAGATATTGCGATTTTAGCCGGGGATGGCTTATTAGCTTTGGCTTTTGAGTTCGTAGCCACCCAAACCCCTAAAAACGTGCCAACAGAGCGATCTTTACAGGTAATTGCCCGTTTGGGTAAGGCGCTGGGGGCTGCTGGTTTAGTTGGTGGTCAAGTTGTAGATTTAGAATCGGAAGGTAAATCAGATATTTCCCTAGAAACTCTAAATTTTATTCATAACCACAAAACTGCTGCACTTTTAGAAGCTTGTGTGGTGTGTGGGGGAATTATCGCCGGAGCATCACCTGAAGATATACAAAAATTAACTCGCTATTCTCAAAATATTGGGCTGGCGTTCCAAATCATAGATGATATTCTCGATATCACTGCTACCCAAGAAAAACTGGGCAAAACCGCAGGTAAAGACCTGAAAGCGGAGAAAGTCACCTATCCCAGCTTGTGGGGAATCGAAGAATCACGAGCTAAAGCACAAAAACTGGTTGAGGAAGCTTGTTTGGAATTGGCATTCTATGGAGATAAAGCAGTTCCTCTCCAGGCGATCGCACACTTTATCATTAATCGCGATCACTAGCGTCAAAAGACAGAAGAATTTTGGATTTTGGACTAACGATTTTGGATTTTAGATCAACCTATCCCAAATTTAAAATCGCAAATACAAAATTTAGTCACAAAATCATCTACCAAACTAGTTTGGATGCTGAACGCTGACTACTGGTGTAAAAAACTGTTCCTCAACACACAACTGCTGCTCATAATTTAATTCACCTTAATCAAAATACCATGCAGGACATAGGCGACATTTTCAACAACCGGGTGCTGCTGGTTGCTCTTGTAGCTTGTTTTGTGGCTCAAGGATTAAAACTTATCGTAGAAGTGATTAAACATCGCAAAATAGATATGCGTGTCTTAGTCACTACAGGAGGTATGCCCAGCGCCCATTCAGCCTTAGTAACGGCTTTAGCTGCTGGTGTGGGGCAAACTCTGGGTTGGGCATCCCCTGATTTTGCCGTAGCTGTGGTCTTTGCCATCATTGTCATGTACGACGCTGCTGGAGTGCGCCAAGCCGCTGGTAAGCAAGCTCGAATACTTAATCAAATGATTGATGAATTATTTCATGAAAAACCGGAATTTAGCCAAGACCGGCTCAAAGAACTCCTGGGACATACACCAGTTCAAGTCATCGCCGGTTCAGCTTTAGGTATCACTATTTATTGGCTATCTAGAGCCGCTTATTAGCAATGGGTAATAGGGAACTCTTAACAGGGAAAAATGATCACTGATAACTGAAAAAATCACTTTGAATTGACAACTGAACGCAGTAACATGACTTTCCTCCCATCTGCTAAGAGGGCAAAAAAACCATTTTCATTTAGTTTTTGTAATGTGTTATATGCCTCTGTTTGATTGGTAGTATAAACAGCCAATAAATAAGGGCGTTGTCCATAAGAAACAAGACCCACATTACCCCCAACTGCTCTTTGCACACTATTTGCCAGTTCGGGGCGGTTGAAATAATCTACCAATACAGCAAAACCATCTCCTAAGACTCTGGGATTATAGCTCAGTCTCTGATTGGGAATCACTGCTGATGAGGTTATTGGCGGTGCGATTGTTGCAGGTGCAACTCTTGTTGATGAGGTTATTGCAGGTGCAACGGTTGTGGGTGTGATTGTTGGTGAAGTTGGTCGAGTGGTGATAATGGCTGATAAACCGACTATATTGTTAACATACTTTGCCCAACGATTAGCATCATCAATCTTTTTAAAACCACCAATCCGGGTTACTGTTTCATTCAAATATTGACAAGTAACACTTTTTAAATCCGATGGTAAAGCACTGCGTAATTGCTGTTGACTATTAGTTGTGGGACTAACAACTAATAAAAGATACTCCCCCGCACTAGGAGGTTGACAAACAGGAATAGCTGGTTGGGCAAAAACAGGATTAATGCTACTAATTAAAGGAGCTATGCCTGCGGTGAGTGTAGTTATTGCTAATAATAAAGCACTTGGTAAAGAATGAACTCTTTGCACAAACATTGGATACCTAATATTATATGTTTGTAAGCATTCAGCACCAAGCCAAAATGCCTACATAGATTCTAATTTATTACACAGTTGTTAAAGATGCCAAAGGATCAGGAATTTGTGGTGAAGGTGCATCAAATTGTCCAGTAATTACATACTCTAGACGCAATTTCAACCAAGTAATAAATTGATGATTGGTAGAAATAATTGCTACTGGTGGTCTAGGACACTTAGATTTATTGTCTGCCATTTCTGGCGCTTCTAGAAAAGCTGGGTTTTTTACTAACCAAAAATCAATTTCTTTTTCTTGTTCGTGATAATGACGGGTGCGTTCTTTCAACACTTCGTGTATTGGTTCTTCTTCCAGTAGAAAGTGTTGACTAGCCAAAACGTAATAGTATGTTTTCATTTTCTTCCTTTGGTTACTATTTAATAATTTATAGGGTACAGTAGCCGTACTGTACCCTGAACAGTTAACTTTTTTTGAATCCCTTAAAGAAAGAACTGAAGGGACAGCCACCACCTTTGTTTTCGTTGTCACTATTTACCTGTTTACCACCTGCTGTTAGCTTTTCTAAGAACAGGTTGTTATCAAAATAGTGTTCTACGGACAAAATTTTTAAATCATCAGTAACGTGAGCTACACTTATACCGATAATTTCCACCGTTTCCCCCGTAGGTGCAAAATCTTTGTAAGCACCTTGGAAATGTCCCCAGTGTCTCCACTTAAATGTAACATTAGGTGGTCCTGAGTACACTTGTAGCACTTCCCAAGGAAAACCTTGCGGAAATGTGCTGTGGAATATTTTAGCTGATGATTCAAAACTTTCTTGAGAAGCTTTGTAATGTTGGGAATCAGCCATAAATAGGTTATAAGTACCTTGGGCTGATAAATCTGCTGCTGTATACTCTTTACCACCATTGGTACTAACCCGAAACTTGTCACTTACCACAGATAACCATTGCTGGGGGTTACTTTTGAAAGATACCTCCATCTCGAAGGTTCTCACCAAGTTCTGTACGATCGCTTCTAGTGTACCTTCTAAGTGATTGCAGGTGCTTTCTTTCGCTAGATTTTCTTTGGAACGAGTATAATCCGGTGGTGTTTGATAACGCCATTCGGCATGGGTACTGTATGCAATCACTGTATCTCGATCCTGTACCCAAAGAGGCAGGTTGTTAGACTGTGTGGAAGTCATAGAGGTCTGATTTTAAAAATGTGACTTTACCTTGTTTCGGATTACGCAGCTAACTACCCCTCTGAGAAGGCAGGAGGCAGAAGGCAGAAGGCAAAAACTTTACCAATTACCCATTACCCAGTATGGCTTGTTTCATTTCTCGGACGGCTCTTTCCATTCCTACTAAAGCTGCCCGACTGATGATAGTATGACCAATATTTAGTTCTTCCATGCCTGGAAGCGCCGCTACTGGATAAACGTTCCAGTATGTGAGTCCGTGACCGGCATTCACTCGTAAACCTGCTTTAATTGCTTGCTCACATCCTTGTGCTAATAAAGCTAGTTCACGTTGACGGGTTGTTTCATCTTTTGCTTCAGCATATTGTCCTGTGTGCAGTTCAATAAATTTCGCCTGAACTTTGACAGAAGCTTCGATTTGTGCTGATTCGGCATCAATGAACAAACTCACGGGAATGCCAGCATTTTGCAATTTATCTACTATCTCCCCTATTCTAGCAATTTGTCCGACAATATCCAAACCGCCTTCTGTGGTTACTTCTTCGCGTTTTTCGGGTACTAAAGTTACATAATCGGGTCTGATGTCGAGGGCAATTGCTAACATTTCATCAGTTGCAGCCATTTCTAAGTTTAAGTGCGATCGCACCGTTTGTCTTAAAATTCTCACATCTCTGTCTTGAATATGTCTTCTATCTTCCCGTAAATGTACGGTAATTCCATCTGCACCTGCTAATTCTGCCAATACCGCAGCCGCCACAGGGTCAGGTTCTACAGTCCGTCTGGCTTGGCGAATAGTAGCGATATGATCAATATTTACACCGAGTGTAGGCACGCCTGGTTTCTCCTGTTGTACTATCTTCAGATGTTGATTTTACAGGAAATATCAACTGGGGGTGAATGAAGTAAGATTTTCATTTTTGGTCGTATTATGAAGAAAGACAATTATCAAAAAATTGACAATCTCTGAGGCGATATGCTTTTAGAACTGCAACAAATTATTGTCAACCCAGGTCAACAGATGTTACTCAAAGATATTAGTTGGCAGCAGTTAGAAAATATTTTGGAAGAAATGGGAGAAAGGCGTGCTGCACGTATTTCTTATAGTGATGGTTGGTTAGAAATTATGGTTCCTTTACCTGAACATGAAAAAGATAAAGAACTTCTTGGTGATTTAGTTAAACTTTTATTAGATAAACTCGAAATTGATTTTGAACCTTTTGGGTCTACAACACTGAAAAACGAAAGAATGCGACAAGCAGTAGAACCAGATACCAGTTTTTATATTCAAAATCAAGCGGCTGTAATTGGAAAAAATCGGATTGACTTAAATATAGATCCACCACCAGATTTAGCTATTGAAATTGATATTACTTCCCGCACTCGATTTGAAAATTATGCAATTTTGGGAGTTCCTGAACTTTGGCGATATAAACAACAAGGTTTGGAGATTTTCTTGTTACAGGAAGGGAATTATGTAAAATCTCAATCTAGTCCTAATTTTCCTAATATTCCCATTGTGGAATTAGTTAATGAGTATGTACAGCAGTGTTTAACTATTGGCAGAAGTCAAGCAATGCGGAATTTTAGGAGTTGGGTTAAGGAGAATTTGTAAGAGTAGGATAATTGCATTTATAACTAAAACTGGAAATTATGGAAAACTTATATCAAAGTTGTTGCATTTTTTCTGATTCCAAATACTTTTAGCTCCCTGTTCACTCACCGCTCCATCCCTGATTAATGTATTCAATTTTGCTTTTTCTTGAAGACATTTTGTTTTTTCTGTTTTATAAAGTAAATTGCTATTGGAATCATTGAATAATGAATCACTTGATGAAAATGGACGTGGTGTCAGTGGATTTTTATGGTAATCATCTGGTATTGATTTCGGATCAATTGTTGTAAATGTAGGTATAGACCCAAAACTTCCTGCTACAGAAACATCTGGGAATTTAGGTGATTGATTTTGTTTGGTTTGTGAAGAAATTTGAGGAGGTAAAGTTATATCAACATCATCAAATTTTTTCTCCTTTATTGAATCTTGAAGTTTTTTTGCTTCTTCAAATAAATCCTTTAATTTAGAAGGAGAAGGTTCTGTAAATATTTTGGATGATCCTACTTCTGGTTCTGTTGTTTTAGGTGTTGGCATTGTAATATTATTCCCACTTGTTGGTGAAGGCTCTGGCAGATTGGATGAAGGTGCGGGTAAATTTATGCCCCAATAACTACAGTTTCTTTCTTCCATTTTAGCTCGAGTCTCTTCATCATCCTTTCCAGAACGTTTTGTTTCGGCTTCCCAATTTTTTTTCCATCTCACACAAAAAGACTTAGGTGCTGTTCCAAAAGGTGGTTTTGTTGGTATAGGTGTTGGAGTTACAGTAATTGGATTTGTCGACATATTGCTTTGTATCCAAGATCCTAAACTACCTAATATAAATACTCCTATACTAAAAGTTACTATGCGCCCCCAAACAGACACTAATACTTGAGTAGAGTTTTTAGGTTTAATTTCTGGTGATTCTGTAGGGATATTCTTAGGTTCACAACGAGCTTGTATCGGTTCAACATCTTCATTTCTCAGACCTAAAGCTTGCTGAAAATAAGCTAATTCTTTGCGAGTATGATCACTAAAAGGATATTGTTTATTAACCTCTTTAACTAATACTTGTTCGTATTCCTGCAATCTTTTTTGGTACTCTTGATAAGGTTTGATAACCTCAGTTTCAATAGCGGTAGCTTCTTCAGGTATTAGTCCTAAACTTTGTCTTTTTAGGTCTAAGGTACTGCGCCCAATGGCAGAAATTACACCACGACTAGCAAAAAGCTCAACTTCTTTGCGATATCTCAGTTTAGGATCCCCAATAGGTGCTTTAGCAAGGCGAATTTTGAAACCTTCTTTAACTGCATAGATTTCTGGTTGCATTGCTGGTGCCGCTTCTTTAACTTTCTTTTTGGCGTATTCATGCAACTCATCAACTGAAACTGCACCATCGTTATCTAAATCTGCTGCTCCTGTTTCAATACCTTCAACGATGTAACGGGTGTAAATAGAAAGATTTTCTCCCTCTTGTTGGAAAGAATATTGTGTAGAGGTAGAAGAAGTGAGAACAACTCGTCCCTCACCTCCTAATTGAGTTTGGATATTAACGGAACCGTCATCTTTTGCTGACCAGCCTTCGGCGAATGCGCCACTAAAGCAACTGTCGAGAATTATTACTTGTCGCTTACAGCGACTATTGCTCATGATGTCATGGACGAAACTAGCGGGAACAGCAGTCGATTTAATCAGTTGTCCTTGAGGATTTTTGCGGGTGAGGCGAGTAGCAAGATAAAGTTTGCCGCTTTCATCTTTAATGCCGTGACCGGAGAAGTATACTATTGCTAGATCATCCTTGCGGCGATCGCTAAATAATCCCTCAATTGCTTCTTGCATTGTTTGAGGATTGGGATTCTCTAGTCTTTGGATATCTGCTTCAGCAAAGCCACCCATTTCAGGATTTTGCAAAACTTTGGCGATCGCTTGCACATCATTGACAGAGGCTGGTAATGGGTTTAGTCCAGGTTCATACTCGCTAACTCCGATTAGCAGTGCTACCTTCACCATTTTGCTATTCTCTAAATTTAGTCTGCGATTTTTCCTCAGCTTTCTGCTACAAATTTTTGTGCTGCTTCCAGTGCTGCTGTTAATTCTTCCCTACTGCTGGCTGTAATTTTCAGCTTTTTTCCGTTTGCTTCGACTTCTAATTCAATTGATTTACCACCCAAGCGATCGCCTAAAAAACCCAGTAATTGCTTAATATTGCCAATAGTTACTTCAGCTTGCAACATCCCAAGCAGAACACCTCCTAACGCTTTTGAGCCTTCGGGAATTTCTGTGGCTGCTACAAGTCCAGCATTTTCCACATCTAAGTCTTTAATCTCTCGCAGCAAATTACGTGTTTCCCTCTCTTGATCCTCTGCATCTAAATCTGGATTGCAAAGAGCAATTTTGAGTTTAACATTAGATTCAGAACTCATCTTGCACCTTTAAAGCTGGATAGGCTGTTTGCTATCAATTATATGTATGTAATCCTACTGTAGAATATCAAAAATGTCTAGCCATTTTAAGTAATTTCCTTTTTATAAAAAATACTTATCTAATCTTCCTCTAAATCAAATCATGAGTATAAAACTCAACTCCCTCTGACAAAAACTCTACATGAAATTTATAAATAACTAAAATTTGTACCTAAGTAAAATGCTTTTACGAATCTCCTGACAGATTATGATTAAAATTTACGGCTTGATGAAAAAAGGTGAAAATCACACATGACTACCGAAAACAATCTAGCCATTGTAGACTGGGAACCTCATGACCCACCTACAGATTTAATATTTGATGATGGTGAAGTCTTGGAATCAAATCGACACCGTATTGCCATGAATGTCCTGATTCGGTCATTGCAACAGGCTTGGTCTGACCGCAGTGATTATTTTACTGGGGGCAATATGTTTATTTATTACAGCAGTACCCAGATTCGTAACCGCGATTTTCGTGGGCCTGATTTTTTTGCTGTTCTCAATGTTGACGGCACAAATTCTAGACAAGGTTGGGTAGTTTGGGAAGAAGATGGTCGTTATCCTGATGTGATTGTGGAATTAATGTCACGGTCTACAGCCGCAATAGATAAAGGAATTAAAAAAGACCTTTATGAACAGACCTTCCGCACTTCAGATTATTTTGTCTACGACCCATTTGACCCTAATTCCTTACAAGGATGGCATTTAGATGAAAACCAAGAATATCAACCTTTAACACCTAATCAAAATGGTTGGTTATGGTGTAGACGTTTGGGTTTTTGGTTAGGAACTTGGGAAGGAACTATAGATAGGGAAACTGCAATCTGGGTAAGGTTTTACGATGTTTCGGGAAATCTAGTTTTGTTACCAGAAGAGGAAGCAAAAGCACGGGAGGAGGAAGCAAAAGCACGAGAGGAGGAAGCAAAAGCACGAGAGGAGGAAGCAAAAGCACGAGAGGAAGAAGCAAAAGCACGAGAGGAAGAAGCAAAAGCACAAGCGGCTAGATTGGCTGCTAGATTAAGAGAACTGGGTGAAAATCCAGATATGTTGTGATCTCTTCTTTGTAGATTCAATGTAGGTTGGGTTGACGCAAGGAAACCCAACATTAATCTTTTCTAAATGGTTATTTATTAACTTGAAGCACTAGTATAAAACCTTAATGCAAACCGCCAAAACCAAGTAGAAATTAAAAATAATATCACTGCTAATATGGCTGCACCAAATAACCAAATTAACTCACCTTGACCTAACATTGCTTGTGCAGGAACGGTGGTCAGAAATGCCACTGGAACTACAAAGGTAAAGAAAACTCGGTAAGTAGCTGGATAAGCTACAATTGGATATCTGCCAGCTTCTAATAAACCCTGTAATACTTCCGTAACATTGTATATTTTTACAAACCAAATTGTAGTAGATCCCAACATAAACCACAGGCTGTAAAGAATCACCAAGCTACAACCCAAAGGAAATATACCCAGTAAGTATTTGTCTATTCCTAAACCCAGATTTTTACCTGCATAACCAATGATGATACAGCCAAAGATTAAATCTGGTAATCCCCATGGTGATAGGGTATGAGTGGAAAGCCAAAACTGACTGCGGATAGGTTTTAATAATACAAAGTCTAAAGTACCTTCTTGGACATGACGAACAATGCGGTTTAAGTTAGGTGCTAGAAAAGTGGCAGAAAAGCCTTGCAATAAGGTAAATATTCCTAAAACTATTAAAGCGGCCGACCATGACCAACCAGTAAAGGTGTAACCGTTGCGGTAAAACAAGAATAGCCCAAAAATACTGCCAGCCAGATTGCCGATACTACTAAAGGTGGCGATAATGAAGTTGATACGATACTCCATTTCTGCGGCGATCGCAGCAGTCCAAAATAATCGTAGCACTTTTATATATCTTTCCATTTTTTTCCTTTAAACCAATATCTACAACATCTAAAATAACTTTATATAATCTTAATATTAATTTTTATTTTCAGAAAATTTTGAACGTTAAGATGTTGAATGCAACTTCTTGAGCAGGTGAGATTTCATGCATTTTAACTTACCAGATTTAATTAAATCACTGGGTTACTTTGGGGTATGGGGAATTATCTTTGCTGAATCTGGCTTACTGATCGGCTTTTTTCTTCCTGGTGATAGTTTACTATTTACAGCAGGATTTGTGGCTTCTCAGCAATTACTGAATATTTGGGTGCTAATTTTTGGTGCGTTTGTTTGTGCTGTGTTTGGGGATAATGTTGGCTATTTTACTGGCCATAAATTTGGCAGAAAATTATTTGATCAAGAAGATTCTTGGTTATTTCATAAAAATCATGTTGTGAAAACTCAAGCATTTTATGAAAAGCATGGTAAAAAAACTATTGTTTTAGCAAGATTTATGCCAATTATTCGCACCTTTGCCCCAATTGTAGCAGGTATTGGTTCTATGCATTATCGAACCTTTATGTCTTACAACTTAATTGGTGGTTTTGTTTGGACTTTTGGCATTACTATGTTAGGTTTCTTTTTAGGTAAGTCACTACCAGCAGAACAATTAGATAAATATCTATTACCAATCATTGGCTTAATCATTATTGTTTCTTTATTGCCTTCGATTATTCATATCATTAAAGAAAATAGAGCGAATAAATAAAGGTGACAGTGGCAGATAGATAAAGGTAACAACTAATACCAATTAGCAATTACCGATTACCAATTACCAAATTTAGCCGAAAACTGGTAGCGTCAAACAAAGGAAAAATATTTTTTGTGGAAGTTTAGGTTTTGAACACACGCTCTAATTCACGCTCTAATTATTGGCAACTTTTACCTTATATTCGTACCCAGTGGGAAACCATCGCTAAGGGTTTTGTGGGAATATTAGGATATGTATTGGCCACTTTAACGCTGATTAATCTCGCTGGGAAGTTGGCTGTTCCCTTTGGACAGGGTAATGTAGTAGCGATCGCCCAATTAACGGGAATGTGTGCTTTAGTATTTCTGGTGCGCGGCTTTTTTCAGTCTGTGCAAGATTTATACATGGCACGTGCAGCTTTAAGAGTGGCTTTTCATCTCCGTCAACAGGTTTACGCACACTTACAAAAACTAAATCTTAGTTATTTTGAAACCGCAAAAGCAGGAGATTTATCTTACCGTTTGACAGAAGATGTTGATAGGGTTGGGGAAGTTATCAATAAGCTTTTTCATGATTTTGTACCCTGTCTTTTGCAATTGGTAGCCATTCCCATCTACATGATTTATTTGAATTGGCAACTCACTCTTGCTACAGTGATTGTTGCCCCAATCATGGGAATTTTAATCGGTTGGTTTGGGGAACGTTTACGTAAATATTCACTTAAAAGTCAAAATCGAATTTCCGATTTATCAGCTATTTTAACAGAAGTATTTAGTGGTATTCGTTTAATTCAAGCTTTTGCGGCTGAGAACTATGAAATTGCTAGATTTAGCCATGAAGCAGAACGTAGTTTAAAGGCTAAATATTCAGCAGAAAAATTAAAAGCAATTCAAATCCCCATTGTCGGATTTTTGGAAGCTTTGAGTGCTTTATCTTTGCTGATGGTGGGAGTATGGCAAATTTCTCAAAACAATTTAACTGTAGGTGAGTTTTTTAGTTATTTAGCAGCAGCAGCTTTGTTAATTGATCCTATCGGTCATACGACTAATAACTATAATGAATTTAAACAAGGTGAGGCATCAGTTGACCGAGTTTTTGAGTTATTAGCAATTCAACCAACGGTATTAGAAAAAGACGATGCTTTCCATCTTCCTGCTGTGACTGGCAAAATTGAATATTTGAATGTGACTTTTGCTTATAAACCAGGAGAAATTGTCTTAAATAATATTAGTTTATTGGTAATGCCAGGACAAGCGATCGCACTGGTCGGTGCTTCTGGTGCTGGTAAAACTACTTTTGTCAATCTGTTACCACGATTTTATGATCCGGAAATTGGTGAAATTTTTATAGATGGTGTCAATATTCGAGATGTAACACTAAATAGTTTAAGAAAACAAATTGGTATTGTTCCTCAAGAAACCATTATGTTTTCAGGAACTATTGCTCAAAATATCGCGTTTGGAAAAAAAGGTTTTGATATTTATGCAGTCGAAGAAGCTGCAAAAATTGCTAATGCCCATCAATTTATTCAGCAACTACCAGAAGGTTATAATACTTGGGTAGGTGAACGTGGTGTAAATTTATCTGGTGGACAAAGACAGAGAATTGCGATCGCACGCGCTGTACTGTTAAACCCGCAAATATTGATACTTGATGAAGCCACCTCTGCGTTAGATTCTGAGTCAGAAGCATTGGTACAAGAAGCTTTAGAAAGATTGATGGAAAACCGTACAGTATTAATTATTGCACATAGATTATCGACAGTGAGAAAGTGCGATCGCATCTTAGTTTTAGAAAAAGGACAAATTGTAGAATCAGGCAATCATGAAGAATTATTAGCCTTAGAAGGTAAATATGCGCGGTTTTATGCCCAGCAATTTTCCTAGACAGAACAGCCATATTAGTAGGGTGCGTCAAACCTAGAAATTGTTTAATATCAACAGATTTTCAAAATCTGACGCACCTGACAATAAGTAGGTAGGCGTTAAAAATTGTCGTTATGACAAGGCAAAAGGCAATAGGCAAAAGGCAAGAGAGAAGAGGTTTTTAGGTTAATTTATTTTTCTTTACATACTTTTGTTTTTTCCCATCGTTCTACTTAGATTTGATTTTTACCAATAATTTCTGGGTGCTTCAACCCCCTGGATTTATTTACTCCCTTCCCACTCAAAGAATATGGATTAAATGAACCGCAAAGACGCAAAGGACGCGAAGTGAAGAAGGAAGAAGATATGTAATCTTACGCTGAGAAGGGAGTAGCTTTGTAGCAAAATGTAATAATTCTGTATGGATGCTAATTATTTAATCTATGTAATTATATAATTAGAAATTATGCAAAACATAACGAAAGCAGGGGGAATTCATAAATTGCCCCTTTTTACAGAATTATTTACATAAAAATGTAAATATGCACGTTTCAATGCTAATGAGCTTAGGGAATTAATTATAGGTGTGATTATTGGTGATACCAATATTTAGGGAATACTAGAAGGGAACACTAGAGCCAATCAGCGAAAGCTTTTAGAACTAACTTGTTGATGTTTAATCATGGAACCTGCAAACACCTCACTGTCTGACTTCGGTAGTCAATGCATTCAGCGTCACTTTGTAGTAGTCAATCCAGATGCCTATCTCATGGATGTTTTACAAATGATGAGTAGAGTGGGGGAAACTGTTTCTAGTTCCAATCTCCTTCGTGCTACTTGTGCTTTTGTCTTAAATAACCAGCAACTAGTTGGTTTATTAACAGAGAGAGACTTGGTGAGAATAGCTGCACAACAATGCAATTTAAGAACAACCAAAATTTCCGAAGTCATGACCAGGAATGTGATTACCTGCCAAGAATGGGAAGTGCAGGAACCAATGAAAGTGATCCAGCTACTGCGTCAGTATAGAATTCGTCATTTACCAATAGTCAACGAACAGGATCAACCTGTGGGTTTAGTCACACAATCTAGCCTTCGAGGTGTGCTACAACCAGCAGATTTACTCAAATGTCGGTATGTCAGAGAGGTAATGGCAGAAAATGTGATTCATGCTCCTCCTACAGCCACAGTTCTGGAGTTAGTACAGCTGATGGATTCTCATGATCTCAGTTGTGTTGTCATTGGCAGAGCGATCGCACCTGGAAAAGTCCTACCGCTAGGAATTGTCACAGAACGAGATATTGTTCAATTCCAACTTCTAGAAATAAACTTTAGGGAACTACAAGCCCAACAAGTAATGAGTTATCCCCCGTTGTTAGTCAATCCTGAAGATTCACTTTGGGAAACTCATCACAAAATGCAGCAGCAGAATATACAGCTATCTGTTGTTGCTGATGACCAAGGATATCTAGCAGGGATTTTAACCCAAACCAGCATTTTACAAGCTTGTGATATCAGAGAACTGCACCAAATTATTACCCTATTACAACAGCAAGTAAATAACCTAGAAACTGAAAAAGTCAATTTACTCAAACGCCTTAATTCCGATCTGACAGAACAAGTCAGCAACAAAAAAGCCAAACTAAAAACCCAACTTCAACGCAGTCAACTATTAGCTGATATCGCTTTACGCATTTGTGCCTCTTTGCATTTAGACGAAATTCTCAATCAAACAGTTACAGAAGTACGTCAATTATTAGAAGTTGAGCGTGTAATAATTTATCATTTTGACTCTAACTGGCATGGAAAAGTGATTGTGGAATCAGTAGATATTCCCCAATGGTCAATTTTAGATCAAGTGGTAGTAGATAATTGTTTCGAGCAGAATTGGCTAGACCATTATCAAAACAAAACTTCTAAAGCTATTGCCGATATTCATCAATCAAACTTGAGTCCTTGTCACATAGAATTTTTAACACAGTTTCAAATCAAAGCCAATTTAACAGTACCAATTATTTTAGATGATTCCCTGTGGGGATTATTAATTGCTCATAGCTGTAATGATGTGCGTGAGTGGCAAACTGACGAAATAGAATTTCTAGAACAGCTATCAACACAGGTAGCAAACGCCATTAAACAAGCAACTTTACTTGCACAAGTCCAGAAAGTCAATGCCGAGCTTGAAGCCAAGGTAGTAGAACGAACTAAAGAATTGCAAGCAACCAATCAACGTTTACAACAAGAGTTAATTCGCTCTCAACAAGCCAAAGCAGCACTGAGAGAAAGAGAAGCAACAGTGCGAAGCTTTTATGATTCTGCCCCAATGATGATGGGTGTAGTGGAATTACTAGATAATGACATATTGCATTTATCTGATAACTATACGACTGCTCAGTTTTTCAGAACAACCCCAGAGGCAATGCACAATCAACTTGCCAGTCAAATGGGAACAACCCAAGAATATATTCACGTCTGGATTAGTCACTATCAAGAAAGTCAACGCACAGGTAAACCAGTTCGCTTTGAATATCAACATATAACAGATGGAAAAATAAAATGGTTATCTGCTACCGTTTGTTACATTGGTATGAGTGAGAGCGATCGCCCTCGTTTTTCCTATGTTCTTGATGATTTGAGCCAATCCAAAGCCATAGAAGCAGAGAAACTTTACCTCTCCAATTTACTAGAAGCCAGCCTCAATGAAATTTATGTTTTTGACGTTGAAACATTCCAATTTCAGTACGTTAACCAAGGAGGACTGCAAAATTTAGGCTACTCTTTGTCAGAATTACAGCACAAAACACCCCTGGATATTAAACCAGAGATGACAACAGAGCAGTTTCAATCTTTAATCACACCCTTGTTATCTGGTGAAAAAGAAATTATCCAGTTTCAAACTATTCATGAACGTGCAAATGGCAGTCGTTATCCTGTAGAAGTTCATCTGCAACGGATGGAACAAAATGGAAAACGCATTTTCTTAGGCGTTGGTCTCGACATCACCCAGCGTCAGCAAGTTGAAAAACAAGTCAAATTCCAAGCCCAGTTGTTGGAACAAATGAGTGATGCCGTTGTCGCAATTGATCTTTTTTATCGCGTAATTCATTGGAATGCCGCAGCAGAAAAACAGTATGGCATCAAAGCCGAAGACGCATTAGGAAAGCCCATCGCGGAATGTTTAGAACACCACTGGATTCAACCGGAAGATCAAGAAAATTTCCATGAAGCCTTAGCCACTTTAGGCTTTTGGCAAGGAGAAAATATTCATTGTAAACTCAATGGAGATGAGATATTTGTCGAATCATCAATCAGCATCCTCAAAGATGAGCAAGGCAATTATATAGGAATGCTGGCACTAATTCGAGACATTAGTGAAAAAGCGCGACTTGAAGGCGATCGCAAACAAGTAGAAATTGCACTCCAAAAAAGTGAAGAACAATATCGACGCATTGTAGAAACCACTTCTGAAGGAATTTGGATGCTCGATAGAGAAGGTAATACCAGTTTTGTCAACCCCCAAATGTCAGCAATGCTGGGCTATTCCGTCGAAGAAATGCTAGGAAAACCATTATTTGATTTCATCGGCATAGAAGAACAAAAAATAGCCAAAACAAACTTAGAACGTCGGCATCAAGGTATTCAAGAACAACACGATTTCAAATTTCGCCGTCGAGATGGTTCTGAGTTATGGGCAATAGTTTCTACTACACCGATTTTCGATACGACAGGAAAATATGCAGGCGCATTAGCGATGCTGACAGATATTACTGGGCGTAAACAAGTGGAATCAGCCTTACAACAGAAATTACAAAAGGAACTACTACTCAAGCAAATCACTGATCAAATTCGTCAAAGTTTGCAAACTCAGCATATTTTTGAAACTGCTGCTATTCAAATTGGTCAAGCGTTGAAAGCTCATCGTTGTCTAATTCATACATATCTTGCTCAACCAGAACCTATTCTCCCTTTAGTTGCAGAATACTTGAATGGAAATTACAAATCCATCAAAAATATAAAAATTCCTATTACCAACAATCCTCATGTTGAAGCAGTGTTAGCTCAAGATCAGGCAATAGTGATTTCAGATGTTTATACTGAACCATTATTTCAACCTGTGCTTGAACTGTGCCACGCATTGCAAATCAAATCAATGTTAGCTGTTCGTACTTCCTACCAAGGACAACCCAATGGCTGCATAGGAATACATCAATGTATCAGTGACCCAGCTTCCCAGGATCAGCAAATTCGAGAATGGACTTGTGATGAAATTGAACTATTAGAAGCCGTAGCTGCTCAAGTGGGAATTGCACTAGCTCAAGCCGCTTTACTAGAAAAAGAAACTACTAGACGAGAAGAACTAACGCTGAAAAATTTGGCATTAGAAGAAGCGAAACGGCAAGCTGAAAGTGCTAACCAAGCCAAAAGCGAATTTCTAGCTAATATGAGTCACGAAATTCGTACACCCATGAATGCCATTCTTGGTTTTGCAAATTTATTGCAATCTGAAGCTATAGAACCTCATATAGACTCTTATATTCAAGCCATTACCTCCAGTGGCAAAACTTTACTAGCATTGATGAATGATATTCTTGATTTGTCTAAAATTGAATCAGGTAAATTAGCACTTCACTATGAACCTGTTGATTTAAGAGAACTAATTGCAGAAATTTTACAAATATTTAGCCCAAATACAAGTGATAAAAATTTAATCCTGCGTTCAATCATTGAAGATACAGTCCCTCAAACTATTTACATTGATGAAGTCCGGTTGCGCCAAATCCTTTTTAACGTTGTCGGCAATGCTTTAAAATTCACAGAAAGAGGATACATTGAAATAACTATCCGCGCTCATCTTTATTTTACAGACTCAGAAGAAAAAGTTTGGTTAGAAATTGCTGTTGAAGATACAGGTATTGGCATTGCCCGTGAGCAGCAACAAGGTATTTTTGAGGCGTTTGTTCAAAGTTCCAGCCAAAGCAATCGCAAATATGGTGGTACAGGTTTAGGACTAGCAATCACCAAGCGATTAATGAATATGATGGGTGGAATCATCACACTCAAAAGTGAATTAGGAAAAGGTAGTATTTTTACTTTTGTTTTTCCAGCAATTTCTCCTGCAAATAGTTCGATAGAAATAGTCCCGGAATCATACCAAAATGATGATTTAAACCAGTTTGTAACCAGTACAATTTTAATTGTAGATGATGTGGCATCAAATCGAGAATTAATTCAGGGATATTTTCATAACACTCATCATCAAGTTGTGCTGGTAGAAAATGGACAGCAAGCGATTAATTTCGCTCAATCACATCATCCCAATTTAATTTTGTTAGATTTGAGAATGCCTCAGATGGATGGGAAAGAAACAGCACAACATCTAAAACAAGATGAAAAAACTAAAGATATTCCTATCGTTATTCTCACGGCTTCATCTCAATCTCAAGAGAAAGATGAACTTGCGAAAATTTGTCAGGGGTTTTTATCTAAACCTATTAGCTGTATTAAACTTGTTCAAGAACTCAAAAAGCATTTACATATTTTGATTAATGTTGAATCATCACAGCAATTAGATAAATTTACTACCCATAATCAAGAACCAGAATTCTTAAATATTTCAATTAATTTACCAGAATTATTAATCAAATTACAGGAAGAAGAAATGGGATGGAATAGTTTACGTAAAACTTTAAAAATACGGGAAATAAAGAAATTTTGTCAGCGTTTAGAAACTTGGGGACAGGAGTATCACTGTCAGTTATTGGTTGAATACGCTAATTCTGTAGAAACCAAGTTAGATACTTTTGATATGGAGCAACTATCTTTAATAATTGATGAGTTTCCATCTTTGCGACAAACATTAGAAAATCTAATTGATAAAGAGAATTAGAAAGAGTTTTTGACATACTCCCCAGTCTAAAGGCGTGGGGATTCTGGGGTCAAACAGCAATTGCTGGCGTAGCCAATCTAACATCATCTAACCCAATGGTTGGTGATTGCCTTTTTCCTAGTTTTGGACTGGAATGCTCATGGGGTAGCTTTCACCTCCTATTTTCACCTTCTAGCCATTTGAGCAGCATTTCTGGGTTCTATGAAGTGCAAAAAGCAAAATAGACGCTAAAATCGATCCAGCCTTTGTATTTTCGTGGTTTTGTCCCAGATAAATCAGAGTGCGGTTCACTGCATAAATCCTAACTGTCAACGTCCTTATCCCCAACCTTGGGGAAACAAATTTTGCAATAGCTGTGGCGCACCGCTACAGTTGTTAGACCGCTATTACCCGATTGAGCCTTTGGGTTCAGGAGGTTTTGCCCAAATTTACACGGTTTGGGATGAAAAAAACCAAACTGAAAAAGTGCTGAAAGTGTTGGTGGAAGATTCTTCCAAAGCTTTGGAATTATTTATTCAGGAAGCGGAGGTTTTAAGTAGTTTCCATCATCCTGGTGTTCCCAAAGTTGATGCTGACGGGTATTTTCAAATCAATTTGACTGTTCCTAAACCACACCAGTTGGCTTGTCTGGTGATGGAAAAAATTGATGGCCATAATTTAGAAGAGATTCGGAGAAATTATCCCCAAGGATGTCCAGAGGATTTGGTGCTGAATTGGTTTGCACAAGCTGTGAAGATTTTACAGGAGTTGCATAAACGCCAAATTATTCATCGGGATATTAAACCTTCTAATTTAATGTTGCGTAATCCTTCACCTACTGCACCGCTGCAAGCAGAACAATTGGTGTTAATTGATTTTGGTGGTGCTAAACAATTTAGTGGGGCAATATTAAGATCCCATTCTCCTTCCACTCGATTATTTTCTTCTGGGTATAGTCCACCAGAACAAATGATTGGTGGTAATGTGGGACCTGCAGCTGATTTTTATGCCTTGGGACGGACAATAATTGAATTACTTACAGGTAAGTATCCCCAACAGTTGGAAGATCCCATTACTGGGGAATTACGCTGGCGAAATCGGTGCAGTGTTAATCCACGTCTGGCTGATTTACTAGATGAAATGATACAGACGGATGTGCGATCGCGTCCAGCCCATGCAGCTATTATTCAAAAACGTTTACTGAAAATTGTTCCCGCAGAATCAAAACCAGGGTTATTTACCCAATTAAAAAACACCATCATCCAAACTGTCACCCAATTTACCCTAGCAGTTGGTAATACAACCCTATCCACAGTTCAGGCTATTTTTAAATTCCTTCTAGCTTGTCTAGCAACAATTTGGGCGATGATTTTAGGCGGAATGGGTGCGAGTTTGGGGACTATCGCTGGTTTTATTTTGGCTTATCAAACCAAATTAGGCGCTTTTATTGCAGAATTTATTTCTCTTCAATTACCCGAATTAATTCAAAACTCTCAACCTACTTCAGCAAAGGAAATTATAGTCTATGCCGTTGCTGGTTTGGGAACGGCTTGGGGAATTACCCTCTCTGGAAGTTTTGGTCAAAAGCGACGATTTTTAGTATCAGCTTTCATGGGTTTAATTGGCTATAGTTTAGGTTGGATTATTTGGCAATTCATTAAACCACACGATAGTGCTGAGGGTTTAGTTGCATGGATGTTGGTGTCGATTTCCCTGCTAACCTTGGGTTTAGGTCTTCGTACCCATTACCTAGCTTACGCTTTTGTAGCTGCCTTTGGTAGTGCCAATATTGTGGCAGCTTTAATACATCTAGGGTTAAAAATTTCCTTTATCCATTTTTCCGATAAACCAAATTTTTTAGAGTTATTTATACCTCTTGCTTTTTTTGGTTTTATTGGTGTTTTAATTAGTCTTTCTTTAGGGCTGAGTTATTACGTGATTGTCCCTTGTTTGCGCTGGTTAGGATGGAGATAATTCGTAATTTAAAAAGTGAACTGTAGGTTGGGTTGAGGAACGAAACCCAACAACCCAAAATTTTGTATACGTTGGGTTGAACAAAGTTAAACAAAACCTACACATCTGTAACCCCTTGCGGGGAAGTAGTTTTGGAAAGTCTATTGAGTTTATTCGTTTCGTATACGAATATTTAAAGTTTCCATCCCCTTGCGGGGAAGTGGTTTTGGAAAGTTTCTATAACGCTATCGGTTATGGTGGAGTGGATGCGTTTCCATCCCCTTGCGGGGAAGTGGTTTTGGAAAGAGTTCACTTCTAGAGATATTACTCAGTAAGGGTTTCAGATACCCAAATCGACACACCTCTGAAAAAGAGGAAAAAAAATTCAAAAACTGATCAATTTTGCAGCTTGAAATCCTTATGGTGCAAGCTATCGACACACCTGGACGAAGTTATGCAGTTTTCAAGGTTCGGGCGGGGTGCGTCGATAAATTGAACGCAGCCTATCCAAAAAAATATATGATTTTACGTAAATTGTCAAGTCAACAATGTTTCAATTTAAGAACTTACGCAGAACTACCATGAAAATATTCCTGAAAACAAGATCCCCCCGGCTATTTTTTTCTTTAAGCCAGGGGGACCACATATTTGGTAGTCTATAATTCTTTCGGTATAGTCAACTAAAATAAATTTTATATCATTTATTTGGCTTTGGCTAGTCTTGCGATTATAATTTTCAGGAATTTTATATCTTCTTCACAATTGCCCCAATAGGGAGGTAAACCAAAGCCCTTGTTTCCGTCAGGGGAGAGCATTTTCCCAATTAACACTTATCTATGATGGGAACAAGACTTATCAACTACAATTAATTCCATGCTGACCCGGATTAAAGACTTAGCTGCCAACCTAGCGCCCCGCCTAGTGGAGATTCGCCGCCATATTCACTCTCACCCAGAACTCAGCGGACAAGAGTATCAAACGGCTGCTTTTGTTGCTGGTGTGTTGTCTTCTAGTGGTTTGCACGTGGTAGAGGGGGTTGGTAAAACTGGTGTGATTGGTGAATTACAAGGAACTCAGAACAATGAGACGGTGTTGGCAATTCGCACGGATATGGATGCTTTGCCAATTCAAGAACGTAGCGGTTTGGAATATGCTTCTCGAAATGTTGGGGTGATGCACGCTTGTGGCCATGATGTTCACACTACGGTAGGGTTAGGTACGGCGATGGTACTTTCCCAAGTTGCACAGGAGTTGGGGGGTAAAATCAGGTTTTTGTTTCAGCCAGCTGAAGAAATTGCCCAAGGTGCAAGCTGGATGGTGAAAGATGGGGCGATGAATAATGTTGCTGCAATTTTAGGTGTTCATGTTTTTCCTTCTATCCCTGCTGGTTGTGTTGGGATTCGTTATGGGGCGTTGACAGCGGCAGCAGATGATTTGGAGATTATGATTATTGGTGAATCTGGACATGGTGCGCGTCCCCATGAAGCCATTGATGCGATTTGGATTGCTTGTCAAGTTATTACTTCGTTGCAACAAGCTATTAGCCGTACTCAAAATCCTTTGCGTCCGGTGGTGTTGAGTATTGGTAAGATTCATGGTGGTAGAGCGCCAAATATAATTGCTGATCAAGTACAGTTATTAGGTACGGTGCGATCGCTCCATCCAGAAACCCGCAATCAATTACCAAGTTGGATTGAAAATATTGTCGCTAATGTTTGCAATTCCTATGGTGCAAAATATGAAGTTAATTATCGTCAAGGCGTGCCTAGTGTACAAAATGACTATGCGCTGACACAATTATTACAATCATCCGCAGAAGAAGCTTGGAGTAGCGATCGCATTCAAGTTTTACCAGAACCTTCCCTTGGGGCTGAAGATTTTTCCGTGTATTTAGAACACGCTCCCGGTTCGATGTTTCGTTTGGGTGTAGGCTACGAAGATCGCACTATTAATCATCCTTTACATCATCCCCAATTTGAAGTTGATGAATCTGCAATTATTACCGGGGTTGTGACCTTGGCTTATGCGGCTTACAAATATTGGCAAATAAAATAAATGCCTTTTTCTGCATTGAGTTGTAATCAGGTGTGATTGTAATACGCTTGCTGCACATTCAGCGTCAACAACAGAAATATTAATTAATTTTATGCGTTGACAATTTATTTACAAATATGTGATGTTGTAGAGGTTGCGTTATTGCTTGACTCTAACGCCATCTACTGCAATAAATTATCTCCAGGTGAAAAACATGGCACAAAAAATTATTTACGGCACAGTTAATGACGACGGAACAAAACAAACCGGATCAGGATTTGATGTTGAATCAACAGAAACAGGAATTTATTTAATCACTTTTTCACAACCTTTTGTTGAACCTCCTACCGTAGTAGCAACCTTGAAAGATTGGGGTGCTGATAATCAAATCATTGTTAAAGAAATAACTCCTAACAAATTTAAAATTGCTATTTGGGATTTGGGCATTAAACAACAATCAAGTACAAATTCTCCAGAACTGGTAGTGACCCAAGAAAAATCAGCTTTTAATTTTATTGCGATTGGAGAAGATAGCTAGGTTGTAACATTTGCTATCGCTGGATTTATAAACAATTCCTGCTATAATGTGTTGATTAATAGTAAATTCAACCAAACTGGTTTTGACTGCTATTAATCAAGACAATTTATCAGATAAATTGAAAACTTTTCAGAACAACAAAAACTTTATCTATATTATGCCACCAATAGAATCTCTAGAATCATCAGCACAACCTATTAATAATAATTGGTATTTATTAACTGTGCGTTCTAAGAAACGAGAAGTATTTTTAAAATATCTTAAATTTGCGATTGAACAAAATAAACTAGAAGAATTAGTTTTAGATATTAAAATTCCTCAAGATTCTGTGTATGAAGATATGGTTTTACTCAATCTCAGTAATTTTAAAACTGCATCTACATACCTGCAAAAAGTTGAATGTTTTCAGAATATAGAACGTAAACCATTACAATCAGAACAAGTTAATCGGATGTTAGGGATTAAGTAAATTAGAGAAAAAAGCAATCCGGTTTAGTTATCTCGTTCCCAGTCTTTGACTGGGAATGCTATTATAGAGGCTCTGCCTCTGGTATTATTAAAAGCAGAGCCTTTTGAAATTCATTCCCATACAGAGTATAGGAACGAGAATTGTTGGGAATTATTGAGCGATCGCAAAAGTTCTAGTACAGGTTGGCGTAAATAAACCTACCATTCTCAATCGCTAAAAAGGTTACTCCATATTACTTTTGACTTTTGACTTTTGACTTTTGACTTTTGACTTCCGCAAAGCGGTACTATACCCTTGCTTCTGTTCTAGTTCCTCCCATTCGTTCTTGAATTCTGCCTTTAGCGGCTTTGAATTGAGTAGCTAATTCCTCAGCTTCTTGACTACTCATATTGTTGCGAATAGCGGCAAACATTGTGCTTTCTTCTTGACGAATATGGTCGCCAATTTCATCCCATAACCTTCTCATTCTGTCTTTGAATTCAGGTGCAGAAGGGCTAATAGTTCTCAATTGCTCAAGTGCTGGACCCCAGCGAGCTTGTTCATTATATAATTCTTGAGTATTCTCTTCACCGTAAAAAGGACGTACTCTAGGATAAACAACTTCCTCTTCCGCACCTGCATGGGCGCTGAGATCCTTAAAGATTTGTCCAAAATATTCTTGAATTTTTTGAGGGTTATCGCTTTGTAGTAATTCTGTAAACAAGATATTTACTTTATTGTGATCCATACGCAGAACATCTTGGATATTCATATCCTGTTTATCAGAAGTTTGGGTAACAGCACTACCCACAGCACCACTAATTGCTGCGATCGCATCTTGAACTCTAGACCAAATTCCTTGGTCTGCATCTTGTCCAGTCAATTCCCGCACACCCAAAATTTCTAAAATTCCTTTCAGTTGTTCTTGATGAGCGCGGTTTTCAAAATTGATCGTATTTAAAGGGCCAATTGCAGCCATGACATCAGCACCAACTTTCTGTGCAGCTTTATGAATTGTCAAACCATTCATTACTTGTTGATGTTTCAACAACTCATGTTGAAATACTTTTTCAAAGAAAGTTAATTGATTACCTTCCATGAATTGGCGAACTGTTTGCGCTACGTCTTGTGCAGTTGAATCTGCATCTTTGCGGATGCCATATTGAACCACTATAGTATCAAGAATGCCTATATTTTTGCGATCATCATCTAGCATTCTGCGGAGACTATCAGCAATTTCTCCATCTGTACATTCTCTCAAAAATCTTTCTTCATTATCAATAAGCAACTGTTGCAGTAATTTCATGTCTGCCAATTTTACTGCTATAGCGTTTCTTTTGGTATCATCTAAAGTTACAACCATTCTGAGTTCTCCTAGCCAAAGTAATCGTATTTATTACCAATCCCAGGTTCGCATAATCATTAGATAATTTGCATCTTTCTTTTGAACGATTACTTTCATAACTCAGGATATAAAAACCGAAATAATTTACACAAAAATAGCTATAAAATAGCTGTTAATTATGTTAAGTTCTACTTGAAGTTATAAGGATTTTTATGTTCTTATCTCTCTTTGGATAGATAAATTATTATGGTTAATTTTCTAAATTGACTCAAAGAAAGATAGTTAACAAATTAACTCATAATGTCAGAAATACCAGACATAGGAGAAAAAGCACTGAATAAAGCTGCTGAAATAGGATTATCTAGCCAATTGGATGAAGTAGAAAACTTAGAAGTCAGCATTAAAACTGAACCACTCAAACTGATTCAGGGCGAAATTGAAAAAGTACAGATTTCTGGTGAAGGATTGGTCATGCAAAAAGACCTCCGTATGACAGAATTAGAAATGCAAATTACCAGCGTTGCTATTAATCCTCTCAGTGTTGCTTTTGGGAAAATTGAACTGACAAAACCAACGATAGGTAAAGCCCAAGTCATTTTAACAGAAGCGGATATTAATCGAGCTTTTAATTCAGAGTATGTGCGGGATAAATTGCAAAATCATCAAATCACTGTCAATGGTCAAGAAACAGCAATTACGCCCCAACACATAGATTTTCATCTACCTGGTGAGGGTAAAGTTGTCCTCAATGCCAGCATATTATTAAGAGGAACTGGTGAAATTAAACAAGTCGGCTTTTCCGCAGTTCCTTGTATTAGTGCTAATGGTAAAAATATTTCTCTACAAAATGTTGAGTATGGGGAAAGTCAAGAAATTTCACCAGAATTAACACAAGCTTTGATAGCAGAAACAGGTGAAATTTTGAATTTGAGCAATTTTGATTTAGAAGGAATGAGTCTAAGAGTCTATAAATTAGAGTTAGAAAAAGGCAAATTAACCTTACAAGCTGAGGCTGATGTTGATCAAATTCCTACTGCATAATAAGAGGATGTGAAAAAATGGAAACTACAGAACCAAATTCCACGCCATTTCCCCATCTCCCACCAGTTATTGAAAGCGACGATAGAGAGTATCTAGATAGTGGTGTACCCAGCACAGTTGCGATCGCAGGTCATCCTCTACACCCTCTAAGTGTAATCTTTCCTATCGCCTTTTTAGCCGCAGCTTTAGGTAGTGACTTTGGCTACTGGTTAACACGGGATTTTTTCTGGGCTAGGGCTTCTGTGTGGTTAATAGGACTAGGTTTAGTGACTGGTATTATTGCTTCCGTAATTGGCATGAGCGATTTTTTACAAATTGAACGAGTCCGCAAACGTACCGCAGGTTGGACGCATTTAATTCTGAATATTTCTATTTTGGTTTTCACAGCCCTCAATTTTTTCCTACGTTGGCGTGATGCTGAGTCACACATACTACCCTGGGGTTTCATCCTATCCCTGATTGTGGGAACTTTAACCAGCCTTACCGGGTGGTTTGGTGCTGAACTGTCTTATCGTCACAAAATTGGTGTGGTGGGTGCAGGTAGTAAAAGATATCCATAATGAAGGCAGGAGGCAGAAGGCCGTTTTTGTAACGGGGATTTATACTCAGCGCCAAAAACTTTTTTTCACCTTAAAAGGCCAGGTTCTAGACCCGATTGTTTCGATAACTTAAACTTCAGGCGATCGCGCTATCTTTAATTATGAAGATCAAAAGAGTGCATCTTTCATGAAAGGTAAACAAGTTTTACTCACTGGTGGTACTGGTGGACTAGGTTTAGGTGTGACACCCGCAGTTTTAGCCCAAGGTGCTGAAGTAACAATTCCCTATCGTAGTCCTAAAGATGTAGAACGTCTCAAAGGGATTCTATCACCTGCGGATATTGCCAGAATTAAATTTATTCCTGCTAATTTGGAAGATGAAGCATCGGTAGATAAACTGATCAGTCGGATGATAAGAGTAGATGTTTTAATTCATTTAGTGGGCGGTTTTTCAATGGGGAAAACTCATGAATACAGCTTTTACGATTGGAAGCGTGAGTTAGAATTAAATCTGAATACAACTTTTTTGGCTTGCAAATATAGCCTTAAAAGTATGTTAGAAAATGGCTATGGACGCATTGTCACCGTCGGTTCTCGTGCGGGTGTAGAACCTGCGGGACAATTAGCGGCTTATTCTGCGGCTAAGGCTGGTGTGATCTCATTAACAAAGGCTATAGCCGATGAAACCAAAGGAACTAATATCACTGCAAATACCGTCCTTCCTGGTATCATTGATACTCCCAGCAACCGGGAAGCTATGGGTGCAGACAACGCATATAAGTGGGTAAAACCTGAATCTATTGCTGAGGTTATTTGTTTTTTAGCTTCGGAAGCTGCTAAGGATATTAGAGGTGCAGCAGTTCCTGTTTATGGGAATGTTTGATAATTAAATTGTAGTTTTTTTGAATTAATGCCCATTCAGAAAAATAACTGGATGGGTGTTTTTTGTATGGTTAAGGAAACTGTCAGAAATGGCTACGCCACGCTACGCGAACAGGATTGCCAGGATTTAAGGATTAAGAGGATTAAAATTAGGGTTTTATTATCAATTACCCATTACCAGCTTCAATTGCTTCTTTTAAATTATCTTTTGCTTCCTCAATGCTGTCTCCCTGACTAACAATATCTGATTCTGGACAAAGGGAAACATACCCATTATCTTCTTTTTCAATTTGTTTTAGTCGCTAATTATGGTGAAGATAGGGTAAGTTTAGAATTCATTAAATCAAACTAAAAAATCACCTTCCCATTTTCCAGCAGTTTTATCAAAAAAATCAGCAGGATATTCTAATTCTTCAGGTGTTGGTATTTTTTATTAATGGGGGAAAATATTTTTTTATTTTTTCAATTGCCTTCTGTACATAAATATACATATTTTATTGCTAGTTAACGCAAGTATATATAAAAAATATCACGCGACATTGTTATTAGGTTGCCCCTTCGTAAGCCCAAAGCCCAAAGGAAAGGAAAAATCCCTATAGCGCGTAGCGTCCATAAAAACTCATAATAGTTTACACCGACGTAAACAGTAAGCTTTGATTATGGTAAAGCACATACTTGCTCACCGAACGGCGATAGCCAGGTGAACAAGAATTAGCTTAAACACAAAGGGCGGCGCTCCACCGCCCAAATGCAAGGCTGTTTTACCTGTTGATAATGGCGCGTGATGATTAAAGTATAAAACATTGAAGGTATAAAAAACAAGTGTTTTAGAAAGGAACAGGATCATCTGTGTTACTAAAACAAAATTTTTCTGGTTGCCAGTTTGTTAAGTAATGTAAAAATTCTAATAGTTCTTCTTCTGTTAATTGTTGCAAAGAAAGTTTATGATAATTTTCCTGTAAATGTTGGCGTTTTTTAGTTTTATTAAATTTCAATTCTTTGAGTTTATAATTAATTTGTTTAACAATATGAGATTGAGTCATAAACTCTTGATGAACCAATACAGATTTTTCACGTTTACGTAAATATTTTTCTTTAATTCGTTTGATCTGCTCTATAAATTTAGCACCTTTTTCTGGATTTACCATTACCACAAAATTAGCAAACCCTTCAATAGCTGCCATAATATCCTGGGACTTTCCCCAAGTATAATTTTGCAGTCCATCTTTTTCAATTTTATAAAGAACAGCACGAAAAGTTTTAATTTTATCTCTGGAAATATTCAGTTTTTCATTAACGATGATACCTGTTACTTCCTGTCTGCGATAATTGCGAACTACCCTAGTTTTATTTTCATTAATTTCAAAGTCTTCTTTTTTAACAATCAAATTAGTAAGTTTGAGAATATTATTGATATTCACAAGACTCTCACCAGCAGCAGAAAAAGTTAAATCATCAGCATAGCGAGTATAATCAAAACCATATTCTTTAGCCATAAAAGTTAATCTTCTATCCAACCTGCGACAAAGAATATTGGTAATTGCTGGACTACTTGGTGCGCCTTGGGGTAAATAACGATCTGTCCATGATAATATATAATTATTTACTCCGTTTATTTCCACTTCTTTAATTTTTGGTTCAGTGCAAATCAAAGCAAAAATTGTTGAGGCTATTTCTGAATATCCAAAGGATTTAAAAAGTCCCTTAACTCGTTTATAAGAAATTGAAGGAAAAAAATCTTTGAGATCCATATTAATAATGACTTCTTTACCTACATGAATCTGTGCATTGGTCACTATTGAACGTTGTAAACAGAACCCGTGAGCAGCATCATGTAATTTTATTTGTTCTAAAATATTATGCAATATCCAATTTTGAGCTTTTTTTAATAATTTTTTGGGGGCGGAAATTTGCCGATATCCACTAGGTTTTTTAGGTATTTGAAACCGATTATAATGATAATATTTGCGAGAAAAAGCCAGAAAGCGTAAACCTTTAATACTAATTCCCATGGCTTGAGCAATTTCTTCATAGGAATTATATATGGGTAAGTTTTTACTTTCTAATTTCTGCTGATTAAACTGGGAATTTTGGCTATACTTTTTTCGCAGTAAATCAATTTTTTTTAATCTTTTAGAAAGGAAACTCTCCAATTTATTTAAGTCTGCGGATATCCATTCATATATTTCTTTTTCTATGTACCAAGTACCCCCGTATTCAATATAAATAAAGTCAGCACTATCATTATTTTCATTATTTGAATGATGGGGATAATCTTTGCCAATTAAATCCTGCATTTTTTGAAAGATATTTGTATATTCTCCATCAGCAATGAGTGTATTAGCTTTTTGTAACTCAGCAATTGCACCTTGATCATCTCTTTGTTTCCTACGGATTAAACCCCGGTAGTGATAAGCTTGATAACTATTTGGATCTTGAGAAATTATTTGATTGAAACAATCAAGAGCTTCAATATATTTTTGTGATTTGTAGAGATAAATACCTCTATTGAGAATTTGATTAAAGTCCATATTGTTGGTAAATGCAATTGGTTGAATATTTATTGAAAATAATATACAGTTTTAGTCCGTTTTAACAGAATTTATTCCCAGACGGGTTTGCTGGTGTCATTGGAAATGATCTTTTAGAATTAGTAGAAAGAATGCTGGTTTACAAATTCTCATCCTATAGCCGTCAGGAGTTAGAAGCAATGTTTGGATTAACAGAATGGCAGCAAACTCGATTTTATCAAGAAGTAAAAGAAGAAACGAAGTTAGAAACCATTCCTAGACTGTTAAATGAAGGGCTAACTGTAGAACAAATTGCTCGTATACTTGAGTTAGATATCGAAGTGGTGAAACAAGCAATCAAACAGCAAAGTAGTAAATAGACATTGGATGAACAAATATAGGGGCGATACACCGTGAAAAGCGATCGCCCACCAGCCCACAATATTATACTAAAACCCTAACGTTTAACAGGCGTACCGCAAGGATAAGTAGCTACTTCCTCAGCAGCTTCTTCCTTAACAACTGGCTTGTCTTTAGCCGCAAGGTAATCTTTTTGCAAAGTCTCTAACAATGCTTCCCGTCTATCATACAAACGCTTTAACGGACGAAATTCGCATTGATTCAACACATAAGCTGTTACCAAAGGCAGCGCAATTGTACTATCTGTATAACAAACAATTGTGTTAGGTAACTCATCGGGGTCAACTTTACCCCAACTCACCGCTTCCGCTGGAGTCGCACCCGATAAACCACCTGTATCTGGACGCGCGTCGGTAAACTGGACAAAGAAATCATGTCCTCTTTCTTCCAATCCTAGAACCTCGTGAAGCTGCGGTTGTGTTTGTAATAAAAAGTTCTTAGGACTACCACCACCGAGAATTACGGCTGCACTTGTACCATCGTTTTCTCTCGCCCCATAGACAATAGCCGCTGTTTCATTGACATCAATAGACGGATCAATCACCAACTTTGAACCTTCTAAAGCCAAAGCCGCCACATTCATCCCAATGGAACTATCACCAGGAGAAGAAGTATAAATAGGTACGCCACATTCATAAGCTGTAGCTAATAAACAGGAATGCTGCACACCTAATTGCTTTTCTACTTCCCGCACATACTTACCTAGCAAATAATGAAATTCAGCCGTTCCCATGCGTTTTTGAAACGGTTCAGCTTGCAAAACTTTACGGATAAAAGCGTCAGTTTCTAACAGCACATCATAGCCAAAGATAATGTCATAAATTCTGATTGTTCCTTCCTCCCGTAATTTGACATCATCTAAAAACGGACTACCCGCAAACAATTCAAAACCTAAACCATAGTGCATATCATGGTAAAGATTTGCACCAGTGCTAATCATCCAGTCAATAAAACCATGACGAATTAAAGGTGCAAGGGCGGAAACTCCAAAACCCGCTGGTGTCATCGCCCCGGAAAGGCTAACCCCGACTGTTACACCTGGTTGAAAGATATCCTGACTCAGCAGTTGACAAGCTTCTCGCAACCGGGCTGAGTTGTAAGCGGTGAAGTAGTTATTAATCAAATCAACCACACCAATATCGGCTGACATGGGTATAGGTGCAATTTTCTTACTTTGCAGTTTTGACATTTTTGCTCACTTTCAAATAAATGGTAAATACCCCGCATCTAATGTTATCTAGCTTTTCAGCAATTGTTTCAAGTCTTCTTGATACACAAGGTTAGCATCTTGGTTAAAAATCACAATAATTACCTGTTTGGGCAAATTATAGCTTTATTAAAAGCCTCTCCAGATAAGGGTTAAAGCATTGTTAACCCTTTAGTTAAATTCGCTGATTGATTTTCTGGGCGTTTAACGTCTCTATGTTTGTGAGAATTACAGTTTTTTATATTAAAATGTCAACAAAAGATTAATTTATTTCTTTGCCAGTAGAAATAATGTTATAATTAATAACATATTTTTCTTTGTCTTGATAATAAAATCACTAATAAACAAGAAGTAATTAATTGTATAAATTCCCGATCCAGGTAAATTTTGATTTGTAAAAGTTGTTGCTGGATAAAATATATAGATGAAAAACGACACCCCAGAAGAATTAAATTCTGATCAAGAACTTTCGCGTTTGATAGATGAGGTTATGTCATCGTCATCATCTCTGAATGATGAACAGTATCGCCAAAAAATGCAGCGACGTAAGGAAGTCCAAGATCAACGCATAGCTAAAGCCATACCGGAAAAAGGTTTAATTATCGTCAATACAGGACATGGTAAGGGGAAAACTACTGCGGCGTTAGGAATGGTAATGCGATCGCTTGGTCATGGATATAAAGTAGCGATCGTTCAATTCATCAAAGGCGCTTGGGAACCTTCAGAGAAGCGGGTTTTCAGCCATTGGCCAGACCAACTAGAATTTCATGCAATGGGTGAAGGCTTTACCTGGGAAACTCAAGATCGCGATCGCGATTTAGATAAAGCCAGTGCGGCTTGGGATAAATCATTAGAATTTATCCGCAACCCAGATTTTAAACTCGTACTATTGGACGAAATCAACATTGCACTCAAACTAGGTTACTTAGAAGTTGAACAAGTATTAGCAGGTTTAGCCCAAAAACCACCAGATAAGCACGTAATTCTCACAGGTAGAGGCGCACCACCAGCTTTAATTGAAAAAGCAGATTTAGTCACAGAAATGACCTTAATTAAGCATCCTTTTCGAGATCAAGGGATTAAAGCCCAAGCGGGAATTGAGTATTAAACTACTGACCAGCACCGCTTAAATCTTGACTACAAGCCTGTAAAATTTGTTGATCATTAGCACTGACAGAATTTAACTGATGATAGTCTTGCAGTGCTATGGAATGGGCGTAAGTGATAGCATTTTCATCATTCAATCTGGGTATTCTACTAGCTGTTGAAACCTGAGTTAAACCAGCTTCACCCGGAGAACTAGTTACCGTCATAGCCAATTCTCCCGACTTAGCAAGCGTACCTTGAAAACAGCTAAACTCAGAACTGGGCATATACAATGCACCAATTACCTTACCTTCATGTTTTTGAAAGACAATATAACCTTGTCCTAGCTGGTTTGGTGCTGAGGACTGACCATAAAGGTAAATTCCATCTTTTTCAGGGAAATTTACTGGTGATGTGCCTTGTAATTGTCTTGTCTTTGTGGGAATTGTTGTAGGAATAGTTGGAGTATTTATGGTGACAGATGGAGATGATAAATTGTTAGCAGCAAGACTATTGAATTGCACTTGATTTTGTGGATCTCTAATACCGTTCTGATTCGGCAGAACAACATTTTCATGTCTACCTTGAATCTGGTTAGTATGACTTGGTAAATCTGCTGCAATAGCTGTAGATTTTAAGTTAATTTTCGTCTGATTACCAATTACACTCAATCCTAAAATCCCACTAGTAACAAGTAGTCCAATAACAGGAAATGTTAACTGATGAGAGGGAATGAATTTAGAAATATTGTTAAGCACCTGATTTCTCCTGTAATAAAATTAACTACTTACCTGCAATTCGCTTAAATCTTAACTAAACACTGATACTTCGTGATTCCCTCAAAGGTTTTATATATAATCGGGAGTAAAAAACAGTGGAAAACTGGAGTTTTTCTATATTTTTTATTGAGAATCTCACAATATCATTGTTGGAAATTTTCTGGCTGCACCTAAAAAATTCACTCTTTTAGGGGATGGTAAAAATATTTTTCAAATTCTCATTTAATATGTGGGATATTTTGAGTTTGACATTTTGTTTATAAATTTCTCAAGGGGTAAACAGAGGTAAATTGTTGATCATGATCACTTGATTTGTTCTTCAAATGTGATACACATTTTTGATTTAAACCTTGGTAATCTCTATCTAATGATTAACTACAACAGCAAACCTGGGAATTTCGGACGAGAACAGGGAAAATTAAGGGGAAAGTGAAATGCTAATCTCTGAAATGTAGTTAATTTTCACACCCCTCAGTAAAAAGCCTGAATCAGTTATGCAACTCATTAGCAGCGAAATCCAAGCCATGCGGGAATTAATGCCCGACTATACCCCCGGACTGGAAGCAATGGATCATTTAGAAAAGCACAATGGCAATATGGAAACAGCTTTTCAAGATTTATGGCGAGAAAAAAATGGTCAAGTCATCATGGGGGAAGGTAAATCTTTGTTGGATATCACCCTGAAAAACCTGCGAAATGAACTTTGCGGCGATGACGGGTTTCGTGGTCAAATCAAGGAATATACGAAAAATCCCGGTAGTTCACCTTTGCTGACAGGTGCGATAGTTTCCTTAGTGAGTTTAGCCTCAGCCAACGGTTTACCCCTTGATCCGGCGATCGCAACCGTTATAGTTTTGTATATCCTCAAAATAGGGGTAAATATCTTTTGCGATTATACAGAACCACCGACTACTAGTAGCGGAACTTTACCCCCAGCCAAATAATTTATGATGTAGGGGCGGGGTTTCCCCGTCCTCACAGGTTTTCACTCCCTCGCAGAACTCAATGCTTATGAATCCAATTATTTTAGATGACTTAGATCCAAATATTATCGAGTGGCTAAAATCTCGCGCTCAAAAGCATGGGCATTCTTTACAAGCTGAGGTAAAGTCAATTTTACAACATTTAACAGTAAGAAAAACAGAAGAAGTTAAATTATTTGCGGAAGACATAATTCAGTGTAAAGCAGATTTAATGTTGCAGCAAATTCAGATTCATTCTCAGTCTATAGATAAAAATACGCCTGAATTAATGGAAACTTCGACAGGAAATAGTCAACAGGAATTATTAGAAATCAAAGCGAAACTCAAGGAATTACAATCGGGAATTTCATTAGGTAATTTATCAATCAGGGAAGCTAGAGAATTAGGAAGATAATTTTACAGAAATTATAGAAGGAGTGATGATTTATGATTGAGAAATTTCAACTTTTATATTTTTTGTTGTCAAATTTATTCTACTTGATAACTGTAAAACTTCAATACCTATAACCTGATTTTGTTCATTAAAATCAAGTACAATTCCTGGATAAACTTCTTCAGATTCAATAATTTTTGATTCATCCAGACGCAAATAGAGAGCATCAGCTTCTTCATCAATATGTACTTTCATAATTTATTCCTTTGGGTGCGGTCAAAATAAACAGTGATAATTCGCCAAGGTTCTTTATTTTCATTGTACACAACACGCAATACTCTATTACCATTTTCAGGAATGCGAGCTAAAGCGTGACGTAATTCTGGATCTTCCCGATCTGGTTCTGTTTTCTGGGGTTCTGCTAATACCCGTGCTACCCATTCTAGTTGAATTTCTCTTGCGGTAATGACTTGTTGGGCATGAACAGTCAAGTCATAAGGAAAGTTGTCTGTGTTTGTCACTCACTCATTACCTTTGAATATTGTTTCACTCACTGTATTATCCAAGATAACAGTAATTTAAAAGCCAAAATTACATCACTCTGGTAATCTCTCTAAAATCTTCTTCGCAATATTTGCCCAATATTCATCTTTATATTCAATATATATATCTAACGCTGTTTGTAAATTTACCCTCGCCTCTTGATAATCTTCCTGTGCTTTTGCAAGTGTTCCTAAACAGTGGTAAGTTAAGGCTTGAGAAAAGCGATCGCCATATTCAATTTTGATAGCTAAAGCTTGTTGATAAAATTCCCGTGCTTGGGCATATTCTCGCATTTCCTGGGCTACATATCCCAAATTGTGGTAGGTTCCAGCTTGAGAAAAGCGATCGCCATATTCAATTTTGATAGCTAAAGCTTGCTCATAAAATTCCCGCGCTTGGACATATTCTCGCAAATTTTGGGCTACTCTTCCCAACTCGTGGTAAGTTCCAGCTTGAGAAAAGCGATCGCCATATTCAATTTTGATAGCTAAAGCTTGTTGATAAAATTCCCGTGCTTGGGCATATTCTCGCAATTCCTGGGCTACACTTCCCAAATTGTGGTAGGTACTAGCTTGAGAAAAGCGATCGCCATATTCAATAAAAATAGCTAAAGCTTGTTGATAAAATTCCCGTGCTTGGGCATATTCTCGCAATTCCTGGGCTACAATTCCCAACTGGTGGTAAGTTCTGGCTTGTTCATAGCGATCGCCATATTCAATAAAAATAGCTAAAGCTTGTTGATAAAATTCCCGTGCTTGGGCATATTCTCGCAATTCCTGGGCTACACTTCCCAAATTGTGGTAAGTTCTGGCTTGTTTATAGCGATCGCCATATTCAATAAAAATAGCTAAAGCTTGTTGATAAAATTCCCGTGCTTGGGCATATTCTCGCAATTCCTGGGCTACACTTCCCAAATTGTGGTAGGTAATAGCTTGAGAAAAGCGATTGCTCAATTCTTCACCAATTTTTAAACACTGTTGATAATATTCTCTAGCTTCTGAGAACCGCCGTAAATCCAAATAAGCATTACCTAATTTAAATAAAGCATAACCTTCACCATTACTATTTTTTAGTTCTTTGGCAATATCTAAACCCTGTTGATAATAATTAATTGCTGTTTCAAACTTCCTTTCCTCACTATAAGCATCACCAATTTTATTTAAAACCCAACTTTTAGAATTTCCATCTGCTAATTTTTCTGCAATTTGTAAAGCTTCCGCTAAATATTTCCTTGCTATTTCCGGTTGATGCTGACTAATATAAGCTGTTCCCAATTCTAATAAAATATTACTATACCTGCGTAAATTGCCATCATTTACTTCTTCACAGGTAGGTTTATATTCCATTAATAAACGTTGTAAAATCTCAATCCTTTCTTGTTTTTCCTGTGGTTCTACTCTATCAATTTTTATTTCAGATTCCAAAGTTTGAGCAATGGCATTTTCTCTGGTTGTTTCTAAAGTTTTAAATCTAAACACACCAGAACGCCAAGCCCAAAAGTCAGGGGCAAATTTAGCTAATCTGTTAATAGCGTAATCTGGTAAAATAAATAATATAGGATGGGGTACTGTTTTTTTATAAGCATCCCTTACAAAATTCAAATCTTGTAAAACTGGTGGATATTCTCCAGAAAGACCTATTGATTTTTCTAAACCTTGAATTATTAATACTAACTTTTTATTGGCTTGTTTCTCAATTTTTGGTAATTCTTTGACAATTTCATCGCGTAAAAAGCGTAAATTAGGATCAGCAAATTTGAGTATTACAAATTGAATCTCTTCACATTGAGAATTTATTTTTAAAGCTTCGATTAATAACTCTGCATCAGGAGGAAAATTAATTTCAATAAATCCTAAAGTTAATTTTTCAGAAAAGTCGATAAAGGTTAACAATTCCGCAAAAATATCTTCATTCAGAGCGATAAATTGCCCCAATTCAACGTTAAAATCAGGTTGTAATTTCTGCCAGTGCTTGTTTGAAGAATTCATTTTGCATTACCACTGGGTTAGGATAATTCCATCGGTTATCACCGTTGTATTCTAAAACCGAAGTATTAAACAACATTAACTGTCCAATATCATCTTTACTTACATCTTTATTAATACAAACTTGCGCTAACAATGGATAATGGTCATTGGGAATAAATCTTTCAAAGCTAAATTGTTGTTGTTTCACAGCATAAATAATATCTTCTGCCAAAATTTTAGGATGCTTTTTAGTGCTGGCTGTTTGACAAGCTGATCTCATCATTTGCATAAGTTGACGCACATGGCCACCACTGGCTTTAGCTAATTCTAGCAATTCTGCACGGGAATTAAACACAGCATCAATATCTACCCGTTTTTCTACTAAACTCGCTATTGCATCTAGTCCTGGTTGGTTATAGTCTAAATTGTAAATATTTCGGTCTAATTGGTATATATTCACCATTGGAACAATGTGAGGATTACCATTAAACAAAGATAGGGGATTTTTGGGCGAACACAAAACAGAGATAGGAACTGTATAAATAATTGTACAATGAAGTTCTTGTAATTGTGCCGCATAATCAAAAAATAAATGATCTGCTACTCTAGGAGGAATGCGATCTAAGTTATCAAAAATAATCAACAATCCTTTATAGTCTGGGTATTTTTTTCGCAATTTAACATAAGCATCATCTAGTAATAAATTAATATCTGCTTTGAGACGGGATATATCTTTTTCTAAGGTTTGGCGAATTGTGGTTTTCTGCTTATCAGAACCTTTTATTTGTGCCAATAATTTCACCATTAATTTAGCAATAAATGGCGCACCACCTTCTAAACTTGCTTCTGATTCTACACTGACAGATTTTTCTACACTTTCTTCATTTTCTTTAGTAATTTCTTTAAACCAGGCTTCAAAACTATTTAATAATCTTTGATCAAAATTTAAGCCTAATTTACGTAAAGCAAACTCAACTTGTTTGATCACAATTAAATATAAATCCGTATAATTAGCGTCGTTAATATCTGTTTCTTCATTTACTTCTAAATAAATCACATGATAATTTTCTTTCCAGAGTTTTTGAATACGTTTTAATTCTGTACTTTTACCAGAACCACGATGACCAGTAAATAAAATAGTGCTGAAATTTGCTGGTTCTTGAAAGTCTAAAATTGTACTTACACCATCAACTGCTGAGGTTTTACGTACTGCTGATAAATCAACATAGTATTTTTCTATTTCTTCACCTTCTAATGGTTCTAAAGTACAAGCATTATAAGCAGCTTTAAAAGTATTAGCACGTTGAAAATTAGGTTGATTCATAAAAAGAGTATATTTTCACTTTTAACAATAGATTACTTTAAAAATACAACTTTTCTGATAACTATTCAAACAGACATGATATATAGCTGTAGCCAGGATAATTAGGACATTATGAATTCTTGAAACCTAGATATAACAAGGCTTTCCCTCCTGCCTCCTGCCCTCTGCCTCCTGCCTCCTGCCCTCTGCCTCCTGCCTCCTGCTATAACAACTGACAACTAACAAAAAAATAGCCCCCTGAATTCAGGAGGCGAACCGCTAAAAGTGATATGTATTTATTACGGACAAGCGGGTGCTTGTCTATACTTTTAGCTGGCGACGTATTCTTTAACATTGGCGCGACGGCGACGTAAATGAGCAAGAGCTTGATGTTCCAGTTGACGAACTCGCTCACGGCTGAGGTTTAAACGTTCACCAACTTTCGCTAAGGACATTTCATTACCATCTTCCAAGCCAAAGCGCAATGCTAAAACTTCACGCTGTTGGGGTGTTAGTTCTGCTAACAGGTTATTCAGGTCTTGGCGCAAGAATTCCTGGGTAGTGTAATATTCTGGCGATGGTCCATCATCTTCCAGCATTTCTTGGAGTTCGGTATCTTGGTTATCACCAACCCGCACATCTAAGGATACTGGTTGACGCGCCATGTTCAGATATTCACGAATCTGAGCAGGTTCTAATTCCAGTTCTTTGGCGATTTCTGTAGGTGAAGGAGACCTTCCCAACTTTTGCGCCAACTCTCGCTGCACTTTTTTAATTTTGTTCAGCTTTTCGGTAATATGGATTGGTAAGCGGATTGTTCGGCCTTGTTGAGCGATCGCTCTTGTAATCGCTTGACGAATCCACCAGTACGCATAGGTCGAGAACTTATAACCCCGCATTGGGTCAAATTTCTCCACACCTCTTTCTAATCCCAATGTTCCTTCCTGGATTAAATCCAGAAATTCCATATTCCGCTTTTGATATTTTTTAGCAATAGCTACAACCAAACGCAAATTCGCTTCAATCATTTTTTGCTTGGCTCGCTTACCTTGCGCTACCGTATGCTTAACTTCCGTTTCCGATTGGTTAACATGGGCAGCCCATTCTGGTAAACTAGGTTCATGGTCTAGTTTTTTTGCTAAAACTTCTTTAGCATCCAACAGCGTCATCATTTGCTGTACCTGCTTCCCATACACAATCTCTTGTTCACGGGTTAGCAGTGGTACACGACCAATTTCTCGCAGATAGGTTCGCACCATATCAGCCGTGAATTTGGTATTCAGGTTTTCAGTTTGCGTGTTAACAGTAGGCATTGGTGCGTTATCCTCTACTCCCTAAACACAAAGAATTTTTTCTCAACTAGAGTAAATGGAAAAGGGTGGCATAAACATCACTCGACAGAGGTGAGCTACAATAAGCAATTAATTAATCTAGCTGTTGTCAAGACGGTATTAGCCTGGGATGGGTTTCCCTACCCTTCCTCAATTTTGGAAAATCTTAGAAGCACACTGGTTTGTTTTCAAGAATTCTTCTTTCCTTCAGTCGCTGACAGCAACTGTAAAACACGAAGTCAGTATGAGTATTACTTTTCAATGGTACGGCAAGTTTGGCAGATAGTAAAGAGAAGCAGATAAATCTTTCTATTATAAACCAAAGTGTGCTGTCTGTTAAAGCTGATTTTGAAGTTCCTTAAAAACGCTGACTATTTTTATAGTGACGCGAAAAACCCCTCTTCTGTTGCTTACAAGTAGCCGGATAACCGAACTTGTGAGGCTTCCCTGATGGAGGGATGTCACGAAATGGTAATTTGTCAGGAGTCAGGAGTCAGGAGTCAGGAGTCAGGAGTCAGGAGTCAGGAGTCAGGAGTCAGGAGTCAGGAGTCAGGAGTCAGGAGTCAGGAGTCAGGAGTCAGTAGTTAGTAGTTCAGCAGTTCAGTAGTTCAAAGAGAATGTAACCCTGTCAACTATCAACTATCAACTATCAACTATCAACTATCACTAAAAACCTAAGTCGGCTTTGGCTAGTTCTGCGGCTGCAAAAACTTCAGCATCTGACTTTTCTTCCCAAACTTGATCGCCAATTTCCCTATAAAAAGTTGAATCATAAGGACGGGTACGCACAACCACTGGCATAGGAACAGCATGACCTAATATTAACGCTTGTTGCTTGGAATCTAACTTAGCCAAGACTGAACGCAAAGCTCCTGCACCAGATACACCTGTAAAAATTGCATCAATATCTTTTTCGTCGTTAAGCAAAGCCGTGATGCGAGTACCAATTTGGGACATAACTTCATTATCTATCCCCGACGGACGTTGATCAACTACCAAAAGTGTTACGAAATATTTCCGCAGTTCTCTAGCTATAGTTCCAAAAATTGTACTTTGTACCACGGCTGGGTCAAGAAAGCGGTGTGCTTCCTCAATTGTAATCATTAATGGTGTTGGCCGATCTAGAGGATTTTTACTTTGCAGAAATCTATCTGCTCTTTTGACATAATGCTCGTGAATGCGTCTGGTGATCATATTAGTCACCAACATATAAGAGAGCATATTTGATTGGGAACCAAATTCCACAACCACATTTTTCCCAGCTTCTAAAGATTGTAAAATTTTATTAATATAGTTGAGGGGACTCACCGCCCGCATATATTTCAAACTATCTAAACGTAGTAGCTTGCGTTGTAAAGAAGTAATTGAACCTGGATGTCCTGGCTTGTCATCGCAAAAAAGCTTAATATCCTCACCTGTCATATTGAACAATTGAGTAATCCAAGATTTGCCCAATTCATTGCAGAGGATATTGGCGTTATCTAAAGCTGCATCTGAAAGTCCTAATTCTCTACCACATAGTTTAATATCTTCTACTTCTACTTGTTCATAGCTAAGATATATTTCTTGAGCATCTCTTACACCCCTACGCTTTGTTGATTCGGGGTCAAGGGTGTATACTTCGACTTGACCGGGAAATAATTGTTTTAAACCTTTGACGGTGTTAACTTCTTTACCTTCTGCGACTGCTTCCCAGCCATATTCTGAGTGCATATCAAATATCAAGTTAACAGCCGCACTTTTGCGAATTACACCAGCTAAAAGTAAGCGAGTCAGGAAAGATTTCCCAGTTCCAGATTTACCAAAAACGCCATTACTCCGTTCCACAAACCGATTTAAATCTATACAAATCGGCACATCCATATCTAAGGGTTTACCGATGGAGAAGTTTTTTCTGTGGGGGTCATCTTCCCAGCCAAATACTTTGCGGAAATCTTCTTCACTGGCTTCATACACTTGGCTAAAGTGACTAGGAATGGTTTTTACAGGTAGCAATTCCATCGTCGTGCTGGTTTGGGGTTTAAATGATGCTAAACCATTGGTAGATGGAATAAAGGGATTGAGTGATTTACCGTTGGTGGAGGAGAAAGATTCATTGGATTCTGGGGTAAACATCAACATTGGTGAGAGGTTGATCATCCCGTAAGTACCACTTCCGGCTAAAACTTCTCGCAAAAATGTATCTTCCCAACCGGGAGGGTTAGCAATAATTCGCGCGTTTGCTGCACCTAATGATACATCTGTCAGCATACAGAAAAAGCGCGATCGCACCCCTTGTACCACCAGAAATTTACCCACCCGCATATCTTCTACAGAAATATCCGGGTGTAATCTCACTTCTAAACCCCCAGTGAGGGAACCTTCAATAACTGAACCTAATGGTTGTCCTGAATTCATTTTATTTGTCAGAGAAGAGGGAACTCTTAACAGGGAACAGGTAATTGGTAATTGGTAAATTTCTTTCTGTCACCTGTCACCTGTCACCTGTCACCTATCATCTATCACCTAAATTAATCAATTTGAATCGAAGTTGGTGCATTTCCAGCCGGAGGTTGACCTGATAAGGGTTTTCTAAATTGGGCGTAAAGGCGATCGCGCCAGGTGAAAAATGGTTCATAATCAGGATTATCCGCTAAAATAGGCAACCCTTTACCTCTGAGAGACTCTGGTAAATCTAAATAAGGCCCTTGTGGAAATTTCAACAATATCGACAATCCAGCCACTGCTAAATCAGCTATTGTTGGTTCATCTCCCAACAGATAAGGACTATCTGATAATAATTCCGTCAGGATTTCCAAATCTTGTTTTAAACTAGCGATCGCCGAATTAATGACATCAGGACTAAAACCAACTCCCAAACCCAACACATTCAGAAAATCAGCAGGGACACCTTCAACCATACTTTTGAGAATATCTGGTGTCGAAACAGGTAATAAAGACTTGCGGAAATTTTGATCTTGACTAATTGCCGCAAATAGAGCTTTTCTACCCTTAACACCTATAGACTCATCCGCCCAATCTTCCATCAATAAAGCCGCAGCACGTTTTTTTGGATCTTTTGGAAATAGTGGGTTTTCAGGATATTCTGAGTCTAAATACTTAGCTATTTCTGTAGAATCTACAATATATCTATGGCCATCCTTCAACACAGGAACTTGTTTTTGGCCAGTCAAACGAAACAATTCAACTTGTCCAATCCCCGGCGTAACTTCAATTTTACGATACTCCAAACCTTTATAATCAAGGATTAGACGCACTTTCTCTGAATATTGAGATAGTTCCCACTGATATAGTTCCAGCATCTTCTATTCCTTGTCACTAACTTATTGATTGATTTTACAATTTTATCTTTAGTTTACGATCTCTTTTAGATAGATTGCTAAATAATGGACAAGTCTATTATTAAGTAGGCACGAAAAATCAAAAATCAGGGAAATACCATTTGTACAACTTAAAAGCATCACATCTATTCCCAGGGACATGATATCACCCGGTTACGCCCTTCATGTTTCGCTTGATAAAGCGCCCGGTCGGCTCGTTGAAGAATACTATCAATATTTTTATCTCCCGTCCTATAACTGGAAACACCAATACTGATTGTGATTGATACTTTTTGCTCTTCAAAAGTAATATATTGGTTTTTAATATTTTCTCTGATACCTTCAGCCATGATCATGGCTTCATCCATATCTGTTTCTGGCAATAACGCCACAAACTCTTCACCACCAAACCTACCAAAACAATCTGTACTCCGCAAATGATTGAGAACAGTTTTAGTCATAAAAATAATTACATCATCCCCTATACTATGCCCATAAGTATCATTAATTTTCTTAAAATGGTCAATATCTATTAAAAGTACAGCAAAAGAAATATTATGTAGCTGACTGCGCTTTATTTCTTCCTCGGCTATCATCAGCAGATAACGACGATTCCACACACCAGTTAAGGGGTCAGTATTAGCTAAAGTTTCTAATTGTTTGACTAATTCTACTTGTTCCTGCAATAAATTTTTCAATTTTTGCCGTGAATATTTTAACTCCAAGTGCATTCTCACACGAGCCAAAAGTTCCGCAGTATGAAACGGTTTAGCAACATAATCAACCGCTCCCTTTTGAAAAGCTTGAAGTAAATGCTCTTGCTCCTGACTAGCAGATATAAATATAATTGGAATTTCTGACAACTCTGGATTAGCTTGAATTTTTTCACATACTTCCAAACCATCCATTTCTGGCATCATTAAATCTAATAAAATTAAATCTGGGCGAGCAGATTGCACTCGTTCCAAGGCTTGATAACCATTAGAAGCAAATGTGTATTCATAGCCCACATTATCTAAAATCTTGGCAACAATTTGGAGATTTAATTTCACATCATCTACAACTAAAATCAAGCAATCTTCAGGTTTAAATAGTGACATACAAATATCCTATATTGATTATTAAAAAATGAATTATTATCATTTAATGTTTAACAGTTCACCTTAATTATTTTTTCGTACAATTGATATATTTAGTCAATAACAACAGCAAAACAACATCTCTGGAAACATCTAGAAAATAAATTATACAATCTTATGGTATTTTTAAAAGTCAACTATTTCTATGTATTGAGTAAATAATAACATCTTGAAAACATGGCGGAAAACCCTACTATCTCCATGCCAACACTCGTTTTCATGGATTTGTTAGACTGATGTCACCAGGATCTCTTCGGTCAGATATCTGAATCACGCCAGCAGACGAGGCTATTCATGCTTACAAATACCTTACTTCTCTCAAACCAACTACCCAGTCTACAATATTCATCAACCACAGAACGATTTGATGAAACTTGGGAAGCACCCCTGGCAACCCTTTTAGGGCTGGGACGTGCTGCAGGTGCAGACTTTATCGAATTCTTTTTAGAACGTCGTAACCACATTAGCTGCTTGGCAGAAGACGAAATCATCACCAGTATTTCACCTAGTTTAGCCACAGGTGCAGGAGTGAGAGTATTTCGAGGCAAGGCTGACTGTTACGTTAGCACCAATAACCTGACATTTGCCGGTTTAAAAGCAGCTTTAGAAAAAGGTCTTTCCATCCTGGGATTACAACTACCCGGACCGAGTGCTTTCATACCCGAAATCAACCTAGAATTACTTAGAGACTACGCCACCAAACGTGGTAAAGATGGCTGGCTACCTCTGTGCAGTTCTATCCGCGAAATGGGAGAAATCCTCCTTGATGGTACTGCCCAACTCCACAAAAAAGCTACTCACGTCCAATCTCGCCGTGCTACCTATTTCCGTGACTGGCAAGAAGTCTTAGTTGCTGCCAGTGATGGCACATTTGCCCGTGATATCCGCCTCACCCAGTCCGTCGGCTTTAATATTCTTTGCGCTGACGGTGCTAACCGCGCCTCCATAGGTGAACGTGCAGGTAACACCAGTGATGCTAACTTCCTGAGAACTTGGGATTATCAACAGGCATCCGAACAAATCGCCGAATCCGCAGGTAAAATGCTTTATGCAGATTACGTAGAATCAGGAACCTACCCCATTATTATGGCCAATCATTTTGGTGGTGTCATTTTCCATGAAGCCTGCGGACACCTGTTAGAAACTACCCAAATTGAACGCCAAACCACACCATTTGCGGATAAAAAAGGCGAAAAAATCGCCCATGAAAGTTTAACAGCATGGGATGAAGGACGCACTGATAATGCCTTCGGAACAATTGATATGGATGACGAAGGAATGCCAGCCCAAAGAACATTATTAATTGAAAAAGGCATTCTCAAAAACTTCCTAGCTGACAGAACCGGTTCAGTCCGCACCGGACACCCCAGAACAGGCAGCGGTCGCCGTCAAAATTACTCCTTTGCAGCTGCCAGTCGGATGCGAAATACCTATATTGATACAGGCAACTACAGCAACGAAGACTTATTTGCCTCCATTGATAAAGGTATTTATTGCAAAAAAATGGGTGGTGGTAGTGTCGGTGCAACAGGTCAATTTAACTTTAGCGTTGACGAAGCTTACTTAATAGAAAATGGCAAACTTACCAAACCACTAAAAGGCGCTACCCTCATCGGTGAAGCCAAGGAAATTATGAACAAAATTTCCATGTGTTCCCAAGATTTAGAATTAGCTCCCGGTTTTTGTGGTTCAGTCAGCGGCAGCATTTACACCACAGTTGGACAACCTCATATTAAGGTTGATTCCATTACAGTTGGTGGACGATAAAAACAACAAATAAAAATCATCAGATGCACACAGATAAACCATTCATATCATCTGCGTTTATCTGCGTCCATCTGCGGTCAAAAATCAGAAATTAATTGAATCATGTCTAACATCCAAGAAATCGCAACTTACGCCCAACAAAATGCCGCCAAATTAGGCATTCAAAAATTTGATATTTACGGTTCAACAGTAGACGACACCAGCGTTCAAGTTGACCAAGGGGAACCCAAACAAGTAAAAGCTTCAAATCGTTCCGGTGTCACAGTTCGGGTTTGGAATGAAGAAAATACAATGGGTGTCACTAGCACCACAGATGTAGATCCCAAAGGATTAGAATTAGCTTTACAAACTGCTTACGAAGCAAGTTTTTTTGGTGTAAAAGAAAATGTCCCAGAATTTAGTCCAGAAGCGACTATTCCCATCGAAAAAACCACCAAAGAAAAAGCCCCTCAAGCACCTGTTTCTGAACTGATTGAAAAACTATTAGTAGCAGAAAAAGAACTATTAGCGGCTCATCCTGCCATTAAAGGAGTTCCTTATAATGGTTTGGCACAAAGAGATATTGACCGCTTTTATCTCAACAGTGAAGGTGCTTTAAGAACAGAGTCTCATTCCCTAGCTTCCGTCTATCTTTATAGCAAAACTGAAGAAGAAGGTAAAAAACCTCGCAGTGCTGGTGCTTATCGAATTAAAGAAAATTTAGCTGATTTAGATATTGCTGGTTGTGTCAAAGAAACTGCCGATAAAACTATCAGCCATTTGAATTATGAAAAAATCAAAACTGGTAAATATCGAGTAGTTTTCTCTGCTGAAGCTTTCTTGAGTTTATTGGGTGCATTTTCTAACTTATTTAATGCCCAAAGTATTCTTGATAATCAAAGTTTATCCAAGGCTGATGATATCGGTAAAGAAATTGCTTCACCCTTACTTTCCGTTTATGATGATGCCCTACATCCCGCTAATATTGGTGCAGAAAGTTTTGATGGTGAAGGTACTCCTACCCGTCAGGTAAAGTTAATAGAAAAAGGCGTTTTAACCAGTTTTCTCCATAGTGCGGGAACAGCTAAAAGGTTAAATGCCCAACCTACAGGTAATGCAAGTATTGGTGCTAAGGTGAGCGTGGGTCCAAATTTTTATCATGTTTTTGCCGCAGGTACACCTGAACAAGAATTAAGCTTAGAAACTGCGGAAAATGTGATTTTAATTGATGATTTACAAGCTCTCCATGCGGGTGTTAAGGCTTTACAAGGTTCGTTTTCTTTGCCTTTTGATGGTTGGTTAGTTAACAAAGGTCAGAGAATTAGTATCGAATCGGCAACAGTAGCTGGTGATTTCTTGGAAGTTTTGAAATCAATTGTTTATGTAGAGAAAGAAGCAGAATTAACACCAGGAGGAGTTTGTCCTAGAGTTTGGGTGAGTGAACTTTCTATTACTGGAGAGTAAAGATAAGCTGTTGGTGGGCAATGCCCACCAATTACCCATTACCACGTTAATAGTGAACTGTGCCATCAGGCATTACTGCACCACTCAAATTTGTATCCATCAAATTTGCACTACTAATTTCTGCTCTGATCAAATTTGCATTACTTAAATTAGCATTAGTTAAGTTGGTTCTAGCAAGATAAGCATCTACTAAATCTGCTTCTGTAAGGTTAGCTTCCCGTAGGTTAGCCCTACTTAAATCTGCTCTACTTAACCGGGCAGAACTCAAATTTGCTCTACTCATATTGGCTCTAGTTAGTTTAGTATCTGCCATAATTGCACCTTGTAAATTAGTATCTATAAGTTCGGCTTCACTGAGGTTTGATCTTTCCAACCTAGCATTCATTAAATTAGCACCGTTAAGATTAGCACCACTCAAATTAGTATCGCTTAAAGACGCATTGTATAAAATTGCTCCACTCAGATTAGCACCATGCAAATCAGCACCCCGCAAGCTTGACTCGCTTAAGTTAGCACCACTTAAATCAACTTTAGATAAATCTGCACCAGTCAAATCAGCACCCCGCAAGTCAGCTTTATGTAGTTTAGTACCGCGGAGAATGGCACAGTAAATCCTCTTTTCTTCCCGCAGGTTAGCACCACGCAAGCACGCACCTGTGAGGTTAGCACCGCTTAAATCGGCACCACGCAAATCCGCATTCATTAAGTTAGCATCTAGCATATCTGCTAATGTTAAATTGGCATTACGCAAATCTGTACCTTGTAAACTTGCTCCATGCAAATCGGCATCATGCAAATTGGCACTGATTAAACTAGCCTGATTTAAGTTTGCACCACTAAGGTTTGTAGAAATCAGATTTGCTTTATTCAGAATTGCCCGACTTAGATAGGTAAAAATTAGGATTGCATTACTCAAATCGGCTTTATTCAAGGTTATGCCAATCAAGTCTGCATCAAAAAGATTTACGCCATTTAAGTTGGCTTCGGTAAATTTTGTTTCTCCATCTGCATACCGTTTTAGAAGTTCATTGGCATCCATATTTTTCTGTTTGTAATTACTATAATTTTTCTAAAAATCCATGCTGAACAATGATCAGAAAGTGTCATTAGTTTTTTTCTTGAGCATATCTGGTGTAGGTGGTAATATCAGTTGACAGGTATTATTATTATCATCTACATCATTTTCATATATATCATCCATATCAGTCAGTGTGGGTTGATGAAGATCATTAATCAATGATTGAGTTCCTGGAAATGAATAGCTATTAATTTGTTGATATTGCTTTGCAGTGTTTGAAACATTGCTATAAAAGCTTTTCATGAATCGGATAATTGTACTGGCTGTTTGAGCATTTTCATCTTGATTTCCTAAAGAAATTACACTGTTATTTATTTTCAATTCAAGTTCTATGATTGTTGAACAAGAATCAAATAATTTCTCTAATAAACTATCCAGTTCTATGGCTCGGAGTTTTAACCAGTCTTCTGTTTTAAAAGTAAATCTATGATATAGTGCAGAGAATATAACAATTTTAGCCCTCAGAGGGTTGGTATATGCCATAATATTTTGTCGTAAATCAAATTGATTATATTCATATTTGATTTGATAGTTGATTGATTGGTCTATGTAATTGTTATTGGATGATATTTGTTGCTGAGGTTGATGTGATATAATTTCTGTGGATTCCTGTTGATCAGATTGATTGAAGATGGTTTCTGTAGGTTTACTAATTGCCAGATATAATTTATCTATTTTATTCAAAATAATACTAGCAATGATAGCATATTCGGCTGGTTTATTAAGGCTGTTGACAATTTGAGATAAAGTATAATTTAAGTATTCTCTATTTGGATTTAAGCTGCATAATTCTTGAATTAATTCTTTGAATGTATATCTATCTAGCATTTCTTGATCATTTGCCCAAATATTTTTACAAGCACAGAATATTAATTTTTTAATGCGTTTGGAGTTTGGATCTTGTTCTAAATCTTGGGCTACTTCATCAAGGCTAGATAGAGAGTTCATCAGTAGGTCTCCGGGAAATGTATCAGCTAGAAATAAATTATAGCTGGATTTGCATTCCATTGGGTAACAAAAGTTTTATTTTGGTTCAGTAATAATGGGAGAAGCTGATTTTCATCTGGCTGTAATACTTTTCGGTGAATAATAGAAAATTTTTCAATCGGTGTGATGTTTATCAGGTTAAGGATCTTTTCTTTTTTTCTTACTAAGATTAGTACAGTCTGGCGTAAATAGAGCAATCATTTAAAATAGACGAAAACTTTATTCCATAAGATTTTTAGCTTTGCCTTGCGGTATTAGGGTGTAGGGAGTAAATAAAATTTTTTTGATTAAATCAACACCCTTCTTCACTTTTTGTGTTTAACCGTAATAACCCTTAAGTATGGGGATGAAATCTCAGTGAAAATGCTGTAATTATCTGGTTGAGTTGAGAATTGTTATATCAATGAGTTTAATTAAATCTTTGGCTCTTGCTTCTAACTCCTGTTTGTAAATTAATCCCTCTATCAAATTAGACTCAATTTCTTGATAACCAAATCTTGCCCCTAGCAGCGCACCTGCGACAGCAGCATTTGTATCTGCATCTCCTCCTTCTTGAATAATGGCGGTAATACCTTCTCTAAAATTGGCAGCATGAAGTAAAGCCCAAAAACCAGCACCCAAAGTTTTTAATGTGTAACTTAAACTATAACTCTCGTTAGCATTCAAGCCTTCGTCTAAGTCTAAATAATCTAAGGAATCTGCTTTAGCTTTTGCAAAATAATCCTCTATTTCTGGATGGAATGACTTGACATCATATTCTATTTGGTCAACCAATAAATTTATATCTTCTACACTTTGTAGTAGGTGACTAATTGCTAAAGAGACTGCTATACAAGAACCTATACACCTGGGGTCAGCATGGGTAATTTTGCATATATTCTCAGCGTTAATACGAACTTTTTCTTGGTTAAAATATTCCCAAATACCTAATACTGAAGTTCGCATTACTCCACCATTGGCTGCTGTTTGGCGATTTTTAGACTCCCAATATTCTTCTGCTATCCGATGAGGAGCTAATAAAAATTCTGGATCATTGACAATTTTATAAACTGTACCACCAATTCCAAAACCATCTGTGATTGCCCAATTTTGAAACCGAGTGGCAATATCTTGAATATCAACTTGTTGATGGGTTAATAAACTATCAAGAATACAAAGCATTTGGTCTGTATCATCAGTCCAGTCTCCTGGTTGCCATCTCCAATCTTCAAGTTGTTCAAATTTATTAGTAATTCTCGAAAAATATCTAATTTGTGAGTATTCTGTTAATCCATGAGGGTATGTAAATTTTACTTCAGAACGAGATAGAAACTCTGTTCCAAATCCCAGTGCGTCACCAATGGCTTGACCAAATAAAACTCCTCGAATTTTATCAGCAATTATGGGATCCATATTAAGCCCTTCCACTACCAATGAAATACAAAAGTGCCATTCGTACAGCGACACCACTTGTTACTTGAGATTGAATTAAGCTAAATTCGGGATCATCCATTAAATCAGAACTAATTTCTACACCCCGATTCACGGGGCCTGGATGCAAAACTTTAACGTTGGGTTTACATAATTTCAGTTTGCTGCGGGTAATGCCAAATAGTTGATGATATTCTCTTAAGCTGGGTAATAGATGCGCTGTCATACGTTCTTTTTGTAAACGCAATGTCATGACAAAATCGGCGTTTTCTAAGGCTGGTTCTAGTTGCCAATGGGTAAATAAACGCTGAGAGTTTTCTGTGCATCCTAAATATTCAGCAAAAAATTTAGGTAGTAATGTGGGAGGTGCGGCTAGATGTACTTCTGCACCACTGGCAATTAAACTCCAAATATTAGAACGGGCTACGCGAGAATGAAGAATATCGCCAACAATGGCAATTTTTTTGCCTTGTAATAGTTCTATTCTAGGTTTTTCATGGTCAATTAGACTACAAATTGTAAATAAATCTAGTAATCCTTGGGATGGATGTTCATGTTGTCCATCACCTGCGTTGAGGACGCTGACTTTTACACCTAAACGATCCATTTCTTGGGCGATCGCATGGGGTACTCCTGCTTCTTTATGGCGAATTACCATAATATCTGTTCCCATGGCTAAATAGGTCTTTGCTGTATCCAGAATGGTTTCTCCCTTGGTCATGGAAGATGTAGCCGCAGCAAAATTTAATGTGTCTGCACTTAAGCGTTTAGCAGCTATCTCAAAACTACTACGGGTGCGCGTTGAAGGTTCAAAAAATAAGTTTGCTACCACTTGTCCCTGTAGAGTTGGGACTTTTTTGGTTCGGCGTGATAATACTTCTTGAAATGAAGCAGCGGTCTGTAAAACAGCGTTATATTCGCTAGTTGTGAAATCAGCGAGTGTTAAAATATGATGACGAGTCCAGGTGGTAGTAGACATAAAGACTTTGAATTTGAGATTTCCGATTTTATGTAATTGTGAATCAGTAATAAGGAGAAATTCATAATTGCTAATCACCAATTACTCACTTATTAAGCTTGGAAGTGGAATACCTTTAAAGCAATGGAAATCATACTGAGGAAGGTTAAAAAGCCAATGGTATCTAACATTGTTGTCACTAATGGACCACTCACCAATGCAGGATCTAGCTTTAACCTTTTTAGACCCATTGGTAATAAAGTTCCCAGGGTGACAGCAACCATTGTATTAGTTGCCATCACTGTTCCTGCAATTAATGCTACCCACCGTTCTTGGGGTTTAGCCCAAATTAAGGAAAGTAACATCATAGTTATACATAACGCAATAGCTGTACCTAATCCGGCTAAAAGTTCTTTGCGGAGGATTTTTAATGTATCTTCGGGTGTGACTTCACCTACACCTAAACTACGAATAGTCACGGTTAAGGCTTGAATACCCACAGTTCCACCTGTGTTAGAAAATATGGGCATAATTACGGCTAGAACTGGTACAGCAGCAATTACTTGTTGAAAAGGTGCGATCGCACTAGCAGCACCAATATATAATCCCATAATCGCTAACAACCATGGCAAGCGTTTGCGAATCGTTACCAAAGGAGGAGATAAAGCTTCTTCATCACCACTTACACCTGCCAATTTTTGAATATCTTCTGTGGCTTCTTCTTCTAAAATGTCAATGACATCATCAATAGTAATAATTCCCACTAATCGATCTTCTCTGTCAACTACAGGAATCGCAATTAAATCATAACGTTGCATAATTCTGGCCACCTCTTCCTGTGAGGTTTCTGTTCTCACTTTGACAACGTGGGAACTGGCAATATCTTTAATTAAAACTTCGGGAAAAGTAAATAATAGCTGCCGCAAAGACACAACACTCACTAAAGTGCGATTATCATCTGTAACATACGCATAGTAAATTGTTTCCTTATCTTCATCTTGCAAGCGGATTTTACTTAAAGCTTCACCCACAGTTAATCCCCGTCTCAACCGGACATATTCCGTAGTCATTACCCTCCCAGCAGTCCCTTCAGGATAGCCAAGAATCGTTGCAGTAGCTTGTCTTTGTTCGTTACTAAGTTGTTGTAATAGCCGTTTGACTACCCCTGCTGGTAACTCATCAAACAATTCTGCCCTTTCATCAGGACTCATTTCCTCCACCAGTTGCACCACCTGGACATCGTGGAGAGAGTGAATCAGTTCTTCCTGTATTTCTGTGGGTAAATACTCAAACACATCTATGGCCTGAGTTTTATTCAGTACCCGAAATGCGATCGCCCTTTGTTTTTCAGGCAATTCCGAAATATACTCTCCTACATCTACCGGTTGCAAACGATTTAAATCACATTTCAATTGATTTAAGTCGGCAATATCCAACAAATTGCGAACATCTTGTGTGAGCATAATCAACATCTCCTAATGTCTCCCCCACGCTGGGAGACAATCTCGCCTAAGCGTTGAGGAGGATACTACTGCCATCTGGTGGACTTTTGTCCATAAAATCTTAAAAACTCAATATTGATATTTAATCAAAGCGTTGCTAACCTACAATCCTAACCCGGAATGGGCTGATAGGATAGAACCCTCATCTTAATCTATTATTGGTAACAATTCACACTAGCATACAGTCTGCTGAAGTGTGTTCATGGTACAAGATTTTACTACTGTCAAACTCTGTGTCAAGTCAATCAACCTAAAAATTTTCTCTAGAATAAAAATATCAACTTATACGCAATTTTATCTTAAAAATTGTCCTTTATTTTCCATCAAATTTATCTTAAGTAGTTTAATATACGATTTTCAACTGGTTAAGAATTATTTATCTATCTAATGGAGGAATCAACATACATACAATAAATACTAAATAATTAAATATTCCGATCACCTGACGAACTTTAATACCACAATCTCTCGTTGATATTTGAAATCGAGGGATTTTTTTTTATTCAATTATACCAACATATAATAATAGCTAAAAATTTATCTACCTAAAGGAGGACTGGAGAAATAGCTAATCAATATTAAATATTAAATAGCCCGATTACCCTACCGGACTTTAGCTCCAAACCTCCTCTTGTCATTAACCGTTCAAGAGGGGGCTTTATTAAATCAATTATCAATTGTAGAATTCTCTTTTTTATCTAAGGATTACAATAGTTACATAGTCCAGTATCTGCAAACCTTTTACCTTCAGGATATAACTTTTTTTCCCTAAAATTACATTTTCGACATTCATAAATTACCGCCATAGTCAAAAAAGTAGGTTGATGACAAATTTCACAGGGTAAACCTTTGATTTTTTCAGCTATACTGAACCCAGGTGTAGAACATTGAGGACAGTAACTATTAATTTTATTCAGCAAATCTTGGGTAGCTTTCTCTATATTCTTCATCCGCGTCGGATTATAAAGCGCCCGCATATCTGTTTCTATATGCAGCTTTCCATCTACGGCATTATTTAAAGCCAAATTGACAGATTCTTGTAATCGTTCTTTTGTAGTAATACCTTTAATAATTTCTGGACTTTGAGAATTTGAATTTTCAAACCAAATCACTAAACCATGTTCAGGAAACCCAACTTTGACAGCAAATTCTTCGGCAGCTTGTAAATTATTAACAACCTGATGATTAAAGTTTGTATCAGTGGAAAATACTTCGCCAATAATTTCTAATTCGTTTTCTATATCTAAAAAAACAACAACTTCTCTATTAGCATAAATATAAGGAAAACCGGGATGAGGCGCAAAACTACCTTCACTAGCTATAGATATAGTTTCCCCTGCTATTTCTAAAGCCTTCACAGCTTTTAGTTTCGCAGTAGCAATTTGTGCATCTGGGCGTTTAATATCCCTAGTAAATGTACCAAAAGCATCTGTATCTAAATCTTGTGGTATAATAACTTTAATTCCCAATTCCTGCTCTAATAATGGCGCAATTACCTTTTCTTTATGGTGCATGGTTGCAAGCACAGCCACACGGTTGTTAAATAATTGCTTTGTCATTGCAGTTGAGACTCCCTGATAATAGCAATGCTTTTGGTATTGAGAAAATTGTATGTTGGGTTAAGCAACAGCGCAAGACAGCAAAGTTATAAAGATATTGGTTTATTCTGCGGTTAGAAAGATAAGTTGCTGGTGGGTTATTTATGAACATCAAAACTCAACAAACAATATTTATTTGATGGGTTTTGCATTTGCTCTACCCATCCTACAAAATACAGTCTCCTGTGTCCCCTGCTTTCTACTAACTTTGTGCTTGAGGGATTTGATTAACTTGATTCATTTCTGCCATCATCTTCTCTTTATTCCGTCTGCGGATTTTGGCATACATCTGAATACTCACAGCCATGAAAATCACCAAACCAAAAATTAGCCAAGCTGTAATATCTGTGGGTAGATTATTCTTGAAAATAGCCAACATCACAATTACAACTAACAACAATGTCGGTGCTTCATTTAAAGCCCGCAAATGTTGTCCACTCCACTTACATTCATCTGCGGCTAACTGTTTCATCAACCTACCACAATAATGATGATAGATAAGTAAGATACCCACAAACCCTAATTTAAAATGTAACCAAGTTTCTTTTAACAAGTCTGGGTTGGTGGAAATAATACCAATGGCCATCGCTACCGTGACTATCATTCCGGGAATGGTGATAATATGGTAGAGACGCTTTTCCATAATTTGATACTGGTTTTTCAGTATCGTTTTTGCTGGTTCTGGTTCTTGGTTCGCTTCGACATGGTAGATAAACAAACGCACTAGGTAAAATAACCCTGCAAACCAAACCACAAAGCCGATAATGTGAAAGGCTTTAAACCATGAATAAGCCATGAATCCTAACCTACCTTAATCAATTTACAGATGATTGCATTTACTCTTATTATCAGGTTACGGCAATTGTTGACAAGGATACAGATTAGGTTAAAAATTGTGAATTTTTGTAACAAAGCTTTAACGTTTGTATACTCTCAGTATTGGGGTTAATTTTGGCTGCTGGGGGTTACTCAGGTTTAATCTATAGATAGTTCTTAAAATATTTTTATTTTTACTTCCTTTAACCGTCACTATATAATCGCTTGGTTGATTAGTATCTTGTTCAACTTTTTCAATCAGCTTATTTTGAATAAGTTCCGAGTTTATTAATTTTTTTGGGAGGTCTTTATTAGCAATTCCCATACAAAAAACTCCTGTAGAATCAGGAAATTTCAACACTTGTAAATAGTAGCGTTGATTGTTGATTTTAAATTGCTTAGTCAACCAGATAATTCCTCTATTTTGAGGTGTGATATTTTTAAAAGTTTCTCTTTTTCTCTCATGAAATCGGCAATTTCTATCAATAATTGGTTCACCAGACATCACAGGTTCTGACAATATGGTTATACCAACAAAACTCCAAGTTAAACTTGTTAATTTCAAAGCTATCAAAATTGATTGCTGCATCATAAACAGACTATTATTGTTCTATTTTCATAGCAATGGACAAGACGCTTAAAACATCAACTAATAACAAAACCCAGATAATAAAAGACTGTTCATTTTTTTCACTTGTTCCCTGTCACCTGCTAGATATCTCGTTCCTAGTTTCCAGATGGGAATGCTTCTATAGAAGCTTTGCATCTGATTTAATAGAAGTTAGTGCTTTATTGAATTCATTCCCATATTTTGTATGGGAACGAGATATCAATTATTTCTGTCACCTGTCACCTGTCACCTGTCACCTGTCACCTGCTATTACGACGCACAAAGGGTAACAGGTCTTGTAAAATCACCTCATGATAATGTTCTTGGGGATAATGTCCCACATTATTCAGTTTGATTATGTCAACATCAGGTACAGATTTCACAAAACTTTCAGCCATATCTACAGATAACCAAGGGTCAATCATTCCCCATTGTAATAAAATTGGTTTCTGCCATTCTTTAAATCCTGTTTCTATTTCTGTCATCGCTTTGTCAAGTTGTAAATTTCTAATTGTCCAAAGCAGACTGCGACCGGATGAAGAACTTTTCAAAAAAGGTTTTCTATAAATATCTAAATCTTTATCTTCGATGCGATAGCGACAACCACCTTCTAAGGTTCTATCCACTAATAATGGGTCTTGAGTCATGACTTCACCTGCTAATGGTAAACCCATTTGTTGAATTTTCCAAGGTAGTTTAGCAGATGTGGAAATGGGAGTATTTAAAATCGCTATGTTGGCTATTTTGTCAGGATGACGCAAGGCATATTGTAAACCAACTGAACCTAAATATCCTTGCACAACTAAGGAAAAACGTTCTATTTTTATGGCTTGAATGAAATCATCTAAAGCCTTGATAAATGCGTCGGAAGTGTAAGCAAAATCCTGTTTTTCCGGTTTACCAGAAAAGCCATAACCAATCCAATCTGGTGCGATCGCTCTTGTTCCTTGTGCCGCCAATGCTGGTATAATATTTCTCCAGCTATAACTTTGGGAAACTATGCCGTGTAGCAATACCACTGGTAATAAGTCACTTTGACCAATCGGTTCAGCTTCCCGATAAAACCATTCTAATGAATTTACTGTTATTTTATGTTCTTGAATTGCCACTCTATTTTCCTATCCTGAAAATGCAACAGCACCGCACAGATGCCTTAATTACTGAATTCTCTTTTATCATCCTATAAATGGGGAAGAGAATTTTTACAAAAAATCTCGCATTATAAGAGAGATTCCCGTTGACTTCTATCCGAAAACCTGATATGCTAAATCTTGATAAGGAAGAACTATCATAAATTATTTAAATATTTTTGGTCAGAATCAGGATATCCTGGACACCCTTCGGGAAGTCAAAATTAAGAAATAAATGATGTTCAGAATTTGAGGATTTACAGGATTAAATAAAGAAATTGTGTTTTTAAGTGATTGAACAGATATTTCATCTATTAATTTATCTATGACTTATCTATGACTTTATCCCCTCCCCTAACTTCTCAATCAGATCCTCCCCTTCCTCCTTGGGAGAGTCTACCCACAATGTATGATTTACCTAGTGAGAACCCAGAGGAACCAGGTTTGCCAGACGAATTTCATTTTTTACAACCATTACTTTTATACCTAACTTTTCAACCTATAAACTGGCTTCCAGAATTGGTTTATAGTGCTGCTGACTTAAATCTTTACTACGATCTTGAGCATCCTTTATGGTATAAACGGCCAGATTGGTTTGGTGTAGTTGGTGTTTCTAGGTTATACAAAGGTCACGATTTACGTTTAAGTTATGTGACTTGGCAAGAACCAGTAAATCCTTTTGTGGTAGTGGAATTATTATCTCCTGGCACAGAAGATGAAGATTTAGGTAACAAGCAAAGTCAAAAAGATAAACCTCCCACAAAATGGGAAGTTTATGAACGCATTTTGCGGATTCCTTACTACATTGTTTTTAGTCGTTATACCAATGAACTCCGCGCATTTCATTTAGTTGGTGGTCATTATGAACCAATGAATTTAATTGACGGACTTTTACCAATGCCAGAATTAGGTTTAAGTTTAGGATTATGGCAAGGTTCATTTCGTGGTATTTCTAAGTTGTGGTTAAGGTGGTTTACTCTTGATGGAGAATTAATTCCTGAACCTACAGAAGAAGTTGCCGCTGCTATGGAAGCAACTGCTGCTGCTAAAGAAAGAGCTATTGTTGCTGAACAAGAAGCAACTCAAGCACAAAGAAAAGCGGAAATACTAGCTCAAAGGTTGCGTCAATTAGGCGTTAATCCTGATGAACTTGATTATTAATGCAGGTAGCACATTGCTAGGATGTATCAGTACGGGTTTAGCACTGCTAAATCCCTACCCATTCAACCAACACCCACATCCCATTGGTGACAAGTTGAATATATGAAAAATATCCCATTATAAGAGAGAAATCTATTGACTTCCGCCCGAAAAGCTGATATACTGCATCTTGATAAGGAAGGACTATCATAAAATATTTAATCAAATATTATTTGTCAGAATCAGGACACCCTGCGGGAAGTCAAAAGTCAAAATTAAGGAATAAAGTAACCGTTCAGGATTTAAGGATTTACAGGATTAAATAAGAATTGAAAAATGGATTAATCAATCTGTAACCTGCAACCTGTAACCTAATACTAAGAACCTTGAGAAATGATCATATTCTGCACTGCTAAAGCTGTGGCTGGTGCGAGTAAAACACCGTTGCGATAGTGACCTGTAGCTAAGACAACATTACTAAAACCAGAAAGTTTATCAATAACTGGTGCTGGGCGATTTTCGGGACGGGGACGTAAACCAGACCAAGTGCGGACAACTTTAGCTGCGGCTAAATCTGGGCAAAATGCGATCGCTTGTTTTTGTAAAGATTCCAGCAATTCTTTCTTTGCAGATATCTCATCGGCATCATTGGGAAATTCCACCGTTGCACCCACCCAATAATCACCACTGCCCATAGGCACAAGATGAATATCATTACCAGTAATCACAGGCTGAAAATCAGGATTTCCTAAAACTCTTCCTAAACTTAGATATAAAGCTTGCCCCAAAACCGGACGGATATGCACCTTGCGATTTAATTGTGTAGTCAGGGCAGTTGAACCCAAGCCAGCAGCAACAATGAACCAGTCAGCGTTAACTGTACCTTCTGAAGTTTCAATAGACTTAAGTTGCTCACTTACATTTGGTGATATCTGTATTATTTGAGATGAAGGAGCTTGTTTATTGTTGACAGTTACACCAAATTTAAATTTTACGCCATTGCGTTGAGCCGCATCTACCAACGCTAATGTTAAAGCAGTAGGATTGAGTTGACGGTCTTGGGGAGAGTAGACAGCACCAATAATAGTGGGATGATTAATTTGTGGACAAAATTTTTGAAGTTTATCTTTGTCCCAAACTGCTAATTGCCAACCTTGAGATTTGCGAACTTCCCGTAACTGTTCCCATTCTGTCATCGCTTCCACACCACTGGCTAAAGGGTGTTCCGAGTCTTCCGACAACAGCATCACAATTCCCTGACGGTTACAAGGGATTTTGCGCCCTGTAATCCCTTCTAGTTCAGGAATCAAGGTTTCATAACGTTTAATGCTTTCTTGGCGCATTTGCCAAGCTTTACCCTTGATTTTATGGCTAATTACGCCCATTAAAACACCGAGAGCAGCACCTGTTGAAGCTTGTGCAGGTTGATTTTGGTCAAAAACAGTGATATTTAGACCTTTGACTTGACTGAGTTGATAGGCGATCGCCGCCCCAACTACACCACAACCGATAATTACTACATTCATGACTTTTGTGAACAGTGAGGAATGAAGAATGAAGAGTTTACCCCTTCACCCTATCACTCCATTACCCTAGCGTTTTGTGACTCATGACTCAGAGTAGGTAAGAGGGGCAGAGGGGCAGGGGAGCAGAGGAGCAGAGGAGCAGAGGAGCAGAGGAGCAGAGGAGAATAATCTATTACCTTTTGCCTTTTGCCTTCTGTCACCTGTCACCTGTCACCTGTCACCTATTCCCTATTCCCTATTCCCTGTAACCTGTCAACTGTCACCTTCTTTGGGAATCAATTGTAGGAATTTGTCAAAATCGACAAAAACATTATTGTAGTTTTTTAACGCCCGCTCAGTGTTACCCACACCAGCTGCTTGGTCAATTTTCACCAGATGACCCAATAAATCCTTTGTTATTTGTCTGGCTTTGGGTTGATCTTGGGGTACTAGGTTGGGGATGACATAAGTCATATTTAGCCTAGCTTCCGTCATTGGTCCATGAATAAAATTACCCACCTTGATCCATTCACCGCTTTGAATCAGGTTTTCCAGTTCTGTTGAGCGATCGCGCACCACCTGAATACCAGGAACATATTCCTGAATTTTCACCAATTGAGCAGATGTGTAAGATGGAGGTGCAGTAGCAACACTAGGATTGCCACAGCTGATTAGGAATGTGGTCAATAGTACAAGAATCAGTGACAAAAAAGAGCGTTGACGCACCATAAACGAAAATTAATTTACTGTTTGTTTGCAGCTTTACAGTTGTTATTGTAATTTATCGTTCCAGTCAACAAAGGTTTTTGTCGAAAATTCGCTAAACTCCACCAAAAAAATTTTTGTCTCCCCAGTCAAAAGGCAGAGTTTTTAGTGCTTAGAGACATTTTTTAAGTATAATTACTCAAGAAAATGTGAGGAAATCTTCATTCACTCTTGCTAAATTTCCAATCTTCTTGATAAGCTGAAACACTAATAAGATAAGCCTTTTGGCGGTTTTTCTGTTTTCACATCCCCCACAGGCCGATGCACGATTAGGAGAATTTTGACGTGAATGCAGCTGAACAGGCAACAAACCTTGAACTGGCCAGCAAGATTGCTACCGTGGTAAATTTGTTCAAATTTGAGTTTCCTGATGCCAAATCGGATCTTAAACCATGGCAAAATGACCCAGAAACCAGGGAACTAATAGATCCAGAATCCATAGACATCGGGTTTCACTTTCCCGGAATTAGCAAATCTTGGCGCAGCCGCAGCATTTTAATTCAAATCCGTTTTTATCAAGATTCTATCAACAAATCTCGGCGAGCCATTGGTATTGAAGTATCAGGATTTGACCATCGTGGCCAAGTATGGCAACTTTCAACCGTAGACCAATGGAATTTTTTAGGTGAATCTCTACCTTCCCCTGATGTTGGCGAAAAACTTAAACAAATTTGCCGACAAATTTTAGAAGTATTTAACCTCAATACCCCTTTATGATAACTCCTGACTCCTGAATTTAAATCAGTGGCAGGTTTAAGACCCCACTGATTATCTTTAATCTTTAATTTTTAAATCCCCAAAGAGATTAACAGAGTTACCAGATAACAGAAATAACTCCTCTTTTCTGCCATAAATAAATTCTACAAATCAAATTAATCAGCCCGTAAACATTCCCAGGGTGTTATCTACCAACAACACCACACTGAGGAAATATATGCGTTTGCCCAGCCATAGTAAAAAACTCAACTTCTCTGTTTTATCTGCTGTTAAGTATGTCAGCTTTACGTTTTTTTTTGGAACTTTAATATTTTGTGGTTTCTATACAGGTTCTTTCATGATGTCTTATGTTACATCCAGCTTAAACACTATTCACCCTACCTCAATTCCTGGTATTAAAGACCAAGACAAATGTCAGCAAAAAGGTAAAAGTTGGCGTAATGATAAATGCTGGGATTATGAACATAATCCCTCATTTTGATAGTTATGACTTTAAAGCGAATAGGGAATTGGTTATTCGTAATTTTTAATTTTAGGGAAAAACCGTGAATCCTCCTCCCCCTCTCCCCTGCTCCCCTGCCCCCTCAATGTGCAACTTAAATGTTTAATAGCTTACCAAGAAGACATAAAATTCCAACCTTCTTTTTCTGAATTATTATTTTCTATGTCTTCTGAAGTTTTTAAATTTTCATTTCCTTCAAGCACATGATCATATTCACCTGAATCATACCATTTTAATAATTCCCCAGTTCTCATGACTATCCAAGACAGTTTAGATTCGGAATAGCTTAATATTTTTGTCACCTGATCCAGATTATCAAAATTATTGGACGCAAATTCACGGGACTGAATTACAAAATCTTCAATTACATTATCAGTTAAATATTCTTCAGGTAAACCAGCAAGTTTCATCAAAGTAGTTGTCGCAATATTCATATCTTGACACGCCAACAGACCCGCACGATCAGCAGTTAATCTGGCCATCATGACCCAATTATACAAACCTAATTCAATTCCACTAGCAACTAAACCACCAATTCCCAAGGTGGTGCTACTCAATAAAATTTTTAAAGCAGGCATCACAATTGCCATTTGATGGTACGTGATATGTTTACTCTTAATCCGAGCAATTTCATATCCAAAAACATACAGTAATTCCTCTGCATTTAGCCATTCCATAGCTTCTAAGTTTACACCAATTATAGGTTTTTCTACTCCCACAACATAAGTTTGAATATAACCTGTACCGCGAAACAAATATAATTCAGGCAAAGGAGAAACATCAAGAATTTCGCAAGTTTCTACCAGTGCTTGATATAATTTAGGAAAATTACGATTTGTCACTCTGATTTCACTACCAAGACTTTGTAATCTTAAAAGACGATCAATACCATATTCATTAATTTTTTTGAGTATTGGTGATATACCCGGCATTTTTTGTAAAGAACCCAAAGCTTGCTGGTCAAAAGGGTGTTCGTAAGTTTTTGAATCCAGTCCAGTTAAAATTTTTCTGGTCGTCATTTGTAAAACTTTTAGCAAGTGAGGTTGTTCCTATTATTTTCTTATACAACGTCACTTTTTTTCGATATAGAAAATAAAATAGATCCCCAACTTCTTTAAGAAGTCGGGGATCTGGGGAGTTAGAGACAATGAACGTCTTCTACTTAAATATTCGCCTGTTGTCGTTGATAAAGTGACCAGTACAAACCTTTTTGTTGCAATAATCCGGCGTGTGTACCCCGTTCAGCAATGATACCTTTTTCCATGACTAATATTAAATCTGCGCGTTTTAAAGGTGCAAAACGGTGAGCAATTAAAAACACGGTACGATTAGCTGAAACTTTTTGCAAATTTTGTAAAACTTGCTGTTCTGTTTCACTATCTAAGGCGCTGGTTGCTTCATCTAAAATTAAAATTGGTGCTGAAGAAAGAAACAACCTTGCTAAAGCTATTCTTTGTCTTTGACCACCAGATAAAGCTGTACCTCTTTCACCAACATTGCTTTCGTAACCGTAAGGTAATTGACTGATAAAATCATGTGCTACGGCTAATCTTGCCGCTTCTACAACTTCTTCGGCGGTAATATCTGGATTTCCTAAACTGATGTTTTCCAAGATAGAACCATTAAATAAAAAGTCTTCTTGGAGAACCACGCCAATTTGTTGACGTAAAGATGCTAAATCAGAACTTTTGAGATCAAAACCATCAATAAGTATGCGTCCTGATTCAATTTGATAAAGGCGTTGTAAAAGTTTGGAAAGGGTACTTTTACCAGAACCACTACGTCCTACAATTCCTACAAACTGTCCTGGTTCAACATCAAAAGAAATTCCCTTCAATACGGGTTCGGTATTGGGACTGTAGCGAAAGAAAACTTGATCAAACTTAACTTCACCTTTAAGCGGTGGTAATACTAAACCTGTTCCTGCTTCCGCTTCTGGTGCAGCGTTGAGAATATCGCCAATACGGTCTACCGATAATAGCACCTGTTGGAGATTTTGCCACAACTGTACTAGACGTAATAGGGGTCCTGTGACTCTCCCCGATAACATTTGAAAGGCGATTAATTGACCCACTGTAAGTTGATGGTCAATAACTAATTTTGCCCCAAACCAAAGTATTAGCAATGTCGAAAAATTGGTAAGAAAATCACCTATATTACTGCTAATATTTGAAGTTGTAGAAGCTTTAAAACCAGTGCGGATAAAGCGAGCAAATAAGCCTTCCCATCGTTCTCTTGCTACTGGTTCTGCTGCATGGGCTTTGACTGAATGAATACCTGTGACTGTCTCTACTAAAAATGATTGACTGTCAGCACTGCGGTTAAAGGTTTCATTTAGCCAAGTTCGCAAAATTGGTGTAGCAACAATTGTTAAAGTCGCAAATAATGGTAACACAGCCAAGGCTACAAATGTCAAGGGAATGTTGTAATAAAACATCAATCCCAGATACACCACAGCAAAGATGCTATCGAGAATAACCGTTAAGGCTGTACCCGTGAGAAATTGGCGAATTTGTTCTAATTCCTGAACTCTGGCTATTGTATCTCCCACTCTCCTAGACTCAAAATAAGCCAGGGGTAAACGCATTAAATGGCGAAAAAGTTGGGCTGATAAACTCAAATCTAAACGCCGTGCTGTGTGGGTAAAGATAAATAGCCGCAGCATACCCAGGATAGATTCAAATATAGCGACTAACAATAGTGCGATCGCCATCACATCAAGAGTGGCTAAACTCTCCTGTACCATCACCTTGTCAATTATGACTTGGGTAATCAGCGGTGTCGTTAAACCTAACAACTGTAAAGTAAAGGAAGCCAGCAATACCTCACCCAACAATACCCGATATTTCCAAACTGCGGGAGTGAACCAAGAAAGATTAAATTTTTCTTGTTTGGAAATTAATTCCGCTTGCCATAATTTACCATCCCAACCAGCCTCTACTACCGATTGGGTTAAATATTCACATTCAAAATTCAGAGGATTGGCAATAATTAAACTATTACCTTTCATCCCATAAGCTACAACCCAACTACTAACAGATTCGGATTTCCACAGTAATAAGGCTGGAAATGATAACTGTCGTAATTCATCCCAATTTACCTGCAAACCTCGCAAAACTAACCCTAACTTTTCTGCCGTTTCTATCACATTTTTGGGGCGTTGTCCCCGCAATTGACGTTGCACCCATTCCAGTTGCACAGCATTATTTAAATATTGTGCCACCATGACTAAACAAGCAGCCGCAGTATTACCACTTGTGATGAAAGGATATGAAGGTGACAGGTGAGAGGTGACAGGTGACAGTTCAGAAGGTGAAGAAGATGTAGTAGATGAAGAAAAAATTTCTCTTTCTACTTTCTCCCCTCTGTCACCTGTTCCCTGTTCCCTGTCACCTATTTTTTCATCTTTTACATTCCAAAATTCATCAATTTGAGGGTTAGAAAACTTCGCCCAAAGTGATGAATTCCAACACACAGTTACTACTTCCTTACTAGCGGCTACCGCTTTACAATCAGTGAATATTGGCTGACAATCACCAAACCAATCGCCCTCTTGTAAAGTCGCTACAGGTTTACTCATTTCATCCCGTAAACGAACTTTACCAGTAACAATAAAAAATTGATATTCTCCTGTTTCTGTTGACCAAATTTTTTCTCCAAGTTTATATTGATGAATTTCTGACTGATTCTTTAATCGGATTTGTTGTTCAGGAGTTAACCAGCATAATGGAGGCTGATTCCAGGGTAGAGTATCTAGCACATTTACTTGTGATTGATTATTCAGAATATTTAGCTCACTTGTAATTTGACTGTCAGGTTTTGAATTTTCTCCCCTAGCCATTTTTCAAATAACTCATTTTGTAGTGATTGTTTGAATTGAGTATTATCTAAAGATGCTGGCAGAATGTTTTCTAATCTAAACAAACTGAAACTCCCTTCTAGTTCAATTGGTCCTATCAATTTTCCAGGAGTTGCAGCATCCACAGCCGCCCGCAACATATCCGGTAAACTACCGCGACTAATTGGACCCATCATCCCGTTAAAAATTCGCTCATCTGCTAATGAATACTCTTTTGCTAGTTGTTCAAAACTGCCACCTTCTTCAATTTGAGTGTGTAGTTCTTCCGCTAGTTCTCGGTTATCAACCATAATCCGAGAGAGTACCACTCTATCTAAATAAATCTTGCGTTCAATAAAGTATTCTGGTAGTTTTGGTTCTACAATTAATGCTTTTAGTTTTTCTAATTTGAAGCTAAATGTAACTGAAGCATGAAATGTAGCGTAATCACTACCATTGTTTTTTAACCATTCTTGAAATTGTTCAGGATCTGTGAGTTGGTTTTTTAAGCGATAATCAATTATTGCTTGTTCAATTAATGCCGTACTAATCTCGATATCATTTCTGGTTTCTAGTTCTTGTTCCAAGACGTACTGACGCAGAACATCACTAATAAACTGATTCAGTTTACCAGATACTTGTAAATACTGAATTACTTGATAAAGGTCGATTTGTTCGTCATTGATTGTAAAAAATGATGAAGATTCCATGAAATAAATATGAGGAAAACGCTAAAAATCTATACAAGTTTTCCATTAAATAATAGATAAAACCGCAGGAAATTATGGTTCATAATAATAAAGATTCTATGAATTAGATAGGCGAAAAATAAATAATTATATAAATAATTATAAAATTTAGATAAAAACCATTAATAGCAAGTGTAGGTTATTACCGCACTGTTCGTATATTATGATGCAATATATATAAAAAAAACAGCAGATTTGCTGTTAAGAGATTTTAGTTTTCAGTAAAGTTTTAAACAAATATACTTTGCCAGATGAAAGCCAAAATAATGGCTGAAATAGCCCCAATGAGTGTATTGAAGATGTTTACAACCTCGTTGGTAAGCCAAGTATATTTAGATTGTAATGTTGCACCAATTACACTTTCTAAATTAGTAGCTATAAATGCGGCGATTACACACCAAACAATTCCTAAGATATCAATTAAGTTTACACCCCAAGCCACCAGTGCGATCGCTACTGATCCCACAATACCTGCTAAAGTCCCTTCTAAGCTTACTGCCCCTTCTGTACCTCTAGCCACAGGTTGCAGTGTGGTAATCAAAAAAGTACGCTTTCCATAGGCTTTACCCACTTCACTGGCTGTTGTATCCGATAATTTGGTACTAAAACTCGCTACATAGCCTAAATACAGCAAAAACTTCCACTCAGGTAAAAACAATACTCCCACAGCACACAAAGCCGCAACTAACGCCGAACCCCAAACGTTTTCTGGACCCCTAGCACCAGAACGTTTTTCCGCAATTCCCGCTGCTTCCTTTTGTGCCATTCCAATGCGCGTTACCCCAGAACCCACAATGAAATAAAACACTACCACTAGATATCCTGTCCAGCCTAATGTTCCCCAAATAATTACACCCAATAACCAAGCATGGAAGATACCCGCCGGAGTGAGCAATTTTTTGGGAATAATCGCCACTATTCCCAACAAGATTGCGTTTAGTCCTACACCTACTACCCAAGGATTGATTGAATCAAGTACAGATAACATTAGTAATGAATTATGAGTATTTTCAGTTTTTTAGTCAGTATTCAGCTATCAGTAATCAGCCAATAGCAAGGATTCAGACGGTTTAATTAGAAATTTTATATGCTTCTGTTTCTTTTCATTCTTTGTATTTCCAAATTTCAGGTACATAGCTGACGGCTGACGGCTGAATGCTTACTGACAAACTACTATTTTAGGGCAACCATAGTCCATCATCACCACGTTGTGATAAATAATTCTCACTCTACGTATATTTCCGAAATCAAATTTGTCAAATCACTTAATTTAGAGCTATTATTTTTATGATACGTAATTCTCAAAAGCCATGACCCAAGCTTTAGCTAATGTTGTTACCTTCGAGGAATTTGTTGATTGGCTACATGAAAATTCCGGGGTACGTTACGAATTACATCATGGGAATATTATAGAAATGGCACAACCAGTAGGAGATCATGAAGAAGTTAAAGGGTTTTTGACCATCAAGCTCAGTGCTACAATTGACAGATTAGACCTGCCTTATGTTATCCCCAACCAAGCTATAGTTAGACCTAATGGTAAAGATTCTGGTTATTTTCCAGATGTGTTGGTGCTAAACCGTGCAAATTTAGCCAATGAACAATTATGGAAAAAACAATCCATTCTTAGTTTAGGTGCATCAATACCTTTGGTGATTGAAATTGTCTCAACTAATTGGCGTGATGATTACTACTTGAAATATGCTGATTATGAAGAAATGGGAATTCCTGAATATTGGATTGTAGATTATGCAGCTTTGGGTGGACGTAATTTTATCGGTAATCCTAAACAACCAACTATATCTATTTGTAACTTGGTTGATGGAGAATATCAAATTACTAAGTTTCGAGATCATGAGCGCATTATCTCCCCAAATTTTCCTGAATTAAATCTTACTGCTAATCAGATTTTTCAAGCTGGTATGGTATAGGTTGCAAGTCAAACCAAATCCAGCATATTTTGTAAGTAAATCAAACCTCGATTCATCTAGAGAAGAACTATTAGCAATTTTTTCAAATATTCTTTAAAATTATTATTGTAAATACTCTGCTTTCATTATTTCTTTTCTGATTCAGCAACGTCAGATTTTAAGTCTTTTTGCAAATAAACTTCCTGTACCCGTTCCAATTCTAAATCAATCAAATAATCCACAGTCCAGTTGGCTTGACGTTGCATAATATGGAAGGGGTAAGTATTAGCTACACCGACAACTTGCATTTGAGCGCGTTTGGCTGCTTGAATACCCGCAGGTGTATCTTCAATGGCTAAACATTCATGGGATTGTAAATTTAAATCTGGATAAACTTGATTAAGTCGTTCCACAGCCAGCAGATAACCTTCTGGTTGGGGTTTGCTGGTATTAATATCATCCCCAGCGACAATGATCTGAAAATATTCAGTTAATTTAGCGCGTTCTAGCACCAAGTCTATTTCTTGACGCAAAGCACCACTAACTAACCCTAGTTTAAGACTTTGCGATCGCACCTGAAAAATTAAGTCTTCTATCCCAGAGTACAAAGGCAGCTTTTCCAGTTGTGCGATTTTTGACACATAAGCTTGAGCTTTGCGGTTGAGCAACTGGCTTAAATACTCTTCTGTCACCACTCTACCACGATTTTTCAGCAGGTCTTGAAAACAAGTGCGATCGCTCCTACCCAGACAAATTTGACGTTCCTGCAACTTTTGCGGCTGCATATTTTCCTGCAACAGAATCTCATCTATCAGCTGTAGATGGATTGGCTCATCTTTAATGATGACACCATTGAAATCAAACAAAACTGCCTTTAAACTCATGCCACAAACTGGTGAACCCACATCCTCACCAATTATTATGATCTATTTTGGTGCATCTTGATGTCGATTACACCCCTAATCACATTATCACAGATAAATACAGGATAAATTGACTAATACCCACAATGGGATATAGCTACGCTTTTTTATTTCTGACTCTCTTTTCTAACATATCCACACTTGTGCCAACAATGTAACACTCAATTTTTTATCTATTGACAGATAAGCTATTTATGTAATATATATGTAATATAGTAGATTTTAAATCTAAAAATACCATGAAAAATGTAATTTCTTTTGCTGACTTACCATCAAATCAAAATTAGCTTTTTGAATTTTTCCCCTTAAATTTTAACTTTGTATTATGCCCTACGAACAATTAGGAATTAACACTCCATCACCCGTTTTATCTTGGGCAAATCATCCCTTAGCCTCAGATGAAACCAAAATGGCCAAGAATGTTGCATCTCTGCCATTTGTATTTAAGCACGTTGCCTTAATGCCCGATGTTCACTTAGGAAAAGGCGCATTAGTTGGTTCAGTTATTGCTACCAAAGATGCGATTATTCCGGCGGCTGTGGGCGTAGACATTGGTTGCGGTATGAGTGCCATTAAAACACAATTTACTGCTGAACAATTAGAAGGCAAACTAAAGAAAATTCGCCTAGATATTGAAGCAGCAATTCCCACAGGATTCAATGAAAACAAAGATGTAGAAAAATCAGTTACCAACTGGCAAAAATGGCGCGATTTTTCTAACTTGCATCGTGGTGTGCAAGACTTAGAAAGCAAAGCCATGAAACAAATGGGTTCTCTGGGGGGAGGAAATCATTTTATCGAAGTTTGTCTCGATACAGAGAACCAAGTTTGGCTGATGTTGCATTCCGGTTCTCGCAACATTGGAAATAAGCTAGCACAATGTCATATTAATACAGCCAAAGAATTAGCAAAAATGGCAGGTGAAAAATTACCTGATCCAGATTTAGCTTACTTTGTTGCTGGTACACCAGAATTCCAAGCATACTGGAAAGATTTACAATGGGCGCAAAATTACGCACACTTTAACCGTGATGTCATGATGGCACGATTTAAAAAAATCGTCGAAAAACATCTCACAGGAGGAAAAGTTACTAAACCTTTATTAGAGGTAAATTGTCATCACAATTACGCCGAAAAAGAAGTACATTTTGGCGAAGATGTATATGTAACTCGTAAAGGAGCAGTCCGCGCTCAAACAGAAGATTATGGTATTATTCCTGGTTCAATGGGAGCAAAATCTTTCATTGTTAAAGGCAAAGGTAATGCTCATAGCTTTTGTTCCTGCTCCCACGGCGCAGGGCGATTAATGTCAAGAAATAAAGCAAAAAATGTCTATACTCTTGATGATTTAATTGAACAAACACAGGGTGTAGAATGCCGTAAAGATACGGGAGTTTTGGATGAAATTCCTGGTGCTTATAAACCCATTGAACAGGTAATGGAAAATCAAGCTGATTTAGTAGAAGTTGTGGCTACACTCAAACAAGTGCTTTGCGTTAAAGGTTAAATTAGGGTGGGCAATGCCCACCTTTGCATTTTTTAGCTAATAACAAATAATGATTGCTAAACAGTAATTAGCCGGACTGGATACGGCTAAGTGACAATTTAACTAGGATACAGGACTATTATTTGTTGGGGAAAATAGAATTAATGCTGAGAAAAATAGTATACTTTTCTCGGCTCTGACTATTACCCATACCCATTTATCGCTGGTGACACTTTTATGTTAAGTCCTGTAGCAACAATCAGCATTTTTCAGAAACAACCAGACCCGAAAGCATTTTCATCAGGTGAAATCATCTTTGAAGAAGGACAGTCTGGTGATTTTATGTATGGTATTCTCGAAGGAGAAGTGGAGATATTAGTTAATGACAAAGTTGTAGAAACAATACAAGCAGGTGAGGTTTTTGGTGCAGGTGTACTCGTAGGAATAAAACAGAGAACCTATACTGCAATCGCCAAAACTAATTGCAAACTTGCTTTTATTGATGAATACAGTTTTCTCTTTGTTATTCAAGAAACACCGATGTTTGCTATACAAGTCATGAAAAGTTACTCAGAACGTCTTAGCCGCGTTGAACATAGCATCTAAACTTATACACAAATGTGTATAAACTCAACAATTTTTTCAACTATGCTGCTAATTTTAGACCTGTAAATAAAAGATGATTAAACTAGATCAGTTTTTAAAGTTATTAGGTATAGCCTCAACTGGCGGTCAGGCTAAACTGATGATTCTTGATGGTGATGTCAAAGTTAATGGCACAGTTGAAACTAGACGGGGACGGAAATTAACACCAACTGACACAGTAACAGTCACAGGAAAAACATTTAATGTTGGGGATTTAATTTGATTTAATGAAATTAAAAAAAAACTTGGAATTTAAAAAACTCCAAGTTGCAAATTAATATAGCAGTTAGCTTTTTAAAACTCTCGTATCATCGCCCAAAGTGGCGTAAGCTGTTCAGGATTGAAGAATTTAAGCTACTTTTAATGATTTTGGCAACTGCTATATTTATTGAGTTTTAAAACTGTGACGTTAAAGTGTTAAAGATTGAGGATTGGTTTCAATCAATTTCGCTAAATCTTGCAAAAATGCTGCCGCATGAGCGCCGTAAATAATGCGGTGATCACAGGTAATATTAACTTTCATTTGTTGACGTACACCAAATAAACCATCTGAGGTGGCTACAACTTGCGGACGGGCTGCGGCGATCGCTAAAATTGAACCTTGTCCAGGTGGTAAAATCGCATCAAATGTATCTACACCAAACATCCCCAGGTTAGAAAGGGTAAAAGTACCGCTGTTATACTCTTCTGGTTGTAGTTGTTTTGCTCTAGCCCTGTCTACCAAAGATTTCCAATTACGAGATAGAGAATAGATATCTACTTGATCTGCTTTCTGCAATACTGGTGTAATCAAACCGCCATCATCCATCGCTACAGCTACAGAAATATTGATATTGGGATGATACACAATTCCTTGGTCTGAATAGCTGGCATTGAGTAATGGGTGTTTTTGCAATGTCACCGCTACAGCTTTGGCCAATAGCGCCGTCATTGTCACACCTTTAGATTTAATTTGCTTGTAAAGTTTATCTAATCCATCAGTGGTAATTGTGTAACCAACATGGAATATAGGTACAGATAGACTTGTCACCATATTACGTACCACTGCATTTTGCAGAGTAGTTAATGGTACTACTTGACCAGGAACGGCACTGCTAACAACTGGTGCAGTGACAGCGGCTGGTTTTGCAGGTGCTGGGGGTGCGGCTGAAATAACAGGTGGTGTCGGTTGAGTTGGAGTGACAGCAGGGGTAGTGGGTGGCTGAACTTTACCAACAGCAGCTTCCACATCTTCGGCCACAATGCGACCATAAGGACCACTACCTTTGAGGTTATTTAAATCAACCCGGAGTTCTTTTGCTAACTTGCGAGCGCGGGGTGACACTACTAACCGTTCTTCCCGATGGTTAGAACCATTTTGAGAGGCTGTAGCAGGTGTGGCTACGGCTGCGGCTGCCGCCACGGGTACAGGTGCGGGTGTTTCAGCCACTACACTACCTCCACCAGCCATAGCCTTAGCAGCTTCGATTTCCGCTTCTGTTTCTGCTACGTAAGCGATCGCAGCGCCAATTGGGGCTGTTTCACCAGCTTGTACTATAATATGGGCTAGAAATCCCTCATAGAAAGATTCCACATCCATATCAGCCTTATCCGACTCAACAACCACCACTGTTTCGCCTTTTTCCACTTTATCCCCTGGCGATTTTACCCAAGAGACAATCTTTCCCTCTGTCATGGTGGAACTCAGCGCCGGCATAAATACTTCATGAATGCTCATAATGGTGGTTTCAGAATCAATAATTTTATGGAATTTAACAGTTGTTGCCAGATCGAATTGTATCCTGGCATGAGGATTTTTTGGTAGTTCCTGTGTAGGCTGTGGGGTGTGGGGTCAATTAGTCCAAAATCTCAAATCCAAAATTCTCCTGCCTTTGGAACTTAAACCCACAATGGGTGTCAATATATAATCATGCTCCTCACCACTTCTTCACACACAAAATTTGCTTATTAGCAGTGGCTTGGGGCGAAAATTGAATTTAAAGCTCAAAATTGGTGCTTAACCTGTTTCAAATTCCCCTTTAATACTATTACTATGTCGGCAAAGTTGAAATTCTTTTTAATTTTGATCTTCAGCGTTTTTGCCACTGCTGCTGGAGTGTATATGATCCAGCATCAACCACGGGCATTAATTACTGGGACTGCCAATGGACAACAGCAACTGTTATCTATAGAACAGGAATCTTCAGAACTGCTCGCTTACCCTGATCGTTCCCATTATAAAACTATTCCTTTAAACAGTATTAATTCTGTTCTCCAAGGCAGTAATCCTGCAAACCTGGCTTTGAATCTCCTGGATGAAGTGACATCAGTGCCAGGAAAACCCCAGGTAGTGGTGGCATATCCCCAACCGAATCAAGCTTTAGTCACGATTATTCAAACCAAGCCAGCGAAAAATCATTCTGTAGGTGCGATTAAATACCGAGTAGAAATGAGCCGCTTTGGGCGATCGCTCTTAGTCAGTTCTCCCCCAGTCTGGGAAATTATCTGGGCTGGATTCCAAGTACAATGTTTCTCTAAAAGTCCAACCCAAAATAAATTTAGCACCAACTGTAATTAGGCAGAAGTATGGCTTACGCCACGCTTCGCTATCAGAAGTTCAGAAGTTCAGGAGTTCAGGAGTTTAGAAGTTCAAGAGGATAACAAGAAAATATTTCCCCCATCTCCCCCATCCTCCCCATCTCCCCTGTTCCCTGTTCCCTGTTCCCTTCAAATTCTAGATATCACCGCGAATTTCTTCGACAATACCATCACGTAAAACTACTTCAACTTGCATTTTGCTAATCAAGTTGTCTCCTGGTTCTACTCGAAAAAAGCCTTCCATTTGAAATTGGTTAACTTCTTGATCTAACTCTAGAAACTGCACTTGCTGGAGATTTTGCAGCAATTGATTTTTTTGTTCTAAAAATTCACTTTTCTTTTGATTAACCTGAAGTTGGATATTGTCAATTTGTTGGAGAGTCTGGGGTCCTGGTGGTTGTAAACTTTGTTTTTGAATTGCGGAAATTGCCCTTTGTCCTTCTACATCTAGTTGTTGCAGTTGCTGATCAAGTTGATTAATCTGAGCTTGTAGTTGCTGTTGCACTTCATCTTTCCAGAGGGGAGTAACGATGACTTTAACGTTAACACCACGTTTTAAAAGCAATTGAGGGTTGGAGACATCCATAAAAATTTCGCGTTCACTTTGTATAGTTTGCAGATGGAATTATTTGGCAAACATTCCGTCAATAATATCGTGATACTGTTCCGTGACGACGTGACGACGGATTTTTAGAGTTTGTGTCATCATGCCATTTTCAATGGAAAAGGGTTCGATAATCAATTGGAATGGGCCAATTCGGTCATCGGCTCGATAACCGGGACGGTTTTTTACCTCCCGATTCAATTCTTGCCGAAATAAATCCTGGATCATTTTACTCTCTAAGTCAATTTTTTGACCGCTGGAGGCAGTAATATTATCATTCTGGTTTGCTGCCCATTTTTCCAAGGCTTCAAAATTGGGAACAATTAATGCTCCAATGCTGCGCTGGTCTTGTCCCACTAACATGATTTGATCAATGTAGGGCGATCGCAAACAAGCGTCTTCTATCGGTTGCGGTTCGATGTTCTCCCCATTGGTTAAAACAATCGTATCCTTTGCCCTACCAGTTAGCACCAAGTCGTTTTTGGGTGTCACCCAGCCCAAATCACCACTATCAAACCAACCTTCCGCATCTATAACTTTTTTTGTCGCTTCTGGATTTTGATAATAGCCCTGCATAATTTGTGGACCTTTGAGTAACACCAAACCACGTTCTCCTACCGGTAGTGGCTGACGAGTCTCAGGACTAACTATCTTAACTTCTGTTCCCGGAATTGGTTGCCCAGATGATCCGCGCAAATTTCGCCAAGGACGACGGGCATTTGTAACTGGGGAGGTTTCCGTCAAGCCATAGCCCTGTAAAATTTCTACACCAATTATTTCAAAAAAGTTATCTATATGTCGGGGAAGCGCACCACCACCACTAATTACCTGCTTGATTTTGCCACCTGTAGCTTCCCGTACTTTGGCATAAACTAATTTTTCTCCCAGTAATTGGAATGGCAACAAAGCTAATTCTAGTATTTTTGCTCCTAATCGCTCAACAGCTGAGGCATGAATATGATCTAAACTCAATCCTTCCGCAATCCTCCTCGCTTGGATATATTTCTGACTCATATCCAATAAAAATTTAATCAACTGTTGTTTTTTCTCAGGCTGGGAACGAAACTGCTTTTGCACTCCTTCATATATTGATTCCCACAATCTGGGTACAGCAATCATATAATTAGGTTTAAACTTTTTTAAATCATCTTTGACAGAGCGTAAGTTTGTATACACTTGAGTACAACCTTGAGAAAGCAAGAAATACTCTCCACTCCGTTCATAACTGTGCCAAGTCGGTAAAATACTCAGAACTACATCTCCAGCTTGGGGTTGCACTACTGTTCCCAAGGTTGTAACTTGGTGTAACAAGTTGCTATGGGAAAGCATTACACCTTTGGGCTTACCAGTAGTACCAGATGTATAAATTAAGGTTGCCAAGCTATCACGGCTTTGTTTGATTGCTGCTAAGGTGTGGTTGCTGCCAATTTCTAGTAACTGGGAAAAGTTCACCACTTGCAAATTTTCTGCTGTTGGCGGTGTTTCATCAGAAAGAAGAATAACCAGTTTAACAGGCAAGTCCTTCAGACCCTTCTCTAGTTTCTGGAATGTTTTGATATCTTCAAGCACCAGCACCGTACTACCGCTATTAGCAATAATAAATAATAGTTCTTCTCGTTCGGCCTGGGCGCTACGTACTGCGTTCACAGCCCCAGCAGTCATAATACCTTGGTCAGCAATAAACCAGCGCGGACTGTTATCAGCAATTAGGGAAATGCGTTCTCCAACGTTGAGTGTTTCACTGTCACCCATATTCATTCCTAATGACTGCAAGCCTGCTGCAAATCGTTGGATTTGACCTGCTAATTGACTATAAGTAATCTTAACTTCTGGTTTAGCATGGGGGTTATGGAGGGCAACAGTATTGCCAAACTTTTTGGCAGCTAACGGCCAAATTTCTGGCAGCGAATCTACATTGGTATAATCTACCAAACGCTGTAATTCCCGGTATTCTTGCTCGGTGACGTTAGATAAAAAAGAAGCGGTTGGTTGTTGTATTGTTGTCATAACGCAATGATTGAGTAGGAAATGGATTGTTTTTGCTAAAACAGTATTTAATATGCACCTTGGCTACTGTGTATAACAATAGCGCAATTATCACGCCCATATTTACAAAACTTTATGTTAAACTGGTTTTATCTAAACAAAATGAAATGATTCAGCTTGATTGCTGTTCTGTGCATTTTGCAAAGCCTGTTACTCAATGGACAAATAATGGAGAATTTTTAATTCGTAATTATCTAAGGCGTAAACCCAGAAATCTAGTAACAGCAAGATATCAGCAATCAGAAATCAGAATGCTTGTCAAAACGAGAATCTCAATCATAGCCGTTTTTTATTTTTCATCACTTCAATAGCTACAAGCATTGTTGATTCTGAATTCTGACTAAAAATAAGGAATCTCTACACTCTTAAATTACGAATTAATTGTTCTGCGATAATTTCTCAAGGAGGTGATTCCCTATAGGTTTAATGGATGCTTTATTCATGACGGTCATTAATGCCGCTGCTTGTCTAGCATTGCCCAGGCTTTTATCTATGCTTTTGCCTCCTCAAGCCAATCTTCCTAAGTCATTATCTGTGGATTCTCGGTTGCAAAAAGCCAGCATAGAAATTACTAGTTTTCCCTATTGTACAGCTTATGCTTTGACTGGCCGCCATTTCTGTAAATTTAGTCCTCATTTTTGTCCTAAATGTTCCCCTAATTGAAGGGAATATTGACATTGATAGCAGGCAAATTTGATATTTTTGATGGAGAAATTAATCACAATCAGGGTAAGAGGTTTACTATTCACCTTTTACCCTTCTATTTTGCTCACTTTTATGATGTTGATAAAGAAGTTTAAGTTATTTAACTTTATATATCTTTATATAAATAAATATTAATCATGTATTTAGTTAACTTATATCTAATAAAAGAAATTCAAAAACTAACAGTTATACCAAGACAACCGTTTTAGTCCATACTAAAAACTAATATTACAAATCAATTTTCAAGAAGGAAGAATATCTATGAGTTTAAGAGATGGTGTACTTTTAACGCTGTTCAATACTGTTGTTTGTTTGGTTTTACCTAAATTATTATCTATGATTAGTGCTGCTAAAAAAACTCAAATAAATCAAGAAGAACAGCAGATTAATATTCCTATATCAGAACCTAACCCAGAAATTCCTAGTTTTTCATAAGATTAAGATGCGATCGCATCTCGCATCAGGTAAAATACACTGTAGTTGTAACACAAGAGAGCGATCGCATCTCGCGCCAGGTAAAATACACTGTAGTTGTAACAGAAGAGAGCGATCGCCAAAATTTCTGGATTTTTGGGTTTAGGTTAAAAATGTCGATATGATGGGAGGTAGAACCTCCTAGAGAACATTCCCAGTCTCTGACTGGGAACGAGGATTTTAATTCCGTTGCCACCCTTTTTAAGGGGTTTAGGGGGGATCAAAATATAATGTTATAGTCACGAGGTATGAATCATGACTTCTGTAACTGTACAAATACCAAAATCATTAAAATTCACAGATGATGAATTTGTGGAAATAGTAGATGCTAATAAAGATTTGCGTTTGGAATTATCCTTGGAAGGAGAATTAATTGTTATGTCACCGACTGGGGGAGAAACGGGAAATCGCAATTTTGAAATGTGTCTGGATTTAGGATTTTGGAATCGCCAAAAAGGTTTAGGAAAAGCTTTTGATTCTTCCACAGGTTTTAAATTACCTAATGGTGGTACTCGTTCCCCTGATGTATCTTGGATCAAAATAGAAAGATGGAATGCACTCACACCAGAACAAAGAAAAAAGTTTCTACCTTTGTGTCCTGATTTTGTAATTGAGTTAGTTTCTGAAAGTGATGATTTAGCAGATACGCAAGCGAAGATGCAAGAATATATTAATAATGGTTTGCGGTTAGGTTGGTTAATTAATCCTAAAGATAAACAAGTAGAAATTTATCGCCAAAATCAAGAATTAGAGGTTTTACAATCTCCTACAAATTTATCTGGAGAGGATGTTTTACCAGGTTTTATTTTAGATTTACAACCGATTTTTAGTTAAATATGTCAATGTTAAAATGTTCATATCCCCGACTTCCTGAAGAAATCGGGGATTTTTTGTGCAGATTAATTAATAACTACCTGCTAATTCTCGTTCTATTTTTAGCAATGCTTCCACAGGTATTTCAGTTACAGGGTGACTAGTATTGAAAGTAAGACTAAATTAGATAATGTAGATTGTCTTTTTGTCTATCTTTTAGAATATCCCAAATAGGGATATGATGGGAGGTAGAACCTCCTAGAGAACATTCCCAGTCAGAGACTAGGAACGAGAATTTTAATTCCCCTTTTTAAGGGGGTTTAGGAGGATCAAAATATAATGTTATAGTCACGAGGTATGAATCATGACTTCTGTAACTGTACAAATACCAAAATCATTAAAATTCACAGATAATGAATTTGTGGAAATAGTAGATGCTAATAAAGATTTGCGTTTAGAATTATCCTTGGAAGGGGAATTAATTGTTATGTCACCAACGGGGGGAGAAACGGGAGAGAGAAACTTAGAATTAAGTGGACAAGTTTGGTTTTGGAATCGTAAAAATAATTTAGGAAAAGCTTTTGATTCTTCCACAGGTTTTAAATTACCTAATGGTGGTACTCGTTCCCCTGATGTGTCTTGGATAAAAATAGAAAGATGGAATGCACTGACACCAGAACAAAGAAAAAAGTTTCTGCCTTTATGTCCTGATTTTGTAATTGAGTTAGTTTCTGAAAGTGATGATTTAGAAGATACGCAAGCGAAGATGCGTGAGTATATTAATAATGGTTTGCGTTTAGGTTGGTTGATTAATCCTAAAGATAAACAAGTTGAAATTTATCGCCAAAATCAAGAAGTAGAGGTTTTACAATCTCCTAAAACTTTATCTGGAGAAGATGTATTACCAGGTTTTATTTTAGATTTGCAACCAATTTTTAGTTGAATATATAAATGTTTAGATCCCCCCCTGCCCCCCTTAGAAAGGGGGGAGAAATTATTCAAATTGTTCAAAGTCCCCCTTTTGAAGGGGGATTTAGGGGGATCTATGGTTCAAATTAATAATTACTTGCCAATTCTCTTTCTAGTTTTAGTAATGCTTCCACACGCATCTCAGTTGCAGGGTGACTGGAGAACAAATTACCTAAAAACTGTCCAGAAATGGGATGAATAATTAACAATGGTTCAAAAGCTGGATTAGCATTTAAAGGCATTTGTCTTGCAGTAGCTTCTAATCTTTGTAAAGCCCTAGCTAAAGCACGGGGATTACCTGTTAATTTAGCTGCACCAGCATCAGCAGAAAATTCTCTAGTGCGGGAAATTGCTAACTGAATAATTGTCGCGGCTATGGGTGCAAGCATGACTGTCACCAGCACTCCTAAAGGATTACCACCTCTTTCATTATCTCTAGAACCACCACCAAACCACAGGCTGTAACTCAACATTTGTGCAAGGAAAGAAATCGCACCGGCGACAGTAGCCGCAACAGCTTGAGTTAAGGTATCACGATTAATAATATGGGTGAGTTCGTGAGCAATTACGCCTTCTAATTCTTCCTCTGGTAATATGTTTAAAATACCTTCAGTAACCGCAACCGCCGCGTGTTCTGGATCTCTTCCTGTCGCAAAAGCATTGGCAGTTTGTCCAGGAACAATGTACACTCCAGGCATGGGAATATTGGCACGGGCTGACAGTCTTTCTACGATGCGATAAAGCGCCGGTGCTTGGGCTTCACTAACAGGTTGGGCGTTATAAACTGCCAAGGCAATTTTATCAGATTGATACCAAGAAAATAGGTTTGTAAATGCCGCTAATCCAATGCCGACGATTAAGCCGCTAGTACCACCAATTACCCAATAACTAATTGCAATTAACAAACCACTCAGTGCGGCTAATAAAGCAGCGGTTTTCATTTGGTTTCCCATAGTTATCTCCTGTTAATGCTGTGTTAATTTGTTTTACTTTTGGTAGATAACAGCATTCTTTAACCATGTTTTGATTGTATCGAGTTCAACTTTGAGGTACAGTGATGAAAACCTATCTAGGGGGTACGGATTTCACGCTAAATTTGTAAAAATACAATAGAGTTTAGCTGCTAATTTATGTATTTAAGATTCCTTAAAAACGTCTAAAAATGGTTTATAAGCAAAGGCTCGATTACGCTTTTGTCCTGTTATTTCTTGTAGCAAACCTAAGTCACACATTTCCTTAATTAATGTGTTTGCATTGGGATATGATAATTGAATTATTTCCTGAACATTTTCTACAGAAACAATTGGTCTGAAATAAAGACTTTCTAGTAAAGTTATGGCATTTCCTGATTTACGCCCCATTTTATTTAGCACTAACTGTCGATGTTCTTCTTTCATGCTAACTATTTTGCGAGCAGTTGCAGATGCTTCTTGAGCTACTTCACAAACTCCACATAAAAAGAATTTAAGCCAACCTTCCCAGTTACCACTATCTCTCACAGCTTGAAGACGGTCATAGTATTCAGTACGATGTTTCTTGAAATAGTAAGAGATGTACAATAATGGTCGTTTTAGTATATTTTGTTCACACAGCAGAAAAGTTATTAGTAACCGACCTGTTCTGCCATTACCATCAAGAAAAGGATGAATTGTTTCAAACTGGGCATGAGCTAACCCAATTTTAATTAAAGCAGGTATTGGTGTGGAATCGTGGAGGAATTTTTCTAAATTGTCTAGTGATTGGTTCATTTCATAAGGAGGAGGGGGAACATAAGTAGCATTATTTAAAGAACAACCTCCAGACCCAATCCAATTTTGAGTACGGCGAAATTCTCCTGGATCTCTCTCAGATCCCCTAACTCCATTCATTAACTTTTTGTGAATTTCCCGAATGAGCCTTAAAGATACAGGTAACTCCACCAGCCTTTCAAGACCATAGTTAACAGCTGCAATGTAGTTAACGACTTCAGCCACATCTTGAGGATTATCTGGTTCTATTGCTTTAGCTTCAAACTCTAAAACATCCATTAGTGAAGCTTGTGTACCTTCAATTTGACTAGAAAGAACAGCTTCTTTACGAACATACATAAATACAAATAAATCTGGGTTAGGTAAGGCATCTGTGGAACCATCTAAACGACCTAATGCTAAATCTGCTTGAGATAGTATTTGCCACATCTCCTGATCTATATTAATTTCAGGCACTGGAGGGAGTGGATTAGGTATAAACGCTTTATATTTTCCAGGTTGCTCTACATATCTTCCCGCTCTGGCAATGTTAGTCATTATTATCGGTTTCGTTAACACAGGATGATTTCTCTATCTATATTATCAAAAAGTATCCTGTTCCGTTAATATAGTTATTTTGAGCAAAATATATGATATAATGGCTAACTTCATATATAGAGTATTAGCTTTAATCCAATCTTGTGTTCTCCTGGAATAAAGATTTTAATTTAGATTATGGTATCGCTGAAAACGTGAGAATTCCGGGGATAATTTATCACCTGATTCACCAATCAAATCTTTAATATGTTACAAGATCCCAATCTGCGTCAATCATTAGCTATTAGCTTGGGTGCGATCGCAGGTGCTTTAAGTCGTTATTATTTAACATTGTGGTTTGCTCAAAGATTTGGTGTCAATTTTCCCTATGGAACTTTTTTCATTAATCTCAGCGGTTGTTTAGCAATGGGATTCTTCTCTACTTGGGCTGTGGAGAAGGTAGCAATTATTCCGCCAGAATTACGGTTGATGGTTGCAACCGGTTTTTTAGGTGCATATACGACTTTTTCCACTTACGGTTTAGAGTCTCTTGCTTTAATGCGTAGTGGCAATTTATTAACTGCAACTGGTTATTGGCTTGGTAGTGCCATTCTGGGAATTCTCAGTGTCCAGTTAGGTGTAATTCTTGCTAAGGTTTGTAAGTAAGCACTTATTTTATTTAAAGATTTTTGTAGAAGTAATTACTAACAGTGAGGTAACAATTTAAACTATTTTCTGGAAATGAGGAAGTGATTACACAGTCAGCTATGAGATTGCTGTGATACTCGTCTTTAACACTAACAGGAGTAGTTTTGATGTATTTTCCTCCAGAATTTAATCTTGATCTTGCTAAAGAACTGGGTAATTTAGTCGCGCAAGCTTACACCCAGTATGAAGACTATACCAAACAAGAAGAATGGAAACTTGATGAACCATACAGTCTTAAAAGCCAATTTTATTACACCGAAGATAAAAAAATTCTCTGTTTTACTTACAAGAAAAATACTGTACCTTTTGGGTTTACTGCCACTAAAGGCAATAATTTTTATATAGTCTTTCGGGGAACTGAAACACCATTGGAATGGTTAAGAGATGCTCAACTAAAACAAGTGGACTACCTCAAAGGTTGGGGAAAAACAACTCGTGGTTTTTCGCAAATTTATCGGGCTATTGCACCAACTATTCTCAATGATTTAAAAAATGTTTCTCGTTCTACAAAGATTTATGTGACTGGACATAGTTTAGGTTCAGCTTTGGCGAATCTTTGCGTTCCTGACGTAATTACCAATTTTCCTGATATACAACCAGAATTATACACATTTGCTAGTCCACGTACTGGAAATATCATCTTTGCTCAAGCCTATAGATTAGCAAAAATCAAAGCTTGGCGCATTGCTAATACTGAAGATTTGGTGACAAATATACCTTTTGCAACTCTTGAAATCACAGACAGTAATATCAAAGATGTACAAAGAAAACTGAATTTATTGAGAATAATTTTGGGTGGTATTGAGGCAGATTTGCTGGAAGAGTTTGAACACATTGGGGGAAATATTGCGTTTACTATTAATAAAGGTAGTTTAACTGATAATCATGCCATGACGACATATCTCAATGCTATTACATCTAATGATTAGATGGTACGTTGTTCAGGGCGATGATCAGCAATATTCGCCCATTCAAAAAATTTATTAGAGAAACATGGAATACTCATTAGCTTAACTGACTGATTACTGATAACTGAAAAATGACAATCTATTAATAACCAGATGTATCTCCAGCAATGGGAAAAGCATAATCGGAAAACAGAGTATAATTATTATGTTCGCCTCCGGTTTCTTGATCAAGAACTTGGACAACTTTGTTATAAATATCTTCTGCTTGTTGGGGAGAATTACCAATACTTGTTAATCCCAATTTACCAAACTGAGAAAGGCAACCCATCAGATGAAATACTGTCCCTGTTTCAGTTCCGCTATCAAAATGTAATCTATGATGGGCGATAATATCCATTAAATCGTTGGGTAATAATCCCCGATAGCGGTCTTTTTGTAAGTTGTCTGTAGCGACGTAATATTTAGGTTTTCCTTGCTGACTGTAGAATAAACCGGTGGGAAGATCATAGCGTCCGTTGGTTAATAATTTCAAGGTCATGAATGGGTGAGTTGTACCACCTTTGCGGAGGTTAATTTCAATTGCTTGAATATCCCATTTACCATCACCTTGATCAACGGTGACAAAATCTACACCAAATCTTTCTAATGTTCCTTTTTCTGCCAGCTTTTTACCTACTTTTAAACCTAATTGCTGTAATTGCACTCGATAACTTTCATCAGCAGGAAAGCGACAACCAAGATAAATTTGTCCGTCTGGACCTCCGAGAATTTGATCATGGGTGGAGAGAATTTCTACTTCTCCATCTGGTGTTATGCGTCCTTGGACACTGGGAGAAAATTTGATTTCACCTTCAATATAAGATTCTACTATTGCACCTAATTCTGGGATGCGTTGGGAAAAATTCGTCCAGGTTTCTTGTGTGGCTTGAAAGCGCATATTTGAGAAGCGATCGCTAATTGCTGCTACTCTTTGAGCATGAGAACTTTGGCCTGGAGCAACATCTGTCAACGGACGGAGATCCAAAAGTGCATTCCCTTCTCCAGAAATTCCCTCGTTTAGTTTCACAACCATCCGTTGTAAAGTCGGTTGACGTTCCCATAAATCAGCCGCTGCTGTGGCTAAATCTGCGGAATTCCAAACTAGTTCGCTACCATCTGGAAGAGGGACTCCACTTTGAGCAAAAATTTGCCGACTACCACTTTTTGTCCCCCAAATCTGTAAATCTGGTGCAGCAGCATATAAGGGTACACCCAATTTTAGTGATAGTTCTGCTTCCCAAAATGTGGAATTATAACAAGCCATAAAAGCTTTATCTAATCGCAAAGCTTGACGAATTCTTTCTAATAAACGAGGACGTTCTAAAATCTTTTGACTGAGGGGTTTAAGGGAAGCATCATAGGTAGAAAGTAATAATAAGCGATGACGGGCATGGGAAAATGGTATTCCAGGTAATAGTTGTAAATAATAATCAATAATGCTGGGATGAAGTGGCATTGAAGTTACATAAATTAACCTATTGCGGGGATTCCGTAACCGCATCAAAGAAAATAGTAATCTTTCTTCATAATGTTCGCATCCTTCAATTTTTTGTAGTTCCCGCTGGTCAATACTCAAAGAAGGGATAATTAAAATATCTGCTTCGCTGTTGTCAAATAACTCACTAGTTTTCCAGCGATCGCGTAAAGTTGATTGTAAACTGCGAAACTGATCAATCTGCTCTAGTTCGGAAATATTTATTGTCACCATATCCCATACCCTCACTAGACCCCAATTATTCCTCATCTTATCTTAGGTATATCCTAAGAAAGACTTGAGATGGAGATTTGTTATGTATCTTTTTGTAAATTTATGTCTTGCAATTACAAATTATAAATAGATATGAAACGCTTTTATATAGGATTTTTATATATTGGATAATTCATCTTTCAAAATCTATAAATTAAAACTTAAAATTGCTATTTCCAAAGAATGAAAAAACTTATTATTTGTTTATCTCTAGAGAACGATAAATAACACCATAATTATAGCTAAATTGAGAGCAGATGCTAAGGAAAAATCCTGCATCAACAGAGAGTTGTGTACTTGTTTTCAGTGGTTGGATTAAGAGCGTGTGAGATGTGAGGAGGAAGCTTAGAAAGTCGCGCCCATTTGCCATAAATGAGCGCGTTTTGCAAATATCCGGGGGCGAAAAGTCTGCACTTGCAAAGAATTAATTGGGAGCGAAAGCAGAAAGTAAACCTTGGGTCGAAATTCTCTATCCAAGGTTTATTTTTAATAATTGCTGATAGATGATTGAGCATGAGATTTACAATACTCAAATTTGGGGTGAATTATTAATTATGCCAGCAAAAAAAACATTACAACCACCACAAACACAGGAAGCACCTGGTTTGGAGTCTGAGATGAAACCAAAACCCCAAGCAGAAAATGAACAATATCGGGGTAGTGGTAAATTAAAAGATAAAATCGCCTTAATTACAGGTGGAGATAGTGGTATTGGCCGTGCTGTGGCGATCGCATTTGCTAAAGAAGGTGCAGATGTAGCAATAGTTTATCTGCAAGAACATCAAGATGCAAAGGAAACCACAAATTTAGTTGCACAGCAGGGACGCAAGGCACTATCTATTGTAGGTGATATTACTGACGAAAAGTTTTGTCAACGAGCGGTAGAACAAACTGTAGGTGAGTTTGGTAAACTTGATATTCTCGTAAATAATGCGGCTGAACAACACCCTAAAAACAACATTGAAGATATTAGCCAAGAGCAATTAGAACGGACTTTTAGAACTAATATTTTTTCGATGTTTTTCCTGATTAAAGCAGCGATGAAGCATCTGCATGAAGGAAGTTCTATCATCAATACAACATCAGTCACAGCTTATAAAGGCAATGCTCAGTTATTAGATTATTCTTCTACTAAAGGTGCAATTGTAGCCTTTACTCGTTCCCTTTCACAAAATCTAGTTTCCAAGGGAATTCGTGTCAATGCTGTAGCACCAGGGCCAATTTGGACACCTTTAATTCCCTCAACTTTTCCAGAAGAAAAAGTAGAAAGTTTTGGTTCGCAAGTACCAATGGGAAGAGCCGGACAACCGGAAGAAGTAGCACCAAGTTTTGTATTTTTAGCTTCTGATGACTCTTCCTATATGTCTGGTCAAGTTTTACATCCTAATGGTGGTGAAATAGTCAACGGTTGATTTTTTGAGGATATAAACCTCTTACAGCAGAATATGGCTTACGCCACGCTATCAGGAGTCAGGAGTTAGAATTCAGGAATAAAACTGGCTTTGTGTATAGGTTTGAATTTAGATGTTGTACCTCCTAACTACACAAACTACGGTATCTCTTTTCCTCCATTAGAGGGATGAGTTAATTGATGATGATTGATAATCTATCTAGGGAAGAAAGTATTATCAATAATAACTACATCTATGGTATCCCCAACACAATTGCATGGTACAGAATTAGTAGATTGTGCTAGAGCAAATGCCAAACAGGGAATTAAAATGGCTGCTTCTCAATGCGGCTATGGTGATGATATTAAAACGTTTGCTCAAGAGTTACGTCAAGCTTGTGAAACCATGAATTTAAAAGTTAAAGAACTCAGCGAATTGATTACCGACCAGGATATGATTTTGACAATGGGGACAGGAGAAATTATTGCTCCTGATACAGCATCAGAACTTTAAAAAGGAGGAGTCAGGAGTCAGGAGTCAGGAGTCAGGAGTCAGGAGTCAGAAGTCAGGAGTCAGAATGCTTATGAAATGAAGAATAGTCCAGAAGTGAGACTTTATCAAAATCATCAAAGTTGACTAAAAAAGCCTTTATTCTCCTGACTTGGAGTATTCTCTATCCTGAATACTTACGTAATTAGGATAATTTTGTTATAAATTTCAAAAGTTTTTTAGTTTTTGGTGTTAGTAGTGTGCGTCGATAAGCGTCCGCTGCTTTTTTAATGGCTTCGGCTTGAGTTGGGTAAGGATGAATGACACTACTTAATTCACTTAAACCAATTTTATTCACAATGGCTGTAGTAATTTCCGAAATCATCTCACCTGCATGACTAGCAACAATTGTTGCACCGATAATTTCATCTGATCCTTTTTTGTGGTGAATCTTCAAAAATCCTGCTTCTTGACTATCTGCGATCGCACGATCTACATTATTAAAATCAATTTTAATCGTTTCTATCTCAATTCCCAACTTTTCCGCCTCATCTGCATACATCCCCACATGAGCAATTTCTGGGTCAGTATATGTTACCCAAGGCATCACTAGACTACTTAGTTGAGAACGTCCCAAACCAAACGGAGAAAACAGTGTATTTTTAATGACTATCCTCGCCGCCGCATCAGCTGCATGGGTAAATTTCCAATTCATGCAGATATCACCCGCTGCATATATATTAGAGTTGGTAGTTTGTAGATAATCATTCACCTTCACACCCACTTTCTGGTCATACTCCACACCCACCGCTTCTAAATTCAAACCTTCCACATTTGGCGCACGTCCTGCACCTATTAAAATTTCATTTACAGTCACCGAATCTCGATTACCATGAGATGAAAAATAAAGTCGTTTTCCTTCCGTCACTGTCACAACTTCTTCTAACTGACAATTCAGCACCAAGCGAATACCTTCATCAGTAAAAACTCGTTGCAAAATATCCGCTGCTTCCCTATCTTCTTTATTGAGGATGTGTGAACTATTATGAAATAATGTCACCTCACAGCCCAAGCGTCGGAAGGCTTGTGCTAATTCACAACCAATGGGACCACCACCAATAACCGCCAATTTTTCCGGTTTTTGGATTAAAGAAAAAACGTTTTCATTAGTTAAATAACCCGCTGTTTCAAGACCACGAATTTCTGGTTTAATTGCTCTTGCACCAGTTGCAATCACAGCTTTTTTAAACTTGAGGATTTGACCATCAACATCTATAGTATTTTTACTAGCAAATTTACCGTTACCTAAAAAAACATCAACTCCTAAATTTTTAAATCTGGCTGCGGAATCATGATGACTAATACCTGCTCTAATTCGTCGTAATCTGGACATTACTGTAGCGAAATCTACATTAATAAGTTGGGAAATATGCACGCCTAAATCCTTGGCTTTCCATATTTCACCAATTACACGCGCAGACCGAATCAGAGATTTAGATGGTATACAACCAACATTTAAACAATCTCCACCCATGAGATTTTTTTCAATTAATGCTACTTTTAAACCCAAATCTAAACCCGCCGCACCCGCTGCTACAACTAATCCTGCTGTACCCGCACCAATGACTACTAAATCATAACAATCAGCAGGTTGAGGATTCACCCAATTTTCAGGATGAACATTAGCTACCAGCCTTTGATTATATTCATCCATTGGTAGAACTGTGATTCTCTCAAATTCTAAATTAGACATTAGTATTACCTCTGTATTCTCAAGTATAAACTAGATTTTTGACAGTCTTTAGTTAAAATATTCAGGATGTTCTCTTTACAAGAGATACAGCTTTAGCAATATTTTGTCAGTTCTATATTTAACATTTTCTTGGAAATCATCCGCAAGAAATCACGAATTATGAATGATTTTATGATACTTCCTCATCTAAAGCTTTCTTGGCTATCCGAGTTACATAAATTGTAACTGCAACGGTAGCTATAAACCCAACTATTCTGATTATCCATGTGAGAGTGGGATTTGTCGGTTGAGATTCTGTACCAATCAGTGCTAAATTTCCTGCTAAAGAACCGATGTAAACATACATAATTGTTCCGGGAATCATTCCTACTGAACCAATAAAATAATCTTTGAGAGAAACACCAGTAATTCCCAAAGCATAGTTTAATAAATTAAAAGGAAAGATGGGAGAAAGTCGCGTTAATAAAACTATTTTTAATCCTTCTTTTCCTACTGCTTGGTCGATAGCCGCGAATTTTTTGTTGTCTGCAATTTTCTGAGAAACCCATCCTCTAGCTACATAACGTCCTACTAAAAATGCTGCTGTAGCACCGAGAGTTGCACCAATAAATACATAAATAGAACCCCAAACTACGCCAAAAACCGCTCCCGCACCTAAAGTTAAAATCGATCCTGGTAAAAAGGCGATGGTAGCAATAATATAAATAGCAATAAAGGCTATTGCTCCAATGGTACCTAAACTATCAATCCACTGCAAAGCATTTCTTAAAATTCCTTGAGGATTAAAGGTAGATGTATTGATAGATGGCTGTGCTAAGGTTATATCTGGATATAATAAGCCAATTATCAATAATGTAAAAGTAGTTAAGGCGGTCAGTTTGAGAAGTTTGTATAAGGTTCTAATTTTTAAGTGATAATTCATAGTTTTAAATTTATGATAATTAAACCGCGTTCACGCGAAGGAAAGAGAGAGAAGAAGGATTTTTGAATTAGTTGTGTAATTTTTGCTTTTTTGGGGATGCTAATTTTTTTTGATTGATTTTAATTAATTAATTTTAATTATTCAAAATAGATGATTGGAAGAAGTTGCATTTTGCTTACTTTCTACGGCTAGAATACTTTGTTGGAGTGCTTTTTGAGCAATTCTAGTAACATAAACGGTGACGGTAATTGTGGCTATTAGTCCAACTGCTTGTATCATCCATTGACCAATTTGCATTTCTGGACTGGCTGGTTGATGAGGGATTTTAATTATTGCTATATTATTGGCTAAAGAACCCATATAAACGTACATGACAGAACCAGGAATGATGCCAATAGAACCTAGTATATAATCTTTGAGGGTAACTTGTGTCACACCAAAAGCATAATTTAATAAGTTGAAAGGAAAGATTGGAGAAAGACGAGTTAATAAAACAATTTTCCATCCTTCTTTGGCGACAGCCTGATCAATAGCTTGGAATTTAGGATGTTTGTCAAGCTGTTGACAAATCCAATCACGTGACAAATAACGTCCAATCATAAAAGCTAAAATAGATCCCATAAGAGCAGCAATTAATACATATACAGAACCCCAAAATAAACCAAATAAGCAACCGCCTTTTAAGGTTAATAATGAACCAGGAATAAATAGCAAAGTTGCCAAATTATAGAGAATAATAAATGCAATTGGTCCCCAGATACCCAGATTTTGTACCCAAATAATTGAGAGTTGCAAAAATTCTTGAATGTTCACAAATTGGGCAATAATTATCAGCGTCGCAATGAGGAAAGCTAGCAGTAATAGCTGGAGTTTTCTCTTTAATCGGGATTTGTGCTGTGGCATGATGGAGTTAAGCTAATTTTTACCGATTATTTATTTATTATCTGCCACAATAGGGAATTTAAATGAGAAATAGCTTAAATTCTGCTGAATTTTTCTCGACGATACCATTTACAAATGCGTTCTGGTGAAACACCAAGTAAATAGGCAATGATGATGATTTGGTTGAGGATGGTAGTCCTGAAAATTCCTTTTTTTAACCATCTTCGTGGTGATGTGGTTACAGGAACATCCAAAATGGTAATTTTATCTAGATATTTTAATTTATTAATTAGTACAAAGTCTTCCATGATAGGCATTTGGGGAAAATTGCCAACTTCGTTAAATGCTGATTTGGTTAAAAAAATAGCTTGATCACCGTAGGGTAATTGGTAAAGGTGCGATCGCCATTTTACTCCCCATTCGACCAACCGTAACCCCCAATGCGGTGAATCTATCCGCAATACAAAAGCACCAGCAATAATCCCCGCAGGTTGTAATGCAGTGCGAATCATGGCATCAAATCCCGCAGGTAAGCGGGTGTCAGCATGGAGAAATACCAAAATATCTCCACTAGCTATTGCTGCACCTGTATTCATTTGTACAGCGCGACCGGGAACAGAAGAAATAACAGTTACACCTAATGATTGGGCTAATACTGCTGTATTATCGTTTGAGCCACCATCAACAACTATTACTTCTACATTATGACTGGGTTGAGTGCTGTTAATTGCGGCTTGAATATTATTCGCTTCGTTGAGCGTTGGAATAATAATTGAAATTCGGGCAGTGTTAATATCTTGAAGCACCATATCAAAACAAGATGAGATGAAAATCAAAAAAACGGAAAATACTGATATTACCAGTAATCTATCAGCACCATAGAGCAGATGTGCAGATTAAGTAGTTATCATGGAAAATACTGTTAGTTTCTTCATCTCTACTTTAAATTGGCGCACTTTCTTTAAAGACATAGTGAAAATACTAGGTTGCTTATTGGAGATTGGGGAAATTCCCTATAAGCTGTAAAAAAATATGCAAAACAACTCAATCTTCCATAAACCTCTAGAGATTTTAGACATTGTAATCTATCAAACTTTAGACAAAAATACAAAAAGAGCTTCTTACCAATGACCAAACAGTACACACAAAAGTTAGTAAGTTACTTATCAGTAGCCTCGGCAGTAGCTTTAACTGTAGCATTACAAGCTCCTCAAGCTAAGGCAGCTTCTATTACTTTTACCGGGGCTGGAACAAATACCTATTCTGGTAGTAATAATCCACTGGGAGCATCAGTAACATTTGATGATGCTGTTAATGCTGGTAAGTTAACAATCAAGCTGGAAAATAAAGGTCCCGGTGCTTTAGCCCCATCTGACGTTCTAACAACGGTTTTCTGGGACTATGATGGTTCACCTATAAGCTTCAACTTGGATTCAGCAGTTGGTAACATTATTAATAATGGATCAGTTACCAATAATTTTAATCTTCTCTCTCCCTCTCCAGCACAATGGAAATTACCAAATGTCACTTTACCAAGTGGTGGTGTCACCCAAAAGTATGGTCTTAGCAGCACCGGTTTAGGTCTTTTCAATAGTGCTGGAGGTACAGGTAGTCCTGCTTACGGTATCATCAGTGGCTATGGTAGTGGCGCTAATAACGCAATCACGACCAATCCTTATGTAAAAGACTTTGCTACATTTGTGTTATCTGGTTTACCATCTAATTTTGATGTTACAAAAATTAGTAACATTCGCTTCCAATACGGTACAAATTTAACTGAACCATCCTTTGGTGGTACAAATGGTGGTGGTGGAGGTACAAAAGTTCCCGAACCTGCTACCATGTTTGGTCTAGGTTTAGTAGCTAGTGGCATGGCAATGGCTCGTCGTCGTCGCAATTTTGCTAACAACTAATACGCCACAAAATTTAGCAACACTGTTAAATAGTGTAGTCTAATAATAATGATAAGGTCGCTATAGGATTAATACCTGTAGCGGCTGATTTTTTTGACCCTTTCCAAACCTCTCTCACTCGGAAATTCATTTCCGGGCTAATAGCTCAAGTGCGTTAAAACGCACTCTGATCATCATCAGGTTAAATAGTCGATTTTAACCGACTTTAGCTTTTAGACTCTTAATTTATTCCCTGGTTTCAAGGATGTCAAGTAAGCTATTTTAATGCGTTTCTTCATAAACTACGATGGCTACTGTTAACGACAACTACCTGAAACTAAAAGCGGGTTATTTATTTCCCGAAATTGCAAGACGGGTAAATGCTTTTGCTCAAGCTAACCCAGATGCGAAAATCATCCGCTTAGGTATCGGTGATGTTACCGAACCCTTGCCAGAAGCTTGCCGGACTGCAATGATTAAAGCAGTAGAAGAAATGGGCGATCGCTCAACTTTCAAAGGATATGGCCCAGAACAAGGTTATGCTTGGTTACGGGAAAAAATCGCCGTCCAAGATTTCCAAGCACGGGGCGCAGCTATAGAAGCCGATGAGATCTTCATTTCTGACGGTTCTAAATGCGATACAGGAAACATTTTAGAAATTTTTGGCAAAAATAACGTTATCGCTGTTACCGACCCTGTATATCCCGTTTATGTGGATACTAACGTCATGGCAGGTAACACTGGTGAAGCCAATGAAAAAGGTGAATTTGCGGGTTTAGTTTATTTACCTGTCACCGCCGACAACAACTTCACAGCCGAAATTCCTACCCAAAAAGTTGACTTAATTTATCTCTGCTTTCCCAATAATCCCACAGGTGCGATCGCAACCAAGGAACATTTACAAGCGTGGGTAAATTACGCCAAAGCCAACGGATCAATTATTTTCTTTGATGCTGCATACGAAGCCTACATCACCGATCCTACCCTACCCCATTCTATCTATGAAATTGAAGGTGCTAGAGATTGTGCGATCGAATTTCGTTCCTTCTCCAAAAACGCAGGTTTCACCGGAACTCGTTGCGCGTTAACCGTCGTTCCCAAAAACCTCACCGCAAAAGCCGCAGATGGTTCTGATGTCGAACTGTGGAAACTCTGGAACCGTCGTCAATCTACCAAATTTAACGGTGTTTCCTACATCGTACAACGTGGTGCAGAAGCAGTTTATTCAGAAGCAGGACAAGCACAAATCAAAGCTTTGGTAAGTTTCTACCTAGAAAACGCCAAAATTATCCGTGAACAACTCACCAACGCAGGTTTATCAGTTTACGGTGGAGTCAATGCTCCCTATGTATGGGTGAAAACACCTAATAATTTAACCAGTTGGGAATTTTTCGATAAATTATTGCAAACCGTCAACGTTGTGGGAACTCCTGGTTCTGGTTTTGGTGCTGCGGGTGAAGGTTATTTCCGCATTTCTGCGTTTAACAGTCGGGAAAATGTGGAAGAAGCAATGAAGCGGATCACTGAGAAGTTTAAGGTTTAGTAGGTTTTGGTGGGCATTGCCCACCCTAATTTTTGTTAGACTTGAGCTATGAGTATATTAGTTTAGAGGTGAACTTATATGAAATTGATCATCAAAAATTTGGGACCTATTAAAAATAATACTCAAGCCATTGATTTAGATAAGGATTTTTTTGTATTTGTTGGTAGAAATAACAGTGGTAAAAGTTATGTTGCTCAATTATTATGGGCGATTTTTAATCAAGATATAATCCATAAATTTGCACGTAAAAATGTAGAAATTATTGATACTAAAATAGTAGAAAATGTAAATCAAGTCGAAGTTACTTCTGAGTTAGTAGGACAAATTTTGGATAGATATAGTTTGTTTTTGCAAGAAGAAACAAAAAAACAAATATTTAATATAGATAAACAATCACAATTACTGAATAATATTGTTATTGATTTTGATTATCAAATATCTGAATTAAAAGAACGAGAAATTAAATCATCTGTAAAGATACAACATGAAGAAGAAAATACACTAGAGTATATAGAAATCAAAAAAGAAAAAGGTGATTTGATATATAAATTTGAAGAAAAACAATTGCCAGATACTATTAAAGAAATAATTCCTAAAATATTCTTGGATAGAAATTTCCTTGAAGAAAAAAAATTTATTCTAATTGCGACAATCATTACAGTAATGTTGAAACATGAGCATAAGACTTTTTTCTTACCAGCTAGTAGAATTTTCTTTCCTATATTCTACCTATATGTTATTGATATTGAAAGAAAAAAAAGTGAACAAGATCGCAAGAAAATTTTTGATTTACTTGACAATATTCGTAATAAAGGGGAAATTAACTTATCTGATTTTGAAGATTTAGATGTTTTCAAACGACCATATACTGAACCTATAAATAAAGTCTTTGAAAAACTTCTTAATATTGATGAGTATAACATTGAAAAAAAATATATACATCTTGTCCAACAACTAGAAGAAATTCTTGGGGGTGAGATAAAAGTTAGTCGTAGAGAAGGAATTGGTCCAGGGGAATTTTATTTTCAAATTAATTCTATTGATGAACCTTTGCCGATGTATTTAGCATCTTCATCTGTTAATCAATTAACACTTCTTTATTTATATCTAAAATATTGGGCAGAAGAAAAAAATAATTTTTTAATGATAGATGAACCAGAAGTTAATTTACATCCTGAAAATCAGATTAAATTATTAAATATCTTGATACAGTTTATCCAAAACGAAACCAGAAATAAAGTATTAATCACAACCCATAGTTCAATTTTAGCTAATGCTATTAATAACTATATATATCTGGATGTTCTGAAAAATCAACATGGAGTTAATGTAGAAAAAATTATCGAAGATAATAAATTGTACTATGTTGATTCATCTGTATCTATAGCAAAAGAAAAAGTCGGTGTTTATTTCTTCACAGGTGATAAAATTATAGACTATGAAAGTCGTAACTATGGTATTTATTTTAGGAACTTTAGAGAAGTCGAAAATAACTTAGATAAGTCACTTCGTATTCTAACTGATTATATTTATGTTCAGGAAGAAGAGGGTGATGATGAGTAAAAGTAATAAGAGTAAATATTTTTTAAATAACCCTCATAAACGAGATTTGCTTGATTTGAGAGATGAAGTTCATAAAGCTTTATCAGATGAAGAATTCATTCAAGAAAAATCCATAGCTGAAGATGAAATTATTGAAATTAAAGAAAAAAATAAAGATGCAAAATTGAAGAAGGTATTTATTCAAGGATTAAATTATGTTGATGCAAAGTCAACAGTAGAAAGAATCTGGAAAATTGACTTAGAAAAACGTATACGTGGTATAGAAAATGACCGCAAAACTACAGAATGCGCTATTTTAGTCTTACAAAAGTATGATAGTAGCTATAGATTGAATATTTTGTTAATTGAGTTAAAGTCTAGTATAGACAATGAGGAGTTACCAAATATTGAGGAAAAGTTTAGTTGTGCAATGTCTAGAGTATATATGCTACTTGTTTTGAATAATCACTTAAATCCCAAACAAGGTTTCCATGAAAAAGAAATATATATAGATTTTAAAGGAATTTTATTTTATAGAACATTTTCTGCGAGGAAGAAATTAGAAGAAAATAATGATAGTCAATTGTTAGAAATTATCAAAAATGATAATAAATCAGGCATCTTAACTTGTGAAACAATTTTAAATAAGGAAGATAAAATCAAAATTAAGTGTTCTTGTCACCCAGGTATTGACAGTGAAACGGAAATTAGAATAGATTTAAAAGATTTGTTATAATAGATACTTGATGAGTAATCTAAAATTCCTATTATCCCTATTATATGAGTGTAGCTATTCCCGTTTTTAAACCCGTTAGTCAAATACAACTAACACCCGGTAGTAAAGTTACTATTCCCGATGTTAGCTGGGATGAATTTGAAGCGATTTTAAAAGAATTAGGAGAAAAAAGAAATTCCAGAATTGCTTATAGTCAAGGTAATTTAGAAATTATGGTTCCTCTACCTGAACATGAAATTCCCAGAGATTTAATTTCAGATATTGTAAAAATATTATTGAAAGCAAAAGGAATTAAATATCAACCTTTTGGTTCAACAACTTATAAAAAACAAGGTACAGCAGGAGTTGAACCAGATGCTTGTTTTTATATTAAAAATTATCAACAAATGATAGGTAAACGGCGTTTACAACCTGATGATCCACCACCAGATTTAGCTATAGAAACTGATGTGACATCAAAAACAACTCTTGATGCTTATGAAGCTATTGGAGTTCCTGAATTATGGATTTTTGATAGTGGGAAGTTGTCTATTTACTTGTTGCAAGTTGGGAAATATATCAAGTCTGAAAAAAGTCAATATTTTGAGGATGTAGATATTATTAAAATAATACCTGATACTGTTGAGCGCAGTTGGCAGGTGGGAAGTTTTCAGGCTTTGGAAGAATTTACAAATATATATCCAAGCATTATCTAACAAATCTATTTAACTCTGCAACTAACTGATGTACAGTTGTTGAAGGATTATCACTTTCAGCATTTTGAAGATCATATTGATTCAAGAGATTTTTAGCGTGTTTGATAGCTGTATTTTGGAAACTCTCTAATTCCTCATAAATTATATCACTATTCTTTTTATATTTATGTTTCAGCCATTTTTCTAATTTAGTAATATAATCTTTTCTAGGAAGTCCAGTATTTAAAAATTCAAAATGCAAGACATACCATAATTCAAAGGCTTCATTAGAATAAGCAATTTTAAATCCTTCTCTTCTAGCATTAGCAATAGCATTATTAAAATCCTGTTTAGGCCAATCATCTCGATCAAAGACACACCAAATTTGGTTATAATCATCTTGAAGACTTAATTCTTTTGCTTTTTCTACTAACTTACTGGGATTATATCCAAAACCTCTCACATCAATCACATCTTTAGGAACACGAAAACATCTAAAGTAATTTGGTTCAGTTTTGTCACCTTCACAGACAATTAAAAATCTTTCTCTGATATCTCTAGTCGCAACTTTTCTTTCTGAATAACCACGAGATGACGCTTTCTGTGAAGTTTTTCTAGGCATTAGATTCACCCATTATTTGACTTAAATTTCCAATAAAAGGAATAGCGCCATATTTGCCTTTGATATAATCACTTTCAAAGGAAGCATCATTTCTAATTTTATATTCAACTAGGGAATATAAATCTGTTGCACCATATTTGTTTTTCTCCGTAAACCAAATCTGATCTCTACGAAAGAGTTTATTACTCAGCAGATTGGTGTCGTGAGTCATAAATATTAGTTGTGCATGATTATAATTTGTTTCTTTTGAGTTAAATAATTCAACTATTGCTTTACTGATTAAAGGGTGAAGTCTCGCGTCCAATTCATCAAATATCAAAATTTTGCCGTTTTTAAGAGTATCTACTAAAAGTCCAGCAATAGCAACTATTTTTTTAGTTCCTTCAGATTCTTGAACTTCTAAATCAAATAATTCCATAGATATAGAATTGCCTTGACTATCAAATTTTTGATGTAGTGTTTGCAATGAACTAGCTTTTTTCTTTTTAGCTTCTCTTTTAAGCATTAACTCTTTAATTATAATTGGTATATCTGTAGGTAAAGAATCAATATCAATTCCTATTTGTTGGTCTAACTTTATTTCCTTAATACCTAAATCTAATTTTTTAATTAATTGAATAATTTCTGTTTGATTTTCATTACCTTCTGTTAAACAATTAATTGTATAATTTAAATGTTCTCTATCTTCTAAACCGGAAACTATATTTAACTTGTGTGTAAGCCAATTTAGGATTTGATCAGCTATTGCTACATTAAATTGAGCAGCTACAGAAATAAAAAGCGCGTTTCGTCTGGTTTTAGGGTGAATACCTTCACCTTTGAATGTTTTAGATAGATATTCCATTTTATCAGTCTTTCCATCATAAACCCGTTCAAAAAGTTTAGTTTCTCTTGTCTTGGGAACATAAAACAACCATTCTGAAACTATACTTTCCTGGGTAGCTTCAAAACCATATCTATATTTTTTATCATCCAATATAAAAACGATTTCAAAAAAAGATGGTTGATTTTCTGTTTCCGTACTTAACCCAAATGGTTCAACTCCTATTTTTTCTGTACTTTGAGTTTCTTTAGAAGAATTAATCATAAACCATTTCATAAACTTTATTGCTTTTGCTAGATTACTTTTACCACTAGCATTAGCACCATAAATTGCGGCACTTTTGAGTAATTTGAGTTCATTATCTACTGCAAAAACATTATTTTCATCAAGTTCTTTTTCTTTGGCAACTATATTAGCTGCAACCATACTAAAAGTAACTTTATCCTTAAATGATCTGTAATTACCAATACTAACCTCTATGAGCATTGCAACCTCCTACTTAAATCACATATTTGTGAGATTTTCACATATATATCATTTAAGGATAGCATTTATCCACCTCAATAAATCACTGAAAAATTAAATATAACCGTTGCTGTGTTGATTTCAAAACGCCTGTAATCCAGATATAGCAACAAACCAATCAAAACGATGTCAAGGTATTTGAGGATATAAATTTGAGGGTATTTCATCGGTATTTTTTGTCTAAGTCCCGTTAGTTGGCTATGAAAACTATTCATCGCGGGAGAATCAATAAAACCAGCAGCTACAAAAATATTTTTTTGTTACCAAAATGCGGTAATGTAAATTTGCACACTTTTGTTTCAAGGCAACCCGTTGTTAATATGCAGATTCAGAAATTTGTCGTCGCATCTTCCCTATTAATAACCAGCCTAGCTTTACCTAATGTTGCGGCTGCTCAAAGTTCTGGAACACCAGGTAAATTTGATTTTTATGTTTTAACCCTTTCCTGGTCTCCTGATTATTGTGCCAAAAATGCCAAGCGTGACCCGCAACAGTGTAACCCAGGGAAAAAATATGGTTTTGTTCTACATGGTCTATGGCCACAATACCAGAAAGGTTATCCCGCTAACTGTTCAACTGAAAAATTACCAGCATTAGTAAAACAGAAATTCCGGGGTTTGTTTCCCAATGAAAGACTTTATGATCATGAATGGGAAAAGCACGGTACTTGTTCTGGTAAACAACCTACGGATTATCTCGCACTCAGTAAACAATTAAAATATTCTCTCGTTATCCCCACAGCCTATAATCGTCCTGAGAAACCATTCCGCACAACAATTAAAGATTTGAAAAGCTCATTTGTCAGTGCTAATAGCAAATTTACCGCTGACGGCATTGCACCTTATTGTTCTGATTCTGGTAGGTTTTTACAAGAGGTCTTTTTCTGTTATTCCAAAGATGGTAAAGCTGGTATTTGTAGTGCGGAAATTTTAAAGCGTTCTCAGAAAAGCTGTGGTCAAGCAAATTTTTTGGTGAGAAATGTCAGGTAACAGAGGAGTGATCATGCCATTGAAAAATGCTATAAAGGCAAGTAAGCGATCGCTTATAATGGCAAACAGCACATTTTGGACTCAAAGACTTTTCGGGCGTAATTTTTGGTGATTGAGCCAAGAATCCCCTTGGTTTTAGTCTGGGAAGTGTCAAGCAGTTATTGATGGAATAGACGACAGACGTTTTGGTTTTAAAGTTTTGGTTTTAAACAGCCGCATTCCATTTGCAGTCACTAGCAGAGAAGTTCCTGTATCAGCTAAGACGGCGATCGCTAAACCAACAAACCCAAACGTCCCCAATAGCAAAAATAAAGCCTTAGTTATCAAAGAAAAAGCCACATTCTGTTGAATCACTGATACAGTACGTTGGCTTAAATCTACTGCATAAGCAAGCTGTCTCAAGTCACCACCTACCAGCACCACATCCGCTGTCTCCAAAGCGATATCAATTCCACCTACAGCAAAACTAATATCTGCTGTAGCTAAAGCAGGTGCATCGTTAATGCCATCTCCAACCATACCTACTACCCCATGACGACGCAACTGTTGAATTGCTTGCAGTTTATCTTCAGGTAACAATTCTGCCTGATACTCTGTAATTCCCACTTGTTGGGCAATTTGCTTGGCCACAACAGTACGATCTCCTGTCAACATCACCAACCGTTTCAGTCCAACTCGCTTTAACTGATGTAGGGCTTCTGTTGCTTCCAATCGGATACCATCAGAGAGTGCGATCGCTCCTAATAACTCTCTGTTCGTCCCTACTAACACCGGAATGTGACCAAGTTGTTCAATTTCAGTTAACAAAGATTCGGCTTCATCAGCCAAGCAAATACCTTGATCTGAAAACAACCGCCGATTACCAACCAAATATAATATCGCACCCTCCGGGTTCGCAGTCGCTACAACGGGGGGAACCCCCACAACGCGCTGCTCACCAAAGTTTGCCTGAATCCCTTTACCAGGGAATGCGGTAAAATCTAGAGGCGTTACTAACTCTAGCCCCAAATCTTGAGCCTTTGCTACAATAGCTTTTGCTAGGGGATGTTCAGACTGTTGTTCTAAGGAAGCGGCAATCTCTAATACCATATCTGCACTTACTTTCCCCAAGTCATAAACCTGCTGCACAATGGGTAGCCCTTGGGTAATTGTGCCAGTTTTATCAAAAGCCAGGGTAGTTAGATGTCCCGCTGTTTCCAGTGCATTACCCCCTTTAAATAAAACGCCTCGTCGAGTTGCAGCACCAATGGCGCTGACAATTGAAACCGGGGTAGAAATGACTAAGGCACAGGGACAAGCAATTACTAGCATGACCAGTGCGCGGTAAAGCCAGACGTTAAACGGTTGAGCAAAAGCCAAGGGCGGAATGAGGGCAATGGCGATCGCTGCTAAAATTACTATCGGGGTGTATATCTCTGCAAACTTATCCACCCACTGCTGTGAAGGTGCGCGGCTTTCTTGAGCTTGTTCCACCAAATTAATAATTTTGGCTACGGTTGTATCATTATAAGTGTGCGTAGCTTTAATTTCTAAAAAACCTGTCTGATTTAACGTGCCGGCAAAGACAGTATCCCCAACGGCTTTATCTTCTGGAATTGATTCTCCTGTAATTGGAGATTGGTCAATGGCACTATTACCAGAAACCACCACACCATCCAACGCTACTCGCCCTCCTGGTCGAATCGTCAAAATTTCACCTGGCTGAATAGTTTCTACGGGAACTGTAAATTCCTGATTCCCGCGCTTCACTGTAGCAGTAGGTGGAGTCAAATCCATCAGTGAGCGAATGGCGTTGCGGGTACGACCAAAGGTAAAAACTTGCAATGTTGTGCCTAAAGAGAACAAAAAGACAACCAGCCCCCCTTCCAGCCAGTCCCCTAAAATCATTGCCCCAACCACCGAAATAGTCATGAGCAGATTCATATCCGCACGACGTAAGCGCAACTCAAACAAACCAGCCCGTGCGATCGGATAACCAGCAATTACTATACCAATGCCATAAAAAGCTCGTGCAATCCAGATGGGTAGCACTAAATACTGAGTAAGTAAACCTAAAACTAAGCCTATACCTGCAAGTATCACACTCTGTCCCCGACGATTTTCAATCCAGAATCTCCAGCTGGTGAGGTCGGATTTTTGTTTAGACTTGTTTATTGGCTGAGAATGCTCATAGTTATGATCATGATTTTGGTGGTCATGGTCGTTTTCATCACCACAGGAATGAGTATGCTGATGGGATTGCCCCTCATAACTTTGCTCTATCGTATAACCCAAACCTTTAATTTGGTTATAGATACTCTTTTCACTCAATACCTCTGAATCATAAGAAACCCTAGCCTGAGCAGTTGTAAAGTTTACCGTTGCTTCTGTCACACCATGTAACTGTTGCAAAGCGACTTCAATTGTCTTGGCGCAGCTTCCGCAGTCCATACCGCCAACTTGCAAAGTTTGGGTTTTGAGGGAAGGAGTTTGAGTCATAAGACCTCGCGGTAAGTGGGAAAATCAGTCACTTTATACCAATTTAAAAAATGATTGTTACAGATGTAGGTTGGGTTGAGGTACGAAACCCAACACTCTAAAACCTTGTAAACGTTGGGTTTCACTTTGTTCAACCCAACCTACGCATCTGTCGCATTCTTTTATGGAATTGGTATTAGTGCTGAGAGGGAAGCGACTCAAGCGGTTTTAACCGCTTTGAATATTTTTTTATTACCGCCTTGGAGTCGGAAAATTCGGGGTACTTTTGTGATGTACTTTCAACGGGACAATTACCGATTCAAATTTTCCAACTCTGTACGCATAATGTATTGCTCCGAAAAGCCTCCCATTTCTGGGGTAATGTTAGCTTTGACCAGTTATCAGAGCTTGTTAGGCTTGCAATACTGTTCCAGTGACCTTAGAACTGTTTAATCACAAGCGACAGAGCAGGGGACTAGCTACGCATCCACAGGGTGTCGTGACTCAAATAACGGCTACCGTGAGAGTAAACTCAGGGTGGTCTGGTCAGTACGGCTTACTTGATTACTCTTGCAAGCCCAGTCCCTTTAGGGCTGGGTTACTGACAGCAGCTTGAGAATCTTAACTGCCAATATTCTAATACAACAATTGAACAACTATTCAACTGTACAATGGTTATCATTTTAGGTATGATTGAGATTGATAACCATTGCTAAGTAAAACTCGCTATGAATAAGCACAAAAAAAAGCAGGACTTAGACTTAATTCCAAGTTCTGATACTCCTATCTGTGATACTCATTTGGTGCATCTAGATAATGTACGCTCATCTCAGGCACAAATTTTACCGACAGATAAAGCACAACAAATGGCGGAAATTTTTGGTGTGTTAGCAGATACAAACCGTATACGCTTAGTATCAGCTTTGGCTTCTAGTGAATTGTGTGTTTGCGATCTAGCTGCATTAACCAAAATGAGCGAATCAGCAGTTTGTCATCAGTTACGGTTATTGAAAGCTATGCGTTTAGTCAGCTATCGTCGAGAAGGTCGAAATGTTTATTATAGTTTGGCTGATAGTCACGTCATCAACTTATATCGCTCTTTAGTGGAAAATTTAAATTAATCAAATATGGGAATTTTGACTTATTTATCCTTGACGACAAAGCGATCGCATCGTACTGGGTAAACTAGATTTGGGTTAGCGATCGCTCAAGCAATTGAGAAATAACGTAGAATAACTCTACTCCTGTCCTGAAAGAGAGAAAAGTTTGTATGCTGGTTTAATAAAGGTCTTTATATTTCTTATTAAAGCTGGTGCAAGAGGATTTCCGGTTAATTGTCGATTTGGTTTCGGTTTTTGCTGTCGCTGCCTGTGGTGGACTGCTGGCCGCATTGTTAAAACAACCTGTTTTACTCGGTTATCTAATTGGTGGCATGGTTGTTGGTCCTGCGGGACTGGGATTAATTAAAGAAGTCGTCCAAGTAGAAACCTTGGCGCAGTTTGGAGTAGCCTTTTTGCTGTTCGCTTTGGGTGTGGAATTTTCCCTAGCAGAACTGAAGAAGGTGAAAGCTATAGCCTTGGGTGGTGGAGGACTACAAATCCTTCTCACCATTCTCATTACCGTTGTGGTGTGTGGCTTAACTGGTGCTTGGGGAGCTTTACCTGCTAAGGGTGTATTTTTGGGTTGTATTCTGTCTTTGTCTTCCACAGCTGTGGTTCTCAAATGCTTGATGGAACGCAATGAAACAGAAACACCGCACGGCCAAGTGATGCTGGGGATTTTGGTAGTCCAGGATTTAGCACTGGGATTAATGCTGGCTGTATTACCAGCACTGCATGAACCAGGAGAAGTCATTGGTGTCGCAGTGTTGACGGCTTTGGTACGCATTGGTTTATTTGCTGCGGGTGCGGTGGTGGCGGGTATTTGGTTAATTCCGCCTTTGTTGCGACTGCTGGCAAGCACGGAAAGCCGGGAGTTATTTTTGTTAGGGGTGGTGACTTTATGTTTGTGTATTGCCCTGCTAACTGAATATTTAGGTCTTTCTATCGAAATGGGGGCGTTTGTCGCGGGGTTGATGATTTCGGAAGTGGAGTATGCAGACGAAACCCTGACGATTGTGGAACCTTTGCGAGATATCTTTGCTAGTTTGTTCTTCGCTGCCATTGGGATGTTAATTGACCCGGTGTTTTTGTGGAACAACCTAGAATTGATTCTCGGTTTGGTGGCTTTGGTTTTTGTCGGTAAATTTTTAATCATCACTCCGCTGGTGAAGTTATTCCGCTATCCGTTGAAAACAGCTTTGATTGCTGGGTTAGGATTGGCGCAAATTGGGGAGTTTTCCTTTGTACTGGCTAGTGAAGGTCAGGCTTTGGGGTTGGTTTCGCGACGGATATATTTGTTAATTTTGGGGACTACCGCTGTAACTTTGATGTTGACTCCCTTTGTGTTGCGGTTGGTACCATTTTTATTTAATTTTGCTGAGTCGATGCCTTGGTTAAAACCGTATTTGGTGGAAGAACAAGCGCGTGATTTTGCGGAAGATTTACCTCGGAAAGACCATATTGTGGTTTGTGGTTATGGTCGCATTGGTAAGAATTTAGTGCGATTGTTGCAGCAAAACCAGTTACCTGTGGTGGTGATTGATCAGTCAGAAAGTAGAATTCAGCAATTACGGGATGCGGGAATACCTTATGTTTATGGAAATGGGGTGAGTTTTCATGTGTTGGAGACTGCTGGTGTGAATCATGCTAAGGGGATGGCGATCGCACTTCCAGATCCTGCTAGTATTCGTCTATGCCTGAAACGCGCTTTGGAATTATCACCGGAATTAGATTTGGTTGTCCGCGCTACCCAAGATAAAAATATTGAATTGCTTTATCAACTGGGTGCTAGGGAAGTTGTACAACCAGAATTTGAAGCTAGTCTGGAAATGGCCACCTATTTACTTACAGATGTGGGATTATCCCCAGAGGTGGTACAACAGAAAATGCAGGAAATTCGCAAAGACCATTATTTAGATTTGCGTCCTGAACGTTCTGCTTTGGAGGTTTCCCAGCATTTACAACAAGCAACCCGCGATTTAAATCGTCGTTGGTATGACTTACCGACTGATTCTCCATTAATTGGCATGACCTTGGAAGAAGCGGATATGCGCTATCTGATTGGGGTCAGTTTAATGGCTATTCGTCGCGCTAATGGGGAAGAGATTGATTATCCCAATAGTCAAATTAAACTAGAAACAGGCGATCGCTTGTTAGTTGTCGGTGCAAGTGAAGAATTAGCCGCGTTAGCTGAGTTTGCTCAAGGAAACGCAGCAGTTCCAGGAGAAAGTAACGCTTGTCAGTGGGTAACAGTCCAAGCTAATTGCCCTATGTTGGGTAAAAATTTGGCAGATTTAACCACTAATGAAAAGTATGGAATTAAAGTACAGGCTATTCGGCGAGATGGCAAGTTTATCCGTTTTCCTCATGGACAGATGGAGTTAAAAATGGGTGATCAAGTCCTACTGTGTGGTAGCTTTTCCATCCTGAATCAACTCCAACAATTGTTTACCGCTTCCTGTGGACTGCCTCTAGCAATTCCCATCATTGCAGATGAAAAGGCAGAAGTTTAGGAGTCAGGAGTCAGGAGTCAGGAGTCAGGAGTTCAGGAGTTCAGGAGTTCAGCAGGAAGAAGAAAAAAGAAAGAATTAATCTTTCCCCCTCTCCCCTGCTCCCCTGCTCCTCTGCTCCTCCGCTCCCCTGCTCCCCTGTTCCTCCAAATCCTTAAGAATCGAAATGGGCAGCTTCGACATTAGCATCTCGTGGGACTAATCCCCTTTCTACTACTCCTTCACTGCTAAATTTCATATAGGCGATCGCTGTTTTCCAAATAATCATTTGTTCATTGTTAGCATCTACAATACATAGACAATTGTGATCTTGCCAAAAAGTCCTACCTATGATTAAATCGCCAGTCACCAATTTTATTTCAATCGTGGCTTTTTGTTTAATCCAATTCTGCACTTGTCGAATGCTAGGTAAGGTCGTATCAAATTGAGTTGCTGCCATTTTTCTTAGGAAATAGGGAATAGGGAATAGGTGACAGGTGATAGGTGAAAAGTGACAGGTGACAGGTGACAGGTGACAGATGACAGGTGACAGGTGACAATTACCAATTACCAATTACCAATCACCAATTACCAATCACCAATCCTGTTGGACAATGTTTAAATCAGTAGTAACTTATCTTTGATAATTCATCTAGGAAAAAATGGCAATAGAATTTACTAAGTATCACGGTTTAGGTAATGATTTTATCCTCATTGATAACCGTTCTTCATTGACACCAGTTATAACACCAGAGCAAGCTGTGAAGTGGTGCGATCGCCATTTTGGTATTGGGGCTGATGGTGTCATTTTCGCATTACCGGGACAAAAAGATACTGACTACACAATGCGGATTTTTAATTCCGATGGTTCAGAACCAGAAATGTGTGGTAACGGCATTCGTTGTTTAGCAGCATTTTTAACTGAGTTAGAAGGTATATCTCGTACTAAAGACTATTATCGTATTCATACTTTAGCAGGTGTGATTACACCTCAACTCACAGATGATGGTCAAGTTAAAGTAGATATGGGTTTACCCCGGTTACTAGCACAAGAAATTCCCACCACTTTGGCACCTGCTGACAGCAAAGTAATTAATGTCCCTTTAGAAGTCGCAGACACAACTTGGAATGTTACCTGTGTCAGCATGGGAAACCCTCACTGCATCACCTTTGTCGAAAATGTAGCAGCTATTCCCCTAGAAACCATCGGACCCAAATTTGAACATCATCCCGCTTTCCCCCAAAGAATTAATACAGAATTCATCGAAATTGTCAACCGTAATTACTTGAAAATGCGGGTATGGGAACGGGGAGCAGGAATCACTTTAGCTTGCGGTACTGGTGCTTGTGCTGTGTTAGTAGCTGGAGTTTTGAATGATAAGTGCGATCGCACAGCCACGATAGAATTACCAGGTGGTTCCCTAGAAATTGAATGGTCAGAAATAGACCAACGAATTTACATGACTGGGCCAGCAGAACGGGTATTCACAGGTAAATATTAACCTGTCGGGTGGGCATTGCCCACCATCAAGTTTGCCTTTTGGCGGGAGGGTGAGAAAATGATTGAGTTACAAACCCAGTTACCCACAGATACATGGATTTACACTTCTTGGAACGAGTATGAGCAGATAATCACCAACTTGCTCAACAAGAACGGAAAAAGTTACTACTACAAAGGACACATGAGGCTGGAAATGGCACCAGTTAGTTTTGATCATGGGAAAGACCATGTAGTAATTATTGTTGCTGTAACTCTATTTGCCACACTTAAAGGTATTCTCGCAACAGGTTTAGACACCACGACTTTTCGTAAAACTGGTATTCAAGACTGTCAGCCTGATGTAGCGTATTATCTCCAAGAACGCGCCCAAATTATCCCCACTGGTACAGGAATCGTCAACCTAGATCGTTATCCAGCACCAGATTTAGTTATTGAGATTGCTAAAACATCCTTGCTGGATGACTTGGGTACAAAGCGCAGTCTTTACGAAGAATTAGGCGTGGCTGAATACTGGGTGGTAGATGTACAAAATGCCCAAATCATCGCATATACTATGGTAGACCAAGGTAGTAAACGTATTCAAGAATCACAAGTATTACCTGGATTGATCATTGCCGTTTTAGAGGAAGCTTTACACCGTAGTCGTGAAATGAGCCAATCTGAAGTTTGCACTTGGTTATTGAACCAGTTTCAGCAAAAATAAGAATAAAAACGTAAATTGTTCCTTGATGATTCTTAACTGAATTTGTCTTGACAGGTAAGGTATCAAATTTTAATCTTAAAACAATATGATTTTGGCAAAGCAAAGCGAGGGCAAAAACCCTGGAGACCTGCCAAATCGCCAGAACCTTGATAACTGAATAGTTTGAGCGTTTCCAATGTTTCAGATGGCAGTTGATCCAAAGCCTGAAATGAGGTTTTTTCAGAGGTCTGCCAAAATCCTGTCTAGAGTCTGTTCGTAGACTTGGTTTCAGATGGCAGGGTTTCTAAACTACTAATCCCCGCAAGGGGACTGAAACTCGTTATTGCCACGAATATATCTAAGTTCAAATACTTAAGTTTCTGAACTACTAATCCCCGCAAGGGGACTAAAATAATCACAACGCTCGATAATATATGATTTCTATGGACTTAGACAAAGCGGTTAGGACACTAACCAAAACTAAGACTTAGACACTCAAAGACTTTTACCACTGTCACCTGTCACCTGTCACCTGTCACCTTGCTATATATGAGTATTATTGTATTTGGTAGCATCAATATAGACTTAGTAGCAACTACCTCTCGCTTACCAGTTGCTGGTGAAACATTGCTAGGAGAAAGCTTTTTTACAACTCCAGGAGGAAAAGGTGCAAACCAAGCAGTAGCATTAGCAAAATTAGGAATTCCTACTCAAATGATAGGGCGTGTTGGTAATGATAACTTTGGTACAGAACTAATCAAAAATTTACAAATATCTGGTGTACAAACTGAGAATATCCTAATTGATGAAAGTGTCAGTTCTGGAGTTGCTGTCATCACCGTAGATAATATGGGAGAAAATCATATCATTGTGATTCCAGGTGCAAATGGGCAAGTTAATCAAGAAGATGTCAAGAGATTATCTGATTTATTACCAACCGCAACAACCCTACTTTTACAGTTAGAAATTCCTCTTACAGCCGTCGTTGCAGCCGCTAAAGCCGCGAAAGATTTAGATATTAATATTATTCTTGATCCTGCACCAGCACAAACGAACTTACCAGATGAACTTTACCCACTAATTGATATTATCACACCCAATGAGATAGAAGCTAGTCAATTAGTAGGATTTCCAGTAAATGGAGAAGAAACCGCAGCTAAAGCAGCAGCAGTTTTATTAGAAAGAGGAGTAAAATGTGCAGTTATCAAATTAGGTGCAAAAGGTGTTTATTGTGCCACTGCGGAAGCAGCTTTCTTCATACCAGCTTTTTCAGTTCATGCAGTTGATACAGTTGCGGCTGGTGATGCTTTTAATGGTGGTTTAGCAGCAGCACTTTTTCATAAACTTCCTTTGTGTGAAGCTGTGATTTGGGGTGCAGCAACAGGGGCTTTATCAACCACAAAACCAGGAGCGCAGAGTTCTTTACCTGATAGAATTACTTTAGAAAAGTTTTTAACAGAGAATAGGGAATAGGGAAAAAAGGTTTACTCGTTTTACTCGTTCCCATACTCTGTATGGGAATGGATGATTAAAGGCTCTGCCTTTATTAAAATTAGAGTCAGAGACTCTATGATAGCATTCCCAGTCGGAGACTGGGAACGAGAAATTTCTCCTGACTCCTGACTCCTGACTCCTGACTCCTTTAAACTCCTATATCTTCATTCCATAATTCTGGTTTTTCTGTAATAAATTCATTCATCATTTGTTCGCATTCATCGAGGTTTAAATCAATTACTTCTACACCATGAGAAACCATAAAATCCTTTGCACCGGGAAAGGTTCTTGATTCTCCTGCAATGACTTTTTTAATGCCAAACTGCACCACTGCACCGGCACATAAATAACAAGGCATCAAAGTAGAATATAATGTAGTACCTTGATAACTACCAATTCTCCCAGCATTTCTTAAACAATCAATTTCCGCATGGGTGACAGGATCACCATCTTGCACCCGTTTATTGTGTCCTCTCCCGATCACTTTCCCATCCTTCACCAAAACAGAACCGATAGGAATTCCCCCTTCATTTCTACCCTGTTTAGCCTCAAAAATAGCCGCTTGCATAAACTCATCCATTTCTAAATCCTCCATATACTCTGCGTTACCTCCGCGTTCCTCTGCGTTTAAAAAACTCCTCTCAAACGCAAACCCAAAAACAGTGCCGCTACAGTTCCGGCAACAGAAATTTCTCCTTGAATAATTTTATCAAAAACTGCATTTATAGGAATTAAAATAACTTCAATTTCTTCAGTCACATCAAGATTTTCCTGTTCTCCAACCTTCACCACATTTTCAGCGAGAAACAAATGAATTTGATTAGTGTCTTTACTGGGTTTATCATAAAGAGTGCCAATTTTCTGCACATTTCCAGCCATATAACCAGTTTCTTCCCTTAACTCCCTCAATGCTGCGGCTTCTGCACCTTCTTCATCAGCATTAAAACGTCCTGCGGGAAGTTCAATAAAAAACTCACCTACAGCGTGTCTGTACTGACGGACAAAGACAATTTCTTGATTATTAGTAATAGGTAAAATTAAAGCAATATCTGGTTTAATATTGACAAAATAGTCATCTATAACTTTACCATTAGGTAACTCTATTTCATCTTGTCTCACCTGACATAAAGGATGATCTATTAACATTTGAGAACTTAAAATTTTCCATTTATGTAAATTATTCATTTTTTAGTTATAATAGACATTAAACAAGCTAAAATTATAACATTTTCATTCTTCTTGCAGCGCCTTTGGGTGAGCATAAACATTTAACATGAAAATACTAGTCAATCTATTTACAGTCAATAAACGATTTCCCTTAACAATTAGTAGAGGAACAACAGCACAGACAACAAATATTTGTGTAAAAATTATTGAAAATGACATAGAAGGATGGGGAGAAGCATCTCCCTTTGGTGTTGGTAATCACCGTCAAACTACGGATATAATGACCACAGCATTGCAAAAAATAGCCCCTGTGTTAGAATCATTCCACCCTTGGCAACGTCAGGAAATTGAGGCTGTTTTAAGACAATATCAAATACCTTCCGCAGCTAGGGCGGCGTTAGATATGGCGCTGTATGATTGGATGGGTAAAAGTGTGGGTTTACCTCTATGGCAACTTTGGGGACTGGATAGAAATGCGATCGCACCAACTTCGGTGACAATTGGCATTAATACCCCAGCAGGTGCAGCAACTCGGACACGAGACTGGTTAGAATATATGGATGTACGTCTGTTGAAGGTGAAATTAGGTTCAACCGAGGGGATAGAAGCAGACAGAAAAATGCTGTTAGCGGTGCGAGACACAGCACCAGAAATTGATTTATTTGTTGATGCTAACGGGGGTTGGAGTTTAGCAGATGCGATCGCCATGTCCCTGTGGTTAGCAGATTTGGGTATACAGTATATAGAACAGCCATTACCAAGAGGTCAAGAAACCCATTTAGCCACCTTAAAAGAACATTCACCTTTACCAATCTTTGTTGATGAAAGTTGCTTTACCAGTGCTGATATTCCCCAATTAGCTGATTATGTAGATGGGGTTAATATTAAATTGATGAAATCTGGGGGTTTAAGTGAAGCCTTGCGAATGGTACATACAGCCAAAGCGCATGATTTAAAAGTGATGTTTGGCTGTTATTCTGATAGTTCTCTAGCTAATACAGCAGCTGCACAACTTGCACCTTTAGCTGATTATTTAGACTTAGATAGTCACCTGAATTTAATTGATGATCCATTTAGCGGTGCATCAGTAAAAGCAGGACGAGTTTTACCTAACGATTTACCTGGTTTGGGAGTACAATATAGTGCGTCTGCCCCTTAATAAAAAGATAGCAATTCTACTGCATGAAGGACTGAGTGGGACTCAGGGGAAAACAGGATTATCAATTTTACGCTACAGTGAAGCCCCAGTTGTTGCAGTTATAGATCGGGAATCTGTAGGTAAATCTGTACCAGAATTAACAGGTATCAAGCGCGATGTTCCCGTTGTCGCCTCTGTAGCCGCAGCTTTACAGTATAAACCGGAAGTTTTAGTAATTGGTATAGCCCCCAAAGGTGGAATCATACCAGATAATTATTGGCCAGATATTCAGGATGCGCTGAAGGGGGGAATGTCTTTAGTTAATGGTTTACATACACCTTTGGCTAATATCCCAGATTTAAATGCACTATTGAAACCAGGACAGTTAATTTGGGATGTCCGCAAAGAACCACCTAATTTAGAAGTTGCTTCCGGGTTAGCGCGGACTCTTCCCTGTCGTCGAGTGTTGACGGTGGGAACGGATATGGCTATTGGCAAGATGTCTACTAGTTTAGAATTACATTGGGCGGCTAAGTTGCGCGGTTGGCGTTCTAAATTTTTAGCCACCGGTCAAACTGGTTTGATGTTAGAAGGAGATGGAGTTGCTTTAGATGCGGTGCGGGTAGACTTTGCTGCTGGTGCGGTGGAACAGTTGGTAATGCGTTTTGGTAAACACTACGATATTCTGCAAATTGAAGGACAAGGTTCTCTGTTGCATCCTGGTTCAACTGCAACTTTACCGTTGATTCGTGGTTCTCAACCAACCCATTTGATCTTAGTTCATCAAGCCGGACAAACTCATAACCGTAATAATCCTCATGTTCCCATTCCACCGCTACCAGAAGTCATTAAGATGTATGAAATGGTAGCTAGTGCTGCGGGTGCTTTTGCTAAAGTTCCGGTGGTGGGGATAGCTTTAAATACTAGGGAGTTAGATGAATCTGGGGCTAAGGATGCGATCGCTCAAACCATAACTCAAACAGGTCTACCTTGTACAGATACCGTGCGGTTTGGTGGTGGATTACTCTTAGATGCCGTCATGCACAGTTAATCTACTTTGCAAACTTCATCTAGCTAATAGCGTGAGGTTTGCAGACAGATGAAACAATCATTTCTTCAATTTTAGATTGCAAGATAGTTCTTCCTTATCGAAATCAGTATAGCACATCTACAACCCGATGTCAATCCTACTCTTACTCTTTTTGCGTCAGGCTAACATTAGGGTGGGTTAACAACAGCGCCACCCACCAAAATCATTAACCACCAATTAACTGAACAAGAAATTAGCACCTAATAGGTTGACATTCACATCAGCAGCAATAAAACCAGATGTACCCGATAAAGTAGCTAATAACTGACCAGTTCCAAAACCAGAATTACCAATAGTCCCATCACTAATGCGTAGTAAAGTATTACTACCAGATGTCACCACATCAATATTAGTAATGCCAATGCCTGTAAACTGGATTTTATCACCACCGACACCACGGACAAACTGAGTAATGGTATCTGCACCATCTCCAGAGGCATAATTAACGATATCTACAGCACCGTCATTTAAACCCAAGCTGAGTTTATCGTTACCAAGTCCACCCGTGAAAGTATCAGCACCGGCTTTACCATCTAGGGTATCTGCACCATCACCACCAATGAGAGTATTAGCTGCGGTGTTACCTGTGATCTTATTAATCAGGGCGTTACCAGTACCATTAATTGCAGATGTACCTTGTAAGGTCAGATTTTCCAATGTCGTCCCTAATGTATAACTAAGAGTGCTTAAAACTGTATCAGTACCAGAGGCATCAGTGATGCTATCTCCGACATTATCCACATGGTAGGAATCGTTACCAGCACCACCAGTCATGGAATCTGCACCAGCTTTACCATTGAGGACATTATTAGCACTATTACCAATGAGGATATTATTTAAGGTATTACCTGTACCGTTAATATTGGCAGTACCTATCAAGGTCAGGTTTTCTAAATTGGCTTTTAATGTCCAAGTGATGGAAGATTCAACAGTATCAATACCTTGATTTAAAAATTCGGCAATGACATCACCAACATTATCTACCACATAAGTATCATTGCCAGCACCACCACCTAATAAATCTGCACCTGTTCCTCCGTTCAGGTAATCATTACCATCTCCACCAAATAAATCATCTTCTCCTGCACCAGTTTTAATCCAATCGTTCGCAGCAGTACCGGAAATGCTGACTGTACCAGCAAATGCACTTAAATCAAAGCGTTCAAATTCGGTGATGGTTGTACCGGGGATATTTAATTGATTGGTAATGTTGCCGATATCAATGAGAATATTATCGGTTGCTGTTCCAGCGGTAATGATCAGGGTATCCGTGCCTGTACCACCATAGAGTGTGTCATTTTGTTGCAGGTTAGCAAAGGTGCTGGTGATGGTGTCGTTGCCACCTTGAGCATCTATGATATCTGTTTGGGGTGTGGTAGTGAAGTTTTCGTTAGCTGCTGTACCTGTGATGGCGTTAACAGTAAACTCACTCACGTCAATAATCTTTAAGCCACCGTCAAAATCAGCCACATAAGCGTAGTTGCCTAATATTTCTACATCATAAGCATAGCCAGAAGTATCATAATTACCGACGAGAGTGGGAGCGGCTGGGTTGCTGATGTTGATGATAGAGAGTCCTGAATAACCATCAGCTACATAAGCGTAGTTGCCTACTATTTTCACATCCTGAGCATCGCCATTCGTATCATAATTGCCGACGAGGGTTGGTGCGGCTGGGTTGCTGATGTTGATGATAGAGAGTCCCTTATCATAATCAGCTACATAAGCGTAATTGCCGACTATTTCCAGATCCAAAGCCAAGCCATTCGTATCATAATTACCGATGAGAGTGGGTGCGGCTGGGTTGCTGATATTGATGATAGATAGTCCTGAAGACTCATCAGCTATATAAGCGTAGTTACCTGCTATTTCCACATCGAAAGCATAGCCATTCGTATCATAATTACCGATGAGAGTGGGTGCGGTTGGGTTGCTGATATTGATGATAGATAGTCCTCGATAGTCATCAGCTACATAAGCGTAGTTGCCGACTATTTCCACATCGAAAGCCAAGCCATTCGTATCATAATTACCGATGAGAGTGGGTGCGGCTGGGTTGCTGATATTGATGATAGATAGTCCTGAAACCTCATCAGCTACATAGGCGTAGTTACCTACTATTTCCACATCCCAAGCATAGCCATTCGTATCATAATTACCAATGAGAGTGGGAGCGGCTGGGTTGCTGATATTGATGATAGAGAGTCCTGATAGCCCATCAGCCACATAAGCGTAGTTGCCTACTATTTCCACACCCAAAGCATAGCCATTCGTATCATAATTACCAATAAGAGTGAGTGTATATGGGTTGCTGATATTGATGATTTGCAGTCCTGATAGCCCATCAGCAACATAAGCGTAGTTGCCTACTATCGCCAGACCCAAAGCCAAGCCATTCGTATCATAATTACCGATGAGGGTGGGAGCGGCTGGGTTGCTGATATTGATGATAGAGAGTCCTGATTGCCCATCAGCAACATAAGCGTAGTTGCCTACTATCGCCAGACCCAAAGCCAAGCCATTCGTATCATAATTACCGATGAGGGTGGGAGCGGCTGGGTTGCTGATATTGATGATAGAGAGTCCTGAATCATAATCAGCCACATAAGCGTAGTTGCCTACTATTTTCACATCATAAGCATAGCCATTCGTATCATAATTACCGATGAGGGTGGGAGCGGCTGGGTTGCTGATATTGATGATAGAGAGTCCTGAATCATAATCAGCCACATAAGCGTAGTTGCCTACTATTTCCAGATCCAAAGCCAAGCCATTCGTATCATAATTACCGACGAGAGTGGGAGCGGCTGGGTCGCTGATATTGATGATAGAGAGTCCTGAAGACTGACAAGCTAAATAAGCGTAGTTACCTACTATTTGTACACCTCCAACAGAGTCATTCCTATAATAATTGCCGACGAGTGTTGGTGCGGCTGGGTTGCTGATATTGATGATAGAGAGTCCTGAAAAAGAATTAGCAACATAAGCGTAGTTGCCTACTATTGCCAGATCCAAAGCCAAGCCATTCGTATCATAATTACCAATGAGAGTGGGAGCGGCTGGGTTGCTCATATTGATGATAGAGAGTCCTGAATAATAATCAGCAACATAAGCGTAGTTGCCGACTATTTCCACATCATAAGCATAGCCATTCGTATCATAATTGCCGACGAGAGTGGGTGCAAATACTCCCTGATAGGTGTTGAGGGTGTCTGCACGAAAAACAGAACCTAACCCCCTAAACCCCTTCCCTACCCCTCCCTTACCCTCCCCTCTTGAGGGGAGGGAAGCGGAAAAACTTTTGTTGCTGGAATGGGGAATGTTCATCATCACATCTGTTTCTGTTCCCTCTCCTTGTAGGAGAGGGTTAGGGAGAGGTAGAGATTTGATTTTCTCTGTAACGGGGAATGTCACCTCTAACTCCCAATTTCCCCCTAAAGCTGCATTTCCAGTTTTTGTTGCGGTTGCGCTAATGGTTGCGTTGGTAATCTCATATAACTTGCTAATAAATTCTTCCCCTGCATCCCCCGCAGCAACGTTACAACCATAGAGTAAGATACTTTTGCTTTGCCAACGCTGTAATAAAGCAGCATATTTACTGATATTGTCTAAATTCAGTTGACTATTGCCTAAATACAAACATCCCGGTGAACCGTGGGAAACGATATGTATTGTGCTAATTTGGGGATTTCGTTGTAAAAATTCACTAATTTTCTCAATACCATCTTTATTTAAGGGAAGAATGACCGCTTTTACTCCCTCAACAACTCCTGTATGTAGAGTTTTGTAGTCGTAAATAGAGGAATCAATAAAGACAACTGTAGAGGTTTGATTGACTAAGGAGTTTTTGAGCATATATTTTTCGATTTTCACCTGATCACAAAATCTGATGTGCTTTTGCACCCAAACAACCCATACAGATACAAATGGGAAAAGCAATATTTCCGACTTCTTTGAGAATAAGGGAATAAGGGTAGCGTCTCTGCATGAAACCTTGATCAAATCTGGTGCATTTACCCGCAAACCCAAAAAAAGAAACCCCACGATAGACGTGGGGAATAAAAAAAACACAGCTTGGATAAATTAGAAATGCTTGGACAGCAGATTATTTGCCGTTCAGAAATCCAATCAATACCACTCCCAGCATAATAGATCCGCCACTGAGTATAAATGACCAAAAGCGATGATAGCTATTGACAACTGTGCCATTTTCACCTGCTAATTGAATTAAATCCATCCAAGGCATAATGCCGCGACGAAACCAACCAGCAGTTTTCACTTGTTGACCTATCAAGCCTTCTACCCGTTTCATACCAAACAAGAAATTACCAATGGGTCCAAAACGGGAGGCGTAATGTAAATAAAGCATTCCGCTGGAGTCTTGCAGTTTGAGGTCAGAACCAAATTTATAGCCGGAGTTACCACGACCAATTAATTCCCCTTCTAAGATGGCTGGTTGTCCCCGTAAAGGACTAGCATAGGGGTCTGACATTAAGGTGAGAATGTCAGTGGGTACTGCTTTGGAATAGTCGGGGAACATGACAAAAGCTTTGATTAAAATTCCGATTCCTAAACCAATGAATGGCGCACCTAGCAGTAAGCCTGGGTTGTTGGAAGTGGACAACATGAATAGGCCGATAATTAAACCCAGGACGAAACCGATGGTTTCTGCACCATAAAGGACGACATCTAAAAAGAAGTTGCCATAAAGTTTGCTTTTATTTAAGGTTTTACCTTCACCCATGACTTTTCCCATGTCAAATTCTGTGGGTAAACCTAGTTGTTCAGCGTAGGTACTGAGGGCGCGGACTCGTTTACCTGTGAGAGGATGGGTTGAGTTTAATTCCATCCACCAACCCCAAGGGTTGAACATATCCCATAAAAAGACGCGACCGATTTTTTGCGGGTCGGAGGAGATGCGGTAGGCTGTACCTGTGGAAGCTGCGGCTTTGGGGTCATAAATGCCTAAAGCGCGAGTTCCTTCAATTAAGCGGCTGGGTTCTTGGGAACGTGAACCTTCTTCAACTATGCCATAGGCGATTTTGACTAAGGCGCGAGAAAGTCCGTTGGGGTTGCCTGTGGTTTCCGCTGCAAAGTGGTCGGCAAAGTATTCTCTGGTGCGAGAGAGATATAAAAGTAGGTAAGTACCGATGATGTAAAAGATGTAAGCAACCATACTGGCTGTTTGCAAAGCATCTTTGATTTTGCTGTCTCCACCACCACGGGTAAATCTTCTGGCGGTGCTGTAAACTAGGTAGCAAATCTGCACTAAGGTAGAAGCTACGGTCATGACAGCAAAGTCCCAATGGACGATGTGACCTAGTTCGTGGGCGTAGACGGTTGCAACTTCATCATCGTCTAAATAGGTGAAAAGTCCTTGGCTGACGACTAACCGGGCGCTGTTAGGTAAAGAACCATAAGTAAAAGCGGTGGGGTTTTGGTCGTCTATTATTCCTAGTCTGGGTGTTGTGATATTTTTTTGTTGACAGACTTGGCGAATTATTTTCCCTGATTCTGGGCTGAGGTTTTCAATGTCTGCTAAATTTACCCAACGAGTTTGGTAAAGCCAGCTTTGGCTTAAGTCCATCAGGAAGGGTGAGAGGAAAAATGCTGCTAGATTGAATATTAGGGTAATACCAATTGCGATCGCTAAACCGGTTAAAGGATCGCTACTATTGTAAATTAATACTACGCTTAAACCTAAAACAAAAACCATGCCAAATAGTAAGGCGATGGTAACACCAGATGCTAGGGCTAAACTACCTCCTACACCTGCCATAGCCAAGCTGACACCTGTTGTTACTGCACGTCCCGCTTTGGATTTGGGGACTGATGAGAAAAATGGACGGTCTTGTTCTGCCCATTCTCGCACCTGTTGATTGTCACTATTAATTAACTTTTGCCACAGAATTTTGGCTTGTTCGGTTTCGCCTGTTTTTTGATAAGCTTTCATCAGCCACATTTGGGCTGTTAGATAATCTAGAGAATTGAGTTCAAAAGAATTTTCGGAAAATTCCTCTAGAAGATATACTGCGTCTTGATAGCGCCCCTGTTGAAAGGCATCTAAGCCCGATTGCAATGACATGATGATATCCCTGAACAAAAGGGTGTTATTTTATTCCATGAATACCCAATAATCTCGGATTCGTCATCAGAATTTTGTAAAAGTTAAAGAAAAGGGAGTTTAGGAGGCAGAAGTCAGAATTACGTTTTTTCCTATATCCTTTTCTTCACCTTAAATCCCTTATGCGTCACCACTTGCTAAAGTTGTATCCACACATTTATTTAGTAGTTGTAGTGATTTTGCTTACGTCTTGTAAATTAACAGAGATTCCAAGTAAGTCACTACCTCATACTAATCGAGGGATCTCATCCCCAAAAACTGTGACTTTAGATCAAAATTTCCAGATAGCAATGGGTCAAACCATTTATGTACCCGTTTATTCCCATATTTATCATCATAATCAACAGGGGATTTTTAATTTAGCAGCAACACTGAGTATTCGTAATACAGATTTGGCAAAGCCTCTGATCATTACTTCTGTACGCTACTATGACTCAGATGGGAAATTAGTGAAACAATATTTAAAGAATCCTATCCAACTTGATGCGCTGGCTTCAACAGATTTTTTTATTAATAAAAATGATACCAGTGGTGGTTTAGGTGCAAACTTTATTGTCGAGTGGGTAGCCGCAACAAAAGTTTCTGAACCGATAGTAGAAGCGATTATGATTGGTACTGATTCTCAGCAAGGAATTTCTTTTACCAGTCCTGGTAAGGTAATCAAAAACCAAAATTAATCACCATTACCTCATCTGTGCAAAAATTGGTATAGATAGGATTTTAGTATTCTATATTGGTTTTGGTTGTTATAATTAACGCTATTTTTGTTATGACTACTTTGCAAGCTGTTTTTCCGTTAGTTCAGATTGCCCAACAAACTCGTTTAGCGGCTAGTAAGTTAGCTTTGCTTTCCACTGAGGAGAAAAATCAAGCTATTGATGCGATCGCTCTGGCGTTAGAATCTGCTCAAGAGGAAATATTGACAGCAAATGTGGCTGATTGTCAAGCTGCTGTGGCTGAAGGCATTGCCAAGCCTCTGTACAAACGGTTGCAGTTAGATGAACATAAATTAAGGGATGCGATCGCAGGTGTGCGTGATGTGGGTAAATTAGATGACCCTGTGGGTAAGGTGCAAATTCACCGAGAAATTGATACTGGTTTAATTCTCAAACGCATCACCTGTCCTTTAGGTGTTTTAGGAATCATTTTTGAAGCTAGACCAGAAGCCGCAATTCAAATAGTTTCCTTAGCAATCAAATCAGGTAATGGTGTAATTCTCAAAGGTGGAAAAGAAGCTTTACGTTCTTGTGAAGCCATAGTTAAAGCCATTAAACAAGGATTATCTCAAACGGCTGTTAACCCCGATGCGGTACAATTACTAACAACCAGAGAAGAAATTTTTGAACTTTTGCAATTAGATAAATATGTAGATTTAATTATTCCCAGAGGTTCAAATTCTTTTGTTAGGTTTGTACAAGAAAATACCCGTATTCCTGTACTTGGTCATGCTGATGGAATTTGTCATCTTTATGTAGACAAAGCAGCTGATATTGAGAAAGCAATTAATATTACAGTTGATTCTAAAACTCAATATCCAGCAGCTTGTAACGCCATTGAAACCTTATTAGTTCACAACAGCATTGCGTCTGAGTTTTTACCAAAAGTTGCTGAAGCTTTAGCCGCACAGAATGTAGAATTAAGAGGTGATGAACGCACTTTAGAAATTTTACCTAATATTGGTTTAGCAACAGAAACAGATTGGGAAACAGAATACAGCGATTTGATTTTAGCAATTAAAATTGTTGATTTTTTAGAAGCGGCAATTTACCATATTGATAATTATGGTTCTCGGCACACAGAAGCAATTGTGACAGAAGATTTAGTAGCAGCAGAAACGTTTCAAGCTTTAGTAAATGCAGCGGGAGTTTATCATAATTGTTCTACTCGTTTTGCTGATGGTTTCCGTTATGGTTTTGGTGCAGAAGTGGGAATTAGTACCCAACAAATGCCACCTCGCGGACCTGTAGGTTTAGAGGGTTTAGTGACATATAAATATCAAATGTGTGGTGATGGTCATATTGTGAAAACCTACACCGGTGCAAACGCGAAATCATTTACCCATCGAGATTTGGAATAATTTTCAAGAAAATAGCAATGATAAATTTCTGGTAAGATTTTGTCTGTTTATCCGTGATTTATCATCGTTATCATCAGTTGTGGGAAGAAGATCCCGCACCATTGTTGACAAATCCTGGTCTTTTACCATTAGCGACATTAGCAAAAACCGATTCACCAAATACTTTGTTAAAGCAAGTCGCAGACCAGTTAGATATGATCGAAGAAAACCAGGAACGAGTCAATATCTCAACCTGTGTACAGCTTCTAGCGGGTTTGCGGTTTGAAAAGGACGTAATTCGACAACTATTTCGAGAGGAAATTATGCAAGAATCTGTGATTTATCAAGATATTCTGCAAAAAGGAAAGCTGGAAGGTAAACAGGAAGGTAAACAGGAAGGAGAGGTGTTGTTAATTCTCCGTTTACTTTCTCGTCGCTTTGGTGCGGTTGATGCTGAGACTGAAGAGAGAATTAATCAGTTGTCTACAACTCAATTAGAAAGTTTAGCAGAAGCAATTTTAGATTTTTCTAATCAAGCTGATGTAATTCGTTGGTTAGAAAATTTGTAAGAAATCAGGAGTCAGGAGTCAGGAGTCAGGAGTCAGGAGTCAGGAGTCAGGAGTCAGGAGTCAGAAGTCAGGAGTCAGGAGTCAGGAGTCAGGAGTCAGGAGTCAGAATGCTGATGAAATGAAGAATAGTCCAGAAGTGAGATTTTATCAAAATCATCAAATTTGACTAAAAAAGCCTTTATTCTCCTGACTTGGAGTATTGCCTATAAAAGTGGCTCGTAATCTGTCAAAAACTTGACATTTATGGTGATTTGCTGTATGTGTATGGAATGTGTCGAGGTCATCGACACCACTCGTCAGAACCTTGAAAACCGCATAACTTCGTTGACTGGTGTCGATTGCTTTTGTAGTAAGGGTTTCGACTGTTAAAGTAGTCAGTTTTTTCTCAATAAGCACTGTTTTTTCTCAATAAAAAAAGTGGTGTCGATTTGGGTATCTGAAACCCTTGCTCTGTAAGGTTTCTAGAAGTGAACTCTTTACAAACTAACTTCCCCGCAAGGGGATGGAAACTAAACATTATGAGACCTTGTTGCCTCAAAGATTCCTTTACAAACTAACTTCCCCGCAAGGGGATGGAAACCCAAGGTCCCATCCTTTAGGGACTGTACGATGAGCTCTTTACAAACTAACTTCCCCGCAAGGGGATGGAAACTATTTTGAAAAGTTGGTAAAGATCTTGTGATCTTTAGAGGCTTTACAAACTAACTTCCCCGCAAGGGGATGGAAACACTTTAGAAGGCCTTTTTGGAGGTGTGTTTAGAGTTGGCCTTTACAAACTAACTTCCCCGCAAGGGGATGGAAACTGAATCCAAGGGGTGGATTCAGATTACCTTTGGGGGCTTTACAAACTAACTTCCCCGCAAGGGGATGGAAACTCTAAGTCACTTACTCCAATGGCAGTCACTGTCACTCCTTTACAAACTAACTTCCCCGCAAGGGGATGGAAACATTGCATCTGACTCCCGATCAAAAGGGCCAACGAGAACCTTCTTTACAAACCAACTTCCCCGCAAGGGGATGGAAACCCAACAGATTGATACTACAGCTTCCCTTGCTTCCTTTACAAACCAACTTCCCCGCAAGGGGATGGAAACTAGATTGAGTGGTGGGGGCAGCATTTTTGCCACCTCCTTTACAAACCAACTTCCCCGCAAGGGGATGGAAACAATAATTCATTTTCTAGCGCGAACAAAGAAGGTTGTTGTATCCTCCCAAACACCTTTATCAGTGGTTATTTTTTCAACTTCTGATGTGAATGCTAGTTGTAACTCCTCTAATTTCTCTGGTGATGGTTGTGGTAATAATGAATTACCTTTAAAACTTAAATTAATCAACGGCCAAGATAATTGATGATTTTGTAAATTATGATATCTTCCCCGTGGTTCAACTGCTATTTCAATGTCTTTAAAACCGACTTGTTTTAGCAAACTCTGGCATTTTTCAGGAGTACCAAGAGTAGATAGAAGATGTGGTAAAGAAATACCAAAAGTTTTAGTCAAAGTAGCTATATAAACAGATGCTAAATAAGCGGTTTCTGGAGGACAAGTAAATGCCATATATCCTCCTGGTTTGAGGTAGTGATAGCACTTTTGCAAAATTGCCGGAATATCAGTCAATAGTGCAATTGCTGAACAACAAAAAATCACATCAAAACTATCTTCACTAAAACTGATCTCTTCTACATCTGCGGCTATTAATTCTATATTCTCTAAGTTTTGGGCTGCAATTTTTTCTCTGGCTTGATGTAGCATTCCTGGACACATATCTACACCAATTACATGGCCTTGGGAACCGACTTTTTTAGCTGCGGGAATAGCAACTAAACCTGTTCCAGTGGCAATATCTAAGATTTTTTGTCTTGGTTGAATTGGTACATATTCAAGTAATAAGTTGGCTTCCCGTGGGTGCTGAGTATTTTCTTCGTGATCATAATTGGTTCTGGCATTGTAAAATTCTATGACCTGTTGTTTGTAAGTTTCCATAAATATTCCTTCAAACTAAGGCTTTGAGTAATGCTTGCAGTTTCAGTTGTACTTCCGCAAACTCCTTATCAGGGTCAGAACCGGCGACGATACCAGCACCTGCATATAGTCTAGCGCGATCGCCATCAATTAAGGCTGAACGAATCCCCACAATAAACTCACAGTTTCCCTTTCCATCTACCCAACCCAGGGGTGCAGCATATAAACCCCTTTCAAAATTTTCATAACGGCGAATTTCTGCACAAGCAACATCTCTGGCTGCACCTGCAACCGCTGGTGTAGGATGTAATTGGGCGACGATTTTTAAAGGATGGATGTTAACAGGGACTACAGCTGTAATTGGTGTCCATAAGTGCTGAATATTAGATAATTGTCGCAGACGTGGGGCTAAAATTTGCGGAAATAAACCTAATTGTGATAGACGTTGAGTGATAAAATCAATGACTAGGGAATGTTCGTGTTTTTCTTTGTTGCTATTAACTAAATTGTTGGCATTAGATGCATCTTCATTGGGTGTTTTTCCTCTGGGTGCTGAACCGGCTAAAGCATCGGTAATTAATTGCTGTTCTTGAATACTAATTAAGCGTTCTGGACTAGCACCAATAAAATTTTGTCCTTTACCATTGCTGGTAGAAAACACATAACAATTAGGATGTAATTGTCGCAAATTATTTAAAGATTTGAATAAGTTAAAAGAATTATATGATCTGACATCTAAGGCATCTGCTAAAACAATTTTTCTTAAATGATTAGAGGCAATTTTTTCTAAAGCTGATGATACTGAATGTTTAAAAGTGTGGGAATTGGTAATCTTATTTTTGATAAAGTTAGATGGAGAAATTTCCATGCTGGGAGAGTAATCTGTTAAAGATTGGAGAGTTTTAACTTGGTTTTGTAATTCTCGTAATATGGTTTGAATATTAATATCGGCATGAATCAAATTATTCACCACTAAGGTGCAGGATGAATTTTTGACAGCTACTTGTAATTTAGGTAGAAAAATAGTAGCGGCTGGAAATGGATAATCTGCTTGGTAATGCTGATCAAAAAAACTGAAACAACAAAAAAAGTGTGTTCCTGCAAATGGTTGATTTGTATTACCAAAGTTGATGACATTTTTGAGGCAATTTTTGATAAAATCCTCGGTTTTACTAAACCTGTTTTTACCAGTAATTTCTAATTTGGTTACAGCATCAATGGCGGCAATAGCTTCACCTTTACTTTTATTTTCAAAGTAAAAATTTAATGTATTAGCTTGGGAAAATTTATCCAATACAACTAAAGGATCAATGAAGTCAATTTGTAGAGAAATACTAACAATTTGCTGGCTATGACTTTCACAGCACTTTTCTTGAACTGTTAACAGCAATTGATGCAAATCTTTATAGTCTACAAAGAAACGGCTGCGACATGGTGAAATTGTCATGGATGTGTAAGTTAATTTTTTTTAAGTTATCTTCCTAAAGCGTAATAAGTTGTGGTCGTATTTCTATAGGTAACATATTCAGTGGCCAATTAACCAGCCTCAAATTTGCTTGGTTCGGGGGTTTCCCAGAACTGATGCTGTTTGGTGGCTGCAAAATGTCAAGCCAAGTTTTATGACCATGAGGTAAACCAGCAATCACAAAATTAGCATTTTTTGGCAATTCACCACTGCTAAATGTCTCACTAAACTATAAAATCTAATTGATAAGTAAATTTTTTGTAATTTAACTCATCACGACTGATGACTACAAATCAGATATCAATCCCCAAAAACAAATTATGGATGGCGGCTATTAAACCGCCGATGTATAGTGTTGCTATTATGCCTATATGGGTAGGTTCAGCGGTAGCTTTTGCAGAAACTAAAATTTTTAATGGCGTAATATTTGCAGTTTTTATGACTGCGGCGATTTTAATTCTGGCTTGGGAAAATATCAGTAATGATGTTTTTGATGCAGAAACAGGGATTGATAAAAATAAACATCACTCGCTGGTGAATTTAACTGGTAACAAGCAGTTGATGTTTTGGTTAGGAAATTTGTGTTTAGGTTCGGGTTTGTTGGGGATAATTGCGATCGCTCTTTTGCAAAAAGACCCGACTGTAATTGGTATAATTTTGCTATGCTGCGGTTTGGGCTATATGTACCAAGGACCTCCCTTCCGTCTAGGATACCAGGGTTTGGGCGAAATTCTCTGTTTTTTTGCGTTTGGACCCTTGGGAATGACAGCAGCTTACTACAGTCAAACTCAAACTTGGTCTATCACCAATTTAGCAGCTTCTGTGATTGTCGGTATTGTCACCAGCTTAGTTTTATTTTGCTCACACTTCCACCAAGTTAAGGATGACATAGCGGCAGGAAAGCGATCGCCTATTGTTCGCTTAGGTACACAAAAAGGCGCACAAGTCCTAGTTTGGTTTACAGCTAGTATTTACCCCTTAAATTTGTTGTTAGTTGGATTAGGAATTTTCCCAATTTGGACGCTATTAAGTTGGGTAAGTTTACCATTTGCATTCAAATTATGTCGTCATGTTTTAGAAAATCATGATATACCAGATAAAGTCAGTAACTGTAAATTCATTGCCGTTGCTGTACATTTTTGGAGTTGCTTATTATTGGGAACAGGATTTATGCTGGGTTAATGGTTTATCAATTTTCCTATCGTCCTCTTAACAAAAAATTCACTCGTCCTGTAATTACCAATCATGGAATTTGGGAAATTCGTGAAAGTGTAATTATCAGACTTGTAGATACTACAGGTAAAGTTAGTTGGGGTGAAATTTCACCCATTCATTGGTTTGGTTCTGAAACCCTACAACAAGCTTTAGATTTTTGTAATCAACTACCAGCAGAAATTACACCAGAAATAATTTTCGATATTCCAGATAAATTACCAGCTTGTCAATTTGGATTTGAATCAGCATTAGAAAATTTAGCAGAAACCCACGAATCTATAAACTACCAAAATCTTACCTATAGCGGCTTATTACCAGCAGGAAAAGCAGCTTTAGACCAATGGAAAACTTTATGGAGACAAGGATATCAAACATTTAAATGGAAAATTGGAGTTGATGAAATATCCAAAGAAATAAAAATTTTCAATTCACTGATTCAGAAATTACCCAAATCAGCAAAACTGCGTTTAGATGCTAACGGTGGACTTAGCTATGAATCAGCTAAATTATGGTTAAAAATTTGCGAAACTCTAAACAATAGAATTGAATTTATCGAACAACCTCTATCTGTTGATAAATTTTCAGAAATGCTGGAATTAAGTAATGCTTATCATACAAAAATCGCTTTAGATGAATCTGTAGCCACATTACAACAACTTGAAGACTGTTATAAACAAGGTTGGCCAGGAATTTTTGTGATTAAACCTGGTATAGTTGGTTCACCATCACAGTTAAGAAAGTTTTGTCAACAGCATCAAATTGATGTCGTATTTTCATCTGTATTTGAAACTGCAATTGGTAGAGAAGCAGCACTAAAATTAGCAGCAGAATTATCTCAAAATAACCGCGCTGTTGGTTTTGGCATCAATCACTTTTTTACAGAGAAAGACTCAAACTGGCTGAAAAGTTTATGGAACAACCATTAAAATATTTAGAACAACTTAAAAATCACGATTGGTTAATTAGTAAAAATAGCCAAGATTTTTACAAAATAGCCACAGAAATATATTTACAATTATCCCAATTATCAACACAGGAAAAACCACCAAAAATAATTTTAGCTGAACGTGAACCAGTGCGATTCCTAGCCAGTTTCATCGCTGCTTGTGCTGCTAAATGTCCAGTTTTTTTATGTAATCCCGATTGGGGAAAAGATGAATGGGAACAAGTTTTGGATTTAGTTCAACCAGATATAGTTTGGGGACTGGATAATATTAATTTACAACCATCAATTACCAATTACCCATTACCAATTACCAATGCTATTATGATTCCTACAGGTGGTTCTTCGGGTAAGATTAAATTTGCTATTCACACCTGGGAAACATTAATGGCATCTGTGCAAGGATTTACAGAATATTTTCAGTTAAATACAGTTAATTCATTTTGTATTTTACCCCTATATCATGTTAGTGGTTTAATGCAATTCATGAGAAGCTTTATTACTGGTGGTAAATTAGTTATTACTCCATTTAAAGAAATAGAATCTTATCAATTACTAAATATAAATGTTTCAGATTTTTTTATATCTTTAGTTCCTACCCAGTTACAAAGATTGCTGCAAAATCCCCCATTAACCCAGTGGTTATCTCAATTTCAAACTGTGCTTTTAGGAGGTGCGCCGGCATGGGATGAACTGTTAGAAAAAGCGAAATTTTATCAGATCAGGTTAGCACCTACCTACGGAATGACAGAAACGGCTTCTCAAATTGCGACTCTGAAACCTGATGATTTTCTACATGGTAAAATTAACAGTGGTCATATTCTTCCCCATGCCCAAATCACCATTGATAATTTAACAGGAAATCTCCATATTCAAGCTAAATCATTGGCTTTAGGTTACTATCCCCAACTTTGGAAAAATCCAGGTAATTTCTCAGTTGATGATATTGGTTTTTTAGATCCAGAGGGATATTTACATATTATTGGACGCAGCAGCAACAAAATTATTACAGGTGGTGAAAATATTTATCCAGCAGAAATAGAATCGGCGATCAGAAAAACAAACCTGATTATTGATGTTTGTGTAATTGGTATACCTGATAAATATTGGGGACAAGCATTAACAGCTATTTATATTCCTAAACATCCAAATACATCTGCTTTGGAAATTGAAACTCAACTCAAAAATCAGCTAAGTAAATTCAAAATTCCAAAATATTGGATTCCCTTAGAAAACTTACCCTATAACGCCCAAGGTAAAATTAACCGCCAACAAATACAACAAATTGCAGAAGATTTTCTGGTAAATAATACCAATTTGAAAAATGATTTTTACAGATGTAGGTTGGGTTGAGGGACGAAACCCAACACTTCAAAACTTTGTGGATGTTGGGTTTCACTTTGTTCAACCCAACCTACGCATCTGTCGCATTCTTTTATTGAATTAGTATAATAATTTGGCTGTATCTAGTTTGTAGTATAGCTTTTAAAGCTAAAATGCTTGAGATTTACGTTTCAATCCCTAATAGGGATTATTTGAAATTTCAACAAAATGGGTAAAGACCGGATTAGAAAACATCTGGTGTTTCAATCCCTAATAGGGATTATTTGAAATTTCAACGAATGAATTAAGAATGTCAGAGGCAGCGATTAGACGTTTCAATCCCTAATAGGGATTATTTGAAATTTCAACCCCCAAAAGCTTGAACAGCGGTCAAATCGCTGTTGAAGTTTCAATCCCTAATAGGGATTATTTGAAATTTCAACAAGCGGATGAAGATGATAAACCAAAATCAAAAATAGCTAGAGTTTCAATCCCTAATAGGGATTATTTGAAATTTCAACAACCAAAGCGCCAGCAGTAGAAGCGGCAGGGGTGAGTTTCAATCCCTAATAGGGATTATTTGAAATTTCAACCATACACGATATCTATTCTGGCAGTTGAATACCTGTTTCAATCCCTAATAGGGATTATTTGAAATTTCAACTTGAGTCAGAGAAAAGCATTCCCCGCTATTGGGTTTTTAAAAAGGTTTCAATCCCTAATAGGGATTATTTGAAATTTCAACTTCTCTCTATAAGTTCATGTCTTAGTAGTTTGGTGTTTCAATCCCTAATAGGGATTATTTGAAATTTCAACGAAATCATCGCCGGGACTAGGAAGGGACAGCGGGGAAGTTTCAATCCCTAATAGGGATTATTTGAAATTTCAACTCCAATTGTTTGTTAATGATGTCGTGATTTGCTTCGTTTCAATCCCTAATAGGGATTATTTGAAATTTCAACTAGCTATGTGACTCTATACGGTCTATCTTCTCACCTCTACCAGTTGTTTCAATCCCTAATAGGGATTATTTGAAATTTCAACGAAAAATAAATATTCTCGTTTATTGGGGTTTAGGGGAACGCGTTTCAATCCCTAATAGGGATTATTTGAAATTTCAACTTTTGGGTTGAAATATCATCCTGGTTTGGTTCTAAGTTTCAATCCCTAATAGGGATTATTTGAAATTTCAACTCCGCATAATCAGTAATCTCCAGTGAATAGGTTGATGTTTCAATCCCTAATAGGGATTATTTGAAATTTCAACAGGAAGTTGAATCCTTCTTAGCCAGCCACCATAGGTTTCAATCCCTAATAGGGATTATTTGAAATTTCAACGACTTTACAAGACTTCCAAACAGAGAAAACTATTGTTTCAATCCCTAATAGGGATTATTTGAAATTTCAACCCTTTTTCGGTTGATTCTTCCTCAAGGTCACGGTAGTTTCAATCCCTAATAGGGATTATTTGAAATTTCAACTCAGCCCTGCTAACACTCCTATCAGGGTGTTGACGTTTTCTGTTTCAATCCCTAATAGGGATTATTTGAAATTTCAACTTGATTACTTTGGTTGGCGACGGTGCCAACATATTTCAATGTTTCAATCCCTAATAGGGATTATTTGAAATTTCAACTGTAGTTTTATTTCTCAAGGGTGATGGCACTAATGCAAGGTTTCAATCCCTAATAGGGATTATTTGAAATTTCAACCAGCAACAGTTATCCCGCTAATGTACCCGCATTCATTGTGGTTTCAATCCCTAATAGGGATTATTTGAAATTTCAACGAGTAACTGTAGATGATATCAACTGGGTGATAGATAGAGTTTCAATCCCTAATAGGGATTATTTGAAATTTCAACATGAAATAATATCTTTTATAGCCGCACTTTTAGCACGGGCTGTTTCAATCCCTAATAGGGATTATTTGAAATTTCAACTCCGGCGTACCCAGGAAATGGTTAAGTTGCTGCTGTTTCAATCCCTAATAGGGATTATTTGAAATTTCAACGAGCTTTCTTTAGTCCTTTCCCTTTTAGTCTTAAGTTTCAATCCCTAATAGGGATTATTTGAAATTTCAACTCTTGAATATCTCCGGGGCTGTGCAGCATGGTGTTTCAATCCCTAATAGGGATTATTTGAAATTTCAACTTCAACGCTGCTTAGATCCTGTTAGGTTGGCTACCCATGCCGTTTCAATCCCTAATAGGGATTATTTGAAATTTCAACCTGGTGTGTCGCGGATTGGGTCCAAACCAATCTTGCGTTTCAATCCCTAATAGGGATTATTTGAAATTTCAACTCATGGTAAACCATAGTGTCAAGCTGGTTACAACGTTTCAATCCCTAATAGGGATTATTTGAAATTTCAACTCTCGAACTCCTTAACTCTTTACCCTTATATAATGTTTCAATCCCTAATAGGGATTATTTGAAATTTCAACTGTGGGAGGCTGAAAACCTATATATATGTAGTTTTCAAGGTGCGGTTGCGCGGATGGTCTCATAATAGTCCATTTCAGAAATTCTGTCAAGGGTGAAAATAGCTGAAACCCTTGCTGTGTAAGGTGCGCGGATGGATGAACCAAATAAAAGCCTGGAAAACCTTGTCTAGATGAGATTTCAGCCATTTTTTGCTGACTGGGATTTTTTACACCTACCTATCCGCGCATGAGGCGAAGAAAACAGCAAGCGCCAAGGAAGTAAAAGGAGATTGTCAAATTATCTCTTCCCTTGACCTTCTTCTCTCTGCACTCTCTGCGTCTGGGCGGTTTGCTTCCAACCAAGAAATCATCTCATCTGGTAATTCCTGCTTATTTCTACTATTCACATCAATACAGACGTGCCTAGTAATTGCTTTAGCAACTATTACATCATTTACAGTAATTTCATAGCTAATTTCAAATTTATTCATACCTATTTTTTGAGGAATTAAACTAATCATCAATTTGTCACCACAATACATAGGACGTAAAAAATCTACATTGGTATGAACAATGGGAAAAGCGACAAATGGATGAGTGAAAAAATTTTGAATATTTATACCTGAATGCCCTAGAGATTCTTCGTAGGCTTCATGACACATACTTAAAATATTAGCAAAATAAACGACTCCAGCCGCATCAGTATCTGCAAATCTGACAGTTCTTTGATATGTGAAAATCATCTTTTATACTTCCTCAATAAAAACAAAAAGCAGGCATTACACCTGCTCTATAAACTCATGTTACTCTACTTACTAAGGTTAGCAATTTAAGGGGATATAGATATCTTCAGAACTGGGGTTAAGGTAAGGACGCTGGACATCAATTAAATTCTGTGCAAAATGTTGGTCAATGATCCTCATGCGTTCTTCAATGGCATTTTTACCTTTTTCCCAGGCTTCTAATAAGGCATTAGCAACTATTTGACATCGGTTCATGCCAAAGCTTTCCTGTGGGGCAAATTTTTGGCTTGGTGCTTCTGCTAAACTTAGTCCGGGGGCTAAAAATTTGGTAAATAGGGGAATTTCTGGCTGAAAATAAGATTGGTGCTGTTTATAAACTATCTGAAGAATTTTGTGAATGACTGGATAATCTTGTAGTTCAAAGTGAAGTACACCTGCATCATAACGTCCATAGGTTGATGGGTTATACAGAACTTCAAAGCTAAAGGGGATATTGGCGCTGTTAAGATGTTGGGTCAGGCTATCCATGAGTGCGATCGCACCCAATGAACTAAAATTAAAATAAATTCGCCCTACTCCCAAGTTAGCATCTCCTATATCTTGGCGTTCCTGTCCCAGATTACTAACTGCCACATAACAGCCGTTTTGTAAGCGATTTTTAGGCATCCAAATAGCGATTAAATCGCCCACTTTGGCAGATTTTTTACGGGATTTAAGATAACATTCTGGTTCAACATACAATGTTAAATCATTTTTTGTCACCGCTAAACTACCATCAGGTTCTAGGCGCAAAATTTCCCAATTACAATCATAATGACCATTACCATGATTGTGTTGATGTAATTGTTCATAAAAGTCCCAATCAATACCCACATTAGAGTTTTGATCTAAAATTTTATGTGCTGAGTAATTTCCATGATTAGTATTGATTGATAAAGCTGTTTGGAGTGAACCATTATAATAAATACCATGTAGGAAATTTCGCAAAAGTAGGGCTAGATATTTATGTTGTAAATCTGGTGAGTTTTGTTGAAATCTGTTTGCTACTGTAGTCGGTAGAGCAAAAGGTTGATAGTTAGGATGTTGAATACAAAAATTAGGTTCTATTTGGATATTGGCGGCAATATCAAATAAAGAATTTAGGATTTCATTAGTAGAATTGTTTAACATTAATAAATTTGCACCTCCAAATTTATTCTAAATAAAAAGAACTAGAATTACTAACAACCGCGTAGACGAGTTTTTTCATAATAAATCCGCAGTAGTTGCTTTTCTTCCGGTTGAACTATTTTGTGGCAGCCTTTGACAGGTTGCAGGATTTCGGCTTCGGAACTTCCAAAAACAGTTAATACAGATTTTTCAGGACTAATTAACAAATTTTTGGCTACTTCCAACATACAGATATGAGTATTATCAAAGTATTTGCAGCACTCAATCATATTTTGAATTTGATGAGTTAGTGCTAATCCTGTAAACTGAATGACACGCAAAATAAAGTCTTGACGTTCATCTAAAATCTGGGGAAAAGCCAGGAGATAAGCACGAATTACAGCTAACATGGAAGGTTGAATGACTTCTAGGGGTATCATGGCCAAATTTAGAGATTCTTCTAACTCTAAACTGGGATCTACTACCAAACTCGAAAGCCAAATTTTGATGTAACTTGCGAATAAAGTTCCTAAATCAAAAGCTGGATCTCCCCAAGCGCAAGCTTCCCAATCAATTACTCTCATTAAGCAATTATCTAGTTGTTGCCAACGGGAATGTACCAAAATATTGTTTAATTGCAAATCGTTGTGAGTCAAACAGCAAGGCTTCCATTCATAAGCTAAGTCAGCAATTGCTGATTCTAAACTTTCGTAGCTTTGATAGAGAACATGAAACTTGAGTGCTTCAGTGGGGATCTTGCTAAAAATGTCTTGATTAATTGAACCGATACCTTGAGCAGGATTATAGAAGTGATAGCGAAACTGTCCTTGGGGAGCAGTATCCATAAAATCACGATACTCTCGCCGTTGAAAAGTAGAACAATGTAATCCGGCTAGTGTAGTACCTATAGCGGTGGCGATTTCTGTGGGAAAAATACTGTTATTTTCATAAAACTTACCTAGTTCCACATATTCGCTTAAATAACTACGGACAATGATAGAATTTTCTTCATCAAAATGTAGCAATAATGATGCAAGCTCGGAAATATTGCCAAGAACTGGAAATTTTTGGAGTAATTGGTGAAATAGCCACTCATTAAAGAATTGATGGAGATTGCTATCAAAATTCAGACGACGTTCTTGTTTAACCAGGAGTTTACGATTATCTGGGAGATTCACTAATAAATTCCGATTATTACCGCTATTTTCTGGCAACTCAGAGTCATATAAGGTGCCATCTTCTGAGCTACACAGACCTACATTTTGCAGATACTGGATAACATTTTGAGAAGACAGTGATAATATCATGTATGATTTTCCTAGTTTCTTAAGTTGCTGAGAGAATTACTGAAGTCAGAGTTGATTTAGACTAATGATGATTCGGTAGGTAATCACAAGAGAGTAAGCATTAATCACGATTGCTACTATCTAGTAATATCTTATTTATGCCTGCCAAACCTGCCAAAATGGCAAAATAACCTTTATTTTTCCTTTAAAGTATACTGAGAATACCATAAAATCTTTACACGATTGACATTAATAACTCTAGTATATATAGAGTTCTGTGGCTAAATGCTATTGATCGTAAAATTTACTAAATAGTTTATGATTGCTAGTCAATGTTTTTGGCTCTCAGGAAACATCTGTTACCGTTGACAGATGACTGGTGACAGAAAATAGGATTCTATTTTTTGTGTTTATTTTTGATTAATATCCAAATCCCCGACTTCTGTGAGCAATTTATCATTTATGGACACAATAAATAAAAGAAGTCGGGGATCTTACCGCTATTTATTCATGTTTGCTGTAATGTTGTAAAAATTACAGTGTTATTTTATAATATAAATGTACTAATAAATTTACTGGTGTTAAAAATGTATATGCTTACTTAAACATGAATAACCCTAAGAAGCAAAGATTTGATTCACTATTACGGCTAATGTCAGAATCCCGAAAATAATCATCAAGCCTGCGGGCATAAATTTGCGTGTTCTAGCTAGTCTCAAGGCAAAGAAAACTACTAAAATACCAGTAACAACAGCTGCTAAAGTTAAACCCCAGGTTTGTCCCTGAAGTTGACTGTAAGCAGCAAAGATGATCAAAAAACCGCTAATGCTACCACTCAGTAAAGAAACTTTGCTCTTAGCCTGGATATAACCAATGATTCCACCTACTAATGCTAAAATGCCGTAGCCAAAAGCGACAACTATTCCTAAATTCATTGTTACCAATAATTCCTTTACGTTACAAGGCCTCGGTTTTATCCGTGGTATCAATCCCAAATCTGATAGAGTCAGTGGAAAAGTACAGTTGATTGATGGATGATCAAGTGATGTCTACGGTAAATACCTCTTCTTACACCAAAGTCCAATTTTTCCAGCGTCAAGCAGCATCTCTTTTACTTTACCAATCAGTTTTGCAAGGGGAAGTGGCGATCGCATTTCTTGATCTATTACAAGCTATACGTTACAGTGATGCCGATGGGCGGAACTGTCTCCAAGCTTACGGTAATTACTTTCAAGCTTTAGCAGCCAGCAAACAAACTTGGGAAGAATACTTAATTCGTCAAATTCTCATGGCTGACAACCCCTTTACTAGATTAGCTCAACAACGGGCATTTGCTGATTTACCAACCGCGCTGGTGGCGGCAGCCCAAAATGATTTACAAATATTACAAAATTTATACGAGTGTAACAGTGCTGTTTTAAGTGAATGGGTGCAATTTGTTACTCATTTGCCAGTCTCTCCGGTGGTGTGGTATCAAGAATCAGAAAACATAAAAATTTATACAGATTTCATGTCCTCATTTTTACAGTTGGAAACATGGGCTGATGCTGTAGAAAATTTAGCCACTTATTACCAGCAATACGGAACAGGTTTATTTGCACAATATCGGGCTTTTCGCTGGCAAAACGGTAATTTTACTGCTATACCCTATCCTGATCCCGTTAAACTAGATACATTGGTAGGCTATGAGTGGCAGAAAGATACCTTGTTAAAAAATACCAAGTTTTTATTGTCAGGACAGCCAGCATTGCACGTATTACTTTACGGTAGTCGGGGTTCTGGTAAATCTTCTTTAGTAAAATCCTTGCTAAATGAAAATGGTCACAAAAACCTGCGTTTGATAGAAGTAACAAAATCAGAGTTAAAAAACTTACCACAAATTATCGAACAGTTGCGGGGAGTACCACAAAAATTTATCATTTTTGTTGATGATCTTTCCTTTGAGGAAGATGATGATGCTTTTAAAGCATTAAAAGTAGTTTTAGAAGGGAGTTTAACTGCTAGACCACAAAATGTAGTAGTTTATGCTACGTCGAACCGTCGTCATTTAATTCGGGAATATTTTAGTGATAGACCTACCCCCAAGGATAACGAGGAAGTCCATGCTTGGGATACAATGCAGGAGAAGCTTTCCTTTAGCGATCGCTTTGGTCTCACATTAACATTTGAATCAGCAGATCAAAAAACATATTTACAAATTGTTCAGCATTTAGCAGCACAAGAGGGTCTTAATCTCAATCAAGAAGATTTAGAATACAAAGCCTTACAATGGGCAACTCGCCATAATGGCCGTTCTGGACGCACCGCACAGCAGTTTATAGACTTCTTAAAAGCAGATTTATCCCTAGACAGAGAAAATAAAAATAGCCTCTAATTAACCGAATCATCAACTTTTATCAAAAATTATCCCCATCAACTTAAATGACAAGAAAATGTGAAAAATAATGACATTAACAACTACTAATTCGGACAAACTTACTACGCTAAAAACCAGCAATATGCAATCCGCAATAGTCAGCAATAGATTAATTCTAGGTATATTTGCCTTTAGTGTCAGTTTTGGTTTAAGCCTCGTCCCCAACTGGGATTTTACTAAAGCCTTCCTCACAGGCATAATTACCGTCTTAGCAACCTATTCCGCCGCATTATTTGTGGATAAACGGCGTAGAAATTATGAAATGCTAGTTTTAAGTTCCCTCCATAGAAGAATTAGAGAACTGGAAGGATTAAAATATCGAATTGCTAGAGAAATTAAACAAGTAGAAGAACATAAAACCATCCTTTATACAGAATCACAACAACTGCAAAATCAGATCGCCGAATGTCGTAATCAAAGAGATAGTCTTCATCGAGAGCTAGGAAGCCTCGCCGCACAAAAAAAGCAGTTAGAATTAGAAATTAATAATTTCACAACCGAACTGCATCAACTACAAAATAATACAGAAGAACTTAATAATTCTTGCTCTGAACTCGCAGCAGAAAAACGCCGTCTAGAACTAAATTGTAACGTATCGCGTTCAGAAATTACCCAACTTCAAGCCCAAATTGAAGCCTTCAAACAAGAAAAACAAGAAATAGAAAATAACCTAATTCTCATCAATCGACTCAAACCCCAACTAGACGAAAAACTTTATGAACTGAGAATCGAAATTCACGAATTAGAAATCAAAGTAGCCAATCAAAATAACTTACTCGCAGATACAATCACCGCCAGAGAAAATCTCGAAAATATTCTCACCGACTTACACACCAAAAAACAAACACAACAATCAGAAATTAGCCAATTACAAAATCAAATCTCTTTATTACAAGATGAGCGCGACCTGTTGCAAAACCAAGTTTGGGAATTACTCCAAAACATGGAAACTCTCCATCAAGATGCATTAACCGAAAACACACAAGAAGAAATTGAATTATTTCCTTTTGATGAAATACTAGAACCCATAGATTCTCCCAGTCCTACTTCAGATAATTTACCACCAGAATGGAATAACTTTCTAGAAAAACTGCCAACAAACCAAATTCACGTATTAAAAGCCATAGTTGCTCAAGATAATCCCAAGGCTATTATCAAACAAATCGCCGAAGAACATATCACCATGCCAAATTTATTAATTGATGCTATAAATGAAATTGCCAATCATACCCTTGGCGAACTAATTATAAAAACAGATGCAGAAATTCCCGAAATTTATCAAGAGCATATACCAAATGTGAAAAAAATGATAACCAAGCATGAAGAATTAATTACTCAATCCTAAACAATTCAGCATAATCATATTACTAAATAGCTTACATATCTGATATAAATTTAGAATTTTAGATAGTCAAAATCAACCAATAACATATATCCCAACGGTATATGATATACTAGCTATTTGTAATATAGATTAAAAATCCAGTAATGTAAACTACATGACAAAGCTCAAAATCTCGAAAAAAGTATCCACTGCTTTAATTAATTCACTAGGCGCAGGAGTAGTACCCAGAACAGGAATTGAACATATAGCAGTAGGTCGAGAAAAAGAACTAAATAGCCTATTACAAAATCTCAACGATATTGCAGAAGGTGTAGCAGCATTTAGATTTATAATCGGTAACTACGGCTCAGGAAAAAGCTTCATGCTACAAATGATTCGTAACCGCGCAATGGAGCAAGGATTTGTAGTTGCTGACGCTGATTTATCCTCTGAACGCAGACTAGCAGGAAGCCGCAATGAAGGTTTAGCAACCTATCGAGAATTAATGAGTCATCTCGCTACAAAAACCCGTCCTGATGGTGGTGCATTAGTTTCTATATTGGAAGGATGGATTAATAAAATCCAGCAAGAAGTAGCTAAAGAAACCGGAATGCGACCCAATGATGAAGGTTTTGATGACAAAGTAGAAACAAAAATTCGAGAAGTAATTCAGTATATTGAAGACTTAGTTCACGGCTTTGATTTTGGTAGCGTCATCATAGCCTATTGGCGGAGTTATCGCTTAGACGACGATGAATTAAAAAATGCCTCTTTACGGTGGTTAAGGGGAGAATTTAACACCAAAACCGAAGCTAAAGCAGCTTTAGGAGTGCGCGTCATCATTGATGATGAAACCTGGTATGACTATATCAAACTATTAGCTAAATTTGTCGCCGAAATCGGTTATAAAGGACTATTAATCTTAGTAGATGAATCTGTAAATTTATATCAAATTTCCACCACAGTTACTCGTGAAAAAAACTACAACAGACTTTTAGCAATGTTTAACGATACTATGCAATGTAAAGCTGAACATCTAGGTATCTTTGTCGGTGGAACAACAAAATTTTTAGAAGACCCAAATCGCGGACTATTTGCAGACCCAGCTTGGCGCAGACGCACCAAAGAAAGCAGATTTGTTACCCAAGCCAATGTACAGGAATACATAGGGCCTGTAATTCGTCTCAACCCCTTAACGGAAACAGAAATTCTCACACTTTTACAGCGTTTAACAGAAATTCACGCAATGAATTTTGGGTATGAACAAATATTGAAAAATAGTGAGTTAAAAGAATTTGTTCAAGAAATTATTACTCGCTTAGGTGCAGAATCATTATTAACACCAGGAGAAATAATCCGCGACTTTATTAGCGTATTGAATGTTATTTATCAAAATCCAGAAATTAAGTTCACTGAATTAATTCACGGTGCTAATTTTAAACCAACCCTAGCAGGTCAAAATGGTGATTTAGATGATGATGTAGCCGAATTTAGTTTGTGAGAAGTTATACTTTTCTATTTATTTAACCGCAGAGACGCAGAGGAAGAGAAAGACGAACATCTGCTAGTCTATTGAGTAATTTGTTGTTTGCAATGTGTTACTCTTTAGTAATTGGTAGACCTAGCCAATCATTAAGTTCATTTGCTAACCAATCCAATTCTATGGTACTAACAGAAAACATATTATTTTGACTGGTATGAATTTCATACTTTGTCAGTCCCGCCCAAATAATTAAGCAAGGGTGAGGAGCGAGATTATAATAGATATTACTGCGCTCCAAACGAATAATATTTTTTCTGTTACTTGGAAGTGGATGATAGCGCCTCATTCCAAATAATTCATGACATAAAGAAATTTCTCGTTTATCAATATACAGCCTTTTCTTGCCAAATAAGGACACAAGGATGATACCAAATAACAGGAACGTACCCAATACAGGTGAAAAAAAGGCAAACAGCACAGAAAGCGGTAAAATAGTCATAACATACCAAACAGACATTCTTCCTTTTGGGGAAATAAAAATTTCTATAAAATCAGCATTTTTATTTACAATCACCCTACTACCAAAAGGCTTTTCTAAAATTAAATTAGATGCTTTTACTGGAGTATGAATTTTGTGGATAGGTAGTTGTAAAGCTTGTAAAGCCTGTTGAGCAGAAGCCAAACGTTTACTCAAAATAGGCTGTGTCATCTTCCGCAACCAATGACTAAAATCAGGGCTAATATTAGCTGCTTGTTCAAATTTTATCACTAAATCTTGTTGCGGTAAATCTGCTGGATGCTGACCTGTAACCAAATAAATTAAAGTTGCACCTAAACCATAAAGATCAGAAGCAGGAGTAGCTTTACCACTAAATTGTTCTGGTGGCATATATCCATAACTACCAACCACAGTCATGGTACTAGTGCTTCTCACAATAGTCTGCACCGAACCAAAATCAACTAAATAAACATCACCAACACTATTACCAGAGCGATTTGTTAATAGTATATTGCTAGGTTTAATATCACGATGAATTACAGGTGGTTTCTGACTGTGTAAATATTTAAGAATCTCTAGTAATGCTATTGCTAACTGTTTAACTTCTTCTTCACTAAAACTGCGTCCTGCTTTCAGTTGTGTTTCCAAAGATTCAGCAGCAATATAACTTTGTACTAATGCAAATCCTTTGTAGGTTTGTGTATCTAATTCAAAATAATCTAAATAGCGGGGAATAGCAGGATGAGAAAGTGATTTGAGAGTTTCGGCTTCGCGTTCAAACAGCTTTAAATCGTGCCATTGAAACTCATCATCAAAGGTCAGTAGTTTAACTACTACTAGTTCTTGGGTTTGTAAATCACGAGTTAGCAGCGTCCTCCGTCCTGCCTTTTTACCCAGTTGCTGCTGCATTTCATAGCGTTCTGATAGCGTCTCTTTGGCAAAATCACCTAAATTTTGATTTGTCATTTTGCTAACGTCACAAATTCGTTACTTTTATAACTTGACTTCCTGTTACTAGATTACTGTAAGCTTACTGAGGTCAGCAACTATCGTGAAACACAGTATTCTGTGATTATTCTTTCATCTATGAATAACAGCACATTTTCTAAACTTGCATCCTTTATCCAAGAATACATTTATCTTCATAATTGGACAGAATTAAGACCAGTACAAATTGCTGCGTGTGAAGTCATATTTAACACCGATGCTCATTTACTAGTTGCTGCGTCCACCGCTGCGGGAAAAACGGAAGCAGCATTTTTACCAGTTTTAACGTTATTACAAGAAAACCCCGCTACCACAATAAGCGTATTATATATTAGTCCCATCAAAGCTTTAATTAATGATCAATTTGCACGCCTGAATGACTTATTAAAAACGGCAGATATACCTGTATGTTCTTGGCATGGTGATGTTGGTCAAAGTCACAAAAACAAACTTTTAAAAAATCCCCAAGGTATTCTACAAATTACACCGGAATCTCTAGAAAGTTTATTAATTAACAAACAGCAGGAATTAATTAAATTATTTGGTGATTTGCGTTTTATCATTATTGATGAAATTCACGCCTTTATGGGTTCAGAAAGAGGTTGTCAAATTATTTGTCAATTACAGCGGTTAGCAAAATTTACCAAAACTCAACCCCGCCGCATTGGTTTATCCGCAACTCTCGGTGATTACTCAATGGCTGAAGAATGGTTAAGTTCAGGAACAGATAAACAGGTAATTACACCAAAAATTGAAGCGGGAAACCGCCAAATTAAATTAGCTATAGAACATTTTTTTATTAATAAAGATGTAGAAACATCAGATTATGAACAATATATTTTCAATATTACTAAATCTCGTAAATGTCTAATCTTTGCTAACAACCGCACCCAAACAGAATCTATTATTTCTTCTTTGCGGCAAATAGCCAAAACAGCAGGATTTCCAGATATATATCATGTCCATCACGGTAGTATATCTGCCAGTTTGCGACAAGCCGCTGAAAATGCCATGCGTGAACCTCATACTCCGGCTGTAACTGCTGCCACTTTAACTCTAGAATTAGGTATAGATATCGGTCATTTAGAAAGAGTAATTCAGTTAGAATCACCTTTATCTGTTGCTAGTTTTTTACAAAGATTAGGAAGAAGTGGCAGAAGGGGAGAATCTGCGGATATGCGTTTTATTTGTGCAGAAGAAAAACCATTAGCAGAAACTTCATTAGCAGAACAAATTCCCTGGCAACTTTTGCAGTCTATCGCTATTATTCAACTTTATTTAGAAGAACGTTGGATTGAACCAATTCAGCCCATTAAATATCCTTTGAGTTTGCTTTATCATCAAACAATGAGTATTTTAGCCGCAAGGGGGGCAGTTTCTCCTGCTGCTTTAGCTCAACAAATTTTTAGCTTATCACCATTTACTAATATTTCTCAAAGTGATTACAAGTTACTGTTAAACTATTTAATTGATATTAATCATATTCAAAAAACTGAACATGGTAAATTAATTATTGGTTTAGCTGGTGAAAAAATAGTTAATAAATTTCAATTTTATGCCGTCTTTGCTGATAATCAAGAGTATGTAGTCAAACAAAATGGAACAGAGATTGGTAGTATTGTCACACCTCCGTCCGTGGGTAATCAATTTTCTTTAGCGGGAAGAAGTTGGGAAGTTTTAGAAGTTGATTTCAAAAAGAAAGCTATTTTTGTCAAGCAAGTTGAGGGGAAAGCCAGTATTTATTGGCGTGGTGGTAGTGGTAATATTCATACCAAAATTTTACAACGAATGCGTCAGGTTTTGTTAGAAGATACAGAATACAGTTATTTACAGAAAAATGCTCAATCCCGTTTGCAGGAAGTTCGCAAATTAACACAAAAAGCCGGATTAGATAAACAGAATATCATACAATTAGAAAAAAACAAATGCTGTATATTTCCTTGGATGGGTACTGTGGCTTACCGTACCTTAGAAAGATTGCTTAATTGCTTTTGTCGAGAATCTTTGGAAATCAGCAGTATTGGTGGGACAAATCCCTATTATTTGACTTTGAAATTAGGTAAGGATAAATTCTCTTCTGTTTATCCAGAAATAGCTTCTTTATGTGAGCAAAGAATTACCGCAGAACATTTAGTTAGTCATGCAGAAGCGCCAGAGTTGCAAAAATATGATCAGTTTATTCCCCACGAACTTTTAAGGAAAGCGTTTGTTAATGATTATTTAGATATGGAAGAAATGAGGCGGTTAGTTTCCTTGCAAATAAAAATGAATGAGTGATTGTAAATTAGTGTTAAACATTTCATATTTATTCTTGAGTTAATTTATCTATTTAGTATCATTTTACAAAAACTCAAGTTGATTTTTCATATCTTCTAGTTCAAGAGTTTCCCAAATCAGAATTAAAGTATTTAAAATCTCACCTATTGAACGGCGTTTCCCCTGCAATACGTAATTCCTGCATGAGTTATACCACTACGATGAAGGATGACAAAATCATCATCATGAGTAATCAATATCCGGTTTTCAGATAAAGCAAAAGCAATTTGTTCTCTGTCTGATACACCAATTAATCCGGCTTCTGAAGTTGTAGTAACATTGTCAATTATAGATTCTGCTTTGGATTCTAAATTATCCAAGAATAGCAATGAGCCTATTATTAGGATTACAATACTGAAAAGGAAAAATTTTCTGATCATTACTATTTTTGTGTAGTTCTTAAAATCCAAATATAGCTGACGTGAATTCTACAATGAAACCAAGGAGAAATCCAGCTAACCATAGACTGAATACTAATACTAATGCTCCGATTAACTGATTGATCATATTGATATCCTCTCTGTAATAGGGTTTTCCAACTTCAAACTCGCGTTTATTTATACCCACCCTACACCACACACCCAAACCTGAAAAGCGGAAAAAAGCGGATCGCAAAAAAAATTACCAAAAAGACGGAAAAAAGCTGATAAATACGGATAAAGTCTGCTAAAATTACTTATGTACCTTTATATTCCTAAATATGCAGGTTAACGAACTACTACAACTTGTAGATGAGGCTGTTTATCTCAACACAGGACAGCATCTGAATGACTTACAACGTGGAGTTATTGAGGGAACACTAAAGCATCAAAAGTATGCAGATATAGCCGAAAATTGTGGTTGTAGTGCCGGTCATACCAAGGATGTAGGTTACGAACTTTTGCAAATGTTATCTGATATTTTTGATGAACCAGTTGATAAAGGTAATCTTAAATCTGTTCTGGAACGACAGGGAAATGTGAATCTTTTTTAGGTGATAAAAGTATTAATCAAAATATAATTGGCTGTATAAATATTGGTTCTAAACAACCTAAAAATAAATCAGATAAAAATCATTCTATAAATACTAAATTACAGCAGCGTAAAAAGAATAAAGCACAAATAGAAAAAATTGATAAGTTACGGTATTTTGGTTTAAGTGATGAGCAAATTGCAGAGGCGCTAGATTTACCTTTGGAGGTTATCAAGCAGGTGGAATAGGACATTATTTAATTAGAACAAAATTAAATTAAATCCTCTAAATCATCCACAGTCATAGGTGCTTGAGAAGCATGGCGAACATATAAAACAGATACTATATTTTCTCTGATTGTAAACAGCACTCTGTAAATATTTTTAGATTTACCATAAAGCAATTGACGAACTTGTTCAAAAAAATCTCATGTTCAACTGCTAAAGCACAACGTTGGGGTTTATCTTGTAAGGTAGCAATAGCATTCATCAATCCCCGAAACCAGGTGTCAGCAAATTCAGGATTACGTTTTCGATACCAACGATATGCTTGCTCAATCTGTTTTTCAGCAATTGGAGTAATTTCAACTTGAAATGTCATATTTCTTTTGCATTTCCTCAATAAAATCTGTAAGAGGACGAGTTTGGCCACTGTTGAGTTCTTCAAAACCCTGCTGAATACCAGCAATAGTTTCCAAATGCTCAATTAATTGGCGTATCTTGCTAGGGTCAATTTTACCAGGATCGAGAAAAGTAATGAGAACCTGGGTGCTATTATTGACATTTTCGGGAATTTCGGTAAATTCAATCTGTCCGTCTCGATAAATACCTTCGACTGTTTTTAGCATAAGTCTTGTGGTGTTAATCATTTTTTTATTATACCACGATTATTAATACATCTGTTCATAAATCATCTTTGCTGAGTCATTGCCATCACATTTGCAACAGTTAATTCTAAAATGTTACCAAGGGTGGGGAGTGCATCATGATCAGCATAAATAAGAGGTAATTCTTGATTTTCCCACACCCAAATTTGCTTTCTTTGAATATCAATGAGCCAAGCAAGCTGTGTCCCGTTACTCAAGCAGTGGAGGATTTTGTGTTGTATGTCTAAGGTACTTTGATCGGGGGAGCGAATTTCAATTAACCAGTCTGGTGAACCTTGTAGCGATCCATCTTCATCAGTAAGACGATAGCGAAGCGCTGCTGCAAGCAGATCGCTCTTAACAACCGAAATATCAGCTACAGGAGACATGGGAGGTACGATACAGCGGAGTTCTTGGATAGCTTCGTAGGTGGTAGTTTGGCTGTTGATGGCGTTAACAAGGTTACGTTGGAGGCGCGAATGAAACAGCGTTGGAATGGGTTTTTGCTGGGCTTTTCCCTGGATAAACTCCCAAGCAGGAGAGGCTTCAATATTGGGTTGTTGAAGAAAATTGTCTAATGGGTTGGTGAGGGTAGGAGATTGTATAGTTGCCTCAGCATTACGAAAAAATATTTTATCTATTGTTCACATCTTTTGGAAATTCAGTAAATTCAATCTGTCCGTCTTGAATAAATTCAAAATGGAATTGACATAATTTGATTATCCCATTCTTCAGCATTGGAAACTTCCCAAACTAAGATAATGGCTTCAATTGCTTCACTAATTGATAAACTCTGGGAAAGAATCAAAACTCCTGCACTACTTTGGGACATGATAAATTTACCAAACTCAGCGGGCATTGTTTTTCTGTCATGGGTAACAAGAATTCTGCCTTCCTGTGCTGCTATTGCTAAGACTGCTGGGTCTTTTTTACCTTCTAAGTTTGCTATGTATGCTGATTGAAAATCAAGGTTTGGTTGCCTCCGTATTGTGCCAGTAACAATCGCTTGTTTGAGGTCAGCATCTGCTTGAAATCGAATTAATGTCATGCTTTTTGTTGCTTCTGTATTTGAGCAGTTTTTAACTTCTGATATAGAAGCGGATTCTTTTCTCTAGCAGATTGTTGTAACTTCTCAAACTCTACCTCACCTTGTTTTAAATAAGCATCAATTACTTCTTTGTTAGCAAGATAGAATGCTATAGCGCCATATACTTGTTCTAGTGACAATAAGGGAAAGTTTTGGGCTATAATTTCTGGCGCATCTCCATTGAGAAAACTATATACAATTGAATCTAGGGAAATTCTCGTTCCCTCTATCCAATAACCTTCATTTCGCTGTTCGATATATTGTTTGGTTTGCGTTGCTGCTAATGTCATAGGGTTAATAACTACTATTTACATAAAAACTTAGATGAATTCGTAAATTTTGATTATAACACAATATAAAAACCCAAGCTAAGTAAAATTATATAGATGCTCAACTTTTCTTATCTTCCTACCTATTACATTTTGTATTCCCACATACAGAAAATAAAATCCTAAAACAAAATAAAGAAATCGGTTTTTTAACTACCAAAACTCTACACTAATAATAGTAACAGCAAATACATAAAACGTATATTTCCTGTCATAAATGCGACGTTTTTGAGCATAAGAGTACAACTTAATATATCTCAAAATATCTTGCCTAAATCGCTGTAAGTCTCACAGGTAAATAGATTTATCTTGAGTACAAAAAACCTCAAACCCTACCCCAAAAATACCAGTACCCCTGTGATAAAAAGCTAGTACCCTTACCCCAACAGAAAATGTAAACTTCTGTTAAATAGGGGTTTAAACCTATTGAGTACAATCGTAATAAATTCAATAAATCCAATCGGTATCTGTGGTTTTGTTTGCTTTCGAGTCACCTGATATAAGCAGAAAAACACAACATGGCTCTTTTAACCAGACAGTACCGATGCAACAGTCTTTAGACAGTATTAGTCAAACCCAAACTGCAATTACAGACTTGCGGAAAAATCAACGTCCTGGCGGTTTTTTTGAGCCATTAATGAGTGATTTTGGCATCATTTTTGAGCGTGATCCAGCCGCACGTAATTGGTTAGAGGTGATATTTTGTTATCCTGGATTTCATGCTCTTTGTTTTCATCGTCTCGCGCACTGGTTACACATCCGTAAAGTGGGTTTTATTCCTCGTTTAATTTCCCACTTGGGAAGGTTTTTAACAGGAATTGAAATTCATCCAGGTGCAGAAATTGGTAAAGGTGTATTTATTGATCATGGCATGGGTGTTGTGATTGGTGAAACTGCCATTGTGGGAGATTATGCACTTATTTATCAAGGTGTAACTCTGGGTGGAACTGGGAAAGAAAGCGGTAAACGTCATCCAACTTTAGGTAATAACGTTGTTGTGGGTGCGGGTGCGAAGGTTTTGGGAAATATTCAAATTAGCGATCGCGTGCGTATAGGTGCAGGTTCAATTGTGTTACGTGATGTTCCTCCAGATTCCACTGTTGTGGGTATTCCTGGCCGCATTATTTCTCATAAACAAAGCAAACGTCTTTCTCCCCTAGAACATGGCAAGTTACCCGATGTAGAAGCGGGAATAATTCGTTCCTTGGTTTCCCGAATTGAGAAGCTAGAACAACAACTACAAACCCTAAAGAATCAACACCAGGATGAGGATCATTGAATTATGCTGTCACTTGGTGAACAAGTTTTGCAGATTCCTTTAAGTGATAGATGGCAAATTTATCACCGTTTGCAAGAATTAATGATTACTTGTTCCTGTCCTCCGGATGGTTCTTTGCGAGTACAAGTCAATAGTTTGCAAGAAGCAATACTTGTCCGCAGTACAGTCATGCAATTTTTAGCTTCTCGTTGTGAGTTGGTGGAATGGTTAGAAGGTTGTTGGAGTCACAGTTAAATCATCTTCAATTCAAATCCAACATCCACCATCTCAAATTGGCATTAATGAAGACAATTTCTAACTGAAAAAATGTCTAAACAATACAATATGAGAGGAAAATTGATGATGTAAGCATAATTTACTCTCCAAAAAACTCCAAGTTATTGTTCACTCACAAAAGAGCTTGCCGAAAGCAAGAAATTAACCTAAGCTTAGGTTTCACTTACTCTGCTAAATCTCAGATTTCTCTGACATATTTCATTCCTAAACAGAGTGAAGTTATTAAGTATCCTTGGGGTTAGCATTTTGTAATTTTGTCTAGTTTGGTATTTTCAACGTCAGATTATGGTACACCGAAACAGCGATAAACAGTTACTTCAATTTTTGCATAATGAACTGGAACTTTCAAAAGCGGATATTGCTGTTGCTTTGCGACACCGCGAATTAGATAAAGGTCCCATCCCTATGCTGCTTTGGCAATATGGCTTCATTAATTTAGAACAATTAGAACAGATTTTTGATTGGTTAGCAGAACACGCTTAAACAATTAAAAATTCAAAATTAAAAGTTAAAAATGCTATGGAATAAGTTTTTCATCTAGTTTTAGATGTCGGTTAAAATTTCTACACTTAGACGTGAAGCGACTATTTGTGAAATATAAATTGCTTATACCACCTAACAATTATCTTAAAAAGTTGAGGTTGCGACTATGATTGCTAGTTTAATTGCTGGACTGAGTATCTTATTATTTACGGGACTTACGAATAGCTATATTAGCTACTGCCTATTTGTAGAAAATCCAAATCATGACAGAAAGAAGACCTTGTAAATTATACCAAGATTTGGTTTTCTGCCATACAGATATGGTGTGAGTTATTGAGCAATAATTAAATATGATCAAGTGTGTTTAATAAGTGGGTGCTATTTTTAGCATTTATTTGAAATTTTTTAATATTTGTTTCATATCTATTATTACTGGAAATTGTAGCGTTAAAGGGTATTAGTAAAAACTCGGCTAAAGGAATGTTTGAGATGAGTCAAATCATTATTAATGATACTACATTACGTGATGGTGAGCAAGCAGCAGGTGTTGCTTTTAACTTAGAAGAAAAAGTAGCGATCGCTCAATTTCTTGATGCCATTGGTGTTCCCGAATTAGAAGTCGGCATACCCGCAATGGGAGAAGAAGAAATCCGTGCAATTCAAGCAATTGCCGACTTAGATTTAGATGCTAAATTACTAGGTTGGAATCGCGCTGTCATCTCAGATATTAAAGCTTCTATTGCCTGTGGATTAGAAAGAATACATATTGCTATTCCCGTTTCTGGTATACAAATTGCTGCTAAATTTCATGGTCAATGGAGAGTAAGCTTACAAAGACTCAAAGACTGTATTAGCTTCGCAGTTGATAATGGTCTTTGGGTTGCAGTAGGAGGAGAAGATTCTTCTAGAGCCGATGAAAACTTCCTCGAAGATGTTGCATTATACGCTCAAGAATGGGGTGCGTCAAGATTTCGTTTTTGCGATACAGTTGGAGTCCTTGATCCCTTTGGAACTCACCTCAAAGTTACGCGATTAGTATCTACTTTATCAATTCCTGTAGAGATTCACACCCATAATGATTTTGGACTAGCAACTGCTAACGCTATTGCCGGTATTAAAGCCGGAGCAACTTCTGTTAATACCACCGTTAATGGTTTAGGTGAAAGAGCAGGAAATGCAGCTTTAGAAGAAGTTGTCATGGCCATAAAATGTATCTACGGTGTTGATTTAGGAATTGACACGCGACATTTATTAGGACTATCTCAATTAGTTGCTGCTGCATCAGGTGCAAACGTCCCACCTTGGAAAGCAATTGTTGGTGAAAATACCTTTGCTCACGAGTCTGGAATTCATGCTCATGGTGTACTCAAAAACCCAGAAACCTATGAACCATTTTCACCAGAAGAAGTAGGTTGGGAACGTCGTTTAGTAGTAGGCAAACATTCTGGAAGGCATTTATTATCTAACTTGTTAGAACAGTACGGTATCTTTTTAAACTCAAAAGAAACCCAGTCTGTATTAGATGCAGTGCGCTTACAATCAACACTGAAAAAACGCAGTCTCACCACAGAAGAGTTATTGAATTTAGTAAGTGAACAGAGGTATTCCCATGCAACGCGATGAAATAGAACTTGACTCACCACCGATTTTTGAAATTGGCGAAAAAGTCCGAGTTAAGAAACTAATCAAAAACGATGGTACTTTTGCCGGTAGAGAAATTGGTGAAGTATTAGCAAGAATTGGAGACGTGGGTTATGTGGCAAGTATAGGAACTTTTTTGCAAGCCTACTATATATATGCCGTGCATTTTTTAGATACAGGGTACATCATCGGTTGTCGGAAAAGAGAACTAGAATCTGCTGAGGAAAAAAATGAAAGTAATGCTACGGATGAATGATGCTGGAACATTGGTTGTCTATGTCGCTAAAAAAGACCTAGAAGAAGAAGTTGTTAAACAAACAGATAGTGATGCAGGTAAAGTTCTCACTTTAGCTAATGGTTGGGAATTAGAATTTAGTGAAATTCCAGCTAAGGAAAGTTTACCCCTAACAGTAGAAGCTAAACGCCTAGCTTAAAATTATCACAAATGAGTAAAGCTAGAAGGTAATAGGTAAAAATAACAAAAATATATTTTTCCTCTTCCTTCTTCCTTTAGATCAGCAACATTACCCCAGAAACGTGGGGTTTATTATTTTCTATCACAAAATTGAGTTATCAATATGGGTGAAAAGTACCAGACCTTATCGAAATTGAATTTGGAAGGACAGTTTTTAGGTTTTGTTGGTGATAAACCAGAAAAATATAAACATTTGCAGTTAGCAATTCCTTCAGGAGATGTAAAAATAAAATTACCTAAAGATTTGCGTTGTTCCCTGGTTGCTACTTTAGTTCCTGGTGAACAAATTCGCGTTAATGCTATCAGTAAACTAAACCCACGGACAAGTAAACTGAAGCTCACAGCTTATGGAGTCCAACCTGTTGGTTTTTGTCCAATTCATAATCATCTACCAGAAACTACAGCCAAGATCATGGTCTGTCAAAAATCTGGTTGTATGAAACGAGGTGGTAAAGGGTTATTATCAGAGTTAGAAAAAACTTTGTGCGATCGCGGTTTGTTAGACAAAGTAAAAATTGAACATACTGACTGTCAAAAACGTTGTAGCAGCGCACCCAATTGTGTTTTGATGTTGGGTAAAAAGCAATACAAAAAGATTCATCCAGATGCAATCGCCTCTTTGTTAGAAAACTATTTAGAAGGATGTTTTAAACATGGATAAATATTGTAATAAAACTCACAAATATGAAGCTGAAATTTGAACATAACAGCACCTTGAGAACATAGAAATTTACTTTACGTAATCTACATAATAGATGTCTGACAAGAACTAAATATGTGTTTTATGTAAACCTTACATAAACATTTTTATGTGGCATTTTTTGTCTTTATTTTCTTTTCCGGAAGTGTTTAATTAAGGTCTGTAGGAATGTTATATTAGAGGATATTTTAAAAGGGTCTTTTACTATCAAAATTAACATGGCTACTCATATATTTATATGAGTGCAAATTTGATTTGCTGTTGTATTTAACACAAAAAACAACGCTAATTTCTACCTTTTGGTACTTTCAAAACATCCTCTTAGTTCAATAATTTAATTGTATAAGAGTGTGAGGACTATAACTTTGAGTAAACGCCAATTTGCCAATGTAATTTCCGCTAATTGGCTGCTGTTGATGGGAATAAATCTATTCGGTTGCCTTTTCCTATCTACATCTGTTGCCATTAAATCTGCATCTGCGGTTGATAGATCAGTTACTGATGCCGCAAGCAAGGAATTAGCGACTGAAAATATCAGCCAAAAATCCCAACAGCTAGCTGTTGAACTTAATCAACCTTTAATTCAGATCAAAAAACCACTGACTATCACCCAACAGATAGATGTCTCAACCAGCGCGGGTGATACTTCTGATCAAGCCAAGAAACTTTCTCCTACTCAGCCCCAGACTATCACTCAAAAGATAGATGCCTCAACCAGCGCGGGTGATAAATTAGATGTTAATAAATCACGCCAGGATTTATTAATTGAACCCCTGGTTAAAATAACCCCTCTACCCAAACGCACCTATCAACCTGGACTCAGTTTTGGCGCTCCGAGTGCTTTTGGGGCGAACTGGGGAGACTTATTTGTAGTAGGATCGGGCGCTACAGCAGGTAAAAGTAGGAACGGAGACCCAGACGCAAGTATGAGTGCAGGCTTTGGTTTAGGAGATGCCTACAATCTAATTGGTTTGGAATTCACCTTCAACAACGGTAGTATCAAAAACTTCGGTTATAACGGCACTTTTGATTTCAAAGCTCACCGTGTTGTCTATGCTCAAGGCAACACTCAAGTTGCTGTGGCTGGTGGCTGGAATACATTTGCCCAGTACGGTAATGAAGGTATTAGACCTTCTGGTGCCTATGGTGTACTCACCACATATTCTCTTTTACAGCCTAACAATCCTGTCAATCCAATGGCCATCTCCTTTTCTGTAGGAGCAGGTGGTGGCGACTTCCGACAAGGTAATGAGAGTACAGGTATATTTGCAGGAATGGGTCTGCAAGTTCATCCCCAGGTAGGTGTAGGTCTGGGTTGGAGTGGAGTCGGTTTAAATGCCGGAATTTCATTAGTTCCTGTGTCTACCATTCCGTTGACTATTACTCTTCAAGGTGCGGATCTCACGGATAACAGTGCTGGCGGTACTGTATTTGTTGTGACAGTGGGCTATGGTTTCAATTTCCTACCTAAATAAACGCTTCAACATTTACAATTTAGAGAATAACCATGTTGAAAATTAGAACAATTGTTATTGCCCTTCTTCTGACACCTTTAATCTCGTTTACTTGGCAGTTAACAAATCAAGCGCAAACTAATTCACCAAGTAAAGGTACAGCAGGTTCTGGGAGTGGTGGTGGAAGCACAGGCTCTGGTGGTACAGTTATTTCATCACCAAGTAAAGGTACAGCAGGTTCTGGGAGTGGAGGTGGAAACACAGGCTCAGGTAATAACCCTATTTCATCACCCAGTAGAGGTACTGCGGGATCTGTAAGCGGAGCTACGCCTAATGTGACTGTCACAGAAGCAGCGGATGGTTCTCTACGTATTGATCTTTCAAGTACGGCTGTACAGCAGCTGAATCGTGCTGCTGCTGCTATAGTTGCTAGTGGTCGTGCTGGTATATTCTTACCAATTAACAGTAGTGGATTGCAAGCATCCTTAATTTCAAATGGGCTTTCTTCACAATTAGCAAAAGAATTAACAGGTGCAGCATCTCAGATTATCCAAATCCCCGCTGCTTCTAGTACATCTAGTCTTCCTTCACTTGAGTCATCACAAGCACGGCTAATAGCCAGCATTAAAGCGTCAAAAGCTGGTTTAACTATCGCTGAAACTAATGAAGCAGTAACTGTGAATGCTAACAAACTGAACGAAACTATTAATATCTACAACAAGATTGTGCTAGAAAGCGAACCAGCAACTCTTCAGAAACTGTCACGCAACTCAAACTTTGTGGCAATTGGTAAAAATCTCACAACATTAAGGGCTGCAATTAAGTAGTAAGTAGTTGGACAAAATTAAATTCACTCGTTGAGAGAGGGAACAGGGAACTCTTAACAGGGAACAGAAAAATTAGTTGTGTAATTAATTCTGTCCCATTACTTATTTATTCGCATCCGTAGGTTGATATATTCCCCGACTTCTATGTCGGGGATTCTTGCTTTCCTATGAATTGCAAATTTTGTTTAAAAATTTTCTCAAATCTCAAAATCCCTGCTGATTATTTTTAACCACCCAAAAACCGATTTTCCGCTAAACGCTTCGATGCTGCTAATGTTGTAATATTCTCATTTTGAGAAATTTGAAATACTTCCATCAGAGTATCACCTATGTTTCTCACCCTTGCTAAAGAATTCTCCTCATCTAAATCCACCATTTCATCATAGACATTAATTAAACCTCCCGCATTAATGACATAATCAGGACAATATAAAATATTTCTCTCAGCTAACATCTGACTATCTAATTCTTCATTTTCAAGCTGATTATTTGCACCACCAGCAATAATTTTGGCTTTAAGTTTAGGAATGGTTGAGCTATTGATAACGCCACCTAAAGCACAGGGAGCAAAGAGATCAACATCAATTTCATAAATCTCCTCTAAATCTACAACATTTACCTGATATAAATGTTTTAATTCTGCTAATCTTTCTGCAATTGGATCACTGACAAAAATTTCCACTTCTTCCTCAGATAAAATCTGACAGAGATTTTTACCAACCTTTCCCACTCCTTGAATTGCTATTTTCAATCCTTGGAGATTTTTCTTACCTAAATAAAAATCTACTGCTGCTTTCATTCCTGAATTAATTCCTATAGCAGTAGCGCGACTACAACCACCATATCGTTCTAATAACCCTACAATATAGCTTGTTTGCTCAGACATTTTATAGGTATCTTCCAGAGAAATATTTACATCCTGACCTGTAATAAAACGTCCCTGAAGATTCTCAACAAAACGTCCATAAGTAGAAAATAATTTATCAGTTTTCTGGTCAGGATTGGCAATAATTACACCTTTACCTCCACCTACAGGAATATTTGCACAAGCTGCTTTATAAGTCATGGCGCGACTGAGGCGAAGAACATCTTTTAAAGCATCTTCATCATTTGCATAAGGAAACAACCTTGTCCCGCCTAAAGCTGCACCAAGATTAGTATTATGTATGGCAATAATGGCTTTTAATCCTGCTTCTTTATGATAACAAAATATTACTTGTTCATGTCCCATTTCGACGATATGTGAAAATATTTGCATGACATTTTCCTCTCGTTGATGATAGTAAAATTGATTAATTTTCAGTTAATAAATATAGATTAAATGAACTAAAATAATGGCAAAAAAACCGTGGGCAGAATAAATGATCTAGCGGTTCTTGGTTGAGTGAGATACAAGAAACCCACTATTATGATGTACTTGAATCAAGTACATACCGCTATAAAGAAGATAGGCAATCTTGCACTAGGTAGTAAATTTTTGAGTGTTGCTGTTTTATGGAATAAAAATTTTATTGTGAGTAGATTTTTAATTTTGTTACTATCCTTTGAGTGTTTTGGTAAATAATGTACTTAATCTCTGTAAAGCGGGTGAAACATCATCTGGTGAAATTCTGACATCAAGAATGCTGAAAGTTTCACTATCTTTAGCTGTGTGTAAAGCTTGCTGTAGTTCTGTATCTGTATGGATAACAAAGCCACCTCCACCTAACACTTGAGCTAACTGAGCATAGTCAATGGTGGGAATATTTACATAAGCTGCTTGTTGATGTCCCATTGCTCGCAAGGAAGCATAAGAGCCATTGTTGATAATAATAACTATTGGCTTTATTCCTAAACGTTTCGCTGTTAGTAATTCCATTCCTGTCATTTGGAATGCACCATCACCAACTAAAGCAACTGCTCTCCGCAATGGTTCAGCTAATTGAGCGCCTATTACTCCCGGAATTCCAAATCCCATACTGGCATAAAAAGCAGGAGATAAATAAGATGTTCCTTGTTTTGTTTGAATATCATCTCCTGCAAATAAGGCATCTCCTACATCTGTTACTAGTAAGGTGTTGCTATCTATAAATTGATTGAGTTCGTAAAGTAGTCCACCCATGGAAATTTCATCAGGAGATGGTTCTAAACGCGGTTTCATTGTATAGATATTAGGTGAATTAAAATGTGGTAGATTTGGACTTTTTACTAAGGCGGTGATGAAATCTTCAAATCTAATATGGGGATATTCATGATGCTTAATGGCAATACGTTCTGAGGTGGCATAAATTGTAAAATTTTGGTTGAGATGGGCGGTAAACATCCCTAAATTTATGTCAGTCATGAACACTCCCAACATCAACAAACAATCTGATTCTTCAACTATTTTTTGTACATTTGGATCTCCTGCTTCACCGTTATAAATACCGATATATTGGGGATGTGCTTCGGGAAAAGCTGATTTTCCTAACATGGTTGAGCAAACTGGCACACCTAATTTTTCTGCTAGTTCTAAAAGTTGCTGCTGTAAACCAAAACGATGAACTTCTACACAAGCAATAATTACTGGTGATTTAGCCTGGTGTAGCATTGACAAGGTTTCTGTTAGTGCTTCCGTTAAGGTATCAGCATCGGTGCGCTTTATCGGTGGTGGTGGGTGTTCTATTTCTGGCATCTCTGCATACACCATGTCACGGGGTATTTCTAGATAAACAGGACGCTTGAATGTTAGTGCATAATCAATGGCACGATGAATTTTTCTATCTGCTGTTTCTGCGTTAGTTATTGCTGTTGCATAGACGGTGACTTCTTCATAAACACGCCTTTGGGTATCAAAAGTTTTAACTTTATGATGCAGTAAATTATGCTTTCTTCGTTCTTTTATACCTGGACTACCGCTTAAAATTACTAATGGTGATTTTTCAGCATAAGCACCAGCTACAGCATTCACCATATTTAACCCACCAACGCCGTAGGTAACAACTGCTAAACCTAAACCCCGAATGCGGGAATAAGCATCAGCCGCAAAGCCTACACAGGGTTCATGTGTCATGACAATAGGTGTAATTTTGCTTTCGGTTAGGGCATCATATAAGGTTAAGGCGAAATCACCTGGTATACCAAATGCGTGTTCTACACCATGCTGATTTAAGATGTTAAATATATGTGGTGCTAATTGGGGCATTTTTATTTACCTCTTTTGATGATTTTTTTGGGGTTTATTTATAAAATAAATCTGCCTTTGGTTGGATGTAATTGCGTTAATAATTGAAGTGTTTACAAACCAATAGATTTAAAATTAATAGGGTAAGTTTATTGTACAAATTTATTGAGCGATCGCACTAAATTAATGGTGGAATGCCTAAAGATATCCTGACTATTACTCATAGTTGAAAAACAGCGATTTATATGATTCCAATATGTCACAAGTAATTATTGCTTCTGGTTCTCAAATATCTGCGGATGCTGGTGCGGCGGTTGCTAATCAAGGAGGTAACGCGGTTGATGCGGCGATCGCAGCTACTATTGTTTCTATGTCTACTGATTTGGGGGTGATGGCTGCCGGTGGTAGTGGTTTTATTACTATCTGGCCAGCAAATGCCCATCCTATCGTCATTGACGGTTATGCAGAAATGCCGGGACGAGGACTGGAAAATGAGCGTTTTGGCAAAGGTATTAGGGAAGTATTTTTTGATTATGGTGGCAAAATTAGTACGGTGCTTGGTTATGGAACTATTGCCACACCGGGGATGTTTGCAGCTTTAGGCAAGGCTTGGGAACAGTATGGAAATCTTTCTTGGGCAGATGTGGTAGCACCAGCACAAAAATGGGCAGAACGGGGATTTCCTCTTTCTGGGGGTGCGGCGGAATATTTACTTCACGCCCATACAGCTATTTTCAGTTGGCATCCTCAAAGCTACAAGACTCTACACCATGTTGATGGTACTCCTGTACAACACGGGGAAATTATTCATGTTCCTGGACTAGCTGAGAGCCTGAAATTGATTGCTCAGGAGGGGGTACAGGCTTTTTATACTGGGGAATTAGGGGAGCGAATAGTTAAAGAAATTCAGGAAAATCAAGGTTTATTAACTGCTGCGGATCTTGCTGCTTATCAAGCAATAGAGCGATCGCCCATTTGCATTAATTTTGATGATTGGCAAATTGCCACTAACCCGCCTCCGGCTGTGGGTGGCGCTTGTTTGGCGGCGATGTTATTGCTGTTAGATGGTTATTGCTTGAGAGAATGGAATTTAGCCACGGTGAAACAAATGGTAGAGGTACAGCACGCTGTTTTGAACTACCGCAACTACCATCTCGACCTGGCTGGCGATCGCACTGGGTCAACTGCAAAACTCCTAGAATTAGCCAGTGTGGGAAAACCGCAAACATTGTTAACATCACCCTCAACTATCCACATTTCCGCAGTTGATAGTAACGGTTTAGCTTGTGCCATCACCGCTTCCGCTGGTTATGGTTCGGGTGTAATGGTTGCTGGGACTGGGTTTTGGTTTAACAATTCCTTGGGAGAAATTGAACTTCATCCCCAAGGATGCCAGCATTTAAAACCAGGAGTGCGTCTCACTTCTAATATGTCCCCAACTATTGCCCACTGTGCTGACGGTAGCGTTTTAGCCATCGGTTCTCCTGGTGCTTCCCGTATTACAACAGCACTGGCTCAAGTATTACTAAATTTTGTCCATTTAGGAATGTCCTTAGAAGATGCGATCGCTCATCCTCGTCTCCACGTAGAAACTAGGGAAGGCGCACCTACTATAGTCATTGAAGCAGGTATTCCCATTCCAGAAATAGAAGGATTTATCATCCACCGTTTCCCCCAACGTTCCATGTATTTTGGGGGAGTTCAGGCCACTTTGTGGCATCCTCAACAAGGTTTATCAGCCGCAGCTGATCCCCGCCGTACAGGTGGCGTTGCTAGTGGTGGCACCTGATACCAAATTACTTCCAAAGATACTGCAACAACCAGGAATAAATCCTAACAAGATTAATAAAGATTTCACAATTATTGCGATAGATTAACAAAATTCAAGTTTAGTAAAACTACCACACAAAGGAAAAAATTAATGGTAGATTAAAAACAAGGTACAGAAAGGTTAAAAGTTCAGCAAAAACTTTCTTACAAACACCTGACTTAGAGCCTGTGCCTCCTGCTCTAAAGTTATCGTAATCACTGTTAGGTTGTGGCTTCCTGGGTTTAAAACTTGATTTCATTAATTTGTTATTGGAGGTTTTTGAACGCACAGCCAGAAATGCCTGCCTAGTTGGAATGAAGGATGCACAATCCTGAGTAGTAGATTACGAATCTAGTCCACCTTAGTTGTTGTCGTTAATTCGGATTAACCCATTTTATTGAATTATCTTCACAAAAAAATCGCTGTATTTTACTGACTTGTATCTGTCGTAATTTACAGCGATTTTGATTATGGGAATAGGTGACAGGTGACAGGTGACAGGTGACAGGTGACAGGAAGAAGGGGAGCAGGGGAGCAGGGGAGCAGGGGAGCAAAGAAGAAAATAAATAATTACGAATTACGTTAGCGAAGTTCCTCTGAAAAAGGCATTATGAATTACTTAAAGTAATGATTGTAACTTCTGGTGGACAAAAGAAACGTCCTGGGAGATAAGTTCCTAAACCCCTATTTACATATAGTTGATTGTTGCCTAATTGATGTAACCCTTGTGACCATTCCCAATGTCGGACTACACAGTAATTTTTTCTCAAAAATGGTACACGCCGACGTAATTTAATGGGTATTTTTTTGACTATTTTATTGTAAGTAATTAATGCTGGTCCAAATCCAGGAATGATAATTTGTCCTCCATGAGTATGACCGGATAATTGTAAATCTACCCGCCATGTATTTAATATTTTAGCTGTATCTGGGTTATGAGATAAAACTAGACATGGTGTGTTTTTGTCTAGCTGGTTCATGACTAGTCCGGGATTGAATTCTTTAGAAAAAAAGTCTGCTAATCCTACCAACGGGAATTCATTTCCTAGTGGATAAGCGATTTGATTCCACAGGACATTAATACCAATATTTTCTAGTGCTGTTGTAATTACTGACTGGGAATTTTCATAACTTATGTCATGGTTGCCAAGCACAGCATAAATACCACAATTACTTTTGAGGTTTTGGAAATGTTTTGTGAGTTGATGAATAGGTTCTGGAGTTGTGGTTACATAATCACCAGTTAATATAATTAAATCAGGTTGTGCTTCGTTACAGATGGCGATCGCTCTTTCTAGCATTTTATCGGACAATCGCACACCATCGTAATGAAAATCTGACATCTGCACCAGTTTTTTACCTTGTAATGATGCAGGTAAACCCGCAATCTTAACCGTTAATCTTTCTGTCGTCAACGGTCCAGATAATAACCTGTGCATAAGCCGTTTAATGATTTTGAGTAGTATTTTTTATAGGTTAACTAAAAATTTTCAATTTGTTCTGAGTCAGAAGATAACTTTTTGGAAATTTCATAAAAGTTGTGATGTCAAAATTGAGGATGTCTATCTATTCTTCGCAAATCATACCAAGTCCGCTTCATTAGAAATCATAAATTTTTTCCTCTACCCAATTACCAGCTATAGGAAAACGGACTGGATATCAAATAGAAATTCTAACTCAGTGCGATCGCAATCTTACCGACTGTGCGCCCACCTTCGCTATACTCATGGGCAGCCGCTAATTCTTCCAGAGGATATGTGCGATCGATCACTGTCCGCATTTTACCTGTTTCAATCAACTCTTTTAAATAAATCAAATCTTGACTATTCGGCTGCTCTAACACAAATTTCACCTTTTGACCAGGAAGAAACATAGTTAAAAAACCCTGTACAATTACTTCCGGTGTCGGAAGGGTAGAAATATATACCCCATTAGGCTTTAAAACTTTTCTGCAATTAGAAAATGCTCGTTTAGCAACTGCATCAAATATAATATCGTACTGCACATTACCTTCTGTAAAGTCCTGGTGCGTATAATCAATAACTAAATCTGCATTCAGAGATTTGACCAAATTCAAATTGCGAGAACTGCAAACACCAGTCACTTCAGCCCCCAATGCCTTAGCAATTTGCACCGCGAAAATGCCCACACCGCCTGAAGCACCATTAATCAATACTCTTTGTCCTAATTTGATATTGCCCAAGTCTCGCAGGGCTTGTAGAGCCGTTAGCGCCGCTAATGGTATGGTGGCTGCTTCTGCATAACTCAAGTTGTTGGGTTTGGGAGTCGCTAAATTTTCCGAAATTGCGGCAAATTCTGCATAAGCGCCGCCTGGAAAGCTGGTGCTGCCATAAATAGCATCTCCTACTTTGAAGCGTGTTACTTGTGAACCCACTTCCACCACTTCCCCAGCTACATCAAAACCCAGAATCAGCGGGAATTTGTTCCCGGTCAAAATACTCAACATTCCCTTGCGGGTTTTCCAGTCAATGGGATTAACACTACTAGCATGAACCTTGACCAGTAACTGATCAAGTTTAATTTTTGGTTGTTCCACCTTTTCCAAATGCAATACCTCAGCAGAACCGTAGCGACGGATAACGACGGCTTTCATAGCTTTCCCCTATTTTTGTTCACCATAATTACAGTGTAGCTATTGATCAAAGTTCACAGGACTTATGCAACTGGCACCTTGGTAAGGTGCGTCAGACTGGATAAATCTAGTAAATAAACAGATTTTTGATATCTGACGCACCCTACAATAGATTTTTGGTGTGACACGCAGCTTTAGTCCTAGTTCAGAACGATTAATTTCTTTCCCTATTCACTATTTCTTAATTTGACATCATTTCTCATTCTCGAACAGCTTTAAGAACCTGAAAACCATCAAAAGAGCTATAAAAAATAAAATACTTGCAAATAATCTGCATTAAGAGCTATGATTTTATTGAAGCCATAATTATGATTCAACATGAATTAGAAGTGCAATTCGCATTATTAATCATTGAAAACTTAAAAGAATATGAACTGCATTTTTAGCTCAAAAAAAATGATATGTTGTATACAGAATTGAATTTCGCACGTATCTGGAGTAGACGGCTTATCCTACTCCAGTTTTTCCACCTCAAATCCTTGTAAATTATGGCTTTTGGCAGGATTTGAGGAGTGTTTGAGTACATGATGAATTTATCGTAAAATCAATTAAAATCTTACCCAAATCCTTACAGATATTGGGTTTTGACTGAGTACAAATAAATCCTGAACCCCGTTCCATAAATACTCGTACCCCAACTGAAAAATACTAGAACCCCTACCCGAAAAAATATTATTTAATTTTTGTAATCCTGAAAAGATTGGGGTTTCAAAATCTGAGTACAAACGTAATAAATCCAATAAATCCTATCCCAGATCAACCAGCCACCTCACTAAAAAGGGCTGCTATAAATCATTTATCGCCAATCACTTAACGCTCCTTAACAAAGTTAGAAGCCTAAAGTGAGTGGAGGGATGAGATAGCACCATGCCTGAAGTGAATAGAAGTCGCGGCTGTATACACAAAATCTACCCAAGACCCCAACGTTGACACACACCAGCCGAACCCCAAAGATTTACTGCCCACTCTTGTATCATTTTTGGATTTTAGTATTTAGATTTGGGATTTTGGATGAAAATTCTCCAGAATTTCAAATGATACTTAAGTTATGCAAATTTGGTATGATTGTCAGGTTAATTCCTGGAGGCAAGTATAAGACGCGACTTCAGTTCATAGGCATTGGAAGTAGCAACGGCATCTCCCACAGTGGCTATCTAGTCCACCGACCTTTGCGAAATTCAATGACACTACCGGCTACAGGACTCCTCACCTCCTCCGAACAGGAACCCAATATCAAGCAAGCCAAATCAGGTGGTTGCGGTTGCGACAGCAGCACCACCCCAGAAATGGACGAAAAGCTCAAAGAACGCATTGCCAAACACCCTTGCTATAGTGAAGAAGCACATCACCATTATGCACGGATGCACGTTGCAGTTGCACCAGCGTGTAACATTCAATGCAACTATTGTAACCGCAAGTATGACTGTGCTAACGAAAGCCGACCTGGAGTAGTGAGTGAATTACTCACACCTGAAGAAGCCGCACATAAAGTGTTGGTAATTGCAGGTAAAATTCCCCAAATGACAGTTTTGGGAGTTGCAGGCCCTGGTGATCCTTTAGCAAATCCTGAAAAAACATTCCGTACCTTTGAGTTGATTGCAGATAAAGCACCAGATATAAAGCTTTGCTTATCAACTAACGGTTTGATGCTACCAGAATATATCGATCGCATCAAACAATTAAATATAGATCACGTTACTATCACCCTTAACACCATTGATCCAGAAATCGGCGCACAAATTTATGCTTGGGTTCATTACAAACGCAAGCGTTATAAAGGTGTAGAAGGTGCAAAGATTCTGCTAGAAAAGCAGTTAGAAGGATTGCAAGCTTTAAAAGAAGCTGACATTTTGTGTAAAGTTAATTCTGTGATGATTCCCGGAATTAATGATCATCACTTGGTGGAAGTTAACAAAATGATTCGTGAGAATGGTGCATTCTTACACAACATCATGCCGCTAATTTCTGCACCAGAACATGGGACACATTTCGGTTTAACCGGTCAACGTGGTCCAACAGGAAAAGAACTCAAAGAAGTTCAAGATAACTGTTCTGGCAACATGAAAATGATGCGTCACTGTCGCCAGTGTCGAGCAGATGCGGTAGGATTATTAGGAGAAGACCGCAGCCAGGAATTTACCAAAGAGAAATTCTTGGAAATGGCTCCAGAATATAACCTGGAAACACGCCAGGAAGTTCATGAGGGCATTGAGAAATTTAGAGAAGAAATTAAACTAGCAAAAGCCAAGGTACAAACCGGTAAGAAAGTTGCCAATAGTCCGAAAATTTTAGTTGCTGTAGCGACTAAAGGTGGTGGATTAGTTAATCAACACTTCGGCCATGCGAAAGAATTTCAAGTGTACGAAGTTGACGGTAATGAAGTGCGCTTTGTAAGTCATCGCAAAATCGACCAATATTGTCAAGGTGGATACGGCGAAGAAGCGACCGCAGAAAATATAATGAAAGCGATCGCAGATTGTAAAGCAGTCTTAGTTGCCAAAATTGGTAACTGTCCCAAAGAGAAATTAGAAGCAGCAGGGATAAAGACTGTGGAAGCTTACGACGTAATTGAAAAAGTCGCACTTGAATTTTACCAGCAGTATGTAGGGACTGGGGAATAGGGACTGGGGAATTAGGGACTGGGGAACAGGAAACAACTCTTCCCAACACCCAATCCCCAATACCCAATCCCCAATAACCAATCACCAATCCCCACCAAGGAGAATAATCATGGCTTACAAAATTACCGCAGCGTGTATTTCCTGCAAGCGTTGTTTGTCTGTATGTCCTACTGGTGCAGTGAAAATCGTAGATGGTAATCACTCCATTGATTCTGAACTTTGTACAAACTGCGCTGGCGGCATATATACAGTACCTCAATGTAAAGCCGTTTGTCCTACTGTTGATGGTTGCGTTAAAGAACCTAGTGATTATTGGGAAAGTTGGTTTGTTAAATATAACCGGGTCATTGCCAAGTTAACAAATAAACAAGATTATTGGGAGTGTTGGTATAACACTTATTCCCAAAAGTTTTCGGAACAATTGCAAAAGAATCAAGTAGTGGTGTAGGTGACAGGTGATAGGTGATAGGTGACAGGTAACAGGTGACAGGTGACAGGTGACAGGTGACAGAGAAGAAATTTAATCACCAATGACCAATGACCAATTACCAATTACCAATTACCAATTACCAATCACCAATTACCAATCCCTTAATACTTTATAATTAATATGGAAACTATGCTAAAAGATTGCATCTATCTGGATAATAATGCTACCACTAAGGTAGATCCCCAGGTGATTGAGGCAATGATGCCTTTTCTGACTGACTATTACGCTAATCCTTCTAGTATGCACACCTTTGGTGGGCAATTAGCTAAAAATGTGAAGGTAGCTAGAGAACAAATTGCGGCTTTAATTGGTGCCCAAGAATCAGAAATAGTCTTTACTAGTTGTGGAACTGAAGGTGATAATGCGGCTATTCGTGCTGCTTTATTATCTCAACCAGAAAAACGTCACATCATCACTTCCCAGGTAGAACATCCCGCAGTTTTAAATGTCTGCAAACAATTAGAAACTCAAGGTTATCAAGTTACCTATTTGTCAGTTAATGAGAAAGGACAAATAGACTTGAATGAGTTAGAAGCTTCTCTAACTGGCAACACTGCTTTAGTAACAGTGATGTATGCCAATAATGAAACCGGCACTATTTTTCCAATTGAAGAAATTGGTGCTAGAGTTAAAGAATATGGAGCAATCTTTCACGTTGATGCAGTACAAGCGGTAGGTAAAGTACCCTTGAACATGAATACCAGCACCATAGATATGTTAACTATGTCTGGTCACAAAATTCATGCCCCCAAAGGTATTGGTGCTTTGTATGTGAAACGTGGTGTAAGATTCCGTCCCTTCTTAATAGGTGGACATCAAGAAAGAGGACGGAGAGCAGGTACAGAAAACGTTCCCGGAATTATCGCTTTAGGTAAGGCAGCGGAACTGGAAATGCTACACTTGGAAGAGGCGACTAAGAGAGAAAGAAAATTGCGCGATCGCCTCGAACAAAGTTTACTTGCTAAAATTCCCGATTGTGTAGTCAATGGTGATGTGAAAAATAGATTACCAAATACTAGCAACATCGGTTTCAAATATATCGAAGGTGAAGCAATTCTGTTACTTTTGAATAAGCACGGTATTTGTGCTTCCTCTGGTTCTGCTTGTACTTCTGGTTCACTTGAACCCTCCCATGTTTTAAGAGCAATGGGTTTGCCCTACACTACTTTACATGGTTCAATTCGCTTCAGTCTTTGTCGCTACACCACCGAAGCAGAAATTGATCAAGTAATTGCAATCATGCCGGAAATTGTTGAACGTCTCCGCGCTTTATCTCCCTTCAAAAATGATGAAGCGGGTTGGTTACAACAGCAAGAGCATACTTTAGTAAATCGGTAAATTTAGGTGACAGGTTACAGGTGACAGGTGACAGCAAGAAGGCAAAAGGCAAAAGGCAAGAGTTGAAAAATTAATTCTTTGTCCTGAACTCCTGACTCCTGACTCCTGACTCCTGACTCCTGACTCCTGACTCCTGAACTCCTGACTCCTGACTCCTGACTCCTGAACTCCTTCTTCTTAAAATAAACTATGTGGGACTACACAGATAAAGTATTAGAGTTGTTTTACGATCCCAAAAACCAAGGTGCAATTGAAGAAACAAATGAACCTGGTGTGAAGGTTGCAACTGGAGAGGTAGGCAGTATTGCTTGCGGTGATGCTCTCAGGTTGCATTTGAAAGTGGAAGTTGCATCTGATAAGATTCTTGATGCTCGTTTTCAAACTTTTGGTTGTACCAGTGCGATCGCTTCTTCTAGTGCTTTAACTGAAATGGTTAAAGGATTGACTTTAGATGAAGCTTTGAAAGTCACCAATAAAGAAATTGCTGCATATTTAGGTGGTTTACCTGAAGCAAAAATGCACTGTTCCGTTATGGGTCAAGAAGCTCTAGAAGCTGCTATATTTAATTATAGAGGCATTCCTTTAGCTGCCCATGATGACGATGATGAAGGAACTCTAATTTGTACTTGTTTTAGTATTACTGATACTAAGATTAGAAAAGCGATCGCTCAAAATAATCTTCTCAGTGCAGAACAAGTAACAAATTATGTAAAAGCTGGTGGCGGATGCGGTTCTTGTTTAGCGAAAATTGATGATATAATAAAAGAAGTTAAGCAAGAGTTCGCCAAAGAAAATCTCCACACCAATGGCGCGAAAGCTAAGACAGAAGTTTCAAGTTTAGGTAATAGTTTAGGGCAACAAAAACCATTAACTAATGTACAAAAAATTGCCTTAATTCAAAAAGTATTAGATGAAGAAGTCCGACCCGTTTTAATCGCCGATGGGGGAGATGTTGAACTTTACGATGTAGAAGGCGATAAAGTGAAAGTTGTTCTCCAAGGTGCTTGCGGTTCATGTTCTAGCAGCACAGCAACTTTAAAGATTGCGATTGAATCTAGGTTACGCGATCGCATCAGCAAAGATATCATTGTTGAAGCAGTTTAGATAGTCAGGGTTTAGCATTGCTAAACCCCTACAACAAACCAGTAATTCTTACAACCCAATAAACACTATGAACACAATCAAATTGTCTGTAGAGCGATCGCCCCCATAGCGACGTTCTACACACGCTCACCGCCGTAGAACTTGGCCGTGAGAACCAAAAAACGAAAGACACCCAATCAACCAATTCTAGGAAAACACGAACAATGACTACTGACGCAAATATTAGACAGATAGCTTTCTACGGCAAGGGCGGTATCGGTAAATCTACCACCTCTCAAAACACCCTCGCAGCTATGGCTGAAATGGGTCAACGCATCATGATCGTAGGTTGCGACCCTAAAGCTGACTCCACCCGTTTGATGCTTCACTCCAAGGCTCAAACAACCGTTCTTCACTTGGCTGCTGAAAGAGGTGCAGTTGAAGATTTGGAACTCCACGAAGTAATGTTGACCGGTTTCCGTGGTGTTAAGTGCGTTGAATCTGGTGGTCCAGAACCCGGTGTAGGTTGTGCAGGTCGTGGTATTATCACCGCTATTAACTTCTTAGAAGAAAATGGTGCTTACCAAGACTTAGATTTCGTATCTTACGACGTATTAGGTGACGTTGTATGTGGTGGTTTTGCTATGCCTATCCGTGAAGGTTAAGGGGGGTTGTTTAGGGTTTTTGATGGTGCAATTGTTTGAGGAATTTTGTTTTTTTGTTCCCTATTTTTGCCCTGGGGAATTTTTGGGAAAATGGGGTTTTTGTTGGGGTTTTATTTATTTTGTTTACCCTATTTTTTACCTTGTGTCAAGAGGGATACATGATTTTTGATAAATGTGTTACAGATGAATAATTTGCTCGTGATCGTTTATAACGATAGTTCTAATAGGAAGAAAATATATTTTTGTTATCTATTTTGAAAATTTTCACCTATGATTTAAAATTGCTATAGGCAATACAACAGCAATATTACGTATATATGACTGAATTTAAACTTACCGATATTACACCTAATTTAACAGACGAGGATGCTCAACAACAAATCTTATCATGGTTACATCGCAATCCAAACAAACAAATTTTTTCTATAGATGAGGTAATTGGAGATTATCTTTTAAAGAATAAACCTCCCAACTTGGAAACCCAGTCAGGATTTTATAAACCTGTAACCTGTGAAACTGTAACTGGATCTGAACCATTTTATGATGCTATTTGGTATCTTTGTTCTAGAAGTATCCTGCGACCTTATCCAATTAGAGAACAGAATGAACTACAGTTTCCAAAAAATTTTAGTGCAAAGTTTGTAATAACACAATATGGTCGCTCATGGTTAGAAAAATTCGATACAAATAACTGTACTCCCTCAGAATATGGACGCTTTTCTCAACTTTTAAGTAGTCGAGTTTACCTATTTGGTGATGGTTATAATTCTCGGAGTCAGGAAGCAATCGGATGCTATCGCTCACACAACTACTTTTCCTGCTGTGTAATGTGTGGATCTGCTTATGAATCAGTTCTGTTAGCTCTTGCAATTAAGAAAAAAGGAAATGAAGACGAAATTTTAACAATGTACTCTGCTAGTCAAGGCCGTAGTAGAGTAGAAAACTATCTGATAGGACAGAAAAATCAATTCATTCAAAAGGAATTTCGTAAATATACTGATTTATTAAAGTATTGGCGAGACGATGCTTCTCATGGAGCAGCTTCCAGCATACAAGAAGAAGAAGCATATACTTCCCTAATTCTCTTACTAAGGTTTGTCCAGTTTGCAGAGAAAAACTTTGCTGAATTAACTAGTCCTTAGTTACTAGCGTTGTCACTTCACTATATATGGAAGCAGTGGCTTTTTGGGTGTTGTGGTTTGTGGAGTGCGATCGCTTTTCGATGTTGTGGTTGATATGCGATCGCATTTCCGGTGTTGGGTTGTGGGTGCGATCGCTTTTCCGATGTTGTGGTTGATGTGCGATCACTTTTCCGATGTTTTGGTTGATGTGCGATCGCATTTCCGGTGTTTAGTTTGAGAGCGATCGCATTTTCGGTGTTGTGGTTTGAGAGCGATCGCATTTATGATGTTGTGGGTTTGAGAGCAATCGCATTTATGATGTTGTGGGTTTGAGAGCGATTGTATTTAGTGGGTCAAAGTAGGTGATTTAATGGTAAAATTAGTATTGAGAATAAAATTTTGAGAACTTTTATCAATTCAAAGATAAGGAGATAAAGATGCAAATTGCAGTCAAGCCAGATCAAGAAAAATACATTCTTGAAAAACTACAAGAAGGTAAGTACAAAAATATTGATGAACTATTATCTGTAGCTTTTCAACTTTTAGAACAACATGATGAAAAAGAAAAGCAACTCATTGAATTAAGACAAAAAATTGCAGAAGGAACAGAACAACTTCGTCAAGGTGAAGTAATAGAAGGTGAATTAGTTTTTCAACAATTACAAGAAAAGTTAAAGCAAATGGAACAATTTCAATAATGGGTACTTATTTTTTCTCTAAACTTGCGGTTCAAGACCTCAATGAAATTTGTGAATTTATCGCTCAAACCAATATCAAAGCAGCAAGTCAACTTTTTGATAATATTAGGCAAAAATGTAAGTTAGTCTCTAGTTTTCCAAACATGGGAAAAGACTATCCTTGGGTTGCATCTGATTTACGTGGTTTTATAGTGAATGATTATATTGTTTTTTATTATCCTTTAGAAAATGGAATTGAAATTGTCCGTGTTGTTTATGGAAAACGAGATTTAAAGGCTGTATTTGAAGAATTTAAAGATTAAAATCAAAAATTTACTATGATGCGATACCTGCGGTGAGGTAAGCGATCACATTTCCGGTATTGTGGTTTATGGGTGAGCGATACCTTTGGTAAGCTATCTCTACGAGACGCTAACGCTTTTCGGTGTTTGGTTTGAGTGCGATTAAAATATTGTTATCTTAGGATTATTATCCAATACTGTCATAACTTGCTATATGCCACTAAATGAATTGCTACCTACTGTTAGTCAGCTATCCCACCAAGATAAATTGCGTCTTATTCATTTTCTATTATTAGCCGTAGCAAAAGAAGAAGGATGCAATTTAGAATCACCTGATAATAAAGAACAGGAAGACTTGCTGCTGGAGCAACTAGCATCTACTGAAGCCGTTGTTTGGTCTCCATATCATGCCCATGAAGCGGCTCAAGCATTATCTGATATGCTAACAGCAGCAAAGGAAGAAGGCTATGCTTGAAAGTAAAAGATTTCCCTTTATTGAGCGAAGTAACACTCCTGGTGTTTCCAGCAATATGCCTTATTTACCATTAACATTAACTCACAAAAACCGTTCTATTGAAGTTATGGCTTTGCTAGATACAGGTGCAAGCGTTAATGTATTACCCTATGAAATAGGTCTGCAACTAGGAGCAATTTGGGAACAGCAAAAAGTTCCAATTCAGTTAATCGGGAATTTAGCCCATTTCCCAGCACGGGGATTAGTTTTATCAGCTACCATTGCTGAATTTTCGCCTGTTTTGCTTGCATTTGCTTGGACAGAATCTAGAGAAGCACCCGTCATACTTGGACACATGAATTTTTTTGCAGAGTTTGATGTGTGTTTTTATCGTGCAGATTTAGCTTTTGAGGTACATCCAAGAAGAAAATAAATAATAAACTGATCTGATCGCATTTCCGATGTTGTGGGTTCTTAGTGCGATCGCTTTTCCGATGTTGTGGTTTGTGGAGTGCGATCGCAGCACTATTCACCAACTAATTTAAGTGCTGAATCTAAAACTTGCCTACTAACTCTAAAACCAACCTCTGGAAGTTGTTCAAAAATTGATCGAGCAGATTTTAACTTACCCTCTTGTTTCGCAAGTAAAATAACACCTAAAGTTCCGCGTACAGGAATTTCCAAAGCTACTGCGGCTATTTTGGCAGCGCGATCATCTATAATTGCTTCATATCCGGGATTTTTATATATCCAACTTAAAACATGACTTTCACCTAAACCAAGATCCCATGCAGCAATTGATATATCAATCTGATCCACATCTCTAATATAGATAGATCCTTCATTATTTATCCAAATTTTTGCCGGATCATTATCAGGTGCAACACATATTTCTTGAACAACACCACTGGGAATAATCAATTCATTACAAAGTTCTTTGAGTAGATGAACCTGATTAATTTTAGTTAATACAATTAATGGTGAACTATTCACCACCCATTTTCTATTCACGCGCTAACTCCTCAGCTAATTCTTCAGGAGTTACTTGAAAAAGAGAAACATTATACTTATCAAGTGCTTCTAAAAATTGATGACGACTAACTCCTGCAATTTCAGCAGCTTTAGATTGGGAAATCATACCCACTTCATACCATTTTACAGCAGCAGCTAAACGCATTTCTTTCACAAAAGTTTCTGGGTTACTGCGAAGTGCTGAAAAAACATCATTAGGAAGTTCAACATTAATGTTTATACTCATGACATTAATCAAATTGGGAGGTTTCTAATTTACAATAGCATTATATAATTTTTAACCATTTTTTATCCACAAAAATATGAATCTTAATCAGTTGTTACCTATTATTAATCAATTGTGCAAGCTTTAGCTTAGGCGAGTGATTGCTGATAAACTAGAATATAGAGATTTATGATAAATATATGACAGAAAATCGAGCTTACGTTCAAAATCTAGCCCAGCAATATATTGAAGCTGGTAAACCAAAAGAATGGTTTGAACAACTTTACTCTCAAGCAAACAACGACAATACAGCTATTCCTTGGGCAGAGATGAAACCTAATCATAACCTAGTACAATGGTTAGATCATCATAATATTCAAAGTCAGGAAAAAACAGCATTAACAATTGGCTGTGGTTTGGGAGATGACGCAGAAGAATTATCTCAACGTGGTTTTAAAGTCACAGCTTTTGATATTTCACCCTCAGCAATAGAATGGTGTAAAAATAGATTTCCTAATTCTCATGTTAACTATTTAGTGGCTGATTTATTAAATCCTCCTAGTACATGGAATCAAACTTTTGATTTTATTTTAGAATCCTATACACTGCAAGCATTACCTCCAGAATTAAGTTTACCAGCCATTTCTTTAATTGCTAATTTTCTCGCTCCTGATGGTACATTATTGGTAATTTGTAGAGGTAGAAATATGGAAGATCAACTTGATAAAGTCCCTTATCCATTAACTAAAAATGACGTGATGAAATTTGTAGATGCTGGTTTATCATTAGTAGATTTTGAAGATTATTTAGATTATGAAAGATCATCTTCCGTGAGACGATTTAGAGTAACATTTAAAAAATAGGTAAGTTGGGTTATGTTGTTACTTAACCCAACCTAAAGATTTCATTAAAATCATCAAATATATGACATTAATTATCATTGCTGATCCCGATGAATATACTCGCGCACAAATCAAAATACAACTCGAAAACTTGAATGTAGAAGTTATTACTTTGGAAAATGGTTTGGAAGTATGGGAAACTTTACAAAAGATATCTCCTATAATTCCAGATTGTGTGATTACAGAAATAGTAATGCCAAAAATGAATGGTTATGAATTAATTAGGCGTGCTGGTAATAATTTATCACTGCATCCAGTAAATTGGATTTTTTACACATATAAAGATCAAAATTTTGATCATTTTTGGGCTTCTAAGGGAAGTATATTATCTGCCTATGTTAACAAAACAGATAGCAAAGTATCACGCATCTGTAATAACAAATTTAGTTATTTCGTTGGAGATGATGCACTACAGGAAATACAAGTATTAATTACAGAATTTCATGCTAATGAAGATCCTGAATTAAAATATCAAATTTCTCGTAGACTTATTGACTACTCACTTCCAAATTTAATCAAAGTTGTCAAAAATTTTATTTATACTGATGAAAAAAATTAACTTTACAACTTTAATTAATCATTTTCATCAAACTTTGATTTCCTATCTGCAACCTTAATCTTTCATTCTCAATTCTCAACCTCTCATTTTCCTGTTCCAATGTAATCACCATATCCTGTAAATCTTCCACCTTCGATTTTTTCTTAATCGCTTCCTCAATTGCAACCTTGCGATTTTCCAAACTAAACCACTTTTGATAAATGGATGTGTGCATATTCACAGAATGACCCAAATTATCCGCAGCAGCTTTAATGGGAATCCCCATTAAATGCGCTCTAATTGCCCAAGCGTGACGTAAATCATAAGGTTGAAAAGCAATACCCACAAATCTAAACCATCTATCTGTACCATGTCGCGCAGAGTTGATTTCTCTACTCGTAACTTTATCTTTAATTTTTACTTTTAATAATTCAATTGCTTCTGTATCTGTTGTTAAATTAAAAGTTTCTACCCAGCGCGGATATAATGGTAAAGCTTCCCTTTCTCCGGTTTTACATTCTTCATTTACTCGCCAAGTATTCATTGTATTTTCTGACGATAACCACCAAGTTAAATCAGGATTAACAAAAATTTCAATTGGTCTTAATCCATAAGTGGCTAACATTCCATAAACCCATCTCCACAATTTCCAATTATTTCTATCTTCTCTAGTTGTTAACTTACTAGGACGATTGATAGCATAATTTTCAAACTTTAAATATTCTTGTTCTATCTCTGCGTCAGTGGGTATATCACGTTTACGTTGAGAAATAGCTTTAATTTTTAAATTACTCAATTCTGGAACTTCTAAACCAGAACATTTACACAAAACCCTAATTACCTTAATTAATTCATTTTTTACACTATCCGATGACGTGCAGAATTTCACAGCATCAATAAAATTAGCATTTATAGCTAATTTATCCTTTGGTAAATGTGTTTTAGCAATATAGAAATAACTATTAAAGGTATTGTTACTTTTGAGAGTGCGTTTTCTGGTTTGAAAATAGTTTTGCTCAAATTCAGAAATCAATTCTCCAATGGTGAGAAATTTAGCTTTGAATCTAGTTTTACCTAAATATTTATCATTCCATACAAATTGTTTTCTAGCAATTAATTTTCCTAATTCATTAGCTTCTTCTTCCGCAGTATTTAAACCATTAAAACTAAAGGGAATACCCAAAGAAATATCATATTGCTTTGTCCCGCTACCGTTTTTATCAATATCACCTGGTTTAATAGGTAGTGTACTTCTCAATTGTAAAGAATTACCGGATCTTCTGACAGAAACACTCACCCTTGCGGCTCTTAGTCTAGCATTAATTGCTTTTAATTCTGTTGTCAGTTTTGCCGTTAGGTGATTTTCTTGATTTTCTACTGCTTGCATTCTGCCTAAATATCCCCCATCGGTAATAGCTGTTTGGTGAAAATCGGCAAATGCTTCCTGTGTTCTGTCCATACCCTAGATTTACCCTAATAAAAAAACTGTTTACTCAAAACAATGATTGCAGCAAACATTGTAGAAAATAAACATTTTCCGGCTTTTAAAATTATATTATTGCTCTTTCCCGTGAAGGTAAAGCACAAGAAATCTACATCGTTACCTCTGGTGAAATGATGGCGATGTACGCTGCAAACAACATCGCTCGTGGTATTTTGAAATATGCTCACTCCGGTGGTGTACGTTTAGGTGGTTTGATCTGTAACAGCCGTAAGGTTGACCGTGAAATCGAATTGATCGAAACCTTGGCTGAACGTTTGAACACTCAAATGATTCACTTCGTACCCCGCGACAACATCGTTCAACACGCAGAATTGCGCCGTATGACTGTTAACGAATATGCACCTGATAGCGATCAGGGTAATGAATACCGCGCATTAGCTAAGAAGATCATCAACAACAAAAATCTCACCATCCCCACCCCAATCGAAATGGATGAGTTGGAAGCATTGTTGGTTGAATTCGGTATTCTTGACGATGATTCCAAGCACGCTGAAATCATTGGCAAACCAGCATCTGCTGCTAAGTAGAAATCTATAAATTAGGAAAAGGAAAAAGGGAAACTCTACACAATTTCCTTTTTACCTTCCCTTCCCCTTCATACCCACAGGGGACATCAAGTCCCCATCCTTATACCCGTTCCTTAGAAGCAAGAGAGATAGACAATGGCTTCGACCGATGACAAGAAGATTGTTGAACAAAGAAAAGAACTAGTTAAAGAAGTTCTCAAAGCTTACCCTGAAAAAGCTGCTAAAAAGCGCGAGAAGCACTTAAACGTATACGAAGAAGGTAAGGCTGATTGTGGTGTTAAATCTAACATCAAATCCCTTCCTGGTGTAATGACTGCTCGTGGTTGTGCTTACGCAGGTTCTAAAGGTGTGGTTTGGGGTCCTATTAAGGACATGATCCACATCAGCCACGGTCCTGTAGGTTGCGGTTACTGGTCTTGGTCTGGTCGTCGTAACTACTACTTAGGTACAACAGGTGTTGATACCTTTGGTACCATGCACTTCACTTCAGATTTCCAAGAACGCGACATCGTGTTCGGTGGAGACAAGAAACTGACCAAGTTAATTGAAGAATTAGACGTATTATTCCCCTTAAATCGTGGGGTTTCTATTCAATCTGAATGTCCCATCGGTCTAATTGGGGATGACATCGAAGCAGTAGCTAAGAAGACATCCAAAACCATCGGTAAGCCAGTAATTCCTGTCCGTTGCGAAGGTTTCCGTGGTGTGTCTCAGTCTTTAGGACACCACATCGCTAACGACATGATTCGTGACTGGGTATTCCCCAGAGCCGACCAAGCTAAGAAAGATGGTACATTGAAGTTTGAAGGCACTCCTTATGACGTAGCCATCATTGGTGACTACAACATCGGTGGTGATGCTTGGGCCAGCCGTATTTTGTTAGAAGAAATCGGTTTGCGTGTTGTTGCTCAGTGGTCTGGTGATGGTACAATCAACGAAATGTTGATGACCCCCAACGTGAAGATGAACCTCATCCACTGTTACCGCTCGATGAACTACATCAGCCGTCACATGGAAGAAGCCTACGGTATACCCTGGCTTGAGTATAATTTCTTCGGACCCACCAAGATTGCTGCATCTTTACGTGAAATCGCTTCTAAGTTTGATGCAAAAATCCAAGCAAATGCTGAGAAGGTAATTGCTAAGTACCAACCCACAATGGATGCGATCGTTAAGCAATATCGCCCCCGTTTGGAAGGTAAGACAGTTGCAATGATGGTTGGTGGTCTACGTCCTCGTCACGTTGTTCCCGCTTTCCAAGATTTAGGAATGAAGATGATTGGTACAGGTTATGAGTTCGCTCATAATGACGACTATAAACGTACTACCAATTACATCGAAAACGGAACTATCGTTTATGACGACGTTACCGCTTACGAATTTGAAGAATTCATCAAAGCATTGAAGCCAGACTTAGTTGCTTCTGGTGTGAAAGAGAAGTATGTCTTCCAAAAGATGGGTCTTCCTTTCCGTCAAATGCACTCTTGGGATTACTCCGAACTTGATCGTGTTTGTTGAAAGGTGCGTTAATTTGAGGTTTTTTGATTTGGGAATTAAGAGAAGTTGATTTTTAGTCTAAGTGAAAGTTATATGGTTTGTGAGTAACATTGTTTGTTAAATACTGAATATAGTATAACTCTGATTCAGTCTGGTTTTGAGATTTAGCTTAAATTCGGCTTAAATCAAGAATGTTAAATGGAACACTTTTTTATGGGGAATTTTATTAGCCTAAATTTATCTAATTTTGAGTAAACTGATAAACTTTTGATTTGCATAAGGATGCCCACCCCACAAGAGTTTTATTTTTAAGCAATATGCAAGTTCAATGTTCAACAGCTTACGATTTCTAATCCAGCGACTTTAAAAGTGGGATTAATTTTTCCTTTCCAACCACATAAACATTTTGTAGTTTTTCTGCTGGTAAGGAAACCTGAGCATTAGAAAAAGCCACAATTGGTGTAACAAAATTTAAGGTTTTCTGTTTTTTTACTTGTAAAGCTTGCTTCATTGCTTGTTGCAGAAAATTTTTTTCAAACGCATAAGTTGATTTTCCCATCTGTTTATATAATTGTGTTCCATCTGTGGTAACTTCTCCTCGGTGTGATTTAACATCAATTACATAAGCTTTTCCTTTAGGTGAAATGCAAATAATATCAGCATCTCCTAATCCATTACCTAAGCGCATTCCATATTCAATTTGCCATCCTGCGTGTTTTAATTGAGTCATTAATTGGGCAATATCCTCTTCACCTTTAGCACCTTGATCAGCATGATTTGCTCTTTTCCACAAATAAATACCATTGATGAATAAGCAGACAGAAATAAAAATAAACAGAGCATAAAATATTATTGGGAATTGTAATGTTGGAGGTGGTGCTTGGGAAGAATTTAGAGAAAATATTTTTTTCAAAAAATCATCAAAAATTTTCACAAATAAAAATGGGAATAACACCATAAAACCTGCGGAAGCAAAAGAAGTAATGGCTTTTATCCGTCTTTTTAAAGCCATTTCACGAACGTTTTCTCCTGCTTGAGAATTTAGCTTTGGCATGGGTATGTATTTAATGATATTTACTAAGATTGATAATAAATATATTATACTATTCTAAACCTGTTTGGCAATCGCTTTCAGTTAGCTCAGAAAACACCAAAAATTCAATCTGTTTAATAACGGACAATTTAACTATCCTAACAAATCAGAAAAATCCTAGTTTAGATTCTGATCTTTAGATCGACAACTGAATAAATTACCAGCATAATATTTACTTGTTTTGGATCAATTTGTGTAGGAATATCAAGATGTAAATGGACTGATAAATCCACTATCTTTGTAAGTTGAATAACTTCCATTTTGATTTCAATGATTGGATATCAATTTTATTGTAGTGAGATCGCATAACAATAATGATAAATAAAATCCTGTAAATTCTGGATATCCTGATTCGGACAATTAATGCTACAATAAACAAATAATTACTTGGTATCATATCATGATGATTACTCAAGCACTGGAATCACAACCTAACACCTTAGAAGATATCATTTTCCCGCCCAGTGACCTATATAGTGATGAACCTCCTGTGGAAACAGAACTGCATCTCGAACAAATAATGCTCTTAATAAAATCACTCAAATGGTTATGGAAAGAGAGAAGTGATTTTTATGCTGTCGGAAACCTGAGTATTTACTATAGTCCTCATCAAAAGAAATCAGAAGATGTTAGAGGTCCAGATTTTTTCGTAGTTTTAGGAACAGAACGAAAAACTAGAAAAAGTTGGGTTGTGTGGGAAGAAAATGGCAAATATCCTCATGTCATTGTCGAAATTCTTTCACCAACTACAGCTAAAACTGATAGAGAAACTAAAAAACTACTTTATCAAGATACTTTCCGGACACCTGATTATTTTTGGTTTGATCCTTATACATTAGAATTTGCAGGATTTAATTTAATCAGTGGCAAATATCAACCCTTAGAACCTAACGAAAAAGGACATTTATGGAGTGAAGAATTGGGTTTATATTTAGGGATTTATGATGGTTTATTAAGATATTTTACATCATCAGGAGCTTTAGTTCCTACACCGGAAGAAAGCGCAGAGATGGAAGCAACAAGAGCAGAAATTGAAGCTAAAAGAGCAGCAGTGGAAGCAGAAAAGGCGAAAATATCAGATAAAAAATCCCAAAAGTTAGCCGCGAAATTGAGAGAATTAAATATTGATCCAGATACGATTTAAGGAAATCTAAAATCAAATTGTGTTTGTTTTAATTACCCCAACTTTGTATATCTAGGAGTATTATTTTATGTCAATAATGACTATTAAAGATGTAGAACAAGTCCAAACCGCTTTTAGTGCAGCCGGTTTAGATTACGATGTTGAGTTAACAAACGGGAGAATTTCTATTGTGGGTCCATCGGATATTGTATCTAGTGAAGTTAGCATTCTTTTTAGCCGGCTATTAGCTAATTGGGTTTATCCTCGTCGTTTAGGAAGAGTATTTGATTCTGCTGGTGGTTTTATTTTACCTGATAGCAACCTCACCGCACCAGATGTTTCTTTTGTTCGGGCTGCACGTCTGCGTCAAAGTCCCCGTTATTTTGGTGAACTTGTACCAGATTTAGTAGTAGAAATTAAATCTCAAAGTGATAGAATTAAACCTTTAGTTACTAAAATTCTCAATTTTATAAACTTAGGTGCTGTGATTGGAATTTTAATTGATCCTGATGAGGAGACTGTAACGGTTTATCGTCATCAAGGTGAACCAAGTATTTTAAATAATGGCGATATTTTAACTTTACCAGAACTTTTTCCAGGTTGGGAATTAGCTATTTCTGAATTATGGCCTCCTATTTTTACTGAAGAAGAAACTCAAGGTTAGTTTGTTTGATCGGATTAGTTTTTTTGTGGAGTTCTTTCATGAGAAACAGGAGATTTTGCCTGAAGATAGCGGTGTGCGGAGACACCTCCGCACTAATCCTTTAGTTTATTCGTGGATAGTAACTTTGATCATTTTAACCGGAGTTTTGGGGCGATCGCCTGCACCCGTAGGAGTAGTTTCAATGGCTTTCAATACATCCATGCCTTCAGTAACTCGACCAAAAACAGGATGCTTGGATTGACCGGGTGTAAACCAATCTAGATAGGAGTTGTGGACAGTGTTGATGAAAAACTGGCAACTGCCACTATTAGGTCTCCCCGTATTAGCCATAGATAGAGTTCCTGGTTCGTTAGAAAGTTTCCCATCTTCGGGATGCTCATCTTGAATGCACCCATCAGGACTATTACCTGTTCCCGCACGAGGAGAGCTAGGATCTTTGCTGTAGGGGCAACCAAACTGCACCATGAAGTTTTTAATCACACGGTGGAAATGCAGACCATCATAAAAGCCACTTTTGGCCAATTTGATGAAATTTCCCGCAGTTATGGGCATAACGTCGGTGAATAGCTCAAGAGTAATAGTACCAAGGGAAGTTTCAAGAGTTGCGGTGGGATTTGTCATGAATATTGAATTACTAATCTGTGCAATGCGTTATTTTGTCGCTTCCAGTTTACCCAAAATCTTGAACATAATGTTGACTAAAATCCATAACTTTTCAAACCAACAACTTCCACTTGTGATAAAGAAACTCAAGGTTAGGTTGTTTTCTCGGCATTTTAATCTGGGAAAGCTAAACCAGTTCTCGGATCTCTGATATATAATCCCAGTGTCAAACTCCGCATCACCTCATCCCAAACAGGTATTAATTGTTCTGCTTGATCTGCCCAATAATCAAAAGTGATCAAACATTGAATATTTGAACCTAAACCAACACAAGTCCGAGAAAAAGCTTCCCTTGCTTCGGCTTGAGTATCAATAAATTTAATTTCACACCACATAATCCGGGCAGTTTGTCGCTTGACGGTAATCACTTCTCCCCTTTCAATCACATCACGGCTATCATCTTCCATGATTTTTTTCAAAGTTGATTTGAGAGGAAATAGAGTCCAATCGTTAGGAGGTAAGTGATTGTACGATACCTCCAAACAACAATCATCATCAGGTGGTTTTTTATCCATGAACTTGAATGATTTTTCCTGTGGTTCAGATATCCAACTGCGAGGAACATTGAAGCGTACAGCCCCTCTACCTGCTACAAAAATATTATATTCTGGGGGAGATTCCCAATGATGATCTGGCTTTAATTCCAGGGTTTCTTTAATCCATTGAAAATTACTTTTTTTACGTTTTGCCATAATCGTAATAAGTCACTAAATTCTATTTTAGATTCAGATTTGTTTGATCAAGTATGTTAATTGTATTGTTATTCTTCAGTTTCCAACCCAACACCATCATAAAGCATTTCAATTGGAAATTCAAATTCAATACTTGATAAAGTGATGATGTCTCCAGTAGTGTAGGGATAGTAAAGCCACATTCTTCCTTCTCCTCGACAGTAACGTTCAACAGATATTTTTTCAGAATCAATCAAGATGTATTCTTGCAAACTGGGCATTGTTAAATAATATCTGAATTTTTCTCCTCTATCTTTACCGCTTGTACCAGTAGAAAGAACTTCAACAATTAATTTAGGATTTTGAATAAATTTGCGGGCATTGAGGTCTTCAGGGTGACAACTAACGATAAGATCAGGATAGAAGTATGGGCTTTTAGGACTAACTTGTACTTTCACATCTGACACATTAACTCGACAACCTCTAGGTCGGAGATGAGAATATAGAGGTCGGTAAAGATTGAGAGCAATATCATTATGGGGAATTGTACCACCTGTCATGGCGAAAACTTCGCCGTTGATGTATTCATAGCGAATATCTTGGTTAAGTTCCCATGCGAGATATTCCTCAATGGTCATTTTTTGCGGTTGTTGGGGAATAGCTATCATATCAGGATTTTTTCAAGCTTGCTTTGATTATAGCAACAACAATTACAACTATTTTCAGGTAAATTTCGCGCAATCTCTCTTAGAGATACCGCAGGGTAGATATAAAGGAGCAAAGACGCAAAGTAAGAAAGGATGCAAATACTCAATTATTAAGATTATTTTCACATTTTGCGGTGCAGATGGTGGTTTAAAATGAGTCTAGTATATTATGCGTAGATAAACTTGCTTTAAACAAAGCTGAAAAATTAAATATTTTCACTAATTTGAATGTGGCATTTATTTGTGTAAATTAGTTAGTTTAACTATCTTATGATGATGAAAAACGAAAAATGGAACACGGAAAATATTCTGAGTCAAAAAGGCAGAATAGTAATTGTCACAGGTTCGAGTAGCGGCATCGGTTATGAAACAGCGCGGGTTTTAGCTAATAAACAAGCATCTGTGATTATTGCAGTTCGCAATTTGGACAAAGGAAATAAGGCATTGGCGAAAATTATTCAACAAAATAAAGATGCTGATGTTCAGGTAATGGAACTTGATTTAGCAAATTTAGCATCGGTTAAAAATTTCGCTGAAAACTTTCAGAAAAATTATTCACGTTTGGATTTATTGATTAATAATGCGGGTGTGATGATTCCACCTTATTCAAAAACTATAGATGGTTTTGAATTACAATTTGGAACTAATCATCTCGGACATTTTGCTTTGACGGGACAACTTTTAAAACTTTTGATTAGCACGGAAGGTTCTCGAATTGTCAATGTTTCCAGCGGCGCACATAATTTTGGCAAAATAGATTTCGATGATTTGAATTGGGAAAAGAGAAATTATGCCCAATGGACGGCTTACGGTGATAGCAAACTTGCTAATCTTTATTTTACCTACGAACTCGACCGGAAACTAAAAGAGCAGGGAATTAAGACCGTTGTAACTGCCTCACATCCAGGTTGGACTGCTACTGAATTGCAGAGAACTGCGGGTGATGTGATGAAATATCTCAATGGTATCTTTGCTCAAGATATCACAATGGGTGCATTACCGACTCTGCGGGCGGCAATTGAAGAAGGTTTAAAAGGGTCAGAATATTTTGGTCCCAATGGGTTTATGGAGATAGGTGGCTATCCAGTCAAGGTGGAATCGAATGCGTTATCCAAAGATCGTGCGATCGCTCAAAAACTATGGGAAGTATCGGAAAAACTCACCAGCGTGAAATTTGAATTCAATAAACAGGTATAAAGTACGTGAAAATAAGCAGTGTCCGGTAAAATCTACTGGACATTATATCTAACAATATCTTCCAAATCAGTAACAGCCCTGGGAGCAAGAATTATACAGTAGTCCATGATTCAATCATCTGCTCCACTGATTCAATTGATACTCCTTCCCCTTGGTCAATCTCATTTAATCCTTCTTGAACTGCTAAAATGAACTCAATTTCTTGAATTATGTTACGGATTGAGACATCTGCTGGCAGACGTTTTACAAGTTCCAGGACAGTTTCTTTGTCACTCATAATAGGTTACGATCTTGTTCTGTGGTTATTTATTATTTTAATCTAACTGGTGAACCTTCCAAAGCAAGTGATTTGGCAGTTTGCAGAAATGATTTTGGTTTGCTGCTTGTCTCAGGTAATACAGTCTCCACAATAATTCGCACTCGTGTACCTGCTTTCAAATTTAATGGTACTTCAGGATGAAGAATATTCCCATCGAATAAGGCATCTACTGTCTGAATCATAGTTATCTTTTGATAAGATTTATTCTTAGTATATCCTGACTACGCTATGGAAGAAATGCGATCACACTACAGATACTGATTGTGGTATGATATACTTTTCGTAATTACAATATATAGCAACTATTAATTTGAGTTAATTTGAGTAAAAAAATGAGTCAATCTAATGCATTAAGACAACTAGAGATGATTCTTGATGAGGCAGTCACAAATGGTTCTAGGGAACAGACATCTGGACATATTTTGTTGAGTGCAATGAATCTTGAGCTTATCCCCAAAAACATGGTGAATTTTTATGAGCTTTTGAGTAAAGCAGAAGAAGAAGCAAAAAAATTAAGTAATAATCCCAAAATTGATAGATATATTCAAGCTATAGGAAAATTACATCATGTTTTTATTGTCAATAGTATTTGGACTACAAAATGGAGTGTTTTTGCAACACATATTGAATCCAAAAATATTCTTACTATACTAGATGCACTAGCGAATGATTTTCATAGACAGAATCCTAAAATTCTTCTAGAGAAGGACTTTTTAAAAGACTTAAATGCTGAGTTTGAAAATATATTAGAAGAAGTCTTATCAACTGATTTATCCAAAGAGCTTAAAGTATATCTAATATCTAGAATTCAAGATATTTTAAGCGCAATTCGTAGATACAGTATTGATGGAACTGAGTAAGCGTTCAGGGGGTATAAAGAAGACGAAAAACAACCCCCAAAATCGAGCAATAAAATTAGGCAGCTGTCAACAAATCAGAATCATCAGCACAAGTAGTAGGCTTTGGAATCAAAGAAGGAGGGGGTGTACCACCACGAGCCGCAATAACAGCCTGAGTCATAAACTCCAAAACATGACGCTGTTGGGACTTGAGGGTTGTCACCACAGTTAACATCCGAGCCACAAAAACACTACCAGCCTGAGTTTGAGAGCCAAAACTAGTCCGTCTCCCTTCGGGTTCGCCAGTCGCTTCAAGTCGGGGAACCCGCCCAACGCGCTGGCTCACCAGATCACGGCAGGACGAATCGCTCTTTCTGCTGCATTATTTAGTGGGTTCGACACCAACAGTTGTGACAAATAACCACATCGCCGACTCAACTTTGAGCAGTTGACGACAAGTGCGGACTGTTTTTGCTAAGGGAGTTTTTTCCCGTCCTGTAATCTCGTATTCGTTAGCTTCTTGCAAAGTTGCTCTGATGGATGAGCGAATCTCCTGAACCAACTCCACAAATTCACCGCGAGATAACGTACCATCTCGGACTCGATGCCATAACTCAAATAACTTCTCCTGTTGTTTAACCAGTGCAGTTCCCAATTCTGCCGAGACTCCAGTCCGTTCCGATATTTTGATAAATTCCCGTCGCAGATGGGCCCAACATAATTGCCGTCGTTCTAAATCTACCCAGTTGTAAGCACCGTGACGGTCAGAGTTCAACATTCCCCTGAAGTTTTCACCTAATAAATTCTTTGCCCCTTGGGTGCAACGGGTGAGGGCTATTTCAAAAAATGTGACTAGGGGTGTTACCGCAACCCATAACCAGGCTTTTCTCTGTTCAGGATTACTACCATCTATATTTCCTTGATTAAAGCTGGTTTCATCGGCTCCGACGATGTTTGCGTTTTGAATATATAGTTTGGCTTCATCTACACAGGTTGCCAGGGCGTTACTCGCTTCTTGCCGCAGTCTGTTGACTGTCCCCAATGATATTGAAATCCCAAATACTTCTTGCATGGCACTTTGTACCATTCTTTGACTATTGCGGTACACTCCACTCAGAAGTGCTACTAGTGCTACTACTCTGACTCCGTAACCACTTGGGTTCACGTCTTCTGGTAGTATTGCACGGGTCTTTGTGCCACATCCTGCACAGGTCAATTGATGTAGACGATGCTCTATGACTATTGGACTGATTGGTGGTATTTCTACTATCTGGTGACGATAGGGGTTTGTATCAACTCCAGTCAGGGTAGAACCACAATTTCTGCATTCTTCTGGATGATGGTCTATTACTTCGCTACATTCTTCTATTGGGTATAAGTCGCGGCTATTTCCCTGATGACCTGGCTGACCCCCTCGCTTTTTACTGCTTTTTTTCTTTTGCAGCTTTTTACCAAAGCCCGGTGGGTCACTTGATGGTGGTGATGATGAGTTAACGGAAGTTCTATTAATTTTTTCTAATAATTCTTCTTGAACACTCAGGACTTCCGTTAGTTTTTTTGACTGTTGTTCTATTTGCTGCGCCATCTCCTCCACCAGCTTTTTGACGCTGGCTGGAGTCTTTCCCCAATCTTCTGGGGGTATCTGTTCTAAGTGATTGACGCACTTCTGTTCCATGTCACTTAATTTATCAGATTTTGGGGGTAATTTTTGGCTATCTCTCTTCTACCCCCTGAACGGTTACTAAGAATCCGAGTTCACCCAGCTATTGGACAGCAAGGAATGGAGGAGTTATACGAGAGATTAAAACACGATGAAGAGACATATTCTGAAGAAGAACGAAACGCTATGGGTGAAGCATCGGATCTGGCAATGCAGCAACCTGATTTTTGGGAAAAGCAAGCAGAGATAATTGAGAAAAGAGACAGAGACAGTAAAGAACTTATTGAATGGTATCGCAAGCGGAAATTTATACACGATGACCCAGATGGGAAGCATCTATGGTTTTATCCTGAATAAAATGTGATCATACTTCCTTAAATCCCAAATAGCGATCGCACCTTCCCAAACCCCCAACCTCAATGAGCGATCGCACCCCAACCAAAATATCCAATGATAAAATCAAGAAAACTAAAGATAATCCACCAATGACAACTACACTGGTTAAACCCTCCCAATTCCTACCAGAAGGAATCTGCATCAAGCATATCAACAATCTCATGCTATTCAAATTTACCGATAAGCTAGGTGAACGGATGCAAGAACTGCTTGATAAAAACAAATTAGATACCCTTACCCCAGAAGAAGCAATAGAATTAGAAGCAATAGGGGAACTTGACGACATCTTCAGTTATATTAACGCTGCTGTTGCTGCTCAAGACCATGCCCATTCCTAAAACTCTTTATCAGCAGGTTAGACAACGCGCTCAATGTCGCTGCGAATACTGTCACTACCCTGAACTTCTCAGCACAGCCCCCCTTTCCATTGACCATCTGCAACCCCAATCTCTGGGAGGTACGGATACTTCCGATAATCTTGCTCTGGCCTGTCGTCGTTGCAACGAAAGACGCTATAACTTCACTACGGGTATTGATCCTGATACGGGAAAAGAAACTCCCTTGTTTAATCCCCGTCAGCAAATCTGGTCTGAACACTTCATCTGGAAATCTGACGGCTTATGTATTATTGGTACTACTCCTACGGGACGTGCAACCTGCGAACGTCTTGATCTAAATGATGAACGTCGTGGAGAAAAATTCATTCAGAAATCTCGACAACGATGGGTTGAAAGCGGACTCCATCCTCCTGAAGACGATCCACAAGAATGATGGAAAAATAGAGAAGCGATCGCTTCGGTAAGCATTCATTGTAGTCGCACTTCCCAAACTAAAACCTTTATCCCCATTTCCCACACACTAGCCACAGAAAGCCATAGTTCATTGCCTTCATCAGCAATATGTGCGATAGCTGCGCTCGCCGAAGGCATCGCCTCTTCATTCAAACGCTCAGGTTCAGCAAACCACCATAAAAAACACTGTCTATCTAGTAAAATTCTGACTAATTTTGGCAAAAATTAAAAAAAAACTCATAGTAAATTACAATATGCTACATTTGAAGTGGGATAGTAGTAAAGTTACAAAGCTATAGTTTAGGTTCTGTATACCTAACTGGTGCGCCAAACTCTAGTATGAGCGTATACCGCTGAGTCATCCAACCTATTCTATCGTTTGATTAGCTCAGTTGGTAGAGCAGTTGACTTTTAATCAACCCGTCGCAGGTTCAAATCCTGTATCAAACCCCGGAAGTTAGCTCATTTGGTAGAGCAATCGACTTTTAATCGATGTGTAACAGGTTCAATTCCTGTACTTTCAACCAACCCTGTCCGGGTTACAGGACACTACTTTTGGGAAGTAGCAAGTGGTAAAGGAGAAATCCTACGGTTCAAATCCGTGTTATCTTCACTAACTCTGCGGTGCAAGTGTTCTGCTGTTGGTTATTACTCGCAAGAGTGATGCTTAATGGCTACAGTTAATGAGTAAGCGCAACTGCTTTTCTCCCTAACTTGAGTTTGTCCCTTCAGTTTCCATAAGGACAATTGAACGGCATATTTGCAGAATGTTTTCTTGCTCTCGGTTGCTACGGAGCAGCTAGGAAAAAGTTACATTCTTCTTAATCCAGTTTTGGCGAAGTTTTTGCCCACGCATAAACTGTGAACACTTGTATTGACAGAGTAAAAAATATTATGTAGTATGTAGTTACAAGAAAATACAATAAATCATTTATCGTCCAAATATGCAAATTATTATCTGGCAAACATTTTACATCAAACCTAATGAAATTGGCATTTTATATCACCGCAGCGACTTTAAAAAAATTTTGCAGCCTGGTACATATACTTATTTTGGTCGTCATTGGCAAATTAGAACTTATGACCTCAACGAACCAGAAGTGGAAATTGAAAACCTAGAATTATTGTTGCAAAATCATGGAACAGAACTGCAAAAACATATATTAATTGTCAGAACTGCTTTTAATGAAGCGGCTTTAGTTCGTTTGGGTCAGAATTGGATCAGCATTGCCCCTAATCAATTACGGGCTTTTTGGCGTGGCTTTATTGAAGTAGAATTTCATCTTTTTAACTTAGAAGAAAACTGGGAATTACCTAATTCTTTTGTCCAGCAATTACGCGCATTTGCGTTAAATGGATTGAAGAAATTCCAAATCTTTGAATCTGAGATTGGTTTACTATATCTGCAAAATAATTTTGTCCGACCTTTAGAACCAGGAGAGTATGCTTTTTGGTCAATAGATAAGACAGTAGCGGTGCGGAGTATCAGCCGGATTGTCCCTAACCCAGATTTTCCTCTGGAAGATATATTAATTGAAAGACATCCTGATTTTGTTGCTGCTTACTGTGAAATTGTGGAATTACTACCTTCACAAGTTGGAATCGTGCGCTATCGAGGTAAGGTAATTTCTATTTTACCACCCACAAGCCGGAAGCTATTTTGGCAAGGTGTGGGAGTGGAAATTATCGACATTAGCAATAATGCAAAGTTACAATCCTCCTTAGTGGCTGAATTGGTTGAAGGTGCAGCAGAAATAAAATTGCTCACTCGTAATTATTTGCATATATGCCACGTTCCCACCCAGCATATTGGACTACTTTACATTAATCAAGAATTTCAAGGGCAACTCCAAGCAGGAATACACGCTTGGTGGTCATTTGGACGTTCTTTACAAACGGAAACTATTGACCTGCGATTGCAAAACATGGAAATTTCTGGTCAAGAAATCCTCTCTAAAGATAAAGTACCTCTGCGGTTAAATTTGACTGCTGGTTTTCGCATTCAAGACCCATTAAGAGCAAAAAATGCGTTATCAGATATTAATGGCTTTTTGTACAAAGAGTTGCAATTTGCCTTGCGTGGTGCAGTTGGTGAACGGACTTTAGATGCTTTATTGGAAGACAAAGGAGCAATTGATAGAAGTATTTCTGAATATATTCGTCAAAAAGCCGCAGACTATGGAATTGAAGTAGATTCTGTGGGGGTGAAAGATATTATTTTACCTGGGGAAATTAAGGCAATTTTGAGTAAGGTTGTGGAAGCTGAAAAAGCTGCTCAAGCTAATGTGGTGAGACGCAGAGAAGAAACTGCTGCTACTCGGAGTATGTTGAACACTGCTAAGGTGATGGAAGATAATCCGGTGGCGTTAAGGTTGAAGGAATTGGAGGTTTTAGAACGAATTGCGGAGAAGATTGATCGAATTCAAGTTAATGGTAGTTTGGATAGTATTTTGACGGATTTGATTCGCATGAATCCGCAGTCTTAATATCAATCTAGTAGGGTGCGTCAGACAAATAACCTAGTAATAAGATGATTAACTTAAAACCTGACGCACCTTACTACTTAAAGTAATATTTTAAGATGCGTCAGACAAATAACCTAGTAATAAAATGATTAGCTGAAAACCTGACGCACCTTACTACTTGGGTAAGTAATATTGTAGGGTGCGTCAGACAAATAACCCAGGGGAAACGCATCTAAATTATATTGACAAAATGTCATATTAGTGTATCTAGACAGAGAAAAACATAATAATGGAATTGAAATGCTGATTAAGTCCTTTATTAATATCCTAAGATTTTAATAAATTTAGAGTATTAGTTATTTTCAATAATGAGTTAATTTTGTTCATTTCTATATATTAATTGTCTGAATATCTAGATTTTTGACATCACAAATCTAGATTCTTTTGAGAATCTGGTGAGAATAAATTATTTATGTTTATCTAAATATTCTGATTTTTATCAGATACATTCTAAAATCTTCTAAATATTCATTATCCCATCCTGCACAAATCTGCTTATTTTTAATTCCTAGTTTTTGGCTTTTTTCTTTTCTTACTGCATTTACTGCTATATGACGTAGAACGGCAAAATTTTGTGGTGCATTATCCTTTCTTATTCTACAATCATCTTCTCTCAACGCTACATCCAAGACCCAATGTAATGAGTTTTCTATACCCCAATGGCTTCTCACTGATTCTCCTAATAATTTCGCATTATCTGTCAAACTACTAATATAATAACGGGTTTCAACTTTTGTTTTTCCATTGACTTTTCGTATATATTCTACCATTCCTACACTTTGAAGGTTTATCCATTTTTGCCTGTATCTATTCTTTCTTGAATGTCTGATAACATCAGATAATGACGTATTTCTTCTCTTCCATGTTCGTCTTGCTTTGTATGAAAATCACTACATTTGAATCCCTCAAACCCTTTGGTTATAGCCTCTTTGAAAATTTCTTCTACGTTTTTATATAAATTACCTTGATTCTTTTTTAGTGCAATAACATATTCACCTGATTTATCTACAATTGATTTTACTATCTCTTTTTGACACCCCATTGCATCAATTGTTACTATACATCCGGCTATATCTAATACTTTGATTAATTCTGGTATTGCTGTTATTTCATTTGATTTTTCATCTACCTTACATTGTCCTAATACTAGACGATTAGTGGTTGCCCATGCACTCACCATGTGAATAGCACCTTTATCCTTTCCTTTATCATATGAATGCCTTAACGTTTTACCGTCTATTGCTATTACTTCTCCCTGGGTAATTTTATTTATTGATTTTATCCAACTCAAAAACTATTCTGTAATTGTTGTGGGTCTATTCTCGCAAATACTCTGGCAAATGTATCATGGGAGGGAATTCCATTTGGTAGTTCTAAAAATTGTTTTAGCCATTTTTTCTTTCTTTTTTCCATAAGTCTCCATCAATACCCAACTATCTGCTCCACATATTACTGCACAAATCGCAATGGTGACTATATCAATTAATTTATGCTTTTTTGTCCGTTCAACTCTTTTATCTTCTAAATCTTTAAAGTGATCTGATCTACTATTGTGATTTTTGGTGATAGCTTCATTTTCGGGTTTTTTCTCTTTGAATTAAAAAGAGAATACCACTTCACCCCATTTTATTGATTCTTCTATAAACGAAATTTACCATCAAATTTTTTCATATGTGTTTATTGACTTGATACCAACTTACTAGTGTTACGCTTTTTTTGTATTCACATAAGTTACATTTTGTCAAAATAAATTAGATGCGTTTCCCCTGACAAATAACCTAGAAATAAGATGATTAACTTATAAATCTGACGCACCAAATTCTAACTAATATTGTAGTAATACTTAAAACTGGATAGATTAATTACCAAAAATGTTAATGGTATTGCCATTCAAATCTATGCTAGTCTCATCGCTTATCTGATTTTACAACTTGTCTCTGTTCCGAAAGAATGGGGTGAAAAGATGTTAGATAAATTCCGCTATCTTCAAGCTTGTATGTGTCAACAAATCAGTTATGTTCACAGGGTTAGCGCGTCTCAAATCCTATTGACAGAGGAATTACAGTAGAGGAGAATAGTTTGCGATGGATGCGGCTAACACAGAAACCATGTATTGATCATTCATTGCAGCTCGCCTTGATTTTTGTCGAATACTGCGACGAAAAGTAGGTTCTCGGTCTAAGGCATTGAGGGCAATGCGACGTAATAAAGCAAAGTTTTGTGGACTGTGCATAGAACGGATTCGAGATTCATCTTCATGGAAAGTGACATCCAATGTCCAATGAACAGAGTTTTCAATCCCCCAATGCTGTCGAATTGCACTACTAATTTTGTTAGCATCACTATCAAGACTAGTAATGTAAAATTGAACTATGGCTACGCCACGCAGGCTATCATGGGTAGTTTTATTCCAATGCTGAATCTTACGAACTACCATGACTATTGTTGTTAATCCTGCCCACTGATTTTGTTCATGAAGTGCTGGTAGTTGTGATACTGGAACAGTATAACAGGTGCGATTTTCGATGCGGTGATGTCCTTTTTCTACTCGTTGACTAATACTGACATCAACACCTTTAAAGTCTAGTGATTGTGCTGTTTCAAACCAATTTTTTACTTGTTGATGTAGGGTGGGATTATTATCTTTCAAGCTGAAAATATAATCAGCATTTCCAGCTATGATTTGTTCGGCAATTGATTTCTGTGTACCCATCGCATCAATAGTAATAATGCAGCCAGATAAGTCCAGAGTCTCTAACAGTGCTGGGATTGCTGTGATTTCATTCGATTTACAACTGACCTTTGTTTGCCCTAGAATCAACCTATTTTCACAAGCCCAGGCGCTGACTGTATGTAAGGCTTTTAGTTTCGATTCTCGGTCATATGAACCTCGATGAGTTTTACCATCTATCGCAACTACTTCTACACCCAATTTCTCTACTAATGATTGCACCCAATTCCGAAAACATTGCTCAAATTCTTTGGGGTTTATTCTCTCAAATACTCTTCTAAATGTATCTGGACTGGGTATTCCTTCTGGTAGTTCTAAAAATGTCTCTAACCACTCTTTTTTACTTAATCCATATTCTTCAATATCTTCCCAACCTTCAGCCCCTGCTATAACTGCCAACAAGGAAATAGTGATAATATCGGTGAGTAGATGCAATCGAGTCCTTTCCGCTCTAGGGTCTTTTATTCCTGTAAAGTGTTGTAGAAAGTTGCTGGTAATCTCTTTACTGTCTACACCGGGTGTAACAGATTTTCTGGTTTTACACTTCTTCTTAAATCCTGTTGACATTACTTAGATACAATGGCTAAATGGGTTATATATTAACCTACCTTGAGTTGTGTCACTTGAACATCCTCCCACATATCTAATAAATCCCCTTGTCAATAGGGTTTGAGATGCGCTAACCCTGGGAGAATATCCTAATTCTTCCGGTGTTTTGGTTGCAGACTGTAATGATTTTTCTGCCATACGTTGAAATACAATTACTATTTCTAATTCTTCATTCGCAAATTCATCAGGAAGCTGAATTTTTAGAATTTTATCATTACCAATGTGCGTTTTAATCTTCATACTTTCCATAACATTACCTCCAATTGTTTTAAGAAAATAAAGAATCAGGAATAATCACAGAAATAGGTTGATTCTTATGTTTTCTATAGATTAGAAAATCACTATCCAAAGTGAATATTTCATTAGAATCATATAATTCACACATTCTTACTAAACAAGCATCCGCTAAAGACATAGGTACAGACTGATAACGATTCATTAATCCTTTAATTTGACTTAATTCGTTTTTTAAATCAAAATCTAGTTGTAAATGACCACTTTCTAAAAGAGAAAACAGAATATTCTGACCGTTATAAGCTCTTTCTAATAAAAAACAAGACTCAGTAATCACTGCATCACAAGTCAGAAAAGGTGGAGGTAATGTTTTTACTTTTTCTGTCACCCATTGATGATAACTATCACTTTTATCTAATAGAGCAACTAATGGACTCGTATCAATAATAATTTTATTTTTCATGTAAGGACTCATGCAAATATTGTTTATTAGTGGAGAGATCACCTAATCCACTATCCACAGCACCAATAAAGTCTTTAGCTACATCATAAAAAGAAACTTGATTTCCAAGTTCTGTATGATGTTTTTCAGATATAAATTGCGTAAAAGACAAGATTTCTTGTTGCTTTTCAAGAGGTAATTCATTTAATAAGTTTACAATCAATTCAGTTAAATTTAAATCTTCAGATGGTTGTTTTTTTAATGAATTTATCATGACTATTTCCTCGTAACTATTGTCATAACATCAGGAGACTGCATCCAGGGTTTGATGGCTATTCAAGAAATAATTATATTATATCAGAAAACAATATATCAGTAGCTCGCATAAAAATTTTGATTATTGTTGACAACCTAATTATACCACACCTCACAAAAATGATATTCTTGATTAACCAAACTTAACTCCTTTTGTAAACCATTTCCATTCTCAACTTATCAACCTCAATCTTCAACCGTTAATTTTCTATTCCCAATCCTGTATTCTTATCCTTATTAATACAATTAAGCTTCTATTATTCGCTAACTAAACTTAATCACAAATTCTAACTTCTTTTAAAAAAATGACAACTGGCTAAAAATTATGTAAAATAATATTATTCTTAGATACTTAACACTGAAGTCTATATAAGGAAAAAACCGTTATGGAAAAGCGAATAACTATTGATCCAGATATTTGCAACGGCAGACCGATTATTACTAACACTCGAATTTCTGTACAAACAATAATGGAATTTTTAGGTGCTGGAGATTCTATCGAAGAAATTTTGGAAGAATACCCATCTTTAGAAAGAGAAGATATTTATGCTTGTATCCAATTCGCGGCAAAATTGATGGGGAATCATTACGAAGTGAGAAAAATTGCATGAATGGGTTTTTATTTGATGAAAATCTCCCCACTAAAATCCAATTTACTCCATCTTTACCCATCATTCATGTTTCTATTTTAGGGAATAGTCCGAGTGATAGCCAAATCTGGGAATATGCAAAGGAAAAAGAATTGGTGATTGTTACTAAAGATGCAGATTTTTCGGATCGGTTGATGGTTGATTCTTCTCCACCTAAAATAGTGCATCTACGTTTTGGAAATATGCGAAAACGTGAATTTCACTCATTTCTAGCTAAAGTTTGGACAGAGATTGAAATGTTAGTCACTGATCACAAGCTAATTAATGTTTATTCTGATCAAATTGAAGCATTTAAATAGTGTTACGGTGCGTGAAGTTTTTTAATTAATCATTCTGGTTATTTGCTTAGATGCACTCTACATTATTTATTGCTATTAAACTTAACTCCGTTTATAAACCATTTCCATCCTCAATTTTTCCACCTCAATTTTCAATCGTTCATTCTCCATTTTTAACCCTGTATTTTCATCCTTAATCAACTCTACCTCATTCCGCTTACTCAAAGCCTGATTTATCGCCAACTTCCGCATATCCAAAGAAAACCAACGTTGATATGTTTTCGTATGAATCTGCACACTATGACCCAAATTATCCGCCGCAGCTTTAATAGGAATCCCTAAAATATGCGCTCGAATTGCCCAACCATGACGTAAATCATAGGGTTTAAAATCTAAACCGATTTTTCTAAACCACCAACTCACCCTTTGAATTAAAGCCGTGATTTCTGCATGATTATTTTGGTTCTTTTTACTAATGGCTATAGCCAACATTTCTAAATACTTAGGATTCATTAAATCAAATTCATCAATCCATTCTTTATATAAAGGCAAAGCTTCTCTTTCACCCGTTTTACAATCTTTATCAACCTTCCATGTTAAATCTATATTTTCATCACTCAACCACCAATCAATATGAGGATTAACAAAAAGCTCCCTGGGACGTAAACCAAAAACAGCCAACATTCCATAAGTCCAACGCCATAATTGCCAACTATCTTTGACATCTTGATTAACTTGCTTACCTCGATTTTTTAGATATTCATCAAATTTATAAAATCCTGTAAATATTTCCTTATCTGTAGGAATATTCCGAGAATTACTTTCGGGGATTTTAGAATAATTAGTTAAATTAATCTCAATTTTGAAAAGCTGACAAAAAACAGAAATAGCTCTCACAGCATTATATTTAGCCCATTCCTTATCTATTTTCTCAATCGCATTAATCAAAACTTCCCCAATTGCCAAGTCATCAGTATTTGTATAACGCTTAATGCGGGAATAATAATAGAAAAAACTATGTTCACTTTTAGTAGTGCGTTTATGGGTTTTAAAATATTCTTCCTCAAAATTTTCTAATAGCTCACCAATAGTTGGTAAATCCTTTTTAATTGCCTCATTTCCCAAATACTTTTCATTCCAAACAAAACTTTTCCTAGCAATTAACTTACCTAACTCATAAGCCTCCTCCTCAGCCGTTTTTAAACCTGGTAAATTTGCCGGAATATTCAAACTGAGATTGTATTGTTTTTTCCCAGTTCCCCTGATATCCTCATCTCCCGGTTTAATGGGTAAAGTTGCCCGTAATTGCAGACATCCATTTGATTCTCGAATTGTTACTCTGGTTTTTGCAGACTTCAAACGCAGATTTATTTGTTCCAGTTCCCATAATAGCTGTTCTTTCATAATCCTTGGTGTGGCTAATTAAGAATATGAATTTTCTCGTTCCCAAACTCTGGCTGGGAATGCAGATAACGAAGTTCTACCTTGACCGTCATAAGCGGAGGCAGAGCCTTTAACTGAGGCATTCCCTGTCTGAGCCAGGGAATGAGAGGTTGGTATTAGACTATATTTAGACTGAAAATAAATGAGTTAACTGCAAACATAGTTTATCGCTGACATTGCTCACCGCAAACATAGCGGAACTAAAAGCTATTAAACCAGCAAAATAAATACTCCGGTCCTTATCACGGTTACGACGGATTCGCAATCTTTGCTCGTGACATGGATTTAGCTCTGAACAGCCCAACCTGGGGATTAATCGGCGCTCCCTGGAACAAAAAAGCTCAAGCTAAGGCTAAAGCTAAGGCTTCCGTTTAGAGAACAGAAATAGTAGGGGCAAACCCTGCCCGTACAGGGAAAGCCTGGGGTTTAGCCCCCAGGGGGGAGTTGGGAATTCAAAATTCAAAATTAAAAATTCTAAGTTTTGGATTTTGCATTCTGAATTTTGAGCCACATTCCCCACTCTCCACCAAAAACGGGCAGAGACACCCCACCGAACGCGAACACAACACACAGCAAGCTTGGAGAACTAGAAATGCCACAGAATCCAGAAAATATTAAGGATCACGTTGAGCTATTCCATCAGCCAGAATACCAACAACTGTTTGAAAATAAAAAACAGTTTGAAAATGCTCACGACCCCGCAGAAGTAAAACGGGTAGCAGAATGGACAAAAAGCTGGGAATATCGTGAAAAGAACTTCGCTCGTGAAGCTTTGACCGTTAACCCTGCTAAAGGTTGCCAACCTCTAGGCGCTATGTTTGCGGCTGTAGGTTTTGAAGGTACTCTTCCCTTCGTTCAAGGTTCTCAAGGTTGCGTGGCTTACTTCCGTACCCACTTAACCCGTCACTATAAAGAACCATTCTCCGGTGTTTCTTCTTCCATGACAGAAGACGCTGCTGTGTTCGGTGGTCTGCAAAACATGATCGATGGCTTGGCTAACTCCTACAAGCTTTATAAGCCAAAAATGATTGCTGTCTGCACCACCTGTATGGCAGAAGTTATCGGTGATGACTTACAGTCTTTCATCGGTAATGCGAAAGAAGCTGGTTCAGTTCCTCAAGATTTACCAGTACCTTTTGCTCACACACCTAGCTTCGTTGGTTCCCACATCACTGGTTACGACAACATGATGAAGGGAATTCTTTCTACCTTGACCGCAGGTAAGAAGAAAGCTAAGAGCAACGGTAAAATCAACTTCATTCCTGGTTTTGACACCTACGTAGAAAACAACCGCGAAATTAAGCGGATTGCTTCTTTGATGGGTATTGACTACACCCTGTTATCTGATAACAGCGATTATGTTGACTCACCTAACGATGGTGAATTCAATATGTACCCAGGTGGTACTAAGTTAGAAGATGCAGCAGATTCCATCAACGCTAAGGCTACTGTTGCTCTCCAAGCTTACTCCACCAGCAAGACCCGTGAATACATCGCTAAGGAATGGGGTCAAGACGTTTGTGTTGCTCGTCCTTGGGGTATCAAGGGAACTGATGAGTTCTTGATGAAACTCAGCGAATTGACTGGTAAGGCTATTCCTGAAGAGATAGAAATCGAACGTGGTCGTGCAGTTGACGCTATGACTGACTCCCATGCTTGGTTGCATGGTAAGCGTTTCGCTATCTATGGTGATCCTGACTTAGTTTACAGCGTAGTTGGTTTCATGCTGGAAATGGGTGCTGAACCTGTACACATCTTGGTTCACAACACCAACGAAGTATTTGAAAAAGAACTGCAAGCATTGTTAGATTCTAGCGTGTTCGGTAAGTCCGCTAAAATCTGGGGTGGTAAGGACTTATGGCACTTACGTTCCTTGTTGTTCACCGAACCCGTAGACCTGTTAATTGGTAACTCCTACGGTAAGTACCTGTGGCGTGATTGCGGTGTACCTTTGGTAAGAATTGGCTATCCTATCATGGATCGTCACCACTACCACCGTTACGCTACCGTTGGTTACAAAGGTGTAATCAACTTGTTGAACTGGATTGTTAACACAGTCTTTGAAGAAATCGATCGCACCACCAATGTTCCTGGTAAGACCGATATTTCTTACGACTTGGTTCGTTAAGAATGTCAGTGGTTAGTGGTCAGTCAGAAATAATCATCACTGACTACTAACAACCAAATAAACAATTAATGGGGATTGGGTGTTAATTCCCAATTCCCAAATTCTCACTTCTGATTTATAGTTATCTCCGGCATCTCTCATGGCATCTATTCCTCACTCTCATCCACACCCTAATCACCATCCACCTAATTATAAAGATTCTGGTTCTTTTGATCTTCTTAAGCCTTTACGGCGATGGATGGATGGCATTGAAGTTAAAAACGATCGCTTCGCTCATTTCCTTTGTCAGCTAATCCCTTGCTGTTGTCCTTTTGAGCGCGATATTAATTTATTTGGACGAACTTTCCATATTCCGGCACTATGCAAAATCAATCCTTTATATAACGAAGTGGTTGCTTTGCGATTTCGTGCTTTATCTTACCTGGCTGATGAATGTGGTGAAGACATCACCAAGTATATTTGCTAAAAGTTCGTTTCTAGTCATTACTCATTACTGTTTGCTTATTAGTCATTGGTAATTGGTCATTAATAATTAGTATTCAAGCAGTCAAAATGACAATTATCAAGGATTGATGTTATGAAAATTCAGTTACAGATAAATAGACATCTTTTCTAAATCTTTATCTGTGTGAATCTTGTGTAAAGAGGAGTTTTGCAGGAAGTCTATTTAGGTTTGCTCACATTTCAATTAACAACTTCCATTGAGCGCGAGAAGAGAGATGAAAATTACCCAAGGCAAAATTAACGAGTTACTTAGTGAATCAGGATGCGAACATAATCAACAAAAACAAGGAGAAAAGAAAAATAAATCTTGTACACAACAAGCTCAACCAGGTGCTGCTCAAGGAGGATGCGCTTTTGATGGTGCAATGATTGCATTAGTACCTATTACTGATGCTGCTCATTTGGTTCATGGACCTATTGCTTGTGCTGGTAACTCTTGGGGAAGTCGTGGAAGTCTTTCTTCTGGACCAATGCTCTATAAAACTGGTTTTACCACTGATGTTGGTGAAAATGATGTAATTTTCGGTGGTGAGAAAAAGCTTTATAAGGCAATTTTGGAAGTTAATGAACGCTACAAACCAGCCGCTGTTTTTGTTTATGCTACTTGCGTAACTGCTTTAATTGGTGATGATATTGATGCAGTTTGTAAAGTTGCGGCTGAGAAAATTGGTACTCCTGTAATTCCAGTAATTGCTCCGGGATTTATTGGTAGTAAAAATCTAGGTAATCGTTTTGGTGGTGAAGCTTTACTAGAATATGTAGTTGGTACTGCTGAACCTGAATATACTACACCTTATGATATTAATTTGATTGGTGAGTACAATATTGCTGGTGAAATGTGGGGCGTTTTACCTTTATTTGAAAAGTTAGGCATTCGCGTCTTATCAAAAATCACTGGTGATGCTCGCTATCAAGAAATTACTTATGCTCACCGCGCTAAGTTAAATGTGATGATTTGCTCACGGGCATTATTAAACATGGCGCGAAAAATGGAGGAACGTTACGGCATTCCTTACATTGAAGAGTCTTTTTATGGTATTGATGATATTAATCGTTGTCTGAGAACTGTTGCTGCTAAATTAGGTGATCCTGATTTACAAGCACGGACTGAAAAGTTAATTGCTGATGAAACAGCGGCTTTAGATATTGCTCTTGCTCCCTATCGAGAACGCCTAAAGGGTAAACGGGTGGTTCTGTATACTGGTGGTGTGAAAAGTTGGTCAATTATTTCCGCTGCTAAGGATTTAGGAATTGAAGTTGTTGCTACTAGTACACGCAAAAGTACAGAAGAAGATAAAGCCAAAATCAAGAAATTACTTGGCAATGATGGCATTATGTTGGAAAAAGGTAATGCCCAAGAATTGCTGAAATTGGTGAGAGAAACTAAAGCCGATATGTTAATAGCTGGTGGTCGAAATCAGTACACAGCTTTAAAGGCAAGAATTCCATTTTTAGATATTAACCAAGAGCGTCATCATCCCTATGCTGGTTATATGGGAATGGTAGAAATGGCCAGAGAATTGTATGAGGCTTTGTATAGTCCTATTTGGGAACAAATTCGTAAACCAGCACCTTGGGAAGTTTAGGTGACAGGTGACAGAGAAGAAAGCAGGGGAGCAGAGGAAAGGGGGAGATGGGGAGATGGGGATAATAATTGATTCCTCCTGAACTCCTGCCTTCTGCCTCCTGACTCCTGAATTATTACGTTTTATTTGAGATTATTGAGATTAATTTATGGCAATTGTTACTGTTCCCAATAAGTCTGTTACTGTTAATCCTCTCAAACAAAGTCAAGCTTTAGGTGCATCTTTGGCTTTTTTGGGTTTGAAGGGAACTATGCCTTTGTTTCATGGTTCTCAAGGTTGTACTGCTTTTGCTAAGGTGGTTTTGGTTCGACATTTTCGGGAAGCAATTCCTCTTGCTACTACAGCAATGACGGAAGTTACTACTATTTTGGGTGGTGAAGAAAATGTTGAACAAGCTATTCTCACTTTAGTAGAAAAAGCGAAACCAGAAATTATCGGTTTGTGTACGACTGGATTAACAGAAACTAGAGGAGATGATATTGAACGTTTTCTGAAAGATATTCGGGAACGTCATCCAGAACTTGATTATTTAGCAATTGTTTTTGCTCCGACTCCTGATTTTAAAGGTGCGTTGCAAGATGGTTTTGCGGTAGCTGTAGAAAGTATTGTGAAGGAAGTTCCTAAAGCTGGAGGAATTAAACCTGAACAAATTACGATTTTAGCAGGTTCGGCTTTTACTCCTGGGGATGTGCAGGAAGTTCGAGAGATGGTGACATCTTTTGGACTAGAACCGATTTTTGTCCCTGATTTGGGTGCTTCGTTGGATGGTCATTTGGAAGATGACTATAGCGCGGTGACGGTTAGCGGTACGACTCTTAAACAACTGCGTTCTTTGGGTAGTTCAGCTTTCACTTTAGCTTTGGGTGAAAGTATGCGGGGTGCAGCGAAGATTCTGCAAGAACGTTTTAATACAGATTACGAAGTTTTTCGGGATTTGACTGGTTTAGAACCTGTGGATGAGTTTTTACAGGCTTTATCGGTTTTGAGTGGTAATCCCGTACCGGAAAAATATTGTCGTCAACGTCGTCAGCTGCAAGATGCGATGTTGGATACTCATTTTTACTTCGGTGCTAAACGGGTATCTTTGGCTTTAGAGCCGGATTTGATGTGGAGTACGGTGCATTTTTTACAGTCAATGGGGGCTTCTATTCATGCTGCTGTGACAACGACGCGATCGCCTTTGTTAGAACATCTTCCTGTAAAAAATGTTACCATTGGTGATTTGGAAGATTTGGAAGATTTAGCAGTGGGTTCTGATTTATTGATTGGTAATTCTAATGTGAATACCATATCAAAACGCCTCAAAATTCCCCACTATCGTTTAGGAATTCCCATCTATGACCGCTTAGGAAATGGTCTATTTACTAAAGTAGGCTATCGCGGCACTATGGAACTTTTATTTGGTATGGGAAACCTATTTATAGAACATGAAGAGTCATTAATGATGAATCATTGGTCATCAGTAATTAATAGGGATTAGGTGACAGGGAACAGGTGACAGGTGACAGTCAAGAAGTAGATAAAAGTTGACTTTTGATTTTTGACTTCTTCCTTCGCTCTTCCCTTCTTTTCTCCTGTCATCTTCTTAACCCTTTCCTGTTCCCTGTCACCTGTCAATGTCTTAGCTCTTCCCTTCTTTTCTCCTGTCATCTTCTTAACCCTTCCCTGTCACCTGTCACCTGTTCCCTGTCACCTTATTTTAGGACTAATGAAAGTGAAAATTGCCTTTACCACCACAGACCGAATTCATGTTAATGCTCACTTTGGTTGGGCTAAAGAAATTGATGTCTATGAAATTTCTGATCATGGATATGAGTTTCTAGAAACTTTGAAATTTGAAGGCGACCTCAAAGAAGATGGTAATGAAGATAAAATTACCCCCAAACTTGATGCATTAAAAGATTGTACAATTGTTTATGTAGTCGCCATTGGTGGTAGTGCAGCGGCTCGATTAATTAAGCATGGTGTAACACCAGTCAAGGCGAAATCAGAAGAAGAAAAGATTGAAGAAATCTTGACTAAATTAGTCAAAACATTGAAAGGTAATCCTCCACCTTGGTTGCGTAAGGCTTTACAACCAAAAACATCAAATTTTGCAGACGAAGTTGAAAACGAAGCAACAGTATGAGTGAAAACAACAGCATCAACGGAACTACTACAAGTACACCCATAACTTCACCTTTTCTCAAGAGTTTAGTCCAACAAATCCGGGCGCAAGACAGCTATGGTTTTTACCGCAGTTGGTCTGATGAATTGATTCTCAAACCTTTTGTTGTAACTAAACAAAAAAAGCGGGAAATTTCTGTTGAAGGTGAAGTAGACCCAGCAACTATTTCTCGAATCAACGCTTTTTTCCGTGCTGTCGCAGCCAGCATTGAAAAAGAAACTGGACTAATATCTAATGTGGTAGTTGACTTAGGTCATGAAGGTTTTGGTTGGGCGTTAGTTTTTTCTGGTCGTTTATTGTTAGCTGTAAAAACTTTACGCGATGCTCACCGCTATGGTTTTGACTCCCTAGAAAAATTAAATGAAGAGGGAGAAAACTTTGTGCAGAAAGGCATTGATTTAGCCAAGCGTTTCCCAGAAGTAGGAAATATTTAATTGTTGAGGATTGGGAATTGGGAACTGGGGAAGATAGGGGAGATGAGGAGGATGGGGAAGATGAGGGAGATGGGGGAGATGGGGGAGATGAGGGAGATGAGGGAGATGGGGGAGATGAGGGAGATGGGGGAGATGGGGAAGTAATTTTTCTAATGACCAATCACCAATTACCAATCACCAATTACCAATTACCAATCACCAATCACCAATCACCAATTACCAATTACCAATCACCAATCACCAATCACCAATCACCACACCAATCATCAATCATCAATCATCAATTAACAATTACCAATGACGATTGAGGAACTCACAGCAAAGATTAGAAAGCTAAACAGTAAAGCAGGTCAAATGAAAATGGACTTGCATGATTTAGCTGAGGGATTACCAACAGATTACAAAACACTTATGGATGTTGCGGCTGAGACTTACGAAATCTACCGAGAGTTAGATGAACTCAAGCAACAGCTAAAAAAAATGGAGGATGCTCAATGAGTGGAACTATTGAAGAATTCAAGAAACTTGTAGATGCAGAAGAGTATTTTATCTTTTTTCAACTGCCTTATGACCAAAAATTTGTAAATGTCAATCGTCTTCATATATTGAAAAAGTTTTCTCAATACATGAATGAAATTGATGATAAATTTCCTGACTTGAGTGCAGAAGAAAAATTAGCTCAATATTGCTTGGCTTTGCAAAAAGCTTACCAAGTTTTTCAGGAATCAACACCCCATGAACAAAAGCTGTTTAAGGTGTTTAACGATAAGCCAAAGAATGTAGTCACGCTGACAGAAATAACTTCTGATTAGGAGGTATAAATTGATCAACCTAACGCCTACCGAATTAGAACGCTATAGTCGCCAAATGATGCTCCCGAATTTTGGCGAAGTGGCTCAAAAGCGCCTGAAGTCAGCGACGGTTCTGGTGACTGGTGTGGGAGGATTAGGCGGTACGGCGGCGCTTTACTTAGCAGTAGCAGGCGTTGGGCGGCTAATCCTAGTCCGGGGTGGTGATTTGCGTCAGGATGATATGAATCGTCAAGTTTTGATGACTGACGATTGGGTAGGAAAACCAAGAGTATTCAAAGCCAAAGAAACTCTGGAAGCGATTAATCCTGATGTGCAGATTGAAGCGATTCATGATTATATCACCCCGGAAAATGTAGATTCATTGGTGCAATCAGCGGATATGGCTCTGGACTGCGCCCACAATTTCACTGAACGCAATTTGTTAAATGAAGCTTGTGTGCGATCGCGTAAGCCAATGGTAGAGGCTGCTATGGACGGGATGGAGGCTTATCTAACCACGATTATTCCTGGTGTGACTCCTTGTTTGTCCTGTCTATTTCCAGAAAAGCCTGATTGGGATCGGCGTGGTTTTTCAGTTCTAGGGGCTGTTTCTGGGACTTTGGCTTGTTTGACAGCGTTGGAAGCAATCAAGCTGATTACCGGATTTAGTCAACCGCTATTGTCGGAACTGCTGACAATAGATTTTAACAGAATGGAGTTTGCTAAACGTCGTTCTCATCGCGATCGCAACTGTCCAGTCTGCGGTAACACAGCACCTTGGAGATACTCCCAATCCCAATCTGTAACGGTGTAAAGTACCAAATCTAAAAAATCCACATCTCAAATCAGAATAATCGCTACAGAACAGGAAACAAAATGACTGTTATTTTAACAGAAAAGGCAGAATTTCGTCTGCGAGCATTTTTAAGAGGTTCCGCAACTGAAGACACTAATAACGCTACAAAAGGTGTCCGCATCTCCGTTAAAGATGGTGGTTGCAATGGCTATGAGTATGGAATTGAAATTACCAGTAAGCCACAACCAGATGATGTTGTCAGCCAACAAGGAAATGTGTTGGTTTACGTGGATGCTAAAAGTGCGCCGTTATTAGAAGGTGTAGTAATTGATTTTGTTGAAGGAGTAATGGACAGCGGTTTCAAGTTCAGCAATCCCAATGCAACTGACACCTGTGGTTGTGGAAAGTCTTTTAAAGCAGGCGATTGTTCACCGAAAGGTGTACCTTGCAGCTAAAAAAAATTAGAACTTAGGAAAAAATATATATAGAAACTTTCCTAAGTTCTATTCTGCTAATTACAACTTTACAAGTTTCCCGTAGACATACTCCACATTTTTTGTGTACGGAAGGGAGCATTTCCCCGCCCTAAAAAGGGGAGACTTAACCAATTTACCAAAGTAATTCTATTCACGTTTGAGGAGAACCGGACAATGGCTGCCTATCAAGTAAGATTGATCAACAAAAAACAAGACCTCGACACCACAATTGAAATCGACGAAGAAACTACAATTCTCGATGGTGCAGAAGAAGCTGGTATTGAATTACCCTTCTCTTGTCACGCTGGTTCTTGCTCTAGCTGTGTAGGTAAAGTTGTAGAAGGTGAAGTCAACCAAGACGATCAAAACTTCTTGGATGATGAACAAATGGCTAAAGGTTTCGCTTTATTGTGCGTTACATACCCCCGTTCTAACTGCACAATCAAAACCCATCAAGAACCTTACCTTGCTTAATACAAACTTAGTAATGTTTTAGCATTACTCGAATTTATCATTTAACAATGATGAAGGATGTTTATCATCTTTCATCATTACAATTTTTACCTTTTATTATCTCTATTCTGCAATGTTTACTCCTTTTACTGTCATGGGTTGCTCTTTAGAACTGCTGAAACCTGGTGAGCAAGGTATTGTCACTGTTTGTAAAACTCAAGATGAAATCATTAGAAAGAAACTTATATCAATGGGTATAAAGACAGGAACTCAAGTTATTGTAGAACAGCAATTTCCCACTTTTGTGATTAAAGTTAGTAATCTGCCAATGACGATAAATAGGGAAACAGCGCGGGCTATTTATGTGCGTGTGGTTGTGGGGTAAATCTACGAATTTATTGTATTTTCATAAAAATATAATTTATCTATATATAAAATTCCTATTAGATTATTGATAGCTTGCGTGGCGTAGCCATACAAAACTCGGTACACCGAAATCCTATAAAATCCTTTTTCCTCTTGCCTGCCTACACAAATGATTTCAAGAGTCAAACCGGATTCCTAGAGCTAATACATAGAGATGGAATAAATGATACAATAATTCCTAAATTTTTTGTTCGCTGATCAGTCATTTTGATGTTGCAAATATTGCCCCAACAACCTAAAGCAGTGATCATCATTAACTCCCGGTAATTTTTCTTGTAATGCAGCATAAGCTTCTCTAGTTATTAGTAAAGAGTAACCAGTTTCAAAATTATCAAATTCAGCAGATGGTATTTCCGACAGTTCAGCAACTACATCCAAGATAGTTTCACTAACAGATGTCGTATCAAGTAAACCAATTAGTCTCTCTAATTCTCTCTTAGTTGCTTCTGTTAACCACACTTTAATCAAACCACTATCTACAACTTCTCCAATTACAGTGAATATATAAACATTGGGATCTGCTGGAGATGGAATATCAAAATATGGTTGAATTTTAGCGCCTGCTGAAGTTGTCACAGAATATCTCTTTTTACCTGTTTCTGTTTCATAAATCCACAAATTTTTGCTCTCTTTTCTTGAACCTCCACCAGATGGTTTCCATACAGCATAGTAATCATCTGGATTAGGAATGAGCATTTCCTCTTCAAAATATAAGAACTGTTGTAAACTTTCTTGCCAAAGTAACCATCCAACTCGCATATCAGGCTCTTCTATAGAATTTGCTTGTTGACGCACTCTCTCTTTTCGTCGGTTAATAAGTTTGGCATATTGTCCCAGAACATCACGCATTACTTCATTAGGGTCTGTATCATTGGCAGGTATGCGGATTGATCTTGTAGCTGCGGGATGCATTAATGTTGTACCACAAGCATCTCTTAAGTCGGGTTTTGAACGATAGCAAAGCATTTTATGTTCTACCCCTAACAAACCATACATGACATCAATATTTAAATTTGACCAACCAGCTTTGGGAATTCCCTTCGCTCGACAGTAAACATCAGACCAATCTCCTTCTTCAAATTTGCGACCCATCATGTAAGCTACTTTAATGGCTAGAAATTTATGTGCTTGCTCATATTCTTCTGTAGTAAAAGCTGGCATTGTTAAAGGTCGGCGCATCTATTTTTTCTCCTCTTGTAGTTGATCAACTATTTCTTTAAAAGTTTCAAAATCTAGAGAAACTAAACTTTCTTTTACAGTTTTAGCCAGCCAAGCAGAATATAAGCGCCGGTAATCAAATTCAGACTTACGTGCAACGTGCAGAAAGTCTTTCATCAACATATTCCCGTTAGCTAAATATTCCTTTATAAACTCCCTCGCCTGATGCCGCACTTCTACTAGAGGTTGAAAAATAACTTTTAATCGCTGCGATTTTTGGCAATGAATAATTAAATCATAGCCAACAGCATTTCCAGAAACAAACATCTTAAGAGTACCATGTCTCTTGTCAAAAATTTGAGTTCCTTTAATTTGCAAACCAGCATCCGCTAAAGCTTCCTGAATAACAATCCACGCTTTTTCAGAAGAATTATGAAAAGCAACTGTTAACCAACTACCATCTTTCAAGACTCGCTTAATTTCAGAAAATGCTTTAAAAAGTAAATTCTTGTATTCTTGATAACCTTTGCCTTGAATGGAATTTATTATTGCTTCTTCTGTATTATCAGTCCATTGCTGAAGCCAACTTTCCCACAGCAAATTCATTTCCGAGTAATTGATATTAGCTCCAAAAGGCGGATCAGTGAAAACATAATCAACTGATTTATCTGGTATTTGCTTTAAATTGCACGCAGATTGTGTACTGACTTGAACAGTATGAGGAATATGAGCAGACTCACGAAAGTACCAACTAATTGTTTGAGCTTTTCTTTTAAATACTTGAAACACATTTTGCTCATTCATTATAGTTGGTACATGAAAATTAGCCGTATTACCACTGCCACCCCAAAAACGAAATTCACTAAATACTGTTATCCTTTGGTATAGCGAGGTAAGTGTGAACAACAGTTTATCTCTGACTTCTATATCAGGCCATTTGGATGCTTCTTGCCATAGAAATGACATTGCATATAAAGCGCGATGAGTATAACATTGGTCAACAGTTTTAATTCCCGCCAGAATTGGTTGCCGTGTATTTACTCCTTCAGGAATTTTATTTTGTGGATACCATAAATTTTTAGGTATTGGCGATTTTTCTATTGAGTTGATTAATTCCACATCAAAATTATTTAAAGGTACACAACTTTCTTTTAGTCTGCTACCACAACATTTATAACCGACCGCTACAGGATAACGTTGAGTGCGTTTGAGGTTACGTTTCTTTAACAAGAAGTTACAGTGAGGACAGTTCACTTCTTTTTTTATTTTGCTTTCTTTTACTGATGCTTTTTCATCACGTCCAACATCCCAATATATAAACTCTTGCTGACAATTTTGACATATTAAGCCGTAGCTCCAAACAGTATATAAAACTTTGGCTGGTGAACCACAATCTCGACAGTGGGTTGTATAAAGTTTTTTATCGAGAGAAGCTGCTCGATCTAAAATTTCATTAATTGCATTAAGATATAAACCAGCATCTATCGGTGTGTTTAAGTTATAAGCTATAAATGCTGCTGCGGGAGACAAATCCGATAGTAGAGCTTTACGTCCTAGCTCTGTTGCTGCTACTCCTGTCATCCCTGACCCGCAAAATGGATCTAAAACAACATCACCAGGATTTGTATAATACTCAATTAGTGGTTTAATTCCTTGTGGTGGAACTTTGGTATGGTATGTATGAGCATCATAAACATAAGTATTTTTGCCAGCACTAATATCCTTTGCAAACGGTGATTTTACCTGTTTAGAAGATAAATTACTATTAATAATATCTCCAAAACGAGGGTTCAAGTCAAAGCTAAAACAGGCATCATGATTAGATTTAGTAAGCTCTAGCTTTATCTGATAGCTATCCATATATATATTCTCAATATCAGAGTTATCGAAAATTTATTGTATAGTGTATTTGTACCAACTAGCAAGGATTTTAGTATTATTTCTATCATGGAAAACCGTTATAATCTAAAACCAGATATAAAAAACTGATAGGATATAGCGGAAATTTATCTCTAGGAAATTGAGAGCAATATCTGGATCAGACAAAGTGATCGCATAGCTTATGATATATATCGCTGACTGCATTTCTAGCTTCTTCAAGAAGTCAGAGATATTATTTTCGTCAACTAAATTTCATCTTTATTTAATGGGAATTCCCTAATTGTATCGCTATTAACTGAAATCATAAATCGTAATATTCAATATCTAAAACATGAAATATAATTTTCTGCTTCTGTAGTCCAATTAACAATTTCTTAATCAGATTTATGGTCAAAAATGGGTCGATCTTTATAAATCATTCATAATTCAAAGTTATCAGAGTGATAATATATAAGTAAGCTAAATTGTTGGTAGTGAACCTAAACCTCAACAAAAAGCGATTACAGAGTTAGCACAAACTTTCTTGCTTGATTCCTGGTTAACTTAAAACAAAAGGAACATCAAGAAAGTGAGATAAAAATATAGAGAAACTGCGTAAATCTTATTTTCCTAAACACCGAAATCATTAAAATCGCTAAGATGTTTAATCCTTCGGATAGGAAATATTACATAGAAGTAATTGCTTTCTAGCCAGTCAAAATACCACCTCGAATTCAATATTTTATTGATTAAGGTGCAGGCTACAGGAATAAAATTGAGGCAAAACCACAGCAGTTTAGAAGTAATTCACTGATTCACTCAACCGAATTTAAGGAGCAGGAATTATGAGAGCCAAACAAATTATGACTCAAGATGTTGCTACTATTCGCGGTTCAGCAACCGTAGCAGAAGCAGTCAAACTAATGAGGCTCAAAGAACTGCGGGCGTTAGTTGTTGAACCCCGTCATAGTGGCGATGCTTACGGTATGGTGACAGAAATGGATATTGTAGGCAAAGTTGCTGCTTTTGGCAGAGATCCTGAACGGGTTCATGTTTACGAGGTAATGACTAAACCCTGCGTTGTTGTCAATCCTGATTTAGATGTTGAATATGTGGCGCGGTTATTTGCTAATACTGGTGTGTGGCGTGCGCCTGTTATCCAAGGTGAATTATTAGGCATTATTTCTGTCACTGATATTCTTACCAAAGGTAACTTTGTCGATAAACCAAAATTAAAATTCTTACGCAAAGAGATACAAAAAGCTATCTCTGAAGCTCGCTCAATTGCGGCTAACTATGGTACAGATTCTAAACGCGCAATTGAAGCTTGGGATATAGTAGATGAACTTGAAGCAGAAGCTACTTTTTATGGTGTACCAAAACCAGGTAAATCTGCTAGAAAGATGTTTTCTGAAAATCCACAACCAGTAGCTGTTGGATAACAGTCTTCGTAGGTGACAGGTGACAGGTGACAGGTGACAGAGTGGAAGGTCTGTTTGTATCTTAGTTTTGTCAATGGCTTACGCCACGCTGTGCTATCAGTTGATATCCTAACCACCTTGGCGCTTGCTATACTTTTTCTCTTCCAGGGTGATAGATAAAATTTCTCTTAGCCCCCCTTTTTAAGGGGGGTTGGGGGGATCTAATTTGTGGCTACACTATAGAGAATTGGTAGGACAATTGTTCATGAGCTACTACTGATTTTTCAGAATTCAAATAGTATTTTGCAATATGGTGGGCTTTGCTCACCATTATGTTTTTAGTTGTTAAGGATTCAGAATCTAGAATTCTTACTTTAGTTGTTTTCCCCAGCAATAATTATGAGTCACGCAAACAAGGTAAATTTGAGTGCAGCAACCAGCCAATGGCTAATGGTAAATGGTTACAGCGATGAAGATTTAAATCAGCGCGGTGGAAATGGCGATACAGCTTTAATGAAAGCCAGCAGAGAGGGCATTTTGGCAGTAGTCAAAGAACTTATAGATGCGGGTGTGGATATCAACGCCACCAACAATGATCACAATAATGCTTTGTGGTTTGCTTGTTTTGGCAATCACTACGATTTAATCAATTTATTGCTAGATGCCAAGATTGATATTAACAACCAAAATGATAATGGCGCAACTGTCCTGATGTATGGTGCATCGGCTGGAAAGACAGAAGTAGTGAGATTGCTATTACAACATCATCCTAACATGAATATACAAAATTTGGACGATTATAAAGCAATTGACTTCGCCAGCAATATAGAAGTTTTAAGGTTGCTTAAAAATGCCACAAAGTAAGCTTTCTGGGCAAGCCTATCATCAGGCTACCAAGCATTCTTACCTATCGGTACAGATGAATCCAAATTATGTGGATGGGTCAACTCAACCCCGTGCCTTTAAAGTTTATCCAAAATTTTATCGGCGTGTGAAATTAAATTGCAATAATCCCACTCATGCTTTTATCAGGTTAACAAGCGCCATCACTTTTGAGAAATTTTACAAAGGTGAAACCTATCAATTACGGGTAAATCCATCCGCCGGGGCGTTATATCCAACGGAAGTTTATGTTCAGATTCGTGGTGTGGAAGGATTTCTAGATGGCATCTACCATTTAGAAGTTGAGAATGATTGTCTGACATTGATCTATGAATTAATTGATGATGGATTGGAAAATTATGTTATACCCAATAAACGTATCAACGGCTTCATTTTTTTAGTTAGTTGTGTTTATTATAGGTCTAGCTGGAAATATCAAGACAGGAGCATTAGATATTGCTTATTGGATAGCGGACACCATTTAGGCGCTATTGCAGCTTCAGCATATCTTCATGAAAAAAACATCCAATTAATCTTTGACTTTGATAAACTCTCTCTCAATGCTGATTTAGGATTTGAGAATAAGGAGTTTATTAGTAGTTGTATGATATCGGGAGAGGCGCAAGAAAAGCCAGTCAGACGCTTAAGATTACCAATTCCTTTCGTCTGTGGTACTGACTATTTTCAAGCTAATCAATTCCTAGAAGATGCCTATCAAGCAACATCCCTGCAACCCAGTCACCAGCAACAGCTAGAACATCCTCAATTTAATTTTGACCGAGAACGGTTTTCTGAGAACGTTTGGAATAGGCGTTCTATTCGACGTTTCCTAAAAAAGTCTATTTCCCAGGAAATCTATTGGCAAATTTTGCAGGATGTTCAGCAACCTATCCCAACTAAAAATATTGAGGAAATAGAAATTTATTCGGTGGTGCATCGTGTCGAAGGAATGTTACCCGGTTTATATAACGGTAGAAAACTCATTAAGGCGGGTGACTTTACAGAAAAATCAGGCTATTTGTGTATTAATCAGGCGCTGGCTAGAGATGGCGCTGTAACTTTGTTTTTTGTGTCCGATTATTTGAGTTATCAAACTGCTATGCAAATAGCTGGTTTGATCGGGCAGAGAGTGTATCTATTTAGCCATTATTGGGGAATAGATTGTAGCGGCATTGGTGCTTTTTATGATGATGAAGCCCAAGAGTTTCTAGGAACCAATAAGGATGTGCTTTATGTAATGACAATTGGTAAGTAAAATAGGAAAATCAAGAGAAATGGTCAGAAGAGAATCAGAGTTCAATGCTGATGATAAGCACCCTATGCAAGCAACATCGGCAGATATTATCTTGCGACAACAACTAGAGTATTCTATTAGTCGATACTTTTATGAAGGATGCGATCGCACAATTCAAAATCTATTGTCTCATTGTCGTTGGTATGTGACAACCCATGCTAGTGCTATGACATTGGTAATCGAATGTCCAGACCAAGTGACAAACTGGCGAATTTTGCAAAAAATTACGCCCATGGCCAGTTTACTCTACAGCATTGTCAGCAGTGCCAAAATCCGTGTTTGTCCCCCAGAAGCTAATGCTGTACCATTTGAAATGAGGGTAGATGAACTCTCAGTTTACCGCGACTGGGCATAGTTGGATTTTGGATTTTGGATTTTGGATTTTGGATTATGAATTAAGCCATAACATTCTGGCTAATAAGTGTGATTAGTTCTGCAAAAACTAAATCAGCCGAATGTTGGACAACAAGACTTAAATCTAGTCCAAAGCCAAGATTTCCAGCCTCAATTAAATAAACTGTCACATCTTGAGGAAAATCATCTTTAAAGATTTTTCTCCCCGCAGCTAAAGCATGATCCCAACGAAAATCATGCAGGTTATAACTAGGTTCTGGTAGTGCTTCTAATTCTTTACCTGGGACTTTAAATATAGCACCTGGTTCAGAATCTGTGCAACTGGCATCAAGAATAATTAATCTTTTACTTCCTCTCGCTTGAAACATCACTTCCATACCCGCCGTACCACAATCAAAAACGCGGACATTGGGATGTTGATTTTCGGCGAGATATTGCTGTAAACGTTGGGCAATGATTACGCCTACAGCATCGTCATTACGATTGAGATTTCCACAACCAATGATAGTTAGCATGGGATATTTATAATAACATAAAACTTCCTCTTGGATCCCCGATTTTTTAGAGATGACTAAAATTTCTTACAGGAATAATTGAGGATTGCTATACTAAATATAGTAGTCATAAATCATGCACGAAAATCTTTATTCTCTCTGCGTTTGGCGTGATTAGTTCAAGAACAGATATTTCACCCATCAGACAGAATTGCATTATGTTAGTATTGCGTGATACGGAAATTAAAGGTAGAGGTATATTTGCTCATCAAGATTTTGCTAAAGGCGAGTTAATTGAAACAGCCCCTGTAATTGTCATCCCTAAACAACAAGTTAAATTAATTGTCAAAACAGTTTTATTAAATTATTATTTTGGTTGGCATGGAGAAAGTGGGGCAATAGCTTTAGGCTTTGCTTCTCTTTTCAATCATTCTTATCATCCCAATGCCCTTTATATTAAGAATTTTGCTAAAAGTGTAATTGAAATTATTGCTCATCAAGATATTAGGAAAGGTCAGGAAATTACTATTAACTATAACGGGCAGGTTGATGATCAATCCCCTGTATGGTTTGATGTGGAGGAGTAAGTCTCATGCTAAATAAAAAAACGCTTTTATTAGTGAATATATGCAATTAAGTCTTTAGCTTTATTTTAATAATCTTCTAAAAAACTAAGAATTAAGTTGAACGGAAACATATATGCGGTTACGTGGCAGTGTGTAGCACTTAACGACTTCTCGAAGAATAGGAGCAAAGGTACAAAGGAAGAAGACGTAGATTTTGTGGGTGTTCAAGATATTGATTACATCTTTCAAATTAAGGTAAGTAAGTCGGCACGATAAAACCAATGTATATTGAGTTTTGTAAAAACCGTGAAATGACCTATTGATAAGGTATTGATTGAATTTACATTTTGTTACAGGGTTGTAAATTTTCCCCCCGACTTACTTACTCATACTGATCAGATGGAGTAAAATATCTAGATATAAACGTGATTAAGGAAACTTAAATCTCTATGAATATAATAAAAAAAATAGTAAAAAAACAAATAGACCGAATTCTGAAGTTAACCCCCTATGAATTGAGTAGAAGACCACTAGAGATACCCCCACCCACATTCGAGACTGTCTCTCTAGCACTCGCATACTACATACAAATAAAACCAAACGGAACATTTGTACAAGTGGGTGCTTGTGATGGTATTACTGGTGATCCTGTTCACCATCTCATTAAGCAAAGTCAGATCAAATCTGTCTTAATTGAACCTATGGAGCAATCATTTCTCAAGCTTCAGCAAGCATACGCAAATATTCCTAATGTGATTACTTATCAAGCTGCTGTGGCTCAACAAGATGGAAATGCAACTATTTTTACAGTCAAAGATTGTGACAGGTGGAGAGATTTTAAATGGGCAACTCAGTGGTCATCATTCAATAAAAGCCATCTCATCAAACATAAAGTGAGAGAAGAAGAAATTGAGGAAATTACTGTTCCCACTGTGACATTATCAACTTTGATTTCGCATTTTAATCTTGGCAACATTGATTTTTTAATGATAGACACAGAAGGTTTTGACGCAGAAATTGTGAAAATGTCATTACTGCTTCCTACTGTCCCCGAATGTATTTATTTTGAACACGCTCATTTAGATCCTCAAACACGTATTGATCTGCAACAAGAATTGAAAAATCATAACTATGTTTGGGTTTATGATAAGTTGAACACTCTTGCTATTCACTCAAAATTAAAAAAACGATGGACTTAATCATGACAATTCCATCCTTTTTTTAGGATAGTAAAGCGGGTTAGGTTGAACAAAGTGAAACCCAATATCTACCCTGCTTGCGTTGGGTTGCGCTCCACTTAACCCCATGGCTATTTCATTCTAGATTTAAGCAACGAATTTAGGTATTTCCAGCCATCATAAAAATGGAAATCAAGAGATTTTAGGTAGTACGGCCACTATCGAGATGGAAACTAGAGATATTTTTGTGATTGAAACTCCTGGCGGTGGTGAATTTGGTTGATTGACGCTAAAAACCAGGTTGTAGCTTTTTTTTAGTTGTAGTTTGTAGCCAGAATCACTTTAACTGCATTTCCAGATTTAGCAAACAGATACAACCACCCCAACACAAAAATCCTCCGGGTTCATTGTGACAAAAGATGTACTTTACTGATGTAGAGATCATAATTTGTAGTTTTCATACCTATTCCCCTGATACTATACACAGGGTTATCTGCTGTTTTTTTAGAGATGATTGACCAGAAAAAGTATGTAGCCCAGACTACAATTGACATTTCATGACTTCATGTTGTGTTTGGCAAGTTTTAACTGATTTATGAATTATCTTAAATATTTTATACTAGAGCAAAAAAATATTTACTGTTTAGTTTTGTCTTCTTAGTTACTCATGCCCTTGACTCAATTTTAACTCGTGTCAGTTAATAAAGTGTCACTCTCCACACTAGCTATTTAGTGTTAAAAGAGATATCCTTATCTAATGCAAGGAGTGATACCACTTCACCTAATGTTTGTTACAAGTTATCCTAGCAGTGCTTCCCCTAATAGCAGTGCAGAGGATTCCAAATGTTGCATTACACAGTGGGTTGGTATAGAGTTATACGGGGAGGCGCTTGAGTAAGAAAAAGGACTCAGGCGCTTTTTCGTGTATAAATAAGAAAAGGCTTTTTTATTGTTATAAATTTTTGAGTTTTTAATAGCACTCCTAATCTTAGGAAAATACGGTATAGATAGCGGATTGGCTGTTTTTGTGGTTAAATAATAAATAGAAATCACTGTTTTTTTGGCAAAGCCAGTGAAAATAGATGCTGAAGAGATTAAACGGCGCTATGCCGCAGGTGAGAGGTATTTTCCATCTGCTCAATTAAGTGGAGTTAAGTTGATTGAAGCCTATTTACCAGGAATCAATCTTTGGGGAGCAGATTTAGCTGAAGCTAATCTTGCTAAGTCTAAACTCTGGGGAGCAGATTTGAGTAAGGCTAATTTGGCTAAGGCTAATTTGACAAGGGCTAATTTGTGTGGTGTTAATCTGTGTGAGGCTAATCTCCGGGGCGCTCGGCTGCATTACACTAAGTTGTATGGCGCGAATTTAACTGGCGCTTTTTATGATGACAGCACACGCTTTTCTAGAGGTTTTGACCCTGTTAGTCATAATATGCGGAAGTTTTAACAAGAAAGAATTCAGGAGTCAGGAGTCAGAATTGAATTCTGTGCTACTGGCGAATGAATAAATGGGTTTCAATCCCTAATAGGGATTAGTTGAAATTGCAATGGTTGTTTTAGATTCTGAAATATCCCAAACTGGTTTCAATCCCTAATAGGGATTAGTTGAAATTGCAATTTTGCGCGGCTTGGATTCGCCCAAGGAATTAGCAAGTTTCAATCCCTAATAGGGATTAGGAGAAATTGCAATATCACCTTAGTCATCAAATCGAAAACACACTAAATGTTTCAATCCCTAATAGGGATTAGGAGAAATTGCAATGCTACCCGCGCCTTAATCGCGCTAGGGTCATTAGATGTTTCAATCCCTAATAGGGATTAGGAGAAATTGCAATAAGAAGATCAAGATGGTAATAAGTACAATGAACTTGTTTCAATCCCTAATAGGGATTAGGAGAAATTGCAATACGCAGGGGTACACAGTCACTCATTTACTACCAACGCGTTTCAATCCCTAATAGGGATTAGGAGAAATTGCAATCAGAAACAGTTCACAATCACTATAAGCGGTTCTATTGTTTCAATCCCTAATAGGGATTAGGAGAAATTGCAATTTGTCCCCGGTATTTTCGCAAGTACACAGATATCAAAGGTTTCAATCCCTAATAGGGATTAGGAGAAATTGCAATGTCCATGAGGTAACTTCTTCTTCTTGGATTGTTAGTTTACCTGTTTCAATCCCTAATAGGGATTAGGAGAAATTGCAATAGACTGCTAAAGGTTATATTCCAGTGAGAACTTTTGTTTCAATCCCTAATAGGGATTAGGAGAAATTGCAATTAGAGGAAGTCATGACTAGCAAAATTGAGATATTACGTTTCAATCCCTAATAGGGATTAGGAGAAATTGCAATTTTTCCCTCCTCCTTTTGTAGCACCCCAAACTATGTTTCAATCCCTAATAGGGATTAGGAGAAATTGCAATGATGGTGTACTGAATCTCTTTCCGTAAACATTAAAATGCGTGTTTCAATCCCTAATAGGGATTAGGAGAAATTGCAATATGAACATTGCTAATGATGCTCTCACAAAGAAGTTGGGGTTTCAATCCCTAATAGGGATTAGGAGAAATTGCAATTCTGGGTTAGGCGCAATATGTAGTCATAATGGGTTTGTTTCAATCCCTAATAGGGATTAGGAGAAATTGCAATTTACGTGGGGCGGGGATATGGGGGAGAAAAAATAATTTAAGTTTCAATCCCTAATAGGGATTAGGAGAAATTGCAATTATTGATTTTGGAATGAAGCGATCAAGTTTGTTGTTTCAATCCCTAATAGGGATTAGGAGAAATTGCAATAAGCAGGGAGATGAAATTGGTAAGGTTGGCAGGTTTCAATCCCTAATAGGGATTAGGAGAAATTGCAATTTGATCCTCAATCTGATCTACCGTTGCCATGTAGTTTCAATCCCTAATAGGGATTAGGAGAAATTGCAATTACCCATACATTATGTACCACATCCGACCAATGTAAATGTTTCAATCCCTAATAGGGATTAGGAGAAATTGCAATTTTGCCGAGTTGCTTAAGCTGGGATTTGATGGACTCCATGTTTCAATCCCTAATAGGGATTAGGAGAAATTGCAATAGCGGGAGGCTGAAAGCCTATATATATGTAGTTTTCAAGGTTCGATCGCGCGGATGGTCTTATGATAGTCCATTTCAGGAATCGTGTCAAGGACAAAAAACGCTGAAACCCAGTCTGTGTAAGGTGCGCGGGTGTGTCAACCACAAAAGTACGCTCAAAGTATTGTCTAGCAAGAGATTCAGACATTTTTTGTACCACCGGATTTTTTACACCCACCCACCCGCGCAAAAAACAGAAGAACAGAAATTTCTGTCACCTGTCACCTGTCACCTACTCTTCCGCTGTTGGTAAAGGAAAAGTTTCTCCAGCTAAGTAAGCGGGAAAATGCTTTTGGAAATACAACCAAGAAGTCATGTCTTCCCCATCTACAAAGGCTTTTGGTGCTTGCTTATACAAAGGCAAACGGTTATTAATTTCTGCTTGTAGCAGTGGAGGTAATTCTGTAAAACCACCCACTTTGCTACCTGTGGCGCTGTAAATCAGATAACCGGGTCGTTGCCCCATTTTCATCCAAGGCAACCATTGACCAATTCTATCCCAACTTAGTTTGAGTTGAGTTACAGATGCTAATTCTGAATTTACTAAATCGGCACTGGAAACGGTAATTTTAAATAATTCTGCGGCTTGATAATTGGCAGATGGGCAATATTCCGCAAATTGGGGATCGTCTGCTAAAGGATTGGGATAATTGGGAAATAGATCAAAAACAAAGGTTGTATTTTCTCCTTCCACTTCTACGGGAAGTTTGCCTTTAAATTTGCCTTGCACGGGACTATTGGCAACGTGCATAACTGGAACTGTTTCACCTGTCCATGGATTTTCCCATTTTCTGACGATTTCGTCTGTTTCTGGGTTGAGGTAATAAGTTAGTTCTCTGGAAGTAAAATCCCAACGACCTTCAGCGGTGAGAATACAACGACTCACACTCATTCCCAGAATTTTAAATAATAGTTGTCGCTTTTCGCCAGGGATAAAGCTATAAATTCTACCTGTCCAAACTAAAAAAGTAGATTCGTTAGGGTCTAGGGAAGATCGAGTTTTTACCCATTGTTGGGCATCAATTTCTTGGATATGGGCTACCATTTGCTGTTTCCTGATTTATTTTATTATTAAATTAGTGTAAGCATTCAGCGTCAAGCGGTCAGAAATCTGCTTTTTAATGCTTACGCCTAAACTTGCTATTTGATCATCTACCTATTTATCAAACATTCTGACTCCTGAACTCCTGATAGCGAAGCGTGGCGTTAGCCATACTCCTGACTCCTGACTCCTGAACTCCTGACACATTAGTTTTTTGCTACCAATGTCCAAAAATAGCCATCTGGGGCAATGAAGGAAAAACTCTTTTCTCCAAATTCATTATTGACAATTTTAGTAACTTGTTGTGCATTACTAGCCTTAATTCTGTCAAAATAGGTTTCTATGTCCTGGACTCGGTAGGTGTAAAGGCACATTCCTAAACTTCCTGGTTGGGCTGATGTAAAGTGTGATTGCAGTTGGATGTTCTCTGGAAAGCGTACTATATAAAGTCTGCCGCTACGTGCTTCCATGAAGTTGGTTGCAGAGGAGCGAGGATCATCAAAAGCGGTGACTATAAATTTTTCTCCTGGTTGAAGATCAAAAAACTCTCTACCTGCGTCTGAAGATTCATAACTGGTTTCTACGTTATCCCGGACGCGCAATAGACCTAAAACTTGTTCATAAAATTGTAGGGTTTGTTTGCTGTCGTCTTGAACTACTAAGCCTAAGTGGGTAAACTGACTGGTGTTTAATGGTGCATGATGATTGATTTTGCCGTAATGGGGCATGGTATAACCAAAGCGTTGAAATAATACTTGTCGTGTTAAGGGTTGCAGTAGCATGATTTCTCGCACACCAATGGCAGGATTTAGAAATGGTTGGCTTTTTTGTTCTTTGTTATAAATTATTTCCCAATAAGGGTGGGTGTGTTTGATTGCCATACCCATGGCTTTGGCATTTTCGGCATGATTTAAAATGTTTAATACATCAGTGGTTAAGGTGGTAGCCCAGCGATTTCCTTGAATTTTCATGGAACTGATGCCTAAACCGCTATTTGTGGGTTGTTGCCAAGTCATTAGTCGAATTAAACCATGGTCTGCTTCTTGGTGGTAAAGACGGATGGCTTTTAAGGAGGAGTTGACCCCATATAATTGGTAAGCTGTTTCGGTGTTTAATTCTCCTGTTTGTCCTATACGATAGCCAAACTGTTGCCAATATTGAATTGCTAAAATTGGCTCTGTAACTCCAATACAGACTTCATAGATGCCTTCGATGGCTGTTGTTGTTCCTTGATTCATGACAAATTTTTTTTGGAATCATGTTTCAGGTATAATTAACCGCAAATGTACGCAGATAAACACAGATGGGTGAGTGAGTTTTATGATTGTATAGCAATTGCCTAACTGGTTAGAATATCAGCTGTACTTCTTATGGGAGTCGTAGGGATTGATACAACTTAGACACAAATAGATGTGTAATTCTTTCACCTGTTACCTGTCACCTATCACCTGTCACCTACCATACTGTGTGAGCTATGCTAAATCATGAGCGATCGCTAACTACCTATGATAATACGCTGTTAAATAAAATAGCCTCTCAGGTTTGCCAAGTAATTATTACTATTCATCGACAGCAGCCAGAATTATTGCTAGAAAAGTATAGAAAAGTTCAATGGCAAAATAATTCTAATCAATCTGCTTTGATTGCTAAGTTTACAGAATTACTTAGCCAAGCTCATAACTGGGATGAATTGCTCAAAAAACTCCAATTATCTCTGAAAGCTTTACTAATTCCCGCTGCTTTAGATTTACCAATTTTATCAGATTTAATCGCCAATATTCGCCAACAAAATCCTCTAATTTCTGAATTTAATGGTTCATTAATTCCTAATTCTATTACGTCTTTATTGCCGGTAGGCATTGCGGTTTTGCTTTTGGATGCTGAAAATCTACAAATTAATACCCAGACTGAAAAGTTTTTAGCAAATGTTTGTAATTGTCCTCTGCAAGTAAAAATTGCTTTTGCTAATTGGAGTAATCGGGGTAAGTTAGATATAGAATTGCATGAACGTGGTTATGATTTGATTCATGTTCCCGCTGGTAGGGATAATGCCGATGGCAAAATGATCGCTTTTGGTTCTTCTATTCATGAACTCTACCCCCATGCTAAGGAAGTTTTGGTTTGCTCGTCGGATAAGGTAATGACTAATTTATGCAATAATTTACAACAACATGGATTAATTGTATATCAAGTTAGTCAACATAGCGAAAATATTAATCTTTTTAATAATTCTACTGGTGAAACTACTATTTATAGTATTAAACCTTTGGTAGAAATTCCCTCTATTGAACAATTTATTTTGCAAGTCAAGGGTTTAATCAAAGAGGAGCAGAAACTGACGACTAGTGTTTGGGTTAAACTGTCTCATCTTGCTAAGATATATAAAGTTAAACATCAGTTACATCTTAGTCATATTGTTGCTAAATATTCACCTAATAAAAATGCTAAGGATATATTTGCTAAATATCCAGCAGATTTAGTAATTCATCAAATTGATGATAATTCAGAATTGTATGTAACGGTGTTCGATGATAATTTAAATTCTGGCAGAAATCAAACTGATAAGTCCGAATCCATCAAAAATATTCCATCAAGTTCTTTAACTAGAATTAATTCTAAGTTAGATTTAGAACTGGCTCTGAAAATGATTCTAGAAGATTTGATGAAAGAATCTACTCAGGTTGATTTTGATATTAGTATTTTGGCTATTCAATTTAAGCAAAGATATGGTAAACCCATTAGTGAACAAATAAAGGAGTTAAAAATCAATGGTAGTTATATTAAATTTTTACAGTCTTGTAGTTTTTTTCAACTTAAACAAAAAGATAACAAATGGGAAATAAGCGCATTAAATTTAACTAATACTAAATCTAATTTATTATCTGATATTAATTCTCCAGCGGCTTTGGAGGAAGCGATTAAAAACATTCTCACAATAGCAACTAATGAATTAGGGAATGGGTATATTGATATTAGTATTTTAGGAACTAAGTTCCATCAGCAATATGGTAAATCCATAACTGACCAACTCAAAGCGTTAAAGATTGGTGGTAATTATATGAAGTTTTTACAGTCTAGCAGTTCTTTTCAACTGAAACAAACTGGTAACAAATGGGAAGTCGCTATACGCTAGACCTGAATACTGAATTACAGCTACTAGAATACCGAAGGGCGAAGCATTCGGACAGAATATCAATTGTTTCAGCGATAGGTTATCACCCAATACTAGAATACCGAAGGGCGAAGCATTCGGACAGAATATCAATGGTTTTAGCGATAGGTTATCACCCAATACTAGAATACCGAAGGGCGAAGCATTCGGACAGAATATCAATTGTTTCAGCGATAGGTTATCACCCGAATGCTTCGCCCCTACTAGTCCCATAAATCGGGGGATGTTGTATATACTAAATAATAATGTGTAAAGAAATGTAAAGATAGTGATGCAGGATAAAGTTATTATCATCGTCGGTGCTACTGGTGGTATAGGGACAGCCTTAACCCGTCAGCTTGCACCCACAGGGGCAAAACTGGTACTAGCTGCTAGAAATGCAGTAAATTTAGCAACTTTGGCTGAGGAGTTATCGGGGGAAGTGTTGACAGTACCTACGGATATTACTCAACCAGACCAGGTAAAGGCATTGATTCAAGCAACTTTGAGGCGGTTTGGTCAAATTGATGTGTTGGTGAATGCGGCTGGTATTGGTATCCTGAAGCCCTACAATAGTATAGAACCGGGGGAATTAGAGAAAATTCTAGATTTGAATTTAAAAGGCTGTTTTTATACTACTCAGGCAGCAGCCCAAGAGATGCAAAAACGTAAGTCTGGTCATATCTGTAATGTGGTAGGGATTTTGGGTAAGCATTCTATGGGTATGGCTGCGGCTTATTCTGCGTCTAAGTTTGGTGTTGTTGGTTTTAGTAAGTGTATGGCTGAGGAGTTAAAACGCTTTGGTGTGAAGTTCACGCTGTTCTATTTTGGTGGGGTGGATTCTCCTTTTTGGGACAATGTAAGCTTAAAGGTAGACCGAAGCAAAATGCTGAGTTGTGAAACTGCGGCTAATGCTATTTTCTATGCTTTATCTGCTGAACCTCAAGCTGTACCAATGGAAATTAATATTCAACCGGATAGTCATTTGTTTTTCTAGTTATCGCTATGATGCAGACACTCAAAGATTGATTGAGAAGATAAATTCTGTAAATCCTTAAATTCTGTAAATCCTGATATGGCTACGCCACGCTATGCTATCAGACAATTATGATCCAAATTGATCACGTTCACTTCTATGTAGAAAATGCCCAAAAGTGGCGAGATTGGTTTGTCAATTATCTGGGTTTTCAAACAGCAGTGAGTGCGATTTTTCCTAATCCTATAAATCAGGGAATATCGTTTCATACTCATACAGAAGCAGTGAAAAATGGGAATGTCTATTTTTTGCTGTCTTCTCCTTTGTTACCCATAAGTCCAGTGGCTGAGTTTTTACGTCATCATCCTCCTGGTGTGGTAGATATAGCTTTTGCTGTGGCAGATTTGCAAGCGGTGATGACAAGAGTAATTGCCAATGGTGCTAAAATTCTCCAACCCATCCATCATGCTGTAGCTTGCAAATACGCAAAGATTGCTGCTTGGGGTGATTTGACTCATACATTGATTGAAAGAAATTCGAGAAAAGGTGAGGATGGAGAAACAAATCAAGTCAAAAACCAAGAATTAAAAGTCAATATTAAAGAACTTTGTCCTGTTTCTAATCACCTATCACCCCACATTTTTACGGCTATAGATCATGTGGTTTTAAATGTGGGAGTTGGTGAATTAGAGGCTGCGGTTAGTTGGTATCAAAAAAATCTTGATTTTCAACCCCAACAAAGTTTTAAAATTCAAACTGAACGCTCGGCTTTGTATAGTCGGGTGATGATTTCTGCTAATGGTAAGGTACAGTTACCAATTAATGAACCGGCTTCTCCTAATTCCCAAATTCAGGAGTTTTTGGAGGTGAATAGGGGTTCGGGAATTCAACATATTGCTTTACGGACACCTCATTTAATTAGTGCGATCGCACGGTTTCGGGCTGCGGGTCTATCGTTCCTCTCTGTTCCTGACAGCTATTACTCAAATTTACAACAGCGGTTAGAGTTTCCTTTATCTTCGGAAGAATTGCAAGCGATCGCACAACAAGAAATATTGGTTGATTGTCAAAAAGATTCTCCTTCAGGGGCTTTACTGTTGCAAATTTTCACTCAGCCAATTTTCAACGAACCGACTTTTTTCTTTGAGTTTATTGAACGTCGTTCCCAAGCATCCGGTTTCGGTGAAGGTAATTTTCGGGCTTTGTTTGAAGCGATTGAAAGCGAACAAGTTAAACGGGGGTTTGTTAGGGAAGAGGTGATAGGTGACAGGTGACAGGTGACAGGGAGTAGAGGAGTAGGGGAGCAGGGGAGCAGGGGAGCAGGGGAGTAGGTGACAGAAGCTAAATGCTTATTTTCCGCATCCCTCCATCTTCCTCATCTTCCTCATCTTCCCCATCTTCCTCATCCCCCTCATCCCCCTCATCTCCTCATCCCCTCATCTCTGAGATAATGGACACAAAATTTAACTTGATCAAGTGATGCTGAGATTAATTACTGATTTTGATGGACCGATTATGGATGTTTCGGAACGGTACTATCAAGTTTATCAATTGTGTTTGCGGGAAACGCGATATCCTGACCAAGTGGTGACGGAACTTTCTAAAGCGGAATTTTGGGAACTTAAGCGATCGCACAGACCTGAAAAGGAGATTGCTTTAAAATCTGGTTTAGATGCAGAACAAGCACAGGAATTTACTAAAATTCGCAAGCGAACAGTACATACACAGCCTTATTTTCAGTATGATATCCCCGTACCTGGGGCTTTAGATGCGCTGTCCAAAGTTCAACAAGCGGGGATTGATTTGGTAGTCATGACCATGCGTAGGGTGAGAGAACTGGACTATGCGGTTAATAAATATAATTTAGGTGAGTTTTTTCCTGAAAATCGCCGTTATTGTCTCAGCAACGATTATGTCAAAACCCGTGATATTGAAGATAAACCTCTGTTGATGGCTAGGGCTTTAGCGGAATTACCACCTGCTGAGAATACTTGGATGGTGGGAGATACAGAGGCTGATATTGCTGCTGCTAAAAAACATGGTATTAAGATGATAGCTGTAGAAAGTGGGATTCGCGATCGCACTCAATTAGAACTCTACCAACCTGACTTAATTATTAAAGACTTGAGAACCACTGTAGATATGATCCTCTCTGAAGAAGTGTAATCGCGTCCTTTGGGCGCTCATATCTTGCCTTCTTACGTATAATTCCAGGTAATCTAAAAAGATGCGCGATAATGCTACCTAATTATTATTGGGTTTTATCGAAAAATTAGGAGTTTTGGAATTATACTGTGTAATAAAAATAAATTATTTTTTAAACGCAAGATGTAAGGATAGGGAATAGCTCAAGATGACAAGTGAAGAACATCTCACAATACTTCTGCAAGGGGCAAAAGTTTGGAATAATTGGAGAATTAAAAATTTACAAATAGAGTTAGACCTCAGAGAAGCTGACCTCAGAGAAGCTGACCTCAGTAGGGCTGAACTCATTGGGGTTAACCTCAGTGGGGCTGACCTCAGTGGCGCTATCCTCAGCAAGGCTAACCTCAGTGGGGTTAACCTCAGTGGCGCTAACCTCAGTGGCGCTAACCTGAGTAGAGCTAACCTCATTGGGGCTATCCTCAGTAGGACTAATCTCATGGGGGTTAACCTCAGTGGGGTTAACCTCAGTGGCGCTAACCTCAGTGGGGTTAACCTCAGTGGGGTTAACCTCAGTGGCGCTAACCTCATGGGGGTTAACCTCAGTGACGCTAACCTCAGTTGGGTTAACCTTAGTGGCGCTATCCTCAGTGGCGCTATCCTCAGTAGGACTAAACTTATTGGGGCTAAACTTATTGGGGCTAAACTTATTGGGGCTAACCTCAAAGAGGCTGACCTCATTGGGACTAACCTCACAGAGGCTGAACTCCGAGAGGCTAACCTCATTGGGATTAACCTCAGTGGCGCTAACCTCAGAGAAGCTAACTTCAGAGAAGCTAACCTCAAAGAAGCTAACCTCAGTAGAATTCAAGCCTTAAATACAAATTTCACTTCTGCCAACTTAACCGGAGCTTGTATAGAAGAATGGCAGATTAACAGTGCTACAAATCTCACTGGTCTAATATGTGATTACGCTTATCTTAAACAAGGACAACAAGAACGTCGTCCCACTAGTGGGAGTTTTGCATCTGGTGAGTTCACCAAGCTGTATCAAAAATCTTTAGAAACAATTGACTTAATTTTCCGTACTAGCATTAACTGGGATGCATTTGCTTACTCATTTAAGAAAATTGAAGTTGAGAACCAAGACTCTCAATTAGATGTCCAGAGCATTGAAAAAAAGGGGGATGGAGTTCTTTTAGTCAGAATTAGCGTTGATCCTGATGCTAACAAGGAGAAAATACATGGTGACTTTATGCAAGGATATAAATTTGCTCACAAAATTCTGGAAGGACAATATCAATCAAGACTAGAAAATAAAGATAAAGAAATTAATCGCTTATTTTATTTAGTTAATCAACTACAAGAAAAATTAGGCGAAGTACCAGATACTGTTAGCGAAACATTAATTAACAATTAGGAATTATTATGCTAAACCGATAATTTGAGAGGAGGGAACTCTTAACAGGCAACAGGAAGACAATATGTGTAATTAATTCTGTCTAGTACAGATTGGCGTAAATAATACCATTCTCAATCGCTAAAAAGCTTACTCCATAATACTTTTGACCTTCGCCCTGCGGTACTAGGTACTTAGTGCCTCAAAACTTTTGCATCTGGGTAACTACTGTTTTGATTTGCTATAGTTCTTCAAATTCCTCATTCAAAACTTTCCTCAAGCATTTTCCAGACTCTGCCACAGATACCAGCAAGCAATGGTACGGTAAGGTTTCCAGGGTTGACCTAATTGTTCTACGGTTTGTTTATTAGGAAGGTCAGTTAAACTATAAACATTACGAATAGCTGCACGAATACCCAAGTCATCCACAGGTAAAACATCCCAGCGATGTAACCTGAATATTAGCAACATTTGTACCGTCCAACGTCCAATACCCTTAACTGTAGTTAAACACTTAATAATAGATTCATCATCTATTGTTTGCAGGTCATCTAAGCTAGGTAATTCCTCAAACCGTTGTGCTAAATCTTTTAAATAGGAAATCTTAGGACGGGAAATGCCCACGGAACGCAAAACATCATCTGGGGTATTGAGGATATGACTGAATGTAAATGAATCAGTATATAGTTCTAAAAATCTGTGGTGAATGGCTGCTGCGGCTTTACCTGAGAGTTGTTGATAAATAATGGCACGACACAGACAATCTAATAAATCTCCTGTTTGTTGCACCTGATTTAGCCTACATTCTCCTATTTGCTCTATCAACCGAGCTAAAATAATATCTTGTTTAAGTACGTCAGTAGCAACTGTGTAATTCATTTTTATCTATTAATAAATAGGTTATATTTTATTCTAGCAATATACTAGTAGCAAAAATTTTACCTGCTTTAATTATCTCCACTGCTTTGCTATTAATTTATTAATATTGTCAGACATAATTAAAGTTATTGCGACTGCAATTGTACATACCCTACCAGATATAGCAATCCTATATTATTCATGAATAACGAGATATTTAATCTATTTAAAAAGTTGGGTATCTAAGCCACTAATATCCAAATTAATCAGATGTCGCTAGACAAAAATATATTGATTATGTCCATGTAATTGACATGAAATCCTTGATTTATAAGATTTTTTTTGAAAATATGAGAAATAGGATTAATTGAAATCCAGTCAAATTTTGTTTCTTAGTTTCAGAAATTTTCAGATAGATATAAAGGAGGAATTCTCATGGCTAAGATCACACTTTCTAACCTACTTCCTAGCGGGTATGAATTATTTAATGACTCCACCAGTTTTTTAAATGAATTAGGTACTCAAGACATACAAACTGTTGTGGGAGGAGGTCATTCTTGTCATGGTCATTACCATAAACAGCATTCTCACAAAGACTACTCTCACAAATCTTATGGTGGTGGCTGGTGGTAAATAACGAAGTATCATCACTTCCTGTAAATTAATCATGAAATGATGAAATGATGAACATAGTTAATAGCTAATTAAATTTTATGGGAGAGTAATTACAACTACTCTCCCATTTGTTCATATAAATTTAATCTGGATTAATTCTGGAAAAATCAGCGAGACTAGCAGTAATTCGTTTATCTATTAAATTTCCAGGGATAAACAAATTCTAAAGAATTTAACCGCCAGATCATAGCCGCTAAATTGGTCAATAAACAAGTGATTGCTAAACCCAGCAAAATAAAAGTTGGCAGCATCACTACACCGATGATGAACCAAGTATAAACGTGCAGCATCATCACGAAAGCAAACATACTAGCAAATCCAGCCGCTTGACATACTTGAACAGTGGGGCGGTTTATTGCTGTGAGAATAATGGTCAAAGATGTGGCAAGAATATTGGCTGGTATGAGAAAGGCACAAATTCCTGAACAATTGGCGCGTGATATTTCAGCTAAAGTGTTGAAATCAATCATTAATTTATGGTAATAAGATTTAGCTTATTATTATAAGGTTAACATTTATTTATCTAACTAGTTTAACCTTAGCATAATGTGAGTAATCACGTAAGATATTTTACATTCTTTAAAGAATTAAGCTACCTTAAATTTATTTAAATTTATTTAATAGATGGTGGACAATAGCCACCATTACTAAATTACCCCATCAAAATCACGGTATCAATAACGTGAATTACACCATTATCAGCATCAATATCTGCTGCTAAAACCGTGGCATTTTTGACTTCAAAACCATCATCACAATTAATTTTAATGGGTGAACCTTCCACAGAAATCACCGTTCCCAGTTTTGCTAAATCAGCCTTAGTCAGTTTTCCCGGCACGACATGATAAGTTAAAATGCGTGCTAACTGGGGAATATTTTGTAATAGAGTGGTGATAGTTCCTGGGGGTAATTTGGCAAAAGCGTCATCGGTGGGTGCAAAGACAGTGAATGGCCCTGGACTTTTTAAGGTTTCCACTAAACCAGCAGCTTGGACGGCAGCTACCAAAGTTTTAAACGCATCATTACTAACCGCAATATCAACAATATCAGCCATTGATGTCACCTCAAATCAGTCAAAGGTCATAAAGAATAGTAAATCATGTTTAAGTTTTCTAAATTAAAATCTTGGTACAATATCCCTTTATGATTTTTCTAAGATTTATTTATAGCTGAAATGGGCGATCGCACTTATGGAATTCTGGGGACTGGTGCATTAGGCGGTTTTTATGGCGCAAAACTGCAAAAAGCTGGTCATAACGTCCACTTTTTACTCAAAAGTGATTACCCAGATGTCAAACAAAATGGTTTAATCGTTGAATCTAAAGATGGTGATTTTATCCTCCCCCAAGTCCAAGCATACAACGAGGTCGGAAAAATGCCCCGTTGCGATGTGGTCGTAGTCGCACTCAAAACAACTCAAAACAACTTACTACCGCAGATGTTACCACCTGTCATCAAAGATGATGGCGTAGTGTTAGTATTGCAAAATGGACTAGGTATAGAAGCAGAAATAGCCCAAATTGTCGGTAATGTCAAGGTAATAGGGGGGTTATGTTTTCTGTGTTCCAACAAAGTCGGGCCAGGACATATCCGCCATTTAGACTATGGACAAATTACCTTGGGTGAATATGCTGCTAACTATCATCCCACGGGAATTACAGACAAAATGCGAGAAATAGCCGCAGATTTTGAAAATGCTGGTATTTCCATAGAACAATTGGAAGATTTATTGTTAGGTCGTTGGAAAAAATTAGTGTGGAATATTCCCTACAATGGACTGTCTGTTATTCTCAATGCGAGGACAGATGAATTAATGGCAGATATACACACCCGTCAGTTAGTTGAAAATTTGATGTTTGAAGTAGCATTAGGGGCAAAAAGTACAGGGCGTTTAATTCCTGAAAGCTTCATTCAAACCATGCTGGATTATACAGTAAAAATGATACCGTATCGGACGAGCATGAAAATTGACTTTGATGAATGTCGTCCTTTGGAAGTAGAAGCAATTTTTGGCAACCCATTAAGAAAAGCAGAAGCAGCAGGTGTAAATTTACCGCTAATTCGTTGTTTATATCAACAGTTGAAGTTTTTGGATGGAAAAAGGAAGAGGTGATTGGTGATTGGTGATAAAATCTCAGTGTTTATCCTGTTCATCCTTTAATCCTGGAAATCCTGATTCTGACAATTTCTTTAACTATATTCTCTTTTTAACGAATCATCTCATCCCTAATATTTCTGATATAGCTTGGACAATATCCAGATAAAAATTACCTTTCACTGCCCGAAATAACTCAAATTTATAACCGGGCGCACCAAAGAAGGGACGGAGAAACCATCCTAACTGCATACCCACAAAAGCGTAAAGAAATAGCCAGGATTTTAAAATTGTAGTCCGGGTTTTTTTACCCACTTCATCTTGTTGGGAAAGTAACTGCATACCTTCATAAAGAAACCTCACACCAAAAATACCCGTAATACCAAAAATTAAGACATTCAAGAGTTTAAAAAATTGGTATGAATCAGGGGCTGTAATCATAAAAAACAGCGTCACTGGTGCTAAACTAAATAACAAAACACTAATTACAGACACTGCTGTCATTAAAACAGCGAAATGTTGTTGAAAGGTGCTGCGTGAACCAAATAAAACGTTAAAAAAGAATAAGGTGGGAAAGCAGATCATCAAGGTTAATAAATAAAAAGCTGGTAATTTAATGGCGCTAGATAATGCTTGTCCGAAACTGTTAGAAAAGCCAATAATTAAGCCATAAATTGCAAAGAATATCGAACTGGTAATAAAGAGAGAACTGATTTTACTTTGAAGTCTTACCTCTTGGCTAATTTCTTCTAAAAAATTCTGGCGATCGCGTAATAAATTGAGCAAAACACCAAAGTGTTTTTTCACATAAGCTTGTTTTTCTAGCATTTTAATTTCCCCTGAGTAATTAACGAATTCCTAATAAATAACCGAGAGATTGTAATAAACTTAAATAAAAATTACCTTCTCTTTCTCTAAACAATTGAAAAACCGAATCTGGCGTACCAAAAAAAGGTCTAAGTGTCCATCCTAACTGACTACCTACAAAAGCATAAAGGAATAACCAAGCTTGGATAATTTTATTGCGAGTTTTACTACCTTGATCTTCCTGTTCTAAAACCACATGAGTCGCATTATATAAAGAAGAAACACCAATAAATCCAGTCAATGCAAAAACAATGACATTGAGTAAAATTAAAAATTGGTAATTATTGGTAGTCATTAAAAAAAACAAAGTAACTGGTGCAAAGCTAAATAAAAGCACGCTAGTCACTGAAACCGCTGTTAGCACCAAAGCAAAATACTGTCCAAAAGTGCGTTTTGACCCAAAAATAATATTAGCAAAAAACAAAGTCGGTAGACAAATCAACAGAGTAATTAAATACAATGCTGGTAATTTGACAGCAGAAGATAAAGCTTGCATCCAGCTATGATATGCACCTATAATTCCGCCGTACATAGCGATAAATAGAGAACTACAAACCAAAAGGGAAATGATTTTACTTTGTAATCTCACACCTTGGCGAATCTCTTCTAGGAAAATTTGACGTTCTCGCAGTAATTCAATTAGCACCGCAAAGTATTTTACACCACCAGATTTACGCTCAATCATTTTATCCTCAGATATTATTCAGAGTAATCACCACCAGAACCAAACTTCCAAGCATCTACCAAACGATGCCAATAATATTGTTGTTGAATTGGTAAATTATTAATTAATGTTTTTAACATAGGATGAAGAGAAAACAATCCAGTATATACACCTAAATTTGTGTAATGCCACATCCAATCTAGCAAACTGATTAAACCGACTTGGGGGATAATTTTAGCAACTAATAGAGGATGAGATAAACCCGTTTTTAACAAAGTTTTTGTTAACGCCCCAAACTGAACAACATCTTGTAAAAATGGTTTTAAAACAGGTGTTCCTAATTTCTGCATTTCCTCAAATACAGCCGAAAGGAGTTGGTTAATTTGTTCGGGTAGAATTTGTTGATTTACACCCACACTCATTGCCTTTTGAAATAACCAAGTCACACTCAAACTCGGTTGATAAGGTTGTAGCAGTGCTAAAGATTGAGCAGATAATTGTTCAGTTGTTAATGCTTCCTCAATGCCGAAAGTTAACCTTTGCAAATGACGAACCATAGCCCCAAAACCACCAAAACTTAAAGGTGATTGATTACCGCTACTATCTCCCACTGGTAAAATCCGATTCCAAGGAGTTTGGAGAGGACTTTGGCGATAACTGGGAAAGAAACCAAACAACGCCCGTTTAAAATTTAATTGATTAATTTCCACACCTTGATATTGTGGTAAAAGGCGTAAATATTCCTCAAATAAATTTTCTAAACTCAAACGTTGTGGATGTGCATCCATATAGGTAAATAAATAAGTTGTTCTCCCATCCTTAGCTGGAAAAGCTTCCCAAAAGTATTGGCATTGATTTTGCAAAGCCGTGAAAGATAACAACAAATCCCCTGAGTTATTTTCCGGAAAACCTTCAGCACAACTTCCCACAACTAAACAAAGTGCATCTGGTTTTTTTCCTTGACGTGCTTGTTGACTGATGGGAGAAAGATTTCCCATTGCATCCAGTAACAATTTCCCGGTAAATTGATTATTGACCTTGACTCCATTACAATGAACTACGACATTACTAAAAGGCGTGTTTTCAAACAACTTCCCTCCAGCAGCGAGAAAGCGGGTTTTTAGAGTTTGTAACAGATAAATAGGGTCTACACCAATGTTGAGAACATCGTCTACCCAAACTTCTGTACCACCTTGAAAGCTGACTCGTGCAGGATTATATTCAGTAACTATCGTTTTGGCTAATTCTGTTTCTGTCAACAAATCTAATTCTCTAAAAACTGCTAATTCTTTGCGAGAAATATTCCATTCCTGTTCTCTCCCGCGCAAAATTCCCCTTTCCAGCAACGCTACACGCACACCCCGCACCGCTAAAGCGCAACCGATCAAAATTCCTAATGTTCCACCACAGATAATTACATCCCAGTCCACAGCGTCTAAAGGTTCTGGGTTTTCTGTCACCACATTGGGGATGACTGGGTGATCGGTTCGCAGAGATGTTAAAATGTTATCTGTGCGACGTAAACCGCCTAAAACATCGCCTGGAAGTTGGGAAAGAATCTCTTCGGTTAAAGACATAAAAGTTGTTAGATAGTGTAATTGTTAAGATTGTTGAAGCCAGTTATAATTTAACAGAAGATTATCAACAAGTTAGATTTTAAGAATTATGGAAAATCAATTTTCTTGGATTCAGCAATGGTATCCTCTTATTCCTATCAGTTATTTAGATTCACAGCAACCGACTTCTGTCAACCTGCTGGGTAAAAAGCTCGTAATTTGGAGAGATAATCATCAAAACTGGGTAGTGATGGATGATGCTTGTCCTCATAAATTAGCGCGTCTATCTCTGGGAAAAATTAATGCAGATGGGAATCTGATGTGTAGACATCATGGTTGGTGTTTTAACAGCGAAGGGAAATGCACAAAAATTCCCATGTTAGCTGGTAGTGAAGCCGAAGAAACAGCTTGTAAAAGTGAGCGATCGCAAATTACCACCTATCCCACAAAAGTAGCACAAAATTTACTCTGGGTATGGCCTGATCATAGTGTAACAGCATTTACAGACTGTACATCAAAACAACCAGCCACCATCCCAGAAACAGAACTTGATATTGATGCCATAGACTGGTATATGTTTGAAGCACCTGTGGGTTATATAGTATCAGTTGAAAGTAGCCTTGACCCTTCCCATGCTCAATTTTTACATGAAGGAATTGGCTCTTTTTCACCAGAAAAAACCGTACCTATTCAACAGTTTGAAAATGTAGGAGAAATCACAAGTCAAGGTGGTTTTACTCTCCAACATAGCGGTTATAATGTATCAAATAAAGAGATGGAAGCTACGCGGAAATTTACGCCACCTTCTGCAAATACGACTATATATAAATATGCCAACGGCAAAAGTAACTTATTTCAATTATACTTTGTACCAACTAAACCAGGTTATTGTCGGTACATCGTGAAGTTTCTAGTTGGTGGTAATTCTGGTTCTAAGAATTTGTTTTTTAATCTACTTCCTCAATATTTACAAACAGGATTAAAACATATATCTGGTTACAAGCTTGCTGATCAAGATTTAGCGATGATGCACTCTCAAGAAACGATTGAATCATCATTACAAAAACCTTGGAATAAAGCTTATTTTATGCCAGCTAAATCAGATGTAGGTATCGTTACTTTTAGGAAATGGTTAGATGAATTTGCTGGAGGTAGTCCAGCTTGGGAAGAAGATATAAAAACCAGTTTTCAAGAATTAGATGATCAGCAATTATTTGATAGATGGCACAGACATACAAAGCATTGTCCTAGTTGTCGAAATTCTTTACTGTTCATAGAAAAAGCCCAAAGAATTTGTACGAACAGTATCGTAGTCTTTGCAGTTTTGGCATTGCTGTTAATTTTAATAAATGTGCCTGTAGAATTAGCAGTATTATCGACAGTTATTGCTGTTGTTAGTTGCTTGGCATTTTATTTATTAGATGATTTAAGACATCGTTTTTTAAGCAGCGTTTCTAAACGAGGTATACCTTGGTTAAAACTGTATGATAATTAGGGGAAACTGTGTTTATATTCTCCAATTATCTAGCTTCAAATTGTAACCCAGTGCTTGAATACGCTGATAGTGAGATAAATTACCGCTAACTAATATCAAGTTTTGCTGGATGGCGATCGCTGCGATCATAGCATCAGCCAGTCCTATGGGTTGTCCTGTGCGTTCTAAATCAGCATAAATGCGCCCTGCTAACTCAGCCTCACCCAGTTGTATTGTTAACACTTCAGCTTCAATAATTTCTACAAAAAATTGTTGGATTTTATCTTCTCGTTTTAGCTTATGCCAACCTTTGACAATTTCCAAAACGGTTATTGTGCAAATGGTATAAAAGCCAAAATGATCATGATAAGCAGAAGCGTTGGTTGCTACACGCTGATTCACACTCTTGAGAATCTCAGAAAAAATATCAGTGTCAATTAGTACCTTATCCAAAGCGTTGATTTAATGGGTGTGCTGCTCGATCTTTCATTACTTCTTCTAGCATAGCGTCTACTGACTCAGGATCATCAGCAAATAATCCCAGTAAACGGTCTTTTGCTGGTTCTGCTACTGCTAGTTTATCAATTGCGTAAGCAATCAACTGTGACAAGTCTAAATTGTGGGACTTTGCCAAAGCAAGTGCTTTTTCAAGGGTTTTTTGGTCAAGTTGCAGTTCTATTTTTTCTACGTCACATTTTACCATGAGCTAAACCCTCCAGTGCAAATGTTAAAGACTTCTATACTAACCATTTTAGACTGAGTAAGTGCAACTTCAGCAGATTGACCCAAAAGCATATCTTCTAATTCCTTGAGCCTATGGATTAATTTCTCGTAGCTTTGGGCTGAAATAATTACATAACTAGGCAGTGATTGCTTGGTGAGTAGAACTGGCTCAGTAGTGACTTTGTCAAAAACTTCTCCGTGTTGATTGCGAGCATCTGTGAGAGTGTAGATCTGTATAGCAATTTTGACTAATTTCGACATTTTGGCTATATTTATTTTAGCAGATGCGATCGCATGATTGATATCAACTCGATTTGGAAGATTTGTAGACTAGTGGATTTCAGATAATAGCTAAATGTCTATTAATTTTTCAATATTCTTGTTATTAATTATATACCAACAGCAAGTATTGTTTTGGTATAAATTTAGTCAATATAGTTCAAAAAATTAAATTTATATGTCTTCTACTTCACCAGATATTCAGAAAATTGTTGAACTCATTCAAGAAATTGTAAATAGATTCAGAGTTTCTTACTCTCAACTCTATAGATCGGAACAATTAGAGTCAGATATATCTATTGACAACTACTTGAAACTCTTAATTAGACATATAGAAGGAATACTATATTTTGGTAGCAAAGATATTCTTTTGCTACCACCAGCACTATCTCTTGCAAGAACAGTAATTGAGACTTGCGCTAATACACTGTGGCTACTTAATCCAGAAGATCCCTGGGAACGAGAAATTCGTTTAATTGCCTTGCTAAAGGCAGAAATAACAGGTTATAAAGATTATATAAAAAACCTCCAGGACTACAACGAAGATATATCAATACCAGAGAATGACTTAATGCTTATGCAAGAATATATAGACAATATAAAGGGTAATATTCCACCTCATTATAAAGAAATTAAAGAATTTCCAAAATTCCGTTGTTTACTTAGTTCTATTAAGTTAGATAAGATATATCCCACTTATCGTATTCTTTCCAAATTCACTCATGGTACACATTCAGCTACCTGGTTGTACAAACGCACTTTGGATGAAGATACAGTATTCGGAGAACGTATAGAAATAAAAGAATGGTACACTCCCTTATATATTTGTTGGTACGCAATTAATCAGGCTGGCTGCCAATTCTTAAAAAGATATGGAGGTGATATTGAATATTTTTTGTCAGATAATCTTCAAAATGAAATTAAACAAGCCCTTGATGCAATCAAGTAGTTTTGCAAATCTAATAAATCTAAAACACCCTCACCTTATCCACCTTTTCCCAAGGTAATTCTATATCACTCCTACCCACATGACCATAAGCAGCAAGCTGACGATAAAAACCACCTTTATTTAATGAAGGTAAAAACCTTAAATCAAATTTCTTGATAATTCCTGCTAACCGAAAATCAAAATGCTTCTCTAAAATTGTGGTAATTTCCTCATCAGAAATCTTCCCAGTTCCAAAAGTTTCTACCTGCACACTCACAGGTCGAGAAAGTCCGATAGAATAACTTAATTGCACTTCGCACTCATCAGCTAATTTGGCAGCAACGACATTTTTAGCGGCATATCTGGCAGCATAAGCACCAATTCTATCTATTCTAATCGGGTCTTTGCCACTTAAAGCTGAACCGCTATGTTTAGAATATTCACCATAGGTATCAATAGCGTTTTTTCTACCTGTTAAACCTGCATGGGTAGTCGGTCCACCAGTAATAAATCTGCCATGAGGATTAATAAATATTCTAGTTTTGGCATCAGGTTTAATTTTTTCATTTGCAAATACAGGATGAATTACAGTTTCTCGAATATCATCTTGTAATTGCTGTAAATCCGGTTCTGCACGTTGATTTTGACTAGCGATAACTGCGATGCTGTGAATTCTATAAGGTTGACGATTTTTATATTCCACACCCACCTGAGTTTTACCATCTGGTGTCAGATAGGGCAGAATTTTCTGCTTTCTCACTTCACTAATTTGTCTTGCTAATTTATGTGCCAACCAAATCGGTAAAGGCATGAGAGTATAAGTTTGATTGCAAGCAAAACCAAAAACTGTAGCCTGATTAGTAACAGTAATTTTCTCTATTTCTCCATCCGATAAAATCTTTTCATCAAATAAATGATGGTCTTCTGGAGGTAATTCTGTTAAACTAGTTAAAATACTACAATTTTTACCATTAAATTCTGTTTGTTGATAACCGACTTGTTCAATTACCTGCCTTGCTATGTTGGTAAAATCAACATTGGCATTGGGTTCAAATCTGGCAGCAATAAAAACAATACCTGTAGAAACTGCACATTCTGTAATGATTCTTCCATAGGGATCTTGTTGTAAAAATCGGTCTACAATGGCATCACTAATCTGATCACAAAGTTTATCAGGATGTCCTTCTGTGACAGATTCTGATGTAAACATAAAATCTTTTTTCATAATGATTCACCTCACCCACCGTACTCAAGTTGGATTTTTTCCTGTAATTTTAATATTTTTAGTTCCTTCATTCACCAATAGCGGTAACACTGCACCACCAGTAATTACAGCAGCATCTACTATATTCAATGGGGCAATTTTCAACAAACTCCGCAACTGTGGCACGGTTAAAGCTAACAATTGAATCCCAAAAGAACCAAAAATAGCTGTTTTTAAATAAGGATTAGGTGGTAATTTTTCTTTACTAAAAATACTGTGTTTTTCAGAACGACTACTAATAGTATGTAGTAGTTGCCCTGATGTTAAAGTCATAAAAGCTAAAGTGCTGGCTTGAGGACTAATACCATATTTGAAAATACCGTAACCATAAGCCGCTAAGGTACTAATTGATATAGCACCAGACTCAAACACAATTCTGCCAAAGTCGGTATTTTTAATAATTGGTTCGTTAGGATTGCGTGGTGGTTGATTTAATACGTCTGGTTCTGGTGCTTCCATAGCTAAAGAAAGTCCAGGGAAGATGTCAGTTACCAAGTTCAACCATAAAAGTTGAATTGCATTTAAAGGTTCACCAATACCGACTGCGGTAGCGGTTGTCATGACCATGATTTCGCTGAGATTTGTAGCTAGGAGAAAATGCACAGATTTTCTGATATTGTTGTAAATTGTTCTGCCGCGACTGACAGCAATCATCATTGTTTCTAATCTGTCATCTTCTAAGACAATATCTGCAACTTCACGGGCAACATCTGTTCCTTCTTTACCCATTGCTACACCGACTTGGGCAGCTTTTAATGCTGGTGCGTCGTTAATGCCGTCACCGGTCATGGAGACGACTTTACCGGATGTCTGCAATGCTTGAACTATTTGTAATTTATTACTGGGACTGATACGGGCAAAAACGTCTACTTTGTCGCTGAGTGCTGCTAATGCTTCAGGAGTGAGATTATTGAGGTTGTTGGAGTCGAGAATTTCTAATTGGGGATGTCGATTTAATTCTAACTCTTTTGCGATCGCATAAGCTGTAGGACTTTGATCTCCGGTAATCATCACCGTATCTATTCCTGCTTGATGGAAGTCTGCAATTAATTTTTTTGTACCTGTTCTCAGAGGATCTGCCATTCCTACCAAACCCAACCAAATTAAGTCTGATTCATGATTATTGTTGTTATTAATTTCCTCAATATAACCATAAGCTATTGCTAAAACTCGCAAAGCTTTTCCTGCCATGCGATCATTTTCCATTTCCATTTTCTGCCGTTCTTCTACTGTTAAAGTTACTATTTGCCCGTTTTTCATCCATCTGTGGCAGAGTTGTAAAACTTCGGCAGGATTTCCTTTAACAGCAACCATTTGATTAGTATTATGTGTAGCGTGAATTGTACTCATCAAATTGCGATTTTCCGAACGCAAATTAGTTTGCAATAAAGGGTATTTTTCTCTCAAGGCAATGACATCTACTCCTGCATTAATTGCGGTGTCAATCAAAGCATTTTCTGTTGCTGAACCAGTAACTACATATTCATCACCATTTTTTTGACTAATTTGACTTTCATTACAAAGAACTGAAACATGAATTAATTTTAATAATTCATTGTAGATATAGGGATTAATAGTTTCTTCCCCAGCAAGAAAATCTCCATTAGTTACTTGAATATGTTTACTGTCGGTGACAATTTCCACTACCGACATTTTATTTTCTGTGAGTGTCCCGGTTTTATCTAAACAGATTGTCTGCACCGACCCTAACGCTTCTACTGCATTTAAACTACGGACAAGAACGTGATTTTTTCGCATATCGCGAATGCCCAAAGCTAGGGTAGTAGTGGCAATTGTTGGTAAACCTTCGGGAACTGCTGCGACTGCTAAAGATATAGAGGATTGCAACATTGGCAATAAACCATATCCTCGTAAGATTCCCATAGCAAAGACTAAACCACATAATCCCATACCGATGAAAACAATTTGACTACCTACTTGATCTAATTGTTTAGCAAGGGGAGTTTGGATTGTGGTTGCTTCACCAACTAGTTGCTGAATTTTGCCCATTTCGGTAAAATTGCCTGTAGCAACTGCCACTGCTAATCCTTTTCCATTGATAACTAATGTGCCTTTATAAATCATGTTTAAACGATCTGCTAAAGGCACATCTTCACCATTTAAAGATGTAGTTATTTTAGTTATAGGCAGACTTTCTCCAGTTAAAGCAGATTCATCAACATTCAAATTATCTGCTGCAATAATGCGGGCATCTGCGGCAATATAGCTACCAGGTTTAAGAACTAAAATATCTCCTAAAACTACATTTTCTGTGGGAATTGCTGTTTGATTACTATCTCTAATTACCAAAGTTGATTTTTCAGCCCGATTTTTTAGGGAATTAATAATGCGTTCTGACTGACTTTCTGTAGCATAACCAATAGCAGCATTTAATCCCACTACACCCAAAATTACTACAGCATCAATCATGCCCCCAGTAGCAATAGAAATTCCAGAGGCAATAATTAGTAAAGCCACTGGCAATGATTTAAATTGCTCAAGTAACATAGCTAGTTCAGAACGTTTCACTGTTGTTGATAACAGATTTTTTCCATATTTTTTGAGGTTATTATTAGCTGTTTCATTGGATAATCCTGAGATATTTGCAGTATTTAATGCTTTTAAAACCTTGTCTACTGCCATCAAATGCCAGTCTTTGGTTTCTTGCTGATGCTTGACAGCAAGTGGTTGATGTTTTGTAGCTTTGGCAGTTTTTACTAATTTATTACTATGATCAAAATCGGAATCGGACTTATCTTTATAATCAAATAAGACCTTATGAATTAAAAATTCTATTTTTTTATAGCTTATATTCTGATCAAAAATAACCAAAATATTGCTAGTTAATATATTAGCAGAAACATATTTTATTTCCGCAAAATTTATAAGCGATCGCTCTAAATAATTTTTCAGAGATGGTGAGCGATAAAGTTCTTTAATTTTAAATCTAGTTCTCCCTTTGATACTCGCGTGTATTGCTTGAATCACTACTTTTTTGCTCCTGAAATTCCATGGAAACAGTATTAATTGATAAGTTCGTTAATTGCTCTTCATCTTCATAATTCAGTCTTGTAAAAATATCGAAAGCATACCAAGCCAATATATACCAAGGGGCATCTTCCAGTTCTAGTCCTTTTCTAAACAGTTGTCTAAGGGAAAGTAAGGCAATTCCTAGAGGTAATATCACCCGCAAATCAGCAACACCATTTGTCATTCTCTCCACATCAGCATTTATATCAGATATGATATTAATCAAATCTTGAGCCACTTCTGATTTACCATTTGTGACATGATTCGGGTAAATACTAGAGCTAAAACTATCTGGTTTTTCTTTTCTAGCATCAGCTGTTGCTTTTTCAAATACTTCCCCTATTTGTGCAACTGCATCCTTAAATTTTTCAGAAAAAAGAATACTATCTTTAATAGTATTTTGAACTACAGGTTGTTTCACTGCTGACGCAATAGGTAGAATTAGTGGTGAAAAAATTATTGCTGTCAAACCTTCAACAATTGTGTCTAATGTAGATGCCATTTTTTAATCTCCATTATTATCACAAGTTCTAATCCCTATATAAGTATAATTAAACAACAATCTCTTGACCTCAGCCTCAAGTTACAGAATTATTTATTCACTATTATCCAAAATGAATATTTTGATTACAAAAATATCTCTGGGGTTATATACCATATAGCTTATTTGTTGAGGAATTATACCTTTAGATTCATGTAATCGGAATCTAAAAATATTCATACTAAAAAAATAGTTGATAACCAGTAAACCTGGTTTTACTCCTCAACCGTTACTTACTAAAAACAAATCAATGACAAATTCAAACGACAGTAATCAACAAATTAATCAGTTACGCACACTGATTAAAGACATTGAATATGTAATGTTAACTACAGTCGATGATGATGGTAGTTTACATAGTCGTCCTATGTCTATCTTTAGTGAAATAGATGCTGATGGCATACTCTGGTTCTTTACCTCTGCTGATTCTCATAAAGTATTTGAAATTGAACATCGTCAACAGGTGAATGTGAATTTTTCTTCACCTGATAAACAGAGATATGTTTCTATTTTAGGTACAGCAGAAATAGTAAGAGACAGGAATAAATTACAAGAAAAATGGCAACCCAAATTACAAACTTGGTTTCCTCAAGGAATAGATGAAGCTAATTTAGCTTTGCTAAAAGTGAATATAAATAAAGCAGATTATTGGGATAGTCCATCTAGTTCTAGATCACAAACAATTAATTTGTTAGAACTTGTACACCGTTAATTTAAATTCAAAATATCTCCTACCTTCGGCACGGCTTTGCCTAACGGAGACGCTACGCGAACAAAATTCCAAATAAATCCTGTGGATCTGTTGTTAGATTTTTGAGGATTTGTATAAGGCAATTATGGGGAAATCGAATCATGAACAAACAACCAATTGTCATGGCAGTTTTGTTAACATCCAGCTTATTTACCATTACTTATGGACACAAAATTGCTTTATCTCATCCAAATTTAATACCCATGCAATTGACTCAAAATAATGTAAATCAGAGTGACCAGCAGTTTATCACTAAAGTTGCTCAGGGTAATTTAGCGGAGATTGAATTAGGACGACTAGCAGAGCAAAAAGCTGAAAGTAATGAAGTAAAAGAATTTGGCAGACGTATGGTTGCAGATCATACGCAATTCAATCAAGAACTTCAAGACTTGGCTAATCAAAAAGGTGCTAATTTTCCTTCAGATATTGGTAAAGAAAATAAAAGAATAAAAACCAATTTAGAAAAGTTGTCTGGTGCTGATTTTGATAAAGCATACATCCAGCAGATGGTAGCAGATCATAACAAAGATATTGCTTTATATCGTCGTCAATCTCAACAAGGTGATGATGAAGATTTGAAAAATTGGGCAACAAAAAATTTGCCTCTTTTGGAAGAACATTTACGTCTAGCTCGTTCTATTCAAGATAATCTCACAGGACGTGGTAGAAAATAATGAAGGCAGAAGGGATGATTAGTGAAAAATTGTTAATTCTTCATAGTTTGTAGTTGGCACTGAATCACTAACTACAAACTTTTATTTTTATTGATTTTTAGTTGGCACTAGTTACCCCGTTCATTTTGTGGATGAGATTTTTCGACATACTGAATTAAGCTTTCTGCCATTTCTACAGAGGCAATAATTAATTGCTGTTCCATATTTCCATAACCTCCTGCATCACTAAGTTGGGGGTAAATGTGGGGATTAGATAGCATAGCTGCCAGTAATTGAGATGCAGTTTTTTTCAATTCATCAGTTTGTGTGTTCATACACCTATTCCTGCCAGTCTAATGGCGGTTCTACAAGCGTTTCTGAGGATTTACCAACACGCACACCAGGTTTATCAACTATTTTTACGGTGCTGGCTTGGGGTCCTTCTTCACCTTGTTCCCAAGAAAAATTTACACCGGTGCCAATTTCTAAACGGTCAAAGTCATTATGTAAAACGCTATTGTGGTGAAAATATATTTCTTGACCATCTAAAGTTTTCAGAAAACCATAGCCATTTTCTCGAAATAACTTAGTCACAAAAGCTGTATTTTCTTGCGCTTCAGTATGTCTGTTAGCTTGTTCACTTGGACGTTGCCGTTGAGTAATTTTAGTTAACTGCTGACGCATGGCATCAAAGGTTTCTCTAATTACTGCTTCTAGCGGTTGATATTGGATACCTTCACCGGGATTTTTTTCTGCTGCTAGTTCATGACCAGGGGGAATTGTGAGATCAATTCTGACTCGATATGGAGAACCCGTCCGCGGTCGGTCATGTATTTTTTCAATGGCAATGTGACAGCTATTGATGTAATTACAAATATGCTCTAATTTGGCAATTTTTTCATGAACTAAATTATCAATTGCTTCTGATTTATCTAGATTACGATAGGTTATTTCTGGAGGAATTTTCATGCTTTTTTAATCCAAATCATAGATGGGCTATATTATTTGAATAGTGTGCTTCTTTTTATCTTCATTTTTTGTTTTACTTAACTACAGGATGGGTTTAAGTGTAATTACAGCGATTTTCAGGCAAATGAACCACAAAACAATCTTTAAAATCCTTGTAGAGAAGTGTAGAGAAGTTGTATGTAACGTCTCTACTTTGGTATAATTAGGTGAAACCTGCTGTAAGTTTTCGCTGTTATTATCATTAGCTAATTTTAGCTAAATAAAAAAATCTTTATATCTAACTAAGGTGAAGATATTTTTTAATCTATGTATATACCATAGGACTTACGCAAGTGTCACACCAAACATCTATTTTATGGTGCGTCAGGTATCAAATATCTGTTTATTTGCAGGATTTATGAAGTCTGACGCACCCTACTAATATGCCATTTGCGTAAGTCCTGTACCATAAGAAGGAATTTTCAGATCCTCCTAAATCCCCCTTAAAAAGGGGGACTTTGACTCTAGTTCACCCCTTGTTAAGCTGCAAAAATCTGAGGTTGGTTTTGATATTGTTCTGCTGCTTGCATCATCAGCCGCAGATAAAGTTGAGATAGTCGAGAAGCCACACTATTCCAGCTAAAAGCAATTTCTACCCGTTCGCGTCCAGCTACACCTAATTCGTCACGCCAAGATGGATTAGCAAGTATGCGGTCAATAGCATCTGCAAAAGCTAAGTCGTTTTTGGGGGGAGCGAGTAAACCTGTAACTTCTGGTACAACTGTAAATTGCAATCCACCGACATCACTAGCAACAACGGGAGTCTGACTAGCCATTGCTTCAATAGCCACTAACCCAAAAGGTTCGTAGTGACTAGGAACAACGCAGACATCAGCGGCAGCGTAATAGTAAGGGAGGATGCTATGATCTAGGCTACCAGGAAAGATGGTTATATCTTCGAGTCCTAGTTCTGCAACAATGTTGGTAATGCGATCGCACTCCATGCCATCAATGTAACCAGGACGACTACCACCACCAATTACTAGTTTCAGCTTTCCCTCACCTCTAAACTTAGACTGGGAAATGGCTTTGACCAGAGTTTCAATTCCTTTGCGCCTATCAAAACGCCCAACATAAAAAACCATTTTGGCATCAGGGGCAATTCCTAGCTTTTCCCTGGCTTCTAACCTGGGAAGTCCACCAAATTTCTGAAGATCAGTACCACAGGGAATCATTTCTGTTCGTCCCCTGTGAGAAACTAGTATTCGCAGATGCTTTTGTTCCTGGGGACTGGTAGCAACCACACGGTCTGCTGTTTCCAAACAGGCTTTTTCCACTGCTAACCTTTGGATAGCAATCACGGGAATATGACCCACACTTCTGTATTTAACTGCCCCTAGAGAGTGGTAAGTATGCACTTGAATCAGTGGTTGACGTTTTTTCAGTTCCATACCCACCCAAGCAGATAACCAGTAGTTGGTATGCACTATGGGATAATATAATCCTTGCTGCTGTTGGAATTTCTGAAATTCAGCCACAAATTCCGGTAGATAGTCAAACAAATGATCTCGTCCAATAAACTCTGCTGGCCCAGCATTTAACCGAATGGTGCGACAGTTGGGATGATGGGGTACGATTGTTGCTTGTCTCGGACTACTGCGACGAGTGAACATATCCACTTGCCAGCCTTGTTCCGCTAAAGCCATACCTACTTGATGCACATAAACATTCTGACCCCCAGCTTCTTCTTGACCAGTTTTTGCAGATGGATCACCATCAACGGAAATAAGCGCAATCCGATTTTGTATAGTCTGGAACATAGTTGAGTTTCACCTCAAGGCAACTAATCCTGCCACAGACGCTAGAATTGAAGGTATGATTATCCTCTCCTCAAAGGTCGAGGGCAGGTAAAACGAAGCGCAAAGTTACCAGCCAAGGATACTGACGAGAACAGGACATTACTTGTAATAATGTTGCTCGTTCAGTCTCCTCCCAATGCCGACGAAGTTAGCTGACGGGCTAGAACTGAGAGATGTTCTTCTTCTATAGATTGTGGATTTCAAATTCCGAAATCTAGAAAGATTAGCCCCAAATTTGGTTCCTCCGTTCCCAGTTGTCCTAATACATAGCTTAGGGATTGGGATTAGGCAGACTGATTAATTGTCCTAGAAAATATAACAGGTAATTTTCCAGGAGTCAAGGGGTGTAAAGAACAAAATTTATGGCTGGGCTGGGTTATAGCGTTTCTCTTTAAAGCAACAGATGTTGTGGTGGCTCAAGAGTAGGCAAAAGGGAAAATAAATGATGAATGCGGCGATCGCTGCGCTCAAATAAGAGACCAGCTAAGTTCCATATACTAGTTCCGTATCAATGGATACGTAAATAATACGGGAGCAAGGTCACGCCCCGTGTTTTTAAACCAGGGTAGAAAAGTAGTGGTGTTAGAATAAATCGTGGTTTGTTTAAAACTTTAACCGGAATCAAGATAAATGCGGACTGTAATGGGGCTGCAAATATTATCCGTAAAGTAGCGATGATGGCTAAGTTTGATTTAGCCCGAATCAGTAGAGGTTGTTTAAGTCAGCCTAAGAAAGTCTTTTTATGGACTCTTCGGAAATCCCCGCGTCTAGCCTTCGGGGGCAAGCAACAGACCGGGGAAGCTTAACCAGCACCGTGATTCGAGGGCTGTAACTGTGACCCATGAGATAAACTTTAATATCTCTGAAAATCTCTTTATCGGCAATGGTGAAATGGCGGCACTCATGCGATCGCACGATTGGTCGCAAACATCGCTCGGTGCGGTCGAAACTTGGTCACAAAGCTTGAAAACAGCCGTGCGAATTATGTTAACCTCTCGCCAAGCCATGTTTGTTTGGTGGGGTAACGACCTGATCAACCTGTACAACGATGCTTACAGAGCCATTCTCGGAGGCAAACATCCAGAGGCACTTGGTCAAAAAGCTGCTGTCGTCTGGCAAGAAATTTGGGATCAAATAAGTCCTCGTGCAGAAACAGCACTATTCCAAAATCAAGGTACTTACGATGAAGCCTTGCTGCTAATTATGGAGCGCAATGGCTACCCAGAGGAAACCTACTACACTTTTTCCTATAGCCCTGTTCCCAATGATGACGGCAGCACCGGGGGGATTATTTGTGCCAATACGGACGATACACCCCGGATCATTGGAGAACGCCAGTTAGCATTATTAAAGGAATTGGCAGCCAAAACGGTAGAAGCTCGTACATTTGATGAAGCCTGCACTTTCAGCGCCAACTGTTTGGCAACCAATCCCTACGACCTGCCGTTTGCGATGATTTATTTGCTTGATCCTGCTCGACAATGCGTGGTTTTAGCTGGAACTTGCGGAATTGAGCGAGGGCATTTAGCTGTTCCTGAAATTGTTGCGCTTGATGATGATTCGCTCTGGCACTTTGCAGAAGTTTTGACAAGCCATAAACCGTATTTGATTTCTGATTTAGAATCACTATTTCGTGACCTGCCAACCGGAGCATGGAATCGCTCACCCCATCAAGCTGTGGTATTGCCAATCCCACCATCGGGACCGACGGGTAAAGCGGGTGTATTGGTGGCGGGTTTAAACCCATTCCGGCTGTTTGACGATAACTACCAAGGATTCCTGAATTTGGTGTCAGCGCAAATTGCTGCCAGTATTGCCAATGCTCAGGCGTATGAGGAAGAACGCAACCGTGCAGAAGCTTTAGCTGAACTCGATTACGCCAAAACCACTTTCTTTAGCAATGTCTCCCACGAATTTCGGACTCCCTTAACTCTCATGTTGAGTCCGTTAGAGGAGCTATTAGCAGCAGATGACCTGTCAGAAGGGCAGCGGCAGCAGGTCGTTTTGATACATCGCAATGGATTACGTTTATTAAAACTGGTAAATACACTACTAGATTTTTCGCGCATAGAAGCGGGAAGGGTACAAGCTGTATATGAACCCACTGACTTAGCCACTTTTACCGCCGAATTAGCCAGTGTCTTTCGTTCGGCAATCGAACAGGCAGGCTTACAGTTGATTGTCACCTGTGAGCGACTATCAGAACCCGTCTACATAGATCGGGAAATGTGGGAAAAGATTATTTTCAACCTGCTCTCCAATGCCTTTAAGTTTACTTTTGATGGAGCGATCGCTCTCACCTTGCGACAAGTAAAAAACCAGGTGGAATTGAAAGTCAGTGATACAGGAATTGGCATTCCTCAAGCAGAATTGCCCCTATTGTTTGAGCGGTTTCACCGAGTCGAAGGAGCGCGGGGCAGAACTCAAGAAGGCTCAGGCATTGGACTAGCATTAGTGCAGGAGTTAGTGCGGCTGCATGGTGGTCAGGTGCAGGTTGAAAGTGTGGAAGGCAAAGGTACAACCTTTACTATCACCATTCCCACCGGCAAAGCCCATTTACCCCACAATCGCATTCAGGCAACACGAACCTTAGCTTCCACCGCATTAGGTGCAGCCCCTTACGTGGAAGAAGTTTTGCGCTGGCTACCGGAAGAGGCAGGGGAGCAGGGCGCAGGGGGCAGGGAAGAATTTTACCCATCACCTATCACCTGTCCACTGTCACCTGTCACCTGTCACCTGTCACCTTCCTCTCCTCGCATTCTCCTAGTTGATGACAACGCTGATATGCGGGAGTATGTGAAGCGATTGCTGAGTAGTCAATATGTGGTAGAAACTGCTACTGACGGCATAGCGGCATTAGAGGCGATCGCTCATCATCTACCGGATTTGGTACTGACGGATGTGATGATGCCCCGTTTGGATGGCTTTGGTCTGCTCAGTGCTTTGCGGAGTAACCAGCATACCCGCGAAATTCCTATCATTTTGCTGTCTGCTAGAGCCGGAGATGAAGCAAAAGTCGAAGGATTAGAAGCTGGAGCCGATGATTATCTAATCAAGCCCTTTTCTGCCCGTGAATTGTTAGCACGAGTCGAGGCAACTTTAAAACTGGCGCAACTGCGGCGAGATGCCATGCAAAAAGAGCAGTTGCTACGACTGGAAGCAGAAACGGCCAAGCAAAAAATCGAAACTATTTTATCGAGTATTAATGACGGGTTTTATGTCCTCGATCGCCACTGGTGTTTCACCTATGCCAATGATCGCTCTTGCCAGATCATGAAAATGGAGCGTGAGCAGATTCTCAATCACAGCTTATGGGACTTGTTTGCAGATACCATTAGCACTGATATTTACATTCAATTTCAGCGGGCATTCAGTGAACAAACGCCCCTCCAGTTTGAGTATCTTTACACCACCTGGAATCGTTGGTATGAACACCGAGTTTATCCTTCGCCCGATGGACTGACGGTTTTCGTCACAGATATTAGCGATCGCAAACAAGCGGAACTGGAAGTCCAAAAATTTGTTTCCTTTGCCGATAACAGCACGGAATTTATCGGGATGTGCGATATGAATTTTGTACCGTTTTATGTCAATAAAGCAGCCAGGCAGTTAGTTGGGCTAGATGACACACAGCAATATAGCGAAACTCCAGTCAGGGAATTTTTCTTTCCTGAAGATCAGGATTTTATCGTCAATGAATTTTTCCCCCGTGTTTTTCGTGAGGGAAAGGCTGAAGTGGAAATTCGTTTCCGTCATTTTAAGACTGGTGAACCATTGTGGATGATTTACAACGTTTTTCACATCACAAACGCGAAAAATCAGCCGATTGGTCTAGCAACTGTTAGCCGCAACATTACGGATCGCAAACAAGCGGAACTGGAACGCGAACGTCTACTTGCCCGTGAACACCACTACATCAACCAATTGCAGGGATTGACCACCGCAGCAGTAGCAATCCATAATTCTGCCCTTTCCGTTGAACAAGTTTTGCAGGTAATCACGGATCAGGCAGCATCTATTATTGGTGTTCACCAATCTGTCACCAGCATGACGATTGACCAGAATTGGTCACAGGCAATTACCGCTATCTATTTGTCTGACAAGTATGCTCAGTGGCAAAATTACGATCAAAAGCCAGATGGGTCTGGTATCTATGCCTTGGTGTGTCGCCTGAATCGCCCAATTAGGATGACCCAAACCGAATTAGAGGCACATCCTTTTTGGCGAGGCTTTGGCAAAGAGGCAAAAAACCATCCTCCCATGCGCGGCTGGATGGCTGCTCCCCTGGTAGGACAGGACGAACAAAATATCGGGTTGATTCAACTTTCCGACAAATATGAGGGTGATTTTACCGAAGCTGATGAAGCAATTCTGATGCAGTTAGCGCAAATGGCATCTGTCGCCGTGGAAAATGCCCAGTTATATCAAGCAGAACAGCAAGCACGGTCAGCAGCAGAAGCATCACGGGAAGAAGCCCAAGCGGCCAACCGGATTAAAGATGAATTTTTAGCGGTGTTGTCCCATGAATTGCGATCGCCACTCAATCCCATCCTTGGTTGGTCAAAACTGCTGCAAAACAGTAAACTAGATGAGTCAAAGACAAAGTTAGCTCTGGCAACTATTGAGCGTAATGCCAAGCTGCAAGCTGAATTGATTGAAGATTTGCTCGATATTTCCCGGATTTTGCAAGGCAAGCTCCATCTGACAATCAGCCCGATTAATTTAGCATCAATGATTCAAGCGGCGCTGGAAACCGTGCGACTGGCGGCAGAAGCTAAATCTATTCAGATAGAGGCAAACCTTGATTCTAAAGTGGAAAAGGTTTTGGGTGACTCAACCCGCTTGCAGCAAGTAGTTTGGAACTTGCTTTCCAATGCCGTTAAATTTACACCCGCAGGTGGTCGGGTTAAGGTGCTATTAGAACAGGTTGACAATCAAGCTCAAATTACTATCAGTGACACCGGAAAAGGCATTTCTCCTGATTTTCTCCCCTATATGTTTGATTACTTCCGTCAGGCAGATAGCACAACTACCCGCAAGTTTGGTGGACTGGGATTAGGATTAGCGATCGCCCGTCACTTGATTGAATTGCATGGTGGAACGATTCAAGCCCAGAGCCAGGGCGAAGGTTTGGGAGCCACATTCACACTTAGACTTCCGGTTATGCCTTCTCAACCAATGGTCAATCCAGATCCTCAATCATTAACACAATCTCTTGATTTAAATAGTGTCCAAGTTTTAGTAGTAGATGATGATACCGATACAAGAGACTTTATTGAGTTTGTATTGGAACAAGCTGGGGCAAGGGTGATTACAGCCGCTTCCGCTCTTGAAGCACTTACAGCTTTAATGCGTTCCCAACCTGATGTACTAATAAGTGATATTGGGATGCCAGAAATGGATGGCTATATGCTGATGCGACAGATCAGAGCCTTGCCACCAGAGCAGGGTGGACAAATTCCGGCGATCGCCCTGACTGCTTATGCCGGAGATTTCAATCAGCAACAAGCACTAGAAGCAGGCTTTCAACAGCATATCGCCAAACCGATTGAACCAGAGGAATTGATCAGGGCAATTTCTAGGCTTTTAGGGTGAGCTACAAGTAATTAGATCCATAGGAAAAAGTTTTCAGGACTTCTTAACCTAAAAACAATTTATAGGCGGGATTTTGGCTTTCATCCCAATAGTGATAACCCAAGGAATCAAGAAATATTTGCCATTCTTTCATTTCATGGGGTGGTACTTGCATTCCCACCACAATTCGCCCATAATCTGCGCCGTTGTTGCGATAGTGAAATAAGCTGATATTCCAGTCGGGAGACATAGAACCGACAAATTTCATTAATGCACCAGGACGTTCAAGAAATTCAAACCGATATAATAATTCATTTTGAGCCAGGGTAGAATGTCCACCGACCATGTGCCGCAGGTGCAATTTTGTTAATTCATCATCGGTTAAATCAATTGTTTTTAAACCACTGGCTTCAAATTTATCAACTATTTTAGCTGCGTCGGCGCGATTTTCTATTTGCATTCCGACAAAAATATGAGCTTCTTTATTATCAGCAATGCGATAATTAAATTCAGTCAAATTCCTGTTACCAATACATTCACAAAACTGACGCAGACTTCCTGGTTTTTCGGGAATATTCACCGCAAAAATCGCTTCTCGACGTTCCCCAAATTCTGCTCTTTCTGCCACAAACCGCAAGCGGTCAAAGTTCATGTTAGCACCGCAAGCCACGGCGATGAGGGTTTGTCCTTGGATTTGTTCTCGTTCTGCGTAGGCTTTAGCAGCTGCGATCGCCAATGCTCCAGCAGGTTCTAAAATAGATCGTGTATCCTCAAACACATCTTTTATCGCTGCACAGGTAGCATCCGTATCCACCAAAATAATTTCATCCACATATTGCTGACACAGCCGGAAGGTTTCTTCCCCCACTTCCCGCACCGCTACCCCATCAGCAAATAACCCCACCTGAGACAACCGCACCCGATGACCGGCTTTGAGAGATTGAGACATAGCATCAGCATCTACAGGTTCCACACCGATAATTTTGATTTCGGGACGCAACCGTTTCACATAAGCTGCAATCCCGGAAATTAAACCCCCCCCACCAATAGCCACAAAAATTGCATGGATAGGTTGTTGATATTGTCGCAGTATTTCCATGCCAATAGTTCCCTGTCCCGCAATCACATCAGGATCATCAAAAGGATGTATAAAAGTTAACCCTTTTTCCGCTTCCAATTGCCGGGCGTGGGCATAAGCATCATCATAGTTATTGCCATGTAGGACAACTTCTCCTCCCCGTGCTTTGACCGCATTGATTTTTACCTGGGGCGTAATCACCGGCATGACAATAATTGCTTTTGTACCCAAGCGACGGGCAGCCAAGGCCACACCTTGGGCATGATTTCCCGCAGAAGCCGCAATCACACCTTGTTTCAGTAAATCTGGAGGCAAGTTGACCATTTTGTTATATGCACCCCGCAGCTTGAAGGAGAAGACAGACTGCATATCTTCCCGCTTCAGCAGCAGTTTGTTGTTGATGCGGTTCGAGAGGTTGGGAGCATATTCCAGTGGTGTTTCCTGGGCTACATCATATACGCGGGCGGTGAGGATTTGTACCAGGTAGTCGCAATACATATCAAGGGGTGCAATTTGGGGTTGGATGTTAATTTTACCGCTTGTTGGGTAGTTGGGGGGATGTGTCAGATTTATTATTGTATGGGCGCAAGCTAAAATCATGATTATGAAGATATGATCAGGGTAATTCAACCAAAAAAAGCGACTAGCAAATGAAGGTAGAATCACTGTATATTCAAAACTTCAAAAAATTTCAAGATTTGAGGATTTCTTTTAAAAACAAAATCCTTGATGAAGTGAGCGATCGCTTTCTGATTCTAAGTGATAATGGTTCTGGCAAAACAACATTATTACAAGCGATCGCTTTACCATTAGCATTAGCAACTGGACGCATTCAAAAAGTTTCTGATTTTGATTGGATTGGCTTTTTACCTGGACGTTATTGGCGATGGGGAACACCAAGAATTGAATTAGAAGTATCTTTTGAAGAAGAAGAACTAGAAGTAACTCGTGAAATTGCAAAAAGATGGTATTATTCTCTACCACCTGATTTTCGTCCCGATTCATTTATTACACCGGGAAATAGTCGTGTAGTTAAAGTTATTTTAAATGGAGAACATTGGAAGGCTGGTAACACTCCAGAGGAACGCGCCCAGTTTCGAGGACGCTATTACACACAAAGTTTTATTAATCGTGGTGATCAATCAGTTAGAAATTACTTTTCTAGATTACCGGGAATTTTTTGGTTTGATCAGTTTCGGAATTTAGGAACTCCCAGTCAAGAAACAGGAGAAGGTAATAAAGAACTGAGAAGTGAAAGGGAGCATCCACTTTTGGAAGATATACAAAATATGGGAGAATGTAAGAAGAGATAAAAAAGCGTATCAAAGACTATGAGCCAAGATATAGAAGAAAGAATCAAAGCCTGTGTAAGAGAACTGGCAACATTACTGTATGAACAAGCAGATAAGAGTCAGTTAACAGACCTAGAAAGTATAGAAAAAAAAGTTCGTAGCCAAATACTAGAAAGTGTAAGTCCAGAAATAGCCCTTTTTTTGTTGAACAAAAAACAGGTACAAAAGTAGGTAAAACTAGGAAAATTAAAAGCCTAGTTGGAGAACTGAAATTAAAAACTAAACAGTTACAGAAACTGGGTGTAAAGCCAAGAATTAGATTAAGTCCATTACTTCAAAAATGTTGTTTGAGACTATCAGCGAATGTTTCATATCAAAATGCAGAAATCGAGGTAGAGGCATTAACAGGAATAAAAGTTGGTCACTCAACGCAACAAAAATTAGTGCTGTCACAAGATTTTCAACTACCACTTGCAAAACAAGCCGTTTCGGAAGTAAGTGTAGATGGAGGAAAAGTTCGACTGCGAGGTAAACCACTAGCCGGTTGTCACTGGCGAGACTATAAAACTGTGCGTCTGCAAGGGATTTACTATGGTGCATTTTTTGATGACAACCAATCATTAATTGATTATGTCAATAGCCAACAGTTGGTGAACCCTCTCGTTTGCTTAGGAGATGGTCACGATGGTGTGTGGAATCTGGTGAGGGAATTTGGTCAAGACCAGTTTTCTCGCTGTGAAATTTTGGATTGGTATCACCTCAAAGAAAATCTTTATAAAGTTGGTGGGTCTTTAAAGCGACTTAAGGCTGCTGAAACTTTATTATGGCAAGGTCAAGTAGAAGCAGCTAAGACTTTATTTAATCATTGCCGAGGTAAACAAGCTAAAAATTTCATTGCTTATCTGGAAAAACACTTTTCTCGCATTGTCAACTACAGCTATTATCAAGCTGAACAATTATGTTCTATTGGTTCCGGTGCAGTTGAATCTGCAATTAAACAAATTGGTTTAAGGATAAAAATTTCTGGCGCACAGTGGAATGTTGAAAGTGTCAATCACATCCTCTCTGTTCGTTGCGCTTATCTCAATGGCTTACTTGCTGTTTGATTGGGTGTTTCTTCCAAAAGTGGATGCTCCCGAAGTGAAACTTCTTTTGAATTAGGTGTTGGTCGTTTACGGCAATATCTAATTCGTTGGAAACGCCGACAAGAAGCAGGTATTAATCCTGAAAATGATTACCTCCAACAGCTAGAAAAATTATATAAAAAGGTATTCCCTGATCGTTATTTTGCAGAAAATTTAGAAGAACTGCCTAGCATAGATTCTCCCACAGAAGAAACTACATACTTCTTACTCAATGATGGAAATCGAACTTATGACGTTGCTGAGATGTCTGCTGGTGAGCAATCAATTTTTCCTATACTATACGAGTTTGTTAGACAGCAAATTGCATATTCAGTAGTCTTAATTGATGAAATAGACTTAAATTTACATCCCTCATCATCTCAATTTCTTACAGGTCAATTAATGAGAATTGCACCAACTTGTCAATTCATTATCACAACCCATTCCGAAGCGGTAAGTAATGTCATTAGTGAAAATGACATATATCGGCTATCAGGAGGAGTCTTGTGTCTGTAAGTGTTCTTTATTGTGAAGGAAACTCTGGTAGTTATGATATAAGACTTCTGAGACAAATTTTGCCTAAATGTGAAATTAAACCCCTTGGGGGAAAAAGTTTTATGGAAAAAATTATTCCTGATAGATATTTTACTGTTAGTAAAGCTAATTGGGGTAATTTAGTAGAGGTACAGTCTGTTTATCCCAAGGCTGAATCTGTTGGTAATTTGACAGTTTTTAATATTAAAGGCAATAAATACCGTTTAATTGCTAGTATTAACTATGAGAGCCAGGTCATCTATATTAAATATGTCTTAACTCATGCAGAATATGACAAAGACTACTGGAAAAATGACCGTTACTTTTGATTCAGAAGTCTACAGCAAATTACTTTCTCAGTCTCAACCACGAGTTATTAAAACTGAGGAAGAAAATGATCGGCTTTTGGCAGTTGTGGAAGAGTTAATTTCTCGCTCTGATTTGACACCAGAAGAAGATGCGTTATTAGAATTATTGGTAAGGCTAATTGAAGATTTTGAAAATCAGCATTATCAGCTAAATGTTTCTACACCTCGTTCGAGAATTTTACATTTATTGGAAGCGCGGGATTTAGCAACAGATGATTTAGTTCCTATTTTTGGTGCGAGTGAGTTAGTTTCTCAGGTGATTAATGGTGAGGTGGGAGTGAAGCGAGAACAAGCTGAAATGTTAGGAAAATTTTTTCATGTTGATGCAAGTTTGTTTTTTGATTAATTATCGGATTTACTGTTATTGATGACTTTGTTCTAATCAAATTCAAAATCTGCTTCTGGAATAAGATATCCTACAAATGTTTGATCGATTTCCAGATTTAGTTTTTCATAAATCTTTATTAAAACCTGAGTTTCTAAGTAAGCTCTTTGATCGGCTTCATCACCTTTGGCTACAACAAAATCAGGAGGCTGTTGCAGTAATTCATTCATCAGCATTTCATCTTCAGCAAATGCGCTTATACGAAAAGCAAAATGCTGTTCTATCTGATAGGGTTCATCTGCTGTAGCTGGTGTATATTGAATCAGTTTGCCTAAGTGATTTTTGTCAATAACAAGAGTAGCTTGATTTGGAATACCTTCTTCTGTTGGTATGCGATTACAAGAGTAATTAAAAACTGGAATTTTAGAAGCTCCATGAATATATGAACCCCGAAATTCAGGAATATTTAGCTCTAGCTCTCCATCAATTCCTGCTGCCTTGAAGCGATGATAATCATATAAAAAGTCATGAAATCTAGCATTAACTCCAATGATGATGAGATTATTTATATCATTACCATTACTAGCAATATTAATAATATTGTCTAAAGTAATATTCTCACTGAGGTGACAAGCCTTCAAAATTTTAACTATTAATTCTGCATTTTCCAGGTTTGCTAAGTCTTGACCATAAAAGAATCCTCTATTGCCGTAATCTACATACCATTCCTCAAAAAATATTGGTTTGGGAGCAATTTCATTTAAACCGAGTGTTAGATTTACATCTCCTATGTCATGGGTACTGTCCTCATATAAGCTAAAATGCTTAAATAGATATCTCACTGACGTTTGTTCATTATAGCCTTTAAAGAATTACGACTTAAACTGTTCTACTTTTGTCTTACTAATCTTTTGGCTACGTAATTGTTTCTCTAACTGTTTATCAGCTTTAGGTTTTAAACTTTCAAGAAAAATAATCAGTCCATCCTCAATAGCATCATTCAGTTGATTTGTATTGAAACCTAGAATTTGAAGTGAGTCTGACAGGTTAATAAGTTCTCTCGCAATAGGAATAAGGCGATTTACCTCGTATCGAATATTACTTAAAACACGAGAATTAATATCATCTGGTATTTGAAAGGTGCTAACAAGATTTTGTCTATCTTGATTAGTTGTAATTTGTGAGTTTAAAAATTCACGCAATAACAAAATTAAGAAATATTGGTCAAAATACCAACTACTTCCGTGATGATTATCCCATGATATTGGAGAACCAAAAGGTTTTTGAAAATAGAAATTGAACAGACCAAGTAAAGAACCTGGTACTATGTCATGTCCTAACCAAGTTGCATCTGCATCATTTGGTTGCCTAAATGTCCACAATTTATAAATATAGTCATAGCGATTCTTGAAAATACAGTAAGCACCAATGTCAAACATTAAATAAATTAAGTTATTGAATTTGAAGCGAAATACTAGGTTATTATGAATTTCTTCTAAGTGCTTCTGAATTTCTTCCTGATTAGCAGATTTAAAGTAGTGCAAAATGATATCTTTTACTTCTTTAAATAACTCTAAACACTGATTTACTTGCTCTTGTGTCTGCAATTGACTTGCTAAAAAATTTAGGTTATTAAGTTTTTTACCAAGCTGCTCAGTTTGATTTGCTTCTTTGTAGACCTGGTATTCTAACTGTCTTAACAAGCTTTGAAGTCCTGTAACTATAGATTGGTAGCTATGTTTGAGTTTGATATCTCCAGAATCATGCAGTGTATAAACTAATTGATCAAATAGTTGAGTTTGACGACTAGAAATAATTTTACTAATACCAGAGACAAAATAACTATCAAATTCGCTTAGATATTTAACGTTGAATGAGTCTTTAAATACAACACTGGTGTACCAAGTAATAGATAGTATACGAGAAAATTCGTCCTGAATTTGCTGGTTAGTGTAGCGTAGGTCAGCTAGAACACGCAGTAATGTTTTTATAGAGTGGTTATGATTTATATCTTGAGATAAATCCCTCAAAAGCCAAATTAAGTTGTTCAGTGATAAACGAGCAATTTCACGGTTTTTAAACTCCAGTGCGGCTTCATGTATGCGGAGGAATTGGTTTACTATGGCCATAAGCGCAACTAAATATTTTTCTGGGGAAAATTCTAGCCTCCATGATACTTCCAGCTTATTTGGCTTATACAACTGAAGTATTTCATGAGAATACAGCAATTTCAAAAATTTTTCAGGTTGGCTATTTTGCAGAGCAAAAAACTGTTCTGCTATATCCTGAATTCGTTTTAAACCTTCAATAAGGTACTGGTTATTTTTACGATTTTTAGTCTCAAATACTAAAATATCACCAATCCCTTCTAGGGCGCTAATGAATTCCTCTTGAGATTTTTGCAATCTCTTATCACTCATTTGTCCGTTGCTAGTTACACTACGTAAAACTTGAGTTAGATCATCGAATAGCCTATCCAATAAAAACTTAGTCTTAGTTGCATATTGACCGAGTTTTTTAAAGAAAGAGAAGAGTAAAAAATTGGTTGCGATAAAAAGCAGGAAGATAAGCCAAGCAAGGATTTTCTGCCAGCCTGTATCTACTTTCGAGTCTACAAAAAACTTCAATGTAACCCCTAACAGCGCATTAGCAATTACCAAAAATGGCAGCACTTTGATTTGCCACTGTCGATTAAACTCTTTAGTAATCACCCCTGACTGGTAGCGTTCAGAGATTCGAGAAATGATTTCTAGACTAAGAGGTATTGCAATGGCAATAATCGCCGCTTGATAAGCAATCACATCAGACGCAAAGCCAAGACTGGGTGAGAAACTCATAAAGAATGAGAAGGTCTGCATCAACCAGTTTTTAAGTGCAGCAAACCCCCAATAATGAGAAATACTCTCATGAATCCTCAGTAACCCAAATCCATATCCAATCAGCATACCCAAAATGAAATTTCCAATGAACAATAGGATTTGCTTATTTTCTTGTCCTTGCTGAATCCACTTATCAAGTGTTTTCTTAATCCAGGTTCTTATAACATTCATGTATCAGTTTTCCTAGCCTACATCACAAGGCTATATAAAAAATAGTTAGGTTGTAATAACTAACTGCTTAAGTATAAAATAATTTATTATCGTATGTCTAGTATTGCTGTTTTGTTACTTTGTGTATTTGTGCCAAACTTAATCAATCATTTCCTTATCCTGAAAATCCTAAAATCCTGGAAATCCTGATTCAGACAATCATATAAAATTTGCTCATTCATCAATCTTATTCTGCTCACACTCAGCCAATATTTGTTGAATCTCTTCGGCTGCAATATCTTCCTGATCAGATTTAGAATAGATAGTAACTAAAATAATCCTTGTAGAAGTTTTTAAATAATATATCAACCGATATCCACCACTTTTTCCCTTTTGAATATCACTGTTTTTTACCCGTATCTTAAAAATTGTATAACCAATCCCTGAAACCTGATCTCCTGGTAAATTTCCTGATTGAAGCTGTTCAATAATTGGCTGGATATCTTTACGAATACTGCGGTACTTTTTTGCTAAAATACTCAAATTGCGTTTAAATTTAGCTGTTACCTCAACCTGAACTAAAGGTGAATCATTCTGCATCTATTCCTTCCCAAAGTTCAGAAACAGGCAAAGTATTACCATTAACAACATCATACCAACCTTGACGAAAGCTTTCAGCAGCAGATTCAGATATTACCTCATCCTCAACTCGATTTCTACGAGATTTGATAAATAACAAAAAGTCTAATAATTCCTCGATTACAGAATCTGGAGATTGATTAATTTCTTGAATGAGTTTTTCTCTAGTAGTCATTTTTTGATAGACCATAATTCATCACACAGCATCAACTTTGACAAATGCTAATTAGTTGATTAATCATTTATTTTATCATATTTCTCATTCTGTAAATCCTTAAATCTTGGACATCCTGCTGATATAGCTTGCGCCACGCTTTGCTATCAGATAAAATCACCATTGAACGAGATTAAGCTGATTTTTGATTACCACTACTTTCAATATGACGACGTAAAATATCATTAATAGCTGTTTGATAATCAAGATTATCAGCTTTAAACCAAGCTATTACATCAGGATCTAACTGAATAACATTTTTCGCTTGTGATGCGGGAATTCGCAGAGTTGCTTTAGCAAAAAACTCATCAGTTAATGGAGGAATATCAGAATAATCAATATCCTCATCTGACATTGAATCTAAAGCTTGCCAATTAGTACGTGAGATGTTCTTCAAATCTTTTTCGTTCATAATGATTTGTCCTTCGTGCCGAAATAATTCTAATTAAATTACCGCGTCTTTTAGTCCAGACAATTACAGCTACACCATTTCCCAATAACATTTTTTCCTACCCAGAGAATATACAAATGAATCACATCTTAGCAAATAACGCTTAAGCTGTTGCTTTTTGCATAGCGTCTAAGCTTAAAATTTAGAGTTAATATTTTTTAACCTAAATCTCTTGACTTAATTGGCGGAAACCTGGATAATAATAAAGCTAAAAAAACCTTATAGAAATCAATAAAAAACCGATTCTATAGAGTTCAAGGGGTTATAGCTCAGTTGGTAGAGCGCTTGAATGGCATTCAAGAGGTCAGGGGTTCGATTCCCCTTAACTCCACTGATAAATTAACAAACAGTCTGGGAATCGGAACATTTTACCAATTCCCAGCACTAAATCCTAATCACCATTTCCTTCAGTTGGCGGAGTTTTTTCCGGTGTTGCTTCCCCAGGGGAAACAGAAGAAGCATCTGAGACAACTTCCTCACTCACGGCTGTTGTTGACAGAGTTGCAGATTGAGATTCTTCGCTTTCAGTTGTGGAGACAGACTCCGTTGGTTGTTCAGGAGAGGGAACAGTTACCGCTTCTGTGATGACTTCATTTTCTGCCAAGTTTGCAGGTTGGGTAACTTCCGTTTCACTTACAGATTCTGCTGTTGGTTCTGTACTGGTAACACTTTCCGTTGGTTGTTCAGGAGAGGGAACAGTTACCGCTTCTGTGATGACTTCATTTTCTGCCAAGTTTGCAGGTTGGGTGACTTCAGTTTCACTCACAGATTCTGCTGGTGGTTCTGCACTGGTAACACTTTCCGTTGGTTGTTCAGGAGAGGGAACAGTTACCGCTTCTGTGATGACTTCATTTTCTGCCAAGTTTGCGGGTTGGGTGACTTCAGTTTCACTTACAAATTCTGCTGTTGGTTCTGCACTGGTAACACTTTCCGCTTCAGTTGAGGTTTCCTCCGCTGGTACTGCGGCTGGAATCGGAGTAGTTTTATCAATAATCACTACAGCAGGTTTATTTGTGGGTACAGAAGGGGTTTTACTCACAGTTTGCTGTACCTTCCCCTTCACACTACTGAAAACATTACCAATTAATGCTGGTAATTGTGAAAATTTTTCCTGCACAGAAAACTTTGATACCTGCTCTTGTACACTGACCTTAATTAACTCTGGACTGGGAATAGGCGTTTGTTGAACCTCTGGAGTCAGTTGACGACGTAATGATAGAGTTTGCCAACCAAACCAAACCAAAAGCGCCACACTAGCTACATGACCCAGTAACAAACCTCCTGTAATCCGGGGTGCAAAAATCCATAATACTAAGGCATAAAATAAACCAACTCCACTCCAAATAAAGTCATTCTTGCGATGGATTTCTGGAAAAAAGAAAGCTGATAGATAAATAGCTAAACTTCCCAGTGCGACCACTAAGGCTAGGAGATAGGCAAGCATTTTTTCATACTCCTTAATGTTTCTTATGTGCCAGTATTTCTATTTTGCAAATTTTGTCACTAAATTGTTGACTTAGATACAAATTAAAACTAATTATCTGTATGACTTGGGTTTTTTGTCCTTAATATCAACTCTTAATGTCTTCTTTAGGAGTGAAGCCAAAATCTCGGTTTACCCTTAAAGGTGAAAGGATCTGCAAGAGTTAGCCAAACCCAAAAGAAGATTTGAAATATGACCCTACAAAGCTTTGGTGTGATTGGATTAGCCGTAATGGGCGAAAACATAGCCCTAAACGTTGAGCGTAATGGCTTCCCAATTGCAGTTTACAACCGTTCTCGTGAAAAAACCGATGCCTTCATGGCGCAACGCGCTGGAGGACGGAATGTTGTTGCAGCCTTTACCCTCGAAGAATTCGTTGCTGCACTAGAACGCCCCCGCAAAATCCTAGTGATGGTACAAGCTGGTAAGCCTGTTGATGCGGTAATTGCCCAGCTTAAGCCCTTGTTGCAAGAAGGCGATATCATTATTGACGGTGGTAACTCTTGGTTTGAAGATACCGAAAGACGTACTCAGGAATTAGAACCAACTGGTTTACGTTATATCGGTATGGGTGTGAGTGGTGGTGAAGAAGGCGCACTCAATGGCCCTTCTCTTATGCCTGGTGGTACAAAAAGTTCCTATGAGTATCTATCCCCCATTTTCAACAAAATCGCTGCTCAAGTTGATGATGGCCCTTGTGTAACCTATATTGGTCCTGGTGGTTCTGGCCACTATGTAAAAATGGTTCACAACGGTATTGAGTATGGCGATATGCAGTTAATTGCAGAAGCTTACGATTTGCTGAAAAATGTGGCTGGTTTAAGTGCTGCACAGCTACATGAAGTGTTTGCTGAGTGGAATAAAACCGATGAACTCAATTCATTTTTGATTGAGATTACAGCGAATATTTTCCCCTACGTTGACCCAGAAACCAAGAAACCTTTGGTTGATTTGATTGTTGACGCTGCGGGACAAAAAGGAACTGGTCGTTGGACTGTACAAACTGCTTTGGAATTAGGCGTTGCTATTCCTACAATTACAGCTGCTGTTAATTCTCGGATTCTCTCTTCGATTAGAGATGAACGGATTGCTGCATCTAAGCAAATTACTGGCCCAAGTGGTAAGTATACCGGAGATATCAAGGCTTTTGTAAACATGGTGCGTGATGCGCTCTATTGTTCCAAAATCTGTTCTTATGCTCAAGGTATGGCGTTGTTATCTACAGCTTCTACAACCTATAATTGGGGTCTAAATCTGGGTGAAATGGCTCGGATTTGGAAGGGTGGCTGTATTATTCGCGCTGGTTTCTTGAATAAGATTAAGAAGGCATTTGATCAAAATCCAGCATTACCTAACTTGTTGTTAGCTCCTGAATTTAAGCAAACAATTCTGGATAGACAAGCTGCTTGGCGGGAAGTAATTATTACTGCTGCTAAGTTGGGTATTCCTGTTCCAGCTTTCAGTGCTTCTTTAGATTACTTCGATAGTTACCGTCGCGATCGCTTACCTCAAAACTTGACTCAAGCACAACGCGACTATTTCGGCGCTCACACCTACAAGCGTACCGATAAAGAAGGAACTTTCCACACTGAGTGGGTTCCCATCGCTGAAGCTAAGAAGTAAGATACTTCTGGTTAAGCTTTAAAATTCAGTCCTTGCTGTTAATTTGGGCAAGGTTGGCTGTAGGGGCGGGGTTTTCCCGCCCTTAATCGTATTGTAAAACTTCGCCGAATTTATAAACAAATACCTGAGTTCACCTCAGTTCGGGTTAATAGTATCTTTGAAGTTACTCAACGAGAGAATAGGCTTTTCAGTCTACGAAATATTAAGGGTTTCAGCTTATCCCGAACTCACGTCGCATCAAGTCTATTTTAACCAATGTGTGATCGCACTGCTTAGTCTATCAAGCGATCAGCTACGCTGGGCGCTCTGCGCCATCGCTCCTCATCTTCAATCTATGAAATTGAGGGTGGGATTTGTTCTAACAAAACTAAACCATTGTCTTCAAAATCAATCTCCAGATGATATCCTGCCATCAAAGCTGTTCCCAATAAAGGTTTAAAACCAGATGCTAAAATAGGGACTACTTTTTCTCGATTGTCCCAAACAATTGTTGCTAAATGTATAGATAACAACGCCTCTCTACCATCGGCTAATCTGGCAAGGGTAGTGGAATATAACGGCAGATTCATCGCACTGACTGCTTGTGGTGGTAAGGTAAGATGGTCGTTGAATCCAGTATCAATAATAAAATCAATAGAAAAATCTGGTTGTGTCGGTAAACGAAAAATTACTGGCACTACGGCTTTCCCGTCAATCAATCTCCCGTAAATCATTTGACAGTACGCTCAATCGCTCCCCCAAAGCTGACAGCAACATCATAACCAATCCGCATCGTAAATAATCTGGCATTTGGTTTTTTCTGCTTTAACTTTATTGCTGTTTCTACACCAGTTTTATCAATTCCGTATTCGCCGGTTTCCGCATCAATTACAATCATTTTGCCAATGTTATCATCACATTCCACTTGTTGACGAATGCCATTTTCGTAAAATTGTTTAGCTCTTTGGGCAACTTCTTCTACAGTCCAAAAAATAGCCTGCATTATCATGACACCTGCTTTGTGCTGTTTCATTATTTTAGCTGAATTTTAACCAAAGAATGATAAGCAAAGCTTAAACCTTCGGCTATCGCCCTACTTATCCCAGAGAGCGATCGCAAATCTATCATCAAAGTTACTTTACCAAAGAGCGATCGCCACGAATCACAAAAAATATTTCTAGGCAGCTTTTGGGAGTGCCAATCACCAAGGTAGAGCAACTCTTAAAATCGGCACTCCAAGGTCATAACTTTACGCTTCTTGTGACGTACTCCACGCAATCCCTTATGCCTTGCGGCACGCTTGCGCGAACAGGTGAGTGTGGGCAGTTGAAGATTGTGAGATTGAAGATATTAAAAAAACAGTTTTTGGTGGACGTGAAGCCCAAGAAATTGTATGAATAAGTATGAACTCAGTGTATAAATTTTCATGATTTTACAGCAGTAGTCAAAGACAGCATAAAGTAGCATTTTGAAAATACGTCAAAAGGTAGAGAAAAAGTAAACATATTCTATCTTTAATTGGATATAGTTTCTGTCATTAGGCACATTCAAAAATGCTGAGAATAATTAATTCTGGAATTGACAAAAATACTGAAATTTTTCAACAAATAAGCGATAATCAAGCTGCTTTGATTAGTGGTGGAATTTTGCCAGGTTATAATTTAGAGCTACCAGAAAATATTCCACAAAATATTATCACTGATGATCTACTAATGAATCCACTTGTTCCTGATCTTGTTGATTTTCCAACTAATTTGATCCCTGGTTTACTAACTGTTTAAATTTTGACTCAATATTAATTAGCAAAGTAAAAAATTTTTCAAAAAGTAAACCATAGAAGTTGTTTTTATGGTTTATTTCTCTTTCCTATGACTATTACCTCAAACTACCAAAGTTTCATTAACTGTTTACTTTCTAAAAATAACTCAAAGCGATTGATATCTTGCTCATTCTCAAAAGCAGCTATGGGGAGATAATGAAAATATCCAGCAGGAGTTAAATAAAGTAGATAGTATTCAGCAACTTTGTCAGCTTTACATAAATGTTCAAACCTAAATTTAGACAGACTACCGTCTTCAAAGTAAATAGTTATAAATTCTGAATCTATTTCCCAATACCTGGGTAAAAAGTTTGCTGATGGTTGAGTTTTTTTCATATTCATTAGAAAAGGAGGCAAACTCAAGACTAGGAAGAGACACGCAAAATACACAGTCCAGGCCAGCAAAGTTATATTAAAAATGCTTAAAATTGCTGTTACTACCATACCTATAAAACACATAATTAATAGTTTTTTTCTTTGTCGAAAAAAGTGAGATATAAGCAGTTGTTTTAATTGTTTAGGAGTGGCTTGGAAAGTTTTGGTTTTAATCTGCATAAAAGTTACCTAATTAATATGGTGGTAATAGACATCTGGTGAAAAAATATAGGATACAGGGAGGTTTAAAAAAGTTTCTACAATCTTTTTAGATCACAGATATTAATTTTTATCAAAGGTTAAAATCACCCATTACCCAAAAACTTATCCCTCATTTCTTGCAATTCTTTATCTACAGCATCCTGCTTGGTAGGATTATTTGTAGAAACAGATGGTTGTTGGGGAACATTTTGCGGTTGCACTTTACCACCTGTAAACTGTGTTTTAATTTCTAGTAATTCCTTTTCAATTTGACTAGGAGTTTGCGAAACAAAAGTCGGTGGAGAAGTTTGTGATGTTTGATTAACTGGTTGACTAATAATTGTGGGTGGGATAACTGCGGGAGATTGAATATTAGATTGAAAATTCAAATCTTTAAGAACTTCATCAGTTGTTTGATAACGCTTGTTAGGGATACTTTCCACCATTTTGTCGATTATCTTACCCAATTCGTTACTAACCGAACTTTTCAGATGTTGTCGCCAAATCCAAGCAGCGTTATGGGTATCATAACTGTCAAAGGGCGATCGCGCAGTTAAAAGATTAATACAAGTTACCCCTAAACTATAAATATCACTGGCAAAAATCGCCCGACCTCGCATTTGTTCTGGTGCCACATATTCAGGACTACCAATACTTGTACCTGTATGATTCAAAGCTGTAGCTGTAGCCGATTTAGCTGCACCAAAATCTACAATTACTAACCTGTTATCACTACCACGACGAATAATATTTTCGGGTTTAATATCTCGGTGAATTACTTCTTTGCTATGGCAAAATTGCAACACTGGCAATAAATCAATTAATAATTGCCGAATTTTGCTGTCATTAAATGCGCCATTTTGTGCTAATTCCTGAGCTAAATTTAAGCCATTAATAAATTCTTGGACTAAATACTGTCTATCATCTTGAGTACAATATGATAAAAGTGTAGGAATTTGTGGATGTTGTCCCAAATCATCCAACTGTATAGCTTCTTGATTAAATAACTCTACGGCTTTCTGTACGGTATTTGTACCTTGGGCTTGGGGATAGAATTGTTTAATTACACAGGGAGGTTTGGAGGGTTTATCCTCATCCACTGCTAAAAAAGTTCTACCAAAACCACCTTGTCCGATGGGTTTGATCGCACGGTAACGTTCTTTGAGAAGTAATTTAGTACCACAAGTTAGGCAAAACTTGACATCGTTAGGGTTTTCCGGCTTGGAACAATGGGGATTAAGACAATAACTCATAAGGTAAAATCATATTCACTTATATTCAGTAAATCACAAACTTATCTGTTTAGCCTGGGTGGGGGATTAAATCTCGATGGAGTTACTAGAGGTGTGATAACTACACCTTTAAGAGTGGGTTTTTTGGCTATTTAAGAATTTTTGTACCTTGAGGTTGGAGAAGAGTCAACTACTTGTATTGTATTGTGCCTGATGTTTTACAAAAAAGAATTATTTACTTTCATCACAACGTGATAGAGTTTTGAAAAAAAAGTTTGTGATTTTGGCTTACATCTAGTATCATGCAAGCTGTTTAAACTATATATAGTATGGTTTTTATTTAGGGAAAGAAAAAATGAGAATTTGGCTTGTTTGTGTTTTCGTATTATTTGCTTTAGCACAATTTTTTGATTGGGTAAAAGAAGTTTCTCTCCCATTACCTATCTATATTTTAGGAGGAGCATTTTTAGCGGTTGCGTCCAACTACGATAAAATTGTTGGTGGTTATTTCAGTGAGGTACAAGCAGAAATATTACCCCAACCACCCCAGTTAGATGCTTCAACTCAATCAACACCCATATCATCCACACCAATGCCTTTATCAATGTTAAATCCTGTGGAAGAGGGAAAAAAATCTCTGCAAGAATAAATTGCTGAATTAAAAAATGCTACAGTGTACCAAATACTCCAATATCTACAACCCCAGGCTACTGCCATACCGTGATTAATGGACTTTTCGCTAAATTCGGTGCATTCTTTCTTCAAGATCGAGGGTCACGTCTAACTTTTAGCTTTCATAATTGCCTGTCTATCCTGTTGCTGAGTAGTGTGGGAGCAACTGCTTTAGTCTGGGGAATAAAGGAATTGAAATGGTTAGAAGCTTCGGAGTTAAGAATTTATGACCAGATGTTGCTATCGCGTCCTCAAGAACCAGTGGATGCACGCATTTTATTAGTAACAATTACTCAAGAGGATTTGACACGGGAAAAATGGCCTTTGTCAGACCAAACTATTAATAAGTTAGTACAAAAATTAGCTTCTTATCACCCGCGTGTGATTGGATTAAATGTTTATAGTCATCAACAACAAAATTTAGCTGCTAATCTGCAAAATCAAATTATTGGCACTTGTTTGTTAAGTAATATTGGTAGGTTGGAAGTTCCTCCATCATCTGATTTTCCTCTAGAAAATATCGGATTTGATGATGTAGTGACGGACAATTACACAGATCAAGCTATTCGTCGTGGTTTATTATTTTCTGACTCTACAGATAAAGATAGTCAATGTAAAACCCAATTTTCCTTTGCTGCTTTGTTAGCTATTAATTATTTGGAAAAACAAGGGATAAGCTATAATTTTACTAAAAATCAAGAATTGCAAATAGGTAAAATTTTATTTCCCCGCTTAGATAAAAATGCCGGAGGTTATCAAGATATAGATGCAGATGGTTATCAAATTTTATTAAATTATCGTCACCCCAATCACCTAGCTAGACAAGTTACTTTAACAGAGGTGCTTACAGATCAAGTAAATCCCAATTGGGTACAAGATCGCTTGGTAATTATTGGGACAACTGCAACTAGTGTACATCCTGGTTTTTATACGCCTTACAGCAGTTTATCAGACCAACCTGCCAGAATACCTCGTATTTTTATTCATGCCCAAATAGCTAGTCAAATTTTGACGACGGTTCTGGATGGAAAACCTCTAATGTATTATTGGCCAGACTGGGCTGAGTTGTTGTGGATTTGGAGTTGTTCATTAGTGGGTGCTGTTTTAGCATGGCAATGGCGACATCCTTTGATGTTGCTGTTGGTAGAAGGTTTGATTTTTGCAGGTGTGGTGGGAATTACTGCTGGTTTTTATCTACAAGCAATATGGATACCTCTATTTGCACCTGCTTTGGGTTTAGTATTTAGCGGTTTCGCTGTCATGGGTTATACTAATTACCAAACTCAAAAGCAAAACCAGACAATTCTGTTGAAGGTAGAAGAACAAGAAGATGCGATCGCACAATTAAGTTTACTATTAGAGCAAACAACTGAACTTCCATCTGATTTTAATGACTTTAAGTTTAAAGAAACATCAATATTCAAAACCGATGATTTACTTTTGGCTGGACGTTTCAAAATCTCTAAATCTCTTGCTGCTGGTGGCTTTGGGTGTACTTATTTAGCAGAAGATACTCAACGACAAGGTAATCCTATCTGTGTAGTGAAACAGTTAATGCCAGCCCGTCGAGATCCGAAGTTTTTGCAAGTTGCGCGCAGGTTATTTAATACTGAAGCTGAAATCTTAGCAATTTTGGGTAAACATCCGCAAATTCCTGAACTGTTTGCTTCTTTTGAAGAAAATCAAGAGTTTTATTTAGTTCAAGAGTATATTCTTGGTAATACTTTGAGTGAAGAATTAACACCAGAAAAAGGTGCTAAAACTGAAGCTTATGTTGTTAATATTCTTAAAGAAATTTTAGAAATTTTAGTATTTATACATCAACAGCGTGTAATTCATCGGGATATTAAACCAAGCAATATTATCAGATGTAGTGAAAATAATAAACTCGTATTAATAGATTTTGGTGCAGTTAAATTAATTCAACCACAGATAGATGAAGAAACGGAATTAGCTACCGTTGCTATCGGTACAAGAGGCTATTCACCACCAGAACAGTTTGCTGGACATCCCCGTTTATCGAGTGATATTTACGCTTTAGGTATGATTGGTATTCAAGCCATCACTGGGACACCACCCCAGGAATTCCCGCTGCATCCAGAAACTTGTAACATTATGTGGAGACAAATAACTAATGTCAGTAATGAATTAGCGGCAATTTTAGATCAGATGGTTTGTTACAACTTTAGCGATCGCTATCAATCTGCTACTGCTGTTCTTCAAGATTTAAAGTCATTAGTTAAGGAATAGGGAACAGGGAAGAACAACTGAATAACTGACCCGTTTTTACTAATAAGCACGTTTATACAAAACATGATGTAATTTTTCGCATGAAATCATGCAAATTACACATAAGGAAATTATTATTTTTACCATAAGCAATTATAATGAGGATTATTTTTTTGTTAAAGTTTTCCAAAAAGTGATCATTGAGTAACTTTAAGAACATAAATAGTATCAAAATTTACGTTATTTAAATAAGTAATGTGAATTAACTGGTGCATAGGAAGAAAAAAAGTGCTGAAGAAAGTTTTGATGATTGGGGTTTTGACCCTGTTTTTGTTAACATTCCCACTAATGGGTAATGCCTTAGCCCAAGGAACATCTACACCTCCCGATCCTGATACTGGAGATACAGCATTTATGCTGATTTCGTCAGCACTCGTATTGCTGATGACACCGGGATTGGCTTTCTTTTATGGCGGGTTTGTGCGATCGCGCAACATCCTCAACACCTTAATGATGAGTTTTGTGTTGATGGCCATTGTGGGAGTAACCTGGGTTTTGTGGGGTTATAGCCTATCATTCGCCCCTGGTTTACCCTTTATCGGTGGCTTGGAGTGGTTAGGCTTAAATGGAGTCGGTTTAGAAACAACCGGTTATTTAGAAGGTTCAGACCCTGCGGAAGTAGTTTCCTATGCAGGAACCATACCTCATCAAGCATTCATGATCTATCAAGCCATGTTTGCAATCATCACCCCAGCTTTAATTTCCGGGGCGATCGCCGAACGGATGAGTTTCCGCGCTTATTGTCTATTTGTGCTATTGTGGTCAACCTTTATCTACACACCCCTAGCGCACATGGTTTGGGCAAAAGGTGGATTTTTGGGTTTATACGGCGGTTTAGGTGCTTTGGACTTTGCCGGTGGCACAGTCGTACATATTAGTTCTGGGGTTTCTGCACTCGTAGCAGCGATCGTCCTTGGACCAAGGAAAAGCCACCCTGATCGCCTCAGTCCACCCCACAACGTCCCTTTCATCTTATTGGGTGCTGGTTTACTCTGGTTTGGCTGGTTTGGATTTAACGCTGGTAGTGCCTTATCCGCTGGTAGCATTGCCACAGTAGCCTTTGTTGCCACTAATACAGCCGCTGCTGCTGGTGCCTTAATGTGGCTAATTTTAGAAGCCACTCTCAGAGGTAAACCCACCGCAGTGGGTGCAGCCACGGGTGCAGTAGCTGGTTTAGTAGGTATTACTCCAGCCGCAGGATTTGTCACACCCTTAGCAGCGATTTTAATCGGTTTCATGACCGCCGTCGTTTGCTTCTATGCTGTCAGTTTCAAGCACAAATTGAACGTTGATGATGCCTTAGACACCTATCCTGTTCATGGTGTTGGTGGAACATTAGGGGCAATTTTAACCGCCATTTTTGCCACCACCGAAGTCAACTCAGGAGGGAAAGAAGGGGTATTACGTGGTAATTTTGGGGAATTATTCATAGAACTAGCAGCGATCGCGATCGCTTATATCATCGCCGGTGCGGGAACATGGATAATTCTCAAAGTTATTGATGCTACCATTGGTTTGCGTGTGAAAGAGGAAGCAGAAAATCAAGGTTTGGATATCAACGAACACGGAGAAGAAGGGTATAACTCCGAGTTTGGCGATCGCATTAACGTTTATAATGACAAATAACAGGTAACAGGTGATAGGTTTACCTGATGTCTTAGATCCCCGATTTCTTTAAGAAGTCGGGGATATTATTATTCACAATCACTACAAAATTGCTAATTTTCTGTTAACTTGATGTACATTTATAGCAGGGAACAGGCAATAGGTTTAAAAATCTTTTGGTATCTGGACTTAATTATCAGTTGATGTCCTAACCTACCTGGCAACCACCATAACTTACTCTGCATCTACCTGACCACAGAACTCATTGCGAATTTTTAATTTTAAACTTTTAATTTTTTAGTCGTGTCCACTTCTGCAAAACCATTTCCTATCTGGGGATTTTTCTTGCTAGTCACCAACGGTATCCTGATGTTAGCCATCATCTTACTAATTTGGCGACAGCAGAAACTAACCACTGCTTATGCAACCAGCACCCCCCCAGAACCAGTTAATTTCAATCCTCAAACCCCTTCTTTCGCACCGGAATTAGGACCCAGACATAAACTCAGTTACCAGCAATGGCTAGACATCCTCAAACAAGAAGCCAAAGCAGCCGCCCAAAAATCCCCTGAAAAATTAACTATCTTGGCTGGAGATTCTTTGAGTTTGTGGTTTCCACCTGATTTATTACCAGAAGACAGAAATTGGCTAAATCAGGGAATATCCGGCGAAACCAGCGATGGACTATTAAAAAGATTAGATTTATTTGACCGCACCCAGCCAGAGATCATTTTAGTCATGATTGGCATTAATGACCTCATTCGCGGTGTAGGTGATGAGGAAATTTTAACCAATCAAAGACGAATTATCCGCTATCTACGCAGAAATCATCCCCAAACAAAAATTATAGTCCAGTCGATTTTGCCTCATGGGGGAGAAGAAGCAACATGGGAAGGACGGGAAAAACTCCTAGCAATCCCTAACCGTCGTATTCGCAAATTGAACGAGGAACTACAAAGGATCGCTACTCAACAAGATGTCCAATATATCAACTTACATCCCCTCTTCACCAACAAACAAGGTGATCTACGCCGGGAATTTACCACTGATGGTTTACACCTCAATCCCCAAGGGTATCTGATTTGGCGGACTGCATTGCAGATTTATAGTAATAGGGAACAGGGAACTCTTAACAGGGAACAGGGAATAGGGGGTAATAGGTTATAGGGAGTAGAGTGCAGGGGAGGTAGGGGAGGTAGGGGAGATAGGGGAGATAGGGGAAGAAGATTAATAACCCAATGAATGCCCAATGCCCAATGCCCAATGACTAATAACAACTGTTAACTGAATTGTGTCTTAGCAGGAGAAAATAAGAAATAGTGATTTTAGCAGCCTGACAGAAATGGATACCAAAGCTTTTAAACGCGAGCTACAACATTCAGAAAACTACAACCGTAAAGGGTTTGGACACAAAGCAGAAGTTGCTACTCAATTGCAGTCTGAGTATCAAAGTAACTTAATTCAAGAAATACGCGATCGCAACTACACACTCCAAAGAGGCAATGTTACCATCCGACTAGCACAAGCATTTGGATTTTGCTGGGGTGTAGAACGCGCAGTAGCAATGGCTTATGAAACCCGTCAGCACTTCCCCAAAGAACGCATCTGGATTACCAACGAAATTATTCACAATCCCTCTGTGAATCAAAGAATGCAAGAAATGCAAGTCCAATTTATCCCTGTAGAAGCTTATAAAAAAGACTTCTCCGTAGTTGATCAAGGAGATGTAGTCATCCTACCCGCCTTTGGTGCCAGCGTCCAAGAAATGCAGATTTTAAATGATAAAGGTTGTCAAATAGTTGACACAACTTGTCCTTGGGTTTCCAAAGTTTGGAACACAGTTGAAAAACATAAAAAAGGTGAATATACTTCCATTATTCACGGCAAATACAAACACGAAGAAACAGTCGCCACCAGTTCCTTTGCAGGTAAATATCTAATAGTATTGAACTTACAAGAAGCAGAATATGTAATTAACTACATTCTCAATGGTGGCAACCGTGAAGAATTTTTAGCTAGCTTTGCAAAAGCTTGTTCGGCTGGATTTGATCCAGACAAAGATTTAGAAAGAGTTGGTATTGCTAACCAAACCACCATGCTGAAAGATGACACCGAGAAAATTGGTAAACTCTTTGAGCGAACCATGATGCAGAAATATGGACCAGTAGAATTAAATCAGCATTTCCAAAGTTTTAACACCATCTGTGATGCTACCCAAGAACGTCAAGATGCAATGTTGGAATTAGTCGAACATAATCTAGATTTCATGGTAGTAATTGGTGGTTTTAATTCATCAAATACAACTCAATTACAACAGATTGCATTTGACAAAAATATTCCTTCCTATCACATTGATGCTGTTGAACGCATTAAATCTGGTAATGCCATCGAACATCGACAATTAACAGGAGAACTAACAACAACAGAAAACTGGCTTCCACCAGGAGAAATTGTTGTAGGCATCACCTCCGGTGCTTCCACTCCCGATAAAGTTGTAGAAGATATCATTGAGAGAATTTTTACCTTAAAAGCAACCTCATAATTCGTAATTACAGTTCCCTGTTAAGAAAGTGTTTGAAAAGTCCCTCATAGTGTATCAAACACTCTCAGTTCCCCCCTAAACCCCCTTGATAAGAGGGGAATGAATCTATCAAAGTCCCCCTTTTGAAGGGGGATTTAGGGGTATCTAGAGGTATTGGATACCACACCAAAAAGTTTTCAAACATCCTCTTAGAGTTAAGAGTTGACTCTCCCAAATATACAATTTATTTTGCATGACTACTGATCAGTTGTCAATTAGACGACCGCTTGCCAAATTTTTAATTGGTATTTGGCATTTTGGCACTCGTATGGCAGAGTAACTTGATATATTGCAGAAATTACCAAGATGTTTTTAATTGTTATACGGAAGACGGGTTAAAATCCGTCTTTTTTGTTATTTTTTGCGTGAAAATGCCTGATATATCAAGTATTACAACACCTGATTAATAACTCCTAAATCTCAGATTTTTACGTTTTTTAAAATTTGCCATTTTGGCAGAGAATGACAAAAAAATTATGTTATGTTAATCAAAATTGCGGGAATTAATAATGAATAAAACAATAAGTAAGGGCTAAATCCCTACTCTTGTTGTTGACTTCATTTGCTATCCTGGCAACCTATTGAATGTTATTTCTACTATTTTTTTTCATATTCCAAGGTGTATTGCCACTTTCAAGCTATTAGTGCGGACGGGATAACCCCCCGTCCTTTATTTTTGCGTAAACATTCAGCTATGGAGAAATTTTGCATTGCAACCCCAACATATTTTTCCCAACATATTTTTACTCGCAGTGTCAACTCTTATCAGTTTTTAGGATATTTGCATACATCCTCTAGGAAGATGCTACCGGAAAACCAGACAGGCTAAATTGGTTTGGGATGTTGTTATGCACTGGATTTATAGCGAGGTTTGGTTAACCACCAAACCTTTTTTGTGTGTAAGCATTGGTTAATCGCTGGTATGGATCATGATTGATGATTCCGTTCCCTAAACCTTACCCCGAAAGAATTTTTGCTAAATTACTTAACGCAGACCGGATAAATTGTGCATTTTTTGTAAAATGTAAAAATTGAAACTTTATATTGTGGTGCATCTCAAAGCAGGAGTATAAAATTGACAATACTCAGCCCTAGAGACTTTCCGCATGGACTGAAACCTAAAATGACCAAGCACTCGCGCAAGCTAAAGCAAAAAGCGACTCGCATAAATCAGCCTGGTGCTGATGCAAAAAAAAAGATAGCTAAAAAAATTCAAAAACAATCTCGATGGCGCAGTTGGTTGTTGTCAACCTTGATGCTGACAACTTTGTTTAGCAGTGCTGGTGTAATTATCGCCGCTGGCTGGATTAGCATTCTCTTCATCTTTAATCCAGAACAGGTAAGCTGGTTGAATGAATATTTACCTACTTGGGCGCAAATCCCTGTCAATAAAAAAGATATCCCCCAAACCCTGGCAGAAATTCAACTCGCTTTAAATAAGCAAAATCGGATTGCTGGGGAAAGTTTATCTTTAGAGGCTGTTAATAAAGACGATAATCAGCAACGAAATTCTTTTTTATTACCAGTTTTTCAAAAACGCAATAATTGTCAGTCTGATTGTCAAGAATTAAGTGAATTAAGGGTTTATCAACGGACAAAAGATTTAGAGTTTCAATTTCAACCAGAAATATACTACCATCTAGTAACACAAATTCCTATCACTGGGGTGACAAAATCTTTTGTGGAGTTTCCCTTGGATAAAAATTATTTAGAGTTAGAGAAGCAAGGAGAAAAAATCAATTTACCTTTAACTGAGATTAAAGCTTTTGAAGATGCGCCATTATCACCAGAATTTTGGTTTTATTTGCGCGGCGAACACAAGCAAGGAGATAGCCAAATTACCTATGGTCAAATAATTTACTACAATCCCCAAATTCGTAAGTTACAGCAAATTTTAGCTTGGAAAAATTCTAACAATCAACTACCTAAATGGCAACAAGTAACAGGTAGTGATGCAAAAGAATTGGTTATAGACCAAACAGCAAATTTAGAACCAACATTTCAAGTATATCAACTAAAATATAGTGAATTAATTAGTAATTCACTGATATTAGTACCAATTGATCTCAAGTCAGAATTTGATGATTTTGGATATCAAAAATCTTTAACATTGGCTAGAAATGGACTTTGGACTCCTGCTTATGCTTGGTTGACATCTCTGCAAAAACAGCGAAAAACGCCTTTTCCACAATCAGTCCAGGTGCAAATTGATTTAATTCGTCTCCATTCCCAATTTACCAAAATTCAAGCTGATAAAACTTGGGCTAATCCCAGTCAACAAGTGATGACATATTTAATTGATGGTCGCTGGGAACAAGCTTTACAGGTTTTAACAGCTTCGCCCTATAATGGTCAAGAAATTTCTAATTTACTCAAAGCAGATAGAGGTAGGTTATGGAATCGGACAACGGTAGCATTACGGCTTAACCGTAGTAGACGTGCTGTGTTAGCTTGGGCTTATTTAATGTTAGTGGTGCAGAGGGGAGAACAACGTGCTAATTCTTGGTTGCAGGAACAACCAAATATTAATGAGGAAACGTTATCTTATCTGCAAGATTTGTTAGCACAACTCAATAATGAGGTGACTAATGATCATGAAAGTCAAATTATTGGTGGTGTGCAACAAATTAGTCAGATTAATAAGGCTGATTGGGTATCTATAGATCCTCAATCAGATTTAAAAATCCCGGCTGATCAAGTATGGTTTCAAGTAAATGTGAGTGCATTTAATGATGGAACTAATTGGTTAAGTCACCCTTTTAGTAATTTTCTATTACCGAAATTTCAAACTGGTCAATTTTGGCGAAAAATTTTGGGAATTGCAGATGATCCTACTATGCAAATAGTTGTTTGGCTACCTAATGGAGATCAGCAAATTAAAACTGCTACTATTAAAGCCGTAAAAATGCAGGACGGAGTTTTGCGACTTTTAGCTGCTGGTGAACCTCTTCCTAAACATGACAATAATTCTAGTCAACCTAAACCTTTAGCTTTAACTTCCGCAGCATTGGAATGGGTACAACCATCTCCTGTGTCTATTCAAGAACTGTATCAACAAAATCCTCAAGCTGTAAAAGCGATTTTACCGTCTGTGTGGCGTTCTTTGCAGCAGTCTGGTGATGTGTCCGGTGGGGAAGTTCCTGGTTTTGAGGTGATGAAAGCAAAAATGGATGATTGGCCTGTGCAGATGATTGATGTTACTAATGACGGTATGGTTGATGTGGTTTTAACTATTTCTGATTCAGCTATAGCTGCTTTAACTCAGCCAGTGAATGCAAGTTCTATTGTGGGAAAAGATAAGATCCGCCCCCGGACTGTGATTTTGTTGCTGAATGGGAAGGTGATTTATAGTGATTTTGCGGCTAAATCTGGGCAAACGCTGACTGCGATCGCTAAACTCAATAGTAATCAATCTCTGGCTTTACTGGTGGAAAATGCTGATACATATAGATTGAGGCGCTGGTCAGAAACTAATCAGCGCCTTGAATAGTATCTGAATTTTTTGATTTATTCTTCGTGGCTAGAAGATTCTAGTCTTTGACTTTTGATGTTCTGTAACTGTTGTAGTAAAGAATCTACTTCTGCTTGCAAATCCATAAATTTTTCTTGCTGGTCGTCCCGATAATAAGCTTTGGTTAGCTTCTTGACCATTTCGCTATGGGATTCGCAACTGGCAACACTGGAAGACAAAGTGGACATGGTTATACTCATTTGCAAATTTAGCTCACACCATTTGAGATATTATAATAATGTCATATTAATCTTTCTTAAAACATTGTATACTTTTAATCACATACTCTGATAGGTTTGCCGTTTAATCATAAGAGACTACGATGAGAGTGACTGTGTTCCTGAGATCACATCGCCCTGAGCGTGGTAAAGTGATTGACACTATAAACAAAATCCCATTTTCTCATCTCAAATCTCTAGTTAAGAAGTTTTGAATCCCGTGACTTTGAGCTTGTCTGTTGCTAAATCTCATCGCCAACCTTGGCCCGGGCTGATAGAAGCCTATCGTGAATACTTGCCTGTCAGCGAAAGCACTCCAGTTGTTACTCTCCTGGAAGGTAACACACCTTTAATTCCAGTGCCAGCGATCGCAGAACGCATTGGCAGACAAGTCAAGGTATTTGTTAAATATGACGGACTAAACCCCACCGGTAGTTTCAAAGACCGGGGTATGACTATGGCCATTACCAAGGCTAAGGAAGCCGGGGCTAAGGCGGTGATTTGTGCTAGTACAGGCAATACTTCCGCTGCTGCCGCTGCTTATGCACGGCGTGGGGGGATGAATGCTTTTGTGTTGATTCCCGATGGTTATGTGGCTTTGGGTAAGTTGGCACAAGCTTTACTGTATGGGGCTGAGGTACTAGCTATTAAGGGAAATTTTGACCGGGCTTTAGAAATCGTCCGGGAAATGGCAGATCATTACCCCATCACTTTGGTAAATTCTGTCAATCCTTACCGCTTGGAAGGGCAAAAAACGGGCGCGTTTGAAGTGGTGGATGCTTTGGGTAATGCCCCCGATTGGTTATGTATTCCGGTGGGAAATGCGGGGAATATCACAGCATATTGGATGGGTTTTTGTCAATACCATCAAGATGGTAAGTGCGATCGCTTACCGAAAATGATGGGTTTTCAAGCTGCTGGGGCTGCACCTTTGGTAAATGGTCAACCAGTGGCACATCCTGACACTTTAGCGACTGCAATTAGAATTGGTAATCCGGCAAGTTGGGATAAAGCGATCGCTGCCCAAACTGCCAGTCAAGGCAGTTTTAACGCTGTCACAGATGAAGAAATTCTCGACGCTTACCGACTTTTAGCTTCATCGGAAGGTATTTTCTGTGAACCTGCCAGCGCGGCTTCTGTAGCTGGGTTGTTAAAGGTAAAAGACCAAGTTCCCACAGGTGCAACTGTAGTTTGTGTTTTAACTGGTAATGGTTTGAAAGACCCAGATACAGCCATTAAACACAGTCATGCTCAATTTAAACAGGGCATTTCCGCAGACTTGAAAGCCGTGGCTGAAGCAATGGGATTTGAATAAATTTTAGGATTTTAATTGCTGAAATAAGCGATCGCTGACTCTGTTTTAAGAAATCAAGGGCGATCGCAAAATTCAAACCCCATGCGAATTGATAAGTCGCATTCCATCATGGCAAGCCATCAATTATTTAGTTGAGGATGGTAATTTATATTTTCTTTGTTTATATTGTTGTTGTAATTCTATATAATAATTAATTAATTTCTGTGGATCATGCTGATTATTTTGAGAAATTTGATGACGAATTTCTCTAATTTGTTGAAGTACGGAATCATCAATAGTAATCATTGTTCATCATCCATTAATTCTAAAGGTGTTACCAGTGCAGGAACATACAGGCCTAGCATAACATTAACTCGCCTAATATGCCCAAACTTATTAGCATTAGCTAAGTGACGACAATTCCAAGTTAGTAGGAAATCACATTTATGATAGGATGCTATTGCAAGATGGAGAGCATCACCTAAAGGATCATTTGGCATCACCTGATTTTGAATATAGGTTTGCACAATTTCAGCAATTTCTGGTTCAATATCTATCAAAGGGATATTACTCAGAAGTTCAATGACTTCTTGTTTATTAGGAAAATTGCCTTGATTAAGTTCATCTAATACTGCAATACTTGTAACCACTTCATATTGCTCTTTTACTTTATTCCACCAAAAACGAGTCCATTCCTTACGTGCTATCATATCAGGCTCAGTCCGAATTTCATAATAAAAGCTAGGAATACTGGTTTCAATGTAAATTTTTGATCTCACCATAATGAATTTATAAAAGTTTGACTGTAAGACAGAATTTGACGCATAAAACTATTGATCGTTAATTAAAAGCTCATTTAACTTGTCTTCAGTTAAACCACGTTCTTGAGCTTTATGTCCGATATTTTGTCTAAATTGTTGAAATTCTTGAATATTAATACGAGTTATTCGTTGATAATCTTCAATAGACATAATAACCGCAATATCACGATTTTGCTGACGGATAGTTACAGGTTCACGTTGCGCTTTATCAATGATTGTAGATAAAGCTTGCTGGGCTTCTGTATCTGAAACAAATTGCATAATTGTACCTCTTTTGTTTTAATTATAGTCAAAATAGACGAATTTTACATAGACGATAAAACTGTGATCGCAGTTTGTATGTAAATCATGCGATCGCTAAATCATAATACTTTTAATTGCTATCTATTAACCGAGAATATCACTTACCTTAATCTTAATTTCTGGAAATACTTCACTTTTAATCAAATCATCACCTGTATAGATAAATTCTTCATAAAAGCCTTCTACTAAAGATAAAACCGTAATTTTGTTCTGTACAGGATCGACAATCCAATATTCAGCAATTCCCCTAGCTGCATACTCAGAACGCTTGAAACGATAGTCTCGGACTTCATTTTCAGTACCAGTCGATACCACCTCTATCGCTATTAATGGTGGTGGCATCTCATGGGTAATTGTTCCTCTTTTTGTAGTTTCTAAAGCAGCGCGACATTCTTCACCCAAGATTAATAAATCAGGGATTCTTACCTTAGCCCTACGTCCACTTACCTCAATCATAATTTCTTTATATTTTAATAAATGAAGAGGGACTATTTTAGCTAATTCCAACAATAATCGCATTGATATATCAGAATTAAAAATTGATTCTGGTGGCATTAAAACTAATTCTCCATCCACTAATTCATAGCGATTTTCAGTGCCATCATCATAGGCATAGTAATCTTCAAAAGAAAAATAATTGACTGGTGTTTGAGGAGTTTGAACCATAAATATAATTCCATGTCTGAAACAAATTGCACAATCATACCTCTTTTGTTCTTATTATAGACAAATTTTCTATCACATTGCCTATTGCTCCTGATTTGTAAAGTTTTATTAGTAGTAATTAAAGCTGTAAGGCAATAGTTATTTCCATAACATCTTCACTGGATAATTGTTAAAAAATTGATCACAGCCAATAATAGTTAAATTATTATTGATTGCCTGAGAAATTAGCATCCGATCAAAAGGATCGCTATGATATAAGGGCAGATTTTTATAGACTTGTATATCTGCGAATGTCATTGATAAAATTTCAATCTTCAACAAATTTAGAACTTCCAATAAATCTTCAAACGGATTTTGGAGATCAAGTTGTTTCTTGCCAGTCTTAATTGCCATCTCCCAAAGACTAACAATACTTAGATATACTTTGTCTTCTGACAATTCAATAGTGCTTCTAGCTTTGTTTGTTAACTTTGCGTTTCCTTCTATGTACCAAATAAATGTATGAGTATCTAAAAGCACATCCATATTTACTTATACTCCTCAAACTCTTCCATTGGTGCATCAAAATCTTCTGATATCGAAATTTTGCTTTTCCAAATGCCAAAACCATCGCGCTTTTTAGGTTGCTTCTCTTCTAAATCTTCTACAGTATCCTTTACAGGCAAATCAGTAATATTTTCATTACTTTGCTTTGCGTAATTATTTCTCAGATACTCTATGTAGTGAAACACCTCAACTTGTAAAGATTCAGGAAGTTTCTTGAGGCTCTCTTCAATATCTTGAAAAATTGTTGTTTGCAGCATAACTATTTCTCCTTACTAAACTATATTTTAGCCAAGCGATAGCGAATCGATCATCAACAGATCATGAGGTAAAAAACCTGGTTTCTGATCTTCGCTTTTCCTATGGAATGTTATGCAAAGATGAGGACAAGATTTTTTGAATTAATGTACCTCACCATATCAACAACCACTACATACATCATAAACTTCTTGTCTGACTTGTGATCATAGATAACCCAAGTTGCTAGTTATAACTATAAGTCTTTTCGTTCGCGTAGCGTGCCGTAGGCAATCCCCCTAAATCCCCCTTAAAAAGGGGGACTTAAATTGATTTTCCCTCCTACTAAGGGGGTTAGGGGGGATATAGTCAAAAAATAAACCTGAATATTTGTAACTAGCAACTTACGTTAGATACTGTTTTATATGAGATTGATCACTACACCTTGAATTATTTCTGGTATATTCTGATAAAAGTAATTTTAACTATCACGAAATTAGTAATGTAGTTATCAGTGTTTGCGAAGCCGATACTAAACTACGGCTAAGGGTCGCTCCTGATGTAAAAGTTTTTATAAAATCTTTATGAAGCAGATATAACTCGTATAAAATCAAGCCTCCATACTGATACATATATAAGAGTGAAGGGGCGATCGCACGCTTCCTATGAAAAATCACTATATTCAGTTACTGGAATTCATGAAATTGAATTGACAGTGACAAATATTTATGTCACATTTGTGTAGTCACTTATGGATATAGCGTGTCGTAATTAGTGACATTCTATGGTCAATAATCTGTATTCGCTATTTTCATTGTGCGATCGCTCCTGATTTGTAAAGTTTTTATAAAGCAAGAGCGATTTTACTCATGTTCTAGAGATCACATTACATACCCCATTTTTGGTAATTCCGGAGATCGTCTGTGTAAGTAACCTGGGTTTGTAATTGAAAAAATATTAATAATTGAAAGGAGTTTTAAAATGTCAGGCACTCAAATTACTCTAACAGATTCTCAAATCACAGAATTAAACCGTATCACAAATAATCGAACAACAAACTTTCCAGATGGTTATCGTTATATCTCTGGAATTATTAATAACAACCCTAACGTTAATGATGATACAAAATTATGGTTTAATAAAGCATCAGAAATAAATGCTAACGATCCAAACAGTTCAGCAAATTTCTTTATTCGTTCAGTAACAAATAATGGGTTACTCTACGATCGCATTTATAAAACTCCAAAGGAGATTCAAGATATATCTGATCAAATCGCTCCGAATGTATTGACTGATATTGTTAATATGAAAGGTATTCCTCAATTAGATACTATGCTTTCGAGGGATATTAGCGCAGCACTTGAATACGGCGGACTAACCATTGGTGGTTGGGGTGGATCATTTTATTATTGGAACGCGAATTATAAAGATGGAAAAACTGTTGGAGAATATATTTTAAGTAATCCACGTGAATATGAAAAATTCTTGACTGTTAATGCAAAAGCTCTTGATGATGCGTCTTCCAAATCAGGGCTTTGGGAAAAGTTTTCGACTGCATACAAAGCTCAAACTCCCGTGGATATTCAACTTGAAATTTTCAGACGTTCACTATTTGGAAATTACACTGGTGACACCGATAAAATTAATGGTTGGTTTTTTGATAAAGCTAATAAAAAATGGTTTAAAAAAGTCGATACACTGATATTTGCCGATGAAATTACCACAAAGCAACTGAATGAATTGCGTGGAATTCGCCTTGAAAAAGCAGGTTGGGAAAGACCTTACACATATAACCTCATCAAATACCTACAAGAATTATTCAACCAAGCCGAAACTATCACCAGCCCCATTATTCTAGATTTAGATGGCAGCAACGGCGTTGAGACAATCAGCAAATCTGCGGGAATCCATTTTGATCTAGATGGCAACAAATTTGCCGAAACCACCGGCTGGGTTGGCAAAAATGATGGACTGCTGGTGTTGGACAAAAACGGCAATGGAAAAATAGACGATGGTACTGAACTGTTCGGCAATAACACCATCCTCAAGAATGGTAGTAAAGCCGCCCATGGTTTTGCTGCCCTGTCAGAATTGGACATTAATAAGGATGGCAAGATAAATGCCTCCGACAGCGCCTATACCAAAGTGCGTGTATGGAAAGATAGCAACAGCAATGGTGTAGTGGATACGGGTGAACTGCTTACTCTGACTCAAGCTGGTGTCAAAAGCCTGAACACTGGGTTTACCGAACAGACGCAAACGGATGCCCAAGGCAACCAGCACTTACAAGCTGGCAGCTACACCCGCACAGATGGCAGCACCCGCGCCATGAACGATGTCTGGTTTACAACTGACACCGCCCGCACAATTGACCAAGACCTCGTTACTATCAATGCTACTATTGCTGCTCTACCTGAATTGCAAGGCTTTGGCAATGTCCACAGCCTACACCAAGCGATCGCGCGAGATACTAGCGGAAGACTGCAAACATTGGTACAAAACTTCACTCAAGAAACTGACCCGTCCGCCAGAGATACCATCATGACAACCTTGTTGTATGCCTGGGTTGGTGTTGAAGGCAACAACCCTGATGAACGCGACCCGACACAAGTGTATGGACATCTGATCGATGCTCGCAAGGTCGAAGTGCTTGAAGCGTTTATGGGACAAGGGTTTTTAGGGACTTGGTGCTGGGGTACTTTAGACCCCAATCCTCATGCTCAGTCAGCGCCCATTTTGGAAGCCATGTTTGGTAAACTGGCGCAATTTATGGAAAATCAGCTGCTGGCGCAAACCCATTTCAAAAGCCTATACGACAGCATCAATCTGAGTTGGAACAGCACCACAAATCAGTTTGATATTGATGTTAGTGCCACTGTCAAAATTCTGGAAACCAAGTACACAGAAGACGCAACTGCTGGTACTACGTTGATACTAGATTTTGCCAACAGCCTGAAAAACACTGCTGGGGAGTTTGGACAAGAGGTATTAGCTGCCTTAGCAAAACAAGGCGATATCACAGGACAGGGCTTTGCTTTCTCTCTAGCTATGATGGGATACGACAATATCATCATCGGTACAGCAAACAACGACACCCTCAACAGCATCAATGGACAAGACTGTTACCTAATTGGTAATGCAGGAGATGACACCATTAATGCCTCAAGTGGCAATGATATCATCTATGGTGCGGAAGGAAATGACACTATTGATGCTGGTAACGGCAATGATACTATAGAGGGTGGTGCAGGTAACGATGCTCTCTATAGTGGTAGCTACTATGACTCAAACAATGGTAATGATATCTACCTATTCAACAAAGGATTTGGACAAGATACCATAAGTGATTACGACAGCACTACAGGTAACATTGACACTATTCGCTTTGGGGCGGGAATTCTGCCTACTGATATTACTCTGAATCGAGATGCAAACAATCTCTATATCTCTCTCAATGGCACTACAGATAAGATTACTGTACAGAGTTGGTTCTCTAACTCTGTTTACCGAGTTGAAAAGGTCGCATTTGCTAATGGTACAGTTTGGGATACAGCCAAACTTGCAAGTACAGCTTATACTGGCACTGCTAATGCCGATAATTTATCTGGTTCAGAGCAAAATGAAACCTTTTACGGATTAGCAGGAGATGACACCATTAATGCCTCAAGTGGCAATGATATCATCTATGGTGCGGAAGGAAATGACACTATTGATGCTGGTAACGGCAATGACACTATAGAGGGTGGTGCAGGTAACGATGCTCTCTATAGTGGTAGCTACTATGACTCAAACAATGGTAATGATATCTACCTATTCAACAAAGGATTTGGACAAGATACCATCAGTGATTACGACAGCACTACAGGTAACATTGACACTATTCGCTTTGGGGCGGGAATTCTGCCTACTGATATTACTCTGAATCGAGATGCAAACAATCTCTACATCTCCCTTAATGGCACTACAGATAATATCACTGTACAGAGTTGGTTCTCTAACTCTGTTTACCGAGTTGAAAAGGTCGCATTTGCTAATGGTACAGTTTGGGATTTAACAAAGCTAGTCATAGGAGTTTCACAGGGTACTGCAAGTGCAGATTTAATAGTCGGTACTAATCAAAATGAAACTTTAAAAGGATTAGCAGGTAACGACACAGTTTTTGGCTATGCGGGTAATGATAACCTAGATGGTGGTGAAGGTAATGATATCCTCATCGGTGGAATCGGCAAAGATACTCTAACTGGTGGTTTAGGAATTGACCGTTTTGATTACTGCAAATTAACCGATTCTCTATTAAGTGGGTTTGATATAATCAAAGACTTCAACGCCACTACTGGTAATGATTTATTCCGTGTTTCCACTGCAAGAGCCGGATTTGTCAAAGTCGGAGCAGTAAATACCCTAAATGCAGCAGATATAGGTGCAAAATTAACAGCTACAGCTTTTAAATCCAACTTTGCAGCCCAATTCAGCTTTGGACAAAAAACCTTTGTCTCAATTAATGATGCAACAGCAGGGTTTAATGCTGCCACCGATGCCATTATTGAAGTTACAGGATTAACAGGAACATTGAATGTGAATAATTTTGTGATTAGTGTGATTAGTTAGAGGATGTTTGAAAACTATCAAGTTTGATCTAGATCCCCCCTTTACCAAAAAACTGGGTTTAAAGCCCCGTCCTTTTAGGGGAGAGGCTTAAAAACCTTTTTTTTACTGCTAATGAGGGATTAAGATGCCCCTCTCTGCGTCGGAGAGGGGTTGGGGTGAGGTTCTTGCACTGGTCTGAGAATTAAACTAAACTTAGTTTATAGACTTAGCTATAAAACTGTGGAAACTGTCAATATCCATCAAGCTAAAACAAATCTCTCACGTCTCTTATCTCGTGTAGAACTTGGTGAAGAGATTATCATCTCTAACCGGGGTGTTCCTGTGGCCAAGCTAGTTCCTTTTAGTGTCTCATCTAATAGACGGGATAGTTTAGGGCAAGATAGAGGACTGTTTGTAGTGCCAGAAGACTTTAATGCACCTTTACCAGATGACATTTTGGGAGCATTTGAGGGCAATGAAGAGTGAAACTTTTATTGGATACTCAATGTTGGTTATGGTGGTTTGCCCAACCAGAGCGTTTAAATGAAGAGGCTATTAAACAAATAGCTGATGAAAACAACGAACTATGGCTTTCTGTTGCTAGTGTCTGGGAAATGGGGATAAAAGTTGCAATTGGTAAGTTACCATTACCAGAACCATTAGACAGCTACATTTCTAGCCGCATGGTGCGGTTAGGTGCGAGATATCTGGAAATTACGGCTTCTCATGCACTAAGAACAGCTACTTTACCCTTACATCATCGAGATCCTTTTGATCGAATGCTAATTGCTCAAGCACAAATGGAGGAGATGACACTTCTTAGTGCTGATCCAATGTTCAAAGAATATAAAGAGACTACTATTTTTTGGGCTGCCAATAAAAGTTAGCTCGTTTCCTGTGTTGTTTCTGGTTTCTGACTTCCTGCGCGTGCTTTGGTTAAACTGTCAATAGCATCACCTAAAGCTGTGGTTAGGCTGTTGCGGGTTTGGGCGTGATTGTCTTGCTCAATTTTCAAAGCTTGGATTAAGCGATCGCATTCTTGAGTCACGCGATATTCCTTTCATGTACAAGTCTTACTTCCTAAGCCCTACTTACCCACCTCAAAATAACCAGTTAATAGAACCACCGTAGATTTACTATTGCTTAACAGGTATATAAATATTTTATACTGAATAAAAAAGTATACTATACAAATAAGAGAACTACCATGGCACAACCCACCGCACGGGAACAAGAATTACTGGAACTGTTGAATCGGTTTCGGCTCAATCCTGCACAAGAACTTTCCCTGCTGATCAACTCCTCAGACCCTGATGTTAATTCTGCTATCAGCTATTTCAATGTCAACAAAACAGAACTAGCAAATCAGTGGTCTACCCTAGTTGCAGCCCAACCCCTGGCTTGGTCGAGCGCAATTAATGATGTAGCAGCTGTTCATAATAGTTTAATGATCAGTAATGATCTACAATCCCACGGTTTACCTGGAGAAGCTAGTTTAGGCGATCGCCTCAATAGTGCCGGATATACAAGCTGGACTACCTATGGCGAAAACGTCTATGCCTTTGCCACATCGGTCTTTCATGCCCATGCTGGCTTTGCTGTTGACTGGGGAAATACACCCACAGGTATCCAAACCCCCGCTGGACACCGCAACAACATGATGAATAATAATTTCCGTGAAGTGGGATTATCCATCACATCAGAAAATAATTCTTCAACCTCAGTCGGTCCATTAGTAGTCACACAAGATTTTGGTAATCGCCAAGCTTTAAATAATAAAGGTTATATATTAGGAGTTGCTTATCGAGATTTCGATCGCGATAACTTCTATGATGCCGGAGAAGGACTACGAGATGTTTTAATCAATGTCACCCGACTCAATGGGACTAGCGTCTTCAGCCAAAATCTAGGAACAATGGATGCAGGAGGCTATCAAACCCTATTAGACCCAGGAAAATATCTCGTTCGTTATTTCCGCAATGGTAGCTTAATAAAAAGTCAAACCACAACTATCAACGCCACCAATGCCAGCAACGTTAAAATTGATCTAAAAATAGATGTTGCACCTGTTCCAACCTCTGGTAAAGGAAAAATAGTTGGTACACTATTTAATGATTTAAATAGTAACGGTGTCTGGGATAAATGGGAACCTGTTCAAAGCGGTTGGAAAGTATTTCTTGATAACAATAGCAACAAACAATTAGATATTGGAGAAGTTTCTGTCATCACAGATATTAACGGCGAGTATACCTTTAATAACCTCGCTCCAGGAACTTATCAAGTCGCAGAAGTTTTACCCCCAGGCTGGAAACAAACCTTACCAAATCCCAGTAATCCTGTAGGTTATGAAACCTATAAATTAGATGATGGTGCTGCTAATGGATCGCTGTCCTATTCAATAGGGGACATGATGGTTTTTAATGCCTTTACAGCCAAATCTGCAAACGAGATCATCAACTCCATCTCCGTTGCTTTATCCAGTAATGGTAATCCCAAAGCCGTTTACCTTTATAAAGATTTAAACGGGAATAATACACCCGATGGCAACGAAAAAATCCTCGAATTAGCCACGAATTTTACAGGTAGCAGTGGATTTGGCAATATACCAATTACACCAACAACCGTCAGTGGGACTTTCTTTGTTGCAGCCTTATATCAAGGCAACGGTTCTACAAATACCTGGGTACCCAGAGATACCGATAGCCCAGCTGGTAAATCATGGGTAGCGGTCAGCAACGCCAATAGTTTCAACCCATCTAGCTTTTCAGCTTTTTCTGTGACTGGGAATAATTGGTTACTGCGGGCTAACACATCAGGAGCCTCATCCCAAACAATCACAGTTAAAGCTAATCAAACTATTTCCCAAGTCAATTTTGGAAATCAAGACATCAATAATACAACCAATCCCTTTATTTTCGTTAATGATGTTCTCTGGGCAGAAGGCAATAGTGGCAGTACCAATGCAGCTTTTACAGTCACTCTTTCCAATGTTAGCAGCCAAGTAGTAACAGTAAATTATGCCACTGCAAATAAAACTGCAAGCTCAACTAATGACTATATCAGCACTAGTGGCATTCTCACTTTCAACCCAGGTGAAATAGAAAAAATTATCAATGTGGCAGTGAAAGGAGATACAACTTCCGAAGCTGATGAAACCTTTTTACTGAATCTATCTAATCCTACCAATTCTTTCATTGGTGATAGTCAAGGTGTGGGAATAATTATCAGTGATGATCTCCCAGCAATTTCTATTACTGATAAGTTGGTAGTTGAGGGGAAAGATATTAAAGCAGCTTTAACTGTTAGTCTCAATGCCCCCTACAGTCAAAATGTGACTGTAAATTACAGTACGACTCCTGGAACAACTACAGCAAATTCAGATTATACTCCTATCAGCGGTACTCTAACTTTTAATGCTGGAGAAACGTCAAAAACTCTCAATCTTTCTATTCTCAATGACTCCATTAATGAAGTTGATGAAATCGTAAATGTTACCCTTACTAGTCCAACTAATGCCATATTAAGTAAGGCAACGGCTAAAGTTACAATTTCTGATACTCTCAAAGCTAGCACCACTACTATTCTGTCTGCTGATGTCGAAAACCTGACCTTAACGGGAACAGGTGCGGTTAATGGTACAGGTAACACTGGTAATAATATCATTATAGGCAATAGTGGCAACAATTCCCTCTCTGGTTTAGACGGTAATGATAACCTGACTGGAGGACTAGGAAAAGATTCTTTAACAGGTGGTGTGGGAATTGATAAATTCAACTACACAAACTTAGCAGATTCTCTTCTCAATAACTTTGATTTGATTACTGATTTTAATGCTAATACGGGCAATGATTTACTTCTCGTTTCCACCGCAAGGGAGGGATTTAGTAATGCTGGAGTTGTCGCTTCTTTGGATGCTACGGGAATAAGTTCTCAATTAAATAACACTAATTTTGGTGTTAATTTTGCAGCGCAATTTACTTTTGGAGCTAGAACTTTTGTGGCTATTAATGATAGTATTGCTGGGTTCAATGCAGCTACTGATGCTATTATTGAAATCACGGGACTGACCGGAGCAATGAACATTAATAATTTTACATTAGTGTAAAGTTAAGGGAATAATTTCAGGAGTCAGGAATCAGAGTGTTTGAAAAATTGGTTAATTAGGATTTGTTGATGGCTGTAGCTGAATGTTGACAATTTAAGTTCATATCTTTTGTAGGGGAAATTCATTAATTGCCCCTACTTAAATAAAGGTATGACTATATTAAATTAAAAATCACATATTCACGGCAGTAAAATATTTTTATATTATAATAATATGATTTACCATTAACTTTTACAGATGGACTTTACTAACACATTAGGATTAGTAGCAGGAACGTTAACTACTATCGCCTTTTTACCCCAGATGTTCCAAACCTGGAAAACCAAATCAGCAAGAGATGTTTCTTTTGTGATGCTGATTACTTTTATGTGTGGGTTGTTGCTATGGTTAATCTATGGAATTATTCTTGGTGCGTTACCGATTATTATGGCTAATGGTATAACTTTATTTTTTAATTTTATTATTCTTTGGTTGAAAATTAAATATAGGTAATATTTTATTTCCCAGTTTGGCAGTTATTAACCGCTTTGTAGCACATTATACCAAGAAATTCGCAATAAATTTTTTAGCGATCGCAGTTGGTAGAGTTTGGGAAGGATGTGCGATCGTCAAACGCCCGCTTTCTCTATAAGAGACTACACGAATAGCAAGCCCTAATTTAGTCACATCTATTAATTCATCGCCCAATATGCTTGATATTTTTGCAGCTTATTTGCTGGGTGTGTCAAGTCACAAAAAAATATCTCTAAAAAAAATTCAGAAATTGTTCTCTGAATTCGTCATTGATCATTAACCACTCACAAACCTCAAGAGGAAACAAGTAAACGCCAACTAAAATCTTAGTCTTCAGACAGGCACTGAGATATCCGCAGAATTAACACTGCTGGACAAAAGGCTACCCGATAAGCAGTAAATTCTACTAGCATAGAAACATTATAGACTTCTCTGGGGCATAGCTACGTTGGCTATGCCACATTTATTTGAGCCAATATTTGACTATATTTTTGTTATTCAAACCCAATACAAAATTTTCATCTTCATCCTGTTCATCCTTAAATCCTGATTCTGATATGATGCAACAAGTGTATTAAAATAGAGATTTAGACCAAAAATTCAGTGTGGTAGTAAGTCTAGCGCAGCCATGAGTTCAGGTCTGCGTTAACCTCCTGCTCCCCTAGCCTCTGTTGGCGAAGATGAAACATACTCTTTCTGTACTCGTAGAAGATGAAGCGGGGGTTCTCTCCCGCATCTCCAGTTTATTTGCTCGTCGTGGCTTTAATATTGAAAGCCTTGCTGTTGGCCCTGCTGAACAGGGAGGTGTTTCCCGAATTACGATGGTTGTACCTGGAGACGATCGCGTGATTGAACAACTCACTAAGCAATTATACAAGTTAGTTAATGTCCTCAAAGTACAGGACATTACGGAAATTCCTTGTGTAGAGAGAGAATTGATGCTTTTGAAAGTAAATGCTACTAGTAGCAATCGTTCAGAAGTAATCGAAATATCCCAGATTTTCCGGGCGCGAGTTGTGGATGTGGCTGAAGATTCTCTGACATTGGAAGTTGTTGGAGATCCAGGTAAAATGGTAGCGATCGTCCAAGTTCTACAAAAATTTGGTCTGAGGGAAATCGCTCGTACAGGCAAAATTTCCCTCACTCGTGAATCTGGTGTCAACACTGAGTTACTCAAGTCTTTGGAAGCGAAGGTTTAGCTGAGACAGCAATTCATCTCATCACTTACTGCGAAGTGGTAAGTGATGAGATAAATACTCATTTCGTCCCGTTCATTTCTCGCTGTCTTTCCCAAGCCAAAGTAGTAGACACGATTAGATCCAGATCATTATATTTGGGTTGCCAGCCCAGCACCTTGTGAATTTTATCAGCACAAGCTGTGACGCAGGCTGGATCACCATCACGACGGTCAGTTTCAATCACAGGGAAATCCACCTCAGAAATAGCCTTCACTCGTTCTATGACTTGGCGCACACTGTAGCCTTGCCCATAACCGCAATTGAGAATTTGGCTTTCTCCACCCATCTCCAGATAGAGTAAAGCCTCCAAGTGGGCTGTAGCCAAGTCTTCTACATGGATATAGTCCCGAATTCCCGTACCATCTGGTGTGGGAAAATCAGTACCAAAAATTTGCATTTGTGGCTTACGTTTAAGTGCTGCATCACAGGCAGATCTAATCAAATGATTTGTCTGAGGTGATATCTGCCCCAGCTTTCCACTAGAATCGGCTCCTGCTACATTAAAATAACGTAGAATTACGTAACGCAGAGAAGAAGTAATTGCATAGTCCTTAATCAGCCATTCGCTCATCAGCTTTGAGCGCCCATAGGGGTTAATAGGCATGGTAGGAGTACACTCACTAACTGGATTTTTCCCTACCTCTCCATAAACTGCGGCTGTACTGGAAAAGATGATTTGATTAACACCCATCACATGACAACAGCGGAGTAAATTTAAAGTATTGCGTGTATTGTTAGCGTAGTAGTTAAGCGGATGAATGATTGATTCTGGGACAATCAGACTAGCGGCAAAGTGCAACACGGCACTAAATTGATGCTTGGCAAACACTAGATAAAGATGGTCTATGTCTGCTAAATCGCCGATAATCAAATCGCCGTAAAGCACTGATTTTGGTGAACCTGTAGAGCAATTGTCATAGACTATAATGTCGTAACCTGCTGTACCAAGTTGGCGGACAACATGAGAGCCTATATAGCCTGCTCCACCAGTTACTAAAACTTTTTTTCTCATCTACCTTGCCCTAAAAAAACTACTCGTATAGTTTTGAAAGCGATCGCCAAATCTAACCAAATGGAATAGTTCTTGATGTAATAGAGGTCGTAAGCAAGCTTTTCATAGGCATCTTCAATTGATGCACCGTAGGGATAGAGTACCTGAGCCCAGCCTGTTATCCCCGGTTTCACCAAATAACGCAGTTCATAGTAAGGAATCGCTTCTTTCAGCTTGGCATCAAACTCTGGACGTTCTGGACGTGGGCCAATCAAGCTCATTTCTCCCCTCAGCACATTCCAAATCTGCGGTAGTTCGTCGATTCGCAACAGGCGTAGCCAACGTCCTACTCTAGTCACACGAGGGTCATGTTTATCTGCCCACTGTACCCCGCGTTTTTCAGCATCTTGATGCATGGAGCGGAATTTATAAACTCTAAAAGGCTTGCCATACAAACCTGTTCTTAACTGGCTGTAGAATACTGGGCCTGGACTATCTAATTTAATTGCCAGTATCACGAGTAATATTAATGGGGATAAAATTACGAGTAAAACCATGACAAAAATCAAATCTACAAACCGCTTGAGCTTCATAGTGAAGTAACCAGGCATCAAGTGAAACCCAGGACTAAACGCGAACCACTTATCTTGTAGTAGATAGGAAGGGAGTTTATACCATAAGGTTTCATAAAAATCTGGAAGCCTGTAAATGGGAATACCTCGCAGCCGGATTTGCATCAATTGTTGTACCTGTGTATCAGAAAACTGAATATTAGTGGCTATGATTACGGCAGACCAAGATTCTTGAATCCATTTGGATAAATCGTTGAAGTTTCCTACATAATTGAGATTATCCAGTTCTGAACGAGTAGGCTTTTGATCAGCTTCAGGAGTTAGTACAACTAACTTCCCCAATAGATTTAGCTGTAATAGATTTTGTGTAAATTTGATTGTGCTTTCACCTGCACCCAGCATCAACCAACGACTTTGCTCAGTACGCGATCGCACCCATCTCGCTGCCAATAATCTTAACATCACTGCCCAGATGCTAAAGATTCCTAAGCTTGATAACAAAACGCCCCGTTTAATTAATGTATAATCCACCCAAGCCATGAGCGCAAAAATGAAAAAACCACTTGCAAAAATGCCGATCAGGGTGCGAGCGGGTGTCCTTAATCCCGCAATCTGCCTGTCTGGATGGTAAGTATCAGCCAAATAGAGTCCCACTAGCATTAACAAGACAAAACAGTAAATCAATGGATCAAATCCGTTAATTGGTTGGCCTAACCGTAACCAAAAAGCAAATAATAAACAAACATACAAGCCAAAAATATCACCTAAAAAAAGCATTATAGGCAGAGTACGTGGTATGTTTGGCAGCTTAGTATTATGAGGAGAACTAATGTAACTGGTAAGAGTCATATATTTTATTAGCTTGTGTTTTGCTCATTTTTGTACAGGTTTGAAATTTCGCTTGGACTTACACATTAACAAGGTAGAAAATATCTAAATTAGCAGCAGAAGTTCAAGAGCCAACTACCACACAGTTGAGGTATCCACACTGCATGATTACTTCTAATTGCTACGATAGATAGCAGTTTATATTGATTCAACAGCATTCCTTTGGGCGATTTATGGAAGAGGGGTAAATACGCCTATTTTAGAAAACTGTTTCAAAGCACTAATTTTTTAGCACCTTTAATGGTAGTTTTATTTACGCCAACTGTACTAGAATGAAGTGCTATTAATGATTCGATTCCATAAAATGATCGATAGATCTCTAAATTCTTCCAATAATTTATATCGTATATTGTCAAGACAAACTACTGGAAGTTTCGGTGATCTGATTTGTCCTGATAAATCTGGTATAGCTTACACTTACAACTCATACATTGATAGAATGAGTTTTTCTTGAGGATGTACTTAAAGTACACACATCACGGCTTATGTGTCTAGCTTTATGCAACGATATTTTGGAAAAATTAGCGTTGTAGAACTTATGCCAAATTGCCCCATTAGATATCTCAATAAGAGCCAATAAAATTTACTTCATAATGTTTCTATTAATTTACTGATTAAAGCCAATAATTAAACCTATATCAAGTTTTTAGCAAGATTAGCATCAAGTAATTGTGAACTTTAAGTTCATGTTGCATAAGGACTAGACAAATGAATTATAGTATGTGTATTTTAGGTACATCCTCTAAGCCTAAGCCAATAGATGTTATAAACAAATTAGAGATTCGCATAAATGTGGAATACTCTTTCCTGTTTAAACCTGTAAATGAAGTTATTTGCAGTAAACTTCAAGCTCATAAACTACAGTTGCGACAGTGATATTTGAGTAAGATTTTGACTAGTTCAGTATAGTTAAAGATCAGGTGTTTTTTGCCAAAACAAATATGCCGAATCTTTGTTATGGCAAGCAACCTGAACTTTTTATTTTTAACAATTAAAATTAAATATCAAGTAGCAATAACGGTTTAATATGGAATCTAAACAAGAAGACCAAAATTTATTGGAAATTCAAAATTACTCTCTGGTTTTAAAAAAGCATTGGTTAGTGATAGTAACTGTGATTGCCTTTGTCTTTGGATTAACAGGGTTATTAACTTTCACAAAAAAACCGATTTACGAAGCCAAAGGTCAACTACTTTTAAAGCAAAGTGACGCTTCTTCTTTGGCGGGTTTGACTCAAAAAGTGGGAGGATTAACAGGTCTGAGTAACACAAGTAATCCTGTAGATACAGAAGTACAAATAATTCGTTCTAATCCCATCGTTCAGACAACTATTGACAGACTTAAATTAAAAGATAAACAGGGTAACGCTCTAACAATTGAGGAATTTATCAAAAAACTAAAAGTCACCGGGATTCGTGGTACAGATGTGATGGAGTTAACTTACCAAAGTAATAATGCAACAGAAGCTGCGGCAGTTGTTAATACTTTGATGAAAATTTACTGGGAAAATAATATACTGATTAACCGAACAGAGACGACATCTGCCAAGGAATTCTTAAGTAAGCAATTGCCTGAAATTGAAAACAGAGTGGCACAAGCAGAAGCAGATTTACGCTACTTTAAAGAGAAGAATCAAATAGTTTCCTTAGAAGCAGAAGCAAATTTAGGGGTGCAAGCAATCAAGAATTTATTAAGTGATATTATTAAAAATAATGCACAATTTAAGGCTGAAAAAAGTCGTTCTATAGGTTTGCAGAATCAGTTAAATTGGAGTACCCAAAAAGCATTAAATCTTTCTACTATAAGTCAGTCTCCTGGTGTGCAACAGGTGCTAACAGAATATCAAAAAGTTCAAGATGATTTGGTTGTAACAAAAACTCGCTTGACCAATGAACATCCAACAGTCAAGAATTTGATCAGCAAAGAAAAAGCGTTGAAACAGCAACTAGAAAAGCGAGTAGGAGACATTGTATATAGTCAAGAATCTATACCAGAAAAAAATTTGCAGATTGGACAACTGAAGCAAACACTGACAGCAGAATTGGTGCAATCACAAGTAAATCAGTTGGCATTAGCAACCCAAATCAGCGTCTTGCAAAATGCATTCTTGAGCAGCCAAGAACGATTAAGAATGTTACCCCAACTGGAACAACAACAGCGATCGCTAGAACGACACTTGCAAGTAGCGCAAGAGACTTATAAACAAGCCTTGAGGCAATCACAAGAAATGGAGGTGGCAGAGAAGCAAAAAGTTGGTAATGTGCGGATAGTTTCAGAGGCTTTAATTTCTGACAAAGCTATTTCTCCCAAGATTAGCCTCAATTTGGCTCTAGGTGGATTTTTAGGAGTGCTATTGGGGATTGGTATAGCACTACTGTTAGAAGCTATGGATAAATCACTGAAGACCGTTGAAGAAGCTAAACAGTTGTTGGGTTATCCCTTATTGGGTAGTATTCCTAGCCTAAGTCATAAAGAAGGAATTGGATCAGAACTGCCCGTCAGAGACAATCCCTATTCATCAGCTAGTGCTGCCTTTGAGATGCTGATGACTAACTTAAATTTCACCCTTTCTGACAAGGAATTACGGCTAATTTTAGTGACTAGTTCCATGCCGAATGAAGGTAAATCTTTTGTTGCTGCTAACTTGGCAGTAGCAAAAGCCCAGATGGGATGCCGAGTGCTGTTGGTGGATGCAGATATGCGTCGGCCTCGGCAACATGAAATTTGGGAACTACCTAATGTCATGGGGTTGAGTAATGTGCTGGTAGGTCAGGGTGAATTGACAAAAACGGCACAAGTAATGGTTGGTTTAGAACTATTAACATCAGGAACAATTCCGCCTAATCCTGTGGCGCTGATTAATTCCCAGCGGATGGATTTGTTAATTAAAGAATATGCTAAAGAGTATGACTTCATTATTATTGATACTGCACCACTAAGCATAGCTGCGGAGACACAAATTCTCGGCAAATTGGTGGATGGAATGTTGCTAGTTGTACGTCCTGGAATGGTTGATTCGCGTACAGCGATCGCCGCCAAGTCGCTGGTGGAGCAGTCAGGGCAGCAAGTTTTGGGCATGGTGATGAATGGGGTAGCTAATGACATTGACTATGGCTACTACTCTTATCAACAATCTTCTCACAAATCACCTAATAAAAAAACAGAGAAAAAATTGCCGAATATTCGGGTGTCATGAAGTTTATTAATGGATGGATTGATTAATTATGTCTAATATCTCAACAGCTTTAATTACTCTTGAAGAAAAGATTATTAACCGTACTGCCATTGTCGGGGTGATTGGCTTAGGTTATGTTGGTTTACCTTTTGCAGTAGAAAAAGCCAAGGTAGGATTTCAAGTAATTGGTATAGAACAAAATCCTGTCAGAGCAGAAAAAGTCAATCGTGCGGATAATTACATTAGTGATATTAACGATGATGATCTCAAGAAAGTAGTAACTGATGGAAAATTACAAGCTACTACTAATTTTGACCAAGTATCAGAAATGGATGTATTGGTAATTTGTGTCCCCACACCATTAAGCAAAAATCTTACTCCTGATTTAAGTTATGTAGAAACTGTTACTCAGGGAATTGCCAAAGGATTAAGAAAAGGGCAGTTGATCACCTTAGAATCAACTACTTATCCAGGCACTACAGATGATGTCATCCGTCCAGTCTTAGAGCAAACTGGTTTAAAGCAAGGAGAAGACTTTTTTCTAGCTCATTCTCCCGAAAGAGTAGACCCTGGTAATCAGCGATATACCACTAAAAATACTAATAAAATAGTGGGTGCTTCTGACCCAAATTCTCTAGCTGTTGCGAGGTTATTTTATGAGCAAACCATAGAGAAAGTTGTCACAGTCAATAGTGCTAAAGCTGCTGAACTAGTAAAGGTTTTTGAAAATACATTTAGAGCCGTGAATATTGCTTTGGTGAATGAATTAACCTTGTTATGCGATCGCATGAGTTTAAATGTCTGGGAAGTGTTAGATGCAGCTAATACTAAACCTTTTGGCATCATGCCTTTTTACCCAGGCCCAGGTGTGGGCGGACATTGCATTCCCATAGACCCACATTATTTGGAATGGAAAGCCAAGGAATTTAACTTTGAAACCCACTTTATTGCTTTAGCAGGAGAAATTAATCGCCGGATGCCGGAATTTGTCCGGGAAAAAACCTGGCGCATTTTGAATAGCTTGGGTATAGCACCAACAAAAGCAAAGGTACTAGTAATTGGCGTTGCTTACAAGAAGGATTTAGGAGACTGGCGAGAATCCCCAGCTATCACCATAATTAACAAATTATTACAAGACGGGGTGGATATTGGTTATCACGATCCTTTTGTACCGGAAATTACAATAAATGGTCAGAAACTTTTCTCGATACCATTAACTGAGGATACCCTGGCTATTCCTGAATTAGTTATTATCATCACCGACCATAGCCAAATTGATTACATTCACTTGGTGCAGAAAGCTCAGACTGTCCTGGATACACGGGGAGTAACTCGACACTTAAATTGCGCCCAAGAAAAGGTGACACTACTATGAAACAAGTTATTGTAGTTGGTGCAGGCAATTGGGGTCAGAACCTGATTCAGAACTTCTATGCCTTAGAAGCTTTAGCAGGAATTGCAGAGATTAACCCTGACCTCAGAAGCAAAGCACAAGCTAGATATCCTGATGTTGTTATCTATGCAGATTTACAACAAGCATTGGCAAGTGATATACCAGCAATTGTCTTTGCTACTCCAGCCCCGACCCATTATCAATTTGCAATGGCGGCTTTGGAAGCAGGGAAAGACGTATTTATCGAAAAACCCATGACTCTGCAAACAGAAGAAGCTCGAAAGCTTGCAGAGTATGCCGATAAGCATTCCCAGATATTAATGGTGGGGCATTTATTGCTTTATCAACCTGCAATTACTTGGATGCGAGACTATTTAGCCAGTGGTAAAGCCGGCAAGGTACTCCATGTAGCTACCCAAAGAGCCAAATTGGGTAAAGTGAGGCAAGAAGAAAATGTCTGGTGGTCATTTGCACCCCACGATGTTTCCATAGTGCTAGATTTGTTGGGCAATCCTCAAGTGGAACGAGTACAAGCTCATGGACAGGCAATGTTACAGCCAAAAATTGAGGATAATGTCCATGCAGACATCAGATTTCAGGGTGGTCAAACTGCTCATCTACACACTTCCTGGTATTGGCCTCTGTTGCAACGTAGTACAACAGTCATTACTGAGCGACAAATGCTGGTATATGACGAAATAGCTCAACAAGTCACAGTGTATGACAAGGGAGTTGATGAGCAGCTAAATAATCGAGACCAGGGCAGTTCAGTTGTCGATATAGCTGCATCAGAACCCCTAAAAATAGAGTGTCAACATTTTCTGCAATGTTTGCAAACTCGTGAAACACCCCGTTCCGATGGCTGGAATGGTGTAGCGGTGGTGGAGATTTTAGAGAAGGCTCAGGAGGCACTACATGGTTAACTATTTTATTCACGAATCAGCTTACGTGGATGAAGGGGCTGAAATTGGTGAAGATACAAAGATTTGGCACTTTTCCCACGTCTGTGGGAAAGCGAAGATAGGACGCAAATGCTCCTTTGGACAAAATGTCTTTGTTGCCAACAATGTGGTCATTGGGGATAGTTGCAAAATTCAGAATAATGTTTCTCTTTATGAGGGGGTAATTCTGGAAGATTACGTCTTCTGCGGACCCAGTATGGTGTTTACCAACATCAAAACCCCGCGTTGTGAGTATCCCCGCAATACCAGCGACCATTATCAAAAAACATTGGTCAAGCGAGGCGCAAGTATTGGGGCAAATGCAACTATTGTGTGTGGCGTGACGTTGTATGAATGTGCATTTGTTGCTGCTGGTGCTGTTGTGATCAAGGATGTTCCAGCTTATGCAATGGTTGCAGGAGTTCCTGCACAAATCATTGGTTGGATGAGTGCCTATGGCGATGTTCTGGAATTTGATGAACATGGTTATGCGATCGACTCCATCGGTGCGAAGTATCAGCAAGTCTCTGATCAAGAAGTAATAAAACTCATTTGAACTAGAACACCAATTTTATCAGATAAAATCAGTAGTTTTTAAGCTATAAATAGTTGAACAAATAGCGGATTTATAAAAAAGAAAATCTACATTTTTAAATTTCTTAATCATGTTAATGAATCAACGGAAATATAACGATGGCTGCATTTTTCAACTAATATTTCATACATAAAGGAGCAACAATGTTTGAAAAATTAAAAAAATATGAACAGCTATTACAGAGGTTTATTGAAAAGGGGTACAATTTTAGTAAATTTTCTGAATCCATAACTACAAAAAAACAACTATTACTGCGGCATGATATCGACTTTGACATTTCCCTGGCTCACGAAATGTCTTGTTTAGAGGACAGTTTAGGTGTTAAGGCAACTTATTTTTTCATGATCAGGTCAAAATCGTATAATTTACTACTTCCTGAGAATGTAGAAATTATTCAATCTTTGAAAGAACGAGGTCATCAAATAAGTATTCATTTTGATCCGACTATTTATGAAGACTTTTTTCAGGGTTTTCAGTGGGAGCGTAATATTTTTGAGCAGTTGTTCAACGTCAAGGTTAATTGTATTAGTATCCACAGACCCATCGAATATTTTCTAGGAAATAATGACTTCATAGACGGAATCAGGCATACTTACCAGCCCATATATTTCCAAGACATTAAGTATTTTTCAGATTCTCATGGCGAATTCCGATATGGTCATCCGCTAGATTCTCAAGAATTTTTAGAAAGTCGCTCCATTCAATTACTAATTCATCCTATTTGGTGGGTAACTAATCAGACAAATTCTATCAATATACTCACTGAATTTGTGGATTACCGCATAGAGCTTTTTCAACAGCATATAGCGAGCAACTGTAAACCATATCAAAAATATGTTGAAGGTATAAGAGCAAACCAAACTGCTGTAAATATCGGAAAGCTAGTTGCGTAAGAATTTCAATTTTTGATGTGTTGAGTAATCAAGCCAGAAAACTAACAACACTCTATTGTACCAAAGCAGTCTTAGGAGCTATGTAGAACTCTATGAAAATTCCTGTACTAGATTTAAAACCCCAATATGAAAGCATCAGGGCAGATATTCAAGTAGCCATAAATCGTGTGCTGGAATCAGGTGCATTTATCATGGGACCAGATGTGAAGCTATTTGAGCAAGAAGTAGCCCAATATCTAGGAGTTAAACACGCCATTGGTGTCAACTCTGGAACTGATGCCTTAGTAATTGGTTTGAAAGCCTTGGGTATTGGTGAAGGAGATGAGGTAATTACTACTCCCTTTTCTTTTTTCGCTACCGCAGAATCAATTGGGAATGTGGGGGCAAAGCCAGTATTTGCTGATATTAATCCAAAAAGCTTTAACATTAATCCAGAAGAAATTAAAGCCAAAATTACACCACGTACTAAGGCAATTATGCCCGTTCACCTTTATGGTTGTCCGGCGGCTATGGGGCAAATTATGGATATTGCCCAGGAGTATGGACTAAAGGTGATTGAAGACTGCGCCCAATCTTTTGGTGCGCGTTTTTATGAAAAAAGCTCTGATATTAACAGTAAATTTACTGGTACAATAGGTGATGTTGGTGCTTTTTCATTTTTCCCATCCAAAAACTTGGGAGCTTATGGTGATGGCGGTTTGATTGCTACCAACAATGACCAAGTGGCAGAGTTAGCTAAAGCTTTACGGGTGCATGGAGCCAAGAAAAAGTATCACAACGAAATGCTTGGTTATAACTCTCGTCTAGATACCCTGCAAGCGGCAATTTTAAGGGTGAAATTACCTCATATTGATGCTTGGAATGATGGTAGGCGCAAAGTAGCAGAAATTTATAACGAATTACTGGTAGATGTGCCAGGGATAATTACGCCTAAATTGGCTGATGGTCATGTATTCCACCAGTATACGATTCGCGTGACTGATGGGAAACGCGAGCAAGTACAGCAATATCTGGCCTCGCAGGATATTAGCACGATGATTTATTATCCAATACCGCAAGACCAATTGCCAGTTTATCAAGGTAAATATCCGGTAAACCCAGTGAGCGACAAGTTGGCACAAGAGGTATTGAGTTTACCAATTTGGGTAGAGTTGCATCAATCAACAGTTGAGCAAGTAGTAAAAATTATTAAACAGGCACTTTCCAGATGAATAATGCAAACTCATCCTCTAGAAGTGCCAAGAAAACTAGCTTTGCTGATGATGTTTTAAAACTAGTTTCAGGAACATTATTTGCACAAGTCCTGACCATTATTGCTTCACCATTTCTGACTCGTTTATACGGACCTGAGGCATTTGGTATACTTGCTCTCTTTTTGTCTGTCACCAGTATCATTGGTGTGATTATTTGTTTCCGTTATGAATTGGCAATCATGTTACCGGAGACTGATGAGGAGGCTGCTAATCTACTGGGGCTGAGTTTAGTATTTGTCGTTTTAATTAGTGTCTTAACCATTCCAATTGTTTGGCTTGGACAATCAGTCATACTAGAACTGTTGAAAGCCCCTAAATTAAGTCGTTTCCTTTGGTTGGTTCCAGCGATGGTATTCTTCAGTGGAATGGCTCAGGCTCTCAATTATTGGAACTCTAGAACCAAGTACTTTGGTCGTTTATCTGTAGCACGAGTATGCCAGTCAGTTACTACAACAGGGACACAATTGGGATCTGGCTATATAGGTTATGCGACTGGAGGAACTCTAATTGTTGCTAGTGTGGTGGGTTCGGCTATGTCTACACTCATACTAGGAGGACAAATCTGGCATGATGATGGGAAATTTCTGAGAACCAGTATTAACTGGAACAGAATGCTCGCTGGACTTAGACGATATTCTAAGTTTCCGATTTATGGTATTTGGTCTGCCTTATTTAATACTATTTCCGTCCAACTACCAGTATTAATGTTGTCTAATTTTTTCCCCTCTACTGTTGTGGGTTATTATGCCCTAAGTCATCGATTGCTTGGCTTGCCAATGAGCATAATCGGTGCAACCTTTTCTCAAGTTTTTTTTCAGCGTGCAGCCAAAGCAAAATCAGAAGGCAATCTGGTTGAAGTATTTGAGGTAAGTCTTCAATATCTCTTAATTTTGGGGATTTTTCCTTTTCTTGCGCTCATGTTAGTTGGTGATGACATATTTACTGTTTTTTTGGGGAAAAACTGGACAGAGGCTGGTGTCTACGCACAGATACTTGCTTTATGGATTTTCTTAGTATTTATTGGCTCTCCTGTCCAAACTCTGATTGAGGTATTAGAAAGACAAGAAATTGAATTGTTTTTTAACATTTTCCTGCTGATTTCACGCTGGTTATCTCTTTTTATAGGTGGTTTGTTTGGCAATGCTCGCTTTACCCTAATTCTCTTCTCGGTGACAGGAGTGATAGCGTGGCTTTGGATGATTCTATGGTTGATATCAAATGCAGGATTGTCAGCAAAGAGAATTACAATTTTTTTGACTAAAAAGCTTGTATTTGGCTTGCCATTTTTAATTATAATTGTTTTAGCTAAATGGGTATTTGATTTGAGTTCATTGTTTATTGTTGGCTTATATATCTTTAGTGTCATCACTTACTATTTTTTTTGTTTTGGTAGAGATATAAAAAGTAAACTGAAATTTATATTAAGCTTCAAAAGATAAGAAAAATTATGCTATTTATGACTTACACTATGTACAAGTAAAAAGCATTCCAAATAAGAGATATAGCTGTTAATTACGTTGTTTTTGATGTTGACAAATTATAAAAAAATAGGTAAATTTTATGAATAAAAATAAGATAGATAAATTCATGCAAACTTCAACAACAAATAAAATGACAAATAAGATTAATCTTCATTTTTCTCCTCGTTTTGAATGGTTACAATATGATAAGAAAATGTTTTTTCGCAGTGCAGCATTTGCAAATCAACAACTACAACAGGAACAGGAAGTTTTTGATCATCTTAGAGATGCAAAGACGGAAGATGAATGGATCGCTGCAATAAAAAAAATAAATAGTTTTTTTGCTGTTGTTCACCATCAATCAGAGCAGTGCTATGCTGCTGTTGATAGAGTTCGTAGTATTCCACTTTTTTATGGCGTAGAAAATGATAACTTTTATTTAAGTGATGATGCTAAATGGGTGCAAGAAAAAGTTGGTGATAAAGAACACGATCCCCTTGCTGAAACTGAGTTTTTATTGACTGGCTATGTAACTGGTTCAGATACTCTTTATCCTCAAGTTAAGCAGCTTCAAGCAGGTGAGTGTTTATTTGTCAAAAACTCTGCTATGGGCTTGCAATTAAGCAAAAAAACTTATTTTCAGTATCACCATAAATACTCTGATACGGTAAAAGAATCAGAATTATTGGAACAGCTTGACGAGGTTCTTAATAATGTATTTCAGCGATTGGTTAACCTAGCTCAAGGGCGGACTCTTGTGATTCCACTAAGTGGTGGATTAGACTCCAGACTTGTTGCGTTGATGTTAAAACGTATAGGCTATGACAATATCATTACATTCAGCTATGGCAAACCCGGCAATAAAGAGTCAAAAACTAGCCAAGAAGTAGCTGAAAATCTAAATTTACGGTGGGAGTTTGTCCCCTATAGTAGGGATGCCTGGTATCGCTGGTTCCATTCCCATGAAAGAAAGACTCACTATCAAATATCAGACACCTTAAGCAGTTCGTTCCATCTACAAGACTGGCCTGCAATTTGGGAACTAAAACAGAAATGTGTTATTCCCGAAAATAGTATCTTTATACCAGGACATAGTGCTGATTTATTAGAAGGAAGCAGGAGTACAAGTATGCCTCATCTATATCAATCAGAACAAAAACAAATTTCGTCTGACGATTTAGTAGCAGCCATAATTAAATATCACTACAGGCTAAGAAGTTGGGGAGACAGTTACAATCAGTTTGCTGCTGCAATACGAAAAAAGATTTTAACTAGCTTGGACGATCTCCAGCAATTCCCAGATATTGCTAGTGCTTTTGAATCATGGGATATGAAAGAAAGGCAAGCAAAGTTTGTTGTTAACTCAGTTCGGGTATATGAATTCTGGGAATATGATTGGTGGTTACCTTTCTTTGATTTAGAGTTTATAGACTTTTGGAGTAATGTTCCACTTCAATATCGAGTGAATCGAAAACTGTTTGGTGTTTATATACAACGGTTATACTTAACAATGTTAAATGTAGATAAACAATTTACGACACTAAGCATAATGGACATTTTCAAACCATATATTAAGTCAAATAGTCTCTTGATGTTTATCATAAAAAAAATGGAATTGAAATTTTATTCACCGTATGATCACCATTCACTCTGTTGGTATGGTTGTCTACCGAAGAAAATATTTAATAAGCAATATTCTGGCATAGAAAATATTAATTCATTTTTATCATTAGAATATCTTGGTAAGATCAATTTTAATGATGAATAAAAGTAGAATTTCTTCTGAGCGAATCACGGTAAATAAAACCCGCATGGCTTGTGAGAAATGCGGTCGCATTCAACATAGGCTTTATCCAGACTATGTTTCAGACGTTTTAGCGGGCAAAGATTTGCGATCACACGAGACGTAAAAATCTAGGTTTTATAAGGCTTTGAGAAATGTTGTGAGAAATCCGGGAAAAGTTGTTTGGAATATAAATGAGCATTAACAAGCAGAAGTATCGGCAATTATGTAAAGAAGAAATCAGCATTCCTGTATTTTCTATGGATTGGTGGTTGGATGCAGTTTGTGGAGAAAATAATTGTGATTGGGATGTTGCACTTGTTGAAAAAAACGAACAAATAGTAGGAGCAATTCCATACTATATCAAAAGAAAAGCATTTCTATTCAACATAATCACCATGCCTCGTTTAACCCAAACTCTGGGTCCTTGGCTGGCTCCACTAACTGGAAAATATGCAACCCAACTGGCTCAACAGAAAGAGATATTTACCTCACTGATTGAGCAACTTCCTCCCTATGACTTTTTCCAGCAAAATTTCCATTATTCAATTACCAACTGGCTACCTTTTTACTGGCATGGGTTCACCCAAACTACTCGTTATACTTACGTTATTGAAGATTTAACTGATTTAGATCAGGTCTGGAATAATTTTCAGTCCAATACTCGTAGAGTCATTCGTAAGGCTGAAAAAGAAGTTGTTGTCCGCACGGATTTAGATATCGAAAAATTTCTCGACATCAACACGATGACGTTTCAACGACAGGGACGATCACTACCCTACAGTCGAGAAATGGTTCGCAGTATAGATGCTGCTTGTCTGAAACATCAAGCACGGCGGATTTTTTTTGCAGAAGACAATCAAGAACGCATCCATGCAGCCCTTTATCTAATCTGGGATGATTACTCTGCCTATTACCTAATGGGTGGGGGTAATTCAATTCTCCGCAATAGCGGTGCTATGACTCTACTTATGTGGGAAGCAATTCAGTTTGCCTCCACAGTTACGAAGAAATTTGATTTTGAGGGGTCGATGATTGAGCCGATTGAAATCTTTTTCCGAGACTTTGGAGCCAAACAAATTCCCTACTTTCAAGTGACTCACATGAGTCGGGGAATGAAGCCACTCATGGCTGGACGAGACATATTTAAAGCACTGGTAAAACCCGCATAATGTTATGGCATTAACGATTCAGATTCCAAATACCTATGAGCCAGAAAGACGTTATATCCTTTCAGTCCTCATGAAAGAGTTTTTAGGGTTAGACATCCAAATTCAGGTAGCCAACAGAAAAGAGGTACTCATTACACAGGATGATCATCGCCAGTTGTTCATTGTAGATGGGCTTTTTAATACACCATTGCAGCAGTGGTTACAGCCTGTTTCCTTACCCCAACAACCCTTAAAAATTTGGGATCTAGCCAGCACACCGTTGAGGGTTACAACTGTTGAGCCGCATATCCCTGTCATCTATGGTAATGACCCAGGCAATCCCGATTTTTTCCGCCAGTCGGAATTAGAAATTTATTTGGGACTTGATATATTTGGCTCTGCCTTCTTTATGCTAACCCGTTATGAGGAAGTTATAAAACCAGAACGCAATCATGTTGATCGCTTTCCTGCCACCGCATCCTTAGCCTATCAGGAAGGATTCTTAGATCGTCCTATTATCAATGAATATTTGGAAATACTCTGGGCTTGTCTCAAACATCTCTGGACTCAACTTGAACGTAAAAATAGACAGTTTCAGTTGAAGTTAACCTGCGATGTAGATAAACCTTTTGAATTGCATCCCTTCACTATCAAACAATGGATAAGGAGATTAGGTGGTGATTTTCTTGTTCGCCATGATCTGAAGCTAGTAACTTCTTTAGCTATTAATGGTTGTATGGCAAGTCTACGTTTACCCTATTACGATCGACTGGATACATTTGATTGGTTAATGGATCATAGTGAAGAAATTGGTGTGAAGAGTGCCTTTTATTTCATTGCTGGGTATAGTCCGTCTGACCCGCGCTATGATATTAGTGACTCAAGGATTTGCGGCTTAATCAAAAAAATTATTTCACGCGGTCATGAGGTTGGTTTGCATCCTAGTTATGATACGTATCTCAATCCTGAGAAACTGATATTAGAGGCTAAAACATTACGCAGCGTTCTTCAGGAAAGGCTAAATATAGAACTGCCCATTGGTGGTCGTCAACATTATTTGCGTTGGAAAGCTACTGATTCTTGGCAGCATTGGGAAGATGCTAGTTTAGTCTATGATTCTTCAGTTTATTTTGCGGAACACAGTGGCTTTAGAGCAGGTGTGTGTTATGAATATTCAACTTTTAATTTGATTACACGTCAACATCTGAAATTAAAAGAGTATCCCCTTATTTTGATGGACGCTAGTTTATTACTGTCTAAATATATGAATCTTTCTTGTGCCGATGCTACTCAAAAAATAAATCTTTTAAAAAATCGTTGTAAATTGTTCAATGGTATTTTTGTATCTTTATGGCATAATGATCAATTATTTAAAACAAAATACAAAAATTTGTATACAAATATTATCTACTAATAATCAATAACAACTATGGATGTTTAATCATGGATCATAAAAGAGTTGAAATTAACATACTAACTAGCGTGCATCGAGCAGTGGATATCCGTATTTTTCACAAGCAAGCAGCCTCCTTAGCAAGGGCAGGATATCAGGTGAAATTATTTGCTCAGGAACATCCTGATGCCTCAATAATGGCTCGGCAATATAATATTACCTATGTTCCTCTATTATCGATAGATAAACGTCGCCAGCGAGGTAAGGTATGGCTAAATCTAATGGAATTATTGAAGCAAATGCCTGGTGATATTTGGCACTTCCACGATCCAGAATTACTCCCATTGACTATTATCTGGAAAAAAATGTTTGCTCAACATGTAAGTCTTATATATGACGTACATGAAGATATGCCATTACAAGTATTGAGCAAGGAATGGATTCCTACTTCACTTAGGAAAGCAACTGCACAGATTGCAGGAAGAGTTGAAAAAAGGTTTAGTAATTATGTTCAAGCAATAGTAACAGCAACTCCTGATATTGCTAATAATTTCGTACACGATAACAAAGTAGTTGTACACAACCATCCTTTTTTACCTAAGCATTCTAAGGAATCAGATATTTTACCTTATCTTGAACGAGATCCAATAGTTGTTTACACAGGTGGTTTGACCAAAATGCAAGGGATTTTTGAAATGCTCTCTACAATTGATTTATTACCTGAATCTCTCAAAGTAAAATTTCATGTAGCTGGAAAGTATGATCCCTCAAACTTAATGGATCAATTGGTAACGACATCTGGCTGGAAACATACTCACTATCATGGTGTCATTAACCGAGATGAGGTGATGGAACTAATGAATAAAGCTAGAGTTGGACTCATAATTGATCATCCTATCCCCAACTATATAAGATCACTTTCCACCAAAATGTTTGAGTATATGTCTGCTGGTATACCGATCATTGCTTCAAATTTTCCTCTGTGGGCTAGTATTGTTAACAAGTATCAGTGTGGGCTATTAGTCGATCCCTATAATCCCCAAGATGTGGCTGATGCAATCCTCTGGATTTTAGAACATCCAGATGAAGCAATGGCAATGGGAAAAAGAGGGCAAAAAGCCATACTCGAAGAGTACAATTGGGAAAGAGAATCTAATAGACTATTAGGTCTATATGAAGCGATTATATCGCAATAAAATATCAACTATGGGACTAGTACACAACGGCGTAAATAAACCAACCATTCCTTCATAGACAAAAAGCCTCTAAAATAAGCTTTTATGTCTTCTGCCTTCAGATACTAGTATTTGATTTTTCAAAAATCAAATAAGCTAAGAGCTTACCGTACAAATGTTCAGTTCTCAGTATACGTAGCAAAAATCAAGCATGATTCCTATCTTATATGACTAGCCCTTTCAAGGTGGTGAAATTTGGAACGAAAACGGTTTATCTCAACCTTCAAAAAGCCCAATATCTGAGCGAAGATGTCAGGACGATAGCACTGAAACAACGTATCTTCGCTAGTCACCTTGAAAGGGCTACTCCTATATTAATTAACATTATGAAAGCATAATGAAGCAGAAAAATCTTCAGGTAATAGTAAAAAGTAACCCATGAGAATTAAACATATTTATTTTTTCTTGAATACGCTAATCGTGCTATTTTTTATACTATTATTGCCCGTTTATTACATTTCTGAAAATGCAGCAATAGGTATATTTAGAAATTACTATTATGTTATATGTCTACTTGCATGTGTAATCCTCTTCATCTCTTTTTTAGTAAAGGCGAGGTCTAGAAGAACTAATTTTCAGTTATTACTAGTATCCATATTTTTTGTATGGACTTTGTTAATTTTAGTCAATGCCATTAATGACTATCACCCTATCCCACAGGCAACCAGTGATATAATATCTCTTTCCTATTGTTCATTTTCATTAGTCTTAGGTATAAACTTTGTCAAAATATCTGATAGTCAATTTTTCTCAGGTCTCATTTTTATTGCATGGCTATTAACCTCACTACTTGTAATTTCCAAAGTAGATCCTGCATATATTCAAGCTATATATGGAATGGAAGATGGGATCAAAAATAGTTTTGCTGGTGTTTATCTATATATTGGTGACACTTTTTGTCTCGTATCAATGATACTAATATCTAAGGTTCTCAACTCAAAGAAAAAGTCAAATTTAAAGCAGCTAATTTCTCAAGATATAATTCGAGAAAGCAAAAAAAATCTCTATTTACCAATTTCTTTGTTAATCATATCTATTATCATTCTATTTCTTAACGGCTCTAGAGCATCGCTTACCTCATTTCTTATATTTTCGCTATATATTCTGTATTATTTATTCAGTCGGTTGAATCCAATTAAGTTCATTTATGTATCTCTTTTATCGTTATCACTAGTAGTTTTATCGTTAACCTTTTTTAGTATTAATTATGATTTTCTATTATCGAATAGGAACCTTGAGCTTATATCAGAAGGCCACTCATCTTCTTTAGAAGGTAGATCCCATTTATATGAACTAGGCATCAAAGACATATACAATAATCCTATTACTGGAAACTACGTGGAGAGAAATTACTATAGAGACAGTGGTACTTATATACATAACTTTCTCGGACTAATTCAAGATTTTGGAATCCCTAGTTTCTTGAGTTACTTGTTCCTGATTTTTTATAGTGTAAAATGTTTTCGCAGTTTGGGGCGATCTCAAGATTGTAATTCAATTACTTATAATGGAATCTTAATAGTCAGCATTATACAAGTCGTTTTTTTTAGATATCCCATAAACTTTTACCCCATATTTATTATTTTTGGGATGAATTTAAGAAGCTAGTGTTCACCTCAGTCTTCTAATCTGCTAAGTGACTTTGTAATTGATTTGAACCTGGGAAGAATATGTTTGAACAACAAATTTGGGGCTATGTCGTTCGGTACACTTAATTGATGCCTATTTTTCCTAAATCATTAACAAATGGGCGAACCGGAAGTTAAAAAATAGATAATGAGGATATTTAAGATATGGATGAAACACAAACTCTACACTCTGAAAAGTCTAAATTGACTTTATCAGCTACAACAACTGAAAAAAATGTAAGCAGTTATCCTTCTGTAACTCTAGCAATCCCCACTTACAATGAAGCAGCGAATATAGAAAGAGTCATCAGAGACTTTTTATCAACTAAATATCCAAACTTAATCGAAATATTTATAGCTGATGGTGGAAGTAGTGATGGGACTGACAAAATAATAGAAACTCTTTCAGTAGAAGACTCACGAGTTAAACTCATTCACAATCCTCAAAAAATCCAATCAGCAGGTCTAAACTTAATCCTTAAAGAATGCAATGGAAATATCTTTCTTAGAGCCGATGCTCATTCAGACTACGCACCAGACTATATAGAAAAATGTGTAGAAGCTTTACTAGAATCAAAAGCCCTCAACGTCGGAGGAGCGCAACGCTTTGTAGGGAAAACTCCATTTCAATCTGGAGTTACCCTTGCTTCCAAAAGTATTTTAGGTAGTGGTGGTGCAAAATATCGTGACCCTAACTACGATGGCTATGCAGAAACAGTTTATATAGGATGCTTTTGGAGACAAGCATTACTAGATGTGGGAGGATTTGATACCACACAAATTACCAACCAAGATGCAGAGTTAAATCAGAAATTACTCAATAAAAGTGAAAAAGCTATCTACATCAGTTCAAAAATTCGCGTCTGGTACTACCCTAGAAAAACCTGGAAATCACTGTGGATTCAATACTTTAAATATGGCAGAGGTCGCTACCTAACAACGACCAAGCACTCAAATCGATTACAACTGAGGGGTAAACTACCATTTCTGGCAATATCTAGTACAATTATAATGCTTTTAATAGATTTGCTGTTTCCAAATTTTGGGCTGCCTGTCATAGAAATCATTTTGTTTGGTGTACTATTCGTCTTCCTGGAAAGCTTGCGAATAAACTGGAAGTTCCGTAATACTTTTACGTCAGAAATTTGGCGAGGAAATAACAATGAACTACCATCTTTTCTGAGTCGCTGGTTTTTCTGCGGAGTTACCTTACTCACAATGCCTATTGCTCATTTTTCTGGATACGCCTATCAATTATTCCGATGCAAGATACTCAGAGTGGAAGGTTGGTAATTTATTCATATAAGGATAAGTATAACGACGTGACAAAAATTATGTAACAAAAAGTAAAAGCGATCAAAATCTCTTCCCTTTTGACTCTTGCCTTTTGCCTTGCCATAACGACAATTTTTAACGCCAACCTACTTAATTATTATTTATCATGTCACAGGAACAAGCAGAACAAGAAATTTATAGAATCCGGCGTGAACAAGAATTTCACGACAAGCGTTTCGCCGACGATTCTGTTCGAGAAAAGAAAGTTAGCCGATTTTACAGTGTTGCTCAAAGCATTAAGCATGAATATAAAAAATTCTTGCTGATAAATTCTAAAGATGCAAGAATTCTTGAATATGGCTGTGGACCAGGAGGCTATGCATTCTTTCTTGCTCAAAATGGTGCGAAGTTAGTTACAGGGATTGATATTTCTGAAGTAGCCATAGAAAAGGCAATGACTCAGGCAAAATCAGAAGGAATAGGCACAAACCTTTCCTTTGCAGTTATGAATGCAGAAGAACTTACATTTAATGAATCTTCCATAGATTTACTATGTGGTTCTGGAATTTTACATCATCTTGATCTGGGGAAAGCTATGGATTCAATAGTGTATGTTCTTAGCCCTCAAGGTACGGCAATATTTGTTGAACCACTTGGTCACAATATATTGATTAATTTATTTCGTTGTTTAACGCCGGAAATTCGTTCTGAAGATGAACATCCGCTATTGGAGAGAGATTTGACTCTGATGAAGCGGTGCTTCAAAAAAGTAGATATTAAGTATTATTATTTAACTGCGCTTGCAGCCAGTTTACTTGTAGGGTTGCCAGGATTTAAACTAGTTTTGGGTGCGCTGGAATTTCTGGATAGATTCTTATTCAAATTGCCTTTTCTACAGAAACAAGCATGGCAGGTACTAATCAAACTATCTGAGCCTATCAAACAATAAGATAATTCATGGCTACCCAACACCACCAGTACAGATTTTGCATGAACTTTTATTGGTCTAATACCTTTGCCAACATAAGAGCCTAGATAGGGCTTGCTGAATAAAGATAAAACCATTTATTAATAAGAGTTTTGCGGATTTTTAAAACAAAAAAGTGCAAGGTTTTGGCTTATGGTGTCTCAAAACAGTTGCATTTTTTCTTGTCGGATATGGGAAATTGAGGATATCCAGATAGCTGAAACTGTTCCCTGTTTCCTGTTCCCTCACAGACAACTTTTTCACCAACCCCTAGATAAATTTTGCCACTTTTGCCAAAATTAAGTATACACAAGCGTTTCAATGAAAAGGTAGTTTAGAATCCGAAACCTTTATCCTGTAATCAATACGCTAAAAAACCCTTGTAGGAGACTTTGTTTTTAAACTATTTATTATTAATAATCTCAATGTATTATTGATAATATATCTTCTTATTGACAGTCCTCTTTTTTAGTAAATACTACTTTGACTAGGCTATCAAAATATCAACCACATTAAAAAATACTATCCAATTTCATACATCCGAACTTCATAAGGACTCAAAATAACGTTAAATGGCTTTGATTTATCTTCCTTCTTAATGGCTTGATATAGCCTTTTTAAGGAATCTGGAGCCAGCAGATTAGGTTCTTTAAACTTATAAGTTTACGCCGATTTATCATCATAGTATATTGTCTATATCCACCATTTGTTTCTCGAAAAACTGTTCGGACTATTACCATGAAAAGTCAAATAATCCTCTCCGTCCATCAACCGAATTACCTGCCCTGGCTGGGCTATTTCAACAAGATCATGAAATCTGATATTTTTGTAATCCTCGACGATGTGCAAGTGCCGCGTGGTCGCAGCGTTGCCAATCGCAATCAGATTAAAGGCATCAACGCCAACGAGATCCTGCTCACAGTCCCTCTTAAAAAGGCAGCCGAAGGCATCCGTTTTTATAATAGTGCCACTATCGATTACGAACAATCCTGGCAGCAAAAACACATTCGCAACCTTCAGGAGAATTACCGCAAAGCAGAATTTTTTGATGAATTTTCCCCAGCCATTTTCGCCTTGTTGGAAAAACAATACGACAACTTGGCTGCCTTAAATACAGCCCTGATCATGTACTTCATCAATCTGTTTGGGATCACAACGAAGATCGTCGTTGAATCGGAGGTGGATGCTAACCTCGGCATGAGCAATGAGCGGATCATCAATCTCTGCAAGCATTTTGGAGCCGACACTTATCTTTCTGGTCAAGGTGCGCGGAAATACAATGATCCAGAATTGTACGAGCAGTCCGATATTACATTAACCTACCAGGAATATGTACATCCGAGCTACCGACAATTGCACGGAGAGTTTATGCCGTCTATGTCTGTGGTGGATCTTGTTTTTAATGAAGGTACAAATAGCGTTAATATCATTGCCCAGGAACTATTTTAGATGGTAGTTTATTTCAAATAAATCAGTAAATTTAATCCGGGAATTGTGCGTGAGAGAGTCCATAAAACCAGGGTAATATAAAGTAATCCTAAACTCCACTGATACCAAGCCAGTGCAGCGATAATTCCTGGTAAATGTTCATCCCGTAGTCGGATATCATTGAATCCTAATCGCACTAAATTATTGAGACTAAAATCATAGTAATTGAGCCAATTCCAGCGTTTATCTAATAATAAAGGCATATATCTTTCTCTAAAAGTCGGATTTCTGGGGATGACTGGTAAACGTCCAATTAACAATCTTAATTGTCGTAATGTTCCATCTTCTGTGAAGTAAGAGATATTCATTAAATCGTGGTAACGTCCTTGTTGATAAAGTCGGCTTAATAAAGTTAAGGGAACAGGAACAATAATGAGAAATAGACATCCTAAAGTTAGCCAAGGTTGTTCAGTATTACGGAATATGGCTAATAGACTTAAGGATATTAAACAGCTAAAACTAGTAAAAATAGAAATAGTTTCGTAAAATGTGGGGATTATTGCTACAGGACGCAAACGACGGTAACGGTCTATTAACCAAAATAGTAATCCAAAATAAGCGATCGCAACTCCCCCCACACCAAAAACCAACCAGAAATTTGTTCCATAACCACTCAACAACAATAATACACTTAACAACAACCAATTTATAGCGTGAATCAACCACCCACCAATGGATAAGGGGTCAATTGCAACCAAGCGATCGCGCACTTTTTGATATGTGTCTAAATCAATATCCGCTAAACTTAATAACTCATTACTATTACGAAATAATTTTAACTCTCGCTGTTCCTTAATAGCTTGCGCTTGAGTAGGTGAAAAACCCAAATTAATTAACCTAGAAATAGAAGCGTGATTAATATTTGTAGCCACCAAAAATTGACTTAATTCTATTAATCTCAATCGCTGTTTTATATATTCTAATTGATTTGCATCACCAACTTGTTGCTGTTGACGGAAATTTTGCGCCAGATTACGTAAAATATTTTGATTTCCTTGCAATTTGGGAACAAAAAATTTATTACCAATTTCCCCAGGATTTCCTAAAATTTTGGCTTGGTTAGAATTAAAATTTAAACCAGATACATTTAAAAATGCTCCCTTAACAAACAACGCATCGCTAAAATCAGCTTGATTGAGAATACTCGTATCATGAAAATCTACAGATTGATTAAACTGAGTTTCTCGAAAAATAATATCCTTTTGAAAAATAGCTTCTGTAAAAGAAACCACCTGATTAAACTTAGCCTTATTAAACTGCACTGGATTTGCAAAACTAACACCAGAAAAATCGGCTTCTCCTTGCCATAAAGAATTATTAAATTTAGAAGTTTGTTTAAATATAGCTTTATTAAAATTAGAACTTTCAATAAAAAAACTACCTTGAAAATCCACCAATTCTTGGAATTTAGCTTTTTTGAAATTAGCTTTTTCAAAAAAAATGCTTCCTTGAAAATTACTAGGTTGCACAAAAGTAGCACCGTCAAATTTAACAGAACGTCCAAATCTGACTTCATTCCAGTTAGTAGTTTTCAGAAAGCTTGCACCTTGAGAATTTATAGATTGAAGAAAAAAAGTATGTGGAAACAGCACTTCACCATTAAACCTAGTTTCCACGAAAGTCAAAGCACCACGAAAAACAGCAATTTCGCTAGAAGTATTTGATAGAGTTCCTAAAAGCAATTTACAATCCTTAGAATCAGGAAAAGCTATTGATAGTGATTGCAAACATACCAAACGTAGACGTTCTAGTTGTTCTTGTTCAGTAGTCGTAAAAATTGGCGCTATAGCTTGTGCATAAAGAGGAGTCCTTAAACCCAAATCACTACCAATAAAATCACCCTGAATCAAAGAATAACTCAAATCTAAACCCAAAGGTTTTGCACCAGTTTTTTGTAATTCCTTTCGTAATAATTGGTAGAAATCATCCCGAAAAACACTATTCTCAGGACGTAAATCAATCACCATTTCCCGCAAATCAATAGTTAAACTCCCTTCCCGTAGCGTAGGATTTTTAATACGTTCTTGTAACAATTCCAGAGTTAAAGGAGTGCGTTCAGCTTGTGCTGCAAAAGCAGGGAGAGGAAAAAATAGTAAAACGCAGAGTAACGCAAAGTAACAAAGAGAAACTCTGCGAACCTCCGCGTTAAACCTCCGTGTACCTCTGCGTTTAAAAAACATCACTAATTAGTAAAACTATTTTTCCTGTTATACTACCATTCTCCAGCAATTGATGAGCATTTGCAGCTTCTTGTAAAGGAAATGTATGACTAACGTGGATTTTTAATTTACCTTCATCTATCCAAGTAGCACATTGTTGAAGAATTTCACCATGATGCTGTAGACCTTCTATATTTCCTAACAGCATTGGTGTCAACATTAATTCTAAACCAATGCGAAGATTTTTAGTTCTGGCAACTTTCCAAACAGTATTAGCATCCGGTTCAAGAATAGTGACAATATCACCATAAACGCGCACTGAGGAAAAAGTTTGATCAAAAATTGCTCCCCCAATAGTATCAAAAGCTAAATCAACACCTTCCCCATTTGTCCAGTCTAAAGTAGCTTGAATAAAATCAGTTTGTTTGTAAAAAATTATTTTATCAGCACCTAATTGATTAACAAAATTTGCTTTTTCTTGAGTGCTAATAGTAGTGGCTACTTCTGCACCTTTAAGTTTAGCTAATTGGATGGCGACATGACCAACACCACCAGCACCAGCATGAACTAAAACTTTTTCTCCTGGTTCCAGTTTTCCCCGTTCATATAATGCTTCCCAAGCAGTTATTAAAACTAGGGGTGCTGCTGCGGCTTCAGCGAAAGAAATAGATTTAGGTTTAGAAGCGACAAATTTTTCATCAACGGTTGTATATTCGGCGTAATTACCTTGATGTGCGCCTAAACCACCATAGCAAAAATATACTTCATCTCCAGGGCAAAATTTTGTAACTTCACCACCAACAGCTTCTACAATACCTGCACCATCGCATCCTAAAATAGCCGGCATTTGTTCGGGGTAAAATGTCCCACGTTTCCGCAATTTGGTATCAATGGGGTTAATTCCAGCGGCCACTAAACGAACTAAAATTTCTGTATTTCCCGGTGTGGGTTTGGGGACTTCTTGTAATTGCAGAACTTCCGGGTTTCCTGCTGCTGTCATCAAGACTGCTTTCATGTTTTTACTCCTACTAGATGCACTTCTTTTGTAACTTTAGCGTAAAAAGAATCCCCGATCTTTTTCACAAGTCGGGGATTTGTGCATTTAGATAGGGAAAAATCTTAATTTCCCAACTTCAAAGTTTTGCCAATTATCGCCAAACTTTCCTCAAATAGTGCCTCACGACCCCAGCGTTGTACCTGTTGACTCAATAATGCCTCAGCTTTTTGTTCCGAAAGAGAACTTACTTGTTGAAACAAACCAGCAGACTGAGCGCCACCGTGAGTTTCCATCCGCATACAACCACCAGTTTCTGAGCAAATCACTGTTCCACAATTTGCTTGAGGATTGGTAGAACTCAAACGCAAAGCAATCAAATCACCCACAATTTCACCAATATCAGCAATTGGTACACCTGCTAATTCGGCTTCTATTTGTCGTTGGTCTAGACCTAAAAAGCGAATGGTAGTGATATCATAATCACCACTTTCCTTAGCATAGTAGACGGGTTGCCATTGCAAACGACTTGCTAACCAACCCAAAAACAGCAACGCTTGGGAAGGATTGCCTTTTTCGTAATCAATAGTTACTCGGTCAATGTCTTTCAAACTAGAACGACGATTTGGTGGATCATAAGCTTCTGCTGTCAACTCTTGCCATGCAGATAAACGCCGCCAGTTTAAATCAGCTAAAGGTACTCCTGTATCTACCAAATCTTGCAAGGTTAATAAATCATCTTCTGGAGTATTGAAGTTACAGGAATCTACAATCACATTATTGCAGACTGCTGCTAACCGTTTGAAGAGAGGATTATGAGCATCTGGAGTTGCTTTCCACCAGAGGAATTTAGGCAAGCCACCTATTAACAAAGCGGGTATCATTCCCCCAATACGTTCCAATGCGGCTGTAGTGCCAGTTAGAGTAATATATTCACAACATATAAGAGTTGTGGAGGACTGTTTTTGAATGGGACAATAAGCTGAAACTTGTGCTTTTACCCCTTCATCTTCTCCAGCAATGGGACATAAGGCAATAATCCGGCAAGGATTACGCAGGGCAATTTCATCAGCAATAGTCGGACTTGTAGCACTGAAGGTATAGCCCATAGCAGCGCCGTGACTATCGCCTTTTGGTCCACTGTGTTGCTTTTTGAAATATTCTTCCCGTAAGGCGGTGAGAGTTTCTGGTGTAGCACTACCAGTTTCTGGGAGATGATGTTTTTTCTGTACTTCCCGCAAAGCTGATTGAGTTTGTGGCCCTAAAATTCCATCAATTGGACCGTTGTAAAATCCGGTTGCAGTTAACAAATACTGGGTTTCTTCTGGTTCGTAAACCACTAAAGTAAATGTTGTGGCGCGGGTAGCAGCAGGTAGCGCCCCATCTTCGCCGGTTAAGCCGTAACTTTGCCAAATTTGAGTAAGTTCCGCTTCTATTTCTGTGAGCGAAACATCCTTGGGGGCTTGCAGTGAATAAATCGTAGGCGCTTGGGAAACCATAGTCTAGTTTAGATTGGTAATTGGTAATTGGTAATTGGTGATCATTGGTGATTGGTAATTGGTAATTGGTCAGAATTTATTACCTATAATGCCCAATGCCCAAATATTTAGAGTCTGCGCCAGCGGCGACCGTCTTGGTTAATTAATAATTCTGCTTCGGCAGGTTCCCATGTACCTGCTTCGTACTCAGGAATGGTAGTGGGATCTGCGGGTGCATCCCAAACAGAAAGGGCTGGTGTGACTACCTGCCAAGCGGCTTCTACTTCGTCTGCCCGTGTGAATAATGTTTGGTCGCCCATCATACAATCGAGGAAGAGGCGATCGTAAGCATCGGATGTGGCTTCGATGCCAAAAGAACCATAAGTAAAATCCATATCAACGGAACGGGTGCGGAAATCACCACCGGGCATTTTTACATCAAACCGCAGGGAAATTCCTTCATTGGGTTGTATCCGCAGTGCCAAGACGTTAGCATTTTTTTGTTGGGCAGCGGAGGGGAACATTCTGGAAGGGACTTCCCGGAAGTGAATAGCGATTTCACTAACTTTTTTTGGCATCCGCTTTCCTGTCCGCAGGTAGAAGGGGACTCCTTGCCAACGCCAGTTATCAACGATAAATTTCATCCCCACAAAGGTTGGTGTGGTGGAGTTGGGGTTAACGCCTGGTTCTTCTCGATAGCCTGGAACTTGTTGTCCTTTCATCCAACCGGCGCTATATTGTCCCCGAACTGCGGAACGTGAAAGATTATTCACGTCAGCTAAACGAGTTGCTTGTAATACTTTGACTTTTTCTGTGCGGATACTGTCAGCATCCATGGCGTTGGGTGCTTCCATTGCTGTTAAGCAGTAAAGTTGCATGAGGTGGTTTTGCAACATATCCCGCAGTGCGCCGGCGCTTTCATAATAACCAGCCCGGTCTTCAACTCCTACTGTTTCTGCAACGGTAATTTGGACGTGATCAACAAATTGCCGATTCCATAAAGGTTCAAAAATGGCGTTGGCAAAGCGGAAAACTAACAGGTTTTGGACGGTTTCTTTACCTAAGTAGTGGTCAATCCGATAAACTTGGTTTTCTTTGCAATATTTCTGCACTACTTGGTTGAGGTTTTGGGCGGAGGCTAGGTCACGTCCAAAGGGTTTTTCGATTACCAACCGATGTTTATCTGGGTCGTCTAGCATCCCCCCTGCTCCTAGCTGTTTGATGGCTTCGGGGAAGAAGTTGGGCGCGACGGAGAGGTAGAACATCCGGTTTCCCCGTGTTCCCCGTTTTTCGTCTAATTCGGATAATAAGGTTTTCAGTTTTTGGTAGCTTTCGGGATCATCTATGTTCCCAGGACAGTAGAACAGACCTTGAGAAAAGTCTTGCCAGAGTTCTCCTAGCTCGACATTACTATGAGCTTCTTCCATGCCTTTCTGCATTTGTTCACGGAAGTAGTCATGACTCCATTCTCGTCGAGCTACACCCACAATGGTGGTTTCTGGAGGAATGCGTCTTTCTCTCCGTAATTTGAAGAGTGCGGGAACGAGTTTGCGCCAGGTTAAATCTCCGGAAGCGCCAAAAATAACTATAATTTGGGGTTCGGGCATCCCTTGTTGTTGGAGGCCAACGCGCAAGGGGTTTTCTAGCAGACTGACCATAGAATTTTGGATTTTGGATTTTGGATTTTGGATTTAGGGAAAGGTGACAGGTGACAGGTGACAGGTGACAGGGAAGAGGCAAAAGATAATTAGGTTATCCTTTCTCTCCTCCCCTGCTCCCCCCGCTTCCCCTGCTCCCCCTGCTCTCTTCTCTATACTGGTGACAATAGCTTGACTTTGCCTTCTAAAGAGTTCATGAGTGACTGGAAGGGCTGGACAAACTTGTCAATACCTTCGGCGAGTAGTTCGTCCATGACGGTATTGATATCAATGTTTATGTCCGGTTCTTTCAAGCTTTCTATGAGGGTGTAAGCTTCTAAGGTGCCTGTTTCCAGGCGATCGCTTACATGACAATGATCAGCACAAGCTTTGATGGTGGCTGGTGGTAAGGTGTTCACTGTGTCTTTGCCAATTAGTTGATCGACATACATGACATCGCTGTAACTGGGGTCTTTGGTGCTGGTGCTGGCCCACAGTAACCGCTGGACTTTTGCGCCTTTTGCTGATATTTCCTGCCACGCATCGGTGCTGGTGATTTTTTTGTATTCTTGGTAAGCTATCTTGGCGTTGGCGATCGCTATTTTCCCTCTTACCGCTCGCAGTAACGCTTCTTGGTTAATGTCGTCAACGCCTCGCTGTAATTTAGCATCTATCTTACTGTCGATATTGCTATCAATCCGACTCAAGAAAAAGCTGGCTACAGAGACAATTTGGCTAATATCCCTACCTTCATTCACCCGTTTTTCTAAGCCACGAATATACGCCCAAGCTGCATTAATATAACTTTGGACTGCAAACAACAGTGTCACGTTGATGTTAATTCCTTCGGATATTGCTTGTTCTATTGCGGGTAAACCCGCCTGGGTTCCAGGAATTTTAATCATCACATTTTTTCGCCCAATCTCTTGGAAATAGCGACGAGCTTCAGCTATTGTTGCTTGGGTATCATGAGCTATAGTTGGTGGAACTTCTATACTCACATAACCATCAAGACCATTCGTGGCTTCATAAACAGGACGCAAAATATCACAAGCATTGCGGATATCTGCAAAAATTAGAGATTCATAGATTTTGTATATTGGTAAACCCTCACGAATTCCAGCTTCAATATCAGCATCATAAATGGCATTACCAGTAATTGCTTTTTCAAAGATGGCAGGATTGGAGGTAATACCAGAGATTCCTTGATTTTTTACCAAGTTTTCGAGTTCCCCTGATTGAATAATGTCACGGCTCAAATTATCCATCCAAATACTTTGACCGTATTGTTTAATCTCTAATAAATGATTGGTTGCCATAGCTATTTTTTAACTCCTATTAACAGTGTTTTTGATGAAGTTGAAAAAATTCCCTCAGTTGATGGTGGTTTTTGCATTTGACATCAACCAACTGAGATCATTTGGAACTTCACAGCTAAACATTGCTAGTCCTGCATTCCAATCTCAAATTGCCAATCTTTAGCTTCATTACTGGCATCAATTAGATAGACGCTTTTTTAAACTTCGTCTAATGACCGTTTTGAATAAAAGACTCAACCTTAGCTACATCTTGTTTACTACCAATAATTAGAGGTGTTCTTTGGTGTAGCTTTTTCGGAACTACATCCAAAATATCCACCAATCCTGTAGTAGCACGACCACCGGCTTGTTCAATCACAAATGCTAAAGGTGCAGACTCATAGAGCAGACGCAATTTACCTTCTGGTTTTTGCAGCGTGCCTGGATAGAGAAATACACCACCTTGAACTAAAATTCTATGAATATCACTCACCATCGCGCCACTGTAACGAGCGGTGTAACCTTCTGTGCGATGAACATAGCGAATGTATTCCCTAATGGATTCATCCCACTGCCAGAAGTTCCCCTCATTGACGCTGTAAACTGAACCGTGGTCAGGAATCTTGATATTTTCTTCGGTGAGAATAAACTCTCCTAAACTGGGATCTAAAGTAAAGGAATGAACGCCCTTACCTATAGTATAGACCAGCATTGTACTAGGCCCGTACAATATATACCCAGCGGCAATTTGCTTGTGTCCATTAGTTAGGAGGTCTGTAGCTTTACCATCACTGTCGTTTCCTTCCTGTTGACGGATGGCAAAAATCGAACCTAAGCTGAGATTAGTATCAGTATTAGATGAGCCGTCTATGGGGTCATACAACAAGGTATAACGACCAATAGGGCAATTTTCTGGGATGTAATAGGGATTTTCCATTTCCTCGGAAGCTAGGCGACAAACTAAACCGCTTTGCTTAAACACCGAGATAAATACATCATTGGCGTAGACATCCAACTTTTTAACGGATTCCCCCTGGACGTTAACTTCTCCAGTAAATCCCAGCACCCCTTCCATTAACCCCGCATTGCTCATGCGACGCGCTACTAGTTTACCAGCCAAAGCGATGCGATTCATCAGCGCACTCAAATCCTGTGCGTCTGCGGAAAAACTTTGCAGTTGCTGGAGTACGTGACGCGATAAGGTTGTACAATCACGATCTAGGGCTTTATCTGTAGCGTAGTTGATAGACAAATCTAACGGTTCTGATATTTGAGCCATTTTTTTACTCCCTAGCGTTTTGCTGTTGGGTAAGTTTTGCCAATGGCGATTTTTAGTCGCTGCTTCTATCTTAGAAAGGTATTTTGATAACTAAAGATTGATTTTAGATAAACTAAAGAATTCGATATTTTGGGCTGCTATTCCAAGGACTACAAAGCGACAATGACCTTCAGATCCCTGACTTATTCAAGAAATGACGGCTCTATGGCTTTCAGTATTTTTTCTAACTAAATAAATTTCCCAGTGATCATAGAAGCATTAAATTTTTAGTATAAATTTATACTTAATTAAGGAATTTTATAGGTACAGCCGCGATACGGATGGCGATCGCATAATCTATATACCCATTCATGCTATAAATTCCTTATTGCAAATAGCCTCAAGATTGTTGTTAATTAGGACTTGCCCCAATTAAGCATTCATAGTTAAAAAGAACTCGCAATTGATTAACCAAAATCGCTGTTAAAGTATCATCAAAAAACCCCGACTAGTGTGTAAACTTGTAGGCAGTTCAAAACTAGTCGGGTACAGTTTTATCGTTTCTAGTAAATATCAGCAAACTAATTTTGCTTGACTAGAAAAAAATCTGAGATAATTAGAGACTTGCTTTATTAATAATCTTGTTTTCTACTCCAACTCCCCCGCCGACTATCGTCCCGTCCGTTATCCTCTCGTGGCTTTGCTTTATTAACTCTCAGTTGACGACCCATCCATTCCGCACCATCTAATTCTGTGATAGCGGCATCTTCTTGAGCATCTTCAAGCATTTCCACAAAAGCAAATCCGCGCATCCTTCCGGTTTCGCGGTCAGTAGGTAAAACAACTCTTTTTACCTCGCCATAATCGGCAAACACGGCTTTTAAGTCTGCCTCAGTCGCACGGTAAGAGAGATTTCCAACGTAAATAGTCATTATCGATCACGTAATTTTCAACAAAATGCGATTGCTTCAAGTGGAAATATAGAACTAAGCAAATTGCAAGCATTGCATAGTTTCCTCTAATTCACAGATGGCAGAAATTTAGAAAATCAACCATAAGGGTTAGCAAATCCACAAATTAATCAGCCATCAGACTGACCATACGCATCTGTTGTTATGATAACTGATTGTGATATTTTCTAAAGTATGAGATTTTACAAAGAATTATAATATAAAATTATATACTTTTATGCTTTTGATAATCGAACAAAATTAAATAACAAATCAAGACAAATATTATTACGCTTTTACATTTATTAACCGTCAACTTTTAACAGTTAACGGTTAAGAAAAGGTTAATCAATGGAAATTTGTTGGGGTCCGGAGGTTTTACCATTTTGTACATCAGTACCAGCTTTAGGAAAACCGCCTGAAGTAATATGTTGATCTAGCCAACTTTTCACAGGATCTTCAGCTAAGTTCAGTCTGAGGACACCAGAGACAAACCCACCCATAAATGAAACTGGATGCTGGGCAAGTTCTTTAAATAAGGGTGACAATTCACTAATAAACATTAGACTCTCCAAGTATTGCTGTAAAAATTATTAATTCTTCATCAATCGTAACTTAGAAAGCTATTTCTTGGGTAATGGGTAATTGGTAATAGTTTTTTCTCTTAACTAATCCCCAATTCCCAATCACCTATTAAGTGGGCTGCTGATCTGGAAACATACATTTATCAGAGTCACAACCACTTGGCCCTACTTCCATCATTTCCCCTAAGTCGTAACGACTTAGTGCTGCACAGAAGTCTTCTGTTTTCCGTCGTGCCTTGACTTCTTGAGACAAATGCTGATATGTGGATTTGTCTATGGGTTCAAAGGGTAAGCGGGGGAAAGTTTGAATGTCATCAAACCGCGCTAATAACGCCGCAGAAATGTAACCTTCATCATTTTGAATGGCTTCATAGATGCGTGTTCCCAAAGATTCAACTTCCTCGGAACGCAGTTCTAAAGTTGCTGAGGTGTTATGGGATGTGTAGAACTTCTGCACTTGCATGACAAAATCTAGTTGTGCCAATACAGAGAATTTAGACACATCAATTACATCCGCACCGGGTAAATCTGCCCAAGAGACAGCAACGGGTATTTCTACAAGCCATTCTGTACAACGAGGATCAAAAGGATCGTTGAGTAAGTTACCGTTTTCGTCTTTGTCAGATTGAGAAGGTATGACATTGTAGCCATAATCTATACAAGCTAAGGCTACAGGGTCATTTTTACGGAAGGTGATCCGACGGATAAATCTTTGGGCTTTAGGAGGATGCCAACCGGAACTTGCACCAGTTAACAAAGATTTTGTACCGGCTGGTTGAACTGTAGTACAACGATTGGGGCGTTTGATATGATGGCGATCGCAATATTCCCAAACTACTTTATGGACTACATCTTTCCAGAAGCTGAGATATTTTTGCTCACCGCGTTTAAATATCAATCCGTCTGGGGTTTCTGGTCTTCCTTCCTCCCACCAGCGTAACCACTCCACACCAAAAGCATGAACGAAGAAATCAAATAAACCAGTCAAGGAAACGCCGACAATGGGATCAAGTTCCCGGCTGTATTGATAGCGGGGTTCCAGGAACTGATGATTTAACAGTGCGGCTACGGACAGCGCCCCAGCTGTAAATGCTTCCTCTTGTTCTTTGTAGTTGTCGGGATCGAGTTGGTTTAAGTGTACCTCAGACAAGTTGCAGTGAAAATTGCTACCAATTATTTCTCCGCACGGATTTAAACCAAACCTACCTATTCTATGTTCTAGCTCATCAGCATCAATTTCAGGATAGTATTCTTTTATCCAATACTTAGCTTTTTCTTGCTCGTAAGCTTGCAAGAAGTCTTTTTTAAGTTCTGGTGTATTCAATAAGTCAATATTAGCCCTAGCTACTGCTTCACCTGCCCATTGAATTGCCCCTTCACCACTGTAGTATTGCTTTTGAACTGCTGCAATAGATTCTTCTAAGGTTGGTTTGCGGTGAAATACTCTTGTATGATTCGCCATTCGCAAAGAATCGCGCTCTGGATCTATACGCCAGTTGCCTTGTGCGTCCTGTTGCCAGAGGTTATCTTTAGCAGTTGCGCCTTGTTCATCTTCGGAAAGGAATTGACGCATCCCCGCTGAGTTATGCGTCAGATAACCGTCACAATAAAAACAATGGGCTTCTTCCACTTCAATGTCATAAGTTTGAACATGATCGTAACTGCCTAAACCTTTGACTGTGACAGGAATATCTAGTGAGATATCAGCTTCAGCGATATAGCGTTCATAATTGGCATCAACGGTGCGAGAACCTTGGAAACCCATTTCCCGCATTTCGCTGTAGGTATAAGCCTCGCGCATAATTGCACCAGGAACAGTAAAACCATACATTTTGAGTCCCTGACTCAGTTCTCCCTTCACTGAATGGGGGGCAATTAGGGCATTATAAGACTGTTTAAGGGCTGGTATTGTCAGGCTGTATTTAACTTGCCATTCCTGCTTTTCAGGACGGGTAGTGGTTGTTCTAGCAGCAATGCCTAAGCTAGATAAAACAGCACCAATTTGTCTAATAAACGAGCGATAAACTGATGTAACTAGATAGGGAGGCCGATTATTTACTGCTCCATCACTGTCCATTAATCCAGCTAAGTAAGCAGCCCTAATATCTACTGAACCTTGCAAAATAAAATTAGGAATTACCAAGGGAACATTGGGCTGTTTAATGTAGCGATGGAAGTATTCAGCCAGTCGGATAGAAGAACAAATTGACTTGGCAGTATTTTCTCCTTTGGTCACGCTATGAGTAGCAGTTAATCCAAATAAAGCTAAAGCAGCATCTATTTTGGTTTGAATTCTTGCTGTTTGGTCAATCTGTAAGCTATTCATTGACCATTCAACACGGCCATAGGGTTTATCATGCTTATTACGACCAAGGGCAACATAGCCATCACCGTGAGTCAATCCAATTAGCCAAGCTACTTCAGGTGTGAGAGCAGGAACAATTAAGTCCTTGCTCGTTCGGCTTTGGGAAGGTCTTGATTCTGTAAAATCAGCAGGAAGATGGGTAACTGTACCAGGTAAAATTTGTTTGTTATGAAACAGGCGATCGCCTTCCTCTAAACTTGCAACTGATTTCCAGCTAACTCCACCTTTAGCATCTGCTAAAACTGCTTGTCTGTGGTTTAAAGTTGCTCTAGGATAAGTTGCATTAGTTTCAATTTCGTAAACATCCTGAAATCCTTGGTCGAATTTATCAACTACTCGACGAAATCCTAAAGGAGTTTGTACTAAATCACCCACTTGGACATCACGAATAGGTACAAGACCTTTAGAGGTATGAACTAAGGCATCTTCAGGAAGACAGCGTCTTATGTTCCCAGCGACAATCGTGACAGCAGCTTCATCAATCAACAAACAGCATTCAACTGAACTTAATTGTCTACCTAAAGCTTTATTGAGAATTGAGGCACAACGCTGATACAATCCAGGTAATTTTACAGGGTTAGCCATACCGCCAAAGCCTTTGAGGGTTTCCCCAGATTGGCGCACGTCGCTAATATCAACAATTACTTCAACGTCACCTGTAAAGCGTTCATCGCTGGATAGTTCTAAAAGGGTTTGATAGGATTTTACCCAACCTTCCCGGCTGTCTCCAACGTGGATAGTAGCGGTGTTAGCTTCTATATGGGTTTGTGTAAATTCTCGACGTTGTTCTTTAGGAGTGCTGCCAATTTCACCTTTAACGGTGATATTTAGGCGATTACGGATAGGAGGCAGTTGATTAATATACTGTGGTTCGATGACAGCGCCTGTACCGCAGCCCATCATGGCTAAGTCCATCATTAAACCGAAGGCTTTCCAGTCTACCAAGTTGGTAGAGGTGCAGTTATAAGCACCGGAGAAGTTTTTGGGTTTGGTTAACCAATCTGTGCCACCTACCCACATCCAGCGTCCACTGGGGAGGGATTTCATGTTGCGCTGCATTTTATCTAACAGGGCAGCTTCTTCTGGGGTAAGTTTTCCCAGTTCGACTAAGCCTTTAAGAGTGCGATCGCACACTTGATCATAACTTTCCCTTAAACCGTCCTCTGTACGACGGCTGTAGGTTCTAAAAAATACAGGATTGGCTGCTGGAGCAGATTCGGGGAAAGATGCACTCTGGCGTTTACGTTCCAGTTCTTGAACCATAATAAGGTCTTGTTGCTGACTAACAAATTAAGACTATAACGCCAAGTAGTTAGAGGATGGAAGATTGCTAAATTTCCCACTTTGCGCTATGTCTTGGTTTGTGTAAATTATTACCATATTATAGCTTCAGTATAAAACCCTGATGATTGTACACCAGGGTTGTAATTTATCAAAGTTTTACCTATTACTGTTATTTACTGATTTTTTTGGTTGACTATTCATTAAGCATTGATAGTCAGCAAAGATTCTAATTCATTTATATCCGTTACAACTTGACGTAAAGTTTCACTGAAATATACAACTTCATAATTAGGTGCAAGTTCTTTTTGCAGTTGTTTCCACAAACTAATACCTTCTTGTTCAAAAGCTGCTTCTGCTTCTGGACTCAAATCTGGTGAATTAGCTGGATCTTGCCAATTTAATGTTGCATTATAAGCGATCGCCCAATTTCTTAAGCGGTTAATCGTTTCTTGACTAAGGGGCAATCTTGCTGGGTTGATGTTACCAACTTTATCAACATCTGCCCACCATAAAGGGTCGCACCCATAATCAGCCATTAATTTTATTTTGATTGCCATAGTTCTGCTGTTGAAAAATTTTTGATACCTACAGGTAGGGGTTTAGCACCGCTAAACCCTTGCTCAAAATTATTTCTTATGTTTGGGTATTGCTTGCAGTAATTCAGATATAGACGCAAGCAATATCTTCACGAACCAAGTCATTGCAATAATTACTGCTACGGACACACCTCCATAGGTAAGTATAGGTATTAACTCTCCTGCATTTGATTGTATGGAAGTATTTGTAGAATTAGCAGCTATCAGCTGATTTTCCACTTTGTCTGGGGTGTCCAGTGTATTTTGAACAATGGTACTAGATGACTGATCTTTAACAGTCGGAAATTGTGGCTGGAAAATTCCAGTCTTATCGGCAGATTTTTGGTTCATAATGATGGATGACTTTTTTATTGCATTACCCTGGCTTCTAAACAAAGCTAGGGAATTTTTTTACGTATTTTCGTACAAGTCTTTGAGACTAGGTTTAGTGATCTTGAATTTTGTTGAAGATGGTGGTCTCTTTGGGGCTGAGTTTTCCCAGTTCGACTAAGCCTTTAAGAGTGCGATTCCTACGGAGTGCTTCGCTATCGCACACCTGATCATAACTTTCTCTTAAATCGGCTGGTGTACGACGGCTGTAAGTTCTAAAAAACGCAGAATTGGCTGCTGGAGCAGATTCGGGGAAAGATGCACTCGGTCGTTTATGTTCCAGTTCTTGAACCATAGTTCAGTTTTGTTGCTAAATTAATTACGAACTAAGAATATAACGCCAAGTAGTTAGAGGATGGAAGATTGCAAAATTTACCACTTTGCGCTATGTCTTATTTTGTGTAAATTGAAACTATTTATTATCTCAGTATAAAACTCTGACTGTGTGCCAGATTCATACATTTCCTTGTTACCAAAACAGCATCCTGCTCTCATTAACAAAATAAATCGGAATTTTAATTAATGCGTAGAGACTCTATTTTTTATAAACTCTTTCAACAATATCCATCTGTCTTATTTCAACTATTGGAAAACCCACCCCAAGATGCAGAATTATATAAATTTGATTCTGTAGCCGTGAAAGAACCTAAATTTGAAATTGACGGCGTGTTTTTACCTCCAGAAAGTGAACCCAAAGGAACAGTTTATTTTAGTGAAGTGCAGTTTCAGAAAGATGAACAACTGTATGAGCGACTATTTGCGGAATCTCACTTATATTTCTACCGTAACCGTGATAGATTTAGTGACTGGCAAGCGGTTATAATATATCCATCTCGGAATATAGAACAAAGTGATATTTCTCCTCATCGTTCTTTGCTTAATGGCGATCAAGTGCATAGAATATATTTAGATGAGTTGGGAGATATTCAACAATTACCTGTATGGGTAGGATTAATGGTACTGACGACTTTAAAAGAAAGTCAAGCACCAGCAGCAGCCAGGTATTTATTAACAAAAAGTAATCAAGAATCATCATCAAATGAGATGATTTTAGAAATGATTACGACAATCATGATGTACAGGTTTGAAAATCTGACTTTGCGGGAGGTTCAAGTCATGTTAGGAATTTCATTAGAAAGAAGTCGCGCTTATCAAGAAATTAAACAAGAAGGAAGACAAGAAGGACTCAAAGAGAGTGCTTTAAATTTAGTTATGCGACTATTAAATAAACGTTTTGGAGAGTTATCAGAGGAAGCAAAAAATAATATTGCTCAGTTATCTTTGAGCAATTTAGAAAACCTTGGAGAAGCGTTGTTAGACTTTACCAGTTTACAAGATTTACAAAGTTGGTTAAGTCAAGTGCAAGATTAATTGATTAGTGTTTATTGTTCAGATCCCCGCATTTTCAACATCACTCAATGATTGATGGTATATTGTTAGAAGTCGGGGATCTCAAAAGTAGTACAGACAAAATACATTTTTAAACTATTTTAAAACAACCTTTGAGATTTTATTCAATTACTAAAATATCAATTATCAGCTTAAAAAATACTTGTTATATCTTTTCAAATAATTAAAGCCAAATCACAAAAAATTGACAATAAAAATAATGTCCCTAGCACCTTGGAAAAGTTTAATTACTCGATCTTTACATAAAAATCGTAGTCTGGTTTATTCCCGTTATGTACAACTTGCAACTGTGCGAGAAAATGGTTTACCTGCTAACCGCACTGTTGTATTTCGTGGTTTTCTGGAAGATACAAACCAGCTAAAATTTATTACAGATATTCGCAGTGCAAAAGGTGAACAAATAGCAAAACAACCAGCAGCAGAAATTTGTTGGTATTTTCCCAACACCAGAGAACAATTTCGTATTGCTGGAGAATTAATTTTAATTACTGCTCATTCTCATCTACATTTACAACCAGCGAGAATCAAAATGTGGCAAGAATTAAGTGATGCAGCTAGATTACAATTTGTTTGGCCTGATCCGGGTGAGATGAGAATAAGAACACCAGAAGCTTTTACACCACCAGCACCAAACCCCATAGAACCAGTAGACAATTTTTGTTTATTATTACTTGAACCAACAGAAGTAGACCATTTAGAATTGCGGGGAGAACCACAAAATAGAACTATTTATCAACTTGATGAAAATCAAGAATGGTATTCTGAAGAAATCAATCCTTAAAAATTAAGGCAGAATTTCCACAATTGTACCTTTCTGGACAAATTTATATATTTCATCTACATCTTTATTTTTTAAAGAAGGACAACCTAAAGTCCAATTTTTACGTGCATCAATCATTTCATCTGTACCAGCAGGTACACCATGAATACCTACTTCACCACCAATAGGAATATACCAAGCTAATTCACCATTGATTTTAGCTTGAAAATGTTTTCGCCAAGATTGAGGATGAGGATAATTCAACCACATAAATTTTGACCATTGGGGGTGGGGATAAAGGTCTTGAATTTTCAGAATACCTTCTGGGGTTTTTCTGTCACCTTCTCCTCGTTTATCCCCTGTGGGGTTAGCACCAAAAACAACTGGATAAGACTTTATTGGTTTGAGTTCGTAATAAATTGTCAACCTGTGTTTAGATTTCTCAATTAACAAAGATATGTTTTGTTTATTGACAGGATTGATAATTAATTTTTCTATTGATTTGTCATAATTTAATAATTCATCTCCAATTATAGGCTTATGTATTTTTTGTTCTAATTGGCAATTTGCAATACATAAAACTTCAGGAATTGCAGTAACTGGAAATATTAAACCTGTTCTTAATAGCAACCCATAAAATACAGAACCAGCAACAAAAAACAAAATAATATTTAGTAGGATTCTCTGTTGTTTGAGGTATTTGGTTATTGATTCTGTATCCATGATTTGTATATTTGTTTAAATCTGCTACAAACAAATATTCTGACTCCTGACTCCTGAATTCTTACATTGTTTAAATTCCTGCACCATCAAAAAATTCCTGAATCTTTTTATCTCTGATATTACAGAAATTGTGTTCTTTTGGTAATTCATTTTCTTGAATGAATTGACCGATTAAAATTGGAGTTTTTACGGGAGTTTGGAGGGCTTGAATTTGTTCTTCTAATGCTTCAATGCGGTCAACTAAAGTGCGAATTACTTCTGCTTCTGAATCTGGTAAGTTGTTGTGTTCTAGGGGAGCGACTCGGACTCCAGAACGGTAGATGATGCGTCCTGGTATACCAACAACAGTACAGTTAGAAGGAACATCTCTTAATACAACTGAACCTGCACCGATGCGGACATTATTACCAATTTGGAGATTGCCTAAAACTTTTGCACCTGCACCAACGACGACGTTTTCGCCTAATGTGGGGTGACGTTTGCCGCTTTCTTTACCAGTACCGCCAAGGGTGACTCCTTGATAAATGAGTGCGTAGTCTCCCACGATGGCTGTTTCACCAATGACAACGCCCATACCGTGATCAATAAATACTCCTTTACCAATTAAAGCCCCTGGGTGAATTTCAATGCCAGTTAAAAACCGAGCTATGTGAGAAATAAATCGGGGGATAAAGGGAATACCGATACTACGCAGCCAATGAGACAGCCGATGGAAGATTAAGGCTTGTAAGCCTGGATAGCAAAACAGGACTTCTAACCAATTTCGGGCTGCTGGGTCACGTTCAAAGATGATGCGAAAATCGGCACTAAGTGTAGAAAGCATCGAGATAATACCCAAAAAGCATAACGAGCTACTTTCCCATTTTATCGTTACTTGGTCATTGGTGATTGGGGACTAGGGACTGGGGACTGGGTACTCGAAAAAATTAATCAACTCTTACCTGTTACCTATTATCTTCCTGTCACCTGTCACCTATTCTTCGACTTTTAAAGTGTAGCTATGTTTGACTCCGGGGTTAAATGTACCTACCCAAAGCTGATATATACCTTTTTTCCAGTTGCGATCGCTCACACTAGCGTCTTTACTTTTACCAGTATCATCGCCACAGCGAATTGTGCTATCATCTGGCCCTTTGATGAATATAGTGGTATCTTTACCACCGCTGTTAATTAATATTTTTAGGTTATCAAAGTCTTTTTCTAGAACCAGGATGTGATCAGGATTAGGATCTCCAAAACCAATACAAGCTTTTCTATCGCGATCGCGGTTACTCATGGCAGATAATGAGAAAGAACCTCCTGTATAGCCATTTACAATTCCTGTTTGCGCTTCAAACCCTGGTGAGAGTTTCAGGGTTCCAAAGTTGGCTTTCTGGGCTAATACAGGTGTAGCCATGATAGTGATAATGGACGCTAACAGCCAGCTACCTTGACAAAATTGAAGCCAAAAGCGACTCTCTCTCATATTAGCCCTCTCAAATAATTTTTTGTAACTGTAGATACTAATTTTAGGTAAAAAAATGATCAATTGGTAGTGGTTGTGTCACATTCAAATGTGACACAAATATAAAATTAACGATGTCCAGATCCCCGACTTCTTAAAAAAATTTGAGGATCTACCTGTTTGGAAATAATTCAGGAATCGAGGTGAAAAAATATACCGCCTTTCAGGGTTTTTGATTCACTCCTGTAACTACTAACTGTAAGCGATCGCAAATTGTTAAATAGTGGCTTACCCAACACCTCTACAAATTTGAGAATCGGTAGCTGATGTTCCAGAATATTTTGGCTCTTTTTCCAGTCAATATATACATAACCTTGATTTGATTTAGGGAAAACAGCTACATCATTCTGAAAATTGGCATTATCAAGGAAAGAATTTTCCCGACTGGAGAGGATTTTTTCCAAGGCTCCCAAATCAGAGGTAAAAATTTCATAATTATCAATGCTTGTATGCGCTCCCCGGATTTTTGCTTCGACGTTGACATTTGCTTGATCTTGTGTAGTAGCGGTTAACTCTGTCCACGCGGATACTTTTTGCTGGTTGAGAGTGAGGGAACTGACATTAAAACCGCTGTTCTTCGCAATGTCATCTAATCGCGCTATCCCTGATGCTAATTGCGGTGTTTTTTCCACCACAAACACCCAATCCGGGTTTGTATTTGCTTGATTGGGTAAAATAGCAATTGCATATTCTCCTACTACCCAACTAAAAATATCCTCATTTAAGTTTAAACCCCAGCGATTCTGCACATCAATCACAGGTTTTAGCCAGCGAGAAAAAGCTTCTTCCGGGGAACCATATATCGTTGCTGTTCCTTGCTGCCAGAGTTTTGCTAAATTACTATTACCCAGATTAGTTAAATTTGCACCTGCGATCGCCAAACCTACTGATTTTGGAATATACTGCAATGCACCCACAGGTTTAGAAAGTGGAATAGATACAGGAACAACTTCAGATGTACTGAAAAACGTACTCTCAGCCAAAAGTCCTTGGGAATTTAAAACCAAAGAAATCAATTGGCTGTTATAGGTTGATTCTCGCAGTTCTAGACCTTGCCATTGTGCAACCAGCGGCAAATTTAGGAAACCTACAGCTACAGCATCTTTAGGTAATTCTTTCAGAGCTTGCTGATATTCAGCATAACTGCTCAAATTTAAATCTGGGGCTTGAACATTATTAATTGCTTCTCGCAGCACCTTAATATCATTAGCAAACAAAACAAAATTATCAATAACTGCACCAGCTAAGGAATTTTGGATTTTGGATTTTGGATTTTGGATTTCTGCGGGTTTTGCTATTTCAGGATAGTCATAAAGTAATTTCACACCTTTATATTGTTCTACTTGTAAATTTGTTCCAGCTAAAGCCCGCTTAGAAAACAACACTTCCACAAACTCACGGCTTTTTTCTGGGTCATCAGTAGCAAGTGCCATTAAATATCCTGGCTGTAGCCCGTTTTCTGGATCACGGTCTATATCTTGGCTAGTAACAGCCAATGTAATTTCATTATTGAGCCAAGGTTTAATATCATTTTGGTAATTTATATTACTTTTTGCTAAAAAACTGTTTTTGAGTTGGGAAATTTCCCCTTTTTGTTCTATTGCTTGCAAACGGTCAGGATTAACCAGCAATGACACCATAACAGGTGACAACTTCGACACAAATACAGCAGCCCCAGGTTGAGAGATAGGAGTGCTGAATTTCACCGGACTTTTGCCGAAAAACCAGTAAAAGCCAGCAACAGCAATTAGTAGCACGGCAATGACACCAGCTATTAGGAAACCAAAGAAGGAACGTTGATTATTCACATTCAACCTATTTTCTCGCTTTTCTGCCACCATGAAATAGTATAGGATTCTTTAGAAAAACTACATGACAGGTAAATCTTTTGGTCAGTCCTTGACCCAGATTAGCGTGGAAGAACTAGCAAAACGTCTTGTTGACAGTGACCCTGGTTTGCAGTTGATAGATGTGCGCGAACCACAAGAAGTAGAAATAGCCAGTATTGAAGGCTTTGTCAACCTGCCACTGAGTCAATTTGGCGAATGGGGTGAGCAAGTGCCTAACCGTTTTGATGCTAATGCAGAAACTCTTGTCCTGTGTCATCACGGTGTGCGTTCTGCTCAAATGTGTCAATGGTTAATTAGTCAAGGCTTTACAAATGTTAAAAATATTACGGGTGGTATTTCTGCCTACTCCATATTAGTTGATTCAGAAATTCCTCAGTATTAAAGAATAAGTAGTCGGACAAAATTAAATTCACTCGTTGAGAGAGGGAACAGGGAACGGGGAACAGGGAACAGAAAAATGAGTTGTGTAATTAATTCTGTCCCATTACTTAGGTTTTGGGGTATGGAGTCTAGGGGCGAAGAAAAGGGTCTTACTTCTCCCTCTTGCCCTTTGCCTTCTTCCCCCTTTATTTACTCACAGCCAGCTATGTAACAAAACCCAAATGGATCTTTTGTATATTCAACTACAGCTTATTCAATGGATATGATTAAATAATATGATTAAGTAGACGGGAATTTATCTTTTTTTGTGCTATGAGTGAGGCTGTATTAATGAATACGCACAAAATAAATGCGGAAGGGAAGCTTTGCACTAAATTAATATAGTATAAATATATAATTTGCAATCTTGACTTAATTAATAATTAATTTTTTGTGTGGTGAAAACCACAGATTTTTTCAACCCTTGATTAAAATTTGCCTTCAGTAAAATATCCTCCTATGCAAGTCCAGCTGACAAATCGACAACAGCATATACTTTGGGCAACTGTGCGCCACTATATTGCTACAGCAGAACCTGTTGGTTCTAAAGCCCTAATTGAAGAATTTGACCTTGGTGTTAGTTCCGCAACTATCCGCAATGTCATGGGTGTTTTAGAAAAATCAGGATTACTTTACCAACCACATACTTCTGCGGGTAGAATACCTTCTGATTCTGGTTATCGAATTTACGTTGATCAACTTATTACACCTTCTTTGCGAGACGCTACGCGCACAGAAGCTTTAACCAAGGAAGTAGAAACAGCTTTACAACAACGTCTCCATTGGGAAGATTGGAGTTTGGAAGCTTTGTTACAAGGTGCTGCTCAAATTTTGGCAACTTTGAGTGGTTGTATTACCTTAATTACCATGCCACAAACAACTACGGCTCAATTACGACATTTGCAATTAGTCCAAATTGAAGCTGATAGAATTATGCTGATTGTGGTGACAGATAGTTATGAAACACATTCTAAGGTGATGGATTTGTTTACTGCATCTTCAGAAACTAAACCTGATCCAGAGGTAATTGATCACGAATTACAGATTGTTTCTAACTTTTTGAACAGCCACTTGCGAGGACGGAGTTTATTAGAATTAGCTAAACTGGACTGGAGTGAATTAGATCAAGAGTTTCAACGCTATGGAGAATTCTTAAAAAGTTCAGTTGCAGAACTAGCGCGTCGGACAGTAGCACCAAATACAACACAAATTATGGTGCGGGGTGTGGGTGAGGTGTTACGTCAACCAGAATTTTCTCAAGTACAACAAGTACAAACTATCATTCATCTTTTAGAAGAAGAACAAGAGCAATTATGGCGGTTAATTTGTGAAGAATCGGATGTTGAGGAAACGGGTAAGTCAAGGGTGACAGTGAGAATTGGGACAGAAAACCCACTAGAACCGATTCGGACTTGCTCTTTGATTTCTTCTATCTATCGTCGAGGTTCTGTACCTGTGGGAAGTGTAGGTGTTTTGGGTCCAACTCGGTTAGACTATGAAGGTGCGATCGCAGTTGTAGCAGCAGCCGCAGATTATCTATCGGAAGCTTTTAGTCAAACTTCGTAATTTATGCTGAGAAAAATTTCCTTTGGTTTATTATGGCTAGGATTTATTTCCTATGCCTTTTTACTTGCTCCTCCTGATCAACCAGATACTTTTGAGTTAATTAAAAGTCTTTCTACAGGTAATTTCCAAGGGATTAATCCTGTAATAATTGCCTTATTTAATATCATGGGTATCTGGCCTTTAATCTACAGTTCTGTATTATTTATTGATGGAAGAGGGCAAAAAATCCGCGCTTGGCCGTTTGCTACAGCTTCCTTTGCAGTTGGTGCTTTTGCACTTTTACCCTATTTAGCTTTAAGAGAACCAAATCCAGAATTTGTAGGTACAAAGAATCTATTTTTGAAAATATTTGATTCTCGCATCACTGGTATTTTATTAACTTTAGGTGCAGTTGCCTTAGTCATCTATAGTTTGCAAGGGGATTGGGTTAATTTTGCTCAACAATGGCAAACTAGCAGATTTATTCATGTCATGAGTTTGGATTTTTGTATGTTGAGTCTATTATTTTCTACTTTATTAGGAGATGATATGACGCGAAGAGGTTGGAAGGATCATCAATTATTTTGGTTATTTGCAGTTATTCCTTTGTTTGGTGCGTTGATTTATTTGTGTGTGCGGCCATCTGTAAAGGAAGTGGATGTAGAGTTAACAGATAATCAGCAAGCAACATTGACAAAATAGTTTCACATCAGAGTTTGGTTTAGAACTATGATGAAGGCAATTGATTAGATGGTTTAAGCCCAAGCAATATGTTAATTAGATTCACAGTGGAAAATTTTCTATCCTTTAACAAAAGGGTAGATTTTAATATGATTGCTTCAAATGATACTCACCACAATCATCATATAGTTGGAGGAGATTCTCAAGAATCAATCAAGTTATTAAGATCGTCAATTATATATGGTGCTAATGCTTCAGGAAAATCTAATTTGATTAAAGCTATGAAGTTTGCAAAAGACTTTATAGTTGATGGAATAGAGAAAAATAAAAATATAAATATTGATAACTTCAGACTAGATAAAACCTGTTTTCATAAACCTTCAAGGTTTGAATTTGAGTTTAGATATCAAAATAAACAATATGCTTATGGATTTTTGATTGATAAACATAAAATTCATGAAGAATGGTTATTTGAAATAGGGTTAAATCTAGAAAAAGCTATCTATGAAAGAATAGATAAAAAAATAAAATTTAACTTTGAGCATGAGTTATTTTTAAATATTTCTGAATATGAAAAAAATAGACTTGCTTATGAAGCTGATGGTACAAGAGAGAATTTATTATTTATTACTAACAGTCAAGAGCGTGATATTAAACAATTTGAGAATCTATATAAATGGTTTAGTAATGTTTTGACAATTATCTTTCCAAATGATAAACCTCTTGCATTACCTTTTCTCAATCAACAAGTTCAAGATTCTTTGAGTAAATTTTTATCATCATTAGATTTGGGGATAAAAAAAATTACTCTTACGGAAACTCCTTTAGAAGATGACAAAGAAATAGAAGCAGATGATAAAGATGAAATAAAAAAAGTATTTCCTTATGAAGAAAGTGAAAATTCGATGCTTTTTATACCCAATTATAAAAGTATTATTGCTAGGGTTAAAGATGCAACAGAGGAATTAGTTGTATTAGATTTATCAATCATCAGAGATGATAAACAAGATAATGAAGTTGAGTTCAAAATATCTGAGGAATCTGATGGTACACAAAGATTAATAGATTTATTTCCTATACTCATACATTTAGCTATTGGGAACGCTGTTTATGTAATAGATGAAATTGAAAGAAGTTTACATTCTATACTGATTTATAAACTGTTTGACAATTTTTTAAACAATACTGAATATAAAAATTCAAATAGTCAGTTAATAGCATCAACACATGAAGTTAACTTACTAGATATAAAAGATGTTTTTAGAAAAGATGAAATTTGGTTTGTAGAAAAAGATAAAAATGGACAATCTATACTTTATTCTTTAGCAAATACAGATGTAGAAAATTTAGATTTAGTTGCTGGATATCTTAATGGAAGATTTGGAGCAATACCTTTTATCAAAGATTTAAAAGCGTTAGGTTGGAGTAAAGAGAAATAAAATGGGAAGGGAAAGAAATGATGATTATCAGCGGATATCAATTGAAATTGATAGCAAATGTAGTCCAGATGGAAAATGGAAATTATATATAATAGTTGCAGAAGGTGATAAAACTGAATATAAATATTTTCGTGCTTTAAAAAAGCAATATGCAGAAGAATTTAGGATGAGTAATTTATATGTAGAGTTTATAGATAGAGAAGAATCTAAAGCGGGTAATTCTCATCCTGATATCGTCTTAGAGACCTTAGATAAATTTCTCGAAGAATTAAAACAAAGATATCAACCTCAAGAAAATTATGATGAGTTATGGTTAATCATTGATACAGATGAATATGATAACCGTAAAACATCTATTGAACAAATTTATCAAAAATGTTTAGAAAGTTCTCTATATCAGCTAGGATTAAGTAATCCATGTTTTGAACTTTGGTTAATTTTGCATTTTGTGGATTTAAACACTACTTTAAAAGATTGTGTTTTAGAAGAAACTTCAACCGAAAGTTTACATAATTATATCTTGAAACATTTTATAAAAAAACGACCAGGAATATGTAAAAGCTTATTAGCTGGTATTCATCAAGAAAAGCATCAACCATATTACGAGAAATTAATTGAATACATACCGCAAGCAATACCTAGAGCAAAAATCCTGGGTGGATGTAGTCCTGATGATGCAAATTATCCAGAGCAAAAAATTGGTACAGCGGTTTATAAACTGCTAGAAAAATTAACACAACTTTCTATAAATATGGATAATTAATCATCAATTATTTTGACTCACATTCCCTTTTCGTAATAAAATGCCTATAACGAAACATCGCTTCTAACTGCACTTGAATTAACCAACCGCTAACAAATTCCACCCCATCACCACCAGGAAGAGAATAGGAAATATTATCAGTTAATTTAGTCTTTCCATTTTCATCCGCAAACTCATGACGATGTATCCAAGACTCAAAAGGTCCAGATATTTGTTCATCAGTAAACAGACGATATTTTTCATATTTGGTGTGACGCGCTAACCAAGTCAAAGGTAAAAGACCGAGAAACAAACGAAACTCCGTTATCGCACCTTCATCAAGTCCCCCTTCGCGTCGCAGTACCTGTACAGGTTGCCAAGGTGGTGTGAGTAGTTGTAAAATGTCCGGTCTTTCATGGAATTTCCAAACTACTTCGACAGGTGCATTAATAATGGAAGAATGACTAAAGTGCAGCATGAAAAGAAAACCTAACCTTTAACCTTCATATTCAGTGTCTATTTCAATATCTAGCGTATCTTCATCAATCCTGATATACAAAATATTGGGACGACAACAAACTTGACAATCTTCTATATAATTTTGCATCATTCCAGCACTGAAATCAATAAAAGTTGTGTTTTCTTCTCCACAATAAGCACAATAAAACTCTGATGTATTTTGCATTTTTAGATATGATCCTTAATTTTATAACTCTGCGTACCTCTGCGTTTACCTCCTCTTCCCTCTGCGTTGAAAAATTTACAGCCTCTAGTTACAGGGAAGCAGCGCGAAAAAGACTCATCGCTTCAGCCAAATGCTTTATTAGTGTAGACTGAGGTAAGGGTCCTTGCAAGTGATGCCAAGGTAAAATTTGCTCAGTTGACCAATTACTATAAACGTAAAAATCTAAGTCAGGAATTTTTCCTTTTAATTCTTTAAAAGCGCGTTTGTAACTACCTAAAGAGTCACCAAAATCACGAGTTAATTCTAGCAGATGGGAAAGTCTGCGATCGCCTCTCGATAACAAAGCCTGGATAATAGACCAATTATAGCTTTCTGGACGAAAATCTATACCCTGGGGTTTTAGCTGTTTTTGTAAAAATTGTAACCGCTTCTCTGATTGCTTATTCACGCCAAACCACTGAAAAGGAGTATGTGACTTAGGAACAAATGTGCTGCATCCCAGCGTTAACCGCAAACCAGGAGCAGCTTTTTTAACAGCCTTCATCATGGTTACAGTAGCATCTAAATCTTCCGTTTCTTCCCCTGGAATACCCACCATTCCGTATAACTTCAAACTCGATAAACCACCAGCTTTCGCGTTCACCGCAGCTTGGATGATTTCATCGTTATATAACTTTTTATTGATGATTTGGCGTAATTTGTCCGAACCACTTTCTATGGCAATGGTAAGCGATCGCGTATCCCGTTTTGCCAAAGTTTGAGCTAACTTTTCCGTTACCGTATTCGTTCTCACAGAAGCGACACTCAACCGCACATTATCATATTTTGGTTGACTGATATAATCTAATAACTCCGAAAATTCGGGATGTTGAGTTACCGAAGCACCCAATAAACCCAGACGGTTAGTAACCTTTAAACCTTGTTCAATAGCCGGAATTAAAGAATTTTCTAAACTAGCAGTTCTAAAAGGCAAAGTTAAATAACTTGCTAAACAGAAGCGGCACATTTCAGGACAACTCCTTACCACTTCCACCATAAAAATATTTTCCCATGCGGCTTTTTCTGTCACCACAGTTGAAGCAGAAAGAGTATTTCCCCGGTAAGTCTGCTTTTGAACAACTGCGGGAACTTCCGAATCAATTGGATTAATTGCTAATATTTCACCATCCGAGCTAGAATATTCAATATTATATAAACTGGGAATATAAATACCTGGAACTTGCGCTAATCTTTTTAATTGAGTTTCTCTATCAGCATTTCTAACTTCTTTATAAGTATCAATAAAACTCCCCAGTAGATTTTCTCCATCTCCCAATAAAATCACATCAAAAAAATCTGCAAAAGGTTCAGGGTTAGCCGTAAGCACAGGACCACCACCAAAAACTAGAGGATGTTGTTTATTACGGAAACTTGCGCGGAGGGGAATTTGCAAAGATTCTAAAAGATTGAAAATATTCACATAATCTAATTCCCAAGACATAGAAAAACCAAGTATTTCTGGTTGTCTAGGAAGTTGTTCTTGAGTATCAGTAAATAAACGACTCACCTGCAAATCATCACGCATTGCCAAAGTCGCCCATACCACCTGATAGCCAAGACTGGTTATTCCCACTGTATACTCATTGGGGAAAGCGAAAATCACAGGAATAGCATCTGTTTGGGGAGTAGCGGGTGTAAATAAAAGGCGTTCAGAATTAAATACAGATGATGTCACAGGTTTATATAATGCGTTATCCATATTTCATCCTAAACCAGATAATCATAAAATTGTGGTAAGGATTGAGAATTGCTCTTTATCCTTTTAGCGGTAGATGTTACTTTTTCTTCAAGCCTTTATACTGGTTTAAGAAACCTTATAACTAGGAAAAAATTGTTTATGAGTTGGCTAAAAAGACTGTTTGGATTAGAAAAACCGGAAAATGCACAAGTAAATCCAACTCCCCAAATATCTCAAGCTACAACTACAGCTACAGAAAAAATACCCCCAGAACGTCTAGGACTGAATGGAGAATATGACCAAAGTGGTTTGGCAAAGCGTGTAACATTGGCTTTTGACGAAGATCCTCAACTTGATGATATAAATACCCTCTGGGTTGCTCAGACAGGCAGCACTGTGGTGCTAAAAGGCAAAGTTCCCAGTCAAAATATTCTCAATAAGATGATATCTGTCGCTAATTCTGTCAATGGCGCTACATCTGTGGATACGAGTCAAGTCACTATTGGCTAGTGCAGTTTGTAATTCGTAATTCAAAAAATCGTTCCTGTTCCCTGTTTTAGACTCATTTATTTCTCTGAATCCAATCTAAAATTGCCTTGTTCACTTGTTCTGGTGATTCATCATGGGGACAGTGACCCACATTTTCCAGATATAGCAGTTCTAGTTTGTCGTTATAGCGAGCAAATTCACTGGCTAGAATTGGACGCACAAATTGATCTTTTTGCCCCCAAATTAATAGCATCGGAATTGTTAAGTTTGGCAATATTTTCTTGACACTGGGACTAAAATCTACACCAATGGATGCTTTGAAGAGGGCAATAAAAGCACGAGTAGAGCCTCTGTCTTGAGGTGGCCCTGCTAAGATGTCTATTAGTTCATCTGTAATAGCTTCTCGACTAGTATAAGCAAAATTTGCCCACTGTCTTAGTACACTAGGACGCTTTAAAAATATAAAAAGAGGTTTGAGTAATAAAGGAGAAGCAATAATACTTTTAATCCCTCTAACTACTGGGTGTAGAAATGCGGGTAGGGCTTCTTGTTCTAAAGTGGGATCTGGTAAACTCATCATTACTACCCCCTGCACCATATCAGGATGGACAGCCGCTGCAACTAAAGCGATGAGTGAGCCGATAGAATTACCTACTAATATGACCGGTTGGCGGATAAATGTTTGCCAAAATTCGTAAACTTGTTCTACCCATAGTTCAACGCTGTAATTAGCTGGTGCTTTTTCGGAAGCGCCGAAACCTAGCATATCTAAAGCGTAAACTGTGTGATATTCACCCAAAACCTCTAAATTATGTCGCCAATGACCAATGGAAGCACCAAAACCATGTAGCAAGATTAAAGGTGTTGAGCTTGGCTGGTTTTGACTAGGAATGATAAAACCCTTGTCTGATGAGTTTTTTTGCTTGTAGTCAATTTCCTGTGGCTGTGGGAATATTCGCTGAACTGAACTACATTGAGAGCGAATGTAGGTATAGCGAATTTGCCAACCGCGCCAAACCCAGTCTCTTTGATTTCCAACCCGCTGCTGCCAATTTACCGCAGTGTTCACCCATTCCTCCATGCTGTAATTTGTGTTGTAATTTGTAAGTAGTGATTTTTTTCCCTACACCCTTTTTTAGATTTATTTTTTTTGAAAAAAGTCAAGAGATGAATGAGTTATTGTAATAATAATTAATATTAGCTAAGTTTGTGTAATTTAGATTAACTATTGTAGAGAAATCTGATCAAAGTGAGTAGAATCAAGAATACAACTAAACTAACCAAATATTGTATGGATTAGCTACCCTAAAGATATCGACTCATTTTTAAGAATTTGCGGAAATCGCCACCTTCAATGTACTCATAAGGTGGGGATTGTGAGCAGGGGATGAGGATTGCATTTGGAATTTATTTATTACTTAGTAAAAACAAATTCTTTCCTGTATGACGAATCCCCAGGATTTTTTGATAAGATATTGAGTATCTTGACCACCAATGCCGTAAGCGAAAACCAAGCTAATAGGTAAGTGTCGCCAGAGAAAGATTTGGGTCTTGGGAATCAGGACTCCTGCCCTTGGAGGGAATGTCAGACTTTCTATTACTATGGAGTTCTAGAGGTTATTCCCGATGAATTGGGAAGCTCCGTCCTTCTTACGACGGAGTAGTTCACGTTTTGAGTCATTTCCGTATTTTGCCTTTATGGGCATAGAAAATAAAACCAAGTAAACTAAGATCAAGCCAAATCCTTAAATAAAGAGCTCCCAAAAATCATAATGCCTGTGATTGAGAAAAAAAGAACTCGCGATCTGCCCCAAATTAACGAACGCATTCGCTTCCCGAAAATTCGGGTCATTGATACTGATGGTGCCCAACTGGGTATTATGCCACCACAGGAAGCACTACAACTAGCGGAAGAAAAAGAGCTAGACTTGGTGCTACTCAGTGACAAAGCTGACCCGCCTGTATGCCGAATCATGGACTATGGGAAATATAAATTTGAGCAGGAGAAAAAGGCGCGGGAAGCCCGGAAGAAACAGCACACGGCTGATGTGAAGGAAGTGAAGATGCGCTACAAGATAGAAGAACATGACTATAATGTGCGCGTCAAACAAGCAGAACGCTTCCTCAAAGATGGTGATAAAGTCAAAGCTACCGTGATGTTCCGGGGTCGAGAAATCCAACACAGTGACTTAGCTGAGGAGTTGCTCAAACGGATGGCTACTGATTTAGAACCTTTTGGTGAGGTGCAGCAAGCGCCAAAGAAAGAAGGCCGTAATATGATGATGCTGATTTCACCTAAGAAGTAAGAAGCCAAAGGGTGAAGGGTTGAGGTTGAGGAGAAATGGGTGAAGATTAATCAGTTCCCAGTTCTCAATCCCCTGACCCCAATCACTGTTCCCTGACCAAAAGAATGGGATACAAGCTCCGTCCTTCTAGGACGGCTTTATGGTAAAATGTAGGTATAGTCGCCATAGGGCATTGGGAGACTTTAAACGGACATGGAGGGATGGTAAGACCACTTGTGGCGCAACCCAGCGAAGTGTCAAGGAATCCTCGCTCCTTTAGGACGAGGAGATATGTCAATGTAAATTTATTTCAAGATGATAGTCCTGACACCTGAGTGGGAAAGATAATACTCAGTTGCTCAGGACTTTTGCCATTCAGTAACTGTTATCCTAATTACTTAGCTGTTGTGTTGTGATTAACTGTTTCACACCTCAGAAATTAAAATTACATGGAATTGAAAAATCACTGGTTGACTCCCAATAAAGGTGCTTTGGCACAAATGCTTAAGTGGGTGAATCTCCGACCAGAGGAGTTGGAACGCACTTGGACGATGTTTGCCTTCTACACGATTGTATCTGTGGGATTGCGATGGGCTGAGGATAGCACTGTAGCTCTGTTTTTGGATAAATATGGTGCGGGACAACTACCTTGGATTTATATTGCCAGTGCGGTGACAGGTGCGGGACTGGTGGTTTTATATTCTTGGTTACAAAAGGTTTTTCCCTTACGTGCAGTGATTGTGGCGATCGCACCGGGTATGGTGGTGCCATTATTTCTGTTAGTGTTTTTGTATGGAGGGATAAATATTCCCTACCTGGCAGTAATTATCATCTTTCTGCTCAGGTTATGGGTAGATGCCTGTTATGTAGTCAATGACCTCAACACATCTATTGTTGCCAACCAATTATTCAACATTCGCGAGATTAAGCGCACTTACCCGTTAGTCAGTAGTGGCATATTAGTAGCTGATGTGATCAGTGGCTTTAGTTTGCCTTGGTTACTCAAATTTGCCAACCTAAATACAGTTATTCTCATTGCCTGTTTTGTCATTTTATTCGGCTCAGGAATTTTATTTTATTTAACTTATAAATATCCGACGGCTTTTCCCCATACCCCACAACGGGAGATTACAGAAGAACAAGCTTCTCGTCATCGCCGCTTAGAAACACCTCTAAAACGCTATGTTTGGCAATTGTTCGCGTTTTTTGCGCTGTTACAAGTGATTGGCTTGTTAATAGATTTTCAGTATTTGCGCGAACTCAACTCTAGTTTAGGTCAACAACAACTAGCCAGCTTTTTAGGAGTATTTGGTGGCATTGTAGGACTATGTGAATTAATTACCCAATGGTTTATTTCTAGCCGATTGATTGAAAAGGTGGGAGTATTTTTCACAGCCGCACTTTTACCAATTACCGTGGGCTTTTTATTGCCAGGAGCAATCTCAGTATTGAACCTCTTTCCAGCTATTGAAGAGCCTGGATTTTTTTGGGGTTTAATCAGTCTCAAATTCTGTGATGAACTGCTGCGTTATACCTTTGTAATTAGTAGCGGTCCGGCGCTATATCAACCTATTCCAGAACGGATTCGTAGCCGGATGCAGGCCTTATCCAGTGGGACAGCCGAAGCGATCGCCTCTGGTTTGACAGGATTAGTTATTTTTGGTAGCGTATCACTGATTGATCAATTTGTTCCTAAACCACTGCAAAAGTGGGTATTAATAGGTGAAACAGTCATCGTTGCTGCCACCTGTTTAAAAGTAGTTTGGGAATTGCGATCGCGCTATGTGGACGTATTAGTTTTAAGTGCAGAACGAGGTGGATTGAGTGCCGCAACTGTGGGTTTGCGAGCCTTCCAACAGGGAATAGTTAAAGCTTTAGTAGAAACAGGAAATACAGCCGATAAAAGCTCTTGTTTAGAACTTTTAGCCCAAATTGATCTCCCCGGTGCAGGACAAGTTTTAGCACCCTTACTGCTGAAATTACCTACAGATTTACAATCCCAAAGCCTAGAATTAATGCTCAAATCAGGTGTAAATCCCCTCTATGTACCTGAAGTTCGTCGATTATTAGACCAACCCCAAGCAACCATTGACCCAGAAGTGTTTGCTTTGGCTATGCGTTACGTTTGGCTGGCCGAAGAAAATCTCAACTTAAATCTTGTAGAAGAATACCTGCATCCACAAAACCATCCATTAATCCGTGCCACCGCAGCTTCATTACTACTGCGTCAGGGAACAGAACAACAAAAAACAGCAGCCACCAAAACAATGCGGCGGATGCTCACCCATCAACAAGAACGAGAACGGATCAATGGAGTCAGGGCGCTCAAAGAATTGGTTTATTTACAAGCTCTGCGGATTCACATTCCCAACTTATTGCAGGATGACTCATTGCGGGTACGCTGTGCTGTATTAGAAATGATTACCGCTACCCATTTAGAAGAATACTATCCCACACTCTTAGCAGCACTCTACTACAAATCCACTCGACAAACAGCCATGCAATGCTTGGTGAGTTTGGAAAATGAAGCCATCCCGATGTTGTTGAAACTAGCCACAAATATTTACAAACCAGATGTTGTGAGAATATGCGCTTGGCGTACCATTGCTCAAATCGGCACACTAGAAGCAAGAGAAACTCTATGGCTACATTTGGAAACATCCAGGGGTAATACCAGGGACTATATTCTCCAAAGCTTACTAAAAATTCACCAAAAATCAGGAAATATAAATGTCGTAGATCAATTTTATGAAAGCAGGGTCGAAATTTTAATTGAGCAAGAATTACGATTTCTCGGTGAAATTTACGCTGCGTACATAGACTTCCAAAGTCTAGACTCTCTAGAAAATTATCAAGGAAATGAGAGGCTTTTGACTATTGCTCAATTGCTGCAACGCTCACTACTAGAATTAGCATTGGATGTTAGAGATAGGTTATTGCTGTTATTGAAGTTGCTTTACCCAGCAGAAAAAATGCAAGCCGCAGCCTTCAATCTCCAATCTCAATCATTAATCAATTTAGCAAGAGGCTTAGAAATATTAGATCACACCATCAATTTGCCTTGTAAGTCTTTGTTGTTGAACATTTTAGATCGACGACCAGAACAAGAAAAGCTCAAATATCTGACGGAAGCGGGATTTTGGCAAAATGAAAATATCCCAATCAAAAAGCGCCTTTCTAAGTTGATATCTCAAGGAAATTTGCTTTCTGATTGGTGTCTAGCTTGTTGCTTACACTTTGCACAAGCGGCTTATGTTCGACTCACAACTGCGGAAATCTTAGCAAATTTGCGCCATCCTACAGGCTTTGTGAGGGAAGCAACAATATCATACTTGAGTGTCGTTTCCCAGCGCGTTCTTCAGGAAATTCTCCCCCATTTACAAACAGATCCCCATCCATTGGTGTCTGCTCAAGTCAAGGAGTTGATAGAAAAGTATAGCAGGAGTCAGAAGTCAGGAGGAGGTGGTGCGGTCTTGGGGTCTTCCCAAGTGGAGCAACTGCCGTTCAGGAGTCAGGAGTAAAACTCTGTATTGCTGGTAATTGTGGGTTTAGGGTTAGCGATCGCTAATCTCCGTCTCGTCACTCTTTCCCCCGGCTTAATTTTATTCATTTTCTGGGAGCATCCAATTTTATTTGAAGCCGCTGGGAATTTGCATTGACAAAAAAGATCAAACAAATCAGGGATATCAAACCATAAATTCGCAAAAATCAAAAAATTCAAATTCTAACCAAAGAACTTATTAGAGGGTAATTTACCTTTTTTAGGGCAGTATTCAGAACAATTTATCGCTTCCTCTGTGAGAACCATATCAGGATTTACAGCACATTTAAGATAATGATTATTGGAGAAAAATTTACAATTCTTACAAGGAACTTGATGTAAACCATTCATGCTAAAAGCTATTTTATTGTCTGCATGAGAGCGAATTTTGTGCAAAATAAACAAAAATATTGCCCAAATAAAGACAAAACTGAGTGGAGTTAAAGCTATAGCTAAATCAGAAATATTTATTCCCTCCTGTTGTGTGGTATATTCTTGTTTAACTTGACTATCTGTTAACTGATGAAAGCTTTTTTTAGGTGCTACTTTTTGTTGTAATATCTGCTCAACATACATATTATTTACCTTCTCTATATATGTTTTTCTCAGCAAAGTGAAAATTAGATTCTTTACAAGAGTTCAATTATATGTGTAACAAAATAAAACTTCAGCTATCTCTGTCGATAGGTTTGCTTGCAAGTTTCTAAATCTATATCAAAAGTAATATATTTAAAAAGTATCAATTAATTGAAACCTGGAACAAAAAAATAAAAAATAAGTCTATAGATAGATGATGTTTTTGAAACAATTAATCTATAAAATTAGACACAGAATATATTTATAAATATAATGTATTTATTGTAATATAATTATAGGAATGGGAAATATGAACTTGCTATTTTTCCAGAGGATTCCTGTAACTGCTTTAGCATTACTTTGGCTGGCTTACAATCTTCTAGGATGGTATCTTGCGGCTCATCAGATTGCGTGGTTAGTGGGAGCTTTTGTAGCTGCGATCGCTATAGCTATAGTCAGAAAAAGTAACACTTGGTTAGAAGGTCTGTTAGCCTTTGGTTCTCAAACCTTAGTTGTCGTCTTAGTTTTAAGTGCATCAATCGCTTTAATCGCAATTTGGTCAATCTTATTCAGCCTATTTTTGATACCGTTAACAACTACGCTGTTAGCCGAATTAGAAATGCGTTTTTCTGGCTTTAGCAAAACAGATTCTTTTTGGATTTTAACAGTCGTTGCTGGCTTAGGTTTAGCTGTAGGTGAGTTGATAGACATCCTCGTTTTTCCGAGTATTAAATACTAAGTTATCTATATCTCACCCATATCCTATTTTTCTTTTTTCTCTAATCTAGCTTTGACATCGGCTGCAAAGTCTTCATACCTTCTCAGGGGTGTTACTTCTACTTGGACATTTTGACCCATTTTTTTCATGATAGGTAAATCCAAGAGAATTTGATCAAGGGTGTCAGGTGTGGGAACATCGACAATGACAATTACTCGACGAGTTCCCACACATTTCCACAAATCGACAACAATTCCTGCTTGTTTTGCTTGTAGTGCTGTATCTGCTTCTTCACTCCAAATGCTAAACAGTTCTTGCTGTGTCATGTCATCGGGGTATTCGACGTGAAAATCTAAGTGATATAGCATGGTTAATTTTCCTAAGAGTGTTTGGTTAATTACAGATTATAAAATACTACAGATAAATGTTTCGCGCAAAGTATTGTTAGAATTTCAATTCACAGAAGTTCTAAAAGATTCTAAATAATCTACTAAACATTCTGGTGTATCAGCATATTGAGACAAATCAGAAATTAGTGTTGTTTCTCTTAAATTTAAAGTAACTTTGATTTTTTTAGTAAAATACTTTGGATTTCCTTTATTTGCTGCTTCAATTAATTTTTGAATAACTTTGAATAAAAAATAAATCTCAAATTTACCTCGAAAGCTTTTTTGACGCTCTTGTAAACATAGATTACTTTGCTTTAAGTCTAGTTCTTCTTGAGTAATAGCAATTGCTTTGGGAAATTTAGTATACAATGTATCAATTGTGTAATTTATTTTTATATTATCTAAATCTATTACTACGAAATCTGAGATATTAAATCCTGCTAAATTCAGCTTTGCTTGTTTTTCTCGTTGACAAGCTATCCAAATATTTAATAGTTCAACTGCATCATGAAATTCTTTTTGGAGTTGTGTATAAAGGTTTTTACAGTTATTAAAATCATCCTCTGATTCAGCAAGCTTAAATTCAGTTCTGAGAATTTTGCAAAAACTATTAATGGATGTATAGAAATTTTCTATTGAGTAGCATGAAGTTTCATATACTCCCGTTATTTGTGTATTTTTTATTGATTCATCAAAATCTCTATCTATAAAATATGCTGCTCTAACCTTAGAATAACTTTGATTATTATTGATTAACTTATAAACACCTAAAACTCCTTCTTTCCCACTACAATTAGCATAAATATCTTTTGTAGGTCTAGCTATATTGTCTATTCTAATTCCATAATACTTATCGTCTTCACCTTCAAAAAAGCAATACAAAGCAGATTCATATTCTTTATATTGTCGGGTAAATTGCATAAATACTGATGCTGGTCTATTGCGAGATTCTCTAAGTTTAGCTACTGACATCTATTTTTCGGTGATAAAATCATCTAAGTCTATTGCATTTGTATCTAATTCATTATCAAAAATGAATGGTGAATGAGTCACAGCTAAAAGTAGTTTACACTTACCAGATTTCAAAATATCAGGAAGTAATAATCTTTGCCATTCTAAAGACAGAGAAAGCTCAGGTTCATCAAACAAAACTATGTATTCATTATTAGAATCTAGATAAATTTTAGAGAATAAAGATATAATCTGTTTTTCACCAGAAGATAAGTGCTTAATCTCTATTGGCTTATTATTTTTTTCTTGTAATATTGAAATTTTTACGTTTTTCTCATCATAGACAATTCGTTTTTTGTGTAAATAGTTATTACATACTTCAGCAAATTTTTTAATGTAATTATCTTTTTCTTTTTGTGGCTCATATAAGGTAAGAAGTTTAGACAAAAAAGAGACTAATTGATCATATTTATTAGAATTTATATCTCCTGAATTAACAAGTTCTTCAATTTTACTTTTATTACTTTCAGATATATTATCTCCTACCCTGCTTAATACTATATTTAAAGTTTCAGATTGTATACTATTTCTGATTTCTTGAGTGGGTGTTATAGCTTCAACAAACTGAGTTAACATTTCACCGTTCACTTTTGGTAATAATTTTAAAGTTGCGTCTTTTATATTTTTTTCAATTTCATCGAATTTCGCAATCACATCATCCATACCAAATTGAATTAATCGATCATCATTTTCAGCAAAACGTAGTCTGTCATCATATCCCAAATTTTTAATATCCTCTTCGATTCTTCTATATGTAGGAAAATATAATATCATTTCCTGAAGGTTTTCTTTAATTTTACTTTCCCGTTCTTGTTCATATTCATTTTTAAACTTGGGTAATACTTCTGAAAGTAATTCATGATAGTATTCATTTGGTATGTAATTTCTGAGCTTGTGAATACCCTCTATTAATAAACCTTGTTTACTATGTCTTAATAATATATCTACTTGACGCGGAGTTATATAATTGGATAGCAAAGATATAATTTCAGATTCAATATCCTCATTTTTATAACAAGAAATTAAATCACTCTTTTTAATGAGAACTTCTTTTCCAGATGCAAATTCAATAACTATTGTTTCAAAATATATAGTCATTAATCTAATAAATTTACAAGATATTGAATAGTAAAGAGCATTCAAAATAGTGGTTTTACCAGAACCATTTTCAGCAATCAGAATAACAGCTTCTTTATCAAAAGGAATTTTCACATCCTTGTAGCCGAATAGTCCGTTGATAGAAAATGACTTTAAATTACTAGAATTAAGATGTTCACTTAACAACATATTTACTAATTTTGACAATTTATAGCTGTGATTGAGAGACTATTTCTCGTATACGTTATATACTAACTCATCTTTCGTAAAGAATGAATTACAAATTATTTTAACCAGGTGGTATTCCTTCCTCCTCAACAGGACGAATAATCGCCGGCGCTGGTGTTTCTTCTGGTTGAAAAATTGCCTGTAAGGCTTGTTCTAAAGTCTGTGCCATGACAATGCGATTTTCATAAGCAACAACCACCCTAACCAAAGTTGGTAAACTATTCTGGGTTGCTTCTAAATAAATTGGCTCAACATACAACAAAGATTGTTCTATGGGAACAATTAAAAGATTACCTTGAATTGCTCTTGAACCTTGACGATTCCATAATGAAATTTGTTGAGAAATTACCGGATCTTGGTTAATTCTGGCTTCGATTTGTTCTGGTCCATAAATCAAACGTTCTTTAGGGAAGTTATATAACAGCAATTTACCGTAGTTTTCTCCATCTGAACGTGCTGCTAACCAAGCAATTAAATTTGTTCTTTCTTTGGGTGTGTAGGGAAGCAGTAAAATAAATTCTTCAAAATCTACATTAGGAAGACTAGTAGTTAAATAGTAAGGTTCAATAGGACGGGTTTGAGTTCCATAGATTTCATTGGGAATTTGCCATTGGTCTTCCCGGTTATAAAATACTTGGGGGTTAGTGATATGATAAATCATTAACCGTTCTGATTGAATTTTGAAAAAGTCTACCGGATAGCGGATATGACTGCGGAGATTCACAGGCATATTTGCCAACGGTTGGAACATTTGCGGGAAGATTTTTGACCAGGCAATAATTAGTGGATCTTTTGGTTCAGAAATATAAAATCTGACTGTGCCGTTGTAAGCGTCAATTACGATTTTAACGGAGTTACGAATATAGTTAATACCATCGCCATTTTGGTCAGAATAGGGATAGCGATCGCTTGTTGTATAAGCATCTATAATCCAGTAAAGATAATTCTTTGTTCCTGGAAATTGTTCATTTTTGTTGTCAGGATTGGCATCAGCAGCGACTAAATAAGGTTCGCTGTCAAATTTTAAAAAAGGTGCGATCGCACGAATCCGTTGGTTGATATTTCGCCGGAATAATACTTTTGTCTCTGGCTTAAAATTCCTTGTAAATATCATTTGCCAGTCTTTTAAATATGTAGCAAATAGCCATCTTTTTCCTAGAGAACCAATTCTAATTCCACCCACGCCTTCATAACTGGTGTAAACATTATCGCTACCACTGGGATAATCTAATTCTTTAACTTTCGTGCCAGTCATGACATGAGTATTGCTAATTTCTCCATAATAAATTCGCGGTTTACCAATAGGAATACTTTCACGAATAGCTTCACTAGAGGTAGTTAGCGCACTATCATTACTACTAATATCTTTAACAAAATATTCTGGTAAACCACCAGGAGCAACAGTATTTACAGGACTCATGGTAAAGCCATAACCGTGGGTGTAAACTAAATTGCGGTTTACCCATGTTTTAGCTTGCTGGGGAACAGAATTGTAGTCTAATTCTCTGGCTGCAATTAATACCTGACGTTTTTCGGTTGATGCGGTTGCTTGTTGGTTGGGTTCAGTTTTGATTGTGTAGCGATCAATATCGGCATCGGGAAATTGATAATAGGGACGAATTTGTTGTAATTGGCGGTTAGTTTTTAATAGTGGTTCTTGATCCCAAAGACGAATATTTCTAATTGTTAGATCATTGGCTTTGAGATCAGCTTGGGTTAATTTTCCTTGGGGATTAAAGGTTTGAGAATCAATTGCTTCTAAATCAAATGCTTGCCGAGTTAAGGCAATAGTCCGCTGGATGTAAGGTTGCTCTCGCTGCAATTCATTGGGTTGAACTATTAAAGATTGGACTACAGCAGGTGCAAGAAAATCACCTATAATTATTAAACTTATATAAATACATAAACTATAAATTGCCCACCGATGATGTTGAGATTTGGGTTTCCAAAAGCAAGTTTGCCATAATAAATAAAATGCGATCGCTACAGCTAAAACACATAACATTGTGTCAACTGGCAACTGTACCTTAGCATCGGTATAACTAGCGCCAAAACTCACCCCACGGGGAGAATAAACGAGTTCATAACGACCTAACCAATAGCTAAAGGCTACTACCAACATTAAACAGCCACCTAAGCCAAATAAATGACGTTGCTGTGGTAGAGAAAAACCAGGGAAAATGCCTTGACTGAGACTATCTCCTGATAAAAGATAGGTGAGAGCAACGGATACAAAGCCATATAAACATAATCCAATTAGCCAAAATGCCAACAGTTCCCAGAGTGGGAGTGAAAATATATAAAAACCGATATCTTTGGCAAATAAAGGGTCGTTGCTATTGAAGGGGGTAGAGTGGAAATAAAGTAGTATTTTAGACCAATGTTGAGATAGTATCCAGCTAAAACCGAGACTAAAAATCAGTGCGATCGCTCTCAGCAAAAAGTGAGAATATATTAAGAGTGCGATCGCTATGACCAAAGCCACACCAACATACCAGTCCTGAGAAATTATTCTGCGTCCCAAACTCCAAACAATCTCTGGTCTAAATAGAATTGTAAACGGTGAAATAGCCTGATTAACTCCTCTATTCCAGTAACTTAGAGCAACTTGTCCATAATGCGTTACCATCAACCCCACCAACAAACTCAAGCCTAACGTCAGCGGTAACAGCCAGCGTAATCTAACTGCTTTGTATCTAGTCTCAACATGAAGAGGTTTATAGACTGTTCCATACTGTGGACTGAGGAATTTTGTGAGTTGCTTACTCAGTCTTGTCTCCTCCCTTCTGACCAACTCAGTTTTCAGAGACTGGGGATATTTCCAGCGTTGTGCTAAAGCCAAATTACAAAACAAATAGCTAAAACTGATACTGACCGCACCCACCCATAAAGCACCCTGAGTCACTAAGCGCAGCACAAATGTTTGCAAATAGCCAACTTCCTGAAACCAAAAAATCTCAGCCCCTAAATGGGAAACTAGATCCCAGAATAGCCACAGCCCCAACAAAGCGATAATAACTCTAACGCACCATTTCCAAGACATTTATTCTTATGAAATCACAGTGATAAGCGATCGTGCAAAATTAACTTCCTACGTGGAGAGAGGGAACAGGGAACAGGGAGCAGGGGAGCAGGGGGAGCAGGGGGAGCAGAGGAGCAGGGGGAGCAGAGGAGCAGAGGAGCAGAGGGGGGAAATATTTTTTTCTTATTCTCCTGACTCCTGAACTCCTGCCTCCTGCCCCCTGACTCCTGACTCCTGACTCCTGAATTCTGCTATAACTATTAATTCCAATTGCCAATTACGGTAAAAGCAGACCAATAATATGGATGGGATAAGTCGATCTTACCTAAATTAGTCATTTCTGGATTTAGAGGAATGCTCTTTTCTGGGGACAAGTATAATTTTCCGTCTGCTATACGGACTTCTCCCTTCAGCATCCCTAACTGAGCTTGTCTAAGAGACTCAGATCGCAAAGAAGTAGTATTTAACTGATCATAAAATTTTGTCATCAGCGCCAAAGAACCTTGATCACTCACATACCACAAACTACCCAAAACAGTTTTTACCCCTGCTTGCACCGCCAAACCCGAAAATCCTAATTCTGCCTCATCACTACCCACAGCAGTTTTACAGGCACTCAAAACCAACATTTCTACTTTAGGTTCTTTATTCCATTCTAATTCCTGAGACAACTTTCTTAACTGATCTATGTGGATTTTCTGATTCCAAAGTTGAATATAAGAGTTACTAATTTTGCCAGATTTAAAATCTCCATGAGTAGCTAAGTGCAGAATTCCAGAATGTTGTTTGCGGCTGAAAGATTTAAGATTTTCTAATGTAGATTCTTGATCCAATAAAATTTGACCCTGATTACGCCAAATTTGTTTACCTACAGTGTTTATTTCTATAGGTACAGATGGTAAAGGATCTTGTCCTTCCGTACTTTTAGATATCCCTACAGCGAGAATATCAGATTGAACTATAGGAATATAACGGGTATCTGTAAGGCTAAAACTGGGTATAATCCCAACACTATATTTTTCAATTAGAAACTTACTTCCATCATATAAAGCAGCTACAGGTAAAGTTCGTAACCCTTTATCAAGAGACAAGATTACAGTATCTATTTTATTGATTGCTAGGGCTGGTTCTATAGGTTCAATTATCCATTCATAGAGTTTTTGGGCGCTACTATAGAAAAATTTTGACCGAGAATTAGTAACTTGTAAACGAAAATCCTTAGCAACTTTTTGAATATTGCTATTGTTAGCTTCTACCACATATTGACGAAAAATATCACCGATTTTTATGGTATTTTTAATTGATAACGATGGAGAATTATCTTTCAAATCTTTGGTATCATTTAACAAATCTTTCTCTTTTGGTTTTGGTGGAATGAGAATTAAACTAAGTTTATCTTTTAAGGAAGTCACATAAAGAATTGCTGCATTTTTTCCGGTTAACTTAGCCAGCTTGCTGAGATTGTCAGCTATATCTTCCGCTGAAGTAATATCGCCAAAAAGATCAATACCAAGCTGATTTGCATATTCTACTGCTTGTAATTCTTCAAACTGTTCCACAGCTTCTTCTGGTGTTAATTCTGAAAAATCCTTATCAAAAAAATCACGATTTATAATAATTGGGTTGTCAGTTGAAATACCAGTATTGACAATTTCTTGCGGATCAGGATTAGTAATATCTGATTGATTTCCAGGATTATTAGGATTTACAACCTCTTGCGGATCAGGAATTGTGATATCTGACTGATTTCCTTCTTGAGCTTGAACAGATTTAAACAAAAACAGCACTAAAATGACTGATAAAAAAATTGCCACAAATGAACGTTTAAATTTCATCGCTTTGATCCTGAAGTTTGGTATTAATTAAATTAAAAAGGTAAGTATTCAGCTATCAACATTCAGCAGTCAGCTTTTTCAGGCTAACGCTAAAAATACCTATTTGATAATTGACGAATTTCTCAAACATTCTAATTCCTGACTCCTGAATGCTTACTTAAAAAGCAACACTATAACCAATTCCTAATATAAAGCGTGTACCATCTCCAGCATTGCCAGTAATATCACTAATTCCTGGAGTTATGACCAAAGGAATATTCTTAAATGGAGCTACAGATACACCCAAACCTAAATCTTGTCCGCTCCATTCAACAATTGCACTCACAGGTTGAGCAATTCTCAAAGCTGCACTTCCAAAGACACCAACAGAATCAATTTGATTTCTCACATCTGATTCTGAACGAAATTGTCCTCCACCAACACCAGCGGAAACATATAATCGACTAAAAGGTTTCTGTTCACTATCTTGCAGCCGAAACATTTTAGTAATTACACCATAACCAGATGTACCCCCATCTGTATTACCAAAGGTCACAAAATTCTTCACACCAACAGCCACTGCAAAATCGTATGGAAGTTGCCGATGTAATTTCCAACTAATACTACCGTCTTCAAAGGAACTGATATCAACAACGCTTATATTGATATCTAAACCAATTGATTTTTTGGCATCACCCAAACCAAAACCAACCCCTAAAGCTCCATCTGCTGTATCAGTAAAACGAGCGCGAGATTGCAATCCCACACCAACAGAAGCTCTTCCCCAGGATTTACCATAAGCTGATGGTGTGAGCATAGTAATACCAGGAGATGAAGACGGACGCGCTTTTTTATTTTCTAATACTAAAGGTAATTTTTGGGGTTTAAATGGCTTTTGTTCAGGATATTTAGGTTCTGTTTGCAAGCTATTTTCACCAACGGAATCATTTTTTTTATCGTTATCTGTTCCAGGAACTTGACTTAAGTAATGAGCAGAAATGTTTGTGGCTGTAGAAGTTTCCTGATTGATAGGTTCTTGGTGAAAAATAATAAAAGACTGATTAAAAGCATTTGCTATTAAAGGCTGATTTGGGGTAACTAGATGTTCATAGATAATTTTGCTATGTACATGATTATAATTTTCTATGGGAGAATAAGTGTCTACAAAGTACATAATAATACCCTTCAGGCAAGATGCTATTAATCAAGAGATGTCTGGTGGGAATATCAATCTTCTAGTTTGAAACTGCCCACAAAGTTTATCCTGCCAAGATTCAATAATTATTTATACATGACAGTGATAGTTAGCATACACTATTGAAGTATTTTTTGATATATTGTAAAAATATATTTACTTATGACTGAGTCGGTAAAATTCCTAATTTATAGAGGATTTAAGACGTAAATATAGACTTTTTTAGGCAAATATGAAAGTTTTTATAAAATAAATAGTCAGTAGGGTGTGTTACGACTATGTAAAGATTTGAGGATTTGAGAGAGTGAGGATTAGCCGTAATGCACCGAGAAATCAACAACCCATTCCAAATTTGAGAAATCCGGTTTACGGTGTATTCATTTTGAACTTGGAATCCCCATTGGTACTAATCATTCGTAGCGGATTAAACAGCAAAGCCTTTATGATCAAGTCAGGAATCTAGGACTTCTGTGTACACTGTATACCGTTAAGATTATGGGGTAGCCAATTCTGATAAATAAACCTCACAGAGTCACAAAGCCTGGGGTATTATTAGCATCTAGGATGGGATAATGTAGTTCTGTCATAACCTGTGTTAATCAGGCCAATTGTCTGATTGATTCGGTTATATAGGAATCCCATTTGATTTTTGATAGCTTTCATGGCGTAGCCACACAAGACTGGGTACATACTGAAATCCTTCTTCCCTGTTCCCTGTCTCGACGAAAAAGATGGCTTACGCGACGCTACGCGGACATGAAATCGGATCGCTATATACTTATACCAATGTTTTATCTGTAACTAGTAATTATGCTGACTAGCGTTGATCGTTTGTTATTTGTCCGGCGTGTTCCTATTTTTAATGAATTGCGAGATGATTTTGTAGTCCGACTGGCTTCGGTGATGAACGAGTTATCATATCCTACAAATCACAGTATCTTTAAACAAGGGGAAGAGGGGCGATCGCTCTATATTATTGTATCAGGTAGAGTGAAAGTCCATATTGGGGATACGAAATTAGCAGAGGTAGATCCAGGAAAATACTTTGGTGAAATGGCTGTATTTGATACTCAGCCTCGTTCCGCTTCTGTTACTACTTTAGAACCTTGTGATTGTTTGGAACTCACTCAAGAACAACTTTATGATGCGATTGAAGAAACTCCAGAAATTGCTGTCAATATTATTCGTGAACTATCTCGGATCATTCGCAGACTGAATGAAAACATTAGTCATTAGTTAGAACAGGGAATAGGGAATAGGGAACAGGGAACAGGGAACAGGGAACAGGGTTAAATATAAATTATCAATTATCAATTCTCCATTGATAAATAACTATAAAGTCATCTGAAAATTTTCTCTAAAGTTGAGACATTGTTGTAGAAACCTTTGGGGAATTTCTACACTTTCTCCCCAGTGTTGATGGATGTATGAAGCATGAACATTAGGTAAATTACAACCTTCAAATCCTGTATTTTCATCACAATCAAAGCGATAGGTATCAAATAATGGTTGTTGAGGATTGGTAATTAAATGAGAACGATGAAATTCATGTCCATAAACATTTGTTCCGGCATCAAATAAGAAACTATTTTCTAATGCTACTGCACGACGATATCCTAAAGTTAACTTTTTATCCATTTGTGCAGATGTGGGTAATATTCCCACCATTGACCAAGATTTATCTTCAAAATCAATAATTTGCTCACATAAATACATTAAACCGCCACATTCAGCAATTGTCGGTATTCCTTCTAAAATAGCTTTTTTAACTGAGGTTAAAATTTTCGTGTTGGCAGCTAATTCTGATGCGAATACTTCAGGAAATCCCCCACCAAAATAAATTCCTTGAATATTTTTTGGCAATTGTGTATCTTTTAATGGACTCCAAAATATTAATTCCGCACCTAATTTTTCTAATATATCTAAGTTATCTTGATAGTAGAAATTAAAGGCGTTGTCTCGTGCAACGGCAATTTTAATTTTAGATTTTAGATTTTGGATTTCGGATTTTGGTGGATTTATTACTGAATGGTTACTTTTTATCAGAGGTAATAGTTGTTGCCAATCAAAGCAAGTATCACCTAAATCTGCAAGCCGATTAATGATATTATCTAATTCTGGTAATTCTGCGGTGGGGACTAATCCCAGATGACGGTCAGGAATGGTTATGTTATCTTGTCTTCTGAGTACACCCAGGATGGGGATTTGTAGAGGTGCTAGGGAATTTTTTAATAATGATAAATGGCGATCGCTTCCTACACGATTCAATACTAGCCCAGCAATCTTAATTTTACTATCCAAAGAACAATAACCATGTGCGATCGCCGCGACTGAACCAGACAAGCGACTACAATCAATTACCAATACCACTGGTATATCTAATAATTTAGCTATATGTGCCGTACTTGCAAATGTCATGTTGTCGCTTTTATTTGACGACTGACGACTGACCAATGACGATTGACCAACACCATCAAATAACCCCATAACTCCCTCAACTAATGCATATTCACATTTTGGGGAATGATGGTGAAAGCATTCCTGTACATAACTTTCTGAAGTCAGTACAGTATCTAAGTTGCGACAAGGACGACCTGTAACATATTGATGAAACATCGGATCAATATAATCTGGTCCGACTTTAAAAGATTGTATTGTGACTCCACGACGGCATAATGAGGCTAAAAGTGTGAGCGTTACGGTTGTTTTACCAACACCGCTACGTTCTCCAGCAATAATTATTGACATAAATAATACCAAGTTTAAATTTTAAATTGTTTATAATATCCATTCGGAAGCGCGATCGCCCAAATCTAGTGGTATACTCACAGCCTTACCCAATCGGGGACGCTCTTTTGTTTGAGTAATAAAAGTTTGTACTTGTATTGTTCCTCCCAAAGCATTGAGATAATTAGCAATGCTATCAAGATGATCTTGGTATTGAGATTCGCTTAAAGGGAATGAAGCTTGTTCAAGATATTTCCACATCACTTGCAGAAATATCTTCCCCTGAGTCCTGCGTAACTGGACATCATAAGAGTATCCCCACTTATCAATTAACAGTTGACGAAATTCCTGTCCTGTCATATAAATTTTGGATTTGGGATTTGGGACTAGCAATGATATGCTGAGACGGTTTTTTTGCTATGAAACATTGCAGCCTATCTCCTTTTGGGATCATGGCTGTTCTCAATTAGATTTTACATTTAGTTATGATGTTAAGTTCCGTAACTCCAGTATGATAAGGATATAAAGAAATGTAATGCTAACAGAAAAGATGCTAAAGATATCTTGGAACAAAGAATTGTGGCATCGCTGATGGCCTTAGCATTTCGACTCAGACAAGGGTAGCTAAAGTGCTGGTACTCTTGTCAAAATGCTTAACAAATTACACAAAGAGCGCGTAGATTATGGCTCAATTTTCCGAATCAATGGACGTGCCTGATATGGGTCGTCGTCAGTTCATGAACCTGCTGACTTTTGGGACTGTCACTGGAGTGGCGCTAGGTGCATTGTACCCTGTAGTTAAGTACTTTATCCCTCCAGCCAGCGGTGGTGCTGGTGGTGGTGTGACAGCAAAAAACGAACTAGGTAACGATGTTAGCGTTAGTCAATTCTTAGAAAGCCATAATGTAGGCGATCGCACCTTAGTACAAGGACTAAAGGGAGATCCTACATATATTGTGGTAGAGAGCAAAGAAGCGATCGCCGACTATGGCATTAATGCTATCTGCACCCACTTAGGTTGTGTAGTGCCTTGGAACGTAGCAGAGAACAAGTTCAAATGCCCTTGTCACGGTTCCCAGTACGATGCAACTGGTAAAGTTGTCCGCGGACCTGCACCCAAGTCTTTAGCATTGGCTCATGCCAAAACAGACAACGACAAAATCGTTTTGACCCCTTGGACAGAAACCGACTTCCGCACCGATGAAGCACCTTGGTGGAGTTAATAGCGTGCTGGGTCTGGAGTTATTAGTCTTTAGTCAACGCTTGACAACTGACCAATGACAACTGACCAATGATAACTGACAACTGACCACTGACTAATGACTTTATAGAGATGAGAAACGCCTGTACACCAGCGAAGTTAACTCGCACTGCTAAAGTAATGTTAAACACATTACTTATAGCGATCGCCACCGTGACCTTTTTCTTCACCAGCGATCTAGCCCTACCCCAAACCGCTTCTGCTTATCCCTTCTGGGCGCAGGCAACCTACCCTGAAACCCCCCGCGAACCCACAGGACGGATTGTTTGTGCTAACTGTCACCTAGCAGCAAAAAATACAGAAGTAGAAGTACCTCAATCAGTATTACCTGACACCGTATTTAAAGCCGTTGTCAAAATTCCCTACGATACCAACGTACAGCAAGTAGGTGCTGATGGTTCTAAAGTCGGTTTAAACGTCGGTGCTGTACTGATGTTACCCGACGGCTTCAAGATTGCGCCAGAAGACCGCATTCCTGAAGAAATGAAGGAAGAACTAGGTGATATTTACTTCCAACCCTACAGTGAAGACAAAGAAAATATCGTCATCGTTGGCCCCTTACCAGGCGAAGAATATCAGGAAATCGTCTTCCCAGTTCTTTCACCCAACCCTGCTACCGACAGCAATATCCACTTTGGCAAATATTCCGTTCATGTAGGCGGTAACAGAGGACGTGGACAAGTTTACCCCACCGGTGAAAAGAGCAACAACAACATTTACAACGCTTCTGCTGCTGGCACAATTAGCAAGATAGCCAAAACAGAAGATGAAGACGGAAACGTTAAATATGTAGTTAGCATCAAAACCGAAGCTGGTGAAGTTGTAGACGATACCGTTCCCGCAGGCCCAGATTTAATTGTTTCTGAAGGACAAACAGTTGCATCTGGTGACGCTTTAACCAACAACCCCAACGTCGGTGGTTTTGGTCAAAAAGATGCAGAAATTGTCTTACAAAACCCCACCAGAGTTGCAGGTATGATTGCTTTCATCTGTTTAGTGATGTTGGCACAAGTTATGCTAGTGCTGAAGAAGAAACAGGTAGAAAAAGTCCAAGCTGCTGAGATGAATTTCTAAATTCTCTGCTAAATAATTCATTCCAGGACAGGGTTATCCCCCTGTCTTTTTTTATCACTGATTGCTCTATTGTGCGATTTACTGATTGATGAACGTAGATAAGAACTATTATAATGTAGGTCAAAAAGTTTATCATTCTCAAGGCGATCGCTCTCACTCTACATCAGATAATGCAATTCTCTCTAATTTATGTTGCATCAGATTCATCTAGTGCTTCACCAATTGTCTGCTGTGCTGCGTGACGGATATGAAGAATACGAACTGTAGAAACTTCTTGTCCTTCCAAAATTGTGAAAATTATCCTGTATGCGTTGCGTCCTTTACCATAAATTATCTGACGCATTTCTTGACTAAAATAATCATTTTCTCTAGCTAAAGAACATCGCTTTGGCATTTGTGATAAAGACTCAATTAATCTTAGTAAATCTGCATACCACTGGTTTGCTTTTTCAGGAGAAGTTATTTGAGACAACTGTAAAAATGCTTTGTCTGCTTCTGCTTCTGCTGTGCTAGAGATTTCAATACGGTATTTCATGAATCTGCTGGCAGGTTATACTTGCGACGCTGCTCATTAGCAAAATCATCAAAGGAACGAAAGCGACCTGCTTCAAAGTCTTCTAATCCTTGGTGAATACCCTTAATAGCTGCTTCTGAGTCTTGTAATTCCCAGTCTAGGATATTCTCCAGCAATTCAGCCGCGACAAAACTAATATCTTGTCCTTGCTTTGCTGCTTTCTCTCTCAGTCGAGCTTCTAATTCTGGACTCAGGGAAACAACTATCGCCATAACCGTATATTTTGGGCAAAGTTTCTAGATATTATTGTATATCATATTCAAGCAAGCTTCTTGAATTTTAACTTGTTCCCAAATAATTTGGCGTAATTCCTCATCTAAAATCAATGTTAAACTAAAAATATCATCTGAACATATAAAAAACCATGTCTAGCAATACTCCAATTATCAGCGTTTCCCCTGAAATTATGAGTGGTACTCCTGTTTTTACCGGAACAAGAGTTCCTATCCAAACACTTTTAGATTATTTAAAAGCAGGAGATTCAATAGATGATTTTTTAGATGGTTTTCCCACGGTTACTAAAGAGCAAGTAATCACATTTTTGGAGGAAGTTGAGAAAGAAATAATTAGTAAGGTAGCATGAGATGAAATTGATTTTAGATGAATGTATTGATTTTAGAAATATTGGTAGAAGCGAAAAGTCAAGGGCTGATTTCTGCTGTCAAACCTCTATTAGATGATCTTGTTAATAAAGCAGGATTTTGGGTTGCTAAACCTTTGTATAAAAGTGTTTTACAGTTAGTTGATGAAAATGACTTGATTTAGATATCACTCTTTACTAATACAAATTTCGCTCCTAAATCTACATCAGAAATGCGTTAGTAAAGCTTACCGAAACTATCTCTCTCAATTTACAATTCAGAATCATCAAAAACAGAGGGAAGGTTACGACGACCACTCACTACTCGTAAAATTTCAATTCCATCATCCAACACTCTATAAAAAATTATATAACCTTCAAGGAGTAATCCTCGCAAATCAGCACGTATTCCTGAATAGCTTTTACCACTATTTGGAAAAGAAACCAATTGTTGACATTTGTGATTAAATTCCTGAAAAAATTTTTCACCCGCTTCTAGGTTGTTTTGTGAGAAGTATTCAGCAATTTCGTTCAGGTCACGACTAGCGAGAATATTAATAACGTAACGATTCATTTTTGTACCTGTCGCTGTTGCTGAAAACGCTCTAAAATTTGATTTACAAATGTTTCACCATCAATAGGTGCTGTGTGTTCTGAAATTGCAATAGCAGCATCAATTTTTCCGCGCACTTCCTTAACCCATTCTGTCTCAGAACGATCATATTCATCTAGCAACAGGAGAGCAATTTCTAGAACTTCTTCTACAGAGTGGTATTTCCCAGTTTGCAGCTTTGTTTGAATAAAGTGTTCTTGCTTAGGTGTTAGACTGATACTCATAATAAATTTTGGTTAAGTTGTCTGTAGACAACAACTATTATAATGTAGGTCAAAAAGTTTATCATTCTGCGATCGCTCTCAACTTTACATCAGAAATGCAATTCTCTCTAATTGATGTTGCTTCACCAATTGTCTGCTGTGCTGCGTGACGGATATGAAGAATACGAACTATAGCACACCGAACGCTCTCACTCTACAACAATAATGCGTTAGCAAAGCGCACCGTAGGTATCGCTCTCACTCTACACCAAAAATGCGTTAGCGAAGTTTACCGAAGGTATCGCGCCTAAATCTACATCGAAAATGCGTTAGCGAAGTTTACCGAAGGTATCGCTCATAACTCTACACTAGAAATGCGATATTAACCAATAATTAAAGCTGTGAATTTAACCACCCTAAAAAATCTCCCGTCTTGACAAAATATCTTTGTATACCTGCTTCCTGTAATATTTCTTTAATCTCTTTTGTACCAAAGTCTGTATGATTTCCACTCAATAAAACTTTCTGATCGTTTAAATAAGTTTTGGCATGATCAAGAATACAATGTAAAATTAAATTATCTGTAGGATCATTAATAAATTCATTTTCCAGACTTTTACTGAGAATATCTGGTTTTAATTATATTAATTCTACAGAATTTTTAGCCCATTCTAAAATGTCAAAAAGACGAGTATTAATCTCATTAATTCTCTCATTGTTCTTAATTATTGCTTGCTGTAGAAATCGTTTAATGTCTTTAGAATATTGAGAGTTAACATCTCCTTTGAGTTTTTTTACTTCATCATTTAAATTATCACCAAAACGATTACTTCTATTGCGCTCACTTTCCAGTACAGAAAGAGATTCCATACAACAAATTGCAGGAATTACTATTTTAATTCTTGTTGTTACTTCAGGATATTGTAAATTTACTAAATTCTCAGTATCTTGATCTTGGTTTTTCGCAAAATCAATAAAAAAATTAGTTTCTATGTAAAGCGTAATCATTAAATTTGCTAACCTTTAGTGTGCTGCATCATAAATTTTCCCTACAAAACCTATCTGGGTTAGTTCTTCTGATTTTGGAGGATGATCTGTTTTCCAATTCTCAGCCAAATCTCTTAACCATCCTTCCACTAATGTTTCTAAATAATATTCAAAAATCCTCTTTTTATGACTAAATTCTGGATCATATTCAGACAAAACCTCATGAGTTGGGAAGGTGTAGACATTTTCTAACTTTTCCCCATCCCATTGAAAAAATTTAATTTCTTCACGGGTAGCTGTCATAGCATAAGGAATTATCACTCTATTATGTTCATACTCAAACTTGAGAATATCTTCAACCTTTCCAGTAATATCTTCTACAATATCTCTAGCTCTAACTTTTGATACTAAAAGTTTCTGTCCATTTTTATCCCAAGCTGTAATATCTGATAGTTCTATTGTTGTGTCACTCAGTTTTGTAGTATCCATTTTTTAATCCTTGTGACATTGAAGATTGTAATATTTTTATTATAAATGATAAGCGTAGGTGTAGCCCATCGTAGATATCGCTCCTAACTCTACACCAGAAATGCGATCGCTGTTTACTCTACATCAATAATCCGATCGCTCCTAACTCTACACCAAAAATGCGATCGCTGTTTAATCTACATCAAAAATGCAATCGCTCTTACTCTTTTGTTAAACACTCTTATTCCAATACTCTAAACCAGTAACAATCACATCTTCCAACCACTTCTTAAAACGTTCCGTCAGGTTACTCTCATCATCAGCATAAGAAAACTGAAATAGAGAATCTGTTAAGGCTTGAATATCACTAATATTTCGTTCACCTTCTCCAGTATTATCTCTGTGATATGCACAAGCAGAACAAGCAAGTAGTCCGAGATACTCGTGTCCTACTGCATGAAAAGAAAGTAGAATTGTTGTTGATGATTCTACATTAATCACCAATTGTATCCAACTGTGATAAGTCCGAATATTAGCAAAGTAACCTAATTGTTTAGCTGTTTCTACAACTTGGAAGCGATGATAATATGATTTAGGATCACCAGCAGCAGCCTGAACCACAAAACTCTCAGCATCACTTACTAGATTTTGAACAGATAACTTAATTTCGGTAGCGATATCTTCTAAACGAGCCGATGCAATTTTAAAAAGATTTGTCGCAAAACTTTCAACTTTTTGACGGCGATCTGGAATAGTGGGTGATTGATTTTGCCTAATTTTGTTAGCTATGGAAGCAATAACAGCCTGAGCGCGTCGTGTTTCGGACAAAATTTGTTCAGATAAACCAAGACTACGAATAAATGCCTGTTTTTGACTTTTAGCAAACAAGTTAATCAAGTTTGATAAATCACCTTGATCTGCTTGCTCTAAAGCTCCAATATAAGCTGCTCTTTCGTCACCTGTAACAACCAAAGGAAACCATCTAGCTTGCAGAAAAACTAAACTAGCAAGACAGCGAGCCACACGACCATTACCATCTTGAAATGGATGAATTTGTGTGAAGCGATGATGTAACCATGCTGCTTCCACTTCAGGGGGAATTTGTTCTATTCTATGTTGATGATGCCATTGAATCAAATTATCCATTTCAGAAGCAACCTGTTCTGGAGGGCAATATTCATCTATAGAGCCATCTTTTCTTTCTGGATTATTAGGTTGCTTCTTCCAGTCACCTCTGTTCAGAGGAACACGAATAATTTGTCCTGTTGGTGTTTTTGCTTCTGTACTGTCTTGATTCTGCGTGAGAAGTTGATGTAACTCTTTGATGTAGGAAGTAGATAAGCTTCTCCCTCCACCAACAAAATCAAATAATCCTTCGATCGCTGCTTCTTGATCTTGGATGAGAGATACAATTTGCTTGATTGGGGGATTGCCAAGATTATTAGGATTATGAGCAATAAGAGCCTCATTAATTCCTTGTTCAATTAGTACACGAGTGATTCCTCTGTCTAAGGTATATAGTCCTTCAATAATTCCAGTTTCAATAGCAATCTCTCGACATAACCTTTCCATAAAGGTTTTGAATTCTCCAGAGGAACGCAGCCGTTCTGCTTGTTCATTCCAAACAGTAACTAAAGGTGGTAATTCGGAACTTGCTAAATTTTCCCAATTTGATGGTAAATTTTTTATTGGTTGCCACTGCATAAATAATCCCCGGAAGCTTTATAGTACAGGTTTAAAAAAATGTACAATTGTGTAGTCTAAGATATAGTTAGAAAAATCAAAATTTTTTGATAAAATCACTAATTTTATATTAATTGAAAATACACATTAGTATAATTTCTTTTCAAATAATCTTTGAATTCTGAATTAGGCATCTTGTTTACAATGTCTTGCACTGTTTTAGCTGCTGTATTACAAGCCCATTTAGCAGCAGCAGGTGTACTAATCCTTTCCAATAAAGGCACAGGACAATCTTTATTAATAACAGGATTTTTGTAAGTGCTTGGTTCACGAAGAATATTTAGTCCTGATAGTTTGTTTAAAATTGTCCTCTTTGAAGAAGGAAGATCATCACTATCAAGGTTTAAAGTATATTCATCCTTAGGCTTGAGATGAACTAACTCGTTACGCAATTTTATGAGATTACTAAAATTTTGGTGGAGTGTATCACCGAAATTTGGTGGTTCACCTGATATAGCTATGTAAGTTACCTCAATCTTTTGTTTTATTTGTCCGTTAGATTCCTCAATATTTGTCAATTCTGTTGCAAGTTTTTTTACAAAATTCTCTGGTTCTTCTCCTGGTGTAATATATGCTGTAGCTAGTTCCGGCAATTCATTTAGAAATGCCTCAATGGACATAGCTGAAAACAAAATAGCTGGAATTGCATCAGTAATTCCGCTGTCGTGAATCGTAGAATTCACATAGTAGTAATTTTTTGCTTGATTGTGCAGAGGACCAGCATTTAGATGGAATATAGTTACTATGTTGTCCATAATCTCCTTCCTGATGTATCAAGTAACACGATTATAATTTATACTTTATAAGTCATTATCATAAGCCTTAGCCAGATCAGCATCAATGCTTTCATTATCTGTACCTGTAGCGTAACCCATACTAATTACACCAGCATAGCCAAGCAAACGCTGACGTGCTTCCTCAGCATCGGATTTAGGACTAACTGACAAACTATACTGACGATTTAGGGAAGCAGCAACTAATTCTGCTACTGAAAGTCCAACAGCACTAGCTTGTTGCTGTAAAGCTGTATAAACGTCATCGTTCAGTTCCAGGGTTAATACTTTACTCACGATTTTTAAGCTACCTTAAATAACGTTCAAGCAATTATAGCTTTTTCCTACTTGAGAACCCAGAAAAATAAAGCATAATTAACCTTTATAACCATTAACCAACACAGAAAAATCCCTATGAACACACAACCTATCCGCGTCGGAGTTCTCGGTTTTGGTGGACTCGGACAAGCAGCAGCCAAACTCCTTTCCAGCAAACGGGAAATGATTCTAGTTGCAGCCGCAGACCAAAAAGGCTATGCTTACTCCACAGAAGGCTTAAACACCGATGCTTGCATTACCACCTACCAAAAACATGGTACAGTCGGTTATTTAGAACCAGTTGGGACATTAAGCAATAACAGTATTCAAGACCTTATTCAAGCGACTGGTGACGCTGTAGATGGCTATTTCCTGGCTTTACCCAACCTCCCCAACGACTTTATCCCCAACGTTGCTAAAGAATTTATCAAAGCTGGTTGGAAAGGTGTGTTAGTAGATGCTATTAAACGCACCAGTGCAGTTGAACAACTTCTGTCCATGAAAGACGAATTGCAAGCAGCGGGAATTACTTACATGACAGGCTGTGGTGCTACCCCAGGATTGTTAACCGCCGCCGCTGCTTTAGCAGCCCAAAGTTACGCGGAAATTCACAATGTAGTAATTACCTTTGGTGTGGGAATTGCTAACTGGGAAGCCTACCGCGCCACGGTTCGGGAAGATATTGGACATATGCCCGGTTATAGTGTAGAAGCTGCTAGGGCGATGACTGACGCAGAGGTGGAAGCATTACTAGATAAAACCAACGGCGTATTAACCTTGGAAAATATGGAACACGCCGATGATGTGATGTTAGAAATAGCGGGAATTTGTTCACGGGATAGAGTCACTGTTGGTGGTGTAGTTGATACCCGCAATCCCAAAAAACCCCTCAGTACCAATGTGAAAATTACCGGACGCACTTTTGAGGGGAAAATTTCTACTCACACCTTTACATTAGGCGATGAAACCAGCATGGCTGCTAATGTGTGCGGTCCGGCTTTTGGTTATTTGAAAGCTGGTCAAGAATTACATCAACGTGGCATTTCTGGCTTATTTACCGCAGCGGAAATCATGCCTAAGTTTGTAAAATAGGTAATGGGTAATGGGTAATGGGTAATGGGTAATAATACTCTCTTGTCTTCTTACTGTTCCCTGTTCCCTATTCCCTATTCCCTAATATAAGATTCTTGATGTTCTTCTTCTTCCAAAGTTGCGGGTGTTTGGATGACAAAAGGTAATTCTGCACCTATTAAACCCCGTTGAATGCGTTCTGATGTTTGATCAAAAACTACAAACAACGGATAAATGCTATTTGCACCCTCACTCAAAATATGACTATGACGGGGGTGCATTATCCATTCATATTCTTTATCTAACCAAACTTGGCTTTGTCTCCATCTTCCCAATAAGTCAGAAAAGTCTTCATGGGGACGATGAATAAATAGTAAAATTTCTACACCGGTTTTGATTTTCCATTCCGGGTCACACATGATAATAGCTATATCACAGGGTAAAGCCATCGTGTTGGAAGTTTTAGCTTCAATATCACGGATACGCACAATGGGTAAAGGGATAGTGATCACACTTTCCGACGGACGACGTAGACTAGGAATCATTTCCAAATATGGACGATGCTGTTTGAGGAGTGCGATCGCAGATAAATGATTGCTATACTCAGCTAAACTAGCTTCATAAAGAGATTTTTGTCCAGACATAAGTTTAAAAATTCAAAATTCAAAAATACAAAGATGAAAGGGTAAAGGTCAAGGTTTTTTCTTTCACCTTATTCCTTTTCCCCTTCAACAAATCCTGATACTTTTTGCCTCGTTAATTTTGCCTTTCTGCACTAATTAACCCAGCTTTTCAAATACCTTGAACATTGGTAAATACATTGCCAGCAAAATTGTACCAACCATGCCCCCAAGAACCACAATCATTAATGGTTCTAAAATACTTGTTAATGATTTAACTGCCTGTTCTACTTCATCTTCGTAGAAATCAGCAACCTTCATTAACATTGCATCTAACTGACCAGTTTCTTCACCAATACTCATCATAGCAATAGCCATAGATGGAAAAACAGCATCTTTTTTCAAAGCAACGCTAATCATCCCACCTTGTTGAACATCTAGTCTAGCTGCATCTATGGCATTAGCAATCACTTGATTTCCTGATGTATCCCGCACAATTTCTAAGCAAGTTAGAATTGGCACACCTGAACGAGTCAAAGCCCCAAAGGTGCGGCTAAATCTAGCAACTGAAGATTTTTGGATCAAGTCACCAAATAAAGGTACTTTTAAAGAAAGACGATCAATAGTTTCTTTACCTACGGGAGTTTTGTAATACTGCTTATAGGCAAAGGAAGCTGCCATACAACCAGCGATAATTACTAAAGACCAATAACTTCGCAATATTTCGCTACAAGTCATCAGGAATTGTGTTAGTGCTGGTAATTCTACACCTATGTCTTTGAAAATATTAGCAAAGATGGGAATTAGAAACACAGTCATACCCACAAAGATAGCGGTTGCTAGAAAACCCACTACCAATGGATAAGACATAGCAGATTTAATTTGGTTCTGTAACCGAGCCATGTCTTCTAATAGCTTGGCTAGACGATTTAATACTTCATCTAGCACCCCACCTATTTCTCCGGCCTGAACCATACTCACATACAAACCATCAAAACAGTCAGGATGTTTACGCATAGAATCGGAAAGATTAACTCCCGTTTGCACATCACCACCAATTTCAATCAGAGCTTGTTTGAGTTTGGGATTACTGCACTGTTCACCAAGTATTGCTAATCCTCTCACGATCGCTACACCTGCATTTACCAATGCAGCAAACTGACGAGAAAAAACAGCTTTATCTTTTACAGAAACCTTAACCAAGGAATTCTGAAATTTTTGTAAATCAAAGCGGGACGATAAACTTTGAGCTTCTTTCAGGTCTTGAACTACAAAACCCTTATCTCTAAGATTAGTCCGAGCATCGCTTAAGGAATCAGCGACAAATTTCTGAGTTCGTGAATTTCCTTGAGAATCACGAATACGAGCAAGGTAAGTAGGCATAGTATTTCAAAATGCTTCTTTCAGAAGAGCTACGCTAACAAAATAGTGCTTACAAAAAAATTCAAAATTAGTAAATGGGTGATTCCTAATTAGCAATTCAAATGATAATTAGGAATTACTAATTAAAAAATCTAACGAGCTTTAGCAGCAGTACCAGGTTTTGCTGCTGATTGTGGTGGTGGTGCTGACCCGATGAGACGTTGAACTTCATCAGGCTTAGAGGTTTTGGACATAGCCGCTTCAAAAGAGATAGAACCAGCTTTATATAAATCAGCTAAAACTTTCTCTAAAGTTTGCATTCCCAATTTACCACCAGTTTGAATGGCTGAATAAATTTGTGCCGTTTTACCTTCACGAATTAAGTTGGAAATAGCAGGAGTGATTACCATAATTTCTTGAGCCATTACCCGACCATATTCACCTGGTTTGGGATTTTTCTTCGGTACTAAAGTTTGGCTAAAAACTGCTACTAAAGAGTTTGATAATTGTACCCGTACTTGGGTTTGTTTTTCATGGGGGAAAACGTCAATGATCCGGTCAATGGTTTGGGCTGCGGAACTTGTGTGCAGTGTCCCAAATACTAAGTGACCTGTTTCTGCGGCAGAGATCGCCAAAGCAATTGTTTCCAAATCCCGCATTTCCCCTACCAGGATAATATCTGGATCTTCCCGTAATGCTGCTTTCAAGGCATTAGCAAAACTCTTGGTGTCTTCCCCTAATTGACGTTGGTGAACTAGGCTTTTAATGGGTTCATAAACAAATTCCACAGGGTCTTCAACCGTTAAAATATGTTCTGCTCTAGTGCGGTTAATGAGGTCAATCATTGCCGCTAGGGTTGTGGTTTTACCTGAACCTGTTGGGCCTGTTACCAGAATTAATCCTCTGGGTTTTTCAGACATTTCTCGGACTATATCTGGCAAACCTAATTTTTCAAAGTTAGGAATTTTAGAACTCAATGCTCGCAAACAAGCAGCATAAGCACCACGTTCTTTGTAGACATTCACCCGAAAGCGAGCTAATCCTTTTACACCATAGGAACAATCTAATTCCCAGGTCTGTTCTAAGGTTTTGCGCTGGGTATTATTGAGCATACTAAAAATTAATCTTTGGCATTCATCTGCGGTCAGCACATGATCACCAATAGGAGTCAGATGACCACTCACGCGGAAGTAGGGAGGTAAACCTGCGGATAGGTGCAGATCCGAGCCTCCCATGTCAATCAATTGCTCCATTAAGTCTTCAATCATCATTTCCATAGTCGTTTCGCTCCAATTTAAAATGAGGAATAAGGAATAAGGAATCGGGAATCGGGAATCGGGAATAGATAATAATTTATTCTCCCCTGCCCCCCTGCTCCCCTGCCCCCCTGCTTCTTCTTTCTGTCACCTGTCACCTGTCACCTGTCACCTATTTTCTGTTGTTAATCTTGAAAACGAGGTGTCATACAGTAGGGACAATCGAGCCATTCCGGTTGTAATGTGGCATCACAAGTTCTACAAGTTAGACCGCTCTTACGTTTGGCTTTTAACTCAGCTTCTAAACCTGTATCAGTGAAGGTTACGCGCTCTACTTCTTCCAGAGTTGTAGAACCTTGACGCACTAAATCTAGACTGTAAGCAAGCAAGGTTTTCATGCCTTCTTCTACAGCTACTTCTTTGATGCGTTCTGTGGGTGCTTCTTGGTTGATGAGAGTTTGCAGGTTTTCTGTGACTCGCATGACTTCATAAACACCACAACGTCCTTTATAGCCAATGCCATTACAAGCTGGACAGAGTTGATTTTTAGTTTTGGCTTCAATTATGGATTCTGGTGGTAGGGAGTTAGCTTTGTAAAAAGTGACTGATGTTTCTTTGGATGCTGACAGACCATAACGAGCCAGTTCTTCAGTAGTGGGAGTGTAGGGAATTCGACATTGTGAACAGACACGGCGCACCAAACGTTGTGCTAAAACACCAATTAGGGAACTGGAAACCATGAATGGTTCAATTCCCATTTCTCCCAGACGTGCGATCGCACCAGGAGCATCATTAGTGTGTAAGGTAGTTAATACTAAGTGACCTGTTAAAGCCGCTTCAATCGCTGTTTTTGCCGTTTCTTTATCCCGTGTTTCCCCCACAAGCAACACATCAGGATCTTGTCGTAAGAAGGCTCTTAAAGCTGTCGAAAAATCCAGACCTTTTTCCCGAATTACCTGTACTTGGGTAATCCCTGGCAAACTATATTCAATCGGGTCTTCTACCGTACTGATGTTAATTCCTGGATCATTCTTTTCTGCCAATGCTGAATACAACGAAGTCGTTTTACCAGAACCAGTTGGACCTGTCACCAAAATCAATCCAAAGGGCTTACTGACCATATCCTGGACAATATGCAAAGTCTCTGGATCGGTAATTAACTTATCCAACCCTAGTTGGGTAGAAGAGTTATCCAGAATCCGTAATACCACCTTTTCCCCATAGCGACTGGGTAAGGTATTCACCCGGAAATCAACTTTCCGTCCTTCAAACAAACGACGGATACGACCATCTTGAGGTAAACGCCTTTCCGCGATATCAAGATTGGAAATGATCTTAAATCGGGCTGTCACCGCCGGAATGATTTTTTTAGGTACAGGGTCAAAAGCCTCACGCAGTACCCCATCCTTACGGAAGCGAATCCGCAAGTTTTCCTCTTGTGGTTCGATATGAATATCCGAAACCTTTTCCTGCAAAGCTTTAAACAGGATTCTGTTGACAAGTTTAATAATGGGTGCATCTTCAGCATCCTTAATGGATGCGTTTATATCAGCATCCTTGTCCTCACCAACTTCCTCTATATCCTGATCTTCCAGGTATTTTATATCCTGATTAATATCTGTATCTCTTTTCTGTTCTTTTTCCTTTTCCCGAACAGCCAACTCATCTAAATATTTGTTGATCAGATGCTGGTAATCTTCTTGAGTAATCACCATCCGCTGCAAGGATAAGTTTTTGTTACGCAAGATCCGGTTCAGGTCATCGGAAGCATCCAGATTATCTGGTTCAACCATTGCCACTAGAACATAAGGTGGCGTTTGGTCTTCCCGTTTCGATAGCGGAACCAAACGATGACGACGGCAGACATCCACGGGTATCAGACTATCAATCAATTGTCCAACCATCAGATTGCCAATTTGATTGACTTCTGGATCTAGTGATTCAACGCCATATAATATTTTTAGTTCAAATAGATGTTGTTTCTTGTATTCCCGAATAAACTCTGGTGATAGTTGTTGCCCAGTAATTGACTCTAGGACATCTGTCAGCATTTTGCCAGATTTCCGGCTCTCTATTAGTGCCTGTTTCATCTGTTCAGTGTTGACATAGCCAGATTGCACTAGCTTGTTGCCAAAGGGCGAAAACTGTGTTCTTGTAGTTAACGCGGTGCTAGGCCGTTGTGGTGACGAGTAAGTCATAAGCAATCTCGCAGGGAAACCTCATTATTTAAGTATTCCCACACTGTAGTCAATTATTCTCATAATGAGTGTATTAAATTTCAGTTTAAAATTTTTCTTCTTAAAAATTTTTATTTCACCACATTCCTGGGGTGAGCAGGTGTAATTCCTTGTTTGTACCCCCTGGATTTATGCGTGGGGTCAATCCAAAATCTCAAATCGAATCACTCTACCTGTTCGGTTTACCGCCCTCAGAAGGTCTACGCTGATCTGTTCACAATTTGTCACAATAGGGAAACCATAAATCTAAAATCCCAATCCCTCAGCTAAATCTATGTCTTTAGGCATAGACGAAATCACAAATCCCAAATCCGCAATCTACAATTGCTTGATGCTGTGACGTAAAAAGCATCTGGGATGAGTGGACAATGATAGATGAAAATAAACAAGTAAACAACATTAACCAGCAATTGGGTGAACCAATAGAGGTAAAACAAGCAATGAAAAGCGACTCCCCAGACGAAATTAACTCTCAAGAATCAGGCAGCGAGGTGACTGAGCAAATGACAGCCCATAATGTACCGCAAGAACCTGAACTCATAGAAGAAAATGGTGTCGCTGCGGCAGAGACAACACAAGTAGATACAGCGGCTTTAGCAAATTTAACTCAACAACTTGAGTTGGTGAAAACTCAACTAGAAGATCGTAGTAATCAATATATGCGGATTGCCGCAGATTTTGAGAATTATCGCAAGCGTACCTCCAAAGAAAAAGAAGACATGGAGACGCAGATGAAGCGAAATACGATTATGGAATTGCTACCTGTTGTTGATAATTTTGAAAGAGCGCGGGCGCATCTCAAACCCCAAACAGAAGGCGAGATGACAATTCACAAAAGTTATCAAGGGGTTTATAAACAATTAGTGGATTGCCTTAAACGTTTAGGTGTGTCGCCAATGCGTCCAGAAGGACAAGAATTTGATCCTAACCTGCATGAAGCAGTAATGCGAGAACCTACAAACGAACATCCAGAAGGAACAGTATTAGAAGAGTTAGTGCGCGGCTATTTTTTAGGCGATCGCATACTGCGTCATGCCATGGTAAAAGTAGCAGCCCCCCAGGAAGATACACCCATACAACAAGAAGATGAGTTAAATCAAGAAAACACTTAACCAAGCAGCTAACAGGTGACAGGTGACAGGTAGGAAATTTATCCATAACCGATCACCTTTTTCCCTGTTGAAAGTAGATAACTAGCAACATGGATTACATAATTCCCACAGACATTCTCTGACAGTTGACAGACGATATATAATTGTAGCGGTTGTGGAAAAGTTCAAGGCCGTGATGTAAATGCTACTGTTAATTTAAAAGATATCCTGATAGCGTGGCCATAAGCCATCTCATCGAGTACGTGCATCCAGCACAGGATTAACGCTGGGCAAAAAGATGAATCAGTGTGTTAATTTTGTCTATAAAGTTGTAGCTGCTGGCGTACCGACGTACTTGGTGACAGTAGGAAACAAACAACAAAATATTTTAGTTGTTTAGTCATAAACAATTTGTTTAATTGTTGTTTAGCACCTTAACTGGAGTCTCCAGTCCTGAGCCAAAAACGATAGTCCGCAAAAAAAATCACGGTAAAAGCACTCAATAAAAATTACTGTCAGCATGGGAAAAGTTATTGGGATAGACTTAGGCACTACTAACAGTTGCGTTGCTGTTGTGGAAGGTGGTCAACCGATAGTGATCGCCAATTCAGAAGGGGGACGCACTACTCCCAGTATTGTAGGATTTGGCAAGAGTGGCGATTTATTAGTTGGTCAGTTAGCCAAGCGCCAATCCATCACTAATGCCGAAAACACAATCTACAGTATCAAAAGATTTATTGGTCGTCGGTGGGAAGATACAACCACAGAACGCACTCGTGTACCTTATAACTGTGTCAAAGGTCGAGACGATACCGTTGATGTGCAGATTCGTGGACGTAATTATACGCCTCAAGAAATATCCGCCATGATCCTACAAAAACTCAAACAAGATGCGGAAAACTTTTTGGGTGAAGAAGTAACTCAGGCGGTAATCACCGTACCAGCATATTTTACAGATGCCCAAAGACAAGCGACCAAAGATGCTGGAACAATTGCCGGATTAGAAGTTCTGAGAATCATCAACGAACCAACTGCTGCTGCTTTAGCCTTTGGTTTAGACAAACAAGACCAAGAACAACTAATTTTAGTATTTGACTTGGGAGGAGGTACTTTTGATGTCTCCATCCTCCAACTGGGAGATGGCGTATTTGAAGTTAAAGCCACTGGAGGTAACAATCAACTGGGCGGAGACGATTTTGATAATTGCATTGTTCTCTGGATGTTAGAGCAATTTCAGAAACAAGAAAAAATCGACATTTCTCTGGATAAAATGGCGCTACAACGTCTACGGGAAGCAGCAGAAAAGGCGAAAATTGAACTTTCCAGTATGCTAAACACCTCAATTAACTTGCCTTTTATCACCTCTGATGAAACCGGGCCAAAGCATCTGGAAATGGAACTGAGCCGTTCCAAATTTGAAGAACTCACAGCACATTTAATTGCTGCTACCATAGAACCGATGAGTCAAGCACTCAAAGACGCAGACCTCAAACCAAAAGACATTGATCGGATTATTTTGGTTGGTGGCTCTACTCGCATTCCTGCGGTTCTGAATGCTGTGATCAAATTCTATAATGGTAAAACCCCTGATCGTTCCGTTAACCCTGATGAGGCTGTAGCACTTGGAGCAGCAGTTCAAGCTGGAGTCCTGGGTGGTGAAGTTGATACTTTGCTGCTCTTAGATGTAACTCCCCTATCTTTAGGACTGGAAACTCTAGGGGAAGTATTTACTAAAATCATTGAACGTAACACCACAATCCCCACGAGCAAATCCCAAGTCTTTTCTACCGCAGTTGATGGTCAGAATTCTGTAGAAATTCACGTTCTCCAGGGAGAACGGGCAATGGCACGAGATAATAAAACTCTGGGTAAGTTCCTTTTGGCAGGACTTCCCCCTGCTCCTCGTGGCATACCACAAATTGAAGTGGCTTTTGATATTGATGTCAACGGTATCCTCAAAGTTTCTGCTCAAGATAAGGGTACAGGTAGGGAGCAAAGTATTCGCATCACTAATACAGGTGGTTTAAGCCAAGTCGAAGTGGAACGGATGCGACAGCAAGCTGAAATGTATGCTGAAGAAGATAAGAAACGTAAAGAACTAATTGATCTCAAAAATCAAGCAGATAACCTTTTGGGAAGTTACATATCTACACTCAACGATAATGCCGATTTAATTAGTGCAGAAATTAAAGATTTGGCCAGTCAGAAATTTGACAGCCTCCAAGCAGTCATGAGTGACCCCAATATCTCCGCAGTTGCCTTTAAGCCGATATTTGAGGAATTCCAACAAGCTTTATTTGCTATTGGTGCTGATGTTTACAAACGCGCCAGTAACTCAGTAGATTCCCAATCGCAATCGCAAGAACTAGAGGAAAAAGAAGACTTGTCTGATATTTCCTTAACTTTAGTGGAAGAAAGTTCAGCGGCTGAGACATCATCAATACCACAATTTAATTTTGATTTTGATGAGGATAGTACAGCTTCGGCTGATTATGAAGCGATAGATTAATTAGGGACTGGGGACTGGAAATTGCTTGCTGATCTACTGATAACGCCCTGTGGCGTAAGCCATGCTCTGGACTACTGAACTCCTGAAAATGGTTTTATATGCCAAGGTTTGCTAGATTGTAGAAGCGAACTTTAGTGAACTAAATGCTTCCATACTACAGATACAACTAAAAGTATATGGCTGGTTTTCCACACCTAATAGTACGGCTAGTACCTCTGGTTAAGAAGCTTAGTTTTCTTCAACTAAGTAGCACAATTGTAAAAGACCTATCGGATTTTGTTTTCTACTGTTCTAGCTTTCATCGTCATCAAACGAAGAAAGTATCTGTTACTGAAAACTTGCTGGTAATTTTTGTCAAAGGTAAAAGGTAAAATAAATTATTAACAAAAATTAAGTAGTATCTCTATTCCTTTACCTTAGTCTCTCAACTACTTCTGCTTTCTTACTTCTAACTTTTACCCTTGCTCTATGGCCCGCGACTATTATGAAATTCTGGGTGTCTCTCGTGACGCCGACAAAGAAGAAATTAAACAGGCTTATCGCCGCCAAGCCCGGAAGTATCACCCAGATGTGAACAAAGAACCGGGTTCTGAAGAACGATTTAAAGAAATCAATCGTGCTTACGAAGTTTTGTCTGAGCCAGAAACCCGCGAGCGTTATAACCGGTTTGGTGAAGCTGGTGTATCTGGTGCAGCAGCTGGTTCAGGTTTTCAAGATATGGGTGATATGGGCGGTTTTGCCGATATCTTTGAAAGCATTTTCAGTGGCTTTGCTGGGGGAATGGGTAATCCAACCCAACAGCAAAGACGACGCAGTGGACCTGTACGCGGTGATGACTTACGGCTAGACCTGAAGTTAGATTTTCGGGAAGCGGTATTTGGTGGTGAAAAGGAAATTCGCATTTCTCATTTAGAAACTTGTGAAGTGTGTAGTGGTTCTGGTGCTAAACCAGGTACCCGTCCCCGTACTTGTGCCACTTGTAGCGGTTCTGGTCAAGTCCGGCGTGTGACTAGAACGCCTTTTGGGAGTTTTACTCAAGTTTCTACTTGTCCTACTTGTAATGGCACAGGGACGGTCGTTGAGGATAAGTGTGATGCGTGTGATGGCAAAGGCGCAAATCAGGTCACGAAAAAGCTCAAAATTACTATTCCGGCTGGGGTAGATAATGGTACACGGTTACGAATCTCTCAAGAAGGTGATGCTGGTCAACGTGGTGGACCTGCTGGAGATTTGTATGTTTATTTGTTTGTGAATGAGGATGAAGAATTCCAGCGAGATGGAATTAATGTTCTCTCAGAAATCAAAATTAGTTATCTACAAGCGATTTTAGGCTGTCGTTTGGAGGTGAATACTGTAGATGGGCCTGTGGAGTTGATTATTCCCGCGGGAACTCAGCCAAATACGGTGATGAAGTTGGAAAATCGTGGTGTACCCCGTTTGGGAAATCCTGTGAGTCGGGGCGACCATATGTTGACGGTGTTAATTGATATTCCCAATAAGATCACGCCGGAGGAGAGACAACTGTTGGAACAATTGGCTAAAATTAAGGGAGACAGAACCGGTAAAGGTGGTATAGAAGGATTTTTGGGAAGTTTATTTAAGTGATGAGTATATCTTCTCTATTAACTCCTGATGCTCAACTAGACTTGCGTGGTACTCCTTGTCCTATTAATTTTGTGCGGACAAAACTACGTCTGGAACAAATGCCAAATGGAGGTTTACTAGAAGTCTGGTTAGATGCGGGAGAACCTATTGAGCAAGTTCCTGATAGTTTGACTATGGCGGGTTATCAGGTGGAAAAAATTACGGACTGTTCTAGTTATTTTTCTCTGTTAGTACGCCGTCCGGCGACTGCTGCATGAAAGGGGATACTGTTTCTACTGCTGAACAGTTGCTGGGTACGGTGTTGGCTGTACAGGCTAATTTTTATCGTGTACAGCTGGATGAAGAGGAAAGGGAGCAGGGAGCAGGGAGCAAGGGGGAAAACACCTCTTCTCTGTCACCTGTTCCCTGTCACCTGTCACCTACTCTCCTCTGTACCCGCAGAACTAGGTTGAAGAAAATCGGCCAGCAGGTGATGGTGGGCGATCGCGTGATTGTGGAAGAACCTGATTGGAGTGGGGGACGAGGGGCGATCGCTGAAGTTTTACCCCGACAAAGTGAGTTGGACAGACCGGCGATCGCTAATGTTCACCAAATTTTGCTGGTGTTTGCGGTGGCTGATCCACCTTTGGAACCTTTTCAGTTGAGTCGGTTTTTAATTAAGGCTGAGTCTACAGGGGTTGATGTGCTGTTGTGTTTGAATAAATGTGATTTAATTTCCCCGGAGGAACAGCAAGAAATTAGCGATCGCCTGTTTGCTTGGGGCTATAAACCATTATTTATTAGTGTCCAAAATCAGATCAATATTCATCAAGTTGACGAATTCTTAAGTAATAAAATTACCGTCATTGCTGGCCCCTCTGGTGTGGGAAAATCCAGCTTAATTAATGGGCTAATTCCCGATGTTAACCTGCGCGTGGGAGAAGTTTCTGGGAAATTAGCCCGTGGTCGCCATACTACCCGCCATGTAGAATTATTTGAAATGCCTAGTGGGGGTTTGTTGGCTGATACTCCCGGTTTTAATCAACCTGATTTGGATTGTAGTCCAGAAGAATTAATCTATTATTTTCCAGAAGCAAGGAAAAGGTTAGAAGTGGCTAGTTGTCGGTTCAGTGATTGTTTGCATCGAGATGAACCTGATTGCGCTGTGGGTAGTGATTGGGAAAGGTATGAGCATTATTTAGAATTTCTGACTGATGCGATCGCATATCAGAATTATCTTAAACAACAAGCTGATCCTGAATCTACATTAAAACTGAAAAGCAAAGGTAAAGGTCAAAATCAGTATGAACCGAAGTTAGAAAGTAAAAAATATCGTCGTGTTTCTCGTCGCGTGCAAGTGCAGAATTTACAAGATTTTTATACAGAAAGTGAGGATTGAAGGGGGTAGTACCGCAAGGCGGAAGTCAAAAGTCAAAAGTCAAAACGAATACAGCGTAAGTTTTTCAGAGATTTGCAATGGTTGGTTTATTTACGCCGTTCTGTACTAGGAGTGATGATTCAGAATTCAGCGTTAGCTAAACGTAATCCTACTGATGGGTTTCAATAATCTTTATTTGACCGCCACTTGAGCGATCGCTAACTGTATTAACAGTGCTATTACTGGGCATAAAAAACTGGATACTTTACTAGCTCTTTATTTTCAATCCTTTTAGCGGATACCTCTGATGTAGCAAGGTAGCCAACTGGTAGCTATTTTTGTCCAGATCACCACAACCCAACAGACTTATAAACATAACTGATAAAACTACTGTGATGATCCCGATATAGTCTTAAAATATTGTTAATTTCTGCCCAACTCTCGACCTTCAATTTACAGGAACACCCCAGAATAATTATGGCTATAGGCTACGTTGCGCTTGTACTCCATGCCCACTTGCCCTTCGTTCGTCACCCAGAGAGTGACTACGTGCTGGAGGAGGAATGGCTATATGAAGCCATTACCGAAACTTACATCCCCTTATTGAAAGTATTTGAAGGCTTAAAGCGAGATGGCATCGACTTTAAAATCACGATGAGTATGACACCGCCCCTAGTGTCAATGCTGCGTGATCCTTTGCTGCAAGAACGCTATGATGCACATCTAGCTCAACTAGAAGAACTAATAGAATTAGAAGCAGAGCGTAATATTCATAATGGGCATTTACGCTATTTAGCTGAACATTACGCCACTGAATTTAATGAAGCCCGTCAGGTTTGGGAAAAATACGACGGTGATTTAGTTACAGCTTTTAAACAGTACCAAGATTCTAATAACTTAGAAATTATCACCTGCGGCGCTACTCATGGCTACTTGCCGCTGATGAAAATGTATCCAGAAGCTGTGTGGGCGCAGATTCAGGTGGCTTGTGAACATTACGAGCAAACTTTTGGACAAGCACCCAGAGGCATTTGGTTGCCAGAATGCGCCTACTATGAAGGCGTAGAGCGAATGTTGGCGGATGCGGGTTTACGCTATTTCCTTACTGATGGACATGGCATATTATACGCCCGTCCTCGTCCCCGTTATGGTACTTATGCCCCAATTTTCACAGAAACTGGTGTCGCTGCTTTTGGTCGAGATCATGAATCTTCTCAACAGGTATGGTCTTCGGAAGTAGGCTATCCTGGTGCAGCAGAATACCGCGAATTTTACAAAGATTTGGGCTGGGAAGCTGAATATGAATATATTAAGCCCTACATTATGCCCAACGGTCAGCGCAAAAATACTGGGATTAAGTATCATAAAATTACCGGACGTGGTTTAGGTCTTTCTGATAAGGCGCTTTATGATCCTTACTGGGCAAAGGAAAAGGCGGCAGAACACGCTGCTAACTTCATGTATAATCGGGAGCGCCAATCAGAACACTTACATGGGATTATGGGTCGTCCCCCGGTGATTGTTTCTCCCTATGATGCAGAGTTATTTGGTCACTGGTGGTATGAGGGTCCTTGGTTTATTGATTATTTGTTCCGTAAGTCATGGTATGACCAAGGAACTTATGAAATGACCCATTTAGCTGATTATTTGCGGGCTAACCCAACACAACAAGTCTGTCGTCCTTCTCAGTCGAGTTGGGGTTATAAGGGTTTCCATGAATATTGGTTGAATAATACCAATGTCTGGATTTATCCGCATTTACATAAGGCTGCGGAACGGATGATTGAAATTTCCAAGTTGGAACCAGAGGATGAGTTGCAATGGAAAGCTTTGAATCAAGCAGCGCGGGAGTTATTATTAGCACAATCTTCTGACTGGGCGTTTATTATGCGGACAGGAACAATGGTTCCCTATGCAGTGAGAAGAACGCGATCGCACCTAATGCGGTTTAATAAACTGTATGAAGATGTGAAAATCGGGAAAGTTGATAGTGGTTGGTTGGAAAAGGTCGAATTAATGGATAATATTTTCCCCAACATTAACTATCGAGTTTACCGTCCTATTTAGCTAAAAATCATCTGGGGTGGGCATCTTGTCCGCCCTGGGGCTGTCCGATTTCATATATCATAAATTCTGCTATTCTGGTAAAAAATCAGATTTGAGAACTAAATTAGGATCAAAAGGAAACTCTACTGGAAAAACAGATATAGATAAACCTGTTTCTGAGGCTGCTAAATCTCTGGCTTTTTGATAACATTCATTAAATACTTCTAAAAAATAATTCTTTAAACTCGGACTATCGGCAAAATCATCTTCTAACCGGTTACGATGTTCTTTGATAGTTGTGCGCCAGCTATTTGTCCGTTTTTCTGGTTGATATTGCCATTTTAACAGGTGCATTAATAAAATTCTCAGGTTACTTTTAACTGATTTTTTATCATTATTCCCCATACTTTCTATTTCAGAAATTAGATTTTCTAGGTCTAATTCTTCAAATCTTTTTTTTTGTAATATTTCAATTGTTGATTCTACCCAAAGATGAAAATCTTGGTTGTAGAGAGAAGATAATAAGGTAGTTAATATAGGTTGCATCAATACCTCATTTTTAGAATAAGGGTTAATTAATAGCTTATCATAAATTGGAAAATGAAGTTTTAATTTTCTCCCATAGGCGAAGCGATCTCTGTATACATCAAGTTAATCTAAAAAAAGCGATCGCATTCTTCATTAGACATCTGGTGAAAAAGAATGTAAAGACGTTGCCTGCAACGTCTTTACAAAAGTTCTAGGAAACGCATATTTAATTGTCAGGGATGTCTATTAATGAGCTATATAAACTTATACTGTACGTGAGGCTTTACGTCTGCTGAGTTTACGCCAAACTAATCCACCACCTAGCAATACTAAACTGATATTAGGATTGAAATCAAAGGGTACAGGAGTGGTAGCACCAGGGGTAAACTCAAAGCTGCCTCCGGGAATACCACTAGCCAAATTTGATGTAGGGAATGTTAGGCTAGCCACTCCATTATTAATAAATCTTCCTCCCACATAAGAAATATCTGAAGGTGTGGTTAAACCCACAAAGTTAATTGCTTGTTTATCTGAACTGCCAACTAAAAATACTGCACCTACAACATAGCCATTACCTTGGGCTAAAAAAGTATCAGCAATATCTACTGTACGAAAAAAGCCCACTAAAGCATTGGTGGTTCCAGCACTCACAGTCCCAGATGCTAGTAGAGTTCCTGATGAATTCCATAGTCCTATATCATGACTTTCTGCCAGTCCATCAGAGTTTTCATCAAAAAAAGACAAATCAGTAACAGTAATACCACTTGGATTAAGTACATTAAAAGCAAAACCTCGCGTTGATGTAGTCAAAGTACTACTAAACCCCGTACTGCTAAAGCTGAGTGCAGATAGAGCTTGAGCAGGTTGGGTAATAGCCAGAGACGAAATAGTGGCAGTGATGACAGCAAAACTAGTGACAGAAAGAGTTTTAGCAATTATGGGAGGGGTAAGAGCTTTCATGATTTACGAGTATCCTATTTTGTAGCGCGTAATTTGTTTAACTCTATATATTACACAATATGACATTTTAGTTTTGATACATAGTCTTGTACTTAATAAATTTTAGTAAATTAGATTTTTCTGACTTGCAACTCATAGAAATTAGACATCTCCAAAGAAGGATGTAGAGACGTTGCGATAGTCTCTACAAGGGTTCTGGAAACAGCATATTTAAATTCGGTCGATGTCTATTAAGCTAAAATAAAAGAAATAGAAAAATCCTCGTCAGTATATGGTTACATCAACAGACCCAACAACTCAAACCTTATACGAACAAGACTATTACCTGTGGCTGAGAACAACCATTAACCAACTTCGCACAGGACAGTTTTCCGCTGTTGATTTAGAGAATTTGTTAGAAGAATTAGAAACTCTAGGTAGAAGTCAAAAACGAGCAATTAAAAGTTTATTAAGAAAGCTGCTTGTACATCTACTAAAACTCAAATGTTGGGATAGTGAACGAGAACGTAATCAAGGACATTGGCAAGGGGAAATTAGAACATTTCGCAGAGAAATAAAAGATGAACTCAAAGATAGTCCTAGTTTAAAACCTTACATTTTAGAAATATTTGATGAATGTTATCAAGATGCAAGAAAAGAAGCATCTGACCGATCGCAACTTGCTATTGACATATTCCCTCTTATCCCCATAGGTTCATTAGAACAAATCCTAGATGAAAACTGGTTTCGGTGAATATAGCTGCAATCATCACGGTAAAGCGGACTAAAATAGATACACAAATCACCCTTACTTAAGGAGTATCTAGCGGTGCAGCCAGATTTAATCGGCTTAGAAATTAGCAAAGGGGAACTAAGGCGCTTAACTGGGTTTGATCCAGAAGACGTTTTTAGACCCTCAATTATGGCAGATAAGGAAAAGCGTATGGGGTTTTTCTTTAATGAAGGTTTGGTAGCTTTAGCACTGACACCGATTATCGTCGGCTTTATTTATGCTTTTATAATTTTGCCCACACTGGGATCTTCCAACAAATTGGGCGTTATTTTACTGATTATTGTACCCATTGCCGTGGTTGTGGGGCGATCGCTCTGGCGAAAAAAAACCTGTCCCCATGCATTAACAATCCTCCTCGACGAAGTTGATAAATATCACGCTGTCATTCAAGCTATAGATATTAATGACCAACTGGCCACCTCTGGCAACTCCCAAAGTAGCATTAGCGACAGAGAACAAGTAATATCTGCACTGCAACTGATTCGAGAAGATTTAGTTCGTGCCTTAAAAAGTGAACGGATTTTGCGCGATAATAAAAAACTGCTTGCTAACAACCAAGACTTAGTAGTAAACAATTTAGCCAATCTGCAAACCTTAGAAGTTAGTAATCAAGCTGGTGAATATGCACGACTACTAAATCAATCATTGCAAATTGCTTTAGACGTACAAGCAGAAATCAGAAAACTCAGAAAAGTGTAATTATAAATTTATTAAACAAATTCCATGCCTAAACCTTAATCTGTATATTCAATCAGGAGAATCCTAAATGATATCTAAATTATTGAGTCAAACTCTTTATGAACAGGATTATCCCCAATGGTTAGAAACAACTTTACAACAATTACAAGCACGAGATATAGAAAATCTTGATTGGGAGAATTTGATTGAAGAAATTGCCACATTGGGTAATGAACAAAAACACAAACTAGAAAGTTATTTATTGCAACTTCTCAAGCATCTGCTATTGTATCAACACTGGAGTCTTCCTGATTGTAAAAATCATTGGGAAGTAGAAATTGATAATTTTCGAGTAGAAATTAGGAAATTAACGAAATCAAAAAACCTCTACAATTATTTTTTAACCGTGCTGGATGAAGTATATAATGATGCAGCACGGCAAGCCAAGAAAAAAAGTGGTTTAAATTGTTTTCCCCAAACTTGCCCTTACACAATTGAACAAATTTTAGATGTAGAATATTTACCACCATTTACATACTTATGAATAACCAACCCAAAATAATCGTTTTAGATGATGATCCAACAGGTTCTCAAACTGTCCACAGTTGCTTATTGTTGATGCGTTGGGACGTAGAAACCTTGCGTTTAGGGTTAAAAGATGATGCTCCCATTTTCTTTATTTTAACTAATACTCGTTCCCTGACCCCAGAAGCAGCCGCAACCGTTACCAGAGAAGTTTGTCATAACCTGAAAATCGCCTTAGCAGCAGAACAAATAGACGATTTTCTCGTCGTTAGTCGTTCTGATTCTACCTTACGGGGACATTATCCCATAGAAACCGATGTTATTGCCCAAGAACTCGGACCCTTTGATGCTCATTTTCTCGTCCCCGCATTTTTTGAAGGGGGAAGAATTACCCGCGATAGCATCCATTATTTAATTATTGATGGTGTTCCCACCCCAGTCCATGAAACAGAATTTGCTCGTGATTCTGTCTTTAGTTACAACTACAGCTACCTACCCAAGTATGTAGAAGAAAAAACTAAAGGACGCATTAAAGAAGATACTGTAACTAGATTTTTACTTTCAGATATTCGTAGTGGTAGTTTAGAAAGATTATTGCAACTCCATGATAATGAGTGTGGAGTTGTAGACGGTGAAAATCAAACGGATCTTAACACCTTTGCTGTTGATATCTTAACAGCCGCAAGTCAAGGAAAACGCTTTTTATTCCGTTCTGCTGCCAGTATTTTAACCGCTTTAGCTGCCTTACCTCCCCAACCCATCGCTGCTGAAAATATGGCAGAATATGTACGTGGTGGTAAACCAGGTGCAGTCATTGTTGGTTCTCACGTAAAAAAGACGACTCAACAATTAGAGTCTTTATTACAAACCCAGGGAACAATAGGAATTGAAATCAATGTCTCTAGGTTACTTGATGATGGAGAACATCAAGCTGTTGAATTGCTGAATGAAAGTTTAGCAGAAATCAAGATAGTCCATAATTCAGGAAAAACACCTGTAATTTATACTAGTCGTCAAGAATTGACCTTTAAAGATATCAAAACGAGATTAGACTTTGGGGCAAAAGTTTCGGCTTTATTAATGGATATTGTTCAGGGTTTACCAGCAGATATAGGATTTTTGATTAGCAAAGGTGGGATTACTTCTAACGATGTTTTGAGTACGGGATTAGCCTTAACTTCAGCCAGATTACTGGGTCAAATTTTAGCCGGTTGTTCAATGGTAATTACACCATCTGATCATCCTCAATTTCCTAACTTACCAGTGGTACTTTTTCCCGGTAATGTCGGTAATGCCGATGCCTTAGCTACAATTTATGAAAGATTAACAACAAAATAATTCAGTTATCAGTTATCAGCAGAAGAAGGCAATAGGCAAGAGTGAAGAGGTAATACACTATTCTTTCCTGCTCCCCTGCTCTCTTCTCTGTCACCTGTCACCTGTCACCTGTCACCTAATTAAGAATGAATTCTGATTCTACCAACTCCCCAAATGATTTTCAACAGGATTCAAATTCTCAACTTCCTGATGCAGAATCCATTTCTAAACAAGCTGATGTAGAAGAAAAGATTGCCAAAACTGCCAATCTAGAAGCAGATTCTACTGAGGATACAGATAATAATTCTATTATCCCCAATGCTGAGTTAAATTCAGTTCTCCTTTATTTACAAGCTAATGCTGTTAGTACAAATTCTGACTTAACTGATGTAAATAATGATGAATTAGGATTATTAGAAGAAAAGATTAACCATAATATTCAAGTCCAGTTAAAAACAGAGGAGGGGAGACTGTTATTAATTTTGCCAGCCGAATCTCAAGTACCTGCTTCCGAAGTCAGTTGGTCAGAGATTTGGCAACAAATGAAACAGCGTCTTAATGGTAGCGATCGCTTACGGATACCTAACACCATAGTACATCTAGTTGCACAAGACCGCCTGTTAGACAGCAGACAACTACAACAATTAGAAGAAACTTTAAACGAAGTCCAACTTCAGTTAAAATCAGTTGCCACTAGTCGGAGGCAAACAGCGATCGCAGCTTGTACATTAGGTTATTCTGTAGAACAAATACAACTACAAACATCTTTTACTACCGATCTTCAGGCTACCCCCAAAGCTCTAGCAGATGCCCTGTATCTAGAAATGACAGTGCGTTCTGGTGGAGAAATTCGTCATCCTGGAACAGTGATTATTTTAGGAGATATCAATCCTGGTGGTATCGTAGTAGCAGATGGAGATATTCTTGTGTGGGGGCGGCTGCGGGGAGTAGCTCATGCGGGAGCCACAGGCAATCGTGAGTGTATAATCATGGCTTTGCAAATGGAACCAACCCAACTGCGAATTGCCGATGCAGTAGCAAGAGCGCCAGAAAAATCACTGACACAATTTTTTCCAGAAGTAGCACACATTACACCCCAAGGAATTCGCATCGCCAAAGCAGCGGATTTTTCTCGCAATCAGTTAAGTAAAATTAATCAAAGCCTCTAAGATATTTAGTATTATTTCCACAACGCCTAATAGAACGCAATTCCTATTTATGACTCGCATTATTGTAACTACCTCCGGTAAAGGAGGAGTGGGTAAAACCACAGTTTCCGCAAATTTGGGTATGGCTTTAGCCAAACTAGGTCGGCAAGTAGCCCTAGTTGATGCGGACTTTGGACTCAGAAATTTAGATTTGCTGCTAGGACTAGAAAACCGTATCGTCTACACAGCCGTAGAAGTTTTAGCCAGAGAATGTCGTTTAGATCAAGCCTTGGTAAAAGATAAGCGACAACCCAATCTTGTGCTGCTACCAGCTGCCCAAAATCGTACCAAAGATGCCGTCACTCCCGACCAAATGAAACTGCTGGTCAATGCACTAGCACAAAAATACCAGTATATACTGATTGATAGTCCCGCAGGCATTGAAATGGGGTTTAAAAATGCGATCGCCCCAGCCAAAGAAGCCCTAATTGTCACCACCCCAGAAATTTCCGCAGTCCGCGACGCTGACCGAGTAGTAGGCTTACTAGAAGCACAAGGTGTCAAAAAGATTCATTTAATAATTAACCGGATCAGACCCGCAATGGTGCGGGCAAATGATATGATGTCTGTGCAGGATGTTCAGGAACTTCTCGCCATCCCCTTAATTGGGGTAATCCCTGACGACGAGCGTGTGATAGTATCTACCAACCGTGGTGAACCTTTAGTATTATCAGACACCCCCTCAATAGCTGCCTTAGCCTTTGAAAACATTGCTCGCAGGTTAGAAGGGCAAACTGTTGAATTTCTTGAGCTTGACTCACCCAACGACAACATCTTTTCCCGCTTGCGGAAATTGTTGTGGACAAAGATTGTTTAACTTATTTTCCAGTTTTCGCCTTAGACCTAGCCGCAATGATCCTTGAACTTTTAGAAAAACTGTTTGTTCGCACACCTGACACCAGTCGCACTCAAGTTAAACGTCGTCTGCAAGTAGTTATAGCCCACGACCGCGCCGACTTAGACCCCCAAACCTTGGAAAAAATGCGCCAAGAAATTTTGGCAATAGTCTGTCGCTACGTGGAAATTGAAACAGATGGCTTGGAGTTTTCCCTAGAAAGCAACCAACGTACAACAGCTTTAATCGCAAATTTACCCATCCGCAGGGTAAAAGAAGCTACAGATGAACTAGAACCTAGCGAGATAACATCAGAATAAAAACGTAACCTGGTAGTTAGGAAAAAGGTGAAACTTCCCTAATTACCAACTATTTCAGCGTTAGAGGATCATGTTGCGACAGCAACTTCTCAACTTTTGCCTCGTCGATTCTGGAAGTTAATTTTTTGGCTTCATGCAAATCTCTGGTGGTTTTAGCCAAAGTAAAAGTTGAACCAACAGAGAAAGCCAAACCCATGCCCATAAAACCTTTTACCCAGTTATCAACAGGCAAATTGACAACACCGAAAGTTGTCATAGAAATAGAAATGAGAAAAGCTGCCCATGTTTGAATAACCCAAGCAGTGCTATCTTTTTGAGATGTTTGCATATTCCCTTCTTTTTGGCTAACGCACTTTCAGTTAAATTTAATGCAGTGCCAGGAAGGGTGTCTATAATAACAGTCCAGTTCCGCAACTGTGCTGAATGAATCCGTTTAAAAAACCAGCAAATTAAGCAAATGCTGGTGAAAATATTGTACCAGTTTAACAAGTGGCATAATAAATAGGAGTCAGGAGTCAGGAGTCAGGAGTCAGGAGGAAGAATTAGAAGAAGATAAGAATAATCTTGCACCTGATTCACCTTTTTTAATCTTCAAACTCTTCTTATATCTAAAGTTTTAGGTTTATTAAACAAGCCCTAAATTACAGAAGGTAAAGGCGGAAGGCAGAAGGTAATATGTTTTCTTCCCCTATGCCCCTACAATCTTTACGGTGTTTCTGGAAAAGTTTGTACTTTACCATCTGGACTAAAAACTGCTCGGAGCTTAATATTTTGCCCAGATTTATTAGTAGAAACAAAAGCTTTACCAATTTCTGGAATGCCCGTGCTATTAACGTATTCTCTGGCGGCTCGATTTAAGGGCAAAATGCGCTCAACAGACCCATCAACACCCAACATCAAACTATATTCCAATGTTTGGGAAAATCCAGCAGGAGGCTGCCAACGCTTTTGCAAATATTCTCTAGCTTCGGCTACTTGAGGTATATCAAATAATGTATTTTCCTTAGCTGCTACATCTGTCGGTAAGGAAGAGTTTTTTGCAGATCGCAATTTTGCTACTAAATTATCATCAGTTGCTAGAGAAGAAGTTGCACCAGAGGAATCCGTTGTTTGACTTAATGGCTGTGAGTCTGGTTGAGAAGTTATGGGAGCAGAAGCTTGAGCTTGAGTCTCATTAGGTAAATTAGCAACAGACGCAGGGATATTAGAGGGGATATTAGAGAAACTACTGGTATTTGTGGGAGGTAAATTTTGACGATTGGTAGAATTAATTCCACTTTGGGTAATCACTCTTGTCGAGTTTTGTGGGAGATTCCCTTGTGTGGTGGGTAATGGTAGTCCTAGATTACTAGAAATAACAGGCTTGGTAGTTTGCGGTATGGTCAGATTTTTCGGTAATGTTTGATTTGTTGCTGGGACAGTTGCATTAGGGAAATCCAGCGGCTTGGCAGTTAAACTTGGATCAATCGGTGGAGGAGGGGGATCTAAATTGGGGATTTGTAGTGTAGCCGTATTGTTTGGGGGAGTAGGCAAAATCCCTGGAGTGTTAATTCCTGTGGGCGGGTTATTTAAAGAGGGTGAAGATTCAAGAGCAATTTGATCGGCCGTTGTAGCTGGTTTTTTGGCTGTTTGCTCGTTATTTTGCCTAATGTTATTAGCATAATGCCAGGTTAAGGGAGTTAAACCCAGAGCTAATACTATCATTGCCGCTATTGGTGTCCAACTTGGCAAACTGGGAAAAGAACTTTCACTTTTGAGATTTGGTAATGTGATGACATCAGTTGAGTATTCATCTAAAGCATTTGCCAAATCAAATAATTGTAATAAAGTAAGTTGAATTACAGGCCCAGATGTGGCGTTGCCAAGAGAACCGAGAAATAGTTTATGAGTTAAATGATCACTGGCTTCTACATAAATCGTTGCCTCTAGAATGCTCATACCAGAAGTATCTGGGATTTTAGGTAATGATGAGGCGGAGGCAACTTCACTTAATTCTGGTTGTTCTGATGTTGTATTTGATTTTTGCGGTTCTAAAAAATTGAAACAAAAATTATCTGCTGATTGTTGTAAAAGTTTTTGTGTGTAATGGGTTACAGCATGACATAAAGCTTCTAGCTGATCCTGATCGCCCTGAATTGGGACTTTACTTTCTTCTGGTAATGTCGGATCATCAAAATGCAACTGAAAACGCAATTGCTTAATGACAGTTTGCCCCATCCACTTTGATAAAGGTGAATTTTGTGCCAATATTTCTAGTGTGCAAGTAGGGGGTGTGTAGCGACGAATGACAGAATTTGGTCTGGGCATAGCTGGAATTGCAAGGGGGACAAAGATAAATTTTTGATTTTTGATTTTTGATTTTTGATTAGTAATTTAAAATCTCCAATCGAAAATCTAAACTTGTTTTGTGGAACGGTCTATTAGTGCTAACCACAATCGGCGATGTCCACCAGAGGCACTATAAAAAAGCAAATCTACCATCAGTTTTAATGCTAAATTAGTCAGCAATTCTGTGGAGATTGTTTCATCTTCTTCCATGCGCTCTTGATAGGTATTGCAGAAAGCATCAATATAATCTCCCAGTAAAGAATTCTGATGAGGTTCTTGATTTTTTGCTGCTATTTTTTCTAATAGCCCTACGGCACGACGAATTAATTCTTGGTGCTGTTTGGCAAGATAACAAGTAATCAGAACTAGCGATCGCGCTTCTTCTACATCTAGTTTTTTTCGCCCTCCTTGACCTTTGCGTATGGGATTAGACTGACGTAGTCGCCATAAAGCTACTCGATCAGGGACTTTCGTCTCTAAATTTAAACTAATCGCCGCCGAAAGCATTGCATCAGAACCAAGTCCAGTTAAAGTCTCTAGCGCCAACAGCACCAAATCTAACTGGGTTTTGATATTATCCCATTGAACTGAATTTGGGGGCGCAAACTGAGTTAAATCGTCCCACTGGGAATGCGGTGTGGCTGAATTAGCGGCCGATTGCATAACTTTTAGCATAGGTGATCCGGCGAATAGAGGCTGTTGCTGTTACCCATTTTGAAACGAAATAAGCAGAAAAATTATTGGTTTTCCATAGTTATACCATTTTGCAAGGCAGAAGGCAGGAGCTAGGAAACAGGAGCTAGAAGGCGGAAGCTAAGATAGAGCAGGAGTCACAAGTCAGGTGTGAAACTCTCTTGCTATCTATGTTTCAATTGAAATTCTGTCACTTGTTCCCTGTCACTTGTCACTTATTCCAGATGAGCAATAGTGACACCTGTACCGCCATCTGCTTGTTCTGCGCTTTCGTGGTGGCTGACTCTGGGGTGTTGATGCAAAAAAGCGTGAACTCCTTGCTTTAATTTACCTGTACCATGTCCATGAATAATCCATAAAGGTCCTTCAGCTTCGGAAATCGCTTTTTCTAAGATATATTCGGCATCAGCTACCCGTTTTCCGCGCAAATCAACGGTATTTTTCGAGGTACGAATGGCTAAAGCGGGTGCTGGTGGTGGGGTAACGGCTGGGGCTGGTTTGGGTTTAGTAATGGGTTCTGGTTTCTGCCCGTCTAAGGATTCTACGTCTTGTAATTGCACCATCATTTTCATGATGCCAAAACGCACACTGAACTCTCCATCTGAATTGGGGGCTGTTAAAACTTCGGCGGTTTGCCCTAATTTGGGAATGCGGATGCGATCGCCTACTTTGGGCATAAACCCTGGTTTGGGTTTGGGTGGTGGTGCTGGTTGATATTTTTCAGTAATTTCACTTAATGCTTTGGTTGCTTGCTGGGCATCTTGGGCGGTGGGTTTTCCTTGTTGTAAACGACGAATTACTTGGGCAATTTCTCCTTTTGCCTGGATAATTGCCTGTTGTACTGCTACTTCTTGGGAAGCACGCAAATCTTTTTCTCGCTCTTCCAAAGCTGTAGCTTTTCGAGAAACTTCTGTGTATAATTTTTCGGCTTGGCGTAATAATTCTTGCGCTTGTGCCGCTTTAGTTTCTTGACTGCGCCGTTGTGCTTCTAAACCAGCAATTACTTGATTAACTTCATCCGTTGCTTCTCCGACTTGGCTTTTTGCAACTTCTACCACTTCTGGTTTTAACCCCAGACGTAAGGCAATGGCTAAGGCGTTAGAACGTCCAGGAATACCCCACAATAACCGATAAGTTGGTGAAAGGGTGGCTTCGTTAAATTCTACTGAGGCGTTTTCAAAGCGAATATCCTCATATTTCAAAGCCTTTAATTCTCCAAAGTGGGTAGTAGCAATGGTTAACTGGGCATGATCAGCGAGATATTGAAGGAGAGCGATCGCTAATGCACTACCTTCTACCGGATCAGTACCCGCACCCACTTCATCAAGTAAGACTAGGGACTGGGGACTGGGGACTGGGGACTGGGGAACAATATTTACCTCCTGACTCCTGCCTTCTGACTCCTGACTCCTGACTCCTGACTCCTGACTCCCCAAAGCATTTAAAATCCGACTAATGCGGCGAACATGACCGGAAAATGTCGATAAGCTTTGTTGTAAAGATTGTTCATCCCCAATATCGGCTAAAACTTGGTCAAACCAAGGAATTTCCACTGGTTCACGGGCAGGAACAAATAAACCCACTTTGGCCATTAAGGCAGCTAATCCCAAGGTTTTTAAAGTTACTGTTTTACCACCAGTATTTGGTCCGGTAATTGTGACAACTTTAATGTGGGGACTGATTAATAAATCAACAGGAATTACTGGATGTCCCTGTTCATGCTGTTGTTGCCAAACTAACAAGGGATGACGTAATTGCCGCAGGGTAATTATTTCTTGTTCTTGACGATTTACAAACCGGGGCGGATTAGCACCTATCCAGAAACTATACCTGGCTTTGGCTGTGGCTATGTCTAAGGTGGTGACAATTGCTAATAACTTTTCTAAATCGGGTTTAACTGCGGCGACTTGTTCTGTTAAGTTACGACGAATAACTTCTTCTTCAGCTTGTTCTCTTCTAATGGCTTGGCGCAGTTGGTTGCCCGTTGAGACAATGCTATTAGGTTCGATATACAAAGTTGCACCGCTGGTAGATGTGTCGTGAACAATACCAGGTACTGCGTCTTTTTGTGGTGCTTTTACGGGGATAACATAGCGATCGCCTCGTTGAGTAATAATTGGTTCTTGTAATGCTCCCGATTTTGCTTGAATGATATTGTGCAGTTTTTGAGTAATTTGACCACGTAATTTCCGCAAATCTTCGCGAATTTCGCCTAATTTTTGACTAGCGCGGTCTGTAACTTGCGCTCTTTCATCAATACAACGGTGAATTTCCTGCTCTAATTCCGGGTAAGTCCGCAACTCAGCAACTAACTCAGTCAAGATGGGTATATCTTCCTGATTGTCAATTACCCGACGTAAATTTCTGGCACCGGACAGGGTAGTTGCGATCGCTAACAGTTCCTCTCCTGATAAAATTCCTTGCAATTCCGCACGTTCTAGGGAATCACCAATATCTTGAATGCCCTCAAAGGATAACCCTGGTGTCAGCCGGCTTTCCAGTTGGTAGACTTCTTTGGTTTGTGCTAACAACTCTTTACTTTCCTCTAGAGTTGTCGGTATCGGCAAGGCACGGGCAACTATCGCCCCTAACTTAGTTGCCGCAAAGGTGGAAAGGTGCTGGCAGAGGCGATGCCATTCTAGTAATTCTAAGGTTTCAGACTGGATCAAGGCTTCACTATCTAATCTGAAAATATGGTAACAATTCTGGTTGCAAGAAAGTGAAGTTTTTGATGATGAAATTTTCCCTCGTTCCCAGTCTCCGGCTGGGAATGCCATTATCGAGGCTCTGCCTCTAATATCACAATGGTATTTTAATAATCAAGTGATATTTCTAGGTGAATTTATGACAGAAATTAAATTTTCTATTGAAGGTGAAGATGCAATTCTAGCTACAGAGAAACTTTTAGCGATAGAAGGTATAACAGGTAACTATGCCATAGATTCGGAAGAAGTGAAAAAAGAGGCAGTCATTACCACAGTTGCAACTATAGTTGGTTTGGTTGGTGGTGCGATCGCTATTGCTGAACAAATTCGCAAATGGTATTTAGAGTATAAACAAAATCAGTCTGGTAAAAAGATTGCTAAAGTTCTGATTGTCGGCCGCAACGGTAGACGATTGCTGTTAGAAAATGCCACAATTGAGCAAATTCGCCAAATTTTAGAATCTTAAATCTTAAAATTATCACGTGCAGACTCTCCACCTTGACCTGAAAGCGGTTGCAGGTAATTACGTAGAGTTACGGTACTTTACTGATAATTACAACAAATATGAAAAGCGATCGCTCCCTTTGAGCGAAATTACCGATTTAATCGAGTTAGCAGAAAGAGATTATTACGTTTCCTCATTTGCTGAAGATTACGCAGTTACAGGGTTACGGCTGTATAACTGGTTAGATGGGAGCGATCGCTGTTTACAAAAACTCATCAATCAATATCAGCGTCAAGGAATCATTTTAGCGATCGCTACAGCCGAAAAACTCGCCCATTTACCTTGGGAAGTTCTGCACGATGGTAAAAGCTTTTTGGTGCAACGGTCAATTATTCCTGTACGGTGGGTATCATCAGACTCTGTAAAAACATTATCTGTGGAGACAAACCCAGAAAACCGCGCTTTGCAAGTTTTGCCGTTTTGGGATGGGGACAAAAAGTTTTAGAATCTGATGCAACGGAAGCCGCAGCGACATTATATAAAGAATTAGCAGCCGGAAAGCAAATCACCGAAGCAGTTGCCAGTACCTATCAAACATTAATCAAAAACAAAGCGCGGGCTTGGCATTTATTACGATTATATGCAGCCGATAGTTTACCAGGGGAATTGGTGACACCATTGCGGACTCTGGGAAGGAAACCAGCACCACCGCTTTCTGTGAGTACGGAATTTTTAGATCCTGCGGGAAGGGTGAAAGTTCCCACCCGTGAGAGTTTTGTCGGTCGTCGTCGTCAGTTGCAAAGTTGTTTAAGGACGCTGACACAATCGAGTGAAGAAATAGGAGTATTAATTTATGGCATGGGTGGTTTAGGTAAAAGTAGTTTAGCAGCTAGACTTTGTGACAGACTACCAACTTTTCAGCGTGTTGTGTTGGTGGGGAAAATTGATGCACCGAGTTTAGTCAATAAGTTGACGGACAAGTTGGATGATGACGAACAACGGAAACAGCTACAAAATCCTGATGAGGATTTGAAATTTAGATTCAAGCGGGTATTTCAGCAATTGTGGGACGCTGGGGAAAAGCCGTTTTTGTTGGTGTTGGATGATTTTGAGAATAATTTAGAACCTCGTCAGGATAGCTTTGTCCTTAAAACAGCATCAGCGGAGGTTTTAACGGCTTTGGTTTGGGCAATTCGGGAAACCTACACCAATCATCGTTTAATTATCACTTGTCGTTATGACTTTGAATTTAGCCAGTTGCAGTATTTCTATAAACAACCGTTGGAGGGAATGCGGGGGGCAGATTTAAGAAAAAAGTGTAGTCGTCTTGTTGCTTTTGGGGCAAAATCTCAGGTAGATGAGGTGTTGAAATCGCAAGCGAAGAGGTTAGCTGATGGTAATCCCCGCTTGTTGGAATGGTTGGATAATAAAATTTGGCAACATTCCACAGTTGACCAAGTTGTAATTCTCAATCGTCTAGAAGTTGATCCGGTGGAGTTGCGAAAAGAGGTTTTAGCTGAAGCTTTGTTGCAACAAATGGATGAAACGATGCAGGAGATGTTGTCACAGGGTTTGGTGTTTGAGTTACCAGTACCTAGAGAAGCATTAACCGCAGTTTGTGAAAATATCCCCAATTTAGATAATTATATCAATCGGGCGGTGGCCTTGGGATTGTTGGAAGTTAGTCCTGATCAGTCTTTGCGAGTACCGAGAATTTTACCTTTGAAGTTACCCACTGATGTAGAAACCTTGCATCAACAAGCAGCGCAAGTGTTGTATCGTCTGTGGTGGGAAGAAGCGGAAACTTCTACAGAAGAAGAAAGATTAGAAATTCATCGGTTAGCGTTGCTGGGGAAACAAGGGGAAATTGCCTCAATAGTTGGATCAGCTTTGGCAAGTAAATGGAATAACGAAAACCGATTTCGTGAAGCCTTAAATATTTGCAAATCAACCTTAAACAATATTGAAGACTATCGCATTTTGCATCAACTAGCACGGTCTGAACAACAACTTGGATACATTAAACAAGCACAGCAATATTATCAACAAGCACTAGAACTCTGTCCAACAGGAGACAAAATAGAGAAATCTAGAATAATTAATGACCTAGCAATTATCTACGCCGATACGGGAAAAATCAAGGATGCAATTGCTCTATTCCAGCAGTCTTTAGGAATTGCTCAAGGCATTGAGGATGTTGAAATTAAAGCCGCTACTTTGCACGAATTAGGTCGTATCTACGCCAACACAGGGAAAATAGAAGATGCGATCGCCCTCTACCAACAGTCTTTACAACTTACGGAAAGCATTGGGGATGTGCAAGGAAAAGCCGCTACTTTGCACGAATTAGGTCGTATCTACGCCAACACAGGGAAAATAGAAGATGCGATCGCCCTCTACCAACAGTCTTTACAACTTAAAGAAAGCATTGGGGATGTGCAAGGAAAAGCCGCTACCTTACACCAATTAGCTATAATCTACGCCAACACAGGGAAAATAGAGGAAGCGATCGCCCTCTACCAACAGTCTTTACAACTTAAAGAAAGCATTGGGGATGTGCAAGGAAAAGCCGCTACCTTACACGAATTAGGTCGTATCTACGCCAACACCGGGAAAATAGAAGATGCGATCGCCCTCTACCAAGAGTCTTTAGAAGTTGAAGAAAGCATAGGTAATGTGCAAGGAAAAGCCGCTACCTTACACCAATTAGCTGGTATCTACGCCAACACAGGGAAAATAGAAGATGCGATCGCCCTCTACCAAGAGTCTTTAGAAGTTGAAGAAAGCATAGGTAATGTGCAAGGAAAAGCTATTACTTTAGCAATGTTGGGACAGTTGTTAGCAGATGAAAAAGGAGATTTTGATACTGGACTGGAATATTTACAGGAGTCTTTAGAGATATTGCAACTTGTCAAATCTCCCCATGCAGAAACAGTGAAGGGAATTATTAACCGTGTGCAAAAAATGGCGAATAGTTAAGGTACTTTCTTAAACTTCCAAATTTTGAAAATGCTGCAACAAACATCAAAACAACAAACTGAATGGGAATTTGCAGAAATCTGGGTAGATACTCTAATATCTCCTCCCTATATTCTGATGTTAGTCAAAGAACAATCAGGAAAATTCTGTATCCATAACCCTGCACAAAACTATAAAATTATCTTTACCAGTGACAATTATGAAGCCGCTAAAATGTGGCTACTAGAGGATGAATATGAGCGATTGCATAGTCTTATTTTACAACAAGATTCTGATGATGAAGATTAAAAATATTATAGCCCCATCCTCGCTTGCGGGGAGGGGGTTGGGGGTGGGGTTCTTGTATCTCACTCAAGCAAGAACCGCTATATTATCTTTAAGAAGCCCAACAAGTATGATCGGGAAAATTACCTGCTTTCCAATGCTGACGTAATTTAACCACTGCTCTTGTAAAAATATGCTGATAATTTTCAATATTAATGGCTTCAATTTCTTGAACTTTTTCATTATGTTTATCAAGATAAACTTTACCTAAATGTTCGGGATCAGTACCGAAATTATAAGTAACACCTTGATCATCTTCATTAACTTTAACTAACATTACATAAAAAGCCATAAAACTCTCCTATAATTTTCACCCAATATTGATTTTCTTTATTCAGGAGTCCAAATTCTCCCTGATTTAAGTGTAGCATTATGGGCAGTACGATAATCTGTTTTAAATATTCCTTCAAACCGAGATGCAAAATATTCATGTTCTAATAACTTTATATCCTCATGCTTATAATCTCCTGTTTGTAATCTCAACCAAGCTCTTAAAAGAGACGTTGCATAAAACGCCTCTTTTATTTTTTTGATATGTTTAATCAAGTTTAAATCTAGCCAACAATTCCTCACGAGATAAATTTAACAGCATCGGAGTAAATTCTTCCCTAGAAATAGAAATTACCTGGTCAATAATCTTAGCTAATTCTGAATCTATTTCTCCAAACCTTACCTGTAGGATACTTTCAACCATAGCGCGACGTTCGGTTTGGATACCTCTATCAATTCCTCGCAACTCTACTTGTTGTTTAATTTGTTCTAATTGTTGTTGATACATTTCTGATAATTTCATAATCAACTCCTGATCATCTTGATCAATATCCTTTTCTTTTTCTTGACGTGCAGATAACAAAGCAATTAGGTCATGTACTAATTTTATAACATCTTCCAAAAATGGATGATTATTAGCTAGTGCTTCTAATTCTTCCACCGCTTGTCTTTGTACTTTTCCCCTACCTAATACCCTCAAAAATAGTGTTTCTGATGTCATGGGTAGTTGATGAATGACGATAATAGCTGTTTTTAATCCTTTTTTCAAAGAATAAATTCCTTGACTCCAATTTTTATCATTAATAGTGCCACTAAAACTTTCTAGGATGTCTTCTGATGCTGTGGGAGTCAATATCCATAAATAGGGTAATTCCTCTTCATTAATTCGCGTATTATTGCGTTTAGCTTGCCTTTCTAAATCTGCATGGATATCAAATAATTTACCCATACAACTGCGAATTTCACTTTTACTGACAGGATTGCGGAATGGCTCAAATATAGCATAATTGGCATAAGTGGCCATTCTTCCTAACAGTCCTAGAGTTTCTATTCTATCTGAAGATGGTGATGTGGGAGTAAATAGGATATCAACTTGTCTGACCTCTGAAGTAATATCTTTACTAATATCTACTTGACCATAAGGTGTTAATAGTTCTGTCAGATATTGTTTAGCGAATTGGTCATGGATAAAACGAGTCATGAATTTAAATGAATTTAATGAATTTCATAATTGTTAATTACCTCTAATCAATTTATCATTTTATTGATGAGTAAAACAAAAGCCATGAGATATTTATGATACAATCATACTAACTCAATTAAGAACAGAATTTCAATGGATAAGCCGCGATAATGACGTACTGATTAAAGCCGAAAACCCAGAAGGTGAATTTTTAATTCTCAATGAGCTACAATTGCGTTATAACGAGAAAGTTCCTCTGAGAATGACGGCTTATATAGCTTTAGCCAGGGAACGGTATAACTTACCCATTTATCCCGTACTGATCAATATTTTACCCCACGTCAAAACACCCAATATTCCCAACTTCTATCAACAAGAATTTATGGGAATGAAGACTTATCAAGACTATCGAGTAATCAATCTATGGGAGATTGAAGCTAGTTTAGTATTTGCAGAAAATTTATCAAGTTTATTACCCTTTGTACCAGTTCTCAAAGGAGGTGGTGAAGAAGCAATTGTCAGAAAAGCAGTAATTAAACTCCGGGAAAATGAACAGTTAAGCGATTTAGAACCCTTGTTATCATTTTTTGCATCATTTGTCCTAGAAATACCAATAGTTCAACAAATCATGAGGTGGGATATGACAGTATTAAGAGAATCACCCTGGTATCAACAAATTCTCAAAGAAGGTTTACAACAAGGTGAACAGCGCGGTAAACAAGAAGGTGAAGCTAATTTAATTATTCGCCAATTATCAAAGCGTTTTGGTAATCTAGATCTAGAAGTTGCATCACAAATTCGCCAGTTATCAAGTCCTCAATTAGAAACATTAGGAGAAAGTATCTTTGATTTTTCTGCTATGGCTGATTTAGAAACATGGTTACAACAAAATACTGATTAAAAAAATTAAAATCTGGGAAGTGATTACGTCATCACTTTAGATTACTATTCACTTCCATATTCTTGCATCAAAATACAAGAATTTCCAGTAAGTAAGTTCTGTCAACTTGATTTTATTTAAAGAGACGTTTCATGAAACGTCTCTACATTGTTTTTCAAAACATCTAATCAACTTTAAACCTAGCTAACAACTCCTCACGGGAAAGATTAAGTAATAACTGATTTCTGTCTGTGAGAGAAAGTTCCATCAACTGACTGATAATAGCAGATAACTCCTCATCTAAATTACCAAAACGGACTGCTAACAAACTCTCTACCATCAAACGTTGTCCGTCTTTTTGTCCTTCCTGTCTTCCTTCTTCTATTCCCTCTTGTTTCCATTCTTCACACTGTTTAAGATATGCAGGTGATAAACTCATAATCAACTCCTTTACCTCTTCATCATTGACATTACTATTCAATTCTAAATTTTTTCGCCAAGATGCGAAAATTCTTACTAGATACTTCCATTTATCGTTCTCTTTTGACAGTTCAACTACTTCGCTGATAGCTGCTGTTTGAGTTCTGCCTTTTCCTAGTACCCTTAACCATAGTGTATCTTCTGTCATGGGTAACTGGTTAACAGCAACAATGGCGGTTTTCTGATATTGAGGTAGAAAATAAACTCCTGTTTCCCATCCCTCCTTTGCTTTTGCTCCAAACCCTTCCAGGATTCTTTCAGAACAAGTGGGTGTTAAAATCCATAGAAGGGGTAATTCTTCTTCAGATAGAGAAATTTTTTCTCTTTTAGCTTGTCGTAACAAATCACCCTGAACACTATACAATTTTAACAAACAACTCCTAATTTCTACTTCATTAGGTGCATTACGGTAAGGTTCAAAAAGACAGCTTGTAACCGCCATTTTTCCTAATATTCCTAATTCGGAATTTACAGATGTTGTGGTGGGAACAAACCAAACATCAATTTCCTGAACTTCGCTTTTTACATCTTTGCTGGTTTTGACCTCTCCTAGAGGTGCTAATAATTCCTCTAGATATTCCTTGGCCAGTTGGTCATGGGGTTGTCGTGTCATAAAGCTGCTTTTTCTTGCACCAAAACGTAAGGCTCAACAATTAGAGCATTAAATCGCTTGGTGCGATCGCTATTCCATTCTCCCAACTGTTCTGGTGAAGGCTTGGCCAGCAACTGTTCATCAATCCAATTTTGGACAGAGGGAATATTATCCGTTGCGATCGCTTCCCCCACATCCAATAAATCCAACCCATCTGCTACCACAATTATTGCATCTCTTTGTGCATGGGGAATTAACCAATCCCATTCTGCTTCATCCAGGTTTTGTGTTAATTCTACTCTTAAATCAGACATAATCTTCGATTTTTGCTTTTATAATCTGATTTTACATGATTTATTAATTTGAGTAAAATAATTCATAATTGTAAAATTCTTATTGCAAATTACCAATTACCAATTACTAAATTTCTGATTTCATTTCTTCAATTTCTAGTAAAGATACAATTATTGCAGCAATAGGAATAGAGATAAAGACACCTAACAAACCTGCTACTCTCGCACCAATCAATAAAGAAAAAAATACTACTACTGGGTTTAGATTCATTGTTCCTTGCATAACTCGTGGCGCAATTAAGTTATCTTGAATTTGTTGGAGAACAACACAAGTTATTAATACTCTTAATGCCAGCCAAGCGTTTTGCGCTAAAACAATCAAAGTAATTGTGCTAACTCCTAATGTTGCACCTATGCCTGGTATCATGTCTAGAATTCCTACTATTAGTGATAATAATAAAGCAAAGGGGACATTAAATAATAAGAAAACTATAAAAGTTGAAGTTGTCAAAAACAAGGTTAATAATAACTGACCGCGAAAAAATCCTAAAAAACTACGTCTGATGATATTGGTAAATCTTTGGCGGCGATTTTGTGGAACTATTTTAATCATAAATCTCCACAGTTTTTCTCCATCTAGTAACATAAAAAAAGCCACGACGGCAATAAATATAAAAGTAATAAAATTAGTTAAGATGCCTTGTAGAATAGCCAAGCTTGTAACCAAAGTTGATACAGCTTGATCACGAAGTTGAGTTTCAATTACGCTTAAATCTATTTGGAGATTACGATTTTGTAGAAATTCTTCTATTCGTTCTATTAAAGGTACTAAAGAATTTAAAAACCCGGAGATACTATCAATTAATTGTTGTCCTTGGGATAAAACTGTTAAACCAACGGTCATAATCAACAACCCAAGTATCATCATGCTAACTAAGAAAACTACAATAACGGCTACAGCATGAGGTAAAAAACGCCGGAGAAATGCTACAGGATAGTTGAGTAAAAAAGCTAAAATGGCAGCCAATGAAAAAACTACAATGACTGCTTGAAAATAATCTAAAAGCTGTACAATTGCCCAACCGGAAGCAACTAAAAGTAAAAAGCGGACTAAGGCTAAATTATTTAGTCTTTGCCAGATGTTTTTGGCTTCAACGCCACTCATATCAATTTTAGATTTTGGATTTGGGATTTTAGATTGTCAAAAATTCACTACATCAGCTTTGCAAAGCTTTATTTGTGTAAATTATTTTCTCAATTTTTATAGGTATAGTGCTGAAGTTCAAATATATACAATTCCAGAATTGTTTGCTACATCCTTAAAGCATATTCCTTAGTAGATAAATTCTGGCTGCACTATGAGGATTTATAATCCAAAATCTAAAATTGCTATTATCGTCCTAAATCATGCATTTCATTAATTACAGCCGCACATTTTTGTGTTACTGCTTCTAATTCTGATTTAGTAGTAGAGTTGGGAGGATCAATGGGTTTACCAATTCTGACAGTAATGGGAACTGCATGGGGAATTGCAGAACCTGGTTGTAATATCTTGTCCGTACCCCACAAACTGACGGGTAAAAAAGGTACTTTTGCCTTTGCTGCTAATAGTGCTGCGCCTTTTTTGGGGTCAGTAATGCGACCATCGGGGGTACGAGTACCTTCTAAGAATACACCGACAGCCCAACCCTGATCAAGACATTCTAAAGCCGCACGGATAGCTGCACGGTCAGCAGTACCCCGACTGACTGGATAAGCACCATATAATTTAATTATTTGTGCTAAAACAGGGATTTTAAACAATTCTTCCTTAGCCATGTACGCGACTGGACGACGTACACAATTAGAAACAATTGGCGGATCAAAATAACTGGCGTGGTTGCTAACTACGAGAATTGGACAGTTTTGAGGGATGTTTTCCACACCATGAATTTTTATCCGAAAATAAGTGTGCAGCATGGGACTAAGCAATGACCACTTAAAGGTGTGGTAAAGTACCCAACTCATTAAAGGTTCGCGTTCTCTGGTCACGGAGGATAATTTCAAAGAGACTAAAATTTAGCATAAGCTATGGCGATCGCTTTTAGTCACCCCACAGAGGAGATTTTAGGCTGTTAATAGGCTATTTGGTGGCGATCGCACTGTTTTATATTATAAATTGGTGCATTTTTTTAATAAATTTAATAAAACATATCCAAAATCATATCAAGTCCGCCTAATTACTAAATAATAACTGTTTTCCTATTCCTTATTTCCTATTCCCTCCTCTCACAGATATGCTAAATATTCAACACTTTGGGATCATAAGATACATCCGTAGCTAGAGAATTTTAGGGAGTGAATATCAATAGCCTAGATGTTAAACAACCAATTATTTATGAAGAGGTAAGTTATGGCTGTATCAGCGATTGATATTTCCAGAAGTCTCAGCGGCATAGATTTTCCTGCTAATAAACAGAAACTGGTCAACCATGCCAGGGACAACAAAGCAAATCAGGAGATAATTCAAATTCTGCAAGAAATGCCAGAACGGGAATATGACAATATGGCAGACGTAGAACACGAATTCGGTCAAGTTAAATAATTTGTGAATGAATTTGTTTCTTTGTCTGTCTAGTTCATGAAATATTTTTCGCACTTAAAATAATAGTGGGACTTATACAAAAAATGATATGTTTAAGTCTCACTTCTTCTATTTATCTTTGTATTTCACAACGGCAAATACAACACGATACCATTCCATTCTAACTGTTCGCTAGAATTAACAAGCAGTAACAATTCATCAATAGCTTGTCTAATTGGCATCCTATCATTCACAACGAATAAGCCTACCATTTTTTGTTCTTTCAAAATTCGCTGATAAGCAAAGTTTGGCATTGTTGCACGGTCATGAGTTAAAACAATGCGATTATTAACCGTAGCCCAATCTAGAATTGCTGGATCATCTACTTCCTGTAAACCAACATCCTGAACACGCACTAAATCAAGGTCTGGTTGACGCAAAAATAAGCCTCTAACAATGTCACCGTTGAAGTTTTCATCACTCAACAAATGTAACATAATTATCTTGAAGATTGTTGAGCTAATAGACGTGAACGAATTAGACTTAAATCAGGTTGAACACCTGACAAATTCTGATGAACAGATTCTGCTAAATGTTCACGATGTTTGAGATAAGCTTCTACAGTTTCTTGATGTCGCAAATAGTAACCTATTGTCACATAAACATCTGATAAAGATAGGGTTGAATAACGTTGCACAATAGATTCGGGAGATGCTCCATCCTGAAAAGCTCTAATAACTAACTCCAGCAAAACTCTAGCATTACCTACTCGAACTGCTCCTGTTTCATCTTTATGGAGAGGAGGTGCTTCACATTCTAAAATTAGGCTCATTGATTCATCCCATTGATTGTTATTCTCTAATTGTGAATTAATTTCCCCTAACTTGGCAACTCCCCAAGATTACGAATATTTTTTAATTCCACACCCTCAACAGTACGCTTAATCAAACCAGTTAAAACGTTGCCAGGTCCAATTTCTGCTACTTTTGTAATCCCATTTTCTGGTAATTGTAAAGCAATTTCTCGCCACCGGACTGAACCAGTCATTTGTTTAGTTAAACGCTGCTTTAAAATATCTGCATCAATTGCGGGAACTGGGTCTACATTTGAGGAAACGGGAACAATTGCTGTTTGAAAAACGGTTGCATCTAAAATTGTTTGAAATTCTGCTGATGCTGCTGTCATTAAATGTGAATGAAAAGCACCAGAAACTTTCAAAGGAACAGCACGTTTAGCTTTCACTTGGGACATTACAGCTTGTACAGCGTCAGGAGTTCCAGAAATAACAACTTGTGCTGGACTGTTATCATTTGCCAAGACTACATCAGCCGTTTCGGAAATAACTTTTTCTAATTGTTCTCGGTCAAAATTGAGTAATGCTGCCATCATCCCTCCAGCAGCATTATCCATAATTTCTGCGCGGCGTTTGACTAATTGTAAGCCAGTAGACCAGTCAAAAACGCCAGCAACATAAAGAGCAATGTATTCTCCTAAACTGTGACCGGCGACTAAATTTGGTTCTTGTCTCCGTTCTCGCAATAAATCAGCAAGAATACTTTCTATTACATATAAACAAGGCTGTGTATAGAGTGTGCGTGATAGTCGTTCTTCGTCATTCTGACAAATTTCACTTACAGACCAGCCCAAAATTGCTTCAGCTTGGTCAAATTTTTCTTTGGCAGATGGTATTTCTAATAAATCCATTCCCATGTTCAAGGCTTGCGAACCTTGTCCGGGAAACACCCATGCAGTTTTAGTCATTAGTTATTATTCATCAGTTATTATTCATTAGTCATTAGTTATTAGTTTTTCCAGTATCAACTATCAACTATCAACTATCTTCCCCATTGAAAAATTGCTGCACCCCAGCTGAGTCCAGCACCAAAGCCGGAGGTGGCAATGATATCGTTAGGTTTGATTTTTCCTTGCCTTACTGCTTCATCTAATGCTAGGGGAATAGAAGCGGCGGAAGTATTTCCATAATGGGCAACGTTGCTGATAACTTTATGTTCAGGAATATTTAAGCGATCAGCTACGGCGTTAATAATGCGCTGATTTGCTTGATGCAAGATTAACCAATCTATTCTATCTACGGTAAGATGAGCTTCAAATAAAGCTTTGTCTATAACTTCTGGTACTTTTTGGACAGCAAAGCGGTAAACTTCTTTGCCGTTCATGCTGATGGGATGATAACTACCTGTGGGTATGTGAATATCTGGTGTTACCTGTTGGGTTGTACCTTCATAGGCAAGGTTGAGATGGTGATTCTGAGTACCATCGCTTTTGAGGGAAAATCCTAATAAGCGATCGCTATTATTTGCTTGTAAAATGACCGCCCCTGCACCATCACCGAACAATACACAAGTGCGGCGATCTTGCCAATCTACCCACCGAGAGAGGATATCTGCTCCTATCAGCAGTACATTTTGATAAACACCAGTTCTGATGAATTGGGCGGCTGTAACTAGTCCAAACAAGAAACCAGAACAAGCTGCTGTTAAATCAAAGGCGACTGCTTTTGTCGCGCCTAATTCTGCTTGAATGCGACAAGCACTACCAAATAGGTCATCAGGGGTAGAGGTTGCCAGCAAAATTAAATCAATGTCTGCTGCTGTAATTCCAGCTGCGGTAATAGCCTGTTTACTAGCATCTGTGGCTAGTGTAGTCAATGATTCAGGCGGTAATGCTAACTGCCGTTGACGAATTCCTGTTCTTGTGCTTATCCATTCATCTGAAGTTTCAACCAGTTGAGTTAAAACCTCGTTTTCTAAGGAAGTGGAGGGTACTGCCGAGCCACTTCCTGTAATTGCAATACCATTTTTCAATAAATTCTGCACTCCTAATCTCCCCAGTTGTCAGTTGTCAGTTGTCAGTTGTCAATTGTCAGTTGTCAGTTGTCTTTTGTTCAGCAGAAATAACCAATAACTAAGTACCAATAATGACCGATGACTAATGACAAATGACATAGCTGTTAGCGCAGTTTCTCGTCAGGAAAACTAATCGCTTTCACAAGACCTCGCGGTATGCGGGAAACTCAGTCCCTTTAGGGCTGAGAGGTAAGGGACACGGGCGGTTTTAACCGCATTGAATCTTGTATTTTAGTCAGGTTTTTTGATTGGAAATCTGAAAAACCAACTCCCATTTCTGGGGTAATGTTAGCTTTGACCAGTTATAAGAGCTTGTTAGGCTTGCAACACTGCTCCAGTGACCTTAGAACTGTTTAATTACAAGCGACAGTGCAGGGAACTAGCTACGTATTCCGGGGTGTCTTGACTCAAATAACGGCTACCTATTTCTAGGTGGTCTGGTCAGTACAAGTTGCTTGATTTCTCTTGCAAGCTCAGTCCCTTTAGGGCTGGGTTACTGACTCTGTAGGATTTGATATTGTGACTGTAGTCTGTGCAATACCTGATTGTCTACAGCTTCCTTGGCCATACGAATAGCACTAAAAATAGAAGGTGCTTGGGAACTACCGTGACCAATAAAACAGATTCCATTTACACCTAATAGTAAAGCACCACCATGTTCTGCGTGATCCATGCGCTGTTTAACACGCTTGAGGTTGGGTTTTAAAATTGCTGTCCCGATTTGACCACGAAGCCCTTGGGGCAGTTCTTCCCGAAGAATTTGCAGAATTACTCCTCCCACTGCTTCAGCAAATTTTAATAACACATTACCTACGAAGCCATCACAGACAATCACATCAAATTCACCTGATAATACATCACGTCCTTCCGCGTTGCCAATAAAGTTAATTTGTGTATTTTCCCTTAATAATTGATGGGCGCGAACGGCTGCTTCGTTACCTTTGGTGTCTTCTTCACCGATATTTAATAATCCTATTTTGGGTTCAGGCATTCCCAAAACATACTGGCTATAAATCGACCCCATGACGGCAAACTGCTCTAAAAATTTAGGACGACAGTCTACATTAGCACCGACATCAAGTATTAATACTGGTTGTCCTGCTTTGATTGTGGGGAATACTGTCCCTATAGCTGGGCGGTCAATTCCTGGTAATCTTCCCAGCCGGAGTAATGCTGATGCCATTGCTGCACCAGAGTGACCGGCAGAGAATACAGCATCTGCCTGTTGCTTTTTAACTAAGTCCATCGCTACGTTGATGGAAGCTTTACGTTTTTTTCTAACTGCATTTAAAGGCTCTTCATCCATGGCGATCGCATCCTCCGCAGGAACAATCTCCAACCCCGCCATATTTGTTTTTGGCGGCATTACAGCCTCAATTTGTTGGGGATTACCAACCAATAAGATTTGTACACCCAGTTCTTCCCTCGCCCGCATTGCGCCAGCGACGATTTCAGCGGGTGCATTATCTCCCCCCATAGCGTCAATTGCGATCCTTACACCAGTCGATCCCATTGCTCAGAGCTTATAGAAACCTTACAAATTTTATCAGATTGCAATACTTAAAAATTCAAATTTCCAAAAAAAAGCATAAGAAATTAGACTTTTTCTACAACTAAGCGAAGTAGATAAACACATACTTATTTAAGTACGCTTAAAATAATTACCAAAAGAAGCTCATTATTAAGTAATTTTACTGAATCTTGGCTAGTATAGCAGCACAAAATTAAAAATTAGATTCCCGATGTTTTTGATAAATTGGGAATCGGGAAAAAGTCCTATAAATTCCTGGAAATTTGTGCATCTAACCAATGAACTAAATCAGATATTTTAGAAAAGTCTAAAAACTCTTCTCCTAATACTTCTAATTGTTCGGTAGATAATAAGCGAATCCTTTCAATAATGGGTGAATCTATTTCACCAAACCGCCGATTTAATTGACGATTCAAGAAACGGAAAGCTTCTTTTTGTTCTCCTTTCTGTTCACCCTTTTGCAAAATATCCTGGTAAATTACAGATTCTTGCATAATATACTCGCTCAATAATTGACGAATTTTATAAGGGTTAGTGAAATCGGAGAAAGGCATGAAGTTATGACTATGGAAAACAGGTTATACCTAGCTAAATAATATGTTATTTTGAGCGATCGCACTTTTATCTAGTTCCCTACAGAAACCATAGAGGCGGGGAAACCCCGCCCCGTTGAGGTGAAATTAAACTAACTCAAAACCCAATTAACCAAAGTTCTGACACCAAAACCGGTTGCACCTGCACCGTTGTAGCCATTTTCTTTATCAGCCCAAACGGGACCGGCGATATCTAAATGCGCCCAAGGAGTATCCTTAACAAACTGCTTCAGGAACAAAGCCGCAGTAATAGAACCACCATAACGGGGTCCAGTATTTTTCATGTCGGCAATGCCAGATTTCAACCCGTCAAAATATTTTTCTTCCATGGGTAGCCGCCAAATTTTCTCACCCGCAGATTCTGAAGCGGTTTGTAGTTGGGAAGCTACAGCATCATCAGGTGTAAATAAACCGGCGATATCGTCACCCAAGGCAACCACACAAGCACCTGTAAGAGTGGCTAAATCAACGATCGCATCTACACCCAATTTATCGGCATAAACCAAAGCATCAGCCAAGGTTAAACGTCCTTCAGCATCGGTATTATTAACTTCGATTGTTTTGCCATTGGATGCGGTTAAGATGTCTCCTGGACGCATAGCGCGACCGCTAATCATGTTTTCGGTGACGGCTGAGATAAAGTGAACCTCTACATCTGGCTTTAACTGCCCAATAGCTTTAGCCGCGCCCAAAGTGGCCGCCGCACCACCCATGTCAATTTTCATGGTTTCAATGCCGCTACCAGCGCCTTTAATATTCAAACCACCAGAGTCAAAGGTTAAACCTTTACCAATAATGGCAAGTTTGCGCTTGGGTGTGGTAGCTGGTTTGTAAATCAGGTGAATAAACTTAGGTGGTAAATCAGAAGCTTGGGCAACTCCTAAAAATGCACCCATGCCTAATTTTTCACATTCTGCCTGTTCTAAAATTTCCAGTTGTAAACCGTGATCTTTGGCTATGGCTTGGGCAGTTTCTGCCATGGTAATGGGTGTAACAGCATTTGCTGGGGCTGCTACTAACTGCCTAGCCAAAATCACACCAGAAATAATTTGTTCAGCACGGGTAATAGCGGCTTCTTGTCCGGCTAACCCCAGTAAATCAATAGTTTCGATGGGGGGATTTTTATCTTCTGGTTCGGATTTAAAGCGCGTATCTTGGTAAAGTGCCAGTTGTGTACCTTCTGCAATAGCTTGGGCTGTAGCTGCTGGGTCATTGTTCCAAACAGGTAAACTGATAGCTAGAGTTTTGGTTTTTTGCTTTTTAGCAGTCCGCGCTACTGTAGCCGCAACACGGCGTAAAGTTTCTAATTTCAGCGCGTCTGGTTTACCTAAACCAACTAAAATCACCTTCCGCACTGGATGATTAGCACCTACTCGTGCAACTATGGTGCTATTTGCCTTACCTGTAAATTCTTCTTCAGCAATCAGTTCTTTTAACAGTCCGTCCAACTTATCGTTTAAAGTCGCTAAATCCCCAGTTAAGTCTACTGCGTCTTCAAATAAGGCGATCGCTAATGTATCACCACTCCAATCTAATAAAGCTGTATTTTTAGGTTGAATCGTCATTTTTGTAATGTTCTGTAAACCTTCCATCCTGTACCAGTATTGCTTAAAATTTCCGGAGTGTGGGGACTCCTGTTAAGATCATCCCTATGAGGGATTGAAACTAATGCTTCTAGTTACTCCCTTCCCAGCCAGGGTATAAGATATTTACAACCTATTCATTTTCATGATCCTAAAAAATTTCATAACCAACTACCGACAAGGACGTAAGGAGACCAGTAGCGGGGATGATCGTAGTTGCTATTTTCAAGCAAAGCTAACTGTGCCAGACGTAGTGCCTCTGCTCTGTTAATATTAGGTTGCCCCAAGTGCTGATAAAATTCTTTAGTGAAGGTAACGCTGGCTTCGTCGTCTAGATCCCACAAACTTGCGATCGCACTGCTAGCACCTGCTTGTACCGTAGTTCCAGCAATACCCATCACTTCTTGGTCGTTACCGCTGGCTGTTTGACAAGCACTCAAAATCAACAATTCAATTTTCTGTGTACTACTTTGTCTTTCTCGGCTAAACATCTGCGCGAAATCATCTATCTTTAAAGTTCCATCCGCTGTTAACACAAAGGTATTTTCTCGATCTGCACCAAATTGACCATGAGTAGCTAGATGTACTATGTCAATTTTATCAGCATTTAGCTGTTGATTAAATATTTTTCTGGTAAATTGTTGTTCAGCAATCCAATTAACTGTTACCCCTGTATTCTTAATTTCTTTTACTTCTTTTGCCACATTTTCTAATCGAGAAAAGCCAGAAACGCTTGCTGGAGGCTCAGTTAAACTGGCTGCTAACACCTTCATTTCTGTTCTTTTTAAAGGTATAGGATCACGTACTTGTAAACCTAAAGCTAAAGAAACAGCATATTTTTCTACTAGATACTGTTGACCATCATAAAGAGCAGCCATGGGAATTTTTCGTAGTGGTCCATCCAAGACAAAAATCAGAGTTTTGATTTGATTTTTTTCTAGGAGTGTTTGTAATGGCTGAATCAACCAACTGTAGACTTTTTTTGCATCTTCCTGTAACTCTTCATCGCTGCCTACTTCTTGAAGATTACTATGCAGACGGTTCAAAATTTCTACACTTTCTTTTCTAGATATCTGGGTAGGAAAATGGTAAAGTGATTGATTAGGTAGTTTGAGAATCACATCTAAGCGATCGCTCAAAATCATTGAATAAATAACAGCGGCTGTTTTGTCTTTGGTATCAATTACTTCGTCTAATTGTAATTTGCTATCTTGACAGGCTTGTTGTAAAAAGTTTTGTAATTTCGCTACTTGTAAAGCTTCCAACACTTGACGAGCTTTTTTGAGATGTTCCTGGGTGGGAGATGGAGATTGCAACAACAAATCTACCAAACGACGATATACAGGTTCAGCACTTTCACGGAAGGAGAACTGTACATCTGCATTAGTAGCGACCAAATCACCCCGGATGGTTTGTAGAGTATTAAAAGCTTCTGTATATTCTGTAATAGCACTGCTAAAATTTGGTTTTTGTGAGCAACGAGTGTCACCTTGACAGAAAATGCGACCCATTTGCCATTGCCAAAGATAGGCAATATCTTCCGCTTGAATAGACTGGGACAAGTCCAAGGCTTTTTCAGTCAAATTTTGGGCAATAGACCATTGCTGAGTTAATTCATATAGGTGTCCTAAATTACCTAGCACAAAAGATTGCGATCGCACATCTTGTAATTGTTCCGCTTGCTGCTTTGCGACAGCCAAAATTTTAGCAATTGTTGGCAGATTTATAGGAATATAATTTCTTAATTTCAGTAGACTTTGGGCAAGGTTCACCTGTGCATAAATACTAGGTCTACCAACAGGTAAATTAGCAATTTGGTTTTGCAGTTCGGGATAAATTTCTTGTGCTTCTTGCCATTTTTTCATCTCCACTAACAGTCCCAACTGGTTTAACTTTGCTTGGGTTTGAGTAGATAAATTAGCTGATGATAAAGATGCTTTTTTATAATAATCAAGAGATTGATTATTTTGCCGTGTTTTCTCTACTAATTTTACTGCCAATTTACCCTTAACACGAGCGAGATTACCTAAACTTAGATGAGCCTGAGCAATAGCTTCTGTTGATTTTAGTTGTTCAGAAATATTGAGACTTTTGTTTAAATATACTTCTGCTTGTTTGATGTCACCTGCAACCACAAGAGCATCACCCAAACTGCGAAAACCAGCCGCTTTTGTGAGTGAATCTGGTTGTTTTTCCAGAGTAGATATCAATTTTTGCAGAGTAGAAATTGCTTGTTGATATAGTCCCAAAGCCTTTAATGCTTGCGCTTGGTTAACTTGGGTAAATGTGGTTTTATTACTATTTTGTAACTGCTGGTAAAATGATTCCGCTTGCTGCCAAGATGATAAAGCATCTTCCGCTTTTCCCTGCGTCAGTTGCAAACTACCTTTCACATCCCAAACTTGCGCCCAAACTGTTAAACTCTGTCCAGAGTTTTGAGTTTTTTGCAAAATATTAATAGCATTTTCTATTGCTTGATTGGCTTGTACAGTCAGTCCTAATTGTTGAAAATTCAAAGCCAAATTACTCAGCACTACAGACTGTCCGACAGCATCGTTATTTTTTTCATAAACTTGCTCTGCTTGCTGTAGTAAATTAACAGCTTCGGCAAATCTTCCTTCTATATAAAGAGTTTTTGCTTGTTGTTCCTGGGGAAGATTAACTACTGTTGTGGTATTTTTGTTCTGAGCAACTACAGGCCAAGTAAAGATGCACAATATAGCAGTGAGAAAAGCCAAAATTCCATAACGCAGGAAAGAGTGGATTTTGAAAATTTTCGTCCTCTTTTGTAATTTTAAATTGCTCATTTTTAATTTATGGTAAGTTTCGCGTAAAAAGTCAATCTCCGTCATCAGATCCCACAGGGTAGGATCAAAGACGCAAAGTAAGGAAGAAATAGATCAATATAAATATATAAAAATGCTGTAATAAAATGAGCCAATTGTCAAGGTGTATGTGCCAAACTGCTAAAATTGCATGGTTACTAAAAAATAATTTCCACTGTTTTGAGCAAAATGACTGAAATTACAGCCAACTATGATGAAACCTGGAAGGAAGCGATAGGAGATTATTTTGATTCATTTCTCACCTTCTTCTATCCAGAAATTCATCAACAAATTGATTGGACGAAAACCCCCATTTCTCTAGATAAAGAATTAGAACAGATTACTGCTTCAGCGAAAACACAAAACCGCCAAGCTGATAAGTTATTTCAGGTGTGGTTATTAGATAATCAAGAAGTTTGGATATTAATTCATGTCGAGGTGCAAAGTCAATATGATAAAGAATTTGCCCAAAGAATGTTTATCTACAACTATCGAGCTTTTGATTTGTATCAAAAACCAGTCATTAGTTTAGCCATACTCGGAGATGAAACTAAAAGTTGGCGACCAAATTCTTACCAATATGGTTTAGGAAACAGTCAACTGCTTTTCAACTTTTCGATTGTTAAACTTCTAGATTATCAGTGGGAAGACCTGGAGCAAGATAATAATATTTTTGCTATAGTAGTAATGGCACATTTGAAAACCAAAGCCACTACTAGCAATTTATCAACCAGGGAACAATGGAAATGGAATTTAGCTAGGTTACTTTACGAAAGAGGCTATAACCGTAAAGAAATTGCTGATTTGTATAAAGTCATTGATTTAATGATGGCTTTATCTGAAGAACTACAATCAAGTTTTGAACAAAAATTAGCCAATTATCAGGAGGGACGAAAAATGCCGTTGTTAAGTAATATTGAAAGACGGGCAATAGAAAGAACTCGGAAACAAGATATTATCAAACTTTTGCAGGTAAGGTTTGGGAATATTTCCGAAAATCTGGTTAAAAACATTAATAAAATTGATGATACATCTTTGTTAGAACAATTTTTTGTGTCAGCAATTAGTGTTAATTCTGTAGAAGATTTTCAACAGCTAATTAACTCTAATTTATCAGAATCAGATTAAGAGTATCTCTCTAAATCCCCCTTTGCAAGGGGGACTTTTTCTAAAAATTCTTGTTTTTGACTCTTTTCGTGAAGCAATTCACAACTTATAATTAAGAGAAAAATATAATCCATTTTCCTGCCAAGATTCCTTCTTAGTATCAACAGAAGTTAATGGGATACCCCAATCTAAACGCGCTGTTAAATTATTCCCCTGATGCCAAAGCAAACCCATACCAGTGCTAACCAAAGTGTTAGGATCAGGATTAGAACCGCCATTATTCCAACCAGTACCCATATCTACAAAAGGCGTTAATTGTAAAACCCCCTGCATTTCAGGAACACGCAAAATGGGTAACCTTATCTCTGCGGTTGTTTGCAAGCCATTATCAGTTAATAAATTATCCTGACGGTATCCCCGCACGCTGGTTTGTCCACCAAGACCAAATTGTTCCATAGCTAAAAGTTGTCTATTTGCTAATTGTATATCTGCTTGTAGTAACAGTAAGGTATCCGGCGCTAGGAGACGTAACCACTGTCCTTGTCCGCGCCAACTCAAAAAATGACTATCAGGTGCATTTTCATTGATTGTTGAGCCTAAAAAACCCAATCCCAAGCTAAATTGAGAACGGGTTGCTATTACTTGTTGGCTACTGCGTTGACTCCACTCTTGGAAAAATCGTACAGCAGAAACACGGGTACTTCCCTGATTATCAGCACCAACCGCCAGAGGAAACGGACCAATGTTATCTTCTCCTAAAAAAGTTTGACTGGTTTGGTGGCTGGCTGTTAGTCCCAGGGTAAAATCTTGGCTGGGAGTTTCGATAATTGGTTGACGGAAGCTTAATTCATAGTAGCGTGACCTGGATGTAATATCTAAGCTATTAAAAGGATGTTCTATAATCTCGCTACCACTGCTTCCATAAGCAAAAGTTAGTTTACCGTTACGGGGGTTAACTGGTAAGCTATAGCTGACATCCAAGCCATTACTACCATCGGTATTGGTATAACTGATGTTGATATTATCTCCCAATCCTAATAAGTTGGCTTCATTGAGAACAACTCGCCGTCGAAAACTACCCACACTGGGACTGCGCCCGTTATCTGCTACTATTTGGGTATTAAAAGAATCTGCTTCAGTGACTTTCACTTCTAAGATATTTGTTCCAGGACGAATACCGGCTTGTAAATCCGCAGATATACTTTTTATCAGTGGATTAAGCTGTAAAATTTGTAACCCTTCTAACAGGCGATCGCGCGAAAATGGTTTACCAGCAGCTAGGGAAAGGCGATCGCTAATATAACTCTTTTGCAAACGCCGCGTACCAATCACATTAATCTTTTCTAAACTCCCTTCCACCACTTGCATCACCACCACCCCGTTTTTAATATTTTGAGGAGGAATAATCACACCAGAACTCACATAACCCTGATCTATATACAATTTTGTTAATTCAGAACGCAGTTGTAGCAGTTCAGTAAAAGTAACAGGGCGTTTGGTATAAGCAGCAGCAGCTTTCGCCAGTTCTTCCCCACTAAAAACCGTATTTCCCACAAACTTAAACTCATTCACCACCAACGTAGTGGGTAGCCTCTCTGGACTTACTTCCGGTTGGTTGGGTATTGGTGTGGGAATAGGCAATAATTCGTCTGGAGGTGGTAAAGTCGGTAGAGATTGCGATTCTGGTAAAGGTTGAGTAGAAGGAGGTTTTGGATCAGGCGCTACCTGTGCAAACAGTGGTTCTGGGTTAAGGCAATAAACCAGTATTGCAGGTAGTAGGAACATCTCGCACCTAGCCAAAAAGCCAATTTTTAGAGAAAAATACATTATTTACCCTCCCTTTGAGCAACATTACATCCTAGAGAAGGTAAACCAGACTGAAAACCTCTAGCAGTCACAGGTTGGGCAGTTAAAACTATATCACCCTCCCCATTGCGTACCATCCCCACAGCTTCTACTAATGGTGAAGAGTCTATCTCCTGCTTTTGTGTTATTTGCGTTTCTTCGGAATTATTACTATATATATTAGTATCTCTTGTCACCCATTCGGTTGGTAGAGTTCCAGCACTCAAAGCATCATCAGGGCTAGGTGGTAATCCTCCTCTACCAGTGACAACAAATGCACTCTGACCCTTAGCGACAGTATTGTTATTACCACAACCTTGAGCAATTAACCCTGTTAAGTCTACTAAGTCTGTGGGTAGTTGCACCAGTCCTTGACTAGGATCAACACTGAGAGTTTGAATTGCTACTTGTCCATCATCACCAATATCAGAACTAGCACTGATTTCACTACTATTATTATTTCTAATCCCTTGTAATTGTTCTGTATTCAACTTTCCCCGTGTTTGCAATCCGAACACACGACTAGCATTAATATTAATTTTTCCACCTGTGCCACCAAAGGCGTTAGCAATAATATCACTGTTTTCTGATGGTACTGCAATCACAAAACCATTTTCTGCATTGATGGTAATTTCGCCACCATTACCACGAGTATTTTCTGAACCAGCAGTAGTGGAAATCTCACTGTTGCGACGCAGAAGTAAATTCTGTGTATTTATTGTAATATCGCCACCATTACCCCCGTCATTTTTAGCAGTGATAGAGGCGTTGTCATCCAGTTTAAGGTACTGATTATCTAAAAAAGTAATATTTCCGGCTTTACTCGTTGAAACAGTATTTGTACTGTTAACTTCTATTTTTGCCCCGCTTCTGAGGGTAATTTTTGGGGCTGTAATTTCAATTGTACCTGCGCTACCTTGACTTGTGGCTGTCGCAATACTAGAAATGCTGGCTTGTGTTTGCAGTGTTAAACTATCTCTGGCATTGATATATACATTCCCAGCATTATCCTTTCCTTCTGTGGAAGTATCTAATGTAGAGCTATCACTGATAGATAGGGAGCTTGTTTCTATTAAAATATTTCCGCCTTTTCCATCCCCACTAGTAACGGCTTTAAGGTTACTGTTGTTTGTAATGGATGCGCTTTCATTAGATTGAATAATAATCGCTCCTGCTTTTGAAGTGTTACTAGTATTGGTCTGACTTTCATTTTTGTCTGTTGTTGTTAAGTGACTGTTATTAATCTCAATAGTTTGTGCAACGAATGAGGATGAAGGTGAATATCCAACCAAAATAATTCCAAAATTTCCATCTGCATTGATTTGGCTATTGTTAATTATTTGGATACTATCTGGGGCATTCATATAGATAATTCCAGCTAACCCAGAACCTCTATTGTCGGCTTTAACTGTAGCCCCATTCATATAAACAGAACCGCTTTCAGAGTAAATCTGAATTTTAAAGTCTTCGTATTTATCGTTTTGGGCATCACTTGTAATCTGGCTATTATTGACTAGAGAAACATCTCTGTCGGCTGTGAGTAAAATATCTCCTGGAATTCCAGTTCCAGAAGTTTTTGCAATAATTTGGGTATTGTTTAAAGTGATAGAAGGAGCATTAATTATCACATCTCCACCTTGACCATCCTTAGCATCAGTACCAATAATCAGTCCCTGTAATGTGAGTGGTGTTTGACTTATAAAACGAATGCTTCCAGAATTACCTGTTTGGTTAGATTGGGTAGTAACATCTGGATTAGATGGATTTTCTCTTTTTTCCCTACCCTTAATAGTAATTTTACGACCCTCAAGTTTTATACTCCCTGCATTACCTGTTGTACCATGATCATTAGCGATGCTTTTTGTAACAATCGCTCCACCACCGTTAGGATACACAGTAATTGCACCTTGTTTCGCTGTCAGTATAATATCTCCAGAGTTCCCAGAGTTTCCATTACCTTTATCTACAGTTGAATTTGTGAATATTCCCCCATTTACTGTGATATTTCCACTGGTGCTGGTAAGTTGTATAGTTCCAGAATTCCCAGCATTTGCTTTTTCACCTTTCGCCAACACAGAAGCATTTATAGCTCCTGATGGAGGGCTTTTCAAGTTTGAACCTATATCTATATCTTTATTAGCTTGAATAGTTATATTTCCCGCTTTGTAGTTGGTATCTAATGAATAGCTATCTACAAACGCACCTAGTGCAAAATAACGATCCTTATCATCAACAGTATTAGTTCCCTTATAAATTCCACCTCTGATTACCACTTTACCATGCTCAGATTTCAGTGAAATATTGCCGCTACTACCATTATTACTTTGGCTTTTAAAACTCGCAGTAGATATCAAATTACCAATTATATCTTCTTTGGCTTCAAGAGCTACAGAACCTGCATTTCCAGAATTAGGAGTGGTTGAAATCAGGTCGAAATTAATATTTTCTGTTGCTGTTAAGGTGACATTTCCACCTGATCTTACTTCTCCCTGTAAGTCTAACTTTCCCCCCTTTAGTGTCAAGTCATTTTGTATTGTTAAATTTCCCCGACTTCTAATATCCCCTGGTTGTGAACCAAACTGCACACCCACTGGTACACTCGTTGTAAATAATGGCATTTGGGGATTAGTTGCGCTAAATTCACTCCCATCAGGAAATGTAAAACTATTAGCTGTAGTTGCAAAAAATGCACCTTGAATATCTAACTGTACATCTTTACCAAAAATAATTCCATTGGGATTGAGTAAATACAGATTTGCTGCACCATTTACTCCCAACGTTCCCAAAATATGAGAGACATTACTACCTGTCACCCGACTAAAAATATTATTGACACCTGAAGGATTAGCAAAATATACCCTTTGTCCATTGTTGACATTAAATTCTGAGAAACTATGAAATAGACTACTTCCTCTTCTTGCTCCATCTGTTATTAAATCAGCATTGACACCGGAAGTTATACGAGAACTTTCATTTCCTAAAGTGTCATCTGGTTGAATTTGTGCTAAAGCAGGGGTACTAGTAATAAATGTTGCCCCAATTATGGGAGCAACCATCTTACTAGCTATGTAATGTAAACTTTTTTGCTTGTCAATAACCACATCCCTGTTTTTATTCATGGTAAGTATTTGTAATTCTTATGCTGCAAAATGTAATAAATTTGACAGAAGCCAATACAAACCTAATTTACGGTCTTAAATTAAATATTACATTTTTTTACAAAAAAAATCAGTGTAATTTCTATATTTTACAGAAATTATAAGGTATTATGTGTCTGTGTCAAATATTGTTGAAAATATAACTTGTTATAGAAAAGATTTTGCTTTTCAATCATGTTGTATTGAAAATACTTTTATAAAAACATGAATAGCTTTGAGGATGCATTTATTTCTTATGGGAGAGCAGATAGCAAAGCTTTTGCTACTTTACTCCATGACAGACTGGTAGAAAAGGGTTTGGATATTTGGTTTGACCAAAATGATATTCCTTTGGGTGTTGATTTCCAGAACCAAATTGATGACGGGATTGAAAAGTCAGACAATTTTTTGTTCATCATTGCACCGCACTCTATTAACTCACCTTACTGTCGCAAAGAAATTGAATTAGCACTCCGGTGCAACAAACGAATTATTCCTCTGCTGCACGTAGAACAAATTACTCAAGAAACCTGGCAGCAACGCAATCCTGGAAAAGAACCCAGCGAGTGGGAAACATACAAAGCCCAAGGATTACACTCCAGTTTTCCCAATATGCACCCTGCCATTGGTAAAATTAACTGGGTATATTTCCGTGAGGGTATAGATGATTTTGAAAAATCTTTCGCTGGACTTTTAGAAATATTTTCCCGTCATCAAGAATATGTGCATCAGCACACCTATTTATTAGCGAAAGCACTGGAATGGGAACGGGAGCAAAAACAGTCACGATACCTATTAATTGGAGAAGAAAGGGGAAAAGCTGAAAATTGGTTAAAAACTAAGTTCCCAGAAGAACAACCGCCCTGTGAGCCAACAGACTTACATTGTGAGTTTATTTGTGAAAGTACCAAAAACGCTAATAACCTGATGACTCAGGTGTTCCTCTCCTACTCAGAACAGGAGAGAACTTTCATGGATAAACTGGCCAAAACTTTGATGCGGGAAAGCTTCACGGTTTGGACAAATAAAACAGATATTAAATCAGGATCAGATTTTTTAGAGGCTATTTACCGAGGCATTGAAGAAGCAGATAATTGTGTTTTTCTCATGTCTAGGGGATCTTTGGCTTCAGAATACTGTCAGATGGAATTATCCTATGCTTTGTCTTTGAAAAAGCGGATTATTCCTTTATTGATTGAGGATATAGATGTAAATTTGATTCCTCCAGAATTAGCTTCCTTACAGTTCATCAATTTTATAGATGGTGAGGGAGAAAAAGAATATCAGATAGATACGGGAAATCTAATTAATGTCCTGCGGCAAGATGCAGCTTATTACGAGCAAAATAAAATCCTGTTAGCAAAAGCTTTGAAGTGGGAACGACAAAAGTGTAATCCTAATATTTTATTACGAGGCTACAATCTCCGCAATGCTGAGGCTTGGTTGAAGGTAGGAAAGCAGAATGCACAACATCCACCCACACCATTACAAGAAAAATTTATTACAGAAAGTCTCAAGCAACCACCAGAAGCTTCTCTCGATGTATTTATTTCCTATTCTCGTGCGGATTCTGATTTTGCTCGCAAGCTGAATGATACATTGCAAATTCAAAATAAGCGGACTTGGTTTGATCAAGAAAGTATAGCTTCGGGTACAGATTTTGAACAGGAGATTTACCGAGGTATTGAATGTGCCAACAACTTTTTATTTATTATTTCTCCTCATGCTATCAGTTCTCCATACTGTGCTACAGAAGTAGAGTATGCAATGAAATTGAATAAGCGAATTGTTACTGTACTGCTGAGAGAAGTTGATCCTGCTAATCTCCATCCAGGTTTAGCGAAAGTGCAGTGGATTGATTTCCGCAAATATGGGGGAGACTTTCTTACCAACTTTGGCGAACTGACTAGAACTTTGGACACAGACCCGGATTATGTGCGATCGCACACTCGGTTATTACTCAAGGCTAAAGAGTGGGATCAACAGGGAAGAGATGACAGTTTTGTAGTCCGGGGTAAAGACTTAATAGCGTCAGAAGAATGGCTCAAACAATCCGAAAACAAAGAACCAGCCCCCACAGAACTGCATCTGGCATATTTGGCAGCTAGTCGCGCTCTTCCCTATCGCAAAATCAAGCCCCGTAGCGTTTTACTGACTAGCTTGGGTGTAACAGTCTTGATGTTTATCGGCAGGTTTTTCTTTGGACTCACCCAACCATTAGAACTAGCATTTTATGATCAGATGATGCGGTTGCGTCCCAATGAATCCCCAGATGAACGCTTGCTGATGGTGGACGTTGATCCAGAAAGCCTAGACAAATTGGGAGAAAATCCCAAATATCAAAATGGTAGAGGCTCAATTGCCGATGCGGCCTTAGATGATGTACTGAAAATTTTATCGGCATCTCAACCCAGTGCGATCGGTTTAGACTTCGTGCGGAATTTTCCCGCCCAAGGTAGTTTGGCAGAAACCATGAAGCAAACCAAAGCCCTGTACGTAGTTTGTAAAAGCAGTTATGAAAATGAACGGGGTGAGAAAATTCCTGGCTTTCAGCATCCTCCCGAAGTGTCATTAGATCGGGTTGGGTTTAGTGACATGGTCGATGATGATAGCGGTGGTGGTTGGTACATCCGACGCAGCTATTTGATGCAAGAACCAGATCCTAAATATTGCAATACCAGGGAATCCTTAAGTTTAGTAATTACTCGGCACTATTTAGAAGCCCAAAAACAGCAATACATATCTCCCTTCGATCCAGAGAGTAAAGAATATCAGCCGAATATGCAGTTTGGCCAAACTCACATTCCCCAACTCATGGGTAATGGAGGTGGTTATCAGAGTATGAATAACCAACTCAAAGGCTATCAAACAATGCTCAAATACCGGGTCTCTGACGGTGAGCCTGGTAAATTTGCTCCCAGAGTCAGTATTGTCGATGTTTTAGACAACAAAGTTGCTCCAGAGAAAATCAAAAATCGGATTGTACTGATTGGTTTCACTGATAGACAAAGTAGACAAGCCGACTATTGGAATACACCCTATGGCGATGTTGCAGGAGTAACTTTGCACGGACAGATGATCAGCCAGATAATCAGCGCCGTTTTAGATAATCGCCCGTTGATTTGGTGGTGGTCTATTGGCTATGAAACACTGTGGATGTTTGGCTGGTCTTTGGTGGGAGCTATGGTTTGTTGGCGATTAAATCGCCCACTGCATTTGGTAGTGGCTGTGGTTGGTTCTGTTAGCTGTATCTACCTTGTCTGCTATTTAATTCTAGTTTACCAAAGCGGTTGGATTCCTTTTGTACCACCAGCCTTAGCATTACTGGCTACAGGTGGAGGAGTTGTGTTTTTAACTTATCAATTACGAAAAGTTTAGTTTACTCAGGAGGTTATGAAATCATGATCAAGCGATCGCTCTTACAAAAAACTATCACCATCTGCACACTCACAACTCTGTGTTCTGGAAGTTTGCTTTCCCCTATATTTCTGCCACAAGCACAAGCTCAATCTGCTTTTGAGCGCATCCAGTCAATTTTTACTGGTAGAACAAGGGAAGGATCCGCTTCCGGGCGATCGCGTGGAGGAGCAACCCGCTCAAAATGCTCTCAAATAGACAGCAAGAACCTCATAGCTTTAGCTCCTGAAAACAATGAAGGCTTAACAACAAAGGAATATCCTGAATTCTGGTTTTATCTGCCCTTTGGTGGTGATTCCCAGTCTCCCCCAGCCAAATTCAGATTGCAGGATGAACAGAAAAAATCTGTCTTAACCAAACCGTTACAACTTCCCTTACCTGACAAAAAAGGCATAGTCCATTTTAGCCTTCCCAAAACTGAAAAACCCCTCTCTGTTGATCAGCGATACCGCTGGTATTTCACCATTACTTGTACCAATGACGAAGGTTCAGAAACAAAAATTTCTGTTGATGGTTGGATTAAACGAATTGAAGCCAACTCTACTCTTGTACAGCAGCTAAATAACACCCCTCCTCAAAACCAATATGTTCTGTATGCAGAAAATAACATCTGGCATGAAACCATTAGCCAACTAGCACAATATCGCACCATTCATCAAGATGATTGGTCTAAACTCTTATCCCTGTATGATCTGGGAGAATTTGCTCCATCTTCAATTTCTGAACTCAACCCTCTTTAATACATACTTTATGTGAGGCTGCACAGAATTATGAAATCCATTAATTCATTCGTATTTATCTGCGTTTATCTGTGTTTATCGGCGGTTAATTCTACTTGAAATCTTACTTATATGCAGTTTCATCTTAATTTGGTATAAGTGGAATTTCGGTAACTTTATATAATTTAAATCTGCTAAATGGAAAATTTTTTGCAGCTAACTTTCAATCAGGGGCAAACAGCAACAGCAGTCAAAGTATCTGAAGTATCAGAATTACCAACAGCACTGGAGCAATTGGGGCTAATTGGTTCTCGTCCCAGTTTAGTCATTGTTGGAGGTGCAAGTCAGATTAGTACAGCCGATTTTATCCGTATCCAAAGCTTATTTGTGGAAGTGTTAGCCCCCATAGCCCAAACCTTGGGTACTTATGTTGTCGATGGCGGTACAGATGCCGGAGTGATGCAATTAATCGGTCACGCTCGTAGGCAAATCAATGGCCAATTTCCCCTGGTTGGTGTAGCACCCACAGGCAAAGTAATCCTCCCTGCTCAAACTACTACTGTAGCTGATGATGCCACACCCCTAGAACCAAATCATACTCATTTTGTGCTGATTCCAGGCTGTAATTGGGGGGATGAATCACCTTGGATAGTAGAAGTTGCAACTGTATTAGCAGAGGGCGCTCCCTCGGTAACTATACTGATAAATGGCGGAGAAATCACTTTTCTAGATGCGGCTAATAGCGTTAACGCTGGACGATTGGTAATGGCGATCGCAGGTAGTGGCAGAACAGCTGATAAACTAGCTTCTGCTTTACATGGTAACGCCACCGATGACCGAGCTAAAGAATTAGCTGCTTCTGGAAAATTGCAAACAATCGACTTAGAAGCCGGCTGGGAAACCTTAACCAATACCATTACTAATTTACTTTCTAATTAAGGAGTGAATCATGGCAAATCAAGACCCTTATCGGGAGTTTTTAAAGCAAGATTTTATCAACATCATTGAAGCATTAAATCTGCCAGAATTATATCAACATTTTTTAACTTCCCGTTGGTTAGATCAACTGCTTTGGATGGAAGCACAAGCAGGTAAGGCACGAAATCGGTATTATACTTTGCGTTTAATTACGATTATTGGCGGTGTCGCCCTCCCTGCTTTGGTTAGTCTGAATATTAATAATATTGAAATTCGAGATAGCATTGTCTGGTTAACTTTTAGCCTCAGTCAAATCGTGGCTATGAGTGCTGCTATTGAAGAATTTTTCCACTATGGTGAACGTTGGCGGCATTATCGCCGCACGGCTGAATCTTTGAAAACTCAAGGTTGGCAATTTTTTCAACTGACGGGATCTTATGTCAATTGTATTAACCATGAACAAGCATTTACGGCTTTTGCAAATCAAATAGAAGATATTATTCAGCGTGATGTAGAAGTTTATGCCAGCCAAGTTGTCCAAGAGAAAAAACAAGAAGAAGATGATAAAAATGGCAAGCAAGATGTGATCAGTATCAAGTCAGAAAATTGAAATTGTTGTAAAAATTCAGGAGTCAGGAGAATAAAGGCTTTTTTAATCAACTTTGATGATTTTGATAAAATCTCACTCCTGACTCCTGACTCCTGACTTACAACAGACCGGGAATGCTCTAAATCCTAGTAGCGTGAATGGGTTTTAGCGTTTCTACAAATTCATTTTCTTTCAAAATTGCATACAAATTCACATCTTCCTCTAACAAACAAGCATGACCGCTATCAGGTAAGATTAAATTTTGAGAATTAGGTAAAATATTATCTAACCGTTCTACCTCACTCACAGAAGGTAGCAAGCGATCGCTTCCCCCGGCTATCAGTAAGACCTGCTGTTTGAGTTGTTGCAATTTTTCCTCTTCAATATGAAACTCACGCAACAACGACAAACGCCAATTGACTGTTTCTGCGGGTAAAGAACGCATAGTTCTGAGTAGTTCATGGCGAATACTACTAGACATCCGTGATAACGATGCCAAAAATGGTAACAATCCCAATGCACCAACATCATAAAACCATGATGGTACTAAATCAGTTAGTTGAGATAAAGAGTTCAACCAAGGTCGCAGTTGAAAAGCTGAAGCGGGATTAATTAAAATAATACGTTTAAATAAATGTGGTGATTGGGTAGCGACTTTCATAGCCAAACAACCACCAAAAGATTCTCCACATAAATAAACTGGACGGTGACAACTTTTTTCTAATTCTGCGTGAATTAAGTCTAAAACATTACTAGTCAGCACCTCCCAGGTTGTGAGGTCTTGTCTGGGGATCGCTAAACAACGGACATCAAAGCCTACTTCTAAGCCAGCAGTTTGCGATCGCAACAGTTGACCAGTTCCATCCATTCCAGGCAAATAGACAAACAGCGGATATTCTGGTTGCACTCGTTTGGGAGTCAGGAAACAAGGTTTAAGTTTAACGTCTGCCATTTTGCCAATGTATCTACAATCTATTAGACCTTGTTTTACTTTACCGTTTCATTGGCAATCATGGGGAAGATAGGTGACAGGTGACAGGTGACAGGTGACAGTAAAGAGGGTAGGGAGATGAGGAGATGAATTAATGACCAATGAATAATGACTAAAATCAACTTTTCGAGATAAAAATAAGCCGAGTCTGAAACTATGATTACAGATTTTAGTGAAGTTTGAATGAATTATATATAAATAAGTGAAATCGCTTAACCTATCCTTCACAAACTCACTTAAGGCAGGTAATTCATAATTGACAATTCCTAAAAGTGATTTTCCTTCCCCAATTTCCTATCTTCAATCAATTAGTATATTTTTTGTAAAAATTTCGCATTTTTTCTTGATGTAATTTTTACATTTCTTTACCATAAGCTTCAGCATCTATTAATAACACCATGCTGGGTGATCAGATAGAAATGTATAAATCAGATATTTGAGAGATTAAGCCTAATATTTATAGATTTTGATTGATTAATAGGAGCATCAAAATTTAGTAATAAACAGCTTACAACATGATTAGTAACAAGTATTTACCGTAATTTTTGGATAAATCAGTAGAATTTTTAGATACTAAAAAACAATTATTGAGGTGAGAAATTTGCTAATATTAAGTTAAAGTTTGAAAAAATAGTTGCAATGTTATATAATTACCTGGTTTTACAGGATTAACTAAGCAAAAAATCTGTTTAATAATTTGTTTTTTATTGTGTATGAATCTAGTGAATAAAACTTCAAAAACCTTTGCACTGACCACACCTCTATACTATGTAAACGATGTACCCCATATTGGTAGTGCTTACACCACAATGGCTGCGGATGTTGTAGCTAGGTTTCAACGCTTATTAGGACATCAGGTACTGCTAATTACCGGTACGGATGAACATGGGCAGAAAATCCAGCGGTCAGCAGCCAGTTTAGAAAAACCACCACAGGAGTTTTGTGATCAAATTGTACCCAGTTTCATCAATTTGTGGCAGGTTCTCAACATTCAATATGATCGCTTTAGTCGCACTACTGCGTTGAACCATCACGCCATAGTCAAAGAATTTTTCCAGAGAGTTTGGGAAAATGGCGACATTTACCAAGGACAACAAAAAGGCTGGTATTGTGTATCCTGCGAAGAATTTAAGGAAGAACGAGAACTACTAGATGGAAAACGCTGCCCTATACATACTACCAAAGAAGTAGAGTGGCGAGATGAACAGAATTACTTTTTCCGTCTATCCAAGTATCAAACTAAACTAGAGGAATTTTACCAATCTGTCCCAGATTTTATTCAACCACCAAGCCGACGTAATGAAGTTCTCAACTTTGTCGGTCAAGGTTTACAAGATTTTTCGATCTCGCGGGTAAATCTCGATTGGGGTTTTCCAGTACCGGTAGATCCTAAACATACCCTTTATGTTTGGTTTGATGCGCTGCTTGGTTATGTAACAGCATTGTTAGAACCTGATGCAGAACCGACTTTAGCCAATGCTTTAGAAAAATGGTGGCCTATCAATCTACACCTAATTGGTAAAGATATATTGCGTTTCCATGCAGTTTATTGGCCAGCAATGCTGATGTCAGCTGGTTTACCTTTACCAGAGCGAGTATTTGGACATGGGTTTTTGACTAAAGATGGTCAAAAAATGGGAAAAACTCTGGGTAATACCCTTGATCCTATCTCATTAGTCCAACGTTATGGTAGTGATGCCGTTCGTTATTACTTCCTTAAGGAAATCGAATTTGGCAAGGATGGAGATTTTAATGAAATTAGGTTCATCAATGTTCTTAATGCAGATTTGGCAAATGATTTAGGTAATTTGTTAAATCGTACCTTGAACATGGTGAAGAAATACTGCACTGGTAAAGTGCCGTCAATCGATCCAGAAGCGATTCCCAATGAAAATGCTTTAAAAGCGATTGGCTTAGGTCTGGGGGAACAGGTGAAACAAGCATACACAGCTTTAGCTTTTAATGAAGCCTGCCACTCTGTTTTGTCGCTGGTACAAGCCAGTAATAAGTTTATTGATGAACAAGCTCCTTGGTCATTATATAAACAGGGAAAACAGGAGGAAGTAGAAGTGGTGTTGTACACAGTTCTTGAATCTGTGAGACTAGCAGCTTATCTCCTATCCCCGATTATTCCCAATATTAGCAGTGATATTTATCAGCAACTAGGCTGGGGAATTAATTTTAACGATCAAATAGAAACTTCAATTGTTGCGCCTTTTAGTACCCATGCAATATGGGGCTTGCTATCAGATAAACAACAGTTGGGTACACCCCAACCCATTTTTAAACGGATAGATACCCTAAAAAACGATTAACACTTGCCATTTTTGATTGAGTTTAAAGACTGAACGGGGCTAAAAAATTCAGCCCCGGCACATTATCATAAGCCAATCTAACAATTATGTAAAACTTATACCAAGAAAGAAAAATGATGGCAACAAATGGATGTACATAACCTAAACGCATCAAGCGATTTCCAATCCATAATCCATAATCCAAAATGGTATTCGTGATTTCTACTCAAAATAACAGGGATAACAACCGAGGTATGACAATGATGTTGAATAATTTGGAAAATGATTCTATTTTTACACCAGAACAAGTTTTAGAAAATCGTGGTCGTGTGGCCATCTTTATTGATGGCTCAAATTTATTTTATGCGGCTTTACAATTAGGAATCGAAATAGATTACACTAAGCTTTTATGCCGTTTAACTGGCGGTTCAAGACTGTTGCGGGCTTTCTTCTACACTGGTGTAGACCGGACGAATGAAAAACAGCAGGGGTTTTTGTTGTGGATGCGTCGGAACGGTTATCGGGTCATTGCTAAGGATTTGGTGCAACTGCCAGATGGGTCAAAAAAAGCTAACCTAGATGTGGAAATAGCTGTTGATATGATGGCGTTGGTCGATTCCTATGATACCGCTGTTTTAGTTAGTGGTGATGGCGATTTGGCTTATGCTGTAAATTCGGTCAGTTATCGGGGTGTTAGGGTAGAGGTGGTGAGTTTGCGGTCTATGACTAGTGATAGCTTAATTAATGTGAGCGATCGCTATATTGATTTAGAAGCCATCAAAGAAGATATTCAAAAAACACCCCGTCAAAGCTATCCTTATCGACCATTATCGAGTCTGGGATTCTTGGACGATCCTAGAGATAGCGAAGGACATCTAGAAATTCCCGAATAATCATGCAAGATCAACAAGGCAGGAAGAATGGAAGCACAAATTCACAACTTCAGGGAGGAAGTAAAACCAAATCTTCCCGCTTCTATTCTGATGATAATTTCAAATTACCACAAAATTGGTCTTACCTGCCTTTGACCTTATTTTTGGTCATTGGTTTGTTTGCTTGTGGTAATCCTACTCCTAATAAACCAAATACAGGGGATTCATCTAATCAGGATACCAATAGTAAGTTAACTTTTTTTGGCGTGGCTTTAGAACAATTTGATGAAGTAGGTAGACCAATTTGGAAAGTCAAAGCTAAAAAGGCAAAATATACCAAAGAGAAGGAAATTGGTGAAGCACAAAATCCCGATGGTGAACTCTACCAAGATGGTAAAATAGTTTACACAATTAAAGCGGAAACAGCGGATATTCAGCAGGATGGTAAACAGCTATTCCTTAAAGGTAAGATTATTGCTACTGATCCCCGTAATGGCACTATTTTAAAAGGTAATGAATTAGAATGGCGACCTAAAGAAGATTTATTAATTGTTCGTAATCAATTAAATGGGACTCATAAACAACTACAAGCAATGGCTCAAGAAGCAAGAGTCAAAACCCGCGAACAACGAATAGAATTTTCTGGCAAAGTAGTTGCAACATCTGCTGATCCTCAGTTACAAATGCGAACTGAAAAATTAATTTGGCAAATTAAAGAAGAAAAATTAATTAGCGATCGCCCCATTCAAATTGACCGCTATAAGGATAATAAAATTACTGACCGTGGTCAAGGAAATGCTGCTGAAGTTAATTTAAAAACCAAAATTGCAACTATTGAACCTAAAGCCAAACTAGAGTTAGTAGAGCCACCTATGCAAATAGTTAGTAACTCTATGACTTGGAATGTCAATGAAGAAATAGTTAAAGCAAATTCCCCTGTGCGTGTTTTTCACCAAGCTGAAAATGTGACTGTAACTGGTAATCAAGCAGAAATGAAAATTCCCCAAAAAACTGTTTATTTAACAGGCAATGTGAATGCTGTAGGACAACGCAAGCAATCTTTAAAATCAAATCTACTTACTTGGTATTTAGAAAAAAAATTACTAGAAGCACAGGGGAATGTGGTTTATCGTCAAGTAGATCCACCGTTAAATTTTCAGGGTGAAACCGCGGTCGGTAATCTGCAAACAGAAAATATTGTTGTTAAAGGTGGCAGAAGCAACGGTAGAGTAGTAACAGAAATTATTCCCCAGTATTAAATTGGTAATTGGTAATTGGTAATTGGTAATTGGGAAGAATAAACTTTTGCATTTTGCCTTTTGCCTTCTTACTGTCACCTGTCACCTGTCACCTGTCACCTGTTCCCTATTCAACTTCTATACAAAATTTCATTGCGGCTGGGTACGCCTAATTTTGGTACAGTATTTTTCGGTGAGTGGGGAGTAAGCGCGGTAGGAACACCAGATGATACTTGCAGTTCTTTGACCAGATGTTGTAAAAGTTTATCTTGTTCAGCCCGAAAACTGGAGACATTGTAACCACGATTGATGATAGCAAACCAGACCAAACCGCGATCGCGTGTGGGTAAAACTCCAGCTAAAGCACTGACATCACTGAGAGTACCAGTTTTGATCACAGTTGCACCGGGTAAATGTCTAGAGTGTAATGTACCCCGGTGATCTAAACCGGACATGGGGAACAAGTCAGCTAAAGTCAACTGATGAAAAGATGCTTCTCTTTGTAATGCCATGAACATAGCACATACGGCTCTGGGGGAAATCCGATTTTCTCGTCCCAGTCCAGAACCATTAATTAACTGAATTTCCGACTGTGGTACATTGGCAAGATCCGCTGCGGTTGTTTTTACTACATTTGCTCCTCCGACCGACTCCGCTAACATTTCTGCTATGTCGTTATTACTGTAAACATTCATCTCCTTAATTATTTCCTTTAACGGTAAGGAGAGATGACGCACCAATATAGTTTGTTTAGGGTTGGGCTGTGCTGCTACTTTCACAGTACCAGCTATTACTATTTGGGGTTTAGGTGTTCCCTTGGGCATGATGGAATATTGGTAAATCACAGAACGATTCCAGGTTTTGTGATCTAGTGCTTGTTTGAGTAATTGTCCTGCTAACAGAGGATGACGTTGGAAATTCATGGCGAAATTGCCAACAACTACCAAATTTCCCTTAACCTGCTTGATACCGATTTTGTTGAGCGCATTACCAAGTGCGATCGCTTCCTCACCCACAAACATGGGATCACCACTACCGCTAATCACCAAATCACCATTGACCACCCCATTGACTATGGGGCCTGTAGCACTAACCAAAGTTTCAAATTGATGGTCTGGCCCAAAAGTTTTAAAAGCAGCTAATGAAGTAGCCACCTTAGTTAAAGATGCTGCGGGTAGAGGTATTGTCCCTTGGTGATTAGCCATTAACATCGGTCCAGACTGCAACCAAATTCCCTGATGCTTGATCAGATTTTGTGCTACTAGCTTGGAAGTCATCAAGCCCTTGAGATATTCCTGCACCGTTATAGCTCCTGCTGGGTTTGGATCAGGGGCAATAACAAAGCCAGGACTACTTTGCCAAGCCAATGCATCTAAAGCATTTAAAGGTTGGATTTTGACCCCAGCCATATCCAGCCAAAGTGAAACCAAACCTGAACCTAATAATTCCAGCATATTTAATTCCTTGATGTTTGTGAAGATGACAAATATTGTTGATCGTGTTGGCATATTATGCCCTTTCAACTGCTCTTTTTCCCATCGGAAAAGCTTGTCACCAGGAAAAATAAATAATTGACAGCTTAACTATAGGCATCCGGTTTGATTCCTGAATTTTCCTATGTAGGAAGGCAAGAGGCAAAAGGCAAGAGGCAAGAGGATTTGAGAATATAAAGGTGTACCGAGTTTTGTATGGCTACGCCACGCAAGCTATCAAAAATCACATAGGAGTCCTCTATACAGTTTTCATCTGTGCTAATCAGCATTGGGTGTGGGACAAACTATCTTTCCCTACACCCCATATCTTTCTTACCTACATCCTAAAGATTCACGAGTATCTACACCAGTTTTAGAATTTACACCAGTAGCCTTAAGACAGAGTTTGTTTGTCTCTACCCCGTCTAAAATTGCATTGGTAAAATCTGCACCAGTGACATCAACATGATCAAAAACTGAACGCAACATCATTGCATCTGTTAATATTGCATCACTAAAATCAGCATTTTTGAATTTTGCTAAATAAGCAATACCTTGACTAAAATCTACACCATGCAGATTTACACCCTCCAATAAAGTACCGTTAAAAACAACGCCACGTAAGTCAGAATTGCTAAAGTTCGTATTTTCTAACTTGACGTTGGTATACTCAACACCTATTAAACTTTGTCCAGAAAAATCCTGACCTTGTAGTTTTTCCCCAGCAGAACGGGTAATGCTGGAAGAACTTGCTGCTTGTGCTGACAGGGGAAACACAAACAACACTACTGCTAAAACCAAACCAGCGAGTATTTGCCAATACTTCATAACTTTTGCTTAATAAATCTCAACATTTACACTATTTATTATTAAACAGCACTGGGGAAGACAAGTAATGATAATCCCGTAGGATAGATTAATGTTGATGTGCGATCGCCTAAAATACCTGTGGCTAATCAAGAAAATATCACCCCATCTCTAGCACGAACCCCTTTATATCAAACTGGTGTAGAACTTAAAGCCCGTTTTACCAGCTTTGGAGGCTGGGAAATGCCTGTACAATATACCAGTATTACCAAAGAACACGAAGCCGTTAGAAATAATGCCGGAATGTTCGATATTTCCCACATGGGTAAATTTACTCTTCAAGGTAAAAACGTCATTGACCAACTGGAAAACTTAGTTCCCTCCCATTTAAGTCGTCTGCAACCCGGTCAAGCTCAATACACAGTATTATTAAATCCCCAAGCAGGAATTATTGACGACATAATTATTTACTACCAAGGTCTAGACACCATTGGTACACAAAAAATCGTAATTATAGTCAATGCCGCAACCACCGATAAAGACAAATCCTGGATATTGGCACACCTGGATTTGAAAACAGTCGAATTTCAAGACCATTCACGGGATAAAATCTTAATCGCCGTTCAAGGGCCAAAAGCTACCAGCCATCTTCAGTCCTTAGTGACAGCAGATTTAACCCCCATCAAAGCCTTTGGACACCTAGAAACAACAATCTTTGGACAACCCGCATTCCTAGCTCGTACAGGTTACACTGGGGAAGATGGTTTTGAAGTCATGGTGGATTCAGAAATCGGAACAGAATTATGGCAACGTCTCTATGATGCTGGTGTTGTCCCCTGTGGACTTGGTTGTCGAGACACCCTCCGTCTCGAAGCCGCAATGGCACTTTATGGACAAGATATCGACGATAGCACCACACCCCTAGAAGCGGGTTTGGGTTGGCTAGTACATTTAGATAGCAAACATGATTTTATCGGGCGTAGTGTTTTAGAACAGCAAAAAACCCAGGGAGTGCAACGTAAACTTGTAGGTTTGCAAACCCAAGGCAGAAATATTGCCCGTCACGGCTACCCCGTATTATTATCGGGTAAAGCAGTAGGAGAAGTAACTAGTGGTACTTTCTCACCTACACTTGGTTATCCCATCGCTTTAGCTTACGTTCCTAGCCAGTTAGCAACTACAAAACAGCAGCTAGAAGTGGAAATTCGCGGCAAAGCTTATCCCTCAGTCGTGGTCAAACGTCCCTTCTATCGGTCACAAAATCGTGTTACTAGCTGATAACCTTTGGGGTTTTTGAGGAATAATGTCTTTTGGGTTACTCTGGTAACACCAATTTTTTAACGTGGAAGAGGAAGTTTTATGTCTGAATATCCGCAGGATTTGCGCTATCTAGATACTCATGAATATGTACGCCTAGATGGAGAAATCGCCACTATTGGTATCAGTGAATATGCTATAGAACAATTGGGTGAAATTGTATTTTTGGAAGTATCAGAAATTGGTGATGCTATCTCCAAAGGAGAACGATTTGGCACAATTGAATCTGTGAAAGCTGTTGAAGAAGTGAATGCACCCATCAGCGGTACAGTTATAGAGCGCAACGACAGCGTAATTGACGACCCTGAACTAATCTCTGATGATCCCTATGGTGAGGGCTGGTTTATCAAAGTGCGTGTTGATGACCTTGGCGAAATTGATGATACTTTGACATTTGATGAGTATAGGGCTTTAGTAGAAGGTGAGTAAGTAATACATTTTGGATTGTGAAAATCTTGTGATAAGTACCTGAGCAAAATTAATTGCATATTTTTGGAACAAATACAGCAGAAGTCAGGAATCAGGAGTAAAACTCTCTTGTTATCTAGGTTTCAATTTAGATTCTGTACTTCATGGAATTGTAATCTGCTGTAAAAATCTCTGTAATGCTTATCTGTTCCCCTTCGGGTGATGCTTCCTGCACGCTACGCGATCGCCAGTCGCCACAAGTCGGGAAACCCGCCCAAGGCACTGGACTCACCTGTTAAGAGTTCCCTCTCCTAAATGTACAATTTATTTTGCACGACTACTTATCAGCTTTTTATCTTTCCATCTGTTGCATTCAAAATTCACAATTTATAACATATAGAGACGTTTCATTAAACGTCTCTACTTGTATTAACGAATTATGAAATTTTAGATAAATAGAAAAGTTGTCTCTGTCTGAACAACAGTAATCATTACAATATATTAATTAGTAGCATCAGGAGAACAGTTTGTGGTATTAAATCCCCCTCGTCCCCAGTCTGTCTGCAACATTTTGGCTGACAACAGTCAGAAATTAACTAGTTTTGCTCAAAGACACATTGGACCCAATTCTGGTGATATTCAGCAAATGCTAGAAGTATTAGGTTTGACAAACCTTGATGACTTAATTGATAAAACAGTACCTCAAGCCATTCGCTTTAATCAAACCCTACAATTACCAACAGCACAAAGCGAACATACCGCACTGGCAAAATTAAAACAAATAGCTGATAAAAATCAAGTTTACCGTTCATACATCGGCATGGGGTATTATGATTGCATCACCCCAACGGTTATTCAACGCAACATCCTAGAAAATCCCGGTTGGTACACAGCTTACACACCTTATCAACCAGAAATTGCCCAAGGACGTTTAGAAGCACTGTTAAATTTCCAAACCATGATCATTGACTTGACAGGTTTAGAAATTGCAAACGCATCTTTATTAGATGAAGCCACAGCAGCAGCAGAAGCCATGAGTATGAGTTATGGTATCTGCAAAAATAAATCACATCACTATTTTGTCTCCCGTGAATGTCATCCTCAAACTATAGATGTATTGCAAACACGCGCAAAACCTTTAGGCATAAACATCATTATCGGTGATCATCAAACCTTTGATTTTTCAGAATCCATCTTTGGTGCAATTCTTCAATATCCCGCAACTGACGGTAAAATTTACGACTATCGCCATTTTATAGAAAAGTCCCATGCTCAGGGTGCATTGGTGACTGTAGCCGCAGATCCTTTAAGTTTAACATTACTTACACCCCCTGGTGAATTAGGGGCTGATATTGCCGTAGGCAGCACACAACGTCTCGGTATTCCCTTGGGATTTGGGGGACCACACGCTGCTTATTTTGCCACTAAGGAAGAGTATAAACGGCTAGTTCCAGGTCGCATTGTCGGAGTATCAAAAGATATTCATGGAAAACTTGCATACCGTCTTGCTTTGCAAACCCGTGAACAACACATTCGCAGAGATAAAGCCACCAGTAATATTTGTACCGCACAGGTTTTATTGGCAGTGATGGCTAGTATGTATGCAGTTTATCATGGACCCGATGGACTCAGAGGAATTGCTGAAAATATTCACCAATTAACCGCAACCTTAGCAGCAGGATTGAAAAAACTAGGTTATAAAATTAGTTCTGAAAACTTCTTTGATACCTTACGGGTAGAATTAGGAAATACCAGATTAGAGGCAATTCTCGATGCTGCTAATGAGAGAAACATCAACTTGAGAATTTTTGATAATTCAAACGTGGGTATTTCCTTAGATGAAACTACCACAGAAGCCGATTTAATTGATCTGTGGCAAATTTTCGCACTAAAAGATGAATTACCTTTTACAGTAGAAGAATTAACTTCTTCATCTCCCCACCTTTCCCTACTTCGTCAAAGTAAATATCTCACCCATCCAGTTTTTAACCGTTATCATTCAGAAACCGAGTTGTTACGTTATTTGCATCAACTAGAATCCAAGGACTTATCATTAACAACTTCAATGATTCCCTTGGGTTCTTGTACCATGAAGTTAAACGCAACTTCGGAAATGATTCCCGTTACTTGGGCAGAATTTGGAAAAATCCATCCTTTTGCGCCAATTTCCCAAACTAGAGGTTATCAAATCCTTTTCCAACAATTAGAAGCATGGTTAGGAGAAATTACAGGTTTTGCCGGAATTTCCTTACAACCAAATGCAGGTTCTCAAGGTGAATATGCCGGACTTTTAGTAATTCATGAATATCATCAAAGTCGAGGAGAAGGACACAGAAACGTTTGTTTAATTCCCCAATCTGCACATGGAACAAATCCTGCAAGTGCGGTCATGTGTGGGATGAAGGTTGTGGGAGTTGCTTGTGATGACCAAGGTAATATTGATGTTGCTGATTTAAACGCCAAAGCAGAAAAACATAGTAGTGAATTAGCAGCGTTAATGGTGACATATCCATCAACTCATGGGGTTTTTGAAGAAGCAATTCAGGAAATTTGTGCGGTAATTCATAGTCACGGTGGACAAGTTTACATGGACGGCGCTAATATGAATGCCCAAGTAGGTATTTGTCGTCCTGGAGATATTGGTGCAGATGTCTGTCATTTGAATTTACACAAAACCTTCTGTATTCCTCATGGTGGTGGTGGTCCCGGTATGGGTCCCATTGGTGTCGCTTCCCACCTTGTACCCTTTTTACCAGGACATTCTGTGGTGAGAATGGGTGGTGATTTGGGTGCTGTTTCCGCTGCACCTTGGGGTAGTGCAAGTATTTTGGTGATTTCTTGGATGTATATTATCATGATGGGTGCAGATGGGTTGACGGAAGCAACCAAAATTGCAATTTTGAATGCTAATTACATCGCTAAGAAATTAGAGTCATATTATCCGGTTTTGTATCAGGGAAAAAATGGTTTGGTAGCACATGAATGTATTTTAGATTTGCGAAGTTTGAAGAAATCAGCGCATATCGAAATTGATGATGTTGCGAAGCGGTTAATGGATTATGGTTTTCATGCACCTACTGTTTCTTGGCCTGTTGCTGGGACAATTATGGTAGAACCAACGGAAAGTGAATCTAAACAAGAATTAGATAGATTTTGTGATGCTTTGATTGCGATTCGTGAGGAAGTTGCGGCAATTGAATCTGGTAAAATGGATATTCAAGATAATCTTTTGAAAAATGCACCTCACACTGCGGAAAGTTTGATTGTTGGTGAGTGGAATCATCCCTATTCCCGTGAACAAGCTGCTTATCCTGCACCTTGGAATAAGGAATATAAGTTCTGGCCAAGTGTGGGTAGGATAGATGCTGCTTTTGGGGATAGGAATTTTGTTTGTTCTTGTTTACCGATGGAGGCTTATAGTTAGTTAATTGTAGGGTGCGTTAATGAAATGTAACGCACCATTTTGATTGTGATTTGTTAATTATTTATTATGTAGTTAGATTTTTTTCGATCAAAAAACTTACAACCTTTTCTTCTAACTCTTTTGGTAAGTATATCCTCATTAAATCATCTCCAAATCCATCTCCAATAGCTGCTTGGATAGTCAGCCAAGAAGAATTACTATTCTCTATAGTTTTTTGCATATTGTGAATTAAATCTATTACGAGGTTAAATGCTTCTTCCGTTATAGTATAAAATGAATCTCCTATTTTCATGAAATCGTACTTAGGAATTTTCTTGCCAAAACTATAGTTAGCATATTCCCTCATATCTTGTAATCCTTGAAAAGTTTCTAGATAACTATTTGGTAGTAATGTTTTCTGTATTAATCTTTCCTGGATATATTTTTTGAGTTTTTGATGTTTAATTTTTGTCAATTCATCTAGCTGAGTTTGATAATCAATGGATAAAGCAGCCATAGACAAGTGAAAAACTGAATAATAAAATCCAATTGGAGGCAATAATATTGTATTGGTGCTTTCCCATATAGCTTGAGAATTTTCTCTAAAGCAGATTGCTGCTAAAAGATGATGAGCAGATTTATGAAGGCGTTCAGACCAAACATATTCGTCTTCTTCTACTGTCACAGCTTGTTTTAAGTCTTTGAGATAATTAGATAGTGAACTCATGATCGTATTTTATACCACCCTAAATAAATTACTTTAAATAAAGTATACTACTATCGCTCATCTCCTAGCTTAGATTAAGGAACGCAACCCAACATAATTAAAATATCTGATTCATATTTTTTGTCTGAATCAGGATGTCCAGGATTTTAGGATTTTCAGGATTATTATTTGTAGGTTATTGGTGGGATGTTGAAATTTTCATTGTCTGAATCAGGATGTCCAGGATTTTAGGATTTTCAGGATTGTTATTTATGAATTGTCTGTAAATATTGAAAGATGATAAAATACAGTTACAGTAATAGTCAATAAGTAACAACAGATAATTTAATAATTTAACAGATAATTTATTTTATAAATCATCCCAAAATCTGTACTTCTCATAGACAATAAAACAATCACATCCTGTACATCCTCAAATCCTGGAAATCCTGATTCAGACAAAAAAATCCTCAAATCACCACTTCAAATCAACAACCACATCCTGAAAATACTCAAATCTTGGACATCCTGATTCAGACAAAAAAATCCTCAAATCACCACCTCAAATAAACAATCACATCCTGAAAATACTCAAATCTTGGACATCCTGATTCAGACAAAAAAATCCTCAAAATCCCCACTTCAAATAAACAATCACATCCTGATTCAGACAAATTAAACATGATATTTAGGATTAAAAACCTTCTTATATTCCAACTTTAACGCACCAAAATTAATCAATAAACCAACAGGAAAATTATAAGCAACCAAATAATTTTTCGCTTGTGCTAAATGAACATCTTCTAAATTAATTATCGCTTTCAACTCCACCACAACCTGATTTTCAACTATAAAATCCGCCCTTCGTGTTCCTACTTCAATTCCCTCATAATAAATTACTTGTTCTACCTCCCTTCCAAAACCTAAACCTGATTTTTGCAATTCAATTTCCATACATCTTTGATAAATAACCTCCTGAAAACCATTTCCCAAAGTTCGATGTATTTTCATTGCACACCCATTAATGATATATGTGATTTCATCTAATTTTTTATTTTGGGTATTGGGTGTGTTCATGGATGTACAGGATTGTTATTTGTAGGTTACTGGTGGGATATTGAAATTTTAATTGTCAGAATCAGGATGTCCAGGATTTGAGGATTTACAGGATGGTAATTTGTAGGTTATTGATGGGATGTTTAAATTGCCATTTTCTGAAATTGGACAGCATAATGAAGGTTCTATTATCAAAGCACGTCGTTTTTGGGTAAAAGGTGGTTGGCATCCACCAGATGATGATCCGCGACAAAGTAGTTTGACGTAGCCATCTGCTGGTGTAAATTTTTCTTGTTGCTATATATTAATGAAGAAACGTAGCAAAAGTATAAAAAAATCAGGAATATGTACAAAGCTCCTTTAAATTTTCCCACAGCAAAATCATTGTGTCGAAGTCTATTTGCGGCTGTGTTTAGCGGTAGTATGTTGATGCATTTTGGTGTTCAACCAGCAGCGGCACAAGTGATGGAGTTTTGTCAGTTATCACCAAAAGCGGTTAAGGAGAAACAACAACTACGTTTATCTGCACTCAAAGGGAATAAAGATGCTCAAAGTCGTTACCAAAGACTAGTAAAAGAACATTCACAAAAATTACAAGATTGTCGCCGTCGAAATTGGCCGCAAACTCAAGCTATCTGGTTGCGTTTATATCCTTGTGACACTCAGCCGGGAGTGATTGATCAGATTATGGATGAGATTGTCAATCGTGGCTATAACCAAGTTTATTTAGAAGCTTTTTATGATGGTCAGGTATTGTTACCAGCAGCAGCTAATCCCACGGTTTGGCCTGCGGTGGTTCGCATTCCTGGCAAAGAAAAGGTAGATTTATTAGCCGCAGGAATTAAAAAAGGGCAAGAACGGGGTTTAAAGGTTTATGCTTGGATGTTTACGATGAATTTTGGCTATACTTACAGTCAGATTCCGAGTCGAAAAGATGCGATCGCACGCAATGGTAAAGGTCAAAATAGCATAGCCGTTGTAGATAACCGTTCCCAGGTATTTGTTGACCCCTACAACCAGCAAGCAAAAAACGACTATTACCAAATGGTGCAAGAAGTCATGCGTCGTCGTCCTGATGGTTTGTTATTCGACTATGTACGTTATCCCCGACAAGCAGGAAGTGATTCTCTTGCTACTAAAGTTGCAGATTTATGGGTATTTACTCCCGCAACACAAGAAGCTTTAATGCGTCGTGCCAAAAATTATCAAGGTTTAGAATTAATCCGTCGCTTTTTGAGTAAAGGATATGTCACCGCAGGAGATATAAGTGAAGTTGATAAACTTTATCCCCAAGAAGATGAACCGATGTGGGAAGGACGTAACCCTCCAGTTGCACAAAAATCACTGCTGACACCAAACCAGAGACAACCTATTTTACAATCGGAATTATGGCTTTTGACAGTAGCTCATGCTATGCAAGGTATAATAGATTTTGTCGCCTTAGCCAGTTATCCAGCCAGTCAAAATAATATTCCTGCTGGGGTAGTATTCTTCCCAGATGGGAATCAAACCGTCGGTAAGGGTTATGATTCTCGATTGCAGCCTTGGGATAGATTCCCTAATTCCTTGGAATGGCATCCCATGTCCTATGCTACTTGTGGTAATGCCAGTTGTATTATGGAGCAAGTACAACGAGTTTTGAGTATGGCACAACCAGGTACAAAGATAATTCCGGCTTTAGCTGGTAAGTGGGGAGAACCTATAACTGGCCGTCCACCCTTGGAAGTGCAGATGGCAGCTTTACGGCAATTTTCACCCCAAATCAACGCAGTCAGTCATTTCGCTTATTCTTGGCAACATCCAGAACATGATGGCGATCGCAAATTCTGCCGTAATCAATAAAGAGGGTTTGCGGCTAACAAAGAGGGGGGAATTGGAATCAAAGTCCCCCTTGTTAAGGGGGATTTAGGGGGATCTAAAAGGTGTTTGAAAAGTTTATGGCTAACGCCACGCTACGCTATCGGCGAATATAATAGAGCCTACGGCACGCTGGCGCGTTAGCGGAGCTTTCGCTTTAGCGATACACTACTACACAAACAAAGTCCACCTATTCCTTCGGAACGCTACGCGAACGTGGACTAACACAAACTTAAGGTTTTCAAACCCACGGAGGTGGGTTTCGCCTGTGTAGACGCGGTTTTTAACCGCCCAGATATGTATGAATTTAGACTTTTCAAACATCCTCTAACAAGCTCATATTTTTATTAATGGTAAAGTAACAATAAATGTTGTACCAACACCAACTTGACTATTAAAAAAAATCTCTCCATCATGGGCTTCGACACACTTTTTCACAATTGCTAAACCCATACCTGTACCGCAAATACTACCAACGTTTTCTCCCCGATGAAAGGGAATAAATATTTGCTTTTGATCTTTTTTCGCAATGCCAATTCCCCAATCTTTAATTTTGAACGTGACTGTTTTTTCTTGTCTGGTTAATTCAAACTCAACTTTGCTATTCGGATGTGAATACTTAATAGCGTTAGTAATAAGATTTCCTAAAATGTGTCTTAGTAAACCTTCATCCCAAAGGGTTGAGCTAAAGTCACCATGACTCGTAAAGTCAATTTTCACGTGCTTTTCTAAAGCAGTTAAATGAGCATCTTCTAGTATTTGATGACAAAAAGCTTCTATATCTAATGGTTTGAGTTGACTTTGTAATTTACCAGAATCGGCTTTACCAATGAATGAAACTTCATCCAATAATTGCGCCATATTTTTGATGGCAGAACGAATCATTTGTAAATGATTAAATTTTTTCTCTTTGCTTAATTTATCATCATTGTTTTGCAGCAAACCCGCAGCTAGGAGTATAGTATTCAATGGATTACGAATGTCATGGGAAAGCATGGAAACAAATTCAGATTTAAACTGATATAGTTCTTGAGCTTTTACTAATTCAGCAGTTCTTTCTTCAACTCTAGTTTCTAATGTTTGATTGACTGTACGTAATTGTTCTAAAACTTGTTTTCTGGCGATCGCATACTGCACTGATCGCAATAAAACATCTGGATTTACTTGTCTTTTTACCAAATAATCTTGCGCTCCCTGTCGCACGGCTTCAATGGCTAATTCTTCATCATTGGTATTGGTAAGAACAACAATTGGTGTACTGGGTGCTTGGTTTATCAACAAGGGTAAGGATGATAATCCTTGACTATCTGGTAAAGTTAAATCCAACAAAATTACATCATAGGTCTGCTGATTTAATTCATGAAATGCGTCTCGTAATCTTTGGACATGAACTAGACTAAATTCTTTAGATTGGGCTTGCTTCATAAATTCTTGTAACAACCTAGCTTCCGCTAAGTTGTCTTCAACTAACAAGATTTTTACTGAGCAGGTTGCAGCCATCATGTTCAGGAGTTCAGGAGTTCAGGAGTTCAGAAGTATGGCTTGATGCCAAGCTTTACTATCAGGAGTATGGTTAACGCCACGCTATGCCTACGGCACACTGCATGAACGCTATCAGGAATCAGAAATAAAGAGATATATTCCCTATTCCCTATTTTTTTAATTTTTAACTCATTCCGATGGTAAAGTAGCGGTAGAAAACCAAAATTCTTCAATACCTTTGACTATTTGAAATAATTGAGTGAGGTTACGAGATTTGGTAATATAACAGTTTACGTGCAAGTCGTAACTGTGGTAAATATCATCTTCGTTTTTGGAAGTTGTTAACACTACCACGGGAATGCGTTTCAGTTTGGGGTCGGCTTTAATTTCTGCCAATACTTCTCGTCCATCCTTTCTTGGTAAGTTCAAATCGAGAAGGATGAGATCGGGGCGTAGTGCATCGGCATATTCACCTTCTTGACGTAGATAGGCCATTGCATCTATTCCATCTCTAACTGTCACTACCTGATGAGGTAGTGAACTAGTTTTTAATGCTTCTTGGATGAGACGGATATCGGCTTTATTATCCTCAACTAAAAAGATTATTTTGTGTGTTTCTTCCGTTTCTACGCTCACGTTCACGTCCTCCGGCTGGAATGGTAAAGTAGAAGGTTGCGCCCTGATTGAGTTGTGACTCTACCCAGATTCGCCCCCGATGGCATTCGATAATTTTTTTACAAATTGCCAAGCCCATACCTGTTCCTGGATATTCATCCCGTGTGTGTAGGCGTTGAAAGATGATAAAAATGCGATCGCTAAATTGCGGATCTATGCCAATTCCATTATCGCGTACTGAGAATAACCATTCATCCTCTAGTCTTTCTGCACCTATATGAATTTGCGGTGGTTCGTTACTGCGGAACTTGATGGCGTTACCTACCAGGTTCAAAAATAGCTGCATCAGTTGAGTTCCATCAGCCATGACAGTGGGTAAAGAGTCATGGGTAATAGTTGTCCCGGTTTCAGAAATGCGCTTGCGTAAGTTGCTTAACGCTCGTTCTAAGGCTGTATCTACTTCAGTTGCTTGAAATGCGATCGCTTGAGTATCTACTTTGGAATATGCTAATACATCATCAATCAAGGTTTGCATTAAGCTCACTCCCTCGACTGCATAATTAATAAATTCCTTCGCATCTTCATCAAGTTGAGCTTCATAGCGCATTTCTAATAACTGCACATAATTAGCTACTTGATTAAGTGGTTCTTGCAAATCATGGGAAGCCACATAAGCAAACTTTTTCAATTCCGCATTAGACCTTTCTAAATCCTGTGCTAACTGCGCTAATTCATCCGCTTGACGCAGAACAATATTAACAATTGCTTTCCGTAATTCTAATGCTGCTTTGATTTCTACAAATCGCCACGGTAAAGAAGTTAACCTAACTGTTTCTTTCCACAGTTCAAATGATTTACGGGGACACAGACGTAAATTTCCCTGTGATTGATTCACTTCAAAAGCTTTATTAGGATCTCCACCCCAATTAACTGTTTGAATCACTTCTGGTCTAAACCACAAAACATAATTTCGCTGGGAAATAGGAATAGCTAACAACCCACTAGCAACATTTTTGAAGCTAATTGCATCTGGGTATAAACTAGGCAGAGAATCCGTATAAAATACTTCATCATCTACATTATTTTTCAGCCATTCTACCAAAAAATTCAAATCTTCCTCTTTGGGCGTTTCACCAATCAGGGTGTAATTTCCCCCAAAGCAAACAGCGGCTCCTTTAGCACTGGTTAAATCTAGAAGATTTGGCTGATTTTTCACCAAACCATCAATGAAGTTATCTTCTTGGGACATATATTCAACTAACAGCGTTTGAATATATGTCAAATTCATCCGATAATCATAATCTTCTGTTTCTTCTCTAGCGGAAATTTCTGAAAATATCACTCTTCCTAAAAATTCGCACGCTTTCCGCAATTCATAAGAAACATATTTGGGTGTTTGATGATGACAAGCAATTAAACCCCAAAGCTTTTGATCTTTAATCAAAGAGATAGTCAAAGAAGCACCAACGCCCATATTATGTAAATATTCTACATGGCAATTGGCAGCACTTCTCAGACTAGATTTTGTTAAATCAACAGGACGATCAGTTACCGGATTATTGACAGGAAAAATTTCTACAGGTTCAAAATTAGCATTAGGAATTAACCTAATAGAATTCTCAATAAATAACTTTCTCGCAGGTTTGGGAATATCTGATTCTGGATAGTGTAACCCTAAATAAGGCTCTAACTCGGCTATTTTTTCCTCAGCAATCACAGAACCATGTCCATCATCATCGAATTTATAAAGCATAACCCGATCAAAATCGGTCACTTTCTGCACTTCTTGGACAATAATTTGACAAAATTCCCGCAGGTTCTTCGTACTTTCTAAACGATTGATAGATGCTCTTGCTAAATGGTAAAAACTGAGAAAGGGAATATTTTCTTGAGAAATAGCTGGTTCTAATTCTAAAATCAAAAACCCTTCCGAATTTCGGTGAAATATAGCATCAAATACTGAATAATCATCACCTTTTTTTCTAATCCAAATTTTTGTAGGGTTAATAAAATCCAGATTCTGTTCTGATAACCCGGATTTAATTCTCTCTAGTTGGTAGGGATCTACTAAATCTTCTAATCTTTTTTGCACCATATTTTCGGGAGATATTCCGAAAACATCTAAGGTGTTATTACTAATTTGTAATATTTTTAAATCTGGTTCTGCCAATACTAATAGAATGCCATGCGGTTGAATTTTGCTCGAAATATGAATTGGTGCTTCTTTCAAGCTCGTGATATTAACACTTGGAATAGTTTGCACTTGTAACCCGATATCCATCACTGTTCCCCTCTATTATTTAGGTGCATCAAGAGTGGAGTTAGCGATGGATTCTCTCACCTTTCAGGTTTAGTATCCTACCCAAATATAACTCTTTTTGCACTGTTAAATTAATTCGCAGATTATTCAGAAATATGCCGACACTGTGATAAAATTTTTATCAGTGTATTAGCGAAAAATCAATCAGCTATTAAGCTAATCTTTCATTCGCCATTGCCGTGTTTTTTTAATTTTCTAGTCTGGTCGATATCATTATTTGTGTTAGTTGTCATTGGGTAGAGTTACCCTAATTTGCCAACTGCATACACTTTAACAGTCAGTTATCCTCAATACCAATAAGAAATGTGAAATACAGGTGATTAACTAAACGCTGTTTATGTAGCTATGTTAAGTAAAAATCAAATCCAAGAGTTAAACCACATCCGCATTCTATAATCATCAGTAGACATAGGTAAACCCAAATAAATGGGCATCCAGAAAATGAAAGCCACCATGATACTGAAGGTAATTGTCAGTCCAAGTATACGCAGTTCCCGATAATAGCTACGAAGACACTGATCAATAAACCATGCGATCGCCATAAATGTAAAGACCACTGCACACATATAATGGTAGATAAAGACACAGCGATTTACCTTTACCCAAGGTAAAAAATTAGCAGCATAGTTGATAACTATATATAAACCAATCCAAATATCAGCACCTAGATTTTTGGGAATAAATACCCGTTTGTGTTTTATCCCTGGTATAACTATTTTTGCAAATAGCATCCCTATTAAAAATATCATCGCCGACAAGCCGAACCACCATAAAAAAGGATTACCCATTGCATGGACATCATAAATCACTTTTCCCACACCAGGAGGTAACGGTGGTCCAAGTACAGGAAGAGGATCTTTAAAACTCTGAGTCGTTTGGTAATAATAAGCCATTGGTCGAGTTAATAACGGCCATTTGTACCAAGCTGCACAGTAAGGATGTACGCTAGAGCTATTACCACCCAACTGAAGATGAAAATTCAAAATTTGTTTATGAACTTCTATAAATCCATATCTTTTATCTAGTTGTAAGTGAGGAATCCAAATTAGACTATAAATTATGGCGGGAATAATTCCCAAACAGGAAAACATCTGCAAAATACTGATTTGAGTCAAGTTTTGTAGTGGGGTTTGAATATTACTTTCATCACTGTTCAATTGAGAATTTATAGAATTAATTAAAGGATGAAGATAAGAAAATAAGGGAACACGAGGTGACGGTGCAAAAGATTGTAACCAGCGAATTATCCAAGCTGCTATCCATATCCCATAGGCACCGACTAGAAACCATAACCCATTCCATTTTGTACCAATGGAAGCACCAAAACTAATTCCAGCGATAATTAAAGCAAACCAACGTTGTTTATAATGCTTTTCTAAGGCTAATAGGAAAAACCATTGTCCAATCAAACCAAAAAAAACTATATAAATATTACTTAAAGCATATCGAGATTCTACTAAAAATAAACCATCACAAGTTGTAAAAAATCCTGCCAATAAAGCAAAACCCCGACGATAACTTAACTGATAAGTTAATAAAATAACTATTAAAGGAATCAATGAACCTGTGAAAGCATTTGCCCAGCGATAACTCCAAGGAGATAATAAAGAACCTGTTAAACCATTGACAGTATGTTGCCAAAAAGGAATATGATTACCAATCCAAATTCCTAGACCAATAATATATTGACTCAGTGGAGGATGAGCATTGAAAAAGGGTGTATGAGTAAGATAGTTATTACCAAATTGAGCAAAGTAAACTTCATCAAATACGAGGGTATTAAATCGGTCTAATCCCCAAAACCGTAAGCTAAATGACAGGATGAATATTGCTGTCATTCCTATCCGAAACCATTTTTTAGTCATGAGAAATTGGTAATTAGTGCATTTAAGTAGTGACGCAAGCTATCATACAGAATCGGTATAAAAATATTACCTCTTATGTAGATACTTTAGTTTTCAGTTTATAACCGCTGTAGAGTTGTAATTCCGGGTTATGAGGAAGATTATAATGCTCTAGTCAGAAAAAATTAACAATTATTCGAGATAATAACTGTACATAAAATAGCAGCTAGAACGCACCATGTCACAATTAGAACGACTGTTAAAAATGGCAGAAGATGAGCTAACTGAGTACAGCACTGATGCCAGGAAGATGGAAAAATTACGCAGGAAGATTGGTTTATCCGTATCTTTAGCGGAACAGAAGCAAATTAAAGAACAGTTATTAGCTACAATCCCATCTAGTAAAATTGCAGAAATTGTAGAAAACCAAAGACAGGCAGCAGCCTTACCATTTTGGGGAATTGCAGGTTTAGGTTTGTTATTTGGCATCTCTCTCAATCAGCCTATCTGTTTGTTAGCAGCCATAGTTGGTACTGTTGCAGCTTTCAGAATTCAGAAATGGGGTTGGCAATTGCAAGCAAATCGTCTCTTGTTACGCACATTAGAAGATATTGAAGCGCGTATTGCTCAACCAAACAAGTAATTAAGTAATTTTTCTCTATGCTTGTGTGAGAACATCCAGAGAATGCTCCTGATATTGCTAAACTAACAATTGTTACTGTTTATGATCGGTTTTTACTAAAAAGGCATTGATGGAGATAGCAATTATGACAAAGTATGATAAAATTTTTAATTCGGCAGAAACATCAGAAGAATCACTGAGTCCAGAAGAGGCAGTAGCGGCTATAGCTGTAATTACTGCAATAGTTGATTCTTCCATTGAGGACTTAGATGTAGAAAGTTTAGCGGATATACTGTGGGAATTTGAGGTTTTTGACGAATACTCAGCCGAGGAAATGTTAGAAATAGTTGATAGACTAGTAGCGATCGCAAAACATGAAGGACTAGGAGCATTATTTAATACCGCCAACGCCAGCCTTTCCGATGAGATAGTATTAGATGGCTTTGCTGCTGGTGTCATCATGCTTTTAGATGATGAAAACCTGACTATCCCCACACAAAAACAACCTTACATCAAACAACTACAGCAAGCCTTAGAACTAGAAGATATAGAAGCCGAAGAAATTATCAAAGAAGTAATAGCTGCAATAGAAGAAACAGAAGAAGAATATGCACCCCAAGAACACGAAACCGTCATCTTAGATGAATTTGGTCAGCAAGTATATCAATCACCTTTAGGTAATTTTGTTGTACCCATTCCTGTCACCCCAGAACAGGGGGGAAGAATTCAAAGCCAAGAAGGAATAGTTGGCTTTTCTGATGATGTCGGAACCTTACTGAGAATTGACTATTATCCTCTCCCTCCAGAGTATTTAGAGGAAATCGAATCTCAAGGACAGGAAAAATATCTCCACTCTATTCTCATTGAAAAGTATCTACCACAAGCCATTTTCGCCAATGTTCAAGGTGCAGAAATTAAATACACAGAATATCTGCAAGATACTTTAAAGGGCTATTATTATGTATTAGTTGATATGCCTAAAGGTTCAACAATTTCTAAACAAGAAAATAACGGTAATGCAATCAGATTAGATGCCTATCGAGGTTTATTAGCCTTTATTAATGGAGACTTTTTGTATATAGTTAGCAGTCAGCGGACATTTTTTAATGGTGATATTCCTGGTTCTATTTTAGATGAAGCTGAGGACATTAAGCAGAACATTTTAGAGTTTGTGGAAACTATGGATTTTAGGTAATTTGGAACTTTTGTGGTGGAAATTTAGGGGTGATGTTTGAGAAATAAACCCCCCTTTTAAACATTTAACATTGAGGTTATCAATGTCTTAGCTATTCAATGATTCAAGCCGCCAAAGCCATGAATTAAAGTGAGGACAATTATTCCGTATTGTTTCTAACCCTATTAATTCAGCCAGTTGTGAACCATCAGCAACCTTTCCTTTTTCATAAGCAGGAAACTGGGCAATGATGCGTTTACTAGGTGCTGTTTCTGCTCCATCATTAATCAATTCAGGTGTTTCATAACTATCAGTAATATTCTGGAGAATTTTAACTTTTTCTAAGCAGTTATCATAAATAAACTCAAAACAACTTGGATCAGAAAACAGATAAGCTTCGTATTCATGCAATTGAATATAGGGAATAAATCGCCGATCATCAATGTCCGCAGCGAAACTTTTTTCTAGGAATTCTACCCGTTGTTCAGGATTGTTGCGTAGTTTTTCAGAATCATTTAACCCCGGAAATTCAGGAGCGATCGCATACAAATCAATCATCGTTGTAAAGAACACATTAGAGCCTTTTTCCTGGTTGAGAAAACGCAAAATGTCATCCTTCATTGGTTCATATTTTCGACCACCTCCACGATGAACTTTACCTTTTCTTCTGGCATGAGCTATCAGTATAATTTTATCTAGAAAAACATCGTATTTAGCCAGATGTGGTTTCAGGATGTTATCAGCGAATGTTTGCTCAGTTTGCCCTTCTGCAAATAAATAGAGTCTGATCATTAGTGTGGACCTCCACCAATGATATTTTTCTCCCAGATTTCTCCTAAACTATATTCTTCTAACCAAGTTTCTAACTCTTCTGCATTTAACCTTTTAAATATTGATTCTTTATCTACTCTATCTACAGTAATTACATCTTCAGGATTAAAGTTATCTAAAAAAGCAGTAGATTGGGTACTAATTAAAATTTGTGTATGATAGGAAGACTTACCAAAAATCGCCGCTATAATGTTTAACGCATAAGGATGTAAACCCAATTCCGGTTCATCAACAATAATTAATTTTGGTATTTGTTCTTCAGGTTGCAAAAGCAAAGTAATTAAACAAATAGCACGCAATGTCCCATCAGAGAATTGATGAGGTCCAAAAACTTGATCTGAGCCTTTTTCTCGCCAATTGAGAATAACATTATTACCTCTAGGTTCAAGCACAAAATCATCAAAAAATGGGGCAATTAAACGAATGGTTTTAATAATACGCTGATAGGCTATATTATAATCTTCAAGAAATCTCAGAAGTAATGCGGCTAAATTCCCCGCATCAGACATTAACAACCTATTATCACCAACATAACAGGATTGACGAACTGCGGCAGTAGAAGATGTATCATGGAAATGGTAGACACGAAATTGAGATAACAAGTAATTAAGAGGGATAGCAGTTTGCAAACCTTCTGCTACTCCATCAATCATTTTTGATTCCTGATGTCCTGAACCCAAAGAATTAAAAAGTGATAGTAACCGAGAGTTATTTTCTAACCCCTTTGCAATCAAATTTTCTTCGCCAAAAATTAGTGTATCTCCTGCTGCATGACGCAAACTGAAATGATATTTATATGTAGCATCCCCAAATTCAAACTCTAATTGTGCTTCTATTTTTTGTGTTACCTTGGGTCCAAAATGTAAGAGAGAGTGAGCATAACCAGAGATACCAATATATTGTTGTAATCTATCACTCATCATCTCATTTAACATTTTAAAAAACGAAATGAGATTACTTTTACCTGCTCCATTAGCTCCAATTAATATGTTTAAAGGACGCAATTCAAGATCCATGTTTTTAATAGACTTGAATCCATTAAGTTTTAGTCTTTGTAGCATAATTAATAATTAGTATTTATCAACTTTATTCTAAGTTAAAATCGCTCCCCCCATTAACCGCGCATACCTATACTGCAACTCATCCTTCATCAACGGCCAACGCTCTAAATCCACATCCATATCAATTACTTTCTCTGCTGCTTGTCGCGCTAACAGCAACACATCCTCATCTTCCACCAAACTAGCCAAGGTAAAATCCGCTACCCCTGATTGACGAGTTCCCATCACTTCCCCAGGACCCCGAAAACGCATATCCATTTCTGAGATAAAAAACCCATCCTGAGACTGTTCCAACACCTTCAACCGTTGTTGAGCATCCACACTTTTTGAACTACTCATTAATAAACAGTAAGACTGGGCTGCACCCCGACCTACACGCCCTCGTAATTGATGCAACTGTGATAAACCAAATCTTTCCGCGTGTTCAATTAACATCACCGTGGCATTTGGTACGTCTACACCAACTTCAACTACAGTAGTAGAAACTAATATCTGCGTTTCATTATCCCGGAATTTGGTAATTGCTTCATCCTTTTCTGCTGAAGTCATGCGTCCATGCAATAACCCAACTTGAAAATCAGGAAAAATGCTTTCTTGTAATTTTTGATGTTCATCTACAGCCGATCGCAAATCCAGCTTCTCTGACTCTTCCACCAAGGGTAAGACTACGTATATTTGTCTACCTTGGGCAACTTCTCGGCGCATTAAATCGTAAGCTTGGGGTCGTTGCTGACCTGTTAATAAAGTTGTTTGAATTTGTTGTCTCCCTGGTGGTAATTCATCAATTTGACTTACATCTAAATCACCATGCACTGTTAAAGCTAATGTTCTAGGAATGGGAGTTGCAGTCATGGTTAAAACATGAGGTTGTTCGCCTTTTTGTTGTAATTTCGCTCTTTGTTCTACACCAAAACGATGCTGTTCATCAATAACAACTAAACCCAATCTTTGGAAATTGACTTTATCTTGAATTAAGGCATGAGTTCCTACTAATAAAGGTAATTCACCTGTTTCTAATTGAGAATGTATTTCTCGCCTTTTTGCTGTTTTTGTCGAACCTGTTAATAATTCAACTGGCAAATGTAACAAGTTAAACCAACTTACTAATTTGCGATAATGTTGTTCTGCTAATACTTCAGTCGGAGCCATCAAGGCTGCTTGATAACCCGATTGAATGGCGGCTAAAATAGCGACTACCGCAACGACTGTTTTACCTGAACCCACATCACCCTGAACTAAACGATTCATCGGTGTAGATTTTTGTAAGTCGTTGAGGATGTCGTTGATCACTCTTTGTTGAGCGCCAGTAAGTTTAAAAGGTAGAATTTCGTTAAATTGTTCTAATAATTTGCCCTTTGGTGCTAGGACGGCGCTGGTTTGAATTTCTTTAGCTTTTTTCTGACGTTGTAATAAACCAATTTGCAGATAGAAAAATTCATCAAAAACCAAACGACGGCGGGCTGTTTTTAAAGTATTGCTATCTTCAGGAAAATGAATATTGGCGATCGCATCCTTCAATTCCATCAAACCATACTTTTGCCGCAAACCACCCGGTAAAGGGTCTTTCAAAAGCGCCGCCGCAGGTAAAGCCGAAATTACAGCTTGTCTGACTGTATTTGCCATAACTCCCTCAGTTAAAGCATAAATCGGTACAACCCTGCCAATAGTCAGCGAATCAATGGCATCTCCTGGATTTGCCAACACTTCCAACTCTGGGTTATCCAGCGTTAAACCATATTTACTAGCTTTAACCAAACCACAAGCAGCTATCACACTACCCACAGCATAACGGCGTTTTAAACTTTCCTGCCAACCACGACTGCTAAATCGCGCCCCAGCATAAAAACGGCTAACCTTAATTTGCCCTGTATTATCTTTCAGCATCAATTCTAAAATTGATAACTTCTTGTTTTTAGGGCTAGTAAAAAAATTACAACGCTTCACAGTCGCTATTATCGTTACTGTTTCACCCCCCTGCAACTCTTGAATATTCACTTGACGTGCATAATCAATATGATCACGAGGATAGTAAAACAATAAATCACGGATAGTTAATAAATCTAACCTTGCTAAATTTTCGGCTTTTCTAATGCCAATTTCTGGTAAATCGCTGAGTTTTTGGTCAATTTTAGGAGCTAATCGCTTACTAACTTCAGCAACGATAGGGGTTGTGGGAATTTGGGCTTTGCTTGGGTATATTCTCCCTTGTTCCCTTTCGCTTTTCTGCTCCCCCTCCGCCAATTCTTTTTGTAATTGGTAGAGATATCTTCTGACTTCTGCCACTAAATGCTGTCTGACTTGTACTTCCCAATTTGGATATTCAGCAAATTGCATTGCTATTTGGTGCCAGTGCGATCGCTCTTTTGGTGGCAAACCTGGGGGGAATTTCCCAAAAGTCAAACTGAGAAATTCACTGAAGCGATATTGCTTACCCACCAAATCGGTAAAACCATGTTCAGCCTCTACAGCCAAGGCTTTATGCAATCTGATCCAATCGGGCATTTCATTAGTCATTGGTCATTAGTTATTGGTCATTGGGCTATTTATCTCCTCTGCTCCTCTGCTCCCCTGCTCCCCTACCACTCTTTGCTGTCACCTGTCACCTGTCACCTGTCACCTGTCACCTACAACTAGTCCTCAAACCAACTAGCACGCCAAGCAGCTTCTGCTTCTGCAACTTTTAGTTCTCGTTGCTTTTTTTGATAATCTCGTCCCAATTTACTCAACTGAAGTAAAGTATTACGGATTTGCTTGCGCCCTGACAAGAGTGTGGTATCAGCAAATTCAATTTCTCCCAGTCGCAAGTTAATAGTCGTCAGTTGCGTCAAACGAGCTTCTTCTGCTTCCTGCTCACTACTAATTTCTATAACTATGTTTAATAGGTTGGGAGGACCCGGTATCATCTCACCAGAAACTTCTGAGGCTGCGGCCGCTGCTGCTAAAATTGGTTCTGGTAATTTGTTGGGTAAAATCCCAGCTTTTTGAAACAAAACATTAGCATCATGGGAAATTTTTTTTAGCGTTTCCTGAATTCCTGCTTCCAAATCCTGATGCCATTCTGCCAGATCTACAGGGTTGGAAGGGTCTAAATATTTGGGATTTGGGATTTTGGACTTTAGTGAAGCAGCCTCCCTATTAGTGGTTTCCGTCGATGGAGGAGTGCTGAAGCTAAAGGGATTATTTTCACTTTCGTCAATTTCCTGGGATTCCTCAATTTCCTGATGTTCTTCATGTTCTTCATGGGTCTGATTTTCCTCAGATTCCTGAGTAGCCTCTCCCTGAATATAAACAAGCAGCTGTTCAGCGCCTTTTTGACCTAATTTACGAATACCTTGTTGTAATTTTTGCCGTTGACTCAATGACAACTTGAGAAACTTGTCAGCATATCCCTGAGTACAAAGGTGATAAGCTGCCAAAATCAACTGTTTTTGTAAGGATTTGCCCAGTATATTTAAATAACTAACATAATTGCTGTGGAGTTCAGTGGCGATCGCTCTAATCGCCTCTTTTAGCATTGTAATATCCTGTTCTATTCGCTCAATTGCTCTGGCCATATCTTCTCGTTATTTTCCATCTGAACCAATACAAAAATGTTAACAATTGCTTACTTCAAATCACTGCCACATTCACAAACACAGGATTTGAGATTTTCAATTACCTCTAGTGTACTGAATTCCAATAAAATACAGGCCAGCAAAGCTTGCTAGACCTGTTATTTCCGTAACAATTAATCAAAAGCTGATAGTCAAAAGCCTTTAGTTAATTGTTAATTATAAATGTATAACAACTGACTAATGACTAATGACTAAATTACTAATGACTAAATTACTTAGCGCCCATTTGAGCAGCAACTTCTTCAGCAAAGCTAATCTCGTTCTTTTCAATGCCTTCACCTAGTACATAGCGCACAAAGCGATGCACTTGGATCTCTTCACCTACTTTAGATTTAACTTGCTTCACCAATTCTTCTACCGAGATATTTTGGTCACGGATATAAGGTTGATCCAGCAAAGTCATTTCTTTAAGGCGTTTGTCAATCCGTCCTTGAACAATTTTTTCTTTAATGTTCTCTGGTTTGTTGCCCAAATCATCCTTGCCCATTTCGATAGCTTTTTCTTTTGAAATAACTTCGGCAGGGATTTTGTCTATACTCACATACTCGACATTAGGACAAGCCGCAACTTGCATTGCTGTATTTTTAGCCAAGCTGCGGACATCTTCATTACCAGCAGCTGATTGAGTTTGGGCATTGAGTTCAACCAAAACACCAACTCGACCACCAGTATGAATGTAGCTGTCTACTATGCCTGATGCGCCTTGTGCTGTAGAAAAATTTACAAAGCGACGCACCTGAATATTTTCACCCAGGGTAGCAATTACTTGCTTGATAAATTGATCTACAGTCACGTTGGCATCTTGAATATAGGGTTGAGTCAACAAAGACTCCACACTATCAGCTGTTGCAGCTTGTTTTGCCAGGTTCTTAACTAAAGATTTAAAAGCCTCGTTACGGGCAACAAAATCTGTTTGGCAGTTGACTTCTATGAGTACACCTACTTGACCATCAGGTTGAATGTAGGTGTCTACTAGACCTTCTGCTGCGATGCGATCGCTTGCTTTATCTGCCTTGGCAATACCTTTTTTACGTAGCCAGTCTATAGCTTCGTCAATATTGCCTTCTGTTTCTTTCAACGCCTTTTTGCAGTCCATCATGCCAGCACCGGTTTTTTGGCGTAGCTCTTGGACGAGTTTTGCAGATATTTCCGCCATGTTGCCTCAATTCCTAACTTGACCTAGAGTTGTGATCGCTCACGGGTGTTGAGTATTTCTATCTTACTCAGGGCTGGTGAAGAAAAGCGATGAAGTTTCATAGGCTATTCTTCAGAGGGCGTATTGCCATACGCCCTGACTAACTTCTGCTTATTCTTCTTCTTCCTCGTCGGGAATCAGCGCATCAGTGTACTCACTTTCATCGTAATCGTAATCTTCTTCAGCGCCTTCGTAATCTTCGTAATCTCCTTCCGCTTCCAGCTGACCATGACGGCCTTCATAAATAGCATCTGCTAATTTGCCAACAATCAACTTAATTGATCTGATTGCGTCATCATTGGCTGGAATGGGAATATCTACTACATCTGGGTCACAGTTTGTATCCAACATGGACACAATAGGAATACCCAATTTTTCGCATTCTTGAACCGCGTTATACTCCCGACGTTGGTCAACAATAATCACCACATCAGGAACTTTCCGCATATTTTTAATGCCACCCAAGTATTTTTGCAGCTTCGTCATTTCCCGACGTAGCATTGACGCTTCTTTCTTGGGTAATAAATCTAGTGCGCCGTTTTCTTCCCGACGTTCTAAATCTTTGAGACGTTCTGCTCTGGTTTTGATAGTAGCCCAGTTAGTGAGCATTCCACCTAACCAACGTTGGTTAATGTAGTGAGAACCACAACGGGTAGCTTCTTGAGCAATAATCCCTGCTGCTTGGCGCTTTGTGCCAACGAACAAGAATTTCTTCCCTTGCTCTGCTTGCGATCGCATATAGTTGTAGGCATTATCCATCAACTGGGCTGTTTGCACCAAATCAATGATATGTACACCATTGCGGGAAGTGTAGATGTAAGGAGACATCTTCGGGTTCCAACGTCGGGTTTGATGCCCAAAGTGAACACCTGACTCCATCATCTGAGCCAAAGAAACAACTGGCATATTTTCTTACTCCTATTCGGGTTAAACCTCCACCCAGGTGCATTTCCATAACGGAAACACCCGAATTCCCGGATGTGCGGAATTTAGACAACTATACTAGGGTAGCACAAATCTGTTGACTTGGTGAGAAACATAGATTTTTTTAGTGCTGGCGTAGATTTGCTGAACAACAAATTTATAAACTAAAAGAAAAAATAGAGTCATAAAATAAATAATTCTGTGATTATAAATTAAGCATTTATTTATAATAAAAATATTAGCTCTGTTGAATAACGAGGGTAAATACCATGTTCAAGATACAACCACCTACCGCAATTGATTTTGACCCAGCAATTGTGGCGAAAAATAAGGATGAACAACCTATTTTGATGATAGATGTGAGATTTTCCGCCATGTATGCTTCCCCAGAACTGAATATATTAGAAATGGAGAAATACAAACATATTCCTTTTTTAATGTTTGTGAACTCCAATGTCATCAGAATCTTTAAAAGTCTGAATTTTGAAGAAGTAGCGAGATTTGATACTAAAAAAGTTTTAGGATTTTATGATGCAGATAGTATCGAAGGAATTATCTATCAATCTACTTTAATCACTTTAATTCAATCTTGGTTAAGAGATTTAGATTATCATTGGAAAAGTGAAAACCCTCCTTACATTGAGGAAATGAAGGAAATTGGTTTATTTGCTCTTTTGGATGATATCACTACAGAGGAGCTACAATTATTATGATAATTATTATTTATTTAGAAACTAATTCCATCATGGCAATTGCCAAAGGAAGAAATAAAGAATTAGAAGATTTTGTTTATCAATCTTCAGATAAAATCAAGTTTGTGATTCCCAGTATTTGCTTGATGGAAACCCTAGTAGCGATAGAAAGAGAAGAAAAACGTAGTCAATCTTTTTCTCAAAGTATTCAAATAGAGATGAATGAAGGTAAGAGGAATAAAGAATTAGCCAATTCTGATTCTTTCGTCAATTATTTAGAACTTTGTTTGATTGACCATGGAAAATTACTACGTGATTTTAGAAAACGTTTTTTGAAGATTCTCGAATATCTGAAAAATCATAGTGAATTGATTGAACCAAGTATTGAAATGTTAGAAAATACCTTAAATGCTCCTTTAATACCCGGTAGAAATCAAAAGCGAGATGATTTTATTTTACAGGTGATTTTATCTCATGCTCAGAATAATTTATCAATTCCCAAAATATTTTTTAGTGAAAATACTAAGGACTTTGATAATACTAATATTCAACAGGTATTAGCTAATGTGGGAATTAATTATTTTAGTAAAGTATCTAATTTACAAGGACGGTTAAATGAACAATAGTAAATGTCAGAATGTAGGGGTTTAGCATTGCTAAATCCTTACACCATGAAAATTGATATAAAATAAGTTTTAATCAATAATTTAATGTGATAAAATATAAGATGATTTACCGATTTATGAAAATCATAGGTTATGACTACAACTAGGTAAAAAATATGAAAGCCTTAGAAGTGACAGGTAAAATTCAACAAGGAAAATTAACCTTAGATCATCCTTTAGGAATTGATGATTTTCAGGAAGTCAAGGTAATTATTCTTTTACCAGAAGCAAGTGATCATGATCCTGATGATACTCCAATTGCGGAAATAGAAGAGAGTTTAACAAGAGCTTTTCAAGAAGTTAAATCTGGTCAAACTAGATATATTTCTGAGTTATGGGAGAGAATTGAAAGTGAATGATATAAATAATATCTCAGTTCAGTTTTCTCCTGAATTTGAAAAGCAACTGTATAAACTATCAAAACGTTATCGAAAAATTCGTGATGATATTGAACCCGTTATTTTACAGTTGCAGCAAGGGGAAATTATAGGCGATCAACTTGTAGGGTTAGGAGAAGAATATCAAGTTTATAAGGTGAGGATTAAAAATAGCAATATTCAAAAAGGCAAAAGTGCCGGATATCGGCTTATTTATTATTTACAAACTGCTGACAGTATTATTTTGTTAACAGTTTATTCCAAGTCAGATCAAGAGGATATTGGTGTTGTGAATATTAGAGCAATTATAGAACAAGTTATGGAATAATTATTACCAGCAACTATTAAAAATGTTGGGTTTCGTTACCTCAACCCAACCTACTTACTAATTAACCCTATTTACTGATAAGATAGTTGGTTGAGGAATTAATAGAATTGGGTAAATCAGAAAAAAATGCTCTCAAAAGTAATCTAAAAATTCTCTTAATTCGCCTGCTTAAATTAAAGATTCAGCATGATAGCTTTATCAATGAGATAAAAAGTTTATTATTTTAAATCATCACTTACAGGAAGACCAGGATAAAAACTATTACTCATAACATCTTCCCATAAATATAAACACTGTTCTGGAAAAGTTGCAAAAGGAAGATTTGTTTCTCCTGCTGCTAAATCTCTCCCATTTTGATAAGCTGCTGTAATTGCTTCTACAACATAAGACTGTAAACTAGGATTATCATTGAGTAACTTTAAAATATCCCGTCTTTGAATTCTAATAGTTGCTAACCAACTCCGACTGCGTTTATTTGGTTGATATTCCCACTTTAATAAATTACCAAGTAAAATCCCCAAACGATTTCTCAATTCTTGACGTTCTCTTCTCCCCAAAGATAAAATCTCCTCAACCAAATTTACAACATCAAGCTGATTCCATTGTTGATGAAGCAACAGATCAACCTGTTGTTGAGTCCAAGCATAAAAATCACTTTCATAGAGATTTTCACTTTCTTGTAACCGTGATTCTTCAATGTGAGGTGTTTGCATAATCAAATCCTGCTAATTTGTATGCTTTTATTATATCTTTCCTTCCTTTGCGTCTCTGCGTGAGAAAATCATTTATTCTCCATCTCAGCATAAGCTGCATAAACACCCTTGACGTTATACCAATTCAAAAAAATCCGCGCGATTTCCAACGCCAACTGCGGCTTACCCAAATTAATCAACCACTGCAAAAAAGGAGCCATTGTTTTTTCATTCAACAACCCATTTAAAGATAAAATTCCCCACAACAAACGATGAAACCAAGTCATTTGAATCATCATTTTTACTTCCCAGGTAGGATGTTTTTGATAAAACAAAACACCCATCCTTCCCCGTTGAATTTCTTGGTCTATTAACTTGGGAATTTGTTGTAAACTAAATGCCGGATGCCAATGATAACCAACAGCTTCAGGACATTTAATTAATTGCAAACCTAAATTTTTTAATCTCACACCTAACTCCAAATCTTCCCAACCATAAAGTTGAAAACCAGTATCAAATAAACCCGCTTTTTCTAACCAATATTTAGGAATAGCGACATTACCTGTTGCAAAAAAAGCCGCAGAAAAATCTGTGATTTTATAAGGTTCAGAAGTAGGATTTTCAAAATTACAGGTGTTAATTACCGCACCGTAGGTAAAAAAGCTGTCGCTCCCTAATTTCTCTTTTCCCTGTAACAAAGCATCTGTATGAGCTTGCAAGAAATTAGACAAAACTACTAAATCACTATCAATAAAAATAATTGTGTCTCCTAGTGCTTGTTCTACTCCCAAATTTCGCGCCGCAGCAGGGCCAGCATGATCTTGTTCAAAACAACGTACATGAGGAAACTCATCTTGATGTTCTGCTAACCAGTTCAAAGTTCCATCAGTAGAACCATCATCGACCAAAACCACCTCATAACCTTGGACAAGGTGATCATCTCTCAATTGCTGTGACTCCAAAGCACGCAGGCATTTTTGCAAAATCGGTAGACGATTATAAGTTGGAATTACAACACTAAAAAACACAGTTTCACCCAAAATGCAATTATTTATATTCTTAGAATATGACAAATATCACAAGGTCACGGTTTCTTGATTTGGAATTGAGAAATTTTAATTAGATCCCTGTTGCATCATGAAAATATATACTGTGTAGTCAGATATAATAATGACTCATTGTTTGTTTTCCCAACTGGAGAAACTGATGGGTCGCGCCAAAAAGGTTGTCTTAGCATATTCTGGTGGAGTTGATACTTCTGTTTGCATACCCTACTTGAAAAAAGAGTGGGGAGTTGAAGAGGTAATTACCCTAGCAGCAGATTTAGGTCAGGGAGATGAATTAGAACCAGTGCGAGAAAAAGCTCTCAAATCTGGTGCGAGTGAATCCCTAGTAGCGGATGTCAAAGAAAGTTTTGTGACAGAGTACGCATTTCCCGCCATTCAAGCCAATGCTTTGTATGAAAATCGCTATCCTCTAGGAACAGCCCTAGCTAGACCGTTAATTGCTAAGATTCTGGTAGAAACAGCAGAGAAATATGGTGCTGATGCGATCGCTCACGGTTGCACAGGTAAAGGTAACGACCAAGTACGTTTTGATGTTTCCTGTACAGCCCTCAATCCCAATCTGAAAATTCTCGCCCCAGCTAGAGAATGGGGAATGAGTCGAGAACAAACCATAGCTTACGGTGAGCAATTTGGTATTCCTGCACCCGTGAAAAAATCCTCTCCCTTCAGTATAGATAAAAACTTGCTTGGTCGCAGTATTGAAGCTGGTACGTTGGAAGATCCAGCAAACGAGCCACCAGAAGAAATCTATGAAATGACCAAAGCCATAGCAGATACTCCTGACGAACCAGAATATCTAGAAATTGGCTTCCAAAAAGGTATTCCTACGACCATCAACGGTACATCCAAAAACCCTGTTGAATTAATTGAACAACTCAATCAAATCATAGGAAATCATGGTATTGGGCGGATTGACATGATTGAAAACCGCCTAGTAGGTATCAAATCACGGGAAATCTACGAATCACCTGCAATGGTAGTTCTCATCAATGCCCACCGTGATTTAGAAAGCCTGACCTTAACAGCAGATGTTACCCAATACAAGCGGGGTATTGAAGAAACTTACACCAAAATAGTATACAACGGACTTTGGTACAGTCCTCTCAAAGCTGCAATAGATGCATTTATTCAACAGACACAAGAAAAAGTTTCTGGTGTTGTGCGCTTAAAACTGTTCAAAGGTAACGCCACCATAGTTGGTCGCTGGAGTGATAATTCCCTTTACACTCCTGATTTAGCCACCTACGGAGCAGAAGATCAATTCGATCACAAAGCCGCAGAAGGCTTTATCTACGTCTGGGGTCTACCTACCCGCATTTGGGCGCAGAGTAACAAGTGATAGGGTGATGGGGTGATGGGGTGAGAATAATGAAATTCCAGTCCCCAACCCCAATCACCTAATCCCCAGTTTGATGCTTAACTTGGCGGGATTCCCACCAAATAGGCACAACAATCACAGCCACTAGAATAAGTAACGCTAAAATAGCAAATTGACTTACCCAAGCAACTAATTGTTCTAGCGAAACAATTCTGCCAGCAAAGAAAGCCAACGTCACCATGACACCAGCCCAGGCAGTTGCCCCTGCTAAGTTATATACCAAAAATTTCCCGAAGGGCATTTCAGCTATACCAGCAAGTGGCGATGCAAAAATCCTCAGTAAGGCGAAAAAGCGACCAAAAAATACAGCTTTAGCAGCATTTTCACTAAATTGATCTTTAATACTTAATAGTCGTGCTTCAGATATGCGGAATATCTTTCCAACTTGTAGTAGGAAAGGCCAACCACCAACCCTACCAATCCAATAACCGCAATTACCGCCAATTACAGCACCTGTAACAGCGTCACCCAGAACAAGCCAGTAATTAAGTTCATCACTACCAGCTAAGAAACCACCTACTAGAGTCACGGTTTCACCGGGAAGAGGAATGCCCAAATTCTCTAGCAAAATTCCCAAAAAAATTGCCCAATAACCGTAAGATTGAGCAAATTCTTGGATGTTTTCTAGTGAAATTAGCTCAAAAGACATCCAGCACCGCCGACTTTACAAATTTTTACCTTTAGTATATCTTGGCTTGTTTATGGTGAGAGTGTCAATCAAAATGCGACAAAAAATCATTTGTTGTCTTTTTGATCTGCACTACTCAGATTTTCTTATATAAAAGTTATAAAAATATATAAAAGTTATAAAAATTTCAGAATAGTTAAATTCGCTACTGAAATACTGAAGCATTAATGCTTATACTGGAGCTATCTATCAAAAATTATACGTTGTCATTTCTGTATCAGATCGTATCAACTATAATTACATCAAGTCCCGAAGAATCGGGTGAAAACAGTAATTACACTGTTAAAACTTAATTAGTAGTGATGTAGTATCCCTTCTTTTAAGGTTTCAATTGCCCAGTTCAACTACCCAGTTAAATTCATGACTCTTACACAAGAACGCCAGGTTATTTTGTTCAAACCACAAGCAAGTATAGACTTAGAAGTTGGTACTGCCTTGAGCAAAGAGATGGCTGGAGTAACCCCTCTGCCTAACCAGCTTTGGGTTATTGATCTAGCAGAAGTTGATTTTATGGATAGTTCTGGTTTAGTTCCTCTTGTCCAAGCACTAAAAACGGTACGTCAAATAGGTTGTCGTTTAGTTCTTTGCAATGTTCATGCTCCTGTAAGATTAATTTTGGAACTTACTCATCTAGATTCAGTGTTTGAGATAGTTAACAATTACGAAGATATATTTTCTAGCCTCAATGAGCAAAGTCTGGTAAAAGCAGGCTAAAGCTCGATTTTGCTCAGAACAAATTAGCCAGGTTAAACAACATCTTTGATTTTTTTACCTTGTTAGAAAATTACCCAATATGATTACCGTTTAAATTCTGGATCTAGGAGGCTAAATCTCTATTTAACCTAAGAAATCTCTAGTAACACAAGGCGGAATTCAAAATTCACAATGACTATAATTTCAGGTTTTCAACAGTTTTAAATGGGTGGTTTATTCACGCCGTGCTGTACTAGCTTAAATAGAGGTTTAGCAACTAGGTTGTAAAAATTTAAGCAGCAACATTCAAAATTAAAACAATTAAAAATTGTTTGCGTCAGGGATGCAAAAGATCATTTCAACACTCTTGTTCCCTGTCGTAAATTTAGGCATTTTGAGGAGCAGATATAGTGTTTTGTCCGGATATAGAACTAGAAAAATTGGGTAAATCTATACCACTATGACTCGCGTGTCGTGTTTTTAGTGCTAACCGATAACTGACACTTTGTAATTCTGCTTGTAGTTGTCGATTTTCTCTCTGTAGCATTGCTACTTTATCTCTCACTGGAGTCATCCTTTCCTCAAATTTCCGACGATAAATTTGCGGTAATTCTTGGACTACTTGCTCCAACATCCGACTACGATCAGTGAGTTCTTGAACTGATTGTCGCAATTGGTGAATTTCCGAGTCACGAGATGTAATTTGCTCTTGATAGAAAGTTACTTGCTGTTCGACAGCTTGAAGTTGTTCTCTCAAAGCTTCTAATTGACTCAAATCGCACTCGGTTTCAGACCGTTGAGGGATAAAACTGGTATTTCCTTTTACCAGACGGAACAGTTCTTGAGATAACTGTTGCACTAATTGGTCTCTAAGTTGCAACTCTTGACGCAACTGCGATACTTCAGTTGATAGAGCTTGGATATTGGGGGTGTCAGATTGGCTCACAGTGGCTTACATCTCTTAAGTATGATTGCGATAATAGTCTGTAAAATAAATTCATGATTTATGCTGTCCTGTTTTCTCCTATACATGATAAGTTAGGGGAAAAACACTTACTGCACTATTTTATGAAAAACATACCGCAATTACGAGAAATTGACAACTGTTCAAATATGCGAATTTATCTAAAATTACTGTTAATTGGCGTTTGAAGTCTCAAATATTACTGTATAGCAAGCAATATGTCTGTGATAGAAAAAATATTGGTAGGCTTTTAGTGAGGAATTCTTCAGGAATTCCCCACTTAGCAATTTTTAGGCTGTTACAGCTTCTTTGGCAGTTTTCTCTTCACGCACTACTTGCTTAGTTGTCATGTAGCGAATTACTTCTTCACTCAGCCTCATGGCACGTTCTACAGGTGCGATCGCAGTTGCTGGGGCTGTATAGTTAAATTGGATGTAGATGCCGTCACGATGCCGATTGATTTCATAAGCAAGACGACGTTTACCGCGATTTTGAATTTCGATATTCTGAGCGCCTTGTTCAGTTAATAAGTTTTGATATTTAGCTACGGCTTGCTCTACTTGCTCATCTCCCAAGTCAGGGCGGAGAATGTACATTGTTTCGTAAACGGTCGTCATATATTTCTAGTCACCTTATGGACAAAAAGGCTGCTGATGCTACTGTATACAGGTATTATCTAAACACTGCTGGTACAAATTAACATCTGAAGCAACAAGGAATACTATATTAACACAATTAACAGCAAGATAAACTTTGATGGTAGTTTTCATCCCTGGAGTTTTGGAGTTAAAGGTCTTGAACTCTCGCCTCTAACGTAGTACCCAAGGTACTTGGTCTGGTCTGATTAGGGCTTTTCCCGCCTACACCTTTAGGCTTGGGGTTTATGACGGAATTTTTAGCATTTATCCTATAATCTTACCAGTTTTCAATTTAAATCATTAAGCCAAATCAACCGAAATTTGGGTCTTTTAAGGATATTCATCAAGGTTATGGCGCAACGCTACGTGCGAGTTAAGAGTCAAGAAGGCAAAATTTACTATGGGTTGCTGCAACCATCATTTAACGTGGAAGTTCTAGATGCTCCACCTTGGTTGGATGGTCAGCCCAGTGATTTTATTTTGGAACCAGACAAATACCAAATTCTGGCTCCTTGTTCTCCTTCTAAAATTGTGGCGGTAGGCAAGAATTATGCCGACCATGCAGCAGAGATGGGAAGTTCTGTACCTGCTGAACCATTGATATTCTTCAAACCGCCTACATCTGTAATTGCTTCGGAAAGAGAAATTAAGTATCCTCCGCAGTCGCAAAGAGTAGACTATGAAGGCGAGTTAGCATTAGTAATAGGCGATCGCACCTGTGACTGTACACCAGAAGAAGCCCAAACCAAAATTTGGGGTTACACCATAGCCAATGATGTCACAGCCAGGGATTTACAAAAAAAAGATGCCCAATGGACACGAGCTAAAGGTTTTGATACATTCTGTCCTTTAGGTCCTTGGATTGTCCGAGAATTAAATCCAGGAGCTAGATTACAGACCTTTTTGAATGACGATCCCCATCCAGTCCAATCAGCTTGTATTGATCAGATGGTTTTCTCCCCAGATTTTCTAGTGTCTTATATTAGTCAAGTGATGACACTATTACCTGGGGATGTGGTGCTAACAGGTACACCATTTGGGGTGGGTTCATTAAATGTAGGCGATCGCGTTCGAGTAGAAATAGAAGGTATTGGTCGCCTAGAAAATAGTGTGATAACCCGTTAACCTCTAACGCACTTGCATATAAACAGCATCAGAAATTGCTGGAATTTCCGCATAGCGTCCCATCAGAGACTGAAACACAGAATAAAAAACAGATGCCACAATACCTAAAAATATAGTATTGGCCAAAGTTTCTATGGCAAACCCAGTCCCAGGAATCGGAGTTAAAATTCGCAGTAAAATGGAACACAAAAATATCACAATATCTAAAAGTATGGCCTGCATCGTGTTAAAACGAATGAAATGACTGATTTTTTCGTTTCTCACCACCAAGATAAACATGGCAAAAAACACAATTATTTGGCCAATTTGCCCTAGACCAGCGTAAATTATTAGCACTGGTTGTAGTGGTAAAAGCAGTATTGCCAATACAGGAAACTGTTTAAGCAAAGAGCTACTAAACATCAGACTGTCAATTAAAGGTAGCAAATACGGCAAACAAGCGAAAATTCGGTCAGGAACAGTTGTCGATCCGCGCCAAGACATAGTAAATTCTCCTATGGCTAAATTTCAATAGCTATTTGACCATAGGATAACGCAATTGCTTGATATTGCTGGATAATTAGATTATTTTATATGGGCAATCCGAAAACCCATCACACACTCATACTGTTCTGACCGCTGTTCAGCAAATTTGCGAATAGCTTGACCACAGCGCAGTTGCCCCCCATCCCAACGCGGCTGTCCGCTGTTACTAGCCAACACACAAGATTGGCAAACCTGCTCAGGGGCAAAGATTTGATCATCCATTAACATGACTAGCATCCAAATACCTCCTGTAAATCCTCATTTCTACCCACATTTGATCCCAGGGAGGATAGGGAGCAACGCAAAAAGTGAGGTCATCGTCCAACCAGTAGGGAGAGCAGGGGGAGAAAAGAATATAGTTTTCTTATTAAAAGTGAAGCGTGAGGCTTCTGCCCGTTCCAGCTAAACTTTGGTAATTAGCGGTAGACAAGAAATCCACCTCCATTGATCTTTTTAGCATCAAGCTAGAAACGTAGCCAATAGCAAATTTTTGCTAAATGCACCTTGATTCATTGTATATTATATTTTTTAGATATTGATTTTTGTTAGTCAAAATTAATACTTAGATTTTCATAGTTGGTTATTTACTGTCCATTATTACTAGTTTTCGTGCAATAATTTACGGTTCGCGTCGGAGACAACAAAAAATCGAGTGTATTAGTTAGATGCCTGGAGTCAGAATGGGATTAGTAGAAATACACATAATTAAAAATAGTCACAAGTGGTTTAAACAGATAGATAAAATGACATTTTTATCCAACAATTTCTTTAACAGAGTTACCTATTTGTGTCGTCAAGCATTCACAAACAACTTGCTGATACGTCAACCACCCATCACTTCCCTTCGGGTAAGTGAGGGCTTGTAAAAGCCTAGTTGACCAGACTCAGTTCTTGACCGAACTACGTTAGAGGTAAGAGTTAAGGACCTACCAGGGAATGCGTAGCTAGTTCCCTGCTCTAGAACTTAAAAGTTAAACAGGCTTAAGGGTTAAACCAGTGCTTTTAAGATAGTTACCGACCTCTAACATTGTCAAAGCTAACATTACCCGCAAGGAGGGACAATATGTCCAAAGTATTTGTTTTAGATACCAACTTCATACCGTTAAATCCAATTCATTCTGCACAAGCCAGACAACTATTAAGAAACAAAAAAGCAGCAATATTTAGACAGTTTCCGTTCACAATTATTCTCAAAGAATCGCGTCCTGACTCCCCAGTATCGTCGCTGAGATTAAAGATTGATCCTGGTGCAAAATTCACGGGAATGGCATTAGTTAACGATTCAACTGGTGAGGTTGTATTTGCTGCTGAATTAAAACATAGAGGCTTCGCAATTAGAGATGCTTTAACTTCTAGAAGACAATTAAGACGTTCTAGACGTGCAAGAAAAACTCGTTACAGACAACCAAGGTTCTTGAATAGAACACGTCCAGAGGGATGGTTAGCACCGAGCTTACAAAGTCGAATTGAGAATATCAAAACTTGGGTGAAAAAGTTGCGCCAATTTGCACCAATTGGGGCGATTAGTCAAGAATTAGTAAGGTTTGATATGCAGTTAATGGTTAATCCTGATCTTCAAGGTAGGGAATATCAACAAGGAACTTTAGCTGGTTACGAAACTAGAGAATACTTACTAGAAAAGTGGGATAGACAATGTGCCTACTGTGGAGTGAAAGACGTTCCTTTTCAAGTAGAGCATATTCATCCACGAGCCAAAGGTGGTAGTGATTCAATTACAAATCTCACTTTAAGTTGCGAGAAATGTAATACCAAGAAGGGAACAAAAGATATCAAAGATTTCCTCAAAAAAGACCCATCAAGGTTAGAAAAAATCCTGAAGCAAGCCAAAAGACCATTAGCTGATGCGGCCTCCGTCAACACAACTCGATTGGCATTACTAAAAGTTTTAAAAGCGACTGGATTACCTGTAGAAACTGGTTCAGGAGGGCTAACAAAATTCAATAGAAGTCAACAGAAACTAGAGAAAACGCACTGGATTGATGCAGCTTGTGTTGGTCAATTAACTCCAATTCTCAATATCAAAGGTGTTAAACCATTGTTAATTACAGCTAACGGTCACGGCACTAGACAATCTTGCAGAACTGACAAATACGGTTTTCCTTCTAGATATGTCCCCAGGTTCAAATTTGTTAATGGTTTTCAAACCGGAGACATTGTTAAAGCTGTTGTCACAAAAGGTACAAAGATTGGGGCATATATCGGACGAGTAGCGGTGAGGACTAGCGGTAGTTTCAATATCTCAACAGTGTCTGGACTGATTCAAGGTATCTCTTACAAATACTGTAAATCAATTCACAAAAAGGACGGTTACGAATATGGAAAATAACAGATTTGTTAATTGCTCAACTGTCTCTCTCATTGTTTGTGCTGGCGCACAAAATTACTCAAGGGGCGTTTCACAATTAACCCTCCATTCCTCCCATCACCAAACTGAGTACAGTTTTGGTGGGGGTCTCCTGGAGGTTTAGATGAAAATATTGATTAGCTTGGTATTGAATAATCAAGTCAAGACTCAAGAAAATTAAAAAACAGTTATAACACAGTTAATACTGTACTGAAAAAATCTCAGACTTTACCAATTTCCACAAGGATACATAACGTGAATAAGAACAACTCAGACCTACTTAAATCCGTCGATCCTGCTGTTAGTGAGTTAATTAACCAAGAACTACAGCGTCAACGTGACCACTTAGAGTTAATTGCCAGTGAAAACTTCACCTCGGCTGCTGTATTAGCGGCTCAAGGTTCTGTGTTAACTAATAAGTATGCAGAAGGCTTACCAGGTAAACGCTATTATGGCGGTTGTGAATTTGTTGATAAAATTGAGCAAATAGCAATTGACAGAGCTAAACAGTTATTCGGTGCTGCTCATGCCAACGTTCAACCCCATTCTGGCGCACAAGCTAACTTTGCTGTGTTTCTAACTTTGTTAGAGCCAGGGGACACAATTATGGGCATGGACTTGTCACACGGCGGACACCTGACTCATGGTTCACCAGTCAATGTTTCCGGTAAGTGGTTTAAAGTACGTCACTATGGTGTGAGTAAAGAAACAGAACAACTTGACTATGACCAAATCCGTGATTTAGCCCTAAAAGAGCGTCCTAAGCTATTAATTTGTGGTTATTCGGCTTATCCCCGAATTATAGACTTTGAAAAATTCCGCAGCATTGCTGATGAAATAGGTGCTTACCTGCTTGCAGATATTGCTCATGTTGCTGGCTTAGTGGCTACAGGACATCATCCCAACCCTCTTCCTTATTGTGATGTAGTGACAACAACAACCCACAAAACTTTACGGGGTCCCAGAGGAGGTTTGATTTTAACCCGTGATGCAGAATTAGGTAAAAAGCTGGATAAATCAGTTTTCCCTGGCACTCAAGGCGGACCATTAGAACACGTTATTGCTGGTAAAGCAGTAGCTTTTGGTGAAGCTCTCAAGCCAGAGTTTACAACCTATTCTGGTCAAGTAATAGAAAATGCTCGCGCTTTAGCTAACCAACTACAAAATAGAGGGTTAAAGCTAGTATCAGATGGAACAGATAATCATTTAATGTTAGTAGATTTACGTTCTATCGGCATGACTGGTAAGAAAGCTGATCAGCTAGTTAGCGGTGTGAATATTACTGCTAATAAAAATACTGTCCCCTTTGATCCAGAATCACCATTTGTTACCAGTGGACTGAGACTAGGATCACCGGCAATGACAACAAGAGGTTTAGGTGCAACAGAATTTAGAGAAATTGGTGATATTATTAGCGATCGCTTGCTTGACCCAGATTCAGATACAGTAGCCAAGGATTGTAAGCAAAGAGTAGCATCATTGTGCGATCGCTTCCCCTTATATCCTCATTTAGAAATTCCCCAGCCAGTTCTAGCCTAAGCGATTTGAGAATTTAGATTTGGGATTTGCAATTACTATCTCAAATCTCAAATCTAAGACCTTGGTCTAAAATATTCTGATACTGATAGATGTCCCAAATGCAGTACATATAGATAGAATTGCTCTCACACAAATTTGCTCATAACAACTACATATTAAAAAATACCAATGCCTGCTCAGATTTATCATCTGATTGCCTTCCTTATCGCCGCCATAGTCGTTCTCTGGACTATACCCGATGTCAAAAAAATTGGTATCAAAAGCGGACATTTAGATAAACCAGGAGGCAGAAAAATTCATCAACGTCCGATGGTACGCCTGGGAGGAGTTTCAATCTTTGCCGGTACATTCATATCCCTCTTAATTGTCTGGTGGTTGGGGGGGTTCGCAAATCTTCCACCGGACAAAGAATGGCAAATTGGGGGTGTCATACTAGGTGGTTTAGGCTTTTTTCTCATTGGTTTAACAGACGATTTATTAAACCTATCCCCCTTAGTACGCCTGTTGATACAAGTCATTGTGGCAGCTGGTGCATGGAAAGCAGGAGTCAGCATAGATTTTGTTACCATTCCCACAATTGGCATAGTTAATTTACACTGGTTGAGCTTACCAATTACAGTAATTTGGCTAGTAGGAATGGTAAATGCTATCAACTGGATTGATGGTTTAGACGGACTAGCCGCTGGAGTAACTGGAATTGCAGCTGTAGTCATGCTCTTCGTATCCTTATTTATGCATCAACCAGCAGCCGCCTTAATTGCAGCCGCCTTAGCTGGTGCAGCATTAGGATTTCTTCGCTATAACTTCAACCCTGCCGAAATATTTATGGGTGATGGTGGATCTTATTTTATGGGATTCACCTTAGCCGCTGTCGGTGTAATTGGGTTAGTGAAAGTTCCCGCTTTTACCGCTGTCATATTGCCATATTTGATTTTGGCAGTACCAATTGTTGATATGTCAGCTGTCATTTTAGCCCGACTGCGCCGGGGTAAATTACCTTGGGTAGCTGATGGACACAGCCATCTACATCACCGACTTTTAAGAGTAGGTTTGTCCCATAGATTAACAGTATTGTTTATTTATTCTTTAACTCTGTGGGTAGGTAGTTTAGCATTAGCTATTGCTGGCATTCCCAGCGGTATGACTTACGCCTGTGCTTCTACCTCTTTGTTAAGTTTTGCCATTTGGCGAGTTTGGAAACTGTCTCGACAATCCTAATTGTGGTCATTAGTCATTAACCAGGAAAATTACTTCCTCATCACCCCCAGCCCCCAACCCCATGAGTGCAGAAATTATTTGTGTTGGTACTGAATTGCTACTAGGAGATATCCTGAACAGCAATGCCCAATTTATTGCCCAGCAGTTAGCACAACTAGGAATTCCGCACTACTATCAAACAGTAGTTGGAGATAATCCCGAACGAATTAAGCAAGTTATCGAAATTGCTGCTTCCAGAGTGCAAATTCTCATTTTCACAGGTGGTCTTGGCCCTACACCCGATGACCTCACCTGTGAAACCATTGCTGATTTTTTTGGTGTTCCTTTGGTTGAAAACGCCGAAATTATTGAAGATATAACTGACAAATTCACCCAACGCGGTCGGGTAATGTCTCCTAGTAACCGTAAACAAGCATTAATTCCCCAAGGTGCAGAAATTTTACCTAACCCTACAGGAACAGCACCAGGTATTATTTGGCAACCCCGACCTGGATTAACAATTTTTACCTTCCCTGGTGTTCCTAGCGAAATGCACCGAATGTGGTCAGAAACAGCAGTACCTTTTCTGAAAAGTCAAGGTTGGGGCAAAGAAATTATTTACAGCCGGAGTTTAAAATTTTGGGGTATTGGTGAATCTGTTTTGGCAGAAAAAGTATCTGCTTATCTGAATTTACCGAACCCAACAGTAGCCCCTTATGCAGGTAACGGAGAAGTCAGGCTGCGAATATCTGCTAAAGCATCTGACTCCACAGCCTCAGCTGATTTAATTGCACCAATTGAAAAACAACTTCGGGAAATAGGTGGATTAGATTATTACGGTGCTGATGATGATACTTTAGCTTCTGTTGTTTGTGAATTATTGCGGTCATCAGGTGAAACTTTATCAGTAGCAGAATCTTGTACTGGTGGTGGACTGGGGCAAATGTTGACAGACATTTCTGGTAGTTCTGATTACTTTTTGGGTGGAGTAATTTCTTATGACAATTCGGTAAAAGTTGGTTTATTAGGAGTTAACCCAGAAGATTTAGATAACTTTGGGGCAGTAAGTGCTACTGTCGCAGAACAAATGGCTGTGGGTGTAAAAGCTCGTCTCTCAACCACTTGGGGATTAAGTATTACGGGAATTGCTGGTCCTTCTGGGGGAAATGTGGCAAAACCAGTGGGGTTAGTATATATTGGTTTAGCTGGCTCAGGAGATGAAGTAAAAAGTTATGAGTACAGATTTGGGGCAATGCGGCATCGGTCTTTTATTCGTTATCTGAGTGCCTGTCAGGCTTTAGATAATTTGCGGCGTAGTTTATTGAAGCGTTAGGACAGAGTTAGTGATAATTCCAGTCTATAACAGTACAGTAGAAGCTAATTTGACCTGGTTCTCTGGATGATTAGTAGTATAATTGCTAATTGTTAGATATTAAAATATGATGATGTCAAAAAAATGATCAGGAAACTTTTCCAGATAGTTTGATTCTGATATACATATAGAACAAGTTTATCAAAATTTGATGAAGATTGTCTCTAGTGTATTTTCTTACTCACGATAATTTTTTATCATGCTTTTTTATCTACTTTACTCAACTAAATGCCTGAAAACTTTATTTTCTCTGCATCCTCTCTCAGTAGCTATGCAAATAGATATATTATTGAGAGCAGTGATATTCCTTAGTCCTTTTTAGAGAATCAGTTTTCCCCGAACAGGTATTTACCCTGTGGTCAGTTACAATAACAGCGTTTGATAACAGGTGATCTAAAATTAACCAAAGAACAACTAGCGATTGAGGAAGAATATTTCCTGGTTAATTGTTGTCAATCTTACCTACCTGTAAGCATAAAAATTTTCTACAGGAAACTACACTCATGGCATTCTGGCCGAAAAAGTCAACAACTTCTAATCCTACAGCATCGCCAACTCAGGAATTTGAAGATAATACTGACGTATTAAAAACAGGCACCAAACCAATTAGTGACAGCAAACAAATTTATAAGGAGAAAAAATTCACAGCATCGCGTTTATCTGCCATAAACTTATCTGATGCTGCTAAAAATAATGAAAACTCCGTTACCAAATCATTTAAGGTATCCATAATAACGGAATTTTTTCCGCCAGACTACGCGGCTACTGGACAGTTGATTGAAGAACTGGTGAAACAGTTAGAGCAACAAGGGGTAAATATTGAGGTATTTACAGGGCAACCAGGGTATGCTTTTTCGACCGCGAATGCACCGTCAGTTGAGGAAGAAGGTGCTATTCGTATTCGGCGATCGCGCTCTACCCAAGTTTGGTCGGGAAGGATTCGTGGCAAAGCAGTAAATGGTGTCCTATTTACACTGCGTGCTTTTCTTCATATTATCAGAAATTTCCGTCGGCACAATGTGTTTCTAGTAACATCTGCGCCACCTTTTTTACCAATCGCCGGATATCTAGCACACCTGTGTTTGAAAATTTCTTACGTTTGCTTGATCTATGATCTTTATCCCGATATTGCGATCGCTTTGGAAGTAATCAAAAGAAATCATTGGCTAGCAGGGTTTTGGCGGCAACTGAACCGAATGATTTGGCGTAAATCCAAAGGGATTGTGGTTCTCAGTCCTGATATGAAAAAGAGAGTCATAGCAATCTGTCCAGAAGTAGCAGATAAAGTATCTGTGATTCATAGTTGGGGAGATCCTGACTTAATTGTACCCATTGACAAAGAAAAGAATTGGTTTGCCCAAGAACATAATTTAGTCAATAAATTCACTGTCCTCTATTCTGGTAATATGGGCAGGTGTCACGACATGGATACCATTCTGGAAACTGCCAAGCAACTACGAAACGAACCTATTCAGTTTGTTTGCATTGGTAGTGGAGCAAAACGAAAAAGTTTCATAGAGGCAGTAAATAAATCAGGACTAACCAATTTTTTATTTCTGCCGTATCAAGACAAACAGGTACTCCCTTACTCCCTGACAGCTTGCGACCTCTCCTTAGTCAGTGTAGAGAATGGCATGGAAAGTCTTGTTGCTCCCAGCAAGCTTTACCCAGCATTAGCGGCTGGAAGACCAATAGCAGCGATTTGTTCAAAATATTCTTATTTGCGACAACTCATTGCTGAAGGCAACTGTGGGCTGTGTGTAGAGAATGGAGATAGTCTTGCTCTAGCTGAATTTATTCGTTTGCTGAGTAGTGATCGTCAACTAGCAGAACTTATGGGCAAAGCATCACGGCATTATTTGCAGTCAAATTTTACGCCGCAAATCATAGCCAAAGAATATTTCCGGGTTTTAGAAAAATCAAATTTGTAGTTTATTAGTTGCACTATGCCAATGCTCACAGATGTGCTAATATATCCAACTAATTCACAAAACTTAGTTTTTCCAATTTAATAACTCAACTTTATAAATTAGGAGCAGGGCTTTGATGGTCTTGTTGATCTCAGTCCCTCCAACGTAACCTTCTTGTGATATTTTTATATCAAACTTATAGGGAGGCCAAAGTGCAGAGAAGGTGTGACCGAAATCGGAATCGTTCCAAACGGCGAGCTATTTATTGTCCAGTACATTCTTGCTACATGGACAGTATGAGTCAAAAATACAGCTTATTTGCTGAACGTGCAGGACAATTACAAGAGAGAGGCATAAAACGAAAAGCAGCCCTGATTTTAGTAGCAGCCAAAACCACAGTTCCTTTAGAGGGAGAGTGGTTAGAAGCATTTTGGTGTGAACATTGCCAGGCAACCAAATGGTATCACGTCCGTAAACGTGAATCTGTATATCACTTATCATTAGCACCAGCAGAACTTTGGCAACAAGCAACAGGAGTTATTAATCCCCATAGAAATCCCTCTGTAGGAGAGTTTACCTTCAGGCAATCACAGATTACTGGTGGTAACAGCATAAAAGATTTTTGGGTGATTAACTAAAGATGATGATAATTTACACCATTGTATTGAGCTTGGCAGCAAGAAAATTTCTGATATGAAAGACACAATTTCCCAGCCAGAATTAATAATTGAAGCCGGAAGAAGCGAAGGACAATACTGGAAAGACCTCTGGCGCTATCGGGAATTATTTTATTTCCTGGCATGGCGAGATATTTTAGTTCGATACAAGCAAACAAGCATTGGTATCGCTTGGGCTTTAATTCGTCCTTTTTTAACAATGGTGGTGTTTACAGTCGTGTTTGGGCGATTAGCAAAATTGCCATCTCAGGGTGTGCCTTATCCCATCCTTGTTTTTTCTGCAATGTTACCTTGGCAGTTTTTCGCCAATTCTCTCTCAGAATGCAGCACCAGTCTGACTACCAATTCTAACCTAATTTCCAAAGTCTATTTTCCCAGATTAGTAGTACCTACAAGTGCCGTAGTAGTGAGCTTTGTAGACTTCATGATTTCGGGAATGATTTTATTAGCATTAATGGCATGGTACAACTTTGTACCCAGTTGGAGAATTTTGACCCTACCTTTATTCATTAGTATAGCCTTTGCTGCTTCAATGGGAGCAGGATTATGGTTTGCTTCATTGAATGTTCAATATCGGGATTTCCGTTATATAGTACCTTTTATTGTGCAGTTTGGTCTGTACATATCACCAGTAGGATTTAGTAGCAGCCTTGTTCCTGAACAGTGGCGGTTTATATACTCCTTAAACCCAATGGTAGGAGTAATTGATGGTTTTCGTTGGGCAATTTTAGGTGGTGAATCAAATTTATACTTACCAGGTTTTATCCTGTCTTTGCTCCTCGTATTGTCACTATTTTTTAGTGGGATTTGGTATTTTCGCAAGATGGAAAGGAAATTTGCAGACGTGATTTAGATACACTTACTTTCAGAAATAATATTAATCATATTATTGGCACTCAGAGGCACTTATATGTCACCATATAAAGTTTGGTTATAGTATTCAACATTTCTGCATCCAACACTAACTAACAATAGCAGTTAAACCCACAGAAAAGCTGCAAATATAAACTTTGATATACCAATGATACCAAGGAGTTAAAAATGAAAGATATTGGAGCAACAATTTGGTTTACAGGATTGAGTGGTGCTGGCAAAACCACTATTAGTAGCGAAGTAGCAAAACAATTAAGAAGTCGTGGAATCAAAGTCGAAGTTTTAGATGGTGATATAGTTCGACAAAATCTCACCAAAGATTTAGGATTTAGCAGAGCAGATCGAGACGAAAATATTAGACGAATTGGTTTTGTTGCTGATTTATTAACTAGAAATGGTGTGGTAGTATTGATTTCTGCTATTTCACCATATCGTGATGTGCGGCAAGAGGTACGCCAGAAAATTGGCAATAACTTTATTGAAGTTTATGTCAATGCATCCTTGAAAATTTGTGAAGATCGTGACGTTAAAGGTTTGTATAAACGAGCGCGTCAAGGGGAAATAAAGTTTTTTACAGGTATTGATGACCCCTATGAACCACCTTTAAACCCAGAAGTTGAGTGTTTGACAGAACAAGAAGGTATTGGACAAAGCGTGGCCAAAGTAATAGAGAAATTTGACATCTTATGTAGTAATATTTCTGCTTCTTCTGCTTGTTTATAATTCTCTCATTTAAATTATTTGTAATAATATGAGAACCATTAACTTTGCTCATAGTTAATGTTTATCTCCACAAAATTTGTACCTATGTCAGACACAGTTATTCGCATTGACAACCTCAGTAAGAAATATATTATTGGACACCAAAAACAGGAACGTTATACCGCACTGCGGGATGTAATAACTAATCAAATTAAATCTCTTGGTAGTTTCATCAATCCCAACGCTAAAACGGAAAATCCTGCCTTTGAAGAATTTTGGGCTTTGAAGGATATATCTTTTGAAATTAAGCAAGGGGATAGAGTTGGGATTATTGGGCGTAATGGTGCGGGAAAATCAACCCTATTGAAGATTTTAAGTAGAATTACAGAACCAACGAAGGGGCGCATTAATATAAAAGGAAGAGTTGCTAGTTTATTGGAGGTTGGGACTGGTTTTCATGGTGAATTAACTGGGAGAGAAAATATATTTCTGAATGGTGCAATTTTGGGAATGAGTAAGTCCGAAATTAAGCGCAAGTTTGATGAAATTGTGGATTTTTCAGAAGTAGAGAAATTTTTAGATACACCTGTAAAGCGTTATTCATCAGGAATGTATGTAAGGCTGGCCTTTGCCGTAGCCGCACATTTAGAACCAGAGATTTTAATTGTAGATGAAGTTCTAGCTGTAGGGGATTCCGCTTTCCAGCAAAAATGTCTGGGAAAGATGGAAGAAGTAGGACAAGAAGGAAGAACCGTTTTATTTGTTAGCCATAATATGGCGACTGTTAAACAATTATGTAATCGTGGATTTCTATTATATGAAGGCAACTTAATTTTTCAAGGAGATCCTTATGAAACCATATTTCAGTATATGCAGAAAATTACTCAAAAAATATCTTATTCACAGAAAATATATAGTCATATAAAAGGTAATGGTAAAGCAGAAATAGAAAAGATAACCATAAATAATTTTAAAAATTCTGATATAGTATTATCTATTTTTGAAAAATTAAAAATATCAATTGAATATAAAATCAATCAATCAGTAGACGAATTAAATTTTTTTGTACTGATCTACAATTTAGAAGATGGAGAAGTATATACGAGTTTATTTCAAAGAGATTCTCTTAGTAATATAAAACCATCTTCTAATCAGGGAAAAATAAGTGTAGAATTTATTAACCCCTTAATGCCTGGTAAATATACAATATCAGCAGGAATCTTTGATAAGAATAAAAATTTTGTAGATTGGGTAGAATTTGCAGAATCATTTTATGTAGAATCAGCATTTATCAATGGTAATAAATATGATCAACGTTTAGGTAAAATAAGTATTCAAGGCACTTGGTATGCTGAGTAAAAGAATTAGAGAATTTATAATACCCATCAGAGTAAAATTTTTCAGGAAAATTAATGATTATTTGCTAGAAAGCCAAAAATATACTCTGATACAGCAGTTAAAAAGTCATGGTGAAGGATGCAAGTTTTATTGGCCATTTTATATAAGTTCGCCTGGAAATCTGGAAATTGGTAGCTTAGTTACAATTGGAACATATGTACATATGTGGTGTCATGGCGAAATTAAAATTGGTGATCGTGTGATGATTGGATCTCATACTGCCATTACTTCAGTTACCCATGACTATGAACAACAGGATATGCATCATACATCTATTAAAAAAAGAGTAGTTATTGAAGAAGATGTATGGATAGGTACGCATTCAGTAATTTTACCTGGTGTAACTATTGGTAGAGGCTCTGTTATAGGAGCGAATTCAGTAGTTACCAAAGATGTTGAACCATATTCAATAGTTTTTGGTAGTCCAGCCAAACATTATAAATATAGAAATATACAAAAGCAAATAGAACAATGAGTTTAGATGATTTGTATTCAGTTTCATTGCATAAATCAGATTGGCCTTGGACTCGTCAGCATCAATATGTGACAAGAGAAATACTAAATATTTCTACTTACCCTCGTATTAGTATTATTACGCCTAGCTACAATCAAGGACATTTTATTGAAGAAACTATTCGTTCAGTATTACTGCAAGGCTATCCAAACATAGAATATATAATTATTGATGGATGTAGTACAGATAATACTCTGGAGATAATTAAAAAATATGAAAGCTCTATATCTTATTGGATAAGTGAGCCAGATAATGGTCAAACTCATGCTATTAATAAAGGTATTGCCAAAGCAACAGGTGATATCATCGCTTATCTTAACAGTGATGATTATTATCTACCAGAAACACTATTTAAAGTTGCTGAACATTTTCGCCAATTTCCTGACACTGACTTACTGCATGGAATTTGTCGTTATGTAAATGAGGAAGGTGAAAAAATTGGTGAGCAGTTTGGTAATATCCAAAAGCTAGAAGAGATTTTAAATTTGTGGGATGTATGGTGGAAAAAACGTCAATTTGTTCAGCCTGAAGTTTTTTGGACAAGACGCATTACAGAAAAAGTTGGTTTATTTAAAGAAGAACTTTACTTTGTGATGGATTATGACTATTGGTGCAGAATTATTCAAGAAGGAGGTATAGTTCAAAGAATAGATTCTGAATTATCTTGTTTTCGATTGACTACTGAGCAAAAGTCTAATCAGAGTCAAGAAGTAGCTAATGAGTTACTAGATTTAGTACGTCCTATTCTTTGGGATAAAAATGTAAATATTTCTCTCAAAAAGCGGCTAATGCTTCAAGGGAAATGGCTATATCAAGTCAAATTTTTACATATGATTGAAAAATCTGTCAGCAATAACGAAGGAAAATTAATACGTTGGGTTAAAACAATCAAATTAATTGCACAATATCCCCAAATATTGCTAGTTTCATCATTCAAAGCAAGATTTAAAAACTGGCTCACTCGATTAAATTCATAAATTATTTCAAAGCTATAGCAATCTGAATTGAAACGTGAGAAAATATGGAGATAAAAAGTACCCATTTACAAGCCTTGTAACCATTTTTATTTTATCAACAATTTAGAATTGTTATAAATAAATTTGCTAAAAGGAGAAAGATATTAAAGTCACTTGCCTTACCTGTAAGTATGAATTTGGTCTAATTACGCTCATCTACTATGATTCAACGCAGTATTAAAGCTTTTTATAGAAAACAAATAGAGTATCTAAAGCCAACTCTTCCTGTTCCAATCCTTTTTACACATATTCCTAAATGTGCAGGTACATCAATTGATCAAGCTTTTCGTGATCAATTTCGTATTGTAGGAACTCGACCTGATTTTGAGATGTTGCGTCGCGCTAATATAGCCCTTACAGGTCAAGGTAGTCTTGCGGATTTTGGAGAATCTGCAACCCTTTTATTACTTTACGCCGCTCAACAAGGTTCAACTTACTTAAGTGGACATTTTCCCATAAATGACAATGCTCTTAAATATCTCAAGAGCCTAAATCCATTTTTTTGTATCACGCTTTTGCGAGAACCTTATTCTCGTCTCCAAAGCAATTACATCTATCGTAAAGTTCGGCTTTGGATGTTAAAGTACGAAAATGCCCCAAACTTGGAGAATCAGGGAGATGAAAAGTTTATTATTCATGAGCGTGAGGAACTGCTTAAATTTTATAATTCCAACGAAGGTTGTTTTCAACTAAGTCTTTATGCCAATATGTTTGGTAGAGGTAGTTATCAAGAAGCTAAATCTACTTTAGAGTGTTTTGATGTTGTGGGTGTAGTTAAACACATAGATCTATTTACTAATAAAATATCTGCTCATCTGCAACAGAAATTTAATGTTGAACATATGAATAAAATTGATAATAAATCTTATCAAAATGAAGCTAAGTTACTTAAATTACTTTTTCAGGATGAACTTATAGAAGCAGAATTAAAAAATAGATTAATTAATGAAAATGAACTCTATTCATGGGTTTTAGATAATCTAATTTAATTAACTCAAATTCCTCAATAATTTAAAATATTTGAATCTGTTGTTAAATTTCTGTGTAGCCGCGATTTATAATTACCCAGGTTTTACAATTATTCTCTCATTCCAAAGTTTAACAGAAAGTTATAAAATTTATAAACCCTTAATTGATTATGTCTATTGGTTCTTTACTCCTCAAAGTCAAACAAAATTATCAGCATGGTCTGAGAACTGCTTATTATCGTGATGTCGTTAGACATAAAATTCTTAGTTCCTTACCTATCAAAGATACGACTAGTAAAGATTGTGAAATTCATGTACTAACTTCTGCAAATGACTGGCTAAATTTAGTCTGGACATTAAAATCTTTTTATCATTTTTCTAAGCGTCAATATGCTTTATGTATTCATGATGATGGAACTCTAACTCAGGAAAATATCTCAACTTTACAATATCACTTTCCAGATGCGCGGATTATTGACAGAAAACAAGCTGACAGAAAGGTTTTAGCATTACTATCATCCTATCCTCGCTGTTTGGAGTTTCGTAAGACAAATCACTTATCACCGAAAGTATTTGACTTTGCTCTATATTTAGAGAGCGATCGTATGTTGTTGCTAGACAGCGATGTACTTTTCTTTCAAGAACCAACTGTTTTGATCCAACGTATTGAAGATCCAGCTTATACTCTGAATACAGTCAATGGTGATGTTGCTAGCGCCTACACCGTTGATCCCATCGTTGTAGAAAAACATTGTAATTTTACTCCCATTGATCGCTTTAATTCCGGGCTGGGGCTAATTCACAAGGCCTCTCTCAAACTGGATTGGATGGAAGAGTTTCTGGCTTTGCCCAATATTATTGGTCACTTCTGGCGAATTGAGCAAACTCTCTTTGCATTATGTAGCTCAAGATTTGGTGTGGAGCTATTGCCACTAGAATATGATGTTCGTTTAGATAGAGGGATAAAAGGATGTCCTAGTCGACACTATGTAGGGAGAATTCGTCACTTAATGTACTTAGAAGGAATTAGACAGTTGGTAAAACAGGGCGGATTAATAAAATGATGTCTAATGAACCTAGTGAAATTCATGTATTAATGATGCCGGATTATTCAAAGGATAATCCTTATCAGACGCTTTTAAAGCGAGCGTTGGAAGATGAACAAGTGATGGTTGATTTTCCCAAAGGATATAGACGCATACTGCCAATTTCTCGCTCAATTTTAAGTCAAAGCATAAAAATAAATATTCTGCACATACATTGGATCAACCCTTACCTTAAGGGAGAAAATCTTTTTGTATTTAGTGTCTATTCTTTAAAGTTCTTGCTCGATATACTAATTGCAAGAATGTTGGGGGTTAAAATTATTTGGACAATTCATAATAGAGTGTCTCATGAATCAAAATTTATCAAGATTGAACTATGGGTGAGACAAGCACTATCAAGAATAGTTCACAGTATGATTATCCATAATCAATCCTACCTTTCAGAAATAGCTTCCGATTTAAAGATTTCAGAGAAAAGATTTTCAATCATTAGTTATGGAAATTTTAAAGGAATCTATGATTGTAAAATCAGCAAAGATGTGTCACGTAATTATTTACAGATTGACAAATTTAAACGCGTATTTCTTCACCAAGGGAACTTAAGACCCTATAAGGGTACAGAGCAACTTATTACTGCTTGGAGGCAATGGGAAGAAAATGCTAAGGATAGCATTCTTATTATCGTTGGACAGCCTTTAAATGATGACTATGCCGAGAAACTGAAAAAAGATATTGATCTTACAAAAAGCATAATTTTCATTCCTGAATTTATTCCGGATAATCTTCTCGGATATTACTATAGTGCGGCTGATATTGCTGTCTTGCCCTTTACTCAAATAACCTCTCCAAGTAGTCTTATTCTGGCAATGTCATTCTCAATACCTGTAATAGCTCCTAAAATAGGAGCCATTCAGGAGTTACTTGGTGAAACAGCATCATCACTACTGTATGATCATACTGACCCTAATGGACTTATGAATTCTCTAAATCTATCTGAAACGGTGGACTTGGTTGATCTAAGTTTGCAAATTGATAGAAGTTGTGATAAGCTGTCTTGGCTTAAAACTGCTAGAAGCACAAAAGCATTATATTTATCTAATCTACCATGTCATATAAGCTAAAAGGAAGGGGCTAGTATGCACTTAATTCATAGAAAAACATGCAGAGTATGTGGGTCTTCATCACTCACACCTGTAATTAACTTGGGAGATCAATATTTACAAGGTTCTTTTATAAAGTCTGATAGAGATGATCCTCCTTTACGTAAAATCCCTACATCATTAGTTAGATGCAACCCAACAAAGGATGAAAAGGCTTGTGGGTTATTGCAAATGGAACATAGTGTGCCACCAGAAATATTGTACTCAGTGTATTGGTATCGTTCTGGTACAAACAATACTATGTTGAATCATTTAAAAGAAATTTCTGAAGAAATATCCTGCATTCTACCTAACACTCAACACTGTACAGTTCTTGATATTGGTTGTAACGATGGAACCTTGTTAAGGTCGTATCCTGATTCTTTCTATAAATATGGTGTTGATCCTTCTGATGTTGCAACACACATACAGAAAGATGAACTAGAAGAAAATATTTGTATTGTCCAAGATATTTTTCCCTCTGCCGAATTAGCATCTAGACTTGGAGGAAAAAAATGTGATGCCATAACCTCGATTGCTATGTTTTATGATTTGGAAGACCCAGTCAAATTCGTGCAAGAAGTCAAAAAAATTCTTGCCCCTCATGGAATATGGGTATTTGAAATGTCATATATGCCTAGTATGTTAGAAATGAATTCCTACGATACGATTTGCCATGAACACTTAGAGTATTATAGTCTTTCAGTAATTGAATACATTCTCAGAACTGCTGACATGAAAATATTCAACGTAGTACTCAATGATATTAATGGGGGAAGTATCAGATGTTATGCTACTCATAACAACAATTTTGACTATAAGTCTGAAACTTACAGCAAAAATATAAGACAACTTAGAATGAAAGAGTTTGAGATGGGACTTGATACTGACAGACCATACAAAGATTTTCAGGATAGGATTAATGTCCATAAAAATAATCTTATTTCATTATTAAAGCGATTAAAGAAGGAAAATAAAAAGATCCATATTTATGGAGCTTCAACTAAAGGTAATACAATTTTACAGTGGTGTGGAATAGACAATCGTATTATTGATTATGCAGCGGAAAGAAATCCTGATAAGTATGGGGCATATACACTAGGTACAGAAATTCCAATCATAAGTGAACAAGAGTCTAGGGCAATGAATCCAGATTTCTATCTTGTATTACCGTGGCACTTCAAGTCTGAATTTATGACTCGTGAGCAGGAAATCCTTAATAAAGGAGTTAATTTCATCTTTCCTTTGCCTAATATTGAGATAGTAGGATCAAACTCTCCAATACCCATTATTAAATAATTGGTATGAAGGCGATAATTTTTGGAGCTTCTGGGCAGGATGGTTATTATCTGTCTCAACTTTTATCGAGAGATGGTATTGATTTTATTTCAGTTTCTCGTTCCCAAGGAATAACTGGGAACTGGGTTAAAGGTGATGTGTGTGACAGTTTGAAAACTTCAGAACTTATACATGCGTATTCTCCAAATTATATTTTCCACCTTGCAGCAAATTCCAGCACAATACATGATCACTTGATAGAAAATTATTTAACAATTTCTAGTGGGTCTGTCACTATTTTAGAAGCAGCATATAAACTGAATAATAATTGTAGAGTATTCATTGCAGGTAGTGGACTTCAATTTGAGAATAAGAATATCCCTATATCAGAAACAGCAAATTTTAGCTGCAACAATGCGTACAGCATGGCACGTATTCAGTCTGTATATGCCGCTCGATATTTTCGCTCAATTGGATTGAAAGTTTACGTTGGTTACTTATTTCATCATGAAAGCTCTCTTCGTAAGCCTTACTATGTAAGTCAGAAAATTGTTCAAGCAGCTAAAGCAATTGGAGCAGGTGAGGAAAGAATAATAGATTTGGGTAATATTGATATTCAAAAGGAGTGGTTATTTGCCCAAGATGTAACTGAGGCAATTTTAACCTTGGTTAATCAAGATATTGTGTATGAAGCCGTAATTGGCTCTGGACTTTCTTACTCCATTCGTGACTGGTTAGATTTATGCTTCAGGTTTGTGGGTAAAGATTGGAATAGTTATGTTAAGTTTAATCCAAATTTCAGTTCTGGCTATTCACGACTAGTTTCAGATCCTAAAACTATTATGTCACTTTCATGGCTTCCAAAAATTAGTTTTGATATGCTTGCTGAAATTATGATGTTGGGTAAGATTTAAAAGCAGTTGATTCCTCACATAAAATCGGTACCAGCTTACTCTCGTGAAGTATTACCTATGAATGCTCCTGTATTGGAGAGTATTTCACCATACATACAATATCCCCAACTTCTTGTTTTATCCTGTAAATTATAAGGAGATATCTGTCTTTTAATGTTTACATCTCATTAAGGAAGGATCACTATAGTAAGAATTAATTATATTGTAATACCCAAAAAAATCATTTTTATAAACTTAGTATGAATCAAAAAGTCAGCATTCTTATCCCCTGCTATAACGCAGAACAATGGATTGCACAATCTATAGAAAGTGCTTTAAATCAAACCTACCCTAATAAAGAAGTAATTGTTGTCGATGATGGTTCTACAGATGGAAGTTTAGAAGTAATTAAAAGTTTTGGTGATGCTATTTGTTGGGTAACAGGTAAAAATCGCGGTGGTAATATTGCACGGAATCGTTTACTAGAGACAAGTACAGGAAATTGGTTACAATATCTAGATGCAGATGATTATTTACTACCTACCAAAATTGAAAACCAAATCAATTTTCTAACGCAGGCTTCTAGTGCTGATATAATCTACAGTCCTAGTATATTTGAGTATTGGGAAGCAGAAATCGTGAAACAAGAAATTTTGTCTATTACTGAACCGCATGATCCCTGGATTTTATTAGCTCTTTGGTACTTACCACAAACAGGAAGTCCGCTTTGGAAAAAACAGGCTCTTTTAGATGTAGGCGGTTGGAAATCTGATCAACCTTGCTGTCAAGAACATGAATTATATTTACGACTTCTGAAAGCAGGGAAAAGATTTGAGTATTGTCATGATTCTGGTTCAGTTTATAGACAATGGAGTGAATCAACTGTTTGCAAAAAAGATAAAACATTAACCTATGAACATCGTTTGGAAATTCTAGACAAACTAGAATCACATCTGAAGTTAATTAATGAACTCAACAATGAGCGTCTTTATGCAATCAATAAATCAAGGTTTGATTGTGCTAGGATGATTTGGTTATTTAATGGGAGTTGGGCTAAAAGTATTATTAGAAAAATATATGATTCAGAGCATAGTTTTAAACTACCAAGTTCTACAGCACCTCTATTTTATCAAATAATATATCATTGTTTGGGATTTGAAGCTGCTGAAATCACGGCAAAATTCAAAAGACAATTACTTACTTTAAATAAATAAACCAATCTAAGTTACCATCTGGATTACGTTTTTGTAATCTTTTTCCTTCTTTCTTTGAAGAAAAGGTTCAATACCCAGTTGTTAATGAGCAGATTTTAATGTATATTAAATAAGTATTATCTGTAGGGCTATTTCACTCTAGAATTAGGCAACGAGTTTACTGGCTTTTAGAAATTAATTGACAGAATTTTCAATCTCTGAAACGACTTATTTTCGTTAATGAAGGCACAAAAAATTGAAAATTAGAATGAAATAGCCCTGGTATTATCTGAGGGTATTGCACAATTACGAAAATTGACTGGATTAAAATTCTCAGGTTGGTATTTATAACTACTTGGGATTGGCTTAATTTAAAAAAATTGTCAGATTAATTAAAATAATGGAAACACCTGCATCTTTCTCCTTGAGTAACTCAGAAATTATCGATCTAGGACAACGTAGTCATGATGAACAAATAATAATATTTCTCCATATTCCCAAGGCTGGAGGTACAACAATTAATGGAATTATAAACCAGCAATACCGCAAAAATTGTACTTTCCGATTTGACGGGATTGAAAATCGCTATAAATTGGCTGAATTAGAACAATATCAGCGTAGTAAATTAAAACTAATTCGTGGACATTTTGCTTTTGGTCTACATGAATTTTTATCTTGTCCAGCCAAGTATTTTACTCTCCTCAGAAATCCAGTGAGTCGAACAATTTCTCACTATAACTATCTTTGTCGTAGTTCCAGTTTGCCTAATCATGAAAAAGTTAAAGAGATGAGTCTTAAGAATTATATACTCAGTGACTTGAGTAATAATAACCTCCAAACAAAAATGTTATTTGGTCTTAGCAATGTTCCTGCATATAGTGATGAAGAAATACTAACAACAGTTAAGCAAAATTTGGAAAATCAATTTTCTGTAGTCGGATTAGTTGAGCGATTTGATGAAACCCTCTTTTTCCTAAAACAGGCATTTAATTGGCGAGTTCCGCTTTATATACAACAAAATATAACTCCTCAACATCAACATATTCAAAATAATGTTGATAACAATATTATAGATATAATTAAGGAGAAAAATTCTTTAGATTTGGAATTGTATGAATATGCTCAAAAACAGTTTGAACACCAAATTGCTGAATCAAAAAAAGATTTTTACCAAAATCTAGAAAGGCAAAAACGCATAAATCAGTTGTATCAACCTTTTGGAAGTACCTATAACTTAGCTAGACATTTTATGTTGAAACAGTTAAAAAAATTTTAGCATTGTTATCGTTAAGTAGTTTATAACAAAACTAATTCTATAATTAATGCAAAATTAATCAGGGTTCAATACTATATACATGATAGATGAAAATAGAACTGCCTATTAGTGCTTTAGTTCCGACACGAAATCGTTCAGAGCCTTTAAGAAGGACACTTGAAAGTTTAGCTCAACAGTCGGCACAACCTGTAGAAATAATTGTCGTGGATGCTTCAGATGATGATAGCACCAAAGAAATTTGTACAAGTTTTATTCCAGAATTAATCACCAAAATTCACTATTATCGAGCAATAAAAGTAGGTGCTGCTACTCAACGCAATCAAGCGATGGTTTATGCAACTCAAAACACTATTTGGCTACTAGACGATGATATTTTGTTTGAACCGGAATGTGTAGCTAGATTGTGGACTGCTTTACAAAGTGATCCGCACATTGGGGGAGTTAACTCAATGATTACCAATCAGAAATATTTACCTCCTGGACTTATTAGCAGATTGCTTTTTCAATTCCTACACGGTCGTTATGAAAGTAGTTATGCAGGTAAATGTATTGGACCTGCAATGAATCTCTTACCAGAAGATCGGGAGGATTTACCAGAAATAGTTTCCGTAGAATGGTTAAATACAACTTGTGTTCTTTATCGTCGCGAAGCATTACCACATCCCTTATTTGCAGATATTTTTACAGGTTATTCTCTGATGGAAGATGTTACCTTATCCTTGACAGTTGGTAAGCTTTGGAAGTTAGTTAATGCTCGTACATCTCGCATTTTTCATGATAGTCAACCTGGTGACCATAAAAATGATCCCGGTGTTTTAGCAGAAATGGATTTAGTGAACCGCCATTATGTGATGACTCAAATATTAGGTCGTCAGGAATTACAGTATTATGGTAAATTAGCTGTTTTGCAACTATTTGGACTTGCCGCTTCACTGAGAAAATTGCAGGGTTGGTTTGATTTACCAAAAGTATTGACAGGAAAGATTCGAGCGATCACCAAAATAGTATCAGCCTAATTTTTATAAAAGTACACTATTATCAACTCATATATTGAGATTTTTTTATTGATACATCAAGCTTTATGAACGAATTATGTATGATATTAATTAATAAGGTTTAAAAATCAAAACGAAATTACATGAAGGATACAAAAGGTCGATTTATATTTATTGATGGCTTACGGGATCTTGCCGCAATGGCTGTGGCTGGATTTCATTTCTATAATGGTGGACCGCTCCGTGAACCTTTATCTAACATTTTTCCTTCTCCATTATCTTTAATGTTGAAATATGGATGGTTAGGAGTCGAAGTTTTTTTTATTAGTGGATTTGTAATAGCTTTCCTAGCTTTCGTTCTTGCTATTGTAACAGCGTATATAATTTATTTACTAGTCGAAAAACCGAGTATAGAATTAAGTAAAAAATTCCAAATAGAAGCGGTTTCCTAGTAAAATTAGTCAATAGCCAATGAACATCATACAATTTTGTTTCCTCAAAGGTAAGTGGTTAATTGATGGGTTAGAAAGTCGTTGGCGTAATTATTATTATCGTACTTTAGGAGTTAAACTGCACGGTTATGTCTGGATGAAGGAAGTTGATATTCCACGCAACTATAGCGATATAGAAATTGAGGCTAATTGTGCGCTTGACAGGGGAGTTACTCTTGTGTGCAGCGGTGAATCTCTTCCTCATTCCAAAATCATTATCGGTGCAAATTCTTATATTAATCGTCATACCTTTATTGATGCAACCGAATCAATAACTATTGGTAAAGATTGCGCTATTGGACCAGGTTGCTACATTACGGATCATGATCATGGATGCGATCCGAGTTTACCACCTTTAGGACAATCCATGATTTCTAAACCTACTACCATTGGAGAATATGTATGGATTGGAGCTAATGTAACAATTTTAAAAGGTGTCACAATAGGCGATCGCGCTATCATAGGTGCGGGAAGTGTGGTAACAAAAGATATACCCTCTGGTGCGATCGCTGTGGGAGTTCCTGCTAAAGTGATTAAAGAGCGAATTTAATGATGAATATAAACTTGTTGACTTTTGACTTCACGGTGGTACTAGACAATTTTAAAAAATGAATACTTGCAATATTACTGTAGTTATCCCAACTTATAACCGATTAACCCAACTTTTAGAAACACTGGAAAAAATATCAAGATGCAATCCCCAACCAAATGAAATAATTGTTCATATTGATGGCAACGATTCTACAACGGAGCAAGGACTTATAAACAGCAATTTTCAAGATATTAAAATTATTAAAAACCCTCTTCAAGTAGGACCAGGTGGTGGAAGAAATATAGCGATTAACCAGGCAATAAACCCCATTGTCGCCAGTTTCGATGATGATTCCTATCCTATAGATACAGACTACTTTGAACGCTTACAACTACTCTTCAATAATTTTCCTCAAGCCGCTGTTATAGCAGCCAAGATATATCACATTAATGAAATCATTGAATCTGACCAATTAGCGGCAACATGGGTATCCAATTTTATTGGCTGTGGATGTGCTTATCGGAAAGAGGTATTTCAGCAAACTAGTGGTTATGTTAGTTTACCAGTAGCCTATGGTATGGAAGAAGTTGATTTGTCCTTACGCCTTCATCACATGGGTTGGGGTATTCTTGAAACTTCATGGCTAAGAGTCTTTCATAACACTCAATTAGCACACCACACCAACCCACACATTACAGCTGCAAGCATCGCCAATCAGATTCTTTTAGCTTATTTAAGGTATCCTATCATCTTTTGGTGGTTAGGAATTGGACAGTGTATAAATCGGATTTTTTGGTTGTTCAAGCATGGCAGAATAAATGGAATTAAAGAAGGTATATTTATCATTCCTGAATTGATTAAAAATCATCATCGAGAACGGCAAATAATTTCTGCTAAATCATTAATATCCTACCTTAAATTACGTAAAAATACAGTTTTTCCTTTATGGAATCCAACAGTTTTACCATGACGCAAGATATGAAAATGTAAGAATTCAGGTAGGGTGATAAGATCCCCGACTCCTTTTGTTTATTGTGTCCACAAATTATCACTTGATGTCAGAAGTCGGGGATCTGGGTATGAACAAGTTCTACAGATGAATACTTACATAACAAAAATTATCCAGATAGTAGAAATGTTCAATGCGGTAAATTCACTTTTCTGATTTACTAGTTTGTAAAGAAGTTTAATCGTAATATATTTGATTAAAAAAACTTGGGAGGGATCTCCATTACAGATTACATTTTAAGTTAATTTTTAATTAAAAACTATAATCAGGCTTTATTATGCAACCTAAATTTTGCTTGATGAAATTAGTGTATATAAAAATTATAGTTTATCGGCATAAATAATAAATTTATGGTTAAGGAATTTACATGGGTATGAAGTTTATGATAAAAGCGGTGTATCTTTTTTCTCACCGCGCGAAAATGTCAATTATAATCAGGCAATATTAGCTCAAAATTTAAAGCTTGGGTAAGGTTTTTTTTATAACCTGATCTCAAATGACAAAAGTTGAGTTAAGTTATATACGAATGATAAATTACACGAGGAGTTGGTAACTATGGCAATCATCACAGGTACTTCAGGTAATGATACGTTAAATGCGTTAAATCCTGGCGATATCTTAAAGGGTTTAGCTGGTAATGATGTTCTCAATGGTACAATTGGTAACGAAAAACTTGATGGTGGTACTGGTGCAGACACCATGGCTGGTGGTATTGGTAACGATTTTTATGATGTTGATGACCCAGGTGACGTAGTTAATGATCCAGATCAAGCAGTCATCAATACCTGGATTAGTTTTAATTTGTCTAACGTCACTGGAGGAGCAACAGATTTAACACTAAATCTGCGGGCTGACGGTATTACTGGAACCGGCTCATCAGGAGACGATGTAATCATCAGTTATGCAAATAATACCATCATAATAGCTGGTAATGGCGCTGATGTATTGAAAGGCGGAGATGGTTCAATAGTCAGGGGGGGAGCAGGTAATGACTATTTAGAAATTACTGGTAGTTCAGGTGATGGTAGCTTGATAGGTGGTGCTGGAGATGACACTTATGTGGTGAGTTCTACCACTGGAAGCTTATTTATTGATGAATTCAGCGACGGTGCTAACGGTACAGACACTATCTTTGCTACAGTAGACTTCTCTATGAACTCTCAACCTGGAGTCACCTTTTCAGGTGGCAGTAGGATTGAGAACTTGACTCTTGCTGCGCCTGGAGCTTCTTCAAATTTAGTAGCCGGTCCGATTTTTGGTCAAGGTAATGGTCTTGATAATGTGATTATTGGCAACCGCCAAGATAATATCCTCAATGGATTGGCTGGTAACGATACCATTTATGGTTCCATGGGTGACGATACTATTGACGGCGGTACTGGTGATGATAGCTTATTTGGTGAAATTGGAAACGATACTTTAATTGCTGGTACTGGCACAGATACCTTAACAGGTGGTGTTGGTGATGATACCTACAGTATCGACTCCAATGACACAGTAGTAGAACTCGCTGCTGAAGGCAGTGATACAGTTAATGTTAGTGGTACTTGGGCTACTAGTGCAGAAGTTGAATTCATTAATATCACTGGAACTAGTGCTGCCAACATCACCCTAACTAACACTGTTGGTACTGTTGTTACTGGAAATGGTGCTAGCAACTCACTCGTAGGTGGCATTGGTGCTGACACCCTGTACGGTGGCGCTGGCATTGATAATCTCACAGGTGGCGCTGGTGCTGACACTTTTGCCTTTGGGGGCGTTGGTTTAAGTGCAACGGGATCTACCACAACTTCTATTAGACGAGATATAATTGTCGACTTTACTGCTGGTGATAAGATTCAACTTGATAAGACAAATTCTTTCGGCTCAATAGTAGATGTTGGTCCAGTTTTAACCGATTTCTTCGCAGGTAGTTTTGGTGGAAGTAATTCTGGCATGGATAGTAGAAGCGAACGCATTGTTTATAACTTGGATACTGGTGCGTTGTATTACAATCAGAATGGCAGCACAAGTGGTGCTGGTGCTGGTGGCTTCTTCGCAACCTTGACTGGCACTCCGGTTTTAACAGCAGCAGACTTTACCATTGTTTAATCATCACACTTGATCTACAGGTAATTATCTTTCAAAACTAAACGTTGATATTCACTTATTAGATCCCTGACTTCTGGCAGAATTCAGGGATTTAATTTTATAAATAAATTCCTGATCAATGCCTAAAGCACCTTATCATTGGATATCCTGTCAAATTGGAGCGAGGGAAAACTACTCTATACCTAGAGCTTTACACCAAGAAGGACAACTTGCTCACTTAATTACAGATGCGTGGGTATCACCTCAGTCAGCACTGAATTTTTTACCTAAATCTTTTTTAGCTAATTTACGGGAAAGATACCAATCAGATTTAGAACAAGCATCTGTTCATGCTTTCAATAGTTCTCTAATTCAGTTTGAATTAGCTCAACGCCTACAAAAAAAGACAGGGTGGGAAAGAGTTATTGCTAGAAATAAATGGTTTCAACAGCAAGCAGTCAAGACTTTAACTTCACTAGCTGACAAATTTACAAATCCTCCTATCCTATTTTCCTACAGCTATGCTGCATTAGAATTATTTAAATTTGCTAAACAACAGGGATGGTACACTGTTCTAGGACAAATTGATCCAGGAATTCTAGAGGAAATGATTGTTACTCAAGAGTATGACCGATATTCTCAATATCGTGGAAACTGGCAACCTGCACCTGTTGAGTATTGGCAAAATTGGCGAGAAGAATCTAATATAGCGGATGCCATTGTTGTAAATTCTTTTTGGTCACGCCAACTTTTGGAAAAAACAGGTGTTAATGCTAAAAAGATTCATATTATTCCCTTGGTATACACTCCACCAGAAGGTGCTAGTAACTTTGTCCGCACTTATCCAGAATCATTTTCTCCAGAGCGCCCTTTAAGGGTATTATTTTTAGGACAGGTAATTTTGCGAAAAGGAATTGCGGCTGTATTAGATACAGTGCAGTTACTTGAAGGATATCCTGTTGAATTTTGGATTGTTGGTTCTCAGCAAATTGACATTCCACAAAATTTTCAAACTCATTCCCAAATTCGTTGGGTAGGTCATGTTAATAGAAGTGAAACAGCACAATATTACCAGATGGCGGATGTGTTTTTGTTCCCAACGCTTTCTGATGGGTTTGGGTTAACACAACTGGAAGCGCAAGCATGGAAATTGCCTATTATTGCTTCTCGTTGCTGTGGTGAAGTGGTTATAGCTGGTGAGAATGGCTGGATTTTAGAGAAGGTGCGTAGTGAGGAAATTTTTAATTTAATAAACTTTATTTTACAACATCCTTCACAGTTAAAAACTTTGGTTAATAATTCAATTTCATCATTAAATTTTAGCATTTCAAATTTGTTTCAGTCGTTACAAAATATATTGATTAAAAGGGAATAATCTTGATTTAATTTTCTTTTATTTGTCAAATAATTACAACCTCATAAATATGACTAACAAATCAATTCCTTCGGCGCAAGCAAAATTTATTATTTTCATTCATATTCAAAAAACAGCAGGACTCAGTATTCAACGCATGATTAGGCGTAGATATGGACAAAGTATCTTCAAACGAATTGCTAATAAAATAATTTTCAGAAAGAATACAGCAGCATCAACACCTACAGATTTAAAAGGAACAATGCTGTCTTGTAAGTTTTCTGACCGCTATTTCATGGGACACTTCTGTTACGGAGTCCATGAATTTCTACCTCAACCATCTACATATATTACATTTTTAAGAGATCCTATATCTCGTCTTTTATCTCTTTATTATTATTCTCAGTCTAATAAAACAGCTTATTATCATAAACAGGCTGTTAATGCTTCGATGGAGCAATTTTTTTTTGAATCTAATTTGATGGAATTAGATAATGGTATATTAAGATTTATTGTAGGTGATACTAATGATTTGTTTATTAATCGCACGTCATTGGGTCAATGTAGTACCTCTATGCTTGAACAAGCAAAGGAAAATATTATCAATCATTTTGCATTTATCGGGTTTTCAGAGAGATTTGATGAGTCAGTTTTATTGCTGAAAAATAAGCTGGGTTGGAAGAATAGCTTTTATTTAAAAAGAAATATAAGTAAGAAAAATAAAAATCATCAAAATATCGATCCATTTATAATTGAGGAACTAAGAAAAAGAAACTCTTTGGATATTGAACTGTATAAATTTGCTCTGGTAAGATTTGAACAGGAAATACATTTTCTTGGTGATTCTTTTAAAAATGAATTACAGTTATTCCAAACCCAAAATGAAATCTATAATAAGTTTACATTGCCATTATATAATAAGTATGATTATTTAAAGGCTATTGTGAATGGCAAACAAGAACGTCCGATATAATAACTAGGCAAATATAAAGAAGTTTAAATAAAATTAATGAGATTGAAATGCAGGGTGGTTTTTTATTCTATTCTCCCATCTCCTTACCAACGAGACTTGTTTTTTGAACTCTCTCGCTGTGCAGAAATAGATTTAACAGTTTATTATTTAGAACCTGCTTGTGCTGATTCTCCTTGGCCGGAAAAACCCTTGCAACCTTATGAACATATTTTACCAGGATTCCATTTAGCTTGGGGTTTATCTCGATTTCATCTTAACTGGCATTTTCCATCAACTACACAAGCTGATGTGGTTGTGCTTAACGGTTATATGAATCTTACTACTCAACTTTTACTCAGGCTACAAGCAAAAAAAGTGCCTTGTATTTTCTGGGGTGAAAAAATGGTTGGTAGTTCAGAAGGAATTAAGGGAAAATTACAAAAATACTTAGCCGATAGTTTAAAATATTGTCGTGCGATCGCAGCTATTGGCACTAAGGCACAACAAGACTATCAGCAAAGGTTTCCTGATCAACCGATCTTTAACATTCCTTACTATTGTGATTTAAAGGCTTTTAGCCAAAATTTACCCCAAAGACCCAGAAATCCGGTTACTATTTTGTTTTGTGGTCAAATGATAGGGCGGAAAGGAGTTGATATTCTGCTTCAGGCATTTAATCATTTAATTCAATCTGGTTACAATGCTCGTTTACTCCTAGTAGGAAGAGAAGCAGAACTTCCTCAATTACTAGAAATTTTACCTGAAAAAACTCTGCATAACCTTGAATATGCAGGGTTTCAATCTCCTGAAAATTTACCTGAATTTTTTCGTAAAGCAGACTTATTTGTATTACCAAGTCGTTATGATGGTTGGGGTGTAGTAGTTAATCAAGCCATTGGGTCTGGTTTGCCAGTAATATGTTCTGATGGGGTAGGTGCTGGACATGATTTGATTAAACCAGGAGAAAACGGAGATTTATTTCCTAATGGCAATGTTGAGGCTTTAGCCGAAGTGTTGATGAGTTATTTGCAACAACCTGATAAAATAAAATCTGCTAGTTTATTATCACTCAAGAAAGCAAAAGAAATATCACCAGCTATGGGCGCTCAAAAGTGGGTTGAGGTTTTTCATAAATTAACTGGTAAGGAGATTCAGTGTTCAATAATTAAATAGGTGTCCTATACTAAAGAAATGTATTTTTAAACTAACTTTAACAATAACCACTTAAGCTTAATTTCATGCGAATTCTTTTTATAAGTAGTAGTTCAGGTTCACGAGGAGGAGGAGAGCTATATTTAATTTATCTGGGACAAGAATTGGCTAAAAGAGGCTATGTTGTAGGATTATGGTGTTCTGAAAATCCGATTATGGATGAACTAGCTGACTCATTTGCAAAATTTGGACAGGTGTTGCGATCGCCATATATCAACACATATAATCGTAAATTAAGATCCTTGACCCATTTATTTCCCAAAATCAATCAAGAGTGTATATCTCAGTGGCGAGCATTTAAACCAGATATACTCCATGTTAACAAGCAAAATTTAGAAGATGGTTTAGATTTACTAACTTGGAGTAATTATTCATCAATTCCTTCTTTGGCAACTATTCATATTACTCAAACTCAGGATAAATTGGGAGCAGTTTTAGGAAAATGGCGGGATTTAATAGCTAAAATAGCTTTAAGAAAATATCGAGGGATATTAACAGCAATTTCCGAAAATAGAGGACAAGAACTAACTTCTTTTCTTTCTCCTATTACTTCTGATTTACTCAAAATAGTAGTGATTAATAATGGAGTTAATGTACCTAAAAAAATAGAACGTTTAGCTAAACGTCAAGAATATCGGTTACAACTAAAACTTAATCCAGACGAATTATTAATAGTAGCAGTGGGAAGAATGGAAGCACAAAAACAACCAATGCTATTTTTACAATGGGCTATTCACCTTAAATGCAAAATACCATCTGTTCGTTTTTTATGGGTGGGAGATGGTCGCTTAACTGCTACATGGGATCAATGGATTATAGATAATAATGCCCAAGACTATATTCAACGTTTGGGTTGGCAAAATGACGTAACACCATATTTAGCAGCAGCAGACGGATTTTTTCATCCTGCGGCTTTTGAAGGTTTACCATTTGCACTTTTAGAAGCAATGGCTTGGTCTTTACCCTGTGTGATCACATCATCTCTTGCGGAGGAGTTAAAGTTTCCCCAAGGGGTCTGTTTTGTTACTTCGGAAAAAAATGAATTTAAGGAATTCGATAATTTTATCAATTCTCAAGAACGTAATGTGGTGGCAACTGCTGGTTACCAATTAATAAAACAGCAGTTTTCTCTAGAAAAGATGGTAGATACCTACAGTGAAGTTTATAATAAAACGCAATTATTAAGTCAAATTAAACAGTAATATCTCTTTGTAATTAAACAATTAGGATTTATGCAAGTGTCACACTCAATGTTTATTTGAGAGTGAGTCCGATATCGAAAATCTGTGGATGATAAAATAACCAATTTATATATCTGACGCACCCTACTAATATGCTAGTTGCGTAAGTTATGAATAATTTGAAAATCTGACGCTTTCAATTTTTACCAATCAAATAGGATGATCCTTCCTACTTATGAATATATCCACCAATCCCTACTATCCAAAACCAAATCCATCCAATCCCAAAAAACGCATTGCTAAAGCAACATGGACAGGAACATTCACATTACTTTTTGGTTTAGCTATAGCATTTATACGCTTAAGTGTAGATATGACTCCTAGTTTCATGGCTAGTCAAGTGGCTATTGTCGTAGGGGTGGCGATCGCTGTTAGCATCTTATGTGATAGTAGGCGGGGGTGGAACAATTTGTTTCGAGCCGATATACTTTGTATATTAGCTCTTTATTTCTTGACTCTGATAGAGTTTTTATACCCACAACCCAAGTTTGATCAGCGTTTGACATCTGAGCAAACTATCCAATCTCTCGAAGTGTTATTGATAGGGTTTGGCGGTTTAGCAATTGGTCGTCATATCAACTTTTTTAAGCCTGCACCACCAGAATGGTTAGATTTTAGTAACATCCCTGATAAAACGCTGTTTCGTATCTTCTTAATATCAGCTTTTTTAGCCTACATATATATATTATTATCTGTCGATTTTAATCCAGTGAAATTAATTGAAGCTCTATTGGGTTCGCGCTTTGCTGTCCCTTGGGGACGCGGAAAGTTAGGTGACTGGCGAGTATTTTTCTCTGAGTTGAAGTTGTTCTCCTATGTTATACCACCCCTAACAGGTATTATTTTAAACCGCCGTCAGTCTTTGCGCTTTTGGCAGATGTTCTTAGTTGTTTTCATATTTGCCTTTACTCTGTTTTATGGATTCGCGGGAGGAACGCGCAATGTTTTGGCTGCCTATATTGCCACATTTATGGCTGGATACTTCCTGACATTGCAACGTCCAACTTTGTTTAAAGTAGCTATTCCTTCAGCTATTATGGGGTATGTAATGGTGTTTGCTACCCGTCATATGCTTGGTTTTAGACAGATGGGTATCATTAATTATATATCAACAGGAGCTTATGCAAGTGAGAAAGTGCAAGATACCCTGTCAGTTGACTACAACCTATATAGCCTTGGTTTATTAGTAGATGCCTTTCCTGATAAACATGATTTTTTAGGGCTTGAACTTTTGTTTGTATTTTTAACCAAACCGATACCTAGAGTTTTATGGCCTGATAAACCAGAAGGTTTAAGTACGTCAATTGAAGAAGTTGTAGGTGCAGATGGTTGGACAGTTTCTGCAACTTATGTTGGCGAAACCTACATGATGGGCGGTATATTTGCAGTAATATTAGCATCCCTTTGTTTAGGAATTTTAGCTAATTGGTGGTCGCGTACAGCAGCTTTCCACACTTCTGGTTACGGTATAGTCGTTAATGCACTGGGCTTTTTTACAGCAGCGATTTCTATGAGAAGTCTGATTGTATTTACTACATCAATGTTACCAATTGTGGGGCTAATTTTTATTGCTAAAACTTTTCCTGGATTGTTGGGTATTAAACGCTTACATCACCAGTACCAGAGAAAATAACTATTGTGAGTATCCTCTAAAATGAAAGTTTTACACATAATTCCTTCGATCAGTCCTAAACTGGGTGGTCCAACTCAGGTAGTATTGAATTTAGTCAGGGCTTTAAGAGCAGAAGGAATTGATGTAGAAATTGCTACTACTAATGATGATGATGGACTGTTGCTAGATGTGCCATTATCTGAGTGTGTAGAATACCAAGGATTACCTGTTTGGTTTTTTCCACCTGCGGCTCGGATTAAAGCATTTTTACCTTCTCCTATATTCACACGATGGCTATGGAAAAATATCAAAAATTATGATGTTTTAGATAATCACTATTTATTTTCCTATCTTCCAAGCTGTGCTGCTGTTTTTGCCCAGTGGCAACAAGTTCCATATACGGTGAGAATTATGGGACAATTAACACCTTGGGCATTGGCACAAAGTAAGTTAAAAAAGCAAGTTTACAGTTATTTAATTGAAAAACGTAATTTAAATAATGCTGCTGCCATTCACTGTACATCTGTAGGTGAAATGGAGGATGCGATCGCTTTTGGAGTGAAGCCGCCAAAAATTGTTTTACCGCTGGGAGTTAATCCTCCCAAATTAATTGGTGATGCTAAATCTCAATTGCAAGATCGGTATAATGTTGCTGAAGAAGTTCCGATGATTCTTTTTCTCTCCCGTCTGCACTACAAAAAACGTCCTGAACTGTTAATTCAAACATTAGGTGAATTAAGCAAACAAGAACAGAACTTCCATTTGCTGATTGCTGGTTCTGGTGAAGATAGCTATGTTCAATCTTTGCAGAAAATGGTGACATCTGTCAATATAACAAACCAAACTTCATTTGTCGGGTTTGTTAGTGGGTATGAAAAAGATTTGTTGTTACAAGGTGCTGATTTGTTTGTACTGCCGACTTATTCGGAAAATTTTGGTATTGCTTTAGCAGAAGCTATGGTGTCCGGTTTACCAGTTATTACAACTCCAGGTGTACAAATCGCTCCAGAAATTGAAGAAGCTGAAGCTGGAATAATTGTAGAAGGAGAAATAGGATCTTTAAAAAGTGCGATCGCTCATCTTTTAAAGAATCCCCAATTGCGGGAACAAATGGGTCAAAATGGTCGTCTATTTGCTTTGCAACGCTATTCATGGCAAACAGTAGCTCAACAGTTAGCCTGTGCTTACCAAGCGATTGTTAATCAAAAACAAAGGTGACAGGTTAAGGTTAAACTTAGGCTTGTTGTCCCTGTTTACCGAATTAGGTGGTTGTAAAGACTAACGAAAAACACATTGATTCTCATTATGAAGAGGTCATATTATCTGCTAAAAAAATATTGGATTCTAAGTTTAGCCAGTTTTAGTCTAGTTTTCCTGAGCATTATCCCTATCAGAATTGCGATCGCTTCATACCAAGCACCCAATCCCCAAGTTATCCTTACCCTTGGTGGTGGTCCAGAACGAGAAAAGTTTACAGCTGACTTTGCCCAAAATCATCCTAATTTAGACATCTGGATTTCCAGTGGAATACTCCCAGCCCAAGCCTTTGCTATTTTTGAGGAAGTGAGTATTCCCACAGAACGTATTCACCTTGACTACCGTGCAGTTGATACAGTTACTAACTTTACTACCCTCGTCCACGATTTCCACAACCGCCATATTAAACACATTTATCTCATTACCTCAGATTTTCACCTTCCCAGAGCTAAAACCATAGCTACCCTAGTGCTAGGTAGTCAAGGCATCACCTTTACCCCCATTTCTATTCCCTCCAAACGACCCAGAGAATCTATCTTTCCCATTGTCCGTGATAGTGGACGCTCTTTATTGTGGATTGTATCAGGTCGTACCGGAGCAAGTTTCAACCCTCGTTTTCGTTCTCCATTGTATGCGTCTAAATAAATACACCACAGGCAATTATACTCCCAGTAGTCCCTAACTTGAGCAACTTTTGTGGGATTTTGGTGCTTCACATTTAATTGAAAGTCATTAGCTGCCCATTTCATCTGTAAAAATTGGTCAATGATCAATGTCAACCCATGAAGAAACGGTGAATAGAGCAATTAGACTATTTTTCTCCACATTCGGCACAATATGAATAGTATTTACAAATAAGCAGAGTTATACTTTGACTTGAAACATATTTACCGATAAACTACATAACTGAACAGCCAAGGTGTAGAATATAAACATCCTATTTCTGGCATCGAACGATACAACGCAACATTCGTTAGTGATCACCATCGCATTCCAGATTTTGATAATTCCTGAAAACTCACTGCACAGAGTTAGACTATGAAATTAAAACTTGGTGTTCACCCAAATGTCACAATAAAACAAAAAAGCAGCAAAATAAATTATCTAGTTTTAGATAAAAACTAAGTATTATTAAGGTGAGTGCAGTATAAATATGCCAATAAGTTAGAACTAACAGTTGAGAATATTTGGTTATGATTTTGGCAAATAACCAACTTCTAAAAACAAGAAATATTTAATTAAATACTTATCTAATAGAAATCCATGAACAATCAGAATACCAGTAGAATCTCAACTTTTAATGAAAATGGTAGGCAAATAATTACACCTGAAGTATTGCCATCTCAGAACTATTCCTACTTTGAATCTGAAGAAGATGAAGGCAGTCTAAAAAATTTCTTAGCTGTGGTTCAAAGACGGGCTTTAATAATTGCTGGTGTTGTATCTGTAGTCATGGCTACTGTTATTTATTCAACACTCAAGGAAGAAACAATTTATCAAGGCAATTTTCAGATTTTAGTCGAACCTGTTAATAGTGACAGTACCTTAGGACAAATACCACTGCCAGATTCTACCATCCCTAAGTCTAATCTAGATTACGACAGTCAAATTCAGGTTCTCAGAAGCCAGGAATTGATGAAAGATATTTTGCCAAACTTACAATCTTCCTATCCTGATATTACCTATAAATCACTGCTCAAAAATTTAACTATTCGTCGTTTGGGTTCAACCAAAGTTATAGAAATAAGCTATAAAAACAAAGATCGCAAGAAAATTGAATTAGTATTAAATACACTTTCTAAGTTTTATCTAGAATACAGTTTGGAAAAACGTAAAACCAAGTTAAATCAGGGAGTTCAATTCGTAGAGAAACAATTACCTGCTATCAGAAATCGGGTAGCTCAATTGCAACAACAATTGCAAATATTCCGACAAAGATACAATTTTCTTGACCCAGAAAATCAGTCTAGTGTAGTTGCAACACAACTCCAACAATTGGAAGAGCAGCGACTAGGAATTGATCAACAACTAGCTACAGCACGAGCCAGTTATGTAGGCTTATCAACACCACAAGGACAACAGGCAACTTTAAATGAAGCGCCTATATATAGTCAATTAGTAACTCAATTGCGGCAGTTGGAAAGTCAACTATCCGGAGAATTAGTCCGTTTTCAACCGGATAGCCCATCCATAGCAGTATTAGAAGAGAAAAGACAAAATCTCTTGCCTCTCATAGAAGACGAGCAAAAACGTTATGTAGGGCTGAAATTAGCTGAAGCAGCTACTCTGATCCAGAAACTAGAGGTACAAAGTCAAGAACTGGCTAGAGTAGAAAAGCAAACAAAAATCAAACTTGAGCAATTACCAATTTTAGCCAGACAATACAGCGAAATTCAGCGGAATTTGCAACTAGCGAATGAAAGTCTCAATCGGTTTTTAGCTACTCGTGAAAGCCTGGTAATTCAAGTAGCTCAAACAGAATTGCCGTGGGAATTAATACAACCACCAAATCAAGGTGAATTGCCTATTTTACCAAACATACCCCAGAATTTATTGATGGGATTATTCAGCAGTTTAGCTGTGGGAATTGCTATTGGCTTCCTATTAGAAAAACTAGATAATACCTATCATGATATTGGCAGTCTAAAGGAGAAGATAAAATTGCCTTTCCTGGGAACTCTTCCCATAGATAAAAGCGTTTCAGGTTATCAATCTTCTTACCTGAATTTTACTTCTGGTTCAGAATCTGAATCACGTAAGCGATCTGAAGTAAATGGTTGGTTATCTAATCTTTTCGGTCGTCAGAGTAAAGTCTATAACTATTATGGACAAGGGCTATTTTGGGAATCATTACAGGTTCTTTATGCCAATATTCAACTGCTCAATTCTGATCAACCAATTCGTTCTTTAACTATTTCTTCCACTATGCCAGGAGATGGAAAAACTACGGTTTCTTTCCATCTTGCACAAATAGCAGCAGCCTTGGGGAAACGAGTCTTACTTGTGGATGGTGATTTACGACGCGCCCAGGTTCATAAATTATCAAATTTGCAGAATTTGTCAGGCTTAAGTAATGTTCTTACTTCCAATATGCCAGTTGAACAGGTAATTCAACAACTACCTGAAATGACTTCATTATCTGTAATTACCGCTGGTTCAGTCCCACCAGATCCAGCCAGATTGCTGGCATCAGATAAGATGAAACAACTGATGGAATACTTTAATGAGAATTTTGATTTGGTCATTTATGATGCTCCTCCGATGCTGGGGTTAGTTGATGCTAGATTACTAGCACCTCAGACTGATGGGATGTTACTGGTGGTGAGGATAGACAAAACAGACAAGTCGGCTCTGATGCAACTTCAGGATAGTTTGAGAAACTCTCCCATCAATGTCTTAGGAGTGGTTGCTAATGGGGATAAACAAAAACTTACTAGTTACAATTACTACTATAGTGCTGGTAGGGAAGCTAGACAATCTTAAGTGTGGCTGGTTTACTCAAATGAAGGATGCTTGTAGGCTAGATTTAGCCCACCACAGGCATCCTATTTTTTTAGGGTGCTTGTCGGTGAAGGGATTCCTAAAACACGCTCTATAGGAATCCTATTTAGGTTTTTGAAGGGTGTACGATCAAAAGTGTGAATTTTGGGTTGAACAAATCAGAAAATATGGGGATGACAAATAGCTGAAACTGTTACCTGCCTCAACGAAAAGACTTTTTCAGCAAGCCCTATTTAATTGTTTGATTTTTGCGACAATGGACTGCTATTTACATTTCCAAAAATGTGAATTAATGAATATCGCAGGCAACTAGTTTGAAAAAAATATACCTGCCCACAGTTTTTAACCGTGGACAAGTATTCGTTAAAAAAATTACTACTTATTCAAACTTACGACCCATAGGCGTAAACCATTATAGATATCGTTCACTAGAAAAGTAGTATAAATTCACACTCTAATGATAATGATTCTGTGTTTAAGGGCAAAAATGTTTATGAATGGGGAAATACTCATCAAAATCGGAGATTAACCTAAGATTTGACGTTTAATTATTTTTTGTCAAATCCACACATCAAAAATGAACACCCAAGTCACTATCAACTTTTTATTAGTCGTTGTCCCATTCTTCCCGACCTATTAAATCCCCAATGCGATCGCGCAATAAAAAGTCACATTTCTCCAATTCACATTCAACACAAACCCACTCTCTCGCTGGAATGTATTGGCAGAGTGTATATATTGGTTGTTGACGGCTAACCATTCCCTTTTGCACCAGTCGGCGTGCTTCGTCCTGGATTACGTCTAGAGAGTAGTAATTGATAGAAGGCACCGTATTCACACTCATTGTTTTTACTCACAAATTTAGATTTAGATAGTATTCCCAACATTAATCAGGAACAAAAATGACGATAATTTAGACCTGTGGCTAGGTTTTGTAGTTTGCTATACGGAACTATTATCATTTTGACGCTATACACCTGTAAATTATCTAAAGAAATATTAAGTTTGTCAAGGATTGATAACGTTTTTTATAACTCTCCTTCATATTATTAACGCCAAAGCAGCTAACTAGGCTGAATAGCCATACATCCCAACGCCTTTTGGTGAAGGGGAAAAGGGCTAAAATTTTTCTTTACCCTTGAAACTTTTCCCTGCTCTTGCAAAATATACTTTTGCAATCTTGTCTACTAATTAACAGATTTAACACATTGATATCTATATATCTATGGTCACAATTTGATTTAGTGTTTTCAATTAAGTGGTATAAAAAAATCGCTTATAGCTTAAATAATCATTATAAAGACTTTGCTCACAATACTGCGATTTTTCGATCAACAATCAACCAGCTATTTTGTACTGAAACCTATAGCTGGTAACAAGTTACATAGTAAAAACTTTGCTTGTGTCTAAGTTGTATCATTAAGTTGATGTCCTAACTACCTTGGCGGTTTCTATATAAACTATTACTGATTACTAAGATTAAGTTACACCAGTAAATTTTTTGGACACCTGTTTGTTAATAATTTTTTAACCTGTACTACTTTTTATTAAGTTATTCTTGTTTTATTCTATACATAGAATCCAATTAATAAATAATTTTTGAAACATTTAATTAATGGTCAAAGACCAAAACCTGAGCAAAGCCCAGGTTTTACATGAAATAAAGGTTAAATTTAAGTTAATTATTCCGGAAAATCTTGGTCATCTTCCTGTGTTCTTTCCAATGAACGCTCCTGCTGGAGTTGGTTTAATAGACTTAACACTTTAGTACCTCTCTCAAGAGAGAGATCTTCAACAAAGATCACTTCTGGAGTGCGACGTAGCCTGACCCTAGCACCCAATTCACTGCGAACATAACCAGTCGCTGATTTTAAGCCAGCCATTGTTTCAGCCTTTGCTTCCTGAGTCCCATAAATACTGACGAAAATTTTGGCGTGTTGCAAGTCACCGGAAACATCTACATCGGTAACACTTACCATGCCTGTCCCCACACGGTCATCCTTTATACCGTTGAGCAACATTTGGCTAACTTCTCGTTTAATTAATTCAGCAACGCGGGAAACGCGGCGATTTGTAGCCATATAAATTCCGCCTTCTCACAGAGGTTGTATGATATAAATAGATGCAAAATAACTAGGACAGTGCTTGCGGCTGATAATACCAACAGCAACAGTCCGTGAGGCTCAAACCCGGTAAAGCTCTTATCTAAATTGTACTCAAGCCCAGCATCGCCCGAATAGTGAGCGTTAGAAAAACCAGACTGCCTGCAAATAAGCCTACAAGGGCTATTAAGGTGACTGGCCGTTTCAATAGCGGCATTAACGGCTCAAAGGTATTCAGAAAAAGACCTAAGACAATAGTAATCAAGTACCGGGGGTAGCGAAATACGTTATCCCAAAATCCGTCAAACATTTGAATATAGACTGCCTTGTTATAAACTGTAGTTTGTTGTCAGGTGCTTATTTAACTTAATTGTAATCTATAGTGCTGAAAATCGCTCAATTCATATAAAATATGATTTGTTAGACGTTATTAGTTTTATATTTAGTAGCTTAGTAGGTTGGTTTTATTTTAATCATAAGTACATAATAAGTCAAATCCCCAAAAAAATTAAAGACAGATGTATTTATTGAAATCTAAAATTTTAAATCTCAAATTGCTATTTCCTAACTTCTTCTCTAATTCTCCCTTTACTTGGGGAGAAATAGAGGAGATATTTGTTTTGTAGGAACAGGTGTATGAGGTGGTGAGGTATTTAGATAAATTTAGCAATTTCACCTTAGCTTCAGCAGGTTTTAACTTCAGCATGACCATTGCGGATAGCCCATGCGAGTTCTAGCATTTGAGTCCAGCGTTTTTGTAATTGTTTAGGGGTACATTGGACAGCTTTAGCGATCGCTTGATCATTCTCCATTGCCGTTTTTAGCTGAAAGATTTGCTGTTGCTGTTCGGTGAGTTGATTCCAAAAAGCATCCCACTGCTGAGAAGATAAACCCAACTTATGTTCTAAACCAGCACCCAGCCATTGATGTACTAGTTGCCAGTGGTGTTGTTTAGCAAACTTCTCAACGTGATACTTAAAACGTTGTTGCAAATAATCGCGCTGACGGCTAGTTAATCCTAAAATTTGGTCAATTTCCGGTGCTGAGAGGTCTTGGAGTTTCAGAGACAGGTAATCCATGCAATCAGCTTGACCTTGAGATTCCAGATATTTCATCAACTCTGTAATCACGCGATCGCGTTCCGACTCCTCAGAAGGGTCAAAACCAGGTTTAGCAACCATCTGTGATCTAATTTGTTGCACCGCCAAATTACGTTGATAAGATTCTGCTTCTTCAGTCTTAGCCGAATCCACAGCCATTTCAATATCTACAGTCGTTTCTTGGGGTTGACGACGAGCAAAACCTTGAGCGCGTAACACAATCAACTGTTGATTAGCACCACCAGGTAAATTAATCCGCCGTTTAGCATACTGCTCCGTAAACGCCATATACTCAGCTAATTGTAGTTGAGTACGTGGTGTGTAATCTTCAGCTAATTCATTTTCTCTGCGAAAAGCTTTAATCGCTTCAATATAAAAAGCTTGCAGAAAATCTTCAATCAGATTGTAACGAGCTTCAAAACCTAATTCTGAGCCAGCAACAGTCACATGGCGATAAACAATAGCACCTAAACTACTATGTAATTCTACACGCCCTTGTTTTGAACCTAATTGATAGTAACGCAGGCACTTTTGTAAACGGTGTCTTGCTAAAGTAATCTGCCAAGACCTAACTTGCCCTGAAGTTTGGATGCGGGAACTTTTATCACATATCCGTTCTACTTCTTTAGCTATGCGTTTAGTTACAGCCTGCACACATCCATTTGAAGCTTTTACTTGAGTCTGCATTTCCTGACAAAGCAGTTGCACTAAAGTCTCAGAGTTAATATCTGATAAGTCTTCGGTTGAAATATCACCATCAAAAGCAGGTGTGGAATTTGGCAGATTGACGAGGTTAGCTTTCATGACTTTTCCTGAAATTGGTATTGCACCTTAACTAAAACGCAGACACAGTATTTAAGCACAGTCATAACCGGATAATTTTGTTGGTATTGATTCATCAAAACTTACCTTTTATGATGTTTACTTATAACACTGTAATAAATTTCACAAGTTAAGGGCTTATCAAGTGTGTCGCTTTTTTTATCAGCAACTAGATCAAAGGTGAGACATCGGCTTTGAATAGGCGCTACAATTAGTCCAAACCCTAGCAACGCCAAGATTTGCTGCCATCCCTTTTCCCGTGATCCCAGCATCTTTTTGTATGACAATTTCAAAATTGGAGTATGTTTATCACAATTTGCGAAACAGAGGGTTGCATCTGTAAGGTTTAATTATTATACCCAAGCTGCTGCTGCTTCCCAACCTAACCCCCTCCGTGTAATAACTGGTTCTTCATCCGTCAGGTCTAAAATGGTAGAAACATGATACGTAGGTTCTTCACCTGTATCTATAATAATGTCCACCAAATTATCCAAACGGTCAAATAGCTCTACCCGCGACATAATATTTTCTGAATCTAATTCAGCTATTTCATCGTCTATATCCTTGGGTGGTAAATGTGCCGAAGTGGAAATAATCGGATTTCCTAACGCTTCCAGCAATGCCAAACATACAGTATGGTCTGGCACTCTAATTCCTGTAGTTTTTCGCTTGGGATTTTGCACCAGTCGCGGCACTAACTTGGTTGCAGGTAGCAAAAAAGTGTAAGGACCTGGTATCAAACGCTTCATAATCCGATAGGCTGTATCACTTACGAAGGCATAAGTTGCCACATTAGAAAGCGAAGGACATAAAAATGTCAATGGTTTATCATTCGCTAACTGCTTAATTTGCCGCACTCTTTCCACTGCCGACTTGGCATTCAAATCACAACCAATTGCATAGACTGTATCAGTAGGGTAGAGCATGATAGCGCCACTAGAAAGCGCCAACTTTATATCCTCTATACGACGGTTTTGAGGATTATCAGGATGAATTGCAAAAGTTTTGGCCATAGTTAGGTGACAGGGAACAGGTGACAGGTGACAGTAAAAAGGCAAGAGGCAAGAGTCAGGTGATTGGTGATTGGGTAGAATCAACTAATGACTAATAACTAATGACTAATGACAAATTTATGAATAAAATTGCTTATTTTCAATGTCCCACTGGAATTTCCGGTGATATGTGTCTGGGTGCTTTGGTAAGTCTAGGTGTTCCCGTAGAGTATTTAGTAGAAAAACTGAATGCTTTAGGAATTGAGCAGGAATACCAATTAAGAGCAGAACTTGTCCATCGACAAACTCAGCAAGCTACTAAAATCCATGTCGATTTATTACACCACCACCATCACCATCACCATGAACACCATCATGGCCGCCATTTACCAGAAATAGAGGAGATGATTCTCAAAGCCAAATTGCCATCACAGGCACAGACTTGGAGTTTAGCTGTATTCCGCCAGTTAGCAGTGGCAGAGGGCGCGGTACATGGCATTGAGCCAGAGAAAGTTCATTTTCATGAGGTGGGCGCTGTAGACGCGATTGTGGATATTGTTGGTACTTGCTTGGGATTGGATTGGTTGGGTATCGACAGCAATCAGGAAGGATTCCCTTTGATATACTGCTCACCGTTTCCGACTGGTGGGGGAACTGTTCGCGCTGCACATGGTCAAATGCCAGTACCAGTACCAGCAGTATTGAAGTTGTGGGAAATGCGGAGTTGCCCAGTTTATAGTAATGGTATCGACAAAGAACTAGTAACACCGACAGGGGCAGCGATCGCCACTACCTTAGCAAGAAGTTTTGGTTCACCACCTCCCATTACCCTCAAACAAGTGGGACTAGGAGCAGGTTCTCTCGATTTACCCATCCCCAATATACTACGGCTCTGGATCGGTGAAAGTGTAAATGAAAAGACAAATATTCCTGATTTTGCTAATACTAGTCCTAATTTGGAAATCATCTCTGTCCTAGAAACTCAAATTGATGACTTAAATCCCCAAGCTGTTGGCTATGTCTTTGATGCTTTATTTGCCGCTGGTGCAGTGGATGTTTTTACTCAAGGTATAGGAATGAAAAAATCCCGTCCGGGGCTTTTGTTGACTGTAATTTGTCATCCAGAACATTTAGTCAGTTGTGAAGAGATTTTATTCCGCGAAACTACTACGTTAGGAATTCGTCGGACTACTGGACAACGCACCATTTTGCAACGGGAAATACAACAAGTAGAAACGCCTTATGGTAATGTGCGTGTGAAAGTGGCTTGGAAAGGACAAGCAACAGAAAAAAGTATTACTAACGTGCAGCCAGAATACGAAGATTGTGCAGACTTAGCACGAAAACATAATATTCCCTGGCGTGAAATTCAACGTTTGGCGTTACATAATTGGTATGGTCAAACTTAACTCTGGAAAAACACAGATTTAGGGGATAAAAACTAGACTTCTTGAAAAAATTGAATAAAAAAATGGTGGGCAATGCCCACCTGAATAACATAATCTTAATTTCAATCAGCTTCTCTTAAAGTTCTGTTGACTGCTTCTTCTGCATCTTCAGTTCTACGTTGAATATTTTTACCCACATCTTCAGTTCCACGCTGTACATTTCTAGTTAAACCTTTGGCTGCATTTTCAACATTTTCTTGCAGATTTTCTACTCCTCTTTTAGTCCCTTTAGTTACTCCTTCTCTCACTTCTTCGGCTGAACTTCCCACATCTTCACCTAAATTTTTTACTCTCTCACCAAAAGGCGTTCCTTCTCGATAATTACGGACATATTGATCGGTACTATCAATTCCTTTACGTTCAATGTTTCTCTGGGCATTTTCTATTAATACATCTGCTCTATCTCTGGCTGATCTTTCTGCTTCTCTTGATCTAGGATCAACATCACTAAAATTGTTCATTCCCCCTTGATATCGAGAAATAGGATAATCTTTTGTGGGGTCATATCTTTGCACATTTGGCGGTTGTCCCGCAGGTTGAGGTGGTTGTCCAGCTATAGTGGGACGATTACAAGCTTGAACTAAAAACAGAAAAGTTGCTGCCAAAAATACCGTTATAATTTTCAGTGGGCGTATATTCTGTACCCAAATAATTAATTTCTTCATCTTCTTCTCCTTGTATTTTATGGACTGATTTAAAAATTAAATTTCTATTTGCCTACGGCTGGATTTTTTTGTAATTCAGGTCTAGCACTGGCTTCATCTGCTTTCTCTTTTAAAAATCCTGAAGCTTTTTCAACTGACTCTGTGACAGTTTCCATTCGATCTTGAATGCGAGTTCTTATATCTGGTTCACGCTGAATTAATCCACCAGGTTCAGGATGTTTGAATTCTTCTTGTGTGATGATTGGTAATTCTGCTTCTTTCCTAACCCTACCTGAAGATGTTTCTGCGCCAGGGTAAAGAATTTCTGCTTCTTTATTTACCGCTAGTAGTAATTGTGATGTTAAAGGTAAACTAGCTTGATTATCCTTTAAATTATTACCCTGTTCAGTCGTTACTTTGGGGTCAGTGGACATTCGCAAATTTGTATATTTGTCACTACCACTCTTATAAGGATTATTTGCTCCACCAGCTTGCACAGGAGTATTTTTGGGATTTGCACCTTGAGCATTTACTCCACTACAAGCGGTGTTAACTATCAACAATATTCCAGCTACAAAGATAGTTATAATTTGGCGTATTGGCAATTTTCTACAGAAATTTATCAAGTGTTTCACTTTTTCCTCCTTATGCAGGATTAAACTTCAATTAGTTGTCAGATTATTAATTTACACAGCCAATATTTACAGCTATTTGCCAGAGGCTGAAGTTATTAACATCAACAACATTTACCAACTTAAAAAAATACAACCCTATCAACCTCTAGCGTAGGTCACATTTTACTGTTGAAAAAATTACAATTTTATCTAACTATGGAGAGATATTATTTAATATAATAATTTTGGCAATTTAACGGTTAAATTCTACTAATGAAAAAAGTTTTACGCTGGTTCATTTTGGGGGTAACACTGTTTTTTTTAGGAAAAGCCTTAAAGGATAATTGGTTAGAAGTGAGTTCTATCCGTATTGATGCAGCAGGATGGGCAAGTTTAGCAGTTGCAACAGGTATAACTTTACTTGCACATACGTGGGCTGGTTGGATATGGACTTGGGTCTTGCAAGAGTTAAATCAACCTGTATCATCTGCTCAATTTATTCAAGTTTATCTAAAGACGAATATTGCTAAGTATTTACCTGGTAATATTTGGCATTACTATGGACGAATTTTAGCGGCTAAAAATGCTAATGTTTCTGCGGGTGCAGCGACTTTAAGCGTTTTATTAGAACCGTTACTTATGGCTGCTGCGGCTTTAATTATTGTTGTTTTATTTGGTAGTCAATTAGCGGTAAATAATACTAATTTTGGGGTACACATTCTGCAAATTGTCAGTTTATTTTTGGTACTTGGTGTTGTTCATCCTTGGGTTTTAAACCCAGTAATTCGCTTTTTATATCGTTTGAAGAACAAAAAATCTGACTCTGAAAATCAGTCTATTAATAGTTTAAGTATTGAACGCTATCCTCTACGTCCTTTGTTGGGAGAATTAGTTTTTTTAGGATTGCGTGGAACAGGATTTATATTAACTATGTATGCTTTAGGTTCTTTAAATTTTAGCCAAATTCCTTTATTACTGGGTGCTTTTAGTTTTGCTTGGGTGCTAGGATTGGTTGTTCCTGGCGCACCTGGTGGTTTGGGTGTTTTTGAAGCGACGGCTATAGCAATTTTACAGCATCGTTTTCCTGCTGCTTTGGTAATAAGTGCGATCGCACTCTATCGTCTCATTAGCATTTTCGCAGAAATCGCTGGCGCTGCTTTAGCTTCTCTCGATGAACGCCTTGCTAATTAGGGTTTGCTGAAAACGCCAATTAAAAAGGCTTACCCCGAAAAATGTTTGTGTAGATTGTTAAAATTAAATCAACTAACCCAGAGCCAAAGGGTAAGGAATCATGATCGCAACCAAAGAAAATTTCCCCAACCTAACCCCTGAAGAATATTTCATTTGGGAAGAGCAACAACTAGAAAAACACGAACTTATCGAAGGTCAAGTTTACGCCATGAGCGGCGGCAGCGTCAATCACAGTCGTATTGCCATCCGCTTCACTTCCATGTTTGATGCCCATTTAGAGAATAGTGGTTGTATAACTGGGAATTCTGATATCAAGATTAATATTGTCGAGACGAATAACTATACTTATCCAGATGCGAGTGTAACTTGCGACGATCGCGATAAAATCACAACCCAATATATTACCTATCCCTGCTTAATCGTTGAAGTTCTCTCAAAAACTACCGAAGCCTATGATCGCGGTAGCAAATTCAGAATGTATCAAAATAACCCCGTCTTGAAAGATTATCTATTAGTTAGTTCCACCAGCATCGAAATCGACTTGTATCACAAAAATGATGCGGGACAATGGATGATTATTAACTATGGAGAAGGCGACGTCATTGAACTAAAAAGCATCAATCTCAGTTTCCCCATTGAGCAAGTCTATCGCGGTTTAACCCTTGAGCCAGGCAATGGGGAATAGAATAAAAGTATTACTACTAACGCAAAATACCGCCCCTTTTTAGTAGGCTTAAACCTTTTATTGATCAAGTTTTCTGTTTTATTCAGCATCCCCTAGTCAAGGGGAAGTTCCCAGGCGTTGGAAGGAATTAACTGAACGTATAACCACAGAAATTACAATTTGTCGATTTCAATTTTTCTAATGGGAGTGGGGGGACTTGAACCCCCACGACCGTTTAAGGTCAACGGATTTTCATCCTCTCGCAGCTTTCGCTACTGCCTTTTTGCTTTAGCAAATTTCGGCTTTGAGAATTGGACTCTCTCTTTACCCTCGGCTTTACGTTAGGGTAGCTCCCGTCGAGTCTCTGCACCTTCCCGGAATTTTAAATTTGGGATTTCCAATTTTGGGTTTCACTCCAATATCAAATCTCAAGTCTAAATTTTCTGGGCTTGGCTCAGGATTGCCATATCTGTAAACAGATTTAGGTTTCCCTGAATTTGACAGCTTCCACTTGAAAGATTTCTCAATCAAGGCTCAGTTTTCTAAGTCCGTAGCGTCTACCATTCCGCCACACTCCCAAGGGGTTTTAGATTTATCGAGGTCAAAAAACCTCTTTATATATTTCACCATTAGTTGCGTCTTTTGTGCAAGTAGTTTGAAAAATTTTGTTTTTAAACAGGATTTTTTCTTATCTAGCACTTATTCGCTTTTTGCGGCGAAATCACATTATATCATAATCTTAGCTGAAATTTGCGATTATGACAAGTAGTTGAAAAATTTATTTGTTTTTCTGGCAAAACCTATGGGTGATATTTCCCTGAGTCTGACAGTTGATCATATCATGGGGAGTAGATGCACCAAATAGTCTTCTCAAATCCGACAAAGAATTATGGTTGTAGCACTACTGTATTTGATTTTGGCTGGAGCTTATCTTCTGGTAGTACCAATGGCTGTGATGCTTTATCTAAAGCTGCGGTGGTATACGGCTAGTTCCATAGAGCGTGGGTTTATGTATTTTTTAGTGTTCTTCTTCTTTCCGGGTCTGTTGCTACTTTCACCAATTGCAAATTTTCGACCACGGCGTAGACAGATTGTTTAATTTAGATTTGGTAGGTCATAACTCTCATGCGACGCATTGACGCAATCGGAATTACTTTTGGCATTTTTGTGGCTGGTGGCTTGGCTTATGCAATATTGCAGCTGGTGGGTTTAGATGGTCAAAGTGCTGGTATTTGGAGCCAAGCTTTACTGGTTGTGGGTTTGATGGGTTGGTTAGCTACCTATCTTTTCCGTGCAGGGAGTAAAAAAATGACCTACCATCAACAACGGGAAGAGTATGAAAAGGCGTTCCTACAAAAGCGACTAGATGAACTCACTCCTGAAGAATTAGCGAAAATCCAAGCGGAAATAGAATTAGGTGATGGGTGATAGGTGACAGGTGACAGGTAACAGGGAAGATGGGAAGATGGAGAGATGGAGAGATGGGGAGAATAAATATATTCCCTGTTACCTATTCCCTATTCCCTATTCCCTGACAAATGACTTCAATCTCTCGTTGTTTTGAAAATCTGAGACGGAATCACGAGTGCGCTCTGATTCCGTTTATTACTGCTGGTGATCCTGATTTAGAAACTACTGCTAAGGCGTTGCAAGTTCTAGATCGTTCTGGTGCGGATATTATTGAGTTGGGTGTTCCCTATTCTGACCCTTTGGCAGATGGGCCTGTGATTCAAGCAGCTGCTACCCGTGCTTTGGAGAGGGGTACTACTTTGGATCAGGTGCTGGCAATGCTGCACGCAACTACTCCTAGTTTACAAGCGCCAATTATTTTATTTACTTACTACAATCCAATATTGCATCGAGGAATTGATAAGTTTCTTGAGCAAATTAAGGCTGCTGGTGTAGCGGGTTTAGTTGTTCCTGATTTACCTCTGGAAGAGGCAGCAGGGTTGTTAGAACCAGCTTCTGAGGTGGGGATTGATTTAACTTTATTGGTAGCTCCTACTAGTTCGCCTGAGAGGATTGAAGCGATCGCACGTGCTTCCCAAGGATTTATCTATTTGGTGAGTGTGACTGGTGTGACGGGAATGCGAAACCAAATGGAAAGCCGAGTTTCCGATTTACTCACCCAAATTCGCGCTGTCACAGATAAACCTATTGGTGTAGGCTTTGGTATTTCCGACACTGAACAAGCTCGTCAAGTGCGGGAATGGGGCGCAGATGCAGCAATTGTGGGTAGTGCTATGGTCAAGCGTTTGGCAGAAGGGACACCAGAAGCAGGACTGAATGCGATCGCAGAATTTTGCCACAATCTGAAGTCAAGTATCAAAACGACCTCTTGATGAATTGGGAAAAATAGATTAAAAAAGGTAACAGCGTAGTTTTTTTATCATCTATGTAGTGGACAATTTGACTGATATGGTTTTGAATATTAACAGCACATACCAGGCTGAAAAAAAACTACCTGATAAATTTGCTTATAGTTTGAGTTTTATGTGAATTGAAACAGGCAAGACATTATGAGTGTGAGAGCGAGTCAGTTAAAATCAAGTTATGCTGCCGTCGGAGTTGAGGGGTAAAAACGATGAGTGAAAGTATGGCATTTATCGGCGGAGTTGCTGTAGCTGGTCTGGCGGCTCTCCTATTACTGAAAGGAACAAACACCCCAATACAATCTAACTTTACTGCTGCCCCACAAATGCCAGCCACATTTGTAGCACCCCAGGTCATGCAGCAGCCCATGCAGTATCCACCTTACGGACAACCAGTATATACAAATCCACAGCCCGTAGCGCCCAATTCTAGCCAGGGTCCAGAAGTGGAAAAGTTAAATACACAGTTAGAAAAACTGAAAGCTGATTACGAACAAACACGGTTACAAAATATCCAATTACAGGGTCAATTACAAAATTTCCAGTGGCAGTTAGCCCAACAGCAAAATCAGCCCAAAGTAGCTGCTGCACTACCTCCTGAACAAAATCGCTGGTGGTCTTCACCCATCATTTGGGCAGTTGGGGGAGCGACACTAACTATTGGTGGCGGTGTTGTTGTGGCTGGAGTCTTATCTTTATTTTCTCCCAAGCAACGTCCTACTCGCACTGTGCAGGTGATTCACCCCTACAATGGACCCACACCACCTTTGGCTACTGTCCGACGGGCTGAATTTTTACCATCCTCACGTCCAGAAGCTAGACGAGTGGTGGAAAATGCAGAATACGACGAACTACGCTAACAGATTGGTAATAGGTAATTGGTAATGGAAGCTCATTTCCATTACCATCCAGTTAAAAACTGTCTTCAGGCTTGTTTGTATCACTAGGCGCTTTTGTAGTAGTTGTTTTCTTTTCATTACTTTTCTTATCTTCCTTGGGAAGCACCTGTTTAGCAGCATTTTCCGCTGCTTGTTTAAACATGGGGTCTAATTTATCTTGCCAGTATTTAATATTGGGCAATTTTTCTGGATGATCTCGATAAGCTAGGACTTTATCCCATTGGCCGTTATCAATGGCTTTATTAATTTCATTAGCAAGTGCCTCTGCTTTTTCCCAATCTTTTTGCCATTGATTCATAATTTCAACAGTTTCTTTGATTCCTGAAGCGGCATTAGCCGGAACTGACTTGAGAATTGCGATCGCACCATTTACATCACCTGACTCAAACTTCTGTCTGGCACGTTCAACTATTTTCTGTTTGTCCTCATTAGCTGGCTTTGTCTCAGTTTCAGAAGTTGATTGATCAGATATTTCCGGTTTGGAAGTCAATACAGCAATTGGTTGTGGTTTGGGAATTGGTCGAGATGCGATTAAAGGCTGATCATCTACGGTTTGAATAGAAATGCCTTGATCCCTTAAGCAAGAAATCCATTGATCATTATTAGCAATCACATCTGAATGCGCCCAAGCCAAACGTCCAGATTTTAGTTTCAGTTCTATCCAACCACGTTTTGTGCGCTTACCAGTAACATCAAATTCACTAGCATCACCAACAATTTTTAAAATATTATCAGAATTGATAGCACTTGGTTCAGAACGGATATTAGAATTAGCTGCCACTACAGCCAAGCAGTTTTTCGTACTACTTTTTGATGTCCAATTAGCAGCTATATCTTTCACATTGGGATATAAATTTGCAACCAAAGCCGCTGCACTACCTGCTAATAAGATGCCAATGATTAAAGGTAATGGATCAGGTTTACTAGATTCTGAAAGAGGTTTATTAACGGCGTTGTTAATTACAGGATTAGCAGGTGCCACAGCGACAGTGTGCTGTGAAACTACTTGAGATGGAGATGAGAAAGATGGAGATTTGCGGGCTTTGTAGCTAACTGGTTTGGGTGCTTCTGAAGATAAGGAATATCCAGAGGTAAGATTCAGAAAATCTCTACAGGCTTGCAGTGCTTCCGTAGCTGTTTGGTAGCGGTCTTTGAAGTGATAACGCACCATCTTACTTAAGATTTCTGCCAAGTGGTAGTTAACAGGAAGAAAATGCTGCCAGAGAATTTCACCAGTATTAGGATCTTCTTGTAATTGCTTGGCTGGTACTCCGGTTAAGGCTTGAATAGCAATGATTCCCAAGGAATAAATATCACTATTAGGACGGGGTTTACCTTGTCCCTGTTCTGTAGGCATATAGCCAGGTGTACCAATAGCTACAGTAGCGGTAGTTTGTGCGGCAACTGTGACTAGGGGCGAACGCAATTGTTTGACTGCTCCAAAGTCTACCAACACCAATCTATAATCAGAAGAACGACGAATGATATTATCTGGCTTAATATCCCGGTGAATTACACCTTGTTGATGGACAAATTCTAAAATACTCAGAACTTCCAGCAACATTTGCATGACTTGGCTTTCACTCCAAGGTTGTCCGGGGATTAGTTCTTCACTGAGGGTATGTCCATCAATGTATTCTTGGACTAAGAAAAATTCTTGATTTTCGTCAAAATAAGCAAGTAGCCTGGGTATCTGTCCATGATTACCCAGCTTTTCTAAAGTTTCCGCTTCGTTATTAAATAGACGTTTAGCAGTTTCAAAAATTTTGGGATCTGTGCTAGCTGATTTGAGGTGTTTGACAACGCAAATAGGATTACCAGGTCGTCTAGTATCTTGGGCAATATAAGTTTGACCAAACCCTCCTGTTGCCAAAATGCGTATGACTTGGTACCGATGGTCTAGTAGTTTGCCTATCATATTCCTCCCCAGTTTTAACACCTAATTTTCCAGTTGGTAGTCAATATCTCCAAATTTTCTTCTAAGAAATCCGCTATCTTGAGAAAAGATTTAGACTAAAAACGCAGTTTTTTAATAAAACCAACAAATTTTTTCTTTTCTTTTAGTATCTCTATTAACTAGCAATGCCACCTAAGATAACAAATTCCACTGTATGGCAGCAAGCCGAACTGCTTATGCAGCCTGCTTTTATTCGAGTTGTCGATAATATTCGTAAACATCTTGATGTGTCCTCTTGGAAAGGAACTTATCATGATGTACTGATTTGGCCTCCTGGTACAACTGATGAAACAAAAGTTGTAGTCACACAGTTGTTGCAAGATATGGAAAATGCCACACCGCAACAGGTGGAAGATATTAGGAAAAATCTTTCTACTTTGCCTATGCCCCATCCAGGATACCATTTGCGCTTGCAACGTCAAGAGCAGCAAGTCAATGTGGATTTGTGGGATCTGTGTTATCAAGTGTGTTTTTTAAATTACGATGCTGAGAATATCTCAGTGGATATTGATACTAGTTTATTCGATGACTTAGGAGAAGTGGATTGGCAACATTTGGAAAATAAGACGAAGATGCTGGTTAAGCAGCTATTTGACAGTTTACCAGAGGCTTGAAGTCTGGGGGGTGTGGTGTGCGGGGGGTTGTGCAGGAATATACAGACTCATCACTTGGCTAAAATTAGGGGAGATTTGATGGGTATGGCGGGCGCATAGGAAATTGGGCATTGGTTTTCTTACCTATGCCCTAACGGTGGACAGCGATTCCTCGCCGTATTTTGTGATTATAGACACTTATTTAATCCCTAACGCCCCTTAATCTGACTCATGATTCCTGAATTCTGACAATTTAAGGGTTATCTGGTAAAAAATCTTTGATTTTTTCAGCAGGGGTATATTTAAAAGAGTCTATTCTTAATTTTTCTTGTATCATGTAGGCACTACCTAGCACTATAATACTGAGCATTAATAAAATGTAGGTTGTCCCGACAAAGCTATTGATGACCTTGAAGTTTGAATTTTTTAAACGGTGTAGTGAACGCTTTTCTTTACCCATTAAACAGACTAGATAAAATCTGCGTTTAAAAAATGGGATAGAAAACCTCACATCTACTGCTGATGAGTTATTCATCCGGTCTACAAATATCTTTTTTAACTCTGCTAGTTGAGGATCAGTAAAAGTTTTGGATATTTCAGCAGGAACACGAGCTAAAATTCTTTGTACGATAGGATCGTTTTGATAATCATCTTGATTTGAATAATGTTGATGAACCATTTTATTTTTCTCCTTTTTGATTAGTATTAATGTGTATTAAAAATAAGGGCTATGTTGACTGTCCCAACATTTATTATCTTTCCAATCTCTATTTGCTCTTTCACAGTCATTTCGATTTTCAATCCAAGGTATGGAGGTAGGAAAAACTGCTTGGCGTTTTGCATGAACTAGAGATTTAAAGAAAACTAAGGTTGAAAAACTACCAGTTATAATAATAAAAGAGAATACCATTATGAAGAAAATATTACCAGGTGTCCAAAGAGGGTATAAGTTTTTTTCATATTGTAAGCGTTGTTTTGAACGTCTTTCTTCACCTGCTAATATCACTAAATAAAAACTTATGAGAGAAACAGGAAAAGATATTCTCAGGTCGATGGAATGATCATTCCATTCACGGCTTGGGAAACCCTTTTGAAGGGCTTCAATTTGCTCTTTGGTAAAAGTGGCAGCTATTTCTGGTGAGACTTGAGCAAAAAAGTTTTCACGGAGAGGATTAATATCCTGTTTTTTTTTATTTTGTAATATTGTCATATTTTTGTTGCAGAGATATTTTAAGATTAAGCTTATTACATCTATTAGTTAAAAAATAACACATTTTTTTTTAAAAGTTTACTGTAATTACACCAAAAAATTTTTCGTGTTTTTGGCAAATACCACTTATTTCGGACTATATTTTGTGATTTGTATTGATGATAATCTTACGAAGAAGCAGTCAAGTAGACAATAGGGAAATTTACTGAAGCGTATCCCAAAATTTGTTGCTTAGAGGGGAAAGGTAAAGAAAAACCTTTACCCTTTCAGCTTTTTCTAAACTAATTTAGGACTTCCAGGTTCAAAATTTAGTCAAAATTGGGTGTTGTGTTCAGATGGACTGCACCGTATTACAAGGGGTTTACACTTAGGTAGGATTTTCATTTACTATTAGTATTACTACTTATAGAACCAGCAGTGACGATGACTAGATTTTCTGGTTTAATTAACTCTTCAATTGCTTTCTGCACTTGAGTCATAGTTACTGCTTGAATTCGTTGGGGAAATTCACGGATTTCAGTGGTGGATAATCCGAAAACAGCATTGTTCAAAATGATGCTGGCGACTTCGCTAGGATTAGCTAAATCTACGGGATAGCTGTTGGTAATAGAACGTTTAGCTGTATTTAATTCTGCTTCAGTTATACCTTGGCTACGTAGTTGTTTGAGTAAGGCGATGGTACTAGCGATCGCTTTTTGAGCGTCACCAGGTGCAGTTTGCATGGAAATTAGAAAGGGTCCAGGATTGATTCCCGCAGCAAAACCACTGTAAATACCATAGGTCAAACCCAAGCGATCGCGCACTTCTGTACCCAAACGGCTGGATAAAGTATCACCACCCAAAATTTGATTTAGCACCAATGCCGCATAAAAACGCGGGTCTGTACGAGAAATCCCATTGTAACCAAGGTAAGTTACAGCCTCAGCTTTACCAGGAATTACTGTATTTATTTGTTTTAAATCAGACAACACATTTGCGGTTGCAGGGTTGATAACAGGAGGTTTACCCTTGGCTTGCCATTTACCAAAAGCCTGATTTAGCTGAGATTTGACAAGCATTGGCTCAAAATCACCGACAAAAGTTAGCGTTGTAGCATCTGGTCGATAGTGTGTGTGATAGAAATTCACCACATTTTCACGAGTGATACTTTGTAAACTCTCAATGGTGGGGAAACTGTGAAAAGGATGATTTTCTGGGTAAATTGCTTGCTGAAATACCCTTCTTCCCAGGGTTCTAGGGTCATCTAGCTGGACTTTGAGACTGGTTAATTCTCGTTGACGACTGAGTTCTAACTGGTCTGCGGGGAAGTTGGCATTCTGTACTACATCTGCTAACGTTTGCACTAATAACGGCAAATTAGCTGATAGTCCTTGACCACTAATACTTACACCTTCACGATTAGCACTGAACGCTAAACTAGCACCTCTATCTTCTAAAGATTGTGCCAAAGTCAAAGCATCTTTAGTCTGAGTACCATTCATTAAGTTGGTAGCGGTCAAATTCGCTAAACCTGCTTTTTGATTACTATCAAATTCATTACCAGCGTCAATTTGTCCACTAATATTCACGGTGGGAAAGCTGCGGTCTGGTAAAAGCAGGACTTTCAAGCCATTGGCTAATTTGAACTGCTGTGGTAACGATTGTTGGTTAGTATTGGTGGCTGATGTTGTTGGTGGTAGATATTTGGCTAATTCTGCGGGGTCTACAGGTTGACCAGGACTAAAGTTTTCTACAGTGCGTCCAGAACCGCTATTAGTAGTTCCTGCTTGACCATCTGCTAAAGTTGGTTCAAAAAAGCCAAGAGTTTGTTTTGCTGGGTCGAGGTATTTTTTAGCGACTCGCTGCACATCTTCGGGGGTAACTTGAGCGATCGCACTCAAATACTTTTCAATATAATGATAATCTCCAGCAATAACTTGATTATACGCCAATTGACTCGCTTGACTGGTGATATCTTGATTATTCAAAATAAAACCAGCTTGGAGTTGTGTTTTCGCTCGGTTTAATTCTTCAGATGTAACAGGTTGGTGTTGTAGCTGTATCAAACTTTGCTGAATCGTATCTGCTATTTTACTTAATTTTTGACCAGGTGCGGCTGTGGCACTAATTTCATACCAACCTGGTTCTATAAGTTCCGCAGCACCACCACTGACTGAACTAGCCAATCCTGATTCCACCACAGCTTGATACAGTCGAGAACTACGTCCACCTGTGAGAATAGCATCCATAACATCAATTGCCGGTACATCAGGATGCTTGATATCCGGTAAGGGATAGACAGCTTGTAGTAATGCGGCGCTTCCTGGTTGTTTGAGGACTATGGGCGTTTTTTGAGCAGGATTAACCGCTGTTACAGCCGAAGAAACCTGAAAATTAGTCTTTTTCCCCTTTGGTAGTTTGCCAAAAGTGGCTTTAATAGATTTCAGTGTCGGTTCAGTGGTAAAATCACCTGTGACTACTAAAGTCGCATTTTCAGGACTGTAGTAAGTTTGGTAATAATTCCGTACTTGCTCAACCGTGAATTTCTCCACATCAGCTTTTGTACCTCCCACTGGTAAACCGTAAGCACGGTTAGGGAAAGCCACTTTTCTGACTTCCCGATCTAAACGATATTCTGGGGAATTTTCATAACCTTGCAACTCAGAAATAACGACACGCTTTTCACTGGTTAGTTGCTCTGAGCCTATTAAAGCATTTTTCATGCGATCGCTTTCCAGAGTCAGCAGTGCTTCTAACTTATCTCGCTGCACCGTACCAAAATAAGCCGTTTCATCAAAACTAGTAAAAGCATTAAACTGACTACCCAAAGCACTAAATAACCGCCCAAACTGCACCGGACGGTTAGTAGTACCCTTAAACATTAAATGTTCAAGTTGGTGAGAAATCCCATTTTCTCCTTTTCCTTCATTGCGGGAACCAACCTTATACCAAACCTGCACACTGACCACAGGAGCAGTATGTACTTCTTTAGTGAGTACAGTCAAGCCATTTTCCAACACCGTTTTTTTCACACCCTGGGTAAAAGAAAGTGCAGAAACAGGAGTAACCGCTGGTGTGGCAGCAGTGGTAAAATTGCCAGAAAACGGCACAACACTCAGAATCAAACTAAGACACAAACCTAAAAGCATATATGAGCGTAACTTCATAAGCGGTTGAGATGAAACAACAAAACCCCAGGTTTTGGGGTGAAAGGTGAGTTAGAAAATCTATCTTTTGGGGGATGACAGGTATTAAACCAAAGTTGAGATGTGAATGAATAAGCAGGTTTTCCCATTCCTCTAGTGTAGTCATGAAATTCTGATGTGAAAAAGAAGAGAGAAAACTAACCGCAGAGGCATTTTGTTAAAAGTTTTTGGTTTAAGGGTGAGTGGGTAGATGAGTTGTGGTGTGCTATTTTGCGTGAGGAGTGGGAAAGATAGAGTAGTTATAATAAGTGATATTATTAATTGGTTGCATTAAATGGTTAAGTTATGGAACGGGAAGCTTTAACAATCCGTTTTCCCTCAGAATTACTGGCAAAAGCTAGGAAAATCAAAGAAAGTAGCGAATCTTTCAATGATTTAATAGTTGAAGCTTTGGAACGTGAAGTCAGACGTAGAAGGGCATTGTCTGCACATCAGCGAATTATTACCAGAAGCGAAACCGTTAAAGCAAGAACTGGTACACAAGCCACTTCTACCGATATAATTCGCAGTCTCAGAAGTGGTGAGGGGAGACGTGACTAGAGTTTTGTGCATAGATACTAGTGTTTGGATACCTTACCTTATTCCAGAAATTTATCAACCTCAAGCTAGAAACCTACTCACAGAAGCATTAAGCTTGGATATACGTTTAATAGCTCCTGCTTTTGCTTGGGCAGAAGTTGGATCTGTACTACATAAGAAAATGCGGATAGGAGTCATTACCAAAGAGGAAGCACAAGGTTTTTTTGAAGACTTCTGTGAACTTCCCATTGATTACATTGAAGAAGAAACAATTAGGGTAAAAAGTTGGGAAATTGCCGCAAAATACAGTTTATCTACCCTTTATGATGCAGCTTTTCTGGCTTGTTCTGAAATGACATCTGCTGAGTTTTGGACTGCTGACGCTGCACTGGTTAGACAACTCACACCCAAACCTGATTATTTGCGAGAAATAGGCGAAATAGTCAATTAAAATTATTCCTATTTTGTAATTTGTGAATCTTGATTATGCAAGAAATAACCGCCAATTATGATGAATCTTGGAAAGAAGCATTAACCGAATATTTTGAAAGCTTTTTGACATTCTTTTTCCCAGAAGTTCATCAATTAATTGATTGGACAAAACCTCCACGTTCTCTAGATAAAGAATTACAGGAAATTACAGCTTCATCAGAGACAGAAAAACGGATTGCTGATCAACTTTATCAAGTTTGGTTGCTTGATAAAAGAGAAGTTTGGATATTAATTCATGTGGAAATTCAAAGTCAATATGAAGTTGATTTTGGTGAACGGATGTATATTTATAATTACCGTTCCTTTGATCTGTATCACAAACCTGTAGTTAGTCTCGCCGTTTTAGGTGATGAAAGGAATAATTGGCGACCTAGTGCGTATGGTTATTCCCTTGGTGGGTGTGAGGTTAGTCTGAAATTTCCCATTGCTAAACTGCTTGACTATGAATCTCGCTGGCAGGAATTAGAAGCTAGTGATAATCCATTTGCTATCATAGTAATGGCGCATTTGAAAACTAAAGCAACCACTGGGAATTTAACAGAACGGGAACAATGGAAATGGACATTAATTCGCGGACTGTATGATAGAGGCTTAACAAAAGAACAAATTGTTAAACTCTTTAAAATCATTGACAAAATGATGACTTTATCTGAGCAATTACAACGAAAGTTAGTGAATAAAATTAATAGTTTTGAGGAGGAAAGAAAAATGCCTTTTATCAGTCCTACAGAAGAATTGGCAATAGAACGCGGTAAAGAGATTGGGAAGGAGATTGGTGCTTTACAAAAGGCTCGTGATAGTGTCAAAACTGTTTTGCAAGCTCGACTGGGTGAGGTTTCTTTAGAGATTATAGTATCTCTATCTCAGATTTCTAATCTATCTATTTTGGATGAAATGTTGAAGTTGGCAGTAACAGTTAATTCTTTGGATGATTTTAAACAGGCTTTGGAATTGGCAACATCTAAATAATTAATGGCGAATGGAATTTGCTAAACTAAATTAGTTTTCAACCCACCAGTTGCTTTGCTGAATTGTAACGTCGGTGGGTTTTATCTGTCTAGACGTAGTTAATAACCGCGATTAGTTCAAATAATTCATCCTGCAAATATGCAACGCCATAAGATTTAGCAAATTTAGTATTATATTTACCTTTATAGCGATCGCACTCAAAACCACGGATGACATAACGGGTGATTGTGCTTTTTGCATCTTAGCTGAAAATGAACAACAGGCGGAAATTGGTTTTACCCTGTTTATTGGACTATTTATTTACAGAGTATAAATTGCATTGTATCCGGGCAAATCGCGACTCTGCTAACAAGGGGTTTAGTAATGCGGGTTATGCCGTGTAGTTTTAATACCAGTCATCTAACTGTCACAGAAGTGACAATAAATATATGTCACTTGTTTATAAAAAATGAAGTTACTGAGATATACTATTGATTACCAGGAATGCTTTTAATACCAAAAATTGATCACATCTATGAATATTCTACTTAAACCCGTTCTTAGTCTAACCTATAACCAAATCAGCAGCTTTGCTTATTCAGACAACTTCTGGAATCTATTCGATACTACATTTGGTACACAATATGACCGTAGTTTAGCGGAAATTCTGCGTTTACAGTGGCTATCTGGTGATTTTAGTCAAATTCCGCAAATTGAGATTCTTGATAGTAGCATTCTTGGCAATGCTAACGGTGCTTATGCAAGTAGCACGAATAAGATTTATTTATCAAATACCTTTGTTAATACTTCCACAGATGAAACTATTAGTGCGGTTCTTTTAGAGGAAATTGGGCATTTTGTAGATGCTTTTGTCAATCAGACAGATAGTGCTGGAGACGAAGGGGCGATTTTTTCTGAATTAGTGCAGGGTGAAAGTCTTGATGCTAATACTTTACAGGCTTTGAAGGCAGAAGATGATCATGCAACCTTTACCATAAATGGGCAAATTATTCAGGTAGAACAGCAAAATTTTACGGGAACGTCAGGGAATGACACTATTACAGGAACATCGAGCAATGACACAATTAATAGTGGGTTAGGTTATGACACAGTAGATGGAGGTGCAGGTACAGACCTGTTAATCCTAGATTACTCCTCCGTTGACACTAATCTTGATGTGGGTGGTATTGGATCTTCAATTAGCAGTAGTAGTACAGGAGGGTTTAACGGATATTTCTACGCATATTATGGTTCATTTTATGGTACTTATCGAGTTAATTTCAGCAACATAGAACAGTTTCAGATTACCGGAACAGGAAGAAGCGACAGTATTTCCACAGGTGATGGTAACGATACCATTAATGGTGGTGCAGGGAATGACAATATTAATGCAGGTGGTGGGAATGATACCATTAATGGAGTTAATGAGACACTCCTGACTCCAGGATTAGGAGAAAAAGACACTCTCACAGGTGGTACTGGGAGCGATCGCTTTATCTTAGGAAATGCTACCACGGCTTATTATGATGATGGCAATACTCTAACTACTGGTAGTAACGACTATGCCGACATTACCGACTTCAACACCGGAGATATTATTCAACTGCAAGGAACAAGCAGTAATTACCTTCTAACTGTTGTCGGTGCAGACACTCAAATATTAATCAATAAACCCGGAACAGAACCTGATGAACTCATTGGAATAGTCCGAAATAAAACAGGCTTGAGTCTGACTGGAAGTAGCTTCGCTTATGTTACTCTTCCCAGCATTACCCTAGCTGTATCTCCCAGTAGCGTTACCGAAGATGGAACAACCAACCTAGTTTACACCTTCACCCGCACAGGTAGTACCACCAACGCCTTAACCGTTAACTACAGCATCGCAGGTACAGCAGCTAGTACCGACTATACTGGTGCAACACCCGGAACAGGAAAAACCATCACCTTTGCCGCTGGTTCAAGCACCGCAACCCTAACAATAGACCCCACAGCGGATACCACATTTGAAAGTAATGAAACCGTGGCTTTAACTTTAGCTGCTGGTACAGGTTACACCGTTGGTACAACCACAGCCGTGACGGGAACTATTACCAACGATGATGTAGCTTTACCCACTGTTACCTTAGCTGTTTCACCTAGCAGCGTCGCTGAAGACGGAACAGGCAACCTGCTTTACACCTTCACCCGGACTGGTGACACCACTAATACCCTTACCATCAACTATGACATCACTGGTACAGCAGCTAGTACAGACTATACTGGTGCAACGCCCGGAACGGGAAAAACCATCACCTTTGCTGCTGGTTCTAGTACCGCAATCCTAACAATAGACCCCACAGCAGATACCACCGTTGAAGCTAATGAAACCGTGGCTTTAACTTTAGCTGCTGGTACAGGTTACACCGTTGGTACAACTACTGCTGTCACTGGCACTATCACCAATGATGATGTTGCATCTTCTGTCACAATTAACCTAAATGCAGACCAAACAGTAGTTGAAGGTAGAACCAGTCCACAGAACGTCCGGTATACAGTTACCCTTTCTGCTTCTAGTACCCAAACTATTACTGTTCAATACGCAACCAGTAACGGTACAGCTATAGCTGGTTCAGACTACACCACCAGAAGCGGAACATTGACCTTTGCCCCTAATACTACCAGTCAATTTATTGATATCCCCATTATCAATGATGGCATTAATGAACCAAATGAAACCTTTACCCTAACCCTGACTTCTCCCACCAATGCCAGTTTAGGAACTAAAATCACCGCTACCACAACCATTACTGATACCCTGACCGCTTCTGTTACGACTACCCTACCAACAAATGTAGAAAACCTGACTCTTACAGGAACAACGGCTATCAATGCTACAGGTAATGCTGGTAATAATGTCCTTACGGGTAATAGTGCCAATAACGTTCTTACAGGTGGAAATGGTAATGATACTTATGCTTTTGTTGCCAATTCTGCTTTAGGAACGGATACGATTACAGAAACGACAACCGGGGGAACGGATACTATTGACTTTACTGGTACGACTGTTGGTGTAAATGTGAATTTGGGTGTCACTACATCACAGACTGTCAATAGCAATCTCAAACTCATTCTGTCTGCTAACAATGTCATCGAAAATGCGACAGGTGGTGCAGGAAATGACCGTTTAACAGGTAATACACTGAATAATACCCTGAGTGGCGGTGATGGCAATGACCAACTGCAAGGGTTAGCTGGAGATGATAGCCTTCAGGGAGGAGCAGGTAATGATATCCTCAACGGAGGATCAAGCAATGATAGCCTCTGGGGAGGATTGGGTGATGATATTCTCACAGGTGGACTCGGTAATGATAAATATCTCTTCCAAAGCGATAGTGTCTTTAATACCAGCTTAGGTGTTGATTACATTAGCGAATTTGAAGCCGGATTAGATCAGATTGTATTAAGTAAAACCACCTTCAATGCCATTACTAATATTGTAGGAGAGGCTTTCACAGACTTTGCTATTGTCACTGATGATGATTTGGTGAATGCTAGTAATGCCCGAATAGTTTTTAGTCAAGGTTCTGGCAGCTTATTCTATAACCAAGATGGCAGCGTTTTGGGTGCAACAGCAGTTTTTGAATTTGCTCGTTTAGGTAATCTTGACATTACTCTTAGCAGTAGTAATTTCAGTTTAGTTGCCTGATATTTGTGATTTTTTGTTTCACAAAAAGGGTGGGAAACACCCACCCAAAAATTAAACCTCAACCCCCAAAACCCTCACCAAAAACCCCCACTTATCCGCCGCTTCCTCAATAATTTTCGCCGTTGGTTTACCCGCACCATGTCCTGCTTTTGTCTCAATTCTAATCAATACTGGCGCATTACCAACATGACATTCTTGTAAAGTTGCAGCAAACTTAAAACTATGGGCAGGAACTACCCTATCATCATGATCTGCGGTAGTAATTAAAGTAGCAGGGTAAGCCGTTCCTGGCTTTAAATTATGCAACGGAGAATAAGCATAAAGAGTTTTAAAATCCTCTGGGTTTTCTGAAGAACCATATTCAGCCACCCAAGCCCAACCAATGGTAAATTGATGGAAACGCAACATATCCATCACACCAACTGCGGGTAAAGCAGCTGCAAATAATTCAGGGCGTTGTGTCATACAAGCACCCACCAATAAACCACCATTACTACCACCACCAATAGCTAACTTTTTAGGTTGGGTGTAATTATTAGTAATTAACCATTCAGCCGCAGTAATAAAATCATCAAAAACATTCTGCTTTTTCTCTTTCATTCCTGCTTGATGCCATTCTTCTCCATATTCACTACCACCACGCAAATTAGGCACAGCATAAACTCCCCCCATTTCCAGCCATACCAACAGGCTAACGGAAAAATTGGGAGTTAATGAAGCATTAAACCCACCATATCCATAAAGATAAGTGGGGTTATTACCATCTAATTTAATCGCTTTTTTATGAGTGATAAACATCGGTAATTGTGTACCGTCTTTACTTTGATAAAAGACTTGTTTTGTCTCATATTCATCAGGATTAAAATCTACCTGGGGTTGACGGAAAATTTCACTTTTACCCGTTTTCATGTCGTAGCGGTAGATAGTTCCGGGAATAGTAAAGCTGGTGAAACTATAAAATGTTTCTGTATCATAACTTTTACCACCAAAACCGCCAGCAGAACCGAGTCCTGGTAATTCTACTTCGCGGATAAAGTTACCAGTGAGATCAAATATTTTAATTTGGCTGTGAGCATTGTGGAGATAATCAGCCACAAATTGATTATTTAAAATGCCAACACTTTCTAATGTTTCTGCTGCTTGGGGAATAAGTTCAACCCAGTTTTCTGAAGCTGGTTTTTTAGTATCAATGGCAATAACTCTACCGCGTGGGGCATTTAAATTTGTGCGAAAATAGAAAACACTATCGTCATTATCTATAAAACTGTAATCTGCCTCAAATTGGTTAATTAATTCGATTACTTCAGCATTAGGGTTAGTCAAATCTTTGTAAAAAACCAAGTTTCTGGGGTCAGTTCCCAACCAAACAGAAATAATCAGATATTTGCCATCTTCGGTAACACTGCCGCTAAAACCCCATTCTTTTTGATCTGGACGATGGTAAATTAATATATCTTCTGATTGAGAAGTGCCAAGTTTGTGATAATAAAGCTTTTGGTAATAATTAACATCCTCTAATTTAGTTTTTTCATTTGGTTCATCATAACGACTATAGAAAAAACCTTGATGGTCATGAGTCCAAGATGCACCAGAAAATTTAATCCATTTTAAATAGTCTTGTAAATCTTCACCTGTTTGAATATTTCTAACTTTCCATTCTTGCCAATCTGAACCAGAGGTAGATAAACTGTATGCTAAAAGTTGACCATTTTCACTTATTTCAATTCCTGAAAGAGCAACTGTACCATCTTCAGAAAGGGTATTAGGGTCTAGTAAAACTCTAGGTTCTGCATCTAAACTGGGGAGAGTATAGAGAACACTTTGGTTTTGTAGTCCGTCATTTTTGAAATAAAAATAGTTTTCACCTTCTTTAAAGGGAATACCATATTTTTCATAATCCCATAATTTTGTGAGACGCTGTTGAATTTTTTCTCGCGCTGGGATTTGGTTTAAATAATTGAAGGTAATTTTATTTTGTGCGTCAACCCAAGCTTTTGTTGCTTCCGAATCTGGATCTTCTAAAGCACGGTAAGGATCGGCAACCACAGTACCATGATAATTATCAACTTGATTGCTTTTTTCGGTGGTGGGATATGTAATAGGTTGTTTAGAGTAGGACATAATTAACAGTTAACAGTGATTAGTTAACAGTTAACAATTTTGGGATAAAAAAGGCAATAGGCAATAAACAGGTGTAAATGTAGCAGGAGAAATTAATTCTTGTTAACTCCTCACTACTGTCACCTATCAATTTGATAGCTTGATGAATTGCCTGGACGGGAGAAATTAATTCTTGTTAACTCCTTACTACTGTCACCTGTCACCTGTCACCTGTCACCTCTCTTTTAAGCTATCACCAGTTTTTCCCCTTTCAGCATCCGGGAAGCGGCTTCTAGTAGTGCTTCTTCTAGATAGGGTTTGGTAAAGTAACCACTAGCGCCTAGTTGAACGGCCATTTGTCTATGTTTGTCTGCACCTCGTGAGGTGAGCATGGCGATGGGTAAATGATTGAGAGTACCGTCTTTTTGGATGCGTGATAGCAATTCTAGTCCATCACATCTGGGCATTTCGATGTCACAGAAGACGATATCGCAAGGTAAACCAGAACGGAGTTTATCCCAGGCTTCTTGACCATCACGGGCTTGTTCAACGCGATAACCTGCTTTGTTGAAGGTGAGGGAAAGTAGTTCTCGAACAGTGATTGAGTCATCGACTATTAGCACTGTGGGTTCAATTTTCACTTCTGGGGCTTCAAGCATGGGCGGAACGGTTTTCCGCTGCCAAGAACCGCCACCAATTTGTCTGGACATCTTGCCTTGGAAGATGTCGATGATTTCTAAAACGTCGGCAATGGGCATAATACGACCATCACCAAGAACGGTAGCACCGGCTACACCACTGGGTTTGGGTGCTGGCCCTTCAAATTGTTTAATAACTATTTCTTGCTCGCTGAGAACTTGGTCTATTTGGAGGGCAACCATTGAATTGCCCGATCGCAAAACGACGACTGAAACCATGTCATCATCTCGTGTACTGCTGTAGATACTGGCGCGACTGATCTGGCGATTGAAGGCTAAGATTTCTTGTAAAGGTCGGAATGGTAGAACTGTATCCCGCCAGTAAATAAATGATTGTCCATCAATATCTTTGTGAATGTCTGTGATGGGTATATCTAGTGTGTCTTCTACGCCGTCCATTGGGAAGGCAATTCTGGATTTATCGGAGATGCAGCAGAGAGCTTTGCAGATACTCAGGGTGAGTGGTAGACGAATGGTGAAGGTGGTTCCTCTCCCTAGTACAGAATCTGTGCTGACTGTGCCGCGAATTTCGTTAATATCGTTTTCAACTACGTTCATGCCCACACCCCGGCCTTTGATATCATCAATTTCATCGGCGGTGCTGAAACTGGGTAGGAACAAGAGTTCATAGAAGTCTTGGCGCGTCATATTTTGCGCTTCTTCTGGTGTGATGATCTCTTTTTGAATTGCTTTGAGTTTGACCTTTTGGTGATCAATACCTGCACCGTCATCGGTGACGGAAATGACTGTTTGGTTGCCTTGGTGGAAAGCGCGGATGGTAATGGTGCCGACAGGTGGTTTACCTGCTGCTTTGCGGGCTTCTGTGGTTTCAATACCGTGAGCGATCGCATTGTTGAGCATATGAGTGAGTGGATCACCGAGATGATCCAAAATCATTTTGTCAATTAATGTATCTGCCCCTTCTGTCACTAACTCTACTTGTTTTCCATACTTGATGCCGTTATCCCGCACTCCTCGACGCAAGCGATCAATGGCTTGAGCAAATGGCACCATTCGCGCTTTGGTGAGTCCTTCTTGTAGCTGGGTGGTGACTTGGCGGAACTGCCGCGCTACTCGCTCGGTTTCTTCGGTGACAAAGTCAATGTCGCTGGCTGACTCCCGCAGTCGGACAATATATTCTATGGTTTCTTGGGAGAGGGTATGGAAGAGGGTAAATTGATCCATTTCCAGTTCGCTGAACCCTCTGTCATTATTAGCAATGCTCGATTGTCCATATTCTCTGGATCTGCGGCTGCTTAACAGAGAAGCTTCTAGGAGCGATCGCTCATATAGCTCCTGCATTCTTCCACCCACATCGGACAGATGCTGTACTTGAATCAGCAAGTTATCTAAGGACTGTCGCAGACGTTCATGATCCTGCTCTAAGGTGTTACGATTTACCACCAACTCCCCTACTAGGTTACTCATTTCATCCAGTTGTTTAACTGGAATTTTCATGCTTTCTTCTCTGAGCCGACGAGTTGTAGGACGTGGTGTTTTGCTGGGAGTAGATTTTGTAGTTCTGCCTTGAGATGCAATGGTTTGATTGGCTTCAGCCAGCAATTTTTCTAAGTTCTTAAATTCATCAGATATTTCTGAGTCCACAAAAGCATTCTGAGCTTTGGAGACTGCGGTTTGACTGACTATCGGTGCTGTTTTAGGTGTTTGTGTTGCTTGGGAATCATCTGTATTCAGCAATGCTTCTAAAGCTGCAAAATCCACATCTGGCATGGACTCCAGATTGGGAGATAGATCTATTTCTTCATCTAATAATGATTCTAAATCCGCAAATTCATCCAGGATATGAGCCTGATTTTCTGGGTTAGCTACTGCTGTCGTTTCTGCCTCTAGTTGTTCATGATTTGCTTGTTCAAAGTTTACCAAAAACTGATTAGATAAATCATCTGTATTTTCATTTTCCAGCCCCAATTCTAGGAAAGTCGCATCCCAGGAGGCTGTATCTATGTCTTGTACCAAGGTTTCGTTGATTTCTTGGTATTGTGTATCTGGCTGTGTCGGGACACTCAAATTGAGAAGACTGAAATCATGATCAGTATCAATCTTTGTATTTTCCTGGCGCTCAATTGTTGAGGAACTTTGGCTGATATTCTCTAAAGAGACTAAAGCATTCTCATTGTTGTCATCAAAACCAGAAAAAATATCTAGTTCCAGGTCAGTATTTGTTTCAGAAGCTTGGTTAGTAAATTCTGGACTAAAATTCAGAGTTTCTGGTTCAGGAGAGAAGCTATAAATGTCTGGTAAGGACAATTCATTATCTTCAACAATGCTAAAAGTATATTGGGAATCTGACCAGTCAGAAAATATATTCTCCTCTGCCTCTGATGCCAATCCCAAATCCCCTACTTTTTCTGGCTCTGGAGCAGTGAAATCAAAGTCATCCAAGTAAAAATTCAGGTTAGGAACTGGCTGTTGAGTTTCACCTACAGTTTCTGTAAATGATGCAAATATATCTTCTTCTAATTCTCTGACTACATCTTGTCCGACTCCAGCATTTAGTCCTAACATTGCTGTTGTATCTGTCGTATTCCAGAAATCGAAATCATTTTCAGCTTGTAAATTTTCTGCTGTTGTTGTTTCTGGTAAAGAAAATATATTTATATCAGCAATTTCTAAATCTTCGGTTTTTTCTATTGATAAATCTGCTTGGATAACGGGTTCTATGTCGTCCAGGAAATTATCTGCAAACAAGCTTTCTGGTTGAGGCTGTTCTGATGTGGTTTCACCAGCTAAATTTATTTCTTCTAGGGAATCAATGTGGTTAGTGGCTAAAAATTCGTCAAAACTGCTGGTAGTGAATACGGATGCTGGTGGTGTGATTTCCTCTGAAGAATGTGATTCGTCATCATCTGGTGTTAATCCCCAGAGACTTTCCACTAATTCATCTGTATTGATATTTGTTAAGTCAATTTCTGCTGAAGATTGTGATTCTTCTAGCTCATTTATCGTTACTTCTTCATTATCAATATTAGGTAGGGAGAATTCTAAATTAGTATTAGTAATGGCAATACCACTATGTTCTGTATTCTCTGGTTCTGAAAAGAGTTCTCCGAAGAATAGGTCTTCTGTGATATTAGTGGAGTGCTGATCATTGCCAGTGTCATGATCCAATGGTGAAAGTAAATCAGCTAAATCGGCATCACCATACTCAAATTCAGCGTCATTACTTCCTATTTGATGAATGGTAGTTTCTATGTTTTCTTCATTTTGCCAATGTTCTTCTAAATCAGGTGTCTCACCTTCAAATAAGTCGGCTAAAGCCCCCAATTCAGCAGTTCCTACTTCTAGTCCATGATGGTCAGGAGTATTGCTATTGAGATTGAATATGTCGTTTTGATCAGTGAATAAGGAAGTGGCATTGACAGATGTTGTATCTGTTTCTGTTAGTGCTGTTTCTGGCAGTAGTACATTATCTGTATGTTTTTCTAGTATATTTGCCACTGGTGTGACTGTTGGTTGGTCTTCAACCCAATCAAGTTTTAGTTCATCTGGCCACTCAAGTTCGGGAATTAGTTCCAGTGCTTCTAATTCCTGACAAACGGTTATTTCTGCTTCTCGACCTTGAATAACCAATTCTTGGGCTTGTTTAATTTCGGTAATAACTATTTTAGCTAAGGTCAGATAAGTATTGTCAGGATTGGCGATCGCATTGGCAGCGGCTTGAGACAATTTGCACCAATTGGACAAATTCATTGTCTCCCCAAGTTTAACTAACTTGTGACAGCATTCCTGTAAATTATCCCGTGATGAAGGTGTGTTACCTTGCTTAAACAGTTGCAACATCTCCCGCAAGGATTTTAATACATGAGAGTGAAACTCTGACCACTGTTCACTAGCTGCTGCTGGTTTTTCTGGCTCTTGTTGAGGTACTAAATCCTGTTTTGGTGCTTGTATGGGTGCAGTTGCAGGGATGGGAGTGGTACTTGCTCCTGATTGTTCAACCAGTAGTTCTAAATGTTGATTTAGTCCCTCCAAGAATGGTTCAGTTTCTAACATCAAAGTATTAGCCGTTTCTTCTGACAAGCCAAACGGACTACCCACATGATCTAACAACGCTTTTAAAGTATCAGAGACACCAAGAAACAAAGACTCTAGCTTTTGGTCAACCTGAATTGGATGCTCTTTGAGAACTTTAAAACAATCTTCCAAACGGTGAGATGTCTGCTGGATACTGTTTAGACCCAGCATAGCTGCCCCTCCTTTAATGGAGTGAGCAGCCCGGAAGACTTCGTTGATCATTTCTGGGTCGTTTAGGGTATCTTGTAGCTTCAGTAACCCCTGTTCGATTGTATTCAGGTGTTCTCTGGCTTCTTCAATAAAGTAACCCAAAATCCGTTGTTGTTGTTCCGGCTGCATAAACAAGGATGAAGAATAAAGGATGATTGACACTCCCCAACCTCAAGGTACAGGGATTCTTAAGTGGCCTAAAGGCTGATGTCAGGTTAGGAGCAAGGTGAAGCACAAATCTATTTTATACTTCATCCTTATTCCTTTATCTAGATTCAATGGTTTCCACCCGGAAGCGTTCCACGGAAGCAATCAAATCGCGGGATACTCCCACTAAGTGTTGTAAAGCGGCTGAGACTCGCTGTGCTTCTTGGGATGTTTCTTGGGCTGTGAGTTCCACTGATTGCATCACCTGAGCGACAGCGAGAGAAGTTTCTGTTTGTTCTACAGTATCGCTGGTAATTGAGCGTACTAGACTATCAATGTGATCAGCTACTTGAATAATGTTTTCTAGCGATCGCTTGGCTTCTTCTGCTAGTTTTGTTCCTTTAATTACCTGTTGTGTACCTTCTTCCATCGCTGTCATTACAGAGCTAGTTTCACTCTGGATTTGCATGACGATTTGTTCAATTTCTTTTAAAGATTTGGCAGATTTGTCAGCTAATTGGCGGACTTCATCGGCTACAATTGCAAATCCTCTGCCCGCTTCTCCGGCTCTTGCTGCCTCAATACTAGCATTGAGCGCCAATAAGTTGGTTCTAGAAGCAATTTGGGATACCAAGGCGACGATAGAGTTAATTTCTTGGGAAGATTCTGCTAATCGCTTCACTTTGCGGGTGGTTTCTGCCACTGTTTCCCGAATTTCCAAAATCCCTGCCACGGTATTTTCTACTGCTTCACCACCTTTGAGAGCGATCGCACTAGCATCACGAGCTACAGTTTCTGCTTCTTTTGCCGCTACTGCTACCCGTTGAATAGATTCGGTCATTACCTGTACGGAATTCAATGTTACAGCTAACTCTTCTGCTTGACGCAAAGCATCCCCAGATAATGCTCTAGCAAAGGTTTCTGAATTAGTCGATCCTTTGGTTACTTCTCTTGCCGCTACTTTTACCTGCTGCACAATATCCCGCAAGTTTTGAATTGTCAGGTTAAAGGCATCCGCAACAGCACCTAGTACGTCTGCTGTCACCTCTGCTTGCACTGTTAAATCTCCTCTAGCCGCGCCTTCTACGTCGTCTAAGAGGCGAATAACTTGGCGTTGCAAGTTTTCTTTTGCTTCCTCCTGTTCCACCGCTTTCCGTTGCGCTTCATTGGTAGTTGTGAAAATTACCCGCGCCATATCGTTGAAACTGGTGGATAAGTAGCCTAATTCATCTTCTGAGTAAACTGTGGCTTGAACATTGAGATTTCCCTCTCGCACAGCATCAAACTGAGCTTGTAAATCCTTAGTAGTGCGCCGAATTTGCTTGAGTGCGAGATTACCCATAAAGCCAGCCGTCACACCACCAGCCACTCCTGCGGCCAAAGCCATTGCCCAACCTGTATTCCGCACCGATTCCCGTTGTGAAGGTTCTGAAAATTGTGTAGCGCCAAAGCTAATTAAAGCTGCTACCACGGCGGAAGTTAGTCCCACTGTTCCAGCTATGTACCATTGCTTTTTCTCTAGAGACGCATTCTCAAAAAATCCAAACAGGCCTTGATCTATATTGACAGTTGGCTCTAGTTTAGACGCATCTGTTTCAGTAAATACAGGAACTGCTTCTTGGGCTCCAGTAATTGTGAATAATTCTTCATCACGGTCAACAACGTTATTGATGGCAAAATCATCAGTAAAACTACTATTGCTACTGGTATTACTAATTCGATTATCCCTGGTGTCTGACAATAACTCCATATCATTGTAGTTAGAATCTCCACTGAGATCAAAGCTAGGAATACTGCCTAAATCATCAAATTCGTCAAAATCATCCAAAAATTGGATATTTTGTGGAGTTTCTCCCTGCAATCGGTTATTATCTTCATCACTAGCAAAGCTTTCTGATCCAAAGGCAGACTCAAATGCTTCTAAATCAAAACTATCATCATCAAAGTTGTGTTGATTTAGTTTGGTATCTGAATTAACTTGCCGATCATATCTAGCAGAATTGTTATTCAAAGATGAAGACACTTGATTATTAAAGTTAGACTGTGAGTTATTGTTTAGTTCCTCTGGAATTTGTTGTAACCAATTATCTGCACCACTCAAAGAAGTCTCGTCACTGATGTCTATAAAATCATCTGTAGTGAAATCATCATGGAGTTCTTGTTCATCTTGTTCATCAATGACGACATGAAGATTTTTCTGACTATTGCTGGAAAAGCCCAAATTCCCCATATTTATATTCTCAAATTCTGGTGAATCTGGTTGCATGAATGATTCAGGCAGCGATGAACCGTTATAGTCATTTGATAAATTAATCTCTCCAAAATGTGAGTTCATCTCCTCATCATTCATGCCTGAATCCTTTTGATCAGAATTTCCATCCAGGTCAGAGAAATGATTATTTTTTTGCCAGACAGGTGGTAAGTCCAATTCTCCTTCGCTGCCACTACTGCTTGCTTCTACTTCAGTAAATGGTTGATCTAAGGTCAATGGTAAGTCGAAAGCTCCTAATGCTTCGCTGCCACTGCTGCTTGCTTCTACTTCAGTAAATGGTTGATCTAAGGTCAATGGTAAATCGAAAGCTCCTAATGCTTCGCTACCACTGCTACTTGCTTCTAATTCGGTAAATTCTTGATCTAAAGCAAAAGGATCATTACCAAAATCTACTGTGTTACTGGATATTTGATCAAAGTTCAGACTGTCTATTGAACTATCAAACGGATTACTTGCGGATATATCTTCGAGAGCTTCTCCAGATAGTTCATAATCACCAAAAGATTTGAGATCAAAACTGGAGTTATCCAAGTCTCTACCAATTCCTAAATCTAGTGATTCTCCTTCATTAGTTACCAGTCCGTTTGATGTTTCTTCATAATTGATTAGTTGTTCAAATTCTAGTTCTGCTGCGTCTTCACGCAATGATTGTAGATATAGATTGATATTTTCAAGATAACTAGTGGCAGAGCCAATAATTTCTTCATCATCTGTTAAATGAAACACCTGTTCATATTCGGCTTTTGCTGTTTCAAAATCCTGCAAAACATAGTATATGTGACCCCGCAACAGATGGGAATTGGGATCATCTGGTAGATTATTGACAGCTTGGTCTACTAAAGTAGCCGCAACCTCATAATCTCCTTGTGTATACGCTGTGACTGCCTGCTGATATTGAGAATTTTGATCATCTATATTTGTTGCCATTTCCACCCTCCCGACTTCATCCTGCCCACCTAGCACTTCGCAAAATTGCTGTTTGATCTATTAGTCGCAGATACTTATTATTGTTAGTATCTAACCATTCTCCACGTAAAAAGGGAGCCATAGTATCTGGGATGTTATTTGGTGGCATCAGATGTTTTGCATCTAGCCAGCCCATACCACAGATTTGATCGACCCCTAAGCCTACTATTATGTCTTGATCTTCAATAGCAATTACTGGTATCTCAGATTTATCTGTATTTAAGGGAGTTGCATCCCCTAAAAATTGTCCCAAATCTGCCACCCAAATTAATCGCCCTCGCAAATTAAGAGTGCCTAAAAGCAGTGGAGAAGCGTTAGGAATTGGGGTAATACGATCAGGACTAAGTTCTATTACTTCCCGGATGCCAGTTGCTTGCAATGCAAATTCCTGATGTGAGGGAATGTAAAATCTTAAATGTAACTCGCCTTCAGGACTTTCTAGTTGTAATTCTGGGCGAAATTGGTCTTGACCACTACCACTTAAAAAGTCGGGTTTGCTAACCATGTTGTTTTCATCCTTATCCTCGCAGCAGTTGTTTGACTGTTCCTACCAATTCAGTTGGTTGAAACGGTTTGGCTATGTAAGCGTCGGCTCCCTGTTTCATACCCCAATAGCGATCAAATTCTTCACCTTTGGATGAACACATGACGACAGGGACATTTTGGGTCTTGGGATCGGACTTTAAACGCCGACAAAGTTCGTAGCCGTTCATCCGGGGCATGACAATATCTAAAACTACTAAATCGGGAGGTGTGCTTTGAATTGCTTCTAAAGCTTCTACTCCATCCCCCGCATGGGTAACAGTTAGGCCACTAGCTTTCAGGAGGTCTGTAATCATCTCCCTTTGGGCGATACTGTCTTCAACAATCAGAACTGTACTCATAAATCCCTATCTACCTCCTGCTTTATACTTTCTTGCTTTGGAATTTTCCCCAATTGTCTATACAAGCGATTTATTGTATAAATTACTTCTATGGTTTCAATAATTTACTGGGTATGGCAGTTTTGCTAGTGTTGGCTGATTCTGTGATAACATTTTTTACCCTATCTTTGAGCAATTCCACAAGTCTTGTATTCTGTTTATATTCCCACAGCCGAATCTATGTTGATATATTTTTCCACAAGCATGAGTAATTCAGTGTCTGCAAATGGCTTGGTTAAATAATCTGTAGCCCCAACCATCCTGGCTCTGACGCGATCGATAAATCCTTCTTTCCCTGTCAGCATGATAATTGGTACAAGACGAAATGCTGTAGAATGTCGCAGCATGGAGCATATTTCATATCCGTCTAATTCTGGCATGGCAATGTCACATAAAATTAAATCTGGCTTGAGTTGAAAAACGAGGCTGAGGGCTTCTAACGGTTTGGTGATGGAAATTGCTTCATACCCTTGTGGTTTTAAGATTGACTCTACTATTTCACAAATGGCGATCGCATCTTCAATGCATACTACCCGTCCTTTATGCTGATCTATCTGCTGCCAGTTTGGTGGTTGATTATTAGCACCTGAAGCCACAGAATATACTAGTTGTAACCATCCCTGTTGTACGTAAGGATATATTGCTTTGGCAACGGTTAAAATATCACGATTCAGATAACGAGCCAATTGGCGCAACGTTGTTTTACCATCAGCCCAATGTTGTAATTTATTCACTGTTGATGCTAGTAGTGCATCATTTAGTCTAGTCGTGTCTGCCAGAACTAGTAACTGTTCTGGTGATTGTATATGTGGATATAACTGCTTCCATTCTTGCACTTGCTTGGTAATTTTTGTCACCAACACCGTAATTTCCAAGTTAGTTAATTGTGGGACAAGTGCGGCACCTAAATCAAAAATGAAACTGCCTTGGTGTAAGCTCAGTAAATCAAATAGTGTCTCATGCACTAAGCCATGAATAATATTCCGGGCTACTTTTGGAGTGATTATATTCTGTTCCAAGAGTGACCAAATGTAACCATACTCCGGAGAATTCATTGATTCTAAGGTGGCAAGCTGCGTTTTATTAAGCCGTTGCTCAACTCGGTAGTGACGCAAATAATCATCTATTCGGGATAAACTACTTTCACCAGCTTGACAATAAACTATTTGCCCGTTGAGAAAAAATACAAACCAAGACTGTGGTTTACTTTCCCCTCCAGGACGATGCTTGATACCGTCTTCTGGACTAAGTTTATGACTCTGATAAGAACTGTGCGCTTCCACCCACAACTGCCCTGTTCTTTGTCCTAAAGAAATCAGTTGTAGAATACTGCAAATATCAATCTCGTTTAAATTTCCCTGCATTTAGCTAAAAAACCCTCCTTGACTTTCCAGACAGATTACTTGATTAATTGTTACCAAAATTAGGGTGTAGGGTGTAAGGGTGTAAGGGGTAGGAGGTAGGGGTTAAAGAAAAATTATTTGATGAAATCAACACCCTGCTCGATATCCTGAGTGGTTTAAACAGTTACTAGTACAGGTTGGCGTAAATAAACATACCATTCTCAATCGCTAAAAAGCTTACTCCATAATACTTTTGACTTTTGACTTTTGACTTTTGACTTCCGCCTTGCGGTACTAGCCCCCTCAATTTTATTGATGGGGATACCCCACACCCTTCTTAACTTCAGGTTTTCCATATTTCCAGTAGAATGGCAGGATGATTATCTATGCCAGCATTTGTAGTAACCAAGTATGACTATTGTGTGATGGATTTTTGACAAAAATAGTGTTCACACGGTAGCCATAGTCACTATTATGTATACAGGATATAAAAGTTGCGACCAGCGCGCATCTACCACATATCAAGATATATCAAGATGTGAGATATCAGTTCCATAAATAGTTTTGTCTATCTTGTGCTGCTAAACTTAGGATAAATAAGATAAGTTAACAGAATAATCTAAGGTATATCCCAAAACACGGACGTAAAGTGCATCAAAAGGACTAGCGGTGTGCTGTATCTAGCAGAAGTACAAAAGCAGAAGGGCGGTTTACTCGGTGGTGGTTCTAAAACAGAACTCAAACTACTAGCTTGTCAACGCAGCGACCAGAATTGGAGTACTGTGTCGGAAGAAACTATTGGGGCGGAAGAAGCCAGCAAATTAAATGATGGCGCACTGGTACTGGTGGAACTGAGTCCGAATCGTCAAGTGCAGCGAATTCAGGAAGCAGGTCGTCCGCTAGTAAATATTTTGCAGAATTTTTCCCGTCAAATGGAAAAATTTAAGCTCAAAGAAGATGAGATTGACCAGTGGAAGCAGTCCCTAATGTTTCAAGTCCAAGAGCTAAATCGCCGAGAAATGGACATGGAATCACGGTGGGAACAACTGCAACACCTGGAACATGAGGTACAAGATTTAGAAAAACAAAAGCAGGAAGTGAAATCATCCCGTGAGCAAATTGAACAACTGCGGGCTGAAGTGGAACGCAATCGTCAGGAACTGGAAGGTGCTTGGGAGCATCTACGGGGAGAACAGCGTCGGTTAAATGACCTTCAAGCATATTCCCCCCAAGGCACGGTTGTGGATGAGGCGCAAACTAAGGCAATTACTGATTTACTTAATCGCTTGTCTAGTGATGTTGGTTCCACTGTTGCATTGCGGGAAAACCTCAATTTTGCTTTTGAACTCCTAGAACAACAGCAAGCTACTCTCAACCCACATTGGCAACAACTGGAACAGCAACAGTCCTTAGTTCAACAACAACAAGGTGAAGTTGAACTACTATCCAACTCTTGGCGCGATCGCCAAACCGAATTTCAACAGTTCCAAAATTCTCTACACCAAAAAATAGCCGAGCTACAACTGACTACAGCAACACTTAAGAACAAACAAGAGTTGTCTGAGATGCTCAAAGACCAGTTGGGAACTCAACAAGATTTATACCAACAAACCCAGGCGTTGGTAGCAATGGCTGATAGTCTGGTTTTTGGTCAGCAAGTTGATGTAGAAGTCTTGGAAAACCTTCCCCTGGAAGAACTACAAAAAATAGTTCAAGATTTGCACGATAAACTGGAAATTGATTCTAGTTTCGTTCAAGACCAAGAACAGGAGCTAAATTACAAAGAACAAGGTATAAAAGACTTAGAAGCAAAGATACCGCAAGTGTCTGGAGAAGAACTAAAAAATTTAGAATTAGAACTAGCTGAAGAAAAAGACCTCTATCGGATGCTCAATAAAAGTTTAAGACCTCAACGCAATAATTTACTCAGGCAAGAGCAAACTTTTAAACAGCATCAAAAGATATTGCTACAACGACAAGGACATTTTGTTACCCATTCTCCCGGTGATAACACGATAAATTTAGATTCAATCCTTTTCCAAATTGATACCCAACGACAACAAAATTGCCAAGAATTGCAAAAACTGGAAAATGAGATTCAACAGCTAAGTGCTGATATTGAGATTAAGCAGGGGGAAATTGATCATCAAACTCAGGAGATAGAGTCCAAGCGTCAAGAACTCCAATCAATGGAAGAACAACTACTCAACCTGCAAACAGCAACTGCTGAATGCTGGGGTAGAGTAAATTTATATCAACAAGCATTACAACCTATTCAAGATTGCTTAGATAAGTTGCGGGAGAAGCTGCACATAATCTCAGACTCTTTAACTCATGTTCAAGAGATTGGTGATTCTCAACGTCAGTCCATCACTGAGATGCGTCAAACCATTCAAAGTTTGATGAATCTACCGGATGTATTAGTTTCTTAGCAAAAAGGAAGGATTTAAATCCTTCTTTTTTATTAAGTTATGAAAATCCAGTCACCTTGTACTTGAGCGATCGCACCGCCAGGAAAAGGATCGGTTCGGGAACGATTGGGGGCTGTAATCAAAACCCTTAATTTCTCAATGTGTTCAAAGTTGGGAGCATCAGGTAATATTTCTTGTAATACCTGACGCATTACCCGACGTTGCAAGGCAAGGGGTACTGTTTTTAAAAGGCGACGATTTAGTTGTAAAATATCATTCTCACCCTTTGCTGACGCTTCTAGCCGCAATTGACGGGCTGTTTGTTCTAAATACTCTACCTCTGCTTGTAGCAGTTCCGCGGTTTGAGCTAAATTTGATTCTACCTGGGGGTTAAAATTTGCTTTTAAATATGGGATTAACTCTTGACGAATGCGATTTCGCGCATATTGTAAATTTTGATTCGTGGAATCTTCCCAAATTGGTAAATTAAATTCCTGACAAAATAACTGAGTTTGGGAACGGGTAACTTCTAACAATGGACGCACTAGAATAATATTTTCAGTTAGTGGACGTTGCCAAGTTAAAGCTTGTAAACCGTCAGTACCAGTACCGCGCATCAAATTGTAGAGTAGAGTTTCCGCGCGATCGCTTGCTGTATGTCCAGTGATAATATATTGATAATTATGAACTTCGGCAATTTTTGTTAAAGCTTGATAACGCCAATTTCTGGCTGAGGCTTCATTCTTAACAGGATTTATAGCAGTTTCTAAATAAAAAGGTGTTTCCCAACTTTTAGCTAGATTTTCGACATGACGAGCATTAGCTTGGGAATCTTCACGCCAGCAATGATCACAATGAGCTATAGCTACATCCCATTCCCATTTTGGTTGTAAATCCAATAATAATTTAATTAAGCATAAAGAATCCTGTCCACCAGAAACCGCGACTAATAGCTTTTGGTGGCGATGAAATAAATTACGAGTGCGGATAGTACGATGTATTTGGGCGTGTAAAGGAGTCCAGATCATTTGAGATTTTCAACCGTCATATCATGTCCGGGTAATTAGTTATAATTCCCCTATCTGTGCAAAACTCACCAAACCTTCTTTCCCCTAATCGGCTTACCCTTCGGGAAGCAAGCTAAATCCCCGGCTTAAAAGACATACCTTCTGAAAATCTTTTTGGGATTTCAATCAGGCATTACGGAGTTTTCATAATCCCTTAATTAAAAGAGAAGTCTGAGGTGTAATTATTAAAAATAATACTTGTGATAAGATAGGGTATTTACGTAATTTTCTGCGTAAACGTTTCATGTGATCAACCTTTAGAATCAGTTATTTTATACCGTCTTTTAATATATTTTTTAATTAAAGGATTCAGAACCCAAAACGTTCTATCTTCTTGTATATCCGCTTTTTCAATTAGCCAAATTTGCCATAACTTATCTATAGCTTCAAGAATTTCTGATGTGAAGGTAGAGGGAAAATATTGATAAATTTGGGAGAGTATTTTTGGCTCTGTTTCTGCGGCTAATTTTTGCATAATATTTATTTCCAAATTGGACAAATAAGAAAATAGTTTATCCAATAAACTTAGCATCACATCAGGCATAAAAATTGTTCCTTCCAGGAATTGATAAATTTGACCATTATGATATTTTTTAATGGTGTTAGAGGCTACCATTAAAGCTAATGGATGTCCTTGGTAGGCTTCAATTAGTCTTTCTATTCCTGGATTTGAAAGTCCAAAATCTGCCAATAGTGTTTTTGCATCTTGATTGTTTAGACCGCGTAATGAAAAATGCTGAATTCGTGTATTAAAAAGCGACCTCATGACTTCAGGTTGTTGTAAACTCGTAAACAATAAACAGCTTTTATGTGGTGATTCTGCAATTCTTTGCAAAAAGCTCTCATATTTACTTCTTTGCTGGTTGTCTGATAATTCACCAGTTTTCATCACCTCTTCCCATTGATCAAATATCAGCAAACAACGATGCTTTTTTAAGTTATTAATCAGGTTTGTAATTCTAGTATTTAGATTAGTTTCTGAATTGTCGCAAGAGAAATAGTGTTCAATATCAGTCAAAATTTCTTCTAAACAATGGTAATATTTAAGATTTTTCCAAATGACATAATTAAAACTCTCTTGAATCTTTTCAACTAACTCCCTTACAAGTGCAGATTTACCAATCCCACTCATCCCCAAAACACCTACCACACGACAGCTATCTGTAACTATCAATTCTTGCAAATCGGACAGTTCTTGTTCGCGTCCATAGAAATCAAAATCATTGATATCTCGTGCATCAATCAGATTGATACACGAAAGATGATTAGTTGTTCGTATCGCGATTTGTTCACTTTTTTGATCTAGGAGTTGTGTTAAAACTAATCTGCAATTCTTTTTACGAACATCTTTCCCAGTTACTTCCCTCAATCGTCTGAATAATTCTGGACCTTTGTAATTCATGATATAAGCGAATTCGTAACCTTGAATATGGTCACTGATTTCGATGTAAGTTTTACCTTCCAAAGAATATTCTAAAATTGCCGCTTCACAAGGATCTAAATCTAAATCTCTTCCTTTTTCGCGCTTTACCCAATCCTTGAATCGTTTGATTAACTCTTTCGCATCCATAGTCCAGTTTTCTTTTGATAACTTATTCTGGATTGTATCTTAATTTGTATTAACTTTATTAACTTAATAAAGTTAATACTTAAATAACTTAGTGATGACAATCACATATACCTCAGAGATACTTTTGTTGTAGAGACAAAAAAGAGGTTTTTGTGGCTAATCAATACTCATTCATGCCCAATATTGATCATCGAGTCATTTCAGCAACAGCAGTTGAGAATTTCAACAGACAAGATGATATTTTCCAGTTAATGATAGTAAAATCACTGGACATACAAACTATTTTGTTTACACAAGGTTATCAGGGAGGAGATGAGGATGATGGTCCCATTGTTCCACCTAACTAGACTTCGCTTTTTGATTACTTGGGAGAAAGTACATGGATATAGTCGGTCACAAATAGATGCACTGGAATGGGGAAAAATGCGCTAAAAATCCATACACCAAAAAACTTTCAACCCTATTCCCTGTTCCCTGCTATGTAAATTATGTGATTTGAGAGTTAAGAATTCTGATCGCATCAAGTTTCCAAATTTCTAATTCTGGTAACTTCCAACGAAATTTTTTAAGTTGCTGCTCTTGAGAATAAGATTCCAGGAAATTTCTCCATGATACTATCGCACCTTGCTGATCTTCCATTGCTGTTTGAACTTGTGCTAATAAGCAATAAGCTGGAGCATAATCATTTTCTAACTCTAAACAGAGAAGTAAATGTTCTTTTGCTTGTTGATAATAATTTTGCTGAAAATATGCCCAGCCAAGATTTTTATGCAATGTAATTTTAACGGTGTCATCTTTTACCCTTGAAAAAATTGGTTCAATCATTTTCACCGCATCTGCACTATTTCCTTGGAGAATTTGCAACCGAGCTAAGTTATTAACAGCAGCATCAGCAGCACGATTTTGATATTTAATGGCAATCTGATAGTGATAACAAGCCCCATCTAAATTGTCTAATTTTTCGTAAGCTGCTCCCAAATTATAGTGAGCAGATCCATTATTTGGGTTAACTTCGACAGCAAATTCTAGATAAGATACGGCAATTGTAAAATCATTGTTTAGATAATTTTTATACCCTGTTTGATTGAGGAATTTAGCAATTTGTTTTCTTTCTTGCTCATTCAAATTAATACGATTTAGCAATTGCTTGAAATCTTCAGATATGGGCTGATTAACTGATAGCAAATTCAAGATAGATTCGGTAATTTTTGTGTTATCTTCATCTGCTGGTTCTGCTACTTCTTTTGTAAATTTAGATTGACGGTCAGTTAATAACTCTGGTTTGTATTTAGCAAACAGCGCAACTAATTCTGAGCGTTTGTAACGACGAGTATCAGAAGGTTCATTATTCAGCCCAAATTCGTAACATATTCTTTCAATGTATTTTCTAACAGATGCTTCTCCAATGTTCATGGATTCAGCTATATCCCCATCTGTTTCACCGGCAAGTATTTTTTGCAACACTTCTTTACGTCGATCTGTCAACTTCTCAAATACGCGCTCAAACTCTTGTTGATTCATCCTTTGTTTTGATTGCATCATTTTTTATACTCACGCTTGTGACTATTTTACCGTATTTTTACACCAATTATTATCTGTCACTATGTGGACTTATCACTCAACGTTTCTTGTAGGGTGGCTCAGATATCAAAAATCTGTTGACCTTCACCATTTTATCAACTCTGACACACCTTACTAACTATTCAGACTTAGTCAAATATGAATTTTATAAAATTGGGTGACACAGGCTAAATTTTCACTTAAATAGACTCATTTTAATTGCTTTACCAAAAGTCCTCGGTAAAGTATATACCTGATAAAAAAATAGATTCCAAAAATAGCCATATTGAGGAAACTTTTTCACTAGCAGTGCATCCGCAGCTAAAAGTATCCTTGGTTCTTTAGTTGCTAGTGGCTTTTCTAAAAATCGGACTTGTTCTGGAGTTGCCATCCAATGACCAATCATTATATCCTTTTCATATAATTGTGCTTGAATAAATAAACATAAAGACCTATCTAAATTCCAACTAGGTATCCAAGCTAAAGCACCTGCCATTTTCATTTCCCATAATTTTGTTGTCTGAGAAAAAGTAGGAATAGCTTTTTGGACTAATTCATTTTTCCAAACCTTAGTATTAAAATTTTCCATATGTCTACCTTGATGATCTGTTCTTTTCATAAAAGGCCAGATAGCATAGCGAATGTCAAACTTTTTATCTATAGGAGTAATTGGTATTTCCAGAAGTTTTTGAGATGGATTATTTTTAAAACTATAAGAAGCGTCTGGATTTTTAGTTTCTAAATCTAATAAACTTAAATCAGGTATTTCCCCCCAAGGTTCTTGAATTTTTGCTTCATTGGTAGTATCTATATTGATAGACTTTAATCTTAATACCCAACTTTCAGGAAATATTTGAAAATATTGATTAACTAGCTGAAGCACATCAGGATGGATAAAATCATCATCATCTAAAGCTAAGACATATTCTGCCTGAGCATTAAGTAATCCTGTAAATCTTTGCATAACTTCACCCTTGTAAGGGCTAGTTATAAACTTAATTCGCGGCTCATTAATATCTCTATACTTAATTCCAGGAGGATAAACTAATATAAACTCAACCGAACCTTTAATATTCAATAATTGGCATAACCAATCATCAGTAAATTTGCCTAAAGTTGCAGTTACTATGGATAGAGTAGGTTTATTTGTGGACATAGTTGTTATATATGATTAGATTATTGAAAACTATAGTTAACCTAAATAAGAAGAAGTGTGGCTGTAAACAAGGTTTACAGAGATTTTTTCTTCAATAACTATGTGCAATTAATTTTGCATGGATACTTATCTTACTTCTAACTCTCCTGCAAATTAAGTATAGTATATTTTATACCATTCTCTTAATTTTTTCTTTGCGTCTTTGCGCCAAACCTAATTATTCCCCCCCTCTCAACAGAAAAGGGGGAAAAGATGCACTTAGAAAAACCAACCGTAAGAATGTAAACCCTTACCTAAAATATTCACACCCAAATAACAAATCCACACTACAACAAAACCACCAGCAGCTAAAATTGCCGGTTTTCTACCTTGCCAACCGCGAGTTATTCGGGAATGCAAATAGGCTGCAAAAACTAACCAAGTGATTAAAGCCCAAGTTTCCTTTGGGTCCCAACTCCAATAAGAACCCCATGCTTCATTAGCCCAAACACCACCTGCAATAATACCAATGGTCAGTAGGGGAAATCCCAAACCGATAATACGGTAACTGATATTATCTAAAGTTTCAGCTAGGTTGAGGCGTTGAGGTGAAAGCGTTTCACTAGATGTGACGTTTTGCGTTTCTGGGACAGTTACTAAATCTAAAACAGCAGTACCATGACCGTTGCTACTGGTTTCCAAGCGAGAAAAGCCATTATTTTCCGATGAGGGTGTTGAGGGTTGAGTAACTAATTCTCCAGCTTTGAGTAATTTGTAACCATTGCTGCGATAGCCACCTGTACCTACAGAACTACCTTGTAATTGGATATTTTGCCCACGAGTGACAATTAAAAATGCGATCGCTAACAATGATCCCACCATCAAAGCCGAATAACTCAACATCATGACGCTGACGTGCATCATCAACCAATTTGACTTCAAAGCTGGAACTAAAGGTTCCGAAACTTGCATTGTTGACGGTAGTGTCAAAGTAGCAAAAGCTGCAATTCCCATCGCTACAGGAGCAGTTACAACTCCCACCAAGCGACTACGACTGCTATTTTCTGCAATTAGATGGACAGCAGTAATTCCCCAAGTCAGGAAAAATAGAGACTCATAGAGATTGCTGAGAGGAAAATAACCCGCTTCAATCCATCTTGCTCCTAATAAAGCCGCAATACACAAATTTGCGATCGCCATTCCAGCCGTCCCCAAAGCCGCAGTCACCGATAAACTCGGAAAAGCCGCCCCCACCCAATACACCAGCATAGTGCAGAATAAGACAGCAAAGGAGGCATTATCTAACCAGTTCTGGAGTACAACCAGATTCATAAACTCTTCTCCCTATTGAATCAGTTATCAGTTGTTAGTGATCCGACTGAGTTAGACAATAAACCCAACTCAAATCTTCATCACCTTTGACTGATTTCATTCCAACTATCCTGATCCTATCTACTTTTGGTAATTGGTGATTGGTGATTGGTGATTGGTGATTGGTGATTGGTGATTGGTAATTGGTGATTGGTGATTGGTGATTGGTAATTGGGAAAAATCTTCTCCCCTGCTCCCCTGCTCCCCTGCTCCCCTGCTCCCCTGCTCCCCTGCTCCCCCTGCTCCCCTGCTCCCCATCTCCCCCATCTCCCCCATCTCCCCCAACTATTTACTTTTTTTCAATTCCATAAAAATGTCATATTGCTGACTACGATTATTGTTGACAGCAGTTGTTATACCTATAGTTCGTATAGCAGAAAGTAATGCTTGTTGACCAGGAGATCCAGTATTGAAAGGAAAACTTTTAACAGTCCGTTCCATATCCAAGAAAAATTGACCCTTGGCTGGATTTAATTCTTTGGGAACAGTTTGTTGAAAAGGGAGGCTACTGGCTAGAGTATTGTTAGGTTTCGGAAGAATTTTATCACTGATGGGAGCGCCGAAGGCGAAAAAAACCACATCGTCATCTAACCAACCATGAGTAGCAGTTAAAGTCCCAAAAGGTGAAATCCAGTTAACAATGGGTTTACCCCCAACAGTAGCTGACTCGACTTTAAACTGGTATTGATTTTTCACCACATCATCAAGATTTTGTAAAGCAGTTTCAGCCGATTTCCGTACCTCAGCCTTAGCATCACTAACTTTAACCATAAATACTAAACCAGCCCGAAAATTATCCGGTGAACCATCTGGTGGAGTATTAGGAATTACCGAAACTGAAAATTCCCCCTTCATCCAACTCAGCAAATCTCGATCTAAATCCAAATTTGTTAAAGATTTTACACCCCGGCGCAGTTCTTCAGGTTTAATTGGTGATAAAGGATTTCCCCCAGAAGTAGAAACATAGTCCGCCCACAACCGCTTTAAGTTACTACCAGACAACATCATTAAAGTTTCGCTGGGGAGGCGATTTTGCATACTTCCAGCTTGATTTTCTACCGCCAAAACTCTTTGACTATTAGGGTTTAGCCAAGACACACCCTTTAAACGTACTCCTTGTGATTCTAAAGTGACAGTTCCCGCTAAACCTTGATTATTCTGAAGTTGGGCAAGAACCTGAACAGGTAAACGTCGATTAGGGGCTGTCGCCGCTATTTTGGCAGCCAAGGGTACATTGATATAAAATTGAGCAAACGGTTGATAACTAGACGTTTTTGAAAAATTTTCGGCAAAGCCTCCTAATGTTGCTACAGATGTTTGATTTTTATAAGCATCAATTGTTTTTTCAGTGGCTTTAGCATTATCTGTAATTACAAGCAATTGCTCATTTATTAATGCTGCTGACAGCTTTTCTCCAGCTTGTCCTTCAGTTTGTTTAATGGGGATTCCCCGATAGGTAAGGTCAATCCATTTACCTTGTTTGAGGGGTTTGGGTTGTGCCAAGATGCTTTTAGCAATTTCTGGGTTTTTAATTGGCAACACCATCACCATTGATTGCTTATCAGGAATATCAACCTCACTTGCAACTGGTTTTAGCACTGGCTTGACTACTGGGGGAGGCAAAACAGCAATGGTGACTTGATTACCCACCCAAGGTTGAATATCCTGCTCGAAATTGTAGCCATTATTAGTTAACCAGCGATCGCGCAGCTGCACCAAATTGTTATCCAACTCCTTTTGAGTTTCTGGAGTCCCAAACTCCCGTAACTTTTGCCATTGTTTAGTATCCGTTGTCAAAGAAACTGCAAACAAAGCATCTTGAGGAATAATATTTGCACCCACTGGCAAATTTCTAGAAAACGGTCGTCCTTGGGTCAAAAACCAATAAGCACAACTGCCTACACCAATCAATAACCCTGCCGCTGATAATGTCAGCACCAGAGACGGCTTCTTTTTTTTCTTCATCACTTCAGACACAATAGGTAGTGTCATGTGCAACTTATACCTATAATTGAGAAAAATTACTAATTGAATTTATCAAGAAAGGCAGAGGGCAGGAGGCAGAAGGAATACTGGCCTGTGTCCTCTGCCGCGACCAAAGGGAGCAAGGGTTTAAGACCCCCACCAAATTTTCAATTGGTGGCTCTTGTGAATGAGTGGTCGGAATCCCCTTCTAAACAAAACCTTCTGCCCTCTGCCTCCTGCCTCCTGCCTTCTTCAATCAGTTTATAATCGTCTAAATTGTCTCAGATACCCGACTTCTTACAGAATTGACATACTCCCCGCCCTAAAACAAGACTTTCAACCCTGTTCCCTGTTCCCTGTTCTATTGTTAATAGATATTGTTTTTAACACGATTTGGAAAATTTCACCAAAGTAAAGGCAAAAGGATCATTCTTCCTTCTGCCACAATGATATAAAACCCTACACCTTACACCCTTCTTGTTGACCCAAATATTTAGTTAAATAAGGTGAAAAAACCTCATAAATTAAAGTTAGAGGTTGTCCATGATGCCAAAACAAATAATGGCGACCCCAAAAAGGACCAACTTCATCAAAGCCGGACTCCAATGGGGCTGAGTAACCACAGTAAATTCCTCTAATATCCCGATACAACTCTGTACGGATACGAGCTAAACTAGCCCAAATCGGTAAAGAACGGTTTTGCAAGAACTCATCAACATGACTAGCCTCCCACCAGGAAGTAGCATAACCCAAACGTTGACCAGAGGGAGTACACAGCCATACCTGTCGGCGCAGTCTTGGCCCTGGAACAGCTTGAATTAAACTAGGAGCATGATCCGAACTCATGCCAATCAAAGACATATCAATCACATCCACTTCTATTGGATCACAAGTGAGTAATTGTAAGTGTCTGGTTGGAGAACCATCACCCAAAAGCAGTAATTGCCATGCTGGTGCTAACTGCGTGTGAGGCAAACCTTTTTGAATATCCTCTTCTCCACCTTGCCAAATAGGATTTAGGCGATGCCAATCGGTTGGCAGTGTTAAGTTATTTGTGGGCGTAAGAATAGTAGTCAATTTTATTTACAAAACTTCACCTATCTCTATGAAAGCACAAAAAACCCAGATTCCTATTGGGAGACTGGGTAAAATATGCTGACAAATTCATCATTAAAAAGTTAAAGATAAAATGAGCAGCTGATCATGAATAAATTGAGCAACAAAATCGCTCAAAATTTAAAAATGCGGATGGCGAGACTCGAACTCGCAAGGCAAAGCCACACGCACCTCAAGCGTGCGCGTATACCAATTCCGCCACATCCGCACAAGTTGACTAGAACCATAATATAGCATAAAAAATTGATAAAAGCAAATATTTTCCAGTTTTTTCCCAAAATGTTTTAATCAGACAATAGGGTGTGGGGAGATGGGGAGAAAATTATTCACTTCTTCCCTATTCCCCGTTCCCCGTTCCCTAATAAATTTGTGAGAATTTGCAGTAATGCGACAGCTTTATTCCCACGGGATAGGAGAGAATGTCAATCTACTGGTACTAATATCGCAGCTTGAAAATGAAGTTTGACAAAATCTTAATTGCCAATCGGGGAGAAATAGCTCTTCGCATTCTCCGCGCCTGTGAAGAAATGGGAATCGCGACGGTTGCCATTCACTCCACCGTTGACCGGAATGCTCTCCATGTCCAACTTGCTGACGAAGCCGTTTGTATTGGCGAACCTGCCAGCAGTAAAAGTTATTTGAATATTCCCAATATTATTGCCGCTGCCTTAACACGCGGTGCTACTGCTATTCATCCCGGTTATGGCTTTTTGGCAGAAAACGCCCGATTTGCAGAAATTTGTGCTGATCATCAAATTGCTTTTATTGGACCGACTCCTGAAGCCATTCGCTTAATGGGTGATAAATCCACAGCAAAAGAAACCATGCAAAAAGCAGGAGTACCTACTGTACCAGGCAGCGAGGGCTTAGTAGAATCGGAACAGGAAGGCAAGCTAATTGCCAAAGATATTGGTTATCCTGTGATGATTAAAGCCACAGCAGGTGGTGGTGGCAGGGGTATGCGGCTTGTTCGTTCTGAAGATGAATTTGTCAAACTTTTTCTAGCAGCCCAAGGAGAAGCAGGAGCAGCTTTTGGTAACGCCGGCGTTTATATAGAAAAATTTATTGAACGTCCACGTCACATTGAATTTCAAATTTTAGCGGATAACTACGGTAATGTTATCCATTTAGGCGAGAGAGATTGTTCTATTCAGCGACGTAATCAAAAACTTTTAGAAGAAGCTCCCAGCCCAGCACTCGATGAAGAACTCAGAGAAAAAATGGGACAAGCAGCCGTGAAAGCCGCCCAATTCATTAACTACACTGGGGCTGGTACCATTGAGTTTCTGTTGGATAAATTCGGTAAATTCTACTTCATGGAAATGAATACCCGGATTCAAGTTGAACATCCAGTTACAGAAATGGTTACGGGGATAGACCTACTCGTTGAACAAATTCGCATTGCTCAAGGTGAAAGACTCAAGTTAACCCAAGACCAAGTGGTTTTAAGAGGTCATGCGATCGAATGCCGTATTAACGCCGAAGACCCAGAACATGATTTTCGTCCGTCCCCTGGCAAAATCAGCGGCTATCTACCCCCCGGAGGTCCCGGCGTGCGAATTGATTCCCATGTGTATACAGATTACCAAATTCCGCCTTATTACGACTCCCTTATCGGTAAGCTAATTGTGTGGGGTCCCGACCGAGCCACAGCTATTAACCGTATGAAAAGGGCATTGAGAGAGTGTGCAATCACCGGACTACCCACCACTATTGCCTTTCATCAAAAAATTATGGAAACCCCACAGTTTTTACAAGGCAACGTTTACACCAATTTTGTCCAGGAAATGAAAGAGCAGTAATTAGGGAACAGGGAACAGGTGACAGGTGACAGAGAAGAAGAAAAGGAGCAGGGGAGATGGGGGAAATATTTTCTTCTTATCCTCCTGACTCCTGACTCCTGACTCCTGCCTTCTGCCTCCTGCCTCCTGCCTCCTAACTCACACGAGCCATCATGGTCAGTAATCCTTGCTGGCCTAGTAAAATTTCACGGATAAGACTGAAAATACCGACCCAGATGATGGGGGTAATATCTACCCCACCTATGGGTTGTACTACCTTTCGCAATACCACTAAAAATGGTTCTGTCGGCCAAGCTATGAGATTGAAGGGCAACCGATTGAGATTCACTTGTGGATACCAAGTGAGAATGATGCGGAAAATAAATAAAAAGGTCATGATTCCCAAAACGGGACCGAGAATCCAAACAGTCAGGTTAACACCAGTCATGGCTTTGAGTTACTATCTATCTGTGAAGAAATCAAATCAGAAAAAAACTTGGGGGCGTAAGCCAGAAAAGTTTAAACTTTGTAAAGCATTCTCTCTCACATTGTAACCAAATGCTGTCATTTTCTCGAACAGGTCACAAATAACAGATAACTGTTAATGGCTTCTCAAGAAAGTGATACACCATTAAAATTAAAATGAACTGTGTAAAAAAAGGTTGAGAACTATGACACCCTCTTTAGCAAATTTTCTTTGGAGTCTGGTTTGGGGTACTGCTATTGTGGTAATCCCTGCCACTGTTGGCTTGATTTTCATCAGTCAGAAAGATAAAATTCAACGTTCTTAAAGTTTTTGGGGAATAGGGAACAGGTGACAGGTGACAGGTGACAGGTGACAGGAGGTAGGAGACAGAAGGCAGGAGGCAGGAGGCAAGAAGTAATATATTATTCTCCTCATCCCCCTCATCCTCCTCATCCTCCCCATCTACCTCATCTCTCCCATCTTCCCAGTCCCTAATCCCTCGCAATAAGGGTAAATGGCTTCAAAGCTTCTTTGCCAGATGCTTTGGAGCTTAAATATATTTTCAGTAGTTAGAGTAGTGATTTTAATGTTGACTCGCTAATATAGATTTGATATTGGGAAAACAGCAATGATAAATTTTGGGCTGAACTCAGCCAGTGTTTTGGCTCAGGTAAATTTTGGAGCGAACTCAGCCAGTATTCTGGGAATTTTCCTGGCTGTGGCTGGGGCAGCACTGTATTTTCTCCGCACTGTGCGTCCCGAACTGTCACGAGATCAGGATATCTTTTTTGCGGCAGTGGGTTTGTTATGCGGATTTATTCTTATTTTTCAAGGATGGCGACTTGACCCGATTTTGCAATTTGGTCAGTTGTTGTTGGTTGGAACTACTGTATTTTTTGCGGTTGAAAGTATTCGTCTTAGGAGTATAGCTACCCAACAAGCGAAACGAAATACTCCGATTGTGGATGATGAGCGAGAGGTAAGCAGAAAATATTCTTACTCTGATCGTCGAACTTATCAAGCAGAGATGGATGATTTAGAACCGCTACCTTATTACGAGGAAGAGGAAGAAGATCGTCCTGTACGTGCTAAAATTCGTGGTAGCAAAGATGAGCGTTCAGGACGTGAGGATTACTATGAGGATCAAGCTCCCCGTCGTTCAGAACGTCGCAATACTAGTAACAATAATCGAGAAAAACCTGAAACTACAGAAAGGAAACGTCGTACTAGTTCTGGCCGTTTGGTAAATCGCCCTAGTGAAAGTTATGAACAGGAAAATTGGGGTTCTGTTTCTAGGGAAGTTGATGACTGGGAAAGTCCCCAGGAGGAAGTAAGAAAAACGCCACGTCGCAGTAGTAGTAGTAGTAGTAGTAGTAATAGACCTCAGCGTCCAGCCAGCAGTGAGGAAGATGTTGCTCCTAGAACGAGAAAGCGCCGTCCACCCGTTGATTCTTCTCCTCGCACAGAAAGGGATGATGAGGCTATTCCCACTGATTATGTACCATATAATCCAATTGAAAAGCCAAATGATGGTTCAGATAATGCTAACGATTTTGACGATGGGTTTTAAGACATTTGGGTGATGGTAGTTTCAAAGGCGACGGAAAACGGTTAATGTGAAAACATTTACTTTGACATTGTGGCTCCAAAGACGCATTCATTGGAGCCTTGTTTTTGGTTTGACTGGTTTGCTTGTGTCTTGTAGTTCTGGTGATATTCCTCTTGGGGTCTCTTCGCTCAATAGTCGTTTTACTGAGGAACAACCAGCTTTAAGTGGAAATGGTCGCTTTTTGGCGTTTGTTTCTAATCGAAATGGTAATCAGCAATTATTGATGTACGATTTGCAAACGCAAAGTTTTATTTCTACACCGGGTTTAAATCGGCGAGAAACTATTGCTGAAAGCCCTAGTTTGAGCTATACAGGTCGTTATATTTGTTATTTAACTAGCGATCGCGGTAGACCAGTGATAGCTCTTTACGATCGCGCTATGCAGCAATCCCAAATCCTTACTCCTACCTATGGCGGTTGGGTGAGAAATCCTGATATTAGTCCTGATGGACGTTATGTTGTGTTTGAATCTGCTAGTCGTGGACAATGGGATGTTGAAGTTTTAGATAGGGGTCCGACTGTGGAGTTAGATATTCCCAATGGTTCAACGGTGAGTAATTAAAAATTTAGGAGTCAGGAGTCAGGAGTCAGGAGTCAGGAGGAAGAAGGAAAAAAGAAGAAGTAAGAAGAAAGAAGAAAGAAGGAGTTTAACAACCCAATAAATAATGACCAATGACCAATGACCAATTACAAATTACCTATTATTTTATTTTTAAGCTCTAGTTTATTAACTGGGTGTTTTGGCTACCCACGTATATTAAGTTATCCTTTTGATCCAGGTGGTCGGGGTCTGAATAGTCTGGCTTCAGAGTTAAATCCGCAAGTTTCTGGAAGATATATTGTATTTACTACTGATCGTCGGGGTAGCCAAGATGTTTATATGTTTGATACGGTGACACGGAGTTTAGTGGATTTACCGGGTTTAAATACTTTTGATACTATCGCGTCTCATCCTTCTGTTACTCAAGATGGTCGTTATGTTGTGTTTGTTGCCAGTCGTATGGGGCGCTCAAGTATTTTTCTCTATGACCGTGAAACACGCCAATCCAGGAATTTAACTGCTAATCTACAAGCCGAAATCCGTAATCCCACAATTAGTGCTGATGGTAATGCGATCGCATTTGAGTTTAGCAATAATGGGCAATGGGATATCTTACTCTATGACCGTTCTGGACAACAGTTGAATATCCCACAACAACCAAGGTAAATAGTAGGAGTCAGGAGTCAGGAGGCAGAAGGCAGGAGGCAGAAGGCAGGAGGCAGAAGGCAGGAGGCAGGAGGCAGGAGGCAGAAGGCAGGAGGCAGGAGTCAGGAGTCAGGAGTCAGGAGTCAGGAGTCAGGAGTCAGGAGTCAGGAGTCAGAAGGCAGGAGGATAAGAAGAAAATATTTCTCCTCTGCTCCCCTGCTCCCCTGCTCCCCTGCTCCCCTGTCCCCTGTCACCTGTCACCTGTCACCTGACTAACTGATTCGATGAGCGATCGGACTTGTTCTGTACCTTCTGAGGGTTCAAAGGAGAGGGGAAATTTACCCCGGACAAGCATCCGCAAACCTAGAGGTGCAAGACTGAGTAATCCTTTTAAGTCGCGGAAATAGTTACCAACGACTTGGATACCAAATTGGCGTTCATCAATCCAACCACCTGCTTTCACTAACTCTATCAATACTTTGCGGTGACGGATTGAACGGCTATCGCTGGCTTGTTTGCGATCGAGAATTTCTTGTTTAATTTTAGTAATTTGTTCTAATGGCGCTACTTCCATTGGACAAACTGAGTCACAGTAAAAACAGCGAGTACAACCCCAAACTCCTTTAGTGCCTTCGTTATAGTTTTCCAAGCGATTTTCTGTATTACTATCGCGGGAATCTGTCACCATGCGATATGCTTTGGCGAGGGCATGGGGTCCAACAAAGTCAGAATTAACTTCACGGGCGTTGCACTCTGAATAACAAGCACCGCACATAATACAATTACCAGTTTGATCGAGGAGCGATCGCTCTTGTGGTGTTTGCAAAAATTCTTTTTCTGGTACTTGTCGTGCTGCTGTACTTACATAAGGCGCAACTGCTTCTAAGTTATGCCAAAAACTGCTCATATCCACGACCAAATCCTTAATCACAGGCATATTACCCAAAGGCGCGATCGTGATTTCGTGTATAGTCTTATTTTGGGTTTCTGGTGATTGGATATTTTGTAATCTAGCCAATTCACTGCCAACATTTTCTTTACAGGCTAAAGCCGAACGTCCATTAATTCGCATGGAACAGCTGCCACAAATAGTATTACGGCAATTTTTGCGAAATGCTAAAGTTCCATCTTGTTCCCACTTAATCCGATTCAGGCAATCGAGGATTGTATTTCCTGGTTCTACCTGCAAAGGATAAGTTTGCACCATAGGCGCAGAGTTTTCTTGTTGCCGAATAATCTTAAAAATAACTTCCATTATTACCAACCAAATTCTTAAAATTGCTTTACCTGCTGCAAAAATCATCAGTACAAGCAGGTTGTTGTCAAAAATTAGCCATTTATTTCAGATCAGTGGCTAATAACCTGACCAATAATTACTTCATGGTACAAGCCCCCGGATTGATCCTTGGGGTGAATCCAAAATTCTGTTATGGGAAGACGCTCAAGGCATTCATGATTCCATTTCTAGGATAACCATTCAAATTTTAGTTGTAGAAGTGCCGCGGGTGAAATTTATATCCTGCAAGTCAGATGAGAGGAAAAATTAATGGTACAAGACCTTTGGCTTCAGAGGGAAAGGGAAAAAGTTTTAATTCAACCCTTAATCTTGATCCAGGCTGCTAGGTAAGTAGGCAATAAGCAATGCGCTTTACCCCTAATAATCAAAAAAACATTGATGATCCATCTGTCAATCACAAGTTTACTGTCCATACTTCACACTTCTTTCGTCAAGCCCTAGTTAAAAAAAGTCTTCAAGCAGTAGTGAAGCAAAAATTTTTTAAATATATAGAAGTGTTAAAGCGGCAGAAATAATTTAGTCATGGCTATCAAGCAGGGGATAGATGTGGTAAATTGATTTTTCCCCTAGATGTGCAGAATAATCGGAGAGATTTTGGCTGATGGTAATAAACATGGCGTAAAATACCCCCTGCTTTTCGTTTCATCTATATCAATAAAACCTGCGCTTAACTCACTCAAAACTCCTCGTCTCGATCAGATTAATTTTTATAAAAGTCTTGACTCATTACTCATGACAGCATAAAGCCTTTTAAAAAATCTCCACTGCTTTTTCGCTGCCCAAGTCCAGGGATCTAGAAAAAAATTAAATTGCAAATTGATTTTTAATTTAAATAAATATTTTGCTATTATTAGTCCATGATAGTATTTAATATGAAATTACGAACTCACAAAACCAGTACCAATCACCGTACAAGTGCGGCGGTGGCTGCTTTGTTTATTCGTAATGTAGAGGCAAGAAAATTCATGTCTCTGCTGGCTGGACAAAAGGGTGTCTGTCCATAACACCACCAACAAATACTATGCTGTCCACAGATTGAGACGACGAGTAGGGATACCCTGACAAGTTAAACTCAACAAAGGTAAGCAATAGAAGTGGAAAACCTGCAATTTATTGTTTCTACGACTTTTTTGGAGTAGAACTAACCTGATTTGTAAAGGTGGGTTAAAAATACACCACTACAATAGCGCCAAAAGATAAAATACTTGAATTTCTAATGGCGAATGATGGTTAAAAGTGTTGTAAAATCACCTAAATAAATGTCTGTGACAACCATGACCTCTAATTTAATATGGATAATCTAACCATTTATAGAGGTACTTTGTCCGCTTACATCAGCAGGAATTCATATATCACCCTCCAGTCTTCAGTAGCTCTGTAAATTGGCTAAGAAGCCAAATACAAAGAATAAGACTAGATTGATGATCAGCTTTGAGAAATTAAGGAAAATTTGAGCATAATGACTGAAACTGCAACCGCCCCATTAACTGGAAAAGCACTGCTGGCTAAAGTAAAAGAGCTTTCTAATTTACCACGCCGAGAACGAGCAAAGCAGTGCGGCTATTACACCGTTACTAAGAATAACCAGGTTCGTGTAAATCTCACTGATTTTTATGATGCTTTGCTGTCAGCTAGAGGTATTCCTCTGAGTCCAGAAGCACCTAAAGATGGCCGTGGTCGCGAACCGACATATCGGGTGAGTGTTCATCAAAATCGTCAGATTGTTATTGGTGCTACTTACACCAAAGCAATGGGTTTAAAGCCTGGTGATGAGTTTGAAATCAGACTAGGTTACAAGCATATTCACTTGATTCAGTTAGGTGAAAGTGATAAAAAATTAACCGCGCCAGATATAGACGCTGACGAAGCAGATTTGGAAGATGAAGAAGAGAATTAAATTTCTCTACAAGTAGGGGTAAGTTTGAAGTGAATGCTTAATAACTTGTCCCTACTGCTACAAATAAACAGTATTTGTAGGTTAAGAATTTATTCACACAACAAAATACGATTCGACCTCTTAAACAAGTCATAAATTGTAGTAGAGTCTTGAATAATCATCAAGAACTCTATTTTAACCAGAAGTCCATCGTGATTTTTTTGTTTGCCTTTTTATCACTTTTAGAGCCATCAGTCAATACGTTACTGGCGTTTTTGAAAAATGCGCCAGTAGTGTTTGTTGTCATGGCTTTTTTCGTTGTTTGGGTAGGGTGTTGGTTGCCATTAGCAGGGATAATTGCTGTTGTCCTAAATTGGCAAGTTAATAAACCTTTACAACCAGAGCAAAAAATACCTTTATTGGTATCTCTTTATTTATTAGTACCTTTAATTCTTTGGGGAGTTAATCGGCTAGGATTGGGATCTTTTGCTGATTATGGCTTAGTAGGGAACTATACTATTTGGGTTTCTTTATTGCTGGGTTTTGGTTTGGGTGTATTGGGGCTGGTAATGGTGTTTACTTGCCAATTTTGGCTGGGTTGGTGCTATTTAGAAAAGGCAAATATTAAATTAATACCATCTATTTTGCTACCAATTTCTTTGGTGGCTTTGTTTGTAGGTGGGATAGAAGAGTTGGTTTTTCGGGGTTTTTTGTTGACTACCCTGGAGAAGGATTATGCAATTTGGATGGCGGCGATTATCTCTAGCTTGATTTTTGCTTTACTACATTTAGTGTGGGAACAACGGGAAACTTTACCCCAAATTCCAGGATTATGGCTAATGGGAATGGTTTTAGTTGTGGCCAGGTTGGCTGATGGCAATAATTTAGGGATAGCTTGGGGACTTCATGCTGGTTGGGTGTGGGCGATCGCTACCATAGATACAGCAGAACTCATTACCTACACAGGGAAAGCCTCAGACTGGTTGACAGGTAAAAACAAAAAACCCCTAGCTGGTTTAGCTGGGGTTCTATGCGTTTTGGGAACAGGAGTAATTATTTGGTTGTTATTTTGAGGGAACAGGGGGATGGGGAGCAGGGGAGCAGAGGGGCAGGGGAGCAGGGGGAGCAGGGGAGCAGAGGGGCAGGGGAGCAGAGGAGAAATATTTTCTTCTTATCCTCCTGACTCCTGACTCCTGACTCCTGCCTCCTGCCTTCTGCCTTCTGCCTCCTGCCTTCTGCCTCCTGCCTTCTGACTCCTGCCTTCTACCCACCAAAGCCAGGGATTAACCGCTTTAAGGCGCGACCGACTACATCGCCATATCGCAATTCACCACAAAGGATTTTGCCCATAATTTGAGCGCCAGATGGACGTTTAACGCCGACCTTATAACCAATACTAGGAAAACGATAGAACGTACCGGCTAATTTTTGCGCCCAAGCCATATCAGTTCCCCATTGTTCATTAATGGCCTGAGTATAATTTTCTAAGGCGTTGATATCACCACTCAAAGCATCATGAATAAATTGTGCTGCGAGAACACCGCTAAATATTGAGGGGCGAATACCTTCAGCGGTAAATGGGTCAACTACACAAGCGGCTTCACCAGCTAAAACGGCATTTTGGGTATGTAGCTTTTGATTACCATCCCACAAACAGATGGGATGACCGTATTGCTTGGTAGTTTTGACATCTAGATTAAAGGATTTGGCATACTCATCCAAAATTTTCTTAAAGTCTTGAGGTTCGCCACCAATAAATGTACCTACACCAATAGAATAACCATCAGCTTTGGGGAAGTTCCAAATATAGCCGTTTTTCAGCAAGCCAAACTCGAAGTGTGCCATGTTTTTGTTGACAACTTCGGCAGGAACTTCGGCTTCTAATGCTCCTGCTAAACGGCGTTTACGGTCTTTAAACCCTAGCCATTTTGCCATTGGGCCTTTTGCTCCATCAGCCGCAATTAAGTAACGACCTGTAACGATTCCATTAGCTGTGTTTACTTGCCAATAATCGCCTTTAAATTCGATGCCTGTGACTTCTGTATTGTCTTTTAGTTCTGCCCCTTGCTTTTGGGCTTGTTGAACTAGAAAATGGTCAAAAACATCTCGCCGCACCATCCAGACTGGTTCTTTGATGCCGATTTTGGCTTCTACGGGATCTTCTAGTTTCCAGGTAAATCGGAGGGAATCTACTTTGACGGAGATGGCGGGGCTAAAGTCGAAGTCAAACCATTGAGCGATCGCTGGTGACACACCACCACCACAAGGTTTATATCTGGGCAGGGATTCTTTTTCTAAAACTAATACTGAGCGTCCCCGCTTGGCTAGATGATATGCTGCTGTTCCACCCGCTGGCCCAGCACCGATGATGATGCAGTCGTACATAATGGCTAAATTTTTGCTTTTTATTTTAATTAATTGATTTTCAAGTATATATAAGGGTTTCCAATTTTTGGTAAAGTTTCAATAAATATAGGGAACAGGGAACAGGGAACAGATGATAAATACATTATTCCCCTCTGCTCCTCTGCTCCCCTGCTCCCTGCCCAATCAACCCTACACCCGCTTAGACAGTTGTGATGTCTTTTTCTTTTTCCGTTAACAGGTGATCAATTTTTTCTGTGTACTTATTGGTAAGTTTTTGCAGTTTGTCTTGCTGATCCCGTGATTCATCTTCGGAAATTTCCGCAGCTTTTTCTTGTTTACGAATAGAATCGAGGGCATCACGGCGGATATTGCGAATGCCTACCCGCCCTTCTTCAGCATACTTAGCAGCTAATTTGGCAAATTCTTTCCGGCGATCGCTTGTCAATGGCGGAATGTTCAAACGAATCACAGAACCGTCATTACTAGGGGTTATACCTATATCTGACAAGGAAATTGCCTTTTCAACAATGTTCAAACTGCTCCTATCATAAGGCTGGATCAGGATTGTTGAGGCATCAGGTGTGGAAATGTTTGCCAATGATTTCAGGGAAGTAGGTGAACCATAATATTCCACCTGAATTTTATCCAATAGACTCGCATTGGCTCGACCAGTGCGAATTGTATTAAAAGCCTGTTGAGTTGATTCAACAGTTTTTTGCATTTTGCTTTCAGCTTCAGCTAATTTCACAAGAACCTCCCACAAGGGTGCCAATAGATTCTCCCATTACTGCTCGGTGGATATTTCCTCGCACCGTTAGGTCAAATACCAAAATGGGAATATTATTTTCTTTACACAAGGCAATTGCGGTACTATCCATGACTCGCAAATCTTTGGCCAAAACGTGGGTGTAGGTGAGGGTTGAATAACGTTTGGCTTCAGGATAAATTTCGGGGTCAGCGTCGTAGATTCCGTCTACTTTGGTGGCTTTAAAAATCACTTCTGCTTCAATTTCTGCTGCTCTTAAGGCGGCAGTGGTATCTGTAGTAAAGAAGGGATTTCCTGAACCAGCGCCAAAAATTACCACTCGTCCTTTTTCTAAATGGCGAATGGCACGACGACGAATATACGGTTCTGCTAATTCTTGCATAGCGATCGCCGTTTGTACCCGCGTTTGTACCCCTATTCTTTCTAGGGAATCTTGCAGCGTCATGGCGTTCATTACTGTAGCAATCATCCCTATATAGTCACCTGTCGCCCTGTCCATTCCTGCCGATGCGGCTTTAACGCCTCTAAAAATGTTGCCGCCGCCAACGACAATAGCAACTTGAACGCCAGTGGCTACTACCTCTCCTAACTCTTGAGCTATTCCCTTGACTACTTCTGGATCAATGCCATAGCCCATGTTGCCCATTAAGGCTTCACCGCTTAGTTTAAGTAAAACCCGTCGGTAATTCGTTCCCATGAAGTCACGCTTTATCAAATAAGTTGCAATTGCCTGCTCAATAAAACTTATACAATGCTGGTAGTGCCGCTTGACGCAAGCCATACATTGTTGTTTATTTCCCGCTTCCACCAAGGTAGAAGGCTACTTCTTGTCTACGGGCGTAACTTCCGCCAGAGCCTGGCGTACAAATTCATTATGGAGCATTCAACAAGTTATTAACCTTGTTTTAATCTCTATCTATCGTGATTATAAACGTTGAACATTGAATATTCTGACATTGATAAACACGGGTCTTGAGTTTTAAATCGGTTGAGTTAAGTGCAACATAATGAACATGATTTTGATGATGAATCCCACCTGTTAACTATAAATTATTTAGTAGGAATTGATTCCTGACTCCTAACGCCTGACTTCTGACTCCTGTTGTATGTAGATTCAGAGGAAATAGTTAGATAATTAGCTATCTTATAATGCAATATGTCTATTTACGCCATATTAATGGTGTACCAATCTGTTGTGTTTGTGCTGGCTGGATTTCTTGTCCTTGAAATAAAGCGGCGATCGCATTTTTCAAATAATCTACTCCCTCTACCAATGGATGAGCCGGGTGATTGTCGATTTGACCTTTGTAACGCAAAATTCCTTCACTATCAATTAAATAAGCAGTTGGTGTACTGATCGTCCCAAAACTGCGAGTCACATCTTGGGTTGAATCCCATAGATAAGGGAAATTTAACTCATGTTGCTGGGCAAAAGCTTTCATGTTTTCAAAAGTTGACACAGCACCAACTTCTGCTTCACCACTCACATCATTGTTACCATTAGCACTATTGAGTCCAATGAGCGTAAAACCATCAGCGGAGAATTCAGTTTGAATCCTTTTTAGCCTGTCTAGATATAGGACCACATAGGGACAGAAGTTACACATAGAAATTACGCATACGGCGCGTAAATTTTCTCTATAGCGGCTCAGATGATGGACATGATCATCAACTCCTGGCAACTCAAAATCAGGAGCATAACTTCCAATAGGAGTATCTATTGTTTCTAGTATAATCATTTTGTCTTGTCCAAAGGAACTAGGAACACAAACTTTTTCAAAATCAGCGTTAGTTTTCAGTGTAAAACCACACTTGAGCTTTCGTTCTATATTCAATTAACTTTATACTAGTACAGGTTGACGTAAATTGTAAAACTACCGATCTGATATTAATACTTGTTTCATTCTTCCCAGTTATAATGTTTATGTAAATTTTATTTAAAGACAGTGTAAAATACTTATATGTATCCGTCTAAATTAAACGCATTACAGTAGAATCATAATTCAATATATTTGAGACTTAAATTCTCTATGACAACTTATACAAATGCTTTTATTTCAACAAAAACGTGGACTTGGCAAGGCTTCCCTATTAGTTACCAAACTCAAGGCAATTCCGGCCCTGCGGTTATTTTAGTACATGGCTTTGGTGCTTCATGGTTGCACTGGCGCAAAAATATACCAGTTTTAGCAGAAAATTGTCGAGTTTATGCGATTGACTTGATTGGTTTTGGTGCTTCTGCCAAACCAGTCCCAGGCGAAAAAATTACCTACACACTCGAAACCTGGGGACAACAAATAGCAGATTTTTGTCGCGAAGTGGTAGGAGAACCTGCATTTTTAGTGGGAAACTCTATTGGTTGCATTGTCGTTATGCAAGCGGCTGTTAGTAACCCAGATATAGCATTGGGAACTGCCTTACTCAACTGTTCTCTCAGATTATTACACGATCGCAAACGATTAACTTTACCTTGGACAAAACGCATTGGTGCGCCAATTCTGCAAAAACTTTTATCTATTCCCGCAGTGGGTCAATTATTTTTTAATCAACTAGCTAAACCAAAAACAGTACGGAAGATTCTCCTCCAAGCTTATGGCAACGGAGAAACTGTGACCGATGAATTAGTAGATATTCTCATGAAACCAGCAAATGATCCTGGTGCTGCGGCTGTATTTTTAGCCTTTACATCCTATTCTAGTGGACCATTACCTGAAGACCTTTTACCCTTACTACCTTGCCCAGCAATTATTTTATGGGGAACGGCTGACCCTTGGGAACCGATTAATTTGGGTAAAGAGTTAGCTAATTTTCCTCAAGTTCAGAAGTTTATTGCTTTAGATGGAGTGGGACATTGCCCCCAAGATGAAGCACCTGAATTGGTCAATCCTATTTTACAAAATTGGATTCTTAAGCTTACCCAGTCTGAACACGCGCAGATTTCTCAAGAGTCCATAGAAGAACTTTCTTAGGCGCACTTAAACCACGTCTACTAATTCCAGGTGACCTAAGTAAGTTGGCATTAAAAAATCAACCTATGTAACGAAATATAAATTTAACTTAGACCCTATAAATAGGTTATTTCAGCGTTTTTACAAAACTAAATATACATCGGTTTTATCGTGCCTACTTACTCCGTTAATGGACGTGATGAAAACGCCGCACGTAATATTCAAATAGTTGGGGCATTAACCCGAAAGGTTAGGTGATGTTAGACTGGCTCTCGCGAGCAATTGCTGTTTGACCCCAGAATCCCCATCCTAGAAGGATGGGGAGTATGTCAATTTGTAGACTTGTCTTGTCCAGCTTGCTACTACCAACGGTGATGTCCCCAACCCCAAGGACGACCGCCCCAGTAACCACCACCCCAAGGAGGACGACCCCAGTAACCGCCGCCACCCCAAGGAGGACGACCCCAGTAACCACCGCCACCCCAAGGAGGACGACCCCAGTAACCACCGCCACCCCAATTACCACCTGATAGAAGTTGTTGTTCTTCGGCGGATATTTCCTGAACTAAATCAGATGTGATTTTTTGCTCTGACATGATTATTAGCCTCAATTGGTGTTATGAACCTATATCTTTTTATAAACAGCATTATGATAAAATCAATGATTCATTAGTTATAAAATAACCATTAAAAATTCAGCCTTTGGGTACAAATAGTTTCATTATATATACCACTTATATTATTTGCTTTATTAAAATCTAAGCGTATAATGTAAGGCAAGGTATTTTATCAGATTCCCAACATTTTTAATAAGTCAGGAATCTTGTTATTTAAGACTAATTTAGATTGCTATATTTAATTAGCCTCCTTCAAAGTAGCACTAATAATTACCTGAATAATCAAACCCAGGATAGCTATCAGAGCAAGGAGAGGGTGTATACTGCGGCTTGTAAGGTTTGTATCCTCTACAGCATTTTTTGGGTTGATAGCAAGGAGAATAACCGCAGTTTCCACCGGATAAAAGTTGCTGTTCTTCTGTGGATAATTCCACTAGATCAGAGTTATTGATTTGAGTTAACATGATTGCCTCACTTACGTTTTTATATTTTTCAAAAGTTAGGTAAGTAGTCGGATGCAATAAAATTCATTAGTTGAGAATGGAGACAGGGAACTATTAACAGGGAACAGAAAAATAAGTTGTGTCATTAATTCTGTCCCATTACTTAGCTCCCTGGATTCAAGAATGTATTCAGGAACTAAGTGACTACCCGATTTATTGGCTTTATGAAGTTAGTAACTTAGTAACCTTAACCACCATCTGGTCTACATCTTCGGTAAACGTTAACGTAATTAGCGACCGCCTCCAAATGGGGGTGCGCCATATCCACCTCCGGGTCCGGGTGCGCCGTATCCACCTCCGGGTCCGGGTGCGCCATATCCACCTCCGGGTGCGCCGTATCCACCTCCGGGTGCGCCATATCCACCTCCAGGTGCGCCGTATGGGAATACTCCTCCACCAGGACCTGTTCCAGGATCATATTTACAGTATGGGTATGGATATATACAGTACCATTGTCCCCCATACTGTTTGTATTGCCCACCACTTAAAAGTTCCTCTTCTTCTGCCAATAATTCAACCAGCAAATTAGATGTAGTGATTCTTTCAGACATGATTTTTATCCTCGATTATCTGTATAGGTCTTGAAAACCTATTGCTTTATTTATAACTATTTTATATAGGAGTTAAATTCTTCTTTAGTTAGAAATAGAATATCAATCTATATCACTTTTGGCTTATTAAAAAATAGGTTTTAATTATTTTTCAATTGATGTAATTACAAATCATTAGGCGAGAATTCAGAAATCAGAATCAATTAGTGGAGGATTCAGACCCGCTATTAATTGTTAACTGCTAAATTGAAAATTTAGAGGAAGTCTTAAACCCACTTATTCATCCTACAATCGTACAGAATTTATACTGACTCCTGAATCCTATTTAGCTAAATTTTTTTGGTTTAATTTATCTAAAAAGGTATGTATCAATCTGCCTGAGTATATTAGGTAATAAATTACCCCTGTTATTCATAACTGAACTGATGTTTGGTAAAATAAATGATACAGAAAACCCGATGGTGGATTGAGACAAATTATATTTAGTTTTTTGTGAACTGGAGTCACTCCCTAAATTTAATTTATTGTCTGCTTCAGTTTGAATATTGGTGTTCTGCAAGAATAAATTAGCTTGCACAGGAATATTTTCACTTTGCCCAGCGATGATAATTTCTTGCTCTGCTTCAGATAAGTCGCACAACATTTTATCAGAGTTGGAGGTAAAGTTTTTAGACATGGTATTTGCTCTTCACACTAGATAATAATTTATGATTTATTTATATAGTTAAGAACTGTAAATGTTCTCCTGGTTGAGAAAGAAAATTTTCCAGACTACCTTGGAGTTCTACTTGACCTTTCTCCATTAAAACTATCCAATCTGCTCGATTAATCACACTGGGACGATGGGTGATCAAAATTGTGGTTTGACCTTTGCGAGATGCCAACAATCGATCTAAGACATGAGTTTCGCTGACTGGATCTAGTCCTGCGGTAGCTTCATCTAAGATTAAAATGGGTGGATTGGTGAGTATTCCGCGTGCGATCGCTAATCGTTGTCTTTGTCCACCAGAAAGATTTGCACCAAATTCTCCTAACACAGTTTGATACTTGTTAGGTAATTGACTAATAAAACCATCGGCATCAGCAATTTCACAGGCTTGAACAACTTGATCAAAAGGAATAGAAGGTATTCCTAAACGAAAGTTTTCTAAAATTGTTCGACTCCAAAAATGAGGTTCTTGGGGTACATAAACTACTTGTTGTCGCAAACAATCAAGAGAAAGGTCATGGATATTAAAAACCCCAATGCGAATATTACCTGAAGTTGGCTGATATAAACCTGCTATTAGTTTTGCTAAGGTACTTTTACCACAACCTGATTTACCAATTAAAGCAATCACCTTTCCACCGGGAAGTTTAAGAGAAAAATCCTCTAATAAATCAACTCTTCCTGCGTGGTGAAATGTGAGATGAGAGAAATGAATATCGGCATCACCAGCGATTTGTGCAATCGGCTTTTGACTACCTCCAACTACTTCTGGTGTGGCATCAATAACTTCTAGCAAACGAGAAATTGCCGTTTGAGAACGGAAATATTCATCTACTAATCCCACCAAAGAACCAATTAAAGCTAAAACATTCACTTGTAAGGCATTAAAAGCCAGCATTTGACCAATAGTTAATTTGTTGTTAATTACTAACATACTGCCTATACCCAGTAGAATTACACCACCAAGAGTAGAAAGAAGTTTAGCAACAGTACCGTTAATAATTCCGATTTGAATTGTGCTGAAAGTAAGATTAGCTAGACGGCCAAAACGGCTTTGAAATTCATCCCAAAATTGAGGAGCAGCGTTAGTTGTCTTGATTACTTGTGCGCCTTTGAAAGTTTCTACTAACACCCCTTGATTTTCTGCACCTAAAACTAATAAACTGCGTGTTTTTTGTTGCAGTATAGGTAAAAATGGGAGGGTAGATAAAGTCATTAAAGCCCCAAATAAAATCACTGCTATTGTCAGTTGCCAACTATAAAATAACATCAGACAAAAGGAAATAATAGCCACAAAGAACTGGCTAGGCAGAAGCACTACCACCTGAGAAATTAACTGATTTATTTCATTAATATCACCCAAGCGACTGGTGATTTCCCCACTGCGACGAGATTCGTAGTAACTTAAAGGTAATTGCAGTATTCTCCGTCCAAAATCCAAAACTAACCCTAATTGTAATCGTTGACCAAAATGAGCGATCATAGTAGATTGTATGACTTGCAAGCTACTACTAAATATAGTCATGACAACAACAGCAGTGACAACAACTGTTAGTAACTGCATATCTCCCCGAACTAAAACATCATCAGTTAGTAATTGGATTAAAACAGGGCTTCCGAGAGATAAGATACCCAGGATAATATTGATTATTAAAACTTGAGTTAGTAATCCCCGATAGGGCAGAATCCGCATAAAAAAGCGTAACAAACCACCGTTGGGTTTTTCTTGTGGTTGTTGAGAAAAACGCTCCGGATCTGGCTCTAGTAAGAGCATAACTCCGTTCCAAGCTGCTAATAATTCTTCGCGTTTGAGATAGCGAATACCTACAGCCGGATCAGCAATGACATACTTTTTACCCCGTTGTCCATATAAAACAACCCAGTGATAACCGCGCCAATGAATAATTGCTGGTAGTTGGATCTCTGTGATTCTATCTACAACTTCTGGTGAAGCTTTAACGGCTCTAGCATTGAATCCCAAATTATCAGAGCCACGTTTTAAACCTAATAAAGTTGTACCTAGTTGTCCTGTTCCTACGGCTTCTCGGCTTTTATTTATGGTTAAGAAGCGTCCATAATATTTGCAAATGGAAGCTAGACAAGCTGCTCCACAGTCTTCTTCACTTGCTTGTAAAACAGATTGGTATTTTCTGCGAGGGTTGAATGGGTTAAACATAAAAATAGAGGAGTTAAAGGAGTTACAGAAATTCAGAAAGAGGTTGTGGGGTGTAGGGGAGAAATCAATTAAAAATTAAAAAACTTCTTTCTCTTGCCTTTTGCCTCTTGCCTTTTCAAATCACCAATCACCAATCACAAATCCGTAATTAATCTGGCTTTTCTGAGAATAAATTGCATTACGGTTTCTTCGCGGGAAATAATATCTGTTCTACCTTGCATTCCTGCTTGGAGATGACATTGCCGATCGCCTCTACCTACGTATAATGTTTCTGGTTCGATGGTGACTTCGTAACCATTCACCTGCTGAACATTTGCGGCTGTATTATTTTGAGATTGGGTTTGTGTAACTGGAAAAATATCTGGAGCAACGTTTTTGACAATGCCTTTGAGAGTGCCGTAATCTGGATAAGGACAAGCAGAAACTTGCATTTGGACTTTTTGACCTGGTTCTACTTTGTTAATTTCTTGAGCAGGTACATAAGCCTTGATTTGTAAAGGAGCATTCAAGGGAGCGATCTGAGCAATGGCTTCACTGGGTTGTACTACTTGTCCAGGGTTGCGAAGTTTTAATTGTAGTAATGTGCCAGTAATAGGGGCGCGAATTATACTCTGATGCAAATCAGTTTCTGTTTGTAGTAAGTCCTGACGAGTGCGAATAAGTTGCTTTTGAATTTCTAGACGTTGTTGGAGTAGGGTCTGAAGTTCTTTTCTCAAAGCGGCTATAGTAGCTTCTCCTCTGGCTTGTTCTTGTTTTATTCGTTCCGATGCGATAATTACCGCCGAATTACTAGGATTGATAGCTGTTCTGGCTTTGTATAGATTTGTTTGAGCAACTTCTAGGGCTTGTTGTTTTTCCTCTAAAAGAGTTTTAGCGTTGTTTTTGGCTTGTTCTAACTTGGCTTGGGCAGATTTAACGGATTGTTGTTTTTCTTCCAACATACTGTGAGATATTGCACCCGAATTAGCGATCGCTTGCAATCTATCTCTTTGTAGCTTGGCCAGATTGAAGGCTGTCTGTGCTTCTTCTATAGTTGTTTTTAATACTCCTTCTTGTTGTAAACGTTCAAGCTGTGATTTGGCAAATCTTGAAGCCAATTCTGCTTGCAGCATTTCTGCATCAGCTTTGATCTGTTGGTCTTCAAAGTTACGTTGAGTACCACCTAACTCAGCTTGTGCAGATACAATTGTGCGATTGATAAAATTTGCCTGTGCCAGAATTTGAGTATTGATTTCACCTAGTTGAGCATCAATTTGTACTAGTTGTAATTGATTTTGCTGAATGCTGCTTTTTAGTTGGTTCTTTTGGGTTTGTAGACGGGAATCATCAATGTAAGCGATCGCATCGCCCTGAGTTACAATCTGATTGTCTTTAACCACAATCTTTTGCACCTGACCAGAAATAGCTGACTCAACTAGCCTTAGTTCTCCTATCGGTCTAATACTGGCAGGAACTTTTACTGTTACTTTGTAATGGAGTACAGTTGTTAAACCTACACCCACTACAAAAATAGTCAACATTACCCCCACACCAATGCTAGTCCATTTGTGAATTTGGGGTAGAAATTCATTAACTTCAACTAAATGCAGATGTTCAGAATTAGGCTCACCAGAGCCATTCCAAACATTATTTTCATAGCGGCGTAAAGAGTCCACAGCGTTGCACCTTTTCGATTAAAACATCAACAAATATGAGGGTTATCTCATATCGAGTTTGATATCTAAGCAGCCTAGATAACTCCACATAACTTGATTGGAAATCCCATATCATGGAAAAAAAACTGTCTGAGGTAATATGTCCTCAGATAGTAGTAAAAAATTGTTTTCTTTGTTCTTTTTTGCGAAACATGATTGACTAACTAGCCAAGTCCAACATTTCCTATTTCGGTGATTATTCCGAACACCTCTCGACAAATAACCCTCAAAAAGGTCACTTTGCCTATATCTTTTGGTGAATATAATTAATACCCAAAGTATCAACTTTGCCAAACACAGGATAACAACCAGGGTTGACTCAACTAAACAAAGAAAGAATAAAATATGTCGCTCACAATAGTAAACATCATTGTGAAGAATCCTCTATAATCATTGTGGGGGATAAGAAAAAGTAAAAGCTGACCATAGCAAAAACTTTTCTTTACATCTCTGACGTGGGCAACGCTGAGAAAAAACCGAGGAGAACGCTCAAACTCCCTCAAAGTCCTCACTTACGTTGAGCGAGTAGTAAGAATCTCCTCTCCCCCCTTCCTAATTACAAACACCAAATTCCAGGTAAGTAGGTGAACTGAAAAAACCGTAGACCCAGAGCGGCTTCTCGGAGAGTAATATGTAACGAAAAGTAAAATATCCCAAAACCTCTTCTCTGTTAAGAATTCCCGTGTCAGTAACGACAATTTTTAACGCCAACCTACTTATGTACTTACAAATTGAGTTTTAGATTACTGATGAAGCCAACAAAAATGAGATAAAAACTTTTGAAATTAATCAGTATTAAAGTCAACAAATGATGATAGTTTACTAGACCTACAAAATCGAAAGTAAAAAATTTACTGCTACATGAAATTGAACATTTTTATAGTCCCAAAATGATTCCCCACAGAATTTCGTATAAGACTTGCTAGTTGGGATTTAACACTAGTAGTTGATCCGGCTGTTATGAGCGAAGTTTAGATTTTTAATTGGGAATTGAATAATTCAAAATCCAGAATATAAAAAGTTTTCAAACTTCGCTCACCTTGGTTATTAGCGTGTTTGGCTTGCAGCTGAAAATGGTGGCAGAATCATAATATCTTCTGCACCAGTCGCCCCACCTTTACCTTGTGCAGTGGAATTACCAAGACTGCCAAAAGGACCAGAAGTAGTCGAACCTTGTATAGTATTATTGCCCAATACAGTGCTTGAACCATCATTGAGAGTTTTACCCAACACTGTAATAGGCTTACCTCTTAGGGCTGTAAGAGGTGCAATAAATGGGTCATTCAAAGCTTGTTGACCACCAAACAAAAATTGTTGTTCATCTAAAGATAACGCCACTAGCACATCTGATTTTATGACATCTTGTAACATAATTGTTCACCTTTATCTTCATCCCTTAAAACATTCCTAGAGGACTGTTGATTGATAGGGGGTTATTTGGTGGTAGATTGTTAACAGATCCAAAGGGAAAAACTTTGGGAGCATCAGATGACAATATAGATTTTGAGCCACTATTGACATCAGCAAAATCAGTATTAGTTTTAGAAACCTTACCTAGTGGAGTATTGCTGTTAGTCTCTGTGGTATTTTCGTTTTTTTGAGCAAAATTGTTATTGCTAATCTGAGGTTGATTACCACCAGTTAATAATTCTTGTTGCCGATCAGATAGCTCAATAAAGCATTGCGATGTCATTATTGGAGATGACATGATTGTTAGCCTCGCTTAACTCAAGTTCTCAAGTTACCTAAACCACCTAATCTTCTCAAACCTGTCAAACCTCCCAAACTTGTTCTCGGTCGTGCTGGTAAGCCATTGAGAACTGGTGCAGAACCCAAAGCTGGAATATTAGGTATAGATGGCGCACCCAATCCCAAGAAATCTTGTGCTGCGGTATTAACTTGTGAACTTTGACCTGATGAATTTGCAAAACTCCCGTTTGGACCAGAAGAGACAGACCCCTGTAACACCACAAGTCTGTTAGCAAAATTACTGCCAGCTAACTCAAAGTCTGCACCACCAGCTATTATCTCCTGTTGCTGCTCAGATAAATCTGCAAACAAATTGGATATGATGGTATAATATGACATGATTGTGAGCCTTAGTTACGTAATATCCAAAATATCAAAATCCAGAAGACTTAGTCTTCAATCCCTTATTCCCATTGCCTTTTAAAGTAATTTACTTTTTCAACTTCACAGATAATAGTCGTTTTTCAAAGCCTTCTGCTTGTAGCTCAACTAACTTCCTATGCAGATTTAATCAAGGAGATCAATAAGAAGTGATATATTCCCACAGCGATCGCACAGTCCCGGCTTCTCAGTGACTCCTAGTATCCTGTCGGACATTATAGATTAACTGAGCTTTGTTTTGCTTCTTTAGACTTTTTATAACCCTTGTAGAGACGTTCCATTTAACGCCTCTACATTATTTTTAGATGTCTTTTGATTACCAGTGGCAATGGTTAAAAAGTTCAAATGCTCATTGCCAGACGGAAACCATCTTAGCCACCAAAAACACCGGGACCACCGACACCACCAGGACCACCAGCACCACCAGGAGCAAGACCACCAGCACCACCACCTAAAGGCGCTGTTATTCCATTAAGAGTTGGTGCAGCACCCAATGCACCAACTTCAGGAACTATGGGCGCACCCAATCCCAAGAAGTCTTGGGCTGCGGTGTTAACAGTAGAACTTGTACCGATAGAGTTACCGGTGCTACCATTAGGTCCAGAAGCTGTAGTACCTTGTAAATTTGCCAGTCTATTAGCAAAGTTACTACCAGCTAACTCAAAGTCAGCCCCGCCAGTTACAAACTCTTGTTGCTCATCAGATAAAATAACAAACAATTCAGACGAAATGATTTGATGGGACATAATTTTTAGCCTCACTTACGTAATTTTTGAACAAAGGATTCCAGAGCATGAATTGATTTTTTAATGTTTTCTTTTGGGCAAAAAGAAAGCAAACTTAATCGCTGCTAGAATCCACTATTTGCTGACTCCTAAAGACAATCTACCTAGAACGCTAATTTTTCTCAGTACCAGCAGTACAGCAGAGATGGAGATGCAGATTGATGTAACTGAATAATGTGATTCTGCAATCATCAGTTCATGATTGGGAATAACCGTTGCAGATTTTTGGTAGAGGTGTCAACAAGAAACTAGACATTTAACTCTTTGATGACCTCCACGCACCATTACTAGCCTAGATAGGCGAAGCAATCTGGTGTGGTGAAAGTTTATTTTTTCTGACCACTTGTAGGAGTGGTTAAAAGGCTTGGCTGATTTAGCCGAATGGTCCGTTAGCAGTACCAAAGGGACTACCACCGCCACCTGGACCACCACCAATGGGACTACCGCCACCAACTATTGGTACTCCTCCTGCTTCGACAGTGGGTGCTACACCCAAAGCACCAACTTGAGGAACTGTGGGCGCACCCAATCCTAATAAATCTTGGGCTGCGGTGTTGACAGCAGAACTTGTACCAATGGAGTTACCCGTACTACCATTAGGTCCAGAAGCTGTAGTACCTTGCAGGTTTGCTAATCTATTAGCAAAGTTACTGCCAGCTAATTCAAAGTCAGCACCACCAGTTACAAACTCTTGTTGGTGATCAGATAAAACAACAAACAAATCGGATGCATTTATTTGATTTGACATAATTGTTAGCCTCACTTACGAAATTAGGTGAATCGCCACCTAACAACCCAACTATAAGCATTCTTGCTCACTAATTCATAAATCTAGGGATAGAATTCAAATTTGGTAGTTCTACTTCTCAAAGTAGATATAAAATCTTTTAATTTTTACAGATATAATCATACCTTTAGAGAAGGTATATTAAATATTTTAGGTTTTTGAATTTATTTGCCAAATCCATACAAATTATTCAATTTTTTGAGGGTATATAGAAAGCAATATATAACTTAGTATTTAGATATTCAATTAAGCACCAGTATCTGAATTAAGCTATAAGCTAAGGCTGCACTACCAACAGGAACTGTTAAATTATCAATACCTAAAAATGAAAAGGCTTCTAATGTAGTCGCTACTATGGCTACAACTATTGATATTATCCATGTTTGCCAGATGTTTCCTTGTGTTGCCAATAAAATAAACATATTAATTAGGAAACTAAAAAATGTCATTGTCAAAGAACCTTCCCAGCTTTTATTTGAACCCAAAAGTTGATATTTATGTTTACCAAAACGTTGCCCAATTAAAGCTGCTAGTCCGTCTCCCCAAGCCATAGTTAAAATTCCTATGACAGCATATTGTGGTTGTTGTAAATACCAAAATCCAGCTACTAAAATACCAATACTGAGTGCATAGAAGAATGTTCCTAAACTTTGGCGGCCAACGCTGTTAATTCCTGGCAAAATTGGGAAGATATAGGACAATAGGGTGATGATACTGGCGAAAATTGAAGCTGTAATCCCCACAATAGCTGGAATGTTTAACCACCAAGCGATCAAAATTACGTTCCCAGTGCCAATATGTACGATCTTGCGGATGATTTCTGGTTCACTGTTGGTAAAATGACTGACTCCCCAAGCAATCAGGATTATCAATACAACCCAAGCCGCTGCAAGGGTAATTTGCAGCCACAATAGAGAAAGAGATTCTAAACTAGGAAATAGTGTAATCAACACAGAAAATTATTGAATTCTATTACTACTTTATTAGATTTGGTCTATGAAAAGCTTATTGATTTGGATTATTAAAGGCTATCGGTTATTCGTCTCTCCTCTTTTTCCTCCTACTTGTCGCTTTCAACCAACTTGTTCGATGTATGCTATCCAAGCGATCGAACGTTTTGGGGTACTACGTGGTGGTTGGATGGCAACTTTGCGGATTTTACGTTGTCATCCTTTTCATCCTGGTGGTTATGATCCTGTACCAGAACTAGGGGAAAAATCCTGTTGTGACCATCATGATTGACCAATAACTAGGATGCTAAACGTTATCCGATCCCCCTAAATCCCCCTTAAAAAGGGGGACTTTGAAGAATTTAGCCCCCCCTGCTGGATGTGCTTTTTGTAAATCTAACCACGATAAAATGTAGGTATTTTAGATGTATCTAGTTTAAAATAATTTATACTACCTAAATTTTATCTAAAAAATGCAACCTACTCAAAGCAGATGGATTGGGTTTTTATCTGGGTTAATGGTTTTAACAGTGCCATCGGTAGCAAAAGCTAATGATCCAGGTCTTTGTTTTATGAGGACTTCATCAGGTAAAACTATCAGTTTGGGGGAAATGTGCAAGGTTATACAACCTACGGATACGGTTTTTCGCGTCCCTATTAAGCGTCGTCAGGCAAAGACCCCGATTATAGATGTTAAGTTTAATGGTGGTCAAGTTTTTGAGATGGTTTTTGATACTGGTGCAAGTGGTATCTTGATTACTCAAGAAATGGCGAAAAAGCTGAATATCAAACCTGCGGGAAAAAGTCGATTCACTATTGCGGATGGTAGTGTAGTAGAATTCCAAACAGCAACAATTCTTTCTGTCTCTGTTGGGAGTGTGGTTGTCAATAATGCCCAAATTTCTATTGCGCCTAAAGCTGAGATTGGTTTACTTGGGCATGGTTTTTTTGAGAATTATGATGTAAAAATTCTGGAAAAGCAGATTGAATTTCATAAGCGTTAAAGCAGATTCACAATATCTAAAATCCCAAATTGAAAATAAATGCGACCTTATCACCAAATCTCGATTATTGAATGTGGTGAACCATTAGCGAAGATTCCTCTGGAGTTATTTGCTGTGGAATCTCCCCATCCTTATGAAAAGTTGGGTGCTAGTTATGGGGAATACTCACCTTATTATCTGCGTGAGAGTGTTGTTCAGAATTTGATTGAGGCGCAAAATTATTTACAGTTGCTGCATCCTGGTTGGTGTATTCAAATTTTTGATGCTTATAGACCTGTGGGTGTGCAGCAGTTTATGGTGGATTATAGCTTTGGGGAAGCGTTGCGAGGGAGGGGACTGAGTGCGGAAGAGTTGTCACCTCGGCAACGAGAAGAGGTGTGGCAACAGGTATATGAAATTTGGGCTGTACCAAGTTTGGATATGAAGACTCCTCCTCCCCATAGTACAGGGGCTGCGGTGGATGTGACGCTGGTGGATGATGAGGGGGAAATTGTCGATATGGGTTCTGCGATTGATGAGATGTCTGTGCGATCGCACCCAGATTATTATGCTGATAGTCATCAAGAGTATCATGCTCACCGTCAATTGTTACGAGATATCATGCTCCAAGCAGGATTTCAACGCAATCCTAGAGAGTGGTGGCATTTTTCTTTTGGTGATCAAATGTGGGCTTGGTTATCTAATCAACCTCATGCACGCTATGGAAGATTAATATAGATAGTATAAATCAAATATCATCAGGATTGATGCCTAATGATCTTAAATAAGCTGCTAATTTCTCCTTCCGAAGTTGCTATTTTTGCGTGATGATTAAGGTGATATGGGATAGGGGAACAGGGTGAAATTTTTGTTGTTCCCTGAACCAACCACAGCCCTCATACAACACCTTGAAAAGATTAAGTACGCTTCGCTATCTTTATTTATAAAGTGTCTCATTTTGCCATTATCCCGGCTAAATCGTTACCAAAAATTAACTGCTTAGGCAAATATTGTGGTTCTAGTAAATAGCCAGTTTCGCGCAATTCTCTGAGGGCTGGTAACATACTTAGTGATACTTTGCCACTCATCAATAATGAATAATCAGTGGGGTAGTTTTTGAGATGCGATGAAACTTGATGAAATCCTTCAAAATAGACTTTATCTTTGACATGACATCCATGCTTACTTGTATCAATAAAGCCACGTTTGGCACGGGTGACAATATCAAAAGCTTCGTCTTTAGTGGTGTACTTGGTTAATTCACAAAAAACCTCATAAAAGCTATGATTTAAACTCATGTAGGCGGCAATTACCCGTAAAGCGTAGCGGAGTTGATCTTCAGCACTTTGGACTCCATATAGAACTTCATGATAACTGGCTAATCCTTCTTCCGTTGCCATGTAATTATAAAGCCCAAGTTGCAAAAGTCCCAAGGTTTGCAAACTACCATTTACAGAGCGAAAAACATGAGTGCCAATTTCATGGATAAGCAATCGCTTCAGTTCACTTATAGTAAAAAGTGCTTCTAAATTTACATTCACCTGCTTAATTTCAGAATTGACGCTAATTCTAGCGTTCATATTTTCATTAACAATTACCTGCCAATCAACTAAACTTGCATTAGTAAGAGCATTTTTCATCTGTTCTGCCATGTTTTTAGCAGATATGGTGCGTAGTTCTGGTTTAGTAGATAAACTAGCAATTTCTTGGTAAGCAGATTGGGTTAGTTCTTCTGTAGGTTGACCGTAAAAGTTGATGCTTGCTTCAGTAATTAATGCAGTATCTCGATTTGTCACTCCACGCATCAAATCCAGGGTGAGAGACACATCTAGATAAATTAATTGTTCCCATTCATTTTCATTACGATGTAGTTCAGTTAGAAATTGATGTAGAGGCTTTTCCCAATCTGAAGGTGGAGTTTGATAGGTAAATTGTGGGTTATAAACCTCACCAGCTTCATGGGATACAAAAAGACGCTGCTTTTCAGTAATGCGGTTTATTGGAGCAGTATAGCGATATATATCAATAGGCTCATACAATTTTTGAAGAGAATCACTCAAATTGTTTAAGCGTTGTAAGATATTTTTATCCATGAAGTTTGGGTTAATGTGTATAGTTAAATTCAATTGTAATTAAATCTCTTGAATACTTGTGGTGATAGAGTGACAATTTAAGAATATCATTCTCTTCAATTATGCTCCTCCATCCACTCACGTTGGATTTGTTCTAATTTTTTTCTAGCTCCAAGCTTGTTAAATATTTCTTCTGCTTTGTTGTAATATTCCTGAGCTAAGGTTAAGTTACAACGTCGCTTTTCCAAAATAGCAAAGTCGAAGTTTATATCGCCAATATTCCATATCATACCTAGTTTTTTCATTTTGAGTAAGGCTTGATTGAGATATTTCTCCGTTTCATCTAAATTTCCACGATCTAGTTCAGTCGCGCCTAAACATCCTATCGAAGTCGCTATACCTTTGAGATCGCCGATTTCCTCTCTTAATTTTAATGCTTGTTTATAGAGGTGTTCTGCGGAATCAAAGTTTTTACGCCTACGCTCAATATCGCCTAAAACCCCAAAACATCTCGCTATACGAAAGCGATCATTCACCCGTTCAGACAATTCCAATGATTGACTAACAAAAATTTCAGCTTGGTCCCAGTTACGAGAATTTCTTTCAATATCTCCCAATATTCCCCAACATCTTCCTTTGCCAGAAATATCTCCAAGTTCTTCAAAAATTTGTAATGCTTGCTTACACATTTCTTTTGCAGAATCCCAATTACCACGCTTGCGTTCTATATCTGCTAATAAGGCTAAAGAATCTGCCATATCCACAAGGTTACTAAAATTCTTTCTTATTTCAATTGATTGACGAATAAGCTTTTCTGCTTCATTCCAGTTTCCTTGTTTATCTTCAATATCACCCAAATACATTAGAGAATCAGCAATATCTTTCTCAGACTTATTTTTATGACTAATTTCTAGAGCTTTTTGAAAATACTCCTTAGCTAAATCCCATTTACCAATATCTCGATAAGAAATACCAATCTTACACAAGCAGTTTGGCATATCAGATTGATCAACATACTCCTTAACATAAGGGATTATTAATTCATAAATCTCATTTAGTTGCTTCCAATAACCCCATCGCCTTAAATAACATTCTAAATTTTCGATAACTAAATAGATAGCTTCTCTATACTTACCTAACTGAAAAGCAAAATATTGAGCCTCAATAACAGGCAAAATATCCTCAATTGATTGAGGATTGTTTATATTTTTGCCAGTACAATAAAATTTATAAGCAATTTGCATCAGATCAGGCAAACTATCAGCATAAGCCTTCTGTAAAAAATCAATTGTGATGCGATGAAGATCATACAGGAATGAACAACAATTCTCATCATAGCGGCTTTGTACAAGATTAGCTGCTACTAGTTGTTTAATAATATATTCTGTTTCTTCTAATTCATCATCTGTGAAATCTACTGCTTCACCTGTTGCTGCTGCACTCTCAAAGCGATCTTCTTCTGTATATAATCTTAAAAATGTCAGTCCCTCTAGATCAATGGGAACTCGTAAAACACACATCCGCCGTAATAAATCCCGTGCTGCTTCAGTTTGTCTTGCTAGTTGCTCTTGTAATATTGGGTCACTTTTTTTAGTAACTAATTCAGGATGTTTACGTAAATAGCCTTTACGATCTTTAGCCAGTGCAGCCAATTGAGATAATAGAAATACATGACCATCAACTCTTTCCGCAACCCACTTCAAGTCTTCATCAGAATCTTTAAGTTTGCGATCTTTGAGAATAGCAACACTAGCATCTGGATCAACACCCTGCACAATCTCCATATGTACTAACATCGGATCTATTTCACCACCACGCTCATCAGCTAAATCCGCAGGTATCTCTCTACTGGTGAGGATGATGTGCGAATTATGCTGGCTGTAAGCAAAGGCATTTAACAATTTACCAAACTCTTCAGCAACAGCACATCTATTAAAAGGTTTTAAAATTTCTTCTAATTCATCTAAGATTAATAAACATCGCTGCTTAGAGAATAAATTTGTAATAGCACAAATTGCCTCATTTTCATTCTTGCAATTTATCCGTAAATCTCCTAACACCATTGCTGCTAAGTCATCAAAACTAGAACTTTCCTGCACCTTCAGAAAATAGGTTTGTGAATAATTATCTTGAATAGCCTCTAATAGCTTTACAGCTAGACTGGTCTTCCCAATACCACCTTGTCCTAAAATCACCAAAACGCGCAGCATAGGATCTTTCAGTGATTCTTGTAAGCTATTAAGCAAATCATCACGTCCTTGCCACACGGGAATTGCAGGTAAGGTTTGATTAGAAATTACAGGTTTATTAATAATCTCTTCTGGAGTCTTATCTAAGTCTTGCCAGTCAAGTGATACAACTTCTTCCCAATGTTGACCACGTTTAAGTTTTCTTAATCTATTGGCTGTAGTAGTATCTTTGTACTCTACTAATAGAGCCAATAATTCTTTAATTTTTGTAATACTGCTTTCATCAACGCCTCTCTCTCCACCTTCAACTCTATCTCCTACCGTTTGACCTAATACCTTCTTGAGAGTATCAGCAGATATGGAATAATCTCCGGCAGTTTCTTGAGACTTACCTTCTAACCAAGTGTGCCATAATTGTTTACCCCGTTCGTCAGCTAACTTCTCTAAAGCACTATTTATGATAGAGAGTCCTTCGGGTGTAAACTTGTAAGTCTTTCTGTGACGCTTTTCTTTTGGATTTACCATAGCACCAAACTTAACTAACTTAACTCGCCAAACTTAATGAATTTAATATTTAGTTACATTTTATCCAATTTTTATATATCAAATATATCAGGAGTTTCGTCGTCTCACATACAGAATACACTTAGTTTTCTTATCTTTCCTGGCTATCTACAGAACATGGCGACATACTGAAAGAGTCAAGGCAACAAGCCAAGGCAAAAACACAACCAGTTAATGAGACCTAGATAAAAAGGAGAAAAATCATGCCTTCTGTACGTGTTTCGGTTAGCAAAGACAGTTTACGTGGACAGTATGTTGCTAAAGATTCTGATGGTAATCGTGGGACTGGTAGCAGTCCAGAGAATGCTAGAGATGGTCTTCGTGCTGCTCAAATAAAAGCAGCAGACAAGAAAGATAAAAAATAGCCAGTTGCTTGCTCTTAAGCTTACAGCTATTTTTAAGTAGCTAGACTTCTCGTAGAGACATAAGATTACTGTGTCTCTACTCCAAATAAAGAATGAAACCAGAAAATTCATCTTTCATTCTTTTACTTTTTTGACGGCATCTAGAAGCATTTAAAACCAACGGAGGATATAGTCATGTCATCAATGGATAAAAACGTTAACAAGAACAAAGAACAACAGCATTCAGAAGGTCAAGGAGAAAAGCGTAAATCTGGCCACTCTAGTAGTTCTAGTAACAATAGTAATCTTGATCGGGTAAATGCCGAACTTGCAAAGCCAAATTTAACTGAATCAGCACGAAAAGCATTAATAGAGCGCAAGAAAAAACTCGAAGGAAAGTAGATCAATCATGGAATCTACTAAAAAGAAATTTCACTGGAAATATGTCATTTCTTGGCTAGTGATGGGATTAGTATTAGCAATTTGTGTGGTAACATTTGCAAAAATATCTCCAGGAACTGATATTTTTGCAGTATTTATTGCTATGTTAATATTTCCATCAGTGTATGGCTTTTTGGGGATGTTATTTGACGGATTGTTCAAATACGAACGTAGATTTTCAGAAATTAAACATTCTGAATTAATCTGGTACATTTACCCAGTAATTGCAATGCTTCACGTTACATTTGCTATTGTTTTTGGGTTTCTATGGGCAGTTGTTACTGGAAAATTTGATAAAAAGTAATAAAAACTTTAAGGTACATTCAAATACAAATTGATTGTACCTTACCTGAAAATAGTTAGCTGAAAAAACTGAAATAGTTTCTATCTAATCTACCAAAATTCAAAGATTATAAGGTATTGCTTATGTTGATAATCATTATATCAATCATCATAATTTCTTTGCTGATATGGGATTACCAAAGACAAACAAGCACAGAAAAACTCCGTAGTCTACTAGCACAACAAAAATGGGAAGAAGCTAATAGATATACTTCTCATATTATTCTATTTGTTGTGAGTAGGAAAGTACATGGCAGTATTGCATTTCCTGACAAATGGAATAGAGTAATTCGTCAATTTTTATTAAAACCTATTTTTCAATTAATACATTTCCCAATAACTTCCTCAGATGTAATGAGCCGGTTAACCTTCTATGTATGTTCATCTACTTTTGAATTAAATGAACTTGATCGCTTTCCTTATGATATTTTGAATGAAATTGATCAACTTTGGACAAGATACAGTAATAGTCATTTTGGTTTTAGTGTTCAAATGAGTATATATGAAGAAATTAAACAAAGAAATAGCCTACCTTCATATTTTAGTTTAAATATAAATGTTAGTAAAGAATTTATTTCAACTACATCTGTAAATTATTCATTAATTTCAATTAAAGATACTAATATTCTTTCTCTAATTGAAAGATTGCAGTGGTCTGAGTATAATTCTGATACTGATGCTTGTCCTGGATTTAGATATTCTAACAAATTCCAATATAATCTCAATGCTCCAAAAGGACACCTACCATTTTTATTTAATTATGAACAGGATATAGACTTTTTGCCATATATGAATTATCTGAATATGCCCAATATGGTAAGTATATGGAATCGTTTAAGAAGTTGTAAATAATAATTATTTACTACTATCTATAATTACCAACATCATGTATAAATACAAAGAATTTACCATCCGTAACTTTCAACCAAATGATCACCAAATTATTCTAGATATAATTCAATCTATCAGATTAGAATATGGTGTAATTATTCCCAAAGAATATGATCAAGATATGCAGAATTACATGGCAGTAGAAAAATATTATTTAGAAACATCAGGATTATTTTGGGTAGTAGAAAAAGAAAATAAAATCTTAGGTACTGGGGCATTTTATCCATACAAAGGAGTAGAAAAAGGAGCAGAAATTAAAAAAATATATCTATTACCCGAAGCAAGAGGTAAAGGTTTAGGGAAATTATTATTACAAAAATTAGAACTAGAAATTGCAAATAGAGGTTTTGCAACAATTTGGATTAAAACTATTAGTCTTTTTCAAGAAGCTACTTCCTTATATGAAAATAATGGATATAGTAAATTTCTAGATATAGAAACTCCTAAAAATGGATATATTTACTATAAACAAATCTCTAATCAATATTCTCAAACATTAATCACTATACCCAACAATCTTCACCTCAAAATTCTGTAAATCCTTAAATCTTGGACATCCTGATTCAGACAAAAACAATCTGCGTTTATCTGCGTTTTCTATCCTGTAAATCCTTATAAATACTCTCACTAAACAGATTTTTGATATCTAACGCACCACTAAATATGCCTGTTGCGTAAGTCCTAAATTTAAGTTTTTTTCACATTATTAAACTAGCTTATTTTATAGCGATCGCTATCTTCTTATTTGCTAAAGCTTCTCCATCAGTTTTTCATATCTTATGAGGCGATCGCTACCAAAAGATAATGATAGCGATTACCTATTTATAAATTAAATATCATCAGGGTTGATACCTAATGACCTTAAATAAGCTGCTAATTTCTCTTTTTGTTGTCGTTCTTGTTCAGCCATTTCCTCTGCTTGTTGTTGGGCTAAATTCGCTTGTTCAGCCATTTTTTCAGCTTGTTGTTGGGCTAAATTCGCTTGTTGAGCAATTTCCTCTGCTTGTAAACGAGCTTGTTTTTCAACAATGGCTCTTTCATCACCAGTCAAAAGCAAATTACCCGCTTCATCCCACCAACGTATCCAAGGTACACCGTCATCTTCTATTAAACCTAGTTCCACACCCATAGGAGGAATTGCAAAATGTCCTCTTTCATTAGGTTGTATCTTTTGATAACTTCCATCAACTAAACGATAAACTTCCAGTAGTGCTTTTCTCGCTTCAAAAATTGCATAGAAAGGAATCCGAATTGCTTGTTCATAAACCCAGAATTTTCCCGCTTTTTCTGTTTCACTGGGAGGAGTTGCGTCTCGTTCTTCTGCACCATTTCCTGATACAAACTCAATAGCAATTAATGGTGCTACAAATTCCTTCCATAACACATAGGAACGTCTGTATTCTCCATTCAGTTTTGGCGGTACATTAGGCACATAGAACCAATCAGGAGCTTCTGCACCTTTTTCTGGTGGTTCAGTTAAACGCCAATAAATACCGCTATCTTGACCAATACAGTAATTTCCATCAGGATGTAATTGCTGCAATACTGGCTCAATAGAACTGGTTAAAACAATGCTTTGTGGATGCTCCTGAAAATTCTTCACAAATGTGCCGTCTGAATCTGGTAGTTGCGTATGATCTGGTAATGTGAATTGATGTGTATGAATCTCTTTATGTGCGGGAGTAGTGGGGTTAATCACTGCTTGAGTGGTTTCCATAGTCACTCCTGGATATATATTTGTTTAATTTTAACAGTGATAGGGATTTCAGGGTTTAAAGGACTGAAACCCATACTTCATATTTTGTATAACCTGTAAATTCCTAACAGCTTATATAGCAGTATGCACTTGAATGAGATACACAATTAACGTCAAAAATCCATACACTAAAAGACTTTCAACTCTGTTCCCTGTTCCCTGTTCCCTGCTATATCAATAAACTTTGCAAAATATAATTGGATAATTCACAAAATCCTTCTCCTTCAGCCGCAGTCGTTATGTATGCTGGTTGATGCTGCAACTGATTGGAGTATTTACTAACATTGGCTACACCAACAGAAATTGGAAAATAACGTTGATCAAATAAACTTTCATCATTGGGACTGTCACCAACAGTGATAATTTGTGATGCTGTATATTCTGGGAAATATTGGCGTATAACTTGTAACAATCCCACTGCTTTATCTTGTCCTTGGGGTTTAATATGACATTGGACGTTGCTATAAGTAAATCCCCAGCCATGTTGTTGACAAAGAAGATTAAGATATTGCAGTTCATCGGCTGTCAAATCTGCTACATCAAAAGTCCAGTCTGTGATCCGAAACTGATTATCAGCAGATTCCCTTAGTTGTGGAAATTTAGTTTGTAGTTTTTCAAACATTCTCCCTAAATGCTGACGATGGTTAGCTAAATCAGGAATGGGTGTTAAAGCTACTGATTCTAATCTTGTAGAGGGATAGAACAAACCACCATTTTCTGCCACGGCACCGGCAACCGGCATTAAACTATTTAGGCCATTCACCCAACCCGCTGATCTTCCAGTTACAATCAGTACCTGTACTCCAGAGACCGCGAGATTCTCCAAAGCTTGCAATAGTGAGGATGTAAATTTTCCGTGGGTTGTTAAAGTCCCGTCCATATCTGTAGCTACGAGACGAATATTGCTCAAATCACGAGCATGACTAATGTGACTAGACATATAAAATGGAGATTGGGGAATTATGATGTAAAAAAATACTAAGGTTACGGTAATGTGATAATAAAGATTTGGGCATCCTAATCATATAAGAGTAATATTTTTTAGTTTGTTAATCATGCTTAATATCTTGTTTCTAGCCCAGTCTTCAGCTTCGAGGACTCAAAAGACGGTTAAAGCAGTGCCACCTACTAGTGAATCTCCAATCACATCTTTATTAATGTTTAGCAGTGGAGGACTACTTTTAGCCGTAATTGCTGGGATTGTGTATGGCAAAATTTTAGTGCGTAACTATGATAAAAAAGTTAAGTTTGAAAAATTTCGGAATAGAGAATTAGAAAAAAAATTGAAGTTGGCGCTGGAAACCATTCGCAAAATGGAAACCAACCCTGATTTAGTCCACTCACGGGACTTTAACCTCGATTATCTGCGAATGCGGATGTCAGAGGAGGTATTTCATTTTGGGGTCGTTAATCAAATTAAACTCAAGATTAAAGATAAAATTTCTCTGGCACTGCGACCGGGACAATCTCAACAGGGACAAGTCGGGATTGCTAGTAACACCGGTAGACAGGTGGATGAGATTTTTGATGTTGAGTATGAAACTGGTGTTTCACCCAATATTGTGAAGCGAGTGCTGTTTCGGATTCAAATTCGCTTGATGAAATTACCTACCCAAGCTACTTCTGCTACTATTAGTCAAATCATGGACTGTATAGAAACTTACCTTAGTCCTAGAGAAGATGACGATTCATGGCAGCCGACAATTCAAGGTCGGATTGTTTATATGCACTGGGATCAAAAGGCTAAACCCACTCCTCTGTTGGTGCTGGAACAATCCAATGAAGGTGTAAATGTTACTTTCCGCACCACTCGCCAACCCGGTTCTGCCATACCCCCGAATCCGCCAATTCAACACAAGAAAGCACAAGGTTAATTAACAGTTAAACTCCTTCTGCTACCTTGCGACTGCTGGCGACATTTTGGGCATCACGAGTTAATAAACCGTCTTCCATCTCGACGATGCGATCGGCTATATCTAAGATGCGGTTATCATGGGTGACTAATAAAATAGCAGTTCCTTGTTCTTTTGCCAGACGTTGCATAATTTCTACCACATCACGTCCTGATTGTTTATCTAATGCAGCCGTGGGTTCATCTGCTAGGACTAATGGAGGATGATTGACTAGGGCGCGGGCGATCGCTATTCTTTGTTTTTGCCCACCAGATAGATTGTCTGGATAGTAGTTCATTCGTTCTGCCAAGCCAACTGACCCTAACATTGCTTCTGACTTCTTTATAGCTTCTGATTGAGAAATATTATTATTTAATTCCACTGCCATTTGCACATTTTGTCTAGCAGTTAAGAATCCTAGTAAATTGTGAGCTTGAAAAATATAACCTATCTTACGTCTGCTCTGCACTAGTTTACTTTGACTCGAACCCGAAAGTTCTGTACCTAAAAATTTTAAACTTCCTTCTTGTACAGACCGTAATCCACCTATCAGGCTCAGTAATGTAGTTTTACCTGAACCAGATGGCCCAGTCATAATCACAATTTCTCCGGCATATATTTCTAGATTAATATCAAATAAAATTTGTTTTCTCAGCGCACCTCTACCGTAGTAATGGTTAATATTTTTAATGGCGATTACAGGTTGTGTGTTGATCATAAGGGTGTATGGGTGTATGGGTGTAGGTAGATGGGTGTGATGGGGGAGATGGTGGAGATGAGGGAGATGGGGAAGATGGGGAGCAGGGGGAGCAGGGGGAGCAGGGGGAAAATTTCTTCTTATTCTTCTGAACTCCTGACTCCTGACTCCTGACTCCTGACTCCTGCCTCCTGCCTCCTGCCTTCTGCCTTCTGCCTCCTGACTCCTGCCTCCTTCTTTAAAAAATATCTGCTGGGTCGGCGGAACGTAATTTTCTCATAGCGATGATTCCAGATATAAAACACATGAAAATTGTTAATATTAGCACCATAATGGCGCGTTCATAACTCATGAAAACTGGTAAAAGTGTAGCATCTCTAGCCACATGGTACATAAATAAAGCGCAAGCAAATCCAGGCATATATCCTAAAACTGCTAACATGAATGCTTCTTGAAGAATGACAGTTAATAAATAGTTTTGTGTATATCCTATGGCTTTGAGGGTAGCATATTCAGACAAATGATCTGTTACTTCTGTATACAAAATCTGATAAACAATTACAGTTCCGACAATAAAACCCATAATTGTTCCTAATGTGAAAATAAAACCAATGGCGGTACTACTTGCCCAGTAATTTCTTTCATAGTCAATAAATTCTTGTTTGGTTAAGACATTGACATCTGTAGGTAAATAAGTTCGCAAATAATCGGCGACTTGCTTGGGATCTGCTCCTGGTTTTAATTTAATTAGACCAATATCAATTAATCCTCTTTGTCGGGTAGTAAATAACCGCAAAAAGTTGACATCGCTGGTAATGAGGTTTCCATCTGCACCAAAGGATGCACCTAAAGTAAATAATCCTGTGACTTTTATTTTTCGTCGTCTAACTTCTGCTGTGACATTTTTTCCTTGATCAAAATCAGCAGCTATTGGACCATATTCAAGTCTGGAAGAACGGTCAAATAATACTACATCAGGTAATTTAAGTTTATCTAAATTTTCCTCAACACCAGGTAAATCAAAGACATTAAATTCAGGATTGATGCCAAAAGTGAGGATGCTACGGGGGCGACCTGTTATAGGATTTTTCCAGCTTGTATAGTCTAAATATATGGGATGTACTGACTGTACTGCTGGTAAATCTAAGGCTTTATATAATCGCCTTTGGGAAAAAGGTTTCATTGCTAACACGGCATTAGATTGGGTGTTTATTAAAACAATTTCACCCTTTAAACTGCCGTGCATTCTGACGTTGCTATAATATAGTGCATCCCGGAAACCAAGCTGCATAAACATCAAAATATCAGCGAAAGCAATACCTGATAAAGCCACAGCTAGGCGAGTTTTTTCCCTGGTTAGTTGTAGCCAAGATAAAGGTATTTTCTGAGTCATTTGCTATGAAATATTGCAGTATCACTTCTTTGACTACTGTTTACGAGGAGCTTCATCAGTATTAATTTCCACTAGAACTTTGGCATTTGTTAAGCCGGAAACTCGCTGACTAGAATTTGAGGGGAGAGCAATTTTTACTTCGACTACTCTGGCATCAATATCTGCGGCTGGATCGTTATTTAACACATCTTTTTTGCCAATTTTTCTGCCAATTTCGGTGATAGTTCCTTTTAATTCGTCGTTAAATGCGCCGTTATCACTGGTGATAGTCGCCCGTTGACCAATACGGATTTTACCAATACTATCTTCAGGAATTTCTGCAACTACAAACATTTGATCGGTTTGTCCAATTTCAGCAATGCCATTTGTACTCATGACTTCCCCTGATTTGGTGTGAACTTTTAAAATTTCACCGGGGGTTGGTGCTTTGACGTAACTTAATTGCAGTTCTGCTTGGGCTTTTTTGATTATTGCGATCGCATTAGAAACTTGGGCTTGTGCCATTTGTACGTCGCTGGGACGAACATCAAGCAGTCTGCTCAATCTGGCTCTTTCTTCGTCTATTTGCCTTTGCAGGGTAGCTACAGTTTTATCGCGGGTCGCTGTGGCTTCGATTAGTTGCTGTTGTAAGGTGGCGATCGTTTGAATTTGGGTAGCTCTGGCTTGGGCTATTTGTTGTTGTAATGTTCCTAGTGCTTGTCTCAAACTGGCTTGAGTTTCACGCAGTTGCTGATTAGCTGTAGCCGCACGCAAACGCCTTTTGTCTCTTTCTTGCTGGGAAATAGCACCTTCTCGATATAAGAACTCATAGCGTCCAGAATCAACTTGAGCGTCACGCTGTTCGGCTTGTATCTTAGCAATGGTGGCTCTCAAACCATCTTGTTGCCCTCTGAGTTCAGCTTCTAGACGTTTGATTCCGGCTTGTTGAGCAACTTTTTCACCACTTAACTCGGCTGCTATGCGGGAAATGGTGGCTTGTTGAGCTTCTCTTTCCCCATTTAACTGTGCTTGCAAACGAGCTATGATGGCTGCTTGAGCTTGAATATCTCTTGGTGAAGCTGCTCTTATTTGGGCTAAATTTGCACGAGATTCTTGCAGTTTGGCTTTTGCTTCTTCGACTGCGGCCATGTTGCTATCACGGCTGTCTAAAATAGCGATGACTTGACCTTGTTGCACTCGTTGTCCTTCTCTGACTAAGAGTTGCTGCACTCGTGAACCTGCTGAAAGTCCTGAGTTGGGGGCAGCAATTTTAATCACTTCTCCGCGTGGTTCTAATCTTCCTATAGCACTGATGCTTCTAGGAGTTGGTGTCATGGATACGGAGGAAGTTAGTTTTTTTAATTGTTCAATTTTGGCTGTAGCTAGGTATCCAGCTGCGATCGCTACAGGCACGGCTACAGCAATTTTTAACCAAACTTTAGATTTTTCTAGTCCCTGTCCTGTTAACTTTGGCTTCTCACTCACCCTTGACATGGTATATTACCTATCTGATTTGTGCTGATGGAAGTAAAAAAGCTGGAGTAAAAAATCAAATTAGCCTCAGTTGAAAAATTTCACATATTGAGATGTGATTGCACGAAAAGTTAAGGGAATTCAAACGCAAGCATTCAAGTGTCAGTCATCAGCTATCAGCATTCATCAAAAATTTATGAACACTCTGATTGCTCATCACTGAACAGAATTGATTTGGTATAAATTTGGTAGATATAATAATGCAGTGATATTCTAGGCAGTAGACTATCTCTTGCCAATATCAATTATTTAGTGATCATTCTCTTAACTGTTCCCGGTTTGTTGATTCGATAGTTGAACATAGGAGAATGTACTAAAAAATCTAAAATACTTGCTTCCCTGTGTACGTTTCGCTAACAAGAATTTAAAATCAGAAATTGGCACGGTTAAAGACAAACAGAAAAATATCTGTCAAATGTGAGCATTTTTAACATCACAGTTTACCTAACTTTGTTGTTAACTGGATTTTTGCTACTGATTGCAGGTAAATGAATTACAAATTTTAATGACAAAGCCATGCAATAAGAGGATTTTTATTACTGACCGCTTACTGCTGACTACTGATGACTACTGTTTTTAGACTCCATGAAACTTTGGTTAAATGAATTCTACATTTATCAGTTTTAGGAAAACGTAACGGAACTTACAGATGGAGAGATGAGGATATGGGAAGTGTGAGGAGATGAAGATATTATGATTATGGCAAGTCAAATAATACAGTGGTCATGTAATTTTCTGCCCAATCTGTACCAAAAGCTTTTTCTAAAACTCGCCGGGTTTTATCATTTTGTTGCTGTTTGGTACAATAATTTCTCTGCCCAGCGATAATTTGATCTACTTTTTCTGGTGCTACAGGACTAGATGCGATCGCTTGAGTACAATGAATATCTAAAAAGTTTTTTACACGCTCCAGAAACATTGATTCTTCTTCCACAGACCCAGGACGAACAAAGATACAAAAATCAGAAAATATCTTTCCCCATTCTGGTAATTCACGGGGTTGGGAAAATTCCAAATTGGTTAAATTGCTCAGAGCAGAATTATAACCATCTGGTAAAATACGTTCTAAGTTTACAGGAGAAAGGTCAGCAATAGCCGCACTAATTTGACCTCTACCTCCAACTAAATCACAACCAAACATGGGAAGGTCATATTCTGGACGGGGAAACATCACGCAATGCAAAATATCTAACATATTTCCCACTCTCGCTAATTCCAAGTGCATTTTGCGGAACTGAGGTGTTTGATAACAGCGGTTTTCTATAATCAGTTTTTCTCCTTCTAGTCTACCTTCTACATATCCCAATTCCGCTGGTAAATGATAGGTTGATAAATCTAGGTGTTGATGCCAAACTGATTCTATACAATCAGCTAATTGACGAATTAGGGGATGTTGTTGTTCACGCAGGGACGGGTTAGAAGTGGAGGACATATTATTTGAGCCATGTAATTTAGTGTCTAGTTTACAATTAGTAAGTACATTCTGTTGTATTGAGAAATATAAACACATAATTGTACTTGAGTTTGATAATTCTCGGTTAACTGAATCAGCAATAAAAATAAATTGATGTAGCAAAATTTACGCTCAAACAATAAAATGACATAAAACAGCAAATCAACGTCTCAGCCTGTGTGCAACTTCTAGCTGGAATTAGATTTGATGCAGATTTGATTAACGCTTATTTTCGGGAGGATATTATGCAAGAATCTGTCGTGTATCAAAAGATTATTCGAGAGGGTTTGGAACAGGGAAGATGTTCCGAAGTTAAGTTAATTCTTCGTCAACTTCAGCGAAATTTAGGAAAAATAGGTGCTGAAATTCAAAATCAAATTCAAGATTTATCTTTTACACAGTTAGAAGATTTAGGAGAAGCTTTATTAGATTTTCAGACTGAAGCTGATTTAATTAATTGGTTGAGTGAAAATTCTAATTGAAATTCTCACAACAAACAATTATCTTTATTACCAAAAATCTACTACTTCATAACCCAATTCTGCTAACATCTGCCGCAATAAAGGTAAACTTAATCCGATTACATTACTGTGACAACCATCAATTTTTTCAACAAATAAACTACCAAAGCCTTCTAAAGCAAAAGCACCGGCACATTTGAGGGGTTCACCTGTTTTTACATAAGCTTGAATGGCGCGATCGCTCATCTTACCAAAATAAACTCTAGTAACTTGGCACTTGACAACAGTCCGATTTTGTGTAGTGTCAATCAAAACATGACCAGTATACAAGTCACCAAAATTACCTTGCATTAATTTCCAACGAGCGATCGCTTCTTCCGCATCCGCAGGTTTACCATAAATCTCACCATCAATCGCTAAAACCGAATCACAACCCATCACCAAAGCCGATGGAAATTGTGAAACGACGGTTTCCGCTTTACACTGAGCCAGAGTTTGTACTAATTCTCCTGGTTCAGTCAGTTGTATTTGCGACTCATCAAAATCACTAGGGCAAATTATCGGTTTAATACCCACAGTTTGCAACAAGCGACGACGAGCAGGAGAAGCAGAAGCAAGTATAAATTCAGGAATGGTCATAGTCAAAAATCTAGGTCATCGGTAATTTGTAATCGCTCGCTAGAACAACTCTGCGTCCAGTCCCCAGTACCCAATCCCCAATCACCTCATTAATACACTGTAAAAGAATTTACAAGTTCATCAATTGTGCGTTGTAGTTTTTTCCAACGCTTTTCTGGTACTGAAGCATTAAAGGTAAAAACCTTACCACGACTCACAGCAACGCTAGATACATTGTGGCGTTTTTGCTGATTAGGGAGTGTTATCTCATACTCTAGAAGGTAATAAATTTTACCATCTACTTCTTTTTGACCAGCATTAATTAATTCAGCCGAACGGCCAGAATCTACAGGAGCTAGAGCAGCTTTACCTAATTTATATCCTACTTCTGTTGGTGTTCCCAACTCTGTTAAAGTTTTACCACTAGGAACAGGACTAATCACCACAGAGACGTTTTCTGATACCTCAATTAAATCATGAAATACCACATCAGGACCGTTGGCAACTTTAACTTGCAACCAACCATTAGGATATAAAAACTGATAACCATCAGCACTATCTATAAAGCTTTTTAGTCCAGAAGCAGCAGCTACACCAGGGTTACTCAGGCTGATACTCAACACCAAGACCAAGATTAACGCAATTCGTTTCCACATTTGACAAAATTCCTTTAGGCTGGAAGCAATATTAAGACAAGGATGATTGCAAGTTTTTATTTTCCCATTAATGGGTACGCTTTGGGGTGTTCGCCATTAATCAAAAAATCTGGAAAAATCTACGTAATCCTTGATCATGAAAGTGCGAAACCTTGCAACTTTACTTTGATAATTTTTAAAGCCTACTGGTCTTGTATAAGTAGAATATTGTTGACATACTCCCCACCCTAATAACTCATTAAATAAACTGGGAATATAATTTTAAAATTAGAAGTTGTTTTAAAAGTTTCTGGCTGTGACTTTAGGCACTTATTAATTCCCCCAACCCCCCCTTGTTAATGCTACCCTGTACACACAATCAAATTTAGCCAACCAAGTCCTCACCGAACCCCCTAACCCTCAATTATGGGGGGATAAGAATTTTCAAAATTGATCTGGATCATCAGGAATTTCGTGATTTTGATTAAAAACTGAAGCTAAATACAGATTAAAAAAATTTTTTATGTGAAACTGAATCCAAGTCTTTTGGAACTTACAAAAATGGTTTGGGTAACAGGTAAAAAGTTGCAAGGTGGAAAATATACCATTGAAAGACAGTTGAGAAGAGGACTCTTTGGTATTACCTATTTGGTCAGAAACCAGAATAGCGATCGCCTAGTTATTAAAACTTTGGATGGTAATTCACTGACATTTCTGAGTAAACCAGAACAAGAACGCCTAGAAACAATGTTTTGGCAAGAAGCAATAAAACTTACCCGTTGTCAGCACCCGCATATTGTAAGGTTTACTGAACCTTTTAAAGAAGCCGAATCTTCCTGTTTGGTGATGGAGTATGTAGACGGAGTAAATTTAGAGGAACGCAGCCAATTACAAATTCCTGAAGAACTAGCATTAGTTTACATTCGACAAATTGGGGAAGCCTTGACACTTATACACGAAAACAAATTGATTCATGGAGATGTGCGACCGGAAAATATTATCTTACGTGGGGGAAGACCGGAAGCGGTATTAATTGATTTTGATTTAGCCATAGATTTTGACAATGAATTAACCACAAGACGAGCCAAGGAAAACGCAAATGGATTTACACCTCCTGAACTTTATACTAAAACTACGAAACCAACTCCTGCCTGTGATATTTATTCTTTAGCTGCAACTCTCTATGTACTGCTGACAGGAACAATACCTGTGGATGCGATGTTACGCAAACTGGATCATATCCATTTACCAGAACCCAAAGAAATTAATCCACAAGTTAGCGATCGCGTCAACAAAGCAATTTTAGCAGGGATGAAATTAAATCCCCAAGAGCGTCCACAATCAGTAAAACAATGGATTGACTCTTTAGGTTCAACAGCAAAAGCAACCAAACAGAGCAACTACAAAAAAACCTCTTGGAATTGGGAGAAAAAAATCCAGTTTTGGGGAGTGGTAATGGCTGCGATCGCTGCTTTTGCAGCCTTAATTCAAACTATGAGTCCTTTGATTTCTATTTTGAACAAATCACCGATACAATCACCCAATCCTACTTCTACCAATAAACCCTAGCATCAAGTAAACTCTTCTCAGGTGGTGATATGAAAATAGATATTTTGAACCAGAGGTACTCATGACCTGGGCAATAGGGCAAGTATTGAAAGGTGGTGATTATGTAATTGAGCAGATTCTAGGACAAGGAGGATTTGGAATTACCTATAAGGCATTGCAGGTTAACCTAAATCGGCCAGTTGTTATCAAAACACCTAATGAATTTCTCCACCATGATCCAGATTATGGCAAGTATATAGAGAGATTTATCACAGAAGGGCAGACACTAGCACATCTATCTCAAGACCCCCATCCTCACATTGTGGGTGTCATTGAACTATTTCAGGAAAGTAATATCCATTGTCTAGTAATGGAATTCGTACCAGGGGAAAATTTATTTCAGGTAGTGAAGCATAGGGGAGCATTACCTGAAACCGAGATTGTACGTTGTATTCGCCAAATTGGGGAAGCCTTGGTGGTCATACATCAAGCAGGATTAGTACACCGAGATGCCCACCCTGGAAATATTATGTTACGGAGTAATGGCAAAGCAGTTTTGATTGATTTTGGTATTGCTAAACAAATAATTCCCACAACCCAGAGTTCAACGGATAAAGCGGCTCATGAAAGATTTGCCCCCTATGAACAGAGATATAAGGGTAGTAGAGATCCAAGAGTTGATATTTACTGTCTGGCAGCAACACTATATTATGGGATAACTGGTCAAAACCCTACAAATTCCTTAGCTCGCAAGCTTGATAATGAGACGCTAATTCCACCACAACAGATTATTCCCTGTATCAGTGATAGATTAAATGAAGCAATTCTCATAGGTATGGCTTTGGAGGCAAAAGACCGCCCCTCATCAATGCAGTTATGGTTGGAAATGTTAAGCTACAAGCCCCAAATTCCGATTTCTAAGGTAAAAATTTCCAGTTTTGAGCCGAAAGTTCTGAATGCTGAGGTAGAAGTTCCAAAAGCAGATATCCCACCTCCAGTTAATGAAGTTCACAGACAAGCATTTCCTCGACCTAGACTCAAATCACGCAGACAAGCCATTGCTAAGAAGTTAATCAAAACGATTCCTTGGGTTTCGTTGATTAGTTTATTACTGCTTTATGCTTGGATTGGTTATCAAAGCATACAGAATACTTCGTTTTTGTTTTGGGTTTTGTCTTGGGTTTTGGCTCTGGCTTTGACTGTAGCTGGATTTGGGGCTTTGGCTTTACCTTCTATTTGGTCTTTGGCTTTGGCTTTGGTTTGGATTGTGGTTTTGGTTGGGGCTATAGCTGGGGGAGGTTTTGAGTTTTTGGCTTGGGGTTTGACTTTGGCTTGGGCTTTGGTTTCAGCTGAGGCTAAATTAAAAAAATTTTTTAGTAAGCTTCATGCTTTTCTAATTTTGATCGGTACTTCCAGTGCAGGTTTGGTTTTAGGATGGATGCTATACAAACTTTTTAACATAGTCTCATAGTTTGGTAAATTTCTAATCGCATTTTTAATCCACAATTTAAATAATATTACGCTTTCAGACATGGTTCTAGATTTAAATTCAGAAATAAATGTGGGTGATACTTATTTATCCAATTTGCAAAACAATGACAAATTTGTTTTTGTAAGTCAACAGCAAGCCCTAATTAGTAGACATCTCCGAAAATTAAATATGCGTTTCCCAGAACCCTGTTAGAGACGTTCCATGGAATGTCTCTACATTCTTTTCTGGAGATGTCTAGTTTATCAAATATTTACTCTTCACCCCAAACCCCGTTCTTTTAACAATCCCATCAATTTACGCTTACGTCCGTGAACTAGGGTTAGCTTTTCCCGATATTTTACCCAATCTGCTTTTCTTCCAGATGCTAAATAAGCTGCTTTTGCTTGTTTTAGCCAATCAACTGCGTCACTATAATATTGTGCCTTACTTGCATCCATAATCAAATCAGCACGACGACGAGCATTTGCAATTACCCAACCAGGATTATGAGGAATAGCAGCGGTCATGACTTTGTGAATTAAATCGCTATGATAAGCATCCAGTTCACTGACAATCTTAATTGCATCATCAATTAGTCCCTCATCTAAAAATATATCTACTTTGGCTGCTTCTGAACCCCAACCTTTATAAGTGCGGAGAATTTTTAATAAATCTAATTTCTCGTTTTCCCAATCTTCACCAGCCAAGGTTTTGATTTTTTGGTAATCTGCTAATGATGGTTGAATTTGTAAAATCGCCTTAGTTGCTAATAAGTTGGCTGGATTATCTCCCAATTTTTCTGCTAAATCACTTGTCCAGATTCCTAGTTCAAATTGACAAGTTCCTGGTAAGTTTAATCCTGTTTTAGCAATTTCTAAAGCCTGGTTTAATTTTCCCTGTTCTGCTAAAGTTTTCGCTAAAGCAAAAGCCTGTTCCATTCTTTTCATCTGGGTTTGGGCTGCTTGCATTGCTTCGTCAACTTTGCCTAAACGCCCTAACATGGCTAGATAATGTTGAACTTGCCCTTCTGCTTCTGCTAAATATAAATATTCTTGATAGCGTTCTTGCCTTTCTAATATTTTTAGACGAATCAAGGCTAAATGATCTGCAAATTCGGGGGCTTTTCCTGTCCAAATTCCTCTGGGAGTGATGTTTCCCATCAGCACCTGTATTAATGCTGGTTCATCCCAATCTTGATATAAGGCTTCTAAACTCATGGAAAAATCTGCATTCCATTCATTTTGCCATGTTTCCAAATTGACTTGGATATCTACTTTTTCTTCTGGGTTAAGTTCAGTAGAAAGAATTGCTTCAGACCAAGCGTAATTTAATTCTTGAACAATTTCATGATTTTCTGCGCCGTATTCGGCTACTTCATCCCATTTTTCTACACAGGTAGCGGTTATAGCTGCCAAAATTGCGATCGCATTATGTCCTTCTCCACGTTCGCAATAATCTACCGCAATGTTGACCAACTTCAGCAAGTCTTCAGTAATTGGGTCTTCCTCACAGCCGTATTCCAAATCCCGCACACCATCTCGGAGAATTTGACGTACTTGCTGGCAAAAGGGAACTATATCAATGGTAATCTCTGATTTGGCAGGTTTTCCCACAGATATGGGATTTGTCATCCAACTGACTTGTTGATCTATCGCTTCTAGTATTTGCGGATGTTCTGCTACCAACTCTCGCAGCAGCTTTTGGGTTTGGATATGATCTAGGCGATTGAGTAGTTCTTCTAAGCTGGGACGATGTTCAATAATTTCCGGCTGACGCACACAAACCAGCATCGTTGCCACAATATGTTTACACCATCCTTCTAAGTGGTAAGGACAGGTGCAGCGCCCCAATGTTAACCCATCATCGTTTAAATTGATATTGACGTGGTAGATTTTAGCTTCACTGCCTTCAACTTCAGCCTGAAACATTTTTTTCCCACGTTGGGTTACAGAAATGACAGCACCCACGTCATAATATGCCTCTCCTTTCTGGAAAGATTTGGCGTTGGCATGACGGCGAATGGTAAATTCACTGAATAGGGAAATAGACATGGGGCGGTACTTTGATCGGCTACGCCTACGCCTGTGGAAGTTTTAGGGCTGGATAAATATTACCTTTACTGTCGGTATGCAAATCATGAGTTGTAATGAAACTCAAAGTTAGAGGAAAAACCGCTAAAATTACAAAATGTCAAGAAAAACTCATTATCCAAATCTAACTATAATTTTACTCATTCATCCCCATTCTGAAAACTAACGCAATGGATGAAATGTTTTAAAGGGTGAAAGATCAAGTTAAAAATAAGTAGACTAAAAAAACGGGGATACTAACGTGAGTTCTGGATTCGATTACGATTTAGTGATTATCGGTGCAGGTGTAGGTGGACATGGCGCAGCCCTACACGCTGTCAACTATGGTCTGAAAACAGCGATTATTGAAGCAGGAGACATGGGGGGAACCTGTGTTAACCGTGGCTGTATTCCTTCTAAGGCACTTTTGGCTGCTTCTGGAAGGGTGCGGGAGTTACGCAATGCCCATCACCTCAAGTCTTTGGGAATTCAGATTGGTAATGTAGAATTTGATCGGCAAGCGATCGCCAATCATGCCAATAATCTTGTTTCTAAAATTCAAGGAGACTTAACCAACAGTCTCAAACGCCTGGGAGTCGATATCATCCGGGGTTGGGGAAAATTAGCCGGTACGCAAAAAGTCACCATCACTACAGATAGCGGTGAAAAAACCATTACGGCTCAAAATATCATTCTTTCACCCGGTTCTGTCCCCTTCGTTCCTCCTGGAGTTGAAATAGACGGCAAAACAGTCTTTACCAGCGACCAAGGGGTAAAATTAGAATCTCTGCCCAAGTGGATAGCAATTATTGGTAGTGGTTACATCGGGTTGGAATTTTCTGATATTTACACCGCTTTGGGCTGTGAAATCACAATGATTGAAGCCCTGGATGTATTAATGCCAGGATTTGACCGCGATATTGCTAAACTGGCGGAACGAGTTCTGATTACTCCCCGTGATATTGAAACCAAAGTCGGGATTTACGCCAAAAGGATCATTCCTGGTTCTCCAGTGGTGATTGAATTAGCCGATTTCCAAACTAAAGACGATTTAGAAGTATTGGAAGTTGATGCTTGCTTAGTAGCTACAGGCCGCATCCCCGCTACCCAAAATCTTGGTTTAGATTCTGTGGGTGTGGAACTTGATGGACGGAAATTTATCCCGGTTAACGATGGGATGGAGGTACTTTCATCTGGTGAAGTAGTTCCCCATCTGTATGCAATTGGTGATGCTAACGGTAAAATGATGTTGGCACACGCAGCTTCTGCTCAAGGTATCATTGCTGTAGAAAATATCCTTGGTAGAGATAAAAAAGCAGACTATCGCAGCATTCCCGCAGCAGCCTTTACTCATCCAGAAGTGAGTTATGTGGGTTTAACAGAAACAGCAGCCCAAGAATTGGGTTTAGCGGAAGGATTTGAAATTGGTGTCAGCAAGAGCTACTTCAAAGGTAATTCTAAAGCTTTGGCAGAAAATGATGCTGATGGTATCGCTAAAGTGATTTACCGTAAAGATACAGGTGAAGTCTTAGGTGTGCATATTTTCGGTTTACACGCTTCTGATTTGATTCACGAAGCATCCGCAGCAGTTGCACAACGTCAGTCTGTAAAAGACCTCGCCTATTTAGTTCACGCCCATCCTACACTATCAGAAGTGCTGGATGAAGCTTACAAACGAGCGATCGCAAGTTAGAAGAAGGTGACAGGGAACAGGTGACAGGTGACAGTAAATATGGGGAGATGGGGAGGTGCGGAGGCAGGGGAAGAACAATAAGTTCTTCTTTCTCCTGACTCCTGACTCCTGACTCCTGACTCCTGACTCCTGACTCCTGACTCCTGAACTCCTGAACTCTTGAACTCCTGAACTCCTGAACTCCTAAAAAAATGCAAATCCGTCGTCGTTCACCTAATCCAGCCATTGATGTATCTATTATTCGCTTCCAAGCAATTTTAAAGGATGAAATACCCAATCATATTTTAGAAGAAATTGTTTGGCAAAAAGAGATAGAAGTTGAGCAAATGCGGGAAAAGCTGTCTTTGCAAGAATTGCAGAAACAAGCCCTCGCAGCACCGCCAACCCGTGATTTTATCGCCGCACTTCGTCAAGGTAAAACCAAACCTGCACTCATCGCAGAAGTGAAAAAAGCTTCTCCTAGTAAGGGAGTTTTACGCGCAGATTTTGACCCCGTAGAAATAGCTAAATCCTATCAAGAAGGTGGTGCTAGTTGTCTTTCTGTACTCACAGATAAAAAATTTTTTCAAGGTAGTTTTGAGAATTTATCTTTAGTTCGTGCTGCCGTAGATTTGCCATTATTATGTAAGGAATTTATCATTTATCCTTATCAAATGTATTTAGCGCGAGTTAATGGCGCAGATGCGATTTTATTAATTGCGGCAATTCTTGGCGATCAAGATTTACAATATTTTGTCAAAATTGCCAAGAACCTAAAAATGGCTGCTTTGATTGAAGTTCATAGTTTAGAAGAACTGGACAGAGTTTTAGCCTTAGATGGTGTTTCTTTAATTGGTATCAATAATCGCAACCTGGAAGATTTTTCTGTTGATTTGCAAACTACTTGTCAGTTACTGAAAGATAGAGGTATTCAATTACAGGAAAGAAATATTTTAGTAGTTAGTGAATCAGGAATTCATAACCCAGAGGATTTAAGTGTAGTAGAAACAGCCGGCGCATCAGCCGTACTCATTGGTGAGTCGCTGGTCAAACAACCAGACCCGAAACTGGCAATAACTAATCTTTTTGGTCAATAGGACTGGGAAGAGAGCAGGGGAGCAGGGGAGCAGGGGAGCAGGGGAGCAAGGGAGCAAGGGAGCAGGGGAGCAGGGGAAGTAATTTTCCCAATTACCAATCACCAATTACCAATCACCAATTACCAAATTTTGTTTCCTATGTAACAATTTAATTGATAAGAGGCAAAACTCTTTTTAACCTAAAATCTCACATTGGCAATTTTAAATTAATTTCATGGAGCAAATTCCTCTACCTGCACCTATTCATTACGAACTTATACTTCAACTGTTAGAAAAGCAGACGATGAGTGCTATAAATAACAACCAAGAGTTACGGCAACAAGTCAGTCAGCTAATTATTACATTGCGAAAAGCTGCGGCACAACAAAAGCGATTAGAGGAAAGTTGTCAAGCTTCCTCTGTAGAAGTTGACCATCGTTGGTCACTTAATCATCTTGGAGGAAAAGTTGTGACTGATGAAGGTTAAAATAAAGGTATAAAAAACTACCTTTTCGATAAAATTGAGGTTATCCCTCAGTCAGCATATTCGCAAAGCGAACGCTGCGCTAACAAGCTTTAGCCAAACGCGATAAATTAATTGCTCTTTCTTGTTCTTGAACCTTTTCCTTTTGATTTCTGATTCATACCTACAGTAGATGTCGCGCTCTCAGGTACTATAATCTGATGACGAAATTGGTAAATGAATATCTAAAATTTGCCATCGGATTTAATCATTTTCACACAATTTTGATTCTTATTGGATTTTTAGGATAGAGATAATGGACAATAAGCTAATGTTGATGATTCCTGGACCAACCCCAGTTCCAGAAGCTGCCTTATTGGCATTGGCCAAGCACCCAATTGGACACCGTACTGCTGAATTCAGCAATATGATGGGGGAGGTGACAGAAAACCTCAAATGGCTGCACCAAACTGAAAGTGATGTGCTAATGCTGAATGTCAGCGGTACTGGTGCGGTAGAAGCGGGAATAATTAATTTTCTTTCCCCAGGCGATCGCATTTTAGTTGGTTCTAATGGTAAATTCGGTGAACGCTGGGTAGAAGTTGGTCAAGCTTTTGGTTTGAATGTGGAAACTGTCACCGCAGAATGGGGACAACCTTTAGACCCTGCTAAGTTTGGGGAAATCTTGCAAGCTGACACCAACAAGGAAATCAAAGCTGTAATCATTACTCACAGCGAAACTTCCACAGGTGTCATTAATGATTTAGTAGCTATTAACAACCATGTTAAAGCACATGGTGAAGCTTTAATTATTGTTGATGCCGTTACCAGCTTGGGAGCATACAATGTTCCCGTTGATGCTTTAGGTTTGGATGTAGTTGCTTCTGGTTCCCAAAAAGGCTACATGATACCCCCCGGTTTAGGATTTGTGTCTGTAAGTCCTAAAGCTTGGGAAGCTTATAAAACTGCGAAGTTGCCAAAATACTATTTAGATTTAGGTAAATATCGTAAAGCGACCGCTAAAAATACAACTCCTTTTACTCCCCCAGTTAATTTAATTGTGGCATTACACACCACCTTGGGGATGATGAAGAAAGAGGGTTTGGAGTCAATTTTTGCTCGTCATGAACGTCAAAAGAATGCGACTCGTGCAGCAATGAAAGCTTTAAATTTACCACTGTTTGCGGCAGATGAATGCGCTAGTCCAGCCATTACCGCTGTATCTGTACCAGGAATGGAAGCGGATAAAATTCGGTCGTTGATGAAAAAGCGGTTTGATATTGCTTTAGCTGGTGGACAAGACCATTTGAGTAATAAGATTTTCCGTATTGGTCACTTGGGATTTGTGAGCGATCGCGATATTCTTAGCTGTATAGCATCATTAGAAGTTGTGCTTTCAGAACTTGGTTATGAAAACTTTACCCCTGGTGCTGCTATAGCCGCAGCAGCGAAGGTTTTTGGATAAGAAAATAGGTGACAGGTGACAGGTGACAGGTGACAGGTGACAGAGAAGAAGAAAAGGAGCAGGGAGCAAGGGGGGGATGAGGGAGCAAGGGGGAGATGAGGGAGTAAAAGATTAATTTTTTCTTCTGACTCCTGACTCCTGACTCCTGACTCCTGACTCCTGACTCCTGACTCCTGACTCCTGACTCCTGACTCCTGCCTTCTGCCTCCTGCCTTCTGCCTCCTGACATTAAAAGGGCGAGTCATTTGAACAACTCGCCCTTTTATTTTGGATATCAATGAGTAAAAACTGTCTGAGTTAATCGTTATCGTTCTCTCTATCAAACTTTGCACAGGGCAGAGTTGATTTGACATACCTCAAATGCTCCTCAAATAGCTCAACCGTTTCACATTTTATTTGTATACAGTTAGCTGCAATCATAGTTATCAGCAATGGATTGTTTCAATATACATTGCTAACCTATGCCGTCTCTAGCCAATCATAAATTTGTTCTAACTGTTCTAGAGTAATCAAGCCATACTGCCACAGGATCATGGTTAAAGAACCAGGATCTTGCTCTCGGTGACGCAGTGCTACAGCCAAAGAAGCTGCGGAAATCGCTAAATCTTCTTGGAGAAAATTAATTAAACGAGAATATCTCGATGGTGCCATTTGTATCTCACCTCCTTGAGTAGAGTGTATTATCATATATCTTGACCTCTTTTCTCAATGATCTAAAGCCAGTATTTTATTTGTCACTGTGCTGTGACTGAATTGATACCTTAGCACAGCTAATTTATTATTCCTCTGAGAGAAAATTTATTTTCATTAAAGCCGGAGTTGTGTGCAGAAAAGCAAATTCTGTCCTGCTTGTTTGCCCCATCTTCAGCAGCATTAACTGTTTCAGACTTTTTGTTAAATTGATTTCATCCTGTTGACTTTTTTGTACTGGATGTAATCGCATTTGGAGTAACAAATATTCCATAGCTTATATTCCTCTATTGATGACGATTTACACTTATGTCAAAAGGAGGATTTTTGCTGCTAAACTTCAGAGCCAGGACTATAACTGAGGAATAAAAAAAGTTGGATGTGATTAGTGTTACTTTTGAATAGTAACTCTTAACTATTATTATGGCTATTTTACGGAATAGTTTTATAACAACTAATCTTCATCAAAACTTGATAAATTCTTCATATAAATAACAGGCTGTGAGGTATGGGAACCAACAAAGATGGGGTGCATCTTAAGAAAAGCAAAAATCAGGGGACTAATTTAAAAACCCTTTAAAGCTCTCTTTCCTATCCCTATGGCTCCTGCGTCGCCACGCAAGCTATCGGGACGCTACGCGAACGCGTTCTTTGCCTCTTTGCGGTTTATTTATTAAATGCCCTGCATAAGTTGTCAGGTCAGATAAAAATAAATTTACACATTTGAGATGCTCCCCAGCTATCACTAAATAACTAAGAACCATCAGGATTTCAAAGACTCAATTTTGAGTTTATCACCAGTCTTTAAACCTAGTTCAGTAGCTCGTCCTGCCCTGAGTTCAATTACTTGGTCTATCGGTGTATTCGGTCCATAGGTGGGACAAGGCTCGTTAATACAGGGAGGTGCAGCAGTTTGAATATACTTAATTACTCCCTTGTGAAGGAAGACCATATCCAAAGCTACGGGTACATTCTTCATCCAGAATTGGACTGGTTGAGCAGAGGGAAATACAAACAACATTCCCTGGTCATCTGGTAAAGCTGGCCGATACATCAACCCCATCATTTGCTGTTCTGGTGTTTGTGCCACTTCTAGGTTAATTTTTGTCCCATTGGGAACTGTTGCTTGAGCAGAAATTGGTAGCTTTTGACCTGGATTGGTTGTGGCTGGGACTTGGGATGATAATGGAGTGGGAGATTTAGCTGTGGTTGGTGGAGAACAACCCATCAGCAAAACACTCAGAAATATGAATAGTACGCTTAATCCACGAAACATAAGCAAATTAAAATTCAAATTTATTGTTTGCAAATTAAAGACAGAGTAATTAGATCAACTTCTTGCAGAAGTCGGCAAGAGGGTACGGTTGAGAATCTTGCTGGAAACTGTAACTTTTTGCAAAAGGTCTAAATAATTACGGTTTTTTAATTTAGATTTCGATTTTACAGAACTTTCAGCCAAATTGCTCGCTATTTTAAATTATTTTTTTGCGGACAAAGAAAACTACAAAAAAACAAAGGCTGGTGATAAATTCCAGCCTTGTAAAAGGTTAATTGCTTGATAGTAGAATTTTATGGTTGTTTCTTATTTAACTTTTGTTTCTTCCGGCGTTTTTCTGTAGTAGCGACAGCATGATCTACTGGATAACCAACTACAGGAATAACCTGATATTTGCGGTCGTCTTCTAGGTTTCTTAGCTCAGTGTAATCAACCCAGTGAATACAATCAACTGGACAGGTATCTATAGCTTCTTGAACTACTTCTTCTGCATCACCATCTTGGCGAATGACGCGCGATCGCCCATAATCTGGTTCAATATAAAAGGTATTACGGGCAACATGAGCGCAATGTTTACAGCCAATACAGGTAATTTCATCTACATAAACGCCTTTTTGCCGCAGCACGCCGCCCAGTTCCGGTTCTAAACCAGAGCGTTCTGGCTCATCTCGTAAAAAACCCCCTAATTCTGGCTCTAAACCGGAACGATTAATTTCTAAATCTTCTGGTAACGGCTGCAATTGGGACATTACGCACTCCAGCGTTGTAATACTAAGCGAATAGAACCATCTTCATTTTTCTGTTGTTCAGCAACTTGAAAGCCAACTTTTGTAGTTTCTTTCATGACTGTTTGATAAGCATAACGCTGAGTAATTTGGCGCAGGAATCCATCTACAGACAAATCTTGCTGCCAATATTGCAGGTCAGCTACCAATTCGTATTCCTTTCCATTCCATCTAAAACCGATATCATAACCATTTTCCTGCTCAATGCTAACTTCGGCTGGATGGGTTTGACCACGATAACCGCGCACTTCACGAGGACCTGGTTTCCAGTCTATACCTAAGTCAGAGAGTGCATCCTGCAAGGATTCGAGGTTACGGATTTGTGTTTTAATTTGGCTAAAGTGTGACATGGTGGTTTGTAATCTGTAGAAACTTGACTAGTTGGAAAACTTACCATTCGCTGAACGCGGTTTGCGTGTTCGCTATACCAGATTCCTGAATATTGTTGGCGGCAAAAAATTCTGAGGTTGGCTCTTGAATGAGTACCTGTCCTAGTTGAGCCTCTATTGCTGCTGTTACTTCAGCACAAGAAGCACCGATAATACCAGTGACTGTCTCTTGTACTCTACCGTCTGGATAAATTATGAATTCTAATGTTTCCATTCTCTGAAAGCCAACCTCGATAGTACAATTGAACTTTACTGCTGTAGCAGAGTTGGTCAAGACCTAGCCGCAGGAACTATTTAGAAACAAACTTGCCATTTGTTAAATAATGTTCCATCTTTCAAAATATATATCTCAGAATCTTTACAAAAATTAATTTTCTTATAAGTGGTTGCATCTGTTATTTAGTAAGTTTCTCCCAACCTGATCAATTAGTCAAGGTCAACATCACTTAAGACGAAGAACTGTAAAAACTCTTAAAAATAGGGATTACAGCCAAAAGACTCATAAAGAGAAATCTAAAAAAATACTAAAGTTTATTGAAAATATTTATCATTATTATCGAATTAAGGCTATGTCTGATCATAGTGGTGCGATCGCTTGCTTGTCTTTGGTCTATACTAATAACCTATAAAAACACCCGTATCAATGTAAACCTTCAGACCTTAGTTGCCAATTGAGATAGTAATTGTTCAGGTGTAACTACTTGAGGTTTATTCGTAGATAAAGACCTCAATGCTTTATCATAAGTAACCAAGTAGTCACATTCAGCGGCACTGCTAAGGATTAAAACATCATTTGAGTGGGCTATACGGTTACGAAGGTTTGCCGCATATTGGAGATATTCCTCAGCTTTCTCCAAGTTTACAGGTATTACAGCAACATCTTCTTGAAGTTCATTCAGAAGTTCAGGGTTTTTATGAGCCTCTGCCAAGAAAACAAGCTCCTGTAATACTACGGGATTAATTGCTAGACGTACTTGTTTAAGCATTTCTTGAGAGAATAGGTTGGAACTAGGGGACTCACCACGTAAATAAGCAGCAAGAACATTAGTATCTAAAAAAACAAGAGGCAGATTTTTAGATGTTTGCACTTGAAAATATCTTCTTAGATTGGTATTTACTTAATTTTAATTCAAAAAAAAATAGATAGCAATCCAATATTGCAATAATCAAAATGTGTAGGTTAGATTTAAAAACTTAATCTTTAGTATAACTACAAATATTATTAACCACTCAGTGCATCCTGCCAATGAGAAAAGGTAAGTTTAGTAATTTCACCTTTTTCTAAATTATATATTTCCTCCAAACATCTAAAAAAAGCCTGAGCATATATTTCTAAACCCAATAAATGCAAACTTCTCAAAATTCTGGTGATTCGCAAATGGTTGTGATTCCCCCAATGTACCCAGACTTTTTTCCTTTCTGCAAATGATTGATCAATTTTAATTTTTATTGCCCCATCTTTGCTTTCTTGACATGATAAACCATAAAAACCTAACATCAATTTTAAAGATGTAACTAAATTCCTTTTCAAATCTTCTCTATTATGAAAACTTTGAATATCGTCATCTGTTAAAATCGGTGCGTTAGGATTAAAACGACTTCTTTCTGTGAGGGGAAATAACCATTGAATGTAATCATGGGTTTTTTCTAACCATTCATAATTTTGTTGCCATATATCTTGTAGCATTCTACCGCGAACATAAGCAGATTTACCCGAATAAAATTGAATAATTGTAGAATCTTTACTCATAGATTTATTGTTGTCAACATATTTGATTATTAAATTATACTTTTTACTTTGTACACGATCCAGCACGGCTTCAATAACTATCTGAGGTGCTTCTCGTTGGATAAAATGTCCAACTTCTGGTATGACAAATCGCTGGTAATCCTTTAAAAAGAACTGTTCTTTATTGGCGCTGGTTTCTGGTAAAGTTGCACCATCAGCACCTCCATGTAATACCGTTGTTGGTACATTAATTTTGGGTGCAGTCATCAGTTTTTGATGAATAGTATCATAGTGCGAATCATTAGGAGAAATTCCCCAACGATTGCGGTATGAATCAATGGTAATATCTACCCAGTCTGGATTTGCAAATGATTTTGCAGTTGTCTGAAATTCAGCATCACTAAAACGCCAGGAAGGACACCAAAATTTCCATAATTGGCGCGTAAAATCACTTCTATCCGCTGCTAGGGTTTTCCTTCCGCGTTCTGTGGCAAAGAACCACTGATACCAATATTGTTGCACTTGAGAAAACGATAATTCTTGGTCAGGATTATTAGTTCCATAACCTACGGATAAGGTTGTGAGAGTATGTAATAAATCGGGACGTAATGCGGCAATATTATAGCCAATACGTGCGCCCCAGTCATGCCCTACTAGATGTACAGAACCGATTTTTAAAGCTTCAATAAACTCAATGATATCTTGACTTAAAGCTGCCAGTTGTCCGCTACGTAAGGTTTGGGAATCTAGGAAATGTGTTAAACCAAATCCTCTAAGATATGGTGTAATACAGCGATAGTTGGCATTTAATAATGCAGGGATAATGGCATTCCAAGTTAATGCATCATCAGGCCAACCGTGCAGAAGAATTATGGTTGGTGAATCAATTTCACCATAGCTGTGATAAGCAATATTGAGACGGGAGGTTTTAATATATTGAATCATGCGGCTAAATCAGATATTACTTTTACCAAACCATTAACAACTCGTGCTAGTTTCTCGAAATCAACTTTATCTATAGTATCTTCTGATGTGTGGTAATATTGATAGCGATAAGGCGCAGTATCTGTCACCATAATGCCCTGATAATCCTGTTGCCAAAAAGACCATTGATCTGACCAACCAACACCAGGAATCCAGCTAGGTAAGGCAGTTCCTTGAGAGGGAAATTGGACATGACGACGAAAAGAACCAATTGTTTTCTTGACTAAATCACTAGATTTGATATTGCCAATAAAGCTGATAAAATTTCCCTGATTAGGATATAGTAAACCTATAGGAAAAGGATATTGTTGACTACCTGGTTGATCGGAAAAATATCCCATTGTTTCTAAACTCAGCATTGCGACAATTTTTTCACCTTGCTGATGCAATTTTTTGGCATATACTAAACTTCCCATATTTTCTGTCCAGAAAAATGGCGGTTCTTCATTAGTGAATTCTACAAAGCGAATAGTGCGGTTAGTTTTTTGATTGGCAAATATTCTTGCTAGTTCTAATGTTGCGACTGCACCTGTACCATTATCATTTGCACCGGGACTGGTAAAGGCTGAATCATAATGGCTACCAATTACAATTATTTCTTCTGGTTTCTTGATTCCTTTTTTTTCAACTTCGATATTGTAGTAAGATTTGCCATCTATTTTATATTCTTGCTGCTTAATTTCGTAACCAGTTTGAGTTAAAGAAGTGATTAAAAAGTCTTTGGTCTGATTAAGTTTTTTATATTGACTATTGTTCCGAATACCAATATCAACAGCCAGCTTTTGTAAATCTTGTTGTAGAAATTTTTGAAGAGTAATTTCTGCTGTTTTTAGGGGTGGAAGTTGTCCTTGATAGCTTTTTTCCGGCATCCAAAACATCATCCACCATACCCAAATACTGGAAATTACAAGAATAGCAAGAAGTACAGCCAAGCGAATTAAGGCAGATTTGTTGATAATTTGTAATTTTAATCTGCTCTTCTTTCCAGATTTTCGCATTCGCTGCACCTCTGATTATTGTCGTTTATGCCAATTTCATTACATCTCAACAAATTAATTCAGAAAATATTACTGGTAAATTTGCGTAGCTTTCAACATATGATAGGTAATGATTAATTGGGTAAGTGCAAGGGGATAACTTTGTAAAGTCTCTCCGGTTGTACCTGCTATTTTACCTAGTTCGGGATTAATTTCGCGATCGCATATATTTTTTAAGTACGGCATATCTGAACACATAATATGCTCTATCTTATTCACCTGTTCCAAGGTAGCGTGTCCGTCAACTTCCAACACATCCACAGGTTTACCCATATCTCGGCCTAGTCCCAAGCGCACGGCTGATTCTGAACCACCATTACCAGCTTCGATAATCTGTGTAAAATCTGGGTGGGGAATTGTGGGACGCAACACCAAGCGCACATTTAAATGTCCATTGCTTTCATCCTCATTTTCGTTGGGAGGATAGAAACTCACCACGATATCAGACCATTGACGCTGGGGACGGATAAACTGTTCTGAGTCTGGTTCGCGTTTTTCTAATTCTGCTAATACCTGTTCTGGTGTATAACCGCGTTTTTGCGTATCTCGCTTAACTTTCCAGGTCGCGCGGAGTTTTTCTGGTGGTGCAAGATACACTTTTACATCATAAGCATCACGGGCTGCACGGGTAGAATAACCAAGTAAACCTTCAATAATTACAAATTTACTAGGTTTAATGTACTTTGGAGCTTCAAAACATCCCGTTTTGTGGCTATAAACTGGTTTAAGAATGGGTTGTCCTGTGCGTAACAGCGAGAGATGCTGCTGCATAATATCTAAATGATTGCAGTCAGGGTGAAGGGCTGTGATACCTAATTCTGCGCGTTCCGTGCGATCATAACGGTGGTAATCATCAGTACAGATGAGTGTAACATTCTCCGGGCCAAGTACCTGAGCAATACCCCTGGTCAGGGTAGTTTTTCCGGCTGCACTGTCACCTACAATACCAAGAATGATTGGACGACTCATCTTACCCCCTTAACACAAGTTAGTTGCGTGATAATGTTTGTGAGGAACACTTTTAGCTAATTTATTAATTTTAGAGGGGAATTAGCTAATAAATTCAAGCTTTCCCTATGGACGCAACATCTCTACACAATCAAAGGAGTTCAGGAATTATAAAAATTACTGGAGTTCTGAATAGGCAAGTTCTGGTTACACTAAAACAGATAAAGTTTTTATCAAAAAAGCTATGGGAAAACAAACAATTGGCTTAGAGCAAGACTTGTATGATTATTTACTCGCAGTTTCTTTGCGAGAACCGGAAATTTTAACTCAACTGCGCCATGAAACCGCCCAGTTACCAATGGCTCAGATGCAAATTTCCCCGGAACAGGGACAGTTTATGGCATTGTTAGTTAAATTGCTGGGAGCAAAGAAGACTTTAGAAGTCGGTGTTTTTACAGGTTATAGTTCCTTGGTGACAGCGTTGGCATTACCAGCAGATGGTAAGATTGTCGCCTGTGATGTGAGTGAGGAGTTTACTAGCGTTGCTCGCCGTTATTGGGAAAAGGCTGGGGTAGCTGATAAAATTGATTTGCGTATTGCTCCAGCTTTGGAAACTTTGGATAATTTACTGGCAACAGGGGAAGGGGAAAGTTTTGATTTTGCCTTTATTGATGCTGATAAGGGTAACTATGACAATTATTATGAGCGATCGCTGCAATTAATTCGACCAGGTGGGCTAATAGCCGTTGATAACGTGCTGTGGTCTGGGAAAGTTGCAGATTCTGAAGTTCAAGATAATCAAACTAAAAAGATTCGTATCTTCAATCAAAAGTTACATCAAGACTCACGAGTTACTCTGAGTTTAGTTCCTATTGCTGACGGTTTGACGTTAGCTAGGAAGAATTAAACGCAGAGGTTCGCAGAGGAGGGAGGAAACTCTTTCACTTTTCATCTTTCACCTGATTTATAGCCGTAGACAATGCCGTTAGGACATGAAGCAAAACTACAACTCAGACGCTGAAAGGCTTTTAAAACTGTCACCTGTCACCTGTCACCTGTCACCTGTCACCTGATTTAACCTGTACTGTTTCCATTTTTCCTGCTGTCGCGTTCTTTTTTCCTCGGTCAAGCTATCAAAACAGTGAGGACAGGAAATACCTTCTTCATACTTGGGTGAGGTTTTATCGTCTTCTGCAATGGGATGTCCACAACAGAAGCATAATTCATAATTTCCTGCTTCTAAGCCATGACGAACCGCAACTCTTTCATCAAATACAAAGCATTCTCCTTCCCATAAACTTTCTTCACTGGGAACTTCTTCTAAATATTTGAGAATGCCTCCTTTGAGGTGATAAACTTCTTCAAAGCCTTGTGCAAGCATATAAGATGAGGCTTTTTCGCAGCGAATGCCACCAGTACAAAATAAGGCAACTTTTTTGTGTTTTTCAGGGTCTAGATTTTTACTGACGTATTCAGGAAATTCTCGGAATATTTGAGTTTGAGGATTTTCTGCCCTTTTGAAGGTACCGATACTTACTTCATAATCATTGCGGGTATCAATTACTGTTACTTCTGGGTCAGAAATTAAATCGTTCCATTCTTGAGGATTAACGTAAGTTCCTACCTGTTCATTCGGGTCAACTTCTGGTATTCCTAAAGTTACTATTTCTCGCTTTAGCCTCACTTTCATTCTTTCAAATGGTGGTGTGTCTGTGTAAGATTCTTTATGTTCTAAATCTGCTAACCGAGTATCACCACGCAAAAATGCTAAAACTGCATCAATGGCTTGACGTGAACCAGCTATTGTCCCGTTAATACCTTCTTTTGCTAGTAAAATTGTTCCTTTAATGCCTTGTTGCTGACAAAAAGACAAGAGGGGTGCTTGCAGTTCGGTAAAATCAGGTAAACTGACGAATTTATACAATGCAGCCACAACTAAAGTATTTTCTGGTGTCATACTATTTACAAACACAGAATATTAGTGTATTATCTTTTCAAGATTTAAAATTAACCTTTTTTTCATAAAAAAAGAAACATTTTGAATTTTTAAGGGGGTTTAGCTCAGTTGGTAGAGCGCCTGCTTTGCAAGCAGGATGTCAGCGGTTCGAGTCCGCTAACCTCCATTAGTCATGTTTAAATACTAGTGACAGGTTATTTGCTGGCATTTGGTAAATTTTTTCCATTGTCAAATTTTCAGCTTTTGCTGCTTTGACCACATCCTCTAAATTACGCACTCCCCATTCTGGGTTTTGTGACTGTAACGACTCATCAAAAGCTTCATTACTGGGTGCGGTATGTTGGCCATTTTGTTTGTAGGGTCCATATAAATAAAGGATACCACCTGGAGGCAAAATCCGCCCAGCCCCAGCCATGAGTCCTAGACAGGCTGACCAAGGGGAAATATGAATCATGTTAATATTGACTATAGCGGTAATTGGCGAGTCGGATAATGTATCTTGATCCACAGGCCAAGTTGGTAACTGAGCATCTAAATCTATGGGTGGGTAAAGATTATCACTTTTAAATTCTTCTGACCAAGCGGAAATGCTGTTGCGTAATAAGGGGTTTGGGTCGGAAGGTAGCCATTTTCGCGGTGCTAGATGAGGTGCAAAAAATACCGCGTGTTCTCCTGTTCCACTGGCAATTTCTAAGATAGTACCATTCGCAGGTAATACTTGTAAAAGTATGTCTAAAATAGCTTCACGGTTGCGTTGGGTTGCTGGTGCAAATTGTTTTTGGTCTGAATTTGTATTCATACTTCCGATATAACTGAATTGAGATGAAGGTGCATATTAATTTAAAATTTTAAAATCTTTAGGTTTTTAGATTTTTAGATTTTTAGGTTTTTAAAATATTTGACAAATAATATGAAGTCTGGCTAATTAGTGAAAATAACTATATTTTAATTATCTATTCCTTACTATAAGTGCGATCGCTCTCTGTTCACATTTTTTCACCACAATACAGGAGAAAAACTTGCCAAAATCAATTCATTCCACCCAACCCCCACTGAAATTTATTTCTCCACGCTTTAACCCTTTGGTACTCAAAATCGTTTCCTGGTTTCTTCCCTTGATTCTCCGGGTGAGAACTAGACCTTGGCTACCCGCAGGTATTGTCAAAATTGAAGCCAAAAATGCGGAAATTTTAGCCAAATTATACCAGGAATTTCAAGCCGGGAAAGTTCGCTTTTTAATCGCTTTCCGTCACCCAGAAGTAGAAGATCCTTTATCCATGCTATATTTACTTTCCCGCATAGTTCCCAAGGTAGCAAGGGCAAAAGGCATTTCTTTACAATACCCCGTACATAGTCATTTTATGTATGAAAGAGGGATGACATTATGGGCAGGAAATTGGTTAGGATGGTTATTTTCTTATGTTGGTGGTGTACCTGTGCGTCGGGGAAGACGAGTAGACAGAAATGCGATTCAAATGGCGCGGGATTTATTCGCCAATGCTAAAATGCCGATTGCGATCGCACCAGAAGGTGGTACAAATGGCCATAGTGGTATTGTCAGTCCTTTAGAACCAGGTGTAGCGCAGTTGAGTTTTTGGTGTGTGGAAGATTTACAAAAAGCCAACCGCGAAGAAACTGTTTTTATTATCCCTATAGGCATTAAATATAGTTACGTTAACCCACCTTGGTCAAAAATAGATTGGTTATTATCTAAATTAGAAGCCGATAGCGGTTTACAAGTTGCAGAAATTACTCAGACAGGGAAACAGGAAGAAATTTTATATCAGCGGATTTTCCATATAGCTGGATATTTAATCACAGAAATGGAAGAATTTTATCGTCGTTTCTATCATCGCGATTTACCAGCCATTACTCCTGAAGAAACAGATCAACCTAATGATATTTTAATTACGAGATTACACCGTTTAATGGATACAGCATTACAAGTTTGTGAACAATATTTTAATGTACAGCCGCAAGGTAATTTTATTGATAGATGCCGGCGTTTAGAAGAAGCAGGATGGAATTATATTTATCGTGATGATATAACTGATATTAATAGTTTACCACCCTTCAAACGTGGTCTTGCTGACTGGGTAGCAGAAGAAGCAGATTTGAAAATGCAACATATGAGAATAGCAGAAAGTTTTGTGGCTGTTACTGCTAACTATATTCAGGAAAAACCAACAGCAGAAAGATTTGCAGAAACGGCTTTGTTAATGTTTGATATGTTGTCCAGAATTAAAGAATCTACCTTACCAGGAAGACCGCGTTTAGGTTTAAAACAAGCGATGATTACTGTAGGTGAACCAATTTCTGTCAGTGAAAGATGGCAGCTTTGTCAGGGTAATAAACAGGCTTCTAGAAAAGGTTTGAGTGATTTGACAAATGATTTGCAGGTGGTATTAGAGGAGTTGATTAAAGATTAGTTTCACGCAGAGACGCAGAGAGAGTTTATTTGTGTCTTTGCATGAAGTTTTACAAAAATTATTCTAGAGTCCAATCTTCAATGTTTAAATCAGGAACTTTCATAAAGTCTTTGTAATTTTGAGTAACTACAATTGCTTGATTAACTAAAGCTATTGCAGCAATTATTAAATCTTGTGAACCGCTGTTAATTCTTTGCTGTCGTAATTTTTGATAACAATCACAAGCTGCTTGATTGAATTCCAATAAATTTACACTACAGAAGAAATTTTGAGTCAGTTTTAAATTTCGATGAGCAGATGCTAATCCTTATTAGTATCAAGAATATATCGACTCACGCTGCATAATTCTCCTCGACAGAAGCTTCTTCATCAGCCATTTCTTCATCTAGTTTACACCGATTTTTAGCCATTTCTTCGACAAATTCATCAAAAAATGGGTCATCTTTGAACATACCAGCAAATTTGACCAAAGGGTTAGACTCTTCTACAATTTCTTCAGGTATTAATATTCCTGCACCAAAGCATAGACGTAATGTCACCCACCATAAATAAGAAAAAATAGGACTGGAAAAGTCATTATCATTAATTAAACCATGAGCCATACGATTTCTTAAATTTGACCCAGATTTCGTATCGGCTCAATAAGTAGGGGTAACAGAGGAAAATAAGTGCAACAAGGTACACACAGTGTCATAGAATGGGAGGCATGACACAAAAAATTATTGAGAGTGACAAATCAATATCAGATTTACTGCAAACCATCGAACCAAAAGGGATTGCAGACGAATCAATGCGTCATACAGTAGAGGTATTACTGAATCTAATAGAACAATTACAATTAAAAGTCAAAGGCTTAGAGTCAGAGAATCAACGGTTAAAAGATGAAAACAACCGGTTGAAAGGTGAACTTGGTCAGCCAGACATAAAAGCCAAGAACAAGAAAGGGTTTGAGAATAAGCACTCATCAGAACAAGAAAGAAAAACCCCAAAACAACACTCTAAGAGCAGTAAAAATCAAACTATCAAAATAGACCGAAAACAAATATTAGAATATCCCCAAGACAAACTACCAGCAGACGCAGAGTTTAAAGGATATGAAGAAGTAATCGTCCAAGACATCATCCTGACAACCGACAACGTACTATTCCGGAAAGAGAAATACTACTCACCCTTAGAAAGGAAAACTTATCTAGCAGAACTACCAAGAGGTTACGAAGGAGAATTTGGTCCAGGAATAAAAACCTTAGTTATCAGCTTGTACTACGGGGGCAACATGACCCAAGGCAAGTTGTTAGAATTCTTAGAGGATATTGGTATTTCCATGTCAGCGGGGTATTTATCTAATCTACTGATTAAAAACCATGCTGATTTTGAAACAGAAAAAACAGAAGTATATTCAGCAGGACTAGAGAGCAGTCCTTAGCAACACTTTGACCAAACTGCTGCCCGCGTTGGTGGGGTCAACCATACCACTAATGTCATCTGTAACCCTTTATATACAGTCTACTTAACAACTCCCAAGAAAGACCGATTGACTGTACTCAAAGGCTTACAGAATGCTAAAGAACTGGAGTTTATTCTCAATCAATTTACTTATGAGTTACTGATAAATTTCCCGCTACCGAATAAATATCAAGACGCTCTCCAACTATTACCACAAGAAACTGTGTTGAACTCCGAACAGTTTCATGCCCTACTGGATAGCTATCTACCCAAACTGGGTTCTCAACAACGAACGAGAATCATGGAAGCCGCAGCTATTGCCTTCTATCATCAACAAACTGATTGGCCAGTGGTGCAAACTCTCGTCTGTGATGATGCTCCCCAATTTAAGTTATTGACTGATAATATTGCTTTGTGTTGGGTGCATGAAGGACGACATTATAAAAAGTTAAGTCCGTTTATTGCTTGTCACCAAAGGATTTTAGATGAATTTCTGGATGATTTCTGGGATTACTACCGAGACTTACTCGCTTACAAAAATTCTCCCAGTCAGCAATTAGCAGACAAACTCCGGTCTGAGTTTTGGAAACTTTTTTCCACAGCAAGTGGTTATGAACAGTTGGATGAGCGAAAACGATTAACACGGATGAAAATTTCGGAGTTGCTTTTAGTATTAGAGCATCCAGAATTGCCTTTGCACAATAATCCGGCGGAGTTAGCTGCTAGGACGATGGTGCAACGACGCAATATTAGTTATGCCACTCAAACTATTGAGGGGACTCAGGCTTGGGATACTTTTATGTCTCTTGTGGCTACTACTCGTCAGTTGGGAATTAGTTTTTTTGAATATATCCGTGACCGGATTTCTCAGGTTGGGAATATTCCCTCTTTGGCAACTATTATTCGGGAAAAATCTGCTCTCAATTCTTTTGGTTTGTCATGGGTGCTTGAATAACTCTTTCCCCTATATATTGAGGGGATACCAGATTTCTCTATTAATAAACCCTGAAGATCAAAAAGTGTATCTTCATCAAAAATGGAAGTGATTTGTGGATATTTACTAGAAAAAAGAGTTGCATTTAAATTATCTTCTTGTTGAATACCATTATTTTTGTTGTCAATTCCAGAAGTTATCGCTCCTCTATTCGAGAGTAGATAACGAACGGAGTTTTCAATTTGGGGAATTAAAATATGAGTAGAAGTAACAAAATCTCCGATTAATCCAGCGTAAAGACCTTTGATAAATAACTTTTCTCTCCCCAGTGGTACAAAAGGGTTATTTACAACCAATGGAAGTAAGTCGGTCTCTTTGATTTTGTTTTCTTCCGATTTTTGTATTATATGTTCCGAAAAGATTTGATATCTAGCTGGTTCAATAAAAGCTTGAGCATAAATTTTTTGATATGCAACAGCTTTTACATACATTCCAAAATTAATTGCTTTTTCCCCGTGATTAGAGTTCTGACGCGCTACAACTTTACCCATTTCATTCATTTTTTTTTATTTGGAATAAACCGGATAAACTAGCTGGATCTTCTACGCTTTGTCGCAGTTCTGAAACTTTAGGTGGAGTTGCTAAAGAAGCTAAAGAGAATAGTGCTTATGGAAATTCTTTTTCTCTAACATACGCTCTAGCTATTTCCACTTCATCACTAATATTAAACTCAGAAGAAATTATTCTGAACTCATTAGATAACTTCTGCTGATACTCAAGAAGACGTTTGTGAATTTCTTCTAATCTAGTATTTATTACTGTTCTTTCTTCTTCTGTACTTTGACTTTTTAATTTTTCAAATGCTTCAAAAGCTTTCTGTAAATAGTGTGATGCTTTTGAGTAAGGGGTGGGTTGTGTAGTTAAAGAATATTCAGCTTCCTGAATGTAAGTTTCAGCAGCAAGCATTCTTGCGGTATATGCTTTTTCTATATTTTTTTCAATACGATGCCATTCTGCCTTAATTTCCCAGTAGTTTCGTGCTTTATCCCATTCTTTACTGGATTCTGCAAAAATTGCCCCTTTTTCAGCTAAAGCAGCATATTTAGAAGTATTTAAAAGTTGCTTTTTCCGCAAAATATTGATGTTTTTTTCTTCTTGTAAAAGCTCATGGAGCTTTATTGATAGCCATAATGGATCTTCTCCTTTGTAGCGATTCAAAACCTCGTCTATATATTCAATAACAATTTCTGGTTTATAATTAATTTTGCGTGCTAACCTAAGCGATCTTTCTATCCTATCAAAACAGCACTTCCATTTTTGAGGGTCTTCTAATTGTTTAGCAGATTCTAAATAAGCCTCAACTGCTAACTGTCCGCTTCGATAGTCACCCCTTTTAACCCAAAGAATTTCCGCAATTTTTGCTTTAAGTTCTGGATCTGAAACTTCATCTACAATTTCAGCTAGAAAGTCTAGATATTCATCTTTAATATTTTCAACTGGAATCATACAAACAAACTTAAGGATATCAAATATTTCATATTGTCTATGATTTCCTGTCTCTTTTGCTGCTGTTGCTTTACTATGGAAACCATCATAATACCTGCGACACTCTTTGCTCTCGCTGTTATCAATTACTTCTTTCCAACTAGAGTGAATAAAATCTTCTTTAGTGAGAGGAGGATTTAGTGATGACATAGTTTAAATTTAATTACGAATAAGTCTATTAGGTGAAATATAGAACAAATCAGGCTATTTTACTTCTATACCTATATTAGCACCTATATAATTTACAGCTATGGGAATAAGGTCAAAAAGACACGCGCTGTCAATGATGCAAAAAATCGCTCACGTCCTTAATTAAACTTGGGTATAAATTTTACCCTATAAACTCAAAAATTATAGTTTCCTAAACAGTTAGTAGTTTTATGGACAAATATCCTCAAGCTACTTTTCCCGGTGTTACCCGGAATGGGTAAACTGCAATACCCTCTATCCCTAAGCTAAAAGCCGCAGGGACTACTTTTCTAGCAATATTCAGACTAGCATTAACATCCGCATGAATCAGCTTACCATTTTGAGATTTGTACCAAGCGCGTTGTATTCGCTTACCACTGAAATTGTATGTTTCTCCTTTTTTGTACACAGGAATGGGATCTAAATCCAAAAATGAAGCAGTCGAAGTATAAGATTCTTCATGAATCAAAACGGTAATTCCTACCAATTCAGCTTTGTATTTCAATTGCTCTATAAATCGAGCATGAGGAATACTAACGAAGTTCTGATTTGTGGTTTTACCGAGATTTATTTCTTGCTTCCATTGCTCATTTTTGCCAATAACTAGCGTCCCTATTCCGGCTTTAACTAAATAATTAATAATCCATCTACTAGCATTATGCAAGTAATTATCTATTTGATTATTCCGTTTACAAGTTAGTGCATTTATCCGGTGAGATGTGTGAGCATTTCCCTTGAGTTGAGATTGAAGTTTAGCTTTAACTTTATTGTAATTACGATTGATTGATTTTAAAGGTTTTCCGTTGATAAGTACAGGCTTAAATCCTGGAAGATTAGCAATTAACGCCGCTAAATTATCTAATCCAATATCAATACCTGCCACCCTGTTAGGATTTAATTGCTGTGGTTTAGCCTCCCTTTCATAAACTACTTCAATTACATATTGCCCACATCTGGGGACAATTCTTACTTGTTTAATATTGTTTGTTGCTGTGGGGAATTGTATATTTGTTTGCGATAGTTTAATGATTCCTTTTCTCAAAGCCGGTTTAGAAATTGCACCTAATTCATAAGTCAGAATATTTCGTCCTTTAGTTTTATCCTTGTATTTGGGTAATTTTGGTCTACCTAAAAACTTAGATGGGTCTTGATTATAAACTGCGGTAGCATGGAGAAAAGATTTCCAATTCTGATGCAAAACTATCAAAACTTGATTGCTGACTTTACTGGGTAGTGCTTTGTATGATTCATGCTGCTTTACTTGATGGTATATTTTTGTATTATCTAAATAACTGCCCTCAAGGATAAATGATTGCCTGACTAAGTAGTTAGCGTAATTGTAGAGATTTTTGGAACGCCAACACAACTCATCTATCTGTTGATAGAATTGATGAGTTTTCTTGATGATGTGACGTTCAACTAATTTCATCTATCTTCCCTAAATGTGAGCATATTCTACCATTTATGAGTATATTTAGCTAGAAAATCAATGAATATTTACAACATTCCACCCAATCAATCCCCGCTCGTGGTAAACTGCTAAATCTTAGAGTTGGGAAACTCCGGTTAAATTCCGGGACTGTGCCGCAGCTGTGAAGAAAAGGCAACGGGTAAAGGGCAAAAAGCAAAAGAATGGAATTAAATTCAGCCTTTTACTTGCTAGTTTCCAAGTCAGAATGCCAACGCTAAGAAATTGATCAAGTTCTGTCTCTGCGTCGCACAGAGAAGGAGTATTAGTTTTGTTGTCTGCATTTACTGCTTGTCCAGGATTATTTTACACCACGCCAGCCCAAGATGGGATATTGTCTCGCATCAGAATTCCCGGTGGAATCCTTACTAGTGAACAATGTTGCATGATTGCCAACATAGCTGATAATTATGGTGGTGGCTATATTGACGTTACAAATCGTGCTAATTTGCAAATACGCGAAATAAAAGCTGCGATAAATATTGAAGTTCTCCAAAGTTTACAGGAATTGGGCTTAGGTTCTGTTAATCCTGCTGTAGATAATATCCGCAACATTATGACTAGTCCCACTGCGGGTATTGATACGCAAGAATTAATAGATACTCGTCCCCTAGTTAAAGCTTGGGATGACTATATTACAGCACATTCGCATTTTTCGGGACTATCTGCTAAATTTAGCGTTTGTTTTGATGGTGGTGGAAAAGTTGCGGTTAAGAATTGTGTTAACGATATCACTTTAGCCGCAGAATTACCCAATGGAGATGGAAAAACTCATGATGTCTATTTTCGGTTGTCTGTCAGTCGTGGTGAAAAGGGAAAACCACCCCAAGATACAGGAATTTTGTTAAGGCCAAAGGAATGTATTCCTGTTTTAGCGGCTTTAGCTGATGTCTATTTACAACATACAGATCCAAAATTACGCCGTAAACCCCGGTTACGGGAAATTATCAATGGGTTGGGTGTAGAACAATATCTTCAGGAAGTTGAACAACAATTCAAGGTCAATCATTCTGACTTTGATGATAAATTATTTTTCTCCCATTCCTTGCTGACTGCACAAAAGCCTGAAAGGGAAAAGTTTTACCATCTTGGTATTTATCCTCAACGCCAGACGGGTTTATTCTATATAGGTGTAGTTTTACCTCTAGGACGTTTAAAAAGTTGGCAAATGAGGGGTTTAGCTAATTTAGCGACAAAATATGGTAGTTGTAATTTGAGGCTAACACCTTGGCAAAATGTACTTATTACTGATATTCCTCAGCATAAAATCGCTGAAGTCACACAAGAGATTACCCAATTAGGGTTAAATATCTCATCAACTCATATCAATAGTGCATTAGTGGCTTGTTCCGGTAAACGGGGTTGTGCTGCTTCCGCAACGGAAACTAAAGACCATGCTTTAGCATTAGCTGCATATCTCGAAAACAACATCACCCTAGATTATCCAATTAATATTCACTTTAGCGGCTGTGTTAAATCTTGCGCTCAACACGACCCAGCTGATATTACTTTAATTGGTGTAAGTTTGGAAGTAGAAAATAAATCTTTAGAAGGGTATCAAGTGTACGTCAGTGATGGTACTTTACAAAAATTTGGTTATCAATTATATGAATATGTGACCTTTACTGAATTACCAAAACTGATTTCCAGAATGTTGCAAATTTATCAACATCAACGATTAAGCCTTGATGAGTCATTTAGAGAATTTGTCTACCGTTATGGTACATCTCAATTGTTGCAAATATTTAGTTAAATTACCAATCACCAATTACCACGTAGAAACTAATTATGTCTAACTATATACGCGATCCTAATGAAATCTACCGTAACTCTTTTGCCATTATCCGGTCAGAAGCAAACCTAGATGGTCTGCCAGAGGATGTAGCTAAAGTAGCGGTACGTTTAATTCATGCCTGTGGAATGCCGGATATTGTTTCCGACTTAGAATATTCACAAATGGCTGTGCAGTCAGGTAGAAAAGCCTTAATAGCGGGCGCACCTATTTTGTGTGATTGCCACATGGTGGCTGAAGGTGTGACAAGAAAAAGATTACCTGCCAATAACCGAGTTATCTGTACGATCAATGATCCAGAAGTGCCAACAATATCGAAACGCTTGTCAAATACACGGTCAGCAGCAGCCTTAGAATTATGGCGTTTTCATTTAGATGGTGCAATTATTGCGATTGGTAATGCGCCTACAGCTTTATTCCGGTTATTAGAAATTCTTGATGAGGGAGTGCCACGTCCTTCCTTAATATTGGGCTTTCCTGTGGGGTTTGTGGGTGCAGCAGAATCAAAAGCCGCCTTGGCTGCAAATAGCCGCAATGTCCCATTTTTAACTTTACATGGACGACGTGGCGGGAGTGCGATCGCAGCAGCAGCCGTTAATGCCCTAGCAACAGAGGAAGAAATATGAACTCAAAAGGTCGTCTATATGGTGTTGGTGTCGGGCCGGGAGATCCAGAACTATTGACATTAAAAGCACTGCGGTTATTACAAGCTGCCCCTGTCATTGCCTATCAATCAGCAATAGATAAAGACAGTATCGCTAGACAAATAGTGTCACAATACTTACCTGGGAATCAGATTGAAGTTTTATTTCATCTACCCCGTGCCTTAGAACCAGAAAAAGCAAAATCCATTTACGACCAAGAAGTTCAACCCATCGGACAACATTTGGCAGCAGGTCGAGATGTGGTAGTTCTGTGTGAAGGAGATCCGTTTTTTTACGGTTCATTTATGTATATTTTTACTCGTTTATCTGATGAGTATCAAACGGAAGTTGTTCCTGGTGTTTCTTCACTCATGGCCTGTCCAGTGTCATTGGGTGTACCTTTTACCTACTACAACGATATTCTCACCGTACTACCCGCCACCCTGCCCACAGAAACGCTAATCTCACATCTGTTAGCCACAGATGCCGCAGCAATTATGAAACTCGGTCGCCATTTCACAAAAATCCGCGATATCCTGCATCAATTAGGACTAGCATCACGGGCCAAATATATTGAAAGGGCGACAACAACACAGCAGCGAATTGTCCCCCTAGATGAAGTGAACCCAGAAGCAGTTCCATATTTCTCTATGATTGTCATACCAACGAAGCAACAACTTTAATTTTAATAAGGAGTAAACCGCGTCTACTTTGAAACCCATAGTTTTTTCTTGATCAGGTTTTATTCCCAAATCCTCTACTGTTAAGAGTTCCCTCTTGAAAAACTTCAGTTCTCAACTTGGATGAGGTTTATGTGGTTTTTTCATCCCATTACCCATTAAATTTTTTGTTCATAGTCAGCGCAATAGTAAGTTAAGACTATTGACTGCGACCGAAAAATCTGATATGATCATCCTTGATAAGGAAGAACTATCTTAAAATAATTAAATAAATTTAAATATTAAATGAAAACAAGGGTTGCGCCAGCCGTCATCATACTGGGTCAAAATAGCGTCACAGTAGCAAGGCAAATAATAAATATTTTACCAGAAGCGAAATTATACGGTTTAGCAAGTCGCACCACAGATGTAGATGTGAGTTTCCAGAACTTTGGGGACACCCTGCGGGAATTGTTCGCTGAGGGAACACCTTTAATTGGTATTTGTGCAGCCGGAATTCTCATCAGAACTCTAGCACCCCTAATTACAGACAAAGGACAAGAACCGCCAGTATTAGCCGTAGCTGAAGATGGGAGTGCGGTCGTACCCTTATTGGGTGGACTGAGTGGAGTAAATGATTTAGCGCGTCAAATTGCAGAAGCATTAAATGTGAAAGCCGCAATTACAACCACAGGAGATTTGCGTTTTCACACAGCTTTATTATCTCCTCCCCCTGGTTATCGTTTAGCTAACCCAGAAGATGGGAAAAAATTCATTGCTGATTTATTAGCAGGGGCAAAAGTTAAATTAGAAGGAACAGCCCCTTGGTTGATTGAAAGCAAATTACCAATAGACCCAAATGGAGAGTTAACAATTCAGATTACTGAAGATTTGGGGACTCCTCAACCGAACTGTTTAGTTTATCACCCGCAAAAAATACCAGCAGACATTTCTCCCCAAAATCTCCTCTCCTCCGAAACCATAGACCAACCACGAGGAAAATTAGCCATCATTGGGACTGGGCCAGGTGCATTAAAATGGATGTCTCCCGAAGTCAAAGAAATCCTTCATGCTGCTACGGATTTAGTCGGTTATAAAACCTATATCAATTTAATTGGTGCTTTAGCAGATGGCAAAAATCGCCATGAATCTGATAATCGAGAAGAAGAAGCAAGAGCAAAATTTTCCCTAGACTTAGCCGCAGAGGGACGATATGTAGTTGTAGTTTCTTCTGGAGACCCAGGTATCTATGCAATGGCTACCGCAGTTTTTGAAGTTCTAGACCGCTACAACAAACCAGAATGGCAAAATATTGATATTCAAGTTGCCCCTGGAATCTCCGCCATGCAAGCCACCGCAGCAGCCATTGGCGCACCATTAGGACATGATTTCTGTGCTATTTCCCTATCTGACATTTTAAAACCTTGGGACATTATCACCCAACGCATCGCAGCCGCAGCCCAAGGCGATTTTGTGATTGCTTTTTATAATCCTGTTTCTAAAGAACGGACTTGGCAATTAGCAGAAGCTAAAAATATCTTGCTTCAATACAGAAAACCACATACTCCAGTAGTATTAGGGCGAAATATTGGTAGACCTGGACAAGTAGTGAAAGTTATCACTTTGGAACAGTTAGAACCAAAGGATGCTGATATGCGAACTTTGATTATTGTTGGTTCTTCCCAAACTCGGCAAGTACAAACCAGTGATAGTAATCTTTGGGTTTATACACCGCGCCGTTACCAAATGTAAAAGCAAGTTCACCCATAAATAAAGCCCCAGGAATAAAAATATATTCTTAGGGCTTACATACCTGACCACCTTTACCTTTTAAATTTAAAAATATCATAATTTTTGAGAAGGCAAAGACATAAAAACTGGATTTATGTCTCCAAAAAAATTCATGATTTTTCTAACTTGTGATATAATCCACCTTCTACATTTCAATTGTATAAACTAAATACAGCTATTTTCGGATAAATGAACCGCTTTTTGAGATTTCACGCGACAATGTACCGGTTGCAAAGGAATAACTTTATTCAGAGTGTTGTCTAAATAAAGCAACCACCAAGGTGCTGAGTACATGAGATGTATCCCTTTTTCAAAGCAGTAGATATTGAGAAAACTTAGACACCAACGGACTTTCAACTGTTTTGTATGTCACTTGCTATAGATAAAAACTGTTGTATATAAATCAAAAGATCTAACTAGTTTTAGAAATTAATATTCAATAAATAGATATAAATCAAGTAGTTATGTCTATGTAAATGATTCAAAGCTCTTGATTTTTAAAGTTATATCATTAACAATAAAGGCATCATGTTCCAGACATGATTGTAGCCAATAAAAGTGACAGAAGCCCTGATATATGTCCGCTCTTGCGGACATTTTTTTATAAATAGAGTTTGATATTTTGAGTTTAAAAATAAATCTTTAAGTAGATTTAGTCTCAATACTTGTTGCTTAAAGTGCAAGATTTTTCTTCATTATCAAAATTAATTTATATTTTATTTTTATTGACAAAGAGGCATTTTATGTTATATAGATATCTGGCTTTCTTCGATTACCAAAAAAAAAGACATAATCAAGATAGTTATGTCCAAAAATGTTGATTAATTATCAGCGATATAGAACTTCTATTTAATTTTTATTGGCGCAGCCTGGGCTTTGCACTTAAAAATCGTGTGAAAAAAAAATTACGTTGTTCTCTATTCTCTGCCCCTATCAGCACATTCTCAAATTCACTATGATTGATATCATAGATAAATACTGATATTAGGTATCACGGAATTAAAACATTAATATTCCTGATAGTTGTGTTCTTGAATTGAAAGATTGAATCGTGTATTCTGAGCATTCAAGAAGCTTTACAAAAGAAGAGAATGAACAAATTTTTACTAACCTTGCTTTCTTCTCCTGTGTTGATTAGTTCTTTGTTAACTATGGGAGTAGTGCTGAATCCAAATAAAGCACCAGCCGCTGAACCAGCAGCCAAAAATACAGATAATTTGTCCTGTATTCGCAATAAACATAAAGTTGGTTTAGTCTGTGCTAGAGCTTCTGTTTTGGCTCAAATTCCAGCATATCAAGCCCAGGTAGAAGATGCTTCTACTCCTGATGATGTTCTCATGCTGGAGTTCAATATCGAAGAAAGCAATATGGCGGCTGATTTATTTGGCTGTGATTGTCCTGCGTGTATAAATTCTTTACGACAGATGCGTGGTGTAGCACCACTAGTATATTAATGAAATGCAATGGAGGGCGGGGAAACCCCACCCCTACTCAAGTGCGTACCGCTATAACTGATCACGGATAAAACCCATTTTCCCAAAAATATTAATAACTTCCAGCCCAAGTTATCCATTGATGGGATAAACCGATATGCAAAATTTCACCAGTCATTTCTACTTCAGTGATGATTGCTTCTGCTAACTCTGCATCATTGAATACTGATTCATTGATATTGCTACCAATTAAATTGGCTTCGCGGAGATTAGCACCATTTAAAACAGCACCACTCATTTCTGCTTCGCTGAGGTTTGCACCCAGTAAATTTGCCAACATTAAATTGGCACCGCGCAAATCTGCACGACTCAGGTTAGCATCCTGAAGTTTAGCTTTCATTAAGTCAGCGCCAATCAAATTTACTTCACTTAAGTTTGCATCTTGTAAATTTGCGCCATTTAAATCAGCATTGGTCAAATTGGCTCTGGCTAGATTACATTTACTCAAGTTAGCTTCACTTAGGTCAGCCCCACTAAGGTCAGCTTCGGATAAATTGACACCAATTAAGTCAGCTTTAGTTAGCTTTGCTTGATGCAAAATTATTCCCTGAAAATTTCGCTGTCCTGATTTATATTGCTTCAGGAAGCTGATCGTATCCATATTTCACCTCGTCCTATTTATAGGTGAGTTGGAAACTCCTCAAACCACATTAAATACTATTGGGTTATTCTATTGTGCTAGAGATTATTAGATTCTGAATCTTTCCTTAATGGAAAGATACTTAACTTAATGCTAGTCCATCTATAGTCAATCTATGCATCTATTGTTAAAGCTATGGAAAATTCAAGGTAAAATCTGTGAAGACTATGGAAAAAGCGAATAAATCTGCTTATGACAACTGATTTGACATCTACCGTCACACCTGATTTTATCACTATTCTCTCTCAAACTGCGATCGCATATCGAGAAGGAAGCAAACCTCCTAAGCCTGATGTAGTGGTCAATGCTTTACTACAAGCAGAGAAATTTGGTAAGCAACAACGGCTAAATTATCCTTTTAATTCTCTAATGGGTAAATGGCGGCTGTGCTTTGTTACTGGTACTAAAAAAATCAGGAAGCGGGGAGGAATTATTTTAGGTAAGGGTTTTTATGTGCCTAAATTTGCATCAGCACATATTTCCTTTAGTACGACTACAGAACCAGGTTTAGATAGAGGTGAAATTGGTAATCAGGTGCAATTAGGCTCGATATTATTAAAGTTGATTGGCCCTGCAAAATATTTAGGCAAAAAGAATTTATTAGCATTTGATTTTAACCAGATGCAAATCAGTTTATTTGGGCGCGTTATTTACAACGGTCAAATACGTTCTGGTAAAACTCAAACTTTAGATTTTGATGATCAACCTATAGCCAAATTACCGTTTTTTGCTTTCTTTTTAGTAACTGAAGATTTTATAGCCGCCCGTGGTCGTGGTGGAGGTTTGGCAATCTGGATTAAAGCCAACCCTAATTAGATATTTCTAGATCATTTACAGCATTTTTCAGGTAAATAAATTTTTCCTATTTCTTGTTCTCTGCTTTAATTAGTTGTACTATTTTGCCCCAATCTTTCTAACAGTGATTTCTCAATTACATTAACAATAAACTGATTACCTTGTAAATTCAGATGAATGTGGTCATGATACAGGCTTTTTGGATTTTCATTTGCTTGGAATAGAGGTAAAAAATCTATGTAATTTATTTTTTTCTCGGTGACAAAATCTCGCAGACGTTGACGAGCGATAATTTCATAATCCCTTGTTCCATTTGGGTTTAATTCGCGTAGTAAGGGAGTCATGGCTACGATGAGTTGACTATTATTTGCTTGCGTTAAGGTTTGAATATTACCAATGGCTTCTAGGATTATACCCACGCGATCGCCTCCTTCTTGATACAAAGCTTCTAGTTCAGGAATTGGCTTTTGTTTAAAGGTATAACGCTGTAATACTTCCACAATTGCCAGCGGTGGTTTACGATCTGGATAATTCTTATCTCTTCCCACTGGTAAGGAAGTCGGTGCAGTTCCAAATAAATCGTCTGTATTAATTAATAAAACTATGATTTGAGATTGAAATGTGCCAAATTTGTGTAAATATGCTAATTCATTCCGGGGACTCCAGGAGTTAGCAGAAGCATTGAAAACTTCAACTTGCTGATAATTGCTAATGGAAGTTAGCGAATTCATTAACAACTGAGAAATTGTATTTTTTTGATCAGTCCACCAACCACCGTTAGCGATAGAATCACCTAATAGTAAAACTCTGAGCGTTCCTGGTGCAGGTATGGGGGTGATTTTTCCACTCCGCATGGAAAATTCATTAATTTCAATCCGACTCCCAAAGCGGTACGTTTGTTGATTTGGTGCTAATAAATAACCAACTTTTTCATCACCAATGTAAATGAGAGGATTACCAAAACCAAATAGCGATCGCAATCCTATTTCTATTGCTACAAACAACGCCACTAGTACCGCTAAAATTACCATCAGCAACACTTTCACTTGCAATACCTCGCAACATACAGTATTTAATTATACTAAAAATTCCGCTATTCCCTATTCCCTATTCCCTATTCCCTGTTCCCTGTTCCCTATTCCCTATTTTCATGAGAGAACGTTGCAAAGCTTAAAGAAAATCATAATGTGAATTTAACATCATTGACTGACAGAAGAACTACAATCAAGACTGACAGAGTGGTTAATGTAACAAAGGAGGCTTACAAAGGTATGTCCGACTTAAATCGCGGAATTATGAAATTTGAAGGTGCAGATTCACCAAAAGTAGTTACTGTTTCTACCGTATTACTTTTGGGGTCAATAGCAGCACTCATTTTGTGGGCGTTGCAATCTGCCTATGCGCTGGGGTAGAATCAGTTGATTTAGATAGGAGGACACTGGCAACAAGGATTTCCGTGTCTGCTTAGTGTCCATAAACCAGCCAATCAAACTATCAAAAAAATTTTGATCAAAATTTATATTTGCAATTGACAATTTTAGATAGAAGATAGGTCTAAAATTCACATTAAACAATAAATGTTTCATCTCTGGGGTTTATTAGTTATTTTAATTACTTGCCCACTCTTAGGGGCAATGCCGTTAATCGCTTGGATTACCTACGCTCTCAAGGGTAAGCGATTAGCACAAATAGGTACAGGTAATATTAGTGTCTCGGCTGCTTTTTATCACGGCGGCAAATTAGTGGGTATTTTGGCAGTGCTGTCGGAAGCTTTCAAAGGCATTGCGGCGGTGACAATTTCTCGTTTTTTCTTTCCCACGGGTTCATTTTGGGAATTGATTGCGCTGATTGCCTTAGTTATCGGTAGATATGCTTTAGGGAGAGGTGCAGGGACAACAAATGTCGTTTGGGGATTTTTGATGCATGATCCCCTCATTGCTGGCTTTGTCACTTTAGTAGCAGCCATTGGTTTGATGTTTGTGCGGTCTAGAGAGACTATCAAATTTGGGGTGTTGATTCTGCTTCCTGTGCTGGTAGCTGTCCTTTATTCCAATGATTTGCCCAGAATAGTGGCTGCATTTACCCTAGCAGGGTTAATTGGCTGGATTTATAAACAAATCCCTGATGACATGGACTTGCCAGTGCAAGAAGCTGAGGCGGAAACACAGCAGGTCATGGCATATTTAAATAATGGTGAGCAGGTAATTGTGACTCTGGATGAGGAATTAGAACCAGAAATATTTGGAGCCAAGTCCGCGACATTATCACAAATTAAACGCTGGGGTTATCCAGTTCCCAAAGGATGGATACTTGCACCTTTTGATGATCCTGTGGTTTTGATTGATTTTCTTCAACCATCTACACTTTCACCCTTGGTAGTGCGTTCTTCGGCGATTGGGGAGGACTCAGAACAAGCTTCTGCGGCTGGACAGTATGCAACTATTTTGAATGTGACGAGTAAAGAGGAATTAGAGGAAGCGATCGCACAAGTCCAAGCCTCCTATAATAATCCTGCTGCTGTTCAATATAGACGCGATCGCCAGGCCAAAGATGAAGCTATGGCGGTACTCATTCAACCACAAGTCCAAAGTGTTTTTTCTGGTGTGGCTTTCAGTCGTGATCCCATCGCCCAACAAGGTGATGCTGTAGTCATTGAAGCTGTTTCTGGTAGCGCATCACAAGTGGTTTCAGGAAAAGTTACCCCAGAACAATATCGGGTTTTTGTCGTGGGTGAAGACAAGCTATCTACTCTTAAATTTGAGGGAGAAGGAAAAATCCCCCAACCATTAATTAAGCAAGTAGCATACCTAGCCCGGAGACTGGAAAAACGTTATCACGGCATCCCTCAAGATGTAGAGTGGAGTTATGACGGACAAAATCTGTGGGTATTGCAAGCACGACCCATTACCACTTTATTACCCATCTGGACAAGAAAAATCGCCGCTGAAGTGATTCCTGGAGTGATTCATCCCCTAACTTGGTCAATTAATTTGCCCTTAACTTGTGGGATGTGGGGAGAAATTTTTACCATAGTATTAGGCGAACGCACCCGCGAATTAGACTTTAGTAAAATGGCAACTCTGCATTACTCTAGAGCCTATTTTAATGCTTCTTTCTTAGGTGAGATTTTTCTGGAAATGGGTTTACCACCCGAAAGTCTGGAGTTTTTAACCAGAGGTGCAAAAATGAGTAAACCACCTCTAGCTTCCACCTTGGAGAATTTGCCCGGACTGACGAAGTTGCTACAGCGAGAAATCAGTTTAGAAAATGAATTTAAACAAGATTACCGTCAGCGATTTATTCCTGGGTTGACAAGGTTAGCAAATGAATTAATTGAGGACTTATCACCAAACCAGTTATTAACCAGAGTTGACTTAGTTCTAGATTTGCTCAACCAAGCTACGTATTACAGTATTTTATCGCCCTTGAGTGCGGCAATTCGTCAAGCAGCCACAGGGGTAAAAGATGAGCAAATTGATCATAGTATTACACCAGAAGTTTCATCATTGCGATCGCTCAGTCTTTTAGCCGCAGATGCCAAAGAAATCTTACCAGACATAGACCCAGCCAGAGTTTTTGAACAATTGGCTCAAACTCCAGAAGGCGACAAAATTTTGTATGAATTTCAAGAAATTGTCGAAGATTACGGCTATTTAAGCGAGGTAGGAACAGATATCTCCGTTCCCAGATGGAAAGAACAGCCTCACATAGTCAAACAATTATTTATCCAGTTGATGCAAGGAAACGAACCTCTACATCTGGATGAATCAGCAAAACGCCAGCAAGGATTTGTCCAGAAGCGAGTGGATCTTAAAGGACGAGTCACAGAAATTTATTCTCGTCTGTTAGCTGAATTACGCTGGACTTTTTTAGCTTTAGAAAAGATTTGGTTACAAACAGGTATATTGCCACAAACCGGGGATATCTTCTTTTTAAAATTAGGTGAAGTGCGGCGTTTAGCAGCAGAAGCAGATCCAGTTTTGAGAAATCAACTTTCCCAAATAGTAGCAAACAGGCGATCGCAATTTAACCAAGACAGCCAGATTACTCAAATTCCCCCTCTGGTATATGGTTATAATCCTCCCCACCCCATCGAATCACCAATTGATACCGCTGACAATATCTTACTAGGCATTCCCGCCAGTCAAGGTCAAGCCACTGGACTAGTCAAAGTATTGAGAAATTTACAAGAAGTAGGTGACATTGATAAAGGCACAATTTTAGTCGTACCTTATACAGATTCAGGTTGGGCTCCCATCTTAGTCAGAGCCGGAGGCGTAATTGCAGAAGCAGGTGGTAAACTTTCACATGGTGCAATAGTCGCCCGTGAATACGGTATTCCCGCAGTCATGGATGTCCGTGGTGCAACCTATCTACTCCAAGATGGTCAACAAGTCAAAATTGACGGCTCAAAGGGTATTGTAGAACTCCAGGAATTTTTCACCTCATAACCTGCAAAAATTCAGTTATCAGTTGTCAGTTATCGGTTGTCAGGGGACAGAATGTTTGAGAAATTGGTTAATTCTCAAACAGGTATTTTTGGCGTTAGCCTGAAAAAGCTGAATGCTTACACCATTTTCTACAAATCATGATTACCAATTCTCTTCAAAACATACAGGAAGACTCAGTTTCCCATAATCCCGAAATCAAGAAAAAGGTAATGTTACGCTTTGGCGATTTACCTCATTTGACCAACTTTTCCCAAGCCTATTTTGCCCCTGGACAAATCGCCCCAGCACATTCCCATCAAGATATGTGTGAAGTATTCTTTGTAGAATCAGGTGCGGGGATAATTTGCATTAACAACCAAGAATATCCCCTTCTACCTGGAAGCTTCTACGCCATAGAAGTAGGCGACATTCACGAAATCGTTAATACAGGCGCAACAGAACTAATTCTTACCTACTTTGGGTTGCGGATTTGATATAGGACTCCTATTTGATTTTTACGAGGATATCAAGTCCGGGTAATCACTTGCGATGTAAGTTGTTGGTTAAAAATTGCTTTTTCCCCATTACCAATTACCAGCCCCAACAGATCAGTATTCCACCGGACATGATATGAAGTGCGATCGCCCGACAGAAATTTATCCCCAAAAAAAGAGAGTGGGAGGAGGCATTATCAAGCGCCATTCACTCCCACTCTACTATTTGCTGCTGAAGCGATTCAGGAATATACATATAACGCTAATCGTTAATTAGGGGGGGTAATTTACAGTTTAACGATAACGCCTCTACTCAATGGATATTCCTATTGCAGCAAACGCTCATTCTATTTATTTATTCGACAATCTTAACAAGATATAATTGTTAATTCGTTTAACTTTTTAACAACCTCTTTGCTTTCGTTTGTCTAATTTAATTTAACTTGCTTCATTAGAGGATGGTTGCCAAATTGGCATTTTTCTAAAATTTTTTGATTGTTCATTGCTAACATTTGACAACTTAGATTCCTGTTAATGCAACAGTTAAAATTTTTAGTGCATGGGAAAGAGACTGTGATTAAATCAATGGGGGGTGACACCCATCATCCGCATTAGGACTTGATTCCAGTGGCTTTTAACACACTTGATTTATAAGCTGAAAACTTACTTTCAACTAAGCTTACCATGCAACATCCATACTTTAGGTATGAGGGGTTTAACCCTTTATTAATCAACTAACAGTTTCCGCAAAGTTATGATCATGCTAATTCAAATATTTAAACCAACACCACCAGCAGCGAAATCAGCAACGGTTTGATGAGAAAGTTCGTGTGTGGCTATAGCTTGCAACATTGCTAAAGGTAAAGTGAGATGATCCGCACCTCCTTGGATAGATGCGGCTGCTTCTTCAGGTGATTTGATACTAGCAGCCAATATTTCCACACCACTACCTTTAAGAACGCTGGCCATATCTCGTACCAAAGCAATACCATCACCTAACAAGCGTGTAGCACGATTAACATAAGCTATAGCAATTTTTGCGCCGGCTTCCCTGGCCACTGCGGCTTGTGCGGGACTGTAAATACCAGTGACGGAACAGGTAATTTCCGGTGAAAGTGTGGCTACGACTTCAAACCCTAGCGGTGTAGCTGGAATTTTCAAGATGGTTTGAGAACCAAGAATTGCAAAAGCCTTCTTTCCTTCTGCGATCATGCTCTTTTTATCAGCGGACAGGAGTTGGTAGTAAACTGGGCCAGAAGTTAAAGCAACCAAAGTTTTTAAGGTGTTTTCGGGTGGGGTATCAGCCTGTGCTAACAAAGTAGGATTGGTGGTGATGCCTTTTACCCAACCCCAATGTTGAACAATTTCGGCTTCCGATGCGATCGCAGAATCCAGATAAAGCGCCATAAGAATGTTACAAACCCCTGATCAAATCACCCTAAAATTTTACAGGTATTAGGCAGTTTCTGGAGGATGAATGTAAAATCTCCGTGGCTTTATCCGAAGAGTGTCAAATCGTGTGTTCAGTTACAGTTCTATTTGCAGAAATCAGGCAACAATAGAGATTAATAACTGATATGCAGCTTTGTCTGTTTTGTCTGTAAATTATGCTGCTGTTTCATGAAACCTCGAATTATTGTTTGCGGCTTAGGACGTACCGGATATAAAATCTTTCGTCTGCTGAGACAACAGGGTGCTTTAGTTGTTGGTATTCATCGCAAACCCATTCCTGGAGAAGCTACAGGGGATGTAATTGTTGGTGAATTATGTGCAGCTTCTACCTTGCAAGCAGCAGGAATTGAAAAGGCTAATACTTTAGTAATTGCTGGTTCTGATGATGCGGTAAATTTGTCAATTATGATGCAAGCGCGAGTTCTGAATCCTCAGATTCGGATTATTAACCGCTTTTATAACACAAATTTGGGTGAACGTTTAGATCACACACTTATTGATCATTTAAGTATGAGTGTTGTTGGTTTGGCAGCACCAGTATTTACTTTTGCAGCTTTGGGAAATCAAGCAATCGGACAAATTAAATTATTTGATCAAACTTGGCCAATTCAGGAAGAATATATCCATGAAGATCATCCTTGGAGAGGTAAAAAAATCAGTGATTTGTGGGAAGATAAATCGCGGATGTTGATTTATTATCTCCCCGTATTTGGGAAGATGAATCTAGTAGCAGCCGTATTAGCAGAACAACGCTTAAAATTAGGCGATCGCTTAATTATTGGTACTCAACCCCGCATTAATCACACACGCAAATCATGGGGAAGAAAACTCTTCAAAATTTTCACCAGTATCCAGCAATTTCAGAAACACGCAAGGTCAGTCATTGTCATGGCAATGGCAGTATTAGTAATTATTTTAATCGCTACATTTACTTATGTCTCTACCAAATTAAACATCTCATTCGTTGATGCTTTATATTTTGCTGTTGGCATGATCACAGGTGCTGGTGGTAATGACAAAGTAGTAGAAAACGCACCCAACAGCATTAAATTATTTACAGTTTTCATGATGTTGGCCGGAGCAGTAGTCTTTGGTATTTGGTATGCTATGCTTACCGATTTTGTTTTAGGAACTCGTCTGAAACAATTTTGGGATGCTGCCAGAATTCCTCAACGTAATCATTATATTGTCTGTGGTTTAAGTGGTATTGGTATTAGAATAATTCAGCAACTACACACAAGTGGACATGAAGTAGTAGTAATTGAAACTGATCCTAATAATAGATTTGTCAACACTGCTAGAGGAATGAGTATTCCTGTCATTCTTGCAGATGCAAGTTTCCGCACAACTCTACAAACAAGTAATATAGATACCGCAGCCGCAGTTTTAGCAGTTACTAATAACGATGCTACTAACTTAGAAATTGCCCTCAAAGCCAAAGGTTTAACACCAAAAATTTCTGTTATTGTTCATTATGCTGACCCTGATTTTGCAGGCATGGCACAACAGGTATTTGATTTTGAAGCTGTATTAAGTCCAGCAGAATTAGCAGCACCAGCTTTTGCAGCCGCCGCCCTGGGAGGTAGAATTATTGGTAATGGCATTATTGCCGATAATCTATGGGTTGCTTTTGCAACTTTGATTACTCCTAATCATCCTTTTTGTGGTCAGTGGGTGAAAGATGTAGCCAGATATGCCGATTTTGTCCCTTTGTATGTAGAAACAAATCATCAAACTTTACATGGTTGGGATTTGTTGGACACTAATTTGAGCGCAGATGATATTTTGTATTTGACCATTCCTGCAAATCGTTTATATCAATTATGGCGCGAGGAACAGGAGATGGTCAGTTGATTAGGGTAAATAATTGGTGATTGGTGATTGGTAATGGGTAATTGGTAATTGGTAATTGGTAGTTTAAAATCTGACTCCTGACCTGACTCCTGACTCCTGACTCCTGACTCCTGACTCCTGACTCCTGACTCCTGACCTGACTCCTGACTCCTGACTCCTAAATTGTAAATTTTCTACCAATCCCCTAGCTGCGTACTCAAAAAATAACGCGCATGATCAACAAATGTCGGACCAAATTGCCTATTTCCATGACCTAATCCTGGAACCACATAACAATCACCATCAGGAAAAGATTGAGCGCAAGCTTGAGCATTTTTAACATTAACAATTGGGTCATTCGCACCTACCAAAAATCTCACCCGTCGCGGTAACTGCACTTGCTCAACATAAGTCATCGGGTTGCAAAATTGAGCATATTTATCAGGATATTTCAAATTATTAGCTAATTTCAGCATCTGCACCACAGGCTTTAATTGTGGTTGCATTTTTCCTAAAATCATTTCTGCTAAAGTTCCCACAGGTGAAGCAGCTAAATCTGTTAAAATTCCTCGTCCCCAACTATTAGCAAAAGTTGTAAGGTCAGCATGACCAATTGTACCTAATAATCTTTCTCCAATTCCATGAGCAGTAAAAGTATAAGAACTAAATAAAACCCCCATACTCACACCAAACAACCCCAAACGGTCACTAAGACCATATCTTTCACAACAAAATTGTTGAATTCTTGTAATATCTACCGCAGTCTGCTGAAATATTTTTGATAAAAGTTCTGTATTAAATGGAATACCCCGATCAACTAAAGGCTTAATTTCATTTTCTACCATCGCCGTAAATGTTCTTACCAAACTTCTTTCCCCCGCGAATGGAGTATCAAATAAAGCCACAGCAATACCCATCTGTGTTAACGTCGGGATAATAAAATTATTCCAGCGATAGGGCGCACACATCCCTTGTAAACCAATGATTAGAGGTGTATCCTTTACAGGTCGATGACTAGGAAGAAACACCGCTACAGGAAAACCACTTAGCCTTTCATCAATATCAGCTACACCAGTGAAAGCATAAGGTTCATGAAACCAGTATCTTTCCCCATTTACACCTTCAAAATCAATCAGATCAGCACCGTAGATAGGCATATTTAGCTATTTCATCACATACATTTGAATTTCTGTTCCTGATTGCAACTAAAGGTATGTTAATAAACCAAATTCAATTCTGTACCTGGTTCTTTGACTGGGTTTCCAATGCCTGAATTCTGACAATTTTATCACCCTCGTTCTTTTTTCTAGCTCGTTTTTGTTGGTACATCAATTCATCTGCCAAAGTAATTAAATGATCTAAAGACATTGGTTGACTATAATCATAATTCACTACCCCTATACTCATTGACACATTAAATGGCTTATTTTCAGACTTATTATACTCATCAATAGAAGATTGTAGTCGCGCGATCATCACCTCTAAACTGGGGTCTTTACCTTGCAGTAACACCACAAATTCATCACCACCCAATCTACCCAAAGTATCAGAACTACGAAAAGTTTGTTTAATTAAGTTTGCAGAAGCCACAATAGCAGCATCACCCATTTCATGACCTAATTGATCATTGATTTGTTTGAGTCCATCTAAATCAATAAACATTAAACAGGTAGGAATTTGAGAGCGTTCGGCTAATTTTAACTGTTGTTCTGCAAGTACAAAAAAACCTCGTCGATTGTATAAACCTGTCAGTTCGTCAGTTAAAGAAAGACGGCGTACTTCTGCTTCTGCGGCTTTTCGTTCTTCAATTTCTTTTTCTAAAGCAATAGTCCGGTCTTTGACTCGCTGTTCTAACTCTGAATAAACTTCTACATTTTCCATTGCTACAGATGTAACATCTGCCAATGCTTGCAACACCTTTACTTCTTCCAAAGTAGGTTCATGATGAGTTGCCCAGTAAGTGCCAATAGCCCCTATAGGTTCTTGAATGCGAATAGGAGCCATCACCATACTTTTGATAAATGTAGGTTTATAGGCAACATGGGGAACGCGCTCATCAACACTTACATCTTCAATAATCGCGGGTTGACGGTTAAACATCGCCCAACCACCAATACAAATATTCATAGGAAATCTTTGACCTTTCCAAAGTGGAGCGATCGCATCCTCATCAGCATAGTAACAGCAACCGTTGTCCCTAAGTACAAAACTTGCTCCATCTGACCCTGTCAAATCCCGTGCAGCTACCCGCACAATTTCCATAATTCTTTCTAAACTACGGGCAAGGGAAAGGTCTTGAACTACTAATAATAAACGTTCCATTGCCTGTAAGTATTGCCTAGTCGCATTACTTTCTGTTTCAAACCTGATTTGGCAATACAATGGTGAAGAAAGATTTGTTTTCATATACACCCCAATTATTTTCAACAAACAAGTCTAGGGGTGATATAGTAGCCAGTTGATGTTAAAAAAACTATTTGTGTGAAAAAAAATTCAAAAATGATAGATTAACAAACTGCTTCTTTAATTGCTACTTGCTCACCTACATCCATCATCTCAGTTGAGGGTAATTTATTATAATTTTCTTAACAATATGTATTTTTTATTGTTATTTTCATTTTCTTACATACTCTGCTCTATTACTTCGTCTCCATCCAATTATCACCCGCACGCACATCCACCACTAAAGGTACACTTAAACTCACAGCATTTTCCATCACTGACTTAATTTGTAATTGCAATTCTTCCCATTCTTGAGGAGGAACTTCAAACACTAATTCATCGTGAACTTGCAACAACAACCGCGCTTGATATTTCTTCAAAACTTCATGTAATTGCACCATGGCGATTTTAATAATATCCGCACTCGAACCTTGAATTGGTGCATTTGCAGCAGAACGAAGTAACCCCGCATCATAAGCACCCAAATTCTTTAACTTACTCAAATCAATATCTTCTAAATTTCTGCCTTTTAACTCCTTTAAGCTTTTACTAGTAAAATCCAAATAACGCCTTCTTCCCAAAATAGTTTCTACATATCCTTGAGAAATAGCTTCTTTTTTTACTTTTTCCAAATATGCAAATACTTGGGGATATCGTTCATTAAATCGCTTAATAAATTCATTAGCATTTGCTTTATCTACACCTGTAGAACGTGCAAACTTCAGCGAACCCATACCATAAATAACACCAAAATTAATTGTTTTGGCAAAACGTCTTTCTTCTGATGTCACTTCACCTTTTTCAAATACCAATTTAGCTGTGACAGTGTGAATATCTTCATTTTGTTGATATGCTTTTACCAGCACAGGTTCTTGACTCAAATGCGCCAAAATTCTTAACTCAATTTGAGAATAATCAGCAGCTACCATCAACCATCCAGATTCTGGTAAAAACGCTTTTCTAATTTGTCTACTAAAAGCAGTACGAATAGGAATATTTTGCAAATTCGGATTAGAAGAAGATAACCTCCCTGTAGAAGTTGCAGTTTGGTTAAAATCAGTATGTAACCTTTGACTTTGGGGATGAACCAACGCTGGTAACGCATCTACATAAGTAGATTTTAATTTTGATAAAGTCCGATATTCAATAATTGCATCAACAAAGCCAGTATTATCAACTTCTTGGAGTTTTTCTAAAGTCGCAGCATCTGTAGAATAACCAGTTTGAATTTTGCGGGAATATTTGGTACTTAAACCGAGTTTATCAAACAAAATATAACTCAATTGCTTGGGAGAACCTAAATTGAATTTCTCACCAGCAATCTCAGTTGCTTGTATTTCTAATTTAGCTAATTCAGATTCCAATTGCTGAGATAATTCTTGCAGATAACTAGAATTAATTCTCACCCCTGTATATTCCATTTCCGCTAACACTGCTTCTAGCGGTTGCTCTACTTCCACCAATAATTTAGCTAAATCTGGTGTTTTGTTCAACTCACCACGCAATTTATCAACTAATTGAAATGTGGCATAAACTTGAGTACCACAATAATATGCTACTGTATCAATTCCAATATCAGCAATAGTTTTTGGGGGTTCTTTTCTACCTGTTTTGGTAACAATATCATTATATTCAGTTAGTTGTAATCCCAAATGTCTTAAAGATAAATCACTTAAATTATGGGTAGTATCGGGATTGATTAAATAACTTGCTAACATGGGATCAAATACTACCCCTGCTAAATCAATTCCCTGACATTTAAAAATTAATCTATCAAATTTGGCATTTTGAAAAGTTTTGGGATAATTAGCATTTTCCAAAATTGGACGTAATGCTGATACTACTAAATCTAATTGCAAATTATGCCCTATTTTATGCCCAACAGGAATATAAGCAACTTCATTAGATCCCGTTCCCCAACAACAGCCAATTCCTACTAAAGCTGCATCTCTTGGTTCTAATGCGGTGGTTTCTGTATCCCAAGCAACAGGTTTTTCTGGGTTGGTGCAGTTTTCCAGAATAGCAATTAATTCTTGTAATTTATCTTCAGTGTTAATAATACGTATCTGAATTGATGAATCTGGTCTTTTTTCTGTATTAGCTGTATCTTCTGCACTAAAGAACCATAAATCATCTTCTTCTTGAGTGGTATTGATTTCTTCTACTTTTGTTTCTAGAACCTGCCCACCGAATTTTTGTTGTAGTTCGTTGATTTGGTCTAAAAATTTCTTAAATTCTAATTTTTCTAAGATGGGAATTAACTGTTCAGTTTCAAAACCTGTTAATTGACAATCCTCTAAATTAACTTCTAAAGGTACATCCACAACTATCTGTGCTAAATAGCGAGAATGTAAAGCATCTTCTTTACCTGCAATCAATTTTTCCTGTGTTGAACCTGTAATTTCGTCTAATTTTGCATAGATTTCATCAAGGGAATTATAAATATTTAGCAGTTTTACTGCTGTTTTTTCCCCTATTCCTCTAACTCCAGGAATATTATCTGATTTATCACCACAAAGAGCTTTAAAATCAACAATTTGTGTAGGTAATACGCCTATTTTTTCTTTAACTTGTTCTGCTTGAAATTCACTGATACTATTTGCAGAACGCTTCAATGCTTCTGGACTAAAATTTAAAACTGTAATACCCTTATCTGCATCAATAAGTTGAAATAAATCCCGATCACCAGAAAGAATCTTGACCCGATAACCAGCCGCAGATGCTTTTTGTGCTAGAGTTCCCAAAACATCATCTGCTTCATAACCTGGTGCTGTAAAAATCGGTAAGTTTAAACCTCTCAATAACTCATTCAGATTTTCTAAATCGGGAATAAAATCTTCTGGTGTTTCTAAACGATCCGCTTTATAAGTATCATCAGCTTCATGACGAAAAGTTGGCAATCCTAAATCAAAAGCTACAGCTATTGCTTGCGGCTGTTGAGTGGTCATTACCTCTAATAAGCACTTAATAAAGCCAAAACAAACACTAGTAGGAATACCAGCTTTTGTCCTTAGTCCTCCGTTTTTACCTTTAGCAAAAGCAAAGTAGGAACGAAAAGCTAGAGAATGTCCATCTACGAGAATAAACGTAGGATTATTTGTAATGGTAGAGTGAGGAGTCAAATGGCTAACAGAATTTTGAGACATTACCTTATGATAGCTAGTATTTTTTCTGATGTAGATATTACTTAAATAAAATATAGGAGTCCGGTTTGGTTTATGATAGCGCAGCTTGGCGTAAGCAGCAGGTAAGAGGCAAGAGGTGAAAGGGTTTTAGAATATTTAGGTGTACGTATTTTTGTATGGCTACGCCAAACAAGCTATCAATAATCAAATAGGATGGCTATGGATGTTGGAATATATTGGATATACCTAAGTAATATTTTAATATCTATAAGAATCATCAACATCAAAAATTTAGAATTAATTACGTATATTTACTAAAGCAGCAAACGTAATATTTAGGTTAGATATTTAGTTAGTAACAGCAATTTTTTTTACACAGCAATCTATCCATGAACTCTAAATTTTTCACTACTTTAGCAGCTGTTGGCACCTTAGCTGGAATTGTGGCAACTGCTGGAACTGCTAATGCAGCTTCTATTAGCTATACTGCTTCTTCTGGAGATTTTTCTTTAACCAATTTCACTAAAACACTGAGTTTGCAGAAATTCGATGCTTCTCTGGGAACATTGAATAGTGTCACCTTGGATATTGTTGGTTACATCAATGGAAGTGCCAGATTTGAAAGCTTGGATGCTTCTCCATCTGCAATCACAGCAAATATTGGTGCAATACTCAATTTAACTCAGGACGGTACAAACTTATTTTCCATCACACCCAGTAATTCTAAATCCTACAATGCAACGGCTTTTGACAATGTAATTGATTTTAGCGGCACTTCTGGGAGCAATCTTGATAACATTCTAGATGAAGAAGTTGCTACTCGGACTTTAACCAATAACCTACAAGCATTTATTGGTTCTGGCAATGTAGACTTTTTACTGTCGGCCATAGCTCAATCAAGTGTCACAGGATCGGGTAACATTATTTCTCAAATTGGTACACTTGCGAAAGGACAACTTAAAGTTACATATAACTACAATGCTCCCACTTCGACTCAAGTACCTGAACCCTCGACTTTACTGGGATTTGGTCTAATTGCTGGTTTTGGTTTGTTGTCACAAACAAAAAAAAGCCGATTCAACATCTCAAAGTCATAGATTTCTGTAATTGAGAGATTTGTTACCCTCTAATCCAATTTTTTAGGATTGAACAGTCTACGGTGTGAATATATTTAGTTATTTTTTATCGTATCTACCAGGATGCGATAAATTGCTATTTTTAGGGAAAATATTTTCTACCTAAAATACTCTCTATTCTGTGCCACAGACTGTTAATCTTTTACTGGGACTTTGATTCTAGGGAACTTATGCATAAAGCATCTGCTGTTGCAAATGATATCAAGCTATTAGTTTTAGATATAGATGGTACGATCGCAGGACATGACAATCAAGTAAGTGAAACTGTCAAGCAAGCCATTCATGCAGCACAAGCCAGGGGCATTCAAGTTGCCATAGCCACGGGTAGAATGTATTGTTCAGCTTTGCGATTCCATCAAGAAATTAATTCTACTCTACCATTGGTAGCCTATCAAGGGGCTTGGATTCAAGACCCAAGTAACCAAAAGATTCATCGTCATTTGGCTGTTTCCAGGGAAATTGCCCAGCAATTACTAGACTATTTTGAACAACCTGAATTACTTTCTCTACTGTCTATCCATTTTTACATCAATGACCAGCTTTATGTGCGGGAAATCACCACGGAAACAGAAAATTATGCCCAACGCTGCGGTGTTACTCCCATAGCTGTTGGTGATTTACGTCAAATCTTAAGTAAGGAACCCACAAAGGTTTTAGCTTTGTGTGATGACGCGAATTTAATTCAAACACTTTTGAGTAATTTACGTCTTCAATACACACCAGCAGAATTATATATGACAACTTCTGTTGCTACCTTCTTGGAAGCAACGAATCCTGTTGTGAACAAAGGAAGTGCTGTCCGTTATCTAGCAGAAGAATTGCTGGGATTAGACAGTAATAACGTCATGACTATTGGTGATAACTTCAATGATGTAGAAATGCTGGAGTATGCAGGTACTGGTATAGCTATGGGTAGCGCCCCAGAATCAGTACAAGCTATATCTGATTGGGTAGCTCCGAGTGTAGAAAATGATGGAGTTGCGATCGCAATTGAAAAATTTTTGCTCTAAACATCAGAAAGGACACCGACGACTGGCCGTGTTTCGTCTCGGTGTCCTTGCTGGTTCGCTCCTCACACACCAGTTAATATAGCCTAGTAGATTCATCGCGTCAATAGGATTTTATATTTTGGATTTACCGACTTATCCTCATGTCTAAAGCCAGGGGCTTGCATCTCGTTTTTTGGTCATAGGAAATGGGAGCATCCTAAATGTGTAAGTTTATTTTTTGCTTGAGGTCAAGACATGAAATGAACGAACCACGTTCGCGGAGCGTCCCGTTAGGGATAGAAGCGAAGGACACGTTCGCGTAGCGTGCCGAAGGCATAGGTAAGAAGAAAGAAGAGAGTTTTCAGATACTTATTCTACATTTTTGCAAAATTGGGATGCTCACTAGGAAATAGAGCTTCCTTCAGGAAAAACCAGAGATTATTTACAACTCAACAGGTGCAAACACACCTAATTTCGTTTCTAATACAGTCCTCAACACCAACTGTGTAGCTATTAACAATCCCAGTCTGGCTTGTGCTAACTCCAAAGACTTAATTTTCACCTCACCCCAAATTCGGCAGTGACACCAAAAGCTTTCAAAAGCTTGGCTTAATTTCAATGCCGCCTTTTCCCAATTAACCGAGCTACTAACATCAGAAACGACCAAATCATCCACCATTTTTACTAACTGATGAAGAAGTCGAATCTCCTCTAATTGATAGAAACGGAGTGTTTGATCAGAATTTAACCAGGGTATAGCCTGTGCGGACAGAAAACACTGAACATTAGCATCATTATTTGTCAGTTGAATTAATTCTTCTTGATGAGCTAATCGTAATAACGAACAGCAGCGTGCGTGAGCATATTGGATTGTAAAGAATGATTTCTTGTTATTTCTCAGGAAAGAAGAGTCAGGGGACAAGGAGCAACGGGCAGAAAGTAATATATTATTCTCTCCATCTCCCCATCTTCCTATCTCCCCTTTCATCATCTCTAGCCTTGAACTATCGACGGTCAGATTATTTAACCACCACGCTAAAGTCAGATCAGTTAGTTTTATATGAATCCAATCAGGAGGAACTATTTGCACAGTAAAAATTTCGCTACAATTTGCTGATAAATAAGCAGCAAGTTCCCTGATAATTGCTGTTACATCTAAATTTTTAGATGCTGAAAGTTGCTGACCTAGACTGGAAATATATAAAACTTTTTCAGCATCTGTGTCTTGATATAGAGGAATTTTTCCCTTCCCTATGCTTAGAATTGCTTCATCCTTAGTATAAACACTTAGAAAATTCAAAAACTGGAGATATACTAATTGTTTATTTGAGGTATACTTCTTAAAAAGTAGCCAATAATGCACGTAGCTATTTGGGGAACTTTTGTGATTATCACCATTTTATCCTGTTCCATCCACCTTTAGATAGAAGTTTAATCTAGGTAAAGAAATATGAGAGTAGGATAAAATTTCATGAATAATTGATGTTTAGTGAGTAAACTTTACTACCCTCATTGTACAGTAAGAAGTATAACAAAAGAGTAGATAGCAAAAACTGCTTTGTACTCTTTGGATAGCTGACGCTGTTAGGCGTTAAGCCTACCCTGTTAACACAAAGACACTCCTTGCACCTTTTTATTTAGTCTTTGTCTTCAGCCGAACGCTCTTTGTTACCTATGCAATCTCAATCCTCCTTTTCCGAAGCATCACGGCCTTTTCTAACTTGGCAACGAATTCTTGATTGGGCTCAAGAACACTACCGCTGCCGCACCTTCAGCAAAGATGAGCGCATTCCCGCCAGACCTGGCTTGCTCTATTTAGTCCAAAGGGGTGCAATCCGTATGGTAGGAACAGCCCAAGTTAGTGCCACTGCCAGCCAATTAACATCTCGACGCATCAATAGAACCCCAGAAGAAGCCTTCTTAGGTTTTGTGGGAGCAGGACAACCTTTTGAAATTGTGGCTCAGTCACCATTCACTCTCCAGTCTTATGCCCACGTTGACCAAACTGCGGTTTTATGGATGTATTGGCATGATTTAGATAACTGGCCTCACTTCCGTCGTGAAGTAATGGATGCCTTTAGATATCAACACCAACGCAAGCTGTTATGGCTTAGTGCATTGGGACAACGACGCACAATTGACAGACTACTAGGATTCCTCACCTTGCTGATTGAGGAATATGGAGAGCCAGCAATGAGCGAAACCGATCCTGATGTAATTCGTGGCTATTGCTTGCCCTTCCCTCTTACTCATGCCCAAATTGGTAGCGCCATTGGTTCAACTCGTGTCACAGTTACCCGTTTAATGGGTAAATTGCGCCAACGTGGACTAATCCTCACCCAAGGGGATAATTTGATCTGCTTGCCAGCAGAGTCAATTAACAGAACCAACTAAAGCGCAATTCAGAAGCCACTTTAAAAGCGTATTAACTTGGTACTTGCTATTTTAGAAGCCATAACTAGCAGGAGTCAGCGGATTTTAACAAACCCAGTTTGGGTAATTAGTTCCTGTCCCTGCTCTGTTAGCAGTAAGTTAGCATAAGCAACACCAGCTTGCTCTTCAGTTTGACCATTCTGTTTGACCACCACAAACAGATTGCGGGTAATCGGGTATTTTCCTGATTGAAACGCCTTAATGTTCAATTGATTCCGTTTATCAGGACATTCATTAGGGAGAATAAATGGTTCTTGATAGGGAGCAATGTATTGTCCTGGCATTCGTCCCAAGGGTAAGGGTTTAATCGAACATTGAGGAACAACCTCTGGGGCAGATGCGTAATAGATTCCACCAGGACTATCAGCCAATTTTTTTAAGGCTTGGGTGGTCGTGGAGATAAACTCTACTTGGGGGCTGAAAGCTTGACCACCCAAAATGTCTTGGACAAAAAGTTCTACTGTGCCGCCATCATTGAGACGACGAGAAAACGGCTTGATCGGCAAATTGGGGCCACCGACTTGGTTCCAATTATTGATCTTGCCTGTGTAGATTGATTTAAGTTGGTCTATTGTTAATCCTGGGATATTCAGGTTGGGGTTAACAGCTATTGCTAGTCCATCAATGGCTACAGGAATTTGATTGAGTTTAAACCCACGCTGCTGGGCGCGGCTTAACTCTTGGTCTAAAATTGGTCGGGAGGAATGGACAAAAGTTAGTTGACCATCAATTAATGACTGTATCCCAGTACCAGAGCCTGGAGCCGCATTACTCGGTTGTACATAACGTAGCCGAAACTCTGGTCTTGCTGCTTGAATTGCGGGATCAATTGCCAGTCGAATGGGAGCCCAAGATGTACTGCCTCCATAGTTAAATAATCCGGTGGGGACATTCTTGACAGCAGTGAAGGTGGTACCTTGAGGTTGCGCGGATGTGTTCTGTGGTTGGTTTTGATTACTGGAACTAGAATTATTTGACTGGGAGTTAATAACTTTATTTAGGTCAACATTTGATTTGCTGCTAAACCACCAAAAACCACCAGCTATCAATAAAATTGTTGTTAACAGAGATATTGTCAGAACCAGCGTTTCGTTTTTTTGAGACATAGTGAATTAATCCACAGTTGGATGGCAATATAGCAGCGGTCAGCGGTCAGTATTTAATTGTTTCCCCAATTACCTGTAAATACAAATGCCTCTTGGGGTTGGCGTTGACGTGGTGCAAATTCCCGTTGTTGGTATTGTTCTGGTAAGGTTTGGGGGTCGCCTGGATAACCAATGGCGATCGCCGTTATTGGCTCATATCCCTCTGGAATGTTGTATACTTCTCGTGCCTTGGTAGCGTCAAATCCGCCCATTTGGTGGACAAATAACCCCAAGGAGGTAGCCTGAATGGTGAGACTACAAACTGCTGCCCCCACATCATACAAAGCATGACGGTTAGGATTGCCATTTTTCTCAAAATTAAGCTTGGCTACTGCAATCATCAAAACAGGAGCATTTTTCGCCCAGATTTGATTTGCTTCAACTAAACAACTTAGCAACTTATTAAATTCTTCTGGATTCTCCACAGTCGCCACTATGAAATGCCAAGGTTGCTCATTGTAACAAGATGCTGTCCAACGAGCCGCTTCTAATAAACTACAAATTGTTTCTGTGGCAATGGGTTTGTTAGAAAATGCTAAAGGACTCCAACGGTGTTGCAGCAATGGATGAATTGGATACTGAGGATTAGCGGGTTTTTCCATGATTTTATCGGTTTAATTGTCTTAGTTTAAATAAGAACTCAAAATTCAGAATCCCGTGTGGGAAGCAAGCTACAGAATTCAATTCTGACTCCTGACTCCTGACTCCTGACTCCTTTTTTGTTGAATTTTTCAATTTTTAGGGATCGGCTCAAAATCATATCCAGCACGAGAGCGATTACCGGGAACAATTTTTACCAGTTGGACTGAGGTATTGCGATCGCCTGTTGGTAAAAAGCGAATTTCCCCAGCAGCACCTGTGGAAGAAAATTTAGGTGATAACAGGGCTTTTTGGACTCCAGCACGGCTGGGATCGGTTTCTAATGCCGCAATCAAGGCTCGTGTGGCATCATAGGACAAGGCAGTACGCCAACTCACATCAGCGCCCCATAACTGTCGAGATTTTTTGGGAAAATCTGACTTGGAATCACCATCAATGTGCCAAGGAACAGCTACTATCATTCCTACAGCTTGTTCTCTCCCAATTTCCAAAGTTTTCAGTGTGTAAACATCATCTCCTGCGAGTAATGTCAGACGTTTTTGATTTACCTGAACTACTTGCAATGCTTTGTCTAAAGTTTCGGTGTTAGCCGCTAACATTAAAACTTCTGCATTTTGACCAAGTGCCTGTTCTACACTTTGAGACGCACTGAAATTTGCTTGGGCTAAATCAAATTCAGCAGTTACTTCTCCACCCTCCAGTAAAATAGATGAAACAAACTCCGATTTGAGTGACTGACTATAGCCGCTTTGAGAATTGAAAAACACTGCTGCTTTTTTCTTTTGCGAAGTTTTGATCATGTAGTTGACTAAGCTTCTAGCAGCCATGAAATCACTGGGAACAGTGCGAAAAATGTAGGGGCTAAAGTTGGTAATTTTTACAGAAGTGCTAGTAGGGGAAATGGTGACAAGTTTTCCAGAATTGTAAACAGTACCTGCGGCTAAGGTGGAATCGCTAGTAGTACAGCAAACGACACCTAGCACCTCTGGATTTTTGACTAGGTTAGCTGCGATTTGTGGAGATATTTCTGGATTATCATCGTCGTTAGCTATGCCTACTTTTAAGGGAATTCCGTTAATTTTACCAGTAGTATTAATTTCATTTTGGGCTTGAGCAATACCCCGTAAAATTTCTAATGCTGCATTTGGGTCAGTACCAATAGGTACAGATGCGACAATGCTATAGCTTTTTGTCAAGCCGATACGAGCATTATTCAGATATATCAGAGATTCGGGATCATTTGGTTTAAGTTTGAGAGCGGCTGTGAAATTGGCAATCGCTGGCTCATAATTTTTAGCAGCAATAGCTTTAATAGCATCTTTTTTAGCTAGAGAAATATCACCAGGACTGAATATTTTTTCTCCAAAACTAATGCGTTCGGTAATTGATTGATTGTTGTTATTTAATCCATTATTATCTGGTGATTTAATATTTGGAATACCAGTAATTTTAGGCAAAAATAACCATAACCCGATTCCCAGTATGCCAGTTGTTAATAATAAAGAAAAAATTAATACTTTGACTTCTTTTTGTAACATACGTTTTCAACCATTAGCTTTTCTAAATTATTGAAGATATTAATTTATAAATCAGACGAAATAATGTTGTCACTGCAATGGCAATTAAGGCGGAAGCAACTGCTAAAATAATTACTTGCTGAATAACAATCCCTCCTCGTAAAAATGGCATAAAAAATATAATTGCAAAAGTAATTCCGGGGATAATTAATAAATCAAATTTTTCCAACCAGCGTCTAGTTTGAGCAAAAATCAAACCACTCAGAATTACAACAGCAATAGCGAAAGTAATAATGGGGTTTTTAACTAAACTAAAAAGTGCGATCGCTATTAATGCCCCTTCAAACCCACTAAAAGCCGCCCCAGCTAGTAATTCCCATGTAGCAAAAGCTGATTTTACTGGTATTGGTTGTGGTGGTTGTGGTTGTGGCTGTGGTATTGGTTGTATTTGCGGCTGTGGTAAAGCTGTGGGAAGAATTGTGGGAGGTGGTGGAGACAAAGCTTCTAGAACTTCTGCGGCTGACTGAAAGCGTTGATTGGCAGCAGGTAGCAGCATTTTGTCTAAAATATCCGCTAGTCTATCGTTGACAGTGGCTTGTGTGCGCCATTGCCACTGATTATTGTAGGCATCAAATAGTTTATTTGCTTCTTGACCTGTGAGTAAGGTAATGAGGGTGACAGCTAAAGCGTATAAATCTGTAGATGGAAACACTTGATTTCCAGACATTTGTTCCGGTGGTGCAAATCCCAGAGAATAAATTCCTGTAGAAGCAGTAGAACCACCAGGGGCATTAGTCACTTGTTTAACAGCGCCAAAATCCAAGAGAAATAGTCTACCATCCCGACGGCGCATAATATTGGAGGGTTTAATATCTCTGTGGATAATGCCTTTGTCGTGGATAAAAGTGAGAACTGGGAGAATTTCTGTAAGTATTTGGATGATCCCTATTTCCGAAAATTTGCCTTCTTGAACTAATTCTTCTTCTAGATTTTGCCCATCAATATATTCTTGGACTAGATAAAAAAATTGCTCTTGTTGTCCTGGTTGTAAACTTTGGACAGCTACAGGGAAAAAAGCAAATAAATCAGGAATTTGCTCATGTTCATTACCTATCTGAGATAAAACTTCTGCTTCTCTTTCAAACAGTTGTTGTGCCAGTTGTAGTTGCGTTGATGTTAAATTGCCTGCGGGTTGGAATTGCTTAACTACACATTGTCGCATACCGGGAATCCGGCGATCGCTTGCCAAAAATGCAGCCCCAAAGCCGCCTCTTCCCAAAAGTTTAGTGGGTACATAGCGACCATCTAATAACAACGGCATACCGCAACTAGTGCAGAATTTTTGCTGAGTAGTTCTTAGGGTTGTAATATCATCTAAATCCGCAAAATGGTTTTTTGGACGTGGGCAGCGTGGACGGGTACAGTAAACTTCCATGTTAGTTATTTGTCATCAGTCATTAGTCATTAGTCAGCTATATATAGCAACAAACAAGGCGGTAGTTCACGAATTGACGATAAAAACTATACAAAAACAGACTTTTAACTCTGTCACCTGTCACCTGTCACCTACTATACTTTTGATTACTGACTACTGACTACTGACAAAATGTTTATTCTGCGTCAGCTAGGTTGGGCGTTAATGTATCCAATGCAGTTACCACTAGATTCTTTTGTGATAATTTTAACGTATCGCCATCCCATCCAGGGGTAGCAAACTGAGGTAAAATTTCCTGACTAAAAGCTTCTGCTGCTTTGGAACGATAACGATTGGGATTAAAAATCAGCCACAGAGTTCGCTTGACAACTACACCTTCAATGGGAGTACGGTGTAACACACCCATTTGTAATTCTTTAGCGATCGCAGAAGTAGAGACAAAAGCAGCCCCTAAACCAGACTGCACTGCATTTTTAATTGCTTCAATGGAATTTAGTTCCATTTCAAATTTAAACCGCCTGGTATCAATTTCACAGCGTGCTAGTACCTGATCAATGACTTTGCGGATAGTAGATTGGGAATCGAGAGCAATAAATTGCAGCTTATATAGGTCGTCTTTTTGAATGGTATCTAATTTGGTAAAGGGATGGAATGTAGGCAAAATTAGCGCCAGTTCGTCTTCAGCATAAGGAACAATTTCCAAAGATTCTGTCAGTTCACCGGGTATCTCACCACCGATAATTGCTAGATCAACTTGTCCATTAGCCACACTCCAAGCGGTACGACGGGTAGAGTGGACGTGGAGTTGTACAGCCACATCGGGATATTTTTGGCGGAACATCCCAATCATGCGCGGCAAAAGATAAGTACCCGTAGTTTGAGAAGCTCCGACAATTAAAGTACCGCCTTGAAGATTTTGTAAATCCTCGATCGCACGGCAAGTTTCTTGACACAGACTGAGAATTTTTTCACCGTAGCTCAGGAGTAGATGCCCTGCTTCGGTTAATTGAGCGCGTCGTCCTCCCCTGTCGAATAAGGGGACATCCAGCTGGCGTTCTAGGTTTTGAACCTGTAAACTGACTGCTGGTTGAGAGACGTAAAGACTATCAGCGGCGCGTTTGAAGCTCCCTTCTTGAGCGATCGCTTTGAGAATGCGTAACTGATCTAAAGTGAAAGGAAGGTCAGACATAAGGCTCAACCCACAAACTTTGAAAGGAGCGGATTTGGCAATAAATCAGGGTGGATAGCTTTGTAGCTAGGCATGATTTATGACATTGTTACATTTGAAGGCTTGATACGAAAAAGACATTACCACAACATCTTGACTAAAATCCTCTTGTGTATAATCTGTTAAAGGTCAAGATGCTTACCAATAGTAGCTTCTTTCATTGAGAATTTTAAATTTTTAATCTGGAATTGAGTTGTGTCTATGATGCCGAATCCTTGGTTCACCACCAGTCATTTTGTGATGCTGGGATTACAATTAGCTTTTGCGATCGCCCACAGCGGAGGCGCTGCTTTGCGTCCTTGGGCAGAAACACACATCGGACCAAGGCTATATCGCATTTTGTTTGCATTAGTTAGCTTACCCTTAGCAGTGATATTAATCACTTACTTTTTTAACCACCGTTATGATGGTTTGCAACTTTGGCAAGTGCAAGGCATACCGGGAGTAAAAGCAGTAGTTTGGGTATTATCAGCGATTTCGTTTTTATTTTTGTATCCTGCTACTTTCAATCTACTAGAAATTGCGGCTATTCAAAAGCCCCAAGTCCATCTTTATGAGACGGGAATTATTCGCATTACCCGCCATCCGCAAATGGTAGGACAAGTGATTTGGTGTCTTGCCCATACCCTCTGGTTAGGTACTACCTTTACTCTTGTTACATCCATAGGTTTGGTCTTACACCACTTATTTGGAGTTTGGCATGGCGATCGCCGTTTGAGCAACCGCTATGGTGAAGCATTTACCGCAGTCAAACAGCGAACTTCAATAATTCCCTTTCTGGCAATTCTGGATGGTCGTCAATCTCTCCAAGGGCATGAATTTCTCCGTCCGGCTTACTTGGGAGTTGCCATTTTTATATTCCTGCTTTGGTGGTCTCACCCTCTGTTAATCGTAGGAACGAGTAGGATAGCATGGTAGTTTTAAGTGATCCCCAAAATAAACTCAACATACTAATTTCATCAAATTCCTGCTGTTCAATCAGCCCCAAATTGATGTAGAATAGATTAGAATAGCTATCAAGTAAAAGTTAATTAACAGTAAGTAATCTCTTGCTAATTACCAGCTTTTGCTAAATATTGACTCAGATCACACTTCTGGTCTAGAATATCCAGTAAATCAGGGAAAACCTGTGCAGCCACTTTGATAAAGCTATTAGCTAACCACTATCAGCAATGGTAAATAACTCGCCACTTGTGGAAGAAATCTACTAATCTGAGTAAGGTTTAATACTTCGCCCTTGATGGGAGAAATATTTTAAGTTTAATGCTGACTCCTGTTTTATACTGATAAGTTGTTTCACTAAATGTGACAACAACCAATCCTCTTTATTTAGGCAACCACGCCCAAAAAAGAGTGGAATCTCTAGTAGGCAGCTAGATATGTCGTTTCATCCTGTAGACCAGATAGCACACACTGCCATCATGATATTCACATTTAGACATTACTGCTCACGTAGCATTCCGTAAACAAAAGTAGCAGGGAGAAAATGCTAAATATGGCGAGCATTTTTAGATGAAGATGATTGCTCCCATACTCCTGATCAAGCATTCATCAAAGTCTAAAAACGACTAGGCTTTGAAAAGCAGGAAACCGCGATCAGGAGTTGAACATAAAAAAAGCCACCGTGAATTTTATCGCGCTGGCTTTTTTGTCAACCAAATCATCATAGAATCACTTGCCAATCCCTGCTACTGGTAGTTACTTTGATATAAAAACCTTATAATTCAAGAGGCGTCATGGTGTTGTCGGTAAGTGAACGGACATTTACTCAAGAAGTTTTAGAATCTCCGATTCCAGTTTTAGTTAATTTTGAAGCTCCTTGGTGTGGCTTGTGTAAGATCATCCACCCATTATTGCTGCAATTTCAAAGTCAATGTAGCGATGACATAAAACTTGTGGGGGTTAACGCCGATCAAAACTTCAAACTATCTACGACTTATAGACTTAAGTCTCTACCAACTTTACTGTTGATTGAAAAAGGTATAGTCCGACAACGCTTAGAAGGTTTTCGTAGTAGAGACGACTTTCGTATGGCTTTAGAAGAAATTAAACTCAGCTACAGTAGTAGTTATAAAATTTACAATAGCTCAAAAACAGCTGACTTGGAGTGCAAATCGGCGTAATTGGGAATAGGTAAGAGAGGGAGGTTTTTCTTCCCAGTACCGAGTACCGAGTACCCAATCCCCCAGTCCCCAAATATAAAACCATGCTTAACACCTCACCCAAATCTGACTGGGTGGGGTATTTTATGATCAATCAGGCCGACATCATTTGTTTGTTGTTCGTGTGAAATGAGGTTTATTTGGTTTATCCTGATTGATCCAATAAAATTATAGCTGTCACAATTATTAATAGTTCCACTCTGGACAGTTGCCCGTGGAAGAAACTTGTACAGCACTGTCCTAAACTTGTCAAGAATTCTAAAAGTAGGCGTCAGTGATGGAAGCAATCTATCAGTATGCCTGGCTGATTCCAGTATTACCTCTCTTGGGAGCAATGCTGGTCGGTCTAGGGCTAATCTCAATAAATCAGGTGACAAATCGCCTGCGACAGCTTAACGCTGTGGTAATTATCTCCCTCATGGGAGCAGCTATGGGACTGTCGTTGGCCTTGCTGTGGAGTCAATTTCAAGGACATGAGCCTTATCTCCGCACGCTGGAATGGGCAGCAGCAGGGAATTTTCATCTGACAATGGGCTACACTATCGATCACCTAACAGCCCTGATGCTGGTGATTGTGACAACGGTAGCCTTTTTAGTGATGATTTACACTGATGGCTACATGGCGCATGACCCTGGTTATGTGCGATTTTACGCCTATCTCAGCTTGTTTGGCTCTTCAATGTTAGGTTTGGTGGTCAGTCCCAACCTAGTACAAATTTATATCTTCTGGGAATTAGTAGGGATGTGTTCCTACCTCCTGGTTGGTTTTTGGTACGATCGCAAAGCCGCAGCAGATGCTTGTCAAAAGGCATTTGTCACTAACCGCGTTGGTGACTTTGGCTTATTACTCGGCATTCTGGGGCTATTTTGGGCAACAGGCAGCTTTGATTTCATGATTATGGGCGATCGCCTAGCTGAACTGGTAGAAACCGGTTCTGTGAGCAATTTCCTCGCCATCCTGTTAGCGATTTTAGTCTTCCTTGGTCCAGTTGCCAAATCAGCCCAATTTCCCCTCCACGTCTGGCTACCAGATGCAATGGAAGGTCCTACACCCATTTCTGCCCTCATCCACGCGGCGACAATGGTAGCAGCAGGTGTATTCCTGATTGCGCGGATGTACCCAGTGTTTGAAAACGTTCCCGCAGCTATGAACGTGATCGCCTTCACCGGGGCATTTACAGCATTTTTAGGTGCTACTATCGCTATTACCCAAAACGATATCAAAAAGGGCTTGGCTTACTCCACCATTTCCCAACTCGGTTACATGGTAATGGCTATGGGAGTAGGCGCTTACAGTGCAGGATTATTCCACCTCATGACCCACGCCTATTTTAAGGCGATGCTATTCTTGGGTTCAGGTTCGGTAATTCACGGTATGGAAGGCGTGGTTGGCCATGATGCCGTTTTGGCGCAGGATATGCGCTTAATGGGTGGACTGCGGAAATATATGCCCGCCACCGGTATCACCTTCTTAATTGGTTGTTTGGCAATTTCCGGGATTCCTCCCTTTGCTGGTTTTTGGTCAAAAGATGAAATTCTCGGTGCGGCTTTTGCAGCTAACCCCCTACTGTGGTTTATTGGTTGGTTAACAGCCGGAATTACCGCTTTCTATATGTTTAGAATGTATTTCTCGACATTTGAAGGCAAATTCCGGGGTAATGATGAAAAAATCAAAACCCAACTCAAAAATGCTGCGGCTGCGGCTGCTGAAAAATTAGGTGCTGTGGAATTAGCGCCTAACTTTGGCCCTGGGGCGATGAAAAAAGGCGAACTGGATAGTCACTCTCACGACTCCCACGGACACAGCCATTCTCCTCATGAGTCTCCTTGGACGATGACTCTACCGTTATTGGTGTTGGCTGTACCTTCAATTTTAATTGGTTTGGTGGGTACTCCCTACGCCAATTATTTTGAGCAGTTTATCTACTCTCCCAATGAAACTTTAGCGGAAGTAATGGAAAAGGCTGCGGAATTTGACCCCCATGAGTTTTACATCATGGCGGGTAGTTCTGTGGCTATTTCTGTTGTGGGTATTACTTTGGCGGTGCTGATGTATTTAGCCCGGAAAATTGACCCTGCTGCGATCGCATCCAAAATCAAACCACTGTATGAGTTATCGTTGAACAAGTGGTACTTTGACGATATTTATTATCGTGTGTTTGTACTTGGTTTGCGTCGTGTTGCTAGACAAGTGATGGAAGTTGATTTCCGCGTTGTTGATGGTGCAGTCAATTTAACTGGTTTCTTTACTTTGGTTAGTGGTGAAGGTTTGAAATACCTAGAAAGCGGTCGGGTTCAATTCTATGCCTTAATCGTTTTTGGGGCTGTTTTGGGCTTGGTGATTGTTTTTGGTGTTACCTGATTTTAATGGGGGCGGTTTGTCCGCCCCTAGATTGTTTTTTTGCACGCAGAGACGCAGAGTTAATGAACCGCGAAGACGCGAAGGACGCGAAGGCAAGAGGGGAAGAAGAAGGAAGAAGATGGGTAATTTTGTATACATATAGGTTTATTTTTATCTGCCTTATGAAAACCCCATCCATCTATTCATTAAATTTGCAAGACTTAATACAATCATCACAGGTAGGATAATCAGGATATAATTTGTGATGCACTAAGTCATAAAGTATAATTGTACTACATAAATAAGAAACTTCTATTTTTGTCGTCACGGAGAGAGGCAATATGAAAGGAGAGCTTCTCAAAAGATTTTTTAGAGCGATCGCTAGTTCAGACCAAGAAGCGATTGATAAACTAACATATTTAGTTATAGAAGAAGAACGCAGCAAAGGACATACTCTTCTTGCTGACCAATTAGAGAATATTACTAAAAAGAAATCCAAGGAACAAGCTCCCGACTTTATCAAACCTGTTTCCTCTCTTCCAGATACTACGCGAACAATACCAGAAAACTTACACGGTTTAAGCGAATTACCAACTAGTAAGCGTTTTAATCTTCCCTTGGTAACGACTATATCAAGGGATAAACTACGTCATTACATGGTATTGCCTGAAAAAATTGAGAAGCGTTTTCAAAGAATTGAGCGTGAATATGCAGCAAGAGATAGACTAGCTCATCATGGACTGCGTTATCGGCAAAAAATTCTCCTTTATGGACCGCCTGGTTGTGGAAAAACATTAGGAGCAGAGCGTTTAGCTTGGAATACAGGTTTACCACTTTTAAAAGTACGTTTTGATGCAATGGTTTCGTCTTTTTTAGGCGAGACTGCCAGCAATTTAAGACTTGTATTTGAGGATGCTTCAAAAAGTCCATGTTTGTTGTTTCTTGATGAATGTGACTCGATTGCTAAAACACGAGAAGATTCTCAAGAAGTGGGAGAAATTAAGCGAGTTGTAAATACATTTTTGCAAATCTTGGATGAATATCAACAATCTTCTGGTCTTTTGGTAGCGGCTACAAATTTAAATAAATCTTTAGATACTGCTTTGTGGAGAAGATTTGATGATGTAATAGCAGTACCCAAACCGGGAGAACAGGAGCTAGAATTTATACTGAAGGAAACACTATCTGCAATTGAAGTGGGATCTATCAACTGGCCAAGAATCATTGAGCAGATGAGAGATTTTTCTGCGGCTCAAGCTGTGAGGGTTGCACAAGATGCGGCTAAACGAGCAATCCTTGAGCGAGAGGAGTTAGTGATTCAGGAACACTTGGAAGAAGCGATCGCAGAAATCAAGGTTTCATAGTTTTTTGCAAATTCAGTTTTTGGTGTTTGGGGTAAAAAATGGTTGAAAGTTCTCAGGGTTTTCCACATATTGAGCTAAAATTCACAACAGAAGGACGTGCTGTACTGCGAGGTCGTAGCACAAAGAGTCCCCAAACAATTACTAATCTTAGTAATCGGCAGGGGCATGGAAGTAAATTAAAGGGTTCGCTTGAATCCGTGATTTTTGATTGGCAGCAGGATACTCAAGAAAAACCACAAGAAGAACATACGCAGTTTAAATCTAGACGTATTATTTTACAGATTGATCCTGCTTCTTTTGATCCAGATGGTTTGAAAGCATTTGGCATTGAATTGATTGCTGATACAGAAGATGGATATATTATTGGCGCATCAGCAGATATAGAACTTAGTGAACTCCAGAAAAAAATAGAAAAATTTATAAATCAGGAGTATGGGGGTAATAAAGTTGCCGAAATTTGGGAAATAATAGATGGTAAAAAAAAGCCAGAATTAATTCTTTCTCCTACTTTATTTGCTGAATTATATGAAAATTGGCTTCCAATAAAAGAAGAACAGATTTATACTGTTGATGTAGGTGTTGCTTGTGTAGGGACTGCAACAAAATTACCTAATTATCCCAAACGACAACCTTATGATACTGATGAGAGTTTTACAAAAAAAGTTAATAATTGGATTCCTAAACGTGAGTTAACAGAACAAGAATGGGAAAATTTGTCTTGGGAAAGACAAGATGAATTTGAAGAGAAGATTATTCAATTTTATAAAGGCAAGATTATTAAAGGTTTTCAAGAGCAAGGTGGTGAACTTGGTACAGTTCGCTTACCTGATAGTTTTTCATGTAGAATTCAAATTTCAGGTAAAGGACTAAAAGATTTAATAGAGAATTATCCCTACATTTTTGAAATTAGTTCACCAGATCAGTTTTCCGAAATGCTCAATCAGGAAGAATCACCTGATTCTAGTAGTCAAAATTTTCAACTGGAAGCAGCAGATTCTAATGCTCCAAAAGTATGCATTATAGATAGTGGTATTCAAGAAATGCATTGTTTATTAAAGGTAGCAATTGATTCACAAAATTCAACTTCTTGGGTTCCCAGTGAAACTGGTAAAACTCCTGATTATGTTAAAAATGGCGGACATGGAACGAGGGTAGCTGGTGCATTGCTTTATCCGAGGAAAATACCTCGTAGTGGTAAAGAGAAAGCTATTTGCTCAGGGGAAACGCATCTAAATTATATTGACAAAATGTCATATTAGTGTATCTAGACAGAGAAAAACATAATAAGAGAACTCCACAGAATGATTGATCCTATGATGAAAGAAGATAATTTCAGTGTGTAGCCTACCTCATGTATCCAAAATCTATCATTCAACTAACAGAGAACCTCAAATCTCTGTACATCAAAACAGCCAAAAAACTCAAGGGAAGCGACCGAAGACAATTCATGGCAGAAGTGGTCAAAGGATTGGGAATAGGTGGACAAACTTTAGTAGAAAGAGAGTTGGGATGGAATAGACGCACAATTCGGAAAGGGATGCAGGAATTGGAGAGTGGTAAGCCGTTTATTGATGGTTTCGGCGTAGTGGACGGAAGCGGGTGGAAACAAAATTACCAAACTTATTAGAGGATATGAAATCGTTAGTAGACCCACACAGTCAAACAGACCCTAGCTTTAAGAGTATCCGATTATATACGCGAATGACTGCAAGTGAAGTACGTCGTCAACTAATTGAACAATTTGGTTACAGTGATGAAGAACTACCTTCATCAGAGACAATTCGACGACGATTGAATGAATTGGGTTATACATTAAAACGAGTTCTTAAAACCAAGCCTATCAAGAAAATTCCCGAAACAGAAGCAATTTTTGAACAAGTTGAGCTTCTTAATAGTGAAGCTGATAATGACCCTCATACTCTGCGGATTTCCATTGATGCAAAGGTAGCAGTTAAGGTTGGAGAATTTGACCGAGGTGGTAAAACTCGGATGCCAACTATTTCAATAGACCATGACTTCCCGACCGAAACAACTCTAATTCCCTACGGCATTTTTATTCCTGAGTACAACGAGTTATTTTATTCTTCGTTGCTTCTAAATTAACCGCTGATTGTATTGTTGACTTGCTTGAAAGCTGGTGGCAGAGTGTTAAACACAGATTTGCTCATATTCAAAAACTGGTAATTAATCAGGATAATGGATATGAAAATCATTCTCGTCGCACTCAGTTTATGAAGCGGATCGTAGATTTTGGTACATCATCTCAACTGACGTTACAACTTGCTTATTATCCGCCTTATCATAGTAAATATAACCCGATAGAACGTTGTTTTGGTTGGTTAGAACAGCATTGGAATGGTAGTTTACTTGATACAGTTGAAACTGTACTAAATTTTGCTCAGACTCTTAGATTTCAGGGAAAAAACCCGGTTGTTACATTGGTAGAAAAAGTTTATTCCACAGGAGTTAAACTCACAACAGAAGCTATGGCAGAAATTGAAACACAGATTCACCGCCTCCCCCATCTCAAAAAATGGTTTGTTGAAATTTTTGCTAAACCAGTATAGCTATTGATCATCTTTTTTGTGGAGTTCTCATTAATGGAATTGAAATGCTGATTAAGTCCTTTATTAATATCCTAAGATTTTAATAAATTTAGAGTAATTAGTTATTTTCAATAATGAGTTAATTTTGTTCTTTTCTATATATTAATTGTCTGAATATCTAGATTTTTGACATCACAAATCTAGATTCTTTTGAGAATCTGGTGAGAATAAATTATTTATGTTTATCTAAATATTCTGATTTTTATCAGATACATTCTAAAATCTTCTCTAAATATTCATTATCCCATCCTGCACAAATCTGCTTATTTTTAATTCCTAGTTTTTGGCTTTTTTCTTTTCTTACTGCATTTACTGCTATATGACGTAGAACGGCAAAATTTTGTGGTGCATTATCCTTTCTTATTCTACAATCATCTTCTCTCAACGCTACATCCAAGACCCAATGTAATGAGTTTTCTATACCCCAATGGCTTCTCACTGATTCTCTAATAATAATTTCATTATCTGTCAAACTACTAATATAATAACGGGTTTCAACTTTTGTTTTTCCATTGACTTTTCGTATATATTCTACCATTCCTACACTTTGAAGGTTTATCCATTTTTTGCCTGTATCTATTCTTTCTTGAATGTCTGATAACATCAGATAATGACGTATTTCTTCTCTTCCATGTTCGTCTTGCTTTGTATGAAAATCACTACATTTGAATCCCTCAAACCCTTTGGTTATAGCCTCTTTGAAAATTTCTTCTACGTTTTTATATAAATTACCTTGATTCTTTTTTAGTGCAATAACATATTCACCTGATTTATCTACAATTGATTTTACTATCTCTTTTTGACACCCCATTGCATCAATTGTTACTATACATCCGGCTATATCTAATACTTTGATTAATTCTGGTATTGCTGTTATTTCATTTGATTTTTCATCTACCTTACATTGTCCTAATACTAGACGATTAGTGGTTGCCCATGCACTCACCATGTGAATAGCACCTTTATCCTTTATCATATGAATGCCTTAACGTTTTACCGTCTATTGCTATTACTTCTCCCTGGGTAATTTTATTTATTGATTTTATCCAACTCAAAAAACTATTCTGTAATTGTTGTGGGTCTATTCTCGCAAATACTCTGGCAAATGTATCATGGGAGGGAATTCCATTTGGTAGTTCTAAAAATTGTTTTAGCCATTTTTCTTTCTTTTTTCCATAAGTCTCCATCAATACCCAACTATCTGCTCCACATATTACTGCACAAATCGCAATGGTGACTATATCAATTAATTTATGCTTTTTTGTCCGTTCAACTCTTTTATCTTCTAAATCTTTAAAGTGATCTACTATTGTGATTTTTGGTGATAGCTTCATTTTCGGGTTTTTTCTCTTTGAATTAAAAAGAGAATACCACTTCACCCCATTTTATTGATTCTTCTATAAACGAAATTTACCATCAAATTTTTTCATATGTGTTTATTGACTTGATACCAACTTACTAGTGTTACCCTTTTTTGTATTCACATAAGTTACATTTTGTCAAAATAAATTAGATGCGTTTCCCCTGGCTATTTGCTGGATACAGAATGCTAGGGTTCTTGATGCTGATTGCTACCTACCTATTCAAGTATTTCCACCTCATTTATTAGAAAATATAGTGGAGTTTTATCATGACTTAACATCAACGAGAATTTTTAATCACTCTATAACTGGACAATCTCCATGTCTTACTAGATATATGAGTGCATGGGCATCAACTATTGATAATTTAACATGGCATAAAGATATCCTTGTAATTGTAGCAGCAGGTAATTTACCTAGTGTTCCTTATCCCCATAAACCTGTTACAAGATTGTCTATTAGAGAACATCTTTCAGCAGATAGGCTATACCCAGATTATCTACTAGAAAATTCATGTAGAATAGCTAATCCTGCACAAAGTTTTCAAGCTTTAACAGTTGGTTCAATTGCCTTAAATTCTTATCATGTACCACCTTATTCTTCTATTGCACAAAGGGATCAACCCTCAGCTTTTTCATGTTCTGGTTTTGGGATTTGGAATACTATTAAACCAGAAGTAGTTGAATATGGTGGTGATTTAGTAATGGATGAAGGTACACCACCTAATATTATTCTCCATAAAGATGTAGCTCCCGAATTAGTAAGATCAACCTTATATGGTGGTCCAGCAATTGGTTGTGATAAAGTTGGTACTTCATTTGCTGCACCAAAAGTAAGTCATATTGCTGCACGTCTAGCAGCAGAGTTACCCAATGAAAGTTGTCTTCTTTATCGTGCATTAATAGTACAATCAGCTAGATGGCCAGAATGGGCAATGGCAGAAGATGTTAATAAATTGCACGTAATTAGGCAAATTGGTTATGGCATTCCTAATGTTGATCGTGCTTTAGGTAATTCTCCCAATAGAGTTACTTTAATGACAACGGGGGAACGACGAATTGTGGCTAAACAAGCTCATGTTTACCAAGTAAAACTTCCAGAAAAATTACGTTCTCCAGGAGAGAATTTTAAGATTCTTGTAGAAGTTACTTTATCTTACAAAGCACAACCACGCCGAACCCGCAGAAATCGCCGAAAATATCTTTCAACTTGGCTGGATTGGGACTGTAGTAAAAAAGGAGAAGATACAGATAAGTTTCTAGAAAGAATTTTGAAAGAGGATGATACTCCAAAAGATTCTGAAAAAGGAGACAAAGTTTTTCAATGGACCCTTGGGAAAAGGTCAAAAAACCACGGAAAAATAGATGGTGTTTCTAGAAGTGCAGGAACTATCCAAAAAGATTGGACTATCGTTAATTCATTTGAACTCACAGACGCATTTTGTATTGGAGTCGTAGGACATGAAGGATGGAATAATGATCCTTATGCTGATGTTCCATATTCTCTAGTTGTGAGTTTTGAAGCAATACAAGCTGATATTCCTATTTATACCCAAATAGTTGAGGCTCAAATTGAAACAGAAATTCAAACAGAAACACAAATAGAAATGCAATCTTTGTAAATAACTGATGATCATACAACATCCTGTAAATCCTAAAATCCTGGATATCCTGATTATGACAAAATAATTTATTCTCAAAAAGATATTGAGTTTTGTTTTTCAACCTATATAACTAATATAAAAAATTGACAGAATAGGCATGAATAGCTGAATCTAAAGTTACAATTGTCATGTTATTTTGCAATGCTTGACAAATTAAAATCCTATCAAAAGGATCACGATGTAACAAGGGCAAAGTTACGAGTTGACTAATACTTTCTTCGTCTAAAATAAGACTACTAATAAAATGCTGTTGACGCTGTTTAGGAAGATAAATTTCTGGTGATGCTGGTAATGGTAATTTACCTAATTGATATTTTACGGTTGCTTCCCAGACTGAAACACAACTTAAATTAAATCACGAATACTATTTTGTAAATGAATTGGTAATTTTGCATCACCGCTAATAAACCATAGGAAAATATGGGTATCTAATAATAATTTCATTTACCCTCGAAGCTATTCAAAATGTCTTCCGGTAAGGGAGCATCAAAATCATCTGGAACTGTAAATTCTCCTGTACATAAACCATAAGGTCTGAGTTTTGGAGATGTGGGGGAAACAGGTTTTATTTCTGCTATTGGTTTACCAGCTTGGATGATAATTATGCTTTCTCCTGCTGCTACTTGGTGAAGATAACTGGCGAGGTTTTCTTGAATATCATCAATGTTTACTGTTAGCATGATATAATCTTGCGAGAATGTTTCTATTATAGCAATTTTGAAGATTTTTTATAGTGCTTTATTTATTAATAAATCCATTAATTTATCTTTTATCATCTGTGTTTATCTGCGTTCAATAATTCTTGATATATTAAACATACTGTAAATCCTCTAATCCTGTAAATCCTGATTCTGACAAATATGATATTACAAATATATCATCTACCAAGTCAACCATGACAAAAAAACCAGAAAGATCAGATCAAGATAGTCCCTGGAAAGAAATATTAGAAGCATATCTTCCCCAAGCTATCGAATTTTTCTTCCCAGAAACATCTGCATTAATTGACTGGAATAAACCCTATGAATTTCTCGATAAGGAATTTCAACAAATATCCCGTAATGCAGAACAAGGAAGAAGATACGCTGATAAGTTAGTAAAAGTGTTCGCTAAAAAAGGTGGCGAAATTTGGCTATTTATCCATTTGGAAGTACAAGGTACATCAGAAGACATCTTTCCTCAAAGGATGTTTACCTATAACTTTCGCATTTTTGACCGTTTTGGTAAACCTGCCATTAGTTTAGCAATTTTATGTGATACAGATCCTCAATGGCGACCGACGGTATATAGTTATAATTATCCTCACACCAAATTAAACTTTGAGTTTGGGATAGTTAAATTATTAGACTATCAAAATCGCTGGGAAGAGTTGGAAAGGAGTAATAACCCTTTTGCTATAGTGGTAATGGCACATCTCAAAACCCAAGCAACAACTAAAAAACCACAGGAAAGGAAAAACTGGAAATTTCAACTCATTAGAAAACTGTATGAACGAGGTTTACAGGAAAAAGATATCCGTAACCTTTACCGTTTTATAGATTGGGTAATGTTATTACCAAAACCATTAGAAAGGGAATTTTGGGAAGAATTTAAAGCCTTTGAACAGGAGATCACTATGACTTATGTTACCACCGGTGAACGCATTGGTTATGAAAAAGGTGAGCAAAATTTAGTTTTGAAACAACTCAAAAAACGTGTCGGAGAAATTTCCGAAGATATTCAGCAAGCAATTACTGAATTATCTATTGATCAGTTAGAATCTCTGGGAGAAGCTTTATTAGATTTTACTGCTGTTGATGATTTAATCAACTGGTTGCAACAAAATCAGCAGCAATAAATAATAGTGTTGAGGTAGATGATTAATGTTTTTCTGCATTTCATTCTACCCAACCCATCAAGATTTTAGATAAAAAGCGAATCACAAAATTACCTCACGTCCTGGAACATAATCACGGATATTTCCCCAAACTTCATCAGGGTTAATCGCTATTTCTTCCTCATGCTTCCAGAATACAATTTTACAGGTGGTGTATGTGGAAAACATTACCAAGCTTATCGTCGAGGATAGACTGTGAAAAGTCATCAAGCTAATGGTACAGAGATTGTATAACATTTAACTCTGGAAAAAGATCATCTTAATAAATCCTTTAATCCTGGACATCCTGATTCTGACAAATTTGCCATTTAATGTCCTACAGATGCCATAATTGCTCAATTTGAGCCAATTGGCGGGCAGTTTACCTGGTAGATGCACAACAAGAAGCGGTCTACTGGTGCATCTGGGAGGGTGGGGTATTGCCAATTTAATTAAATCAACCTAACAATGAAGGCAAAATTGCCAAAAAGCTGTTAGTTATTAACTGTGACTTTTTGCCAAACATGATTTTAATTGCTGACTGATTGTGATGAATATAGCTAATTTTCCGTGGCTGACGACGATTATTTTGTTCCCAATAGCCGCGTCACTACTACTTCCTATCATCCCAGATAAAGATGGCAAAACAGTGCGCTGGTATTCCCTGATTGTAGGGCTGATAGATTTCGCGCTGATTGTTTATGCTTTTTATACTGGTTACGATTTCTCTAATCCCGATTTGCAACTGGTGGAGAGTTATCCCTGGGTTCCGCAGTTGGGTTTAAACTGGTCAGTGGGTGCTGATGGCTTGTCTATGCCCCTGATTTTGCTAACTGGGTTCATTACCACTCTGGCAGTTTTAGCCGCTTGGCCTGTAACGCTGAAGCCGAAATTATTTTATTTCTTGATTTTGGCCATGTATGGCGGTCAGATTGCTGTGTTCGCTGTCCAGGATATGCTGTTATTTTTCCTGGTGTGGGAACTGGAACTTGTACCAATTTACTTCCTGTTGTCAATTTGGGGTGGTAAAAAACGCCAATATGCAGCAACGAAGTTTATTTTATATACGGCGGGTGGTTCGCTGTTTATCTTGTTGTCTGCCCTGACAATGGGATTTTATGGTGATACAGTGACTTTTGATATGCGATCGCTCGCATTAAAAGATTTTGGACTAAATTTACAACTTTTACTGTACGCTGGTTTCCTGATTGCCTACGCTGTCAAGTTGCCTATTATTCCCCTCCATACCTGGCTACCTGATGCCCACGGTGAAGCTACAGCGCCTGTGCATATGTTACTAGCTGGTATTTTGCTAAAAATGGGTGGTTATGCCTTAATTCGCATGAATGCCCAAATGTTGCCTGATGCCCACGCTTATATTGCACCCGCATTAGTGGTTTTGGGGGTAGTAAATATCATCTACGCGGCTTTAACGTCCTTTGCCCAAAGGAACTTAAAACGGAAAATTGCCTACTCTTCTATTTCCCACATGGGCTTTGTTCTGATTGGTATTGCCTCCTTCACCGATTTGGGTTTAAGCGGGGCAATGTTACAAATGGTTTCTCATGGATTAATTGGGGCGAGTTTGTTCTTTTTAGTCGGTGCAACTTATGACCGGACACACACCCTGATGTTAGATGAAATGGGTGGTGTTGGTAAGAAGATGCGGAAGATTTTCGCTATGTTTACCACCTGTTCAATGGCTTCTTTAGCGTTGCCAGGAATGAGTGGTTTTGTGGCAGAATTAATGGTGTTTGTGGGCTTTGCTACTAGCGATGCTTATAACCCTACATTTAAAGTCATCATCATTTTCTTAATGGCGGTTGGTGTAATTTTAACGCCAATTTATCTACTTTCCATGTTGCGAGAAATTTTCTACGGTCAAGAAAACGAAGAGTTAGTTTCTCACCAAGCTTTGATTGATGCTGAACCCCGCGAAGTCTTTATCATTGCTTGTTTGTTGATACCAATTATCGGAATTGGTTTTTATCCCAAGTTGCTAACACAAATGTACGACGCTACAACAGTACAATTAACAGCAAGATTGCGTGATTCTGTCCCAACTTTGACAGCAGCAAAAGCGGTAGAAACTGTGTCTTTGAATGCGCCAATAATTGGAAATTAATTCCTGATGATAATTACAACTTACGAGTTGTGTTGAGGGTGGGTTGAATACCTGCCCTTTTTTCAGTCCTGAAACTGGTAGTTTGATGTCATCCTCTAACAAGATTTTGGATGAGGGCTTGTAATATCAAGGAAGTATTAGTCATCATTCAGTATTGTCACTTGTCCAGATTCCTATTTGATTTGGAAAATTCAAAGTAAACTTGACAATATCCATGAAAATAAGGTTACAAAGAATGGGTATAAGATTGTTCAAATTACCATGATTTTGTTACAATCTCATTCACTGGTTTCAATTTAGATAAGAGCGTCAGATTTTTTGCTGCCGCAACCATCCAGTAATTTATCCACTTTTGATTTTAATTTAGTCTGTAACAAACATGATAAAACCTGCCCTTACGAAAATTGGCGCTCAAATGTCCAACTTAACTGGCGTAAGAGCGATTATGAAGGATATTAATGAAACACTTAGAGCTAATCAGGGGCAGGAGTTATATAATTTGAGTGCGGGAAACCCGCTGATTTTACCAGAGGTAGAACAGTTATGGCGGGATTGCACAGCAGACTTATTAGCTAGTCCTGAGTATGGTGAAGTTGTTTGTCGCTATGGTTCATCTCAGGGTTATGCGCCGTTTATTTCGGTAATGGTCAAAGATTTTAACCAGCGTTATGGGTTAAATTTAACAGAACGCAATATTTTGGTCACTGCTGGTAGTCAGACTATTTACTTCTATGCGGCTAATGCTTACGGTGGATATACTAACGATGGAGATTTAAAACAGATTGTTCTGCCTTTAAGTCCTGATTACACTGGCTATGGTGGCGTTGGTTTATGTCCAGAAGCCTTGATTGCTTACAAACCTACTCTGGATATTGATAGCGCCAACCACCGCTTTAAATATCGTCCTGATTTTAGCCAACTTTCGATTACAGAAGCAACTGGTTGTGTGATTTTCTCTCGCCCTTGCAACCCTACAGGTAATGTTTTAACTAATGACGAAGTTGAAAAAATCGCCGCTTTAGCTGCACCGTTTCATGTGCCTGTGCTAATAGATTCGGCTTATGCACCTCCTTTCCCAGCGTTGAATTTTACGGAAATGACACCTGTGTTTGGTGAGAATATTCTGCATTGTATGAGTTTATCCAAGGCAGGATTACCAGGGGAAAGAATAGGGATAGCTATTGGTGATGAAAATCTGCTGCAAGCTTTAGAGTGTTTCCAAACTAATGCAGGGATTCATTCTTCCCGGTATGGTCAAGCGATCGCAGCTCGTGCGATAGAATCAGGTGCATTAGCAAGTATCGCTGAAAGTGTAATTCGTCCTTTTTATCAACACAAGTTTGATGTGTTAGAAAGTACATTAGAAACAGCGATGCCTCACAACATACCTTGGTTTTTACATCGCGGTGAAGGGGCTATTTTTGGTTGGTTATGGTTGGAAGATTTACCAATGACTGATTGGGAATTCTACCAGGAATTAAAGAAAGTGGGTGTGATTGTTGTTCCTGGTAGTAGTTTCTTCCCCGGTTTAAAAGAGGAGTGGGAACACAAGCATCAATGTTTGCGTATCAGTCTGACTGGTAGTGATGAAGAAATTACTATTGGTATGCAGCGTTTAGCTAAGGTGGCTGAACAGGTTTATCAACGTGCGGCTGTGAGTGTGTAAGCAGGCAGGAGGCAGAAGGCAGGAGGCAGGAGGCAGGAGGCAGAAGGCAGGAGGTAGAAGGTAAAAGGTAAAAGGTAGGAGTTAAGAGGGTTTAATGAACCACGAAGACACGAAGAACACGAAGAAGAAGCAAGAGAAGAGAAGGAAGGGAAAGGGGGAGAGAAGTATAAAATCTTCCCCAGTTCCCAGTCCCCAGTCCCCAGTCCCCAATCTTGATGATTGGTTGGAAATTGGTAAAATTGTCGCACCTCAAGGTTTAGCTGGGGAGTTGCGGGTGTATCCTAATACTGATTTTCCTGAACGGTTTGAAGAACCTGGAACCCGCTGGTTATTGCGTCCTGGGGAAATGGCACCGCAACCGATAGAGTTATTAGATGGGCGGTATGTTGAGGGAAAGAATCTATATGTGATTAAATTGGAGGGAGTGAGCGATCGCACCGCTGCGGAAAATATGCGTGATTGTCGGTTGTTTGTGCCGATAAGCGATCGCCCAGAATTAGAAGATGGTGAATTTCATGTTATAGACTTGTTAGGATTGTCAGTCTTCATGCAGGAAACTGGCCAATTTGTGGGAACAGTGGTGGATATATTACCTTCAGGTCATGATTTATTAGAAGTAAAATTCGATCCTGCTTTTGCTGAAGATAAAGCTGGAAAAACCGTTTTAATTCCTTTTGTGATGGAGATTGTTCCGATAGTTGATTTAGAAACCCGTCGAGTTGAAATTACTCCTCCTCCCGGTTTGTTATCAATTAACGATTAACAAGATGATTAAACTGTGTCAATGGCAGGCAAAATGCCTGCCTCACAAGAGTTTAGTTTTATCCTTCTATTGCTTCTTTAACCCACTGTTGTAATGTATTTACAACTTCCTCAATCGCTATTTCTTGAGATTCACGGTTTGCCCGCTTTACTACTTCCACTTTACCATTGGCAATCGCCCGACCGGTGACAATTCTAAAAGGAATACCAATTAAATCCGCATCTTTGAATTTAACACCTGCTCGTTCATCACGGTCATCGAGTAATGTTTCTACACCTGCTTTGTTGAGTTCGGTGTAAAGTTTTTCCGCAACTTCGATTTGTTGAGCATCTTTAATGTTAGGAATGGTGACAATGGCGTGATATGGTGCGATCGCTACTGGCCAAATTATTCCATCTTTATCATAGGATTGTTCCACGGCTGATTGTGCTAACCGTGACACTCCCACACCATAACATCCCATAATTAAAGGTTTTTCTTCACCTTGTTCGTTGGTATAAGTTGCACCCATCGCTTGGGAATACTTTGTACCAAGTTGGAAGATGTGACCAGCTTCTATACCTCTAGCTGTTTGTAGGGTTTGGGCTGGGTCGTGCAGAGAGCGATCGCCCACCCTAGCTTTCCGAATATCTACTACTAAATCAGGTAATTTAAATTGCTCACCCCAATTTGCACCAACTACGTGAAAACCGCTTTCATTTGCACCAGTAACAAAATTCTTTAACTCCACAGCGGTTTGGTCAACCAACCTTACAAACTGGGAATTTATCTGTTTACTGCCACCAATATAATCATCACCCAAATCCGGTGCAATGTAACCTAAAGGTAAAGATTTTGTAGACCAGGTTGCAATTATTTCATTAGTGGGTACACTGATAGAAAGGACAGTTTTAGCACCAAATTGGGAAGCTAATTTAGTCAATTCGTTTTGGAATTTGACTTCATTAACTTCCTGATCACCCCGAATGTTTACTAATACCAAAACAGTCAAACCGTTATCATAGACAGCTTGATATAAAACGTTTTTGACAACTTGGGTAGGAGAACACTTGAGAAAATTACAAAGTTTTTCTATTGTGTCCGTACCTGGAGTTTCCCGTTTTTCAAAGCTGGTAAAAGGTGAAATTTCTGCGTCCGCAGGTAAGGAAACAGCTTTCTCTACATTCGCTGCATATTTCCCATCTTCAGTATAGAGAACTTCATCTTCTCCCGCATCTGCCAACACCATAAATTCTGTCGAACCAGAACCACCAATAGCACCAGAATCAGCTTCTACCGCCCGAAAAGCCAAACCAGCACGCCGCAACATATTACTATATGCTTGGTACATATCCTGGTAGGTTTTCTTCAAACTTTCCTCATCAGCGTGGAAAGAATAACCATCTTTCATGATAAATTCTCTACCGCGCATCAACCCAAACCGGGGACGAATTTCATCACGAAACTTGGTTTGAATTTGATATAAATGTAGAGGTAATTGCCGATATGAGCGAATCATATCACGGGCAACTGTAGTAATTACTTCTTCGTGAGTGGGGCCAAGTCCTAATTGTTGTTCCCGTCTATCAATCAGGGAAAACATGATTCCCTCAGCTTTAGTATAAGTATCCCAGCGTCCCGACTCCTTCCATAACTCAGCCGGTTGTAACTGTGGTAACAAACATTCTTCAGCACCAGTGGCGTTCATTTCTTCCCGCACTATTTGGGAAACCTTCTGCAACACCCTCCACATCAAGGGTAGATAAGCATAAACACCGCTACCGATGCGACGAATATAACCTGCACGGAGTAATAATTTATGACTGGGAATTTCCGCATCCGCAGGATCATCTCGAAGTGTAACAAATAACTTTTTTGACAGTCGCATCGTTTTTACCTTTTCAAATTTGCTAATTTGCTGATCAAGCTGATATGATCGTATTGCTCCACAAAACCTATGACGTTAGCAAAGCTCATCTGTTAGCGTAACGTCTGGCCGTGTTATCACCAACAAAATATTAGCTTCTGAGCAAGGTGTTTTGTGATTTTGCCACAAATGCTGTTCCTTTTCAGGATGAAAGTATCTTCAAGGAATTTTATTTGATTCGTGCGTAAGTTCTGGTTTCTGGCAAAATTCTGTGATTAATATCACATATATTCAGGTTCGAGATCGCATTTTTGTTTAAATATTTCCCTTATGATGCCAATAATGCAAAAAGTTTGAGTAAATGCTTATTCTTTTTCCCTGACCCCCATTAGCTAAAAAATCAATAATCTTTAGGGATAGTAGATTACTAGTAACAGGGTGGTAAATTGGCTGGCACCAAGTGTTATTACAACCTTGGATGTGACTACAGTCTGAATTAATTTCAAATATTTTCATGAAAAATCAGCATTTTGCGAATGTGTAAAAATAAAGTTTAATTTATCATGTCAGATTGGCAAAAAACTTAATTAATCACGTCTACTTTTTTTAAATAAAAAATAAAAATTGCCTGTCATCTTCCTTAAGGAGGAGCTTTAAAAAATTTTTAAATTTGATGTTCTAATTGCTCACCTAAGTTCTTAAGAAATTCCTCATGAAAACAAATAATTTAAATATGACAGCTATATTTAGGAAATAGCACTAAGTACATAGGTAGATAGATTCAATATTAGTAAGTATTCAGGATAGAGAATACTCCAAGTCAGGAGAATAAAGGCTTTTTTAGTCAAATTTGTTAATTTTGATAAAATCTCAATTCTGGAGTATTCTTCATTTCATAAGCATTCTGACTCCTGACTCCTGGCTCCTGAATTCTTACCAATATTATTTGATCAAACAGGCATTTCAGGAACTATGAAGGAACTTATGAACAATTATGAAGTGATGGAATTAAATCAAATATTGCAAGAATTTAATAAATGTACAAAATGCCAATATAATGGCAAGTTGGAAATTAAGAATCATCAAGGTAAAACCTGGAGTTTTTATTATCAACTGGGACAGATGGTTTGGGCGACAGGAGGAACACATCCCTATCGTCGATGGCTGAGAAATTTATCTCAAAATTGTCCCCATTTGGATATGAATCATATACATTATTATGCTGAAAGTATTTTAATAGATTACTGGGATTATCTACTGTTGGAAAATTTATATGCTACCCAAAAAATTAATAAAGAACAAGTTAATAATATTGTAGCGAATACAATTAATGAAATTCTATTTGATCTGGCTCAACAGAGGAATTTATCATCTTTTACTTGCGAACGTAACCAAGAATTTATATTAAAATCGCCCTTAATTTCTACAACTGCCAATATGTTTGTTAAACAAACACAAGATGCTTGGCAACAATGGTTAGCAGCAGGATTAGGGGATATTTCTCCTTCGTCATCTCCGGTTTTGCGGAAACCGGAGCAACTCCAACAGCAGGTAAGTCCATTGGTGTACAAAAACTTTGATAGATTAATCAATGGTAAACATACTCTTTGGGATTTAGCTGGTAAAATGAACCAGAGTTTGTTATCTATTGCTCGTTCATTACTTCCTTATATCCAGCAAGGAATTGTGGAGTTGATAGAAGTATCTGATTTACCATTACCAAGAAACAAAGTTAATAAAAACTATCAGACTACACAGGCAAAAAGAGAAAAGCCATTGCTGATAGCCTGTATTGATGATAGTTTCCAAGTCTGTAATACGTTGGAGAGAATTATTACTGCAAATGGGATGAAGTTTGTGAGTGTTCAAAATCCTCTGGAGGCTTTACCAATGTTGATGGAGAAAAAGCCAGATTTGATTTTTTTGGATTTAATGATGCCTGTTGTTAATGGTTACGAAGTCTGTAATCAAATCAGACGCACTTCTTACTTTGCTAAGACACCAGTGGTGATACTAACTGGTAGTGATGGTGTTTTTGATCGGGTTCGTTCTAAGGTATTTGGAGCAACAGAATTTATCACCAAACCTGTCAAAACTGAGCAGGTATTAGGGATAATTGATAAATATTTACAGCCTGACATAGTAATTGAAAATTTATCTGATTTGGCATTTTCTTATTGATGCAGGTTGAGTGGTAAACCATCTTGAAATACTAAGATTTCTCCTGGTGGAATTGGTGTCCAAACTTCGTTATCTGTAAGGGGAGTAGTGACAATGATGGCAACGCGATCGCGTGGTGTGGTTAGTTCACTAAAATCAACTGTCATTTCTTCATCAATTAAGTGTGCAGCTGCAAATGGTGCTTGTCGAATAATGTAACAAAGTTTGGTAGAGCAGTGAGTAAAGAAATGTTCTCCATCGGATAGCAAGTAGTTAAAAACACCTATTGATGCTAATTCTTCCGTCACTTTACTTAATACAGGATAAAGTAACTTTAAAGGTGGTTTACCATCGGGAAAACTAGCTCTTAAGGTGTTGAGAATTAAGCAAAATGCTTGTTCGCTATCTGTGTCACCTACAGGTTGAAAAATGCCATTATTTTCTGGATTAAAATCTGGTAAATTACCGTTATGAGCAAATGCCCAATACCTACCCCAAAGTTCCCGTTGGAAGGGATGACAGTTTTCTAGGGCGATTTTACCTTGGGTAGCTTTGCGGATATGGGCTATGACATGGGTAGAGTGGATGGGATAGCGTCGGACTAACTCTGCTAGTGGAGAAGCTACGGAGGGTTTGGCATCTAAGAAAATTCGACATCCTTTATCTTCAAAAAAAGCAATCCCCCAACCATCGCTATGTTCATCGGTTTTTCCTCCTCTGGCTGAAAACCCTTCAAAGGAGAAGCAAATATCCGTTGGTATATTGCAGTTCATTCCTAGCAGTTGACACATAAGGCAGGAAGAAGGTGACAGGTGACAGGTGACAGGTGACAGGGGTAAACATTCAGTTTTTCCCCTACATCCCAAACTCTAAACTCTTTTTAGGTAATTTTAATGCAGTTATCAGGGATTTTTCAGGGCGATCGCTAATGATGGATAAATCCTGATCGGGGAGAACTTGGTTAAGGAAGGAAAAAATAGCAAATAATAGATATATGGATAAACGCCATTTTTTACAAATTAGTGCCGTATTAGTTGGCACAGCTTTTTTTTCACGTTATATCAATGGGAGTTCGGAAACTATGGCAGCTGCGGATACTCAGTTTGAAGTCACCAAACCTGAAGAAGAGTGGAAAACGATTTTAACACCAGAACAGTTTCATGTGTTGCGGAAACATGGTACAGAACGCGCTCATACTAGTCCTCTGGATAAAAATTATGAGCCTGGTACTTATGTGTGTGCTGGATGTGGACAGGCTTTGTTTACCTCAGAAACCAAGTTTGACAGTGGTACTGGCTGGCCAAGCTTTTTTAAACCAATTGAGGGTGCGATCGCTACTACTGTAGACCGGTCATTTTTCATGACTAGAACAGAAGTACATTGCAGTCGTTGTGGTGGACATTTAGGCCATGTTTTTAATGATGGACCTAGACCTACTGGCTTGCGTTACTGCATGAATGGTGTATCTTTGAAGTTTACACCCGCATAGCTTGCTCACTAATAGATTCACCCCCCGGATTTATCCGGGGGTTTATAACTCCTTCAGCCTTTTTTCTTATAAATTAACCCCACAAATAAATGCGGGGCTTTCAGACTGTTTTTTTATGACTCGGTGCTGGAAGAAGGACGACTGAAAACAGGAGACAAATAGGCAACCAAAACACCAATTAAAAAAGCGGAAATATTACGAACCAAAGGAACCCAATCACTAGTACGAGTTATTACTGGCGCAATACCGAAAGCAATAAACAAAATTCCCCACAAAGGTGAGAAAATTAACGCCCATTGCCAAGCAAAAATTTGTTTATCATTGCGGGGTTGAGCAGCAAAACCACAAATGACTCCACCAACAGCTGACGTAATCACGGTGAGAATCCATTGTTCCCTTGGTAGTCCAGGAACGACATTACAACCACCTTTGAGTAAACAGCCTTTCACTGAATCCAAAGCTTGCAGAACGGCTTGGTCTTCTCCTTGTTCGCGCACAAAGTACAAATTACCAAAACGGGTTTGCAGTTCAATCCAGAATGTGCGTGGTAAAAGTTCATAAACCGCGTCACCCACGCTAAAGCTGAGAATATTACCACCACGAGCATCTGCAACCAACAGAATACTTTTATCATCCAAACCCCAATATTTGATTACCGCTCTCCCTGGAGTGCGATCGTACTGGGTTAATACTCGCAATTTCCAGCCAGTATCAGTTTCAAACTGTTCTAACTCTTTGACTAATTTTTCTTCTTGGGGGTCAGGTAGAGTTTTAGCCAAATCCACTACTGGTGTAAATCTGTCAGGTAGTAAATCAGGGTTTTCATAAGCTAGGGCTGATGGAGAATTAATCGCCCAAATTGATCCAGCAAAGAAAAATACTGCAAGGGATACCAAAAATCGTCGCCAAAAACAAAGCTGCATGGAATTTTTTATACAAATATTAAGGGCAGAAATGAACAAGTTGTTTTTAAAGAGTACGAGAAAAGTGATACTTCTTTACACTTGTTTACTTTACTCTAATCTAAGGGAACAGGGAACAGGTGACAGGTGACAGGTGACAGGGAACAGGGAGCAGGGGAGCAGGGAGCAGGGAGCAGGGAGCAGGGGAGCAGGGAGCAGGGAGCAGGGAGCAGGGAGCAGGGGAGCAGGGGAGCAGGGGAGCAGGGGAGCAGAGGACAGAAGGTAAATCTTTATCTCCCTCATCTCCCTCATCTCCCTCATCTCCTCATCTTCTTTATCTCTCTCATCTCCCCATTTACCTCATCCCCCTCATCCTCCTCATCTCCCTCATCTCCCCATTTCCCTCATCCCACACACACGCTCTATCAATCAGACCAATCTTCCAAAGGGGCTGATTTGGAAACTAAATCTACCTCATTAAAATCATTTTCCCAATTCACAGCTTTGCTGTAACCATTATTGTTGCGGTACGTTTCTGGTTCTGTGCGCCTATTTTCTGGCCTCAGCATTTCTCTCTCTCGTAAAGTTAGCTGTGGTTGATCATTCATTGGTAAGCGTTCTATGCTGCTGCGTTTACTCGTCTTTGGGCGCGTAAAAGTTCGCCATGCAGTTTTGATTCCTACTAATACGCTGCGTGTGCTGGTTTGAATATTCTGTGCTTGTTTTCTGGCGCTATCGAGGCTTTGATCTGCTTGTTTTACGACTTGACTGGCGCTTTTGACACCTTCACTCACATCATCGGTTAAATCTGTTATTTCTAAACTTGTATTTCGAATAGCGTTAAGAGTGGGTGGTAACTCTCTGGAGAGAGTATCAAACAACTTTTCGGCACTGCGAGCAGCGCGAGCTAACTCCTGCAAAGCGGGTATAGCCGCTACTAATACAGCAGTTAAACTAGCAGCGACTAAGAGGATGGACAGTCCCAGCCAAAACAGAGGGTTCATAAACAGTAGCCAAAACGCTGATTTTTGTAACTTTTCCTAACAAAAAATGATATGCTGGAAACATAGGAAAACTTGCATCCAGTTGCAAAAGAACAAAACAATCAGATTTTTTAGTTGTTAACGATGCCGAGAATCCTAGATTGTGATGTGAGCTTTAATGTTAGCAAAAAAGTATTGATCAATTACGATTGTGTTATTTATCAGCGTTCCAGATGCTGGACTAGAGGATCTGCGCTTTGGCTTTCAGGTGAATTTTGCCGTCTGAGGACTTCGCTTTCACGTTGAGTCGCATCAACTCCAGCTGCGATCGCTATCCGCAATCTCTCTAAAGTATCATCCCAATTTCTGAGTGCGCTGGCTGAAAGTCGGTCTGCTTGAATCTGCACGCTTGTAGATATATCCTCTGCCAATTCCGGTAAAGCATCAGCAGATTTTTTCAACAGTTTGCGTGTTTCTCGACCTGTGCGGGGAGCAGCTAGCAACCCGGTTAAAGCACCGATAGTAGCCCCTAGCATCAAGCCGCCAATAAATACTCCAGAACGGTTATTAGACATTGTTATTGTTTATCTCCTTAATTCCCATTTTAGGTGGGTTTTCACCCCTGGCAATAGTCAGAGGATTTTATATGGTCAATCTCTGCTGACAATGTATCAGTATGTGAACTTGCTTTTAATAATCAGGGAAACTTCTGTTGTTTACCTTCGGTATGCTACATCAACACCCCACACTCTGTTTTCAGTCATAGATACCTCTGCCAAATATTTCTCCCCAGCAATAGAAGGTTCAGAATTTGCCGCACCTGTTGAATTTGAAGTTTGAGGTTTTGATTTTTTTGCCGCAAGTTATAAATTTGCTGTTGTCCTGTATAAATATTTGCTGGTGCTATAAACAGAACAACATGAGTAGCGTGTTCATAGGAGTTTAACCTATCTGCAATAATTCCCAGTTTGTGCGTAAGTTGACAAACTTGCCAAGCTACATACAAGAGGATCAGGGAGAGGATGATGTTAAATAGGACAACCACAGTTACCATTTTTACCTTTACCCTAATTAACTTGACTTGGCTTTCATTTAATCATACAGCAACAATTAGCATTGAGGTTTTATGCTTCCTTTGTACTGTCTACAACCTGCAATGCTGTAGCCTTAACATCAGTTGTTGGTCAAACAATTGAATTATACTTAAAAATAGCACAATAGAAATTCTTTAACTTAAAAACACATGGCTGATAAAAGTTTGGAAGCATTGGTGGTTAAAGTTGTCAAAAAAGTAATCAAAAAAGAAATAAAAGCCATAAATCAATACAACTTACCAATAGTTTCAACTCCAATAAATCAGGAATTGCAAAATTTTACCGAAACTTTAGAAACTGAAGATCACACACAAACGGCAGCAGAAATGTTTGATGATATATATGCCAGTAATACCGTTAATTTTCCTACCAAAGAAGATGTGGAACTTGATCGCAAGTTAAGGGAAATGAAATTTAAACAAGATCTGAGGAAAGATTGGATCTTATTTCTTCTTAGAGATGTCATAGTTTATGCTGTTACTGTCCTCTTTATATTTACTGTGAGTGGATTTTATTTATTCGCTATTATTAATACATAAATTCATTTACAAGTATTAATATTTGCTGTCATCTATCCGGGGAGTTAAACTATAATAATTGATTGCAGCATAAATTTAATAAATTCTATCGGGAAAAAATCAATTTTTTATCTAATTTAGATAAAGTTTTGGTAAAATCCTCTGCTTATTACCATTCCCGAAATTTGATTGCTATATTAGAGTAAATTACTATTTTAATGAGGTTTGGGAAACTGTGCGGGATGATTTAGTAGGCTTAGAAATTAGTCATCAACAGTTAGAAGAATTGACTAATTTACCTGTTCATAATGAATTGATACTTATTACAAAATCTCTAAAAAAATTGGGTAAATACTTAATAGAAAAAATGCGAGGTACTGAAGGTGCTACCGTAGTTTTTATTGGCTGTTGTACTTTTGTTTTTGCATATCTTTTGTTTGATATTTTTCTCAAAATCTTTATTATTAAAATTCCTATACCATCTGGAATACTATTAATTTTATTTAGTGTGTGGATGGGTGGTTTTATCCAGACAATTTTATATATGATCTGGAAGGTTAAAAATAATTTTCTCAAAAGTAATATGACAAATTCTTTGCGAATTTTACTCAATGATGTAAAACGATACAATGATGTAATTAATGCTATAAATATTAATGATCAAATTGAAGAAGCTGGTAATTTAGAAGTAGGTATCAAGCAAAGAAAAAAAGTTATTGCCGCTCTTAATTTGACTAAATCAGATTTAATAAGGGCATTAAAAACAGAACGAATTTTACGAGAAAATAAGAATTTTATTTTAAGCAATTCTGAGTTGTTTGCCAATAATTTAGCTACTTTAACATCTATGCAAGTTACTGAACAAGCAACTGAACATGGACGATTATTAAATGAAGCTTTGCAAATTGCTTTAGATGTGCAGCACGAAATGAGTAGGTTACACAGCCAAGGTTAAAACCATTCTCTGACCTAATGAGTAATTATGGCTTTACTTCCCGTAAGGGATACAGGAATCAAACCAGATTGTTATAGATATTGACGTTGGTATGCAGCCGTACAGTTGTTAGGTTAAGCTGAGGATATATTTATATTTTTAGTAAATTACACCCTGTTAAAGATTACAGGTAATCTTCCCGCAGGAACAGAGTAATATTAAAGAACATGAATCAAGCGTTAGCGTAGGTATCGCACATTGACATGGACTGGAAAGACATCAGAGGCAACTGGGTAATTATTCCACCCAAACCCATCGGAATCATCCATTTTTTGGGGGGTGCATTTGTCGCTACTGCACCTCACCTGACTTACCGCTGGTTATTAGAACAGTTGGCAGCTAAGGGATACGTTGTTATTGCTACACCTTTTGTCAACACCTTAGATCATAGTGCGATCGCACAATCTGTACTGATTAACTTTGAACGTACCCTAGAGCGATTACAAGACACAGGGCAATTACGCAAGCTTTATTTGCCAATTTATGGTGTTGGTCACAGTATGGGTTGCAAACTTCATTTATTAATTGGCAGCCTTTTTAAAGTAGAACGAGCGGGGAATATACTCATCTCTTTTAACAACTATACTGCGAAGGAAGCCATACCCCTAGTAGAACAATTAAACTCTACTTTGGCAATTGAATTTACTCCCACACCTTTGGAAACTAACCAGCTGGTAGAAGAACGTTATCGCATCAGGCGTAACTTATTAATAAAATTTAGTAATGACAATCTTGATCAATCAGCAGTTTTAACGAAAATTTTACAAAATCGCTTTCCAGAAATGGTGACAACACAAACTCTTGCTGGAAATCACACCACACCTTTAGGTCAAGAGATTAAATGGCAAGCAGGAAATTCTTTTACTCCCTTGGATGCTTTAGGACAATGGTTTAAGCAAGAGGTATATCGGGATTTAAACCAGCTAAGAAAAATCATCCTTTTATGGCTCAATCCTCTTGCACCAACATAATAGCCTCAGGGATAATTGAAAGCGAGGTTTTTTAAACTTACTGTTTAAAACTGGCTGTGTTACTGATTTTAAACCGCTACTAGTACAGCACGGCGTAAATAAACCAACCATTCCAAGTCAATGAAATGCCTATAGAATAAGTTTTTTGACTTTTGACTGTTGATTTCCGCCCTGCGGTGCTAGATATTTTTATTTCTGCATAAAATATTAATTGTGTGCGATATATATTATGTTTCAAATTTTAGTAATTGATGATGATTATTCAATACAAATCTTCCTAAAAAGGATGTTGGAAAAACAGGGCTATGAAGTAATTACTGCCAGTAATGGACAGGAAGGTATTTTACAGGCACTTGCTTGTCCTCCAGCCCTAATTATTTGTGACTGGATCATGCCAGGTTTAACAGGGATAGAAGTCTGCGATCGCATTAAAAAAGATCCCAATTTATCTACCACATTTTTTATCTTATTAACATCCTTAGATTCAGTTGCTGATCGTGTCAAGGGACTAGATGCAGGTGCTGATGATTTTATCTCCAAACCTATAGAACAAAATGAGCTTCAAGCTAGAGTTAGAGCAGGATTACGTCTACATCAGTTAAATCGAGATTTACAAAGCCAAAAATTATTATTAGAAACAGAACTAGCAGAAGCAGCAGAATATGTAAGATCCCTTCTACCTTTACCTATGTCTGCACCTCTAGCTATTAACTCTCGATTTATTCCCTCTCGACAACTAGGAGGTGATTGCTTTGATTATTATTGGCTTGATTCTGATTGTGTGGCAATTTACTTATTAGATACTGCTGGACATGGACTCAGAGCAACTCTTCCCTCTGTTTCTGTATTGAATCTACTTCGCTCTAGGGCGCTAAAAGGACTTAATTATTATCAACCTAGTCAGGTTTTAACAGCTTTAAATGATACTTTTCAAATGAATTATCAAAATGATAAATATTTTACTATTTGGTATGGGGTATATAACCGTATCAATCGCCAATTAACTTATGCAAGTGCTGGACATCCACCCGCAATCTTAGTTTCTGGAAAATCTTCTGTTACTACAGAATTAAAACTATTAAAAACACCTGGTATGCCAGTAGGAATGTTTCCTGAAGCCAAATATGTGGATAGAGCTTGCAAGATTGACAACTTCAGTAGCCTTTACATTTTTAGTGATGGTGCTTATGAAATTACTAAATCAGATGGGACTCTTTGGAGTCTAGATGGATTTATTCAGTTGCTAGTTAGTTTACAACATTCAGTTGATCACCAACTTGAACATATCCTGAATTATTTAATCAATTTAAACTCCAAAGAAGCCTTTGATGATGATTTATCTATCCTACAAATTAAGTTCGATTAATTTTTAGCTAATACAATCTGATTAAACTCATCTTTGCTGGGAAATATTTCAAATATCTCAGTCATACTAGTCAATTCAAATATCATTCTCACTTGATCGTTAATGGAACAAAGAACCATTTTTTTGCCAGCATCCCGAAGTGTTTTAAAAGCCAAAACTAGAGTTCCTAAACCAGAGCTATCCAGAAATGTAATATTTTGACAATCTAATAACACAATCTCAGCGCCACTTTCCAGAATTATGCCAATCGCTTGCTGAAACTCTGATGAGGTTTGGGCGTTTAAATTTTTTTTAAGTGTAAGAACTTTAACCTTTTGATTCATGATTAGGTTACTCTGGTTGATATCAATAGACCTCTTGTAGCTAGTATATACTAAACTAGAAAATTTATAAAAAAAATCCTTTCTAAAATATGTGAATTTTTTCCGAAAAAAGATCATCAACTAATTATAAATTAGCCAATAAAATTTTATTGAAAATGGTTAGATATGAACTTATAAATAATAGTTTTGAGCTAGTAATTGATGAGCAACAAATCAAAAACTTTAAATTTAAAATTTAAAATTCCGTTTGTGCCATCAGTATGGAGATAAATCACCAATTAGAGGCGATTCACCTTAGCTCGATGGAGCAGTTTTTCACCCTGACGGTATCCAATATAACATACTTTAACCATTTCTCCTGGTTGTGCTACTCCTGCCAGTAATTCATGTAATTGGGGATTATAAGGTATTTCTGCTCCCACAGAGGCGATCGCTTCCACCCCCCAAGCCTGCAATAATTGATCAAGAGGCTTTTGTACCAAAGGCAGTATTTTCATAGCCTCTAGCTGAGGATTTTCTCTAGCTTTTTGCGCTGCTGTCGGCCAGAACAACAATAAAGACTCCAAGATTTGCAAACCTGATTCCTGAAACTCCTGCTGTAATAACTCTCTCTGTTGTTCCAGCATCAGCACAATTCGCTCGTACTCTCTTTTTAAATTTGTATTTTCCTGTACTAAATCTCTGTCAGTATTTAAACTTTGAGTTAAATTTTGAGTATGGACTGTTAAATTCAACACTTGATAATCAGAACTCGCATCTGAAAAATTTACAGCCAATTCACTCAATGATAGTTGTAAGACTTTGGCTAATTTCAGCAACACTTCCATTCGCATTTGCTTGAGCTTTCCCCTCCGCAATTGCAATATTTGGCGTTCTGAGACACCAGCCGCATCACTTAGAGATTTAAAACTGGAAATACCCACACATTGCATTAAATGTTGCAACTTTTGGGTCAAATCATCATCGGGCATAAAATATGGAGCTTAACACACCCTTACCCAAATATACCCCGTTTTTACCAAAGCTATGGCGTAGGGTGTAGAGGGGTAAAGAAAAAAAATCAACATCTCCCGCGACACCCTCGTTTAAAGCCCAGATCCTTCGCGATTTATTGACGGGCATACCCCACACCCTGCTTAAAATCTTCAATCTTCCAACAAACTTCTCAACATCCAATCAGTTTTTTCATGAACCTGCATTCTTTGAGTTAATAAGTCTGCACTGGGTTCGTCATTAACTTCATCTACCAATGGGAAGATTGATCGTGCAGTTCTGACTACGGACTCTTGCCCCTCTACTAACAACTTGATCATTTCCTTAGCTTTGGGAACTCCTGGTGTCAAAAATCTCAAAGTAACTTCGCTAATATTAAACTAGAGGATGCAGAAGCCTCTAGTTCAGGCGAAGCCAACTAGAGGTAGTTCATTCAAAGTCCTGGTTTTTCTATCTTCGCTTTCACAGGGCAAAAGGTAGGGGTCAGAGGAAAAAGTTTTTCTTCTTTCCTACACCCTAATTTAAGCCAAATGCATTTTGAGAACGCTAGGAGTAGCTTTGCGAACTTTGGCTAAGATGGTTTCTTTACCCAAACGCTGACAAGCTTCATAACGATGGCAACCAGAAAAGCCATAATAACGTCCATCGACTTCTAGCACATCTATCGGTTCTTGCTGACCAATTTCGGCAATGGAAGCCATCAAAGATACTACTTTCTGGGGATCGTTCTGACGTGGTAATGGACGTTGAATTTGATTTATGGGAATTTCTTGAATCCTTACCATAGGACTTTTGTTTGATATCTTAGATAAATCATAGTCGATATGACTTTATTTTGCAAATAGTTGATATTAGACAGACAGTGATATCATGGAAACGGTTGTGCGACACAAAAACGCTACAAAACAAACCAAAATCTGCCCCGAAGCCTCACCATGGGAGCAAAATCGAGTTTTCATGAACACTTTTTTTTGGCGTTCTGCCTACAAAATACTGACAACATTTTGCTTATTGGGACTGACGGCTGCATCAAGTCCTGTGAATAATAACCAAGATGTGGAACTCAAAATTGGCATTATCCAGCGATTTGGAGCGAAACCCATAGCCAAGCTACAATTGACACCAACTAAAGGCGATCGCTTGCAGTTAAAATGGACAGTAGGTAATCAGCCACAAACTCTGGTGACAGCCAACCCCGTGCAGCTAGAAACAGTGATGGAAACCTTACCTCAACCAAAAATACAAGAGGTAGTGGTTTTGGGAGATTTCCGCACCTTTGAAACAGCAGAAGATAGTGCCAGAAACTGGCGTTCCCAGGGAATAGAAGTGGAAATAGCTCAACCCGAACGCTGGCAAGTATGGGCGAAACGAGATGTTTATAGCACGCCTTTAGTCAGGCGATTGTTGTTACAAAGCATACAAGCATCAGGACAAAAACTTCCCTATCTAGATACCCAAATACTCAAACAAGTACCGCGAGTGAGTTGGGAAATCAAAGGTAAGCAATATAGCCAAAACTATTTAGAAATAACCACAGACAAAAACTTAATTCGGGTGAATCAAGGCGAAAACACAGGTAATGCCCGTCTTTTTGCAGGGCGGATAAATTTACAGCCCAATGCCTACGGTACTTACTCCTTAGTCAACAAAGTACCTTTAGAAACTTATTTGCGGGGAGTGTTGCCTTATGAAATTGGCACGAGTGCGCCGAAAGCGTCATTGGAAGCGCAGGCTGTGATTGCCCGTACTTATGCGCTCAGGAATTTACGTAGATTTGCTATTGATGATTACCAGTTATGTGCGGATACACACTGTCAAGTTTATGATGGACTAAATGGAGTAGCGAAGACAACAGATCAAGCGATCGCAGCTACCAGAGGAATGGTACTAACTTATAATAATGAATTAGTAGACGCACTCTATTCTTCCACTACAGGTGGAGTCACCGCCTCCTTTAGCGATGTTTGGAATGGTGAAGATCGTCCTTATTTGCGGCCAGTAATAGATGCAGCCGTAAATATTTGGAACTTATCGGAAAAAAGTTTAGCAGATGAAAAGAACTTCCGACAGTTTATTAACTTGGAAAAAGGATTTAATGAAAGCACCTGGGATGTTTTTCGTTGGCACAAACAAACCAGTCTAGAAGATATTACCAAGGACTTACAGAAATTTTTGCGCGTGAAAAAAAGTCCCTATGCCAAATTGAAAACCGTTGAGGCCATAGCAATCACCAAACGCAGCGAAAGTGGCAGAATATTGGATCTGGCTGTGAAAACTGATATTGGAGTTTTTACCCTCCACAAAGATGAAGTTCGTAGTGCCTTCGCTGCTCCCCGCAGCACACTGTTTTACCTGCAACCTATCAACAAAGGTCAACCAAATGTGTGGGGATACGCCTTTATTGGTGGTGGACTAGGACATGGCGTAGGCTTGAGTCAAACAGGCGCTCAAAACTTAGCCAAGCTAGGTTGGTCAAGTGCAAAAATTCTCCAATTCTATTATCCCGGTACTCAACTTCAACCACTCAGTAACGAGATTAAATCATTCTTGAACAAGTAGGGTAATTGGTAATTGGTAATTACTAATTTTTCCCCTGTTCCCCGTTCCCTGTTCCCTACCGTAAAAAAAACAATGGGGAGGAAATGGAAAATACCGCTTCGTTCCTCCCCTGGGTTTTTCTCCAGAAATATGGAAAAAGATATTTTGTATTAGACCATTGGAGAACAAGGATAAAGAATAGTTTTCTTTCCTTATTACTACGTGGCGTGTGACTGTCAATGCACGTTTATTAGTACAATGCCGACACTCTTAGTAAAGTTCTTCTTCTTTGTGAGTTTCGATTGTACAGTCAGAAGATGGGTATGCAACGCAGGTCAACACATATCCAGCTTCAATTTGATCATCATCTAAAAATGACTGGTCAGATTGGTCAACTGTACCAGCTGTGATTTTACCTGCACAGGTGGAACAAGCACCAGCACGGCAAGAGTAAGGCAAGTCAAAACCCTTTTCTTCAGCCGCGTCTAGAATATATTCATCGTCTTTAACATCAATTGTTTCGTCGAAGCCTTCAGATGCGTTGATTAATCTGACTTTGTAAGTAGCCATTTACTATTCCTCTCTTGTAACAACGGCAGTATAAGTTATCCTAAAGCAAAGCTGACAGCTAGTCCTATAGGGTTAGCCGGTACTTTGGATTTGCTTCAATTCTGATACTACGGGAAAAGTTAGACGTTGTAACCGAAAATTGACCACGATTAGGAATGAAATTTAGTTACTTCTTAACAATAAGTTTTAGTTATGTAAAATCATCAGCGAGATAGATGTTAAAAAATTTTTATGGGTACTAGGGTAATTAGGTGACAGGTGACAGGTGACAGAAGAAATTACTCTCCCATCTTCCTCATCCTCCCCATCTTCCTCATTTTCCCCATCTTCCTCATTTTCCTCATCTTCCCCATCTTCCTCATCTTCCTCATCCTCCCCATCTTCCCCATCTTCCTCATCTCCCCTACCTCCCCCACCTCCCTCATCTTCCCCATCCTCCTCTTTTTGGTAGAATGCTGATGCACTGTATGTAAATAATTCAGTGGTGGCACAATTAACTATGTCCATCTAAAAACCCAACAAACAGAACTGCTGAACATCATGTATAATTCCAATGCACCTTTGGCAAATACAACTATGCGGGTGGGTTTAGTTGGTACTGGGTATGCGGCAAAACTCCGGGCTGAGGCATTGCGGCAAGATACACGCGCACATTTAGTAGCAATTTCTGGACATACTTCCGAAAAAACAGCAGCTTTGGCTCAAGAATATCAAACTGAGGTGATGGATTCTTGGCAACAGTTGGTGGCAAGAAAAGATTTAGATGTAGTTATCATATCCACGGTTAATCGAGATCATGGTCAAATCACCCGTGCAGCCCTTACTAGTGGCAAGCACGTTATTGTTGAGTATCCCTTATCTGTAGATATTCAAGAGGCTGAAGAATTAATTACTTTAGCCAAAGCCAAAAATAAATTGCTGCACGTCGAACATATTGAACTTTTGGGCGGTTGGCATCAAGCCTTAAAACAACATTTACTCCAACTTGGTCAGTTGTTTTATATCCGCTACAGCACTGTCAAACCGGAACATCCAGCACCAAGGAAATGGACTTATAACCATGAGCTTTTCGGCTTTCCTTTCATTGGCGCTCTTTCTCGTTTACATCGGCTCACAGATTTGTTTGGTGAAGTTTTGACAGTGAATTGCCACCAGCGATATTGGGAAACACAGTCAGATTATTACCAAAGCTGTTTATGCGTGGTGCAATTGTACTTTGCCACTGGGTTGTTAGCTCAAGTTATTTATGGTAAAGGAGAATCCCTTTGGCAGTCAGAACGGAAAATGGAAATTAATGGTGAAAAAGGGGGATTAATTCTGGATGGTGACACAGGAATTTTAGTTCAACCAGAGGAAACAAGGTTGATTGATGTGAGTGGTCGTCGGGGATTATTTGCCAAAGATACGACAATGGTATTAGACCATCTTTTGCATGGTACTTCTTTGTATGTCACTCCAGAGCAAAGTTTGTATGCCCTCAAGGTGGCAGATGCTGCACGCAGGGCTGCGGAAACAGGTTTAACTATTTTTTTAACAGAAGAGTCATAGATGAAAACCGAACCAATAGTTATTTTATCGCAGCGAGAAATAGAAAAAATGCGTCGGGCTGGACGTTTGGCAGCGCAGCTGTTACAACATTTAGAACCTTTGGTAAAACCAGGGGTCAGCACCCTCCAACTTAATGATGAGGCAGAACGGTGGACGCAAGCACACGGCGCGATAAGCGCACCGCTGGGCTATAGAGGCTTTCCTAAGTCAATTTGTACTAGTGTGAATGAGGTGATTTGTCACGGTATTCCTAATGCTAAACAAATCTTGAGGGAAGGTGACATTATTAATATTGATGTCACACCCATTGTAGATCGCTATCATGGCGATACTTCTAAGACATTTATTGTTGGTGCATCTTCTCCCAAGGTGCAGAAATTGGTGGAAGTGACAGAAGAGTGTCTCCGTTTAGGGATTGCGGAGGTGAAACCAGATGCAAAGATTGGGGATATTGGGGCAGCTATTCAAGAGTATGCTGAGGCTCAAGGTTTTTCTGTGGTGCGGGATTTTGTGGGACATGGGATTAGTAATATTTTCCACACTGCACCGGATATTCCCCATTACGGAATTAGAGGTAGGGGTAAGCGTTTGAGACCGGGGATGGTGTTTACGATTGAACCGATGATTAATGAAGGAACCTATGAGGTGGAGATGTTGAGTGATGGTTGGACCGCAGTAACACGCGATCGCAAACTTTCAGCCCAATTTGAGCATACTATTGTTGTCACAGAAGATGGGGTGGAAATCCTGACTTTACCAGAAGGAAGCCAGTAATCATGGAACAACCTAAACATGAACGTGGAAAAACATCCCGACGTGGTTTTTTGGGACAGGCACTAACTACAGCCGGAACAGTCATAGCTGCTCCTTCATTGCTAAATCAAGCCAGTGTAGCAAAAACAACTGATCAAGAAGGCACGGGTGAGATGAATGTGACGCTAATTGTGAATGGAAAGCAAAACCCTGTAACTATTGAGCCGCGTGTAACACTCCTAGATACCCTACGTGAAAAACTGGGATTGGTAGGTAGTAAAAAAGGATGTGATCATGGACAATGTGGAGCGTGTACAGTTCTCATTGATGGTCAACGAGTATATTCTTGCCTTTCCTTAGCAGTGATGCAAGAAGGGAAGAAAATTGTCACCATTGAAGGACTAGCAACAGGGGATAGTCTCCATCCCATGCAGACAGCCTTTATTGACAACGATGGGTTTCAGTGTGGTTACTGCACACCAGGACAAATTTGTGCCTCTGTGGCTCTGTTAGAGGAGGTGAAACGGGGTTGTGTGAGTTCTGTTACCTCAGATTTGAATAGTCCTCCCCAGTTAGCTGATCTCTCCGCAGCAGAAATCAAAGAGCGATTGAGTGGGAATCTCTGTCGATGTAGTGCTTACAACGGCATTGTCGCCGCAGTACAACAAGTAGTTGGACAAAAACCACCTTCTCCCATGGCTAATGTGATGGTCAGTGCATCCAAGGAGATGGAAGTATCATGAATAACTTCACTTATGTTCGCGCTGCTTCGGTGAAAGATGCAGTCAAACGAGCCGTTGCCGATCATCATGCCATGTTTATTGGTGGTGGTACAAATTTAGTCGATCGCCTGAAGGTTTTTCTAGATCAGCCATCTCAACTGATTGACATCTCTCGGTTGCAGATGCAGAGTATTGAAAAGATGACTGATGGTAGTCTGCGTGTGGGGGCGTTGGTGACAAATACGGCTTTAGCTGATCATGCGGAAATTCGTCGTAATTACCCCATATTAACTAGAGCAATTCTCTCTGGTGCATCTCAACAAATTCGCAATGTGGCTACCGTCGGCGGAAATCTTTTACAAAGAACTCGTTGCCCTTACTACTACGATACTGCTTTTCCTTGCAACAAACGCGAACCGGGAAGTGGTTGTCCAGCGGCAACGGGAATTAATCGAATGCACGCTATCCTTGGTGCTAGTGATCAATGTGTAGCCGTTCACCCCTCGGATATGTGTGTAGCTCTTGCGGCTTTGGATGCTGTAGTGGAAGTGACAGGACCCAAAGGTATAAGACAGATACCCTTTATCAATTTCCACCGTCTACCAGAAAATACACCGCAGCGAGATAGTAATTTAGAACCAGGAGAATTAATCACCTCTATTATTTTGCCCCCTGTATCCTTCGCGAAATCAGGAGTTTATTTAAAACTGCGCGATCGCAGTTCCTATTCTTTTGCTTTAATATCTGTAGCGGCAGCTGTGGAAGTTGCCGGTGACAAAATCAAAAATGTCCGCTTGGCAATGGGTGGAGTCGCACACAAACCTTGGCGAGCCACAGAAGCAGAGAAATTTTTAATTGGTAAACCTGCGGATATAGCCACATTTACCCAGGCTGCAAATATCGCCTTACAAGGAGCGAAACCCTTAGCTCACAACGGTTATAAAGTTGAACTCACAAAACGGGCTATTCGTCGCGCCCTCACCGTTTCTGCTCAAGGAGGAGGCATCGCATGACTACAGTAACCGGAACTGGCATTAACCGTAAAGATGGACTAGCAAAGGTGACAGGTGCAGCAACCTACGCAGCCGAACACCAAATTCCTAACTTAGTTCAAGGTTATTTAATCACTGCTAGTATCGCCAATGGGCGGATAAAAAGTATCAACACCCAAGCCGCAGAAAAAGCACTAGGGGTAATTGCAGTATTTACCCATAAAAATGCCCCAAAAATTTCTAAGCCCAGCAATAATTTCATCAATTCCAAAATCTACGAAGCGCGGCTACCCTTAGCAGATGACCAAATTCACTACGCAGGGCAAATAATTGGTTTAGTAGTAGCAGATAGCTTTGAGAGGGCGCGTCATGCCGCCAACTTAGTTAAAGTCGAATATACCACCCAAAAGCCAATTATAGAGGCCAAGCAAGCTACCTTTAAAGATGCTCCACCGGTGTTTGGGGAAGACTTGAAATTTGAAAAGGGAAATTTTGCTACCGGGAATTTTGCTGAAGGTATGGCAAATGCCGCAGCTAAAATTACAGCCACCTACAAAACTGCCACGGAACTGCACGCACCAATGGAACCCCACGCCATTATTGCTCACTGGCAAAATCCTAATTCACTCACTGTTTATGAACCAACCCAATGGGTATCTGGCAGCCAGAATACATACTCAGAACTCTTCGGGTTAGCACCTGAGCAAGTGCGGATTGTTTCACCATTTCTCGGTGGAGGATTTGGTTCTAAAGCTTTTCCCTGGCCTCATGGTATTTTATGTGCGGCTGCGGCTCGTCAACTCCAGCGTCCACTAAAATTGGTTCTTAGTCGAAGACAAATGACCGCAAATGCTGGACACCGTTCTCAAACTGAGCAAACAATTCGTTTAGCGGCAAATGCTGATGGTAGCCTCAAGGGAATTGAACACACAGCCAAATCCTATACTTCTGCTGTTGATGTTTTTACTGAACCTTGTACAGGAATCACAGCTGCCATGTATGCCGCACCAAATTTACGAACCCAGCAGCAGCTGGCAGTGATGAACGTCGGTACACCCACATTTATGCGTGCGCCAGGGGAAAATCCCGGTTTGTGGGCGTTGGAGTCAGCAATGGATGAACTGGCTTGGGAGTTGGGAATAGACCCGGTAGAATTACGGTTAAAAAATGAAACCAAGGAACATCAACGGAAGGGTTTACCTTTTTCTGCTAAACACTTTACGGAATGTTTGCGGGTAGGTGCAGAACAATTTGGGTGGCAAAATAGACCTAAAAAACCTCGTTCCCTGACTCGTGATGGCAAACTGATTGGTTGGGGAATGGCTGCTTCAACTTTCCCCGGTTTAAGAAGTGCCGCATCAGCTAAAGTTAGGCTACTAGCAGATGGAACTGCCCATGTTCTCACCAGTGGTAATGATATGGGTACTGGTGCATATACCATTGTTGCCAGTACAGCAGCAAATGCTTTGGGGCTACCTGTAGAAAAGGTACGGGTAGATTTGGGCGATTCTTTACTACCTAATGGTGGTCTGGCTGGTGGTTCGCAGATGACAGCCAGCCTCATCCCAGCGGTGATGGTGGCTTGTGAAGAAGTGCTGAAAACTGCTCAAGCTAAAAATGCCCAGGAGGCGTTTACTACTCTGCGTCAGTCCCAACGGGCTGCTTTTGAAGCTACAGGTTCTTCTGCTCCTAATCAAGAGGGTAAGAAATGGGCTTTCCAGTCCTGGGGCGCACATTTTTGTGAAGTCAGCGTAGATGAAGAAATTGGACGTTTACGGGTAACTCGGTGGGTGTCGGTGATGGATATTGGCCAAGTGATAAATGCCAAAACCGCAGCTTCTCAAATCCGTGGTGGTGTAATTATGGGTGTTGGACAAGCGTTGATGGAAGAGTGCCTGTTTGACCCCAATATTGGCTATCCGGTGGTTTATGACCTGGCTACCTACCATTACCCAACTCATGCAGATATTCCCCGCATTGAGGTGACTTTTGTGGGTGAACCGGATTTAAACTTTAACCCGGCTGGAGTGCGTGGTGTGGGTGAAATAGGGATTACAGGCGTTTCTGGTGCGATCGCAAATGCTATTTATCATGCTACAGGTAAACGCATTCGGGAGTTACCAATTACACCTGATAAGTTAATTTAGCGGTGTTTTTTACCTCTGTGTGGGAAATCTTCTTTTTTCTCATGCAGAAGTTCAAAGACGCAGTAAAAGTTAAGACTTGACAAGTCTCAAAGGTTATTGTATGCTTATGTTATGAGTGGGAAAGTGTGCGCCCATATATAACAGGTTTTTAATTATTAAGATTATTTTGTCTGATAGCGTAGCGTGGCGTAGCCATATCAGGATGTCCAGGATTTAAGGATTTACAGGATTTAGGGATTGATCTAGTTTGTAATTAAAAACCCAATTTTGAAATTCTTCGCTAGTCATATTTGACTGTTCTTGCATTTGCTTATCAATTTCTGTTCTGTCAGTTGCGTAATAACTCATTTCACCTAAAGCACTACGATTTTGAATTAGTTTTGTCCGGGGTATACGACGCTGTTCATAGTTAGCTAGAGCGTCTTCAATTCTAGATGCTTGAGAAAAACATAACGCTAATTCATAAGCATCTTCAAAAGTGCTATTTGCTCCTTGTCCTATGGAGGGAGACATGGGGTGAGCAGCATCACCTAATAAAGTTACTCTACCACGAGTCCAGGAGTTGAGCGGTAGGCGATCGCAAATTGGATTTTCGGCTATTTGTGCTGCTGGTGTTGCTTCCACAAGCGATCGCAATGATTCTCCCCAATCAGCTATATTAGAAAGAACTAGAGATTTAGCGTCTTCTGCATTTTTTGAAATCATAATATCTGGTGAAAATCGACGATATACCCAGGAAATATAATCTTCACCGACATTGAGAAGAAACATAAAATCTTTATTTCCTTTCACAAAACCGAGTTCACCGGGATTTAATATTTCCTGATTATATTTAATTACAGTACGCCAAGACATACTTTGTAAATAACGGGGTTGACCATTTCCAATTAAAGTATCTCTGACAACGGAGTTAATACCATCACATCCAATGAGCAAATCTGCACTCACCTGTTTACCATTTTCAAAAAATATGTTTACACTATGTTCATCTTGTTTAAAACCAATGCAGCGATGATTGAGATGGATATTTTCAGCAGGTAATTGAGATGCTAAAATTTGTTGTAAACGCCACCACCAAACAGTAGTTAATGGATGTCCATAATTATGATAGCTATTTGCGGGGTTAGCGCGGATGGTTTCACCTTGAATATTTTTCAAAACAGATGTCTTAACTACACAACCTGAATTTTTAATAGTTTCTACTATTCCCGGTGAAATTGCATCCAGGAAATTTAAACCATTGGGAAATAAGCCTAAACCAGCACCAATAGGACGAAAATCCTGAGCTTTTTCGTAGACTTGCACATCATAACCCAGTTTGCGGAGTGCGATCGCCACAGCTAAACCTCCAAGTCCAGCACCGATAATCGCAACTTTTTTGATCAATGGTTTGGATAACTGCTCAAGTTCAGTTCTATTATGTGTTGGTGAGGTATTCATAGTTAATTAAAAGGTATAGGAATAGTTGACTTGACTGAATCACGTTCATGTAATTTATTGAACCAATTTCCTAAATTAGGATATTCTGAAAGCCAATCTTCATTTAAGCGCAAGCTATAGTAACCCATAGAACATAACGCTGCTACATCTGCTGCTGTCCAGTTTTCATCGCCTAATAAATATTGAGACTGGGCTAATTGTTGCTCAAAAATTGATAAAAGACGCTTTATTGAAGATTCTAATTTTAGGCGCTGACGAGTTGGTGCTAAATTATTAGTTATATTTAATATCCATAGGTTTATAATATTATCACCTAAATGATCTGCTAATTCTTCCCATTTACGACATTCAAGACGTTCTGGACGAGTATGTGGATAAAAACTAGATTGTGGATAAGTTTCATCCAAATACTCTGCAATTAATGTAGAATCCCAAATTATCGTACCATCGGCTTCTACAAATACAGGGACTCGACCAATAGGAGAAATTTGCAGAAATTCAGGAGGTTTATTCATCAAATTAATTTCTATTAGCTCGCAGTCTAATTTTTTTTCTGCTAAGAATATGCGGATCTTCCGAGAGAAGTTTGATTGTTGATGATAATACAATATTTTATTCATAAGAGATGAGCAAAAAACAATTATTTTTTTAGTCCTGCTATAAAAGGAGTATCCAGCCAGAAAAATGAAAGAGATAAATTCTATTATTACAGCATTTTTAGACAATCAACACAATAGGGAACCTGTATTTCTCGCAACTGTTGTCAATGTTCAAGGCTCTACCTATCGTCAACCAGGTGCGCGGATGCTCATGACATCATCAGGTAAAATGGTGGGAACGATTAGCGGGGGCTGTTTAGAAAATGATGTTTTTGAACATACCCGCTTAATGACAGATAATCAGCCAATAGTGGTTACTTATGACACAAATGCTGATGAAGATATTATCTGGGGATTTGGTTTAGGTTGTAATGGTGTGATAGATATTTTGATTGAGCGTCTTAATCAAAATGATCCACTTAATCCTTTAGCTTTTATTCATCAGTGTTTTAGCAATCAACAACAAGGTATTATTGCCACTGTTTTTAGTGTTGAAGGTGTGGATAATGTTAAAGTGGGAGAGCGATTAATACTCAATTCAGATAATTCAGATAATTCAGATAATTCAGATAATTCAGATAATAACTTAAATACTAATATTGTTGAATCTGTTATAACTCAAGCTTTAATAAAAGATGCACAAGAATCATTAAGAAATCAACATTCAAGTTTTCATAAATATCAATTTTTATCAGGTGAAGTTAGTGTTTTTATTGAGTTTATTCAGCCTCCTCCAAACCTAATCATTTTTGGTGCAGGTCGTGATGCTGTACCAGTAGCGCAATTTGCTAAAGCTTTAGGTTGGCAAGTTACTATTTTTGATTGTCGAGCTATGGAAGCAACTAAAGAACGTTTTATCATGGCTGATGAAGTGATTCTCACTCGGCGAGAAATTTTACCTCAACAGATATGTGTAGATGAACATACTATGGCTGTAGTCATGACACATAATTATTTTGATGATTTAGAAATTCTCAAACTGTTAATACCATCTAATATTATCTATTTAGGTTGTTTGGGTTCAAAGCAACGTACTCAGAGATTATTCACAGATTTGCAACAAGAAGTTGGAGAATATAAACCAGAACAATTACAAAAGTTATATGCTCCCATTGGGTTAGATATTGGTGCAAATACACCAGAAGCTATAGGATTATCTATAATTGCAGAAATTCAAGCTATACTTACCAATCGTAATGGTGGTTTTTTGAGAAATCGCCATCAATCAATAAACCAAAAAAATCAAATGCAGGAAATTAAAATTGAGCCATCAGATGCTATTCTCATGAACAAATAGCTACTAATTTTATGGTATAAAACCCCAAATTTATCCGTGAAATTAATCTAAAATCTAAAATCTAAAATCGGATGAGTGAATCAAATATTGCCATTATTATTCTAGCCGCAGGTGCATCAACTCGCATGGGTGAACCGAAACAACTCTTACCCTATCAGGGACGCAGCTTACTGAGCCATACCATTGAGAGTGCGATCGCATCGGTTTGTCATCCTGTAGTATTAATATTGGGAGCAAATGCAGAAAATATCCGTTCTGAGATTAGCGAATCTACTATTAAAATAGTTGAAAACCCAGATTGGCATTTGGGAATGAGTTCCTCAATTCGCTGCGGTATTCTCTCAGTTTTAAATAATTCTCAGACCATAGATGCAGTAGTTATTACGGTTTGTGATCAGCCGTTTCTTTCAGCAGAAATCATCAATGATCTAGTTGCTGCATACCATAGTACGAGAAAACCTATCATTGCTTGTCAATATGCAGATACATTAGGAGTACCTGTTTTATTTAACCACATTTTCTTCTCAGAACTAGCTAGTTTGAGTGAAGATGTAGGAGCAAAAAAAATAATTAAAACCCACCATCACGACGTTTTTAGTATTCCCTTTCCTTCAGGTATAATTGACATTGATACGCCTCAAGATTACCAAAAGCTTCAAAAAAATTGAATAATTTTTTCTCGTTCTCATACAGAGTATGGGAATGAATTATATCAGGCTCTATCTGATACTAAAGTAGAGGTAGAACCTCTGTGATAGTATTCCCAGTCGGAGACTGGGAACGAGATCAATCAGGTTAGGAAATGTGTAAAACGGCTTTTCCTGGAAAGCGTCTATCTGTCAGTTGTTGGGATATATTAGCAATTTCTGTCCAAGGAGCTTCGATATCAATCAGAGGACGCAATTGACCAGATTCTACTAGCTCACCTAGTAATTTTAGTCCTACAGATGCTGGTTCCCATTTCAGTTCATGAAATAAAATCAAACCGTATAAACTCGCACCACCAAGTGCATAGAAATTAGCAGCATCAAAGGTTACATCCCTCCCTGCGGTAGTTCCGAACACAACAGCCAAACCATTTTGTCCTAATAACCCAAGGGCTGTTCCCAGAACATTACCACCCACAGAGTCTACAACTAGATGATATTGTCCGTATTCCTTTGCAGGTGAAATATCTTCACCAATGACCACCTCATGGGCTCCTGCTTCTTTAACCATCGTTTCATATTTAGATTGACGCAGGTGTGCCACTACCTTAGCTCCACTTAGCCGTGCTAGTTGGATAGCAAAGTTACCAACGCCACCGGATGCACCTGTGATTAATACTGAACGGTTTAACAATAAACCACCTTTTTTAAGTGCATGATAGGCTGTTAAGCCAGCTACGGGGAGTGTAGCAGCCTGAGCAAAGGATACGGAGGGTGGTATTTCCGCTAGAGCGTGTGTAGGTACAGATAAGATTTCCGCCCAAGCACCGGAGGGGAGCAAACCTACTACCCGCGCCCCTTGAGGTGGTCCTGAACCATCTGCGGCGGGAGTTTCCACTATTCCAGCTAGATCCCAACCAGGCCGCCAACCAGCCTGGGCTGTGGAAGCACGTCTAACTTCTCCGCGATTAAGAGAAATTGCAGTTACTTTGATTAATGCTTCGTTTGCGGCTGGTGTGGGTGCATTCACCTCACCCAAGGCCAAGCGCCCTGGTACATTGGGGTCAACGACGACAGCGCGGATTTTGTTGCTCATTTTTAAGATGTCCTGGTTTGGGTTAAAAACTTGTTTCTATCTGCTTTGTATTACAATGACTCTAGCAGAATCAATTTATAATTATAGGTTGCTTTATCCGGGAGCATCCCAAATGTGTAAGTTCATTTTTTTCTGTATTTTCAACTTGTACAAGCCATGAAATAAACGAACCGCGAAGACGCGAAGAGCGCGAAGGAAGAAGAATAAAGAGATTTTTAGATGATAATTTTGTCTTTATTGGGATGCTCCCCATTTATCCAGAATCAATATAGGCTTGTGATAGAAGATTAAGTAGGTGATATAAACTAATGCACATTCAAAAAGTTATTATTAAAGACTTCCGTTGCTTCGAGCATTTGGAGGTTAATTTAGATCCTGATATAAATATTTTTGTGGGCAATAATGGATCTGGTAAGAGTGCTTTACTGGATGCTATTGCTGCGGCAATGTATCCTTATGTAGCTCAAATTCTGCAACTTTTTGAAACAAGATATGACTATCGACAAAACGTACCTTTTTTTCAAAGAGATTTACCAGTGCTAAAAAAGGATAGTGAACTAAGGAATCAGACAGAGTTTACTACATCAGCTACGGGTTTGCCAGATTGGAACACTGTCTATCAAAAATCACCACCTGATAATGATAATAAAAGGATAGAGCCTTATTTCGCAATACATCAGCCATATTATGATCTACAAAATGAAGCAACATCTGAGCTTTCCATTATAGCTTATTATAGAGGAGATCGCCACTTAACTAATATTGGCGATCTTGAAAGTATTTCTAATAAAAATTTTAATAGATTTGATTCTTTAAAAAATGCTTTTGATGCAACAGCTAACTTCACAGATTTAGCAGGATGGTTTTTTGTGCGCGAGTATGAAGAATTGAGAGAGGGAAAAAGGCGAGGAGATATTAACTTTGAAATACCTGATTTGAAGCAAGTAAGAAATGCTATTTCTACCATTATTGACCCAAATACTCGCGTTTATTTTTCAGGTGCGACATCTGCAAAATTGATGGTTGAGTGGACAATGGAAACAGGAGAAAAAAGAGAACTTTTATTAAGTCAATTAAGTGCAGGTTATCGCAATATGTTAGCGTTGGTGATGGACTTTGCACGGCGTTTAGCACAAGCAAATCCAGAAATGGAAAACCCGTTAGCAGCAGAAGCAATTTTGATGATTGATGAGTTAGATTTGCATTTACATCCAACTTGGCAACAAAAGATTATTCCTGATTTAAAGAAGGTATTTCCCAATACTCAAATTATCGCCACTACTCACAGTCCTGAAGTTGTGACAACTGTGAAACAAAATCAGGTTTGGATATTAGAAGATTATCAAATCAAACCATGTCCTGAACCTACCAAGGGTAGAAAAAGTTCAGATATTGTCAGAAATATTTTAGGTCTGAGTGAGTTAAGACCAGATACGGAAGAATCAAGAACATTAACAAGACTTTTTGAAGCAATTGATAATGGTCAATTAGAGGAAGCAAAACGCCTCAAAAAAGAATTACAAGATTGGGAACAAGTTGATGCGGATATGACTAGAGCAGATATGCAAATCCGTCGTCTGGAACGGAGGAATGCGGTGTGAAGAATGTGCGTAAATCTCCAGAACCAGAGGAACTTCAAAAATATAGGCTGCGATTTAATTCTCAGTTTAAACGATGGAATGATTTGAAAAGTAGTCGAGAAACTTTGAATGCAATTCGTGACACTTTAGCATCTGATCAAAAGGGGCTTTGTGCTTATTGTGAAATGTCTCTTCATGAAAACAATCGTTCTGTAGAACACTTTTTTCCTCGTAACCAATCAACAAAAGAAAATAATCATGATCTAGATTGGCAAAATATGCTTGGTATCTGTCTTCCACCTGGTGGACTGAAAGATGATGATTTGGAAAATTTACAACTGCTGAAAGATTCACCATGTTGTGGTAAAAAAAAGGATGGTGACATCCCTGATAGTAAATTGTTAAACCCGCTCAATTTACCAACATCAAGGTTATTCAAATTCAGTAGTAAAGATGGTGAAATTAGACCTGATGAAATCGCCTGTGAAAATGCTGGTATTCCTATTAAAAATGTTCAATTTACTATTGAACAACTTGGTCTTAATGTTCCACGATTGAAGGATCAAAGATTGGTTGTAATTGATGAAATCAATAAAGAACTTGATGATGAAATGATTGATATAAATGATCTGGAAGAAAAAGTAGCAGCGGAATACTTTGGTGATGGTAAAAGTGATTGGCCTCGTTTTTTTACGACGCTACGTTGGGTTTTAGGTGCAGGTGCAGAAAAACACCTTACCGATATTTCTTATTTAGGTTAATCTGGTGTGTCACAGCAAGAAAAATTTCAACTATTTTGCAATAACCTATTTTTCTAATTTACAATATTTAATATAAATCCTAAAATCACACACAACATAATGGATTCTAATTTAGAACAATTTGCCAGTGATAACTACTCTGGAATTTGCCCAGAAGCACTGGATTACATGATGAAAGCCAACGAAGGTAGCGCACCTGCCTATGGCAATGATGAATGGACTCAAAAAGCAGCAGATGGTTTTCGAGAATTGTTTGAAATTGATTGCGAAGTCTTTTTTGTTTTTAATGGCACAGCGGCAAATTCCTTGTCATTAGCGGCATTATGTCAGTCTTATCACAGTGTAATTTGTCATGAAAATGCACATATTGAAACTAGTGAATGTGGCGCTCCTGAATTTACGTCTAATGGTTCTAAACTAATACTTGCTAAGGGAGAAAATGGTAAATTAACAGCCGCATCTATAGAAGAGGTTTTGTTGAATAAGCGAGCAGATATTCACTATCCTAAACGTAAGGTAATTAGTCTGACTCAAGCCACAGAATTAGCTACTTTATATTCGATTGATGAATTAGCTGCTATTAAATCATTGGCTGAAAAACACGACTTGAAAATCCATGTTGATGGCGCTCGTTTTGCTAATGCTGTGGTGGCTCTAAATAAAAGCCCCGCAGAACTTACTTGGAAAAATGGGGTAGATGTGTTGTGTTTTTGTGGATCAAAAAATGGTATGGCTTTGGGAGAAGCGATTATTTTCTTTGATAAAAAATTAGCAGAAGATTTTGCCTATCGCTGTAAACAGGCGGGACAATTGGCATCAAAAATGCGATTTATTTCTGCTCCTTGGCTGGGTTTATTAGAAACAGGTGCTTGGCTTAAAAATGCCCGTCACGCAAATCAATGTGCTGAATATTTTGAGCAGGAGTTGTTAAAAATAGAAGGTGTCGAAATCATGTTTCCTAGAGAAGCAAATGGTGTTTTTGTGCAGTTACCTGAAAATGTAATTACCAGTTTACGAGCGAAAAATTGGCTATTTTACAGTTTTATGGGTATTGGGGGAGTGCGGTTGATGTGTTCTTGGAATACAACTATCGCTAGAATTGATGAATTTATTCGTGATATTAAAGAAGCTATGGGAAAAACTAATTAAAGAGATAGGTAAATAGATGTAATTAAATGTAAAATACCAATTATAGAGACCTGTTTAATTACAGGCTATAACTTCCTGTTTCCTGGTTTTTACTGATTATGACTAACCTGATTGAATACGAAGATGCTAATGAAGAAGTGCGTGCGGTATATGACGATATCCGCGCTACACGCCAAACTGAATATATCAACAATTTTTGGAAAGCTTTAGCTAATCATCCTCCGACTCTGCGGCGGACTTGGGAAAATCTCAAGGAAATAATGGCAGGCCCTGGAGAAATAGATCCATTAACGCGGGAATTAATTTACATTGCTGTTAGTGTGACAAATGGCTGTGATTATTGCATTGCTTCACATTCAGCAGCGGCACGTAATAAGGGGATGACTGAGCAAATGTTTGGTGAACTAATGGCGATTACTGGGGCTGCAAATATGACAAATAGGTTTGCTAATGGTTATAAAATTCCTGTTGATGAAATATTTAAAAAGTAGTGAATCAGTCAACATTATTAAACCTATTTACCGTCCCAGTTTATTGGGAATACCTTCACAACCACCAGGAATAGTCCCTCTGGCTTCTTCTCCACACCAAGCGCAGCAGTATTGACGGGTTGATTCGGACATCCGTTGTGCGTTGCTGAAATCGGCATTTTCCACAACTGCGCCGGTGTGTTCTCCGGTTTCGTAGTCGGGTGGGTTGGTGCGGCTGCGGGGTGAAGCTTTTTCTAAAGAACCATAAAAGAGACGCACTCCATTTAAATCGCTATTGCTGAGATTCGCATCATATAAGATGGTGCGGGAAAGGTTGGCTTTGACTAAATCAGAACCGCTGAGGTTAGCACGTACTAAATTAGCTTCGCTCAAATCTGTCCAACGTAAATCCGTGTTGGATAGGTCTGCACCTGCTAACATTACACCTAAGTCGATGACACGCACACCTTCTAATCGGTCTTCGGCGTAGCCACCGATACCGTCAAGAATGGCTCTACCTAAACGACGATCGCGTTTTAATGGTGTTAGTAATTTGGAACGGGAGAGAAAACGGAGAATTTTGGCTTTACCACTACCATCTACACTACTAAAAATAGCGGCAGTTCGTCCTTCGGCGATCGCTCTTTCTTGTGGCCAATCTTCTAATAATCCCTCTTCGTCCAGTACCAAGTCAGAAACACCTTGGAAATAAGAATCTATAGTTTGCTGTTGGGTAATAATATTTTGTTGTACTGTCAGCAGGTTTTGTTGAATGGTCAAGTCTTTAGATATTACATACTGTCGCCAAGCCACGTAAACGGCGATAATAGCAATGGAAATTTGCCCTAAAGCCCCAAACCAGTCTGCTAAACTACCGGCAATATCCCAGTTAATCCTGCTTCCCCAACGCATTAGTCCATCTTCAACACCAGTAAACCTAAATAATCCAAAGATTGCGACTAATAAGCCCGTTAAAGCCACCAAAACCGTTCTTTCTTGGGGAGAAAACCATTCTTGGATGACATCTTGCAACCAAGGTAAAAGTATGGCCACAGATAAAACCAAGGTTGTGAGAGTTCCCAAAATGCCCAGGAAAGAGTTATTAATAGCAATACCAATAAAAGTGAGTGCGATCGCTAATAAAGTAAATAATAATGCTCTAGGCTTGACAGCAAGTTGATGACGAGAAATGTCTTTAAAGCCAGATGTCGCTTGTTTAAGGGCATTTGTATGTTGGGGAGACTGTAAAGAAGAAATTGCTGATAAAGCTTGTTGTGCGCCCAAACCTGCTGAAGTTAGTCCATTTTCACTTGCATCAAAATCATCTGGCTGCAAGTCTTCATCTATATTTGTTTCTGACTTTGGTGGATGAGAAGAATTAGATTCAATCGTCATGCGTTCTATTTTTTAATACTTGTATAATTTTAGATTATAGATTTGTAAAGATTTAAAATACAGAATCTAGAATACAACAGGAGTCAGGAGTAAAACTGGCTTTGTGTATAGGTTTGAATTTAGATGTTTTACCTCCTAACGGGAGCAAACCGCTGTAACTTTTTACCTTTGTCACCTGTCACCTGTTATATCAACAAGTCAGGAGTAAGTTGCACGCTGCTGCTAACTATTGACTCCTGACAAATTCTTCGTAAATTTATTTTTTATGGACAAGGAAACAAGAATTTTTTAAGCCAGTCCCACTAATTTGGCACTTAGTTCCCACAAACGCTCGGCTTTATCATCATCACTGGCTTCATTGGAAACTGTCTGTACGAAGGACTTACCATTTTTTTTCTGTCTATTTCCCCAACTCCAATACATCCCAGATTGATTATATGCAGGATCGGCAACTACTTCTGCTACTCTCTTACCAGCTTCCTCTTCTGATACAAACCCCCCAGTGATGTACTTCTGGAAAATGGGGAAGAGTTTTTGGAATAGTGGATAATGGTCACGGAATAAAGCTGTTGTTGCTACACACCCCGGATAAAGAGAACTAAAGGTAATACCTGTTGACTCATGATAGCGTCGATGCAGTTCTCGCATTGTCAACACATTACAAACTTTGCTATCTTTATAAGCTTTCACAGGTTCAAATTTTTTACCATCAATCATGGTGTAGGGCGCTTTAAATCCTGCTTCAAAGCCTTTTAAATCTCCCAAATCTGGACGTGGGGGAATTTTTCCTCCCAACTCATTGGGGTTGTGTGTCACTGTTCCTAAAATCACGAGTCTGGGTTCTGAAGCAGATGATTTTTTCAAATCTTCTAACATCAAGTTACACAACAGGAAATGGCCAAGGTGATTAGTAGCGACGCTTAACTCATATCCATCTGGACTCCACAAAGGTTCTTTTATTAAAGGCATATAGATAGCAGCGTTGCAAACCAAAGCATCTAATGACCTGCCAGTGGCTCGAAAGTCTTTTACAAATTGTCTAACACTGTCTAAAGAGGCTAAGTCAAGATGAATGATTGTGTAGCTGCCCTTTGGTATACCCACAGATTGGGCTGCTTCTTCTGTTTTGGAGAGATTACGACAGGCCATGACTACGTGCCATTGACCAGTTTGGGCTAGAGCTTTTGCAGCTTGCAAACCGACACCTGAAGATGTACCTGTAATCACAACCGTTGACTGCCGATTTTGTTCCATCTCTGTTAAGACTTTATTTGAATGTGGTTTAGCTTTGATCAGAAAATAGGCTGAATACCCAGTAATCAAACCCTACAAACTCAAAAACTTTTGAGGGTTTAATGTCTTTTAAAGCGGGGATTTAGCTTATCTCCCGCAGGGTCAGCCAGTTGAGGGCTAAAGCTCTCAGAGACTTTATGGTATCATGAATTGAATCACCCAAAGGGCGTGAAACCCCCGACAAATGGATAGAAAAACCCAATAGTCAAGACATAGTTGTGGTTAAATTTCAACGTACTGTACCAGTGAGTAATCACTGTTCTTTGATTCAAATTTTTGCTTATTATCAATCAACTGGGTTAGATGGCAGTGATAGCAAGGATTTCTATAAAAAAAGATACAGCCTGTGCAAATTAATTGATTAATTTTACCTAAGCATGATAAAATAGACATGATTTAAGGGAAAATTCTCCAAATCTTCATCTATTCCTCAATAAAACAACAGATAATTAATAATACTTTGGTTGATTTTGATACGATTTTTGAGAGTCAGAAAGTCATAACATCATATTAGAAGTTTTGTAGGTGCAGTATGGTTGTGAGGCGATGCTTTATTGCCTGTGGATGTATCAGTTTTTTGATAATTGGCTGTGGTGATTTGACAATATCATCAACAGATATTACCAAGCAAGTTGTACAAGAAAGCAATGTTAATCAACTGCTGACAGAAGTAGAGGATAGCCAAAAAGCTAAAACTTTATTGAATCAGGGCAATAATCTTTTAGATACCAATCGCTACAAAGAGGCTTTGACATTCTATAATCAAGCGATCGCTATTAAAACTGACAATGTGGAAACTTGGGTAAACAGGGGAAATGCCTTGATAGCCCTGCACCGCTATGATGAAGCTTTAGCATCCTACGAGAAAGCGATCGCACTGCAACCGAATAAAAATGAAGCCTGGTATAATCGGGGAAATGCTCTAACAGCCTTGCACCGTTATGAGGAAGCAGTTAAAGCATATAACGAAGCCATAGCTATTCAACCAAATAAAGATGAAGCTTGGATTAATCGAGGAATTGCACTGACAAAACTGCGTCGCTACAAAGAAGCTTTAGCCTCTTACAATCAAGCCATCAGCATTAAGCCAAATTTGCATCAAGCATATTATAACAAAGCTTGTAATTATGCCTTACAAAATAATCTAGAACTAACAATAGAGAACCTAGAAAAAGCGATTCAACTTGTACCTGAAAAATACAAGAATTTGGCAAAAACAGACTCAGATTTTGATCAAGTCCGTGATAATCAACAATTTAAGCAAATAGTAGAATCAGAAGAATAGCTGAACACCTGCATTCTTACGTTTTCTTAAATAGTTTTAAATCCTTTGATTTAGATTTATACACATTAGACATCTCCGAAAATTAAATTAAATATGCGTTTCCTGGAACCCTTGTAGAGACGTTCCATGGAACATCTCTACATTCTTTTCTGGAGATGTCTATTTAAGGACGTTCATGTAGAAACCAATGATCAGTTTTTAATAAAGCACAAGCATGATCTGAAAGAGAAACACCAGGTAAACTAGTTGTACAAGGTGCAATAGTTTCTTGTTCAATTGCTAGTTGTAAAGCTTCCTTAAAAGTTTTGGGTTTATTTTTTACCGTTAATTGCAACATCGTTCCATAATGACATACTAATTCTATTCCATATTGTTCATGCCAATATTTTAACATAGCCATTACCTTATCACTGCCTATATAACTAGCCCCATACCAATGCAGATAAGCCAGTATTTCCCAACAATTTTGAACAGGTAATAATAGTAATGCTAGTCTTTCATTAATTGGTTCATACCATTCAAAATACCTTAAATCTATAAATAAACTTTCTTGATTCTGTTGTTCTAAAGCTGCTAATTTTTGGTTGAAATCTTCCTCTGATATTTCTAAGTTCTCATTTAAATATTCCTGAATATTGATTTTATCAACTTGGGCAATTAATCCTTTAATACCAGTATTTTCATGTTGATGATAAGAAGGTTCATGTTGATAGTCAAAGCGGCAGAATAAATCACTTTTAATGACAACATCTGCCCAATTTTCCCCTTGATTGAACCAACAAGCAGCTATTACAGGATAACGTTCAGTTTGAGGAAGCAGCTTTCTCATGATGTTCCATGCTTCAATCTTGTTATCAACATTAACTTGCATTGCTAAGGCTATTTCATCAGTTTCAGGTATTCTAATTTCAATGATTTGTGTTTGTTCGAGAATAGTATTCTTCAGGATGTTTTTGATGTCGTTAATTTTAGCAACCATAATCACACTAATTTCTTTGATAAAATTATTTATTTAATCCCAAAAGCTGTTAATAACTGTAAACAAGTATTTCTTGTCAATACCTTGTCCATTTTCTGTAGGTTGGGTTAAGCGACAGCACAACCCAACAGATTTGTTGGGTTTTATGCTTCAACCCAATCTACAAATCAAGGCTTTTTCCAATTTGGACAAGGTATTGTCTTGTAATTGATATTAGTTAGAAAAGCAGGCAAAGCCTGCTATTAAGAATCTTTTAAAATTTTCAGCTTTTACCTGACAATTAACCACCACGTTTTAGAGCTAATTCAACACGATCAAACTCTAACTCTAGACGGTTTTTCAGTTTTTCAGGTATGGGACGGTTGGGGTAGGAACTATAGTGTCCAGCTAGAGAATTGAGTGCTGTTCGCATAGTTGTAAAAGAATTCAGACCGGAAATAGAATTAGCTCTCTGATAACGAGCAGAAAAGTCATTAATTTTTTGACGTGCTTCTGCTTGGAGTGCTGCTTTATTTGGATCTTCTGGTGATACTTCTATGGCTTGTCTCAAGGTGCTGACTACAGCTAACGTATCTTGACGATAATCTCCTGACAAGCCATCAGGAGTACCAGAACAACCCATTAAGCCAACGGTGATAACTAAAACCAGTGCCAGCAGACGCGACCAATAATGTTTCATATCCATTAATTAAAACAATACGCAAATCAACGTCCATCCTATCTTGGATTGGGATCACAGAAGAAGGAGTTCAGGAGTTCAAGAAGTTCAAGGAGTTCAGAATAAGAAGAAAATTTTTTCCCTCTGCCCCCCCATCACCCTACACCCTGATACAAAGTATTTCGTTGCTGGTAAGGTCTATTTAGGGATGCGATCGCACTTTGTAGGGTTTCTACTTCCATGCACGTGCCACCAATCGCTCCGGCCATGGTGGTAATGTGTTCCTCCATCAATGTGCCACCAATATCGTTACAACCCCAAGTTAAGGCTTCTGTTGCACCAGCCAATCCTAATTTTACCCAACTTGGTTGATGATTCGGGATAACATTTCCTAAAAATATCCGTGCTACCGCTGTTAATAACAGTGCGTCAGCTAATACTGGTTGATCTCTTCCCACCCGACGACGTAAGGATTTTGGTGCTTCTTGACCAACGAACGGTAAGACAATAAATTCCGTAATTTTAGCAGGATATCCTTGTTCTATTGCCTTTTGTTGGAGCGATCGCAATTTTTCTAAATGTCCAATTTGCTGTTCTGGGGTTTCAATATGCCCTGATAACATCGTACTAGTAGTAGGAACACCTAATTTATGTGCCGTACTGACAATTTCTAGCCAAGTAGCAGTATCAATCTTCTCTGGACACAATACCCTTCTCACTTCATCATCTAACACCTCTGCGGCTGTTCCTGGCATCGAACCCACACCCGCATCCCGCAAAGCCGTAATTACCTCGGTGTATGAAATTCCATCCAATCTAGCAATAAACTGGACTTCCTGGGGAGAAAATGCGTGTAGATGTAGCTGGGGAAACTCCTGTTTAATGGTTTCTACTAACTTAAGGTAATACGGCAAAGATTTACCATTGATTTGTGCTTGTGGGTGCAAACCCCCTTGCATACAGATTTCTGTCGCACCCCGACCCACCGCATCTGTAGATTTTTCCAAAATCTGCGCCCAATTTAACCAGTAAGCATCCGTATCACCATCATCTCGCCTAAAAGCACAAAAACTACAGTGCTGCTCACAAATATTAGTAAAATTAATGTTACGGTTAATTACGTAAGTAACCGTCTCACCTGCTTGTTTATGTCTCAATTGATCAGCAGTAACCCTGATAGAATTTAAAGCCTGTGGGTCAGTTTGCTTTAATAAAACTACTGCCTCAGATGGTGATATATTAAACCCTAGCAACGAACGATCAAGAATAGTATCCACAGTTATATTAGTCACAGTTCATCAAAATTTTATTAAGCCATGAATAAATTAAGAGCCACAGCACCATTATTTATAATTTTGTCAGGTGTGATTTTTTCTTTATATCTACTGTCACAAGTTCCCGATGACATTTACTTTAGTGGTGATGGTGGACTCAAAGCATTGTTAGCTAAACAACTTAGTTCTGGTAATTTACGTTTTGATCTAAACCTCCAAGTACCACCATGGGTGCATAATATCTGGGATAGAGGATTATATCCTTTTGAACCGCCATTTAGCTATAAAATTTCCAATCTTTATTATATTACATTCCCATTTACATTTCCCCTAGTTACTGCTCCATTTTATGCGATTTTTGGCTACAGAGGATTTTATATAATTCCTTTAATTTCTACATGGATAATCTGGGTTAATTTTTATCGTCTCTGTCAGTCTTTTAAACTTGATAATTTCATCATTTCTCTGGGTTTAATCACCCTGATTTTTGCTTCTCCACTAACCATGTATAGTGCCATGTATTGGGAACATACGCTGGCAGTAGCTTTAGCATTTAGCGGTTTAGTTATGATATTTTCCCATAGAGAAACCGAATTTACCAACAAAGCCGCTATACTCAGTGGCATATTGATTGGTTTATCAGTCTGGTTTAGACCAGAATTTCTAGCTCTAGTAGCTATTTTGATGATTTTAGTAATTGCTTCATATATCATCAAAGTCGATATTCTAACACTTGCGACAAATAAACAAATAATATTTATTATTAGCTTGATTTTAACCGTATTATGTTTCTTTATCTTGAATAAACTTATTTATAATCATCCTTTGGGCGCTCATGCTTTTCAAGTTGTAGAAAATTTTTCACTACAAGACAGATTATTGAAATCATTGAAGTTTTTTAATGAACTAAAGGGCAACCTTTTTAAACATTTTCCCATCATATACTTTGCACTAACCATTTCTGTTATTTCCATATTTAAAGTTAACTTGAGATTAAAACCTGTAATTATCCAAATTTTACTAATATCATTTTTATTCCTGTTGATAGTGCCGATACTTATTCCTAGTGATGGTGGTAAACAGTGGGGTTCACGATTTTTATTAATTCTCATCCCCTTACTTAATGTCATAGCCATATCTGGTTTTGAGAAAACATGGCAAATTAAACAATTTGGCATCAGATACATTAGCACAGGAATTTTAGCAATGTTATTTATTTTGGGATTCAATCTCAACATAATTGAAGGTACAGAAACTTCATATCAAAAAGGTAAAAAAGAAAATATTGAAGTCCTTAATTTTTTGCGTAAAGATAGTAATAAAATCGTAGCGGTAGCGAACCAATATGTTGGACAAACTTTTGAAGACACCTTTAAACAGAAAATATTTTTTCTGACTAAACAACCTGAAGATGTAAGTAAATTAGCTTTGGCATTAAATGAACAGGGATATAAACAATTTCTGTATATATGTCCTGTTTATGATAAATGCTTTTCCTCCCCTACAATACCTGACCAATTAAAATTGGCTACACAACAAAGAGAATTAATTGTTAAACTCAAAAAAATCAAAGAAAATAAAAGATACAGAATAGAAGAAGCCACAATTTTGTAAATTAACAAAATAAATCAAGAGAAATAATGAAAACGAATTTACCAAGTAATTACCTGAAACAGATGTTATCTGTGGAAAAATTATCCCTGATAGCAATAGCAATAGCAGTCATCATCAGAATTATCAATTTAGGAACTAGAGAATTTTGGTATGACGAAGTTTTATCATTACTACTTTCTACCAGCCAAAATGGAGTTTACAAAACTCCTGGAGATGCACCGGTAATATTAGCAGAATATACATCCTTATTAAGCTTGCCCAAGGAAGAAAGTTTAGGAAATGTTCTCCAAACTATCACGCTACTAATTAAAAGTCTCTTGGGTGGAGAACCTCATCCACCAATATTCTTTTTAAGTCAGCATTTTTGGTTGCGACTTTTTGGAAATAGCGAAGCAGCCATGCGGAGTTTAAACACCTTATTGAGTTTAGTTGCAATGGGTGGTGCTTATGGTTTAGGGAAGTTTTTTTTAGGACATCGTGGCGGACTTTTTTTTGCAGCACTTGTAGCTACTAGTCCATTTTATTTATTTCATTCTCTCAATCTCAGAATGTATGCACCTCTGGTATTATGGGTAATTCTCAGCACATGGTCGTTACTATACCTAATTGAACAACAAAATTCTGACATTAGCCAAAGTCGTCGCAGTCAGTTGTTATGGAATGGGCTTTTAATTATTTCTATTGCTGCTGGTTTGATGACTTTTTATTTATATGCCTATTGGCTAATAGTTTTAGGAGTATTGGTACTTTATTTAGATAGAAGAAATTGGTTTAAACATGGTTTACGCTTAGGTACTGGAGTTTTATTAACCATACCTTGGGTATTATGGGGGACAATTAAACAACTTCGTAACGCGGACTTAGATCGTTTTGGTAAAGCCAAATCTACATTACCTCCCTTGTTAAGACATTTACAGGATTTTACGAACACTTTAGGTACTGACATATTGATAGGAGACTGGGCAACTAGTTTAGATCCTATTGTCATTACTTTATCTGGTTGTTTAATAATCTTAGTATTTGCTGGGTTTAGTATTCATCTGTGGAAACAAAATGAAAAGCAAAACTTAGGCATAGTTTTAATATTAGGCATTTTACCGATATTATTAGGATTGATAGTAGATGTTGTCACCAAAAAATTTACTTTAGGTTTTGGCTTTGGACGGACAATGATCATTATTGTCCCAGGCTGTTTATTATTAATTGCTTTGTGGGTAGAAAAAACAATTTCTAAACAATGGCGTACCCTGGTAGCTGGTGGAATATTACTAATGTACCTAACAATTAGTATTGGTGATTTAAGTTTGCGACATCGTTCAGTTTTTCGTTCAGTTGCAGAATTAACTACCAAAGATATAAATCAGCCAACTTTAATCGCTATGAACTCGAAAGCTTGGGGTCATGTAAACCGTTTAGCTTATTATATTCCTGCTGATTATCCGGTCATGTTGTTATCTCATCATCCCGCAGATTTAGCAATTCATTTAGAAAAAGTTCTCAAGGAAGAACCAGGTCGGTATTCTCGAATTATTTGGTTAAATAGTGGTGATCCTTTGTGGTCACGGTTGAAAACAGAAACGGAAATAAAGCAGGAAGAAGAAAAAACAGAACAAATTTTATCATCTCAATTTCAATTACAAGAAACAAAGAATCTTTCAGGTACGATGAAGCTGGATAAATTTACAGCCAAGCTTTACACAATTTCATCCAAAAATTAAACACAAAAAGTCAGCAATCTTGTTGAAAAGACAAAGATAAATGCCAGTCTGTAAATGTCTCTTCTAGAATTGGGAAAACTTTTGATCTGATGAAACACCATTTTAAAAATGATTGTTACAGATGTAGGTTGGGTTAAGGGACGAAACCCAACGCTTCAAAACTTTGTGGATGTTGGGTTTTACTTTGTTCAACCCAATCTACAAAAATCCTTAATCTAACAAGATTGAACCGCGAAGGAAAGAGACTTTAACAGATTTTGTGGGTAAGTTGTGTATATTTTGCAAAATTGGGATGCGCCCGTTTTAATTTGGTAAGATTGTTTGCTTTAGACTCTTGAAAAAAATCACATAATGACTACTGTGGAAATATAAAGTTTAGATGAATTATCAAAAAATATCATGTGTTAAAACTTTTTAAATACTTCACATCAGAATAATCACTGGTGATCAGATAATTAGGGTACAGTTTTGGTTATTATAGTTTAGGTAAAAAACCTGGTACTTATTATACCAAATTTAACAAAAGATGTATTGTATTAATGGCTAAAATTATACAGGCAATTCCGTAATTACAAATTTACTAACTTTATGAATGCAAACTCATCAAACTCTCTATTAGTAGTACCCACTGGGGCATTAAAGATTTCTGAACATCCACTTACTGATGTGCATAGAGACAATCCTATTCTGTTATCTCTGGTGATTCCTACTTATAAAGAGCGTAATAATATTGAGAATATCGTCAATATCCTTAGTAGGTTGCTGGATGAAGCTATCCCTGGTAATTATGAGCTAATTATAGTTGATGATGATAGCCCAGATTTAACTTGGGAACTAGCACAATCTCTACTCCCAGATTATCCGCAGTTGCGGGTGATGCGTCGTCAAGAGGAACGGGGACTATCTTCAGCGGTGATTCGTGGTTGGCAAGTTGCTACAGGGAGTATTTTGGGTGTGATTGATGGAGATTTACAACATCCACCAGAAGTATTATTACAACTGTTGCAGAAGATAGAACAGGGGGCTGATTTGGCTTTAGCCAGTCGTCACGTAGATGGTGGTGGTGTGAGTAGTTGGAGTGTAATCAGGCGCTTTTTGTCTCGTGGGGCGCAGGTTTTAGGTTTGATTATTTTACCTGGTGTATTGGGTAGAGTTACTGACCCGATGAGTGGTTATTTTATGGTGCGTCGGAGTGCGATCGCAGGTGCAACAATGAATCCTGTAGGGTATAAAATTCTCCTGGAAGTTATTGGTCGCGGACAAGTCAGAGAAATTGCTGAAGCCGGTTATGTCTTCCGTGAACGTACTGAAGGCGAAAGCAAGGTAACGTGGAAGCAATATGTAGAATATATTCAACACTTAATTCGTTTACGAGTATCTACTGGACGGCTAGGGAAAATTAGCCGGAAAATTGACTTCCCCATTGGCAAATTTATCCGCTTTGGGATAGTGGGATTTAGTGGGGTGTTTGTAGATATGGCAGTGCTTTATTTACTAAGTGATGCTTCTACTTTAGGTTGGAATTTAACTCGCAGTAAAATTATTGCTGGTGAAGTTGCCATTTTCAATAATTTCCTCTGGAATGATGCTTGGACATTTGCAGATGTCTCCATGCAGCAAAAAGGCTGGAAGCAACGCATTAAGAGATTTTTCAAGTTTAATGTGGTTTGTTTAGCAGGATTGGTGATAAATGTCTTGGTTTTGAATATTGTTTATAATTTCTTGATTCCTAATCAGTATATTGCTAACTTGATTGCGATCGCAGTGGCTACAATTTGGAATTTCTGGGTTAACCTGAAACTAAGTTGGCGGGTAACTGATGTGAAATAATCAGATTGGATGCAATTAAAAACTTGAGCTTAATTATTAGTATTAGGTCTTTTTTTTTGATTAAATAATCCTGACATAGACATCCCTGTCACCAATAAACCAATCAGCCCAACACCATTTAATATGGGGTAAATTGCCTGTAAATGGAAAATTTCCCCTGTATGAATTTTCAACATTAATCTAGATGAAATTCCCGTATTCATCGGCCACTCTTGGACAACAGTTGCTAACATTCCCGTGACAACAGTTAATAGTAGTGGTAGACAAACAATAATGCCAATAATGCGGTGATACTTGCGGAATGCTTTTTTCATATTCATAGGTGATTAGTGATTGGTGAGAATTACTGTTATGATCTCACTGCCAAAATCTTGTTTATACAAAAGTAGAGTGATTTATCTCTACCCAATTGACAGAATAAAATAAACAAAGTAAAGAACTCGTAAAGACTATTCTCTGTTCCCTGGGGAGCATAGCATCCCAAATATGTAATTTTAATTTGGCGCATCTTTATACAGAATGGGTATTAACTATTCAAAAACTGGTAACTATTCAAAAACTGGTAACTTTACCCGAAAACAACTACCCACCCCAATTTTACTGGTGACAGATATTTCACCACCATGAGTATGAGTAATAGCTTGGACAATAGCTAAACCTAAACCTGAACCGCCTTGACGATGAGAACGAGCTTTGTCAGCCCGCCAAAAGCGGTTAAATATAAAAGGTAAATGTTCAGGTGCAATACCAATACCTGTATCTTTCATGGAAATCACTACAAAATTATCTGATTTCACCATTTTTACTTTTATTAAACCGCCTTCAGGCGTATATTGCAGGGCATTTTCTAGCAAATTGCCAAAAAGTCGCTGTAGTTGATGTGCATCACCCTTTACCCATATTTCATCATTTAAATCAGCCTCTAGGGTAATTTCCTTTACTTGCGCTTGGGGTTGTAACGTATCAATTAAATCAAATAAAATTTCATCTATAGGTATAGGAATTGCGGTTTTGGACAAATTTACAGCAGCAGCATCACTTCTTGCTAACAACAGTAAATCTTCTACCAAGCGAGTCATTTGCCATGTTGCACCTTCTATGATGGCAATTTTTTTGATATCTCCAGGATGGCGTTCTGGATGACTTTGCATCAGTTCTACTGTTGTTTTAATCGCTGTTAGGGGACTGCGTAATTCATGGGAAGCATCTGCTGTAAACTGTTGTAATTTCTGAAAACTTTGCTCAATTGGTTGCAAGGCTTTACTGGTCAACCACCAACCTGTACCACCAATTAAAACCATTCCCAAAATACCACCAAATTTCAAACCAATTAACAATCTATTTAGTTCTTGTTCTACTTCCACTGTGAATGCACTCACTCGCACATAACCTAAAATCTGGCGATTCTTTGCTGAAGTATAAACTGGAATAGTTAATGTGCGGATATCATTGTCCTCCCACGAGTGGAAACTGATAATTAAAGGTATGGGGGGAAATTGTTTTCCTGCTTTTCCTAATAATTGTTTTTTGGCATCAAACCATTCTACACTTTGACCATATAACCATAAATCTTGCCAAGGAATATCTAAATCCCCATCATAGTCTAAAATTCGGGGCATTTTGCGATGTACAGCCGTCCTATCAGCTTGAATAGCCAATAAATTATGAGCCGCAGCATCTGCTAAAGTCAATAACTGATGGTCTAATTGTTTATATAAACTGTAAGCAAAAAAATGATAAACTCCCATTGATGACAGTCCCATCACTACTATCATCGCCAGTAAATAAGATAATAGTAATCGTAAACTAGTAGCTCGAAACAAAGGATTAGATAGAATATTTTGCCATCGCCAAAGTTTGATCAAATTACTTTTGTTTCTAAAAGTTTTTGTTAAGCCGATATCCAAGCCCATAAACAGTTTCGATAAAATCATTTTTTGCTCCTGCGGCTTTGAGTTTTTGACGTATTCCCCGAATATGCACTTTGACTGTATCTTGTCCTGGTGTGTCAATAGATGACCACAGGTGATCAAGTATTTGCTGACGACTGAGGACATGGCCATGATGACGGAGAAATAATTCTAATAATTGATATTCTTTTGGTGTCAGGGATAACAAATTTTGTCTGTAAGTTACCGTACAATTAGCCGGGTCAAGTTGCAGGTCTCCCCATTCTAAAAAGTTTGATATTGGGGAAATTCCCCGACGTAGCAAGGCGCGAATTCTGGCTAGTAATTCCTGTAAATCAAAGGGTTTAATGACGTAATCATCAGCACCAGCATCTAAGCCTTGTACTTTATCAGTGCTATTATCTTTTGCGGTTAACATCAGTACGGGTACTGTATAACCACGTCGTCTAATTCTTTGGCACAATTCTATACCATTCAATTTTGGTAGCATCACATCCAGAAGAATTAAATCATAGCTAAAGGCTGTAATAAAGTCCCATCCTTCTTCGCCATCACTAGCTATATCAACGGCATAATTATTATCAGTTAAGGCTTCTGCTAAAGATGAAGCTATTCGTTCGTCATCTTCTACTAATAAAAGTTTCATAACACTGTAAATTTAAAAATATGACTCTTTCCGAGTTCTTTACTTTTGTTGTTTTATTCTAGGTAGTTATAGTCTTACAACTAAAATATCATCTATCTGGAGGTGACTATGAAGCGTTTTCAGGCAATTGTTATGATTACAGGTATGAGCTTACTGGTTTTGGTGGGCTGTACTAATGGCGAACAAGCTACTATCGAAACTACCCCTGCGGCAACTTCTAATAATACTTCTAATAGCAATGTATCAGCAAGTCCAGCCTCAACAGCAGCAACAAAGACAACTGCTAATAATGGTTTATTAGCTGTAGTAGCGAAAACTAAAACCGCAGTTACATCTGGTGATTTTGTTCAAGCTAAAAAAGAATTCGATCAATTTGAAGATGTTTGGAAAGAAGTAGAGGATGGAATAAAAGCTAAATCTCGTGATAATTATGAGGCAATAGAAAAAAGTATGGATGAAATTTCTGGAGAACTGAAAGCTACTCAACCCCAAAAAAAGAAATTATTAACAGCTTTGCAGTCTTTAGAGACAACTATCAATGCTGTTTCTAAGTCTTAGTTAATTTACCCAATACCCCAACAGAGAAGATGAATGTCAAAGCTATTAAAACATGGATTAGATAGCACCATTGAATCGAAATTGAGGGGAAGTAGCTTAACCATACATTGACATGGTTAAACCTCGACAAGCGATCGCTCTTAAAGGTAAAACACAATCATTACTGGCTTGGCAACTTATTAATATAAATTAGAATTTGCTAGGGGACAGTATTTTTTCCTATTTTCTTGGTTTGCATATAACGATAAATTGCGGCAATATTATGGGCATCATCAATTCCTCTGTGATGTGTGCCTTTTAATTCCATCTCCAAATGTTGTAGTGCCTGTGCCATACCAAATTTACGAGATACACCCAAATATTCAGAAAATTCTTGTTTGATATTTCTGTGTTCTGTACCAAAAGGATATGAGACATTATGAAATTTGCAATCTTGTAAAAATTGCGTTTTATCATAATTTCCCCAAGAACAAAATATATAATTAGGAAATGAATTCATCCACTCTGTCAATTTTGACATTACTTCTGGAAATTGAGGTGCAGCATCAACTTGTTGTTGAGAAATAGTCGTTAAATTTGTGCAGAACTCCGTCAAAATAGGATTTCTCACAGGTTTAATAAATTGTTGAAATTCAGAATCAATTTCCCAAGTCTGGCGATTTAGCATCACTGCCCCGATTTCAATGATTTCCATTTCATGACGGGGAACTGTACGTTTGTCACAGCAAGTAGCTTCAAGATCGATAATTAAAAAATAGTGATTCATAAAGTAATTCAAAATTCCGAAGAAAATGGTTTTAGCCAATTAAGTAAAATGGCAGTATCGAGAACAATAGCCGCTAAAGCAAACCAGAAAATACTTTCTCCTGCTAAGATGAAAACAGGCAAAAGTGTATTATTGAAATTCCAGCCAAATTCTATCTGAGTTAATCCACGCACCAAACCAAAAGCAAATACAGCACCAGATTTGAGTTGGGGATTTTTATCTACGCGGATGATATAGCGGTAAGTGACACCAAATAGGAAACCAGAAAAACCTGCAATTCCAGCACTCAGCAAAAATTGTAAATTAATTAGCTGAAATTGATTAATATTCAGTATCGAAAAATACTGATTCAGCAGTAAACCATTAACAACAGTAGTGATTAAGAAAGCCAAACCAGCAGATAAACCACCAATAAGCCCTGCTTTGAGAGATTCTAACCGTTCTGCCATCATTTCCATAATCTAGCCCAGCCTCCCATAAACACCATTGAGCAATCAACCTCCTTTTCCCGGTATGATAAACATTAGAAACCTTTTGCAATTATTTGAAAAGTAGAACTATGATTTTGACACTGGGATGGGTATCACTTTTGGTTGTGTTCACATGGTCGATTTCTATGGTAGTTTGGGGACGCAACGGACTATAGAGGAATCGTGGAAAGTCCATATTTAATGATTTTGGCCTTGATGGCCGTAGTGCTGCTAGTAGGAGTCACTGGTGGTGTAGTTTATTTAACGCTAGCAGATTGGCGCGATCGCCGTCGTCGAGAAGACGAAAACCGCGAACTTAAACGCAGCACTGCCAAACGACGCTGATTTTACAGCAAATATTAGCCTGTTTTATGGCTTAAAAAACCTATTTGTGGGGATGGGATTGAGATCGTATCCCCACATATTCATATTATACAAACATAATACAGAAACCAATATTGAATATTTATTGTTACCTTATAGAAGAATTATATAGAGAATCCTGTGGGGAATGATACAACCGACTTCCCAAAAAGAATATCAACCAGGCATGATTTTTTCCCTGGATCAGAGTGAGAAACAAAAGGCTTTATCTAGGGTGATCGCCCGGATTCGGGAATCTCTAGATATAGAAACCATCTTCAAAATAACAGTTACAGAAGTACGTCAGTTACTCAACACCGACAGGGTGAGCGTATTTCGATTTACTCCTGAGTTGGAATGGGAAGGAGAATTTATTTATGAAGATGTAGGTGCAGAATGGATATCTATATTAGCTACCCAACTTCATGACCGCTGCTTTGCTGAAGAGTTTACTGAACATCATCAGCAAGGGAGAATAAGAGCCATAGCGGATATCTATGAAGATGTTGCCATAGATTGTCACGTCAAGATGCTGGAAAAATTTCAAGTACGTGCCAACATAGCTGTTCCCCTCATGAAATGCAAAGATTTATGGGGATTACTGTGTATTCATCAATGTAATGAACCACGGCAATGGGAAGTTTCAGAAATTGAATTTGTGCAATTAATAGCCGAACATTTAGGAGTAGCTTTACAACAAGCAGATTATATAGAACAAGTGAAACTACAATCGGCGCAACTTGCACAAGCTACAGCCAGAGAAAAAGCCGCAGAATGGCAAAAAACCATAGCCAGAACCATTGAAAAAATTCGTCAGTCTCTAGATTTAGAAAGCATTTTTCGCACCACCACCGAAGAACTCAGACAACTACTCAATAGCGATCGCGTTGCTATTTATCGCTTCAATCCTGACTGGAGTGGTGAATTTGTATTTGAATCTGTAACCCAGGGTTGGGTTTCCCTCATGCAAGAACAGTTACAACGAGCAGAATTAAGTGACAACATCAGTGACTGTAAATTAAAAGAATTAGTCGAACCACCCACTGATACATACTTGCAAGATACAGGCGGTGGTCGGTTTGCCAAAGGGGAAATATACCGGATTTGCAATGATATTTATAATGCTAATTTTAATGAATGTTACATTAAAGTTTTAGAAAGCTACCAAGCCAGAGCTTATATCATAGTTGCAATTCTTTATAAGCATAAAATTTGGGGTTTATTAGCAGTCTACCAAAACACAGGTACTAGAGATTGGCAAGAAGATGAAATTTATCTACTCACCCAAGTTAGTTCTCAATTAGGCGTAGCTTTACAACAAGCTGAATACTTACAACAAATGCAAAAACAAGCCGCAGAAATTACCAAAGCTGCGGAACGACAAAGAGCATTAGTCAACACCGTAGATAAAATTCGTCAATCTTTAGATATTGACACCATTTTTAAAACCGCAACTCAAGAAGTCTTGCGGTTATTAGAAGTAGAAAGAGTAGCCATTTATCGTTTCTATCCTGATTGGAGTGGTGAATTTGTTGCTGATTCTATTTTAGACGGTTGGACACCACTAGTTAAACCTCAACCTGTCACGGAACGAGTGCTTTTACAAGAAATAAAAGCCGGAAAATATGCAAGAAATGAAGTTTTTGTTCCCATTTCCCAAGGTGAAAAATTATGGGGATTATTAGTAGCTTATCAAAACTCCCAACCCCGTTATTGGCAAGATGAAGAAATCAACTTATTAGCACAGGTAGGTGTGCAACTCGGTGTCGCATTACAGCAAGCTGAGTCATTAAAACAGGTGCAAATCCAAGCTCAGAAACTTGCTAAAGCTGCGGAGAGAGAACGGAAAGCAGCAGAAAGAGAAAAAGCTTTAGCTGCAACTGTCGAAAAAATTCGTCAGTCTCTTGATTTAAGTACAATTTTTGCTACCAGCACTCAAGAAGTCCTGCGATTATTAGAAGTTGATCGAGTCACAATTTACCGCTTCCGGCCAGATTGGAGTGGAGAATTTGTAGCCGAATCATTAGCTTATGGATGGAAACCAGTACAGGAACTTGTACCAGTAATTGCAGATGATTATCTAAGATTAATTCCAGGAGAAGACTCTACTAACGGTAAAATAATCGTTGTTAACGACACATCTGCCACAAATATTCCTATTCCCCCTATTGCCTTAATTACACCTACAGAAACTAGAGCATATATGATTGTGCCAATTTTTCAAAGTGAAAAACTTTGGGGATTATTGGCAGCTTATCAACATTCTCAACCCCGTGATTGGCAAAGAGATGAGATAGATTTGTTAGTACAAATTTGTTCTCAGTTAGGAGTAGGACTCCAGCAAGCGGAATTGTTAGAAAAAACCCAACGTCAGAAAGAAGAAATTACCCAAACTCTCAAAGAATTACAAGCAACTCAAAGCCAGTTAATTCAAAGTGAAAAAATGGCTGGCTTAGGTCAATTGGTAGCTGGTTTAGCACATGAAATTAACAATCCTATTAGTTTCATTTACGGTAATATTCCTTATGTTACTAATCATACTGAAGATTTATTGAATTTAGTGCGGCTGTACCATAAAAATCATCCTCAATCGACACAAGAGATTGCACAGCAAGTAGCATCTCTAGATTTAGATTTCATTGCTGATGATTTGCCGAAAATGCTCAATTCCATGATGATTGGTGCAAATAGAATTAGAGAATTAGTGCTTTCGCTACGGACTTTTGCACGTCTTGATGAAGCAGAAAAAAAACCTGTTGACTTACATGAAGGGATAGACAGTACACTTTTAATTCTCCAAAATCGTCTCCAACAACAGGGTGATTTTCCAGCTATTGAAATTGTAAAAGAGTATAGTAATTTACCTCCAGTCTTTTGCTATGCAGCCCAGATGAATCAGGTGTTTATGAATATTATCAATAATGCGATTTGGGCGTTAGAAAAATCTTTAATCCAAGGAAACTTAACTGACAAGCCTAAAATTTGGATTCGTACACAAGTTACAAATAGTAATTCTATTTTGATTTGGATTGCTGACAATGGTTGTGGTGTTCCAAAAGGTATGGAATCACGCATTTTTGAACCCTTTTTTACCACGAAAGAACCAGGAGAAGGTACTGGTTTAGGGCTGTCTATTAGCTATCAAATTATTGTCGAAAAACATGGTGGTCAAATTAACTGTGTTTCAGAACTTGGTAAGGGTTGTGAGTTTTGGATTGAAATTCCTATGGAGGAATTAAGTTAACTATTTTAGTCTTGGGGTTTGTGTGGTTTAGTTGATACTTTGGGCATACTAAAGATACATACCGCAGGAAACAGGAAATAGGTTGAAATTCTCTTAGTTAGAACTTACGCAGTAACTATTCACACTCAAAGTATTATGTGAGGGGAATTTAAACATGAAACGTTATATGCCTTTGATACTTATTGGCGCTATCTTATTTATAGCAGGAGGAGATAAGGTTTTTCCCGGTGCTATTGGGAAAGCAAGTACCCAGACTCGTACATCTGTAAACAACTTTTTGATAGGTAGATTTCCCACCTGGAAACCGAAGACAAATCCCTATGAAAGAACAGAGCGCGAACTGCGAGAAACAGAAGGGAAAAAGTAGCATTTGCATAGAATTTCTGCAACTTTGCATAGCCATCTCTCGTCAAAATTTGGAAAGTCTGAAAATAGAACATTAAACCAAATAGATAAGGATGAATATGCGTTTACCTCTGGCTATTGCTGTGGGATTATTGATTTCGCTCGGTTCTAATGTACCTGCACTGTCTCAACTTTCTCAACCTGCTGTACAGGTAGCACAAACACGGGCGAATCAATCAAACATCGGTCGATTACAGGTTAATCGTCAGTTATGGCAAAAGCAAAAAATAACCAACTATCGCTATACACTGACTAGAAGTTGCTTCTGTACAACTGAAGCCAGGGAACCAGTAGTGGTTGAAGTCCGCAATGGTGTCACTACTGCGGTTACTTCCGTAGCAACTGGTAAACCTGTAGATAGAGAACTATTTAAAGAATACGATACTGTTCCCAAGCTTTTTAATGTCATTCAAGATGCAATTAAGCGGAAGGCATCAAGTTTAACTGTGAAATATGATTCTAAATTTGGCTATCCAACTCAAATTAATGTTGATTATGACCGCCAAATGGCTGATGAAGAACTGTATTTGATTGTGGAAAAGTTTCAAGTAATTAAGTAGGGTTCGACTGAATTTAAATATGCGTATCATATAACCCTTAAATATGCGTACCATATAACCCTTATAGAGATGTTCCATCGAACGTCTCTAGATTATTTTTCACCAGATGTCTATTAGTATTTACCTCACAACTTCCTCACAAAATCGCTCTAAATTCTAGATCATTCGAGTTATTGAACTGAGATGAGATCAAGAAATTCGATCTAGGCTAGGTTGTGAGGTAGTTATGAGTACACTTTCATCATCCCCAAAACCACTCTGTTCCTCTGTGTACGGACCAGTTACTTCTTGGCGATTTGGGCGATCGCTTGGTATTGATCCTATTGGGTTAATATCTAGCTGTTCTTTTAACTGTATATATTGTCAATTAGGGAAGATTCAACAACAAACTACTAAACGGCAAGTTTTTGTGCCTACGAGTCAAGTTATCTCTGATTTGCAAGCGATCGCTCAAAAGGAAGTACACATAGATATAGTCACTGTTAGTGGTAGTGGTGAACCCACTCTAGCACTGAATTTGGAGGAAGTTTTGGTTGCTACAACGGAAATTTTTAAACAACCAAAAGCAGTATTAACCAATAGCACTTTACTAGGTGATAAATCTGTCCGTAATGCTTTAAAATTAGCGGATATTGTCGCTGTTAAACTAGATTGTGTTTCGTTAAATCAACTACGGCAGATCAATCATCCACTAGAGACAATTGATTTACCAGATATTATCCAAGGAATTAAATTATTTAGATATGAATATCCGGGAAGAATGGCAATACAAACTATGATTTTGTCAGCTTGGACGGCAGAAACCCAAGCGCATTATATACACTTGGTCAAAAATCTCCAGCCTGATGAAATCCAACTTAACATTCCTTCCCGTCCCCGCGTCTTAGTTAGTCAATTAGAATCAAGAGGTAATGAGATTGTTGCATCTCGCTCTTATGCTTGTGAAAATTTCCAATGTATCCAACCTGAAGAACTCAAGATGATAGCTAAAACAATTCACAATGTGACGAAAATTCCTGTGCGTTACGCCACAAAGCTATAGTGTAAGCAAGTAGAGCATAAAGGCAAAAGGTAAACGTCAACAGCAAGAATTTATTTTTCTCTCCTACATCCTGACACTCTCTTCAACACTTACCGCTGCTGTACTATTTTCAATTTAGGAGTTAAAAAGATGGAAACAAAGTCAACAGAAGCATTGTTAGCACAGCCAGAAATTCCTGCTGGTTATCTGAATATTATGGGTTACGTTGATAAATCAGAAGTCAACGGACCTGGTTGTCGTGCTGTAGTGTGGGTGCAAGGTTGTCCACGTGAGTGTGCTGGTTGCTTTAATCCCGACTCTTGGACATTTGAGATTAACCAGCTTGTTGCAATAGATTCCTTAGCCGCAGATATTCTCAAAAATCCCCATAACACAGGTGTAACTTTCTCTGGTGGTGAACCATTTTGGCAAGCATCAGCATTGGCTAATTTAGCACGCAAAGTCAAAGCGGCTGGATTAAATGTCATGGCTTTTACTGGCTTTACCCTGAAGCAACTGCAATCTGAATCAGCACCCCCTGGTTCTCAAGAATTGTTAGCACAACTAGATATTTTAATTGACGGGCCTTTTGTTGAGTCGCAAGCCATTAATTCCCCCTTGTCTCCCGTGTCTTCTAGGAATCAACAGGTTCATGTATTTAACCCAGAATTCCGAGATCAAATTAGTTGGGCTAGTGACCAAATAGAAGTTCACATCCTCAAAGATGGCGATCGCATTGTCACTGGCTATCAAGGTTGGTTAGAACTGACATGAACCTGCAATTGACCCATCGTTATCAGTTTATACCTACACCGAAAATCCTGTCAGATATAGCGTTGCTCTCCAAGAGTTAAACAGATGAGAAATCGCTCCCCACTTACCATCTTGCTGATTGATGATTGCACCGAAGATAGATACTTGTGTCGTCGCTTTTTGCAGCAAGACACCTTGTACACCTATCGAATTGTGGAATTTGAAACAGCAACAGAAGCAATTAAATCGTGTCAGCAAGAAATACCAGATATCATTTTACTGGATTTTATGTTGCCAGATGGTGATGGGTTAGAGTTGGTTGCAGAATTTAGGCAAAAGTTCAGCAATAGTCAATCGTCCATCATTATGCTGACAGGAGAAGGGGACGAAATGATTGCTGTCAGTGCCATGAAAAGTGGTGCCCAAGATTATCTAATCAAAGGCCAACTCACCGTTCAAATTCTGCAACGTGCGATTCATCAAACAGTAGAACGGATGTATTTAACCAGACAAATAGAACAAAGTCGGGAACAACAACAAATTATTGCTGCTGCGGCTTTGCGAATTCATCAGTCTCTCCAGTTAGAAGAGATTCTACCAGCAATAACCACTGAAGTGCGTCATTTTCTTAAAGCAGACCGGGTGGTAATATATCAATTTCACCCAGAGATGAGTGGCACTATTGTGGCTGAGTCAGTGCTTTCTGGTTGGAGAGCATCTTTGGGAATGCAGATTCAGGACAGTTGTTTTCAACAGGGAGCAGGGAAAGACTATCATCAGGGGAAAAAACGGGCAATTGATGATATTTATCAAGCAGGTTTAACAGATTGTCATTTGCAACTATTGGAACAATTTGAAGTCAAAGCCAATCTGGTAGTACCGATTATTGTTACAGGGCAATTATGGGGATTATTAATTGCTCATCAATGTTCTGCACCGCGTCACTGGGAACAACAGGAACTCAACTTATTAGATCAACTTTCCGTCCAAATAGCGATCGCTATTCAACAAGCAAATGCTTATCAACAAGCACAATTAGAACTAGCAGAACGCCAAAGAATAGAAAAAACTCTCAGAGAGAGTGAAGAAAGATTTCGTAATACCTTTGAACAAGCCGCAGTAGGGATAGGTCATGTATCCCTAGATGGGCAATTCCTTCGCATCAACCAACGCTTCTGTGACATTGCTGGATATCCTCAACTTGAACTCCAGACCCTGAATTTTCAGGATATCACCCATCCTGATGACCTATCAGCAGATTTAGAGCAGGCAAAAATGCTGCTGGCAGGGAAAATTCAGATTTACTCACTGGAAAAACGCTATATGCGTAAAGATAGGTCGATTGTTTGGATTAACCTGACAGTTTCTCTGGTGCGTGACGCTGCTGGAACTCCCCAATATTTTATCAGCGTCATTGAAGATATTACATCCCGGAAACAAGCAGAAACCGCCCTCAGAAAAAGTGAAGCCCGCTTTCAGGCATTCATGAATAATAGTCCCTCAGCCTCCTGGATTACTGATGAAAACGGTCGGATAGTCTATATCAGTGAAACCTTTCTTAGTGCTACTCAACTTGCAGCTAAAATGGTGGAGGATGTGATTGGTAAAACAGTCTTTGATTTGTATCCAGTAGAAATTGCTCAACAGTTTGTAGATAATAATCGTCTGGTGATCCAAACTCAGCAGGTTCTGGAAACTATTGAAAAAGCGCCTAAACCAGATGGTACACTGGGAGATTTTTTGGTCTACAAATTCCCTTTACCGCAAACATTAGGGCGCTGCTTAGTTGGTGGGGTGGCAGTTGATATTACTGAACGAGTTCATGCCGAACAAGCATTACAACAATTGAATCAGGAATTAGAAATCAGAGTTGAACAACGCACCGCAGCTTTACGGGAAAGTGAAGAAAGGTGGCAATTGGTAGCAAGAGGAAGTAATGATGGGATCTGGGATTGGGATCTCAGAACAAATAAGGTATTCTATTCAACTCGTTGGAAACAAATGCGGGGTTTAGCTGAAGATGAAGTTAGCAACAGCCCAGAAGAATGGTCAAGTCGCATCCATCCCGATGATTATGATCGGATTATGCAGGCTACTAGTGACCATTTTGCCCACAAAACTCCCTATTTCCAAGAAGAATACCGAGTACAGTGCCAAGATAGCTCCTATATATGGATATTAGACCGGGGTCAGGCTTTGTGGGATGAAGCAGGTAATGTGATTCGCTTGAGTGGTTCGGAAACGGATATTACCAGGCGCAAACAAGCGGAGGAAGACTTACTAGCTCTAACTAGTCTGCAAAAAGCAATTTTAGATGGTAGTGATTATTCGATTATTTTCACCGATTTCAAGGGTATTATCCAAACCTTTAATGCTGGTGCCGAGAAGATGTTAGGTTACACAGCAGATGAGGTTATTGGTCAACACGGCCCAAGTTTATTTCATAACCCAGAAGAAATTGAACAATTGACAGCAGAACTTTCATTAAAATTAGGCAGAGAAATTTCTGGAGGTAAAGAATTTTTTAGTTATGTGACTCAAAATGGCAAGAGTTATGAAAATGAATTTACTTATATTCATAAAGATGGTTATCGCTTCCCTGTACTTTTGTCAGTCACAGCCCTGTCTAATTCTCAAGGAAAAATCATCGGATTTTTAGGTATTGCCCAAGATATTACTAACCGCAAACGAACCGAGGAACAGTTACGGAATCTATCTGATCGGTTGACACTAGCACTCCAAGCAGGAGCGATCGGTACTTGGGACTGGGATATGCTACAGGAAGTAAAATGGGATGACCGGATGTATGAACTTTATGGTATGCAACGGTCACAGACTCCAGCCACATATCAGGATTGGGTGAAGGTAGTTGATCCTGACGATCTTGTTGAGACTGAAGCAGCCCTTGATGCTGCTATCAGGGGAGAAAAAGAATTTAATACCGAATTCCGAGTTGTGCATTCAGATGGCAGCATCCACTTTATCAAAAGTGCTGCAATAGTTCAACGCAATGAGCATGGCGAAGCAGAACGGATGGTAGGTATTAACTATGACATCACAGAACGTAAAAGAATAGAGTTAGCCCTGCGAGAGAGTGAACGCCGCTATGCAGCTTTGACACAAGCTGCTCCCGTTGGCATTTTTCGGTTTGATAGTGCTGGTAACTGTATATATGCTAATGATCGCTGGGGTGAGATAGCAGGTAGACCAGCAACAGCAGCTTTGGAGAGAGGGTGGGTAGAGACTTTGCACCCAGAAGATCGCGATCGCCTGTTTACAAAATGGTCGGAATGGTTTCAAACATATCAGTCTGGAGAAACTTACTGCAATGAAGGCAGGTGTTTGCGTCCAGATGGTAGTATTACCTGGTTTTACTGCCAGATATTAGCAGAAACCAATGCGGATGGGAAAATTATTAGCTATATTGGCACATTGACGGATATCACTGAACGTAAACAAGCGGAAGCACAACTTTGGCAAACGAATCAGGATCTGACCAAAGCCAACATTGAATTAGCTCGCGCTACTCGCCTCAAAGATGAATTTTTGGCGAATATGAGTCATGAATTGCGAACTCCTCTCAATGCCATTTTGGGAATGTCTGAGAGTTTACAAGATGAGGTATTTGGTTCTATTAATGAAAAACAAATAAAGGCGATCGCCACAATTGAGCGTAGTGGCAGACATTTGTTAGAATTAATTAACGATATTCTCGATTTATCAAAAATTGAATCTGGCAAACTAGAACTGGATCTGAGTGATGTTTCAGTTAACAACCTCTGTGATGGTAGCCTAGTTTTTATTAGACAGATCGCATTGAAAAAAAAGATTACCCTCAAATCCAATATTGCCCATAACCTTGGTAGCATTCAAGTAGATGACCGCCGGATGCGTCAGGTGCTGATCAATCTGCTGAATAATGCTGTGAAATTCACGCCGGAAAACGGTTCTGTATCGCTGCGAGTTTGGCTGGAAGAACCAGAGGATAATCATATCAGTCACTTAGTCAAAGTAGAAAAGGCTGAGGAAGTATGTTCATACTTGTCTACTCCTCAACTTTGTTTCTCCATTATAGATACTGGTATCGGTATTGCTAATGATGATATCAGCAAGTTATTTAAAGCTTTTGTCCAAGTCGATACAAATCTTAACCGCCACTATGAAGGTACTGGTTTGGGTCTGGCACTAGTTAAGCAGATTGTCGAACTACATGGGGGAAGGGTTTCAGTTAGCAGTGAAGTTGGAAAAGGCAGTTGTTTTACTGTTCGTATACCCTACGAGATTAGCCAGAATGCGGGAAAACCCAGAGTAAATACTACATTATCTAGCGATCGCTTATCTGTTCAGGTCAATAAAGATTCATTTTGTGTAGCACCTCCGGTGATTTTGTTGGCAGAAGACAATCAAGCAAATATTCACACAATGTCCGACTATCTGGAAAGCCGAGGGTATGATCTAATTCTGGCCAACAATGGAAAACAGGCTATTGAGATGGCGAAAAGTCAACACCCTGACTTAATTATCATGGATATTCAAATGCCAGAAGTTGATGGACTAGAAGCAATCCGAAGCATTCGTGGTGATCCGCAATTAGTTGATATTGCTATTATTGCTGTTACAGCATTAGCCATGCCAGGCGATCGGGAAATGTGTTTGGCTGTTGGCGCTAATGAATATTTTACCAAACCTGTAAAACTCAAACAACTTGCTGACAAAATTGAACAACTTTTAAGAAACAAATATCCCAAAATTCATGAATTGTAGAGACGAAGCATTAGAACACTTTGATACAAATAAGTAAGTTGGCGTTAAAAATTGTCGTTGGGATAAGACAGGGGGCAGGGAGCAGGGGGAAAAAGGGTTTTAGCCTTATTTACTTTTCTTTACACAGTTTGGTTTGATTCTGCCCACCTACTTAATAGTCATATTCCTTTCTGAATCAGGAATTACGCAAAATAGAACTAACGTAGGGGTAATTCATGAATTATCCCTACGAAAGAATAAGATGTTTAAACACATTTTGTATAAGTCCTACAGCTATAATTTATAACCTATGTGCCGATGTGCCGAAGTAAATTTTGACGATTTTGATAAAATCTCACTACTCTCTATTCTTCATTTCATAAGCATTTTGATTCCTGAACGGCAGTTAGTTGCTCCACTTGAGGAAACCCCAAGACCGCACTGCCTCCTCCAGACTCCTGAATTCTTACGTAAATATTTATCCAAACCCATTAATTCTGAGATAATATAATATAAAGAGCCAAGTATATTTTCTCCCCTAACTACCTAAATAGTATCATCTTATGTCAGATAAAACTTACAATATTACCGTAGAAAATCAAGACCTAATTATCAGATTCAATAAGAATATTATTGAGCTAGATACTCTCAAAAAGTTTTTAGATTATCTAGAGCTAGAGTCTTTGAAAAAGAAAAGCAGTATGACAACAGTGCAAGCTGAAGCTTTAGCAAAGGAAATTGATATTGATGTGTGGTCAAATATCAAAAATCAATTTGTTGGAGAATAAATAGTGTCTAGAAACCAGTTTTATGTAAAGATATTGATGAAAGTGACACTCCCCATGTTGCTTTAACATTGGAATTAGAAGGCTTATTATGGACAGGAGATAAGAAACTTAAAGAAGGATTAATTAGAAAAGGCTTTGATAAATTCTTTGAACTCAATAGTATTTAATGACTGAAGCTAAATAAATTCACTTCAGTTAAATTTTAACCTTATTTCTCATTCTATTCCTGAATACTTACCTTTCAGTTATAATTTATAACCTATGTGCCGAAGTAAATTTTGACGTGCTTTTACATCCTCATTTCCTTCCACACCTTTGGGTAAAAAGCCATCAATAACACCGAGAATACCACGCCCTTGTTCAGTTTCTGCCAAAATCACCTGGACAGGATTAGCGGTAGCACAATAAATATTACAAACTTCTGGACATTGTTTAATAGCATTAAGAAAGTTAATAGGATATGCGTCTTTAATTACAATTATAAAACTGTGTCCAGCACTGATAGCCTGAGCATTTTTTGTAGCTACTTCTTGCAAAATTTCATCATTTGCAGCAATTCTAATTAAACAAGAAGCTGATGCTTCACAGAAAGCAATGCCAAATTTTACCTGTGAAGATATGCCCACCATTATTTCATATAAATCTTCTACACTTTTAATAAAGTGGGTTTGTCCTAAAATCAGGTTACAACCGACAGGAATTTCTAAGGTGATGGTTTGGAGTTCCATATTTGTGAGATAAAAAAATTTATTCGGCACTTTTTTGGGTTAAAATTTTACCAATCAAGTCTATCAATATTACGTCTAATGAATCCTCAAGTATTGAAAGAAAAGTTGCAAATATTATTTGAACAAATTCAAAATGATGGTTCTCCTATCACAAATTTAAAAATTGACACAAATAAAGCCGCCGAAATAGAACAATTAACAGTTGACTTGGAAAGTCTTAATCCCCATCCTCAACCACTCCAGAATGCTACTAATTTATTAAATGGAGCTTGGCAATTACAATACTCTACAGCTAGAGAAATTCGTACTTTAGATTCCCTCCCATTAGGCTTAAAGGTGGGTAGAGTCTATCAAGTAATTAATATTGCAGATAAACAATTTTTTAATCTAGCTCAGGTAAAACATCCTTGGAAAATAATCTCAGGATATGTGAAAGTAACAGCTAGTTTTGAACCTGCTATAGATACATCCAGTGTCCCGGATAAGCGTATTAATGTATATTTTGATAAACGTTATTTAGCTATCGATAAAATTATAGGCTTTAACACCCCTCAACTAAATCCATTTAAAGTTGTAGCTGCTAATGGCCCTCAAGGTAGAGTTGCAACTCTTGATATTACTTATTTAGATGAAACATTCAGGATTGGAAGAGGAGGGGATAAAAGTTTATTTATTCTCAATAAAGCTGATGATTTACCTCAGATTATGTTTTAAACCGCTACTAAATATGCTGTTCCCTGTTAATAGTTCCCTACCACAGAAAACTTTTATGGCTTACGCTGTAAAGCAATATCCCTAAATTTACCTTGCAAATTTTCCCAAGTCACACCTGCTAAACTAGGTAAAACAATGTGAGCAGTTCCCACTCTTTCTGGTGGTCCCATACCCACCGCCCACATACCTGCGGCTAAAGCTGCATCAATACCTGCGGCTGCATCTTCAAACACTACACATTGGGTTGCGGGAAGCCCTAACTGCTGGGCTGCAAACAGAAATAAATCTGGTGCTGGTTTGGGTTTTTGGACACTATAACCATCTGCGATCGCATCCAGTTTATCAATAATCCCCAATTTTTCCACAACTACACGCGCATTTTTACTCGCTGAACCCAGGGCAATTTTCAACCCAGCTTGTCGCAAATCATCCAACAAGGAAACCGCACCCGGTAATAAATCCTTGGGTGTGATACGTTGAATCAACTCCACATAATAGTCATTTTTCCGTTCCATCATCTCCTGAATCTGCACTTCCGAATATCGCCTATCACCAATAATTAACATCAGCGAAGCCCGGCGAGAAATTCCCCGCAATGCTTCATTAGCTTGACGGTTAAAAGGAATACCTTCCTCATCTGCTAATCTTTGCCAAGCTTGGTAATGATATTCGGCTGTATCTGTTAATACACCATCTAAATCAAAGATAATTCCCTGAATATTGGGGACTTGAGGAGGTAGCGAGGTGGGGCGTAAATCGAATTCATGCCATTTACCATGCCAGTATAATTTAAACTTCAAGCGTGTCCAACCAGGCGGTAAATGGGGATTCGCTACAGGCTGATTATCTGTAAATTGGATACCTCCAAAACCGAAAACTACAGCTTGCCAAATTCCCCCAGCACTAGCACCGTGAATCCCATCATTAGTATTGCCTCGTTTATCTGTCAAGTCCACCATAGCTGCTTGCATAAAGCGTTCGTAAGCTTCCTGGGTTTGGCCTAAATCGGAGGCTAAAATCGCGTGAATAGCTGGACCGAGGGAAGAACCATAGGTAATATCTGTGCGGGGTGCGTAGTAGTCCCAATTGACCTGCAATGATTTGAGGCTGTAGGGCGACTCAGTAGATACACGCATGAGATAAAGCAACATTAATACATCTGGTTGTTTGAGGACTTGGCGTTTGTTGGTTCCCTCAATACCTAAGATAGCTTGCATGGACTTTTGGCGTGGTTCGTAATCTGCTAAATTAATATCATCTAATTGAAAAAATCCCTCACATTGCTCAATTAATCCTGTTTCTGGGTTGTAGGGAATCCAGATTTTGTTGATGATTTCTAGCCAATGGTTTCTGATTTCATCAGTAAGTTGCAATTTTTTCTCTAGTTCTCTAGCTTTTTCTGGGAAATTACAACGTAACCAATCATCAACTATACAAGCTTTTTCTAAATGCCATTGGACTAGGCGGTTAGTAAATGCATTGTTATGTACTAACTCGTGGTATTCATCTGCACCTATGACGTTACGAATTTCATAACGTTCGGCTTGGGGATTAAATTCAACTCGGCTATGCCAAAAAATAGCGGTATCGAGAATTATTTCTGCACCATAATCTCTGAGCCATTCATTATCGCCAGTGACTTGCCAATAGTACCATACAGCATAAGCGATAACTGCGCTAATATGAATTTCGCGATCGCGACACCAAATTCTCACATCCTCAGCATAATAATCACTAGGTAGCGACCATCTGGGTGTGACTTCATCACCTGTCACCGCACTTTCCCAAGCATACATCGCTCCTTGGTATCCATAATGTATCGCTTTCCGTCGCGCTCCATCTAGAGTATGATAACGGTAACTCAGTAAATTACGGGCTAATCCTGGTTGAGTAAAAGTAAAAAATGGGAGAATAAAAATTTCTGTATCCCAAAAAATATGACCGTGATAACCAAATCCAGACAAGGTTTTAGCAGGAATACTCACTCTGTTATCATCACGGTGACAAGCAATTAATAATTGAAATATATTATACCTAATAGCAAATGCGGCTGTATTATCTCCCTCAATTGTAATATCGCTTTTTTCCCAAACTTCTGCCCATGCTTGTTCATTAGCATTACGTAGGGTAATATAATCCGGTAGATGGTCGAGTTTTGTTTGCGCGGCTGAAACTGGTTGTTCAACATCCCGTGAAGTAAAAACAGTGACAATCTTTTCTATGGTAATGGTCTGCTGAGGTTCAGAAAAGAACGTTGCACTGATGCTAGGATAGCCAGGTGCGGTATTGACTTGCATCGCTGTTTCTATTCCTGATATGGTCATTTTTGCAGCCATACCGAGGTCAATTCGGGAGTAGCGGGTGCGACTGTGTAACCAGAAACCTTTGTCAATTTTTCCTTGGTCTAGTCCTTCCCAGTGATTGAAACCTTTGTTTTCGGGATAGCCGTTAATACTCGCTTGAATTTCGATAAAACCATGAAAATCTAATGTTGTTAACTGGCAACGCTGTCCTAATACATGATGATCCGCTAAACTTGCAAAGCGTTCAAAGCTGATATCTATGGTTTTTCCAGTGGGACTACGCCAACGCAGAAAACGGCTAAGAATCCCTTGATGTAGGTCTAGTTTCCGATTGTACTCTAAGATTTTACCTTGGTCTAGACGAAAGCGATCGCCATCAATCATGACTACCAATGGTAGCCAGTCTGGACAGTTGGCTAGTTCGGTATAAACTACGGGAACATCATCATAAACACCGTGAATAAATGTAGCAGATAGTGTACGTGGATAGCTTTCTTCAAAGCTGCCTCTCGTACCTAAGTAACCGTTACCAATGGTGAATATTGTTTCCCTGGCGTGTAATTCTTCCGGGTTAAATTGGTTTTCTGTTAATATCCAATCTGTGTAGATAAAATCGCGTTTTGTTTCCATGTTTATGATTAAATATTGCTGAGTAGGGGCGAAGCATTCGGGTGATGACCTATCGCTGAAACTATTGATATTCTGTCCGAATGCTTCGCCCTATAGTTTAAATGTGAGCATTCGGGTGATAACCTATCGCTGAAACTATTGATATTCTGTCCGAATGCTTCGCCCTATAGTTTAAATGTGAGCGTATTTTTTTTGATGTTGGGCGAGAATTTTTTCGGCTCTAGGTTTGTAAATGAGATGAAATAATGTCTCCATATATATATCTCTGGCTTCGTTGTCTTCTGGAGCGATAAAATTCCAGAAACTAAAGGTTTTAGCCAGTAAAAGTAATTGTTCTGTGTGCGATTTCCAGTTGTATTTATGGCGAATTCTGGCAATCATCCATTGGGAAGTTTCTGTCCAATGTTCCGGGTTAGCATCACATTTATCTAAGAAGGTAAGAATTGTTTTAGCTGTTGTTTCTAAATCTGTGGGATTAAGATGAAAACCATTTTGCAAATCTTCGATAATTTCTGATGACCCACCAAATTTAGTCGCAAAGGTTGGTAAGCCGGAAATCATGGCTTCTAATATGCTACGACCAAAGGCTTCATAAAGGGCAAAATGAATATAAATACCTTGAAAATCAGCAATTATTCGATAAGCTTCACCGATTGTTTGGCTTGATAGACGCATTCCTATCCAGCGGATTTTTCCTTGCAGATGATGTTCGTTAATAATATTGTGCAGTTTTTCAATTTCTCCTGCTTCTTCTGGGTTGGCGGCTTCATCTACAGATAATTTACTAGTTAATAAAATCAGGTTACATCGAGTTTGTAATTCTTGACTTTTACCGAAACATTCAACTAAACCAGTGAGGTTTTTAATTGAGGTAATGGGTGCAACTGCAAAAATTGGTCTTTTGTGAATATCGTCTATTTTACCAAAAATATGATCATTTTGCTGTTGAAACAATAAATTTTTAATTTTTTGGCTTTCTTGTGAATTTCTGTCTTCTATTTGGCTGTAGGGGAAAAACAATGTTTCACTTACTCCTGGGGGAATCATGTTAAATTTAGGATTAAATAAATCAATGCCATCAATTACATGATAGAGTTGGGGCATGGTAAAACATTTATAAGATTCATATTGCCCCATTGTGTCTGGTGTACCGACAATTTCTTGATATGATGAAGCCACAATAAAATCGGCAGCATTCATACTAATTAAATCGGCGGTAAATTGGGCTGAAAAATGATATTTTTCTTCTAAGTCTTGCCAATATAAATTACTAAATAGATGTTTGGGTTTTTCTAGGGAATGAGCAATATTGCATTGAGTAATTTTTAAGCTACGGGAGAGGAGAGAAGCGACTAAGTTACCATCGCTGTAGTTACCAATAATTAAATCAGGTTTACCTGAAAATTGTGTTAGCAGTTCTGTTTCTGCATCTTGGGCAAATTTTTCTAAATAAGGCCAAATTTCAAATTTAGAAATCCAGTTATTAATAATGTCTGGATTAAAATCTCTAAATGGAACTCGCAAAATCCAAGCATTTTCTGTATTGTGAACTTTTTCTAACCGCAGGTCACAAAATGTACTCTCACAATTGGGAATTAGGCGAGTTAAAATAATTACATGAGGTTTGATACCCAAGAAGTCAAGACCAGCAAGTTTTATTTCCTGTTGGAGTTTGTTTTCTAAACTGCGTGCTTGTTCCAGGACATAAATAACTTGACCTAATGTTTCATCTCGTCCTAAAACGTCTTCTTGTGCTACCCAACCATGTATGGAGACGAGGACGACGCGAAAAACTGCGGGAATACGTGCGACAAAGGCTTCGAGAATGGAGGTTTGAGGGGTGTCAATGAGTCTTTGTAGTAGTTCTAAGGTTTCCCTGATTCGTGCAGCGTTGTTACCCCAACCAGCTTCTAAACCGAGTTCTTGGAGATGAGAACGAAATTGTGCGTAGGGTTTGTCAGGGGGAAGTTCGCTTAATAAGGTGATGGCTGGTTTAATTAGTTTAGCAAATTGGATACCGGAATGAATGCGATCGCTAATTAACAACTTCGTGCCATTGTATTGTATCCCTTGTAATGCCTGAAACAATGTTTCTAGCCAATATTGAGGGTCAGCGACAAATTGATTGCATAGATAATGGTTAAGGAAAGTCAGACCTTGACCAATATCTCTGGGGTCGCTAATTCTCCCAGATGCTTGGTAAAATGGGTGGAGGTCAATTTCTAGAATGTGGGGTTGGTAACGGTTGACTAAGCGATCGCTCACATCTAAAAATGCTTTAGGAGTCATTAAATGGAAATCAGTCAAATCTGCGGTTAGTCTCCACACTTCTTGACTAGCTATCCTTGGTCTGACTACAAACCAAGTATTTTCATCTTCGAGAATCATTTCATGAGTGTAATGAATCAGCGTACCTAACGATGAAGAATGGTAAAAATAGGTAGGTTTTTCAGATTGATGACAATAATTAGCAAAAGCTTGTAAAATTTCATTCCTCAAAAAGTACCGTTTATCCAAATTATCCAATATCAACAGAAACTGACCTAGTGCAGTTTTTTCCTCACTGCTTAAAACAGCCTGAAATAATTCATACATTGGAAATAACCCAACTACAATAACTACACACTCATTTTTATCTCTTGAAAAACTCGATTCTTAGATAATTGATAGATAATTGATCAAGTGATATGTATCTTTTTCTCATAGTAAATCACTTGTAAAAATTATCGCATCTAGCTGAGGTGTGAAAGTATTAGGTAATTCTTTGGATATAGAAAAAATAACCTACATATCTACCTCTGTTCCTTCCCATTTAAATCCTCAATCAATATTTTATTGATGACTGCTGACTCTGACTGTAGATGTTTTTGTGGTTAATTTTGTTGTCTTGATATTTCAATACCTGCTGAATGCAATTTTGTAAACTCCTCGTGTGACAGTATTTAAATAGGCATTTGATAGGTATGTAAAAAATCCCATCAACTATAATTTTTTTGGATAAAATTTGCCAAGTTGGCTAAATTGATTCCAAAAAAATAGTATTCTGCATATCAGATGAATGTCTGTGTTCCCTATTTTTTAATTCCCAAATTGGCTTAGTCTCTAATGCCAAGGGCATGAGTTTAGTATTTGCATATAGGTAAGGGAGAATCGGTGAAATGAAACTAAGAATTAATAAAATTTCTGACTTCCAGACTCAAAAATGCCAAACTAAAACCTGTCAAAATTACCAGTTGTAAATGATACAAAAAAGCCAAAGCAAATGTTAAATTCATTCCTAGCACAGTACGGCGTAAATAGAGCAACAATTTAAAATAGATGAAAAGCTTACACCATAAGATTTTTAATCTTTGACTATTGACTTTCGCTTTGCAGCACGATCTAGTAAATCCCATAAATCCAAAATATGGGGATAGTAACAAGCGATATCTAAATGCTTTTTTCTATAGATTTTTGGCAGTTATAGACATTGCTAATAGAGAATCCTGAACGAAAGTAACCATAAACCTTCAATAGTACAAATTATATCAGGGCTAGTCATGAATTACCGAATTTCTTCTTCTCAAACAAATGTTCAGAATCTTATTACTCCTGAAGAATTAAATCAAATCCTGGAAGCTGTTGCTGATGGTAGATATTCTTGGGCTTGTGTATTGATTTTACGTTTTATTGGTTATAACCCATTGCATTATATTCCCCAGCGCACCTATAGCCGTTTAATGAAAGAAAATAGCCAAATTGAGACAGCATCAGCATCTACCAATAAACCGAAACTTCACCCCGTGAATAGTTCTCATTGTGTGCCTTCATCTCAAATTTACAGCACCAATTAGTCGTGTGAGGTGTGGGGTGTGAGGGAGATAAGGGTGATGAGGGTGATGGGGAAGAATAAATTCTTTCTTCTTTCTTCTTCCTCCTGATAGCGAAGCGTGGCGTTAGCCATACTCCTGCCTCCTGCCTCCTGTAACTCCCCAATTCCTTCTTACAACAAATCCAGATTAATAGTTTGTTGCCATACTTGCTCAAAAGCAATTCCCTGTTTAGTAGAAATATATAATAATACTATAGCTGCTGAACGTTTGGAATTATCACAATGTATCAGCAGCGGTTTAGGTAATTCATTAATAATTTGAAAAACCTGCTTTGCAGTTTGATGAGTTAGATTTTCAATTTTAGTCGGCAGGTTGACATAGTACAATCCTAAGACTTCAGTTTTTTCTTGTTCATTTGTCCATAAAATGGATTCATTTGCAAAACATAAATTTAGGACAGATTTGTAACCATCATCAGCAAGTTGTTGTAGCTGTTCTGGTGTAATTTGTCCACTGATTGCTAATTCCTGATTAATCTTCCTAATAATATTCATTGGAAGCACATAGTCAATCATAGGTAATGAGTGAAGTTAAATTCAGTTAGTATTTTGAGATCATTTTTCTTCATGTTGGTATTACAATTAAATGTAGTAAATCTAGAATGTATTTATACATAATATTTTAGATTTTTAATACATTCTATAACTTACTCAGTCTGCACATCAATGAAAACCCCCGGAAGCAACTGGCTTCCTTAAAAGAGGGGGATAAAATCCTCAAAGTCCTCCTTTCTCAGGAGAATTGTAGGAGGAAAGAAAGTTTTGGATACCTCAACCACAATTTTAAAAACATCCTCTGAAGTACAAGTTTTAATGTAGACTTCAGAAGTCAGAATGTTTGCAAAATTGGTTAATTCTTAAACAGATATTTTTGGCGTTAGACCCAAAAAGCTAACTGCTAATGGTTGATAGGTCAATGCTTAAGTTTTAACTCTGCTATTAACTTAGAGTAAGAATTTGAGGAACTTGTGAGGAAGCAGTTCTATCTGGGAAATTTTATAGCAGTCAAACGGTGAGAGAGTTAAAAATCTGTTTATGTCGAAGTTTTATCGTTTGTTGATGGGGGTTCATTGAGGTTTGTCAAAAAATCTAGGTTAGGCAACTAGATATCGTTACGGTGCGTCAGACCTGTATATTGGTCAATATCAACGGATTTTCGGCATCTGACGTACCCTACAAGAGAATTGATTGTGACTGGTATATCATTACGGTGCATCAGACCTATATATTGGTCAATATCAACAAATTTTCGGCATCTGACGTACCCTACAAGAGAAATAAATAGATTTGTAAATTCCCAAGTGTAGGTGTTCCTCACAAGTTCCTCAAATTTTCGTCTTAAGTTTCAAGGTAGAAACCAGGGTACTGGGAACTGGGTAAAATTTTTTCCCATTTACCAATTACCCATAGTTTAGGAATTCTTAAAGGCTGGGGAATATGAAAACCAGAACTTATGCCACCATAGACGGTAATGAAGCGGTTGCTAAAGTCGTTTATCCACTCAATGAAGTGATTGCCATTTATCCTATCACTCCGTCTTCTCCTATGGCTGAATGGTCTGATGCTTGGATGAGTGAAACAAAACCGAACATTTGGGGAACAGTTCCTTCAGTGGTACAGTTACAAAGTGAAGGGGGAGTTGCGGGTGCTGTACATGGTGCGTTACAAACGGGTTCACTGACTACCACATTTACAGCGTCTCAGGGATTAATGTTGATGCTGCCGAATATGTATAAGATTGCGGGTGAACTTACACCAACAGTATTTCATATTGCGGCGCGATCGCTGGCTGCCCAAGCTTTATCTATTTTCGGTGATCATAGCGATGTCATGGCCGCCAGAAGTACAGGTTTTGCCATGTTATGCGCTGCTTCTGTCCAAGAAGCCCAAGATTTTGCCCTCATTTCCACACGCGCAACTTTAGAATCACGCATACCTTTTTTACATTTTTTTGATGGCTTCCGCACTTCTCACGAAGTCGATAAAGTAGAAACATTAACAACAGAAGATTTACAAAAATTCATTCCCATAGAATTAGTAATAGCCCATCGTTCACGGGCTTTAACACCTGATAGACCCGTATTAAGAGGAACAGCCCAAAACCCAGATGTTTACTTTCAAGCGAGAGAAACAGTTAACCCATTTTATTTAGCTTGCCCAGATATTACTCAAAAGGTAATGGATGAATTCGCTCAAGTTACAGGGCGAGAATATAAACTATTTGAATATCATGGAGATTTAGAAGCAGAAAGAATAATTATCCTCATGGGTTCTGGATGTGAAACAGTTCATGAAACCGTCGATTATCTCAACCAACAAGGGGAAAAAGTTGGAGTTGTTAAAGTTAGATTATATCGACCCTTTGACACTCAAAGATTTATTGAAGCTTTACCAAAAACAACCACCAGTATTGCAGTTTTAGACCGGACAAAAGAACCAGGTGCAATTGGTGAACCTTTATATACGGATATTGTTACAGCTTTAGCAGAAAACCAACTCAACAATATTCAAATTGTTGGGGGAAGATATGGTTTATCATCCAAAGAATTTACACCCGCAATGGTGAAAGCTGTATTTGATAATTTGGCTATTGAAACACCGAAGAATCATTTTACAGTTGGTATTAATGATGATGTCACCCACACCAGCTTAGAATATGACCCAGAATTTAATATTGAACCTGATAGCATAGTTAGGGCGATTTTCTATGGCTTAGGTGCAGATGGTACAGTTGGTGCAAACAAAAACTCCATCAAAATTATTGGTGAAGAAACTGATAATTATGCCCAAGGTTACTTTGTTTACGATTCTAAAAAATCAGGTTCTGTTACCGTTTCTCACCTGCGCTTTGGTTCTCAACAAATCCGTTCCACCTATTTAATCACCAAAGCTAACTTTGTCGCTTGCCATCAGTGGGAGTTTGTCGAAAAATTTCCCATGTTGAAAGATATCGTCCCTGGTGGCACATTTTTACTAAACGCACCCTACGACAAAGATGAAGTTTGGAAAAGACTCCCCGTTGCCATGCAAGAAGAGATCATTAGGAAAAATCTCAAATTCTATGTCATCAACGGCTATAAAGTCGCACGGGAAGCCGGAATGGGCGGACATATCAACACAGTTATGCAGGTTTGTTTCTTCGCTGTTTCCGGTGTTTTACCCAGAGAAGAAGCAATAGAACAAATCAAAAAATCAATTCGCAAAACTTACGGTAAAAAAGGCGAAGAAATCGTCCAAATGAATATCCAAGCCGTTGATAAAACCTTGGAAAATTTGTACGAAATCACAACTAAAGAAAAAACTGCCCAGTCCCCAGTCCCCAGTCCCCAGTCCCCAATCCCCGATTATGCACCTGCATTTGTGCGTGATGTATTGGGTAAAATGATTGCCCGTGAAGGTGATGATTTACCCGTAAGTGCATTACCCATAGATGGTACATATCCCACGGGAACATCAAAATGGGAAAAACGCAATATTGCCCAAGAGATACCTGTTTGGGACCCTAATGTTTGTATTCAATGTGGTAAATGCGTGATGGTATGTCCACACAGCGTTATCCGCAGTAAAGTATATGAACCAGAACAATTAGAAAACGCACCAGAAACTTTCAAAAGTGTTAATGCCAAAGAACATGATTGGCATGATTTAAAATTTACCATTCAAGTAGCAGCAGAAGATTGTACAGGCTGTGCTTTGTGCGTGGATGTATGTCCGGCGAAAAATAAAGCCGAACCACGGAAAAAAGCCATTAATATGGAACAGCAAAGACCGTTAAGAGAACAAGAAAAAGATAATTGGGACTTCTTCTTGAGTTTACCAAATCCAGACCGACGGAATTTGAAGTTGAATCATATTAATCAACAACAAATGCAAGAACCGTTATTTGAGTTCTCTGGTGCTTGTGCAGGATGTGGAGAGACACCGTACATTAAATTAGTAACACAATTGTTTGGCGATCGCATGATCGTTGCCAACGCCACCGGTTGTTCATCTATCTATGGTGGTAACTTACCCACCACACCTTGGACAAAAAACGCCGAAGGTCGAGGTCCCGCTTGGTCTAACAGCTTATTTGAAGATAACGCCGAATTTGGTTTAGGTTTCCGCGTTTCCATAGATAAACAAGCCGAAACAGCAGCTTACCTACTCCAACAACTCGCACCGCAAATAGGTGAATCTCTGGTAACAGATATCCTCAACGCTGAACAAAAAGACGAAGCCGATATTTACGAACAACGAGAACGGGTATCAATTCTCAAAGCAAAATTGGATGAATTGTTGAAAAATACCGATTTAACCAATCTAAAATCCAAAATCCAAAATCTAAACTCACTTGCTGATTATTTAGTGAAAAAGAGTGTTTGGATGATCGGCGGTGACGGTTGGGCTTATGATATCGGTTACGGTGGATTAGATCATGTAATCGCTAGTGGTCGCAACATTAATATCCTCGTTCTCGACACAGAAGTTTATTCTAACACTGGCGGTCAAATGTCCAAATCGACCCCCAAAGGTGCAGTAGCAAAATTTGCCGCAGGTGGTAAACCAGCAGCTAAAAAAGACTTAGGATTAATAGCCATGACCTACGGTAACGTTTATGTTGCTAGTGTGGCTATGGGTGCCAGAGACGAACACACATTAAAAGCCTTCTTAGAAGCCGAAGCTTACAATGGCCCATCCTTAATTATTGCCTACAGCCATTGTATTGCCCACGGCATCAACATGAGTACAGCCATGCAAAATCAAAAAGCCGTTGTTGATTCTGGACGCTGGTTATTGTACCGTTATCACCCCGACCGTGTACAACAAGGACAAAACCCATTACAACTGGATTCCCGCACACCCAGAATACCAGTTGAACAGTCCATGTACATGGAAAACCGCTTCAAGATGTTAACCAAAATAAACCCAGAAACAGCCAAACAACTACTCAAAGAAGCCCAAACAGATGTTAATACCCGTTGGCAAATGTATCAATATTTAGCCGCCAGAAAACTACAAGAAAATCAACAACAAGAACCAGAATCAAATAATAACCACAAAGGCATAAAAACAACTACCCATTAAACAACCTCCTCTCTATTCCTCTGCGCTAACCTCCGCGCCCCTCTGCGTTTAAACTCCTCCCTGGGGCGCACCACACACACCTTACCAATCCCCAAAATTATGAACTTAACAACAACATATCTAGGGTTAGAATTAAAATCTCCCCTCGTACCTTCAGCTTCTCCCCTCTCCCAAGAAGTTGACAACATTAGATCAATGGAAGATGCTGGTGCAAGTGCAGTAGTCATGCACTCCTTATTTGAAGAACAATTAACCTTAGAAAAATACGAACTGCATCATCATTTAACTTATGGGACAGAAAGTTTTCCCGAAGCTTTAACCTATTTCCCAGAACCCACAAATTTCCGAGTCGGGCCAGAAGAATATTTAGACCATATTCGCCAAGCAAAAGAAAAAGTAGATATTCCCATTATTGCCAGCCTCAATGGTTGTTCTGTAGGAGGATGGACTAATTATGCCAGTCTTATTGAACAAGCAGGAGCATCTGCTCTAGAACTCAATATTTACTATGTTCCCACAGATATAGATTTGACAAGCCACGAAATTGAAAACACATATATTGATATTCTCACCAGAGTTAAAGCCGCAGTCACTATTCCTGTAGCCGTAAAACTTAGTCCATATTTCACTAATACTGCAAATATGGCCAAGCGTTTAGATTATGCTGGGGCTGATGGGTTGGTATTATTTAACAGGTTCTATCAGCCAGATATTAATTTGGAAACTTTAGAAGTTGAACCTCATGTACTTTTAAGTACACCTCAAGCTATGCGTTTACCTCTGCGTTGGATAGCGATTCTCTATGGTCATATTCAAGGTAGTCTCGCCGCAACTAGCGGTATTCATAATGCCCATGATGTGGTAAAAATGTTAATGGTAGGGGCAGATGCAACCATGCTTTGTTCTGTATTATTACGGCATGGCATTGAGCATATTCGTAGTTTAGAAAAAGACTTGCGAGAATGGATGGAAACACACGAATATGAATCTGTCAAGCAAATGCAAGGTAGTATGAGCCAACTTAATTGTCCTAATCCTAGTGCTTTTGAACGCGCTCAGTATATGAAAGCATTGCAAAATTATCAACCAATTTGGGGTAAGGTTTATACACCGTCTTAGGGGATAGTTGATAGTTGATAGTTGATAGGGAAAATTCTTTTTCTCCCCTGCCCCCTGCTCCCCTGCTCCCCTCCTGCTCCCCTGCTCCCCTGCCTTCTGACTCCTTATGCACAAACGTATCGGTATTCTTACTAGTGGTGGTGACTGTCCTGGTTTAAATTGTGTGATTCGCGCCGCGGTGAGTCATGCTAATCTTACTTATAACTGGGAAGTAGTGGGTATTCCTTATGCTACCCAAGGTTTGTTAGAACGGCAAACTGTGCCTTTAAGTATGCATGGTTGGGATTTACGCGGTATTGACCCTTTACTGAATATGGGAGGAACGGTTTTAGGTAGTGTCAATAAAGGGGATACCTTAGCTCATGCTGATGATATATTGGCTAGTTATGAAGCTTTGGGTTTAGATGCTTTAATTGCTGTGGGTGGTGATGGTAGTTTAAAGATTATCCATCAATTGGCAACTTTGGGTAATTGGAAGTTGGTGGGTATTCCTAAAACTATTGATAATGATGTAGCTTTTACGGAACGCTCGATAGGTTTTGATACTGCAATTAATACTATTGTCGATGCTATTAATCGTCTCACGTTTACGGCTGCAAGTCACGATCGCGTGATGATTGTGGAAGTGATGGGACGCACAGCAGGTCATTTAGCACTGCATTCAGGGATTGCTGGTGGTGCAGATGTAATTTTAATTCCTGAATTGCCCTATACTATTAAGGGTTTATGTGAACATCTTAGCCAATTGCGCGAACGCTGGCGGCGTAAATTTGCTATTATCGTCGTTGCTGAAGGTGCTTCCCCTTGCTCAGAAGATGTGGATAATGCAGCTAGTTGTTCTACTGCTAAATGTGGTCGGGGACAATACATTGCTGAACAAATTGCTAATTGTAGCAATAATCAACTTGATACCAGGGTTTCTGTTTTAGGACATATTCAACGTGGTGGTATTCCCTCGGCTTTAGACCGTCTCACAGCTACAGTTTTCGGTAAAACAGCAGTTGATTTAATTGCCCAAGAAAAATATGACCAGATGTTATCTTGGCAAAATGGACAAGTTGTGCATGTTCCTATCCACAATGTTTTAGATCAAAGTCCCTCACTTGTTGATCCTCATAGTTATTTAATCGCAACTGCTCAATCTTTAGGAATTTATGTAGGGGATAGGAAATAAAATTAAAGAGCAAGAGAAGAAATTTTTTAGCGATTTTAATTTTTACTTTCTTCTCCAGCTTGCTCTAAAATCTCCACAGGAAATAAACCTGCACGATGAGCATCAGCAGGAATATCATGAGGATCTAAACTGCCTTTGGGTAAGTAAACTAATTCTCGTAAAGGTGTCACCATTGGGTCATTGGTGACTTTATAAGGTAGTCTTCCCATCGCTACATTATCAAGGTTTAATTCGTGACGATCATAAACAGAAAGTTCATATTCTTCGGTAAATGAAATACAGTTGGTTGGACAAAATTCCACACAGTTACCACAGAAAATACAAACTCCAAAATCAATACTGTAATGATTAAGTTTTTTCTTCTTGGTTTCTTGATCAAATTCCCAATCTACTACGGGTAAGTTGATGGGACAAACGCGAACACAAACTTCACAAGCAATACATTTATCAAATTCAAAATGAATTCTGCCTCGAAAGCGTTCAGAAGGAATGAGTTTTTCATAAGGATATTGAACTGTTATGGGACGACGGTTCATGTGATCGAAAGTTACTGATAGTCCTTGACCAATGTATATACCTGATTGGATACTTTGTTTAGTGTAATCGCCAACTTGTTGCAGAAATTTAAACATAAGTAGATTATTTATTGCTAACTATTAATCTGCACCTTAATACCTGCTGTTAGTTGTCACCTCTATCAATTGACAGAATAGATTTTTACCTGGGGTTGATTTCTTTTCAAAACAAGGATTTTTAAACTAAGTCGTTCTTCAGCAATATGTGGTGATTGGCAAAGGTTTGGATTATAGCAGTATGCATTAATCAAAAAATGAGACTATGACGACTCAGAAACAAGGAAATAATCTCATAAATGATCAAAACCTACCCTCTCCCCTAGTACGGAATGGCTTGATCCTGATTATCTTGATAATTTTATTTTTAGCTGCAATTTATTACAAAATTATTAACCCATAGGGGTATTGGACATTGGGAAGCAGAGAAGAAAATTACCAATTACCAATTATTTTAATTTCCCTCTCAGGTGTGATGGAAGTATGAGTAGTTAATTTCTTAATTACTCCTATAAACAGGAAGTATTTTTAAAGGATGTGATGACAATACATGGCAAAAAGATATCCAAAGTTTAGCCAGGATCTAGCACAAGATCCAACGACGCGCCGCATCTGGTATGCGATCGCTCAAGGTAATGATTTTGAAGTCCATGATGACATAACGGAAGAGAATCTTTACCAAAAGATTTTTGCTACTCATTTTGGTCATGTGGCAATCATTTTCCTCTGGGCTTCTAGTCTTTTGTTCCACGTTGCTTGGCAGGGGAATTTTGAACAGTGGATTACAGATCCTGTACATATTCGCCCGATTGCCCATGCAATTTGGGACCCTCATTTCGGTAAACCTGCCATAGAAGCTTTTAGTCAAGGTGGTGCAAACTACCCCGTTAACATTGCTTATTCTGGTGTTTACCATTGGTGGTACACCATTGGGATGCGAACCAACCAAGAATTGTATATTGGTTCTCTGGGGTTGTTGTTGTTAGCAGCATTGTTTTTGTTTGCTGGTTGGTTACATCTGCAACCTAAGTTTCGTCCTAGTTTGACTTGGTTTAAAAGTGCTGAACCTCGACTCAATCACCATTTAGCAGGTTTGTTTGGTGTCAGTGCTTTGGCTTGGACTGGCCATTTGATTCACGTTGCAATTCCTGAATCTCGTGGTATTCATGTGGGTTGGGATAACTTTCTGACTACCTTACCTCACCCGGCTGGGTTAACTCCTTTCTGGACTGGTAACTGGGGTGTCTATGCCCAAAATCCAGATACAGCAGGGCATATTTTTGGTACTTCCCAGGGTGCAGGAACGGCTATTCTTACCTTCGTGGGTGGCTTTCATCCAGAAACAGACTCGCTGTGGTTGACGGATATGGCGCATCACCATTTAGCGATCGCTGTTATTTTCATTATCGCCGGTCATATGTACCGCACTAACTTCGGAATTGGTCATAGTATCAAAGAAATGCTCAATGCTAGAAGTTTCTTTGGTATCCAAACCGAAGGTCAGTTTAACCTCCCCCACCAAGGACTGTACGACACCTATAACAATTCTCTCCACTTCCAGTTGAGTATTCACCTAGCGGCTTTGGGAACTGTGACTTCTTTGGTAGCACAGCATATGTATTCCCTGCCCCCTTATGCTTTTATGGCCAAGGACTACACCACCCAAGCGGCGTTATATACTCATCATCAATACATTGCCGGCTTCTTGATGATAGGTGCGTTTGCCCATGCGGGAATTTTCTGGGTGCGGGACTATGATCCAGAACAAAATAAAGGTAATGTGCTAGATCGGGTACTTCAGCACAAAGAAGCGATAATATCTCACCTAAGTTGGGTGTCTTTATTTTTGGGATTCCATACACTGGGGTTATACGTCCACAATGACGTTGTAGTTGCCTTTGGTACGCCAGAAAAGCAAATTTTGATTGAGCCGGTGTTTGCTCAATTTGTGCAAGCTGCCCACGGTAAATTGCTGTATGGTATGGATGCTTTGTTATCTAACCCCAACAGTATTGCCTTTACAGCTTGGCCAAACCACGGCAATGTCTGGCTTCCAGGGTGGTTAGATGCAATTAATTCCGGTACTAACTCGCTGTTTTTGACCATTGGACCCGGAGATTTTTTGGTTCATCATGCGATCGCACTCGGTTTGCACACCACTACACTAATATGTGTTAAAGGTGCATTAGATGCCCGTGGGACTAAGTTGATGCCTGATAAAAAAGACTTTGGTTTCAACTTCCCTTGTGATGGTCCTGGTAGAGGTGGTAGTTGTCAAACTTCCTCTTGGCAACAAACCTTTTACCTCGCCTTTTTCTGGATGTTAAACCTTCTCGGTTGGGTAACATTCTACTGGCACTGGAAACATTTAGGCATTTGGCAAGGTAACGTTGCCCAGTTCAACGAAAATTCCACATACCTGATGGGTTGGTTCCGTGATTATCTCTGGGCTAACTCAGCACAATTAATCAATGGTTATAACCCCTTCGGCACAAGTAACCTCTCAGTCTGGGCTTGGATGTTCCTGTTTGGACACCTAGTTTGGGCAACAGGTTTCATGTTCTTAATTAGCTGGCGTGGCTATTGGCAAGAGTTAATTGAAACTCTAGTGTGGGCGCACGAACGCACCCCCTTGGCAAACTTAGTTTACTGGAAAGATAAACCAGTAGCTATGTCCATCGTTCAAGGTTGGTTAGTGGGTTTAGTTCACTTCACAGTCGGTTATGTCCTCACCTATGCTGCATTCCTCATAGCCTCAACCGCCAGTAAATTTGGATGAAATATGAAAAGTTCCTCTGACCTTTTTGCAATATTCCTTCTCGAACCGCAAAGCGTTGAGAGGGAATTTTTTTGATTGCAGATTAACAGCGTCACAGCTTATTTGAGTTTATTTGAACGCAAATTCGGATAAATTTAATGAGAGACACGAATAACGGGGGCAAAAATGTCAGAAAACTCACAACAAAAACGGGTTGTTGTTGTTGGTGCTGGTTGGGCTGGTTTAGGGGCTACTTACCATTTAGCCAAACAAGGTTATGATGTCACACTTTTAGAAGCAGGTTCCTATCCTGGTGGACTGGTTGCAAGTTGGCAAACCGCCACCGGAAAATCTGTAGAAGCAGGTATCCATGGTTTTTGGTATCCTTACAGAAATATTTTTTCCCTAATCAATGAATTAGAAATAAATCCCTTTACAACTTGGACTCGTTCTGCTCAATATTCCCCCGCAGGTTTAGAAGTTGAATCACCAATCTTTCAAGATTTACCAAGACTGCCAACACCATTAGGAACTTTTATTTACACTCAATTTCAACGTTTACCACTTATTGACAGACTCAGCGCCTTACCATTACTTTATAGCCTAATTGATTTTGATAATTCTGATGATGCTTGGCGACGTTATGATTCTATCACCGCCCGTGAATTATTTAAAACTTTTGGTGTTTCTGCACGACTTTATAAAGAAGCATTTGAACCCATGTTATTAGTGGGCTTATTTGCCCCTGGTGAACAATGTTCAGCCGCCGCTACTTTAGGAATGTTATATTATTTTATACTCGCTCATCAACCTGATTTTGATGTAGTTTGGTGTCGGGGAACAGTAGGAGAAAAAATCTTCCGTCCTTGGGTACAGAAAATAGAAAAATTAGGTGCAAGAGTTTTATCTAAGCACAGAGTTACAGATGTAATTATTGATCATAATCGCCAACTTAAAAGTGTAGTTTGTGGTGATAAAATATTTGATGCTGATGCCGTAATTTTTTCAGTTGGTATTACAGGCATGAAGAAAATTGTTGCTAATAGTCCTAGTTTACAGAGTTATGCAGAATTCCGTAATTTAAATAACTTAGGCGCAATTGATGTTTTAGCAACTCGGCTATGGTTTGACAGAAAAATTGATATTCCTCGTCCTTCTAATGCTTGTTTTGGTTTTGATGCTACAACAGGATGGACATTTTTTGATTTAAACGCTTTACATGATGAATTCAAAAATCAACCAGAAACAGTAGTGGAAGTTGATTTTTATCATGCTAATCAATTTCTCAATCTCAACGACCAGGAAATTGTCAAAATAGTTCACAGTTATTTAGCAACTTGTATCCCAGAATTTAAAGCAGCAAAAATAATAGATAGTAGTGTAATTCGTTTAGCCAATGCAGTTACACATTTTTCCCCTGGTAGTTATCGTTATATGTTGCCAGCAAAAACAAATTTTGAAAATGTATTTATGAGTGGAGATTGGATTATTAACCGTCACGGTTCATGGTCACAGGAAAAAGCTTATGTCACAGGTTTAGAAGCAGCTAATTTAGTAATTTCTCATCTACAAAATGGGAGAAAAGCTGATATTTTGCCTGTAGAAAAAGACGAAAATCATATACAAATTGGCAGAAACATAAATCAAGCAATTCGTGATCTGGGAAAATCTATTTTACCTAACTTTTGGTTGCCCTAAGAGGTTGTTTGAAAAGTCATGATTGATGTATCAAATATTTTTTACCCCTCCCTAACCCTCCCCTTGTGAAGGGGAGGGAACAGGATTTTCTGGTTTCCCACCTTGATAATGGGGGACTAAGGGGGGTAAAATGTGATGCAGATTACCGGATACCACTTTTCAAACATCCTCTAAGTTACCATGACCGTAATTTTCTTTAGAACAATCAAATTCCCTACTTTTTTAAGAAGCAGGGAATCTAAAATTATGATGTTTGAATTTCCTGTTGTAAAGTTTGAACTTGCTCAATAGATAACTCTGTAACTTGAGAAATTTGCTCTAAACTCATACCAATTTTCAGTAAATTAACTGCTACATTTCTAGCAGTTTCAGCTTTACCTTCGGCTTTACCTTCGGCTTTACCTTCGGCTTTACCTTCGGCTTTACCTTTGGCTTTACCTTCTTCCAGAATGTTTTGATAAATGACTGATTCGCGCATAATCTCACTCCTGAAAATCTTGCTGATGACTTCTTTCTCTAATATTAACCCTGCTAACACGCTACTAGCAGCAGCTATATTTCTTTGTAACCGTTGATCTGTAATGGCTTCAACGGCTTTCGCTACTTCATTTAATACCATTGTAGGTTCTTTTGTCTGACTTAGTACCGCAAAGGGTAATAAACCAGGAAGAGTCATAAATTGTTCTGTTGGTTGTTCCCAAAGTCGAATAACTTCAAACTTATGGTTAGTGTCGCTTAATGTAAATCTATTTTGATAGACTAATTCTGACTCTGTTTTTCTCAGATAGACAACTATTTGACGCATTTCTTTATCAGGAAACCGCCGATAACCTCTGATCCGATAATCTAACATTCTGAAAGGAATATCTTTATCTGGATCGGTTTGAAATTCACTGTGGAGAACTAATTCATTAGATTGTAGTAAAATCAATGAATCGGCTCTAATTGGTTCGTTTGATAATTCAGTAGGGCTAAGTTTTGTTAATTTTATGGGTGAGCCTAGTAACCATGTAGCTAAATCGTCTTTGTAGTTTTCAGCGATAAATTTGCAGATGTTGTCATACATAAGCTATCTTGTATTACCATAAACTAAGTTGATTAGATTCACTCAAATTATTCCAAGGTAAAAGGGGAACTGTTACTCCACTTTTTTCTAATAACTGTTGAAAATAACGAGCATTATTAGGAGACATATCTTCTGTAGGACAATGCACAAAGAAATAAATTTTTATTCCTGCTTTTAACCACTGTTGAATCTGGTTTACCCATTCTGCCATAAACGGCTGATTTACTGATAACTGCGGATGAGAAATAAAGCGAATTAAAGTGAAAGGTGCTGTCACACTGTACTGAACTGGTAATTGAGGTTTACGGCGTTCTGATGCTAATTGTGGATCATCTTCCCCAGTATAAACAGGGCGTGTATCTAACAAAACCCTACCAACTCCTACATTTTCTAACAACGTTGTCAAATTACTCAGATGAGGTTCTTTAAACCAGTCAACATTTCTCACCTCTAATGCTAAGGGTACATCTTGATGTGGCCATGCTTCCAAGAACATCCTCAAGTCATCGAATAACGCAGGTGAGTAACTAGGTGGTAGTTGGGCAAACATTGGACCCAAACGTTTACCTAGTGGTCGCATTCTCTCTAAAAATGCTAAAGCTTGAGGAATATGGGGTTGTAGTAATTTTTTATGAGTGATATCTCGCGGTAACTTCAAGCAAAATTCAAAGCCGGGAGGTGTTTCTGTCGCCCAACGAGTAACAGTTTCTGGGTTAGGTATGGCGTAAAAAGTGGTGTTACCTTCTACTGTGGTGAAGCGACGACTGTAAAGATGTAGGAAGTCTGTGGTGCGAGTCCCTGGAGGATAAAGTTCGCCCACCCAATTTTTATAAGCCCAAACTGCACAACCTATAAGAAAGTTCACAAAGTAAAATGTGTTGTAAATTGTTGGTATGTCCTCTTCAATTGTACAAGTAGCGTTAGCATTCAGATTTGTCAGGCTAATGCTAAAACTAGATCATCAGTTACTAGACCTTCCCACTGGAAGAATACTGATTAAATAAACCGCAAAGACGCAAAGGACGCGAAGAGAAGAAAGAAGAGGAAGTAATCTTATGCTGGGAATGTGGGATTCGTAATTAACTAATTTCTCAAACATTCTGACTCGTGACTCCTGAATTCTTGCCAAGTAGCTATGATTTATCCTGCCAGTGCCTGCTAGGATTGTATCAAGATTATATGATTATACATACCAAATAAATTGGTAATTTTATGCCCAGAAAAGAACAGGGTTGGGTTACATTTCAAACCTCAGAAGACGAACGAAAGATTTTAGAAGAGTTCTGTCAGCACTCTCAGCGTACTAAAACTGAGATTTTGCGGGAATTAGTTCGTAGTCTCCATAAATACTCTTCAGCAGAAAAATCACTACCAACCCCCCAGGAGAAAGTGGCAACTCCAACTCCTGAGATGGAAATTATTAGTCAAAAAAAACCATTAAAAGTTAGTTCGCGCAATGTTTTGAAGGGAGTTGTTAAACGAGTCACGACAGGAACTGTGAATACTGAAGTGACTTTGGAAATTGTTCATAAAGTTGAGCTAACTTCCATGATTACGAGAGTATCTGCTGAGGAGTTAGAATTAGTTGAAGGTACAGAAGCTTATGCTGTGATTAAGTCGAATGATATTGTGATTGCTAAGGATTAAATTGACATACTCCCCAGCCTAAAAGTGTGCGGATTCTGGGGGTGAACAGCAATTGCTATTTTTTTGGTAAATTGGCAAAAGTATTAATTATGGTTCTATGGTACTTGTTATGCTAAATTACCAGTCGGTAAGAGGGAACTCTTAACAGGGGGGGAAAGAGGCAATATTTGGCAATAATGTTAAAAGTTATGCCTCATATCTTATACAGATTAAGCTTTTTGAGATTTTTTTGCCTATTTTTTGCATAATATGTACCGAAGATCTTTAATTATCAAGAATGATAATCATACCAAGAGGGAGAAGGGATTGCCGACTGTATGTATAATTAGGAAAAAGTAATTCCACTCAAGCTTATGCTTATCTAAGGACTAATAGCTATGACAACAAAGTTACTTATATACAATCAAGCAAGACCTGTATCTCCGCAGAGATACAAGGACTGGTCAGTAAAAACAGGTACAGATTATTCTTTTGCTCAGTATTTAAATTCAATGCCGTTAATGAGTGTGGAATTTCCTGCGGCATCAACAGAGTATCCGATAGTATTTACAGGCACAGAACAAGAAATAATTCCAGCTATTATTCTGGGAGTGAAATCTCAGGAAAATCTTTATGTGACGAACACAGGGAAATGGGAAGCTAAGTATATTCCAGCTTTTGTGCGTCGCTACCCGTTTGTGTTTTCTAGTTCTGATAATGGTGAAACATTTACACTGTGCATTGATGAAGAATTTGAGGGTTGTAACCAAGAAGGAAGAGGGGAAAGGTTGTTTGATTCTGAAGGAGAGCAAACCCAGTACCTGGGTAATATACTGGAATTTCTTAAAGAATACCAAATACAATTTCAGCGTACTCAGACTTTTTGTAAGAAACTCAAAGACCTTAATTTGCTGGAGCCAATGCAAGCACAGTTCAAACTAGGTGCAGGTGAGCAGCTATCACTGACTGGTTTTATGGGAGTTAGTCGAGAACAACTCAAGAAACTTTCTGGTGAGCAACTAGCGAATTTAATGCAGACTGATGAGCTAGATTTGATATATTTACACTTGCATTCAATGGCACATTTTTCAACATTGGCAGAAAAGGTATCTTCCAGTGAAGCACCTAAAAATCCTGAAAATGAGGAAGATAGCTCCGTTGTCCAAGAAACACCAGAATTGGCAGGAAGTACAATATAGTTGTTCAAAATAAAACCTGTAAGGTTTGACCAGACATTTACAAAGTTTTTTGTATAATGAGTAGTACCAACAAATCTCAGACTGGCATTAATCAAATTTATGAATATCTGTGCGTTGATGAATTTATTGACAATTTCATCAATGCCCAATCTCTAAAAACTGCGTTGGCAATCGGCTTAATTGACTATTTGCAACAGAGTCAGTTTTGTGATGTTGATACTCTTACACGGGAACTAAGAAGCGATCGCTTGGGACTAGAGTTATTACTTGATATGCTCTTAGCCAACCAAGTAATCACAGAGAAAAATAGTGAAATCAGCCTGAGTGAAAAGTTTTTAATTGCTTTACAGTATCGTGATCTCCTAGAAACTAAACTGAATTTTGCGAATTTGGTTGCACCTGACTTCGTGAATCTCCTCACATTCTTTATTAATAAACCTAGTCAGTTCATGGAGCGATCGCAGATTTTTGATATGTTTGGCTATCACAGATGTTTTGATTATACTCCTGAAAACTATGAGTTAACAAAACGCTGGATGAAGATTACCACGGTGTTGACAAAATATGAAGCACAGGTGTGTTTAGAACATCATGATTTTAGCCAATATCAAAAAATACTGGATATAGGAGGTAATAGTGGCGAATTTGCGCGGCAAATTTGTGCCAAACACTCAAATATTTTAGCGACAGTTTTCGATTTACCTCTAGTTTGTCATATTGGTGAAGAATATATTAGTTCTCAACCAGAATGTCAGCGCATAAACTTTATTAAAGGCAATGCAATGACTGATAATCTGCCTAGAGGATATGATTTAGTAAGTTTTAAATCTATGCTTCACGATTGGCCAGAAAATATCGCTTGTCAATTTATTAATAAAGCTGTTAAATCTTTAAATCCTGGAGGAACATTACTAATTTTTGAAAGAAGTCCTATAGAGTTAGTTGGGCAGGTATTATCCTATTCAATGCTGCCAATGGTACTTTTTTTTCGTTCTTTTCGTTCTCCCTTAGTATATGAAAGCCAACTATTGGCTGATGGTTTGCAAAACATTCACATCGAATCTATTAATTTAGAAATGCCTTTCTTTTTAATTACAGCCAAGAAGAAAAATTCTGAAATATAAATCTAATAAATATAAATTACTTGATTTATGGGATATTTTAATCATAGTCAATATGTAGAATTTACGATGCACTTTCGGTGCAACCTCAAATGCGAACATTGCATGATTGAGGACACAATGGATCGACTACAACCTGAATCAATGGAACGGTTTCAGGAAATGTTGAAATATAACGAGCAACATAAACGGTGGCAGGGGATAATTTTTACAGGCTCGGAAATTACCCTCCGTCAGGATTTGCCTAATTTATCACGGATGGCTCGAAATAGTGGGTTTAATCATGTTCGTATTCAAACTCATGGAATGCGTTTAGCAGATGAGAAGTATTGTCAGGAGTTGGTAGAAGCTGGTATAGATGAATATTTTGTCAGTGTGACAGCAGCGGATTCGGAACAGCATGATGCGATTACAGGGGTACGAGGTTCTTTTGAAAAGACTGTGCGTGGTTTAGAAAATTTGGATACCTACCCTGGAGTTGTTGCTCTTACTAATACTGTAATTACTAAACGTAGTTATCGTCATTTGCCAAAAGTGGTAGAACGTTTGGGACACTTGAAACGCTTAGTGCAGATGGACTTTTGGAACTATTGGCCGATGAGTGAAAATGATGATAAAGACCTGATTGTACCCTATCTGGAAATACTACCTTTTTTGAAAGAAGCGATCGCTCTAGCTTATGAAAGAGGCCGTAGTATAGAAGTAAAAAATTTCCCTGAGTGTTTACTAGGTGAACAACGATTCGCATTAAATAATGATCAGCCACAACTTTTTATTGATCCATCTTTCTGGAATGAATTTATGCAGAATGGATTTTATCAATGTATTCACAAAGAACAATGTAGTTCTCATCAATGCTTGGGTTTAAACACAGCTTATATCAAAAAATATGGTTGGGAAGCTGATATTCTCACTCCCTTACCTGTACAATCTCCAGTTAAGAAATAAGGGTTATTCAGTACCTGTTATGCCAAACTATAGAAATCCGGTTTGGTTTCTGCATTTACTCGTAGAGGTAGGAAAAAGGGAATAGGGAATAGAGAAGAATGAATTAAGGTATACAGAGTTTTGTTCAAAAATCAAATAGGAGTCCTATATTAGTTAAACTTTCTAGTCATGGTTTCACAGTTTTTGTGAACAATATTTAGCAGAAGAATATCTAATGAAGACCCGAAATAAGAAAAATAAATTTTGTAAGTATTTAGGATGGTGTGAACATGAATCTTGAAAATTCAAGTCAAAATTTAAGTTTTCAAAAATACAACTTACTTTTAAAACTTGTAAATAATCTCAAAATACCCTATGGTTATGAACACTCAGCGAGAATTTGTCATCAAGCATTACTTCCCAATCGTTTTTTATTAACTGTCAACAAAAAAAATATCAAACAAAATCCAGAGGAAACCATTATAAAAATTTGCCATTTTCTGGATATGCCTAGTGATTTTATAGCAGCGACAGCAGAAAATATCACGAAGGCAAAATTTGTACACTTTGGATTTGAAGAAAACCAAACTACATATCTGTACAAGATTTATTTGGAAATGGGAATGCCTCTGAAGGCATCAGATCAGAAAAATTCTGATGATGACTCTCCTATACTATTACATTTAGGCTTAAAATGGGATGCTTTAAACCCAGAAAAACACTTTATAACGCGATACCTTTGGCATCCATCTATCACTGTACAGGAGATTTTGCAGCGACTTGCGGAAATTTATCAGGGTGATATGTATCTAGAAGCTTTTGATATTGTGAAAAATATTCTCGAAATTGCTGTTAATCAAGTTGGTGATGATTGCATAAAATATCTTGAAATCACAGAAGATAATAATCAAAGAAAATCCTACGATTTGAATATTTATGATGCACAGCTTCAAGTAAAAGACTTACATCATGTACTCATGAAAATATGTAGCTATTATTCAATCTCAGATAATTTGTTTATTAAGTTTTACAATGAGATTAAAAATAAGCTATTTGGACATATCGCTGGTGGTATACACCGGAATGGCTTAGATTTTTTCAATGTTTACTATGGAGTTGAAGGACGGCATGGATAATGTTAGTTTGATTCGGCTGACTTCACTCAGCTATTGTACATCCTAAATTTATATTATGGACAGGTTTAAGAATGTCTCAGCCTTACTTTGAATATACAACTCCTCAAGATAGGTATTTTAACTATTGCCTATGGTCATATCAACCAGTGGCTTCAGTGGAAAACAAATTCCGCTCAGTAAACTTACTTTTGCATTCATTTCAATTAGCAAAATTAGACTCACAAGCATTTGAAATAGTAGCATCACTTAGAGCATCATTAGGATTATTTCGTACTGTTTGGGGTATCAAATGGCTGAATAACAAACTAATATGGGAATTTTATTTCTATGACTATAAAAGACGGGAAAGAGAAGTATCAATAACAAGAGTTTTAGAGGTACTTAAACCATATTTGAATTGTCGTCTTAGAATTCTAGATAACCTGCCTTATTTCATGTTTTCTATTGATATAAATGAGTATTTATTATCTGATTCTCACCAAATAGAAACGATTAATATGTATATCGGTAATCCAGGCAGTACAGTATCTTCTGGGATTTCTTATGAAATTACAGATCAGGAAATTACTTTAAGAAACTTTTATTTCTTTTTTAATCCTCAACAAGAATTTGAAGATATTGTAGCAAAAATATGTTGTTCTGCACATATTGACTGTCAAGATATTTATATTCATAAAATTCTTATTCCTGAATTGAAAAATTGCCAAACTATCTGTATAGCGAATAAACAGAGAAATGATACCATTTATTTTTCTGGAATAGATGTCAATCAGTTGCTAATTTTTCTAGAAATGTTTGCTTATCCACAAGAAATTATTAATTTTGTAAAATTTAATCAAACAAAACTAGATCACTTGTTGTATGATGTTGGTTTTGACTACAGAGTTGAAGAAAAAAAATTACTAATTCTTAAGAGTGGCTATTATGGGGTATTTTGAATGATTTACAACAGGAGTCAGGAGTCAGGAGTCAGGAGTCAGGAGTAAAACAGGCTTTGTGTATAGGTTTGAATTTAGATGTTGTACCTCCTAACTATGTAAACTGCTGTATCTCAGTTTTACATCTATTCAGCATCCCCTGCTTACAGGTTTAACTTGTCATCAATAGAACAGTTAGCTTTGATTAGAGTTTTCGGGCAACACGTAAGTAAGTCGGCTTGAAAAACTCGATGTATGTTACAAAATGTAAAATCCCTGAAAGTCTTCCTCCTATTGCTTTTTGCCTTTTGCCTTGCTACAACGATAAATTTCAACGCCTACTTACTTAAGTACAGGCTTGATCAATCTACCTACTTAAGTACGGGCTTGATCAAGCTAGGAGCATGATTTAACCATCAATTCTAAGTAATGTTAAGTACAACATTGATTTTTACTGATGACCATGATACTGTCAATCTAATATAGAATTTCGCAGATATTACAAATAATTATGTAATAACCTATGAACATACTTTTGAGTAAATTGCGTGAAACCGAATGACAGACTTCGATGCTATCTGCTTTTTGAATGTAGACGGGCAACCTATCTCCTTGGGGCAAGTCTTCGGATATTTACAATTATTCGGTCGTTTACAACCTTTTGTTCAGGAATGTTTGCGCTACCAAGTGATATATCAAGAAATTCAGACACGAGAAGAGTTGAGAGTCACTGTTTCTGACTTGGCACAAGCAGCGATCAATTTCCGACTGAGAAGCGGATTAACCGATCCTGAAAGTTTTGCACAGTGGTTGAAAATTCAGGGGATTGATTACCCAACCTTTGAAAATCAACTCACAATCAGCTTGAAACTTGAAAATCTCAAAGATCAACTATTTGAGTCAGAGAAACAGGCTTATTTTAAGGAACGACAACAAGACCTTGAACAAAGCGATTTGTACTACATTGTTATCAAGGAAGAAAGCTTGGCTTACGATCTGAAAGATCAAATCGAGGCAGGAAAAACATTTGAGCAAATCGCGCGGGAATACCCCTTAAATTCCGAGCAGAAAGTGCTGGTGAAGCGAGATGTACTGCATCGTGAAAAAATTAGGCAAGAAATCAAGACTGCCCTGGACACAGCAACTCCAAAAGAGATAATTGGTCCGATCGCTATGGGCAAACGTTGGTGTATCTTTCAAATAGAACAAATTTTACCCGCTGTTTTAGACGAAGATATAGCCCAAAAGCTACGGGAAGAGTTGTTTGAGCGATGGCTGGAAATGAAACTGCAACAACTCAAGATAGAACCCGCAGACATTCCCAAAGATGATAAAGACGCATTATTAAAAGCCGTCTCAACCAGTTAAAAATATTAGGGTGAACGGCTTACACAAAAATAGTTCAAAAAAATAGGTTCAAAAAATTTAAACAGCCAAACTCTCCTCACTCCTCCATCTTTAATTAAATAAAAGATAGGGAATTGGGGAATTAAATATTCAAGGAGAACAAAAACAATGGATGATACTCATGGTGGCATTGATTTAACACTTTCAAATCAATTACATATACATAATATTGTAAATCCACCAACTGCTCCCTATGGACTGGAAGCAACATCAAGCTTTATTGGAGGAGGAACATCCATTGTAAGTAATCAGATTATTTTTATTGATCCGAGTGTCAAAAATTATCAGCATTTGCTAACTGGTGTAGTTCCGAATACAGAAGTCATCGTCTTGAATGGAAACCAAGACGGAATTAGCCAGATAGGAGACTTTTTAGCACAGCAGAATAATGTTTCAGCCATTCATATTGTCGCTCATGGTCAGCCGGGAATTGTACAACTGGGAACAACCCAATTAAGTAGTAACAATTTGGCAGATTATGGCAATCAATTACAAGCATGGGCAGGTGCTTTAACTGAGGATGCAGACATTCTTTTTTATGGCTGTAATATCGCACAGGGAGAACAAGGATCTGTTTTTGTAGACGGATTGAGTACACTCACGGGGGCTGATGTTGCAGCATCAGACGATCTCACTGGTGCATTTGCTCTCGGTGGAGATTGGGATTTGGAAGTCAGTCAGGGAGAAGTTGTCACTCCAGTTGCTTTCGAGAGCCAAACATTGCAGACTTATGATGAATTATTGGCAGTAAATGTCAGTCTGACGGGCAACACTGCAATGTTTACAGGAGATGGCAGCAACGATTCCCTATATCTGCGAGTTAATGCCAGTAACCAATTAGAATTTAGTACCAATGGGAATAGCTTTTCCAACGATTTGAGTGTTGTAGGAGGTCTTCAGCCTCTAGTTATCTCCTCCGATGTTGTCATCAATGTCAACTTAGGAGGTGGTGCAGATAATTTATATATTGACCAATCTTTAAATAATGCCCTGACCAGTTTTAACGCCAGCCTCAGCTTTACTGATACTCAGGGAAATAATGACAGCCTTTTCGGTTCAAACATTAATAACACTTGGACAATTACCAATCCCACAAACGCTATTGGTAATCTCAACAATGTCATCAATTTTTCTGGAATTGAAAATCTCATTGGTGGTAGCGGTATAGATACCGTGATTACGGATGCGTTGACAACAGCCTGGAATCAAGTTAGTGGCTCGCTAACCAACGCTTATAAAATCGTCAGCACCGAAGTAAATAATGCTGCGGGTGTTGTAGTCAGTGAAGTTAACAGTGCGATCGGTGTGACTGGTGATGTCATTAATGACATTGAGGCATTTTTAGATAATTTAAGTGACGATCTTGTTAGTATTGGCTCTGATTTAACCGAGTTTATTAACGCCGGAGTTTCCCAACTGGAAGGATTCATTGATGGGGCTGTCAATGCGTTCATTAACGGTGCAAACTATGCCCAAGTTCTTTATACCAGTTCCATCAACGCAGCTAATCTATTTATTGAAAATGTTATTGCTAAGGCGAATGATGATTTTCTCTTCAGTAGCATCAATTCTGCCCATGTGACGATTCAAGCCAGTCCCATTTTATCTGACGATTTGATTTTAGAAAGAATTCAACCAGGTAACTTAAGGGTTAGAACGGTTACAAATAGCGACATTATTGACTTTAAAGACCCAACTGAATCTTTAACAATTAATCTTGGTTTAGGGGATGATAAAATCACCGTCTCGCCACTGACTCTGAATGCTTCCCTAACTATCAACGGCGGTTTTGGACTCGATCCGACTCTTCCCTTCGTAGATTTCCTAGATGGCAGCGATACAGTTATTTTCTCCGGCGACTTAAACCTGCTGGGCAAAAATTTAACAGTGTTGACAGAAAACATTACTGTTGACACAGGAGTAACCATTTCTACTCAAAAATCAGGAGAAAATTCTGGCGATATTGACTTGACAGGTACGATAGTTAATATTAACTCGAATGCCAAACTCTTTACTCAGGCAGCTAACGATAAAACCTCTGGTAACATTTCTATAACTGCCAATGTTAAGGACTTTTCCGGAATTTCTCCCATTGATGTTTTCCCCAGCGAAGATGTGAGCATTAATATCGCATCGGGAGTAGAGATCGAAGGCGGTGAAATTAGCATTGAAGCGGAGAAAGAAAGCCAAACAGGTATTCTGCCCATTCTAATTGTCTCCCTCCAGTCCAAAGAAGCAAAAATTAATATTGAAGGCGCAACCATTAAAGGTGATTCCGTCAGCATTAATGCTAATGCCAGCGACGCTAATATCCTCGAAGACGAGGCAACCTTAGTTAATAATTTAGCAATTCAACCCTTAATCAATTTACTTGATGTAGCAGGATTAGCACTAACTGCGGTGGGCGCACCAGCCATCTTGTCTGCGGTTTCTGTCTCCATGCGGAAGTCTGCGGCATTAGTCAGTCTCACCAACACACAAATTATTAGCGATGGTGATGTGAGTATTGGGACGGAGAACTCCGTTAGTAGCGTTGCTTCAGCCGGAGGAGGATTAGAACCAGCTAGAAGAGGCAGGTATAGCGCCAATGTGGATTCTTTCCCCTTTAGTGCTGGTTACAGCAAAGCCGAAGGTTCAGCACAAACCCTACTGAGTGGGACAACCTCAATTCAAGCGGGTGGCAATGTTGAAATCACCTCCAATGCCGAAACCACAGCCGAAGTAGGTGCTAGTACCGCCGTCAATTCCAGTTTGAAGGCCAGAGGCACAAGAACGATCGCCAATCCCACCCAAGCTTTTGGGGTGAGCGTTGCTGTCACTGAGTCGAGTACCACTTCCAAAGCGATTATTGGCGATAATGTCTCAATTGTTGCCGATGGCAATGTGAAAGTGGGGGCGACGGGAGAATCTAACCTCGAATCAAAATCAGGAGTAGCCGTCTTTATTGATGGTAGTGGTGCATTAGGGGTAGCTGTTGGTTCAGATACAGTAGATATTCAATCAATAGTCAATGGCAAAATCACCGCCGGATCAGTACAACAACAAGGGGTAGATTTAACTACTGGCATTGATACTACCAACAACACGATTACCCTACCCAACCACGGACTAAAAACTGGGGACGAACTGTTGTATATTGCCGCCGATCCCAACAATCCTGATACTGCCTTAACGGCGATTGGTGGTCTGACAAGCGGCAAAACCTATAAGGTAATCGTCATAGATGAAAATACCCTTCAGTTAACGCTAGGCGATACCATTCCCCTAAATTTCAGTCGTTCTGCTGGAGTCGATCCCGATGCGATTCAAACCCTGAATCGTCGTGATTTTCTGACTTTCGATCCAGCAACCGCAGTCAATGCAACTACTGACAGAATTACAATTCCCGGACACCAATTCACCAACGGCCAGATCGTAGATTATTGGCTGGGGAATGAAGACGCAAAAGTAATTTCTGGTTTGTCTAACCAGGAAAATTATGCAGTGGTTAATGTTAGCGGCGATTCTTTCCAATTAGCCGTTCTCGATAATACCGTACCAGGGGCAACTAACCAAACGGTGATCCTCAACGGTCAAACCTACTACATCATCAATCTAGAACCACCTAGTCAAACCAGCACTGTCTTCACTTTCGACCCCACAGGAACATCAAGTATTCCGGCAAATACGACAATTGACGCAAATACCGATGAAATCATCTTCAGCAGTGCTAACAGTTTCTCCACGGGACAAAAGGTAAGATATTCCAATGGCGGCGGTAGTAATATTGGTGGTTTGAGCAATAATACCGATTATTACGTCATCCGCGTTTCTGGATCTAACGATCGCATTCAACTAGCCACCAGCTACGAAAATGCGATTAATGGGGTATTTATTAATAACCTGAATGCTACGGGTGTAACGGGAACTTCCCACAGCTTTACAGGACAGCATCAACACATCTTCGCCTTTGAAGAAACTGCCCTCTCCTTCAAACCCAGCGAAGCCGTCAATAACGACAATGGCACAATTACCTTCAACCAAGATCACGGTTGGAAAACAGGAGATGCAGTAGTTTACCGCACCGATGCCACAGTTAAAAAAGAAACAGGGATGACGCGCTTCTCTAACTTTGCACTAGGCAATGCCACCCTGACTTTTGATCCCACAAGTTTGGTTGAAGAAGACCCCAGCATCGACGTTAGCAATAATCTGATTTTCTTCAATGAAATCCACAATTTTGTCACCGGACAACGGGTGAGATACTCCAACGGTGGCGGTAGTAATATTGGTGGTTTAAGTAACGATACTGATTATTTTATTATTAATAGTGGCGATAATAACATTAAACTGGCAACCACCCGCGCTAATGCCTTGGCGGGAGTAGCGATTGACATCACCAGTATCGGTACAGGTACTGCCCACAGTTTCCAAACCAAGGCGGTCGATCTGGCTGATAATTTGTTTGTGATCGAAAACCACGATTTCCAAACAGGCCAGAAAGTCACCTACGTCACCGATGGCGGTAATCCAGTTAGCGGCTTAACTAACCAAAGTGAATACTATGTCATCCGCATTAACGAAAACATCTTTAAACTAGCAACCTCTCGTGCTAACGCCTCCGCAGGAGTAGGAATTGATCTGACTGGTGCGGGTACGGGTACTTCCCACACCTTCAAAACAGATGTATTCGTTTCCCTGTTTGACCCATCCCGCACCGTGCCGGTTGTTGATACAGTCCAAGATACCTTAGAACTGAAGAATCATGGACTGACTAATGGCGAAAAAGTTACTTACTACAGCAGTGATGGCGATCCGATTCCTGGATTAACCGATGGTAGCGAGTACACCGTTATTGTCGTTGATGCTAACCACATTCAATTTGCCGATACCGACCCCAATACGCCTTTAGTAGCCTTACAACTAGGTGACGGCTCATCCACTGGTATCACTCTGCAATATTTAACAACAGATACTAAAACGATTGAGTTTGATCCTTCTATACGTCCTGTCATCGAAGGTAGTACCGACACCACTATTTTGATGTTCGGACATAAATTTGAGACAGGCGATCGCATTACCTATCTGACCGGAGGCGGTACAGCCATTAGCGGATTAACTGATGGTAAAGAATACATTGTTATCCGTATTGATGATGATAATTTCCAACTAGCCGATCCCAATAGCCCCAATACACCGATCACCATGACACCAGGGGTAGCTACAGGGGAAAATCACGGCTTCGAGCGAGTTTCTACGGCAAATAGAGGCGATTTACCCCTAGATGGCTTAATTAGCAATGAAATTTACTATGTCGTTAAAGTTGACGATCGCACCATTCGCCTCACAGATTCACCCATCACAGCCCAGGCGGCTGCACCTATAGATTTAACACTAACTTCTGGACAAACAGGAACTCATATCTTTGCTGTACCTGGTGAAGAACCTGGTATATCAATTGTAGCAGAATTAGAATCTGATAACCGTAGTATTACAGAATCTACTATTGGCGGTATTCCTACCCTCACCGACTATCTAGCGGGAACTGTTGCTCCCGAACCGAAAGCAGTTAAAGGACTAATCGCCGGAGCAAGCGCCTATCTCAGACCGAATAAAGGGTCTACTTTTAGTATTAACGCTGCCGTTGCTGTCAATTCCTTCGACCATAACGTCATAGCACAAGTTGGCTCGTCTGCCGTTTTAAAATCAGATGCCGATATTAATATCACAGCCTCAGCAGAACAGGCAGTCCAAGCCAATGCCCAAGGTGGTGTTTCTAATGAAGTTCCAAGCACTGGCGGTAAGGTAGTCTCCGGTACAGTGGCAGTTGCAGTCGGCAACTACGACACCACCGTCAAAGCCATAGTGGAAAGTGGAGCAAAACTGGATGCCAGCAAAACCATCTCCGTGACTTCAGATATCAGCTATCCTCTGTTAATTGATTCTCTACCCTTTAGTAGCGATCGCTTCGACCCTGGCGATCCTGACGACGGTAGCATTCAAGACGAACTCGCCAGTCTCTTCAACGGCAGATTCGGACTTGATAACATGATGAACACTTGGGCTGTCACCAAAAATAAAGCCGCCGCTGGACAGGCAGCCAAATTCAGCATTGCGGGTTCGATAGGTGTTTCTAGCTATCGCAATCAGTCAGAAGCAATTATTAAATCAGGTGCGTTAATTAATCAAGACCTCCTGTTGCGAAATGACGATCAATCCGTCGAAGTGGCTGCGAATACAACGATGGAATTAATTAACATCGCCGGTATCATCCAATTCGATGTCAAACCCGAACCAGGTGCGATCGCCCTAGCAATCAAGGCAAAAAGTTCTCCATTCTCTCTCTTCGGCAACGAAGCCGGAGTATTAGGAGTCGGCGGCTCGCTTTTAATTCAAACGCTAGAAAATCATACCATTGCCCTAATTGAAAATGGGGCTAAGATTTTTACTGGCAGTGATGGCTTGAGTGTTAGTGCTACAGAAAATATCTTCTCCCTAGATTTATCACAAACAGGTGGCAATTCTGGTCAATTTGGCATCAGTGGTAGTCTCTCCTTTGCCAATCAAAATAGCGAAACCATCGCCCAGATTGATAGCGGTACGACAGTAGTGGGTGGGGATGTGTCGGTAACAGCAACCAGCACAGCTGACCATTACAACATTGTCGGTGCAGTGCAGTTAGCCAAGAGCATCGGTGTGGGAGTCAGTATCGGCAGTACCACAATCACGCGAGATACAGCAGCGATTATTGGCAAACGCCGCACCGACAGCGATCCAAGTGTCGGAATTAACGGCACGAATTTCAATGTTACTGCTATTAACGTAGAAGCCACAAATACAGGCAAAATCTGGGGTATTGGCGTTGCAGGAGCAGTTGTTTCCGATATTCCCGTTGTGGGAATTCAGGTAGGAGCAGCTATCCCCCCCACAATTGGGGTAGGTATATCTGGGGTGATTGCCTTCAACAGCATTACCGACAGCACCCAAGCTTACATCAACGATAGCGGACTGTTTGATGTTAACGGCGGCGATATTACCGTTAAGAGTACCAACAGCACAGGAATTTTCTCTATTAGTGGTGCAGCCACCCTCGTCAAAGTATTAGCACCGGCAGCCGGAATTTCTGGTTCTTTCAGTTTCAACCAACTGAATATGAAGACCGAAGCCTTCATCGCTGGGGCAACTATTCAGGAGGGAAATAGCGTCACGGTAGAGGCACAGCGCACTGGTAGCGTCTTTGCTCTGACTATTGGCGTTGCCATTGCTGCTGCCACACCAGTCGGCGGTTTAGCTGGGGCGGGAACGGTTGCCTTATCTCTTTCGGAGAATCAAATTACTAGCAAGACTCGCAGCTACTTAAATGGCGTTGACGTTACCTTGCCTGGAGATATTAGCCTGACGGCAAGCGACCTTTCTGTGATCGAAGCGATCGCCATTGGTGGTGCTGGTTCGGGTGCTAGTGGTGCTGGTGGTGTCACGGGCGCATTGGCTGTAGCGGGTGGCATTACTACTAACGAGATTGATAATACCGTCGAGTCCTTTATTAAAAATAGTGGTGATACTAAGAAGGTTCAAGCTAATCAAGTCACTCTCACCGCCACCGATGATTCCACCATTCGGGCAGTAGCAGGTGGTTTTGCCATTGCGATCGCTGCGGGAGCAGGTGCTACCAAGGGAACTTTAGCAGTTGGTTTGGGCATTGCCAATAACAAGATTGGTAAAGGTAATGGACACGCAGTTCGAGCTTATATTGATAATTCCATTGTGATTGCTGAAGAAGATGTCATTCTCACAGCCATCTCAACGGCAACAATTGAAGCCCTGGCTATGGGTGGTGCGGGTGCTGGTTCTGGAGGTGCAGGTGGCGGTCTTACAGGTGCGTTAGCTGGTGCTGGTGCTGGTACACAAAACGATATTCAAATTGCGATCGCCGCCAGCATTACCAATAACAGTCAGGTAACATCAAATACTGGTGATGTTTCTCTGACAGCAACCGATAGTTCTACAATTAACGCCGATGCGGGTGGTATAGCCATTGCGATCGCCGCTAGTTTGGGTGCAGGAGCGAAGGGAGCAGCATCCATCGGCGCAGCAGTCTCTACAAATACAGTTAATAACAGCGTTAAAGCTCTCATTGACGACTCGGAAGTAACAGCCCAAAGTGATGTAATTCTGAATGCGACCTCAACAGCCACTATTGACGCTCTCGCCCTTGGTGGCGCGGGTGCAGGTTCCGGTGGTGCAGGTGCAGGATTAACAGGCGCACTAGCAGGAGCAGGTGCGGGTACGATTAATACCATTAACCTGGAAATTGAAGCCAGCATTACTAATAACAGTCAGGTAACAGCAGATACTGGTGAAATTTCTCTGACAGCAACCGATAGTTCTACGATTAACGCCGATGCTGGTGGTGTGGCAGTTGCCATTGCTGCTAATTTAGGTGGTGGGGCGACAGGATCGGGTGCGATCGGGGCAGCAGTCTCGACAAATACAGTTAATAACAGCGTTAAGGCTCTCATCGACGACTCGGAAGTCACAGCTAACAGCGATGTCATCTTGAATGCTACCTCGACAGTCACCATTGACGCTTTCGCCCTTGGAGGTGCAGGTGCAGGAGCAGGTGGTGCAGGTGCAGGATTAACAGGCGCACTAGCAGGAGCAGGTGCAGGTACGATTAATACTATTAACCTGGAAATTGAAGCCAGCATTAAAAATAACAGTAATGTCATAGCAAATACTGGTGATGTTACCCTCACCGCCCTCGATACATCTCAGATTAAAGCTGATGCGGGTGGTGTAGCTGTTGCCATTGCTGCCAGTGCAGGTACAGGTGCGGCTGGATCGGGTGCAATTGGGGCAGGACTGGCGAAGAATACCGTCGCGAATACAGTGGCTGCCTTCTTTGATAATTCCTCAGTAGAGGCAGCAGACAATATCGATCTGACAGCTACAGCTAAATCCCAAACCGATCAAACCTTCAACTTTGAGAAAACTGCCGTTAATTCCACAAACAACAGCATTACCCTAGCCAACCACGGACTGAAAACAGGCGATCGCGTGATTTATCGCCATCTTGGCAGTGCAGGGCAACAATTAGGCGGATTAGAAGAAGGTCAAAGTTATTTTGTCATTAAAGTTGATGACAATACTATTAAGCTGGTAGCAACTAATGCCGAAACTACTGCCAGTGAGCCAGCCGTTATTGATCTGACAACTGATACAGCAGGAACTAATCACCGCTTTGAAACCCTCAAACCAAAAATTCAGGCATTAGCGATCGCCGGAGCCGGAGCCGGAGCCGGTACAGCAACGGGCCTATCTCTAGCAGGTTCTGGCGCAGGAGCAGAAGCTAATAATACAATTAGTAATGTTGTCGAAGCCTATATCAAAGACAGTGAAAATGTGAATGCTGGCGATTCAGTCAACCTAGATGCCAGTGACGACTCCACGATTCAAGCAGATTCAGGTGGCTTTGCTGTAGCCATTAGTGTCACAGGTAAGGGTGCAGCAGGGGCGCTATCTATCGGGGCTTCTCTCTCCAATAACACCATTAATAACAGTGCGATCCGAGCGAGGATCATTGATTCTACCGTTACCGCAGTCAATGATGTTAACCTGAGTGCAATTTCCGCCGCCCAAATTGATGCCCTAGCCATTGGCGGTTCAATATCCGGTGCAGGTTCTGGTGCTGGATTGGCAGGTGCGTTAGCAGGTGCAGGGGCAGGATCAGCGAATACAATAGCCGTAGCAATCACTGCCAGCATTGAAGACAGCACAGTGAACGCAACTAACGGTGATGTTGACCTACTGGCGGTAGATACTTCCACCATTAAAGCCGATGCCGGTGGTGTAGCGATCGCAGTTGCTATTAGTTTGGCAGGTGCCACAGGTGCGGCTTCCATAGGACTGGCCATCAGTGAAAACAATATTACTAATACCACCCAAGCATTTATTGATAGCTCCACAGTCAATGCCCAAAGCGATGTTGATCTCGATGCCAATTCGACGGCGGAAATTAATGCCTTTACCTTTGGCGGAGCCGGCGCAGTCAGTGTCAGTGGGGCAGGAGTGGCTGGTGCGGCTTCAGTAGCCGGCGCTGGTTCGACTAACACCATTGACAATGTGATCGAGGCTTATATTCTCGATAGTCCTGGTGTCAAAGCCAATCTTGGTTCAGTCAGCTTGAATGCGACTGATGAGTCTGCGATCGCTGCCACTGCCCACGGCGGTAGCGTCGCTATATCTGGTAGTGGTACTGTCAGTGTCTCCCTCAGTATCGCTGCGGTTGATGCTAATAATACCCTCAGCAACCAAGTCCGCAGCTTTATCGACAATTCCACTGTGGAAGCACTGAACGAAACTGTAATAATTGTTGCCAATAGTAATAGCAGCATTGATTCCGAAGCCGTCGCTGCTTCTGTGGGCGGGGCGATCGCCCTGTTTAGTGGTGGCTTCTCCGGTGCAGGTGCGGGGGCTACTAACACCATTAGCAATACCATCGAAGCCGCAATTAAAGACAATAGTAATGTGACAACTCGTAATACTCTGCGAGTTACTGCTACCGATAATTCTAGTATTAACTCCGATGTCGGCGCGGGTTCTTTAGCCTTTGGGGCAGTGGGCGGTTCCATTGGCGTTTCTGTCACCGATAACACCATTAATAACAACGTCAGGGCATTTGTTGACGGTGTAGCAACGGTAAATGAAGGCAACGTTGAGATTACGGCTGATTCCACTGCCACTGCCAACAGTTTCGCCATTGCCACCTCCATCGCCGCTAGTGTTGCCGGAGGCTTTGCCGGGGCGGGTAGTGATGCCAAGACGACTATCAGCGGGACAGTAGAAGCTTATTTAGGTACGGCAGGAAGGTTAAATATCGGTGCGATCGCAGGTGATGCGATCATCAAGGCAACTTCCAACCAAACCACCACAACTAAAGCGATCGGCACTGCCATCAGTCTCGGTAGTGTTGGTCTTGCTGTTGGTGTCACCTCAGCAGATACTACCCTGAATGGAACGACAAAAGCCTATCTCCAAGGCTATTTAGCGTCAGCCAACGATGTCACGGTAGAAGCACAAAATATCGGCACAGCCACCACCGAAACCTTTGCCCTATCTGCCGCCCTGGGCTTCATCTTCAATGTTAGCGGTACAGGTACAAAAGCCACAGCGAATATTACCCCCACAGTCACAGCTTATGTAGTCGTTCCTACCGTTCTGACAATGAACCTGACTGGCGATCTCAGCGTTAAAGCTGTGGCGGAGTTAGCATCCCAGACTAAAGCTCAAGGTGTTGCCGCCTCTACAGGCGCAGGAATTGGTTCTTCTCAAGCAACTGTAACAGTGGCTGCTAACCTTGATGCCTACGTGGGCGGTAGGATTAACGCCAGAAACTTGGCAATTGTAGCTAATTTATCGACAGAAAAAGCCCAAGCCTTTGCCTCTGGTTCGTCGGGTGGACTGTTGTTAGGTGTAGATTCTACTAGCACCAATGTTGTCAACAACAGCAGCACTCACAGCTACGTTCTCGATAACGCCAACCTCAATATTATTAACGCCACCAATGTCACGGCGATTAGCACTAACAATCAAAAAGCTGAATCTAATAGTGCTGCTGGTGGCATCATTTCCGTAGGAGTTAGTAAATCTAATATTTCTACTAACACCAATACCGAAGCTTATTTCGGTTCGGGAGTTAAACTAATTGGGGCAACTTTGAATATTTCGGCGGTGGGAGAAGATACCAATTTAGCCCTCACCACAGCTGGTAGCGGTGGTATTGCGGCGGGAACAAGTGCCAGTGCTACCACTACCAATACCAGCACCACTATCGCCAAAATTAAAGACGATTTATCAGGCAATAACAGCAACACCATCGACATTGATTTGAGTAGTCGAGGTGAGGGAAATCTAACGATAGGGGCAAAACACACCGCCAACTTCGATACCCAAGTGAAAACGGGCGCGGGTGGCGTAATTGCTGGTAGCGGTGCAACCAATAATAATCAAGTGATCTCCACCGTCGAATCAGGAGTTGGTAATAATGTCAACATTAAGGCCAAAGATATCGCCATTAATGCCATCAATCGTGTCAGAAAGAACTTGGTTGATGGGGAAAATCTCAAAGGAACAACGGGCGGTTTAGCTAGTGGTGCGGGTGCGGATAGCGAAACCACCCTCAGCTTGAATACCTTAACCACAGTGGGTGATAACGCCATCCTCACAGTAGTAGGCAATAATGCCAGTAACGATACCATCACCTTGCGATCGCTCAACGATATTAATGTCACCGATAAAGTCACCCTGATTACAGGTGGAGCAGTATCGGGTGCGGATGCGTCGGCTACAGTTCGCAGCTTGAGCGACTTAGCTCAAGTAAAAGTAGGTACAGGTGCGACTCTACAAAGCACAGGCGGTATTGATATCTCCGCCAGAGGAGAGGGTGATATCAAGATTCAGGTGAACGCCGAAACCTATGGTATTGGTACAGTAGCGATCGCCAATTCTAAAATCGATCTCAAACCTATCAACGAAATTGCGATCGGCAATAATGCCAAGATCCGCGCTGGTGGCAACCTCAACTTGTCGGCAGGAACGGATACAAACTTTAACCGCGATGCATATACCCTAGAATCCCGCACCGATACCTTTGCCGGTAGTGCCATTCCCATCGAATCTATCAATGCCGAAGCCTACTTATTGCAGGAGAATCAGATTACCGTTGCGTCGGGAGCTATCTTAGAAACCGCCAGAGATGCCAAACTCCACGCCGAACGAGACGGATTTGCTAATTTGATAGCCCAAGCTAAAGCAGTGAACTGGTTCAACGCTTTGGGTAATGCTATTGATAAATTAGCAGGCGGCGGCGGTGTCGAGCAGTATCAAGGATTCTCCAAGAGTGAAGCTCATGGCACTGTGCAAGTAGATGGTACGGTTCGGACAGGCATTAACCGCAATCTCATCCTAGAACTTAACCGTTGGGATCGCGATAGTGGTACAATTACTGACTTTACTAAGAGCGATGGTATTAACTTCACCGTCACCAAGGAAAAAGTTCAGTCCAATCTGGAAAAAGCTTTAGAACAAGCCAAGGCTGAGTTAATTAAGTACGGGGATACAAACCCCACCCTCAAGACCTTCTATGAGAATGAAATTGCTCGCATCCAAGCCGCATTGGAAGCAGAAGGGTTATTACAAAGAGGCGGCCCCAACGGTTTGATCAATCGGGTGGAACAATATGCGATTACCGTCACCATTGACCCAATCTTGGCTCAGGCAGGGACAATTGATATCCGTAGCGACCAACTCCAAGGCAACGGTGTCTTTGATGCTCCTGGTGATGCCAGCGTCAATATTCTCAACCATACACCCGCTTTCATTAAGATTCTCGGTATTACTATTCCAGAACAGAATGGTGGTCTGTTCCTGAATGGGGTTGAGGTATCAGCAGCAGGTTCTATCATTGATATTAAGGCAGCAATTAACGCAGAAAATAACCGCAATGCCGACAAGGACAACCAAAGCAACCTCAACGGCGAATCCTTAGTAGTAGCGGGAGTAGCTGCTTTCTCGAATATTATCGGTGGTGGTTCTGCCAACACACCGATCATTCGAGTTATCAACGATTTAAATGTCGCTAACATTACCAGTGATACCTATGCTTGGCCTGACATTACCATCTTGGGAGATATTGAGAATTTAGGCGGCGATCTGGTGTTGAGAACCCTGGCTACTGGCAAGGGAGACATTAACATTCAAGGTCGCATCCGCGTTAAAACTCAAACTATCGAGTCAGGTGGTAGCGTTACCATCAATCTCCCTGGTGAGGGGACATCCTTCCCCGTTGCAGGTGAAGACTATGCAAAATGGCTACCAGTAACGGGTGGAGATGGCACAGAAGCGGCGACGAACGCAGGTATCGACAGTATTCTCAACCAAATTCCCACCAATGTTAGTCTGTTTGGCGATCGCATCTTTATCAATGCCGAATATGTCAATGTCAACGGCATCATTCAAAGTGGTAAGTCGGATTACAAACTTACTTTAGGTGCGGAGACAATTCAAGAAATTGACGATCTTCTCGAAGCTGGCATAACGGGCATTGTCACCCTCCAGACCATTACCAACAAAGACTTCTTGGTTCGTTACGATGTAGCGAATAACCAAATTATCCTAGAAGAACTGCGGGTAAGTGGTGGTTTTATTGATATCACAGGACATATTCTCAACTCTGCCAACGGAGAAATCCGCGTTTTGGGCGGTTACGGTGACATCCAAGTTACCAACAACACACCTTATGAGTTAGTAATTAAGCGTCTGGATGTTTCCCAACGCGGGGATGGAACGCTCATCCTCAAAGATAAGGCTAGGGGAACGAGTGCTAATCCCTTCGTGACGATTTATCAGAAGACCGCCAATGGCGTAACTATTACCGAAGGTTCTACCGTTAGACAAGGTACTGACAATTCAACCTACAATCCCAAGTCTGGTTGGCGTTATGGTTGGTCAATTGGTGAAGAAACCCGCGAACGCACAACAACTACTTATGGCAGTTCCGCTTGGCTTGGTATCGATGCCTTAGCTGCCGATCCCGATACGGTTGTAGGTACGCCCGTAGTCGAACAGATTACTGAACCTCAGTTACTACCAGAAGGATCTTATTACTTCTTAGATGCTAACAATACAACCCGCTACGACTTTGTTAACCCCGAACCCGTGACCCTCGCCCAAAGAACCTATACGGGAGACAGTTGGACAGAAAGTACATGGTACGGAACGAAAACCTACTATCAACAGGTTATTAGCGAAACTAGACAGCAAAAAATTTATACCCACACCATCGAAGCCGATCGCGCCATTAAGATTAACTTTATCGGCTATAACGAAGGAGCGATCTCGGTACAGTCCCAAGGAAATATTCTCCTCGATGGACCCATCCTCAACCCCACTGGCACAACTAGCCTAGTTTCCGCTCAATCCATTGAACAAGGCAGCGATACTGGATATGTAGGCGGTCGTCGCATCAATCTAACCGGAAATCAGGGAATTGGTACAAAACGAGCGATTCAGACCGATGTTACTGGTACAAACTATCCGGGTACGACGATTGACGATAGTGCTACTGCTAGTTTGACAGCCACAACCATTAACGGCACAATTCAAATCTCGGAAATCATTGGCGATTTGAAAGTCGATACCATTACCGCCGGCGGTAGCAAGGATGTCACTATCACAGCCCAGGGAGGAATTAAGAAAGCTAATCAAGGACTCATTAGCGGTGGCTCAATTACCCTGAATGCTGAAGGTGGCGGTATTGGAGCAAGTGGTCAATCAATCATCCTCGATTCCGGTACTAACCTCAAAGATAAAGTGAATATTACCGCTACGGGTGATATCTTCCTGAGAGAGCAAACAGGCGATCTCCGCGTCGAACGCATTGAAACTACGGGTAATATCACAATTGAAGTCAGTAATGGTAGTATCGTCGATGCCAATCAGACAGCCCAAAGGGACGATCGCACCATCGACGAACTCAAAGCCGGGGTTTGGAGTGATTTACAACTGACAGCAGGAACGGGAGCTACGGAGAAGATTAATGAAACCATTAGTGCCTTTGCCCAAACCAAGGAACAGGAATATAACACCTATTGGCAATACCGCAACACCCAAGGAAACCCCTCAATTTACGACAGTAATCACCAAGTCACTCTCACTGACGTAGAAGCGGTATTCTATAACAACTTCTACCGAGAACAAGGCATTACCCAAGGTTTGAGCGGTGCAGCCCTCGATCAGTTCGTACAGAATGCCATCACCACCATAGAAAACTCCCGTACTCTGCAATACCATACGCTCCATGCTCAATACGGACAGTTTGGTAATACCTTGAACGAAAACTTCACCTATACCTTAACGGCAGCAGAAGATGCTGCTTTGAGAGGCAGTATTAAGGTTTGGACAGAAGAAGAATTAATCTATACCCTCAGTGCTGGTTTACTCAAGGCTGTATCTGATACCCAGGTCAGCATCGAAGACCCGAATATCATCGGTAATAATGTCACCTTAATTACCTCCAAAGGCGTTGGTAAGAGTGATGGTCAAACCGTCATTGATCTTTCAGTTCAACCTGTACGACTGACAAGCGACGATCGCATTAAGTTGGCAGCGGCAGAACGAGATGATCTCATTTACCTTGGTGGCGATCCGATCACCACTACAGTTAACTTTACTAATAATGGCTCGGCAGATACGATTACCCGCACAGATGCTGGTAGTTGGATTAGTGATGGTTTCCAAGCAGGTATGTATATCTTCATTGGTGGTAACTCTAACAACGCCACCGATGACGGACAATATTATCAGATTGCTAATGTCACCGCCGCCACCATTACTTTAACTGCCTCTGCTAGTCTCAGTGATGAATCAGGCGTGAGTGTAACCATTGCCCCAGTTGTCTTAGATCCGAGTGCGTCCGGTGCTGTGGTAACGGCGGTGATTATTCAAGAACGAGAAGATATCGACGTTGATGCCCTGGAAAATATTAGTGTTACAGCAGGTGCTGATGTCTTCTTAGGCTCAGAACTCAATATTAATCTGACTCAAATCCAGGCACAAGACCAAGTAAGGATTAAGAGTGGTCAAAGTATTCTCAATGGTGGTGCTACAGGAACTATCAATGTCATCAGTAGTAACCTCATCCTCGAAGCCGGACAAGGTGCAATTGGTACAGCAAGCGATCGCCTGGACATCAATCTTACCCCCACTGGAACACTGACTGCTCGCGCTAATGATGACGTTTATATCTCCGAAGTGTCAGGGAATATGAACCTAGAAGGGGCATTCTCGAAGACAGGTGGCGTATATCTACAAGCACAGGGTTCTATCGTAGATGCCCTGAACCACGACTTTACGAAGATCCAAGCCAATCGCATCGAACTAACCGCTGGACAAAATATTGGCGAAAATGGCGATCATCTGGAAATTGATATCGTCGGTGCAGGAACGTTAACAGCAACAGCCAACAATACTATTTGGATTGCGGAAACCTTTGGTGATCTCAACATCCGTAACGTTCTTTCACGTACTGGAGATGTCAATCTCCGGGCGCAACTCTCCATTTTGGATGCAGTTGACTTGAATAATCCCCTCGATCCTAATTCGGGAGATGATACCACCCTACCAGCCAGCAAACCGAAAGCCGATATTATCGGTAATAACATCTCTTTGAGAGCAGTTCTCGGTGGTATTGGGGTGAGTGGTAATGACCTCGATATTAACAGTGCCTTCTCTGCTGCGGGAACACTAACAGCATCCAGTGGCTTTGCCAATATCTATATTATTGAAACCGTAGGCGACCTCAGTCTAAATCAGGTAGGCACGGGTGCAGGTGCCACAGCCTTTATTACCGTACCTGCTGGTAGTATCCTCGATGGCAATACCGACCCCAATGGCTTTAACATCATTTCTGGTAAGACTTTCCTCGTTGCAGCAAACAATATTGGAGCAGCAGAACGGAGAATTACCACTGAAATCGGCAATATTGAAGCCAAATCGACCGCAGGTAGCACTTGGGTAAGTAATACAGGTGCGCTAACTGTTGGTGGAGTCGTAGATTCAAGCGACCCTGGTATGGTTGCAGGTGGACAGATTAACCTGACTGCTGCTAGTCCAATTACGGTAACGGAAAATCAACTGGCAGGTGGAGCGATTACCATATTAGCTAATGATGATAATAACGATAGCGATGTCGATGGCACCGCTACACCCGTAGATGATGACGCTGACTTCTTGATTGTTAAGAGTGGTATCACCATTGAAAGTACAGGGTCTTACGTCAGGTTACTAGCAGGGGATGATCTCACCGTTGAAGCCGGAGCAATAGTGACAGCAGCTGATTATGTAGAATTGTACGGTGACTACCAAGGGGCTGTGGATGCTCCTGGCAGTATAATTCAGGTACTAGGTACAATTGCCGCAGGTACGCGCATTGACATCTATGGTGATGCAGATAGCGATCGCTTCTTATTAGACGGCATTCTCACGGCTGAGATAGTCAATCTCAATGCTGGTGCGGCAGAAGATGAAATCGTTACCTTGGGTACAATTACTGCTACAAACAGTATCAATTTCTCCGGTCAAGCAGGTGAAGACGAAATTAAGTTATGGGGTAATCTCAGTGCCACCGAAATAACTATTGATGCGGGTGCGGAAAACGATACGATCCTCTTCAATCCAGAAAATACTGAAGGCAATGCCCTCACTTTGGCAGGTCATACCCGCGTCTTAGGTGGTGCAGGTACAGACTTCATCCAAGTCTTTAAATTACCATCCCTAGATCCAGCTAGTCGGATTCTGCCCGGTCGCAATACCCCAGGGCGCGATACCCTAGACCTAGACGGACAAGGTGATAGCGATACATACGAAATCTCAATTACAGGTAATAACACAGATTACATCATCAATGTCTTCGATACAGGAGCTACGGGTGAAGATACCCTGACCGTTTACGGGACTCAGACGACAGATAATATCCTCATGCGTGCCAGCGATCGCGAATTTGTTGATGGCGGTGTAGCCTTTGTAGCAGCACTGCATGGCAATCCCACAACGGATGTGGAACGGATTAACTACAACAAAAATCTCGAACAGTTAACCGTGGATACCCAAGGTGGCGATGACCAAGTTACCCTAGATGATAACTGGACGGAAACTACAATCCGGGGTGGTGAGGGTGCTGATAAATTCCAAATTGGTCAAGTTTTCAAATCAGAACGAGATGCTGCTGCTGGAGTTGCCCCTGGTGATGAATTTGCAACGGTACTAACTTCACGTGGTTATTTGAGTAATGGTGTCAGCTTTGAAACCACCATAGATGGTAATCAAGGTAATGATGAATTTACAGTCTATCGCAACGTTGCTGTCCTGAATCTGAACGGTAATGAAGATGATGATACCTTTACAATTCGCTCCTTTGCCCTAGAAGGTTCTACAGATAGCAATGTGGAAACAGGTGGTGGAACAGATACCGTTGATTATGTTGCCAATGCACCAATCAATATTGATGGTGGATCGGGTACAGATATCGTCAGAATCATTGGTACAGAGTTTGCTGATACCTTTGTCATTACCAGTACAGGGGTGTTTGGAGCAGGTCGAGAAATCAACTTCACCAATATTGAGCGTCTAGAGATTTTAGGGGCAGAAGGTGATGATACATTCAACATACTCTCAACAGGCTCAGGTATTATTGTGGGAGCCTATGGAGGACTAGGCAGCGACTCCTTCAATATTGGTAGTGATACTCCTACAGTAAATGCAGGTACTGATGAAAATGGTTTGCCATTAATCTGGAATCCCACAAAAGGATCTCATGACCTCTCAACAATTCAAGGTGAATTAATCATTGATGGCTTCTATCCTGATGATGACTTTGACACCATTTCTCTAGCAGAACCAGTGTTGCTACCAGGGGAAACTAATCAACTAACTTCTTTAGGTAATGTTGTTAGTTATAACGGTACGGGAACTGGTGCGAGTATTGACACTATGGTGGTAGCAACAGATGATTTACTCACCGCTACAGGTACTACTGATCCTAGTCAATTGGCAACTCTATTGTTTGCTAGAACCTTAGAAATCAGTCGTGGGGAAGGTTTACGTCGTTTTTGGCAAATTCGTGATGCTGTTTCTGATATAGCTACAGGTTTGACTACCTTAACCTTAGAAAGTCCCAGTCAACCTGCACCACAATGGACATTACCAGATGGAAATAGCGAATATTCCATAGTAGATTTAGCTGCTACCTTCTTTGTTGATGAAGAATTGAGTCGTGATACGGTGACATTCTTCAATGATGGTAGTACCAGAAATGACCAGGGAACTTTAACAGAATCTACCCTCTCAGGTCTGGGTATGGGAGCAACCATCACCTATGGTAGTAATTTTGAAGTTGTGGAAGTTCTCTTAGGAAGTGGAAACGATAATTTCCAAATTCAAAATACTTCAGATGGAACAATTACTGCTGTTCATGGTGGTGGTGGAGATGATACTATCACGGCCTTGAATAGAGGTGGTTGGGATAACCGAGGAATTGATGCTTCTCTGGTGATCTTTGGTGATACTACCCAAGATGGTAGCCGTTACATTGGAACACCCAGTGAGGTAAATCCAGGATTTGCCCACAGTTTCAATAATCCAGGTAATGATAATATTGATGCCTCAAGAGTTAATAAGATAGTCAATATCTATGGTGGTGCTGGTAATGACACCATTAGAGGTAGTCAAGCTGGAGATAATTTAGCTGGTGGTTCTGGTGATGACGTTATCTACGGTAATGAAGGTGCAGACAACATTTACGGTGATTCTGGCTTTAACCTTGATTTAGCAACTAGAGATTTAACAATCCCAACTGTTGATAATAGTTTGCATCCATCTCGTGATTCCTTAACTGTTGGTAATGACATCATCGAGGGTGGTAACGCTAATAACATCATCTTTGGTGATCATGGCATTATTACCCAAACTGCGGGAACATCGAGAATATTAACCACTGGTAATGTTGTTCAGGTGCAAACTGTTAACCCCTCAACAGGTGGAAACGACACCATCATTACTGGAACTGATGAAGATTTGATCCTTGGTGGTTTTGGTGATGATACCATCAATGCTGGTGAAGGTAACAATATTGTTGTCGGTGACAACGGTAAAGTAACTCTGACAAATGGTTTAGCAGAAACTATCGAAACAACAGATGATAGCCTTGGTGGTAACGACACGATTACCGCAGGTGCAGGTGATGATGTTGTCATCGGTGGCTTTGCTGGAGATACCTTAAATGTAGGTGCAGGTAACAATACGGTTCTGGGTGACAATGGCAAGGTAGATGAATTTGGTAATTTGATTTACACTACTTCTCCAGCATTAACCAATGGCGATGATGTGATTACATCTGGTAGTGGTAAGGATGTGATTATTGCTGGTTTTGGTAATGATTCTGTTCAAGCTGGTGAAGGTAATAACATTGTTATCGGTGATAGCGGTAAGGTAATTCTGACAAATGGTTTAGCAGAAACTATTGAAACTACAGATGATAGCCTTGGTGGTAACGACACGATTACCACAGGTACAGGTGCTGATGTTGTCATCGGTGGCTTTGCTGGAGATAACATCAACGTTGGTGCAGGTAACAATATTGTTCTGGGTGACAATGGCAAGGTTGATGAATTTGGTAATTTGATTTACACCACTTCTCCAGCATTAACTAATGGCGATGATGTGATTACATCTGGTACTGGTAATGATGCGATTATTGCTGGTAATGGTAATGATTCTGTTCAAGGTGGTGAAGGTAATAACATCGTTATCGGTGATAGTGGCAAGATTACTTTAGTGAACAGTCAAGTCAAGACTATCGAAACAACAGATGATAGCCTTGGTGGTAACGACACTATTACCGCAGGTGCAGGTAATGATGTTGTCATCGGTGGCTTTGCTGGAGATAACATCAACGTTGGTGCAGGTAACAATATTGTTCTGGGTGACAATGGTAAGGTTGATGAATTTGGTAATTTGATTTACACTACTTCTCCAGCATTAACCAATGGCGATGATGTGATTACATCTGGTAGTGGTGAGGATGTGATTATTGCTGGTTTTGGTAATGATTCTGTTCAAGCTGGTGAAGGTAATAACATTGTTATCGGTGATAGCGGTAAGGTAACAAGTGCTGCTGGTCAAGTACATCGGATAGAAACCACAGATAGCAACCTTGGTGGTATTGACACCATTACCACAGGTAATGGTAAAGATATAATTCTGGGTGGCTTTGCTAACGACATTATCACCACCAATACAGGTAATGATATCGTCCTGGGTGATAATGGTTATATCAGTTACGTTGAATCTGATAACGACCCAGCAGATATAGACCGGATTCAGACTACCAATGTCAATGATGGTGGTAACGATACGATTGACTCTGGTGCAGGTAATGATATTGTCTTGGGTGGTATTGGCAATGACAATATCAACACAGGTGACAACAACGACCTGATATTTGGTGATAATGCTGTGGTTGAAGGTAATGTAGATGCGAACCTCCTACCACTATCAACCCTGAATAAACCCTTTACCTTTACTTCTATCGCAATCGGTAACGCACTTGGTGGAGATGACATTATTCGCGCTGGTGTTGGAAATGATATTGCGATCGCTGGTCAAGGTAATGATACTGTCTACGGTGAAGCGGGTGATGATGACATTATCGGTGGACACAATGTTGCTGGTGGTAACGATGGTAACGATACTCTAGACGGTGGTACTGGTAATGATGTCATTGCTGGTGATAATGCTTCTATTCTCCGTCGCGGTGATGCTTTAAGTTCTCGTATCCGTACCCTCAATAATGCAACTATTTACGATAGCAATGGCACTGCACAAGTAACTGGTAGTTCTCAAGTTAATCCCAAGGGTGTGGAAGAACGCACAATTGTTCTTTTTGATCAATCCAACACTCCCACACTCAACACCTTTGGTAATGACAACATTGCTGGTGGCGCACAAGATGATGTAATTTTCGGTCAATTAGGTGATGACACTATTCAAGGTGATGGTTCTGTTAACCTGGATTTAACTAACTCATCCGTTGAAGACTTTGCAGGTGTGGGAACTGATGGTGATGACTACATCGAAGGTAATGGTGGTAAAGATAGAATCTTCGGTAATTTGGGTCAGGATGACATTATCGGTGGTAGTTCCAATCTGTTTGGATTGACTTCACCCACCCAAAGACCAGATGATGTAGATACCATTTACGGTGGTGCAGGAACAGATACAAACCGGAATCATTTAGGTGATGAATCTGCTAACGGACACGGACGCGATGCTGACTACATTATTGGTGATAACGGTAATATCTTGAGATTGATTGGTTCTAACGGTCAATTCCTCACCTTTAACTATGATCTATATGGTTCTCTGAAAGTTATTCCTAGAGCGATTCAATTCCTAGATTACACTCTCGGTGGTGCAGCTACTGACATCGGTACAGGTGATGTAATTTATGGTGAATCAGGTGATGATGTGATTCACGGTATGACTGGTAATGATGTCATCTTCGGTGGAGGACAGGATGATGATATCTACGGTGGTACAGGAAGCGATCGCATTTATGGTGGTGCTGGTGAGGATGGTATTCTCGGTGATGACGGTAAGATATACACCAGTCGCAATGGTTTAACGGAAACTCTCTACGGTATCAATACCCCCAATTTAGAAACTAACATCTCTGTTCCTGGTCCATTTATCGGTGCTTGGATTTACATCTCCGGTCGCTTGAATAAGACAGTTGATTTAGCAGCTTGGGACGTTGGTGGTAATGATGTAATTTACGGTGGTTTAGGTGATGACTTCTTACATGGTGGTGCGGGTGATGATGCTGTTTCCGGTGCGGAAGCCCAAGCAGCCTTCTACAATAGCAATCCTGTTACCAATACCAATCCACTTGGATATGACCCCGTAACCCGCAAATTAGCCGCCTATGATGCTAATAATCCGATGAAACGGATTGAAGGCTTCTTCCTGAACTTTGACGCTGTGGATGCTACTGGTAATAAGATTAACGATGGTAAAGATTACATCTTTGGCGATTTGGGTCATGACTGGTTAGTGGGTGGTACACAAAACGATCGCTTATTCGGTGGTTTGGGTGATGATGTCCTCAATGCCGATGATAATCACGATACCGCTGGTGGATTGAATAACCAACCTGATACTGTCGAGTTTGCAGATCGTGATTTTGCCTTTGGTGGTGGTGGTTTAGATGTGCTGATTGCCAATACAGGAGGCGATCGCTTATTCGACTGGAATGGTGAATACAATAGCTACTTTGTACCATTCAGCCCCTTCGGTAATCCTACCGTTGTCCGTTCTCCATCTCCAGCAATTCAGCAATTCCTCCTCGATTTAGGTAGAGAAGCGGGTGCAGACAGAACCCTCACAGAACCTAATGGAGAACTAGGTCTAACCACATCAGGAGAAAACGGTTCACCCCGTGACCCCCAACCCGGTAACAGTAACGCTCAACGCGATACACAAGGTGCGCCAGAAGATGATAGAAATACGGCTATTCCTCTAACTGGTAATATTGTTCCCAACAGTGTACCCCTGATTACATCCCCAAACATTACCAACACTGTTGATGTCACCGTCAATAACATCGTCATTTCCGCAGATCCAGCTAATGCTAATCAGATGGCTTTATTTATAGGTGGTACTAACAGCGCAGATAATATAGAAGTCCGTCGGGGTAGCAGTGACTTAATGATTCGGGTAATTATTAATGGCGTGGTTCAGGGAGAATTTGCTAAAGGTAGCGGTGCTTCTACTATTGGTAAGATTGTGATCTACGGTAATAAAGGCGATGATAACATTACCATCAATTCTGACCTTGGTACTATCTCCACAGTCATCTACGGTGATGCAGGAAATGATACTATTCGCGGTGGTAACGGTTATAACGTCATCATTAGCGGTGAAGATAACGATATCATCTATGGTGGTGACAGCAAAGACATATTAATTGGTGGTGCTGGTCAAGATAATATTACTGGTAACAAAGATGATGATATCTTGATTGGTGGCACTTATAAATATTCCCAAGACCTGAATGCCCTAGCTGCTGTCTTGGCTGCCTGGATACAACCCCTTTCTTATACTCAGAGAATCAGTAATTTGAAGAATGGTATTGGATTCGATAGTATTTATGCTCTCAATACCTCCAACATCATTAATGACAATGCTATTGACACTTTAAGCGGCTTGCAGGGTCAAGATTGGTTCATTATCTCCAGTGGTGATCAAACTGACAATAAAGGCAACGAAACAGTCAATTAAAAGAATGCAGAATTTAGACAGGGAATTTATTCCCTGGCTAAACGAATGCTATGGTTAAAGAAAAGCCGTCCTATAAGGACGGGGCTTTCAACTCAGTTTTTTGGTAATCTAATGTTAGCCTAAGCTGAAACTTTCACACCTTTCCAGAAGCTGATATAACCTTCTATATTTTTGGCTTTTTCTTTGGTGCTGGGATAGTACCAAGCTGCATCTTTGTTGACTTGTCCATCTACTTCTATGTTGTAGTAGCTAGCAACTCCTTTCCAAAAACAAGTGGTGTGAGTATCACTGTCTCGAAAATATTCTTTGTTAATGGTATCCGCAGGGAAGTAATGATTTCCTTCTACGACTACGGTTGTATCACTTTCGGCTAAAGTAGCGCCATTCCAAGTTGCTTTCATAGTGAGGATTGAAAAGAAAGTTAACAATTCTGATTGTTACATTTTTATATCTCAATGGTAAAGATTGATCCTTGTGGTTGATTGCTTTCTACCTTTATTTTGCCTCCATGAGCTTCTACAGTCATTTTGCAAAAGGCAAGACCTAAACCAATCTGAGATGCGGCTTTGTTGAAAGCGCCAATTTCATATTTCTCAAAAATGACTTCACGTAATTCTTCTTTCACCCCTGATCCTGAATCAGTTACTTGAATTTTGGCTTTTCCTGCTGCTAGATATTCAGCTTGTAAGATGATTTTACAATCGGAATAGGAAAATTTAATTGCATTAGAGAGCAAATTATCAATAACTCGACGGAATAAACTTACATCTAAGCTGATACTTCCACCCGGTTGGGGTAAATAGCTGATTAGTTGGAGATTTTTATGAATTATAGCTGTTTCCATATCGGCAATCGCTGAGGAGCAAATTTCACATAGATCAACATTTGTGCGATGTAGAATTAATTTACCAGAATCTAATTTCGCCATTAATAGCAAATTATCAATCATTGATTGCAATTTTTGTCCAGAGGCGATGATCTGAGTGCTTTTTTGAACCTGTCTGTCAGGTGATAAGTTGCCAATACGCAACATTTCTGCGGAGAGAATAATTGATGTTAATGGATTCCGCAAATCATGAACAATCATGTTAGAAAGGTCTTCTCGTAAGCGTAGAGCTTCTTGAAGGGAATCGTATTGTTGTTTGATACGTAGCATTGATCTAACTCGCGATCGCAGTTCAATTCCATTCACAGGTTTACTGATAAAATCGTCAGCACCTACAGCTATACATTCAGATAAATCTTCTTTAGAACTCAAAGCTGTCACCATAATGACTGGAATATGTTTCCATTGAAGATGTGATTTGAATTGTTCACAAAATTGGATCCCATTCATCTGCGGCATCATTACATCTAGCAAGATCACATCGGGTTGGCAGTGAGCTAACATATCAAAGGCTTGCAGTCCATTAGCAACATAGCTTAATTCATAACCTTCACTATCTAATAGTGCTTCAATAACATCAAAGTTATCAGGTTCATCATCAATAATTAAAATTTTTGCTGGATTTTCCATTATTATTTATTAGGTATCAATTATTAATTATTATTTCCTCCCTTCTTACCTGTCATCTGTTACCTGTTTTAATAACTGTTGAATTTTAGCTACTAAAAATTTCAGTTTGACTGGTTTGGTTAAATAGTCATTAGCTCCTGCCATGATACATTTTTCTTGATCACCGGGCATGGCTAAAGCAGTTAAGGCGATAATTGGGGTTTGCATAAATTGCTGTTCGGCACGTATGAACCGCATTGCTTCCAATCCATCCATACCTGGCATTTGGATATCCATAAGAATCAAATTAGGGTGTTGTTCTTTAGTGAGAGTAACAGCTTCGTGGCCATTTTTGGCAATAATTAGGCTATATCCCCTTGCACCTAGATAGTTGGATATGGTGGCAATATTGGCTTCATTGTCTTCTGCTAGTAGAATCAAGGGTGGGGCTGTTGCTTCAATTGGTGCTGAAGTTGGGGTGGTTGTAAGATCAATAATGAGCGCAGTTGTTAAGGAATGATCTGGTGGTTGGAGTTTGTTTAATGTTTTTTGGATTTGGTCACGGCTAATGGGTTTAACTAAATAATCAATAGCTCCTAATGATATTGCTTGCGATCGCTCATCAACTACCGAAATTACAACTACAGGTATATTTTGTGTTTCTGGCTCGTTTTTAAGTTGTCGCAATACTTCCCATCCAGAGAGGTTGGGTAACATAATATCCAAAATTATCAGTATTGGCAGGATGCGGATGGCCTCATCAATTGCTCCATCACCTCTGGTATAGATGGTGGTTTGCATATTCAGTTCACTCAAATATCGAGCAACTTGTTCAGCTGCAACCATTGAATCTTCAATGATTAATACTGGTAAATTTTGGTTTTGAGTGCTGGGTAAGAGTTGACAATTAGGTGGTAATTGAATGTTTTCGGCTCTTTCCCATTTATCTATACAGGGTATTCTAACTGTAAAACAACTACCGTGATCTACCTCACTAGTAACAGTTATTTGACCACAATGCAGGTCTGTTAATCTCTTGACTAGAGCTAAACCCAATCCTGTACCATTGTGCTGACGGTTCAAACTGCTGTCAATTTGCACAAATGCTTGAAACAGTTTATCTAACTCTTCTGGTGCAATCCCAATTCCAGTATCAATCACTGAAAAGCAAATCCATTGAATTGGTGATTGGGTATTGGTGATTGGGTTATTTATCTCCCCATCTTCCCATCTCTCCATCTCCTGGCGTACAATTAGCTTGACGCTACCACCATTGGGGGTGAATTTGACGGCGTTGTTGAGCAAATTAATCAGTATCTGACGAATACGGCGTTCATCTACTACTAGGTTAGGTAAATGGGGCGGTATGTCTACGGAAATTTGAATATTTTTCTTTAGGGCCTGTTGTTTGACAAATGTTACACTGGAATCACAAAGATAGCTACAAGCGACGGGAGCAAGTTGCAGTTCTAATTTACCTGCTTCTATTTTGGAGAGATCGAGAATATCGTTAATCAGTTCCAGGAGGTGTTTACCACTGCGTTGAATAATTTTGAGTGCATATTTTTGGCGATCGCTTGTTTCTCCACCAACTCCCTCTAATAAGCTTTCTGACATTCCCAAAATCGCATTCAGCGGGGTTCGCAATTCGTGACTCATATTTGCTAAAAACTCATCTTTGAGTCGCGTCGCACGAGCAAGTTCAGCATTAGTTTGGCGGAGTTCTGCGTCAATTTGCTTGCGTTCGGTTATTTCTAAGGCCGCACCGATAATTTGTTTGGGGCGGTTTTCAGCATCCCGGTTAAATACGGTATCATGACTCAGAAACCAGTGCCAATTGCCAAGGCGATCGCGCATCCGGTATTCAAATTCCCAGATATCTTCATCTGTGGCTGTAGCAAAACGAGCATGATGAGCCAATACGTTCGGAAAATCATCTGGATGGATAAGTTGCAAAAGTAATTCTGAACCCATATTTTGCATTTCTTGTGCAGAATAACCTAATAATCCTGCCATTTCGCGGTTAATGTAAACATTGCGTTGTTCTTGTAAATCATATATGTAAAGAATATCCGGGCTGGCTTCTGTGATCCTTTGAATTAAATATTGACTTTCTTTTAAAGCCAGTTCCGCTTTTTTGCGCTCAGTGATATCAAGTGCAGCACAGGTAACACCTTCGATATTACCATTGCGATCGCGTAGTGGGTCAATTGTTAGAACGTAGCAATTAAAATTATCTTCGGTACCAACGATAATTTCCTCTCTCATCCCTTGACCTGTGGACAGAACCTGCCGTTTCCATGTTTCTAATCTTGTAGCATCTTTGGGCAGGAACAGATCAGCCTCAAACTTACCAACCACATCTTCAGGTTTATAACCCAAAGCCGGATTATAAATCCAGGTATAACGTAGGTCAAGGTCTTGATTAAATACCACAATTGGCGAGTTATTTAAAGCGATGCGAAATCGTTCTTCACTGTAGCGTAGGGCTTCTTCTGCACTGCGGCGGCTGGTAATATCTTCATAAGTTCCCAAAATACCAATAATATTGCCCTTAGTGTCTCGCAACGGTACTTTATTGGTTTCTATCCACATCACAGAACCATCTGGTTTATGGAAAGTTTCTTGAATGTGCAGTTGTGGTTGACCAGTTGTCATCACCAAGCGATCGCATCTGAGGTAAGAATCTACTTCTTCACAAGTTGCAGACATATCATAAGGATCTTGTCCGATAATTTCTTCTGGGGATTGACCAACATCTTCTGCAAACTTGCGATTACAACCTCTCACCACGGATTGTTGATCTTTCCAGAAAACACGCTGTGGTATAGTATCCAATACCAATTGCAGCATCGTCTGTGATTCTCGTAAAGCAGTAGTCCGTTGTTCAACTCTACCTTCTAATTCTTCGTTAAGTTGCCGTAATTCTTCCTCTGCTTCCTTGCGTTTAGTAATATCTTCGGCAAAACCGGCAATCCGATAAACTTTACCCTCATCATTAGCTATGGGAAAAGCGCGATCGCGAATCCAACGCAGTTCGCCATCTGGTTGAATAATCCGGTACTCTTCATCAAATTTACCTAATTTAGCTTTAATAATAATAGCATTTCTCACCCGTTCTTTGTCATCTTCGTGAATAGCATTAATCCAACTGTGGGGTTCTTGGTAAACACTTTCACAACTAAGACCCCAAATTTTTTCATATTGGGGACTTACAAAAATTGTTTCTGAAGTATCTAGACTGGTCATCCAAATTACTTCCGGCAAGTTTTCTGCAATTTGTCGAAATCGTTCTTCACTATCTCTCAGGGCTATTTCTGCTTGTTTGCGTTTCTTCAGTGCGGCTTGCCTTTCGCTAATATCCACAAATGTGACTACTACTTGTTGCAAATCACCATTTTTATTAAATTCAGGAAAAGCATTTACCAATAACCAAATTTGTGTTTTACTTTGGGGTCTATTCACCCCAACCACATAATTTGTTAGGGGTCGAAGTGAAGAAATTACTTGATTGATTGGGTATTCTGAAGGTGGCATTACTGTTTCATCTTCCCTCAAAAAATACCAACCAGGATCGAGCAAAGTTTTACCCTGCATTTGAGACCAAGTTAGTTCTAAAAATTCACCAGCTTTGGCATTGCAGGTGAGAATACTAGTATCCACTGAGTGAACAACCAAACCAAGGGGCAAATTTTCCACCAACAGCCGATATTTAGTTTCACTTTGACGCAATAATTCTTCGGTTTCTTTGAGATCGGTAATATCCGACAATGACATCAAAAATGCATTTTGACCTTCCCAAGCAATGGTAGCTGCTTGCATATTTACTATACGTCGCTGTCCAGATGCTTGCAAAATTTCAATCTCTTCTACTTGGTGAGTATCATAACCATAAGGTAGTGCAAAGGGCCAGCCGCAAAGTATTTCTATCTCTCTACCAAACATCCTTGCTGCTGATGGGTTGACAAAGACGATTTTACCTTCACGATCCACGGTGACAAGACCACTAGCACTGGTTTCCACAATTGTTCGCAAGCGTTCTTCACTGTCTTTTAATGCTTTTTCTGCGTGTTTGCGTTCCGTAATATTTCGACAGCAATATAATATAGTTCCTGCGCCAATTTGCACTTGCTTGACATTAATTAAGATTGTATGGGTTCTTCCCTGTTGATCACAAATATCGCGTTCAATATTAGTAATTTCACCAGCTAAAGCTAAATGTTGTGGGTCAAATAAATTTTGTCCAAGTAGAATTTGAATGTTTCCCATTTGGGCTACATCTGCTACTGAATAGCCAAAGAGAATATTAATATTAGGACAAATAAAAGTAAATTTACCATCGTTATCAGTAACAAATAAAGCATCAGAAATATTGCTGAGAGTAGCGCGATAAAGTTCTTCAGATTGAGCTAAAGCAACTTCGGCTTTTTGTCGTTCTAGAAGTTCTTGTTGCACAAGGTGATAAAGTTCAGCTTGATGGATAGCAATAGCTACATGATTAGAAAGCTGTTTAAGCAATTCTGTTTCTTCTGGTTGCCAGATCCGGGGAGCATCATTTTGACAAGCCAGCATCAATCCCCAAAGTTTTTCACTGACAATAATAGGAACTAAAATCTTCGCTTGGATTTGCAAACCTGCTAATAATTCCTGATGACAGGGACTCATATTATTAGCAGTCATGTCATCAACAACCTGAATTTTACCATTAATATACTTTTCGATCCAATCCGGTGTAAAACAAGGATCGTTAAACTGTTGTCCTAGTAAAGATGACCATCCTGCTATTACGTCCTCAGCAATGACTATGCCATTGCCATTAGAATGACATTGGTAGACAAGAACGCGATCGCAATTCAAAAATTGTCGCACCTCAATGGCGATCGCATTCAAAGTTTCTTGCAAGTCCAATGATCTTCTAATTCGGCTAGTAATCCCACTCAATAGCCGTTCTCTCTGTGCCTGTCTCTGCAACTCTGCTGTGCGTTTTTGTACCTCTAGCTCTAATTCTGCATTCCGAATCTGTAATAACTCCAGCTTTTCTAATTCTAACCGTGATACCTCCTGCTTGAGATTATCTACCAAATTATAAATATCCAGCGGATTCAAGGCTTGCAGCAAAGTAGTTTGGGTGACAATACCCAATAATTCCCCATATTTACCAGTAATTACGACCCGATTTATGTGTCTTGACTGCATTAGGGTTAATACTGACCACAGAGTTTCATCGGGAGCAACAGAGAAAACCGGACTACTCATCACGGTCTGTGCTTGAGTAGCAGCCAAATTCATAGCCAAGGCCTGAAACTGGACAATATCACGTTCAGTCATCATCCCCACAGGTATCAACAGAGAATTGTTTTCTTCCACAATTATCACTGAACTCACATTGTCCCTTGCCATCAACTTAGTGATATCCAGCAATGAAGTTTGTGGACTAGCTTGGACTATGCGAACATTCATAACTTCCGACACCAGACGCAACCGTAATAAGTCTACTGGACGTAGCAGTTGACGCAAGCTTTCATGGGTGAGCAGTCCTAATATTTGGCCTTGATCATCTAAAATCGGCAGATGACGAATTCGGTGTCTTTGAAATAGATTCAATGCCACAAAAATATCGGTAAACTCAGATTGGCGGATGGTAATTACAGAGCGAGTCATCACTTCACCAATGGTCATTTGCCCAAGCTGTTTTCCTTCAGCACTCATTCTGACCACATCTCGTTCTGTAAAAATACCTTTAATTTCAGTATTTTCAACTACTAATACACAACTAGCCCGGCAATCAGTCAACAAGTAACTTTTATGCACTCCCTCTTCTGGCAATAAACAACTTCCTCGGACGCTACTCATGAGAGCAATGACATCGGTTGCGAGTGTATCTGAAGTCACAATTAATGGAGTTTCAGCAATTGCCTGTTCTAGATTATTGGGTTCTATCAAGGAGGAGAACAACATTGTTGACAGGGGGTGTGGGGGGAAGGAGTTAAAAAATTAAACCTTGATGGGAATGGAAATTACGAATTCTGTACCCTTTTCCAGTATGGAATTCACCTCAATTGTGCCACCGTGTCTTTCTTCCACAATTTGACGTGCGATCGCTAGTCCTAATCCTGTACCTTTACCTACTCCTTTAGTAGTAAATAAATGATCAAATATTTTCCCTTGGACTTCTGTACTTATCCCTTTACCGTTATCTCTAATCTTGATATAAACTTGGTTAGCGATCGCCTCTGTACTAATTGTAATTTGTTGGGGATGGGCTTGGAGTTCCGCCAATGTAGAAGTTTGTGCCATCTCATCAAACATATCAATGGCGTTTGCCAAGATATTCATAAACACTTGATTTAATTGTCCAGGGAAGCATTTAATTGGGGGAATATTGCCATATTCTGGCTGAATTATGATGGCAGGACGGTGTTCGTTAGCTTTGAGGCGGTATTTTAAAATCAACAGGGTACTATCCAAACCTTCATGCAGATTAGCAGTTACTTTGTAGTCGGTGTCAGCACGGGAGAAGGTACGCAGACTATTACTAATAGATTTGATGCGGTTATTTGCGCCGATCATCGCATCGAGTAATTTGGGTAAATCTGCCATCAAAAATGCCAAATCTATATCCTGGGCGTTCTCTTGAATTGCTGAAACTGGTTGGGGATAGTATTGTTGATAAAGTTCTATATGTGCCATTAAATCGTGGATGTATTCTTTGGCGTTTTTGATACTGCCATTGAGAAAACCGATAGGGTTATTAACTTCATGAGCAACGCCGGCGACTAAGTTACCCAAAGATGCCATTTTCTCATTCTGCACTATTTGTAATTGGGATTGCTTTAAATCTAAAAGTGCTTCGTTGAGTTGTTTGGTTTTGTGTTGTCGTTGATTAGATTCCAGGGCTAGGGCGATTAAATTGCTCATGGAACTGATAAAATTTTGCTCGGCTGAAGTCCAACTACGTTTTTCACCAACGTGTTCACAACAAATAATTCCTCCTATGTCTCCATCCAATTGGATTCTGGAGTCAAGCATAGATGATATCTTGAATACATCCGCATAACCATTGTTAAATTCGCAGGTGCGGGGGTCGGTCAAAGCATCATCCGCAGCGATGATTGGTTGTGACTTCACTGCTAAGAAATAGGCTGGATAATCTGCTACCTGGAGTTCAAATCCTTGTGAATGCTCTTGAAGAGAACGCTGATATAAATTCACACACTTAATTTTGCTTTGGTGTTCATCAATCAGCCAAACACTGATTCGTTCTGTTTCTAAAGTTTCAGCTGTTACTTCTGTTATTTCTTGGAATGCTTCACTCAGATGTCCTTGATTAATAGCTTTACTTTGAGAAAGCTGAAGCAATGCTAAAGCTTGCTTTTGTAATATGTGTTCATCTCGGAGCAGCTGTTTTTGAGTCGTCTGTAATATTTGCAGTGATTGTTCTAACTGTTGAGCATAACTTTGAGATTGTTGATATAAATGGGCATTTTCTAGAGCAATGGCAGCTTGGTTACAAAGGAAGTTAAGCAGCGGAATGCGATCGCGAAACACTCTGCTGGTTGAGGAATTTTTCAAAAATAAAATCCCAACTAAATTTCCTTGATTGAGAATTGGTAAGCACAGCACACTTTTTGGGTTTTGCTGATATAAATACTGATCAATCACAGGTAAATCGGTCTTCAGTTCGTCAATCATCACAATTTCTTGGGTGTTTTTGACGTACTGAATTAGTTTTACGGGTAGATTGGGATTACCTTCTAGGGGTTGGGAATACAGTTCTGTGGTTTCGGTTGTAGCAATGGCTTTGACCTGCCATTCTCCGTTCCTATCAGGTAGAATCAAGGCACAGCCATCGCCTCCAGAGTTCTGGACAATAATCTGAGTCAGTTGGTACAGGAGTTCATCCAGTTGAATCTTACTGGATAGGCTTTGAGAGGCTTTGAGTATGGTGGCAAAATCCAGAGCTAAATTGATACTTGTACCAGATGATAAGATACTAGTTGTGGAGGAATGGATCGAGACCTTATGGATGTTAAGGGTTTCCAATATACTTGTTGATGCTGCTTGCTGAAAAATGGGGCGCAGCAAATTGGGGTAAAGTTGTTCTAACTGATCAGTTTTTGCTTTTGCACCCCAACGGCTATAACAGTAGTAAGCCTCTTGCATATAGACTGCGGCAATTTTTTCTTTACCCCAATTGAGGTAAAACTTAGCTGCTAGTTCGTTTGCTAAACCTTCTTCGTAGCCGTAAGCATTTGCATGAGCCTGGGTAATTGCTTGGTCATAAAGTTCAATCGCCGTGATTTTTTCTTGGTTTAGCCGTGCTTTTTCTGCTTGGATGAGTAGACATTTGTGCTGAATGTTTTCCGGACAAGCTTTAGCCCAAAAGTTTAGGCGTTCTTCTAATGGGAAGAATGCTTGCCAATGCTTTTGACGTGCAGCATCTTCGGTAGCAGTTTCAGCTAAAGCCAGGTGCATTAATGCCACATAAAAAACGCTGGAAGGTACTTTTGCATGAGTGGCAATTGTATTTTCAATCATGCTCAGTTGGGGGATTAAATCAGAGTATGTGACTTGCTGGTTAAATAAATAAGCATGGCGAATTTTCACAGAATATAACCAAGACAAGTTATAAGGAGAATGCTTGTATTTTTGCAAATACTGGGCTTCACTAAAACTATCGTCATCAAAGGTAAAAGGTGTTTTTGTTAAACCCAGAAGATGGCGAATTGGTTGAATCACTCCTCCCCTCAATGCATCCAGGTTATCTAAGCTTTTGATGTGAGCTAGAAAAGCGGCGTGGTTTTGAGCGATCGCATACAAATCATCTAAATTTTTACCGTAGGTCAGGCGATCAGAACCACTTTGCATCATCATGAAACTAACTGTCAGCCAGTTTCCGGCTTCCATGCTATATTTATAGGCATTTTCGTAGTAGGTATCCGCCTCTCGAATTGGGCGACTCCAACTATGGATATCGGCAGCAAACAGGAAGTTAGTCATACCGCCCACGTCAGCATTATCGAATTGCTCACACAGATGCACTGCCATTTCCCCAAAGCGATGGGCGGTAGCAAAGTCTTTGAGTACAGTATTGGCAATCATGCTATAGCCGCCATAGCCGAAGGGAGACATATCGCTATTACCATACTGTAATGACAGTGTGGTCATCTTGGCCACTGCTAGTAAGGCTAAGGTGCTTTGACCATCAAGCCATGCCGCATAAAACAAAATTTGTAAAATTCGCAGCATTTCTGCAATGTAGGGATCTTGCATTTTTGGGGCTGCGAGAATGGATTCTATGGTGTGCTGCTCTAAAAATTGCTCAACTGTGGCAATTTCTGTATCTAAGCCAGCTTGAATCATCTCCGGCTCTGTGGGCATCGTCAACCCTAACAGATGTAAAGCTTGAATTTGAATAGCGATCGCTTCTGCATTTCGACCCTGAAGCTGATATTGGGTCATCTGTATTCGATAAACCACAGCTTTATCTAAGGGGGTTTGGGCTTGGGCTAAGGTGACTGCATAAAGGGCTTCTGCTCGATCAAAATGGCTACAAAGATAAGCAGTTTCCGATCCTTCTCGGTGCAAGGCATACATTAAGGTATAGTTAGTCTGCCAAACTTCTGTAGTCAATAAGTCCATGCCAGTATCATAATAATTCTGAGCAGCTTGATAGGCAGCAGAGAGTTTTGCCTTTTGTCCAGCTTGCAGGTTTAACTGAGCCAGTTGCTGTTTTTCCACGGCATCGGAGATTGTACCTCTGCCTAAGTTCAGTTGATTGACAATCTCAAAAATCTGTTCGATTCTTTCTTGCGGTGACAGTCCTTGCAGCAACAATCGACCTATCTGCAAATGCGTCACTTGTTTTTGGACTTCAGGTATCAAAGAATAAGCCGCTTGTTGGACGCGATCATGCAGAAACCGATAATTGAGGATTTCATCTGGGGTATGCTGATTCGCCTCCCTATCCCCCAAATAGAATTTGTAAATATCACTCTGGGGCAGAATCAATCCTTGCTGTAAAGCTTTCCAAAGTGTTGTTGCTACTTCTGTTGGGGATTGCTCAGAAACGATCGCTAGTGTACTCAAGTCGAACTGATTTCCAATACAAGCCGCTAGTTTTAAAACTGCCTGAGTCTCTACTGGAAGTCGCTGTAACTGCTGCGCCATCAGTTCCACTACATCATCGGTCAAGGCAGCATCCCGCACTGAGGTGATATCACATTGCCAATATCCCGCTTGAGCATCAAAGGTAATCAGTTGTTTTTGATACAAGGCTTTGAGAAATTGCGTGGCAAAAAAGGGGTTGCCTTGAGTTTTTTGATAGACTAATTTCGTCAAGGGTTGGGCTAATTCTATGGCGCAATTAAGGGTATCTGCTACCAACTGATTTAAACTGGGTACGGACAAAGGTTGTAATGTAATGCTATTCAGTGTTGCTCCTGCTTGGCTGACTTCATGCAGTGTTAGCATCAACGGATGTGCTGGAAAGACTTCGTTATCCCGGTAAGCACCTATCAGCAGCAAATATTCTGTTTGTAATTCGCCCATCAACAAATGTATCAACTTCAGCGATGCCAAATCTGCCCATTGTAAATCATCTAAAAATATCACCAGGGGATGCTCTGGTGTGGTGAAGACTTGCAGAAATTTCTGGAATAGTAAATTAAACCGGTTCTGGGCTGCGGTGCTTGATAGTTCTGGTGCTGGCGGTTGTTCTCCGATGATCCGTTCCAATTCGGGAATAACTTCGATGATCACCTGGGCATTTTCTCCCAAGGCGGCAAGAATTTGTGTTTTCCAAGTTTGTAGTTGGGTGTCGGATTCACAAAGCAACTGCCCCATCAAATTACGGAAACTCTGCACAAAGGCAGAAAAGGGAATGTTGCGATTAAATTGGTCAAATTTACCTTTAATAAAATACCCGTGCTGACGGGTAATAGGTTTGTGAATTTCATTGACGACCGCTGTTTTACCAATGCCGGAAAATCCTGCCACAAGCATTATTTCTGATGTGCCATTGGTGACGCGCTCAAAGGCATCTAGTAACCGCTGAACTTCCGCTTCCCGGCCATAGAGTTTTTCAGGAATCAAGAAGCGATCGCACACATCCCTCTGACCAATTTCAAAATCTGTAATTTTGCCTGTATCTTTTAGTTGAGATGAACAAATCTCAAAATCGTGCTGTAATCCCAAAGCACTCTGATATCTATCTTCGGCGTTTTTTGCCAAGAGTTTATTGATAATTTTACTGATAACTGTTGGTATTTCTGGTTTGATATCAGATACGTAACTAGCCAGTTGTGCCAGATGACAATGCACCAACTCCATGGGGGCATCACAGATAAATGGTAACTCTCCTGTCAATAATTCATAAAATGTGACTCCCAGAGAATAAAAATCACTGCGGTAGTCTATGCCTCGATTCATCCTCCCGGTTTGTTCTGGGGAAATATAAGCGAGAGTTCCTTCTAACACATTAGGATTTTTGATTTCCTGGGTTTCTTTGGGTAACAGGGAGGCAATACTAAAATCAATCAGTTGGACTTGTTTAGTTTGTGGGTTAATCAGAATGTTGGCGGGTTTGATGTCTTTGTGGATCACCCGCTTTTGGTGCAAATGGTGGAGAATATTAGTTAGCTGGAGTGCGATCGCTAAAAATTCGGCTAAAGGCAGGGTAGTAGTTTTGATGTACTCTCTTAAAGATATTTCTTCCTGATCTGCCATCACTAAAATATAACCACTACCATAAGTCTCTAATGATAGAGGCTGAATAATACCAGGAATCTTGAGATTTTTGCTAATAGTATATTGATTGCGAAATTGTAATAATTCGTTGAAACTAGGATATTCTGATGTCAAAATTTTGATCACTACTGGCAATTGATCAATCTGTTGAATAGCTCGATATACTCTAGTTTTAGAGCCTGCATACAGTAGCTCCCTAAGTTGATATCCAGGAATTATGGGGGTGTCAGCATTAGTATTCATTTATCCTGATCTGTAATGTAATTTCACCAGAGTTCAACTAAATTGAAACTTGGAATTAATTGTGAACTTCCAACACAAAGGTACAGAAATTCTCTCTTAAATAAATTAAATGTTTCAGCTAAAAAAAAATCATAATCTGTTCTGCTATTTGTGAATAGAAAGCTTGATAATATTTGCTTACAACTGTACAAAAATATCACCGTAGTTAACTAAAAAATCATTAACATATTATCATAAAATCACCCTTGGTGTAAACACCTCACTTAGCTTACTTTGCGGAATTATTACGCGTATATTCTCGGATTAAAAGATTTCAAATCCTAAATTTTTTGGGTTTTTAGCAGTTGATTCCAGAGTCTCCAGCCTATTTTCTGATAAGATAATGAATAATAGTGAACCCATAAGCCCGTTCTATCTAAGAGTTTTTATTCTCATTAAATCAGAGACAACTATTACAGGCTAAGAAATACAAGCATTGTGGGTGTCTAGTTAAATCCCCATCCTCCCCTGCCCCCCTGCTCCTCTGCTCCCCTGCTCCCCTGCCCCTCTGCTCCCCTGCTCCTCTGCCCCCCTGCTCCCCTGCCCCTCTGCTCCCCATCCTCCCCATCCTCCTCATCCTGTTTTTGCTTAATTAAGGTTCTCACAGATGGAAGTTGATTCCAAAACTGTCTTATATGTTGAGGATGACCCCGCCTATGTACTGCTTCTCAAACGGGCGCTACAGCGTTCTAAGTTGGAGAACTTACCCAAATTGCGGGTCGTCACCACAATGGAAGATGCTGTTCGCTATTTACTGGGGCAGACTCCCTATGAAGATCGATTTGCTAATCCTCTGCCTAGCCTACTTTTGACAGATTTAAGACTACCTGGAAAATCAGGGATGCAGCTTGTGCAGTGGGTACAGGCACAACCCCAATTTCAACATCTACCTATAGTAATGTTGACTGGTACTGCTTTAGATGAAGATATTGTATTGGCTTACCAACAAGGTGTAAATTTTTGCTTAGTGAAGCCAGCAGATGTTGATTCTTTAGTTAACATTATCCTTGTGCTGAGTGTGTATTGGATTCCACCACCAACTAAGGCAACTATTTGATTTCCTGGATAAGTTTGGCAACAACTATTACCAGTTTGTCTGGCTCGATGGGTTTGGGAATATGATGTTGAAACCCAGCGCGGTAAGCTAGTTTTTTGTCGTGTTCACTGGCGTAAGCTGTGAGGGCAATTGCTGGTATTTCTGGCTTTAAATTCCATGCTCTTATCTGTTGTAATAGAGTATAGCCGTCAATATCAGGCATACCAATATCGCTAATTAATACATCTGGTTTGAGTTGAGTAAAAAGTTGTATAGCTTCAGTAGCTGATGCCGCAGTGGTGACTTTAGCTCCATGTTCCTCTAGGACAAATGCCACATATTGGCGGGAATCTGCCTCATCATCTACTACCAGAATTTGAGTTCCTGCTAAGGTTATTAACTGTGATGAAGCAGGATGAGGTTGATTTTCTGTAATAGGGGTACTGATGATGGGCAATTTGACAATAAATGTAGCGCCCTGTGCTTCACCTTTGCTTTCTGCTGTGACTGTACCACCATGCAATTCTACCAGATTAGAAACTATTGCCAGTCCGAGTCCTAATCCATTGGATGAGCGGGTAATTGAGCTATCTGCCTGACGAAAGGAATCAAATATGTGGGGTAGAAAATCAGGTGCAATTCCTACTCCGTGATCCTTGACGGTAATTTGTGCTTGAGAATCTATTTGCTCTAGCCAAATCTCGATGCTATCTCCAAAAGTGGTAAATTTAACGGCGTTAGAAAGTAAGTTCCAGACTACTTGCTGGAGTCGATCTGGATCACCCATAACCTTGCCGACATTTGGATGAAAGTAAGTGCAAATTTCCACTTCTTTAGCTTGGGCTACTAACTGCACAGTCTCGATCGCAGCTTCAATAGTTAATGTTAAATTAACGGGACATTTTTGTAAAATCAGCTTGCCACGCAAAATTCTGGAAACATCTAGCAATTCTTCGATTAATTGTGCCTGAATTTTTGCATTGCGTTCGATGATTTCTAAGCCGCGATTTAAGGTTGTGGTGTCATATTGGCGAGTTTGTAACAGTTTAGCCCATCCGAGAATGGGATTGAGGGGCGATCGCAATTCATGGGACAATACTGCTAAAAATTCATCTTTAACTCGGTTAACTTGCTCAATTTCAGCCCGCGCGGCTTGTTCTTGAATTAGTTGCGATCGCTCTTGTTCTGCTTGTTTAATCTTGGTAATATCCCTGCTCAATACCAGTAAATACTCTGGTACCCCTTGGTCGTTCAATTCAGGAACAATCCGTGATTTATAAATACGTTCTCCGTCAGGTGTAGGGAGTCGAGACTCAATCAATTGCTCTTGACTAGTTTTCAAAGCCAGACCAAGTACATGATCCCAGCGACTATAAATTTGCTTTGGTAGACCAATTTCAGCGTGAGTTTTGCCAATACAGGCAAGTGCGGGCAATCCTGTTGCTCTTTCTACAGCTTGGTTTGTATATACATACCGCAAATTATGGTCAAATCGACAAACTAAATCTGAGGAATTGTCTAACAGCTTTTTCCAGTTTTGATCTTGTTTAGATCGGGCTTGGCTATTTAACTGAGTGCTAAATTCTGGAAATACAATATTTTCTGCTGTCAGACTGGTTTCAAGTTGTTTGCGTTCGGTAATATTTTGAAAATAAGCAGTTAAATTAGTTTGATTAGGGTAGATATGAACCTCAAACCAATTATTTAACACATAGAAATATTGCTCAAATCGGGTTGAAGATTGGTGAGCGATCGCCCAAAGACATTGATAATAGATTGGAGAACCAATTAGTTCAGGACACACAGCCCAAAAATTTTTGCCTAACAAATCTTCATAATTTCTGCCAAATATTTGCGCTACTTGAGCGTTAATTGCAGTAACTTTCCACTCTTGATCATAGGTAATAATGCCTCCACTTAGCCTCAGAGTAACATCCACAACTAGATCCTTCACAAACTAGCCTCACAGAGAAAAATATTGTTTGATGCAGGGGAGTAGGGGAGCAGGGGAGTAGGGGAGCAGGGGAGCAGAGGGGATGAGGGGGAGAGGGGGGAAATATTTTCTTCTTATTCTCGTGACTCCTGCCTTCTGCCTTCTGTCTCCTGCCTCCTGACTCCTGACTCCTGACTCCTGACTCCTGACTCCTGACTTCTGCCTCCTGCCTTCTGCCTCCTGCCTCCTGCCTCCTGCCTCCTGCCTCCTGCCTCCTGCCTCCTGAACTCCTGAACTCCTGACCAGTAACTTATGTTATCTATCTTAGGCAAAGTAATAGGGAATTTTTATTTTTTAGTTGCTGATTATTGGTAGTTCTATCCAAAACTGACTTCCCTCTCCTGGTTGAGAATTAACTCCCACACGCCCCTTCATCCGTTCAATTCCCTTCTGCACGATCGCTAATCCTACTCCTGAACCAGAATAGTTATCGCTAGTATGTAGTCTTTCAAACACTTCAAAAATTCGTTCTTGGTATTCTGGTTCAATGCCAATACCATTGTCACCTATCCATAGACGGATGTGATCTTGCTGATTTTCAGCCCAGACACGCACCTGGGGACGAATATCAGGAGCAACATATTTGAGAGCATTACACAATAAATTAATCAGCACTTGAGTTAAAATTATCCGCTGACCTATGACTTGGGGTAGGGGAAATGCCACCGTAATTTCTGCTTGTTTAGCTTGTCGTTCTGACTCTAACTGGTGCAGCACATTTTGCATTACCATTGTCAAATCCACAACTTCTAACTGAATATCTGTTTGGCTAAGTCGGCTGTAAGCGAGTAAATCTTGAATCAAATTATCCATTCGTTGAGCAGACGCGGCAATGTGTCGGGCATATTCCTGTCCCATCTCATCAAACAGATGCCCATAGTCTTCTATTAGTGCTTCAATTAAACCGCGAATAGCTCGCAAGGGCGATCGCAAATCATGGGAAACGCTATAAGCAAAACGTTTTAACTCCTGGTTAACTTCATTTAATTGGGCTGTGCGTTCTTCCACCCGTTGTTCTAGGGTAGCGTTGAGTTGTTGAATTACAGCTTCTGCGGCTTTGCGTTCGCGCAGTGCGGCTTGCCGTTCGCTGATATCGTTGATGACAGAAATAAAGTAATTGGGTATACCTTCAGCTTGCCACACCAGTGACGCAGTTAACTCAATCCACACCAGAGAACCATCTTTACGGATGTAGCGTTTTTCCATAGAGTAAGTTTGAATTTCTCCTGCCAACATCTGCTGCATATAAGCCATATCAATAGCTAAATCATCAGGGTAAGTAATGTCCTGAAATGTTTTTTCCAGTAGTTCTGCGTGGGAATAGCCCACAATGTCGCAGAGTTTTTGGTTCACTAATAGCCAGCGTCCATCTGTATCCACATGAGCCATACCCACTGCTGCCTGATTAAAAGTTGAGCGAAACCTCTCTTCACTGGCTGTAAGGGATGCTTCAGCTTGCTTACGCTCAGTCACATCCATTGCCATTGTCATCACCAGACTTCTGGCATCCGGCAGTTTACCCAGGGGAGCCGAATAATATTCCCAGATTCGCGTTTCACCTGTTCGGGTGATAACTTGATGTTCTCCTGCGGCAACACACTGTTCTAATTTGTACAAATCAGTAATTAATGTCTGTATTTGTGCTTTGCGGCTACCATAAGCTTTTTGAGTCCACAATTCGATAGTGGGTATTTCTTCTGGGCTATAACCTGTAATATCTGTCCAGGCATGATTAATTTGCAGCACTTCTCCACCTTCAGCATGGAGAATAATGGGCAGAGGAGCATAAAGAATAGCCCGACGGAAGCGTTCTTCACTTTCACGTAAAGCGACTTCAGCTTGCTTGCTCGTGGTAATGTCGGAGCGAATGGCTATGTACTGATAAGGTTTGCCTGTGGCATCCAAGAAAGGCATGATGGTTGTTGCCACCCAGTACAATGTACCGTCCTTAGCCCGGTTTTGAATCTCTCCTTGCCAAACCTGCCCTTTGGAAATGGTTGCCCACATTTGCTTAAAAAAAGTTTTTGGATGATAGCCAGAATTCAGCAAGCGATGATTTTGCCCAATTAATTCGGCTCTGGAATATTGGGAGATTTCACAGAATTTATCGTTGATGTATGTAATCGTGCCTTTAGCATCTGTAATCGCGACAATAGAGGATTGATCAAGGGCAAACTTAATATCTGCTACTTCTTTGAGAGATTGTTGTAATGCGGTTTGTGTTCGTATCCGCTCTTGAATTTCTTGCTCTAGAGTTTGGTTTGCTTGAGATAGTTCCTCTGTGCGTTGTTCTACCCTTATTTCTAGTTCTTCGTAGGCAGTTTTCAAAGCCGCTTCTGCTCGCCGACGTTTAATATCTAATCTATCAAGCAGTCCGGCATTACACCATATCAATCCCATGAAGGCGACCACGTTGCTAATGACATGAAGGGCAATGCCGAAGTTGTCATCAAACAAACCAGCCTGTCCTCCTAGTATCCGTAGCCATCCGATAATGATGGGAACGACAAGCGCCGCAGGCATCAGTATCCTGGCTGTAATTCCACCAGCTGTATTGCTCACCAATAAACTTATCCACCCGTGAGTGGGGGTGGCAAATAATACACCAAGGGAGAGAAACACAAATGCGATGCCTGCGGCGAGCGAAGCTATCGCATTATGGAGAGCAGCAGCATAGATATAGGATGCCAGCCCTAATATCGGTTTAACTCCATACATATAGCCAATTAAAATCTGGATGGCTATTAAATTGGTACTTAGTGCCAGCAGTTGAACTAGCCTGTAAGGAACGATTCTGCCAGCCAAGAGGAACAAAGCAGCACCAATCAGGGTAAAGTTGAATGCTGTTACAGGTGACATCCTACCTGGGTTCGGAGTAGCAAAGGCTCCTGGTTGTTCTGTAAACAACAGTTGATCAATTCCCAAGTTCCAGCTACACAGGTATTCACTCAAAGTTAGTATTCCCAGAATAGTGACTAACAAGCCACATCCTTGTGCAAACCGCCATTTGACTTCTCTCGTTGATTGTCCAAAATATAAAGAAATACCTGACAGAATAAAACTCACTGCGGCATTGGGTTTCATTGTCACCCATTCGGGTAAAATACTTTTTAAGGTCTGGATGTCGAACCTCCAACCCAGCAGCACCAGAAACCCTACAAAGACAACAAAAAGACTGCACACCTGGGAAGTTGCTTTCAGGGCAGACACAAGACGGCGATTAGACTGAGCAATAGTCATAGAGAAGAATTATCAACCAAGGCAGCCAAGAATTTAGTAGAACCCTGATTCTAAGATAATCTTTTTTTATTGACACTCTGCATCTATTGGCTTAACTCATAAAGCCATGACTGTTTCCTACTTAGCAGAGCATTGGTTAGGATTTTCTGGTGGTAATCCTAGTTGTTTACGAAGTTCCTGATCATAACAAGCATTTTCCCACTTTTTAGCTGATTTCACTTGTTCAGGAGTTAAATTTTTAGCTCCGATAAAATTAGCACAAATAATGTTAGCTAAATTTGCATATTCCAATCCACATATCATAGCGTCTCGAAAATTTACATCCTCAACATCTGCACCTTGAAAGTTTGCTCCCTGTAGTTTTGCTCTTTGCAGGTCAGCTTTAAAAAGACTCGCCTTTTCAAGTTTAGCATTTTCAAGATTTGCATCCTGAAGATTAGCAAGAATCAACCGAGTTCCTTGCATTTCCGCTTCATAAAATGTAGATTTTCGTAAATCTGCTTTATAAAAATTTGCTTCTTGAAGGTGTCCCCAAGATAAATCAGCATTACGAATACTTGTACATTTCTGATTGTTTCTTATCTCTATACAATTTAAATCCGCTTTTTGAAAATACACATGAATTAACAAAGCATTATCTAAATTAATTCCATTTAAATCTGCTCCATTTGCTCTCAACTTCCTTAAAGAAACACCATCTTCATTCAAGTCTTGTAAGGCTTCTATTCTACTAGAGGTAGCCCCTTGTTCATTGGCAGAGTTAATTATTTGCCAAGCTTGATAATGAGCCTGTTTTTGTCTTTTTGGTGCTTCTTGAAAATATTTAAATAAACTAATTGCCAAAGTTAATAAGAATCCTTTTTCTAAAGCTGTTAATATAATTTTCTTAATTAATCCTAATTTCGTTTTCTTAGGAATATTGAAAAACCAGTTGCACCATTCTATTAGTGACCACCATTTTTTTGGATATTGGGAAATATGTTCTTTATTTTGCAAATAAGTTTCAAATAAACGACGGTAGGTTTCAGCAGATAAGCCAGTTTTTTCTGCTTGTTTTTGTAACAAAGCAAACTGACATTCACGAGTAAGGGGGTCAGAAATTTCTGAAATCACAAAAAATTTCTGCCGCAGTTGTTTTACTTCTGGTAATTCTTCTAAATCAGAATTTTTAGCAATTGTAGGTAAATTTTTTATCTGAAGTTTTGACTCTTCTTGATTTTTGCTCATAGGTCTATACTTAACAGCTATCAAAACCTATTTTTGTTTTAAGCAATCTTTACATTTCTGAGAATTATTGTCATTTTGACAAATCCTATCACATCTATCCTCAGCAGATTTTCTGAAAAAAAGCGATTCTTCTACTAGGAATTCTGTAAATGTTTTTCTATTTCTTGAAATTGGCCTTCTTCTAGCTGATGAAGCAATTACATTGGTGGTAATTTCCAAATCAGAGTTTTCAATATTTGATGAATCATCACTGGAAGCAATTTCATTTGATGGAGGAATTTCAGGAGTCGCAATTTCAAATTCTGATCCTGCTTGTAGATATTCTTGATATTGTTCTCGAAAACTTTGCAAATCTAATTCTTCGTTATTAGAAAAATCTAAAATATTCGATAAATTTAACAAAATTTCAGTTGCTCTTTCTGCTTTTAAAATTGATTGTATTAACTCAGCTACTAACTTTTGATCATCTTCAGGTAAGTCGTTAAATTCTTGTGGTAGCAAAATTTGATTTGTCATAAATCAATATCAATTCTTATTGAAAACTAGAAATATAGGAATCATAACATAAAACCCAATGATCATTTGTATATATTTTTATAAACTTATTAAGTAATATTACACAAATCAAACTTTAATCTAATGATTGAGTTTTGAGATGAGGGGTGGTAACCTGTTAAACCTTTAAGTTGCACATTTAGGCAAGCAAGGGAGCAGGGGAGCAAGGGAGCAGGGGAGAAAGATTTACGCTCTTTACCCAAAATTAAAAATATGCAAATTAAATGTCCCACAGCTTAAACCTATGACAAAATGTTGTTGAGGCGATAGCACTGATAAACGCCACCAAATGGCAATTGTCGGTTTTGCTATACAATCAAGATGAACGGCATAACGAAACCAGCATATTTGCAAAAGACGATGAGATTCATAAACTGACAGCCAGGTTTTTTCATAACGCACTAAATCGCTAATCCATGTAGGTTCGATATTTTCCGCTGGAGCAGTTTTGATGATAAAGTTACTAAATGCGATCGCATCATCTTGGTGTTTTTTAATTCCTTTTGGTAAATAAGTTTCTGCGTATCGCCAAAATAAAGCATTAAACTCTTTACCTAATACCCGTGCAGTCCGTGGTAACAATTCCCGTACTTCTCCCAACCTTTTCCACTTTAAAGAATTCCCGAAGATATTGACATCTTTAACCGCAAGTTGTGCTAATTGCTGAATTTCATCTACACTCAATCCCAACTCTATACCCACAACATGAGGATTAGCAAAAAAACTTTCTCTCAATTCAGAATTAGTATAAAGTTGGGCTAAAACTTTTTGAGTTTCTAATAATCCCATTTACCATGACTCCTGACAATTTCCCGTGCTTGTTGCAATTCTCCTATTAATTCGGTAAAAGTCGGTAAATTTTCATCTCTTTCTAACACAATTCCCTTTACAGATGCACAGGATAAAACTTGATTCATTAATTCCCAAACTTCTACAGGTGTAGATTGAGAATGGCTGTCAATCAATATTCCATCATGCCAATGTCCACCCACAAAATGTAGTTGTACAATCCGTTCCCATGGTAATTCTTGCAAAAAATTTTGAATGTCATAACCGTAATTTACAGCATTGGTATACAGATTGGTAATATCTAACAGCAACCCACAATCAGAACGTTCTAAAACTTCACTCAAAAACTGGGCTTCTGTCATTTCTGCATCAGGAAGTTGCACCATGTAAGTAATATTTTCTAAAATCAATGGGATATCAATCCAGCGACGTACTTCAGAAATATTCTGACACAGGACTTCTACTGCTTCTTGGGTATAAGGTAAAGGTGATAAATGTCCAATATCAATTCCTCCGGCTTTAGTAAAACAAATATGTTCACTCCACCAAGGAGGATTAAGTTGTTGAATCAGTGCTGCTAATTTGCGTAAATAATCTATATCTAAACCTTCAGCACTGCCTAATGATAAATTAATGGCATGGGGAATAATTGGAAAATGTGCCGCTAAAAGTTCTAATTCCTCTTGTTTCTCTGGTGGTGCATCTAGATAATGTTCGGCTACAATTTCCAAAAAATCAACCTGTTGACGATTCAGAAATAAATCGCTTTTGAATTGTGGACGAAAACCTAACCCTACGCCTAATTTTGGTAAATGAGATAGCATTGTTTTTAATCTCCACCACCACCACCACAGCCACCACAACCACCACCACAGGAACTACCACTGCTGCAAGAACTACTACTGCTGCAAGAACTACCGCTACTGCAAGAACTACCACTGCTGCAAGAACTACCGCTACTGCAAGAACTACTACTATTGCTTGAACTATCACTGCTGCTTAAACGACTACGTACTGGAGAGTATGTTCGGGGAAAGAATGCTTTATCTAATGAGTCATAGGAACTACCAGCAAGTGCAGGAATGCCAAAGATTGCTACGACTAAGCTGTAATCAAAGGTAGAAGGATTATCAAAGGATGTTTTCTTAATTTTGTGCTTCAACTGGGAGAATGTTTGTTCAAGTTGTCGTCTGTAAGCTATTCCTTTGCAACTTAAACGCGATCGCTCATTCATTACCAATGCACACAGTATAATAATGGCACTAACAGCCATAATTATCAAAAAACCTACGTTAGAATATCCCCGACTCAAGGCTATCAGCAGCTTATATAAGCCCAAACTGAAAATAATGATAGCAGTAATTACACCAACTTTCATATTGGCCACGTTCCACTCATTTGCATACAGCAGTTGTTCATTATCCAATTGCTGTTGATAAATATCACAGTATGACTCTATTTTTTCAGTTACCAACCATAAAGATGTTTTCATCTGAGACGGAGTATAAAAAATGAAAAACACCTGACGTTCTAAAGGCTGTAACTCAGACAAAGGTGGATGATTTGAGATGTGATTAATGGATTCTCCAGTAATTTGCAAATAACCCAACTGAATCAAATTTAAAATTGCTACCTGTGCCACACCGGACACACCTGAACGTAAGTAAGCAATTTGATATGCATCTGGTTCAGCAGGAATTAACGGTAGAGGTGCATTTTGAGTAGGGTCTTGTACCAGTTTCCAGCAGACGAGGGTTGCGATCGCAATCACAATACCATAAAACACCAGAAACTGTGGACCATACATATCTGCAATTGGGTTATGTAGCAATACATCCATGAGATTTTGTCCTTAATATTGCTTTTACCGTTAAAGTTCTACAGTAGGAATCAAAGCTTTTACGGAAAAACATCCATAATCCTTGGAAATCAATACTTTTTGGTGTAGCCTACACAAGTATGGCAGATGACAGAGTTGAAACTTTTTTGTGTCTAAGAGGATGTCTCAGAAATATCAAAGTTTTTCACAGGTAACTTAGTACCGCACCTTTTACAAAATTTTGCATCTGTATCATGAAAAGCTAAACCACAATTTGAACAAATGGTTTCCACCTGATTAGCAGTTTTTACCAACCGCTTAATTAAATCCCCCACTTGCCAAGGAATCAGGGCTACTCCTGTTAAAATCATTAAAACTGTCAGCAAACGGCCTAATTCAGAAATTGGTATCACATCACCAAATCCTACAGTTGTCATTGTCACAACCGAAAAATAAAAAGCATCCAAAAAAGTGGCAAAATTTTGTGAATTAACTGGATGTTCAACTTGATAAATTAACCCAGAATAGAAAAAGATAATTGTAAACAAAGTAAATAATATCCGGGCAAAAATTACGCCGTCTTCGTTGCTGATAGCGCCAAATAAAAATTTACTGTCTATAAATCTAATTAGTCGTAAAATTCTCAACCATCGTAATAAGCGAATAAATCGAATATCGACTAATCCAATAAAATAGGGTAAAATTGCCAACAGATCGATAATTGAATAAAAGCTAAATATATACTTAACTTTATCTTCTACACTCCATAATCGCAGTAAATATTCCACACTAAATATTATTAATATACAGTTATCTAAAATTCTTAATTCTAAACGAGCATCATCAGAAATATTATAAGTTTCTGCCACAAAAATTCCTGATGAAACTAAAACTAAGGCGGCAATTGTTAAATTAATTGCTTTACCTATAGGTGTTTCTATATCTGTTAAGTAGAATTCTATTTTTTCTCGATTTAGTAACATCATAGGACTAACATAAATTAACTCATTCACAGGAAGAACCGCCAAAATAAGCTATTATAGCGGACTATCCCACTAAACTCTCCTGTGAAGATGAACTAAGAATATTTTATGCGTCTAGCCCTAGAACAAGCAAAAAATGAGATACACCTTATGGATCTGTCAAAATTAGAAGGTGATTGGAGTGGGGTTGACTTGAGTAAGTCTTGGCTGGATGGAGCTAATTTGCAAGCTACATTCTGCCAAGCCAATCTAAGTAATAGTAGTTTGCGAGGGTCTGATCTGCCTGAAGCTATTGCGGCTACTGCTATATCTTCTACACCCAGGGTACTAAAACAAATATCTTTTAACGCAACTTGGATTACATACTAGATGCACCAGTAGCAATGAGACGTTTGAATAAAGCTTCTGACCAGCCAGTTTCTCTAAGTACCGCAGATGAAGAAACTTCTACATAAGCTTGCTCAATAAAAGCTAAATCAATCATACAAATTCGACCTAATGCATCTTTTAATTCTTCTGATTTGCCATCAAGTTTGAGCTTTTTACCAACTTCATGAATGACAACTGCCATAGCTGGAACTACGTGCTGAGGCGCAATACCAATTTTGACATGAACAAGTCCAATATGCCAACGACAATCAGCATAGGCTTGACCCCAATCATCCATACCTGTAAACATTTGATGAAACCATTGAATAAATGTTTCATGTAATCGGTGAATTCGTCCCTCAGTTTTGTTTAAAATGGCATTCATTTCTTCATCACGTCCTAAATAAGCATAGAAGTGATCAGCCATAGTGGATGCATTTTCTAGTCCCCAAGCTTCGTTAGATTTGAGAATAGATTTATCTTCAGAAGTTAAACCAATTCTTCTTTCCATTGTTTTCATAAAAACGTTAGGCTCTACAGTCATAACTAATCCTTTTTTATTGTTGAATGTTTACTGTTTATTTTTTCCTTTCAAACACCAAAATTACCTTGTTAAATTAAGCTGCTTTACTGCGGAGAAAACCAACTAAATTTTTGAGGAATGATTGACTAACAGGGGGCTTTTCAGTGGCTTTGATTGCAGGTACAGTTTCCTGTACTGGTTCTGGAAAAGTAAGTGTGGGAGTAGAGGTAGAAAGAGATTCTTCCAGGGTATAAGTGGGTGTAGCTGCAACCATAAAATACTCTTCTGCTAAACCAACTACAATCAATCGGAAAGCAATTTGTTGAATAGTTACTATGGGTATACTGAGTTGATTAGCAATATGTTGTAGAGATACTTGTCCGTTCACAAATTCCCATACTTGCCATTCCTGAGCATTTAGTTGTACTTTGGTCTGCTTGAGCATCAATCCTGACAATCCAGAAGTTGGATCTGGTAGCTTTTCTTCTAAAGCTCTCCAATCTCGTAGCGCACGCAAGCCAATTAATATGACCTCAGTTGCAGACATACTCAGACCTGTCATTTCCCCTAAAGGCAATGTTGATGTCGGTTCAAATCTAAAGAGAGCATCCTTGACTTGGAATAAGGCACATACTGGTCGCAGAACTTGGCTATTAAATAGCAGTTTTAGTTGTTCTGGTTGCACTAATCCTTGAGCTTTTAAGCATAATCCCAATGGTGAATTAATAAAACAAGAGGAAATTTGTGTGACTCTAGAAATTACTCGTTCACTGATCCACCCTCTTTGAGCAATCATTAATATTAAGCCTTGTTGGTCTAAACGATCAGCAGCACTGACTACACGACCTTGATGTAGCCAGATATAATAAACTTGCTTTTTTTTATTATCATTTTCTTCAGCTAAAAATTCAATGCTAAGTATTCCTGTTTTTTTCCCTTGATCTAAAAACTGGAGCAATTCAGGTAAGGAAAAATCGGCAAAATTACCAGTAATAGTCATGATTTATCTCCTGATTAAAAAAATGCCAATGTTGAACTAATTTTGAATAAATTTTTCCGCAATGTAACTTCCAAAAAATCAGATTTTTTTAGGAAATAGTCCTAAAATATTCATAGCTATCAGATAGATTCAACTGGACAAGTCTCCATTAAATGCTGTACTAGGGCAATTACAGCTTCTGCGACAGAATCTCCTTCGTTGGGATTGACTCTAACCATAGGTGGTCTTTCCTCTTCATTCACATATCCAATGGCAAGGTACACATCTTCTTCAGACCATGCACCAGGACAATCGGTGTGTGTTAGACCAATAATCATGGGAACTTGGACTCTTTCTTGCATAAAATTGAGAATTTTGCGCGCTTGACGAAATTCTCTAGCTCGGTGTGCTGCTATTAATAAGATATAAGCATGAGCTTTACGAATCAAAATATCCCACATGAAATCAAACCGAGACTGACCAGGTGTACCATAGAGATGTAGAGCCATTTCCGGGCAAAATTGCAGTCTTCCAAAGTCAAAGGCAACGGTGGTTCTTTGTTTGAGTAATGCTGTTTCATCAGTGGCACGGGTATCTGTATCTACAACTTCGATTTCACTAACGGAACGGATAAACGTGGATTTACCCGCACCTACTGACCCCGTGACAATTAACCGCATAATCTCCATGTTTATTTACTCCCTAAATAAACAAATTAATGATTGATTCTTCACTGTTTTGAGAAAGCTCCTAAATCTCTTTGATAGTTTGTTCTTAGTGGATATACAGTTGCCTAGATCAACTAAGATTTGTATACGATGGAACTTGCTATTAAGTCATCTTTGATTTGGCTCATTTAGTTCAAAACTAGTTTTAGTTCTTGGAGAATTCGTTTGATTTCTAGCATTAATACTCCCTGTTTGGCGGATTCACTAGCCAAAACTAGAAATACTGCATCTTCACCACAACCAGTTAAGATGCCAAAGCCTTTTTTTCCTTCTACAAAGATGCGGTCAACTGTACCTCTGGCTAACTCAATACCAATTCTTTCACCTAAAGACAGCATGGATGCTGACATTGCTGATACCCGTTCTTCGTCCATGCCACCAGGTAAACTTGCTGCTAAAGGTAAACCATCTGGAGTAACAAGTGCTGCTCCTTGAACATCTGTTGTAGCAGCAACAAAGTTTTGCAAAATCATGCCCAGTTTTTCTGTGTTAATTGCCATAATGATTCTTTTCCTGCGGTTTAAATGTGAGAGTGAGTAAGAAATTTACAACGGCGGTCAGTGATTAGGGGTTGAGTATTGCTAAATATTTACAGCAGTAAATATAGGATTTGGCAATAAAACCCGCTCAAGAAAAAACTATGGGTTTTACAGTAGACACGGTTTATGTTTGAACTCTAAACTAGGTTTTGATAAATAACTTCTAGTCACCCAATCATTAGGTGTGATTTCTCTAAAGCGGGCGGGAAAAATTAATTACCATTTCCAGTTATGTTGCCAAATTGTTGTTTTAGCAATAACGGCACTGTGTCAATGGATGCTTTTGTCCTCATTGGCTATTGATTTAATTATCAAGTAGTCAGAATTAATATAATACCGTAACATTACTGAATTTAGTGTTAATTTATATATATATAATTTCAGATAAAGTGAGCATATACTCATTTATAGATTGCGAATTGAAAACTATATCAGCCGATTTTTTTACTGTTAAAAAATATTTATTTATTTATATTAATAATTGTGAAGATTTTTTGCTAATGCTCAATAAAATAACATTTTATAGAACTCAAAAAATATGTTTTTAGCAATAATTCTGATAAAACTGATACAATAAGATATAGAATTTATGAGTTCTATTTGAACCTTATTTCTCAGTAGTTGCTCCTAAGTAGTTGATATTTCATTAATCAGTATTAGCTTCTGGATGCTACAAGTCTCCACATTTATTTTTCGTGGAATCAATTCAAAATCCAAATTTGATATTTGCTATTCTAAATAGGATAAAAATGTATTAGCAAGAATAGCGGCTTGGGTGCGATCGCGCAAATTAAGTCTACCTAAAATGTTAGTAACATGATTTTTGACTGTTCCTTCAGAAATGTAGAGTGTATGAGCAATTTCTCGGTTGCTGGCACCGTTAGCAATTAACCGTAAAACCTCTTTTTCTCTGGGTGTGAGTTCGACTAAACTTGGTGGTATGGATTTTTCAGGGTCGGGTGCTGTGGCTGGAAATTGAGTTAAAAGTTTTTTAACAATTCCTGGACTTAGTTGAGAAAATCCTTTATTAACAGCGCGAATAGCAACTGCTAATTCTTCTGAAGGTGTATCTTTGAGTAAATAACCCATTGCACCATTTTGTAATGCAGCTTTGATATATTGATCATCATCAAATGTTGTCAATACTAATACCTTTGTAGCCGGAAAACGGGTTTGAATGGTTTTTGTTGCTGCAACTCCATCCATAATGGGCATTCTGATATCCATTAAAACCACATCTGGCTGTAGTTCTTGCACTAAATGAATGGCAATTTCTCCATTTTCTGCTTCTCCAACTATTTCTAAATCTGTTTCTAATTCTAGTAATGCTCTTAAACCTTGACGAATCAAACTTTGGTCATCTGTAAGTAAGACTTTAATCATGTTTTCCACCTAACTAAGGGAATATCAACTATTATTTGACAACCAGAATTCTGAGCAGAGTTAATTGTAAATTCGCCTCCTAGTGCTAAAGTGCGATCGCGCATACTTTGCAAACCAAAGCCTGTTGTATTTTGAGTAACATCAAAACCTCTACCATTATCTTGAATTATTAATTTTACAGCTTTATCTGTTGTAGTTAATTCTAGTTGCACTAATGATGCTTGTGCATATTTAGAAATATTTGTAAATGATTCTTGAATAATGCGATAAATAGGAATACTCATTTCCGTGGGTATGGGATAATCTAAGGAGATTAGACAAGTTGGTAAAATTCCATTGGCACGTTGAAAATCTTCTACTAAGATACTAATTGCTTGTGCTAAAGATTGTGACTGTAAAGGATGCGATCGCATGGTAGAAACTGAGTTTCGCACATCTTGTAATGCCTTAGAACCTAGTTCCTTAGCCCTGGCTAAAAAGGTCATGGCTCTGGGCATATCCGATTTAGAAAGTTTGAGAGCAGTTTCTAATTGTAAATTTAAAGCAGTTAAAGAATGTCCTAGAGAATCATGAATTTCTCTAGCGATACGGTTGCGTTCTTCTAAAGTAGCTTGATTTTCGATTTTTAGAGCATATTGACGCAGTTTGTCGTTAGCGATCGCTAGCTTTTCTCGACTCTGACGTTCAGACAAAACAGCATTCATCAATACTAAAACAAATACTAAACTTAAACCAAATAGAACGGACAAACTAAAACTGAAAAATCGAAATCTTTCTTGTACTATTGGTGTTAATCTATTAGGTGGCAAGCGAGTCTTCAACGTCATTAAAAATAAGACAAATGATAAAAAAGTAACCGTTAAACGTCCTGGCAATTGAAAGATTAAACAACTACGAGTTACTAAAATTAAATAGAGAAACGGAAAAAGTCGCGCTGTTCTTCCGCCAAAAAATCCAGTAATGAGAATTAAAAATACTTCTGTAGCGGTATATATAATCTTCCCAAATTGATTACTGGTAGGTAATCGTAACCCCATCAAGCCAAAAAAAGCCAAACTACAAATAGTTAACTCTGGAAACTTGGCAGCAAATTTGGGTGATGGTGAGGGTAAAATTACCATTAATACTGAAAAAACCAGTAATACCCATTCTAAATACAATAGAAATCGAAATGGATGATTATTAATTTGGATAGGACGAGACATAAAAATAGGGAATAGAATAATTAAACAACTTCTGACTCCTGACCTGTAATTTCGTAAGTATTCAGGATAGAAAATACTCCAAGTCAGGAGAATAAAGGCTTTTTTAGTCAAAGTTGATGATGTTGATAAAATCTCACTGCTCTCTATTCTTTATTTCATAAGCATTCTGACTCCTGACTTCTGAATTCTTACTTAATTTCTTAATGCTACAAGTCCCGGATTTATCTGTGGGGTCAATCCAAAATCCAAAATTGGATGACTCCTCAATGTTATTTTGCTCTATATTAGTCAAATTTAGATCATGACTAAAGTCATGGGTATAGACGTGACTTTCTCCTCATGTTGTTGCCAGGGATAAATTTATATTATGGTGACATCCAACCAGAAACAACACAAAAGAATTTATGAAAAGCAAGACCTTATCATTTATAGCTGCTGCTTTTGCTCTGACTTTAACAGCAACCCCCTTTGTAGCGCAAGCACAACAAACTTCTCCTTCAGGTCAACCAGGTCAAGGATACGCTGAAAAAGGACCTTGGAAAAAGTTGGGACTAACGGATGTACAGAAAACCGAAATCCAAAAAATTCGTCGCAATACTCGTGCGGAAATGGATAAAGTTCTGACAGATGAACAAAAAGAACAGTTAAAAGCAGCTATGCAAGAACGTCAAAACCAATCTTCACAAGGTGAAGGTAGAGGTAAATGGAAAAAAGATGTTTTTACTTCCTTGAATTTAACTGACACACAGAAAAACCAAATTCAGACAATTAGGGAGTCATCAAGAAAACAAATGGAAGCAGTTTTGACTCCAGCACAACGGGAACAACTCAAACAAATGTGGGAAAATCGCGGTTCACGTCGTCAATCAGGTAGGACGAATTAAAGTTTTAAAATTCCAATAAATAGGGAAGGGTGAAAAACCCTTTACCCTGTAACCAGTCCCTAAACCAATTGTTAACCAAGCTACTTACAATATAAATAACGAATTAATATGATGGAATTTTTCACCACTGATCCAAATAATCCCCACAGATTTGAAAAGTTTTTAAATTTATTAGACCGTTGGACTGAAGCTAAGGGATTAAATGTTCCCCAAGTTGTAAATAGTGAAAAATTGAACTCCCTTCCTAACGGCACATTTGGCAGAACTTGGGCAGATTTTATCCATAAAAACAACTTACAACCCTTCACCACAGGAAGCCGTCGTAAACAGTTACATGATGGTGTTCACGTCCTCACTGGTTACGCGATAGATCCCGTTGGTGAAGCAGAAGTACAAGCATTTTTATTAGGGGCAAAATTTACTGTTGCTAACCTAATGTTAGGGTTAGGACTGTTGCGGATGATTTACAGAAATCTTAATTATCAACAACAGTTTTCCTGGGAAAAACTACAAAAAGCATATCAACGTGGTTGTGAATCCAATTTTGACCCAGATACTTGGCAACCAGAATTTCTTTGGGATTTACCATTAACTGATGTGCAGAAAATATTTAATGTAAGTAGGGTTTGTTGACCCACTATGGAATGGGTTTATTTATTGTTTCAGATAGTTTGATCCGATGGATAGCAGAATGCCAAATTAAACCTATACCAATCAATCCAAAACTGATACACCAAACTTGCCACTCTATCCAAAAAGCTAAAAATAGACAGGATGACAAAGCAATCCAGCTTAACCATTTAGGATATAATCGCTCTTCATCACTCAATTTTAGGGCAGCTAAACTGACAATAATACAACGGTATAAACCACCAAAAGCACCAAAAGACCAAGTAGTTTTTACATTACCAGTTAAAACTAAAAGCATAATAACAGCACAGATAAAGTAGACTGCCCAATAAGGTGTAGTTTCAGAACTATTTAACTGTGCCATAAAGCTGGGCATATCTCCCCGTCTTCCCATAGCTAATAGTAGTCGGGATAGTCCGAGAATAATGCTGAGGAGGACACTAAGCATAGCAGTAGTAGCCCCAATTGCTAAAATATTAGATGCTCCCGGAATACCAAAACTCAATGCTACTCTTTCCAAAGATGCTGTTTGCGCTGTCGTATCACTTAAAGCCTCTGCACCAATAGAACCCAAGCTCACTATTGCCACTCCTATATAAAGAACTAGAGTGACGACAATTGTTAATAAAATAGCTTTAGGGATATTTTTCCGTGGTTCTTTGATTTCTTCCGCAACCATAGCAATCCGAGCAGCACCATTATAAGCAACAAACATCAAAGCTGTAGACTCCAGCAAATTTTTGAGTAAATTATCAGAATTATTTTGAGAAAAAGTTAAATATTCAAATCCCGTAGCAGAATGAACTAACAAACCAGTAACTATCAAAAAAACCAGGGACAAAATTGTGATGAAAACCGTTACTGTTGTCGTTACCTTAGAACGCTTCATACCTCCCAGCACAACTAAGGTAATTATTAAAACAGATGCTTCTGCAACGGGTACAATAAATCCTTTATCAAATAATCCTACAGCGTTCAGAAAATAGCCAGAAAAACCTAGAGCAGCCGTGGCAGCAACAGCAGTTTTACCTAACAGATAAATCCAGCCACCAGTAAACCCTAGCCAATGGTTTAGATACTTATAACCATATTCATAAATTCCACCACTCACTGGATTATTTGCTGCTAGTTGAGCCAAATTCAAACTATTACAAGCTGATAAAAATCCAGCTAAAATTAACGCAAAAATTACAGATAAACCAGATAGTCCAGCAGCTATACCAAGACTAACAAAAATACCTACACCGATAACTGAGGCTAGTCCAATAATGGTAGTATCAAACCACCCTAATTCCCGTTTCATTTGATGCTGAAGATTTGTCTCTGACTCTGACATAGATATTCCTAACGAAAACTTATTGTGATTTTAACAGGAGTATAAATAACAACATTTACAAGCAGCTATTGTTGTCAAGGTAGGAAATAGGGCATAGAGCGTCATAGCATGGGAGATTTTTCAGACCCAATGCTCAAAATGCCCCATGACCCTGATTTCTCGTTTCCCATCTCCTAAGTCCATAGGTGAGAAGAAATATAAACATTACCAGAAAATAGCAACCTGGCTGTTCGTAATAGCCCTGCACGTTCAATAACTATTTCTGAGCCTTGTTGACGAATAACCAAGGAAATTTCTATTTTTCCGGAAGGATGCTCAATGATGATATTTTGCTGTTCCGAGTCTGTCACCTTGGCCATACCATCAGCAACAGAACCTTGGAGTAAAGTGCAGGAGGCAACGCATATAGCCCCAGTGACGGCATGAGCAGCATGACAAGTATCTGGAACAAAATAGCGGGAAGTAATACTACCTCCTTGACGTGGTGGAGCAATAATGGCGAATTTGGGGATAACGCTGTTTGCTACATTCCCTAATCCCATTCTTTCACCCGCAATGCGACGAATTGCTTCTATTCTCTCCAAAAAAGCAGTATCAGCATCGAGTTCTGCCTTAGTTTCATAACCTGTCTTACCTAAAGCTTCAGCTTGTGCGATCGCCATCGGTACAGCCACATCAATACAGGTGACTTGAATTCCTTCAATTTCTTCGCTCAGATAACCAGTAGGTAAAAGTTTGCCTGTCTTAGACCCAACAATATTCATAAAATTGAGCAAAATCGGTGCTGCTGCGCCAGGTACACCGTCAATCGCTGTATCACCTTCGTAAGTTACCTGGCCTCCTGGTGTACAAACTACGGACTCAATCAATGCGCCCGTATTTACAGCACGAATCTTGACTGTTGTTTTACCATTTACATCTGCTGAAACAAGATTTTTTTCAATTGCCGCCGGGCCTACACCTGCTAAGATGTTACCGCAGGAAGGACTTACATCAACTTTCGGAGTGAGTACATTCACTTGGGCAAACAGGAAATCCACATCTGCCCATGGATGTTCAGATGGCGACAAAATTGCTACTTTGCTCGTGAGAGTTGTTGCACCACCAATCCCATCAATCTGTCGTTCATCCGGTGAACCCATCACAGCCAATAGTATTTTATTTCGCACTCTTTCATCAGATGGAAGATCCTCTTTCAGAAAATAAGGACCCCGTGATGTGCCACCACGCATAAACAAACAAGGTATTCCGATTTGCATGATTCTGGTTAATCTTTAAATTGACACTCTCCTGCCTAAAGACAAGGAGATTCTTGGTTCAGAAACTGTCAAGCAAGTAAGTGATAATTAAAGTATCTCTGAAAGCGTTAGTCTATTTTTTATCAGTTATAAATTAATTTACACTCCTACGTTCTGAAAATGTCTCCAGAATTCCCCATTGGTAGTAAAGTTCGCGTCGTCTCTCTACCACCCTACGTCAAAACTGCTGACCCTATGCCCATGCTGCGCCCTCCTGATATCATCAGTATTGGTGAAGAAGGTATAGTCCTTGACCGTCGTCCTGGAGGTTATTGGGGAGTACGCTTTACTAGAGGTGCTTTCCTTATAGATAGCCAATACATCGAAAGTACAGAAAATCCGCCACAATCTCAGCCGGATTCAGAATAGCAGCTGATAAGAATGTTAACTTATGTTAAGTTATCATTCTCATTTGCAACTATGATTTCTCGTCGCATTTTTATCAGCATTTTATTTGCCGGTTGTTTTGCTCTTATCAGTTGGTTGAACTTTACTCCCACAGCTAATGCTTTGGGTGGTAAATTACCTGCAATTAACCAACCTGCACCTGATTTTACCTTACCCACCAATACAGGAGATGGCAAAATCTCCCTCTCTGATTTGCGTGGTCAGTGGGTAGTGCTGTATTTTTATCCCAAGGACTTTACTTCTGGCTGCACTATTGAAGCGCGACGTTTTCAACAAGACTTACCCAAATATCTAGAAAAAAACACTCAGATTATTGGTGTGAGTGCTGATGATATAGATTCCCATGCCGAATTTTGTGATTCTGAAGGATTAAAATTCCCTTTATTGGCTGATACTAATGGTGCAGTTAGTAAGGCTTATGGTTCTTGGATTGGTTATGTATCTATGCGCCATAGTTTTATCATTGATCCTCAAGGTTTTGTGCGGGAGACTTTTGTGAAGGTAAATCCCAATATTCACAGTGCAGAAGTTTTTGCACGACTGGAAAAGTTGCAGTCAGAAGAAAGGGTGTAGGGTGAGGAAAAGGATGTAGGGGGAAATATGTATTCTGGCTGTGGGGGAAAACCCCAATTATATTCGCAGTTGCATATTCCCACTATCCTTTACCAGTAAAAGCTGTTGGATGATCGTTACTAGTTCCTTGAGTTTGACAGGTTTTGAAAGATAGTCATTTGCTCCTGCTTGTAAGCATTTTTCCTCATCTCCAGGCATAGCTAACGCTGTCAGAGCAATGATAGGAATATGTATCAAATTTGCATCTAATCTAATTTGTTTGATTGCCTCCAAACCATCCACTTCTGGCATTTGAATATCCATCAAAATCAAGTCAGGAAGTTCTGCTTTAGTAAGATCAATAGCTTCTTGCCCGTTCTGTGCCAAGATCATGCGGTATCCTCTGGACTCTAAGTAACCAGAAATAGTAAAACTATTACCTTCGTTATCTTCTGCCAGCAAAATCAGCGGTGCATCCTCTACTATGCTGATAGGAGTGGGATTTTGCGGTGATGATACTTCATCTACTGCATTGGGAGTAGATTCAGAGATATTGCCACAAGGTAAATCAACAGTAAAACAACTACCTACACCAATTTCACTGGTAACAGCAACCTTACCTCCATGTATTTCCACAAACCGCTTCACAAGAGCAAGCCCCAAACCAGTCCCCTCATATTTACGATTTAAGGAACTATCAATTTGTATGAAAGGTTGAAACAGTTTATTGATATTTTCTGGAGGAATGCCGATACCAGTATCAATTACCGCAATGCGAATAAAATCTTGCCAGGATGTTATCTCTGCTATGAATTCTAGTGGTTTGTGGGTAACTTCTACAGTAATCCGACCGCCTTGTGGTGTAAATTTTACAGCATTATTCAGCAGGTTAATCAAAACTTGGCGGATGCGCCTTTCATCTATTAATAGATTTGGCAGATTAGGTTCAATTTTCAAATCTAACTGAATCTGTTTTTGGAAAGCTTGCTGTTTAATAAAGGCCAAACTGGACTTTAAAAGAGGACTGATTTCTATCAAAGCATAGTCGAATTTCATTTGACCAGCTTCAATTTTGGCTAAATCCAAAATGTCGTTAATTAATTCTAATAAGTGTTTTCCACTACGCTCAATAATTTGCATACCCCGTTTTTGTTTCTCATTTATTAACCCAAATGCCTCATCTTGTAATGCTTCAGATATACCCAAAATGCCATTAAGGGGAGTACGGAGTTCATGACTCATATTCGCTAGAAACTCGTCTTTAAGACGGGTAGCGCGGGCAAGTTCTTCATTAGAAATCGCTAATCTTTCATTAACTTCGCGTAGTTCTGATTCCACATTTTTAGTTTCGGTAATGTCCCGATGAGTGCCTGTCATCCGCAAGGGATTTCCTTGTGCGTCTCGAACTACAGCTTTACCATAGTTCGCAATCCACTTATATGAACCTGCTTTAGTTTGGACTCGATAGTTGAGTCTGTAATCACAAGAAGCATCTTGCAGATGGGCATTGAGTTTTTCTTGCACATAAGGCTGATCTTCTGGGTGAACTAATTTTTCCCATGTACTGACATGACTAGGTAACTCCCCAACTTCAAAGCCTAGCATTTCTAGCCATTGAGGGCTGAGATAGAGTTCATTAGTGATGATATTCCAGTCCCATAATCCATCTCCAGAAGCTTCTAGTGCCAATATGAGACGTTCTTCACTCACTCGCAAAGCTAATTGGGCTAGTTCACGTTCTTGAAGTGCGGCTTGCTTTTCGGTGATATCGGCAATATAACCAATAATTTCTACAGGTTTTCCGGCTTGATCTCGCACCAGGTGAAACTTATCTTCTATCCAAAGATAATTACCATTTTTGTGAAGAAAGCGATATTGGTGGAGGTGATATTCCACTTCTTCAACTTGGGCTAGTCCTGCTAAAACTAGCGGTAAGTCTTCTGGGTGAATATGACTCAACCAAAAATTTGGTTCTGTCAACCATTCTTCTGTTGTATAACCAAGAATTTTCTTGACATTGCTGCTGATAAAGGTAGCATCAAAGTTATCAGATACTTGGCAAGTGTAGATAACGGCAGGACTGGCTGAGAGGACAAATTCTAAACGTTCTTTGAGTTGTTTATTTTCTATTTCTTCTTGTCGGCGTTCCGTAATATCAAAGTTAATGCCGATTATCCGTTGGCGTTGCCCTTGGGAATTGTTCTGAATAATTCCATAGGCTTTAATAATGCGAATTGAGCTATTAGGCCAAATGATTCTAAATTCTGTATCGAATTCTTGATTGAGGTCAATTGCTTGTTGAAAATTTTCATGGAAAGCAACTCTATCATCAGGATGAACAAATTGTAAAAATTTTTCATAAGCTTTCTCTGTTATGTCAAAATTCTGACTATTAACTCCAAACATCTCATACATTCGCTCATCCCAAACTAGGGAGTTGCTGATCAAGTCATAATCCCAGATACCTAATTGAGCAGATTTCACTGCTAGTTGTAATCTATCTGACAGGTTTTGCAGTTGTTGTTCTGCTTGTTTATTAACTGTGATATCACGGGAGTTAGCGATCAGGCGCAGTGGTTTTCCTTGTAAGTCAGGTACAGCAGCAACCAAGACATCCCACCATTTTGGTGTTCCCTTGGCAGTTGGGCAAAATCCTTGGAAACTACCAACATTTCCGCTTTTTGCAGTTTCAATGGCTTGAATAGCTGCTGATTGATATGCTTCCGGCCAAAATGTTATCCATTCTTTACCCAAGACCTGATCATAGTCATCAACTTCCATTAATGCCAATCCTGGTTGGTTCATGGAAATGATTTTGCCGTCCATGTCTAAAACTTTGAGACAGTCGGCATTGTTTTCAAAGATGCTGCGGTTAAATTCTTCACTTTCACGCAGAGCTATTTCCGCCTGTTTGCGGTTGGTGATATCTGTGAGAGTGCCGATCTGGCCAATTATATTGCCATTGCTATCGGTTTCGGCTACTGCTTGACAGTAATACCAGATAATAGTGCCATCTGGTTTGACACTTCTGGCTTCATTTTGGTAACGTTCTCCTCTTGTGAATGTTGTCTGTAATGCTTGTTGGTATTCTTGGTGAAGGCGTTCTCGGTCGTCTGGATGTAGGGTTTCTAGCCAACCTTTCCCTAATGCTAATTCAGCCTTTCTACCCATCATTTTCGACCAGTAATCATTCACGTATAGACAGTTACCATCTAAGTCGAAACGGAAAATGGCTACTGGTGCTGCGGCAGCTAAATTTGCAAACCGTTGTTCGCTCTGAAGTAAAGCGGCGGTACGTCTCTCAACTCTATCTTCTAGTTCTTGATTGAGTTGCTGTAAGGCTATTTCTGCTTGCTTGCGTTTGCTGATGTCATGGGAACAACCAATGAGCCGAATAATGTTACCTTGCTCATCTCGCATCACAGAAAGCCGCAAGCTAATGTATATCTCTTTTCCTGACTTGGTGCGAGTGCGTAATTCAGTTTCATAACTTCCATATTTGAATATAGGTTGGAACACCAGTTGTGGTAATTGTGCTAATTCTTCTGAGAAGTAAAGTAAACCAATGTGCTGTCCGATAACTTCAGTCGCAGTATAGCCATATATTCTTTGGGCAGGTTGATTCCAGGTTTGAATAATGCCATTGACATCTGTAGAAACTACTGCATCGTGAATTTCATTGAGAATCTGGGCTTGTATTTTTAGGGTGGTTTCGGCTTGTTTACGCTCTGTAATATCTCTGCCTTCTGGGATGAGTAACATCACTTTTCCGAATTTATCCTTGAGGGGACGAATGGAAAAGTCTATGGTAATGATCTGATTTTCAATACATAATATATCTACTTCATAGCGAATAAATTCCCCTTGGGCTGCACGGGCGATCGCTTGTTTTAATTGCTCTTGAGTAGTGCTAGAAATTTGCCAACAGTAAATTTCCCAGAATGGTTTATTGATCACATCTTCTAGTTTTAAACCGCCAGAAGTTAAGGATGTATGGTTGGCTTCGAGTAAAATTCCTTCGGTGGTTAGCAGTGCTGTGAACTGAAAACTCTGATTGAATATAGCCCGGAATTTTCGCTCACTCGCTTCTAGTTCTTGAGTTCGTTCTTCTACTTTAGTTTCTAGAGAAGCATTCAAATTTTGAAGATTTTCATACAGTTCTGCTTGTTTGATAGCTACAGCAATTTGTACAGATAGTTGTTGGAGTAAATCTATTTCAGCTTCTTGCCACTCACGGGTTCTATTACACTGATGAGCAATAAGTAACCCCCAAAGTTGTTGACTAGAATTGTGCTGATCATTTACTTCTTGGTTCAGCACAATTGGCACAACCAAATTAGCTTTAACTTCAAATTTTTCTAATAACTGAATATGGCAGTCTTTTAGTTCTGCATGATAAATATCAGTAATAGCCAGAATTTTACCATTACGATAGGCTATACCTTGATTTTCTCGAAAGCAGGTATCCTCAATTTGACATTTGAGGGCGGGTGTCCATTCAGGTAGTACGGACTCAGCCACAATTTCACCACTCATATCTGGGTGAAACTGGTACACTATTACCCGGTCTGCTGTCAGCAATTCCCGCACTTCTTGTACAGTTGTTTGGAGAATTTCATCTAAACGCAAAAACTCACGAATACGCAGCGAGATAGCAGCTAATATTTGTTGTTGTTGCTGCTGCATCCGCAGTTGTTTGATTAATTGATTTCTTTCTAATGCGCTATGAATAGCATGAGAAAGTTTTGGTGCGGTGAGTTTGCCTTTGACTAAATAATCTTGAGCGCCATTTTTGAGGGATTGAACTGCGATCGCTTCATCTCCCAGTCCAGTTAAGACAATGATGGGAGTTAGCACATTCGTGAATTGCAAAGACAATTTTTTGAGAAATTCCAGTCCATCCATGTCTGGCAAGCGGTAATCTAGTAATACCATATCTGGCTGTTGCTGCTGCCATAGTTCCAGACCTTGCTTTCCCTGGTTGGCCTCCAGGATGGTGTATGAATATTCGCTATCATGCCGTAAATACCGACGATAAAGTTGCCGATCTTCGGGAGAATCTTCAATGATGAGAACGGTACATTGTTTTTGTCTCATAAAACTCTAACTCAAGTTGCTGGTAATTGGTGATTGGTAATTGGTAATTGGTAATTGGTGATTGGTAATTGGGTTATTTATCTCCCCTGCTCCCCTGCTCCCCTGCTCCCCTGCTCCCCTGCTCCCCTGCTCCCCTGCTCCCCTGCTCCCCTGCTCCCCTGCTCCCCTGCCTCCCCTGCCTCCCCTGCCTCCCCTGCCCCCTGCTCCCCTGCTCCCCTACTCCCCTACTCCCCTGCCTCCTGCCTCCTCTCAGCAATTAGGTAGGGTTGTGACTACAAACCAATAATCTAGAATTGTTTGAATATCATGTTTTAATCTAGTGAAATCTATGGGTTTAACAATGTAGCTATTAGCTCCGTATTGGTAGCACTCATTAATATCTTTTGGATTATTAGAAGTGGTGAAAATAACAACAGGAATGGTTTTCAGATGATAGTCTTGTTTGATTTGGCGTAGTACCTGTCTGCCATCAGTTCCTGGTAAGTTCAGATCCAGGATAATGACGCTGGGATAAGGAACAGATTCAAGACCAGCATATTGGCCAGTGCGGTAAAGAAAAGCTAGTGCTTGCTCACCATTAACACATCGTTGGATGGGGACGACAATGGGCGGCTCAAAGGGCTGTGCCACCGGCAATCGTTTTACTAGCCGTTGCAGTGCTTCAAAATCTTCGTTGCTGTCTTCCACAACTAACAGCAGCGGTGTTTGCTTGCACAAAGAAGGTGAACTGTCAATCATTTGTTTACTGTTATCGAAAGTGTGAAGTAGAAAGTAGTACCATGATTGAGGACAGATTCTACCCAGATTCGTCCTCCATGCCGTTCCACTATTTTCCGGGCAATGGTTAACCCAGCGCCAGTTCCACCGCCAAATTCATCTCGCCCATGTAATCTACGGAATATCTGAAAAATCTTTTCGAGATGTTCCTGGGCAATACCAATTCCGTTATCGCGGATATAGAAGATGCGGGAGTAAAGTGGTAGAGATGAATGTTTTTGTTGTTCATGCTGTTCTATGTAGCCAATTTCTACCCATTTTTCTGGTTTATTGTTGTATTTAATGGCATTAGTCAGCAGATTTGTAAACAGTTCATTTATTTGTGTGCGATCGCCCTGAATCATTGGCAAGGTTTGGGGAATGCGAAACTCAACTTTACTATCGGGACGGGCCATATTTAATGTGGCAATTACCTGCTGCACTAACTCATGCAAATTTAGATTTTGAGTCAGCAGATCAGCGCGACCCAATTGGGAAAAATGCAGTAGCGAATTAATCAAATCTTCCATGCGTTGAGTCAAACGCACTAGAGTTTCTAGTTTCTCAACTCCATCATCATTCAAGATTTCTGTATAGTCCTCCATTAAGAAATTGGCATAGTTATGAATACCCCGCAATGGTTCTTTCAAGTCATGGGAGGCAATATAAGCAAAAGAATCAAGTTCTTCATTACTGCGTTGTAATTCAAAATTCATCAATGCCAATTCATCAGCTTGACGTAAAATAACACCCACAATTAAGCTACGTAATTCAACTATTGCTTGCAATTCGCAGCGTTTCCAGGGTAAAGCACAGCCTTGTACTGTTTCTTGCCATAATGCAAAGGATTTACGCGGCGATATTCGCACATTACCATCTGATACTATTTCTACAGGTTTGTTTGGGTTGCCACCCCAGTTCACGGTTTGAATTTCCTCTGGACGAAACCAGAGAATATAATTGTGATGTACTTGAGAAATTTCTAAGGCTAATACCCCACTGGCAATATCTTTATATGACTCTGCGGCCGGGTAATCTTTAGACAGGGATTGTGTAGTAAATACGTTGTGATGCAAATTGGGTTTAATCCAATTCAATAAAGCATGACATTCCAGTTCTAACGGGGTTTGACCAATGCGGATGTATCTATTACCACTGGATATTACGGCTCCCGTAGCATTCACCAGATTTAGCAGTTTATTACCGATGCTCTCAATTCCTTCTAAAAATGTGTTGGCTTGAGATAAGGCTTCGATAAATTCAGCTTGTAGTAGTTTTACCTGCATTTTGTAGTCGCTATGCTCACTAGCTTCTTTATTTGCCAGTTCTACAGACATGACCTGGCCAATAAACTCGCAAGCTGTGCGGAGGTTATAAGGAATATGCTTGGGTGAGGTGTGGTGACAAGCAATCAATCCCCACAGCTTTTGATCTTGGATTAGGGAGATGGACATGGAAGCAGTTACACCCATATTTTGTAAGTATTCGATATGTAGAGGAGAAACACTCCGCAACACCGATAAACTTAAATCTAGCGGTTGGTTTGTCAGGGGATTATGGTCTGGAATTAAGGCCACAGGTTGATAATTAACATCTGGTATCAACCGCAACCAGTTAAGTGTATATAGCTGTCGGGCTTGTTTGGGAATGTCTGAAACTGGATAGCGTAAGCCAAAATAGGAGAGTTCTTGATCTGTATCTTCGGCAATGACGCTTCCTGCTCCGTCGGTATCAAATCGGTAGATCATGACGCGCTCAAAGCCTGTAATTTCTCTTATTTTTTTGACAACTGATTGACACATTGGCAACAGGCTGGTTGCTTTCTGAATCTGGGTAATGATGCCTCTCACCTGTTGGTAAAAATCCAAAAAGTCTGTTGTTTGCTCAGACGGTTTTGGTTCTAACTCTAAAATAATTAGGCCATTGTGACGATGGACAATTCCATAAAAATGGTAATATTTATTACCATATGTAATGGTAATATTCAGGGGATTGATACTCTCAAAATCTCTGGTTATGCATTGTTGAATTTGCTGAATTTGCTGGCTATCGAGTAAATCTAGTAGTGATGTGCCTAGTAACTGGTCAGGTGGTACATATAGTATTTCCAATGTGTTGCTGCTCACCTGAATGATTTGGAAAGTGGAAGCTTGCACAACTAGTAAAGCCCCGTGGGGTTGAATCAGCCCTGGTATGTGAATTGGTTCGCGATCGCAGTTTGTTAAATCAAATGTTTCATTAATAACCATATTTATTTTTAATATCTATAAACTATATCTGGATGGGAATGTGTAAAAAGTTTACCTTTACTCAAGAAAGGTAAACTAAAAAAATAAAGAACTGATAAAGATGCGAATTTATTTAGAAAATTTTTAACATCTCTCATCCCAACCCAGAATTTGAGCAACTTGTTGGGCGATAGTGACAGCTTTAAATGGCTTAGTGATAATGCCAGCTATTTTCATTTGGGCAAAACTGGTGCGATCGCTTGGAAGAACTTTTGCGGTTAATAGAATTATTGGTATTAATTGAGTTTTCTCATTGGCCTGAAGTTGTTCGTATAATGTCAGACCATCCATATCAGACATAGACACATCGAGCAAAATCGCATCTATAGATTGTGTTTGAGCAATTTGTAACGCTTCTTTACCTGTCGCAGCCGTTATAGTATCCCATCCGCCTAAGTCTTGTAAACAAACTTGTACCAATTCCCGGATTCTTTCTTCGTCATCTATGATCAATACTCGTTTATTTTTCATCGAAAATTTGCGGTTGAAATCTGAATTAATGGGCGAAATTCTTGATCACTCAGTAGCTTCTCCTTCGCGGTAGCGGTGAGAAGCAAAGAGTAACCAAACATTTATCGTCGGTTGTTGGGTTACGCTGTCGCTTAATCCAACCTACAAAATCTTTTAACCGAATAGTATTATGACCAAATTAACTCACATTGGATACAAAAACTTTGCATCTAATTTAAGTAAAATTAGCCATAAATAATAAAATGTGAACTCTATAAACCTATATTATTAAGCAAAAAATAAGTATTTATTCTTAGCTACCGCTTTACAAAGCTAAGTTAAAAAAATAAAGAACTAATAAAGATGGAAATTTATTTACAAATTTTTACACAACTCCCACCCCAGAATCTCAGCAATGTCTTGGCAAATAGTGAGAGGTTGAAATGGCTTACTGATAATGCCAGCAATTCCCAGTTTGACAAAACGGGTGCGGTCACTGGGTAAAACTTTTGCCGTGAGTAAAATTACTGGTATTAACCGAGTGATATAATTTACCTGAAGTTGTTCATATACTGCCAAACCATCCATTTCCGGCATAGACAAATCGAGTAAAATCGCATCCACAGGTTCTAGCTGGGCAATTTTCAACCCTTCCTCTCCAGATGCAGTCGTCAACGTATCCCATCCGCCTAAATCTTCTAAACAAGCTTGTACTAATTCGCGGATTCTTTCCTCGTCATCTATAATTAATAATCGCTTAGTAATCATTGGCCATTAGTCATTGGTCATTAGTCATTGGTCATTGGTCATTAATAAAACATTTTCCTCTCCAGCCTTTTGCCTTCTGCATCTTTTAACAGACTGGCAAAGTGAATAAAAATGTACTACCCAAACCAAGAGTGCTTTCAGCCCAGATGCGTCCACCATGTTGACTAATAATACTACGACAGATAGCTAAACCCAAACCAGTACCACCTTTGCTACGAGAGTCGGAAGCATCTACTTGTTGGAATTTCTCAAAGATAGTTTCTAATTTTTCTGTGGGAATACCCTGTCCTTGATCTGTGACTTGAACTAAGACAAAATCCGACTGTTGTTCAACATTAATAGTAATTGTGGAATTGGGAGGCGAAAATTTAATAGCATTTCCCAAAAGATTAGTCAGTGTTTGAATAATCGCATCTGCCACTGCCCAGACTTGTGCTTCTGTAGGGTAGATATTAACGTTAATATATTGCTGTTGGGCAAGAGGTTGCACTACCATCACTGCTTGCTCAATCAATTCATTTACTTGACAGGTAGTCTTTTCTACGATTAACTTACTAGATTCTAAGCGTTCTATATCAAGAATATCATTAACTAGACGCACCAAGCGATCGCAATCAATACTGGCAATTTCCATCATTCGTTTAAACTTGTCCGGTTTTTGATCGTAAATACCACTATTTAATAAGTCCAGTGCTGCTTGAATAGCAGTTAATGGGGTACGGAGTTCGTGACTGACAATACTCATAAATTCATTCTTCATTTCCTCAATTTTTTGCTCTTCAGTAATATCCTCTACCAGACCAGCTAACCGGATGACTTCCCCTCTGTCATTTTTGATGGGAAATGAGCGATCGCTAATCCAACGGATAGAACCATCAGGACGGATAATGCGATATTTTTGATTGTACTGTCCTGTAACTATCAGTTCGGGAATAGACATCTCCACACGCTGACGGTCTTGTGGATGAATAGGATCTAACCAACCTTGAGGATTTTGAGAGAGACTTTCACAACTTCTTTGCCAGATGCTTTCATAAGCAGGACTCACATATAAAACTTGTTCATGTTTAGCATCTGTCATCCAAAATACAGCTTGGATATTTTCTGCTAACTGACGGAACTTTTCTTCACTCTCCCGTAAGTCATCGGCAATGCGTTTGCGTTCCGTGATATCTTGCTGTACGGCAACGAAAACATCACCATAGTCAGGATGATGGAATACAGAAGCCGTGGCACTAGACCAAAATGGAGTTCCATCTTTTTTGACATTATGAACTTCATAGGTAACTTCACCCTGTTCTAAGATGCTAGACTCAATACTTCGATGTACATCTTCAGGCGTTAGCGAATCATTGGCATAGTTGACAATGGAAACGTGCTGTCCGTTGAGTTCACCAGGGTCATAACCAAACATCTGCTCAAATTTAGGATTGGCATAGACAATAACTCCGTTATCAGCTTTGACTAAACAGATACCTTCTGCCATGTTACTGGTGATCACAGCCTGGAGTTTCAGCAATTGTTCAGCTTGTTTGAGTCGAGTGATGTCGTTGTTGATTTCTAAAATCTTGATTGGTTGACCGGCGTTGTCTGTTTGTAAAACCCAACGACTGGCTACAGTTATAGATTGAGCATCGCGGCGGAAATGGGTGAGTTCTCCTTCCCAGTAACCTGTTGCTAACAATTGGGCTTCAATTTCTGTCAATGATTGGGGAAATTGAGTTTGCAAGAGAGTATGGGAGATTTGACCCAAGGCTTCAACTTTCGTCCAGCCATACATCTTTTCTGCACCTTGATTCCAGAAGGTAATCACGCCGTTCAACTCACGGCTGATGATGGAGTCGTGTGCTAAATCTAGGAGTTGTACCTGTTCGGCAAGTATGCGTTGGTTTTGTTGCTGCTGGATCAATGTTTCTACCAGCAGGTCATTGGTTGTTTTCAATTCCTCGGTGCGCTGGGCTACCCGTTGCTCAAGTTCAGCATTCAGTTGTTGCAGTTCCAGTTGTGTCTGTCTGCGTTGGGTAATATCGTCACTAAAAAAAATAAGACCACCAATTTCACCTGTAGCGGTGTACCAGGGGTGAACTTCCCAAGATAGCCACAGCTGTCTGCCATCGGCTCGCACAAATAAATCTTCATCACATTTTTCGCTGATCCCAGCTAAACACCGTTGATGAATCTGTCGCCATCTTTCTGGGATGTCGGGAAAAATTTCGTAGTGCGATCGCCCAATCAGCGATTCCACAGAATCGAGATCATAGTCGTCTACCCATCTTTGGCTGGCCATCACACAGCGCATATCTTTGTCAAACATGGCAATTCCCGCAGGTGCATACTTGGCAAATAAGCTTAAGATGGCTGTTTTTTCCTGCAAACTTTGTTCTGCTTGTTGGCGTTCTCTCAGTTCAGTCTGTACCTGTGCAAATAGAACTGCTTGCTGAATGGCAATACTTACCTGTTCTCCCACCTGTTGTAACAGAGCAATTTCTGAAGATTGCCACTCACGGGGAGCAGCACAATGATGAGCAGCCAGTAAACCCCATAATTCATCTTTGAGGAGAATCGGAACTACCAAATTAGCTTTGACTTGGAGACTGGCCAGGAATTCGATATGACAGGGGCTAATACCAGCATTATAAATATCAGCTTTGGCAGTAACTAAGCCTTGTTTAAAAAGTGCAATCTTTTTTTCGCCAATGCAGGGGTCATAAATCTGGAGTGGTAAAATTGCCATCCATTCTGGTGCCACAGATTCAACTACAGTTGCTCCACACCAACCAGGAGCAAATTGGAAGACAATCACGCGATCGCATTCCAAAAATTGTCTCACTTCCTCAACTGTTGTTTGGAGAATATCTTGTAAATTCAGGGACTGTCGAATCCGTTGCGTCATTTTCATGACTAAGGCTTGTTGCTCCAATTGCTGTTGGAGAAAATCTTGTGTTTTCTGCCATTGTTCAGCGTTTTCTTGAGTGATTTGCTGGAGTAGTTTTTGAAATTTTTCTTTAGCTCTTTGAATTAGTTTTAAAGTCATTCTTGCCGATATACAAATTAAAGTGAAAGTATTGTTTTTCAGCAAACCCTAATTAATATGAGTAGTTGCCCATCGTCTTCTTTCAATCAGATTGAAAATGCGTGTCACTAATTCTGTTTCTACTATTGGCTTGGTGATAAAATCATCGGCTCCACTAGCAAAAGCTTGTTGCAGAGATTCCATATCATTGTGAATCGTGACTATAGACACGGGTAAATTGCCTCGTTGAGCATCTTGCCGCACTACTCGACACAATTCTAAGCCATTCACTACTGGCATTTCTAAATCAAGCATGACTAAATCTGGTGATGTTGCTGTTAACACTTGCCAAAAATCCTGGGATTGGGAAAGGGTGATTACATTTAGTCCCCAAGGAGTCAGTAAAGCAGATAATCCTGCCAGCATTACCGGGTCATCATCCACGATCAAAACTTTGGCTGCTAAAGGCTGGACTGGAGGTAAAACATAAGTTAATGTTTGAAAAATTTGTGCCGTTGTTGCCGGTTTATGTAAAAATTGCCGTGCGCCCAAACGTGACACCACCAATCTGTCAGCTAGGCTATCCCGGACCGTAAACACAATAATTGGTAATTTAGGGGTACGTTCTAACAATTCCTCTAGTAGAGTGATTCCATCTTCTTGTGTATCTGGAAAATTCAAATCTAATAAAACTGCATCAGGAGTAGCCAAGGACAGAAAATTACGGGCAGTTGCTAAATCAGGAGCAATTGTCATTGTCATACCCCAAGCTTCTGCTTGAACCTGCAAGACGGTGGTTAATTTTGTATCGTCATCAACTACTAATATATGATGATTTTGGCGTATGAGTGGAGGTGGGGTATTATTAATTACTGGTGGATTTGTTAGTTCTTGTCGTAATGCTGTGACTATTTGGCAAAACTCAGTAATATCTGTATCTGTCAGTGTGCGATTTTGAATTAGTAAATTTTCTAATGCTCGTGCCAGTCTAGAACCTTGAGGATATCCAAAGGTTTCCATAGAACCAGCTAACTTATGTGTTTCTTTTTTTGCGGTTTGTTGTAATTCTGCGTGCCAATTACCAGCTAACAGGTCATTTTTGGCTTGTTCTAGAATTTCTACTTGTTCACTAAAAGAAGTCTGAAATTGTTCTAATACTTGATTAACAGAAGTTAAATTTTGGAGACTGAGTGGATGAGTGACTGGGTAATTTGACTCTGTTTCTGGGACGTTCGCTAATTTATCCCACTGTTGAGCAGTTGGCGGCTCATTTAGGTGTAGTTTTAAGCGATAGCCAATACCATAGACTGTTTCTAGAATGTCTTCTGCTAGTCCTCCGGCTTTGAGTTTCTTGCGTAAGTCTTTAATATGTGTGGTGACTGACTTTTCACCTGGTGCATCATCAAATCCCCACAGTCGGTCTAATATGACTTTGCGGCTAAACAGACGATTAGGGTGCTGTAAAAATAATTCTAGTAGACTGTATTCTGTCGGTGTGAGTGCAATTATTTGGTCTAGATAAGTTACTTTGCCTGAGATTTGATCTAGACATAGATTTCCCCACGTTAACTTAGATGTGGAAAACTCTATACTCCGTCGTAATAAAGAGCGAATTGTTGCCAGCAATGCTGCTTCGTTGTAGGGCTTAGTTATGTAATCATCTGCACCAGCATCTAAGCCAGCCACAATATCTGCATGGCGATTTTTGACAGTGAGCAATAAAATGGGTGTAGTGTACCCTAGCGATCGCAGTTGGCGACACAGGCTGATACCATCCAGTTGAGGCATCAGCCAGTCTAATAAAATTAAGTCATATTTAACTACTATTGCCAGCGTTAAACCTATTTCACCATTAGTTGCTAAGTCAACTGAGTAATGATTTTCCGTTAGCAATTGTGCTAGTTTCTGACTGAGTAATGTGTCATCCTCTACTAATAAAATTCTCATGCTGGGTATTATACAGGATTAGCAATCGCTCATAGAAATATGGACAAAGCTACCCATTAATAGCCAAATCTAGACAACTATGTTTGTAATCTTAGTCCAAAGTCCTAAAACTACAGGGATAAACAGCAAGAGAAGAGGGGGCAGGGGAGCAGGGGAGCAGAGGGGCAGGGGAGCAGAGGGGCAGAGGGGCAGGGTAAAATAAATTCTTTCTTCTTCCTGAACTCCTGTCACCTGTCACCTGTCACCTATTCCCTATTCTCTTCTGCTGCGGCGATTTCTAACAGCGTTTTAATTACTGAATCAGGGTTGAGGCTGATAGAATCTATGCCTTCTTGAACTAGGAAGCGGGCAAATTCTGGATAATCGCTGGGTGCTTGACCACAGATACCAATTTTGCGATTAAATTGTTTTGCGGTGGCGATCGCTTTAGCAATTGTCCTTTTCACGGCTTGATTGCGTTCGTCAAACAGATGGGCTACTAATTCTGAATCTCGGTCTAGTCCTAAAGTTAACTGTGTTAAGTCATTAGAACCAATGGAGAAGCCGTCAAAAACTTGGCTAAATTCGTCTGCTAAGACCACGTTACTTGGTAATTCACACATGACGTAGACTTCTAAGCCGTTTTCGCCTTTTACCAAGCCATTGGCTGCCATTTCTTCGAGTACCCGTTTTCCTTCTTCGGGAGTGCGACAGAAGGGAACCATTAAAATCATGTTGGTTAAACCCATTTCGTCCCGTACCCGTTTCATTGCCTCACATTCTAGAGCAAAACCTTCACGGTAACGGGGATCATAGTAGCGAGAAGCACCACGCCAACCAATCATGGGGTTTTCTTCTTTCGGTTCAAATTGTCTGCCACCCAAGAGGTTTGCATATTCGTTACTCTTGAAGTCAGAAAGGCGAACAATTACAGGTTTAGGATAAAATGCTGCGGCAATTGTCCCAATACCTTGTGCTAATTGGGCAATAAAGAACTCAGCTTTATTTTCGTATTGGGTTGTTAACTCTGCAATCTTATATTTAGCAAGTTCGTCTTCTAATTCATCAAAGTGAATTAATGCTAAAGGATGTGCTTTGATGTGGTTAGCAATAATAAATTCCATCCGTGCTAAACCTACACCATCATTAGGAATTGCGGTTAAACCTAGTGCTTCCTCTGGATTACCCACATTCATCATAATTTTGGTGCGGGTACGAGGTAAGTTTTCTAAAGGTAATTCTTGAATTTCAAAATTCAATAAACCTGCATAAACTTTACCTGTTTCACCTTCTGCACAACTAACAGTTATTTCTTGTCCTGTTTGTAATACTGTTGTGGCATTTCCACAGCCGACAATGGCAGGAATTCCCATTTCTCTGGCGATAATTGCAGCGTGACAAGTCCTACCACCAGCGTTGGTGACAATGGCACTAGCACGTTTCATGATTGGCTCCCAATCTGGATCTGTGCGGTTGGTAACTAGTACGTCTCCTGGTTGGAAAAGGTTGATTTGGCTGGCATCAAGTATAACTCTGGCTTTACCTTGGCCAATCATTTCGCCAACGCTACGACCTGTGAGGAGAACTTCACCTTTTTCCTTAAGTTGATAAGTTTTAAGGACGGTTTTAGATTTTTGAGATTGTACTGTTTCTGGTCTAGCTTGGACAATAAATAATTCACCAGTTATACCATCTTTTGCCCATTCAATATCCATTGGTGTTTCCATACCACGGACTTGGGAATAATGGTCTTCGATGATGCAAGCCCAGTTTGCAAGTTGTAGTATTTCGTCATTGTTGAGGGCAAATTGATTACGTTCTGCGGGAAGAACGGAGACGTTTTTGGTTAGTTTCATCCCGCCTTGGTCATAAACCATTTTAATTTCTTTGGTTCCCAGCCGTTTTTGCAGAATGGGTTTATATCCTTGTTTTAAGGTGGGTTTGAATACTAAATATTCGTCTGGGTTAACGGCACCTTGAACTACGTTTTCACCTAAACCATAGGCAGCTGTAATTAGGGCTGCATTTTTAAAACCTGTTTCCGTATCAATGGAGAACATGACACCAGAACTAGCTAAGTCAGAACGTACCATTTTTTGTACGCCTACTGACAGTGCGACCTCGAAGTGGTCAAAACCTCTGAGTTGTCTATAGGAAATGGCACGGTCGGTAAAAATGGAAGCAAAGCATTGATGACAGGATTCTAGTACGCCTTTGAGTCCATGAACGTTGAGATAGGTTTCTTGCTGTCCCGCAAAACTAGCATCGGGTAGGTCTTCTGCGGTGGCACTGGAACGTACTGCAACGTCGGTATCTTCACCGTATTCTTGGCAAAGGGTTTGGTAGGATCTGGCGATCGCTTCTTGCAAGTCTAGGGGAAATGGTGTTTCCAACATGAGCGATCGCGCTTGTTTACCACATTGCCGCAAATTATCCACATCTTCAACATCTAAGGCCGCAAAAATCTTTCTTAATCTGGCTTCTAAACCCGCTGTAGTGATGAAGTATCTATAAGCATACGCTGTGGTAGCAAATCCGGTGGGAACCTTGACTCCTTTGGGTCTAAGTTCTTGAATCATCTCTCCCAAGGAAGCATTTTTGCCACCAACAAAAGGAATATCTGCAATCCCAACAGCATTAAAAGGTAGGACTAAGGCCTGTTCTTTGGAGAATGGGCGATCTGTTTCTTGATTGCGTCGTATTTCCAGCATATTTGAGAGTCCTTTAAAATATATCAATATTTTGATGAAGAAGCTTTTAGTAAATTCTTCTGCTTCCAGTTTTCATAATTATTTTTATACATAGAGAATTTGAGGAACTTGTGAGGATATAACTTGAAGAAACGTAAAGTAAATATCTATCTAATATTTTCTAATATTTTTTAATATTTAGAAATAATAAGCTATGTGTTGATATCGAAAGAATCCTCACAACTTCCTCACATTTATAAACTAAGTTATAGATATAACAACTTTATTTTCACCTCGACTCGGCTGGTTAATTGACGGCTAGAACACCGGGCGAAGCATTCGGACAGGATATGAATAATTTCAGCGATAGGTTATCACCCGAATGCGTCGCCCCCACTTTTATTAATAGGATTTAATTAGTATTATGAATTACTGTCCTTGTTGTTCGGACTTGCTTTTACAGCATATACGCAGGTCTGAAATTTACTGGTTTTGTCGTACTTGTTGGCAAGAAATGCCTGTAATTAAGAGCCATTTATCAAGTTCCTTATCAGAGACTATTTTAGGTACTTTACCTAGAAAACCTCAAAAACACTCACTTTTAGGTGGCTTTAAATAATTCAAAATAGAGGAATCCTATTCCCTACTTCTACGAGTAATTTTACTCATCAAACCCAAACCCTATAATTGAAGCCATAAATTATTATTGGAAACCCCCAGAATTAATATGGGGGATTGAACTATTGCTGATAAGAGTTTATGTTTGAATTGAGAATTGATGTCCGATCTTGCTAATTGTTGATTTACTGTTAGTGTTGTTTCAATCTTCTTCCCATTTTTCCGAGCCAAGCAAGTCAATAATCCTATCTCTGAGCAAATATTCGTTATTTTCGAGTTCATGCTCAAAATCAGCCCATTCACGATCAGGAATATATTTAAAAAGGGTAAATATTGGCTGTTGTCTGTTAACAAGTCCCTTTCTAGCAAGTTGACGAGCTTCTTCCTGGATAACTTCGATGTCGTATTTTATAGCAGTATCCACAGCTTATTACCTCGTTATTCATCAAGGAATTAAGAAACAAAAGCATAATTTTTTTGCCTCTACTTTCAATTTATCAAACATTTGAGTAAATATGTAAACATTGACAATATTAATATTTAATAAGTAACATTACTTTCCATACTAACGTCAGTTGCTAGTTACCAATTTCATTAATTCTGACTACTGAAATACTGATCGTGCAGGTTGGTGCAAGCCATACTCTTTCTTTATTATTCTGGATACTGCTGTCGTCTTGCTTCAATTTCTTGAGCAGAAATCATACTCTTTATTTTCTCAATATCCACCATAATCAAAACTACCCCTTCTATCTCTTTGTCAATGAGGGGAGTAATAGCAATATAACATCTAATTGGCTTGCCCCGACGATTAATAGCATCTAAAATCATTTCTTGAAATTGTTTTTTCCCAAATAGGAAGTCACGGATAGGCGATTGCAACTTATCGACAGGTAAACCAATATCTAAGCTAAAGAGAGATTTATTAATTACTTCTTCACTACGTAAACCCCATAAATCTTCTAATAAATGATTCCAAATTAAAATATTAAAGCTTTTGTCAATGACGACCATTCCTGTTTGTAGACTTTTGACAATGGAAATCATAAAAAGATTGGTACGGTTAAGTTCTAAGGTACGTTGACTTAGTTCATAATTAATTGTTTGTAATTCCTCATTTGTAGATTGGAGTTCTTCATTCATTGTCTCCAGTTCTTGATTTGTAGATTGGAGTTCTTCGTTAATAGTTTCTAATTCTTCGTTGGTAGACTGAAGTTCTTCATTAGTGGTTTCTAATTCTTCGTTGGTAGACTGGAGTTCTTCATTAGTAGTTTCTAAATCTTGCTGATAACGTTGCAATGCGTCTTGAAGTTTAATATAGCGACTAACATCATAAAAAGTAATGGTGACACCTAAGAAACTTAGATCAGTATCTTGAAGTGGTGTAATCCTGACATCTAAATATTGCTTTTCAGAGTTAGATAAATATCGCTCTACATTTGTCAAAGTGATGGGACGACGCTCATTATATGCTCTTTCAATTAGCGATCGCAACTCTATTGGTCGATAGGAAAGTTCTAAATCTTGAAAAGGACGATCTAAGTCTTTTTGTGACAAACTGAATAAAGAGCGTGCTTGCTCATTAATCATCACTAATAAGCCATCGATATTAATAACTATTTCCGCAATTTGGGCTGTATCAAAAACTAGCTCTCGGAGTTTAATATATTGAGTAAATTGTTTGCTAGGTTCATCTTCAGTAGAATTTGCCATGATTAATAAGCGATCGCGTATATTTGTTGATGAAACTTTAGTAAATATACGGTTTTTTAATTCTATAGGTGTAAATAAATTAGCGTGCATCAATAGCATCTCCGCTTTCCCCAAAAACAGATAACCAGTATCATTCAGCGCAAAATGGAAACGAGCTAATATCTGTCCCTGAGCCTCACTATTGAAATACATAAGTGTATTGCGGCACACGAGTAAATCTATCCGAGAAATCGGTGCATCCTGAATTAAATTATGACGACCAAAAATTACAGAACGGCGTAAATCTTGCCTAAATACATAACTTTCCCCTACTACTTCAAAATATTTATCCCGCAGTTGCAATGGTATGGACTGGATATCTTTGGCTAAATATACCGCTTGACGAGCTTCCTGAAGCGTTTCTTCATCCACATCTGTGGCGTAGATTTTTACCCATTGACGAAAATCATCTACTCCTAATATTTCTGCTATGAGCATTGCTAGAGTATAAGCTTCTTCTCCAGAAGCACAACCAGCAGACCAAATACGAATCTGCTCACCATTTTTTTTACATCTAATGATATTGGGTATGATTTGTTTTCCCAAATATTCCCAAGCCGAATCATCCCGAAAAAAGTCAGTTACATTAATCAAAATAGTATTAAATAAATAATTAAATTCTGCTGGATAAACTTGAAGATAGTCTATATAATCTGTAAAGTTTTCTAGATTTACTGACTGCATTCGCTTATATATGCGCCGCATTAAAGTTGATCTTTTATAGCCTGTGAAATCAAAACCCCGGCTTTGTCTGATATACATCAGTAAATTTTCAAAATCGAGGTTTTTTTCTGGGGAAGTCATAAGTTTGCTCAGAGGATATCAGGTTTTGGGTATGGTTTAATTTTGAGAACGATCTAAGTAGTTGGACAAAATTAAATTCATTTGTTGAGAGAGGGAAAGGGAACAGGGAACAGGGAACAGGGAACAGGGAACAGGAAGACAATCTGTGTAATTAATTCTGTTTAGATACTTAATCATAACTATAATTTCCAGCATTTTCACAAATTGCTCTTAATTAATTACCAATATTGAATAAATATCATTCCAAAGGAGGATAACATTTATATCAAAAGTAAGGTAAAATCTGGGAGATGATTGTTCACTCCTTTGGTGTATTGAATATTTACGGTTAATCTTCATTTTCTAAAATTTTCTTAGCTTCCAAAAGCCTCTGACGATGATCTTCAGATATGCGGGGATATTGTAAATTTAATTCTTTTAATTTTGTACAAATAATCTCCGATACAACCAATCTTGTAAACCATTTGCGATCAGCAGGAATAATATACCAAGGAGCATACTCTGTACTAGTGTGGTTAAAAACTTCTTCATACGCAGTTATGTAATCATCCCAAAAGCCTCTTTCCCTCACATCACTAGCTGAAAATTTCCAATGTTTTTCTGGTGATTCAATTCTGTCTAAAAAGCGTTTTTTCTGTTCCTTTTTTGAAACATTGAGAAAAAATTTGAGGACGATAATCCCATTATTGACTAAGTATTTTTCAAAATTATTAATTTCCTCAAATCGCTGTTGCCATATTTGATTACCTTGCGGACTATAATGAAGTTGTTGTTTTTCTAGAATTTCTGGATGTACACGCACTATCAACAATTCTTCATAATATGAACGGTTGAATATACCGATTCTACCTCGTTCTGGTAAAGCCTTCATTGTCCGCCATAAGTAATCATGGTCTAATTCTTCTTCACTTGGTGCTTTGAAACTAAATACCTGACATCCTTGTGGATTGATCCCAGACATAACGTGCTTGATAGTGCTATCTTTACCAGCCGCATCCATTGCTTGAAAGATAATTAGCAGTGCATAAGTATTTTGAGCATAGAGAATATCTTGATATTTAGCTAATTGTCGAATACCTGCTTGTAATTTTATTTTTGCATCAGCTTTTTCGTGATATTCAGCTTTATAGGATGGATCATAATCATTCTTTAAAGAAATTTTCTGGCTTGGAGAAACAATAAAAGCATCATGATTCATGTTTAATTATAACCTTGGCGACAACTTGTAAAATATTCTCTTAAGATACTATGGATTTTAAATTTCGGATTGATTACATAGATAAATCCAGGGACTTTTACCATCAAAAAATTATTGTTTATTTAAAAAAAAGTTATTTAGAAATTAATTTAGAACTTAATTTTAAAATATTACTTTTATTGTCTACTTAAACTTTGGTTGATTTCTACTTAATATAAATTTAAGTTTTAGTTAAGAAAAGTAAACCGAAATGAACAAAGCTTATACATTTTGATAGATTTGATGAATCACGCTTACATAAGCATAACTTTGAGCAGAATGTGGTTCATTCACATGAAAGTGTGGGTAAATTAAATGACTAAACTATATTCAAGTAAGCCGCTACTGAGGTAACTGTTCACAGGTCAAATAGGAGTAATTATCATTAAGCATTACTTTGTTTACCATACTAAGGACATCTGAAGATTTTTATTTTGAGCGATCGCAGAGAGTATTTCCAAGAGATACTATAACCTCTGTAGTCTAAGGGATGCAATCTATAGCATAACATTTTACACTTCTAAAATGTCCTCTTATATGAGTGATATATGGGCGATAGCTTATAAGATTAGTATAGTTGCTCCGTACTAGTTATTATTAATCACATTAGACTACTAGATGAATTTAGAGTATTAGATTAATCATCAGTTGTTAACTATTTAGAATATATAACAAAAAATATAGTAAACTAAATTAAGTTATGAAAAAATAATTAATCTTACTGTCAAACCTAAAAGTAAAATTTTATTCAATCAATAGGATAATTAAAATCAACGATTACCTATGCAATTCAACGATCATCTAATTGATTTGCCTTCTTTACATCAAGTTATTGATTGTTACCCTTTGACGATTAGCCCTGATAGTCATGTGAGTGAGGCTATTAACTTGATGAATCAGGCAGAAAATCATATCCATAACATCAATAATACTTCCAGATCATTACTTGGCAACAAACAGCAAAAAAAAGTAACTAGCTATGTTTTAATAGTACAGCAAAGGCAGTTACTAGGAATATTTACCCTTGCAGATGTATTGAAATTAACAGCCTTGAATATAGATTTAGCCAAAACAACAATGGCTGAAGTGATGACCCAACAAGTCATGACATTGAAACTATCCGATTTAGATCATATTTCAACTGTTTTATACTTTTTGCAGCAATATAGTGTTCCGCATTTACCAATTGTTGATGATGAGGGAAATTTAGTAGGCATAATCAATGAATCTAGCTTGTTACATGAGTTAGATGTGGTCAAGGTTGTTGGTATTGTTGAAGCTGTCAATCAAACGTTAACAAATGTCACAAATCAGTCCCCAGAAAACTATCAGCAACGAGAGAAAGTAAGCGGCAACACTGATAATTTGTTAAAAACATGGATAGAGGAAAAAATAGCCAAAGAAATACAAATTAATGAAGAACTTCAGCAAACCTTAGAAGAATTGCAAATTATTGAAGAAGAATTACGCCAACAAAATGAACAACTGGCTACTGCTCGTGAGATAACAGAATTAGAGCGCCGACGTTACCAGGATTTATTTGAATTTACTCCTGATGGTTTTTTAGTAACTGATAAATTGGGTGTTATTCAAGAGGCTAATCATGCAGCTTCATCTTTGCTATGTGTTCATCAAAAGTACCTAGTTGGTAAGCCAATTACAATTTTTCTTGGTCAATTGGATCGCCAGAATGTTCTCTCCCATCTGAGTAGTTCTCAGCACTTTCAAGAATGGAAAATTGACATTCAACCGAGAGAAGGGCAACCTTTTCCTGCCAGTATTAGAGTCAGGGCTGTGTACGATCGCCAAGGTCAGTGGCGTGGTTGGTGTTGGTTAATCTGCAATATTAGTGTACAGAAGCAAGCAGAGGAAGTACTACGTCAAAGCTCAGATGAATTAGAACAGCGAGTGGCAGAACGCACGAGAGAATTGATAGTTGCCAATCAAGCTTTGGAACAAGAAATCAAGGAGCGTCAAGAGACACAAGCGGCACTACAAAAGAGTGAGGAGACATTTCGCCAATTTGGGGAAAACCTCGACGCATATATATGGATTTGTTCCCAAGATTGCAGCACCCTCTTTTATATAAACCCGGCTTATGAGAAAATTTGGGGTCGTTCCTGCCAAAGTCTGTGGGGAAATCCTCTATCTTGGATAGAAGCTGTTCATCCAGAAGACCTTGAGCGCATGATGGCAGAGGTAGAAGAGCAGCATCAAAAGGGTGGAAATATTAGTGTAGAGTATCGGATTATTCGTTCTGATGGTTCAATACGCTGGTTATGCTCTAGACGCTTTCCCATCAAGAATGAACAAGGTCAGGTTGAATACTATGGTGGCATTGGTGAAGATATCACCGAACGTAAACAAGCTGAAGCAGCACTACAAAAGAGTGAGGAGACATTTCGCCAATTTGGGGAAAACATCCAAACACAGATCATCTGGATTAAATCCTACGATCGCGGCGAAACTGTATATGTAAATCCGGCTTATGAGAAAATTTGGGGTCGTACTTGCCAAAGTCTGCGGGAAAATCCGCAATCATGGATAGAAGCTATTCATCCAGAAGACCGCGATCGCATTTTGGCAGAAACACGGCAGAATCTGCAAAAAGGTGAGGCTTGTAATTTAGAATATCGGATTATCAAACCTGATGGATCCATAGGCTGGATCTCTGCTAGAGCTTTTCCCATCAAAAATGAACAAGGAGAGATTCAATACTTTGGTGGTGTTGCTGAAGATATTAGCGAGCGTAAACTAGCAGAAGCAGCAGTCAGACAGAGTGAATATAAGTTTCGCCAATTTGCTGACAACTTCCAATCAGTAGTTTGGATTGCTGCTGCCAATTGTACAGAAGACTTGTATGTAAACCCTGCTTATGAGAAAGTTTGGGGACGTTCTAGAGCAAGTATGGGTAACAATCCTAAATCTTGGCTAGAGGGAGTTCACCCCGAAGATCGCGATCGCGTCATTGCCCAAATGCAAAGTCAGATGCACAGCGAATCTGGTATTTTAGAATATCGAGTCCTACGACCTGATGGATCGATACGCTGGGTCTGGGCTAGAAGATTTATGATCAAAAATGAACAAGGAGAGATTGAATATTTTGGTGGTATTGCCGAAGATATCACCGAACGCAAGCAAACCGAAGCAGAACTCAAGAAAACTGAGAATAAATTCCGCTACTTTACCGAAAATAGCGATACCCTGATCTGGATGGCCTCCAAGGATAGTAAAGAAACTCTATATATTAACCCGGCTTATGAAAAAATTTGGGGACGTTCTTGTCAAAGTCTGCGGGAAAATCCGCAATCATGGACAGAAGCCATTCATCCAGAAGATCGCGATCGCATTTTGGCAGAAATAGCAGAGCGTCATCAAAAAGGTGAAGGCGCTAATTTAGAGTATCGCATTTTACAACCCAATGGAACAGTCCGCTGGATTTGGGGTAGATGCTTTCCCATCAAAAATGAACAAGGAGAGCTTGACTACTATGGTAGTCTGACTGAAGATATTACCGAGCGTAAACTAGCTGAAGAATCCCTGCGAGACAGTGAAACGCGACTAACTCTAGCCCTAGAAACTGCCAACATGGGTATATGGGATTGGAACATGATTACCAATCATTGTCTGTGGTCTGATCATGTCGGTCCACTGTACGGATTACCAAAAGGTAGTTTGTGTCCACCAGATTATGACGATTTTTCTCAATTTATTCATCCAGAAGACCGTGATATTTTACAGCAGAATTTGAATCAGTCTATCAGCCAAGGCAGCGATTTTGCAGTTGAATATCGGGCTGTTTGGCCTGACGGCAGCCTACACTGGTTAAGGGGTACGGGAAAAGTCTACCACAACCAAGAAGGTCAGCCCATCAGGATGATTGGTACAACCAGAGATATATCTGAACGCAAGGAAACAGAACATCAACTCTATGAACAAGCAGCATTATTAGATATCGCTACCGATGCCATTTTCGTGAGAGATTTCCAGACAGAAATCTTATTTTGGAATCAAGGTGCAGAAAGAATGTATGGTTGGCAAAAACATGAGGCTTTAGGTAAAAACCTCAAGGATCTGTTCTGCTCTAAAACGGCACAACAACAAGAAGCCACCGCACTCAGAACCGTAGTCAAATCGGGAATTTGGCAAGGTGAGCTACGTAAAAAAACCAAATTTGGCACAGAAATTATTGTTGAAAGTCGTTGGACACTGATGTTTGATGCCGACGATCAACCAAAATCTATCCTGGTTGTAGATAGTGATATCACAGAGAAAAAACAACTAGAAGAACAATTTTTCCGAACTCAGAGATTAGAAAGCATTGGTACTTTAGCTGGAGGTATTGCCCACGACTTAAATAATATATTGACTCCCATTTTAGGAGCAGCACAATTACTAAAAGGCAGATTTGCCAAAAATGAAGAACGTCATCCCCAACTCTTGGAAATCATAGAAAATAATGCTCAACGTGGAGCGGCTTTAGTCAAACAAGTCCTCTCCTTTGCCAGGGGATTAAAAGGAGAAAAAGGCATTGTCCAAATTAAACATCTGATTGCAGAAATTATTCAAATTGGGAAACAAACATTTCCCAAATCTATCGAATTTACCACCCAAATTCCAGAAGACCTGTGGACTGTTTCTGGAGACACCACACAACTACATCAGGTATTAATGAATCTGGTAGTCAATGCCCGTGATGCTATGCCAGAAGGTGGCACTCTCACAATTATTACAGAAAATATTTATATTGATGAAGCTTACACCCGGATGCTGATTGAATCCAAAATAGGCAATTACATTGTGATTACTGTCACCGATACAGGTGTCGGAATGACTAAAGAAGTATTAGATAGAATTTTTGAGCCATTTTTCACTACCAAAGAATTTAAAGGTGGTACAGGATTAGGTTTGTCAACTGCTGTAGGAATTATTAAAAGCCACAATGGTTTTATGACAGTCAATAGCCAAGTTGGTAAAGGCAGTACATTTAAGGTATTCTTACCATCTGTAGAATCTCCTCAAGTTCCTGATATAGATCAATCGAAAATACCATTAGGACAAGGAGAGTTAATTTTGGTAGTAGATGATGAACCTCAAATTCGTGATGTAGCTACAATTATTCTAGAAAACCACAATTATCAAACCCTAACTGCTAGTAATGGTGTAGAAGCGATCGCACTCTATGCCCAATACAAAAAAAACATTAGCGCAGTATTAATGGATATGATGATGCCAGAAATGGATGGAATCACCGCTATTCGCACCTTGAAAAAAATGAACCCAAAAGTTCAAGTGATTGCTTGTAGCGGACTAAATACAAAAGATGTATTCCCAGAATCAGCCGAAATGGAAATGCAATCCGTTTTATTCAAACCCTACACAGCCAATGAATTATTAAGAAGCTTAAATCAAATAATTCATAATTTGTAATTAAAGCTTGATGAATAAAAAGGTATCTAAATCCTTCATGAGTTGTAAACTATGGCCTATCTTTAGGATAGTAATGGTGTTTATATTCAATTTATAAAAGTGATGTAATCACTATATCGGCTTTTAAAATAGTAACTTTAGTTAGAGGAAATATTGAATCATAAATTGCTGTAATTAAATAATAGGACTTACGCAAGTGTCACACCAAACATCTATTTTATGGTGCATCAGCTATCAAATATCTGGTTATTTGCAGGATTTATGAAGTCTGACGCACCCTACTAATATGCCATTGGCGTAAGTCCTGAATAAGAAGCAACTGCTTATAAACCAGCAATATTACAAGTAACGATAAAAAGATTCACGAGGAAAATATGATAACTCAAGAAGCTAAACGTGCATTAGGAGTATTTGCTAACACCCAAGAATTAGAACAAGCGATTAAGGAATTAAAAGCTTCTGGCTATCCGATGGAGAAAGTTTCCATTATTGGCAAAGATATAAAACATAATAGTAATCCTGGGGAAGCAAAAACAAGTAATCAAATTGGTAATCAAGATGTTAATGCTACGGGTGCAGTGGGAGATACACTGACTGCAACTACCTGGGGTAGTTTGTTAATTGGACTGAGTGGACTGGCTATACCGAGTTTAGGCGCGATACTGGCAGCAGGTTCTGTGGGTGTAGCCTTGGTGGCTAGTATTGCGGGTGTAACTGTGGGAGTAACCGCAAATGAGAATTTAGTCAGGTCTTTAAAGGACTTAGGTATTCCTGAAGATAGAGCAAGAATGTATAGCGATCGCCTCCAGCAAAGTTATTATTTAATTATTCTTGATGGTACAGACGCAGAAATTGCTCTTGCTGAAACAATATTAGGTCAGCAAGGTATCCAAAATTGGGGTGTTTTTGATTCTCTAGCAACTCCAATATTGTAGTCATAAATTATACTAGAGTAGGAAGGGGAGTGAACCTTTGATGCTCGGCGATGGTTTTGAGTTGTGAAACGTCCGCTTAATAATTACACGCTCAAAGCAGGTGCTAGGGCTAAAGTTTTCTTCATATCACTCAGGAGAAAGCGATCGCACAAATTAAACATTTCTACCTCAGTCTGCACCCGTCGCATTAGCCGCAGGAAATCACCTTCAGTGTCAACACTTAAAGCAATGTAATTAAGGAACATTTTTAAGTAGCCTACCCGCGCCCTTTCTGGTATAGTTGAGGCTGTGGGAGTTTGCCATAAACGATCAATATAGTTGCGTACCTCTACTAAAGGAACAGGTGTGATTTCCTCTCCTTGCAAAGCCTGACGAATTTGATTAAACAGCCAAGGATTCCCAATCGCCCAACGTCCCACCATCACACCCGCTGCACCCGTTTGAGAAAGCACTTCCAGGGCAGTTTTCGCCGAGTTGATATTGCCATTAGCCAGCACTGGACAATTGACCCGTTTGACCGCTTCCGCAATCAAATCATATTTGACTTCCCCGTGGTACATATCTTTCACCGTGCGACCATGCAAACTTAGCAAATCAATATTGTGGCGATCGATTATATCGAGTATTTTATAAAAGTTATCTGTATTTTCAAAGCCTACGCGCATCTTCACAGTCAAAGGTTTATCATTCACAGCAGCACGCAATTCTCCCAAAATCTGATCTACCTTTTCCGGTTCTCGCAGCAATCCACCACCAACATTTTTGCGATAGATTCGAGGCGCTGGACAGCCCATGTTTAAGTCTACTCCCGCGATATTATATTTGCAGAGTTCCTTTGCTGTTCTTACTAAGTCGGGAATACTTTCACCAATCATTTGTGCAAAAACGGGGCGATCGGTATCATTTTCCGTGATTGCGGCTAAAATGTTACGATTGAGCCGTGAAGTGTCATTGACGCGGAAATACTCAGTGAAAAAGTAATCAGGACTACCGTAGTGAGCAATGATCTTCATAAACCAGAGGTTTGTTACATCCTGCATGGGTGCAAGTGCAGTCAATGGTAGGTCTTTTTGAAGCGATTGGGGGAGCGATACCTGGGACATAGAGAATTTGATAAAAAAATTAGTAATTTATAGAAGTTACCCACAAGTCACGGAATAAACGTTCGCGTAGCGTGTCGAAGACATACCACAGAGTACACAGAGGACACAGACAATTGAAAGTTTGAGAGAGATTTTGTGTAAGTATTGAAGAATTTTGTATTTTGATTTTAATCTGATTCATAATGATAACGAGCTTGTAAAAAATACACTTTATTTTCTGTGACTTTATAAACCAAACGATGTTCTAAATCAATGCGTCGTGACCAAGTATCAGGAGCAATATATTTAAGAGGTTCAGGTTTACCTAAGCCTGTAAACGGTTGACCATCAAGAATATCCGCCACTAAATCTAATATTTTATCCCCTTTTTTTCCGGTCATGATTATACCACCAAGCCAAATCAACTTTAAAATCAGGACTGAAAAGAGGAAAATAACCAGATAATTCTTTCTCTTGATTATGAGTATCTGGCTTTTTTTTCTTACTACTCAATTCCTAATTCCTCTTTTAATTCAGTCAATGTTTGAGGAGTTTCCGTTTCTGTTTCAGCCCATTCTAAAGCCCGAAATAAACGTTTAGCATTTTCAGGTGATCTTAATAAATAAACACACTCTAATAAACTACAAAGTTCATCTTCGGCAATTAATGCCACATTTTTATTATTACGACGTTTAATTACTACAATTTCCCGTTGATTACACACCTGATCTAAGATAGTTGCTAAATTCAACCTTGCTTGAGAGTAAGTTGTTTCTTTGTTTAACATTCTCTTTTTTCAGAAGTTGTACAACTATATTGTACGATATTCTGTTTTTGTTGCCAAAATTGCGTTCAATTGATACATTAAGTAATAAGTGTGTAAAAACATAATCAGACTTAATCCTATGGACTTTGACAAAAAAGCCCTCAATGAACGCGACATCTGTACTAAATACATCACTCCTGCCATAGTGCAAACAGCAGGATGGGATTTACATACCCAAATTCGTGAAGAATTCACCTTTACCGCAGGACAGGTGTATGTGAGGGGGAAAATGACTCATAGAGGGGAAAGTAAACGCGCTGATTATATTCTTTATTACAAACCTAATATCAAAATTGCTGTTATTGAAGCTAAAGATAATAACCACAGTGTGGGAAGTGGAATGCAGCAAGCACTCAAATATGCAGAAATGTTAAATATACCTTTTGTTTACAGTTCCAATGGTGACGCATTTTTAGAACATGATAGAACTGTGACATCAGGAAGAATAACAAGAGAAATTCCTTTAGATAAATTCCCCACACCAGCAGAATTATGGCAACGTTACTGTCAATGGCAAAATATTGATCATGAACTAGAGCCTATTGTTACTCAAAGTTATTATGATGATGGCAGTGGTAAATCACCCCGTTACTATCAACAAATTGCTATTAATAGAACTGTAGAAGCCATTGCTAAAGGTGAAAACCGGATATTATTAGTTATGGCTACAGGTACGGGTAAAACCTTCACAGCATTTCAAATTATTTGGCGGTTATGGAAATCTAAAACTAAAACCAGAATCTTATTTTTAGCTGATAGAAATATTCTCATAGACCAAACTAAAACCAATGATTTTAAACCCTTTGGTTCTGCCATGACGAAAATTAAAAACCGTCAGGTAGATAAATCCTATGAAATTTATTTAGCTCTTTACCAAGGTGTATCAGGAACAGAAGAATCTAAAAATATTTATAAACAATTCTCCAGAGGATTTTTTGATTTAATTGTTATTGATGAATGTCATCGAGGTAGTGCGGCTGATGATTCCGCATGGCGAGAAATTTTAGAATACTTTTCTGCTGCTACTCAAATCGGTTTAACAGCCACACCCAAAGAAACTAAAGATGTTTCTAATATAGATTATTTTGGCGAACCCATTTATACTTATTCTCTCAAACAAGGGATAGAAGATGGATTTTTAGCCCCTTATAAAGTTGTCAGAATTGATATTGATAAAGATTTAGAAGGTTGGCAACCAGCACCGGGAGAATTAGATAAATATAATCAATTAATTGAAGATAAACTTTACACCCAAAAAGATATTAACCGCACATTGGTAATAGAAAACCGAGATATTTTAGTTGCTAAAAAGATTACGGAATTTCTCAAAGCTACCAACCGATTTGATAAAACCATTGTTTTCTGTGAAGATATAGACCACGCCGAAAGAATGCGCTGTGCTTTAATTAATGAAAATAGTGATTTAGTTTCCCAAAATCGTAAATATATTATGCGAATTACGGGAGATGATGAACAAGGTAAGGCAGAATTAGATAATTTTATTTTACCAGAAAGTCCTTACCCAGTTATTGTTACCACATCTAAATTAATGACCACAGGAGTAGATGCCCAAACCTGTAAATTAATTGTTTTAGATAAAAACATTGGTTCAATGACTGAGTTTAAACAAATCATTGGGAGAGGAACAAGAATTAACGAAGAATTTTATAAAAAATATTTCACAATTATAGATTTCAAAAAGGCTACTAAAAAATTTGATGACCCAGATTTTGATGGCGAACCTGTACAAATATATGAACCAAAAACAGGAGAATCTCCCGTACCTCCAGATGATGATGGTAGTTCAGATAATGGAGATAATATTGATGATTTACCAAAAAAATCAGGACAAAAGCGAGTTAAATTTGTACCTGTAGGTGTAGATGCTGCAATAATTTCAGAAAGGACACTTTATTATGGTAAGGATGGTAAATTAATCACCGAATCTATTAAGGACTATACCCGCAAAACTGTCCAACAAGAATTTACGACTTTAGATAAATTTCTGCGTCGTTGGAGTGCAGCTGAAAAGAAACAAGCTATTATTCAAGAATTGAATGAACAAGGAATTTTATTAGAAGCTTTAGCGGAGGAAGTGGGGAAAGATTTTGACCCCTTTGATTTAATTTGTCATGTAGCTTTTGATCAACCTGCATTAAGTCGTAAGGAAAGGGCTAAAAAGGTGCGTCAGCGTGATTACTTTCATAAATATAGTGAAAAAGCCCGTGCGGTTTTAGATGCACTTTTAGATAAATATGCAGATGAAGGAATTGAAAATATTGAAGATATAAATGTTTTAAAGGTGCAACCGATTGATAAAATAGGTACACCTATAGAAATTATCAAATTATTTGGTAGTAAGCAAAAGTATTTAGAAGCATTACAGGAGTTAAAAAATCAACTTTATATGGCATCATAATTTTGTCTGATAGCGAAGCGTGGCGTAGCCATATCAGGATGTCCAGGATTTCAGGATTTACAGGATTTCTCGTTTTCTCGTTCCCATACTCTGTATGGGAATAAATTTTAAAGGCTCTGCCTTCAATGATACTAGAGGTAGAACCTCTTGATAGCATTCCCAGTCAGAGACTGGGAACGAGATATATTGATAAATTTCTACTCAATTTATTGTTATAATGTAATTACATTATGTACATACATAACAAATGAGTAACTCCTACAATATTCGTAGCACTAAAATTGGCAACAGTGCGGGGTTTCGACTTCCTGCTGATTTTTATCGTGAACATCCCCAATTTGCAAATGCAGATGGTTTGATTGAGGTTATATCACCCGATACAGCAATTGTACGAATTGTTCCTCAATTGCATGATGATGAAGATGCAGAAGACTCACTATTAATGCGGCTATTTCTTGATTTTGCTACTACAGAAGCATTAAAAAATAATACACTGCAACCTTATACAACAGAAATGTCTAAAGCTGCTCATCAACTAATTGAAGGTGTGCAATTAGAGGATGAGTAAATTTGTTAGTAATAACTGGGAAATTTATTTTCATCCCCAATTATTTGGTAGTCAATATCAAGCATTATCAAACCGCGTTGCTAATTTGCGAGAACAATTACCAGAAGCTGAGTTTAAAACTCATGCAACGGTAAAACTTTTTGCAGCAATTACGATAGCAGTTGAAACTAAAATTCCTGCCGATCCTTTTGCTAGTCATTTTGCATTAACGGGGGCATTAAAACGCTATAGTCGAGTCAAAAAAATGGGTTTACCCGAACGGTATCGGCTATTTTTTCGGGTTTTTGATACTCCACAATTAAAAGCAATTGTAATTTTATGGTTGGGATTTCCACGAAAAGAGGGTGCTAAGGATGACTGTTATGAGGTGTTTACTAAAATGGTAATAAGAGGGACGTTTCCAGATAGTTTAGATGAATTATTAGGAGATTGTGAGGTAAATATAGATGATCTGGAGTGAAGCATTACAGGAGTTAAAAAATCAACTTTATATGGCATCATGAAATATGATTTAAACAAATATGATTTAAACGGGCGGTTAGAAACCGCGTCCACACAGGCAAAACCCACCTGCGTGGGTTTCAAATCCTTGATTTATTATTCAAACGGGCGGTTAGAAACCGCGTCTACACAGGCAAAACCCACCTGCGTGGGTTTCAAATCCTTGATTTATTAGTCCACGTTCGCGTAGCGTTCCGAAGGAATAGGTGGACTTCGTTTGTGTAGCTGCGAATTCTATTCGCCTGGGCTATTATTATTTCACTACAAAAAATCTATCTTTATCAACAAATGTCAATCAGTACCACAATTAAAACTATTCAAGACATCATGCGTAAAGATGCGGGTGTGGATGGTGATGCACAACGCATTAGTCAATTAGTATGGATGATATTCCTGAAGATTTTTGACGACAGAGAAGCAGAATATGAACTGTTAGATGATAATTACCATTCTCCCATTCCAGAGGCTTTAAGGTGGCGAAATTGGGCTACAGACTCAGAAGGAATGACAGGAGATACTTTACTTGATTTTGTGGATAATGTTTTATTCAAAACTTTAAAAGACGCGAATACCTATCAAGATAATAACCGTCGGGGGTTTGTTATTAAGGCGGTATTTGAGGATGCCTATAATTATATGAAAAATGGCACACTCATCCGTCAAGTAATTAATAAATTAAACGAAATTGATTTTAATAGTTCCCAAGACCGGCATTTATTTGGCGATATTTATGAACAAATTCTCCGTGATTTACAAAGTGCGGGTAATGCTGGAGAATATTACACACCCCGCGCTGTAACTCAGTTTATGGTGGATATGATAGACCCTAAATTGGGTGAAAGAATTTTAGACCCTGCTTGCGGTACAGGAGGTTTTTTAACTTGTGCTTTGGAACATATTAAAAATAAATATGTAAAAACTTCAGATGATAGCGAAAAATTACATAAGTTAATTAGAGGTGTGGAGAAAAAACCCCTGCCTCATTTATTATGTATGACTAATATGTTATTGCATGGTGTGGAAGTGCCGGCGATAACCCATGATAATACCTTATCTCGACCTTTGCGGGATTATAAACCTAGTGATAGGGTGAATGTAATTATTACTAATCCGCCTTTTGGTGGCATGGAAGAAGATGGTATTGAATCTGGTTTTCCGGCTACTTTCCGCACTAAAGAAACTGCGGATTTATTTTTATTATTGATTAGCCATTTATTACAAGATGGGGGACGGGGAGGTATTGTATTACCAGATGGAACTTTATTTGGTGAAGGTGTGAAAACCCGCATTAAAGAAAAGTTGTTGGAGGAGTGTAATTTACATACTATTGTCCGTTTACCTAACGGGGTTTTTAGTCCTTATACTGGCATTAAAACTAATTTATTATTCTTTACTAAAGGTGAACCAACTCAAGAGATTTGGTATTATGAACACCCCTATCCACCAGGGTATAAGTCTTACTCGAAAACTAAGCCGATTAGAATTGAGGAATTTGCACCGGAGAAGGCTTGGTGGGACAATAGAATAGAATCTGAATTTGCTTGGAAAGTTCCTATCCAGGTGATTAAGGATAATGGCTATAATTTAGATATTAAAAATCCCCATACGGTTGATTTTGAACATCGAGATGTGGCGGAGATGTTGGAAGAATATGAACTGCTTTTGAAAGATTTGGGTGAAACTCGCAATAGTTTAAAACGGGAATTGATGACAGCTTTAGGGGGTGGGGGTGTATGAAGTTAGAAACGTTTTTTGAGCATTTTGATTTGTTGGCTGAAGCGCCTAATGGTGTGCAGAAGTTACGGGAATTGATTTTAGATTTGGCGGTGAGGGGTAAGTTAGTACCGCAAGATGCAAATGATGAACCTGCGGCGGTTTTGTTGGAAAGGATTAAGAAGGAAAAGGAAAGGTTAGTTAAGGAAGGGAAGATTAGTAAATTAGAATTACTACCTTCTATCAAACATAATGATATTTTATATAATCTTCCTTCTACATGGTTATGGATTCGACTAGGTGAAGTAGTTGATTATAATGGTGCTGCTAAAGTATCTCCTAGTGAAATTCCTGAAGATTCATGGCTTTTAGAACTTGAAGATATTGAAAAAGATTCTTCTAAAATTATTCAACGTTGTACTTTTAAAGAACGTAATTCAAAAAGCACCAAAGCAAGGTTTCTTAAAGGAGATGTTTTATATGGTAAGTTACGTCCATATCTTAATAAAGTTGTAATTGCTGATGCTGATGGTTTTTGTACTACAGAAATTATACCTTTGAGAAGTTATTTGGGAATTTTCTCAAAATATCTTATGTATGCTTTAAAAAGACGAGATTTTATTGAATATGTAAATGCAAAAACTTATGGTGTAAAAATGCCCCGCTTAGGAACTGATGATGGTCGTCGCGCCTTATTACCTTTACCACCATTTGAAGAACAAAAACGCATAGTTACCAAAGTAGATGAATTAATGAAACTGTGCGACGAATTAGAAGCACGTCAAAAAAAGAAACGAGAAACCCGCATATTAATAAATAATGCAGCTTTAAACAAACTCCTCACTGCTGACACACCAGAGACATTCACCAAAAATTGGCAGTGCATTAGCGATAATTTTGACATTCTCTACAGTGCGCCAGAAAATATTGGTAAATTGCGTCAAGCTATTCTCCAACTCGCTGTAATGGGTAAGCTAGTTCCGCAAGATGCAAACGATGAACCTGCGGCGGTTTTGTTGGAGAGAATTAAGAAGGAAAAGGAACGGTTAATTAAGGAAGGGAAGGTTAAGAAGGAGAAATCTTTACCTGCAATTAAAGATGATGAAATACCTTATGATTTACCTAAAGGTTGGAAGTGGGTAAGATTAGGTGAATTAGCTAAGGTAATTGAATATGGTACTTCTGAAAAATCATCAGAACTACGTGATGATGTACCTGTATTTAGAATGAACAATGTTCAAGAAGGAAAAATTATATTTGAAAATTTAAAATACGTTTCAGCTACTATCAAAGATTTACCAAGATTATATTTACAACATGGTGATTTACTATTTAATAGAACAAATAGTTATGAATTAGTAGGTAAAACAGGAGTATTTAAAGGAATAAGTAATCAGTATACTTTTGCATCTTATCTTATTAAGATTTCACTGATGTTAGAATATATCAGTCCTGATTTTATTAACACTGCTATTAATTCAGCATATTTTCGACAAACTCAAATTAATCCAGAAATTACCCAGCAGTGTGGACAAGCTAATTTCAATGGAACTAAACTAAAAAATACTTTAATACCGCTTCCACCACTTGCAGAACAAAAACGCATTGTTTCCAAAGTAGATAAATTAATGAAACTATGTGATGAACTAGAAAGCAAACTAACACAAACTCAAACAGAGAGTGAAAAAATCATTAATGCTGCTGTCAAACAATTATTAACGGTGTAGGGGTAGGTTGGGTTGAGGTACGTTCACGAAGTGTGGCGAAGCCATAACCCAACATTTCGGCGATTTTGTTGGGTTTTACTTCGTTATACCCAACCTACAATTTTCTTAATTAACTGTCTGAATCAGGATATCCAGGATTAAAGGATTTACAGGATGAAAATAGCTATGGGTTAATAAACTTCATCGTGGCTACCAATATTAACTAAAATAATTGTTTCATTTTGTATTAAAAATATACAAATAATCCGATATTCATAAGTGAGACTACATGAATAAAATTCGCTGAATTCACCTTTTAATTTATGTGTTTTTAGCGAAGGATCGAAAGGATCGATTTTTAGCTTTTCTAATACTTCTCCATATTTATCAGCTAAATGAGGACGTTTTTTAAAAAATTTGCGTTCATTTCGCGTATAGTCATCATCTTTAACTAATTTCATCTTTTAAATTTTGAATATATGTTTTAACATCACCAATCTCACTAAAGCTAGACAAATCACCCTGTTTTATTTTTTGTAAGGTTCTTAAACATTGATCTTTATCTATTTTTAGGTCTTCATCTTCACTAGATTCTTGGACTATCTCGCTATTAATTCCTAGCCTAAAGTAGTGAATTAACTCATATAGTGCTTGTAGTTTGGATTCAGGAATATATTGTAATTCGTTAATGATGTCATCTTTAATCATAATGAAGTACCTAATTGTTTGATGAACACGATTTTAATTATTAAAATTCAATGAAGACTGTAAGGATTGATAATTTTAACAAACTCAGACATTACACAGGTGTCAATTAGGAGTAGCTTGGGTTGAGGTACGTTCACGAAGTGTGGCGAAGCCATAACCCAACATTTAGACGATTTTGTTGGGTTTCACTTCGTTCTACCCAACCTACAATTTTCTTAACTATAATTTTATTAACTAACACAAACTCAAGATTTAATTAACTCTAAACTTACCCTATCTTCTGCATAATTAGCAATTAAAACGAATAACTTCAACCATCGAGAACCTAGTAAAATCTCCTGTATTTCATCTCCAGCAAATACAGGAATTTCAAACTCTTGACCATCTATAATTACCCTACCATGATAAACATCAAATTCAGTTTCTCCTTGAGCAGTTCTTAATTTATTTTGTCTTAAAAAAGGCCAATCAAGACTTTGTACATCTTGTTTATTCATAGCTAAATACTCAGTAAATCCTGTATCTAACATTGTTTCTACAGGAAAACTGATATCCCCATCAATTAAATCAATTTCCAAATAAATTTGACCTTTATCTCCAAATTTTCCCTCAATCATATTCTGCCACTAACTCCTGTTTCATTAATGCCATAAATATGATGAATCACATTAGGATACTTGTCTCTAGCCATTTTACTAGCTACCTCTTGATCCTGATCAATAAAATAATCACCACTATCAGGTTCAATCGCAATATACCAACCATAGTATTTATCGAGTATTTCTGGTTTTAAACGTTCAAAAATCGCCCAACAACGCTCAGAAAATGCCTGTCTTCTAGCTCTATCTTGGGCTTTTTGTTCATCAGTCCATTGAATTTCAGGAAAGACCCTTCCACGTCTCACAACTCTTTCTGGTGTAGATTTTGTCATGATTAATTACCTAATTAAAGTGTGTTATTTATTCTAGCATATTATTGATTGAGAACAAAGGTAAAATCTTTTAAAACAGAATAGAATGAAATATATACGCCCAATTCTCATCCCACCAACCCCAGCACCCACTATGACACAAATTACCCTTTCAGAACTCCCCCAAACCCTGCAAACTCTAATTAATCAAGCTAAAAAAACAGGTGAACCCCTAACCATTACCGAAAATGGTATTCCCCTGGCAATTATTTCTCCTATTCAGAAAAAATCCCTTCTGCAAACACTTTCCACTCTTGAACCACTAGACGAAGATTTTGCAGATGTAGATGCAGGACTATTACCCCTAGATGATATCGAGTTTTAACTATGAGTTATTTATATTTATTAGATACAAACATCCTTTCTGAACTCATCAAACATCCCAGAGGTGTAATATTTTCCAAAATTCAAGAAGTAGGAGAAGATAAAATTTGTACAAGTATTATAGTAGCTTGTGAGTCAAGATTTGGAGCGCGAAAGAAAAATTCCCCCAAACTGATAGAAAAACTAGAAGTAATTTTAGATAGCATAGAAATACTACCCCTTATTCATCCCATTGAGGAATATTACGCAGAAATCCGTACTTATTTAGAACAACAAGGAATTCCCATAGGTAGTAATGATTTATTAATTGCTGCCCATGCAATAAGTTTAAATCTAACCGTAATTACAAACAATGTCCGTGAATTTTACCGTGTCCCTAATTTGAAGGTTGAAAACTGGCTAAATACCAATTAAAAAAAGAACTTGTAAGGGGCTTTTTTCTTACTACTCAATTTTTAATTACTCATAACATCTTTAATGCCAACAATCCTGCCCCATAAGCTGGTTCATGACGGGGATAAATTATATTTACCAAAGGATATTTATCAATAAGAGAATTAACAAATCTTTCCCTTAACCCACATTTACCTAACCAAATACTTCCTGTAGTGACAATTTCCACAACTTGCTGAGAATCAAAAATGTGATTAATAACTGTAGAAGTAGCTATGACTAATTCTCCAATAGCTTCATCAATAATCCTATTCGCAATTTTATCACCTTCACTAGCAGCTTGATCAATAATTGGGGCTAAAGCAGCTATCTCTTTTACACCCCATTCTTTTCGATATATTACTTCTATTAGTTTTTCTATATTTTCTAGTTGTAGATGTTGCTGAAAATTCTCTAGTAAAATAGTTGTTTCACTTCGTCCATCATAATATTTTAATGCTGCTTGCATTCCAGCCACAGCTATTTTATAGGCGCTACCTTCATCCCCTAAAATATAACCCCAACCTCCAACTCGTTTAGTTTTTCCTTGATGATTTCTACCAAAAACAATAGAACCAGTTCCCGCAGCTACCACAATACCCACAGCATCACCAACACCTCCCATTAAGGCAATTAAAGCATCATGACAAATAACAATATGAGATGGTTTTAATTCCCAAGTAATTGCAGTTATATTTTGACTATTTTGTAATTGATTAACTATAGTTTTTACTACTTCCATATCTTCTGGACGACTAACACCAGCTAACCCTAAACAAATTGCTATAATATTAATATTGTTTGTGTGATTTAAAGCTGTAATTGTTGCTTGATTAATTGCAGATTGAATTTGTTTTTGGGCGGCTTCTATACCAATACTTTGATAATTAGATGCACCTGCTTCACCTCTGCCTAAAATCTTACCTGCATCATCCATAATGATACAAATAGTTTTGCTACCACCGCCATCAATACCCAAAATACAATTCATATCATATAAAACTCATATTTATTCAGATCCCCGACTTCTTTAAGAAATCGGGGATTTTAGATTTAACTTATTTTATGTCTTCTTCTAAAGGAATGAAAAATATCGTTAACATTCCCGGAATAGTTGCCAAACAAACTAATACAAAAAATAATGGATATCCTAATGCTTGTTGAATTTGTCCACTGATTGCTCCTGGTATCATCAAACCTAACGCCATTAATCCCGTAGATATGGCAAAATGAGAAGTTTTATATTCTCCTTTAGAAACATACATTAAATAGACTGTAAAGGCTGTAAAACCTACGCCATAGCCAAATTGTTCTAGGGAAACTAGAGGATAAACAAATTTTAGTGCTGGTTTAGCATAAGCCATATAGACATAAAAAACGTTTGGTAAATTTAAGGCTAAAGCCATCGGTAAAAGACATTTTTTTAACCCATATTTAGCGATTAATAAACCTCCTAAAATTCCCCCACATATCAGAGATACAACCCCAAATGTACCGTATACTAAACCAAATTCTTTGGTAGATAAACCTAAGCCTCCAAGTTCTGGTTTATCTAATAAAAATAAAGAAGCTATTTTGAGTAACATTGCTTCACCAAATCTGTAAAGCAAAATAAATGCTAATATTATGGCTATTTTGGGTTGCTTAAAATAGGAAACAATAATCTTGATAAAAGGTATATTAGTTATATTTGATGCTGGATTTGATTCTAAGTTATTATTTTTTGATTCTGGTTTTGGTAAAATGACTAGATGAAAAATAAATAAAAATGCAAAGATGACAGCAGCTATCCCGATGACAATACTCCAGCTTAAAGGAATATTCTGAGTTGATTCTTCTAGATAACCTGCTAAAAATACTAAAAATCCTGTACTAAATAAAATTGCAAATCTATAAAACAGTGAGCGAATTCCCACAAATAAAGCTTGTTGTTCTGGGTGTAAAGCCAGCATATAAAAGCCATCTGTGGCAATATCATAGGTAGCAGAAATAAATGCCGCAATGGTTAATATTCCTAGAGATATAAAGAAAAAATTGGGAAGATGGAAAGATAAAGCTAAAAAACTCAAACAGAAAAACATGATAATTTGCATTGTCAGCAACCATTTTCTTTTCGTGGAGTAAATATCCACAAATGGCGACCAAAACATTTTCAAAATCCAGGGAAAACTGATTAGACTTGTCCAAAAAGTAATTTGAGTATTGTCTATTCCCAGTTTCTTGTAGAAAATGACAGATACTGCATTAATAATCATATAAGGTATCCCTTCCGCAAAATAAAGGGTGGGGATATAAAGCCAAGGAGAAAGAGATGTAGTTTTATTTGTCATAGATTTTATTTTCACAATAAATATCTCCCTGATATGCACAGGAGTTAAAGGCGAATTATCTTAATTTTCTTGTTTAGGCTACTCTATCAGAGGAAGTTTGAAAACTTTTCCTTGTGGTATCTAATACCTATAGATCCCCCTAAGTCCCCCTTAAAAAGGGGGACTTTGATTGCCAAATTTAAGCACTTAGTCAAGCTTATGGCGCAATGGCAGCTTTACCGAAAAAATGGGTTTGGGGTTTCCCGTCCGGAGACGGCTTTCTGATACAATAGTGCAGACAGGCAGGGCTTTGTCTATTGGGCGAGATAGTGTAAGACGGCGATCCTATCATTCAGGGTGCAGTAGGAATACTGGCCTGTGTCCTCTGCCGCGACCAAAGGGAGCAAGGGTTTAAGACCCCCACCAAATTTTCAATTGGTGACTCTTGTGAATGAGTGGTCGGAATCTCCTTCTAAACAAAACCTTCTGCCCTCTGCCTCCTGCCTTCTTCAAGTGAGTTCTGACTACTATTACACAAGTTTTACACAAAAAACAGCTACTTTATTAGATCAGGAAAATACTTGCTTTGTGTATTTTTAACTCAAAATATGGTTTGCTGTAAAAGATCAGAAGATTTTATTTTTATACTCATTTTTGTCTTTTATCATCAACCAACAAGTATTGATTTGATACCAAGATGATTTTCGATCAATGAAAGTAGCACCTCTACCATCCAATGAAGTAGACAGACTAAAAGCACTCCAAAAATATCAAATTCTTGATACTGCTGAAGAATCAGGGTTTGATGATTTGACAGCTTTGGCTGCATATATTTGTGGTACTCCGATAGCCTTAGTTAGCCTATTGGATGAAAATCGGCAATGGTTTAAATCGAAAATTGGCTTAGAAGTGAGAGAAACTGCCAGAGAATTAGCTTTTTGCTCTCATGCAATTCTCCAGCCAGAAGAGACGTTCATAGTACCCAATGCTTTAGAAGATCAGCGATTTATGGCTAATCCATTGGTTACATCTGACCCACATATCCGCTTTTATGCAGGATCTCCTTTACTGACATCTGATGGTTTGGCCTTGGGTACTTTGTGTGCGATTGATAATAAACCACGCCATCTGAATCAAGAACAAATTGATGCTCTACAAAGATTGGCGCGTCAAGTCATGACACAAATGGAACTCAGAATTAATTTAGTTCAATTAGAAAAAAATATTATTCAGCGTCAAAAAGTTGAAAACAAACTGCGCGAAAGTAATAAATATCTCGTTCATTCCGTAAATAAATTAAAGAAAACTCAAACACAATTGATTCATGCTGAGAGAATGTCGAGTTTAGTCCCCTTAATGACAGGGATTGCTCATGAAATCAATAATCCCACCAATTTTATTCATGCTAATATCCAACATCTGAATGATAATATCAGAGATTTACTAGATTTATTAAGTCTTTACCAACAACACTATCCCAATCCAGATTTTCAGATTCAACAAAAAAAGGCGGCTATAGATATTGATTTTTTGACTGAAGATTTATTTAAAATTCTCAGTTCTATGAAAGTTGGTACTAAGCGTATTCGGGAAATTGTGCTATCACTACGTAACTTTTGCCGGGTACAAGAGGCTGAGAAGAAACCAGTCAAAATTGATACGGGTCTTGATAGCACATTGTTATTTTTAGAACATCGACTTGAGGCAAACAAAGATCGTCCGAGAATACAAGTAATTAAAGAATATGGTGAACTTCCTTTGGTGGAATGCTACCCTGGACACCTAAACCAAGTTTTTATGAATATCTTAAGTAATGCCATTGATGCTATAGAAAATGCCTTCATTCAGCAACGAGAACGACAAAATAATCTAAACAATAATCTCAATAATAATCTCAAAATTCACATTCGGACTGAATATTCTCCCTCCGGTTGTGCTGTGATCAGAATTGCAGATACTGGTCTGGGGATTTCTAAAACTATTGGCAACCGGATATTTGATCCATTTTTTACAACTAAGCCAGTAGGTACAGGTCAAGGGTTAGGACTATCAATCAGCTATCAGATTGTAGTTGATCAGCATGGTGGTGTATTGAAATATCGATCAAAAGAGGGAAGGGGTACGGAATTTTGGATTGAAATCCCTTGTACAGCAGAAGTCAGGAATGAAAGCGGTCTGGTAGGGTAGTTCATTGAAGATTGCATTCTCTGTGGTACGCTATCTGCTTTAGATAGTGTTGAGGTACAGAAGATGTCTAAACTGCGGGTGGGGTTGCTGTTTGGTGGACGTTCTGGAGAACATGAAGTTTCAATTATTTCCGCACGGGCGATCGCAAATGCTTTAAGTGCAGAAGAAAATAGTCATAAGTATGAAATTCTGCCCTTCTACATCCAAAAAGATGGTATTTGGCAAGCTGGGGAAATTGCACAGGAAGTTTTAACATCAGGTATACCTAAAGAAACTCCCGCAGCCAAGCTTAATTTATGGCAGTTTCCAGTGCAAACAACAGAAATTGATCTTTGGTTTCCCATTCTCCACGGACCCAACGGGGAAGATGGAACAATTCAAGGCTTACTAACTTTGATGCAAGTTCCTTTTGTTGGTTCTGGGGTGTTAGGTTCAGCAACGGGAATGGATAAAATCGCCATGAAGACTGCTTTTGCCCAAGCAGGACTACCCCAGGTAAAATATAAAGCATTAACTAGGGCGCAGATTTGGTCAAATCCTTGTGTATTCCCAAAACTGTGTGATGAAATAGAAGCCACATTAGGCTATCCCTGTTTTGTTAAACCTGCTAATCTGGGTTCATCGGTAGGTATTGCCAAAGTGCGATCGCGTACAGAATTAGAAGCAGCTTTAGATAATGCCGCTACCTATGATAGACGGATTATTGTTGAAGCCGGAGTTGTGGCTAGAGAAGTAGAATGTGCCGTTTTAGGGAACGACAACCCCAAAGCCTCAGTTATTGGTGAAATTACTTTTGATAGCGATTTTTACGATTACGAAACTAAATATACCCAAGGTAAAGCTGATTTATTTATTCCTGCACATCTGCCAGAATCAGTGGTTCAACAAATTCAAGAAAAAGCATTGCAAGCATTTACAGCCGTTGATGCCGCTGGTTTAGCGCGGGTAGACTTTTTCTATGTAGAAGCTACCGGAGAAATCTTAATCAACGAAATTAACACCTTACCAGGGTTTACATCTACCAGTATGTATCCTCAACTTTGGGCAAATACTGGTATTTCTTTTCCCCAATTAGTAGACCAATTAATTCAACTAGCAATGGAAAGACATTCTAATTAGGGTCTGCGGAAAAAGTCTTTCCGTTAGGGGCTAGGAGTCAGGAGTCAGGAGTCAGGAGGAAGAAGAAAGAAGGAAAAAGAAGGAAAAAGAAGGAATTAATCTTTCTCCCCTGCCCCTCTGCTCCCCTGCTCCCCTGCTCCCTGCTCCCCTGCTCCCCTGCTCCTCTGCTCCCCTGCCCCCTGCCCCCTTTGGGCTTGGAAAAATTCATCAATTCTTGCCCATTTCCTATTCCCTTCTTTACGAATGAGATAACACTTGTGTCTTCTAGTACAATAGACTACTAGAGGATGCAAGAGAAAATTGATCATGGACAATCAAAATGTCAGACCAGAACCAAAGGAAGTAGCAAAAGCCAGTCCAGAGGGAGCAAAAAATACATCCCCATCTAAAAACCTGCACAAAAGGCATCCTTGGTTATTGTTTATGGTTTTGTTTGGAATGTCTCTGGGAGTTGGCATCTTTGGTTATTACCAACTCATTTATATTGGCTACGTGCCACAAATACAAACCTCAAAACCCGCAGCAGCGGTCAGTCAAGAAACAAATACAACATCCTCTAATCTCAATAATCCTACACCTTTATGGTTAATGTTAGCGATCGCTCTTAGCTGCGCCTCTGGTTGCTGGGTTATTTATCGTTTACTCAAACTTCCCCAACGGATTTAAAAAAGCGTGTAGAGGAAAAATAACTGATTGCCTTTCTTTCATTGATAATTGATAACTGATAAAAGTGCCAACTTGGCAACCAATCACTAAAACACCAGGTTAAATTGATTAAAGATAAACGACTAAAGGGTGTTGTTATCAGGGTCTACTATCTCAATAAATTAGTCTAAAAAAAGATTTTTCACAAGTCTTTTTAATCGACATATAAAGCAATCTACACACCACCATTTTCTGAGCTATTAGTTCAGCAAAAAATAATAATCAGGTTTCACATTTGCTGCAACAGGAATATTAATAACATATAGTCACTGTCGTTGACGTACAATTTAGCCCCCCTAAATAACGGGCAGTGTCTATAAATATATTCCTCAACGCTCCAGCAGCAAATGTAGAGTGGGAGATAAATGGCGCTTGGTATGCCTACTCCCACTCTTCTTTTATTGGTAGTTCAACAGAAATTCGTATCCTGTAAAAATTTAATAATCTCTGCATTCACTACTTTAAAAGCGCCTGTTGATGCGTCATGATAGCAATTTTGCAGAATTTGAAAGCGGGAATTAGGGATATGTTGATGCAATTTTTCACCGTGACTAACAGGAAACCAACTATCTTGATCACCCCATAAAATTAGAGTTGGACATTCAATAGCACAGAGATTTTTTTGAATATTCGTCAACATATTTGGTTTTTTAGCTTGGAAATTTTCAATTTCCTTAACTGCTATTTGTAATTCTTCAGCCACTTTCACTAAAGTCCCCGGAATTTCAATAAACGGGTAGGTTATCCAATAAACATCTTCCTCTGTGAGAATAGAAGGATCAAATAAAACTCTCCGCCTTTCTATCGCCATAACTTCTCTAACTATAGGTGCAAACACATAAGCTAGACGTAAAAAATCAATTGTGTGGATGATTTCCAAAGGAGTTTGAGCCAGTATTCCCATCACCCAATGGGGTAATTTCTCAGTAAAAATAGGTGCATTCATTACTACTAACCTCCCAATTAAATGGGGCGATTTTCCAGCCAAGGCTAAAGAAACTAATGCGCCTAAAGATTCGGCAACAATTACTGGAGGTTCATCACATAAAGCTTGAATAATTCGCTCTAATTCAATCACTTGATGACCATTTTCTTCTCGGCGTGACAGAGGTTTTTCAGAAAATCCATAGCCTTTAGCGTCAAAACAAATTACCCGATAATATTTAGACAATGGCTCTATAATATGCCGCCAATTATAACTCCAACTGCCCAAACCATGTAATAAAATCAGCGGTTTACCTATACCTTTTTCACCGTAAGCAATTTGTACAGGATAACCATTAGCATCGGTAATAATTAGATTTTGCCGACCTTTGGGAAAGTTAATTTGCCACCAATCTTTCATATCAATAGGGAATAGGGAATATAAATTATATTTGAATTCAAAACTCATTCATTTAACTACCAGTTAGGGCTTTCCATAGCATTCCTATGATGATTACTGGTAATGCGATTAAAACAATGGACAATAGGAACAATCCCCCAATAAACAGAATGATAAAACCCTGATCAGCTTTCTTTTTTTCACCTGGACTTTTTACGTAATCTTCTAATAAAGTGAGGTTATAATTATTTGCTTTCCAGGCAAAATCAAATAAGTCTCCTAACATGGGGACAGCACCGACTAAGGCATCAATAATAATATTGACAACCATGCGTCCTAATGTAGCTCTTGATATACCCAGCCGTGCCGATTCGATGATAATGTAAAGAGAAAATATCAGTCCTAAAACATCACCACCAACAGGTATTAATCCCAAAAGAGGATCTAAACCAATACCAACTTGAGTTCCGGGAATGGTAATAGCATTATCCAAAACTTTACTAATTTGACGCAGACGTTTTAATGTCGGTGCATAACCATCAGATTCTATGTAGATTTTATTGGGAGAATTAGACATTTTTTGGTAATTGGTAATTGGTAATTGGTAATTGGTAATTGCTGGTAGGAAAATTACTTCCCCATCTCCCTCATCTTCCCTATTCTTCTTCTTTATTTACTGTCACCTGTCACCTGTCACCTGTCACCTATTTTTCATAGATTCACCAACAATTACATTTAATTGGTTGCCAACTAGAAGAACAAAGGCACTCATCCACAACCACAACATTAATACTATAAAAGTTCCCACTGTGCCGTAAACTTTATTATAATTTCCAAAATTGGTGACATAAAGGCGAAATAGGGCGGAAACTATTGCCCAAAAGATAGCTGCTAAAACTGCTCCTGGCATTAATGGAATACCTGGTGTCCACAAACTTGGTCCATAACGATAAACCAAACTAAATGTGGCAGCAACAATAACTAAGGCTAAAGGCCAAAGTAACAATTGCCAAATATGCAATAAGAATGCTAAATAACCATTACCACGTATCAATATACCCAAAAGTAAATCACTAATAAATACCAGAAAAGAAGCTAACATTAAAAGTAATATAGTCCCAATTGTTAATCCTAGAGAAATAAGTTTGGCTTTCCAAAATGGTCGCACATTTTCTGGAGAAATTTGTTCTATTTGATCAAATGCGGTCATAGCGGTGCTGACTGCACCAGAGGCTGTCCAAAGTGCGATCGCAAAACTGGCAGAAAACAAACCTCTATTTTTAGACTCGGCAATTTCTCTAGTAGCAAATTCACTAATTAAATTCCATGCTTCTTCAGGTACAATCTGACTCAGTTGCACTGTTGCCTGAATAAAGGTGTTTTGCAAGGATTCCGCTACTAAACCAATGGCTGTCAGTACGGCAAGAATCGCCGGAAACAATGATAACATGGCATTAAAGGCAATTTCTGAAGCCAGTCCTAACAGTCTCCTTTCTATAGTCCTGGCCATGGTTTTTTTAAATGTACGCCAATTGAGGTGGCGAAAGAACCTGATCCAACGATGCTTGGGCATATATTTGGTAAATTATTTAAGATCGCTATTTATACGGTAAAATTTTTTACGAGAAGACAGAATTATTTAATACTTAATACACTTAACTTAACTGATGACTGACAATATTGATAAAACAGCCCACTTAACACAAAAATGGTTAGCCGAAATTCAATCACTAAAACAGCAGATGGCTGAACTGCAACAAAAACGTGATGAGGCTTGGGAAAGTTCACAAAAATGGCGACAACTCTATAATACTGAATCAGAACAACGTCGTGCAGAAGCCAAGATGTACCAACAGACGTTAACGAAGCGATCGCAAGGAATTGCATCTGTAAAGGCTGAACTTCAGAAATTCCCAGGTATGGACGCTGATACAATCACTGAAACTACCACAACAGCGATTGAATCAGAATTGGTAGAACCAAAATCTGTAGAGGAATTAAAAGCTAAACTCGTCGCTGTTACTAAAGAACGCGATCGCCTCATTCAAGCTTTGAAAACAGAACAAGAAAATCATGCTCAAACCCGTAAAAACCTAACCACAGCTTTAGGTGATGCTATTGACAGTTTAGCAAAGGTGCGAGCAGCAAATAAGACTGTAGGAGAACCAGGGGGAGCAGTAAAAGCAGAAGAAACCGACGAAATAAGTCAGTGACGTACTCCACACACTCCCCTTTTGCCTTCGGCACGCTTACGCGAACAGGGTAAGAGTTATTTTGTGACTAATAATTTTTCAAACAAAACTATACAGATATAAACAAATATTTACAAAATTTTTAGGTGTAAACAAGAGTAAATTGGCTAATTTTCTCGATATATTAGCCACGCCTTTTATTGATGCTAAATATGGCTTGGTTAATAAAGCTAAAACTTAGATATATCAAGAGTTGGAAGGTTAAAAAGGTGAATCAGGTGCAAGGAATAAGCGTTGAAACTACCAAAAAACTATCACTGGATCTGATTCAAGACTATTCTTCTCTTCTTCTAATTCTTCCTCCTGACTCCTGACTCCTGACTCCTAGCCTTAATGGAAAGACTTTTTCAGCAAGCCCTAAATATAAATACTAGGAATAATATTTTTTAAACAAATCTTCCCCTTCAATATCCCCATCTCTATCAATAGTAGATTTACTTCCAGTGCTGTCATAAAAGCGCAATTCCCATTTATTATTATTTTTACTGTCATAAGTGAAGTATGCAGTTGTGGAAGTTGCCGTACTAGCATTACCAAACTTCACCTCTAAACTATTATCACCAACAGACATGACAATCGGTGGTAATTGTGTTTGAGAACCTAGCGGAAATAGTGAACCTATATCAAAAGGAAATTGTGAACCTATATCAATCGAATTGATAGGAAAGAAAGAATCTAAAGGTGGAAATAAAGAGGGCATTGAAGGGGTTGGATTTGAAGGCTGACTGGGTTGTGGAGAGTTGGCGCTATTTTCAGCCGTATTTGTGATTATGTCGCGTACTTGGCTTTCTGACAGGTTAGGGTTAGCACTAAGCAGCAGCGCCACTACCCCAGCTACATGGGGAGCAGCCATAGAAGTGCCAGTGTAATTACCATATTTATTATCTGGCAGTGTGGAGTAAATATTCTCACCTGGAGCAGTCACATATTTGATTTCTTGAGAACCAGAACGGTTAGAAAAATCAGTCAGTTGATTATTTTGATTTACTGCTCCAACAGCAATTCCTGAATCGTAGGCATAACGAGCCGGATAGGATGGTATAGAACCGCCATCATTACCTGCGGCCATGACAACAATTACCCCTTTAGTGCCAGCATATTCAATAGCTGTTTTGAGAGTATTGTTAGAAGAATTGCCCCCTAAGCTCAGGTTAATTACGTTTGCGCCATTATCTACTGCATAACGGATACCATTAGCAATATTTGCATAAGAACCTGAACCACTTTCATCTAAAACTTTTACTGCCATAATTTTGGAATTATAGGCAATACCAGTTACACCATCACCGTTATTTTCTCCGGCAATAGTTCCAGAAACATGAGTTCCATGACCATTGTCATCGAAAACATTGTTGCTATTACTATCAAAGTTCCAACCTTGAAAGTCATCAATATAACCATTGCTATCATCATCTATACCATTACCAGCAATTTCTTTATTATTTGTCCAGATATTATCATTCAAATCATTATGGTTGTAGTCAACTCCAGTATCTAAAACGGCAACAATAATGCCCTTTCCTGTATATCCATTTTGCCAAGCTGTGGGAGCATTTATTAAATCTGCACCCCAATTATTTCCACCCTGTTTAGGCGCATCTGTATAAGGACTCTCTCCCTTGGCTTTACTGACTGCTGCTCCTGCATTGACTAAGCCATAGCCATTGTTGGAGTTATAGCTACTAGCGGTGGCAATAGGTTCACTCTTTTCCTCTGATGCTAAACTGCTATGATTACCCCAACTTAAACTACTGTCAGCTTGAGTTTGAAATGTATCACTTGCAGAAATAGCAGCAATATTGAGTGATTTTTGATCAGAAAAATTGTTAGTAATATCAAATTTCATCAGATTTTTATCCTTAAAAATAGTATTTTTTTGTATCAGCCTAAATTAAACAAACCTTGGTTGAACAAAAGTTTGCAATTGCTTGGGAATTTTCAGTTATTACCCTTGGTTTAATAATTACTATGAATTGACAAATATAAAAAGCTATTTTGATTACGAATTTACTAATTGAAAAACAAGCAATCATGACAATTGCTAAGTCAGGATTTAATAACTTAATGGGAAGTTTAATGTGAGGATTTAATAATAAGAAATAAAATCAGGAAAATTTTAAATAGGAGGATTAATGTATTCAAAATCAGAAAAATTAAATAAAAATGTAGAATGCACCCAAGGTAGCAAGAAGGGCTGTTTTAGAGATTTAATTAGATATTTAAACAGATTGTAGCCAACTGGCTGGCGCTTCGATATAATCAGGGAGACGAGTTGTGCGATCGCCTAACGCCATAACTATCTGCTCAGATTCCAGGTTTTTCGCCCCAGTTAAAATCGCTCCAGTCAGTTTAACATCACAAAGATGAGCGCCTGATAAGTTAGCCCCCATCAAATTTGCCCAGGAAAGATCAGCTTCATCAAGCGTTGCTAGAGAAAGATTTGCTCCCATCAAATTAGCATTATGTAAATCTGCTTCCGTCAAACTAGCCTCACTGAGATTAGCAAAATAGATATCAGTTTGCTGTAATTTTGCAGCATTCAAATTTGCACCTTGCAGATTCGCCCCATTGAGATTTGCGCCTTGCAAATTTGCCGCAGTCAATCCGGCTGAACTTAAATTAGTTTTACCCAATTTCGCTCCTTGTAAGTTAGCTAAAAATAACTTAGCACCTGATAAATTAGCAGCTTTGAGATTTGCTTGTTGCAAATTGGCTTTATACAAGTTTGCAGCTTGTAAATTAGCTGAACGCAAACTAGCACCACACAAATTAGCTGAACGTAGGTTTACTCCATATAAATTAGCAAGATTCAGATTTGCCCGATTCAAATTAACTCCCCGTAAACTCGCTTTAAATAAGTTGGCTTCATAAAGAATCGAACCAATAAGTTTTACACCATCCAAGTCTGCTTCACTTAAATCAACTTCCCGCAAGTCTGCACCGCACAAATCAGATCCGCGCAAATCAACTCGTTGTAGTTTAGCTCCTGCTAAGTCTACTCGTCTAATGTCAATATTGCGTAAATCCAGTTTTTGATTTGCTCGGTCTTGTTGAAAATTGCGTCTACCGATGACAGTTAAAGCAGCTTGAATATCAGTACGAAGTTTAAAAGATTCCCATGATAGAGAATAATCTGCTGGCTGTTGACGACGCACTCTGTCACGATTTTTACCGAAATCAATCGCCATCATATCTTCTGGTTTTTGTAGCTTTCGCTCCATTTGTACGGGTGCATTTTCACGAACAAAAGCAGTAAGAATTTCCATAATTGTCCAGTGTTCTTGAGGAAAATCCTGGGCAATTCTTTCTAAGGCATAAATAGCACCTATGCGCGTTTCTACTTTCTCATGTCCTAACTGAGCAATAGAGCCAATAAATCGTTCTGCAATTAGTCTGTCTTGGGTGAGTTTAGTATTTTCAATGCCAATTGCCAGAGTTTTCTCCGCCGTAATAGCATTTTTTTGCATGACTTGATTCCGCTTGGCTGCGTAATAAGCATTAAGTGTAACAGCTAAACCCAGAAAAACTATGGCAGTGGTAGTTAATGCTTGGTTTTTGTTAGTTATTCGCTGCTGAAGTGATAACTTCTCAATATTAGTAGATGCGAAGACAATCAGTATTAAGGACAGAGCAACAATAACGATGATGGTGATCAACCAATGTAATGTTGCATCTGTCTTTTTAGCAGACATACCAGAAAGATGCTTCACAATAATGAGTTATTACTGAGATGATTAAAAAAAATAGTATAGCATTTAGCTTCAAATTTAGATATCTAAAATTTTCTCACAAAAAAGGGGAAAAATTTTCCCTTTTCCCCTTACCTTTAGTATTCTTGGTATATTTTGTTTCTTAAAAGTTGTCATACTGCCAGTAAACGACTGGCTACAAATCAAAGCAACTGTTTTTCTTACCCTACAGCCTTATTTTTTAAAAGTTCAACTTAGCTTCCCTTAAATTCGCTCCCTCAAGGATGGCATCATTCAAAATAGCATCCTGTAAACTAGCTAAATATAGATTAGCTCGATGTAAATTAGCACCAGAAAGATTAGCACCAGAGAGATTTGCCGCACTGAGTATTGCACCAGAAAGATTGACAAAATTGAGATTTGCACCAGAGAGATTTGCCGCACTGAGTATTGCACCCTCTAGGTTTGCGCCAGAAAGATTTGCCTGTGATAAATTCGCTTGATAAAGGTTACTTTGTTCTAGGTTGGCATTTTGTAAGTTTATTCCCCTTAAGTCTGTATAACTTAAGTCAATCTGCTCATTTTCTGGATCTTTGTTTGGATCTCTGCTCACAATTATGGTCATGGCTGCTTGAATTACTGCTCGTGTGTTTGCTGAGGAATTAGCTGTTATTTCTTGTGAGGATAGATTGGCGGTTGTATTTCGCACAAACTTAGTCAGCATATCCATAATTATCCAGTGGTATTGTGGATTAACTTCCAGAAGATGCTCCAAATCCTTAATTGCTGATAGACTGGTTTCTATTGGATGATTTTCCAGTCTTTTGATAACCTTCATTAAGTAAAATTGATACGAATTATTATCTAGATTATGTTTAATTTTCTCCTGAATTTCCAGAATCCAACGGATGATTTTTATCATTGGGGTATTATTAATAAAAATAATCTTTCTTAACATTTTCTGTGTATAGTTTTAGTAATTTATAACTAGGGAATGGTCATTTTTTTTACTTTTTAAGTTTCGTGTTTGAATTAATTACTTCAATTTAGTATTCAAAAAACAACCCAAATATGTAATGCCGAAAAAACTAGTGCTGATTGGTGGTGGTCATAGTCATGCCCTTGTATTGAGACTTTTGGGTAATAAACCTTTATCTGGGGTCAGATTGGCTTTAATTACACCAGATATATATACGCCATATTCAGGAATGTTACCCGGACATATTGCAGGATTTTATAGTTATTCTCAATGCCATATAGATTTGCAAAGTTTAAGCAATTTTGCTCATGCTCAGTTATGTCTTGATCATGTAATTGGACTGGATTTAAACAATAAAAAAGTGCTTTGTGCTAACCAACCTGCGGTAGATTTTGATATATTGTCTATTGATATTGGCAGCACACCGTCAAAATTGTCTGTACCAGGTGCAGCAGAATATACAATTGCTGCAAAACCTGTGGCGCAATTTTTGGAGCATTGGTATAAATTACAGGAAAATGCGGTTAAAAATCCTCAAAAATCTCTAAATATTGCCATTGTTGGCGGTGGTGCTGGTGGTGTAGAATTGGCATTATCAATGGTTGCTGGTTTGAGAAAATCAGAAGTTCATTTATTTCAAAGTAGTCAGGAATTAATGCCAAGTCATCACCAATTGGTGCGGCGAATTATGCGAGATATTTTAATTAATAAAGATGTTAAATTGCATTTAGGTGAAAGGGTGTGTGAGGTTGTAGAGCTAATAAATAAACGGCTGGCAATTAAATGTGAATCTGGCTTAATGGTAACTTGTGATTATGCGTTTTGGGTGACACAAGCTTCTGCTGCAAGCTGGTTGAAAGCTGCGGGAATTGGTACTGATGACCAAGGTTTTATTTTAGTAAATGATTATTTGCAATCTGTGACGCATCCTCATATTTTTGCCGCAGGTGATATTGCTAAAATGATTAATTATGAATTACCAAAAGCTGGTGTATTTGCGGTGCGTCAAGGTAAGCCGCTGTATGAAAATTTACGAAGAATGATTTCGGGTGCATCTCTAAAACCATATAAACCACAAACAACTTATTTAAGTTTAATTGGTACAGGAGATGGACGTGCATTAGCTAATAGAGGCAATTTGACTTTACCTCCCCATCAGTTATGGTGGTGTTGGAAAGATTTGATCGATCGCAATTTTATGGAACAATTTCCCCATCAGTAAAATCTACAGAGGCTGTATTCGGAAAAAGTTGTTGGGTAGCTTTGTCTAGGTTTTTAGTAGCGGTATGACAATATAACCTGTGGTTAAATCGCCTAAAACTAGATTGCTTTGTATCCCCCAAAACCACCAATAGGCAGCTACATAAGCGCAAATTAAGCTATCTAATTTATCTTCTGTTTCTTTAAGTGCTGTACCTGTGGTGGGAATTTCTAAAGGGAAGGAATCAATAAGACCCAGAGGAGGTGAAAGAGAAGGAAGAATTTCCAGAATATAATTTTGGAGTTTGATTAATTCTAAACGGCGATCGCTTATTCTGCCTTTTTTATATTTGAGGATGCGTTCTAATCCAAATAAGTTGACGATAGCCGGGTGGGGGAAAACTTCGATTTGATATCTTCCTGGTGTTTGGGGTTCAATGGTAGGTGCATGAACAAAACCACGGGATTCTAATTCCAGTCCAAAATTAATAGTACGTTCCGCAAAGGCTAAGTTTTGGTTGGCTGGGTAGCATCCCGCATGATATTTACCAAAGTATTTATGACTGAGTTTATCTGGTAAGCGACTGCCTGTAAAGTTGGGGATCAAAGTTGGTGCATCTACAGCAATCATCGCTGGTGCTTCTGGTTGTACAATTTTATCAATCCAAGTCAAGATATCTGCAATGGCTTCTTGGCGACCTAAATCCAGTAGTTGCAGTTTTCCATCTACTAATTCTAAACAACATAGTCCACTGGGTTGTGATTTCCAGCCTAAATCAATACCGATAAATTTCATAGGGCATGGGGTAAAAATAGGGTTTGCTGAAAAAGTCTTCTCGTGATGACAGGTGACAGGTGACAGGTGACAGGTGACAGTTTCAAGAGTTGGATGGGAACGATTTTTTCTTTGAGTAGGAATTAAATGCATGGTTTTTAAGTTTCCACCTCCTAAAAGCTTGCACTTTTTTTACTTCCAACAGGCTAAGACCCTTTACCTGTAATCTTTTCATATTTATTCAGCAAGCCCAAAATAAATAATTACGAATTAGGAATTACCTCTTTTTCTCACTTTCACTTTTGTCAACAACTCATCTTTGATGCGGTTCAAAATGGAAGTCTCATCCAAAGTTGACAAAATTTGACTAACGACTGCTTTTGGTCCTTCTGGTCCCCAGGTCGCCCCATTAGCTAAATAAGCCTTGGTAACTTGACCAATACCATAAGAAGAAACACCAGCGACTCCTGCTTGTGTAATGGCTACGGATATATAGGGTCCAAGGGCGATTCCGGCTGTGGCTGAAGCAGAGATACCTAATAAGGTTTTTAACCCACTTAATCCCAAATTTGCCAGTAATTCACTGGCTCCGATACCACCCATGCTCATGGCAATTTTTTGCAGTAATTTGACTGCACCACTTTCTGTCATGGGGATGCCGTAGAGTTTAGATAAACCTAAAATTAAGGCAATATCAATAACCACACTGCTAAGTATATCAACTACAGTTACAGGATTGAGTGCGATCGCCACAGCTTTGGTCATCACAGCTTTCCAAATCAACTCCTTCGCATTTTGTTCCCGAATCATCAGTTTACGCTGGACAACTTGCTCATTCACTGTATCAGCGTAAAGCATGGAGTTTAGCGCCACCAAAGCCTTACCTTCCCGGTGTAGAATTTCTAAAATTTTCAGTTTTAGTTCATCCACTTGAGCATGACCTTGACGCAATTGTATACTCCTGCTACCATCAGCACGAAGTACAGCCGTTTTTACCAAAGGTGAAGCCGCAGACATGACAATTTCTTCAGGTGAAAGCAACTCTCGTACCCTGTCATCTCGAATTTTCTCGTAAATTGCAATCCGGTCAGCTTCTGGATACTGGTCAACTTTGTTAAACACCAAAATAATCGGTTTACCTACTTCTCGTAACTGGGAAAGCGCCACCTGTTCAATTTTGGTCATATCCCCAGAAATCACAAACAGAATTAAATCGGCTTGTTTTGCCACCTGTTGGGCTAACGCAGCGCGGGTTTCACCGTCAACTTCATCTAATCCCGGAGTATCAATTAATTCCACTTGGGACTGACCAGTAGCAGGTAAACTCACTCTTAAAGTACCCATTGCCTCTTCACTGATACGCCAATTCACCTTTTGTTCTGCACGGGTAACACCATGCAAGGGGCCAGTTTCAAATACAGCTTGACCCACTAAAGCATTAAGTAGAGAAGACTTACCACGTCCTACCATCCCAAATGCCGCAATCTGCACCACCATACTTTCTAGTTTTACAAGCATGGTTTCCAAGTCGGCTATTTCAGCTTCCAACCCTGATTTTTCCTGGGTGCTGAGGTCAAGATTGTTGACTAAATTACGTAGTGCTGTTTTTGCTTGTGTATAGTTGAGTTCCGCTTGAATATCTTCAAACGTAAAAATGGCGCTATCTAGTTCTTCTTCCCAGTTGGGTGAATCACTGTGTTCAGGTTGGGGTAATGTCGATGTCATGTCAATTTCCGGATTTTTGATGAACCTCTTTATTGATCGTAAGCAAACGAACACGATATTAGCCGTCAGTTAGGGAAAATTTGCACAAATATGTATTCTATTCAATACCTCCGGCTACCAGCTTTTTCAGGCTAACGCCAAAAATACCTATTTTATAATTAACCAATTTCTCAAATATTCTGACTCCTGAATTTTTGCATTTCCTTTTTTGTCGCATAGGATTTAGAATTTCTATATCACTCAGGCTTTAAAATTGGTTAACAATCTAAATTATCACCTGTAATCAAACATTACCAAATGAATAAGATTTTGATAATTGAAGATGATTCCATCATGCGAGAGATTATTCAGCAAATTCTCGATATTGACGGATTCTCTACCATAACCGCAGAAAATGGGTGGCAAGGCTTACAAATGATTGAACAGTATCAACCGGATTTGATAATTTGTGATGTGATGATGCCTCGTTTGGATGGTTACAGCCTGATTCAGACATTGAGACAAAATCCAATCACTGCAACTATTCCTTTTATTTTTTTGACGGCTAAAGTAGAGCGTTGTGATCTACGTCAAGCAATGGAACTTGGTGCTGATGATTACTTAACTAAGCCTTTTGAAGCCCCTGAACTCCTACAAGCAATTAAGACACAACTCAAGAAACGTCAAACTGTTACTCAACATTATATAAATCAAATCCAGCGCCTGGAAAATGAGTCTATATATTTGGCTCGTCATGACAGCTTAACAGATTTACCTAACCAACTTTTTTTGGAAGAGCATTTCAATAAAATCCGTTTTCAAGTTTATAGTCAGTGTCAAATACTGCCCTTATTACTCATTGATATAGATATACTTCCCCGTAATAAATTATTTTTTGGAACTAATTTAAAACATTTATTTATCAAAGCATTAGTCAAAAGATTAAATTATGAGGATTTGCTAAATAATTCCATCAATTTAATTGCTCATTTGAAAACAGACCAACTGGCAATATCTCTGAAACCAATTCAAAATATTAAAATGGTAGGTGATATTGCTCAAGAAATTTTAGATAATTTAGCACAACCTTTATTTATCAATAATCAAGAAGTATTTATGCAAGCAAGAATTGGCATCGCTTGTTATCCTAATGATGGATTACAACTCAGTCAATTACTCACTTATGCAGAATTTGCTTTAGAACATTATCAACCAGAAGACACGAGATTATATCATTTTTATAGTCAAGAAATATTGGATATTTTTTTCAGAAAAGTTATTTTAGAAACTGATTTGCATTATGCTCTAGACAGAAATGAATTTCAGCTTTATTATCAACCTCAAGTTAATGCCATAACAGGTAAAGTTATTTGTGTTGAGGCATTAATCCGTTGGAAACATCCAGAATATGGAATGATTCCTCCAGCAGAATTTATTCCTATTGCTGAGGAATCTGGCTTTATTATTCCTTTGGGAGAATGGATACTCAAAACAGCTTGTACTCAAATTCAAACTTTGCAATCTGTTGTAAATAATTTGAATATAGCTGTAAATATATCTGCTTGTCAGTTGAAAACAGCAAATTTCAGTGAAAAAATTATGGAAATTATTACTGAAACTGGTATTGCACCTGAATTATTAGAATTAGAATTGACGGAAACAATATTTATTCAAGACATTGAATCAGTCAAGCAAAAATTAACTGCTTTGAGTAATCAGGGTATTAAAATATCAATTGATGACTTTGGTACTGGTTATTCATCATTTAAATATCTGCAAGAATTTTCTTTTCATAATCTGAAAATAGAGCGTTATTTTATTAGCAATATTGATCATTTTAAAAATAAACAGGCGCTGGTAAAGAGTATTATTCAGACAGCAGATAATCTCAAGCTCAATATTATTGCTGAAGGAGTAGAAACAAAAAAGGAGTTAGATTGGCTGATAAACAATAATTGTGAGATCGTGCAGGGTTATTTTTTTAGTCCTCCTTTATCAATAGAAGAATTAAAAAAATTTCTATCAAGGAATAATTCATAAGTCAGGAGTCAGAATGCTTATGAAATCAAGAATAGAGAGCAGTGAGATTTGATCAAAATCATCAACGTTGACTAAAAAAGCCTTTATTGGGTATCGACCGAGATATGTGCAGAATGGGACACGGTGTAAAGTTTAGTTAACTTGGTTGCTAAAATCCTTAATTTACCATTGTTTCAGCCTCAATCTGAACTTGACTATTCAAAAGAAAACATTCCCTAAAAAGGGCATTTATGGGCAAATTGGGGAGACTGAATAGCGTGAAGAGTTGATTTTATTGTCCAGATACTTGAATGTCTCCATACCATTTTTGGACAAGTTAGTAAATCACTAAATCAGTTTTTGCAACATTTGTTTATAAAGTGTCCCATTTTGCCGTTATCTCGGCTCAATACCTTATACACTAATGAAAGCTATTAACTCTATCTTTTGGTTGAAGATTAATCAATTAATAATAATTATTCTATTTATTAACCATATCCGCAGGACGGCTAAGGATTAATAACTGTATTTGGCTTTGGTCTGTGTTTATTATTAATAAAGGAGGACGGTTATAAGATTTTCGTTTGGATGATAATGCAGGGAACAGATAAACCCATTTATCGGTTTGAATCAACAAACGCCAGACTGTAGGCTCTTCTGGGTTAGTTATCATATCATTTGTTGGTGACCGCCAAATTAGATAAAATTGGTTAACATCCCCAACAATACGGAAATCATTTGGTGAAGAAGGCTTACTAAGCAACTTGTCTAGTTCTTTAGTAACTTGCGGATCTACTAGGTTACGCCCTATTGCCAAATTTTCTTTCTTTGTGACTAGAGTAACAATGGGTCTGGTAGAAGTTTGATTAACCGCATCCCGAACAGCATCAGCATGACCTTGGTAATAAGAGAAGCAAAACAAAGCAGTTAATACCCAGCTTACAATCACAATGTCTTTAGACAAAGGCTGTGACAATGTCTTGGTGAAAGAACGTAATTTTCTCAATAGATAAAACTCATGCAGTTGTTGCGAAAAATGTTTCCATTTATAGGAAATTTTTTGAGACTTAATATTGGATGTTTGAGGTAATGTAGATTTATGTTTGCTTTCATTATTAATTAAATATACCTTGGCTGGTAATAATATTAGTGTATGAGTATTTTTATGGTCATTAGAATTCGTTTCTTTAATTAACCATAAGGTAAAATTAATTACAACATATAAGCAAATAATTAATAAAGATGTTTGTAATAATTTTAATGTGTCTCCTAAAAATATTTGAACAGGTACTATAAAAAACGACTCAAATGGTAGTTGAATAGAAGTAATTTCTAGCTCAAAAAAGCCATAATAAGCCCACCGATATATCCAGCCAGAAAAGTAAACAAAAATACTTAAAACTGCTAGTAAACTAGCAAAGCTGCTAAGAATATTGACATTAACAGAATTATTAGTATTTGATGACATAAGATTAACTAGCTTTACTTTATATGTAGTCAACATCTTACTATTTTAAATATGAAAGTTTTTTTTGTAATATTAACTTTAATTTTGACAGTTCTAGCAATTGGTAAAAGAGAAAAATTACTAGCTGTAAGTAAAACTAGTGAGATAGTTCAAACAGAGAAACAAAAATATAACCCGCAGCAAAAAATTTCCTTGGGATTACATAATCTTATGAGCATAGTACTCAAGAACGGACGTTCTATACTGGGTACTTTGATAGGAATTAACTCTAAAAAACAAACTGTTGAGATTAAACCTCATAATCAAGGTAGTCCTCGCTCAATTCAAATTAGTGAAATTCAACGAATAGTTGCTGACAGAAGTAGCCCAGTGATACAAAGCGATGGTAAGCCCCCTATCATCCGAGGAGAGGATAATGCAGTTTCCAGACAAAGCACGTGGTCAAAAATTCCACTCAATCAGGTGCTATTACAACAAGAACAAATAAATGTAGATTTATTAAATGTAGTAACTCCCAGACAACTCCGTGGTATTCATTCGGTATCCGAAAATAGTTTATACGTAGTAGATGAAATTGAGTTCAATCCTTCAGGAGAAATAAACATTAAAGTCACACCTATCGACAGATAAAATAAGTAACTTGCTAAATCTAAACTGTGCAGATATGCCTTCAATGTATATCTACAGCATCTGAAGTTTTAAGTTGTATCAACTGTAAATTTATATGCAACGCGCTCTCAGTATTTTTTTTGCCTTGGGAATTACCTTGGCTCCATTAGCTGTGCAATCAGCTAATCAACCAGGATGGATACAAACTCAGAATCCTCAGATAGAAGAAGTACTAAGACTTTTGAAGCAAGCACGGCAGCAAACCCAACAACAGCAACCGGAACAAGCAATAGAAACTTTTCAGCAACTTCTAGGGATTGCACAACAGTTACAAGATAGAAAACTACAGGCAATTGCTCTGCTTGGAATCGGTTTTAACTACAGCTACATAGGGCAGCCTCAAGAAGCTTTGAAGTATTACAATCAAGCCCTGCCTATTTGCCGAGAGATAAGTGACCGTTCTGGGGAAGCCATTGCCTTGAATAATATCGGTAGTATCTACAGCTACATAGGGCAACCTCAAGAAGCTTTGAAGTATTACAATCAAGCCCTGCCTATTCGCCGAAAGATAAGTGACCGTTATGGAGAAGCCACAACCCTGAATAATATCGGTAGTGTCTACAGTGACATAAAACAGCCTCAAGAAGCCTTGAAGTATTACAATCAAGCCCTGCCTATTCGCCGAAAGATAAGCGACCGTTCTGGGGAAGCCACAACCTTGAATAATATTGGTTTGGTCTACAGTGACATAGGACAGCCTCAAGAAGCCTTGAAGTATTACAATCAAGCCCTGCCTATTCGCCGAAAGATAAGTGACCGTTATGGAGAAGCCATTACCTTGAATAATATCGGTGGCATCCACAGAAACACTGGGCAGCCCCAAAAAGCCTTGGAGTTTTTTAACAAAGCCCTGACTCTTCACCAAGAAATAGGTGAGCGTTTTGAAGAAGCTACAACTTTGAGTAATATCGGTGGTATCTATAGGGATCTAGGGCAAATTGTTAAAGCTACTAAAAAATTTGAGGAATCAGTCAAAATTACTCTGGCAACTCGTGGAGGATTGACGAGAATAAATCGTCCTGATTTTTTGAAAGCACAACGAGGAACTTCCATCGCCCTCATCGACATTTTGATTCGTCAAAACCAAATAGATTCCGCCTATGAGTGGGCAAACCTTATTACAACTGCTGATTTAATTGACTATATCCGCCTAATAAATGCCAAAGTTAAAAATCCCGACGCGCAAAAAGCGATTGATGAGTGGAATCAACAAAATCAGCAGTTGAAATCTCTGCGTCAGCAATTGCAAGAAAAATTTTCTGAAAAACTATCTCACCAAATGCGAGAGCAAGAAGCCAAAGTTTACCAGATAGGAGAAGAAATATCTCATGACTTCCCTGAAGTAGCGGAACTGTTTGAAAATACTCCGACTGACATTGCCAAATTAAGAGCAAGTATCCCCACAGGTACAACTGTCATTCATCCTGTTCTGCTGGCTAATGTGAAAAATGTTTCAAACACAATCGCATTATTTGTCTTAACTAAAGATAAGCTGACAGTAACTACTGTACCTATAAAACCTGCTGAGTACGATAATCTACTGACTGAAACCTTAAAAAATCTTAATAACCGTTTTGATGATGATTACCTTGATAACCTCGCAAAACTCTATGATTTAATAATTCGTCCAGTAGAAATCCAAATTCACGCAACTAATCCCAAACAACTTAGCTTTATAGCCACTGATCAACTCCGCTACATACCTTTTGAAGCACTTTATGACAGTAAAACTGACCAATACTTGATTCAAAAATATTCTGTTAGTTACTTGACTCGAATCTCTCCAAATTCTCTTCAAGTAGCCAAAAAAACAAACCCTCAATTACCAAAACGGGTTTTGGCGGTTGGTAATCCCAAACCTAAATCTACCCTAGCACTCTCAGGAGCAGAAACAGAAGTCAAGAGTATTATTAATATTTTTCCAGAAAGTGAAGCCCTTATCCGCGACAAAGCTACCCTTGAAAGTTTTAAAACTCAAGCTCCTCGTTTTTCACTACTACACCTAGCAACACACGGCTGTTTTCAGCCAAGAGGTTGTCCTAGATTAGGTTTGGAAAAAAATACCCTCGTCTTTGCTGATCAAACACTCGAAATAAAAGATGCTGCATTACTAGGGCTAGAAAATGTTGACTTAATTACCTTAAGTGCTTGTCAAACTGGATTCAAAGCTGATTCACAAGGACAAGAAATTTCTGGACTAGCATACTTGTTTGAACGCGCTGGTGCTAAAGCTGTGATCGCCAGTCTTTGGAGTGTTGAGGATAAAAGTACTCAGAAAATAATGGTTGATTTTTACGCAAATATTAAGCGGGGTTTGAGTAAAGCTGAGGCTTTACGACAAGCCAAGCTAAGTAGGACTAAAAGCCATCCTTGGTACTGGTCGCCTTTTGTCCTTATAGGTGATCCACGGTAGATGAGCATATAGGTATTTTTAGCGTCAAACCAGCATGGCAAAGCTGAGGGGTTATCAGTTTTGATATCCTTCATGATGTTTATTTGGGTAGTGGTGAAGTTGGCGATATTGCCAGTGCTACCAGGACAGTTTGATTGTCAGCATCACGCTATTTTAATTTGGTAGCTGTAACTTTACAACGAATCGCACTTGCACGTATCTCGGCGGACACCCTTATTCTCCTGACTTGGAATAAGGAATACTAACTGTGATTGTTGTTCCCTTTCCTACTTTGCTATCTAATTCAATATCTCCTTTGTGCAGATCAACACATTTTTTGACTATTGCTAAACCCAAACCTGTACCAGAAATACTGCCAACATTAGAGGCTCGATAAAAAGATGCAAATAAATTGATTTGATCTGCTTCAGGAATGCCGATACCTGCATCTTTTATTTTTAAGATAAATTTGTCATTTTTGATATTTAAACTAAGGTTAATTAAACTATTTTCGGGAGAATATTTAATGGCATTGCTAAGGAGATTTGTGAGAATTTGACGGATAATTTTTGGGTCGAACTGAATAACATAAGTATTATCTAATATTGGCTCGCTGGTATTGAGAGAAAACTTTATTGTATGTTTAGTAGTAGTAGTTTCTATTTGCTCTTTGAGACGAAGACAGAAGGAAATGATATCTAATTCTTCTGGTTTAAATTCCATCTTCTCTGATTCAGTGCGATTGATCATGAGGACATCATCAAGAAGTTGGACAATATGCTTGATGGTTTTTTGGATAGTCTCTAGATGTCCCTGTTTTTTTTCAGCATTGAGACGATCGCCAAAATTTTGTAAAATGCCTGTAGATGAGGAAATAATCGCTAATGGTGTGCGAAACTCATGGGAGGCCATGGAAATAAAGCGCGATCGCATCTTGCTGACTTCTTTTTCTTGCACTAGAGACTTTTGTAATTGCTCAAACAGATCCGCTTGTTGAATAGCGATCGCTAATTGGTAGGCTATTTGTTTGACAAGTTCAATCTCAAACTCTTGCCAATGACGGGTTTGGGAACATTGATGAATACACAATAAACCCCATAAATTTTCTCCCTCTAGTAATGGAACCACCAAATTAGCCCGCACCTGAAATTGTACCAAAACATCACGATGACAGTCTGTGAGTCCGGCATTGTCAATATCATCTACTACTTGAATTCTACCTTTTTGATAGTGGGAAGCATATTTTTCACCAAAACAATGGTCATGAATTTTAGTCGTTAGGGCAGATATAAAACCAGTAACTACAGATTCTGAGACAATTTCACCATCGTTAAAATTGCTCTCAGGATCAAATCTGAAAATTCCTACCCGATCGGCATTAATTAATTGTCTAATTTCTTGAGTAGCAGTATTAAAAATAGTTGCTAAATCCAGGGATTGACGAATGCGTTGGGTGGTCTCGTGTAGTAAATGTTCTCTTTCTGTTTGTTGCTGAATTATTTTTTCTGCTTGTTTGCGTTCTGTAATATCAATAAGTATGCCTTGACATCCTATAACTACACCATCAGTCTTTTTAAGAACTGAAGCATGGGATGCCATCCAAATATAACTACCATCTTGATGAAGATGACGCAATTCTACATTTACTAACTGATTGTTACATTTGACCAATTCTTCAAAAATGCTGCCGATGTATGAGCGGTCATCGGGATGAATTAACTGTAGAAACGATTTTCCATACCATTCTTCTACTTCCCAGCCAAATCGCTCTTTAAATTGTGGTGAAAGGTAGATTACTTTTCCTTCTGTGTTACATATCCAAGTTACATGAGTAACGAATTCTACTAAATTGCGGTATTTAGTTTCACTAGCTTGCAATGCTTGAGTGCGTTCTTGAACTTGATTTTCCAAGTCTTGATTGAGTTGGTGTAACCTATTTAAAGCTAGTTGGAGTTCTGATTCTGCTTTTTGTCGTTGTATGAGTTCAATTTGTAGCTGTTGGTAAGAGTTTGCTTGTTGAATAGCAACTGAAAGTTGAATTGACAGTTGCCGCACTAATTCGATTTCATCAAGTTGCCAATTGTGAGGAGTATCATGGTAACTTGTTAATATCAACCCCCACAGTTGATCTGCCACGATGATGGGAACCATGAGTTTGGCGCGAATATCAAACCCTGTGAGTATATCTTGATAGCATTGAGTAATAGATTCAGAGTAGATATCATTGATTACCTGAATCTGTCCTTGACGGTAAGGTTCAAGGTGTTCTGTAGTCATACAGGGATCTTGAAACTGGCGATTAAGGACAGAAAGCTCACGATTCACTATGGATTCGGCGATCACGATCCCAGTTAAATGGGGATATAATTGGTAGATAATGACGCGATCGCACTTCAACAGCGTTCTGATCTCTGCAACTGTGGTATTGAGAATATCTTGTAAATCTAGAGATGAGCGAATTTGAGAAGCAACTTTAGTAATTAATTGCTCGCGCTCTATTTTTCTCCTGAGTATGATGGTTTGATCATCTACTTCCTGTTTTAGTTCAACATTGCGATTTTCTAGTAGTTCTATTTTCTCGGCTTCTAATTGCAATACTTTTTTTTCTAATACTTCGGTTAATTTATATAATTCTAAGGGATTAAGGACTTGTAAAATGCTGCTTTGTGTAACAATGCCTAGCAGTTCCCCTTCTATTCCTATCACTGCTAAACGCTGAATCAATCGCTGCTCCATCATCTGCTGCACAGTCCACAAAGATTCATTAGCATTGACACAGAAGACAGGTGTACTCATCACAGCCTGTGCTGAACAGGTTTCAAAATTCAGGTTTAGAGCCTGAAACTGGACAATATCACGCTCAGTGACAATTCCCATGGGAATTTGTCCAGATTCCTGTGTTTGCACAATCATCACGGAACTAACTCGATTTTCTGCCATTAACCGAGCGATCGCTAATATGGAAACATTAGGAGCAGCACAAATCACCTTTTTCGTCATCACTTCATTGACAAGCCGCAACCGCAACAGGTCTACTGGACGTGATTTTTGCCGCAAACTTTCGTGAGTCAGCAATCCCACCAGTTGATTTTGCTCATCAACCACAGGTAAATGGCGAATGCGGTTGTGTTGGAGTACATTAACAGCAAAAAAGAGGTCAGTAAATTCCGATTCACGCAAGGTAACTACAGGATGAGCCATCACATCACGGATAGCTAGGTTGTCTAAATTTCGTTTTTGGGCGCTCAGTCGTACCACATCCCGTTCTGTGAAAATCCCCACTGGTTGATTATCTTCTACTACCAGTACACAGCTAGAGCGTGCCTCCACGAGTAAGCTATCCATTTGGCTATCAGTGGCTTGAGAAACCGAACAAACTGCTCTTAGACCACTCATTTGGGCGATCGCTTCCATAACAGTTGTATCTTTTGTCACTGTTAACGGATTACGAACAATAGCCGACTTTAGTTCAGCTTCACTGATAGAACTTGCAGGTATCAACATTTGGGAATAAATTTATTTATTTTGATTTTATGTAATTACTCTTATAATAATCGCACTACAATTTAACACAGCATAATTGATTTTTCAAATAATTCTCATCAGATCATAAAAATTATGAAAGAATTAGAACAACTAAAAAATTTATATCCCCAAACCTTAGAACTAAAAAAAAACTGGTATTCCCCCATAGCAGATGCTTATAATAAACAGGACTTACGCAACTGGCATATTAGTAGGGTGAGTCAGATATCAAATATCTGTTTATTTGCAGGATTTATGAAGTCTGACGCACCATAAAATAGATGTTTGGTGTGACACTTGCGTAAGTCCTAATAAAGTCGGACCACGCTATCCCCAAGCAATTATTAACCGCGCTATTGAAGTAGCTCAACTTACTCCAAAAAGTATCATTCTTGAATTAGGATGTAGACCAGGAATGCAACTGTATTTTTTGCTCAATTAGGTCTGACAATGGTGTGTCTAGAACCGAACCAAGCCGCTTGTAAATTGGCTAGAGAGAATTGTGCAAGTAATAGGGAAGAAGATTTAAGCCCAATTAATTTTTTTGCACAAAGTTATGTTTAATTACATTTAATTGCTTATAAACGTGGCGATCGCCACACAACTCAAATCTTGCACCCTCTTCCTTGCATCTTTGTACCTGGAACCAGAAACCAAAGCACTTTCCCCAGCCAGTACCTCAAGGAATGCGCGAAAAAGTAGTACAGTAAAAAATGCATCTCGTAGCGTTAGCATCTTGACAAAATCACCTGTGCGAAAAATCGTTATTGCCGGTAACTGGAAAATGTTCAAAACCCGGTCAGAATCCGAAACATTCTTACGCGGATTTCTGCCCCACATGGAGGAAACACCCTCAGAACGAGAAGTTGTACTGTGTCCTCCCTTCACTGACTTAAGCGTCATGTCCAAATATTTGCATGGTAGCCTTATCCAACTGGGCGCACAAAACGTCCACTGGGAAGAAAATGGAGCCTACACAGGAGAAATTGCTGCTCCCATGCTCACAGAAATTGGCGTGCGCTATGTCATAGTTGGTCATAGCGAAAGACGGCAATACTTTGGCGAAACAGACGCAACCGTTAACCTCCGCCTCAAAGCAGCCCAAAAGCATGGACTAATACCCATTCTCTGTGTTGGTGAAACCAAACAACAACGAGACGCAGGAGAAACCGAAAAACTGATTATCTCCCAGCTAGAAAAAGACTTAGTGGACATTAATCAAAAAAATTTGGTTATTGCTTATGAACCAATTTGGGCAATAGGTACTGGTGATACCTGTGAAGCCACAGAAGCAAATCGGGTAATTCGCCTAATTCGCTCTCAATTGACCAATCCTAACGTCTCAATTCAATACGGTGGTTCAGTCAAACCAAATAATATTGATGAGATAATGGCACAACCAGAAATAGATGGCGCTCTCGTAGGAGGTGCTAGTCTAGAAGCTGATAGTTTTGCCAGGATTGTTAATTATCAATAGCATCACATTTACAACCTTTTATTCACTAAATTTAGTCCGTTTTCACGGACTTTTGTTATTGCCCCGGAATTCATTCCGGGGAGAGGTAAAAGCAGTTCCACCAAGTCTTAATATGCCCTTCAAAAAACCTTCTCGAACCTAATTATTGATTTTCCCTATTCCCTTCATTAAATTATGTCCAACCAATTAATTATTCGAGAACACCGTTTCATCTGGGGACAGCGAACTTATTTAATGGGAATTTTAAATATCACTCCTGACAGCTTTAGTGACGGTGGTCAATTTAACACAACATCAGCCGCCTTAGCCCAGGCGCAAGCAATGGTAGCTGCTGGTGCTGATATCATTGATATAGGTGGTCAATCAACCAGACCAGGAGCCAAACTCATCACCCTCACAGAAGAACTTGACCGAGTGCTGTCAGTTTTACAAATAATTCGACCAGAAATTGCCATCCCTATTTCTATAGATACAACTAGAGCAGATGTAGCAAAAGCTGCGGTAGAAGCGGGAGTAGATATAGTCAATGATATTTCTGGAGGCACCTACGACCCAGAAATGTTACCAACTGTAGCCAGCTTAGATGTGCCAATTATGTTAATGCACATCAAAGGAACTCCCCAAACAATGCAACAACAAACTGATTATCAGGATTTAATGGGGGAAATTTATAGTTTTTTATCACAGCAAATTTCTGCTGCTATTGCTGCGGGTATTAAACAGAACAAAATCATTATAGATCCTGGTATTGGCTTTGCTAAAAATTATGAGCAAAATTTAGAAATTTTTCGCCGCTTGCGAACCTTAAAAAGGCTGGAATGTCCAATACTGGTGGGAGCTTCCCGTAAAAGTTTTATAGGCAAAATCTTAAACCAACCAGATCCAAAAGCCAGAGTTTGGGGAACAGCCGCGGCTTGTTGTGCAGCCGTTTTTAACGGTACTGATATCGTCAGAGTTCACGATGTTCCAGAAATGCGAGAGGTCTTACTAGTTGCTGATGCTATCTATAGACAAAAAACCAGAAGTGTTGAATGTTAATAAAAGCCTGATAAAAATAGCCCAAAATATGTTAAATTTTGGGCGAAGGATTAAAATATTTTGATTAACCATGATCATAAACTCATTTCCCAAGATTGTCAAAAATATCCTGGGAGGGCTACCCAAAAATGATTATCCTGTTTTGAACAGCCGTCTTTTTGTTGAGTGTTGGTTGGCTTATGCTCTGGATAATAGCTTAACGAGTATGCGGGATTTATTTAAACGATTAAATAATACAGGATTTGATGTAGATATTTCCACATTTTCCAAAGCCAACACTCATCGAAGTCAAGAAGTATTCCAGAAAATTTATCATCAATTAAATCAATTAGTCCAGAATAAAGTCCACAAAAAGTTACATGATAAATATGCAATATGTCCAATTGATTCAACAATTATTACATTGACAAGTAAGTTGCTATGGGTGCTAGGTCATCATCAAGTAAAACTGTTTAGTTCCCTTAATCTGTCAACAGGCAGTCCAGAAGATAATTTGATAAATTTTGGTCATGACCATGATTATAAATTCGGTTCATCAATGATGTCTAATTTACCACCAGATGCAGTTGGGGTAATGGATAGAGGATTTGCGGGGCTAAATTTTATGCAAGAGTTAGTGCAAAAAGACAAATATTTTGTAGTGCGAATTAAGAATAATTGGAAACTAGAATTTGAATCAGAAACTGGATTAGTCAAAATCGGTTCATCGACCGATGCTCCCGCTTACAGGGTAATTAATTTTTGTGATTTAGAAACGAAAACTGAATTTCGGTTAGTCACGAATTTACCTGCCGATGGAGAGGCAGCAGTTACAGATGATGAAATCAGAGATATTTATCGTTTACGGTGGGGAGTTGAACTGTTATGGAAATTTTTAAAGATGCACTTAAAACTGGATAGATTAATTACCAAAAATGTTAATGGTATTGCCATTCAAATCTATGCTAGTCTCATCGCTTATCTGATTTTACAACTTGTCTCTGTTCCGAAAGAATGGGGTGAAAAGATGTTAGATAAATTCCGCTATCTTCAAGCTTGTATGTGTCAACAAATCAGTTATGTTCATTGGATGGAACATATTATGAAATGTTGACATTTTCACCCTTGATAGTACTACTATACTTAAATATGTAAAGTTTTGTAACGACATTCAACATTTCTGACAAAAAACATAATCTCCAAAAACGCAGATAACTAGAGTTTGCTGATAGCTAACACCAAGAGTAAGCCATAAAAGTTATCTGTGTAGATAGGGAGATGGAAAGCAGTGTTAACTCTTGAGTATAGTTCTATTTTTTGATACTCCATTAGCAAAATGCCGCTTTTTTTGTACTTCCTTCATCAAAAACTTAAGTAGATCCATTACCATTACCAGCAGTGTGATTAGGTTCTTCTTTAGAAACAGATTCCGCAATCAACTCCTGAAACATCTCCGTAGAATTAGCCGGGTCTACAAAGACAATTTTAGCATTATTACTTGCACCTAGTTTTTGACTAGCCTGTACATAATCTTGAGCAACAAGATACCGAAGAATTTCTCTACTTTCAGGATGGGAACGTATAGCTTCACCGATAATTTGCATAGAAGTTTTAGTTCCTTCTGCTTTTTTAATTGCAGCTTGTCTTTCACCTTCCGCTTCCGAAATCAGCGCCCGTTTTTTAATTTCCGCAGCACGTTCTTCTTCCATTGATTTACGCACACTTTCAGGGGGTGTGATTCTCTGAATATCCAACCGCATCACATCAACACCCCACTCCTTAGTAATGGGATTTAACTGACCCAACAGAGAACTGTCAATATTTGCTCTGGACATATTGGTATCTTCTAAGGTGTTCTGAGCCATAATTTCCCGTAGTGTAGTTGTGGCTAAGTTAGATAGCGCCTGTTCCAGATTGTCAATCGCATAAAAGCTTTTTTCTATCTCTGTGATCCGCCAGTAAACGACAGCATCAACTTCTAAATAAATGTTATCTTTAGTGATCACATTTTGCGGTTTAATATCTAAAACCTGTTCCCGTGTTGTATCCTCCATGACAATTTGGTCAATAAAAGGAACAATAAAATTAAGACCTGGTTTAAGTTTCCGATGATACCGTCCCAACCGTTCAACTAAGGCTTCATTACCTTGATTAATCTGTTTTGCAGATCCTAAAGCATAACCTATGAGTGCTAAAACTATAGCAATAATTGGCTCCATATATGCTCCTATGTAGTGTTTACGAGAATTGAGTGTAAATAAGGTGTGATATTAGCTTTTCTTACCTGTAAGTCTAAATCTTTTGAGCTATTAAAGCACCTTGATCACAAGCTGGCAAGGAATAAACTTGTTAATAACTTTACCAAAAAATTCCCCATTCTGAATTATGAACTTTTAACCTCTTATTTTTGCAATTATGCGCTGTAGTTTGACTAAGATAGATAATCTTTGCCAAGACTAATCGCGTAGTAGCGATTTAGATTAATCACTGCTATATCTAAAAACATAAAAACTAGTATAAATTTATCCATCCACATTCATTGCTACCAAAACAGCCTTTTGACTAATATCTTTATAAACAGTTTGTAAATAATTCATAGTGATATCACCCACAGATGAATTTCCTAAATTTTCTTCATCTTTAGCCAGAGGAATTGTACCCAAAACATCTAATACTGTCTCATTAACCGAAGGAACAATTACGACTAAAGAAGATTCTAAAGGCTCATTATATTGCCAAAAATTATCTATTTCTATGGAATCTTCCTGTTGAGAAATTGACGATTGATGAGTATCATTTTCTTCTTGTATAAACGTTTCCAACACCGAATTTACATTCTTAGTGCTGCGTAAATTTCGTAAATCGCTAATAATTTGTTCTTTGGTACGTCCCCGTAATTGAAATAAAACAAATGGGTCTTCACTAAAGCGATCGCCTAATTGATAATATACCGCACCAATATGTTTACAAGGCACTGCCTTATCAGGACAAGAACATTTACCGTGAACATCAACCAAGGTAAAAGGAAATAATGAAAGTCCGTTAGATGTAAACACTTCTTCTATATTTTGCGGCATTTCTCCCGCTAGTAACTTAGCCGCAAAAATTGACTTATGGGACATTGTTTCAATTACATAACCCCATTCTTCATCACTAAAAGAGTCAAGAAAAAGAGAAACTTTATAAGGTTCTACTTCACTACCTTGTACCCGCGCTAAAACTTTCGCACCTTTAAACTCAATACTCAAAACATTCCCTTGTCTAGAATAATTTCTAGCCCTTTCCAGACGCTTTTTAAACCGATAAGAATCTAGTAAATCTAGCCATCTTTGTGACCACCATTCTCTACTTGCTTGTAAGGTTGCGTTAGTCATAATCAATGCAAAAATTGGGATAAAGTATACAAACAAAATACTGACAATAAAATGATTTTAGCTTATCAAAAAATGCTTATAGGAGTTATTGCCAGACCTGGCTAAACTTCTTTATATGTCATCTTCCTATATCAAACATTCTCTAACCAATTTTGCAAATCTTCTACAGTCAGTATTTAAATCAAAAATTGCCTCTCCCAAAGCTTCCATAATTTCTATATTTAAATTTCTAATTTCGGTTTCCAACTCTAGATCAATTTGTCCAAAATTCCTATTAATTTGACGAAGAATTAAATTCTTTTCTCTTTCAATTCCTCTTTCAATTCCTTCTTCCATCCAACTGGTGACAATTTGCATAACTTCCTCCTTTTCTCCTTTAATTAATGTGCCTATTTCTGTTTTGAATTTTTCTTCTTCTATTTTATTTAATCTCAAATATGTGTCAATGAACCCGGATATCAATTGCATCTTGGCTGGATTTAATTTTAAGTAGGATTTATGCGATGTTTATGAGTATTGTTTTTAAACTTCATCCTCATCAATTATGGCATTACGGTCAAGTAATAATAAATCACGCAGTTGGTCTGTATCTAATTCAGTTAACCATTCTTCACCAGCACCAACAACTTGTTCTGCTAGTTGTTTTTTACTTTCAATCATTTCATGAATTTTTTCTTCTAAAGTTCCAGTACAGACAAATTTATGTACTTGTACATTCTTCGTTTGTCCAATTCTAAATACTCTATCTGTAGCTTGATTTTCTACAGCAGGATTCCACCATCTATCAAAGTGAAATACATGATTAGCCCTAGTTAAATTCAAACCCACACCACCAGCTTTTAAAGAAAGAATCATAATCGGTGGTCCTTGGGGGTCATTTTGGAATCGGTCAATCATTTCTTCACGTTGCTTTTTCGTGGTACTACCATATAAAAAGAAAATTTCTCTACCTAGCTGTTTTTCTAAATAGGGTTTAAGCAATTTACCCCACTCAGCAAATTGGGTGAAAATTAAAGCCCGGTTTTCTTCTGCTAAAACTTCCTCTAACATTTCCTCTAGACGTTGTAATTTAGCTGAATGATGTTTTGCTAAACTTGACTCTTTCAAATACTGTGCAGGATGATTGCAAATTTGTTTCAGCTTAATTAATAAAGCTAAAATCATTCCTCTGCGCTGTAAACCATCTGCTGATTCAATTTCCACTAAAGATTCATCTACCAACTGTTGATATAATTGCCCTTGTTCAGCAGTTAGACCACAAAATACAGTCATTTCTTGCTTTTCTGGCAAGTCTTGAATAATTGATTTATCAGTTTTTAAACGGCGTAAAATAAAAGGTTGAACTAATGACCTTAATTGTGTTAAAGAAGCAGTATCACCATATTTTTCGATGGGCATAGCAAACCGTCGCTGGAAAAACTGTTTATTACCCAAATAACCAGGGTTGAGAAAATCTAAAATAGACCATAATTCCTGCAATCTATTTTCTACTGGTGTCCCTGTTAAAGCAATTCTAAATGTAGTTTCTAATTTTCGTACAGCTTGAGATTGCTTTGCATCTGCATTTTTGACATTCTGGGCTTCATCTAAAACAACAATCTGCCAATTAACGGTTTGTAATAATTTAATATCTCTTTGCACCAGTGAATAACTAGTAATTACTAAATTGTGTTTATTTGCGGTTTCGGTAAATGCCTTACCTTTGGGTCGTTTATCACCGTGATATTCTAAAACTTTGAGGGTGGGAGCAAATTTCTTAATTTCTCTTTCCCAATTACCTAAAACAGAAGTGGGACAAACTAACAAAGTGGGGTTTTCTAGTGCATCCTGTTCTTGGAGATGAAGTAGGAAAGCGATAAACTGCACGGTTTTACCCAGTCCCATATCATCTGCGAGACACGCACCCAAACCCCATCTTTCTAGAAACGCTAACCAAGCAGCACCTCGTTCTTGATAAGGTCGTAATTGTCCGCGAAAATTGCTAGGAGTTGGTAAAGGTTGAATATCTTGATTATTAGTTAAAGTCCCAACTAATTCCTGCAATGCACCAGATGCTTCAAAACTCACCACAGGTAATTTCTCAATTACTTGAGTATCTCCTGTACTAATCCTTAAAGCATCTTCTAATGATAAAGACATCTGTTCTTTGCGAGATGCAAAAAAGTTTTGGGCGGTTTTAATATCTTGGGGACGCAGTTCTACCCACTCACCATTAATTTCCACCAAAGGGCTATTTAAAGCTACCAATTTATCAAACTCAGATTTAGAAATTGTCTGTCCACCAATTGCTAATTGCCACTGGAAATTTAACAAACTTTGTAAACCCAAACGTCCCTGTTTTTTCTTTGGTGGTTCGGCACTAATTTTCAATCCTAAGCGGTTTGCCCATCCTTCTCGATTGGCTAAACTTGGTGGTAAAATTACTCCTAAACCGCTATCTTCTAACCTCCATGCTATAGTTTTGATAAACTCATAAGCTTGCATGGGAGTAAGTTGGCAAAATTGCGGAGATTCAGTTTCTAAACTGGGTGTAATAACTGGATACAATCGAGACGCTAAACCCAAACCCCGTAAAAATGTTTCCTGGGGCTGTTCAATTGTCCGATGCTGATAAACTAATTTTTCTACAGGATACTTCCAAATAGTTGCTGCATCTACTAAAAATTTAGAATCATCTGCTGCTTGGAGAAAATAAGCTAGTATCCAATCTGTTTTTTCTGACTCTGGAGGATGAAGTTGAAAACAGGTGCGAAATGAAGCTTTTCCTGTTAATTGATATTGTAATGGTAGAGTCCAAGCTTTTAGTGCAGCTTCTAGTCTTTCCAATCCCATTGCATCATCATTAATTTTATTAGATGCACCAGTTAAAGCCTGTAACCACTGCTGTACTGCTGGTGGTAAAGACATCATTAACCTATTTTCTATGGGAGATTGAGAAGCAAGCATATCCCGTATTTGGGCATCTATGACGCTATTGAGGAATTTTAAAATTAATTCTTGTGGTGCTAATGGTAAATCAACTGCTAAATATTTTTGGCTTTCATCGCTATCTTCTTGATAGGTACGACAAATTAATGGCATTTTAGCTGCAAATTTTTCTAATCGAGTGGTATCTAAAGCACTGTCTAACAGTACCTGCCATTGGGCAACTAAAGAACCATCTGCTTTTTTTTGAACAGTTGGTAAAAACTTACAGCGTGAGATTAAATCTAAACTCCAACGAGCTATTTGTACCCAGAAACGTATATCTCCCCCTAACAATCCGTTTTTTCCATCGCTGGAACTTAATGGGAGAGAAGTTAGAAATTTTATTGCTGTACTGGGTTGTAAATAGAAACCTTCTACTTTCCAAGGTTGTAAATATTGTGGAGTCTTTTTGTCAACGCCTAAGCTAGCAGAATGTACTGGCGAAATTATGCTATTTTGGTCGATGAAATTTGTTAATAGAGCAATTCTTTCGGTTGTATTCAGGAGGTTTGTTGCTGGTGTATTTTTACTTTCTTTAACTTTCGTTCTGCTATTAGTGTCTGAGGAATTTTGATTAATATTATTAGGCAATTTAAAATCATTTGCTGCCAAGAATGCCTGCAACTCATCTGCTATCATAGCCAAGGGATTCGATGGCAATTCTGATAAAGTTATAAATTCTAAATTTATCTGGGAATTTCGCCAAGTTTCTCCCCAAATAAATAAACAACTTTTTTGATTTTTTAGTAACCAGCTACCATGTAAAATTGCCATATTTTTTATTGCAATATTTTTTATTTTAACAGAACTATATTGACTAGTAAATTGAAAGATATTTTTGATGGAAGAATTTGGATTTCATAAAAATAGATGTGCGTAACGTATTTTTATCAATTTGTACAATCATTGTAATAAAAATTTGCAGTAGAGTAATTAATCCTTCATATAGGATTCCTATTTAATTAGCACTTATGCCAAAACTCTCCTAAAATCTTATTTTTCTGTATCATCTGAGTTTTTAGCAGTTAAATATTACGTAATTATGCTTATTTTTTGTCAATAAATCGTAATTATACTTACTTATGGAGGTTCTTAGCGGCGACCAGATTAGCTGTTAACTGATGTTGCCTGAATCCATGAGATGATATGTATATCATAGTTTACTTGAACTTACTGAGCAAACCTTGTTTATCTTTGTATTGAACAGAAGCCGTCTATATTGCATAAATGTTAGGATTGCCACAGAGAGAGAATAGTGTGCATAGAAGGAAAAAAAACTGAATGGCAGAAGTTGATAAGTCAATATCCTTTGATGGACGGGATATTCGGCTGAAGGTAGGACTGTTAGCCCCCCAAGCTGGTGGGTCGGTGTTGATAGAATCAGGGGATACTGCTGTTTTGGTGACAGCTACACGATCGCAAGCCAGAGAAGGCATAGATTTTCTTCCTCTCACTGTAGATTATGAAGAAAGATTGTATGCCGCTGGGAGAATCCCTGGTGGTATTATGCGCCGAGAAGGTCGTCCACCAGAAAGAGCGATTCTCACCAGTCGTCTGATTGACCGTCCCCTCCGTCCTCTATTCCCTTCATGGTTGCGGGATGATTTGCAAGTAATTGCTTTCACCCTGTCAATGGATGAGCAAGTACCGCCAGATGTGTTAGCTGTAACAGGTGCTTCTATTGCCACCCTGATTGCCCAAATTCCTTTTAATGGGCCAATGGCAGCCGTGCGGGTAGGCTTAGTGGGTGATGATTTCATTATTAACCCCACCTATGCAGAAATTGAAGCGGGAGACTTGGATCTCATTGTCGCTGGTTCACCAGATGGTGTCATCATGGTGGAAGCAGGAGCTAATCAGTTGCCAGAGCGAGATATTATCGAGGCAATTGATTTTGGTTACGAAGCGGTGCGGGATTTAATTCAAGCGCAGCTAGATTTAGTGGAAGAACTGGGTCTAAAAATTGTGCAAGAAGCACCACCAGAAGTAGACCAAACACTAGAAAACTATATCCGCGATCGCGCAAATGCTGAAATTAAAAAAATCTTAGCGCAATTTGAGTTAACCAAAACTGAACGTGATGCGGCTTTAGATGTAGTTAAAGATGGGATCAAAGCTGAAATAGAAGCCCTACCCGAAGAAGATCCAATTCGAGTCGCTGCTACAGCTAATAGTAAAGCCCTTGGTAATACCTTTAAGGATATCACCAAATACTTTATGCGCCGTCAAATCGTTGAAGACAACGTGCGCGTTGATGGTCGCAAACTAGATCAAGTCCGTCCAGTTTCCTGCCAAGTTGATGTTTTACCTAAGCGGGTACATGGTAGCGGTTTATTTAACCGGGGTCTAACCCAGGTCTTAAGCTGTTGCACTCTCGGCACACCAGGAGATGCCCAAAACCTTAACGATGATTTACAAGTAGATCAACATAAGCGTTACCTGCATCATTATAACTTCCCCCCCTTCTCAGTTGGGGAAACCAAACCGATGCGTGCGCCAGGAAGACGGGAAATCGGACACGGGGCTTTAGCCGAAAGAGCAATTTTACCTGTGCTACCGCCAAAAGAACAATTCCCCTACGTAATTCGCGTAGTTTCGGAAGTCCTTTCTTCCAACGGCTCCACCTCCATGGGTTCAGTCTGCGGTTCTACCCTCGCCCTCATGGATGCTGGTGTACCCATTCTCAAACCCGTCAGCGGTGCAGCAATGGGCTTGATTAAGGAAGGCGACGAAGTGCGCGTCCTCACCGATATTCAAGGTATTGAAGACTTTTTGGGTGACATGGACTTCAAAGTAGCTGGTACCGATTCTGGTATCACAGCTTTACAAATGGATATGAAAATATCTGGTTTGTCCTTAGAAGTTATTGCCCAAGCCGTCCACCAAGCCAAAGCTGCCCGGTTACACATTCTGGACAAGATGCTCCAGACTATCGACACCCCACGCATTGAAACTTCACCTTTTGCCCCACGTCTGTTGACGATCAAGATTGATCCCGACATGATTGGTTTAGTCATTGGACCCGGAGGTAAGACCATCAAGGGTATCACTGAAGAAACTGGTGCAAAAATTGACATTGAAGATGATGGCACAGTCACCATTTCCGCAGTTGATGAAAGCAGAGCGAAAAGAGCTAGAAACATTGTCCAAGGCATGACTCGCAAGCTGCATGAAGGTGATGTTTATGTTGGTCGTGTGACACGGATTATACCAATTGGTGCATTTGTAGAATTCTTGCCCGGAAAAGAAGGCATGATTCACATTTCTCAACTCGCTGACTATCGTGTTGGTAAAGTTGAAGATGAAGTAGCAGTCGGTGATGAAGTGATTGTCAAAGTGCGCGAAATTGACAATAAAGGTAGAATTAACCTGACACGCTTGGGTATACACCCAGATCAAGCAGCTGCTGCGCGGGAAGCTGCGGCCGTGAATCGTTAATAACGATTAAGGATTTTAGATTTTGGATTAGAGATAAATCCCAATTCTAAAATCCGCGATGCCTTATTTCAGCGGGCATCGCTGTATGATTTTTTTAATTATTTTTGAATATACAAACGTCCTAGCTTACGACCCCAAGAAATGAGAGTTTCTCGTTTTTTGCCAATTTGTCAATTTCCGGGATTTTTGGTACATAAAGATTAAGTAACCTACACGGTTGGCTTTTATCCTATACTTGACATCCAGCATAGTGAGTGCTAAACGTCTACCAGAAACTACCGCCCACGTCAGAATCACCCGCCAATCTTGGCAGCATGGCTTTCTTGAAGGTGATGTCAGCGCCGGCGATTTTGAATGGCATTTTCAATGGCATTTTCGACGGGGAGAGCTTTCTGTCAAGCCTTCCCAGGGTCGTGCATTAATTAAAGAACCTCTCGGCCGCTTTTTGGAAAAACAAGATTATCAATTAGAACCAGGGGGAGATTATGCTTTTACTATTCGGGCAGAATTGTAAATAGAAGAATTCAGGAGTCAGGAGTCAGGAGTCAAAATGTAGAGAAAAACCTAGATTCATTACAGATAACCTCAAACTCTTGCCTGTTACCTGTTGCCTGTTGCCTGTCTCCACGAAAAGATTTTTATGCCTAGCGGCACGCTACGCGAACAGCAAGCCCTTGTCATTAGTCATTAGAACTATTGGAAGTTAAGCGGTTGAGGTAGCGTTCAATTAAAAGGATGGCCACAATGTCATCTATTGGTCTTGGTGGCTGTCGCATACCTTTGGGTAAGAGTTTTGTGAGTCCTGTTGGTGGGAACATCTGCCAATAGCGATCGCGTGCTTCTAAAGTTGTATAACGCTCATCTATTAAAATAATATTTAGTGAATCTGTTAATTCCTGATTTAGCTGCTGTTTCCATTTTTTGGCGGTAGTTTGATCCCCCATGACAATTAAGGAAATAGGAAACTTTTGCCGTAGTTTTTCAATGTGAGCGATCGCATCATTCGCAGGGACTACTTGATGATCATACAGTTGCCGATCCACCCCCATCACGGCTACACCACATTTATCTCGACCGGGATCAAACCCTAAAATTGCTGGTTGTGTGTTTGTCATTGGTCATTGGTCATTAATCATTAATCATTAGTTAATTTTCTTCTCTGTCACCTGTCACCTGTCACCTGTTTAAGTGCTAAAAATAACTTGACCATTGAAAATTGCCACTAATTTTACTCTTAAAGGACCGGCTGTGTAGGTATCCTCCGCAGCTATAGCTTTAATTTCTAATGCTTGATTAGACTGTTGCAATTGGGCAAAAAAGCGCAAAAACGTACCTTCTATTTGTACGGTTTCGATAATTCCTGCATTGCGAGCGCGAAATTGGGAAGCAGAAATCAGCAGGTCTAGCCTTTGCCTTAATTGATATGATGTCATGTTTTTCATATCAGCCGCAGTTGTAGCCAGGATTTGACCCGTGGAAAATACCAATTGATTGCGCGTAGCATCAGCAAAAAATTCTATCTGCTTTTCTCCCCTAACGTAATTACCAGCAGAGAAGATTCGCACTACATATTCTCTGCCATCGTCGATTTGATTGATGAGTTGCTCAACTCTATCTTGAGTGACACGCAATAGTTCTGTATTGGCAGGATTAGAACCAGGTTCGCTTAATTCAATGTTGGCATTGCGGTTAGCTTCCTGCAAAATTTGGACTACTACCTGACGAGCCGCAGTAGGTTTATTGACTTGTACCACACCAGCAGCCAAAACTTGTCCACGAACTAAAGCCAATTTACCTAAACGCAAGTCACGATATGACTGGTAATATTTTTCCAGCCTTGCTACTTCTTGTTCTAAATAACCTTGCTGTTGTTCCAACTCTTTGAGACGAGATTCCCTAGTAGCAATTACTTGCTCCCGTTTTTTAATCTCTAGATTACGATTTTGAATTAGTTGATCTAATTTAGCAATTTTCTGATCACGTTTTTCAATAGCTTCTTGGCGATTAGCAAGTTCCTGATCGCGTTTTTCAATAGCTGTTTTTGCTTCGTCAATCGCTTTTTTCGCTTCTGCATATAGTCGCTGCCGTTCTGTCTTTAATTCTTCAACTGCTGTTTGCAATGCCTGACGTTGATTATAAAGGGTTTGTAGTTCAGTTCTAGCTTGTTGATACTGTATCACTACTTCACCAAGTCGGCTTTGAGTACCTTGCAGTTGAGCTTGGGTTTTAGCTTGTTGACTAATGGTGCGGTTGAGTTGAGCTTGTGTTATGCGTTGTTTAGCATTGACAGCTTGTAAAGACTGATTAATTTTTTGTAAATCTTGTTGTGCCTGAGTTTGTTCTTTTCTAGCTTCCGTCAGCTGTTTTTCTACCTGGCTTTTTTCCGTTTCTGCGGTTTTAAGTTGTTCTCGCTTGTTTCTCAGGTCTTTTTGAATATCCTCTAATTCAAATACGCCCTTCCGCAATCCTTCATCAGCAGCAAATAAAATTGCTAGGGTTGAGGCGGAAATTAAACCGCCAGTAAAAATAGTTACCAGCACCGCCGTATTTTTGGGACGCAGCTTAAACAGTGAGAGGCGTGCTTTGCCAACTCTTGTGCCGATGCGATCGCCCACTGTGGCAATCACACCTCCCAAAATCAAAATAGCTGCTATCAGGATGTACCCGGTGGTCATCTTTTAACTACCGTTCACGTAGTGTACCGGAGGCATAATGCTTCCAAATACAGCCTACTACTTTCAACGATTGTCTGTGGGGGAAAGGAGATTGGCAAAAGCAGAAATTAATCAATTTTTAAATTACCTCCAATTGTGTATATTTTTTCTGGAAATACCAGATGTGCCAATGTCCTCCCCCAGTTGTGATTACAGGGCATGAATAGAGAACAGTGATCAACTATGAAGCGGAGGATTTAAATCCCCCACCAACGCCTTGCAGCAATTGATGGGAGATTTAAACGAGTGTGATAAAACTGCTCACTCTTAAGTAAATTGCTTACTTAAGGTAACAGGCTTATGTACAGTAATCTTCTTCTTGTGGATGGAAATCATTTTTTTCTCGCGGAGGTCGCCAAGTAACCTGGTGACAGTAACACGAGTAGAACCAATTGCTTCAGCGATCGCCTGATGAGATAACTTCAAATCAATTGTGATCCCATCAGCACAAGGTACACCAAAATCTCGACAGAGAATTAATAAAAAACTCACCAACCTAGAACCCATATCTCGGTGAGCAAGAGTTTCAATCATCATCTCTGTCTGGAGAATACGGGAAGAAAGACCCCGTAGCATTAACATTGATAACTCTGGATTTTCCTTTAATGCTTGTTCAACTTGTTCAATTGGTGCAGATAGTAATTCTACAGCAGTAAATGCCACTGCATGGTAAAATCTATCTGACTTGTTACCCGTTAGCAATGACAACACACCAAAAACGCTATTTTCCCGTAGCAGTGCCACCGTTATTTCTTCTCCTGCCTCATATACCCTGGAAAGCTTCACAGCACCCTTGAGAAGAAAATAAACTCGTTCGGCGGGATCGCCGGGAAAAAAGATCGTTTTGTTGCGTTCAAACGTCTCCACAACCGGTGGAAAGGCTCCAGTTGCCATCTGACGAAAAACATTTGCTAGGGCTTTATCTTGTGTCACGATCATCTCCCTTCCCCTACCCAATGCCGGAAAAATAAAAACTGATTACCTAAGAATACACCTGAAAAATCAAGAAAGCACCGTCAACCTTTCTGTTTTTTCCTATACTCAAATCTACCACTTTATCTTTATTTGTTTATCATGATACCTAATTCTTGTTATTTTTAGCCATCAGTTATTGATAAGTAGTTTCAGAGGCTCAACTTAAAAGGTTTTTTGGGTAAAAATTTCTAATATCTTTATAACTTCTTAATCAATGAGGAGAAAATTTGTTGCACTCAACACCCTAACTAGAAAATAAGGTACGGGGTAAGAGGAAAAGCTTAAGGGGTAAAAGAAATATCTATATTCATGCATTGTGCTTACCCAGTTGATGAAGACTACTTAATTGTTTTTTTCAAAATCACATTCCTAACAAAGTCAAAATATGCTCAGATTCTAGTATGCTCCTAATGATTGATCACATTAACAATTTCTATGCTGAATCTGTCCGGAAAAAATGCCCTAGTAACAGGTATTGCCAATAACCGATCCATCGCGTGGGGAATTGCCCAACAACTCCATCAAGCAGGTGCTAACTTGGGCATTACCTACTTGCCAGATGAAAAAGGCAAATTCGAGAAAAAAGTAGCAGAATTAGTAGAACCACTTAAACCAAGCTTATTCCTGCCCTGTAACGTCGAGAATGACGAGCAAATTCAAGCTACGTTTGAAACTGTACGTCAGCAGTGGGGAAAACTAGACATCCTCATTCATTGTCTAGCTTTTGCTAATAGAGATGACTTAACTGGAGATTTTAGTCAAACCTCTCGTTCTGGTTTCAATAAAGCTTTGGAAGTAAGCACTTATTCACTAGTTCAGTTAAGTGGTGCTGCTAAACCTTTGATGACAGAGGGTGGTAGTATCGTTACTCTTACGTATTTGGGTGCAGTTCGGGCAATTCCTAACTATAACATCATGGGTGTAGCCAAAGCTGGATTAGAAGCAAGTGTTCGTTACCTAGCCGCAGAACTTGGTCCCCAAAATATTCGTGTTAATGGTATTTCCGCAGGACCAATCCGCACTTTGGCATCTTCAGCAGTAGGCGGTATTCTGGATATGATTCATCATGTTGAAAAAGTTGCTCCCCTACGTCGCACCGTCACACAGATCGAAGTAGGGAATACAGCAGCTTTCTTATGCAGCGATTTGTCTAGCGGTGTGACTGGGCAAATTCTGTATGTAGATGCAGGATATGAAATCATGGGGATGTAGGGAATAGGAGTTCAGGAGTTCAGGAGTATGGCTAACGCCACGCTTCGCTATCAGGAGTTGAGGAGTTCAGGAGAAAGCAGATTGTTCTTTTCTCTGTCTCCTCTTCCACTAAGTTGCTCCATGTCAAATGACTAATGATTAATGACCAATGATTAACAATCGCATTGCTACAGTTCACCGCACTACTGGGGAAACTGATATCCAAGTCACCATTAACCTTGATGGTACAGGCATTTGCAAGGCTGCTACCGGGATTCCTTTTTTGGATCATATGTTGCATCAAATTGCCTCTCATGGGCTGTTTGACTTGGATATTCAAGCCAAAGGTGATTGGGAAATTGATGACCACCACACCAATGAAGATGTGGGTATTACCTTGGGTCAAGCTTTACATCAAGCACTAGGTAATAAAAAAGGTATTGTCCGCTTTGGTAATTTTCTTGCACCTCTTGATGAGGCTTTAATTCAGGTGGCTTTAGACTTTTCTGGAAGACCTCACCTCACCTATGGTTTACAAATTCCTACTCAACGGGTAGGAAATTATGATACTCAACTGGTGCGGGAATTTTTTGTAGCTTTGGTAAACCATAGCCAAATGACCTTGCATATTCGCCAACTAGATGGTATTAATTCCCATCATATTATCGAAGCAACTTTTAAAGCTTTTGCTAGAGCTATGCGAATGGCTGTAGAAATTGATCCTCGTCGTGCTGAGACTATTCCTAGTTCTAAGGGAGTGTTATAAGTTACCACTATCAGAATCCAAAAGCATACTCTATTAGCGATAATTGACAGAGCCTGTAGTGCTGGTTATTATCGTCTTACTTAATTAACCTGTAATTAATCACACCTAGCCAGGAATTGGTCATTTAACCACCATGAATTCTGTTGCAGAAACCCCTGAACCTCAACTGAATCCTGTAGATCAACCACCAGTAGTCTTAACTTCTGAGTTGCGAAAAGTCTATCGCACTGGTTTTTGGCTGAATCAAAAAGTTGTATCTCTCAAAAACTGTTCTTTACAAGTTTACCCAGGACAAACCTTTGGTTTGCTAGGACCCAATGGTGCTGGTAAAACAACACTGTTAAAACTGTTACTAGGAATTATCCGTCCTTCTTCTGGTAGGGGTTTATTATTGGGTAAGCCACTAGGCGATCGCTCTGTGAAGCAACGTATTGGCTATTTACCAGAAAATCCCTATTTATACGACTATCTTACTGGTTGGGAATTTTTGGAATTAGCTGCTGGTTTATTCCAAATTTCCCACAAAGTTCAACGTCAACGTATTCCCCAATTGCTAGAATTAGTCGGTTTATCCCAAACTGACGCTCGCAAAAAACAAATGCGGCGTTATTCTAAGGGTATGCTTCAGCGTGTTGGTATGGCGCAAGCATTAATTAACGATCCCGACTTAGTATTTCTAGATGAACCTATGTCTGGACTTGATCCTTTAGGACGCTACCAAATGCGAGAAATTATTCTTGCACTCAAATCTGAGGGAAAGACCATATTTTTCAACAGTCATGTGTTGAGTGAAGTAGAACAAATTTGCGATCGCATAGCCATCCTACATCGAGGAGAATTAATTTGCTCTGGATCTCTTAATGAACTCTTAGATACCCAAAACACATATCATGTTAAGGGTCAAGGAGGCGATACAGAACTTCTCAAACAAAGGATACCCGATCTAGAATTTGAGCCTAATGGTGATTGGCACGGCATATTACAAGATGATTACTATGATTTTCTTGCTAGTCTTCGGTTAATGGGAGGTAAAATCATCACCATAAACTTAACTCATCAATCTTTAGAAGAGTTCTTTATCCAACAGATCCAAAAACAAAACTTGCCATTGTAAGTATTCAGCCCTGTTGTTGATAGTTAGTCAAACAAGACTATTGGCTTTTGACTTTCGCCTTGCGGTACTAGTTTGTAGGATGTGGGGAGAAAACAAAAAATTGACTTTTTTTACACCCGCAAGAGAAAGCACTTTGGGGTCATAGTCACCGCTAATTTTTTTCTCCACCCTGGCACTAACAACCTTTTTATTGATACCTTAATTGAATTTTCTCTAAATAACTAAAAGTAGTTTTAGCTACTTAAATTAGTTTAAGAATTAATTCAAAATTTCCTATTGATAGATATTAATTAGAGGATGATTGCATAAACCAGAAAAGTATTGGCAATATAAATATAAACTTTGATTCTTAACTATTGACTATAGTCATAAAACTTGCTCTAATCATAAACAATTAATGTATTTCACTTAGTTCAGCTTTAAATTAGCTTCACTCAAAATTCTGAATGCCTCATTAAATTAGATCCGGAAAATCAAGATTACTTACGAAAATAACAGTATTGAGGAACTTGAATAATTAAGTATAGTCAACGGTAAAATGTTTAGACAATACTTTACAGATCCTAGTCTCACAGTCTCAGGTAAATATGCTTAATATACATTTGTGGAAAATTTTCAGTCATTCAACTACAGCTGTAGTTTTATTAACAACAGTTAATATTGCTTTACCATCTGTCAGCCTAGCCCAGACACAAAAAGTATCAGCAGCCTCAACTATATCCACAGATTACTTATTAGGCGGTGGCGATCGCATTCGTGTCAATGTCTTTGAAGTACCAGAATATACAGGCGAATACCAAGTCCCCCCTGGTGGTGCGATTAATTTGCCCTTAATTGGCAGCATATCCGTTCTGGGATTAACAACAGAACAGGCAGCAGACGAAATAGCTAGAAAATATGCTCGTTTTCTGAAACGTCCACTGATTTCCGTGAATTTGTTATCATCTCGTCCTATTAATGTTTTCGTAGCCGGAGAAGTAACAAGACCAGGATCTTACACCCTCAGCTTACAGGGAAGTGGAGGCGATAATCCTGGTGTACAATACCCGACCGTATTAGCTGCCCTGACTACAGCCCAAGGGGTAACACTAGCAGCAGATGTAACCAAAGTACAATTACGCCGTAAAATAGGACGTTCTGGTGAACAAGTAGTTAGTTTTAACTTAAAAGAAATCACCCAAACAGGGAAAATACCCCAAGATATTACCTTACGGGATGGAGATACCATAGTTGTTCCCACCGCCACAAACTTTAACGTTGCTGAAGCCCGAAATTTATTTGCTGCTAACTATGCAGCCAGTCAAAACGCACCTCGCACAGTAGCAATTACAGGACAAGTTTACCGCCCCGGTTCTTATCTAGTAACACCAGGTTCTTCCACTGCGGAAGGAGGTACTGTAGCCCCTGGAAGTGGCTTACCAACAGTAATGCGAGCGATTCAACTAGCTGGAGGAATTACATCACTAGCTGATGTAAGAAGTATTAAAATCCGTCGTCCTACAAGAATTGGCTCAGAACAAAGCTTAAATGTTAATCTCTGGGAATTGCTGCAAACTGGGGATCTTAATCAAGACGTGGTGTTGCAAGATGGAGATACAATTGTCGTCCCCACAGCAACTGAGATTAACACATCAGAAGTGACCCAATTAGCTACCACTACTTTGTCACCTGCAACTATTCAAGTTGGGGTAGTAGGAGAAGTCAAAAAACCTGGATTAACAGCTTTACAACCCAATAGTTCTTTAAATCAGGCTTTGCTGGCTGCTGGAGGTTTCAATGATGCTAGAGCCAGTAGTGCTGCTGTAGATTTGATTCGTCTCAACTCCAATGGCACCGTTAGTAAACGGGTAGTAAAAATAGATTTCTCAAAGGGAATTAATGACGAAACTAACCCTATACTTCGCAATAATGATGTTGTCGTAGTTAGCCGTTCTGGTATTGCTAAGACTAGTGATACAGTCAATACTGTAGCCGGACCTTTAGGTACTGTCTTGGGTATTGTCAGGTTGTTTTTTGGATTCTAGATTTCTTTTCATCATCAAAATACAGAATTTAAGCCTGCTCATGCAGGCTTGTTTTTTTAGCCATAAAAAAACTCTTGCTGTGGAGCAAGAGCTGGAAATTAATTGATTGTCAGTGATGAAATAACCAAAAGCAACAATCTAGTCAAGATCCTTCATGTTGTATGCTGGTTCGTTCTCACGATCAATACCTCTCTCAAAACCACCAGCAGCCGCACGAGCGCGTCCTGCGTGCCACAAGTGACCAATGAGGAAGAAGAAACCTAACACGAAGTGAGAGGTAGACAACCACGCACGAGGAGATACATAGTTGAAAGAGTTGATTTCAGTCGCCACACCACCTACAGAGTTCAAAGAACCCAGAGGAGCGTGAGTCATGTATTCAGCAGCACGACGAGCTTGCCAAGGCTGAATATCATTCTTGATTTTTTCGAGGTCAAGACCGTTAGGACCACGGAGAGGCTCTAACCAAGGACCACGGAAATCCCAGAAGCGCATGGTTTCACCACCGAAGATGATTTCACCTGTAGGAGAACGCATCAGGTATTTACCAAGACCTGTAGGACCTTGAGCAGAACCAACGTTAGCGCCTAAGCGTTGGTCACGAATCAAGAAAGTTAAAGCTTGTGCTTGAGAAGCTTCAGGACCAGTAGGACCGAAGAATTCACTGGGGTAAACAGTGTTGTTGTACCAAACCATGATGGAAGCGATAAAGCCCATCAAGGAAAGAGCGCCCAAGCTGTAGGAAAGGTAAGCTTCACCAGACCAGATGAAAGCGCGACGCGCCCAAGCAAAAGGCTTAGTGAAGATGTGCCAAATACCACCGGAAATACAAATTAAAGCAATCCAGATGTGACCGCCAATAACATCTTCCATGTTATCAACACTAACAATCCAGCCTTCGCCACCGAAGGGAGCTTTAATTAGATAACCAAAGATGATAGCTGGATTGAGTGTGGGGTTAGTAATAACACGCACATCACCACCACCGGGTGCCCAAGTATCATAAACACCGCCGAAGAACATGGCCTTTAACACTAACAGCAACGCACCACATCCTAAGATGATCAGGTGGAAGCCGATGATGTTGGTCATCTTGTTCTTGTCTTTCCAGTCGTAACCGAAGAAGGAAGAATACTCTTCTAATGTTTCTGGACCGCGAACGGCATGATAAATACCGCCAAAACCCAGTACAGCAGAGGAAATTAGGTGCAGTACACCAGCAACAAAGTAGGGGAAGGTGTCGATTACTTCACCACCAGCACCAACGCCCCAACCTAATGTAGCGATGTGAGGCAGAAGAATCAAGCCCTGTTCGTACATAGGCTTTTCTGGGATAAAGTGAGCAACTTCAAATAAAGTCATTGCTCCAGCCCAGAAGACGATTAAACCAGCATGAGCAACGTGAGCGCCAAGTAGTTTACCGGATAGGTTGATTAAACGAGCGTTACCGGACCACCAAGCAAAACCGCTTGATTCTTGGTCGCGGCCACCGCCTATAACTGATCTATTAGAGAGCGTTACCACGTGGTAGTACCTCCTCTGGGAATACGAACTGTTCGTGGGGTTGGTCTTGAGGAGCCATCCAAGCGCGGATACCCTCGTTCAACAAAATATTTTTGGTATAGAAAGTTTCAAACTCTGGGTCTTCTGCTGCCCGTAATTCTTGGGAAACGAAGTCATAAGCCCGTAGGTTTAATGCTAAACCCACAATTCCGACTGCGCTCATCCACAAGCCTGTGACTGGGACGAACAACATGAAGAAGTGTAACCAGCGTTTGTTGGAGAAGGCAATCCCGAAAATCTGTGACCAGAATCGGTTTGCTGTCACCATGGAGTAGGTTTCTTCCGCTTGGGTGGGATTAAATCCGGGGAAGGTGTTTGAGCCTTCGCCATCTTCAAACAGGGTGTTTTCTACGGTTGCACCATGTATTGCAGATAGCAATGCTCCACCTAAAATACCCGCTACACCCATCATGTGGAAGGGGTTGAGTGTCCAGTTGTGGAAACCTTGTAGGAACAATAGGAAACGGAAGATTGCCGCTACTCCAAAGCTGGGTGCAAAGAACCAGCTAGATTGTCCCAAAGGATACATCAAGAAGACGCTGACGAATACGGCGATTGGTCCTGAGAAGGCTAGAGCGTTGTAAGGACGAATCCCTACTAGTCTGGCAATTTCAAATTGGCGCAACATGAAGCCGATTAGTCCGAATGCTCCGTGTAATGCCACAAATGGCCATAAGCCACCTAGTTGAAACCAACGAGTTAAGTTACCTTGTGCTTCTGGTCCCCATAGCAACAACAGGGAATGTCCCATGCTGTCTGCTGGTGTGGATACTGCTACTGTTAGGAAGTTTGCTCCTTCTAGGTAGGAGGATGCTAATCCGTGGGTGTACCAGGAGGTGACGAAGGTTGTACCGGTTAGCCAGCCGCCTAGTGCTAGGAAGGCGCAGGGGAATAGTAATATTCCTGACCAACCTACGAATACGAAGCGATCGCGCTTCAACCAGTCGTCTAGTACGTCAAACCACCCTCTTGACGGGGCGCGTCCAACTGCGATGGTCATTGAACTAAAATCCTCTTGTTTACTAAAATTGCTACGTTTTTAAGGCTGCGCTTTGATCAGATTTTCTGATTTGGAGCGAATACCACGAGGAATTAAACGTTTTTTTGACACTTTTAGCCACTTAACAAGCGCCTAAAATTTTGAGAAATCAACGCCTTACTAGTTGAGCGTTTCTCATGATTATGCCATTACGCCAACCACTAACTAATAATCTAAGTTGTGGTAACTTAATGATTCTTAACTTATCACATTAATTCAGGGTTTGCGCTGGAGATACGCAGGTAAATTACGCATTAAGGATATTAAATATAATGAATATCAGAATTTTAACAATCTGACACAACTTTTCTCAGAAATCTTTTTCAGGATAGAGGGAACAGGGAACAGGTGACAGGGAACAGGGAACAGGTGACAGGGAACAGGGAACAGGGAACAGGGGACAGGTGACAGGTGACAGGTGACAGGTGACAGGTGACAGGTGACAGGGGACAGGGGACAGGTGACAGGTGACAGGGGACAGGTGACAGGGAACAGGGAACAGGGAACAGGTGACAGATGACAGGGGACAGGTGACAGGGAAGGTTAATAACCCAATTACCAATTACCAATTACCAATTACCAACCCCCCCCATTGATAACTTGCAATTCAGACGGCTGAAGTGGCAGACTTTGAATGAGAATATCTCATGGCCAAGGTAGTTCTATGACGGCTTCAACAAAGATTAATATAGGCGATGGCCTCTTGCATCAAAATGTCCTCGGTTCTCGTCGGTTTAGTAACTACTGGTGGGCAACTATTGTTAGCTTGGGAGCATCTGGCTTTTTGTTGGCTGGTATTTCCAGCTACCTAAAAGTTAATTTACTCATAGTTACTGATCCAACTCAACTGATTTTTGTCCCTCAAGGATTGGTGATGAGCTTATACGGCATGGCGGGCGTGCTGTTGGCTTTATACTTGTGGCTGGTTATTTTATGGGATGTCGGTGGCGGTTACAACGAATTCAATCAAGAAACTGGTAAATTCAAAATCTTTCGCTGGGGTTTTCCTGGTAAAGACCGTCAAATTGAAATTGAAAGTCGCATCCAAGATATACAATCTGTCCGTATCTCCATTAAGGAAGGTCTAAATCCCCAACGCGCACTTTATCTCAGGGTTAAAGGACGACGGGATATTCCTTTGACAAGGGTGGGTCAACCTTTATCTTTAGCTGATTTGGAAACTCAAGGTGCCAAGTTAGCTCGCTTTTTGGGTGTACCCTTGGAAGGATTGTAGATTTTAGATTTTGGATTTTGGATTCAAAACAAGGTGATTTGCTGTAAATAATTTATTTCTTGTCTTCCATGTTTCATGTTCCAAAATCCAAAATTACCGAAAAATGGGTTCAAAGCCCTGTCCTACAAGGACGGCTCTCTGATACAATAGTGCAAACAGTCAAGGTATTGTTCTGTTGGGCGAGATAGTGTAAGACGGTATGAAACTGCAACTGTTGTTTGAATCCAGAATCTCCGCACTTTTAGGACGGGGATTATGTCAATAAGAGAAGCTAAGATACTCTGGTTGAATCAGTAACTGGCAATGCGGTTAAAATTTTCACAATTTTTAATGCTTCTGTTGATGATCGGTGGTTTGATGTTAGGAGGATGTTCAACAGAGAAAGTAGTTTCTAATACATCTCCAGCTTCGACGGCTACCTCAAAGGCAACTGAGGCAAGTTCCAAGTCGACTGCTGAAGCAAAAATATCAGAAACTAGTAGTGAGAGTATTCCTGGAATGAAAGATTTACCACGGCTCGAAGGTAAAGCTACTGTGGTAATCACAGTTAAAGGCGCACCAATCACTATCGAAGTAGATGGTGTTAATGCTCCCATTACTGCTGGCAACTTTGTTGATTTGGTGCAGAAGGGTGTTTACGATGGTTTGGCATTCCATCGGGTAGTGCGTGATCCTCAACCATTTGTGGTTCAAGGTGGTGATCCTCAAAGTCGAGATCCCAAAGTTCCCGCAAATAGTTTGGGAACTGGTGGTTACATAGACCCAAAAATAGGAACTGAACGCCGTATCCCACTGGAAATTAAGCCAGAGGGGGCAGAAAAACCTGTTTATGGTCAAACAATTGCTCAAAAACCTGTTTTGACACACAAGCAAGGTGCAGTAGCTATGGCACGATCGCAAATGCCTGATTCTGCTTCTTCCCAGTTTTATTTTGCTCTAGCGGATCTGGGTTTTCTCGATGGTAGCTACGCGGTGTTTGGTTATGTCACTGATGGCTTTGATGTAGTTAATAAAATTGAGCAGGGCGATCGCATTGATTCTGCCAAAGTAACTAAAGGTGCTGAAAACTTAAAATCTCCTAAGTAGTCAGTAGTTAGTTGTCAGTGGGAATAAACCTGCTGACAACTGCTAAAATCCAAAATCTAAAATCTAAAATCTAAAATCTAAAATTGGTTAGGGTTGTTGTCACTGGTATTGGTTTAGTTTGTGCTTTAGGTAAAAGCTTGGAAGATAGCTGGCAAAATTTACTATCTGGTACAACGGGAATTAAATTACATCAACCATTTCCAGAACTTTCAAAAATTCCTTTAGCTTTAATCGGTGAAACCCCATCTGATTTGAGTACCCTGACTCAGATGGTTGTTAATTCTGCTTTAGAAGATGCTAAACTAGCAGCGCCTTTGATTGATTGTGCAGTGGTAATTGGTTCTAGCCGTGGTTATCAAGGGTCTTGGGAAAAGTTAGCGCGACAAATGTATGGCAAAGATACCCGCGAACTATCCTTAAAATTAGAAGATTGGTTACATACCTTACCGCAAATGAATGCGATCGCCGTAGCTAGACAAATCGGTGCAGCAGGGATGGTTTTAGCCCCAATGGCGGCTTGTTCTACGGGGATTTGGGCAATTGCCCAAGCAGCAATGTTAATTCAAACTGGTCAATGTCAAAGAGCGATCGCAGGTGCAGTGGAAGCACCAATTACCCCTCTGACCATTTGTGGATTTCAGCAAATGGGGGCTTTAGCCAAAACAGGGGCTTATCCCTTTGATGTCCACCGAGAAGGTTTGGTATTAGGTGAAGGTGGGGCTGTATTGGTTCTCGAATCTGCGGACTTGGTAAAACAACGTCAAACAAAACCAGAAAATATTTATGGAGAAATTCTGGGTTTTGGCTTGACAGCAGACGCTTTTCATGGGTTTCAACCAGAACCAGAAGGGAAAAGTGCGATCGCAGCTATCCAGCAATGTTTAAAACGCAGTCACTTAACACCAACAGATATTGACTACATTCACGCCCATGGTACAGGTACTATCCTCAACGACCTCATAGAAAGCAAAATAATTCAACATTTATTTCCCCCAACAGTAGCAATTAGTTCCACCAAAGGTAGTTCAGGTCATACACTCGGAGCATCAGCAGCTTTAGGTGTAGCTTTTGCACTCATGAGTTTAAAGTATCAAAAATTGCCCCCTTGCGTGGGATTACAGCAACCAGAATTTGATTTAAATTTTGTCACCACAGCAAAAGAGACAAAAATCTCCCATATACTCTGTTCCAGCTTTGGTTTTGGCGGACAGAATGCAGTTATCGCTTTAAGTAAGTAGTGGCAATTTGATTGCTGAGTGCTAAATTTAAAGTTGGTAACAGAAACATTGCGGATAAATATTTCGTCTTGTCAAGCATTAAGCACCATCTTAAAAATCATCCAATTAACAAAGATAGTTCGTAAATCAATATGAACACATTGTAATTAAATGATATTGTATCTTTTCCTTCATCTCCCTGACCAATAATTCTTTAATAGTACAAGCCCCCAAATTTATCCGTGGGGTAAATCCAAGATCGTTCGACTGAGACTCCCGCAAGTCCAAAATCGAATCACGTAACGTGCATCTATCACAATAATCAATCAAGGGGATATTCAACAATGAAATGGCTTCAGGCATCTATATCTTTTCTAGTATTTTCTTTATCTTTATATTCCCAAGTACCATCGGTACTAGCTCAATCATATTCCAACACCAAAACTAAGCAAATAAGTCAAAAATTGCCAACTTCAATAGATAATCAGTCCAAACTTCCAGCCCTTGGTTTTGCAGCTAGATTTAAACCGCCAGTAGATGATCAACCTAATCCTCCAACAGTTGGAGCAGCAACTCGTGGTTCTTCATGCCTCAAAAATCAACAGGAAATAACAGCCTTAATTCCTGCCAATAAATCAGCACTGACCTTAAATGAACATCCTACATTTTTTTGGCACATACCCCAAATTTCCGAGCAAACTGCTGAATTTGCTCTCATCAATGATGCCGAAGAGAAAGTAATTTATAAAACCAATTTAACCTTACCTAAACAACCAGGAATAATCAGCTTTACCCTACCTAAAAATGCACCCGAACTAACAATAAATACAACTTATCGTTGGTATTTAACCCTAATTTGTGATGAAGAAGACTCTAGCAAAAATCCTTATGTAGAAGGTTTTGTTAAACGAATTCCAGCAAATTTACCATTATCAGAGTCCTTAGTCAATGCAGATTTACTCCAGAAATCTACTTTCTATGCACAAGCTGGAATTTGGCATGAAGCACTATCTTCTTTTGTGGAACTACGTTGTACTGAGCCTAATAACCAAATAGTCAAAATACATTGGAGACAATTTTTAGACTCAGTGGGATTAAATAATATTGCATCTGAACCATTAGTGGATTCTTGCACGACCAAGAATTAATCAATGAATTTCATTCTAGATAATTTAAAAAAAAGTCTATGGGAATGGCGTGGCGTTTTAATTGCTGTTCCCAATGTCACATTTATTGTGATTGCACTACGTTTCACTGGATTACTTCAATCTTTAGAATTAACAGCATTAGATCAATTGTTTCTACTCCGTCCACAAGAACCAATTGATAATCGCATTGTCATAGTCGAAATTAATGAAAAAGATATTAATAATCAAAAAAGCTGGCCTATTTCTGATGCGGTCATGACCAAATTATTAAAAAATATCAAACAGCAACAACCAAGGGCTATAGGTTTAGATATTTATCGTAATTGGCCAGTTAATCCAGGATATACAGAACTGGTTAAATTATTTGAATCTACACCTAATTTGATTGGCATTGAAAAAGTATTAGAAAATAGGGATAGTTCTTTAGTACAAGCATCGCCTATTTTAAAAAAACTTCAACAAGTGGGAGGAAATGATATGCCTCTTGATGGAGATGGTAAAATCCGTCGAGGAATGTTGTATTTATATTTAAATGAAAATGATTATATCGAAAGTCTTAGCCTCAAGTTAGCACTATTATATTTAAAAGCAGAAGGAATTACTGAAAAAGCAGCAACAACTAACCCCAAATACTTACAACTAGGTAAGGGTATTTTCCCCAGATTTAAGAATAATGATGGTGGTTACGTTAGAGAAAAATCTGGTAGCTACCAAATACTATTAAACTATCGAGGAACAATGCAAAAATTTGTCAAAGTTTCTTTCACAGATGTATTAGAAAACAAAATTGACACAAATTTAATGTTAGGAAAAGTGGTAATAATTGGTTCAACTGCGGAAAGTTTAAGAGATAGCTTTTTTACACCTTATAGTAGTAAATTATTTGCAGATACACCACGAATGGCAGGTGTAACAATTCACGCTAATTTAACCAGTCAAATTTTGAGTTCGGCTATAGATGGTCGTCCACAAATTAAATCTTGGTCTGAGTTTGAAGAAGGACTGTGGATTTTATTATGGTCTATGATTGGTTCTATATTATTTTGGCAGCAACGCCATAATATATTTTTGATTACTGTTAGTTTTGTGCTGACTGGTAGTGCATTGATAATCTGTTGCTTCTTAGCATTTTTAGCTGGCTGGTGGATTCCTTTGATTCCACCAATATTAGCTTTAGCAGGATCAACTGTGATTATTACCCAATATATTTTTCAGAGTGCAGTCAATATGCAAAAAACTTTTGGGCGTTATCTTACAGATGAAGTTGTCACTAATTTAATAGAAACGCCTTCTGGTTTAAAGTTAGGAGGAGAACGGAGAAAAGTTACAATTTTAGTATCTGATGTTAGAGGATTTTCCGCTATTTCTGAAGAATATCCTCCTGAACAAGTAGTAGAAATTCTAAATCTTTATCTGGAAGTAATGACAGATGTAATTAATCAGCACAAAGGTACGATTAATGATTTTATGGGTGATGGTATTTTGGTGATGTTTGGAGCGCCTATCAGTCGTGAAGATGATTCTCAAAGAGCAATTGCTTGTGCTGTAGCCATGCAGTTGGCAATGCAAAAAGTGAATGAAAAAAATCAGCAAATGAATTTACCCATTCTAGAAATGGGAATCGGTATTAATACAGGAGAAGTTGTAGCCGGAAATATTGGTTCTCAAAAACGGGCTGAATATACTGTAATTGGTAGTCATGTGAATTTAGCTGCTCGGATTGAATCATATTCTGTAGGAGGACAGATTTTAATTTCTGAGTATACTTTATTGGATGCCAATATTGATTTGAGAATTGATAGTAAATCACAGGTAGAACCAAAAGGAATTAAACATCCGATTACTATTTATGAGATTGGTGGTATTGGTGAAAAATATAATTTATATTTACCTAAAGTTGATGAAGATATAGAGCTTTTGAGTGATGAATTACCTGTAGAATTTATTGTTTTACATGGTAAACAAGCAGATGGTCAATTATTACCAGGGGTGTTAGTTGGTTTGTCTGAAAATGGCGCACAACTGTGCTGTAAATATGATTTGGAATCATTAACTAATATTAAGCTAAAATTATTAACAGAAACGGCAATATTTACCGAAGAACCAGATATATATGCCAAAGTTGTGAAAAAATTTGATGTTCCAGAAAATCATTTTTTAATTCGGTTTACAGGAATTCCTCCCAAGGGGCTGAAACGACTCAGAAAAGTCCGTCAGAGTTTGGCTTAAAGGTGACGGTGTCAGGAGTTCAGAATTCACGAGAGTTTAACTTATTAAGTCTTGGGCGAATTACACCTCTTAAAGGAAAATTTATCAGAAAATAGGCTAAAAACACATCTTATGGATTGAGAAACGATGCTCAAATTTTCCACAATATCCTGTAAAATCGGTTAGCAGCTAATTCATGGGTGAAAAGCTTTGTTAGCAGCTTTACTTTACGGACAGGAAGATTTACGCCTAGAGCAAGTCCCTGAACCAACTCCAGACGATGGGGAAGTGGTGATCAAAGTGGGTGCAGCTACCACTTGCGGTACAGATTTAAAGGTTTGGCGGCGTGGTGGTCATGCGAAAATGTTGACTCCCCCAACATTGTTTGGTCATGAAGCGGCGGGAACAATTGTAGCTGTGGGTGCTGGTGTGGCTAATTGGCAGGTGGGTAACAGAATTGTTGCTAATAATTCTGCACCATGCATGAAATGTTTTTTTTGTCAACGCCAAGAATATTCCCTTTGTCCAAATTTGACATGGAATAATGGTACTTTTGCGGAATATTTGAAAATTCCTGCACCGATTGTCCAGCATAATATGTTGCCAATTCCCAATCAGTTACCCTTTGAATTGGCAGCCATGACTGAACCTTTAGCCTGTGTTTTGCATGGTTTGGGGCGTTCTCATGTCAAACCTAACAACCGGGTAGTTGTGCTGGGAGATGGAGCAATTGGCTTAATGTTTGTGGCGGTTTTAGCAGCGGAAACTCAAGCTGAGGTATTGCTGTGGGGAGGTAATGACCGACGGTTAGAAATTGGCAAAAAATTGGGTGCGGCACAGGTTTTTAATTATCATCAAGTCGCTGATATTCCTGGTGTAGTCAAGGAGTTAACTGAAGCTTGGGGTGCGGATGTGGTGATAGAAGCGACAGGAGTTCCGAGTGTATGGGAAGTGGCGATCGCTTGCGCCCGTCCTGGTGCAACTGTCAATTTATTTGGTGGTTGTCCCAAAAATACAACGATCACCGTAAATACCGAACAGCTACATTATAGTGAATTAACTCTCAAAGGCGTATTTCACAATACACCAGAATATGTAAGACTGGCATTGTCACTGATAGCCAGTAGGAAAATTCCTTTCGAGTTGCTAATAAGTGAACGGCGACCATTACAAGATTTAGAACAGGTGTTTGCTGATATGAAAGCCCGCAAAGTTATTAAGGTGGCAATGTTACCTTCTTAGGGTAATTATTTTAGCTTTACAGACCTGACGAAAAGCTAAATCTTGAGATAAAGTTTAATCCTATGGAAAACTCATGGAAAACTATTTTCAATGGCGATGTTATTCCTGAATAGGAAAATGCTAAAAAAATATTTGCGTAATTTTTTAATTTCCTCTTGTTCGATTATACCTTGCTTATCTGTAGGAATACTCCTGAATTATCCAGTTCAAGCTTTACCTGGAGAAAGCACAGAGGAAGTAACGACCTGGATTCAAGGCCATCCTACCCTTCGTCCTCGAAGCGGGGAAAAACTATTTGTCAGTAAAAGTGACACAGCTGCTCAAAGATTCACTTTTCAAGCTTCGGTATTGCCTCCAGGTAAGGTAACATTTACCAAAGACCGCAGCACAATACGCACTGAACGCCTCAGTATGTATGATGGTGTGAATGGTGTTACCATTGAGCGTCTTCAGGAATCTTTACGGGTCATTTATGGTTTGGATATTTATCAAGACTATAATCGCGCTCAGGTAGTTTACAGCTATCCTAATCAGAGTGCAATTAATCAAGCTCGTTTAGCAAAAACACCAATTCGGGAAGCATTGAAGGGAGAGTTACGATTAGGCGATCGCTACGCCTATTGGATAGAAATTGCTAAACCCAGAGAGGGTAAAGCTTTGACTGGACAAATTACAGTTTTTCTGAAATCTGACCTAGATAAATTAGAAGCAGAACTGAGAACCCGTTAGCTTAACTAAGGATGTAGGTTTTTGAATCATCCTTCATCCTTCACCTTAACTCCCAAAGTTAAAGTTTGCCATTTGCCGCAAAAAATACTTTCAGCAGCTAAGGAAATACGTTGCAAATCCTCCTGCAACAATGGCGGCCAGTCAACACCAGCTTTGCGTCCTGTCGCAAATAACTGTAAACCTCTAATACCTAATTTATATAAAGCAAAAGCCAGTTCTTTATCCAAACCAGGAGCATCTTTTAAAGCTTCAAATACCACCTTTAACGCTAACAAAATTGAGGTAATTTGACCAGGTACTGGTGGTTTTCCTTGTTTAAGATGATTTAACAAGGCATCTGAGTTTTCCTCGTTAGTTGTTTGGTCTATGATTAGTTTTCGCGCTATTTCGTAGTTCATGTAGGAAATGGGGAATAGGGGCAGAGAGCATTGGAAATACGGTTCAGTTAAGGAAAATTATCTATTTAGTCAATCTGGGGAAGCAGAGGCAAAATAGGCTTATCTAAACCGTATTGAGAGCAAAGGGAAAAATGAGGAATTATTCCAATTACTAATTATCTTTTTCGTTATTTCAAATCCAGCAAACCTTCTTCTTTTAATTTAGGATTAAAACGAATTTGAGTTTTCAAACCCCGTATTTTTAATACCTCTAAAATTTCAGCTTCAACACGCCGAGCTACATTTTTAATAAGTTTCATTTTTACTAAATCATCAATTAAGGGATTTTGATAATTAGTCTTTTCCTCATCTGTCATTAATGCCAGACTATTAATAGGATTAATCCATTTTTCTTTATTTTCAGCAGATGCTAAACCAACAGAACCATTTTCAGATATCCAAGCATTTTCAATATTTTCTAAAAGCGTGCGATTAGGACGTTCAATAGTTTGTACCTTCACCCAATAACATTCATCTGGTTGACGGACTAAATGTTGCTTCAGACTGAGATAAACATCACGAGAATAGCCAACAAATTGGAGAATTTTTTCTTGGTTAAAAATAGCATAAACTCCTATTTGACCTTGGAATTGTTCTGGTAATTCACCAACATCATCAATATAAGCAACATATTCTAGACTGGCTAAAGTAGGAAGATTAGTTTCAGTAGTCATAATCGAAATTTAAAATTTACTAAAATTTACTAAAATTTGTTATTTGTCTCAGTAGTTGATAATTTTAGTAAAACATAAAATTAGTCTCTTGGATGATCGTAATTATGTCAGTCCTGTAAAAACGATCCCAAAATCAAGAATTTTGAAGTTTAACAGAGTTTTAAGAATAAAAATAGAGAAAACTACTATTATTACCAAATTAAACTTTAAATCTGGTTTAAACTGAATTTGTATACTTAGTGTTCACTTATAACTGAATGTAATTTTTCATCCACCTTAAATTTTATCAAGTTAATTATGAAATTTTCACTTTTAGCCTTAACCATGATCGGTTCAATATCTGGGTTAGGTGTAATCATCGCTATTGCTCCCGGTGCTTATGCTAACCCAAAACCAATTCCTGCGATCGCAGATCAAAAAAGTCAGTCGGCTAATTTAGTAACAGAAGCTGCCACACTTACTAATCAGTGGAATACTGTAATTGATAATACAAATAATCCTAATGCAAGTTTGAGAGTAACTGATCCAGAATGTAAGAAAATCAACCCGTTGGAGTATATTAAAAATCCAGAGACATTTTTCCAACCATGTTTGGCGACAACTGGCTCAAATCTTCAAAGTCATGAACCAATTGAGTATTTAAAAGTTCCTCGACTTGATTCAGGACTAAGTGTGACTGTAACGAATTTTTGATCAAATTCTGTCAACCTCTAAAAAAAGGCAAAAGAATTTAATCTTTTGCCTTTCAGATTATTGCCTTTTACCTCAAATGAGACTATCGTGGGCGATCGACTTTATTATTCATAGTAATCATCCTCTTCTTCCTCATCGTCTTCCTCATCATCATCAACAAGGTCGCTGACCTCATCTGCAATCAAATCATCATCATCCAAAATAGACCTTTCTCCCCGTCTACCACCATAGCTACCATCTCCCAAACCAGGAGTATCTAAGCTATAAAGTTTCGCAGTACGGTCATCTAGCACCATATCCAACGGGTCATCAACCTCATCCAAAACCCCAGTACCCAAATCAGTACCATAGTCCTCAATGGTGCTGGGTTCATCATAAGTGTTGTAACCAGTACCAGCCGGAATCAACCGCCCAATAATCACATTTTCCTTCAGACCACGCAGCCAATCAGACTTGCCCTCAATGGCTGCTTCAGTTAGCACCCTGGTGGTTTCTTGGAAAGAAGCCGCAGAAATAAAGCTATCGGTGTTCAACGATGCCTTAGTAATCCCCAACAACACAGGAGTATATTGAGCCTTGGCACCACCGGTAATGGACATAGCCTCATTCACCTGTTCCACCTGGCGCAATTCCACCAACTCACCCGGTAACATGGTCGTATCACCACCATCATCAATGCGGACTTTGTTGGTCATCTGCCGGACAATCACCTCAATGTGCTTGTCAGCAATATCAATGCCTTGGGACTGATACACCATCTGCACCTCATTCACCAAAAAGCTTTGTACCTTCTGCAAAGCATGGCTGGCACAGGCATAAATACCATCATCAGAACCGAGACTAAAGAAAATTTCCAAAATCTCGTGGGGGTTGGAGGGTCCATCTGTCAGGGGTTGACCAGCCAAAACATGAGCGCCATCAGGAATCATCAAGTTTTGTCCAGGGCCAAGGGGATAGTCTGTCACCACACCATTGGATTCCACAACTTTGATGGCATAAGCTTCTCGTGAAATTAATGCCTCATCACCATCACCATAGACCACCTTCACTTCCCCAGGACGACGGCACAAAATACAGGCTTCCTTGGGTTTACGGGCTTCTAGCAATTCCTCAATCCGGGGCAAACCTTGAATAATGTCTCCGGTCTTGGCACGTTCAAACACCAACAACACCAAGTTGTCACCCCGTTGCACCAAGTCCCCATCTTCAATTTGCAACACTGCACCAGGACTGACTCGGTAGGGACGACCAACTCTTAAAGTGATGGAGTAAGAGGCAGGGGAAGCAGGGGAAGCAGGGGAAGCACTTTCTCCTTTACTGTCACCTGTAACCTGTAACCTGTAACCTTTACTGTCACCTGCTTTCACAGAAACAACTTGTCCCGATTCTGGTGCAAATACACCAGGGGCAATTTCTGAACCTTCTACCAACAGGTCGCCTTTTTTCACCTTGGGAGCAGTAGTGCTGGAGATGGAGATCATGTCGCTGTCGCGCAGCACCAAACAGCGTCGTACCGCTTCTGAACCCTTGCGGACACCACGGACTACACCGCCGTCCTTACACAAAATCTGTGTCCTTGCTACCACAGCCCCAGGGGCAATGGTTAACCCATCTTCCACTTCTAATGTGGTTTGGGTGCTGCCTTGGGTGGCATCAGCGGTGATATCTCGCCGCACCACCAAAGATTCCAAAATCACCAACTGCAATCTTTGAACCTCAGAGTTTTCTGTATCTGGCACCAGTTCAATATCCGCAGCCAGAGGTGAGGCGTTGTGGTCTTGTTCCCCTTCCTGCTCAATTTCCAACACCAGTTGAGTCCGCAGCAGTTCCACTCCTTCTACAGATTTCACCCGTTCGGAATCCTTGTAGGGCAAACGCTGCACCGCCCGCAACTGAATGGAACGGCCTGTTTGTTGACTGACTGAAGTCGAAGGAACATCGGGATTGTTGGGGACATCAAATTCAATTACCGGACGGCTTAATAATGCCGGGCCTTCTGGTGACTCTATGTACTGGATATATCGCAGTTCGGTGGCAACTGTGCCTTGGAACTCTTCCCCTGGTTGCACAAAGGTGTTATCCCTGCCCAAAACCGCCTCTGGATCATCCACCATCAGCAGTTCACCGGGTTTAATCACCACTTCTCTGAGGATGTCGTTTTTCTGGGTAACTTCAATTACTCCGCTGGTTTGACAGAAAATCTCTCTCACCACTTCTGTTCCAGCTTCTACATACTGCCCATCTTCCACCAACAACAACGAAATGTCTTTGTTGACTTCGTGGGTTTCTTCAGGAATCCACAGCAGTGTGCCACCGGTGACTACTTCATAACCTAATTTAGCCTTGCCTTTTTTCTGGACTTCAATGCCAGCAAACTTCAAGAACCCGCCGGTGGTGGTGCGATAACGGTCATCTATCAATTCCGCCACCACCTGTCCATTTTGTACCTTTGTCCCCGGTGTCGCCCGGAGGTTAAAGGTTTGGGAAGAAGGTGACAGTCCAGAGGTGACAGGTAAAAGTGAAGAATTATCTTCCTCTTCTGGTGACTCCTGACTCCTGACTCCTGACTCCTTTCCTGTATGAATCAAATAATGATTGCGTCCTTGGGAACTCTGGACTGTAACCGTGGCTTCGTCTAGGACTACGGAGGCGGTGATAATTTCAATTTCTCTGGTGGCCTTGCCAGGAATGGCTTCTGGTAGACGCACTACCCCACCGTGGACACTGGTTAATTTGGTTTCGGCTAAGACTCCATTGGCAGCGATCGCATCGCCATTATTCACTACCAATTCTGCACCCGGTGGCAAGTTATACACTTCCCCAGACAGAATCCAAATCAAACCCCCTCTAGAGGCGGTGGTGGTGGTGTTGCCTTGACGGTCGGTTTTTTGTTCTGCTACTACATCGGCAAACTGCACTTCTCCAGCCAGGTCAGAAGCCACATCTTTGACGGCTTTTTCTGTATTCGCTCTGGCGGTTCTACCTCCCAGTGCCACCTCTGCCAACAACTGTAACGCTTTTACCTGTTGACCGGGAGTAATATATACCGTTGAACCTTGGGTAATGGAAATTTCTTGATTTTCCACCCCTGGATTTTTGGCTTCTATAATTAACGTCCCGTTGGTTTCGGCATAGAGGGCATCTTCACCGTGGCGGGTACGATAGGGACGGGTTTTCAGCTTGCGAGAAATTTTCACCGCCCCATCAATTTTGGATCTCACCTGTTGTGCCACTTCCCCAGTGAAAACCCCCCCGGTGTGGAAAGTCCGCATGGTTAACTGGGTACCAGGTTCACCAATACTTTGGGCGGCAATAATTCCCACCGCTTCACCCAAATCCACCATTTTGGCGTGTGCCAAACTCCAACCATAACAATGTTGACACACAGAACGGGCAGCTTCACAGGTCAGAGGCGATCGCGCGATCACTTCCTTCACCCCAGACTTGCCAATCACCGCGGCCAAATCATCAGAAATCGGAGTATTACGGGGTGCAATCACCTCTCCAGTCACTGGATGTACCACATCTTCTCCCACTACCCGCCCCATCAATCTGGTAGCGAGGGGAATCAACACCTTTGCCCCTTCCGTCATATCCCGCAAAGGAATGCCCCTGGTTGTGCCACAGTCAAATTCCCGAATAATCACATCTTGGGATACATCCACCAACCGTCTGGTCAAATAACCAGAGTCCGCAGTCCGGAGAGCAGTATCTACTAGTCCCTTCCTGGCACCATAACTAGAAATAATATATTCTGTAACTGTTAAACCTTCTCGGAAATTGGTCTTAATTGGTAAGTCAATAATCTCCCCTTGGGGATCTGCCATCAGTCCCCGCATCCCCACCAACTGCCGCACCTGAGAAATATTTCCCCGTGCGCCCGAAAAGGCCATCATATACACCGAGTTGAGGGGATTGGTTTGTTTGAAGTGAGCAACCACCTCATCCTTCAGGCTTTCGGAGGTACTGTTCCAGGTATCAATTACCTTCTGGAAACGTTCCACTTCCGTAATTTCCCCCCGTTTAAACCGGGCTTCTGTGCTGAGAATTTCCGTTTCCGCAGCTTCCAGCAGCGATTTCTTGGAAGGCGGCACCATCAAATCATCCACACTAATAGAAACCCCGGCTTTGGTAGCATACCGAAAACCCAAGTCTTTCAGCTTATCCGCCATCACCGCCGTCCGCGCTGTCCCATAGTGGGTAAACGCCCAGGAAATTAAGTTTCTCAGTTGACCCTTGTTAACGACAAGGTTACGGAAAATCATTTTTTCAGTCATAAGAAGAAGTTCAGGAGTTACAGGAGTTCAGTAGGGGCGGGATTTCCCCGCCCATTCAGAAGTTACAGGAGTTTAGCTGGGTTTCCCCGCCCGTTCAGAAATTGCTCCTGAACCTCTTAGCTTGCTAACGCTTCTTGAATTGCTTTGTTATAAATTACCCGACCAGGGGTAGTGTAGATATATTGAGAAATTAAATTACCTGTGGCATCTTGACGGACACGGCGGAACTTATACATTAAAGTCCGGGTACCATCCTCATTTTCTATTACTTCCACTGGCTCAGTATCTGGTTGACTGGTTTCCATCTCTCCATCAAACCGCACATAAACATAAGAATGCAGGTCAACCTGTTCTTGCTGATATGCCATAATCACGTCATCCAGGGAAGCAAAGTAACCTCCAGCCCCTTTGGTAGCACCGGGGTTTTCTGCCGTTAGGTAATAAGCCCCTAACACCATATCTTGACTAGGGGTGACAATGGGTTTGCCCGTTGCAGGGGAAAGAATGTTGTTAGAAGCTAACATTAACAATCTCGCCTCTGCCTGACTTTCCAATGATAAAGGTACGTGAACCGCCATTTGGTCACCATCAAAGTCAGCGTTAAAAGCTGGACACACTAGGGGATGGAGTTGAATTGCTCTCCCTTCTACCAAAATTGGTTCAAAAGCCTGAATCCCCAAACGGTGGAGAGTGGGCGCACGGTTTAACATCACCGGATGCCCTTCAATCACCTCCTCCAACACATCCCACACACTGGGGTCGTTGCGAGAAATCAGTTTTTTGGCTGCCTTGATGTTATTCACCATGCCGGAACGAATCAGACGGTTAATCACAAAGGGCTGAAACAACTCAATCGCCATTTCTCTAGGCAGTCCGCACTGGTGAATTTGCAGCTTTGGACCGACCACAATTACAGAACGTCCAGAATAGTCCACCCGTTTACCCAACAGGTTTTGGCGGAAACGTCCTTGTTTACCTTCAATAATGTCTGACAAAGACTTCAAGGGGCGGTTGTTTGCCCCCACCACAGTCCGTCCCCGCCGACCATTATCAATCAGGGCATCCACCGCTTCTTGCAGCATCCGTTTTTCGTTACGGACAATAATCTCCGGCGCAAGGATTTCTTGCAGTCTGGCTAGACGGTTGTTGCGGTTAATTACCCGACGGTATAAATCATTTAAATCACTAGTGGCAAATCTACCACCATCCAACTGCACCATTGGGCGCAAATCGGGAGGAATCACGGGAATCACCGCCATTACCATCCATTCGGGCTTAGAACCAGTGGCAATAAAGTTATCAATCACCCGTAGGCGTTTAATCAACTTTGCCCGTTTTTGTCCCTTGGCGTTTTCAATTTCCTCCCTGAGTTTTTCTGCTTCTTCTTCCAAATTAATATCTGCCAACAGCCGCAGCAAAGCCTCAGCCCCAATGCCTACCTCCACACCTACCAGTTGAGAATCTTCGCTGTAGATGGCATCTTCAATTTCTAGCCACTGGTCTTCACTCAACAGTTGTTTGTAAGTCAGAGTATCCGCATTACCAGGAGCTAACACACAATAGGAGTTGAAATAAACAATTTGCTCCACATCCCGCAAGGGCATATCCAACAAAATGGCAATATAACTAGGGATACCCTTGAGATACCAAACATGAGCCACCGGAGCCGCCAGCTTGATAAAACCCATTCTGTGGCGGCGCACCCTTGATTCTGTCACCTCTACACCACAGCGTTCACAAACAATACCTCTGTGACGCACCCTTTTATACTTACCGCAATGGCATTCCCAGTCCTTAGCTGGTCCAAAAATGCGCTCACAGAATAAACCATCCATCTCTGGTTTCAGAGTCCGGTAGTTGATGGTTTCTGGTTTTGTCACCTCACCCACCACCTGACCATTAGGTAAAGTGCGCTCACCCCACTGGCGGATACGTTCTGGTGATGCTAGTCCAATTTTTACGTAGTCAAATTGATTAGATTGGGCGGATCGCATGGCAATAAATAGAAGTTCAGGAGTTCAGTAGTTCAGAATAAGAAAACAAGGAATTAAGGAGAGTAGATAAGAAGGTTTGCAGGAATGCAGGAATGCAGGAATGCCCAAACAAATACGAGCAGAGGGAAAATATTTTCTTATTCTCCTGAAGTGCGGAGCTTGGCGTAAGCCATACTCCTGAACTCCTGTAACTCCTGAACTCCTGAACTCCTTCTTCTTACTCCTCTTCTTCCAAAGATTCACGAGAAAGCGATTCGTAGGTGGGGCGCGGTGGAGTACGGCGGGATGCTTGGTCTGCCATCAAGTCCACTTCCACATCCAAGGAACTGCCATCGGCTTGGGTTTCCACTTTATGCACAGCAATATCTAACCCCAAGGATTGCAACTCCCGCATTAATACTTTGAAGGATTCTGGTGTGCCTGGACGGGGAATGGCCTTACCTTTGACAATGGCGTTAAGAGCCTCATTCCGACCTTGCATATCATCGGATTTGACAGTTAACAATTCCTGCAAGGTATAAGCTGCACCAAAGGCTTCCAGCGCCCACACTTCCATTTCTCCGAATCTTTGACCACCTTGTTGAGCTTTACCACCCAAAGGTTGCTGGGTAACAAGGGAGTATGGTCCTGTAGAACGGGCGTGAATTTTGTCATCGACTAAATGCACTAGCTTGAGCATATAAGCCACACCCACTGTCACCGGACGGTCAAAGGGTTCGCCTGTGCGTCCGTCATAGACCATGATTTTGCCGGGATCATCGGGGTTATATACCCAGTTTTTGCCGGTTTCGTCCCTAGCTTCTTGCAGCTTGCCATGCACAATCCGACGGGAAGATTCTTCCCCATACATTTCGTCAAAGGGAGTGATCTTAAATCTGACTCCCAAATTGTGACCCGCCCAACCTAATAAACATTCAAATACTTGACCAACATTCATCCGGCTGGGTACACCCAAGGGATTGAGAACAATATCCACTGGTGAACCATCAGGCAGGTAGGGCATATCTTCGGCGGGGAGAATGCGGGAAATAATGCCCTTGTTGCCGTGTCTACCTGCCATTTTGTCGCCGACTTGGATTTTGCGTTTTTGTGCTACGTAAACGCGCACCACCATATTTGCTCCTGGTGGCAGTTCGTCCCCTTGTTCTCTGGTGAACAACCGCACATACACGACCCGGCCTTTTTCTCCGTTGGGAACTCGCAGGGAGTTGTCTCGCACATCTCGTGCTTTTTCACCAAAGATCGCCCGCAGCAGTTTTTCTTCTGGTGGTTGGTCTGATTCACCCTTTGGTGTGACTTTTCCTACTAGAATGTCTCCTGCTTCTACCCAGGCACCAATGCGGATGATTCCCCGTTCATCTAGTTGTCTGAGGGCATCTTCCCCTACGTTGGGAATTTCTCTGGTGATTTCTTCTGGGCCTAGCTTTGTCTGTCTAGCCTCAATTTCGTATTTTTCGATGTGAATTGAGGTGTAAATGTCATCTTGTACCAGGCGCTCAGAAATCAAAATCGCGTCTTCGTAGTTGTAGCCTTCCCATGGCATATAAGCCACGACGATGTTTTGTCCTAGTGCCAGTTCTCCTCCTTCGGTGGAAGATCCATCTGCTAACACTTGTCCGGCTACGACTTTTTCGCCAATGCGAACCAGGGGTTTTTGGTTCAGGCAGGTGTCTTGGTTGGAACGTTGGTATTTGGACAGGACATATCTAATTTCTCTGTCTGTTACCTGTTGTCCTTGTTCGTTTGTATGTTGTTTTCCGGCGATCAAGTTACCTGTGACTCCTGACAAATCACCCCGCACTCTCACCCGAATCTGTGCTGCATCTACATATACAACGTCGCCGTCGGTACGGGAAACAATTACCATTCCGGAGTCTCTTGCACCTTGAGCTTCTAAGCCTGTTCCTACTAGGGGACGTTCTGGTTTGAGTAAGGGTACAGCTTGCCGTTGCATGTTGGAACCCATCAGCGCCCGGTTAGCATCATCATGTTCCAGGAAGGGAATCATGCTGGTGGCAACGGAGACAATTTGCACTGGTGATACTGCGACATAATCCACTTGTTCTGGTGTTGTTGTCGCCCAGTCTTGACGATAACGTACTGGTACTTGTGGTCCTTTGATGTAGCCGTTTTCATCTACGGGAATATCACCTGTTGCTGTCCGCAGGTCGTCTTCTTCGTCAGCAGTCATGTAAATTGGCGGCACATCAAACCGCACTTTGCCATTTTCTACTGGTCTAAAGGGGGTTTCTAAAAATCCATATTGGTTAACACGGGCATGGGTGGCTAATGAACCGATTAATCCTGCGTTTGGTCCTTCTGGTGTTTCGATGGGGCATATCCGTCCGTAGTGACTGGGGTGGATATCTCGCACTGCAAAACCTGCCCGTTCTCTGGTTAGACCACCGGGACCCAAGGCGCTGAGACGGCGTTTGTGGGTTAGTTCTGCCAATGGATTGGTTTGATCCATAAACTGACTTAGTTGGCTAGAACCGAAGAATTCTTTGATTGCTGCTACTAAGGGTTTAGGGTTAACCAAGGATGCTGGTGTTAAAACTTCGGCATCAGATACTGTCATCCGTTCTCGAATTATTCGTTCTAAACGGTTTAGACCTACTCTGACTTGGTTTTGCAGCAGTTCACCAACGCTTCTAACTCGGCGATTACCGAGGTGGTCAATGTCATCTATGCTGCCAATGTCATATTCTAGGTTGATGAGGTAATCTACTGCGGCTAAGATGTCCCCAGGTGTGAGGACGCGCATGGTATCGGGGACGGAAAGGCGGAGTTTTTTGTTGAGTTTGTAGCGACCAACACGACCGAGGTCATAACGTTTGGGATCGAAGAAGCGTGAGTCTAGGAGTTGTTGTCCGCCTAATACGGTGGGTGGTTCACCTGGACGTAGTTTGCGGTATAACTCCATTAGGGCTTCTTCTTCGGAAAATTGCCCTTCTTTTTCGATGGTTTTTTGGAAGTATTCGGGGTGGCGTAGGGCATCAAAGATTTCGTTATCTGATAATCCTAAAGCTTTGAGCAGTACCTGGGCTGAAAGTTTGCGGGTTTTGTCGATGCGTACCCATACTAGGTCGTTACGGTCTGTTTCAAATTTGAGCCATGCCCCCCGGTTGGGTATTAAGCTGGCAGAATAGGTACGTCGTCCGTTTTTATCAAGTTCTGATTTGTAATAAACTCCTGGCGATCGCACTATCTGGTTGACAATGACTCGCTCGGCTCCGTTAATAATAAACGTACCCCGATCTGTCATCAAAGGCAGATCACCTATAAATACTTCTAGTTCTTTGATATCCCCTGTTTCTTTGTTTAAAAGCCTTGTGGGAACATACATTTGAACTGCATAAGTGCTATCCCGCCTTTTCGATTCTTCGACGCTGTACTTTGGTTCTTTAAGTTTGTACTTATCACCTAAAAAGTGCAGTTCTAGTTTCCCTGTATAGTCTGTAATTGGACTAAAGGAGTTCAACTCTTCTATTAGCCCTTCTTCCAAAAACCAGCGAAAGCTTGAACGCTGGATTTCAATCAAGTCGGGTAACAGAAAGGCGGATTCCATATACGTTTCGTTAGTCATGCCTCTACCTTTGTCAACCTGGTTAAACTTTCCCTTGAATACTGCTTGGGTAATTTTCCCGACCACACGCGACTCTAAGCAAGCTGTTGGGAAACTTATCCTGACTCCACCTGTTATTTACTGGTGGGAACTTTCCGCAGCAATTAAATCTGGAGTGGGTGCTTTTGACAAGGGGGTAATCGCCCTTGAAGAGCAGTTTGGATTGCTAAAATCCAGCTAGGAAGTTGATTCAACAATGTTATATCTTCCTGAGTTTGATTTTTTTTCTTCACTTCCCCTCCAAAAACGCGCATTAATTAATCTATGCACATCCACACGCTTTTTATTTTCAAAAAATTTTATCTATTCTCACGGTGAGATCCCAAAAATGAAGAATCCGCGAAAGTCGTCTCTGAATCAGGATGGATTTATTTTGCTGAATTTTATTCACAAGGGGCTTATGTTTAATAATTTTCTATAGGTTTCAGTACACAGAAATCCAATGTTGTGAAAAAGTCCATATCAGTCTAGACTGCCAGGGTTTGTTATTTATTGAGAGCATCTGCTTGTAGAGATAGTTTAGATGTCCGTGATTTTTTGGTTTTTATAGTGAGCAAAAAGTCCAAATTCCCTATCAGTTAGATAGATTTTATACCAACTTAAAACCAGTTCATTTCCGAAGCTAGTTAAAAATTCCTTCCTTTATAATTATGGCGCAAGCAAATTGTTTTGGAGGGAATAATGTTAGCACAGTTTTGTCCTCTTTAGTCTTATTTTTGCCAATTCTTCGATCTGCTCAAAGGAATACGGAATACTCATAATTGAACTCCCGTGTTATCTATAATGACAGACCGAATAATTGGCAGGCATTATCAGTGGTTTGCTGGGCTATGGCTTCTACTGTTTCTCCGCGTAATTTGGCTAATTGCTCTGCTATATAAGCAACATAAGCAGGTTCGTTGCGTTTTTCGCCTCTTTTCGGTGTGGGAGCAAGGAAGGGACAATCTGTTTCAATTAATAATCGGTCGCTACTCACTATACTCGCTGATGCTTGTATAGTTTTCGCGCTTTTAAATGTGACTGTCCCACTAAAGCTGATGTAGAAGCCTAAGTCTAGAAACCATTGGGTTTCTTCTGGTGTTCCTCCCCAACAATGCATGACACCCCGCGCTCTTTCTCCTTGACTTTCACTCCATTTTTGCAAGACTTTTCTAACCTCTGGCGCGGCATCACGACAATGGATGATCACTGGTAGGTTAAGTTCAGATGCGATCGCCAGTTGTGCCTCAAATACTTGATGCTGTTGTTCATAGTTATTTGCTTTGTAAAAGTCTAGTCCCATTTCCCCGATCGCTACCACTTGAGAATCAGAACTGGCTAGAAATTTGATTTTCTCTGCTGTCTGGTGATTCCATTTAGCTGCATCTAGTGGATGTAAACCAACGGCAAAACTGATTTCGGGAAATTGGTGAGCTAAGGCTTGAATGCTGGCAAACTCGTCTGGGTGAACACAGGAATGCACTAAACGTACTATCCCTGCTTCTTGCCAACGCGATCGCACTGCTGCTAAATCCGGTTGAAAAAGGTCAAAGTTGAGATGTACGTGGGTGTCTACTAATTGCATGATTTAGTCATAAGTCATTGCTGGGGGACGCTGTAAGTCATTAATCTCTATAGCTTTTAACTAATGACTAATGACTACTAGGCCGTTTGAGCAGTTGGTTTGAGCTTATGGGCTAATCTGGATTTTCTCCTAGCTCCGGTGTTGGGATGAAGTACCCCCCGTTTCACAGCTTTGTCAATTTTGCTGTAAGCTTCGGACATCCGCTCTTCTACTGCTTGTTTTGATTCTGGAGTAGGATTGGCTGTATAGACTTCAACAGCAGCAAAGTATTTTTTCATCAGCGTTTTTACTGCTGATTTATATGCTTTATTACGCAGTCGGTTACGTTCTGCGATTTGGGCGCGTTTGAGAGCAGACTTTGTATTCGCCACAGTCAGTTCCAAAAAGACTATATAATTGTGTACACACACTACTAGATTTACTAATATAGCATCCAAACCGCCAATGTTATCATTTCTGAAAAAAAAATTAGGTAACAAGAGGCAGAAGACAGAAAGCGATTTATCTGCCCATCAGTCCATCTTGACGCTATCTTCTTAGAAAATCCCCACATTTGGGTATGTTTTCCCAATGGGAAATGGGTTAAAATGGTTTATCTAAAGATAAATAACCTTAAAGAAAAAAGTAAATAATTATCCTGGGAGTATCAAAAAAATCCAGGTTAAGCTAGAGAAGAGAATTAGAGTCAGCTTTAACCCTAAATGGGTGAAAAGCAAAACTGATTCTCAAGCGGGAACATTCTAATTTTGGCATTGTCCTTACTCCATGCTGCGAATTATTACTCAGCAGGCAGACGTTAGAACCGAACTACAACGTATCTGCGAACGTCTACAACGCGCCGAAGGCGAACGCACCCAGGATGAACAATTGCTTCATAAAGAAGCAACCGTGCGGGAAGTGTTGCAGGCAGTTAAACGCCAAGGCGATAAAGCTGTACTGCACTACACAGCCGAATTTGACCATCAAACCTTGCAACCAGAAGAACTACGGGTGACTGGTTCAGAACTGGATGCAGCTTACCAACAGGTATCAAAGGATTTGTTGGCAGCTATTCAGCTAGCTTGTCGCCAAATAGAAGCGTTTCACCGTCAGCGAGTACCAAAAAGCTGGGTACACTTTGGCGATGATGAAGTAGTGCTGGGTAAACGCTATACACCTGTAGATCGGGCAGGTTTATACGTTCCTGGAGGTCGCGCTTCCTATCCCAGTACAGTGTTAATGAATGCTATTCCAGCCAAAGTAGCAGGTGTACCCAGGATAGTGATGGTGACACCAGCACGAGGTGGAAAAACGATGAACTCAGCGGTTTTAGTAGCTGCACAAGAAGCTGGGATACAAGAAATTTATCGCATTGGGGGCGCTCAAGCGATCGCTGCTTTAGCTTACGGTACAGAAACTATCCCCAAAGTGAATGTAATTACTGGACCAGGTAACATTTATGTCACCTTGGCCAAAAAGCTAGTCTATGGAACAGTGGGTATTGATTCTTTGGCAGGCCCTAGCGAAGTGCTAATTATTGCCGATGAAACAGCGAATCCCGTTCATGTAGCCACGGACTTGTTAGCGCAAGCCGAACATGATCCAATGGCGGCGGCGATTTTGTTAACCACAGATGCTGGTTTAGCAAAAAAAGTCCAAGTAGCTGTAGATAGACAATTGGTGGATCACCCACGACGGATAGACACAGAAAAAGCGATCGCCCATTATGGCTTAATTGTAGTAGTCGAATCCCTAGAAGCAGCAGTAGAACTCTCCAATGAGTTTGCACCTGAACATCTAGAATTAGAAGTTAAAGATCCTTGGTCTTTAATGTCTCAAATCCGACACGCTGGAGCCATTTTCCTGGGTTATTCAACACCAGAAGCTGTGGGAGACTATTTAGCCGGACCCAACCACACCTTGCCCACTTCTGGTGCAGCTCGTTATGCTTCTGCATTAGGCGTGGAAACTTTCCTCAAACATTCTAGTATTATCCAATACTCACCAACTGCACTGAACAAAGTAGCTAATGCTATTGACTCTTTAGCTACAGCTGAAGGTTTGCCTTCCCATGCGGATTCGGTACGGAGGCGAGTTGAGGATAAAGAGTAATTTAGAATGCTTATTTTTCCTGAATGCGGTTGACAGCAGCTACTCCATAGTTAATGATAGTGAGTTTGTGAATTTAGCAAACCAAAGCTCACATTTGAGAAATTGTTGGTGTTCACGCTAATACAATTCCTGATGTGATAATTTAAGGGGTCTACTCTTGAGGAGACAAAAGCGGTGTTAAAGACTATTTTAGTAGCTCTGGATGGTTCGGAAATTGCTGAACGAGTAATTCAGACTTTAGGTGATTTGGTGTTGTCACCAAACACTAATGTAATTCTTTGTCATGTATTTCCTACACCAGAGTCAGAAATAGAATTACCCGCTGATCGTCCTCAGCCCGATTCACCAAAGTTTTCTTATTTTCACATTGAGAAGCAGATGCAATCCTACCAGGAAAAATTACCAGTTAAAAGCGAGTTAGAACTGGTAAGTGGTGATCCTGCTGATGAAATTATTCGACTAGCTAATATTTACAAAGCCGACTTAGTTGTGATTGGAAGTCGGGGTTTAACGGGAATGAAGAGAATTGTCCAGGGTTCTGTTAGCACTCAAGTCATGGAAGAGGCTAATTGTTCAGTTTTGGTAGTAAAACCCGGTAAGTAATTTGGTAAGAATTCAGGAGTCAGGAATCAGGAGTCAGAATGCTTATGAAATGAAGAAGAGAGAGCAGTGAGATTTTATCAAAATCATCAAAATTGACCAAAAAAGCCTTTATTCTCCTGACTTAGAGTATTTTTATCCTGAATACTTACAAAGCTTGCAGTCTAATTCCTATATCTTGTCCTGGTACTATCTCTGGTGACCAGTCTGCTGTTTGTGTTTCTCCACACTGGCTGCAAATACAGCTATATCTTTGATATTCTACTATTTCTAGTTCTATTACTCTGGTTTTTAGTGCTTCTATGGCGAGCGCCTGCTCCATTATTATCCCTACCAGTTGCTCTGTCGCCAACTGTCTCAAGGTTTCACTGTCTAGTTTTGGGGGCAGGTTTTTTTCCATAATTGATATATTCTGCTTCCCATATCACACTTGTCAATACCCCCGACCTGAATCCTTACATATTGACTTATAGCGATCGCACTCTAGTCTCTAGCCACGTTGACTTCACAAGAGCGATTGCTTTTCTGTTTTTATTTATAAATATTCAATCCTTCCAAACATCTCTTCAGGTGATAGCAACTCCCAAATTAATACTAAACCTTGAATAATTTGCCCAATAGATTTTAGTTTGTTGAGGACAATAAACAATTCCTAAATGATTTATATTTGATTGATTTAATCTCAAAAAATCTGTATCCTGAGTAAAAATAACTCTTCCTTGGGACAAAGAAAATTCTAATTGCACCTCATCAGATACACAGGGGAAACGCATCTAATTTATTTTGACAAAATGTAACTTATGTGAATACAAAAAAAGGGTAACACTAGTAAGTTGGTATCAAGTCAATAAACACATATGAAAAAATTTGATGGTAAATTTCGTTTATAGAAGAATCAATAAAATGGGGTGAAGTGGTATTCTCTTTTTAATTCAAAGAGAAAAAACCCGAAAATGAAGCTATCACCAAAAATCACAATAGTAGATCACTTTAAAGATTTAGAAGATAAAAGAGTTGAACGGACAAAAAAGCATAAATTAATTGATATAGTCACCATTGCGATTTGTGCAGTAATATGTGGAGCAGATAGTTGGGTATTGATGGAGACTTATGGAAAAAAAGAAAAAAATGGCTAAAACAATTTTTAGAACTACCAAATGGAATTCCCTCCCATGATACATTTGCCAGAGTATTTGCGAGAATAGACCCACAACAATTACAGAATAGTTTTTTGAGTTGGATAAAATCAATAAATAAAATTACCCAGGGAGAAGTAATAGCAATAGACGGTAAAACGTTAAGGCATTCATATGATAAAGGAAAGGATAAAGGTGCTATTCACATGGTGAGTGCATGGGCAACCACTAATCGTCTAGTATTAGGACAATGTAAGGTAGATGAAAAATCAAATGAAATAACAGCAATACCAGAATTAATCAAAGTATTAGATATAGCCGGATGTATAGTAACAATTGATGCAATGGGGTGTCAAAAAGAGATAGTAAAATCAATTGTAGATAAATCAGGTGAATATGTTATTGCACTAAAAAAGAATCAAGGTAATTTATATAAAAACGTAGAAGAAATTTTCAAAGAGGCTATAACCAAAGGGTTTGAGGGATTCAAATGTAGTGATTTTCATACAAAGCAAGACGAACATGGAAGAGAAGAAATACGTCATTATCTGATGTTATCAGACATTCAAGAAAGAATAGATACAGGCAAAAAATGGATAAACCTTCAAAGTGTAGGAATGGTAGAATATATACGAAAAGTCAATGGAAAAACAAAAGTTGAAACCCGTTATTATATTAGTAGTTTGACAGATAATGCGAAATTATTAGGAGAATCAGTGAGAAGCCATTGGGGTATAGAAAACTCATTACATTGGGTCTTGGATGTAGCGTTGAGAGAAGATGATTGTAGAATAAGAAAGGATAATGCACCACAAAATTTTGCCGTTCTACGTCATATAGCAGTAAATGCAGTAAGAAAAGAAAAAAGCCAAAAACTAGGAATTAAAAATAAGCAGATTTGTGCAGGATGGGATAATGAATATTTAGAGAAGATTTTAGAATGTATCTGATAAAAATCAGAATATTTAGATAAACATAAATAATTTATTCTCACCAGATTCTCAAAAGAATCTAGATTTGTGATGTCAAAAATCTAGATATTCAGACAATTAATATATAGAAAAGAACAAAATTAACTCATTATTGAAAATAACTAATTACTCTAAATTTATTAAAATCTTAGGATATTAATAAAGGACTTAATCAGCATTTCAATTCCATTAATGAGAACTCCACAAAAAAGATGATCCAATAGCTATACTGGTTTAGCAAAAATTTCAACAAACCATTTTTTGAGATGGGGGAGGCGGTGAATCTGTGTTTCAATTTCTGCCATAGCTTCTGTTGTGAGTTTAACTCCTGTGGAATAAACTTTTTCTACCAATGTAACAACCGGGTTTTTTCCCTGAAATCTAAGAGTCTGAGCAAAATTTAGTACAGTTTCAACTGTATCAAGTAAACTACCATTCCAATGCTGTTCTAACCAACCAAAACAACGTTCTATCGGGTTATATTTACTATGATAAGGCGGATAATAAGCAAGTTGTAACGTCAGTTGAGATGATGTACCAAAATCTACGATCCGCTTCATAAACTGAGTGCGACGAGAATGATTTTTTCAGGTCCATTATCCTGATTAATTACCAGTTTTTGAATATGAGCAAATCTGTGTTTAACACTCTGCCACCAGCTTTCAAGCAAGTCAACAATACAATCAGCGGTTAATTTAGAAGCAACGAAGAATAAAAATAACTCGTTGTACTCAGGAATAAAAATGCCGTAGGGAATTAGAGTTGTTTCGGTCGGGAAGTCATGGTCTATTGAAATAGTTGGCATCCGAGTTTTACCACCTCGGTCAAATTCTCCAACCTTAACTGCTACCTTTGCATCAATGGAAATCCGCAGAGTATGAGGGTCATTATCAGCTTCACTATTAAGAAGCTCAACTTGTTCAAAAATTGCTTCTGTTTCGGGAATTTTCTTGATAGGCTTGGTTTTAAGAACTCGTTTTAATGTATAACCCAATTCATTCAATCGTCGTCGAATTGTCTCTGATGAAGGTAGTTCTTCATCACTGTAACCAAATTGTTCAATTAGTTGACGACGTACTTCACTTGCAGTCATTCGCGTATATAATCGGATACTCTTAAAGCTAGGGTCTGTTTGACTGTGTGGGTCTACTAACGATTTCATATCCTCTAATAGTTTGGTAATTTTGTTTCCACCCGCTTCCGTCCACTACGCCCGAAACCATCAATAAACGGCTTACCACTCTCCAATTCCTGCATCCCTTTCCGAATTGTGCGTCTATTCCATCCCAACTCTCTTTCTACTAAAGTTTGTCCACCTATTCCCAATCCTTTGACCACTTCTGCCATGAATTGTCTTCGGTCGCTTCCCTTGAGTTTTTTGGCTGTTTTGATGTACAGAGATTTGAGGTTCTCTGTTAGTTGAATGATAGATTTTGGATACATGAGGTAGGCTACACACTGAAATTATCTTCTTTCATCATAGGATCAATCATTCTGTGGAGTTCTCTTATTATGTTTTTCTCTGTCTAGATACACTAATATGACATTTTGTCAATATAATTTAGATGCGTTTCCCCTGATCAGATACAGCAATAAGTCCTTGCTCTGGAGTTTTCGTTACATCAATTCCCCTTTTACGAAGTCCAGCAGCGATCGCATTGCTGACATTTTCATCTAAATGAAATTTAATTTCTCTAACCACCACTGTTTTGAAGTTTCTGCTGAACTAACGAAGGAGTTTGAGCTTTCATCTCCTTAGCAAATACTTCGTCATCTTCTATATCTTTTCTAATTTCTTCTAGATGGTCATAATAATAAGCCAATGCGGCATGAACATCCGCTAAAGTAATACTAGGATAATGATAGACAATTTCATCTGGTGACATTCCCATGCGTTCATACCATAAGACGATATTTTGTACTTTAATTCGATGTCCAGCAATGCGAGGTTTTCCACCACATATACCCGGCGTTATTTCAATATGATTAGTAATTACTGCTGCCATAAACTATCTCTGTATTTTTTAATATATTTATTATATAGTAAATAGCCATATAGCAGATATAGCGATCGCTCTCTAGCCTCTAGCCACATTGACTTCACAAGAGCGATATCTTCGGTAAGTTTCGCTAATGCTTTTCTCCTTCTCATTCACTGAAAATAGTTAATATTGTTACTTTCCTTTTATTCTTTTTACTAATCCAGGCTGAACACCATAAAATATCTTATTTGTCAATCTTCCAATTCCAACCCGCAAACAACAGCATCAGAATTTTTGTAATTCTCCTGTCAGGAAACCTTGATAATTTCCTCATATTTTCTTAGATGTTCAGTTTTGCGAGTTCTGAAATACTTATAAATAAAGGCTTTTAATCTACTGCTGTAAACGCCGTCTTAAAAATAGATATAATAGGGCATAATACAAATTCTCCTAAATCATAGCAGATCGCTGAAAGTATTGCAATACCGTTGATAAATAAAAATAATTCTCAATTAATTATTAAGAAAATATAAAGGAGAAAACTTTGGAAGTTAGAAAATCCTAAATGATTTTAAATTTTACATAACTGAAATTTATCTAAAAGCCAAGAGAGAGCGATCGCTATAAAATATGTATTCTTAATTTATTCATCAAAAATAATTTATCCGCTTTTAATTGAACTAATGCTCAAAATTGTAATTGCTGACTGGGTGAGTCAAATGTCAAAAATCCGTTGATGTTCGACCCACCCCACAAAAAACTCTCAGCGAACCTCCGCGCCACCTCCGCGTTCCTCTGCGTTAAAAAAACTCTTCTCCCCTCATTTACCTCTTAAAAACTCACGCAAACTCAACAAACTTACAGTCTGACCCAAATTCAAAGGTAAAATTGATATCCCCTCTAAACGAGACTGTACCCAACCTTCTCCCCAATACCATTCATGAAAACCGTCTATTCCACCACTGAGTAATAAGCGCAAGCAATTAGCTTTAGCTACATCGACATGATGATGGATTTGGACGAGTCCGGTAGAAGTAGTAAAATCAAAACCAGATGTTAATTTTTCCGGCATTCCAAGGGAAAAACTTTGTCCTACTAACCATTTTTCTAGTTGTGCTGGAATTAATAGACTATCGTGAATAGCATCAGCGGATGCTTCAATTTCAATTCGCAGTTGGCTTTGTTGAAAAGTACCTAACATGGTGATAGTTGATAGTTGATTGGGTTATTAACTCCCCCTACCTCCTGTTCCCTATTGCCTGAAGAACTTACAATAGAAAAGTCATCTTGTTAAGAATTGTAAGGGTTTTCATGGCGGATCAATTAATTCGGGCGACAGCAGCAGACGGAGGTATTCGGGCGGTAGGTGTGATTACTACACGCTTAACGGAGGAAGCACGAGTACGTCATAAGCTTTCTTATGTGGCTACAGCCGCACTGGGAAGAACGATGGCAGCAGGTTTGTTGATGGCTTCTAGTATGAAGCGTGTTGGGTCTAGGGTCAATGTGCGAGTTAAGGGCGATGGGCCTTTAGGTGGTATATTGGTGGATGCGGGCTTGGATGGGACGGTAAGGGGCTATGTGCAGAACCCATCGGTGGAATTGCCTCCTAATGCTAAAGGTAAGCTAGATGTTGGCGGTGCTGTGGGTAGTGGGTATCTCTATGTTGTTCGGGATATTGGCTATGGTTATCCCTACTCTAGTACAGTTGAACTCGTTTCTGGGGAAATTGGCGATGATGTCGCTCATTATTTGGTAAATTCCGAGCAAACACCTTCAGCTTTGGTTTTGGGTGTGTTTGTAGGGTCTAGTGGGGTGACAGCTTCGGGAGGGCTAATGATACAAGTGTTGCCGAAAGCTGCTAGAGATGAAGCCTTGGTAGCAACGTTGGAATCAAGGGTTTCTACTTTATCTGGGTTCACACCGTTGTTACAAGCTGGAAAGACGCTAAGTGAAATTTTCGGTGATTTGCTGGGAGATATGGGTTTAAATATATTTCCAGAAAGTCAGATTCTGCGCTTCCATTGTGGTTGTTCTTTTGATCGGGTGTTAGGAGCGTTGAAAATGCTGGGAGAGGCAGAATTGCAAGATATGATTCTTAAAGATGAAGGTGCAGAAGCAACTTGTGATTTTTGTGGCAGCGTTTATCAAGCAAGTAGTGATAATCTAGCACGACTAATTGATGATTTACAGAAGGAAGTTTCTGTTGCTGAATAAGTATGAAATAATACTAAAACTCCAAAATATAAATGTTATCTGTGGAGAGAGAAGATGAAAAAAATAGCTTTTTAATGATGAGAAAGAAAGTTACTATGGCAAAAATGGAATTATCAGTCTGATAATGGCTGCTATTCAACTACTTTGGTGTGAGAGATGACAGATCGGGATATTTCAGATAGTTGGTCTCCAGCCAGAGCCAGAAAGCCAGATCAAAACACAAGATTATCCCGAACTCCAGAAGTCGGGACTACTCAATCATCTGGTGTCCCAGCTACTGGTTCTAACTTTAAATCAGTGACGCAACAACAAGAGAACAATACAGAAGGATTACCTATAAAAACCCATTCAGATAAAACTTTTAATCTCAGTAATATAACTGAGAAATTGCCAAACTGGATGAAAAGCTGGGTGCTATGGTCAATAATGTTGACGTTGATTCCTAGCGGTATCGGATTTATATCAATGTCAATGTTGCTAAAGCTGCCATCAGCACCAAATTGTCCAGAGATATTTTGGCCTTTAGCTAGTGCATCAGTGCGGTTACATTGCGCTCAATTGGCGGCTTCTAAGCAGACGGTAAATGATTTACTGCAAGCGATCGCACTGGTAAAGGCATTGCCGCAGAATCATCCACTCAGAGGGCAAATTAATAGTTTTTTAGAAGAGTGGTCACGGGATATATTACGGTTGGCTGATCAGAGTTTCCAATCTGGTAATTTAGAGGAAGCGATCGCTACTTCACGGCAAATTCCTGAAGATTTGGAAGCTCGAAAAATAGTAGAAGACCAAATTACTAAATGGCAGTCGATTTGGTCAAAGGCAGAAGAAATTTACCAAGAATCCTTAAAAGAACTGGGACAAAGGCATTGGCAATCAGCTTTTATGCTGTCATCTAAACTTCTGCGCGTTAATAATAAATATTGGGCAACTACTAAGTATGATGAACTAAATCGCATCATTGTCACAGCACGGGAAGATGGTGATAAACTCTACAAGGCTGAAGGTTTAGCTGATAGTCGCTCATTAGATAATGTCCTAGCCGCTATTAAGTTGGCTGAGTCGATTAAGTCAGATAGTTATCTATATCAAAAAGCGCAGGAATTGATTCCTGTATTTGGACGCAAGATCCTGAAATTGGCACAAGCCAAGATGGATAAACGAGATGCGGATACAGCATTGGAAATTGTACGCCAAATTCCACCTATTCCTGAATTACAATCAGAAATTGATGATTTTGTGGTTTTGGGTGAAGCACAAAGGAGTGCTTGGATCGGAACGGTTTCTGGTTTAGAGGCTGCTATTTCCCAAGCCCAACAAATTGATGCTTCTAGGGAAGTGTATGAGAAAGCACAAGAACTGATTGCGCGTTGGCAATTAGAAATTCAAGATGTTTCTCGGTTAGAAAAAGCACGAACTTTGGCTAGTCAAGGTACTATTAACGAGTTAACGGCAGCAATTTCCGAAGCCCAGATGATTCCTGATAGTAATCCCCGTGCTGACGAAGCACGTCAGGAGATGAATCGCTGGCGTGGACAAGTAGAGTCTATTGAAGACAGACCTTACTTAGACCGGGCTGAACAAATAGCTTTATTAGAGGATATTACATCCTTACAGGCTGCGATCGCAGAGGCTAATCAAATTCGCTCCGGGCGTTCATTATATCCAGAAGCACGGAAGAAAATCCGCACTTGGACGGCTAAAGTACAACGAATTCAAGATCAACCTTACTTAGATCAAGCCAGAATTATCGCTGATAGCGGGGATTTAAACACAGCTATTAGAGAAGCTCAAAAAATTGCCTCATCAGGAAGGGCGCTTGCTAGTGAAGCACAAACAGCTGTCGATAGTTGGCAAGAACAAATCCGTGCTAAAGAAAACTGGAGAAAAGCCAGAGAAGTGGCAATTACTGGCACACCAGAAGCTTTAGCGGAAGCGATACGGTTAGCTGACCGGGTTTCCAATCGCAACGTTTTACGCATGGATGCGAATGTGGCTATTGATCAATGGAGTCAACAATTGTTACAAATGGCACGTTCCCAAAGCGAGTTTGATGTTTCTAAAAGCATTGAGACTGCTAGATTAATTCCTCGTGGTAGTTCTGCTTACAGAGATGCCCAGGAGCAAATTAGAACTTGGAAACAATTTATCATACCTCGCACACCATCTACACCATCTTCTGAACCATCACCTGATGTTGAACAATCTCCATCATCAATTAGTGATGGCTTGTAATGGGTAATTGGTGATTGGTAATTGGTAATTGGTGAAAAGAAAATATTCATCATTAACATTGGGGACTGTATTAAATCAGCCCTCTTTTTTTGTTGAATATTATTCATTTATTGCCAGTTTAACCCAATTACGAAAAGTGCAAGTTTCGCGAAAATTAACTGACTAACTATTATAGCAGAGAACAGGAAACAGAGTTGAAAGTTTTTTAGTGCATGGATTTTGCAGTAAATTATGTATTTCATTTAAGTGCATACCGCTATAACTATTAATTCAATTACTATCTATGTCAACCTCGTATCTTAGCGATTTGAGATTATCTTTTTCCAGTAAACTAATTCATGCAGCATTAATAAACTCAGAGTGGAAGCACAACCAAGAGAAATACAAAACTACATCACACCAACGGGTAAAAGTCCTTTTGCAGAATGGCTTAATTCTTTGCGAGACAGAACTGCAAGAGCTAAAATAAGGAGTAGACTGAAACGAGTTGAATCAGGTAATTTAGGAAACTACCGTGCAGTTGGTGAAGGAGTTTGTGAACTAAAAATTGACTATGGATCTGGATACCGGATCTATTTTGGACAAATCGGGTCAAAAATCATACTTTTACTCTGCGGTGGAGATAAAAGTACCCAAGAACAAGACATTTTAACAGCTAAAGAATATTGGAGAGATTATGACAAAAGTGAAAACAGCAACGAGTAGAAGTAGCAGTTACCATGATTATCTAATTTCATCCCTCAAAGACATAGAAGAAGCTACTGCTTACCTAGAAACTTTTTTAGAATTAGATGAAGAAGGACGTGAAGCAGAAATACTGCGTTCAGCGTTAAAAGATATTATTGATGCCAGAATATTGGCTAATGATCTCTCAGAAAAAGCAAAACAACGTTATGAAGAACTTGATCAATTATTATCAGAAAATGCGGGAAATGAAATTTACACCTTGATTGAATTTTTAGATGCTTTAGGTTATCGCATTGCTTTAGTACCTAAAGAATAAATCTGTTGAAAATTTGCATTTACAGCAGATTGCAGATCAATAAGGTACAGAATCTAAATTGAAATATAGACAGCAAGAGAGTTTTAGTCCTGAATTTTGCTCGTGTTTTATTTAACCTCAATTTTGAGCTTGAATTTGTTTAACCACCGTCAAAGCTGAATAACTTACACCTGCTGTACCTTCTCCTGGATGAGTTGAATCACCAACTAACCACAAATTATTAATAGGTGTACGATTTGCAAAACCAAAGGGTCCAAAGGTAGGAATTCTTTGACCGATTCCACCAACAATTCCTTGATCACGTCCAGTAAAATGAGCAAAAGTTCTGGGTGTGGCAGCTTCTACATGAATGATCGTTTCTGGTTTTAAATAGAAATATTGGGAAAGTTTGGATATTGCATCTTGGGTAAATTTTTCTTTTAACCCTTGATAATCTTGAGTATGCCACCAGGGTGTAAAATCAACAAAGGAAGAAGCGATAATTGTGGCTTTTCCTGCTGGTGCGCGGCCGTCTCCAGGATGACTTACAGATACAAACAAAGAATTATTTTCACCAATTGGTCCGTTAATATCATATAAAAATTGGAGATGGGGCGGACATTCGTAAGGAATTGCACTAGCATCTACACCTAAATAAACTACAAAGGCACCAGAAGCTGCTGGTAGTTTTTCTACTCTTTGTTTATATCCAGATGGGGCTTTTTCACCTAATAATTCTACTAAATTCTGCACAGTGACGTTAGCAACTACATGATCTGCTTTCTCGGTGAAAATTTCCCCTGTTTTCTGGTTTCTAATCACTACAGCGTTAGCTTGGCCATTTTCAACGTTGATTTTTTCGACGGTGTGACGCATTAATAATTTACCGCCGTCTCTTTCTAACGATTCGACCAGGCGATCGCTCAATACCTGCATACTACCTTGAAGATGATATAATCCTTGTGGCGATTGAGATACACTCAAAGCCGTAGCCGCATACAGTAAGGCTGTTTCTTCCGCACTGACTTGGGAATATAACTTCAGTTGTAAATCTAAAAATGTCCGCAGTCGTTGGTCATTTCCCAAACCATATAAACGTAAAGCATCCCCCACCGTCATAAAAGTAAAGGGTGCAGTGATGAAGGTACTAGGACGTACAGCTTGCGTTAACTGCCACAAGTCCCATAAATTCCGTGGTGGTAAAACAGGGTCACGTCCTTGAAATTCCCAACTAGCCTTAAATAAACTTGCTAATAATTGCCAAAACGGTTCACTACCAGGAAATTGTTTTTGGCGTTCTTGTTGCCATTTTTCAGGATCACGCCAAACATTAATAGGTGTGGACTCACCAGGAAGATAAACTGCACAAGCCGGGTCACAAAAAGTAGCTGCGGGTAACTCAATTCCTAATTCTGAGAAAATGCGGTGATGTATACCCCCAGGTTCTAACCCAGCAACTTGAGTTGCACCCACATCAAAGGTAAAGCCTTGACGTTTAAAGGTGGAAGCACAACCACCGGGAACTAAAGCCTGGTCGAGAATTAAGACGCTGTAACCTCTATGTGCCAATAATGCAGCGGCAGTTAGTCCACCTATTCCCGCACCGATAACGATGACACGGGATTGCTTTTTGTTAAGGGATAGGCTAGGCATTGATACTTAATTTTACAATTCTTAATATTACTACTCATAATTTTAAATTAAATCGGGCAGTATGGGAGTTAGCTGTCACCTGCTTTATACTGGCATTTAGGAATACAGTATTTATGCTGTGATAAAAATAGGCAAAATTAAACATGAGTCAAGGTTTAGAAATTCAGGAATTAGCGATCGCAATTATTGCTAAAAATCTTAATCCCACAGTTATTAACCCTGATTTCCTTAAATATACGGGTATTATTCCCGCAGATTGGGAATTAGCAAAACAACCAGTTTATACAAACGGCGTAGTGCAGATTTTTTTCACCACCGGTGTAGGAATTATTGCCCAGGCTAATAATGTCACTATATTGGAGGCAATAGGAGCAAAACCACTGGAGGAAATTCAAATATCAAAAATTACTCAACAACTAGTAGAAAAACTATCCCAAGTTGAGTATCAGCGCATTGGAATTAACCCCAGAGGCTTTATTACTTTTAATTCAGAAGCTGAAGCGTACCAATACATCAATGGTAGACTTTTAGCACCTGGTTCATGGCAAGAATTTGAAGGGGGGAAAGTCAATGCTGCTTTACAGTTAAGTTATCCTTTAAAACGGGGAATACTCAACTTAAGTATTAACCAAGCAAATGTGCAGTTTCCTGATAAAGTAGCGGCTGCAATTTTATTTTCTGGTAACTTCAACTATTCTTTATTAGGAAATACTCCGATAGACAGATTACAAGACTTACAACACATAGTTCAGAACTGGCAAGATTCATTAAACACCTTTCAGCGGTTGTTAGTTGAAAAATTCTTACCATCAACTGAAGCACAAAGAAGTATTTCTGTTTTTCCACCAATGGCAAAAAGCTGATAAAAATGTAGTGGTGGTAGTAGTTTAATTTTTGTAGGGTGGGCATTTGCCTGCCCAAAATTAATTAATCATTCATTATGTCTTATGCACCCTAAAAGAGACTTGATTGTAACACTTGCATAAGTCCTATTAATAAAAACGCATAAGCAGCATATACTGATATTTAGGTTTGAGAAATCTTTTCAAAATGACAAATAACTATGGCTAAACTTTTTGCTGTTGTTGTGGCAACTGTTCCCGAATACTACGAATATAAAAAAGAACATCCAGAACATGATCAAGATCAACTGGCATGGTTTCAGGAACAATATAAAAAAGGAATTCTGCTTTGTTGTGGACCATTTGTACCTCATGATGGAACAGGACTATGGGTGATCAAAGCAGAAAATGTTGATGAGGCTATGGGAATAGTTAATACTAGTCCTCGTGTTCGAGATGGAATGTTAGCAGCAGCAGCTAGAGTAGTAGAATGGAATGTACATTTAGGAAGCGATCGCTTTATTCAAAATAATTAAGTTGCACTTTGTGAATAATTACAGCAGAGAACAGAAAATACGGTTAAAATTTTTTTGGTATCTACCTAATTTACCTGCAATCTGCTGTAATTTAGATTCCTAAAATTACATACAATAATTTTTTTGCATTATTAATTGTTCTACTAGAGCAATTACAGCTTCAGCTACAGATGCCGTCTGTGTGGCATTGACATTGACCATAGGAGGACGATTGTTCTCATCCATATACCCCAGAGCAAAGAAAATATCTTCGTTACTCCATGCACCAGGACAGTCCGTATGAGTAACACCAATAATCATCGGAATCTGCATCCGTTGATTCATAAAAGTAATAATTTTACGTGCTTGGCGAAATTCACCAGGACGATGGGCTGCTATCAGTAAGATATAAGCATGAGCCTTGCGAATTAAAATATCCCACATAAAATCAAAGCGAGATTGACCGGGTGTTCCATAAAGATGCAACGCCGTTTCTGGTCCAAATTGCAACCGACCAAAATCAAATGCAACCGTAGTTCTTTGTTTCAATAATGCTGTTTCATCAGTTGCACGAGTATCTGTATCTACGACTTCAATTTCACTGACAGAACGGATAAAAGTAGATTTTCCTGCTCCTACTGTTCCGGTCACAACCAAGCGCATAATCTCCATATATTGTTCTCAAAAAATCTAAAGTAGATAATTAATAAAACTTACCCACACCTTTCATCCGGCTTGTCTGAGCCTTGTGGACGTAAGCTCACGAAACCCCAGTCCCTTAACCCCAGTTATAAAATTAATCTGCTTACCTAAAAAATGTCCCTAATCTAGCATTATCTTCAAATTATTGAATTTGATTTATAAATTTACTTGCCAACATAGGGAATAAAAAAATTTTCCACAAATGATGTAAGAATGCCAGATCAGGGAATTTTTATTTAAATTTAGATTTAGATGTTGAATGCAACTATCAACTAAAGCAAAACTGATTTTATTTCAGAGATAACACGCTTAATTTCTAACATCAAAAGTCCTTGTTTAGCGGTTTCACTAGCTAAAACTAGCAAAACTGCATCTTCACCACAACCAGTCAAAATACCAAAGCCTTTATTTCCTTCTACAAAGATACGATCAACCGTACCTCTAGCCAATTCCATACCAATACGTTCGCCTAAAGATAGCATGGAAGCTGACATTGCTGATACTCTTTCTTCATCCATACTACCAGGCAAGCTTGCACCCAAAGGTAAACCATCAGGGGTAACAAGGGCTGCTCCCTGAACACCAGAGGTAGAAGTCGCAAAATTTTGCAAAATCATGCCCAGTTTTTCTGTGTTAATTGCCATTGCAGGAATTCTCTATTAAGATTAGTGCGAGTTTAAATTTGGTAGAAAATTATGAATTCAGGTTTGGAATTCATGTCATATATACTTGTTACTAAAAAGGAGTGAATTCAAATACATCATGAGTACCACCTCTGAGTACAGATTCAGTATGCACTCCCTTGAAACGTTTACCAATTAGTTGCTCAATAGCACCCCAAACTGCACCCATTGTAAAAGTACATTTGCGGGGTGAATTTGGTGGTTCACCAGCAGAACAAAAAGTTTCAGAAGTATAGACCTTAATGTTGTCACCTTCAGCCACAATTTTCTCAACTATGCACAAACGAGTGCCGTCCTTACCCAAAGCCATATTTAATTTAGAGGCTGCTTCATCTAATGACATTGAAGATCCCGCTAAACCCAATTCTTCAGCTAACTTTTTTCCTCTGGCACGACCGGCTGAAGTTAAAGCAATAGCTGTCGCTTTGTCTCCTAAAGCTTCTTCCATGCCTGTAATAGCTGCCTTGAAGCAAATAATACTACTAAAATCGCCCAACTGTTGCCGTAAAGCTGACATAGTTTAAATTTCCAGGTAGAGAATTGTGGATATTACTATTTACTTTCTTAAGCTCTGGATGTTGTGAAAAAATATTTGGTTATCCTGAACTTGCTTCTAAATATAACTAATTATTGTGTAAAAATCGTGGAAATAAATTAACTGGTAATTTATTTTATGTTTCTTAATATTTTTACTTCTAATTAGATAGTTCTGCACCCTAATTTATTATTGATGATTTACCTGGCTTGACCATGGCAGTCTTCAAATCTTAGAAATGGTTAATAGGTGAACAAGCAAAATACTTTGGATGACAGGAAAACGAAAAAATAATAAAGCCGATGTTATACTGAACTTTTGCCGAAATCATATCAGATGTTGATGCTTTAGCCCTAGCTATCTAGTCAAAATAATTTGGCATTTAAAGCTAAATTAAACCTTGTTTTTGAGGAAACCGACCAAACTATTGAGAAAAGATTGACTAACGGTATTTTCTTGTTTGCTAGGCTCAAATTTCATGTCAATCATTGTGGATTCTAATTCATATAGCTCTTCTGGTGCTTCTGAAATGATGGGAACTTCTTCTACCAGACCAACAACCATGAGTCGAAATGCGGCTTGTTGGATTTTTTCCACAGGCACACCTAACTGTTCGGCGATCGCTATAATTGAAACTGTGCCTTTGGTGAATTCCCAAATTTGCCATTCTAGTTGATTTAAGCTCAATAGAGGCTTGGTATGGATTGTGTTGATCAAAGCACAAGTTGGATCTGGTAATTTGTCTTCCAGCATTTTCCAATTACGCAGAACCCTTAGACCTTTGAGTATAACTTCTTTAGGTATAGCAGTCAGACCTGTCATTTCGGAGTTAGGTATAGACGTTCTCGAATCAAAATGAAACGATCCATCTTGCAATTCAAATAATTTACAAACTTGATTCAAAACTTGATAACTGAATAACATTTTTAATTGCTGCGCGTCGAGTATTCCTTGTAATTTGAGACACAAACCAGTTGGTTGATTAGTTGCACATACATCTGTAATTCGAGCAGCTGCACGCGCAGTGAGCCAACCTTGCTTTTGGATGATGGACAACAATCCCTGTCCATCTAATCTATTCGCAGCAGCAACAATTAGTCCTTGCTTAAACCAAATGTGAAAATCTTTCCCTTCTTGAGACGAATCCGGTGATTTTGCTTTAATAGTTAGCCGTCCTGTTTTGTTTCCTTGCTCAAGCAGCTGGAAGATTTCAGGAAGGGAAAGCTCAGATAGAAATCCTGAAATAGCCATATCATACCCCTTGTGAAGTCCGTATTTAGAAATATAGATCCAAAATGTGTAAAACTTGTGCAGAATAATCACTTAAGTAGAAAATATATTTATGTAACACTTAAGCAATAACCCTTAATCAGTGATATCCCTTGCTATTACTAAAATCCAGTGGGATAAACTACCCATTCTAAATTACTGAAAAGCTTACACTGTATTAATTTATTGAACTAACGTGCGATCGCCAATGTCTTGTGAACTAATAGCATTAAGTATATAGTACCTATAAGTTTTATCTATGTTTATTTTTGTAAAAAATGTAAAATCTGGGTTGTCAGAAATTTGTGAATTTATACTCGTTTAGATGTGTTGGCTTTTACCGTGTTTTTACTTAGTAGCTCAGTGCGGCGTAAATTTTGGATCGGATTTGAGACTTTTGATTTACTCCATTCAGGGAGTTGTTTTAAAAGTAATTGGTTTGTAATTATAGACACTAATTATTACCCTAAAACTCCCTAAGAAATTGGGGAACTAGAGTCAAAGTCCCCCTTTTTATATAAGGGGTATTGAGGAGACTCTCAAGAATTTTGATACATTATAAAGGACTTTTAAAACATCCACTAAGGGAGTTGTAAGATATAAGAAGTAAGATAGCCCTCACCTCACCACTACCAATGACATCAACTCTGTTAAAATTTCCTCGACTTAATGCTCCCAAGGTGCATCATTTACCAAATGGTTTAACTATCATCGCCGAGCAAATGCCAGTAGCAGCAGTTAACCTCAATGTATGGGTAAAAATAGGTTCTGCTGTAGAGTCAGATGCTATTAATGGCATGGCTCATTTTTTAGAACATATTGTTTTTAAGGGAACAGAGAGACTAGCCAGTGGTGAGTTTGAACGTCGGATTGAAGAGCGTGGTGCTGTTACTAATGCTGCTACCAGCCAGGATTATACACACTATTATATTACGACCGCGCCGAAAGACTTTGCAGAATTAGCACCATTGCAAATAGATGTTGTTTGTAATCCTAGTATTCCTAACGATGCTTTTGAGAGAGAACGCTTAGTAGTTCTAGAAGAAATCAGACGTTCAGAAGATAACCCTAGACGGCGGATTTATCGCCGCACAATGGAAACCGCTTTTGATGTTTTACCTTATCGTCGTCCCGTACTCGGTCCAGAAGAAGTAATTTCTCAAGTTACACCACAGCAAATGCGAGATTTTCACCATACCTGGTATCAACCTTCTTCCATCACTGCGGTTGCTGTCGGTAATCTACCAGTAGAAGAATTAATAGAAATTATTGCCGAACAATTTAGTAAAAATACTCAAAAATCAAAAATTAATAATAATCAACAATTAAGCGTTAGTCAGGAACCAGCATTTACAGAAATTGTGCGTCGGGAATTTACTGACGAGAGTGTACAACAAGCTAGATTAATCATGTTATGGCGAGTTCCTGGACTCATGGAATTAGACGAAACATACTCTTTAGATGTGTTAGCAGGAATTTTAGGACATGGACGTACATCTAGATTAGTCCATGATTTACGGGAAGAAAGAGGACTGGTGTCCTCAATTGCTGTTAGTAATATCAATCATCGACTGCAAGGGATATTTTCTATTTCTGCTAAGTGTGAAGTAGAAGATTTAGCAGCAGTAGAAGCCGCAATTTCTCAACATCTGTATACAATACAAACAGAATTAGTCAAAGAATCAGAAATTTGTCGTGTAAGGCGACGGGTAGCCAATCGGTTTATATTTGGGAATGAATCACCAAGCGATCGCTCTGGGTTGTATGGTTATTATCAATCTTTAATAGGCGACTTAGAACCAGCATTTAATTATCCTCAATATATACAAGCGCAAAACACAAATAATTTAATGCAAGCAGCACAAAAATATCTTGACCCCAACGCTTATGGTGTAGTTGTGATCAAACCTGTTCAGTAAACAATTAGTCAGAATTCAGGAGTCAGGAGTCAGGAGTCAGAATGCTAATGAAATGAAGAATAGTCCAGAAATGAGATTTTATCAAAATCATCAACGTTGACTAAAAAAGCATTTATTCTCCTGATTTGGAGTATCCTGTATCCTGAATACTTACAACAATTACAGCAGATTTCAGATCAACGATGTACAGAATCTAAATTTAAACCTAGACAGCAAGAGAGTTTTGCTCTTGACTGCTGACTCGTGCTATATCAGTGATCAATGGTTTAATAATATTAAATTTTAACTGACATTTGAAGATGTGGATTGAAATTGACGCTCATATTAGCCAGGTGACAGGGGAAAAATTCCATTCTTCACAACGGCTATCTGTAAGTGGTGGCTGTATTAATCAAGGTTATGCACTCACTGATGGCAAAATAACCTACTTTGTCAAACTTAACCAAGCCTCTCATGGAGAGATGTTTGCAGCAGAAATGCTGGGGTTACAGCAAATGCACAACACAAACACTATCCGCGTTCCTCAACCTCTATGTTGGGGAACTACAGCCAATTCTAGTTATATCGTATTGGAATGGCTAGAAATGGCCGATGGTAATAGCAAATCTTGGCAAAAAATGGGGCGTAACTTAGCAGCAATGCACAAAATCAGCAGTAACCAAGGTTTCGGCTGGAACATGAATAATACTATCGGTTCTACCCCCCAAATTAATACTTGGAAATCCGACTGGATAGAATTTTACATTCAACATCGCTTAAGTTATCAATTTCAGTTAGCAAAGCAAAAAGGAGGGAAATTTGCTTTACAAGATCAGTTATTAGCAGCTATTCCCAAAATATTAGCAAATTATCAAGTACAACCTTCCTTAGTGCATGGTGATTTATGGGGAGGGAATGCAGGATTTACAGTTGATGGTGAACCCGTAATTTTTGATCCAGCAACTTATTTTGGTGATAGAGAAGTTGATATTGCCATGACCGAATTATTTGGTGGTTTTCCACCCAGTTTTTATCAAGGATATCAAGAAATATTTCCTTTAGATCAGGGTTATGAAAAACGCAAAACTCTTTATAATCTATACCATGTTTTGAATCATTTTAATTTATTCGGTGGTGGTTATGCTTCCCAAGCAAATCAGATGATTGAGCGAATTTTGCAGAGTGTATAAAAAAATTAATACCAGTCTCAAACTCAATATTTCTTAATTTCTTAAATCATCAAATGTCAAATGAAATACTATCAATTACAAACCAATATTTTACCTAATAATTACCTTAATGATCTGTGGGGAGAAATTCATGCTAGTCCTTACTTTGCTATCAACAATCTCAACCGTGATTTCATCAATACCAAAGGATTTTCCGTAGTTTTTCAGCGTCAAGGACTAACCACAGTTGAACAAAAATTTCCCTTTTTTAAACCTTATCTAGATTTAGCACTTCAGCCTAATTGTAATGCTTTTTATCTCAATCCTTTGCTATTAAAAGAAGGTTCTCGTGTCGATCCACACATAGATCGTTCCTTGCGTTCTTACTGCAAAACCATTGAACCACCTCACCTTGTTAGTGTTCTCTATGTGCGTGTACCGGAAAACATGGAAGGGGGCGAATTGGTGCTAAAATCGCCTAAACGCCAAGTTGGACAAGTTAAACCTCAAACCAACTCCTTGGTTTTCTTTCAAGGTGATTTAACCCATTCAGTTAACGCAGTCAAAACTCCCGGAAATCGCTTAAGTTTAGTCTGTGAACAGTATAATTTAACTGAAGATGAACTTGAAGAAATACCAGAATTTACCTTAGAATCAAGAGCTACTCAATCTGCAACTAAAAAACGCAAATATGGCTATTAAATATAGTAAATATATTGCATCTGGCAATTCTTAAAAACCATGCTGCTAAACAACCGCTATCAAGTCATTCGTACTCTGGGATCAGGTGGATTTGGTGAAACATTTCTCGCTCAAGACACTAATATGCCATCACAGCGTCTCTGTGTGGTAAAACAGCTAAAACCAATTCACAATAATCCTCAAATTTACCAAATAGTACAAGAGCGATTCCAACGAGAAGCAGCTATTTTAGAAGCACTGGGTGGCGCATCTGCACAAATTCCAGCTTTATATGCTTACTTTTCCACTGGAGGAGAATTTTACTTAGTTCAGGAGTGGATAGAAGGGGATACTTTAACAGCAAAAATTCAAAAGCAGGGATTATTTACTGAAAATTCCATAGAAGAATTATTAATTAATATATTGCCTATTTTAGAGTATGTTCATTCTCAACATATAGTACATCGGGATATCAAACCAGATAACATTATTTTGCGCCATAGTGATAATAAACCAGTTTTAATTGATTTTGGTGCGGTGCGAGAATCAATGGCAACTGTGTTAAATTCTCAAGGAAATCCTACCAGTTCAATTGTCATTGGGACACCTGGATTTATGCCCAGTGAACAAGCAGCCGGAAGACCAGTTTATTCAAGCGATTTATATAGTTTAGGTTTAACAGTCATTTATTTATTAACTGGGAGACAACCTCAACAATTAGAGACAGATTCCCAAACAGGTGAAATTGTGTGGCGACATTTTGCGAGTGATATGAATCCTATTTTAGCAGGAGTAATTGATCAAGCTATAGCTTATCATCCACGGGAACGCTTTAGTTCTGCTAGGGAAATGTTGGATGCTTTGCAAAGCAGAACAAATCCTATTCCACCCACACAACCGCCAACTCTTAATGTTAGTAAACCTGTTGTTATTAATAATAATAAAAAGAATATTACTATCACTAGTTTAATTATTGGTAGTTTAATTGGTGGTTTTATAATTATTGGACAATTTTTAACCAAATCAACAGAATCTGTTCAAGAGACAGAAGTATCAATTTCTGCTAAAAGAACATACGAAACACCACAAGTCTCAGAGAATTCTACAGGTTCTCAAACTTCAAAACCTAATGTGAATAAAACACCACCAACACCAATAATTACAACTTCGGAAATTCAAATTTCTAGAATTCAAGAACAACAAACTATAAATCCTACCAATAATAATTATTATTTATGGCTTTCTGAAAGACGAGTCACGGAAGCAGATTTAGCCGGTAAAAGTGGTTATGAATTAGATATTATGCGAAATACAATTTTTGCAGTTCATGGTCGCAGGTTTGATACTCCTGGTTTACAAGATTACTTTAATCAACAGTCTTGGTATAATCCCCGTTATTCACCAAAACAATTTCCTGTAAATTTGTTGTCAAAATTAGAGATGGAAAATGTAGAATATATTTCTAAATATCAAGATCGTAATAATTTGCGTTATTTCAAAAAATAAATCTAATAATAAATTTAAACTCACATTATGACAGAATATAATTTCGTTACAACTTGGATTATCGACGCACCCATAGAAAAAGTATGGTCAGAAATTATTAATTATCCCAACTGGCCAACTTGGTGGAAATATGTAGAAAGAGTTATTTCTATCCAAGATTACCACCGTTTCATCTGGAAAACACCCCTAGCTTATAAACTCGCATTCGATATCAAATTAATTAGAGTCGAACCTCCAAATGTATTGGAATTAATGGCTAAAGGAGATGTAGATGGTGTGGGTTTATGGGAACTAGAGTCAATTGAATCAGGTACTTTAGTCCGTTACACCTGGAAAGTAAAAACTACAAAAGCTTGGATGAATATCTTAGCAATATTTCTTCGTCCCTTAATGGAATGGAATCATAATGCCATCATGGAAGAGGGAGGAAAAGCTTTAGCACAGCGACTAGGTGCAAAGCTGATTTCTGCCAAATCGTAAATCACTGGGAAACATCCCATCACTATATCGTCCAAGTATCTGGTATACATTGGGAAAGGATCTCGCGTGTAACGTTTCATGACAACAAAACTGTTAAACAACCGCTATCAAGTTATCCAATTACTAGGTGCAGGTGGCTTTGGGGAAACCTCTCTTGCAGAAGATACCCATTTACCTTCTCGTCGTCGCTTTGTTATTAAAGAACTAAAACCAATTAACAATGATCCAGCAACCTCTACACTAATTCAACAAAGATTTGAAAGAGAAGCGGCTATTTTGGAAAATTTGGGAGAAATTAGTGATCAAATTCCCAAACTTTACGCTTATTTTCCAGAAAATGGTAAATTTTACCTTGTCCAAGAATGGATTGAAGGTCAAACGCTCACCAATATTATCAAATCAAAAGGCAAATTAAACGAAACGATTGTTCGAGAAATTCTTTTAAGTTTGCTGTCAGTTTTAGATTATGTTCACAGCAAAGGTATCATTCATCGAGATATAAAACCAGATAATATCATCCTTCGCTCCCAAGATAATAAACCAGTTTTAATTGATTTCGGTGCTGTTAAGGAAACTATCCGTACAGTCATCAATCCTTCAGGAAATCCCGTACAATCAATAGTCATAGGTACACCTGGGTATATGCCCAGTGAGCAAGCGATCGGTCGTCCAGTGTACGCTACTGATATCTATAGTTTAGGCTTGACGGCAATTTATCTACTGACAGGTAAACAACCCCAAGAGTTAGAAACTCACCCCCAAACAGGGCAAATACTTTGGCAACAATACGCTGCTGGTTTATCCCCAGAAATGGTACAGATAATTACTCAAGCTATTGAACCACGTCCGAGCGATCGCTACACCACAGCCAGCAAAATGCTCTATGCTTTAAAATCTGGCCATAACACTGGTCACAATAATTATATTTCTTCCCATTCTCCCACTACCAGCGCCACAATTAGTCTTAGCCCTCCTCCTCCTACCAGCCACCCGACCCAGCCAATATCTTCACCCGCAAGAACTCCTGTTATTAGAGAAGTTAACAATCCTGCAAACGGTCAAAAAACCGCTCTAATTGTTGGTAGTTTGCTAGTGAGTAGTTTAATTGTTGCAGTAGGAATATCCAACCGTCAGCTACAACCCTCAACCCCAGTAGCTACTAACTCCACAGTCACAACAGAAACCGAGACTCCCACTAGCGTACCTACAAATACCCCAGTTACGGAGGAGGTTTCCCCAACACCAGTAATTACACCAACTCCTGCTACAGAACAGCAACTCATTTCTAACCCCTTACCAAAAACTAATTCTTCACCAGTATTAACACCACCAGTTGATGAACCTGTAATTGAAGATACTCCCACTCCCGCAGTCACACCCGAACCAGAAATACAACAACAGCAACCTCAGCCAGATGTAGTTCCCACAACAGATGTATTTTCCGAGACTCAGAAAAAACCAGACAAGAAAAAACAGGAATTACCTAATAAATTAGCAACCAACATCAGGCAAAGTGTACCAGTATTTCCTACAGGAACATCCAGAAGCACTGTAGAAGCAACACTGGGCAAACCCAGAAGAGATTTAAGGGGTTTATGGCCAAACACCCGTGCTGTTACCTATAAAGTAGTTCCAAATCAAATAGACTTAGGCTACTTATTTGATCGTGATACTGGTAGACTCAGACAAACAGAAGTAGCTTTTGCTTCATCAGTAGACAATCAACTGATGCAGACAACCTTAAATGGTTTATTAGCTGGAAAAGCTACAGCAGAAATTAAACAAGGACTGCAACAGATTCAACAACGTCAAACAGACAATTTCACTTTTAGTAAAGGTTCAATAAAAGGTCAGATAGTCCGACAAAATTGTGATTTCATCTACATCAGTATTTGGGATGAAGATTTACATGATTTTGTGAATCCGTCAGACGCTAAACAATGTTAAAAAAGTCAAAAATAAACATCAAAAAAGGAGTCTAAAAAAGACTCCTCAATTAATTAATGAATTAACTAATCCATTCCTAATTCCTAATCACTAAATAGTGCCAAGAATTAGCAATTACGAATTACTTAATAACTACAGTACCACCAGCTTCAGCGATGCGTTTTTTGATGTCTTCAGCAGCATCTTTAGCAATGCCTTCTTTAACTGGCTTAGGAGCAGCTTCTACTAAGTCTTTAGCTTCTTTCAGACCTAAACCTGTGATTTCACGGACAATCTTCAGAACTGCAATTTTCTTATCAGCAGGTACAGCTTCAAGAATTGCATCAAATTCGGTCTTTTCTTCTACAACTTCAGCAGCAGCAGCACCAGGAGCCGCCATCATCATCATTCCACCAGCAGCAGGAGCAGCACTTACGCCAAAAGCTTCTTCAATTTGCTTAACTAATTCAGAAGCTTCCAACAAGGTCAAAGATTTCAATTGTTCTAAAATTTGATCGGTTGCAGCAGACATGGATATACTCCTAAAAAATTTTGATTTGTTTTCTGTCAGTTGTCATTAGTCGTTAGTTATTAGTTTTTACTAACAGCGTTTAACTAATGAAAAAGTTTTATTCAGCCGCAGCTTCAGGACTATCGTCTTTATCTTTATCAGCAACAGCCTGAACAGCGCGAGCCAAGGAACTGGGAACTTCGTTGATACCCACAGCAACTTTGGTAGCCAAAGCGTTGATAGCTCCAGCAATTTGCGCCATAAGTTGTTCCTTAGATGGCAAGTCTCCTAAAGCCTTGACATCTGATTCTTTCAGCAGCCGACCGTCCATAACGCCGCCACGAAGTTCTGTCTTCTTGGAGGTTTTTTGGAATTCTTGGTAAGCCTTAATTGCTGAAGAGAAATCTTCTTTAACTAGCAAAAAGGCAGAGGAACCTTTTAGTAGTTCTGACAAAGGTTGCCATTTTTCATCTTCCTGAATGGCAATGCCCATAAAGGTGTTTTTAGCCACCTTACAAACAGTGCCACTAGGACGTAAACGCCGCCTTAAGTCACTGATTTCTGCAACTGTTAGACCTTGGTAATCAATTACCAGTGCTAAAGTTGACTCGCTCAAAGTTCCTTTGAGGTCAGCTACTATCTCTTTCTTGTTTTCTAACGTTCGACCCATTATGTTTTCACCTCCAAGGGCAAAATCTTATTCAGTTATCAGTTATCACTTTTAACTGTTCACTGTTTACAGTTGACTGACTTACCGAAAACAATAAACCCCAGCTATCTTGGCCAGGGTTTCACAGAGGTAATTTTAGTGCTGTCGTTTTCACATTGTTGTTGAGCAAACTTCAGTCATTTAAAATTCACCTCGGCAGGATTTTAAGCTGTTAGCACCTGCTGTCTCCGGCTCTATTAAATTTTGGATTTTGGATTTTGGATTTGAAATTAAAGGTTGATAATGAAGCAAAAAATTCAGTTGCCTATTTTTACCAACGCTCAATCTAAAATCTCAAATCTCAAATCTAAAATTATGCAGCTTCAGTCAGTTTTAAATCTCTTAGGGCGCTGATGTCGATTTTAATCGAAGGTCCCATGGTGGCAGAGACGTAGAATGTACGCCAGTAACGGCCTTTTGCTCCTGAAGGACGGTTACGATCAATTGTCTCTTGCAATGCTTTGAGGTTGATTAACAAATCTTCTGGCGCGAAGGATGCCTTACCAAACATAACATGGACAATACCAGTCCGATCAGCACGGAATTCTAATTTACCAGCTTTGAATTCTGCGATCGCACTAGCAACATCAGTTGTCACTGTACCACCTTTGGGTGATGGCATCAAACCACGAGGCCCAAGCAATTTACCAAGTTTTGCCACCATTGGCATCACATCAGGTGTGGCAATTAGCTTGTCAAAATCCATCATGCCTTTTTGAATTTGATCAATCAGTTCTTCAGAACCAGCTATGTCAGCACCTGCATTAGTGGCTTCTGTTACCTTTTCACCTCTAGCGATAACTGCCACACGCACGATTTGTCCTGTACCTTTAGGCAGTGCTACTGTTGTCCGCAACTGTTGATCTGTATACTTGGGGTCAATTCCTAGCCGGATATGCGCTTCTGCGGCTTCGGCGAATTTAGCCGTTGCTGTCTCTTTTAACAGAGCCAACGCTTCTAAGGGTGTATAATCCCGGTCTTCTACCTTGTCTTGCAACGCCTGTAAACGGCGTGATATTTTCTTACCCATTTTTTGCTCCTGGGGTGATCTCGAAGTTTCTCACCTCTCCCCCGATATAATTTTAGATTTTGGATTTTAGATTTTGGATTTTGTTATTGGTCAGTTGTTAGTTGGCAGTTTTAATTTTGCTTATTTACTGTCACCTGTCACCTGTTGCCTATCACCTAATCCTGTCACCTATTAATCTGTGATGGTAACACCCATGTTTTTAGCTGTTCCTGCCACAATATTCATTGCTGCGTCAATGTCGTTAGCGTTGAGGTCAGGAAGTTTGGTTTGGGCGATTTCCTTTAATTGAGCTTTAGTAATGCTCCCAACTTTCTTTTTGTTGGGTTCATTAGAGCCTCTTTCAATTTTCGCTGCCTTGCGAATCAAAACTGATGCTGGGGGCGTTTTGAGTACAAATGTAAAGCTCCGGTCTTCAAAAACCGAAATTTCTACGGGTATCACCATTCCAGCTTGGTCTGCTGTTTTGGCGTTGTACTCTTTGCAGAACATCATGATGTTAACGCCGTGTTGACCCAATGCTGGGCCTACTGGCGGTGCTGGGTTGGCTTTTCCAGCATTCAGGGCCAGTTTAATGACCGCTACTACTTTCTTCGCCATTTGGATTTAGCTCTGTTTTTCTACCTGATTAAATTCCAATTCTACTGGTGTATCTCGTCCAAAAATCGAGAGTAGAGCTTTTAGCTTACTCCGTTCTGGCGAAACTTCAATCACCTCACCTTCAAAGTCCTTAAATGGACCAGAAAGCACCATTATCTTATCACCTGTAGCCATATCAATTTTGACTACTGGCTCTTGTTCACTGGTTTGTTTGAATATACGTTCTACTTCTGAGTTGCTCAGGGGTACTGGCTTAACATGACCCCGACCTTTGCCGGTACCACGTTTTTGCTCTGCGCCCACAAAGTTAATTACATGAGTAGTGTTGCGTACCACCTGCCAGGTGTCGTCATTCAACATCATCCGCACCAGCACATAACCAGGAAAGACTTTCTCTTCCGAGGGTTGGCGTTTACCATCTTTACGGATTTTTACCGTTGGTGTGTGGGGGATTTCCACTTGAATGATTTTGTCAGCAACATCAAAGGTTTGGATGCGCTGCTCTAAGTTTGTCTTCACGCGCTTCTCACACCCAGAGGCTACTTGCACTGCATACCAGCGGGCTTCTTTTATCGCTGCTTCTCGTGCGTCCTCTGACTGTAAAGCATCCCGTGGTTCGTCTGTTGCAGAAGTCATCAGAATACCTGTTTTGCTGCCCAAGCAAACAATCCATCGACCAAATATATCAAAGATGCGGAGAGTGTCACCATTAATAACACAGCTGCTGATTCGCTCACCAACTGTTTCCGACTGGGCCAAACTACTTTTTCAAGTTCTTCTTTTGTTCCTTGGAAGAAATTGTTTAAGCTAAACCCATTTTCGGTTTCTGGCATTTCTGCTTCGTTTTTTTTGGCCACGGTCGTCATACCCCCCGTTTCTTACATAGCTACAGTTCATAATGCCATACCAAAATATGGACATTAGATTTTGTACGGATGATTCATGAATCTTCCCTTCTGAGTAAGGCTTTCGCAATGCTAAACCTTCTCACAGGCGAACTGCTCGCCTATACTATCCCTAATCCTATTTTGGGGGACACTGGGAATACATTTACCCTTATCCTTTATAACTGTTTCTGATCAACCATGTTTTCTTGCTCTTATACATAAGTTTAAGTTTTTTTATAGCGATTAACGCTTCTTTTTTGTAGTAGCGGGACTTTCACCCTTTGGTTTGATAGTCAGTCTTATGTTTGGATGTTGAGGATAAAAGTATTTAATAATTTGAACACCTTGTTATTTTGCACCAAGGTTTACAGCTTTAACCTATCTGATGGAAACAAGAAAGCTGCAAGTAAAAAATAATTAGACCCGAAATAATCAACGCTGTCTGCTATTTTAGCAGATGCGTTTTTGTTTCGGGCTATATTTTTTGCTTTTGAGCGCGCCCTGGAGGACTTGAACCCCCGACATCAGGTTTTGGAGACCTGCGTTCTACCAACTGAACTAAGAGCGCACAAGCTGTCTTTGTTTCAGTGATTGCGCTGAACTTTATTTAGTCTAACACAACTTCTTTGTGATTGTAACTTAATTTTTCACAAAAAGCAAATTAGCGGCAGATGCCGCTTGTAGATTTAAATTCCTCTCCCACTAGGACAGAGTGAATCACAGGGCGCGGTCAAACCGTTGCTTAATCCGGGTGGCCTTACCGACGCGATCGCGCAGATAATATAGTTTAGCGCGTCTTACTCTACCACGACGCAAGACTTTGATGTTGTCAATACGGGGAGAGTGCAACAAAAATACTCGCTCAACGCCAACACCTTGAAACACTCGACGGACGGTGATTGTTTCATTGATTCCACCATTGCGTTTAGCGATTACCACTCCTTCATAGGGTTGGACGCGGAATTTTTCGCCTTCCTTAATTTTTACTCCTACTCTGACTGTATCACCTACATAAATGTCAGGTAGATCGGATTTGATGTGTTCCGCTTCTATGGAACGAATAATTTCTTGAGCGTTCATAATATTTTAATTTTCTGAAAAAAACCCACGATCACCAATCATAAATCCATAACTGCCTGAGAGTCCAGATATTTAAGATTGTTGATTTTTTCCGGTGTGTATAACCAGTTAAAGATTTTTGCTTTCTTCCACTATTAATCTAGTTGCTATGTTACGCATAGAATAGCCTATGTACTAAATAGTATTTAAATATAGCCTCTTGTAAGACACTTAATCTTTATTTAAGTTGCTTTAATATGCTTAATAAAAATAATTTAGAGGAAAGCAAGCTACAGCATGAAAATTAAACGTCCTCTTATAAATTTTTGAAGTGATTGAATTTATTTATACTAAATGTGATTTTAATTGTTATTTTTTTTGGAAAAAAATGTAAAAATGTAAGCATTCATCTGTCAATTGAATTAAATAAAGCTGATTATTTTTAATTTTGTCCAGAGAATTAAATGCAATAACAATCTATTTCTCTAGGAACAGAAAAAATATAATAACGCTGTATATGATAAAGCAGAAATAGAAATTTTCATCACATACAACTTATGAATAGGGCAGATAATGCCTAGTCATTCCTATAAGTTGGAAGTAGTCAAGACTAATGAAAAAATCGTGGATAAAATGCTCATTTTCTTATTAATCTGTCACTTCACTAACATATTACTTGCTTAATGACTTCTATTTAGTTACATTTTTTGCTTTTTAAATTGGTAGAAGTAATTGTAAAAATTTAACACTTGTTTTCAAGATGATGCGAATAATACATATATTGAACCATGTTCAAGAAATTGGAAATGGAATTGTCAACGTAGCTATAGATTTAGCGTGTTTACAGGCCAGGAATGGTGATGAGGTCGCAGTAATATCTGGTGGGGGAGAATATGAAATTTTATTGGATAAATTTGGTGTTAAACACTACAAAATAAACCAAAATCGTCAGCCCATCAATATTCTAAAAGCAGCATTATCTTTTCGGGAAATTATACAAGAATTTCAGCCGGATATTGTTCATGCTCACATGATGACTGGAATAGTTTTAGCTAGTATTTTGAGATTTAGAAACCAGTATGCTTTAGTTTCCACAGTACACAATGAATTTCAACGAGCTAGTTTATTGATGGGGTTGGCAGATAGGGTAATTGCTGTTAGCCAAGCTGTGCAAATTTCGATGATGCAGCGTGGTATACCAGAGAATAAATTAAGGGTAGTACGGAATGGTACTTTAGGAAGTCCCCGCACAAGACAAATCTCAGATTATCAACCTTTAAAATTACAACAACCAGCGATCGCCACCGTAGCAGGTATGTATAAACGTAAAGGTATAAATGAGTTAATTACTGGTTTTGAAAAAATTGCTTTAGACTTTCCCACAGCACATCTTTATTTAGTGGGAGATGGACCCGATAGAGAGATATTTGAAGAACAAGCAAAATCAACCAGTGTATGTAATCGGATTCATTTTGCAGGTTTTCAAACAGAGCCACAACGTTATCTATTAGCTTGTGATATTTTCGTTCTGGCTTCTCATCGTGACCCATGTCCCTTAGTAATTTCCGAAGCGAGGGAAGCTGGTGCTGCTATTATTGCAACAAGAGTAGACGGTATCCCAGAAGCTTTGGACAATGGACAAGCTGGGGTTTTAGTACCAGCTAAAGATAGTCAAGCTTTAGCTGAAGCATTAGTAAATTTATTAAGTAATCCAGATCAGCTGCAAGAGTGGAAATATCGCGCACAGGAAAATTTAGAAAGGTTAAGCGTTGTTCGTGTGCATCAGGAAACTTTAGCAGTATATCAAGAATTAGTTAAGTGAACTACTCCGCCGTAAGAGGGATGGAGTTTCCCAATTCATCGGGAATAGCCTCCAGAACTCCATAGTTCTATTGGACTTACATTCCCTCCAAGGGCAGGGACTCCTGACTCCTGAATTCTTACCTATTTTTTTGTCTGACAAATTATGCTTTCTTGAAATTCTTTTTCCAGATACGGAATTTGATAAATACAGTTTTTGCCCAACGACCACCAATTAAATCGTGCAGCAGAGTATAAAAACAGGGGATAATAAACAGTGTTAGTAGTGTTGCTAAAGACATCCCAAAAAATACTACCACACCCAGTGGTTGAAGAAACTCTGACCCTTCTCCGACTCCCAATGCCAGGGGAAGAATACCTAAAACTGTAGTAGTTGTAGTCATTAAAATGGGACGTAAACGCTGAGGTGCGGCTTTTAAAATGGCGGTGCGACGATCAATTTTTTCTCTTTCCCGAATTTGATTGGCTAATTCCACCATAATAATGGCGTTGTTAACCACAATACCCACTAGCAAAACTGCACCGACAATTACTGTTGCACCAATAGCAGTTTGGGTGATGTAAAGCCCAAAAATTCCCCCGGCTAAAGCTAGAGGAACTGTAAACAGAATTACTAAAGGGTCAACGAGAGAATTGTATTGTACAGCCATCACTACAAATACTAAGAAAATTGCCAAACCTCCCAAAAGTTGCAGCGATTGTTGTAGTTGTTGATTAGATTCTACTGTGGCACTGGGTAAAAGACTTACACCTTCAGGAAAATTGGCGGTTTTGAGAACTTCATCAACTTGATTTAAAGCTGTACTCAGACTTGCTCCTTCTGCCAAATTACCAGCAATTAAGAAGACTTGACGCTGATTAATGCGTTGAATTTCTCCTGGTGCTTGACTTTCTTTAATTGTTGCTACATCACTCAAGCGAATTTGTTGATTACCTTCTATAAATAAAGGTAATCTCTCTAATTGGGAAGTTGTTTGTACTGAAGCTTCATTTAACTCAACTCGTACATCTACTAAACGGTTATTACGTTGCAGTTGGGTCGGTACGCTACCTGTAATGGCGGTCTGAATTGTTTCGCCAATATCTTTAGTATTTAAACCGACATTAGCTACTCGTTCCCAGTCTGGTAAAATCTGGATTTCTGGTTGACGTGCATCTGCATCAGGACGGAATCTAACTGAGGTGACTTTTTCTTCTAAGGTTGCTAATAATTCACGACCTGCTTTTTCTAAAGTGTCTGAGTCATTTCCTTGAAGAATTAAATCAACGTCAGCACCGCGAGTGGGAGAATTATTGAGAATTAAACCCCGCACTTGACCAGGAGTTAAACGCAGACGAATATCTACTAAATTCAGCTTGCTAAATTCTTTAGTGACACGCTCAACATAAGTATCTATATCTGTGTTTGGTTTAAGAGTAATGGTGCTGGAACTACGCAGAGGATTAGCCGTACTGTTGTTACCAAAAAGAAAACCACCAACTGTAGAGAAAACATATTCTGTTTCTGGCTGCTGACGGAGAATATCATCTACAGCTTTCATCACTTTTTGATTAGTTTCCAATGGTGTACCGGGAGGAAATTGAGCAATTAAGCTAACTTGTCCAGTGTTGATGCGAGGAAGAATTTCTTGGCTAAGTTGGGGAGCCATCCACCAACTACTACCACCTAATAAAAAAATAGCGATCGCAATGATTAATAACCTATGCTGTAACACCCAACTCAAATTACGAGAATAACTATGAGTTGCAGCGGCAAATTTACTATTAAACTGTCGCAAAAGCCAAAATTGATCAATTCGGCTAGACCATTTAATGGCAAATAATCGGGAAGCTAACATTGGCACTAAAGTAAGTGCAACCAGCAGCGAAGCTGCGACAGCAAAACTGATAGTCAAAATTAACTCATTAAATAGTAATGATATAAATCCGCCAATGAACAAAAATGGCAATACGGAGATTAAATTGGCAGCAGTTGAGGCAATTAATGAGGATTCTACTTCTTGAGAAGAAGTAATAGCTGTGGCAATCATCCGCTCAGGTGTTAATTTATTTAGACTGGACTTGCCAAAAGTAATCTCTGTATTAACTGCTATATTTTCTAAAATCACCACTGAAGTATCAATTGCTTGCCCAATTCCCAGTGCTAAACCGCCTAAACTAAATACATTTAAAGATAAGTTAAACTGTTTCATCAAAATAATTGCTGCCAGGGTGCAAAGGGGAATTGACAAAGAAATAATGAATGCCTGCCGAAATGAACCCAAAAATAACAATACTGCTACTGCTGCCAATAAAGCTCCAGAAATCGCAGCATTGGTAACATCTGCTAAGGAATTTCGGATAAATTTTGACTCATCTAAAGTAGGGGTGAAAGTTGCTTCGGATGGAATCACACCAGTTTGCTTAAGTTCTGCTAACCTTTTTTTGACTCCATCAACAACATTAACTGTATTAGCATCTGCTTGTTTTTGAATACTGACTTTTACCGCTTCTTGTCCATCGAGTAAAACGTAAACTCGTTGTTTTTCTGAACCGTCAATAACTTGGGCAAAGTCACGCAAATAAACACGATTTTTGATAGGAGAATTAGCTGTAGATACTTCAAAGGAAAGATTATTGATTTCTTCGGCATTTTGAAAACGTCCTACAGTCCGGGTTAATGGTTCAGAATTAGTTCCTAAAATTCTTCCCCCGGAGATATCTTGGTTACGGTTTTGTAGTTCGTTTAACACATCAGTTAAACCGACACCAATAGCCTGAAGACGCTCTAAATCAATATTGACTCTAACTTCTTCCTGGACTCCTCCTGAGACATCTACTACTGCTACACCTGGCACTACACCCAGTTCACGAGCTAATTCTTCTTCAGCAAAGACTCGCAAATCAACATTTTTAAGTGTAGGTGAAGTGAGCGCAAATTCATAAACTGGTAATTGGGAAGGATCGACTTTAAATAAACGGGGTTCTTCTATGGTGTCTGGTAATCTATTTCTGGAACGGTTAAAGGTAGCTGTAGTATCATTCAATGCCTGGTCAATATTTCCTCCTGGTTGAAAATACAAATCTAAACTTACTTGACCTTCACGAGTACGAGAAAAAACTTGAACTACACCTTCTGTTGCCGAAAAGGCTTCTTCTAACGGTTTTGTAACTTCATCAACTGCTACTTCTGGAGAAATTCCTGGTGCTTCTATCCTCACACCAATCCGGGGATAAGTAATAGATGGAAGTAAATCTACGGGTAAACGAATAATGAAAAATACGCCCATGACAATTACAGCCAAGGTCAGCATGAGTGTACCGATATGCTGACGGATAGAAATGGCGCTGATACTAAAGCCGTTGTTATTTGTTATTTGCATCTTTAATTAATGGTGATTGGTGATTGGTGATGGGTAATGGGTGATTGGGAAAAATCTTCTCCCCTGCTCCCCTGCTCCCCTGCTCCCCATCTCTCCTGCTCCCTGCTCCCTGCCTCCTACCTCCTGCCTCCTGCCTTCTGCCTCCTGCCTTCTGACAAAATTGATAACTTGACAACTTCACCATCTTTTAAAGGCTTACTACTGCGAACAACATAACTTTCTCCTGGTTGTAAGCCAGAGAGAATTTCTACATTACCATCAGCTTTTTTCCCTAAAGTTACAGATTGTTCTTTTACTTTGGCTTTACCGTCAGTTTCTTGGACGATAAATACTGTACCTGTGGTGTTTTCTGATTTTGTTTGTTGATCTGTTCCATTAATTGCTGTTTGTGAGACTACGATTCGCTGTGGTGTTTGGGTTGTAAAATTGACTCGTGCTAGTAGTCCGCTACCAATTTTTCCGCCACTATTGGGGATGACTACTTCTATAGGTATTAATCTGGCTGTGCTATCAGCAGTTGGAGAAATACGCGCCACTCTACCAATGATGGTTTGATCTGGGAAGGCATCTAAACGCACTTGTACAGATTGCCCGACCTGTATTTTTGCTAGTTCTAATTCGGAAATTTGGACTACTACTTTAATCCGACTCAAGTCAGCAATTTTTAAGACTTCGCTTCCTGGTTGTAGAAGATTACCCGGTTCTGTGACTTTTTCTGTGACTACGCCTGTGATGGGGGAGATTAAGCGGGAATAGGAACGGCGTTCTTTGGCGGCTTTAACTACTGCTTGCTGGGCGAATACTCTACCTTGGGCGGCGGCTACAGCTTGTTTTTCTGTACGGACTTGTTCAATGGTGGCTTGTAGGGCTTTTTGGACTGTTTGGGCTTTGGTTTTGGCTTGTTGGGCGGCTTGTTCGGAAATTGCTCCCGCTTTGAATAATTGTTGTTGTCTTTGGGAGTCTGCTTGGGCTTGGATGACTTCTAATTTGGCTTTTTCGACTTCTGCTTGAGCATTACTTACTTGTGTCATCGCCCTAGCAACTTCTGATTGACTGGTTGCTAGTTCTGCTTCTGCTTGCTGTGATGCTGTCATCAGTAGAACGTCGTCTAACTGGCTAATAATTTGTCCACGGTTGACTGTATCCCCGACATCTAAATTGAGGGCGATGAGTCTTCCTTCTACTTGCGATCGCACAGAAACTGTCCGATATGGGGTGGTGTTACCGATATAATCCGCTGGTGGACTTAATAAGTTAGTCCGGGCGATCGCTACATCTACAGATGTTTCACTATTACCTCTTTCTCTCCCACCAGGCCGCCTCGATTGGGCTTCGGCTGATTCCTTTGGTGATGAACCACAACTGGCTGTTAGTAATGCCAGTAACAGCATACAGAACATTAATAAACTATGGTTATTTATAACTGGTTTGGTAACTATAAGAGTTGATATTTTCACCTGTTTTTGTGACTTATTTGTGTCCAAAACCATGAATTTTCTCCAATTGGGCAGTATTTGCACTCAAACAGCTTTTTCTTCGCAATTGATCGGGAATAGCTATGAATTACAGCAGAAGACAAGAGTGACGAGTAAATCTCTCTTGCTGTCTAGGATTCAATTTAAATTCTTTATCTCATTGATCTGCTATCTGCTGTAAGTCCTAATAACGATTAAAATTTATCCTTGTTTCAACTATTTATGTATTCCTCATCACTTTTTTTGGCTTATTCCAACTGACAGAATTATCACCATATTCTGTAGTCTCAAAAATTATAAAGTTAGTATAAAGATTATGCCAGCAATAGGTAATAGGTAATTAGTCATGATTTAGCTGCTAAAAAATTAGTTTTTATGGGAAATTTGTCGGTTAAAGAGTTATTTAGACTAGAATTTTTGAAGACTTTGTGTATATATTAAGAATATTAAAGAAATATTGCTTTTGTGATCACCATAGACTATGGACAGAAGTTACTAAAGCAACAATTCACGTTAGGTGAGGAAGGTAACAAGTGACATCACTGCTGAAAATTGTCCAAACTGCCGATGAACAACTGATTGCAGAATTTTTTCAAGCATCTGTAGGACAATGGCGTTCTGAACGGCGCTATTACACCCTGCCGGAAGGGGAAACTAAGGAAATTGTAAGTATTGTTACCATCCAATTTTTGGCACAGGGCGATGTTGAACTACAAAAACTAGCTCAGTTACACGAGTTGTCAGATTTAGGCAGTTTGACTTGTGGTGCAAAAGTCACCTGGGACAGTACCGACTTACACAATGCTAGAAAAGAAGCCGTCGGTATGACAATTTTTGGCGCTTTGGGAAATATTTTGTATCGCGATCGCGGTTTTGCCACCACCAAACCTGTAACGGCTCAATATAATTTCCCCCATCCCCAAACCCTGTGCTTACGAACCGAATACAACAACTCAGTATTTGAGGAAGAAATTAAGCTCATTGGTGATAAATACCGCACCAGACAAAGTATTATTTCCCGTGCTGGGGAACAGCTAATGATTGGTCAATATTTGGAAAAGCGCATTCAAGCCCAAAGTAGTCCGTCAATATAAATATTTAGATAACCCTGCCTCAAGTCCGTCTACATCCGTCAGCTATCAGCTTGAAATACTAGCCAGCACTAATATTTTCAGGGCTGGCAAAATTTTCTATAAAAATTTCGTAAAATCTTCTCCCAAAAACCTGGTTTGTATGTCATCATTAGGGAGAGAATTAATTCGGCGATTAGTGATTTTGTTGTTAGTATTGACAGGCTTTTTACTTGTGGTATTTACAGACTGCTCTCCGAAATCTAAATCTCTACAAACTCGTGATTTTGGAGACATTATATGTCAGTTTACGTAGGCAATCTTTCTTACGAAGTTACACAGGACGCTTTGACACAGGTTTTTGCAGAATACGGTTCTGTAAAGCGTGTTCAAATTCCCACTGACCGGGAAACAGGCCGTGTACGTGGCTTCGCCTTTGTAGAAATGAGTTCTGATGCAGAAGAAACCGCAGCCATTGAAGCCCTTGATGGTGCTGAATGGATGGGTCGTGATTTGAAAGTTAACAAAGCCAAGCCCAAAGAAGACCGTGGTGGCGGTGGTGGTGGTTATGGCGGCGGCGGCGGTGGTCGCGGCGGTTACGGTGGTGGTGGCGGCGGCGGTAGTCGCAATCGCTACTAAGTTTCCCCTAAACAGCTAATTTCCATTAAATAGAAGCAACCCATTCCGACTTCGGGGTGGGTTGCTTTTTAGTGTTTTGGTTTTTCATTTTAAATTTAAAGCTGTAATTCAAATCCTGGTCAAACTTCTTCTCCAGAAAGTAGCGCGGGAAGTTGGACAATTTCTACAGGTTTTCCGAGTCGGTAAATTTCTAAAACCTGGGAGAATTATTAGTTGTCCTGTTGCGGTTAGTTCAAGATTTATGCTCGCAAAGCCACGAATTATGAGAAAAGACAATATGAGGCAGGATAAATTTATGGAGTCTGAGTATAATTTTAATCAAGGTAAAAGGGGTGCGATTGAACCCACACCACCTGGAAAAACAAGGATTACAATTCGTCTAGATGATGAAATACTGACATGATTTCGTGAACAAGTACACCAAGCAGGTGGGGGAAATTACCAAACATTGATTAATGATGCTCTGCTTGAGTATATTCAACAACGCCGTGAACCCTTAGAAGCAACTCTCAGACGAGTATTGCGAGAAGAATTAGAAAGAATGGGAAAATGATTCTGCTGTATATTTAGGTGGGCATTGCCCACCCTATGTTTAATAATAACTCGCGGATTTGCGATGATGCACAGCAGTTACACTATCTTGATTTAACACCTTCCCATCATTAACAGTCGCATAAACCAACCAATGATCACCGGCTTCCATGCGACTTTGGACAGAACACTCCAGGTAAGCTAAAGCACCATTCAGAATCACACCACCATTACTAGATTCTGCTGTATCTAAACCTGCAAATCTATCTTGTCCAGGGGCGTAAACCTTCATAAAATGCTTGCGTATTTCCCGACCTTCTGCCAAGATGTTGACCACAAATTGATTACCAGTGTGGGTCATGTTTTCCATCGCTCTATCTTTAGCTACCGCAATGGTTAAACCAGGAGGACTAAAGCTGGCTTGTGTCACCCAAGATGCTAACATTCCTGTTTTCACTTCCCCTTGAGTAGCGGTGACAACACACAGAGAACCAACAATGCGCCCAACGGCTTGTTCTACATTAGTTGCAGGTTGTTTAGCCACAACTGATCTTTTCGCAGCACGTTTTAGTGCTTGGGCGAAATCTGTTCCTGCTTCTTCACAGGTTTGTAAGGTGACTTCGTTGGGTTTGAACTTGACGCGAATGGTGTCAAAACCAAATCTGTAACCTGCGTCTTTGAGTTTACTTTCTATTAAATCAACTGCTTCTCCACTCCAACCAAAAGAACCGAAAACTCCAGCGAGTTTGTTGTTAGTAGCAGTAGAGAGAACTATTCCTAAAGCTGTTTGTACTGGTGTGGGTGCGTGTCCGCCTAATGTGGGAGAACCGATAACAAAACCTGCGGATTTTTCGATCGCGGTTTTGATTTCTTCGGGGTCAGCAAATTCGCAGTTAATTGACTCAACACTAACACCTGCTTTAGTTATACCACGGGCGATCGCACCAGCCAATGTTGCTGTATTCCCATAAGCAGAAGCATAAATCAAAGTTACGGTCATATCAGCATTGGTTTGTTGCTGAATCCATTCCCGATAAGAATGGGTAAGTTCAATTAAACCATAACGAACTAATGGACCGTGACCAGTGGCGTATAATCTTACTGGTAAACCAGATAATTTATCTAACGCTGTTTCTACTTGTTTGGCGTGGGGAGCCATGAGACAATCGAAATAATAACGCCTATCTTCGTTAAAGACTTCCCAACCTTCATCAAATACTTGATCACCACAAATATGCGCCCCAAATAATTTATCAGAAAATAGTATTTCTGTTTGGGGATCGTAGGTGCAAAGTTCGTCAGCATAGCGGGGATTAGGTGTAGGAATAAATTGCAGATGATGTCCTTTACCTAAATCTAAAGTTTCTTCACCCCGCATTACTAAAATTGGATTCTGATTTTCTAGTGCTTGATTTTCTAATGCTGCTTTTAAATTTATCGCCCCTGGATTTGAACAAACAAAGGTGATTTGTGGGGCAATTTCTAGTAAAGCTTTTAATGTCGCAGCCCGGTTAGGATTAACGTGACCAAGAATTACATAATCAATGGTTTTTACATCAATTCTTTGCTGTAAAGCTGCTAAATAAATTTCGGTAAAAGTTTCGCCTGGTGGATCAATTATGGCGATTTTATCACCTTGAATTAAAAAAGAATTAGCAGTTGTACCTTTAGCAAGAGCATATTCTATTTCAAATCTTAATCTTGTCCAACTGCGCGATCGCAAAATTGTTGTATCTGTCCCAATTGGGAGGATTTGAATATCACGGGGTTTAGTATTTTCTGGCATGATTTTATTTCCTTATTTTCAATAAATTCTTGTCCCCCTCCTCGCTTGCGGGGAGGGGTTAGGGGTGGGGTTTTATTGTAACCACCGCACAATCTCCTCCAAAACACCCTCTATCCTGAACAAAACATCCTCATTTTTAAACCTCAGAACCCGTAAACCCAAAGACTTTAAAAACTCCTGTCGAATAGCATCTTCTACTTTAGTGTAATTGTGAATTTCACCATCCACCTCAATTATTAATTTGATTTCGTGGCAATAAAAGTCAACTATAAATCTATCAATAACCTGCTGACGACGAAACTTAAAACCTAGCAGTTGCTTATTTTTTAATCTTTGCCAAAGTAGCTTTTCTGCTAATGTGGATTCAGTCCGCATCTGTCGGGCTAAAGGTTTAAGTTTTTCCCAGAGTTCTGGTGGGCTTTGCCAAGGTACAGCAACCCCTCCTCCTAAACCTGTGCCGTGATGATCTGGAATCATTTGATATTGACAGTTTGGTTTAATTTATAGAGTTAATCGTTTTCCCATAGCCGTAAAACCCCACCCCCTAACCCCCTCCCCGCAAGCGAGGAGGGGGGACAAGATAGTTTGATTTTAATAGTGATTACCAACCTTCCGGTGGTGAACTGCTGTTAGTGAATCGGGTTTTGATACTCTTCCGGCGTAGACGGTGCTGAATACTGCCCAATGGTCGCCACAGTCCATTCTACTAATTACTTCGCATTCCATGTAGGCGAGAGCATCACCTAAAATAGGCGCACCATTTTCCGCTGGTTGGGTTTTAACTCCTTCAAAACGATCTGCACCAGGAGCGAACCGTTTTAAGAAGTGTTTCATCAATGGTTGATAGTTGCCTTCTTCTAATACATTGAGAACGAAGCGATCGCCTACTTGCATGAGTGATTCAATCGCCCGGTCTTTAGCAACAGCGATGGAAAATCCTAAAGGTTTGAAACTGGCTTGACTTACCCAAGAAGCTAACATGGCGCTGGATACATCGCCTTTTTTGGCGGTGATGATATATAAACCGCCGCTAATTCTCCCCAATGCTTTGTCTAAGTCAGCACCAAGGGATTTCATGGCTTTGATGCTTTTGTCTCTAGTCACCCATTGACCTAAGTCGGTTCCCGCTTCTTCACATTTTTTGTAAATGTTCTCTGTCGGTGTTTCCCGAATTTCAATGACAGGAAAAGCAACATTTAAACCCGCAGCCCGGAATTGATTTAATAGTGGGTAAGTTGGTTCATCATCTCCACCACCGGTTTCAAAAATACCGATCGCTTGTTTTTCTTTTGCAGAACCTAAAACTGTACTTAGGGCAGCTTGAATAGTGGCACTACCAGAAGCAGGAGGCATCCCCACAATTAGCCCCGCACAACGACCTACAAGCTCCCGTAACTCTTGTAAATCGACTGCTCCACCCATATCAACCATTTCTACAGCTACGCCTGTTTTAACGATACCGTTGGTGATTGATTGCGCCAAGCGATCGCTATACCCATACTCAGAAACATAAAATACCCCAACAGCGGTTTCTGCCTTGGTTTGTCCTTGACTCCAATTCCGGTAACGTCCAATTAATTCCTCAACGTTATGGTAGAGTAACGGACCATGACCTGTAGCGACCATTTTGATTGTTTTTAATTCTCCCATCCGCTTCAGGGCAGATAAAACAGAACGGGCATTTGGACCCATCAAGCAGTCGTAATAATATTGAAAATCTTTTTCAATGGCTGCTAAGTTGTCATCAAAGGTACTATTTGAGCAATAGTGCAACCCAAAAGCATCGCAGGTGAAGAGAGTTTGGGTTTTGTGGTCAAAGCTGAAAATAGTGTCAGGCCAGTGTAGATTAGGGGCAATGACAAATTCAAATTCGTGACCATTACCTAAATCCAAGCGATCGCCATTTTTGACAATCCGCCGTTTAAAAGGCCGATGTACCAAATCTTCCAAAAACTGGATTGCCACCTTAGAACCGACTACAGTAATATCAGGAGCCATAGATAGCAAATCTTTCACCAACCCGCTGTGGTCTGGCTCAGTGTGGCTGATAATTAAATAATTTATCTCTTCAGGATTAATTAAAGCCGTGAGTGTATCAAAGTATAGCTGACGGAATTTTTCGTGAGACGTATCAACTAAGGCAGTTTGCTCACCACGGATGAGAAATGAGTTATAAGTTGTACCATTCTGCAAACCAAACTCAATATCAAAGCGATCGCGATCCCAGTCCAAAGACCGAATCGCTGTTGTATCTTCAGCAATCTCTACAGTCTGTATCGTGAGACGTTTTTCCGGGGCTGGGTTTCCCTGTCCTTCAAATTTATCGGTGAGCAATACCATAACTCCCCTCCTTGACAAAATTGAGTATTTATTCCTCTTCCTTTATTGTGACACGGGTTGAATGTTACTTTTTCTTGAAAAACCTATAGCTGACTTAAGAAAATTAAAAGAGTGAAACAGAATACCCACCAAATAACCACAGATAATCTTTGGCTAGGATTAATGATTGGTAATTCCCGCTTACATTGGGCGTTATTTGTTGATAATACCCTCAACTCAACTTGGGACACAGAGCATTTATCAGCATCTGATATGCAACTGTTAGCTAAAACAAATACTCTACCTCTCTCACCATCTTCTACTCGACCTATTTTCCTCTCTTCCAACCTCCCCATCACTCTCGTTTTAGCTTCCGTAGTTCCCACTCAAACAAAACTTTGGCAAACTTACCCAAATGTCCGCTTAATTACCTTAAACCACATCCCCATCAAGGGTATGTATCCCACACTAGGAATTGACCGGGCGCTGGCTTTATATGGTGCCGGTAAAACTTATGGATTTCCTATATTAGTCATTGATGTCGGCACAGCACTAACTTTTACAGGTGTTGATCATCAGCAGCGTTTAATAGGTGGTGCAATTTTACCAGGACTAAGTTTACAATTTAACAGTTTGGGTCAAAATACAGGACAATTACCATCATTAAAAACAAATTCAATCACTTCTCTACCACAACGTTTTGCCCTGAACACAAAAGAAGCAATTCAAAGTGGAGTGATTTATACATTGTTAGCAGGAACTAAAGATTTTATTGAATCTTGGTTGTCTTTATTTCCAGATAGTAAAATAGCAATTACTGGTGGAGATAGTGATTTATTAAAAAGCTATTTCCAGACCTATGATCCCGAAATATCTGCACAATTAATTTCCGAAAAAAATTTAATTTTCTTGGGTATGGAAAAAATCTTATTTGGGAATGGTTAATATAAATACGAACTTTTAATCTTAGTAAAGATATAGCAGGGAACAGATAAGGAATACAGGAATTTTTGTTTGTTCCAAACCTGATGAATCAAATTATGATCAAGAAAACTATCTTCAAATCAAATCTAAGCTGCTTTAAACCAAAATAGGGTTTCACTGTAGCAGCAAAAATGAGTGAAATGACATCACCGTATTTTATCACCAATTACCAGGCTAAACTATATAACTAGCAATTTGGTTGATCATGCCAAAGTCGTTAAACCATGCAAATAATCTTGCAACTGTCGAGCATGGTCATGAGACATCTGTGGTTGAGGTAAAGAACTAGGATTAAAAGCCTTAATTTCCATTACTTCTAAATTATCTTGAACCTTCATTTCTCCTTGGACTTCAGCCTCAACAACAACACAAATAGAATGGATTCTCGGATCACGGTCTGGTGAAGAATAAACTCCCACCAAACGCCGAATTTTTAACACATCCAGTCCGGTTTCTTCCATCAACTCTCGACGCACTGCATGAGGAATATCTTCTCCCCAGTCAACCATACCACCAGGTAAAGACCAGCAACCATCATCTTTCCGACGAATTAACACAATTCGACCATCAGGTAAAATTGGAATCACACTAGTACCAGTAATGGGATGGCGAAAGATAATACCCAAAACCGTTTGTCCAAAGTGCCATAAACTGCGTATGGGCTGAATCACTGGCATAAGAAAATTAATAGTATTCAATATCTAAATTTTTTGGTGTAGTTGGTAATTTCCCACCACTGATATAAACTCAATTAGTAAAATATAAATTGAGTTTTGTTGGATATAGATATAGTGGGATTAGAGCTTTTATTTTAGCGAACATACGTATAATACATCAATTATACTATTTAACTATAAATCATTAACCAGTAAAAATTGATTAGACGTATATTCAGACATCAAAAAGGATCTATAAATCCCTAATTCCTGGCTTGTGTTTTCCTTCCCACTGGGAATAAAATTGATAACTCATACTTTTTAAGTATTCCCCGATTTTAAACACTATGAGCTTGATTCACAGCAATAATCAATACTAGGGTTGTTAACTACATTCCGGTTGAATTGCTAAAAAGCGCAGTGTTTAAATTACCAAGTTTTGAACTTCTACATGAGTGCTGGCTTCAGATCCCCAAATTTTAAAAGAATTCGGGGTTCTGGTTATGAAAAATTATTTACTGTAGCTATAAACATAAATGAATGCCAATATAGCTTGACAGCAACTATGTGAGTACGCTATAATAGTATGCTGTTTAAAGTGTTAATGTTTACTGCACTAGGCGCAAAGTAATCCCGACAGCTTTATACTTTAGGGATTGGGTTTTTTAGTTAGCCCCATCGGTTATATCCGATTAACTTAAGGCATGAGATAAATGAATATCTATGCTTTTTGGAACTATATTAATAAAATCGGTAGCTGATATTACCGAGAAATGCCTAGATGTGGATTTTTTGTTGTTTATTCATGAGGTGAATATGGCCAAGCGCCGCAACCCGAAAAAAGAAAAGGCGCTACGGAACCAGGCTTATGCCAGAAAGTTTCGTAAACGGACTACGACAGGAAGAATGCAAAGAAGGTTCCAACAAAGACCACCGAAGAGTGAAGAAGATGAAGGAACAGGCGCAGCAGCAATGGACGCTGCTGAATAATTTGACTGTTTAAATATTTACTCTTGTGTAGCAGTCAGCATTCAGCTTTTGATAAACCTTAGATAATCAAGAGTTGGGAATTTGAGCTTGCCCTAATTACCCTGACAACTGCTATATTAATTTTGTATATTTGGGCGTACATCTATCTAGTATTTGTACGCCTTTATTTATTTTTGAGTCAGGAGTCAGGAAGAAAGCCCTCTTATTTGATGTCCTGACTACATTAGCGGTTGCTATAATTCAGCACTGACTTGAGTACGGGCTGCAAGAAGAGCTTGGCGAACTTGTGCAAAACCAGTACCACCGTGACTGTTGCGGGCTGCAACTACTTGACGGGGGGATATGGCTTCATAAATATCGGCTGCAAATGCTGGGTGTATTTGTTGCCATTCTTCTATGGTTAAGTCTTTGAGTAGTTTACCTGCGGCTATGCTGGTTTTTACTACTTTACCTACAAGGTTGTAAGCTTCGCGGAAGGGTACTCCTCGTGCTGCTAAATAGTCTGCGACATCGGTAGCGTTAGAAAAGTCTTCTGTGACTGCTTGTGCTAGTCGCTGGGGACGAAATTCTAAGCCTTCTCTCAACAAAATGGTCATGGCTTCTAGACAGGCTTTGACTGTATTGACGCTGTCAAATATGCCTTCTTTGTCTTCTTGTAGGTCTTTGTTATATGCCAGGGGTAGCCCTTTCATAATGACTAACATTGCTTGGAGATGACCAAAAACACGCCCGGTTTTCCCTCGTACTAATTCTGGCACGTCGGGATTTTTCTTTTGGGGCATGATGCTAGAACCTGTGGCACAGCTATCTTTGAGGGTGACAAAGCGGAATTCTTCTGATGACCAGAGAATGACTTCTTCTGAGAGTCGGCTGAGATGAACCATGATAATGCTGGCTGCACACAGAAATTCGATGGCAAAGTCGCGATCGCTCACTCCATCCAAGCTATTAGCATAAATTTGATCAAAATGCAATAATTTGGCGGTGTAATGCCGGTCAATGGGAAAAGTTGTTCCCGCTAACGCACCACAACCCAAGGGAGAAATATTCACTCGTTGAGAAACGTCTCCTAAGCGTTCCAAGTCTCGTTGTGCCATCTGAAAGTATGCCAGGAGGTGGTGCGCTAAACTGAGAGGCTGGGCGCGTTGCAGGTGGGTATAGCCAGGAATCAGGGTTTCAATGTTTTTTTCAGCTATGTCAAGTAAGACGCTTTGAAATTCCCGTAAATGCTGGCGAATTTGCTGGATTTGGTCGCGTAAGTAGAGTCTAGTATCAGTTCCTACTTGGTCATTACGAGAACGGGCGGTATGTAGCTTTTTCCCGACATCACCAACAATTTCTGTAAGTCGCTTTTCAACGGCAAAATGTACGTCTTCAGCATCAATACCAGGCTGAAATTTGCCTTGTTGGTATTCTTGCCGAATTTGCTCTAAACCTGTAACTAATTGCTTTCCTTCTTCTGGGGAAATAATCCCTGTATGAGCCAACATTTGAGCATGAGCTTGAGAACCAGTGATATCATACTCTATGAGTTCAATGTCAAAACTTATACTAGCATTAAAACGTGCGATCGCTGGATGTAGTGCAGATTCAAACCGCTGGCTCCAAGTTTGTTTTTCGGTCATAAATTAGAAGGAAGAGTAATAAATCAACTTAAGATTTCAGATTTTGAATCAATATCAATCCAAAATCTAAAATCTAAAATCTATTTAACCGTAACTGGTTAAACCCTTGAGAAGATAGCCAACAATCATACCAATCAACATCGCCCAAATTTGACCTGTTTTGACAAAATTATTCCAAGTACGTTGCATTTGACCTAAAAGATCCGCATCTTTAACGTTAGTGTAATCACCAACTAGGAAAAAATGAGTATGGTCACTAATGGGAAAACTGAGATGGAAGTGCAGGTTGCCTAAGAGGGAAAATACCGTATCATTCAAATGTTCCATAATTTTATGCCCAAAGAGTTGATATAGAATTCCCAAAAATGATAGTAACTAATCTCAGATCAAATAACCGTAATTATACACAGTATTTACTTTATTAGCTGATTAACTTTGAGATGCCAAGCGTAACTTTTCTGAAGTCCGCAAAATTTGTCCTGCTAAAATTGCTGCACCAAAGCCGTTATCTATATTAACTACACCTACACCAGCGGCACAAGAGTTAAGCATTGTCAATAAAGGAGCTAAACCAGAAAAACTTGCACCATAACCGATGCTGGTAGGAACAGCAATCACGGGACAATCTACTAAACCTGCTACCACACTAGGTAAAGCTCCTTCCATCCCTGCAACAACAATTAACACGGATGATGACTCTAGTAAGTGCCGGTTACTAAGTAAACGGTGAATTCCGGCTACACCTACATCCCAAAGACGGTGGACACGAAAACCGGAAAGTTCTGCTGTAACTGCGGCTTCTTCCGCTACAGGTAAATCAGCCGTACCCGCAGAGAGAATACCGATTTGTCCAGGGAATTTGATTTCAATTTCTGGGGGTGCTATGGCACAAATGCGTGCAAATTCGTAGTATTGTAGACCTCTAACTTTTTTTTGCAGTTCAGCGTAAACTGATGGTTCAATTCGGGTAGCCATAACTACCGAATTACGCTGACGCATCACTGTCATGATTTGTACAATTTGATCAATAGTTTTACCTTGTCCCCAAATCACTTCTGGGAAACCGGTTCTTAATTGACGATGGTTATCTATTTTGGCAAACTCACCTACAGATTCATAAGATAAGTCTTTGAGTGAGTTTAAGGCTATATCTGGGGTAATTTTACCATTAGCAACCGCTTCCAGGAGCGATCGCAAAGCTTCAGGTTGAGACATTCAATTTTAGATTTTAGATTTTGGATTTTGGATTTTGGACTTTAGATTTTGGATTTTGGATTGATATTTTGGTAAAGCTTAATTGGTGAAATGCGGACTATTCCCTTCTTACTGTCACCTGTCACCTATCACCTGTCACCTACTTTGTAATTTTAATTTCATGAATATTCCAGAAAGGACCACCCAAAGCAGAAAATTTAATTCCTTGAAAACGGTTGCGGACTGCGGAAAGAGAATAGGAATTTACTAAATAAATAAATGGTAAATTTTCCTGGGTTAATTGTTGACTTTCAGCATAAATTTCTTTCACTTTTGCTTCATCAAATTCCTGTGCGCCTTGAATATAAAGTTCATGAATCTTCGCTTCCCAAGGTGCAACTTTCCAGCCTTCTATTGGCTTTTGTCCAGGTTGGGGTTTTTGATTAAACATATGTAGCCCCCCTTCAGGAGACCACACATTAGCCCCATCATTTGGTTCTAATCCACCAGTTAAACCGAGTAAAGAAGCTTCCCAATCTAAAGTGTTAGATAGCTTATCTATAAAAGTATTCCACGCTAAAGGAGTAAAATCAACTTGGATACCAATTTTACTCAAGTCCTGTTTAATTTGTGAACCCATTGCTTCACGAATCTTATTACCAGCATTGGTAAGTAAAGCAAACCTAACACGGTTTCCTTGATCATCTTCTAACTGATTTTGATCATTGTATTTAAACCCAGCTTTGAGTAATAATTCCTTAGCTTTTTCGGGATTATAGTTATAAACTTTTAGTCCTGCTTCTGGAGAAAGGTAATAGGGACTCTGTACAGAAATGGGTGAATCTTGCGGTTTACCCAAACCACGAAATGTATTATTAATCATGGTTTGTCTATCAATTGCATAAGCCACAGCTTGGCGAAAATCTACATTATTAAACCAACGTGATTTAATGGGGTCTATCAGTGGTTTACCATTTCTTGACCCTTGATTCAAATTAAAAACTACAAAACTTGTACTTGTAGATGGACCTCCATTATAAATTTGGAAATTACCTTGTTTTTCTTGTACCTTTAATAAAGAAAAATAGTCTGGTGCTACCCCCACAGCATCTAAACCACCAGAACGAAATTGTAACAAAGAAGTATCTGTTGATTCGACAATTTGCCAAACAATCCTTTCAATATAAGGTTGGGGTTTACCTTGAGCGTCTTTACGCCAATAATAGGGATTACGCCGAAAAATTATCCGTTGACTGGTATCATAACGTTCTAGTTTATAAGGCCCATTAACAATAATTTGCTCAGGTGGTGTATCCACACCCCACATTGTCAGAAATTTCGGTTTACCATCTTGATCTTTTGTTTTTACTGATTCTCTTAATACATGAGCAGGTAAAATAGCAGCACCAGCACTTTGTAAGAATGGTCTAAAAGGTTCGGGTACGCTAAATTCTACCCTTCTATTATCAACTTTTTTCACAGATGGTAATTTGCGCTCTTTACCAATTCTCAAAATATCTCTAACATCAGTGGGTATGTCTTCATTTAGATAAATATTGTTATAGGTAAAGACGACATCATCTACTGTTAATGGTTGACCATCTGACCATTTTAAATTATCCTTTAAAGTGAATGTTATTTTTAATTTATCATCAGAAACTTCCCAGGATTCAGCTAAATTTGGTTCTAGTTCACCAGTGAGTGGATTTTGATTGAGTAATCCCTCATAAGTATAACCGAAAATATTAGGAGATTCGGAACTAAGTGCATAGTTAAAGGTTTTGGGATCGCTGAGAATACTAGTTACTAATTGCGGTACTTCTTGACTGGCATTACTTTTGAAATTTCTGGGATTACAACCTGTAATTGATAATGTTGTAAAGGAGAAGATAGTGATGATTAATAAAAAGCGTTTTGTGTGGTTGAGAATGTTTTTAATAAATGCCATAATTTATTGACCTAAAATAATTAAATTATAATGATTGAGACTCTAACCAACCCAGAAAATGCTTGGTATTGCTAAAGTATTGTATACCTGCTCTATTTAAAATTTGTGTCACATTCTCATTCTGTTTCCCAAAGTCCTTAGTGTTACCACTTATGAAGACTTTTTGCTCGCTAGGATGCTGATTTGCATGATCAAGAATACTTTGTAAAATCAAGTTGTCCATCAGATCATTTTTGATTAATAAAGTTTCTTTCTCTAGGAAAACTTGTGAGCCAATTTCCTGAATTATATTATTCTGGAAATTTATTGTTTCAGCATTTTCCAGTAGTAAATTTATGATTTCAGAGAAACGGTTTTGGATATCATTTAATAATAGTGTGTTTTCAATAGATGCTTTTTGTAAATGCCGAGAAAAAGATTTAGCGTGAACAGATTTTTGATCACGTATTGATTCGTTAATCTGTTTATCCATTTCTGCTTGAAATTTTAATTGATATTCCTTATCCTTCCTGTATGTATTAATGGCTTCAATATAACAAATAGAAGGTATAGCTATGTTAATTGATGGAGGAGGATTACGAAGCAGTTTTTCTGCTTCTAAGTCTCTTCCTTTGGCAACAGCCATGATAATATTAGTCTCAATGTATAGTATTAGCACCTAGATTTTCCTAATAAAAAGTACGTAAGTGTAAATTATATTATTTAATTTCTGATTCTGTAAGTATGTTCTTCGCCTTCCATTAATGACAACAAGCCAATTTTGGCTACTTCATTATATGCTGGTGGGCTATCTGAATTCCAATGATATGCTAAATCTCTGAGCCAAGATTGAACAAGAGTTTCTAGATGAAAATGAAATATTCTTTTTTGACTAAATTCCGGATCGTAAGTGCTGAGTATATCATTTGTTTTCAAAGATACTGAATCTTTGATATTTTGCTCTTGAGTCAATGAGAAAATATTAATTTCCTCCAAATCAACAAACATACCGAAAGGAATATCTTGATTGACATTCTGTGAATATGTTTTCAATTGAGAAATAGCATTTTGCCTGAAAATAGTTTCAAGTTTTTCAGCTTTTATTTCAACTAATAAAACAACATTTTCATGCCTGTTCTTAAACACAATGTCAGGGAGATATTGTGGAATATTATCAGAAAATTTGATATCCATATCATTGTTTCCTCTAATTCAGTAAATAATTTAACTAATCACCAGTCACTAACAAAACTACAGCATAAGCACAAATACCCTCTTCTCTGCCAGTTGGTCCCAATTTTTCATTAGTAGTAGCTTTGACTCCAACTTGATTGGGTTCTAATTCTAAAACTGCTGCTAATTTCTCCCGCATTTTAGAAATATGGGGTTTTAATTTAGGACGTTCTGCAACTACGACAGAATCAATATTTCCTATTTTCCAACCTTGATCAAGAATTAACTGATGTACTTGTTTCAATAATACAAGACTATCAGCCCCTTTCCATTGGGGATCGGTTGGTGGAAAATAATGACCAATATCGCCTAAAGATAATGCTCCTAACATAGCGTCCATGATGGCGTGGGTGAGGACATCAGCATCACTGTGTCCCAATAAACCCAGTTCATGAGGAATGTGAACACCGCCTAAAATTAAATTGCGATCGCTCACCAATCTGTGAATATCGTACCCGTTACCGATTCTGATGTTCATAGTCAGTTGATAGTTGATAGTTGATAGTTGGTGACTGGTGATTTTCCCCCTGTCACCTGTCACCTGTTCCCTGTTCCCTCTCTTGTTGCCATTTTTCCAGCAAATCGGGACGACGGGAAGCGGTGCGTTCAAGTTGTTGTTGGAAACGCCACCTAGCAATTTCCGCATGGTTTCCACTCAATAACACATCCGGTACTTTCCACCCCCGAAAATTAGCGGGACGAGTGTACTGAGGAAAATCTAACAATCCCTCTTCAAAACTTTCTGCTTTGAGAGATTCCTCCTTACCCACCGTCCCTGGTAGTAAACGTACTACCCCATTCAGTAAAGCCATAGCGGGAATTTCTCCACCAGTCAAAATGAAATCACCCAAAGATACCTCACGAGTTACCAAATTCAGCACCCTATCATCTACCCCTTCATAGTGACCACAAATCACCACCAATTGGTCGTAATTCGTGGACAAATCCCGCAACAGGGGTTGATTGATAGTTTGACCTTGGGGACTCATTAAAATCACATCTCGCCGGGGTAACGATGGTAGCGACTCCACAGCAGCAAAAATTGGTTCAGGCTTCATCAGCATCCCCACACCACCACCGTAAGGTTCATCATCGACCTTACGATGTTTATCCGTGGTAAAGTCCCTGGGGTTAACCAAATTTACCTGAGCAATCTGTTTGGCTAGAGCTTTGCTTAACAGTCCAGAACCGAGAACCGAGCTAAAACAGTCAGGAAAAAGCGTAACTATATCAAAACGCACAGTAATTCGTATTCAATGACACTAATCTGAGATTGGAACATTTAACGTAAATTTCTGGTTAACGTCAGTTGCCAAAAAAGCTAAGAGGTAAAAGGCAGAAGAGTGTTAATTTTTAATTTTTAATTAGTTTCTCCCCTGACACCCTACACCTTACACCCTACACCCTCTTCTTCCCCTTGATCAACAGTATCTAAAATTACCAAAACTCTTGGGTTTTTGGTGCGTTCAAAAATTTTTCTAATTTTTCTAATTACTTAATTTATGTTTAAATATTGTCACAACTAAATTTAAATTAATAATCCAACCCAAGTTAACAACTTCCAGGAGGCATCGTGTGGGTTAACGAAAAAATTGGAACGGCTTGTGCCGAGCCAATCTCCGAAAAGTGTCCTCTCAAAAAAGCAAAGGGCGAAAATCAACAGGCTATTAAACCTTGTTAAATTTACCTGAAGTTGTTGACAGGAGCTAATAACCTGTTGAATGCAACCCCTAAATTTGTACGCCAGGCTCTGGCGGAATTTACGCCCGTGGACAAGAAACCCTCTCCGTGGCTCTGGTGGAAGCGGGAAATAAACAGCAATGTATGGCTTGCGCCACGCTGCGCTATCAGCATTGTATAAGTTTTATGGAGCAGCAGAAACACAATGCAGCAATTAAAAGCTAAATCGCTGGAAATGAGGACACCCCAAGCAACCAAAACCGCCGTTCTAGTTATCGGAGGCGCAGAAGACAAAGTTCACGGACGCGAAATCCTGCGGACTTTTGTTGCTCGTGCTGGTGCTAGTAAGGCGTATATTACAATTATTCCATCCGCCTCCCGCGAACCTGCCATCATCGGTGGTCGGTATATTCGCATTTTTGAAGAAATGGGTGCCCAAAAAGTTGAGATTTTAGACATTCGCGAACGTGAACAATGCGACAATTCTCAAATTAAAGCATCTCTAGAAGCCTGTACTGGTGTCTTTTTAACAGGAGGAGACCAATTACGTCTCTGTGGAGTTCTCTCTGACACAGCCGCAATGGATATTATCCGGCAGCGGGTAAGAGCAGGACAACTAACACTGGCAGGAACTAGTGCAGGTGCAGCGGTAATGGGACATCACATGATAGCCGGTGGTGGGAGTGGTGAAACACCAAATCGTTCCCTAGTCGATATGGCAACGGGTTTAGGATTTATTCCTGAAGTCATAGTGGATCAACATTTCCATAACCGGAATCGCATGGGGAGACTTGTAAGTGCGATCGCAGCACATCCTGACCGTCTAGGCATTGGCATTGATGAAGATACTTGTGCTGTGTTTGAACGCGATGGTTGGTTACAAGTTATGGGTAAAGGCAGTGTTACCATTGTTGACCCCACAGAACTGACTCATACTAACGAACCCCATGTTAGTGCCAATGAACCATTGACAGTGCATAATTTACGCCTACATATCCTCAGTTACGGAGATCGTTTCCATCTTTACCAACGTACTGTTTTACCCGCTGTGCATCGGATCTCCAGCTGACGGGATAGAGTATCTGAGGTTACACTGATTTGACCGCACTTGATTTCTTACTGCCCAAAATATTGGACTAAATACTATCTGAAAAGAAAAAACTGTTCATAACAAACAGTTTAGCGGTCAATTCCAGTAAGAAACTAGAATTTTGGTTCCGAATCTCCATCTACCTATTCCCATGAGAATCCTCAAGATCCAGACCTTACGCGGCCCAAACTACTGGAGCATTCGACGCCATAAGCTGATCGTCATGCGCCTTGATCTAGAAAACCTTGCGGAAACGCCCTCAAATGAAATCCCTGGCTTTTATGAAGGATTAGTTGAGGCACTGCCAAGTCTGGAGGGTCATTATTGCTCTCCTGGCTGTCGTGGTGGTTTTTTGATGCGGGTACGAGAAGGCACTATGATGGGCCATATCGTAGAACACGTGGCCTTAGAACTCCAGGAATTAGCTGGAATGCACGTAGGTTTTGGCCGCACCCGTGAGACTGCCACACCTGGAGTTTACCAGGTAGTGATTGAGTACATAAATGAGGAAGCGGGACGTTATGCAGGACGTGCAGCAGTACGGCTATGTCAAAGTATTGTTGATCGGGGCCGTTATCCCAAGGCAGAACTAGAGCAAGATATCCAAGACCTGAAAGACTTTAGCCGTGAAGCTTCCTTGGGTCCTTCTACAGAAGCGATCATCAAAGAAGCAGAAAAAAGAGGTATTCCCTGGATGCCTCTAGCCGCACGCTTTCTGATTCAGCTAGGCTACGGGGTCAACCAGAAGCGAATGCAGGCAACCATGACCGATAACACAGGCATTCTCGGCGTAGAATTAGCTTGTGACAAAGAAGCTACAAAACGCATTCTCGCGGCTAATGGTGTGCCTGTACCTAGAGGTACGGTAATTAACTTCTTGGATGACTTAGAAGAATCCATTGAGTATGTTGGTGGTTATCCCATAGTCATCAAGCCTTTAGATGGTAATCATGGCCGTGGTATCACCATTGATATCAGAAGTTGGGATGAAGCTGAGGCGGCTTATGAAGCAGCCAGACAAGTTTCCCGTTCAATTATTGTGGAACGCTATTATGTCGGTCGTGACCACCGGGTATTAGTGGTAGATGGTAAAGTTGTCGCCGTAGCGGAACGAGTACCGGCACACGTAATTGGTGATGGCAGATCCTCCATTGCTGAACTGATTACCGAAACCAACCAAGACCCCAATCGCGGCGAAGGACACGATAACGTCCTCACTAAAATTGAACTAGACCGTACCAGCTATCAGCTACTAGAACGGCAAGGTTATACCCTCAATAGCGTACCTCCCAAGGGAACTCTTTGTTATTTACGGGCAACAGCCAATTTAAGTACGGGTGGTAGTGCTGTAGACCGCACCGATGAAATTCACCCAGAAAATGTTTGGTTAGCACAACGGGTAGTGAGAATTATCGGCTTGGATATTGCCGGCTTAGATATTGTCACCACAGATATTAGCCGTCCTCTCAGAGATGTGGATGGTGTCATTGTGGAAGTGAATGCTGCCCCTGGTTTTCGGATGCACGTTGCCCCCAGTCAGGGCATCCCCCGCAACGTTGCTGGTGCAGTGATGGATATGCTGTTTCCCAACGAAAAGCCTAGCCGAATTCCTATCCTCACCGTCACAGGCACCAACGGCAAAACTACTACAACTCGTCTGTTAGCACATATTTATAAGCAAACAAAAAAAGTTGTAGGTTATACCACTACAGATGGCACGTATATCGGGGATTACTTAGTTGAAGCTGGAGACAACACAGGTCCCCAAAGCGCCCATGTCATCCTCCAAGACCCAACTGTAGAAGTAGCGGTATTAGAATCGGCTCGTGGCGGTATTCTCCGTTCTGGCTTAGGTTTTGAATCTGCTAATGTGGGTGTGGTGTTAAATGTTGCCGCAGATCATTTAGGCATCGGCGATATTGATACCATTGAACAATTAGCTAATCTCAAAAGTGTAGTCGCAGAAGCTGTATTCCCTGATGGCTATGCGGTTCTTAATGCCGATGATCACCGCGTTGCGGCGATGGCAGAAAAGACAAAAGCGAATATTGCCTACTTCACTATGAACCCGGATTCGGATTTGGTGCGTAAGCATATCCAAAAAGGAGGCGTGGCAGCAGTTTATGAAAATGGCTATCTGTCAATTGTCAAAGGTGATTGGACACACCGCATAGAAAGAGCAGAAAATATTCCCTTGACAATGGGCGGAAAAGCACCATTTATGATTGCCAATGCTTTAGCCGCAAGTTTGGCAGCTTTTGTGCAGAATGTGACTATTGAGCAAATTCGCGCTGGTTTAAGGACTTTCCGCGCTTCAGTTAGTCAAACGCCAGGACGAATGAATCTGTTCAATTTGGGTAAATACCATGCTTTGGTAGACTATGCCCATAATCCTGCCAGTTATGAAGCTTTGGGTTCTTTTGTCCGCAACTGGACAACTGGACAACGCATTGGTGTAATTGGTGGCCCTGGCGATCGCCGTGACGAAGATTTTGTTACTCTGGGTAAATTATCAGCAGATATCTTTGACTACATCATTGTCAAAGAAGATGATGACACTAGAGGAAGATTGCGCGGTTCGGCTTCAGATTTGATTGTTCAAGGCATTACCCAAGTTAAGCCTAACTCCCGCTTTGAATCAATTCTGGATGAAACCCAAGCCATTAACAAAGCCTTAGATATGGCTCCCGATGGCAGTCTGGTGGTAATTTTACCAGAAAGCGTTAACAGGGCTATTAAGTTAATTAAGGTGCGGGGTGTACAGGAAGAAATACAGCCACAAAACACAACTACTACTATCAACGATTCCCAAAATGGGGTAGCACCTTCTTCCGTGGTTAATACCCTACTTTAATGTCAGGTAGGGATAATTCATGAATTGTCCCTACTAATGATTTTTCTTTGTGTTATTAGTTCGTCTGGTCGTCGGTTTTTTTTTGAGTTATCAATAAATTATTAAATAAATTGATTGTCAGAATCAGGATGTCCATGATTAAAGGATTTGATTGTCAGAATCAGGATGTCCAGGATTAAAGGATTTACAGGATGAAAATGTAAATTTAATTACTAATTACATAAGCTTAGATAACTAGCAACTTAGGTTAATAGTTATGGCACATCTGAAAACCAAAGCCACGACTAAAGACTTAACGCAACGAGAACAATGGAAATGGAACATAGTCAGACCATTATATCAAAAGGGTTTAACTAGATTTGATATTATCAATTTAGTTAAGTTCATTGATAAAATGATGACCTTACCACCACCATTACAAACAGAATTCAACCAGAAATTAGAACAACATGAAAAGGAGTTAAATATGCCTTTCCTAAGCACTATTGAAGAAATGGCAGAAGAACGGGGTGAAGCCAAAGGTGAAATCAAAGGTGCTAGAAAAACCTGCCAAAACAATATTATCAAAATTCTGTCCAACAGATTTAATAATGTTACCAAATTGATGAGCGAGTCTCTCAAAAAAATTGAGGATATAACTATTTTAGAAAAGCTGCTTTTATCAAGTATCAATGTTAATTCCTTGGAGGAATTCCAAAGGTTAATTGATACAGAATTACAGCAAAATCAATGAGATAATGTCCCTGATTTCTTCTTTCATGAGGAAGTCAGGGATTTATCAAAATCCTCATCCTAAAAATCCTGAAATCCTGGACATCCTGATTATGACAACTATGATTGTTCTGAATTATCATCTTCATCAGTCTTTTTAATTCCCTCTTGGAAATTCTTCAAGCTTTTTCCTAACACTCCCCCCAATTCAGGAATTTTCTTCGATCCAAAAATCAAAATAGCAACTACAGCAATTATCGCTACTTCCGGCCATCCTAATCCAAACATATAATTTTCCTCTTGCGTCACTGTTATTGATTATAGAATTTATTCAGTCCTAATTGGTAAATCTAACCAATCACTTAATTCATGTACCAGCCAATCAAGTTCTGATTCAGATATTAACTCATTATCATTACCAAGAATGTATTGTTTATGTTTACCAGCCCAAATGATAATTTTGGCTTTAATTTCTACTGTATTAACTTTTAGGTCTTTATAACCTGCTTTTCTGATTCTTTGCAGTAAACAAATATCTTTTTTTTTCGCTGGTCTGGTAAATTTTATTTTTATCCCAAACAATTCATGTGTTAATGTAATTTGACGTTGATTGATCAATAATCTGATTTTACCAAACAAGCGAAACATGAATTTATATATTAATGTTAATGAGGTAATTAAAAAACCAGATAAAAATATTAATACTAAGGTATCAAATGCTGAACTTTGTATATACAGCAACGCATACAACCAAGTTGCATAACTTAAAACTACACTCCCAAAAAATAAGCCGACTGTAGACAGTTTTAAGCCCACAGGGGGAATGATGATTTCTATGTAATCTTGATCCTTTATTAGCTTAATTTTACTATCAGTTGGTTTTTTAGCAATTAAATTCGTATTTTTTGAAGTTGGTAAAAGAGGTTTTTTTAATGCTTTCAATGCTTCATCCGTAGAATTTAAACGTTTTACTAAACTGGGTTCAGTCATCATTTTTAACCAGGTAGTAAAATTTTCACTTAAATTAGCAATTTCTTCAAACTGAATGCGAAAATCTTTTTCTGGTAAATCTGCGGGATGAGAACCAGTCACTAAATAAATTAATGTTGCCCCTAAACTATAAAGATCAGAAGCGGGAACAGTTCTTCCACCAAATTGTTCCTGTGGCATATAACCATAAGTCCCTACAATAGTTCTTGTTCCTGTTCCTTCTGTGGCTAAAACTGTTTGTACAGAGCCAAAATCTATCAGATAAACTTGACCGACTGTATTACCTGTTCTGTCTCCTAATAATATATTACTAGGCTTAAGATCACGGTGAATTACAGGTGGATTCAGGGTATGTAGATAAACGAGAATTTTGAGGACAGATTTAGCAATTTGTTTAACTTCTGATTCTGTAAACTTGCGTCCACTTTGCAAGTATTGTTCTAGGGTTTTAGCTGGTATATAAGTTTGAATGAGCGCAAAACCTTTAAATTCATCAGAGTTGATTTCAAAATAGTCTAAATAACGCGGTATACAAGGATGAGACAAAGATTTTAAAGTTTCGGCTTCTCGCTCAAATAACTTCAGATCATCCCATTGAAAATCACTACCAAAGGAAAGTAATTTCACAATTACCATTTCTTCAGTTGTTAAGTCTTTTGCCAATAGCGTGCGTCGTCCGGCTTTTTTGCCTAACTGCTTTTGCACTTCATAACGATTTGCTAAGATATTTCCCATAAATTTATCACTTTTTATGAGTTTGCACCCCAGTTGTGATCACAAATCAATCATGGCTCAGTCTGAGGTTAATCTGCAAGTAGGTTGATTTACACCTTTGACTGCGCTAGTCTAAGAATGATATCTGACAAGTGAAATTTTAATTTTTAATTTTTAATTTTTAATTTTTAATTGCTTATGCCTTCCCAACTTTGGCCTTACGTTACCCCTGGTATTCCCGATGAATTATTTGAGAATTTACCAGGTATCCCTTTGAGTCAACGAGAATTGAGGTTATTGTTAATTTCCCAACTACGACTGCAACCAAATTCAGTATTATGGGATATTGGTGCAGGGACAGGTACAATTCCTGTTGAAGTGGGGTTGCTGTGTCCACAGGGACGGGTAATCGCTGTAGAAAGAGATGAAGAAGTGGCTAACCTGATTAAACGCAACTGCGATCGCTTTGAGTTAAAAAATGTGGAAGTTATTGAAGGTAGCGCCCCAGAGTGTTTAGAAAAAATTAAACTGGCTCCACAGCGCGTCTGTATTGAAGGAGGAAAAGCTATACAGGCAATTTTGCAAGCTGTGTGGCATTATTTACCACCATCCGGGCGAGTGGTCGCTACAGCTGCTAATCTAGAAAGTCTGTATGCTATTTCCCAAAGCTTTTCTCAGTTAAGAGCCATAAATATCGAAGTTGTACAGTCTGCTGTTAACCGCTTAGAAACAAAAGGCTTTTCACAAACCTTTGTCGCAGCTGATCCCATTTTTATTCTCAGTGGTGAGAAACTAGATTAAATCTGTTCGGTTTTCGGTTTTGGATGCAATCCAAAATCCAAAATCTAAAATCCAAAATACTATTATGCCTTGGTCTCGAATTATTAGTGGAGTTATTGCGATCGCCCTTGCTTTGTCTTCAACCCTCTTAGGGGGCTGGTACTTTACCATAGCAATTGCGATCGTTGTCTTTTTAGGTCAACAGGAATATTTTAATTTGGTGCGAGCTAGAGGCATATCTCCTGCTGGCAAAACTACTATGTTTGTAAGTCAAGCTCTATTAATAATTTGCACTCTTGATAGTAGTTTAGCGGATGCTGTTATGCCCATAGCTGGTACGCTTATTTGTTTTTACCTGCTATTTCAACCCCAATTTGCCACCATTGCTGATATTTCCGCTTCCATTATGGGGTTATTTTATGTCGGTTATTTGCCTAGTTATTGGGTCAGGTTGCGAAATCTCGACAGCGTAGCCATTAGTAATATCCCTTTAGGTGGTTACTGGCCTGACAACTGGAACGACATTTTAACACAGGGTAATTTAGCTAACTTATCACAAGGTTTAACATACACAATTTTAACTTTTTTATGTATTTGGGCTGCTGATATTGGAGCTTACATTATTGGTAAGTTCTTCGGTAAAACTCGTTTATCAGATATTAGCCCGAAAAAAACTGTAGAAGGTGCCGTATTTGGAATCACAGCCAGCGTTATAGTAGCTTTAGCAGGGGCTTATTTTCTGAATTTGCCTAATTACTTAATCACCGGTTTAGCCTTGGGTTTGTTGATTGGTATTGCCAGTCTTTTAGGTGACTTGACTGAATCTATGTTGAAGCGAGATGCAGGTGTGAAAGATTCAGGACAATTGATACCAGGTCATGGTGGTATATTAGACCGGACTGATAGTTATATTTTTACAGCCCCTTTAGTTTACTACTTTGTAACGCTTTTGGTATAGCAGATGACAGGGAAAAGTTAACAGTAAAGAAACTGATAACTGACAAGTTATCACTAATCAGTGAATTTAGGGATTGACATTAATTCGTCCACGGCATACTAATTGTTTAGATTTGAAAGTTATTTCGTGGAGTTCAACATCTGATCCCAAGTCTAAATTATATCCAGCAGGATTTTCTAAAATTACGGCTTGGTTCTGTTTGATTTGAATCTGAGATAGTTGTAATTCCTGCCCATTGAGTAGCTCTAACCCCGCTGCAAGCTCAAGCAATTTAGGTTGACTTTGGGGTGATAAAACCCCAGATATGATCAAGCGATCATTGTCAAGTGTAATTTCCTGCCAAGAAATAGGCTTGGATTTTTCCCATGCTTCTGGTAATAGTTTTACCAGTACATCATTTAAGGCAGTTGATAATAATGCGGATGTAAGGGAGTCATTAAGATGCTGTTCTTCCACTACCAGTTCAGCCAACACTGGCACAATTTGTGATAGTCGTAGGGACTGACCCTTAAGTATACCTCCAATGTTTATCTGTATATTCTCTGCCAGCATTTGAATGCGTGTAACATGAACACCTTGATAAACTGCATTAGTAGCAAAAATAGACACAGATGGAATACAACCAGAAAGGAGTTGGCGATCGCTTGCGCCAATCTCGACCTCAATCTGAGATACTTGAGTTAGTTGTGTTCTTAGCCAAAGCTTGATGGCTGTGGTGAGAGCTTGAGTAATAAATCGTATTTTCTTACCATTCGTTACTGGAGAACTTTTAGGAGTCATTTAACAACTTGATTTGGTATATTTGCTGAAAAAAATCCGGAAGCTTAACCTATTCTTAAATATAAAACTTATGACTATTAACTACAAAATGAGAAGATGAAATTTTAGGTATTCAATTTAAAAACAGCTAACAGCACATAGATTGACAACTGATAACTGTAATAAAGGAAGAATTAATTTTTACATGGAGGCACGGATACAAAAAATAATTTCTCAATGGGGCATTGCCTCACGTCGCGAAGCTGAAGAGATGATTAAGCGATCGCGAGTGAAGATAAATGGGATTTTGGCACATTTAGGTCAAAAAGTCGATCCCCAAAGAGACACAATTTCCATTGATGGTCAAACAGTCTCTCACAGCCAGCGTCCGTCTTTAATTTATTTGTTACTACATAAACCACCCGGAGTTGTTTCCACCTGTGATGATCCCCAAGGCAGGCCTACTGTTTTGGATTTATTGCCACAAAAATTGCGACATGGTTTAGGTATTCACCCAGTTGGACGCTTGGATTCAGACTCAACAGGGGCATTAATATTAACAAATGATGGGGACTTGACATTTGCGCTAACTCATCCTAGTCATAATATTGCTAAGACATATCATATTGTCGTTAAAGGACATCCCCCAGAAGTAGTTCTAGGGAGGTGGCGTGAAGGTGTATTTCTGGAAGGAAGAAAGACACGACCAGCTAAAGTGCAATTAATTGAATCTTTGGCTCACCAAAGCAAATTAGAAATTATTTTGCAAGAGGGAAGAAATCGCCAGATTCGTCGTGTCGCTGAACAGTTAGGATATCCAGTGATTCAACTGCATCGCACGGCCATAGGTTCAATTCAATTACAAACCCCAAAAGCTGGATTTCTCAGCGTGGGTGACTATCGTCATCTCACCCCGGAGGAGATGATTTTTTTAAAAAAGCAGATAAAGCAGATACCTATTAAAGATTAAGCTGAGTTACGGAGTGTAATCAAAATCATGAAATGGCTAAAAAAGAAAGATGAAAAGCTTAATAAACCATCAATAAAGGAAGAACAGGCGGAAAAATTAGCACAATTGGGTAATAAATTGAGAATTTTGCGTGAACAACAGGGTTTATCCCTAGATGAAATTGTCGGATTAACTAGAATACCTCGCCGACTGCTACACGCAATTGAAGCGGGTGATTTAAACGATTTACCAGAACCAATTTATATTCAGGGTTTAATCAGGCAGTTTGCTGATGCCTTGGGACTAAAGGGAGCCGAATTTGCCAGTAATTTTCCCATTGGTTCTCAACCTGTGAGTTTACAAAACAGATGGAAACCTAAACCTATTACTCAATTGCGTCCTGTGCATCTGTACTTGCTTTACATTTTTGTCATTATCTGCTCTGTCAAAGGCTTATCTCAGTTGCTGAATCAGGCTGCTTTAGAAGCAAATAATAGACAAGATCGACAGCAGGTGCAAAAGAACTCTGATTTAACAACAAATCAACTCCAAGCCAAGAATATGGAGGAGATTCAAGTTGGTAGTAGCATTCCAGAACCTCAAGCAGTAGAGATCGGTGTCACATTGAAGTCATCATCCTGGATTCGTGTTGTTGCTGACGGTAAAACCGAATTTGAGGGGATTCTGCCAAAAGGAACTCATCGCAATTGGAAAGCCACTGAGGAACTGACCGTGAAAACAGATAATGCTGGTGGTGTGTTTATGAGTGTTAATCAACAACAACCGAAGCAAATGGGACAACCAGGCAAGGCGGAAGAAATCAGGATTGCCGCCGCTAAAATTAGGTCGTGAAAGGTGTTGATTTAGTAGGGATTGGGCTAACTAAATAGAAAATTTATCACTCGTGATGCCACAGAATACATAACATTTCTGTTAATTTTTGATGTGATTAATTATACCTACAGTCAAACACCTGTGTTATAGTTGGACACCAACTTAAGTTTAGCCAATCCCTACAGAAGCATTGAGTTGGGAGTAATCAAAGGCAAGTATTACTTATTCTACGGATTCATGATTTTGTGATCAGGAATTTCTGGGAGCGCGTCCATAAAGTTTGGTAATAATCTTTAAGCGATCGCTCAATTCTTGAGTCAAACAACCAGATTGATAGCGCCAGTCCCAATTGCCCTCAGCCTTACCGGGATAGTTCATTCTTGCGTCAGTTCCCAACCCTAAAACGTCTTGCAAAGGAATAATCGCTTGATTGGCAATGGAACTCAAAGCTAATCTGATTAAATCCCAGTTTATCCCATCAGGACTGATAGATCCCAAATACAACAACAAATTTTGCTTTTCGTAATCATTCGTAGTATTAAACCAGCCTACAGTCGTGTCATTATCATGAGTGCCAGTATAAACTACAGCGTTACGTGGGTAGTTAAAAGGTAAAAATGGATTACCGGGATCAGAACCAAAAGCAAAATGTAATACCTTCATCCCAGGAAACTCAAATTGATCTCGCAGTGCTTCCACCTCTTTTGTAATAATTCCCAAATCTTCAGCCAATATAGGTAACTTACCCAACTTTTGTTTAATCACCTCAAACAAAGCTACTCCTGGCGCTTCAATCCATTCACCATTAATAGCAGTTTCTTCACCTTGGGGTACAGCCCAATAAGCCTCAAATCCTCGGAAATGGTCAATCCGAATTATATCTACATAATCCAGCATGGCCTCAAAACGTTGCACCCACCATTTAAAATCCTGTTTTTGCAACTCTTCCCAGTTGTAGACAGGATTGCCCCACAATTGACCAGTAGCACTAAAATAATCTGGTGGCACACCTGCCATTAAAGCCGCTGTACCCGTTTCTTCATCTAAAGCAAAATTATCGGGATTAGCCCACACATCAGCACTATCATGAGCTACATAAATAGGGATGTCACCAATAATCTCTATACCGTTTTGATTGGCATACATCTTCAATTCTGACCACTGACGGAAAAATTCATATTCGACAAACTTGTAATAAAATATTTCTGGCGCTAAATCTCGTTCTATTTGAGCTAATGCTGCGGGTTCTCTTTTCGCCAGTTTTGCTTCCCAAGTGTGCCAGCTTGCACCATTTTGGGCATCTTTGATCGCCATAAATAAAGCATAATTATTGAGCCAATAGCCTTTGGTATTACAAAAATGGTGAAATGCTTTTCTTTGCAGATCAGTAGCGTGAGTTTTAAAATTCTCGCTGGCTTTTTTGAGAAGATTTACTTTAATAGGTATGACTTGCTCAAAATCAGCTTTATCGGCTGGAAATTCTGGTAAATTAGCAAAGTCTTCCGAAACCAACAAACCTTCATCTACAAGCTTTTCAGGACTAATTAAAAAGAAATTTCCCGCCATTGCTGAATAGCACATATAAGGAGAATTACCATAACCAGTTGGACCTAGAGGTAAAACTTGCCAATATTGCTGGTAGCTATCTTTGAGAAAATCAATAAAACGATAAGCTTCTAAACCTAAATCCCCAATGCCAAAACGACTTGGAAATGAACTTGGATGTAACAAAATACCGCTTGATCTAGGAAAAGGCATAATTAATGGTAAATATGAGTAGATTGTCTATTAGGACTTACACAAATGTTACATTTAATTTATTTTGTATGGTGTGTCAAATATTAAAAATATGTTGATTCTTAACAAATTATTTATTCTGACGCACTGTACTAAAATGCCACTTGCCTAAGTCCTGTTTATAACTAACAATCGAGAACTTAATTGAAGTTATCATGGTATAGTTAATATAGATAGATTTTAAGTATAAAGAAATAGCAAAAATCGTAAAGAAATACGAAGATTTTTATTGCAAGTTTTACACAGCTAAGACTTTCAGAGTTAGGTGGCTGTCTGAGAAGTTAAATTTTATTCTCTTTTGAGGAATTATATATGAATATTAAAATCGCACAATGGCGACCTGAGTATGAAACAGGAGATGTAATCATTGATGAGCAACACCAAAGCTTGTTTAGTACAATTAACGCGCTGAATAGTGCTATGTTGGAAGGACAAGGCCAAGCGTTACTAGAAAAAACACTTCAGAGTTTAAAAGACTACACTACAATTCATTTTGACACTGAAGAAAAATTCATGCTAGACCATAAATATCCAGGTTATGTAGAACATAAGATGAAGCATGAAGCTCTAAAAGCCAAGGTTTTGAGCTTTGAGAAAGAAAATCACGATGACTTATCCAAGTTAACGAATGCAGTTTCTCACTTTTTAACCGATTGGTTAATTCATCACATTAAAGATGAAGACCTCAAGATGATTGTATTTTGCCGTCATGGTCATTGGAGTGAATCTAAACCTGACGATATTCCATCCTTTGTTTCTGGTGCTTCTAAAATAGAAATTGCCCAATGGCGACCTGAGTATGAAACAGGCTATATACTCATTGATAATCAGCATCAAAGTCTCTTCCATGCTATTAATGCCCTCAATAGTGCCATGCTGGCAGGAAGAGGAGCAGAATTACTCGAAAGAACTTTAGATATTCTCAACATCTACACAACTATTCATTTTGAAACAGAAGAAGAAGTGATGCTTAAAAATAACTATCCAGGCTACCTGGATCATAAAGCAAAACATGAACTTCTTCGGGAACAGGTGAAAGAGTTTAATCAACAAATAAAGATCCAGAATAAATCTGATATTACCATTACGGTATCGCATTTCTTGACGGATTGGCTGATTCATCACATCAAAAATGAAGACCAAAAAATGATTTCCTTTCTACGCCAAAAACGACAAAAATAACATAAAAATTCATCTAAAAAATAACTTGTATCTTCTCAAATTAGGTTAAGCTACTTCACAAATAACTATGATTTACAGAAATCCAGCGCCTACGGTTGATATTATTATCGAATTAATTGATAGACCTCATCGGCCGATTATTTTGATTGAGCGACATAATGAACCTTTTGGATGGGCTATACCTGGCGGTTTTGTGGATTATGGTGAACCTGTGGAAGTGGCAGCACGAAGGGAAGCTAAGGAAGAAATAGGTTTACAAATAGAGTTGATTGAGCAGTTTTTGGTCTATTCTGATCCTAGTCGTGATCCCCGTCAGCATACGATTAGTATTGTGTTTTTAGCAACAGCAACGGGTGAACCTATAGCGGGTGATGATGCTAAGGATGTGGGGATTTTTGAGCCTTGGTGTGTTCCCGGTAATTTATGTTTTGATCATGACCGGATTTTGCGGGATTATTGGCAATATAGAAATTATGGGATTCGTCCAAGGTTGGGGTAAGAGAAATGAACCGCGAAGGACGCGAAGGACGCGAAGGAAGAGAGGAAGAGAGGAAGAGAAGAAGAAAGGATAAACAGGGGTTTAGCATTGCTAAACTCAAGCTGTCTAACTCCCAGACTGCCTTAAAAGATAGTCTAAAACTCTATCAATTCGTTCCAAAGCTGCATTAGTTGAACGTTGGAATTCTTGAAACTGTGATTTTTGCTCTTCATAGTTCCGGTCAAGTTTTAACATTAATGCTTCTAATCGCTCAGTTCGTGCTTTTGTTTCTTCTGTCTCACTACCTGCTTTGTTAAATAGGCGTTGGGTATGAAAGACAAACTCATCAACTCGATTTGATAATTGGTCAACTTTTACCCCTAGCTGATCAAGTTGTGTCTGAGTACGGTCTTGTTTTGCACCTAAGTCATCAATTCGTCTATTAGCTGACTCAGCATAAGTAGCAGCTGAGGTTAGCAGTTGCCGAATGGTAGCAAATTCACTTTCTACACGGTCAAGCCTTTGTTCTGTGGTCATGTTAGTTCTTTTTGTTTTTGGCGGTTTGCTAGTGCATCACTGACAAGTATTTTCATCATTTGACTCATAGAGCGTTTTTCGTTTTTCGCTGCTGTTGATATTTCTGCATAAAGCTTTAAATCATCTTCGTCTGTGAAATATATGTTGAGTCTTTTTCCTTGGGTCATAACAGCATTGCTAAATATTTTTATGCTTCCATTTTCTCTTGATTTCGCTCCTCTTGTCATTTGGTGTTAGCTAGTGTTAGTGTAACACTATAATTACCCATTAAGCAATATCGCCATCAATACCTGTATTTTACAAGACAGCATAATTTTATACTTATATGAGTATTTAATAGTGATATTATGGACGCTGAAGAACTTTTAGAAAAGTACGCCGCAGGACAACGGAAGTTTCATTCTGTAAATTTGGGAGGGGTAGACCTTAAAAGTGCAGACCTCAAAGAGATAGACCTATATAATTCAAATTTGAATGGAGCAGATTTAAGTGAGGCAATCCTAATTGGAGCAAAACTTAATAGTGTTGTCCTTACTAGAGCCTGTCTAAAAAATGCAGATTTGCAATTAATAGAAGGTTCTTCAATAAATCTAAGCTGGGCAGACCTTAACTTGGCTTGGTTGATTGGAGCAAGCTTGAATAGTGCCAATTTGAGCAATGCTAGTATATATCAGGCGAATTTGAAGAGCATTCACCTCAATAATACAAATCTAATTGGGGCAAACTTGGCAGAAACAGACTTGACTCAGGCAAGTCTCAATAGTGCAGCACTTAAAAATGCCAATCTTCAAAAAGCTCAATTTCGAGGTGCCAATCTAGAAAAATGTAATCTATCAGGTGCGAATTTAGCTGAAGCGGATTTGGTTGCTGTCTTCCTGGGGCAAGTCAACCTCAACAATGCCAGTTTACAAGGTGCAAATTTAGAAAGAGCTTGTCTAGAAAATGCAAACTTGATGAATGCAAATTTCAACAGTGCAAATCTGAAAAAAGCAAATCTAACCGGCGCAAATATATATGGTGCAACCTTTAAAAATGCTGACCTCACAGGTGCGATAATGCCAGATGGAGAAGTTTACACAACAGATGTTAATGTAGGGTTTGCTGAATAAACATGAAAAGATTACAGGTAAAGGGTTTGAGCCGTTTTGAGGTAAAAAAAGTGCAAGCTTTTACGAGGTGGAAACTCGAAAACCTTGCATTTAAGTTTGATACCAAAGAAAAATCGCTCCCATCAAACTCTTGAAACTGTTCCCTGTTCCCTGTTCCCTGTTCCCTGCCTTCACGGAAAGACTTTTTCAGCATCCCCTAATGTAGACTTCATTAAACCAGATGCACCTTTACCAAAAGAGCCAAAAGAGATTTATATGACTCGTAAAGTTATCCGTACCGATAATGCGCCAGCACCCGTTGGACCCTATAATCAAGCCATTCTTGCTTCTGGACAAATGCTGTTTGTAGCTGGACAAATAGCTATTGATCCTCGTTTGGGTGATGTTGTTTATACCGATGATGTCACTAAGCAAACGGAACAGGTGATGAGAAATATTGAAGCTATCCTCACAGAAGCCGGCGCGACTTTTAATGATGTAGTTAAAACAGGTGTATTTTTAGCTGATATGAAAGATTTTGCCGCTGTTAATGCGGTTTATGCCAAATATTTTTCAGAAGAAACTGCCCCAGCACGTGCTTGTGTGGAGGTTTCCCGTCTACCTAAAGATGTGCTGGTAGAGATTGAGTGTATTGCTGTTATTGATGGTTAATTATACGGTGGGTATTGCCCACCCTACTTTCAGTTTTCTGGTTCAATACCTGCTGCACGCAATTGTGCAGCTAATCTTTCAGCACGTTGTTTTTCTTGTTCTACTAACTCTGTAGTCATAAAGATTCACATAGTTTCAAGATTCACATAACTTTTCAGTGAAGATACTAGACAGAGTTGTTCTTCTTTTTTACAATGCAGTTAATATTTCAATGCTTGGGTGTTCCAGTTGCTTTCTGGATTTGAAATCACCCCTTGCTTTGTACGGTTGATGTTATTTACAAACAAAAAGAGAAAACTCTGATGAAACTATCTCGTATTCTGCCATTAGTTGTTGGTACTGCTGCTGCTGGTATCCTAGCTAGTAGCGCATCTCCAGCGCAAGCTTTGGTGTTTAATGTTGGAGGAACAAACTATGACGTGACGACAGTTACAGGGACTTATAACGACCTAGCTACTACCTTACAATCTCAAGTGTGGTGGGGTAATAGTGCTTTAGCTCAACAATTTGCTCAAACGGTTAACATTCAGTTAGGGCTTCCGAACATATCTGAAGCTAGTCCTTTCTTTGCGTATGGAGAAACATCTGGCGAACCTAATATATGGTACTTTAGTGATGAGATATTACAAACTCAATTGCAAGCGGGTACGGAATGGACGTATGCTACTGCTACACCAGATGCCTCTGTCCCCTTCGACATCCCCGGAGGCGCAACTATGCCTACTGTCGGCTCTCTGTTCGCCCTAGCACTGATGAGAAAAGTTAAAAAAAGTATAGCATCAAAAACCCACATCGCCAACCCTGTAACCACAACGGTTGGCTAGGATAAACTTTTCAACTTCAGGGTGTAAGGGGATAATACTATGAATATCTCGCCGAAACGTCTTGAAGAAATCCAAAAATATCCCAGATTCTGCTATTGATACCTCTGATATTCCCAAATTAGACGATCATTTTTGGGAAACAGCTAAAATGGTGAAACCAATCACGAAAAAAGCTATTTCCATTTGCTTAGATAGTGATGTTCTGGAATGGTTTAAGAACCAGGGGAAAGACTATGAATCAATGATTAATACTGTGGTTCGTTCTTATATTAACCATCAAGAACATCTCTAAGGGACTTCACCAAAAATATTGAATGTTTTTATCCTGTAAATCCTCATATCCTGGACATCCTGATATGGCTTACGCCACGCTACGCTATCAGACAATTTCCTATGGGGTGACGCTTTGAGTTTAAATATGTCAACAATAAAAAGGTAGGGTTTAGCATTGCTAAACCTCTACATATTGTAATATCTACTTACTCGCTTGTTCTGTAAGCTTGGTTAACACATCATTAGAACGTTCAACAAAAGATTTCATTCCTTCAGCATCAAAGCCTTTTTGGGACATCAAGGCTAAATCATAAACGTGCTGACAAATCATTTTTGTTAACTGCGCTGCGGGAGATTCTCCATCATCTTGAATAATAGCCCCTTGATTGATAGTTAAAAGGTTTTGAATCAAAGGATGGGCAGTATTTACTAACAAAATATGTTCTTCAGGAAATTCGGCGTTTTGCTGTTGCATCATGGCGTTCATTTCCCGCAGACGACGGAGAATTTCTGGTAACAATACCATTGCTGGTGGTGTTCCTTGGGGATCGTCTGATTTTAAGGCTTCGGTGCGGATGTTAACTTTGGGTTTGTTGAGTGATTTTTCAAATAATTCTTTGATAATTTCACTTTTGGTTTTGTTGGTGATAGGGTCAACAATTTCGCCGGATTTATCATCCAATAAGGTATTATCTAAGTCAGAATCTACCCGTGTAAATTTAACATCCTGATATTCTCTTTCTAGGAAGTTAATAAAGTGGGTGTCGATGAAGGAGTCCATAAATAGAACTTCTAAACCTTGACTTTTGTGCAGTTCTATATATGTAGCTTGGGTGGCTTCGTCGGTGCTGTAAAATACTTTATTTTCGTGGCGTTCTTTGTTGCGTTCTAGATATTCTTTGATGGTGGTATATGGTGTGCTGCTGGTGTTAGATGGGGTGACATCTTGCCAAAAATCACCTTCTGAAGATTGGACTTCAACGGCAGGTGTTTCTGTGGGTTGGGCGTTTAATTTGGCGGTAGTGCGGAAAATGAGGATGTCTTCGACTTGTTTTTTAAATTTATCGTCGTTGAGAACACCAAATTTAACGAATGTTCCTAAATCTTTCCAAGCACTGATGTATTGTTCGCGGTCATCGCGGTATAATTCTTTGAGGCGATCGCCTACTTTCTTGGCTATGTAGTCACCAATTCGTTTAACGGTGCGATCGCCCTGCAAAGCACTACGAGAAACGTTCAAAGGTATATCAGTGCTATCGATCACGCCCCGCATTGGCATCAAAAACTGCGGAATAATTTCATCACAGTTATCACTCACAAACACCTGATTGCAGAATAACTTAATTTGTCCCTTAGTCACATCCACATCAGGACGCATTTTCGGGAAATACAAAATCCCGTTAATAATAAACGGATAATCTGTATTCAGATGCACCCATAACAAAGGTTCTTCTTGAAAAGGATAGAGATAGCGGTAAAATTCTAGATAATCTTCTTTGGTTAAATTGCTAGAAGATTCTCTCCAAGCAGCTTTTTGTTGATTCAATACTTCCCCATCTAATTTGATGGGAACAGGCATAAAATCACAGTAAGTTTTAACTAAATTCTTAACTCTGGCAGCTTCTAAATATTCTTCCTCATCTGGCATTAAAGTGAGGGTAATAGTAGTACCGCGAGTAGTGCGGGAAGACTCATCCAAGGTGAATGCTGGTGAACCATCACAAGTCCAGTGAACAGCTTGAGAACCTTCTTTGTAGGAGAGAGTATCAATTTCTACTTGTTTTGCCACCATGAAGGAAGAGTAAAAACCTAAACCAAAGTGTCCAATAATTGGCTGGTCTGCTTTCCCTTCATATTTGTGAATAAATTCTTCTGCACTAGAGAAAGCCACTTGGTTAATGTATTTCTTGACTTCCTCTGCGGTCATACCGATCCCATTATCGGAGATAGAGAGGGTCTTTTTATCTTTATCAATGGCAATTGTAATTTCGTCTTCACCTGTGTCTCCATTATACTCACCAGCGCGGGACACCATTTTTAGCTTTTGGATGGCATCTACAGCGTTGGATACCAGTTCCCGCAAGAAGATTTGGTGATCTGAATAGAGAGATTTTTTGATAATGGGGAAAATATTCTCAGTATGTATACTGATAGTGCCTTGTTCTAACATAGTTATCCGTCTGTTTTACTTGCAGAGATAATTCTGAGGATCAATTTTCCGCTATGTATGTCTTTTTTGAGGTAAGGAATACCTCTTAATAATGATTCGGATTACACTACCATGTTAGGGGAATGGGGACTGGGAAGAAAATTTTAGGTAAAAAATTGTAGCAAACTTAGTTGCTAGTTTTAAGTGATTATAATGAGATGAGTATATTCGGCGATCTTAAGGAATATTTCTATGGAACCCATAACTGTAGCTACTGCCATGATTACCATATTTCTAACTGGAGTATTACAGAAACAGGGCGAAGATTTTAGTGATGCTTTAAAACAAAAGGTTCGTGAAGCACTTGCTAAAATCCGCAACCATTCCCCAGAAACAGCCACAGCATTAGCCGCAGGTAATCCAGAAGCATTAAATCTCAATCCAGAAGTCCTCAAACAAATCCCACCCGATCCGATTTTTGCGGAGTTGGTTGCTACTGCTGATGTAGAAGAAAATGCCACATTTGCGGACAAATATCAAGCCCTGAAATCAGGTGGCACAATTAACATTATTGGTAAACAGATTAACATTTCACAAGCTGGTACAGGCGGCACTCAAACAAACAACTTCAGTAATTTCTGAATCTATCATGAAAGTACGAGAAGTTATTAACTTGCTTGAATCAGATGGTTGGTATCTGGTAGGAACAGAGGGTAGTCATCGTCAGTTTAAACATCCAACAAAGCTAGGTAAGGTAACGGTATCGGGAAAAACGAGTGATGATGTCAGAAAAGGAACGTTAGGAAGCATTCTCAGACAAGCAGGACTCAAATAATGGATAAGTATCTGATCGTTCTGGAAAAAACCGAAACAGGATTTTCCGCATACTCCCCTGATGTGTGGGGTTGCGTTGCTACAGGTGAGACACTGGAAACAACTTTAGATAATATGCGTTCAGCCCTAGTTTTTCATCTTCAAGATAGCGAAATTCCTCAACCTCGTGGTATTGATGCTTATTTGGATGCGTTACGCGAATCAGAAGGAGAGGAATTTTATCTCACGCATATAGGTGTGGGTATTTTGAAATAATCTCTCACAATCTTAATTTGAGCAATTTAATTCAGGAGGTTTAAGTTATGGAAGAATTGCTAGAACTTCAACAATTGCTGATTAATGGCAATATTCCTGGTGCATTGCTGCTAGTTGAAGAGATGACCGAAATGAGTAAAGATGACAAACTGAATAAAATTTTTAGTTTTGGTATTATTTTACTACTGCATTTGATTAAACAATCAGCCGAAAAGCATTCAACAAAATCTTGGGAAATATCTATTTTTAATTCAGTTAAGCAAATTCAACGCACCAATAAAAGACGCAAGACAGGTGGAACTTATTTAACTTTAGCAGAATTGCAAGAAACCCTAGAAGATGCCTACCAATCAGCTTTAAATCAGGCAGCATTAGAAGCATTCGCAGGTAAATATGATGAGGAAGCAGTGGCAAAGATGGTAAATAAAGAAATGATATTAGAACAAGCCATTGCCTTAATTTCAGCCAATCCCACATAAACAAGATCCAGTCCCCCTCCTCGCTTGCGGCTATCCATTACCCACATCTTTCTTAACAAAGAAACAAGAGACTTAACATCAAAGTGAAAGGCTTGATATATATAGTTTTGAAAGAAGAGAGTGGGTGATGGCATCATGGAAAAGTGGGCAGCTAAAGAGTTGGCACAGGTAAACTTAGGGGATGCACGTCGAAACAAGCGTTTAATACGGATAGTAGAAGATTTGGCAGCACAACCAGATAGTAGTGTACCACTGGCTTGTGGAAATATAGCGGCAACTAAAGCCGCATATAATTTTTGGAAATCACCATATTTTCAAGCAAGTGATATTCGTGCTGCCCACAGAACCAGCACAATAGAAAGAATCAAAGAACATGAGATAGTATTGGCAATTCAAGATACAACAAACATAGATTTAACATCACACCCAGCAATAAAAGGAGTGGGTTATCTTGACCATAGAAAATCATCAGGATTGAAAGTACATTCAACATTAACAGCGACAAGTGATGGAGTACCATTAGGAATAATTGAACAGCTTGTATGGGCAAGAGAACAAGAAAATTTAGGTATTGCTAAAAAACGTCGTCAGAGGGAAACCCAAGAAAAAGAAAGTCAACGTTGGTTGGATGGATTAGAAACTACACAGAATTTAATCCCGTCAGGAATTCAAGTAGTAACAATAGGTGATTCAGAAGCAGATATATTTGACCTCTTTAACCTCAAACGTCGAGAAAATTCTCACTTACTATTTCGTGGTACTCACAATCGAAAAGTAGATCATTGTGCCAAATATCTACATCTTGCTATTCGTCAAATTCAACCTTCTGGAACACTTACAGTAGAAGTTAACCGCTCCCCAGAACATAGTTCCAGAAAAGCACTACTCACCATTAGATTTAACAGTTTTGATATCCAAGTACCATTACATCACATTGGGCGTTTACAACTAAAACCTGTGAGGTTGCAAGTAATTCTAGCAGAAGAAGAAAATCCACCATTAGGAACTAATCCGATTAGTTGGTTATTAATTACTAGCTTAGAAATTAACAGTTTAGAAGATGCTGCACGTTGTATTCAATGGTACACTTATCGTTGGTTGATAGAACGTTATCATTACACATTAAAAAGTGGCTGTGGTATCGAGAAATTGCAACTGGAAACTGCTGACCGAATTCACATGGCATTGGCTACTTATACAATTGTCGCTTGGCGTTTATTATGGCTAACTTATGAAGCACGAATTAATCCAGATTTACCCTGTGATGTTGTTTTGGAAAAGAATGAATGGCAGTCCTTATGTGCAACTATCAACCATAATCCAATTCCACCAGAAAAGCCACCTTCTTTGCGAGATGCTGTACGAATGATTGCCACTTTAGGTGGCTTTTTAGGTCGAACAGGTGATGGTGAACCAGGCGTGAAAACGATTTGGCGTGGGCTGCGACGCTTACACGATATCGCTGTAACCTGGCAATTACTTCACTCTGATTCGCCATCTGTTGTCTTTACTTAACGATCGCCTCCGGCACCCTACCCAATTTTCTACAACCTTTATCTTGTCTGTTTTTCAGCCATGTTAAGAAAGATGTGGGTAATGGATAGCTCGCTTGCGGGGAGGGGTTAGGGGTGGGGTTCTTCAAGCTTTTCTCGTTCCCATACTCTGTATGGGAATGAATTCTAGAAGTCTCTGACTTCAATAATAGCAGAGGCAGAGCCTCGATGATAGCATTCCCAGTCTGAGACTGGGAACGAGATAAACACTTTTTAACTACAATTTTCCTATGAACTTTAACAACATTGACAAACAAATAATTATCACACAAGCCGGCGAAGGTAATACCCAAATTAATAACTTTCCCTCTCTTCCACCACAACTAGAAGCAAACCCTTTCACACCACCAAAACCCCGTGAAGGTGGACTGTTTGGACGGAAAGAGGAATTAAAAGAACTACATCAATTATTGCAAAGTGGTAAAAATGTTTGTGTTGTCTCCGGTATGGGTGGAGTTGGTAAAACTGGACTGGTGCGAGAATATGCAAATCAAATAGAATGCACATCATTTTTTACTGGTGGAGTCTATTATATTAATGCCAGAGATAGGCAAAATATGGCTGCGGAAATTCTCGCTTTGACAGAGTGGAGATTTAAAAGTGAAGTACCAAAAAATTTAACACCTCAACAAATGGTAACTGCTTGTTGGCAAGCATGGAAATATCAAACAGAAAATGTATTATTGATTCTTGATGATGTTTCTAATTTAGCGGAGAACATCAAACCCTATTTACCACCAAAAGATTTAGTTTCCATGCGGTTGTTGATGACTTCGCGGGAAACACCAGATAAACGCATTGCGGAAACATTAGAATTACAAGTATTGTCAGAAGCAGCAGCAGTAGAATTATTAGCTTCAATTATTGGACAAGAAAGAATAGATGCAGAACCAGAACAAGCTAAACTACTTTGTTATGAATTGGGATATTTGCCTTTAGCTTTAGAATTGGTGGCATATTATTTAGATGATGAAGACTATCAAGAACTAACGCTAGAAAAAATGCGTGGTAAGTTACAAGAAAAAGTCAAACATCCTTCATTATCACCGGAACAAGTACCGGGAGGAATGCAAGCACAAAGAGGACTGCAAGCAGCATTTGATTTGAGTTGGGATGAATTAAAACCAGAAGCTAAACATCTCGCTTGTGTGTTTGGTGCTTTTGCTGCTTCTCCTGTTTATTGGGGTTTTGTGACAAGAATTTATCAACAATTGCAAGGTGAATCATTTAATGAAGATAATTTAAAAGACCGTTGGTTAAAATCTTTAAGAAAACTACATTTGGTGATAACTGTTGAAGAAAATATTTATAATTTACATTTACTGATTCACGACTATTTTAGTGAGCATCTGAAACAACATTCTGACTACAACCAAATCAAACAATTATATTGTGATGTGTTTGCTATTGTTGGTAGTAATATTGAGCAATCAAGCAATATAGAAACATTTAATTTAATTGAACCACATCTCAAAAAGATGATTGCTTGGTGTCAAAATACTGAAAATACTCAACTTGCTTACTGTTTAAATCAATTAGCATTACTTTATTATTCACAAGGACGTTACAACGATGCTGAACCCCTTTATTTGCAATCTTTAGATATCAGAAAACACCAATTAGGTGCTGACCATCCCAATGTTGCTACCAGTCTCAATAATTTGGCAGCATTGTATGAATCACAAGGACGTTACAACGATGCTGAACCTCTTTATTTGCAATCTTTAGAAACCTGGAAACGCCAATTAGGTGCTGATCATCCCAATGTTGCTTCCAGTCTCAATAATTTGGCAGGATTGTATGAATCACAAGGACGTTATAACGATGCTGAACCTCTTTATTTGCAATCTTTAGAAATCTGGAAACGCCAATTAGGTGCTGATCATCCCAATGTTGCTTCCAGTCTTAATAATTTGGCAGGATTGTATAAATCACAAGGACGTTACAACGATGCTGAACCTCTTTATTTGCAATCTTTAGAAATCTGGAAACGCCAATTAGGCACTGACCATCCCAATGTTGCTTCCAGTCTCAATAATTTGGCAGGATTGTACAGGTCAAAAGGACGTTACAACGATGCTGAACCTCTTTATTTGCAATCTTTAGAAATCATCAAACGTCAATTAGGTACTGACCATCCCAATGTTGCTTCCAGTCTCAATAATTTGGCAGGATTGTACAGGTCAAAAGGACGTTACAACGATGCTGAACCTCTTTATTTGCAATCTTTAGAAATCAGAAAACGCCAATTAGGTGCTGACCATCCTAATGTTGCTTCCAGTCTCAATGATTTGGCAGGATTGTATGAATCACAAGGACGTTACAACGATGCTGAACCTCTTTATTTGCAATCTTTAGAAATCAGGAAACGCCAATTAGGTGCTGACCACCCCTCTGTCGCTTTCAGTTTCAATAATTTGGCAGGATTGTATAAATCACAAGGACGTTACAACGATGCGGAATCTCTTTATTTGCAATCTTTAGAAATCACCAAACGCCAATTAGATATTGACCATCCCTCGGTTGCTACCAGTCTCAATAATTTGGCATTATTGTATAACTCACAAGGACGTTACAACGATGCGGAATCTCTTTATTTGCAATCTTTAGAAATCAGAAAACGCCAATTAGGTGCTGACCATCCCGATGTTGCTACCAGTCTCAATAATTTGGCATTATTATATGAAGCGCAAGGTAAATATTTAGAAGCTGAAAATTTAGCTAAACAAGCATTAGTAATATATCAAACCAGATTAGGCAATCAACACCCTAATACGCAAAATGCAGCAGTTACAGTAAAGTTCTTTTATGTAATGGGACTTTTGCATTGCAATAAACAAACATTGATTAGTATTCTCCAAGCACTTGCACAACAAGCAAACCTTTCCGCACTCAATAATAAAACAGCATTAACTTTGCTGGAAATGATAGAAAACAATCCTGAGTTATTGTCATCTATTCGAGAATATTTACAACAGCAAACAGAAGCATCTGATGATGATACGTAATAATAAAATTGTCTGAATCAGGATGTCCAGGATGATAGGATTTACAGGATTATCAGTGTCAAATTACTTGATAAATTACTCAAATCCTGAATAAAATCATGTTTGAGTAAAATAAATATAGTGCGATTTTGTGGTAAATCCTCACTAAACCAAGTATGTATAATTTTTGTAAAATTCATAATTAACTTACCAAAAACCATTAATAATAACTACTCAAACCATAAATAGAAAACTGTTTAGATAGAAAATTACAGAGTGATTAAAGTGAAATCCATAAATCATCCACAATAATCACTCTTGTATCTATCATCCTGTAAATCCTATAATCCTGGACATCCTGATTCAGATAATTAGAAGCTTGGCCAAATTAAGAGGGAGATTCAAAATTTACATCTTCATAAACATCATTTATAGAACATTGAAAATCTACACTTGCTAAATGTAAATTTTCCTCCTTTCCAATTCTTCAGGGGAAATATAGTTATAACTAGGATTTGCAATCATAGAAAATCACCTCGGTAAATATATTAGGTAATGCAACATAATCTTGTAGGGTTAATTATCCTATTCACCCCTACAAGCTATATGAACTTACACTTCAGAAGATGCTTCTATTAACTTCACTGTCTTTTTCTCCACTGATACTGTAACTGATTGTTTTTTTGAGAATGTCAGACCATGTTCACCTTTATCAATGATGATTGTGTCACCAGAAATAAAGGTATTTTCTAATAACTTGGTAGCAAGAGGGTTTTCGACTTCGCGCTGAATTGACCTTTTTAGCGGACGTGCGCCATAAACTGGGTCATAACCTGCTTCTACTAGGTGGTCACAAGCTGTTTGGGATATCTCAAAGGAGATTTTTTGCTCTTTCAGGAGATTTTCAACCCGTTTTAGTTGAATACGGATGATATGCCGCATTTCTGAACGGTTGAGGGTGTGGAAGAGGATCAAGTCATCAATGCGGTTGAGAAATTCGGGACGGAAGTGACTTCTTAAACCTTCCATGACTCGGTTTCGCATCATATCATACTTACTATCGTCACCGGAAACATCGAGAATATGCTCGCTGCCGATGTTGCTAGTCATGACTATGACGGTATTTCGGAAATCTACTGCTCGTCCTTGGGAATCTGTGATTCTACCATCATCTAATACCTGAAGCAAAATATTAAATACATCTGGATGGGCTTTTTCTACTTCATCCAGCAACACTACAGAGTAGGGATGACGGCGAATTGCTTCGGAAAGTTGACCACCTTCTTCATAACCGATGTATCCAGGAGGCGCACCCACTAACCGGGAAACGGAGTGTTTTTCCATGTACTCGGACATATCCAACCGCACCAAAGCGTCATCAGAATCAAAGAGAAATTGAGCTAAAGCGCGTGCAAGTTCGGTTTTACCTACGCCTGTTGGTCCCATAAACAAGAATGAACCAATGGGTCGCCCAGGGTCTTTCATCCCTGCACGGGCGCGACGAATAGCAGCAGAGACGGCGGAAACGGCTTCTTCTTGTCCAATCACCCTTTCGTGTAAATGACTTTCTAGTTTCAGTAGTTTTTGCCGTTCTGATTCCAAAAGCCGATTTACAGGAATTCCTGTCCATTTGGCGACTATTTCGGCAATATCGGCTTCTGTGACTTGTTCGCGCAGCAGGGTAGAACCTTGGCTTTGAATTTCTAGGAGTTTCGCTTCTTTAATTTCCCGCTCTCTCTGCACTCCTTCCAATTTGCCATACTTCAGTTGAGCAGCTTTATTTAAGTCATAATCTCTTTCAGCTTGCTCAATTTGCACTCGCAAAGCATCTTCTTCTTTTTTTAAGGTGCTAATAGCTTCTAATAACTGCTTTTCCCCTTGCCACTGTTCATTAAATATTTGCTGTTTAACAGTTAAAGTGCTAATTTCTTGTTCAATGCGCTGCAAACGTTCCCTAGTTTGGACAATACCATTGTCTTCTCCTGCTAAGGACAGCTTTTCCATTTCTAGCTGCATCAAGCGTCTATCAATGGTTTCCAATTCCGCAGGTTTGGAGGTAATTTCCATTTTTAACTTCGCTGCGGCTTCATCAACTAAGTCAATGGCTTTATCTGGTAAAAAGCGATCTGCAATGTAACGCGCTGATAAAGTTGCGGCTGCTACTAAAGCGGAATCAGAAATTTTGACGTTATGATGCACTTCATAACGTTCTTTTAAACCTCGTAAAATCGAGATTGTGTTTTCTACGGTTGGTTGGTCTACATATACCTGTTGAAATCTTCTTTCTAAAGCTGCATCTTTTTCAATGAATTTGCGATATTCATCTAAGGTAGTTGCACCAATACAACGCAACTCACCACGTGCCAACATGGGTTTAAGTAAGTTACCAGCATCCATTGATCCTTGTTGGTTAGAACCTGCACCAACAACGGTATGCAGTTCGTCAATAAATAAAACTATTTGCCCGTTTGATTCCGTAACTTCCCGGAGGACATTTTTTAAACGGTCTTCAAATTCACCACGGTATTTTGCACCCGCAATTAAACTACCGATGTCTAAAGATATTAATTGACGATTCTTCAAAGACTCAGGAACGTCACCGTTAACCATTCTTTGAGCTAATGCTTCTGCGATCGCAGTCTTACCAACTCCCGGTTCACCAATCAAAACTGGATTATTTTTACTACGACGCGATAATACTTGAATTACTCGGCGAATTTCATCATCTCGGCCAATTACAGGATCTAATTTTCCTGCTTTTGCCTGTTCTGTCAAATCTCTACCAAAACGTTTTAAAGCTTCATAGGGTACATCCGCAGATTCTCCTTCACCCACCTTTTGAGTCACTTTTTGGGTAGCGCGAACAGTTTTGACAGCAGCCTCTAACTTAGCTATATCTACATTTAAACCTTTAAATATTCTTCTACCAATGCGATCGTCGTCAGCAAAAGCAAGGAGTATATGCCCCTCTGCAATTTCCTCATTTCTCATTCTCGCGCGGATTTCTTCAGCACGATCCAATAGCAAATCTAAATTGCGGCCTAAATACAGCTGATCACTTTTGCCAACTTTTGGCTGACGTTGAGTATAAGCTTCTAATTGCTGTTTAAAGCGGATTGGATCAATTTCTGCACGAGTAATAATACCTGTAGCTAAACTGGTGGGTTCTTCTAAAAGAGCAATAATTAAATGTTCAACTTCTAATTGCTGTTGTTGATAAGCACGGACTATATCCTGGGATTTTGTAATTGCTTCCCAGGCTGTATCAGTAAATTTATTAGGATCTGTAGGCTGCATTTCGTAGGAGTTTAGATTTTAGATTTTAGGTTATAAATTGGGGATTGAGAAAGAATAACACCCATTTTGCTGGTAATTTGGCAGTTGAGCAATATCTACCAAAGCTAGTAACTCTCATGATAATGTCTTGGTGGGCATTGCCCACCCTACTCCAAGATAAAACACTTGAGAGAAGAATTACTGACTGGCCAGTTGTGGTGAGGATTTTTCTTGATCTGTTGTGCTGTGAATAGCCAATTGAATCAATTCAACTTTATAGCCATCGGGATCTTCGGCGAAAGCAATTACCGTGGAACCATGTTTCATTGGACCCGGCTCTCTTACTACTTTACCTCCACGGTTTTTAATGTCCTCACAAGTTCCATAAATATCGTTTACGCCAAGGGCAATATGACCATAAGCATTACCTAATTCATACTTTTCTACACCCCAGTTGTAAGTTAGTTCCAGCACCGTATGGTCGCTTTCTTCTCCATAACCAACAAAAGCGAGGGTAAATTCTCCACCTGGGTAATCTTTACGGCGGAGTAATTTCATTCCCAGGATTTCACAGTAAAATTTCAAAGACTCTTCCAGATTGCCTACCCGTAGCATTGTGTGTAGTAATCGCATATTGACCCTTTATATAGTTCTTATATTTTATAGCTGATCATCACTTGGTAAGCTGATGATAATTTTTACAAAAGTCATGCCTAATCAGGCTTTTATTCTACTAAATAGGATGAATTTAATCTCTATGCTTTCAACATCTGTTATGCCAAATCTTCCCAGATATGGCATTATTTGATAGAATTCAGTAAAAAAGACAATGATAATCAGATAAATTTGATACGATATGCACCATCCACCTGGGAAAAAATTTGATAAACTAGGCTTCTATATAATTTGCTCTCAGTCTAATTAAGAATAGACTATGTATAAATCGCCCCAAGAATTTTCAGTGTTGGGCTTACCAGTTCATCTGATGACAAACTATCCAAGCTGGTTGCTAGAATGCCTACAACAAGGTAGAGGAACTCATGTAGTCACGCTCAATGCAGAAATGACTATGCAAGCCGAGCGAAATCCATCTCTAGCTGAAGTTATTCAAAATGCTGATCTGGTAATTCCAGATGGAGCAGGAGTTGTGCTTTATTTGCACTATTTATTGAGGCAAGAAGTAAAACGTTGTCCAGGAATAGAATTAGCAGAAAAACTTTTACAAGAACTTGGTGAGCAGAAAACAGCAACGAACGTATTTTTCTATGGAGGAGCATCAGGAGTTGCGGCAACAGCAGCAGAGTTTTGGCAGCAACAACTACCTAATTTAAGTATAGCAGGTACTCATTCCGGCTACCACTCTCCTGAAGAAGAAGAAATATTACAACAAACTCTAACTCAATTGCAGCCACAAGTTATTTTTGTTGGTTTAGGAGTACCACGTCAAGAGTTATGGATTGCCAAAAACCGTCATTTGTGTGAGCAAGCAATTTGGATAGGGGTAGGTGGTAGTTTTGATATTTGGGCTGGTGTAAAAACTCGCGCTCCCCGTTGGTTAGCAAATAATAATTTAGAATGGCTGTATCGTTTGTATCAAGAACCTTGGCGCTGGCGAAGAATGTTAGCTTTGCCTCAGTTTGCACTCAAAGCCTTTGTTTACCGTTTTTCTGCCAGAGGTATCAACAGTGCTGAGTGCTGATTAGAGGTAGGAGGCTGTAAGTGGAAGTTCTTTAATTTTGTTGGTGCAGCTAGCCCTTTGTTCGGCAAAACCGTGCCGAAGGCAGAGGAGATATTTTGAATTTTTTGCTTGTGGGTGTCAGGAAATTTGAGCGATGCCAATCTTAACAACTCCAGAAAAAACAGATCCGTCTGTTCACAGAGAAGATACTGTTAGTCAACAGCAGGATAGTCAAGCTGGGACAATGGTGGAATTACGTTCTGTGTCCAAGACTTATACGAATGGTTATAATGCCTTGCTAGATGTGAGTATTGATATCAAAAAGGGAGAGTTTTTGTTTATTACTGGCCCTAGTGGTTCTGGTAAATCGACTTTTTTAAAGTTGCTGTATGGTCAGGAATTACCTAGTCAGGGTGAGGTAATTGTTGATGGTGTAAATGTAGCAAATCTGAAGGGCGATCGCTTATCATTTTTGCGTCGTCGGATAGGTATTGTTTTTCAAGACTATAAATTAATTGCCCAACGAACAGTAGCCGAAAATATAACTTTTGTATTGCAAGCTCAAGGTTATACTCGTAAAGAAATTCAACGGCGTTTAGAACCGACTTTAAAATTGGTGGGTTTATCATCTAAAGCTGACCGTTTTCCTGATCAACTTTCTGGAGGAGAACAGCAGCGGGTGAGTATTGCACGAGCGATTATTGCTACTCCTCCACTGCTGTTAGCAGATGAACCAACAGGAAATCTAGATCCTGATAATTCCTGGCAAGTAATCCAGATTCTTCAGAAATTAAATACGTTTGGTGCGACTGTAATTGTGACTACTCATGATGAACAGTTAGTGAGACGGTGTAATCATCCGGTTGTGCAGGTTAAAAATGGGCGATTTTATAGGAAGTAGGGGTTGAGGTCATCCAATTTTGGATTTTGGATTTTGGATTGATTCCACCGATAAATTAGGTTACTTGCACCATTGAGGAATGATACCAATTATCCAAAATCCAACACCATATCCCTTAGAGGGTGTTTGAAAAGTCATGCATTGATGTATCAAATATTTTTTACCCCTCCCTAACCCTCCCCTTGTGAAGGGGAGGGAACTGGATTTTCTGGTTTCCCTTATCAAGGGGGGACTAAGAGGGGTAAAAATGGGATAAAAATTACCGGATACCACTTTTCAAACATCATCTTAGAGAATCTGGTAACATCGGAATTTATTAATTTTGCATGATTCAATATTTCCTTTCTTTTGGTTCAAACATATTAATCACCACTGGCATATATTGAATATCAATTCCCGTCGGTGAATAATAAGCCATTGTATGTTTTAAGAAATTACCATCATCCCGTTGCTGAAAATCTTCGCGAAAATGTGCGCCGCGACTTTCTTGACGATTTAAAGCTGATGCTAAAATTGTCTGTCCTACTACCATTAAACTTTGCAGTTCTAAAGCTTCTACTAATTCCGTATTCCAACAATTGCCTTTATCATCTAAATAAATTTGTGGATATTGTTGTTTTAATTCTGCTAATTTCTGCAAACCTTCACGCATTAATTCTTCTGTTCTGAATACTCCACAATATTGTGTCATTGTGTCTTGAAAATCTTGACGAATTTGATTAATTCGATATTTTCCAGGCTGTTCTAGTAAACTTTGAATTTGTTGTTTTGCTTCTGTAATATAACGTTGCTCATCTACGGATGGTAATTTGCAGTTCTGCACATATCTAGCTATACTCGCCCCAGTTCGTTTACCATAAACTACACATTCCAGTAGGGAGTTACTACCAAGACGATTTGCACCATGAACTGAAACACAGGAGGTTTCTCCAGCAGCAAAAAAGCCATCTACTAAATTATCTGCACTGCTGCGGACTTGTCCATCGGTGTTAACTGGTATACCACCCATGCAATAATGAATTGTGGGGCGTACTGGCATGGGCTGAGTGACAGCATCAACACCAACTAAGCGGTGTGCTTCTTCCCAGCAGAAGGGAACGCGACTCATAATTTTTTCTTTACCCAGATGACGCAAATCTAAGTAAACAAATTGACCACCTGCACTACCGTCAGAATTGATACCTCGTCCAGCGCGGATTTCATAGGCGATCGCTCTTGAGGTAATATCACGAGGAGCTAATTCCATGCGACTGGGAGCATAATTAGCCATAAAGCGATCGCCTTCAGCATTAATTAAATATGCCCCTTCCCCCCGCACAGCCTCGGAAATCAGCACTCCTACAGGATATAAACCAGTGGGGTGAAACTGGACAAATTCCATATCTTCTAAAGGTAAACCTGCGATCGCCGTCATCGCCAACCCGTCACCAGTGGAAGCATAATCATTAGAAGTAGTGTTATAAACACGACCATATCCACCGGTCGCAAACATCACCGCCTTAGCCCGCACTACCTCAATTTTTCCATCCACCAGGTGAAACATCACCAAACCCTTAGCCTGACCATCCTCTAAAATCAGGCGCATCACATACCATTCTTCATAAATTTGCACACCATAACGCCGCAGATTATTCACCAACTCGTGCAGAATTGCATGACCGGTTTTATCAGCCGCGTAACAGGTGCGGTTGTGGGAATGTCCACCAAAAGCCCTTTGGGCAATCCTACCATCAGGTAGACGAGAGAACAAAACCCCTAGATGCTCTAAATCAATTACCACATCTGGCGCTTCTTGAGTCAGAATAGCTACAGCATCCTGGTCTGCTAAATAATCAGAACCCTTCACCGTATCAAAAGCGTGTGCTTCCCAACTATCTTCTGGGTCAACATTTTTCAAGGATGCAGCCATACCACCTTGGGCTGCTACTGAATGAGAACGAATAGGATGAGTTTTGGCAACTACCGCCACATTTAAACTAGGGTTAGTCCGAGAAATTTCTACCGCAGCCCGACATCCCGCCAAGCCACCACCAACAATAATTACATCATGTTCTAACATCATCAACCCCCAACTGCAAAAAAAATACCCTGTCTGGCAACAGGGATGTTATCTTTACTCATTAATCATTTTGTTTATTCCCATCACCCATTGCCAATCACTTAGTCATCAACTAGTTGCTTGAATCGGTTTTTGCTGAGAAACGTTACCAGGTATAGGTTCCATTTTTGTCCCTGGTTCTATAGCAATTAATTCAATATGATTTAGCAATGTCGTCACAAAGGCAAAAAGCAAGAAAGGCAGTGTGAGAAAAACGACTAATCCCACTGTAGCTAAAGCATATACTGGTCTTCTCGCACCCATCAATGCCAAAGCTGAAGCCAAACTAACGGTAATTGTGATTAACCAAACAATAATCTGACCGTAAATATCCCCAAAGGTCAAAGTGCAGACAAACCGATAGTTTTGAATATTATTTTTATTCATCATTATTTACCTCCAGTCTATCCTATAGATTTCAATCTTACTCGCTTTGTGAAACTGGAAATTGCCGGTTGGTTTGGGACAAGGTAAAAAAGTATAGCTTCAAGGTCTTCTATTTGTCCTGTCTCCTTCCTTTTTTCCGACAAAATTCCAGCAGTATTGCTATAGGTTCTACCTTAGAACCATGTTCGGCTGACTGGCGATTTCTCAATATTTTTCCAAGGTTTGTAATATCACTTAACAATTTCGGTTGTTATTCCCTTGTGTAACTGTCAAGTGAGATATCTACTATTTTCCGCAGTTTCTACTTTGTCTTTGCCCGTGCTTGTTTGACCATCCCAATCAAAGTTTGATGAGCATCTTCAGCATCTGTTAAAACATGATCAAATTGAATACGAACTGGTACTGCTTCTCCATTCACCTGTGCTGTTAAATTCATACCATCAGCGTCAATTGATAGCATCTGGGCTGTTTTGGCATTTTTGATGTCACCAAAAGCCTGAGCATACATAACAACAGCATCAGCATGATCTTCATTCATGTGTTTGCAGATACGAGAGCTAATTTCTGGAGAAAACTGATTAGACATTGCACCGTGCTAAATTAGGTAGATATGGTCTATATTTTAAGCTATAGTAGGTCGAGATTTAAAATACCCATATCACATTATGAGTGAATTTTAGATGAGTTACTTAAATTTATTTGTTAAGTATAAATTATTTAATTAATCTAGTAGTGACCTATTTAAGCGGAAAGAACAAAAAATAAAATTTTAGTTAAACTATCTAAGAACTTTATTCAAGGCAAGAGCCGATGAGCGAAACTAGTCCACGCAGAATAATAATTGGCGATGTACATGGTTACTACCAAGGCTTAATGAACCTTTTTGATAAAATTGCACCCTCATCAGCAGATGAGGTTTATTTCTTGGGAGATTTAATAGACCGTGGTCCGCAGAGCGCACAGGTAGTAGATTTTGTTAAGCAAAATAACTATTCTTGTCTGCTAGGAAATCATGAACAAATGTTACTAAATGTATTGAGTAATAAGTCCCGATCTAATCAAGCTTTACAGGCATGGCTTTACAGTGGTGGACAAGCTACTATTGCCAGTTATCAAGCGGCGCAAATTCCCCAAGAACATATAGATTGGTTTTCGGCTTTACCAGTATTTATAGACTTGGGAGATTATTGGTTAACTCATGCGGGTGTTAATCCCAGAAAATCTGTTTCTGAACAAACGGCTGAAGAACTTTGCTGGATCAGAGAAGAATTTCACAGCATGGAAGAGCCGTATTTTGCTAACAAATTAATTATTGTTGGTCATACAATTACCTTCACTTTACCAGGGGTTATTCCTGGTCAGTTGGCACTAGGACAAGGATGGTTAGATATTGATACTGGAGCATATCATCCCCGCAGTGGCTGGCTAACGGGACTTGATATTACCAATAACTTGGTTTATCAGGTCAATGTTTTTAGCAATTCCGTACGGACTTTGCCATTAGAAAAAGCAGTTATGAAGATTAAGTCAAAAGAAGTTAAGGTTAGTCGCCGTCACAAACAACGAATATATTGAATTTCAGGTTCACAGAAATTTGCTCAATTTAGCAAATAAGGAGACTTTTGACTAACCAAAGCAAAATTTCTACTGGAGAAAGGCTCGGATGTTAGCTTTATAAGCGGCATTATCCAAACCAAAATTGCTTTTACTTGGTTGGAGGTCAATTTGGCGTTGTAGAGCTTTAACGCGATCGCTTGCTCCAGGGTGTGTACTCAAAAAGGTGGGGATTGAACTTCTTCCTTGCAGCTTTTTCATAAACGAAACCATTGCTGAGGGAGAATAACCTGCTCGTGTTAAAGTTCTTAATCCTCTTGTATCTGCATCATATTCATCTTGACGACTACGTGGGCGATTGAGTGCTAAATCTACACCAATACCTACTGCTTTATTTCGATCTAAACCAGTTGCTGTAGCTACACCAGATGCGATCGCTTTTTGTCGCATTTGTTTAAGTAAGTGTTTACCCTCAATGTGACCCATTTCATGACCTATAACACTGGCTAGTTCCGCTTCATTGTCCGCAGTTTTTATTAGTCCTGTATTGACATAGAGAAAACCACCCAGAGTCGCAAAAGCATTAACAGTGTCATCCTCAACCACTTGAAAAGTATAAGGAATATTTGGGCGATCGCTATTAGCCACTAATCGTCTCCCAATCTGTTCCACATAACTTGTAAGCTGTTGATTACGGGAAATTCTCACCTCTTGGCGCAACTCATCATTCATCTGCTTACCAAGCTCAACTTCCTGGCGATCAGATATATTAGACAACTGAAGTATTTGAGCGCCTTGAAATAAAAGTGGTAATAAATCTATAGCTCTAGTTGGTTGAAGTGTACTCAAGCACACACTCAAAGCTACACTTAGAGAAATCAGCGGATACAAACAATACCGCCGCCATAAACGATAGCTTGCCGAAAATCTATTCCAGTTAATCATAATCCAATAAAAAGAGACTTGCGTGAGACATTAAAATAGAGGACGTATTTACAACTGACTAAGTTGCATTCTCAACTCAATATCTGTACATAAATACAGATGATAGAGGATAACAAAGGTGACAGCAAAAGCGCCAAATTTGTCCCTGATACCGTTTAACTTTCAGGTTGATACAAATAGTTAGCAGGGGAGCAGCTAATAATTTGTATCCGGGTTTTCGGGAAATGGTATTAGTCCATCTAATCACAACCACCATATCAACTCTAGAATAGCAAGATATGAAGCGTCTAGAGTCTAAGCTATGATTAAGAATCAGAAATTATTAAAAAATAGGCTATCTAGTAATGGGAAAAATTCTCTTGCCATTACTAGGTTCAAACAGAAATAAATGATCTAAATCTAATCGCAAATGCAAACGTTCTCCTGGATGTAAACGTACACCCCCAGGGACTTGTACATTTATAAAACCAAAAGAATTAGGTAAACTAGTACGAATCAGCGTTTCCCTTCCCAAAGGTTCAATAACCTTAACTTCCGCCAACAAATCACTTACTTCTTCTCTGTATTCTCCGTTTTTCTGTAGTATCCTGCCGAAAGTTGATTGCTCGTCTAAGTTAATATAAATATGTTCAGGACGAATACCCAAATTACAAATTTGTTCTGGGTGTAAATTTAAAGAGTTTTTAATATTTTCAGGAATTGCTAATAACTGTCCGCTAATATCAAAATTATCACCTTTATAGATGGCGGGTAAAATATTCATGGGTGGATTACCCAAAAAACTGGCTACCATTTCATTAGCCGGTAAAGCATAAATGCTTTGAGGATCACCAATTTGTTGAATTCGTCCCCGATTTAGCACCACAATTTTATCAGCCAAAGTCATGGCTTCAACTTGGTCATGGGTGACGTAAATTGTCGTAATTCTTAATTGTTGATGTAGTTGTTTTAATTCTGCTCTGGTATCATCTCGTAATTGAGCATCTAAATTAGATAAAGGTTCATCCAGTAGAAATAGTTGTGGTTGACGGGCGATCGCTCTCCCTAATGCTACCCGTTGTTGCTGTCCTCCAGAAAGTTGTTTAGGTTTTCTGTCTAAGAGATTTTCTAGAGATAGCGATCGCGCAACAGTCAATAGCCGTTCTTGAATAATTTTCCGGTCAACCTTCCGCATTTCTAACCCAAAAGCAATATTTTGGGCTACGGTTTTATGGGGATAAAGGGCATAATTTTGGAATACCATCGCCACATCACGCGCTCTTGCTGGTATATCATTAACCAGGCGATCGCCTATAAACAAATTCCCAGATGTCGCAGTTTCCAAACCAGCAATAGTCCGCAAAATCGTAGATTTTCCACATCCTGAAGGACCAACCAACACCCAAAACTCACCATCGGGAATTTCAAAGGTAATATCCTCGATCGCAGTGACATTGTTAAATTTACGCTGAATATTTTCTAGAAGAACTTTTGCCATTATGAAATTAATTCGTTGTATTTGGCAGTTTTATACAATTATAAGGGAATAGTAACTATAAACTCCGCCCTGCTTTTAGATGCTCCTATTGTACTTTTCTGATATTTTAGGAGATTCATGGCATTTTAAAAGTCGTAGTTGACGGATTAGTTGCTATCTATGATTTTGATCATATATAATTCGGTTTTGCTGATAGCGGAGCGTGGCGTAAGCCATAAAAGTCTTTCCGTTAGGGCTAGAAGTCAGGAGGAGGCAGTGCGTTGGGCGGGTTTCCCGACTTGTAGCAACTGCCGTTCAGGAGTCAGGAGGAAGAATTAGAAGAATAGTCTTGAATCAGATCCAGTGATATGTTTTTGGTAGTTTTAACGCTTATTCCTTGCACCTGATTTACCTTTTTAACCTTCCAACTCTTGATATAAACCTCATCCAAGTCGAGAACTGAAGTTTTTCAAGAGGGAACAGAGAACAGTATACGATTTGGGAATAAAACCTGAACAAGAAAAAACTATGGGTTTCAAAGTAGACTCGGTTTATCTATGTTTTAGCTTTATTAAACAAGCCCTAATTCATCTTCATATCATGATTGATGTCGATAATTGTGAATGATCATCTTCTAGAAGAATTAAAATTATTAGTTTACATTAGATTCACGGAATTTAAATAAATGGATTTTAGTCAAGTGCTGGCTGACAAAAATGATATTATTTTAGATAAATGGGTGATAGCTGTTCGCCAAGATAAACAGATAGAAAGTGCTGACAATCTATCCTTCAGTGCAATTAAAAATCACATCCCATATATATTGAAAGCAATAGTAACAGTTCTTTCAACAGATGAGAGCAATGATTTTAAATCAATCGTCACTGCTAGTTGGGAACATGGATTAATTAGAGCCACACAAGGCTTTAACTCAGAAGAAATTGCTAGGGAATATCATCATTTAAGAACAGTGATATGTAATGTAATACAAGAAGACTTGTTGCAGGGAACTCCTAGAGATATAATTCGGGCTTTTCGGTTGATTAACGCTGTACTTGATGAAGCCATTGCTCGCTGTTTTAATAGTTATGTTGATGAACGATTAAGAGAATTAGACCATCTTTATAAGACTTTAATGTTGCACAATCAGGAACTAACTAGATTAGTTAATGCTAATCGAGAAAATCTCTCTTTACTAACTCATGATCTAAAACAGCCTCTAGCTTCGATTATTGGTTACTCTGATTTATTTTTACGTCAATATCAAAAAACTGATGAAAAAGAAACTTCTCACAATATTGAACATATTGAACGAGTCTTACGTAATGGCAGACAATTGCTACGTTTAATTAATGATTTACTAGAAGTATCCCGATATGAGTCTGGCAAAATCAAACTTGAACTGACATCTACGGATGTCTGCAAAATCATTACTAATGTATGTGAAATGCTTGAGCCTTTAGCTGTCGAAAAAAAATTAGACCTCATAATTAATTGTGAACAAAAAAACCAAAAAATCATCACAGATGCATTTCAATTACAACAAATTCTCATAAATCTTGTTAGTAATGCAATTCGTTATACAGAGTCGGGAACTATTAATATTACTTTTCACATATCAGATCATCAAAAAGGGGAACTTATCGTTGAAGATACAGGGATTGGCATTACGCCAGAAAACCAAAAGCAGATTTTTGAACCCTATTTTCGTTGCACTACTCAAAAGTCTCATCTACCTGATAGTAGTGGTTTAGGTTTAACAATAGTTTCGCACTTAGTAAAACTATTACAAGGTGAAATTAAGCTAGTTTCTCAAGTAGGAGTTGGTTCTAGTTTTACTGTAATTTTGCCTTTGCAAATAGAAATGAAAGAAAGTTGATTTCGACCAGAGACGCAAAAAGGCTAAAAATATTTTTGCGTCTTTGTGTGAAATCAGTAGTTCTCAATCCAATAAACCTCATTCTTTCAATTTAGATATTTGCTGAATCGAGGTATAAAAGTCAGACAATTTTGGATTTTCGATTAATTCCCAGAAATCATTTTATTTCTCAAATTCTGCCTCTTTGCACCTCTGCGTGAAACAAATTCATACTTGCACTCAGCTACGCCCAAATTTAGCTCATACTTGTTAAATGTATCCGAGCATTTCAATTAATCCATTACCTGTATTCCGGCCAACGGTCTAGCACCGCAGGGCGGAAATCAAAAGTCAAAAGTCAAAAAACTTAATTCTATAGGCCTTTCATTGACTTGGAATGGTTGGTTTATTTACGCCGTGCTGTACTAGGTATTCCAAGCAGGATGATTGAGAAGTGAAGACATCACCCGCACACCCCGCAGTTGATTAGAAAGGGGTAGATGACCTCTAGGGGCGCTTAAATCCCATGTAAACTCATGTGGGTAGCGTGTCCATTTATTACCGTCCTTCCAGCCGATTTTTGGCCATAAATTTTCCCAGTTCTTACTCAAACCTAACCAAATTTCTCGCTGTATAGAAAAGCCAAATTTACCTTCCGAGTAAACCACCCAAAGATAATTAATTGTTTGTAAATCCTGAATTGGGAAATTTTCGACCTCAGTAAAATACAACCATTTTCTTTGTACAGCCTGTGGTCCTACTGCTTCACACATTTTTTGGATCGTCAACAAATCAGCGGCTTGGAACTCTTGACGAATGAGTAATTGTTGCAAAGAATTGTAACTGATCCCACAGTCGGATTTTAGAGGTACAATTCCTTCAGGAAAGTAAGTTTCTAAAAATTCCTTGGCTGTCGGTGCATCAGAGTTGTAGACTACTTGGTAGGCTTTACCATCAATCCAAGTTGCTGGAGTGTCACGACGTTTCAGTAAAAATTCCTGCAACACCTGTAATCCCTCATTACCCAAGTCAGCTAACTGGGGGATAATTTGTTGTTGGACTTTTTGGGACCCAGCGATTAACTTTTGGCGCAGGGAGTCGATGTCATTAGCAGTGCCTGATACAATCATTGGGTCTGTCATGCCATTACTCGTGTTAGCGGTTCAGTGAACAAACGAATCAGCTATTGGGCATTCTACAAAGTGAAGCACAGATAGCGAAAAGTAGTTTACTATTTTTGACTGTACAAAATAGCGACGGTTTAACTGGAATCTACGTCTGAGCTACCAATAATTTACCATCAGGTACAGCAGGGGATGATCTGCGCCTCAAACAAAGGGCAGGGGATGTAGTGGAGCAGGGGAGCAGAGGAGCAGGGGAGCAGGGGGAGATGGGGAGATGGGGAGATGGGGAGGATGAGGAGGATGGGGGAGAAAATTAATTCTTTCTTCTTCCTGAAATTCTGCCTTCTGCCTCCTGACTCCTGACTCCTGACTCCTGTCTTCTGCCTTCTGCCTCCTGCCTCCTGCCTTCTGCCTCCTGAACTTCTTCTATTTGAAATGTGTTAACTATGTACGACAAGATTACCCCTCCGACGACTGGCGAAAAAATCACCTTCAAAAATGGTGAACCTGTTGTTCCGGCAAATCCCATTATCCCCTTTATTCGCGGTGATGGAACAGGTATAGATATTTGGCCAGCAACTGAAAAAGTGCTTGATGCTGCGGTTGCTAAGGCATACAAAGGTACAAGAAAAATTAGCTGGTTTAAGGTTTATGCTGGCGATGAAGCCTGTGATTTGTATGGGACATACCAGTATTTACCCCAGGATACTCTCACGGCTATTAAAGAGTATGGTATTGCTATTAAAGGACCTTTAACTACTCCCGTGGGTGGTGGGATTCGTTCTTTAAACGTGGCATTACGTCAAATTTTTGACCTTTATGCCTGTGTGCGTCCTTGCCGTTACTACGCTGGTACACCATCTCCACACAAAAATCCTGAAAAATTGGATGTAATTGTGTATCGGGAAAATACGGAAGATATTTATTTGGGGATTGAGTGGAAACAGGGAAGTGAAATAGGCGATCGCCTAATTAAAATTCTCAACGAAGAATTGATTCCCGCAACTCCAGAACATGGTAAAAAGCAAATTCCCCTGGATGCGGGTATTGGTATTAAGCCTATCAGTAAAAGCGGTTCTCAACGTTTAGTGAGACGTGCCATCAAGCACGCTTTGACGTTGCCCAAAAACAAGCAACAAGTAACTTTGGTGCATAAAGGCAACATCATGAAATACACCGAAGGCGCTTTTCGTGACTGGGGTTATGAACTAGCAACCACCGAATTCCGCCAAGAGTGTGTTACAGAAAGGGAATCTTGGATTTTGGGCAATAAGGAGAAAAACGCCAATCTCTCCCTAGAAGAAAACGCCAGAATGATTGATCCTGGCTTTGATGCCTTAACTCCAGAGAAAAAAGCGCAAATTGTCAAAGAAGTGGAAACAGTTCTTAATGATATTTGGGCAAGTCATGGAAATGGCAAATGGAAAGAGAAAATCATGGTCAATGATCGCATTGCCGATAGTATCTTTCAACAAATCCAAACCCGACCAGATGAGTATTCTATTCTGGCGACAATGAACCTGAACGGTGATTATTTATCTGATGCTGCTGCGGCGATTGTTGGCGGTTTAGGTATGGGTCCAGGGGCAAATATTGGCGATTCCTGCGCGGTTTTTGAAGCTACTCATGGTACAGCACCAAAACACGCAGGGTTGGATAAAATTAACCCCGGTTCTGTAATCCTTTCCGGTGTGATGATGCTGGAATTTATGGGTTGGCAAGAAGCCGCAGATTTGGTTAAAAAAGGATTAAGTGCGGCCATAGCCAATGGTCAAGTTACCTACGACCTAGCGCGGATGATTGAACCACCTGTAGAACCTTTGAAATGTTCTGAATTTGCTGACGCAATCATCAAATATTTCGGTTAATTTAGATTAATCGTAGGGGCGGGGTTTCCCCGTCCTAATTTATTACTTTTTTGAGTTATCAATATTCCAATCTTCTCCACCAGGTAATTGAGTTAATGTTTCTGCCACAATTTTGGGTAATGCTTTAGGTGAATAGGAATAACTTAATCCTAAAAACTTCACAGCTATTTCAATCAATTTTGTTCTATCTACCATGTCCGCTAGTTTAAATTGGCTATATTTACCGTTCATGACTTCCAAACTCGCATCAGCAATGGCATCTTCAATTACTTCCTCTTCTATTAATGTTTCCCATTCATCTTGATTGACGTAATAGGATTTTTTATTTTCTTTAAGATTGATTTTTTGAATTTCTCTAATTGAGTTACGAATAGAAGCTGCCCAAGAATTTGTTAATCTTTGTTCTATTTGGTTTTTAATCAAATGAATGAGGAGGATTTTCAAAAATGATTGAATTTGTCTAAGATTAGCTTGTTTACTCATTCCTTCTAATTCATCTACAATTGCTAAAGCCTCCGCGTAATTTCCTTGTAAAATGCTATTTCTGAGGTCAATCAATTCCTGGGTCATCTTTATTAGCCTCCATTTGCATGGATAATCTTGATTAATTTGCTACTGGGAAACTAAATTTTTATATTTATTATAGTGCTAAAAACGTAAGAATTCAGTTGAAGTAATAAGAACCCCGACTTCTGAAATCAATTTATCATTTATGGACACAATAAATAAAAGAAGTCGGAGACCTGGGTATGAAAGATGGCTATAGCTGAATAATTACGCAGAATTTATTATAGATTTAGGTATTTGGAATCGTCAGATAAGGCTCGATTTATACTTTTAGTTTTCCCACTATACTGAAATGAAATCGACTAAATGGGGGCGATCGTTTGGGAACATCCACTTCTCATCTGCATCATTTCTGGATTATTTCCTTTGTTCATGCATATTTCTCACGACTTGGGTAACTATATTTCTGGGTGCAAATCTAACGGATTTCGCTAATATTTTATTTCTCAAACCAGGAATTGCAATAGTTTTATTGGCCATTAAACTATCGTAGCCAATTTTAGCAACAGTCTCACTATTCATCATTCTATTAACATGAGAAATTTTGGATTCTTCCATTGCGGCTGCTTTTTGAAATTCTGATGCTGTCGGTCCTGGACAAAGAGTAGTGACTGTTACACCTGTACCCTCTAATTCATTAGCGATCGCTTCGGAAAACGATAAAACATAAGCTTTAGTCGCAAAATATACTGCCATTAGTGGGCCTGGTTGAAAAGCTGCAACAGAAGCAACATTTAATATTTTTCCATAGCCTTGGCAGATCATATCCTTGAGGAATAACTTAGTTAAATGAGTGAGACTCACTATGTTTACCTGTAACATTTTTAGTTCTGTAGTGAGGTCAGTTTCGCTAAATACTCCATAAGTACCAAATCCAGCATTATTAACTAATACATCAATCTTGATTGCTGATTGCTGTAAGTCGTTGAATATTTCTTCTGGAGATGTTGATATAGATAAATCCTTAACTAAAATTTTGACAGAAATCCCAAATTTTTGGATAAATTCTCCAGCAATAACTGCAAGTTTTTCTTCATCTTTATCCACTAAAACCAGATTGTAACTATGACGGGCAAAAATATATGCCAATTGGTAGCCAATTCCATGTGCTGACCCTGTGATTAGCGCAGTTTTTTGTTGATATTTATGATTATTGTTCATTGGATACAATGGCTAATTTAACTTGAATAAAGCAAAAAAGTTCTTATATGAACTTTATTAAAATTGACCTTTAGTAACCTATGCAGCATTCAAGTTAACCATATTAGTCTCCTATTAAAAAATCTGTATTTCTGGATTCACTATTATGAACCTGATCACGTTTTTTTGCCTAAAACAAATTTTTTAAATAAGTAATTGGATAAAATTAATTACACATTCATACCTATTGTTGTGTTGAAACTATCTTACGGTTAAATAAATCAATCTACGAATAATTACCAGATCAAATGATAACTTTATCGTAGTGTGGGTTGCAGCGTTATAACTAACCTCATATTCTGGAGGGGTAAAACTCACCATTCCTAAATACGTTTTTGCAGTTATGATCTAAAACAGTAAAAACTGTAAGTAAAATTACAAAAACTTAGCTGCAAAAAGGCTTATGAGCTTAAATCGTCGTCATTTCTTGGTTTTACTGGGTGCTAGTGCGGGTGCTTTTATTTTAGATAGCAATGCTACTGCTGAAACATCTTCCCCAACTGCTATTCAATTACCTCCTTTACCTTATGCTTACGACGCACTAGAACCGCATATTGATGCAAGAACAATGCAGTTTCATCACGATAAACACCATGCAGCTTATGTGAACAACTTAAATAAGGCATTAGACAAATACCCAAAACTGAAAAACCAATCTGTAGAAGCACTACTGCAAAATCTTGATCAGTTGCCGGCAGATATTAGAACTACAGTCAGAAATAATGGTGGTGGTCATGTTAACCACTCGATGTTTTGGAAAATAATGAAACCTAATGGAGGTGGTGAACCTATGGGAGCAATAGCAACTGCAATTAAAGATAATTTTGGCAGTTTCGCAGATTTTCAAAAACAGTTTAATCAAGCTGGTGCTGGTCGTTTTGGTAGTGGTTGGGTTTGGTTGGTTCGCAGCAAAAACGGTAAATTGGAAATCACAACTACAGCAAATCAAGATAGTCCCATTATGCAAGGCAAATACCCAATTTTTGGTAATGATGTTTGGGAACACGCCTATTATTTAAAATATCAAAACCGCCGACCTGATTATTTAGAAGCTTGGTGGAATGTAGTGAATTGGGATGAAATTAATCAACGGTTTGCAGATGCCAAAAAATTAGGGTAGTTTATAATTCGGAATTTTAAAGCAGCAAAACAAGCAGGGTTAAATAAAACTAACCCTGGTTAAATAAAACAATATTGTATTATAGTGAAGCTTAAAAATTCTCAATGATGAAAATTACATGATAATAAATTTTGCCCGTATCTTGTTTTTACCGCAGACAAGCTATTTAGCCTTAGTGCAAGTCGGTTTTATATGGAAGTTGATATTATTAGTGCTGGCTGGGTTTCTAGGGTTAGTAACTGGCGGAATTTCCGCAATATATTTAACTTTACTACTAGCATGGCAACATGATCGCAATTCTCCTCCTGCGGAAGCAGGTTCAATGGGTGGAGTAGCATGGTTAGGTATTGGACTAGTTCTGATATGTATAATTAGTCCTGTAATGGGAGCGATCTTTATCTATCTAACCACTCTATATTTATAGCTTTTAAGCATAAATTTACATTAATAAAATCCATAAAAATTATATTTAAAATTGGTAATTTATGAGACAATAACATTAAACTGTTAATTGATTTTAAATATATGTCTAGTCATACAATATATTTTGATGACGGAAAATACAATTATATCAAAACAATTACTCTTTCTGATTGTACAGTCAGTATCACAATTGATGGAGTTGGTTTCAAGGCATACTCTTTTGAAACTCATGAATTTGCTAATGAAACCGAAGCTATGGAATTTTATGAAACGACTATTCGCAGAGAGAACCCTAGTTATCAACCCCCCACTGAGTCATTATCTACTGAATTAGATGATGAAGAGGAAGAAAAGGAAATATTTTCACCTCGCTCATTTGATTTCGATTTGAATGAACAAAATTTATCAACAGAAGAATTAGTAAATCGTTTAGCAGTAGTGCTACCCGGTTTAGAAATTTATGAAAGTGAATCTAGCTGTTATCCTTTTAAAACATTTGTTTGGAAAGTAGATGAACAGGGAGAATTCACAATAGATAAACTACTTTTAGCACAAGGGTTTATGAAGTCGGTGGTATGGGATGATTTTTTGCAGTCTGTGATCACTAATAGCAGTAATCTCATCACCTATTTGACTTTAGAAGCAAATTTAACTCCTGAAGAAATTTCTCAAAAATGTCAAACATTAGAAACCACGTTGCAAACGCAGTGTAAAAATATTGCCGTTTATAAAATTATTCAATTCGATCCGGTATCACCAGATCAAAACCTGGATAATTTTTATATTATTATTGCTGAAACTCATCAGGGTAATTGGTTGGGAATTGCACCCAAAATAGGTTCTATGGATAATATCAGAACCGACACTGAGCGAGTCCAAGTTTCCACAGATTTTATCTCTATTGACAGCAATCAGACATTAATTAATACGTTAGAAAATGTATTAAAGGGGTTGGAGTTTGCGACTACACCAGACACAACTACCAGAGAATTTTATTTAGCATTTGCTAATTCTCAGGAGCAAACTATTTATCAGTTACTTGATGCAATTGATTTTGTTATTACTTGTTCTTTTGCTCCCTTTGGTTCTGTCGCAGAATATGAAGATCCTGAATTTTGCTATAACATCGATCCTTTAGATCAACTATTGCAATTAAATCTCACAAATTTACGGGAATATGTGATTGGTACTTATTCCCTTTATCACCTTTATGCTATTGGTAATACTCAAAATGGCGATTTTGTGGGAGTTTCTACAGTTGCTGTTTGGTCTGGTTGAAATACACCTATAGCGATTCTTAGTGGAGTGAGATACAAGAACCCCACCCCCAACCCCCTCCCCGCAAGCGATGAGGGGACTATAATGTATCTCATTCAAGTGCATACCGCTATATTATGGCGTTTTTCTGGGAATGAAGAATACTTAGATCCTAGACTGTCTAAACCACTCTACAATTACTTCAGCCAGTGCGATCGCTAATTTTTTTTGTTCCTGGGGGTTAACTATCCACTCAAATTCTTCAGGATGTGTCATAAAACCCAATTCCAGCACTACTGATGGTGCAATTTCTGGACGAGTCAGTGCTAAATTATTCCAATACACACCTTGAGATTTACGTCCTAATTTATTAACTAAATAGTCATGTATGGCTATTGCTAGACTATGGGATTGGGGATGATACCAAAAACTTCTTACTCCCTGGGTTTTTTCTGCATCACCATCACTCTCTACAGCCGTATAATGTATGGTAATAGCAATTGTAGGTTCTTCTTGATTAATGATTGTTTGACGTTCCAGTAAAGATATTTCCCGATCATCTTCCCTGGTCATCACCACTGTAGCACCTCGTTTTTGTAACTCAGTACGCAGTAATTGAGAAACAATTAAATTCGCATCCTTGGCTAAAAATCCAGTGGCACCAGCAGCACCGGTTTCTTTCCCACCGTGTCCTGGATTAACTAAAATTTTTATACCAGATAATGGCTTGTATTTTTTTCCTTTCTTTTGGTAGTCGATAACTTGTATTAAAGCTTGTAAAGGTTCTACTGCGGCTAAAACTGGCAACGGACTATAAAGAAAGACTAACAGAAACAATCCTACTAACCTACCCAATTGATGGAAAGTTTTTGACTGTAACCGAATTGTATTTACATCTAAAATAGTTTGGCGCATTTTTAAACATTATTCTCACAACTCCTCTAAAGTGGCTTTTGCGTCGGTACACCCACAGCACGAGGAAAATTAAAAGGTGTATTTTTGATCTTTCGCAAATATAAACAATGCCGAATACTGTTAGTTAAAGGAGTTGTAAATTCTGCAATTAATTCAACTGTTCCACCTAACTGCTTAACTGCATTTTCTAAAGTTTGGTTTTCTTCCTCCGTCCAACTTCCCCGATAAATTACAGCTAAACCACCTTTTTTCACTAAAGGTAAGCTATATTCAGCACAAGCAGCAACGCTACCAACAGCACGAATAACAGCTAAATCATAATTTTCTCTATGTTTATTTTCCTGTCCTATTTCTTCGACTCTCCCGACAAGAGTTTTAGCATTTGTGAGAGAAAGATTACTTAAAACAGTGTCAATAAAATTGATTTTTTTGCGAGTAGAATCTAACAAAGTTACTTGACTTTTGGGAAAAATCATAGAAATTGGTATACCAGGAAAACCTGCACCTGTGCCAATATCAATTACAGATGCACCTTGATGCAAAGAAGGAATAAATTCCTGTTTTGGTGCAATTCCTTTTAAAGAATCCCAAAGATGTTTTTCCCAAAATTCTTCAGGTTCAGTAATCCGAGTTAAATTAAGTTGACGATTTCCTTCTAAAATCAATTCATACAACTGCTGAAATTGTTGTTGTTGTTGATTTGTCGGTTGCCAATTAAAAGTTTGTTGCCATATTTCTGCCATTTCCGGCAAACTAGCTACAGGTAAAAATTCTAAATTCATCTGTACTTAATCAATTGTTTGTGTGTAAGGATTCAGGGACTTCCAAATAAAAAAATATACAGTCGTTGAGTAAGCAGGGGAGGCAGGGGAAGCAGGGGGAGAATAATCTGATAGTCGTCACTAGATGGAGAAAATTGAATACTTTAATTTCTGGAGTTCCCTCAGAATACAGAATGCTCAAGAGATTTTCAAGCCTCTCACCCACTTCTCTATAAGCAATACATTCCATGTATATACAATTTATGTGCCTGACTCCTTAGTATCTCCAAAACCTTGACGAGCAAAGAGTTCTATCATTTCACTACGAGTTAAGTTATTTTCCTGTGCTAATTCATCCAATTTAGCCCAAGCTGTATCTGTAAGCCGGATAGAACGCAATTTTTTCGACTCAGAACCATAATCAGCCTGAAATTTACCTCCTGGTGTGCGCTTGCGTCTGGGTGATTTATGCCTTGTTCCTGAATACTTATCTCCATGTATATCTAATTTGTTGCTGGTCATTAACTTCACCAGATTATCAATCAAGCGATCGCCCTCCATTGGTAAAATATCCGCACCATGTAACATATACTGAATAATCGTAAAATGAATTAATGTACCCTTAAAAATCCGTGCAGCTACCTCTGGATCAGGTAATTGTAGTTCTGAGTGTGCCGCAAAATATTGGCTAATCACCTCCAAAGCAGGTTTATCTACATTGCGGACGAAGACCTGCGCTAGTGAAGGAAACCGTCCAGATTCAGCAATAATCAGCCTCACAAGACCCAGTAATTCCTGTGAACAATTAGTATTATCTAAAATATTTTTTGCCAAGCGACGCAGCACAATCTCCGGTTCACCTTCCAGAAATCCGGGTTCAGGGTTAAAAACAGCCAAATATTTTTGCTGTGCTAATCGTTCAATCAATGCAGTGAATAATCCTTCCTTATCCTGAAAATAGCTGTATACCGTTGTTTTCGATACACCTGCGGCTGCTGTCACCTTATCCATTGTTGTTGCAGCGTAACCATTTGCCAAAAATTCCTGCATAGCACCAGCCAGGATCGCATCTACTTTATCTGCTGAGAGCAATCGCTCTCCAGCACTTTCTTCTACTTGTTTACTCTTTTTTCGCATATAAGCAACCCAAATGAATAATTTCGGCGATAACTCTTGACTTATTGTAATGGACAGTTTAGTTTATTGATATCACTAAACTAATTAGTTTAGTTAGCATCTTCAATGTGAGAAGGAAACTCTATGATGCGTGAACTAGCATTTAAACCCAGTCAGCGACCAATAATTATGCTGGGAACAGCGATAATTGTCGGCATTGGAGGCTTGCAAGGGTACAGAATTTTACAAAATTCATCTAAAACAGCCAAGATAACTCAAGTTTCTCAAGTTAGCATACCCCAAATTAAGACTGTGACCGCCTTGGGGAGACTCGAACCCAAAGGTAAAGTCATTAAACTTTCCGCCCCTACATCTAGTCAAGGCAGCCGAGTAGAGCAACTTTTGGTCAAAGAAGGCGATCAAGTTAAAGCTGGACAAGTCATAGCCATTTTAGATAACCGTCCCCGACTCCAAGCAGCTTACCAAGAAGCACAAGCAGCGGTGAGAATTGCTCAGGTAAACTTAGACAAAGTACAAGCAGGGGCAAAAATAGGAGAAATAAAAGCCCAAAAAGCTGAAATTGCCAGAATACAAGCACAAAAGCTAGGAGATGAAACAGAACAGAGAGAAACAGTAGGGAGATTAGAAGCACAATGGCAAGGCGAAACAACAGCACAACTCGCAACCATCAACAAACTACAAGCAGAACTGAAAAACGCCGAAGTAGAACTGCAAAGATATCAGCAACTTTACCGAGATGGGGCAATTTCTCAGTCATTATTTGATAGTAAACGCCTAAGTGTTGATACCATTACCCAACAATTGAGTGAAGCTAGAGCTAACCTCAATCGTATTGATAGCACGGGCAGAAAGCAAATTAGCGAAGCCAAAACCGCCCTCAACAGAATTAACGCCACAGGTAGCGAACAAGTCATTTCTGCCCAAGCCACATTAAACCAAATAGCCGAAGTGCGTCCAGTCGATGTAACAGCAGCCAAAGCCGAAGTTAACCGCAGTATAGCCGCAGCACAACAAGCAAAGGCAAATTTAGATCAAACTTATGTAAAAGCCCCACAAAACGGTGTCATCTTTGATGTTCACACCCGTGCCGGTGAAATGGTGTCTAATGACGGGATAGTGGAAATTGGACAAACTAACCAGATGTATGCAGTAGTAGAAGTTTACCAAAGTGATATTAGTAAAATCCGACCCCAACAAAAAGTAAAAATATCCAGTAATTCCTTACCAGGGGAATTACAGGGAACAGTAGATTGGTTAGGCTGGAAGGTACAGCGGCAAAATGTGATTAATTCTGATCCCAGTGAAAATATTGATTCTAGAGTTGTTGAAGTTCATGTTCAGCTAGATCAGGAATCAAGTGATAAAGCAGTAAAATTTACTAATTTACAAGTAAAGGCAGTAATTTCACTATGATAGGATTTATTCAAGAACTGCAAAGACGTACACCTTTGGGATGGTTGCAACTCAGCCATCATAGAAGTCGGTTGTTAGTTGCGATATCAGGTATTGCTTTTGCAGATGTGCTAATTTTTATGCAGCTTGGCTTTCAAAATGCCTTGTATGACAGCAACACCAGATTCAACCGCGCTGTGCTTGCAGACATAATTTTAATTAGTCCGCAAAGCCGGAATATGCAAAATATGTCCACCTTTTCCCGCAGAAGGTTATTTCAAGCTGCTGATGTACAAGGTGTAAAGTCAGCCGAAGCCATGTATATCGGTTTAGCGACTTGGAAAAACCCGCAAACAAAACGCAAAACCACAGTCCAAGCGATCGCTTTTAATCCTGAACAAGCAGCATTAAATATACCAGAAGTCAATACTCAATTAGATAAAATTAAATTACCCGATAATTTTCTTTTTGATCGTGGTGCAAGAGGAGATTACGATCAAGTTTTTAGTCAAATAGATAGTGGTAAAAATGTCAGTACAGAAATAGATAAACGGACAATTAACATTAGTGGATTATTTAAATTAGGTGCTTCTTTTGGTGCTGATGGGACGTTAATTTCTAGTGATGAAAACTTTTTACGTATCTTTCCCAGAAGACAAGTAGGAAGTATCAATCTCGGTTTAATTTCTATTCAACCAGGATATGAAGTAGAACAGGTAGCAGCCGCATTAAAATCACACCTTAAAAATAACGAAGATGTGAAAATTATGACCCATGCAGAATATATCAAATTTGAAGAAGATTATTGGAAAAAAGAAAGCCCTATCGGTTTTATTTTTAGCTTGGGTGTATCAATGGGATTTATTGTGGGTGTCATTATTGTTTATCAAGTTCTTTCGACAGATGTTAATGCCCATATCAAAGAATATGCCACATTTAAAGCTATGGGATATCAGAACTCATATTTATTAGGAGTCATTTTTGAAGAAGCAATAATTTTAGCAGTCTTAGGATTTATTCCTGGATTTATAGTCCCTTTAGGAATTTATCAACTAGCCAGAAACGCCACAAACCTACCCATATATATGACATTAGCTAGAGCTTTAATAGTCCTATCCCTAACAATTATCATGTGTGCAATTTCTGGCACAATAGCTACTAATAAATTACAATCAGCAGACCCTGCGGATATGTTTTAAATTAGGGAACAGGCATTGGTAACAGGTAACAGGTGACAGGTGACAGGTGACAGAAAAAAATAAAATCTAACCGACATTACTTCCTTTGTGTCTTTGCGTGGAAAAAACCTTAAATATGGAAATAATTAACTCTTCTAAACCAGTAATTTCCGTCCAAAACCTTGATCATTACTTCGGAACTGGACAACTCAAAAAACAAGTTTTGTTTAATATTAATCTGACCATTAATGCAGGTGAAATAGTCATTATGACAGGTCCATCTGGTTCAGGTAAAACCACTTTATTAACCTTGGTTGGTGGACTGCGTTCTGCTCAATCTGGAAGTTTGCAAATATTAGGTAAAGAACTGTGTAAAGCTAATGCTAAACAACTCACCCAAGCAAGAAAAAAACACGGTTATATTTTCCAAGCCCATAATTTACATGGAAGTTTAACAGCAATTCAAAATGTCAGAATGGGTTTAGAATTGCAACCGAAAATATCAACTCAAGAAATGCTGAATCGTTCAAAAGCAATGTTGGAAGAAGTAGGACTAGGAAGCAGACTTAATTACTACCCAGATAGTTTATCAGGAGGACAAAAACAACGAGTTGCGATCGCACGTGCATTAGTGAGTCAACCGAAAATAGTCCTAGCAGATGAACCCACAGCCGCACTGGATAAACAATCGGGACGGGATGTGGTAGAATTAATGCAGAAATTAGCCAAAGAACAGGGGTGTACAATTTTACTTGTCACCCATGATAACCGCATTTTAGATATAGCCGATCGCATTGTTTATATGGAAGATGGTCATTTAATTAGAGATGGCGTAAGCGCAATGACCGCGTAAAAGTATAATTTTAATCAAAAAATAGGGTTAACGCAAATAATTCCTATGAACCAAACCATATTTCATCTCGCATTTCCCATCAACAATATTCCCCAAACCAAAGCCTTTTATGTTGAGGGATTAGGCTGCATACCCGGACGGGAAAACCCCCATGCTTTGATTCTTAATCTTTATGGACACCAATTAGTAGGTCACATCACAAAAGAACCTTTAGCACCCCAAAGAGGAGTTTATCCCCGACATTTTGGGTTAATTTTTACCCATGAACAAGATTGGCAGGAATTACTAGAAAAAGCCAAAATCAAACAGCTAAATTTTCGAGAAGCACCCAAAAACCGTTTTGTTGGTTCTCTCTTAGAACATCACACTTTTTTTCTAGAAGATCCTTTTTATAATTTAATGGAATTTAAGTATTATCGACATTCAGAGGCAATTTTTGAGAATGCTGAACATACTCTGATTGGGGATACCCATTAATCGGTTCTGCTAAAGATTTAGCTACTATTTCTAAAGTCCGAGAATGTGTTAACATCCAAGGGTGAAGTACAACTGGTACAGTAAATTCCTTACCTATAGGCATTTGTGAGCTATTTGGCGGTACAATCATCAAATCATAAGGTGTCCAAATTGATGTGAAATTTAAATCTTTTAACATCTCGACATCAGAATTTAAATCATTCAAAAATGCACTGTTAGGACGCATTTGCACACAACCAGGAAGCCAAGACCCAAAAGCAATTATTGTTCCATGATGAGGTGACGAAATTGTGATAAAACGCTTTATTTGATTAATTCCCCCCAATCGTTGAATGTAATAACGGCTGACAATTCCTCCCATACTAAAACCCACTAAATCTAATGGTTGTTGTGGTTCAAAGGTAGCAGCCACATAATTAGCAACTTGCTGTGCTAACTGATCCAGAACTACAGCGCCATTATTAGGTAATAAATCCAAAGTATGCACAGACCAACCCCGCTGTCTGAGGTAAAACGCCATTTTGTTGAAAACATCCCCAGTATCATGAATACCATGAACTAACAAGACGGGATTGCGTTGTATATTTTCAGTATTCATTCCCACTATTCTTAATTAACTCTGTAGAAAATCTAACCGAGTACCATACTCACTGGCAATGAGATTATGACAGTTTTTGCAGCTAACTAGTTAATATTAATTTTTATTAAGGAAAGTCTCAGAATCTTGCTCCTAGTTACAGTAAAATTTAATAATTAGTTCGCAGTCTCTATAGGTCGCCAATGGTTGTAATGAAGTCATAACAATTGCCCTATAGTATGATTACAAGTTCATTAAGTAAAAATGCCTAAAATTATTACCGGAAACAATTATGGCAACAAAATGTAAGATTATGTTGCAATAATTAATAACTGCGGTGATATTGCAAGATATTAAAGACAGGAGAAATTGTAATGTTCGGGTTTATCAAAAATTTAATCGGTGGTATTTTGGGTTTCATCACTGGGATATTTGGCAAAAAAGACGGCTACTACTTGGAACTAAAGGAAGAAGTTGCTGAAACCAAACCAGTAGCAGCTAAACCAGCAGCAGCCCCAGCAGCGAAAGCAGAACCCGCTAAAGTAGCTACAGCATCAGCAAAAGCAGAACCTGCAAAAACAACCAAAGCAGCACCTGCTAAACCAGCAGCACCAACTGAAACTACTTTTGCACCTAAGTATTTGATGCCTTCATCTTCTAACGGTCGTCGTCGTCCTGGTGCGAACATGAACACTTATATGGATATGGCGCGTGAAGTGAAAGTTCCTGGATAAATTTGTCCTTGATTTATCTAGGTTTTACATTTATTCAGCAGCCTTAATGATGTCATCCAACATCCGATATCTAAGAGGTTGTTTTAAAAGTTTCTGGCTGTGACTTTAGGCACTTATTGATTATTGATCCCCCCTAACCCCCCTTAAAAAGGTGGGAACTAGAATCAAACTCCCCCTTTGCAAGGGGGATTTAGGGGGATCTAAAAGTTTTTGATACATTACTAAAGACTTTTCAAACATCCTCTAAGAAGTTGTTTTAAAAGTTTCTGGCTGTGACTTTAGGCACTTATTTATCCCCCCTAACCCCTTAACAAGGGGGGAAACTGGAATCAAAGTCCCCCTTTTCTAGGGAAGCCAGTCGCTTGTTGGGGTTCACCACCATTGTCCGAACTGGCTTGAATTTAGGGGGATATAAAAGTTTTTGATACATTAATAAGGACTTTTCAAACATCCTCTAAAATCGGAAATTTCCCTGATTAGGATTTAATAGACCCATTTTTAACAAATACAATTCCACTGTATAAATGAAATGCTGAATCCCAATTGGTTTTTTCTCTCCTAAATAGTTGAATATGAGAGGGAATTTGATTTAGCACGTCTGTTTGATCTAAAACGGTTTCGCCAAAAGGCTGGAAGTCTGACCAGGTTTTGATTTGAAGTGAATGTTGTTCAACCCATTTCATCAAACCATTCCAGTTGTTTCTAATTGTATTTTGATTGGCTGGGAGAGTGATTTCTAAACCCTGGTGAAATTCATAACCGTTGTCATAAATTCGCAAAATACTATTTCTTCCAGGTAAATGTAAATCACAGAATTGGGCATAGTCTTGAGTTTGGGTTTTGCGTTCTAGTTTACCACGGACGTTAATATCTACTACTTGTTCAAAAATAGGCAGTAGTCCTACAACTTTAGCTGTTACTTCTGACCATTCAAAATTTATAGAACCAAGTTGATTTTCGCCATTTTGACATACAACAGTGGGTTTTGATGACGATTCAGAGAAATATTTGACTTGATATACTTGGATTTGTTGGATTTTTGCTATTTTCAACCAAAAGCAAGGAATTTCAGCCTGTTGTAACTGCGTCCCATAAAATTGCAATTCGCCTATTTTTCCCGTGCGGTATACTTTCCAACAGCGACTTGGTAACATCAGTCTGGCTGTGTAGGGATCTATTTGCATAATTTGGGCAAATTTAGGCGCAGCTAGAGTTTTCAGTTCGTTACTGATGGTTTCTAAAACTAATATTCCTGCTTCATTATTACTTGGTTGGGCGATCGCATTAGCAATGGCTTTTTGTCTTTCTTCTTGCTGAATATTTTCCAGACGTTGTAAACCCTGGCGTGCTTGTGACAATATCTTCTGATGGGTTGTTACCCGCAGTAGTTGACGATAAACTTTTTCTGCTTCCTCTCGCTTACCAGAAATTTCATGTAATCGTGCAAAATAAAATTGCACCCAAGGATTTTCTGGTGATTCTTTGAGTAGCGGTTTGAGTAATTTGGCTGCGGTCTGGTAGTCCTTGCGTTCAAAGGCGGCGATAACTTCTTCCAGCATGACTTTATAATTAACCTGATTGAATGTCTCGCGCCAAGATGCAAAAAAAGCGTTATCGTTTTGCGTGAGATATATCATTTATACTTCACAAGTAGCCGCAATCAAGGATAATGCTACTATGGGGGCGGTGACTGCTCGCAAAATGCGCCGACCAAGGGAAATGGGTTCAAATCCTGATTTTATTGCTATTTCCAGTTCTTGATCTGTCCATCCTCCTTCTGGTCCGATCGCAATTATAATTTCACCAGAAAATTTATTTAACACCGTTCTCAAATGTGGATAATCACCACGCGCTTCACAAATATAACGGTGAGTAGATGCACATTCATTGATAGCTGTACTAAAAGCTACTGGTTCTAGGATAGTAGGAACAAATGCCCGTTCTGACTGTTCCGCAGCCTCTGAAGCTATGCGCCGCCAACGTTCTAGTTTTTGTGGACTAGGATTTAATAAAGTGCGATCGCTCAAAACAGGAGCAATACAAGTTACACCTAACTCAGTACAACACCGGACAACATCATCAAATCCATTTCCCTTCGGTAAAGCCACCATCAAAGTTATAGATACAGGTAACTCCGTTTTTACTTCCAGCGGTTCTAAAATCTGTCCTTGTTCCCCGATTAATTGCGCCAACCACCAGTTACCAATTCCATCCATAGCAATAAATTTATCTCCATCGCGCGATCGCAAAACCCGCAATAAATAATGTTGTTGTTGCGGCGTTAAAAAAAGCTGAGTTTCTTGAATTTGGCAAGGATCAATAGTAATGCGTTGTAGTTGAGACATAGAATTTTATATTTTGTCTGAATCAGAATTGACAAGATTTAAGGATATACAGGACGAAAATTTTTGATTTTCTCTGTGATTAACTTGTAAATCAATAAGATAGTAATGGGTTCAACCCCAATCCCCACACCCTGATAGTTGATTTATGCACATTTCCACCACCCTCCGCCACCGTCGTCAACGACTTGCAGAACTGATAGATTTTCCAGTAATTCTTTGGTCTGGTAGTAGCAATTCCCGCAACTTCCCCGCCAATACCTTCCCCTTTCGCCCTAGTAGTCATTTCCTCTATTTTGCTGGAATTCCTCTGCAAAACGCCGCCATTCGCCTAGAAAGTGGCAAGCTACAACTATTTATAGATGACCCCCACCCCAATAGCGCCCTGTGGCACGGAGAAACGCCAACCCGTGAAGAAATAGCCGCTAAGATAGGTGCAGATGATGCTAGAGCGATCGCAGAATTAGAACATTACCTAGAAAATGCAGCCACTATTCCCGTTCAAGATGCAGCAACTTGGACACAGCAATCACAATTATTAGATAGATGGCTTTTACCCCAACAACCACCCCAAGGAAATGATTTAGAATTAGCCAAAGCAATAGTTTCCTTACGTCTTACCCACGATGCAGCCGCATTATTAGAATTACGCAAAGCAGCATCCGTGAGTGTAGAAGCACACAAAATAGGAATAGCTGCCACAGCTACAGCAAAACGAGAAGCAGAAATCCGTGCCGCCATGGAAGCAGTGATTATAGGTCATAACATGACCACTGCTTACACAAGCATTGTCACCGTCCATGGTGAAGTTTTACACAATAACCATTATCACCACTCACTCCAACCAGGAGATTTACTTTTAGCTGATGTGGGTGCAGAAACTGAAACTGGTTGGGCTGCTGATATTACCCGGACTTGGCCAGTATCAGGGAAATTTTCATCTACCCAAAGAGATATTTATGATATTGTATTAGCCGCCCATGATGCTTGTATTGAAAAAATCGCCCCTGGTGTGGAATATGGAGACATTCATCTTTTAGCCGCAACCGTAATTGCTGAAGGTTTAGTCGATTTGGGAATTTTACAAGGTAAGCCGGAAGATTTGGTAAAAATGGATCTTCATGCCTTATTTTTTCCCCACGGAATTGGGCATTTATTGGGTTTAGATGTCCATGACATGGAGGATTTGGGAGATTTAGCAGGGTATGAAGAAGGGAGAAAAAGAAGCGATCGCTTTGGGTTAAGTTACCTGCGTTTAAATCGTCCCCTCCGTCCAGGAATGTTAGTAACCATTGAACCAGGATTTTATCAAGTTCCCGGAATATTAAACGATCCAAAAATTCGTGATCAATATCAATATTTAGTCAATTGGGAACGTTTAGAACAATTTGCCGATGTGCGTGGAATTCGCATCGAAGATGATGTTTTAGTTACAGAAACAGGCAGCGAAGTTTTAACAGCCGCATTGCCAAATCAAGCTAGTGCTATAGAAGAATTAGCCATGCAAGCCAAAATATAGTATCGTAAAACTTCATGGTTTTTAACAAAAGTAGATAGTCATGAAAAATAAACCAAAGCATTTGCTAATTGCCGGAATTATTATCAGTGTAGGACTATCCCCATTATTAGCCCAAGCAAAACCACCAGTTTCTGATAGCCAAGTTGCAGCAATGGTAGAAGCTTTGCGACTAGCTGCACCCCAGAAAAAAAAGCCAACTCCTGGATATTATAGTGACTGGCAAGTTAAACCAGAAACTTTAAAAGGTTGGTCAAAAACTTGTCTGAAAAAAGAACTCACACCAACTCAGTTTGAAAACGATCCCAAAACAGCACGTCAAATAATTTCCTGTATCGTCAACCGCGAATTAACCAACCAGTTTAAAGCTACAAATAATAATGAAACTGCTGCTGTTACTGGTGCTGCTTGTTGGTGGATGACTGGACTTTATACAGGTTGTAACAAAGGCTTTACCGGCGACTATGTGCAGAAAGTAGTCCGTTTGTATCAACAAGAAAAGGCAAAACCAAAAACCGTAAATTCTCCATCAACTAGATAATTTATGCTTCCATAGCAGTATGTATGCACTTGAAAGAAGTACACCATAGCCGATAGCATCCGTTTTTACTTCCTTTGCCCTTGTTGTTTTGGTAAAGTGGAACAAATCGGTCGTGAACAACCCCCCTGATGAGACTATTTTCTTCACCTCATGCGCGGATGGGTGGGTGTAAAAAATCCCAGTCAGCAAAAAATCGCTGAAATCGCATCTAGACAAGGTTTTCACGGCTTTTGAGTAGTTCACCCATCCGCGCACCTTACACAGCAAGGGTTTCAGCTATTTTCACCCTTGACACAATTCCTGAAATGGACTATCATGAGAGCATCCGCGCAACCGAACCTTGAAAACTACATATATATAGGCTTTCAGCCTCCCGCAGTTGAAACTTCAAATAATCCCTATTAGGGATTGAAACTGCCGATCAAGTACGATCAGTACCTCGGAAAGTCTCAAGTTGAAACTTCAAATAATCCCTATTAGGGATTGAAACGTCTAGCCTTTTTCGATTTAGAGCCTTCTGACCTGTTAGGTTGAAACTTCAAATAATCCCTATTAGGGATTGAAACGAAACAAACTGTCTGGACGATGCTGAGGAAGAATGTTGAAACTTCAAATAATCCCTATTAGGGATTGAAACATTTTGTCAAGCAATTATCAGATTAATTCGTGAGCATCAGGTTGAAACTTCAAATAATCCCTATTAGGGATTGAAACCTTGAATGCTGGATAGATTTCTTACAAGGTACTGCTCGTGTTGAAACTTCAAATAATCCCTATTAGGGATTGAAACTGTAAAGTTCCACATATTTACCTTTAACCTTCCAATTAATGTTGAAACTTCAAATAATCCCTATTAGGGATTGAAACAAGTCATCTAAAAATGCACCGTCAGCTTGGGCAATGTTGAAACTTCAAATAATCCCTATTAGGGATTGAAACAGTTATCAACGGGATTCCTACAACTCCCATAGGTGTTGAAACTTCAAATAATCCCTATTAGGGATTGAAACCATTCTATTTTTGGATGTGTGGGCATTGGAGTTAGTTGAAACTTCAAATAATCCCTATTAGGGATTGAAACTTCGGCTTTCGACTGATTTGAACAGACATCAACTTGTTGAAACTTCAAATAATCCCTATTAGGGATTGAAACGTTCGTCTTTGATACTTATCAAGACAGCCTGGGCGGATTTAAGTTGAAACTTCAAATAATCCCTATTAGGGATTGAAACGGGATTGGTGTTCGTCCTAAATCTTCTGCCCCTACGCCTTGGTTGAAACTTCAAATAATCCCTATTAGGGATTGAAACAAAAGCTTCCTTAATGCGCTCGCTCAATCGTTTGAAGTTGAAACTTCAAATAATCCCTATTAGGGATTGAAACCAACCTACCTGCTACACCAGTACAAAAAGCATGTTGAAACTTCAAATAATCCCTATTAGGGATTGAAACCCTGTAGCCAAACAACAAAGTTAACCAAGCAATCTGTTGAAACTTCAAATAATCCCTATTAGGGATTGAAACACCTAACGCTAGAAGATGCCGTCATCTGTTACGTTGAAACTTCAAATAATCCCTATTAGGGATTGAAACATGCAAATATGTAGTGAGAATAGTCGCATACCTGTTGAAGTTGAAACTTCAAATAATCCCTATTAGGGATTGAAACGTTCATTGTGGGCTTTTTCACTGGCGAACAAGGTGAGTTGAAACTTCAAATAATCCCTATTAGGGATTGAAACTTTTTACGATAAAAATCAAGACTTGACTCTTGAACAAAGAGAGTTGAAACTTCAAATAATCCCTATTAGGGATTGAAACTGCAATATCATAAATTATTATCTAACTTAAATGTCGTTGAAACTTCAAATAATCCCTATTAGGGATTGAAACATAAAGACAAACGCTTCTATAGTAAAATCAGAACCATGTTGAAACTTCAAATAATCCCTATTAGGGATTGAAACTACCAGGTACACCTTGCAATCCTCTCAGTCCTGGTTTGTTCAAGTTGAAACTTCAAATAATCCCTATTAGGGATTGAAACTTTTGTGGGAAAACCACAAAATAGATGCAGACTGTTGAAACTTCAAATAATCCCTATTAGGGATTGAAACGAGAGAGATTCAAGAACGCTTTGATCAAAGACGGGGAGAGATTGAAGTTGAAACTTCAAATAATCCCTATTAGGGATTGAAACACGTATTTTTCAAGGCATTGGTAGACAAAAGGTATAGAAATGTTGAAACTTCAAATAATCCCTATTAGGGATTGAAACAGGAATTCAATCTCACTTCTAATTAATGCCTCTAGGTTGAAACTTCAAATAATCCCTATTAGGGATTGAAACTATTTGCTAATGCTCTAGCCTCTACGGCTACTTCTGTTGAAACTTCAAATAATCCCTATTAGGGATTGAAACTCTCAACCTGGATGGATGCAAACTAACTACCCTGAAGTTGAAACTTCAAATAATCCCTATTAGGGATTGAAACTTAACTTGAGTTCCGCCTGTGATATAGCTGCTAACTCTTCGCTAGTTGAAACTTCAAATAATCCCTATTAGGGATTGAAACGGAACTAAGTCGGAACTAAATATTTTTTTAAGTTGAAACTTCAAATAATCTTGAAATTATAAATTATGAATTAGTAATTGCTTAGTTACTATGGCATAATATCATCAAGTTTAAGTTGCAAATTGGGAAACAAATGGGAGTAAATAGCATCTCCTAAGCGATATTGTTCCTGCTGATATACACCTTTAACCAGTTGACAGATTGTGAAAGTAGGTTGTTTAGGATTACCGATAAATTGCAAACCACCCAAACCGCGAAAATCTACAATCCAATATTCTGGTATTTCTAGAAAAGCATATTCTTCAACTTTTCTTGCATAATCATCTTGCCAATTTGTACTTACAACTTCAGCAACTAATTGAATAGTATTGCCATTACAAATAATAGGTTCTTTTTGCCAAATTGGTTCATATCCAAGTTTTATTTTATCTAGAACAATAACATCTGGACGGAGTGCTGTTGCTTCCGCAGCAAGTGGTTTAATCAAACAAGTTTTTGGAATCAGCCAGTTTAAATTAGAATGAAGAATTTCAGCATAAATTCTACCAGCAAGATTTCCTGAAACTTCTTCATGAAGTCCACTGGGTTCTATATCACGCAGTTCTCCGTCAATTAGTTCGTAACGGGTGTTATCCCCATACTCAGCTAAAAATTGCTCAAAAGTGATTAGTTTAGGAGGGCTGTAAGTCATAAATTTATATTTGGACAGGAGATGATTTTATTTTAACGAAGTTTCACAACTATCTTTATTTGTTCCGGTATAGCCCGCCTGTGCGGGCTATGCTTATTTTCTCACAATCCAAAATCCAAAATCTAAAATCGGCTCATCTTCGCAAAACTAACTGAAAAGAATTCAAATATCCTGTAATGGTTTTACTTAAAGTTGAACGCTGTTTTTTAGAAACTATTGCCATCACTTGATATAATCTTCCTTCAGCAACATACATCCTATTTGTAGTTACCTTACCAGCCGAATCTATATACTGAATTTCTTTGCCTGGATGACCATTAGAACTGCGAATATTGCGTTCACTAATTAAATTGCTTTGTGTAGCTTTTAAGGTATTAGATTGAGCTTGATTCAAAATAGTCTGCGGTTTAGTCATTTGGGCATAACTATAAGGAAATTCGTTGTAAGTTACTAAATATGCAACTTCCTGTTCTGGTGGTTGGGCTACAAATATTTGTAATTTTATTTCTCCCATGTAGGTTTTCTGCACTTGAGTTTTCGTTTTTGGTCTTCCTGGCATCAAAACCTGAAAACCCTTGTCTGGGGGAGTAAATACTTTCCATTGTGGCTGCACTATTTGAGGAACAGCAGGTTTTTTTTGGGTAACGGTTGGTTTACTTTTAGAAGCCGCAGATTTAGGTTTACGCACCTCAGCCGAAACAAACCCACTGTATATAAAAGTGGCAGCAATGAATGGTAAGAAAAATTTGATCGTCATATTTGTAGCCTTCGCAGATGCGGTTTTCACTGTTGCTGCTATTTATAACCTAGACGCACACAAAGCTGCACCAATTAATCCCACTTGTTGGTTAAGAATTACAAACAGTTTATTTTAGCTTGTTTTTCCCTCTAATTCCCACTGGTAAAAATCTTAATGAGGGAAAAAACATGGAATCAGAGAATACAGCACCTTATAACGGATATCAGCACCTATTGGATTTATTTAAGGATGCACAAAAAAATAGTCCTAAAGGCGTTGGGTTGAAAAGGTCAACAAAGAACAATAAAGCTTACATATCATTGCAAATACAGATAGGTGAGAAAAGGCGAGAAAAATCATGTAATTGCGAATTTACGCAAGTAGGAATTATTCAAGCACTAGACAAAGCCAATAAAGTATCAGAAGCCTTGAATAGATTTACTAGTGAATCAGACTTTTTCGCATGGTACGAAATTCACATACTAGAACGTAATCAAGTAAAAAATGATCTACTAAGCTTTAAGGATGCTATTAAGCAAGTAGAGAATTACTACTGGAGTCACACCAAAAAAACAGGTAGGAAACGCATTAAAGGTAATCCATCAGATGAAACTACATACCATGATGTATACGGTAGGTATTTTGAATTATTAGCCGATACGTCAAAAGTAATTTCATTATCAGGATGTATGTGTGCAATCAACCAAAAAGAAAAAGGAACTAAGGCATACATTTATTGCATACAAGCTTTCAAAAAACTGTGTGAATTATCGGGATTGAATAGTATCAAGTCTGAGCTAGACAAGCTAGATACGCAACAAACGGTTTTCAGGACATTACAGAACGTATCCTTAGAACAGTTTTTAGAATTCAGGGAAAAGGTCTTAAGTGATATCGCGAACTGTTCTAAAGCTGATATCGAATCACGAAAAAAGTGGATGTTTGTATTTAGCTTGCAGGTTGTGTATGGACTAAGAATCAGTGAAGTATTTGCTATTCAAAATCTACATGATTCATATATCACAAAGGATAAATGTGTGATACCTGCTTTATCTAAAATTGAATCAGATAGGGATATGATAGCTGTGATTGGTAGTGAAACAATAGCAGGTACAACGACTAAAACAGGATATAGATTAGCTATACCTTTAATACCTCCTACACACCCTAATCTGATTGAATTATTGGATATAAGGAATGGGATATTACCAGAAGTATCGGTAGAAGGAAACGATAGAAGTAAGGTTCACAGGTATGTAAGTAATGCACGCAAAAAACTAATAGATTGGGGTAAGAAGTATGAATTTATAACTCAAACTCATGCACTAAGACATCTCGCTAACTTAAATGGTATTCAAGCAGGAATATCAATAGAAAAACGTGCTATGAGTTTAGGTCATAGTCCAGAAATGAATGATAGGGTATACAAAAAAAGAGCTACAACTAAAACAACATTAGATATCCTGACTAGTGAAAATAATCAAGCTATTCCCCTAGAAAGTGCTATTTCAGCGGCACTCCGAATAATAGGCGATGGATGGCACGTATGTGAATTGCTGTCAGCTATCTATGGCGTGTCTGAGGATAAAATTAAGGAGATGATGAGCGATTAATGAAGACGCAATAAAAAACCCCTGGAAGGGGTAGGGCTAAAACACAATACATCAACGAATGGGACTCATAAAAATTCGATATAAAGATTCGTTTTAAAACCTCTAACGACGGCGATAGAGGTTAGCTGATTGGGGTACTTATTCAGCCTAAAAAGATATTACTATGGTTTATTACTTAGTATCAAATATTGTTAGTAATTGATTATTGAAAGCTAGGCAAAACAAGACTTTTGGTTTAGGGTGTGTTTGTTTTCCTATAACGATTCGTTAAACGATTCGTTAAACGATTCCTTATACAAATCGTTAAACAAATAAAAACATATACCTCTCCCCAACCAGAAAGCTAAATTTCACTTTCACAAAATAAAAACTAAAGGTACAATCGCACCAAAAGTATCCTCTTCACCAAGGATTTTGTATCCACTAATTATCGTGAGACGATAGCATTTAGCATCAATCCTTATACATCTTATTTCGTCACAACAATAACAAATTAGTACGTTTATACTCTTTACTCTTATCTTATTAATGTTATATAAATAAGATAACCAAGGCACAGAGGACATTTGAGCGATCTGACGATCTCTACTCAATAACCAGGATGTCGCGGCGATTGCAAAAACATTATTTGGATCTAAAACTATGCCTAGAGGTGTACCCAAAGCCGGAAAGCGAAACCCCGGTGGTGGTAGAAGTAAAAAATATGGTGCTGATACGGTACAGAAATGGGTTCCCGTTCCCATCGCCGGGAAACTTGATGATTTGTACGCTTTCCTGATTGAACTAGATATTGAGATTGGAACTTGGGAGGCAACCTGTGAAGCCAAAAAAACATCACCACGCTACGAACAAGCAAGAAAGCTTACAGCGTCAATCAGAGAACGTATTGATGGACTGGGGATTGATATTAAGGGTATTTACGCAAGCAGTGAGGAGGAGTAGCCATAAAAGCAAATACCACGCCGTCTGAAGTGAGGCATGGTATTCTTGTTTTAAGTTGTTGAACTCTAAACCCACGTCAACGCCAATTGCAAAGGTTTAGAAGGAGACACAAGGTAACAGCGTCTGTTTAAATGATTTTGCAAAAGGTTGCTATGAGGTATCGTACCACTAGCAAAAGCCTTTGTCCATCATTCTTTAGGATGCAATAGAAACTGGTATGTAACCAGCATCAATCCAGATTCCTTACACAATTCGTTTAACGATTTGTTTAAGGATTTGGTTTAATCCTATCATAACAATCCGCTGTTTCCTATCCACCCAACAAAACAAAATGATAGGAAAGCAAAACAATGACACTAACAATAGACGGCAACGACATCACCACAGTAATCGGTGCTTCCCGTGAGTGGGATATACCTGTTGAGTGGATAGAAGCTAATGCGATTAGAGATGAAAAGAAGAAAGCATGGGTGATAGGACACAAAGGAAACCATGCTCAGTTAAGATTCGATGACCCCAAACCAGATGCTAAAGGCAAGAAGCTTAGATATAAATCCCAATTTGGTAGTAAACCGGATGCTTATATCCCATACTGTCCTGACGGTCAACGCTATGATGAAAAGTTTTCAGATGGATTAATTACCGGAGAAAATTCATTAGATGAGTTTGTTTTAATCACAGAGGGATTCAAGAAAGCTATCAAAGGTTGTAGTGAAGGTATATTTACAGTCGGTTCTACTGGTATTTGGAATAGCTTGACCCGTGACGATAATGGCAACAAAAAGCTAGTACCTACACTACAAGCCATATATGATTCTAGAATAAGGAAATTCATTATAGGTTATGACGCTGATTGTGCTACTAACCCAGACGTACATAGAGCGACAATTGAATTAGCCAGGATTCTTGTTGACATGGGTTGTACAGTTAAAGTAATAACTGGATTATGGCAACCCGAACAAGGTAAGGGCATGGATGATTTTATCTCCCAAAATGGCATAGAAGCATTTAGAGCAATACTTGAGAAAGCATATACCTTAGATGCTTACATTGATAAATTCGGTGATAAGCCAAAGACTAAAAAGCGTTCACCCAAATCACATAAAAAAACTCATGCTGAAATAGTCAATGAATTGTCTGAGTATTACGGCAATCGTATCAGACTAAATCAGATGACCAATGAGATAGAAAAGGATGGTAGTGAATACTATATTGATAGTTCATTTATAGATATCAGCCAAGAAGTTGGGATAGAACTGTCAAAAGGGTACGCTATCGAATACTTGATAAAGGTTGCTAAACATAACGCATATCACCCAGTTATAGAATACTTGAATTCTGTTAAGGATAAAGCCGCGAATATAGATACTGATACCGCATTATCTAAGCTTCATACAATGCTTAGTGAGATAACAGGTGTAACAGATAACCTGCACTTAACCTTTATCACCAAAACATTGGTAGCTGCTGTTAATCGTGCATTTAAGCCTGGTTGCTTCTTTAAACGGGTATGCGTATTTTATGGTAAACAGGATGCTGGTAAATCTAGTTTTTGGAGAGAATTGGCTGGTAATAAATTCTTTAATTCCTCATACAAAGGAACTACTGATAAACATGATTTAATGTCTTTACATTCAGCTTGGATAAATGAAATAGCTGAATTCGATAAGGTATACAGAAAAACAGATGTAGCTAACCTTAAAGCTGTAATTAGTGACCCGTTTGATAAAGTTGTATTACCCTATGGTAGAACAACAGTCACGCTACAAAGAAGCTCAATTTTAGTTGCATCCACAAACAAGCAAGATATCCTTTTAGACCCCACAGGGCATACTCGTTTTTGGGTTGTAAACATACCAGGGAAAATTGATTTTCAAGCATTACTTGAATACCGTGATTTGATTTGGGCTTGTGCATACAAACTGTTTGAGTCAGGGTATTCCTACGAGTTATCAGAAGATGAGCAGATAGCCAGTGCTGCCAACAATGAAAAATACACAAGCTTTGACCCGTTATTTGACGCGGTAGAGGATGCCTGTAGGGTGATGGGATGGTTTAAAGACTCTGAGGAATATGTAACCATTCCAGAGATATATACACACCTTTACCCAGAATCGGATGGTAAAGGGCTAAAACAAAATGATTGGAAACCAATATCAGATGCTTTAACTCGGTTAGGCTATACAAGTGGTCACTCAGTACGCAAAAACGGAAAACCCATAAAAGCATGGAAATTAGAAAAAGTTGAGAATTTAACGGTAACGACGGTAACAGAAACTGAAACCCAAGCAGGACAAGCGTTACCGTTGTGTTACCGACCCGTTACCGACACCCAACCAGCGGTAACAGATGCACCAAAAACGTTACCGTCAGATGCTCATGGTAACGCCACGGTAACGCCCACGGTAACACCTGCTATGCAAGGATTACAGCCATCTGTTACCGCTGTTACCGTTGAATCTCCAACTTTCTCTGATGTGATGCCAAGTCTACCGTCAAAAACTCCATTACCCGATGGCATGACAGATATTGACCCACAACCAGAGGTTGGTAACTGGGTGGAAATAATCTCTGACTCTCTCCCATCTCCAACTATCAAGGGGAAAAAGTTTGAAGTAGGTGAAGTTTGCCCTGGTTATGGAGTAAAGCTGATTCACATAAAAGCGGGGACTGCTAAAAAGAATCCGCAAAAGGTTCTTCTAGCACCTATCGGTTACAAAGATGTGCGATTAGTCGAAAAGCCGTAGTGACTGCCCTTCTAGCTCAAAATAAACGGGTAAGTATGATTACTTACCCTACCTGGTTAAATAGCTGGAATTAATTAACACTTTCTAGTGACTGTAAAAAGAAATATTGCGAAAGGTTAACCTTTTACAATATTGTTTTGAGGAAGTGGTAGCTAATGGCAGGTAATTCTAGCCGTTTTAACGGGTAACTATTCGTTGTTCAGTAATTCGGCTCTTAAATCATCTAGAGGTGATTCTATTTTTGAGGGTGGAAGTAATACAACTTTTTGCTGAGGTTCATCTGGTATAAATTCCAGGCGAACTCGAACTACTCCAGATTGCCAGCCACCACCATCCGAACGTAACACCTGACCACGCACACCGCAGGAAAAAATTCGATTGAAACTACCAGGATCTTTGATCCGTCTCCATTCCTTTAGTCGATAGCGAACCCCCGCCCAAATTGCTTGCATAATTTCATTATGGGTTGATGTTGTTGTTTCAGCGGGGTTCTCTGAAGAATCGAGTTTAACCACGTCATTATCATCTAAGTTAAATCCTTCCATTTCACTACTCCAGCCATTACCCTCTTTGATCCTTATTGGGGTAGTGGCTTTATAATCGTTAAACAAAACGTTATACGAATCCTTGCACATTTTGTTAAACGAATCGTTAAACATTGTGAGAGATATACAAATATATCTGAGTGAGGTAATTGATAAGCAAAACCCTCAAGGTTATGGCGAACGCAAAAGTAAAACTTATCAATACACAACTTCCCTCACAACCTAAAATCACGTAAAATTAATCCAATTCAGGGAAACGTGAGGGAAACCTAAAATAAACTGTTGCTGCTATTTATAACCTAGACGCACACAAAGCTGCACCAATTAATCCCACTTGTTGGTTAAGAATTATATGGACTGGAATTTCTTCGAGAATGGAACGCATTCTCCCTTTTTGGGTGAAATTTAACATAAAACTGCCATCTTGCATCAAGGGCAGAATTTTCGGGGCAATACCACCGGCAATGTATAATCCACCGTGGGGTAAAAGTTTCAACGCCAAATTACCGGCTTCTGCACCGTAGGCTTCTACAAAAAGTTGAATGGTTTGTTCGGAAAGGCGATCGCTCTTCGCTAAGGCTGCACTACCAATAGCTGCACCAGGATCAACGGTTTTTTCTGCTTTTCCCGCTTCCTGTTCCCAATTTCTGACAATCTGAGCAATTTCTGGTGATTCGGTGGCTATTTGTCTATCTCTTAAAAACTGGTAAATAGAAGTAATACCTAACCCGGAAACAACCCTTTCCACAGAAGCGCGTTGGATATCATGTTTATCCAACAGGTATTTTAATAACTGAAACTCTAACTCATTCCGGGGCGCAAAATCCGCGTGTCCGCCTTCCGAGGGAAAAACTTGATACTGATTTCCCTGTTTGATTAAAAAACCTTGTCCTAAACCAGTTCCTGCACCAATAACTGCCATAGGTGCTTCTGGTTGGTGTTTACCAACTTGCAAAGTCACTAAATCTTGTTTCGTTAAACCAAAAATACCATAACCAACAGCAGCAAAGTCATTAATTAGGGAAATCGAAAGTATACCCAGTTCTTGGGCTAATCTGTCTATATCTAAAAACCAGGCTAAATTAGTGAGTTTAGCAGTATTGTTTACCACCGGGCCTGCGATCGCAAAACAAGCTTTTTCAGGTGTCGAAGAATTCGCTGTGGCCAAGAACTGCTGCACCATCGGCACCAAATCGGGAAAGTCTCCACTGCGGTAACTCTCCTCATACAAAGTCTTTAATCCTGAAGATTCAGAAAATTCAAGCGATCGCAAAATAGTTTTCGTCCCACCAATATCCCCTGCTAGTAGCAAAGTCATAAAATTTATTAGCTAATTAGTTATTTTTGCCTAGTTGGTATCTAGTTGCCATTCATTTCCAATCCCTAAATTAGAGACTTAAACAAATCGCACCACTTCCTCTATTGTCGTTAAATGCGAAGTATCTCCCTTTAGTTCTAGCAACCATTCTGAATCTTGACGCACCACTTTCACCAAAGAACATAAAGTAGCTTTAACTTCTGTTTTCGCAATATCCCCCACTAAACCCATGGCCGCACCCAGTACCGAAGCCCCATGTGCCACTAAAAGAATATCATCTGGCCAGCACTCAGCCGCTAAACATCTAGCAGTTTGTCCAGAACGTTGTCGCACCTTTTCATGAGTTTCGGGATATTGTGCCGCAATCCGTGATGTGTAGCCAGTATCAATTCTGGGAAATAATGCTGCTAAAGCGATCGTTGGCAGTTTTTCCGGTTCCTCTGTCATCCACTCTGGATTCAGCCACTCGCTTAAGCCAGTTTCCAGTTTAATCGGTAGATCCAGCACTTCAGCCACCGCATTAGCAGTTTGCACTGTTCTCAAAAATGGAGAAGCAAAAATTTGGGATATTTTTTCACCTTTTAGTCGTTTTGCCAATTGTTGTGCTTGCACCATGCCATCATCCGACAAAGGAGGATCATAGCGTTTTTCCGCAGTCATAAACCAATCAGGGTTTACAAAATCAAGGCGATTAGCGTGTCGTGCAATCCAGATTATTTGACTCATGAGTAAAAAAAACTTTACAGGATAAAAGTAAATAACCTTTACAAGTTACCAATTTAATATACTTTTACATCAGTAAGCAAAACTAGAAGTTGATTTTCTAGAGAATAATGGTAGATGCACTCTGTGAAATTTGGAACAATTAAATTTTGAAACGCTGATGAGTACCCGTATGATTTGGCATCCAACCTTCTACAGTTATAAAATAGCGGATCACCTTAAAATGCAATGATGCAGAAGGACTGCACCAATGTTCCACTCCGCTGGGAATGTATATATAGTCTTGTTGCTGAAGTAATAACTGCACTTGACTCTTATCAGGCTTAACGAAACCATAAATCATCTCTCCTGCTAACAGATAATTTGCTTCAGGTGCATTATGAGTATGGTAACGTCCGTAAGTTGCTATCCAGGTATCTAAATTTGGTGAACCAGGATGTAAATTGAGTAAATCACTCCAGTGATAACCGTTTTCTTGTCGCAGGAATTCAAATACACCGTTATGAAGTCCGACAATGTGACGTTTCTCCGATTCCGTAACTGTTTCCTGTTCTAGCAGTTCTGGGAAAAGCAACGATGTACCTGGGTCATAATTTCTCAGCTTGATATTTAGGGGTTCTAGTTCATCAACTATCTGACTTAAATCACTCTCGATTGTGTTGTTGTCAAGTAATAAAATCGCCATGACAAAAATACTAAATTCTCTATTAAAATCAGTTTACTGAAATTTGTGTCAAAAAGCCACTATTTCCGATTGGAAAACGGGTGTTTTAAAACATACTTAATTTTGGAGATTTGTGTCAGAGTTTTACATAAATTTTTCAATTGATAATTATTGTTGATCCTATTAGGATAAAATAGTACAAAAAAACTATTTTATATCGAATGTCTGACTTAATTTTGTTTTGGCATCGCCGGGATTTGCGTATTGCTGATAATACAGGACTAGCTGCGGCTAGAGAACAAAGTGCAAAGGTGATAGGTGTATTTTGTCTAGACCCCAATATTTTAAACAGTGATAATGTTGCACCTGCAAGAGTAAGCTACATGATCGGCTGTTTAGAGTCATTACAACAGCGATATACTCAAGCAGGTAGCCAGTTACTAATTTTACATGATAATCCTGTCAAAGCCATTCCCGCCTTAGCTGAAGCCTTGAAAGCCAAAGCAGTATTTTGGAATTGGGATGTAGAACCTTACGCACAAATACGGGATAATGATGTAATTTCCATCCTGAAAGGAAAAGGTATTCAGACTCTTCATCAAAATTGGGATCAGTTACTACACTCACCTGACGAAATTTTTAGTGGTTCTAAAACTCCCTACACAGTTTATACCCCCTTTTGGAAAAACTTGAGTAGTAAACCAAAAGCCAAGCCAATCGCAACGTTAGAAAATTGTCAACATTTGACAACAGCAGAACAGGAAATAGCAACACAATCAGGTGCAATTAATTTACCTTCTGCAAAAGAATTAGATTTTATTTGGGATGGAGAATTAATTATTTCTCCTGGAGAAGCAGCAGCACAAGCAAAGTTAGAAAATTTTATCAAAAATCCCATTAATGAATATCAAGAACAACGTAATTTTCCTGCCGTAAATGGAACATCTCAATTAAGTGCAGCTTTAAAATTTGGTGTAATTGGTATTCGTACAATTTGGCAAGCCACAATAGAAGCATTAGAAAATAGTAATAGTGAAGAAGTTACAGCAAGTATTCGTACATGGCAACAAGAATTAGCTTGGCGGGAATTTTATCAACACGCAATGTATCATTTTCCAGACTTAGCTGATGGTGCATATAGAGATAGTTTTAAAAACTTCCCTTGGCGAAATAATGAAGCTCATTTTCAAGCTTGGTGTGAAGGAAAAACAGGCTATCCAATAGTTGATGCAGCTATGCGACAATTAAATGAAATTGGCTGGATGCACAATAGATGTAGAATGATAGTAGCCAGCTTTTTAACCAAAGATTTAATTATTAATCCTCAATGGGGAGAAAAATATTTTATGCAGAAACTCATTGACGGTGATTTATCTGCTAACAATGGCGGTTGGCAATGGAGTGCTTCCAGTGGCATGGATCCCAAACCGTTAAGGATTTTTAACCCAGCTAGTCAAGCCCAAAAATTTGATGCTGATGGTGAATATATTCGGCAATGGGTTCGAGAATTAAAATCTGTAGATACAGAATATTTGATAAGTGGCAATATTACACCTTTAGAACGTCGTGCTGTTGGTTATCCTACACCCATAGTAGACCATAAAAAACAACAAGCTTTGTTTAAACAATTATATCAAGAGCAAAAAACAAGTCTGGATTGATTTTCATCAGTGACACTTTCAGCAAATGGCTACAATATACCTTGTCTTTTGAATGAAAAATTGCACTTTTCTATGTGTTTGGAGTGCATGATCGTAAGTTATTTTAATAAGTGTCACAATATGAGTCAAAGTATACTAGCATCATAAACATAATGCCAGTATATACTTAAGATCGTTACGGTTTATGTCATCACCTCCTGATCATCCATTAATAATCCAACTGAGGCTACCTTCTTCCCATCCTCAGTTATTGGAAGGACTGGATATTTGGCTGCGCTTAGGTTTAATATCTGATGCCAAAGTTAGGCAAATATGTCGAGAATATCTTGTTTGTTCTGTCATATTACAACCACAAATTGAAAATCTGCCACAAGATGTATTGACAAGTGCGACTAGATCAAAGTCCGTAATTGCTACTTTACCCCCAAAACCAAAAGCGCCAGCTAAACCGAATGTTCTCACTTCAATGTTTCAATCATTGGGTGAAGAATTAAGTGTGCGCTGGTTGTTATTTTTGGGTGTATTTTTAGTAGTTTTATCCTCTGGTGTATTGGCTGCAAGTCAGTGGGAAAGATTTCCTGCTATTGGACAATATGGAGTTTTATTAGCCTATACTTTGAGTTTTTACGGTTTCACTTTTTGGGCTGGAAAACAAACCAACCTCAAATTGACAGCACAGACTTTATTAATTGTGACTTTATTATTAGTGCCTGTCAATTTCTGGGCGATGGATAGCTTTAGTTTGTGGAATAATCCTATCAACTGGATAATATTAGCTTTTGGTTCTCTAGTATTATCAACAATAACCGTTTTACTGTCTCGAAATCGCACAATTATTAGTAATTTTCCCAGTGGCAATTTACCATTATTCAATATTTTGGGTCTGAGTTATTTGCATTGGGGTTGGAAGATATCAGGTTTTCCTTTAATTGCTGTTTATCTGGCAATGGTAGGTACAACTTTGATCATTGTTTATCAAAACCTACGCCAAACTAGAAAAAATTCAGATGCACAAAATGATATTTGGGGCATTGGTATATATTTTGCTGTTATTGTTTACGAATTATTAGGAATATTATCAAGGGCGATTTTTATCGTTGGTGTAAATGTTACTCAGTTGGGTTTAGCTATTGGTCTTTGCGGTTGGTTAACAGTTTGGTTAGTAGAGAGAAACCTAACCTCTAACTCCTCTCCGCAAACAGAGATGGGAGTAAGCAATCCAACAAATACACCTTCAATTGCTTCTATTTGGGAAAAATTAGGGGGAATTTTATTGTTTTTGGGTTGGTTGGTGTCGGTGTTCAATGAACCTTGGCAAGCAATAACTGTAAGTGGGTTGAGTTTATGGGTTTTTAGTCAGCGGTTAGGAAAGTATAGTTTTCAAATTGATTTATTAGCATTTTTTGTAATTGGGTTACAAACAATTTGGTTAGGTTGGCGTTTAGTTCCTGGTGAATTACAGGAGTTAATTATTAATATTGCTGCTAATTTAACTAATGCTCAAAATCAACATTTCGTATTATTGAGTTTGGCTTTATTTCCCTATTTAGTTTTGATGGTGACGCTAACAAATAGATTCCATCGTGCTAATAAACCAAATTTAGTGATGTTTGGCGATCAGTTAAGTGTATTATTTGGGGTATCCTTAACAATGCTAGGGATAATTAATCCCACAGTGCGATCGCTCAATCTTCTCTTCTCTACTATCACCCTGGCTACTGTCACCAAACAACGTTCTTCTATCTCCTTAATCTATCTGACGCACATTACAGGAGTATTAACCCTGTGTTCTAGCATTAATTGGTGGTTTCCCAATCTCAGTTATGAAATTTGGGCAGTGTTTCTATTAACTTTGATGGTAGGAGAATGGATATTTAGCTGGAGAGAAACTGTCTGGAAAAATAGTGCTTGGTATATTGGTTTAGGTTTAGCTACTGTCAGTTTTTTCTTACTATGGATCAAAGCAGAAGCATTTTGGTATGGTAATCTCGCTAATGCTGATTATTGGCGTACTATTTGGTTAATTACACCGTTAACACTCACAGCTTTAGGAAGTCGCAGTAGTGAAGCCAGTCAGAAAACAAAAATTTTTGTCAGCATCATAGCTGTATTATCAGCCCAACTTTTAACCTTTCCATTAGCGGGAACTAGATTAATTGGTTTGGGTGTGGGTACTGCTGTGATGTTCGTCAATACTCGCTATTTACGAAATCAAACAACTGCGGGAACTACCATCGGGTTGGGTTTGAGTGTAATAGTAGCCACATTATGGCAAGTTTTCCCAAATTTAGGGTTATCAGGTTGGTTAATGGTAAATGCCTTAGCTGTTCTGGGATTATGGGTAGCGAGGAAATTACTATTTAACCGGACTCAAATTTATGCCTTAGCAGCTGACAAATGGGCGATCGCACTCTGTATCCTAGAATTATTAGGCATCAGTGTACATTCATACCTCATATACTCAGGAAATGCCATTGCCGGAATCCCCTATTTTATCGCCACAGCAATCGCTTTGACCGCAATTATCTATCGCAGTTGGCAACAACCAACAAACTGGGCATTTTTAGGTATCGGTTGGTGTTTAGAATTATTAGTCGCCGAAATACTAGGGTTTGGAGAACACTCAATTATTAAAATCGGCATTGCCAATATCGCCCTTGGCTTAACAACCCAACTATTCGGGGAATGGTGGCGACGAAAATATCAATTAACAAACTTACCCAGTAGTTTCCATATTTTACCCCTCATCTATGGTGCATTTAGTGTCATCTTGAGGTTTAACACCTTCACCGACTGGACAGGTTTATATAGTTTGGGTGTAGCCTTAATTCTCATTGGTATAGGACGCAGAAAAGAAGAATTCAAACCCCTGCTTTACTTCGGCATCATCGGAGTATCCATCTCTGCCTACGAACTCCTCTTTTATCAAATGTCCCAAGCCACAGGAGGGGCATTAGGTGACGGATTAATTGCCATGTCAGCCCTTGGTGCGACCATTATGTATGCTTACCGCATCCTCTCCCCTTGGCTGATTAGTTACTTGTATCTCACTCCAAAAGAACTCAAAAATATTGCTCATTTACATTGGGTTTGGAGTAGTTGCTTATTTCTAGCTGCCATTACAGTTCCCATTCAAGTTAACCTCTCTGTAGGAATAGGAACAGGGTTATTGTTGATGCGCTATGCCATTTGGCAAGGAAGGAAAAACACCCTAAATATTCCTGTACAAAGGTATTGGGGAATAGAAATAGATGAAATCTGGGTTTACCTGGGTTTAATAGAAGCAGCCATCGTAAATATTTACTTGCAGCATTTACCCGTAGTAAGTTTTATAGGCAAACTGTTACTACCTTGGCGTGGTGCATTAGCTTGTATAGTCGCCTACTTCCTTTACATCATACCTTGGGAAAATTGGGGTTGGTCAAAAACACCTTGGCAACGAGCCGCATACATCTTGCCATTATTCATTATTTGGCAAACCCAACAACAAATCTACCCCATTACCCTAGTTCTTTGCGCTGGTTTTTATATCTTTCTAGCTATAGTCACATCACAATTACGTTTTACATATCTCAGTGTGGCATTAATTGATTGGGCTTTATTTCGTGAATTTAATCATTTAGGCCTTACAGATAGCTTATGGTATGTCACACCCATTGGATTATCTTTCTTATACATTGCCCAAATAGATCAACAACTCAGACTACCCGAATCTAAATCAATTCGTCACAGCTTACGAATCCTAAGTAGTAGTTTAATTTGTGGCTGGCCAGTCTTGTTTCATCAAAATCTGCCCTTCATACCTGGAATTTTTAGCCTCATTGCCATTTTTGTCGGATTAGCTTTACGAGTACGTGCTTTTCTCTATGTTGGTACAGCCGCTTTCTTGATCACCAGCATTTATCAATTGGTGATTTTCAGTCTCAGTTATTCCTTCTTAAAATGGATAGTAGGTCTGCTAGTTGGTATTCTCTTAATTTACATTGCTGCCAACTTTGAAACCCGACGTACCCAAATAAATATCCTCATTCGCAATACCATCAACGAATTTGAAAATTGGGAATAGGTTAATAGGACTTACCCATCCACACAATCTATCAAATATGGATTTTATCTCTTGTAGGGTGCGTCAGACCTGATAACTGAGCATCTAACAGATTTTCTTTATCTGACGCACCTTACCAATGTGCCAGTTGCGTAAGTCCAGGACTTATCATTAAGACAGCAGGTGGAAAAAGAATATGCTTGATCGGAATTTTTGGAAAGAAGAAAGCTAGAGAGGTCAGAAATTATGGCAGTAGCATGGGATGAACTGGTATTTAAATCGCCATACTTAGCAGTGCTGAAAGCAAAACAATTGCTACAAGAGGGAGAAATGACGGAAGCCTACAATATTTTGGAGAGTTTAGCCGAATCAATGGGCAGATCAGAAAAGAGGGCAGTAAGTAGTCAACTAACTCGGCTCATGCTACACATAATCAAATGGAAATGTCAGCCTGAAAAACGTACTGCCAGTTGGGTAATTTCGATTCGTTCTGCACAGCGGGAAATTGCTGATAGTCAAGAGGAGATGCCAAGCCTCAATAGAGATTTTTTAAACTCAATTTGGGATAAGTGTTTTGCTGCCGCAAAACAGGATGCTAGAGACGAAATGGGCAAAAAGCCAGAAATTTTGGCTCTGAGTTGGGATGAAGTTTTTGAAGAAACATATACATTATGGGATGATTAAAATTAAGGCTTCGATGACAAATATCTCACCACAAAACATAACGAAACTAGCGGTAAGGAACTTCTGGGAAATAAATTATCCAATCTTGTGGGATGGGCTTCTGCTAGTTGTCCGGTGGGGAGGTCGGTGATCTCAATATTGGGGTTAAATGGAGTTGGTACTTGGAGGAGTTTGATCCAGAAGTGCGATCGCTAATCTTGTAGGTTGGTTTGAGGAACGTTCACGTAGTGTGCCGGAGGCATAACCCAACATTAACGATATCTAAAAGAACTGAAAACTATCAATTAACTATACAAATATTTCTACATCAACGAACATTTGAAAGAAATGTGAAAGGGGAAAAGGAAGAACAAAGCATCTCTCCCCCAAATTTAGGAACAATCAAAAAAGATTTACAGCAGTTTGCGTAGTTAGGAGGTACAAAATCTAAATTGAAACCTATACACAAAGCCAGTTTTACTTCTGACTCCTGACTCCTGAATTCTGTAGTATGTTGAAATGTCTCAAGTATACAAACTTTTAACCCACTCCCATTCCTTCTGCAAACCCTCCCTCAGAGAAACTTGTGGTTGATAACCCAGAATTTTCCGCGCCTTAGATACATCCGCAGCCGTATGACGCGCATCTCCCATAGCTTTTTCAATATGCTTACGTTTAATAGGCTTACCAACTATTTCCGACATTGTATCCAGAACTTCAGCTAAAACCACCCTACTACCACCACCAATATTAAAAATTTCCCCCACCGCTTCTGGTACATTAGCAGCAGCTAAATTAGCAGCAATAGCATCACTCACAAATGTAAAATCCCGTGTTTGTTGTCCATCACCATACACAGGAATAGCCTCATCCTCTAAAACAGCTTTAAAGAACTTATGAAATGCCATATCTGGTCGTTGTCTAGGACCATAAACAGTAAAATAACGCAATGACACAAAAGGCACACCAAAGTTTTTTTGATATAGTCCACATAGCCTTTCAGCCGCTAACTTTGTAATACCATAAGGTGAAACAGGTTGAGGATGAATTTCTTCATTTGTCGGTAGAGTTTCCGCATCACCATATACACTAGAAGTCGAGGCAAAAACTAATCTTTTCAAATTTTGAGCATCCTTTGCAGCTTCCAACAAAACTTGTGTAGTATTAATATTCCTCTCAGTGTAAGCCCTAAAGCCTTTACCCCAGGAATTTCTCACCCCAGCTTGTGCAGCTTGATGATAAATTACCTCCACATTTTGGCAAATTTTTGGTAACTCTAAAAATTGAATATCCCCCTCAATTAAAGTAAAGTTAGGTGAATTTTCAAAGGTAGCAATATTTTTTCGTTTCAAAACAGGATCATAGTAATCATTAAATTCATCAATGCCAATTACTTCTTCTCCTCGTTGCAATAATGTATCAACCAGATGAGAACCTATAAAACCAGCAGCCCCAGTAACAATAATTTTAGCCATGTTGTTTATTTTCGATATTTTTTTGAATTTTCTTGCAGCCTCATATTCATACAAATTTTTTATGAAGATCCACTTTATTCCTGACTACAGAAACTTTAGAGTTATCGTTTCTACAAGATTTATTTGATGCAACTTCACATAAAATTGGTAGAACTATTAATAAATTAAGCTAAATGGTCATAAATTTTTAAGCACTGATTTTCAATTTACTTAAAAAATATAAAAATTTACAAAATATTTACATTTTTAACAGATTATGATTAATTTTGGTTTGAAAACATTATTTTTCGTTCCCCATTCTCTGTTATGACACTTGATTAGTAGCATAATTAATGAAAAAATTGATCTGCGAGTAGCTTTAGAGCATTCGTGTTTTGCAAGGAACGCACGAGGAAATAAGTGAAGGTTTTAGTTGTCGGTAATGGGGGACGTGAACACGCTCTAGCGTGGAAACTGTTGCAATCGAATAAAATTGAGCAAGTTGTCTGTGTCCCTGGTAATGGAGGTACAGCAACTCTGGAACACTGTCAAAACTTACCCCTAGCGGTAGACGATTTTGAAGGCATAAGTCAATTTGCCTTAAAAAATGAAATTTCTTTGGTAGTAGTTGGTCCAGAAGTGCCTTTGGCCAATGGCATTACAGATTATCTCCAAAACCAAGGACTCATGGTATTTGGGCCAGTTAAAGCAGGAGCGCAAATTGAAGCTAGTAAAGCTTGGGCTAAAGCTTTAATGCAGGAAGCAGGAGTACCCACAGCTACAGCCGCAGTATTTACAGAATCCACCGCAGCAAAATCATATCTCCAAGCACAGGGAGCGCCAATAGTTGTCAAAGCTGATGGCTTGGCCGCCGGAAAGGGTGTGACAGTGGCTCAAACTATTGAACAAGCTGAAACTGCCATTGATGCCATTTTTCAGGGACAATTTGGCAGTGCAGGTAACTTTGTAGTCATTGAAGAATGTTTGCTAGGACAAGAAGTTTCCGTTTTAGCACTCACTGATGGATTAACAATTCGTCCATTACTACCAGCCCAAGATCATAAACAGATTGGAGAAGGAGATACCGGAGAAAATACCGGAGGAATGGGAGCTTATGCCCCAACACCCATTGCTACACCAGAGTTAATGGCGCGTGTGCAAACAGAAGTTTTAGAAAAAACTATTACCGCTTTAAGAAACAGGGGTATTGACTATCGAGGAGTTTTGTATGCTGGATTAATGGTTGCACCCAATGGCGACTTTAAAGTTTTAGAATTTAACTGTCGCTTTGGTGATCCAGAAACCCAGGTAATTTTACCATTGCTGGAGACACCCTTAGAAGAATTAATTTTGGCTTGCATCCACCAGCGTTTAGGAGAAATGCCACCACTTGCTTGGAAAGAAGGTGCTGCGGCTACAGTAGTGGCAGCTTCAGGAGGTTATCCTGGAGATTATGAAAAAGGCAAGAGCATTACTGGAATTCAAGAAGCAGAAGCAGCCGGAGCCATTGTATTTCATGCTGGCACCAAGTTGAACTCGACCCAACAAATCTTGACAGACGGTGGTAGAGTATTGAATATAACTGGAATTGGCGAAAATTTCCAACAGGCGATCGCCCAAGCTTATACTGGCATCACACACATTCAATTTTCAGGCGTATATTACCGTAGAGATATTGGTCATAGAGTCCTAAAAATTGCAACCTGAGTTAGCTTAATTAGTAGTTTTTCTATCTCTCCACCCTCCCATCTTTCCATATTTCCCACTTCTCCCTAACACCTTTACTGAATTAACTGTTAATTTTTAAGTTGTTGGGGTAGAAAACTAAAGAACTACTAACAACTATATTTTAAGTCTATTTAAGATGCTGGCTTTTTTTACAACAATCCGAGATGCCATTACTCATTGGTGGTATGAATTCACCCTCCAAACCAAACTCTTAGCTGTCGCTACCCTGGCCGTTTCCCTAGTAATGAGTGGCCTGACATTTTGGGCAGTCAATACAATTCAGCAAGATGCACGTCTCAATGACACCCGTTTCGGCCGCGACCTGGGATTACTACTTGCTTCTAACGTTGCTCCACTCATCGCAGATCACAATCTTACAGAAGTTGCCCAATTTTCCCAACGTTTCTACAGCAGCACATCCAGCGTACGTTATATGCTTTATGCCGATGAAACAGGAAAAATCTTTTTCGGCATTCCATTCTGGGAACCAGAAGTAGAAAACTCCCTCACCATCAAACGGAAAATCCAACTACCAGAAGATTATCCCAGCGATGATGACCAGCCAATGGTACGCCAACATACAACCCCAGACGGCATAGTCACAGATGTATTTATTCCCTTAATAGTGGATAAAAAATACCTGGGTGTCTTAGCTATTGGCATCAACCCCAACCAAACAGCAGTTATTTCCACCAACTTCACCCGTGATGTCACCATTGCCGTCTTTATCACAATTTGGGTCATGGTGATTTTGGCAGGAGTAATTAACGCATTAACCATTACTAAGCCCATTAAAGAACTATTAGTAGGGGTTAAACAAATTGCCACCGGGAATTTTAAACAGCGCATTGACCTACCACTAGGAGGGGAACTAGGAGAACTAATTTTCAGCTTCAATGAAATGGCAGAGCGCCTAGAACGTTATGAAGAACAAAATATAGAGGAACTGACAGCCGAAAAAGCCAAGTTAGAAACCTTGGTTTCCACCATTGCTGATGGTGCAGTATTAATTGATAATAATATGCAGATAATTTTAGTCAACCCCACAGCCAGAAGGATTTTCTCTTGGGAAGGAGTTGATGTCGTCGGCAAAAATGTACTTCATAACTTACCACAAAGCGTACAAATAGAAATTACCCGCACTTTATACGAAATGGCAGCAGGTGAATGTGAAAGTGCTGAATTCCGTATCCCCCTCCAGCAACCCACCAAACGCACCATCCGCATTCTCTTAACTACAGTTCTCAACCTGCAACGGGAAAGTATTAAAGGTATTGCCATTACAGTTCAAGATATCACCCGTGAAGTAGAACTGAATGAAGCTAAAAGTCAATTTATCAGCAATATATCTCACGAACTACGTACACCATTATTTAACATCAAAACTTATATTGAAACCCTACATGACTACGGAGAAGACTTAGGTGTAGAAGAACGCCAAGAATTTCTAGAAACTGTCAATCATGAAACCGACAGACTTACCCGCCTAGTTAATGATGTTTTAGACTTATCAAAACTTGAATCTGGGCGCACTTATAATTTTGACGGAGTTGATTTAGCACAAGCATTAGAACAGACACTGCGTACTTACCAACTCAATGCCAAAGACAAAGGACTGGAACTAGTTCAGGAAGTCGCCCCCAACTTACCTTTAGTTATAGGTAATTACGACTTATTACTACAAGTCTTTGGTAATTTAATCGGTAATGCACTAAAATTCACCAAAGCCGGCGGTAAAGTGGCAATTCGAGCCTACCAGCTAAATCCTCAACCCAATGTTTCCTTATCTTCTCCTGACACAGACTCAGTGCAAACAGAAAAATACGCCCAGACAACACTGCACGAACACAATCATCGTTCAAAAGTGCGGATTGAAATCAGTGACACAGGAATTGGGATTGCCCCAGAAGACCAACAAGCAATCTTTGACCGCTTTTTCCGAGTAGAAAATCGAGTTCACACCCTTGAAGGCACAGGCTTAGGTCTGTCCATTGTGAGAAACATTATGGAAAGACATCATAGTCAGGTTAATTTAGTCAGTGAAGTTGGTGTCGGTACTACTTTTTGGTTTGACTTAGACGTATTTGAAGAAAAAACACCCCCCACACAGATAGAAACTGCCAATGCTTATTCTTTAGGAACTTGACACAGCAATAAGCAAGCATACAAATAAGACGAATAGTATTAACAGCCAAGCCTGATAGCGTTTAAACCAAGTTTTAACGGTTACACCAAAGCTTCTAAGACTATTCTGCCGTTGCTTTTCTAATTTAATCTCTTCTAAATTCTGGTAAAGCGTACAGTCTTGAGCATAGGGACGCTTAGGGAAATTACAACTATCATCCCAATTATAGATGCACCCTTCACACAGATACTCCTTACCAATAGCTCGGTGTAAGGGAATTCCAGGATGACCATGGGCTTTTAGAGTTAGCCGACAATGAGGACAGGTAATTGCCTGACTATCAACTAGTTGATAACAACGAGAACAGGATACAGTAGCCAAAACTTGAGGAATCATCTGTAAGTAAATGTCTTGATTCTAGCCATTGATGCAAAAAAAGGATGCCACAAAGACAGGCAAGATAGATTTACTCATATTTATCAGAAGCCTAAACCTATATTTCATCAGGCTTTTAGCCATTAAACGCGTCAGCCGTGCAACTCAAGAAAAAAAGTTTAAAAAAAAGCTTGACAAAAAAGAGAAAGAGTTGCTATATTAATTGAGGTGAAGGGCAAGCGCCCCAACTACTGAACCGCGAAAAGATAATACTTTGAAAGAATAGAGACGACCATTCCTCGTCAAAAATATTTGAGAATCGAAGACCCTGGAAAGAGAAGTAGAGGGTTGAGAGGATCGAAAAAAAATAATAGAGCTAAAAAACAAACTTAACAAAACGGAGAGTTTGATCCTGGCTCAGGATGAACGCTGGCGGTATGCTTAACACATGCAAGTCGAACGGAATCTTTAGGGATTTAGTGGCGGACGGGTGAGTAACGCGTGAGAATTTGGCTTCAGGTCGGGGACAACCACTGGAAACGGTGGCTAATACCGGATATGCCGGAAGGTGAAAGGCTTGCTGCCTGAAGATAAGCTCGCGTCTGATTAGCTAGTTGGTGGGGTAAGAGCCTACCAAGGCGACGATCAGTAGCTGGTCTGAGAGGATGATCAGCCACACTGGGACTGAGACACGGCCCAGACTCCTACGGGAGGCAGCAGTGGGGAATTTTCCGCAATGGGCGAAAGCCTGACGGAGCAATACCGCGTGAGGGAGGAAGGCTCTTGGGTCGTAAACCTCTTTTCTCAGGGAAGAAAAAAATGACGGTACCTGAGGAATAAGCATCGGCTAACTCCGTGCCAGCAGCCGCGGTAATACGGAGGATGCAAGCGTTATCCGGAATGATTGGGCGTAAAGGGTCCGCAGGTGGTACTGTAAGTCTGCTGTTAAAGAGCAAGGCTCAACCTTGTAAAAGCGGTGGAAACTACAGAACTAGAGTGCGTTCGGGGCAGAAGGAATTCCTGGTGTAGCGGTGAAATGCGTAGATATCAGGAAGAACACCGGTGGCGAAAGCGTTCTGCTAGGCCGCAACTGACACTGAGGGACGAAAGCTAGGGGAGCGAATGGGATTAGATACCCCAGTAGTCCTAGCCGTAAACGATGGATACTAGGCGTGGCTTGTATCGACCCGAGCCGTGCCGGAGCTAACGCGTTAAGTATCCCGCCTGGGGAGTACGCACGCAAGTGTGAAACTCAAAGGAATTGACGGGGGCCCGCACAAGCGGTGGAGTATGTGGTTTAATTCGATGCAACGCGAAGAACCTTACCAAGACTTGACATGTCGCGAATTTCGGTGAAAGCTGAAAGTGCCTTCGGGAGCGCGAACACAGGTGGTGCATGGCTGTCGTCAGCTCGTGTCGTGAGATGTTGGGTTAAGTCCCGCAACGAGCGCAACCCTCGTTTTTAGTTGCCAGCATTAAGTTGGGCACTCTAGAGAGACTGCCGGTGACAAACCGGAGGAAGGTGAGGATGACGTCAAGTCAGCATGCCCCTTACGTTTTGGGCTACACACGTACTACAATGCTACGGACAAAGGGCAGCAAGCTAGCGATAGCAAGCAAATCTCATAAACCGTAGCTCAGTTCAGATCGAAGGCTGCAACTCGCCTTCGTGAAGGAGGAATCGCTAGTAATTGCAGGTCAGCATACTGCAGTGAATTCGTTCCCGGGCCTTGTACACACCGCCCGTCACACCATGGAAGTTGGTCACGCCCGAAGTCATTACCCCAACCGAAAGGAGGGGGATGCCTAAGGTAGGACTGGTGACTGGGGTGAAGTCGTAACAAGGTAGCCGTACCGGAAGGTGTGGCTGGATCACCTCCTTTTTAGGGAGACCTAATCCATTTAGAAATCGAACACATTCTGTCATTAGATTCTGAATTGGTCTATCCTAGGTCGGTCGAGAATTGGTTGAAAACTTTCAAAGTATTATCTTGGTTTGGTTCATAACCTAAGAATAAAAAAGTGGAAAAATTCAGCAACTGTAGTCAGAGAGAGTACAGACTGCTGGATTAGAGTCCAGTCAGAACCTTGAAAACTGCATAGTAACGCGAAAAAAAGCAGGCAGACACAGACATTCGAGAGGATGAAAGTGAAAGCAAGTCGAACCAAAGAAAAGTGGTCAAGCTAATAAGGGCTAATGGTGGATACCTAGGCACACAGAGGCGAAGAAGGACGTGGTTACCGACGAAATGCTCCGGGGAGTTGGAAGCAAACTATGAGCCGGAGATGTCCGAATGGGGCAACCCCAAGTACAGCCTGTTGAATATATAGACAGGTATGAGCCAACCCAGCGAATTGAAACATCTTAGTAGCTGGAGGAAGAGAAATCAAACTAGAGATTCCCTAAGTAGTGGTGAGCGAAAGGGGAAGAGCCTAAACCAATTGGTTTACTGATTGGGGTAGTGGGACAGCAATAACGAATCTAGAGACTAGACGAAGCAGCTAAATACTGCACCAGAGGGGGTGAAAGTCCTGTAGTCGAAAGTTAAAGGATAGGAGCTGAATCCCGAGTAGCATGGGGCACGAGGAATCCCATGTGAATCAGCGAGGACCACCTCGTAAGGCTAAATACTACTGTGTGACCGATAGTGAACAAGTACCGCGAGGGAAAGGTGAAAAGAACCCCGGAAGGGGAGTGAAATAGAACATGAAACCATTAGCTTACAAGCAGTGGGAGTCCGATTAAACGGATGACCGCGTGCCTGTTGAAGAATGAGCCGGCGACTTATAGGCACTGGTAGGTTAAAGCGAGAATGCTGGAGCCAAAGGGAAACCGAGTCTGAAGAGGGCGATAATCAGTGTTTATAGACCCGAACCCTGGTGATCTAACCATGGTCAGGATGAAGCTTGGGTAACACCAAGTGGAGGTCCGAACCGACCGATGTTGAAAAATCGGCGGATGAACTGTGGTTAGGGGTGAAATGCCAATCGAACCAGGAGCTAGCTGGTTCTCCCCGAAATGTGTTTAGGCGCAGCGGTAATGATTAAATCTGGGGGGTAAAGCACTGTTTCGGTGCGGGCTGGGAGACCGGTACCAAATCGAGGCAAACTCAGAATACCCAGAGAACACATTGCCAGTGAGACAGTGGGGGATAAGCTTCATTGTCAAGAGGGAAACAGCCCAGACCACCAGCTAAGGTCCCCAAATCATCACTAAGTGATAAAGGAGGTGAGATTGCACAGACAACTAGGAGGTTTGCCTAGAAGCAGCCACCCTTGAAAGAGTGCGTAATAGCTCACTAGTCAAGCGATCTTGCGCCGAAAATGAACGGGGCTAAGTGATGTACCGAAGCTGTGGACTTAGATTAATCTAAGTGGTAGGGGAGCGTTCCGTGGTAGGGAGAAGCAGTAGCGGCAAGCAGCTGTGGACGAAACGGAAGTGAGAATGTCGGCTTGAGTAGCGCAAATGTATGTGAGAATCATACACCCCGAAACCCTAAGGGTTCCAGAGCCAGGTTCGTCCACTCTGGGTTAGTCGGGTCCTAAGGCGAGGCCGAACGGCGTAGTCGATGGACACAGGGTCAATAATCCCTGACTATTATGTGGGAGCATGACTAGGGACGCATGAAAGATAGCCATACCCTGATTGGTTTGGGAGACCGTTACGACGGTCGAGTGGTGAAGGATAGTGCCAAGAAAAGCTAGTTATGCGATGAAAGCATAGTACCCGTACCCGAAACCGACACAGGTAGGGAGGTTGAGTATACCAAGGGGCGCGAGATAACTCTCTCTAAGGAACTCGGCAAAATGGCCCCGTAACTTCGGAAGAAGGGGTGCCCACCTTAGACGTGGGTCGCAGTGAAGAGATCCAGGCGACTGTTTACCAAAAACACAGGTCTCCGCAAACTCGTAAGAGGACGTATGGGGGCTGACGCCTGCCCAGTGCCGGAAGGTTAAGGAAGTCGGTCAGCGTAAGTGAAGCTGGCGACCGAAGCCCCGGTGAACGGCGGCCGTAACTATAACGGTCCTAAGGTAGCGAAATTCCTTGTCGGGTAAGTTCCGACCCGCACGAAAGGCGTAACGATCTGGATGGTGTCTCAGAGAGAGACTCGGCGAAATAGGAATGTCTGTGAAGATACGGACTGCCTGCACCTGGACAGAAAGACCCTATGAAGCTTTACTGTAGCCTGGAATTGTGTTCGGGCTTCGCTTGCGCAGGATAGGTGGGAAGCGATGAAGTATTCCTTGTGGGGAATATGGAGCTAACGGTGAGATACCACTCTGGCGAAGCTAGAATTCTAACTCATCTCCGTCAGCCGGAGAGAGGACAGTTTCAGGTGGGCAGTTTGACTGGGGCGGTCGCCTCCTAAAAAGTAACGGAGGCGCGCAAAGGTTCCCTCAGCACGCTTGGAAACCGTGCGGCGAGTGTAAAGGCATAAAGGGAGCTTGACTGCAAGACCGACAAGTCGAGCAGGTACGAAAGTAGGCCTTAGTGATCCGACGGCGCAGAGTGGAATGGCCGTCGCTCAACGGATAAAAGTTACTCTAGGGATAACAGGCTGATCTCCCCCAAGAGTCCACATCGACGGGGAGGTTTGGCACCTCGATGTCGGCTCATCGCAACCTGGGGCGGAAGTACGTCCCAAGGGTTGGGCTGTTCGCCCATTAAAGCGGTACGTGAGCTGGGTTCAGAACGTCGTGAGACAGTTCGGTCCATATCCGGTGCAGGCGTAAGAGCATTGAGAGGAGCCTTCCTTAGTACGAGAGGACCGGGAAGGACGCACCGCTGGTGTACCAGTTATCGTACCAACGGTAAACGCTGGGTAGCCAAGTGCGGAGCGGATAACCGCTGAAAGCATCTAAGTGGGAAGCCCACCTCAAGATGAGTGCTCTCACTACATAAGTAGGTAAGGTCACGGGCAGAACACCCGTTCTTAGGCGGTAGGTGGAAGTGCAGTAATGTATGCAGCCGAGCCGTGCTAATAGACCGAGGGCTTGACCTCTTTTCTTTTTTCGCGTTACTTGCAGTCTTCAGGGTTTTGTTACCCAACAATTTTTCCTGGTGTTGATTGCGCGGTGGAACCACACTGATCCCTTCCCGAACTCAGAGGTGAAACGCTGCTGCGGCGACGATAGTCTGGGGGTAGCCCCACGCCAAAATAGCTCTATGCCAGGTCTATTACTTCTACAAATGCCTCCTCCTACAACATGAAGGGGGCTTTGTTTTTGGTACTCCTGTTTATCTAAAATTTTCTCATCTATAAAATAGAGCTATCAAATCCACTTAGAAAAATCATGTGCAAAATGAGAAAGTGATATTAGCTTAATGCGTGGGTCATTATTTCCTGTTTGCCTTTCTGCTTGGGTATTATAACCCCAATCTGCTAGAAAAAGTTGCACATGATTTAAGTCTGACTGCTTTTGAATCAACTGTAATGTTTTGAGTCTATCTTCTACAAACCACACACTTACAGAACTATGTTCAGATTTCTCAATTAATTGTCGCAGAGTTTCATATTTTGGACGTTTCACTTCTTTGCCAAAAATTGCTGTTGTTGGTAAGTTAACTCCTTGTTTTTGTAACAGTTGGTGGACAAAACGTCCTTCTTTAGTAGTAATAATATATAGTTCAACTTCACTGGTAACTGTCATTTTTAGTTTTTCTATCACACCAGGATAGAATTTATGTAAATTTAGCCAACTATCTAAATCTGCGTTAATCCACTCATCTCGCAAAGTGTCGAGTTTTTGAGCCACTTCTTTTGCATCTAGGTTATCTGCTGTCAAAATTTGTGAAGTGATTGTTGTCCAGTCTTGCAGGATTTTTTCATCAGAGAAACCATCAATTAAAGCTTTAATTAAAACTGGCATTTCCCAACCAGTTTCTATTACGGGACGTAAGCGATAAAACCTCAAAGCTAAATCATCTGGTGGTGTGTCGATAGCAGGTGACAACCAAATTTGACAGTAAGTACGCCATGCTACTTCAAAGTATTCAATTAATCCATCGCAAATCACTCCATCAAAATCCAAAGCCAAAATTGTGGGATTATTTGTTGTCATTGTTTTGATCATGAAAATTGTTGGTTTTTAGTTTACCTGATGTGGAATTTATTTTTTGTATCAGTGTGGGAACAGAATGAGAAAATTATATCAACAAAAATATTCATAAAGCCATGAAAGCCTTAATAAACAATTAGCTGATGCTTAGAAGGTAGTTGTTTAATAAAAATATGCTTTAGTTAATTTTAAGTCTTCTTGCCGTGAAGAGATATGATTTAGGGAAATTTTGGTAGTGAGGGGCAGCTATTTCCTGAGATTGATTTGATTACTGCTGATGGGTTAAATTGGTCTGTAGATGCGATATTAGATTCGGGTTTTACCAAGTTAAGTTTACGGCAATTAATATTATATCATCTTTCATTTACTCAAATTTGTAGGAAAAGCTACATCTTCATAAACATCAGTCAGAGGACAAGAAAAAGTCACACTATTTAATTCTAATTGTTGATTTCCTCTATAGCTATAAAGAACCCATCTTCCTTCAGTATTACGCCGAAAACAATCAATTCGTTGACGATTTTGGCTAACTAAAACATATTCTTGTAAAGTGTCTAATTCCTGATAATCACTAAATTTATCACCTCTATCTAAGGCTTCTGTAGAAGGTGATAAAACTTCAATTATTAAACTCGGATATCGTTTAAAATATTCAAATTGTGTATCTCTTGAATCGCAAGTTACCATAATATCAGGATAATAGAAAATATCGAGAGATTCAATTCTCGCTTTCATGTCAGCGACGTAAAGACGGCATCTTGTACCACGAATATGGTTTCTTAAAAGGGCGACTAAGTTAGCGGTAATTGTCACATGGACATCACTAGCACCAGCCATTGCATAAATTTGCCCTTGGATATATTCATGTTTAATAGGGCTGGATTTTTCAGCTTCTAAATATTCTTCTGGGGAAAGATAGGGGTGAAATTGGCTAAGAGTCATATATGGTTACGGTTAACATGAGATGATTGGGTGGGAATCTTTCTAGTATAGCAATTGTTAGGAATATTTTTTTCTCACGCAAAGGCGCAAAGACGCAGAGGAAGAATTGCAAGGTTTTAAGTAATTGCAAATTCTGTATATTGTCTGATATCGGCTGGTTGGAAGGCTAAAACTATTTGATTTTTAGGAATACCAGCGTTAACAAGTTCGTTGGCTATACCGTATTCTGTTCCGTCTCTTTGAATCCAGATTTTATGGTTGATTATATCTATATGAACTAAGCAACCATGCACTCGTTGATTATTTTCCCAGCCTAATGTTAGTAGCAGGTAATGGTTGGCGGTTTGGTCTATTATTAGTTGTCTTTCTAGTTCACCGTAAGCGTAGGGAAGTTGGGAACATTCGGTTAATATTTTTTGAATGATTTGACGATAATTATTTAAGGTATCCATTGCAGTATAATCTCTTGTTTGGAGTCGAAGACAAGTAAACAAAGGCGTTGATTTTCTAATAATATTTTACCAACTATTGAAATAGTTCTGAGTAGGTTTCTTGACGAATAGCGAGATATAAGCGGCGTTGAGGTTCTAAGCGTGAGAGAATGTCGTAATATAACAGGACTTACGCAACTGGCATATTAGTAGGGTGCGTCAGACTTCATAAATCCTGCAAATAAACAGATATTTGATATCTGACGCACCATAAAATAGATGTTTGGTGTGACACTTGCGTAAGTCCTATATAAGATATATTGCCCTAAAGCGTTTTCTAGGTCGGTGACTAGAGAAGCACCTATAAAGCTTTTAATTTCGACTGCTATTTTCTGTCCAGTTTTTTCGGCTGCTATGAGTTTTTCTGCACCTAAGTCTATATATAAATCTCTTATACCCCATTTGAGAACAAATGGATGTTTGGTGATTTGTCAATTATCTTTTTCTAGGGCATTTCTAACGGTATTATGGTAAATGTCTATGCAAAGTCAAACATCTTCAAGGGGTGATAAGAAAGCGAAAATTTAATTAATGCTGATAAAGTCTCTTGGAGTAATAATCTGGTTTTGATATTCGGCTAGAGTTTTAAGTGATAAAAGGTCTTGATCTCCTGTAATCAAAAATTCGGCATTGGCTTCTTTTGCGAGTTCTAAAAATTTGTTATCATCTAGATCTCTACAGATATCTATTTGAGTTGTTATTTCTATAAATTGGCTGTATTTTTTGACAACTTCTAAAAAATCTTGCCGTTCTTCATCTGAAATATATTTATCAAATTTAGATTTGTAAATGCGTGTTTTTAATTCTTGATAGGTTTGCTCACTTTGAGCTATTTTGAATTGTTTATAGGCTTTATCTAGGGCTTTATGGGCTGTTCCATCTGGACTGAGTGCAGCACTAAGTAAAACGTTGGTGTCAATGACAATTAATTTATGATTCATCAGCTAATAATTCTGCTAAAATTTCTTCTGTAAGTCCTTTAGATTGAGCATTTCTACCGATTCTATCAAAAACAGTCAGTAAATCTTCTTCTTTTTTTTGGTAAGTTTATTTTTATTTGTTGGATAATTTCTTCTTGTTCTTGTGGGGGAAGTTGTAATACAAGATTAAGAATTTGCTCGAAGGTTAGAGGAAGTGGGTATGTTTTTTGTATCATGGTATTATATTTTTTGAATCAGAATCACAGAAAATCAAGTAAAAATCTAAACCGATGCAAAACCAGTAAACTATAAAGTTATGAAGCTATTTGATAAATTACAGGTTTATATCTTGCTTGGTGGAATGGGTTTACCTTCTATTTTAGCAGCTTCTAACCAAGCAGTTTTAGCTTTGAGAACTTCTTGCAGTGCTTCTTCTTCAGTTAAACCAAATCCTGAACAATATTTTAAATCAGGAATATCAGCAATATAACCTTCATCTTCTTGACTGTAGAAAATATTAATGTGATAGTGTTTCATTATTCATTATCCATAGTTAAGGAATATTTTTCGATTAATATTTAATATTAAAAATTGCCGAATTTGATAAGGAATAGCTTTACCATTGCGATTTTGTAAGTTAATAAGTTCGGGGATAGTTGGATGTGTAAAAATGTGATGACTACCGTTTATATGTGATAGGGAAAAACCAAAGGCTTCAACTAATGTCACTAAATCATCAAATTGAAGAGATTTTTAGATCCTGAAAGAACTTTCTCCAGTAATTTACGCTTTTTTGACATTACTTTATTTTATCATTGCTTTACATTAAATTCTATCCTATTCTCATTGTTCTTTACTTAGTAATAATTCGTAGGTTGGGTTAAGCAAAGCGCAACCCAACACGATAAAATTATAAAGATGTTGGGTTTTCTCAACCCAACCTACATAACTATTTCTCGATAATTTAATGTTTCCATAGTATGATTTAATCATCTGAATGACAGTTTGATAAACAATATTTTAATCCAAGAGATAATGTTTTAATAAAAACTCTTGATTCTGGTAAATCCTTAAAAATATTGTTTATACTGCTTGGAGTAATAAAATCTAGAGCTTTGCTTTGTATATCTTCATCTCTAGGAGTTCGAGTTCCATATAATTCATCTTTCCACTCTTGTGGTTTTTTGCCATAATGCTTATTAAGTAATCCTCTAGCAGCGGCTACAATAACTTCTGTAGAAGGAAATGTTGCTAAAGACATTACTATCGGTAAATACTGTCTATCATATCCATTTAGGGCTTGGAGATTATAAAATTTATCAATTGATTCCATAAGAATATGAGATAAATTAATTGGCCAAGATTCAAAATATTGATTTTTATTACCCAGAGTATGTTCGGTATCAGTAGTTATCAACAAAATATCTCTGTAAGATATTTCTACTGTATTCTCAAATTCTTTGAAAGCATTATTTATTGTCCCCAGCACTCCATCTCTTAGTGTAACTGCTGCTTGACTTGGTAAATAATAATCACTATCTTTCTTACATTCACGTTTATACTTTTGAACATGATCACAAATTTTATGCCTAACTAATGGTATGATTTCGCAACTTATATTTTCTGGATTTTCCTCTAACAAAATACATTCAATAATTTTTCCAAAAATTTTATGATCAGTTGCACCATCACCAACAATCCCTACATTAATTTTATCCATCATATTCTAACCTATTGTCCCTGAGTACCACAGTTCTGCTAACTGATATTTTGGAATTTTTATTAGTGGAAGTTTACCAGTTCTTTCTTCATATTCCACTTCATCATCTTTAATAGTTCCGATTCCTACAAGAGTTTCAAGTGCAGCATTTAGATTTCTAACATCGCTTTGTCGGCTACGTTTATCTAAACGTACTGTATAAACATGATCTGCTTGTTGGTTAAATTCACGCAGAACTGAAGGACTGTGAGAAGTAAGGATAAATTGTGATGAAAAACCTTCTTGACTAGGTGATGTTGCTTGCCAAATCCAATTCATGAGTTGTTGTATATTGCCTGGATTTATGCCATTTTCTATCTCTTCTAACATAATAAGAGCAGGCGGTCTTCGCAATGATGACAGCAAACTTATTGCCGCAATTTTCATAAAACCATCTGATATTACATCCGGCATAAATTCTTCAACATATCCTTTACGCCCTAAGTCGAATTCCCAAATTAAACTGGAACGTTTTGGATCATAACGAATCCCTTGAAAACTTCTATCAAGAGTTCTCATTTTGGCAAGAAATAGAGAAAATGTTCTTTGCTCATTTTCTTTAATATGTCTGAGAATGGACTGAAGATTACTTCCATTTTCTCCTAAAGCTGCTGGTATTTTAATTTCTTCTATCTCAGAATTGATATCTATTTCAGTACCTTGTGTTTCTTCTGTATTCTTTTCATTACCTTTAACAATTCCTTTAAGAAAAGTTGGCTGAAAATGATAACTAAAGATACTGGCTAAATCTCGAAAAAAGGTTCTACATAATTGCTTTTCTGTTTCTGCTAAAGATGATTCTGACTCTACTTTTTCTCGTAGATCTAACAAATCAGTAGGAGAATCATAACCACTTGTAACTTCAAATTGTTCATGATCGGCTAATTTAAGAGTTATTTTTTCCTGACAACTAGCATTACCCTGAAAATTCTCGTTTTTATATATGGAAATATGATAAGAAATTTCAGTTTGGGTATTATTCCAAGTAATGGAAAAGCTAATTGGTTCACTATCATCAGCTAATCTGTATCTGTGTGGATACAAATCTTTAGCAGCCCTTACTGTTCGATGACGATTACGGGTTTTCCTCTTCTTATCAGGTGACAAAAATGTTGTATACCGACAAGAAGATTTGTTTTACCTGAATTATTATTTCCAATTAATAATGTTACTGGATATAATTCTATCGTTGTTAGTTTGTGAGTTCTAAAATTTTCTAGAGTAACTTGTGTAAACACTATAAGCCTCACAAAATATCAAAATTATGTATATTCTATCTAGAATATCATATAAATATGGTGTGGTTGTAAAAATAAAAGTAAATAATTCTTAATAAAAAAGGGATAAGCCCAAAAGCCTATCCCCGAAAAAATCAACTAATTAATGACTTACGTTCCAGAAGTCCAAGAATTGATATAGTCAATTTGATCTGCTGTCAAACTATCAATGAAAATGCCCATAGCTTGCAACTTCAAGCGAGCAATTTCTTCATCCACTTCTCTAGGAATAGAGTGCAAACCAGCAGCTAAACTACCCTTATTTTTCACCAGGTATTCAACAGCCAAAGCTTGGTTAGCAAAACTCATATCCATAACCGCGCTGGGGTGTCCTTCAGCAGCAGCCAAATTAATCAAACGCCCTTCTCCGAGTACGACAACGGATTTACCATTTGTCAACTTATACTCTTGGGTGAAAGGACGGACATCCTTGATTTCCTTAGCATTAGCGGCTAAGTATTTCAAATCAAGTTCCAAATCAAAGTGACCAGAGTTACAAACGATCGCACCGTCTTTCATCACATCGAAGTGTTCACCGCGAACGACGTGCTTGTTACCTGTCACAGTAATGAAGATATCACCGTGAGGCGCTGCTTCCGCCATTGGTAGCACCCGGAAACCATCCATAACGGCTTCAATTGCCTTGATGTGGTCAATTTCGGTGACAATGACGTTTGCACCCATCCCACGAGCGCGGAGGGCTGTACCCTTACCACACCAGCCATAACCGACAACCACAACAGTTTTACCAGCTAACAAAATATTTGTAGCGCGGATAATTCCATCTAAGGTAGATTGACCTGTACCATAGCGGTTATCAAAGAAGTGCTTGGTGTCTGCGTCGTTGACGTTCATCGCGGGGAAGGTGAGAACGCCTTCTTTAAACATGGCGCGTAACCGCACGATCCCGGTGGTGGTTTCTTCGGTGCTACCAATTAAATCTGCGATTTGGTGTTGACGATGTTGAACCAATTCTGCTACCACGTCGCTACCGTCATCAACAATGATGTTGGGGCGATGATCTAATGCTATTTGCACGTGGCGGTTATAGGTGGCGCTATCTTCGCCTTTTTGAGCAAATACGGAAATTTCATGATCAGCTACAAGACTGGCTGCTACGTCATCTTGAGTTGATAAAGGGTTACTAGCAATTAAAACTGCATCAGCACCACCGGCTTTAAGAGCGATCGCCAAATGTGCTGTTTCTGTGGTCACGTGGGCGCAAGCTACAAGGCGCAATCCAGCAAATGGCTTTTCTTTCTCAAAGCGATCGCGAATTTGCTTCAATACGGGCATTTCCCGTCCAGCCCATTCAATCCGTTGTCTTCCCAAGGGAGCAAGGGCGAGGTCTTTAACCTCGTGCTTTAATCTGGGAGTTGTTGCGGTCATTCAAATTATCCTCTAAAAAACAGAAAGGTCTAGAAACCTTTACGTACTTTAACAAGAATTTCTTACAAGTGGCAAATTTTCGCTGTAATTACCGAATCAGAGCGGATATAACAGAAAAAAAGCGATAATTTATCAATCACAATTTTGATCCAAGTTGTCAATCTTCACCAATCTCTGCTATTAGTATTATGAACAACAGGTCTGGTAATGACTATCAACATAGTGTATCTATCTTCAGATATAAATAACAGAAATTAAAGGCAGATTTGACCAAAGATAGATAATATAGCCTCTATGTTGGCAATAACTCTATGAGTACCCGATCATAAATTTGACTCAAGGAGGTTTTTGAGTGCGTTTAAAATTTTTGGCAATTGCAGCAGTTTCAATGGCTGTTACCGTTGTCTCTGTTCCAAAAGCTACAGCCCAGATTCCTTTTACCCTACTTACAAACTCCTAGTAGTGTAAGTAATCAGAACGAAAATCAAACTGTTTCCGAATGGATTTATTTAGATGGCAGACCATTATTTCAGATAGCCGCATCAAAAAACGATGTCTCGGAACGATTACAAAATATCCAACGGAATTTACAGGAAATTAGCCACGATTACTTTCAATCAACTGCACCAGAATTTAAGGTACAAATCCGAACATCCAAAGATTTGCCAGTAATTTACATCAATGATAAATATTTGATGACTGTCAATTCTCAAGACGCTAAATTACGTCAAATAGAAGCATTAACACTAGCTAATGAAATCGCCGATAATTTGCAAAAAGACCTGGAGTTTTCTAAGGAAGAACGCCAAACTTCATCTTTAATCAATCAAGGCAAAATTGCTGGTGCTATTGGTTTAATCATGATTCTTTCAAGTTCATTAATATATCGTTATCAACGCCGTTCTCAAAAAGATGATGTAGAACCAATTGCCCCAGATAACGAAATAGATCAACCGATTACAACCCAACTAAATCAACAGCAACATCAGCATTTAGTAGAAGTTAAAAAACGCCTAATTCAATTAACTCAAACAGGAATTTGGGGAAGTGGAAGTTTTGCTATCTTGGGTTTATTTCCCTACACACGAGCATTACAATTAGGGATTCTTGCAGCCGCACAAATTCCTGTAAAAGTAGGTGTTGTGGTATTAGGAACTTATGTAGCCATTCGATTTAGTTATGCCCTGATTGACAAATTTACCACGACTCTCATTAGCGGTGGGGTTTTATTAAACTCAGAAGCTTCAGAACGAATGGAGTTAAGAGTCTCCACATTTTCAGGAGTAACAAAAAGCATTACTACCCTGATCTGCATGGGAGTTGGTATTTTACTAACTTTGATTGCATTGGGTATAGATATAGTTCCCTTATTAGCAGGTGCTGGTTTAATTGGTGTAGCCGTATCTCTCGCTTCTCAGAACTTGATTAAAGATGCCATTAACGGCTTTTTAATTATCCTCGAAGATCAATATGCCCTTGGTGATGTAATTAATGTAGGAAATGTAGGAGGTTTAGTAGAAAATCTCAATTTGCGAATGACCCAAGTGCGTGATGCAGAAGGACGTTTAATTACAATTCCCAACAGTGAAATTAAAGTAGTTGCTAATCTTTCTAGTCGATGGTCACGGGCTGATTTAACTATTCCCATTTCCTACCAAGCTAATATTGATGAAGCGTTGGAGTTAATTGAAGATGTGGCTTTAAAAATGAATCAAGAACCACAATGGAAGCGACAAATCATTGAAAAACCCAGTATTTTAGGAATTGACAATTTTAGCGATCGCGGTATGATGATTCGCGTCTGGATTAAAACCCAACCCCTCAAGCAATGGGAAGTAGCCAGAGAATATCGTCGTCGTTTAAAAATTGCCTTAGATCAAGTTGGAATTTCTATTCCCGTACCTCAGCAAACCTTGTTGGTTCATCATCCTCAACTGTTGAATTCTTCACAAAATAATTCACACTAAGGAGTTCAGGAGTCGTAGGGGCGAAGCATTCGGAAAATAACCTTGAACAAAAACTTATAATTGATCGCCCGAATGCTTCGCCCGTACAGGAGTCAGGAGTCAGGAGTCAGAAGTCAGAAGTCAGGAGTATGGCTAACGCCACGCTTCGCTATCAGGAGTTCAGGAAGAAGAAAGAATTAATTTTCCTCCTCTGCTCCTCTGCTCCCCTGCTCCCCTGCTCCCCTGCTCCCCTGCTCCCCTGCTCCTCTGCTCCCTGCTCCTCTGCTCCTCCGCACCTCTGCTCCCCTATACCTTTACCACCAAATGCGATTTCCTTCTTCATCTACTCGCGCTTGACGAATAATATCAGAAATTTCTTCAGCATCTTTGACATGATGGAGGGCTTTTTTCTCACCCTCAGGAGTTTCCACTACAAAATATGTTGGAACTGTAATGTGATCACCAGTAATATCCGGTACATCTACAGCAATTTGTTGGGCTTTTTCTTCAATTGATTGGGGTTTTTCAGAGATTCTATCTCCAGGATTTGCTGTTAAATTCCTTTCTTTAACATTTGGTTCTTTTCTAGAAAAACTATCTTCACTGACTGGTTGATGAATTTGGTTATCTTGATCATCTTGATGATTAGTCATGGTTGAAAAATCCAATGTGTAATTTCTATGAATGTAAGCACTCAATTAATGCCTATGGCTTGCATTACGACCTATAAATAAATCGCGGATCTTGTCTCTCTATATCAATCTAGACAATCAAAAATGTCAGTAGTTCTTTCTCAAGAGAGTTATAAAATGAGATTTACTTCTTCAAGACAAACGGCGTATATTTACCACCCAAAGCTTCTACAATAGTGCGGGTATTAGCTACCATCATTTTTATATAAGTATCCCCATCACTTCCCTTTTCACCAATCGAATCAGAGTAAAGTTGATTTTTGGCAAGTTTTATCCCTGCTTCTTGGGCTACCGTGGTAATTAAAGCTGGGTTAATCGTGGTTTCTGCAAAAATTGCAGGTACGCCTATTTTTTTCACTGAATCTACTAATTTACTGACCGTTTGGGCGCTAGGCTGTTCTTCTGTGCTAATCCCAATTAAAGTTCCCGCGATTTCCAACCCATAATTATTGCCATAATATTGAAAAGCATCATGGGTAGTGATAAGTTTACGTTTTTCTGGAGGAATAGTTTGAATTTGTTGTTTAATCCAACTATTTAATTGTTGTAATTCTTCAATCAGTTCATCTGCTTGTTGAGTAAATTTTCCTTTGTCTTCTGGTGATAAATCAATTAATGCTTCTTTAATTGCTTTTACCATAGATATGACATTTTCTACACTTCCCCAAACATGAGGATCAGGAACGATTTCTCCTTTACTTTTTCTAACTTTAACGGTTTGACAACTTCCCCTACTGCTAACTTCCGTGCTTTCCCACCAGCAGAATTCATTAACTTAATAATTCCCGGTTCTAAGTTATAACCGTTATATAAAATTAAGTCTGCTGTTTCCAAAACTCGACTATCTGCGGGTACTGGTTCATAAACGTGAGGGTCTGCACCAGGCTTGAGGATACCTGTTACCTTGACTTCATCTCCAGCAACTTCTTGGGCTAAGTCAGCAATAATGGTACTAGTTGCTACAACCTGCTGCTTACCATTTCTTGGTGCTTGGGAGTCTGAGGGAGTACAACCGAATAACGCCAAAGGTAACAACATTCCCAAACATAACTGATACCATTTTGGATTTTGGATTTAGATTTGGGATTGAGAATCTCAGGGCTTACGGAAAATATCTCTGAAACCCTCTTACCTTTGTGTCCTTTGCGGTTTATTCTTTCATGACTTGTGTATACGTCTCGAATCCCCTTCTGTGTCAGGCTTATACATAACCACAGACTGTCGCCATTAATCCCAGGTATTAGTTTCATTTATCTTGCAGATTAATTCTAATTATAGAGTTTTTCATATTTCTCTCATTTTTATAGTAAGCTCAAAGAATGATTATTTAACTACGGTTATGCAAAATATTTCTTTTTACCAAAAATTTAACCCCTTACGGAGACAGGTAGAAGAGACACCCACTCAAGGCAGAAAATATACTGATATGAATTCCACAGCAGCCATTAACATTTCCCATTTAGGAGTACACTACCGGACACAGGAAGCTTTGCGGGATGTTAACTGCATTATTAAACCAGGAAAACTGACAGGAATTTTTGGACCTAATGGTGCTGGTAAAAGTACCTTAATGAAACCATCTTAGGATTAGTTCATACAAGTAGCGGCCAAGTTTTATACAAACATAAGCCTTTAATGCAGCAACTGGATCAAGTTGCTTATGTACCCCAACGTAGCCAAATTGACTGGAACTATCCAGCTACTGTTTGGGATGTAGTAATGATGGGGCGTGTAAAAAAGACAGGTTGGTTGCGTAGTTTTTCCACAGTTAGCCGCCAAGTAGCCAAAGAAGCCTTAGAAAGAGAGTGGGGATGAAAGAATTCCAAAACCGTCCCATTGGTGAACTTTCTGGAGGACAACAACAACGGGTATTTTTAGCGCGTGCTTTAACCCAACAAGCAGAAATTTTTTGTTTTGATGAACCGTTTGTAGGAATAGATCAAAAAACCCAAGCAATAATTTTTGAAGTTTTCCACGAACTAGCAGCAGAGAACAAAACTGTTTTAGTAGTTAATCACGATTTAGCCAATCCATTGCCCATTTTGATGATTTAATTTTACTAAATTGCGAATTAATCGCCACAGGGTCGCGCCAACAAGTTCTGACAGAAGAAAACCTGAGTCTTGCTTACAGCGGAAAAGTCATGTATTTTGCGGCTTAGTCATTAGTTAAGTATTCAGCCGTCAGCTATCAGCGGTTAATTTCTTCCCAGTCCCCAGTCAACAGTCCCTATTCACCTATGCTTAATGCACTAATTGAACCGTTGCAATATGGCTTCATGCAACGTTCCTTAATCATCGCTATTTTAGTAGGCTTATTGTGTGCGGTAGTCGGTAGTTACCTCATGGTACAACGCCTAGCGTTATTAGGAGATGCGATTAGCCATTCTGTATTACCAGGATTAGCGATCGCCTTCATGATCGGTGCTAATATCTTTATCGGGGCATTTATTGCCGGGATTATCAGTACAATGGCCATAGCATTGATTAAAACCCGTTCCCCCATCAAAGAAGATGCAGCAATGGGGATAGTATTTTCAGCTTTTTTTGCCCTTGGTGTCACCCTCATTACCGTCATTCAAAAAGCAATAAAATCGACCTCAATCACTTTCTGTTTGGTAATATTCTCAGTGTAACTGTTGATGAAGTGCGAGACACCAGTATCATTGCAGCAATTGTATTAATAGTGGTTGTTTTACTATACAAAGAACTTTTATTTTACACCTTTGACCCTTTGGGCGCACAAGCCGCTGGTTTACCTGTTAATCGCCTAAATTTTGGTTTAATGTTGTTAATTGCTTTAACAATTGTTGCCAGCATGAAAGCTGTAGGAGTGATTTTAGTATTATCACTTTTAATTACTCCTGGTGCAACGGCTTATTTATTAGTTAAACGCTTGCATGAAGTAATGATTTTAGGTGCGGTCATTGGGGTGATTTCTAGTATTAGCGGAATGTATCTCAGCTATTTTTATAATTTACCTTCTTATCCAGCGATTGTGTTAGTAGTCTCTGGTTTATTTATATTAGCTTTGTTGTTTAGTCCTAGACATGGAATTTTTGTATCTCATATAGCAGGAGTCAGGAGGAAAACCCCTTGTAGTGGGAGTTCATTATCAATTGATGTCCTAACTACCCTGTCCACGACAGCTATAAAATCAAGAATGGGGAACAGGTGAAAGGGTAATTGGTAATTGGGAATAGATATAAAGTTCTTCTCCCCTGCTCCCCTGCTCCCCTGCCTGTCACCTAATTAAATATCACAACTTAATTCACCTGCTTTTTGACTAAAGCGACGGTTTTCTCGATAATCTACACGACAATCTATTACCGCTGGGACATCTTGAATTAGGGCTTCTTTGAGGACAGGAATTAAATCAGTTGCTGATTCAACCCTGTAACCTTTTAATCCCATACTTTCGGCTAATTTGACAAAATCAGGATTACCGAAATGCACAAAAGATGAATTACCTTTACCAAATTGGTTTTCTTGTTTCCATTCAATTAAACCATAGCCACCATCATTAAAAATTAAGGTGACAAAAGGTGTACCAACACGCAAAGCTGTTTCTAACTCTTGAGAGTTCATCATAAAGCCACCATCGCTTATTGCAGCGACAACTTTACGATCTGGATAGACAAGTTTAGCAGCTAAAGCGCCGGGAATGGCAATTCCCATGGCGGCAAATCCATTAGAAATAATGCACGTATTCGGACTATGACAATGATAATGTCTGGCAATCCACATTTTATGTGCGCCTACATCAGAAATGACAATATCATCTATCCCATCACTTGCCGCAAATCATAAATTAATTTTTGCGGTTTAATCGGGAAGCCATCATCATGGGCATATTGTTCGTAGTCAGCACGAATATTAGAACGTAAACTGATGGCATAGGGATTGGGTTTTCCTTGTCTGTCTGCTAATTTTAATATTTCATTAACTGAATCAGAAATATCCCCAACAACTTCCACTTTGGGAATGTAACTGCTATCAATTTCTGCGGAAATGGAGGCAATATGGACAATAGGAATTTTGCTGTCAGGATTCCATTTTTTGGGAGAAAATTCAATTAAATCATAGCCAATAGCAATTACTAAATCGGTATTATCAAAACCACAAGTAATGAAATCTCTTTGTTGTAATCCTACAGACCAAAGTGCTAATGGATGAGTGTAGGGAATTACGCCTTTACCCATGAAAGTATTAACAACTGGAATATTCATTTGGGTGGCGAATTGTGTCACCGCATCACTAGCTTGGGCGCGAATTGCCCCATTTCCCACTAAGATAATGGGATTAACTGCTTGAGAAATTATGGCAGCAGCAGCGCGAATACTAGCAAAAGCAGCATAGGTTTTTTCGCTGTTATCCTTATGTAAAGGTTTGCCTTCTACGGGCATAGCAGCAATATTTTCGGGTAAATCTATGTGGACTGCACCGGGTTTTTCAGTTTGCGATCGCTTGAATGCCTTTCTCACAACTTCTGGTGTAATACTCGGTCTAACTATCTGCTTATTCCACTTAGTAACTGGTGCAAACATAGCTACTAAATCTAAATATTGATGGGATTCAATATGCATTCTATCTGTCCCTACTTGCCCTGTAATTGCTACTAAGGGCGCACCATCCAGGTTAGCATCTGCAACTCCAGTCATTAAATTAGTAGCACCAGGCCCAAGAGTAGAAAGACAGACTCCGGCTTTACCAGTTAACCTACCATAAACATCCGCCATGAAAGCTGCACCCTGTTCATGACGAGTAGTAATAAATTGAATGGATGAATTTTTTAAAGCTTCTAAAACGTGCAAATTCTCTTCACCAGGCAGTCCAAAAACATATTGTACTCCTTCATTTTCTAAACACTGTACTAACAAATCTGCTGTATTCATTTTATTTCCTCAAAAGAATAATTACAGGAGTCAGGAGTCAGGAGTCAGGAGAATGAAGAACTAACTCTCCTCCCTATCCCCTCTTAACTATCAACTATCAACTATCAACTAACCCAAACAGTCTTGATATTCACAAATGTATGCCTTGAATGCTTAATTCTCTGCCATAGCCAGAACGTTTAATTCCCCCAAAAGGTAAGCGGGGATCAGATTTAACCATGCTATTAATAAATACTGCACCTGCTTCAATTTCTTGAATGAGGCGATTTTTTTCTGTTTCATTATTTGTCCATGCACTTGCACCCAAACCAAAGGGTATATCATTGGCTAATTTGATGGCAGCATCAATATCCGCAACTCGGAATAATAAAGCTACGGGGTAGCCAAAAAATTCTTCTTTGGCAATGGGATGATCTAAAGGAATATCTATGATAATTGTTGGCGGATAAAAATTTCCAGGAATATCTGATAAAGCAGATCCACCTGTGAGAACTTTACCACCACTTTCGACGGCAATTTTGACTTGTTGGTCTAAATCTTGGAGAATATCGGCTGTTGCCAATGGACCGATATCTGTTTCTGTTGCCAGAGGATCACCAATTTTCAGAGTTTGGAATTTTTCTAACAGCAGTTTTTCAAATTTATCAGCAATTGTTTCTGCTAAAATAAAGCGTTTAGCGGCAATACAAGATTGTCCATTATTTAACATCCGTGCTGTAACTGCGGTGGATACTGCTGTTTCTAAATCAGCACTTTCCAATACTATGAAAGGGTCACTTCCCCTAATTCCAAGACGGTTTTTTCAGTTGTTTCCCAGCTGCAACAGCTAAAGAAGCACCTGCTGGTTCACTTCCCGTCAAGGTGGCTGCTTTTACGCGGTCATCAGCCATTAAATCGGCAACTTGAGAAGCACCAATCAATAAAGTTTGAAACACACCTGCTGGAAAACCTGCACGGTTGATAATATCTTCAATTGCTAAAGCACACTGCGGAACGTTGGATGCGTGTTTGAGTAAACCCACATTTCCGGCCATGAGTGCTGGTGCTGCAAAGCGGAAAACTTGCCAGAAGGGGAAATTCCAAGGCATGACAGCGAGAATTATCCCTAGAGGCTGATATCTAACAAAACTTTGACTAGCATCAGTTTTGACGGTGACATCAGCGAGAAAATTAGGAGCATTTTCGGCATAGTAACGACAAACAAGGGCGCATTTTTCCACTTCTGCGATCGCAGATTTGAAAGTTTTACCCATTTCCAAAGTCATTAATTTGGCAAAATTTGCCTTTTTCTTGCTCTAAAATAGTGGCTGCTTGTTGTAACCAACCAGTGCGATCGCTCTGGAAAACTAGTCCTACGATACTCCTCAAAAGCCGACTGTGCCAAATCCAATTTAGCAGCAATTTCCCCATGATTCAGTGGTTCAAAGGTTTTCAGCGTTTCCCCAGTGGCGGGATTAATGGTAGCAATAGCCATTCCCTGACCTCCCGTTAAAAAATAGCTTGAAGTAGCTTACTAGTCTTACACAGATTCATCATAGAAGCCACCATCAAAATTTTAGTCTCTTAATTTCAAAAGAGTTGCTTAATTTTAAAAATTGACAATTAAATTTGAAATAAATTATACAGCCTGAAAAATACACTTAAAAAATAGTAGTAATGAATTAACAAGTGACCACTGACTAATAAAAATTAACCATTTTTGTCTGATAAATCTTAATAAATCGACTAATACCTTTAAAACGATAATCTCCCATTTCTTCAAACTCTGACCGTTGCGACAGCATTTTATAAGTAACTTCACTAATAACACATTCACCAGGAGGACAAATTTGTTCCATTCTAGCTGCCAGATTAATTGTTGCTCCCAATGCAGTATAATCCACCCTTTGAGAACTACCCACATCACCAACAACGGCTTTACCGCTATTAATAGCAATACGTAATTGTAAAGGTTCAGTCCAAAAATTATTATTATTGAGATTTTGTAGACGAGAAAGCATACCCTTAGCCGCAGCAACTGCTCGGTCTGGATGATCAGATTGTGGTTCAGGAGCGCCAAAAAACGCCATAATACAATCGCCAATATATTTATCTAAAGTGCCGCCATAAGCAAACACTTCTTGTAACATTTCTTCAAATAAATAGTTTAATAATTTAGCAATATCTTGGGGTTTGAGCCGTTCAGAAATAGCCGTAAATCCCACCAAATCAGCAAACAAAATACTGATTTCACTTTCCGTAGGAGCTAAACGTCCATCAGGAACTCCTCTCACCGAGATTAACTGCTGTACAACTAAGCGAATGATACCGTTCGAGACGGTGACGGATCACTTCTTCCATTCTCAGTTTTTCTAACAATAACCAACGTTGAACACCAGAGGCAACAAGATTTGCTAAAGCCGAAAAAAAGCTTAGTTCTTCCTCACCTTCATTTGCCCAGTGGAAAGAATAAAGTTGAGCATCGGCATAGAGAACACCAACAACTTTATTTTCATCCCACAACGGTACAGCCATTGCACTACGAATACCTTTAAACAAAATACTTTCTTCACTAGAAAACCGTTCATCTGCTTGGGTATTAGCACATTGAATAGCAACTTTATCTGTAAATACTTTTTGACAGATACTACGGCTAATCCATACCCCATCCGCTGGCAAACTTTCTGCTTGTAAATTCTTTCTGGTTGCCGAATTAATTAATTCCAAATTACCAGAACTATTAACATCAATTAATAACGCCAAGCGTTCAATGCCATCAAGATAACGAAAAACTACTTTTTGCACCTGCTCAAAAATTTCTTCAATAGATGCTGCTGCACAAATTTTTAGCTATATCTACCAAATCTTTCAGACGAGCAATAGTTTTTCTTTATTTTTGTTACTACCATTAACATCACTTGCTTCTATCCATTTTTGTTGCAGTTCTTCTACATTCCGAAAAATTGTTATTTGCTGACTACTCGTATCAATATTTGGGATGTATTGGGGTGGCAAATTTTCTAACGTTGGTGAAAAAGCTACTACTAATCTGATATTACCCAACCAAATCACGTCTTTGTCATGTAACTCTTGGTGAAACCACAGGACTTTGATTAACTTGTGTTCCATTTTTACTCCCTATATCTTCAATATTCCAAGTACCACTCTTAGTTTTGAAGATGCGGGCGTGTTTGCGGGAAACTCCGGCAAAAGGTAAAAACAAGTCACAATCGGGCAAACGACCGATAATAAACACATTTTGCGTTACTGAAACAGAGGTTTCAACATCACCCTCCATTAGGAGTAGTGTAAGTTCAGTCATGACTGTCATATTATTTATACTGGAAGCTGGGAACACAAACATCAAAACTAATCTTACTTAAGGCTTACGCATCAGATACCAGATATCCGGTTACTTAACACTAGGTTTGGGTATAAACCAGGTAAGTTTGCGTAAATCCTAACCTTACCTTTTCTTAATCATACTGTTAAGGGCATTACGAAAAAATTGCTTGTAGTCAATATCACTGAGATTCATACTCATTCTATGTGAGGTCGCATTAATTAATTAGACGTTATACAGCAATCAAATCTGATTTATGTATCCCTTGCGGGACTATATATTTATCATTGAGGTAGGGAATAGGGAAGAAAGAGAGCAGATGTGTACGTCATCTGTAAGCGCAAAGCACAAGCTACACCAACAAAACTCAAATAGGTGTCCTGTGTACAAAAAAATTTAGAAGTCAGCAGTTGCACTAATATACCTACAGTTAACTACGTATTTGTCGTCAGCAAACTCTATCAGAAATAGGGATAGAAAGAAACTAGGTGTTTTTTAATTTTGTTGGTCTAGCACAAATGCAATATTTTGGATTGAGTTTTCTCTATGTGATACCAGACGCGCAACGCCAGAAATACAAAGTCTGAATTTGAAACTCCTGATTTTAATGATGGGGTTCTCCACACCTTATACTCCTTTAATTTTTGACTCCTGAATTCTTACTTGAATTTTTAGTTAATCTGATACTAAATATTAATATACTACTTAAATTCTGCATCACAAATGTTTCGTATATCTAGCCACCGTGAAAATTTTGTTTAAAATATATAATTATTTATTGCATCTCAATTTAGTAAATTTGGCAAGAATATTATATGAATCAAAAAACAAAATTTTCTCAAAAACCTCCGGCTATTAAATTTTATTCAGTGAATTTTATATTAGTGCTAATAACTATTTTAATAGTCATTATTGCTACTGTTTATCCTTTTAATTTCCTTCTACCTAATAAATTTTCTATATCGTATTTTTTAACTAGTTTTAACCATTCTAGCACTTTTCAAGATCAGGTAAATAATGTTTTATTATTTATGCCTTTGGGTTTCTATTGTGCCAATTTTTTACACAAACTGAAAGTTAAGGTAGTATTCCAAATTATTATTGTTTTCTTGTTTAGTGCTGGATTATCTTCAACGGTTGAAATTTTGCAAATATTTCTGCCTTCGAGAACTCCTACACCAGCAGATATTTTTAATAACACCATTGGAGGATGTTTGGGTTTTCTGAGTTTTTATCTCTGGAATTACCCAAGCTTCAGTAATACGGTTACACAAATTAAAAGCAGTAATTCGCGAGCGTCAAATCAAAAAATCACAGGATTTGTGCTGGCTTATATGTGTATCATTTTACTGGTTTCATTTTTCTGGCAAAGCACAATAAATTTAAGTAATTGGGATTTAAATTATCCGTTGTTACTTGGTAATGAATTTCAAGATAATAGAAATTGGCAAGGATCTATTTCTGAAGTTTATTTCATGGATAAAGCCATAACAAATGATGAAGCACAAAAGGATTAAATGATGCTGATTATTTTAAGCAAATTGGTATTCCCTTCTAGCTAATTATCAATTAAATGGTAAATGTTGTTATCCAGATAAAACCGGAAATTCTCCTGAATTAGTATGGCAAGGGAATCCTAAAAATAGAAAAGAAGGAAAAGAGATTGTTTTGAATTCTAGTCAATGGCTAAAAACAGCAGGATCTGTAAAAAATCTTAGTCAAAGAATCAGCCAAAAGTCTGAATTTACTCTAGCTACTACTCTTAGGACTGACAATAATAAGCAAGCTGATTATGCACGAATAATATCAATTTCTGCTGATTCTTTACGGCGTAACTTTACAATTTCACAACTAAAAAAATCACTGGATATAAGATTAAGAACTCCCCTGACTGGAGAAAATGGTTCAGATATAAAATTGAGGATTCCTCATGTTTTCACTGACAATAAATCCAAGAAAATTATCATCACATATTCCAGAGGAATTGTTCAAGTCTATATAGATAGAATACAACGTTATTACTCTTTTAATTTACTGGAGTTAATTCCTTTACAACAAAAATTATTTTCCTATGCGATGATTTTTATTCCGTTAGGTGCAGGTTTAGCTATAATAAATCTTTTTATAAAAAATCGGATGATATTATCTAAGGTATTGTTGATGAGTGGCATTTTCTTTCCTTCTATTCTATTGGAGGCTATTCTAATTAGTGAAACGCCTAAAGCATTGAGTTTGAAAAACATATTTCTGGGAATATTATTTACGGCAGTGACAATGTTAATTTTCAGACTCAGAGTTGAATATTTAAAGGCTAGAAGTTAATTATTGCCGTTGATTTAGTCCGATACCATTGACATTTATTATGTGATTAAATTGGGCGCTTTCAATCATCAAGCTCTCCTATCTCGTTTCAGGTCGGAAATAACTTTTTCTAGATACCAAGCCTCAGTTTGACCAGGGTTTATTTGTTGTTGTCGAGAAACCAATCTGTTAGCAACTTCTGTATTACCTCCCAACATTGTCAGCAGTTCTTTTTGCAATTGTTTGATGTTTGGATTGTTAGTTTTTTTGGCAGATTTGGGGTACTTGATTGCTTTCAGATTTGGTAGAGGTGTCCCTAGCGGTGGCTCGGTTTTGGGTATTGATGCTGATGGTGTTTTTTGTGCATCAGGTTTTGGTATTGTAGGTTTAGACTGTGGTTGAGATAGTTCTTTTTTAGGTGTATCGGTTGACTTAGATTCACCTCTTAATTCACTAATCAGTTGCTTCAAGCACCAAGTTTCTGTTTTACGGGGATATTGTTTTCGTTTTTGTTTTAACAACTCGTCAGCAACTTTGTAGTTCCCTGTGATATGAACCAGTTCACTGTGAAGTTGTTTGTTTTCTAGTTCAATTTCCTCCTCTGTTTTTGAGAATTGTGGAATGGGCTGATGATTAATAAGCGGTGTTGTTTTTGGTGTCGATTTTTGCGATGTGTGACGTTTTTGAAGTTCCTTTAATTGCAAGTCCAGAATCTTTCTTTGTAGCCTCCAGTATTGAAGCGAGTTAATCATCCAAATTAGTGAAAATATGGACAGTAGAAGTCCTAAAACTATTTGCAAAATGGCGAGGATTTCCATAGTGGGGTATAAAAAATAGTCTTCTTAATCCACTATGCGTCAAATATGCCTAAAAATCACGACTTTTAACTACTCATTTTCTACTCAAAAAAAGCCTTGAAAGCCTTATTATAGATCAATGGGGTGGAATTTCTAAAGGAATAGTACCTAAAAGTCCTTTGCGAAAATCGGTGATTAGTGTTCTCGCAGCGCGTTCTACATCTCCTTTATAACGATGTTCTGCGAGGATGTGCAGATATGCTTCTCCTGTGTGGGTGATGGAATCAACTTCGTAGCGTGAAAGTAAGGGGTGCGATGGTAACAAATGAGGATGTGTTTCTTGGAGTTCATTGAGTATATCTACGAAGGCTGCTGCTATTAGCTGATTATCATAGGATGCTTCACCGATATCGTCACAAATAGCTAATTTTACCGCTGCGGCTTGATTTTCCATTCTTGAAGGAATGACACCAGGAGCATCTAGGAGTTGCAATTGATCAGAAATTCGCACCCAACGCAGTTGACGAGTAACACCGGGACGTGCTGCACTTTCAACGACGCGCTTTCCTAGCAATCGGTTGATTAATGCTGATTTTCCGACGTTGGGAAAACCAATGACGACAGCACGAACTGGACGGGGTAACATTCCCCGGTCTTTTCTGCGTTGATTAAGTTCTACTCCTGCTGCTTGTGCGGCTTTCATGATAGCTGTGATACCTTGACCGTGTTGAGCATTGGTAAAATAAGGTACTTGTTCTTGGCTTTTAAACCAGTCTACCCAAAGCGATCGCACTTGTGGTGAAATCATATCTAATCGGTTAATTACCAACACCCGTGATTTACTCCCCACCCATTCATTCATTTGCGGATGGTTTGTTGCTATGGGAATACGTGCATCCGCACTTCTAGCACCACATCTACCCGCTTTAGCTGTTCTTTGAGATTTTTTCAGCTTTGGCAATGTGACCGGGATACCATTGAATGAGATTTAATTTGTAGTTTTGAGTTATGGACATTGGGGATTGGGGATTGGGGAATGGGGAATGGGGACTGGGAAAAAATATTTATCTTTTGCTTTTTGCCTTTTCCCAATGACTAAAGACTTTGATGTAAAATTAGACGGTTGCCGTCTGGGTCGTAGGCGTAAATTTCTCGACCGTGGGAAGCAGTGGAAATGTCTCCTGGTGGTGGATAGCCTAAAGATTGCAGATGTGCGATCGCATTTTCTAAATTACTGACTTCTAAACATAAACTTAGCGGACTTTTGGTATTTACAGCAAATTCTGACTCATGATTTTGTTTTGGTCTAAAAATACCTAAACTGAGGCTAGAAATTTGAAACTCAGCATAGACATTAGGAATCAGGTTGTTTGGTTCTTGTTCTAGTAGCTGCATATAGAAATTCACTAAATTATCAAAATTAATAGTGGCAATGGTGACAAATAGATTTTTATATTCCATATTCATTTTTATTACTTTTTCTCTTTAGTGAAATCCCTACCCATATAAAGACTAAAATGTTACCCTGGCAAAACATTGAGTGATTAGGCGATCGCACCTGTAAAATCTAAGATGCGATCGCTTTTTAAAATGCAACAGGCTTGTTTTAAAGTTTCAACTTGAAAACATTAGAAAACAAGATTTGCGGCATTAAAAGTACCTGTGATAGCCGTAAAGTTGATTTCCAGATCACCAGTGCCAAAGATGCCATTTGCATTTAAATCCACTCGCAGTTGACTACCAAAGAGAATTGCTTCATTAGTTACTCCCCCGCTGTAAAAGCAGCACCGCCATTAAACGAGCCAATACCGCCAGTGATAGCACTGAGAATAATCTTGTCTCCAGTAGTAGCATCAAAATCTGCGATCGTATCTCCGGCTCTAAAACGTGAGTCGCTTTGAGCATTAAATACAAAACTATCTACACCAATACCACCAGTGAGTGCATCTCTGCCAGCACCACCAACAATCCTATCATCACCACCAGTACCGATAATTGTGTCATTACCGTTACCCCCATTCAACTCAAAATTACCAGAATTGTTGAGAATAGTGACATTAGAGAAATTCAGTGTATCATTGCCCCCGTTCCTAGAACTTTGACATTGGTTTTACCATTGACATCAATTTGATCAACACCATTATTAAAACCAGAAGCTAATCCAATGATTGTACTATCGGCTTCTGCCAGAATAGTGCTAATACCAGATCCATTGTTAAAACTATCAAAACCGTTTTTAGTGTTGTCATAAACGAAAGTAACAGTTTGGCTACCTGCGGTGAGATTGTCATTGCCAGCACCACCCCGAATTTTCATACTGCCAAGGTTAGAGGCAATTACCGTATCATTCCCATTATTGGCGTTGACTTCGGCAATGTTTGTTAATGTTGTGTTGCTGAAGTTTAAGATGTTGCCACTAGTGACATCTCTAATGACAGTATCACCACTGCTATGACCGACAAATTCCTCCACACCATTGTTATACCCAATTACACCAATGACAGTACCAGCAGTTTCCGCTTGAGCAATTGAGACTCCTATACCATTAGTAAAAGTATCAAAGCCGTTTGTAGTGCCACTATAAAGCCAAGTGACATTAGCTAACCCAGCATCGAGGATATCATTGCCAGCATCACCACGAATTTGCATATTGCTGAGGTTAGAGGCAATTACATTATCATTACCACGGTTGGCATTGACTTCGGCTATGTTTGTCAGCTTTGTGTTGCTGAAATCCAAAGTGTTGCCACTAGTGAAATCTTTATCTTTAATGATGGTATCGGCACTGCTATGACCGACAAATTCATCGACACCATTTTCATACCCGATTACACCAATGACAGTACCAGCAGTTTCCGCAACTACAGTGTCATAACCGTCATCACCAAAGAAGGTATCAAAACCATCACCAATACCTGATACCAAAAAAGTATCATTACCACCCCCACCGTACATAATGTCATTGCCAGCACCACCACGAATGATGTCATGGTCGTTCACTCCCCGCCAGCAGGATTAAGGGTGGGAACAGTAGCTGTACTGCCCACACCAGAAACGCCATCACCTTCATAGCCATAGATGACATCATTACCTCTTTTACCGTCAATGATGTTGATTGTATTAGTACCAACAATTACTTCGCTAGAGTTAGTGCCAGTAATGAAATCTGGGAGAGTAAAAGTGATGGTAGTTGTGGCTACTGCACTGGTATTAGAATGGGCTTCTCCATCATCGACGACAAACTCAATAGTACGGGCAGTAGTGTTGGGATTAGCTGCCGTGTTGAAATATTCGACAGTGCGTAAAACTTTTTGGTAGTTCGCTACTGTATCAATACCACTCAGAGTCAGAGTTGCCGTAGCAGAGTTGTAATCGGCTGTAATGGCAGTACCTGTGGTATCAGCAAAGACAAATTCTTGTAAGCCATCAAGGGGATTAGTAATTGTGATTGTCGCTTGAGTCAGAGTTGATGAATTACGGTCTAGAAGACTCAGGTTACTACTCACAATCGAGACAGGGCTGACAGTAAAGGTAGCATGAAAATCAATACCAAGCAACAGCACTACCACCAAATTGAGATAGTTCTAGACTACCACCTGCGCCTATAGCTGCACCACCAAACACCACATAGCTTTGCCCGGATTTGCTACCGTTGGGGTTTGCCTGGTGCGCCGATAATCAGGTCGTCAAAGCCATCACTATTGACATCCCCGGCATTACTGACAGAGCGACCAGAACGATCATCTGTGGTAATGCCGTTAATGACAAAGCCGTTGCTGCCGTTGAGGTCTGATAGGTTGAGAGCAGAAGTAAAGCCCCCACTTTTGCCAAATACCACATAGCTTTGCCCGGATTTGCTACCGTTGGGGTCTGCCCCTAATGCGCCGATAATCAGGTCATCAAAGCCGTCACCGTTCACATCCCCTGCACTGCTGACCGACCAACCAGAGTAGTCACCTGCTGTAATACCGTTAATGACAAAGCCGTTGCTGCCGTTGAGGTCTGATAAGTTAAGAGCAGAAGTAAAGCCCCCACTTTTACCAAACACCACATAGCTTTGCCCAGAGTAGCTACCATTGGGCCTGCCGCGTATGCGCCGATAATCAGGTCATCAAAGCCGTCACCGTTCACATCCCCTGCACTGCTGACCGACCAACCAGAGTAGTCATACGCCGTAATGCCATTAATGACAAAGCCGTTGCTGCCATTGAGGTCTGATAGGTTGAGGGTGGAGGTAAAGCCCCCACTTTTACCAAACACCACATAGCTTTGCCCAGAGTAGCTACCATTGGGATCTGCCGCGAATGCGCCGATAATCAGGTCGTCGAAGCCATCACCGTTGACATCCCCCGCACTGCTGACAGACCAACCAGAGTTGTCAAACGCCGTAATGCCGTTGATGACAAAGCCGTTGCTGCCATTGAGGTCTGATAGGTTGAGGGTGGAGGTAAAGCCACCACTTTTGCCAAACACTACATAGCTTTGCCCAGATTTGCTACCGTTGGGGTCTGCCGCGTATGCGCCGATAATCAGGTCGTCGAAGCCATCACCGTTGACATCCCCCGCACTGCTGACAGACCAACCAGAGTAGTCATTTGCCTTAATGCCGTTAATGACAAAGCCGTTGCTGCCGTTGAGGTCTAATAGGTTAAAAGAGGAAGTAAAGCCCCCACTTTTGCCAAACACCACATAGCTTTGCCCGGAGTAGCTACCGTTGGGATCTGCAGCGTATGCGCCGATAATCAGGTCGTCGAAGCCATCACCGTTCACATCCCCCACACTGCTGACGGAGTGACCAGAGAAGTCAAACGTTGTAATACCATTAATGACAAAGCCGTTGCTGCCGTCGAGGTCTGATAGGTTGAGGGTGGAGGTCAAGCCACCACTGTTCCCAAACACCACATAGCTTTGCCCGGAGTTGTTACCGTTGGGGTCTGCCCCTAATGCGCCGATAATCAGGTCGTCGAAGCCATCACCGTTGACATCCCCTGCACTGCTGACAGACCAACCAGAGTAGTCACCTGCTGTAACGCCGTTAATGACAAAGCCGTTGCTGTCGTTGAGGTCAAGTTCAGGGGCAGCATTACCAAACACCACATAGCTTTGCCCGGAGTCACCACCGTTGGGTTCTGCCCGGAATGCGCCGATAATCAGGTCATCTAAGCCATCACCGTTGACATCCCCTGCACTGCTGACAGCCGAACCAGAACTGTCATACGAGGTCATGCCGTTAATAGCAAAACCGTTGCTGCCGTTGAGGTCTGATAGGTTGATAGCAGAAGTAAAGCCCCCACTTTTACCAAACACCACATAGCTTTGCCCTGAGTAGCTACCGTTGGGGTCTGCCCCGTATGCGCCGATAATCAGGTCATCAAAGCCATCACCGTTGACATCCCCTGCACTGCTGACGGAGTAACCAGAGAAGTCATTTGCCTTAATGCCGTTAATGACAAAGCCATTGCTGCCGTTGAGGTCTGATAGGTTGAGAGCAGAAGTAAAGCCCCCACTTTTACCAAACACCACATAGCTTTGCCCTGAGTAGCTACCGTTGGGGTCTGCCTGTTCTGCGCCGATAATCAAGTCGTCGAAGCCGTCACCGTTGACATCCCCTGCACTGCTGACGGAGCGACCAGAGTAGTCACCTGCTGTAATGCCGTTAATGACAAAGCCGTTGCTACCGTTGAGGTCTGATAGGTTGAAGGAGGAGGTAAAGCCCCCACTTTTGCCAAACACTACATAGCTTTGCCCGGAGTAGCTACCGTTGGGGTCTGCTCGGAATGCGCCGATAATCAAGTCGTCGAAGCCATCACCGTTCACATCTCCCGCACTGCTGACAGACGAACCAGAGTTGTCATCTGCTGTAATACCGTTCATTTTGAAGCCGTTGCTGCCGTTGAGGTCTGATAGGTTGAGGGTGGAGGTGAAGCCCCCACTTTTACCAAACACCACATAGCTTTGCCCGGAGTTGCTACCGTTGGGGTCTGCCCGAAATGCGCTAATAATCAGGTCGTCGAAGCCATCACCGTTGACATCTCCCCGCACTGCTGACGGTGCGACCAGAGAAGTCATACGCGGTAATGCCATTAATAGCAAAACCGTTGCTGCCGTTGAGGTCTGATAAGTTGAAAGAGGAAGTAAAGCCCCCACTTTTGCCAAACACCACATAGCTCTGCCCGGAGATGCTACCATTGGGGTCTGCCCCTAATGCGCCGATAATCAGGTCGTCGAAGCCATCACCGTTGACATCTCCCGCACTGCTGACAGAGCGACCAAAGTTGTCAAACGCTGTAATGCCGTTAATGATAAAGCCGTTGCTGCCGTTGAGGTCTGATAGGTTGAGAGCAGAAGTAAAGCCCCCATTTTTGCCAAACACTACATAGCTTTGCCCGGAGTAGCTACCGTTGGGATCTGCCGCGTATGCACCGATAATTAGTTCGTCAAAGCCATCACCGTTGATATCTCCCGCACTGCTGACGGAAAAACCAGACAAGTCATTTGCTGTAATGCCGTTAATTTTGAAGCCGTTGCTGCCGTTGAGGTTTGATAGGTTAAAAACTGAATTAGCCATAATTTTTGTAAATGATTTTAGTGTTGGAAATAAATCAAGATTGGAATTGGGTTTCTCTATCTAAAAATTTGTTTTTTGTTTAATCCGGTCTCAACTCTGAGATGCACCTATCGTAATGACGTGCCGGATTTCATCAGTGTGAAAACCTATTGCCAAAATTTTAAGGATTTTTTTAGGGTTAAAAATACCTAAACTGAAGCTAGAAATTTGAAACTCAGCATAGACATTGGGAATCAGGTTGTTTGGTTCTTGTTCTAGTAGCTGAATATAGAAATTCACTAAATTAAGTAGGTAGGCGTTAAAAATTGTCGTTATGACAAGGCAAGAGGCAAAAAGCAAGAGAGAAGAGGTTTTTAGGTTAATTTACTTTTCTTTACATACTTTGGTTGTTTCCCATCGTTCTACTTATCAAAATTCACCGTGGCAATGGTAACAAATAGATTTTTATATTCCATATTCATTATTCATTGTTATCTGCCATTCGGGCAAGGCAGGAGGCAGAAGGGATTAATTTGATATGAAAACAACAACCTCTATGCTTTGCCCATAGGGGTTTAAGACCTGCCAAAACATTGGTAATTAGGCGATCGCATCCCACCACATTTTAAAGGTGCGATCGCTTTTTAAAATGCAACAGGCTTGTTTTAAATTTTCAACTTGAAAACATTAGAACGCAACATTTGCGGCATTAAAAGTACCTGTGATAGTCGTAAAGTTGATTTCCAGATCACCAGTGTCAAAGATGCCGTTTGCATTTAAATCCACTCGCAGTTGGCTACCAAAGACAATTGCTTCATTAGTGACTCCTCCGGCTGTAAAAGCATTGCTGGCATTAAACGAGCCAATACCGCCAGTGATAGCACTGAGAATAATCTTGTCTCCAGTAGTAGCATCAAAATCTGCGATCGTATCTCCGGCTCTAAAACGTGAGTCGCTTTGAGCATTAAATACAAAACTATCTACACCAATACCACCAATAAGTGTATCTCTGCCAGCACCACCAACAATCCTGTCATCACCACTAGTACCGATAATTGCGTCATTACCGTTACCCCCATTCAACTCAAAATTATTAGGATTGTTGATCACAGTGACATTAGAGAAATTCAGTGTATCATTGCCCCCGTTCCTACAACTTTGACATTGGTTTTACCATTGACATCAATTCGATCAACACCATTATTAAAACCAGAGGCTAATCCAATGATTGTACTATCCGCTTCTGCCAGAATAGTGCTAATGCCAGATCCATTATTAAAGCTATCAAAACCGTTTGTAATGCCACTATAAACCCAAGTTACATTGGCTAACCCAGCACTGAGATTGTCATTGCCAGCACCACCCCGAATTTTGATATTGCTGAGGTTAGAGGCAATTACTGTATCATTCCCACTATTGACATCAACTTCGGCTATGTTTGTCAGCTTTGTGTTGGTGAAGTTTAAGATATTCCCACTAGTGGAATCTTTAATGACAGTATCACCACTGCTATGACCGACAAATTCATCGACACCATTGTTATAGCCAATCACACCAATAACAGTACCAGCAGTTTCCGCTTGGGCAATTGAGTCACCGCTGCCATTAGTAAAAGTGTCAAAGCCGTTTGTAGTGCCACTATAGAGCCAAGTTACATTAGCTAACCCAGCACTGAGATTGTCATTGCCAGCACCACCCCGAATTTGCATATTGCTGAGGTTAGAGGCAATTACTGTATCATTCCCATTATTGGCATCAACTTCGGCTATGTTTGTCAGCTTTGTGTTGGTGAAGTTTAAGATATTCCCACTAGTGGAATCTTTAATGACAGTATCACCACTGCTATGACCAACAAACTCCTCCACTCCATTGTTATAGCCAATCACACCAATGACAGTACCAGCAGTTTCCGCTTGGGCAATTGAGTCACCGCTGCCATTAGTAAAAGTATCAAAGCCGTTTGTAGTGCCACTATAGAGCCAAGTGACATTGGCTAACCCAGAATTGAGATTGTCATTGCCAGCACCACCCGAATTTGCATATTGCTGAGGTTAGAGGCAATTACTGTATCATTCCCACTATTGGCATCAACTTCGGCAATGTTTGTTAATGTTGTGTTGCTGAAGTTTAAGATATTCCCACTAGTGGAATCTTTAATGACAGTATCACCACTGCTATGACCGACAAACTCCTCCACGCCATTTTGATACCCAATCACACCAATAACAGTACCGACAGTTTCGGCAACTACAGTGTCATAACCGTCATCACCAAAGAAGGTATCAAAACCATCACCAATACCTGATATCACAAAAGTATCATTACCACCGCCACCGTACATAATGTCATTGCCAGCACCACCACGAATTATGTCATGGTCGTTAACTCCACCACCCGCAGGGTTAAGGGTAGGAATCGTAGCTGTACTGCCCACACCAGAAACGCCATCACCTTGATAGCCATAAATAACATCGTTACCAGCTTGACCGTTGATGATGTTGGGCGTATTAGCACCAACAATTACTTCGCTAGAGTTAGTACCAGCAATGGTATCTGGGAGAGTAAAATTGATGGTGGTTGTAGCTACTGCACTGATATTAGAGTGGGCTTGTCCATCATCAACGACAAATTGAATGGTGCGGGCAGTAGTGTTGGGATTGGCTGCTGTGTTGAAATATTGGACAGTGCGTAAAACTTTTTGGTAGTTTGCTACTGTATCAATACCACTCAGAGTCAGCGTACCTGTCGCAAAGTTGTAGCCTGGTGTAATTGCAGTGCCTGTGGTATCAGCAAAGACAAATTCATGGAAGCCATTGAGGGGATTAGCGATCTTGATTGTAGCTTTAGTGAGGGTTGATGAATTACGGTCTACAAGACTCAGGTTACTACTCACAATCAAGACGGGACTGCCAGTAAAGTTGGCATTAAAATCAACACCTCCAACAGCACTACCACCAAGTCGAGATAGTTCTAGGCTACCACCAGCACCTATCCCCGCACTACCAAAGACCACATAGCTTTGCCCAGAGAAGTTACCGTTGGGGTCTGCCCCATTTGCGCCAATAATCAGGTCGTCAAAGCCATCACCGTTCACATCTCCCGCACTGCTGACGGAGCAACCAGAGTTGTCACCTGCTGCAATACCATTAATTTTGAAACCGTTGCTGCCGTTGAGGTTTGATAGGTTGAGGGCGGAAGTAAAGCCCCCACTTTTACCAAACACCACATAGCTTTCCCCGGAAGAGCCACCGTTGGGGTCTGCCGCTGGTGCGCCGATAATCAGGTCGTCGAAGCCATCACCGTTGACATCCCCCGCACTGCTGACAGAGCCACCAGAGTAGTCACCTGTTGTAATGCCGTTAATTTTGAAACCATTGCTGCCATTGAGGTCTGAAAGGTTGAGGGTGGAAGTAAAGCCCCCACTTTTACCAAACACTACATAGCTTTGTCCTGAGTAGCCACCGTTGGGGTCTGCCCTGTATGCGCCGATAATCAGGTCGTCGAAGCCATCACCGTTCACATCACCCGCACTGCTGACAGACCAACCAGATAAGTCATAAGCGGTAATGCCGTTAATTTTGAAACCGTTGCTGCCGTTGAGGTCTGAAAGGTTGAGGGTGGAAGTAAAGCCCCCACTTTTACCAAACACCACATAGCTTTGCCCTGAGTAGCCACCGTTGGGGTCTGCCGCTGGTGCGCCGATAATCAGGTCGTCGAAGCCATCACCGTTCACATCACCCGCACTGCTGACAGACCAACCAGAGTAGTCCAATGCGGTAATGCCGTTAATTTTGAAGCCGTTGCTGCCGTTGAGGTCTGAGAGGTTGAGAGCAGAAGTAAAGCCCCCACTTTTACCAAACACCACATAGCTTTGTCCTGAGTAGCCACCGTTGGGGTCTGCCCCTCTTGTGCCGATAATCAGGTCGTCGAAGCCATCACCGTTCACATCCCCCGCACTGCTGACGGAGCGACCAGAGTATTCATACGCCGTAATGCCGTTAATTTTGAAGCCGTTGCTGCCGTTGAGATCTGAGAGGTTGAGAACAGAAGTAAAGCCCCCACTTTTGCCAAACACCACATAGCTTTGCCCGGAGGAGTAACCATTGGGGTCTGCCCTGTATGCACCGATAATCAGGTCGTCGAAGCCATCACCGTTCACATCCCCCACACTGCTGACGGAGTGACCAGATGAGTCCAATGCGGTAATGCCGTTAATGACAAAGCCGTTGCTGCCGTTGAGGTCTGAGAGGTTGAGGGCAGAAGTAAAGCCTCCACTTTTACCAAACACCACATAGCTTTGCCCGGAGTCGTTACCGTTGGGGTTTGCCCCGAATGCACCGATAATCAGGTCGTTGAAGCCATCACCATTCACATCCCCCGCACTGCTGACAGACCAACCAGACAAGTCACCTGCTGTAATGCCGTTAATGACAAAGCCGTTGACAAGTCCCTTACCACTATTGAGGTCAAGTTCTGGGGCAGCATTACCAAACACCACATAGCTTTGCCCTGAATAGCTACCGTTGGGGTCTGCTCCTCTTGCGCCGATAATCAGGTCGTCGAAGCCATCACCGTTCACATCCCCCGCACTGCTGACAGACCAACCAGAACGATCATCTGTGGTAATGCCGTTAATTTTGAAACCGTTGCTACCGTTGAGGTCTGAGAGGTTGAGAGCGGAAGTAAAGCCCCCAGTTTTCCCAAACACCACATAGCTTTGCCCGGAGTCGTTACCGTTGGGGTTTGCCCCGAATGCACCGATAATCAGGTCGTCGAAGCCATCACCGTTCACATCCCCCGCACTGCTGACAGAGCCACCAGAGTAGTCACCTGTTGTAATGCCGTTAATTTTGAAGCCGTTGCTGCCGTTGAGGTCTGATAGGTTGAAAGAGGAGGTAAAGCCCCCACCTTTCCCAAACACTACATAGCTTTGTCCTGAGTAGCCACCGTTGGGGTCTGCCCTGTATGCCCCGATAATCAGGTCGTCGAAGCCATCACCGTTCACATCCCCCGCACTGCTGACGGAGCGACCAGAGAAGTCCCTTGCTGTAATACCATTAATTTTGAAGCCGTTGCTGCCGTTGAGGGCTGAGAGGTTGAGAGCAGAAGTAAAGCCCCCACTTTTACCAAACACCACATAGCTTTGCCCGGAGTAGCTACCGTTGGGATCTGCCGCGTATGCGCCGATAATTAGGTCGTCGAAGCCATCACCGTTCACATCCCCCGCACTGCTCACAGACCAACCAGAGTAGTCATAAGCGGTAATGCCATTAATTTTGAAGCCGTTGCTGCCGTTGAGGTCTGAAAGGTTGAGGGTGGAAGTAAAGCCCCCACTTTTACCAAACACTACATAGCTTTGCCCGGATTCGCTACCGTTGGGGTCTGCCCCTAATGCACCGATAATCAGGTCGTCGAAGCCATCACCGTTCACATCCCCCGCACTGCTGACAGACCAACCAGAGTAGTCATTTGCTGTAATGCCGTTAATTTTGAAACCGTTGCTGCCGTTGAGGTCTGATAAGTTGAGGGTGGAAGTAAAGCCCCCAGTTTTACCAAACACTACGTAGCTTTGCCCGGATTCGCTACCATTGGGGTCTGCCCCTAATGCACCGATAATCAGGTCGTCGAAGCCATCATCGTTCACATCCCCCGCACTGCTAACGGAAAAACCAGATTTGTCATTTGCTGTAATGCCGTTAATTTTGAAACCGTTGCTGCCGTTGAGGTCTGATAAGTTGAGGGTGGAAGTAAAGCCCCCAGTTTTACCAAACACCACATAGCTTTGCCCGGAGTCGTTACCGTTGGGGTTTGCCCCGAATGCACCGATAATCAGGTCGTCGAAGCCATCACCGTTCACATCCCCTGCACTGCTGACGGAATAAGCAGATTTGTCATTTGCCGTAATACCATTAATTTTGAAGCCGTTGCTGCCGTTGAGGTCTGATAGATTTAAAACTGAATTAGCCATAATTTTGGTGAATGTTTTTAGTTTTGGAAATAAATCAAGATTGGAATTGGGTTTCTCTCTCTAAAAATTGGCTTTTTGTTTAATCCCGTCTCAGAGGGTGTTTTAAAAGTTCTGGATGTGGCTTTAGGCACTTATTGATAGCGTAGCCATTCCCTTGTTAAGAGGGGTGACTGGAATCAAAGTCCCCCTTTTTAAGGGGGATTTAGGGGGTTCTAAAAGTTTTTGATACATCAATAAGGAATTTTCAAACATCCTCTCAACTCTGAGATGCACTTATCGTAATGACGTGCCGGATTTCATCAGTGTAAAAACCTATTGCCAAAATTCTGATTCATGATTTTTTTTAGGTTTAAAAATACCTAAACTGAAGCTAGAAATTTGAAACTCAGCATAGACATTGGGAATCAGGCTGTGTGGTTCTTGTTCTAGTAGCTGAATATTGAGTAATTAGGCGATCGCACCTGTAAAATCTAAGATGCGATCGCTTTTTAAAATGCAACAGGCTTGTTTTAAATTTTCAACTTGAAAACATTAGAACGCAACATTTGCGGCATTAAAAGTACCTGTGATAGCCGTAAAGTTGATTTCCAGATCACCAGTGCCAAAGATGCCATTCATTTAAATCCACTCGCAGTTGACTACCAAAGAGAATTGCTTCATTAGTTACTCCCCCGTTGTAAAAGCAGCACCGCCATTAAACGAGCCAATACCGCCAGTGATAGCACTGAGAATAATCTTGTCTCCAGTAGTAGCATCAAAATCTGCGATCGCATCACCAAGCTCTAAAACGTGAGTCGCTTTGAGCATTAAATACAAAACTATCTACACCAATACCACCAGTAAGTGCATCTCTGCCAGCACCACCAACAATCCTGTCATCACCACTAGTACCGATAATTGCGTCATTACCGTTACCCCCATTCAACTCAAAATTACTAGGATTGTTGAGAACAGTGACATTAGAGAAATTCAGTGTATCATTGCCCCCGTTCCTACAACTTTGACATTGGTTTTACCATTGACATCAATTCGATCAACACCATTATTAAAACCAGAGGCTAATCCAATGATTGTATTATCCGCTTCTGCCAGAATAGTGCTAGTACCAGATCCATTGTTAAAGCTATCAAAGCCGTTTGTAGTGCCACTATAGAGCCAAGTTACATTGGCTAACCCAGCACTGAGATTGTCATTGCCAGCACCACCCCGAATTTTCATACTGCTGAGGTTAGAGGCAATTACTGTATCATTCCCATTATTGGCGTTGAATTCGGCTATGTTTGTCAGCTTTGTGTTGCTGAAGTTTAAGATATTCCCACTAGTGGAATCTTTAATGACAGTATCACCACTGCTATGACCGACAAACTCCTCCACGCCATTTTGATACCCAATCACACCAATAACAGTACCGACAGTTTCGGCAACTACAGTGTCATAACCGTCATCACCAAAGAAGGTATCAAAACCATCACCAATACCTGATACCAGAAAAATATCATTACCACCGCCACCGTACATAATGTCATTGCCAGCACCACCACGAATTATGTCATGGTCGTTCACTCCACCACCCGCAGGGTTAAGGGTAGGAATCGTAGCTGTACTGCCCACACCAGAAACGCCATCACCTTGGTAGCCATAGATGACATCATTACCTCTTTTACCGTCAATGATGTTGATTGTATTAGTACCAACAATTACTTCGCTAGAGTTAGTGCCATTGATAGTCGTGGGTGATTGAACCGTGATGATTTGATTAGCACTGCTGACATTCCCTGCATCGTCCTTAGCTACCCAAGTACGGGTGATGGTAGAAGAAACAGTCGTATCGGAGAAGGTGATATCAACATTTAGGTCTAGGTTATCATTAGCCGTAGCTACTCCTGTCGCGGAAGTGTCCGTAGGAGAGCCAACTTCCACAATAATATTGGATGGCAGAGTCAAAACTGGCGAAGTTTTATCGACAGTTAGAGAAAAGGGATTAGCGATCGCTGATGTGTTGCCAGCAGCATCAGTTGCAGTTGCCGTAATCACGAATGTACCTTCTGTTAAGACTAAGGCAGAGGGAAGACCCAAACTCCAATTACCGGTAGCACTAGCCGTAGTCGTGCCAATGGAATTACCTGCAATGAAGACTTGCACAGTGCTGTTGGCTTCAGCATTACCGCTAAATGTTTGGGTATTGATATTAGTAATGCCGTCACTGTTGCTCACCCCTGTATCTTGGCTAATGCCAGTAATAGTTGGAGGTAGGGGTGCAGTGGTATCTGGGGGAGTAAAACTGATGGTGGTTGTAGCTACTGCACTGGTATTAGAGTGGGCTTGTCCGTCATCGACGACAAACTGAATGGTACGGGCAGTAGTGTTGGGATTAGCTGCCGTGTTGAAGTATTGGACAGTGCGTAAAACTTTTTGGTAGTTTGCTACTGTATCAATACCACTCAGAGTCAGCGTACCTGTGGCAAAGTTGTAGCCTGGTGTGATGGCAGTACCTGTGGTATCAGCAAAGACAAATTCCTGGAAGCCATTGAGGGGATTAGCGATCTTGATTGTAGCTTTAGTGAGAGTTGATGAATTACGGTCTACAAGACTCAGTTTACTACTCACAATCAAGACGGGACTGCCAGTAAAGGTGGCATTAAAATCAATACCTGCAACAGCACTACCACTAGGTTGAGATAGCTCTAGACTACCACCTGCGCCTATAGCTGCACCACCAAACACCACATAGCTTTGCCCGGAGTCGTTACCGTTGGGGTCTGCCGCGTATGCGCCGATAATCAGGTCGTCGAAGCCATCACCGTTCACATCCCCCGCATTGCTAACGGAGCGACCAGAGAAGTCACCTGTTGTAATGCCGTTAATTTTGAAGCCGTTGCTGCCGTTGAGGGCTGAGAGGTTGAGGGTGGAAGTAAAGCCCCCACTTTTACCAAACACTACATAGCTTTGCCCTGAATAGCTACCGTTGGGGTCTGCCCCTCTTGCGCCGATAATCAGGTCGTCGAAGCCATCACCGTTCACATCCCCCGCACTGCTGACGGAGCGACCAGAGAAGTCATAAGCGGTAATGCCGTTAATTTTGAAGCCGTTGCTGCCGTTGAGGTCTGATAGGTTGAGAGTGGAAGTAAAGCCCCCACTTTTCCCAAATACCACATAGCTTTGCCCCGATAAGCTACCGTTGGGGTCTGCCGCGAATGCGCCGATAATCAGGTCGTCAAAGCCATCACCGTTGACATCCCCCGCACTGCTGACGGAGATACCAGATGAGTCCAATGCGGTAATACCGTTAATTTTGAAGCCGTTGCTGCCGTTGAGGTCTGAGAGGTTGAGGGTGGAAGTAAAGCCCCCACTTTTGCCAAACACCACATAGCTTTGCCCGGAAGAGAAACCGTTGGGGTCTGCCCCACTTGCGCCGATAATTAGGTCGTCAAAGCCATCACCGTTGACATCCCCCGCACTGCTAACGGAGCGACCAGAGTAGTCGTATGCGGTAATGCCGTTAATGACAAAGCCATTGCTGCCGTTGAGGGCTGAGAGGTTGAGGGTGGAGTTGAAACTCCCACTTTTGCCAAACACCACATAGCTTTGCCCTGAGTAGCCACCGTTGGGGCTTGCCCCTGTTACGCCGATAATCAGGTCATCGAAGCCATCACCGTTGACATCCCCCGCACTGCTGACGGAGGGACCAAAGTAGTTACCTGCTGTAATGCCGTTAATTTTGAAGCCGTTGCTACCGTTGAGGTCTGAGAGGTTGAGGGCGGAAGTAAAGCCCCCACTTTTGCCAAACACCACATAGCTTTGCCCTGCCGCGAATGCGCCGATAATTAGGTCGTCAAAGCCATCACCGTTGACATCCCCTGCACTGCTGACAGAGCGACCAGAGTAGTCGTATGCGGTACCGTTAATTTTGAAGCCATTGCTGCCGTTGAGGTCTGATAGGTTGAGAGCAGAAGTAAAGCCCCCACTTTTACCAAACACCACATAGCTTTGCCCGGAGTCACCACCGTTGGGGTCTGCTCGGAATGCGCCGATAATCAGGTCGTCAAAGCCATCACCGTTCACATCCCCTGCACTGCTGACGGAGTAACCAGACAAGTCACCTGCTGTAATGCCGTTAATGACAAAGCCGTTGACAAGACGATTGCCACTATTGAGGTCAAGTTCTGGGGCAGCATTACCAAACACCACATAGCTTTGTCCGGAGTCACCACCGTTTGGGTCTGCCCTGTATGCGCCGATAATCAGGTCATCCAAGCCATCACCGTTCACATCCCCTGCACTGCTGACAGACCAACCAGAACGGTCACCTGCTGTAATGCCGTTAATGACAAAGCCGTTGCTGCCGTTGAGGTCTGAGAGGTTGAGGGTGGAAGTAAAGCCCCCACTTTTCCCAAACACCACATAGCTTTGCCCCGATAAGCTACCGTTGGGGTTTGCCCTGTATGCGCCGATAATCAGGTCGTCGAAGCCATCACCGTTCACATCCCCTGCACTGCTGACAGACCAACCAGAACGGTCACCTGCTGTAATGCCGTTAATGACAAAGCCGTTGCTGCCGTTGAGGTCTGATAGGTTGAGAGCAGAAGTAAAGCCTCCACTTTTACCAAACACCACATAGCTTTGCCCGGAGGAGTTACCGTTGGGGTCTGCCCTGAATGCGCCGATAATCAGGTCGTCGAAGCCATCACCGTTCACATCCCCTGCACTGCTGACGGATATACCAGAGTTGTCGTATGCGGTAATACCGTTAATTTTGAAGCCGTTGCTGCCGTTGAGGTCTGATAGGTTGAGAGCAGAAGTAAAGCCCCCACTTTTGCCAAACACCACATAGCTTTGCCCGGAGGAGTAACCATTGGGGTCTGCCCTGTATGCACCGATAATCAGGTCGTCGAAGCCATCACCGTTCACATCCCCCACACTGCTGACGGAGCGACCAGATGAGTCCAATGCGGTAATACCGTTAATTTTGAAGCCGTTGCTGCCGTTGAGGTCTGATAGGTTGAGAGCAGAAGTAAAGCCCCCATTTTTACCAAACACCACATAGCTTTGCCCTGAGTCGTTACCGATGGGGTCTGCCCCGGATGCGCCGATAATCAGGTCGTCGAAGCCATCACCGTTCACATCCCCTGCACTGCTGGCGGAGACACCAGAGTAGTCACCTGCTGTAATGCCATTAATAGCAAAGCCGTTGCTGCCGTTGAGGTCAAAGAGGTTGAGGGCGGAAGTAAAGCCCCCACTTTTCCCAAACACCACATAGCTTTGCCCTGAGTCGTTACCGTTGGGGTCTGCCCTGAATGCGCCGATAATCAGGTCGTCGAAGCCATCACCGTTCACATCCCCTGCACTACTGACGGAAAAACCAGAGAAGTCACCTGCTGTAATGCCATTAATGACAAAGCCGTTGCTGCCGTTGAGGTCTGAAAGGTTGAGAGCGGAAGTAAAGCCCCCACTTTTCCCAAACACCACATAGCTTTGCCCGGAGGCGTAACCGTTGGGGTCTGCCCTGAATGCGCCGATAATCAGGTCGTCGAAGCCATCACCGTTCACATCCCCTGCACTGCTGACGGAGCGACCAGAGTAGTCACCTGCTGTAATGCCGTTAATAACAAAGCCGTTGCTGCCGTTGAGGTCTGATAGATTTAAAACTGAATTAGCCATAATTTTTGTGAATGGTTTTAGTTTTGGGAATAAACAAGATTGGAATTGGGTTTCTCTCTCTAAAAATTGGCTGGTTGTTTTATCTCATCTCAAATCTCAGATGCACCTATCGTAATGACGCGCCGGATTTCATCAGTGCGAAAGCCTATTGCCATTGGTCGCCTGATTCCGGGTAAAACTGCCACGTCATAAAGTTCTTCAACTACCCCTTCTAAACGCAATGAGTGAACCACATCCCCACTTCTGAGGTCAATGACCAGTAATCCACAGCGTGGTTCGGCATTTTTCGCTTGTAATTGCTCATCTAGGGGCAATCCGCTAAAGGTTTTGTTGTGTCTGGGTCGAGATATGCCTACGACGGCAAAGTCTCCGTGAAAGGCTAAACCACGCTGATAACCTGGGCAAAAGGCCACAGGTTCAAATATTCCCCGTTCCAAATCTGCGTAACCAAATTCCCCTCTACCGGAGTTGAGTAACCACAGTTTGTCTCTATACCAACGGGGTGAGTGGGGCATGGAAAGTCCGGTGAGTATGACTTCGTTATTTTCCACATCAATGACGCATCCACCGTCTACCCGTTTATCTCGCCATCCTTCTGCCACATCACTTTGGCTGACAACAGTAACATATTTGGCTTTTCCATCTCGCAATGCCAATCCATTCATGTGGCATCTGTCTTCAGCTGCTAACTTGGAGATAAAAGGCGGCTGCCACAGGGGAATGAAACTATGGGTTTCGCTGACGGTTGCCAGACAGCTAAACAGGGTATTGACAAATACTAATTTTTGTGTATTATTTAACTCTCGCTGGAGAACAAGATCGTGGATATCTAAATCTCCAGTGATATAGCCTACTTGGGGTACATAAAGCGCGTCATAACCTTGATGATTTTGCCCTGGTTCTAAGGCATTTTCAAACCGCCATAGTTGATATAGTGTACTGATGTATAAGCTACTATCCTGAGTATACAAGCCCATACACCGATCTAGTGTCCGCTCGAATACTGACAGTTGCCCGTCTGGTTGCAAGCCGATGAAAAAAATTTTCCCAGCTTGGTAAGTGGTGAAGGCCAAACTGAGGTTTTGTTCATGTAGCCAAGGAATGAACTGCCTAGAGGCGTTGATTTCTAGGTCATTGGTAGGAGTAATGGGGATTTGAGTCATTTATGTTTTTAGTGAAAACAAGATTGATAGTTCTACTGATGAAAACCCTGATAAAGTCGATAATTCAATTACTTACTACTTAAGTGTAATCATAAATTATCTAGCAAGGCTCGCAGTCAATAAAACTCTATATCTCCTTTTTCAGATCAATAATGACTATTTAACAAAAGATGAAAAACCTAAAACCGTTACTATGCTTCTTCCTTCCTAACTCTTAGATCCTGCCTTCTTGCCTTGATTTAGGCGTAATATTGAGACATAAATTTGTCCGTAATAGTCCAAAGATGATCATCTAATTTAGTGAATATCCATTCTGCTATATGTTCTGGAACACCACCATAAAATGGTTCAGCAATACTACCTGTAATACAAGCAATGGTGTCACTATCTCCACCGATAGAAATAGCATTGCGAATTGCATCTTCAAAATCTGTTGATTCTATAAAAGCAATGATGGCTTGGGGAACAGAATTTTGACAGGAAACATCAAATTTGTAAGTTGGTCTAATGTCGTTTAAAGTTTGCTCTAAGTTATAACCAAAAGAATTTTGGATATAGGATTTGATAGCGGTCTTATCATAACCTGTACGGGCTAAAAATATAGATGCTGCTGTTGCTTGTGCGCCTTTTATGCCTTCAGGATGGCTATGAGTGACTTCGGCACTATGTCGCGCTTCTTCTAACACAATATTGAGGTCATCAAATGCAGATGCAATGGGACTGACTCGCATAGCAGAACCGTTACTCCAACTGTTGTATGGTTCTGTGCTACCAGAATTTGCCCACTTAATAAAACCACTACCATAACCAGCGTAGGGATATTCACCGTAGTAGGATTTGAATTGTTGAATATATTGTAATTTGTCAATATATTTAGTTTTATCAGGAAATTCGTCTGCATTGAGAATGACTTCAGCAACTGCAAGGGTTAATATGGTGTCATCTGTAAAATGACATCTATCGTCAAAAAGGGGAAAGTCCTTTGTTTTTATATTGTAAAACTCATAAATTGAGCCAATGATATCACCTGCGATCGCACCCAACATAACTTACTGATCTCCAGACTGTAATATTTGAGTTAGTTTTTTTCGATATCTTATTGTCTCACAGCTTAACGTAGGATAGGAACAGGGTGAAGTGCGATCGCTCTTTATGCACCTCAAACCTGTACAAACACCAAATTTCTACAAGACCTTACACTGTCCATAATGCCGTAAGAGATGGTCACATAAAACCAAAGCCACCATAGCATCAACCATCGGTACAGCACGGGGTAAAACACAAGGATCATGTCTTCCCTTACCGGCTAAAACTGTTTCTTCACCTTCCTTAGTTACAGTTTTTTGTTCTTTTCTAATAGTTGCAGTTGGTTTAAAAGCAACTCGCAAAATAATATTTTCTCCGTTAGAAATTCCCCCTTGAATACCACCAGAACGATTGGTTATGGTACGAATTTCGCCATTTTCATCTATATAAAATTCATCGTTATGTTCAAAACCTGTTAACAAAGTTCCATCAAAACCAGAACCGATTTCAAAACCTTTACTTGCAGGAAGTGACATCACCGCTTTGGCTAAATCTGCTTCCAATTTATCAAAAACTGGCTCACCTAAACCCTTGGGAACATTCCGCACCACACACTCAACCACACCACCGATAGAATTACCATCTCTACCAGTTTTTTCAATTAATTCAATCATTTGGTTAGCAATTTCACCATCTGGACAGCGGACAATATTGCTTTCTACATTTTCTAATGTGACGGTATTGGTATCAACTACGCCTTCTAAATCTTTGATGCGCTTGACATAGGCGATAACTTCCACACCTGCAACTTGATGTAAAATCTTTTTAGCGATCGCACCAGCAGCAACTCTACCTATTGTCTCACGGGCTGAAGACCTACCGCCACCTTGCCAATTTCTAAACCCATACTTAGCATCATAGGTAGCATCTGCATGGGAAGGACGGTATTTTTGCGCCATCTCATCATAATCTTGGGAACGGGTATCTTTATTTCTGACCAAAATCGAAATTGGCGTTCCCAGCGTCTTCCCCTCAAACACCCCAGATAAAATCTCACAGGTGTCCGCTTCTTTGCGGGGTGTGGTGATTTTACTTTGTCCTGGCCGTCTTCTGTCTAGTTCAAATTGAATTTCCTCAGCGGAAATTTCCAGTCGTGGGGGACAACCATCAATGATAACACCCACACCGCCGCCGTGAGATTCGCCAAATGTTGTGATTCGGAAAAGATGACCAAAAGTGCTGCCCATGATGTTGAGGAAATACAGACCGAAATATGTATTTTACATGGAGTTGGTCATTTTAAAGCATTCTGTTGGTTATTCAGTAATGTTCTTTGTCTGAATCAGGATGTCCAGGATTTAAGGATTTATGGCTTACGCCACGCTTCGCTATCAGGATGAGGTTGATTATCTATATCTATATTGTAAAGGTACTTTGCTCTAATTTTGTTTATTTTACTGCATTCAGCTAATCTACGAATAGCTGTTTCTATGTTTTGGGATGCTGGTTCATAACCAGATTTTAGTAACCATCTAACCATTTCTAGTAACTCAGGATGACCTTTTTTAAGCCATTCACAGTATTCATCAACGGTACAGCTTTTCAAAAATTTAATATCTTCATGAAGTCTAGATGATCTTGAAGAAGAATCAACATTAATTATATTTTGCAAAGCTGTAGTAATATCTAATATCTGGTAATATTCTTTAATTTTCTCGTTTAAAGAGGCTTCTAAATCAGGATATTTAGTTACTTGATGTCTAAAACTGATTAAATCATCATAATAGTTGTATTCTAAAATCTCCTTTAATATGGTTTCTAATAGTGATTTTTTATAACTAGAAATATCAAGTCCTAATATTGAAGCAAATCTTTCAATTTGTTCAAATTGTGGGATGCTTAATTGAATGTGATTATCTTCCAGAAAAGTAAGTATTCCATTAGTAATATCTTTTTCATTATCTGCAAATGAATTATAGTATTTAAATCTATAAAGATGATTGGAAAGCTCATCAAGTTTTTTAATAATTTGATCTCTTTGTTCTTTTTCGTTTAAAATCTGCCCTTCTTTAATAAACTCTTCATCCTTTAATAAAGATGTTTCGATAAATTTAAGTATAATTGTATCTAATTTTTCTAAATTTATATACCCTATATCTCCTATTTTTAGCCTCAAGTTCCATCTTTCGTTAGCGGTTTTCTCATCTTCGTCTTTATATTGATCATAATATTTTTGTGCATTATGGGACATTGATAATATAGTATCAATAGGATCAGGACTTACGCAACTGGCATATTAGTAGGGTGCGTCAGATATCAAATATCTGTTTATTCGCAGGATTTATGAAGTCTGACGCACCATAAAATAGATGTTTGGTGTGACACTTGCGTAAGTCCTAAGGATCTATACCATCAATAGAAAATCTTTTACTGAATTCAGTATCTAATTTGGCTATATTAATAACCATAATATTTCTGATAATTTGATGCCGCAAACTCTCTTCCCAATCTTGCATTAAGGGAATGAACTCATCAATAAGCCATTTAGTTTTGCGGATAACTCGAATATTATTCGTACCAGCTTTTTTGAATACTTCTTTAATTACATCCATATCAGAAGAATCTTTAAATATAAAATCTAAATTTTCTTCTACTGTTGGATTTAGATTAAATTCTTTATCAATTACTTTTTCACGATAGGTTTCTAAAGCAGTTTGTGAATCTTTCTCAAGCTCATCTTCATTATAAATGAGAATAATTTTGCATTTCAAATCTTGAACCAAATACTCAACAAATCCAAATATATCTTTTAATGGAAGCTGAGATTTTCTTTCTAAATCATCAATACAGATAATTGATTTACCATTAACGTTTAAATTAAATAATATCTCCAGCAACAAATCACCACCTATAGTAAGTAATGAACCTGATAATCCAAAGTCTAGTTTTTGAGGTTTTTCACCTGATAATTCAAAGTCTAGTTTTTGAGGTTTTTCTAATCTTACAGAATTGCGATTTAAAAATTCAACAACATTCTGAATTGGCTTAAGTTGATTTTTTTGATAATTAGCAAATATTCTTGCTTTCAAATGTTCAATTGAAGAAATACCAAAAATAGAAGCATATAAATAATCATTTTTGCGCTGGTTGTCTAAAAGATTTCTTACTAAATGTGTTTTGCCAACACCCCATTTACCCTTAACAGCTAAAACTCTATAATTTTCATTATCTAAGAATCTCTCGATAATACTTTCTGCTTGTTTTCGATTAACTCCAAAATTTACTGCGTTTGTACTTCTATTGAACATATCTACATTGTTAGTCATAAAATATCCATCCTGTAAATCCTTAAATCTTGGACATCCTAATTCAGACAAAATAGCTAACTACTTAATATTTTCCAGTCGTGTTAACCATTTATCGAAATGCTGACACTGATTACGTATTATATCCAAACCGATATCCATAGCAATTAAAGAACCATGTAAAGGTTTATCATATCCAGGACAACATCTGAGAATACGTTTAGAAGGTGCTGTTATCGGACTATCATTAATATGTTCAGGTGAAGGAAATGATTCACATTCACGTTGTAGCTGTTCTACAATACTTTGATCAAACCATCCTAAAAAAGCTTGTGGATTACTGTAGAGAAGTCCCTCAAACTCATGTACCAAGAGATTAGGAATAAAATTTTGTTTTCCAATATCTACACCCATTTGTTTTTCTAGATATTCAGCTTTCTCAAAAGGATTATTGCTAGTAGGAATAGAACTTGTACCAGGAAAATCTTTTGGTAATCCATACAAATCTAACATCGTAGTTACAAAAGCGGTGCTATCTTCAGAACATTTACGATATAATTCTTTTCTGATTTTTCCATAAGTTACCGCACCACCTAAAAGTATAGGATTAACATATATGTTTTGTTGCAAAAAATGATTGTAAAGTAATTCTCTGACAAAAGTTTCTTCCGTTTGTCCTTCTACAAAAATGTTGACTCGAATCATTTTGAAGGTCTACCTCCAATAATGTTCTTTTTCCACAATTCTCCTAAAGTGTAATCTTCCAACCATTCTTGTAAATCATCCTCATTTAATCTACGCAGTAATGATTTACCATCTTTTCTATCTACAACAATCACATCATTTGCTGTAAATTCATTTAATAATTCCACAGATTGAGTAGAAACAATTACTTGTTTTTCTCTAGAAGCAGCACGCATTAAAGATGCTAAAATAGTAATTGCATAAGGGTGAAGACCTAATTCTGGTTCATCAACTAAAATAGTTTCTGGTTGCAAAGCAGCAGGTTGTAAAAATACAGTTGCTAAACATATAAAACGCAGCGTTCCATCAGACAGCAGATGAGCTTTAAAAGGAATATCCTGACCTTGTTCAAACCATTCTAGTTCTATAAAATCTTGATTGTGTGGAGAAGGACGCAAGAAAAAATCATCAAAAAAAGGAGCAACAAGCCGGATTGTTTTGACAATTTGTTGATAAGATTGAGAATAATTGTTTTTTAATAAATACAAAAAAGCTGCCAAATTACGACCATCTGGACGCAGGTAAATATTATCATTAATAGGAGCAACTTGTTTTACATAAGCACTGTCGCTGGTATCATGAAAATGATAAACTCGCCATTGCTGCATAGCAGATAATACATATTCATCAATTCCTGTTCCAGTACCAGTACAAGCCTGAGTTTCAAAATAACCACTACCTATTTCCCACTCACCATCACCCCAGCCAAAACACTCTTGAGAAAACATCAGACGGTTATCTTGAGTAGGTTCAAGGGTGGCAAAATATCTATTATTGCCAAAATAGAGTTCAATTTCCAATTTTGCAGTTGTTTTTCTACCAAAATGTAATATTGAATCTGGTCCACCTTGACGACTGACAAAAACTTGTAGTTTCTTCTCAAGCATCTGCTCAATCATCCGAAAAAAGCCAATAAAATTGGATTTTCCTGCACCATTACAGCCAATGAGTATGTTAAGTTGAGAAAGCTGAAGATCACATTCCGCAATAGATTTGAAACCTTTTAAAACAATCCTTGATAGCTGTCTTTTATTAGAGAGTTCGGTCATATTTTTATTTAGGTAAAACATCTACATTTATTGAATTAGCTTACTAACTTGCATTCATTTTTATATTTTTTATATTTTTTATATTTTACATTATTTTTGAATACTAAAATAACGTTGATTCGATAATTATAGAATTTCTTCAGTGATTTTTAGATTTTTTTCTTTCTCTTGCTCTAATCTTTCAACCAAATAACCATAAACTTCTAAACCCTTTTCATAATTCTCCGGCTGATTCAACAAATCATCACCAGCTTTTAAAGTATCAAAAGCAAATTGATAATTTCCCTGTTCACAATGATGATAAAAAGCATCAATATAATCGTTTAAATCCTCTTCCCAATTCCAATTTTCTAGCCAATCACCTTCTATATCATCAACATAAAGATGAATATAATCAGAACCATAATTTTGCTTATCTAGCTGCAACTGTTGGGATGCTTCCAGATACGTCCAATCTACCTCAGAACTATACAGATTATCAATATTTACATCTTGATTCATAAGAATTACCATCCTGTAAATCCTCAAATCCTGGACATCCTGATTCTGACAAAAAATACTTGAAATATTCACCTTTATTTAGCCATAGGCATTGTGCTTATTAACGCCCAATTACCTATAACTTAAAAGTTAGACATATTGTCCAGAAAAATACCTAACTTCTCAACCGAAAACGTACTGGCATTCTATCAGATGGATAAATCAAAAGGTTTTGCTGTAAATTTTCCACAGATGAACGACCATTGACCAACTCCCAATCAAAGTGACGCAACAATAATGCCAACATCACCGTTGCTTCTAGCATTGAAAGATGCTCACCCAAACAACGATGATAACCCGATCCAAAATCTATCATTGGCAGTTGAATATTTTCTTTGTCTTGGTCTAACCAACGTTCTGGTAAAAATTCTTCAGGATTTGTATAAACTTCTGGATCTCTTCCCGCTGCAAGCATTGACCAGAATATCTTCGTGCCGCAAGGAATTACCTGACCCTCAATCACAATTTCTCGTTTAGCTTCCAATGAAGTTGAGCCGGAAGCGATGGAATAAAGGCGCAAAGTTTCTTTGAAAATAGCGCGAATGTAACTCAATTCCTTGAAACTTTCTGTATTAATCGTGCCTTGACTTTGCCAAACTTGATCAACTACCGCCTGTGCTTTTTGAAAAACCCTGGGATTTAAGAATAACTCTGCTACTGCAAAAGATAAAGTATGGGCTGTTGTATCAGTACCAGCTATTAATAATTCAACAGCTTCTGCTATTAATGATTCTCGATTATAGTTTGGTTCTTTAGCAGCTATTTTCACTAACATTGATTCCCGGAACAAAGAACTGACCTGTCCTAAATCAGTTTTGTTTTGTTCTCTCATCTGCAAAGCTAAATCTACACGGGGAGCAAGAAACTCCTCTAAACATCGTCTTACTGACCAATAATCTCGTGAATTTTTAGTTGGTAGATATTTCCTCCATCTCTTCTCACCAGTAGCTACCCGTAAAAACCGATAACCTAAAATAGACATTGCCTCATACACTTTAGCAACATCCAAGGGTGGTCCTTCAGGACTAACGGTTTTTCTATCTACAGGAATACCCAGCACTAAAGAGGAAATTACCCTCATCGTCAATTCTACAAATAAAGGATCTACCTGTACTTCCTGTGTTGGTGCAACTTCCTGAATAGTTTCAATTACTTGTTCACAAGCTTGATTAATAATCTCAACATATTTGGAAAGACCACTAGAACTAAATTCAGGATTCCAAGCTTTGCGTCGCCACTGCCACTCAGCGCCATTTTGACCCAAAAGAATGGGTCCACTAATATCGTTCCAAGCTTTGCTTGCTCGCTCGGATCTAACTAAGCTACCGTCTCTCATACCATTAATAATGGTGTCTTCGATCACTTTTGGTTTAGTCAAAATAACAACAGGTTGACCAACCCAATAAACATACATCGGGCCTAGTTGCTTGCTCCAATCAAATAATAATTGGAACAATTTCTTTTGTTTTACTGCTGCTAATACTTGAGGAATATTTCCTAATAGCCAATGTCTGGGAGGAGAAGGAAGAGACTCTAGAGATTTGTAAGCATTTTTTTGTTTCCACCACCGCCAACCAAGTATTCCCGCAGTGCCAGTAGCGCCTAAGACTGTGACTAAATTTAGAGATGAAGAAGAAAAAGCAATCTGAGCAGCAACATCTTGTAACATAAATCGTCCTTCATACAACAAACACTTCAGATGATCCAGATATAGCAGGAGTAAGGAGTTACCGAATCAGAATTCAGAAGTAAAATCTTTTTGTTTGTAGCCGGAGTTTAATCCTTAATTAATTGATGTCCTGGCTACCCTTTCCTGTGCCATAACAATACTTATGCACCCAGTATAGTATGTGCTAAAGTGTAACCAAATTTGTAAATTAAAGTAATTATGGGCTTTTTACTGAGAATATTAGGCTTTGGGTTGCTGATATTGGGCATCTACTTGGTTGGACAAAACATCATTTTTACAACCAACGTTTATCCTTACTGGTGGCGGGGAATAGCTGCGGACACATCTGTACTTGCACTAACAATAGGAGTGATGATATTAATATTCTTCCCTAGAAGTATGAAAAATCTCGGCTGGATACCCGTAGTTATGGGAATTATCCTTGTATTTATGAGTAGTCGAGCCATTCTCAATCCTACGAGCCTCTGGCAATTTTTCCTCTCACTAGTTCTCATGTCAGGAGGCTATAAAATGTTCATCACCGGACGCTTACCTGTGTAAAAGACATCCACCAAAAATAAATTACTTCTATCTCATCGTTGGAAAAACTTAAATCAAAACTCTGCGTCACTCTGCGTTTACCTCAGCGAACCTCTGCGTTTAAAAGTAAAGTTCCCAACCGTTTTTAGTATAAAAACAACAAAAAAACGCCCCCCGTCAGGAGAGCGTTTTTTATTTGACTAAGCTTTATTTATTAACCGTTGATTGCAGGTGCAGTTAAAGCAACAGGAGCAATATCACCAGCAGCCAAGTCTAAGGGGAAGTTGTGAGCGTTACGCTCGTGCATTACTTCCATACCTAAGTTAGCGCGGTTGATTACATCAGCCCAAGTACCGATGACGCGACCTTGAGAATCAATGATGGATTGGTTGAAGTTGAAACCGTTCAAGTTGAAAGCCATTGTGCTTACACCCAAAGCGGTGAACCAGATTCCGATTACAGGCCAAGCAGCGAGGAAGAAGTGAAGTGAACGGCTGTTGTTGAAGGAAGCGTATTGGAAAATCAAGCGACCGAAGTAACCGTGTGCTGCAACGATGTTGTAGGTTTCTTCTTCTTGACCGAACTTGTAACCGTAGTTTTGAGATTCGGTTTCGGTTGTTTCACGAACCAAGGAAGATGTAACCAAAGAACCGTGCATTGCAGAGAACAAGGAGCCACCGAATACACCAGCTACACCAAGCATGTGGAAGGGGTGCATCAAGATGTTGTGTTCAGCTTGGAACACGATCATGAAGTTGAATGTTCCAGAGATACCTAAAGGCATACCATCGGAGAATGAACCTTGACCGATTGGGTAGATTAGGAATACTGCGGTTGCTGCTGCTACAGGAGCGGAGAAAGCTACGCAGATCCAAGGACGCATACCTAAGCGGTAAGAAAGTTCCCATTCACGACCGAGATAGCAAGCTACACCGATTAAGAAGTGGAAAATTACCAATTGGTAAGGACCGCCGTTGTACAACCACTCATCTAAGGAAGCTGCTTCCCAAATGGGGTAGAAGTGTAAACCGATCGCATTAGAAGAAGGAACAACTGCACCGGAGATGATGTTGTTTCCATAGAGTAGAGAACCTGCTACTGGCTCACGGATACCGTCGATATCAACGGGGGGAGCAGCGATGAATGCAATTACGAAGCAAGCGATCGCAGATAGTAGGGTTGGAATCATCAAGACTCCGAACCAACCTATGTAAATCCGGTTTTCAGTGCTGGTGATCCATTCGCAGAATCGATCCCATACGTTGGCGCTTTGGCGCTGTTGAATGGCTGTGGTCATGTCTTTATAATTGCGTTTTGGTTATGTATGTTTTGGTAGGTGTTTCTACCTCATGAATTTATATTAAGCAAAATGTTTCGATTTGTAAAGGGGTTTTCGTAATATTTTTTAATATTTTTCTCACAGCCTGAAAAAACCTAGATATATTAAGGGTTTCAGCCTTTATTTTTTTGTAAACATATTTCTGGTTTAGTACAAATGCTCTCATTTAACCAAAAAATCGTTACTTACAGTCCTGCATATACTCTTGTTCCCACTTACGAATGTTTTAATAGATGTAGTTACTGTAATTTCCGTGTTGAACCTGGTTCTCATCCTTGGATGACGTTAGCTGAAGCAGAGAATATTTTATTACCTTTAAAAAATCAAAATGTCTGTGAAATCCTCATCCTTAGTGGTGAAGTGCATCCTTTATCATCCAGGCGTGAGGCTTGGTTTGGGCTTATTTATGATTTATGTGCTTTAGCCTTATCAATGGGATTTTTACCCCATACCAACGCCGGACCACTGAGTTTTGCGGAAATGCAAAAGCTGAAAAATGTTAATGTTTCCATGGGGTTGATGTTGGAACAGTTGACACCCAAGTTGTTAAATACTGTTCATCGTCATGCACCGAGTAAGTTACCCCAATTGCGTTTACAACAGTTACAGTGGGCGGGAGAGTTACAAATTCCCTTTACAACTGGGTTACTTTTGGGAATAGGAGAAACTGAAGATGACTGGTGGGAGACTTTAGCAGCTATTTCTGATTTGCATCACCGTTACCAACATATACAAGAGGTGATTTTGCAACCCCACAGTCCGGGAAGTCAGCAAATCTTTGATGCAGAAGCTTTTAATCCTCTTCAACTACCGGAAGTCATAGCTAAAGCACGGGAAATTTTACCCGCAGATATTACAATTCAAATTCCGCCTAATTTAATTAAAGATGAGGGTTGGTTACTCGCGTGTTTAGATGCAGGTGCTAGAGATTTGGGGGGAATAAGTCCCAAGGATGAGGTTAACCCTGATTATCCACATTTGCAGGAACAGAGACTCAGGGAAATTTTACAACCTGCGGGCTGGGAGTTGAGACCACGTTTACCTGTTTATAATCAATTTAATAGCTGGTTGGTTGAGGAGTTAGCAGCGACGGTTAGAAATAGATGATAGATTCTGTTTTCTGCAAATTTTCCCCACACTCGACACCCTGTTGAAAACGCTAATTTTTACCGAAAATAGTGGATATGTCTTCTGTTTGTTGAATCACTTCCAGGTTTAGGTCAGGTATAGATGTAGGTAATTCTTCTGCTAGTTGAGGCATGGAAACTCTGATATCAGCACTATTAATAATAGCTCCTAATAGCCCTAACTCATCTTCTACTAATTGATCAATAGCTTCAGTGAGCATATTTTCTTGTGTATAGTTAGGTCGCGCTACCAGCACTATGCCATCACTATAGGGTTGAAATAATAATGGATCATTGGAAATACTGAGAGGATTTGTGTCTACAATAACTAAATCATAGCGTTCACGAGCATCTTCTATCAAGCGACGCATTTCATTAGATTCTATGATAGCAGCAGATTGACGCACAGGACCGATGCTAGAAATAATGTATAAATTCTCTACATCAGGAACTAAGCGAATACATTCACTCAAACTAGAATAATAATACAGAGGTTCAATATGGATATAGGAGTCAGGAATAACCTTCAGAGATGAAGCTTGGGAGGGCGATCGCAAATCTGCTTCGATAATCAAGGTTCTTTTCCCAGCCCTTGCTGAAGCTATCCCCAGGTTATAGGCACTCAATGTTTTACCTTCCTGACTACTAACGCTAGTAATTAATATCACCTTTATCTCTTTACCAACAATCCGACGTAAATTACTGCGGAATTTCTCATAAAACTCCAAATAAGGAGAATCGGGGGAAAGTATGACTGGCAAGGTTTCTGGCTCTAAATCATCAGATGGGATTATTGGCAATTCTCCCAGTAGTAGCACATCTCGTTGCTTGAGGCTTTCCCGAATATCTTCTCTGGTTTTGAAAGTTCCTTCCAGTGACCCCAGCAGAAATATGACACCACCACCAATTACAGCACCCAATAAACCACCAATAGCCAAGGTAGCAGGTACACTCTTGGGTTTAGCAACTACAGGTAAAGGTGTTGGTGGTTTGGTTAAGCTCAGACTAGAAACAGTTTCTGCTTCTGCGGCTTTTGCATCGGTAAGCTTGGCTTGCATTTGGTCATATATAGCTTTTTTAAAGCCTACAGCTTGTTCCAAACGCGATCGCTCTAACTGCTTATTGGGGATGAGAGTAGATTCTCGCTGTAATTGCTTCTCCTGTTGAATTTGTTGCTTTAGTTGTTGTTCCAGGGTTTCACGCTGGGTTTGCAAAGCCACCATTTGATTTGCTAACGCCTGTCGTGTCGGGTCTAAACTACTTTGAGTGCGAATACCTGTAACATTACCTCGTATAGGAGCAGCCATCCCGCCACCACCTAACACCTCACTAGCACGTTGTTGCAGCAATTCTTCAGCCGCTTCTTTTTGGCGCTGTAATTGAATCATGGTCGGATGTTCAGACCGCAAATCTTTTCTGAGAATGGCAATTTGTGACTCTACTTGATAAATTTGCGATCGCAAATTGGCAATAATAGTATCAGCACTCAACGCTGAAGAAACATAAGCCTGACCAACTGTTAAACCCAACTTATTTTCTAAAGAACGAAGTTGAGCATCAATTCCAGCAATAGTGAATTTAATTTCTCTTTGCTGCATTTTACTATTACTAATCCCCAGGAGCAAACTACCATTTTCTGCTTCCATAAGTGCCGGACGTTCCCGACGATCATATTCTTCCAGTGTATTTTCAGCAGCTTGGAGTTCCTTCTTAACTTGTGGCAAAAGCTCATTAATTTTTTTTATAATTGTTTTCAGTCTACCAGTGTTAATATCACCACTCAACTGCACCATTAATTTTGTCAATTCTGTTAATACATCTACACCTCTATTAACATCACTATCTGTATAATAAACTAATATTATTGGACTTTCTAATGCTCCCGATTTCGTTTTTTCAGGCATCTTTAATTTCACATTGGCAGCAATCGTTTTTGGTTTTATTTTTACTTTATCCGCTACCTTGAGAATAATTTGATCTGAGAGTAAAACCTCTTGTGTCAGTTCTTTCCCTTGTTGTTGAATTTCACTGGCTGTTTTTGAGAAAGAAACTGGTGGTCCACTATAGGACACCGCAGCTTCTATTAGGTAGGTAACTGGTGGTTCTGGTTGTATAGCCACCACTGTTGTCCCAGCTACTACTAAACCAAAACTAGCTAATCCAATCCATTTATACTTCTCAAAAGCAATAATATATTTCTTAATGATTGGTGGTGTCATAGGATTTAATCTGTTATTAATAATGGTTCTACCGCACTTGTTATGCTAAATCTCCAATCTCACAAAGGGAACAGGGTAAAGAGGCGATATTTTGTAATAATGTTCAAAATTATGGTTTATTTCTTATGTATAGTCAGCTTTCCGAGATTTTTTGGCTTGATTTTGCATACTAGATACTGAAGAACCTTAATAATTACTCATTCATTAGGTTCAAGAAGCTATTCCTACTGACCATATTATTAATTTGAACCACCACCGAAAACCCCGTTACCAAAGGTTTGAAAAAATTGCAAAAAGGACTGCACATTAAAAAATGGTTGGGTAATGGTAGTAAATAAATTTTGAAGTTTGCCGATTAAGTTTCGACCAACAACAATTACATCATTATCTTGCAGTGCTAAATTTTGAGAAGCATCACCAGCTAGCGCCTTTTTACCATCAAGTCTTTGAGTAACAGCTTTACCTTGTTCCGGATCAAAACGAACCAAAGCAATATCCCGAAGATTAGCAGTGTTAAGATTCACACCTCCCAAAACATCTATAAATGTACTACCATTGGGTAAAGATTGAGTTACAATTCCTCCCGCAGCATAATTTAAAATTCTGACTTTAATCTGAGGTACAGCCAAAGTCGAACGTGCCACTAATTTGCGATCATAACCATCATCTGTACCAAGTTCTCGACGTGGGATAATGATTGCATCCCCATCTTGTAAACGCAAATTAGGCAGCGAACCACCACTTTGCAATGAGGCGTATAAGTCAACATTTTGTGAAACTATAGAACCATCACTGAGCTTACGGCGTATTTGCACTTGTCGCAGGTCTGCTGTCAAAGTTGAACCACCAGCTAATGATAAAATCTCAGTAATGCGAGGCATTCCCACACCAGCAGTATAAATTCCTGGACGAGATATTTCCCCAGTAATTGTAACTTGAACTGGACGTATTTGTGATAAAGACGTTACTACAGTATCAGTAGTAATACGACTTAAAGCCAAGCGAATCTTTTCTTGAACTTCTTCCAAACTTAAGCCTTTTACAAATAGTTTTCCAACTTGCGGGATAATGATATTACCATCTTGACCAACAGGGGCTGAGAAACTTAAATTCGGACGTTCTCCAGATAGTGATAACAAGACAATGGGATCAATAACATAGCGATTTAAACCAGAGCGAATTTTTGCTTCGGCTTCTTTCAAACTCAAGCCTTGTAAAGATATCACTCCCAGTAGAGGCACTACAATATTACCTTCTGGATTAATTGCCGCTTGAAAAGTTAAATCTGGAAATCTTTGCACTGACACACTGATAGAATCTCCAATTCCTAACCGGTATAGTCCAGGAGGACGCTGAAAGATAACATTGAGTGTATCTCCTGTATCCAATAGATAACGGTTGAATTGTGGTGAAATTTCTTCCTTTGTACTGGGAGATACTTCTTCAGACGTAGGAGGAGGTGTTGTAAATTCTACTGAAGATGGTTCTACAGATGGTAAAGGCTGCGCTAATATAGGTTGAATAGACGTTATCAACCCAACACTTACCTGGAGAGTGACAAAAAACAGGGCGTTAAATGCACGTTTGTGAGAACTAGGCACTATAAACATTGGTGCAGATTTGTGAAATAAAATCAGTTATAAAACTATTGACATTAATTCAGATTGTACTTTTTCACCCAACGACTGAAGCTTTGACCAAGATGTTTCTGCTTCTCCAAAAGACTCCATTGACATTAAAATACTCACAGCCACCCAAGGTACACGCTTTTTTTGCCACTGTGCTAATTGGTCTGATACAAACCACTTAAAAGGTGATGATGTTCCACCATTTGGCATTGCGTACCATTGTAAAACAGCAAAAGTTTGTTTTTGTGTTGTAGCCCGAAAAAATCTTGACTTGATTTTTATGGTATTATTCAAATCTTGAGTGGAGGGCTGTTTGAAAGTAAATTCAGCAGTACGATATTGAGCCATATCCCACTTTCCCCAAGTTGATTTCCCCCAACCACTAATATCTATCCACTCTACTTCTGGTTGATCTCGCGGACCGTTTTGCGGCAGCAGCAGCAGTATAGCTTCATTTGCTGGGTCTTTTTGTTTGAGTATCTGCAAAGACCATTTATGTTCGCCAATTTGTGATTCTGACTGTTGAACAGTTTGCCAACCAGGAATATTTAATCCTACTTTGCGAATATTTTTCAATTCCTGGAGTTTATTGACTGACGGTGGCTGCTGCCACACCCATTTTCCTGTTAGGTATCCAGGAACTGCTCCCACTGTTAACAACAGTAGCAGTAAAATCAATACGGCTACCTGACTCCATTGCTTTTCCTGGAAAATTTTGGATAAGGAAATCATATCATGTCCGTCTAATCACTTAATTATCTATATACTATACTCTTGTTTATACATCCTTTATTTCCTCTGGTAACGGCATTACTGGAGTTTCTGAAAAATAATCGTTGAGGTAATTGAGTAAAGGTATTAGTAATAACAGCATACAACCAGAGTAGAGATCGCCACCCCAACCTTCATGTAGCCATACAAAAGCGCCTTCGTTACCTGTACCGTGAAAAAAGGTTAATAAGGTGTTACGAACGATGTTAGCAGTTATACTGATAACGATGGCTATAGATAAAAAACTCATAGTTATGCGCCGTGAAGATAAGGCATCTGTCCAATAAAGCAGCATTAAACCAACGTAAACAGTGGTAAATAACATTTTTAATCCGGCACAATAGGGTGCAACTTCTACAATTCTTCCACCCACGTATAAGTTTATTCCATCTACTATAACTTTCATGCCAAACTGATTGAGGATAAAGGCTGCTGTACCAGCAATAAAGCTTTGCAGAGGAAATGTATAGGGAGCGATAAGATAAGGTAATGCGGTTGGTGTAGCTAAAAATACTAATAATAGGGAAAATCCTTGTAATTTTAAGCCTGGGATGCCCTTGAACCATAAGCACAGTCCTGTCAAGATGATGGGTAAGGATAAATTAACCCATTCAGCTACACCACTTAGATAAAAAATTACGCCTATTATGAATAAACCAATGCTGAGAGGATGGTTAATATTCGGTAGCCGTTGCCACTGTTTCCGGTTTGTCCAACTTAAATAACCAGCATAAGGCAGACCAATCATACCATGGCTAAAATATTCATGTTCTATACTGATACTTTTGTGTAGCCAACCATCTACCCAATGTAGCAATATGGGAGCATAAAGCAGAAGCAAAGTTACTAAAATTCCCCAGTTTAACAATTGGATTGTGTTGCGGTTTTTAATTTGTTGCTGTAGTTCCATAGTGTTAATTCCAATTTTTAAAATGCTCTTAGGACTGGTTATTGTTGAGTAGGTAAAATGAATTAAATTCAGTTTAATTTAATTTTCAATATGGAATAAATAGCAGTGATAACTTCTGTGATTTGGCTATTGTTCAAACCAGGGTACATAGGTAAGGATAATATTTGTTGGGATAGCTGTTCTGATTGGGGAAAGTCGCCTTGTTGATAACCTAAATAATTAAATGCGGGTTGAAGATGGCACGGAATTGGGTAATGAATGCCGGTTTGAATTCCTGCTGCTGTTAATTGTTCTTGCAGTTGTTGACGTTGGAGACGACAAGAGTCATCAATTTTGACTACATAAAGATGATATATGTGTCCTGTACCGCTTTGGTTGTGTATGGGAATAATCCCAACTGAGGCTAAAGGTGCTAGTTCTATATCATACCTCTGGGCAATGTTTAGGCGATCGCTATTCCACTGAGATAAATAGGGTAATTTTTGGTGTAATATGGCTGCTTGTAAGGTATCTAAGCGGCTATTTGTACCGGGTTCAATATGCACATATTTTTGCGATGAACCATAATTTCGCAATCGTCGCATTTTTGCTGCTACATCTGGATCATTAGTTACTACCATACCTCCATCTCCAAATGCTCCCAAATTCTTGCTGGGATAAAAGCTAAAGGCTGCTGCTATACCCACTGAACCAGCGCGATATCCTTCCCGTTCGGCTAGATGTGCCTGGGCTGCATCCTCAAAAATTAAAATTTTGTACGTGTTAGCAAAGTCTAATAATTGGCTGGGTGATACCATCTGACCATAGAGATGTACAGGAATAATGGCTTTGGTTTGGGGGGTAATGGCTTTAGCTGCTGCTTCTAAATCAATTAAGGCTGTTTTGGGGTGACAATCTACCAAAATTGGTTTAGCCCCTGTACTGACTACACCTATCAATGTGGCGATAAAGGTATTAGCTGGTAAAATAACTTCATCCCCAGCACCGATGTTACAAGCTTGTAGACCCAGTGCGATCGCATCAGTTCCAGATGCCACACCAATTCCATATTCTGTACCAGATGCTACTGCAAACGCAGTCTCAAAATCGGATAACGCTTGACCTAAAATAAAATCTCCCTTTACTAATACATCCTCAATGGCTTGTTGCAATTGAGCTTGAATCGGTTGATGTTGTAAATTCAGGTCTACAAAAGGAACTTTAATCATCATTTTGTTGTTTAGATTGCTAGTATCAAAATTTAAGTGGACTAAGTTGCTACTTATTTATTTTAGGCTGGTAATTGATGATTGGATATTGAGGATTTGGGAATAAATATGATTTTTTCCAGTAATATTCCTGATTTTTTAATCATAATATAGCACCAGTATTTAATAAAAATTAAAAAATATTCTTATTAATCGTGAAAATAAAACTTTTTTACTCAGAAGTGTTGATTAAACCTCAAATTGGGGAATCCTAATGAATAGGAAATTGTAATCTCATAACTGCAATGGTAATGATAGAGCCTGAAAATAAACTATTTGCCCCGGATGATGGTTGGAATCCTGTAGAAACAAAAGAACAACAACGGCTCAAAGTCTTGTCTGAGTTAGGTTTGCGTCTACCAGAAACTATCCCCATATTTGAAGAAACTACTCAAACTGCTGCCCACTTTTTAGGCGCAGAAATTTGTATTTTAGGATTTATAGATCAGGAAATCCACTGGTTCAAATCAGCTGTGGGTTTATCAAGATTGGGGTTGATGAATGATCTAGCCAAAAACCGTCAATTATTACGGCAGGAATCTTTTTGCACCCAAGTAGTAGAAACCTTAAAAATATTAGTTATTAATGATACAACAAATATTGACAATTTACAAATATCCACTAGTAAGTTAGTTCAGCATTATGGTATCCGTTCCTATTTGGGAGTACCATTAATTGATGCTTCTGGGTATTGTTTAGGTGCATTAGCAGTAATGGATCGCCAACCGCGAAATTTTACAGAGCGAGACATTGAGTTTTTGCAAATCATTGCTCGTTGGAGTATGAGCGAATTTGAGCGCAACAGATTACTGCAAGGGAAATTACAAACCGTCAGTAGCAGAAATATTCCTGTGCTGCCATTTCCCGAAGAACAGATAATTGATCTGAAAATTTCCCCTCCCCATCTAAACACAAACTCTAGTTCGACTCAGCAGATCAAACTAGAATTATTAGGACAGCTAACTCAAGAGTTACGTACACCCTTAACCTCTGTACTGGGTATGGCTGGTGTTCTGGGACGAGAAATTTATGGGCCTTTAACAACTAAACAGCGAGAATATCTAGAAATTATTGAACACAGTGGACGGTATCTACTTTCTTTAGTCAATGAAATTACTGAATTAGGAACACTATCGGATACTTCATCTGGGCTGAATTTAGCTCCTGTAGATGTGGAAATGCTATGTCAACAAGCTATCAATACCCTATCAGAAGTAACTGTTCGTCGAGAACAAGATATTCGTTTGTCTGTAGAACCAGGACGCAATCGCATTTGGTATTTAGATAAAGATAAGGTGCGGCAGATGGTTTATCACTTACTATTTAGTGTGATTCAACTTTCTGCTACAGGTAGTATTGTGCGTGTTCACATTTCTTCCAAAGAAGATGCACTCTCCATTACTGTTTGGGTTTCCCATCCATGGTTAGGAGATGGAGTTACTGACATAGACCCTTACTTCCGTCTTGACTCTTTATCAATATTCGACATATTGGATGAGCCAGAAAATTATCAGATTGATGCCGAAAATCAGGATAATTTGCCCGAAATATTACAAAAGTCAGAAAATTTGATGGATGAACCATCAGGAATTTTAGTTGATGCTTCCAATAAGAGTTTAGCCAATGCTTCTGGTAATCTGTCCCGTGAAAAATTGGGTTTGTTACTTAGCTGTCAACTAGCAGAACAGCATGGTGGACAAATTGCTATTCAAGGTTCACCAGAATCAGGATACCGCTATGTAATTTCTTTACCATTGCAATCGACTACTAATTCTGAATTTATGAATGATGTCTAAGTAGGTGGGCGTTAAAAATTGTCGTTGGGGCAAGGGAACAGGAAGAGAGTTTTGAGCGTTTTACTTTTCTTCACATACCTTTAATTTTTTCGGTTCACCTACTTAGTAACCGGTTAAAGATCGCTATAAAAAAGTCCTAATTTTTCAATTGCCCATCTTGGTTGTTATCTTTATATAGCACTCGGATTATGATTGAGGCCAAGTTCTGCACACAATAGGTGCTGTTTGGTGACAACTTTTTATGAATTTAGTCTGGCAAAGATTTACTTTATCCTCTCTACCGCTCAAAGAATATCTGAATACCAGTTACCTGCATCGGTTTATGGTCGGGATTTTACGTCCTTGGCGGCAAACTAGTCTGTTGATGCAGTGGGGAGATACTATAGCGGCTGCTCTTCTTAGTCTCGTTTATGCTTTGGCACCTTTTGTCTCCACTGGTTTAATGCTGGTGTTGTTGGTGGCTTGTATAGGATTCTGGCTGTTGCTGACTTTATCGGATGAAAAAACTTCTGCAAATGTAGCTTCTGTAACCCCTATTCATCTTTTGGTATTGCTTTATTGGGGAATTGCGGCGATCGCTACTGCTTTATCTCCTGTGAAAAAGGCAGCTTTGAGTGATTTGGCGACATTATCACTCTATCTGTTACTTTTTACAGTCTGCGCGAGGGTGCTGAGGTTTTCCCGCATCCGGTCTTGGCTGATCACTCTTTATTTACACACATCCCTGATTGTCAGTGTGTATGGTATCAGGCAATGGTTTTTTGGTGCAAAGGCATTGGCGACTTGGGTTGATCCAGAGTCTCCTCTCTCCAAAACTACAAGGGTTTACAGTTATTTAGGTAATCCCAATTTATTAGCAGGATATCTCCTACCAGCCGTTGTTTTAAGTTTAGTAGCAATTTTTGCTTGGCAGGGTTGGATCAAGAAAGCTTTGGCGGTAACAATGTTTGCTGTTAATACCGTCTGTTTGGTTCTCACTTATAGCCGTGGGGGCTGGATTGCTTTAGTAGTGGCATTTTTAACCGCAATGGCCTTGTTGGTTTATTGGTGGAGTCTAGAAATGCCACCATTTTGGCGTACTTGGTCATTACCAATTATTCTCGGTAGTTTAATTGGATTATTAGTGCTGGCTATGATTTTTGTTGAACCTGTACGCTTGCGGGTTGTGAGTATTTTTGCAGACCGTCAAGATAGTAGTAATAATTTTCGCCGAAATGTTTGGGATGCTGTCTTTAGGATGATAGGCGATCGCCCGATTATTGGTATTGGCCCTGGACACCATTCTTTTAACAAGGTTTATCCTCTCTACCAACAACCCCGCTATACTGCTTTGAGCGCCTATTCAATTTTTCTAGAAGTGGCTGTGGAAACTGGCTTTATGGGTTTAGCTTGTTTCTTGTGGTTAATAATTGTCACTTTTAATACAGCTTTTATCCAACTCCAAAGATTTCGTCAATCAAGAAATATAGAAGGATTTTGGGTAATTGGAGCGATCGCTGCTTTGCTAGGTATGCTTGCTCACGGCATGGTAGATACCGTCTGGTATCGTCCCTCAGTTAACACCCTTTGGTGGCTCATGGTTGCTTTGGTTGCCAGCTATTGGACTCCTTTAGCTCAAACTACAAACCAACCTAACCCAGAACCCGAACTCAACTAATATACAACAACAATGAAGTCTAGTTGTCAGTATCATTTTTACTGACAACCGACAATTTTTTGTTCCATAACTTGCCTAAACCAACTCAGCATCCTTATATCCCAAATCTAAATTCTAAAATCCAAATTAATCCCTGTAACTAGTAGCCCCTGGTGCATTGGGGTCACGATAACGGGTTGGTTCTTCTTCACGTCTTTTACCCACTAAACCAGCTAGACCTATTAGCCCAAGTAGTCCTAACCAACCCCAATTCACATCATTACGATCATCATAAACAGTTCTGTTGGGTACAGTATCAGTTCTGGGTTGAGTTACTTGGGCTTGCGCTGGTAGACTTACAGGTAAAATTCCCATACTCAAAGTCAGAACTCCAGCGCCAATAGTTTTAGTGAAATTACTTTTCATGGTGAAAGTTCCTTATACCTGACTCTCACCACTGTATCTATTCCCAAAATTGGGTTAATCAATCTACAGCTATAAACTAGGTTTTGTCTTAAATCATGCTAAGGACATATTACAGCAGGAGTCAGGAGTAAAAATTTCACCCTCACAATCCTCTTGTCAATAACTTTTCATTGCTCTTTGAATATCACGCTGATCTTCACGGCGTTTTATATCTTCGCGCTTGTCATGAACTTTCTTGCCTTTACCCAAGCCGATGCTCAGTTTTACCCAGCCCCCTTTAAAATACATTTTTAACGGCACTAGAGTTAAACCTTGCTGTTCCACTTTACCAATTAGCTTGCGGATTTCTTGACGATGCAGCAGTAATTTTCGTGTGCGACGTGGTTCATGATTAAAATATTGTCCACTGGAAGTGTATGGAGAAATATGTGCATTTATCAACCATGCTTCACCATTGCGAATCAACGCATAGCCGTCTTTGAGATTAACTTTACCCGCACGAATGGATTTTACCTCAGTACCTGTTAGTTGAATTCCTACTTCGTAGGTTTCTAAGATTTCATACAAATAACGGGCTTGTCGATTGTCGGTAATAACTTTAAAACCTTCGTTTTTGTCACTCATTGAAAATTTCTTTGTATTAAATTATATTTAAAGATACTGTGTAATTTGAATAACCAGACTGAACCAACTAGGGTTACATTTAATTCAATCCATTATTATAGCATTCTTATTCCTGGTAACTTATATTAAGTTTTATGAATACTTCCTAAGCATTTAAGATTTTCTTTATAAATCATCCTAAATGCAGTCAATAGTAAGTAATCCTGTCATAGTATGAAACATAAGAACACTATTATTACCAGTTTATATTGATAGTGTTCATCAAAAGCAAATTGCTGGAGAACAAAAATGCTAGGGGTGTACTGTCCATGGCCTTAAAAATCCTTGTAGTGGATGACGACTTGGGTACTCGTCTGTCTATTAGCGATTATCTTGAACTGTCCGGCTATTTAGTGATTATGGCTGATGACGGTCAAGAGGCTTTGGCTATGGTAGAAGAGAACAATCCTGATTTAATTGTTACGGATATTGTCATGCCACGGTTGAATGGCTATGAATTAGTGCGTCGGGTACGCCAAAAAGCGGAGTTTAGGTTATTACCTGTAATTTTGTTAACAGCACGAACTAAAACCCAAGAAAGAATTCTCGGATATCAATCAGGCTGCGATTTATATTTACCTAAGCCTTTTGAATTGGAAGAGTTAGCAGCAGCGATTAGGAATTTACTAGAGCGATCGCAAATAATTCAATCAGAGTACCGTTTTCCTCATCAAGACAATCTAGAGACTTCCATAACCGGAAAACTCCGAGATAGTAATCATGCCTTATCTACCCAAATTCATGCACCTAAACTGCTCTCATCACTAACGACCAGAGAACAAGAAGTTCTAGAATTATTGACTCATGGTTTATCTAATGCCGATATAGGTCATCAATTACACCTGAGTCCACGAACAGTAGAAAAGTATGTCAGCAGTTTATTGAGAAAAACTTTAACAAGCAATCGAGCCGAACTTGTACGTTTTGCTATGAAGCATGGTCTGGTGGAGTAACAGTAGTTCAGGAGTTCAGGAGTTCAGGAGTTCAGGAGTCAGGAGTCAGGAGTCAGGAGTCAGGAGTCAGGAGGATAAGAAAAAAAATTCTCCGTTAAGCCTGATCATATTTTCATATTAGGTAATTTTTTAATCAGATATGAGTAGATTTAGACAGATATTTTGATTCAATTACTAGCCCCCTCTGCCCCTCTGCTCCCCTGCTCCCCTGCTCCCCTGCTCCCCTGCTCCTCTGCCCCTCTGCCCCCCTGCTCCCCTGCTCCCTACAACCTATTAATGTATTCCAACAACCCTTCACAAGCATCAATGAGGAGATCAATCACCCGATTAAATCCTTCTGTTCCGCCATAATAGGGGTCAGGAACTTCTTTGAGGGTGTGTCTAGAACAAAAATCACACATCAAGCGCACTTTATGGTGATATTGTCCTGAACGGTCAACAGCCAGGATATTTTCATAATTGTCTTTATCCATTGCCAGAATTAAATCAAACTCTTGGAAGTCTGATTTTTGAAACTGACGAGCTTGACCAAGGAGTTTAATTCCCAACTTGGACACAGCAGCCGCACTCATCCGTCGGTCAGGTGGACTGCCAATGTGATAACTAGAAGTACCAGCAGAATCACAATAAATGCTATCGCTCAATCCAGCCTGTAAAACCAGATGATTCATAATATTTTCTGCTGAGGGCGATCGGCAAATGTTACCCAAGCAGACAAACAGTAATTTGTAAGCCATAAATTTTGTTTTGGGTGTCAGTGATAGGGGTTTAGCATTGCGCTTTACCCCTACTTGTTTTACTACTGACTAATGACTAATAACTAATGACTAATTAACTACAATCCTGGAAGTTCTAACCCACTAGTCAAGTCTTCCATGCGTTCCCGCATTGTAGCAGTGGACTTATTGTAGGCATCTTTCATAGCCGCTGTGATCAGATCAGAAAGTACATCTGCACCTTCACCCAAAGCATCTGGGGAAATTTCTACTCTCTTGGGTTCTTGGTTGCCGCTGACAATAACCTTGATCAGTCCACCACCAGACTCTCCTTGGATCTCCATTTGCTCTAATTCTTCCTGGAGACGCTTTGCACCTTCTTGAACTTGCTGGGCTTTTTGAAAAGCTGCCGCTAGTTCTTTCATTTTTCCTAGTCCAAAACCAAAACCCTGGCCTTTTCCTGCTGTCATAATTAATTGTCCACTTGTACTTTGAATAACAAATCAAATTCAATTATAGATGTGGTAGGTAATTGGTAATGGGTAATTGGTGATTGGTGATTGGTAATTGGGAAGAAAAAATAAACTCTTGCCTTTTGCCTCTTGCCTCTTGCCTTCTTTCTGTCACCTGTCACCTGTCACCTGTCCCCATCAGCCAACTGGTTGAAACTCACCGATCATTTTAACTTCTGGCTCTAACCAAATTGACCAACGTTCTTGTACCTCACGTTGAATATGACTAATAAGACAGAAGATATCGCTGGCTTTAGCCCCGCCACGATTAACGATAAAATTGGCGTGAAGTTGGGCAACTTGCGCCCCACCAATTTGGTAGCCTTTTAAACCAGCCTGTTCAATCAACCAACCAGCAGAATATGGTTTAGGATTGCGGAAAACACTACCACAACTAGGATAGTTGTAAGGTTGGGTAGTCAGCCGATGTTGTTTATGTTCTTTGGTTGTGGCTGTGACTTGTGCTGGATCTGCTCCTGGTTGGAGTTGGAAGGTGGCTTGAGTGACTATACGTTTACCCCCTTGCAATAATGAAGTTCGGTATTGATAACCTAATTCAGCAGGGGTAAGAGTTTCTAATCTACCATCTGGTAAGAGTAATTCAGCACTAACTAACATATCTGCAATGCAGCTATTATGCGCTCCTGCATTCATAACAACAGCACCACCAACAGTTCCAGGGATACCAACAGCCCACTCTAAACCTTGCCATCCTAAATCTGCTGCTTCCCATGCCAAGCTAGGAATAGATTCTCCGGCAGCAACTGTCAATTGACCTGTTTGTAGGTCGAAGTGCTTAGAACGAAAATGACGAGTAGCAATCACTAAGCCCGGTATACCTTGATCACTTACTAATAAGTTAGAACCGGCTCCAAGTATGGTTACTGGCAAATTTAAGTCTTTTGCGTACTCAATACTTGCTTGTAGAGCTTCTAAACTACGGGGGGCGACATACCATTCAGCAGATCCCCCAACTCTATAGGAAGTAAATGCTGATAAAGAAGCTGCGGACTTAATCACACAATCAGTGCCTCTTAAGTGAATTATGTTTCTTTCACTTGAATTGGCTTTTTCCTGTTTATTGGTAGTCAAAGCAGAAATCATGCAGACGTTTCCAGATACCTGGGAGGTTGTCATCTTTACTTTTTTTGCGAATTTTTGTTACAAAAACTTACCGTATTGCTACGGTACTATTATTAAATGATGAAACTATTGCTAGATGAAGAATTGGCTCACAGAGAAAACCTAGCAAGTTGGGTCTACTTACGATGTCGCCGTAGCCGGTTCACGAAGTGTGGCAATGACTTCAGGAATTGCCTGATTCAAATTACCTGCACCTAAAAATAGTGCTAAGTCTCCAGGGCGTAGTGTTGACAACAATAATTCACAGATAGAAGATAAAGTTGGTTGATAAATAACTTGGGGATGTTGCTTGGCAATTTCATCTGCCAGTTGTTCACCAGTAATTTGTCCTAAATCGGGTTCACCAGCACTGTAAATGTCAGTCAATACGACTAAGTCAGCATGGGCAAATGACCCAGCAAATTCATCTAAAAATGTGAGTGTACGACTATAACGATGTGGTTGGAAAATAGCAACTACCCGTTGTCCTGGTCTAGCTTGGAGACGTGCTGCTGCAAGAGTTGCACGAATTTCGCTAGGGTGATGGGCATAATCATCAATGAAGGTAATACCAGCGGCTTCCCCCCGGAACTCAAAGCGCCGTCTTGCACCTTCAAAGGTGGCTATACCTTTGGCGATTTCCCCAAATTCTAAACCCAGAGAGCGCCCTACCGCAACTGCTGCTAGAGCATTGCTGAGATTATGCCGACTTAGGAGGCGTAAATTTAATACGCCTAAAGCTTTGCCTTTTTCCCAAACTAGTGCTGTTGTCCCATCAGCACGATAGTCAATATTGGTGACTGTATAATCGGCGTTGGTTTCTGGATGTAAACTGTAACTAATAGTTGGCTTCAGGCGTTGTCCTGGAAGAGCGAAGCGATCGCGCACTGTGTCACAATCAATGCTACCTACCAAAATTTGGCAACCTTGGGCAAATTTTTGGAAAGTGTCTACTACTTCTTCTAAATTCTCGTAGTGGTCGGGATGATCTAGTTCAATATTAGTTATAACTCCAATAGCTGGGGAGTGTTTGACGAGTGAACCATCAGATTCATCTGCCTCAGCGACTAGATACTTACTTTCCCCTAATCTAGCATTACCTTCCCAGGCGTTAACTTCACCACCAACCAAAATTGTTGGGTCAAGACCAGCTTGTAGCAGCATATAACCAATCATGCTACTGGTTGTAGTTTTACCATGAGTGCCTGCCACAGCAATGCTGTAGTAATCAGCAATCAAGGCGGCTAATACATCTGAACGGTGTAAAATTGGACAACCCAATTCTAGAGCCGCTTTGTATTCTAAATTATTCGTGTTAATAGCTGTGGAACAAATTACTTGGGGTAATAATGTTTTGGTAGCAGACAGTTGTTCTTGAGAATTTAGTAATACTCCATCAGTCGATACTTGGGGACGAAAGAATTCAAGGTTGCTGGCTTCTTGTCTACTAAAAATGTGCGCGCCAAGAGATTCTAACTTACGGGTAATTTGATTAGGACGCAAGTCAGAACCGGATACTGGCAACTGACGCTTTGCTAAAACATAAGCCAGCGCAGACATTCCTATCCCGCCAATCCCTATGAAATGAAATGGTCTACCGCTAAAATCTATAGAATTATTCATCTTTTTTTCCTCTAACACCACACCAAATAATCATGACAAATGACACGGGTATCATAACAGGATTTTGATTTTTGCAGATACGGCTCCTGTCATATAGTCATGGCTGAATAAAGAGTTAATTTTTTACTGTGGTTTTGTTTGTTCAAAAAAATATTACCCTCAACCGAGATTTTTTCTATTGCTGATATCTTTGTATGATCATTCTGAAAATTGGGGCTACATCGGGAAAATTTTTCTTGTAATTTTGAACACATATTTTTATTTACCTTACTGGAATTAATGGCTGATTTGAAATTGCCTTCAGCCTCAGCTTGAGTTGACTACAATAGTACATTGGGAGTGAAAATATTATTCAACCAGTTGGAGAAAGATATCTCTGGACTCAAGTTGGTAGTCTAGATAGAAACCCCTGTCTATCCATCTAACCTAATAATTCCCAAGTTCTGAACTGGATGCAACAAGTAGCGATTTTTGGTGGCACATTTGACCCCATTCATTGGGGACATCTGCTTGTGGCCACAACAGCGTTGGAACAATTACATCTAGAACAGGTAATTTGGGTAGTCTCAAAAAATCCTCCTCATAAACAAGCAGCTTTATTTGAGCATCGGGTAGCTATGCTGCAACTAGCCACGAAACACAACCCAAGCTTTACTGTCTCACTAGTTGAAAAAAAGCACTCTGGGGTTTCATACTCCATCAATACCCTGATTGAATTATCTGCTTGTTACCCAAATACTCATTGGTACTGGATTATTGGTTTGGATGCATTCCAAACTTTACCCCGTTGGTATCGTGGACAAGAACTAGCACAAATGTGTGATTGGTTAATCGCACCCCGACTGGTAGGTGGTGAGACTATAGCTCAAAGTGAGTCAATCTGCAAGCAAGTGGAACAACAACTTAACGAACAATCATATACCATCAATTGGCAATTATTGCATACACCTTTAGTAAGATTTTCGTCTAGTCTAATACGCGAACTTTGTCGCCAAGGTGGTGCAATTGGTGATTTAGTACCTGATCCGGTCAGATCCTACATCGTCAATCACAACCTTTACACAAATAATTCTGAATAAATTATGTGTTTTTTTTTAGATCTAACGCTTTATGGTTATAAAGACTCCCCCCCTTTGCGATATGATTGGGGTCAACGATATCAACATATAGGCATAAATACAGAGGGCAAGACACTGTGATTAGAGTTGCAATCAATGGTTTCGGGCGCATTGGACGGAACTTCGCACGCTGCTGGGTGGGTAGAGAAAATAGCCAAATTGAGCTTGTGGCTATCAATGACACCTCTGACCCTAGAACCAATGCTCACCTCCTCAGATATGACTCTATGCTAGGGAGGTTACAAAATGCCGATATTAGTGCTGATGATAATTCCATCACCGTCAATGGTAAGACGATTAAATGCGTATCTGATCGCAACCCAGATAACTTGCCCTGGAAAGAGTGGAACATTGACCTGATTATTGAATCAACTGGTGTTTTTACCAGCAAAGAAGGGGCAATGAGGCACGTAAATGCTGGTGCTAAGAAGGTTCTGATTACTGCCCCTGGTAAAAATGAAGATGGTACTTTTGTAATGGGTGTGAATCATCATGATTATGATCACAACTTACACAACATCATTAGTAATGCCAGCTGTACTACTAACTGTTTGGCTCCCATTGCAAAGGTGTTAAATGAGAAATTTGGCATCATCAAAGGCACAATGACCACTACTCACAGCTACACTGGAGACCAGCGTTTGTTAGACGCTTCTCACCGTGATTTACGTCGCGCAAGAGCAGCAGCTATTAACATTGTTCCCACTTCCACTGGTGCGGCAAAAGCAGTGGCATTGGTACTTCCAGACCTGAAAGGTAAGCTTAATGGTGTAGCTTTGCGTGTACCTACCCCCAACGTTTCTATGGTGGATTTTGTGGTTCAGACCGAGAAGCGCACTATTACTGAAGAAGTTAACCAAGCTCTTAAAGAAGCTTCTGAAGGTTCACTCAAAGGTATTTTAGGTTACAGCGAACTTCAACTTGTATCTTCTGATTATCAAGGTACAAATGAGTCTTCTATTGTTGATGCCAACTTAACTATCGTCATGGGTAATGACATGGTGAAAGTCATGGCATGGTATGACAATGAGTGGGGTTACAGCCAACGCGTTCTAGATTTGGCTGAATTAGTAGCTCAAAAATGGGTTTAATTAGGTGACAGTTGACAGGTGACAGGTAACAGTAAAAGGCAGAGGATTCAGAGGACAGAGGAGAATTATTTTCTATCTATTCCCTGTTCCTTGTTCCCTGTTCCTTAACCAAAATGTTGAAATCCCTGGCTAAGACTTAAAACTTGGTCGGGGATTTTTTTGTTTTCATGTTGTAATATGACTCTTGAGCCTGGTGTAATTGTGCCTATTATGGATGCTTCTGCACCTAATTTTTGGACTAATGTTAATGCTGCTTGTGGTGGTAAGCACAGGACTAATTCAAAATCTTCACCACCGTATAGGGCATAATTGAGCGATCGCTCTGGTGTCAGCCAATGATTAAATGCTGATGGTAGAGGAATTTTACTCGCTTCTAAAATAGCACCAACTCTACTAGCACGACAGATTTGCAATACAGCGTCTGCTAAACCATCGCTGCTGTCCATACCAGCAATTTTAGATTTTGGATTTTGGATTTTGGATTGAGATTCTACAATTTCCCACAAAATAGGTATAACATCTAAACGGGGTTTGGGGCGCTGGTGGGCTGTGATTAAAGCTGTCTTTGCTTCAGTTTTGAGGTTTTGACTTATTTGGGGATTGAGGAGTAATTCTAAGCCCGCACGGGAGGCTCCATGTATACCTGTGACGATGATTGCATCTCCTACCTGTGCTGTTGAACGACGGATAATAAAATCGGGGTTGGCTTGACCAAAAGCGGTAATTGCTAAAGTGGTGATGGGCGATCGCACAATATCACCTCCAACTATAGGCACATTGTACTTTTGCAAACATTCTGTCATTCCCTGATACAGTCTTTCCACCCAACTCACAGCAACATCTCCAGGTAAACCCAACCCGATGGTGATACCCAAGGGAAAAGCACCCATAGCGGCTAAATCTGACAAATTAGCGGCTGCTGCACGCCAACCTGCATCTTCTGCTGAAGTGGTAATATCACTAAAATGCACGCCATCAACTAGCATATCTGTGGTAACAACCAAAGATTCTTCTGCTTTTGTAGCTAAAACTGCTGCATCATCACCAATAATGTCTGGTGGACAAAAGCGTTGTAATCTTTCTAGAAGACCTTGTTCGCCAATATCTCGAACTTTTAGGGAAGATAAATTATTATTCACAATAATGCTGATAATTGGTAATTGGTAATTGGTAATTGGTAATTGATTTGAGATTTATGGATTTGTAATTTTTTAGGCGATTATAATTAAAGAAGTTAGTTTTTAATAGATGATGAGGATGTTTAATTATGACTCAAGCACTAGAAAAGCCTAAATCTATTTTAAAAATTATTGAAAGTTTAACGCCTCAACAACAGGAAGAAGTGTTAAATTTTATTGAGTTTTTACAGTTTAAATCACAAAAACATGATATCGACACAAAAAGTCAACCTCAACAAAAATCATCAGAGGAATTAGGCTGGCCTCCTGGTTTTTTTGAACAGACCTATGGTAGTTGTCAGGATGATCCCATTATTCTTGATGATGAGGATAATTTTGCAGAAAAAGAACAAGCCGCATGATTTATTTACTAGATACTAATGTTTGCGCTCGTTATCTTAATGGGAAATCTTTGACAATTCGGCAGCGTTTACGCTCAACAAAATTGACGGATATTGCGGTTTGTTCTGTAGTTAAAGGCGAGTTATTTTATGGTGCAATGAAAAGCAATAATCTTGAAAAAACCCTTGCTAGACAGCAAGATTTTCTCAAGTTGTTTATTTCACTGCCCTTTGATGATGATGCTTCTCTAATTTACGGAAGAATTCGTGCAGAATTATCAGCAAAAGGAATTATGATTGGTTCTAATGATTTACAAATTGCTGCTATTGCTATGTCCAATAATTTGATATTGGTGACACATAATGTCAAAGAATTTAGTCGGGTAAATGGTTTGCAGTTTGAAGATTGGGAAATTTAATTTTCATTTGCTAATATTAAAAATATTAAAAAATATGCTTCTTCGGTACTTTTTATGGAGAACCCAGTTCAAAATCGTTGAAAGCCTTATTGTGTCGGCTTTTCATTGAAAATATTGGGCATGATCGTTTAGAAGCCTTACAGAGTAAGGGTTTTGTTTTTATCAATCCTCAATTACCATAAAATCTACGCAAGAACCAAAAATATAAATATATCTCACGAAAAGGCTAAAAGTTACTCAAAATAAGAGTAGAAATAAACAAATAAACGACAGCAAACCTGATAGATTTTAGATTTCAGAATTAATCTAAAATCTAAAATCCAAAATTAATTAAGTTGTCTGTGGCTGAACTAAATTTTCCATACCTTGAACAACAGTTGCTGATTCAATTGTGTCACCAGCTTTGAGTTTATCTAAAATCTCTCTACCTTCTGTCAGATAGCCAAACACTGTATAGCGACCATCTAAAAGATTACGTCCTGCGGGAGTAAGTTCTGGTTCAAAGAGGAAGAAGAAAACTTGAGAAGAAGCACCATTTGCATCACCTTCGGGGCGTGCCATTGCTAAAGCACCAAAGGAGGAAAAAGGTAATACTGGCATATCTAAATAACGTCCAGCATCTTCGAGAGTAATACCGTAGGTTGGTTCTTTTTCGCCTTCTACTAAAATTTCTAAGGGAATAGCCCGATATTTACCTGTTTTGGGATCAATAAAACCGACTTCTTTGCCTTCTGGATCACCTGTTTGCAATACATAAGATTCTTCAGAACGGGTAAATTCTAAACCGTTATAAAAACCTCGTTGGACTAAATCGACAAAATTACCAGCAGTTACAGGGGCGCTATAACCATCTACGACCACGGTAAGATCGCCTTTGTTGGTTTTGAAAGCGATAGTAGCGCGACCTTTGAGTTGTGGTAAATTGCTGTATTCAGCAGGAACTTCAAAGGGGAATTCCTTCACCATTGATTCTTCTAGCAAGGTGACGAGGCTGAGTAATTTAGCTCTGCCTTCCAGAATAGGGTCTTTTTGTTTGTTTTTGACTACTTCTTGCAGTTCTGCTATGCCAGATTTTAACTCAGTAATCCAAGCTTCGGCTTGGGGTTGGCGTTCTTCGGGAACGCTTGCTAAGATTTGGGAGGGTTTATCGAGAATCCGTGATGCTTGGCTGAGGTCTCTGGAAACTGCACCCCAACGTTTATTAGCACGCAGTTGGTTAGAAATATCTTCTAAACTAGCTTGCAGTTTTCTGACTGGTTGATTATCTATGGGGAGTGCATACCTTAACAAGGCTTTGCCGTCGGTAATTGCATTCCCAGATGGTAGGGCGGCATAACTGGAAGTAGTCCACCCGACTGTACTTATGCCTAAAAGTATTGTTACCAGGAGTATTGCCTTTAGGCTGTGTTTCAGCCAGGACTTTAATAAATTAAACATGGATTTGCTCAAATGCAGCATCAAATTGTTGAGAAGGAAATCACCCATGAATAATCTTCCCACAGTAACAGTCCTGAGTCTTGAGTTTTTTATCAGTAGTCTTTTGCTAGTGAGGAGTTAAGAAGGCAGGTGATAGTGAACAGTGAACAATAAACCGTGATAACTGGTCACTAGTAACTGATAACTGACTACCTTTGAAGGGTACAATAAATGCCGATTGTCTTGCAAAAATTGAAAGTTTCATGATCTCCAGTAATGATTTTCGACCCGGTGTTTCTATTGTCCTAGACGGGTCTGTATGGCGAGTGGTTGAATTTCTCCATGTTAAGCCTGGGAAGGGTTCTGCTTTTGTCAGAACTAAGCTGAAAAATGTCCAGAACGGGAGCGTGGTAGAAAAAACGTTCAGGGCTGGTGAAACAGTACCCCAAGCTACCTTGGAAAAGATCACGATGCAGCATACCTATAAAGAAGGTGAAGAATTCGTCTTTATGGATATGGAAACCTATGAAGAAGGTAGATTGACGGCTGCACAAATTGGCGATCGCGTAAAGTATCTTAAGGAAGGTATGGAAGCCAACGTTATTCGTTGGGGCGAACAAGTGCTAGAAGTGGAACTACCTAATTCTGTAGTTCTGGAAGTTGTGCAAACAGATCCTGGTATTAAAGGTGATACTGCCACGGGTGGCACTAAACCCGCAATTGTGGAAACTGGTGCAACAGTAATGGTTCCCTTGTTTATTACTCAAGGAGAACGTATAAAGATAGATACCAGGGAAGATAAATACTTGGGCAGGGAATAATTTTGATTTCTCCTGATACCAAGTTGGAATAGTGATTAAGTAATGGGTAATAGGCAATTATTATTTCCAATTACAAATCCAAAATCTAAAATTGGTAATACCGATTTCAATCCCTTGTTTATATAGGGATTTTAATCCCTGCCACACTTAAGATTCTCATTTACGGTTAGGTCGAGGAAAAAAAAACTGTGCCATTAGACTTTAATGAAATCCGCCAACTACTGGCAACTATTGCACAAACGGATATTGCCGAAGTAACCCTCAAAAGCGACGATTTTGAGTTAATAGTACGTAAAGGTGTCAGTCCTGTATTGTCAGTGGGTCAAGCAACACTAGGCGGTGTGGTTGGTTCGGGATTGACATCGGTGACAACAGGAAACCAAATAGCATCCACACAGCTACCAGAAGCGGCCACCAGCCGTGATAATTCTGTAGGTGGGGGGCAATCACCTTTGTCAGTGAACACGCCTTCAGCCAGATTTGTAGAGGTGCAATCTCCGATGGTAGGAACTTTTTACCGCGCACCAGCACCTGGTGAAGCGCCATTTGTGGAAGTAGGCGATCGCGTCCGCAGTGGTCAATCAGTCTGTATCATTGAAGCAATGAAACTGATGAATGAAATTGAAGCAGAAGTTTCTGGACAGGTAATGGAAATTTTGGTGCAAAATGGCGAACCTGTCGAATATGGTCAACCTTTGATGCGAATTAACCCTGATTAACTATTAATCTATCTATGACATAAGTCATTGTTAAAACTCTGATTACTTGCGGGTTAATCCTGATGAAACAAACGTTGTCTATACCACCAGAAATAGTGCAACAAGTAGTCTAATACTTCAGCCTACCAAGTGAATCTAGAAATTAGTCAGTTGTCAGTTGCGAAAAAAACTAATAATCCACTGACCACTGACCACTGACTAAAGAGGATAATTTTTGTTAAAGGTTTCACGAGTGAGTGGTTGTTGTAATTCCACTCCTTCTCCACCTAAAACATCTAACTGCTTACCATTAACCTCAATGTAAACCTTGGCGTTAGGATTAAGTGTTGTAGCTGTGTAGACAACCTGACCTATACGACCAACCATTGAGGTACTACCACCACCACTAGTAAAATCTTCTGATAAATTGACGTGAACATCATTATTTTCCACTTTCAGTCCCAGTAGTTGAGTTCCTTTGGGAATAGTTGTGGAATCTGTACCTTCAGTTGGCCCCGCTAATAAAGTTTTAAAAGCAGTTTCTAAAGCTTTGTTAGGTTGTGCAGCCGCAATTTTCACAGGCTGAGGAACTAACTCCAGGCTTTTTTCTGTTGGTCTCAGCCAATATATATTGGCACTTTGTTCATTACCTGGCTGGGTAGTTAATGGCTGTTGAGGCTGTCTAATGCTTTGAGAAGGGTTTCCTGGTGTGGGAGTATTGGGTGTTTGGGAAGTCAACCAAGCTACCCCACCACTTACCGCTACAACCGCAGCTGAGACGGCTGCTATTACACCTGAAGAAACATTACGGTTAGTTCTTTGTTGGTCATTCATATATAAAACCTACTTGACAAAGGGCTGAAATACTGTTTATAAGAGGAGCAGCCTGGTTAAAGACGATGGGGATGCGTGGGCAGTTTCTTAAAATTGGTAGATGCCTGAATATGTGAAAATGATGCTGATTTTAATTTGGCCTGTCTCATCCCATTTGGGATGCGAGATTAGGAATCCTGCTGGTTAGGCTATTTCAGCAATTTGTAATGTGACACCCACAGTAACTTTATCTCATCTTTAATTTTAGGTTGACAGTTCTTGTCCGTCACCTGAAACTTTATGTAAATATAATCATTTCTTGAAATACGGGCTTTAAGAGGATGTACGGAAGGATATTTAATACTATGCCTCTTGATTGTTGGTTAAGTTAAACATCGCTAGGAAGTATTTAAGTCTCTGTGTACCTTTGCTACTTGAATCTACTCTTTAAACTACCTTATTTGAGTTCACTATTCCGTAATTTCATAATATAAAATCCTAAAATCTTATATATAACAATCCTAATAGTTGAGGATAATCATAAATTTCCTTCCATTACTGACAAAGTTACTCATCGTCTAATTGCACACCTTCAATTAATTTATGAGCAGTTTCAGACATTTCTGTTGTATAATATTGTAGTTTATTATTGATCAATGAAGTTTTCTTTATTTCTGTTTCCCGTCCAGTTATCTGTATATAACTTGGATACAAACATTGTTTCTTCCTTGTCTTTGGGGGTGTAACTTCAATTATTTTAGTGCCACTGGGAGTAATAATTTCTAATTCTTATATACCTAATTGATAAGCCAAGCACCTTGTAAACCACAAGCACGACACGATTATATACGATACTACCAAATAAATAAACTAACCTATTTTTCCTCTCACCCAACTGCGGAAAGATTTCAACAAAGCAATTTCACCCATTGTTTTACTTTGCTGGATAAATCTATTTATATCATCAACAGAAACTAGAGAGAAAGCCATACTAAACTTAATCTCAATATATTGATTTTCCAGCAATTGATAAAATTTCACAACTTCACCGTCATATCTCCAAAGTTCAGCCACACCTAAAGCCGCATAAATATTAAACTTATTCACCGAACTGCTAGTAATATCAATTTCAACTGCTAAATCAGGAGGAGGATCTATTTCTAAATTTAAAGTTTCTCTACCTCTAATAGCCGCTTCATGTTGAATATAAAAACAACTATCTGGTTCTATTCCCTTTGCAAAGAGTTTACGTTTTAATGTTGTAGAACCAGCACTTCTAAGTTCTATATCTAATTCTTCAGCTAAAGCAATGATAAAATTACCAAAATTGCTTTTCGGGTTTTCGTGTTCAAATAGTGGAGTCATGATTTCTAAAGTACCGCAGTCATAAGCAAAGCGAGAACCCCTATCCTCACCTGTATCTCTCAACAAGGCTTCAAAGGTATCCCAGCTAACGTTATATAAAACTGTTCTTTGTTCAGCAGGAATTGACTCCAGAAGCATATACAATACCTATTCCATCACGATACTAGATAAAATACCTAAAATCTTACCGATATTATTAATATAATATTCGCTTAAGTCAATTTCTACCACTTGATTAATAAGTTTTAAAAATTTCCAGTTAGTACCAGTGGTGACAGTTCCATAAATTGTTTGAATGTTATTACCTTCACGTTCATTAAACATTCTTGCAGCGATCATTTCCGCCACACATTGTCCCAAACCTGCATTAATATTTTCTTTTTTAGCTTCTACAATTGTTACAACTGGAGCATTAACAATTAATAATTCAGGTGAACGGCTAATAATAAAATCACAATTACCGTTTAATCCTTGTGCGGTATCTACAGTAAAATCAATCCCTGAGAATAAACTGATTTGATTGTTTAAAAATTTTCTAGCGGCTATTAAAATCGGCGCAATTATCATTTCAGAACGTGCTTTTTCCGTATTACTAGCCAGAGCCAAAGGGACATTTTCTTGTAATAAATCTGCTAATAAAGCTGGACATTCAATTTCTGGAATAGATGCAAAAATATTAACTTTGTCTATAATAGTTAAAGCAAAGGCTTTTCTAACTTTATCTAAAGTGAATTCACTATATGACATTTGATTTATTTCTGTAAGTTACCTACCCTAAATTTATTCTTCATCATCATCAGGTAATTTTTCCATTTCTTCAGCAATTAATTCCTGAAAATCATCTCCATAATGAACATTCAAATGAATTGTAGCACTTAGCAAGTCTGCCAAAATTTCCGCTTTTTGTCTAGCACTCAAATGAGGTGTCTGAAGTTGATAAATTAAAGCCGTAATATGTTGACATTCTGCGCCTAATTCTGTAATTTCTGCTTTCAGAATAGAATTAGCAATAGGAAGGGAGCGATCGCTAATTTGCATAATTATTTACTCAGTTGTATAATTATACATCAAAAAAGGTGGGAATTTACCCACCCTGTGCATTTACTCACCGAACACACTAGCAAAAAAGTCCAGCGTCTCCTTCAAAGCCTTGATGAAAACATCAATTTCCTCACGGGTATTATAAAAAGATAAACTTACCCGTGCAGTTCCCGCTAAATTTAAATAACGGTGTAATGGTTGTGTACAATGATGTCCAGAACGTATGGCTACACCTTCTTGATCTAACAATGTTGCTAAATCATTGGCGTGGACACCTTCTGCTGTAAAAGCTGCTAATGCGGCTCTACCTTCCCCTTGAGCATTAGGTTTTGGTCCATAGATTCTAATTTGGGGTATTTGTTCTAATTGCTCGAACAAATAAGCTGTTAATTCTGCTTCATAAGCATGGATTTTATCCATACCTATATTAGTAAGATAATCTATGGCTGCACCGAGTGCGATCGCTTCCCCAATTGCAGGTGTACCAGCTTCAAATTTATGGGGTAATTCTGCATAGGTAGAATGGTCTAAATATACCTCTGCAATCATTTCACCACCACCAAAAAATGGTGGCATTGCTTCTAATAATTCCAATTTACCATATAAAAAGCCAATGCCAGTTGGAGCTAACATTTTATGTCCAGAAGCGACCAACCAATCACAGTCAATTTCTTGGACATCAATAGGCATATGAGGGACACTTTGGCAAGCATCCATTAAGAATTTCGCATCGTATCTGTGAGCAATTTCGGCTATTTCTTTGACTGGGTTAATACAACCCAAAGTGTTAGAGACATGAACCACTGACACCAGTTTTGTTTTTTCTGAAATCAGTTGTTTAAACTGTTCCAAATCAAAAGTTTCTTCTGGTGTTAATTCGACAAATTTTAATATTGCGCCTGTTTTTTGGGCAACAAATTGCCAAGGAACAATATTACTATGGTGTTCCATTACTGAGAGAATAATTTCATCCCCCGGCTGTAAATTGTTCATTCCCCAACTGTAAGCTACTAGGTTAATAGCTTCACTAGCGTTGCGAGTGTAAACAATTTCTTGGCGTGATTTCGCATTAATAAAATTAGTAATCTTATCCCGTGCTGCTTCATAAGCATCAGTAGCTTTCGCACTCAAAAAATGTGCGCCACGATGGACATTAGAATTATATTGTTCGTAATAATCGCGCCAAGCATTTAATACAGCTAAAGGCTTTTGGGAAGTAGCAGCGTTGTCGAGGTAAACAAGGGGTTTACCGTGGACTTCCTGATGTAATATTGGGAAGTCTTTGCGAACTTTGTCAGCTAGGGTTTTGGTAGAAGTGAATGTCATAATTTAAGGAGTTCAGGAGTTCAGGAGTTACAGAAGTTCAGAATAATAAATAGATTTTACGATTTATGCAGAATTTAAGAAGAATGAACCGCGAAGACGCAAAGGACGCGAAGAGAAGAAGTTTACAGAGAGATTTCTCGTGAGTTTCCCCACTTTTTCAAGGTGGGGTTTTTGGGTGTTTTGGTTATTTATTCGTGAGACTGACGACTGTTTTCAACAGTTTGTCTCGCAATGAAGGAATAGGGATTAAGTTAATAATTTCCGAAGCGAAAGCATTAACTAATAACTTGCGTGCATTATTTTCATCAATACCACGACTTTGCAGATAGAAAATTTCATCATCCTCTAACTGACTGACAGTAGCACCATGAGCGCATTTAACATTATCAGCAGTAATTTCCAGTTGGGGTTTGGTATCAATTCGCGCTTTGGATGATAGCAATAGATTGCGGTTTAACTGAGATGCGTCCGTTAACTGTGCGGGTTTAGGAACGAAAACCTTACCATTAAATACACCATGAGCGCGATCGCCTATAATGCACTTATGTAGCTGTTTACTTATACCATGAGGATGATTCAGAGCGATCGCACTGTGAGTATCAGCTAATTGTTTTTCAGCAATAACAGTTAAACCATTGAGAATGGTTTCCGTTTGCTCACCAGTCTGCAAAATCTCTAAATTATGACGTGACAGCTTACCACCAATAGTCACAGCATCACAGCTATAACGACTATACCTCGCTTGTGTTACCGCAGTTTTACCAATGTGGAAAGCTGCATCACCTTCTAACACAACTCTAGTATGACTCACCTGAGCATTTTCATTTACCCAGATTTCCGTAACACTATTAGTAAAGTAAACCGCTTCCTCTGTGTCTTTGTGGTTTCTATACTCTTCAATTAAACTCACTTGAGAGTTACTTTCAGCGACTACTAAACAACGAGGTTGGGAAATAGTCGCAGACTCACCAGACACAGAAACAAATAGTAGATGAATAGGTTCTTCAACCACCACATTTTTACTAGCCCATACCACCGCGACATCATTTAAAGCCGCAGTATTTAAAGCAGTAAAAACTTCCTTTGCACCTTCAGCTTGGGCTAAATATTCCTCGACAACTTCACCAGGTAAAACATCTAAATTACCGATTATTAACCCAGCAGGTAAATTTTTAGTATTCGATAAATCAGGTGCATAAACACCATTTACAAACACTAACCGCTGAGAAACTTCAGGTAAAATCAAATCATTTTGTTGTAGGGATATTCCATGGAAAGCCTCTACATTATTGAATGTTACCTGTTTCAAAGGCGATAAATCAGTAAAACGCCATTCTTCCTCGCGCGTATTAGGGATAACAGAATGACGAACCCAATTAGCAGCACCGTCGCGTAAATCTTGTAACCAACCATCTTCTTTTTTGGTAGTTACCCGACTTAATAAATCACTCAAAAAAGCATCTCTGTCTAACAAAGAATCAGGAATAGAACTAGGAGAAACTTGAATAGTCATTATACACCTACTCCCAAAGCTTCTTCCAACACCCAATCATAACCGCGAGATTCTAATTCTAAAGCCAACTCCTTACCACCACTTCTAATAATTTGTCCCTGTGCCATAACATGAACAAAATCAGGAACAATATAATCTAAAAGACGCTGATAGTGAGTAATCATAATTGTGGCATTTTCAGGACTGGTTAATTGATTAACCCCATTAGCCACAATTTTCAAAGCGTCGATATCCAAACCCGAATCAGTTTCATCTAAAATTGCCAGCTTTGGTTCTAAAATCGCCATTTGCAGAATTTCATTCCGCTTTTTTTCACCACCAGAAAAACCCTCATTTACACTGCGGTTAAGAAAAGCAGGATTCATTTTTACAACATCCAACTTTTCCTCAACCAAATCATCAAAATCGAAAGCGTCTAACTCCTCCAACCCTCGCGCTTTTTGACGGGAATTATAAGCAACCCGTAAAAAATCTAAATTGCTCACACCGGGAATTTCCAAAGGGTATTGAAAAGCCAGAAATACACCACTTCTAGCTCTTTCAGCAGCTTCCATTTCCAAAAGATTTTGACCTTGGAAAATCACCTCACCACCAGTCACAGTATAAGCCGGATGTCCAGCTAACACCTTAGAAAAGGTACTCTTACCAGAACCATTTGGACCCATAATCGCGTGAATTTCACCAGCGCGAACATCCAAATTCAAACCCTTTAAAATTGGAGTTCCATCAACATCAGCAGTCAAACCCTTAACCGACAAAATCAAATCACTATTCTCAATAATCATCTTCTCTCTCTCTTCTTTCTTCTTACTTCGCGTCCTTAGTGCCTTCGCGGTTCATTCAAAAAAACCTCAAAGAAAACATATCAACCAACACTACCTTCCAACTTCAGACTCAACAACTTATCAGCCTCAACAGCAAACTCCATAGGAAGCTGATTAAAAACATCCTTACAGAAACCGCTAATCATCATAGAAATAGCATCTTCTGGAGAAATACCGCGTTGAGCAAAAAAGAACAATTGATCTTCACCAATTTTAGAAGTAGAAGCTTCATGCTCAACCTTTCCAGTATTATTCTGAACTTGAATATAAGGAAAAGTATTAGCTTGAGCATTATCCCCAATTAACATCGAATCACATTGAGAATAATTTCTCGCACCCTTAGCAGTAGGATTAATCTTCACCAAACCCCGGTAACTATTGCTAGATTTACCAGCAGAAATACCTTTAGAAATAATAGTGCTGCGAGTGTTTTTACCAATGTGAATCATCTTTGTTCCGGTGTCAGCTTGCTGCATATTATTTGTCAGCGCCACTGAATAAAATTCACCCACAGAATTATCACCCACCAAGACGCAACTAGGATACTTCCAAGTAATAGCTGAACCCGTTTCTACTTGAGTCCAAGAAATCTTAGAATTGACACCTTGACACAAACCGCGCTTAGTTACAAAGTTGTAAATTCCACCTTTACCATTTTCGTCTCCAGCGTACCAATTCTGCACGGTAGAGTATTTAATTTCCGCATTATCTAAAGCAACCAATTCCACCACCGCGGCGTGTAACTGGTTACTGTCATACATGGGTGCTGTACAACCTTCTAAGTAAGAAACATAACTACCTTCTTCGGCGATAATTAAAGTCCGTTCAAACTGTCCTGTATCACCGGAGTTAATACGGAAATATGTAGACAATTCCATTGGGCATTTTAAGCCTTTGGGAATATAAACGAAAGAACCATCGCTGAATACAGCCGCATTTAAAGCAGCAAAATAATTATCAGCAATGGGAACAACGCTACCCAAATATTTTTTAACCAGTTCTGGATGTTCTTGCAGAGCTTCAGAAATAGAACAGAAAATTACGCCATCTTTGGCAAGTTTCTCTTTATATGTAGTGGCGACAGAAACGCTATCAAAAATCGCATCAACAGCAACATTAGTCAATCGCTTTTGTTCATTTAAAGGAATACCTAACTTCGCGAAGGTTTCCAACAAAGTGGGATCAACTTCATCTAAACTATTGAGCTTTGCTTTCTTTTGTTTCGGTGCAGAATAATAAATAATATCCTGATAATTAATAGGCGGATAAGTGACATGAGGCCAAGTTGGTTCTGTCATTTTCAGCCATTGGTGGTAGGCGCGGAGACGATACTCCAACATGAATTCCGGTTCGTTCTTTTTGGCGGAAATCAGGCGAATAACGTCTTCATTTAGCCCACGGGGGATAGTATCGGCTTCAATATCGGTAACAAAGCCGTACTTGTAAGGTTGGTTGACTAAGGTTGTGACAGATGCGCTCATCGGTTCTCTTGTTTTCTCTTTAAAGGATGGGCGACGGGCTGCTTAACGCTGATTCCCGTTTTGTGTTACCGATCGCTAACAGGACTGCTAGAATAGGCTTAACGACTAAAACAACTCGGCAGTTGTTTAATCTATTTTCATTGTACGATAGATTAACAACAACAATGTTGTTTAAGTCAATTTTTTCAGAAAATTTTTGGGACTAAAATGGCCACTACCCAGCAGTCCACAACAAAGCAGGATATTTTAGAGTATCTTTTGAAACAAATACAAGCCACCGCCTTGGAGCTTGCAGAAGCGTTAGATGTCAGTCCCCAAGCTATTCGCCGTCATTTAAAGGATTTAGAGGCGGATAATTTAGTTATATATTTTATACCTGAGCAAGTGGGTATGGGTCGTCCCCAGCATCTTTATCAGCTAAGTCAAAGAGGACGGGAACAATTACAAAGAAATGTAAACCGCTTGAGTGACGGTTATGGTGAGTTTGCTGTTTCCCTGTTGGATACCTTAGCGGCCACTGTGGGACGGGAGCAAGTTAAGACTATTTTACAAAAGCAGTGGGAACGTAAGGCGCAAGAATATCGAGAAAGAGTAGGTACTGGTTCTTTGCAGGAACGGGTTGCAAATTTGGTAGAACTGCGAAAAGCGGAAGGGTTTATGGCGGAATTTTACCCTGTCGAATCAGATTCTACTGACGGTGAAAGATTCATTTTTATGGAACACACCTGCGCTATTTCTAATGTTGCAGAATCGTTTCCTAGTGTGTGCGGCCATGAGTTAGAAATGTTTGCGGCGATTTTACCAGATTGTACTGTAGAACGGACTCACTGGTTGATTGATGGTGAACATCGTTGTGGTTATTTGGTACAAAAAAGTTAAGTGAGGTTAATTGTGTGCTTCTATACTCACCCGGAAATCAATTTCCGGGCTAATAGCTAAAGTACGTTAAAACGTACTCTGGTTAATTCAATAAATTATTACTTTACAAAATCATTAACAATATCTAAACTAAATAAAGATTTTTATTATTTTTCAGCTATATATTTTGCATCCACAACAGATTAAGGAAAAACTCAAATCATTAATTGAGGAAGCATCAACCATAGATCGTAGTTTAGCAATTAAGTTACAGCAGATTAACAACTGGATTAAAGACTTAAAACCAGGTAAGCTGATTTCTAAACGTTTTGTTATTTTATTTCTCCTCGAAATTATCAGAGATGCAGATGCTTGGATAAAATTTCAATCTTTAGGTTCTGACGTAGAAAAACAATCTGCTTTGAATGCACTACCACCGACGCTGAAGTATTGGTATGGTGATTTATTTCCCCGGTGGTTGAGTAAAGAAGACAAAAGATTTTATATTTGGAGAAAAGAGTTAATGGCGGGAAATTTTCATCAGGAAGACGCACCGCTCATAGACGCTATCTCTACAATTATTAATCAAGATGGTGGTACAGTTGTCAAAAGATATATTGCTGACTTGTCAATGGCGACTGATATAATTGTTAGTGGTAGTCAAAATAAACCGCTTTGTGTACAACTTACTAGCCTAGCTGAAGAATTTTTAATAGATAAAGTTACTGATTGGAAAGATAGACTAATTTTCTGGGAAATAGAAAGAGGTTTATTTTTAATTTACAACCCTAAAAATCAGGATTTTGTTAATCAGATAGTGAATACAGCATTAGATAATAGTGATAATCTAAATTCTGGTAGTTATCAGCAATTGATTTTATAGTTTTATATTTTTGAACTTGATATATTTTTACCAGAGGTAATTAATTATGGTAGCCGAAAAATTATCTAACCATCAACAAAGATTAGCAAGTTTTTTAGAATCTGTAAAAGCTGCACAGCAATTACAAGATGATATTATGAAATATGGGTTAGATGCTGCCTATTTATATTGTGATGATGTTGATGGTGATTGGTTAGAAACTTGGGGTGATGATGACGATGAACCGGGTTATATTGAGAAAATTACCACTTTCTTAGAAAGTGATGATGTGGTTGCGGCGAAGGTGAGGGAACATTTACAGGATAAATCTCTTGATGAAATTATTGGTGGTTTAGAATATTGTTTGAGTCAATTAACGGAGAAGGATCGAATTTTTGCAGCTAAGGATTTTTTAGTTGGTGATGTTTTGGTTTCTGGAAGTAGTCGCGCTTCTGGTAATAGTGATATTGATGAGGTTGAGTTGTTGGAATTAGCAGAAGATTTGATGGAGAAGTTGACGGATATTTTAGGGTAATTATTATTTAATAAAAGGGCAATAAATATGGATAAGGGATTTGGAAATAAAAAAGATTACAACAATACACAAAATAAAAATTCACAATTTTATTTTTTTCTAAAAGAAGCATTACAAACAAGTTATAAAAATATTAAAAATACAGAGAAAGTTTACAAATTTTTAGCAGGAAAGTTGGAAATTATAAATGATGAATTTCTTGATTGGTATTCTGTATGGCTGTCAAAACAATTATCTCAACCTATTTCTAAAGAAGTATTAATATTATCTGTAAAAGTATCATTATTTAGTGAAATAATAAACCAATTTTATTTAGGAAATAAAGAAATAAACCTAGAAATAGCAATTATTGGCTGGGAAATGAATGCAGATTTTATAAAGAGTATAAACAAAAGTGCTTGAGCAGAAATACAAGCGAATCTTAGTGTTGTTTATGTTGATAGAATAAGGGAGGATAAAGCAGAAAATTTAGAAAAAGCAATATTAGCTTGTAATCAAGCCTAAGGGTGAAAAGAAAGATAATTTAGAAGAGGCAATTTATAATTTTAAATCAGCATTACCTGTTCATACGTTGCTAGAATATCCTATTAACTGGGCAAAGTTACAACTGAACTTAGGAGATGCTTATCTTAACAGAATTAAAGGAAATCAAGCAGAAAACTTACATGCAGAATCTTGTTTATATAATCCTTTGGAATCTCAGTTAAAATTGGGTGATGGTAGTATTACTTTAGGTCAATTAATGTCTCCTGGTTGGCGTTTAACCAATCTTTTAGAAGTCTCTCTTTCTTACAATAATATGATTTAGTATAAACACAAGTTCGCAATTAAACATTATTAAAACTTCAGCTATAGCTTTCGGTAAAGTTTTTGCTGAATGTTCATAAGTCAAAATTAAAAATAGACAACCTTATGCTATCAACTCCCTTTGATAAATCCTTTTTTCTAATGGAAATTGATTATAGTGATATAATAGAATAATTAAAACTGCGAGATGAATTTATATGGTAATTCTAGCACCTAATCACACCAATAGCGTCACCCTCCATAATATTTCTTGGAATACTTTTGAACGAATTTTATTAGAAACAGGTGATGATCGCCATCACAGATTTACTTATAATCAGGGAATCTTAGAAATCATGACTCCATTAATGCCCCATGAACATAATAACCGTTTGTTACAAAACCTAATTATTGTTTTAGTTGAAGAGTTAAATCTCAATGTCAAAAGCACTGGTTCATTGACTTGTAAAAGAGAAGATTTATCTAGAGGTGTAGAACCTGATTCTAGTTTCTATATACAAAATGAACCTATCATGAGAAATAAAACCAGTTTAAATTTAACTCAAGATCCTCCACCTGATTTAGTAATAGAAGTTGATTATGCTAGTTCTTCTATTGATAAATTACCGATTTATTTAGCTTTAGGTGTTCCTGAAGTTTGGCGTTATGATGAACCTGTGATGCAAATTTATAGTTTATCTGAGGATAAATATATTCCTTGCAATGGTTCACCAACCTTTGCGAATTTACCTTTAAATACAGAAGTTCCTCAGTTTTTAGGTTCTAGTTTACAAGTGGGTGAGGTGGCAATGATTAGGAATTTTCGGAGTTGGTTAAAAACACAAATTTCCTGATTAACTTAATGAAAAGAACAATCTTCATTACTCAAGGGTTACAATAATATGGTTTAATGCTAGAATGACGATTTTGTAATTAAACAGAACTTGAAATCTTATGGATATTTCACCTAATCAATCATCAACTCAATTTTTAACCCTAGACGAATCTGCTCAAGTTGATGCAGCTTTATTATCTTCTCCTGAGAAGTTTTTAACAAGGTTGACAATTTCCTCCTTACGGATTTTACAACATATTGCCAAGGAATATGATGTACCGATTGAGGAATTGACAGCGAAGCAAATCATTAATTGGTTTGAGATTGATGCGAAAATCAGGAGAGAAAAAGGAGTTGAAGAAGCATTTTTGAAGTGGTAGGGGATAATTCATAGGGGGACATTATCTTGATATGTATAACTAAAAGGTGAGTTTTTATAACTTACACTTTGCTATTTTGGGGTTAATTATAATTTCCATCCTCTAAGACAGGAAAAACTATGAAATTAACCAGCAGTGCTTTTGTAGATAATGGTTTAATTCCTGCAAAATATACCTGTGATGGTGCAGATATTTCCCCACCTTTAACTTGGCATGAAATTCCATCGGAAACGCAAAGTTTAGTATTGATTGTTGATGATCCAGATGCACCAGGAATGACTTTTGTGCATTGGGTTGTTTATGATATTCCCCCTACAGTTAAGCAACTACCAGAAAAAATAATTGGTAGTAAAAATATTCCTAGTGGTGGTGTACAGGGAAAAAATGATTTTGGTAATTTGGGTTATGGTGGTCCTTGTCCCCCTAGTGGAAGCCATCGCTATTTTTTCCAACTTTATGCTTTAGATCAAAAATTGAGTTTAGCAACTGGTGCTAGTAAAAGCCAAATTATAAGAGAAATAGAAGGCCATGTTTTGGGAAAAGCAGAATTAATTGGCCGCTACCAACGCCAGCATTAAATCATAAATAGGGCTTGCAAAATACAAAAATCCCTCCATAGTTTCTACATACTATAGAGGGATAATTTGAAGTCATTAATGCCTCTTTTGGGGAGAGGGGTGTTTAGCAGAAAAATTAGATAAATAGGTAGGCTGCAATTTGGTGACGAAGTAGTTAGATAATTTTTTATCTAGTATTACGTCTCATTATTGAAGATATAATTTATTTCTCTCATACCTCATCTATCTGGAGGAATAGTCTGAATATACCTTTGGACGTATTGACTTTTTTCAACAAAAACAATATGATGTTTCGCTTTTGTTAAAGATTAATCTTGTTCAATGTCCAAAACCAGATACAGAAAATGTCTATAGCATCGCAGCTATAAAGAGTACAGCGTGAAGTACCTACACTGTATACGAAGTATACAGTGTAGGCTTCCTGTCTCATTTACCACTGCTCTGTTAGGAACATTGATGAACAATGTGCGTTACCAAAAACGCTCCGAGTCTGATGTAGCATCTCTGGGGTTTCCCCCTTTATCTGGACAAGCCAGAACCCAGGCAGCCACCCGCCTTCCGCAGGTAGTTTAATTGTTAATCCGAGAATCTACGTGGAGTGTGCCTATGCGTTCCAGTGGCAAATTCTCTTCCCCCTTACTCACGCTAGTTACCTCCGCAAGCGTCGTACCGCTACTTCATTTTGTTTACAGCCGTGTGAGTGGGTCAATGACCATTTATATATTAACATATAAAGACATACATTGTACGTCTTTACATGAAAACTGGAAGATTAAATTTAAGGCTTTCTGAGAACAGATTGAATAAGCTACGACTTTATGCACAAAGCAAGGAAAAGACGGTTACTCAACTTATTGAAGACTGGATCGATAGGCTGCCAAGCCAAAAAACTGGTGAGGCAGTTCGAGTCTTGGCGGTTTCCGTCGAGTCGAAACTGCCGAACCCGAAGGGCGATTCCTCTTCGACCCCACTCCCTAATCAACCTAACGGTTGATAATGGTCGGAGGTCAACTCGTCATCGCCCAAAAATTCATCTCATCGCCTCCCGTTTCGGGTAGGCGAGAGGCTTCTTTTTGATCAAGCTAAAAATTTACTTGCGATGAAAGATTGAAAACAGTATACGTAACCTATTGATCCACTGCTGACGCTCAGATTTATTCAATACTAATAACCACGCTATAACCAAGTAGATTAGTGCTGTCAAACCCATTTCTGTAGCTAATCCTAACCAGTTCCAAGGAGTGTGGCTTTTAGCAATCCACCAAACTGCTAAACCGTAAGGAATTCCAATTGCTAAGGGTTGAGCGACTGCTAAAAAAAGCTGTTTCAATGATGTACCAAATACTTCTCGCAGTAATAGAGGCAATTGCCATAAACTAACGGTTGTAAATGCAATAAAAGTACCTAACAGCGGACCAATAATACCAAAAAAGTGAGTGCAGATCAGGCTGGATAAAAAATTAATTCCAGATGCCAGCATTGTAGGCCGAACTAATTTAGGTTGCTTGCCAGTACCACCAAAACACCATCCCCAAAGCGATAAAAGCCCTTGTAAGAATCCATTACAGGCTGCGAGTAGGGTGAGTCCATCACCACCAAAACGATCTTCTCCTACCCACAATGTAATAAAATGATGGTTATAAGATGCGATCGCAACCATAAAAGTTACTCCCATCACTGCTACCAACCGCGTCAGTTCAATGAGACGAGCATTAAATCTTTCTGTTTCTCCTTTAGCATAGAGGTCAGCAAGAGCCGCCCAAGTAGCATTACCAATTCCTTGTATTTGTGCCTGTGCCAATGTCGCTAAACGTTGTGTGACAAAAAACGGTACAACTGTAGCGGGACTGAGACTATAAGAAATAATAATATTATCGGTAAACAAACCTAAGCGACCTGAAAGATTGAGAGTAAATGTTGACCAATTGAGTTGCCAAAGTTCTTTCTCTATGGGAATTTGGGCTTGATGATCTTTCATCGCTGAAAAAACATCTGGATAACGACGCAACCCATCCCAACACATCAAAACTTGAAACCCAATATTGCCAACAAGTACAGCTACGAATTGTCCAGTAATACCAAACCCCTTCCATGCCAGCAAAAGAGCTAACCCAGTGATTAACAAGCTTTGAAACATGATAAAAACGTTGGCAAAATAGCTGCGTTGGCTGGCATCTGCCAAAAGTCGGAAAGGGGTTAATGGCAACAACAAAACAGCCAGGAATCCTAACCAGTAACCTTTTTGTAGTTCACTGACCAAAACTCCTTGAACTGGTACAAGATGAGTAATGAACAAACCTAACCCAACTCCAGCCAATACCATCACAATCATGATTTTTAGGTAGGCTTTAATACCTGTTGCCAGGGTGAGGCGGATTTGCTGATGTTCTCCAATTCCCACTGTTTTTGCTAACAGTGCCAATAATGAACCACTAATACCCAACTCTAAAAGATTGAGATAATTTCCCCAATCATTAGCAGCGCGAAATGCGCCATAGCGTTCATCACCTAGCCAATGCAGCAGCAATGGTGTACTAAATATACCTATGCTCAGAGTCATTACCTGTAACATAAGTCCAGAGCCAAAGTTAACTACTGAGCGTCCAGTTCGTTGCATATTATTTGTATTCAATCCATTGGATTTATGCGGTAGTTAATAGAATTTTTTGTAAATATCATATATACTTCTTATTAAGTAAGGGGAGATTTATGAGCTATTACAACTATATTATCGGCATAATCAAGACCCAAAATACGAGTAATTATATATTTATTTAGTAATTCTAAACCTCGCTTGATCCAGGGTCTATGTTCTGCTTCAAAAACCACTCTATATCCTTCTACTTGTAAACCCATAGAAGTTAAGTAAGCCCATAAATCAGGTAAATTATAACAATGCAAATGCGTCATATCTGAAATTAATGGACTTCTCACGCACCTGCCATTAGGAGTCTGAATAATCAACACACCATCAGGCGCTAATAAATTGATCAGTTTATGAATCAGAGCTAAACCTTCTGATAGTTGTAAATGTTCAATCACATCTAGACATAAAATAGCTGCATATTGATGATTAATTTGATCTAAATTTGTATAATGATATTGGAATTCCTCTCCTATATCCTGTGTATGATATTGTCCTGAATAACCTGCTTTTTGAAATTTTCGCATGATACTGAGATCACCGGCACCTACATCAAGCAGAGTATCTTGATTTTTAACTAGATTAAAAAAAACTTGCTCAACTTCACATAATTCCAATGAAACCCACCATCTCAGCACAGAAAATTTTGGATTTCCTGATTTTAATAACTCTTTTCTTTTCCAATAATTCAAATAAACTAGATTTTCTTGCATAAGAATAATATTTACAGAATTTTTTGATAAACACTTTTTGTTTGTCGAGTAGTTACTTGCCAATTAAAGTTACGACCACGTTTTTTTGCTTTATTTACTAAATCATAGTAATAGGATTCATCGCTTTTTAGTTGCTGTAATAAATTAACTAATTCTCTAGTTTTAGAAAGTGAAAAAGTTTCTCCACCATCACCTAAAACCTCTGGTAAACAAGTGCTTCTAGCTGCTAAAACTGGACATCCAACAGCCATTGCTTCACATAATTGTAAACCAAAACCCTCGTATTCACTAGGATAAACAAAACAAAACGCCTCAGCATAAAGTGCTGGTAAGTCTGCATCATCTACCCAACCTAATAAACGCAAAGGATTTGTAACACCTAATGATTTTCCTAATTCCACAAGTGTATCACGCTGTTCGTCTTTACCACCAGCAATCACCAATTCTACACCATTTAAATTAGCTTCTGCAAAAGCTTGAATTAAAAATGGAATATTTTTGCGTTTTTCCCAACCACCAATATAGAAAATATAAGGAAGTTGCAGTTGATATTTACTTCTCACCTGCAAGCGTTCTGCTTGAGTTACTTCATTATGAAACCTTGTATCAGCAGCTTCATAGATTACTGTAATCTTATCTTCGGGAATATGTAAAAATTTGATTATATCTTGTTTTGAATATTGGCTAACAGTAATAAGATGATCCGCTCTATTTCTAGCAATCCAATGATAAGCTTGATTTTGGATATTAGCCAAACTAAAATTTTGATGCCAACGTATATTTTGAGAATAATAAACTTGGTCTATGGCATCATGTAAAGTCAGGATGCGAGGACATGGGCTAGACCAGGGAAGACCAAAATTCATAGGACAGTGTAAGATATCTATTTGATCTTTTTCACATTGTTTTGGCAACCAATACTGTTCCCATAAAATATAGCGCATAGGGGGAGAAATACGGACTTGATAACTATCTTTTTCTAATCTTTTTAAATGACTTTCATGTAATGGACTATCAGAATAAAGAAAAAGCTTTATACCCAAAGATGATAACTCCGCCAGAAGATTAACAGTATAACGATTCCATCCTCTGAGTGTAGGAGAGTTTAAGAGTCTAGCGTTAAAGGCAATTTTCATAAAACAAAATTCTGTCTTACTTATTTTACTTAATTTTTAATGAACAAAGATAAATCGACCAAAGCCTCTTGATGAGCTTTCATACCAGCTTTTAGCTTTGAATACTCAGGTTGAAACTTCCCGTTTATAACCGTACCAAAAACAATAGCCAATAGCCATAGGCGGTGGATAAATTATCATCTCACCTAGAGATAATAAATCCTGATTAGCTTTACCTAATATAGTTAGCTTTTGATAGTTTTCTCTTTGCTGATTAATAAATGCTTTCACTAATGTATTATCGCCAATATTTCCCGTATGCAAACTACCAGCTATTACCGCATGAAGATTTTTCATCTTAGCATCTCATTATAAATATGCTCAATTTGTGCTATCGTCACCTGCGGATTACAATATTTTTCGATTAAATATCTAGCCTTTAGTCTACTTTTTTGTCGTAAATTTGGATTATTTAATAATTCTACAGTCCTGTCAATCAAACCTTGATCATCTTCACTAATACCTGCATGAATACCATCTTCCGCCGGAATACCTTCAACACCATCAGATGTAGTAACAACGGGTGTACCTAAAGCAAAAGCTTCCATTACTTTTACTTTCATCCCACTTCCTGAAATAGGTGCATATAGCATGACATCCATATTTGCAAAATAGGGTAAAGTATCTGGTACATCCTGATGAATTTCCAAGTCTTCTATATCAGTAAATTTCGCCAGTGCGTTTTTAGCATATCGCCCTACAATTTGCAGTTTAGCATCTGGAATACGGCGTTTAATTTCTGGCCATAGCCTAGTTAACAGTCTTTCTGCTGCGGTATAGGATGGTGTCCAATTAAAGCTACCAATTAGCCCTACTATTGGTTGTGGATTGATATGCTTGTGTTTATCAAATGGATAAAATGAAAAATCTATTCCCAAGGGAACTGTATAAATTTCAGCTTCAGGATTAATGGTTTGAATATGTTGGGTGAGACGTTCTGACAATGTAATGATTCTCGGAAAAGTCTTTAATAGTTTCTGTTCAGCGCGATATGTAAAAAACTTGATTAATTTCATTTGTAAAGATGGTTGATTTTCAAATGTCCCATCTAAAGAAAATAAGTAATGAATAGAAATGACTGCTCGTTCTTTATGTGTAATTCCTAACCAACCACTCCAAATGACTTCACAATGCAGAATATCATAAGGCTTGGCAAGTTCTGCGGCTAAATCTTTTCGTAATTCTGAACTAAATATATAGGAATAAGGACGTTTTAAAGTTTCAATTTTAGAGATAATTCCTGGTAGCCGCTTGGGAATCAGATAGCAGCGTAAATCATAATCCGGTTTGGGAAAAAGATGATTAACTTTGTCAATTTCTTCTAACTGGTTACAAACAACAAATACAGTCAAATTATGACCTCGTGCTACTAAACCCTTTACTAAAACATAAAACCATCTGGCCGCAGCATCTCCCATGGGTAACGGTGGTACGGGAATTAACAAAATAATACGCAATTTTTCTTTCATTTTTAAGATAATGGTTTAAAAATAAAATTATTTATATAAGTCTGCTGGGATTTATCTTCTAAAAAATGATTTTGTTTGGCTATAATTTGAGGATAAAAATCAGCTAGTTTCATTAAACAACCTTTGTAGATAAATTCGCCTTCATATCCAAATTTATATATTTGCTCAAATACATCTGTGATCGATTTACCATCCAAATGCCTATTTTCAACTTCTATCAGCAGAATTGGCTTTTCTCGCAAAATAGTTTGACTAGCACCTGCAATGACTTGAGATTCATAACCTTCAACATCTATTTTAATAAAACCAACATCTTGAAATTGATAATCATCTAGCTTATGAACTGGAACTTCAATGGTCTTTTGTTCACCTTCTAATTTTCTAAAACTACTTAATCCAGTATTTAAATTTCCCAAGCCTGTGACTAATTGTGAATAATCACCTTCACTGACAGGAATATGTAAATTTAATGAGCCATTAAAATTTGCTAAACCCACGTTATAAACGTTAATATTAGCTGGGAATAATTTACTATATGCTAGTATATTTTCTGTACACCAAGATTGAGGTTCAAAAACTTCAACTACATTACATAAATGAGAAAGGGCATAAGTATAAATTCCAGAATTTGCACCTATATCAATTGCCCGATTGCGAGTAATTCCTAACTGGTGAAGATAAAAAATTTCTGGTTCGAGCCTGTTTCTAATTTTCTGATAGTGATACTTAACTGGAAGACGTAAAGATTTGGGGCATAAATTTAACAAGGTTTTTTCTAATTTCATTTTTTTATCAATTGCTCCCTCATTTTAATTGCTATGATATAGCGATTCTTAGTGGAGTGAGATACAAGAACCCCACCCCCAACCCCCTCCCCGCAAGCGATGAGGGGACTATAATGTATCTCATTCAAGTGCATACTGCTATAGTTTCAAGATTATTGGGGTAGTTCATGATATAATTTGCCAAATAGATTTAGACATATCATCCCAAGTATAACCTCTTAATTCCTGTGCAATAGAAGATACTAGACTAGTGTAATATTTTTTATTTTTACTCCACTTTTGCAATCGCGTTGCCAAATCAACAGCGTCATCAGGATGAGGAATTAATAAGTCTTGTAACTGCGGGGGATAGCGTTCTGCTACTCCGGCATTAGCATTGACTATAGCTGGTAAACCACAGCACAAGGCTTCATGAACTCCCAGACCATAAGCTTCGTAACGAGTGGGAGCAACTAGGCAATCAGCAGCTTGTAACAAGTTGGGAACATCAGAACGAAATCCCAAAAAATGAATATTAGAAATACCAGCATCAGTGGCGCGACGCTGCCATAAAGGTAATTCTGCTCCAACACCAATTACTACCAAATCTGCATCCCAATCGGGAGATTTACATAACTGTTGCCAAGCAGTAAACAGTGTATCAAATCCTTTACGGCGATCGCTCAAAGCACCAATAAATATTACCACTGTCTTATCTTCTGCCCATCCTAGCTGCTGACGTAGTGCGGCTCTTTGGGCTGGTGTTGCTGGGTAAAATATGTGCGGATTAATGCCATAGTAAACTGTGTGCAGCTTGTGTTCAGAAATGGACAACTTATCCATTAAATCCTGTTTAGTACGGTTTGAATTAACAATTATTACCCGTGCAGATTTTAATGCTTGTTTTTCCTGATCTAAAAACAGCCGCCGAGACACAAATCCTTTCCACTGATGCAACAACCCAGTTTGATGATTAGGTTCGTAAGCTGCATGAACATAATGTACCCAATTCACATCAGTCCATTGGCAATTACCACCATTGACTAAGACCCTAGCACTCTCCAAAGCCAAATGCTTTGCCCAAATGCGCCCTGTTCTATTCAGTAAAGGACTACTGAGGAGATAAGAATTCCCTATTTTCGGCACTTGATGGAATTGAACATGGGGATATGCTAACAACTCATTGGCTACCCGATGGGCTACTAAATGTACCTGTTCCCCTTGTCTAGCCAAATAGTCAGCTAGAGCAAAATTGGCTCTATCCATCCCACCTGTTTTGACAAAATCACCTGTTACTAGCAAATAAGATTTCATCACACATCTAAGGGTTTTTGATCCAAAATATGATTAGCAGCTACAAACAGTGCTGTATTCAGTAACCAGAACTCCATCCCACCCTGACTCATAAAAATAGGGTAGTTGAAAGTGATTGCCAACACCCCAATGTCATAAGCAAAAACCAAGGCACCCCACAGGGCAAAATCTCCCAATTGACGATTGATAGCAATATTCCAGGCCGTTTGACACGCCCAGTAAAGGGTAAAAACGTAAGCCAATATCAGTGGTACTCCTCCATCCAGCAACCATGCTGTCCATTGGATTTCTACATAAATCGGTTGGGATACTAAATCCGTGTTGTCGCCAAAATACTTATTAATCATCCCCCAACGCCCCAAACCTGCACCCAAAGGATATTTAGGCAGTAACTTATCAATAGTATTTTGTAAAAAATACCCGCGATTTTGTTGGTAAATTTCTTGAGGAGAAGAACTAAATAAGCTAGAGATACGTTTTAGGGTTGACTGTCCACCAATAGCGATCGCCCAAAAAAATGTACCGGTAAATAAACCTGTTACACCTGTTAGCATAGTTGTTGCACGGGCAATTTGTCCTGTTCTCAGCAAGACAATTGCCAAAAACACCATAGCAATTGTAGCCAACACTAATACAGAACGGATTTGAGTCAGGTAAATACAAAATAAACCAAGACCACCGCTAGCAACACCAGCCATCCTTAAAATCGGATTTTTGTGTTTGAGAGCAATAACAACACCAAATAAAAGAGCATAGAAACCTGCATTAGCTGCACCACCTGGTACATCGGTTAACCCCATCGGTCTATACGCTTCTTGTCCGTTAGCCAAGGTAATTAATAAATTCTCTCCACCAAAGGGATTGTTTTTAATAACTGTAGATAGAGATAGCTGAAATTTACCGGGATAGTATACTTGTAACACTCCAACAACTGCGCTTAAGGTATTAATGCCCCACATCAGAAACATTAAACTTTCAAAAGCAGTAGGTGTAATTTTTAAACCTCTGACCCAAAAAAGAGGACTGAGAATAGCAAGATACATAGCTCCTTGAGCTACTCCAGCTGTTACTGAATTTATATAAGGATTGAGACAAAACTGTAACAGCATAATTGCCAGTATTATCATTGCTGGCATAGTGGCTGGATGCTTCTTTCTTTCAGCCGTAGGTAGCCACACCAATAAAAACAAACCAACAGCAAAAGCAGCAATCCGTATTGGCGCTCGTAAAAAACCGATTCCTGGAATTAAGAGTAATATTTGCAGAGCAAACTGTACCACAATAAAGGTGTGCGCCCACGTCCAGTGTAGTTTTGCGATCATCGGAGATGAAACGGGTAAATTCTGATTTGTTTTCAAAGCCATATATCCATCTGATTACGTAAAGTCATTGACTTTCTGAGGTACAACAGGCATAGGTTGATTACGAAGTTGTTTGAATAACTTCAAAGTCTGGTTTTTTATAGGACAGCGATTGGATAACGCAAAAGGTACAAGATTAGTCAAATTGCTAATTATCCAAAATACCCCAGCCCAATCGTGTTGTCTTCTTTCATCTTGCATCCGTAAAAAGGTAATAATAGTAGCTATTAATGCCGGGAAAACCGCCAACCAAGGATATCGCAAGAATGCTGTCAGCATGGCATTACGCGCCCACAAACGCCTAATTCTCTGCCAATTTCGCCCTCTATCATCAGCATAATGTATAACTTTTAATTCAGGATCATAAATAACTTTATATCCTGCATCTAATAGCCGCAGAGTCAATTCTACTTCCTCATAGTAATAATTGAATTCTTCAATCAAGCCAGTTTTTAGTTTTAATAAAGCTTCTCTACGCAGCAGACAGCCATAAAAAGCTGGTGTCACAATATAAGATAAATAATCCACATTTGCTGGCTGAAATGCTTGAGATGTTCCGTCAGCAAATATTTGATGAAAAGCAATTGCACCTACATCAGAATGAGCTTCGGCAAGAGTAACAGCTCGTGTAATTGTGGAAGGATCTCTAATTTCCGTATCATCATCAAAAATAATAATGAACTCACCTTGGCTTATTTCCAGACAGCGGTTGCGAATGAAACAAGCTCCTCTGCTAATATTACTGCGGAATATTTTGATATCGGGTTCGATTATATTGATAGCTATATCCGAACCATCATCACCAATAATTATTTCTATGTTTTTATAATCTTGTTGGTGAATTGAATCTATCAAGCTGTGTAAACAATCAGCACGATTTTTAGTAGCAATTACTATTGTTACTAGAGAGTTTTCTTTATTTGGGCTTTGTTCTTTATCGTCTATTTTCATTAGTGAACTCATCTAAGAAATATTAGGTATTAAAACTATATGTGAATTTAACATGGTGATATTGAATCACCAATAAGTATCAACTCTAACTAACGCGCTATAAGAAAGGCGGTAACTTATTTTTGATGTCAGAACTGATGAATATTGCATCTCCGTAACCAAGAGTACCATCTGACAAGCGAGTAAGATTATAGACTCCATATAAGATGTAATTATATTCTTGCAGCAATTTATTTATTTCATGAAAATTGGCTTGGTGGTCATACAATTGTCCAAAAAAGATCTCTAGATAAATTAGAGATATTTCCTGCTTTTTTAATAAACCAACTGCGCCCTGTAATGCTAGTAATTCCGAACCTTGTATATCCATTTTTAGGATATCAATTTCCTTTATTTTTTCTCTCTCACAAAATTCATCTAGAGTAATACTCTCAACCTTAGTATATTCTACTGAATCACTTAAAGAAAGCATATATCTGTCTGACTGTGAATCAATAGCTGATAATGAATTTAACTGGCTATCTTTGTATACAAAAAACTGTTGATGACCTGTGAGATTGCTAACAGATAATTGCTGTGGTTTTACCAATTCGTCGCTTTTGAATGTTTGGCAGAGAACATCAAATGTTTCTTGTGTAGGTTCAAAAGAGTATATGGTCGCATTTGGGAACAACTGTTTATACTTAGCTGTCGTCTGACCAATATTAGCTCCACAATCGAAAATACACTTTACATGCTGCTGTTGTAGGAGTTTTTTTTGGTCTTGAAAAGCATCAACGAAGTAACGGGAACGTCTTCTGAGTTCATAATCGAAAAATGCCAGAACCTGTTTAATAATTTCTCTAAACATATCCTTATTTATTTTTTTCCTACACACAAAATATTGGCACTAAATACACGCTCACGAAACCTCAGACTTTTCGGCTAGTCCCAAGATGTAAAAAGTAGACGACCGGAATTAGTGTAATCTATTTTAAGAGTATTTGTTGGCATTAGTTAGTAAAATTTTAATCGGCTACTAACCTCCTGGCTGAGTTAACTTCTCCAATTCTCGCACCCAGGCTTTGTAGCGCCCGGTTTTTCTCATCCGATAAAATCAAGCCACAGTCGGCTGTTCCACAACTTGAGAAAGGAGATGATAAAGTCGATTGATTTGCCTTTCTGGATGACAAAGATACTCAGCCCGGGCTTTTCCTCCAGATGCAAGAGAGGCTCTTTCATCCGGATTAGAAATCAGCATTCCTAAAGCCTTGCTCAAAGCATCAATATCATTAGCTGCCACTAAACGTCCACAAGAGTCATCGACAATTTCCATTGCTCCGCCTATAGCTGTTGTTACCACTGGCAAACCTGCATAAAGAGCTTCTATAAACGCAATACCAAACGGTTCAGCCCCGGTATTAGGTTGACAATGAATGTCCGCAGCAGCTAACAAGTATGGTACATCAGTCCGTTGTCCTAGAAATAATACGCGATCGCTAATGCCAAGTGTTTGTGCTTGCACCTCCAGTTCTTGCAAATATTCTGCCTCATGAGGACGTTGTACTCCTCCAGCTATCCAACATATCCAACCAGGTATGTCACGTAACTGAGCCAAGGCTGAAATTAACATACTTTGACCCTTCCAGCGTTCTAGACGAGATGCTTGGACAATAACTACTGCATGATCAGGGGTGCTAAGTTCAGCCCTCACCGTAGAACGAATGGCAGCACGATTACCAGTATTTGGAGAAGCTACAGGTAAATAAAGAGTATCGCTGTCGGTTTGATAGAGTTTTGGTACAGATGCTTGGGTGTAATGACTATTAGCAATTACCAAATCTGGTGGTACTAACTTGGCCAAACGTTCCAAGGGATGTTTACCATTCAGCACATCATGACACCAAAAGACCAATGGTAAATTGTTAGCTCTGACAGTTGACCCAAAAACCGCTTGCGGCCAGCAAGAATGACAAATCGCTAGATCAAATTTCTCTCGTCTCAATAGTTGGTGGAGTTGTTGTCTAGCTTTCCACACTGTCCAAGGACGACTTATCCGCACTTTACCTAATAGATGTAAAGGTGCATCTAAGCTTTGTAGTTGATGTGATAAACTTCCCTCAAAGCATAAACCAAAATGATGCTGCATCTGTGGACATAAACCCTGTGCTTTTGCCAGTGTCACCAGCAGCGTTTCTATTCCACCAAACAAATTTCCTGCATAAATGTGCAGCACCTTCATAACAAATCCACTGGTTTTGGGATAACCGTATAGTTGCGCTCTTGATTTAAAACAGTTTCATAAAATTTAAAACTGCGTTGTGCCATAGTTTTGTGGTTAAAATACTCGGCTCGTTTGCGGCTTGCTTTAACGAGTCTATTTCTGAGTCCAGGTTCAGACAGTATACGTTGTGCAGCTTCAGCAAAAGCCACTGAATCATTAATTGGTACAGTTAGACCTTCCTGTTCATGTCTGCTCACCCAAGGCACACCACTACAGAGAATATTGGCATTAATTACTGGACAACCACTAGCCATTGCTTCTACTTGGACTAAACCAAAGCCCTCACTGCGGACATTAGAAGGAAACCAAAGACTAGTTGCAGCATGATAAGCACCGACTAGTTCATCTTCATTCACACGACCTAACCAGACTATTCGGTTTTCTACTCCTAACTTCTTCGCTAGAGTTTTTAGTTCTTGTTCTAGAGGTCCAACACCAATTATCACGAGTGTTCCAGGAACCAGACGTAATGCTTCAATTGCTATATGGAATGCTTTGTAGTAGACTAATCTACCAACAGCAAGCCAGATTGGCCCTTTATATTTCTCTTTCAAACTATGACTGAAAGCAACGGCTTTGTGATTAGGTTGACTGTAGTTAGAGGCATCTAACCCAAGAGGCAAATAACTTAATTTATCATGGTAAAAATGTAAAAATTTTGAACCTTGAATGTATGGTGAACTGGTTGTTAAAATTTGTGAACTTTTACTATAAACTAGATGTTCAAATGGACGTAATCCATACTTCAATATTTTTTGTTTAATCACGTCGCTATGGTGCGTAATTACTAAAGGTAAGCGATGGCGTAGTATTGTCAAAGCCATCAGCATTGTGGGATTAGGTGTATGCAGATGCAGTAGGGTATTTGGTTCTTTAACAAGTTGACATAATTTTGTAGGAAGTTCTGGGCAAATATCAAATCTTGCTAATGATAAAAGCCGACCCATACGTATTACACTGACATCACCATCTTTTTCTTCGATAGTTTGGGTTCTTTTAGATAATTGTCCTTTTTGATCAAAGGCATTAACACACACTACATGAACTGCTGCACCCATAGCAGCTTGACTTTGAGCTAGAGTTTGTACATGAGTTTCTATTCCACCACGGTCTGGAGGATAATATTTAGACAAATGAATAATCCGATAATTTGGTGTTTTCGGCATAGTTTTTCAGATTAATAGCAAACGCCTGGTTATTCAACGAAACATGATCATGACTGAACTCTAACCAAGTCTAAATCAACGGATTTATACTCTTTTGTATTTGTTTAAAAACAGACACTAATTAAAAAATTGCTTTTTGAAAAGTATATTTTCAAGTTTCTACTTTTATAGATTACCCACTTACCGCCTTGAAACTGACCATTCTGATCATTAATAAATTTGAAAAAGCAAATATGAATTTATTAGGAGTAAATGATACAAATATCATACTTAATATTTGGTCAGAAACAAAGACTGCCATGTAGCATAATTATCATTCCAGATAGATTCTAACACTGTATAAATTTCATGCGCCACATATCCATCCAAAGGAATAGATAATTGTGTCCATATACAGCGGTCATCTCTGATCAGGTTTTGTCCTGCAATCCAAGGTAGGAAACGATTCGAGATAATATCGTATTTATACCGATTTTTCATAAATTGAGATGAAGTCACGGTACTACCTCCCCGAGGATTAATACAGGCTGTTAGATAAGCTTGCTTGCTATCGTTATAGAGTGTATAGTAACCAACTTCTTTTAACTGTTTGATATTGTTTTGACTATCCTTAAGCAAGTTCTGACTTAGGTGGTACACAAAGGGGTTAGACTGACCCCTCGTATTCACCACATAACGCATCTGCACTGCCAATTTATGACCGTTTTTGAAATAGCTATAGTCTTTTCCAGATTCCACTATTTCCAACTTATCAGTGGTGGGATTTTTATATTTGTACTTACTTAGAGACTTGACTTTGACCTGTTGCCAACTATTCATAGCTATAGTATCGGGAAAAATACCAGCACTTATGGGTTTTTTGCTGGCTATTAAATAGAAAGCTGTGAGGATAATTCCTAGCCAGGTAGCAATTAGCAGCAAGCGTCTCTTGGGATCTATAATTTCTATAGTTGGTTTAGGGTTAGCTGATGGAGATAAAAATTCCACTGGTAGAATCCAATTACATAAGGCTGCATAAGTAATAGTTGCGATCGCCATAAAAATTGTTCCCCCACTGTGGCTGTGCCAATAGTCAAAAAGGCTACGATTGTTAACTAGCAGAGCTAACAAAGCAACGCGAATACAACCAACTAGAAATCCCGTTGCGAAGGCAGATATAACTAATCCCCACTTTTGTTGCCAAGATAAGGGAAAAACCACTACTATAATCAACAAAGTTAGTTGTAGCAGCCATACGATTAATAGCCCTCCAGTACAGTAATATAGGACATCTACAGATCCAGTAGGCAATTTGACAAAAGTTCCAGAATGGGTAGCACCAAATCCTAAATAATGCAGTAAGAAAGCCGAAATAGCAGCAGTTACTTCACTAAAATGTAAGCGAGAATTAAAAATTTCATTGATAAATTCAAAGGGAAAAAGCATTAGGAGCAATAATAAAAATAAGCGCCAATAATGCCTTAATCCTGTAAAGCCAAAAGATAGTAAACCTACACCTAAACCAGCAACAATTGGACCAATTCTAAATAACATCATATCCAAATGCCACAGATTTATAGGTCTAAGTATGACTATAAATAGCAATCCTACACCCAAAAAACTAGAGAGCCAACTGGGATTATTCTTTGCTTGCCGATACTGCCACAATAAATATAGAATCCCCCCCCAATAAACGGCATAAAATGTAATTTTTTCACCTTCTATTTGATGGTTTTTAATGATATTTAGATGCAAAACTGCCAAAGTTGTAAAAATAACTAGCAAATAAAATTTATGAACCAACAGTAAAGATTGGAATTGGCTCAAAAATCCTTTGATAGTTGCGTTCAGTTTTTGACTACTGGTAAACATTTTAAGTCCTATTACTATCCAGGATTTTTATCTATAATGCGTATCCAACGAGTCATATTCCAAATAGTAATTAAGCAAACACCTGAGATTACTGTTCCTAAATTTATTCTCACAGCATTTTTCATTAAACTTTTTACCTGTGCTTGCTTGGCAGCATTGGCAGTGTTGATAGAATTTTGAGCCAATTTTTGAATGTGTTGAGATAATTTATTCTTCAAGTCTTGGGTTGATTGACTAGAAATATTGTCATTGGGAAGATTTAAAATTCTGGCTAAGTTATTTAGGTCTTGGATGGAATCAGTGGATTTTAGCTTTTTATTTACCTGTTCCAATTGTTCTTGTTGCTGTCCCTGTTGGTTGAGAAATTGATTATTGATATTCTTATATATGGTCAGACTGTTATTAATTCCCAAAGGCAACATCAATAAATAAAAAATTCCGATTCCTAAACCTATCCACGATAAAAATTTTAATATGGAAATCTGTTCAGATTTAATAATGCTGCCTTTGTTGTATAAAAATACAAATATTAATCCCAGCAAAATAGACCATACATGATCCACCATTTGTCCCATTGCTTGAAATTCCCAATTGGGATTGGTTAACTGTGGGGGTATCAGGATTGCAGCGTAATCAATCAGAGAAAAGACTAGGAGACTATAGCCAAGCAAGCGTAACAAAGCAAAAGATAAATTTTCAGTAAAGTTTGTTATCTCTATTGGCTGTTTTGGAAAATTTTTTTGTTTTTGTGTTGTCATTTGCTGTCTTGTGTATTTTTTATGATTTTAGATACAATTTTTAATGTTAAAAACAATACTGTACTATTAAGTACATAGCATAGATTATTTTTACTCACAAGTATAACAGTTTTACTCAGGTTTTTGTCGCCAGAAAAGTTATTTTCTAACAAATTTTGGCTATTTTTAAGAGTAAATATACGTAACTTGCCTTTTTTCCAGGTTAAAATATACTGTTTTAGTTATGTATATATATAAAACTATATATGATGACCAGCTATAAAAATCTTATATTCATAGTTTATGAAAAGCCATAAGGACTGATCATGAAATACATCAGAGTAACTCTATCCCAGGAAGAGATGGGTTTACAATTTTTCAGATGAGTGTATTGACAAATACACTGTTTTTCGCGACACTAAACATCTATATGTCTTAGGATATATACAAATGAAAATTTTGTAGTATTTACTACTTCAAAATTTTAAGCGTAACATCTTAGAACAATGTTGCAAAATATACCAATTTCAATATCAACATTCATTTCTGTAAATAAATATGTAAAATTAAAGTCTTTGCTGATTCGAGAAATAGCAAAAAAGCCAAATCTGACGATAGAAAACATAAAAATCAAACTTCATAGACAACAATATGGAAGAATATTTACGTTACTGGTCAATACTTAAGCGACGTTGGTTGCCCACTTCTATAGTTTTCATGACACTCTTAGCCTTAAGCATAGTGAAAACAATTATAGAAACCCCTCTTTATCAGGCAGGAGGGCAGCTGGTATTGAAAAAGAATTCTACTTCTTCCCTCACAGGAGTAGGTAATCAATTAGGACAATTAGAGAGTTCTGTCAGCGGTAGACCATTAGGAACAGAGGTAGCTGTTTTACGTTCTCTACCCTTGGCTGAAAAGGTAATCAGTAACCTTGAACTTAATATGAACCCTCTGATTTTTTTAAAAGACCTTGAGGTAACAAATATTGAGAACACTGATATATTAGAAGTATATTTCACAAGTGAAGATCCCAGAAAAGCGGCTTCAATTGTTAACGCTTTAATGAAAATTTATATAGAGAATGATATCAATGCCAACAGAGCTCAAACAAGATCAGCAAGAGACTTTATTGCTCAACAGTTACCAGTAAGGAAAGCCGCATTACAAACAGCTGAACGCAGATTACAATTTTTTAAACAACAGAACAGAGTTTTAGACCTGAAAGCTGAAGCTGCATCAAGTGTGGGCATCCTTACCGATTTAGATAAACAAGTAGCTGCGGCTAGATCTGATTTATCTTCGCAAACTGCGCGGTTACAATCAATTCAGTCGCTGTTTGGTATTACTTCACAGCAGGCCGTAATTAACGGTTTTGTGGGTGAATCTCCATCGACTACTTCCGTGCTTGGACAGCTGCAAGATATCCAGCAAAAGATAGCTGTGACTGCGTTGCGTTTGACGGATACTCATCCCACGATGATTGATCTCAAAAAAGAGGAAGTTATCCTCAAAAGAGAACTAGCAAAAAGGATAGAACAAAGCTTTATTGGTAAAGCAGGACGTTTAAATCAAATCAAAGAACCTGACAGAATTGTACAACTGAGAACGCTTGGTTTACAGCAAGGAATTCTTAGCCAATACGCTGCTGCTGAAGCTGAAAGACTCAGTTTGCAAGTACGATTAAAATCTTTAGCTCAAGTTATTGAATCTTACCGACAAAGGGCTAATACTTTGCCTCAGTTGGAATTGCAACAGCGTCAATTAGAACGGGAAATAGCTGCAACTGAGACTAGCTATCAAAACCTTTTGGCTCGTTATCAAGAACTACAGGTAGCAGAAAATCTACAAGTCAGCAATGCCAGGATTGTTACACCAGCCTTAATTCCTGGTGTACCTATTAAGAGCAGGCAGTATATAAACTTACTGCAAGGATTAATTGGTGGTATCGTGTTGGGGGTAGCGACAGCGTTTGTTTTGGAAAGATTGGACACAACGATCAAAACTTCAAAATCTGCCAAAGATTTATTGGGTTATAACTTACTTGGCTATATTCCACCTTTTCCCAATGGTGGTTTTATTCCAGAGGTAATTGTCAGAAAACAACCTGATTCTCCTATTAGCGAAGCTTTCAGGATGTTGCAAACTAACTTGAGATTTTTTAATTCAGAACAATCAATTAAGGTGATTGTTATATCGAGTGCGGTCCCTAAAGAAGGTAAATCAACAATTGCTGCGAATTTGGCTTTCTCTATATCTCAATTGGGACGCAATGTATTACTGGTGGATGCGGATTTACGTAATCCCAGTCAGCACAAAATTTGGGAAATTCCGAATGAAGTTGGTTTAAGCAATGTTCTCAAACGTCAGTTAGATTTAAACCTAGCTGTGAATGAAATTATACCTAACTTAGAAGTTCTTACTGCTGGCGAATTAAATCATAACCCAGCTTCACTACTGGATTCTAGTCAAATGGCTGTGTTTGTTGCCCAAGTTGCACAAAAGTATGATTTTGTCATAATTGATACTTCGCCCTTGACGGTAGCTGCGGACGCAACTATTTTAGGAAAACTGTCAAATGGAATTTTGTTTGTAGTCCGTCCAGGAGTGGCTGATTCTACCAGTGTTTCACTGTCTAAGGAAATGCTGGATAAAGCTGACCAAAATGTTTTAGGTGTGGCAATGAATGGCATTAATGCTAACCAGCCAGATTCTAGTTATTACGCAATTAGTAGAGTATAAACAGCCAAAATTTGCTCACCTAAACGTTCGTGACTAAAACGTTTTGTAACTGTATGCCTTGCTTGTTCTGATAGCAATTGACGTTTTTCTGGGTTATTAAGCAAATCCAGAATAGCAGCCGCTAAGGCTTTTGGTTCTCCGGGAGATACACCAACGGCATCATGGTTATGGGTAAATAACTCTGCTGCACCACCAGCTTGGGATACTATCACTGGTTTACCACAAGCCATTGCTTCTACTATTGCCAAACCAAATGGTTCTGGTTGAGTGCTAGCATGAACTACAATATCCAATGAACGGTAAATTTCGGCTATGTCTTGCTGAAAACCGAGAAAATCAACTTTGTCTGCAATATTTAGATGTGTGGCTTTGTCTTTTAATTCTTGTTCGGAAAATTGGGAACCACGAGTTTTATAAATCGCCCCACCAACTATACAGAAACGCACGTTTAGATGAGGATGGTTTTTAATAATTTCTGATGCGGCTTCTAGGAAAATATCATGACCCTTCCAACGGGCAAAGGTAGCAACTAGTCCCACTCGTAGGGGAAGATGGGAAGAGGAAGGATGAGGAGAAAAGTAATTAATATCTATGGCACTATAAATTACTTCTATCGGTAAGCCTGGTAAGGTGGCTTTGGCATCTTGTGCTACAGATTGGGAAATTGCGATCGCACTTGTTGCCCTCTTACTCGCCCATCTTAGCACTCTTGCCACCACAGGACGCGCACCATAAAAATCTTGAATATGCCAAATTACAGGTATATCCTTGACTCCAGCCAATGCTGTAATGAGATTAGCTTTAATACCATTGGTGTGAATCAGATCAGGTTTCAGTAATTTGATGATTTGCCGGAATTCGTTGATATATCGCCATAAACTAGGAACAAGACTTACTAGCTGAAATAACAATTTCATTCCTGCTGCAACTTTGCTATTACCCCTCAAAGCACTGTCACCCAGTTGGTTAAATTCTTCTGGCAATTTTAGTACCTTTACTTCCACTCCCAATTTCTCAGCTTGTCCTATTAAAGATCCATCAGTACCAGCAATCAGGTAAATTTGCATATCTGGCTTTGTATTCAAAAGTGCAGCCATAATAGTGAGCAAAGCTCTTTCTGCACCACCAATCGCTCCTACTGGGTTGACAAATACAATTTTCATATAATTAATGAGATACACAATTAACGTCAAAAATCCATACACGAAAAGACTTTCAACCCCGTTCCCTGTTCCCTGTTCCCTGCTATAGTTAGTTTTCCATACCCGCTAATTTTAAATAAGATTGGGCAATAATTTGCGCGTGATTAGACCAAGAATATTTTTGTGCGTGATTTAAACGAAGATTGATATTAGGAGCTATAGTCGGGCTTGACAAGACTTGTGTCACCGTCTTCACCCAGGCTGACACATCCGCATTCGGGGAGTATATCACCCCTTGTCCACCCACCTCACGCAGTACAGGAATATCATTAGCAATTACTACTGCTCCACAAGCTAAGGCTTCAATTATAGGTAATCCAAAACCTTCTGCTTCACTTGGTAATAACACAGCTGATGCTCGTTGGTAAAGATATGCTATAGTTGCCCGTTCTAAACCCTGTAGGTGAATGATCGAATTGCTAATATTCAAATCAGCAATTTGTTGCTTTTGGCTTTGTGTCCACTCACCACTAACTTTAACTAGTTGTAACTTGGGATGAATATTGCGTACTCGTGCAAATATTTCTAATAGAATATCAATACGTTTACGAGGAATGCAACTACCGACGTGGAGAATAAAAGGTGCAGTACCTATTTCTTTGATTATTTCTTGGTCAACATCACTTTGACTACCTGTAGTAATACTAAATTCTGCGGCAATACCATAGGGAGCATGAACTAGCCGTGATGGTTCTATTAGCTGGTAATGCTCAATTTGTTTTCTAACTTCTGCGGTAGAATAAAATACAATAGCAGCTGACTGTAAACCGCTTAAAATTCTCTGCGACATGGCTTGATACCAGCCTGGTCTAGGTTCTTTTTTTGGTTCTACAAGGGAGCGAAAAGCGTCAATATCATGACAATATACTCCCGTGCGTTCTGGTGGTAAAACATGGGCTAATTGGGCGTAGGAGTGGTCAGCAATGTGATAAAAATCGAAATCTGACACCCTTTTTTTGAGATATTGGGGATAGTACCAAACTCGGTTAAGTAGACGGTCTGCATTATAGGCAAAGTGCTGTTTACCAAATTGAGGAATTTGTTGAAATCGCCTTTTAAATGTGGGAAGAACTTGTATAGCTTGAATAGATGCTGTGTGTTCAGCTTGCATTTGCTTAAGTAGCATTTGAGCGCATAAATCCATGCTATGCCAGTTTTCTTCCAGGTAATCGCATATAATTGCAAGGCGCATATAATTTTAGTGATCTGAAAAAAATATAGGACTTACATATTTAAAGAAAACATCAATTACAGCAGAATTCAGGAGTCAGGAGTCAGGAGTGAAACTGGCTTGGTATATAGGTTTCAATTTTGATGCTGTACCTCATTGATCTGCAATCTGCTGTATGTATTTTGGAGAAATGCTGATCACTAACTGAGTGATTAACTAATGCCTGAGATGAGCTATTTCAGAAAATCCATACCATTGATTAATTTGTAAAGTGCATAAGCCCTAAAATATATTACAGCATGAGTATTGTAAAAATATGTTGACTGAATAGAGGCACATCAGATGGTAGAAGCTAAAATCTTGGTTTTCGCTACTAACGGCACAAAATCAAATGATGAAGCTAGAATTTTGAAACTTTTACAAAACTTTACAGTTCAGGTTATGGAATTTGAACGGAGTGATAAGTTCAAAAGCTTGCTTAATATTATTCAACAAGCTGTACACACAAAACCAAGACTAGTTGTGATGGAAGGGACAGGATTTGTAGGGGGTATGGCGTGTTTATGGCTGCGATTGTTTTTCGGCATTCCTTATATTTTCAGTAGTGGGGATGCGATCGCACCTTTTATTAGTTTAAATTATCCCATCCTTGCACCAATTGTAAATCTATATGAGCAAATACTCTGTCGTTTTTGCGCTGGATTTATTGGTTGGACACCTTATTTAGTAGGTCGAGCCTTAACATTTGGAGCGCCAAAAGCAGTAACAGCAGCAGGTTGGTCACATTGCACTCGGACTATGGAACAGTTAGCCGATAGTCGAGTAAAAATTCGTAAACAACTAGGAATTCCAGAAGATTCTCTAGTATTTGGTTTACTAGGTTCAATAGCTTGGACTCAACGTTTTCAATACTGCTATGGCTATGAATTATTAAAAGCATTCCATAAAACTAACCGCCAAGATATCAGCATCTTAGTAGTTGGAAATGGAAGTGGATTAAATTATTTACAGAAATTAGCAGCAGCAGATTTAGAAAAGCGCATTTTTCTGCCAGGTAATGTCCCCGTTGAACAGGTACTTGATTACATGGCAGCCATGGATGTTGCTAGTTTACCTCAAAGCGTAGACAGAGTTGGTAGTTTTCGCTATACCACAAAAATTAGTGAGTATCTAGCAGCAAAATTGCCAGTAGTTACAAGTCAAATTCCTATGGCCTATGATATTTGTGGAGATTGGATTTGGAAGTTGCCAGGCGCTAAACCGTGGGAAGATACTTATATCAAATCATTAGCTAATTTAATGCAAAAAATAACTTTTGAAGAAATCCAAATTAAGCAAAAAGCAATCCCCAATCAAATATCAGATTTTGACCTAGAGCAGCAAGTTGTTAGAGTAACAAATTTTATCAATGATATTTTGTTGTAATTACAATAAAATATTGCTTTTGTAATATGAATACTTTTGAATCAAACAGTAACAATGCCTTTGAAGTAGATGGTATTCGCTTTGAAACTATAGTTCCTGAGCAGACTATTTTATTATCAAGAAAAAATGTAATGCGGAAAATTCTAAGCATTTTGGAATCTTTATTACCAATTCCACCAAGACATTTTCAAACTAAATTTTCTGTACAAATTGGTATACAAATTATTAATAACACCTCAATTCCTAAACGATTCAGCTTTTATTTCACTTTATTTCCAGAACTTGTGAATACAAACGGGCCGTTCTCAACTTCAAGGTTTAGTAATTGGTGGAGTAATTCTAGCACTTAGCATCTTTCCCCAAGTGATAGACTGGCGAATTGACTATACTGCCACAACAGGAAAATTAATTCAAGACAACATTTTACAAAGTACAATTTTTCAAAATCAACAACCAATAGGTTTATATTCCCATCGTGGTCATACTTCTTTTGTTCTCGCAGCAATAGCAGTGATTACATTTGTTGGTTGGCAATGGCAATGGATAAATACAAATTTTGCTATTATTGCAAGTATCCTCATTATACCAGCGTTAATACTCTCCCAAACTAGGACAGGTATTTTAGCTTTATTAGTAGCAACTATTTATCTGTTAGGACGTAAATATTATAAATTATTAATTCCCGTTACATTACTATGTTTATTAATAATTACTATTACCACTTACACCAGATATACAAATAAATTACCACCTATTCAAGAAATGACATTAGATAGAGTCCATTTGTGGCAAATAGCAAATTATGGCATTCGTCAACGTCCTTTGTTTGGGTGGGGTAGTGATGGTTACGGTGTTGCTTTTGCTGATATTTATAGTAGTGTGACATTAGGTAAGTTAACTCGTTTAGATGATTTTAATTTTGAATATCGAGACAAAAAAGGGCAGATGCAAACGTTGCAACTACCCACAACAAAAGCACATAATTTATTTTTAGATACATCCTTATCTGTAGGTTTACTAGGTTTAGCTGCCTATTTAGGGCTATTAGGATGGTGTTTCTTTCAGGTAATTAAATCACCATACCGGGGAATTGAAGCCTTGGTAATAGCCTATCTCGCTTTTGGTTTCACTTGGTTTGAGTGCGCCCAATTTACCCATTTAGCATGGTGGGCGCTTAGTTATGGCAAAGTACCGAGTTGTGAGTGCTGAGTAGGAATTTTCTACCTTTGCTATCTTCCCTGTCACCTGTCACCTGTCACCTGTCACCTACTAATAGTCTTCATCTTCTGCAATTCTTTCCACCGTTGTTGTAATTCCTGCCAGTTAGGAGTATGACCGCCATAACGCCAACTCACATAAGCTTGACAAATTTCATCAATGATTTGAGCCGTTTCTATTGGATGTTGGTTGTATGATACCTGGGCATATTCCAAAGGTGTCTGCGCTGGATGTTTACCTAAACCTTTTGCGGCTGTCCATTGCAGCATTTGTTGATACAGACTTTCTACTGGTGGTAATTTCTTTAACCACCTACTGTTGAGCCATTTTCGCCACTGTACCCAACCCAACCAACCTAAGAAAGCTGTAGTTGTTCCTACTATTAAACCAGTTAAAACACCTAACCAACCTTTGGAGAATAAAGCTATAAACCAAGCGATCGCTCTAAACAACCAAGTAAATAATGTCCCAAATATACCATTCAGCAACCCTGTCACAGGTGAAGGTAGCCAACCAGCCACCCAATTCCAAAACTGACGCAATACACTAAAAGTCCGATCTTCTTCAATGGAAGGAGGTATTAAGGGATGACCAGGAATCGGATCAAATGCGAACCAGCCATATTTAGGGAAATATACCTCCGTCATGGAGTAAGCGTCTGTATTACGGACAATATACATCCCTGTAAACGGATTAAACTCTCCCGGTGCAAACCCAGCTACCAACCGTGCAGGAATACCAATAGAACGCAGCATCACCGTTAGCACAGTCGAAAAATGGTCTGGATAACCACCTTGATGTTTAAACAAGAAGGCTTCCACCAAATCTTCTTTTGCATCCAAATAAGGTAATCCCAAAGGATTTTCAGGAATAGAGTATTTTTGTTTGAGATATTGAGCTAAGTAAAGTGCTTTTTCGTAAGCTGAATCTAGAGTTTTAGTATCTTCCGTGCGAGAAACCCGTTCATGATTATATCCTGCCAGAATTTCCTCAGTTTTTTGCCGGACTTTATCAGCAATTTCTGGCGGTATTTGGAGATAATAATTTTTAATCTCTGGAGGGTATTTATTTGAAGCTTTACCCAACAATGTGCGATCGCGTGTGGGAACTTCCGAAACTACAGTATAAGTCATCCCTTCCGATAATTGTACAGGCGATCGTAAACCCCCTTCCTGATCAACCGCAATCACTGCACCAGGAAAATAAATTTCCTTCGGATAAGACAACGCAGGAATCAAATTAGGCAAATCTGATACCACATTATAAGTTTGTACTACTTCCTTCGTAGGATTTGTAATTAATGGTAGATCCAGAGAAATTCTGTAAGACCAAGAAGAACGCCTCAAAGTAGTAACATCATCATTTCGAGAAATTTTCCATCCCTTACCTGTATAACGGTCAAAAGCTAAAACACGCCAAAAACCTTCTGCTTGGGATCTAATCCGCATCACCACCTTGGGTTTCATTTCCCCCCGCAGATTTTGGTTCATCTCACTATTAAAACCGTAATAAAAATTATTATCTACCTTACCTGGCTCACCACTTCTTCCCTGTCCAGTACCGTTCCCCTCACCTTCACCACTACCTTCGCGGACATAACCAGGATTATTAATACTACGACCTGTAAAATCACCCTTGACATCAATCGGCGCACTCACAGGAAAAGAACGTAATTGATAACCAGGAAAACGAGGTAAAACAGCAAAAATTCCTAGCCCTAGCCCCAAAATTAGTAAAAAATTGACAATTAAAACTTTAAAATTAGCACTCGTAAAATTCTTTTTACCCGACCCTGTTCTTGTTAATGGCCTCAAACCCAACCGTGAGCGATAATCTAAAACCAAAGTTGGTAGAGCCACACCCAAAAATAACAGCAACACAGGAGCAAAACCCATAGTTTGACTCACAGTTGCAGCCACACCCAACAAGATTAACCCAATCACAATCGAATAGCCCAAATCCTTGCGTCGGGGAGTATCATAGCTGTGCAGCACCTGAAGCTCAATCAGCAATTGAGCCAAATTCATCCTTGTATCATTCCAGTCGCCCAAAAACCTACCAAAAAAAGCCCCCAAAGCGACCAACATTCCAATAGCAATGCAGAACTTAACCGGAATATTAGCATTGCGGCGACGGTAGTAACTCCAAATTGCACCAACTATACTCAAAGGAACAGCCCAAAGACTAAAGTTAGTCTCAGATGCAATATCCGTCGCCACAGTTCCTAACACCACCAGCCCTAGTACCAGTACCCGCAAGGAAATAGAATCTTCCACTTCTGCTGAAGACGACCTTTGTTTATTTTGTCGCCAGTAATCACCTGCGGGTACACGCCAAAACCGATTTATCCTGGAAAAATTTAACATTTTTAAGTAAGTAGAACTATGATATAGACGCTAAGGACACAATGCTAGGAATCAAAGCTAATCACCTTGTCTTCAACCTTAGCCTTACTCTATCCTAGCCTTAGACTCCCTCTAGGTATCTAAGGGAATCTACGCTGTTTTAGGAAGTGTCCTGCTCATAGCTACCTACTATAGATGACCTAATTAGTGTTTTTTGCAAAGAGGAGTAAACTTGAAAACCAGGATGATCATCTTGTTTTATTGGCGTTTATCAACTGAGAGTGCTGGCAGCAGTAACTAGGATTACATCATGAGATTAATCGCCAAGAACAGAGGTTGTTCTTCTATTTCTGGAAATTCAACTTCCAGAGTATAGGTTTTATTGGCGCGTTCACAGAATAATTCCACACTAGGATTGGCTAGATTCGCAGATTCTGCCACTACCTCTCCTGAGCTAGGAGCATTACCTCCAGCACTAGTGCTGCCAATCACTTGGGTACTATTTCCATGCAGCTTCAAAACGCCTGAAGTAGGTAACTCACCATGAACAGATAACTTTGTTCTCTGACCCAAGGCTTGTAATTCTACTCGAATACTCAGAGTTCCCGCATTAGTTTGCCATTGTTTTTCAATCACTGGATTAGTGAAAGAAATTGGCAATGTCAGATTTTCCAGCAGTTGTTTAGCTGCTATTAACGACAACGCCATTTGTTGACGTGGTTGTAAATCTGAATAATCACTCTGAATATTGGGTATAGTCTCCAGCGCATCAACAGATCGATAGGAAGTTCTGAGTACCAATCCAGCTAAATCATTAATTAACTGGTAATCTTCCGGGAAAAGGCTTTCTACTGCCTGAACCAGTTTAGGCCCTAAAGGCAGAGAAGATGTCAGTAATAACTGGCACTTTTCCATTAATTGTTGAAAAATTTTATCTGGTAAAGAAACTGGAAGATTGAGCTTTGATTGCTGTGCCAACCACCCCCAGGCAGGAACTAAGGCAATCGACGGCTCTTCCACAAATTCTGGATAATCTATTAACTGGCTTTCCCAAGGGAATAAAGGTGGGTGGTTTTGGATTTCGACTTGTAACCGACGCTTGAGGACGGCTTGAAAACGTTCTTGCACAGTAGGAATTTCTCCTAGTTGAAAGGTTAGGGGTTGTCCTCCCAACTCTGCCTTACCACTTAATAATGTAGCGGCTTCCTTGAGAGGGTCTTCTACCCCATCAATTTTCTCATACTCTACCGAGGGATACTCGCCGGTTTGACATTATTTGTCAAGCTCCTACGAGTCACTGGTATTGTAAGGGTTGTGAGTCACTATTCATGGGTAGATGCACCAGATCCGGACACAAATGAGTTACGAATTTCCCAAGCTTGTTCCAAAATCTTAAACCACCGTTTTTGCAGTTGTGCCATTGACAAGCCTAAAGTTTTGGCGATCGCTTCGTCAGACTGTCCTTTTTGCTTTAAATCTAATAAAGACCGCTGTTTATCGTCCAACTTTCCTGTGTAGACTTGCCATTGCTGGGGAGTTAATCCTAAATTAGTGGGTAAAGAAACTTCTAACCATTCATGAACTAATTCCCAACGATGCAAAAGTGCAAACCGAATTAAATGATACTTAAAACGCTGTTGTAAGTAATCTCGTTGACGCGGAGTTAAACCCAAAACTGACTCAATCTCTTGTGCTGATAAATCCTGGAGACGGAGGGAGAAATAATCAGCACAGTCCGATTGTTGTCTTTGTTCGAGATAATTCATTAATTCGGTAACTACAACAGAACGCAAAGTATCTTCTTCTGGTTCGGCTTCTGCCTGCATAGCCATAGCAGAACGCAGTTGTTGCACAGCTGGCTCTTCCCAAAAACTGTCAGTTTCATTGCCACTGCCTTCGGCCGCTTGCTCTATATCCACACTAGTTTCTGGCGGCTGTTGTTGCGAAAAAGTTTGCGCTCGCAGAATAATTAGCTGTTGCTGACGGCCGGGTAGGGGGATACGACGTTTGCCATAGCGTTCCGTAAATGCCATGTACTCGGATAATTCTAGTAGGGTTTGGGGGCGATAGGTAGGTTCTTGTTGATTTTCCCTACGAAAAGCATTTAGTGCCTCCAGATAAAAATTCTGAAGAAAATCTTCTATGATAGTCAGCCGCCCTTGATAGCTCAATTGCTTCTGAGGAGGATTAATGTAACGATAAATTATGGCACTTAATGTACTGTGTAGTTCCACCCTGCTACGATTCGACCCCAATTGATAATACCGAAGGCATTGTTGTAGCCGATGTCGAGCTAGGGTCATGGCGGAGTTTTCTATGTCACCAGAAGCTTGAATGCGTTTACTTTCATTGCAAATCCGCAGGACTTCACCTGCAATTCGCAATGCCACGTCACGGCAATTTTTGTGAGTAGCCTTGGTTGACTGCTGTAGTTCTTTCAATAGAAATTGAAATATAACCTCCACGCCGATAGATTTGTCTCCCTGAGTAGTTGCGGTTGCGGCTGAATTCATAGTCAGATTTTGAAAAAGACCCTAACATACTTAAACACAACCTGTAGGGCTGTGGGTGTTAGCTTAATAGATTTTGCGTATCAGCTAATCAGTTATCAGTTGTCAGTTATTATGTTCCCCCCTGCTCCCTGTTCCCTGATTTAATATTTTGGACATCAATCAGAAACCATTTACAAGTCATGACTGATCTAGAAGCACAAATTCAATTATTGATTGATAATGCACCTCATGATGGCAAGACACCAGAACTTGTGGCTACAATTGCTCCGGCTCTGAGAGCGATCGCTCAAAAATTACGCCACTCTCAATACTATATTCTCCAAAATTTGCAGGAAAGGTGGATTTTAACTACATTAAGTAACAAGGAAAATCCAAAACTGGAAAAGCACGTAGTTTACGCCTTTCCTAGATTACAGGATATTTCCCTCTCTTCATCTGCTGGGCTTAACCCTCAAGTAGCAGGTAAAGCCATTCCTGTAATTAATATTTTGTTTCAACTGGTAGCTTTAGAACCAGTAGATAGTATAGTTTTTTTTGAGACTCCTGGCACGACCAGTAACGCTATTGAAGTGCAGCGAACCGACTTGAAAAACCTGATTCAGCAGTGCCTACAGCCGCAAAAACCCAATCAGCAAGTGCCTCCCAACATCGCTTGAATCAATTTTAGATTTTAGATTTTGGATTGAACTGAAAATCTAAAATCTAAAATTCCCTAATAAAGCCGACTCAGTACATAATCAGTCATGTTAATTAGTGCTTGCCGTGATTCTGAGGGTTCTAGCGTGGCAATATGTTCAGCGGATGCTTTAGCATGGTGAGCAGCTAATTCTCTGGCCTTCTGTATGCCTTGGCTATCTGAAATCAGTCCTAGTGCTTGCTCCAAGTCCCCTTCTTGGGCAAACTCTCTTTCAATCAGAACTTCTAGGTAAGGTTGTTCTTCCAAGGCAAATAGCACTGGTGCCGTTAAATTACCGCTTTTAAGATCCGATCCGGCTGGCTTACCCAATGTATCTGTTGAACCAGTGAAATCTAGAATATCATCTACTATTTGGAATGCCAGACCAAGATGCTTACCATAGTTATACAAATTTTCAGCACTCTCTTGTGAAACTTCACTGAGTAAGCCAGCAGCTTTAGAACTGTTAGCAATTAATGAGGCTGTTTTGTAATAGCTCTTTTTGAGGTACGTTTCTGTAGAAAGATTTGTATCAAAACGATTCAAACCCTGTTGAATCTCCCCTGCGGCTAAATCCATGATCACTTCTGAAAGCAGTTTGACCACATCCAAATTGTCCAGATTAGCTAAATACCAGGAAGATTGAGCAAAAAGGAAATCTCCTGCCAATACAGCAATACGATTTCCAAACAAACTATGAACTGTCGGCACACCACGCCGTACATTAGATTCATCAACTACATCATCATGTACCAAACTGGCTGTGTGAATCATCTCCGTAATCTCCGCCAAGCGTCGATGACGGGGTGTAATGTCTTGTTCTAGCATGGTTGCCCGCGATATCAGTAGCACTATTGCTGGCCTAATACGCTTGCCCCCAGCTCCGAATAAATGCTCGGCAGCTGCATAGAGGATGGGGTGGCGATTTCCAACTAGCTGTGTGAGGTTATCTGCTAGTATTCGCAGGTCTGCTTCCACAGGGGTAAACAGGGAGGTGGCTGGGGTCATGGATGGGCGGACTCTGACTTAGGTTACGAAAGTTTACATATCCTTTACTCATTTTAAGATAAACCATAGCCAGCGCAAAGTTTTGATCTGGAACTCCCATGTCCCATTTTTCGGATTAGCACAAACAACTTCCGTTACTAGCTCTTGTAGTCTGGGACAAAGTTAACAATTACTACCTGAATTAAATACTTAGTATATTAAAACACCCAAGAATAGGTTTTACAATTTCCCTTCAAACTTTCTTTATTGACAATTTTTCGCGCACTATGAAAAATTAGAAAAGCTTGTGTGTCAACATTGAGAAAATTTGAAATTTAGTCTAGAAGTTAGCTAAAAATGCAGGTCTGTTGTGTTACGCTAGATTATAGGAATTTTAAATCTTTCAGATATTCACTTCCAAGAAAGTAAATCATCTTTAGGTGATCTTACTCATTGGATTTGTGAGTCTAAAATAACCAGTTGCCCACAAAATGAAGGGAATGATTCCTGATTGTTTGATGTGCGGCCAGAAGACCTTTTGGGTTGGATTATGCGTTTCCTGTGAGGGAAGCCACTAAGCTCATTAATCTCCAGTGGAGTATGAGTGTATATCTTACTTAATTGGTGTGAGGGTAAATAACGCAGACTGGGTAGACTGCTGAGGAGCGCAGTTTGAGATTGCTGTTTAGCAATTTTACTGCTGTCGGATGTGTGGTCTGCGAACAAGTAAATTAAATAATAAATCGCTTGACCGGAGAGGATAATTACTCTACTGGTTGGCTTTGCATAGCCAACTACAGCAATCAAGAATGTACTTGATTCGCTGAAGTTCTGCTATTTTCGTATGCAATTTTATCTTCTTTTGAAAGCAGAGTTGGTAGAACAATGATTTATGGAAATATGCCTATGATGATATTTATTTTAGCTTCTGGATATTTATTTACTGTCTACTTATTATTAGCATTAGCAAAACGAACAGGTAGAAATAATGTTATTAAAAGTAGGGATAGTGTTATCCAGGAACAGCACAAGCAGGAAAGAGGATTAAGAACTAAGGTGACTGGGGTAGTTAATAGCCAATAACACAGGTCATTGGTTGATGTTTTGACCAATGACTTATGATTTATGACTATGAGACTGTGGCATCAGTTAGGTAGACCTGTTCTACCAGAGGAGTGTAGCCTAACCACTGTAATCCAGACTGAGCAAACTGTTGTGGACAGCCGCTGACAGCAAAGCGAGTAGGCATTGGTAAGCGAGTATTTCGGATGCTTAATAGGTCTAACTCTTGGGCGCAAGCTGCTACAACATGAACTGCTGGGTCAACTAACTTAACATAGGAAGGAAGGAGCGATCGCAATACAGGTGCTAAATGAGGATAATGGGTACAGCCGTAGACTAAAGTATCAATTTCCTGTTTGATTAAAGGTTCTAGATAGGATTTGGCTACTTCTGTTGTGTAGGGGTCATGGATGCGATTTTGTTCAATTAGTGGCACAAATTCTGGACAACTAACTTGCCAGACTTGAACATCAGGTTGTATTTCCATAATAGCCTGACGGTAGGCATTGCTTTTAGCAGTAGCTGGAGTAGCAATGACACCTATTCGTTTACCTTGCTGGACTGCGGCTCTTGCTCCTGGTAGAACTACTCCGAGAATGGGAAAGTCAAATTCTTGGCGGACGTTTTCTAGAGCTAGGGCAGAACTGGTATTACAAGCCATAATTACCATTTTCACCCGTTGCTGCTGCATCCAGTTCAGTATTTCCCTTACATATTGTAAAATTTCTGCTTGTGAACGAATACCATAAGGCAGGTGAGCAGTATCTCCAAAGTAAATAATAGATTCATTGGGAAGCTGCTTATAAATTTGTCGTAATACCGTTAGACCTCCCACACCACTGTCAAACACCCCAATGGCACATTGAGAGTTTTGGTCAGAGAAATCGTCAAAATTACTTTCAAAAATGGAAGATGAATACACAGGCAAATATTGATTTAGCGGTTTCTATTTAAAATACAGAATTTAGCAGACAATCTGATTATTGACTACTAATGATAGGGAGCAGAGGAGCAGAGGCGCAGGGGGAAAAAACTTCTTTCTTCTTTCTTCTTCTGAACTCCTGATAGGGCAGCGTTAGTCATACTCCTGCTTGTTCATCTTTGCTGTAGGTACTTGAGAATACCACGAGCGATCGCATCAGCCATCCGACTTTGGTATTCTGGAGATCCTAAACGGGGATTATCCTCACGACCTGTCATGTAGCCTGTTTCCACTAAAATTGCGGGCATAGTATTTTTTCTAAGCACATAAAATCTGGCTTTGCGCGTTCCCCTATCTTTGATAGTGCTGATATCTTGGAGAATAGTCTTGCGAACAACTTCTGCTAAATCATAACCACTGTCGTAATAATATACTTCTAAACCATTGACATCAGGACGACTATCAACCGAATTAGCATGAATGCTAACAAATAAAGTAGCATTTACCCGCTTGGCTATATCCACACGCCCTTGCAACTCCACAAAAAAGTCAGCATCTCGCGTCATTACGGCTTGTACGCCATTTTGCTCCAAAATTGCAGCCACTCTCCTACCAATAGGCAGAATCACATCCTTTTCTAATAAACCACCTATACCGGGAGCGCCGGAATCTTTACCACCATGTCCGGGGTCAATAACGACTATTAATTTTCCTCTGGGAACTGATAAACGCGGCTGTTGACGTGGTTGAGGATTGTCTTCAATAGATGGTAGCTGTCCTCTAGTTCCTGGTAAGGGAGGTAGACTAATAGGAGGTTGTAAACGACGAGAGCTTTGTAATTGCAGAGCTAAAATTTGTTCTCCCACTTGGTTAAGTTCACCAATTTGTATACCTGATGCAGGTTGAACCAAGACAACTACATTATTAGGCGCTTGTGGTTGCAAACGCACCCTGAGAATAGGACTATTAGCGTCAAAAGCTGGCCCTTGGACTTTACTAGCTAACTTGGCATTAGGAATAATAATGCGAAACAAACCAGAACTTCTATCCCAAGCACCTGTAGCAGATACAGCTTGGTTAGCTTTAATTAGTAATTGCGTGCCATTAGCAGCCAATTCCACAGCTTGAATTGTAGCCGGAGAATTACTGGGAATTTGTGTAGAGAGTTGACTATTTGGTAATCTGGTAAAACGATTAGGCAGGACAACAAAACCATCATTACCGCTACTTGTTGCGCGCCAATCGGGGCTATTGCTATCTACCCGCAAAGTCATGCGAACAATAGGGGTTCTACTTGAGACTTGGGTAAATTGAATGCGACTAACACCATAGCGATTAATTAACAAATCTCGTTGTTTTAGATTTGATGATAAAGCCGCGCCTGTAATTTCTAGATTTATAGTTCGGTTATCTAGGCTGCGATTAACTTGTATTTGAGGATTTCCGCCACTAGTACGGATAAAAAAACCATCCCCTGTGACTCGCAAATTCTCAATTTGAGTAACCCTTTCTGTGGGACTAATAGCCACTTCTTGATTAGGTAGGGTGACAGGAGATGTTGTCACCATATTGTAAGTATTGCTGGGGGTGGCTGCTGGAGTAAAGGGTGATTGAGGGGGTATAAATGCAGGTGTTTCTGCTGCTTGTTCGCCTGTATTTCCAGAGGAAGGAAGGGCTTCAGCTATTATTTGTGGTAATTGTACTAGCCAGCGACTACCAGTATTGGCTGTAAATTTTACTAAATTGGGGTCTAGAGTATAACCTGGCATCAGCTCTACAACTAGGCGTGTGGTTTGTTCGTCAAACTGTCCAATTCGGATAGCGCGAATTGATCCACCTACTTGTTGGGTTAGCTGGGGACGGCCAAAGGTAGTACCTGGCAAATCAATTACTAACCGAGTCGGGTTAAAGATCAATTGTGCTTGAGGTTGGACAGGACTAGATGTGTTTATTTCTAGTCGATTTTTATTGGTATCAAACCGCCAGGATTCTAATCTTGCAGCCATTGCGGGCGATGATAGCATGAAGATAGTTCCAACAGTGCTGGGTATTAACCAGTGTAGTTTCACAGTCATTTCTCCTGATTCGCATTCATGGGAGTCGTCAATATCTCAACATCTTGGCAAATCCTCACACCTCTACCGCCCAAACTTTAGCTTTGTGCTGGTATTGGGATACAACTTAACTAATGGCGTAACACTATAGCATATACTCAGAATTTTGCCATGCTATGAGCGTAGACTAATTTAACCTGCAAAGCATTAGATGACAACAAAAAATAGCTATCAAAATTAGCTTTGCCCATTCATCAGTTGTAGGGGTTCAGCATTGCTGAACCCCTTGGTATTATTTGTTACTTTCTATAATGAAGCTTCATGACTTATCTTTGCCTTAAGTATTGGAGAATACCTTGAGCGATCGCTTCTGCCATTTGATTTTGATAAGCTGAAGTTCGGAGCTTGGCTGCATCCTCTCTGCCTGTTACATAACCTGTTTCTACTAAAATTGAGGGCATAGAACTTTTTCTAAGAACATAAAATCTAGCTTTCCGGACTCTCCTATCCTTAATATTGAGACTTTGAAGAATTCTATTGTGGACAATTCTAGCCAAGCTCAATCCGTTGTCGTAATAATACGTTTCCAAGCCACTAACTTCGGGACGGTTTGCACCCGCTGAATTAGCATGGATGCTGACAAATACATCGGCATTAGCTCGTTCTGCCATTTCTACTCGTCCTGGGAGACTGACAAAGTAGTCCGAATCTCTTGTCATTATCGCCTGTACACCATTTTGCTGCAAAATTGCTGCCACTCTCCTACCAATTGGTAAAATTATATCTTTTTCCTCTAAGCCACTGATACCAATTGCTCCTGGGTCTTTACCACCGTGTCCGGGGTCGATGACCACCAATAATTTTCCTTTGGGAACAACGGGACGACGACGGGGCTGGGGAGTTCTAATATTCGGGTTTGGCAGTTCTACATTATTGGGTGATGGTAAGGGAGGTAAACTAATTGGAGGTCTAACTTGACGATATCGTTGTAATTGTAGACCCAAAAGCTGATTGCCGATCTGGTTGAGTTCTCCAATGCTAACTCCTGAAGCTGGTTGAACAAAAATAATTACTGTGTTGGGGGCTTGGGGTTGCAAACGCACCCTCAGAACGGGGCTATTAGCATCAAAAGTTGGGCCTTGGACTCTGGGAGCTAATTTAGCATTAGGAATGGTGATGCGAAATAGTCCAGAACTTCTATCCCAACTACCTTGAGCAGATACATTTTGGTTAGCTCTAATCAGTAGTTGTGTACCATTATTCGCTAATTCTACAGACTCAATGGTGGCTGGGGAGTTATTAATAATTGTGTTTTCTGTGGTGAGCGTCGGTCTTGATGGATTAATGCTTTGAGGTAAGCGGACAACACCTTTAGTTGGTAGTAAAACCAGACCACCAATATCGCTTACAGTTACTTGCCAGTCGGGGCTATTTCTATCTACCCGTAACGTCAGACGAACACTGGTTGGTCTGGTTGATGATTGGTTGAATTCAATGCGACTGACCCCATGTTCGTTGATAGTGAGATTTTTTTGGGAAAGCAGTGGTGATAAAGTAGCGCCAGCAATATCTACGAATATTGTGCTGCGATCCAGGCTACGATTGACTTTAACTTGAGGATTGCCACCGCTGGTGCGAATAAAAAACCCGTCTCCGGTGCTTTGTAATTTTTGAATTTGGGTTATGCCGGTTGAGATGGTGGTTGCTGTGGAAAATTCAGGTTTAGCTTGGGATTCTATGGTTGCTAAACTATAGGTGTTATTACTATTATTGCTGGTTGGGGATGTTGGTTGCTCTGCTTGTAATTGTGGTAATTGTACTGTCCAGCGTTTAGCAGTGATGGGGACAAATTTGATCTGTTTGGGGTCGAGGGTGTAACCTGGTGCGAGTTCTATTACTAAGCGGGCTGTTTTTGGATCAAACTGGCCAATGCGAATTGAGCGAATGTTACCACCTATTGGTTGTGTTAACTGCGATCGCCCGAATTGAGTGTTGGGCAAATCAATTACCAACCGAGTTGGGTTAAATATTAATTGTGCTTGGGGTTGTACAGCACCGGAAGTGTTAATTTCTAATCTGTTTTGATTTTTATCAAACCGCCAAGATTCTAATTTGGCCGCTAAAGTTGGTGAAGATAATAGTAAAACAGTTCCAAAAGTACCGGGTAGTAACCACTGTAATTTCACAGTTATTTCTCCTGAGTTGTATTTATAGAAGTGATCAATATGTCAAAACCTTGGCAAATCTGCACGCTGTCAACACTTGTAACAAGTTTAAATTTTGGATGGGAGATTTTAAATTAAAATTCTCTGCCACAGGGTTATTCTAAGCAGACAGAATTGGATATTAGAGTTTAAGTTGTAAAGGCAATACAAAGACATAATAAATGATTTTTAAATAATAACCCCAGTTGCTATTTATTCGCTGTAGGTAAGGAACAAGATAATTGCTCAACAGTCAATTTATCAGTATTCAGCGATCAGCTAATACCTAACAACAGTCTACAGCAAAGACAAGCAAAATATAGTATTGACTTTGTCCCAACTTCAATAATACTGATCAAATCCTGTTGTTGGGTGTTACTTCCTAATAATTGAATAAATATTCAGGATATAACAGGTGAGTAGAATTAGGGTAGAGACAGATATGATTCCCCAATTTAGAAAGAATAAAAAGCTAAGAAAATTAACTATCACAGCAGACGGGGATTGCAAAAAATAAGTTTCCGTTAATTATTTATAGCTGCTATACAAGTAGTGGTGCAAAATAAATGATCTAGTTATAGCGGTATGCACTTGAAAGAGGTAGACAATTTACGTAAAAAGCCATATATGAAGAGATTTTTATTCCTGAATTCTGCTATAGAATATCAGGCACTGAGACAATAAACCAAAATATACTTGTCCATTGTTGATTATGGACAAGTAAATATCAGAAGAATAATGCTTCTACTTGTTTAGGCTTGCCTGAGAAGCTGACATAACTTCCAAACCCTTGTCATCATTTGCTGTTGCTAGAGTGATGATGTGTCAGAAGAACTATCTAAAGCAGCAGCTGTTTTTGGTTCGGGAAAGACGAATCTTAACAGCGGAGGAGCTAAAAAGGTAGTGAGAATTACCATCATAATTATTGCTGCTCCTAATGGTTTTGAGAGAGCGCCACTAGCAGCACCAACACCGGCAAATACTAAACCTACCTCACCTCTGGGAATCATACCCACGCCAATTGCTAGACGGTTAATTCCAGGTTGACCAAACACGGCCAAACCTGTGATCACTTTACCAAGAATAGCGACTGTAATCAGGAAGATTGCCATAATTAAGCCTTCCCGATTGCTGGGAATTGCTGGGTTTAAGACTCCCAAATCGGTTTTTGCCCCGACAGCGACAAAGAAAACTGGCACCAGCATATCGGCAATGGGAATTACTTGCTTTTGCAGTTCTTTGCGTTTATCTGTTTCTTCGAGGACTAAGCCTGCTGCGAAAGCGCCAAGAATTGCTTCTAGGTGAATAACATCAGCTAGGTAGGCCATGACAAAGGCAAAAATGAAAGCTGGTATAACCAGTTCACCGCGTGTTTTGAGTTGATCGGCGATCGCCACAAAGGACTTATTGAAAATATTACCCAAAACAATCGCCCCAATTAAAAAAACAGTGGCACTGATAATCAAATAAATGACATTGCCTACATCCACTGCACCATCTTTCGCCAAACTAGCAACTACAGCCAGGACAATAATTCCCAATATGTCATCTATTACCGCTGCACCGAGAATAATCTGGCCTTCTCTAGAATTCAAACGTCCTATTTCTGAAAGGACTTTGGAGGTAATACCAATGCTAGTAGCAGTCAAAGCCGCACCGGCAAAAATTGCTGGTACAGCACTGATACCAAATAAAGTCATTAAACCAAAAGTACCTGCTGCAAAGGGTACTGCTACACCCACAACTGCCACAACAACGGCTTGGATACCAACTGCCATTAAGTCTTTTAAATTGGACTCCAAACCAATTTCAAATAGCAGGATAATCACACCCAGTTCTGCTAAAACAGAAACGACTTCTGACTGTGCGGCAAACACCTGTGGAGTGGCTTCTGGAGTTAAACCAGCAGTGATTTGCAGGAAAGTCATGATTAATGAATTAGAACTGTCTGTACCACCTTCTGGGAATACCAACAGATGTAATACAGATGTGCCGATGATCACACCACCGACAAGTTCACCTAAGACTGGGGGCAAACCCACTTTGTTCGATAATTCGCCACCTACTTTGCTGGCGAAGTAAATTACCACTAAACTCAGCAGTACGGCTGCTACCACCATTGAACTATCTGCTGATTCTGTGGCACTAGCCAACAGGGGAACAGTAAAATTGATTGCACTAAAAAACTGCATTGGTTCTGTGAATATCCTTCTCTTTATTTTTACTCTTTTATCGAAACCATTTTATAGCTATTGATATATTGGCAGTCCTAACACCAACGATTAGTGGTTAAATATATATGCAATCTTGATTAAGAGTATAAATTGGGTATTGGGTATTGGTCATAAAAAAGCTCCAATATTACAGCGGTTTGCGTATTTAGGAGGTACAACATCTAAATTCAAACCTATATACAAAGCCAGTTTTACTCCTGACTCCTGACTCCTGCTGTATTTATAACTTACTTTGCCCTATTCTCAACCTCGACCACCATAGGTGCTTCAGCCCGGTTAATTAAATTATCGAGACTGGTGTAATTTTTTTAGTTGCCAAAATTGTAACCAAGCAACTTTTTGGGTTTAGCAGTGTCAAAGTATAAGAAAGGGGTTCAGAATCAAAGAATGCCACTTGTGGAAATACTGTAAATTCTTGAAATCCTGAATTCTTGAGTGATAAATGTTTGAGGAGTGTATATCTAATGCTTGGAACTACTTTATCTGGTTCTCGTTTTCATGCTGGGAAAATCGGGAAAAATTTGTCTTTGATTTTACTGTTATTTGTGATGTTTACATTACCTGCATCAGCCCAAGAAAAAGAAAAATTATGGCGGACTTTGACTGTAAGTGGTCGTGGTATGGAAGCAATTCCTACAACTTTATCACAAGTTAGTTTAGGTGTGGAAATTCAAGGCAAAACAGCCCAAGAGGTGCAAAAAGAAGCGGCGCGTAGATCATCAGCTGTGGTGGCTTTTCTGAAAAGTCGGAATGTAGAAAAATTGACAACTACGGGTATTAGCCTTAACCCGGTCTATAGCTACGCCAATAATGTACAGCGAATTACTGGCTATGCTGCCAGCAACTCCGTGAGTTTTCGTATTCCTACTGAGCAAGCTGGTTCATTATTGGATGAAGCGGTAAAGGTTGGGGCGACGCAAATTAGTGGTGTAAGTTTTGTTGCTAGTGATGAGGCGATCGCTAATGCCCAAAAACAAGCACTTAAAAAAGCTACTCAGGATGCTAAAAATCAAGCTGAAGCTGTACTCAGCAGTTTGGGATTACAACAAAAAGAAATAGTTGGTATTCAAATTAATGGTGCAAGTGCGCCTCCACCACCCATGCTTTACCGGGCTGAAGCTGCAAAGATTGCTAACGCTGATGCTTCTACACCCATAGTTGCTGGTGAGCAGGAAGTACAAGCATCAGTAACATTACAAATTAGTTATTAGGAACAGGGAACAGGGAACAGGTGACTTCCACCTTTTACCTTTTCCCGCTAACAACTGAACCAATTAGAAATTATCTGGAGACATATCGGACATACCGCCGTCTCCGTCACGCTTAGAACCAAGTAACTCCAGTTGTTCAACGTTAATAACTGGTGAAGAACGGAGTGTACCTGTTTGGCGATCGCTCCAGGAATCGAATTTCAACGAACCTTTAACCCCGATTAGGCTACCTTTCCGCACATAGTTGCCAGCAACTTCAGCAGTTTTACCCCAGAGTTCTAGATTAAACCAGTCTGGCTTATCATTGTTACGCGATCGGCGATTGACTGCTAATGTTAATTTACATTTAACTGTACCCGACTCAAAATACTTTATATCTGGGTCGCCGCCTACACGACCAACAAGGGTGACAACATTGATGCTCATGGATTTTACCTTTAGATACAAATGTACTAGCTTGTTGTGAACTCTATAATAACCCAAGTTACCAGTTATCCTTCTGACATCTGAACTCTCCTTCTCCCTTCTTAAGTTATCTTGTAAAATTCTTTAAAATATGTTAAGTCTTTAGCAATATAATTAAATCAAAAAAATGATTTAAAAATTACTTGTCATAATTGTCAAAATTATACGGTTATACTGAGTAACTTTGGAATAGAGAAAATAAGATGGCTAAAACATCCATTAAGATTGACAAAAATTATAGAAAAAAATAGTCTGGTTTACTGGAGTCAGGCAGCAAAACATCATAAAATCCAGCACAATAAATTCTCACTGTTATCATCACAAATTAAAACAAATAGGGGGCATAGAGACGCGTGGGCCTGTTCAGGAACTTTCGCTCATCATGGGATATGGGTATCGACCTCGGTACAGCTAATACCCTAGTTTATGTATCTGGTAAAGGAATTGTACTCCAAGAACCTTCCGTAGTTGCCATTGATCAAAATGAAAAAGTAGCACTGGCGGTAGGAGAGGATGCCAAAAAAATGCTTGGTCGGACTCCAGGCAACGTCATAGCCGTCCGTCCATTGCGTGATGGTGTTATTGCTGATTTTGATACCGCTGAATTGATGCTCAAAAGCTTTATTCAACGAGTTAACGAGGGTAGATCCCTAATATTACCCAGGATTGTGATTGGCATTCCCAGCGGTGTTACAGGGGTAGAAAGACGAGCCGTAATGGATGCAGCTACTCAAGCGGGGGCTAGAGAAGTATATTTAATTGATGAGCCGGTAGCAGCAGCCATTGGTGCAGGCTTACCAGTAGCTGAACCGACTGGTAACATGATCATTGATATTGGTGGTGGGACAACAGAAGTCGCCGTACTCAGTCTCCAAGGAACTGTGATTAGCGAGTCAGTACGTATTGCTGGAGATGAATTAACAGAAGCAATTATCCAGTACATGAAGAAACTTCATAACCTGGTAATTGGAGAAAGGACTGCTGAAGATATCAAAATTCGCATTGGTTCGGCCTATCCGACCAATGATGATAATGACGCAATCATGGAGGTTCGTGGCTTACACTTGCTTTCTGGTTTACCGAGAACAGTGACTATTAAAGGTGGAGAAATTCGAGAGAGTATGTTAGAGCCGCTATCAATAATTATAGAAGCGGTCAAACGGACACTAGAACGCACACCTCCCGAACTAGCCGCAGATATTATTGATCGAGGAATCATGTTAGCTGGTGGTGGCGCATTGCTTAAAGGTATAGATACCTTAATTAGTCATGAAACAGGTATTGTTACTCACATTGCTGCCGATCCCCTAAGTTGTGTTGTCTTAGGAACTGGTCGTGTGTTAGAAAACTTCAAGCAGCTAGAACGAGTATTCAGTGGTCGTTCTCGCAATATGTAACCAAAAGGTTAAAAAGATGATGGATTCTGTATCCAGGAAATATGGCATCCATTATCTAGAATAATTTAGCAAATATATACAGGTATAAATGTTTACTACACGCCGTTGGTGGGAACATAAAGCATTACAAATAGGTTTGTTAACTCTGGTTGTGGGTAGTGCTTGGATGCTGCGACAGACCCAGGGTGGAGTGGTAATGGAAATATATCAAAGCATTACCCGTCCTTTGCAGACGTTACAGCCAGGGATAAGTCCTGAAGATCGGATTCGTGATGCCCGGTTGTTGGAGCTACAAACGCGGATAGTTGATCTAGAAAGTCAAAATCAAAAACTGCAAAGTTTATTGGGTTACATAGAAAAAGAACCGCTGACAGAACGTCCGATTATAGCGCGGGTAGTGGGGCGCAGTGCTGACCATTGGTGGCAACAAGTGACTTTGAATATTGGTAAAAATGCTGGAATTAAGGAAGGCTTTGTTGTCAAGGCTGATGGTGGCTTGGTAGGTTTGGTAGAAACTGTTACGCCTAATACCAGTCGTGTTTTATTGGTTAGTGACTTGAAAAGTCAAGTGGGTGTTACCATTAGCCGGACATCAGCGAAGGGAGTTTTGCGTGGTGATTCTTCCGTTGAAGGAGTGCTAGAGTTTTATGAAAAAGTTCCTAATGTGAAGGTAGGAGATGTAGTTTCCACTTCCACTTATAGTCAGAAGTTTCCAGCTGGTGTGCCGGTGGGAAGAATCAAGTCTTTAGATTTAAAGAAACTTCCGGCATCAGTAGCCAAAGTTGAACTATTTCCACCAATTCGTTATTTGGATTGGGTAACTGTATATCCAAGACCAGAAAATAGAGATCCGGAAAAACCAAAGGTGGAAAATAAACAGCCATAAAAGTTAAGAATTCAGGAGTCAGGATTCAGGAGTCGGTATACAGGCTGCTAAACTCCAGTCTAGATTCTGGATTCTGAATCCTGATCATAAAAATATCTTTCTTAATTCTTGAAAATTTTGTAAAACAATGAAAATTCCTGGATTTCTGGGCAACAAAAATAAGATAGCCACAAAGCCAGCTCGAAAATTTAAATCTTTGATTCCGCAGTGGAAGCTTTGGCATCCGCGTGTGCATCAATTTTTGGATTGTTTGGTAACATCTGGATCTGTGCTGTTATGTTTACTAATGTTGCCTACTAGACTCCCAGGTATGGAATTATTAGGCATTGGTCCAAACTGGTTACTAATTTGGGTAGTGGCTTGGAGTGTGAAACGTTCTGTCTTTGAGGGTGCGGTGGCAGGAATTGTTTTAGGTCTACTGCAAGATGCTTTGACAGCCCCTAATCCTACCCATGCTCTGAGTTTAGGAATAGTAGGAATGCTGACGAGTCTGATTCAGAAGCAGCGTTTTATTCAAGAAGATTTTATCTCTATTGCTTTAATCGTCTTTGGGATGGCAGTTATAGCTGATACTATTTTTGCTGTGCAGTTATCTTTAATGGGTGGTAGCTGTGGGGAAGAATGCATCCGCAAAGTTGAAGATATCTGGACTTATTACCAGCGTGTTGCGTTAGCTTCGGCGATTCTGAGTAGTTTGTGGGCTCCTGTAGTTTATTATCCTCTAAATCGCTGGTGGCAACAGATGAAATTAATTAATAATTCGTAATTAGTAATTAGTAATTAGTAATTCGTAGGTTTTATATAGCGGATGTTAACCCCAACAGCAGTATCCTCAAATATGGTAGGCACTGAATTTGACTCTCTGATGATGCAACGGTGTTTGCAACTAGCTCGGCGTGCTTTGGGTCGCACTTCACCAAATCCATTAGTGGGGGCGGTGGTTGTTCAGGATGGCGAGATTGTGGGAGAAGGGTTTCATCCCTGTGCTGGTGAGCCTCATGCTGAGGTTTTTGCCCTAAGAGCAGCAGGAGAAAAGGCTCGTGGAGCTACGATTTATGTGAGTCTTGAACCTTGTAATCACTATGGACGCACTCCTCCCTGTTCGGAGGGTTTGATAGCGGCTGGTGTATCTAAGGTGGTGGTGGGTATGGTTGATCCTAATCCTTTGGTCGCTGGGGGTGGTATTGCGCGGTTACGTGCGGCGGAAATTGAAGTGTTGGTGGGGGTGGAAGAAGCTGCTTGTCGGCAGTTGAATGAAGGTTTTATCCATCGCATTGTTCATAAACGACCTTTGGGAATTTTGAAATATGCTATGACTTTGGATGGCAAAATTGCGACTAGTTCTGGTCATAGTGCTTGGATTACAAATCCAGATGCTCGCAGTGAAGTTCATCAACTGAGGGCGGCTTGTGATGCTGTAATTGTGGGTGGAAATACTGTCAGACAGGATAATCCTTTTTTAACTTGTCATCAATGGGATGGTAATAATCCTCTGCGGGTGGTGATGAGTCGGAGTTTGAATTTGCCAGAAGATGCTCGGCTGTGGGACGTTGCTGAAGCTCCGACTTTGGTGTTGACCCAGGAGGGCAGTTCCCCAGATTTCCAAAAGATGTTGCATGGCAAGGGTGTGAAAGTGATAGAATTGCCCTTACTTACACCAGATCATGTTATGGCTCATTTGTATGAGCTTGGTTTTTGTAGCGTGCTGTGGGAATGTGGTGGTACTTTAGCTGCTAGTGCGATCGCTCAAGGTGCAGTTCAAAAAATTTTGGCTTTTATCGCCCCCAAAATCATTGGTGGTAGTCATGCTCCCACACCAGTAGGTGACTTAGGTTTTACCACCATGACAGAGGCTTTGCGTTTAGAAAACGTTTGTTGGCGTGTGGTGGGTTCAGACTGTTTAGTAGAAGGTTATTTACCACAAAAAAGTCAATAGTTATTAGTCATTGGGTTATTAACTTCCCCCTGTTCCCTGCTCTCTGCTCCCTTGCCTATTTACTGTCACCTGTCACCTATCACCTGTTTATGACTGTTGACGTTCATAAGCAAGATCACGGATGAGACTAAGTCGAGCGCGAATGTAGTCACAAAGAAAATCAGTTTCGTTGGGGTCTAACAAAGCTTGCTTTGTGGTTTGTTTAACTAACCACTGTACCAAGCTAGCATCGTCGAGCTGCAAAAGAGTTACCGTTTGGGCGGCTTCAACTATAGACCAAAGCTGACGCATAATCGTAGGAGTCATCAGACCTCTATTAAATTATTAGCTTAGTTGTTTCCAGATTACACAATTTCGATATTAGCTGACGCAATAACTCCACAAGTTGAGACAAGTATTATCAAAAACTTAATAAACAGATTTATATCTTTATAAAGATTAAGAATGGTTAATTCTCATCACTTAAGTTAACAAAAATTCACTGAACTCAGAACTGGCTTGTAGTTATTGGTCAAAAATTAGAGATGTATCTAATTATAACTGAGTCATTCTCTTTTTTTGGTTATTTAAATCAAGATTTATATAATGTATTATGTCGATTTTAATCTGATTGAGCGAGAACTCACTAAGTATAATTGCTATGAATTGAGCCAATGAACTAGATAGTAAAAGTAATTAATTTTACATATAAATCCAGTAATAATATTGTTTATTTTTATCTATTAGGAAAAAAAACATAGCTATAATCATGGTTTCAGTAATGTCAATTGTGGGTAGATTGACTAATCATAAATATTATTGATCACAAAAACATCAAATCATCATTATTATTAGAGAATTGAGATTAAAATGTCGCTTCTAAGATTATTTATTGCGGCGGTTTTCTACTAATGAGTGCAATGGTTAAGTCTGACAACAGCTTGAACACCCTTGGGGAAATTTGCCTACCTTCAGAGCAGATTGAGGTTAGTAGCATTGCTGCTTATTGCTACAACAGCCAGTTTGGTAAACTTCTACCTGATGCCTTTTACATTCATATTTTGGCACTGCATACCCTGGATATACACCTTCAGGAATATGAAAACCGCGCTCGCAGTGCTGCACCTGAAGTAGAGAGAGCAACATTAGTTAAATTTAGCACTAGTAAACCCAAAATTTCCTACTTATTTTATCCTGATTTTGATACTGATCCTCATCCGGCTTTACAAACCAGTATTCAAGTTGATGTCAAAACTCTCACTATTAGTTATCGAGATTATTCAGACACAGAAAATCCGCCTATTCTTCATCGCAAAGAAACTTTTGTTACTCCTGATTATCCGCTTTATGAAGAGTTTGCAGCTTTAACCCGCGCTCAAGAGGCTTTAGGTTTACTGGATAATACCAGAGGTATTGGTACAAGGTCGGGTTGGGAAAAACGTTTACAAGCTTATGGTGTAGAAATACAGGGACATAGCTTGATTCAAAAACCAATAAATGTTATTTCAGCTAATTTAATCCCAAAAATAGAAAGACATAAAGCTGCTATTGTTCGTCATGATTTATCCCGTCCTGTGCGTTTAGCTTTAGATGCTGGTTTGTTTAGTCCAGAAACTACGTTTTTTGATTATGGTTGTGGACACGGTGGTGATGTGAACAGAATTGCGGAACAGGGTTATATTAGTTGCGGTTGGGACCCTTATTACTCACCAGATACTCCCTGTACATCTGCGGATATTGTCAATATTGGTTTTGTAATTAATGTAATTGAGAATCAAAGTGAACGACGGGAAGCGTTGATTAAAGCTTGGGAGTTAACACAGAAAGTTTTGTTGGTATCGGCTCAGGTTTTAATAGCTGATAGTCGAAGAGGTGTGGTGGCTTATGGTGATGGGATTATTACTAATCGGAACACATTTCAGAAATATTATGAACAGGAAGAATTAAAAATTTACATTGACCAAGTGCTGGGGGTTGATGCTATTCCTGTGGCTTTGGGTGTATATTTTGTGTTTCGAGATGATGCTGAAACGGAAGTATTTCGGGCTTCTCGGTTTCGTTCTCGCGCTACTACTCCTAAAGTCAGGGCTGGTGTGAAGCGGTTTGAGGAATTTCGAGAACTTTTAACACCTATGATGGATTTTATCACTGAACGGGGACGAATTCCTAGTAAGGGTGAACTAGTCCAAGAAGCAGAAATTTGTGCGGAGTTTGGGAGTTTAAGACGTGCTTTTCATGTCATTATACAGGCGACTGACTCAGAAGAATGGGAAGCGATCGCAGATAAACGTCGTCAAGATTTGATGGTTTATTTAGCATTGTGTAATTTTAGTCGTCGTCCCAGATTACGACAATTAGCACCAGCAGTACAAGAAGATATAGTTGGTTTATATAGCAGTTATAAACAAGCTTGTCTGGATGCTGACCAAATGTTACGTAGCTTGGGAAATACAGAACTGATTATTAAACGTTGTCAAGAAAGTAAGATTGGTAAAAAATTACCTAATTCTCTCTGGGTTCATATTTCTGCATTACAAGCTCTTGATCCTTTATTACGTCTTTATGAAGGTTGTGCTAGTCGGACTATTGGGCGGCTAGAAGAAGCAAATGTGATTAAATTTCATTTGAAAACGCCGAGAATTTCCTATTTATATTATCCTGATTTTGATCATAATCCCCATCCCAGATTATATCGAGCAATGGAAATTGATTTACGAAATTTGCACGTAACTTATCGAGATTTTGATGGTGATAAAGATCCATTAATTTTACACCAAATAGATAGTTTAGTAACTCCTGATTATCCCCAATATGAGAAATTTGCTAAGTTAACTCGTCAAGAAGAAGATTGGGGACTGCTGGAAAACTGGCGTAGTATTAGTCATCTTTCTGGGTGGAATAAATGTTTAGAAGACCACTGTGCTTTTATTCACGGTTATAAGTTATCTTGGCGTAAAGATGCTGATTCATATAAAGTAAAAGCACTTAAAGCTGCTGTAGAAACTCGAAGAAAACAGCGACATAAAGAGGAATTAAAAATTAAAGATCATTCTGATTAATCATAGATAAACTGCTGAAGGTTCAGATTATTAGACTTGTTGGGCTAATTTAACCCAATCTTCAATTCCTTTTTTCGTGGGTATTCCTGATGGATTGAATGTCCAAATATCTCTTTTATGCTGGAGTCCATAACTAATATGAATTGGTCTTTCGTTTCCGTAAAAGTAGAGCGAATCAAAAGGTAATTTGGTTTGCAAAATCCATTCTACAACCTCTTTACTAGGCAAATCTGCAATGAAAAAATCACAAGCTGCACCTAATCTATCACAATAGTATTTACCTTTTTTATTAATTTCATGACTGATGTGTTGATCTAAATTGGGTGCAACACGACCATTTTTTTGACCTGTTACTGGGTCTTTCTTTTCGAGATATTTTTTTAAATCGGCTGAACAAAAGCCATAGGTGAGATGAAATTTATCTATTCCGTAATTGTCGATAATTGGGTCGATTATATATTTATTTAAGTCTTGTAAAGCGGGAATTACTTCTTTGCTGTTTTGGGGATATGGGTTGATGTGTTGGGCATATTTATGATATGTCTGGGTGCAGGTGCAAAATTCTTCTAGGGTGAGATACTTGCCTAGTTTTAATTCTTTGATATTCATATATCAGTACCACTATATGGTAATTTTATAAAAATAGTTTACTATAAGTATTTTATGTCTATCAAGCTAAATGCTGAGATTCTCATACCACTTGCTATGCAAGAAAGAAAAGAAATAATTTTACATCATGCTTCATTAATTGATGCTACTCTCATAACGGATGAAGATTTGCATACAGCATATAAACATGGGAAAGTCATTTCCTCAATAGCATCAGCTTATTTTGAATATCAACTTCAACAAGATAATCAAAACGGCTCTGTCCTAGAATTAGGAACTCAATCTAAATTAATCAACCAGAAAACAGATAAATTTGCAGATAATTTTATTGAATGGTTAAAAGCAGATTTTGAAAAGAAAAGTGAAATTCTTGAGCATCACCCTAACCCGCAAAATCTTTTTGAACTCTGTGGAGCAAAATTGCTAGTAACTAGTAACTCAGTCACAAGAAGCCTTAGCACAAAATGGGTCAACTGTGGGAAGAAATAGCTGATATCAGCCCTTACATAATTGTACCTGAATTTGAGTTTGGAATTAAAATTAAAGGAATAGATATTGTTATACTAGCAGATGAAAAAATTAAGTTTGCACAATTAAAAACTTTAAAAGGTACTTTGACAGGTTCACAAACAAATAGAGCTAAAAAAGAATTAGGAATTCATGATTATCCCTTATTTATAGCTGCTTTTAATTTGGGTGGATGGACATTTAACGATTCTAAAATTCCTCGCATAGCTGGTAAAGAATTTTGGGAAATAATTCATCTGGAATATGACCTAATTGAGAACCATGTGAGAAATATGTTACAAAAAATTGATAAAGCTTTTGCAGAATTAGCAGCAAAGTAAATTCTATAGAGAAAATAAAGAAAGTTGTTCAGCTACTGCTTTTCCTCTTGGTTGATTTCCCTGCATTAAATTAAACAGATAATCACCCAGTTCTTTAGCAAGTAAAACAGGTACTGCATTACCAATTTGTTTATATTTAGAAGTTACTGAGCCATAAAAAATCCAATCATCAGGGAAAGTTTGAATTTTTGCTGATTCACGCACCGTTAAAGGACGAAGTTCTACAGGATGACACATATCCGTAGCTTTTTGATGGGGACAAGTTGTGATAGTTGGTGAAGGTTTATCCCAAGATAATCTTCTGTAAAATCCAACTTTTCCACCACCAGAATTATAAGCACCTCCCATTGCTTCTTTTTGCAATTCTTCTGGTAAATATCTCCAATTTTGTCCTGCTTCTAATAATCTTAAAAACTTCAGACGACTTTCAGAATAAGCAATGAATTCTGGCTCGTTATCAACTAAATCTATTAACGCATCTTTTAAAGTCTGCCATTGAGGTAAAATCTTACCGTCTTTGCTATTTTTAGCTAAAGGAAATGTAGCAGTTTCACTATCTCTAGAGCCAATAAAAACTACACGCAATCTATTTTGAGGAACACCATAATCTGCTGCTTCTAATAGGTTGTAAACTACGTTGTATCCTAATTCCTTCATTTCTGATAAAACTACCTTCAAAGCCGAACCAGCTATTTCATCAGGTTCTAAAGGTGGGTAATTGTTTCCTCGTTGGTTTATTGGCCTGTGACGAAGAGAAGCTGAAAGTAAACCTCTGACATTTTCCATCAAAAAAGAGCGGGGTTGGACTTCTTTAACAATGCGGATAAAGTCCATAAATAAACTACCGCGAGGATCCATAACTGAACCACGTTTTCCTGCGGTGCTAAATGGTTGACATGGGGGACCACCAGTTACTAAGTCTACTTCACCTGGAAGTAAAGCGCGACCTAAATTTAAAACTCTTCCTCCTTCTTCTAGTAACTCTTGAGAACTGACTTTTTCTATTTCTCTAGGAATAGCACTTTCTTGGAGATAAGGTCTATTTATAGCGATTGTTTTGGTTGCATCCCGATCTTTTTCTACTACACTTACTGTATGAAATCCGGCTTGTTCTAAACCTAAATCTAAGCCATAAGCACCTGTAAATAGAGAAATAGAAATAGGTTGATTATTTATCATGTTTGTGATTAAAAGTCTATCGCAATTAAGGATATTATATAATATACATTATATATGTGATTTCTGGTAATTTCAAATTATAAGTTATTACAAGCCCTAAATGCACGGTAGATCAACATTTAATAATTCCGATACCTGGAATGGTAAAGTCGCCGTTTCCAAGGGTGATTTAGGGGAGATATAAAAGTATTGATTACAACACCAAAAATTTTTAAAATATCCTCTTACGGAGAATTCATAACTGCTATATAATAGAAGTCTAAATTATTCCCCAGATTTTACTCGAAATTAAAATTTAATGACTAGGTTCATACATGATCAATTTGCCAAAGACTATCTAGAAGAATTATTAAAAGATTACGGAGAATGTACGTTCGCAAATTAAATGTCGCATTTCGCAAGTCATGTCGCAAGGGCTTTTAAGGGCTAAAACCTTTATTCTATAAGCATCATAAGCTATTTATCCCTACAAAAGACTAATTTACCTAATTCGCATATTATATGTCGTAAAACCTAATTTCGCAAATTAAACGTCGTTTATTAAGATTTTGGTATTTTGCAAATTAGATGTCGCATTTTTGAGAGATTCATGGTACATTAGTACCTTAATCATTCATGAGTGGGTTTCACTCTATGGCAGACGAAGAATTTGAATTCACTGAAGACTCGACGCAAGTTCCAGAAGCTATTTTGCTTGACAAGAGTAATTTTGTCGTAGATCCATCCCAAATTATTCTGGCAACGTCGGATAGGCATAAACTGACATTTAATTTAATCCAGTGGCTTGCTGAATCACCCAATCGCACTATTAAGTCTCAGAGAAAACAGGCAGTAGCAAGTACCCTTGATGTTTCTACTCGCCAGGTGGAACGTCTTCTCAAGCAATATGATGAAGATAAGCTAAGAGAGACAGCAGGAATAGAACGAGCAGATAAGGGGAAATATCGAGTTAGCGAATATTGGCAAGACTTCATCAAAAAAATATACGAAAAGAGTCTGAAAGAAAAACATCCCATATCACCAGCATCTATAGTTCGTGAAGTGAAGCGACACGCAATTGTGGATCTTGGACTTAAGCTAGGAGATTATCCTCATCAAGCTACTGTCTATAGAATTTTAGATCCTTTAATCGAGCAACATAAACGGAAAACAAGAGTTAGAAATCCGGGTTCGGGATCTTGGATGACAGTGGTAACAAGGGATGGCGAACTATTGAGGGCTGACTTTAGTAACCAAATTATCCAGTGTGATCATACTAAACTGGATGTTCGCATAGTTGATAATCATGGCAATTTACTGTCTGATCGTCCTTGGCTGACTACGATTGTGGATACCTATTCAAGCTGTGTTGTTGGTTTTCGGTTATGGATAAAACAACCCGGTTCTACAGAGGTGGCTTTAGCTTTAAGACACGCTATTTTACCTAAAAACTACCCTGAAGATTATCAACTTAATAAGTCTTGGGATGTATGTGGACACCCCTATCAATATTTTTTTACTGATGGTGGTAAAGATTTTCGCTCAAAACATCTCAAAGCTATTGGTAAGAAATTAGGATTTCAGTGTGAACTACGCGATCGCCCACCAGAAGGCGGTATTGTTGAACGGATTTTCAAAACAATTAATACTCAAGTCCTCAAAGAGTTACCAGGTTATACAGGGGCAAATGTTCAGGAACGCCCGGAAAATGCCGAGAAAGAAGCCTGTTTAACTATTCACGATTTGGATAAAATTCTCGCTAGTTTCTTTTGTGATATCTATAATCACGAACCTTATCCTAAAGAACCTCGTGATACGAGATTTGAACGTTGGTTCAAAGGTATGGGAGGAAAACTACCTGAACCTTTGGATGAGCGAGAATTAGATATTTGTTTGATGAAAGAAGCGCAACGAGTTGTTCAAGCACATGGATCTATTCAATTTGAAAACCTGATTTATCGAGGAGAATTTCTCAAAGCACATAAAGGTGAATATGTAACGCTGAGATATGATCCAGATCATATCCTGAGTTTATATATCTACAGTGGTGAAACTGATGATAATGCAGGAGAATTTTTGGGTTATGCTCATGCCGTTAATATGGATACCCATGATTTGAGTATAGAAGAATTAAAAGCTCTGAATAAAGAGCGAAGTACGGCTCGTAAGGAGCATTTTAACTATGATGCTTTATTAGCATTGGGTAAACGTAAGGAACTTGTAGAGGAACGTAAAGAGGATAAAAAAGCAAAAATAAACTCAGAACAAAAGCGTCTCCGTTCTGCATCTAAAAAAGATTCAAATGTTATTGAATTACGCAAAAATAGAGCTTCCAAATCTTTGAAGAAGCAAGAAAATCAGGAAGTTTTACCAGAGAGAATTTACAGGGAAGAAATCAAGTTTGAGAAAATAGAACAGCAACCACAGGAAAATCTATCAACTTTACCTAACCCTCAAGAAGAACAGAGACATAATTCAGTTATCTCTAACCGTCAAAAAAAAATGAAAGATATTTGGTAAATTATGGCGCAACACCAACTGGCAACACAACCTATTGTTGAAGTCCTAGCCCCAAGGTTAGACATTAAGGCTCAAATTGCTAAAACTATTGATATTGAAGAGATTTTTAGAGCTGGTTTTATCACAACTGATCGGGCTTCGGAATGCTTCAGATGGTTAGATGAATTGCGTATTCTCAAACAATGTGGTCGAATTATTGGTCCCAGAAATGTGGGAAAAAGCAGAGCAGCACTTCACTATCGAGATGAGGATAAAAAACGAGTTTCCTATGTAAAGGCTTGGTCTGCATCGAGTTCTAAGCGGCTATTTTCACAAATTCTAAAGGATATTAACCATGCTGCACCAACAGGTAAAAGGCAGGATTTACGTCCAAGATTAGCTGGTAGTCTGGAACTATTTGGATTGGAATTAGTGATTATAGATAATGCGGAAAATCTTCAAAAAGAAGCACTGCTAGACTTGAAACAACTTTTTGAAGAGTGTAATGTTCCTATTGTTTTAGCTGGAGGTAAGGAATTAGATGATCTTTTACAAGATTGTGATTTGTTAACTAATTTTCCCACACTCTATGAGTTTGAACGGTTGGAATATGATGATTTCAAAAAAACATTAACTATAATTGAACGAGATTTTTTATCTCTTCCAGAAGCATCTAATTTAGCTGAGGGCAATATTTTTGAGATTTTAGCAGTTAGTACAGAAGCACGAATGGGAATTTTAATCAAGATACTAACTAAGGCTGTTTTACATTCTCTCAAAAATGGATTTCACCGAGTTGATGAAAGTATTTTAGAAAAAATTGCTAGTCGTTATGGCACAAAATATATTCCTCTCAAAAACAGAAATAGGGATTGATGAAGATGATGAAATTCGCCCAAAGTTAGGCTATGTTGAACCTTATGAGGGGGAGAGTATTAGTCATTATCTAGGGCGTTTGCGACGGTTTAAGGCTAACAGCCTACCGTCAGGATACTCTTTGGGAAAAATTGCTGGACTCGGTGCAATGATTTCACGTTGGGAGAAGCTTTATTTCAATCCTTTCCCTACTCCACAAGAGTTGGAGGCTTTGTCCTCTGCGGTGGGAGTTAATGCAGATAGATTAATAGAAATGCTCCCCTCTCAGGGAATGACGATGAAGCCTAGACCAATTAAGTTATGTGGGGCTTGTTATGCAGAATCTCCTTGTCATCGGATTGAGTGGCAGTGTAAGGATAGAATGAAATGCGATCGCCACAATTTACGTTTATTAATAAAATGTACTAACTGTGAAACTCCTTTCCCTATTCCTGCGGATTGGGTTAAAGGTGAATGTCCTCATTGTTCGCTGCCTTTTGCAAAGATGGCGAAAAGGCAAAAGCGTGATTAAATACTGGGAGTAAAGCAATTATTACAGAGTGCTTTGCGATCGCACCTCAGTTACAAACAAGAAAGAGACGTGGTGTTCACGTCTCTCAATGATGGGAAAAATTTGTGCCGGATTTTACGCTACATTTGCCACAAGCAGTCCATTAACAGCAATGATAATTAGCTGTGCTGTTTCTGGAGTGTTGCAAAAGGGTCTTTCATCGGTATTGCATGGTTGCGCTATCCATTTTTCTTGTAGATTTTGGTAAAAAGTGCCAAGTAGCTGAGAACCATTCCATACTCGATACAATAGTCCAAATTCGTCTGCTACTGAGTCTATTTCGATTTCTGGGGCAAGTTCTTCACTTAGCTGCTCAATGTACTCCTCAAACTCAATTTGAGCTAAGGCTTGATTATCAAATTCATCTTGTACAATCATCTGAATAACCTCGTTGATGGGGTTTGACAAAAGGCGATCGCATTTCTCTTCCCGGAGGGCGATCGCCTTTTTTGTCTATTCAATAATCTACGCCTCACAGCTACTAAACTGGGGATGTAGTGATATGCCTATGGATAAAGTGATTCGCTGGAAATTAAATGAAGTGATGGCGCGAAAGCGAGTGAGGAATAAGGATTTAGCTGAGACGCTAGGGATAACTGAAAATTCGGTGTACAGGCTACGTAAGGTAGATGAAATGCCACGATTAACCCCAGAAAGGTTAAACGGCATTTGTCAAGCTTTAGATTGTCAGCCAGGGGAGCTTTTGGAATATGTACCCAATGATGATGATGGGAAGCTAGTTTCTATTGTTGAGGTGGCGTGACTTCGTGAAATGTTAGAACCACTGACTATGATCAACAAAAGGTTAGGAATCGCTACATCCTAACCTCTTGCTATCTTTGTGTAAAACCTGATTGGACAGGATATTAATTGGAGAAATCAAAAGCTGAGATTGTGATTTGAGCGATCGCTTTTATCCCCTCTAAGCTAACTGGGAAAGTATTGGCACAATGAAACAAATTTACTCCTAAGCGTTTCGCTACATGAAATTTATAGCTAAGAGTAGGCTTAGGCGCAATTCCATGATCATAGTCTTCTTGCCAATCCAGTAGAGTATCAAAATAATTTCCAGCTTTAGCAAAGGCATAGAAAAAGCGGCGTAAGTTTGTAAAATTAACGTTTTTCTCTGGAGAAATGTGAGGAAGCATCAAATCTAAAAATAGTTCAGTGCCATCAATAGCAGATGTTTCTCGTATTTCACAAAAATGTTGAATATTTGCGGTTTCATGTTCATTAATCATGGTTTGGCAGAGATTAACCAGGGTATGATTAATTGCTTTTTCATAGCCTTTAGTTAACAAAATTTCTGTTAAAATTTTTGCCGCTTCAGTTTGAACACCTGCATCTGAAAATGGTGCAGTTGTTTGTAAATAATCGTTGAGTGTATTCATGGTTATTATTCTCCGTCTACAATGTCATCGAGAATTTTTAAAGCAAATAAAGCCAAAGCAATATCAAAGATTAAAGTATTTGCTTTATGAGCATCTAATAAGCCAAACACTTTAATTAATTGTTGGGCAATTAAAGCAAAACGATAATATCTAATAGCTTTGGTATGGGAGAGTTGAGAACGGATATAGATGATGGTTTCAGGATTGATGTTGCGTTCTGCTAGTAAGGTTTCTACATTTTGTTGAAATTGGGCAATGAAAGCAGTTTCATTGGGAATTAGGAAATTGTTTTTTGTTTGGATAGGAGGCTTGACGGAACTTGTGAGTTTTAATTGCATGGTTTCACCTGCACCTGGAATCAGATGATTCAATCAAATCAAATAAAAAATAGAAAATAAATATCTAAAAAATAGAATTTACTAGAATTTAATAGAATTTTTGCTCATCATCATTGATCATGTTATTTTAGTAATATCAATTAAACTTGAATAAATAAACTCACCCATAACCGCCTCAGAATGAATTCTGAGCCTAATAGCAGAAGTCGTCTCAAGACGACTGGAAGAATATTTGAGTCCGTTTTAACGGACTTGGGCTATGAGACTGGGAATTAATTCCCAGGCGGGTTATGAGGCGAATTGAGAATGATAAAATCGCCATATATAAATAATTAATTAGCAAGGTGCAATTTATGACATCCCCAGAAATAACAACAATACAACAACAATTTCTACGAGAAATATCAAGAAAATTCAAATTTACTGGAGATACATATCAAATATTTATAGTTCGATTCGACCCGAATAACTATACTATTGATGAGGATGAAGAACTTGCTAAAAAAATTAATTGGAAGGATGGAAATGTTAATACATATCAAAAGATTAAAGATGAACTAAAAAATAAAATTTATGAAACTCTCAGAAAAAATAATTGTGATATAGAATCAAAAGCAGGTAGGCCAAAAAAAGGAAACGAGCCTTGGAAACAGGCTTATGAATGGCTTTGGGAAGAGAAATATCCTGAATGGCTTGCACAACAACAAACCCAAAATAATCAACCTGAACCCCAACCCGAAACCCTACAAATCAACTGGCGCGAAGTATGCCAGAAAATGCTGAAAAGACAGCAAGATGAACAACGATTAAGACGACAAATCACCGAATTAAAACACGAAATAGAAATCTTTGTTCCGTTAGGCTTAATTCAACCCCAACCCGCACGACGGAAGGAAGAACAGCCTTTTCCCGATGCTGCGGAGGGTATGCGGCAATATGAATTAAAAACAGAAGAAATTACCAAACAATACGAATATCAGCAATTTATTGATGATGTCATTGGCCAGCAAACCAAAAATTTAGCCATTATTGGAGAACCAGGGGCAGGAAAAACCACTTGGTTAAGCAAAATTGCCGAATATTTAGTTGGTAAATCTGATTATCCTAGCCCTATTTTTATTAATCTCAGTCGCTTAGATAATAGAACCCTAAAAGACTATTTACTGCATACTTGGCTAGAAGAGGCTTTAGAGTTTATTCCCTCCCAAAATACCTTTACACCTGCTTTAGTGGCAGATTTTCAGCAACAGTTTAAGAATCAGCGAGTGTGGTTGTTGTTGGATGGGGTAGATGAGATGAAAACCACCGAAAACTCTCCTTTATCCCAACTCAATAGCCAATTAGAAGGATGGTTAATTTGGACAAGAGTAATTCTCACCTGTCGTCTCAATGTTTGGCAACCTAACCCCATAGCTAATTTTGACTACTATCGCACTCTGGCTTTTAGTAATGTCCAGATGAGAGATTTTGTTCAGCAGTGGTATGAAAAAGCAGAAAAACCGGAGTTAGGGGAACAGTTACAGCAAAAGTTAACCGTACCCCAACACAGCCGTATTTTTGATTTAGTTAAAAACCCTTTGCGGTTGGCAATGTTGTGTCAGAGTTGGTATTTTTTGCAAGGGGAATTACCGGAAACCAAAGCGAATTTGTATCAGCGTTTTGTTGATGCAACTTATGAATGGAAAAAAGGGGAATTTGGCACTACAGCAACGCAAAGACAACTGTTAAATCAGGCTTTGGGAAAATTGGCTTTGAGGATGATTGATGAACAAATCAGTCTCAAGGAGTCTGTGATTAAAGATGTCATGAGTTTAGAGGAGTTTGCATTAGCAGAAAAGTTAGGTTGGTTAAATTGGGTTTATCGTGACCAAAAAAATGATGAAAGGGTTTATGCTTTCTTTCACCTGAGTTTTGCAGAATATTTTGCAGCTTGTGTGATTGATGATTGGGATTATTTTTTACCTAAAAATCATGTAGATAAACCTGTTGAAGGTAAGAAATATCGCATTTTTGAGAATGAATGGAATGAGATATTTTTATTGTGGATGGGAAGAGAAAATATTGATGATAAAAAGGAAGACTTTATTCGAGGATTAATAAATTTTGCAGATGGTGTAAATAATTTTTACGGTAATCTGGCTTACTTTAAAGCGGGTATAGCTATTGCTGAGTTTAAAAGTTGTTCCCTTGCTGATGAAATTATTGATCAAATTATCAAATGGGGATTTGGTTATTTTAATATTGAAAAACAAGAATGGAGAACTTTTATTGATCCCATTCCAGAAGATGCAATAAAAACTTTATCATTGACTGATACAGCAAAAGTAATTCCGGCTTTAATCTCTTTCCTTCAAGATACTCAAGATGAAGCTACCCGTAGCAGTGTTGCTTTTAGTTTAGGAAACATAGTAGTAGGGAATGAACAGGCGATCGCTGCTTTACTTTCTCTCCTTCAAGACACTCTGAATCAATTTGCCCATTGCATGGTTGCTTTTCGTTTAGGAAGCATGAATAAAAGGAATAAAACGGCAATTGCTTTTTTATTAGGCCTCTTTGAAAACACTCAGGATGAAGATATACGTAGCAGTGTTGCTAGTATTTTAGAAAACATAGCAGTAGGGAATAAAGAGGCGATCCCTGATTTAATCTCCCTCCTTCAAGACACTCAGAATCAATTTGCCCATCACATGCTTGCTTTTAGTTTAAGAATCATAGCAGTAGGGAATGAAGAGGCAATCGCTGCTTTAATCTCCCTCCTTCAAGACACTCAGTCTGAGTCTATCCGTAGCAGTGTTGCTAGTATTTTAGAAAACATAGCAGTAGGGAATGAAGAGGCAATCGCTGCTTTAATCTCCCTCCTTCAAGACACTCAGTCTGAGTCTATCCGTAGCAGTGTTGCTAGTATTTTAGAAAACATAGCAGTAGGGAATGAAGAGGCAATCGCTGCTTTAATCTCCCTCCTTCAAGACACTCAGTCTGAGTCTATCCGTAGCAGTGTTGCTAGTATTTTAGAAAACATAGCAGTAGGGAATGAAGAGGCAATCGCTGCTTTAATCTCCCTCCTTCAAGACACTCAGTCTGAAGATACCCGTAGGAGTGTTGCTGAGAGTTTAGGACGCATAGATATAGGGAATGAACAGGCAATCGCTGCTTTAATCTCCCTCCTTCAAGACACTCAGTCTGAAGATACCCGTAGGAGTGTTGCTGAAAGTTTAGGACGCATAGATATAGGGAATGAACAGGCAATTACGGCTTTAATCCAACTCCTCAAAGATACTCAGGATGAATCTACCCGTAGGAGTGTTGCTGAGAGTTTAGGACGCATAGATATAGGGAATGAACAGGCAATTACGGCTTTAATCCAACTCCTCAAAGATACTCAGGATGAATCTACCCGTAGGAGTGTTGCTGAGAGTTTAGGACGCATAGATATAGGGAATGAACAGGTTACGGCTTTAATCTCCCTCCTTCAAGACACTCAGTCTGAAGATACCCGTAGGAGTGTTGCTTATAGTTTAGGAAAGATAGATGTAGGGAATGAACAGGCAATTACGGCTTTAATCCAACTCCTCAAAGATACTCAGGATGAATCTACCCGTAGGAGTGTTGCTTATAGTTTAGGAAAGATAGATGTAGGGAATGAACAGGCAATTACGGCTTTAATCCAACTCCTCAAAGATACTCAGGATGAATCTACCCGTAGGAGTGTTGCTTATAGTTTAGAAAACATAGCAGTAGGGAATGAACAGGCAATTACGGCTTTAATCCAACTCCTCAAAGATACTCAGGATGAATCTACCCGTAGGAGTGTTGCTGAGATTTTAGGAAAAATTCTAAAAACTGAAAATAACTATTTAATGACAGTCTCAGCTTTAAGTAAATATCTCACTAATGAAGTCTATGAAAACAACTTTGACCTCTACAAAAACTGTTATAAAATCCTCTGGCAATGTGCCAAAAACCTCACCTATCCCAAATTCTACCAAGCATGGCACGCCACCCCAACCTATCATCCCGAAATGGCAGATTACCAACCTTCCACCGACACCACCACCCTTAACCAACTCGAACAACAATACACCGATATTTATACCCAATTAAAGCAACTGCAACCCACCTCCACCACCTATCCCATCCCTTTCAACGCCGCCAACCTGGAAGGTAAAACCGCAGAAAAAGCCATAGCCAAAGGTATATTAATCAAAATTTATGGCGAAATCTATCCCAAACAAAAAGCCAAAAACATAGAAGATATATTCGACTTAGAAAACGAACTCCAACCCCTGAGAGAACATCTAAAAACAGATAAAATCGCCCTCATTTTCTGTGACATTAATCCTCACCCAGAATTAATTAATTTCTGTCAGCAATTACAGAATGACTGGTTAAAAATCGCCTTTATTACCGACACACCAATAGCATCTCCCTTGAGTGGTTTTCCGCCTCAACAGGATAATTTATTAGGGGTGGTTCAAACTTGGCTAGAGGAATTGTGATCATCATAATACTCTAGTCCTGGTATTGTTTCCTGTATTTCTGGTGTTTTGGTTTTGCGTTTGGTGGTGGGCTTGCTTTTTGGTTTGCTGTTGTTTGATTTTCCTCGTTCTGCTCTAATTCTGGTAATTTTGTGGAATAATTAAGTGGGCGATACGTCTACGGCTGGGGAAGCGATCGCATGAAATCAAGTTACTCTAGTTTCTGACCAGGGCAGTGATTATTTTTCTCACAGAACCCATTTGTGCATATAATTTCAATGTTCATGTTCTCGTAGAACCGATAAATCACCCACCCACAGCCTTGACACCAGCAGAACTCAAACAACTTGAAGCGAACCTTTGGCAGAGTGCCGATACCCTACGGGCAAATTCGGACTTGATATCTAGTGAATATTCTACGCCCGTTATGGGGTTAATATTTCTCAAATTTGCTGATAATAAGTATCGCCAGTTTGAGGTAGAGATTCAGCAAGAATTTGAAGCCCTGAAAGGAACTCGCAGAGAAAAAAGTATTTCCGAAATTGCTATTGAAAAATGTGGGTTTTATCTGCCTGAAAAAGCCCGCTATGACTATCTGCTGACTTTGCCAGATGACCAGGATATCGCCCAAGCAATTAAAACGGCGATGCAGGAAATAGCTAAGTATAAGCAAGAACTTGAGGGGGTATTGCCTGAAGATGAATATTTCCGGCTGGTTAGGGGTGAAGATAAAAGCATACCGAAGCGGTTATTAAAGAACTTCTCCAATATTCCCGCCGATGCTGCTGGGGATATGTTCGGGCAGATTTATCAATATTTTTTGGGTAATTTTGCTCTCGCAGAGGGACAGGGTGGTGGTGAATTTTTTACACCGGATTCTGTGGTGCGGTTGATGGTGGAAATTATCGAACCCCATCAGGGTAGAGTATTTGATCCTGCTAGCGGTTCTGGGGGTATGTTCGTTCAGTGTGCCAGATTTGTGAAAGAGAACGGAACGGAAAATGATCTCAATAACTTGTTTGTCTGTGGACAAGAAAAGCGCCTGGAAACTGTGAAACTGGCAAAGATGAACATTGCAGTCAACGGGTTACGGGGGGAAGTCAAGCAAGCGAATACATACTACGAAGACCCATTTAACAGCTTTGGCGAGTTTGATTATGTTCTGGCTAATCCACCGTTTAACGTGGATGATGTGAATCTGACTCAGGTAGAAAAGGATGCCAGATTTAACACCTACGGTATCCCCCGCAATAAAACCAAGGTGAAGAAGCAGCAGGAAGGTCAGCAGACTGTACCTAATGCCAATTATCTCTGGATTAATCTATTTGCCACATCCCTCAAGCCCAAGGGTAGGGCGGCGTTAGTCATGGCTAATTCGGCATCAGATGCGCGTCACTCTGAGGCTGATATTCGCAAAACGCTAATTGAGGAAAATTTGATTTACGGGATGCTTACCCTACCGTCGAATATGTTTTACACGGTGACGCTCCCGGCGACGCTGTGGTTTTTTGATCGGGGCAAGATAGATGATAAAATTCTGTTTATTGATGCCCGAAATATTTTTACTCAGGTTGATAGGTCGCACCGAGAATTTTCAGCAGAACAAATTAGTAATATTGCGATTATTAGCCATTTGCGCCGGGGTAAAAAGCATCGGTTTATTAAACTGATTAATCGCTATTTTGAGCAAGGGATGGTGAAGCTAAGAGAGAATCAAGCACAGGTGCAGCAAGTTTCCCAGCAGTTAATCACTGTGTTGAATGATGGGACGGATGATGTGAAAGCTAGGGAAGCGGCTGTTGATTTTCTCAATTTGTGGGATGATTTGCCAGATTTAGAAATTCAGTATCAAGGTTATTTAGATAAATATAATTTACCAGAAATAAATATAGATACCCAAAATCAAGCACAGCAAGAACTCAGTGCGGCATTTAAACCATTTTTTGATGATCTCCATCTGGGATTGAAGCAGCTTGATAAAACTATCCGCGCCCATGAAACGGCTTTAGCAGCAAAGGCTAAGGAAGAGGGGAAACGGGGACAGGTTGACAAGCAAGTGAAGACGCTGAAAACGACGCTGAAAACGCTGCATACTGAGGTAAAATCGGCGGAATCATTTTTTCTCCACATTCGCTGGTTACAGGAACGCTTCCCGAAGGCAGAATATGAGGATGTGACGGGGTTGTGTAAGTTGGCGACTCCCGCAGATGTGAAGGAACAGGATTATTCGCTCAATCCTGGGCGGTATGTGGGGGTGGTGATTGAGGAAGATGGGAAGACTGAGGAGGAGTTTATTGAGGAGATTTTGAGTTTAAATGATGAGTTGGAAAAGTTAAATCAAGAGGCACACTTGTTAGAGGGGATTATTGCTCATAATGTGAAAGAGATTGCAGGTGATAATTAGGTAAGAGTAAAGGAATAAATCTATGACTACTCGTGAATCCGTAGTTAATAAGTTACAAAAATTACCTAGCTCTCTGTTGTCAAGAGTAGATGAGTTTCTCGATTTTTTGATCGCTCAACAGCAAGACCAAGGAGTTAATGTTCAATCTGAAGATACTCTAACAGATAGGTGGAAGCAGTGGTTTGAAGCGGTTGATCTATTATCTGTATCAACTCATCAACCGCAAGATAATTAAATGATTATGAGAAATTGTGAGGAGATTATTGCTCATAATATGCAGAACATTGTGGTGTATTTATGAGCGATTGGAAAGAAGTTAGGCTCAAAGATGTATGCGAAAAGATAACGGTTGGTCATGTTGGATCAATGGCTGATCAATATCAGCCATTAGGAATACCGTTTTTGAGATCGTTAAATATCAATCCGTATAAAATTAATTTTAATGATTTGAAATATATAGATGAAAAATTTAACTCTAAATTAAAAAAATCTATTTTAAAACCGAATGATGTTGCAATTGTTCGGACTGGCTATCCTGGAACAGCTTGTGTAATACCAAAATCACTAGGCATTGCAAATTGCAGTGATTTAGTAATAGTCAGACCTGGAAAGGAGCTTAATTCGTATTTCTTGGCAGCAATATTTAATTCTACTTTTGGAAAAAACTTAGTTTCGGGAAACCTTGTTGGAGCGGCGCAACAGCATTTTAATATTACAGTTGCAAAGGAGTTAAAGCTTAAATTACCACCTAAAAAATTACAAGATAAGATTGCGGCGATACTTTCTGCTTATGATGACCTGATTGAAAACAATAATCGCCGTATTGCCATATTAGAAAAAATGGCAGAGGAAATCTACCGCGAGTGGTTTGTCCGTCTGCGCTTTCCGGGTCATGAACAAGTTAAGTTTAATAAAGGCATCCCGGATGGTTGGGAGAGAAAGAGATTTGACAAGTTTTGCTTACTCCAAAGGGGTTACGACTTGCCAGATGCTCAAGTTAAGGCTGGTAAATATCCAGTAATTGCTTCAACTTCAATCAAGACTTATCACAATGAATTTAAAGTTAATCCTCCAGTCATTACAACTGGGCGTTCAGGTTCTCTAGGCACAGTTATATTTATAAATAGTCGTGCTTGGCCTTTAAACACAACATTATTCGTCAAGAACTTTTATAGTAATTCACCAAATCTGATTTACTACACACTAAAATTTTTAAAACTTGAAAATTTTAATTCTGGTGCTGGTGTACCCACACTAAACAGAAACCATTTAGGTGGACTTTATATGTCTGTCCCGCCCCGAAATATCCAAAAACAATTCGATAGTAAAATTTCAATTATTTTTAAGCAAAAAGAGATTTTAACTGAGTCTAACAATGTATTGACCCAATCCCGCGATCGCCTTCTAACTCGTCTCATCTCAGGTAAGCTTTCCGTCGAAGACTTAGACATCCAATTTCCGCCCAGCATGACAGAATAACTAGAAGAAATCGGTTAAAATTGGGACATTAATAGAGGATGAATATCAAAAAAGCTCTATTATTGTGTAGCTTGCCTAAACTATGCCTAACTTTATCTCTGAAGATGACATCGAACAAGCGGTACTCAGTAAATTAAAGCAGCAGCACGGCTTTAAATTACTCAACTGCTTCACCCCTAACCGAGATGATCTCAACGACAGATCCAACCGCACAGATAAACGAGATGTCATTTTTAGCGATCGCCTGAAAGCAGCAGCAATTCGCCTCAACCCCAGCTTACCAGCAGCAGCCATAGACCAAGGTTTAGAAACTCTCACGAATAAACGTCAGGCTATGTCTCCCATCGCCGCAAATCGGGAAGTAGAAAGGCTAATTCGTGACGGTATCCCCATTGAATATGAAAACGCCCAAGGTAGAACCGAACCGGGGAAAGTGCGCGTTATAGATTTTAACGACTTTAGCCTCAATGGAAATAATGAATATTTAGCCGTTTCTCAACTTTGGATTCAAGGAGAAAGAAACTATCGCCGTCCTGATATCCTGCTCTATATCAACGGTTTACCCCTAGTTTTCATCGAACTAAAAAACTCCAACATCAAACTGCAAACAGCCTTTGACGACAACCTCAGCGACTACAAAGAAGATATTCCCCAACTCTTTCTCACCAACGCCTTCTGCATCCTCTCCAACGCCCTAGAAACCAAAATCGGCAGCTTTACCGCCGAGTGGGAACACTTTTTTAACTGGTTACGAGTGGACGATGAAAAGGAAAAAATAGATCGTCAGCAGATTCAGGAATCTGGAACGAGCCTGGAACGAGCCATAGATGGGCTTTGTCACCCGCCTAAATTACTCGACTACATCGAAAACTTTATTCTCTACCACAAAGAAACTCAGAAAATCATCGCCCAAAACCACCAGTTCATCGGGGTAAATCGCGCCATTGATGCTTTCATCCACCGGGAAGAAAAACAGGGCAAATTAGGGGTCTTCTGGCACACACAAGGCTCTGGTAAAAGCTTTTCGATGATTTTTTATGCTCGGAAGATTTTCCGCAAGCTCACGGGCAATTTTACCTTTGTCATCATTACCGACCGTGACGATTTAGATGGGCAGATTTACCGCAATTTCTTAAACACCGAAACGGTTAAAAAGAGCGAAGCAGCCCAACCGAAAAATAGTCAACAGATGCGGGAGTATCTCTCGCTAAACAAGCAAATCGTTTTTACCTTGATTCAAAAATTCCGCTACGACAAGAGTAAAAAGTATCCACTATTGAGCGATCGCAATGACATCATTGTAATTGTCGATGAAGCACACCGCACCCAGTATAAAACCTTAGCGGAAAATATGCGGGCAGGTTTACCCAATGCCAATTATCTCGCCTTTACAGGTACACCCCTATTAGGTAAAAAGCGCAAGACTAACGAATGGTTTGGCGATTATGTCAGCGAGTATAACTTTTCGCAGTCAATGGATGATGGTGCAACCGTTCCCCTGTTTTACCAGAAGCGAGTACCAGAGGTATTGATTCAAAACGAGGATTTAAGCGAGGAATTTTATCAAATTATCGAAGATGAAAACCTGGATGACACCCAGCAAGCCAAGCTAGAGAGGAAATTTGCCCGTGAAACGGAGGTAATAAAACGCGATGATAGGTTAGAGACAATAGCGAAAGATATTGTTTACCACTTTCCCCGTCGTGGCTACCTTGGTAAAGGCTTGGTGGTTTCTCTAGATAAATTCACTGCTGTGAAAATGTACGACAAAGTACAGTATCACTGGAAAGCAGAAATTAAAAATTTGCTGGGAAGGATTAAAAAATCAAGTAACGACATTGAGAAACTGCGCTTGAAAAAGATTCTCGAATTTATGCGAGAAACCCAAATGGCTGTGGTGATTAGTCTAGAAGGAAGCGAGAGCGAAGTTACCAAATTTGCTCAACAAAAACTTGATATTAAACCCCACCGCGAACGAATTAATACTGTTGATGCACAGGGACATGATATCGAGTATCAGTTTAAACAACCCGAAAATCCCCTGCGGTTGGTGTTTGTCTGCGCCATGTGGCTGACTGGTTTTGATGCGCCCACTCTCTCGACGCTTTACCTTGACAAGCCGATGAAAGACCACACACTGATGCAAACTATCGCCCGTGCGAATCGCGTCACCTCATATCAGATTCACAACGTCACCAAAAGTAACGGCGAGATTATTGATTATTACAACGTTTTCCGCAACATGAAGCAAGCCTTGGCGGATTACGCTTTGGGTGATGATGGAAACAAGGAAGAGTCACCCATTCAAGAAAAGTTTAACCTGTTTGAATTACTGGATGATGCGATCGCGCAAGGGCTGAATTTTTGCCATGAACGGGGGATTGATTTGGAAAACATCCTCAAAATTCCAGAGACTTTCCAGAAATTAGAGCAATTTAACCAGTTTGCTGACACACTACTGCAAAAAGACGAATGGCGTAAAGCATTTTTTGTTTATCAAAATACCATTACCTCACTCTATGAAGCCTGTAAACCAGAGATAATCAACCAACCACGTCCACTGGTTTCCATCTTCCAATATCTGCGAGGAGTGCTGGATAGCATCATTGAACGCAAAGATATTGATCATGCAAGTTTAAAAATTGCTGAACTGCTAGATGAAAGCATAGTAGCTGACAATCAAGGGATTACCACCCAAGAATATAGTGCAGAATACAACATTATCCAGAAAGGTCAAGTCTGGGATTTAAGTCAAATTAACTTTGAGCAACTAAAAGCCGAATTTACCCACAAACCATATAAAAATATTGAAATTACCGACTTACGCAGTTTTATTGAAGACAAGCTGAACAAAATGATTCAGCAAAACACCACCCGCGCCGACTTCGCCCAAAGGCTTCAAGCCATCATTGACAAATACAATGCTGGTGGTTCATCAACAGAAAACTACTACGAAGCCCTGGTGAATTTTACCGAAAACTTGAAAGCAGAAGCTGAACGCCATATTCGGGAAGGGTTGACAGAAGACGAACTGGAACTGTTTGATTTGCTGAAAAAAGACAAAATGACTACTGAGGAAACCCAAAAAGTCAAGTTAGCTGCACAGTCTCTCTTGCATCGTTTGACAGGAGAACAGCCAAAAGTATTAGTTCAAGACTGGTATAAAGATATGCAAAGTCAGAGTAAGGTAAAGTCCGCAGTTGAAGCAGTGTTAGATCAAAATCTGCCTGACAGTTATGATCGGGTGTTGTTTAAGTCCAAATGCGACACCGTATTTGATTTGATCTATGACCATGCCAGCAAAGGTGTCAAATGGGCAGCATGATCAAGGAACAGTGTTGTAAATTTACATCAATATATAAAACTATAGGCTATTGATCGCCCCCTCAACCTGTTTACAGAATTGCACTTTTAACTCCCCTCTGACTTACCACCAGCAGGGGAATCTTTTTTTTGCAACCAATCTCTAATCGCCTCCTCCAAAGCCGCAGTTTGCGTCATTTCCAGACGCGCACAGGCAATTTCAAAGGCTATTTTTATGTCTTTAGGGACTCTTCCCCTAACCTCTCTAGTTTCTTCTGCCATCCTAATTTGAAGCCCAAGCTTGCGGCTTTCATTTTTGCACAGTCTTTGAGAAAAAAATCACTTGCGCTATTGCGTCATTGCGTCATTGCGCTATAATTAAGGGAAGTAAAAAACAACTAACAACCATGTCACTTTTCTCAAATCCACAAAATCAAAGACACTATGAGCGTTATTACAATTCAATGTCGCTTAGTTGCTGAGGAAGACAGCCTCCGTCAACTATGGGAATTGATGACTGAAAAAAATACACCATTCATCAATGAAATATTGCTACAGATAGGAAAACACCCAGAATTTGAAACTTGGCTAGAAAAAGGGAGAATACCTGCTGAATTACTTAAAACACTGGGTAATTCCCTCAAAACTCAAGAACCTTTTACTGGACAACCTGGACGTTTTTACACCTCAGCAATTACCTTAGTAGATTATCTGTATAAATCCTGGTTTGCTTTACAGAAACGAAGAAAGAACCAAATAGAAGGGAAACAGCGTTGGCTAAAAATGCTCAAAAGTGATCAAGAACTTGAGCAAGAAAGTCAATCTAGTTTAGAAGTAATCCGTACTAAAGCCACCGAACTTTTTAGCAAATTTACCCCTCAATCTGATCAAAATGACAAACAGAAAAAGGGAAAAAAGACTAAAAAAGCCACAAAATCCAAAACATCTTCAATTTTCAAAATTCTCTTAAACACTTACGAAGAAACAGAAGAGCCTCTTACTCGTTGCGCTTTAGCATATCTACTCAAAAATAATTGTCAAATTAGCGAACTGGATGAAAACTCAGAAGAATTTACTAGAAATAAACGCAGAAAAGAAATAGAAATTGAGCGATTAAAAGATCAACTCCAAAGTCGCATCCCCAAAGGTAGAGATTTAACAGGAGAAGAGTGGTTAGAAACCTTAAAAATTGCCACCGTCAATGTCCCTCAAAATGAAAACGAAGCAAAAGCATGGCAAGCAGCACTTTTAAGAAAAACTGCTAATGTTCCCTTTCCTGTAGCTTATGAATCTAACGAGGATATGACATGGTTAAAAAATGATAAGAATCGTCTCTTTGTCCGGTTCAATGGCTTGGGAAAACTTACTTTTGAGATTTATTGCGATAAGCGTCATTTGCACTACTTCCAACGCTTCCTAGAGGATCAAGAAATTCTACGCAATAGTAAAAGGCAGCACTCAAGCAGTTTGTTTACTTTACGCTCAGGAAGAATTTCTTGGTTGCCAGGTGAAGAAAAAGGTGAACATTGGAAAGTCAATCAACTAAATTTTTATTGTTCTTTAGATACTCGAATGATGACTTGTGAAGGAACTAAACAGGTAGTTGAGGAGAAAGTTACAGCAATTACCGAAATTTTAAATAAAACAAAACAGAAAGATGATCTTAACGATAAACAACAAGCTTTTATTATTCGTCAGCAATCAACACTAGCTCGAATTAATAACCCTTTTCCTCGTCCCAGCAAACCTAATTATCAAGGTAAATCTTCTATCCTAATAGGTGTTAGTTTTGGACTAGAAAAACCAGTCACAATAGCGGTGGTAGATGTTGTTAAAAATAAAGTTATAGCTTATCGCAGTGTGAAACAACTACTTGGGGAAAACTATAATTTACTAAATCGTCAGCGACAACAACAGCAACGCCTCTCTCACGAACGCCACAAAGCCCAAAAACAAAATAAACCCAACGCTTTTGGTGAGTCAGAATTAGGGCAATATGTGGATAGATTGTTGGCTGATGGGATAATTGCGATCGCTAAAAAATATCAAGCTGGCAGTATAGTTTTACCAAAACTCCGCGATATGCGGGAGCAAATCAGCAGTGAAATTCAATCCAGAGCAGAGAACAGATGTCCTGGTTCTAAGGAAGGCCAAAAAAAATATGCTAAAGAATATCGGATTAACGTTCATCGCTGGAGTTATGGACGATTAATCGAGAGTATCCAATCCCAAGCAGCACAAGCTGGAATTGCAATTGAAACTGGGACACAATCAATCAGAGCTAGTCCACAGGAAAAAGCGCGAGATGTAGCTGTTTTGGCTTACCAAGAACGTCAAACTATTAACCCGGTCTAATTTAGTTTACTAATCCGAACCTTGAAAATATAATATAGATACAATAGCGCCGTAGTTCATGCTCCTTGGAGTCTCTGTACTATGAAAAATCTGGCTTAGTTTGGCAGTTGGAAGACTGTCATGCTTTCTGAGCCTGGTAGCTGCCCGCTTCTGATGCTGCTGTCGCAAGACAGGATAGGTGCGCTCCCAGCAATAAGGAGTAAGGCTTTTAGCCATAGTCGTTATTTATAACGATGTGGATTTCCACAGTGGTGGCTACTGAATCACCCCCTTCGTCGGGGGAATCCTCCCAAATCTTTTTTTTGGCAAACCATAAGCGGGGGCAAAAACCCTGGGGATCTGCCAAAACCTTGAATCCCTTGTCCAGTATTAATTTGACTCATTTGAAGAGTGATGAATGTCCTCCATTGAGAGCAAAAAAACAGATTTTTTAACAGGTTTGCCAAAATCGCATCTGGAAGCCTGTATTGGCAAGGGTCTAGACGGGCGCGGTTTCAACTACCATCCCGACTAGGGGTGGGTTGAAAGCTTGCACCCGATATAGTCCCTTGGACAAATATTGAAGTTTCAACTACCATCCCGACTAGGGGTGGGTTGAAAGGCGTATTAAATATTGGTTGTCAGTTGGCTCAAACGTTTCAACTACCATCCCGACTAGGGGTGGGTTGAAAGTAACGAAGCCTTGCTGCACTTTTATCTCCTTTCTTGGTTTCAACTACCATCCTGACTAGGGGTGGGTTGAAAGTTAGCTATCCAATTAGCTAACTTCACTTCTTCTAGGTTTCAACTAGCATCCCGACTAGGGGTAGTTAAAAATATATATAGGTTATTGACTTGCGTTAACCATTAAAATGGTTGCAAAGTAGAAATGATCATGGGGGGGGTTGAAAGGAGTGCTGCGATCGAACACATATCAATAATCAAATAATGCCCTTGCAGCAATAATTTATTGTATAGTAAATGTTAAGTTCATGCGACATTAATTTGCGAAAACTTAGAATAATTAAATTGACTCTGAAAAACAACCACCACGACATTAATTTGCGAATAACGACACTAAATTGCGAAATGCGACATTTAATTTGCGAACGTACAATGGAGAATAGGAGACTCGAACCCCTGACCTCTGCGGTGCGATCGCAGCACTCTACCAACTGAGCTAATTCCCCGTGCGAGTCTGGAGCGACAAACTCCGACACTCACCATATCATATATTAACATTTTAGGCGTTGTAAAATAGAAAAATGAATTTGTGGTATTTTAGCTCACCTTAGTTTCTAGCTGGGGTGATGAGTGCGATCGCACTAACCATCCACAAACATCTTTGTGATTCAGCAACGCTTATTTTTACTTTTAAACGGAGAGGGAGGGATTCGAACCCTCGTATACATTTCTGCATAACAGACTTTCCAGGTCTGCGCCTTCAACCACTCGGCCACCTCTCCAGGTGCCATGAATTTCAATAATAAAACGAAACTGCAAAAAATGCAATTATTAAACAAGATATTTTTACAATAAATTTAAAATCCTACATTCTCAAGCAAAAACAAGATGGTTCAGACTCACTCAATCAGAGTTCGCGATCGCGCTACTGGCGAATCATACACCCTGCAAGTTCCAGAAGACCGCTATATCCTGCACACAGCCGAACATAATGGTGTGGATCTGCCATTCTCCTGCCGTAACGGGGCTTGCACCACTTGCGCTGTCAGGGTGTTGTCAGGAGAAATTTACCAACCCGAAGCCATTGGACTATCCCCAGAGTTGCGCCGTCAGGGTTACGCTTTGTTATGTGTAAGTTATGCTCGTTCTGACTTGGAAGTAGAGACACAAGACGAAGACGAAGTTTATGAACTCCAGTTTGGGCGTTTTTTCGGTAAGGGTAAAGTCAAAGCGGGTTTCCCCTTAGATGAAGATTAGAGGCAAAATGAATATTGTGGCAGGGTGCAGATACTTACAAGATAAATTTGCATTTTCAAAAGCGCAATTTATCATCTTGGCGCAAAAAATAGCAATATTATCCTGTTTGTTGTTATTGGTGAGTTGTCAAGCCAAAAGTCAATCAACAAATATTCTCGCTGAAGTGAAAATAGCGCGGGTTGTCAGTGGACAAACCTTAGAAGTGCTGGGAATGGCAGAACAACCAAATTTGATTTCCCAAGTACGCTTAATAGGTGTGGATGCACCAGATTCGCGTCAGTTACCTTGGGGAGATGATGCCAAAGAAATGTTAGAAAAATTGATTGATAGTCCCCAAAAATCTATCAAATTGGAATTTGACTTAGAAGCCAAAGACAAATTTGGACGCACATTAGCTTATGCGTGGAAAGATCAGGTATTTTTGAATGAACAAGTCCTCAAACAAGGGTATGCTCTATTTGTAGCGCGATCGCCTAACCACAAATACGATAATCGCCTAGAGAATGCCCAGCAATGGGCTAGACTCATGGGCAAAGGCATCTGGAACCCAGAAAAACCCATGCGTCTGACTCCCGGTGAATTTCGCCGTATGAATCGTTAAAAAGGGAACAGGGAAGAAGAAGATGGGGAGCAAGGGAGCAGGGGAGCAGAGGAGCATGGTAAAAATTTCTTCTTTCTTCTTTTTTCTGACTCCTGACTTCTTTCTTCTTTTTTCTGACTCCTGACTCCTGACTCCTGACTCCTTCTTCTGACTAATGACTAACTTACAAATTTTTCTAGATATTGCTACTGAAGCAGCCTTAGCGGCTGGTGTTATTTTGCAAGACTATTTGGGTAAAGTTGAGGATGCAATTACCGAAAAAGGCAGACCTGGTGATTTAGTTACAGCAGCTGATAAGGCTTCTGAAAAGGTGATTTTGGAAATACTACAACGTCATTTTCCTCAACATTCCATTCTCGCGGAAGAATCGGGAAAATTGGGAGATCAAACAAATGAATATCTCTGGGCTATTGATCCTTTGGATGGTACAACTAACTACGCCCATCAATATCCCTGTTTTGCAGTTTCCATTGGCTTGTTGATTCAAGGTATACCGAAAGTTGGTGTAATTTATGAGCCATTCCATAACGAACTATTCCGGGCTGCTGCTGGCTTAGGTGCAACTCGCAACCGCAGACCCATTAAAGTTTCTAGAAATGCTGAATTGAGTAGAAGTTTATTAACAACAGGATTTGCTTATGATCGCCGGGAAACTACGGACAATAATTATGCAGAATTTTGTCATCTTACTCATCTTACTCAAGGTGTTCGGCGTGGCGGTTCAGCATCCTTAGATTTGGCTTATGTTGCTTGTGGCCGTGTTGATGGTTATTGGGAGAGAGGTATTGCTCCTTGGGATGTTGCGGCTGGTATAATTTTAGTACAGGAAGCTGGTGGATTGGTAACAGCTTATGATGGTACGACTCTAAATATTGAATCAGGGAGAATCCTGGCTACTAATGCTTATATTCACAACGAGCTAAGTCAAAAATTAATGCAAATCTCGCCTCTGTCATCTTGGTAAACAAGAAAAACTGCTGAGATTTGATAAATAAAAATTACAGGCAGGTTAAACTATAAAAATTGGCGCTTGGGTGCAAGATTTCTATATGTCTTTAAAAATAGATGGTGGACTATTTAAATATGATTTCATAGATTATCACGCAATTCTGTGTGTTCCTGTTGATGCGGATGCCAAAGAAGTACGTAGACGTTATCTCAAAGTTGCTCGTCGCTTGCACCCAGATAGTTCCATAGTTGCCAAGACTTCTGACAAAGATATAGCCAATATGTTACTATCCAAGCTGGTGAATCCGGCTTATGAAAAACTGTCTGTAGAACGTAATCGGGCAGAATATATTTTGGTTTTGTCCCAAATTGGCAAGCGTCTAGCACAAGAGTCAACAGAGATAGAACTGAAGACTGAGGCAGCTAAGGAATTAGCGATCGCACCTAACATTGATTTAGCGTATAAAACCGCACTTGCTAAAATTGCAGAAATCCAATTTGCTGAGTTACAGCAAACGACCCAATTCATTGCCCAAATTAGTGAATTGAATTTAGTGTACTTAATGCGGTGTGCAGGTAAGTTAAATATAACGACACCAGTTGTTAAACTGGCAATTCATTCCAGCACACCACCCCCACCACCACCACCACCACCACCAAAAGAAGACTCCGTGGTGGAACAGTACCTAAGACGCGCTCAAACTCTGATTAAGAATAACCAATTTGTCCCAGCCAAAGTAGAATTACAAGAAGCCTTGAAGTTGGAGCCGAAAAATAGTCGCGCCCATAGCTACATGGCTGTATTATATATGCGGCAAAATCAGCTAAAAATGGCAAGAATTCACTTCGATAATGCACTTAAATTAGATCCCAAAGACCCCATCGCTTTGGAGTGGAAACCCAAAGTTGATCAGGTTTTAGGGAATCAATCTGGTACTAGTCAGGTGAAAAAATCAGCCGATAGCGGAGAGTCACAACCAGATAAGTCTGGAAATGGTGGTTTGTTTGGTGGTTTGTTTGGTGGGAAGAAAAAATAATGGTGTATCAACCAGCAGCGGGAGCTAGGGATTTATTGCCCTTAGATGTGGCTCAAAAACGCTGGATTGAAGATAGGTTACAACAAGTTTTTCATCGTTGGGGATATCACAGGATTATCACCTCAACTTTGGAAAGAATGGATACTTTAATGGCTGGTGGAGCAATTCAACGCCATCAGGTAATACAGTTACAAAATGGGCAAGATGAAGAATTGGGACTGCGTCCAGAACTCACAGCTTCTATTGCCAGGACAGTAGTTACTCGCATGGCAGAGGCTACTTATCCCCAAAGATTGTATTACAATGCTAATGTGTTTCGTCGTAACTGGGAAAAGCGACATAATCGCCAGCAAGAGTATTATCAGGCTGGAGTAGAGTTGCTAGGATCAGGTGGGTTACTGGCAAATGCAGAAGTGTTGCTGTTGGTAGCCAATTGTTTAGAAGCTTTGGATTTGCGGGGATGGCATTTAATTCTAGGTGAAGCGGGAATTACCAAATTTCTGCTTGATGCTTTTCCAACCAATGTCAGAAGTAAAGTGCGGAGTGCGATCGCTCATTTAGATAGAGTAGCTTTAGATACTTTACCTCTGAGTGAAGAACTGCACGAACGTGCCAGAATTATGCTCGATTTGCGTGGTAATAGTGCAGATGTCTTGGCAAAAGTCAGCAGTTTAAACTTAGATGCAGATCAACAAGAAGCAGTAAATAATCTCAAATCTCTCGTCGAGTTACTAGAATCAGAAGGTAAATTTGCCTTAATTCTTGACTTGAGTTTGATTCAAACCATAGACTATTACACAGGTATAGTGTTTGAAGTAGTTAGTAATACTGATGGTCAGGCACAGGTACTAGGGCGCGGTGGTCGTTATGATCAGCTTCTAGGGTTATATCATCCTCAAGGCGAAAACATTCCCGGCATAGGCTTTGAATTGAGCATTGACGATTTATACCAAGTTCTTGCTTCTACTCAGCAATTACCGCAAACTACCCCAGCGAGTAACTGGTTAGTAGTGCCAGAAGGCAAAAATGCTGATGCTGCTGCCTTTGCTTACGCCCAAAAACTGCGAGATTCTACTCACTTAGTGCGGGTAGAAATGGACTTGGGGGGAAGGGATACAGAAGCTATTCGGAACTATGCAAGCGATCGCTCTATCTCCCAAATCGCCTGGATTAAAGCCGATGGTTCACCCACAATTGAAGCAGTCCGTTAACAGGTAATATTACAAATTGTTACGCTAAAACTGCTGATTCAATAAAGAGAGGGAATCGAAAAAATGCCACATACAATTGTGACGGACGTTTGTGAAGGTGTTGCTGACTGCGTAAGTGCTTGTCCTGTAGCTTGCATCCATCCAGGTCCTGGTAAAAACATCAAAGGAACTGATTGGTACTGGATAGACTTTGCTACCTGTATCGACTGTGGCATCTGTTTACAAGTTTGCCCAGTAGAAGGAGCAATCTTACCAGCAGAACACCCTGAATTGCAAAAAATAGCAGATTAGGTGGATAGGTGATAGGTGACAGGTGATAGGTGACAGGTGACAGGTGACAGTAAATCATTTTATTGATTACCTATTCCCTATTACCTATTCCCTATTACCTATTCCCTGTTCCCTATTCCCTATTCCCTATTCCCTGTTCCCTGTTCCCTATTACCTATTCCCTGTTCCCTGTTCCCTGTTCCCTATTTCTTATTTCTTATGACTAATAACTATTTATTAACAGTTGAAAATGTCCATGCGGGATATATTAAAGATGTAGATATCTTGCAAGGTATAAATTTCCGGGTTGCAGCAGGAGAATTAGTTACCGTCATCGGTCCTAACGGTGCTGGGAAATCCACTTTAGCCAAAACCATTTTTGGACTTTTGACACCCCACACAGGTACTATTACCTTCAAAGGGCAAAATATTACTGGTTTAAAATCAAATCAAATCGTGCAGAGGGGAATGTGTTATGTTCCCCAAATCGCTAATGTTTTTCCTTCTTTAACAATAGAGGAAAATTTAGAAATGGGGGCTTTTGTGCGGAATGTCCCCTTGAAACCCTTAAAAGATAAAATTTATACCATGTTTCCCAGATTGAGCGATCGCCGTCGTCAACGCGCTGGTACACTATCTGGTGGAGAACGTCAGATGTTAGCAATGGGTAAAGCTTTAATGTTAGAACCCAGTTTATTATTATTAGATGAACCTTCTGCGGCTTTATCTCCCATTTTAGTAAAGCAAGTATTTGAGCAAATTAAACAAATTAATCAATCTGGTACTGCGATAGTTTTAGTAGAACAAAATGCCCGTAAAGCATTAGAAATGGCAGACCGTGGTTGTGTTTTAGAATCGGGAAGAGATGCTATTACTGGTCCGGGATTAGAACTATTGAATGATCCCAAGGTGGGAGAATTATATTTAGGTGCAGGAAAACATTAAAAGGCAAGGAGTCAGAAGTCAGAAGTCAGGAGTCAGAATTTAGAACTATGCACATTGAAGAATTACATTTACAGAATTTTCGAGGTTTTCAAGAACTTAAATTGAAACTTCCTCCAGATTTAGCTGTCTTCATTGGTGTTAATGGTTCAGGTAAGTCATCCATTTTAGATAGTGTTGCTATATTTTTATCAGAATTTGTATCTTTATTTAATACAGCATTTTCTAAATTTGATTTAACAGAAGATGATATTAACATCAACTCAGATACAACCTATAACAATATTAGTATTTTTACTGATGCAAATACAAAATTGATCTGGAAAAATGTCAAGTCTTCTACAAAAGATTTACAAAGATTAGCAGAGTATGAAGTAATACAGCATAACACACGAATGGTAATACATGATTTTGCTGTACAAATAGTTGAAAATATTACTGTATTACCTGAGTCAAGTTTACCAATATTACCAATTTTAGTTTATTATCAAACAAATCGAATATTAATAAGTTCTGAATCTTTAGAAGATTTAAGTAAAGATGAACGAGAAAATAGTTATATTAATAATCAATTTGATGGTTATAAAGAATCATTTTCACGGAAAATAAATGATTTTAGAGATTTTTTATACTGGTTTAAAGAAGAAGAAGAATATGAAAATGAAGTTAGATTAAGAACAAATGCCAACTTTAGAAGTTATAATTTAGAACTTATTAGGATAGCATTACAAAGATTTTTAGAAGGTTTTCCCAATACTGTTTTTTCCGATTTACACATAGTGCGTGTAAGTTATAGTCGCAATGGTAATATTCGTCGTTCAATTAAACCTTCATTAGTCATCAAAAAAAATGGTGAAAACTTTAAACTAGATCAACTTTCCGATGGTGAAAAAACCTTACTGATGTTAGTCGTTGACATCGCCAGAAGGTTAGCAATTTTAAATCCTAGTATTACCGATCCTTCAGAACTCCTACAAAAAGGAACAGGAATAATATTAATTGATGAAATAGATTTACATTTACATCCTCAATGGCAAAGAATAGTCATTCCCAGCTTTAGAAGAACATTCCCCAACTGTCAATTTATTGTTACTACTCATTCACCTCAAGTTTTGAGTGGAGTAAAGCGAGAAAACGTATTTATTTTAGAAGATTCAAAAGTTGTAGAATTTACACCCCATACTTTTGGGAGAGACAGTAACTCAATTCTATTTGAAGTTATGGGTGTAGAAAAAAGACCTGCACAAATGCAGGAAAGAATAGATAATTGCTTTGAATTAATAGATGATGGTAGATTAGAAGAAGCAAAAATACAACTCAAAGAATTATCTGATTCATTGGGAGAAAATGATTTAGATATAGTCAAAGCTCATACACTTATTGACTTTTTAAACAGGGTAGAATGAAACGCATTATTAAAGGAACAGAACCTCCTTGTCTTCTGAAATATCGACAAATAGATGGGGCAAATTATGACGGGTATCATCCCAAAGAACCTTTAAAAAAGGCATTATTGGCAGAACAAGGTTATATTTGTTGCTATTGTATGCGACGAATATCTGAAGAGAATATGGAAATTGAGCATTGGCAACCAGAAAGTAAATATCCAGAATTGCAAATAACCTATAAAAATCTTCTTGCTTCTTGTTCAGGTAATCGTGGTAGTAAAAAGGATAATCAGCATTGTAATCCCAGAAAAGGTGATACAGAAATTACTATTAATCCCGCAGATTATAAAAATTGTGAAAATTACATCAAGTATAGTTCACAAGGAAAAATATTATCTGATGATGAAACTATAAATTATGAACTAGATACTATTCTGAATCTCAATATTCAAACTCTTAAAGAAAATCGTAAAGTAGCTTTCGATACGGTAATTGCAGTATTAAATAAAAAATTCCCTAACAAAACTTGGTCACAAGAAGCTATCAAAAAGAAACTCGAAGAACTGAGTAGCAAAGATGCCGAAGGTAAATATAGTCCATACTGCCAATATCTTGTTTGGTATTTAAGCAAAAGATTAAATAACCCTTAAACCGTGTAATCAGGTACTCTCACATTATTATTAAATCTGATATCTTCCTAAAAATCATATAGAAGTTGTCAGGAAGATTCATGAGTAGAATTAACGGATTTATAGGTCGTCGTAACTTCTTAAAATTTGCAGGTTTAACCACCTTAAGTATTGGGAGTATTACTGCCTGTAATGGCATGGTTACTAACCGAGAAACAATTACCATTCCTGAAACTAATCCTAATCCTAACCCAGTTAGTGCAAATGAAGCCAGAAGAAGATTAATAGAAGGGAACAAAAGATTTATAAATCAAAATCGTCGATATCCCAATCAATCAAAAAAACGTTTACAATCTGTTGCTAAAATACAGTATCCTTTTGCAGCAATATTAGGCTGTGCTGATTCTCGCGTACCAACGGAAATGGTTTTTGATCAAGGATTAGGAGATTTATTTGTTGTGCGTGTAGCTGGTAATGTTGCCAGTGATGAAACTATAAGTAGTTTAGAGTATGCTGCGGCTACTTTAGGGACACAACTAATAGTTGTTTTGGGTCATAAAAGATGTGGTGCAGTTCGAGAATCCATCAACAATAGACAATTTTTTAATCAAATTAGATCCGTTCCTGAGAATATTGACGGTATTGACAATATTAATTCTGACAATATTGACGGTGTTGATAATAGTGACGATTTTGAAAATATTGAACCACCCTTTTCTGAAAACCAAACGAAGACAAATGATGTTGATAGTAATAAAAATGCAGTAATTAATAATATTCAATATCAGACAGATAAATTGCGGAAAAATTCAGCAGTTTTAGAACGTTTGATTCAGGCTGATAGGTTAAGAATTGTTAGTGCTTTTTACGATATTGATACTGGCAAAGTTCAATTTTTAACTTGATTTTTTCCTTTCTCATTTCTTTTTGAGATTTGATAGGAGAAAACCTATAAACAATATCTATGATGAAATCATTGAAAGATTTGTATAACCAAAATCAAGCTGTTATACTGTTTTTATATGTGCTTAACTAGAAGACGTGAAAAAACAAAAGTATGTGAAAAAATATAAATTAGCCTGAAAACTTCTTTACTTTTGCCTTGTTATAACGACAATTTTTAAGGAATACTTACTTAGGATCAAAATTTTTGATTGTGAAATTGAAATAAAAAATATTCATGCATCTTCAACTCAACACAAATCATCTCCAAATTATCAAAAACCACGCCCAAAAAACCTACCCAGACGAATGTTGTGGACTACTACTGGGCTACTTAGGTAGTGAATATAAAACTGTGGTAGAAGTAATACCTACAGAAAACGCTTGGAATACAGAAGCGTCTAATTTTACAGAAGAAACACAGAGTATCAAGCGAAGATATGCGATCGCACCCCAAATCATGTTACAAACGCAGAGAGAAGCCAGAAACCGCAATCTAAATATCATTGGGATCTATCACTCCCATCCCGATTATCCCGCTATACCTTCAGAATGCGATCGCCTCTATGCTTGGCCAGAATACTCGTATATAATAGTTTCCGTTCAAAATGGTAAAATTGGTGAACTGCACAGCTTTTGTCTTGACAACAAGCACCAGTTTCAAGCAGAAACCATTGAAGACATAAATTTAACGACTTAAGTTAACAACGGATATCGTTTTTAGTTAGGATTAATACTCCTCGCCTTCTCATCTAACTACTATGCTCAATCCCAATCTGGATGAAATCCAGTTGACCAAAGACGATTATGAACGCTACTCTCGCCACTTAATTTTGCCAGAAGTGGGACTAGAGGGACAAAAACGCCTCAAAGCTGCCAGTGTATTGTGTATCGGTACAGGTGGACTAGGTTCACCATTGCTGTTATATTTAGCCGCAGCAGGTATTGGCCGCATCGGTATTGTTGATTTTGACGTGGTTGATACTTCCAACCTGCAACGTCAAGTAATTCACGGTACATCCTGGGTAGGTAAACCTAAGATTGAATCCGCGAAAAACCGTATTCACGAAATTAACCCCCATTGTCAGGTTGATTTATACGAAACTCGCATAAGTTCCGAAAACGCCTTAGATATCATTCGTCCTTACGATATCGTCGTAGATGGAACTGATAACTTCCCCACACGCTATTTAGTCAACGACGCTTGCGTATTATTAGACAAACCCAACGTTTACGGTTCAATCTTCCGTTTTGAAGGACAAGCAACTGTATTTAACTACGAAGGTGGTCCCAACTATCGTGACTTGTATCCAGAACCACCACCACCAGGAATGGTTCCCTCCTGTGCAGAAGGTGGTGTATTAGGGATTTTACCGGGTATTATTGGCGTTATCCAAGCCACGGAAACAGTCAAAATAATTATTGGTCAAGGTAATACTCTTAGTGGACGCTTGATGCTTTACAACGCTTTGGATATGAAATTCCGGGAGTTGAAACTGCGTCCCAACCCTATCCGTCCAGTCATCGAAAAATTGATAGACTACGAAGAATTCTGTGGTATTCCCCAAGCAAAAGCAGAAGAAGCGAAACAGCAGATGGAAATTCAAGAAATGACCGTCAAGGAATTGAAGGCATTACTAGATAGCGGTGCAAAAGATTTTCTACTGTTAGATGTACGCAACCCCCATGAGTACGAAATTGCGAAAATTCCCGGTTCTGTATTAGTACCTTTACCAGATATTGAAAATGGTGATGGTGTGACTCAGGTGAAGGAACTACTCAACGGACACCGCTTGATTGCTCATTGTAAAATGGGCGGACGTTCTGCCAAAGCTCTGGCTATCCTCAAGGAAGCAGGTATTGTGGGAACAAATGTCAAAGGTGGAATTAATGCTTGGAGTCAGGAAGTAGATCCTTCTGTTCCACAGTATTAATAATAGGTGACAGGTGACAGGTGACAGAAAAGAGGCAAAAGGCAAGATTTCTGGATTTTGAGTTTTGAATTTATTTCTCCCCTGCACCACTATCACCAATCATTCCTGCATGGTACAAGTCCCCGGATTTATCTGTAGGATGAATCTAAAATCTAAAATCCAAAATCCAAAATCGGATGACTACCTCAAAATCTCAACCAAGTGTTTTATGGGTTCAAGTTTGGGTTTTAGCAGGGTTGCAGGGAGCTATTACCTTAGCTTGGTTGGTTTATAATGCCTATTTACCCCAACTTTTGACTCAGTTTGGCTTTCCTGCATCTTTAGCAGCGATCATTCTGGTTGTGGAAAATGCTTTAGCTGTGGTGATGGAACCACTAATGGGGGGACTTTCCGATCAAAATCAACAGAAATTCGGAACTCGCTTTCCTTTTATTTCCTTTGGTGTAATTTTAGCATCCACTTTGTTAATTGCTATTCCCTGTGTTGCTACTTTTGTGCCACCAACTGAGGTGATACGCGGTATTTTACCTCTAACTTTAATAGCTTGGGCGTTAGCAATGACAGTCTTTCGTTCTCCAGCTTTTGCCTTGTTGGTAAAATATTCCATGCCAGCTGAGTTACCTTTAGCATTCAGTTTTGTCACTTTAGCAGGGGGTTTGGTCGGGGCTTTTCGTGGAGTTGCTAATACCTTTATTCTCAGTTTAGGCGCAGTTTGGGCTTTTGCGATCGCATCTTTTGTTCTTCTAGCAGCAGCTTTTACACTACGGTTTTTCCAACCTCCAGAAACACCAACAGAATTACAAAACCTACAAACACCAAAAATACCTTTTCAAAATGTATCTTTTATTTTTCTCACAGGTTTTAGCATCGCTTGGGGTTCGCGTTTGCTCATGGATTCTTTAGGCAAAACCCTGAAAGCCCAATTAAACACAAACGATATCACTGCAATCATGCTTTGCATTGGTTTAGCTTTTGCCGTCACAGCTTTACCTGCTGGATTTTGTGCTACCAAAGTAGGTAATCGTCGGGCAATGCTTGGAGGTATTATTTTAACTATTTTATCAATGCTGTTAATGGCTTACCTGCGCGCACAGATTCCCATTATAATTCTTATAATAGCGAGTTTCAGTTTAATTGTCAATGGGGCAATTCCATTTATCTTAGAATTAATGCCCCCTCGCTGGGCTGGTTTAGGTATTGGTAGCTATTTTGGTGGGTTCTCTTTGGCAATGAGTGTATTTGGATCTGTGTTTACCCCAGGGATAACGGTTATAGTCAGTTGTATAGCTGGTGCATTGGCATTTCTGCTGGCTGGTGTGTGTATTCTGTTACCTCAAAGGGGCGATTTTTAATTTTTAATTTCTAATTTTTAATTTCAATTGCGTTACAATCTTCTCAACCTTTTTTTTCCCAAGAGTACCAATCGCGCATTTTCCGGTTAAAATAGTATATCTGTTCTAATCAAACTTCCAACGTAAACTTCCTTAAATCCTATATTTAGAGGCTCTAATGGCAACCAACACAGCAGATACTTCTGGTAAGCAAAAAGCACTGACGATGGTACTCAACCAGATTGAGCGCAGCTTTGGTAAAGGAGCAATCATGCGTTTGGGTGATGCTACCCGGATGCGTGTAGAAACTATATCCACAGGGGCGCTGACTTTGGATTTAGCCTTGGGTGGTGGTTTACCCAAAGGGCGGGTAATTGAGATTTATGGGCCGGAAAGTTCTGGTAAAACTACAGTAGCTCTTCATGCGATCGCAGAAGTACAAAAAAACGGCGGTATTGCTGCCTTCGTTGATGCAGAACACGCCCTAGATCCTACCTACGCCGGCGCATTAGGTGTAGATATTGACAATTTACTCGTTTCCCAACCAGACACAGGTGAAGCAGGTTTAGAAATTGTTGACCAACTAGTACGTTCTGCCGCAGTTGATATTGTCGTCATTGACTCCGTAGCCGCCCTAGTACCCCGCGCAGAAATCGAAGGCGATATGGGTGATACTCACGTTGGTTTACAAGCCCGATTAATGAGCCAAGCCTTAAGAAAAATTACAGGTAATATTGGTAAATCTGGTTGCACAGTAATTTTTATTAACCAATTACGGCAAAAAATCGGTGTCACCTACGGTAGCCCAGAAACAACAACTGGCGGTAATGCGTTGAAATTTTACGCTTCCGTGCGTCTAGATATTCGTCGGATTCAAACCTTGAAAAAAGGCTCAGATGAATTTGGTAATCGCGTCAAAGTAAAAGTAGCCAAAAATAAAGTAGCACCACCGTTTAGAATCGCTGAATTTGACATTATTTTTGGTAAGGGAGTTTCTACCCTTGGTTGTTTAGTTGACTTAGCAGAAGAAACCGGTGTCCTCCTGCGTAAAGGTGCTTGGTACAGCTACAACGGTGAAAACATCTCCCAAGGTCGAGACAACGCGATCAAATACTTAGAAGAAAAAACAGAATTTGCTGCCAAAATTGAAGAACAAGTACGTGAAAAGCTGGATAAAGGCGCTGTAGTTTCTGCTAACTCTGTTTCTAAAGTCAATGAAGAAGAGGAAGAAGAAGAGACTGAATTAGAAGAAGAATAATTAGAAATAGGGTGTAGGGTGTTCTTAATTTTGGATTTTGGATTGTTTTGAGTAACTTAAATCTAAAATCTAAAATTTTCTCCCCTGCCCCTCTGCTCCCCTGCCCCCCTGCCCCCTGTTCCTTATTGCCTAAAAATGACCACTCACCACTCCCCAGAAATTCCCTCCTGTAGTTGGCAGCGTCCCATCGGTTTAGGTTGGGACAAGCCTTATACTGTCCGTTACGCTAGTAATATAGATGATGGACCATGGCACGGAATGCCTCTGGGTGGTTTTGGTGCAGGTTGTATTGGCCGTTCTTCACGGGGAGACTTTAATCTATGGCACATTGACGGTGGTGAACATCTCTTCAAATCCTTCCCCTCTTGTCAATTTAGTGTATTTGAATCTACTGGTACATCTTCTCAAGCTTATGCCTTATCTACCCAACCACCGGAAGATGGGACTCTGCAAAATTGGCAATGGTATCCAGCATCAACTACTAATCAAGCAACCGGCAGCTATCATGCACTTTACCCTCGTAGCTGGTTTGTTTATGAAAACGTCTTGCAAACCCAGCTAACCTGTGAACAGTTTTCCCCCATTTGGGCAAATAATTATCAAGAAACTAGTTATCCTGTAGCAGTTTTTGTTTGGAAAGCACATAACCCCACAAATGCACCTATTACCCTTAGTATCATGCTGACTTGGGAAAATATGGTGGGTTGGTTTACTAATGCGTTGAAATCTCCTGATGTGCAGATACGAGATGATGGGAGTCCGGTTTATGAATATCAGCCGCGTTTAGGTGAAAGTCAAGGTAATTATAATTATATAGTTGAAAATACAGAACATTTTGGTTGTTTTTTAGGTCGCATGGCTACTGGTTTTCCGGTGCAGGAAGGTGAGGGTAGCTGGTCTATTGCTACGTTGAAACAACCAGGCGTGGAAGTATTTTATCATACACATTGGTATCCTGTTAGTTCAGGTGCGGATCTTTGGGAAAGCTTCTCTAAGGATGGTTCTTTGCCTAATTATGCAGATGCAACTCCCGCAGATGAAAATACAAGGTTAGGGGCAGCATTGGCTGTGCGTTTTACTCTCCAACCAGGGGAAAATTTGGAAATTCCCTTTACTCTGGCTTGGGATTTTCCTGTAACAGAATTTGCAGCGGGAATAAATTATTATCGTAGATATACAGATTTTTTTAGTCGTAATGGTGATAATGCTTGGGCGATCGCATCTACCGCACTACAAGAATATCAAATTTGGCGATCGCACATTCACAACTGGCAAAAACCCATCCTCGACCGGGAAGATTTGCCAGAATGGTTTAAGATGGCACTCTTTAACGAACTTTATGACCTCACCAGCGGTGGAACTCTCTGGAGTGCAGCCTCAGAACTTGATCCCATCGGTCAGTTTGCTGTCTTAGAATGTTTAGATTACCGTTGGTATGAAAGTTTAGATGTCAGGTTATATGGTTCTTTTGCCCTCCTCATCTTATTCCCAGAACTAGAAAAATCAGTAATTCGCGCCTTTGCACGGGCAATACCCCACAGCGATGACCATCAGCGAGTAATTGGTTATTACTATACAATTGGGGCAGAGACTACAAAAGCCGCCCGCAAAGTAGCTAACGCCACACCCCACGACTTAGGCGCACCAAATGAATGGGTATGGGAAAAAACCAACTACACCTGTTATCAAGATTGCAACTTATGGAAAGATTTAGGTAGCGATTTTGTATTGCAAGTATACCGAGATTTTCTGTTTACAGGAGGGGATGATGTACAATTTTTGGCAGACTGTTGGGATGCAATTGTACAGACTCTCGATTATTTGAAAACCTTTGATTTAGATGGTGATGGAATACCAGAAAATTCTGGCGCACCAGATCAAACCTTTGATGATTGGCGATTAAATGGGGTTAGTGCTTATTGTGGCGGGTTGTGGTTAGCGGCTTTAGAAAGTGCGATCGCGATCGCTGACATTCTAACAAACCACAGAGACATAGAAAACACAGAGAAAATAAGCACGCAAAAGTTAATTTATCAATCTTGGTTACAACAATCAAAACCAATTTATCAACAAAAGCTTTGGAACGGTCAATATTACCGCTTAGACAGTGAAAGTGGTTCTGATGTAGTCATGGCAGACCAATTATGTGGACAATTTTACGCCCGTTTACTAAGTTTACCGGATATTGTCCCCATTAATAACGCTCATTCTGCCTTGCAAACAGTATATGAAGCCTGTTTTGTAAAGTTTTATGACGGTAAATTTGGTGCAGCTAACGGCGTTCGTCCCGACGGTTCTCCAGAAAACCCCAAAGCCACCCATCCTCTAGAAGTATGGACTGGAATCAACTTTGGTTTAGCCGCCTTCCTAGTGCAGATGGGGATGAAAAAAGAAGCCATGCAGTTAACCCAAGCCGTTGTTGGGCAAATTTACGACAATGGTTTACAATTTCGCACCCCAGAAGCCATTACCCCCGTTGGGACTTTTCGCGCTAGTACCTATTTGCGCCCAATGGCTATTTGGGCAATTTATATGATGTGCATTTAAATACTTATGATCTTCGCCATCTCTGGTAATAGGTAAGAGATACTTGGGAAAAGTATTTATCTTAATAAATGTGATATTATTTTCCGGTTATTTCCGGAATCCTTAGAAAAAATAAGTAATTGGTAAGAGTTGAAAGATTTAAACCAGGAGACTCTTGTCACACAATCAGGTTGGCATGGATACAAAGTAAAGGCTTTCACCCTTTTTGCCTCAACAAACAAGGATTGAGACCTGTTACATAGCAGGAAACAGAATTCAGGCAAAGAACCCTTTAATTCATGTTCTTACCACCCTCTCTATTACTACAATCCCAGATGGCAATTTTTCACCTTCTCTCACAATCCATCGCCCAGGAAAATCAGAAACATGATTACCAGAGCCAAAAACAGCAAGATTTCCATCAACCATAAAACATGGTTTGACAAACATTTAAGATAATAAACGCTTAGATGACAGCCAAAATGAGATTTTTCTAAACTTTTACCCAGAAAAAACCACAGCAAAAACAAATCTAGGTCTATGTAGTGAAAGCAAAAGCAGCAAAAATGGTCTTGATTGATGATGTCAGGTTTACAAGCCGTTTCACTCTTTACCGTTGGCAGCGAGTTCTAACTTTAGGGAATTACATTATAACTCCTTTAATTCTAATTAGCAAGTAATAAGCAAAGAGTGTTAATTCTCTTAGACCAGGACTCAACAAATCAAATAAGTCTAATAAACCGAAGTATCAATTTTGCAAGATTTACTAGTAGAAAACTAATAACAATTAACTGGTGAAACCTGCACTTAATTAAACTGAAATAGCAACTGTAATTTTACCGAAATAACAGATTTTCCCTCCTTATAAAAAAAATAAATTATTTAAAATCTACTCACAAGTGCATTTTATCGCTTAATTTGGATTTATTTGGATAAATATATAATTGCCTACAAGTTTAATATGCTAAATTTTTAGAGACCACACCCACCATGGGTGTTTTTTATTGTAAAAATTTATGTGTTCAAGAACCTAAATATATCATATTCTAAGATAGTAGTCTTAACCACTTAGGTTCTGTATGCACTAACTTGTTCTTAGGTAATTATGAGTCAGATATGACTAGCACTTATAGGTAACAGGTATGGCTGAAACGATTTTCAGATAACACCTCCAAGAAAAACATATAACAATATATAATCACTAAACTTTCGGAGCTAATTATTCTAAAAATAACAAATAATGCTTTTACAAAAATCCCTAAACTCGTTTATTTACAAGGCTTCTGAAATTAAATTACTAGTAATGTTTGCTGTTAAACTACAGATTATAAAAGGTTTTTAATAGATGAAATGAGGGGTGACACCCCCCATTTTTTTAACAAAAATGGGACAAAAGTCAAAGTTGCACAACGCTCAAATGAACATTCTGAGATATTCAGTAAATTTAACTTATAAGACTGCAAAATTAGCAGATGACATTAGCGACAAAAAATAGTATAAATACGAATGTAGCTATTTAGATTCCAATATGAATGATCTTCTCGGCTCAATTGAAAATTATGAGACTTCACTGAAAATTTTTACTAATTCTCAGCGGCAAGTTATACAATAATAGCCAGGGAACATCTATTCAACTCAAGGTTGTGTAATTTCTAAAAGACACAACAGCATCTACTAAGACCGCTAGATTACAGAAAGATGGTAAATTTTTACCTTTCATTCACGAATCAGCAAAAGCTACAGCCTAGAAGTAACCAATGGTAGTTGTCTTTCATCAGCAACTCAAACCACCAAGTTACAAAACTGCTCAACAGGGTCAATACAGCAAAGCAGCACACAGACTTGATTAAAAACAGTCAGGTTTTCAATCACAGGTCAGGTCATGAAACAAATCATCAGGTCAAATGCAGTCGAAACATCAAGCCAGAGGGGTCTTTTAGGGGTCAAACTCTCTGATTTACATCCTCGTCAATCTATTCATGAAAGTCTCGTACTTTCACCAACGTTAAATTTATCAGTCCTACGAACAAGTAGTGACATAGCAATTAAGAATATAAGCAACAGGTCAACATCCTTTGAAACTGAGGTGCTTTCAAACCTTCTGTATTTAGTTTGGGGGAGCAAGTTAGATTTTTTTCCCATAGTTGTGGTTTGGGTGTGGATAGGAAAGATTGTCAAAGTCAGCCACACCCAAAGAACGAAAATCACAGATGGGATAGCTCATAGTTTTTCAAAGACTCAAACCCTTGGGGAGATTATAGCTAGAGCAGAACAAGCAACCCGAAGAGTTTTAGCTTTGAAAATTAATTTATTAAAGCTGCTCCCCAACATACAGAAAACTACCCAGACAGCAACCAACATTGTGGAAACTAAAACTTGGCTCAAAAGTATCCATACACAGAAAACACAACAGAGCAGTTTTAGAAATAGCTTTTTCCACTGGGAGTTACGGAAACCTCTGAGAACTTGAGAAATTTCGGGATGTGCCTGTTGAAAAGGTTATCTACTTTTTCAATCACTACTAATCCATTACCAATATATTCCTGTAATTAATTCAACTGCTGTCTCAAAGCTAGTAATCAACCAAACCAGAATTGGTGGGTCAAGGTACGCATGGAAAGAAGATAAATTGTCTTCCCATTGTGAACTTATCAAAGTTGGTGTGGTGGACTAGTATTGCAGTTTGTAAATGGCACTTGACACAATCACACTCAAAACGACTGGACTAGTCAACTTCATTCAAATAAAACTAATACTCATTATGAATCAAGACATTTCTGGCAATAGTAGCAACTTAGAGAAGAAAATCAATCCTGAACAGTTTGACCAAGTAATAGAAGCTATCCTGGCTGGTAAGTATTCTTGGGCTTGTGTTTTGATGCTGCGGTTTGTTGGTTACAATCCGTTGCATTACATTCCTTACCGCACTTATAACCGACTACTCAAAGAAAACTCTCGTATGAGTAGGTCAAACACGCAACAGAATGAAAGTCTCAAACTTGCTAAACCAGCAACAGAGAAAAGGTCTGATACTCATCTAGCATCTGCTTGCTTGAGCAAAATTAAAGATATCGCTTATCTGGAAGTAGGGGGTAAGCAAAAAGCAGAAGTACGCGGTAGCCACAGAGAGAAGAAATCAGCATAGCTATAGCAGGAGTCAGAATTCTGGAGTAAAACTCTGTTGTGGATGGAGTTTCATCAATAGCTTACGCCACGCTATAATTTGATGTCCTAACCTCCTTATCCGTTGCTATAACTACCATCTTGAGATAGGAAGTTCAGGAGTATGGCTGACCGAAAAAAGGGTCTGGGGTATGAATTACGGGGTGTAGGGAAGGACAGTTTTCCCCATACCCTCAAAGGACGAGGAAAAGTAACTGGTTTGAGGTTAAAGATTTTTCTTTTCTTCAAACCCCTTACCTTTGTCCCCCAAGACGAAAGTCAAAAATCTGATGGAGTAGGCTTTTCGTCTATTTTAGATAGTTGGTTTATTTACGCCGCACTGTACTGGTATAGTCGGGTGGGTAATACCCTGTGAGTATTCCCAAAATCAATGTTTTATGCAATTTTCTAAAAACTATAGAAATACATTTACTATGTACCGCAAGCCGGTTAAATTGCTGAATCGGTGTAAAGTTCTGCCAGAATGGCAAATATATACTCATAACATCTTATAGATTAGATATAACAACCTGAAAGAAGTGAACAGCACATAAATTCGCTTTTACCCATAAGGTGAATAATTCTGTCTAACCATAAAATACATCACAATGGATGTTTCAACATTCATTATTTTATGCATTAGATGATTTTTACACCAATGACACTAAGCCGTAACTATTGGTGGTTCTTTTTCCTGGAAGGTCTCAGCAATTAAAAATTGGGGTAGTGGCTTCCTCCAAATTTGAGATTGTGATAGAAATTATTTTGCTATTTGAGGTGTGATTTTTTGATTACAAGCTTTAGCACCAAAAGTAGGCTAGGAAATAGAAAAGTTACGGTGCAACCGTCTTCATGGCTGGTAGAATTTATTGCTATTACACTTCTGTCTCAATTATGATAATCCTATTTTTCCCCAAACAGGATTACGCTCACTGTATAAATTGGCAATTTATATAACTGTTACTGGAAGCTGAAATTTATACAGCTTCTTTTTTTTATATAGAGGGAGTATCCCAATGAAAGCAAAGTCCCTATCACTTACTACATATTAGCTGTTTAATAATTGAACTAAAGTTAGATTTTTTAACTGAATTTATCTATATTTTAAGGGTTATATCAATAACTAAAGATTTTCATTCTCAAGATAGATATATTTTTATTGTATTTGAGATGGTAATAGAAGATATCTCTATTGCTCAAGATAGATGTTTATCTATCTGATGTTGACAAAATAGTTATTTTTATACTTTCACAAAATGATTGAATAGTATTTCAAATAACTGATAATCTAATTGATTAATAATTCTAAATTGTTGATTTTTTCCATCTTAAGTGGTTATTATAAAAATATAAATTTAATATAAACTTATTATAAAGATTAGATAAAGATTTTATTTCTTTATATTAATCATTGGCAAAGATGTAGGAGAATTTTAGGATGAATAATAGTAACAAAAAATAAAAACTGAGGAGTTGTAGCTTTTTTTTGTCTTTTTTCTCCCGAAAAATTTCAGATTTACGACAATCTGGGGATGAGAAAATATTAGCTTTAAGCTAGTGTTAATAAATAGATAAATTCCTTGCCTGATCTTAGCAATTTTCAGGCTTCAATGTGTGTTTATAACAGGTTTTACCTCAGAAGTGTGGGTTAATTAAAACCCAACCGATTTCAATATGTTGGAGGCTACTGTATGAACTTGCATTGCAGTGTTCAAATAGATCCTCAAAATTAGGGCTAACAATAAGCTCTAAATTGCATTTATGTAATTATTGATCAAGGGCTGATACTGGAATTTCAGGTGTAAAGGTGGGGGGTAAATTAAAACCTTTTTCTTTTTTCCTTAACTGAAAGCTATTGAGATTTTTACTGTCCGATAGTAATTGATTAATGGTGCATCTGGATTTTAGCAACAGATGTAAGGGAAAAATTTGCCCAAATTTTACAGTAGACAGCAACTGGTAAGAATTATGTCCTCGTCTTCCAATCAAAACAAAGTTTCTGAAATTTACGATGCTCACGAAAGTAAGTTTTTAACACCGTTTCAGCGTAAGGCGTTGCTGAAAAATTTGCAATCTGATTTACAACCAGAATATCGACGCAGGATTGAAATTATGTTGTTAGCAGATATGGGTAAATCGCAATCTCATATTTGTGAAATTATTGGCTGTTCTCAGGAGATGGCGAGGTATTGGATAGGTATAGCTGAAGCTGGTATGGCGCATAAATGGAATGAAAGAAGGATAGGTAGACCCAAGACGGTGAATAGTCAATATATTGAAAGATTGAAAGAATTGGTTAGTCATAGTCCACGTGAATATGGTTATGCTTTTGGGTATTGGACGGCTCAATGGTTAAGTAAACATTTAGCAAATGAGTTGGGGATTGAAATTAGCGATCGCCATATTAATCGTCTACTTAAACAAATGGGACTTTCTACGAAACGCAAAAGTTCCCAACCATCAACAAATGCTCAAAATCAGGATTCTGGTATCACGATTTGCGATTTGCAATCTAACTCGAAACCTAGTTTCAATTGGTCATTTAATTTGATTCAGACCAATAACTAATATTGCGAGGTAAGGAAATGCCAGCAGCGTTTTCTCAGTCATATTTAGCAGCACAAATTACCCAAATTTTGGGTAATTCTTTATCCAATCAAGAACTTGAGGATTGTGTTCAAGCATTAGAAATTATTGAACCACCAATAGCCAAACAATTTTGGATATCGACAACAGCAGCACCAGGAATTTATCTGGTTTTGTCGGGTAAAGTCAGGCTATTAGATGGTGGAAATAATTTAATTTCCACTTTGACAACTGGTTCATCCTTTGGGGAGTTGACTTTATTTCCTGAACAGAATTTTAGTAATTATGTAGCGAGGGCTTCTGTAAATTTAAAAGTTGGTTATCTTCCCCAGGAGGTAATTAATAGATTGGCGGGTGTGAGCGATCGCTTATTCATAAAGGCAGAACTTTGGGATACACTGCTGTTATTGTCTCAAAACCCTGCTACACCACGTCATGAATCGGTAGAGGAGATGCTAACAGCATTATCTCTATTTGCAAAACAAAATCTAGAAATTGGTTCTCTCAATCCTCAAGTCACCAAAAATACTAAACTATTGCTAGTGCGTCAGGGGGAATTACAACATTCTCAGGGAACAAAATTAACACCAGGTAGTATTTATGTAAATCCCCATAATGGAAAGTGGCAAGTAACACAACCCAGCAGAGTATACATTTTGCGTGATGCTGATTTATCGACAGCACTACAACATTGGCCGCAATTAAGCAGGTTAATTGATGTAGAAAATGAGCCAATTACAGAACCCATTCAGCGGGAAGTTAAACCAAAAAGCCGCAATGTGATTCAATTTCCCCAAACCACAATCCAGGAACAATCACAACCAAAACAAAAACAACGCCAAAAATATTTTCCTAGTCCTACTGTCACCGCTGGAAATTGGTGGCGTAAAGTTAGTAAACGCTATCCATTTTTTGAACAACAAAGCGCCTCTGATTGTGGTGCGGCTTGTTTGGTGATGATTAGTCGTTATTGGGGTAAGAACTTTAGCATTAATCGCTTGCGAGAACTGGCCAATGTTAACCGTGCTGGTGCATCTATGCGGAATTTAACTGCGGCGGCTGAAAGTATTGGTTTTGCTACTCGTCCGGTGAAAGCCAGTTTAGATAAATTAGCACAACAACCGTTACCTGCGATCGCACACTGGGAGGGTAAACATTACATCGTCGTCTATGAGGTTACCAAAAAACGGGTAATTGTCGCCGATCCTGCGATCGGTCAACGTAAACTATCTATTGGAGAATTTAAAGCCGGTTGGACTGGTTATGCGTTGTTATTACAACCAACAAATTCACTGCAAGAAATTCCTGAAGCTAATACACCATTTTGGCAGTTATTTGAGTTAGTAAAACCTCACTCTCAGGTACTACTAGAAGTATTTGTGGCTTCAGTGTTAATTCAAGTATTTGGATTGGTGACACCTTTATTTACTCAGCTATTATTAGACAGAGTAATTGTTCAAGGTAGCACCATTACTTTAAACACTGTTGGGTTTGGGTTACTCATTTTTAGCTTATTTCGTGTTGTCATCAATGGACTCAGACAATATTTACTAGACCACACAGCCAACAGAATTAGTGTGGCGTTGATGGTAGGTTTTATTAAACATACCTTTCGTTTACCTCTGTCCTTTTTTGAATCTCGTTACGTTGGTGATATTGTCTCTCGTGTCCAAGAAAATCAAAAAATTCAGCGTTTCTTAACTGGTGAAGCACTATCTATTGTTTTAGATTTGCTGACAGTGTTTATCTACATCGGCTTGATGTTTTGGTACAGTCCACCAATGGCTTTATTGGTTTTGGCAATTGTACCACCCTTTGTATTACTCGCCCTCTTTGCCACACCTTTTTTAAGACGAATTAGTCGTGAAGTTTTTACCGCAGTTACAAAGGAAAATAGTTACTTAATTCAAAGTTTGACAGGAATTTCTTCGATTCGCTCCATGGCTATTGAACAAACAGTAAGATGGCGCTGGGAAGAATTGCTGAATAATTTGACTAAGAAAAACTTTAGTGTTCAAGTAATTGGCAACCAACTGCAAATTATTAGTTCTACAATTCAAGCCATAGCCAGCACCGGGTTATTGTGGTTTGGAGCATGGTTAGTAATTCAGAACCAGTTAACCATTGGACAACTAGTAGCTTTTAATATGTTACTAGGTAACGTTATTCAGCCTTTTCAAAGGTTAATTGTTTTGTGGAATCAGTTACAAGAAGTAATAGTTTCTACAGAACGAATTAATGATGTTTTAGAAGCAGAGCCAGAAGAAGATTTAGCAGTTCAATCACGTCAAATATTACCTAGATTACGTGGTCATTTGCGTTTTGATAATGTAACTTTTCGCTATCATACTGAAAGCGATATTAACATCCTGGAAAATCTGAGTTTTGAAATTTTACCTGAACAAACTGTTGCAGTTGTAGGGCGGAGTGGTTCAGGAAAAACAACTCTTTCTAAGTTGATTTTAGGTTTATATCCAGCGACAGATGGCCGAGTATTAATTGACAATCAAGATGTGACTAGTATTTCTCTGCATTCGTTGCGATCGCAAATAGGAGTTGTTGACCAAGATACATTTTTATTTGGCGGTACAATTCGGGAAAATATTAGCATAGCTCATCCAGAAGCTGCCCTAGAAGAAGTTATTGAAGCAGCCCAACTTGCAGGTGCAGATGAGTTTATTAAACGCATGGCTATGGGTTATGAAACCCAAATTGGTGAAGGTGGAGGAATGTTATCAGGGGGACAACGCCAACGCCTAGCAATAGCTCGTGCATTATTAGGAAATCCGCGCCTTTTAATATTAGATGAAGCCACCAGTCATCTGGATGCAGAATCTGAGCGCATTATTCAGAACAATCTGAAAACTATTCTTAAAGGACGCACCAGTTTTATTATTGCCCATCGTCTTTCCACCGTGCGTAATGCTGACCTAATTTTAGTTTTAGATCGGGGCGTTTTAGTTGAAAGTGGCACTCATGAAGAATTAATTCTCAAGCGAGGACATTATTACTATCTCAATCAACAACAACTAGCGTCAACAGGCTGAATTTTGATTCAAAATTGATAATTTCCAACTCAAACTTAGAGGCGTTGCATACAACGTCTCTAATATATATGCCTCATTTACAACTTATTTTCAAGATTCCATCAGGGGATTTTATCCGCATGAATCTGCGTTAATCTGCGGTTAATTATTCATGTGTAACAGTTTTTCCAAATCACTAATATTATTAATCCAAATTTAGTTATGCCACAGTCAACTTACAATTCATCATCTACTCTTTTTATCTCAGGACAGGTCAAATCTTCATCCAGTCTACATGAGACACAAACAGCAGGTAAAACTAGCGACTGGTTTTATGGTACAGAAGAATTATTAGATGCTTTACCCAAAGCTTGGACACGCTCAATGCTCTATTTACTGATTAGTTTTACAGTAGTAGCTTTACCTTGGGCAATGTTTACTAAAGTTGATGAAACTGGAAATGCTAGTGGAAGAATAGAACCTAAAGGTGCAACCCAAAAATTAGATAGTGTAGTTACTGGTAGTGTTATTGCTGTCAATGTGAAAGAAGGTACAAATGTTAAAGCTGGACAGGTTTTAGTAGAACTAGACTCTGAGGTTTTGCGAACCGAAATTCAACAAATACAAGCTAAATTAGAAGGTTTAGTAAATCGTCAAGGACAATTAGAATTACTCAAAAATCAGGTATTGTTGGCGATTAATATTCAAGAACAACAAAATCAGTCTCAAAGTTTAGAAAAACTGGCTCAACTTAATCAAGCACGGCAAAACTTGGATGCAAAACAAAGTGCATATCATTTGCAAAAACTGGAAAAAATTGCTCAAATTGATCAAGTAAAACAGAACATAAATTCTACGCAAATTGCTCATCGGTTAGCCAAAAGTCGCTTGAGTAGAGATTTATTAGAAGTTAAACGCTATCGTCTATTGTTACAGGAAGGTGCAATTCCTCAAACCAGATTTGTAGAAGTAGAAAAAACAGCAGAAGACAGCGAAAGATTACAGGAAGAAGCTAAAGCTAATATCCAACAAGCTGAGTTGCGTCTACAGGAAGAGTTAAGTCGATATCATTCAATTATGAATCAAGCTCAGTCAGATATTGAACAGGCAAAATTCCGTTTACAAGAGGAGGAAAACAGTTATCAAAGTGTAGTGCAAGCAGGTAAACTCACATTGCTGAAAAATCAGGAACAGCTTAAAGATTTGCAAACACAAGTTAGTTCTCTGAAATCAGAAATTGCTCAAACTAAGAGTCAGATTACATCATTAAGGTTGCAGTTACAGCAACGAGTAGTGCGATCGCCTATTGATGGGACAATTTTTGAATTACCCATTAAAAAGCCGGGTTCTGTGGTGCAACCAGGACAAATGATGGCACAAATTGCACCCAAAGGTGCGGCTTTAATTTTGAAAGCACAAATGCCTAGCCAGCAAAGTGGTTTTGTGAAGGAAGGAATGCTAGTCAAAATTAAATTTGATGCTTATCCTTTCCAAGAATATGGTGTGACGCAAGGGCGCATAACTTGGATTTCACCTGATTCTAAAGTTCAGGAAAATAGCCCGACTCGTCAGGAAACATATCAGTTAGAAATAGCCTTGGATCAACCTTATATTCAAACAGGTAACAAACGCATTCCTCTCACACCAGGTCAGACAGCAACCGCTGAAGTAATTGTCCGTCAGCGTCGAGTCATTGACTTTATCTTAGATCCTTTCAAAAAACTACAAAATAATGGTCTAGAACTTTAGAAATTAGACATCATGAATAACAGGATTCCCGATTTCTTAGAGAAGTCGGGAATATGAGCATTTAGATTGTCATCACATCCGTTAATTTAAATTAATTCTCAACCAAAATCGAGAATTTAAAACTACAAATAGGGCAGAATTGAGGAATTAGATCATGTCAAAAGTTATAATTGTTTCTGGTGAAGATATTCTTGATCATGTAAAAATAACTTGTCAAATTCCTAATTTATTAGAAGCGATCGCCACCAGAAAAATTATTGTTGATACCGCTGTTAAAGAAGGTATTCAAGTTGAAATCGAAGAACTACAACAGGCAGCAGATAGTCTCAGATTAGCCAATAAACTGATTAAAGCAGAAGACACTTGGGCTTGGTTAGAAAAACATTATCTTTCTTTGGATAACTTTGAAGAAATTGCCCATATTAATTTACTATCAGCCAAATTAGCTAATCATTTATTTGCAGATAAAGTTGAACCATTTTTTTATGCTCATCAACTCGATTACACCGGAGCAGTAACTTATGAAGTGATATTAGATGATGAAGATTTAGCTTTAGAAATATTTTATGCTCTGCAAGAAGGAGAAATAAGTTTCCAAGAAATTTCCCGTCAATATATAGAAAATCCAGAAATTCGTCGTGCTGGAGGATATCAAGGTATTAGACAACGTAGCGATTTTAGACCAGAAATAGCATCGGCAATTTTTGCAGCTAATCCACCGCAAATTCTCAAACCCATAATTACACCTAAAGGAGCGCATATTATTATGGTTGAAGAAATTATTAAACCCCAGTTAAATGAACAGATGCACTTAAAAATTATGGGAGAGTTATTTACAAATTGGTTAAAACAACAAGTTAATACATTAGAAATTGTCGCCAAACTCATAGAAAATCAAAATTCCCCATCTTCATCAGAGATGTTGAGTGAAGCCAGCTAATATAATATAGTTTAATCTAACAAATTTCATATCCCCGACTTCTTAGAGAAACGGGGATATTTTCGTTTATAATTTCCCAGATAAATCTGGTGTTTTTTTATCAAAAAATGATTAGTTATAGGAATTGGTTGAAATTTAAAATTTACCGAACATAATTCAAGAGTCAGAATTCAGTTGGGTATTCTGTGCGAATGGTGGATGAATAACCGGGTTTAAGACCCCACCAAATCTACGATTTCGTGGTTTTCAATCAATTGCGGGTACTGAATTCCTGATTGATTCTGACTCCTGACTCCTTCTTCAAACAATTCCCAATCTTAAATCACCCAACTTTAATTGGAGCTATGTTTCTCATTATTCAAATTAATCCAGCTTAATTTTATTCCAGGTAGTTTTAATTTTTTATCATGAATTGAATCATGATTATCTTCAGTAAAGATATAGTTGTCTTGGATTAGTTTGCTGTAAGTTTCATGAGGCATATAGTCTAGAGGATCGCATCCAGAAAAATGGAGAAATAGAATACAAGCCCAGGAATATTTACCAAGGATGATGGCTTTGATAATCTCTTGAAATTGTGACTGTTTAAATATCTTATCTAATTGTTTATTTTGTTCGTAATTTTCTTTAATCATTCTATTACCTCCGATATGTGAAGTTAACCTAATTTATCAACCCTACTAAAACACCGAAGGGCGAAGCATTCGGACAGAATATCAATGGTTTCAGCGATAGGTTATCACCTGAATGCTGATGCTTCCAGCACGCTACGCGAACGCCCCTACTGCCACAAAAATCATCTGCATTCAACTATTAGATATGATGCTTAATGCTATTAAGACAAGGGAGTGTAAATATCCTCAGAGTTAGCATTAAGATAAGGGCGTTGTAATTGAATTTTATGTGACGCGAATTGCTTAAAAATAGATGCCATTCTTTCATCTGGACTATGCTCACCTTGCTGCCAAGCAGCAATTAAACCATTAGCGATAATTTGACAACGATTTGTACCAAAACTTTCTTGATCACCAAATTTTTGGTTTGGTTCTTCTGCACAAGCTAACCCTGGTGCTAATTGCTTAGTAAACAAAGGCACTTGTTTCTCAAAATAGGATTGATTTTCCGCATAGATTCTTGCTAATGCTGGGTGAACTATCTCATATTGGTCTTTGTTAAAGTAAAGCACGGCTGAGTCATAACGTCCATAATCGGCAGGGTTATATAGTGCTTTGAAGGAAAAAGAAATGGGAATATTATTTAGTTGCGCTGTTAAACTTTCCATTACGGCGGCGGCCCCTTCTGGTGTTAAATTGAAGTAAATTCGCGTAATATTATGACCATTTTGGGAGCCTGCATTAGCTACAGCCATATAAAACCCGTTTTGTACCAAATTCTTTGGCATCTTGATAGATACAAATTTACCAACAGTTACCTTTTGGGTTGTTGGTAACAGATGCAAATTTGGATCAACGTGCAGCGTTAACCCATTCTTATGCACTGCGAAAGTGCCATCCGTTTCTTCCCTGACCACCTGCCAGTTATGACTCCAGTAGCCTTCACTTTTGTTCCTGGTATGTAAGCGATCGTAAAATTCTAAATCTATGCCGAATAGGTTCTTATTTTCAAGATTTTGGTTAATTTTCCCATTGCTTTCCTGCTCATCAGCATTGATAATAGGCTTTGAGGCAACGTTATAATAAACACTGTATATAAAATTACGCAGTTGTAGTTTTAAATGCTGTTGCTGCATCTCTAATGGTAACTGCTCAAAACGAGGGATGACTGATTCTGGCAACCCTATGGTTTTGTGCTTTGGATGCTTGATACAGTGGTGAGATGCAATTTCAATCTCGGTCACAATATCTTGTAGTGATATTTGCAATTGTTCTGGTAATTCGGAAAGTTGTGTATGGAGTGAATCTAATAGTTGCATGGCTGTAGGGTGTGGGGTGTGGGGAAATTAGTCCAAAATCCAAAATCCAAAATCAAACATGAGATAAGGTTGCGGGGGTCAAGTTTGATGCTTCCATCCCAAAAATCGTGGTCATAGATGCTTGCGGACGACACAATAAACTCTTGGCCACTTGGAGAATGCAGATACCAGAATTACCAAAAGTTCTCTCATGTTGCAATTTGGCTTGAATAGCACGAATTAGAGAAAAACCGGCAAATTGGACAACTTGTTGCAAGAAATCAGGACGAAGTTCTAGGATTTCCGGGAAGTTGGTTAAATATTCACTTACCAAGGATGAGAGGGATGGTTGTAGCAGTTGTAAGGGAATTGCAGCTAAACGTAGAGATTCTTCAATCGGTGTTGTTTTACTAGTGACCATGCTATATAGCCAGATTTGGAGATAACTAGCAATAATTGCACCTAAATCACTAGCTGGGTCTCCCCAAGCGCCTCTTTCCCAGTCGATGAAGCGGATTATGTTATCACTAAAGCGTGATTCTGGATGAATGACTGTGTCCCAATTTAACGAGATCAGAATATTGTTGAGTTTGAGGTCATTGTGAGTTAAACAACAAGGATTGACGGCATTACTCAAATCTGCGATCGCTTGACCTAAATTATCGTAACGTTGATAAAGTGCAAAGAATTTTAACCCATCCGCAGGAACTGAACCAAAAACTTCTGGTGTAATTCTATCTAATCCCCTAGATAGGGTAGACGTTGTGTAATCTATTGTATTATCAGAGGTTTGGAAAAACTCCCGATAATCTTGACGGTTTATGGTTAAACGATGAATTGATGCTAAATTCGCTCCAATTGAGCGTGAAATATTAGTAGGAAAGATGTTCTCTAGAGCATAAAATTCTGCTAGGTCACGATAGTCATTGAGATAATTGAAAACAATAATGGAATTTTCAGCATCAAAATGGATCGCTTCTGATAAGCATGAGCGTAAATGACTAATTTCTGGAAATGTCCGACAAAAATTATGTACTTGCCATTCATCAGCAAACTCACCACGAGTTTTACCTTCTCGGTTTAGACGCTCTTGTTTGACTAAAAATTGACTACCATCGGGTAAGCTGACTAATAAATTAAAGTTTTTGGCAGGTTTTAACTCAATTTTGCTCAATGACTGTTCTTCTTGATTACACAGTCCTTGGGAAATTAGATAGTTAAAAACATTTTGAGAACTTAAGAGAAATGCCATATTGTCAAATAATGGTGAAATGATTGATAGCAGGGAACAGGGGAAAGAGTTGACAGTTTTTTAGTGCATCATAGGTTTTGCAGTAAATTATGTGTCTCGTTCAAGTGCATACCGCTATATAATTTGCTTTTTGGTTTATATCAAGTGTGTAAAAAACACCGTAAATAATGAGAATATTAATCAGTTTTTATGAATGAAGTCGTGAGAAATGAAATAGCATCAATAGCTGCAATCACAAGTATAAACTCAAGAGCTTTACCCCCAACTTCTAAAATTTGAGGACGATATTCATATTGACCACCAAATACGGATTTTTCATCTGTACTTGTGATTTCATTGATAAATACTTCAGAATCAATGAGATGGAGATCAGCAATGATAATTCGTGCCATTTATTTTGTATTTAATTTATTGAAGTGATTTGCCCAGAATTAGATGTTTTTAACAGGCTCTCCTGGTTGATTGGTAAATTTATCAACTTATGTTATTTACATAAATTACTTTTACCTTCATTCCCAGGAGAGCCGTTTAGCCGAGTCCTAAACTACAAAACTATTAACCCAAGTTGCTAGTTATAACGATAAGCCTTCTAGATCCCCCTAAATCCCCCTTAAAAATGGGGACTTTGATTAATTTCCCCCCTTTCTAAGGGGGGTGAGGGGGGATCTAATCGAGAAATAAACCTGAATATTTGTAACTAGCAACTTACGTTATTAGTATTTATCGCTGTAGGACTTAGCTAAGTAAGCGATATGACCAATGCCATAAACGTTAACGAAAGCTTCAGCCAATTTCTCTAATGTAGAGATATCGCTGACATCGCTTCCACCATAACCACCATAAACGGTATTAGCATCGCTCATATCGTTGAGAAAGCTTTCAGAATCTTGGAATAATTCAGTTCCAGTTGCTTGCAATTCAGAAAGTTTAATACTTGCCATAATTTCCTCCTAAAAGACTTGTTTTCAGTCAATTGAATTTGTGAAGTTTTTGGAAACAAACACAAAAATATTAATAGCCGTGGCTGTAGGACTTAGCTAAGTAAGCGATATGACCAATGCCATAGACGTTAACGAAAGCTTCAGCCAATTTTTCCAATGTAGAGATATCGCTGACATCGCTTCCACCATAACCACCATAAACGGTATTAGCATCGCTCATGTCGTTGAGAAAGCTTTCAGAATCTTGGAATAATTCAGTTCCAGTTGCTTGCAATTCAGAAAGTTTAATACTTGCCATAATTTCCTCCTAAAAGACTTGTTTTCAGTCAATTGAACTTGTGGGAATTTTTGATTCAAATACTAGATGATTAGTATTTATCGCTGTAGGACTTAGCTAAGTAAGCGATATGACCAATGCCATAAACGTTAACGAAAGCTTCAGCCAATTTCTCTAATGTAGAGATATCGCTCACACCACTGCCATAATATCCACCATAAACGGTATTAGCATCGCTCATGTCGTTGAGAAAGCTTTCGGAATCTTGGAATAATTCAGTTCCAGTTGCTTGCAATTCAGAAAGTTTAATACTTGCCATAATTTCCTCCTAAAAGACTTGTTTTCAGTAAATTGAATTTGTGTGGGCAGTTAAGTTGTTGTTTTCTTAACTGATGCTTCTATTTTTATTGATAAAAATCTAGAAAATCAAGGCTTATAGCTATGTTGATTAGACATTAAGCACGATTTTATGTCTTTGGAGATTGCAATTATTTACCTGCTCATATAAAAAAATACCCGACTTAGGGAATAAATCGGGTATTTGAATATTTCTAGTTAATTACAAAATCAATTTATCAAACATCTAATCTTTCTACTCTCAAGTTATCAAGTGTTTCATTGAGTTCCAATCTCCAGTTAGCTATACTACTATTTACATCTGCCAGCAGTGCGGAAAGCTCGCTTCTATCTGTTGTATTTGGGTTTCTGTTTCTACTTCTTCGGCTCGATATACCGCCATTGATATTCTTCATTTCTGAGGATGTTAATTCATGAATCAGTTGTGGTTCATGAGTAGAGTATAGGTCATAAATTTGTATGTTCATCTGGAATCACCTCCTTAAATATTGGTCTGGATAAAATCAAGTTAAGATTTTAAAATCCTTCTCTTATATTTTGAACTTATGTCTGTAGAAGTCAATATTTTTAGCGTGATTTTCCAGACAGAATTTAAGGAGTTGTGTCTACTAAAATTATCTAAAAAAATAAAATTCCCGATTTCTTCAAGAAGTCGGGAATCAGAATCTCTGAGAGGTTGTTTTAAAAGTGGTTGATGTGGTTTGAGACAGTTATTAATCCCCCTTTTGAGGGAAACTGCTAACGCTTACAGTGAAGCCTATCACCTATCACCTGTTACTTGCTAGAGTTCTGTGCTTGGGTTTGAGAACTGGGAATAGTTACATCTATTGGTGTTACCTTAGCAGCTAATTGTGTTAGTGGTGGTTGAATAGCGGTTTGATTACCTACTACTAAAGTGACGAGATTTTCTGGTTTGAGGTATTTTTTAGCTACTCGTTGTATATCTGCTGTTGTGGTTGCGGTGACGGCTTTTTGATAGCGAAACAGAAAATCAGCGGGATAACCATAATATTCGTAGCGCATTAACCGAGATAGGGTTTGGCTGGGGTCTTGAAAATTGAATACAAAAGAATTGAGGGTAGAATCTTTAGCATAATTCAGTTCTTTTGTGGTCACTTTTTCAGTTTGTATCCGCTTGATTTCTGCTTCCAAGGATTTGATAAACTGAACTGTGGCATCAGAACGGGTTTGTCCACCGGCAATGAACATACCTGGATAATCATGACGGGGACTCCAGGAGCCATATACTGAGTATGCTAAACCTTGACGCGATCGCACTTCATTAAATAAGCGTCCACCAAATCCATTTAATACCCCATTCATGACATCCAAGGCTGGATAATCGGGATTATTGAAACTACCACCTAAATGACCAATGAGAATGTTACTTTGGGTGAGTTGGGGTTGATTGACAAAAAACACACCGCCTACATTGGCTTGTGAAACTTGTGGTAATGGAGTTTTGGCGATTTTGGGGTTTGCTTTCCAGTCACCAAATTTGGCTTGAATGAGCGATCGCATTTTTTTGGCGTTAAAATCTCCCACAATCCCTAAAATCATATTATTGGGATAAAAATATTGCTGGTAAAATTTCAGCAAATCCTCACGGGTAATTTTCTCTAAGGTCGCATATTCTACTGTGCGAGAGTATGGGCTATTTTGACCATAAATTAATTTTTTAAACTCCCGACTGGCTATACTGCTAGGATCATCATTGCGGCGAGCAATACCGCCCTTAATCTGTGTTTTCTCCAAATCTAACTTGTCTTGAGCAAATGCTGGTTCTCTTAACACCTCAGCAAATAACCCAAATACGGTTTCTAAATCTTCAGTCAAGCTGTCAAAACTAGCACTACCAACAGCTTCACCAATACTAGTTTCTACCGCCGCAGCCCGTTGTTCCAAAATCTCATTTAACTCATCAGCTGAATGTTTGATGGTTCCACCAGTCCGCATGACAGAACCAGTAATCTCCGCTAACCCAGTTTTATCACTTGGTTCCCAACGGCTTCCCGTTCTCACAAGTGTAGTACCACTCACCAATGGTAACTCATGGTCTTCCATCAAATAAACAACCAGGCCGTTATCCAGTACAAACCGTTCATACTTGGGTAACTTCACCTCCGACAAGGGAGTAAATTGTAAATCTGTGTAATGCTTTGCTGCTGCTGTCGCTACCCAAGAAAAATTAAATGTGAACAAACAAGCAACAACAAAAGCCAAAATAAACCGCCAACTCTTAGAAAACTTAAGCGAAAACTTCAATTTTTTACCCTTCACCATCTTTATTTTTTATCCTCTTTTTTTCTCAGTTATTTACAGACAAGAGGCAAAATTTGATTAATTTTCCCCTGCTTTCTTCTCTGTCACCTGTCACCTGTCAACTGTCACCTAATTTTTCCCCCTGCTTTCTTCTCTGTCACCTCGTCACCTGTCAACTGTCACCTAATTTTTCCTGAGACAACAATTTACCAACAGTGCGATTTTCTGGCGTAAACGTCATCTGTGCTACCCGTTGAATATCAGCGGGTGTCACTGCTGCAATATTGTCCAACTGCTTAAATAAATTCCGCCAAGAACCAGTTTTTACTTCATATTCCAATAACTGCTGTGCCATACCCATGTTGGAATCCAGACTACGTAACAAACCAGCCCGCGCTTGAGTTTTCACTCGCTGTAACTCAGTTGTGGAGACAGGTTCAGTTTTCAATTTTTCGATTTCTTTTCCTAGTGCGATCGCCAAATCATCAACTGTATGACCTGGAGATGTGAGAGCATAAAATAACATCAAATTGGGATATTTATCACCAGGAAACCCACTCACACCTTGAGCCGCAAGGGCTAAACGCTGTTTTTCCACCAAAGACTTATACAATCGTGAAGTGCGACCATCACTCAATAAACTACCAATAATGTCATAAACTGCATTATCGGGGTGAGTGATACCTGGACGGTGATAACCTTCAAAATACCAAGGTTGAGTAGGTAACTTTAAGGTAAATTCTCTGGGTTCAGTTTGCTTAGGTTCAGGGGTAATTTTTGCTTGGGCTTTAGGTTTAGCCGGATAACGTCCAAAGTAAACTTGTGCTAATTTTTTTACCTCGTTAGGTTTAACATCACCGACAATAGCGATCGCTAAATTGTTAGGAACATAATAGCTGTCAAAAAACTGCTTCACATCTTTCGGTGACAAATTGCGGATATCTTCGTCATAACCAATCACTGGTCGTCTATAGGGATGAACTTTGAAAGCAGTGTCAATAAATTTCTCCACCATCAAACCAACGGGAGAATTTTCCACCCGCATCCGTCTTTCTTCCAAAATTACATCTTTTTCTTTATAAAACTCCCGAAACACAGGATCTAAAAATCTTTCTGATTCCAAAGACATCCACAATTCCAACTTATTAGCCGGAAAACTGTAAAAATAACGGGTAGCTTCGGTGGAAGTATTCGCATTTAAACCTACACCTCCCGCTTGCTCAACAATTTGCCCAATTTCGTTTTGTTTGACTAGTTTGAGTGCTTGAGATTCTAATGATTTAAACTCAGTTTCTAACTTGGCTAAATTATCTTTTTTGCCTTGGGATTTAGCAGTTCTAATTTGGGTATCTAACTGTTCTAAACGTTCTAGTAGCGGTTTTTCGGCTTTGTAATCTATTGTCCCAATACGCTGAGTACCTTTAAAAGCCAAATGCTCTAAAAAGTGCGCCACACCTGTTTTACCATCTGGTTCATCTATCCCACCCACATCAGCGTAAGTCAAAAAAGAAACCACTGGCGCTTGATGTCTTTCCAAAACAATGAATTTCAAACCATTATCAAGGCGAAATTCTGTTAATTGCTTAACTACTTGATCTAAATAGGGTTGAATTGAAGTTTTGTTAGGTTGCAGTGCGATCGCTGCTTGTGGCATTACACCTAAACAAAATATCATTACCGCCAAAGCAGTTGTTAACAAACGATGCAAAATAGGAGAGAAGGAAAATTTGTGGAATAATTGAGAGTATCTAAATTTAGACTTGTTGGTTTTACTCTTCCAGAAATCCAAAATTGAATAATTCATAAGCAAAAATCAAACTAATTTTACACTTTTTTACAAGGCAGAAGGCAGGAGTCAGGAGTCAGGAGGCAGAAGGCAGAAGGCAGAAGGCAGAAGGCAGGAGGCAGGAGGCAGAAGGCAAGAGGCAAGAGGCAAAAGGCAAAAGGTTATTTATTCTCCCCCTCTCCCCTGCTCCCCTGCTCCCCATCTCCCCATCTCCCCTGCTCCCCTGCTCCCCTGCTCCCCATCTCCCCTACACCCTTAAATTTGGGTTATTTAGCAGACAAAGCGTTAATCTTGTATTAAGCTTTCTGTGCTTTTTGGATTTCACGTTAGACAATATTGCTACAAGTCGTGTTCCAGAGATATAGCAATAACTACTATTATGCGAGTTTTTAATTCTCCTCCACCATCAGAAGCACAGACGCGCACCCGCATTCTTCAGGCTGCACAGCGGTTATTTGCATCTCAGGGATTTGATGGTACTACTACCCGCGACTTGGCGCAAGCAGCGGGTGTGGCTGAGGGTACTCTATTTCGTCATTTCACCAATAAAAAAGCTATTTTAGTCGAAGTAGCCACAAATGGCTGGGTTGATATTCTCACAGATTTACTGACCGAGTTAAGCGAAATGGGCAGTTATAAGGCCGTAGCCCAGGTTATGCGCCGTCGGATGTGGAATTTAAGAAAAAATGCCGATATGATGCGCGTGTGCTTCATGGAGGTACAATTTCACCCAGATTTGCGCGATCGCATTCAAACAGAAGTAATCAGCAAAATGACTGATGTCGCTGAAGCATTCTTCCAAACCGCTATGGATAAAGGCATCTATCGTCAAATGGATGCTAACCTAGTCGCCAAGGTATTTTTAGGAATGTTCGCTGTTGCCGGCTTTTCAGACAACACCCTCATTGAACCTAATGCCTCACCTCAAGAAATGCAGCAAATGGCCGAAGGACTCGCTGATATCTTTCTCAACGGTGTATTGGCAAAGGAATCTTAGAGGGGGAGAGGGGGAGAAGGGGAGCAGGGGAGCAGGGGAGCAGGGGAGCAGGGAGATGGGGAAGATGGGGAAGATGAGGGGGATGAGGGGGATGAGGGGGATGAGGGGGATGAGGAGGATGAGGGAAATATTTTCTTCTTATCCTCCTGCCTCCTGCCTCTTGCCTCCTGACTCCTGACTCCTGACTCCTGACTCCTGACTCCTGACTCCTGACTCCTGACTCCTGACTCCTGCCTCCTATTCAAATTATTTCACTGCTTGCAATTTTGTCACTTTGAGTTGAAATTTCCCTATCCCAGTTTCCCCGAAAGACCGAACACGAATTATGTAGTTTCCTGTTTCGGTGATGCGAGTAAACAATAGAGAATTACTGCTACCATCTGGTCCATCGTCATTTTCTGCCACTGTCGAACCATTGGGTGCTAACAGTGTAATAATGCTGTCAAAGTTATCAGAAGACAAATCAATAGCTAAATTATCACCTTTGTTTAACTTCATGGTATAATCACGGGCGAATCCTCCTTGACCCGTGGGAATATCTTTGTCTGATAATGTATCGTTAATTTCCGTACTTCCATTGATCGGAAGTGGCTTATATAAGTTACTGCTGTTAATAATAGTATTTTTTTGAGCAAAGGCTGTATTGGTAAATATCCCCATCGTCAGCAACATGACAGGAAAGATCATAATTTTTCCCAAAGCCGCTACAAAAGCTTTATTCATAATTTAATACGGTGTTCCCTCAAATACAGGGTAATGTTCCTAATTATAGGTTTCCCAACGGCAAATTGCCCATACACTCCAGGCTGAATCTATTGTGCGCCGGTTGTGGCAACAGCAGCTAAACCAAGTACAGCGATGCTACTTTGATGAAGTGCGTAAACAGCAGATTTGGCGGTTGCACCTGTGGTATAAATATCATCCACTAACAGCACTGGTGCATCTGGGTGATGACGGCTAAAATCTTGTCCTATGGAAAAAGCATCTGCTAAATTTTGTTCTCTCTCTGAACCGGATACACTAAACTGGGCTTTAGTTTCTTTAATTCTCGCTAAACCATTTAATTTTAATTTTAACCCTGTTGTTTGACAAAAACCTTCAGCTATTAATGCGGCTTGGTTGTAACCTCGGTCTTTGAGTTTTTTGGCGTGGAGTGGTATGGGTACAATTACAGGTTTTTTATTTAATGCAGGAGTATTTAACAACCACGCTTCTCCCAAATAATTACCTAAAACTCGCCCAATTTCCGGGTGATTTTCATATTTCATCACTGCGATCGCTCTTTTTAATGCACCTCCGTAACTCCCCCAACCAAATACTGGTAATGGTTGCTGCCATAAATAGTTAGGATTTTTCAAGTAACAGGTTTGTAGTTGTTTGGTACAATATTGACAAATCTCTCCTTGTGTGCTGCGCTGACAAATAGGACAATTGCTTTGTAAAAAAAGATTGAGTAAATTTTTGAACATAGTTGTCGAATAATCAATTATTTGACCGCGTTGCCAAATTACCTAATCATTACGGTCATCATAACGGACTACTTTCCCGCGCATTGGATAAAAATTTGTTTCTGGTTGGGTAGGTAGTGCTTCTTGAGTCTGTGGAGTTTTAGCTTCGAGAATGATTACCTCTACAGCGTCCCCTGCATGAAAAGGTAAACCCCGCAGCATCAAAGTTCCATCTTCAGTTAAAACAGCTTCCACTTTGTGAGCGTTCATCTTGGTACTCCTATTTTTCACCTAAAGATATTTCACATAGATACGATCGCACCTTTTTGTTTCTACACCAGTGCTGGGGATATAGCCTTTGTTTTCATACAGTTGGACTGCTTCTTTTAAGACAGTGGCTGTTTCAATCCAAATTTGCTCAAAGCCACGTTTAGCGATCGCTAATTCTAGTTGTTGTAATAAATACTTTCCTAAACCTAAATCTCGCACATTGGGTAAAAGATACATTTTCCTTATTTCTACAGCTTTTTCACCCCGATTAATAGGATAATACGCCCCCGTACCTACTATCTGATTTTCGTGTTCAATTACCCAAAACTCGCCCCCAGTTTCTAAGTAATATTTCTCGATTTCCAACACATCTCTATCCGCCCCGTCAGGTTCCCAACCCAAACCATATTCTGATAATACATAACTAATTACAGATGCTGCTCGTGTGCGGTCTTTGGGTTCCCAATCACGAATTACAAAATCTTGGTAATATTGTTTCATTACTTATTTTTTATACCCTGAAGTTATAAATTATACGAAATCAAAGTATAGCCTACTCATTAAAGTTACTATAAGTCAAAATTTCTTCTTCACAAGAGTTGCATATATTAAAATAATTGATACACTTGTTCTTTGTTCATCTGTCAAGAGTTAAGCAGCGCCCATAATGGTGCATATCAAGCGCGTTGAACTGACAAACTTTAAATCCTTCGGCGGTACTACTTCTGTCCCTTTGCTGCCGGGGTGTACTGTCATATCTGGACCCAATGGTTCTGGTAAATCAAATATTCTCGATGCTTTGCTGTTTTGTTTAGGACTAGCTAGTTCTAAGGGAATGCGGGCTGAACGTTTACCAGATTTGGTAAATAATGCCCAAAAGCATAAAGGACGGTCTTCGTTGGAAGCTAGTGTGACGGTGACGTTTGATTTGTCGGATATTGCCTCACCCAGGGGAGCAGGGGAGCAGGGGAGCAGGGGAGAGGAAGTAGGGGAAGTAGGGGAAGCAGGGGAGCAGGGGAGCAGAGGAGCAGAGGAGCAGGGGAGCAGAGGAGCAGAGGAAGTAGGGGAAGTAGGGGAAGTAGGGGAAGTAGGGGAAGAGGAAGAAAATCCCAAATCTAAAATCCAAAATCCAAAATCGAATGAATGGAGTGTGACTAGACGCTTAAGGGTTACACCGCAAGGAACGTATACGTCGAATTATTATATTAATGGCGTTGCTTGTACTCTGTCGGAGTTGCATGAGCAATTACAGGAACTGCGGGTTTATCCTGAAGGATATAATGTGGTGTTGCAGGGGGATGTAACCAGCATTATCTCGATGAATGCACGGGAACGTCGGGAAATTATTGATGAGTTGGCCGGGGTTGCGGCTTATGATCGGAAGATTATCCAAGCTAAGTCAACTTTGGATGAGGTGAAGGAAAGGGAAGATAGTTGTCGGATTATTGAGACTGAGTTAACTGTACAGCGCGATCGCTTGGGTCAAGACAAGGCGAAAGCAGAAAGATATCAAAAGTTACGGACGGAATTTGTTCATAAGCAGTCTTGGGAAGCTGTGTTATCCTGGCGTTCTCTCCAAGCACAGCAGGAAAAGTTAACAGCACAAATTCAAGCTGGTGAACAATCTTTTACGGATTTTACTAATCAACTGCAAACGGTTAATTCAGACATTTCCCAAAAAACTACTGAACTTGAGGAACTTAATTCTCATGTCAAAGCTTTGGGGGAAGAGGAACTTTTAGCGGTACAGGCTAACCTCGCTACTCAGGAAGCGGAAAAAAAGCAACTCCAACGTCAGCAGCGGGATTTAGAAACGGCTTTACAAGAATCTGTAAGGCGTTTAACTCAAACTCAGCAGGAAATTCAACAACATCAAGTTTCTCTAGCACAAGCTGTTCAACAACAAGATGTAGAAATTACACAGGTAGCGTCTCTACAAAATCAACGAAATGACGCACAACAAGTTTTAGAAGCTTCTCGCCAAGCTGCGGCGGAAATTGCGACCGCTTCGGAAGCTTGGGTACAACAACAAACAGCGTTAAATCGCCAAATTGAAACTTTATTACAAACTCTCGAACCTCAACGCACTGAGCAAGCACAACTGCAAGAACGAAATACGCAGTTACAGCAACTTATTCAGGAGGAATCGGAATTAATTGCCACTTTAGAACCGGAATTGGCAGACAAACAAGTTGAATGTCATCAACTGGAAACGGAATTTAATGCTTCTAGTGTACCTATTCAAAATTTAGCTGAAAATCTGGCGGCGACGGAACAAGAGTTACAAATTCAGCAGGAAACTCAAAAGCGACTTTTGCAAGAACAGCGAGAAAAACAACGCCAGTTAGATAAATTGGAAGCGCAAGCCCAAGCACAGCAGGAAGTTCAGGGTACGCAAGCCAGTAAGGTGATTATTCAATCTGGTTTACCTGGTTTGTGTGGGTTGGTGGTACAACTGGGTAAGGTGGAATCCCGCTATCATTTGGCTTTGGAAACGGCTGCGGGTGCGCGTTTGGGACATATTGTGGTAGAAGATGACAGAGTTGCGTCTGCGGGAATTGAGTTGTTAAAACAGAAACGTGCGGGGAGAGCAACTTTTTTACCTTTGAATAAAATTCAAGCCCCGAAATTTACCCCAGATTTAACTTTGCGTTATGCGGATGGGTTTGTAGAATATGCTATGAATTTGGTAGAGTGCGATCGCCGTTATCAAGAAGTTTTTAAGTATGTTTTTGGTAGTACGGTAGTTTTTGCCAGTTTAGAACAAGCCAGAAAACAAATCGGTCTTTATCGTATTGTCACCCTCGATGGTGAATTATTAGAAACTAGCGGTGCAATGACTGGGGGAAGTAATACTCAGCGTTCGGCGTTAAAATTTGGCACAGGTGAAGCCAAGGAATCGGAAGAAGTCACTAGTTTAAAGACCAGGTTGGCAGATATTGACCGCGTTTTAGACCGTTGTCTAGAAGCAATTTCTAATTTATCCACTCGCAGTAAGCAACTTTCCCAGGAATTGACCGAAGCGCGTCAAGCACGAAGAGAACAGCAGTTACATTTAGAACAGTTAAAGAAAGATATCAAAACTTTAACCACGCAGTTAGAAACAGCACGCGCTCAATTATCCCAAAATACCGAAAAATTCACCACTTCCCAATCTCGTCTGGAAATTTTAAATCGGGAATTACCAGGTTTAGAAAATCAGTTGCAACAATTGAGACATACGCTTTCTGAGTTGGAATCGTCTCAAACACCAAGCGAATGGCAACAAATCCAGGCAGTAATTAAAACCCAAGAGCAACAATTACAACAAAAAGAAACCGCTTTAAGGGATGCACAACAACAATTAAAGAACTTAGAAAATCAACAACAACGTTTACAAGAAAAAACAGAAGAAGCTCAGACGCGAGTTATTGAATATCAACAAGAACAAACAACAGTTAACAATCAACTAGCAACAGTTAGTAGTCAATTGACAGAACTGAATAGCCAAATTATGGAAATTCAAGTTAATTTGAAGCAATTGGAAGAGAATTTAGGAGAAGAGAAAAAGAAACGGGATGCAACAGAGACAGCAGTGCGATCGCTCCTCCTGCGACAACAACAATTACAATGGGAATTAGAGAAACTGCAAGAAACCCAAGTAAAACGGCGAGAAGACCTCACCGCATTACAAACTCAATTGCGAGATTTAGGCGCAGAATTACCAAACCCCCTCCCAGAAGTTCCCGCTCAAGTTGATTTAGAAGAATTGCAAAAAGAACTGCGGAATCTCGCCAAACGCTTGCAAGCAATGGAACCCGTCAATATGCTGGCTTTGGAAGACTATGATAAAGTCCAAAATCGTCTCCAAGAACTGACTGACAAATTACAAACCCTAGAAGCAGAACGCACAGAACTATTATTAAGAATTGAAAACTTCACCACCTTACGCCAAATCGCCTTTAAAGAAGCCTTCGACGCAGTAAACGAAAACTTCCAATCAATTTTCGCCACCCTATCCGACGGTGACGGCTATTTACAACTTGATAATACAGAAGATCCCTTTAACAGCGGTTTAAACCTAGTTGCACACCCCAAAGGTAAACCAGTACAGCGTCTTGCTTCCATGTCTGGGGGAGAGAAATCTTTAACAGCACTAAGTTTTATTTTCTCCCTACAACGCTATCGCCCGTCACCATTCTACGCCTTTGACGAAGTTGATATGTTTTTAGATGGGGCAAACGTCGAACGATTAGCGAGAATGATTAAACAACAGGCACAACAGGCACAGTTTATTGTTGTGAGTTTGCGTCGTCCGATGATAGAATCAGCCCAACGCACAATTGGCGTAACTCAAGCTAGAGGCGCATATACTCAAGTTTTGGGTATTAAATTACAATCATCTGACCATTGAAGTAGTCCGCAGGATTACGTAATATATATAATTGAGAAGCGATCGCTGTATAACACGCCAATAGAGATATTAACAAGAAAATTTCTGTAGAACTTGACAAGATTCGCTTGTAATTTTTACTATATGGTTGTATATAAAAGTGTTATATGAAAAATTTTCGTATAATAACTAGTTATGCCTTTGAATTAATATGCCCTTAAATTTAAACAGCATTGAGGAAGAAGTAATATTTTTGAACTCAATCAAAGAGCAAATTGACTCAATGGTTAATTATGAAATGCTCAAAATATATGGTTCTTATCCAGAGTCTAATATTCTATTTGAGACAAGTACACATCAACGATTCTTCAATATTGTTCTTGTGGATTTTTTGTCCTGCTCAGATAAAAAAGCACCCGTAAAACCCAAATCGTATTTGGGGGCATTGCGAGAAATATCTGGGAATCCACACTTCAATTCAGATAATTCAATTACTTCATTACAACAGGCTACACAATTATTTTGCGACTGGCTCAATCAAGAAGTTGAAGTTGACACTTGGCTCGCATCTATTTCAATGCAAGTAACAATAAAAATTACCCGAATACTATTTCTCAAAATGTGTGGTAACTTATCGAAACACAATATTCTAAGATCAATCGGTATTACAAATGAATTTCAAGATGTTTTGAGCAAAAGTGGATATCCAATAACATTTGAAGATTCATTAATAGCGTTAGCTGACTTTTACGAAAGATTTCATACAGATATTCTCAATTACCACAGCAGCACCATTGCTGAATTTCTAAATGATATTCGTTGGGGAATATATGAGTATTTGCAGCCAGAATATCACCGAAGCATAGTTTGGAAGGAAGGCAATCCTCCAATGTATAGTTATACATACCCTGCTGGCATTCAAAATAAATTTGCAAAACATTGCTATTGGAATTTGATGAACGAGGTAAGAAGTAAACCTTATGTTCCCCAATTTCAGGTCTCTAAATGGTTGAAACTTCGATACTAACTAGGCATAAAAATCGCAATGCAGCGGAACCTTGAAGTACACTGACTGCTAGTGCGATCGCTCATAGGTTAGATTGATAAAGTGCGATAGCGAAGCGCCCCGTAGGAATCGCTCATAGGTTAGGTTGATAAAGTGCGGTGAAGCACAACATAGGAATCGCTTGTTGGGTTGAATAAGGCAACAGTAAAATTAAAAGTAACTGCGTGAGGATAACTTAATGCAAATTACCCTGAACCTACCTGATGGCCTCAGTAAAACTGAAACCTTTAACCAGAGTGAATGGCTTCGGGAAATAGCCATTGCCCTATTCCAGCAGCAGCGGATTTCCCTCAGCCGCGCCAGCAAAATTGCTGGAATAGACATAATAGACTTTCAAAAGCTGCTGGCAGACCGGAATATTTGTGTCCATTACGATGTGGAAGACTTTGAGGAAGATGTTCAACACCTGCGGAGTCGGGGCTGGCTATGATTGTTGTCAGTAATACTTCTGCTCTCTCGAATCTTGCCCTTGTTGATCATCTTGGGTTACTAGAAGCTATTTACCATAAGCAGTTGATCTTCTCGCAATTGAGAGTCAGGTGATATGGTTAATTGAAGCTAAGGACTATAGACAGCATTCTCGGACTAAAACCATAGATTTAGCAGATGAAGTAGTGCAAAAAGTCTTGTATACCCTTGCGGCCATGTTACCTGCCAAGATTAATGCATCGAATACTTCCGAAAGTCATTTTGCTAGAGAAGTTTTGAGAGGGCAACAGTTGCGTGTTGTTTTGCATCTTGAGCAGCCAGTAACAACTTCAAAGTTATTTCCACGTGCTATTGATCCTTCAAAAGTACAGCTTAAATTGAGAACTCTAATCAAACCAATTGATCCGCATCCAAAAGTCGTTGAGTCTACCCAGATGCAAGGGCTACAGTGGACAGTGACGGAACTATGAATACTTAATTTTAATTTCCGCGTCTAAATAGATGGTAATGTCTAACACTGTTTTAGTACGAACAGCAAGGACTGTTTCTTAGATTCCCGATTCCCGAAGAGCTTTGGTCAGTTCGGTGACTTTGTGGTGCGATCGCCATTTATGCCTTGACCAAGTGCGATCGCCGATCTTGTAGGGTGCGTTACATTTCATTAACACACCTTATTTTTAATTGAACAAAAGCGATTTTTTCGGAGTAACTTCTCAAGAGAAAGTCAAAATCATATCAGTGCGATCGCTATTTATAACTCGACTAAGTGCAAAAACCCAATAACAAGCCAAAAAGATATCACGGCGAATCGCAGCGCAAGAACCCCAAAATGTAAAAGCATCCTCATTAGCATTTTGATGGGTATAGTGATGAAAAAGATTTTTGTATTGAGATAGAAAATTACTAGCTACTGGAGTATCATCGTAGGAACCAATCACCGCTGCTAGACTTGTATCTTGTGTAAACGCTAATCTGACCCGATTGATGGTATCTGGAGCGATCGCCACATCAGCATCCACAAAAAAACAGAATTTCACCAGAAAAACTAACAACTCACTGTTGTTACTAATTACCATTAATTAATTTCGGGAGAATTTTATTTTTATATTTATCCCTGATAAAAACCATAGCAGGATATTCAATCAGTTTAGAAATTAGTAGCGCCAAAACAATAGAACATATAATAGCTACCATAATACTAATATAGGGATTTATTTTATAGTTGTACAAAGTTTTTATGATTACATAACCTATATTTTGATGAATAAGATAGAGGCTATAAGATATACTACCACTAAAGATCAGCGGTTTGATTTTTATAAAACCAAGATAACCTTGCATAGCTAAACAAAAAATCAATGTGAACGCAGCTACAAAAATTGTTGTTTCCCATGAATTTTCCCAAGAATAAGCAACTCTTTGAACTAGTATACAAAAAAGTAACATCACACATCGCCAAAGAGAATATCCATTTCGTTTTATTAAATATAAAGTAATGCCTAAAATAAATAAATGAGCATGACCAAAAACAAGTATGTCACGCAAAATATTTTTAATATTGAATCCAGATTCGGGTATATTTCCTACTATATCTAAAACCATTAATTTATGATTAATAGATAATGTAGGAAAATTATAGTTTCCATGAAGCAAAAAGTTCGTATTATTGGTATTAGAGGTTAATCCTGTGAACAAATTCCAACGAGCGATATATGTCTTAATAGCATAAAAACTCGTCAGAGATAGCCACCCAAGAGTAATTAAACTTATATTCTTTAATTGACCTAATTTGTAAACTGTAAACATCAATAGATAAAAGCAAAGTTCAACCTTTAAAGTCCAATAAACACCATCCACATTAGGAATACCAAAAAAGCCCTGCATCATTGTTAAATTGCATAAAGCTTCCAAAATATTAACTTCTTTGACTGGCAGTTTACTAATTTTAACGACTACAAAAGTGATAATAACAGCAACCCAGTAAGCAGGATAAAGACGGGATAAACGTCCAACAATAAAATCTAAACCTCTTTTAGTGTTATCTAATGTCATCAAAATCACAAAACCACTAATGATAAAAAATAATTCCACACCATGTCTTCCGTAACCAAAGTAAAAATTTAAATCTGGTGAATGCTTGAATTGCGTAGAATATTCACTAGTGTAGTGAAATAAAACAACGCTAAATGCTGCAATACCCCTGAGAACATCAAGTTCCAAAAATCGAGTTTTACTTTTTTCGCTCATTATCTTTCAAAAAATGAAATATACAATACACTTTGTAAAAAAACAAACCATACTCACTGAAAACTATATAACTAACAAAATACTGTATTGTCAATAACATCTGCTAGATGGAAATTATACTTAAGATTTAACATATATAAAAATGTTTATTTATACATTAAAAATGTAGAAATAAATTTATAGAAACATATAAGGCATTTACAGCACTTTTCTTGTTGCATTACTACCACACCTAAATATCCACAATGTCTACGGAGCAAGGGTTATAGGGGTTAATTTTGGGATGAAACAGGAAGTAAACAAAGCTCAAAGCGGTAACATAGCTTGTGGAAGTGTAGATTTGAGTAGGTTTTATATAACGGCAAACCTTGAACGATTAGCTAGAATGATAAAACAACAAGCACAACAGGCACAGTTTATTGTTGTGAGTTTGCGTCGTCCGATGATAGAATCGGCCGAACGCACAATTGGCGTAACTCAAGCTAGAGGCGCTTATACTCAAGTATTGGGTATTAAGTTACAACCCTCTACTTAGGCGACAGGGAACAGGTGACAGGTAAGAAGTTTACCAATTACCAATATCCAATTACCAATCCCCTTGAGTTTCTGTTAAAAATAGTGTATGGATAAACCGGATTCGAGATCAGGACGACCTATAGAATGACCTCTGAACAAGTTATTAGACGTTCCGATATATTAAACACCCAGGTAATCACCCGCGACAATGGCAAGCGGCTAGGCATTGTCAGTCAAGTCTGGGTTGATATTGACCAAAGAGAGGTTGTGGCGCTTGGTTTACGAGACAGCCTGATCTCTATATCTGGTCTACCTCGCCAAATGTATCTCAACAGTATCAACCAAATTGGTGATGTCATCCTCGTTGATAACGAAGATGTGATTGAAGATATTGAAGTTGAAGCCCTCAGTAACCTGATGAACTGGGAAGTGATCACCGAAACTGGGGAAGTATTAGGTAAAGTTAGGGGCTTTAAGTTTAATGGAGAAACGGGAAAAATTTACTCCATCGTCATAGCATCTTTGGGATTACCCCAAATACCCGACCAATTTTTGAGTACCTACGAAATCTCAATAGATGAAGTTGTCAGCACTGGCCCAAGTCGGTTAATTGTCTTTGAAGGTGCAGAAGAAAGAGTTAACCAGTTAACAGTCGGTGTTTTAGAACGGCTGGGTATTGGTAAAGCACCTTGGGAAAGAGACGCAGAAGAAGAATATGGCTATTCTGCCCCGCGTGCAGTTTCCCCAGCCAATCAGTTACCCAGCGGAGTACCATTACAGCCACCTAAGCCCAAAGTACGCGCTCCTGAACCTGTAGCAGAGGAAGAAGAGGAATGGACTGAAGATTACGTGGAAGAAGAAAGACCACAGCGTCGAGTCATGCAAGCCCGTTCCTACGAATCAATTCAATACGAAGAAGACGAAGAAGATAACTGGAGTGAAGCTACAGGTAGAGATAGGTATCAAGCCCCACCAAGATACACACCTCAACCTTCTAGCAAGCCTTATGTAGACGATTACGACGATTATGACGATGTAGAAGGTGATGCTTGGGAAGATGCACCTAAACCTGTGAATATTCCCAAAAAGGTGAAGGAAAGACAGGTGGAATACGAGGAAGAAGGCGGATATTAAGTTTTGTAAACCCCCTCAACCACAAGTTAGAGGGGGCTTTATTATTATCTCTTTAGCATCCTGAATTTGAGAATAGAGCGGCTTCATCAGTTAATTCACACAAGACTGTAAGGATTAATAATTTTAATTAGTGTCAGTTTAAAATCATCAACATTGCGGGTAACTAAAGTTAATTTGTGATGATGTGCTGTTGCGGCAATCAGACTATCCATTACAGCTATTTTTTTACCTTTCAATTCGGCATTTGCAGAAAATTTAGCCCAATTATCTAGAATATCATCATTTATCGGTAAAATACGAGAAGAAAATTCAATTTCTACTTTTTGCAGCCATATTTTTAGTTTTTGATATCGTTCAGGTTGTGAGTATTGGATCTTATAAATTCCTTTTTTTATTTCAGCGATGGTAATACTACTTAAAAATAGTTGTTCAATCGGTTGCTGATTAAACCACTGACTAACTTGAGAACTGGGAGCTTTTTTAACAAACTCAGACATTACACAGGTGTCAATTAGATAAGTCATAGTTCAAAATTACTGCCTGTGTCTCTATCACGTTCAAACAAAGAAGCGATATCATCTTCAGCAGATTCGTCATCTATAAAACGTAGTCGCTCAAATAAAGGCAGTTCTTTTTTATGCTGCTGCAAGTAATTGGATAAGATTTTAATAACTGCTTCCTGTGGATTTTCATAGTGACCTACTGCGATAATTTCATTAATTAGTTCATCATCTATTGTAATAATGGTCATAACTTTATCCTTGGTTGTGTTAAATCTGAATGATTTTGTTAAGCAGATCACCAAAAGTAGATAGATTCTTCAGTTATTGCCATAAGTGCTGAAATCGAATAATATTCAAGTCATAACAACAACCTAAATATCTAGAGATTTAAACATTAGTATAAACGTTAATTTTGTTATGATCAATTTACTTTTTTAACCCCCAATGAGCGTTAGCTGCTATATAAAATAAAACTAATAAAACCCTATAGTGTAAGTTGTGATATCTTTTCTGTAATTTTATATTTTGTCTCCTCAAATAGCTTATTCTTGCACTCGATGCTTTGTAATATTTCCTGTACATCATCTTTAAATGAGGACAAATCATGCCGTTTTTCAAGGATTAAAAGAAGTAGAATTTTTATATTTACAGCTTCGTTTTTCTTCAGTTCTGAAACTAAATCTTCTGGTCGGTAATCACTATAAAAATCTGGAGTAAAGTAAATCCAAAGGTAAATCCGAAGCGTATCAACGGCAACAGAAATTACTTGTTCAAATACTTCTTCTGGTATTAAATTTATAATTTCCACAAAAGATGAATATCCAAGTAAGCTTGATATCTCTACAGTCGGGTCGTATGCTATGTTATAAATACCACCATACTGTTGCACTTCGTAGAATATAGACATTTCTGCATTGTGTGCATACTCTTTGAGGGCTTTCCAGGCAGAGAGGCATAGTTCAAGCTTAGGACTCGTGAGAAATATAATCAAATATTTTTTGGCTTCTTTTATCAAGCTAGAGTGTTGTATAACAAACTTTGTAATTTTAGAATGTAACGGATGTTCCTCCTGTTCGATAACTGATTTAATCATTTCTTCTATAATATCTTTATACTTAGATAGAAGTAAAAAGCCCATGTGCTTTTCTATTTGTTCATTTGTTTTTAACTCAGGATTTTTACTCCAAAGCTTAAATATAGTTTGAAAAAAATAATCTTGAGTGTGAGGAGTTAAATCAATGTTATCGACGAGAATAAGCGATACTAATAAAACCGCACGAATATATATACTTTCATCATCAGCACTAACCTTTAAAATATCTTCAGCAAATTGAGTTGTGCTTCTCTTTCTTGAACGACCTTTCTCTGTATTTAATATGCCTGCTGCTAATCTAAAGCTCTCTGTCCATCGCTGATTCTGGAGTAAATTTTCAAAATTTAGTATTCCTTCTTTCCACTGATTTACAATTTCTATTGCTGTTAAATATTCTTGGAAAGTTTGATGAAGGAATCCAAAAAATCGAGTATTAGTAGATTCATCAACACCCTTTTCATGAAAAAAACCACTTTGCTCGCGTAAAAATTTTGTCAATTCTTTAATTTCTTTTTTGATTTCTTTGGTATTTAAATTGTATTCATCCCTCTCTAAAATAATTCGACATTGTTCATGAAATTCATACTCAGTAATCAGACCTTCAGGATTATTCTCATGAATATAAAATGCAACAGGTGAAAGAATTTCGATAACATCGTCTTTATCTTTTAATTGACTTCCATCAGATACACGATGTTGTACCCAGTATTGCAGCAATGTTTCCGTAGCTATGTCGTATAATTGCACCCGACTGTAAGGAAGGTTTTGTCCTTTGAAATGTATATTTGCTATTAAAGTTACCATCAAAGGATTACAAGCTAGATTTTCTATTTCCCTCTTATTGATGATAGCATTATAAAGTTTTTCCGCTTCTAATAATGCAGAGTTAATATTTTGCGAACTATTTTTATTAACAGCCTTGTACCAGCTACAGCAAAATGCTTTAATTTGCTGTCGATTAAACTTCTGTATTGTAAAGTGTTTAAAATTGCTGCTAATTCTGGCACTATCGTAACCTATAATTCTAGAAGTAACAATGTAACGATTTTCGGGCATACGAGCAACTATATCTTGCACTTCTTCTACAACTTTTATACGCTGTGATGTATCTAAAACTTCGTCGAGACCATCAAGTAATAATAATACTTGTCCATTATCAAATGCCCATTGGAAAAGATTAGCAAATTGCTTATCATAGTCATACAATATAAAATCTAGTAGTCGTTTTGAAGAATTAGTCTTGATAACTTGAGCATACTCCGATATTTTTAGAAAAATAGGCAGATAGAATGGGAGAAATGTATTTGTTCGTTGGAATCTACACATTTGATAAGTTATGTACTTCAAGAGCGTTGTTTTACCACCCCCTGGATCTCCAAGCAAAACAATTTGGGAAAATCTTGTCAGATTTTGTAGTAACTTTATTTTGTCATCGAGGAGTGTTTCATCATCCTTAAAGAGAACAGTGTATTTGGATCTATCTTCTCGCATAACCATCAAAGCATTCTGGTTATAAGTATCATTGCTTCCAATATTAAAGGGAATGAATATCTCTTCCAATGCGAAAGAAATATCTTGACCATGTACACGTGGTGAAACCCCTGTTAGCTCTATAGAGGAAAACTTTCTTTCCAAATATTCAATATAGTGCTGTTTTAGTTCTTGAATACTTTTTGGTGTGACTTCATTCTTCACTATATAAGAGCGAATTTCTTCAAACTCTTCTCTAGTCGGTATATTTTGTTGTATCTCCTGAATAAGAGCAACAATAGATGTTATTTTAAGACTTTCTCTAAAAACAATCCATAACTGTTGTTCTTGAGATATTTCTTGAAAGAAAGCATCTCTGTAAAAAATACAGGTATCTCTAGTTATAGCTGTGACTAAATCTAAGTTATCTTCTGGAATATCTTCTTTAAATACCTTAATTATCTTTTGAGTAAGTAATTGCCTTATTTTTGTATCATCAAGTTTTGGTGGAATATGATATCCTTCCTCATTATCGAATGATCTTAACGCTATAAGAAACTCGTTTTTTTTACTAATTGCTATTTTCTTTATTTTTTTTGTTTCATTTCTAGCAACAGTATCATACCTAGATTGGTGAATTTCAAGAGCTTTTAAGAAAGATAAAAAAAGTGTTTCTTCTAAATCTTTTAATTTTCCTTGTTCGTTTAAAGAATTAAAAAGTGTTTTGATAATATCACTAGAGTAATTACCAATAATCGAAAGTGGTACAGACAAAAGTATCTGATTTAGAGGGTTTGCTAAGATAGTTATGATCTGCTCCAACATTACCAACTCCTAAAATAATTCGGTTTAAGATAAATAGAATTGAAGTAATATTTTAATTTTAATGGTTTTCTGCATAATTGTCCGTAAAAAAGAGCGTGCTAATTTACGCTTTTGCTATACCCAGTGGGAGATCGAACAATTTGGAATCATTTTTGGAACTACAACTGGGCATTGAGTTAAAAATGACCAAAAACTATTTTGTTTGTACTAACGATATTCTTGTTTTTTGTATAAAAATATATTATCTTAAATGTGCGATCGCTCCATTAACTCCATTACCATAGACAATTCATAAAAAAGGTGTGTCAAGGAATACAACCCTAACACACCATACAAATTGCATATTTCTTGATCTGTGAGTTCCTAACCTGTCACAGATGCCCTAATCTTGAGGCGATGAGGTTGAGTCACATTCCATTAGAATGTATCATCCCGTGTAATGCTGCCATTGGCTGGGGTTTGGAAACTGTGATTGTCCCCTGTCTCCCAGATAGTCTTGCCATTAGCATCACGTTTGACAAACTTGTACTCAAAGCTTGTAGAAGCAGGTAAGGAAACCTTCACACTCCTAGTTGGATAGGCAGTTGGAGAAAGCTTGATACCAGAAGATGCTTCCCAATTGCTTAACAATGGGTTGTTACCAACCAGATAGATATTTTCACCTGGGTTTGTGGTGGCATTAACATTAAAGGTGACATCAGTTTGAGGCTGATTGCAAGCATAGCGATCGCACACAACTTTAGGTGCATCGCTTTCGTTATTATGCATTGCTTCAATTAAATTGATGTACTCACCCATTGCCCAGCTGAGAGGACGGATAGAGCGTGTTGCTGTACCAGGGATAGAATCAGCAGGGGTTGTGGTTTCCCAACCAGTAAGAGAGGTACTTTTATTCCAAACCTGTTCAGGGATAAATCCCGCTTCTGAAGAAAAGGCTTTGAGAGCTTTAAGATAGGAATCTCCAACAGCACCTTTCCCTGATTTAGCTACTTCATAGATACCACGTTCAGCTGTGAAGATTGGCCAGAGACGACCACGACCAGTTCCATCAAAGTTACGACCGTCATTATGTTCTCCATAACCATCGTAATTGTAACGGAACCAAGCATCAGCACTCTTATTGCCATTAACAGAAATGGTTTGCTTGAGTATGGCATCGTATTCGGGGATGGTTTCTAAGATTGTCCAATCACTTGGACTCATCGCCCCTAAACGTACCAATTCCAGAAACCCACCATCAATAATGTAGCGTTCACCGTTCTTACCAGTGCCATTTTTAAATTCCAGTTCTACATCATCATTAGGATCTTGGTTAGCGGTAATGCGGATGTAATACTTGCCATTGCCATGAAAGCCAGTATTAGTAAAAGTCCAGTTAGCGACATTATTGCGCCACTCATCTGCTTTTTTGAGGTAAAAACTAGCTGCGTCAGGATCGTTGCTTTTTTTGGCTAAGTCAGCAGCACAAACCAAACCAGAGATTTCAGCAGCAATGGTCGAAGGTGAATAACCAGCCATTTCTTCCCAGCGTTCCTGGTCAGTATAGGGTCCGTTTTTGGCTAAATATTCAGCAGCTAATTTGATTCTCGGCCACAAATCAGTCCGGTCTAGTTTCCAAGCCAAGATAATTGGCATGGCTGTTTGATCCATCTGCGTACCATTCCAATAGATGCGGCCATCAACATAGCTGTTTTGTGGGAAGCGGCCATTGGACTGCATTTGTACATTAAACAGGTAGTTAACGGCTTTATTTGCCGAAGTTGTATCACCTGCCGCAATCAAAGAACTAGCAAATTTGAACAAATCACGTGGCCAAACTAGATGGTAGCCGCCTTGATTACCATCACCATTGGTTTCACCCCAAGGTGTTGCAGGCCCTGCTACCATGGCTCCGTTGGTTTTGTCTTGGATACTCTTCAGGGTCATGGCTGCTAAGTAATACTGATCATCAGCCAAGCCACCTTGATCTTTCAGCCCTTTGGTGTAAGCTTCCCATTCCTTGGTATAAGTGCCTTCCAAAGCAACTAAATCACTGTTGAGAGTACCATTAGCTACATCCATCGCTTCTGACTCGTTTTTGCCAAATCCTAAGACAACATCAAAGGAAATGCTAGAGGCAGTAGTGTTGCCAAAATCCAGCCAGCCCATTTGCGCGACGTTACCGCCAAAGGCACCTTCATAATGCCAGTTCATTGTCTGATCTTTACTGCTTAACAGGTCGGTAAAGCCGTCACTTTTACCAACAAAACCATTGGATACCATCACACTACCGTCAACATTTTTCCATGGTAGTGAAGTGGTGAGAGCAGAAGAAGTCGAATTGGGTTCAGAGGCAACTAAGAAAGTTCTAGACCCAGAAGATAGAGTCCGGGAGTTGTCCCCACCGGTTGAGGCTGGAGAATTGCACTGTGTAGAAGCACTGCCACTTCCCGTATTATTGATAGACGGATTGTTGAGAACGTAGACATTATAGTCTTTGACAGTTTTTCCAGGCTCAAGCGTCTCGAAGGTAACTCTTTGAATGACAGTAGGACTAGTAGGGTCGCTAAAAAACTTTTTAGTAATTTTCCAACGGCCATCTTTATCCGTGCTTGTGGTCTGCCAAACCATTGAGCGTTTGTTAACTTGAACAATGTCATGCTTTTGTTGACGTTCTTCATCACCCCAAGTTTTATTGGCATCAGTGACTAAAAATTGCAGGTCAACATTTTGTGCATTGTCTACGGTTGGGTAAAAGACTTCAGTCAGAACGCCTTCCGCACCAGTGAAATACACCTTCGATGTATCACTGGCGGAAGTGCCGAGAAAATCTTTAGCTGATGGAGCCCACACAGATGGGACACCAGGGGCGCAAGGTGCATTATCTGCCAATACTAAACTAGGTTGGAGCAGCATAGACCCCAGCGCCACAAATACAAAAACAAACGATAGGACGAGAATTGAGAATTTTGATTTTTGCATATTTAACTGAAACTCAAAAACATTGATTTTTTGTGAATAACGCTACCAAAAATGGAAATTTTCTCCTAAGAGTTATCGGGTTTATTGCCAGTAGCGCGGACATTGACTAACTTACTAAGCAGGTCAAACCAGAAGGGGGCTCCCATGAAAACCGCTAATGTAGTTATCATCCATCCGCACACGGCAGATGAAAATTTACCCAGATTAAATTGACCTTTGTTAATGGGGCAATAATTTTGATTTTGGCAATCCATAAAATTTGCCACATTTTCATAAAATGGTGCAATTGGTAAATGATTGTCAAAAATTTTGGGGAAGTTTGCTTCCAATTTTTCGATGTCCAGTTGACCATTAGCATCAGTTGATGAATTATAAAAAAGTTCTCCGGCATTATTAGCTAAGGTAGTTCTCAGAGTAGAGTCATTAAGCAGTGTTTGAGAAATATATAGGGTGTCTAAATTCAATAAAAGTGTGATAAATAAGCCTAAAATAAAGCAGACTAATTGAGCATTTCGTTTGTAAACACCTGCGGCTCTATCCATGGAACTATCAAACCAAATCTCAATTTCTTTCTGGAATGACAATAGTTCATTTTCACCATTTTTTATTTTAATTTTGGCATTGTTAGCCAGTATTAAAAGGGTGTCTAGAAGTGATTTGGGAATTTTACTTTGAGTTTCTGGTGATTCCAGAATTGTGATTAGTTCTTGGATTTTCCCAAAGGGTGATGTACCTTTTTGAAGTTCATTAATGAGAGCGATCGCAAATGTTTTAGAGTCTATATAGCTAGGAGATGATGTTGAATATAGTTTTTGTTCAGCGTTTTTTTCTGCTGCTTCTCCATGCTGGTTATTGTCCTTATCTTTATTTTTATGTTTTTGCCAATTAAAAACTAAATTTGCTGTGAACCTTGACCAAAATGAAACTCCAGTATGATTCATACTTTGAATGAGCGGATTGTTATAAATCTGATCTCGAAAATCTTTTGTTTTCTGGAAATCTTGAATATCCTGTCCAAGCATTAATTGCAATATAGACTCTTCTAAATGCTGAGAACGCCATTGCAAAAGAGATGCAATTATTTCTTGAATAGCTGAAACAATCAGAGCCGCAGAAATATAGATAATAATCAACCCAATGGATACATCAAGAATCACTGAAGTATTCATAATGAATTCGCCTTTTCAAGTTTTTGTTGAGAAGATGTCTGATTAAACGAACAAGGTTTCAAACATCTTCCAGGACTTACACAACTGATATATTAGTAGGGTGTGTAAACTTTATTTTGACTTTTGACTTTTGACTTTTGACTTTTGACTTCCGCGAAGCGGTACTAGGTTGCTCAATAAGTTGTAATAGTTGTCAAGAAACTAATACTAGGGGTAAAGAAATATTCGCCTCCTTTCATATTTACCCACAACTTAAATTTGTAATCTACAGTTTCAGCTTGACCCCAATTTTCTGGCCATTTTTGAGTTCCTTCTGGTTGACCAATCAGCGGATCTGGTCCAACGTTAACTTGGACAAAGTTTTTAGCATTTGCCCATCTGGTTTGCATGAAATTAAATTGATTTTCAATATCAGCTTGAAAGCAAAGAAATAGTAATCCTGAATCTGTTTCTGGTTCTTGTGTGGGATTATTAGTCCCATAACTAACTGCTCGTCTGGCGATGCGATGTTGTCTTTCTACTTCTAAAGCTTCATCAAAACCAGGAGAAGTCTCGACTTTGCCTGTGTCTCCGCGAGGATTTGTTTTGCGAATGTGGGCATGAAATGGGCATTTTGTGCCGGCGCTATCATTGTCAAAGTTGAAGTTATTAATTGGGGTGGTTGCGGCAGTGGGGGTATCTGATAGATTGACTGGAGTTCCATCATAAAAGCGACCAACAATTAATGCTCCTGCTAAGTCATCTTGAATGTTGAGAGTTTTGGCTAGTTGTTCCTGATCTTGACGAAATGCTTTTACATTTTGTTCAAGTTTTCGGTAAACTAAATAACTACCGTAACTATCCTCTGTTCTGCCATTAGGATCTTTCGCCAACAGAATATCTAGAGAAGCTCTAGAATCCCATTGATCAAAACCGGTGTCTTTTGTGCGGGCGCTGATAATATCTCGTTTCAAAAATAGAGGCTGACTTACGCCATCAACAAAACCAAAATGTTCAATAATTTGTCCGGCTTGATTTCTCAGAATAAAGCCATCTTCTCTGTGTAGAATATCAGCTACTAGACGTAGTTGTTGCATCATTTTATTGACGGCTTGCAATAAAGAAATGATGTCATCATCTGCCATTAACACTAGGGCATGAATTTGATTTTGAAATCCGGTTTCCCATGTATTAACTTCTGGGTCGCCTAAGGAAGTTCTGATATTATTATTTTTCATGCCCTGGCGAAATGGCTGATCTGTGGGAATTTGAAACGGTTCAATTTCCAGATATTCATATCCCTTGCACGATAAAAAGAAGTTAGCGAACAAACCACCAGAAACTTTTTCTTGTCGGTAGCGTACTGCTTCGTCAGATTGTTGTTTGGCTGATTTTAAATAATTTTTAGCAAAGCTTTCAATCCACTGTTTGGCTGCATCTATTTGATCAGGTTTGAATTGTAAAAACAGATGCACGTTGTAGTCTCGTCCATGTCCTTTGAGAATGTTACCCTGTAAATCCTCAAGTAAAGTCTGGTATTTACCGGGATTTTCTGGATCAAGCCCATCTTCTGGTAGTTTTTTTAAATCTTCTTCAGTTAGTGCCATTGTTTAATTCCTGGTTTTAGGTTAGGTAGATCAAAATCAAAAGCAGGGCAAATGCATCTTATTTTGAAAATGCTTACAGGACAAAGGTTGCAACTATTGTTGAGCTTTGTAGCTAAAAATTGAAACCCTTACTGGTCTTGGATTACATAATTTAGATGCGTTTGCCCTGAAATCAGAAGCGATCGCTCATTCGGCTACAATTTCTAAGATGTTAGACTGGGTTGCCATTAGTTATTTACGCTGCAATTTTTACCATTTTGGCGCGGGAAGGCTTGCCTACTTCATTGACATAAAACATCATGTAGTAACCTGGTGGGTAAAGATTGGCGTTTGTTGGGGCGTTAAAGTTGATGGTAGACTCATCTCCCAAAACGACATTTGCGATCGCTAATTCTGCTAATCTTTGTCCATAATCAAAGGAGTGAGTTACAGCACCCAACTTCACTAACACCACTGAACCTTTTTCGGTGGCATTCTTCACAGAAATGCTTCCAGACTCACCATACTTAAGCTGTTCAGGGGCTGTCAGAATTTGAGGGCGCAAACCTGGTTTATATAAATAAGGAGGACTGAATATCTCTGCTTGCCAAATTTCACCAGGAACAAAGGGTTCTGGATCTCCCTGAGCAAAATAACTTTGAGGGGATTCATAATACTCCTCAACATTGAACTCCTTCTCCTGACCTGATTTGTCTGTCAGTGTGGGGAACTTATAATATGTCTGCGAATCTCGGACTATATTCACGTGAACAGTTCCATCTTTTTCACGTGCTGCCCGGTTAGCATTACCACCAATCACTAAAACACGAGCATCAGGTAACAGGACTGCCCCATTATGATATAGCCTGGGTAGTCTAGCTGGATTCATAGATTTGGTGCTGTAACCACCAGCCGCAGAGGAATCAGGGGTTAGCAGCAAAGGCTCATAAACTGGCTTATATTCTGGATATTCACCACCATTGATTACCAACAGTTCTTTGTTAGGGAGAATTACTGTTTCCAGATTGGCTCTTGGCTTGTTGAGAAAGTTACTCACAATTTCCCACTTACCATTCTTTTCTCCACTCTTTTGAGGAGGTATCCAACGCTGTAGACTGGTAGCAACCCTCGAACCTGGGGGAAATCCTTGTGTATTACCCAAACGTCCAAAGTTAATATCGTTAGTGCCGACAAGACCACCAATTAGCAACACATCTTCAGAATTAGGGACTTGGAGAGCAGTTCCATAAGCTTTAGATGTTTCTCCCCTTTCCGGGCCAACTTCAAAACTAACCGAAAACTTACCATTTACATCTTCATTGATGGACATTAAATAGCTTTTTCTGCTGGCTTGTGACACCAAAACTCCAGCAATACCTCCATCATCTCCAGTGATCAAAAGTCTGCCATCACTAGTTGGAAATACCCTGGGATAAAGGTCAATACTGTCATAGCTATCAACATCTTTAAGTTTGGTGTTAAAAGGACTATTTCTAATCGTTGTGAGGTCTATAAAGTGGAATTTTTGAGTTTTGGGGTCATAGATTTCTAAACTGGGATTAATTTGATTGGGAGCATCTAATTTGAGTCCCGAAAAAATGACTATTTTGCCATCTGCTAAGGGAATTAAACTAGGATACCAACGCCCTTGTTTGAGTTGACCTAAACTAGACCAGGTGTTAGTTTTCCAATTATAAAGATTTACTTGTCTAGAGCCTGTAAAAGCTCCTCCAGGATAATAGCGTCCAGTACCACCGATAACCAGAACATTACCATCAGCTAGTTGCAAATGACCGGAACAAAATAAATCGTTTGTTTCTCCATATTCGATGGCTGGTGGTGTAGAAATGCGATCGAATTTCTCCGTTTTGGGATTGAACAGGGAAGTATTGTTAATTACTTCATTGTCTGTGACATTGACTCCCTCTATAAAGCTGACTTTGCCATTGTCATTAACAAGAGTATTGCGAAAGCTACTACCGTTGAAACTTAATACCTTGCCGTTGGGAAGGACTACAGTATGGACAGACTGCATCCGGTTTTCTGGAGGAGGCAGAGGGATAGTTTTCCATGCACCCATTTCTGTTCTCGGTCCGACTGTGGGGAGAGCGATCGCCTCCTCCCAGCCAAAGATCGTTAGAGTTACAGCGAGGATAAAAGCTACAAAAATCGAAATTATAGTGCGTTTTGATTTTTTAGTTAACATTTACTTCTGTTTGGGGTAAATAATTTTTTGCACTTTTTTCTGCGTAGTTTTAATGGCTTTTTCTGCAATTTCGTAGGCGCTTGGATATTGATTTGCAGGATCTTCACCAGGAATCCAAAACTTACGTCGAGTTAAACGCAGTGAATTGACAAAATCAGGAATAGCATTAAAAATTTCGATAGCGATCGGACCTTGATAAACTGGCATAATTGGTTCTAAAAACCCTCGCCAAGGTAGCCAACTTGTATGCACAGCCCCTCTATCGGGAGGAGAAATTTGAATATAATGAAGTCGTCCTTGTTCGGCTAAGTGTTTTACTTGGGTTTTAAATATATCTGGCCCATCACCATCTAGAGTTTCATGGGCGCTATCGATCACTACTCCCACTTGTTTACTGTCAACTCCATTCAAAAATTCAATCAATTGTGACAACTTATTTGGGCCAGGAGTTTCCCAGTGTGTTATCGGTTCAATGGCTAATTTGACGTTCTTACACTTCGCATATTCACCTAACTGATTGAGGATGGGTTGAGCGTTGGCATAGCGGATTTTAAGATGTTCTTGGAGTTCATCACTCCAGATAGGAGTGCCACAGTCTGTAGTTGGAAACACACCATAGGGGATGACAATTGGTCCCATCATAATTTCACCGCGTAATGCGGCGGTGATGTCAACCCGTGATTTAAGATACTCTAAGGCTTGTTGTTGTTGTTTAGGATCTGAAGAACTAGGATCTAATGTTTGAGTTGCACCAACGTTGGTACTAATTTTGACATTTGCTAATCCTTGTTCGTCCAAATAACAGCGCAGATTTGTATAATCCTGTAAATCTTTGCTGTAGTCTTGAGTTACCCCAGGAGCAATTGGAAACTCAAAACCAGTGTATCCATAAGTTTGCAGCTTTTTAATGTGCTGGATAATGGTTTTTCGATAATCCAAATCATCCGGCTTCATATTAGTAGTGAACATGAAAAAGCTTAAATAAATATCAGGTAAACTCAATTGGTTACTCATGTTGTAATTTATCCTTTGGGGATGATAATTTTTCAGAAACTGATAACTTTACAATGGGTTTAAATTCCCAATTTGGTGATTAATTCAAGGGCTTATTATTCCAAATTTGGCGATCAATCTTCCAGCATCCATACTCTTTCTTCATTACCCATAAAGCCCGATAATGAGCTTGTGTAGATGGACTGCCATCCATCGGGCAAATGTTAGCGATAGAAATTCCTATCACATAACCAATATCGTCAATGACCTTGATTTCTTCAGCAGTAAAAGTTGGATCTATATATTTATCTGCGATGGTTAGCGCAAATCCTTCCAAGATATCAGGAATTCCGCACCGATCAGGAGCATTTGGAGGCATCCAAAGTGCATCTGAGGTGTACATTTGTCCGTAAAGTTCTAGATTTCTTTCCCTAACATTGTTGGGATAGACTTCTTCAAATATCATTCTAATCTCTTCTTTATCTGCTGATATCATGTTCAAACTCCTGTGTGTTTAATGGTATATATGCCTGGTAAAAACTTGTTTACTGACATACTTTCCAAAAGTTACTTGATGAATTAGGGAGTAAAGAGTTAAGAATTACAGACATTTTCAAAATCTTAACTCCTATCTACTCCCTGTTTAAATCTCAGTATTTATAATCTCAAAGAGACTAAAAACCAATTTGTTTTTGCAGGTATTTACGAGCCATTAATGCATAAGTTAAAGGTTCAGCTTTATTAGGATCTTGTTCTGCTTCCACCATGAGCCATCCCTGATAGTTAGCTTTAGCAAGTTCTTGTAATATTGGCTGAAACTTAACTGCACCAGCGGCATCTCCTGGAACAGTAAATATTCCTTCTCGAATGGAATCTAAAAAGCTACGACCAGTTTTTATGGATTCGTCTAAAACTGATTGACGAATATTTTTCAGGTGAACGTGTTTGATCCGATTAGCATATTTTTTAGTTACTGCTAGAGGATCAACTCCTGCATAGTACAAATGACCAGTATCGAGTAGTAGCTTAACTTTGTCAGGGTCAGTACCTTTCATCAGGCGATCAATATCTTCAAAGTTTTCCACACCTGTACCAATGTGGGGGTGATAAACTAACTGCATACCGTTGGCATTGGCCTTTGCACCGAGTTCATTTAGTCCGGTTAATAAATCAGACCATTGTTGGTCATTAAAACGTGGTCTGTTAACTAATGGGTCTACGCATTTCTTTTGATGAACAGCACCACCTAATTCGGCTACCACTATGGTGTTGCCATTCATCTTCTTCATGAAGTCTACTTGTTTGTCGAATTCATCACGAGTTTCTTGGGCTTTTCCTATAGTAAACTCAGTTCCCACCCAAGGTTCAGAAATTCTCAAGTTACGAAGTTTTAACTCTCTTTTTAAATCTTTGATTGCTTTTGGAAATTTAGGTGCATTTTGGGTACCTTCAAAACCAGAAAGCGCCATTTCACTGAGAATCTGCTGGAAAGGGATAGGAGGATCGAGGTCAATAGTCAGATCATCACTATTACTCCAACCTGTGGGAGTAATGCCTAAATTGACTTTTGTGCGATCGAATGTAGGGTCTAAGATTGCGGGTTTGTTGGTAGGAGGAACCAGAGACACCAAGACTGAATTTTTTCCAATTGTAGCAGCAGTGGCGGGAGGCGTTACGCTAGTTATGCCTATGAGGAGAAGGGCAACTAACAGCACTGATAAGCGACCAATATATCTAATTTTCTGGAAAATTGCAGAGTTGTTCATCTTGCGCTCATTGTTTGCAAACATGACTTAGTGATTCCTAATCTTTGATCTGTTATAAAAGTAGGACTCTCAAATAATTAGCAATGAGTAAAGAGTAAATAAAACCCATTGCTAATCATGACAATGAAAAGAGTTTCAGGTCTTACTGATAAGCCCCAAATTGGGTGACATTTCCGTTATAAGTAGTGCTGTTAGGCATGAGAGAATTAGAAAGATCCGCATTAAAGAACTTTGCTCCCTGAAGAGTGGCATCTGATAACCTGGAATTTCTCATGAAGCTACTAGAAAAATCTGCACTCGATAAATTGGATCGAGAAAGAACTGCTCCTCTAAGCTGTGCATTTTTGGCCACAGCATTGGACAAATCTGCATCAGATATAATTGCTGATGTTAGATCAGCATTAGTTAAATTCGCGTTGTTTAACTTTGCTTTATTAATCAGGGCATTATACAAATCTGCATTAGCAAGATTAGCCCCTGTTAGGATTGCTTCCGTCAAGGTAGTACCCATCAGAATACCTTCTGATAGATTGGCTTCCGTTAGATTGGCTCCTTGAAGCTTGGCATCATTAAGTAGGGCACCGGATAGATTTGCTTTGGATAGATTTGCCCCATTGAGTGCGCTGCCATATAAATCTCTATTCGATAGATCTGCTCCCGATAGATCGCAGTTATTACAGGCATTTGTTACCAGCAACTTTTGGTAATCTGTGTTGATAAAAGCGTGAGCGGGCAAACTAAAGATCGTTAAGCCCAAGATCACAGAGAAGGTAATGGTAGAAAGTCTACGCAACCAAGATGTCAGATTCATGTTCATCCTTAAAATTGTGAATGTTGGCAATTGTGTGAGTACCGAAGAATCTCTTTTTTTCAAGATGGAGGTAAACATAGTTAACTGTATTTACCCCCTATTCAGAATTGCTATGAGCTTTTAGCGAGTTTGACTGAAGGGTCTTCACTCCAAGTTGCATAGCCAAGACCTTTAGCGCCTGGTGGGTTAACACCAATCGTTGGCCAGAGGAGTCCTTCTGGATAGGCTTGGGGACTGGGAATAAAGGTTTTATCGTTTGGTTTAGTTCCAAAGGTATCTCGCCAATCTTGGGGTAGTTGATACCAGGTAGCCACATACCAAAGCTTGATAATGTTGCGGGCGATCGCACCTAGTTTTTGGGACCCCAAAATTTCAATCCGCAGTCCGTTAGTGATGATGGACTCGTCATTGTAGGTTTTGGCTTTTACATCGAGGCGATGAAAGGTTTCTAACAGTTCTCCAAACATATTTCCACCAATGATGTCCCGAATGGTGTCAAAGTAAAGAGTTGCTTGTCCGGTTCCCTGTAGATGAAACCGAGAGAAACCAGTTAAGGCCACTGAGATATCGAGAAAATACTCCCTATACTCAGCTGCATTAATATCCATTAATTGTTTACCTCCACAAAAATATAGATTGGTAAGAAGGTTGTAAGTCTGATGGCACTAAGGGTCAATAGCAAAAATCTGGCTATGGATGAGCGATCGCAAAGTGCTGCTTTGAGCCGATCACTTTTTATTTGTGATGTCCTAAATTTTGGGTTATATTCGTGGTTGTGGGAAAACAGGAGCGGCATGAACCCCATTCATACCAGGAATAGGATTACGAACTAACTGATTAACATATTCTTTGAGACGGAACATTGTCCCAACCGCAGGGATCAAATTTTCAGGATGTCCATTAAAAGCATTTTCAAGATCGCCTAAAAAATCTTTATAGGCGGTTTGAAATTTCAAGGCTGCTGTACGCAATTCTGATCCTTCGGGATAATCGCTCAGTTGTGCATTGTCCTTAATAGGATAAACAGCATCCCAATCTACGGTAAATTTTTCACCTGTAGGATGATGGGGTTGATCGGATTTGACAGGATCATCCTTATCTACTACATAGTATTGCCCTATTGCTAATTGCTCAAAACGAAAATCATGGGCTAGTTCTCGTTCTGCATCATAGATGGTTGCGACTCTTGACCCCTCACCCTGCTCTTGAATCACTCTTAAAGCCCGTATTGCTGAACGCAGATCGGTAACAGGGATGATGTCTCCGCCACCACTATAGTAGTATTCTGGGGTAATTTGTCGCTTGGGATCACCGCAGAATAGAGCATCACCCATTTCTTTATACAAAGCATTCAAACCACGAATGATCTCTGCATAGAATAAGCCAATGGTCTCGAAAGTATAGGATCGATCAAGTCCCAGAATAGACAGCACCACTTGTTCAACTTTTTGGAAAGAGCGAGACTTAACCAATGGAGTATTGGCGGGAACTTCTTTAGACCGTTCAATTTGACGAAAAATCGCTACAGTCTCCTGGGAAAACTTGCTTAAAGGTACTTGAAAATCTGTCGCTCCTGTTGGTAGAAACGCAGGATATCTGGGAACAAAATCATCTGCCGTCAGAGTGTTTTCAAGATCTCCTCCCACCGCATTCAGAACATTGGCTACGAGGGTTAGGTGTAGCATTTCTTCTACAGCAACCTGCCGGATAATATGGAAAGCCTCTAAATTAGTTCCAGGTTTGAGGGAGTAAAGAGCAGTAAGGTAAGGGGGAATAGTTGCGTGTTCTAGCTTCATTGCTTGAACCAGATAGTAACGCAATTCCTCTACCGTTGTAATCAGCGTTAAAATATTTTCCGTAGTCATAATACGTCTACTGACAATGTGTTCTCGATTCTCTCAGGGGTAATAGCTTGGTTAGAAATCCTCGGATTTCACAACTTTTTGAGCATATCTTCGGCAGCAACAAAACTCAGTGCAGCAATTGTCAAAGTTGTATTTGAACTACCAATGGTTGGCATACTTCCCGCACCCAGTAGGTAGAGATTCTCATGATCCCAAGAACGCAGATGTCTATCAACAACTGAGTTGGTTTTCGTTGTTCCCATGATATGAGTTCCTGAAAAGTGGTTTCCACCCCGGTAGAAGTAACCTTCACCCTCAAATTCAAAATAGGCAGGGTCTGAAGAATCGTAATGGGTATAATCTTCTGCTCCCAAACGCTGGAAGATCACACGAGAGAGTTTTCTTGTGTAGGCCAGGGTTCTGAGCGCGTAGTCAGGTAGGTTAAAGTTAATGATGGGACGATAATTACCCAGTTGATCCTTGTACTTCGGATCAATAGTGACTCGGTTATTGGCATCAGGAGGCAATTCGCACATGAAAGCCAACAACAGTTGTCGTGAAATCCGACTAATCAATGTTTGGCGCAATTCTTCGCCATATTTGTTTTTACTATCAACTGCATCCAAGACTTCACTATAAGGTGATCCTGTTGCCCATCCCCAACCATCATTGTGAATATCTACCGCGAAGGCAGATTGTTTCTTACGAAATTTACCGTTACGAAATGTTCCGATTCCTGATGTAACCAGCGGACCTCGCATAGTTCCAGTCACTTCAGGCATCAAAGCCCAAGCTAACATGAAGGGGTGATCCATTAAATGGCGACCCATCATATCACTGGTGCTAGGCAATTCAGAAGCGAGCATCAGCCGAGCGTTTTCCACTGCATTAGCCGCTAAAACAAATAATTTTCCCTTGGCGGTGCCTGTAGTGTATTCAGCACAATCAGGTTTTTCATAACGCTTGAAGTGAATGGCACTGACACGACTATTTTCTGCAATTTCTACCCGGTCAGCAACTGCTTGGGAAAGTATATGAACCCGACCTGTATGGAGAGCTTTAACTAAGGTGCGGCGAGCATCATACTTTGCTTGCACTGGACAAATGGGAACACAGTTGGCGTTCCCTTGGCAACGTTCCCCATACTGAATAGGATGGGTACTGGCAACTCCGTCAGGAACAAAGCCGTTACCATTATCGTATTTAGGGTTGGGTACACCATTACGACCTTGAGGAAAAGTAGCAAAGCTTAATTCCAGGGTCTCGTCATAGAGGTTAACTTTAGTCCCACTAACTTTCTCAATGACTCTCTTATCCAAGTAAGAGGGGGGCAGCTTTTCCATGGGGAAAACATAGCCCTCTTCAAATTTGACACCTAGTTTTTTTTGCTCTTCTGTGTCCCCACAAACTCCAATTTCGTGTTCCGCTTTGCGGTAGTAGGGCATCAGATCGTCATAGCTAATTGGCCAGTCCAGACCTTGTCCATAGAGAGTCCATAACTTGAAATCGTCTGGTAACATCCGTGGAGTTTTTGCTTCCCAGTGCATAGTCGTCCCACCGGGAACTCTTGTATAAGAACCCCCAAGTGTCATCGGACCTCTTTCTACAAAATAATCTCCAATATCATTGGGACTTAGTGCATTAGGATTTTTGGGATATGGGGAGTTTGCATCCTTGGCAACTGCACTGTAAAAGGTATCAACATAGCTTTGAAATCCTGCAAGGGTGAAATCCTTACTTTTTCCTGCTTCCAGGATTAATACTGTCTTTCCTTGTTGACTCAATTCTTTGGCAACAATAGCTCCAGCTACCCCTGCACCTACGATGACCACATCATAAGTTGTTTTAGAGACAGTCTGATAATCGACATTTGTAACAAATGTCTGAGGTTGACTCATTGGTTACTCCTTAAAAGCTACTTTTTGACATGAGTGTATTTAGCAACATCTCCTGGTAATGAGAGGAGTTTTGCTTCAGCAGTCTCATTATTGAATGCTCCCTCATTGATCTGAGTGAGTGAACTCTAACTGATGTCTTCTATATAGGGTTAACAGCAACTTTTGCAATGAATGTCCATCAAGTATAGGTATCGTCAAGTTTATTAACATACTAGGATACTAGCTGTAATTCCACTTACTTAAGAAAGCAAATGTATGTTGTCAGAATCAAGACGATTTCACTTTTCAATTTCTGAATTTACAGATTTTGTCAGTCTCTGTCTACTAGAAATAATACTGATTGATTTTCAGGGTAGATGTACTTATATTATTATGTAATACCACGTGATCGTTACTGAGTAGAGCTATAACCTCTTCCAAATCAGAGGTTCAATCTTTTTAAATCCAATCAGTTGCTATGGCATTTGGAGGCTCAAAAATACCTGTATTTCGGTAGAACCTCAGGGTTTGAGTTGGGCAAACAACATCTGATTTACCATTTCTTGTAAGTTAAGTTGGCAGGAAAATTGATAACTATATAACAAAATACAAAATAAATAAATACGTTACCAATAAGTAATTTTACTGTTTGTTTATAAAATTCAACTGTGAGAAAGGGCATTTTGTAGAGTCAAAACTAAGCTTATTACTTAATAAGCAATAGCTGGATTGAATTAGAAGCCCACACTTTATGCTTGCCTCAGTGTGGGATTATATTTCTCGATCTAAATACCTAATTCTAGCTATTACATCCTCTTTTTAAGTACAAGTATCTGCTGTAGCGGAATTAACTTTGATTAAATCACCAGTGAATACTGCTGTGTATTTAAAAGGTGATGAACCAGTACAAGTCATGGAAGTTGTATCAGCACGACGGGGACTTGACCAAGAATCAGCTTCTAAAGTCAAAGTTGTTCCATTCCAGGATAATCCCTTGACTACTAAAGAGTTAGTTTTCCCATCGCTCAATTTTCTCGCACTGACAAACGTAGCATAGTTTACATTCCCATTAGTTGGGTTGATACTGGCTATAACTGCTACTTTTGCAACGCCTCCACTACCATAGCTAGGTAGCCAACGGCCAGTAGCAAAGCGCCGGAAATCATTACCAGTCTGGGAACCTGTAGAGGTAAAAACGCCATATAAAACGCCGCTTCCATTCCAAAGCAATCCATATCCTGTACCGTCGTCACCGGTTGTTTCGTAGTCGCTGCGACACCATTTTTTTACACCATTATCAAACCGGATGATGCGCGGATCTTTATTAACAGATGATACTTGTTGATAACCAATATAGATAGTTGTTGTCCCAAATACTGCCTTTGGCCCGTTTTTAGCTTTAATTGTGGCTTCACTATCATTGCAAGTAAATGTTACAGAGCTTCCTGAAAAAGAGGCTGAAGCATTTTGGGCTAAAACTTTAGGAGATACTAAAGTTGTAATTGCTAAATTAGCCCCTAAAATTACTGCTAAAGCTGGAAATTTTAGATACTTGATGACTTGACGGCTAGAAATTATTGAATTACGCATGTGATGACAATTTCCATCAGTGGTTTACAGGAATTCCTATTTTCTGTGCAATGTCAATTTTATGACTATGCTTTAATTACTGACTTGGCCATTTTTACTAAATCAGTCTGCTTACCTGCTTTTAAACCAATGGTATACTGAACACCTTTTTGTCGCCAGGTTAAGGTAGCATCAGAACAATTAGCACCACATTTAGCATCTACAAAATAGCCAGTGATACCTTTAGCTAAAGATACGGCTTTACCAGTAAGTTTGGATGTCTTGCTATTGATAGCTTCAGCACTAATTATACCAAGACGGCAAGCTGTACCCCCACTACAATCTGGGCTAAATCCTAATAAGATATCGTACTTATTTTTGGTGCTGGTTTCGAGAATGGCGTAAAGTGGGTTTTCGCCATCTGATTCAGGAACATACGTTGGTAATAAAATTTTTATTTGACTGTTTTTCTTTAATTTAGGCAGAATTGACTTAAAAACTGGGTGTGGTTGCGAAGCTTGGCTATTAATATGCTGCTGTGGTACACCTGCTATCGCTAAATCATGAAAGCTGCCGATATTGACGAGTAAAGATAACGCAAATAAAGCACTAATGTGTTCTGATCTGATAATCATATTCTCACACCTGTTTTACTAAATATAATAAATTTTACTATTTTTTAGAAATTTAAAATATCTAATGATTTTTCTATTTCTAAATCTAAAATTCTAGCTTGTGTATCTTTATGTTCTTCTAGTTGTCCATCTTGCCAATATAAATGGGCGGCTTTCTGAAAATCATCAATTGCTCCCTGTTTATCTCCTATAATTAAACGAGCATTACCACGATTATAATAAGCATCTGTGTAATTAGATTTAATTTTAATTACTTTGTTAAAATCATCTATTGCTGCTTCATAGTTACCTAAATCACAATGAGTATTACCTCGTTGATAATAGGCATCGACATAATTAGGGTTGATTTGAATTGCCTGATTATAATCTGCAATTGCTGCTTCATAATCTCCTAGTTCTAACCGAGTATTGCCCCTGTTTTTGTAAGCGATTGCATCATCAGGAGCAATCTGGCTGGCTGGAATTAATTTTTGCTGTTCATCTGTAAGATAACGAGCAAGTTCTTTGTTTTTATGGGTAATAGCATAATGCGGATTAATTTTAATTGCCTGAGTATAATCTTCAATTGCTCCTTGATGATCTCCAATGCGCGAACGAGTGTCAGCACGATTTTTGTAATTAACGGCAATATCAGGATTAATTCTAATTGCTTGACTATAATCTTCAATTGCGGTTTGATAATGGCCTAGTTGATAGTGCGCTAGACCCCTTTGATTATAAGCTTTGCCATAATTAATATTAATAGTAATTACTTGGTTGTAATTTGTAATGGCTCTTTGATAATCACCTAATTGATAATAAGATATTCCCAATTTATAATAAATATCGGCATTATCAGGTTCATGTTGCAATGCTTGATGATAATTGTTAATTGCTGGTGCATATTCACGTTTTTGCAAATATTTATCACCTAATTTTTCATAAACTAGAGTTAGATTTGGTTGTTGATTTTGTTCTGATTCTGGGGTGAGATTAGTTGTATGAGATTTATCCAGAGATGATTCTACTAGTTGATGGGTGTTATTTGGAGTAGTTTGTGATTGTTCTAAATAGCATAATAAACCACCACCATATAATAATTGATTGATTCCAAAAGAAATTCTGCCAGTTTTTAATTTAATCATTTTGGTGGGGAGAAAACCAGCTAAAAAAAGATGATATTCAGATTGAGCTTCATTAACTTCTTCTTGAATTAAGACACAAACAATAACGGTATTTTTTTCGACTTCTTCAGAACTGACTGACCATCTAACTTTATCAATTGTACCGTGACGAGATTTTACTTCTACTCCGATGGAGGGGTTGGAGGTGAAGGTAAAATCACTTTTCCCGTCACCACCCATGCGTTTTTCATAATCGACTTCAGTAATAAGGTCAGCTAAACGTTCTTTGACGAGTTCTTCACCTAGTTTACCTTTAAGGTTATTAATAAAAACGTCACGGACTGGGGATGTTCGTTTATATTTTTCTGCCATTAACCAGCAAAATTCCCTTAGTGATTTTAATCTCTGTCCAGAGATAATAGTTAATTCACTGTGTTGGCCTTGTGTTTGGCAGTGAAGTAGACAACCAGATTTGAATCTTTGAAGAAAGTCGGTTTGTAGCGATCGCAGTAAGGTAATCCAATCCATTTATTATATTTATTTCTGCGGTCTTTTGATGGAGTCATTTTAATCAAAAATCTGGTTTGAGTAAAGAAGTAGGGTTAAAGCACATTGCTAAACCGCTACTTAAAAATGAGAAGCAAAAGGGAAAAATAGCTAAAAAGCGATTTGTTCACCAGGTTTGGGTGCAACTACTCGTGTAGCTAAATTGTTTTTCTCTAATAAGGCTTGAAATTCTTCTGTACTTCCTTTTGCTTGCAGAAATTTGTTTAAAAGTCCTTCAAATAAGATATCTCCCCCAGCAGCTGTAGGTAAAATGATTTGAGGTTGCACCCATTTGGCGACTTCTAAGGCACTATTCATGCCTTTGATAATTGATCCCAGCAAAGGTAAGGCTAAATCAACAATTGGTGTAATGACTACATTAATGGGTGCAACTTGTTTCAGTTGGGGTGAATGATAACCATGTGGTTCGTAATATAACGTTAAATTACTGGACAACTCTTTGAGGAGATAAGCATTTTCTAATACGGTAGGTCCGATGGGAGAACCTGGAAAAGCTTTAATTTCTAGTTGATTATTTAAGGTGAAAGTTTCACCATGATTGAGGGTGATAAAATTTTTATAGCCTAATTTTTCTACGACTTTAGCTGCATTAGGAGAGGCGACAACTTGAATATTTTTGTCAAGTTGCTTTAGGGTCGGTGGATGGGCATGATCTTCTAAACCCTGAGATAACAAGATCAAATCTATATTTTCTGGTATTGGCCGATCTTGAAGTCGATAACCTTTAAATAGCCAATCCAAGTTATTAAATGTTAAGGAATCAACTAACCAAGGATCAACCAATATTCTCTGGTTACCAATTTCCATCAGCCAACTATTGCTGTCTAACCAAGTGAAGTACATAGTTTTGAAGATAGTAATAATAATGCTTGGGATGTTATTTACTGCTCACTATAGCAAGAGGCAGGAGGCAGGGGGCAGAGGGCAGGAGGGAAAGCCTTATCCTGTAGATTTTTAAGTTTCAATTTGTATCTCATTCAACTACATACGGCTATAATGGTTAATTATATTTCTTTTGCCCCCAGTGTTTGCAAAAGCTTATCGACATTATCCAAATCGCCAACAATGCGCCGAATGGGATGAGGCCAAACTTTTACTAGGGTGGGAGTTGCTGAAACTTGATCGATTTCTGCTTGTTCTGGGTGTGTTAAAACGTCAATAACTTTGAGGGTATAGGGATATTTTAGCGATCGCTCTAATAATTCATGTAAATTTTGTAAAATGCGCTCTGTAGCGACGCTATGACCGGCAACAAACAGACGTAAGACATAGCCTGGAGTATGAGGTATGCCCTGTTGTGGATTGAGTTGATGTTGCTGGTATTGTGGGGCTGTATCTGCACGATCCAAGCGGACAATTAAATCATGATCTTCCCAAAGTTGGGGGAAAGAAGAACGATAAGTTCCTAATACCATGCGATCGCACAAATCTTCCTGCCAAGGTGCTGTTTGCCATACTAGCTCCCCAGTGCCAAAAATTGCCCTTAGCACAGATTGATGACGCATAACTGCTGGATAAGCTTCCGCAAAAGTTTGTACTTGCTGTGTGCGTGGATTTAGCCAGTGATCGATTGTTGCGGTATAACAAGGTACTAAAAAATGTGGCGGTTCTGGTAAATTCAGAATTTCCTGTAAAGCCCCACACAGATGCAGATGCCATCGCCCCTGCTTACTAGGATCAATACAATAAATTAAATCTCCTCCAGGTGTAAAAAGAGCAATACCTTTAAATAATTGGGGTGTAGATAGTTTGTCTGTAGTAAGCTTGGTCATAGAATTTTCGGGACTGGAAGGCATGGTAACTGGAAACTGGTAATAACAAATTACCCATTACCAATTACCCATTACAAAGAAGGCAGGAGGCAGAGGGCAGGAGGCAGGAGGAAACAAGTATAAATAACAACTTTAGTTCTGGGTTTAAAGCCCAGTTCAAAAAAAGAATTGTATCGAGTGAGAGTGCCACAAGACACAAAGCGTCCTTGCTTTAATACTACGTTTTTAAACGGAGGTTACTCCTGCCTTCTGCCTCCTATCTCCTGCCTCCTGAACCATTAAACACGACCTCGGAGGAATTGCATCATTTCATTGGGAGTTGGTGACATTTCTATAGCTGTTTCTTCTGTAATGCGACCTTCTTGATAAAGATTGAATAATGACTGATTCATGGTAATCATGCCATCAAAACCGGCTTGCTTCATCAATTCACTAATTTCGTCATACTTACCATCTTTAATCCATTCTTTGACTGCTTCAGTGTTAATGAGAATATCGTGGAATGCAGCCCGCTTACCATCAGTAGTGCGGCACAAACCTTGAGCAATGATCGCCACTAAAGACTCGGAAACAGCTACCCGCATCGCATCTTGTTCGTCACCTGAATACAAATTGAGAATCCGTTCAATAGTTTTTACCGCACTATTAGTGTGCAGTGTTCCCATTACCAAGTGACCAGTTTGAGCCGCTTTTAAGGCAGTATTCACAGTTTCTTTATCCCGCATTTCCCCCACCAGAATCAAATCTGGATCTTCCCGCAAAGCTGCTTTTAAGGCGTTATCGAACTTGAGGGTATGCATTCCTACTTCCCTCTGTTTGACTAAAGATTTCCGACTTTGGTGAACAAATTCAATTGGATCTTCAATGGTGATAATGTGCTTAGGCATCTCTCGATTGATGTAGTCAACCATTGCAGCCATTGTCGTAGATTTACCAGAACCAGTGGGGCCTGTCACCAAAATAAAACCTTTGTGATAATGGCAAATCTCCCGAAAGACCGGCGGTAATCTCAACTGATCCATTGACAATATTTTTAGCGGAATTAACCGCAGTACCATTGCATAGCCTCGCAGGGAGTCAAAAACGTTAATCCGTACACGAGCAAATTCGTACTGAGTTGCACCATCAAATTCTAGGGTGTCTTGAAAGCGTTGAATTTCTGCATCGGTCATAATCTCCCGTAACCAACTCATAAAAGTTGGTTTATCAACCTCTGGATAATTCGTCATCTGAATTTCTCCTCGGTTACGGAAGCGTGGTATTTCACCTATACCCACGTGAACGTCAGAATATCCTTGATCAAAAGCTTCTTGAATTAGTTGGGCTAAGGTCAGTCCAGAAGGCTGTTTTGGAGTAGCGGGAGCAGGTGGCATTGGTGGTGGTGGTGCCACTGGACGTTGAGATGCAGATGGTGGTGGTGGTGGTGCATTTCTCCCAGGGGGATTACTTTTGATCTCTGTTTGCATCTGCATTGTTTGTATCGGTCTTGGTGTTGCAGATGTTGGTGGTGGTACTGGTGGGGCGGGTGGTATATTGCGTCCTTGTGATTCTGTCATATATTTTCAAATTGGGTAGGTAAAAGATTAAATAGACTTTCTGTGTCTTTTTTTGCTGATGATTCCAGAATATTCTCTTGATTATATCCAAATACTTTAATCACTATAACCTTGTTTTACACCAGTTTATCTTCCGTATTATCTCTTAAATATTTGCTGCTAGTCTAGTATTAATATTACGAAAAAGGGAACAGGGAACAGGGAACAGGGAACAGGGAACAGGAAATAAATTGGTGTGTACTTCACCGGACTGGGAAACGCTATATCCGTCACGAAGAGGAAAAGGGGCAGGGGGGAAGACCGGAACGGGGCTTTAAACCCAGTTTTTTTGTAAAGCGACAACAACAGCCTGAGAGCGATCGCTAACTTCTAGTTTTTGTAAAATAGCATGGACGTGAACGCGCACGGTTCCCGGTGTAATATAAAGTGCCAGGGCGATTTCTTGATTAGTTTTTCCGGCTGCCAATAGTGATAGAATTTCTTGCTCTCTCTGTGTTAGTTTATTAGCGGGTTTTGGGCTATTTTCTAATTCAATCTGGTGATGATTATCTACTAATGCCGAACGAATTTCCTTGGTTGCCGTTTCATCCCACCAAGATGCCCCAGCAGCAACAGAACACAAAGCCAATACCAATTTTTCAGCAGCCACTCCTTTGAGACAATAACCTTGAGCGCCGACTTCAATTAACTGCGTAATCAGGGATTTTTGGGAATGGGAAGTGAGGATTAAAACTGGTAAATTGGGATATTTTTGTTTAATTTGCTGACAGGCTTCAATTCCTCCAATTCCTGGTAATCCTACATCTAAAATAACGACATCGAGAGCATACTGGTTGACTAACTCAATGGCTGTTTCACCATCTTCTGCTTCAGCGATAATTTCCAAACCTGCTTCCTGCTGCAATCGCACACGCAAGCCCAAGCGGAACAGTTCATCATCCTCAACTAGGAGAATTTTTATTGTGTTAGAAGACATCTCTTCTGTTTAAGACTGAAATGGCAAAACAGGGAGCTTGAAACCAAAAATGGCACCATTGGGAACTCTGTTTTCTGCCCAAATTATACCATTATGAGCTTCAATAATTTGTCGAGATAAGTAAAGTCCTAGTCCAGAACCTTTGGCTTGACGTTGGGAAATTCCACCGTGATCGCTAGTTCCTTGGTAAAATCGTTCAAATAGCTGAGAAAATTGTTCAGGTTGGATACCTGCACCTGTATCTAAAATTTTCACGATTTGATAGGAGGTTTGGGTTTCTAAGACAATTTCGACATGATCACCGCGTCGAGAATGGTTGATAGCATTAATGAGAAGATTGTTAAAAACTCTTTGTAGTTGCAAGGTATCACCGTAAACCCAGAGCGATCGCTTCCAATCAGAGTTACCATAGTTTAATGATAGATGAATGCGACGATTTGCTGCTAATTCAATCAGTGTAGCAGTCGCTGCTTCTGCTAATATGCTTAAATCTACTGCTTCTAAATTTAGTTTTAAGCCTTCAGTATCATTGCGATAGACATCTAACAAGGTTTCTAATAAATCTAGAGAAGTTTCATGACTGCGTGCCATTGTTGCCAAAACTTGCTGCTGGGTTGGTAAAACTGCACCAAATTTTTCTTGTTGCAAGGCTTTAATAGTTTCAATTGCCCCCAAAAGTGGAGTTTTTAAATCGTGGGTCAGTGTGGAAGCGAAATCTTCTCTTAATCTCACTAATTGCGATTGGGTTTCTAGTTGAGTTTGAGTTAATGTAATAGCTTTTTGAGATTTTCTCAGTTGCTCACTTAAGAATCCTGTAACTATCAACGCCATTACCGCAATTACTCGATTAGCAATAGTAGAAGCCCGAATTAATTCGCTTTCGGGTATCCACACATTTAGCATGGTTAGGCAAACAGCAATAAATATTGCGCTTGTGGTTGCTATTCCTCCAAACCAAAAATTAACTAATAAAATTACTCCACTGTAGAGATATCCAAAAACATACTCAGTTGGGGTGGAATATTCCACAACTCCTAGAACTATAAATATAGTTATAACTAGCAATGCCTTACTGAATTGTAAGTTATTATTTATGAACTTGTTTTTTAAATATTCCATTTATCAAGCCACCTTTTATTACTACTATTTTAAACCATAGAGATACGCTTAGAGTTGCTGATAGTGCAGCTTGGAATAATCCATAATTACTTGCAAATGTAGGGAACAGAGAAGAATAAATATCATGGGTTTCAGTTTTTCAAAAAGCAACAGTGAAGAGTATAGTATTTGGGGGAATACAACCCGATTAATAAACAACTATGGTTTTCCAAGTAGACGAGGCGATTATATTAAGTTTAGATGAATGGTTTAATTAAATATAGTGTTTAGGGAAAATCATATCTAACGTTTAGATTTATTCTAAACTGGACTAAACACCGATATATATCTTTAAGTAAACACCTGAATATAAAAATTAAACGTTTTTTATATCCTTCTATGCCTTGTTTTTATTTCCATAATAATTAATGATAGACATTAAGTATTCAGCAGTGAATTGATTCTAAGAGGGTGTTTGAAAAGTCCCTTATGGTGTATCAAAAACTCTCATATCCTCCCTAGCTTGATAAGGGGGGAATGAATAGAATCTATCAAAGTCCCCCTTTTTAAGGGGGATTTATGGGGATCTACAGGTATTGGATACCACACAAAAAGTTTTCCAACATCCTCTAAAGAACTTAAAGAAATAATTGAAGAAGGAGTTTTGATAATTCATGTTACAAGGATGGATACAAATTGCGTTAACATTAATTATTGTCATTGCAACTACTCCTGTTTTAGGAAAATATATAGCTCACGTTTTTTTGGGAGAAAGAACACCGCTCGATTCTGTGTTAAATCCCTTAGAGAGAATAATTTTTGTTTTAATTGGAGTTCGTCCCGAAGATAAAATGACAGGTTTGCAATATGCAAAAGCGGTACTTTATAGCAATCTTGTCATGGGGATTTTAGTATTTTTTATTTTGATAACTCAAGGATTTTTACCGCTCAATCCTACAGAGTTAAAAGCACCAAGTTGGGATTTGGCATTACACACCACCATATCTTTTTTAACTAACACAGATCAACAACATTATGCTGGTGAAACAACCTTTAGTTATGCCAGTCAAACCTTTGCTTTAGGTTTTTTAATGTTTACCTCAGCCGCAACAGGTTTAGCAGTAGGTATCGCCTTTATTCGCGGTTTAACTGGGAGAGGAGTAGGTAATTTTTACAGTGATTTAACGAAATCAATTACCCGGATTTTACTACCCATGTCTATTGTCGGGGGATTATTATTAATGATGGCTGGTGTACCTGAAACCCTTGCAGGAGTAGCAACAGCGACGACATTAGAAGGATCAACACAAGCGATCGCACGCGGACCAGTTGCCCATTATGAGATAATCAAACAAATTGGTGAAAATGGCGGCGGTTTTTTTGGTGTTAACTCAGCCCACCCCTTTGAAAATCCCAACGGTTTTTCTAATTTATTAGAAACTTGGGCAATGATTTCTATCCCTTCAGCCTTAATTTACACCTACGGAGTATTTGCTAATAATATCAAACAAGCTTGGTTAGTATTTTGGATGGTATTTATCATCTTTATTTTCTTAGTAGCAATAACAGCAATTGGTGAATATCAAGGAAATCCTCTTGTTAATTCTCTGTTAGGTTCACAGCAACCAAATTTAGAAGGAAAAGAAGTAAGATTTGGTTGGGCGCAAACAGCACTTTGGGCAGTAATGACAACAGCAACAATGTGTGGCGCTGTTAATGGAATGCACGATTCATTTATGCCTCCTGGCGGATTTTCTACACTCTCAAATATGTTTTTACAAATTATTTGGGGAGGACAGGGAACAGGAACAGCATATTTATTTATCTACTTGATTTTGGCAGTATTCGTAACTGGTTTGATGGTAGGAAGAACACCAGAATTTTTAGGACGCAAAATTGAAAAACAAGAAATAGTTCTTTCCAGCGTAGTTTTATTAGTTCACCCCTTCGCAGTTTTGATTCCTTGGTCAATAGTTTTTGCCTTTCCCGATACTCTTTCAGGTATTAGTAACCCAGGATTTCATGGCGTTTCTCAAGTAGTTTATGAATATGCTTCTGCTGCTGCAAATAACGGTTCTGGCTTTGAAGGTTTAGGAGATAATACCCTGTGGTGGAATCTCAGCACCAGTGTCAGCATTCTAGCCGGTCGTTACATTCCTATCATCGCTTTATTGTTATTAGCAGATGGTATTTCCAGAAAACAACCAGTTCCCATGACCGCCGGTACTCTCAGAACCGACACTCGTTTATTTACCGGAGTGACAGCAGGAGTAATTTTAATTCTGGGGGCGCTGACTTTCTTTCCTGTATTAGTCTTAGGTCCAATTGCTGAATGGTTTTTAATTGCCAAAGGAGGGTAAACAATTAAAAATTAAAAATTAAAAATTAAAAATTAAAAAAGTAACTGAACCTCCATGAAAAATACAAAACTTCGACAAGAACGTAAACATACACCCAAAGTTCAAAAAACTGGAATTTATGCTCGTGCATTTAAACAAGCATTTGTGAAACTAGACCCACGCAATATGCTGAAAAATCCAGTCATGTTTTTAGTATGGGTCGGTACAATTATTACAGCCTTAGTAACAGTTGACCCCAATCTCTTTGGTGTTATTCCTGGTAATAACCCACGACTTTTTAACGGTCTAATTACGATCATTTTGTTCTTTACTCTTGTATTTGCAAATTTTGCCGAAGCGGTGGCTGAAGGAAGAGGAAAAGCTCAAGCTGACTCATTACGGGCAACAAAATCTGATGTTACAGCGAGAAAACTTCTTCCAGACGGTTCTATTCAAAATGTTAATTCTACTACTTTGCGTCGTGGTGATCAAATTAAAGTTATTGCTGGTGATATTATCCCCGCAGACGGAGAAGTAATTGCTGGGGTGGCTGCTGTTGATGAATCTGCTATTACTGGAGAATCTGCACCAGTTTTGAAACAACCAGGGACTGATATTGCTAGTTCTGTAACAGGAGGAACGCGGATTAATTCTGATGAATTAACAATTAGGGTGACATCAGATCCAGGTCAAGGTTTTATTGACCGCATGATTGCTTTAGTAGAGGGCGCTTCTCGCACTAAAACCCCCAATGAAATTGCATTAACTGTACTTTTAGCAGTTCTAACTCAAGTTTTTTTAGTGGTAATTGTGACCCTACCTACAGTGTCAGTTTATGTTAAATCACCTGTAAGTATTGCGGTATTAATTGCCTTATTAGTGGCATTAATTCCCACCACAATTGGTGGATTATTAAGTGCAATTGGCATTGCAGGAATGGATAGAGTCTCTCAATTTAATGTCATAGCCACATCTGGAAGGGCTGTAGAAGCCTGTGGAGATATTAACACCTTGGTTTTAGATAAAACCGGAACAATTACGTTAGGAAACCGCATGGCAGAGGAATTTATTCCAGTTAAAAGTCATTCCCTCGATGAAGTTGCCCAAATTTCCTTATCCTCAAGTATTTTTGATGAAACACCAGAAGGAAAATCAATTGTTAAATTAGCCGAAGCATTAGGAGCAAAATTAGATTTTAATCCCAAAACTGCCGAAGGGATTGAATTTTCAGCAAAAACGCGAATGAGTGGAATTGATTTACCCAACGGGGTAGAAATTCGCAAAGGGTCTGTAGATGCAATTAAAGGATTTGTGCGTTCCCGAAATGGACAAATAACACCAGAACTTGATGCAGCTTATGAGCGAGTTTCTAAATTAGGTGGAACACCACTTGCTGTTTGTAAAAATAATGAAATTTACGGTGTAATTTATCTCAAAGATATTATTAAACCTGGGATTAAAGAACGTTTTGATCAAATGCGAAGAATGGGAATAAAAACTGTAATGCTGACAGGTGATAACCGTCTTACTGCTTCAGTAATTGCCCAAGAAGCTGGTGTTGATGACTTTATAGCTGAAGCCACTCCAGAGGATAAAATTGAAGTAATTTGTAAAGAACAAGCTCAAGGCAAATTAGTGGCCATGACTGGAGATGGTACTAATGATGCACCAGCTTTAGCTCAAGCAAACGTGGGTGTGGCAATGAATTCTGGTACACAAGCAGCAAAGGAAGCTGCAAATATGGTGGACTTGGATTCTGATCCCACCAAATTAATTGATATCGTCACTATTGGCAAACAATTACTAATTACTCGTGGTGCTTTGACAACCTTTTCAATTGCTAATGATGTCGCCAAATACTTTGCAATTATTCCCGCCATCTTCCCAGGTATAGGTTTAGATGGTTTAAATATCATGGGTTTAGTAAGTACCCAATCAGCAGTTTTATCAGCTTTAATTTACAACGCCTTAATTATTCCCGCATTAATTCCCCTAGCATTAACTGGAGTTAAATTTCGTCCTCTAACAGCCGACCAACTTTTGCAAAGAAACATATTTATTTACGGATTAGGTGGCGTGATTGCTCCCTTTATTGCCATCAAAATTATTGACGTTTTAATTGCCTCCGTAGGACTAGCCTAATAAAAACTCCGCGTACCTCTGTCTTGAAAAGTTTCCTACGCCGGGAAACCCGGCTTCGAGGAACTTTTCGCTGCGTTTAAACTCCTTCCCCTCTTAAATTATGAACCAACTATCAGAACTCATCAAAATTATCAGTTATAAACGAAATCGCATACCTTTAAATTTGTTTTTACTGCTTTGCCTTAACTTATTACTAGCACCAGCAGTTCAAGCCGCGACACCAGCAGCAGAATCTCGTTTTTCAGCTTACACAATCACTTTGTTAGGAATTATTACCCTGAGTCTTTGTGTTTATTTATTCGTTGTTATTTTTCAACCAGAGAGATTTTAATATGAGCCAGAGATATCAAATTAGTCATGCGATTCGTTCCACTTTAGTTTTGTGGGTGTTAACAGCTTTTATCTATCCCCTGTTTATGTTGATTTCGGGACAAATTGCTTTTTCTGATCAGGTAAATGGTAGCTTAATTAAAAATTCCCAAGGAGTAATTATTGGTTCAGCGTTAATCGGACAACCTTTTACTAGCGAAAAGTATTTTTGGAATCGTCCTAGTACCACTAATTACAGCACAGCCAACCCAAAAGATGATAAAGCTGGAATCTTAAAAACTGGTGTATCTGGTGCTAGTAATTTAGCTCCCAGTAATCCAGTTTTGCTAGAAAGAATTAACGGGACTGGAGGTGAAATCAAGCGACTTCAAACAGCAGATATCCAACCTACAGGGGATTTAGTTTACACTTCTGGCTCGAGTCTTGACCCTCACATTACCCCCGAAAGTGCGAAGTTGCAAATTGCCCGAATAGTAAAAGCGCGAGGAATTGAAGCCAAGCAACTAGAAACTTTAATTGCTCAAAATACTGATGGCCGTTTTTTGGGTGTGTTTGGTGAACCAGGGGTAAATGTGTTGAAGCTAAATTTAGCATTAGATCATGTTTTGAGCGTCTTGGGAGAATTATGAGAAGCGATCCTCTTTTTTATAAGAAATGTTAAGCTAACTCTGACTTAGGTTTTGGGGATCAGATTTTGGCTCACTATCCATAAGGTTCTATTCCTGAAGACGTATGCTTATAGAGGTCATAGACCTGAAATGCCTATTCCACTTCAAATTCATAATTACAAAAAATTAAGTGTAAAGTTTAGTAAAGAAATGCTCATCTTTCCCGCAGCTTTCTATATACTGGATTTCACTGAATCAAAACAGTTAACTCGTAAACAACGAGCCATAACTGAAGTTCAACTTTAAACTTTGCTGTGTAAATTGGGAGGAATAGTCATGGTTTCGGCTCAAAGCTCTAATCAAGGTAAGACCTACTCCTTGCTGATGATTAAAAGTTTTTTAATCTGGACTTTCACATTGGCAGTATGTCTGTTGGTTGTCGGTTTTCCATTAGTTGTTGTAATGGCTACGGCCGGATGCCTGTTGTCGATTGTTCTGCAATCTGTAATGCCTGTAAGTGCAGTGTTGTTGGTGGCAGGTGGTTTAATCATGTTCAATGTTATGGCAGTATTAATAGTGGCTGGTGTACTAACTGCTAAGGGTGTTCATCCCAAGGAAATGAAATGGTTAAGCTGGTTACATGGTGAAGAAGATAAAGTTCAAACCACCGTTTACGCAGCTTGTCCTTTAACTTGTGAACTTAAATAATTAACATTGTTGAATTCGACAAACAGTACATCTGCCCGGTGAAGCCGGGTTTTTTAATGTTTGAGGGAACAGGAAGAAGTTTTTTAATTTTTAATTTTTAATTTTTAATTCTTGTCACTTGTCAGTTGTCTGATGTCTAATAACTAATGACTAATGACTAATAACTAATAACTAATGACTAAAAAAGTTGGCATTATTTTGGGTACTCGTCCAGAGGCCATTAAACTAGCATCGGTAATTCAGGTTTTCCAAAGTTCTCCAGATTTTGAATTACAGGTGATTCTGACGGGACAACATCGAGAGATGGTTGCACAGGTGATGCAACTTTTTCACCTGCAAGCTGATTGGAATTTGGAGATTATGCAGCCAAAACAATCTCTGAATGATATTACCTGTAGGAGTTTACAAGGTTTAGAAGCTTTATTTATAGAACAAAATCTAGATTTAGTGATAGTTCAGGGAGATACGACAACGGCTTTTGCGGCGGCTTTGGCTGCTTTTTACCAAAAAATCCCTGTTGGTCATGTGGAAGCGGGTTTAAGAACTGATGACTTGTTTAATCCTTATCCTGAAGAAGCGAATAGAAGGTTAATTTCCCAAATTACGCAGTTACATTTTGCGCCCACTTCTTTAGCGGTGGAAAATTTGCAAGCTTCTGGGGTGCTAGGAGAAATTCATTTGACAGGTAATACGGTGATTGATGCCCTGTTGAATGTGGCTGCAACTAATCCAGCTTGTGATATACCGGGTTTAAACTGGGGTGAATATAGGACTATATTAGCTACAGTCCATCGTCGGGAAAATTGGGGTGAACCATTACAAGCGATCGCACAATCATTTTTACAGATTTTAGATCACTTTCCTGATACAGCTTTATTATTGCCTTTACACAAAAATCCCACCGTTAGAGAACCATTGCAGCAATTATTGGGTAATCATCCCCGAATTTTCTTGACAGAACCGTTAGATTATGGTGAATTAGTGGGAGCAATTGGGCGATCGCACCTAATATTAACAGACTCCGGTGGCTTACAAGAAGAAGCGCCCAGTCTTGGTAAACCGGTACTCGTTCTCAGAGACACCACAGAAAGACCAGAAGCCGTCAGCGCAGGTACAGCTAAATTAGTGGGAACCCAAACAGAGAGTATTGTTACTGCTGCAAGTGAACTACTCAGCAACCCAGCAGCATACACAGCAATGGCTAATGCAATTAACCCCTTTGGTGACGGTCATGCAGCAGAACGGATTTTGGAAATTGTGAAAAATTATTTACAGTAACGGAGACTGGGGGAGGATAGGGATGATGGGGAGGATAGGGATGATGAGGAGGATGGGGATGATGGGGAGGATAGGGATGATGAGGAGGATGGGGAGAATCAATTTACCATCTGTCACCTGTTACCTGCTGTAATTACGAATTACGAATTAAATCAAGAAATCATCATGGCTACCAACTTATTAACAAAACCCACTAGTGCTTATGGTGGTGAAGTTCAAGAATATTTGTGGTCTTGGCAAAATCAGCCTTTGCGGGTGATTTATGAAACCATAGGAGAAGGTTCACCAGTTTTGTTACTTCCTGCTTTTAGTAGCGTTTCTACACGGGGGGAAGTGGGAGAACTCGCCAAATTACTTGCTTCCCATTTTCAAGTTACCGCTTTAGATTGGCCGGGTTTTGGAGAATCTGACCGATTGAATCTAGATTATAACCCAGCGATATATCAGCAATTTTTGGCGGATTTTGTGGAATTTGTTTTTAATGCCCCCATAATTGTAGTTGCAGCCGGTCATGCTACCGGTTATGTATTGAAACTAGCGATTAAGCAACCAGATGCTTTTTCACATATTGTTTTAATCGCACCAACTTGGCGTGGACCACTGCCGACAATGGGGGCAAATCCGAATCTAGCTGCTATGGTGAGAGGGATAGTGCGATCGCCTATACTCGGTCAAGCACTTTATAAACTCAACACCACCCCATCCTTCCTAAGTTGGATGTATAGCCGCCACGTTTTTACCGATACCGCTAAACTTACACCCGACTTCATCACCGAAAAATGGCAAAGCACTCAACAACCAAACGCCAGATTCGCGTCTGCGGCCTTTGTCACCGGCAACATTGATACCATTCATAGTCAATCTGAATTTCTCTCCTTAGTACAAGCCCTATCTATACCAGTCATGGCAGTTATAGGCGCATCCAGCCCCCCGAAATCACGTCAAGAAATGGACGCTTTAGCAGCTTTACCAAGAATAAATAGCATTGTCGTTCCCGGTTCATTGGGACTGCATGAAGAATACCCAGCAATTGTTTTTGAAGCAATACTACCATTTTTAACCTGAATGTGTTAAATAGAGAATGATTATCAACAAATCATCAAAATTGCTTTGAATTATGATGGCTTCAGAAATTTCCAACTCAGTACCCGTAACTGTTTTAACCGGCTATTTAGGCGCAGGTAAAACCACCCTACTCAACCATATTCTCACTTACGAACACGGTAAAAAAGTTGCTGTTATCGTCAATGAATTTGGAGAAGTAGGCATTGATAATCAACTGGTTATTGATGCAGATGAAGAAATTTTTGAAATGAACAACGGCTGTATTTGTTGTACAGTGCGTGGCGACTTAATTCGCATCATTAGTAATTTGATGAAACGGCGAGATAAATTCGACCATTTAGTAATTGAAACCACAGGATTAGCTGATCCTGCACCTGTAATTCAGACATTCTTTGTGGACGAAGATATGCAAAGCCAACTATCACTAGATGCGGTAGTTACAGTTGTAGATGCCAAGCATATTTGGCAACATTGGGAAGCAGACGAAGCCCAAGAACAAATTGCCTTTGCAGATGTGATTTTATTAAATAAAACAGATTTAGTCACTCCAGAGAATTTAGAAGAATTAGAAAAGCGGATTCGGTCAATGAATGCAATGGCAAAAATTTACCGCACCCGTAACTCTGAATTAGGAATGGATGCTTTGTTAGGAGTCAAAGCCTTTGATTTAGAACGGGCTTTAGAAATTGATCCAAATTTCTTAGGCGAAGATGCTCATGTACACGATGAAAGCGTCTACTCTGTAGCTTTAGTAGAAACAGGCGCATTAGATGGGCAAAAATTAAATGCTTGGATGTCAGAACTTCTTAGCACCAAAGGTGTAGATATCTTCCGCATGAAAGGCATTTTAAATATTGCGGGAGAAGATGATCGCTTTGTCTTCCAAGGAGTACACATGATATTTGATGGTAGACCAGATAGACCTTGGAAAGCTAACGAAACTAGGAAAAATGAACTGGTTTTCATTGGTCGTAATTTAGATGAAGCCAAATTAAAACAGGATTTTCAGGCTTGTTTTGTCTAAATTGACATGGGAATTGGAGAATAAATGCAAGTAAGAATTTAGGAGTCAGGAGTCAGAATGCTGATGACATGAAGAATAGAGAGAATTGAGATTCTATCAAAATCATCAAAGTTGATTAAAAAATCCTTTATTCTTCTATTCTCTTGACTTGGAGTATTCTCTATCCTGAATACTTACAAATGCAAATATTCCCTCTTCCCTATCCCTTAATCCCTATCTTCTGTCCAAAAATGAATTTAACAACTAGCAAATCAAAAAATTTTGACATCTACTATTCAGGTCAACTAGCAGATTATGTCACATCTCTAGCTTGGTCATCTAACGGAAAAACCCTGGCGGTAACTTCCGCCGCTGGAGAAGTTGCAATTTGGGAAGATGGCGAAATTACGAACTTACAAACAGCTACAGGTAAATCAATTGATTGTGTAGCTTTTTCCTCTGACGGTAAATATTTAGCCATTGGGGGACAAGATGGGAAAGTGAAAATCTGGCGAGAAAATCAATTAATTAATACTTTAGAAAATGAACCTGCTTGGGTTGATAAATTAGCTTGGAATCATACAAGTAATTTACTAGCTTTTAGTTTAGGGCGTTACGTTCAAGTATGGGATGCAGAGACAGAAGAAGTTGTTGTCACTCTCAATTTTGAAAACTCATCAATTTTAGGTATTGATTGGCGTAAAGATGGACAGTATTTAGCTATTAGCGGCTATCAGGGAGTGAAAGTTTGGAATACTCACAATTGGGATGACGAACCGTATATTTTGGCTACAACTACAGTGAGTGTAGCAATGGCTTGGTCGCCTGATGGCAAATATTTAGCTTCTGGGAATATGGATCGCAGCGTCACCGTTTTAGAATGGGAAAATCCTGATCCTTGGGTAATGCGAGGTTTTCCGGGAAAAATTCGCCAGTTAGCTTGGTCAGAAGTCACAACCGCTACAGGTGCGCCGCTTTTGGCTTCTTCCAGTGTAGAAGGTGTAGTAGTTTGGGAAAAATCAGCGGATGAATCCTTGGGTTGGGAAGCGCGAATATTGACCAATCATGTGGATATAATTAATGCGATCGCCTACTCACCCCAAAGCCTCATTCTTGCTTCCGCTGGTGCTGATGGTTGGTTGTGTTTGTGGAACCAAGCCTATGAAGTATCCCAAATACTCACAGGTGTCCGTGGAGGCTTCTCTACCCTAGCATGGCACCCCCAAGGTAAATTATTAGCCGCCGGTGGGGAACAAGGGGAACTAATAATCTGGTCAAGAACTACTGACTAATGCTAAATAATTGGCTATGCTGTATCAGCAGCAGCCTTTAAGTGTGAACTATGAACATAGCTAAACTGATTTTCCTTGCTTGTCATGTCTTTCTTGCATCTCTGCTGCTGGTAGTTAGTCCAGCGCACGCATCTACTAAATTTAAAGCTGTACCTGATGCACAAATAACTGTAGTAGCATCCGCACCAGCAAATTCAGAATTAACAGCACCAAAATTAACTCAACCAGAACCTCAAATTATTAATCATATTGGTTGCAGTTGTAATACCTGTATTCAGTCCAATTTTCAAATGTTGCAAGGAAAGCTACCTGCTGCTGGCTTTTAATCAAGTTAGGACTTATGAAAATTTTCAAGGCACAGACCTACTGTGCCTTTATTAATTGAGATATCAGCACACAAACATAAAAATATATTTTTGATTTTATTTATGCTCAAAAAAATCCTATATAAGAATTTATTTAAAAGTGCATTTCTGGTTTTAACAATGGGATTTTCTGGTTGTGGAAATCAAGTTAAATCTATAACATATCTTCAGTCTAATCAAACTACTAGAATTAACAAAAATCTTCCTCAAGTTGTAGCAACTACCAGTGTATTGTGTGACCTAACTAAACAGGTCGCTGGAAACACAATTAATCTTATTTGCTTGATTCCTCCTGGTCTAGATCCGCGCATTTATCAACCAACACCAGAAGATATGCAAGCCATTGAACAAGCAAATCTAATTTTTTATCATGGCTATAATTTTGAACCAAGTTTGATCAAAATTATTCAAGCTAATAAAAACAGTTCAACCAAAATAGCCGTTAGTCAACGTGCTGTACCTAAACCAGAAAGATTGCAGAAAAATGGGAGAATTTTTACTGAACCACATATATGGCACAATGCTAAAAATACCATTAAAATGGTGGAAGTAATTAATAGCAATCTAGTTAAGTTATTACCAAAAAATCAAAAAATATATAACAGTAACACCAGCAAATTAAACAAAGAGTTAAACCAACTACATAACTGGATTGAATCTACACTCGCTACTATTCCTAAGAAAAATCGTAAATTAATGACAACTCACGAAGCGATGATTTATTATGTCAAAGCTTATAATTTCCCCTACAAAGGTAGTTTACATGATATTAGCAATGAAGATAATTTGACAGATACAAGAGTGAAAAATTTAGCTGAATATATTCAACAAGCAAAAGTACCCACAGTTTTTGCAGATACAAAAACTAACCCTATTTTACTTGAACCAATTGCTAAAGAAGCAAATGTGAAACTTTTCTCCAGACAACTTTATATTGATGGACTTGGTGAACCTGGTAGTGACGGAGAAACCTATCAAAAAATGATGGATGCTAATACGCGCAGTATTGTGGAAGGATTGGGTGGAACGTATCTGAAGTTTGCACCGAATGTTGGTAAGTAGGGTTTGCTGAGAAAGTCTTTTCGTGGAGACAGGGAACAGTTTTAGCTGTCTGGTATAGTTGAATTTTGTATTTCTGCAAAAGCAAAATGCAGCCTTTTGGCACTGATAGCTTCAAAAACCTTGCACTTCCTTCTTCTCTTTTTCACCTCAATCCCTTGATTTATACAGGTTTTACATTTATTCAACAAACCCTATGTACATCAGCAATAAAATGTAGGTTATTCATGTTGAAGGAATGCTGGTAATGTTATCTGAAACTGTCCAAGCTGCATAGTTGATAGCTTGTCTAATATCTTCTTCCTCTAACTCTGGATACGCTGCTAAAATTTCCTCAATTGAAAGTTTACTGGCTAGTAATTTGAGAATACAAGCTACAGTAATACGCATTTCTCTAATTGTTGGTTTTCCTAAACAAATGTGAGGATTAATAGTAATGCGATCTAATTGATTCAGCATTATTAACTCCTAATATTAAGCAGGATAATAAATTGATATTGCTTTTTTTAAGAAAGCACTAGCATAGGCAAGACAGGCTTGGATATCTTCAATAGTAATACCTGGATAATTACGCAAAATTTCTTCATTACTCCAGCCTTGGGCAAGAAGATCAATAATAAATTCTACTGCTAGTCGTGTGCCTTTGATGATAGGTTTACCGACTAAGATGTTTGGATCTATAGTAATTCGAGATTGCCAATCCATAGTTATTAATTGTATGAATATTTGACATCGGGAAGTATTAAAAGCAATTTTATCACTCATTTGCATTTGCCCGCCGACATTCAGCAATTGAATGTTCTATCTCTGCTGCTTCTGATCACTTAAAATTCCTGCAAATTTAGCCAAGGGATAATCTTTACGTGTAGCTTTCACAGCAGGATGTAATAATTCATTAGGTACTTGATTTCGTTCAATCTAAAATTTCAGAATTGCGGGTAACATATCTTGAGGAGGTTTCAGCAAACATAAGAAAAAGTTGCTCAGATAGTCTGATGTTTACTCTAGTTTATCTCATGCGATCGCTCTCGCAACTGCTATAATGATGTCAGTGAGCAACAAGAAAAAGTCATGCCTGAACTAAAAGTTAGCATCAGTGAAACTACACACAAAACTCTGCTAACAATGGTAGAGGACTCTGGTGAGACAATTCAATCAATTTTAGATCGAGCTATTGAGAATTATCGCAGGTCTTTGTTTCTCACACGAGCCAATGAAGCTTTCACTCTTTTAAGGCAGAATGAAACTCTGTGGGAAGAGGAGATTTCTGAGAGACAGTTATGGGAGCAAACTATAGCGGACGGGGTTGAAGGTTAGTAAGCGTTGGGGAAATGTATCTTCAGAGACACTAGCAGAAGTCGAAGACAGGCTGAAAATTTTGATGGGATTGTAGTTTATTGCTGACTATTTAAAACAAAATTGCGATCGCACTCCTATAGTTTATCTGATGCGATCGCTTTCCTCTTCACAGGCATCGCTCCCATGCAAATAAAAACGGTGGGTTAATAAAATGTAACTTTACAAGAGGAGCGATCGCACTGTGGCAATAATAGGTGTATGAAAGACAGTTATCAGAACAAAATATAGCAGATTAAGTTAAAAGTTATTAGTACAAATCTGTAGAGGTTGATAGCAATCTTTCGCCAAACGTTTTTATCTTAGGTATTCTAACCATATCAGAAGGTAAACCAATTAACATTCTCATAGGTCGCTCACAGGCTACAGATACAAAGGAAGAATCTTTACAAATACCTTTTTCAACATCATGAATATATGTAATTAAATTACGTCCTCTTAAAAGTAATGGAGCAATATACTCAGGTTGTATCTCTCTTTCAAACCAATCAATTAAGTAGTCTGAATAATCTATCTTTACTAAGTTTTGGGCAATAAGGAATCGTGTATAATTATGTAAAAAATGATGTTCATCTGGTCCAACCCCAAGCCCAACCTCAGATTTATTAATTCCAAGATAAATTTCTGCAATTTCAGCAGCTAGAGATATTCCAAAGTAAATATGTCTACATAAATTAGTCAGTCCATTGCAGAAAAGATCCAGGTAAGTTATGGGAAATGAAGCATTACCAGAATGTTTACTTGCCATTACCTTTAATAGTTCTGGATATTCAAGCAAAGTCGAAGAAACAGGACCAACAGACAACATCAACTCTTCACTAGCAACTAGGTCAAGTCTGTTTGTTTTTGGAACACTAATATAGCAGTTTTCTCTCTCTTTACTAGGTATATTTAGCTGGTATCTTACATCTGTATAATAAGTCAAACTAGATTCTGGATTATGTAGAAATAGATAAACTGGAAGTGGGAAAGCCTCCCAATACATTCTATGCTTTTCCTCTGGATAGAAAGCCCAATGATCACCTCTATCATTGAAATATGACAATCCTGACTTAATTTGAGCAGCCGCTAATCTTCCAGGAGTTTTTCCATTTGAAACCAGTTCAATTTGTCCATCTATTCCTACATCTGCATTAGGAGTTTCTCGAAAAATCAAATCAGTTCTATTGAGTTGAGCAGCAACAGCTAAAACTCCTGCACGTTCAGTAAAGTAGTTATTTGATACTTGTGGTAGTTTCAATCTAAAGTCTCCTTAATAAAACGGAAAGTAGTCCTAACCAGCTAAAACAGGAATCTTCAAAGGTACAAGAGCTTTATGCAGTACACTAGGTTTTGCACTTAAATACACCTCGCGGCAATTGCTATCATTGTATCCAACCACAACTGCGCCTATAGTTGTACCAATTTCTGGATACATTTCTGGACTCATTCCCCCTTCATCTAAAAAATCTGGGATTTTGATCAACCCTTTAACTAAAGACTCATCAATATTGACAAAAACGCCAAAGGGTGTATGAAACTCTACTTTTCCCAAAACAAACTGACCTAGCTGATACTTAGATTTAATATTTTCCCAACTTGTACTATCCATAATATTCACCGTGATTTCAGGACTCGTGGAAATTGGTTAAGGATGGGAAACAAACGTTGAGGAACAACCACCTCTATTCGCTCACAACCATCTTTTTCATCATAACGATATTCAAGAGATTTGAAATACTGTTCGTAGCTTGCCTGATCAATATATACCTCAAGAATCCCCTCTTGATAGCTTTCGTTGAATTCCTCTGCAATGCTTCTGTGGTTGGGTCCTGCAAAGTAGCAACTTCCATCAAGGTAGGGTGGATTATAGGGAAAATCAGCGACTTGAAAACCTTCCTGTAATAATTTTTGACCTTTACCTTTTTGTGGTGCTTTGTAAATTGTAACGCTTAGAGTAGATGCTAATTGACCAGACTGCATGAATAGAATAAGCTCAAAACTATTTGTATTTTTTAATTGTTCCCAGTCTTCATCCTGGTCATCCTGATTCTGACAATTCCCCCATTCTCACATACACCAGGCAAATTGAGAAAAAAGTCAATCAGTCCTAAATTTAGTTACAGTTAGATAACAAATAAATCGTGAGGGGTGATACTATGCGTGTCTTGCTAGTTTATCCAATATTTCCCAAAACCTTCTGGTCCTATGAAAAAATCCTAGCACTCGTAGATAGAAAGGTTCTATTACCACCATTGGGTTTGGTGACAGTTGCGGCGATTTTGCCCCAAGAATGGGAATTTAAACTTGTAGATCGTAACATTCGCCCAGCAACAGAAGAAGAGTGGGCATGGGCAGATATAGTCATATTCTCGGCTATGATTGTCCAAAAACAAGATTTACTAGATCAAATCCGGGAAGCAAAAAGACGTGGTAAGTTGGTAGCTTTGGGTGGTCCTTATCCTACCTCTACACCCCATGAAGTGGAAGCAGCAGGGGCAGATTACCTGATTTTAGATGAAGGGGAAATCACTTTACCTATGTTTGTGGAAGCGGTACAAAAAGGTGAAAAATCTGGAGTTTTCCGCGCTACTGAAAAACCAGATGTCACTGGTACACCCATTCCCCGCTTTGATTTATTAGAATTTGAAGCTTATGATATGATGTCTGTGCAGTTTTCGCGGGGTTGTCCCTTCCAGTGCGAATTTTGCGACATCATTGTTTTATATGGACGCAAACCCAGAACCAAAACACCTGCACAACTTTTAGCAGAATTAGATTATCTCTATGAGTTGGGTTGGAGACGTGGCGTGTTTATGGTGGATGATAACTTTATTGGCAACAAACGCAATGTGAAATTGTTGCTAAAAGAGTTAAAAGTTTGGATGGCTGAACATCAATATCCATTCAATTTTGACACAGAAGCTTCCATTGATTTGGCACAAGATGCAGAGATGATGGAGTTGATGGTTGATTGTGGATTTAAAGCCGTATTTTTGGGTATTGAAACACCAGATGAAGATAGTTTACAACTAACTAAAAAATTCCAAAATACTCGCAGTTCTTTAACTGAATCTGTAGAAACTATCATTAAAGCTGGACTGCGGCCAATGGCTGGGTTTATTATTGGTTTTGATGGTGAAAAAGCCGGTGCGGGCGATCGCATCGTCAGATTTGCAGAATTAGCCGCTATCCCTTCCACTACCTTTGCCATGTTACAAGCGTTACCCAACACCGCATTATGGCATCGGCTGAAAAAAGAAGGTAGACTGCGGGAAAACAAAGATGGAAACATCAATCAAACCACATTGATGAATTTCATTCCCACTCGTCCCTTAGAAGAACTTGCCAGGGAATATGTAGAAGCCTTCTGTGCCTTATATGACCCAGTAGCCTATTTAGATCGCACCTATCGCTGTTTCTTGATGTTGGGTTCACCCCAATGGACAGCACCAGCGAAAACACCAGAATGGATAGTGATCAAAGCATTGCTAATTGTAATTTGGAGACAAGGCTTTAAACGGGAAACCCGCTGGAAATTCTGGCATCACTTCTTTAGCATTCTCAAGCATAATCCTAAAGTAATCGAACAGTACGTTTCTACTTGCGCCCACATCGAACATTTTATGGAATATCGGCAAATTGTCCGCGATGAAATCGAAAGTCAATTAGCCGCTTATGTAGCCCAAGGTGTAGAAAAACCTTATGTACCTGTGCTGGTGAAGGAGAAAGCTGAAGAAAAAGCCGAGGCTGTAGTTAGTTAGAGTTAAAGGCGATGCCTACATTAGTCATCGCCTATACATTTTGATTTATTTCTAGATGGTTTATATATTTAAGATTTTCTAATGTCCATCTCTGATAATAGCCAGTAGATTTTAATTTTTCTGCATACAGATTAACCTTTTCTATATTTTGAACTGTAAAATTTATAAATGGATCTCGCCTTGTATAAACTCCATCTATATTAAAATCATCAAGTGGATGACCAGTGAAAGCAATTAAACCGAGAGGAGATATGAGATTATTTAAAATTATGTTAAACTGCTTCATATCCTCTAGTGAGAAAGATTCTTTGTCGGGATGAATAACTATCATTACTTCGTGATATTTATCTGTTTTAAATTCATTGATTAAATCCATAACTTTTGCATCTAAGCCCAATTGCTCAGAGTAGGAAAAATTATAAACTTTATATAGAATTTTATTCTCCTGACGAAATTTATTTACAAAAGGGCAAATGGGCATATTATCAAAAACAGGATTTGGCTTTTCTATAAATTTTTCTATATGATCTATCATGGCGATAATCACTTCATCATCATTGCTATTGTGTAGGTTCATAAGTTTTAAAACTTTGTTATGAATTATCGGAAAGTAAAAGGAAAATACAGTTACTTCAGCATATCCAGAACATCAAATATTCACGGACATAATAGCACTATTTTTAGAATAAAATTCTTAACTTAAATTAAGATATATAGTGATTTTTCGTTCTGGTTCTATAACAACGCCTAACTATCCCATCATGATGGTATTGATAAAACTAACAGCCCATTGGCAAGCTGAATGCCTCCCAAAGGAATTGCTAATTGTAGGGTAGCAAAAACTTCTGAGAGGAACTTTGATGACGATCGCATTCAATTAACTACTCTAGTATTTATTGATAGAACTAAAATAATTTTATTGTAAGGATCAAGGCTATTCTATTGTAAATGAAGAGCCATAATGATTTAATCCCTGAGTGATAAAACCAAGACTAGTTCTTGGGGAGAAATTAAAGTTGTACCTACGGGTAATATGGCTAAGGCATTAGTTTGAGTTAAGTTAATTAAATTACCCGAACTATCATTACCCTGGGCTTTGTGAAATTGATAAACACCATTTACCAGATGTAACTTACCATGAATATAAGTTTCCATCTTGCCGTTAGATTGTAGTTCGGATGACGATTTTACTTTCAAAAATTTCCCTTCCCAACCTTTAGCAAGTCCTGCCAGTTTTTTAATCGTTGGTTGGACAAACCGCCAGCAAGTAACCAACGCAGAAACAGGATTTCCAGGTAAACCAAAGTATAATGAATTGGGGAAAGTTGCAAAAGTCAGAGGTTTCCCCGGACGCATTTGTACAGAGCTAAAGTGAACTTTTGCCCCCAGAGATACTAAAATCTGATCTATGTAGTCATAATCGCCCACAGATACACCACCAGTAGAAAGAACTATATCAGAGTTAGCGATCGCATAATCTATAATTTCTTTTAAAGCCGTAGGATCATCCTTAACAATTCCTAACAGTAACACTTCCGCCCCCAGTTCCCTTACCAACGTAGCCAAAGCATACTGATTAGAATCAACAATCTGCCCAGGTTTGAGCATTTCTTCCGGCATCACCAACTCATTACCACTGGAAAAAATCGCCACACGGGGACGACGGAAAACACAGACTTGCTCACGTCCTGCCGCAGCTAAAACCGCAATTTCAGAAGCAGTTAAACCAATACCTGCGGGTAACAGTTCTTTTCCAGCTTGGTAAAAATCACCCTTGCGTCTAACGAACTCTTGTGGTTGAGATGCCGCAAAGATAAAAACGCGGTTTTCTTCCCGGTGAGTCTTTTCTTGCATAACCACAGTATCCGCACCTGCTGGCATCACTGCACCTGTAAAAATTCGTGCTGCTTGTCCTGGTTTAATAATAACTTGGGGTTGATATCCGGCAGGAATTTCTTCCACAACTTCCAAAATAATCGGTTTATCAGTCCTTGCTTGCTGTACATCTGCAAAACGCACAGCATAACCATCCATTGCCGAATTATCCCAATGGGGAAAATCCAGGGAAGCAGTAACAGGAGTAGCTAAAATACGATTATTAGCCATCAATAAATCAACAAATTCTATATCCTGCTGGTTATTCAGCGGCTTTATAGCATTTAAAATAGTAGCTTCTGCATCTCTAACTGAAAGCATAGTGAATAATTACTGTTTTATATATTTTATACTCAAAATGGCTTAATTGTTTGATTCTACAAGTAGGGGTTGAGCATCGCTAAACCCCTACACATCCAGGGTTTTCCGTAATCTTATAAAAGTCAAAACCTCAGCCGTTTTGAGTATAGTTTAGAGGATGAATGAACAAGTCTAGGGTTGTATTGAGATCTCCCCTAACTCCTCTTAGAGATGGTTCAAAAGATGGAAATCGAAAAACAGTAGTGCGATCGCTCAAAACCAAACACCATCAAAAGAAAAAAGATTGTTAGCGCACTGCACGGATATCCAAACCCAAATCGAGATTGAGCCATGCGCGATCGCTTGTCAAAACAACAACTCCCAACCTCAACCCCAAACTCAAACAGGCGCGATCGCCTAGAGACAACCCAAAGGAGCGTGTTTGTTCCCACAGCCTTCCCGCCACCTCACCATCCTCCCATGTAAACGGCTCTACTACCAGCCCCAGCGCCAGCAAATCATCCAGCATTCCCTCAACAACTACATTCACTGCGATCGCCTTCTGAATCACCTCAGCCCAGTTCACACTCGAAATTACCGACTCAGCCAGTATTGCTTCCACAACATCACCCCCCGGCTCATCCTTTAGGTAAGCCAGCAGCGCCGAAGCATCCAGAACAAGCGTCATTCAGCGTCTTCCCTTTTTGCTTCTTCACGGCGTTCCGCTATTAATTCATCTACCAAACTTCTGTCCTTCTGTACCTGTGAGAACCGAGCTTTCAGCCGCAACTTGATTGTTTCTGGCTTCTCCAGAACTAGCCGACCCTCTTCCTCACGAGCAATCAGAGCATCTCCTGCTTCAAAACTGAGCGATCGCCGCAATGCTGCCGGAATCACCAAACGCCCCTGGCGACCGAGATGGACTTCTACCGATTTGGATAGTTCATTCATATTATTCTTTATCATGCCACTTTTTTCCATTAATGCCACATATTACTAATATATGGCATTAATCTTATCAGTTTTACCGTTTCTTGATTGAGATATGCAATAGACATTTGATTGGGCATCTTGATACTCCTATCAAAAACGTAAGTTGTAGATTTGTCCAGCCTTTAGCTGTTGGAGTTGTTGCAACGTCTCAGGCAAGTCTGGGAACAGATAAAGCCCTGTTGTTTCATCTCTGCTAATAGCGATCGCTCCCTTACGAATACGATCATAAATCCAGTGTGGTGGAACTGCCAAAACTGTGGCAACTTGGGGAATCGTCAGATAGCCAGAAATTTGACGAGGATGAGACTGGCTATGATTTTGAAAAATGCGATGTTTGAGCCGGATAGTTTTGACTGTACTGGGTAAGAGAGTTTTGCGTAGCGGTGAACGATAACCTTGGACTGTCAATTGTTGAGCAATGATTTGGTCGTCGAAACCTTCTTGGCTAAGGGAAATAATTTGAGTTTCCAGTTCATGAGCATTTGTGAGTTCAGCAAGCGAACCAACTGGAATCGGAAGATCAATAGTAGTAGTGTCACCACCTTTCCAAACAATACGAGTACGAACTTGGTCGCGGACAACACGATGAATAACAACTTTATCAATGAGGCAACGGAGCAGAGATTTCTTTTGAACTTGGGTCAAAACACCACTGTGCCATAGTTGAGGGAGTGTTTGCCCAATGGCAGTAAAGGTAGCTTTGAGTTCTTTTGGTAGTAAGGTGACTTTGGGAGTATGTTGGTGTTGAGCATCAGCAATCTCTGCTAGTTTCAATTCACGTAAAGAGTTTTCCCAACGTTGTTCCAGTTCTGCTGCCACCAATCGGTTATCTGGATCAACCCGATTAAATTGGCGTTCAGCTAGTGCTACTTGATAGCGCAAGCGTTCAATTTGTTGGCAATGCGCTCGTTTTACTGAATCTTCAGTTTGTTGTTGAGCTTTGACAGCCTGTTGGTAAGCATCTAGCTCCACTGGCGACAGAGCTTCAAAAAATGCATTGACGACATACTCATCAATTGTATCAGCTGGAATATACTGGCAAACAGGCACGCCATACTGTTGACGAAGGAAGTTACAGATATAGCGAGTGGACATTTTGTACTGTACAACCATCTTGTGACCACATTCACCGCAATAAACTAGCCCATGCAGTAATGCTGCACCAGGGCGAGGAATACCACGGGTTTTATTACGGTCATACTCAGCATAATTGTTCATTAGCTGGGATTGATTTTGCTCGTAAGTCTGCCAACTGATGTAAGCCGGATACACATCGTTGACTCGAATTTTCCATTCCTCCATCGGTAGATGCTTTTGCTGAGAGAGATTTGAACCAGAGCCACTTTTGAGTGTGCGTGTACGTCCATACACAAATGCACCAGCATAGGCAGGGTTTTTCAGGATTGAGATAATACTTGCCACACTCGGCTTGTGCCAGATAATATCCCCAAATCTGTCCCGTCGCGGAAGCAATAGCCCCTGCTCATTGAACATCCGCAACACCTTGGCAGCAGACTTGACCCGCCCAAAAGTTTGAAATACTAAGTCAATCCGGTCTACAACCTCACGATTCGGCTCTTTCTCCACAACACCTAGTTCATTACGAACCAAACCAACAGGTAAGGTCAGCGCCAGTTCACCTCTTTGGGCTTTACTGAGAATTCCAGCGGTTAAACGCGCCCGAATGGTATGTAATTCTACCTCTGAGATTTGTCCTTTGAGTCCTAATAACAATCGACCATTGGCACTGCCTGGATCATAAACCCCATCTCTGTCAGCAATCAAACAACCTCTGTATCCGCACAAGTCCAGCAGAGGATACCAATCTGAGCAATTACGTGACAAGCGAGTAACATCATAAGAGAGGATAATTCCTACCAATCCCAACGTTACCTGAGCTAACATTTCTTTAAAACCTGGTCGCTGTTCAGCACTTGCTGCGGTAGTTCCTAAATCACTGTCAATCACTTCAATGTTATTATCCGACCAGCCTAGTTCGCTCGCTCTTTGACGCAAGGCATATTGTAGGCGCAGGCTCTCCTGGTTGCTGACTAATTGATGTGGGGTAGACTGACGAATATAGATTATGGCTTTGCGGTTCAGGTGTTGGAGTGTCACCAGTTCTGAGGTACTCATAAATTACCTCCTCAAAGACGGTTTGGAGTTCGTTGATGATGACTTCTTGGAGCGCCGGGGTGAGGCGACCCCAGATTTCACAGGGTTTGATTGACATAAAACCTCACATTCTTTCACTAAGTTGACCAACTCAGTTACACTCTCTAATGTGAGCTTAGTACATAAATATTCTTTTGGGATGGCTAGTTGGGTTGCCGATAGAGGAATGCGTAATCGCATATGACCCTGATAAGCCACTACCACATGACCATTACCATTTGGCGGGTTTGATATAGATATCACTGCAAACCTTCGTCCAAATAGTGGGTGCATTACATCAGTAATTTCGATTTGGGTTAAGTCTTCTGATGGGTTCTTGAGATGGGCATTAAGTAATGGGTTCGTTGACCGAATTCAAATATGCGTTATCCAGAACCCTTGTAGAGACACTGCATATAACGTTTCTACATCCTTTCTTACCATATATTCATTGTGTTTTATATCGCATAAATAAATTTATGTGAAAACAGTATGTTCTTTATCTAAAGCTAATAGACATCTCCGTATAAAAATATTATACTTTTGCATAGTGAAATTTGCTGCAACAGTAAATCACTCGCAACCACACTACTTTAGTTGCTTTTTAAGCGTCTAGACTAGTTTAATAATTAGTCCAAAAAACAAGCGTAAATATACTGATTTAACCATTTAGGAGATTTAACCCAATGGCTACTATTTCATGGATAAATGCTGCCCTAACGCTGACATACAATCAACTGAGCGCATTTTCTGGTTTAGACAATTTCTGGCAGATTCTTGATACCGCTTTTGGTACGCAATACAATCGTAGTTTCGCGGAAAATCTGCGTTTACAGTGGCAAGCTGGTGATTTTACTCAACTTCCACAAATTGAGATTCTTGATCATAGCATTCTTGGCAACGCTAATGGGGCTTATGCCAGCAGCACTAATAAGATTTATCTGTCAAATATCCTTATTGCTAATGCCACAACAGCAACTATTAACGCGGTTTTATTAGAGGAAATTGGACATTTTGTAGATGCTCAAATTAATCTCACAGATAGTAATGGTGATGAAGGGGCGATTTTTGCGGAGTTAGTACAGGGTTATAGTTTGGATATTGAAATTTTAGAGGCTTTAAAGGCTGAGGATGATCACACAACGATTGCTGTAAATGGGCAAATTATTCAGGTAGAACAGCAGAATTTTACAGGAACTAATGGTAATGATACTATTACTGGAACTTCAGGAAATGATGTCATTCAGGGCTTGAGAGGTAATGATACCTTTTCCGGTGGTGCGGGTAATGATGTATTCGTATTTGATTTTGAACGGTATCAAAACAATTATGATGTAGTCATGGATTTTGTTCAGGGACAGGACAAAGTTGATATTAAAAACCTGAATATTAGTGCTTGGGCTACTCTGCAAACGCTCATTAGTAATGATGGACAAAATAATGCCTTAATTACCACTTATTATGGTGGTTATGCATCCCAATTAAAACTCAATGGCATCAATTCTACTCAACTACAAACTACTGATTTTATCTTCAATACAGTTACTGCCAATGATACTATCAATGGTGATGATTACAATGGCGATCGCTTATTCGGTGGTTTAGGGAATGATACCCTCAAAGGATTGAGAGGTGAGGATATCTTGTTTGGGGAACAAGGAGATGACCTTTTGGAAGGTGGTGCAGAGAATGATATCCTCTACGGCGGTGCAGGTAATGATACATTTGTATTTGATTTTGACCGCTATCAGCGATATCAAAACAATAATGATATCGTTATAGATTTTGTGAGAGGACAGGACAAAGTTGATATTACAAAACTTAATATTTCTGATTGGTCTACCCTGCAAATACTCCTGGGTAATGATGGACAAAATAATGCACTGATTAAAACTTATGTTGACGGACTTGAATCCAAGTTACAGCTGAATGGAATTAATTACGCCCAACTACAATCAACTGACTTCATTTTTAATACAGTTAATGCCAATGACGTTGTTGATGGTAATGACTATCATGGCGATCGCTTATTTGGTGGTTTAGGGAATGATATCCTGAGAGGATGGAGAGGTGAGGATGCCTTGTTTGGGGAACAAGGAGATGACCGCTTAGAAGGTGGTGCAGACAATGATATCCTCTACGGCGGTGCAGGTAATGATACAGCAGTTTACGCTGGTACTCGTTCTCAATATCAACTGAGTAATTCCAATGGGCTTTATACCATTACTCATTTGATCAGCAATGGTGACGGAATTGATCAATTATACGACATCGAGAAAATCCAATTTTCAGATCAAACCATAACTCTCATTGATACTGCACTTCCCGTCATTAATCTAGCGTTATCTCCCAGCATTGTCAGTGAAAATGGAAGCGCCAACCTCGTTTATACTTTCACTCGCACAGGCAGCACAACCAGCGCCCTAACAGTGAACTATAATGTTGGTGGTACAGCCACCTTGAATGCCGACTACAATCAAAACGGTGCAGTAAATTTCACTACTACCGCAGGAACTATTAACTTTGCGGCTGGTGCAAGTAGCGCGACTCTCAGCCTTGATCCCATCCCAGATACCATAGTGGAATCTGACGAAACAATTATCCTCACTCTCGTTGCAGGTACAGGATATGCGATCGCTAATACAACCCCTGTCATTGGAACAATTAGCAGCAATACTAATAATGTTGGATTTAATTATAGTGAAGCTTTAGAGAAATCAATTTTATTTTATGAAGCCCAACGTTCTGGGAACTTAAATGAAGCCACAAACCGAGTTCCTTGGCGTGGTGATTCTGCACTCAATGATGGTGCAGATGTTGGAGTTGATCTAACAGGCGGCTACTATGATGCCGGAGATCATGTCAAATTTGGTTTTCCCATGGCTAGTTCCATGACAATGCTGAGTTGGGGGGCTGTTCAGTATCGCAACGCCTATCAGCAAAGTGGACAACTAGACGAAATCATGGATGCTATCAAATGGGGAACCGATTACATCCTCAAAGCCCACGTCACCAATGGTGGTGTTACCACAGGGTTTTGGGGACAGGTGGGATTAGGCGATAGCGATCACGCCTTTTGGGGTCCTCCCGAAAAGATGACTATGGCACGCCCTGCCTTCAAAATAGATGCGACTAAACCAGGTTCTGATCTGGCAGGGGAAGCAGCCGCAGCTTTAGCATCTGCATCAATTATTTTCCGATCTACAAATGTCACTTACGCTGATCGTCTCTTACAAAATGCTATTCAATTATTTGCCTTTGCCGAAACCTATAAAGGTAAATATTCTGACTCCATTACCGATGCTGCCAAGTTTTACAAATCCAATGGATATAACGACGAACTAATTTGGGCTTCAACATGGCTGTACAAGGCAACCAAAGCAGCAGGAAATGCGAATACAACCTATCTTAGCAAAGCCGAAAACTACTCTACAAATCTGAATTTAGGGACATGGACTCAAACATGGGATGATAAGTCCTATGGTGCAATGGTTCTTCTCGCCCAAGAAAGTACCAACATTCGTTATCGGACTGAAGTAGAAAAATGGCTTGGTTTCTGGACTAATAAAAACGGTACAGGAGTCACATACACACCCGGTGGACTGGCATGGTTAAATCAGTGGGGTTCTCTTCGCTACGCAGCAAATACCGCCTTTGTTGCAGGTGTGTATGCTGATACGGTGAACGACCCAAATAAACTTTATTCCACTTTTGCAGAAAGCCAAATTGACTACATTTTAGGTGATAATCCCAACCAACGTAGCTATATGGTTGGCTTTGGTAATAATTCACCTCAAAATCCCCATCATCGTGGTTCCCACGGTTCTCTCACAAATAATATTAACGATCCAGTTGTTAATCGCAACATTCTTTATGGTGCAATGGTAGGTGGACCTGATCAAGCTAACGATAACAGCTACTCAGACGATCGCACTAACTATGTTACCAACGAAGTTGCCCTTGATTACAATGCAGGTTTAACAGGTGCCATTGCACGTATTTATGGACTTAACGGACAACCGTTGAATACTAGTATTACTCTAGCCTTAACACCAACTAGCGTTACAGAAGATGGAACTGGCAACCTAATTTACACCTTCACCCGCACAGGTAGTACCACCAATCCCTTAACCGTCAACTATAGTATTGCTGGAACAGCCAACAGTAGCGACTATACAGGTGCAACACCCGGAACAGGAAAAACCATCACTTTTGCCGCTGGTTCAAGTACCGCAACCCTAACAATAAATCCCACAACCGATACCACTGTTGAAGCTAACGAAACCGTGGTTTTAACTTTAGCTACAGGCACAGGTTACACCGTTGGTACAACTACTGCGGTGACGGGAACTATTACTAATGATGATGTAGCACCATCTGTCACCATTAACCTGAATGCGAACCAGACCATAGTTGAAGGTCTTATCAGTCCACAAAATGTTACCTATACCGTTACTCTCTCCAGCACCAGCAATCAAACCATTACTGTCCAATATGCAACTGTTAACGGTACAGCCATAGCAGGGTCAGACTATACCAGCAAAACAGGAATATTGACTTTTGACCCAGGGATAAAAACTCAATCTATCATTATCCCCATTCTCAATAATTCCCTCAATGAAGCCAATGAAACCTTTACCGTGACGCTGACATCTCCCACCAATGCCAGCTTAGGAACTAAAACCTCTGCTACCACAACCATTACTGATACTCTCAATGCCTCTGCTACCACTACCCTGGCCGCAGGTGTAGAAAACCTGACTTTGACAGGAACTGCAAATATTAATGGTACAGGTAATGCCGGAAACAATGTGATTAGGGGTAATGGTGGGAATAATACCTTAACTGGTGGTGGTGGCAAAGATACACTGTTTGGTGGAGTAGGAATTGACCGATTTAGTTACAAAACTCTTACCGATTCTGTTTTGAGTAACTTTGATGTGATCACAAGTTTCAATGCTACCACTGGCAACGATTTATTTCTTGTTACCAACCCACGGACGGGATTTACTAATGCGGGAACTGTGACAACTCTTGATGCAGCCGGAATTAGTGCCAAATTAACAACTTCTAATTTTGGCGCAAATTTTGCCGCTCAATTCAGCTTTGGAACTCGTACCTTTGTAGCGATTAACAATGCTACGGCTGGTTTTAGTGCTGCTGCTGATGCCATTATTGAAGTGACTGGTTTAACAGGAACTTTGGGAATTAATAATTTTGTAACTGTTTAGGCTGAATCCGATGTAGTGATTGACAGGAGGGGCAATTCATGAGTTGCCCTTAACTCCAAAAATGCGATCGCTCATCTCGTACTAATCTCATATTTTTGGGGGCTGATGTCATCTTGGGTGCGATCGCCATATCGCTTTAATATTAAAGATACGGACAACAATTCTTTTCATACATCTATACATAAATACTTATTTTATATGACCATAGTTAAAACACCTCAAAAACACTATCCCAAGGCAGAAATTACCCGTCGAGTCATGGCACTGGGGATAGATTTTCTTGGTGCATGGTTGGTCAGTTCTCTGTTGGGAAGCAATGATCTAGGTATCCAATTTGCCCAAATCTTTGTTTTTATTCTCACCTGGCTGGTTTTGCGGGTTTTAATCGTCTACAACAATCAGGGACAGAGTTTAGGAAGATGGGCAGTTAATTTAAAAGTGCTAGAAGTTGACAATGGGCAAATAGTCAGCAGAATCCCCGAAGTACAGGCATTATTGCAGCGTGAGGGGATTATTTGCTTTGGTTGCTTGTTAGGCTCAATTTTTTTGAGAAATATAATAGCCAATCCCACTGCTATACTGCTAGTGCTTCCCCTAGCAATTGACTGTGGTGCCGCCTTGTCAGATACTCAGATGCGACAGGCTTTCCATGACCGCTATGCTAGAACTGTAATCGTTTCCTCACGGCGCGGCTATTCGCTGGATTTAAAAATTAGGCGATTAGTTGAAAAAGTGCAGCGAAATGTGAGAAGATAGTCATTTGTGTTAAATCTCTCCCGGCTTTGCTGTTTGTAAGATTATGGCTAAGAGTAAAGGTGCCCGCATAATAGTGACACTAGAATGCACCGAGTGTCGTACTAACCCAGACAAGCGTTCTCCAGGCGTTTCTCGCTATACCAGCACCAAGAACCGCCGGAACACCACTGGCCGCTTAGAACTGAAAAAGTTCTGTACCCACTGTAATAAACACACTGTTCACAAGGAAATCAAGTAAAGATGAGCTATTACCGTCGTCGCCTGTCGCCAATTAAGCCAGGAGAGCCAATAGATTATAAAGATGTTGATTTATTGCGTAAATTTATCACCGAGCGTGGTAAAATATTACCCCGGCGCATTACCGGGTTGACATCGCAGCAACAGCGCGAATTAACATTAGCAATTAAACGCGCTCGGATTGTGGCATTGTTGCCATTCATCAACGCCGAAGGCTAAGAAAATTTTGGATTTTGGATTTTGGATTTTAGATAATAATCCAAAAAAGTAGCGTTGGCATTATAATTAAACGTTTACTTTCAGTCCAAAATCTAAAATTTGACAAAATTAAAGGAATGTACAATAGCATTCCCAATATCAAATCATTAAAACCACTAGGTTTGGGATTAAAAGCCAATCATTTAATCTAAAATCTAAAATCTAAAATTACTAAAAAAGTGCGAGAGTTGTGGAGAAGGGGACGCTAGTTGAATTTAGGGTTCAAGGCGATCGCCGTCTGGGAGTGGTAGATCGTCCAGACGGAAAGACCCGTTGGTTTGTAGTAGATGAACGAGGTCAATCCCACAGCCTCGCGCCTCGACAACTAACCTATACAGTAAACGGGGAAACTTATAAACCCTCAGATATTGCCCAATTTTTAGAACAAGTCAAACCGTACCTAGATCCATCTAGCTTAGAAGTGGCTTGGGAATTATTGGTGGAAGATGGAGAAACAGTCACCCCTGGCCAAATGGCTAATTTACTGTTTTCAGAATCCGAACCGCCATACTGTTACGCTGCTCATTGCTTGTTATCAGAAGACAAACTCTATTTCAAGCAAAAAGGTGACGCTTATGAACCCCGCAGCGCAGCACAGGTGGCAGAACGGAAGCATCAAATAGAAGTAGAAGCGCAAAAAGCCAAGGGACAGCAGGAATTTTTAGCGCGTGTAGAACAGGCACTTAAGGGTGAAGCAGTAGAATGGCAACGGCAAGACCGTCAGCGTTTGGAAGCATTAGAAAAGTATGCGTCCTTAGTGGCGGATATTGTGCGAACGGGGGTAAACACCGATTCTTTAGCCCGCGCCTACCCACCTCCAGCCCCAGTCTTAGAAACCATGAATATGCTGGGACGTTCTGCTACGCCCCCAGCAGCCTTTCAACTGTTGATCGACTTGGGTTGGTGGGGTCCCCATGAGAACCTGTTCCTGCGTCGTTCTTCAATTCCCGTCCAGTTTCCCAACAAGGTATTAGAAGTGGCGCAACAACGCTTTGATTTTCCACCAACTGACTTAGATACAAATCGAATGGATCTAACTCATCTCAAGGTATACACAATTGATGATGAAAGTACCACAGAAATAGATGATGGTCTGAGTTGGGAAGTATTATCAGATGGACGGGAACAGCTATGGGTGCATATTGCTGACCCGACGCGGTTGCTAATGCCAGAGGATGAATTAGATTTAGAAGCTAGAAAGCGGGGAAGCACCGTTTATTTACCGACAGGAATGATTCCCATGTTCCCGGAGGTACTAGCAACTGGTCCGATGAGTTTGGTACAGGGGAAAATTTGTTACGCCCTCAGCTTTGGGATAGTTTTAGATCAAAATGGGGCTGTAGAAGATTACTGTATTCATCCCAGCTTGATGAAGCCTACCTATCGTCTCACCTACGAAGATGTAGATGAGATGCTGGAATTAGGGGTAGAAGCAGAACCAGAAATTGCGGCGATCGCAAATTGGGCTAAAAAGCGTAAAACCTGGCGATATAATCAAGGAGCCATCAGCATCAATATGCCAGAGGCAATGATTAAAGTCAAAGGCGATGATGTCAGCATTGATATTTTAGATGATTCCTCCTCCCGGCAATTGGTCGCTGAAATGATGATTCTGGCAGGAGAAGTAGCCGCACGTTACGGTCAAACCCATAACATTCCCCTACCCTTCCGTGGTCAACCACAGCCAGAATTACCACCAGACGAAGAATTACTCCTACTACCAGCCGGCTTTGTTCGTGCCTGTGCCATGCGTCGGTGTATGCCCAAGAGCGAAATGAGTATTACACCTGTGCGTCACGCTGGTTTGGGACTAGATACCTACACCCAAGCAACTTCCCCAATTCGTCGTTACAGCGACCTATTGACCCACTTCCAACTCAAGGCACACCTGCGGGGTGAAGATTTGCCCTTCTCAGCCGAACAACTCAAAGAAGTGATGATGACTGTCACCACCACCACCCAAGAAGTGACAATGGTGGAACGACAAACCAACAGATATTATGCTCTAGAATACTTACGTCGTCATCCTGAACAAATATGGCAAATCACAGTTTTGATGTGGTTGCGAGAAGATAGCAATTTGGCATTAATTTTGTTAGAAGATTTGGGTCTACAGTTGCCCATGGCCTTTAGACGAACGGTGAATTTAGGTGAACAATTATTAGTAAAAGTGAGTCTTGCTGATCCACAGAAAGATATGATTCAGTTTCAAGAAATAATTTATCAAGAAGCTGCTCTTTAGTTTGGTAATTGGTGATTGGTGATTGGTGATTTATTTCTGCTGTAATTTCTTCAATTTACAGCAGATTTCAGATCAATGAGGTACAGAATCAAAGTTGAAACCTAGACACCAAGCCAGTTTCACTCCTGACTCCTGCTGTATCATTACGGTGCATCAGACCTATAAATTGGTTAATATCAACAGATTTTTAGCATCTGACGCACCCTACAATAGACTTAAATGTAACACTTGCGTAAGTCCTATTTTTTGATCATCTATATTATACAAGAGCTTGTTGTTTTGAGCGGACATAAGTTATCACTAAAAAAAAATGATGAATTTATGAAACTCAGTCTGTGCATGATTGTCAAAAACGAGGAAACCAATTTACCAAAATGCTTGCAAAGTGTCAAAGATGTGGTGGACGAAATTGTAGTTCTCGATACAGGTTCAACTGATAAAACAACCCAAATTGCTGCACAATTCGGTGCTAAAGTACATTATTTTGAATGGTGTAATAATTTTAGTACGGCTCGTAATGAAGCTTTAAAGTATGTTACGGGAGACTGGATATTAGTTTTAGATGCTGATGAAAGTCTCACACCAGAAATAGCGCCCTATTTGCAAGAAGCAATTAATATCCAAGATTATTTATTAATCAATCTTGTTCGTCAGGAAATTGGTGCGACTCAATCACCATATTCTCTTGTTTCGCGACTATTTCGCAACCATCCTAAAATTAAATTTGATCGTCCATATCATGCGTTGGTTGATGATAGTATTGCAGCAATTTTAGCTAAAGAGACTTATTGGCAAATTGGCTATTTACCAGAGGTAGCTATTCTTCATGCTGGATATCAAAAAGCTATCATTAATCAGCAAAATAAGTATGCTAAAGCCGCAGCCGCAATGGAGGAATTTTTTGCTGCAAATCCTGATGATGCTTATGTTTGCAGTAAGTTGGGTGCTTTGTATGTGGAAATGGGGAAAATTAATGAGGGGATGGAATTATTAAATAGGGGATTAAGTCAGATAATTGGTAATCAATTAAATCAGTCAAATAATCGGCTTCACAAAGATAAAATCCGTTTAAAGGGGTTTCAAAATTCTCAATCCAGAAAGGTTGGAAATTCTCTGGCTCAAGAGATTAAGGAAACTAATTATGATATTTTGTATGAATTACATTATCATTTAGGAATCGCTCATACACATTTAAAAAATTTACCCCAGGCAATTTCTCATTATCAAGCTGCTGTGAAGTTACCGATTTATCCTCTGTTAAAGTTGGGAGGATATAATAATTTAGGTAATTTGTTGAAAGCATCGGCTGATTTTATAGGGGCAAAAAATGCTTATGAAACGGCTATCAAAATTGACCCTAGTTTTGTGACTGGTTATTACAATTTGGGGATGGTATGTAAGGCGATGGGTTTGTTGGTGGAAGCGATTGATTGTTATGACAAGGCTATCCAATTAAATCCCGATTATGCAGAAGCTTATCAAAATTTGGGAGTAGTGTTGCTGAAAGCCGGTGATGTGGAAACTAGTTTAGCAGCTTTTGAATATGCGATCGCACTCCATGAACAAAACAACCCCCAGGAAGCACAGCGTCTTCGTCAAGGGTTGCAAGAAATGGGATTAATTGGTAATTAGACAAGGTAATTGGTGATTGGTAATTGGTAATTGGTGATTGGGAAAATTACTTCCCCATCTCCCCTGCTCCCCTGCTCCCCTGCTCCCCTGCTCCCCTGCTCCCCATCTCCCCTGCACCCCATCCTCCCCTGCTCCCCATCTCCCCAGTCCCCAGTCCCTAAATTCGAGAACGCACAAATTTATCTAATCTATCCATTCCCTTTTCTATGGTCGCCATATCAGTAGCGTAGGAAAGGCGAATGTTGTTATCAGCACCGAAAGCCACGCCGGGAATAACTGCAACTTGATGTGCTTCTAGTAAAGCGTTGCAAAATTCCAAAGACTTTAAACCGGTTTTGCTGATATCAGGGAATAGGTAAAAAGCACCGTCTGGTTTTGGACAACTCAAACCAGGAATGGCGTTAAGTCTTTCAAACATTACCTGACGACGTTTAGCGAAAGCTTGACGCATTTCTTCTACACAATCTTGGGAACTTTCTAAAGCGGCGATCGCTCCATACTGAGCAAAGGTACATACATTTGATGTACTATGCCCTTGAATGGTACTAGCAGCTTTAATAATTTCCACAGGCCCTGCTAAATAACCAAGTCGCCACCCTGTCATCGAGTAACCTTTAGCAAAACCATTACTAATTAAGGTGCGGGAAAATATTTCCTGACCTAAAGAACCAATGCTGATATGTTCTGCACCGTCATAGAGAATTTTTTCATAAATCTCATCAGACACAACCAAGATATCTGCATCAACTATCACCTTAGCTAAGGCTTTAATTTCCTCTGGTGTGTATACCATCCCTGTGGGGTTAGATGGAGAGTTGAGGATAAATAACTTAGTTTTGGGGGTAATGGCTTTTTTTAGCTGTTCTGGGGTAATTTTATAACCCGTCGAAGCATCGGTTTCCACAATTACCGACTTACCACCCACCAATGTCACCATTTCGGGATAACTTAACCAATAAGGTGCAGGGATAATTACCTCATCACCTGGATCAATCAGTGCCACAATCAAATTGTAGAGAGAATGCTTACCGCCATTGGTAACAAGGACATTCTCTGCTTTATAATCCAGACCATTGTCGGTTTTTAGCTTCCGAGCGATCGCTTCCCTTAACTTTGGTTCACCAGCGGCGGGGCCATACTTGGTTTTTCCTTCATCCAAAGCCTTCGCGGCTGCGGCTTTGATATGGGCTGGGGTATCAAAATCTGGTTCTCCAGCACTAAAACTACAAACGTCTATACCCTCTGCTTTCATGGCCTTAGCTTTAGCTGCGATCGCTAAGGTTATGGAGGGTGTCACCTGACTTACTCTTGCTGCCAGCTTCATTCTACTTCTTTGGGCGAATCTCTATCTTATATAAGGATATCCCAGAATCCCAATAGAGATTTGCTTTTTCTAAATTCCTGCAAATGGTTAATTGGTAAACATCTGCACTGCATAGATTCTTCCGTCTCTCCCAGTCGCCACACCATAAACAAATTTTTTGTATTCAGCCGTGAGAAGATTGGCGCGATGTCCGTTACTATACATCCAGCCACGTTGAAATTTTTCTGCTTCGCCGTAAGTTAATCCCAAACCTCTAATTTCAGCCTTAGCAATATTTTCACCTACACCCACACGAGGACTACCACCTGCTGAAACATAGCGATCTCTGGGATTTTTACCTTCAGGAGAAATATGACTAAAATCAGAAATGTTGAATGTCGTTACAAAACTTTACATATTTAAGTATAGTAGTACTATCAAGGGTGAAAATGTCAACATTTCATAATATGTTCCATCCAATGAACATAACTGATTTGTTGACACATACAAGCTTGAAGATAGCGGAATTTATCTAACATCTTTTCACCCCATTCTTTCGGAACAGAGACAAGTTGTAAAATCAGATAAGCGATGAGACTAGCATAGATTTGAATGGCAATACCATTAACATTTTTGGTAATTAATCTATCCAGTTTTAAGTGCATCTTTAAAAATTTCCATAACAGTTCAACTCCCCACCGTAAACGATAAATATCTCTGATTTCATCATCTGTAACTGCTGCCTCTCCATCGGCAGGTAAATTCGTGACTAACCGAAATTCAGTTTTCGTTTCTAAATCACAAAAATTAATTACCCTGTAAGCGGGAGCATCGGTCGATGAACCGATTTTGACTAATCCAGTTTCTGATTCAAATTCTAGTTTCCAATTATTCTTAATTCGCACTACAAAATATTTGTCTTTTTGCACTAACTCTTGCATAAAATTTAGCCCCGCAAATCCTCTATCCATTACCCCAACTGCATCTGGTGGTAAATTAGACATCATTGATGAACCGAATTTATAATCATGGTCATGACCAAAATTTATCAAATTATCTTCTGGACTGCCTGTTGACAGATTAAGGGAACTAAACAGTTTTACTTGATGATGACCTAGCACCCATAGCAACTTACTTGTCAATGTAATAATTGTTGAATCAATTGGACATATTGCATATTTATCATGTAACTTTTTGTGGACTTTATTCTGGACTAATTGATTTAATTGATGATAAATTTTCTGGAATACTTCTTGACTTCGATGAGTGTTGGCTTTGGAAAATGTGGAAATATCTACATCAAATCCTGTATTATTTAATCGTTTAAATAAATCCCGCATACTCGTTAAGCTATTATCCAGAGCATAAGCCAACCAACACTCAACAAAAAGACGGCTGTTCAAAACAGGATAATCATTTTTGGGTAGCCCTCCCAGGATATTTTTGACAATCTTGGGAAATGAGTTTATGATCATGGTTAATCAAAATATTTTAATCCTTCGCCCAAAATTTAACATATTTTGGGCTATTTTTATCAGGCTTTTATTAACATTCAACACTTCTGGACTAAAATAGTTCCGAGTTAGCATATCTTCGGCATAAAGTTGGGCTGCTTGTGATAGTAAAGGATCTGCTGCCAAAGGTTTTAAATTATTGAGAGTGCGATCGCGATTTACCAATTCTATGGCAAATTTTTGTAACTCTGGCTGAGAACGTAACTGTTCAGCATTCCAAATATTAGCTTTTGGCTCACCTATTTTCCAATTTACCCCACCATCACCATTATAAAAACCTAACTTGGAAATTCTATCCGGGGAAAGTTCACTCCAGAAATAGTTAATATCTAGCGGGTGTCCACGTAAAGCTTGGTTCATAAAATGGATAGTGGACGGGGAAACCCAAAGCACCGCAAATAACAGCAAATATCTCCACCACAGATTAACTTTTTTCCTAGTCCTGATTTTCATACACTGATGCCGGTGATGCACAAACAGAAGATCATTGTGATTGTATATTGAGACAATAGCAATACGGTATTTACTTAGAAGTGACCGTATTTTTCAAGTATATATTCAATTCATATTATCGTATTATATATTACATATTTGTATATTAATCATTGGTATTCGCTATGCTTTCAGAAGCAGTCTATCAAAGCATTCTCACACCGCTTACCTTTATTGAACGTAACGCCAAAGTCTACAGTGACAAAGTGGCGATTATCTATGGACAGAAAAAATTTACATATAGCGAATTTGCCACCCGTGTCAATTGTTTAGCCTCAGCCTTGCGTTATGCGGGACTCGAAAAAGGCGATCGCATCGCTTTTTTTGTATTCAATACTCCTCAGATGCTAGAAGCTCATTTTGCTGTACCTTTAGCTGGCGGAGTTTTAGTCTCTATCAACACCCGTTTAGCACCTCAAGAAGTCGCCTATATTCTCAACGATAGCGGCGCAAAATTTTTATTTATTGATACAGAATTAGCCGATATTATTCGCCCAGTGCAGCATCAGTTAAACACCGTTAAACATATTATTAATATTCAGGATATAGAAGATTTTACACCATTACCAGGAGAAGATTATGAATCATTTCTCCAAACTGGTAATCCTGAACTTTTACCCTGGTTAATTACAGATGAAATGGAGACAATTACCATTAATTACACCAGTGGCACATCAGGAAACCCCAAAGGTGTAATGTACTCCCATAGAGGTGCATATCTTAGCACTTTAGGAGAAATAATAGAAACAAACTTAACACCCAACTCGGTCTATCTGTGGACTTTACCAATGTTCCATTGTAACGGCTGGTGTTTTCCTTGGGCGGTTACAGCCATTGGTGGAACTCATATTTGTTTACGTAAATTTCATCCTGGAAAAGTCTGGGAAATTATTCAGAAATATCAAGTCACTCACTTTAATGCTGCACCAGTAATTTTAATTTCTCTGCTAAATTATCGAGAACGTCCCCAAAGTTTAGCACAACCTATAACCATCACCACCGCCGGCGCACCACCATCACCAACATTAATAGAAAAATATACAGCCATTGGTGCAAAAATCATCCATGTTTACGGTTTAACAGAAGTTTATGGACCCTATACAGTATGTGAATACCAATCAGAATGGGATAATTTTAACAATGAAGAAAAAGGAAAATTATTAGCCCGTCAAGGTGTGACTTATATTAGTGGTAATGGGTTGCGGGTGGTAGATAAAAATATGCAAGATATCCCAGCTGATGGCAAAACAATGGGAGAAGTCATCATGCAGGGAAATATGGTCATGAAGGGTTATTATAATGATCCAGAAGGAACAGAAAGGGCTTTTCGTGGCGGATGGTTTCACAGTGGAGATTTAGCCGTGATGCACTCAGATGGCTATATTGAAGTTCGCGACAGAATGAAAGATATCATCATTACCAATGGAGAAAATGTCTCCAGTATTGAAGTTGAACAATGTCTTTATCGCCATGATGCAGTATTAGAATGTGCAGTAATTTCTGTACCTCATAAAAAACGAGGTGAAGCACCAAAAGCCTTTGTCACTTTAAAAGAAGATGTACAAGTTACAGAACAAGAATTAATCCAATTTTGCCGCAGTCAAATAGCAGGTTTCAAATGTCCTATAGCCATTGAATTTACGAATTTACCAAAAACTAGCACCGGTAAAATCCAAAAATATCTTCTGCGAAATAAAGAATGGGCTGGACATGAGAGAAAAATTCAAGGGGCATGATTTGTAATTAGGGTTTGCGGAAAAAGTCTTTTCGTTATGGCTAGGAGTCAGGAGTCAGGAGGAAGAATTAGAAGAAGATAAGAATCATCTTAAACCTGGAAAAGTGATAGGTTTTTGATAGTTTCAACGCTTATTACTTGCACCTGATTCACCTTTTTTAACCTTCCTCGTTCTTATACTCTGTATAGGAATGAATTCTAAAGGCTCTGCCTTGAATTTAAGTTAGGACTTACGCAAGTGTCACACCAAACATCTATTTTATGGTGCGTCAGATATCAAATATCTGTTTATTTGCAGGATTTATGAAGTCTGACGCACCCTACTAATATGCCAGTTGCGTAAGTCCTGTAAGTATAAAATAGAGGCAGAGCCTCTTAATAATATTCCCAGTCAGAGACTGGGAACGAGATAAAAGGTTTTCAGCCTATTTTCTGATAACGTAATTCGTAGTTGTTGATTTTCTCCCCTGCTTCCCAATGCCTGGACTATTGCATTTCCTTTAACACCTGCCTAATAATATCTGTAGGTACTTCGTCTGTGACTTTCACTTCACCTATTTGGGTGGGTAACACAAACCGCACTTTACCTGATTTGACTTTTTTATCTAATTGCAAAGCTTCAATAATGGCTTCAATATCCAAACCGGCTGGTAATTGTGTCGGTAAACCCGATTTTTTAATCAGCGCGTTTTGACGTTCTGTGTCGGCTTTTTGCCAAAGTTCTAATTTCACAGCAATTTCTCCTGCTGCTACCATGCCAATACCCACAGCTTCACCATGTTTTAACAGAGTATAATTCGTCAAGCTTTCCACCGCATGACCGATAGTGTGACCATAGTTAAGAATTGCACGGAGTCCAGATTCTTTTTCATCTTTGCTGACAACTTCTGCTTTCGCTTGACAAGAATGAGTTAATATGTAATTTATCAGGTCGGATTTTACATAGCGGAGTTGGTCAAGGTGTTTACTCGCTTCCAATTGGGTAAACAATTCAGCGTCCCAAATAACGCCATACTTGATTATCTCCGCCATTCCCGCCCGAAATTCCCGCGCTGGCAAAGTTTTTAAAACTTCTGGATCGATCAAGACTAAGCGGGGTTGATGGAAAGCGCCAATTAAGTTTTTACCGTGGGGATGATTTACCCCGGTTTTACCACCAATAGCCGAATCTACCATTGCTAAGAGACTGGTAGGAATTTGGACGACGTTAATTCCTCGCAACCATGTAGCGGCTGCAAACCCAGTCATATCACCAACAACACCACCTCCTAAAGCCACCATTGTGGAGGAACGTTCTAGACGGTTTTTTAGGGCGATATCATAGATTTTTTGGATGGAGTTCAGGGTTTTGTAACGTTCCCCTGGTGGGAGGTTATAGCTTGTGACTTCAAAGCCGGCATTTTTTAGGGATGCGATCGCTCTTTCGCCATAATGTTTAAATATCATCGGGTTGGAAACCAGCAACACCTTCTTACCCAGTTTCAAACTCGTCATCTGTTCACCCAGGTTATCCAAACTCCCAGGTGCAACAGCTATATCATAAGACTTTTCTGGTATATCTACTTTAATTACAGAACTCATTCAAAAACCCTAATATAATCACTAGTCTGCGTATTTTACCATAAGCCACCGAATGCCCCTTCCTCAACGAAGTAGGGAGGAAATGAAAGGTGGGTTAAAATCTCCACGTTCTTGAATTGTAAAAACAAATTCTTTCCTGTATAACGAATCCCCTGGATTTTCTGGTAAGATATTGATTATCTTGACCATCAATGCCATAAGCGAAAACCAAGCTAATAGGTATATGTCGCAGGAAAAGATTTGGGTCTTGGAGACCTGGACTCCTGCCCTTGGAGAGAATGTAAGTCCAATAGAACTATAGAGTTCTGGAGGCTATTCTCGATGAATTGGGAAGCTCCGTCTTATGGCGGAGTAGTTCACTGATTCAATAGAAATAAGTAACTAATGTGGAGAAACGCAAATGGCTATAGTGGAATATATTGTCTTTTTAGGCGTGTTTATGGGTATAGCTGTAGGTTTGCTATTTGGTCTACGTTCTGCCAAGATCATTTAATAGCCAGTAAAATCAGCTAAAAGCTCTTGTAGTACAGATATTTTCCCTACCACTATAAGCCCCCATTAAAAAGGGGGCTGGGGGGAACTCACAATGCAGCGGTACAACAAAGCAAAAATCCTAGAGTTTGACAGGCTGCTTCTTTTCTGTAGTTGGGGAATTACTGCTATTATTAACAGTCTGTGGTTTTACAAAAGCTTCTTTACCTGTAATTAATCTAGAGCGACGATTACGAGTAATATAGTTCCACGCCCACTGAATTACTACTACTAATTTAGTATCAAACTCGATTAAGAAGTAGATGTGAATTATTAGCCAAAATACCCAAGCAAGGAAACCAGTGAGTTTGATGAAGCCTAAATCTACAACGGCTAAATTCTGCCCAATCATTGCCAAACTACCCACGTCGGTGTAATGAAATTCTGGCAAAGTATGACCTTGAAGCCGGAGTTGAATCAGTCCTCCTACATACTCTCCTTGTTGTTTGGCTACGGGTGCAACACCAGGTAAGGGTTTACCATTTTGATGGGAGAAGTTGGCTAAATCTCCAATTACGAAAATGTTTTTATAACCCTTGATAGTCAAGTTTGGTTCTACAATTACACGCCCAGCGTGATCACACTCTACATCTGTACGTTCCGCTAAAATTCTACCCAGTGTTGAACCCTGAACACCTGCTGCCCACAAGATAGTTTTTGAAGAAATTTCTATTAATTCACCATCTTGCTTGAAAGTAACAATGTCATTTTCAATATTTGTCACCCTGGTGTTAGTGTGGATAACCACTCCCAACTTTTGCAAAGCTGCTGCGGCTGCTTGGGATAACTCTGGTGCAATGTGTGGGAGAATGCGATCGCCCCCTTGCAATAGTAAAACTCTCGTTTCTGAAGTATTAATGTTGCGGAAATCTTCTTGTAGAGTTTTGTAAGCCAACTCTGCGATCGCACCTGCTAATTCTACACCAGTCGGACCACCCCCCACAAGCACAAAAGTCAAAAACGCACGACGTTTTACAGGATCAGTTTCTTTTTCTGCCGCTTCAAATGCCGAAAATATGCGGCGACGCATTTCTATCGCATCTTCTACAGTTTTCAAGCCCGGAGCAAATTCTTTCCAGTTATCCTTGCCAAAATAGGAATGGTTAGCACCTGTAGCAACAATTAATGTATCATAGGGTATGACCTCATCACCCATAATCACTTTTTGCGCTTTTGGATCAATATTATTTACTTCTCCCAGCAACACTTTTGTATTCTTGCTTTTGCTAAATACAGAACGCAATGGTGCAGAAATATCAGCAGGTGATAGCGTACCTGTTGCAACTTGATATAAAAGCGGCTGAAATAGGTGGAAGTTACGTTTATCAATGAGAGTAACATTTACATTTGTGTTAGCAAGAGCCTTTGCTGCATACAATCCACCAAAACCACCACCAATGATGACAACCTCATGTGATGGCTTTTTTTGAAGTGAAACAACCATAGAAAATAATTCCTTTTGTTAAGAGTCGTGTAACGTTTCTTAACAAATATGTAACAAAATTATAATGTATTTTGCCGTTTATTTGGAACACCTAAAAAAATACTAAAAGTATTCAAAGTTACGAAATAAATTAACCCCTTCGGTGAATTAAAAATTAAAAATTAAAAGATAATCAGTGGAAGCTTGTACTCACAATTCATCTATTCAAATTTTCCTTCATCATAAATTGCCTATTCAAACAATATTAGTCTTTTTTGATACTAAAATAATATACGTAAATATTGATAAACCGATTTGAGAACATCCAGCACTACACATTTATTTTTTACTAGTTTTTTATTGAAAATCATCAAAATTTGGCATATTACCTGGTTTAATCGTTGTATCATCAAATCAGGATGTATAATATCAACAGTATGATTAAGCGTAGTATAAATGAGGTATATATCTATCCGAATAATGCACGTATGATTATAAATCAAACCTTTAAAATTGACTGTAACTTAGTGAATTAATTTATCCTCCAGGATTTCTCTAGTACACTATCGCAGAAATAAACCACCCATTTTATATCTCTGAAAAGCTGATGCTGTATTCTTTTTTAATTTTTAATTCACGGACGTACTAGTTAGTTTACAGCTAAAAAATGATGAAGAAAAAAATTATTATTTTATTGGTAGCTTTTGGATTGGGGTTAACAATCTATTTTTTAGCTCATCTCCAGATTCAACTCTCCCAAAAACCTATTAAAGTTGGTATTCTTCATTCTCTGACTGGCACAATGGCAATTAGTGAAAAATCAGTTGTTGATGCTACCTTACTCGCTATTGAAGAAATCAATGCCGACGGAGGTATTCTAGGCAGAAAAATTCAACCAATAATTGTTGATGGTAAATCTAATTGGAAGACATTTGCCAAACAAGCCCAAAACCTGATTACTCAAGAAAAAGTAGTTACAGTTTTTGGTTGCTGGACTTCTGCTAGTCGTAAAACAGTAAAGCCTATATTTGAAAAATACAATCATTTACTGATTTATCCTGTTCAGTATGAAGGACTAGAAGAGTCACCAAATATTGTTTATACAGGTGCAGCCCCAAATCAACAAATTATTCCAGCCGTAAAGTGGTCTTTTGATAATTTAGGTAACCGATTTTTCCTTGTCGGTTCTGATTATATTTTTCCTCGGACAGCCAATGCCATCATCAAAGACCAAGTAACCGCCTTAGAGGGAAAAATTTTAGGCGAAGAATATATACTTTTAGGTAGTAATAAAGTAGAAAATGTCATCGCCAAAATTTTAGCAACTCAACCGGATGTCATCTTAAATACAATTAATGGTGATAGTAATATTGCCTTTTTTAAAGCCTTAAGAAAAGCAGGAATTAGATCTGATATAATACCTACTATTTCCTTTAGTATTGCTGAAGAAGAATTAAAATCTCTACCAACTAAACACGTGGTAGGTGATTATGCAGTTTGGAATTATTTTCAAAATATTAACAACCTTAAAAATAGTGAATTTATTCAACACTTTAAAAAAAAGTATGGAGAAAATCGAGTTACATCTGACCCCATTGAGGCTGGATATTTTGGAGTTTATTTGTGGGCGCAAGCAGTCAAAGATGCTGGTACAGATGAAGTCAATATGATTCGAGAAAATATCAAAGACCAAAGTTTTAAAGCACCGGGAGGAGTTGTATATATAGATGCGAATAACCAACATACATGGAAAACAGTTAGAGTTGGAAAAATTCAGTCAGACGGACAATTTAAAATTGTTTGGAATTCAGGTAAACCAATTCGTCCTGTACCTTATCCTATCTCTCGTTCTAAAGCTGAATGGGAAATATTTATAAACAATCTTTATCAAGGCTGGAATCAAAGGTGGGCTAATCCTAATACTGATTAAATAAATACTTAAATTGGAAATGAAAAATGTGAAAAATAAAAAACTTGTCAATAAATTACTATTTTGGTTTTTATTAATTGCCTTAGTACCCTTAAGTATAGTTACTTCCATACAATATTACATGGCTCGTAACTCTTTAAAAAAAGAAGTTAATAATAATTTAAATTATATTGCAGAAAGTAAAACCAAATTTTTAGATTCTTATATTAACGAAAGACAAAATAATGCTGCAACAATCGCACAAATACCAAATATAATTGATGCAGCAGAAGCATATCAAAAAGCTTTTAATAAATATGGGATTAAATCAGAAGAATATCAGCAAGTCAATTATAAATATCGTCACTTTATTACTAATTATTTAGAAATATTTGGATATTCTGATATTTTGTTAATTTCTCAAGCGGGAAATCCAATTTTTTCTCTAAATAACCCTAAAGAAATAGGAAAAAACTATTATCAACTAACTTATAAAAATTCCGAAATAGCCAAAGTATTTGATCGTGCTAAAACATTAATGCAAGTTGAGATATCCAATTTCACATATTATACATCTAATCATGAACCCACTGCTTTTATTGCTGCCCCTATTTTTAAAAATAATCTGATTATTGGTGTAGTAGTATTGCAACTAAATAATCAAAAGTTTAATAAAGTAGTTAATGATTATACGGGTTTAGGGAAAAGCGGTGAGACAATTGTAGGTTCATTAGTTGATGAGCGCATAATTTTTACTGCCCCTACTAGACATGATCCTAAAGCAGCTTTTCAAAGATATGTCAATATTAACAACAATAAATTACACCCACTCAACCAAGCAACTCAAGGTCTTAAAGGAAATGACATCACAATTGATTACCGGAATCAAGAAACTATTGCTGCCTGGAGATATTTACCTTCTTTAAATGCAGGAGTTTTGGTAAAAATAGATGCCGATGAAGTCTTTGCACCTTTAAAAACTCTCAGAAATATTGTTATTATGTTAGGAACTATTACGCTCTTATTAGTTCCATTGGCAGCTATTATAGTAGCTAAATCTATTTCTCAACCAGTTATTGAACTTACCCAAATAGTTCAAGAATTTGCTCAAGGAAATCTCAGTAAACAAGCATCAGTTTTTAGCGATGATGAAATTGGTCAATTAGAACTGTCATTTAATAGTATGGCAGCACAACTTGAAGCTTCCTTTGAAACTATTAAAGAACGGGAACAGGAACTGACTATAGCCAAAGAACAACTAGAAAAAGTTTTAGCAGAAGTGCAGCAGGAAGCACATCAACTAGCAGCCCAATTGATTCAAAGTGAAAAGATGTCGAGTTTGGGACAGTTAGTAGCGGGTGTAGCACATGAAATCAACAACCCAATTAACTTTATCTATGGGAATGTCACTCCTGCTAGGCAATACATTCAAGATATACTCAGACTGTTAAAACTTTATCAGCACCACTATCCTTACCCCATCCAAGAAATTGAAGATGAAGCAGAAGCAATAGATATTAATTTCTTAATTGCAGACCTTCCTAAACTGCTAACTTCAATGGAAATTGGTGCGAAAAGAATTACAGAAATTGTGCTGTCACTGCGAAATTTTTCTCGCTTAGATGAAGCAGAAATGAAAGCAGTAGATATCCATGAGGGTATTGATAGTACACTAATGATTTTAGAAAATCGTCTCAAAGCTACATCTGATCGTCCAGCAATTGAAGTGATTAAGAAATATGCTAAATTACCACTAGTAGAGTGTTACACAGGACAACTTAATCAAGTATTTATGAATATTCTTGCCAATGCAATTGATGCTTTGGAAGAAAGAAAAATCAGTAATTTTTTAGGTTTAGATAAACTACAAATTCACATTTCCACGGAATTAACTAACGACGGACAAGTAATTATTCACATTATAGATAACGGTGTAGGTATCCCAGAGAAATTAAAAAAGCTATTATTTGATCCATTTTTCACTACTAAACCCATAGGTAAAGGGACAGGTTTAGGTTTATCCATTAGTTATAAGATTATTACTGAACAACATCATGGAAAATTGCAGTGTATTTCTTTCCCTGGACACGGTACAGAATTTATTATTTCCATTCCCTTGTATCAAAATCTTAAAGAGGGTTAATCTTAGAGCTTATTTATACAACTGTTCAAAATATCCTCAAAATACAGTCTGAGACGCAGTAATTACCAACGCCGACCAACCGCAGGCGGCGATTGCGCGGAGCGCAGTGCCAGAGGCGATCGCCACGAATCACAAAAAATATTTCTAGGCAGCTTTTGGGAGTGCCAATCGCCAAGCTAGAGCAACTCTTAAAATCGGCACTCCAAGGTCATAACTTTAGCCTTCTTCTAAAAAGGGATAGTCAGTGTAGCCCTGTTCTGTGCCGCCGTAAAAGGTACTGCGATCGTAGGGATTTAACGACGCATTCAGGGCAAAACGTTTCACAAGGTCAGGATTGGAAATATAGATGCGACCATAGGCAATTAGATCAGCTTCGCCCTTGGAGATGATTTGTTCGCCAATTTCACGGTTTAATCCGCCAGCGGCAATAATTTTGCTGTTAAACAGGGGACGGAAAAAACCAGCGGTGAGGTCGCTACTGAGATGTTGTAGGGTGTCTTGGCTCGCATTGAGACGAGGTTCGATGAGGTGCAGGTAGGCTAAGTTAAATTTGTTGAGTTCCTGCACGACATAACTGAAGAGGGTCTTGGGGTCTGAGTCGCCCATGTCGTTAAAACTGCCGGAAGGAGATAATCGCAAACCAACGCGATTGCCACCCCAGACTTCAGTCACGGCTTCCAGAACTTCCATCAAAAAGCGCGATCGATTTTCTACTGAACCGCCATAGGCATCGGTGCGGTGGTTGGTGCAGTCTTGCAAAAATTGATCAATCAGATAACCATTTGCTCCATGTACTTCAACGCCATCAAAGCCTGCTTCGAGGGCATTTTTCGCACCTTGACGATATTGGTCAATCACGCTGGGGATTTCTTCGAGTTCAAGGGCGCGGGGCGCGACGTAGGGTTTCATGCCTTCGTAGGTTCCAATTTCTCCTGTTGGGGCGATCGCGCTAGGGGCAACGGGTAATTCACCATTTGGCTGAAAATCAGGATGGGAAATGCGCCCAACGTGCCAGAGTTGCAGAAAAATGCGACCACCTTTGTCGTGAACCGCTTGGGTAACTTTTTTCCAGCCAGCAATCTGTTCAGCGGAATGGATGCCGGGGGTAGCGGGATAACCTTGTCCTTGGGGACAGACTTGGGTTGCTTCAGTAATAATCAGTCCAGCAGTTGCTCGTTGTGCATAGTAGGTGGCATGGAGTTCGTAGGGAACGTTGCCAGCCGCAGCACGACAGCGGGTCAAAGGAGCCATCACCAGACGATTCGGTAAGGTGTAAGTACCGAGTTGTATAGGGGTTAATAATTGCAGCGTGTTATCCATAAGTCTAACTGGAATCGTTTTTAAGTACATAGGATAATCTATATCAAAAATGACGGGACGATTACTGGCAAGTTGAAGATTGTGAGATTATAGGGTTTTTTGGGTTGTAATAAGTGCGTTATTTAGATATCACCTTCTGTGAGAATGTATGCTAGTTTCATGAAAAACCTCCTTTGCAATGCTGTAATTATTAGATTATAATGTCGTATTTTGGGATACCTTTATGAACTTTTTTAAGGTGAAATCCAGTTTTCTAATTTTAGCTCGGAAATTCGGCTATAATGACAAGTGTTGTTAGTTACTAAAATATGGTTTCTAGTTATTGCAACACTAGCAATTAATAAATCGAAATCTGCTACTCTTTGTCCTATTTTGCGAAGTTATGCTTTTAATTCTCCAAACTTTTTGACAGCATTATTATCTAAATTTATAAATTCGATATCTTGAATGAATTTTTCTGCACGCGTTAAATTTTATGCTACGTTTTTATAGCCTAATCTAGCATCATTTGATATAATTGAGAAGACTATATCATGATGATCAAAGCAATGTCACAGGCAGGATTAAATCTATTCATTCCTATAGAGTTATTGATTAATTCCTTAAAGGCGCTAAGTTTATCAGAAAAACGGCAAATTTCGCAGCTTCTTAATGAAGCTATTGCTGATGCTGAAGAGGACAATTGGCAAGAAGATGAAGCTACTAAAAGAGAAATTCAATTAGTGCGCGATGAATATGCAAATGGTAATTACAGTGAATTTAGTAATATCAAAGAACAGTTGAAACAAGGAGCTATTAAAAGAGCAGAACGTGATTTAGGATTAGTTGAAGAGTGGTTTAATCTGAAAGAAGAAGCGTGTTAAGTAAAGAAAAAAGGGTTTTTGGGTTGTAATAAGTGAGTGATATGATAAAATAAAAAAAGCAGAGCAGTAAATATTAATTTATCATCAATGACAAATCAAATGACTGTTGAAGAAATAATTATAGATAAGGTAAAAATATTACCTCCTGATAAGCAACAAGAAGCCTTAGATTTTGTAGAGTTTTTATTAGCTAAAATGCAAAAGCAAGGGTTATCTAATCAAACCAAAAAATCAGGAATTTCAGCTTTAGCTATGGCTCAAGAATACGTTGGTTGTGTGGAAGCAGCCGATGATTTATCTACTAATAAAGATTATATGGATGGTTACGGTGGGTAATTCTTTAACTTCTGCTTGTAATTGTTCTATTAAGTTCAGTAATATTTCTACTGTCCGACGCATTGATTCGTCTGCAATCCCTTTTGGCTCGATGGTTTGCAGTATCTCTTCTCCTGATTTTTTACTCGAATCTAGTTTTTGCGTCATGTGTCATATTCTATTCTATTGTGTGTCCCTTGCTGACTTTATTTTTTCTCCTACCCCTACTTATTGAGCGGATACCTTTTTTCAACTATATTTCTCCTCTAGGTAATTAACATAACTTTCTTCTGGATTTTCTGATTCTAAACTAATTACACCTATGAGGCTTTGTGTCCAGGGGTCAAGTTCAGATAAGGTTTCTAGGGTGGGTTGAGGAGGAATAGAGGATAGGGTTTCTTGTTGAATTGATGCTAGTACGGTTTGCACAAGATTCCAGCGTTCTTTGATTGGTAATTTTAATACCTGTTCTTGCAATTGTTGTAATTCAATCATTACTTTGCTGTTAATTCTATCATTCAGTATGTTAACAGATAGTTGATTTTGTTCGGGTGATAAATATCAGATGAAGTGAATATTTGCAAGTGTATATTTCATAGTTATAAATCCTCATCTAATATTGTTTCAATGTCTCTTTCACCATGAATAACTCGCAAAATATCAACTTCTGATTCAGTGATACTATAAAAAATGAGATATTTTCTAAATCCTTTGATAGATTGTTGTCAAATATCTGCTAAATTGGAATGGGGAAATTGACACATTTTTCCCATAGCTGGGGTTTTAGCTAATTGTTTAAATGTTGTTTCTGCTGCTATTAAAAAGCGGTCAGAAACATCTAAACTATCTTCTGCTATGTAGGTAGCTAAATCTATCAAGTCACGGATAACTTGAGGTCGTTTTTTAATTGCAAACATCATGGCTAATTTGCACTTTGACGTTTGTTAGTTTTTTCACGAACTGCTTGACGAATATCTTCCCAATCTTGTGCAGTCATTTCTGTTGCATTTCCTGAGTTTAATCCTTCTAAAATCATGGTTTGTAGTCGTTCGTTTGCTTTCTGTTTTTGGTCTTGTCGCACTAATTCCCGAAAGTATTCACTGACGCTGCTGTAACCTCCTTGCGCTACCTGTTCTTCTATATAATCGCGCATGGTGTCAGGTAAGGAAATATTCATACTTTTCATAATCTGACTTCCTAAATCTACTTTTTTATATTATGGCAGGTTGTGTCATTTTCTGCCATTATGCACAAAATAAGTATTTACGATAATAAATTTTAGTAGCTAAATATACTTATAGTTCTCTGGTGAGGTGAATGTTTCGGTGGTGTATCTGTGATGCTTATATTGTCTTCTCTTATTTACATGATAGTTGGTGATGGTTGGGTGAGATGATGTGAAAAGATACAGGATTTTCGGGTTGTAATAAGTGCGTTATTAATGGTGGGTATTGTTGGGTTTCCTTGTGTCAACCCAACCTACAAACTACTATTTTTTAATACCTTTAATAAATGCTGTTCTTGCATCAATAATGGAAGGCATTAAAATACAACTCGCTAATAAATCTATATCTAAATCTGGCAATAATTCACTTTGATTAATTTGCTCATAATTATCATTTTTGAGATGATATAAAGACAATTGATCATTTTCCCAAAACCAGACTTCGGTAATATTAAACCTTTTATATATTTCTAGTTTATCAATACTACCACTGGTAATATTAACCTCAATAGCTAAATCTGGATTTGATTTTTTTTCTCCTATATAATAAGATTCATCAGGTTCAAAGGAAGCACTCTTTTCTTTTGAGCGACGAGTAGCACTACCTACAGGGATAAAGTTTATCCCTTTTTCAAAGAGATATGCTTCTATCAAAATAGCGATAATTTTTTTGATATTTTCGTGTTGTTCACCAAGTGTCATAAATTCGATGTACCCATCAAGATAAGTTATCCGCAAATTTCCTGCGTCTGCGGTTAAGGTTTCTATTATTTCAAATTCCTTCCAGGTGTAATAACCAGGTAGAAGAAATCGCTGTTCTGAAATTGCGGTAGTTTTGTCTAGGATTTGGATAGTCATAGTAATTTTATGGTTATGACTTTAATCTTGATTATAACTCATGGTCGGGTGATACTTCTCAGGTGAGGTGAATGTTTGCAGGTGTATCTGTGATGGTTCTATTATCTTCTCTTATTTACATGATAGTTGGTGATGGTTGGGTGAGATAATATGAACAGAGACAGGTTTTTTGGGTTGTAATTTAGCGTTATTAATGGTGGGTATTGTTGGGTTTCCTTACGTCAACCCAACCTACTCACTAAATGTCTAGGTTAAAAGTAAGTTTCTGTGATTTGAAACTCTAATCCTGCATCTAATATAGGTGAATAGAGATTCTATATCCAGTTAGGTTAATTAATAGCAACAGAAGACTCAATAACTGATGACAAGAAACTCCTGATTTCTTGTATTAATGGATGTTGTTGCAATATCTTAATTTCATCATCATTTAGATTTCTCAGTATTTTGTCATTGAGCGACGCTTTCTTATCTAAGACGGTTTCTAAAAATTCTTTAGGTTTGCTTTGAGCTAATTGCCATTCTAAATCATTGAATTGACGTTTTGCTATTTTTTCAATTAATGATTTATCTTGTAAAAATATAGATTCTATTTCGGGAACTGCTAGAGACACTTGAAAAGGAATACCAGATGATGCTTGATTTAATACATAATTAATTAAATCTTTTTTTTCAAATATTTGCGATTCATTATTTGTATCTGCATCTATGACAAGAGCAATTGGTGTTTTTCTAGTAGCAAGCAGTGAAGTAGCTAAAGAACGCGCTCGGTAAGAACTTCCACCCGCTATAAATTGAATATCTTGAGTTAATTTTTTTGGTAATAATTTCTGTAGAATTTCTATGTCCTTGTCATCTTCTGTGAGAATGTATGCTAGTTTCATGAAAAACCTCCTTTACAATGCTGTAATTATTAAATTATAATGTCGTAATTTGGGATACCTTTATGAACACAAACGCGATATTTTTTGATGAGAAATTTACATATAGATTTATTTTTTAAAGAATATTCAATTTCTTCTCCTCCCCACAATAGAATGGTTTGAGGTGCTACAAATCCAGTTAATGTTACTGTAGCTTCTGTAAATCCACTGCGACTAAACACACTACCAATAGCTGTTGCTGGTCTTCGCAATAATTGATTTCTGAGTTTGGCTATGGGTTCAATATTAACTTCCTCGCTGGTATCTTTACATTCTATCAGACAAGCTAGGCTATCTGCATAGACTACGCCATCAATTTGTTCTACTATTTTACCTTGAATTTTAACGGTTTCTGGCCAAGCTATGTCAGCACCATCAAGTTGAAATGCACGTAATACCAAATATTCTAATGCTTTACCTGCATCCCAAAAATTAGAGGTCTTCTTCGTTTTAATTTCTGACCATAATTTGATTAAATCATCCCAGTTATAAGTGGTAATTCTTGCTTGATATTCTGCATCTGTGGTCATGATTCTATTTCAAGTATATTAATTTGTTGACGATTTAATATTATACTACTAGCACGTAAGCTATTTATTTTAGGATTTGATTTTGTTCGGGTGATAATTCTCAGGTGAGGTGAATGTTTCGGTGGTGTATCTGTGATGGTTCTATTGTCTTCTCTTATTTACATGATAGTTGGTGATGGTTGGGTGAGATGATGTGAACAGATACAGGGTTTTTGAGTTGTAATCTAGCGTTATTATTGGTGGGTTATGTTGTTGTTATTTATAGTTGGGTTTCGTTTCTTAATATAACCTAATTAGTGTATATTATTTAACTTCTAGAACATAAATTAAAGAATCTTCTTTATTGATTTTATTAAACCAGTCTTTAGCCAATGCAAAATAACCGTCTATAATGCTACTGACACTAACAGCTTTTCCATTGAAATATGTTTTTACAATATCAGGTTTTTCTTTAAGTAGTCTTCTTGCACTAGCATTATTTACAGATATAAAATTTTCACCAAATTCTTCACTCAAGAACAGATGATAATCGTTCCAGAATATTCTGGCGTTATCATATTGATTTATACTCATCTGTAACGCTTGTACAACAAAAAAACACGTAAAATTTTCCTCTTCTTTTTTTATATTCCTGAGATAATACGCAAAATTTTCCGGGTTTAAATAATAATCGACTTTATTAAATTGAAGTTTAATATCAATAAAAGCTTTTCTAAAATCTTCATAGTTTTTATCTATGGATGTACGGATATTTAAATCTTTGATTTGGTTATATAGTTCTACAACTTGAGAATCTTTACAAACAAATTTTTTGTTTGATGGAGTTGTACTTGGCTTTTCCGTTTGTGCGATCACTCTATTATTATGGATAGGTACAGCACTGGACACCAACAAGGTGCTGAAACCCACTATACTAGCAATGCTTAGACTAATTATGTTCGATTTCATGTTTTTAATATCAATTGGTAGATTTCAGGACTTACGCAACTGGCACATTAGTAGGGTGCGTCAGACTTCATAAATCCTGCAAATAAACAGATATTTGATATCTGATGCACCATAAAATAGGTGCTTGGTGTGACACTTGCGTAAGTCCTAGATTTATGTGATTTATTTTAATTCATTAATAATACTTAGCATTTACAGGCCAAGGAATTTCTTGTTGTAAATCTAAGCAATTAATTGACTTTTCAGCAAAAGGATTCGGTAAGCAATAAAGTTCTCCTCCTATTCTTGCAATAATACCTGTTACGTTTTGAGAAATAAATGGATTAGTTATAAAAATACCAGGCTGTATTACGGGACATATTTGTTCACTAAAACCAACTTCTTCTAAAAGTTTTTGCCAACCATGAGCTTTTGCTTCATTGACTTCTGGAAGTTCAGTATATTTTGGTTTTGAAGGAGGCTCAAAATAGCATCGTTCTCCAAAAAGTAGAGAAACTAAATATTGTGATTCCATAAAAAGCTGTTGGATATCTAAGGCAACTAAGTAAGGTTTATTTTGCTGAGTTTCATTCCAACTCATTCTTTTTTTTGCTTTTTCCTGAACTCTAAATGTAATTTCTTCTTTAAACTTTTCGTCTGGAATATTTATTGCCCCTGTTACACAGCCTGCATAGTAACCACGCTTTCCATAAAGAGGCTGAGTGAAGGTAACTTTACAGCCTAAAATATCACGATTTTGTGGAAGTGATTTCTGATCAATCGTTTGAATTATTTTCTTAAATTCATCAATAAATCTATCTATTAGATTTTCTCTTTCTTTGCGTTCATCAGACTTTACAACAGGAATTGAAAATTCTTCTGAGTATTGAATTTCTACACGAAAATGAGTTTCTCTAGCCACGGTTGCAATAGATTCTCCTATCTCAGATGTCGTCTCATCACCACTAATTAGTGCAACTTCAATTAGAAATTCTCGTCCATCTTTTAATACAGAAATATCTGGGCTTTTTTTAGGATATTCAAGAGCATTATCAGGAATCAACGATACAGAGAAACCCATTTTTGCAAATTCATTAGCAAAGAAAAGTTCTGAATTTAAAGAAGGTAACTTTGACCAACTTGTTGTATCTGCAAATTTCTCTTGAATATTTGAGCAATTACCAGATCGTAGTTGCTCAACGAAGTGTAATACTTCAAATAATTTAAATAAATCTCCTCGCATCTCTCCAAAATGCTCGGTGATATCAATAAGATTAGTTATTTTTTTACTAAATGCCCAATCAAAAATTTCAGGAATTAAAACCATTTGATTATCCCAATGTATTTGCTCATAAAAGAAGCAATTCTGTTTTTTTTGAAAAATTGCTATTTTTAAATTATCTTGATCAATACTCAATTATATTAAGTATTTTTTTATTTAAAAAAAACCGCAAATGTACGCAACCCAACGCCAAATCATCCGCGTTTATTTGCGTACATCTGCGTTCTAATTAATGCACTAACTCAATAGCCCGCTTAGTCAACGCTTCCGCAGTCAACCCATTAAAAGCCATCAACTCACCGGCACTTGCGGTAGTTTCCCCACGCTTCCAGGCGAAAGAATCACGTTTTGAATTACTGCGTAACATGATCGGTTCTAACATCGCCGCAGCGCCACCTGTCACACCAATTAAGGCATCTCCACCAAACAATTGCTCAAAATCGGCATCACTTAAAAAACCGTTATCTGGTTCAGAACAAGTATCCCAAGCAGTATCATGAGGACGATATAAACGGCGGGGATTGATAATAGAAACAATCTTCACACCAATACCTTCAGTCTCTAAAAAAGCCGCCGCTTCAAACACAGGAATTAAAGTCAAATCGCCAATGACAGCAAATACAACAGTCTTCCCACCAGCCACTTCATGTAATAACACCGCACCATCAATTAAGCCTTTTTCAGTTTGGGCAAAGGTGCTACGAATTGGCAAAGGAGACTTACTAGCAGTAATGACAATGCCCTTATTTTTTGTTTGCAAAGCCCAGTCATAACAGACTTGAATACTGTTAGCATCTGGGGGAAATAATGGGAAGACATTTCCGGTTCTCATCAACGAAGCAAAATAAGCTTCAATTTCTGGTCTTTGGTGTGTCCAACCGTTGCGTCCTTGTTCTAAAGCCCCGGCTGTAAATAATGTAATGGTCGAGGGAGTTTGACGGCGTAATTCTGCCATTGCTTGGGTGACAGTTTGCCAAATTGGTAATCCATTGATGGCAAAAGATTCGTAAGAACACCACAATGATCTCGCCCCCATTAAGGATAAACCAGCGGCTAATCCTGCACAAGCATCTTCGCTCAAAGGTTCGTAAACTTGACCTCCTGGGGCTTGATTATATAAATCATCGGTGGTGGGGTGATTGATTTTTAAAGCTTGGTTAATGTTAGCAATTCCTGAAGCTTCGTTTCCGTCAGCATTAGTCACGAGGAAATTTTTATCCTTATTTCCGACTATTCCCACTAACCTACCCATTGCGGTGGTGGCAACTTTTGGTTCTCCCCCAACTGCATATTCTTCTAATGGTAATTCCCCTAAATCTGCTAAGGGTAGTTCAAATTCTGTCACTGCTGTTTTAGCAGCGGGTCCACCTCCAGCACGTTCGGCATTTGTCCGCACTGTTTCCCATGCTGCGGCTGATAATGCCCGTTTTTGTAAGGCGGTAGCAATATGGGGCGCGTCTAATGTATCTTTAGGATAGAGGTTGTGTGATTTTGCACCCAAGGCGTGAACCCCTGCACCTTTGAGTTGTTTGATAATAAATACTGTCAATTTACCGCTAAGTGCTGAACGTGCGGCTTTATCCATTCCTACTAATACCGCTTTGGTAAATTCTAGGCGGTTGGCAAAGGAAAATGCGGTACTATCTACATATTCACCGGCTTGATTTTGGTCGTCAAAATCTTTAGCATTTACTAACACGACTTCGGCAAAACCGTTACCTTGCCAGTAGGCTATCATCTCTGCGTTGGTTTTCAGAGATACCATGCTGTGGTGTTCTTGGCTGTAACCGTTCCACACTAACACGGGTAAGAAGTTGGTGACGGTGGGGTAAGCGGTGTTGAAATGCGCCATTGAACTCATGATATAGGGTTCACCCAGTCCCCCGTCTCCCACGGTGAAGGGGAAGAGTTTGTCACGGTGCAAGAGTGCTGCGGCCATGGCAAAATGTTGTCCTTGTCCCAGGGGTCCAGCCGGTGCGAGAATACCGGGAATGTAGCCGGAAAGGTGTCCTAATAATCCATGCTTTTCTCGAAAGCGATCGCGCAATTGTTGTACTGTAGAAATGCCCATGTCTTCTAAAGACCGATCTAAAAACATGGCACTATAGAAACCAGGGGCGTGATGTCCGACTTCGGTGATAATGTTTTTATGTCCCAGCATGACCAAAGCTGCATAAGCTTCCGCTTGGCTGGCAAAACCGCCGGGATGTCCAGAAGCCTTACTACCAGTGATTTGTAGAGTTAGATAGCGCAGGGCATCAGCCGCGAGTAGAGTTTGGTATACTGCATTTGTATCGGTAGGATTGTCTATAGCTACTTTACCAGATGCGATCGCCGGTGTTGTCCCATAAGTCTCAAAATTTGGCAGTGCTTCCCCAAAATATTGTATCCCTTCACAAAAATTTGGAATTGCGGAAGATGCCTTTGTCGTAGTAGCTGTCATGCTGAGTACCTTAATAAAATCGGAAAAAACTGGAGATGGTTATTTAATGTAACCAAAATTTTACAACTTTCAGGTTGTAACAGTAGATTCCTTTTTTCCCACATCAGGATAAGTAATTTAAATACTCAACCCAGAAAAACTAAAGATTTTCAGTTAACGTAAGATTTAAGAATAAAAACTGACATCTACCAAAAAATTTTTATGCCTCAACCAAAAGGACCCACAACCCCAACCAACTTGCAAATTCTCCGCTGGGTATTTAGTCCCATGCCCTACATGGAGGAATGCGTCAAAAATCACGGGGATATCTTCACTCTCAAGCTAAACCCCAATTTACCACCGATAGTATTTGTCCATACACCAGAAGCAATGCAGGAGGTTTTAAACAATGACACCAAAGAATTAGAAGCACCAGGAGATTTGAATGAACCCTTTAAATATTTACTGGGTAATAATTCCATGATATTACTCAGTGGCGCACAACACCAGCGTCAACGCCAATTAATTATGCCACCTTTGCATGGCGAAAGAATGCGGAATTATGCTGACGTAATTAACGATATCACTGAGAAAGTCATCAATAAACAGCCTCTAAATCAAACCTTCAACGTGCGAACTGTCAGCCAAGATATTACCCTACGGGTGATGATGCAAGCTGTATTTGGACTATATGAAGGAGAACGTGCCGAAAAATTACAGCAAACACTGTGTGAAATTTTAGAGACAGGTAGCCAGGTTTGGAGAGTAGCCTTACTCTATTTCCCCGGTCTACAAAATGTGATTGGTATTTCTCAATTGTGGAAAAAACAGCAACAGCGCCAAAATCAAGCCGACCAACTCATATATGCAGAAATTCAGGAACGACGCGAAAATCCTGACCCTTCCCGCACAGATATTCTCAGCTTACTCATGGCCGCAAGGGATGAAGCTGGTGAACCTATGAGTGATGTAGAATTACGTGATGAATTAATGACCTTATTAGTAGCAGGTCATGAAACCACAGCCACTGCGATCGCTTGGGCTTTATATTGGATTCATAAACTACCAGAAGTACGGCAAAAATTACTAGCAGAACTAGATAGCTTAGGAGAAAATCCAGACTCCAGCGCCATCTTTAAATCGCCCTATTTAACTGCTGTTTGTAATGAAACATTGCGAATTTATCCAGTAGGAATGTTGACCTTACCCCGCAGGGTAAAAACTCCCATTTCCTTGTGTGGTTATGACCTCGAACCAGGTACAGTTATCTATGGTTCAATTTATCTCACCCACCATCGAGAAGATATTTATCCCAACCCCAAACAATTTAACCCAGAACGCTTTATAGAAAAACAATTTTCACCATATCAATTTATTCCTTTTGGTGCTGGTGCAAGACGTTGTATTGGTCTAGCATTTGCTCAATTTGAAATGAAATTAGCATTAGCTAAAATACTTCAAGGTTGGGAAATGGAACTAGCAGATACTCGTGAAGTTAAACCAAAACGCCGTGGTTTGGTGACAGGTCAAGATAAACCTATTCAAATGATTTATCTGGGTCGTCGTCAGCAACAATCTCGAACTTTAGAAACAATCACAGTGTAATTTTCGTGGGGTTAAGAGTCGGTATAAACCAATTTTTAACCCCCGCAAATGATTAAACTACTAAATAGACATCTATTCCCGAAAAATCAACCGCAAAAAGCTTGTTGTCGTAAAAATTCGGGGGTATGTAATATTCACTGAATAAGCTATTTAACTCATCATAAAACATATTGAAAGAGAAAGCCGCTAAACCACTACTCCATAAAGGAATAACAGTATTACCTCCTGACGTTGACTCCATTTCTTCTAAAGTCAGTTTCTGAAAAAGCCTATTGACTTTAACAGAATGTAATTCAGCATTCATGATTGCAGCCATTGTCGTAATTTACCAATCCAGAAATGAGCAGGTATAAAAATTTATGAGAGGTAAAATCTGTGATAAAAAACCCTAAAAAAATTTTTTACCCTCAACTAACTAAAAATTTCGTAATGTCAGTGCCAGAATACAAATAATTAATTACCAAGAATTTATGACAACGTATATTGACCTGGAATAGTCTACAGTGGCGACCTTATTATCACGGATGCCACTATCTACACCTTTAACATCACCAGTCCCTGTATTCTCCACGTTTCCAGTATTACCCGATATAAAATAATTATTGACGCTTCCACCACTACCACCAGATACAGTCTCTGTTTCAACCACAGATAGCTCACGAAAAAGGCTTTTTGCATTATATTTTAAGTCTGCAATTACTATTTTCTTCATTGTTTTATCCTCTAAATTAGGAATTAATTCCATTCAAATGTTTTTGCATAACTAGATTTAAAATAATCCAAAGTTCCGATAGATATAAAGCTTTATGCACATGATCATAGGACATAAATACGAGCATTTTGTCTAAAAATGTAATTCGTATATTTTAAAATTACTAAATTCAAATAGTAGAAAATTCACATATTAAAAATATTTTTAGATATTATGTCAGAACCTAAACCACACAATTTTGTCTGAAATTTTTACCTTTATAGATTGAGATTACCAAATTACATTAATACAAAATTGCGATATCATAAGGTTTGATGCATACTCTTTTCAGACATAAATCCAAAGATTTTGTCTAGAAACTTAATGCTTTGATAGTAATTCTGAGGATAGATTCCCATGCTGATATCTTATTTACAGCAGAATATGGCTAGGGGTCAGGAGTCAGGAGGAAGAATTAGAAGAAAAGAAGAATAGTCTTGAACCAGATCCAGTGATAGGTTTTTAGTAGTTTCAACGCTTATTCCTTGCACCTGATTCACCTTTTTAACCTTCCAACTCTTGATATATCTAAGTTTTAGCTTTATTAAGCAAGCCTTACATATCATTCCAACACCCGGTTGTCAATGAGTACATTTTTCATATATTGCTATATAGTAAGCATAAAGTTTTATGAAGCGAGGGCTAGGAATGTACATTGTACAGATTGCCTCAGAATGCGCTCCTGTGATTAAAGCCGGAGGGTTAGGGGATGTTGTTTACGGACTCAGCAGGGAATTAGAAGGTCGGGGAAATACAGTCGAACTGATATTACCGATGTATGATTGTATGCGATACGACCATATTTGGGGGCTGCATGATGCCTACCTCAACCTGTGGGTACCCTGGTATGGTGGCGCAGTTCACTGTTCTGTATACTGCGGTTGGGTACATGGTCGAGTGTGTTTCTTCATTCAACCCCACAGTCAGGACAACTTCTTTAATAGAGGTTGTTACTATGGTTGTGATGATGACAACATGAGGTTTGCATTCTTTAGCAAAGCAGCTTTAGAATTTTTACTGCAAAGCAATAAAAAACCAGACATCATCCATTGTCACGACTGGCAAACCGGTTTAATTCCTGTCATGTTGTATGAAATTTATAAATATCATGGCATGGAATATCAAAGAGTTTGTTACACCATTCACAACTTTAAACATCAAGGTATGGGAGGTGTAGAAACTCTAGAAGCAACCAATTTAAATCGACCAGATTATTACTTCCAATACGATAAACTGCGCGATAACTTTAACCCCTTTGCTATCAACTTTATGAAAGCAGGGATTAATTACTCTAACGCAGTCACCACAGTTTCACCTAACCACGCCATAGAAGCCCAAACCAGTGAAGTTGGTTGCGGTTTAGGTCATACATTGCATTTACAAAAAGAGAAATTCACTGGAGTTCTCAACGGGATCGATTATGATTTTTGGAATCCCGAAATTGACCGTTACATTCCCCATAAATACAATTGGGATGATTTTGAACAAAAAGCATATAACAAAAAAGCTTTGAGAGAAAGACTGATGTTAGGTCATGGTGATAAACCCATCGTGGCGTATATCGGTCGATTAGATAATCAAAAAGGCGTACATCTTGTCCATCATGCCATGTATTATGCCTTGAATAAAGGAGCGCAGTTTGTATTACTTGGTTCGGCGACAGAACCAGCAATAAACGCTCATTTTCAACATGAAAAACAATTTTTAAACAGTAACCCAGATGTCCATTTAGAACTGGGTTTTAATGAAGAATTATCCCACCTCATTTATGCTGGTGCAGACATGATTGTTGTTCCCAGTAATTATGAACCTTGTGGGTTAACTCAAATGATTGGTTTAAAATACGGAACAGTACCCATTGTGCGTGGTGTGGGGGGATTAGTAAATACAGTTTTTGACCGAGATTACGATCAAAATTTACCGCCAGAAAAACGTAATGGTTATGTATTTTATGACATGGATAACCAAGCACTAGAATCAGCAATGGGACGCGCTATTGATTTATGGTATCAGCAACCTGAACAGTTCCAAAAACTAGCAATTCAGGGTATGCAATATGACTATTCTTGGAATATTCCCGGAGCAGAATACTTGGAGATTTACAACTGGATTAAACATAACTGGTAAATCAATACTACTTGGTTAAGAATCGAAAAGTTTTAGTTGGTTTGGAGAAAGATTTTTTATTCCCTTTTTTCCTCTTTCTCTTACTGTCTTAACCGACAAGTATTGTTAGGGGTTTAGCAATGCTAAACCCTCTATTAATTCACAAACAAACTATTTCCACCTATCTCACAGAAAAAGCTTCACTAAATCTGCGAGTAATTGGTTCAACAATAAAGGTCAGAATTGATTTTTTCCGAGTAACAATTTCTGCATTTGCAGCCATACCAGGCGTAAATTCTACTTCTTGTCCTCGGACATTCATGGAGTGTTGATTCAATTTAATTCTAGTGGGAAAAATTAAACCCAATTCTTTATCAACAACTGCATTAGGACTAATTTGTAAAACTTCACCATCAACAACTCCAAATTCTTGAAAAGGAAAAGTCGCTAATTTGACTTTTGCTTTCATATTCTGACGAATAAAACCGATATCCCGGTTAAGGACTTTTACCTCTAAAAGCATTTCTTCACCTTCTGGGACAATTGATAGTAATTCTTCACCAGATTGAATGGGACCTTTAGTAGCTTTAATTTTGTAAATTGTTCCCGCTACAGGTGCTTTAATGGTTTCTCCATCTTTTTGCTTTTTCGCTTGTTCTAATTGACCTGCAACATTGGTTAATTCTTCTTTGCGTTTGTTGATTTGGGTCAAAATTTCACTTTGGCGTTCTGATGCTAAACGTAAACCTTGATTACGTGCTGCTTGATAAGCCTGTTCTGCTTGGCGAATTTCTTGGTTTTGAGCAGCAATATCTTTTTCTAAAGATGTAACTTTATCTTTTGCTTCTGTCAGCCTATTTTTGGTATTAGTTACTTCATCTGAGCTTCTAATAATATCTGTATTAGCACGATTTAATCTTTCCTGTGATTCTAAATAATCAACTCTGGGAACTGCACCTGGATTTAATAAAATGCGAAGATTTTTTTCTCTTTCTTGAGCAATGGTTACATTATTTTCAACTTTAGCACGGATACCTTCAACATTAACTAAATTAGTTTGAGCATTAGTAAAGCTAGTTTTGGCGTTGGCTAAATTTTCCTGTAAGCGCGTTAAACGAATTTTGGCTTGATTGATAATTGAAAGTTGACGTTGTGCTTCTGCTTCTGCTGCTGCTTGTTTAGCTTTATAGTCTAATAAACGAGAGTTTAAAAGTTCATCTTGTAATTTTGTTCCCGCATTTTTTCCACCAGTCCGTTCTGCTTGTAAACGTTGTAAATCTTCTTCAATTAATTTACTAGCTTTAGCCAATCGGTTAACATCGGTTTGTTGTAAATTGGGATCACGTTCAATTAAAACTTGATCTTTGGTCACGCGATCGCCCTCTTTCACTTTCACTGCTACAATATATCCATTACCCAAAGATGTCACTGGCCTGACTTGAGAAGAAGCAATTAATTCTCCTGGTGCGGTCGCTACTTCATCAATTTCGGAAAAATGCGCCCAGGAAATTGCGCCAAATATAATCATGCTAATTGTTCCCGCTAATAATCTTGTATAAAGCGGTGGTAATTCCTGTACAGCCTTACCTAATTCATAAGATAACTGTTCCTCTGGTTTTGCGAATCTCTCTTTTGTTTGACGTGCTTGAACAGCATTTGCAGCGAGGGAATATTTCATAATTAGATTGGTAATTGGTAATTGGTAATTGGTAAGAAAACTTTAGATTTTAGAGCGGATGACTTAAAAATCCAAAATCCAAAATCCAAAATTTGCTCACCAATCACCAAATTTAAATTGCTAAATAACGGCGAAAAAAGTTTTCTAAAGTTTCCAATTGAAAGTTATAAATCCTTTCTAAATTGGCAATTTCTTCTGATGTACAGAAAAATTCATTAGCTAGTAAAGTGCGAAAAGTTCCTAAAGTTGTTTGCGCTGAGGAGTTGAATAAACCCAATGCACCCCGGAAGCTATCAACGGCGAATAAGGGAACATTAATGATTATTGGTTCTTTGTTAAAGATGCGACTAAAAATTTTAGGAATGTCCTCACGCAATAAAATTTCTGGGCCTCCTACAGGTAAGATTTGATTACAAGCATCGGCAACGGTCAAAGAATCTACAACTATCTTGGCTAAATCATCGGTACTAACAATAGATGTGCGATTTTTTGAATCACCTATGAGCAGATACAAACCCGTTTCTCGAAACCGTTCCGCCAGTGGTAGCAGGTTTGATGCTAATCCAGATGGGCGTAAAATAGTGTAATCTAAGCCACTACTTTGCAGATATCTTTCTACTGCTCGTTTGGCTTTGAACACGGGTGCATCTTCATATTCTCTTTGGACACCTAAAACAGATATGAAAACAAAATGTTCAACACCCTGGACTTTAGCCTGATCAATGAGTTCAATATTAGCGCGATAATCTAAAGATAGAGCATCATTATTAGAACCGTGGGCGCTAATGATATATTTTACGCCTTGACAAGCTTTCTGAATATCCTGTTCTCGTCGCAAATCACCAATGAAGATGTCTGAACCCCGGTGTTCTAACTCGCTGTAATGGGAAGTGAGACGAACAAAAGACCGCACAGACTGCTGTTGTTGGCACAGTAACCGCACGACTCGGCGGCCAATATCTCCAGTGGCTCCAGTGACTAGAATCATAACGTTTGGATTTGAGTATGGGGCTGTTTCTGTAGTTAAGTGTAATCATTATTTGGAAATCAGCAAATTCCTAAAAACCGAAGTTATACTATTTTGCATACCATGGAAATGTTGGGGTTAAACAAAACTGATGCAGATACCAGAAACAAACCCAAAGACCACAATATCTATATTCAGCCTCAATGAGTAATAATCGTCAACAGGATGATAGGCTTAAGCCATCGAATATATTAGAATCATTAAAAAGAGGATTTAGTTATGCAACTAGAAGATTACTTCAACTTTCTAGCAGCGAATGATATTCGCCTTAAAGGTACACGCATTGGAATTGAGACTATTCTTTACGAGTATATTTATCGCGCTCGTACTCCAGAAGAAATTTCTCAAACTTATACATCACTAAGTTTAGAGCAAGTCTACGCGACGATTTTGTATTATCTTCACAATCAAGAAGCTATCACTAAGTATCTTGCAGACTGGTTAGAATGGGGACAGCAACAGCGTAAACTGCAAGCAATTAATCCTCCACCTGTAGCGGCTAGACTACAACAACTCAGAGACACATTAGAGGGACAAAAAAAGGTTCATGATGCTCAAGTATCTCATGGATGAAAATGTAAATCCTATGTATGCAAATCAACTACGGCGACAAGAACCGGAGTTAGTAATTATGGCAGTAGGCGAACCGAATACTCCCATTCAAGGTACATTAGATCCTGAAATTCTTTGTTGGTGTGAGGAAAATGATTTTATTTTAGTCACTAACAATCGTAGATCCATGCCTGTACATTTAGGAGAGCATATTGAGCTAGGGCGAAAAATGCCCGGTATATTTATTCTTAATCCCAATTTAAGTATTGGTAGGAATATTGATGAATTGATTTTGATTGCTAAAGGTTCTTTTCAGGATGAATATCAAAATCAGATCATTCACTTACCATTAACAAAAAGTAGGTATACTGACTAAACTAATAATCTAATAAGATCAATCCTCAAGAGCGATCGCTTTAATCAAGATAATCAAATAATTATGCTTGATGTACAATAATTTTAAGTTTCATTAATTTACCATTTTTAAATAGTAATCATAAATATTATATCAGGTTTTAAGCTGTGCGATCGCTCTCTGCTTGATCAAATGCGATCGCTTTACCTTGACCCAACTAAAACTCCACAATCACTGGTGTATGGTCGCTAGGCTGTTCCAACTTCCTTGGTGCAACATCAATAATACAACTTTGAGCGCGATCGCACAAAATTGGTGTTAAATAATGATGGTCTATTCTCCATCCCATATTCCTTCTAAAAGCCGCAGTCCGATAATCCCACCAGCTATAATTTCCCCCTTCATTATTAAACTTACGAAAAGCATCCGCAAAACCCAGTGAAAGAATATCTCTTAAAGCTTGGCGTTCTGGTTCAGATGCCATAATGTGATTTTCTATCTTCACTTTGTCATGAATATCTATATCTTCCAAAGCAATATTAAAATCACCACACATAGAAATAGCCGGGTTTGATAACAACAGCACCTGCAAATATTTCCGCAACACCGTTAACCAACCAAGTTTATATTCATATTTCTCACTTCCCACCGCCGAACCATTGGGAACGTAAAGATTTACAATCCTCACTCCATCAATAACACCAGTAATGACCCGCTTCTGCTCGTCCCATTGTGGCTCTAAATCTGGCAAAACTGCACAGAAACCCATACTCACATCTTCCAGAGGTTGACGGCTAATCAGCGCAACGCCGTTATAAGCTTTCTGACCGTAAATATAAGGATGATAGCCTACATTTTCAAAGGAAATTAGGGGAAAATCCTTATCGACAACCTTAGTTTCCTGCAAACACAGGACATCAACAGGATTTTCACTTAACCAATAGATGACTTGTTCTAAGCGTGTACGAATTGAATTGACATTCCAAGTAGCGATTTTCATGAGTTACTTATCAGTATGACGACAAATTAAGAAATCTAAAAACTGTAAATTTTTTGTAATCATTTTTTATTGTTAATTTTTTTATTTGCGCTGCCATTCACCCCAAAATAAGCTATAACTAATTGATCCCTTAACTGAATTCGTATTCACCAATACAAAATAGTGAAAATTGTAAGTTAAACTACAGAATATTTTAATTGATTATGATCCCCAAGATAGATGATAATACTAAATGTCCACTTGTAATTTAGAAGGGACGTTAATTATTAACTATTACTGATCCTCTGACATTACATTTGTTAGTGACTTGATAGTAGAGTTAACCGAAATTACAGTTTACACTTTTGGAACTTAAAAAAGTTAATTTAAATTTCCAAAGAGTAAGTACAAATGTTTTGTCCTCATAAAATGATCTCAGGATTAGTAAGAGCTTATGTCAACCCAATCAATCAAGAAGCAGAAAAATCAGCAGTAAAACCTGACTATTGTCAGGCATAGCATCCAAGTTTCTATCACCAAGCAGAGTAGTTGGTAAATAAACCAACACATCCAGCCGATTTTAATCAAATTTTTTTGTCTGACATTACAACAACAAACTTTTTTAGGAGGACATTGGTATGAGTCATAGAGCGAACACTTGCCCATGCTGCGGTGGTTCAATTCTGCGTCATGTTCGTCATGGTGAACTATATTGGTTTTGCCTGTCGTGCCGACAAGAAGTACCGCTATTAACCATCAGTCGCTTATCGAATAATTTAGAAACCCGTAACACAGGAGTAGTTACTTCATCTGTGGTTACTTCTGTAGATTAATATATAGTCCAGATAGGTTAAAATATAAAGTGTAAACCTTCTGGAATCTATAGGTATTGGCCAAACCCAGATCCAAATAGACTTTCAACTCTGTCACCTGTTATGGTGCTGACTGTTCTGAATATCAGCAGAGTGGGATACAACAAATGCATATTTATTAAAGGCAAGCATCAGACTACAAGATGACGCTTGCTCTTTGGTTTAAATAATTAATTGGTTAGTATTTATACTGATAACTAAATATAGCTGTAGCCAGGATAATTAGGACATGATTAATCCTTGAAACGTAGATATAACAAGGCTTTTTCTCCTGCCTCCTGCCTCCTGCCTCCTGCCTTCTGCCTCCTGCCTCCTGCTATAACTGTCAACTTCATCTGTATCCAGATATGATAGAAAAGTAGATAAAACTTAAAGAATATTTATCAAATGCTGATTCACTCCTCTGGCTTGTCCAAGGTCAAAGACTCAGTAATCAAAAAAATTCTCTTGGGTAATGAACCTAAGCCAGAATTAATGGCGATTCTTGTAGTCTACTTTGTCCAAGGCATATTAGGGTTAGCGCGTCTAGCCGTCAGTTTCTTCCTCAAAGATGAATTGCATCTGAGTCCAGTTGAGGTATCAGCACTATTGGGCATAGTTGCCCTACCGTGGATGATTAAGCCATTATTTGGCTTTATTTCCGATGGATTGCCAATCTTTGGCTACCGTCGTCGTCCCTATCTAATATTATCTGGAATCCTGGGGGCTACTGCTTGGGTGAGCTTGTCTACCTTAGCTTATAGTCCCTGGACGGCAACAATTGCGATCGCACTATCTTCCCTCTCCGCCGCTTTCAATGATGTAATAGCTGACTCCCTAGTTGTAGAAAGTGCCAGAGTAGAATCCCAAGCACAAGTAGGCTCTCTTCAATCCCTTTGTTGGGGTACAACAGCCCTTGGTGGTTTAATTACAGCCTATTTTAGCGGGTTACTTTTAGAATATTTCACCACTCGCACAGTATTTTTGGTGACTGCAATATTTCCGCTAATTATCTCACTAGTAGCTTGGTTTATTAATGAAAAACCACTTAACAAAGAGATCCAACAACAACCTGATCAAACTCATCCCCTCACCATCAAAACTCAAATAAAACAATTAGGTCAAGCCTTCACCCAAAAAGCAATTTGGATACCCACAGCATTTATATTTATCTGGCAATCTACCCCTAGTGGAGAAGCAGCTTTTTTCTACTTTTTCACCAACGAACTCCACTTTCAACCAGAATTTTTAGGCAGAGTACATTTAGTCACCAGTTTAGCCTCATTAATTGGTATTTGGATTTTTCAACGCTTTCTTAAAAGTGTTCCTTTTCGCATTATTTGTGGTTGGAGTATTGTCATTTCAGCAGCATTGAGAATGACAATGTTAATGTTAGTCACACATACAAATAGAGCATTAGGAATAGATGATCACTGGTTTAGTTTAGGTGATAGCTTAATTCTGGCAATCATGGGACAAATTGCATTTATGCCCATCATGGTATTAGCAGCAAGAATTTGCCCCCTGGGAATAGAAGCAACATTATTTGCACTCTTAATGTCAATATTTAATTTAGGAGGAGCTATTTCTAGAGAGTTTGGAGCCTTAATTATGCACTGGTTAGGAATTACAGATACTAACTTCAATTTACTCTGGCTGTTAGTGATAATTACTAATTCAATAGCTCTTGTACCCCTGATATTTATTAATTGGCTACCAGAGGAAGAAGAAAACGAAATTACAACATTTGCAACTAATTCAGTTAATAATTGAATTGAACGCACATAAAAACACACCCTAACTTATTGCGTTTATATTTCTGGCATGATAATTTAATAAACCAAAAGATGCCTATTTCCAGGAAATCAAAATCTTCTGGCTTGGGCTGCATTGAACTGAATTATACTGAGTCGAAATCGCCCTGATCATGCAAATTAGAATTTCCAAACATTACAACCAAGAGAACTCTAAATCATTTTCAAAAATATGCAGACATTAGAAAATCAACCAAACCAAATTTCACCAAAATCCTATACTCTTGAAGATTGGCAAAAAGGATATGAATCTCTCAAACAAGAAAATGATTATTGGATTGATGAAATAGAAGGTGAAATACCCTTAGAACTAGAAGGAACACTATTTAGGAATGGTCCCGGTTTATTAGACATTGATGGACAACGCTTTCATCATCCTTTTGATGGTGACGGGATGATTAGCCGCATTACATTTACTAATGGCCGCGCTCATTTTCGTAACCGATTTGTCGAAACAGAAGGTTATCTAGCAGAAAAAAAAGCTGGAAAAATACTTTATCGGGGAGTATTTGGTACACAAAAACCTGGAGGTTGGTTAGCTAACGCCTTTAATTTCAAAATCAAACACATCGCTAATACAAACGTTATTTATTGGGGTGGTAAACTTTTAGCATTATGGGAAGCAGCAGAACCTTATTTACTAAATCCACACACGCTAGAAACATTAGGAAATGAATATTTCAATGGTGTTTTATCCACAGGTGAAGCCTTTAGCGCCCATCCTCGTATTGATCCCAATGGTAAATTAGTTAACTTTGCCATTAAACCAGGCCTATCAACCACAATTACTATTTTTGAATTGAATACGAACGGAGAAATTATCAGCAAACAAAATTATAGCGTTCCTGGTTTTTGCTTCATTCATGATTTTGTCATTACCGAAAACTACTGTATCTTCTTCCAAAATCCTGTTAGTTTTAATCCCATACCCTTTGCTTTAGGAATAGCCAGCGCCGGACAATGTATTAAAGTTCAAAAAAATCAACCCACAAAAATCATACTTATTCCGCGCACAAATAGCCACGCTTATAAAGATGGGGTAAAAGTTTTAGAAACTAAAGCAGGTTTTATATTCCATCATGTCAATGCTTTTGAAATCGGCAATGAAATTATCATTGATTCTATTTGCTATGAATCATTAACAGAAGTTGAACCAAATAGCGATTATCGACAAACCAACTTTGAAGCTAATGCACCAGGACAAATATGGCGTTTTAATCTCAATTTACAAGAAAATCAAGTGCAAAACAAGCTAATAGATAACCGTGCTTGTGAGTTTCCTACTATTCACCCAAATAATGTAGGTAAACCCTACCGTTATTTATATACTGCTTCTGCTCATCAAGCAACAGAAAATGCACCTTTACAAGCAATTTTAAAACTTGATTTAGAGTCAGGAAAACAAGAAATATGGAGTGCAGCACCACGCGGTTTTACAGGTGAACCTATTTTTATTCCTCGTCCAAACTCTCAGTCAGAAGATGATGGTTGGGTAATAGCTTTAGTTTATGATGCAGAACATCATCGTTCAGATGTAATCATTTTGGATGCTCAAAATTTTCAAAAAGGTGCAGTTGCAAAACTACATCTAAAACACCATATTCCTTATGGGTTACATGGGAGTTTTACCCCAGAAATATTCCTTTAATTCATGTAGGTTGGGTTAAGCGACAGCGCAACCCAACGCGCAAAAATTTTTAATCCTTGTCAATAGAATGGAAAATCACCTTTAAACCATCACGGGGTTGAGGAGTTGGTATCATTGCTAAATCTAAATTTTGCCCAGCTACAAGTTCCCATTCATAACCACGCAATAGCAAAGCAGCAAATATTTTCATCTCCAATTTAGCAAATTCTTTACCTATACATTCTCTCATCCCACCCCCAAAAGTCGCATAACTAAAAGGCTTAGATTTATCCTCAGCCCTATCTATACCAAACCTTTGTGGATCAAAACTTTTCGCGTCTTTATAAATAGTTTCATCCTGATGGGTTTTACCTATTTGATACAGCACAGACCAACCTTCAGGAATACAATAGCCATTAAATTCACAAGTTTGAATTACAGAACGAAAACCACCACCAACAGGAGGAATAACTCGTAAAACTTCCTTGAGGATTTGGTCTAGGTAAGTCATTTGTTGCAGATGTTCAGATGTTAGCGCACCAGTACAACTTATTTGTTGTTGTTCCTTTCTCGCTGCTGCTAAAATTTCCGGGTTTTGTGCTAACAGTAAACAAAAAGAAGACAATGCAGAAGTTAAAGTTTCATGTCCAGCAAACAATAAAGTAAGAATTTGGTCTTTGAGTTCTTCTATACTCAAACTATTACCATCTTCATCCTTTGCATTTAATAGTAAGCCCAAAGCATCTTGTTCAGAAATGGGTTGTTGTTGACGTTGGAGAATAATCTTTTCAATTTTGGCTAATAACTGATCTCGACATTTTAAAGCTTTACCAAACTTAGTCCAAGGTAACCGAATGGGAAGAGTAAATAAACCAAGACACCATTCCTCAAATAATTCAGCGAAATGATGATCATTAGTAGCATCTGTTCCTACTAATAATTTACAAGCCACATCAAAGGTATATTTTCTTAATTCAGGATACCAAGTTAATTGACCTAGATTTGTCCATTTATGTAAGTAGCTATTAGTTATTTCTACCATTGATGGTAAATAATTAGCTAAAGCCCTGGGTTGAAATGCTTGAGATAATAATTTGCGTCTTTTTTGATGAATGCTACCTATTTGTGTTGCTAAAGAAGCAGTCCCCAGTAAAACAGAAACACTCTCAGGCCATTTAATTGTGAAATTCTGATTTTCACTGCTAAATACAAAGCGATTTGCTTCTGCTCCTATCATCATAATTGTCGGCGAGCCAAATATATTAGTTTTAAAAATGTTTCCAAATTTATTTTGTCGTTTGGTCGCAAAATCTGGATCACTTAAAAAGCTAATTGTTTCCCCAATTACAGGTAAGCCTAAGTTTCCAGGTGGTAAAGGTAATTGATTTTGTGATTTTGTTGCTTGGTTTATCATAATTAGATTAAGTCTGGTGAAATGCTTATCTTATCTGTTTGGGCTGATAATTAGTAATGATTAATTTCTTTAGTTTATCCTATTAATCTGTCTAATTTTTTGTAAACATCATCATCATTGCGTTTACCGACTAAAATAACTTCTACTAAATCTTGCTCTGGAAAGTATCTATAAACAATTCGATATTCACCACTATAAACTCGATAAAAATCCTTATAACCCGATAGTTGCTTACTATCATTTGGTAAAGGTTCAACATTCAAACCTAATACCTTTTTTGCTATTTGCGCCGCTATTTTCGGCTGTAAACCATTGAGGAAATCTAGAACAGTTGCTAACCCATCAAGCCGCGCCATTTGCTAAATGCTCCAGCGCCGATGTAAAAGCTTCTGTACCAACCATTTTTGACTGACTCAAAGTAGTTTGAGCAGTTTGAGCTAACAGCATATCCTCTAATTCTTGCAGTCTAGTAAGTAATTTTTGATAGCTATCTGCGGAAATAATTACGTGACTTGGACGTGATTGTTTAGTAAGTAAAACTGGTTCAACAGCAGCTTTATCAAAAACTTCACCGTGTTTATTACGCACATCTGTCAGAGTATATTTCTGCATAATATGACTAATTTAGACATTTTGACTATATTTTAGCATATTTGACTTAGACAACCCACAAAAATAAATTGGACAGCAATTTTAAACCATACTAAAAAAATAAAATTGTAACAAAAACTACAAAATCGCTATTTTTTTGAAAACCTGGGGTAAGCTAACCATACATATCCGGTTCACCAAAATACCGTGATGAGGAGTAAATGTTATGGTTACAACCTCTCGCCCAGTAATAGAAACTCATTCTCCAGCGCATATTTGCCCATTTGATCAAGCTTGTAGTTATTTAGAATGGGCAGCTAAAGAATTAAAACTAGATCAAGGTGTGGTAGAAATTCTTAGCCATCCCCGTAAGGTAGTGACAGTTTCCATACCCGTAAAAATGGATAATGGACAAGTGCGAGTTCTCGCTGGACATCGGGTACAACATTCCGATATTTTAGGCCCCTATAAAGGTGGGATTCGTTACCATCCGGCGGTGACATTACGAGAAGTTTCCGCTTTAGCAATGTTAATGACTTGGAAATGTGCATTGTTGGGTATTCCTTATGGTGGTGCAAAGGGTGGAATTCCCATAGATCCTAAACAGTATAGTGTGGGGGAATTGGAAAGAATTAGCAGACGTTATATTAGTGAGTTAATTAAAGATATTGGACCGTCGGTGGATATACCCGCCCCGGATATGGGTACATCTGCCCGTGAAATGGCCTGGATGATGGATACTTATTCTGTGAATGTGGGTCATGCTGTACCAGGTGTGGTGACGGGTAAACCGCTTTCTATTGGTGGTTCTCTAGGTCGGGAAATGGCTACAGGAAGGGGTGTAATGATTATCGTCCGTGAAGCATTAGCAGATCAAGGTAAATCCCTTGCAGGTGTGCGAGTTGCTATTCAAGGGTTCGGTAATGTGGGCGGTGCGGCGGCTGAATTATTACACGCGGCAGGAGCAAAAATTATTGCTGTTTCTGGTGGTGCAGGGGGTGTTTTTTCGGAAGCTGGCCTTGATATTCCGGCTTTGAAAGCCTATGCTGCTGAAAACCGCCGGAGTGTGGTGGGTTTTCCCCAAGCTGCGCCTATTAGTAACGCAGATTTACTAACTTTACCTTGTGATGTTTTGATTCCCGCAGCTTTGGAAAACCAAATCACTGAGGAAAATGTTGATCAGATACAAGCACAGTTTGTTGCTGAAGCTGCTAATGGCCCTGTAACTTTGGAGGCTAACCGAGTTCTAGAAGCTCGTGGTGTGACGGTTTTACCGGATATTTTAGCCAATGCTGGGGGTGTGGTGGTGAGTTATTTGGAATGGGTACAAGGTCTTTCTTACCTGTTCTGGGATGAAGAACGAGTGAACCGGGAAATGGAACACTTAATGGTGAATGCTTATCGTCAAGTAATTCAACGGTCACAGATGAGAGGAGTAAATCTGCGGTTGGCGGCTTATACGCTGGGTGTGGGTAGAGTCGCGCAAGCTTTGACTGATAGGGGTTTGTATCCTTAGTTACGAGGCTTCCAAATCAAAAAATCCCAATTTTTGGGTAATTTATTTTTTGGTGTTCCTATAAATGTAGAGATGTTTGAGTGAATATCTTTACACCTAAAAACCTTATTCTTGTGTAGAGGTAATTCATGAATTACCTCTACTTTCGTTTTTTTTGAGTAAGTCCTGATTTAATTACAGCGATTTTTAGGTAAATGAACCACAAAACAATCTTTAAAACCCTTATAGAGACGTTTCATGCAACGTCTCTACTGTGGTCTAACTAGGTGAAAACTGCTGTAAGCGAGACTTTCCCCATTTATTAAAAGCTGACAATATCCATCTGATTGATACTATTAATTTCGGTAATAGAATTGTAGTTCCAGTTATTTTCAAACACTAATGTTTCCTCACGTCTGGTGTCGGAGTCATAGCGAATTTCTGTGACAAATCTTAGTTCTGACCTCGATAAATCAATATTACCTAATCGCAGTTTGTTAAATTCTATTACTTCTGGGCTTAAGAAGTATTTGTTGCCTTTTTTAGAAATTAGTCTTGAGCCGTTACTGGTGTAAAATTGAACCCAACGATTATTTTGACGAGCGTAAACTGTGTAAACTACATTTGCATATTTAGTGACTGGTTTTTCTAGGATATCTAGATGTAGAACAAAGGCTCTTTGATTGGAATTAACTAATCTTCCTAATTTGAATAAGCAATTCCAATCTTTGCTCCTAAATGCTTTTGATGAGTAACGATTGTTTACTCGTCGATATTCGCGTCTGCGATCATTATTGTCATCATCTCGTCTGCGATAGTCGTTGTTATAATACTCGTTATCGTCAGTTCTGTTTCTGACTGTAGTGAACTGAGTAATACTGCTTATTTCTGTAATTGAGCTATAGTTCCAGATATCTTCAAATACTATTCTTTCATCGCGTCTGCTGTTGGAATCATAGCGAATTTCTGTGACAAATCTTAAGTCCGATCTGGATAAATTAATATTTCCTTGCAGTCTGTTAAATTCTATTATTTCTGGTTGCAATAAGAATTTACCTGCTTTTTTTTCAATCAGTCTTGATCCGGTACTGCTATAAAATTGCACCCAACGATTGTTTTGACGAGCATAAACTGTGTAAACGACATTTGCGTATTTAGTAACTGGTTTTTCTAGGATATCTAAATGTATGACCAATGCTTTACGGTTGGAATTGACTAATCTTCCTACTTTGAACAAGCAATTCCAATCTCTCACACGATAGAATTTTGAGGAACGATAATCTCCTTCCCTGTGATCGTCATGTCTGCGATAATTATCTCGGTCATTGTCGTCATAACGTCTGCGATAATTATCTCGGTCATCATCATCGTTGTCACGTCTGTGATGATTCTTCTTGTCATCGTCTTTATCTTTTTTAGCAAGGAAAAAATCTGATTCCTTTCCATTCAATTTATTTGTCAAGAAATTTGTTTCTAGCTCTTTTGTGTCAACAGTTTTATCTTGTAAATTGGCTATTTCCGTGGTTAAAGAGAAAACTTCTGAGGGAACAGACATGGCAGCTACAACGGACAGGCTTGTAACTGTTAACACATTTTTGCATAACGAAGTAAGCGAATATTTTTGTGACATTGAGATCCTTTTGTGACGTGCTGGGTCAAATAGGTTACTTGATTTTGATGTCCTATATGACTTTATGCCTAGCTGCAAGTTCCCAAGTTCATGTAATTATCTACACTTTTTGGCGTTTGTAAATATGCAAGGTTTGATTTGATACATCTTTGTGTGCGATCGCTCTACTATTGCTCTACTATTGCTTGCTCTACTCATTGAGTTCATCTACAGAGGTGGAGTAAGACCAAAAAACCGCATGGTGGAAAAACAATAGAATTTTTCTATAGTTTTCATTGAATGGAACACATATTTTCAGCAAGTTTGTATAAGATGGACTGATTAACACCAATTGATCTGAATAAGTGAATTGGTTTAGTTCCCTAGTGACAAAGTTGTTTAAAGAAAATGAACAGAAAATTTATCTTGGCCTTGCTTTCTAGCCCAGTCCTGTTTATGTCTATGATATCTATGGTCATGATGGCTAGACCAGTCCACGCTAGTCAAACTGTTAACCCTGTAGGTACTCATCTATCTTGTGTGCGTTCTCCCCACTCAGCATCTGTGCGTCAAGTATGTATACAGGTGGATAATGCTACTCCTACGACTGCTAAACCAGCTATGCAAATAGCGCAAGTTCAAGCTGATCAAGTTCAACCTGATAAAAATCAGCCTGATGAACTAGAATTTACGGAAGCAGAAAGTGATGAAGCAATCAAGTTGTTTGGCTGTGATTGTCCAGTTTGCCTTAATGCTGTACGTCAGTTGCATGGTATGGCACCCTTGCCTGTATAGAATCAGAAAAAGTATTTATACAGGATAACAGGGAATATTTTTTGACTTTAAAAAAAGATTTCTGTTTTTCTATACAGACACAAAAAACCAGAGAGCAAGTTCTCTGGTTCTTAAGTTGAAAAGTGAATAATAAGCAATTAAATACAGGCGGGTTTGAGGCTAAGGCTTAGATTCTACCTATGTTGTGCAGTCCTAAGATGATACCAGCGCCTAGTATATGACCGAAGGCTGTAGTTGCTAGTACCGCAGGTAAACCAAAACCACCAAAGAAATTAGCTGCGGGTACTGCTGGTTCTGCGCTGGGATACTTGATTGTAAATTTGCCGAAAGCGATCGCTAGAATGTTGGCGATAATCATGATAATGCCAACAGTAGGACTCCATTCTAGGGGTGTAGGTACAGTAGCGAGTAAAGTTGAGGTCAACACCGGATTTGCTCCTGAGATTATTGAATCACTGACAATATAATCTTCAGAATTACTAAGAAAATTCAAGAAAAATCCCAAATTTGCAGCAATATTTAACAGTTGTTGCCAATCCTTAACATAAACAATGACTATACTGATAATTTAAACTGTCTACCAACCTGAACAGCGATCGCTCTCCAGATAATTTAAACTCAAGGTGAGACTGATTATTTACTGAATTAACTATGTCCTTAAGTCTTGACTCCTTACCACCTGCTTTAGCTAAGATTGTTCAACGCTTCCAACGTGCTGCTGACCCAAAGCGTCGTTATGAGCAGTTAATTTGGTATGCTCAAAAACTGCCAGAATTTCCCGAAGCTGATAAGATTCCCGAAAACAAAGTTCCTGGTTGCGTTTCTCAGGTATATGTAACAGCATCACTGGATAACGAGAAAGTGGTTTTTCAAGGAGATTCGGATTCTCAGCTAACTAAAGGACTAGTCGCATTATTGATAGAAGGATTAAATGGACTAGCACCAACAGAAATCGTCCAACTAACTCCTGATTTTATTCAAGCCACAGGTTTAAATGTCAGTTTAACTCCTTCCCGCGCCAATGGTTTTTACAATATTTTTAAAACCATGCAGAAAAAAGCATTGGAATGTAAATTGGAAGGTTAGGGACTGGGGCATCACTGGGTACGGATTCAGATGAGATTTACAACTCTTGCGACTGTTCCCATACCCCATACCCTGTTACCACTAACTAATACCCAAAGCCCTGCGAGTAGCAGGACCAACTATACCATCTACAAGCAAACCATTTCTTCTTTGAAAATTGCGGACTTGGTAAGCAGTATTCGGTCCATAAACACCATCTACTCTTATCCCTAAAGCTCGTTGCACCACCCTCACACGCTCACCTCTAGCGCCCTGTCTCAGCAAAACTCGACCACCAACACCAGGGCCAGGACGACCATGAGAAGTTCCAGGATTCATACCAATCCATCTTTCCGCAACATAATATCCTTGGTAACGTCCAGAAGTAATTTGAGCAAAACCATTACGCACATTTCCAGTCTCTCCAATGTTTGTACCATTGGGGACACAAGCTACAGCCGAGTTACCACTGCTAGGACCCCGGCGAATATATAAACAATTACCATTAGTTCTCACATAATCTGCTGAAGCTTCTTTAACTTGGGAAACAGAAGCAACTAAAACAGTAATACCTGCTAAAGCTAACCACGCAGAAGACTTCAGTAATTTTTTCCAATTAAATTGCAACTTGGGAAGATTCAAATCCACATTAACGGGAGTCTCTTCATTCGCCATGTACATATAAGAATAAGCCATATATTCCATGATTTTTTGCTCCTTTATGTAAATACTAGGGATATTACAAACGTGACTGTGATTTTTTCTAGATTTAATCTAGATGTATTTTATACTCTTTAATTTGCAGAATTTTTGACACCATATTACGCCCTGTAAACTGTCACATTACGGTATTTTTATCGAAATCATCAATTACTGAACTAAAAAGTAATTTTAATTGCCAGCATTAGAGGAAGTATAAAAACTATCAGAACGAATCTGACTACCATTTCGCCACACTTCCACCTTTTCTGGACTAACTAAGTATGAATAAGTACCATTATCTGCTCGATATTTATTGTTACCAACATTCCAAGCAGCTATCTTGACAGGTTTACTCGCATCTTGCTTTGATTGTCCAATGTAAAACAGATGACCGTTTTCTTCACAGACTTGAACACGAATTTTTGCAGTCTCACCTGTAATAACTGTACTCCCAGCGCATTCAGCATCAACTTTTACAGGTGCAATAGTTACAGAAATTGGTTGTGAAGGTGAAACTGGTTGTTCTAATGGTAATTTGGCAGTGGTTGAAGAGGATAAAATCGGCATAGGATCAACAGCTAACTGACGATTTCGATAAAATTCAAAATGTAAATGAGGGGCTGTACTATTACCTGTAGATCCCATTTCTGCAATAATTTGGCCTTGATTAACTTCTTGACCTTTACTAACTAACAAACGATTATTGTGACCATAGACTGTCACACTACCATCGGGATGTTTAATTTCGATAAAATTGCCTAAACCCCAATCATCCCAACCAGCTTTCACAACTGTACCTGATGCAGCCGCAACAATAGGAGTACCAATAGCACCCGCTATATCAATTCCTTCATGTTGATATTTACGGAAACCTTGAGAAATAATCCCATGAGTCGGCCAGATTAAGTGACTACTAGGTAAGGGAGTTTGTTTAACTGGGGAGACTGTAACAGTCTGAGGTAATGCAGAGGTATTGATACTTAAAACAGATGTTAAAGATATCAACCCAATCAAAGTATAACTACACAACCGAGAAATAGTATTTTTTTTCATAAAAAACTCTAGAGTTCTTTATTTGCTGTTTCAGCATCTCTCGGCTAACATCAGGAAAATTGCTACGCTTAATACAGCAGATTGCAGATCAATCAGGTACAGAATCTAACTTGAAACCTATACAGAAACAGACTTTTACTCCTGACTCCTGCTGTAACTCTTAACAGTCACATACTGGCAAAAATCAGCTTGCAAGACTGCACTGACCTGAATAAAGGTAAAGTGTAGGTAGTTGGTGTTAGATATGATTTGTACTCAATCCCCTGAGTTTTCTGCTTCTGTAGTTTGTAATTGTTGCACCTGTTCAACTGTTAAACCAGTTACTTTGGCAACTACTTCAATAGACATACCCTCCTTGATCATATTGACAGCAACAAGTCGAACAGTTTCTTCCCGTCCTTCTTCTCGTCCTTCTTCCCGTCCTTCTTCTATCAATAATTGATAAGTGACTGACTCACGCATAATATCTCTCCGCAGCAAACGCTGAATCACTTCTTTTTCTAATACTAACCCAGCTAAGATAAATGCAGATGCCGCTAGGTTACTTTGCATCTGTTTGTCGGTGATGTCATCAATGATGGTTGCCACTTCCTGCAAAGTGTTGACTTTATTATCAGTGTTGCTTAAAACAGCAAAAGGCAATAAACCGGGAGTTCGCAAAAATGTTTCTGTCGGTTGTTCCCATAAGCGGATGACCTGGAAACGATGAAATGTTTCTTCTAGAGCAAATGTGGTTTGCTGAACCAGTTCTGAATCAGTTTTTTGCAAGTAAACTACTACTTGACGCATTTGCTTGTTAGGAAAGCGATGGAAATCCTGTTTGGCTACCAGAAATAGGTTTAGGAATTGGAAAGGAAAGAGGAACTTATCAAGGTATCACTAGAGAATGGTTGTATTGGTTTGATGAACAAGGAAAAAGGTTTTTCACACCAGAAGAACGGATTCAGGAATCTGAAGAAAAGCGTTTAGAATCGGAAAGAAAACTTTTAGAAGCTGAAGAAAAAGCCCACAAATTAGCAGAAATGTTAAAGAGTTTAGGAGTTGATCCGGAAAATTTAAGTTAGTTTATTGAATTGCAGAGACGTTAGTTCAAACGTCTCCACGTGATCAATTAGGATTTCTCATTAGCTTCGGTTAAAATTAACTTTGGTTCTGATGTTGGTTCTTCTTCTCGTGGTGGTAAACCGTATATTGATCGATAGAGATTATCGTATTGTTGAGCAGAACGATACCAACTGAAATCTTGATTCATCCCTCGTTTTTGGAGTTCTTGCCATTGTGGTTTGAAACGGAAGCCTTCCCAAGCGCGAATCATGCAGGTAAATAGGTCTAGAGGTTCGTAGCGATCAAAGCAATAACCAGTACCTGCTTCATTTTCAGGATCATAATGTGATACTGTATCAACTAATCCACCTGTACGACGGACGATAGGAACAGAACCGTAACGTAAAGCCATCATTTGGCTGATACCGCAGGGTTCAAAACGGCTAGGCATGAGGAAGGCATCAGTACCGGCATAGATGCGGCGAGAAAGGGCATCGTTATAGAGTAAATAAGTTGCCATGCGTCCGGGATAGCGAGATGCTAGTTGCCACATTTGGGTTTCATAATAGCGATCGCCTGTTCCCAACAAGACAAACTGAGCATCTGTATACGCCATGAAGCGATCGAGAATTTGTAAAACTAGATCCAGACCCTTTTGTTCCACCAACCTTGTCACCATGCCAATTAAAAAGGCTTTAGAATTAACTTCTAAACCTACTTCTTCTTGCAAGGCGATTTTATTAATTTTGCGTTGATCTAATGTCTCAGTGGTGAAAGTTTGGGCGATGTATTTATCATTGGCAGGATTATATATTTCCGTATCTATGCCGTTGATAATTCCTGATAATTTTCCACTAATAAAAGATAGCAATCCTTCAATTAGTTCACCATAAGCAGGAGTCTTGATTTGTTCTGCATAGGTGGGAGAAACGGTATTTACCTTGTTAGCAAACTGCACTGCTGCCGCCATGGTGTTATGTCCTTGCATATACCAGGGACACCAAGTAATTTTCTCTAAATACCAGCGCCAAGGGCCTTGATAAGCTAGGTTATGAATGGTAAATACAGTGGTAATATCTGGGGATTGGTTCAACCAAACAGGTAACATTCCTGTGTGCCAATCGTGACAATGGACAATTTCTGGCTTCCAGTAATTCCAACAAAATTCTGCTGCACCATTGGAGAACAAGGTAAACCGCCAATCTTCATCTTCTCCGGCATAAATACGGCGTGGTGTAAAGGCAGGATGTCCAAATAAATACAAAGGAACATCAGTACCAGGAAGGACACTTTCATATACTGCAAAGTCCTGGAACATGGCATATCCCTTCCAGACTGGTTCTTTGGGGATTTCCATTTTGTCTGGGAGAAAACCATAATAAGGCAGAAATATCCGTACATCATGCCCCATTTGTCTTAAGACTTTAGGTAATGCACCCACAACATCACCCATTCCACCTACTTTGGCAACGGGAGCAGCTTCCGCTGCAACAAATAGAATTCGCATAGTATTTATTTGGTAATTGGTAATTGGTAATTGGTAATTGGTAATTGGTAATTGGTAATTGGTAATTGGTGATTGGTAATTGGTGATTGGTGATTGGTGAGTGGTGAAAATTTTCCTGTCACCTGTCACCTGTCACCTGTCACCTGTCCCCAGTCACCTTATGAACCGCGTTGAATCTCGGTAAAGATTTGTTCTAAAATTTCTGTTGCGCCTTGTTGCCGTAAAATACTGGCTAGTTCTGCTCCTAATTTTTCGGCATCAGCAGCAGCACCGGTAACGGTATCTTTAACCAGTTTTTGACCATCAACACTAGCGACAAGACCTTTTAATGTTAATTCATTACCATTGATTTCTGTATTTACACCAATGGGAACTTGACAGCCACCTTCTAAAACTCGTAGAAATGATCTTTCTGCTAAACAGCGATCGCGCGTTTGTGGATGTTCAATGGCTTTGAGTAAGGAAATTACTTCGGTGTCCTCAGCACGGCATTCTATACCTAAAGCACCCTGTCCCACTGCATGGAGAGAAATTTCTGGGGGTAAAATTTGATGGATGCGATCGCTCATATCCAATCTTTCTAACCCAGCTACCGCTAAAATTAGAGCATCATACTCACCAGCATCTAATTTAGCCATGCGTGTGATTAAGTTTCCCCGGACATCTTTAAAAGTAAAATGCGGGAACTTATGGCGTAATTGTGCCAGTCTTCGCAAAGAAGAAGTACCAATCACCGCACCTGCTGGTAAAGTCTCAATTTGTTGACCTTTATGCTTTTCGTGCAGCACCACCGCATCTGCGGGGTTTTCTCGTTCTGTAATTGCTGCCAGTGTCAAACCTTCTGGTAAGTTAGTAGGCAGATCCTTAAGCGAATGAACTGCAAAATCAATCTCCTTATTGATCATTCCCAGTTCCAATTCTTTGGTAAATAGTCCTTTATCGCCAATTTTGGCCAATGCTACATCCAGGATTTTGTCGCCTTGGGTAGACATGGTATGGACTTCAAAAGTAATATCAGGGAAGCTTTTCTGGAGTTGCTCTTGTACCCAGTATGTTTGAACTAGAGCAAGTTGGCTTTTACGTGAACCAATACGAATAGTGCGCGGAGGACTAGAAACTGAAGTCATAAAACTATATGTCAAACCAGGCGGTAAATTCACATTTATCTAGACTACCGCAGCAAGTGACGCACTGGATTGGATGAGACTAATTACAGAGGATTTTATTTGAAAATGGCTTTACATTTATTTACAAAATAACCAAATTGGCGCAATTTGCAGTAGCAAATGATCCTTTAGATGCTGTGCTGGAATTTCGAGAAAAGTTAAAGAAATGGTTGGCTAAAAATTTTACCCACCTACAACCAGACCTACCAATAGATAGAAGTTTAAATTTTAAATATATGCTAAAAGTAAGTCTGCCTAATCCCTAACTATATTATTTTATCTATATGAGTCGTTCCGCTTGCCTTATATTTAACCCAGCTGCGGGTCAGGGTGATCCAGAATTAGAACTAGATCAGATTAGGTCAATATTAGAACCAGAAATTGAATTAGATATTTATCTCACTACAGAAGAAATTGATGCTGACGAACTAGCACGCGCAGCAGTAGAACGGGGTGTAGAAGCGATAATTGCATCTGGGGGAGATGGTACATTATCCGCAGCATTAGAAGCAGTAATTAATACAGATATCCCCTTTGGCATTATTTCACGGGGAACTGCCAATGCTTTTGCCGCAGCGTTGAGTATTCCTGATACAATAGCCGCAGCTTGTCAAACAATTTTACAAGGCAAAACCCGGCTCATAGATGTAGCCTATTGCAATGAGCGACCAATGGTATTATTAGCGGGTATTGGCTTTGAAGCGGGAACTGTAGAAAAAGCAGACCGAGAAGCTAAAAATCGCTTTGGCATGATGGCATATATCATGGCAGGAATTCAAGAATTAGGAAGCTTACAAAAATTCGCTGTCGAAATTGAAACCGAAGATAAAATAATTCAGACTATAGCTTCTGCGGTGACAGTGGCAAATGCAGCACCTCCCACTTGTGTTTTAGCTCAAGGCCCAGCAGGTATTATTTTTGATGATGGATTGCTAGATTTAACCATTGTAGCACCAGAGACTAAAGCCAGTGCGATCGCAGCCACATTTCATTTATTTCAAACAGCTTCTACAGGCACACCAGTAGAACGGGATGACATTGGTTATTTGCGATCTAAACAATTTAAAATTACAACTGACCCACTACAAAAAGTTGTTATAGATGGAGAAATTTTTGGTACAACTCCCATAGAAATTAATTGTATACCCGCAGGTTTGAGAGTTTTTGTTCCCAACGTACCAGAAGATATTCCCACAGAAAAATTAGAAGGATTACCTAACTTAACTGTGGAGATAAAAAATTAAATTATTCCTGTTCCTTTACCGCGTCTATCTGCTTTTTCTGTCAACTCACCTGTTTTATCTTCATTCACTTCTGTAAGTTCTTCCAAACGTTCTATAGTATCTTCAGCCATATCTTTCCGTGCATCACCCGGAACCTCATAATACATTTCTGGTTCAACTGGATAATTATTTAACAAACCTTCCTTATCTACAGTGTAACCGTCAGTAGTGCGTATGCTTTCAGCACCTGTTTGATCATCTGTAGATGCATTAGAGAGATTTTCCTCTGTGGGAAGATGTTTATAATGTTCTCCTTCTCTAGCTATACGTGCTGCTGTTTCTGCTGGGATAATTCCTCTATCATCACTATCTACATCAACTCGATGAGCAGAATCTATAGTTTTCTTCACTGGTTGATTAGCCATAAATATTATTCCTTTTTAATTTTTTTGAGAATAACTTCGACAACTAGATTAATTTGATTTTGAATAAAAAAATACTGTCTTAAGAAGTGAATTTATAATAAATATTACTTGACAATATCTATCTTGAGATACAATACTTGTCAGTTCAGTGAAAAAAATAAACTTATGTAAGTTGGGTTGAGGTTAGGAAAACCAACGTTTACCGATGTTTTTTAGGTTTCGCTATTGCTTAACTAAAAATTCTGGCGTTGCATAAATGCGGGATGTTTTTTGAGTGTAGAGACGTTCCATGGAACGTCTCTACAAGGGTTTTGAATATATGCAAAATTGTTTTCATCCCCAAAATCAGCAACGCCCTAAAAATTCTTAACCTAAAACCAGCTTAATATTCTGCTACTCCCTTCCCAGTGTAATATTACATATCTTCTTCCTTCTTCCTATCCCTACGGGACACTACATGAACGCGTCCTTTGCGTCTTTGCGGTTCATTTAATCCATATTCTTTTAGAAAGAAGGGAGTATCAACCCAGGGGAAACCATACTCCTACTTTCAATAACTGATAAAAAATGCAGGGTAAACAATGTCAACCCCGCATTCAATAATTAAAAGCTCTGAAAATTATTACCCTATAAGTTGTTTTTTGAAAGAACTAACTTTGTAGGATAATTCTTGCCGAGTTTCCGACTTGATGAGATAACGGAAAGTAAACCAGATAGCATAAACTATGCCAATTATCTCAAAAATTGGTGCTAACAGTGGCACACCATTAATAGCATTTAAAACAGCAATCACTACCTTGACCGTCACAAACGCAGACAAAATCAAAACAAGAGTTAATATAGCTTGCTTGTTTTTGTCGAAAAAACTACCTACATAGTTTGGCAGTTGGTCTAACAAATCAATAATTTGTTGACTAATTCGCTGCCATTGGGTGTCCGAGGATTTAGCTGACGGTAGTTTGGGTAAATTTCCCGTTGCTGTAACCTCAAGGGCTAATGCACCTTCAGATGCACCTGAATTTATTGTGTCTGGTGGCTGTTGTTGAATTTCCATAATGTTTGCCATTTGGCAGAACAGTTGTGTTGACTTTTCTTTGCACTTTTAGGTCAGGGATTCTTAAGTAGCCCTTAAGTAGCCCTAAAACAGACTTTTAAAGGTGTAGTCAATGCACCTCTAATAGCTCCACTGAGTTTAATCTCAATGTTGCCTTGATTTTGTGTCTTTTGTTTCCACTTATCAGGTTTTTCACCGTCTTCAGGGAGTAAAGCAATACTACCATGAATTTCCTGAGACATTTACGCCTGATTTGGCTTACCTTGCGGGAATGCATCACGTACATCTCCAGCTTAAAAGATATCTCTCTGTGAAATACTCCGGCTTGCTTGGCTGAAGCCTGCTGTAATACAGTTTCACTTTGATTCCTTCTTTTCTGTTCCCTGTTCTCTGCCTCTACGAGTAAATATGACTTACGCCACGCTGCGCTATCAGGAATCAAACCGGATTCCTATATAGGTCCGAGACATCCTATTAATATACCAGTTGCATAAGTCCTGTTCACAAAAAAAGGTTAAAAATATTTCAGTTTGTATCTTGATGACAATTGAGTTAATATCCGCCAAATTAGGATTATTAATTGTTTGCAACCTTAGCTTTTTGGTGGTAAAACAGTTGCTTTGACAATTACATTTTTGACTCCCTTAATTTCTTTTGCTAAAGGTTCAATTTTAGCTAACTGTTCTTGATTATTCACAGTTCCTGATACGGTAACAGTGCCATCTTTAGCGGAATTAACTGTTAATTGTCCACCGGGAATATTAGCCTCTAATTTAGATCGGACTTCACTTGCTAAATCTCCTGTGGCTCTATCTGTACGATCGCCAGTTGCCAAATTTCGTTCTTCACGGGCGCGGATATCTGCATTGAGTTGTCTTCTGCGGACTTCACTTTGAGCGTCTTCTTTTGCCGCTTGTGTGGTTTGTGCAGCAGGAGTTGCTGGAACTTCTCCAGGTTCGGGCGCGTTTACACTTGTCTTAGCTGTATTATCACAAGCAGCACTAAAAAGTAAAATCGAACCAATTAAGAAAGAAGTTAGCTTTTTCATTTGTTTGTGGAGTTTTTGATTTGATATAATTGTGAATTTTGTGACTATATGAGTTACAAATTAGGAGCAAAATTTTAATTTTAAATTAATATTAATGCTCCTAATCTTGGGAATGATTATTGGAGAATTAAACCGTTGTTTGGCGGTGGTCAATAATCACTACAGAGGGTTCTCCAGGGTGATGACTGGGAATGGTTTCAGTATTTTTAACCGATTCCAACCTGGGTTGAGGTTCGCTGACAGTCCGGGCATCATAGATGCCAAATTCTTCTATTCCTGTACGTTTGAGAATTGTTTCTGCTTGGTGAATTTCTGCCTCTGTACCATCGACAATGACGAGGTAATGGCCTTTTTGGAAGCGATCGCTGTAAACTCGCGCTCGTGATTCAGGAATTCCTAAGCCAACCAAGCCCCCCGCAATACCTCCGACTGCTGCACCCACAGCACCACCTGCGATCGTTGTCGCTAAAGCCGTAGCAGCTGCACCACCGGCGATTACGGGGCCTACTCCTGGAATTGCTAAAGCCCCAAGACCTACTAATAAACCGCCCAAACCACCTAAAGCTCCACCAGTAGCAGCACCAGCTTTTAGCCCTTCATCGGCTTTATTACCTCTGTCTAAATTCCCGTTTACACCGCCATTTGCATCTTTCCCAATCAAGGATGCTTGGTTCATGGGAAAACTAACATTTCTTAATTCTCTCAATGCTGCTTCTGCATCTCGACGATGGGAAAACACACCGATCGCTCTTTTGGTAGTTTGCAAAGGGATATTCCCATAGCCATTTTGTTCATAAACTTCCCACTGTTTAATTGGATATCGGTTGAGAATTACCTCAGCCTGGTGGATTTCCGCATCAGTACCGCTAACGATGATGATATAATTACCTTGATGGATGCAATCGTTGTAGAACTCAGTCCGGTTAGGTGGCAGATTTAGAAGAGTAGGCTCAAAATGATCTTTCACCTGAATTCCCGCAAATGCAGACCTTTGTGGACTTTCCCTGTGAATTAAAGAAATGTGGTTTAACGGAAAACCTGCATTGCGTAAATCATTAATTGCTGCTTCCGCATCATGCAGCATTGTGAAATAACCAATAGCGTATTTATTAACAGTCACATCCCGATGCACAACATCCGTAGTTGTGTGTTTATCATCTGGATGATCATAAATTTCAAACTCTTCAATTTTCCAGCGATGAAGAATTTCTCTAGCTTTAGCAATTTCTGCATCCGTACCATCTATGATGACTAAATACTCTCCTCGTTCTACTCTTTCGTGATAAACCCTGGCTCTTTCTTCAGGAATTCCTAAACCAATCAAAGCACCAATTAAACCACCTGTTACCGCACCTATCCCAGCCCCAGCCAAAGTTGTCGCCAAGGCGGTAGCTGTGGCTCCAGCCAGCATAATGGGTCCAATTCCTGGTAACGCTAAAGTTCCCAGCCCAACTAATAAACCAGTTAACCCACCTACAACACCACCAGAAATCGCTCCAGTTTTTGCCCCCTCATCCGCCTTATCACCAACCTTTTCCCGCACTTGTGTACCAGCTATTTCATCTCCCTCATGTTCATGTCTGGCGATAACAGAAACTCTTTCCATGGGAAAGCCAGAATTTTTCAATTCATGCATTGCTTGTTCCGCATCACGACGATGGGGAAATACACCTAGAGCGCGTCTATGTCTACCTATAACCATACTCATAATCCTCCAAAAAAATACTCAATAATTAATCCCGAAAGTATTTAAGGCAATAACTTAAGGCAATAACTCTATTACTACGTTTTTTGATTAGGGTTTCATCAATCCCCTGGAGTAATTTATCTTTCTATCATTAGATATACTATGCAATTTAATTTATTGGCTCGTAGATGTAGGGAATAGGAAAAAGCAGAGGTATCTGAAATTAGAGTAAAAATACTGTTGTGATATTAATCACGTGAATTTTATTATTAATATCACTGTTACTTAATGGAAGTAGCAGATAAATTAGAGTTAAGTAAATCAGGTTTAAACTATATCAATTCAATAATTTAATTATTGTTTGGTGGTTATGGAGAGTAACACTTATGCTGGAAAAACTATTATTAGCATCCATTTTAACATTTAGTCTCAGTCTATTGGCAGATTTGGGTTGGTCTAATCCTAAAAACGAACTATTAGGAACTTCCAAAAATACCCATGAAGTTTTTACTTTAACTCTCCGTTACAAAAATACAGAAATGGACTCAAATCGTTAAGTAAAGTTACCGTTAAGATTGATGCAATATCATCTACAAATTGATTAAGTAGGGATTGCGGAATAAATTGCACATTTCGGTACAGGGACAGGGAACAGAACAAAATTATAGGTATTTCTATCTCCTGTCACAATGTATAATTTATTTTGCTCACATACTTAATTTCGAGTACAGTCTCCCACGGCATGAAATTCAGAAACTAAAAATTCAGTGGGAACTTGAATTCGCCACTGATTATCCTTTATTTTGAGTTTTTAATTCTCAGAAGGGATTGACAGTTTTTGATCATATTCTAGGTAATAACTTTTTTTAGCTTTGTTCGCCGAACTATTAGCCGCAACCATAGCCACCCTAACCCGCTGCCAATAAAATAATAAGGGAAATCTGACCAAGTAAAGGCAGTTCCGATTAACATTTTTCCCCACCAAAACGAACGTACCCAATTTAGAAATGGTGGATGCCACAATTGCATAAATTCCAACAAGCAAGTAATTATCAATACCCATAAAGGGATTGGCGTAATTGCAGAACGAGAGGGAAAAAATAGAAAGGCGAACAAGCACCAAAATATTTCATAAAAAATCCCTCCTACTTCTTGGTTTAACCACGAAATAGAATAGCGATAGTGGCTGTATAAAAGTCCAATGGGTAGAATAATAGCCAGCGAAAGAATGGAACGCTTGCGAATATTTGTAAGTAATGGCATTATTTAGAGTTTCCAGTGGATGTCCATGATTTTGGTAGAATGCCTAAATTGAATTACCAAAAAACTACATGATCATCTGCACTGATTCCAGAACCGCAAACAAGCAATATCTACGATGAGTTACGCTAACGCTTTCCTTTAGTCTCAACTCCAGGTGTAAGCCTTTTGTAAGTTAATAGAAGATGAGTATCAAAAGCAATTGTTTCAACATGATGATCTACTTATTTCTTCTATTTTCTCCAATTTACAATTAACTGCAAAACAAGTTTTAACTGCTGGTGGTACTGTAAATATAGTAGGTAGAGAGTAGGTTGGGTAGAACGCAGTGAAACCCAACATTATCATGATTTAGTTGGGTTTCGTTCTATTGCTCCGCAACGCTGAAGCGAACAACCCAACGGATATAACTTAATTATTTGTAATTTATGAATAATGCAAAAATGGTTTATCTTAAAAAAGAGGATATAGAGGATATTGTTTATTATTATCAACCAATGAGGTAAGATTATGCAGTTGGAAATTCAACTTGATGATGACTCTGTTCAAAAACTTGCGTATATTCAGGAACAAACAAATAGGACTTACGCAAGTGTCACACCAAACATCTATTTTATGGTGCGTCAGCTATCAAATATCTGGTTATTTGCAGGATTTATGAAGTCTGACGCACCCTACTAATATGCCATTTGCGTAAGTCCTGACAAATCAAGATTTGAGCGCAGCGATCAAACAAGCTATTGAGCAATATTACAACCAAATTAACACTACTAATAAACCACCATTACAAATATTTCAAGAACTTGGTTTAGTTGGATGTTTTCAGGGTGATGCTGATCTGTCGGTTAATTATAAAACTAAAATGGCTGATTATCTTAGGGCTAAACAAGAAGAAAATAGATTATGATTATTGTTGATACGGGTGCTTTTTTAGCATTATTTAACCAAAGAGATACTTATCATGCTCAAGCACAGATTGCTTTTAATAATGTTTCAGAACCACTAATTTCTACTTATCCAGTAGTTACTGAAACTTGTTATATGTTAACACAGTTTGCGAGTGATACAGCATCATTTAATTTTCTGAAATGCAGCAATCTACAATAACCAACGAGCGCGGAGGGATTTGAACCCCCGACCCACAGGACCGGAACCTGTTGCTCTATCCACTGAGCCACGCGCCCAAATACTCTACTAGTATAGCACAGTTTTTGAATTTTATGGAATTGAGGTTAAATTCAGCCTGAGTTCAAGTTGGCGGTTATGTGCCGAATCGCGGAGATAGAAGCGGTGAGTGCGATCGCTCTCTTTATAGCTCTCTTTTAGTCTAAAGTCCAGTTGAGAACTTTGTTGGCGTTTTCTGTCCATCGATCGCATCGGCTCAAATTACAAAAATGTAATTCCGAAAATAAGCAAGCTGTCATTTGCAGATGAATTAATCAGAAATGTCAACAACAGTAATTTTCGAGGTTAATGATCATGGATATTCGTACAATGTTAGCCGCAGCAATGATTCCTTTTGTGATTGGTACATCCAATTTTGTTGCACCCCATCAAGCGATCGCCGAAGTTCCCGCTGAACGCAATCCACAGATTGTACAACAGGCTAAAAAACCCCAGAAGCAATTACAACGCCAAAAACCAAAGGTAAAACATCGCCAACCCCGTCTACAACAGAAACAGCGTCAACCTTATCATCATGACGCAAAGCGTAATCAGGTTCAACCAAATCATCGGTAATCCTGACTCCTGATCAAAAAGTTGAACTTCTACAGCAAACCTAAATAATTAGCTGGGTCAACAGGTGTACCATTGTTCCTAACTTCAAAATGCAGGTGGGGACCTGTGGATAAACCTGTCGAACCTACAGATGCGATCGCTTGTCCTTTTTGAACTGATTGCCCTTCTGTCACATACAACTCGCTGGTATGTCCATATAGGGTGGTAATTCCTTTACCATGACTAATAATCACAGCCTTGCCATAACCACCATACCAGCCAGCAAAAATCACTGTACCTGAATCTGCGGCTCTAATGGTACTACCATAACTAGCGGCAAAATCTAAACCAGCGTGAAAGCGGCGATAACCAAGAATAGGATGTATCCGCCAACCAAAGGGACTACTGGTAGGTGCATCACTAGGAAAGGCAAAAATACCTGTACCACGAACCCAAATTTTGCTGTTAGCTTTAGCCTGTGCGGCTTCCCTGGCTTCTTTAGCTTGTTGTTCAGCGATTTTTTGTTGAATCAACACAGTCAAATTTTGGGAATCTTGCTCTAATTGGTTTTGTGCAGCTTCCAAGGCCAAGCGATCGCTATTTAAACGCTCAATCAATTCGGCTTGTGACTGCGCTTGATTTTGATAATCAGCTTTTTGAACTAATAATTGTTCTCTAATTAAAGCCATTAAATTTTTTTGCGTTTCTACTTCCGTTCTTTGACGAAGTAATAAATTTCCTTGGGTTGCTAATTTCGCTAAAATTTGTTGGTCTGCCTGATAAACCAACTTCAACTGATGACGATGACTATCAAAATCGCTCAAATTATGACTTTGCAACAAAACAGCTAATCCTTGAGACGCTGATGAACGCTGAAGATACCGCAATCTCGCCACTGTTGCAGCTTGCCTTTCTTGATAACTACGTTCTGCTACAAGCAAATCAGCTTCTAGTTGCTGGAGTCGTTCTGTAGCGGATTTTAACCTGGCTTCGCTATCTTTAATTTGGCTATCAGTAGTTTGGAGATTTTGATTTAAACCACCCAGATGTTTTTGTGCTTCTTTTTGCAGATTCGTTAAGCGATTCTGTTCTTGAACCACATTCTGATGCTGTTGCTGAATTTGCTGCTGCTGTTGTTTAAGATTATTTATGGTCGGTGAAGAGGTTGCGTATACTGGTAAACAGACTAAAATCCTCCAAACAATACAACAAGATGTCAGCAACAACGACCAAAATTTGATTTTTCGCCAAAATACCGTTTTCATCTCGTGATATTCAGCCAAAGAAGTACAAGCATAACTACAGTATTATGCCCAAAGTTTGGCAAAATTTAACACCTATTAAAATTAATGATAATTTTATTATGAACACACGCCCAGGAATTCTGGTTTTAACTTTAGTCATGCCTGGTTTATTAGTATTTCTAATCTCGTTGTATTATTTTGGTACAGATTATTCAGCACTTATCAAAGCTGAAAGTTATGTTGCACAGTTAGCAAGGGATGAAAAAGCTAATGAAAAAAGTCTACAACTTGCCTATCATCGAGCTTTATCTCATCGGATCAATGTTTTTGCCGATGCTACTTGGGCGTTACTGGGATTTGCGATCGCCGGAATAGGTATACATGGTTTAGCAACCATCGCCGATAAAAATAACTCTCCCCATTAGTTTCTAGGCATTTTCAAGCAACTAACAGGACTTAGGCAAAAAAAGAAACCCAAGGATTTTTTAGGATTGAAAGAAAATCAAGTCCGAGATAAAAACAGTCTTATTTAACGTTTTATCTTGTTATTGGGTTCAAATAATAAAAAATCTGTTCAATTCTGCTGCTTATAAAACCAAAACTGGCTTTATTTGGGCTTGATTTTTCTTTAAATCCCGTTAGTAAAAATATAAATTTGGGAAACCTATAATATATTAAGTAATTTCAAATGGGAATGAGGTGATGAAAGTAACTTGTACTTGGTTGGCTTTAATCAGTGGAATGTTAACATCTGGGATTTGCAGCAGTTGGGTTAACGCTCAAGTAATTCCCGATGCTACCCTCAACACTACCGTCTTCCAAAATGACAATAGCTTCACCATCACCAATGGTACTCGTGTTGGCAATAATTTATTTCATAGCTTCAGCCAATTCTCTGTGCCTAGTAGTGGTTCTGCATCATTTAACAATGCTGCTGATATTCAAAATATTTTTAGTCGGGTAACAGGAGGTATTACTTCCTACATTGATGGTTCAATCAGTGCTAATGGGAGTGCTAATTTATTCCTACTCAACCCAGCAGGCATAATTTTTGGGCAAAATGCCAGCTTAAATATTGGTGGTTCATTTGTCGCCACAACTGCCAATAGCATTAAATTTGCTGATGGAACGGAATTTCAGACAAATAACCGCGATACGTCGCCATTGTTAACGATAAGTGTGCCAATTGGCTTGCAGATGGGACAAAATTCTGGAGAGATTATTGCACAAGGTACAGGATATAGCTTAAATATCACTAATATACTCTCTCCCATTATTCACACGCCTAGTCCGACACAACTGAAAGTAAAACCGGGAACAACCCTGGCGTTGGTGGGTGGTAATCTGAATTTGCATGGAGCAACGCTAACAGCAGAAACTGGTAACATTGAGTTGGGTAGTGTGGGTAGCTCAGAATTTGTTGACCTGATATCAACAACTCAAGGGTATACATTGGGATACGGGAACGTAAACAGCTTTGGAGATATTCAAGTTGCTCAAAAATCCCTAATAGATGTCAGTGGTGTGAATTCAGGCTCTGTGCAGATACAAGGTAAGCAGATTCAATTTACCGATGGTTCACTGGTACTGGCGCAAAATCAAGGTAATCTCCCTAGCGGGAATTTGCATCTTCAAGCAACCGAAAGCATGAATCTCATTGGTGCAGTAAGTGGGGTGCGGAGTGAAACCTGGAACCAGGGAACTGGTAGCAATATCAATGTTATTACCCCTCAACTCAATCTCTACGATGGAGGGATATTAAGTAGTAACACTTATGGAGTGTCTAACAGTGGGAATATCCAGGTTAATGCCAAAAATGTAGAAATATCAGGCTTATCAAACCTCAACGCCAGTGGCAGTTTTATTAACACCAGTACATTTGGTTCTGGGAATGCAGGTAATATTTTCGTCCAGGGTGATAGTTTACTTGTATCTTATGGTGGCGGACTGTCTTCTGTATCGCGGGGTGTTGGTTCTAGTGGTGAAATTGTGGTTCGCAATCTAGATACTACTGTGCAGAGTAGTAATAGCTCTCCTTTTGGTACAAGAATTGCCTCAGTCACTTTCAATGTTGGCAATGCTAAACTCTTAACCATAGATACCTCTAGGTTAAAAGTCATAGATGGTGCCTCAATCGGCACAAGTTCATATTTTATCGGTCATGCCGGGGATGTGAAGATCAATGCTACGGAATTTGTGGAAGTTAATGGTTACAATCCATTAACACCAAGTGCTATTAACTCCTCTGCTCTCATTCTCAACTCAGTATTGCAGAAGTTATTTGGACTAACAGAATATAAGTTGACCGCTGATGCTGGTACGATCGACCTGACGACACCAAACCTCATCCTGAAGAATCAAGGAACTGTGACCGTTACCAATCAAGGTACTGGTGATGGTGGCAGCCTCAAAATTAATGCCAATACTATCCAATTACAAAATCAAGCTTTCATCGAAGCTAGAACATTATCTGGTAATGGTGGCAATATAGATATACAAGTGGGTAACTCTTTGCGATTGCGCGATCGCAGCCAAATTACCTCTACAGCACAAGGCAACGGTAATGGCGGCAATATTACCATTAATTCACCAATCATTTTTGGTTGGGAAAACAGTGATATCGTTGCTAATGCCTTTCAAGGCACAGGTGGCAATATTAACATTAATACTCAGGGTATTTTAGGATTAGAATATCGTTCAGAAATGACACTAGAAAATGATATTACCGCTAGTTCGCAATTTGGGGTGAATGGCACAGTTAAAGTTAATACTATTGGTGTTGACCCCAACTCTGGCTTGATAGAATTACCTGCAAATGTGACTGATGCTTCCCAACAAATCGCTACGGGATGTGCAGATACCAGTGGTAGTAGTTTTGTTGCTACAGGTAGGGGTGGTGTACCGCAAAATCCCACACAGGATATTCAGAGCGATCGCACTTGGTCTGATATCCGAAATATCTCTGCACACCACAAAATCAGCGCAGTCAAAGCCCAAATACCCCAATCCCCAGAGGTTCTTGTGCAAGCCACATCTTGGTATCGTAACACCCAGGGCAAAATTGAGTTAGTTGCAGATAAAACTTCTGCTCAGGTGCAACAACTATTAACCTGTACTGCGGAGGCTTATAAACTTTAGCAACCTTTAATCTGATACTATGGCTAACGCCACGCTCCGCGAACGATTTCGCTCAGTAACCGTAAATCCTGATTCAGACTATATTTCACTGGCAGCATTTTCTTCAAATCTCAACTTTGAACTTTTGATATAATCTTCATCAATCTCAAAAGCTAACCAACGTCTTTGTAAAGTTTCTGCTATTCGACCTGTCATATTAGAACCAGCAAAAGGATCTAAAACTATATCTCCTGGTTCTGTACACAGGTTAATTACAAATTCTGGTAATGCTTGGGGAAATCTAGCTGGATGTGGTTTTATACCTTCTTGTTTACAACGCTTTTGATAATAATCATTAGAAGCAGTATTAGAAGCAGAAATTACATTTACCGGCTGGATGAAATCTTCTGAAAATATTTCTTCTGGTTGAAGGATTGGTTTTCCCATTTCTTCTTGTTCTTTATTCTCTCGTCCATCAATAATATTAGGAGGAATAGCACCTCCTCTGTCATTACCAAATTTATGAGAAATATCATGTCCTGATGGTCTAATTTTCGGCTGATAGCCATTCTTGAGCAGATTTTGCATTGATTTACTATAAGGCTTTAAAACTCTTCTATTATTAGCTTTAGGATGGGGTTCTTTAGACAACCACCACACTGTATTTACTGCATCTTTAACTCTTTCTCTGCGAATTGTTACCCATTCAGCCGGGGTGGGTAGTTTGGCTGGATTATACCAATATAGTTCTTGTGCTAAATAAAATCCTAATCCACCTTTTTCTTTTGATCTGCACATAGCAACAACCAATTCAAAATGATAAAGAGAACGAACTGGCATTCCTTTAATCCAACTACCACCAATATCAATAACTAATGAACCAGTCGGTTTCAGAATCCGGTGAAAGTGGACTGCAAAATCTTGAAACCATTCAATATATTGGTCTGCATCAACGTTGCCATATTCTTTTTTACGAACCAGTGCAAATGGTGGAGAGGTGCAAATTAAATCAATACTTTCATCGGGAATATTTGCCATCAATTCCAAGCTGTTGCCTAAATAAGCAGTACCCAATTTTGTTTTATAGTAAGGGTTAAAATTTATTTCCATGTCGTAAAAATTCAGGAGTTGGGAGAATAATTAAACTCGATTCGCTGTTTAGTCTTTCAGGTCAATTATTGTAACTTTTGTTACTATTAGGTATTAATTCCTGGTTTCTCAGATGCTACACGAACACAAAAAGCAATGTTTCTGTAAAATTAGGTAAAGTAATCTTTCCACCTAATTTACTAAACACCAAAACCACTCATGCAACTGCAACTCAGAGGATCTAAATCTCTCGTAGCTTCCCTACTGTTAATTGCCCCTTTTTTCCTCTGGGGTACGGCAATGGTGGCTATGAAAGGTGTAATACCCCATACCACACCCTTATTCATGGCAGGAGTCCGTTTGCTACCTGCGGGGGTGTTAATTCTTATCGCTGGGGCATTTATGGGTAGACCCCAACCAAAAGGATGGTTAGCATGGCTATGGATTACTATATTTGCTTTTGTTGATGGTACGTTATTTCAAGGCTTTTTAGCAGAGGGTTTGGTTAGAACCAGTGCGGGTTTAGGTTCTGTGATGATTGACTCTCAACCTTTAGCAGTAGCTTTACTTTCCTTGTGGCTATTTCAAGAACATATTGGCCTTTGGGGATGGTTAGGGTTAGGATTGGGAGTCACAGGTATTAGTTTAATTGGCTTGCCGGAAGAATGGATTTTTCATCTTTTGGACTCTGGGGTAAAGATTACAGCTGATAACTGGGAACAATTGTTTGCGAGTGGTGAATGGTTGATGTTACTGGCAGCTTTATCAATGGCTGTGGGAACTGTGCTGATTCGCTATGTGTGTAGGTATGCTGACCCGGTGACAGCGACTGGATGGCATATTATTTTAGGTAGTTTGCCGTTGTGGGGAATTTCTGCTGTGGTGGAATCGCAACAGTGGCAAGGTTTGGTTATCTCTGATTGGTTGGCTTTAAGTTATGCAACTATATTTGGCAGTGCGATCGCTTATGGTTTATTCTTCTACTTTGCTTCCAGTGGGAATCTCACTAGCTTAAGTTCTCTCACTTTTCTCACACCTGTTTTTGCATTGATATTTGGTCATCTTTTTCTCTCAGAAGTTCTCAGTCCCATTCAATGGGTGGGAGTTTTCCTAACTCTAATTAGTATTTATTTAATTAACCAACGAGAAAATTTAGCAGGTCATAATAAAACAGTGGCTGTCAATGAAAAACATACTCAACAACAACCAGTTTTAGAAGCATCTGGCGCAAAAAAATTTACAAATATTGCTTTATCTGTCAGAAAATCCGAACCAGAAATTTTACCTTAACTTAATCAGCAGGAGATGAGTAAAATGAGGGATAAAAAACCATTATCAATCGGAAATTACCAATTACCAATCACTAATTCCCTCCTGATATTATCGTCTTGTCTGTGTCTGGGTTTATATCCAAATCAAGCCATAACTGCTACACCTAAATCAGCACCTATGCCATTAATGGTTCTTAGTCCAGGTGTTCGAGGTGCAGAAGTGGAAGTAATTCAAGTCCAACTCAAGGCGTTAGGTTATTACAATGATTTAATAGATGGACAATATGGTTCTAGTACCCAGAATGCCGTAACTCGATTTCAGCAAGAACAAGGTTTAAAGAAAGCCGATGGTATTGCTGATGAGTCTACAAGACAGCATCTCCAAGAAATTTTATCCGAGAAAATTAAATGTGAGACTTCTCCTCCTGTGACGGAGAAAATAAAAACTCAAGTACAACCTCAGCCAAACAATGATAATTTTTGGAAAATAATCAGTTTTGGTTTTTTAGGAACTGTGAGCGCATTTTTGTACATTGCCCAAAGGTTAGCTGATAGCAAGCCAGATGTAGAATCTGCTAATTCCGAACAACCCCTTTTAAATCCATCTACTCAAAAAAGACCAAGATTTTTTCTCAAATCTGCTCCTTCTGTGCCATCACCAATTTCTACAACAGAATTATTACCAGTTGAACATACTTCTGTGGTATCCACACTCAATTTGTTTGACAGATTAATGGCAGATTTACAGAGTGGTGATTTGGCACAACAACGCAAGGCAATTTGGAATATTGCTCAACAAGGTGATTCACGTGCAGTTCAACCTTTGGTAGACTTGTTGATTCATGCAGATTCTCAACAACAAGGTTTGATTTTGTCAGCATTGGCAGAAATTGGGACTCGTACCCTCAAACCTATGAACCGTGCTTTGGCAATATCTATGCAAAATAATAATCCCCAAGTACGGAAAAATGCTATCCGTGATTTATTGCGAATTTATGACATGATGGCACAGATGAGTCAAATTTTACGCTATGCCTTAGAAGATCCAGATCCAGAAGTACAAGCAATAGCTAAATATGCTTTAAATAAAATTAACCGTATGCGTAGCTTTCCCGGACAAAGAACTGATTCGAGTACAAAAAAACCTAATTAATAATTCGTAATTTGTAATTAAGATGGTTGTTAGTTCAGGGGAAATTAAATTCCCAGAATTGTTTAAAAATTCTGATTTTTATAATTTCACAATCAACAATACAAACATGATAATCTGATCACCAATCATCAATACAAATTACCAATTACCAATCACCAAAATGTCCAATTTCAAATCTGCTATTTTACCACCACCTCTAAAACCTGGTGATTTATTGCGCGTTATTGCTCCTAGTGGTGCGTTGCGAGAATTTGCGGCGTTTGAACAAAGTTTGGAAATTTGGAAAGCCCACGGCTATCATGTTGAAATTAGCGATCGCCTAGAAAGTAGATATGGTTATCTTGCCGGTACTGATCCCCACCGTCGTCAACAGTTAGCAGCAGCATGGAATGACCCGGAATGTCGGGGTATTATCTGCGCTAGAGGTGGTTTTGGGAGTACCCGCATTTTAGAAGATTGGACTTGGCAACAAAACACCGCAGATCCAAAATGGTTGATAGGCTTTTCTGATATCACAGCCCTGTTGTGGAGTCTGTACAACGCTGGTATTTCGGGTGTACATGGTCCCGTCCTCACTACCCTGGTAGATGAGCCAGAATGGTCAATACAGCGGTTATTTGATATTTTAGAAGGCCGTGCGATCGCACCTTCAAAGGGGAATGGTTGGGGTGGTGGAGTGGCTACAGGAATATTGCTTCCTGGTAATTTAACAGTGGCTACCCATCTTTTGGGTACACAGATTTTACCTAACCTTGATGGTGTAATATTGGCGCTGGAAGATGTGACAGAACCACCCTATCGAATTGATAGGATGTTAACTCAATGGCGTTTGAGTGGGGTTTTATCTAAAGTCTGCGGTATTGCTTTGGGAGGATTTACCAAGTGTGACGCACCACCTAATATACCTAGTTTGAGTATAGAGGAAGTTTTGCAAGATAGATTATCAGACTTAAATATTCCCATAGTTTCAGATTTATCCTTTGGTCATGATAGCCCCAATACAGCTTTACCTGTAGGTGTAATGGCTACTTTGGATGCAAATCAGGGGGTATTAGAGATTTCACCATACTCATGACGCATTTTTTTCAAACCCACTTACGGTAACAACGAGCCGTGGTATAGTAAGGATGAAAAATTTCCACAAACTTACTCTGAATAGTTTTGAAAAAGGCTTCCATTACTTTTGGGTCATCCAAATGAAAAGGAAACTCTTGATTAAAGCCTTTGAAAAAATACCAATTCAGAATAGTTTTACCTTCAGGTGTTAAGGCTTGATGGAACGAAAGCAACTGTTCACAGGGATCAGGTAAATGTTCTAAAACATCAAAAGAAATGATTGTATCAAAAGTTTTCTCAGGAGGCATTTCTGAACAAAAAGCTATTTTTTGACTTAGCCCTAACTGTTCGGCTCGATGACGAACAAAATCACGATTCAGAGGATTAATATCACAATAGATTACTTGTTCAACCTGAGGACAAAGGGCAGCACAAATAGTATGAGTGCCAATTCCACCACCAAAATCTAACACCAGACCTTGGGCATGATCTACAATCAAAAATAACGTACTTTCAAGATTTTTAAGACAATCTAAATGCCATGCTCCCAACTCAAATAAATAAATCTCTCCCACTTTGTCACGATAAAAAGTAGTTGCTGTTTCCCAATCAAAATCTCTATGTCCTAACTCGGCTAACTGTTGTGTACCTGCCGCTAACTTTTGCTCTAGTGTTTCTGAATCCAAATGCAAAAATTCTTGTAAATGCTGTTTTAAGTTAAATGCATTTTGGTAATAATCACTTAGAAAAGCTGGAAGTGCAACCTGCGCCATAATATTGTTGATATTTGACTATAAAGTAAATTTTGTTTTCCCATTATAGCAAAAAAATGTATCATTTTTACACTTAAATTTAATTATAATTATTAATCCTATAAATTCTGGATTTTAACATCATCAATAGTGTAAAATTGCTGTAAATTGATAATAAATTAATTATCGTATTTATTTAAGGAGTAAATTTTTTATGGATAAAAACTTAATAATTGATGTAGGTGTTCACACAGGACAGGATACAGAATTTTACTTAAAAAAAGGTTTTCGAGTTATTGGTATTGAGGCTCATCCCGACATTTATGAATCTGCAAAAAACCGCCTCAAATCTTATGTTGAAAGTGGTCAACTTACCCTTTTAAATGTTGCAGTTTCACCGCAAGACGAACCTATCACCTTTTATGCGAACTTAGATAAAAGTTTTTGGGGTACAATTTCACCCGATAGAGTCAAGGAAAGCGATCGCTCTTTTGGTACTCGTTCAGTGGAGATAACTGTCACAGGACGCAGATTTGAAAGCATTTTGGCAGAATTTGGAGTTCCCTACTACCTGAAAGTAGACATTGAAGGTTCTGATTTATTATGCGTCAAAGCATTACAGCAATTTGACACTAAACCACAGTTTATATCTATAGAATCCACCAAAGCCTCTTGGCCAGCTTTGCTTGAGGAATTGGAATTATTGAAAGAACTTGGTTATCAGAAATTTAAAGCCGTCAATCAAGCAAAAGTAACTCAACAACTTTGTCCCTCACCAGCAAAAGAAGGTAAATATATTCCCTATCAATTTGAATATGGTGCTAGTGGACTTTTTGGAAAAGAAACACCAGGTGATTGGCTATCAGAAAGTGAAGTAATCAAGGCATATAAAAGCATTTTTACAAACTACAACATCTTTGGAGTCAAAGGCATAATTTCCCGCTTACCTTTAGGCAGGATGCTTTTGGAAACACTGAATATTAAAGAACCTTGGTATGATACTCATGCTAGTTTATAAATGATTTTATCTAAGCATTCAGCTTTTTTAGGTTAACGCCAAAAACACCTATAGCAGGGAACAGGGAACAGAGAACAGAGTTGAAAGTCTTTGAGCGTCTGGATTTTTGACATTAATTGTGTATCTCATTCAAGTGCATACCGCTATATTTGATCACTAACCTATTTCTCAAACCTTCTGCCTCCTGCCTCCTGCCTCCTGCCTTCCTTCTGCCTTCTGCCTTCTGCCTCCTGCCTCCTGCCTTCTGCCTCCTGCCTTCTGCCTCCTGACTCCTGACTCCTGACTCCTGACTCCTGACTCCTAAATTCTTACCAAACATTAATATCCTATGACTCCTATCAACTTTGACCCAGTTCCTCAAATATCAGTAGTTATGTGTACCTACAATAGAGCCACATATTTAGATAAAACTATTAACAGTGTTATCAATCAAACCTTCCCTGATTGGGAATTAATTATAGCTGATGATGGTAGCCAAGACCATACCTTTGAAATTGTCAATCCTTATCTACAAAAATTCAATAACATTCGTTATTTAAAACATCAAAATAAAAAACAATGTTATGCCAAAAATGCCGGAATTCAAGCATCTTTTGGTCAATATATTACCTTGCTTGACAGTGACGATTCCTATCAACCAAATCATTTAGAATCGCGGATTGAGTACATGAAAGCCAATCCAGAAATTGATTTAATCGAAGGCGGATTTTATTGTGAAGAAGAAATTTTCATGGCTGACTATTATCAACCAGGTAAATTAATTAATCTTCGAGATTGTGTTTTGGGTCCAACATTTTTTGGCAAGAGAAAAGTATTTTTTGAATTAGGAGGATTTAAACATATTGCCTATGGAGAAGATGCAGAATTGTGGGCAAGAGCCGAAAAAATATTCAAAACTGCTAAAATAACCAAACCAGAAACGTATAATTATACGAGAGGAGAAAATAGTATTACTAAAACTTTTTCAGAGATGTCCTAATTTCCTAATTTAAGGTTGTTTAATTAAGCTGAAATCATAAAGCTAATGATAAAATCAAACCCACATATTTGTCATCTAGTTTTGAGTAACATTGGTGGAGCGCCAAGAACTGCGGATTCGTTAATTTCTTCTCAAAAAAAAGCCGGTTACAAAGTCTCTACCGTAGTATTAACTGACTTAGATTCACAATGGATGGTAAATTTTCAAGCATCGGAAAAACTTATAATTATGAAAGTTTCCGGCAGTTCATTTTATATTGGTGGACTAATACATCAAATATGGATAGCTATGCAATTAAGGAAAGTAATTTCTGATTTAAAACCAGATATTATTATTTGTCATACCGCATTTCTCACCAAACTTTTTTATTTTTCTCAACTTATTCCTGGTCGTTTTTCAGTTCCTTCTATCAGTTATATTCATACTGATGTTATTTCTGAACTACCTGCTGAAAGCAAAGGCAGTTTATACTCACTCATAAAACTATTACAGAATTTATTTATACGGATTGATAATTGGATTAGTTTGCGTAGTCTTCAGCAAGCTAGTGGATTAGTATTTGTTTGTAAAAGTCTATATGAAAGATTCTTATATCTTGGCTTAAATTCTCGTCGCATGGCAATATGTTATAATCCAGCAATACCTGATCCAAGTCATCAGCCGTTAAATCCTACAGCCGAATCGTGGTTAAAAAGCCCTGATTTAATTACCTTTGTATCTGCTGCTAGATTTCATCATCAAAAAGATCATCAAACATTACTCAAAGCTTTTGCTCAAGCTAGTCAATATCACTCCAACATCCGATTAATTTTACTAGGAGATGGTGATTTACAAACAGAAATCCAAGAATTAGCGACTTCTTTAGAAATTAGTAATCTTGTTTTATTTGCAGGTACTGTTACTAATCCTAGAACTTACTTTTCATTATCTAGAGCAGTTATACTTGCCTCTCATTATGAAGGGTTTGGGATGGTGCTTGTAGAAGCTGTGGCTAGTGGGGTAACTTTTATTTCCTCTGATTGTCCCGTTGGACCCCGTGAGATTTCTGAAGTGCTGAACTGTGGAACTTTAGTCCCAATCAGTGATGTAGATGCTTTGGCAACAGCAATTATTAGTCATGTAGAAACACCTCAAGAAATAATAGACCGTTCTGAGCAAATAGAAAGATTTTTTAGTGAGTCTAGCTGTGCTAATAGCTTAGAAATGTTGCTCCAGCAAGTGTTTGATGAAAAAACGTAATGAAATAGACATCTCCAAAAAAGGCTGTAGAGACGTTGCATGCAACGTCTCTACAAGGGTTCTAAACACCGCATATTTAATTTCTGGAGATTTCTAATGAACTTGACTATTATTCTCTCCTAACTATAGATGAATATTAATTTTTTCTCATCCAAAATCATTAATTTTGTCCAGCACATTTTCTACAGGATGAAACTAATTTCTCGTTTAGGAATTATTCTGGTTTGTTGTCTGCTATTTTTATTCAGTTGTCAGCAAATAAAACCAAAAGATCAAGGAGTAATTCATTTATCACTTTGGCATTCACTCAATCCTCCTGAAAATAGAGATTTTTTTCAAACGCTGGTAAATAAATTTAATCAAACTCATCAGAATATTCAAGTTGAGCCTATATTTCAACCAGATCCTCAATTACCAAAGATATTAACAGCATTTGTTGGTAATGCTTCACCAGATATTTTATTTTTTTACCCAGAATATACTGGACAGTTTGTAGAATTGGGAGCAATTAAACCTTTAGACGATTGGTTAAAAAACTTGGGAATTAAGTCAGATATTAGACCAAATCTATTAGCAGGAATGGAGATAAATGGTCAGATTTGGTCTGTTCCTATGCAAACCAGTAATATTGGTTTTTTTTATCGCCCTAAGCTTTTCCAAGCAGCAGGAATTACGGAAATACCAAAGACTTGGGAAGAATTGAGAGCAGTAGCGAAAAAATTGACTATTGATAAAAATGGAGATCATCGGCCGGAACAGTATGGAATTTTACTACCTTTAGGTAAGGGAGGATGGACAGTTTTTAGTTGGTTGCCGTTTTTGTTTGCTGCCCAAGGAGAGATTATCACTGATCATTACCCAAGTTTAACTAATCCGGGTGCGATCGCCGCTTTACAATTTTGGCAAGACCTGATCAAAGATGGCTCAGTTCTGCTTTCTGCTCCCGAACGAGGTTACGAAGAGGATGCTTTTCTGGAAGGTCGCGTAGCAATGCAGATTACTGGGCCTTGGACATTAATCATGAAATCTCCAGTTGATCATCAAGTGTTTCCTGTACCAGCTGGGGTAATACCTGCAACAGTCACAGGTACTGCTAGTTTGTTTGTAATGAAAACTTCACCAGAAAGAGAAAAAGCCGCACTCACATTTTTAGAGTATGTCTTAAGTGAAGAATTTCAAACAGAATGGACTATGAAAACGGGTTTTTTGCCAGTTACTTTTTCTGCTGCTCGTAGTCAAACTTATCAGCAATATATTAACAAAAACCCCTTACTCAAAGTATTTTTTGAACAGTTATCTGTAGCACATTCTGTTCCTTCTGTAGCTGGCTATAATCGGATTGCGGATAGTTTGGGTAGAGCTATTGAAACTACCTTATTAGGCAAATCTTCGGCAAAAGCAGCTTTAGAAGACGCACAAAAACGTTTAGAAGTGATTTGGAGTGAAAAATAACTAGCATTGTAACTCCTGACTCCTAAATTTTTAACGTTTTATTAAGTTAAGTAAAGCAATTCTAAGAGCTTTTGATATGTGTTGATAAACCGTAATCTGAGGATGATAAGCTAAACAGTGACATATAAAAGTGACTTAGGATGAAGTGTTAAATGGGTGTTTCCTCAACGGCTCCTCTCCTTCTTCGGGCTGCACGTGGTGAAGTAGTAGATCGTCCCCCTGTTTGGATGATGCGACAAGCGGGACGATATATGAAAGCATATCGGGATTTGCGGGAAAAATATCCTTCATTCCGCGATCGCTCAGAAATTCCAGAAGTAGCGATTGAAGTTTCCCTCCAACCCTGGAGAGCTTTCCAACCCGATGGAGTGATTTTGTTTTCCGATATTGTCACCCCCTTACCAGGAATGGGGATTGACATGGATATTGCGGAAGGGAAGGGACCGATTATTTATTCGCCCATACGCACTCAAGCACAAATTGAAAACCTGCGTCCCCTAGATCCAGAAACAGCACTACCGTTTATTAAAACGATTTTGGAATCGTTACGTAAAGAAGTAGGCAATCAATCCACAGTGTTAGGCTTTGTCGGCGCACCTTGGACATTAGCAGCTTATGCGGTGGAAGGTAAAGGTTCAAAAACCTATTCCATCATCAAAAACATGGCCTTCTCAGACCCGACTATTCTGCATCAGCTATTAACAAAATTAGCTGACTCCATTGCTGATTATGTGCGCTATCAAATTGACTGCGGCGCTCAAGTAGTGCAAATGTTCGATTCATGGGCAGGACAATTAAGCCCCCAAGATTATGACACCTTTGCTTTACCTTATCAAAAAATGGTGTTCGAGAAAGTCAAAAAAACTCATCCTGACACACCATTAATTTTGTTGGTGACAGGTAGTGCAGGGCTTTTGGAAAGAATGCCCGCTTCTGGTGCAGATATAATTACTGTAGATTGGGCAGTAGATATGGCAGATGCCAGAGCTAGATTAGGTAAGCACGTGAAAGTACAGGGTAATCTTGATCCAGGTGTGTTATTTGGTTCCAAGGAATTTATCCGCGATCGCGTTTTGGATACCGTTCGCAAAGCCGGCAACTGGGGACACATCCTCAATCTTGGACATGGTGTACTTCCAGAAACACCAGAAGAAAACGTCGCATTCTTCTTTGAAACCGCAAAGCAGCTTAATGCTTTGGTTTAGTCAGCTACTCTTGTTTTACCAAATTCAGTAGGGACAGGTGATCCTCTTCCTACTGAACATAAATTAATTTATTGATGCAAATAATTAACACGATATTATGGTTACAGACACCTTGATAATTCGCCCCATGAACAGGCTAGAGGTAGATATAGCTATTACATGGGCAAAAATTGAAGGTTGGAATCCAGGTATCTATGATGCTGAGTCTTTTTATCAAACTGACCCCCAGGGCTTTTTATTGGGTGAGTTAAACGGTGAACCAATTGGGTGTATTTCCGCTATTGCTTACGACGAATACTTCGGTTTTTTAGGCTTTTACATCGTCAAACCAGAATATCGTGGGCGTGGTTTTGGCATCAAACTTTGGCAAGCAGCAATGGAATATCTCGGTACTAACCGCAACATCGGCTTAGATGGAGTAATTGCCCAACAGGAGAACTACAAAAAGTCCGGTTTTCACATCGCCTATAAACATATTCGCTACCAAAAAACAGGTGGTGGAGTAATATCTCCTGATATCGTCCTCCTGGACACAGTTCCTTTTGAGGACTTAGTTACCTATGATCGTCAATTTTTCCCCGCCGAAAGAAGGAAATTCCTGAAAAATTGGTTGAATTTACCAAACAGTGCCGCCTGTGGTATTCTCAATGATGGACATTTGACAGGTTACGGAGTCATTCGCCGCAGCGAATCAGGTTATAGAATAGGTCCCTTATTTGCCGACAACGAAGAGATTGCTGAGAAAATATTCCAAGCATTGTTAACCAAAGGTATTCATTCTTCAGTGTTTATTGATATTCCCGATATTAACCCACAGGCGATCGCCTTAGTGCAACGTCACCAAATGCAGCCAGGATTTGAAGCCGCCCGGATGTACACTAAAGAAACTCCAGATTTACCCATGAACCGCATCTTTGGCGTAACAAGTCTAGAACTGGGCTAAATCTAATCTCACATTATCAATCAAATCTCATCCACAAATAAAAACCAAAACTCCGAAATTCATGCCCAAAAAACGGATTTTAGTTACAGGTGCAAGTGGCTGTATCGGTCACTATATCAGCGAAGCCTTAATTCAAAACACCAATCACGAACTTTATTTATTGGTGAGAAACCCAAAAAAACTACAAGTTGATACTACAGCCCGTCCAGGAATCACCATTTTACAGGGTGATATGCAAGAAATTACGAATTTCTCTAATTTACTCAAAACCATTGATATCGCGGTTTTAACAGCCACTTCTTGGGGTGGTGACGGCATTTTTGATATCAATGTCTCCAAAACTATAGAATTAATGAACCTGCTAAATCCTGAGAAATGTCAACAGGTAATTTATTTTTCAACAGCCAGTGTCCTAAATCACCACAATCAACCACTCAAAGAAGCAGGAGAAATCGGTACAGACTATATCCGTTCTAAATATGATTGTTTACATAAAATCGAAAAATTAGCTATTTTCCCCAAAATCACTACAGTTTTTCCTACCCTAGTCTTAGGTGGTGATGAAACAAAACCTTATTCTCATCTCACATCTGGTATTCCCGAAGTTACTAAATATATTAATATCATTCGTTTTTTACAAGCAGATGGCAGTTTTCACTTCATTCATGGTCAAGATATTGCCACAGTCGTTCAATATTTAATTGATTATCCACCACAAGCAGGAGAACCACGGCGATTTGTTTTAGGTCAATCTGCTTTAACTGCTAATCAAGCTATAGAAGAAGTTTGTGCTTATTTAAGTAAAAAGATTTACTTTCGCATTCCTCTATCTTTAGGTTTAGCAAATGTGATTATTGCTTTATTTCGGATTCAAATGGCAGCTTGGGATAGATTTTGTATGAACTATCGTCATTTTAGCTATGCTAACGCCATTAATCCCAGCAGTTTCAATTTACCTAATTACTGTGCAACTATGAGCGATGTTCTAAAAATTAGTGGTATTAAAGGTAGGAAATAAGGCGTTGCATAAATGCGGGATGTTTTTGAGTGTAGAGACGTTCCATGGAACGTCTCTACAAGGGTTTTGAATATATGCAAAATTGTTTTCATCCCCAAAATCAGCAACGCCGGAAATAAATATTATCAAATATCCCTTTTAAGGTGAATTGGAAAATTTTAAATCTTACCGAACAGTCCCCTAACTACCAATTCTGGGAGGACAAGAATGTTCAAAGTTTCCTATTTTACCCCCAAGTTTGGTATTTGTAGGTTGTGTTGAGGAACGTTTACGAAGTGTGCCGAAGGCATAACCCACCATTGATTATAATATCTCAATTAGTGGTCTATGTTCTGAGAAAACCACCTTTTGTTATGGAGTGAAATTAGGAGTTAAAACTATGAGAAAAAATTTATTGCTTGCTGCGGTTAGCATGAGTTTAATTTTAGGTAATACTAATATGATTAAAGCAAACCCCATTAATAATATTTTGGCACAGCAACAGCAAACTGAGGTGAAATTTGTAGATCCAGTTTTAGAAAATGCAATTAGAAAACAATTAGGAATTAGTAAAAAAACACCTTTAACAGTAGATAAATTAGCGAAAATTACAGAGTTAAAGATAGAGAATGATGGTCTTTTAGCGAAAATTACAGAGTTAAAGATAGAGAATGATGATTTTTTTAAGGGTTTTTTTAATTCCGATGATGAAGAAATTAAATCGTTAGCAGGAATTGAGAAACTAAAAAATCTAACTTCTCTAAGTCTAGTTTATCACAAAATTAAAGATATCAAACTTTTAGCAGAGTTATCTAATTTAACTTATTTGAAGTTAGAGGGAAACCAAATCACAGATATTAAGCCTTTATCAAGGTTATCTAACTTAACTTATTTGAATTTAATGTCAAACCAAATCACAGATATTAGTCCTTTGTCAGGGTTATTTAATTTAACTGATTTGAGTTTAGGTTATAATGAGAACAAATTTTTTTGTTGTTCTTTGCCACAGACTAATGTAGTGGGGAACAAAATAACAGATATCAAATCATTATCCGGTTTATCTAACTTAAAACAATTGAGTTTATCGGGAAACCAAATAACAGATATCAAACCATTATCCGGTTTATCTAACTTAAAACAATTGAGTTTGGGGTATAACCAAATAAAAGATATCAACCCATTATCTGGTTTATCTAATTTAAGTTATTTGAATTTAATGTCAAACCAAATAAAAGATATTAAACATTTATCCGCTTTATCTAATTTAACAAATTTGAATTTAATGTTAAACCAAATAACAGATATCAAACATTTAGCTGGTTTATCTAATTTAACTTATTTGACTTTATCAGGAAATGAAATAACAGATATCAAGCCTTTGTCCGGTTTATCTAACTTAATACTTTTGTATTTAATAGAAACTCAAATAAAAGATATCAAGCCTTTATCTAGTTTATCTAATTTAACAAATTTGAATTTAATGTCAAATCAGATAACAGATATCAAACCTTTATCCGGTTTATCTAAGTTAGAATGGTTGTTTTTAGGTGACAACCAGATAACAGATATCAAACCTTTATCCGGTTTATCTAAGTTAGAATTATTGGATTTACGGGAAAACCAAATAACAGATATCCAACCTTTATCCGGTTTATCTAAGTTAACTCAGTTAAATTTCGAGGGAAATCCTATTACTAATTGCGTAGGATTACCAGAAGAATTAATGAGTATGTGTCCAGAAAATAAGTAATATTTAATTGGATAAACGATTTTCATCTAAAGCATTAATTAAATATTCCCCTGTTTCCTGCTGTTCCTGTTCATCACTTTCATCTATCCAAGACTGAAGCACATTAACTATTTTCAATTGTTTTTCTTTTTGCACAATAGATTTTTGGATAAGTTCCAATGTATAAGTTTCCACAGAAAGTCCTTGCTGTTGTGCTTCCTGTATTAAATACTGTTCTAATTCTGGTGGTAAGCTGAGGGTTAGTGTCATAAGTCTATTGTGGGTGACTTTATATATTGTAAACCTGCAAAAACAAAAAATTAACTCCAAAATACCCATAACTGCTGTTGGGTTTCGTTCCTCAACCCAACCTACGATTTATAATTGATCAAACCTGCACACCTATATTTAGGCATGAAACTGTGACCGAAACTGGAAAATACAAAGATACCGTCAATTTACCCAAGACTAACTTCGATATGCGGGCAAACGCCATTAAGCGCGAACCCGAAATCCAAAAATTCTGGGAAGAAAACAACATTTATTCTCGCTTATCTGAAGAAAACCCTGGCGAATTATTTATACTGCACGATGGTCCTCCTTATGCTAACGGCCAGTTGCATATTGGTCATGCCTTAAATAAGATTCTCAAAGATATTATTAACCGTTACCATCTATTACAAGGTCGTAAAATTCGTTACGTTCCTGGTTGGGATTGTCACGGATTGCCAATTGAGTTGAAAGTTCTGCAAAATATGAAGCAGGCGGAACGGCAAAATCTTACACCTTTACAATTGCGTCAAAAAGCGAAAGAGTTCGCATTGAAGACGGTTGATGAACAACGAGAAAGCTTTAAACGCTATGGGATTTGGGGTGATTGGGAAAATCCTTATTTAACCCTCAAACCAGAATACGAAGCGGCGCAAATTGGCGTTTTTGGGGAAATGTTCCTCAAAGGTTATATTTATCGCGGTTTAAAGCCGGTGCATTGGAGTCCTAGTTCTAAAACGGCTTTGGCTGAAGCTGAGTTAGAATATCCTGAAGGTCACGTTTCTCGGAGTATTTACGCTGCTTTCCCGGTGCAGAAGGTTGCAGAAGGGTTAAAAGCTAGTTTGGATGGCTTCTTGCCTGATTTGGGCGTGGCTGTTTGGACTACTACGCCTTGGACTATTCCCGGTAATTTGGCTGTGGCTGTGAATGCAGATTTGAATTATGCGGTTGTGGAAGTAGAACCCCACCCCCTAACCCCCTCCCCGCAAGCGAGGAGGGGGGATGAGCAAGAGGAAGTTGCTTCCACCCCAGAAGCAGGAAAGGAAGAATTTACCTCCCCCTCTCTGCTTGCGGAGAGGGGGACTGAGGGGGTGAGGTTCCGGTATCTCATCGTTGCGGCTGAGTTGGTGGATAGGTTAGCTGCGGTTTTGGATGCTGAGTTGATGGTGAAGGTGCGTTTCTCTGGTCAAGATTTGGAAGGGACTATTTACCGTCATCCTTTGTTTGACCGTGAAAGTCCGGTGGTGGTTGGTGGTGATTATATTACTACTGATTCTGGTACTGGGTTGGTACATACTGCCCCTGGTCATGGTCAAGAGGACTACATTGTTGGTCAGCGTTACGGTTTACCGATTCTTGCGCCTGTTGATGATAGTGGTAATTTCACTGATGAGGCTGGTAAGTTTGCTGGCTTGAATGTTTTGGGTGATGGGAATCAAGCGATTATTGATGCTTTGAGTGAAGCGGGTTCTCTGTTGAAGGAGGAAGCTTATCCTCACAAGTATCCTTATGATTGGAGAACGAAGAAACCAACGATTTTCCGCGCTACTGAACAATGGTTTGCTTCTGTGGCTGGTTTTAGGGAAGATGCTTTAAAGGGTATTTCATCTGTGCGTTGGATTCCCGCTCAAGGTGAAAACCGCATCACGCCTATGATAGCGGAAAGATCCGATTGGTGTATTTCTCGTCAGCGTTCTTGGGGTGTTCCTATTCCGGTGTTTTATGATGAAGCAACTGGTGAAGTTTTGCTGAATGCGGAAACTATTAATCACGTTCAAGCTATCATTGCTGAGAAAGGTTCTGATGCTTGGTGGGAGTTGTCGGTTGAGGAGTTGTTACCGGAACAATACCGCAATAATGGCAAAACTTACCGCAGAGGTACAGACACGATGGATGTCTGGTTTGATTCTGGTTCTTCTTGGGCAGCGGTGGCGAAGCAAAGACCGGAGTTATGCTATCCTGTCGATATGTATTTGGAAGGTTCTGACCAACATCGCGGTTGGTTTCAATCTTCTCTTTTAACCAGTGTTGCAGTTAATGGTATTGCACCTTATAAAACGGTTTTAACTCATGGTTTCGTTTTGGATGAAAATGGACGAAAAATGAGTAAGTCGGTGGGGAATGTGGTTGATCCTCAGTTGATGATTCAAGGTGGTAGTAATCAAAAACAACAACCGGCTTATGGTGCTGATGTGTTGCGGTTGTGGGTTTCTTCGGTAGATTATTCTGGTGATGTGCGTCTGGGTAATAACATCATCAAGCAATTAGCTGATGTTAGGAATAAGATTCGCAATACGGCACGGTTTTTGTTGGGTAGTTTGCATGATTTTGATCCTCAAAAGGATGCTGTAGCTTTTGATGATTTACCAGATTTGGATAAGTATATGCTGCACCGCATTCGTGAGGTGTTTAATGAGGTGACGGAAGCTTTTGATAGTTTTCAGTTTTTCCGCTTTTTCCAAACGGTGCAGAATTTCTGTGTTGTGGATTTGTCTAACTTTTATTTAGACGTTGCGAAAGATAGATTATATATCAGTGCTGCTGATGCTTTCCGTCGTCGCAGTTGTCAAACGGTGTTGCAGATTGCTTTGGAGAATTTAGCAAGAGCGATCGCACCAGTTTTATGTCATACTGCGGAAGATATCTGGCAATTTATCCCCTACAAAACAGCCTCTAAGTCAGTGTTTGAAGCTGGTTGGGTAAAGGTAGATGATGAATGGGAAAACGAAGATCTAGCCGAATTTTGGGATACTCTGCGTACACTCCGCAACGATGTTAATAAGGTTTTGGAACAAGCGCGGATAGAAAAATTAATCGGTTCTTCCCTGGAAGCGAAAGCTTTGATTCATATCCCTCACAAACAGTTAAACGATGCTATCAAAGCCTTTAACCCTGTTAGCGGTAACGGTATTGATGAACTTCGGTATTTGTTGCTGACCTCCCAAGTGGAGATTTTAGACTCTGCTAAGGGACTCCAAGGATTGAAATATACAGCAACCACAGAAGACTGGACTATAGCAATAGTAAATGCAGATGGACAGAAGTGCGATCGCTGTTGGAACTATTCTACCCATGTTGGTGAATCAGAAGAACATCCCTTATTGTGTGAACGCTGTATTCCCGCTTTAGCTGGGGAGTTTTAAAACCCATTAAAAATTAATGTAGAGATATTACCTAAAATGTCTCTACATTAATTTTAAAATTTATTGACTTAACTTGTTATTAACACTATTTGAAATTGGTATAAATTCTACACATTTAAAGTTTAATAACCCCTGCGGAAGAATTAACATCTGTCTAATTAGTTATATCTAAATATAGATACACTCTCAGTATTCAGAGTCTACATTAGCTAGTAGTATAAGCCTGGGAGAGCAAAATATATTATGTCTGAAAAACCCAAATTAGAAGAACAATTATTATCTCAAGAAGCTGCAAGAAGGCTATCAGCACAACTAGATGAAGTAGAACAAATAAATGTAGAAGTGCAAACGGATATTGGAAAAATATTTCAGGGAAAGTTAGATGGAGTTTACCTTGCAGGTCAAGGATTGGTAGTACAACAAAAAATTCGTGTCCAAGAAATTAATCTGCAAACAGATAATATTGTTGTTGATCCTTTAAGTGTGATTTTAGGTCAAATTAAACTTAATGCACCAGTAAATGCCAATATTCGTATTGTCCTCACGGAAGCAGATATTAACTACGCTTTGACTTCAGAGATAGTTAACCGCTTAGTGAAAAAATTCAAGTTGAATGTAGATGGAGAGATTGTCAATTTTGAACCACAAGAAATGCACATATTCTTACCTGGTGACGGCAAACTTGAATTTCAAGGTAAAACCTGGATTAAAGAAAAGGAAGACACTCACATTTTAGGTTATCATGCGATCGCTCATCCCCGCACTCAAACCAAACCTCCCATGCTGGAAAGTTTTCGCTGTACCGAAGGAGAAGGAATTAGAATAGAATTAATTGCCGCCGCCATGCAAAAAGTTAAAGAAATTATCAACTTACCATCATTTGAGTGGGAAAATATGGTATTTTCTATTAAAGAGATGGAAATACAAAAGAGTAATTTAATACTCATAGTTGAAGCGCACGTTAAGCAAATTCCCTTACCAGAAACTATACTTTCTGACAATTAAGGTTTATTATACTCAATAGTAAATGTTGATAAATTCAAAATAATGTAAATTTATTAAAATTTTCTCACCTCTAAAACCTAGTTTATTTGACAAGAAAATTCATGAAAGAATATGATGTTGTAATTATCGGTGCAGGACACAATGGTTTAGTATGTGCTGCGTATTTACTCAAAGCAGGTTATAGTGTCCTGCTACTAGAAAAGCGCCCTGTTCCTGGAGGTGCAGCCACAACCGAAGAATGTATACCAGACAAAGCACCAGGCTTTAAATTTAACTTGTGTGCTATTGACCATGAATTTATTCATTTGGGTCCAGTTGTTGAAGAATTAGAACTAACAAAATACGGCTTGGAATATCTAGAATGTGACCCAGTAGTTTTTTGTCCACACCCAGATGGTAAATATTTCTTAGCTCATAAATCATTAGAAAAAACCTGTGCAGAAATTGCTCGTTACAATGAACGTGATGCTAAAAAATATGCAGAATTTACAGACTATTGGCAACGAGCTATTAGTGCCATGATTCCCATGTTCAATGCCCCACCCAAATCAATTATAGATATTTTTGGTAACTACAACATCCAAAAAGTCAAAGATTTAGTTTCAGTTGTTGGTTCTCCATCTAAAAGCTTAGACTTTGTACGAACCATGTTGAATAGTGCTGAAGATATTCTCAATGAATGGTTTGATGAAGAATTTTTGAAAGCACCACTTGCTAGATTAGCTTCAGAACTCGGTGCGCCACCTTCACAAAAAAACCTGGCAATTGGTGTCATGATGATGTCCATGCGTCATAATCCCGGCATGGCTAGACCACGGGGAGGCACAGGTGCATTGGTGCAAGCATTGGTGAATTTAGTCACAAGCAAAGGTGGCGTAATTCTTACAGACCAGCACGTGGAAAAAGTTTTAATTGATGATGCAAAAGCTGTGGGTGTAAGGGTTGTAGGTGGTCAAGAATATCGAGCTAAATATGGAGTCATTTCTAATATTGATGCTCAACGTTTGTTTTTACAAATGACTGATAAAAATGATATTGATGCAGTCGATCCTGATTTATGGGAAAGATTAACAAGGCGCATTGTTAACAACAATGAAACCATCCTGAAGATAGATTTAGCCTTAGATGAACCTCTACATTTTCCCCACCATAATCATCAAGATGAATATCTCATTGGTTCGATCTTAATAGCTGATTCCATGAATCATGTAGAACAGGCTCATAGCAAATGTACATTAGGAGAAATTCCCGACTCTGACCCATCAATGTATGTAGTCATGCCTAGCTTTCTTGACCCCAGTTTAGCACCTCCAGGTAAACATACAGTGTGGATTGAATTTTTTGCCCCTTATCAAATTGCAGGTGCAGAAGGTACAGGTTTAAAAGGTACAGGTTGGACTGATGAATTGAAAAATAAAGTTGCAGATAGGGTAGTTGATAAACTAGCAACTTATTCACCAAATTTGAAAACTTCAATTATCGCTAGAAGAGTAGAAAGTCCAGCAGAATTAGGAGAAAGATTAGGTGCTTACAAAGGGAATTATTATCATATTGATATGACTATGGATCAAATGATATTTTTCCGACCTTTACCAGAATTAGCGAACTACAAAACCCCCATTGACAATCTATTTTTAACTGGTGCGGGTACACACCCCGGTGGTTCAATTTCGGGTATGCCAGGACGCAATTGTGCCAGGGTATTTTTGCAAAATAAACACCCCATTACTCAGACTTTAAAGGATGCCGGTAATTCGATTAAGTCTACTGTTGGATCAGTGTTTGGTATTAAGTAGTTATAACTTAGATAATGTAGGGTGCGTTAACGCTATGTAGCGCACTTAATTTCATACATTGCAGGTTTCTGAATTTCTCGTTATAGCACCTCAACAATTTCTATTTATGCGGGTTTCAACTTTATAAAGTATCATGTATAATATCGTGTTAAATGAGGATTTCACACTATAATTTAACTTATGGAAAAACTGACAGTAAAAAACTTTTTAAACATCAAAGATATTGAATTTAATTTATCAAAAATAAATATTATTATTGGACAGCAAGCTAGTGGTAAAAGTGTAATTGCTAAACTAGTTTATTTTGGGAGAAATTTTTTCATTCAATATCGGTTATCTATGCAGTTTCATGGACAAAGAAAAGCAGAGTTTGATAGAAGTATTATTGCTAATTTTAAAACTATATTTCCTGAATATGCTTGGAAAGACAAAGAATTCGATATTTTATATGAAAATGATCAGTATTATGTGCGTTTAGATCATAAAATTATATCTCATGGCAAGCAGCATAAACTATCTCTTGAATACTCTGAACATCTAGTTAAAATTCGCAGAATTATCTTGGCAGAATACAAAAATAAAATATCTGAATATACAGAAATAGGCAAACCTTATACCGAATTGATTACAGAATATGAAAAAAATATTTTTCCTCGATACATTCAACAAGATATCGGATTACTAACATTTATACCAGCCGGAAGATCGTTTTTTGCAGATTTACAAAAAAATGTTTTTTCTTTTCTATCTGGCAAAATCACTATAGATTATTTTCTGAAAGAATTTGGATCAGTTTATGAAATGGCAAAGAATACATACCCTAGCCGGAAAATGTTTCATGAAGAATACATTGATATAATTGATGACCTAGTAAATCAGATAATAGTTGGTAATTACGTATTTGAAAAAGACCAGGACTGGATATATACAAATGATAATAGAAAAATTAATCTGTCAAATTCTTCATCTGGACAGCAAGAAGCTTTACCGATGGCCATTATACTAGCTATTTTACCTTTTATAAGTCCAACCCATCTTTTTATTATCGAAGAACCAGAAGCTCATTTATTCCCTACATCGCAAAAATATATTGTAAATTTGATTAGCTTGGTTTTTAACGTAACTCAAAAAAAACACAGTTTTTTTATAACAACTCATAGCCCTTACATATTAACTGCTTTTAATAATTTAATTCAAGCAGGAAATACTCTGAAAGCATTACAAGAAAGACCTGAATCCTTACATTTATTAGAAGATTTATTTGAAATAATCCCAGACAATCAAATGTTAAATATTAATGATATTGGTGCTTATACCATCAAAAATGGCATGATGGAAAGTATCATAAATCAAGAAAATAACTTAATTGATACAAATATAATTGATGATGTATCCAACGAGTTCAGTAGAGTTTTTGAAAAATTATTAGAGCTTGAACTTGGAGAATAAAATCTGTGGATTTAGAGAAATGTGCTGAGAAAATTAAACATAAAAATATATTGATAGAAGAAAAGAAAAGTAGTAGAATAGTTTTTTCTAATGAAAATTTAATAGAAGTAACTAAAGTTCAAGTGGATGGTTGTTTAGATATTCAAGGAGTTAAATGTGATTGGTTATTAATTATTAATGAACCTTATATTGAAATTTATGTAGAACTAAAAGGTTCTGATGTAGAACACGCTTTTGAACAAATTGAAAATACTATTAAAATTGTTTCTCAAAATTATAAAGAAGTTGCTAAGTATTGCTATATAATCACTACTAGATGTCCTTTAACCTCTGCACAAATCCAAGTAAAGGCAAAGTCATTTAAAAGCAAATATAATGCCGTTTTAAGGATTAGAAAGACAGGATCTACTGAAAATCTCAATACAATTATAGCTGATAACTAGTACAACACGGCGTAAATAAAATGGCCATTCTAAACCGCCAAAAAGCTGATTCTATATTATTTTTGACTTTTGACTTTTGACTTTTGACTTCCGCCCTGCGGTACTAGTTACCCCTGCACCCTTCTGCCTTAAGAAGAAGTATTTAATTGGACATGATATAACAAGATTAACCCCCTTCCCTACTAGAGAAGAGGGATTTTGAAAACCGCTAACTATTAATCATGCTTGGAATAAACCAAAAGATTTTTGTATTCCTCGATTTTTTTGATTTTTCCTTGGGCTGTGAATAATTTGATCACTTCTTCAGCTTTACCCCAACCAACAGACTTTGTGTAAAAGAGAATTTTTCCGTGAGGATTCAACTTACTCAAAAATAAATCAACCAAAGATGCATCATCATGATGTACAAAAGGAGCTTCTTCAGGCATATAAAATTCACCCAGATGAAAGAGTGAAGCTACATCTAACATTGGTAAAGAACGAGCAGTAAGAGTGTATATATCAGTACAAATCACCTTGTAAAATTTAGCGAGTTGGCGATTTTTTCGACATAGACTGATATATTCTTCATGTTCGGGGATAGAAGCAGTAATGGCGAATATTTCATTGGGCTTTTCAAGTTTCTGATTCTCTAAACCCACAATATGATGAGAGCCTGTGCCGAAATGAAATATACTCTGATCCTGAATACTGTATTTTTGCAAATACTCGTTCAATTCAATATCACAGGGACAAAGATGGGGTTGTAATTCCCATGATGATTTTGTTCGGTAGTAATCAGCACCGACCCAGTGTGGTAAAACGGGTTGACTAAAACTAACAGAGTAGTATAGTTTTGCTAGTTGGCGATTGCTGAATACAAGATCACGAACTGTTTTCCTAAAAGTAACTACCATTATTGAATAATCCTCAATAGTTTTGCAAAAGTGAATTTGATTTTGATATTTTGGCTACGACATCAATGAAGTTATTGAGCTAAAAATGTTAATTATCGGTTATTTGTTTGATGTTCAGTAGCGATGATGGTATTTTTGATCACCAGCCGATGAAATTACCCTGTCTGAGTACCAAAAAATTAGAGTAGATGCTAATTAAGATGTTGATTCGACAGAGAAATTTATTTTTCTTGAAAGCTATCTGCCGATTTCTTCACGTTAATTTTATACCTTGAAGATATTAACTCCAAAATTTTAGGTACTGTATTTTTACTAATGTCGGTAAGCCTAACACATAAAAAATCAAGATATTATTAAGTTCAGATGAAAACTTGCTGAAGTTTTGGAAATATGTGTTTGCTTTTGCTTTGAAAGGGTAAGACAACACCTGTCTCCCTGAATCCATCTACATAATGAACTAAAAATCACAAAATAATCAGTATGAATTCCTGTCTAGTACCAATTTTAAAAATGATTTTGAAAGAATATTTTGGTAAGACTCGGACACAGAAGGGTATTCCCAATCCAAAATCTAAAATCTAAAATCTAAAATTGTATGACTTGTTACCGATGACAAAAGGGACATAAATCTGATGAAATAAAGATAATGTTGTCCAAACTGTAATCATGACAGACCGTGTTTTAATTCTTGGAGGACGGGGACGCATTGGTAGCGCAGTTGCTAATGATATCCTCAAGCATACACAGACAGATATTACTATCACTGGACGTTCCCCAGAGGGGAGTTTATCTTTAGGTGAGAGAGTACGGTTTTTGCAATTGGATTTGGGAGAAGTTGACAAATTAAGGGATGCGATCGCACAATCAAATCTAGTTGTCCACTGTGCTGGGCCTTTTCACTATCGAGATACACAAGTTTTAGAAATTTGCATTGACCAAGGTGTAAATTACTTAGATGTCAGTGATCACCGTTCCTATACTCAAAAGGCGTTAAATTTACATCAACAAGCTGTTGAGGCGGGAGTAACAGCAATTATTAATACTGGTATTTTTCCCGGTATTTCTAACAGTTTAGTACGTCAGGGAATTGAGAAATTTGAACAACCAGAAAAAATACATTTAAGTTATTTAGTCTCTGGTTCTGGTGGTGCTGGAGTTACCGTCATGCGAACTACATTCCTGGGTTTACAGAATTCTTTTGAAGCTTGGATAAATGGTGAATGGCGTTTAGTTACACCTTATTCTGACCGAGAAAATATTAACTTTCCTCATCCATATCAAAGTAGTGGAGTTTATTGGTTTGATATGCCAGAAACTATCACACTACCTCATTCTTTTCCCACAGTAAAAACCGTAATTACTAAATTTGGTTCAATTCCTGATTTTTACAACCATCTCACTTGGATAGCTGCCCATATTTTTCCAAAATGGTTAATGCAGCGTCGTTACATGATCGAATTTTTGTCTCATGTTAGTCATAGCATGACTGATTTAACAAATATCTTTACTGGAATTGGAGTAGCAGTACGCGCAGAAGTGACAGGAACAAAAGATGGTCAAACAGTTGTTTATGCTGCAACTTTAGTCCATGAAAATACTGCTGTTGTTTCTGGTGTCGGTACTGGTAGTATCGCTAAATTAATCCTAGAAGGTAAACTTAAACACCCTGGAGTTTCACCTGTAGAATCAGCATTACCTACGAATTTATTTACAGAAATTATGCAAGAACGGGAAATACAAATTAATTCTCATTGGGTCACAATGTAATACAAAGCATATTTAAGATCCAGCAGGAGTCAGAAGTCATGAGTGAAAATGTTTGAATATAAAATAGGTATTTTGGGCAGTTTAAAAAAGCTGACTGCTGATAGTTTAATAGTTATCGAAACAATCGGATCTAAAACCGTATCTTCGTCCAAAGTTCTTGGAGAGGGGTATAAATCCCCGTGACAAAAATGGCCTCCTGCCTCCTGCCCTCTGCCTCCTGCCTTCGTTAATCAAATTCATCAATTGTTGCAGGAATATTAGATTTTGTGCAATTGGCAATATTACGCTCATACCAATTCATTAACGGAGTGGCGCTAATTCCATGTACAATCACAGAAGCGACAATCGTTGTGTAAGTTATCCAGGCTATTTGTTCAGCAGCCTCATCTTTTAAGCCGTTGCTTAAACTATAAGCAAGATAATATAAAGAACCTATACCTCTAATCCCAAACCAACCAAATAGCAAGCGAGTGGCTGGTTTAAAAGTGTGACGATGAGAATTTAATGGACGTTTACCAATGGTACTAATCCATACTCCCACAGGTCGGATCACGAAAAATAGCAAACTGATGACTAATAAAGATTGGGCAGCATAATTAAACATTGGCTGCCATAATAATATTGTTCCTAAAAGCAAAATTAGACCAACTTCTAATAGCTTTTCTAATCGCTCAATAAATTCTAATTGTGCAAGTGGTTTTTGAGGATTTGTGTAACTTCTTTGGACAGCTAAACCAGCTACAAATACTGCTAAAAATCCATAGCCATTGACAATTTCTGTTAAAGAATAAGTGATCAAAATCGTGCTGATAGCAACAAAATCTTCCATTACCGCATCAGCAGGACGATGTTTTTGGATTTTTTTATCAATCCATACTATTACCAAAGGAACAATCAGCCCCATAACTATCCCAGCTGCGATCGCCCATATTACATCAACTACAAACCATTTTCCTAACCAATTATGCCAATTACTATCTTTCAGGGCATAAATACCAAAATAAACAAACGGAAAAGCTAAAGCGTCATTTAAGCCTCCCTCAGAAGTTAAACCAAAGCGTAACTCATCATCGTCATGTGTATCTGTCAGTTGCACCTCTGAGGCTAATACAGGGTCAGTTGGTGCCAGAATTGCACCTAATAAAATAGCCTCTCCCCAATTCATCCCTAACCATAATTTCCCCACAATAGCTAGGGAAAAGATGGAAATTGGCATTAACAATCCAATCAGTCGGGCTGTAATATTCCAAAACTTCCACTGGAGAAGTGTAACTATTTTTAAGCCACAACTAAACACAGAAATAATCACAACAAATTCAGTTAATCTTTCCAGCAATTCAGCATTGAATAATTCATGACGACGTAATTGAATCAACCCTGTACCATAAGGTCCCAAAAAAATCCCTACCATGAGGTAGATCATGGCAAAAGAAAGAGGTAGACGGGAAATCCAACCTGAACCTAAAGTAACAATCAGTAAGAGTAGACCAATTACCAATAAATCAAGAATATAAATATCTACCATAGATTTTTGGATAAATTTGTATAAATTTGTATAATAATTACATAACAAATTATTTCTCCCTTACCAACTTAATCGAGTCTACTTTTAAGTAGAAATAACCTCAAGATAGATTTTTGAAAAATATTTGGCATTTATTGGTAGATTTGTTAGCCTAGTGAGAAAATAAATAGATATTAATTTTTGTCATGCAACTCCCACCTAGCTCAAAAATTCCCAGCTTTATTCAGCGTCTGCAATGGGTTTTCAATCCTTTGCAACTCATGGACATATCTGCCAAGACTCACGGCGATTTTTTTTCACTTCAGCTAACAAATGCAGAACCAATAGTATTTATTAGCAACCCCCAAGGGATTCAAGAAGTTTTTACAACTCCACCAGATTATTTTGATGCTGGCAGATCAAATAAACTGATTAAACCCTTAGTTGGAGATAATTCTTTACTATTAATAGATGGTGCAAATCACCAACGTCAAAGGAGATTGTTAACTCCTCCATTTCATGGGGAACGAATGAAAGCCTACGCACAAATTATTACTAACATTACACAACAAGTAATTAGTGATTGGCAACTTGGTCAACCTTTTTCTGTGCGGGATTCCATGCAAGAAATTTCTCTGCGGGTGATTTTACAAGCTGTATTTGGCTTGAGTGAGGGAGAACGTTTGACAAAATTACAAAAACTTGTAACTTCTTTACTAGATTTATCAGGTTCTCCTTTGCGTTCTGCTGTCACTTTTTTCCCTGCATTACAACTAGATTTAGGTGCTTGGAGTCCTTGGGGAAAATTCCTACGTGAAAGAGAAAAAATTCATCAAATTCTCTACACCGAAATTCAGGAACGTAGAGACAATCCTGATTCATCTCGCACTGATATTCTTTCCTTAATGATGTCAGCCCAAGATGAAAATGGGGAAGGAATGACAGATATAGAATTGCGTGATGAATTAATGACTTTGTTGTTAGCTGGTCATGAAACTACGGCTTCAGCTTTAACATGGGCATTATATTGGATTCACAATTTACCCACAGTTCGAGAAAAGCTGATTAATGAGTTAAATAGTATTGCTGAAAATACAGAATTAAATGAAATTTATCGTTTGCCTTATCTGACTGCCATTTGCCAAGAAACTTTACGTATTTACCCAATTGCGATGATTACTTTACCTCGCATAGTCAAAACACCAACAAAAATAATGGGTTATGAATTTGCAGCAGGTACTTTACTTGCACCTTGCATATATTTAACTCATCGTCGTCCTGATTTATATCCTGAACCGGAAAAATTTAAACCAGAACGCTTTTTAGAACGGCAATATTCACAATATGAATATCTTCCTTTTGGTGGTGGGAATCGTATTTGTATTGGTATGGCGTTCGCTATGTTTGAAATGAAATTGGTTTTAGCCACAGTTTTATCGCAGCTAGATTTGGAATTAGTAGATAATATTCCTGTCAAACCTATGCGTCGGGGTGTGACTTTAGCCCCTTCTGGTGGTAAATGGTTGGTTGCAACTGGTAAACGGGAAAAGGTGAAGATTGCAGTGGGAGTTTAAGAGGGTGTTTTAAAAGTTTCTGGCTGTGATTTTAGGCACTTATTGATAGCGGCCATTCCCCCCTAAACCCCTTTTAACAAGGCTACAGTGTACACACAAGTGATCGAATTTAGCCAAGCCCTTACCGAACCGCTCCCTAACCCCCAATTATGGGGGAACAAGAATTTTCAAAGTCCCCCATTTTACACCCAAGTTTGGGGGTCACGGGGGCAGGGGATTTAGGGGGCAAGATAGGCACAAAACGAAGACTGGTAAGACTTGTGTGTACACCGCAGCTTAACAAGGGGGCTAAATAGGTCTTGCTGATAGCGGAGTGTGGCATTAAGCCATATAAATGTCAAACTTAGCTAAATCAGGACAATTTTTAGCAATGGTTAGCATTTTTGAACCAGGATCTACACAGTCAAAGCCACAGGTGTTTTTTCCTGTTTTTGGAATGGTGGACGCATTTCTAAACCCAGTAAATTCAGCATTTCCCGGTCTGCATCATAATCAGGACAAGGCGTTGTCACCGTCAACATTTTATTGTCGTCGCTGGAGAAAATCGAATTAGCCCCCGCCATAAAACATAAAGCTTGTTCAACTTGGGAAAGTTTTGCTCTACCTGCACTTAAGCGCACATCAGAAGTGGGCATGACAATTCTAGCGGTAGCAATCATCCGTACTACATCCCAAATTGGTACTTCCGGTTGATCCGCTAACGGTGTACCAGGAACTTGTGAGAGAATATTAATCGGCACAGATTCTGGATGGGGCTGTAAATTGGAGAGTGTGTACAACATTCCTACGCGATCCTCCACACTTTCGCCCAAGCCGAGAATGCCACCAGAACAGACAGTAACATTAGTTTGGCGGACATTTTCAATTGTATTCAAGCGATCGCCATAAGTGCGCGTAGTGATCACTGTACTATAATACTCCTGGGAAGTATCCAAATTATGATTATAAGCATAAAGTCCCGCATCCTCTAACCGCTTGGCCTGATTCGCATTTAGCATCCCCAAAGTGCAGCATACCTCCAAACCCATGGAAGTAACATCCTTGACCATATCTAGGACTTCCTCAAATTGGGAATTATCCCGCACTTCCCGCCATGCAGCACCCATACAGACACGACTGACACCTGTTTCTTTCGCTTTTTGAGCGATGTTAATCACCGTTTCTTTTTCTAGCAGTGCTTCCGGCTTTACCTCTGTTTTATAGCGGGAAGATTGAGCGCAGTAACCACAATCTTCCGGGCAACCACCTGTTTTAATAGAGATAAGCTTACAAACTTGTATTTGTTTTGGGTCATGAAATTGGCGATGCACACTAGCAGCTTGATAAATAAGCTCTAGAAATGGTGTATTATATATTGCCAAAATCTCATCTTGCTGCCAATCGTAGCGTATTCCCACCTTCACTATCCTTTTGTAGATTGTTACTAAAATACACAAAATTAATAATTCTAGTGTATGAAATCAGAACTGCCACTAATCACAACCAATCGTCTGTTATTAAGAGTGGCGATTCCCGAAGATATACCACAAATTATCCAATATTTTACTATTAATAAAGCCTATCTTACACCATTTTCACCCACTTGGGTTGATGGTTTTTTCACAACAGAATATTGGCAATATCAAATCGAACAATATCATCTGGAATTAATTCACGGCTGCGCCTTAAGATTATTTATATATCACCAAATCGACCCCACGAAAATTATTGGCGTTGTCAATTTTAGTAGTTTTGTGCGCGGAGCAGCTAATTTTTGTAATGTGGGATATAGTCTAGCAGAAACAGCACAAGGTCATGGCTTCATGACAGAAGCATTAAAAGCCAGCACAGAATATATCTTTCAAGAATTAAATTTTCATCGCATCATGGCCAATTATATGCCGCACAATCGCCGTAGTGGTAACGTGCTAAAAAAATTGGGTTTTGTCATTGAAGGATATGCTAGAGACTATATATTAATTAATGGTAAATGGGAAGATCATATTCTCACCAGCTTGACTAATTATAACTGGAAACCATATTAAAAGGAGTCAGGAGTCCAGGAGTCAGAAGTCAGGAGTTTTTGAATTACCAATCACCAATTACCAACCACCAATTACTAATCATGTAAGATAAAGATAAGAACAATCTAAAATTGCTGATAATGACACTGACTGAAACTCCAAATTACAAAAATTCTAGCAATCCTTTACTATCTCTCAACTACGAAAGCGCCTTAGAATCTCTAGGTAATGATTACTACGATGAAGTTGTCGCAGAGGAATTTCCTCAACATATCCTGCGTTGGCGCAATAATGCATTATTACCTCGGTTAGGACTTGATCCACAACTAGTAAAAGATGAAGATTTTATTACCGCTTTTGGTAAATTTCAACAACGAAAACCCTTTTTAGCATTGCGTTATCACGGTTATCAATTTGGTGAATACAACCCAAATTTAGGTGACGGTAGAGGGTTTCTATATGGACAAGTTAGGGGAAGCGATCGCGAATTATATGACTTTGGTACAAAAGGTTCTGGGAGAACACCTTACTCCCGTGGTGGTGACGGTATGCTCACACTCAAAGGTGGAGTCAGAGAAGTTCTTGCAGCCGAAGCACTTCACCGTTTAGGGGTCAGAACCTCCCGCTGTTTGAGCATGATTGAAACCGGATTAGGTTTATGGCGTGGAGATGAACCTTCCCCTACTCGTTCATCAGTAATGATACGAATGAGCAAATCTCATATCCGGTTTGGCACTTTTGAAAGACTGCACTATTTAAAACGTCCTGATTTAACTAAAAAATTGTTAGATCATGTGATTGAGCAATATTACCAAAACCTAATTAATGAAAATGATAAATATGCCCTGTTTTATGCAGAATTAGTACAGCGAGTAGCAGAGTTAGTAGCACAGTGGATGGCCGCAGGTTTTTGTCATGCAGTCTTGAATACTGATAATATGTCAATTACAGGGGAGAGTTTTGACTACGGACCCTATGCTTTTATTCCTACTTATGATTTATACTTTACCGCCGCATACTTCGATTATTATCAACGCTATTGTTACGGTCAGCAACCGAGTATTTGTCATTTGAATTTAGAAATGCTGCAAGAACCATTAAAGGCAGTAATTGATATAGGTGATTTACAAAATGGTTTGGCTAAATTTGCCGAATATTATCAGGTTGAATATCGAAATTTGATGTTGAGAAAATTAGGTTTTGACAATTTAAATTTTGCAGAAGCTGAGGATTTATTAGAACTAACAATTACCTTCTTAAAAGATAGTCAAATTAGTTATCATCAATTTTTCGCGGATATGAGTCGTACTTTTTCAAGTAAATGGCGTGATGAGCCAGCTTTCGTAATGAATGATTCTGAAATTGTCCCGGCGTTAGGATCATCTGCACTTTTTGATAATTGGTGTGTGCTTTATCATAAAATTCTCAATAATTTTGACCCCGATCAAATGGTAATAATTGCCAAAAATTTAACTAAATATAATCCCCAAGCTAATTTATTAAGACCTGTAATTGAATCAATTTGGGAGCCAATAATAGAAGCAGATAATTGGCAACCTTTTTATGATTTAGTTCAACAATTTCAATAACATACCACCCTCTCTCCTAATGGGGGATAAAATACCTCTATTGTCCCCTTTTTTAGAGGACTTAAGAGACAATACTTTTCGGTTTAGCTCACTCAAAAAAATTAAATTATGTAGGTTGGGTTGCGAAACGTTCACGTATTGTGCCGAAGGCATAACCCAATCTACAAAAATCCTGAACTAAACATTATTGAATTAAGGGATATCTTCAAAAAATGTGCATCTTAAGTGTGTATTGCTTAGAGATATTTTTTTAGAATTTTATAGTATCAACAGCTTTTTCCACCATATCAACTAAAGAATTTGGAAGCATTTTAACATTAGGGAAAATAGTAGCCACTCCTATACTCAAGGTAAAAGATTCATTATTTCTAAATGGAAAATGATTTATTTTCAAATAATCAACTTTTCCTTGGATTAACTTGCCTACATAAACAGCACCTTTAGAATCAGTATTAGGGAGAATTACAGCAAATTTTTTATTGTCATAACTAGCTACTAAATCAGTTGAACGTTTAACTACAGATTTAATTTTTGTAGCTAATAGCTGCAAGTATCTGTCTGTTGTTAAATGATCATCAGCATCAATACAGTTTTTCAAAAAATCCACATTGCATAATAATAAAGAAATTGGTGATTTTTCACGAGCAAGTTTTTGCCATTGCAAATTTAAATATTCATCAAACTTTTTCCGATTGGCCAATCTCGTCAGAGGGTCTAAGAGAACACCGGATTGTAAATCCTGATTAGCTGTAACCAAAACTTTTGTAAAACGGTTGTATTCATATTGTGCTTGTTCTAACTGTTGTTTGTAGGCAATTATTTCCCGATTTTTTTGTTCAATCATTTTTATAAAGGGGGTGTAGGGTATGGGAAACTCCATCATTAAAATCAGGAGTTTCAAATCAAGACTTCGTATTTCTGGTGCTGCGCGTCTGGAGAAAGGAGAATGGGAAAGAAAAATCTTTACCCTTTAACCTTTCCCCAAACCAACTGATAGCTTTTAGATATTAATTGAGTAAGTAATAGGACTTACGCAAGATTTGACTAAAAACCTTATTCTTGCGTAGAGGTAATTCATGAATTACCTTGACTTTCGTTCTGTTTGCGTAAGTCCTGAGTAAGTCGGCACGATAAAACCGATGTATGTATATTTTTGTAAAAACCGTGGAATAATTTATTTTCAAGGTCTTTGTTTATTGTACATTTCGTTACATACGTTGAATTTTTAACGTTGCCTCATTTAGTATTGAAATATACCCTGGTTGATGCGGAATTAAGTAAGCAGTAGAGTAAGTAGTGTAGCGTGATAGTATATAGCTTTTATCACACATTCCTGAATATTCAACAATGTGCCGATCTCAGGTAATTGTTTTGACATCTACTATATCCGAATCAAATTTGTATGGCTACATACTTTAATTTAGTATAGATGCTATTGCTACAAACGACAACCTTGTATTCCACATTCATCAAGGATTCACAAAAAACTCTATTTTTGAAAGTCTTATGAAGCAATGGGTTTATTGTCCATTATTAATTAATCGCTTATTAACTATCAAATAGCTAGCTCAAATTATTACTAATTAATACTATCAATAAATACTGATACATAGATTATCGTTTCCGTGTTATAAAGGATATTTTATGCTAACATTTCCCAAAATCTGCTCAGTATATTCTGCGTTCTCTCCGCGAATCCTGTGTCATGCAATTTTGGATTTCGGATTAATTCCACCTTAATTCTCCTTATAAGGAAAATGCCTATACATCAAATTTTCAGCTACAATTCTGTTTCTACCTTGCGCTTTTGCAGTATAGAGTGCTTTATCTCCAACTTCAATTAAAGTATTGGGAGCAATTTGCATATTCGGGAAAATAGTTGCAACTCCTATACTCAAAGTAACAAAATTATCAACTTTAGATTGAGCATGGGGAATTTTAAGATTATATACTTTTTGTCGAATGTCTTCAGCTAAGTAAATAGCTCCTTTTTCATTGGTATTGGAAAGAATTACTGCAAATTCTTCTCCACCATAACGAGCTAATAAATCAGATGGACGCTTAACTGATAATTTAAGTGTTTTAGCAATTTGCTTTAAACAATCATCTCCTGTTAAATGACCATAAGTATCATTATAATTTTTGAAAAAATCTACATCACATAATAATAAAGACAGAGGCAATTTTTTATGAGCGAGTCTTTGCCATTCTAAATTTAAATATTCATCAAATTTTCTACGGTTGGCAACTCCTGTTAATCCATCGAGAAAAACAAAAAGTTGTAATTGCTGATTTGCTGCCAGCAAAGCTGCTTCAACTCGTTGACGTTCTGTGATTTCTTGTTGTAAAATTTTATTTTGTTGAATAAGTTGCTGATTTTGCTGGTAAATAACAACTTGATTTCTCACTCTTGCTAATACTTCTAATTCTTGAAAAGGTTTTGTAATGTAGTCTGCTCCACCAATTTCAAAGGCTATAACTTTATCAGTAGTCTGATCTAAAGCACTGATAAAAATTATAGGTATATTAGCAGTTTTTTCTTGAGATTTTAATTGTCTACATACTTCATAGCCATTCATATCTGGCATATTAATATCTAGTAAAATCAAATCAGGAGGTTCTATTTTTGCTGCTTGTATGGCAATTTCTCCACTAACTGTTTTTTTAACTTTAAATCCTTTTGATTCTAACATTTTGGACAATAAACGGAGATTGTCTGGATTATCATCAACAATTAAAATTTGTCCAAAATTGTGTTCGTAATCAGATGAAAACATAATTTAATTTAATTTAATTTGATTAAAGTCAGGAGAAGTGAGGTTAATAATTGTTTCTATATGAAAGTTATAAACTAAATTTTTTAATGCCTCAGCTAGTTGTTCATGTTCTGCGGGTATTTGTTCAAACAGTTCATAAAGTTGTGCATCATCAATGACTATTGCTGCTGCATGAACCTGAGCAATCCAAGATGGTGGCATAACCTGTAAATCAGAGCTACTCAATTTTGTTAATTTATGATCATTCTTCGGCTTATTTTGTTTTTTTTGCTGATTAATATCTGCATAGAGATAACGTAAATTTAGATACTGTGCCATTTTTTCAAAGAGGATTTTTTCTTCAAAAGGCTTAGAAACAATATCGTCACAACCGACTTGTAAAATAGCTTGTTTATCTTCTTCAAAAGCACTTGCAGTTAGAGCAATCATGATGATATTTTTTCCTTGATTCATGGCTCTAATTTGTTTGGTTGCTTCATACCCGTTCATGACTGGCATTTGTATATCCATCCAAATTAGATGGGGTTCCCACTCTTGGCAAATATCAATTGCTTGTAACCCATTTTCTACTGCACGTACATCTAAACCAACGGATTCTAGCAGTTTAACTAGCAAAAGACGATTTTCTAAAATGTCTTCAACAATTAAGATTCTGTATCTACGTTGTCCTGGTTCTAGACCCACAACTCTGTTGGTATTTTTAATGGGAGAAATGACATCTCCCTTATTAGCAAGACTGAGTTGAACGCGACAAGTAAAGATTGTACCCTCACCTAAAATACTCTTAACTGTGATGTCACCTCCCATGAGTCTGGCAAATTGACGGCTAATAGCTAATCCCAGTCCAGTACCTTGCATAAACTGTCTTCCACCTTTGGACTGGAGGAATGCTTCAAAAATTAATTCTTGGTCTTCAAGAGCAATACCTGCACCTGTATCTTCTATTTCTAATTCAATTATTACTTTGCCATTTGTTACAGCTAAAGATGTATAATTTTGAGGACAGGATACCTTGATAGCAACGTGACCAATAACGGTAAATTTGATAGCATTACCTATTAAATTAATGAGTATTTGTTTGAGTTTTCCTTCATCTCCAAATACATATTTATTTACCTGGACACCAAATTCAGTAATTAAATTTATTCCCTTATCTGCTGCTTTGAGGGCAAACATTTCTTGAATTGAGTAAATGAGACGATACAAGTCAAAATAGGTTTCATTTAGGGTGAGTTTACCAGCTTCAATCTTGGACATTTCCAATACATCATTAATTAATGACAGCAAATGCTCACCACTGCGACTAATGATGTCTAAATTTTCTTGATCTTCTTGAGATAATGAGCTATTACGGGTTAATATTTGAGTGAAACCTAAGATGGCATTGAGTGGAGTTCGTAATTCATGACTCATCTTGGCCAAGAATTGACTTTTCGCACGGTTGGCAATTTCTGCTTGTTCAGCTGCTTGTTGTAATGCTAGTTGTGAAAACTCTAGTGCTGCAAGCATGAGACTATTTCTCATCTCTTGTGCCACTTCAATTTCAAATATTTGCCAAGGAAGTGATTTGTTTTTAACTGTCTGTTTCCATAGTTCAAATGATTTACGTGGGGTGAGGTAATATTCCTGATCCAAGTTGACAGATATTGCTTCATGGGGATTACCTGCCCAATTTACAGTTTGAATTTGCTCTGGTCTGAACCAGATAATATGATAAGACTGCTGATGAAGAAATATTGAAATTGCTAAAATCCCAGTTGCTATATCTTGAAATTTACTAGCTTTTGGATATATTTGTGGAAGGGAATCTGTGTAAAAAATCTCTTGTTGATTTTTTTGATTTTTTTGATTTAAGATCCAGTCTACTAGCTCCCGCGTATCTTCTGCCGATGGAGTATTACCAATTAATATTAATTGTCCTTGTAATAAAACTGCTGTGCCATTGGCTTTTAATAATTTTAATAAATTTGTTTTATTCCGCTGAAAGACGTTGCCAATATAATCTAATTCATTGGTTAAATTTTGATTTAGCTCCTGTTGAATTAATTTTACTTTGTGACGATAAAAATTCAAGGCTCGTTCACGATGATTAACTAATTCAATAGATGCAAATTGACCAATTACTTCACAAATTTTGCGAATTTCATAATCAATATATTTGGGGGAATAATGGTGACAAGCAATTAAACCCCAAAGCCTATTTTCATAAATGAGAGAAATGCACATTGTAGCAGTCACACCCATATTTTGTAAGTATTCTATATGACAGGGTGAGATATTTCTTAATATTGCACAACTTAAGTCAAGGGGTTCATTGCTAAGAGGATGATTGCTGGGAATAATTTTTACAGGTTGAAAATTAACATCAGGAATGATTCGTAGCCGATTTTTGTAGTAAAGTTGTCTGGCTTGATTGGGAATGTCAAAAGCAGGATAATGTAACCCTAAATAACTTTCTAAATGACTTTGTTTATCTTCGGCAATAACGACTCCACTGTAGTCTGCTGTAAAACTGTAGATCATTACTCGATCAAAGTGAGTTATTTTTCTCACTTCTTGGGCAATTATTTGATGAATATCGGATAAATTGAAGGCGTTACGGATGTTGGAAATTGCTGTTTCTAAAAGATAAGTATATCCTATTAATGAATTTGCTATGATAGCTGTATGAGGCTCTAATTCTAGGATTAAAACTCCATTAGAACGATGCAGTATCCCTAATAATGTGAAAGATTTTTTTTTGTGGTAATTTATAATTTCTAATGTATGGACAACTACGGGTTTATCCTCTTGTAAGGAATTAGTAATGGATTCTATTTGTTCTGAAGATAAGAGGCAGTTTAAGTTTTGCCCAAGTAAAGATTCTGCGGGGATTCCAAAAAAATAATTTGTGTTGTCACTTATTTGTAAAATTGTTAAATCTGGTTGTTGTAAAGCTAGGAGTACACCATGTGCCTGTATATAACCAGGGGTGTGAATTGGTTGTTGTTCATAATGACTATAATTGAGATTTTCCGGTATGTTAAAGTATTGATTATTCATATATGATTTATGTTTGTTATATATTTTATAGTTAGTGGGTGAAAATAAATGTAATACCCATATATATCTCCGGCTTTTTTAGAATTCGGTGAGTCACAGCAGTTTGCGTAGTTAGGAGGTACAACATCTAAATTCGAACCTATACACAAAGCCAGTTTTATTCCTGACTCCTGATAGCGTAGCGTGGCGTAAGCCATATTTTGCTGTATTTTGTAAACGTTTTACAGCTAATTGGGTGGATATATTTAGGAATGTCAAGAGTAATGACTATATATTGCACCAAAAGAGTGGTCTGTATCAACTTTCACGATTAAATCAACTTTGGCGGATTTCAGTAACGGCTTGATCAATAATTCTGGGTGTAACGATCGCCAAAAGTAATTGACAAATTCTTCTATTTCTGCGTCATTCATACCTGATTTGCCAGTAGCAATCATTTTTTGTTCTGCTTGTTTACGCCATTGTAAAGAACAACGATAATCGCTGGGATCAAGTGCTATTAAGCTATCTAAGCGTGACCATAATGGTAAATAAGCTTGGAGTTGATGATTCATGTCACGAGCAAAAGCCCGGTCTTCATCTGTGACTATAGGTGGCGGTGCAGTATCAAAAGTTTGGGGATCAATGGGGCGCACACCAACAAACCAGCCTTCAAATAGGACTATATCAACGTTGGTAAAAATTTCTGGAGTGGTGCGATCGCCTGCACCAGAGTAAGCGGATTTATCAAAACGGGGAACGCTGACAGGACTATTGCCTTCACGAATCTGATCGAGTAAAATTAAAGCTAAGTCGAGATCGTGGGTTCCTGGTGGGCCGCGCCAAATTAAACGGGGATCTTGCTGAGTTAAAGCCAGGCGATCGCTATAAGTCTTGTACAAGTCATCCAAAGATAAACACAAAGTACAGTATCCCAACTGCTGGATAATCAAACTCAGAATCTGGCACAGGGTGGTTTTACCAGTACCTTGTCCACCTAAAATCCCCTGGATAAAAGGTCTACCCAAATTTTGACGACTTGAGACAATTCTGCTCGCCAGCGGTAGCCATAAATCCCACAAAACCTGTAACATGGCTTGAGACGGTATTTGCAGGTTAGTTTGGCAAAATTGGCTAAAAGTAGGTAAAACAGATTTAAGTAGGAGCGATCGCTCTAAAATAACTTGAGCTACATTCTCCGGGGTAATGCCAAAAATCTTTGCCCTCACAGAATCTGCCAATGCTGCCTCTTGTGCAGAAACTTGCCAATAGGCATCCATAACACCTTTAGTAAAAAATTCATTTAGCCACTCATCGGTCATAATCAGCACCCCCAAACAAATCAAGAACCTAACTTGAAAGCCTCTAAAAATAGACTGTAGATAAAACCAATCTTGAGTAAATTCAGAGATTCTACCCAAATTGCTTGTCTAGCAAAAAAGCTGCGACTATAAAATATCCTGCTGGTAATCTCCGTCAGTAGAACTAAAAAAGCAGCTACAACAATATCCAACTCTGCCTTTTGTCCAGCAGTAGTAGACACTGCCGAACCCAGAAAAAAACCAAACAACCAAGAAATTAACAGCAGCGAAAATCGCCGCCAAGGATTAACAAACCATTGCCCCAAGCTACTAGCAATAGTATCTAATAGGTTATTAAGACGAGTATTTTGCATGAAATTAACTGGACATTGGGGACTGGGAATTTGGGATTTGGAACTGGAGAGAAATTTCTTCTCTTGCCTTGTATCTATTCCCTCAAAACTGACAACTAAGAAAAATCTTATCTCTAAAAAGTATGATTATGAAATCTTCCATGTATCGCAACTTGGCAGTTATAACTTGTGCATTGGGACTACTAGGACTCCTAGCCGGATGCTTAGGACTGAGTGTATCCTTTGAGCCTGACCAGCCAGACGTTTTATCAACACTTACGGATCAAACTCCTGCATTAGAAGAAAAGATAGCCCCACCAACCTCATCAGAAAAAGTGATATCTGCTAGTGCAGCCAATGTCACAAGTGCAACACATAAACAATTAGCAAAACCCACTCCAGAAACCCCAGCTAATAAAAGCAAAGGCTTAGGTAGTTTGCGAATGAGCAATCAAACAAATCAACCTGTACGTCTAGCCCTATTAGCGCGACATTCAGCCGTCAAAAACTCCGCAGCCAGCAAAACAAAATATAATCTTCCCGCTCATTGGGATTTTGATCCCCAAGAAGGTAGTCAAAAAGGTTTAATTTTATCCCTCCCAGAGGGTAACTTAAAACTAGAAACAGGAGATATTTTAGTAGCCTTTGCCCAAGATGGCACCCGACGCTATTGGGGACCCTATGTTGTTGGCGAAACCTCCTCACCAAAATGGAATTCCCAAACCAAAGAATGGCAATTACTACTAACTCCATAAAAGGTGTAAAGTTGAGGGTGTGGTGAAAAATTAAATTGATCAAACCTATGGCAGATTCAAACATTCAACTGTCTGGTCGAGAAATTTATCAAAAAATTGGTAACAACATTCAAAAAGTGATGAAAGGTCAATCAGCAGCAATTAGAAAATTGTTAGCTGCCTTTGCTAGTGGTGGACACATCTTATTAGAAGATTCTCCCGGAACTGGTAAAACCACTTTAGCTAAAGCCTTAGCATTTTCTGTTGATGTCAGCTTCAAACGCATTCAATTTACACCTGATTTATTACCATCAGATATCTTAGGAGTTTCGATTTTAAACCCCAACGCACAAACCTTTAATTTCCATGAAGGACCGATTTTTGCTCACATAGTTTTAGCTGACGAAATCAACCGTGCTTCACCCCGCACCCAATCAGCACTATTAGAAGCAATGGCAGAATTTCAAGTTACTGTGGATGGAAACTTACGAAAACTAAAAGATCCATTTTTTGTAATTGCCACACAAAACCCAGTTGAATCTCGTGGAACTTATCCCCTACCAGAAGCGCAAATGGATCGGTTTGCACTGCAATTTAGTTTAGGATATATCTCAGCAGCAGAAGAAGTTAACCTGCTATCAGATCAAATTCAACAACATCCCATAGATACAATTCAACCATGCGTTGACCTAGAAGACATAATCACCTTAAAACAGCAAGTTAAACAAATCAGAATCAGTGCTGAATTAAAACGTTATATTGTTGATATTGTTAATGCTACTCGCACAGCCGAAGGTGTACAATTAGGAGCTAGTCCTAGAGCATCTATTACATTAATGAAAATAGCTCAAACATTGGCTTTATTTGATGATTATGAATTTGTCACACCAGAACATATTCAAGAACTTGCGGTATCAGTAATTGCTCATCGTTTAATCATGGAACCACAAGCACGTTTCTCTGGAAAAACCGCATCAGGTGTAGTTGAAGACGTTCTTAAATCTGTTACCGTTCCTACTTGATGAAAGCACTTACTCCCTTCCCACTAAAAGAATATGGATTAAATGAACCGCAAAGACGCGTTCACGAAGTGTCCCGTAGGGATAGGACGCGAAGGAAGAAGGAAGAAGATATGTAATCTTATGCTGGTAAGGGAGTAAAATAGTTATTGATACTAATTTATGGATTGGTTTTTTAGTTACAGGAAATCAAGGGTTATTGGTAATTGGGAAATTTGCAGGGTAAGTATTCAGGATGGAGAATACTCCAAATCAGGAGAATAAAGGATTTTTTAGTCAACTTTGATGATTTTGATAAAATTTCACTTCCCTCTATTCTTTATTTCATAAGCATTCTGACTCCTGACTCCTGACTCCTGACTCCTGAATTCTTACTTTGCAGGTACTGAAATAGTTAAATATCAAGACTATTTAGCAAAGTTATAAAAATGCCAAAATTTATATATCAAATATATCATTTTAGTTCAGCCATTCAACACAGACTTACAAAACGAATTACTATTAGTGGCTTTGCAGTAATTTTATGCTTAATTTTTGCAGCTGCTTTAGGTTTAGATACAACCCAAAATCTGACCTATCAAATATTCACGTTCCTATTATCTATCCTCATTATTGCTACTGTTTGTAGTCTATTATTTCGCTTCCGTTTTAGTGCAATCCGTACCTTACCACGGTTTGCAACAGTTGGTGTTAAACTAAAATACAGAATTATCATTCATAATAAAACCAATCAAAAGCAAACAAACTTAAAATTATTTGAAAATTTTGCTGATCCTCGTCCAACCTGGAAAGAATTTCTAGAAACACCAGAACCAGAAGAACATAAACGCACTCCTTTAGATATAAAATTAGGTTCTTATCGGTGGTTGTGGTTAGTTTCCCGTAAACAGTGCGGAACAGCAAAAACTATAGAATTACCACCGCTTCAATCCAATAGCAAAACAGAAATCATTGGCGAAATTACACCCACCCATAGGGGAGTAATGCGGCTTGTAAGTATGACCATAGCAAGACCAGATCCATTTGGTCTTTTTAATGCTTGTCATACTATCTTATTACCCCAATCTTTATTAATTCTGCCTAAATTATATAAACTACCACCTATTCAATTACCAGGGTTAAAAAAATATCAATCTGGTGGTATATCATTAGCTTCTTCTGTGGGAGATGCTGAAGAATTTCGCTCTTTACGAGAATATCGTCCTGGGGACTCTATCCGCAAAATTCATTGGAAAAGTTGGGCAAAAGTCGGTAAACCCATCGTTAAAGAAGAACAAGATGAATTCTTTGTCCGTCACGCATTAATTTTAGATACATTTCAAACTGAAAAATATAGTCCCATTTTAGAAGAAGCCATCTCAATAGCAGCTTCATTAGCATCGGAAGTGCAAACTCAAGAATCTTTATTAGACTTGATGTTCGTCGGAAATGAAGCCTACTGTTTTACCTTTGGGAGAGGAATCAGTCATACAGAAAAGATGTTAGAAATTCTGGCTTCTGTGGGTTCTTGTCGGGATAAATATTTTGATTCTATCATCCCAGTTGTGTTAGAAAAAATTTCTATGTTAAGTGGTTGTATCTGCATATTTATCTCTTGGGATGAAGAGAGAAAGAAGTTAATACAATATCTCAATAATATGGATGTACATACATTAGTTTTAATTCTCACTAATGACCATGATAACTTAAATAAAACTGAATTGATGCAGTATGAATTAGCAACTTTTCATATTTTAAATATCAACAATATACAACAGGAATTGATGCAAATATGAAAACACCACCGTTACTACTTGGTGCGACTATAATGTTTTGGGGTTGGCAAACTGGAATATGGATTTTTGCTATACCAATAGCTATACTTCTTGAATGTTCTCGTTTTGTGCAGTCTCGCTGGGATTTTTCCAGTGATGATATCAAGCAGATTGCTAATTTATGCTTGGTTATTCTGGTTTCTGTGAGTATTTATCTATTAATTGCTAACCGTTCTTTTTATATAGTCTACACTCTCTTACAGTGGTTACCTATTGTATTTTTTCCGTTGATAGCTGCTCAGATTTATGCTGTCAATGACAGTGTTTCCCTAACTACGCTGTTTTTAATATTTAACGATGAAAAAACAGGAGAACAAAGCAACAGTTTTAGGATTAATTTAACTTACCCGTATGTTGCCCTTTGTATTTTAGCTGCTAGTAATGCTAATACGGAAAATATATCTTTTTATATGGGGATGTTTATTCTTGTAGCTATTGCGTTGTGGTTTGTTCGTTCTCCTAGATTTTCACCTATTATCTGGCTTTGTTTATTCCTCACTGCGGGAAGTATTGGTTTTGTTGGACAAATAGGACTACACCAACTTCATTTGAAAGTAGAAGACCAGTTAGTATCATGGTTTAGTGATGCTATTGGACAAGAGGTTAATGCTTTTAAAAAAGAAACAAGCATGGGAGAAATTGGAGTTTTAAAACAGTCCAATGATATTGTTTTTAGGGTGGCTTCTGAAAACAAGAATAATTTCCCCATTCTCTTAAGAGAAGCAACTTATAATAAATATCAATCTGCTTTATGGATAGCATTAAATCCTGGATTTGTTCCTGTTAAGCCAGAGGCTAATAATACAAGTTGGCGTTTAGGAACGAAAACGGATAATATTTCTACACTCACTATTTATGGGACACTCAATCATGGTAAAGGTATCTTGAGATTAGCTAATGGCACGGTAGCAATTGATGATTTACCAGTTATTGAGATGGAGAAGAATAAATATGGAACGATAAAAGTAGTAGGGAAAGTTAATGATCTCGCTTACAAAGTTCAATTTAATGACCAAGTTTCTTTAGATAGTCCTCCCACAATGGATGATTTACAAGTTCCTACAGCAGAAGCATCAGCTATAAATGAGATTGTTAATAAGTTGGATATTCAAGGAAAATCTGCTCAAGAAATTTTGCCAATTGTAGACGCATTTTTATTAAAAAATTATCGTTATTCACTCCAACTTACAGGTAAAGATTCTACTTCTACATCTTTATCAACATTTTTGCTCACAACTCGTGCTGGACATTGTGAATATTTTGCTAGTGCAACAGCTTTAATTTTGCGTGCTTTAGGTATTCCAGCCCGTTATACCGTAGGTTATTCGGTTCACGAATTTAGTAATTTAGAACAGCAATATGTTGTCCGTAGTCGTCATGCTCATGCTTGGACAATGGTATATATAGATGATAAATGGCAAGCTTTTGATACTACACCTTCTGATTGGACAAGTATTGAAGATGGAGGTGTTTCTAAATTATCAATTATTTCTGATTTATGGTCATTCTGGGGTTTTAAACTTGCCAGTTGGTTAAGAAGTATTAGCAGTAGTGGTTTATTTAAATATATTTGGTGGTTGTTGCTGCCATTAATTTTAATGATGATAGCTAAATCTGCTCCTCAAAAAAAGGTGCAGCGTGTATTTAAGAAGCGGCTATTATCTACAGTAACTTATAACAATCAAGGGGAAATTAGCAAGGATTCGGAATTTTATTTAATTGAGAAGGCATTAAATGAATTAGGATTTACAAGACAGCCTTCCGAGTCTTTAAAGAATTGGATGGAAAGATTAAAAAAGGAAATTTCCGCATCTGATTTGATTGAGGAGTTATCATCATTGATTGAAATTCATTATCGCTATCGTTTTGATCCCCAGGGTATTGAAGATGCGGAAAGAGCAAGATTACAGTCTGCTGTGCAATTATGGTTAGAGCAATTGTCAGAATCAGGATTTCCAGGATTTAAGGATGAACAGGATTAAATTTGGGATTTTATTACTCATTACCCATTACCAGCCTTAACTATGCCTCCTGCCTCCTGCCTTCTGTGATGTGAGAACAAAATCGCACCAATGAACGACTTTTGAATTATTGTGTTTAAGGGAAAGACACAATTTACCGTGTCTGTGAGTATGGATTTATGAGGCTAAAATTGAGCGATCGCACCTCTGTTGACCAATGGTTTAATAAGATAGAACAGCGTCCAGCCCTGGCTGTGACTATTTCCATTGTCTGGTTGCTGTTGATTAATTTCATAGCTTTTGTCTGGAATTTGGGCAATATTGGCTTAATTGACGAAACTGAGCCGCTGTTTGCAGAAGCTTCCCGACAAATGCTAGTTACAGGTGATTGGATTACACCCTTTTTTAATGGTGAAACTCGTTTTGATAAACCAGCGTTAATTTATTGGTGTCAAGCGATCGCCTACTCTATTATGGGCGTAAATGAATGGGCAGCCCGCATACCCTCAGCATTAGCAGCAGCAGCAGTCACGGCTTTGGCATTCTACGCTGTCCAGTGGCATTTTGCCAAAAAAGATCAATTAGAGCAAACTGCAAATCCTACTCGTCGTTACTTAACAGCGGCGATCGCATCAGCTTTAATGGCACTCAATCCCGAAATGATTGTTTGGGGGAGAGTCGGTGTTTCCGATATGTTACTCACCGGTTGTATAGCCTCAACTTTGCTTTGCTTCTTTTTGGGATACGCTCAAAATTCTGCCCCTTCTCCCTTCCCCAATAAATGGTATCTGGCTTGTTATGTGTTGATTGCCGGCGCAATTTTAACTAAAGGCCCAGTGGGAATAGTTTTACCAGGATTAATCATGATTGCCTTTGCCCTATACTTAGGCAAATTCTGGGAACTGTGGCGAGAAATGCGCCCGATTTTGGGCATGGGAATAGTCTTCGCTATATCTGCTCCCTGGTACATCTTGGTGACTTGGCGCAATGGCTGGAATTTTATTAATGCCTTTTTTGTTTATCACAACATAGAACGCTTTACAGAGGTTGTGAATGGTCACTCAGCCCCTTGGTATTTTTATTTTTTGGTAGTATTGTTGGGTTTTGCACCATATTCAGTTTTTATACCTGTATCCATGACCAGGTTAAGATTTTGGCAGCGATCGCAGTGGAAAACTCAGGAACGTTCTCAACAATTGGGTTTATTTGCCTGTTTCTGGTTTCTGGGAGTATTTTGCTTTTTCACCATCTCCGTTACCAAACTCCCCAGTTACGTATTACCTTTAATGCCAGCAGCAGCCATTCTTGTGGCCTTATCGTGGAGTAACCTGTACCCAAACACACAAACTGATCAAGCTTTCCGCATCAGTAGTTGGGTGAATGTGGCTTTTCTTTCCACATTGGGAGTGGCATTATTCAACATATCCCACATCATCGGCACAGACCCCGCTGCACCTGAATTGTACGAACAAATGCAAAATTCAGGAATCGCTAATGTGGGTGGGATAATTTGGCTGACTGGTGCTGTCATTATCGCTATTTTGATCCTCACTTACCGTTGGCGTGCCATCATCACTATTAATCTGGTAGGTTTTATCGCCTTTTTATCATTGGTTTTAATGCCTGCTTTATTCTTGATGGATCAACAACGTCAGGAACCTTTAAGACAATTATCTGCGATCGCTGTCAAAGAAAGACAACCCAACGAAGAATTAGTCATGGTCGGTTTCAAAAAACCCACTGTCACCTTCTACACCCAAAGCAACGTTAATTACCTGAAATTTTCCCAACAAGCTTTAGACCATATTCACAATCAAGCAGCCAACAAAACACATCCAGCATCACTGCTACTTCTGACCGAGCAGAAAAAATTGATTGACATGAACCTACCACCGGATAATTACAAAAACATCGCCACCAAAGGAGCTTATAATCTCATTCGCATTCCCTTACAGAGAATCAAACAAAACAAACCAGAAAAACCAAACATCTCGTAATTGCCCAATCAACACTTTTTACCATTTACCAAAGCCTGATTAATTTGGTTTAATAAATCTTCCATGGAGATAGAACGAGGTAATATCTGGGTAGCAATACGACCAGCAATATCGGCCAAATCACCAACCCCATTATTATTTTTTAATAGCTGATATCCTTGCTTGTTTGGTTGTGAAATTTCTGCATTTGTCACCTGATTTAATCTTTGATCAATCATCAAAATAGGTGGTAAATTTAACTGTAAATTCGGTAGAGCTTTTAATGCTTTCTGCACTTCTTGATGAAGAGCAGATTCACCCAAACAAATTAGGATTAAATCAACACTTTGATGGCGAATTTGTTGCAGCATCTCTGCCCAAGAGTTTCCCATAGCCGCTTTAAAACCAGCAGTTTGTAAATACTGAATTAAAGCTTGAAACCATTCTGATCCCCGTTCTGTATTGGCGGAAGATTCACCCTGTCCAAACTCACTTTTGAGCGCAGATTTTTTTTCTAGTTGTTCACCCTTAACCTGCTTAGATTTTACCTGTGGCAAATCAAGCATCATGGTAATATCTACCACTAAAATATTGGGAGGACAGCAAATACCAGAAGCAATTTGCAGCACTGATAATAAAGCATCTGGTTTTCCTTTAGCATGAACATTTTCTTTACCCAAAGGAGTTAAGTAAGGAAACACAGACAATTCTGGTATTTGGGAAGCACTCAAAGTAGTAGCAACATCGCAAGTCACCAACGGTATAGCCGCTAAACGTGGATACTTAGTCAACTTTTGCAGATAAATTTGGGCTGTAGAAGTTTCCACATCTAGTAAAATGACATCAAACTGCCAAACCCTGGCTAAAAGTTCTGCTTGATCTAAATCATCTACTTCAATGACTCGATGTTCTCGCAAAGAAGGTTGGGGATTAACAAATTCTAATTCGGGATTCACCAACCTCAGAATCCGCAAAGGCGTTTTTATGGGGTTGTTGTTATTTTCTAAACCTATTTGTTCAGCTTCTGGTGTAGTACACAATCTTTCCAAAATCGGGACTAAAGCCTGATGTTCAACTGGTAAACTCAAGAAACTATCAGCACGGTGAGCATAAGCGTGTTCTTTTTCTGCTCCCGTCGCTGTGACAATCACAGGAATATGGCGAGTTGCACTATCGGATTTTAGTAAAGTCAGCACATCCCAACCAGACAGTAGGGGTAGTAAGGGGTTCAAAAATATAGCTTTTGGTTGCAAACGACGGGCTTTTTCCAGTGCTTCTGTTCCCGATCGCGCAATCACCACCCGATAGCCTAAACTTTTCAGATGTTGGGTTAAGTCTTCAATATATCGAGCTACTGCTTCAACAACTAACACTAATCGTTGAGAAGAAATAGGTTGATGTGATTCCGAATTTCCCCCTTCGGATTCCCCAAAGCTGGTTTTGGGAGGAGTGGGTGGTAATAGCAGGGTAAACTGGCTACCCTTGCCTTCCTGAGACAAAAAGCTAACATCTCCCCCATGTAGACGAGCCAAAGCCCTTGTTAATACTAGTCCTAAACCAGTACCTTCAAATTGTCGAGTCAGGGGATTTTCTAATTGTTGGAATTTTTGAAAGATTAAATGTTGTTGGTGTTCAGGAATACCAATACCTGTATCCCAAACTGTAAAAGCAATCCAACCTTCCCAGCGATTCACCCGTAACCCAATTTCTCCAGAGGTTTCGGTGAATTTAAAGGCATTAGAAAGCAAGTGTACCAGCATTTGCCGCAATCGTAATTCATCTGCAACTATCTGCTCTAAGCCTGGTTCAATAGTTAAGCTGAATTGATGATCCTGTGAATGCTTGCTTTCAGATTGAGAGGAATGAGGAAATTTGCTAGGTTGATTGTGGAGGGTTTTAACTTCTGATAAAGCGCGATCGCACACTTCCCTAATTTGCACTGGGGACGGAGTAAGTTCCATCTGTCCAGTTTCCATCCGAGTCAAATCCAAAATATCATTAATCACACTCATCAAATGGCGGCCACTTTGATGAATTAAACTCGCATAACGGGCTTGTCGCTCGTTTAATTCTCCTAATTGTTGATCTACCAACAAGCGTGACAAACCCAAAACGGCTGTCAGCGGTGTTTTCAGTTCATGACTAATACAAGCTAAAAACTCATCTTTTAACCGGTTCAGTTGAATCAGATCGGCATTTTTCGCTGCCAATTCTTTGAAAAGTTGTTGTTGTTCGGTAACGTCAGTGGCTAAAACTAACCATAAATCCTCAGTTAAAAGGTCTGGGTTCTCAGTTGTGAGTGTAACTTTTGAATCACCACTCAAAACTTTTAACTCATGACTATCTAACGGGATTTTGGCAAACTGCCAAATTCGCTCCTGACCATTCTGCACTTCTACAACACAAGTACAAGTCCCCTGTTGAGCATCCAAATAGCAGTGACTACCAGAGGTACTATTTGCAGGTAATTTTGACTCGTCAATGATTGGTGGATTTGATGGTGAGTGAAGGGCTTCATTTCTGGTAGAAAAGTGATTACCATCAGCAGGCCATTTCATCGACGTGGATCTTTCTTCAGTTTCACCACCTCTGGGATGGGGATGAATCCTAACTGCTTGTTGATTAGCGTATTCTAGGTCTTGAGGCCGGACAGGCGCAAGAATAGTTTCTACTTGTTGTCTAATTCCTTCTGGGTCTTTTAAAACTCCTAATTGTTGCCACCAGGCAGGATTTTGCGTTAAAACCTCACCATTACCAGTTTGTAACATCAAAGGCCAAGGCAGTCTTTCTAGCAACTTCACCAAAGGCTTGTGCTTGAATGGTTGATGCTCAATTTGGTTGTATGAGCGATTTTTGGACACACCCTGATTTTCCGTTCCTATGCCTGGGAAGCCCAGACCTATTGTTGATCTTTTCCTCGCCAAAAAACTGAGTAAGCGTGAGTTATCCACCAGACCCACAAATTTACCATCTGAATCAGTCAACGCCCAATCTAATATTTTATTTTTTTGGTTTTGTTGATAACGCAAAAACAAATTAAATTTTTCCAGCTGCTCAGAAGCTGATATTGTCTGTATTGGTGAAATCAGACTAGGACTCAAATTAGAGATTGACTGCTGTAGATTTAAAAACGTTTCGCCACTGGCTGCTGCTAATAATTTCGGGATTAAACGGGCAGAGTATAACAATCCTATCGGGTACTGTTGTTGATTCACCACTACCAAGCGATCGCACTGCTCTTTCTCCAAAATCTCCAGCACCACTCCCAAAGTGCTTGTTTCCGGGCAGCTGGGTACGGTTGATAGAAAGTCATAAAGCGGGTAATGTAACATTAACATAAGACTTAAGGGGTCATTCTTCCTCTGTCCGCCTTTGGCATCCATTATCTGCCAAAGTGCTGAGGGTTTTCATGCATGAAAATATATCCTCCAAGAAAATTCATACAAGCGTTCTTGGTGGAAACTTAAATGTTATAGAAGCAATTAAATCCACTTTGCTAGACAATTGCTTGCCTCCCACAATTTCCAGAGCAGCTATGCTTCCGGTTGCCACTCTCGCCAACAACGCGCTATCCTTACCCGTATCTTGTTGGTATTGAAACTCCTTATCTATAGTTACAGCTAAAACAATTATCGCTCCAAAGATTCGCTTTAGAACCTTGAGGAATTATAATGATTTAGAATGAGACAATACTTTAACTTCGTTTATGTATCTTATCAAGGAGTGAAATGAATAAATCTATATTCAGATAGATATACATACCCAGATCATAAAATTTGGTCACTATATCCTCCTCTCTTGAACAATTGGATATTAAGTTATATTACACATCTGCAAAAATAGGTAATATATACATAATTCCTCAACAATTGGTTTACATAAAGCGTTCTTTACTCAAAGTTTACGGAAAAAGTTTTACCGCGCTCAAATTTAATTCAGCCTTAATATCATAATTGAGGCGATCGTCTAAGATTTATAAAAAATAAATGATACTACCCATATTATTGATTTGGCTACCAGATGTTAAAAAATCTTTATATAACATTGCTGTTTCCAATCAGCAGCAAGGTTTCATAGAGGGGTTAAATAATGTCATAGATGACATCATTAACCTATTTTTTGGTTTACCATTGACTGCTACTAGTGCTGCAAAAATCCACCAACTACATAACAGTAAACAGTTAAATACCAATCAAACAAGAGATGACAATACTCAATATGCCTACGTCTTAGCCTGTAATTACCAAAAAAACCAGCAATGGTTTCAGAAAATGAGTCTAGCCGAAAAGCAGGAACTATTAGCACAACTGAAATCAGATTATCGGCATATTTTGATAGATTACTTTACAACAGACAAAACATTAAAAATAGCGATTGATAAATTCATCAATGCATTATTTTATGCTAATATTCCTGTGCCACAAATTATAGAAATTCACATGGAACTGATTGACGAATTTTCCAAACAACTAAAATTAGAAGGGAGGAGCGATGAAACATTATTAGATTACAGGCTGACATTGATAGATATTCTGGCACATCTGTGTGAAGTCTATAGAGTTTCCAGTTCTAAAATCAATTGAATTTGTTGAATGGGTATGATTTTCTCTACACCCTAAACCCCACAGGCTGTTTTCGGGCAGTAAGTATTTAGCACTGCGCTTTACCCGGACAGCCGCAAACAAGCCTTTGTACATAGCGAAAGTAACTAAATGCACCTTGTGTACTTATAGTACACTGTATATTGTATACCTATACTCAGAGTCTATCTAGTAAATTTATGAATAAAGCCAGAAAAACCTATGTTCTCAAGCTGTATGTAGCAGGGAACACACCCAACTCCGTGCGAGCATTAAGCACACTTAAAAACATATTAGAACAGGAGTTTCAAGGAGTATATGCCCTAAAAGTAATCGACGTTCTCAAAAATCCACAATTAGCGGAAGAAGATAAAATACTAGCCACACCGACATTATCGAAAATTTTGCCACCCCCAGTTCGCAAAATCATTGGCGATCTTTCTGATAGAGAGAGAGTTTTGATAGGATTAGACTTACTTTATGAAGAATTGAGTGAAGAAGACTGGGAATAGTAATACCATTTTGGATTTTGGATTTTAGATTTTGGATTGTGAAATTATTGATATATCAGCTTTTCATCTTTCCATCTGTCCCATTCATTTTTCAAATTGGTATAAAATACTGATTCATAAAATTCATAAAAATTGAGTTCCAACTTTAGTAATTTTAAAAACCGGGTTAAATACCCATATTTGATCAGCAATGAGTGACAAAGCGCAACAAGAGCAACAAAATCCACCTATTGGGGGTGTAGAGAAAATCCGCACGATGATCGAGGGCTTTGACGATATTAGTCATGGCGGGTTACCAGTTGGGAGAACAACCTTAGTTAGCGGTACTTCTGGTACAGGTAAAACCTTATTATCCCTACAATTTTTGTATAATGGCATCACTTACTTTGATGAACCAGGAGTATTTGTTACCTTTGAAGAATCACCAAGCGACATTATTAAAAATGCCCATATTTTTGGGTGGAATTTGCAAAAACTGATTGAAGAAGGAAAATTATTTATTCTCGATGCCTCTCCCGATCCTGAAGGTCAAGATATTGTTGGTAATTTTGATCTATCAGCCTTAATTGAACGCTTACAGTATGCTATTCGCAAATACAAAGCTCATCGGGTTTCCATTGACTCAATCACAGCAGTATTCCAACAATATGAAGCAGTGGGAGTAGTGCGAAGAGAAATATTCCGCCTAGTAGCACGTCTCAAACAATTATATGTCACTACTATCATTACCACAGAACGTGGAGAAGAATATGGGCCAGTAGCTTCTTTTGGAGTAGAAGAATTTGTTTCCGACAATGTAGTCATTGTTCGCAACGTTTTAGAAGGAGAACGCCGACGACGGACAATCGAAATTCTCAAATTACGCGGAACAACTCACATGAAAGGTGAATATCCATTCACCATTACTAATGCAGGAGTTAACATTTTCCCATTAGGCGCAATGCGTTTAACACAAAGGTCTTCAAATGTCCGCGTATCTTCGGGAGTCAAAACTCTAGATGAAATGTGTGGTGGTGGTTTCTTTAAAGATTCAATTATTTTAGCCACAGGAGCCACAGGTACTGGTAAAACTCTGTTAGTCAGCAAATTTATTCAAGATGGCTGTGTGAGCGGTGAGCGAGCAATTTTATTTGCTTATGAAGAATCCCGCGCTCAACTGTCTCGAAATGCCTATTCTTGGGGAATTGATTTTGAAGAATTAGAACACCAAGGTTTATTAAAAATAATTTGTACCTATCCCGAATCAACTGGGTTAGAAGACCACTTGCAAATTATTAAATCAGAAATTGCTGATTTTAAGCCAGCTAGAATTGCCATTGATTCCCTCTCAGCCCTGGCTAGAGGCGTAAGCAATAATGCTTTTCGTCAGTTTGTAATTGGCGTTACAGGCTATGCCAAACAAGAAGAGATAACAGGCTTCTTTACCAACACAAGTGACCAATTTATGGGGTCACATTCAATCACTGATTCTCATATTTCCACTATTACTGATACAATTCTTATGTTGCAGTATGTGGAAATACATGGTGAGATGTCACGGGCAATCAACGTCTTCAAGATGAGGGGTTCGTGGCACGATAAGGGGATTAGGGAGTACAATATTACGGCTGATGGTCCGAATATTAAAGATTCATTCCGTAATTATGAACGAATTGTCAGTGGAGCGCCCACCCGCGTTATCATGGATGAAAAGGCGGAACTTTCTCGCATTGTCAAACGTTTTGAAGAAAAGTAATTTTCTGATTTTTTAATTCGGTATAGTAGTATATTATTTGCTTCATTTAGTATCGTGCTATATTCTGTGTGAAGACAAGTTTTCTGCCGCTACATAGATTGATTTTCGTGTGAGGGGATGCGGTGAAAGGACAGCACTTATTTCATAGTTTCTTGCCTGGTGTAACAGCAGCAGTATTAACGACTCAATCGGCTTGGGCTAATACCCCCAAAGTTGGTGAAGTCAAACTGGTGTCTACTCCTAGTGTCTTGACTGCAACCGATGGGAAACCCTCAGTTGTGGACGACATCAACAGACAGCAGCACAATACCACAGTTGATAATTCTCCAGCTTTAGTACCTACTTTGGATTTTAGTAACCTGAGTGTGAAGCCTGTGGCTAATCATGATGTTACAGAAGCCTCTGTGGTTCATGATGGCAGTGTGACCAAAGAAAACAGCCCGAAAACACTTTTGTCAAATACAGTGACGAGTAGCACATTAGCACAGTTACCGACAGGGCAAAAATGTTTACAGGCCAAGCAAAAAAGCCAAGCTGCTATGCTTCTGGCTTTAGAGGCTTGTTCACAAAAAAATGTGGAAACCAAGAAGGTAGCTCAAGTTACTAATCCTGTTGATTCACAAACGCCTAATTCTTCAGAGCCATCTGTTCCCAATGCAGAAACTGCCACACCTACACCAACAGGTTCTACAGGGACACCTCTGGAACACCTGAATTCTCATCCTAATCCTCTGCTATTTCCCACCAAACCAGAGGAAGTCAGGCTTCAGACAAATCAGCCCATTACTTTGGCCGAGGCGCTGGAACTGGCAAAGCGGAATAACAACGAATTACAGGTGTCGATATTGCAGTTAGGACGCAGTAAATCTGCTCTCCGAGAAGCTCAGGCTGCTTTGTTGCCTACTTTGGGAGTGAACGGTAACGTCACTAATAGCCGGAGTGCTAGCAGCACGCTGCAAGCTAAACAGCAACAGAGGTTAAATCCTCTAGCTCCTGATGCGGAGTCTAATACTAGCTTCGGTAGTCAAGCAGAACTTACGTATAATCTTTATACGTCTGGGAGACGAAATGCTGCAATTACAGAGGCTGAGGAACAGGTACGATTTCAGGAATTAGATGTAGAAAGACAATCTGAGGAAATTCGCCTGAATGTTGCTACAGATTACTATAATTTGCAACAGGCAGATGAAAATGTACGTATTTCTCAGTCAGCAGTACAGAATTCTGAGGCTAGTTTGCGAGATGCACAGGCTTTGGAAAGGGCTGGAGTGGGTACAAGATTTGATGTGTTGCGATCGCAGGTGAATTTAGCCAATGCCCAACAAGAGTTAACTGATGCTCGTTCTCAGCAAGCGATCGCTCGTCGGCGGTTAGCTACTCGCTTGAATCTGCCCCAGTCGATCAATATCACTGCTGCTGACCCTGTACAGCTAGCTGGTCTTTGGGAACGTGGTTTAGAAGATAGCATTGTCTTAGCTTATCAAAACCGCCCCGAACTACAACAGCAGTTGGCACAGCGGAATATTAGCGAACAACAACGAAGACAAGCTCTAGCATCTTTAGGACCGCAAATTAGTTTAGTTGCCAGCTATGACCTGCTAGATGTGTTTAATGATAGTATCAACGTTAGCGATGGTTATTCCGTGGGAGTGCGAGCCAGCCTCAATTTATATGATGGTGGTGCAGCAAAAGCAAGAGCAGCCCAGGCTAAAACTAATATGGCGATCGCTGAAACTAATTTCGCAGAACAACGTAACCAAATCCGTTTTCAAGTAGAACAGGCTTATTCTACCCAAATCGCCAACTTGGAAAACGTCCAAACCTCCAACGCGGCTCTAGAGCAAGCCAAAGAGTCTCTACGTTTAGCTCGTTTGCGATTCCAAGCTGGTGTAGGCACTCAAACAGATGTGATTAACGCGGAAAATGAACTTACTAGATCCGAAGGTAATCGCGTTCGCGCCATCTTGAACTACAACCGTGCTTTAACCGAGTTACAACGCTATGTGACATCTAGAGCTTTTAAGAAGTAGATCAACAAAACTTTTTTAAAAGAGCCAAAAGCCTCATTTAGCAGTGTAATTACTAGCAAATGAGGCTTTTTAGTCAAAATTCGGTGTAGGGTGTAGGGTGTGGGGTGTAGGGGAAGAATAATCTCTCCTGAACTCCTAACTCCTGAACTCTTTCTTCTCATGACTAAAATCACATCACAAGAAATTGCCCAGTTTCGCTCTCAATTAGCAGATGATCTACAAGCAATGGAAGCATTAGACTTAATTGAGGATTGCGATGGAGACTTAGAAGATGCAGCCATGACACTTGCGATCAAAGCCGGACAAGAACCAGGTCAGACAAATTCTGAGTGGTTAGACGCTTTAGCAAAAAAATGGCGTGCAGTCGTTTGTGAACAAGAATATCGGGAATATTTACTCAATAACTCAGTTGCTGGGATGATGTCACACCTGCAAAGTATTCCAGAGTTTCCTAATATTTTAGCAACCCCGGTTTTAATATATGTCCTCAAGCAAGGCGTAAATAATTTTTGTGCGCCTTTGGATTGTCTAAAATAATATTTAGTCCTGAATGTAGGGTGTAACTAGTACAGAACGGCGTAAATAAACCAACTATTCCAAATCTCTGAAAAACTTACGCTGTATTCATTTTGACTTTTGACTTTTGACTTTTGACTTCCGCCTTGCGGTACTAGTGCTGATACCCTGTTAATTAAGGACAATTTTTTTCAGATCACAATTTTTAGACTAATGAATTACCTTGTTGCCGTATTATCCGATCGCATCCAAGCTGAAGCTGCTTACTTAGACTTAGAAAAAGTAGGTATAAATAGCTCTATCCTGGGTAGAGGATACAAAACCGCTGATGAGTTTGGTTTGATTGATCCCAAGGAAGAAGCTAAAAAACAAGCGCGATTGATGGCATTCTGGTTGGTACCATTTGGCTTTTTTGCTGGTTTTACCTTCAGTTTCATCACTGGCTTAGATACCTTTGCTTGGGCTGGAGAAATTGGCAATCATGTAATTGGTGGGCTACTTGGTGCTGGTAGCGGTGCTATGGGTAGTGTGTTTGTTGGTGGTGGTGTAGGTTTAGTGTCCGGTGGTGGAGATGCCCTACCCTACCGCAATCGCTTGGATGCTGGTAAATACATAATTGTGGTTCAGGGTTCAGAAACTCTGACTCGCCAAGCTACTCGCATCTTACGGCAGTTTGACCCAGAAAATATTCAAGGTTATGCAGAAACAAACTAATGTTTGGTGATAGTTGATAGTTGATAGTTGATAGTTGGTAATTTTCCCCCTGCCCCCTGCCTCCTGCCTCCTGCCTCCTGCCTCCTGCCCCCTGCCTTCTGCCTCCTGCCTCCTGACTCCTGACTCCTGAATTCTTACCATAATGTTACCCAGAGAAGAACTTTTAAAAGGTGTTGAAAATCGTGATAGTATAGCTCGCGTGATTGACCAGGCAGAGCAAGCTATAAAGACCTGGGAAGTGGTTTTTACTGATTTTTTGTCTCCGCCAGAGTTGGCGGAAATTCAACGGGTTTTTAGTCGATTAACAGACGTGCATTTAGTAGCTTGGGGTGGATATCCTCAAGCTGAACGTCAAAGAGTGGCGATCGCCCGGTCTGAATTACCCTTAGATCAATCTCAAGTCGCTATCACTGCTTTAGAAATGGCTGGTAATTTTCTGTTTGATACTGCAACCCACCGCGACTTTTTAGGTGCAATGTTGGGGACGGGAATTGTGCGGGAAAAAACAGGAGATATTATTGTTTTGGGAGAACGGGGAGCGCAAGTAATTGTAGTCCCGGAACTGACAGAATTTTTGGAGATGAGTTTAAAACAGGTGCGTTCTGTTCCTGTGAAAACACAACCCATTGATATCAATGAGTTAAAAATCCGCGAACCGAAAAAGAAAGAATTGACGACTGTAGAAGCTTCCTTAAGATTAGATGCGATCGCATCAGCCGGTTTTGGGATGTCTCGTAGCAAAATGGTTGATTTAATTGACTCCGGTGATGTGCGTGTGAATTGGAAAGAAATCACTCAAGCTAGTTCCCACCTGAAAACCGGAGATTTAATTGCCATTCGCGGTAAAGGCCGTTTAGAAGTTGGTGAAATAGCAGTTACAAAAAAAGACCGCTACCGCGTGCAATTAACTAGATATATGTAGGAGGCAGAAGGCAGGAGGCAGAAGGCAGAAGGCAGAAGGCAGGAGGCAGGGGAGCAGGGGAGCAGGGGAGCAGGGGAGCAGGGGAGCAGGGGAGCAGGGGAGCAGGGGAGATAAATAACCCAATTACCAATTATAATTATCCATTTTTAAACTGTTTTGCGATCGCACTTACTAAGGATTCTCGTGGTAAAAAACGATGCATATTGACGATGAGTTGATTACCTAAACCACCGCTAACTACTGTCGAAACACCTTTTTCTAAACCTTGTAAAGCATCATGTACAACTTCTTCAGGAGTCGCTATTTTATTATTTGCACCTGCTAAAGTTTCAGGAAACTTCGCTTCTGTAAAAAAGTCAGTTTCTGTCGGACCTGGACAAACTACTAAAACTTTCACACCATAATCTCGATTTTCTGCCCACAATGCTTCACTAAAACTCAGGACAAAGGCTTTAGTGGCAGCATAAATAGAAATATATGGCATTGGTTGAAAGCCAGCAATTGAAGAAACATTAATAATGTTGCCAGAACGACGTTGACGCATTAAAGGTAGAAATTTGTGAGTTAAATCTACCAATGCCATAATATTTAATTGAATCATCTTTAATTGCCGTTCTCCGTCCCGTTCAGCAAAATCTCCATAATCACCAAAACCAGCATTATTGATTAACAAATCAATTGTTAAGCCCTTGTTTTGAATGACATCAAATACCTCATTTGTGGCATTATTTTCTGTCAAATCTTTGGCTATAACTTCGATTTTTATTTGATGTTTGTGTTGTAATCTTGTAGCTATTTGGTTGAGTTTCTCAGAAGATCGTGCAACAAGAACCAGATTTGTTTTACGTGCCGCTAATTCCTCTGCAAAAGCTTTGCCAATTCCACCTGACGCACCTGTAATTAAAGCTGTTGACATTTTAAAAATTATCTGATTGATTCCATCATCTCTATTTATGGTAGCAACGCTGCCTAGAGGTTGTGTGCAAACAAAAAAATTTATTGGTAATGTTTGTATTATTTATAGTCAGAATGGGGAATATCCCATGATAGGAATAACCAACCAATCAGCCTTCATTTTTTCACCTTTGATTTAGCCAAGTAGATAAAAAAGGGAGCGCCCACTAGTGCTGTCATTACACCTACAGGTAATTCCTGGGGTTTGAGGAGGACACGGGCAGAAATATCTGCTACTAAGAGTAAAGTTGCCCCAACAACGGCGGAATAAGGCAAAATCCAGCGATAATCCGTTTTAATAAAAAATCGGACTATGTGAGGAACAACTAAACCAATAAAACCGATAGGACCGACTAAGGCCACTGAACTTCCTGCGAGTAAAACTACACTGATGGCAGTCAGAATTTTTATCCAGGCTGTTTTTTGACCTAGACCTTTAGCTATATCATCACCTAGACTCATGGTGGTAATTTGTCTACCCAAAGCTAGGGCAATTACTAGTCCAATGGTAACAAAAGGTAGTGCAGAAAAGAGGATACTGGCATCTCTACCAGCTAATGAACCAGCCAACCAAAATCTAATTTCTTCTAATGTGCGTTGACTAATAATCAAGATAGCTGTGGTAAGGGAAGAAATCAATGCCGTTATGGCTGCACCTGCTACTGTGATATTCAGTGGAGTAGCGCCTCCCTTTCCCAGTGAACCCAAGAAATAGACTAAAATCGCTGTGATTCCCGCACCCAAAAAGGCTGCAACAGTCAAAATACCAATGGATGAAGTACCAAACACAAAAATTACTATAACTACGGACAGTGCTGCCCCGGACTCGATACCCAAAATACCTGGATCTGCTAAGGGATTGCGTGTTAAACCTTGCATTAATGCTCCAGATACTGCCAAGGCTGCACCGACTAAAATGGCAATGAGCGATCGCGGTAATCTGACTGTTTGAATCACCAAATGCTGATATGAACCGTCAAAGCTAACAAAGGATGTCAGAATTTGAGCTATTGGTATTTCTGCTGCTCCTAGTGTGATATTAAATACCAAACAAATGAGCAGCAGTATCAAACACCCAGCCAAGCTGAATACAGGTTTAGCAGCAGTTTTGATCAAAATATTAGGGGTCATGAAAATATGATTGATTCACCTTGACTATTTATGAGTGGCTATACCTAATTTCACCCCTTCTACCTGTCGTACTTTATCCATCACTGCTACCACCTGTCCATGAGTAACGGCTGCATCTGCATTGAGTATCACCATTAACGGCTGTGATGGTTCTACTTTTTCTTTTACTAGGGTGGCTAATTGATCTAAGCTAACTGCTTCTTTATTCAAGAAAATCTTGCCAGTATTATTAATAGTTAATGTTACCTGTGCAGGACGATCTGTTTTTCCCGTAGCAGCTTGAGGTAAATTAACTGGTAAACCCTCGGAACGAGTTAAATACAAGGTTGACATAATAAAAAACGTCAAAATTGCAAATATGACATCAATCATCGGCACAATATTAATCTGTGCAGGTAATTCCGGTTCATCTTGTAGACGCATACGCTTTTTCTCCTCTTTCGTAACGACGACGATATAAAAGTTCTAACTGTCCACCATATTCTTGAATCGAAGCCAATTGTCGTTGATAAAATCCTCGAAAGGTATTAGCAAAAACAAGGGTAAAAATTGCCACAATTAACCCAGTAGCGGTAGAAACCAAGGCTTCACTAATACCACTAGTGACCCCAGCCGCTTTTGTTCCCCCAACATCACCAATATTGAGAGAAGCAAAAGAACCAATTAAACCTAAAACAGTTCCGAGTAATCCTAGCAGTGGTGCAAGGGCAATAATAGTATCAAAAATTGTATTAAACCGTTTGAATAAAGGTATTTCTGCCTGGGCTTCACTCTCCAAAGCCAAACGAAATTCTTCTGGATTTGGTTCTTCTAACTCCAAAGCTGTTAAAAAAATCCGGGCAATGGGTAAATCTGCATTCTTTCGTAATGTATCAATTGTACTGACTACATCATGCTGACGATAAAGATTCAACACATTTCTGACTACCCGTTGCTGACGGGTACTGATTGTTACCCAAAATTTGATCCGTTCTATAATCAACCCTACTGCCAATACAGAAGACAGCAGCAGCGGCCACATTACCACACCACCTGCTGTAAACAGATTTTTGATATCCATTTGCGATGTTTAAGCCCTTAGTATTAGATTTCCTAACTAGTTCAGCAAATGTAGCTGATATAAGTTCTCAATTCAAATTAGAACAAATGAGAATTTATGTCAATCTTTTACTACATCTAAGGAAATAAATACATTCTATCCTGTGGTCAAAATCGCTGTAATTACTTGCTGGTAAGCAATTTTGGCTAAAATTCACAAATACCAATGCTGAAAGTGATTGATTGACATTTTTATCTCATCTCTGATATTCTTCCAGAATTAATGAAATTATCTAGCAATAACTTGAGATCCAGTGTTAATGAAAAATTGGATGCACAAAATTTAGAACGGGTGCAAAAATGGAAGCTCAAACCCAGTTCGGGCGGTAGATAAGGTGTTATTATTGGGATTGAATATGCGATCGCAGTTTTTCAACGATTTCGCCAAATACAAGAACGCAAGAAAAAAAGATAATCGAATCCGAACCCAGAAATGCTGAAACACCAAGACGCAGCAAAAAGTCACTCCTCGTTACATATTATGCTAAATTTCGTTCACAAAAATAGTAAAGACCTGATCATGTCTTGACACTCCCCGGTCTAAAGACATTATTTATTAACACTTTAGAGATTGTCCATGAATTCTGGCTTTTTGTCTTTATTTTTGGACGAACTTGTATTATTTAATTCATAGTTTAGCATAACAGGTACTGAAGAAACCAAAAAAAATCCTTGAAGCGGTGAAACCCGTCCACCGCAGTCACTCAACTTTTCAAGAAAGAGTTTTGCAGAAAAATTAGCCTGTATCTCTGCTACATTATTAAATTTACTGGAGTTGGGAATGAGCAGCCAAAATAATTTTTTCTGTTTCCTCCCAACTAATACATTTGTCAGTTACTGAAACACCATATTGTAATTCTTCACGTTTCCCTGTAATTGGTTGACTACCCTCATATAAATTTGATTCCAGCATCATTCCTACAATTGAAGTATTACCATCGACGATTTGCTGAATTACATTTTCTAACACAAGAGATTGTAATCTATAGTCTTTATTTGTATTACCATGACTACAATCAATCACTATTCTTGGTGGTAAATTTGCCGCTTTTAATTGTTCCTCAACTAGTCTGATATTTTCTGGATCAAAGTTAGGCTGATTTCCACCACGCAAAATTACATGACCGTGAGCATTTCCTCTAGTTTGAAATACACTTACCTGTCCTTTTTGATTAATTCCTAAAAAATTATGTGGAGTTTTGGCTGATTTTAAAGCATTCAAAGCTACATGAATATTCCCATCAGTACCATTTTTAAACCCCACTGGCATAGAAAGACCACTAGCCATTTCTCTGTGAGTTTGTGATTCAGTTGTCCTAGCTCCAATTGCTGACCAAGCAACCAATTCACTAATATATTGAGGGATGATGGGATCAAGTGCTTCTGTCGCAGTTGGTAAACCTAATTCTGCTAATTTTAATAACAGATTTCTGGCGATTAATATACCGCGTTCTACATGGAAAGAATCATCCATCTCTGGATCATTAATTAAACCCTTCCAGCCAACAGTTGTTCTTGGTTTTTCAAAATAAACCCGCATAATCAGCAGCAGTTTATCTTGAACTTTTTCTGCTAGAACTTTCAATTTTTCAGCATATTCTATAGCAGCTTTGGGATCGTGGATTGAACAAGGCCCAACTACAATAAATTTTCTACTGTCTTGAAAATCAAGAATATTTTCTATTTCTTGTCTAAATTGCAAAATTGTGTTTTCAGCAGATTTCGTTAAAGGTAATTTTGCTTTGACTTCATTGGGAGTTAAGAGAACGTGCGAACTTTTAATGTTAGTGTTAATTAATTTGTTGATCATGGTGTAAATCTCTAGTCTTGTGTAATCTTATTTTGTGTGTAGATGAATACTATATACAGTATAAAGGAAAAATACCAGTAAGCCAATAATCAGTGTATTTAAATAATAAAATTAATCGGTCACGCTAGTAAATTTATCATTGGATATAAATTATTAGCCTCCATTTTTAGTAACATCGTAAATTCAAAATTTAGATGAAGTTGCATAGAATCATAAAATCATATTTTCATGACAATTACCGCAGATAAATGCAGATTAAGATAGATGAATTAATTTCATGATTCTGTGCAACCTCTTATGAACTGGGTATATACAGTATTCAGGAGTAAAATTTTCTTGCTGTCTAGGTTTCAATTTAGCTCCTGTACCTCATTGATCTGCTGTAACTAGCAATCTAAGTTATTAGCTGAATAATGAATTTAATTGCATATAACTTAATAACCAATTTGCTGCTGTTGCTCTGCGAGTTTGTCGAGGTCCAAATTCACCAATTTTGTAACCTTTAAAACCTAACTTTTGTTTGAGCATTTGTTTATTTTCTTGAGGAATGGAGCGAGTTAATTTCATGGTTGCAGGTCGAGATTCTAGAAAATTAGGTGGTTCTGGGTATTCATCTTGCCATTCTACCGCTACGGAACTAGTATCCCATCTTTCAGATACGGAATCGTAGCGATAGCCTAAGTAATGCCATACTAATTGGTTGACAGTAGAGTCATCAATTGTATCATTGATGATAGCCCAAATTGTTTCTGTGTTGAGTGGTGGTAGGTTAGACATAAGCAAGTTAAAGTTTGTCAGTGATCAGTTGTTAACTAATTGCATAAAAGCAAAAAACAATTTTACACCCTAGATAGATTTATAAAGACAGGCTTGATTGTATCGTTTTAGAAATATGCTAAAAGATTTATTGGTTACAACCAATAGAAAAAACAGAACCAGAAAAAGCTAAACTTTGCTTTTTTTCCACTAATCAATCACAACCACCACCTCCTGGAGTTTCAATCACAAAAATATCCCCTGGTTGCATCTCTACAGTTGCTGTACTACCTAAAATTTCCTTAGTACCATTTTGACGTTGTACCCAGTTGCGTCCTACCTGTCCCCCTGCTGCACCATTTAATCCAAAGGGAGGAACTAAACGATGGCTAGAGAGAATATTTGCAGTCATCTTTTCTAAAAATTTAATACGACGAATTACCCCATTTCCACCCGAATATTTTCCTTTTCCTCCACTATGAGGACGTAAACTAAAACTTTCCACCTGCACAGGATAACGGGTTTCTAAAACTTCAGGATCAGTCAAACGAGAATTAGTCATGTGGGTATGAACCGCATCAGTACCATCAAAATTAATTCCTGCACCAGAACCCCCACAAATAGTTTCATAATATTGATATTGTTGATTACCAAAAGTAAAATTATTCATTGTTCCTTGGGAAGCAGCCATCACACCCAAAGCACCATATAAAGCATCAACAATAGTTTGCGAAGTTTCTACATTACCTGCTACTACTGCTGCTGGATAAATTGGGTTTAACATACAACCTTCAGGAATAATAATTTCTAAAGGCTTGAGACAACCTGCGTTGAGAGGAATATTATCATCAACTAAAGTCCGAAATACATATAAAACCGCAGCTTGAGTTACAGCTTTGGGAGCGTTAAAGTTACTATTTAATTGTGCAGACGTGCCTGTAAAATCAATTTTGGCACGACGATTATCCCGATCAATTGTTACTGATACTTGGATTTTTGCACCGCTATCCATTTCATAAATAAATGAACCATCTTTCAAAACATTAATTGCTCGTCTGACTGATTCCTCCGCATTATTTTGGACAAATTGCATATAAACTTTAACTGTTTCTAGTCCATATTGATTGACCATTTTAAGCAGTTCTTGAACACCCCTTTCATTAGCAGCAATTTGAGCTTTAAAATCGGCAATGTTTTGGTCAGGATTACGACTAGGATAAGGATGATTTAATAAAAATTCTTTTACTGTTGCTTCTTGAAAATCTCCCTGTGCAACTAAGAGGAAATTATCAAAAATAATTCCTTCTTCTTCAATTGTGGTACTGTGAGGAGGCATAGAACCGGGAGTAATACCACCAATATCTGCTTGGTGTCCACGGGAAGCAACGAAAAATAAGGGACTAGAAAGATTGTTGCTACTCTCTAGAAAGACAGGAGTAATGGCTGTGACATCAGGTAAATGTGTTCCACCGTTATAAGGGTTATTTGATAAGTAGACATTTCCTGGTTTGATATGATCGCTTTGAGCATTTATTAAACTGCGTACACTTTCACTCATTGAGCCTAAGTGTACAGGAATATGAGGAGCATTAGCAACTAATAAACCAGAAGCATCAAAAATAGCACAGGAAAAATCTAGCCGTTCTTTAATATTGACTGATGCTGCTGTATTTTGCAGAATAATTCCCATTTGTTCGGCGATGAATTGATAGAGATTTTTAAATATTTCTAAACGGACTGGATCTGGTTGAGATGTGATGTACATTTTTTATCTATTATTAAGTTCAAAATAAATAAGATTGGGTTAATTCAATGAAACCCAATCTACATTTTCAGGGATTTTTTAAATCGTATCTGGGTTAATATTTAATTCCCGTAATTTTGCTGCTAAACGTTCTGCTCTTTGAGTTTCATGTTCTGCGGTTTCCTCTGGTGTGGGTACTAAATTTCCTTCTGGTGTGAAATAACGTAATAAACCCTCATATATTCCTAAATATAAACTCAGTTATTCACTCCATAAAAGCTTTGTTCATCTACTAATTATTGAGTAATCATCATGATATGATACCAAGTAGTTATGTGTTGATTTTAGCATTAATTACAGGAGCTATAAATCTAATTAAATAATACGTTGCAAAATTAAATGATTACGCTTAGTTAATATGGCTTGCCAGTTAGGTTCAATTACAATGGTGCTGATTTTTTCAACAATGATTGCAGCACCTTTTATAGAATCTTCTGGTTGTAAATTTTCTCGGAGATAAATTGGTGTATCATGCCATTTTTCACCAGTAAACATTTTGACAATTTCAACAGGCTGAGGCGTTTCTTCTCCAGGAAGTTTGCGAATAATGACTGGTTCTTCAGGCGTATCCATTTTTTGGATTACTTCTACAGAAATAGATTCAATAATTAATAGTTTTTCAGTTTGAATAAAACCATATCTTGATTTATGTTCTGTTTCAAACAGATGTTGCATTAATGTCACATCTGAGGTAAAATCAACTGTAATAATTGAATTAGTACCCTCATATTTTAAATTAATTTTTTTAATTACTTCTTCTTGGAATTTGATTTCTTCTTGGTGGTTTAATTCGCTTTGAGCTTGGATTTGTAAAGATGCCATTAATTGCTGTAATTGAGGAATTATTGCTGGCTTTAAAGGCTGTTCTACTCCGATTAATCTGGTAGATCTCACGTCAGCTAACCCCATTCCATAGGCAGAAAGAACCCCAGCAAAAGGGTGCAGAAATATCTTTTTTATTCCTAGAGTATCAGCAATTAAACAAGCAACTTGTCCACCTGCACCACCAAAACAACACAGTACATATTGACTGACATCATAACCACGTTGAAGGCTGATTTTTTTAATAGCATTTGCCATATTTTCAACAGCAATGCTAATAAAACCTGATGCTACTTGTTCGGGAGTACGATAATTGCCTGTCGCAGATGCGATATCTTCAGCTAATTGGGTAAATTTGTGAATAACAATTTCTTTATCTAGGGGTAAATTACCTTCAATACCAAAAACTGCGGGGAAATATTGAGGCTGAATTTTGCCTAACATGACATTAGCATCTGTGACGGTTAATTTGCCACCACGTCGATAGGAAGCTGGTCCAGGATTTGAACCAGCAGATTCTGGTCCGACACGATAACTAGAACCATCAAAATGTAAAATTGAACCGCCACCCGCTGCAATGGTGTTAATTGCTAATACGGGAACTCGCATCCGCACGCCTGCAATTTCTGAATCTATTTGTCTTTCATATTCTCCTTTAAAGTGAGCAACATCTGTACTTGTTCCTCCCATATCAAAGGTAATAACTAAATCAAAACCTGCTCTTTTACTGGTTTGAACTGCACCGACAATACCACCAGCAGGACCACTTAAAATGCTATCTTTACCTTGAAATTTTTCTGCATCAGTCAACCCTCCATCTGATTTCATAAACATTAATTTGACGTTGGGTAAGTGATTAGCTACTTGGTTAACATAGCGATGGAGTATAGGAGTTAAATAAGCATCGACAACGGTTGTATCTCCTCTGCTGATGAGTTTCATTAATGGACTTATTTGATGGGATATGGAGATTTGTGTAAATCCGATTTCTTGGGCAATTTTAGATATTTGTTGTTCATGTTTAGGATAGCGATCGCTGTGCATCAATACAATGGCACAACTTCTAATTCCTGTGTTGTAAACTGTTTGTAAATCCTGTTTAGTTTGTTCGGTATTTACTGAAATTAATTCATTGCCATGAGCATCATATCTCTCATCTACCTCTATTACTTGTTCATAAAGCATGGTAGGTAAAATAATCTGTCTGGCAAATATGTTGGGGCGATTTTGATAGCCAATTCTCAAGGCATCTTTAAAGCCTTTAGTAATGAGCAAAACAACTCTGTCTCCATGTCTTTCTAACAGCGCATTGGTAGCTACTGTTGTTCCCATTTTTACTACTTCTATGGTTTGATAGGGAATAGGTTCATTACCTGAAATTCCGATAATATCCCGAATTCCTTGAATAACGGCATCTTCATATTGTTCAGGATTTTCTGATAATAATTTATAGACTATTACCCATTCCTGGTTAGGCAGAGGGACAATTAAAAAACGTTCTGTACAATTGGAAAGTCTGTCTATGATTGTCTGATTATTGGTGACAGCAACTATGTCTGTAAATGTGCCACCTCTGTCTGCAAAAATTTTCAACATGATTGCAATTCCTCAATGGTCTGGAGATGGGATGACACCAGTGCAAAGATTGGCTATTTTGATTGTAATATTTTCAATATTTAACTCTTTTATAACCTATTGGTATGAATGGTGTATAAAATAGGCTGATAAGAATAGATTTTAGCCTATACAGATATCGTTAAATCCTGAAACAAAGTAAAAAGCTCTACACAAATATCTTTGACTAGATCAGGCGCTATTTTATATTCTGTTGCCCAGCCGCTGTAAGCCCAATTTCCACAATAGCTATAATAAGCATCTACTTGAGTTGCTTCGTCCCAAATTGAATGAAATTCGATGTGGTCTAATTTGTAGGGGGCGCTAAAACTAAAGGTGCCATCTTCAGATGATTGTTGCCAAAAACATACTTTCAACATCCCATCTATCAATGACTCTGCATTAGGTATGAATATTTTAAATCCTTCAAACATTTTTTCGCACCATATTTCTGCTTCACTTGTATTTTCCGGGAAATACTTGCTGACAATTTCTGACATTTTTACCAAATATTGGCGCACTTCAAAATTGCCAAGTAAGACTTTTTCACAGTCTGATAAATTTTTGTGCATTTTATTGGTTTTTGGATGAGTTTTTACTAAGGGGTTTTTATTATAGCAATTTGATGTGATTTTTGATAGCTGGCGTGGGAAGAGAAGAGGTAGGGGTGTAGGGAGTTTTTCAATCAAAGCCCAGGAGATTTTCATAAATATCAAATATCCTATGACATCAATTGATAATTTGTGGACACAATAAACAAAAGAAGTCGGGGATCTGGGTATGAAAGAGTTCTACAGATGAATACTTACATTTCATCAGAATTCTGACTCCTGACTCCTGACTCCTTACATTTTGCTGTCTCGTTAACGAAATATTTCTGCAAAAAATTGTCGCATTGCTTTCCAAGAACGCTGTTCTACGGTTGGGTTATAAAGTGCGCCTTTGGGATCGTTTTTTGCTTCTGGATTAGTAAAGGAATGAACCGCACCACCATAGGATATTAATTGCCAATCTACATTGGCTTGTCGCATTTCTCTTTCAAAGCCTTGGACTTGTTCTTGTGGGACAAAGGGATCATCGGCTCCATGTAATACTAAAACCTTGGATTTGATATTTTTGGCATCTTCAGGGTTTGGGGTATCGAGGTTGCCATGAAAACTGACTACACCTTGAATATTGGCACCGCTACGTGCTAATTCTAAGACTGTACCACCACCGAAACAGTAACCAATGGCAGCAATCCGTTTGGGATCAGTTAGTTGATATTTTTTTAAAACTTGTACTCCAGCATTGACGCGATCGCGCATTAATGATCTATTATCACGGTAAATTTTTGATTGCGCTCCTGATTCTTGGATATTTTTTGGTCTGATCCCTTTACCATAAATATCAGCCGCAAAGGCAACATAACCCAGTTTGGCTAGTTGCTCAGTTCTTTTTTTTGCAAAAGACTGTAAGCCAGTCCAGTCGTGAACCACTAACACACCAGGACGCTTTCCCTTGATCGCGTCATCATAAGCCAAATACCCTTCTAATACTGTATCACCTTGCTTGTATTCAATTGTCTTGGTTTTAATAGCTGCTAATACATCAATTGTGGTAAATAATATAACCACAGGTGTAAACAAAACAGAAAGCAGAATTTTCATGATGCTGTAAATACTAAGACACTCATTACCCTTGATTATCCCCGTAAAGCCTACCAAAACGGCCGCAATCTCATACCTCCTACTTCAAAAATTTTACTTCTGCTTTATGGCTGATTTTCATCAATTCATAAGACTGCCATTCTAGCAAGGTTAAATTGTTTAGTAGCGGTACATTATTAGTTATATAAATAAAAATCATTGTTCCGCTTATTAATCGGCTACTAACACAAAACCATGAGTGCAACTGCTATTATTTCTCAAAATCCTCTACTCCAAGGCTTTGGTTTACCTGCATTTGCAGAGATTACACCAGAACAAGTAGAACCTGCCTTCAGACATCTGTTAGCAGATTTGGAACAGCAGCTAAATATTTTAGAAGCTAATGTCCAACCTACTTGGGATGGTTTAGTAGAACCTCTAGAAAGGCTCACAGAAAGGCTGCATTGGAGTTGGGGCATCCTGAATCATCTGATGGGTGTTAAAAATAGCCCAGAGCTACGGATAGCTTATCAAAAGGTTCAGCCACTAGTAGTACAGTTTATTAACACGCTTGGACAAAGCAAGCCTATATATAAAGCTTTTAAATCACTCCGCGCTAGCGATACTTGGGAAACTTTAGAATCAGCCCAGCAGCGCATTGTTGAAGCAGCGATTCGAGATGCAAAATTGTCTGGTGTGGGTTTAGAAGGAGAAGCAAGAGAGCGTTTTAATGCTATTCAGATGGAGTTAGCGGAATTGGCTACCAAGTTTTCTAACCATCTTTTGGATGCGACTACAGCTTTTAGCTTAATTCTCACTACCAAAGCTGAAATAGAGGGTTTACCCAGTAGCTTACTCAGTTTAGCTGCCCAAGCTGCTCGGATTGCTGGAGAAGAATATGCGACTCCTGAAAAGGGTCCTTGGCATATTACATTAGATTTTCCCAGTTATTTCCCGTTTATGCAGCACAGTACCAGGCGGGATTTGCGCGAAAAACTTTACAAGGCTTATATTACCCGTGCTTCTTCTGGGGAATTGGATAATAATCCTTTGATTGAACGTATTTTAGAACTGCGGCAAGAATTGTCAGAGTTACTTGGCTTTGATAATTTTGCTGAATTGAGTTTGGCTAGTAAGATGGCGAAGAATGTCCCAGCAGTGGAAAAGCTGTTAGAAGAATTACGCCAAGCTAGTTATGATGCGGCTGTTAAAGATTTAGAAGCACTTAAAGCTTTTGCTCAATCTAAGGAAGCAGCAGAAGCAGATAACTTACAACATTGGGATATTAGCTTTTGGGCTGAACGTCAAAGAGAAGAAAAATTTGCTTTTACTGAAGAGGAATTACGTCCTTATTTCCCTCTTCCCCAGGTGCTAGATGGTTTATTTGGGCTAATTAAACGCCTGTTTGGTGTAACTGTGACACCAGCTGATGGTCAAGCCCCTGTTTGGCATGAAGATGTCCGCTATTTTAAAATCTCTGATAAATACAGTAATGCGATCGCCTACTTTTATCTAGACCCCTACAGCCGTCCCGCTGAAAAACGTGGTGGTGCTTGGATGGATGCCTGTATTCATCGCCGCAAAATCACAGAACGCGGTATAACAAGTATCCGCTTACCTGTAGCTTATTTGATTTGCAACCAAACTCCTCCAGTTGATGACAAGCCCAGTTTAATGACTTTTGATGAAGTTGAAACCTTATTCCACGAATTTGGACATGGTTTACACCATATGCTCACCAAGGTTGATTATACTGGAGCGGCAGGTATTAATAATGTTGAATGGGATGCAGTAGAATTACCTAGCCAATTTATGGAAAACTGGTGTTATGACCGTCCCACTTTATTTGGTATGGCTAAACACTATGAAACAGGAGAACCTCTACCAGAACATTATTATCAAAAGCTCTTAGCATCACGTAATTATATGAGTGGTTCGGCAATGTTACGCCAAATTCACCTCAGCAGCGTGGATTTAGAACTACACTACCGCTATCATCCTAGTGGTGACGAAACACCCATAGATGTACGTCAACGCATCGCTAAAACAACTACCGTTTTACCACCACTACCTGAAGACGGATTTTTATGTGCATTCGGTCACATTTTTGAAGGTGGTTATGCAGCAGGATACTACAGCTACAAGTGGGCTGAAGTTCTTAGTGCTGATGCTTTCGCCGCTTTTGAAGAAGCTGGACTAGAAGATGAAGAAGCAATTCACGATACTGGTAGGCGCTACAGAGATACAGTATTAGCACTGGGTGGTAGTATGCACCCAATGGAAGTGTTTCAAGCCTTCCGACATCGAGAACCAAGTACCACAGCTTTACTCAAACATAATGGTTTGTTAGCTACTGTGTAGAATTAAGAGGTTGGGTTACACTGTTGCTAACCCAACAAAATCTTTAAAATCTAGGATTTACGCAATAAATTAAACGCAGATGGACGCAGATAAACGCAGATAATTTTGTATTTCGGGTTTGCTGAAAAAGTTATTTGTAAGGGCTAGGAGTTCAGGAGTTCAGGAGTTCAGGAGTTCAGGAGGAAGAAGAAAGAAGAAAGAAGAAAGAATAATCTCGAAGCTGAGAAAGTGAGCGGTTTTTGATGGTTTGTAGGCTAATTCCTTGCACCTGATTTACCTTTTTCCCACCTGAAACACTTGATTTATCTAGGTTTATAGTTTATTAAGCAAGCCCTATTTCATTGTAAGAATTCAGGAGTCAGGAGTCAGGAGTCAGAATGCTTATGAAATCAAGAATAGAGAGTAGTGAGATTTTCTCAATATCATCAAACTTGACTAAAAAAGCCTTTATTCTCCTGACTTGCAGTATTGTTTATGCTGAATACTTACATTTCATTAGACTAGGAAATGCTATAAATTAGCTTATTAATTAATCCACGTTTTACAGCTTCACTTAATGCAGTCGCTTTTCGCAATAAACCTTCCTGGTAAATTTGCATTAGTGCTTGCAATTCAGAATGTTCTGACTCTGTGAGAATACCAGCTTGTTGTCTGTCTAACAACTCACTCAAACGACTATCTTCTTCAGATTCTATTTGTAATTCTGTCAACTCTAAAACTTGCTGATCAGAAAGTTTTGATATGGGTTCAAGGATTGCTGCTTCTTGGCTAATAGGTGGGATAGAAAACTGGATAGTATCAACTAGGACGCTGGCTAAATCACGGTTTGCTAAACGTGCAAAGTGTTCAGCTTTTTGATAAACGTCATCTGGTAGAGTAATTGTGATTTGGTTACTCATATTTTTAGATAGTTTTCCTGTATCTACTTATTTTAAAGGTAATCAACTCGAAATACACTACAAAAAACCATGCTTGATGGTGATAAACATGAATATGTCAAATTTGTCGAAACTTGAACCATAAATTTCTTATCTGTTGGTTTCCACACCCGCCCAGAAATGAATTTCCGGGCTAATAATCAAAGTAAACTAAAGTTTACTAAAAAACTTTCTCTTGATTTAGTCATCTTTAGATGACTTCAGCTATTAGACTGGGAATTCATTCCCAGGCGGACTATTGGGGAAGTCGGTTTTTGCCGTCTATGAAGAAAAGCGGTAAAGGTAAGAAGTCACCGGGACAGATAAGTTTACCGTGGGATAAGCAAAAGGTAACGGAAAGTACGGAGGTACAGGAGGTAGCAGAAAAATTTATCCACGCAAATGGCTTTTTTGCCGCAGCGCCAGGTAACGAAATTCGCAAATGTTGATTCTAGCGTGGGAAAAGAGTCTGTAATAAATGTTTATAAATCTTGGAAAGCTTTAAATGTTACAGTTTACAAGTCTCGATGCGAGAGAAGACATCCTACTCTTTTATTACTTTAAATACTACTAAACCTCCCCACCCTCTACGACATTCGGGTAAGTGACCTTTGGGTGACTTCTTTGTATAAACTATATCTACCCACTTTCCTTTCACTGTCCATCCCACCTTTTCTTTAAATTTTATCCAGGCTTCTTCGTAATACTTGCCGTCAGCTATACCACCGACGCTTAAGTAAATTTCCTTTTGGACGCTGAAGCCAAATTGACCATTGCTATATTTTACCCATAGTTTGTCAATTGTGCGAAGATCAGTACAAGGAAAGTTTAATAGTTCTTCGTGCCTAATCCAGTCACCGTTCTCACGCCCTATAGCCTTTAACATTACCAGATATGTTTCATAGTCTGCATCTTTCCAGTTACCTGCCTTGAGTAAGTCACGCAGTTTAGTATAGTCTATGCCTTTTTCTGAACTAAGGTCATCTTCACTACTGGGAATAATTGTATTTTCTACAATTAATGTTTGCTTTTCTTGGGAGAATTTATTTTCACTTTCCTTAACTTCCTCACCAAGAAGTGATGAAAATGATATTAATTTCTTGTTAATTGGTTCTACATCTTCATCTCTAAGTTGTAAAAGTTGCTGAAAGTGTTTTAACTCATTTTGTGTCTCTTGGCTAAGACTTTTTTCATATTCTAAAGCCTCTCGCAAAGCTTCTTCATACTCTTTGAGATTAGCTTGATATCTACGAATAGGTTCTAAAACTTCATCCTGTATTTGCTTAACTTCATCATCTGATAAACCCAATTCATTTTGATAACGTTTTAAAATTCGATTACCAATAGGTGAAATTTTACCATCTCGTAAATATTTTTCTAATTCCTTGCGATATTTTAATTTGGGATTGCCAACAGGTGCTTTTGCTACCGTGATTTTGAATCCTTCTTCTACAGCATAAATCTTTGGACTCATTGCTGGTGCTGCTTCCTGCACTTTTTTTCGTGCAAATTCATGCAATTCATCAACAGAAATCACACCATCATTATCAGTGTCAGCCGCCCCAGTTTCAATACCATTAACAATGTAACGGGTATAAACTGATAGTTCTTCTCCTGTTTGTTCAAAGGAATATTGACTAGAAGAAGAAGAAGTCAAAACTACCCGACCTTTTCCTCCTAATTGCCGATTAATATCTACATTACTATCATCTTTTGCTTTCATCCCTTCGGCAAAAGCACCACTAAAGCAAGCATCCAGAATAATTACCTGTCGCTGAGAACGACTATTTTCCATGAATTCATGTATTAAACTGGCAGGAGTAGCAGTGGTTTTGATTAAATTGCCATTGTCATATTTGCGAGTTTGGCTATTAGTTAGATATAACTTCCCAGTATCATCTGTAATCCCATGACCGGAGAAATAAAGCAATAATAAATCATCTTTTTTCCGGTTATCAAAAAGCTTTTCAATCGCATTTTCCATATCCTGTCTTTGAGGATTTGGCATAACTATAATTTCACTTTCAGAAAAACCGCCCATTTCTGGATGCTGTAGAACTCGACGCATTGCTTCGATATCTTTTACAGCCCCAGCCAGTTTATTTAAGCCTGGTTGATATTCACTTACCCCTATCAATAGTGCAATTCTCGCCATTTTTCATATTATTTGTTATTAATAAAATCTTGGGCTTTTTGCCAAGCAAATTCAAATTCTTCTTTACTGCTGGCTTCGACGTTGATTTCTCGACCATCTGGGGCTTTAACATTGAGTTTAATTGGTTTGTTACCCAAACGTTCTGTCAAAAATCCAAATAATTTCAAAAAGTTGGCTGGGTTCACTTGCGCTGTTAGCAGTCCGGGTAAAAAACCTCCTCCTGCTTTGTTGAGTTCTGGGGGGTTGGGGTCAACAACGCGGTTAACGTCTTCTATTTCATCTAGCTTCTGCATTTGACTCAGTAGCTTCTGCACTTCCTGATTCTTGTCTTCGTCGTCTAAGTCTGTATCAGTGAAGGCAATGGTAATCTTTAAGTTGGATGCGTCCGACATACCACCAGGCTTTTATTGCAAATTTTCTCATCATTATACCAATATCAGCCTGATAAATTGCGTTAATAAGGTAATTATTGCAACTTTTTAGAGCAAAATAGCAAAACTAACTTACAACCCATTACCAATCAAAATAAATGCTGCCCAATAATAAGGACGCTGAAATTCATTATTATTTTTGTCAGTTAATAAGGTAATTTGCGCTTTATGTAATGCTTCTGCTTTAGTAACATTTCCTACTTTTAAGACTTTATAAAATTCATTCATTAAAGCTTGTGTTCCTCCATCATAAACACTCCATAAAGAAGCTATAGAAGCTTTTGCACCTGTAAGTTGGATTTGATATCCTAAACCCAAAATTTCTTGTCCATTACCTAACTTTTCACCTAAACCTGTTTCACAAGCACTCAAAACTACTAAATCTACATTTGGTAAAGACCAATTTTCAATATCTCCCAGAGTTACTTTTTCTCCATTTCCAAAAAGAATAAATGAATTTTCTGGTTCACCACTAACAAGTAATCCATGAGTTGCCAAATGCACAATTTTATAATCATTCATTTGGGGAATTGTCATTTGCGGAGTAAATTGATTATCTAATAGTATTTTTGTCCCTGGAATTGTTTTAGCTATGTTTTCTACTTCTACTTTGGCGTATTCTAAACCACTAAATTCTGCTTGACGTTCATTGTTTAACTTGACTGTATATTTGCCTTTGGTAAAAGCTGCTGCTAAGGTTTGCAGATTTTTTTGAGGTTTATTATCTAATTTGGTCAAACTTGCAGCCGTGATATTATTGATAATAAATCTCTGTACTAACCAATTCTGTCCATCATATAATGCTGCTAAAGGAATATATCTGAGTCGGTCATCAGGTGCATAAATGATCGCTTTTGCATCAGCTTGTTTGAGGTCATTTTCAATGGGCTTAATCAGATAATTATATAATTTATTTGCTATTCCTTTCACATCCTTTGGAGGATTGAGTCTAGTTAGTTCTTGTCTAAATTGTGTAACTAGTTGATCTAATTCTGTTTTTTTAATTTGTACTGTCCGATGTATAGGTGGTGCGTCAGCACTGACTATCACTAATTCTAGTCTATCATCCAAAACTAAGGGATAAAGTAATACGGCTTTTTGATTTAATTGCTTTAAATTATCCCGAATAGAATTAAGTTGACGTAAATTAAGATTTTCCTGTCTGGTGGTGACAGATAATTGTTGTACTAGAGAAACTACAGCAGGACTTTTGATAAATTTATTAAATTCGGCTGTAATTTGTTGTTCTGATTTTACTAATTCAGCAATGCGTTTCGCTTGGGTCGCAGTACGATTTTTTTGAGGAATTTTCCGCAGGTCTGTTAGTTCTTTACCCAAAGATATGGCTTTATCTTGAATAGCACTATATTTTTGAGTAATTTCTTGTTCTTGAGGTTGGAAGGGGACTATTGCTGTAGAAGAAGTTGTGATTTTATCGGGACTTCTTTGGTTGTTATTAGAGGTAATATTGGTTTTTGTAGGACTCCTTTGGCTGTCACCAATAAAATCTACTACTTCTTGGATTTTCAGTAAATCTAAAACTTCTTGTGCTTCTGCGGGACGATTTTGTTGCAGTAATACATCCGCAAGTCGGCGATATCTTTCTGAGACAGTTTCTGTATAAGATTTCTGGATATTTATAGGAATAAAACGCAAGTTTTGACGGATGTTTTCTGTGAGATTTACTGATTGTTTATAGAATGCGATCGCCAGTTGTGATTGTTTTTGATTAAATAGAACATCACCGAGAAATTTCAGAGTTGCAGATTCACTTACTTTATCCCCAATTTCTCGATGTATTATTAATGCTTGTTGATACAATTCAAAAGCTTTTTGATCCTGATTTTGTTGTTGATATATTTGTCCTAAATTACTAATTGTTACACCTTCACCTGTTCTATCCCCAAGTTCTTGATAATTTTTTAAAGCCTGTTGATTTAATTCTTTGGCTTGGTCATATTTCCCTTGATTTTGATAAATACGTCCTATATTATTTAAGGTGAAAGCAATTCCTGATTTATAGTTATTGTCTTTGTATATATTTAAAGCTTGTTGATATACATTTAAAGCTTGATTATATTTACCTAAACTTAAATAGATTTGCCCAATATTATTAAGATTTAAAGCTTTACCTTGAAACTGAAAAGAATCATTACCAAAGGCATCGCCAACATTGGCACGACTGGTAATTTGTTGGATGGCTTGGGGATTATTTCCTAAAGCACTATAAAGTAATTCTATATCTCTTTTAGTTGCATTTTTATATTCACTGCTGTTAAGTCTTGTATAAATAGCTGAAGACTTTTCCGATGATTCTAAGGCTTTTTGATATTGACCCAAGCTAAAATAAACACTTCCTAAGTTATTCCAAATTGCTGCTTCTAAACCATAAAAGCAAGTCAATTTTTCTTTGTAACAATAGTCTTGAACAGTATTTAATGCTTGTTGATAATTATCTATTGCTTGAGCATAATTACCCAAATTTAGGTAAATAACACCAATATTATTAGTAATTTCGGCGCTATTAATGCGATTATTATCTGCTTTCTCCATTGCTAAATGCTGTTGATAAAATCCCAGCGCCTTTTGATACTGTCCTAACCGAAAATAAACCGCACCAATATCAGACAGCATATTTTTTTCACTGTTACCATAGCTGTATGTTTTGGGATTTGCAGTTTTTAGTTCTTGGAGAATAACTAAAGCTGGTTGATATACTGCCAATGCTTTTGCATAATTGCTCAAATTAACGTAAGTTTTTCCCATGTAAGAGAGAGGTATCCATTCATTTTCTCGATTACGGTTTTTACGATAAATATCTAAAGCAGGTTGGAAAAATTCTAAGGCTTTTTGATATTCTCCTTTTTGCAAATACACATAACCAATATTGACCAGACTGCTGGCTTCTCCATCTGTGGCTTTGTATTTTCTAAAAATAGCTAATGCCTGTTGGAACATTTCTAAACTAGTGTTTAATCCCTCTATGGAAACTAAGTCTGTATAAACTATTTCTTGCCCTCTCACATTGAGATTGACTGCTTTGACAATTTCTTCTTCAGATGTTGTTTTTAGTGCTTGTGCTAGAATCGGTTGGGAATGAGAAAAAATCAAATATGGAGAAGCTAAAGAAATCAATATAGTTGCAGCAGTTAAAGGAAGTTTTATGCTTATCATTTTGGTAAAAAGACTATTAAGGGTTAGGGTAATGGCAGCAATATATCAAGGAATCTCTGTATCTCGACAAAATGCGATAGGTAGGGAACAGGGAAAAGAAGGAATAAAGGTGTACTGAGTTTGTATGGCTACGCCACGCAAGCTATCAAAAATCAAATAAGAGTTCTATATCTTGGTTACGTAGACAGCGACGCTATACTGTTCGGTTAAGAATTTTTGTAGGGTTGTATCTTAGAGGAAGTAGTACAAATTGCTGCTATACCCAACCGTAACCCAGAAGCTTGTAGCATCAAAGAATTACAGGACAGAATATAGATTGTTTTAATTTTTTGATGATTTTTCTTATAGAAACTTAACCAATTCTAATTAAAAAAGATTAATTTAGATTAAAAATAATAACTAACATCATATTTCGTAAAATTTATTAGGCTAAATTGAGAGTATGCTTAATCTATCGAAAGTCTAGTTGCAATTTTAAGTAACTAAGCGTAAACAAACTTAACATTTTATTAGTTTTTTGCTCATTGGTCAGTTTCATTTTTTATGATTAAAGACTGATTACCAATGACCAATAACTAAAGACTAAGCTTTATTTGCGCCTATTTACTGACTAGGTTTTTGAGCGAAGTGGAGAACATCAGTTCTGATGCTCAGTACTAGCAGCGAAACCCAAAGAACCCTTAAGAACAATTACGGAAGATGATACAAAAAATTTTGCTAGCTGTCTCTGGACTGGGACACGCAGAAGAAATGATGAAGACATTGAAAGAAATGCCATCTATCCAATCTGCAAAAGTCACAGTTCTGCACGTTGTACCCCCACAAAGCACTGCGGCTGCAATGACGGATAAATGGGAAGAAGGTGGCAAGATTCTGGCTAATGCGATACAGTCTTTGAATTTAGACCCTAGTCAGGTTTCTTCTATTTTGAGACAAGGTGATCCTAAAGATGTGGTTTGTCAAGTAGCTGAAGAAATGGATGCTGACTTGATAATTATGGGTTCTAGAGGACTGAAGCGACTACAATCAATTTTAGCTAACTCTGTCAGCCAGTATGTATTCCAGTTGTCTTCTCGTCCCATGTTGTTGGTTAAAGATGACATTTATGTCAAAAGAATTAAACGCATCATGGTTGCTTCAGATAACTCAGAAGCATCAACAAATTGCTTAAAAATAGCTTTATTTTTGTTGCAAGGTGTTGAAGGTGGTCAGTTGATTCTGTCCCATATCAATACAGATTTAGGCGGGAAATTGTCAGGAATTACTGATATCAAGCCAGAAAGAAATTCAGTTTTGGGAAATGCTGTTGCAGAAGCTGAAAAACAAAATATTCCTGTCCGTTGTGTAACCAGTAGTGGTAAACCTGGTGAAGAAATTTGCCGTTTGGCTGAAGAACTGAATGTGGACTTATTGCTGCTGGGTTCTCCAGACCGTCGTCCATCTATTGCTAAGAATTTTGTCGATTTAGATCGGCTTATTGGCGCTTCTTTATCTGATTATGTGCGAGTTAATGCCGCTTGTCCGGTATTGTTGGCGAGAACTGTAGGGTAAAAACTTAATTTCTACCTTCTGTCTCCTCAAAATTAAAAACCCTCTCCACCAATGGTGCAGAGGTTTTTATTTTTTCTCCAAACTCTTAGTTTTTTCCACCTTCACGGCTGGCAGTTTGGATGTAAAGAATGATTAAAAAAACGGAGGGAACAAGCACAAACAAAATGCTTGCTACAAACCCCAGGTCATTAACTTGCATAGCAAGATAGCCTCTCTTTAAATTAATTTTCAGTCAGTAATTTTAGAATAGCACCTTAGATGACAGAGTTATCCCAAATTTTCTGTTTCTGCAAATACTACTCTCCAGTTAATAGAGAAATTTAAGGTTTGGTAATAACGCTGACAGGTCCATTAACCATGGTTTGACAGGCTAAACGATAGTTATCAGGCTTGTTCTTGAATTTGCGGTTTTCAAAATCGGTACGGGGTGAGAGGTTTTCTAGTCCTTCGACAACTTCGACAATGCAGGTAGCACACTGGCCGTAACCACCGCAGTTTGTCATTTTTCCCAAGAATTTATAGATATCAATACCATTCTCCACGGCTTTGAGTCGGAGGTTGGCACCATCTGCTGCTACTATTTCTTTATTTTCTTTGACAAATTTGATGTTTCCCATAGCTAATTCCTCTCTGAGTGATAAGTGTGGTTTGTGGCTGAATTCTTGGTCAAGCTCGTTACAATATTTTACTTAAATTCTAAATAATTTATTGCAAAAGATTAAGAATTATCAAGTTTATAGAAGATGACGCGACAAAAAATAGGACAGGTACAACAATACACCTGTCCACAAAATTGATGATAAATTAATTTACCTGAAACCAACGGCTGCTTGCCAAACAAAAGCAAGTAACAAGAAGAAAACAGGAATTACAGGGAGTACATCTACCAAGGGGTCGAAGATTTGGTAAGCTTCAGGCAGTTTTGCTAATAATAGTGCGGCTTCCATGTTTGTTTAAATCCAACTAATCCAACACATCTTTCATAATTGAGAAGTATCTTAACATGGTTTGGTAATTGGTAATTGGTAATTGGGGATTGGTGATTGGTGATTGGTGATTGGTGATTGGTGATTGGTGATTGGGAAAAAGCAATAGGCAAAAGAAAGATTATATTTCTCCTCTGCTCCTCTGCTCCCCTGCTCCCCTGCTCCCCTGCTCCTCTGCTCCTCTGCTCCCCTGCTCCCCTGCTCCCCTGCTCCCCTGCTCCCCATCCTCTTTGAGCCAGTGGCCGAAGTCTGTCACAAAACGATCGCTCAAAATTGACTCTCTAATCTTTTGGGTAAAGCGAACTAGTTCGGTAATGTTGTGAATACTCAATAAGGTATAAGCTAATATTTCCTGCGATCGCACTAAATGAGATATATAAGCACGACTGAAATTTTGACAAGCATAACAAGGGCAAGTTTCATCTAATGGTGTAAAATCTTCACGAAACTTAGCATTTTTTAAGTTCCATCTTTCACCTGAGACGATTGCTGTTCCGTGTCGCGCCCATCTGGTAGGGATGACGCAATCAAATAAATCTACACCAGAAGCGATCGCAATGGCCATTTCTCGATAGGTACCCACACCCATCAAATAACGGGGTTTATTATGTGGTAAAAGTGGAGCTGTGGTCTTGACAATTTCTGCCATTAATTCCGTTGGTTCACCCACGCTTACCCCACCAATAGCGTATCCTGGCATATCTAATTTTGCTAAAGCTGACGCTGCACGGGCGCGTAAATCCAAATACACACCACCTTGAACGATGGGAAACAATGCTTGATCAGTGCGCTGATGTGCCACTATACAACGTTCTAACCAGCGGTAAGTGCGGTCTGTGGCTGCTTCCACCTCTTGACGAGTTGCGGGATAGGGAGGACATTCATCAAAAGCCATGATGACATCTGCCCCTAAAATATTTTGAATTTCTATGGAGCGTTCTGGTGTTAATTTAATAATTTGCCCGTCATGGGGGGAGCGAAAAGTTACACCTTCTTCTGTAATTTTCCGCATTTCGCTGAGACTGAAAACTTGAAAACCACCGGAATCGGTGAGCATGGGACCATTCCAGCCCATAAACTTGTGCAGTCCACCACCTGCGGCGACAATTGCTTCTCCTGGTTGAAGATGCAAATGATAGGTATTAGATAAAACCATTTGCGCCCCAGTATCCTTGAGTTGAGCAGGGGTAATGGTTTTAACATTTGCCAGTGTTCCCACAGGCATAAATCTGGGAGTTTCTACAAGTCCGTGAGGAGTGGAAAATACTCCGGCTCTAGCTTTCGTCTGACTACAGGTAGATAGAAGTTCAAAAGAAAAATTGGGCATTAGATTAGTAAGAAGGGTGTATGTGGGGTGTAGGGGATAGAGCAAGGAGATGGAAATATGGGAAGAGTAATTAATATAAAGCTTCCTTCCTACCTTCTACCTTCTACCTCCAGATAGCGCAGCGTGGCGCAAGCCATACTCCTGAACTTCTTGTTTCTTAAAAGCAATCCGAACAATCATCATCAATTTCTGCGTCCCATCTTGCTGATAGCACTTGATCCATCATTGCTTCTATGGTGGTAGCGTGAAAGTGGCGATCGCATCGTTCTTGTAATGGTGTAGACAGGGGAATTAAACGCAAACAGATATCTTCTTGGATTAAATCGAAGAAAGATTCTTTTTCGGATGGCTGCTTTAATTCCAGGTAGTCAAAACTATTAATGTTCAGATACAAGGCATTATTAGCAACGATTGTAGACCTTTGATGATGAACAAATACTTCCATTACATCCCCGTTACCTTCGCTCAGTAGCTTGTTGTCTTGGGTGTAGATGTAGTGGACTCGACCTAAATCAGTCAGTAATCGTCTGATGTCGAGCTTATTGACTATAATGCCAGTGTTAACAATACACGGAGCGGGTATCCTGGTGTCGGGTAGATGATGACTCATAGAGAAATGGCTATTGAGGGAAGGTGAATGACAACACAGCTAAAAAGTCAATTGCCTAGCTTTTTGACCCCTACATTTCCAAAATATCAACTTAGTAGGGCGATCGTCCAACAATCCGAAGTCAACTATTTAATTTAGATAGGTACAGGTACAGCATCCGCATCTACCTATGATTAATGTTGGCTGGTTTTGCCAGTAATAACTTTGTATTAAGTTTGACATTATTTTTTGTATACTAACTAAATTAGCATAACAAACTTTGTGGTGTAAGTCTCTAATTATCGCTGAAGCTTTACAAAAATCTGAAATATATGTGGATCTTCTTAATGTAAATATTACTTAGTGTTTACATAAAAATTATCGTAATTATACTCTTAAGTAAAATGACTAAAATGTTGCACTGGTGCAAACAGCAACTGTTAGATTTGATGGCAACTATAGTATTCTATACGGCTATTCCTCTACCGTATATCAAAAACCTGGAATTTGCCAGAGTTGCCTGTTTTGCGCCACTTGTAGGATTGATGATGGGAGGGATTTTAGGTTTATTGGATACGACATTTAATTATCTGAGCTTACCAGTATTAACTCGTAGTGCGCTGGTAGTAATTATTTGGATCTTTATTACGGGTGGACTCCATTTAGATGGAGCAATGGATACTGCTGATGGGTTAGCGGTGACGAATCCTGAACGACGGTTACAGGTAATGGCTGATAGTGCTACGGGTGCGTTTGGAGCGATGAGTGCGATCGCTATAGTAATATTAAAAATAACTGCTTTAACAGATATGCCAGAGAACCGCTATTTGGTATTAATGGCTGCTTGTGGCTGGGGAAGGTGGGGACAACAGGTGGCTATTTGTCGATATCCTTACCTGAAACCTACAGGTAAAGGTGCATTTCATAAACAGGCTATTCGTTCTGTGGGAGATTTATTCCCAAGTTTATTGCTACTACTGGGGTTGAGTAGTGTGATATGGTTCATCAATCCCCAAAATCTAGTGTTATCTGTGGGGATGATTTTAGCTGGGAGTGCGATCGCAACTTTAACGCCAGCGTGGTTTAATCATAAACTAGGTGGACATACAGGAGATACCTATGGCGCAGTAGTCGAGTGGACTGAAGCTCTATTTTTGTGTGTACTCACCAGCTTTAATTAGGATTTTTACAGCAGTTTTCATGTCTTTGTACTACCTAATTTTCTTTACATCTTTCCGCTATCTTCCGCAAAACTTGACAAGCAACTGCTAATTCACTTTTATTAGTTAAAGGTGCAAAAACTCTGGATATTGCATATTTTTGATTTTCTACTTTTACAAAAACAATATCATCGCCATTAGTTAACATAGCAAAAGTAGGATAATTTTGATTCGGGTTAGCCATTAAATAAGCTAGAGTTTGTGGTAATGCTGACCAAACTGATAACATAGTTTTTTTAGACTCTACAACTATTATCCATAGTCGTTCCCGTAATACTAAAATATCTATCCTACCCTGTAAAGTTTCTTCACTATCGGCTACTATGATCTGTACAGATTCTTCTGCTTTAATTCTAAAAGGTGGATCATATAAACCAGCAATGGTGAGTAATGGAGAAACAAGTAATAAAATTACTGTACTTTCTAATAAATGTCCACCGGAACGATGATAAATATAACGTTGCCATAAAATTTCTAAGTTAGAGATATCATGAGAATTAACTTCTGGTAATTGATCATACCATTCTGTAAAAAAATCTTGAGCCGCAGTGCGGGTTAACCCAAATCTTTTTTCAGCTTCAGCAATGGTGCTAATAGTGTCAGTAACAGCTACTGTTTGCATGGTAGATTTTTTAGTGGTAATTGCTAAACCATAAGATGGGTTAAATCTAGCTTAACCCACTAACATCATCAATAATCAAGTCTGAATTAGGATGTCCAGGATTTAAGGATTTACAGGATAATGATTCAGACAAAATAAAATCTCAACTCTACCCTTAAAAAGGGGGGGAATTTTTCTCAAAGTCCCCCTTTTAAAGAGGAACTTTTAAAACATCCTCTTAACTAAACAAGAAATTAGCACCAAACAAGTTATCACTGAAATTTGTACTGGTGAATCCAACTGTACCGGATATAGTAACTAATAACGTACCAGTGCCAAAACCAGTATTACCAGCAATACCATCACTCAAACGCAGTAAAGTATTACTACCTGATGTCACCACATCAATATTAGTAATGCCTGTAAACTGGATTTTATCACCACCCAAACCACGGACAAACTGAGTAATAGTATCCGCACCATCTCCAGAGGCATAATTAACGATATCTACAGCACCATCATTTAAACCCAAATTGAGTTTATCGTTACCTAGTCCACCAATAAAAGTATCAGCACCTGCTTTACCATCAAGGATATCATTGCCAGCAAAACCTATTAGGATATTAGCTGCGGCGTTACCTGTGATTTTATTAATCAGGTCGTTACCAGTACCATTAATGGCAGATGTACCTTGTAAGGTCAGATTTTCTAGGTTGCTTCCTAATGTATAACTAAGAGTGCTGAACACTGTATCAGTTCCTTGACCAGAAACTTCGGTAATGCTATCTCCTGCATTATCAACATAGTAGGAATCGTTACCAGCACCACCAATCATGGTATCTGTACCTTGTTTACCATCGAGGACGTTGTTACCAGTGTTACCAGTGAGCGTATTATTGAGAGTGTTACCTGTACCTTTAAGGGCAGATGTACCAGTTAAAATCAGGTTTTCTAAGTTGGCTTTTAATGTCCAAGTAACAGAAGATTCAACGGTATCAATACCTTGATTTAAAGCTTCAACAATGACATCACCAACATTATCTACCACATAAGTATCATTGCCAGCACCACCACTTGATGAATCTGCACCTATACCACCATTGAGAGTATCATCACCACTTCCACCATCTAAATTATCTTTTCCTGCACCTGCTATGATCCAATCATTAGCAGCGTTACCTAAAAAGCTGACAGTACCAGTAAACCCACTTAAATCAAAGCGTTCAAAGCTGGTGATGGTTGTACCAGGGATATTTAATTGATTAGTCGCGTTAGTGGTATTGATGGTAATGGTATCGGTTGTAGTTCCTCCGGTAATGATTAGGGTATCTGTGCCTGTGTTACCGTTAAGGATGTCATTTTGCTTGAGGTTGTCAAAGGTGCTGGTGATGGTATCATGACCCCCTTGAGCGTCTATGATATCTTTTTGGGGTGTGGTAATGAAGTTTTCGTTCGCTGCTGTACCTGTGATAGTGTACTGTGCTATTTCACTCACATCAATAATCTTTAAACCACCAGTTTCATCAGCCACATAAGCGTAGTTGCCTATTACTTGTACATCCCAAGCACTACCATTTGTATCATAATTACCTACAAGGATAGGGGTACTAGAATTAGTGATATCTATGATTTGTAGTCCTGAAATCCCATCAGCGAGGTAAGCGTGATTTCCTACTACATTTAGGCCATAAGCCTCACCCGAAGTATCATAACTGCCTTTGAGAGTGGGATTACTGGGATTGCTGATATCTATTATTTGCAGTCCTTTATCCGCATCAGCCACATAAGCGTAATTTCCTACTACTTGCACACTGAAAGCATTACCAGAAGTATCATAACTGCCTTTGAGAGTGGGATTACTAGGATTGCTGATATCTATTATTTGCAGTCCTGAACCACCATTAGCCAGGTAAGCATAATTGTTTAATATTTCTACATCCCAAGCTAGACCAGCAGTATCATAATTACCAGTGAGGACGGGAGTGTTAGGATTGCTGATGTTGATTATTTGCAGTCCCTTATCCCAATCAGCTACATAAGCGTAGTTGCCCACTACTTGTACACCATAAGCAGATCCAGGAGTATCATAACTGCCAGTGAGGATGGGAGTGTTAGGATTACTGATGTTGATTATTTGCAGTCCTTTAGACGAATCTGCTACATAAGCGTAGTTGCCCACTATTTGTACACCATAAGCATATCCACGAGTATCATAACTGCCAGTGAGGATGGGATTAGTGGGGGTACGGATGTCAATAATTTGCAGACCTAAATTCTCATCAGCCAAATAAGCGTAGTTACCTACTACTTCCACACTATAAGAACGACCAGAAGCAGCATAGTTGCTTTTTAAAGTAGGAACAATAGGGTTGCTGATGTCTAATATTTCTACTCCTGAATCCCCATCAGCCACATAAGCATAATTACCTGCCACTTTTACATTTAAAGCATAACCAGAAGTGTCATAATTACCCACAAATATGGGTGCGCTAGGATTGCTAATGTTAATGATTTGTAATCCTGAGATATCATCAGCTACATAAGCATAGTTGCCTACTATTTCCACATGATTAGCATAGCCAGAAGTATCATAACTACCCTTGAGAGTGGGGTTACTGGGATTGCTAATGTCAATGATTTGCAGACCTGATGAACCAGCAGCAACGAAAGCGTAGTTGCCTACTATTTGCACATTACCAGTTATGTCAATACGATAATTAAAGTTAGAAGTATAAACGCCCTTAAAGATTGGAGAAGTAGGGTTGCTAACATCAACAATTTGCAGTCGTGAAGAACCAAGTAGGTAAGCGTAATTATTTACTACTTCTACACTACTAGCACCCCAGCCAATAGTAGTATGATAATCTGGATACTGAGAATAATTGTTTTTAAAGATAAGAGTGGGATTAGTCGGATCACTGATATCAAGGATTTCTAGTCCTTGTTCAAACAAAGCATAAGCATAATTGCCAACTACTTTGATACCCCAATAACCAGCAGAAAAAGTATAGCCTGAAGTATGATAATAAATGCTTTTGAGGGTAGGGGAATTAGGGTTGCTGATATCAAAGATTTTTAGTCCTGAATTGTAATTAGTTACATAAGCGTAGTTGCCTACTACTTGTAACCCTGTTGTATGATCAGAGACAAAAGGATTAGTAGGAAAATAACCACTTCCCTTTAATACAGGGTTATTAGGGTCGGTGATATCAATGATATTTAGTTCAGGTCCAACTGCATAAGCATAGTTACCAATAACAACTACATATTTTGCAAAGGCTAAATGATCCCATTCTCCGACTAACGTGGGTGTAAATACTCCCTGATAGGTGTTGAGGGTGTCTGCATGAAAAACAAGAGATGTCCAATTATTTTCAGGAATATTAATTTCTAACTCCCAATTTCCTCCTAAAGCTGCATTTCCCGTTTTTGTTGCGGTTGCGCTAATGGTTGCGTTGGTAATCTCATGCAACTTGCGAATGAATTCTTCCCCAGCATCCCCCGCAGCGACGTTACAACCATAGAGTAAGATACTTTTGCTTTGCCAAAGCTGCAAGAAATCAGTATATTTATTGATATTATCTAAATTCAGTTGACCATTTCCTAAATACAAACATCCCGGAGAACCGTGGGAAACGATATGAATAGCGGTAATTTGGGTATGCTGTCGTAAAAATTCGGTAATTTCTTCAATTCCGTCTTTATTTTGGGACAGAATAACTGTTTCTACACCTGCAACAACACCTGTCTGTAGAGTTTGGTAGTCATCAACAGCAGCATCAATAAAAACAACGGTAGAAGTTTGATTGAGTAAAAGATTGTTCAACATAGTTGTTACTTTTGCACCTGGTAACGAAGTATGGTGTTTCATTGCATGAAAAATAGGGTTTAGCATTGCTAAACACTTAATAAAATTAATCTAAATGAGCTTAAATGGCAATAATCTAGTAATAGATTTAACTTATAAGGTGATAGTGCAGAACGTAAAAACAGAAATTTAATCAACCCTAGCCAGATTTTGCGCTTGGTGACTCCACTGTTTTACCAATTCTATCGCTGGACACAAAATCCTGATGCTGACAAGATAAAATTTCAACCATCACAAACAATCCTGCAACAACATCCTGTTCGCGCAGCGTGGCGTTAGCCATAAATCCTTAAATCCTGGACATCCTGATTCAGACAAAATAAAATTTCAACTATCACAAACAATCCTGCAACAACATCCTGTTCGCGCAGCGTGGCGTTAGCCATAAATCCTGTAATCCTGGACATCCTGATTCAGACAAAATAAAATCTCAACTCTACCCTTAAAAAGGGGGGAAATTTTTCTCAAAGTCCCCCTTTTAAAGAGGGACTTTTAAAACATCCTCTTAACTAAACAAGAAATTAGCACCAAACAAGTTATCACTAAAATTTGTACTGTTGAAACCAGTTGTACCCGATAAAGTAACTAATAACGTACCAGTTCCAAAACCAGAATTACCAATTGTTCCATCACTCAAACGTAGTAAAGTATTACTACCAGATGTGACTACATCAATATTAGCAATACCTGTAAACTGGATTTTATCACTACCGAAACCACGCACAAACTGAGTAATAGTATCTGCACCATCATTCAAAGCATAATTGACGATATCTACAGCACCATCATTTAAACCCAAATTGAGTTTATCGTTACCTAGTCCACCAATCAAAATATCTGCACCTGCATTACCAGTCAGGGTATCGACACCAGCACCACCTGTGAGAATATTAGCTGCTGCATTACCCGTGAGGACATTATTTAAGGTATTCCCAGTACCATTAATCGCAGATGTTCCTTGTAAAGTCAGGTTTTCTACATTATTGACTAATGTATAACTAACAGTGCTGAAAACAGTATCAGTTCCTGCATTAGCAGCCTCGGTGATGATATCTCCTACATTATCAACATAGTAGGAATCATTACCTAAACCACCTATCATGGAATCCGCACCATTTTTACCATCCAGGATATTATTACCACTGTTACCAGTGAGGGTGTTATTGAGAGTGTTACCAGTACCTTTAATGGCCGCTGTGCCGGTTAAAGTTAACTTTTCCAGATTGGTTTTTAATGTCCAAGTGATAGAAGATTCAACAGTATCAATTCCCCCATTCAAACCTTCACCGATGATATCGCCAATATTGTCTACTACAAACGTATCATTACCTGCTCCCCCAATTAAGAAGTCTGCACCTGTTCCCCCATTCAAGTAATCATTACCATTTCCACCAGTTAAATCATCATCTCCTGCACCTGCTTTAATCCAATCATTAGCAGCAGAACCTAAAAAGCTGACTGTACCTGCAAATGCACTTAAATCAAAGCGTTCAAATCCGGTGATGGTTGTACCAGGGATGTTTAATTGATTGGTGGTGATAGTGGTATCAATGGCAATAGTATCATCCGCAGTTCCCCCGGTAATGATGAGGGTATCTGTGCCTGTGTTACCTTTTATGGTGTCGTTTTGCTTGAGGTTGTCAAACGTGCTGGTGATGTTATCATTGCCACCTTGAGCATCTATGATGTCTATTTGGACTGTGGTAGTGAAGTTTTCGTTCGCTGCTGTACCTGTGATAGTGTACTGTGCTATTTCACTCACATCAATAATCTTTAAGCCGCCCTCATAATCAGCCACATAAGCATAGTTGCCTACTATTTCCACATCGAAAGCAATGCCAGAAGTATCATAATTACCGACGAGGGTGGGTGCGGCTGGGTTGCTGATATTGATGATTTGCAGTCCTGAACTCCCATCAGCCACATAAGCGTAGTTGCCTACTATTTTTACATCACCAACCCCGCCAGAAGTATCATAATTGCCGATGAGTGTGGGTGCGGCTGGGTTGCTGATGTTGATGATAGAGAGTCCTGAACCACTATCAGCCACATAAGCGTAGTTGCCTACTATTGTTACATCACCAGCCCCGCCAGAAGTATCATAATTGCCGATGAGTGTGGGTGCGGCTGGGTTGCTAATGTTGATGATTTGCAGTCCTGAACCACTATCAGCCACATAAGCGTAGTTGCCTACTATTTCTACATCCAAAGCAGAGCCAGAAGTATCATAATTGCCAATGAGGGTGGGTGCGGCTGGGTTGCTGATGTTGATGATTTGCAGTCCTGAAAAACTATCAGCCACATAAGCGTAGTTGCCTACTATTTCTACATTCTGAGCATAGCCAGAAGTATCATAATTGCCGACGAGGGTGGGTGCAGATGGGTTGCTGACATTGATGATAGAGAGTCCTGACAAACTATTAGCCACATAAGCGTAGTTGCCTACTATTTCTACATCTAAAGCATCGCGAGAAGTATCATAATTGCCGACGAGGGTGGGTGCGGCTGGGTTGCTGATATTGATGATTTGCAGTCCTTTATCCCCATCAGCCACATAAGCGTAGTTGCCTACTATTTCTACATTCTGAGCATAGCCAGAAGTATTATAATTGCTGATGAGTGTGGGTGCGGATGGGTTGCTGACGTTGATGGTAGAGACTCCTGAACTACCAGCAACATAAGCGTAGTTGCTTACTATTTCCACATCGTAAGCAAAGCCAGAAGTATCATAATTGCCGACGAGTGTGGGTGCGGCTGGGTTGCTGATATTGATGATTTGCAGTCCTGAATCCCCATCAGCAACATAAGCGTAGTTGCCTACTATTTGCACATCGAAAGCAAAGCCAGAAGTATCATAATTGCTGACGAGTGTGGGTGCGGCTGGGTTGCTGATATTGATGATAGAGAGTCCTTTATCCCAATCAGCAACATAAGCGTAGTTGCCTACTACTTGTACATCTACAGCAGAGCCAGAAGTATCATAATTGCCGATGAGTGTGGGTGCTGCTGGGTTGCTGATATTAATGATAGAGAGTCCTGAAGAATCATCAGCTACATAAGCGTAGTTGCCTACTATTTGCACATTCCTAGCCAAGCCAGAAGTATCATAATTGCCGATGAGTGTGGGTGCGGCTGGGTTGCTGATGTTGATGATAGAGAGTCCTGAAAAATTATAAGCCACATAAGCGTAGCTGCCTACTATTTCCACATCGGAAGCAGGGTAAATAGTATCATAATTGCCGATGAGGGTGGGTGCGGCTGGGTTGCTGATGTTGATGATAGAGAGTCCTGAACCACTATCAGCAACATAAGCGTAGCTGCCTACTATTTGTATACTCTCACCATTAGAAATATCATAGCTACCCTTGAATACAGGGTTGTTGGGGTCACTAATATCAATGATATTCAGTTCATCCCCTACTGCGTAGGCGTACTTACCGACGATTGTCACATCATTGGCATACCTTAAACTATCCCACACACCGACTAATGTGGGTGAAAATACTCCTTGATAGGTGTTGAGGGTATCTGCATCAAAAATAGTCTCCGACAAATAAGGTAGAGACGTTCCATGGAACGTCTCTAAATCTGTAACGGGAATATTAATTTCTAACTCCCAATTTCCTCCTAAAGCTGCATTTCCCGTTTTTGTTGCGGTTGCGCTAATGGTTGCGTTGGTAATTTCATGTAACTTGCTAATAAATTCTTCCCCAGCATCTCCCGCAGCGACGTTACAACCATAGAGTAAGATACTTTTGCTTTGCCAAAGCTGCAAAAACTCAGTATATTTATTGAGATTATCTAAATTCAGTTGACCATTTCCTAAATACAAACATCCCGGAGAACCGTGGGAAACGATGTGAATAGTGGTAATGTGGGGATTATGTTGTAAAAATTCGGTAATTTCCTTAATTCCGTCTTTATTTTGGGACAGAATAACTGTTTCTACACCTTTAATAACACCTGTCTGTAGAGTTTGGTAGTCATCAACAGCGTAATCAATAAAAACAATGCTAGAGGTTTGATTAAGCAAAAGATTGTTCAACATAGTTATTACTTTTGCACCTGGTAACGAAGTATGGTGTTTTACTGTAGGAAAAATAGGGTTTAGCATTGCTAAACACATAATAAAATTAATCTGAATGAGCTTAGATGGCAATAATATTGTAATAAATTTAACTTATCAGATTGCAGTGCAGAACGTAAAAACAGAAATTTAATCAACCCTAGTCAGGTGTTGCGCTTGGTGACTCCACTGTTTTACCAATTCTATAGCTGGACACAAATCACGTCGCTGTAAAGTTGCTACCTGCAAACGCAGAATTTGTTGGTGTAATCTATGAGTAGGAATTTGCGCTAATTGTGCCACAGAAATCACACCTGCATGAAGTAATAAACCACAATATTGTGTACCTACGCTGGGAATACGTGCTAAATCTGCCAAAGCAATCCATTTATTCACATATTGAAGATGTACCTGCAATTTACTCGCCAAAGCTAACCTTGTTTCTGGCGTTTTTCCGTGTTGAAATAATGCCCCAGTTGTACTAATACCAAAATCTAATAATTGGCTTTGTTCTGTGGTATTTAATCCTGGTAAACTTTCAATCGGCCAGTCTGCATTTAATCTTAAATTCATATAATTTCTTCCTCTTCTTTGCGTGTCTGCGTCTCTGCGTGAGAAAAAAATTAATTTGTAATTAATTCACCACGCATCACAGTTATAGCTTGTCCAGCCAAAAACACACGCTCATTGCCCATATACCTTACCTTAACTATACCACCTCGATTAGAAGCCTGATAAGCTAAAAATTCATCTTTATTTAACTTATTTCGCCAAAACGGTGCTAAACAACAATGGGCTGCACCAGTTACTGGGTCTTCATCAATCCCTAAACCTGGTGCAAAAAAGCGAGATACAAAATCATATCCAGTTTGAGAAATACTTGTGACTATTAAATTATTAATAGGTAAGTTTTTCATTTGTTGAAAATTCGGTTGCATTTCTCGCACCAAATCTTCAGATGCAACTTCTACTAAATAACCGAGTGAATTTAAATATACACCCTGACATTCTATGCCTAAAATATCATTTAATTCTGCTGGTGTGGCAATTGCTTGGGAATGATTGACTGGGAAATTTAATTCTATCCAATCACCTTGGCGTTTAGCAGTTAATAAGCCGCTTTTAGTGGCAAATTGTGCTTCTTCATCGGGTGATAAATGCCCTTGTGACCATAATACATGGGCGCTGGCTAAAGTGGCGTGACCACAGAGGGGAACTTCTACAGTGGGTGTAAACCAACGTAAATTAAATATGTCGTTTTGTTTGATTAAAAAGGCTGTTTCTGATAAGTTCATTTCCTGGGCAACTTTTTGCATCCAGTCGTCTGTTTGAGGAGTTGCTAATACACATACCGCCGCAGGATTTCCTTTAAATGGTATGTTGGTAAATGCATCTACTTGGGTAATGATTTGGTTCATAAAATCAGTAAAAATTAAAAATTATTTTACGAGAACGCGAAAAAGGAGGGTTTTTTGGATAAAAAATGGTTGTCTATTGTGGGAATAGGTGAGGATGGAATTGAGGGATTAAGTCTGATGGCTCGTTCTCTTTTTGACCAAGCTCATATTATCATGGGTGGGGAACGTCATTTAGCGATGTTGTCCCCAAATGATTCTAGGGAAAAATTTATTTGGAGGTCTCCTTTTCAGGATTCTATAGCAGAAATTATTCAACGTCGCGGTGAATCAATTTGCATTTTAGCTAGTGGCGATCCTATGTGTTATGGTGTGGGTGCAACTATTCTTAAACATATTCCTATTTCTGAAGTTACTATTATTCCTTCGCTTTCGGCTTTTAGTTTGGCTTGTTCTCGGTTGGGATGGAATTTCACAGAAGTTGAATGTTTGAGTTTATGTGGTCGTCCTGCTTCTCTGTTGCAATCTTATATTTATCCTGGTGCGAAGTTATTGATTTTGAGTGAGGGTAAAAATACACCGGGAATTGTTGCAGGAATGTTGACAAACCGGGGTTATGGTGATAGTAAAGTTACTGTTTTAGAAAGAATGGACGGTATTCATGAACGCATTCTAACAGGTGTTGCTGCTAGTTGGCATGAAACAGATATCGCGGCTTTAAATACTCTTGCGGTGGAATGTATTGCTGATGTGGGAATAGTTGCTTTATCAAGGTTTCCCGGCTTACCAGATAGTGCTTTTCACCATGACGGACAGTTGACGAAGCGGGAAGTGAGGTCAGTGACTTTATCGAGTTTAGCACCTTTACCGGGGGAGTTACTTTGGGATATTGGGGCTGGTTGTGGTTCTATTTCTATAGAATGGATGCGGGGTCATGTGAGATGTCGTGCGATCGCAATTGAACAAAATTCCACTAGACTCAAATATATTGCTGATAACGCTTCTGCTTTGGGTACTCCCCATTTACAAGTCATTGCTGGGAAAGCACCAGAAGTTATCCAAAATTTACCCACACCTGATGCTATTTTTATCGGTGGAGGTGTGACAGCACCAGGACTGTTTGATATTTGTTGGAATGCATTGCGTTCTGGGGGAAGAATAGTTGCTAATGTTGTGACTTTGGAAGGAGAACAAACTTTATTTCGGTGGTATGAAAAGGTGGGGGGAAATTTCACCCGCATTTCTATTCAACGTGCAGAACCTATTGGTAAATTTTTAGGTTGGAAGGGAATGTCGCAAGTTACCCAATGGGTAGGATATAAATTATGAAAATAGCGATAATTTCTGATATTCATGGACATTGGCCAGGACTGGAAATTGTGGTTCAGCATATCCAGTCAAAAGATGTGGATAGAATTATTTGTTTGGGTGATTTGGTAGAAGGTGGAGAAGATAATGATTTTGTAGTCGAATTTATTAAAAATAAGAATATTTTAACGGTTCGTGGTAATCATGATGAAAATAACGATTGTCAACTCCAGCCAGATAACCAAAATTGGTTAAGCAATTTGCCAGAAACCATAATTGAAAATGGTATTATGTTTACTCACATTTCACCACGATTAAATAAAAGAGCCATTCAAGATAATATAGAAGCTTGGAATGTATTGGAAGAAGTAAAGTTTAGATTAGTGTTTATCGGACATTTGCATTTTCCCGCTATGTTTGGGAACAGATATGATTTGTTTGGTGAAGCTTGTCCTTATAATGTAGATTATGGTGAAATTATTTTAGATCCCACAGACCGTTATATCATTTCTTTTGGTGCAATTGGCTATGCGCGTGGTGGAGGTAAATTTATTCGCTACGGTATTTATGACTCTGTAAAAAATTCCGTTGAATTTATTAAATTAGAGGGTGAACTTTTACCTTACGGACAATAGAAATAAGGTCAAAAGTTAGGTCTGCGTAGTAGCGCCTTTTGATCATTTTGACATCAACCAATGGGATAATTACCAGGGTTGACTGCATGAATAAATTCACTACCGGAATGTGGTCTTCCTCTTTTATAAGCAGCTTCTTCTGGTTTTCCCCAACCCATTTGCAAAATGACTTCTAAAAAGTTCGTATTTTCCCATTTTATTAAACTTGCCCATTCTGTTCTTTGGGCAATTCTTTCTACATCTAATTTATTGATTTTTTCGTGTTGTTTGCCATTACTAATACTTAAATATAATTCCATGTCTCCTGTAATCTCCTGCCAAAATTGAAAGATGGAATTTTTCGCTGCTTTCAATATTTCTAAATCAGAGTTTAATGCAATTAACTGCGCGTCAACTTCTGGATAATGCAAAGTTTTACTTTTAATAGTCAGTTCTTTCCAGACAATTCCCGAAACTAGATTTTCTCTTTGATATTCATGAATAGAGGCTTTAAAATCTTGATAAGCTGTGAACTTTTGTAGCCCTTCGGTTGTGATAAACTGGTCTATAACAGGATTGCCTGAAACTTTCACCTCTAACTTTAGGCGTTCTCCTTTCAAGCAAGCTTGGCGTTCTGCTGCTAAAATTTGGATGAGTTCCTGGGTAGTATAAACTTTGGACATCGGAACAAACCTAATTAGTTATTAGTTATTGTCAGCTGTAATTTAAATATTATCTCTTGACAGCAATGGAAATGCAGTATCAGAACAAACGAAAATTTTCCACCTGGAGATGAGAAATGATGAAGATAGAAAATAAGTCCACACCAGCGGACTTGTAGATAAGTTAAGTCTTTTGTGTATTGTTTGTAAAAATATAGCAGGAGTCAGGAGTCAGGAGTCAGAAGTAAAACCCTTTTGTAGTCTGAATTTCACCTTTAATTGATGTCCTAATCAACCTATCTAGTGCTATACAAAAGATTGCAGATATTTTACTGCTGACTCCTGTTGTATCTACTGACTCAACTCACTGCTATATTCATTAAATGAACGTTGCTTGAACTCAATTGACTGGTCACGGGGTAAAAAATTAAACACTTCTCTAAATTTATCGTCTATCTCTTCAAAAGGTACTTGACCTGTTTTATTCAAGATGACTTTTCCCGACTGGTCAAACAGGACAACTTGCGGCACAACCCCTGTATAGTAATATCCTGGTTCTGTGGGGTCATAGCTTTCCTTCAGGGGAATAGTATCAACACTGATAGGGATAATTTCCGCAGCGCGTCCATAAAATGCTTGAGTTTGGGAAATAAACACCGCATACTGTTTACAATCGCTGCTATCATCCACATAAAATGCCAGCATTGCGGGTTTATGTTCTGCTAAAGTTTGAGCTAGAGTTAGTTTGGAAGGTACTAGGGAACCATTACCAGCAAAAACTACGAAAATATTACCTTCATACCTATCATCTTTCATACCTGCAAAAGCTGGCTGCATACCTATCATGAATATGCAAAGCAGCAATAAGAGGCATTTTGACACCAACCGTCGCCAGTTAGCAATTATTTTAGTTTGTAAAAAAAGCCACTTTATGCTATTCATCAACAGGAACCTTATTCAACTCTTTTGCCTAGATATATAATTACATCTGGACGCTATTTTTTAACCATAACTTGTAGTGGTCTTATCTCTAGCATCAATTTTAAATTCTTGATGGCTGGTATTTTTTGCCAAGATTAGCTACACTGGCAAGATTAATTTTGTAATTAAAGACTATTACTTAAGAACTGCTGTGGGAAAGAAAATACAACTTATAGATAGAGTCCGACTGGGTTTAGCTGTATCCATTGCTAAAAGTGTCACATTTATTGTACGTTCTCTGGGTCTTGGTGCTGCTAGTGTGTTACCAGGTTCTATTGCGCGACGCATTGAACCCAGACTTTTGCAATTATTGAGTCAGCAGGTTAAAAACGGGGTAATTTTAATTGCGGGAACGAATGGGAAAACTACCACAGCCCTGTTATTATGCACTATTTTAGAACACAAAGGTTTCAAAATTGCCCATAATTCTACTGGTGCAAATCTGGAAAATGGTTTAGCAACTGCTTTGATAGAGAATACTAGTTTATTAGGTTCTTTAAATGTTGATTACGCGATTTTGGAAGTTGATGAAAATATTGTTCCCAAGGTTTTAGAACCTCTGCAACCACGGATTATTCTTTGTTTAAATTTGTTTCGTGACCAACTTGATAGATATGGGGAAGTTGACACGATTAGTAAACGCTGGACAAAGGTTATTTCTACTTTACCAAAGGAAACCGTAGTTATTCCTAATGCTGATGATCCGACTTTATCGTATTTGGGTCAGCAGTTAAATCAAAAGGTGTTGTTTTTTGGTTTAAATGAACCAGAACATTATTTAGAAGCGATTCCTCACGCGGTAGATTCTATCTATTGTCCGAAATGTGGACATTCTCTAGATTATCAAGGTGTTTATCTTTCTCATTTAGGAGATTTCACTTGTCCTAGTTGCGGGTTTAGTAAGAGTAAACCAAGTTTGGAAAGTGGTCAGTGGTCACAAATTCTGGTGGGTTTGTACAATAAATATAATACTTTAGCCGCTGCTACTGCTGCAAAAGAATTGGGAGTTGATGAAATCACAATTAGGGAAACTATTAATAATTTCCAAGCTGCTTTTGGTCGTGCGGAAGATTTGGTAATTGATGGTAAACGGGTGAGGATTTTGTTATCTAAAAATCCTGTGGGAACGAATGAAACTATTCGCGTTGTTACTCAAAGTACAGATAAAACTACTTTGTTGGTTTTGAACGATCGCACTCCTGATGGTACTGATGTATCATGGATTTGGGATGTGGATACTGAAAAGTTGGTTGAACGGGGTGGAACTTTGGTGGTGAGTGGCGATCGCGTGTATGATATGGCGTTAAGATTGCGTTATAGCGAGAAGTCTGTTGAGAGTAAGATTAACTTGATTGTCGAGGAAGATTTAAGGAAAGCTATTACAACAGCTTTGGAACATACACCAGCAAATGAAACTCTGCACATTCTTCCTACTTATTCTGCAATGTTAGAGGTGCGGGAAGTGTTGACAGGGAGGAAAATTCTTTAAAAATTCTATTTTGTGATTCTGGGGGAAGTGAAGACTACCCCAGTAACAATTGTTCACGACCAAAATTTCCTAGTAGGTGTTAAGAGATATAGAGTTTATTGAACAAGCACCAGAGGAAGTAATGAAAAAAGTTTATATTAAATTAGCTCCTTTATTTCCTGGCTTTCAAGCTATTATTTAAAGTTAATCTAGTTTAGATATGTATAAATACCTTGACTTCTTTAAGAAGTTGGGAATTTGACTTTTCACAACGCATTACATCTAAACAAACCTTGGTCAACAAAAACTTGTACTAGGAAATACTGAGGGATACTTAATCGACTTTATGTAAGATACAAAAGTCAATGCTAGATTCACGCAATCTTTACAAATAACATCTTGCGGGATTCACTGAATTATACTATCTTGAAGGTTCAATCATTTTTGTATCAAATTCAACAAAACTTCATTACTTCCTTACATTGGGAGTAGTGCTGTTATTTGATGTTTATTATCAATTCTTAAAAATCATGGACGATATTTATTCTTTACCCTTCTTAACTATTGGAGAAGAACAAATTGATTTAAAACAAAGTTTGGGTTATTTGCAAACATTTGGCAGATTACGTCCAATGGTGCAAGAAATTGTTACCCAGCATATTCTCATCCAAGAAATTCAAAAACGTGAAGATTTGAATATTAGTAGTGCTGAATTTGAACAAGCAGTAATTGAATTTCGTTTGCAGCAAAATTTAACAAATGCAGATAATTTTCAAAAGTGGCTAACTCAAGAAGGGATGAACTATGCAGGATTTCAAAATCGGGTTCTATTAGGGTTCAAGTTAGATAAACTAAGAACTCAAATGGCTGCACCCAAGTTAGAAGAATATTTTTTAAAACAAAAATCTTTACTTGAACAAGTTGAACTAAATTGTCTCATATTTGATGAACAAGAATTAGCTACCAGTATTAAAAATCAAATTGTAGAAAATAAGACTACTTTAGAACAAGTTGTTAAAGAATATTCATTGATGAATACTTCTCAAGTGAAGGTACTCAGGGGTTTAACTCGTCGGCAAAATTTATCACCAGAAATTAGACAAGCCATTACTTCAGCTAAGGTTGGTGAATTAGTAGGTGCAGTAGAAATGGTAGGGAAATGGTGTTTGTTTAAAATTGAGCAAGTTATCCCTGCGGTTTTAGATAAACAATTACAAAAAGAAATTGAGAACCAGATATTACAAGAATGGTTAGCTGAAAAAATGCAGCATCTACCAGTTAATTTTGCTTTTAATCTCTAAACAAATAACAGCACAAACATTTTCTAAACAAACATTTTCTAACAGGGTTAATCAGGAGCTAAAGTCATGGAAGCATTTAATTTGGATTTAAATATTAATAATAATTCTCTTCCCAATCTTCAAGTTGGTAGTTTAGATTTTGATCCTCTAAAAATAGGTTTTCCCCAAATCAACAATAATCAACAACTCCTATTTGTTGATCAAGGAATTAGTAATTACCAAAGTTTGATTGCAGCAATAGATCCACAAATGACGGTAGTGGAGATCAATAGTAATCAAGATGGTATTCTACAAATAACGAATACACTATCTAAGTATAACGATATTGAAGCCATTCATATTTTATCTTTTGCAAATCCTGGAAATATCCAAGTTGGTAATACTCAACTTAATCTCAATAATTTTAACCAATATACAAATCAACTAGCAACCTGGAATAATTATTTAACTGCTGATGCCGATATTCTTTTATATGGCTGTAATTTAGCTGAAAATGCACAAGGAATATCACTACTTCAGAACATTGCTGATGTTACAGGTGCAGATATAGCTGCTTCCACTGATAAAACGGGAAATGCCGCTTTAGGTGGTGATTGGGTATTAGAAGAAAATATCGGCATAATTGAAGCATCTTCCTTAGAAATCACCAATTATAATAGTGTTTTTGATACTTTAATTTCTGCAACACAAACTCAAACTATTCGTCAAGGTTTGCAATCATTAGCAGACTGGTTAGATACCCTTGATAATTTTGGTAGTCTGGCTGAAAATATTCCTATTATTGATGAAAAACTAGGCAGTTTATTAGATGCTGGAGATTTAGTTAGGACACAAATTGTCAACCCTATTAAAACATATTTAGATACTCATCCCAGTCTGACTACTAATGACCTGCTAACCTTAATTCAAGGTTTAGCTAATGTGGCAGGAGTAAATTTATCAACTGCTAATAATAAATTAACCTACAACTTAACTTATAATCCCACCGTCACCAAAACGGTGAATTTGGATTTAGACCAATTTGGATTAGATGCAGATGACACCAGCAACTTTGATATAGATGCTATCTTCAACTTTGATTTTGCCTTTGGTGTTGATTTAACTGCCGGTTTAGCACCATCAGAAGCGTTTTTTATCCAAGTAAATGATTTAACAGCAAGTGCAGATTTAGGAGTTGATTTTGCTACTAATTCTCTCAATGCTAACTTAGGATTTTTGGGAGTAGGAATTACAGGAGGAACATTAGATTTAAATCCCCAATTAGATGTAACTCTCAATGATCCTAACAGCGATGGATATCTGACCATCAATGAATTGCAAAGTACCAACCTGGCAAGTTTGGCAAATATTACCCCCACAGGAACATTAAATGGGGAATTAGATTTTACTGTTAGCAGTAGTTTCTTGCCAATTTCTGGTAATCCCAAACTGACAATCGCAGATAATAACATTTTTGATAGCACTGCACCCACCGTTACCACTTCAGATTTAGAAGAATTACTTAATTTCAAAACCCTCACACCATCAGATTTGATTGGTTTACTTTCCCAACTAGGTAGCGGACTAGAAAAACTAGCTTCTGGTTTAAATATTCCCGGTGGAATTCCCTTTATTGACACCACAATTGGGGAAATAGTTAATTTAGCACAGTCAATTGAAGCCAAAATCAGGGGATTGTATGATGCAGTTTTACTGGGATTAAGTGAATATACGGGTGATATTATTGCAGAAATTCCTAAACTTTCCCAAGCTGCTAACTTCCAAATAGCAATTAACGATAACACACCAGTTAATGTTGTCCTTGCTGCTGGTACATACTCCGACCGTACTGCTTTAGTAAATGCTATTAATGTAGCATTGAATACTGCGGGGCTAAATGGCATAGTTGAGGCTACACTAGATAGCGATCGCATCGTCTTTGCAACCATCAACAATGCAGATAAATTAGCAATTAAATTTGCAGCTAATAGCATAGGAATGTCAGAACTTGGTTTTGAACCCTCCCTCAACACAGGTTCATTACTAAAATTTGCCAACATTCAAGAATTAATTCCTCTTCTGCAAGACCTCTTAGGGTCTAACCCCAATTTCACCTACGATGCTAATACCAACACCCTGAAATTTAACCTGGACTTTACAAACAGCATTGAAGAAGAAACGGAATTTGACTTTAACCAAGAATTTGATTTAGGAATTGGTAAATTAGCCATTAGCGGAGGTGCAGATGGTGAAATCGGTGGAGATGTCAACTTCAGCTTATCTTTAGGAATAGATTTATCACCAATTGGGGGAAGTTTTACCCTCGATAATTCGACTTTATTAACAGCATTACCTAATCCTGTCACCACCGTTCCAGGTGCAGATATTCAGATTATTTTAGCAGATGATAATATTGCACCAATTCAAGTAGACTTGAGTACAGCTACAACAATAGGTGATATCATTCAACTCATTGAAAATGCTACCTCTCAAGTTGAAGTCACCATAGATACCGAGAGAAAAGCATTAATCATCAAAGACTTATCAGGAGGCACAGATAGACCATTTGCCATTTTAGCCGCTAACAATTCCACCGCAGGAGCAAAATTAGGAATTATCGGTGTTGACTTAGATGAAGATGGCAAAATAGAAGGTGCAGCATTACATGGTGAATCCATCTTAGATAGACTTTTCATCGCTGAAAATAGCGGTATTGATGCCAACTTAAACTTAACCGCATCAGATATAAACTTAGCCGCAGCCATTAGTATTTTACAAGTAGGAATAGCCAATGGTACAGCCAATCTGAATATTGGTACAGGCATTTCCTTAAAAGACCCAAGTGCAGATGGTAAAATCACCCTGCAAGAAATTTTAGATAATCCCCTTAGCAGTTTAGTTAACATCAATACCCCCACTGCAAGCGGTAATATTAACCTACCTTTAGTTTTATCTGGTTTAGATGATTTAGGAATTACCTTACCTGCGAATACTGCCATTGAACTAGGATTTGCTGCTAGTTTAAGTGGTATTACCACCAGTTTCAACGTTCCCGACGTTAATTTAGAATCAATTATCCAATCCTTTACTGACTTCTCCACAGATGATCTAATTAATGTATTAGGCAAAGTAATTGAATTACTCAATACTCAAGAATTAGGCATCTTTAATCAAAAAATTCCCTTAATCGACAAATCAATCAACGAATTACTGGAATTTACCAAACCATTCGTTGACACTATTAACAGTATTGTCGGTTCAGTTGCAGACTTACGCGAAACTCTCCTGAATGAAGTCACTGCTACTGGAACAGGAATTCAAGATATTATTGCTAGTCCAGACTTCCTCAGCGAACTAGCAGCACATGAACACCTCCAAGATGAACTATTCCACGCTATAGAAAGAATAGTTGATGTCATCAACACTTTACCAGAAGATATTAATGGCCTCACCTTCCAAGTTCCAGCACTTCTCCTCAGTGCTATTGATAGTTTAGGTACAGTAATTGATGAAATTGAAAGCGAAATCACAGGTGCAAGTGCCGCATTTAATACCAAACTAGCAGCATTAAAAGATAATTTTACAGACATACTCAAAGCAGTCCCCTCCGTTCAAAAAGCCACTGATTTCATCCTAGAAAAAATCCTCGATGCCGTAGGTTTAGGTACTGCTAATATCTTTACAACTGTTGGCAGCATTAGAAATAACTTAGAAACCAGAATTGATGCCTTAATTGCAGAAATACCCACACCTAGTACCTCCGAACAAAATGTTTTAAATGCCTTACAAGCAGCTTGGAATAAACTCGATACAGCCGTTGATTTAGAAAGCCTCAGTTCCTTGGTATCAGCATTTAGCGCCATTTATGATGCTATTCAAGATGCAGAAACTGCATTTAGTGCCGCGACATTTACAGATAATATCAACGATTTACTGGATTCATTAACCAGTTTTTCAGAAGCCTTACCAGTTCGTTTAGGCTTACACTTCAACTCAGATTTAAGTCTTGATTTCTCCCTAGATATTGATTTAGCCAACTTTGTTGATTTAACCTACACCCTACCCTTAAACTTCTCCTTAGAGGATACAAATTTAGGTGTTTTACCAATAGGCTTTGAAACTAACGGAGAACTGGAAATAGAATTTGGTGGTAGTGTTGTTTTAGATTTTGGTGTTGATTTAACCCCGGCATCACTAGCAGAAGCAGTTTACATTTTACCCACCACTCAATTAGCACTGACGGCTTATGCTAATCTTCCTGATTTAGATGCAGCAATTACCATTGGTGGTGTAGGTGGTGTAGAAATTGAAAATGGTTATATCCGCTTCACAGATGACACCGATAATAATAAAGCTGCTAGTTTGACAATTGGGTTAAATGATGCAAATACGGATGGAAAAATTCTTCTCAGTGAACTAGCTACCACTAGCACCTATAATTTAACAGCAGATGGCAAATTTGAAGTTAATTTACCCATCAAAGTTTTAGGTTCAAGTATTGGTGCTATCACTGCCACACTGCCAGATATCAATGATTTCTCTAACTTTGAATTGTCCCTCCCTTCTGCAAACTTCTTCGACGATTTATTTGCTGGGGATTTAGACCTTCTCACCATTATTAAAGGTGTGGAAGCATTCCTGACACTGCTAGAAAATGCACTCCAAAGTAAAGCCTTATCTTCACTTCCCATTATTGGTGATGGTTTAGACTTCACCGGTTCAACTATCGGTCAACTGAATGATACTTTTGTTAAACCTCTAGGAGATTTAATTGAAACTTTAACCCTGGGAGATGGTGCAGCAGCTATTAAAGAAGCAGTCCAGCAAAAAGTATTTGAAACCATTGGGCCAGATGGACTAAATTTAATTATCCTCAATAAAGACTTCCATGATGAAGGAAATGATGGCATAGCAGACATTGAAGCTAATTGGCAAGACGTAGAATTTATCATTGATAATGACACCGACCCGAATAATGCTGTCAATCTCCTAGATACGAATCTGGAAATTTTACTGAATCTAAACTTTGGATTCCAAGACACCTTAAGCACCAATAATTTTGATTTGGGATTTGATGGACTTGGTTTTATTGGTTTATCTCTTACGGGGGCAGTAGATATCACATTAGATGCTAGTTTCCAAGTCGGGTTTGGACTGAATAAAAAACAAGGTGCATTCATTCAACTGAATAATGATGCCAATGATCCAGAAATTAATTTTGGACTGGGTGTTTCTCTCAGCAATGATTTTGAACTGCAAGGAAACCTCTTCTTCCTGAATGTCATTGCTACCAATCAAGATTCAGATGGAGATGGCAAATATACAGGTATTGAAGGTGGCTTTGGTGTTGATTTAATAGATGATGATGGCACACTAGATAATCGCGTTGGACTGCTAGATATTGGCAGCATTGACGTTGATCCTAAATTTAATGCCAGCGTCGAAATTGACTTATTACTAACAGCCAATATTAATGATGATGCCAATCTCCCCTCAATAAAAGCTGATTTATTAATTGACTGGGCATTAGATGATAGTAAATCTCTTAGCGACCAATCAGCACCTAATTTCTCCCTCAATAATGCACGGTTAGATTTGGGAGAATTCATTAGCAAAGCTATTGGACCAATTCTAGAAGAAGTTAACAAATACATAGAACCTATTCGACCAGTTCTTGATATCTTAGATAAAGAAATTCCCGTCATTTCCGATTTATCAAAACTGTTAGGACAAGGGAAAGTTACATTTTTAGATGCTATTGGTGCATTAGGTGAAGGTGGTGCAGAAGTTGCTAAAGTCATTCGCATTTTCAAAGAAATTTCTGACTTTGTTGAAGATGCTGCTGCACTCAATGGGAAAAACATTGAAATCACTTTAGGTAGTTTGGCAGATATAGCTACTGACATTCGCAACGCTACCACTATTAATGTCGATTCCAATAAAATTAGTGGTGTCATCAAACAGGGTATAGATGGTGTAAAAAATGCACTATCTCAAGTTGGTAGTGCTGATGCTACAGCAGCAGAAAACTTCTTCACTTCATCTGTCGGTACTGCTGATACTGGACTTGGTTTAGCATTCCCCATCTTTACCGACCCATCCAATATCTTTAAACTCTTACTCGGTCAAACTGCTGACCTCATTACCTGGGATATTCCCGCATTTAAAGCTGGTTTCTCCTTTAGTCAACTCTTTGGCCCAATTATTCCTCCTATCCCCATCTTTGCGAGAATTTCTGGTCAATTAGAAGTATTCGCTGATTTCTTTGTCGGACTTGATACCAGAGGACTAAAAACTGGTAACTTCCTCGATGGCTTCTACTTCGGTGATAAAGTTGGTGGTGTCGATGTTCCCGAACTAGGGTTAATAGCCGAATTTAGCGCCGGTGCAGAATTGAATATAGTTGTTGCTTCTGCTGGTGTACGAGGTGGTATCCGTGCTGGTGTCTTCGCTGACTGGAATGACCCCAATGGGGATGGTAAACTATATTTCGATGAATTAATAGATAATGCCCAAAGAGGTCTGGAGTGTATCTTTGATTTAGAAGGTTCATTAAAAGCATTTTTAGAAGCCTATGTGAAGATAGGTTTTGATACACCCTTTGGTTTTGTGACTCTCTTCAAGAAATCCTTTAGTTTAGCATCAGTAACTTTACTTGACTTTAGCCACAGTTGTCCTCCCTTACCCCCACCAGTATTAGGCCACGTTGATGGTTCTGGTAAGCTGACATTATATACAGGCAGTAATGCGGGTAAACGCCAACCTGGTTACAGCACAGATGGAGACGAAACCTTACAAGTGCGACAGCTAGAACCAGGAAAAATCGAAGTTAAAGGTTTTGGTGAAACTCAAGTTTACACAGGAGTAACTTCCATATTCTGGGATGGTGGTAAAGGTAATGATGTCATCACCATAGATGCGAGCGTTACAGTTAATACAACTCTAACCGGTGGTGATGGTGATGATGAAATTAAAGGTGGTTCCGGTGTTGATAATATTGATGGCGGTGCTGGCCGAGATCAAATTACTGGTGGTGCGTCTAGTGATATCATCCACGGTGGTGTAGGTAATGACCTAATATTCGGTAATGCTGGTGCTGACCAATTGTTTGGTGATGACGGTGACGATAACATCTATGGTGGTGACAATGATAAAGTTAATGCCAATGATGGCGATGACACCATTGACGGTGGTAATGGTAATGACGAGTTAGTCGGTAATTTAGGCAATGACAGGATCACAGGTGGCGACGGTAACGATAATATTGCTGGTAATGAAGGTAATGACACCTTAGAAGGTGGTGCGGACACTGACTTAATTGAAGGTGGTGCTGGTGATGATGATATCTACGGCGGCGCTGGTAATGATATCCTCTTGGGTGAAGGCGATAAGGTTAAAGCTGGCACAGGTGGTAATGATAAGATTTGGGGTGGCGGTGGCAATGATGACATCAAAGCCTTAGAAGGAAATAATCAAATCTACGGTGATGGTGAAGATAGCCAAGGTGTGCCAACTTCTACTGCTAGTGAAGGAGACGACAGCATCATCACTGGTAACGGTGCAGATATAATTTACGGTGGTGGGAAAAACGATACCATTAATGCTGGTGGTGGTAATGACTACATCGAAGGTGGATTTGGTGATGACAATATCAAAGCTGGTAGTGGAGATGATAAAGTAATTGGTGGTTCTTCTACTGCCTTACCCACGGACGCTGATGGTAATGATGTGATTTACGGTGAAGGTGGTAATGACACCATTACTGGTGATAACGCTAAATTCGGTTCTGTCATTCTCATTGGTGGTGCAGGTAGCGATCGCATTTTTGGTGATGATGGTAATGACAATCTCTACGGTCAAGGTGGTGATGACTTAATTGAAGGTGGTCTTGGCGAAGATAACCTGTTTGGCGGTACAGAAAACGACATCTTACGCGGTCAAGAAGGTAATGACTACATCGAAGGTGGTGCAAATAATGACGAAATTTCCGGTGGTACAGGAGATGATGCCATTATTGGTGGTGTTGCCGATTTAACAACATTGAATGGCAAACTCGATGGAATTGATACCATTATTGGTGATATCGGTAATGACACAATCTTAGGTGATAACGGCGTAATTACCTTAACTGGTAACGTTGTCACAGCCGCAAATACCAACGCTAACGGCGGTTCTGGGGCAGATAACATCTTTGGTGGTGATGGCAACGACATTATCTTTGGTGGTGGTCAAGCAGATATCTTAGTCGGTGATTCTGCTACAGGCATAGGTAACGATATCATCATCGGCGATCAAGGCTACCTCAACGCCACAGAAATTGCTTCTCAATTCTCATCGGTAGCAGGTTCAAGCGGTAACGATACCATTTCTGGTAGTGGTGGTAATGATATCGTCTTAGGTGGAGATGGCAACGACAACATCACCGGTGATAGTGGTGCAGATATTCTCCTTGGTGACTACGGTACACTTTCTGTTAATAGTGGCATTGTCACCCGCATTACCAGTACCGTTGCGAATAAAGGTGGTAACGACATTATTACAGGTGGTGATAACGACGATGTAGTAATTGGTGGTACTGGTGATGACACCATTACAGGTGGTGACGATAACGGTGCAGATATCCTTTTAGGTGATAACGGTACAGTCGTCCGAAATGATGGTAGTTCCCTGGCTAATGATATTTTCTCAACCTGTGCCAATAAAGGTGGCATTGATAACATCACTGGAGGCGCAGGTAACGATATTATTGTTGGTGGTACTGCCGGGGATATTCTTCAAGGTAATAGCGGACAAGATATCCTCTTAGGAGATCATGGACGGATTAAACGCAATGCTGCTGATGTGGTAGAACGCATCACTACTACCTTGGAAAATAACGGTGGTAACGATACCATCAGCGGTAACGAAGATGCTGATATCGCTTTAGGTGGGTTTGGGAACGATATCATTACAGGTGGTGATGATGTCGCTGATGATATCCTCTTGGGTGACAACGGGACAGTAGTTCGCAACGATGGCAGCGTTGATGCCAATGATATCATCAGCAAGTGTCCCAATAGCGGTGGAGTAGATACCATTACAGGTGGTGCAGGTAACGATATTATCATCGGTGGTACTGCCGGGGATATTCTTCAAGGTAATAGCGGTCAAGATATCCTCTTAGGAGATCATGGACGGATTAAACGCAATGCTGCTGATGTGGTAGAACGCATCACTACTACCTTGGAAAATAACGGTGGTAATGACACTATCAGCGGTAACGAAGATGGGGATATTGCCTTGGGTGGAATTGGTGACGATATCATTACAGGTGGTGATGATGTTGCTGATGATATCCTCTTGGGTGATAACGGGACAGTAGTTCGTAATGATGGTAGTGTTGATGCCAATGATATCTTCAGTCAGTCTCCTGATTTGGGCGGAGTAGATACCATTACAGGTGGTGCAGGTAACGATATTATCATCGGTGGTACTTTCGGAGATAACCTGCAAGGTAATGCGGGGAATGATGTGGTCATTGGTGATCACGCCTATATCACGCGCAATAATGCTGATACCATTGAACAAATTAAGACTATCTTCCCAGACAAGGGTGGAGATGACACCATTACAGGTGATGATGGTAACGATATCCTGATTGGTGGTGTTGGTAAGGATGCCATTGATGGCGGTGCTGGTAATGATATTGCTTTGGGAGATAATGGTTGTTTAGATTACAAACTAGATGCCAACTTAAACACCCTTGATTTGGTGACTACCACTAACCCAACACTGGGTGGTGAAGATATTATTGCCACTGGTGACGGTAACGATCTGATCTTTGGCGGTACTCTAAGTGATAATATTTCCGCCGGGGCTGGTAATGATTTAGTATTTGGTGATCATGGTAAAGCTGAGGGCAATATTGACCTGAATGCACTACCTTTAAATCAAGTTAATCCCCCCTTCACTTTCACTGCCATTGATACCCAACAAGCTGATTTAGGTGGTGATGAAACAATTTCTGGTGGTAGTGGTGATGATATCATTCTCGGTCAACAAGGTAGCGATCGCCTGTTTGGTAATGAGGGAGATGATGATTTAATCGGTGGTCATAACGTCGCTGGTGGTTTTGATGGCAATGATGAAATCGACGGTGGCACAGGTAACGATGTCATAGCAGGTGACAATGCCTCTGTTTTACGTCGTGCCGATACTCGCAGTCCTAGAATCCGAGTTCTTAGTGGCACAGTAATTTACGACAGTAACGGCAACCCCCAAGTTACTGCTAATGGACAACTCAACCCCACAGGTGCAGCAGAACGCAATATTCAACTATTTGATCACTCTATTAACGCTGCGGTTGGTACTTTTGGTAATGATCTCATTGCCGGTGGTGCAAATGATGACCTGATCTTTGGACAACTGGGTAATGACGTGATTCAAGGTGACAGCAGTACAGCCGAAACCGTCAGCCCAACGAATTATTCTGTCACTGCTGCTAGTGATGGTGATGACTACATTGAAGGTGGCGGTGGTGATGACCTCATCTTCGGTAATTTGGGTCAAGATGATATCATTGGTGGTAGTTCTAGTTTGTTCGGCAATACCACAGCTAGTCAACGTCCAGATGGTAAAGATGTAATTTTTGGTGGTGCAGGTACAAGCATTAACCGTAATGACGTAGGTGATACCTCTGCAAATGGTCATGCCCGTGATGCCGATGTAATTATCGGTGACAATGCAAATATCTTCCGCTTAGTGGGTACTAACGGTGTCAGTCAAGGAAAATTCCTCACCTTTACCTATGATAATTACGGTAATCTGAAGATTATTCCCCGTGCGGTGGAACAGCTAGATTACACCTTGGGTGGGAATAGTTCTGATTTGGGTAATGATGACTTGATTCGTGGTGAAGCCGGTGATGATGTAATTTACGGTATGACCGGCAATGATGTCATCTTTGGTGATGGTCAAGATGATGATATCTATGGTGGTGCAGGTAGCGATCGCATTTACGGTGGTACAGGTGAAGATGGGATCTTGGGTGATGACGGCAAAATCTACACCAGCCGCAATGGTTTAACCGAAACCCTCAACGGTATCACCCAAATTAATGCCCAAACCAACATCAGCATCCCAGGACCCTTTACAGGTGCTTGGATTTATATCACCGGTCGTTTGCATAAAACTGTTGACTTAGCAGCTTGGGAACAAGGCGGTAATGACGTGATCTACGGCGGTTTAGGAGATGATTTCCTCCATGGTGGTGCTGGTGATGATGGTATTTCCGGTGCAGAAGCCCAAGCTAATTTCTACAACAGCAACTCAGTTACTAACACCAATCCTCTCAACTATGATCCAGTTACACGCAAATTAGCCGCTTACGATGCCAACAATCCCATGACGCGGATTAATAATTTCTTCCTCAACTTTGATGCTGTTGAAAATGGCAACAACAAAATCAATGATGGTAAAGACCGCATCTTTGGTGATCTTGGTAATGACTGGTTAGTAGGTGGTACACAAAACGACCGTCTGTTTGGTGGTAAAGGTGACGACGTAATCAACGGCGATGATAATCACGATACTAATGGTGGATTGAATAACCGCACAGATAGTACACAATTTGCAGATCGAGACTTTGCCTTTGGTGGTGGGGGATTAGACGTATTGATTGCCAATACAGGAGGCGATCGCTTATTTGACTGGATTGGTGAATTTAACAGTTATCTTGTTCCCTTCAGTCCCTTCGGCGAACCCACTGTTTACCGTTCTCCATCTCCACACATTAAACAGTTCCTTCTGGATTTGGGTAAAGAAAGTGGTGCAGACCAAACACGAACTGAACCCAACGGTGAACTCGGTTTAGTTTCCCAAGGAGATCCCGAATGGCAAGACCAAAGCGGTTCACCACGTGACCCCCAAGCTGGTAATACCCAAGCTAGACGTGACACCCAAGGAAATCCAGAAGACGACCGCAATACGGCTTTACCTCTGTAGCTTGATGTTGACGTTGGTGAAAGGGTAAAGGTTTTCCTTTACCTTTTGCCTTGAACCGAACACGATATTGACTGGACTCAAGATGATTTAGGATTGCTATAGCAACTTAAATGAGTATTTTTTCATGTTCACAATTTTTCAGAATCTCCGTATTTGGGCGATCGCCACTTTACTGTGTTTAAGTCTTAGCTGGACACTCCCTGCACAAGCTGATCAAAAAATTGACCCAAAACTAGAACAGCAAGTATTACAAATCATTCGCAAAAATCCCGAAGTCATTATCGAAACTGTTCAAGCCTATCAAGAACAACAACAACAGAAAGTACAAAAACTCAGACAGGAATTTTTACAGGATTTAAAAACTAATCCCAAAGCTGTAATTGGTGATTCTCCCACCATTGGTTCAACTCAATTACAAACAGTATTAATCGAATTCTCAGACTTTGAATGTCCCTATTGTGCCGAAGCACATACAACTCTCAAAAACTTATTAGCAAAATATCCCAATCAATTTACCTTAGTGTACAAACATTTCCCATTAATTCAAATTCATGACCAAGCACTACCAGCAGCAAAAGCATCTTGGGCAGCATATCAACAAGGTAAATTTTGGCAATATCATGATGCTTTATTTACCAATCAAAAACAACTGGGAGAAACCTTATATTTAGATACCGCTAAAAAATTGAATTTGGATTTAGCAAAATTCAAACGTGATCTAGACTTAGCAAATAAAGCAATTCAAAAAGACCTGCAACTAGTATATAAATTGGGTCTTTCTGGCACACCTTCTTTTATCATTAATAGCAAGAATTTCTCTGGTCCAGTTCAGCTATCAGAAATTGAAAGCGTCCTCAATCAGTAAATACAGCAGGAATCAAAGTCCCCCTTAAAAAGGGGGATCTAAAAGTTTTTTATAGATCACTATTAATCAAATTCTGAATATTGAATTTTTGCCCTAATACTTAAACTTTCAGAGCAATTTTTGCATACACAGAAAGCGCCTGAGCAATACATTGATCCATATTGTAATATTTATAAGTTGCCAGTCTGCCAACAAAATATACCCCTAGCATCGCATCTGTCAGCGCCTTGTATTGCTTGTAAATTTCATTATTATCAGGACGTGGTACTGGGTAGTAAGGATCTCCCTCAGCCTTCGGAAACTCATAAACAATACTAGTTTTAGTATGTTCCTGTCCAGTCAAGTATTTAAACTCTGTCACACGGGTATATAAATGTTCGTTAGGATAATTGATAACAGGTGCTGATTGAAACACGGCAGTATCATGAGTCTCATGTTGGAAATCGAGGGAGCGATAGGGTAAAATGCCATAACGATAATTAAAAAACTCATCAATTGGACCGGTATAAACCATCTCTCGACAAGGTATAGCCCGCAGTATTTCCCGGTAATCTGTATTCAACATCACCTTAATATTAGGATGTGCCAACATCTTCTCAAACATCCGGGTAAAACCATGCAGAGGCATAGCCTGATAAGTATCTGTAAAATACCGATTGTCGCGGTTGGTACGAGTAGGAACACGGGCAATTACTGATTTATCCAACTCAGACGGGTCGAGTCCCCATTGTTTGCGGGTGTACCCCCGGAAAAATTTTTCATACAAATCTCGGCCAACTTTACTAACTACCACATCTTCAGAAGTGCGGATATATTCTTTCGGTTCTGCAAGGGATTTTAAAAACTCCTCTACCTCAAATGAATTGAGATTCATTCCATAGAGTTTGTTAATTGTGTCCAGGTTAATGGGTATGGGAACTAATTGACCATCTACACTGGTTAACACACGATGTTCATAAGTCCGCCATTGAGTAAAGCGCGAAAGGTATTCAAAAACTTCGCGGGAGTTGGTATGAAAGATATGAGGACCATATTTATGAATAAGTATGCCATGTTCATTGTAATGATCATAGGCATTGCCACCAATATGATTACGCTTGTCTACTATCAACACTTTTTTCCCAGACTGACTAGCTAAACGTTCAGCAATAACGCTGCCAGAAAATCCCGCACCAACTATTAAATAATCAAATACAAAATCTCTCTCAAATGTGTCTGGAGTAACGGTAGCAGAACTGTAATTAGTTTCCATTTTTTATGCTCAATAATTATTGTTAAGTTGCTGAATTTTAGAGTCAAAACAAACCACCAAGAAACGAGATTTTCAAAGATATTTTCAGCAGGTTCTGAATTCGTAAGAGGTACAGCATCAAAATTGAAACCTATATACAAAGCCAGTTTCACTCCTGACTCCTGCTGTAAATCTTTAACTCTGTTTAGAGTATTTATTAATTTCTAGATAGCTTTCCCAAAACTCTCTATTAGTTAGTTCAGGTAATGTTTCTCTATAGTCTTGTTTTAATTTAGAGAATTTTAAGTATATTTTTAGGGATAAAGATATTGTTTTGAGCAAAACTTTAAAAAATTCTCCTCTAGAAAAGCTAACCACAAATCCTTCTTGATTGATTAAGTTATAATACAAGGCTTTTCTGGCTCTAAATACATTTGTAGGTCTATAATCCTGCATAGGAACTACTTTATATCCCTGTCCAGTTAATTTAATATCTTGATAGAAAAATCTAGAAGGTAGCAAATGTCCATTTAGAGTAATAAATCTCAGCCAGCGATGAATTGTATTTTCTAATTTGTTCACGCTTTCTTCATACTTGATATACATAAAAGGTAATTCAGTATTTTTAACAGATTTTTCTCCCATACTTCTAATTTCTCTGTTTTTCTCTTCCGGATCAATTTCTGTTAAATGTCTAGGACCTTTCAAGAAATCAGCAGCAGCTTTTAGAATAATATTCGCACTTTGGTATTTATAGCAAAATGCCTCTCTCAGGGTAAATTTAATAATTCGTTTGATTGCATCTACTTTACTAAAATCATCAGAGGCAATCACATTTAAAATTAATTCGTTCTTTTTTAAGTAATAGTTCATCATGGGTGAGTATTTATTTTCTAATGCTTCGTGCCAAACACACACACCATTCAAGGTAATAATTTTATGATTTAACCTAATCGGAAACTCCATATCATCCATTTTGATAAAAAATGGATAAGGTAATTTGGAATCATCTATACTTCTTACGGGAAAAGAAAATAACCACCAACCATTGTAACTAAGGTGTTCTTCTATTTCATTTAATAAAATATTCTTGACATTTCTTAAATCTAAATCAGGCTTGAGTCTAGTTACTTCCTTATTCCAAACTGCGCCATTTTCATGTTGAATATATTTTGTATCTAGGCGTAACATACTACCACCGAGACATAGATTCTGATCATGAGCGACAGTTTGAAAATTATAAATACGCTCGAATACTTCGGGATTAATAACTACATCATCATCCATAAATACAATATGTGAAAAATCAGACTTCCGCTTGAGAACTTCTATAATACCTCTGCAATATCCACCACTACCACCTGCATTTTTATTAGGTATAACGTGGATTTTACTATTATAAAAATCTTTGATGGTTCTGCCATTATCAATGATAAATAGTTCAAAGTTATTTCCTATGTCTGGTTGAGAAAGTAAATGTTTCTCTAACAAAGATACATTTCTATATACATAAGATTCTCTCTTGTATGTACAAATGACAATAGCTATTTTTTGATTTGATTTACAAAAATTATTAATATTTGCATAAAAATATCCACCAGCGACAATACAATTATCTTCTAAGGCTTCAATTTCTAAATACAATAATCCTTTATATGGTTGTATGTCTACATCTTGAAATACACATACTTCTTTAAGTTCGGTGTTAGTAATTATTTTTTGATGGACTAATCCCTTGACTTGTGAAGAATAATTGATATTCAGCAGACTAATCTTAAATTTGCCTTTTACATTCAGGTTAATATTAATCGCTTCTATATTGGTATGTTCTTGCCATTTTTGAATTGAAAAAGAATTGAAATAAGTATCAAAACTAATAACTTCAGATTTATTAATTTCAATAATATTTTTTTCATAATTCATAGGAAATTTAGAATTTAATCGAAAATACAGTTCTTCGACAGTGCATATATCTAAATTAGGCAAAATCATATTTTGCAATTTCACAGTCGTTTGTAGATTTTGATGAATGGGTAGTGAATTTAGTAAAGATTGTGACATTTTAAATCTTTCCTTGTAATCAATTGAAATTGAAATTGCCATTAGAGAGAATGTTACTAATTAACAAGTTAATTAACTTGATGCAGTTTCATACCGCTTTTCCAACCAATTCTAATTCCTTCAATGGTTTGTTGAATATACTTGATTAAAATTGAGTTAGGAATATGATGGGTGAATTTAAGGCGGATAATTCTCAACCAACAACGATAGGTAATTAGCAAAAACAGCCGAGTAACGAATATAGGAAATAAACCTCTTGTTAATCCATGCTTGATAGCAAAGTAAGTGGTGTTTTTTGCTAAGGAATACCAACAGGTGAGATGTTTTTGATCAATCCGATTGTGGCTAGGTTGGGGATAATGATCTATTACCACATCAGCATAGTGAACTTCATATCCTGCTTGAATTAAACGTAAACAAACATCTGTTTCATCGAGAAAGTAATCAAAAAATTCATCATAGCCATTAATTTTTTCTAAAATGTCTTTGCGAAAAGAACAATTTGTTCCCATTAACCCGTTAAACCATAAGCCATTTGCTTGGTTATAGTTGGTAGAATCAGTAGAACGAATAGCAATAGTTTCGCTGAAAATATTTGTGATTCCGCGCTGGAATTGTAGGGGATAACCAGGACGAGTTAAATCACGAACAGTACCTCCAACTGCTGCACATTTTTCACCATGTAGGGCATAAATATCTAGCAATTTTTCAATCCATTCAGCCGGCGGAATGGCATCATCATCAAGAAATGCCACTATTGAACCTGCTGCTAATTTGATGCCCATATTGCGGGAATAACTGATGTTTTTTTGTTCAACTTGTAGAAAGTTGATCTGCAAATTATTCTGGCTAGATAATTTATTGACTATTTCACTGGTTTGGTTTGTTGACGAAGCATCAATCACAATCACTTCAAAGTTTTGGTAGCGAATTAGTTCTAGTGATTGCAAAGCCTTTTCTAAATAATTGGGGCGGTCACTCGTGCAAATTATGATTGAAACTAGGGGAGATAAGGGAATAGGCATGATTTTTGGCATTGACGATAACTTCAGTTTGCGAATTTGCCAGTATATCTGCCACATTTGGTTGCTAGTCTTAATAACTGCCTTTGTCAATACTAAAGGATTAATCACAACAGGCACATAACCATTACCTGTAAAGTAGTAAACCCGTTTTGCAAGATTGATAACGTCAAGAGTTGGATGTTGATAAGTAACAATAGCAATATCAATTGGTTTGCAAAACCAAGCAATTATCCAGAACCAAATGCGACTGAATTTATTAGGTAAAGTCCAAAAAGTAACTTTCTTGTCAACTTCTATCTTTTTGAGATTTTGACTTTGGAACTCGTCTTGATAGATAGTAGATTGCACAAAAACTTTAGCTGATTCATGAATAATTTCTTCTAAAGCATACTCAGTATAATTAATTTTTCTGAGCATCTTTCCCTGAATACCGTTGATAAAGTCTTGAAAACCTGCGATAGAAATTTCAGCTAGAAAGTATCTTCCTGTAGCAGCGTAATAAACTAGTCGGGGAACACTTACCAATACCCTTTTTAATAAAAGTTCTGGTCGATGTTTTTGCCAACAGTAACAAAGATTACGCTCGTCATAATAATTAATCCAAGGTCTGGATTTAAAATCAGGAGAATCGTGCCAAACTATTGAATGTGGATTGACAGCAATGACCCATCCAGCTTTTTTGATTCGTAAACACCATTCCACATCATCAAAGTGTAAAAAGTAATCTTCAAATACTCCTATTTGTTGTACAATTTTACACCTGATTAATAATGATGCTGCTGCACAGATATCTACATTAACGTATGGTTTACCCTGAAGAATTTCTGCTGTGGATATGTTTACTTGATTGCCAAAGTTGATTTTTAAGTGTGCTTTTTTATAGTTAACAAAGCTACCAATTTCCTGAATTGTATTAGGGTTCTGTAGCTTGCGAATTTGTGAACCTACTACACCAACTTCTTGATAATTCTGTAATGTGTTAATTAATGCTACTAGTGCGAGGGAATCTAGGCGAACATCATCATCAAGTAGCCAAATATAATCATAATCAAGTTTGCTAACAAATTGTAACCCGTAAGAAAATCCGCCAGAACCACCTAAATTATTACCAGTTTGTAAAACCTTTACTTGCTCAGAATAATATTTTTCTATGTAAGTTTGAGTACCATCTGTAGAAGCATTATCTATCACATAGATATCGAGATTAATATTTTTTAATTCCAGTTTTTTAAGGTCTTCTAGGAGCAAACAAATTTGTTGTATTTTATTCCATGTAACAATAATTGTAGCAACTTGAGTAATTTTCATTTAATTGATATATATGCTTATATTTAGTTTGCATTAGCAGTTTATAACTAAATATTTTTATTTCGTCAATACCAATCTGCCATGTTCTTTAAGTACGTAATTTTATTTACATAATTTGCTAAAAGATAATTATTTTGAAACCATCAAAAGGTGATATTGTCCAAAAAGTTACCAGGTTATATTTTTAAAGTTGCCTGTCTATAGAGTGATTCTCTGGAATTAAAAAAGATTATTCATGTAAAAATCCTCGCCCACAAGTGGATGAGGATTTTGTCGGTGTTCCGTATTTATAATTATGGTTAATTTGTAAATTTCTGAATTGTTACCTGTTCTCTGCATACCAATGATGTACCGCTAACCACGCTACTGAAAGCAGACCTGCAAGACTCAAGGTTAAACCACTAAATGGTATCAATAAAGCCAAAACAGGTAAGATTGCTCCCGCAATAGTACAAATAATTGCTGCTAAAGAAGCGCGACTATTTGAACCTAATCCATAGATTAAACCTAGTAAAATTAATGAAATTATTATCCAAGCTGGTTCAGGATTAACTACGCGCGCTATATAGGTTAGTGTTAATAAACACGCAAAGAAAATACCGCCGGCTATAGCGATATTTTTTAAACTCATTGGTAGAGATAAATACAGCAATAATATCCACCACAAAAATATGGCTGGTGCTAACAATAACAACCGGGGAATAATGCCTGTGTTTTTAACTTGACTAGTGCTTGTAAAAACACCAAAGGGATTTTTTACAGAAACATTATCATTAAATACCCAGGTAAATTGGGTACTGTTTCCATCACCTTTAATTTCTGTAGGAACAATACCACTAGCAAAGTCAGCATTTTTAAAGTTAGCTGTTGCTGTGAGACGGAATTGAGAAAGTAGTTGATTGGCGGCATTATATACCCAACGCGAACCACCTTGCGCCTGATAAGTAACTCTAAATGTGGTTTCTTGTCCTGGTTCTAAGCGAAAGGGAAAACCATAATCGCCGGGATTTGTTTGTTTTAATCTAGTTCCGTCTCGTTCTACTTTGTAATTAGCTAGTAGTGAGTAACCTTCAGGTGGTGATGCTTCAAAGAAGAAACTATTAATATCACTTAGTTGATTGACAACTTTGTAATCAGCGGTATAGTCAGTATTATAAATGGCGCTGCGATTTTGAACGTTGACACTTTGGTCAATTTTGACTTGAATTTGTGAGCCGGCTAAATTGAGGTAGCGGGTAACTTTTTGTTTATCGTTAACTTTAACTATTCTGTTGTTAACTTGGGTTGTATAGGTATATGGTTCTTCGGTGATGTAACGTATTTGGGGTGCGTTTTGTTCTAATTTATCTCCGGCGACACTTTCGGCTATTTGTGCCACTTTCGCTTGTTCCCAGTGGTGGTAACGGTTGCTTAAGGTGGAAGTTAGGAAAAATCCGGTAATTAATAAAACTAAGATTAGGGCTAAATGTTGTAGTCCTTTGAGTAGTTGGGAATAACGAATAGACCATTCTCCAAAGAAAACTGCTTGTTCTGTGGTGTTGCGTCTGAGGGAAAAACTGATTAGTGCGATCGCCACTCCTAAAGCTACAATCAAAAATACAAATAACAATGAACCTTGTACTAATTTAGTGCCAAACTGCACTAACTGATCGGGATGTGTCAAATCTGGCAATCCGGGAATGCCTTGGGCAGATGGTGTCATGGGCAGATATGGAAATTTTTAGCTAATTTAAGCACTTTGACAGATGTCATTTCCCAAAAGTTTCTGCAAAAATACTAGGAATAGATTGTTAAATTTAATGATAATTCCTTGATGGTAGAAACCTCTGGATTTATCTGTGGTTTCAATCCAAAGTCCCAAATCCATAATCGGATGACTAAAATCCAGTTACCAGAAATCAACACATCACAGCAAACCATCACTATGCCTTATTTAGGTCTGGTTTGCATCACTTTTGATAAGCAAGTGCGCTTTCGCACTATTACCCGCACCCGTTATTTAAAACTGTCTCTTCAACAACGTGAAGATACCCTGAAAGAACTTTATCAACATAATTTGCGTTGCTTAGATGGCGCTTTGTCTTTTTGTCAACAGCAGAATATTCGACTATATCGAATGTCTTCAGCTTTATTTCCTCTCAGTGATATGGAAGATGAAATTGGCGCAAATATTTTGGAGGAAATGAGTAATGATTTAGGTAAAATTGGGCAAAGATCCCAAATTTTAGGGATCAGAATGGTGTTGCATCCAGATCAATTTGTGGTGTTGAGTTCTGATTCATCTGAAGTTGTGCAAACTAGTATCAAAATTTTAGCAAGGCACGCCCGCACATTAGATTTACTCGGTTTACCCCAGTCACCTTGGGCATTAATGAATATTCATGGTGGCAAATCTCAACGTGCAGAAAAATTGGTAAAAGTAATTTCTGAACTACCACCAAGTATAAAAAACCGCTTAACTTTAGAAAATGATGAATATGCCTATAACGCTAGAGATATTTTAGATGTATGTGAGCAGGCTGGTATTCCGATGGTATTTGATGCCCATCATCATATTTGCTATGAAAATTTAGATTCTTATGATCATCCAAGTGTAGAGTCTATGCTTTTGGCAGCGCGAGAAACTTGGTCAAATCCAGATTGGCAGTTAGTACATATTTCCAATGGTGACTCAGGTTTTAATGATAGAAAGCACAGTGATTTAATTACTGCTATGCCTAATGCTTACCACCAAGTACCTTGGATAGAGGTAGAAGCCAAACACAAGGAAAAAGCTATCACTTATTTGCAAGATTGGTGGTTAATTCAAAATAATTAACGATATATTAACTGTACTTACGTATTTTCCTCCTGATGCAAAATAATAAAATAAGATATGCCGATCGCTATTGATTTTGGTACCAGTAACACCGTAATTACCCGCTGGAATCCCGTCACCCAGCAACCAGAAACCCTAAGTTTACCGGGTTTATCAATTCAACAAAATCTCAATCCCCCACTGATTCCCAGCTTAGTCTATGTAGAAGATGCTACCCAGGAAAAAATCTTAGTTGGGCAACAAGTGCGCGATCGCGGGCTGGATATTAAAGCTGATCAAAGATTTTTCCGCAGTTTTAAACGGGGTATAGGTGCAAATATCCAAGGGTTTTTACCAGAACTAGATGGCAAAAATATCACCTTTGAACAAGTAGGAGAATGGTTTTTAACCAAGGTGATTACGGAATTATCACCCATAGAAGGCGGTTTAGATTCTTTAGTCTTAACCGTACCTGTAGATAGCTTTGAAGCTTATCGTTACTGGTTAGGCAAAATTTGTCAAGCACTGCCTGTGGAACAGGTACGGATGTTAGATGAACCTACAGCAGCAGCTTTGGGTTATGGTTTATCAGCACAGGAAAATCTGTTGGTAATTGACTTTGGCGGCGGGACTTTAGACTTGTCTTTAGTGTGTTTAGACAAAAAGGTAGCAGATACAAAACCTGTGGGATTTCTGCTGAAATGGGGTAATAAATCCCTGGCTACAGACTCAAAACAAAAGGTAAAAACAGCCCGTGTCTTAGCTAAAGCTGGGCAAAATTTAGGCGGTACAGATATTGATAATTGGATAGTAGATTACTTTGCTAAAAGTCAAGGATTGCCAGTTAATTCCTTAACAACGAGACTGGCAGAACGGTTAAAAATTCAGTTATCTACCCAAGAAAAAGCTAGTGAATTTTTTTTTGATAATGAGACTTTTGAAAGTTATGAGATGGAACTTAATCGCAAGGGATTAGAAGAACTCCTCAAAGGAAATGGTTTTTTTGATAGATTGCATGATGCCATGATGGCACTATTACAGCAAGCCAGACGACAAGGAATAGAACTCAATGATATTAATGCTGTTTTGTTAGTCGGTGGTTCTGTACAGTTGCACGCAGTGCAGACTTATGTAAGCCAATATTTTGAACCAGAAAAAATCCGTTGTGAACGTCCCTTTGAAGCGATCGCCCAAGGTGCTTTGCAAATCACCCAAGGCATGGAAATTAAAGACTATCTCTATCACAGTTATGGTGTACGTTATTGGGATCGTCGCAACCAACGTCACAGTTGGCAACCCATAGTCAAAGCCGGACAAGCTTACCCCATGACCCAACCAGTAGAATTAGTATTAGGGGCTTCCATGGAAAATCAACCCAGTATAGAGTTAATTTTGGGGGAATTAGGAGCCGAAACAGGGGGAACAGAAGTTTATTTTGATGGCGATCGCTTAATTACTCGCAACATTAAATGTCTAGGAAGCACAGTCAAACCCCTCAACGATAAAGAAGGGGCGAGAAATATAGCCCGACTCACACCCCCAGGCTTTCCAGGGAGCGATCGCATCAAAATCCAGTTTCAAGTCGATGAACAACGTTTTTTAAGAATTACTGTAGAAGACTTGTTAACTAATGATACCCTAGTAGAAAATCAACTTGTCGCACAATTGAGTTAAGCATTTGGATCACAGCAGGGAATTGGGAATCAGGAATAGGACAAAATTTACAACAATTGTCAGATGGAAATCCTCTTCCCCCTTCTGTACCTATGAATACTGAACTTAGAATCATTTTACCTAAAATCAATATTTTGAAATAGCTCACTAAATACAATGAAAATCAAAATCAAATCCATTACCAATCTTGAAGTTAAGAGCTTAATATTAACATTCTTACTCACAGCCCTAATATCAGAAACCGTTCAAGCTCAATCAATCCCCACCATAAACGTACCTAATATCTCCGTTCTTAAACCATCAATCAACATCCCAAAACCCACAATTACAGTCCCAAAACCCACCATTAAAATAGAAATTCCATCCATAGCAAATGCTCAAAAAAATATCTTTCAGCAACCAACTACTTTTGTCATCAAAGGTGCAGAAAATAATACACGCCCTAGTTTTATATCCGTTACCCAAAACGGCATCAATCTACCTCAAATTCAGACAGGTATAGGCAAGACCACAGTTACTGGAAAGACCACAGTCAATACCACTATTAATATTCCCACCGCCACTACAACACTATCTAATATTAATGTAGTTGTACCTTCTACAAATATTGTTAATCCTGGAACTGTCAACTTGAATGTTGGTGTCAACACAACAGCAATTCCTAACTTGGGTTCTCTTATAAACAGTGTTAATCTTTCATTTCCGTTACCAGTGTTAGATTAATTTTCGATTTCATTAAACCTGCATTTGCATATCTATACTCTAAACGGCTGAAACCTGGACTTTTTGATAATACAAAAAACAAGTTCAAAGCCTCTCACCATTGCAGGGAGAGGTTTGGAGAGGGGTTCCATATTTGGTTAAACTATGAACCGTTTGCAGTATAAACTTGATCAAACTCTATATGAGTTGGGCATCTTGCCCCCTGTAATTCTGCAATTTAAAAGTCCAACATCTTAAAATTTAAATTCCATATTCAATTGTCCTCTAAACCCATAATCACTATTACCTAAACGAGAATCGATCACCAAACCAGAATTAGCACTTTCATAGCGGAAAATCATCCCATAATTAGGATCTACTAATTGACTTTCAAACCCTTTAGTAGCCATAGAATTATTTGCATAATAAGGGCCTATTGTGAAAGTCCCAAATTTTTTGTTTTTGATGATATCATAGGTAGCCTCAACCTGGTATAAAGTCTGATTACCCAGAGAAAGAGAACTATTAAAATTAAAACCTACTTTATGGGAAAAATTGAGGAGGAAAAAAGCACTAACATCACCCAAACTACTAGATTTAACATCAGGATTGAGGAAGACCGGAGAATAATTCAACACCGGATAAAAAGTAATATTAAAATCTGGTTTCACAAACTGAAACACATTCCCTAGAGAAATATTCGACATATTTAAGCGATTAGGATTAGTGTTATAAGCTAATGAAAAAAAAGGTGAATTAGCTATAATAGTGTTCCATTGCTTATCTTGATCATAAAATATATTGCGAAAATCTGCCTTAGCAGCAAACTTAAACATTCCTCCCATGGGACTTTCTGCTGTAGCATTCGGATTCAAAATACCCAAATTACTATCAATCATTGGTGCAGAATCGGGAAATAAATTAAACCACATTCCTGTAGATAAAGCATAACTAAAATTATCAATACTTCCAGACATAGCAAATTCCACTGCTGGCAAATAAAGATTACCAGTATAAGAAGATGTTTCAATATCTCTTTGTCGAAACGTACTCAGTTTTATCCGTCCAAAATCAAGATCATAGCTTTTTCCAGGTCCCACAATAGGAACTGCTGTAAACATATTAGCCAGGTTATTATCAAAAACATAAGATTGATCAAATAAAACTTCTCCATCTGAAGTTTCACCACGAATAAAAGTAACTTCAAAAGCTTCTGGGGCATCAATTTGAGTTAAATTCCTGGGAACATTAACACCTGTGTAAAAGATTGGACCTAAATCACTAGGACGTACAAAATCTATCACCACAGGAGTTTCTGGAGTCCAAGGTTCTATTTTTTGTTCAAGGAACTGCACACTTCTTTTATAAAGACCTGTTCTGAATTGCAATAACAATGAACTGTCTGGAGTAATATTACTCGCAAAAGTATAACTTCCTGAAACCTGGGCAAGATTACTATTAGTATTACTATAATTAAGTGTATTATTTAACCGTTCATTCATCTGTCTTCGTTGTTGAGAAGTAGCTTTCGTATTTAGACTAGATAAAGGTTGCAAGTTATTATATTTCTCTTTCGCTTCACTAATAGATTCATTTAAATTACCAGGATTAATAAACTTAAAAACACCACCCAATAATAAACCTAAACTAGCATTTATAGTTTGATTAAAATCAGTATCTTTCCATTGGGATGTAGTTATAGATAAACCAGGATTAGAAAAAACATTTAAATAATTCAATTTAATTTTTTCTGGATCATATTGTAGTAAAGTCCGGTTATGTGACCAACTCAAAGTATATCTATACCAATCTTGGTTTTGAGGTTCTAATATCGAAAAAGTGGCAACTTCAGGATTTTGTTGACCAAGGTTATACCACATCAACGAATTAAGATAATGAAAATCTCTTTGTTCCTTAGTTAAAAAAGGATTACTAAGAACAGCAACAATGTCATCGTTGTCACTTTGATCAAGTTGTAAAGTTTTGATTCCTGGCAAAGAACTAATAGGATTGTTAAAAGCAAATCCCTGTTTAGTAAAAAAATCACCTAACGTCAGTCCAGCCGCAACAAGATTTTCACGGGGTATAATACTGCCGATTTCCAGCTTCACACCATTATTTAATAAAGGTTGTAAATTGACAGTTGGAAAACCTTGTAAAAATGTAGGTGCATTTGTAGCATCTAAATTACCAAAAAAAGAACCTCCTCCTTGAAGTGCGTTTGTAGTAGCTTTTCGGGTATCATCTAGGGGAATAAATTTTTGAAAAAAACTACCATCAAGTCGAGTTATATTAATATTAAAACTAGCATTATCAGCTAAACTTTCTCCATTTGGTAGAATAATTTCCGCAGCACCAGTAATAATATTCACATCATCTAACTTTTTATCTCCAACCAAATCTTCAAAAATGTTAGGAAGACCAAATACTGTTTGTACTCCCCAAAAAACCGTAGATACTTTAGCAATTTGTCTAATTTTCTGTTGAGTGGAATATCCTTGATAACCAACATTGAGATGTCTACCTTCAGTCTCAATCACAACTCGGTTGCCATCTAACACCCAATAAAATTGTTCATCTTCAGGATAAAAAGAAATATTAGCTGATTTAATAATAGGATCACTAAATTCTCCTTCCTGAAACGAATTACCCGCTTTAAATTTATCTAAATCAAGACTAAAATCTGAATAAAACTCAAATTTTAAGGGTTGAAAATTCCGAGGATTAATAATTAGTTTATCACTTGTATTAACAAAAAAGGGATATCTTGAAGCACTGTTATCTAACAAGTTACGCATTAAAGCTCGCAAAACTTTTTTATTTTCTTCTGGTGTTAATTGTTGTTTCTCCTCTGGTTTCTTTTCTGGTTTCTCCTCTGGTTTCTCCTCTGGAACGGGTAAAGAAGGTATTTCCTTGGGAACTATAGGCAAATTTGGCTCAACTGGATTGAGTTGCGCTTGGTTCTGAGTATTTTGTGCTTGCGCTAAAAAATTCTTATCAATAAGAGACAAGTTTAGATTAATTTCATCTTGTTGAGTAGCAATATGGTATTTTATATTAGCATTGTGCTTGGAATTGTTCTCAAAAACCTTGCTGTTACCGTAATCAGATAGTCCCAAAGAAGCACTGTTCTCTTCACAATCAGAAATTTCTGGCTTCAACTCTTCCTGAGTCTGGAGGTTATCTTCGATAGTGACAGATATTTGTGGAGAATTTCCCAAGGTGGGTCCTCGACAATTAGAAGTCGTGTGCAGAATCTTTTCTGGTAACTTATATGTATAAACTTCACTAAGATTGAGTTCTGCATTCATTAACTTTTGCTCTGGTGAGAAAGGAACAACAGCTACTTTCTTTGGAGGAGAAGCACTCAAGTGTGTTTGCTCCAAAAATACCGTTTTTGATTCTAACGGACTTTTATTTTTACTATCCTGATTGTTGGTATCGACACTAATAAGGGCATCAATTTTTTCTTGCTTGGTTGCAATAGCTTTTGCTGGAAACAGCGCCGTTAGCGACAGAGTTATAAACAGCCCAGCCCTCCAGAAAATATCTTCTCTTTTCATATTAATTGCAAATATTGAAATTAGTCCAAATTCTGTTTGATATCTGATTTTTTTAGTTTGTGTCCCTTGATTATCTGCCCTTCGGGCAAGGCATTGACAAAAATGTATTCATTTATCAATGATGAGTAGGATTAGAAAGCAAGTTCATCCTCATGGTGCAACCTTTGTTCTGGGCAGCATTACCTAAAAAGCAACAATAGCAAGGGTTTTACATCTCCTCTATCTATTCAAAATACTCTATATGATCAAGATGATCGCACTTTATTTCGCTCCTAACAATATTTTCTGAAACTTGTTATATTTAGTAAAATACTGATTGTTTTTACCGTAGATATCAATTTAATAAGTATTGCCTACTAAGTAGAGATTTAATTACTTACGTAAATACACGACTGAATCAAATTGTCAATCTAAGAGTTATTATTGCCTTCAGATAAAAAATATTTCTCAAGTCTAACCAAAACTGGTATTAGCCCATAAACACGGTGATATAAATACTGGTTTTCTAGATTGATTTTCCAAAATACATGGAGATATTTAATCAATAATATTAGGTGTTTGCACGCCAAAGAAAATGTTAAAAAACAGAAAATTCTCTTGTTGACAATATATAAAATTACCCTGTACAGTATTGAACATAGATTCTTACTCACAGCCAAAGCAATAAAACATCAATCTGTAAAACTTCAGGTATAAGTTGAATTTTTCTTTCATGATTTTTATGAAGATGTCTGACTACAACGTCATTTTGTCATCCTCTTTAAAAATTCATATCTATCTAAACAGTCAAAACCTGAAATAAAGAATTTTTTTGATACAGATGATGGCAACTTTTTGTAGTGTGTAAGTTTTAGAAAAAAATTAGGAGTTATCAATCATGAACGCAAAAACCAACAAGACATTAAAAGCAGCTGCTATTTCTTCTCTCTTAGCAGGTGGAGCAGTTGCTGCTTCATTCATCTCTGCTGAACCAGCTAAAGCTCAGTTTATTGGTGTTGATTCTCAGTCCAGAGTATCTGGTGCGGTTACTAGCGTTTTATCGAATGGTGTAACTAACAGCTTTGCTGCGGAAGTTGTATTTCCAGAGCAGTCTATAGCTTCAACAGGTGCTTTAACAATTAGTGCTACCTATGCTAGTGTTGGTGGAGATGCAAGCCAAATTGCTATTACAACCGCAAATATGAGTGCTGGTACAGCAACTTATTCTGCTAGTACAGTTGAAGCTGCTACTGCTCGCGCTATAGATTCTGCTGAAGGGGATACTCGCTTCGGTGACATTATCGGTATCGTTAAACAATGGCAAAGTGGTGGTTCTGCGGCGTTGGACTAATTTGGGAAAGTCGGCGACTCCTACTAATAAAAGGAGATAGAAGGAATCGTCAACTACCTTTATGGGACATAATGCAGGAAATTTACAACAATATGTTCCATGATTCATCCCCTCAGCGTCAACTGGGGGATGAGTTTATTTTATTCTGAATTTGAGTTAATGTCTGTTATCTTTTCTCCAGATATGAAAATTTAAGTTGGGAAAGGTTGGAATAGTCAACAACTAGAGTATCCCAACCATGAAAACCAACTGTATTCACATATCAAAAGTATCAGCTATTGCATTTTTATTGGTAGGGGGAACAGTTGCAACCTCATTTATGACAGGTAAACCTGCTCACGCTCAGTTTATAGGTACTGATTCCCAGTCTAGAGCTTCTGCGGCAGTGACTAGCATTTTATCGAATGGTACAACTAACAGCTTTGCATCAGAAATTGTATTTCCCCAAAATTCGATTACACCTACTGGTCAACTGACATTAAGAATTAATTATGGTGCTGTAGGCCATGATCCTAGCCAGGTGACAATTACTAAGGGAAATATGTATGCTGGTACAACCAATTATACAGACAAAACTATTCAAGCTGCGATCGCTCGCGCCATTGATGCTGCTCTTAACGATTATCGCTTTGGTGACATTATTGGCATTGTCAAATCATGGCAAAGTGGAGGTTCTGCTGCTCTAGACTAATCATGTTTTTATAAATTATACAATTTTTTGGTGTGGGCATCTTGCCCACCCAAATATTACTAATCAGCAAAATTCTCTACCTAAAAAATAAACTGTTTATTTGATTATTTGCATTCATGACAGTATCCTTGGTTTGATTTTTTACATGAGTTATCAGGATTGAAAGGTAATTATGATTATATTTTGTGGTGGATCTTCTCAGCATTTGAAAACTCTGTCTTATGACCTTTGCCAAGCCCTGCTCACTCAAACTGGTAAAATCAAGGTTCAAGGTACAACTTGTAAAACTGCAACTGAAATTGATGCGTATTTTAAAATCATCGGAGAACCAACAACTACCACCTTAATTCAATATCAATTTCTTTCAGAATCAGCATTAGAAAAAATTAAGCAAAATCAAGCTAAAAGTATTTACATACATCAAGATCCGCGTGAAATTCTCGCTGCTGCTATTACATCACCAAAGCAGAAGGCAAACTTTGAATCTATCTTCATTAATCTTTGGCAAGAATACCATGAAAAGTGCCTTCCTGATGTTAAAACCAGCTTATTAATTCACAAAGGTAACTTACTTAATAACCCACATTTAGCTATTTCGTGGTTAGCAAAATATTTAGAAATTAGAGTTACAGAAGCAGAAATTGAAAATTTATTAAAAGATTATCCTTTGGAACAAGAGATAACAGAAGAATGGCAAGATATTCTGAATACACAGCAATGCTTACTAATTGAAACTTTACTCAGCCCATTATTACTGCATTTTCATGATGAAGATGAGGCAGGTTCATCTGCAAAACTAGAAAAATATTTTGGATCAGTTCAATTAGAATCTTTACTTATACAAATTGATAAACTTTTGGGGCAAATTCAGAAGATAAAGTCACAAGAAGCCAGGTCAAATTTTTATGAATCTATTGATAAACATCTGGTTACTATTTTAACGAACAAGGGACTTTTAAAGGAGGCATCTGAAGTATGCCACCTCATGGGGAAATTTTTAACTTTAACAAATAATTTACAACTATCAGAACAATGGTATTTACGCGCTCTGAGTATCCACCCTCAGTTAGCCAAATCCCACTATAATTTAGGTTTTATATATGAACAACAGGACGAATGGGAAAGAGCTATTAATAGTTATATAAATGCTATCACTATCAATCCCAATTATACGAAAGCTTATTATCATTTAGGATTGATTTTTAAACGGCAAAAGAATTTTATCAAAGCAATAGAACAGTTTTCTCAAGTCTTGCAACTAGACGCTGATCATCAAGGTGCAAAATTCAATTTGGCTTTACTTTGGCAACAAGGAGAAGGAGCAGATTTTATTCAAAATCTGCTAGGGGAAACAGAGTTGGAATTGCTGCCTCAACTCATAGAAAACATCAACGATACTGGTGCAATGTTGGTGCGTCAACGCAAATGGGAACAAGCTAAAAGCTATTTTCAATCTGTGATAGATTTAGACCCAGATTGTGTTTTAGCTCACTATAATCTCGGTTGTGTTTTGCAAAATCAAAAATATTATTCAGAAGCTATATCTTCTTATCAGCGAGGTTTAAAAATTGATCCTAATTACATTGATGCAATCAAAAACTTAGGTTATGTGTACTATAAAAATGGACAGAGTGATTTAGCCCAAGAATGTTTCCAAAAAATCCTGAAATTAGACCCCAATCATGGTGAAACTTACGAACTTTTGGGCTTTATTGCCGGTGAACAAGGGAAATTGTCAGATTGTATAAATCTGTTAAATGAAGCTTTAAAAATTAATCCCAATAATCCTAAATTACATTCTTGTTTCCTGTTTAACTTAAGTTCGCTGATTACTTTTACACCTCAAGAGATATTAGATTCTGCTCAACTGTGGTATCAGCAACAGGTAGTTAATCAATGGCTACCAACTCTCACTCATCATAATAACAATAAAAATCCACAACGACGTTTACGCATTGGCTATATTTCCCCTGATTTCCGCAGACATTCTGTAAGCGCATTTATTAAACCTATTTTCCAACATCATGACCGCACCCAAGTTGAAGTTTTCTGCTATGGAGAAGTAAATGAACCTGATGCAATTACAGATGAAATTATTGATATCTGTGATGCTTGGCGTTCTACTGTCGGTCTTTCTGATTTACAAGTAGCTGAGTTAATTCAAACAGACCGCATAGATATTTTAATTGATTTAGCTGGACATACGGCAAACAATCGGATGATAGTCTTGGGGATGAAACCCGCACCGATTCAAGCTACCTATTTAGGATATTTTTCTACCACTGGTTTACCAAGCATTGACTATTGGATTACTGATCAGATTCTCCATCCCCATGATACACAGGAAAAAACCAGCGAAACTATATGGCGTTTACCCCGTTGTTATGTTGGATATGAACCATTGAAAACTGCTCCTAAAGTTGTTGAATTACCTTATAAAAAAACAGGTGTTTTTACTTTTGCATCTTTTAATAATTTACGCAAACTCACACCAGAAACTTTTGCTTTGTGGAGTGAAATTCTCAAAGCAGTCCCTCATTCTCGCTTGGTGTTAAAATGCGCGAGTTCCGATGTATTTAGCTCCTTAGTTGCGGAAAAAATCCAAACACCCTTTGTGGAACAGGGTATTGATCCCAAACGCATCTTTTTATATGGTGGGTATGCTGCGGATGAAGACCACCTGAATCTTTATAACCAGGTTGATTTGCATTTGGATAGTATGCCCTATACAGGATGTACTACAACTTGTGAAGCCCTGTGGATGGGAGTACCCACCGTTACCTTAGCAGGGACTCGAAAAATGGAACGCATGAGTGCTAGTATTTTGCACAGCGTTGGTTTGGATGATTGCATTGCCCATAGTGCCACAGAATATGTACAAAGAGCGATCGCATTAGCTCAAAATCCAGATTATCTACAATCTTTACGCTCAACCATGCGGGAACGAGTGCTGCATTCTCCTCTGCTAGATGTGAAAAATATGGCCAGCAGTTTAGAAGCAGCTTATCGCCAAATGTGGCAAATTTATATTCAACAGGAATCCACAGCATCTAACAGCCAGAATTCTGATCATAAGGCTTCTTTTTCTGTTGATTTAGATTCTGATGAGGCTATTAATTATTATCAGCAGTATATCAAAGATCATCCTGGTGATGCTCAGGCTTACTATTATTTAGGTCAGACTTATCAAAAATTAGATGATGTAGAAAATGCTATTCCATCTTATTTACAATCCCTGTCCATTAATCGCTCTTCTGCTGCAACCTATCAAGCATTAGGCAAACTTTTGGAAGAACAAGAATTAATTGATCAAGCGGAAAAATATTATCGTTGTGCGGTGTTAGTAGAACCGGATAATAGTGAAATACGGCAAAATTTAAAAATTTTGTTCAATAATTTTGGTGAAACCCCCGCTAATAATATTACTCCTGCTTTTTTGAAAAATTCTAAACCTTCTGAAGATCTAGAAAAATCACAAATCATTGATACTTCTTTTATTTCAGAAATAACTATTAAAGGTAAGCAAAGAAAACTGCATATTGGTGGAACTGAAGCTGTAGAAGGTTGGGAAATATTAAATGCTATACCTGGTTCTCATGTAGATCACATAGGCAATGCTAAAGATTTATCCAGATTTGCAGATAATACTTTTCTGGCACTCTACTCATCTCATGTATTAGAACACTTTGATTATGCTTATGAACTCGAAAAAACTTTACAAGAATGGCGGAGAGTTTTAGCCCCTGGTGGTACTATTTATGTGAGTGTTCCTGATTTAGATGTTTTAGCTTCTTTACTGCTCCAGAAAGATAAATTAACGTATCAAGAACGTTTTAATATTATACGCATGATTTTTGGTGGTCATGTAGATGAATATGACTATCATCTGGGAGGATTTAATGAAGAAATTCTGACAAGACAATTAAAAATAGCAGGATTTGCCAATATTCGCAAAGTGAAAGAATTCAACATCTTCCGAGACACAAGTTCAATGATTTACAAGGGAACTTTAATCAGCTTAAATATAATTGCAGAAAAATGATTGTTGCAATACAATCGAATCCCCGACTTCTCTACGAAATCGGGAATTTGTCTCCTGTCAATCTAAAATCCCAAATCCCAAAATTTAATTACCTACCGACGCACAACTACAACAGTTCCTGTTCCAGCCCAATTGTATAACTTACGTGCTTGACTAACTGGCAAATTAACGCAACCATGACTGACTGGAGTTCCAAAACGATTGTGCCAGTAAGCTCCATGAATGGCATAGCCTTGATAAAAATACATAGCGTAAGGAACATCAGGAATGTCATAGCCTGGACCACGCATCCGGTGAGTGCGATATTTAGAATTAATTTGAAATCTACCAATGGGTGTGGGAGTTCGTCTCTTTCCAGTGGAAATTCGGTAAGAATAAACCACTCTTTTCCCTTCAAAAGCCCGTAATCTTTGTTCAGATAAATCAATTTCAATCCAGCGAGATTGGGATATTTGATAATTTTTAGAACCAGTAATACTTTGTTTTACTGTGTAAGCGTTAGCTGTAGTAGTTTTAAGGTTACTGGTTGGTGATGACCAGGAAAACCAAGCCATCAGCATTAATACTATACCTGTACAAACAGTTCCAGAGCCACGTATTAAAGCACTGCGAATCCACATTGGCATAATCCAATTACCTTTTAATTATCTAATTAGTAGAGGCGAACTTTTTTTGATTGAAGATTTGCAATTATCAGTTCGCACAGGATTCATCAGGATTTACGCCAAATTATGGAACATAGAGATTTTCAATACCCCCTCTCTATCTTACTTATCCTAGAGAGCCGCGAACCGTTTAATTGTTTTGATTTCTTGTGATTTAGGGACTGGGGGAGATGGGGAAGATGGGGGAGATGGGGAAGATGGGGAAAAATGAATTAAAAAATTTCTGCTTTTTGTCTCCTCATCAATCACCTATTACCAATCACCAATCACCTATTACTGTATGACTACTGGAGTTCCTACATCAGCCCATTCAAATACCCATTTAGCATGATTAGGTGCAAGATTTACACAGCCATGACTCACAGGAGTACCAAATCTGTTGTGCCAGTATGCCCCATGAATGGCATAACCACCTTGATAATACATAGTGTGGGGGACATTGGGAACGTCATAACCTCTACCGCGCATCCGTGATTTTTTGTGCTTCGTTTGAATCTTAAAAGTCCCGACGCGAGTAGGTGTAGAAGGTTTTCCAGAAGAAATGGTGATTGCATAAACAGGTTTGTTGCCTTCCCAAGCAATTAAATTTTGCTTTGATAGGTCAATTTGAATCCAGCGTTGATCCGATTGTTTGAGTGTTTGAATAGCGGTAGCAATTTTATTATTGTCGGAATTTGCCCAAACTTGACTTGATACAGGATTCCACATACTAGCAGAAACTACTGCACCTGCAAGTAACATTTTTAAAGGACGCATCCAGTGAGGATAAATAAGATTTATCATGGTAAACACACTCCTACCTTAAACAACTTACTGAAAGCTGATTAAATTAAGTGTAGTATTATTGTCCCACTGCTAAAGCTCATCTTATCTTTTTGTAACTTAGTGTAAATTTAATTGAGTCAGATTTCCGTAACTGATAATGCGATCGCTCTTGCCTATAACTAGCAACTTGGGTTATTTAACTTCTCCATGAGATTTTTAGCTTGGAGTGCGATCGCATTCCAATTTTCTGCTAATACCCATTTTTTGGGGAATAATTCCCCACTTAAGCCCACAGCTACAGCTCCAACTTGTAAAAAATCCTGAGCATTTTCTAAGGTTACACCCCCGGTAGGAATCAAGGGAATATGCCCAAGGGGAGCTTGTAAACTTTGAATATAATTACTTCCTCCTACTGCTTGCACAGGGAACACCTTGACACAACTTGCACCCTGAGTCCAAGCGGTAACAATTTCCGTAGGTGTGAGTGCGCCAGGAATAATCGGTACATTTTTAGCAACTGCAACTTTGATCATTTCTGGGTCAGTGTGGGGAGTGAAGAGAAATTGCGCCCCAGCGGCGATCGCATCTTGTAATTGTTGGACATTAAACAGCGTTCCTGTCCCAATCAGACAGTGCGGTAACTGAGTACGGAGTTGAGAAATTAAATCAGCAGCGCGATCGCTATTCCAGGTAATTTCAATTAAATGCATACCTCCATCAGCCACAGCTACAGCCATTTTTTCACCCCAGACCATTTTAGGAGCGCGAATAACTGCGATCGCTCGATTTTGCTGCAACTGTGATAACCAAACTTGATTGGACATTTTGACGGAATAGGAATAAACACACAAAAATTACCTCAATTATTTTTTGCATTGAGGTAAATCACAAGTTTATAACTAATCGCTATGCTGTCAAAAATCTCCAGAATTCATCACCTAATCAGGTGGTAAGTTGACATTAGTTGCTAAACCGACTGTTTTTAACAAAGCAATTTCCCACCAAGTAACATCAATCTCCCACCAGCGCCAACCACACTTGGCTACATGAGGATAGGCGTGATGATTGTTATGCCACCCTTCTCCATAGGTGAGAATAGCTGCCCACCAAAGGTTACGGGAATTATCATTGCTTTCAAAAGTGCGGTATCCCCACATATGGGTGACGGAGTTTATGAACCAGGTAGTATGCCAAAGAAACACAGACCTCAAAATCACGCCATAAATGATAAATGACCAGCCTCCCAGGGCATAAAGTAACAATGCAACGGGAATTTGCAGAAGCAAAAAATAGCGATTTAGCCAGACGTAAAAAGGATCTCGCACTAAATCAGGAGCATATCGCTGGTAACATTCATAATCAAAAAACTCGGAACGAGGATAGAAAATCCAGAGAATATGACTCCACCAAAAACCTTTCCGCGCAGAGTAGGGATCTTTGTCTTCGTCTTCAGTATAAGCATGATGTAAACGATGTCCAGCCACCCAAAAAATGGGACCACCTTGGATGGATAATGCACCTAAAATTGCGATCGCATATTCTAACCACTTGGGAACTCGAAAACTGCGATGACTCAACAAACGATGATAACCTAAACAAACTCCCACACTGCCAAACAGCCAGTGGAGAAACACAGCTATACCCACCGCACTCCAGGAAAAAAACCAAGGGGCTAGTAACGCTAAAGCGTGAACAGCACCGAAAAATGCTACAGCCACCCAATTAAGCCTTAGAGGTTGAGGGTTTTCTAGTTGATTTGATGAAAAATTCAATGTCATAAATAGGGAGATGGGGAGCAGGGAATAGGGAACAGGTGACAGGTGACAGGTGACAGGTGACAGGGAATAGGTTTTGACCAATTACCCATTACCAATTACCAATCACCCAATCTTGGGGTTTAAGGAAGACTTCTGTGAGTTGTGCTTCGGGGCTTCCTGGTTCTGGTTGATAGCCGTATTCCCAGCGTGTTAGGGGTGGTAGAGACATTAAAATAGATTCCGTCCGGCCGTTGGTTTGCAAGCCGAAAACTGTTCCCCGGTCATATACCAGGTTAAATTCAACATAACGACCCCGACGGTATAATTGAAATTGACGTTCGCGATCGCCATATTCCATTCCTTGTCGTCGTTCCGCAATGGGCAAATAAGCGGGTAAAAATGCCTTACCGCAGCGTTTCACAAACGCAAACATCTCTTCCCAGCTACGAGATACCGTACCCACTTGTTGACTGTAGAGTGCTGCTGGAGTATCTGTTCGAGAACCCACGTAAAGCTTGCCACTGGCATCTTGATAATCAAAGAAAATACCACCGATACCCCGTTGTTCCTGACGATGTTGCAAATAAAAATATTCATCACACCAGCGTTTGAACGCCGGATAATATTCTGGATGGGAAGCATCACAAGCATCTTTTAAAGTTTGGTGAAAATGAACAGCATCTTCAGCAAAGGGATAATATGGCGTTAAATCAGCCCCACCACCAAACCACCAAATTGGACCGGCTTCAAAATAACGGTAATTGAGGTGTACCGTAGGTATATATGGATTACGGGGATGCAGCACCATCGAAGTTCCAGCCACAAAGAAGTCATGTCCGGCTGCTTCCGGGCGTTGGGTCAAAATCGCTGCTGGTAGGCTATCTCCCCAAACTTCCGAAAAATTCACACCACCTTGTTCAAATATCCGTCCTTCCCGAATCACACGGGTGCGTCCTTGACCACCTTCGGCTCGATTCCAGAGGTCTTCATGAAAACGCGCTTCCCCATCAAGTTGTTCCAAACCAGCGCAAATTTCATCCTGTATATCCTGCATAAACTGCTTTGCCCGTTGGCGAGAATCAGGTGGTGGTGCGTTGACTGCATCGGCTGGAGATGAAAGCAAGATTGTTTGAGTTGTGGATTCCCGCAGATGATTCTCTAAATGACGACCCATGTTGAAGACCTCAGAATTTTTGAGTAAACCTAGTAGATTCGATTAATAACTATATAGCTATCAAACTCAAAAACTTACTAACGTTTCAAAACTTAATAAATGCCTTCTGGGGGCGGATTCCTTCCTCTGTTAACTTTTCCGGCACTAGATGGATAAATCTAAACTTTGCTTAAGGATTGTAAAAGTTTTATATCCAGACCTTATCTAAGGAATTATAGTTATCATAACTTGATAGCTATTTAAGTATTTAAGAGATTAATAGAGGAATCATGGTAAATACCCTACCCAAGCCAGGAATTAAAGCCCCAGCCCAAGAAACCGTACTTACACCCCGGTTTTACACCACAGACTTTGAAACCGCTGCGAGTATGGATCTTTCAGCCCAAGAAACGGAATTACAGGCGATGTTGGCAGAAATGCAGGCCGACTACAACCGCCATCATTTCATGCGGGATGAAGAGTTTGAGCAGTCTTGGGAACATATTGACGGAGAAGCACGCCGCGCTTTTATTGAGTATTTGGAACGCTCTTGTATTTCCGAGTTTTCTGGGTTTTTGCTGTTTAAAGAACTATCCCGGAAGCTGAAACAACGTAATCCTTTATTAGCAGAAATATTTCAACTGATGGCGCGTGATGAAGCCCGTCATGCAGGATTTCTCAACAAAGCAATGGGTGACTTCAAACTTTCCCTGGACTTGGGTCTGGTGACTAAAACCCGCACCTATACATTTTTCCCGATTGAGTGGGTGCTTTACACAGTCTATTTATCAGAAAAAATTGGTTACTGGCGTTACATCATCATTTATCATCACTTACAAAAGCATCCAGAGCATCAGTTTTACCCCATTTTCCGTAAATTTGAGAGTTGGTGTCAGGACGAAAACCGACATGGGGACATATTCAAGGCATTATTGCGATCGCAACCCAAACTCTGGAACAATTGGAAATCAAGACTTTGGAGCCGGTTTTTCCTATTATCAGTATTTGCTACCCACACTTTGACAGTTCACGAACGGGCCAGCTTTTACCATTTACTAGGACTTGACCCCACAGATTTTGATCAACAAGTAGTTCGCAACACCAACGAAACTGCGGGACGTGCTTTCCCAGTAATGCTCAATACAGAACATCCCCAATTTTTCCCACGTCTGCAAAACTGCTCCCATTACAACTTAAAAATAGCCGAAATCTCCCGCAGTTCTAGCAACAAAGTAGTGAAATTTATCCGCAAACTGCCCTTAATAACCGCAATTGTCTGGAATCTCCTAATCATCTACTTGATTAAACCGATAGATACAGAAGCATTGCGGGGAACAGTGCGTTAGATTCACTCATGATTTCGGTTGGGTTGATACCAGACAACCCAACTTCAAACAAAACCTCTGCGTAACTCTGCGCTAACCTCCGCGTTCCTCTGCGTTAAAAAAAACTATCCAGCAACATTACCATCAGGCATAATCGCCCCCTCTAAATCAGCATCTGTCAGAATTGCTCCTGTTAAATCTGCACCGCAAAGATTAGCCCCTCGCAAAATAGCACCATTGAGATTTGCATAGCTCAAATCTGCACCTTGCAAACTAGCCTCAGTCAAATCAGCCGCCATATCTCCCCACTGTATTCCTTGGCTCAAATTGGCTCGACACAACTTTGCTCCGTCTAAATTGGCGTGATAAAGTGAAGTTGCTCTGAGGTCGGCATAACTCAAGTCTGCACCAGTCAAAACCGCATATCCCAAATCAGTTAACTGGTCGGAACTAGGACGAAAATCTGCTTTAATTAGCAGCACACGAGAAAGTTTTGCACCGTGTAAATTAGCTCCACATAAACTAGCCTTAATCAAATTGGCTTCATCTAAACGAGCCTGAGTTAGTTTTGCGCCAGTTAAATCAGCTTCACGAAGAATGGCGCGATACAAGTCTGCTTGACTCAAATCTGTTCCCCAGAGGATGGCTTCACTCAGGTCTGTCTCTCGTAAACAAGCTTGGTGAAAGTTGGTTTTTCCCAACCGTGTCTGACGTAAATCGGCATAGCTAAAATCTGCACCGCTGAGATTTGCATTAGTTAACTCTGCTTCTAGGAGATTGACTTGCTGAAAACTTCGTTCCCCCGCAAGATAACGGGTTAAAATTTCATTTACATCCATAAATAATTACAAGTTTGTGATTGGATACTGACAAGAGAATGAAAGCGATAACAAAATTATTAATTAACTAAATAGCTTTTTAGTTATTTTAGCATATTAGTGCTAATTGATCCCAAGAAATCAGTTTTGTTAGTCGCTGTTAATTGACAGTTAGTTATAATGCCAATTAGTTATTAAACAATTATTGTGCTAAAGATTGAGTTTTCCTATGCCAAAAACGAAGCTATCCAAGACTGATCCTGCTATTCTCGCGGCAGTTGCTGACTATTTCAAGGTGCTATCAGAGGGGAGTCGGCTACAGATTTTGACCTGTCTGAAGTCAGGTTCGATGAATGTGATGGAGATTGCAGAGGCCACGGGTTTGGGACAAGCAAATCTATCTAAGCATCTGAAAGTATTAACTCAAGCGGGGATTTTGTCTCGTCAGCCGAAAGGGACTAGCGCATATTACGAGATTGCTGACCCGGTGATTTTTGAGCTTTGTGAGTTAGCGTGCGATCGCATTACAGAACGAGTATTACAACAAGCTGAAAGCCTAAAAGCTCTTCGCAACAAAGCTGGAGTTTTTTGAACCAATTCCGTAAAACTTACATCTCGGACGTGACAACTACACTCCCAAGTAATTGCTATCCCAACAGCAATTTGTTCTCTTGCTTATCAAAGCCAGCTATGTCATACTCTATAAATACACCATAATATCTATCGAATTACCGTAGTTTGAAATGGTGATTGTCTTAGAGATGCCAAGCAAAAGCCCAAAGCTACCGTTGGCAGCGATCGCACAGCAGAACACACCAAACTTTATAAAACATGAATATATACAAGTCCCAGCCGAGCAATGCAGTCTATTTCTGGACAATAGGTAAATCCCAATTCAAGAAACTATTGTGGCATTTCCACGCATACAGTACAGTTTTTGGAGTAATTTTACTCACCTTAGTCAGTTTAACTTTTTTGGGCATCCATTGGACTTGCCGCAAATTCTTTTTCACTCATCCCATTGTGAAAGCAAATGAATGGGACTTGAAAAGCATTGACATCCTCTCCACCTTATTTCGTTGAAGGTGGAGATTCCAAAGATCACTCTTTGGGTTTCCTCTTTCCACGAGTTGATTTGCTTGAAGGAGTTTCCCCACTCAAGTATTGATCAGTCTCTCCAGAGGCGTGAGTTCCGGTGTGACCCACCGTACTTAGACCTTTTTCTAAAATGTTCCGCGCTGCATTCCAGTCTCGGTCTTGGATATGTCCACAATGAGGACAGATATGAGTTCTAGTGCTAAGAGTCTTTTTGACAACCTCACCACAGTTAGAGCAATGTTGGCTAGTGAAGTGAGGCGGAACGGCAACCGTCACCACACCAAAAACTTTACCAAAATACTCAACCCATTCACGAAATAGCGACCAGGAAACATCATTAATAGACTTAGCTAAACGATGATTCTTAACCATGTTTCGCACCATCAAATCTTCATACGCCACAAGGTCGTTAGACCTCACCACGCACCTTGCTGTCTTAATAGCAAAATCTTTACGCTGGCGACTTACTTTGAGGTGCTTCCGTGCAAGTTTGTTTCTAAACTTGATTCTATTTTGAGAACCTTTTTTAGTCTTAGACATCCGACGTTGTAAACGTCTCAAAGACTTCTCTGATTTACGAAGATGTCTAGGATTAGCAACTGTTTCCCCATTACTATCGCTGTAAAAGTGGTTCAATCCCAGATCAATACCAATAGTTTTACCTGTTGGTTCTCGTTTCTCAACTCGTTCATGGTCAATGCAAAATTGGCAATAATAGCCATCTGCACGACGCACAACCCGGACTCTTTTGAACTGTTTGAGTTGGTAAAAATGCAGGTCACGAGTTCCCCACAGTTTAAAGGTTCCTGCTTGAAAACCATCTGAAAAAGTGATGTACCTACGGTCTTCAGAAAGTTTCCAACCACTAGTTTTGTATTCTACAGAACTATATGTCTGTTCTTTCTTAAACTTTGGGAATCCCTTTTTCCCTGGTTTATTTTTCTTGCAGTTATCAAAAAACCGAGCGATCGCAGACCATGCTCTTTCGGCACTAGCTTGACGAGCCATTGAGTTCAACTTGGAAACGAAGGGAAACTCATCATTAGCCGCAAGTACAGCGCAGTATGCGCTCAACTCGTATTTGCCAATGCCCTTATTATCCATCCAGTATCGAACACAACTATTACGAACAAAACGAGCAGTGCGGATAGCTTCATCCAGCTTCCCATACTGTTCATTCGTTCCTGACAGTTTTGCTTCAAATACCAGCATTATTACGCTCAAGTCAATGGCGTAATTATAACACGGAAGTTGTTAAAATCTCCATTGTTCTCTTACTTGTTTTGCAAAGCAAAACGATGCTTCAAGAACGTGGAGATTTTAACCCACCTTTCATCTCCTTCCTACTTCGTTGAGGGAGGGGCATTCGGTGGCTTATGGTAAGACATCGTGAAAATGTTTGTAATCAACATAGCGATGTCCATCAGATGTGTGGTGCATAATATCCACAAATCGCTTATTCCATAAAATATCATTAGCACCATAATTATGACGAGCATGGACAACTTGTGCCACCGTTTCATCAATACCACTAACAGAAACCATCAATAAAGAATGGGTATGAATTAGTAATTCTGGAGTCATTCCATAGAGAGGACTAGACTCATCAATAGTATGCATTACCAGCCAGGATAAAGAGAAATTAGGTGTCTGATGGCGCACAAGTTTGAGATCATAAATTCTACGTATCGCATATCCTTCTGCTGTGATTTCATCGCGCATTAAATACATTCGCATCTGTGCTTCTAAAATCATATTGCGGCGTTGGTTAGCAGTGCGAAATATCAGCGTCGGAACTCCTTCATGGGTAGTAATAACAGCCACACAGCTAAACATCACACGGGCAGTTGGTCGAGAAAAACGCGCAAAGGCTAATCCTGTCATCACAGCAATTCCCACCACACCAATCATGGCTTCGATAGTAACAATGATATTGGCATAAGTTGTTTTTGGATACATTGCACCGTAACCAATAGATGCCAAAGTTTGCACACTGAAGAAAAAGGCATCAGAAAAAGAGCCTGGTTGAGCATTAGCTATACAATCGCCTCCTAGCCAGTAAGCAAAGGCAAAAAAAGCATTAATAGCCGCATAAAAAATACAAATCAGGATTAAGAAGCCAAACCAAGGAATCGTTAATAGCAAATGGTAGGGATCACGCCAGTAAGAATGCCATGCACCCATACCCATAATCTCAAATTTTCCATTGGTGATCTTGATATCAACTCGTGGAATTGTAACTTTTTTTTGACGCTTTGAGAGTCTATGCAATCGAAATTTCATGGGGAGTCATTAAAAGCAAGATGAATGGTAATATGACTAGAGTTGAATACAGCCATAAAATACAAACCTGGTGGTTATTTATTCCTGATGAATCGCAATTTCTGGATTACTGCCTTAATCGCCTTTGTTAACTCCCTTAGTTTGACAATTTTAATTCCTATTATCTATCTTTATGGCAAACAATTCGGTTTGAGTGATTTTCAAACCAGTTTATTATTTTCCACTTACTCCATAGCTCAATTTTTTGCAACTCCTGTTATTGGTAAATTGTCCGATCGCTTTGGACGTAAACCTTTACTAATCATCAGTTTAGCCGGGACTGTCATTGCTAACTTGATTGCGGGAACGGCCTCAACAGCGATTCTGCTATTTTTTGCACGATTCTTAGATGGTATCACCGGTGGGAATATGTCTGTTGCTCAGGCGGTAATTTCTGATATTACCAGTCAAAAAAATCGCGCCCAAGCGTTTGGCATTTTCGGTGCAGCGATGGGGTTAGGCTTTGTTTTGGGGCCAGCTATGAGTTTGTTAGCACAGCAACTGTCTTTAGGGGCTGCTTTTTTAGCTTCTGCTGGAGTTGCATTTGTAGCTTTGTTAATGACTATTTTCTTTTTACCAGAAACTCTGCAAAATAAGTCCAAAAAATCTAGTAATATCTTTGATTTGGGTTTAGGAAATTTAGTTAAAGGTTTATTCATGCCAGGAGTAGGCATTTTGCTATTAATTAATTTCTTAATAGGGACGACTTTTACTATGTTTACCTATGCTTTTCAACCGTATTTTTTGAGAGTTTTACAGCAAAATAGTCAATCTTTAACGCTATTGTTTTTAAGCTTTGGTGCAGTAGGCGTAATTATGCAAACTTGGGGCGTATCTGTGATGAGCAAAAGATTTAATGTAGTGAAAATATTATTTTTAGGATTATTTTTTCGCAGTTTGTCTTTTGTATTAATGCCTGTTTGGGCTAATATTAACTATTTTGTGATTGTTAGTATATTATTTTCAATTTTTAATTCTCTCGTACAACCAATGATTACTACGTTAATTTCTCTTAATGCTAAAGCGGAAGATCAAGGAACTGCTTTGGGTTTGAATGCTTCTTATTTAAGTATTTCTAATGGTATTGGTCCGGTAATTGCCGGGTTGATTGTACATCAATCTCAACCTATAACTTATGGTTATCCTTTATATTTAGCAGGAGGTTTAACATTTTTAGTTTTAGCTTTTGCTATCAATAATCGACAAAGATATACACCTCGTAATTCGTAATTACAGCCCTACTTAAAAAGGTGGGTATTTCCCACCTACTCATTAACTATGAGGTAAGAATTCAGGAGTCAGAATGCTTATGAAATTAAGAATAGTCCAGAAGTGAGATTTTATCAAAATCATCACAGATGATGAAAAAAGCCTTTATTCTCATGACTAGGAGTATTCTCTATCCTGACTACTTACACTATGAGAACAGCGATTAAACCATTCTTGATATTTTTGTTGTTGGGTTTCATTCTCTACTGAAATTGTCACTTTTACCTGCTGACAGCCGTGATTTTTTTCTAGTGCGATCGCATTTAACAACAAACTAGCAATTTTAGGTGAACTAAACTCTCCACTCACTCTGAAACCACTGTCAGAATATGCAGAATCTGGAATTTTTGATGTAGTTAATTCATCTATTCCGTCCGCAACTATACTTTCCCCTAAATCAATTTCTGCTAATTGTTGATGTTTTGGGCTAACTTGTTCAACAATCAATTTTTCCCTACGGACGGGAACTTGTATCATCTGAGTTTCGATTTGTTTACGAACAATTACCTCTCCTAGTTTTTGTTTGTGTTTATTAACTAACACTCTTTCTTCTAAAAGAGGAATAATTTGTTCTTCCTCTGCTATCGGGGTATTGCTAATTAATTGCTGTTCCCCTGGTGTTTCTGAGGTTAAATATTCAGGCATATAGCAATCCTCAAGATAGCAGTCCGGTTTGATTAATGTCAGGGGATAGGAGAGAGAAAATATCAAAATATTGCTTCTTGTAAGCTACGCTAACAAAATTAATAAATTTCTGCCTCCTCCACTCCTAACTTATGTGATTATCGCTCTTCGATTGGTAGATTAGGAGCATTTACATCTAACTCTTCCCTACGCACAGTTGCTTGTGTTTCAACTGTATCATGCTCCACAACTTTTCTAACATTCACCTCTTCCCGAACAAATGCTTCTTTACGAACTTCCGGTGTTTCTTCATAGATTTCCATGTGTGCAACTTCACCTTCTCGGAAGTTAGCTTCAGCAGGAGAAACTACTCGACCCGCATCTGTAGGTGTGGTGCGTTCAACCACAATGTGTTCTCTTTGTACGGGTACTGATACTCGTGCTGTTTCAGTTTCTACGTGCTTGCCAACAGTAACATCCCCTGTTTTGCGGCGGCGTGTATTAGTAATCAGCCGTTCTTCATACAATTTCAATTTTTGATTATTCCGCTCATTTAAGTCGAACAAATCCGGTTCTTGTTCGTAGCGGTAGGTATCAGGGGTATAGGTGGGTGTGGGTACAGGGGCAGTAGTGGTGGTTGCTATCGGTGCTGCGTCTACAGGTGTTGGCGATTCTACAGCGGCTGATGTTTCTAGTGGTGGAGTCCGGTATTGAGGATTGCGATATACTCCGCGCACTCGTTCCTCGTAGTCGTAATCTGTAGTTAGACGTTCGTTAAACTCTGGTAAATTTTCTGCTTGTTCTCTGGTTAAACCAATAGAGTAAACGCGATCGCTTCCATAGTCAATGCGACTCCGACCAATGGGAAGCAAGACTTTTTTACCAAAAATCCAGAAACCTAAGTCAACTACTAAATAACGAAAATGTCCTTGATCATCAACTAAAACATCATGAACTGTACCAATTTTTTCGTCAGTTCCTTCTGTATAAACTCCCAAACCTTTGATTTCATTACCTTCAAAAGAATCGCGGTACTGAGGATCAAAATCTTCTAATTTGTAAAGTACCATATATTTTTCCTCAAACTATCATAGCATTTCTTAATTTCCACATTAGAGATTTATTAACTTTTTTACCTCCTTCTCTTGAGTGAATTTAATTTTGAATGAGCTTTGAATTTATTTATGGTTAGTTTCTCAGATTTTGGACTGATTTGACCCTAATTCAAGAGGATTGATAATCATCTACACCATGTTCTTGCAAATTGAAATCACCAGAAGTATTAATATCTAACTCTTCCCTACGAATGATATCTTGTGCTTCCACCATATCCCGATCTACCATTTTTCTCACTCGCACTTCTTCCCGGACAAATGTTTCTTTATGAATTTCTGGTGTTTCTTGATAAACTTCTATGCGGGCTACTTCCCCTTCTTGGAACTTGATTTCATTCGGATCTACTACTGTACTAGTAGCTGTCGCTTGAACTCTATCAATTACAATCCGTTCTCTTTGAATAGGTACTCTAACTCTTGCTGTTTCAGTTTCAATGTGTTTCCCAACAGCAACTTCTCCAGTTTTAATTCGGTGTTTATCGGCTATTAAACGTTCTTCATACAGTCTGAGAGTTTGATGATATTGTTCATTCAAACCATATAAATTTGGTTCTTGTTCATAAGTGTAGCTTTCTCGATCATAATTGCTGCTACTGATGGGAGCGCGATAAACATTGCGTACTTTTTCTTCAAATTCTTCATCCACAATGATATGTTCTTGATACTCTGGTAACTGTTCTACCTGCTGCTTGCTAAGTCCATCGACATAGACGCATTTAGCTGGATAATTAATCCGAGCTAATCCAATGGGTAGTAATATTTTTTTACCAACAGTATCTAAACTTGTATCAATAACTAAATATCTAAATCGCCCATTATCATCAACTAAAACATCGTCCACTGCACCAACTTCTACTCCTCCTTCGGTATAGAGATGCAAGGTTTTTACATCGTCTCCTCCAAAGGTTTCTCGATAATTTGGATCGTAGTTTTCAAGTTTATAAAGTGGCATTATAATTGTTCCCAAGTTTCAGAATATTTATTTACTTAAAATCTTAGGAATTTTCTGAATCTTTTTCCTCTAGCTCATGACATAATACTAGTGAATTACGGTATAGTTATATTTCATACTTGTAAGGAGAAATTAAACAAAGTTATGTTTTTTTATCCTCAGGAATATATCTAATGATAGATAAAAATAAGAAGAGAAAAAAGGCAAGAATTAACGAGTCAGGAGTCATAATGTTGGAAAAATTGCTTAATTAACATCTGAATTCTGACTTCTGCTGTAGGTGCTTAAAAGTTACCTTTTGATAATGTTTCAATTTTCTGGGCAAAATATGTTTCTTGATATTTGAGTTGTTGGGCTATTTTTAATCCTTGTTGAAAAGCTGTTAGTGCTTTTGCATCTTCTTTTTTTTCTAAATACAATTGTCCTATTTGATCATAAGCTTGCATCAAACCATAAAAATTAGTAGCTAGTGTTTCTGTTTCTAACAAAATTTGACTAGTTTGCAAAGCTTCATCAATTTGGTTTTGGGAACTGTAAAGCTTGATTAATTTCTGCAAAGCTTCACTAGCAGTAACATATTGTTGTGATTGCCATGCTGTCACATAAGCTTCTTGGTATTTGTTAAAGGCTTCTTGTAGAAAGTTGGGATTTTCCTGCGCTAAAGATTGGTAATTTTCTGCGATCGCAATTTTTAAGGCTGGAATTTGGGTAAGATTATCATCACTGGTGTAAATTGCTGCTAACTTACTCAATACATTAATTGCTTGTTGATGCTGTTTTGCTTTTTCAAAAATGTAAACCAGTTGTTGCAAGTATTTTATTTCATTCGGTCTGTCACCTTGACTAATAGCAAAATTTAACAGTTCTTGGTAAGTTGTAGCGGCTTGGGAATAATCAAACCAACTTAAATGCAATTCCCCAATTTTATTAAGAGTTTCTAATTCAGAAGTAGTATTATTTTGCTGTCTGAACAATGTTAAAATTTGCTGATAAGCTCCCACAGCCAATTTAGGAACACGAATATTTTGGTAAGCTTCACCAAGCGATCGCCATAATTCTAAATCAGTGCTTGTTTGCTTGAGCATCTGTTTTTCAATTACCTGCAATCTCTGGGTAATATATTTTACCTGTTGACGCTCATTTTCATTCCATGCGATCGCACCCACCCGTGATAACGCTTGCACTTCAGCCAATGAACCCAAAAAACGCCGTAATCGTAATTCTCGATTCCAAATCTCAAAAGCACTCAGCTTATCCCCTGCTTGTAAAGTCGTCGTAGCTTCTTGATTTAACTCATCTAAGGAAGTTTCCAACTTTTGCAACTCTTCCAAGGTTAACGGCTGTTTGTCCACAGAACCCCGTACCAACGGATCCGGAGTAGTCATCTCCAACGGTCCTGGAGGAAATTTATCCATTTCTTCTGGCTTTTTACCCTCTGCCAGTGTGACAAAACTGCACAGATGCCAGAAAATAAAAGTAGCAACTATCACACTGAAACGTCTTAACATAAACAACCCACTATTCCTGTTCAAAATTGTCTAGAGAATTTAGCATAACAACTGGTTTGACGCACATCAAATTGATAAATATCCCCATCATCCATTAAATTTTCTTCCTGATTCTGAATTATCTTTATCAACTCTTTATTTTTAAAATTCTTGAATGTGTCATTTTTTATGTCACCAAACACAGTAATATAGACAAAAGTGGTGATTAAAATTCTCCAAAAGATAAAACTATACTCATATCATAGAATACTCTCATCATCTAATGACCGGACATTTGCTGTTTATCCCTCTCATCTGCTCGTCACACATTCAACAAAACATCATAATTAAACGTTAGCAGCGATTTTTTTCTTACTATCTTTACCAGTTAATAGTTGTTGTATACGTTTTTTCAACATGAGTAAAATAATTCCGGCCATCAGAGTCAAAAATTTTAGCTTTTATTACGACACCCAAAAAATCATTGAAGATGTATCAATGGATATTCCCCAAAATAAAATCACAGCTATTATGGGGCCAAGTGGTTGTGGCAAATCTACTTTTCTGAAATCTCTCAATCGGATGAATGAATTAGAAGAAGAAGTGAAAATTGAAGGTAAAGTAGAATTTTTTGGGCAAAATATTTACGGTCGTCGTGTCAACTTAAATAGACTGCGCCGTCAAATTAGTATGATTTATGCCAGACCAAATCTTTTTCCTATGAGCATTTATGACAATGTTGCCTATGGAGTGAAATTAATCGGATGGCATCCAAAAGTCGAATTAGATGAGATTGTTGAATCAGCACTTAAATCAGCAGATATCTGGGAAGAAGTAAAAAACAAACTTTATAAGTCTGCTTTAGAACTATCTTATGGACAACAACAGAGATTGTGTATTGCCCGTGCTTTAGCAGTTAAACCGCAAGTTCTCCTCATGGATGAACTTTGTTCAGGACTTGATCCCGCAGCTAACATGAAAATTGAAGAACTCATCGAATGTTTGCGTTCTGAATTAACAATTGTATTTATTTCTCACAACGCCCAGCAAGTTTCTCGTTTATCAGATTTCACAGCCTTATTTCACTACAACGAAAATCGTATTGGGCAACTACTAGAATTTTCCCCTACCAAGAAACTCGTACCCCATACTTTTAATTACCGCAGTCGTGATTATATTTCTGGAAGTTTTCGTTAAACAGAAGCTACTAACTTCCAACTTACCATCATCAAAATGGCATAAACAATAAACCGCAACGGACGTTGAGGCGCAATCTGGCAAATTTTTGCACCTAATAAAACTCCCGGAACAGAGCCTAACCATATCGGTAAAACTAAACTCCAGTCAACTGTCCCTAAAGTAAAATGCCCAAGGGATGTAAACAGTAATAAAATTGCTGCTTGTGCAATATCTGTACCCACTAATTTACGGGCATCAAGGCGAAAAAAGCCAATCAAAACTAAGGCAAACATTGAACCAGAAGAGACACTAGTTAAACCGACAAAACAGCCTAAAATTGCTCCTATAGTTATAGTAAAAAATCTTCCCCAATTGGTTGTGATATCTAATTTGGGCAATTCAGGTAAATTGAAGTTGGGGAAAAAAGTCATGAATAATAATTGTATAAGTGCCAACAATGTGACTAACAAAATCATGATCCCCAATATCCGCAGCAAAATTTGATCTAGATTATATTCACCACTCTGTCGAATCAGGTGTAAGATTCCCACCCCTGTTAGTGAACCAGAAACACTACCCATTGCTAACCATTTGACAATTTCTATGTCTAAGGTTTGCTGTTGCCAGTGTTTAACACTACCAACTAACTTCATTAATGTGGCTGCTACAACATCAGAACTCACAGCCACAGAAGGTGGCACTTGGAAAACAAAAATCAACATGGGAGTAATCAGAGAAGCCCCGCCAATTCCGGTTAAACCAACCATGATGCCAATAAAAAAGCTGAAGAGAGGTAGTAATAAATAGTGCATAAATCAGTATTGGGGTATAAATATATAAAATACAGTAAATTTATCGCTTTTCCGTATTTTATTCCTAAAAAAAGCTCCTTTCAGAGGTTGTTTGAAAAGTGGTGTGAGATTAGGCACTTATTTATCCCTCCTAGTAACGCCCTAAATCATGATTTCCAGGATTAAAATCTGGATTTTATCAAAAATCATCAATTACTTTTGTAACCGAAAACAAGTTGTAGGGTGTATTCAGGGCTAGTAACGGCTATAGTATCTAGAATATATTGATAAATTCGAGGATTAAAGTATTGACATAGCACGAAAATATAGATTTTTCGTAAATACTAAATCGGTTTTCCTATAACTATTAATTATCTTTTAATTTAATTATCGTTTAATTTACTCATAAACTTCCATTTACCATTAGACATCTGATGAAAAAGAATATAGAGCCGTTCCATGGAAAGTCTCTACAAGGGTTCTAGGATACGCAAATTTAAATTCGGTCGATGTCTATTTTAAGTTCTCAAGCAAAATACATCTGAAAATCAAGAGGAATAGACATTGAGTATACTGGCATTTTCTATACTAGTCTGGTTGGGATCATTTAGTGCTGGGTTACTAGGAGCATTAACTGGCTTAGGTGGTGGAGTAGTAATAGTTCCTTTATTAACTTCTGTTTTTGGAGTTGATATCCGTTATGCGGTCGGTGCTTCCTTAGTGTCTGTTATTGCCACATCTTTAGGATCAGCATCTACGTATATTAAAGAGGGTTATACGAATCTGCGTTTGGGAATGTTTCTGGAGGTAGCCACAACAATTGGAGCGATTGTGGGAGCGATGGTTGCCACATTTGTTTCAGTTAAAGTTCTGGGAATTATCTTAGCAATTGTGCTAATTTATTCAGCATATCTATCTCAGCGACCTAGACTAGAGCAATTTGAAACTGATGGTGCAGAACCTTTAGCAGCATATTTCAAACTGAATGGAACTTACCCTACTCCTGACGGATTAATGTCTTACCAAGCACGTTCTATCCCGGCTGGGTTTAGCATTATGTTAATAGCGGGAGTAATTTCTGGTTTACTAGGAATTGGTTCAGGAGCATTTAAGGTATTAGCAATGGATCAAGCCATGCGTTTACCTTTTAAGGTTTCTACTACCACCAGTAATTTTATGATTGGTGTAACAGCGGCAGCATCAGCAGGAGTTTACTTGACACGAGGTTATATCGATCCTGGGTTGTCAATGCCAGTAGTTTTGGGGGTATTGCCTGGTGCTTTTTTGGGAGCAAGAATCTTAATTGGCGCTAAAACGCAAATATTGAGAACTATTTTTAGTTTGGTTTTGGTAGTAATGGCTTTGAAGATGATTTATAACAGCCTCTAGGTGAATTTTTATGTATAAAATTAATTCAGGTTTTCGGTGGACTTCAACAGCAGACATAAACAGTGAGATTGTCACAATGGTTTTACTGCCAGAAAAGTTAGAACAGCAGCGCCAAAGTAATGTTGAGATGTTAAACAATTGCTGTGAAATTGACAGTAATCATAACTGGACTAAAACAAAAAGTGAGCAGCAATTAGAATATTTATTGAGTAATTTGCTCAAATATGGGGTTTTAATTGCTAGTGTAGTTGTTTTTGTGGGTGGGATATTGTACTTAATTAGTCATGGCTCCGAACCTGCGGAATATGAGTTTTTTCGAGGTGCAGCATCTGAGTTTCGCTCACCGATGGGTGTGATCAGTGCGATCGCATCAGGTAGCAGTTGTGGCATTATTCAATTGGGATTATTACTATTAGTTGCAACTCCCATTTTACGGGTGATTATTTCTCTTCTGACTTTTATAGTCCAGAGAGAATTTATTTATGTAATTATCACTTCTTTAGTTATGGCTAGTTTAACTTATAGCCTGATTAGTCCATTTAATTAAAAATAGATGCTTGAGTCCAAACTTTAATTTTTCAGGATTTTTTTAGCGATTGCCACTGGTACTACACTCCACGCAATCGCTATTTATTTCAGTATTTAATCACTAAAAGCCTGAAAAAACAGAATTTCGTGACACATTACATTAAAAACGAGCGAGCTAGAAAAAAGCTGGCTATAGTTTTACCATCTACAGGTTGTCCGTCACGAATGGCTGTTTCTAGTTCTTCAGGAGTGAAAAATACTATTTCAATATCTTCATCTTCTTCTTGCTGTGGAGGCATTTCCAGCTTTTCCAAATCTCTAGCCAAAAAAGCATAAAGAATTTCATCGGAATAGCCAGGAGCCAAGAAAAACTCTCCTAACCTATCCCACTTATGAGCGCGGTAGCCTGTTTCTTCTTCAATTTCCCTTTTCACGGTTTCCAAGGGTTCTTCATTGGATTCTACAGTTCCGGCGGGAAATTCTAACAATCTTCCCTGAACTGCAAAACGATATTGGCGCACAAGGATCAGTTTACCCTCAGAGGTAACGGGAATAGCCAGAGCGCCACCAGGATGACGAATGCACTCCCATTCTCCTTCAGATTTATTGGGTAAACGCAAGCGATTAACTTCAAAGTCAAACTTGCGTCCTTTATGAAACAAACGTTGCTTGAGTAGCTGTGGTAATTCTCTACCTAGTGGCATAGTAAAATTCTATTGTCTGCAAATACACAGAATATATACGGGGTGGTGTGATGAAATCAGGGTTTTTCTGCGTTGAGTGATGGTAATTTCTAACAACCGTTGATTAATCCTTAACTAAATGTACATCAGAACGGTCAACCTCTGAAAGCAGATTCTCAATTATCTTCCCAGATACTGGCTCTATCCACGTTGGGGCAATTTCAGCCAATGGGACTAATACAAAAGCTCGTTTATGCATCCGGGGATGGGGGATTTGAAGATTTGGTTGATTCAAGATTAAGTCATCATATAACAACAAATCCAAATCTAGGGTTCGCGGTCCCCAATGTTCCTGACGCACACGCCCAAATTTATTTTCAATAGTTAACAATTTGGCTAACAATGCTTGAGGTAGCATTGCTACTCGCAGTATGGCACAGCCATTTAAATAATCTGGCTGAGGTGGACCTATGGCTTTAGTTTGATACCAACTGGATTTGGCTTCGAGAATAATACCAGGAGTTTGGGCTAAAGTCTCTAGAGCCGCTGCTAAAATTACTTGGGGATCACCCATATTACTGCCGAGAGCGATCGCAACGCCCGCCCCAGGCATCGTAGTTTGCGACGATTTTGTAGACCCATCAGCTAGAGCTAATCCTTTGTCTATCTCGATGGGGATCAATCTTGCTTCATCGTTTGTAGTGGTTTCCAATGGTTTTGATGCCCCAAAAATTATTTAAGAATTTGCAGAACCCACTTTCATTAACAGTTTTGGGAATAACAAGGCTTGTGTACTGAATTAACTTGATTATTTATGGGATATTATACTAACACGAAGTTATTGCACCAACCTGGCGTTTTTACAAGGCAGTTAGGTGGCTATATCTTGAGAGAAAAATTAATAAATCTTAAGTAACTCTGATGAGGAGAAACCGCTCTTGCCTCTTGGGAATCATCAAAAAAACGAGGAATCCACACATGAAAACTTACTACCGACAATGCTGGTAAAGGCGAAGCATTTACTGAGCCAGATGTCGAGTTTATCATCTGGGATGGTTGCCAGAATTGGTAGGAGCGATAAACCTTTTTATCGTCGGGTTTGGTTTTGGACAAGCTTGGGTTTAGGTGGTGGGATCATTGCTGTTAGTTATGGTATTGGTGTCATAGATAGTTCTTTGCCAGATAAATCTGAACTCAATGCAGTTGTGCGGGAGCAAACACTAACTATTAAAGCTGGTGATGGTACTGTTCTCCAGCAGCAAGGAGAAGCGACGAGAGAACAGCTAAAGCTAGAAAAAATTCCCAATGACTTCAAGAAAGCTTTTATCGCTTCAGAAGACCGAAGATTTCTACAACACGGTGGTGTGGATACTCAGGGTATTCTTAGAGCCGTTGTGAATAATTTGCGATCGCAAAATGTGGTCGAAGGTGGTAGTACCATCACCCAACAGGTAGCACGAATCCTTTTCCTTACCCAAGAACGGACAATCTGGCGCAAACTCAAAGAAGTTCGTTTGGCTCAGAAAATGGAGCAAGAACTCACCAAAGACGAGATTTTAGAGAGATATTTGAATCTGGTTTATCTGGGTTCCGGTGCTTATGGTGTGGGAGATGCAGCCTGGGTTTACTTTAGTAAATCAGTGGATCAACTCACCTTATCAGAAATGGCCACCATCGCTGGACTCGCTCCTGCACCTAATGTTTACGCCCCAGACAAAAATCCAGAAGCAGCCCTAGAAAGGCGCAATCTGGTGCTACAAAGGATGCAAGAAGACGGAGTAATTACACCAGCAGAAAGACAAGTTGCATCCCAAGAACCACTCACAGTTAAAAGCAATTTACCCAGACGCTTTCAAGTCGAGTTTCCTTACTTTACTACCTACGTTCAACAAGAATTACCAAAATATGTTTCGCCTGATGTGTTAGCAGCAGGAGGGTTAGTGGTAGAAACCAGCTTAAACCCAACTTGGCAAAAGGCGGCAGAAGCAGCAGTTGCTAAAACTCTCAAAAATCAAGGCAGATGGGAAAATTTTAAAGAAGCAGCTTTAGTATCCATCGATCCTCGTAATGGTGAAATCCAAGCTATGGTTGGTGGTGAAGATTTTAGCAAAAATCAGTTTAATCGCGTCACTCAAGCACAGCGCCAACCAGGCTCGACATTTAAGGGATTTGTCTATGCTACAGCGATCGCCACAGGAAAGAGTCCTTATGACAGCTATCTAGATGCACCATTAGTAGTAGATGGTTATGAACCAAAGAACTACAGTGAAAAATTCTATGGCTATATGACTATGAGAGATGCTCTCACCCGTTCTATTAACACAATCGCAGTGAGAATATTAATAGATGTGGGATATGAGCCAATCATTAAATTAGCCAAAGATATGGGCATTAAATCAGAACTTAAGCCTACCTATTCTTTAGCTCTTGGTTCCAATGAAGTCAATCTCCTAGAATTAACCAGTGCTTACGGTTCATTTGCCACACAAGGCTTACATACAGAAGTACACGGTATTCGTCGTATCCTCAACCGTCAAGGTCAAGTAATCTGGTCTGCTAATTTTCAACCCAAACGAGCTTTAGATGCTGATAGCACAGCCATTATGACCTGGATGCTACGCAACGTAGTCAATAACGGAACTGGTGGTGCAGCCCAATTAAATGATAGACAGGTAGCAGGAAAAACCGGGACATCAGATGAATCCCGTGATTTGTGGTTTATTGGCTATATTCCCCAAGTAGTCACAGGCGTTTGGCTAGGTAATGATAACAATCGCCCGACTTATGGTAGCAGTAGTAGCGCCGCTTATACCTGGCATGAATTTATGGAAAAAGCGATCGCAGGAATGCCAGTTGAAAAGTTTCCTGAACGACCTAAATTAGAAAATCGCAAAGGTACAATCAAAGCCCAGCCTATCAAACCAAACAAAATTGTCAATCGTTCTGTTTCTGTTGATAATGATCAAAAATCAGATGAAGATAATACCAGAAATGATGATTCATCCAGAAGACGCAGACGCAGAAGAACTAATAGTGAAGTAGAGCAGCAATCAGACTACACCCCAAGACGCAGAAGACGATATAAACAACAACAAGAAGATACAACCCCCCGAAGACGGCGCAAAGATGAAGGCTCAAGTAGTAGCTCTTCTTCTGGACGGCGCAACCAAGGTCAAGAATCTAACTCTTCAGGTTCTTCCTCTGGTAGAAGTAATAGTCCTGCCAATTCTTCCCCATCTCAACCTTCTTGGCGCGAGCGACTAAAACCAGGTTCTTCTTCATCCGAGTAATTAGGCGTGGGAGCAGAGGAGCAGGGGCGCAGGGGAGCAGAGGAGCAGAGGAGCAGGGGAGCAGGGGAGCAGGGGAGCAGGGGAGCAGAGGAGAAATATTTTCTTCCTCTCCTTACTTAATTCTTCTGACTCCTGACTCCTGACTCCTGACTCCTGACTCCTGATAGCGCAGCGTGGCGTTAGCCATACTCCTGAACTTCTGCCTTCTGACTCCTGCCTCCTGCCTCCTTACTCCTTTTTCCCTCTCCTAGATCAAGTATTTCCAACTGATGAGAGATGTAGGTGACAAGCTCGTTTTATACTTTGTAAAGAAGTGTAAAATAAAGTCGGAGAATATACTCGTGCAATTATTACTAGAAACAGCAGCGCCAGTCGCCGCAGGCCCACATTTTCCATTAGCTTTTACATTGGTGTATGTAGTTGGTTTTATTGCTGCTGTCACCATCGGTTCAATAGCTTGGTACAACTCAAAACGTCCACCCGGTTGGGAAAGCAAAGATCGCCCTGACTTTGTACCCAAGGTTGATAAAGAGTCATAGGAGTTTAGGAGTCAGGAGTTCAGGAGGAAGAAGAAAGAAGAAAGAAGAAGAAAGAAGGAAAAAGAAGTAATTAATCTTTCTCCTCTGCTCCCCTGCTCCCCCGCTCCCCTGCTCCTTTGCTCCCCATCTCCCCATTACCTAATTCTGCACATCAACCCAACGACGGTACAGTTTTTGAATTTGTTTAAGCAAGGTTACATGACCAGGTTGGGTTGATTCATGAGATTTGCTCAACTCCTCCAATGTAGTCAGCAATCTTGCTTCTTCAATTGCTACTTCACCATCACTGTAAATTAAGCCACTAATAGCTTCTATTAAATTTTCGTAATCTTCCAGACTTGGGCGATCGCCTAAATAGTCCTTCACCCATTCATAACATTGATTTGGCTTTACTGGTACTAATTCATATAACCAAGGCTTAATCTCTGGATCATTAGCCAAGCCTTTAGCCTGAGCTATTTCCCGCAAATATTGCCGTTCCTCCGGCTGGATTCTACCATCAATCCAAGCGGCTCCGATCAGAATTTTAACTAAGTTTTTTACATGGGAATGATTAACCATTACCGCCTCCTCTAGTAGATTCGGGCTTTCATCAAATGGTACAATCCCTAGCAGTATTCACTCGGAATCCTTGGTTTTTCTTAAGCGCACCATGAAAAAACCATCCATATCCCGTTGATGAGGCCAGACTTTTAACCACCCTGGGGAAGTAAAATTACCTAAATCAATGCTGGGAGGCTCAATTTGCCAATGGGGATTTGCAGCTAAAAATTCCGAAATTACTTCTTCATTTTCCGCTGGATGTAATGTACAAGTCGCATAAACTAAAACCCCTCCAGTCTTGACAAAATTAGCAGTATGTGATAATAGCTCTTTTTGCAATTGGGAAAGTTCTTGTACAGAAGCCGGTGTTTGTCGCCAACGTGCATCGGCGTGACGGTGCATAGTTCCTAAACCAGAACAAGGAGCATCTAATAATACACAGTCAGCAATGTTGTAAAATTGGGTCAAATTGCGGCTATCCCCTGTACAGATTTCAATAGATTGCAAATTTAAACGTTGGGCGTTTTCCTTGAGTTTACGTAAGCGGGAAGCAGTTTTATCACACGCCCAAATTTTGCCTTTGTCTCCCATTAACTCAGCAATATGAGTTGTTTTTCCACCAGGTGCCGCACAAACATCAATCACCACATTACCAGGTTTAGGGTCAAGCAAATGACCAACTAATTGGGCGCTACTATCTTGAACAGTCCACCAACCCTCAGCGAAACCAGGTAAATTTTGAATTGCACCATTATTACCAATTAATCGTAAAGCTTGGGGTAAATGGGGAATACGCTTAACTAAAACACCAGCAGACTCAAAAGCTAATTCTACTTGTTCTAAGGAACTTTTAAGAATATTTACTCTTAAATCAATAGTTGGAGTTTTATTCATCCACGCACAGAGTTTTTCTGTTTCCTCCAAACCCAATTGTTTTAACCAAACTTCAATTATCCAATCAGGAAAACTGTGTAAAATTCCCAATCTTTCTACAGGATTTTCTGGTAATTTTAACGGTTCAGATGATGTTTCTACAAGACGTAGATATTGACGTAATAAACCATTAACAAAACCAGTTAAACCAGAAAAACCATTTGCTTTTGCTAATTCAACAGTAGTATTAACAGCAGCAGAAGCGGGAATTTTTTCTTGATAGCGCAGTTGATAAAAACCGATATGTAAAATTGTGCGGAGTTCTGGCGGTTGTTGGTGTGATTTTTTAGTAGCAAATTGGTCAATGATAGCGTCTAGAGTGCGTTGTCTTCTCACACTACCATAAACTAATTCTGTCATTAACCGACGGTCATTGTCGGGTAATTTATACTTTTGTAATACACGGTCGAGGGCGACATCAGCGTAAGCCCCTTTGTGTACTTCTTTGAGGGCGATAAAAGCTACTTGACGGGAATTAGTCATGGAAGGTAATGAGAATTTGACTCAGAGTAGCCATTATACCTGTAGGGGCGAAGCATTCGGGTGATAATCTATCGCTTAGATCATTGATATTCTGTCCGAATGCTTCGCCCTTATGATTAATAAATCGGTGTTCTAAGAACCAAATAACGAAATTATTCACATAATATATTTTGAATGTTCCTGTTTTAATTCTGTACATCCTTAAATCCTGGACATCCTGATTCTGACAATATATGCGAAAATACTCAAAGCAGGTGTTGAGAATGTAACATGATAGACAAAAATTGGCAAGACGAAGAACTATGGATTGTCACCGCAAGTAGTTCTGATAATGGTTCAAAAGAAGGGATGAAAGCTGTCACACCCAATAGAAATCCTTACGGTAGTCCTACAGTTACTGATGAAGAAATCAAAGAAAATCGTGTCAAAGCAGGAAAATTAGCCACGCAAATGTCGCAATTTGTGGGTGTAGTCAGTCATTTATTTAACCATGTCCAGAAACAGGTTCAACCCCAAGCAGGTATTCAATTAGATGAAATCACCCTCACCGTAGAAATTAGTAGTGAAGGTGAAATTAAATTGATGGGTACGGGTGTAAAAGCTGCTGGTAAAGGCGCAATTGAGCTAAAATTTAAGCGTTCATCGCCCCAAATCCCTGAAAATTGATTACAAGATGGCAAAAAATTGCGCTTTTGTTATTGGTATCAATAAATATAATCGAATTCAGCCCCTCAACTATGCGAAAACTGATGCAGAAAAGATGCGGGGTTATTTCTTGCATAAATTGGGTGTAGACCCAAATGATCTATATTTTTTCTCTGATGATTCGCCACCTGATAGTCATGGAGTTGATACTATACCAACTTACGGTAATCTAATTTCATTTTTAGGCGATCGCTTTGCAGAACCTTTTTTAAATCCTGGAGACACCCTCTGGTTTTACTTTAGCGGTCATGGAATACCCCACGAAGGACGAGATTATTTATTACCTATAGATGGAAATCCTCGCACTGTTCCCAATTTAGCCATCCCCATCACCTACATTACAGAACGCTTGCGGCGGAGTGGTGCGGATAACATAGTCTTATTTATTGATGCTTGTCGCAGCACTGGGCAAAGAAATGCAGGTTTGGGAATTGGTGAAGAAAAACAGCAAGGTGTAATTACTTTCTATTCTTGTAGTCCCAGTCAAGTTTCCTACGAAATTGAGGAAATTCAACAAGGTGCATTTACCCACGTTTTACTCAATGGTTTGCAAATTCAAGGTGAAAGCAACTGTGCAACAGTTGAACGTTTGTATAACTATTTGCGCCATCAAGTTCCCCAATTGACCCTAAAGCATAAAAATTATATACAGACACCCTATGCAGCCATAGAACCCGCTACAAAACTGCATTATATTTTACTGCCCAAATCTGCTAACGACAGAGATATTAGCGCCCTCAGAGAAGATGCTTTTCATGCAGAAATTGAAGGAAATTTCGATTTAGCTTTTCAATTATGGGTGCGTGTGAATGTGGCCGCAGGTGGACAAGATATGAAAGCCATTACAGCCTTTCAGCGTTTAGCAAACAAGCAATCTCAAAGTCAACAAGAACAGCGTCGAGAAGCAGAAGCACAGGGACAGAAAATAGCAGCAGCAAAAACTCGTGAATTGACTGTAGATTTAGGTCAAGGCATAACCCTGGAACTGGTGCGTGTACCAGCAGGGAAATTTACTATGGGAATGCCACCAGAAGAACGTCAAATAGCCCTAGAAAATGCTCTGAAATATAACGTCAAACGTGAGGATGTTGAACGATGGTTAGACTGGTCTACCCCGCAGCATGAGGTGTATCTGCAAGAGTTTTTAATGGGTAAATATGCCATTACCAATGCCCAATGGTACGCCGTCATGAAAACTAAGCCATCTGAGAAATATGACAAGAAATTTCAAGGCGATAAACAGCCTGTAGTTGGCGTTTCCTGGCATGAAGCACGGGCATTTTGTGAAAAGCTATCTGAGCAAACAAAGCGGGCTGTCAGATTGCCCACAGAAGCAGAATGGGAATATGCCTGTCGTGCTGGTACAACCACGCCCTTTGCCTTTGGGAAGACCATTACAACTGATCAAGTTAACTATGATGGCAATTATCCTTATGGTGATGCTCCAAAGGGCAAATATCGAGAATGTACTGTGAATGTGGATAGTTTTTTCACCCCCAACGCCTGGGGTTTATATCAAATGCACGGTAATGTCTGGGAATGGTGTTTAGATGAATTTCATGATAGTTATAGTGAAAAACCAGCGCATTTAAAAAACAATGGTAATGAACCTTGGGGAGAATTAAATGTAAGTAAAGAAGATAATCGTGCTTATATATGTCGAGGCGGTTCTTGGTACACCGATGCTTTCTATTGCCGTTCGGCGCTTCGTGGCAGGAGCTTCGCGCACGTTCAGTCTGATGATCTCGGTTTTCGTGTTGTGTTCGGGTCTTGTTCGCCAGGACTTTCTTAGCCCTCTGCCCTCTTGCCCTTTTGCCCTCTGCCCTTCTTTCCTTTACCCTTCCCCTCGCCGTCAGGCGATAAAATTTTTTTTGAATTTAGTAGGGTGCGTCAGATATCCAAATGTTTATTTTTACCGAAGTTATCATTTCTGACCCACCCCACAATCAAGACTTGTAAACAATATCGCTGATTAATATTTCAACACTGTAAAATTAACAGTGGCTATCCTTGTTTATAAGTCTTAGAACTTATGGCACATAGCTTGGGGTTGAGTTATTAAACGAGGCGGTTCTTGGTACAACAATGCTATCAATTGCCGTTCGGCGAATCGTAACAGGAACAACGCGCACGATCAGAATAATGATCTCGGTTTTCGTGTTGTGTTCGGGTCTTGCTCGCCAGCACTCTCTACAGTCAGAATTGGTAAAAGGGATTTTATCGAGCGTACACCAGAGAGTCCAGACTCAAACCCAGTGATGTGGGTGACTATATCCGAATATAAAACCGAGCCAGTTAGCTTGGTAGGGAAACCGAAGACTTAACTGGCTCAATTAATTATATTATTTTATTAGGACTTACGCAAAACAGAACGAAAGTAGGGGTAATTCATGAATTACCCCTACGCAAGAATAAGGCTTTCAATTATATCTTGCGTAAGTCCTATTTATATTATTTTTAAATTTAACCTTATGTTTTTTTCAATTTAAGCCCTGGTGATTAGAAATCACGGCTACACAAACAAAGTCCACCTACGTGGACTAGGAAAAAATAAATAAATCCAACCCACCTGCGTGGGTTTTGCCTGTATAGATGCGGTTTCTAGCCGCCGATTTACTATTAATAAAAATATGCACACAGATACAATATTCTATCAAATCTTTCTCACCTTCCACACCCTTTTATTTGAATTGTTGGGACAACCCACAGAAAATGCAGAAGGCTATAATTTCACATCTGTAGAAGTCAAAGAAAAAGCCTTTCGATTTGATGGTATTTTCATGCCAGATAGTTTAGAAAAACCCATCTATTTCGTCGAAGTGCAATTTCAACCCAAACCTGATTTTTATTGGGAATTAATTACAGAAATCAACATTTATCTCAATCAATATAAACCCCCGCAAGATTGGCAAGCGGTAGCTTTGTTTGCAAAAAGAAGTCTGGATGTAGAAGTAGTAACAACTTACCAGCAAGAATTAATTAACAATGGTCGCATCAAACGCATTTATTTAGATGAAATTCCATCAGGTTCAATTGGTATGGGGTTAATTGAATTAATTGTCAGTAAAGAAACCCAAGCACCAGCATTAGTTCAAAAATTGATGCAAAGAACAAAAACAGAGATTACCAACAACAGAGAAAGACAAGGTATTATAGAGTTGTTAGAGACTGTTTTGTTGTCCAAGTTCTCACAATTAAGCCGTCAGGAGATTGAAGCGATGTTTTTAGTCAGTGATATTAAGCAAACAAGGGTATATCAAGAAGCAAAGCAGGAAGGTGAGACAAACTTACTAGTACGTCTGTTATCCAAGCGATTTGGTAAATTGAGCGATAATTACATCGAAAATATCAAAAAACTGACCATAGAACAACTAGAAGACCTGGGAGAAGCGTTGCTAGATTTTGTGGATATTACTGACCTAGAACAATGGCTCAAATCCCACATAGAATTATAGAAAATGCACACAGACCTGATATTTTTAGTGAATGGTATCAAGCAAACCAGGGTATATCAAGAAGCAAAGGAGGAAGGTAGACAAGAATGGGAGACAAACTTACTGGTGCGTCTGTTATCCAAGCGATTTGGAAAATTGAGCAGTAATTACATCGAAAATATCAACAACCTGACCATAGAACAACTAGAAGACCTGGGGGAAGCATTATTTGATTTTGTGGACATTAACGACCTGGAACAATGGTTAAAATCTCATACGAAATCATAGATTATGTACACAAATACTATATTTTCTATGAAATTAATCACAGACATAAACATTAATATCAATCAATATCAACCTCAACAACATTGGCAAAATCAGCCTGATAGCTTCCCGTAGGATGAATTATTTGCAGCCATCCCACCCTACGGGTTTCACATAAAATTAGGTTTAAAGATTCATATAAGAATCTAAACTACCAACTTCAAATTCACAAGCTCTAGAAATTGTTTCTGGGGATAATTTACCAAAACTAACTAATGGTAAATAATCAGGATTATCTATTAGTTCTTGTGCTAATAAATATCCGGCAATTGTCCAGGTTTGATATTTCCTAGCTTGTTTACCAATTAATCTGCCTTTTTTACCATCGTAATATTCTGGCCATTCATCTTCACTCAGTTTAGCTTTAGCTATTTCAATAGCTTTTTCTGCTAAATGTGGTTTCTTGGTTTTCACTGCTGCTGCTGCTAACATCCACATTAAAACAGGCCAGCTACCAGCATTATGATATGACCAAGGTATGTTTTTCGGATCACATCCTGTGACAACTCTATATTCTTCACCTTGTAAGGCAGGATAACAGATTTTCATGGGCATATCTGCTACTAAGTCTTCCCAGCGTTTTTCAATTAGATTCATAATTGCTTGGGACTGTTCTTCAGTAGACAAATCAGAAATCACAGCCATCAAGTTACCGAGAGTAAAGAAACGAGTATCTAATTGTGATGGTCCGACATTTCCAGCAAAATAGCCACCTTTTTTGGGTAGCCATTTGTCTAAGTCATAATAAGGTAAAGAATCTGCATAAATATTGAAAAGATTGATAGCAGTTTTTCCGTATTCTTCACCTTTAAAACGATAAATTGCATTCAGACGAGTAATATCTATCCAATAATGCTGACGAATATGACCACATAATAAAGGTAAGCGGTTATCAATTGCCTCCACAATATCTTGATTACCTTGACAAATTAGTAGTTCTCTGGCTGCACGTAAAGCCGCAAAAAATAGAACTTGAATTTCTAGAGGATGTCCATAAATTCCCATGCGTCTATCAATCATACACGCGCCATCAGGAACTAATAGCGTTGGGTACATATCAAAACGATTCGCCAAACAGATATCCATTATTAACCTAATTCCTGTTTGGAATTCAGGTTGATAAGCCAGAGAATTATCATTTGTAGCGACTACATAAGCACGTAATAAAATCAGCCACCATAAACAAGAATCAACTGGTGTAACTCTGGCGATCGCGTGTTCACCAAAATCAGCTTCTAAGTGTTCTTCTCCATTGATAGATACAACTTTAAAGCTGGCTGGAATTAAACCTCTACCAGGTTTATAGGCATCTAAAGCCTTTTCTTTAGGCTGTAACTTTAATGTTTCTTCTAGGAAATTCCTAACAATATCTGTTCTTCCTTTAATTAGAAAAATCAGTGCAGAAGAGACAAAATCTCTAATAAAACACTGGTCATAATTCAAAGCTTCTACAGATGGATCATAAGCTGCTAAAGTTCCAATGGGGCGACCTTTATAATAAAGGATCGAATTTTCTAATGCTTGCCATGCTTCTTTCTCTAAATTTCCAGTTGCGCTTAATTCATTTAGTTGCATCGCCAGAATAACTCCATTTAGATAGTAAATTGGTGGTAGATGCGCCTTTATTTATTATTTGCCTTTGCTATTCTCACGATGACAAGGCTGATTATCGGAATAGCAAATATAAACTATGGACAGAAATACTCAAACATTAACAGTTATAACTGTTGCATAGTAGCAAATTAATTGATGATTAATTAGCCTTTTATTAATTATCTTCGGTTGAATAACAGTTATCTGGTGATTCACAACCAGAGATAAAAATTGACCTCAATCCAGTTAAAGAAGGACACATTTTTCAATCCTGCATAGTCCCATGATAAAGCTTGGGACTTTACTAAACAAAAACGCATCCCTATTACTGTTTGAGGTTTGTGTGAAGTTTAGACCCGTTGAAGTATATTTAATTGAGTAGGATTGACTGTTTGAAACTGCAAGTTAAATTATTCCCCTATAAATTAACAATTTATAACGTTTTTTCGCAATATGCAATATAGATGCTTAAAAAAGTTAGAATGTCAATGTTTCTTAAAAAATCTGTATATTTTAACTCAATTATCAAATAAGAGAATAAATCACTAGCTTGTTACAGCAGTTTTCATGTATTTAGAGCAAACCTGGAATTAATAAATTTCTTCCTTTGGGTCTTTGCTCGAAACACAATTCATACTTAAATTATGCAACGCCTGTGATTATATTTACTTTGTATTTAAGTGCGCCCTGCTGGAATCGAACCAGCCTGAAGACGAATTATGAGTTCGTTGCCTCCCCAATCGGCCAAAGGCGCTTGTTGTGCTAGATTTTAGTTTTGTCTACTTAAGCCTAAATGCTAACTCTTTGTTATTATTTGAGCTTGAGTCAATGATTTTTGACTTTTAGACAAATGCACGTCTATAAGTATAGCATGATTTTATAACCGTGGCAAAATTAAAATAATTTAATTAGGTTCTAGAATCTGACTGAAAACAGGGTGGGGTGTATGGGGAGATGTGGTAGGGGAGAATTACAGCAGAAGTCAGGAGTCAGGAGTCAGGAGTGAAACTGGCTTTGTGTATAGGTTTCAATTTTGATGCTGTACCTCATTGATCTGCAATCTGCTGTAATGTATTACTTCCATACTCCTGATAGCGTAGCTGGGCGTAAGCCATACGTCTTCTATTTTCTGCCTTGTTAAGACTTGTAAATAAAATATTGTTAGTTTGTTATGGCTTGTCAACGATGAAAATAAATTCCACTGTAGTTTTGACCTTGATTTTGTTGACCCTAATGATGGGAGCGGGTTCTGTAAGCGCATTTTTAGGGTTTTCGATGGGAAGTTCTGCTCTCAAGGGTGTCACCTCACCAGATGGTCGTCCTGCAAGTAAATTTGCCAGCAGTAAGACTAATAGCTCTCAGGGTGGAGGAGGAATCACCTTATTAAAGGAAGAGGATATTCTCAAAACTGTCAAATCGCGGATGGATGATAAGAAAAATGATAATAAGACCAAAAAACTGGAGGAAGATGAAGAAATAAAAACCCAGAAGCCTAAAACTGAGGATAAGCCCGAAGAAGTGACGGAAGAAAAACTGCAACCTGGATTTCCGGTTGTGGCTGAGAGTGAGGGGGTAACGCTGTCTGTGCAATCGGCTCGCTACTCTGGTGGTGATTTATTACTAAAAGTGAAAATGCAAAACCAAGGCTCTGATTCTGTGCGGTTTTTATATAGTTTTTTAGATGTCACAGATGATAAAGGTAGAACTTTGAGCGCCATTACAGAAGGTTTACCGGCTGAATTACCTGGAAAGAGTGCGCCATTTACGGGTACAGTGAGCATTCCTACTGCTTTACTTGATGATGTGGGTAACATCTCCCTGGCGCTAACGGATTATCCTGCTCAAAAACTGAAATTACAGGTGTCTGATATTCCTGTGGAAAAATAGAAATGCTATTGTTAGCGTTTTAGTATCGGCGTAAGTTTTACACGAGCGTTAGTGGTGAGTGGTTTTCCTCAGTTAATTTGGACAGATGTGGGGTTACGATTGTTATCAGTGCTATTGCTGATTGCAATTAATGCCTTTTTTGTCACGGCGGAATTTTCAATGGTGACGGTGCGGCGCACTCGAATTCATCAGCTGGTTCAGGCTGGTGATATTCCGGCGATCGCAGTGGAAATGTTACAACGTAGTATTGACAGGTTACTATCTACGGCTCAATTAGGTATTACCCTATCTAGTTTGGCACTAGGTTGGATTGGAGAAAGTACAATTGTTGGGTTGATGGAAGCATGGTTAAAATCCTGGCCTGTACCCATCAGTTTAAGCAATGTTTTAGCGCATTCTCTCTCAGTTCCGATTACCTTTTTTTTAATTGCTTATTTACAAATTGTTTTAGGAGAATTATTTCCTAAATCAGTGGCTATGCTGTATTCAGAAAAACTGGCCAGGTTTTTGGGTCCTTCTGTCAAAGCCATAGTTCGTTTTTTCAGTCCCGTGATTTGGATTCTCAACCAATCTACACGCTACTTGTTACGATTATTTGGCATTGAATACACTGGTCAAAGCTGGCGACCTCCTGTAACTCCGGAAGAATTACAATTAATCATCTCTACAGAACGAGAATCTACCGGTTTAGAGTTATCAGAGCGAGAATTACTGAATAATGTTTTTGAATTTGGGGATATAACCGCCGAAGATGTGATGATTCCCCGTACTAGCATTATCGCTTTACCAGAAGATGCTAGTTTTCACACCTTACTACAAGAAATGATCTTAACAGGCCATTCCCGTTATCCCATTATTGGTGAATCTTTAGACGATATTCGCGGTATTGTTTATTTTCAAGATTTAGCACAACCTTTAGCTACTGGAAAACTGAATTTAGAAATACAAATTCAACCTTGGATGCGTTCTCCTCGCTTTGTTCCAGAACAAACTCTTTTGAGTGAACTTTTGCCAATGATGCAGCAAGAAAAACCAGCCATGGTGATTGTGGTAAATGAATTTGGCGGTACTGTGGGATTAGTGACTATTCAAGATGTAATTGCAGAAATTATTGGTAATGCTGGTGAACCAGGAATTAGTGATGACTTGCTAATTCAAATGTTAGATAAGCAAACATTTTTAGTCCAAGCACAAGTGAATCTGGAAGAACTCAATGAGGTTTTACATCTCAATTTACCGCTGACGCGAGAATATCAAACATTAGGAGGCTTTGTACTCTATCAGTGGCAAAAAATCCCCGCTAAAGGCGAAATATTCCACTATGATAATCTTGAATTTACTGTAGTTTCAGTTATTGGACCACGCTTACACCAAATTCAAATTAGAAGATTGTTAGATGAATTTTCAGGTTAAATTTTTTAGCGATCGCATTTCGGGAATAATATAATTTGGCAGCGATCGCTCAAGACAATGAATTATGATCAGCTACAAATAATCTACAGGATCTACCAATCCCAACTCAGCAAAAGCCGCTAACCGCAACCGACAAGAATCACACACACCACAAGCTTGATCACCACCAGCATAACAAGACCAAGTTAATTCCCAAGGAACTCCCAACTGATTACCAAGTTGGATAATTTCGGTTTTCTTCAAATTAACCAATGGTGCAACAATTTTTATTGGTTGTCCTTCACGTCCTTGTTTGGTTCCCAAGCGGAAAACTTCTTGCATTGCTTGGATATAATCGGGACGACAATCTGGATAACCAGAGTAATCTAAAGCATTAACGCCTATATAAACCCTTTCAGCGGCGATCGCCTCAGCATAGCCCAAAGCAAAACTTAAAAAGATAGTATTCCGGGCAGGTACATAAGTGACAGGAATATTTTGTGACATTTCATCTAAAGAGCGTTCTTGAGGTAGAGCGATCGCATCATCAGTCAACGCAGAACCACCCCATAGCCGTAAATCAAAATTGACTACCTGATGTTGAACCACCCCCACAGATTTCCCCACAAGCACAGCTGAATGCAACTCTCGGCGGTGTCGCTGCTGATAATCAAAAGAAATAGCATAACACTCACAACCATCAGCCCTTGCTTGGTACAGAACCGTAGAAGAATCCAATCCCCCAGACAACAAAATAACAGCTTTCATCACTCAAAATCACCCTAAAAAATCACTAACACCAATTTCACCCAAAAGGTGAGACAATCAACAAAATGCAACAAACAGAAAATTAAATTCAAAATGAGAACAATAATCTACCGTATCTATGGCAACATTTTTACAGACAATCTTGCTGAAAATTACTGTAGTTAATAATTTTACTGGAATTTAAATGTATTCAATCTAACAGTGCGAAAATAAAGTAGATATTTCGGTAATTAATTGCTCAACTGCAACCTGAGAACTTTCACTTAGGTTTAACAGAAGTTGTAAAGTCAACAAAACAACACATTGTCTTTTGTGTCAATTACAAAAAATGCGGCAATTAATAACTATCTATCTAAAACATAGCCAGATAGTGGGAACTGAACACAAACTTTGAAATTCTTCATAAATAGAACCACTATGTTACCATCTGGATGGTTTTAGACGGATCGCACTTGGCACTTCAGTATAAAGGCCAACGACCGTAGCGGCTTTAAATTTGGTGGTTGAGGAGAAAATAATAGTGCAAAATAGCATGTCAGTGGCAGAACCAAATCTATATTCACAGCGCAACCAGCCACGATCAATCCGCATAGGCGTGATTGGGGTCGGTAACATGGGACAACATCACACCCGCGTACTGAGTTCAATGAAAGATGTTGAATTAGTAGGCGTTTCAGACATTAACGTAGAGCGCGGCTTAGAAACCGCAAGCAAATACAAGGTACGTTTTTTTGAAGACTACTGCGACCTACTACCCCATGTAGATGCAGTTTGTGTTGCCGTACCCACCCGCTTACATTATGCCGTGGGCATTAACTGCCTGTTGGCGGGAATTCATGTTTTGATTGAAAAACCGATCGCTGCAAGTATTTCTGAAGCAGAATCTCTCGTCAACGCAGCTGCCGAATCCCAATGTATTTTGCAAGTAGGTCACATTGAGCGTTTTAATCCAGCATTTAAAGAACTCAGTCAAGTCCTGAAAACGGAAGAATTACTAGCCCTAGAAGCTCATCGCATGAGTCCTTATTCAGCTAGGGCTAATGACGTTTCCGTAGTGCTGGATTTAATGATCCATGACATTGACCTACTTCTCGAATTAGCTGGTTCTCCCGTGGTGAAATTGACAGCTAACGGCACTCGTTCCCTAGACTCTGGTTATTTAGATTACGTGACTGCCACTTTAGGCTTTGCCAACGGTATTGTCGCTACTCTCACCGCCAGTAAAGTCACTCACCGCAAAATCCGCCGCATTGTTGCCCATTGCAAAAACTCATTCACGGAAGCCGATTTCCTCAAGAATGAAATTTTGATTCATCGCCAAACTAATACCAACCCTCTCAACGACCATCGACAAGTCCTTTACAGACAAGATGGTTTAATAGAAAAAGTCTATACTAGTAACGTTCAACCTCTCAGTGCAGAATTAGAGCATTTTGTCAACTGCGTGCATGGTGGCAATCAGCCTTCAGTGGGTGGTGAACAAGCCCTCAAAGCTCTGAGATTAGCCAGCTTAATCGAGCAGATGGCTTTGGAAGAACGGGTTTGGAATCCATTAGACTGGCAATCCGAATCAAGAGTACAATCATTAACGCCAACAGTCTAGAAGATGGGGTAGGTGATAGGTGACAGGTGACAGGTGACAGGTGACAGGTGACAGGTAGAAAGTTGATTTTCCCCATCTCCCTCATCTCCCCCATCTCCCCCATCTCCCTCATCTCCCCCATCTCCCCCATCTCCCCCATCTCCCCTATTCCCTATTCCCCAATATGCTCGAATGGATAACTAGCACAATCAACTCCCTGGGATATGTGGGAATCGCTATGTTGATGTTCCTAGAGAATCTTTTTCCCCCCATACCTTCTGAATTGATCATGCCACTGGCAGGATTTACAGCCAGTCCGTATCAACCAGGAGGGGCAAAGCTAAATATATTAGGCGTATTTTTGTCAGGACTTGTAGGTTCTGTACTGGGCGCACTAATTTGGTACTATCCAGGTAAGTTTTTAGAAGAAAGACGCTTGAAAGCTTTGGCTAACAAGTACGGTAAGTGGCTGACTATATCGAGCGAAGATATTGATAAGGCTAAAGGCTGGTTTAATAGACAAGGTAGCAAAGCAGTATTAATTGGTCGCCTTGTGCCGGGAATTCGTACCTTAATCTCCATTCCCGCAGGTATGAGTAATATGCCCTTGCCTTCCTTTTTATTTTACACAACCCTGGGCAGTGCAGCCTGGGTCGCCTTGTTAACATTTTCAGGATACTGGTTGGGTAGTCAGTATGAACTTGTGGACAAGTACCTGGCCCCTGTATCTAAAATAGTGTTGGGGGGTTTAGTGTTAGTATTCTTTTTTTGGGTACTCAAGCGCCAACGCCAACGAACTCGCAGATGAATTTCGTCCTCTGTCGGTTTGAAGGATAGGAGTAAGTTAACAGTTAAATCATAGAGTATGTGAAAATTTGGTCTGGGCTATTAAGCCAAAATAATGCTAAATTTTCAATCGCCTACAATAATTTTTGACGTATTTCTAGCTACACTTGACCCAACTGAAAATTTTTCTGACCTTGCATTTTTGTAAGATGGGCATGATAACTTTTTACAGTTAAGTCACCACATAGGAGCTTTTATGACAGATCAACCCCCCGTAGCTAACCCAATGAATGCCGCAGCTATCCCTATGAATCGAGTAGCTGCAACCCCTATAAACAACAATGTTAATAAGCCAGTCAGTGTTTCGGGGAAAAACATTCTCAGTGTAGATTTAGGTAGAACCTCTACCAAAACTTGTGTCAACCGCGAACCGGCTAATGTTGCTTTCATTCCTGCCAATGTTAAGCAAATGTCAATAGAACAAATACGCGGTGGTGTGTTTGAATCTAAAGCTACAGATCCTTTGATGGATTTGTGGATGGAATATCAAGGTAACGGATATGCTGTGGGTCAACTGGCAGCAGATTTTGGTGCTAATTTAGGAGTAGGACAATCTAAGGTAGAAGATGCACTAGCTAAAGTTCTGGCTGCGGCTGGTTACTTTAAGCTCAAAGATGAAATTTCTGTCATCGTTGGTTTGCCTTTCCTTTCTCTAGAGCAATTTGAACGGGAAAAAGCGCAACTGATGAGTTTGATCAGTGGTCCCCATGTGATGAATTTCCGTGGTGAAAATGTACCCTTAAACGTCACTAAAGTTTGGGTAATGCCAGAAGGCTATGGTAGCTTGCTGTGGTGTGAAACCCAACCAAATAAAGGGGCTTCGATGCCTGATTTGACAAAGGTATCAGTGGGTATAGTCGATATTGGACATCAAACCATTGACTTGTTGATGGTGGATAACTTCCGCTTTGCTAGAGGTGCTTCTAAGAGTGAAGACTTCGGTATGAGCAAGTTTTATGAAATGGTAGCTAAGGAAATAGAAGGTGCTGATAGCCAATCTTTAGCACTGATTTCTGCTGTCAACAAGCCCAAAGGCGATCGCTTTTATCGTCCCAAAGGTGCCAGCAAACCCGCTAACCTAGACGATTTTCTCCCTAACCTCACAGAGCAGTTCTCACGGGAAATTTGCTCGATCGTGTTAGCCTGGTTACCAGAGCGTGTAACTGATGTAATCATCACAGGTGGTGGTGGCGAGTTCTTCTGGGAAGATGTACAACGTCTGCTCAAAGAAGCCAAAATTAATGCCCATTTGGCGGCACCCTCACGCCAAGCTAACGCTTTAGGGCAGTATATCTATGGAGAGGCGCAATTATCTGCTGTTCGCGCTGCTAGGTAATAAAACTGATGTTCCAATGGTCAAAAAAGGTAGTTAAATCCGTCACTTTTAATCCAGAAATTGCTGATGAGAGTTTGTTAGCACAGGTGGAAAGCTACTTGGAGGCACAGCCCGAAAAGACTTTCAGCGACCTCTGTAAAGAAGCTCTTTGGCAAGCTTTATGTGTACCGGACTCTGTACGACCTTCTCCGAATACAGCAGCACTGCCGATAGAACAACAAGTCGGTGAATTGCAACGTCAATTAGCTGGCCTTGAGGAACGTTTTTTTGCTAAGGAATCCCATCGTTTGCAGACAATGGAAAACCAGATCGTGCAGCTTAGTCAACAAGTAGCACAACTGGCAATTATCGTTAGTCAAGGAGGATCTACTCAGCCTCTCACTTCATCAGTACCAATAGTAGAAGTGATTAATAATTCGGGTTCTACTCCTGATCCCACTCCCCAAGAGGTTGACCCTGTAATTAGTCGTCTGAGTCAGTATCTTGATGATTTCTAAGGAACAAGCAAGTTTGTAAGCGTTTTTACAAAAGAGAGTGAGACGGATAAAAATTACACCTGGAAATTGTGAAAAATTTCCAGGTGTAATATTTTTTTTAGCTGGATTGACGCATTTTCCACAAAGAGCTAGATAGCAAATTCGTGAGGATGTGAGCGACAATTGGAACTAATAAGTTACCGCTTAATAGGGCGCTATATGCAAAAATAATGCCAATAATAGTTGCCCAAATCACATAAGGCCATTGTTCAGAACCGCTGAGGTGTAAAACACCAAAACAAAGACTGGAGACAATGACCGCTACATGATCAGCACCTAAAGCGGGTAGCATGACACCGCGAAATAATAATTCTTCACTTAACCCCGGTAACAATCCCAGCCAAATTAAGTCTGGCAAAGCTAAAGGCTTGAGTACAAGTTCTAGGTAATAGTCTGCACTTTTACGATAAGGAGCAGAAAAGCGATAAGCTAAACCGCTTAAAATAGTAATAATTAAACCCAACCCCACGCCCAAAAATAAATCTCTGGGATACCAATACAACTTAAATAAGGAAATATTGCTAAAGCGTAACCACAGCTTGGCGACTATCCACAAAAGAATAGCTGTTGCGCCCATAGCTACAAGCACTTGGGTACGGGTAAGATAGGGAATTTCTGGTTTTTGTTTTTGTTGTTCAACCACAGGCGTTTAGATAATGGGGACTGGGGACTGGGGACTGGGGACTGGGGACTGGGTCTTCCCTATTCCTTCTTCTCTGACTAATGACCAAGGACTAATACCTGCTTTGTGAGCGACTAGGATACCTACAGCTTCTAAATATGAGTTTACCTGTATAGATTTGATTCCCAAAGCTGGGGCAGAGACTTGTATCAAAGTTTTATTTTCTGCCACTGTAATTATTTGGCATTGGTTCTGGCTTAAATTCAGCAATGCGCTACCACCACAAGCATTTGCCGGTACTATAACAGCATCAACTTGATCAGCCCAAGTATCTGCCTGTAAAGAATTGATAACTTCTCTTTTGGTGATAAATTGGGGAGCGTGACTTAAGCCGACAAGGACACAAGGTAAAAAAGTATAACCTAATTCTTCGGCAGCGGAACGGGGTGATAAATCAGGATCTGGGGATGCTGGAGCAAGGGCTGGTGCATGGGCGCATGGAATTTGAAAAGTGCGGACTAATAAATGACTAATTACGGCTTCTGCACCTGCTAGTGGATCTACGCCTTGACCATGGCGATAGTTTTGGGCTGCTTCTTCATCTATATTATCGGGAAAACGGGTAACAACTGCGATCGCTTCTGCTTTCTCTTTTTTAATCAATATCTCCGCTGCCCTTAATAAGCTGTCTGGGTTGCCTATTGTTCCCCAACTTGTGCCAGAAGCAGAAATGCGTAATTCTACGTCCAAGGGCGAATCTGTAATTACATGATTTGTAATATTTAATCCTAGTGTTGCTCTGGCTGCATCTGCGGCTTGCAGGTGTCGCAGCATTAATTCCGGTTCAATCCCCTGGTCTAAAAGCAAACCTACTCTATTACTATGGACAGGACGTAAACCCCAGCATCCAGCAGCGAATTGATCAAGTCCATAACCTTCAACATAGGAAGCGTTGGGAAGATTCCAATATAAACTTGCACCATTTAAGACATTGGGATGAGTAATCAAGCGATCGCACACCTGTGATATAACTCTAGCTACTGGTAATGCATCTCCCGCATATCCCCCAATAGCAGCCCCAATGCCAGTAGGAATAATTAAAACCGCTGTATATGGTCGGTGCATGATTATTTAGGTAAGACGATGATCAATCGCTACAATCATATAATTTCTTACCGATTACTACCTGTAGTCACCACAGCTTCAACAGTTGCTTTTTCCTGTTCTTTATCCACCGCAGTAATAGCCCAGCGCAGGGGTTCACCTTGTTTTTTCAATTCTACTTCAATAGCTTTCTGCAACTCTGTAGGAGTTTCTTGCAAGTTGATTTCGGCAGTAATAAAATGAGTAGTCATGATGGTAAAACCTATGTCTTTGTGATTTCCAGGATACAACTATATATTGGTGATTGGTCAAAAATTTTAGATCGTAGATTTTAGATTGAAGTTAATTTAAATACAATCCAAAATCCCAAATCCAAAATTAAATTCCCATTCCCCAATTTACTATTCTTTACCAAATTGCTTTTGATAAACTATATCTTCCTTTTCTGTCTCAATTTTTAAATTAGAAAGAGGTTTAGAGACACAAAGCAGTGCATAACCTTCTTTTTGCAAGTCTAGACCTACACCCATACCCTCAGATTGATCTACCATTCCTTCAGTTATTAAAGCAGCACAAGTTGTACAAACCCCAGCATGACAAGAAGCTGGCATTTCTAAACCAGCTGCTTCTGCAACAGCTAAGATGGTTTCATTTTCTGGAACTTGCAAATTATAAATTTTGCCTTGGTGGTTAATTTCAACGGCGTAAGTTGTAGACATATATCACAGCAGAGTCAACGGACAAATAGGTCATTATATCTGATAATATATAGGCATGGCTAACTTTTGCAATGCCAAAAACAGATTTTCTGATTTTTATGCTGGCATAATGTACAGTAAATATTTGTTACATTTTATGACTGCATTTAATTCTTACATACAGAATAATAATCCATTCTAAAATTTATAAGTACATTGCTATACACCAATATAGTAATCTAAGTTCATTTTAATGCTTCACGAAGTGCTGCTTAGTAAATCGAGAATTGTCAAATGTAGCGATCGCCTGTATATTTTAACTCAGAATTAATAATTCCACATCATTGCTTTTTTGCAAACATCTGAGTTAAGGGGAATTGCATGGCAACTAAGAAACAGAAATGGTTTATAACAGCTTTCCAGATAAAAGGTTCAGTCATCTCAACTATTTATCAACAAGTGATATTTTGCGGGATGTTCGGCGTATTTATTTCTATCCTTCATCATTATAAACTACCCGTTTCTCAGCCAATTTTAGGGACTGTTATTCCCAGCATAGTTTTAGGTTTATTATTAGTATTCCGTACCAACACCGCTTATGAAAGGTTTTGGGAAGGTAGAAAAATTTGGGGTTCAATGGTAAATACTATCCGTAACCTAGCACGACAAATTTGGGTATCAGTTGATGAAAATTCTTTAGAAGATAAAGATAACAAAATCATAGCTTTAAATTTATTAGTAGCATTTGCCGTAGCAACAAAATTACACCTGAGAGGAGAAAAAATCAATTCAGAGTTAGAAGAATTAATGCCAGCAGAAAAATTCCAGAATCTAAAAATTGTCAATAACCCACCCATAGAAATTGCCTTTTGGATTGGCGATTATTTACAACAACAGTATAATTCCCATAACTTAAATAGTTACCAATTAATATCCATGCAAGAATTATTGAATAATTTAGTGGATAACTTAGGAGCTAGTGAAAGAATACTGAAAACACCAATGCCTCTAGCTTATGCCATACATTTAAAACAATTACTATTATTGTATTGTTTATTACTACCATTTCAAGTTGTCGCAAGTTTGGATTTGTGGACAGGGATAATTTCGGCTTTAGTGAGTTTTAGTTTATTAGGAATTGAAGCTATTGGTTTAGAAATTGAAAATCCTTTTGGTTATGATACCAATGATTTACCTTTGGATAATATTTGCACTAACATGAAACGCAACATTGATGATTTAATGAGTTTAAGACCTAGTGTGCAGTCATATAGCCACAAAAATATATGATTTCTAGATAATATTGATATCTATTATTTATGTAGAAGTGAAAATACTTTTTCAATAAATTGATCATATATTGTTGATTCTTTGTCCAGTATTTCTGTCAAATTGAAGTAAGCAGAGATTGTAGGATCATTCTGAATCCGATTATTTACTTCAGGTGTAATACAACTAGCAATAAGAATAGTTGTAACTGTGGGATTTATACGCAATGCTTCTTCAAAAGATTTTTTAGCAGCACCATAACGTTCTAATGCACCAGCAGGATCAGTTCCTCCTTTCACTTCAATCACACCAACTGTTGCACCCTGGTTATTCAGAAATGAAACATCTGGCTCTTTTGAGAAAAGAATGGAATTATGGTTAGCTAATTTCACCCCCCGATAAGCTTCTATATTTCCTAGTAGTTCTTCAATTTTATGAGGATTATATGCTTCAAGTTCACTAATCTTGCGTGGAATAAAAGCAGCTATTAAATTACGTTCTTTTGCCTCTTTGATAAGTAATCGCTGTACAACCTTTTCAGCTTCTTCTCCAATAGCATTACGCCAAGAACCATCAATTTGCGCTCCGGTTGAAGCTAGTAGTATGCCATATAATTCTGCTTGTGTCAGGCTTTCAATTGAACTATCAATAATCAGAGATATATGTTCATTAAATAATCGGGAAAGTGCCAAAGCTTTATCTTCTGTTAGATTATAGTTATTTTCTTCATCAGCTTCAATTTTTTTTAAATTTATTTTAGCTAAATACTGAACTGCTTTTTGAGGAAGTGCAGCTATATTCCGATAATAGGCTAATAAAGAAGAGTATTCTCGAATTAACCTGGGGTGGCAAAATATTTGAATGAGTTGCAATTCAGGATGGTTACTAATATAGTTAAACGCATCTTCTCCAATACCCCAGTTTTTCCAATTTTCCCAGCTATATAAATCCTTGACTGCTAATAAGGCAGCAATTTTGGATTGAAAAGATAGTGTTTTGTATTCTTTAAGTTTGCGATAAAAGAATGTTGAACGTAAACGATAGTTTATACGAATATCCTCGTCTGTCATGATATTTATTTTTCCCAAATATAAACACATTTACGCAGTTCTGTACGTCCATAATTTCCCATTTGTTGGCTGCTATTTCCTTTTCCTCTTCCTAATGTCCAAATATATCGAGTTGTCAGTCCAAAAGACTCTGCTATATCTGATAGAATTAAATCTACAGGAATTTCTTCCCCTGCATATTTGACATTATCATTAACTATTGCGATTATGCCACCTGATTGGAGAATGCGACTTAGTTCATAAATGACAAAACACATTTCATAAAAGTAATTATGTACCATTCTGGCAATATTTTTATTATTTAAAGTCCCTTCATTCTTATTTTTTTCTAAAATCATTAATATTTCTTGTAATGCCTCCTGTTGTTTAAAAACAGAATCTATTTTTAAGAAAATTTGCTCACATTGTTTACTTTTATAATATTCTTCTAAATATGTGCGTTTATCACGATTTTCTACTGTACATGAAAGCATTTGCTGACGCAGATTTTTGACTTGATCTTCACCACATCCTAAAAATGCAAGCTCAAGAGCATAGGTACGAGTGTAATCATATCTATTTAGATATGGTGGTGATGTAATAACGAAATCAACACTATCACCTGGAACAGTAGGAAGAATTTCTAAACATGAACCTTCATAAAGTTTAGGTTCTACATTTTCCAGATCACCAAATTTGTTATGAGAAAATTGTGGTAGCTGATTATCATTAAATAAATCTAATTGTATGGAATTTAACTCTAAGTCTGATATAATTTGCTTAAGCTTTTGTTCAATTGCTTCTTCAAAAGATAAAATTGCTCCTTTATTAAATTCAGATTTACTTTTTGAACGTCCTGAACGGAAATCCCAGCGGAGATATTGCCCATCTTTTCTAGTATAACTAATATCTTCAAGGATACAAAAAGCTGCATATATCAGCATTTTTTGGATATTATGATCTGTAATCAAATCATGGCAATATGATAAATAGCCTACTAGTTGCTTTTCATTAATTTCGGAAAATGCCCCACGAGTAATTTTTAAATGATTAAAGGTAAAACTATCTTTACAGTAGCTTTTGTAATCTATTTTTTGCAGTTTATATATTAATTTTTTAAATTCCTGTATATCTATTTTTTGAGATATTATTCTAGCTTCAGTAGCAAAAATACCAACTGGTAAAAGTTCAATCCCCGTGGTTATCCATCCTAATTCACTAGCAGTAAATAGTGCTGTTCCACTTCCTGAAAATGGATCTATTAATATTCCTGGATTAGGCTTGAATGTTTGCAGAATGTAGGTAACTAGACGTTCTGAAAATCCTTCTCTATATTTTAACCAAGAATAAAAAGGAGTTTGTTTATTACCTTGATAACTAACCAAATTTCTATCTAAAGAAGGATTATGTGTGATCTTAGATTGAAATTTTTCATAAAGCATTGCTCTGGCACATAAAGAAGATAATATAGGCATAAATTTAGTAAGTATTCAATAAATTAGATTCAGTTCGCAGTATTTCATCTAAAATTTTCTACAATTGCCTAATCCCGATTTCCAAACCCTCACAGACACCAGTAAGAAAATCTAAATCCAAACTGGCAATAGTATCACTTGGTTTGTGATAATTGGGATTTCGCAAAAATGCAGTATCTGTCACCATCATTGCTGGATAACCCTGATCCCAAAAAGGTGCATGATCACTAAGTCGAGTTTGGGGAACTAGTAAACCCCGATTGGGTGCTGGTAGCCATTGACTAGACACACCTGCTTGGCGAATACTGCTACTCAAACTAATTAAATCGCCCAAAGTCCGCCAATTACCAATTAAACCGATAAAGTCTCCCGTATTGGGGTAAAACTTGTCTAAAAAAGCTGGGTATCTTTGCGAACCAGGAGTAAAATCCCGATAGCCTAGCATTTCCAAAGAAATCATCAAGCGTAGAGGTTGTTCTTGTTTACGTAATGAATCAGCATAATCAGCACTACCTAATAAGCCGTATTCTTCCATATCAAAAGCAACAAGTCGCAAAGGATATTTAGCTGGTATTTGGGCAAAACTGCGAGCAAACTCTAACAACACAGCCACACCAGTAGCATTATCATCAGCAGCCACTGTACCAGGTACACCATCATAATGAGCGCCTATTAAAATGGGTGGTAACTCTGTTTTTTGCCTTTTTGCTTGGGCTGGTAAATTTAAAATCAGGTTTTTACAGGTTTTACTCCTGACTTGAAAGGTGTGGATTTCCACACTTCCCCATTGTGCAAATTGTTGGCGAATGTATTCTTGAACAAAGAAATGTCCGGCACTCGCCATATAGGGATCCCGTTCCCGTGCTATTTCTTGGAGATGATTTTGTAATCGTTGTTTTAAAGTCAAATTGGTGATTGGTGATTGGTGATTGGGAAAATATTCTCCCCCTATTCCCTATTCCCTGTTCCCTCTCTTCAAATGCTATCCTAGTTTGGCAAGTAGCACCTTAAGCTAAAATTTCTCTAATTATCTAAATTATTGAATGTAATGATGATAATTATACCATTGGGCGGTTTTTATCATTTAGCAGCAAGCTAGAAGTAGCGCCATCCAATCATAATAGATGTACAGGACACGCTTAGGAGACAAGTAACGCATGGGCAAGGTAGTCGGCATCGACTTGGGTACAACCAACTCAGTAGTCGCCGTAATGGAGGGTGGCAAGCCGGTGGTGATTGCCAATGCTGAAGGTATGCGAACCACTCCATCTGTTGTTGGCTTCAGCAAAGAAGGTGAAAGGGTGGTTGGGCAAATGGCACGACGGCAAACTGTTCTTAATCCCCAAAATACCTTTTTTGCAGTTAAACGCTTCATTGGGCGGAAATATGGTGAACTCAACCCGGATTCTAAGCGTGTACCATACACCATTCGTAAAGATGAACTGGGTAGTATTAAAGTTGCCTGTCCTCGTTTAAATAAAGAATTTGCCCCAGAAGAAATTTCAGCTATGGTGCTGAAGAAATTGGCAGATGATGCTGGTCGTTATTTGGGAGACACTGTCACCGGGGCTGTAATCACTGTTCCGGCTTATTTTAATGATTCCCAACGCCAAGCTACCCGTGATGCTGGAAGAATTGCTGGTTTAGATGTTTTGCGAATTCTCAATGAACCGACTGCGGCTTCTTTGGCTTACGGATTAGATCGGGGTGAAACGGAAACTATCTTGGTTTTTGATTTGGGTGGTGGAACTTTTGATGTGTCGATTTTGGAAGTAGGTGACGGCATATTTGAGGTGAAAGCCACTAGTGGAGATACGCAATTAGGTGGTAATGATTTTGACAGAAAGATAGTTGATTGGTTGGCAGAACAATTTTTGGAAGCAGAGAGTGTAGATTTAAGACGCGATCGCCAAGCTTTACAAAGGTTAATGGAAGCCGCAGAAAAAGCCAAAATTGAACTTTCTGCTGTCAGTGTCACCGATATTAATCTACCCTTCATCACCGCCACAGAGGATGGTCCCAAACACCTGGAAACACGCTTGACGCGATCGCAATTTGAAGGCTTATGTGGTGACTTAATCAGTCGGGTACGCACACCAGTCAAAAGGGCGCTGAAAGATGCCGGACTTTCCCCAGTAGATATTGAAGAAGTTGTACTAGTAGGCGGTTCCACCAGGATACCAATGGTAAAACAGCTAGTGCGGGACTTGATAGGCATTGAACCCAACGAAAACGTCAACCCTGATGAAGTTGTGGCCGTAGGTGCAGCGATTCAAGCCGGGATTTTAGCCGGTGAACTCAAAGATGTATTGCTGTTAGATGTCACACCCCTATCTTTAGGACTGGAAACCATTGGTGGTGTGATGAAAAAACTCATTCCCCGTAACACCACAATACCAGTAAGACGCTCGGACATTTTTTCCACCTCAGAAAATAACCAAAACAGCGTAGAAATCCACGTTGTTCAAGGTGAGAGGGAAATGGCAGCAAATAACAAGTCTTTGGGACGATTTAAGTTATATGGCATCCCCCCGGCACCCAGAGGTATACCCCAAGTTCAAGTATCTTTTGATATTGATGCCAACGGTATATTACAGGTAACGGCTTTAGATCGTACCACCGGTAGAGAACAGAGTATTACAATTCAAGGCGCTTCGACTTTGAGTGAATCAGAAGTAAATCGGATGATTCAAGATGCTCAAAAATATGCTGATGTTGACCGGGAAAGAAAAGAACGGGTAGAAAAACGCACTCGTTCCGAAGCATTGATTTTACAAGCAGAACGGCAATTGAGGGAAGTAGCCTTAGAAATGGGGATGCAGTTCGCCCGTAACCGTCGTCAACGCATTGACAATATTTGCCGGGAACTGCGTGACAGTTTAAAAGATAATGATGATCGCGGTATTGACCAAGCTTACTCTGACCTACAAGATGCTCTGTATGAGCTAAATCGGGAAGTCCGTGAGTATTATGCTGAAGATGAAGATGAAGACCTATTTGGTGCCATCCGTGACATCTTCACTGGTGATAAAGAACGGGAACGCGATTATCCCAGAGAAACCTATCGGGAACGCGATTCTAATAACAGAGACTATAGTCGAGACTATGGTAAAGACTATGGTAGAGACAATCGTTCTCCCTCTTATGATAGTCCTCCACCACGCCGCAGCCGTCCCACCTACCAGGATAATTGGGATGAAGACGATGATTGGCTCTAAGGTAATTTTAGATTTTGGATTTTAGATTCAGGAGTCAGGAGGCAGGAGGCAGGAGGCAGAAGGCAGAAGAAAGATAAATATTAATTAGCAGTTCCCTGTTCCCTGTTCCCTGTTCCCTGTTAAGAGTTCCCACTGATAACTGATTACAGATAACTCATTATGCAAAATTTGCAAAATTTCCGCGATTATTACGAGATTTTGGGAGTAAATAAAGAAGCCTCTAGCGAAGAAATTAAAAAGGTTTATCGCAGGTTAGCAAGGCAATATCACCCTGATCTTAATCCAGGTAACAAAGAAGCAGAAGAAAAATTTAAGACGATTGGGGAGGCTTATGAAATTCTTTCCGATCCCAGCCGGCGATCGCAATACGACCAGTTTAGCCGCTACTGGAAACAAAAAGGCTTTGCTGGTGGTAAACAGACACCAAAACCCAAAGCTTGGGGAGATAATCGCGCTAACGGTCGCAGCGGTCAAGATGTAGACCCTAGCGAATTTCCTGATTTTGAAAGTTTTATTAATCAGGTCATTGGTGTTAGCAGTCGCAAAGATAGCAGAACTACAGCAGATAATACAACCACTACTGACCCATTTAGGACTCCCAGAACCAAAGTTTCATATACAGTTAACACCCCACCCCGAAGCACTCGTAGGGATATAGAAGCCAGATTAACTTTACCACTAGAAAAAGCTTATCAAGGTGGTAATGAAAGAATACGATTAGAAGATGGGCGATCGCTCGAAGTAACTATGCCCCCTGCTATGGTAACAGGTCAAACCATCCGCTTACGAAATCAAGGCATCTCTGGTGGCGATTTATACTTAAAAATTACCGTTGAACCCCATCCTTTATTTAAATTAGAAGGTGCAAATATCTTCTGTCAAGTTCCAGTGACTCCTAGTGAAGCGGTTTTAGGAGGACAAGTCGAAGCACCAACTCTTGACGGTCCTGTCAAAATGACCATTCCTCCTGCTGTGCGGTCTGGACAAAGATTTCGTTTAGCTAACAAAGGCTACCCAGGTGAAAACGGAAAACGTGGTGATCAATTAGTAGAAGTTCAGATAGTTACACCTAAAAATATTACAGATGAAGAAAGACAGCTTTATGAAAAATTGCGGGAAGTAGAAACTTTTAAACCTCGTGCGGATTTAATTTAATATAGCAGGGAACAGGGAACAGGGAACAGGGAACAGAGTTGAAAGTCTTTTAGTGTATGGATTTTTGACGTTAATCGTGTATGTCATTCAAGTGCATACCGCTATAGTATGAAGCAAATTAAATAATAATGAATTGTAAGCTTACAAAGCTTGAAATGATTACCTGGTAAACATTTCAGGCTATTTTTTTATAAAAAATTGAACTGCGGAATCTGGGATTCAAGACTATTCTTCTCTTCTTCTAATTCTTCCTCCTGACTCCTGACTCCTAACCCTAACGAAAAGACTTTTTCTGCAAACCCTATTTAATTCTTTCCCCTACTCCCTGCACCCCTATTTGTATCAACCTTAAAGTCACACCGTATGACTGCTGACTAGCAATTAACTTTATTTCTTGTACTTATTGTGAATTTTCTGTTAAATTAGCCTTAAACTACTATAAATCTATAAAGTTACCGTGGTTTGAAAATGATACCCTTAAGGATAGGGTGGTCTTCCAGACTACTGGTAATAGGCGTAGAATTCCGTTCTATCTTCAGTGAGGAATCAGTCAATGAGGCCTATGTTGATGATTGCCAATTTTTGGTATAAACAATAACAAGCTATGAAAACCCTGATTAAAATTGGTGTTTTAGCACATCGAGATACACAGCATACGCTACAAACCTGGCAAAAAACAGCGGATTATCTCTCTTCGGAACTGCCTGAATATCACTTTGTGATTGTTCCCCTGGATTTTACCCAGATTGGGTTAGCTATTGAACAGAATGCGGTGGAATTTGTGATTACAAGTTCAGGGATATATGTGGAATTTGAAGCTCTTTATGAAGTAAATCGTTTGGCAACGCTCAAGCATTTGCGGATGGGACAAGCTTACACCATGTTTGGTGGGGTAATTTTCTGTAAAGCTGATTGTGAACATATCCAAACTCTAACTGATTTACGAGGTAAACGGTTTGTTGCTGTAGCAGAAAATTCTCTTGGGGGATGGCGATCTGCATGGAGAGAAATTGCGGAAGCAGGTATTAATCCTTACCGAGATTTTCAGAGTTTGCACTTTACCAATAGTCATGATGCCGTTGTCTATACCATTCAGCAAGGTCAGGCAGATGCAGGAACTATTTCCACAAATGTCATAGAACAGATGGCATTGGAAGGAAAAGTTGACCTGAAAACCTTCAAAATCATTAATCAGCAGACGCAGTATGGAGAAAAGTTTCCCTTTGCTTTGAGTACGGAATTATACCCAGAATGGCCGTTTGCTGTCACTCCTAAAACTCCGAGTGAATTGGCAGAACAAGTAGCGATCGCACTGCTGAAATTACCAAAAAATCATCCCGCAGCAACAGCAGCAAAATCAGAAGGTTGGACTATTCCCCTGAATTATCAATCTGTTCATGAGTGCTTTCAAGTTTTACAGGTTCATCCTTACAAAGATTTCGGCAAAACAACTTCCAGTTTTCAACTAGCCGTCAAGGGTTCAAATGATGGGTTGTGGGATTGGAATCTAGAAACCAACGAAGTCTTCTTTTCTACACGCTGGAAAGAAATGTTGGGGTATGCTGATGCCGAAATATCCAATCACTTTCAAGAATGGAAACAGCGTTTACATCCAGATGATGGCGATCGCGTTTTGACAACTTTTCAGCAATACTTTAAAGGACAACTTGCCACCTATGAACAAGAATATCGCCTCCAACATCGTAACGGCAATTATCTCTGGGTACTTTGCCGAGGCACATTATTACGCGATGTTTGGGATCAACCATATCGCATGGCAGGTTCTCACACTGATATTACCCAACGCAAACAAGCTGAAGAAGAATTGCGACAATCAGAATTACAGCTAAAAACCCAAACTCAGCATCTGCAACAGGCATTGAAAGAGTTGCAGCAAACACAAATGCAATTGATTCACAGTGAAAAAATGTCCAGCTTAGGACAACTAGTAGCAGGAATTGCTCACGAAATTAATAATCCTGTAAACTTCATTTATGGCAATCTCAACTATTTAGAAGAATATGTTCAAGGCTTATTCAATATAGTTCAAACTTTCCAACAAAGCTATCCCCAACCCGTAAATGCAGTTCAGATAGCAATGGAAAAATTTGAATTCGGATTTGTTAGTAACGACCTACCGCAACTGCTCAAATCCATGCGGTTTGGCAGCGAACGAATTAGAAAAATTGTCCATTCCCTGCGAAATTTCTCGCGTTTGGATGAAGCAGAAATCAAACCAGTGGATATTCATGAAGGAATCGAAAATGCACTGTTAATTTTGCAGCATCGTTTAAAGGGTAATTTTCATCAATCTCCGATAGTTATTAATAAAGAATATGGTAATTTGCCAGTCATCGAATGTTCTCCAGGGCAACTGAACCAGGTATTTATGAATATATTAAGTAATGCTATAGATGCCTTGGAAGAAACCATTGTTCATAAGCAGAATAATTTTATTCCTACCATTACTATTAGGACAAATATGATAGATAGGTGGGTTTTTATTCACATTGCAGATAACGGATTAGGTATGGGAGAAGATACCAAGCTACGAGTATTTGACCCATTCTTTACAACTAAACCAGTTGGACAAGGAACAGGATTAGGATTATCAATTAGCTATCAAATCGTAGTTGAACGGCATAGTGGTAAACTGGATTTATTCTCAGAACCTGGACAGGGAACAGAGTTGAAGATTCAGCTTCCTGTGGGTCGATAGTTGGTAGTTTGAATCTAGGGTTGTTCTCTACTCATGCTCAAAATCTGAAACTTACAGGACTAGGCGATCGCTTCAATACAAAGTGACAGGTGACAGAGAAACACCAGAGAATTACCAGTCCACAATCCCCAATCACCAATTTTTCAACACCTTTGACCTATCTTGTCTCCAAATTACCAGGATTTATAAGTTCATACTTTTCAAAAGGTTGATGAATCCAAGGGTTATCAGCTAGATAATCAGTATAATAATCTGGAGTAATAACTGAACAAGCTTTATACCAAATTACAGCAGTACGGATTTCCTCAATAGGAAACTCACTATGTTCTTTTAGCCAAGGAACAGTTTGCTGTAGAGTTATCCCAGAGTCCACTAAATCATCTACCAGCAGAATCCGGGAACCTAACTTGTCAGTAGTCATCGTTAAGTGAGAGGAAACGATTAAACTGCTCCTTTCTTGTTTACCCCCACCACTGTAAGATGATGTAGCTAAAATTGCCAGAGGTTGATTATATATCCGAGAAAGAATATCTCCTACTCTTAGTCCCCCTCTAGCAAGACAGACAATTTGATTGAACTCCCAACCTGATTGATAAATCTTGACAGCTAATTGTTCAATTTTAAGGTGATAATCTGACCAAGAAACGTGGAGGTCTGACATAAAACTCAGGGAAATATTTTTTAGTTAGCACTGAAAGCAAATCCAAACTATCTTAATATGAGTGTAAGTAATTATGAACAATTCTAATAGTGAAAAATTAGTCAATGAAAAGTTAGATTTGAAAACAAAACTTGCTTATGGTGCTGGAGATTTAGGCCCAGCTATTACTTCTAATATTGCTATATTTTTTCTGCTGGTGTTTTTTACTAATGTAGCGGGGATTCCCGCTGGTTTAGCAGGCAGTATTTTGATGATTGGTAAAATTTGGGATGCTGTCAATGATCCAATTGTAGGTTTATTGACTGACAAAACTAAATCTCGTCGCTGGGGTCGTCGTTTACCTTGGTTATTATATGGTGCAATTCCCTTTGGGATTTTCTTTTTCTTGCAATGGATTGTACCACAATTTAGCTCTGAACCCAGTAGTAATATGTGGCCATTGTTTTGGTATTACGTTGCTATTGGGGTCATGTCTCAAGTGTTCTTTACAGTGGTCAATTTGCCTTATACGGCAATGACACCAGAACTATCTCAAGATTACGATGAACGAACTAGTTTAAACAGCTATCGCTTTACTTTTTCCATTGGTGGCAGTATTTTATCACTGATTTTAGCCCAGATAGTTTTTTCTGTGATTGCTAATCCTCAACAACAGTATCTAGTATTAGCAGCCATTTGTACTGTAATTTCGGTTTTATCCTTATATTGGTGCGTTTATGGAACACGCGATCGCATCATGGCTTTTGAAGCCAAACGCATTCAATTAGCAGAACCTCCAGAAATTCCCTTCTTTGAACAAATAAAAATTGCCTTCAGCAATCGACCTTTTCTATTTGTTATCGCTATCTATCTTTTCTCTTGGCTGGGTGTACAAATTACCGCTAGTATTATTCCCTATTTTGTACTCTACTGCATGGGACTAAAAAATTCAGAAGTTCCCACAGTTTTAATTGCAGTCCAAGCAACAGCTTTATTAATGTTATTTGTCTGGAGTAATCTCAGTAAAAAATATGGTAAAAAAATTGTTTATTTTCTAGGAATGAGTTTATGGATAATCGCTGCTGGAGGACTATTTTTTTTACAGCCGAATCAAATTGGATTAATGTATGTGATGGCTATAATGGCAGGTTGTGGAGTTTCTACAGCTTATTTAATTCCTTGGTCAATGATTCCCGATGTCATTGAATTAGACGAACTCCAAACCGGACAAAGACGGGAAGGAGTTTTTTATGGTTTCATGGTCTTATTGCAAAAATTTGGTTTAGCCTTTGGCTTATTTTTAGTAGGTAATGCTTTACAAGCATCCGGTTTTAAAGCAGCTGTAATTGGACAAAATACCTTACCTATACAACCTGATTCTGCATTGTTAGCTATTAGAATTGCAGTGGGTCCCATACCCACAATTTGTTTAATTATTGGCTTGATTTTGACTTTTTTCTATCCCATTACCCGCGAAATGCACGCGGAAATTATGCTGAAGTTGCAAGAAAGGAGAGAGAATAATTCTTAGAGGATGTTTGAAAAGTATCAGAATTAATCGAGATCCTCCCAACCCCCCTTAAAAAGGGTCTAAATTCCTCAAAGTCCCCCTTAAAAAGGGGGATTTAGGGGGATCTGCGGGTGTTAAATCCCACACGAAAAAGTTTTCAAACAACCTCTTAGGTTTTCTCTCCCAATTTTTGTTTGATACGTGGATATAAATTGAACCTGACAATTTTTGCTTTCTCCTTTCAGAAACTCTACATTAGGCTATAAAATGCTATATTAACATCTTTACATCCCCAAATGAAGCGTATTTAAAGTAATGGTATCAGTATTTAAAACACTCAATCCCAATTAAAGGTTCACAATCAAGAAAATCCTGCCAAAATTCTTGACCAAATTCCTTTATTCCTTCAGGAGAAACTTGTGGTTTTTGCCAACAAATATCTTTAAAGCCAACACTTTGAAATGCCCATTGATATGTATCTTTGCTGAGGTAATAGTTATCAAAACTGAATTTATTTCCATCAACAAAAAATGTATATTGTATAGCTGTCCCTTCTTGTAGTGGTTTAGAAATACTTTTAATAAAACCATATTTTTCAGTTGTGAGATAGGAACTAGGAGATTGTTCACTATTGTTGTTTAAGGTCACAAAACGACCTCCCAGTTTGAGATTAGTGAATATGTTTCCACACATTTTTAGTAGTTGCTCTTTTGTTTGGGCATAATTTAGTAAATAAGAAGCCACAACAAGATCGAAACTGCCAATTTTTCCTAGTTCAAGTACATCACCGACAATATATTCAATATCAAGTTGTTGTTTAGCTTCTTCCTGTCTTGCAAGTTCCACCATTTTCTCGGAAATATCAACTCCTACAACGAGAGACGCACCTTTTTGTTTGAATTTTCTGGTGTAAAATCCTTCTCCACAAGCCAAATCAAGAATTGATTTACCCGTCAAATCACCAAGCATATTAAAATATGTAAATTTCTCAATATGGAGGCGTACTGGCAACTCTTTAGATTTTTTATATTCTTGAGATATATTATCGTAATGCTGTACCATTTTTTTGACCTATTCCTGACTACATTTATAGTTAAATAACCAAACCAAATTCATACATCTGTTATTGGACATAACCTAAAACTGAAACACCCCAACCCATTAAACCACCACCTAAAACCAACCATGCTGTATTGATGCGATAGCGAATAGCTAAAACTGCGGAAATCAAGAAAATAACTAAACCAAAAAAATCTATATAAGGCACTTTTTCTATAGTTAAAGTAACTATTCCTAATTGTAATGTAGTCACTACCATTAATGCTACCGCACTAACATTAACAGCATCTAGAAAAGCCCTTGTCCAAGATGAGGAACGTAACCAAGGAATGAGAGGGTTTAAAATAGCAACAAATAAGAATGAAGGTAGAAAAATTCCTACTGTTGCCACAATTGCCCCTGGTATATCAGCAATTATATAACCTATAAATGTAGCAGTGGAAAGCACTGGACCAGGTGTAAATTGACCGATAGCAACAGCATCTAATAATTGTTGTTGTGTTAACCAGCCATATTCATCTACTAATCCCCCTTGCAGAAATGCTATTAGTAAATATCCACCACCAAACAAGACACTACCAACTTTGAGAAAGAATAAACCTAATTTCCATAAAGGTACAGATGCTGCTGTTATAGATGTTCCTTGCCAAGTTGCACCAATAGTTAAACCAGCTATAACTAAATTAGTTTGATTACCATTTCGTAACCAAATCATTCCTAATATTCCACCTAATAATAAAGCGATAACTTCATTGACTTTAGCAAACCAAGTTATCAAGCCTACTGCTACAGCAATTATTAGTAATTGTCGGGTTTTTACCGCTTTTTTAGATAAACTCCAAAGGGCATTGATAATTATTCCTAGAACTGCTGGTTTAACCCCATACAGTAAAGGTGCAAACTGGGGTAAAGTACCATAATTAACATAAATCCAAGCAAATATACCTGTAATTAAAACAGCAGGTAAAATAAAACAAACACCTGCAATAATTAAGCCTAACCATCCTGCATAAATGTATCCTATATGAATAGCCATTTCTGTAGAATTTGGTCCGGGAATTAAGTTAGTCGCACCTAATAAATCCAAAAAATGTTCTCTTGTTAACCACTGACGACGCTTAACAACCTCATCTTCAATCATGGCAATATGGGCAACTGGTCCCCCAAAGCCGATAATGCCCAGTTTAAAAAAGAGTTTAGCGATTTCCCCTAAACGATTTAATGGCAAGTTATTCATTTTATTTCTGATGATGTTTATAATCTAAAAGACAGACAAGAGATGCAGAACCAGGTTTTGAATTACAAAAAAAATAGCCAAGTATACTAAACCGATTGATTTAGTGTAGTATAATCCAAACTCCCATTAAAAATCTAGTGGCTCTTTCAGTAGTAGCACTTGGTAAACTGTGCAGAATTGACTGTTAGCATTTATGGTTGACAGTCAATTTACTCTAAAATTGTGAATAGTAATTTCTCCAGGTTACAGCAGTATCAGTAAAGTCACTAAATACGCCATCTATACCCAAGTCAAAAAAGATTTTATATTCATCTTGGGGATTGTTTTGAAAGTTTAAGGGTAGGAATAAATTTTCATTACGAAATGTCCAAGCATGAACTAGTAAACCAGCTTGATGAGCATCTCTAAATAAGGATGTTGGTAACTTTAATTTACCATTTTCATCTCTGGGAATCAGTAAATTTTTATTCACTCCTATTGCTTGTGCATATTGAGAAATTTCTTTTAAACCTGCTGTCTTAATTAAATCTTGATATGTGCGATTATCATGGCTGGTAATAAAATCATAAGGTTTACCACAATCATTAATCAACTGCACTAAAGGTAAATCTGTTTTTTTGGCTAATTCTTGGAGATTTCCAACTTCAAATGACTGAATAAATATAGGTATATTAGTTTTTTGCAAATTTATTAATAGATTTTCTTCTAATGGCAAGCCAATGGATTTAAAATAAGTTGGATGTTTTGTTTCTGGATAAATTCCAATTATTCGACCTAGTTCTAAACTTTTATTTGTGGCTAAATCAATGATCTCTTGCAGTGTGGGAATTGTGAACAGCCCATTGTATATGGTATTTTGTGGACGTATTTGGGGGATGCGTTCTTTGGCGGTTAAGGTTTTTAATTCTGCTAAAGTGAAATCTTCTGTAAACCAGCCTGTTTTAACTTCACCATCAATAATTTTTGTAGTTTTAATATGAACGAATTCAGGATGATTTTCTATATCTGTAGTTTCAGAAATTTCATTTTCATGACGAGCAATTAAAACTCCGTCTTTGGTAATAACTAGGTCTGGTTCAATATAGTCAGCACCCAAATCAATTGCTAATTGATATGCTGCTAAAGTATGTTCGGGACGGTATCCACTAGCGCCTCGATGAGCGATAATAATAGGGGTTTGGTTGGTGATTTTTTTAGTCATAACCTAACACAACAATCTGCTGTATATGTAATATTACGTAGAATTTATTTTTGCAGTAATTAATTATTACAATATCTTAAAGTAACAGCTTTTACAACCTTTAGCTATTTAAAATAAAGATATACCATAGATAACTGAGAATTTCGTTACAGTTATGATGAACAATAATATAGAAGTAGTGTTCAGCTTTGATACAACTGGTAGTATGTATCCTTGTTTAACCCAGGTGCGGAAGAAAATCAAAAATACTGTCACCAGACTGATGGATGAACTTCCTTTGATCAAGATAGGAATTATAGCTCATGGTGACTATTGTGATGCAGATTCAACTTATGTGACAAAAATTTTGAATCTCTCTGGTGATGTTGATGAAATTTGTAATTTTGTTCAAAATGTTGCACCGACTGGTGGGGGAGATGCACCAGAATGTTATGAGTTAGTGTTACATGAAGCTCAATCTTTATCTTGGTCAAATTCTGCAAATAAATCATTAGTTTTAATTGGTGATGATATTCCTCATGCACCAGCACATAATCCTCAAAAGCTGAATTGGCGTAAAGAATTAGATAAGTTAGGTGATGCTGGAATTACGGTTTATGGAGTTCAAGCACTAAATCGTTCTCATGCTACACCTTTTTATCAAGAAATAGCTGAAAAATCAGGTGGTTTCCATATCACTCTTGACCAATTTTCCTATATTACTGATTTATTTTTAGCTGTTTGTTATCAACAATCATCAAATGAACAACTACAGGCTTATGAACAAGAAATAATTGAACAAGGGCGGATGAGTCGTGGGTTAAATAAAATATTTAATACCATGATGAAACGGGAAGGAGTTTCCTATTATGAGTCCACTGATTTAAGGGCGGTTTCTCCGGGACGTTTTCAAGTTTTAGATGTTGACCAAGATATTTCTATTAAGGCTTTTGTTTTGGAAAATGCTTTAAGATTTAAAGTAGGTAGGGGTTTCTATGAATTCACAAAGACAGAAACTATCCAAGCCAAAAAAGAAATTATTTTAATGGATAGGGAGACGGGTGATTTATTTGAAGGTAGTTCAGCTAGGGAAATGTTAGGTCTACCGATGGATGCCACGATACGGATAAAACCTAGTAATCTAGAAAAATATGTGGTATTTGTGCAAAGTACGTCAGCTAATCGCAAGTTGATTGGTAAAACTAGATTTTTATATGAAGTGGAAGATTGGGATAGTTGAGGATCAAGATGGTGTATTTATGAATTTGTAGGGGCGGAATGTGGGATAAATGATTGTTTGAACAAAAAAGTGAAGTGATCTGCTCAACCTGTCCCTACTGGAGTCTAACGTTAGCTGATATCGAATTAATATGAAGCTGCATAGAATGAAATATCCATCATAATTGACCGCAGATAAACGCAGATAAAGACGGATAAATTACTGGATTTCATAATTCTGTGTAGCATGGCATAAAATGGATATTAGGTTTGTAAGATTAACAATCGGGAGGATAGATGAATGGTGGACATAGATTAAGTTACTATTTATCAAGGACAATTAATTCCGTATTTTAGATTATTCGGTATATTGTCTTCTGTCCAACTATTCCTTGATAGTAAAAGTTCGCGAATTTATCCCTGGGTTCAATCCAAAATCCATATTTTGTTTAATTATATTTTGTCATATTTCTCATGATACAAATGACTTCTGAAGCCAAGCGTGTAGAAGAATTGCGTCGGTTATTACAGCAAGCCAGCTATGCTTATTATGTTCTTGATGCACCTGTTATGGAAGATACGGTTTATGATAGACTGTATCGAGAATTACAAGAATTAGAAACTAAGTACCCGGATTTAGTTACTCCTGATAGTCCAACTCAGCGCGTAGGTGAACGACCTGCAACGCATTTTACCTCAGTACGGCATAACATCCCTCTGTATAGCTTGGAAAATGCTTTTAATGTGGAGGAATTACAAGGTTGGGAACAACGTTGGCGAAGACACTTAACGCCTCAGTATTCTCCTGTAGAAGTAGACTATGTTGCAGAATTGAAAATTGATGGTGCTGCTTTGGCGCTAACTTACCAAAATGGTGTTCTGGTGAGGGGTGCAACCAGGGGTGATGGGGTTATGGGTGAAGATATTACCCAAAATGTACGGACTATTCGCTCTATTCCTCTACGTTTGAATTTTGACGGGTTGGAAAATATCGAAAAGGTGGAAGTACGGGGAGAAGTATTTTTACCTTTGGAGGTGTTTAAACAAATTAATGAGAAAAGACAAAAAGCAGGTGAGCAGTTATTTGCTAATCCGCGTAATGCGGTGGCGGGTACACTTAGACAGTTAGATTCCCGCATTGTAGCACAGCGTCAGTTGGATTTTTTTGCTTATACTTTGCATATTCCGGGAATGGATGATGCAAGTATCGCGAATACTCAATGGGAAGCTTTGGAGTTGTTGCAAAGGTTGGGTTTTCGTGTTGATACCAACCATCGGCTGTGTCATTCGATTAGGGAAGTTGCTGAATATTACCAATATTGGGATACTGAACGGTTAAATTCTCCCTATATGACTGATGGGGTTGTAGTAAAATTAAATACCTTTAAGCTGCAAGAACAATTGGGGTTTACACAGAAGTTTCCCCGGTGGGCGATCGCACTCAAATATGCAGCCGAGGAAGCGCCTACCCGTGTAGAAAATATTACTGTTAATGTGGGCAGAACGGGAGCTTTAACTCCTTTGGCGGAAATGCGCCCGGTACAATTAGCAGGTACTACTGTTTCTAGAGCTACCTTACATAATAGCGATCGCATTCAACAATTAGACATCCGCATCGGTGATACTGTAATTGTCCGCAAAGCTGGGGAAATTATCCCGGAAGTGGTACGGGTAATTAAAGAACTCCGTCCCGCTGACACCGCACCATTCATTATGCCTACCCATTGTCCCGTATGTAATGAAGCGGTGGTGAGAGAATCAGGGGAAGCGGTGACAAGATGTGTAAATGCTTCCTGTGCGGCTATTCTCAAAGGAGAAATTGAACATTGGGTAAGTCGGGATGCCTTGGATATTAAAGGTATGGGTGAAAAACTGGTGCATCAATTGGTAGATAAAGAGTTAGTGCGTTCTGTTGGCGATTTATATAACTTGACAGAATCAAATTTATGTGCATTAGAACGAATGGGTCAAAAATCTGCACAAAAATTAGTGAGTGCGATCGCTCAATCAAAAAATCAACCTTGGTCTAGAGTATTATACGGTTTAGGAATTCGTCATGTTGGCAGCGTTAACGCTCAATTGTTGACTGAAAAATTTACCACAGTTGAACAATTAGCAACCGCAAAACAATCAGATATTGAAGGAGTTTATGGTATCGGTGCAGAAATTGCCCAATCAGTTTATCAGTGGTTTCGTAATGATGCCAATCAAACTTTAATTTCTCGTCTCCAAGCCATCGGATTACAATTAGCCAACACCGCAGAAGCAAAGCCAGTAGGCGAAATCAATCCGAATTTGGCTGGTAAAATTTTCGTAGTCACAGGTACATTACCCACCTTAAAACGTGACGAAGCAAAAGCACTAATTCAAAAAGCTGGTGGGAAAGTAACTGATTCCGTCAGCAAAAAAACAGATTTTTTAGTTGTAGGTGCAGACGCAGGTTCTAAATTAGAAAAAGCCCAATCTCTGGGAATTTCTCAGTTAAGTGAAACACAGTTATTAGAGATGTTAGATTTACATGATCAGTGATTAGCCAAACGAGATCTAATTTATAGCAGTTTGCGTAGTTAGGAGGTACAACATCTCAATTCAAACTTATACACAAAGCCAGTTTTACTCCTGACTCCTGACTCCTGCCTCCTGACTCCTGCCTCCTGCCTCCTGACTCCTGACTCCTGACTCCTGACTCCTGCCTCCTGACTCCTGCCTCCTGCCTCCTGCTATAAAATTTGTCCTGTATAACCAGCATAGTTGTATTGTTCCAGAGCGTGAGTTGCGATCGCTTTTTCTTCACCCAATGCAACCAAAGCCACACAAGCCCCACCAAAACCAGCACCTGTAAGCCTTGCACCAAATACGCCTGGGGTTTTCTGCAAAATCTCTACCAAAGTGTCTAACGCGGGTACAGAAACTTCATAATCATCTCGTAAACTGGCATGGGAGGCATTCATCAATTCGCCAAAACGCTCAGGTGTTACTCCCTGCAAAACTTCTAAAACACGGTTATTTTCTGTCACCACATGACGAGCGCGACGGTTTAATGGTTCTGGTAATTTTTCTGTCACCTTAGCAACAGTAATATCTCGCAGGGCATGAACTCCCAATAAATGCGCCCCCTGTTGACACTCAGCACGACGTTGGTTATATCCGCTAGTTGCCAAGGCGCGGGGTACACCGCTATCTATAATTAAAATAGTTGTTTTGTCGGGGAAAGGAAGCACACGACGTTCTAGAGTGCGAGTATCTAAAAACAAAATATGTTTAGTGTCAGCAAGACTAGAAGCCATTTGATCCATGATGCCGCATTGTACGCCCGCATAGTGAATTTCTGCTTGTTGTGCCAATTGGGCAATTTCCACGTCATCAATTGGTAAATCCAAAAGTTGACGAATTGCCCTGAGTGTTGCTACTTCCAAGGCTGCACTACTAGATAAGCCAGCACCCATAGGAACTGAAGATTTGACATACACATTCAGCGAAGGAATGGTATATCCTGCCTGTTTCAAAACTTCAATACAACCAAAAATATAACTGGCGAAACCAGAAGGTGTATGATGAATTTCTAAAATATTCGCACGCTCTTGGAGATTTTCTGAATACAGTTGGTGTTGTCCATCATTACTGAAACCTACTTGTACCGTTGTCTGTTGAGGAATCGCTGTTGGCAGCACAAAACCATCGTTGTAGTCGGTATGTTCACCAAGTAAATTGACTCGTCCTGGTGCGCTGGCTTGGGTTTCAGGTGGTTGATTAAATATTTGTTGGAAATCCATAATTATTCTCTGATAAACTACCAGGCATCTGGAGTAAGCTTTTTAACTTTTGAAGACTAACACCAAAAATACCGCTCCCCTGCTTCTCATCTCCCTCTCTACATTCAGCAAACCCTAATTAGTATTATTTTTCCAAGGGTAAAGCCCGTAATCTTCCTTTGACCTCAACACTAGGAAAATTTTGATCAAAAGTCAGGTTTTCTAAGTTTCCATCTTTGAGAATCACAAACGTATCTTCTACTTTCGCGCCTTTTAAACTGGGATTCCAAGCGATCGCCATGTTTTCTGTTAAAAACTCTTTTGTCAATGGAGTAGCTACAATTTCTCTGGCTAAATACCCTGTAGTCCCCCCCTGGTGATGTTCATGGATAGCATGAGGAAATCCATGTTGTTTATATGCTTGAGCTAGGGCGTGATAAATTGTGTCCAGAGTAGTTTTTCTTTGAGATAAGGAAAGTATTTCGGCTTCTATTTCCCGGACATGACGATGTAATTCGGCTTCATCATTTGTCAGGCTACTAAAACAAACAAATCGTGTCAGGTTGGCATACAATCCATACCCTCTCGCGCAAAATACCAGCATTGCTTGCCGTCCAATTTTTTCTCCTGTGGGTGTAGCATGACGATATAAAGGTAAACGCCTCTCCCCAGCTACCAAGATCACAGATGGATGCAATCCTCTCGCCCACAAAGCTTCTGCACCCGCACCGGCTAATTGATATTCTGTCCAAGTAGGTTGGGCAGCTTGTAGCACTTCTGTCATGGCTGCGCTGGCTTGTTGTCCTACTTGACGATATCTTTCTAACTCTGTTGGCAATAATACCCGCTTATGTTGTTGTAGAGAGTGGGGTATTGGTTGCTCTAAATGAGTTGAGCGATCGCACTTCCAGTTGTTACAAATATCGCTGATTACCGTTTCTCCATCTGTAGCATCACGGACAAAAGCCTCACGAGTAGCAGCATCAGTCCACGGATTGATGTGTAGTTTAAAATTAGTTGGTAATTCTTCATCCTTTAAACGCTGGGCTTCAATTTCATCCGTCAATATCCATGCGTCTTGGCCTGTGACTAAAACTTCTGCTACACCAGTTTCCGCAGTCAGCAACACAGTATTAGAAGCACCAGCAGTAGCCCAAGCAAACCAATCTGTACCACGTAGACGCACACCCCCAACTTCAGTTTGAGAGATAGTTTCCCTGATTAACCCCAGTTTTATGGAGACTTCTTTGTTCATCTAAACAACTCACATAGATACAAATATGGCAGGAGTCAGGAGTAAAACCCTGTTGTAGTCAGAGTTTCATTATTAATTTATGTCCTAATCATTATGTCCACTGCTATGATTATCAAATTTATCTGCGTCTGTCTACGTCTGTCTGAGGTTATGAAGTCTTCAAAACCCTTGTAGAGACGTTGCATGCAACGTCTCTAATGTGGTCTAGCTAGGTGAAAACTGCTGTAAATAAGGCATTCCGGGGTTTTCATCCTATTTACTGATAAATTAATCAAGCCCTAATTTGCTTACATAATATTGATAGGATCTACATCAATTGTTAAACTTACGGAAGCAGGACAAAGCGCCCGGATTTCCTGCCAATCTGATAAAGTAGGTAGGGACTCAGCAGCAAATTTCAGTAATATTTGCCAACGATAACGATTAGCAACTCGTAAAATACTAGCTGGTGCTGGGCCTAATATTTCCAATCCTTCCTGGCTGCTGAAATTTGTGGCAATGATTTGGGCTGTATTCTGGACTTGAATCGGATCAACACTACTCAAACGTAATAAAATTAACCTACCCATAGGCGGATAATTCAAGGCTTGACGCTGTGCTAATTCTGCATCACAGAAAGATTGATAATCATGAGTTTTAACTGCTTCAATAACTGGATGTTCTGGGGTGTAGGTTTGTACAATTACCCTTCCCGGATCTTCTCCTCTTCCCGCCCTTCCTGCAACTTGGGTTAAAGTTTGAAATGCACGTTCATTAGCGCGATAATCTGATAAATGTAGTAACCCATCCGCCGCAACTACACCCACAAGGGTAACTTGCGGTAAGTCTAAACCTTTGGTGAGCATTTGTGTACCTACTAATAAATCTGCTTCACCGTTTGCAAATTGAGTGAGTAAGTTACGATGTGAGCCTTTATTGCGGGTGGTATCGCTATCAAAGCGAATTAAACGCAGGTGAGGAAATTGTTTGTTGAGTTCTTGCGCTACTCGTTGAGTACCACTACCAAAGAATTTGAGGTAAGGGGAACTACATTCGGGACAATGGGGGGGATGCGATCGCCCATAATTGCAATAATGACATCTTAATAACTGTGGTGCGCCTTCTTCGACATGGTGATAAGCCAAAGAAACATCACAATTTGGACATTCCAGCACATAACCACAACTACGACAAGAAACAAAGGTACTGTGTCCACGACGATGAATAAATAAAATCCCTTGTTGTTTTCTCTCTTTTAGCTGTTCTAGGGCTTCTTGCAGCGATCTACTAAATATAGAACGATTTCCCTCTTGTAACTCACGACGCATATCCACAATTTCGACAGGTGGTAATGGCCGGGAATTGATGCGTTCAGGAAGTGAAAGATAAAGAGAATCCGGTCCCCCCTCCTTGCTCGCGGGGAGGGGGTTAGGGGGTGGGGTACTACCAACACTCACCCAACTTTCTAAGGAGGGGGTAGCTGAACCTAAAATGAGGGGACAATTTTCTAATTCTGCACGCCATTGGGCGACTGTACGGGCGTGGTAGGTAGGGATGGGAGAATCTTGCTTAAAACTGCTGTCGTGTTCTTCGTCTAGGATGATTAAACCTAAGTTGGGTAAAGGGGCAAAAATGGCGCTGCGTGTCCCGATGACTACTTGGGCTTCACCTGTGAACATTTGTCGCCATGTATCGTAGCGTTCACCGTCGGAGAGGGCGCTGTGATAAACTTGGACTTTGTTACCAAAGCGGGCGCGAAATCTATCTGTGAGTTGGGGTGTGAGTCCAATTTCGGGAACTAAAACCAGGGCGGATTTACCTTGGTTAAGTAAGGGTGCGATCGCTTGTAAGTAAACCTCAGTTTTTCCTGAACCTGTCACCCCATGTAATAAAACTTGAGCAAATCCATCTAAAGATTTTATTCTTTCTAGAGCATCAGTTTGGGCATCTGTTAAAGATTTAGCTTGATCTCCAGCCATCAAGGGACTTTGTTCTCTCCGTAATATTTCCCGTTCTTCAATGACGATATAGCCTTTTTTTTCTAAGGCTTTCAAAGTAGAGGTACTAGTGCTGCAAGTTTGTAATAATTCACTTTGCCATAACTCACCTCCATATCGCCGTAGCACTTCCACAATTTCTTTTTGTCGGGTGCTTAAATCTTCATCATTATGGTCTAATAAGGTGACTGCTTTTTGCAGCTTTGGTTGATTTAGTCGTGGCGGTTCTAGGTAGTTTTCTGCTAATCCCAAACGGATTAATTCACGAGTTCCCCGATAAGCAGATTTCACTTTTTGTTGAATGTAGTAATAGCTATAGTCACCTGTAGAGGTCTTTTGCAAGAGTTGTAAAACTTGCTGCGCTGTTGGTGACATAAAAATAGAAGTATTACTAAAGACATCTTGATCTCTTCCCAAGGATGTCAGACGCAAACGACGTTGCGATCGCCCTAATAAACCCGGTGGTAAAGCCACCCGAATGACCTGAATTAAGGGTGTATAGTAATAAGCGGCGATGCGATTGAGTAATTCCCAATAGGTGCTAGGGAAAAAACCTCTGCTGACCACATCTTCTACTTCTCGAATTTTCTCTGGTGCTAAATCTGCCGGTGGTTGAGACAAGAAACGAATAGCGATCGCACCGACCTGTTGCGCCCCAAACGGAACAGTCAGAATATCCCCTGGTTTGATTTCTAACTGTGCTGGTAATTTATATGTAAATAAGTCTGAGCTTCCCGGACAATCTACAAGCACTTCAATCCAGCGATGAAAAGTTGTTTTCGACTGGTATAACTCACCAGGTTCAGCTACAGCCATAGAAGATAAACTTACATCCTTAATATACATAATTCCTAGTTTTTTTAATAGATATTTACTCACCTAGCTGGAGAAAAATTACGCCAACTTACTTAACTTTAATTTCCTACTTTACTACAGACAAACGGTATTTAGCAATACTTTTATTACCAACCATACTTGATAAGTTTTTATTTGTGTAATCTACTAGACAAATTATTTTCCACAGTACGTGCAATAAATATTTGATGCTAACTACACAAATGAAAGTATATTAAATGTGAAAAAATGATTGTTTTATCTACTAAATAGGGAGTATGGTTTTTCCACCTATTGATAGATATTCAATGGTTTTTCAATATGAGATGCTTTTATACAATCAAGATTATCCGGATTTTAAGCTATCATTTTTGTAATTTGTATTGTTTGGGAAGCATTTACTTCGATCCTTCATCTATCCTCTAAATCAAACAAAATTTAGGAAATATATGAAAATTTAAGAGTATAGACTGTTTAGATGGAATTTTTATATTTGTTAAGGTTGAGAATGTTTGAGGGGGTTTGACATAGTTGGTGATTAGGGAAAAAATGAGGAATATGTCTGCTGGTAGTGGAAAAAGATGGTATTTTGGGTGCAAAGACCATATAAGTTGTATCTAAAAGTAACCACAACATGACAGGCAGATACAGATTTTTATTCCGACTCTGGAATTTTCAAGAAAATAGTATTTGGCCAAGTAAAAGAGTGTATTTGACTCTTAGGGAAACTACCAATCCTCACACGAGCAGCTATCACTAAATTATGTACCAAACAAAGCAACAATCCCGAAAGGAAACTATGAATCTTGCTGAATTGGGAACAATGGAAATACTAGAGACTGCTGCTGATCATGAAGAACCATCACTAGATAGTTTAGAAGCAGTAGTATTTGAAGACTCTTCAATCATAGAAAATTTGGAGTTAGATGAACGCGATGGCGACGAAATGGCCGCCGCTCGTCCTTCGGGATACAATAAAACCGAACATGACGATGCTGTAGGCGCTTTTTTCAAAGAAATGGCGCGTTATCCCCTCCTCAAACCTGATGAAGAAGTAGAATTAGCGCGACGAGTTAGGTTTTTAGAAGAAGTAAAAGACTTACAAGCGGCTTTAGAAGAAGAACAAGGACAGCAACCGAGCAAAAGCGAAGTAGCTGCTAAGTTTGAGATGACAGAAAAACAACTAGAAAGCCGCTTATATCAAGGACGGGTAGCCAAGCGAAAAATGATTCGCTCCAATTTACGGCTAGTAGTATCTATTGCTAAACGATATCTTAACCGGGGAGTTCCCTTTCTAGATTTGATTCAGGAAGGAGCAATGGGTTTAAACCGCGCTACAGAAAAATTTGACCCCGATAAAGGATATAAATTCTCAACCTACGCTTATTGGTGGATTAGACAGGCAATTACAAGAGCGATCGCTAATGATGCCCGCACCATTCGCTTACCGATACATATTGTTGAAAAACTTAACAAACTCAAAAAAGCTCAACGCGAACTCAAGCAAAAACTAGCTCGTAACCCCTCAGAAGCAGAAATGGCCGCAGCCTTAGAAATTAGCGTCCAACAACTGCGTCAACTCCAACAACTGCGTCGTCAAGCACTCTCCCTTAACCACCGTGTCGGTAAAGAAGAAGACACCGAATTAATGGACTTACTAGAAGACGAAGATAACCAATCCCCAGAAGCAAAAATGAACGAAAACATGATGCGTCAGGAGATTTGGGAAGTCTTAGGAGATGTCCTCACCCCACGAGAAAAAGACGTAATCTCTCTGCGCTATGGACTAACAACCAGCGAACCCTGCACCCTAGAAGAAGTTGGTAATATGTTCAACCTTTCCCGTGAACGAGTACGCCAAATTCAAAGTAAAGCCATGCGAAAATTACGCCGTCCCCACATAGCTAAACGTTTAAAAGGGTGGCTGATATGAGTCATTAGTTCAGTTATCAGTTATCAGTCAGCGGTATTTTTACTGTTCACTGTTCACTGTTAACTGTTCCCTATTACCGAATGTAACTATACACTATGGAATGTGGACTATAGACTCAAAACTAATGACATCCCATAGCGATTTAATTGTGCGTTTTGCCGAACCCAGTGATTGCACCATACTATTTGAATTGATTCAAGGATTAGCAGAATACGAAAAATTATCTGATGCTGTTACTGGTAACGCTCAAGCATTGAAAGACCATCTATTTAGTTCACCAAAATATATAGAAGCAATCTTAGCCGAAATTGCAGGTCAACCGGTGGGTTTTGCCTTATTTTTTCATAATTATTCAACTTTTCTCACCAAGCCAGGACTTTATCTCGAAGATATATTTGTTTTACCAGAATATCGACGGCAAGGTATTGGTAAAGCACTCCTGACTAAATTAGCCAAAACAGCTGTAGAACGTAATTGTGGACGATTAGAGTGGAGCGTTTTAGATTGGAATATTTCCGCACAAACATTCTACCGCAACATAGGAGCAGATATTTTAGAAAATTGGCGAATTTGTCGCGTTACTGAGGAAGGATTAACACAATTAGCAAATCAATAAAAATTTGTTCCAAAAATGTTCAAAATTATAGCTTGTTTTTTAGGTATAGTAAGCTTGACGAGATTTTTTAGACTTGATTTTACATATTAGGTACTGAAAAACCGAAAATCTTATTCACTATAAATTAACATTGCCTTAAAAACCTTGAAATGACAAGCTATTAATCTATTCACCTCAATAATTAAGTTCAAATTTAACAGTTTGTATTCTGACTAATAGAACACAATCAAAAGAGGATTATGGAGCAGATTGCTCCCAATCAGCAATTGTTTGTTGTAGAGAGAACACAAAATGAAAAAGATAATTTCTGTATTACTGTTAGGCATTACTATCTTCACTTTTGCCTTCAGTAATCCTGCTTTAGCAGCAGATACAGCAGCAGGAAAAGCAGTATTTACAGCTAATTGTGCTTCTTGTCATGCAGGTGGCAAAAATTTAGTTAATGCTGCCAAAAGCTTGAGCAAGGAAGATTTGCAAGAGTACAATATTTACTCAGAAGCAGCTATCATTGCTCAAGTTACAAATGGTAAAAATGCTATGCCAGCATTCAAAAATAATCTAACAACTGACGAAATTGCAAATGTAGCGGCTTACGTCATTGAACAAGCAGATGCTGGTTGGGCAAAATAAGTTTGTCCGTCCGTTAATACAATTAAGCCTGAAAGGTTAATTAAATAGATTCCCAACTTATTTTGTAAGTCGGGGATCTGTATGACTTGTGACTTCTTTCCTTTACATAATTTTACATCTTTCGCCAACCCTTGATATCACAATCAATCAATCCCAAATTCTCAAGTATTAACTCCAAGTTTTACAGCCTGTCGTTTGACTAATACAACTTAATCAAAAGAAAATTAGGAGGAATATTGCACCTAATCAGCGATTGTTGTAGAGAGAACACGAGATGAAAAAGATTATTTCAGTAATACTGTTAGGCATCACCATCTTCACATTTGCCTTCAGTAGTCCCGCTTTGGCAGCTGATGCTGCTGGAAAAGCCGTATTTGCAGCTAATTGTAATGCTTGTCATTTGGGCGGTAAGAATGCAGTGAATCCTGCTAAAACCTTGAGCCAAGCAGATTTGGAAAAGTACGGTATGTACTCAGCAGAAAAAATTATTGCTCAAGTTACAAATGGTAAAAATGCTATGCCAGCCTTTGGTAAACGGTTAACATCCGCCCAAATTGAAAATGTAGCTGCTTATGTACTTGAACAAGCAGGCAATAACTGGGGTAAGTAAGTTAATTAGCATTTGACTAATTTACAATGTGCGGGGCTTTTTGTCCCGCTAATTTTATCATACTGAAATTATCAAAGGAGATGTTTATGATTTATTTCTGGCGATTAATTTTCAGTGCCATTATGGCTTTTTCTTTAATATTTATCACTCCCACTGCCCATTCATTAGCTGTTACTAACAGCGAAATTACAGCAACTGATTTATTTAAATTGGGTGTAAAACAAATGCAGCAAGAGAATTACCAAGCTGCTATTGAATATTTTAATTTGGCTATTAAAATGCAAAATCAGTATACAGCAGCCTACAAAAATCGCTGTTTAGCTTACCTGCAACTACAAGATTACCCGCAAGCGATCGCAGATTGTACCCAAGCATTAAATTTAGTAACTGATGACTCAGAAGCTTATCTCAATCGGGGATTAGCAAAATACAGAACAGGTAATTATCTAGATGCTATTACCGATTATAATCAAGCACTGACTATAAAACCTGATGATTTCCGCGCTTACTATAATCGGGGTATCACTTTTGCCAAACAAGGGAATTATTTCCAAGCCATAATTGATTATAACCAGGCTTTAAGCAATATTACTCCAGACAATAATGTATTATTATCAGATATATATAATGACAGAGGTTTAGCTTATTTTGATTTGCAAAATTTATCAGCAGCTATGCAAGACTTTGGTCTAGCAATTGAATTAAACCCTGATGATGATAGAGCTTATTTTAACCGAGGTTGCATTTGTGGACGTATAGGTGATAATCTGGGAGCAAGGCATGATTTTTCCCAAGTTATCAGACTCAATCATAGTCATGCTCTAGCTTATCTAAACAGAGGAATAGCTAACTATAACTTAGAATATTATCAAAGAGCGATCGCTGACTTACAACAAGCATCTAAATACTTTGCAAAACAAGAACAAACACTTGCTTCCCAGAAAACTTTAGACTTGCTTAAAATTGTTCAACAAGAAATATTATCAACATCAGCAACCGCATAACCTTAACATTTGATATATGCTATTATACTTAAAAAATATCGCACCTACTAATAAAATATGGGTTTTTACAGCGTTGTTTTAAAACAGCGAAAAAAAGAATCAGAAGCATTGAAATCTTTTCTGCTATTCAGTTTTATCGGTTCATTAGCATTACATATAAGCATCTTGGCTTTATTAGGTATTAGCAAATTTCTACAAAAAATTTCTCAACCCAAAGATCAACCCATTGAAATTACAATAATTGAAAATGTCCCTCAACAAATAACCCCACAACAAGAAATACAAAAATCCTCACCAAAAATAAATTCTGGTGGAGGAGGAGGTGGTCGCAGTGGTAGTAATAACAACGCTAAAAATCCTATTTCAGCACAAACCCCCTCCAGCACACCTATAGTCAAACAACCCCAACCAAAAACCACTCATAGCTTTATCTTCAAAAAACCGCAAACGCCAACTGTTACTAAACTTGCGACAACAGCACTTACAGAAAAACCTACCCCCATACAAAAAACCACTCCTGAATTGACGACAAAACCACCCATAGAAAAATTCAGTGAAAAATTGGACACACCAGCAACGACTCAACCCACATCTGAGCAAACTGAAATACCCAACACAAAACCTTCAAATGTTGAAGCACCAAAATTAACAACTCTAGCAACTTTTAATTCCAACACCAACTCTAGAACTTTATCTAGTGGAAATAATTCAGGTACTCTTCTAGGTAATCGGTTAAAAAATAGTTTCAATAAAGGTACTGGAAATGGGAATGGAGCAGGTAACGGTATTGGAAATGGGAACGGAGCAGGTAACGGTACTGGAAATGGGAACGGAGCAGGTAACGGTACTGGAAATGGTGTCGGTAATGAAATTGAGAATAAACCAAAAAAAGAAGAAACACCAGTAGCAACAGCACCAAAACCTCCCAAAGAAAATGGTTCAAAATTAAATCGAGCCGATTGTATTAGATGTGATATTAAATATCCAGATAAAGCCAGACGACGTGGTATAGAAGGTCAAGCAGAAGTTGCTCTGGATACAGATGCTAATGGTATTGTCACCTTTGTGCGGTTAATTCGTTCTAGTGGAGATAATGAACTAGATGAAGCTGCTCAACAAGCTGCACAAGAGTGGAAATTAAAACCTACAGATGGTGGTAGACAAGGAGTGCGAGCTTCAGTTAATTTTGCTATCAAAGGATCACAGCGTCATCGTCAACTTCAAAAACGTCAACGCAAAAGACAGACAGGAACAGAATCTCCAAAACCCAACTTAAAAATAACGACTCCTATTGTTACACCTGAAACACCAGCACCTTCAGCTACCAACACCCCTGAGTCAAATCAAAATTCAGAAAATAGTAATTAAAACAGAAGATTCCAACATCTTTAAGACTTCCGCAAGTGTCACACTCAATATCTCTTGGAGGGTGAATTAGATGTTGAAAATCTGTTGAAACTAACCAATTTATATATCTGATACACCCTATTAATATGCCAGTTTCGTAAGTTCTGATCTTAAAATATCTCTGACTTCTTTAATAAGTAAGGGTTCTGTCCAGGACGTAAATTACCTATACATTCCAGACAAAATAGATAAAGTGGATGGAAATATGACAGCTTGTCTTTTGACAATTTTCTGATAAATAGAGAAAATTCTTACATTTGTGTTTATCAGGTGTGAGTCCAAAAATATGAATAAAAGTCTTTTTTTTCTGCCAGTTTCTTTACTAAGTTTACTGGTGGCTTTTCCTGCTGTGGCTGCTGAGAATGATAATGAGAAAAATAGAAGAAATTCAGACATTTCTAGTTTAAGTGAAATTGAACTACCCGCCACCAATGCTGAACTATTAACTCAACAGCCTCCAGCAAATGAAATTGAGAAAGAAACTCAAGCAGAAGAAGATTTAACTCCCACCGATGATGCAGACATTTCTCTAGAAGCTATTGGAGAAAAAGACGCTCTACCCGAATCTACACCCACTTATGTAATTGAAAAAGAAGATATTCAAAAGCAAGGTGCTAATAGTGTTGCTGATGTTTTAAAAAAAATGCCTGGTTTTGCAATTAATGATGTTGGTCATGGTGCAGACATCCACACAGGTACATACTACCGGGGTGCATCCATAAATCAGTCTGTATTTTTAATTAACGGCAGACCAATTAATAGTAACATCAACACTTATCATGGTGCAACTGACTTAAATAGCATTCCCATTGAGTCCATTGAAAGAGTTGAATTATATAGCGGTGCAGCTACCTCTTTATATGGTTCTTCAGCGTTTGGAGGAGTAGTTAATATCATCACAAAACAAGGTTATAGTGCGCCAAAATTAACTGGTCATGCAGAATTTGGTTCATTAAATTTTAATAACCAACAGATAAGCTATGCTGGTTCAGCTAATAAAGTCAAATACAACTTTAGTTTTGAGAGATACTTTATAGATAACCGTTACCGTGTTCCCGTTGGTGCAGCAAATCGTGATTCTGAAGGATTTTTATCAAATGCTGATACATCAACCAGTACCTATTTTGGCAGTATTGGATTAGATTTAGATGCTAAAAATTCTTTGAACTTAGATGTAACTACACTCAGCAGTCGTCGGGGTTTAATTTATTTTGGTTTTCCTTTACAAAAAGACCGGCTTGATCATGATGGTCTAAATATTGGTTTATCTTGGAAAACTAAACTTGGAAGAGGAGAAGAATCCAATTTAACCACAACAATTGGTTATAACCAAGATTACTTTAGCACTTATGGACCGACTGGAGCAACATTTTATCGCACAGGAGTTTTAGATACCCAACAAATTACAGCTAGAGTTGATCATGAATGGAAACTCAGCCCTAATAATCAATTACGTTGGGGTGTAGATTTAAAAAATACTGATTTGAAGGGGGATGTTTTGAGTACAGCCCCTAATCGAATTGATAAGAATGAAAAAGAAAATCGGAATGTTTTAAATACGGCTTTATTTGCTGTGAATACTTGGAATATTAGTGATGCTTTGTTAGTTGATTTAGGGTTAAGACAAAGCTTTGATGGACAGTTTGGTAATTATTTTAATCCTAGTGTGGGATTACGTTATGCCATTAATCCAGCCGTTGCAGTCCGTGGTAGTTGGGCTGGGGCGCAACGTAATCCAGGTTTAGATCAATTATATGTTTATGATACCGTTCATGGTTGGGATCCTAACCCAGATTTAAAACCAGAAACTGGTTCTACTTGGACTGCGGGATTGGATGTCAAATTGTCTAATAATTTGTTAGGACAGTTTACTTATTTTGGCAGTAGTTTAGATAATCGCTTAGGAATAATTAGCGGCAGATGGGAAAATATTGGTTTGGTAGATACCAATGGTTTAGAAGCCGCGTTGCAATTAAAAATAGCGCGTGATTGGTCTACTTTTGTGAACTACACTTATACTGATGCCCAAATTAAAACGGGAACAGAAAAAGGGTTGCAATTAGGTCTAATTCCCTACTCCTTACTACAAGCTGGGATTGGTTATCAAAATTCAGGATGGCAAGCTAATTTGTATTTGACTTATAATAGTGGTACTCGTCGTTCTGTTTTTACTAATACTGCTGGTGGTGATAAAAATACAGATTTTTCACCCTCTTTTGTGAATTTAGATTTAAGTGGACGCATTCCTGTCAGTAAAAATTTAGGTGTGACTGTTTACTTAGAAAATTTATTAGGTGAGCAATATGAACGAGTGAATCGGATTTACAGTCCTGGGTTTACTTTTCGTTTGGGTGTAACTGCAAATATCTAATTTCAGTTAAACATCAATTTATCTGTTTAGAATGGGTGTGAGGTGTAGGTTATCAGAGAATATGGTTCAGTGAAGGATAACTGTAAATGTTGAATTGTAGACTTCGCTGAAGCATATTGTTATGCAATCAATAATTTCTAGTATTTTAAATAACGTTTTTTACAAATGAAAGAGCAATAACAATAAAAGTATCAGTTGCTAGTAAAAAGATTGATTCTTCAGTACCTGGTATGCAAAATTAAGGCGAAAAATATCGGAAAGCTGAGTATGCATAAGAAACAAGCCATAATTTTGAACATTATTACAAAACATTGCTTTTTTACCCTGTTAAGAGTTCCCTCTTTCAGACTGGTGATTTAGCATAACAAGTACGGTAGGACAAAAAAAATTCATAGCATTAATTTTTAATTAAACAAAAGTTACATTTATGTCAGAATTATGGACTAATTTATTTACAGCAGGTCCGTTTATCCCTCACGGACACTGCTATTTATGGAAAACTGATTTAGTCTGGTTACACTTAGTATCTGATTTAGTCATTGCTCTAGCTTATTACTCTATTCCAGCTACACTGTTTTACTTTGTCCGCAAACGGTATGATTTGCCTTTTCATTGGATATTTCTGCTATTTAGTGGATTTATTTTAGCTTGCGGCACTACTCACATCATCGAGATTTGGACACTTTGGTATCCAACTTATTGGCTATCGGGGTTAGTGAAAGCACTAACTGCAATAATATCTTTCATTACGGCAATAGAACTGATACCTTTGGTTCCTCAAGCTCTTGCACTTAAAAGTCCGGCTCAATTAGAACAAGCAAACCAAGAACTGCAAATACAAATAGTTGAGCGGTTACGGATAGAGGAAGAATTGAGAAGATACCAAAATCATTTGGAGGATTTGGTTGCTGTTCGTACCAATGAGATTACTAAATACAATGAGCAATTGCAACAAGAAATCACTGAGCGTCAGCGCATTCTAGCAGTTCTTAGACAAAGTGAAGAGCGATACCGTTATTTGGCTGAGTCAATTCCCCAACTTGTGTGGACTGCTGATGCTGATGGAAATTGTGATTATTTTAACCAAAATTGGTGTGAATATACAGGGTTAACTCTGGAGGAGTCTTTGGGTTCTGGTTGGTTGGCAGCGTTGCATCCAGATGATGTGGAAAGTGCGGGTCAAGTGTGGTTAAATGCTGTAGGTAAGGGGATTTTATATGAAAATGAATATCGCTTCAAACGGGCTGCTGATGGTTCTTATCGCTGGCTGTTAGGGCGTGGCTTACCACTCAAAGATGAGCAAGGTCTTGTAGTGAAATGGTTTGGAACTTGTACGGATATTGATGAACAAAAACAAATACTACAAGAACGAGCGCATCTGCTGGAATTAGAACAAACTGCACGAGCTAAAGCTGAAAAGGCTAATCGCATTAAAGATGAATTTCTGGCTGTACTTTCTCATGAGCTACGCACTCCACTCAATGCGATTCTTGGGTGGTCTCAGTTATTGCTAACCCATAATTTTGATCCAGCAAAGACATCACAAGCATTAGCTACGATTGAGCGCAATGCCAGGTTGCAGGTGCAATTGATTAATGATTTGTTGGATACTTCCAGAATCTTGCAGGGTAAATTAACGCTGAAGATTACAAATATTAATTTGCAATCTACAGTATTGTCTGCTTTAGACACGATGCGGTTAGCATTAGAAACTAAGTCTATTGAGGTAAATACTATCTTTGAACCAAATGTGGGCATAATTCTGGGTGATTTTACTCGTTTGCAGCAAGTCGTGTGGAATCTCCTTTCTAATGCTGTCAAATTTACGCCCAAGGGGGGAAAGATAGAAGTACAAATAAGGCGGGTTGATGGATATGCTCAAATCATAGTTAGTGATACAGGGAAGGGAATTAGTCTTGATTTTTTGCCCTATGCGTTTGATTATTTCCAACAGGCAGATAGTAGTTCTGTGAGACAATTTGGCGGATTAGGGTTGGGATTAGCTATTGTCCGTAATATTGTGGATATGCATGGCGGTATCGTCAAAGCGGAAAGTCCTGGTGAGGGGAAGGGAGCAATATTTACTGTTAGTTTGCCGCTTAGTCAAGATCAAGGCTTAAGTATGCCAGATGCAGAAAATCAATCTTCATTGTTGACATCTAAATCCTTATCTCTAAATGGTGTGAAGGTTTTAATTGTTGACGATGATGCTGATTCGCGAGATTTTGTGGTTTTGGTATTAGAGGAAGAGGGGGCTGAAGCGATCGCAGTATCTTCGGCTTTTGAAGCATTGCAAGTCTTAACCCAAGCAAAGCCGGATGTTTTGGTCAGCGATATTAGTATGCCAGATATGGATGGCTATATGCTCATCCGTCACGTGAGAACTTTGACCCCAGAAGCAGGTGGACAAATTCCGGCGATCGCCTTAACCGCCTATGCTAGAGATTATGATCAGCAACAAGCACTACAAGCAGGGTATCAAATTCATTTATCCAAGCCGCTGAACGCAGAAAAATTGGTTACGTCTGTTGTAAAATTATCAGTTCTATAGTTAAACAACCTGTTTCTAAAACCTAAAATTTGCTATGCGAGCCAGAATTCAAAATAATGTTTTATTTCTTCACCACGAGGATTTACCTGAATTTAAAAAAGGTGGCTCCGTGGTGAGAAATTCTTATTTTTGGGCGTTACGTTCAATTGCTGGTCGTTCTAGACGTTATAGTGATTGGGAATATGAATCTGATGTGTGGTTAGCACTAGCGCGAATGCTGATGTCTTTTACTGAATCGGGATATTTGGGATATAGAGAAACAGTGTTAGAGTTTCCCCTATCACAAGGGGAAATTCCTCATGTTTTACGGGATGTGGCAACTTGGGAGTAAGGAAAAAAATTAAGGTTTTGCTGTCCCCAACTCAACGAATGGTTCATTAATAAACTGCTCTAAACCAACTGAGCTTAAAAGTTCTGCCCATGCTTCTGGATTCTCTTGACGGAAGGGAGCAATATTACTAATAGTGTCATACCAAATCTTATTCTTTGCATAAATTTCAGCCCGTTGTAGAGGTACTGCTTGCTGAAGAGAAAGATTCAACAATGAACCTAGTGTAGTTCGCTCCAATAAGCCAGATACATATTCATCCTGACTTCTGTCTTCAGAATTACAAATGATTGTAAAGTACCATTGATATTTTTTGCCTATTTTGAGAGCAGCAGTAGCGGGGATGCTAACTTGGACTATTCCTGCTTGTTCAGGCGGGATAAAATTGGTTTGATAAACTTCATTTCCCTTGTCATCTATCAACAGAAATTCTCCAAGTTTTGAAGTGGTTTTAGGAACATATACATACAAATTTGGATTTTCAGAAACCGTTTGCCCTTCATTATTCCAAGTAGGCATTAAAGCAGTGAGAGATAGTTTTTCATTCTTAGTTGTCACACAAGAATTTCCTCTTCTTGCTCCTCCTCTTATTATGCTGGGTGCGCCACGGCCAGAGGTAGATGGGAAACCAAATCTTGATCCTGCTGTACCTCTAGTTCCAGGGCTATCTCGGTCAGGTTGTTGAGGAGGTTTAGGACTGGAAGTGGACTGGGCTAATGTTGGTAAACAAAAATTTGATAAAATTATCAGGGCTGGAGAAAGTCCAACTACAATTTTTAAGACAGTATTAATATACTTTTGGAAATTCATCATACTAACATAGCCCTTAATACTTTATTTAAAATTCACATTCAGAAAAGCCAATTCCGTAGTTACACAAAAATATCGCTGCTGATAGGGTGAAAATTGTGTATTTCCACTCTCGACAATCACATCTGATTTTTCCAGATACTCCCTTCCCACTAGATGAATACTGATTAAATAAACCGCAAAGACGCAAAGGACGCGAAGAGAAGAAAGAAGAAGATAGTAAGAATTCAGTTATCCGTTATCAGGAGTGAGAATTTTTGAGAACTTTGTTAATTATCAATTAGGTCTTTTGCGCTTTATCCTGAAAAAGCTGAATGCTGACTTTGAAACTAAGAAATAGGTTCAAAAACCATTTGGGGAATCAAGATATGGTCTTGGATTTGGGCAATACCTAAAAAGCGGGTTTCTTCATAGACTCTTACCAGTCCCAACAAATCAATATCTACAGGTACTTGCTGACCTTGACACCATTTTTTGGCAAATGTTCCCAGTAAATTTACAGATGGTAACGCTTGTAAAGCTGTATCTGCGGGTATGGGTGTAAATGTCCCAGTTTGGAGTTGGGTTTCTAAATCTGTGAGGGTTACACTGTCTTGTAAGCAAAAACTACTGCTTTTTGTTCGGATCAAAGCAGCGAGAGTGCCACCCGTATTTAAAACTACACCTAAATCACGTGCGATCGCTCTAATATAAGTTCCTGCACCACAAGCGATCGCCAAATCCAATTCTGGAAAATCCCCATCACGCCAGTCTAAAACCTCTATATTTAAAACCTCTACTGTTCGCGTTGGTGCTTGCACCATTTCCCCTTTTCGTGCCAAATCATACAAACGTTGTCCATCAACTTGAATGGCGCTATAACTAGGGGGAATTTGCTCAATTTTACCTGTAAACTGTGAAAGTGCTGTTTTTATATCCGCCAAACTTAACCCAGCACAAGGTTGAGAAGCAATCACTTCCCCTTCTAAATCATCAGTAGTTGTACGTACACCAAGACGAACAGTAGCTTGATAAGCTTTATCACCAGGCAAGTATTGTAATAATCTAGTAGCTTTACCCAAAGCGATCGGTAAAACCCCAGTAGCTGCTGGATCTAAAGTTCCTGCGTGTCCCACCCGTTTTAGACGCAAGAGTTTACGTACCCGCGCTACGCAGTCGTGGGAAGTCCAGCCATCAGGTTTGTTTAAATTTAGAAAACCCTGCACAAAATCATTGGTAATTCGTAATTCGTAATTAATTATATTCGATGGAGTGAGCAAGATGAAGAGATTAAAAACACATCACAAAAAAATCATGACATGAAGCAAGGATACACCAATATCTAAAATCCAAAATCCAAACCTGATTATGGTTGTAGGAAGTTTTTTTTTTCGGGGATAACTTCCTGAATATTACTACCTAATACTGAAGCGAATTCTTGACTATTCAAAGACTGCACAAGACTCAACCCCAAAGACTGACTAGAAATAGTTTTCGCGTAACCTGCATTCAGGTAGGAAATATATTGTGGCTTTTGAGAAACATAGGTTTGGAAAAACGACAAGCTAAACGCATTTATATAACTACGCGCTTGGGAAGCATTACCAATCATATCTGTAGGTAAGGGGACTTGCTTACTACCAGAATTACTATTACCAATAGTAGAAAAATGAGTTCCACCCACAAGCATAACCAGATATTTGTGGGGATTAGTTAACCAGGAAAACGGTAAAATCTGCTCATATAAAGCAGGTGCAACAGTATCTTCACTGCTACCAACAAACATGACAGGAGTTTGAATTTGGTTCAAGCCAACTTGACCAAAAATAGAGCTAGTGATGGGATTAACAGCTATTGCAGCTTTAACTCTTTTATCCCGGAGATTAAAATTATATTTTTGCCTGGACTTCGTTTGTAATTCTAAAGCGCGACATTGCAGCAGTAAAGACATATTCCAGGTATCTTGCAGCGCATCTGGTTGACAATCTTGTTCTAGCTGTGCAAAATTAATCTTTGCACCTGCTAAAGCTAAAGCAGTATAACCACCAAAAGATTGACCAAATACTCCCACTTGTTCCAGATTTAATTTACCTTTAAAAATTGGATCAGATTGGTTAGATTTTTGGAGTTGATCTAATACGTATTTTATATCTAAAGGTCGATCTAAAAATTCACCAGCCTCTATAACTTTACCCGTATTACTTTTAATGAGAGATGGCTGGCGTGGCAATTTTTGATCCTGACTACCTGGATGATTAGGAACAACAACAACTAATCCACGAGAAGCCAAATGATGAGCTAAATAACGAAAGTTACTGCTGTCTAAACCTAAGCCATGAGAAATCACAATTACTGGTGTGGGATGGTGAACATTAGGAATATAAACATCTGTGAACAAACGCCGATTACGGGTAGAGTCAAAAAATTCCAGCGTGTACTTCTTTGATTTGAAATTTCCTTCAGTTTGTAAATCTGGCAATGGCAATAAATTTACATTTTGAATATTACCAGCTTCGATATTTGATAACTTTTGAATTGCGGCGATCGCTTGATTAGTTTCACTAATTAGTTGTTCCAGTTTACCAGCTATTTCTAAACTATCAGCTAACTGAAGATAAACAGTGCTACTGGGATACTTCCGTAACAAATTTAATAAAGTCAAGCCTTCCGGTTCACCAGATGCAGCGATAATCGCATCACGTAAAGCATCGAATTCTGATTCAGGTGGCAAAGATTTAGTTTTTATTACTTCTGCTAAACGTCGCAGTAGGAATTCTCCTTGTTGCGTGTGAAGAAATTGTGCAGCAACAGCCGGACTAATTTTTACAGACCTCAGTAAAATTTGCCGTAATTCTTGCAGTTGTTGAAATGAAATATACTGCTGATAAATTGCTAACTCATCATCAATTACTCCCGTTTTTACATAAGTTTCCAAACTAATCACGGGAATGGGAATTTCTAGTATAGAATAAGAAGCATAGATTTTTTCTGCGGCCATGACAGAATTACTAATTCCCAATGTTGGCAGCAGCATTGAAAGTACCAGCAATAGAGAATTTTTTCTCAGGCTGCTGGCCCAATTACCAAACAAACTATTCATCGCTCAAATGTTTCAGTGACGTTGTTTAGCGAGGCGTTAAATTTGGTAGTTATTCAGACACCCTGTTGATTATATTGATTAATTTATATACTATTCGTTCGCTGAGATTTCTGGATGTTTTTGAGATTTTTCACCTTAAAATCCTAACAAACTCAAAAATGCTTTACCTCAGTGTCTATTTAGTAGCTTTGGATAATATCAAATAACTTGACATATAGTAGGAATTCAGAACTATTTCTATAGCTTACGTGACGATGTAGGAGTCAAGTCGCTTTGCTCCAATTAAAAATTAAAAATTATTAATTAAAAATTATTAATTAAAAATTGCAATCAGTGGGGGCTTGCACCCAAAATTAATTAAAAAAGGGTCAATGCTTACAAAAATATCCCCCTTCATCTCCCTCATCCCTCTGTCTTCTTTTTTTCAGATTTACCCAACGCAATAGTTACCGAACCAGAAACAATTAACAATGCACCAATAATTCCTATTAAGTTTATATGTTCTGGCGTAATTAAATTAGGAAAAATATTTGCAACTAGCCAAACTGATATTAAAGTTATCAGAGGAGCTAAAGCTAATATGGCACTCACTCTTGAAGCTTCCCAATGTTCTAATGATTCAGCAAAAGCACCATAGGCAATTAGAGTATTTAATCCACAAAATAACAGCATTCCTAAATGAAGAATATCAAGCGTAAAAATTGTATTAATTTTTGCTAAAGGAGTGAATAATAAAGTACATCCACCATAAATTATGAGCATAATATTAGAGGATGAAAAAGATTGTAATAGCTGCTTCTGTGTCAAGGCATAAATTGCCCATGCTACTGCGCCTATGACTATTAATCCACTGCCTAAAACATATTGTCCCTGTGCTGTGATTAAATTCGTTAATTGAGCTTTAAAAAATAGCAAAAAACCTAAAGTTAAGACGCTAACACCAAACCATTGTCGTAATGTATAACGCTCTTTAAAAATTATCAAACCACCAAAACCTAATAAAACGGTGGCTAACTGAATTATAACTTCAGCATTAACAGCACCTGCTAATGCTAAACCTTGCATAAAGAAAAAGTAATTAGCTGCTAAAAATATTGTTGCTATTGCTAATAATTTGCGAGAATTAGCCTGTAATTGTTCTAAACTTGGTAATTTTTGCTGCACAGATAAATAAATGGTCAGCAATACAAACGACATCAAAAAGCGAAACCAAATGACAGTATAGACATCTAGTGCTTGTAGCGTTACCTTGAGGGCAATTGGTAGAATACCCCATAAAAAAACCGTTAGAAAGGATAAACCTAGTCCTAAACGCCAGCGACCGGAAGTTTGATGCATCATTCATTTATATTTAGTACAGCGTAAAGAGAGCAACTATTTAAAATAAACAGAAACCCTAATTCTTTAAATTTTAGGGTGCGTTATGGCTAATTCTTACTTTCTCAAATTCCTAAATCCTGAAATAGTTGTAAGTAACGCACGCTGCTTAATATTTATTTTATATTTATTTTATAAATATGCTCTAAATCCAGTTTAATTAATCAATATATTCTGGTATAAATAATCTTGTTTGGGTGGCGATCGCTCTCTCCATTAATTATACACATTATTTTCTTGTTCCCTATTCCTTGTTAAAAGCCTCTAAGTTCGCGTAGTGTCTCGGAGAGAGTAAGTATGGCTACCTGATCTAAGCTATCACAAATCCAGCTATATTTCTCTATTGACGTGATCATACTTTGCCGATAATTTATATCTGTGAATATATATTTTATACCTGTATATATAGAATCAGATTAATAATATGTATGGGAAACAGTCAGAAATTATATCTAACATGCAATTTAATTAATTGCAAATCTTGTGTCAAAATATCTAACTGTTGAGGGAATAAATCAAGTAGCATAAAATTTTATCTAAATTTACGGAAACTACGCAAAGTAGGTAGAAAAAAAATGATTAATCAGAAAATTACACTCAAATTCAATCATTGAGGTGAGAGTAAATATTATTACAGGAGTCATTCCCCCATTAACAACCCCATTCAAAAGTGTAAGGTGGCTAGTAACGGAAATAATGCAGCCTTTATCCTTCTGATAGCACAGCTTGGGTTATGACTCCTATGTTGTCACGTAAGCTATAGCCATAGTGCTGACTAAGAACTAATATTTTGTGCAGTAGTTTTATAAAATTTAAGTTTAATCGAGTAAAAAGTACATGGGACAAGGTTTTTTACAAATTGCGTTAACGCTATCTATTGTCGTATTAATTACTCCCAAATTAGGTAGATACATAGCCCGTGTCTTCTTGGGAGAAAACACAATACTTGACTTGATCCTGAACCCGATAGAGAAGATTCTTTATATACTAGCAGGAGTCCGTAAAAAAGAGGAAATGACTGTTTGGCAGTATATTCGAGCAGTAATATATAGTAACTTAGTCATGGGTATTTCTGTGTATGCACTAATCTCTTTTCAGAGATTATTACCTTGGAATCCTAACAGATTTGGTACACCTCCATGGGATATATTGCTACACACGACCATCTCTTTTTTAACTAACACTGACCAGCAACATTACACCGGGGAAACAACCTTAAGCTACTTTAGCCAATCAGCAGCTTTAGGTTTTTTGATGTTCACTTCAGCAGCTACTGGTTTATCCGTAGGTATAGCTTTTATTCGGGGGTTGACAGGAAGAAAGCTAGGGAATTTTTATGTTGATATCACCCGTGCGATTACGCGGATATTATTACCCCTTTCCATAATTGGGGCGATCGCACTTATAGCCCTTGGTGTACCACAAACATTAAACGAAACTCTGGTTGTTCAAACCTTAGAAGGTGGAACCCAATATATTGCTAGAGGGCCAGTAGCCTCCTTTGAAATGATTAAAATGTTAGGTGAAAACGGAGGCGGCTTTTTTGGTGCGAATTCTGCCCATCCCTTTGAAAATCCTAATGGCGCTGCGAACTTGATAGAAATTATCGCCATGTTAGCTATTCCCACATCCTTAATTTACACCTATGGCGTATTTGCCAATAATCTCAAACAAACTTGGTTGCTATTTTGGACGGTATTTATCATCTTCGTAGTTTTAATTTGGATTACAGCAGCAGGTGAACTACAAGGAAATCCCCTAATTAATAATGCCTTGGGTGTAGAATTACCAAATTTAGAAGGTAAAGAACTACGATTTGGCTGGGCAGAAACAGCATTATGGGCTGTTGCCACTACCGCTACTATGTGCGGTGCTGTGAATGGAATGCAGGATTCCCTGATGCCTTCTGGCATATTTTCGACTTTATTTAATATGTTTTTGCAAATTATTTGGGGTGGACAAGGAACAGGAACAGCCTACCTATTTATTTACCTAATTCTCACTGTTTTTATCACCGGGTTAATGGTAGGACGGACTCCAGAAATTTTCGGGCGCAAAATTGAACAACAAGAAATCGTTTTGGCCAGCGTAGTCTTACTGATTCACCCGATTGTAGTTTTGATTCCTAGTGCGATCGCCCTAGCATATCCTATTTCCCTATCAGGAATCAGCAACCCAGGCTTTCACGGCATTTCTCAAGTAGTTTATGAATATGCTTCAGCCTCCGCTAATAACGGTTCAGGCTTAGAAGGATTAAAAGATAACACTTTGTGGTGGAACCTAAGCACAAGTTTCAGCATTTTAGCAGGGCGGTACATTCCCATTATTGCCATGCTCCTCTTAGCTGATAGTATGTCCCATAAACCAAAAGCACCAGAAACCCGTGGTACTCTCAGAACCGATTCCCTACTGTTTACCACCGTCACCGCTGGCGTAACTATTATTTTGGGAGTTCTCACTTTCTTCCCCGTTTTAGCTTTAGGACCCATAGCCGAAGGTTTTAAACTAGCTTCGGGAAGTTAGAAGGTAGGTGACAGGTGACAGGTGACAGGTGACAGTTAAGAGGGAATAGGGAATAGATGATCAATACATTATTCTCCTCTGCCCCTCTGCCCCTCTGCCCCTCTGCCCCCCTGCCTCTTCTTCCTCTACACCCCACACCCCACACCCTATTCCCTATTTATGAATTCCGCTGCAACTACTCCTAGACCAAAATCACCCCGTTCTCGTCCTAGCGATCGCCGCCAAAAACGCAAAAAAGTCCGAGTCAGTACCAAACGACTTTATAGCAGGGTAATTAGAGATACCTTTATCAAGCTACACCCCAAATATGCTATTCAAAATCCCGTCATGTTTTTGGTTTGGTTAGGAACAATTACCACCCTAGCCGCTACAATTTACCCACCATTATTTGGGACAGTCACCCAGAAAAACCCCCAACTATTCAATGGTTTATTAACCGTAATTTTGTTTTCGACCGTAATTTTTGCCAATTTCGCCGAAGCCTTAGCAGAAGGAAGAGGTAAAGCCCAAGCAGAAGCATTACGATCTACCAGATCAGAAACCATCGCCAAAAAAATAGTTGTTGATGGCACAATCACAGAAATGCCTTCTACCAGCCTCAAACAAGGTGATACTGTTTACGTCGTTGCTGGCGATATGATCCCCGCCGATGGCGAAGTAATTCTGGGTATCGCCTCTGTAGATGAATCAGCAATTACCGGCGAATCAGCCCCAGTCCTCAAAGAATCAGGTTCAGACGTTGCCAGTTCCGTTACAGGTGGTACACGCATCATCTCCGATGAATTAATTATTCGTATTACTGCTGACCCCGGTAAAGGATTCATAGACCGGATGATTGATTTGGTGGAAGGGGCAGAACGTACTAAAACACCTAATGAAATTGCTTTAACAGTATTACTGGCAGTTCTTACCACTGCATTTTTCATTGTCGTGGCCACCTTGCCAGCCTTTGCCTACTATGTTAAAAGTCCTGTCAGCATCCCTGTACTAATTGCCCTTTTAGTCGCCCTGATCCCCACCACCATTGGGGCATTACTCAGTGCGATCGGTATCGCAGGTATGGATAGAGTCGCCCAATTTAACGTGATTGCTACTTCTGGCAGGGCTGTGGAAGCCTGTGGTGATATTAATACTTTGGTTTTAGATAAAACAGGTACAATCACCCTGGGCAACCGTTTAGCAGAAGCCTTTCTGCCTATCAATGCTCACTCAATCGCAGAAATTGCCAACGTGGCTTTAGCCGCTAGTATATTTGACGATACTCCAGAGGGTAAATCTATTGTCCGACTAGCAGAAAAATGTGGCGCAAAATTTGATATTGATCGCAAAAAATGCCAAGGTGTGGAATTTTCAGCTAAAACTCGCATGAGTGGCACTAATTTGCCAGGTGGACACGAAGCACGGAAAGGCTCAGTGGGAGCAATTAAAGGTTTTGTGCGTTCACGAAGTGGTTCCATAGGAACTTCGCGTAGCGGCTCTTCTGGAGCATTACGCGGAAATGAAACCCCAGAACTAGACACTGCTTATGAAGAAGTTTCCCACCAAGGCGGTACACCCCTAGCGGTTTGCCTAGATAATGAAATCTATGGTGTCATTTATCTCAAAGATATCGTTAAACCTGGCATCCGTGAACGTTTTGAGCAACTACGACGCATGGGAATCCGAACAGTAATGCTCACTGGAGACAACCGCATCACGGCTTCTGTCATTGCTAAAGAAGCAGGAGTAGATGAATTCATAGCCGAGGCTACACCAGAAGATAAAATCAGTATCATTCAACGGGAACAAGCAGAAGGTAAACTGGTGGCGATGACCGGAGACGGCACTAATGATGCACCCGCTTTAGCCCAGGCTAATGTAGGAGTAGCCATGAATACAGGCACTCAATCCGCTAAAGAAGCCGCTAATATGGTGGATTTGGATTCTGACCCCACAAAACTAATTGATATTGTCAGCATTGGTAAACAATTGCTCATTACTCGTGGAGCATTGACCACATTCTCCATCGCCAATGATATAGCTAAATATTTTGCCATTATCCCGGTGATTTTTGCTGCTGCTAATCTCAACAGCTTAAATATTATGCAATTAACCAGTGTTAATTCGGCCGTACTGTCAGCACTGATTTACAATGCTTTAATTATTCCGGCTTTGATACCTTTAGCTTTAAAGGGTGTAAAATTTCGACCCTTGACTGCTAATCAACTTCTGCAACGCAATATTTTTATTTATGGTTTGGGTGGGATGATTGCTCCATTTATTGCCATTAAATTAATAGATGTGTTGATTACATTTGTAGGTTTAGCGTGAAGTATTCTGGCAAGATCCGCTGAAGCCGGAGCTTCAGAAAAAACAACCATCACCGTTTCGCGTCTCATTCGCTATTGCTCTGTTGGGCGTACTTATTGCTAAGTACCCGGAACTAAATCCGGTCTGAGTCTTACACAGCGTCTCTGCTATTACTACCTTTATCTCTTCCGGAGAGAACCCGCGCAGCCACCCTGCTTCCCAAGGCGGTTTTATTGCTTTCTCGTACACATCTGTAATCAAAATAATTGTCTAAATCTACTCATATCTACTCAATAAGTATGCTATACTTCAAATATGAGTAAATTAACTATATCAGAGGCAGCCAATTTAAAAGGTGTGAGTGTTTCTACTCTCAGGAGATGGGAATCAGAGGGTAAATTAATACCAGAAAGAACCCCCAATGGACACAGACGTTATGATTTGGCTCAATTATTAGGAGTAAAATCAGAACTATCTTACACAATTGCTTACTGTAGAGTTTCTAGCTATGACCAAAAAGATGATTTAGAACGCCAAAAACAAGTAGTGGAATTATATTGCACTCAACATGGTTGGCAATTTGAAATCATTGAAGATTTAGGTTCAGGATTGAATTATACTAAAAGAGGATTAAAGAGACTAATTCGCCTCATCACTGAAAGTAAAGTGGAAAGATTAGTTCTTACCCACAAAGACAGATTATTGAGATTTGGAAGTGAATTGATCTTTAGTTTATGTGAACAATTTGGAACAGAAGTAGTTATCATTAATCGCACAGAAGATAGTAATTTTGAGGAGGATTTAGCTCAAGATGTATTAGAAATGATCACCATATTTTCTGCTAGACTATATGGGTCGAGAAATCATAAAAATAAAAAAATTATTGAGGAGTTAAAAGATATTGCCACTAGGCTTTAAAACTGAGTTAAAGAAAAAAACTAACAAGTATAGGACTTACGCAAGTGTCACACCAAACATCTATTTTATGGTGCGTCAGGTATCAAATATCTGGTTATTTGCAGGATTTATGAAGTCTGACGCACCCTACTAATATGCCATTTGCGTAAGTCCTGAAGTAAACATAGTTGTAAGAATTCAGGAATCAGAATGCTTATGAAATGAAGAATAGTCCAGAAGTGAGATTTTATCAAAATCATCAAAGTTGACTAAAAAAGCCTTTATTCTGCTGACTTGGAGTATTATGTATCCTAAATACTTACACATAGTTAAATACTGTGAAGTAGCTCGTCATGCTTAGAGTTAGGAAAAATTGTCTGATAGCGTAGCACAAGCCATATCAGAATTTCCAGGATTAAAATAAGTATTTTATTACCAATTACCAATTACTAAAATTAAATTATGATGTTTATTCGAGAAGCTATCCGAGCAATTCGGGTGACTTTATTACTTTGGTTACTAACAGCAATTATCTATCCTCTGGCTATTCTGGCATTTGGTCAGTTTGCTTTCCCAACTTCCGCAAATGGCAGCATTGTTTTAAATATAGAAGCTCAACCAATAGGTTCATCTTTGATTGGTCAAATTTTTACATCCGATAAATATTTTCATGGTCGTCCTAGTGTAGTGAAATATAGTCAGGGACGAAAAGCCAAGCCGACAGGTATATCTGGAGGAAGTAATCTTGCTGCTAGTAATCCAGAACTAACTAATAAAATTATTGAGGAAGTGGGAGAATTTCAGGATGACACTATACAACCTGTAGCTGATTTAATTTACTCTTCTGGATCTGGTTTAGATCCTCATATCTCTTTGAAAGCTACACGACAGCAATTAGCACGAGTAGCACAGGCAAGAGGAATAAAAGAGGATGAAATAATTCCTTTGATTAATAAGTATACAGATGGCAGATTTTTAGGAATTTTTGGTGAACCTGGTGTCAATGTTTTGCGGTTAAATTATGCTCTGGATTTGCAGGAATTGAACCGTAAGCAAAATTAATAATTCTTAATTAATCACCTACTTATGTATTCACAAAGAAGGGGAAAACACAAAATATTTATTGGTATGGCTCCTGGGGTGGGTAAGACCTACAGAATGTTAGAGGAAGGACACGCACTCAAACAGGAAGGGATTGATGTTGTTATAGGATTGTTGGAAACTCACGGACGGAAGGAAACGGCTGAAAAAGCTGAGGGTTTAGAGGTGATACCGCCACAGTTATGGACTCGTGGGGATATAATGTTACCGGAAATGAATACGGAAGCAGTGATTGAGCGATCGCCCCAATTGGTTTTAATTGATGAACTGGCTCATACTAATGTTCCTGGTTGTCCACGAGCAAAACGCTATGAAGATGTAGAAATTATTCTGGATGCGGGTATTGATGTTTACTCCACCATGAATGTTCAACATTTGGAAAGTCTGAATGATTTAGTAGCCAGAATTACAGGTGTAGTTGTGCGTGAGCGAATTCCTGACCGCATTCTGGAAGCTGCTAATGAAGTGGTATTAGTAGATATCACACCGGAAACTCTCCAAGAAAGATTACTGGAAGGAAAAATATATGCACCCCAAAATATCCAACAGGCTTTAGATAACTTCTTTCAACGCCGTAACTTAATCGCTTTGCGAGAGTTGGCTTTGCGAGAAGTGGCTAATAATGTGGAAGAAGATGCGATCGCTGCTGCACCTAAAGGTCAATTTTGTAGCATTCAAGAACGGGTATTAGTTTGTATATCTACTTATCCTAATTCGCTGCAACTTTTACGTCGGGGTGCTAGGTTGGCTGGTTACATGAATGCGCCTTTATATGTTTTGTTTGTCGCTAGTCCGGATCGGTTTCTGACTAAAGAGGAAAGCTTGCACATTCATACTTGTGAAAAGTTATGTCAAGAATTTGCAGGGACTTTTATTCGGTCAAGCAGTAGTAATATCTCTGGGGCGATCGCAGAAGTTGCTGAAAAATATCATATTACTCAAATCGTGATTGGCGAAAGTAAACATTCTCGCTGGAAACTTCTTTTTAAAGGTTCTCTAACACAACAATTGGTAAGATTGCTCAAAAACATAGATTTGCACATTATTGCCACTGAGAAAAAATCTGTGTTGAAGAATTAATAGTGGCAACTTTTGATGTGACTTGGAGTAACATTTGAGTTAAACTACCTGTTGCAATCACACTAGAATCTTTGTAGATGCAACAAAAGCGCGTTATAGGATTGATGAGTGGCACATCTGTAGATGGTATAGATGCTGTCTTAGTCGATATTATCGGTACAGATTTAGATATAAAAGTTGAATTATTAGCAGGGGAAACTTACCCTTATCCGACGGAACTGCGATCGCGCATTTTAGCAATTTGTGCTGGTGAAGCGATATCAATGGCAGAATTAGCAGAATTAGATGATGCGATCGCCATTGTTTTTGCCCAAGCAGCCCAAAATATTCAAATCGGTCATACCCCAGCTACTTTAATCGGTTCTCACGGTCAAACAGTTTTTCATAAACCACCACAAAAAGATAGGGAGAATCAGCAATCTCTCGGCTACAGCCTCCAACTAGGTCGGGGGGCTGTCATAGCTCACTTAACAGATATCACTACGGTCAGCAATTTCCGTGTAGCTGATATCGCTGCTGGTGGTCACGGAGCGCCTCTAGTTCCTCGAGTTGATGCTTTTTTGCTCAGTCATCCTCAAGAAAGTAGATGTATTCAAAATATAGGCGGTATCAGTAATGTTGCGTATTTACCACCCCGAAATCATGGCTGGCTTTCCCAAATTCGCGGTTGGGATACTGGCCCTGGAAATAGTCTGTTGGATTTGGCAGTGCAGCATTTTACCAATGGGGCTAAAAGTTACGATGAAAACGGCAGTTGGGCTGCTAGTGGTACTCCTTGCCATACCTTGGTAGACAAATGGCTCAATCAAGATTATTTCCATTTACCACCACCTAAATCAACCGGACGTGAGTTATTTGGTGTTAGTTATCTGCATGATTGTTTACAAGATGCACAAACCTATCAACTTGGTCCTGCAGATGTGCTGGCAACAATTACAGAACTAACAGCCGCTTCTATTGTCCACAGTTATCGTACTTATTTACGAAAAATGCCAGAACAGGTATTATTATGTGGGGGTGGTAGTCAGAATCTTTACTTAAAACATCGGTTAGAATCATTATTGGCAGTAGTGCCAGTTTTAACTACAGATGAAGTCGGGTTGAGTGCGACGTTTAAAGAAGCGATCGCCTTCGCAGTCCTGGCCTACTGGCAACAGTTAGGTATTCCTGGCAATCTCCCTACTGCAACTGGAGCAAATCAAGAAGTTTTGTTGGGAGAAGTGCATCAGGTAAAAGGTAATAAGTGACAGTTGACAGGTAACAGGTGAATGGTGAGAATTTTTTCTTACTTGTAAAATACTGAAATGCTGAAATACTGATAGCGCCGCGTGGCTTGAGCCATACTCCTGACCTCCTAGTAATTATTGCTGTGTTTAAAAACTCAAAGGAATTTACAAGGTGGCTCACAGTTTTTTGTTAGAACCAGGACGCTGGATTATGCAAGGAAGTTGGCTGGAACGCGATAGTATGCCGATCAGCTTTAAAGGAATGACTTTGGTGGTTTGGAATCGTGATGACTGGTTTTCTATGGCCACAAAGTTGGTATTTCCTGGTAGCGATCGCTCGGAAATATCTTGTCAATATAAAGGCAGACTCCATGACGGCGATCGTCAGTATACTTTTCTGTTACAACACAATATCTTAGGGCAAATAGAAGGTGAAGGCTGGATTTGTCCGGATACTATTGTGCAGCGTTACTGGGTACTAGGCGATCGCGAACGTCGTAGCGGGTTTGAAACCTTACATCAGGTTTCTGATGATAATTACTATCTGACTAGCGGTATCTTAGCTGGTCATTTCTTAACTAGTACAATGGAAGCAAGTCTAGAGCGTCAATTAATATAGATAACTTAATAAGCTAGAAAATTAATTACTCAAGGGATAATTGCTCCCATGCTCCCGTTAAAGTAATAAATAAATATCTAGGTTTGTCTATTTTTTACATAGCAGAATCGTGTTAATTGTTAATCACCTTGAATTAAATCAAAGGCCACAAATAAACTCATCTACCAAGTATTGTTGAATATTGGAGTCGAAGTTTTTTATGTCAGACCCCAACACTGGTCGCTTACTCGGCAAACGCTACCAGCTTCAAGAATTAATTGGTACTGGAGCAATGGGACGGGTTTATCGTGCGAAGGATACTTTGTTGGGAGGTGTCCCCGTAGCCATTAAATTTCTTGCTTTATCAATTCAAAACGAAAAAATGCGTTTGCAAGAACGTTTTGAGCGAGAAGCCAAAACCTGTGCCTTATTAGGTCAAAAAAGTATTCATATTGTCCGCGTCATGGACTATGGGGTAGATGAAAATAATACTCCATACTACGTTATGGAATACTTGCAAGGACAAAACTTAAGTTCTATCATCCGCAACCAAAATCTTTCTTTATCCAGATTCCTGAGTATGTCCAGGCAAATCTGTCTGGGTTTACAGTGCGCTCACAATGGTATCCCCGTAGATGGAGCCATCTACCCCATTATTCATCGTGATATTAAACCTAGCAATATGCTAGTGATTCAAGATGCCAGTTTTGGGGAATTGGTCAAGGTATTAGATTTTGGAATTGCCAAGTTACTCATGTCTGATAGTGATCAGACCAAATTTTATTTGGGTACTCTGGCTTATTCTTCTCCTGAACAAATTGAAGGAAAAGAACTGGACAGTCGCTCTGATATTTATAGCTTGGGTGTGATGATGTTTGAAATGCTCACAACCAAAATGCCGCTCATGCCATCTTCCCATTCCTTTGGAGCATGGTATCAAGCCCATAAATTTCAACAACCAATGTCTATGGCTGAGGCTAATTACACATTAAAAATACCAAAGCCAGTAGAAAACATGGTCATGAGTTGTTTGGAAAAAAAGCCAAGCGATCGCCCCCAAACAATCAGTGAAATCCTCAATGTCTTAGCAGTCGCAGAACAACAAAACAAACTTCTGCAAAAGAATAATCCAAATATTCCTCCTCCCAGCAATCAAAAATTAAAAATTAACCCCAAACCTGAAAATAAGACAAAAGATGAACAACGGGTATTACCAGTAGTTCAAAAAACAGCCAAAACTGAACTGCGTCTATCAGCAATCAATGATGATATTACTCGTCTAACTTGTTGGCCATCCAATAAACCAATTGCGGATATAGTTTTTCCCCAACCCATTTATAACAGTGGCGATTTCTTACCCGCCTTGTGGGTAATGCTACCTCAACAGGAAATTCAAAAACGTTTAGTTTGTAATCGCTACAATCAATTTCTGTTTATTTCTGTTCCACATCCAATGGTGTTATGGATTACAGTTATCTACAACCGCGAACATGGAGCTAAATGGCTACCTTACTACCTTGATCTGAAAACCAATTCTGGTCAAGAAATGATTCGCCTATTGCAACATACAGGTTATTATCGCTTGTTATTCTTTGCACGAGAAACACCCACTCGCTGTAGCCATGTTCTGATTTCAACTATTCCTCCTACTCAGTGTCAAAGACTACAAGAGTGGATGGAAATTAGCAAAATTACAACCACATCCATAAATGCTCAAATTAGTAAAACTTTGTTAAAACAAGAATATGAAAAGATTAAACCGCAAATACTAGCTAAACTGCAAACAATTGATACTGATTCCCCATTTGATATGTCAGGTTAGTTTAGATATTGGATAATATACGTATTTTTATGATTTATTTTACGATTAAGCGTAAACAAGCTGAATATTCCAAATCTCTCAAAAGCTTACACCGTATTGATTTTTAATGTTTAACTTTTAATTTTTTCCTGTGGTACTAGAGCGTTTACTCAGCTAAGGTAAAGTTTTTTAAACAAAATATCTTTATGCTAGGAAATTATAGTTATATAAAAATGTAAAGCTTGAAAAAAATAGACATACCAATCTGGTATGATTTAAATGCCAAAGTCAGGCTATAGTTCAAATATAGGCAATCCAAAGTCCACAGCAGCAAGTCTAAGCCACAGATAAATTCCCAGTCATTAGACAGTGGATTGATTACCTGAATAAAGTTTGTGGGTTTGAGTAAGTGGTTATTGGTGATCGAAGTTGACGCCCCAGCATCCCCAGCTCTTTTCCTTCCTGGAACAAAGCAAGAGAAGGAGGTCGCCCACTGCGACAAAAGCAAAGCTACTCTATGCCATAGTGGAAGAACCTGAATCTAATCCCCACTGATGTTTGAGAAGCTCCTTATAGGTGGCTTCGCGTACAACCATCTGTTCATAGAGTTGGACTAAAAAATCTTGTGCCTGTTCGTGGCTCATTTGCTGGACTTGGGTAGCAAATGAACGAATGCTGAATTGCTGTTCTAAGGAAAGTTCAATTGGTTGACTCATAGCTAAAACCTACAAAACAACGTTTAAAAGAGGTATGTGTGACAGAAAAGCCAAAGCTGTAAAGCCTGGGCTTAGATTTGTCCTAAACATTTGTACCTCCGTATTAAGAAAGATAACAATTGTTTCACAAAATGCCCAGTGTCTTTTGGCTAATCTTAATCTTTTCGATCAGGGATTCATTTTTTTAGATTATGTAAATTTAGCCTGTTCAGGTAAATTGAAAGGCTTAAAGATATTTTTATCAATTTAGAAATAGGAAAAATGCTCAAATTGAACAAAATGTTGAGTATATTTACCATAAGCTACCGAATGCCCCTCCCTCAACGAACTCTGTGCTTGCCGCTAATCCGGAACTCACGCCTTTGGAGACATTGACATCTGCTTGGGTGGGGAAACGCCTCCAAGTAAGTCGGGTTGTGGAAAGAGGAAACCCAAAGAGCAATCTTTGGAATCTCCACCTTCAACGAAGTCAGGTGGGGAGGATGTCAACAATACTCTCACCAAATTAAGAATTTTCTTCTACAGCAACCAGGATGACAGTAATGTTATCGTGTCCACCTTGCTCTTTTGCGGCTTCTACTAGAGAGATAGCAATTTTATCTAGGTCTGGTGTATCTTGAAGACAACTGGAAATTTTTTGATTAACGAGTTCTTCTGTGAGTCCATCAGTACATAAAAGCAAGCGATCGCCTACTTTTATATCTAGTGGCTGCAAATCAACATGGTGTAAGTCTTCACGTCCTAAACAGCGTGAGAGAACATGACGATAAGGATGCACTCTAGCTTCATCAGCAGTGATATCACCAATTTTGATTGCTCTGGCTATCCAAGTATGATCTTCTGTGATTTGTTCCAGTTGTGATTCTCGAAAGCGATATAAACGGGAATCACCAATATGAGCGCATAAAGGCTGTTCTTGAGAACGGAAGACAACTACAACCGCAGTTGTACCCATGTCACCACGTTCGGGATGGTTTTCCTGATCCTGTAAAATTGCTTTATTTGCAGACCACAAAGCTTGTTCTAGCAGTTGTTGTGCTGGTTGAGATGATTCCCAGTTTGCTAACAAATAAGCTGTTATTTCTTGGGTAGCAATGCGACTTGCTTCTTCACCTCCTGCATGACCACCCATACCATCAGCAACTATAAAAAATCGCCCTTCTTGGTCTATATAGAAAGCATCTTGATTATTAGAACGAATAAGTCCCGGATCGGTACAACCCGTGAAGTTAAGTTTCATAGATTTTCAAGCAACAATTAATACTTTTGATCATAACGGTCAAGGCGTAAAAGCAGACGAATCCACAGGAATGATACTGCTGCTGCAATTAAACCTGTGAAAACTGCTAACCACAAATATTCGCCAACCAAGAGAATGGTGGCTGCAATTGTGAAACCACTAATTATAAGAGCATAGCTCATTCCGAGTTGAATGTTACTCTGTCTGCGTATTAGGCGTTCTGTTTCGACGGAACGAACTCGGAAACGAATATCTCCACGTTCGATTTTATCGAGTGTGTCTTCTAGTCTGCGTGGTAATCCTAAAGCAGTGCTACTGACTTGTACTGCTTGACGACTTAACTCATTCAAGAAACTATTCCCCTCTAAACCATTGTTATCCGTCATAAGCTGCATTGCATAAGGTTGGGCAACTTCCATAAAATTAAATTCTGGATCTAGACCTTTACCTACGCCTTCTAAAGTAGAAAAAGCACGCATGACAAAGGTGAAAGTTGCGGGAAATCTAAAAGGTTGATTGTAAGCTATTTCGTACAGGTCTTCACTGATGGCGGCCACTGATTGGTTTTCAAAGGGCTTATCCATGAAGTTATCCAGCATATACTGGACAGAACGACGTACTGGTCCCATATCATCAACAGGTGCGATCGCACCCAAATCAATTAGAGACTGTACCACGCGATCGCCATCTTTTTGAGCGATCCCAAACAGCGTATCCATGAGTCCTTCGCGGACATTGGATTTAATGCGCCCCATCATCCCGAAATCGTAGAAAATCAAAGCCCCATCAGGACTAACCGCGAGATTACCGGGGTGGGGATCAGCGTGAAAGAAACCGTTATTGAGGAGTTGGTGTAAATAGGCTTGTGCGCCATAACGAGCGATCGCCTTTCTATCCACACCAGCCGCTTCTAAAGCCTCATATTGGCTAACTTTGATACCGGGCATATATTCCAAAGTAATTACCCTAGAAGTACCATAACGCCAATAAACTCGTGGTACTTTCACCCAATTGTAAGCCCGAAAATTGCGCCGAAAAGTATCAGCATTGCGGCCTTCATTCAGATAATCTATCTCTTCCCAAAGAATGCGACAACATTCTTCATATATACCCATCCAATCCCGTCCGCGTCCCCATTTAGGATGATTTTGGAAATAACGAGCAATACCCTTGAGAATTTTTAAATCAATTTCAAACAGTTTTTTTAATCCTGGCCGTTGTACCTTCACAACAACAGACTCCCCAGAATGCAGCACAGCCTTATGAACTTGTCCCAAACTAGCAGCAGCCAAAGGAATAGGTTCAAAACTGTGGAACAATTGGGGAATTTTTTTACCTAATTCTTCTTCAATAATCGTTTCTACCTGCTCATAACTAAATGCTGGAACTCTATCTTGTAACTTAGATAGTTCTTCCACATATTCACCAGGGAAAATATCCGCACGAGTAGAAAACAATTGTCCCACCTTAATAAAAGTCGGACCCAAATCCAAAAAAGTATTTCTAATCCAAATAGCTTGAGCCTTACGTCTTGCAGCCTGTTTAGCCTCTGTAATACCACCTGGATAACTCCAAGCTTTGTTATAGCGCCAAAGCTTAAACATTAAAGTCAAAACAAAAGACCAAATATCTACAAAGCGACGTTTGCTAGAGTAATTTTCCCGATTCCAACGGTATGCTTTGTCTGAATAACCTTGTTCCATATTTTTTTTATACCGCCGGTTTGTCACGGAGTCATCTGTAATAAAATCAGTAAAAATAGATTGAGAGAAGAGGCAAAGTGAGAAATCAATTCAAAATTCAAAATCACTTTTGCCTCTTGCCTCTTGCCTCTTACTCCTATTTTGCCGTATTCCGATACTTTTGTAATTCAGTTCGCAATAAAGCTATTTCTGCCCTTAATTCGTCAATTTCTGTCTGTAAATCCACTGAATCACCACCCGATGAACTGTTACTAGTAGTTGTTCCAGTTTCCGCAGCTTCTGCGGCTCGGTTAGCTCGTACTATCACTTCTTCTGTAAACTGGCGTAGCTGTTCTCTAGCCTCAGCATCAAACTTACCCAATTCACTCAAAGCATCAGTCAAGGCGACTTCTACACGCTCATTAATTACTTCTGCTACTGCTCTGCCTACAAAAAAGGCTTGCACAAGGGGATTACTCATAAATTTTTGTAAAGTTGCTCCGCAAAAAGATTATAACTTGCATTCAGCCTCTAGTGTTGACCATCTTCAGGAGGTAGGGGCAGGGAGCAAAAGTAATGTAGGTTGAGTTGATGTCAGGAAACCCAACATTATTAAAACTGACAATAAAAATTTTTATTGGATTGCGCTGTAACTTAACCCAACCTACCGCAAGTATGTATACCTAAGTTAATGTATATTAAAATATATTATTATAAATATTTGATTGGCTTTCATTCAATTAAAATTAAGCATATTTTTATAAATCCTCCGGTATAACTATGTCAAGATTATTGGTTACTCAATATCAAGCAGAAGTCGAAAAAATTATTCAATATGGTGGTTCGCGGAAAGAAACATCTATTCGCGTCGCTTTTCAAAACCTGTTAAATGAATATTGCAAACCTAGAGATTTTTTACTTATTCCTGAATTAGATTATAAACTACCAAATGGTAAAATTGTTTATCCCGATGGCACAATTAAAGATGCTTTGCGGTTAGATTGGGGTTACTGGGAAAGCAAAGATCAATACGATAAATTAGACGAAGAAATAGAAAAGAAGCTTAATAAAGGTTATCCCGATAGTAATATTTTATTTGAAGATTCCCAAACAGCGGTTTTAATTCAATCGGGACAGGAAACCCAGCGCGTATCCATGAGCGATGCTGACGCAGTAGATGGGATTATTACCAGTTTTATTAATTATGTTCGTCCTGAAGTTAGAGATTTTCGAGAAGCGATAGAAATCTTTAAAGAAGATTTACCGACCATTTTAAATTCTCTCAGAGATTTGATTGATAGTCAAGGAGTAAATAACAAATCATTCCTAACTGCGCGAGATAAGTTTTGGGGAATTTGCAAAGAATCAATTAACCCAGAAATTACATTATTTGATATTCGGGAAATGATGATTCAGCATATTTTAACAGAAGATATATTTATCAATATTTTCAACGAATCGCAATTTCACACAGAAAATAATGTAGCGGGAGAATTACAAGGAATCATAGCCACCTTTTTTACTGGAAGTGTGAAAAAAAATACTCTAGGAACAATTGAAAGATACTATGCAGTAATTAGACGAACTGCGGCTAATATTTATAATCATCAAGAAAAACAGAAGTTTCTCAAAGCCTTGTATGAGAATTTCTACAAAGCATATAATCCTAAAGCTGCGGATAGATTAGGAATTGTTTATACTCCTAATGAAATCGTCCGGTTTATGATTGAAAGTGTGGATTTTTTAGTACATAAACATTTTGGAAAATTGTTAGCAGATAAAGACGTAGAAATTTTAGATCCTGCGACGGGAACGGGGACTTTTATTACTGAGTTAATTGATTATTTACCTAAGCATAGTTTAGAACATAAATATAAACAGGAAATTCATTGTAATGAGGTAGCAATTTTGCCTTATTACATTGCAAATTTGAATATTGAATACACGTATCCGCTCAATAAGTAGGGGTAGGAGAAAAAAATAAAGTTAGCGAGGGACACGCAATATAATGGGAGCATCCACTTTTGGAAGATATACAAAATATGGGAGAATGGAAGAAGAGATAAAAAGAGTGCAACAACGACAATGAGCGAAGATATACAAGAAAGAATAAATACTTGTGTCACAGAACTAGCAACACTACTGTATGAACAAGCAGATAAGAGTCAGTTAACAGACCTAGAAAGTATAGAAAAAAAAGTTCGTAGCCAAATACTAGAAAGTGTAAGTCCGGGAATAGCCCTTTTTTTGTTGAACAAAAGACAGGGACGAAAATAGGTAAAACTAGGAAGATAAAAAGCCTGGTGGGAGAACTAAAATTAAAAACGAAACAGTTACAGAGACTGGGTTTAAAGCCAAGAATTAGGTTAAGTCCATTACTTCAAAAATGTTGTTTGAGACTATCAGCGAATGTTTCATATCAAAATGCAGAACTAGAAATAGAGGCATTAACAGGAGTAAAAGTTGGTCACTCAACGCAACAAAAATTAGTGCTGTTACAAGATTTTCAACTACCGCAAGCAAAACAAGCCGTTTCCGAAGTAAGTGTAGATGGCGGTAAAGTTAGACTGCGGGGTGAACCAAAAGCAGGTTGTCACTGGCGAGATTATAAAACTGTGCGTTTGCAAGGGATTTACTATGGTGCATTTTTTGATGACAACCAATCATTAATTGATTATGTCAATAGCCAACAATTGGTAAACCCCCTTGTTTGTTTGGGAGACGGTCATGATGGTGTGTGGAATCTGGTCAAGGAATTTGGTCAAGACCAGTTTTCTCGCTGTGAAATTTTGGATTGGTATCACCTCAAGGAAAATCTCTATAAAGTTGGTGGTTCTTTAAAGCGACTCAAAACTGCTGAAACTTTATTATGGCAAGGTCGAGTAGAAGAAGCTAAGACTTTATTTCATAATTGCCGAGGTAAACAAGCTAAAAATTTCATCGCTTATCTAGAAAAACACCTTCCTCGCATTGTCAACTACAGCTATTATCAGGCTGAACAATTATGTTCTATCGGTTCTGGTGCAGTTGAGTCTGCAATTAAACAAATTGGTAGGAGGATTAAAATTTCTGGCGCACAGTGGAATGTTGAAAGTGTCAATCACATCCTCTCTGTTCGTTGTGCTTATCTTAATGGTTTACTTGCTGTCTGATTGCTTGTTTCTGCCAAAAGTGGATGCTCCCAATATAATAAAATATGACACATGACGCAAAAACTAGATTCGAGTAAGAAATCAGGAGAAGAGATACTGCAAACCATAGAGCCAAAAGGGATTGCAGACGAATCAATGCGTCGGACAGTAGAAATATTACTGAACTTAATAGAACAATTACAAGCAGAAGTTAAAGAATTACGAGCAGAAAATCAACAGTTAAAAGATGAAAACAACCTTCTCAAAGGAGAAAAAGGTAAGCCAGACATCAAAGCCAACAAGAAAGGGTTCACCAACAATCACTCATCCGAAAAAGAGCGAAAAATCCCAAAAAAGCACAGCAAAGGCAGTAAGAACGAGACTATAAAAATAGATAGAGAAGAAATAGTAAAATACCCCCAAGATAAACTGCCAGCAGACGCAGAGTTTAAAGGGTATCAAGAAGTAATCATCCAAGACATCACCCTTGCAACTGACAACATACTATTCCGAAAAGAGAAATACTACTCACCCTCAGCAGGAAAAACCTATTTAGCCGAACTGCCTTGTGGTTACGAAGGAGAATTCGGTCCAGGAATAAAAGCCTTAGTAATTAGCCTATACTACGGGGGCAACATGACCCAAGGCAAATTATTAGAGTTTTTAGAAGATATTGGGATATCCATATCAGCCGGATATCTATCGAACCTACTAATTAAAAACCAAGTTGAGTTTGAAACAGAGAAAAATGAAGTATATGCGTCAGGACTAGAGAGCAGTCCTTGGCAACACTTCGACCAAACTGGTGCGCGGGTGGGTGGAGTGAACTACACCACTAATGTAGTCTGCAACCCTTTATATACAATCTACTTAACCACTGCCAAAAAAGACAGATTGAGTGTAGTCAAAGTATTGCAAAATGCCACAGAACTGGAGTTGATTCTCAATCAACTTACAGACAATTTACTGGAGACTTTCCAAATTCCCACTAAATGGAAAAATGCGCTGAAACTATTACCTCAAGAAACTGTGTTGAGTGAAGCAGAGTTTAATGCCCTACTTGATACATATCTACCACTACTGGGTTCTCAACACCGGACTCGGATTATAGAAGCAGCAGCGATTGCGTTCTATCATCAACAAACTGATTGGCCAGTAGTGCAAACCCTGGTTTGTGATGATGCTCCTCAGTTCAAATTACTGACTGAGAATATTACTTTGTGTTGGGTGCATGAGGGAAGACATTATAAGAAGTTGACTCCTTATGTTGCTTGTCACCAAAAAGCTCTTGATAAATTCCTGGGTGATTTCTGGGATTACTACCGAGACTTGCTGGCTTACAAAGATGCACCCAGTCAACAAACCGCAGAAAAACTCCGGTCTGAGTTTTGGAAACTTTTTGATACTAAAAGCGGTTATCAACAGTTGGATGAGCGCAAACAATTAACGTTGCTGAAAATTTCGGAGTTGCTTTTAGTCTTGGAGCATCCTGAATTGCCTTTGCATAATAATCCTGCTGAGTTAGCTGCTAGGACGATGGTGCAGCGACGTAATATTAGTTATGCTACTCAAACTCAAGAAGGTACTCAGGCTTGGGATACTTTTATGTCCCTTGTTGCTACTACTCGTAAGTTAGGAATTAGCTTTTTTGAGTATGTTCGTGACCGTATTTCTCATCTTGGGAATATTCCCTCTTTGGCAACTATTATTCGTGAGCAGTCTTCTCTTCATTCCTTTGGTTATTCATTGATGCCAGAATCACTCCTGACCCCGATATATTGAGGGGATACGAATACACCTATAAGCAGAAAATGGGGGTGTATGAGGAGTTTGAAAATATTTGTTTTGTGGATACTTTAGATAATACATCTTTTGCGGGTAAGCAATTGGATTTGTTTGCTATGAGTGTGGAGAATACCGCGAGAATCAAAAGACAGAATGATAGAACTATTTCTGTAATTATTGGTAATCCTCCTTATAATGCAAAACAGGAAAACTTTAATGATAATAATGCCAATCGTTATTATAAAGCCATAGATAAGTTAATTAAGGAATCTTACATTAAATATAGTCAAGCGCAAAATAATAACGTTGTTTATGATATGTATACTCGGTTTATTAGATGGGCTTCTGATAGACTAGGTAAAAATGGAATTATTGCATTTATCACTAATTCCTCTTTTATTGATGCTAGAACCTTTGATGGTTTCAGAAAAGCTGTAACTGATGATTTTAGTTATATTTACATAATAGATTTACATGGTGATGTTAGGAAGAATCCCAAACTTTCAGGAACAACACATAATGTTTTTGGGATTCAAACTGGTGTCGCTATTATGTTTATGGTGAAAAAGCAGAATAGTGATTTTAATGCTTGTCAAATATTTTATATTCGTCGTCCAGATTTTGATACAGCAAGTGAAAAATTAAAGTTCTTATCTCAAACTAAATTTAACCAAATTCCTTTTGAACATATTACACCAGATGAAAAACATAATTGGATAAATCAATCGGATAATGATTTTGAAAGTCTTTTACCTTTGGTTAATAAGGATGTGAAAGCGGGTAAAGGAGAAGAAGCAGTATTTAAGTTGTTTTCTTCAGGTCTGAAAACACAGAGAGATGAATGGGTTTATGATTTATCTGATAACGCGCTAGAGGAAAAACTTAAATTTTTAATTCAAATTTATCAAGCAACATTAAAAGATTCAAAATATCCAGAAAGAGAGAAAATTAAATGGGATAGAGAATTAACAAAGTATTTAGATAGAAAAATTAGTAAAACTTTTGAATATGAAAAAATTATCAAAAGTTCATATCGTCCTTTTTATAAACAGAATTTTTACTTTGATGAGCATTTTAATGGAATGACTTATCAATGGTTTGATATTTTAAATGAAGACGATACAGAAAATAAATATATAGCTTTTGCCGCTTTAGGAAATACTAAACCTTTTCATTGTTTAGGTAGTAATACAATTGTTGATTTACATTTTACAGGTGATTCTCAATGTCTCCCTCTCTATCGTTACGACAAAGAAGGAAACCGCATTGATAATATTACCGACTGGGGACTAAAACAAATTCAAACCCATTATCAAGATACAACAATTACCAAAATCGACATCTTTCATTATACCTACGCAGTCTTACACAACCCAGCTTATCGCAGCAAATACGAACTCAACCTCAAACGCGACTTTCCCCGTTTACCCTATTATGAAAACTTCCAAAAATGGGTTAACTGGGGTAAACAACTCATGGAATTACACATTAATTATGAAACAGTCACACCTTATAACTTAACCCGTGTTGATATTCCCTTAAAAGATAACCAAAAAACACCAAAACCCAAACTAAAAGCCGATAAAACTAAAAATAGCATTATCTTAGACGATATCACCACATTAGAAGGTATTCCTAACATAGCTTGGGAATATATGCTTGGTAATCGTTGCGCGTTAGAATGGATATTAGATCAATATAAAGAAAAGAAACCAAAAGACCCAACAATTGCGGAAAAATTCAACACTTACCGCTTTGCAGATTACAAAGAACAGGTAATAGAATTATTGATGCGAGTGTGTACAGTCAGCGTCGAAACAATGAATATTATTAGAGAAATGAAAGTCTGATACTAACAAAAGTTTTGATTAATGTTGGAGTTCCTTAACCGTTTTTAGCCCTAATTAATTTATAACCATGCCTTACAGTGATTTTACACTAAAAAAAGTCCGCCAAGATTTAGCAATTACTATCCATGAAGGAGGAAGATTTTTTCCAGACATTCCTCCTGTAGAAGCAGATGATTTATTACGTCAAGAACTAGAGGATGGTCTACCATTGGTACTTGCACGTGGTAGCGAAAAAGCTCGTTCCGAATGGATTATTAGCCCTGTATTAACAGCAGTGAGAAGATTATTAAATCGTCAAGTAAGCCTGTTTTCTGGAGAAGATTTTACTGTTGATCCCAACCTGGGACTTAACGGTATTTGTGACTTTCTGATTAGTAAATCACCCACCCAATTAGAAATTCAAGCTCCAGTTATTATCATTATAGAAGCAAAAAAAGAAAATCTTAATGGTGGTTTAGGTCAGTGTATCGCAGAAATGGTAGCTGCTCAAAAATTTAATGTTGCTAATAATATAAATGTTCCTACTATTTTCGGTTCTGTCACCAGTGGAACAGCTTGGAAATTTTTAAAATTGGATGGTAATTCAGTGACTATTGATATTACTGAATATCCATTACCGCCAGTTGAGCCAATTTTAGGATTTTTGATGTGGATGTTATCAACAAATTCAGGAAATCATGACAAATAATTAATAACTATAAATAGTATTCTACCAACCAAAATCCTGTAAATCCTTAAATCCTGGACATCCTGATTCTGACAAAAAAAATCAGGGTACAGCATTGCCGTACCCCTACAAAATACCAATTTATTTCAACAAATTAAACCCTTACTTCATCACCTCAGCCGTCTTTTGTTTATCCAACTTGAGCATTAAAACTCCCAAAGGTGGTAAACACAAATCCAAGGAATAAGGACGATTATGTAAAGACCAATCATCAGTCCATTTACCGCCTAAATTGCCCATATTGCTACCGCCATATTGACGAGCATCACTATTGAACAACTCAGTATAAAAACCCTTTTCAGGTACACCAATGCGATAGTGAGAATGGGGTTGAGGTGTAAAATTACAAACCACAACTATAAACTCATCAGAATCCTTAGCACGTCGGACAAAAGAAACCACACTATGACGGTTATCGCTACAGTCAACCCACTCAAATCCTTCCCGTGCAAAATCTTGGGTGTACAAAGCAGGTTCAGAACGGTAAAGATGGTTGAGAGACTGGAAAAAGTCTTTTAACTGTTGGTGTGGTTCATATTGGAATAAATGCCATTCCAAATCAGCCCACACATTCCACTCACTCCACTGGCCAAACTCCATACTCATAAACATGGTTTTCTTGCCAGGGTGAGCAAACATATAGGCAAATAAAGCCCTTACGTTAGCTAACTTTTGCCATTTATCTCCGGGCATTTTGCCGATGATATTGCTCTTACCATGTACCACTTCATCGTGGGACAGAGCCAGCATAAAGTTTTCGCTGTGGTTATACCACATACTGAAAGTAATATTATTTTGATGGAACTGGCGGAACCAAGGATCCATGCTGAAGTAGTCCAACATATCGTGCATCCAGCCCATATTCCACTTCAGGTTAAAGCCTAGACCACCTGTATAGGTAGGCCAGGATACCATAGGCCAGGAAGTAGATTCTTCAGCTACGGAAAGCACTCCAGGAAAATAACTGAAGATGTTGTGATTTACTTGACGTAAGAAATCCGCAGCTTCTAAATTTTCTCTACCACCATACTGGTTAGGCAACCATTCCCCTTCTTTACGGCAATAGTCGTTATAAAGCATGGAAGCTACTGCATCAACGCGAATTCCGTCAATGTGGTATTTATCAAACCAGAACAGGGCATTAGCTACGAGGAAATTTCTAACTTCGTTACGGGAGTAGTTAAATACTAAGGTTCCCCATTCTTTATGTTCACCTTTGCGGGGGTCAGCGTGTTCGTATAGGTGAGTACCATCAAAAAAGGCTAAACCATGACCATCTTTAGGGAAGTGACCAGGAACCCAATCTACTAATACACCGATGCCGTTTTGGTGACATTGGTCAACAAAATACATGAAATCTTCAGGGCTACCAAACCGGGAAGTGGGAGCGTAGTAACCAGTTACTTGATAACCCCAAGAACCATCAAAGGGATGCTCGGCGATTGGTAGTAATTCTAGATGGGTATATCCCAATTCTTTGACGTAAGGAATGAGTCTGTCTGCTAATTCCCGGTAAGTAAGAAAGCGTGCGCCGGGGTTGAGTTCAGAAACGGGAACGACTGCTTGAGTTTCCCCATTAGGTAATTGAGCGGGTTCTGAACTGGCAGCGTGTAACCAAGAGCCTAAATGGACTTCGTAGACAGAAATGGGTTGGGTGAGGGGGTCTGTGTGCCTCCGCACTTCCATCCAGTTTTCATCGTTCCAAGTGTAGGAATTTAAGTCAGTGACTATAGATGCTGTTTTGGGACGTGGTTCTTGCTGGAAACCGTAGGGATCGGACTTTTCGTAAATATGTCCTTCAAAATTTTTGATTTCATATTTGTAATGCTCTCCTATACCGAGTTCGGGAATAAACAATTCCCAAACGCCTGTATGTCCTTTCCGCATTTGGTGTTTACGTCCATCCCAGAGGTTAAAATCTCCTAGAACAGAAACGTTACGGGCGTTGGGAGCCCAAACAGCAAAATAAACTCCCTTGATACCATCTACTTCTGTTAAGTGCGCTCCGAGTTTCTCGTAAATGCGGTGATGGTTGCCTTCGCCAAACAGATGTAAGTCAAAGTCTGTGAGATGGGGGGAACGGAAGGCGTAAGGGTCGTAAGTGACAAGCTCATGTTCCCCTTCTTTGATCCGTAATTGGTAGTTGGTAAGTTCTGGCGTTTCAATTATGCATTCAAAAAAGTGGGGGTCATGCACTGTGTACATGGGGTATTCTTTTCTGTCTTCTGGAACTACTACCCATGCGGCACTGGCATTTGGTAGGTAGGCTCGCACAGCCCAGACATTTTTCCCATTTTGTTCTATGAGATGTGAACCAAGTACTTCAAATGGATCGTGATGCTGATTCCAAACGATACGGTTAACTTGCTCAGGGGCGATCGCGCTGATGGACATGAAGCTACCTACGTAAAATAAGGTGATTAACTAAATTGAGTTTTTTATAACTATATATATTCTTTACATTTATTTGCACTTTTGTCGTCACGGTTATCGTACATCAGAATGTATCTTCTTGGGGAGCAGGGGAGCAGGGGAGCAGAGGAGCAGGGGAGCAGAGGAGCAGGGGAGCAGAGGAGCAGGGGAGCAGGGTAAAAATTAATTCGTTCTTCGTTCTTCTTTTCTTCTTATCCTCCTGAACTCCTGATAGCGAAGCGTGGCGTTAGCCATACTCCTGAACTCCTGAACTCCTGATAGCGTTCACGTAGTGTGCCGTAGGCATAGCGTGGCGTTAGCCATACTCCTGCCTCCTGCCTCCTGCCTTCTGCCTCCTGCTTTCTAAATATCTAAAAACGGGAAAATCTGTAGTAATGCTTTGCGTAAGCGTAACAGAAATATTTTTTCTCGAATTTGGGAGTTGAGTTTTGGCGGTGGACTTGTTTGCAGTTGTGTTTTTAATTCTGCATATTCGGCAGCGGTTAGGCGTTTACCATCAATGGGCGATCGCGCTTCGGTAATAATCTCTGTCCGCAATATCTCCTCTGGTATATCTTCCGCCGGTGGTAATGCTATAACTGCTTGACCCCAATGGCTACTAAACACTACTATAATAGTGGTACTAATACCCAAAAGCAGAATTTTTATACAGTGCATTTTTGACTTTTGACTTTTGACTTTTGACTTTTTAAAGTCCCGGAGGTAGTTGCTCTCCACACAATTGATGAATCTGCACAATGCGCTCAAACAACCATGGATATCCTTGACGGTAATGAGGAATAAGTGCTAAAGGACTCAGTAAAGCTGCTGCGGCAATATCTGCCACACTTAAATGATCACTCACCAAATATTTACTTTTTTGCCAGCGGCTAGATAATTCTTCCAGGGCTAGAGTTAATCTTTTAGTAGCTAATTCTACACTAGCATTGTTAATACCATACTGTTTCCTAACCACACCAATCACTATCTGACTAAATAATGATGGGTCAATGTGTTTTCCTGCATCAGCACGGAAGTGATAATACACAAATCTTGTTGCTGTCCCAATGCTCTCATCTAACCAATCTTCAAGCATCAAAGCTTCTGTTTGTTGTTTGTGGTTGGTTAAAAATAGTGTAGGTTCTGGCTGATAAGATTCTAGGAAGCTTAAAATCTGGGTAGAATCGCCAATAGCTTGCGGTTGTCCTTCGATTTGGGGTAACAAGACAGGCAGAGTAGTCAAACCAGTTAGAGGCTTCAGTTTCAGGGTATGCAAGCCAGGAGTAAGATTTTCTACCTGGTAACGAATTCCTTTATAGCCTAGTGCTAGGCGAGCTTTACGACAATAGTGAGATGTACTAAATTGCAGTAGTAACATAAAGCTACTTAATTAAAGAAAAGGAATTTTTTCCAGTTTCAACTAGTTTAAATTAATATATGGACACTGAGAAGCGGTAGAAACCGGTTTTTCTCGTGTCCTACAGTTGTTGCTTGAATTAAACAAAAACTTAGCACTCTCAAACCGAGAGTACTATTAATTGTTTAGTGGATGCCTGAGCAAATTAGGTGACAGCGATGTAGTGAGTATCGCAGTCCTAACTATTATTAGGGAGTTTTAGTCGGAGTAGCAGCAGGACTAGCAGCAGGACTAGCAGCAGGACTAGCAGCAGGACTAGCAGCAGGACTAGCAGCAGGACTAGTTTCAGGTGCAGTTGTCGCAGCAGGGCTAGTTTCAGGTGCAGTGGTAGTGCTGGGGGTAGTACCAGTATCAGCAGGTTCGCCCGCACCAGGTGTTGCAGCGGGTGTACCAGTACCAGCAGGTTCGCCACCACCTTCACAAGCGCCGAGCATGGTAGCGAGACTTAAAACGAGAGCCAAACCGAAGATTTTTGTTTTCATAACTCCTCTTTCACCAAATAAAGGCAATAAAAATATTGCTCCTGTTGAATACGATAGCTTATTTGTTGATTTTTGTTAAATGCTTTGAGATTAGAAATTTAAACCTATTTTTTCGACCCAGGCAAACTTCAGGATTAATTTGAAAAATCAAGGGTTAGGACTGGGTCTAGGGCAATAATCTACGTGGAGAAACCATATTCAGGTATTGCCTCTGACTGTGCCACATTGCCATAATCTTAGAGATATAGGATAAAGCAACCTGAAAGACAATATCTACATTTTACAAAAATTATGGCTGTTGCCCGCAAATCGGCAGTTTCTACAAAAAGTTCTTGGTTCAGGCGTGATTCTACCTTGCCTTCGGATCAGCGGCGCTCTGAGAGCCTGGGTCAACGTATTCAAAGCACCTCTACACTAGCAAGTGAATCGACAGCAGTACGCTCCAGGAGAAGACGGAATCCTTCTAGAAATTTATCATTTTCTCCCACAAAGGAGGCAGTGAAACCGAACTTAGTTAAGGACTCTGGGAAGCAACCAGTAGCTAATATTCCTGAAAAGTCCGGTGGACGCTTACCGATGATGTCTACTGCTGGGGCTGCACCTGTGTGGTTATTACGCTTGTATACCGTTTATCGTTATTCGTCAGTAGCAGCGTTTTTATTTGTGTCTGCAACATTGGTGGTTTATGGTTGGACGGTATATTCTCAAGAGCTTTGGAGTCAAGCTTACCGTACCCTGCAAAGTCTGCAACGCAATGAGCGTCAGTTAAACACAACCAATGCTACCCTAACTAGCAAAATGGCTGAAGAGGGAGAACAGCCAGCCGCAGGATTAGTATCACCCAGTCCTGGAGGGACAATTTTCTTGCCACCGACTTCTTTTAATCCTAATTCGGCATCCTCCAATACCACTCCCAGTGCTGAAGTACAACCTCAAGCTCCCACACCTATGGGATATTAATGAGTTAGGAGTATGGCGATCGCCACACTGCCCTATCAGGAGTCAGGAGGAAAAGAAAGTAATTCCCAATGCCCCATCCCCCATACCCTAGACCCCAATGCAAAAGTCACCAAGTAGAACGAAATTCAGAAATTGGCGAAATTTAGAGTTTACAAGGCAGAGGAAGTTTTCTAGACAAACTGGATCTGGAAATGGTACTCCTAAAACGACAGTTTCAGCAGCAAGTCTGAGGTCTCGACTGTTCATAGTTTGGGGTGTTTTGATGGCTGCTGGGTTGGGATTAGCTTTAAATTTGTATCGGCTGCAAATTATTGAGGGATCAAAGTTGACACAAAGGGCAAGAAATCAGCAAATGGTGAATTTGCGCCCTTTTATGCCTCGTCGTCCTGTGGTCGATCGCAATAACAATATATTGGCTATTGACCGTCCAGTGTATACTTTGTACGCCCATCCTAAGCTGTTTGATAAATCTAATGAGGCGATGGCACAACAACTTGCGCCCATTCTCAATAAAGATGCTGGTAAGTTGGTTCAGACATTCCAAAGTAAAAGAAGTGGGATTCTTCTGGCTGATGGTGTGGCGGAGAATATTGCCGATCGCCTGATTTCTTTTCGCTTGAATGGCTTAGAATTTATTCAAAAATATTCCCGTTTCTACCCACAAGACGATTTAGTAGCTAATGTGGTGGGTTATGTTAACCTTGACCGTCGCGGTCAGGCTGGGGTGGAATATAGTCAAGAGAAGTTGCTAGAACGCTCTGGCCAAACGGTGCGTCTAAGTCGGGCTGGTAATGGGGCGCTAATGCCAGATCATGCACCGGAAGGTTTTCTACATTTTGATGATTTAAAACTGCAATTAACTATTGATAATCGCTTACAACGGGCTGCTAGAATTGCGCTCAAAGAACAAGTTGATAAGTTTCAAGCCAAGCGGGGGGCGGTCATTGTTATGGATGCTATGGATGGTTCCTTACTAGCCCTGGTGTCTCAGCCTACTTATAATGCCAATGAATACTCTAAATCTGATATTGGACTGTTTAGAAACTGGACTGTAGCGGATCTTTATGAACCCGGTTCAACTTTTAAACCTTTGAATGTGGCGATCGCACTGGAAAATGGCGCGATTAAACCAGATGATACATTTAACGACCCAGGTACAATTAAAGTCGCTGACCGCACGATCAAAAACGCAGAACGAAACGGTTACAGACGAATTAACATTGCTCAGATTTTACAAACTTCTAGCAACGTGGGCATGGTACAAATCATTCAACGTATGCGCCCCACACTTTACTATAACTGGCTGGAAAAACTGGGTTTAGGGCAAAAAGTTGATACAGATTTGCCATTTGAAGTTGGTGGTAGACTCAAAAGTCAAGAAGAATTTCTATCCTCAACCATAGAACCAGCAACCACTTCCTTTGGACAGGGTTTTTCTCTGACTCCATTACAGCTAGTACAAATGCACGGCGCTTTAGCTAATGGCGGTAAATTGGTAACACCCCATGTAGTCCAAGGACTAATTGATAGCCAAGGCAAAATGCATTATTCACCGACCCTACCAGCACCACGCCAAATTTTCTCTTCCACCACTGCCCAAAAGGTAGTAGATATGATGGAAACTGTTGTTTCTCAAGGAACGGGTAAAGCATCAAAAATCAACGGATACAGCATTGCAGGGAAAACAGGTACAGCCCAAAAAGCCAGTCCCAACGGTGGATATATTCCCGGAGCGAGAATTACTAGTTTTGTAGGTATTGTGCCAGCAGAAGCTCCCCGTTATGTAGTTTTGGCAATAGTAGATGAACCAAAAGGTGCAAATGCCTATGGTGGAACCGTAGCCGCACCAATTGTTAAAGCCGTCATAGAAGTCCTCATACCGTTGGAAAAGATTTCTCCGAGTAAGAAGGTGACAGGTGACAGGTGACAGGTGACAGGGAGCAGGGGAGCAGGGGAGCAGGGAGCAGGGAGCAGGGGAGCAGGGGAGCAGGGAGCAGGGGAGCAGGGGAGCAGAGGGGAAAGAATAATAACTAAGTAGCTAGGTGCAATACCCTAAACGTAAGTTGTTTTGAGTGTTTCTTCTATTGAGCCTAAATTTTGGAAAGTTGCAATTAGTTGATGTGATTTGGTTTTTTTGTGGGACAAAATAAATTTTAATGGGGTTAAAAATTCGATATCTGGATCATTTTCTAGAGCATTTTCAGCAGCTTGTAAAAGCCTAGTTGCATTTTGGAAAATTTCTTCATTATCAAATCCTAATTTGGCGGAAATTTGGTGTAAATTAGCATCGGGTATGGTAGCTCGACCATTTAAAGTTTTATCTAGTGCCAAACCTTTTAATAATGCTAATAACCCTGCATAAATAGAAAAATCATCACAGCTATCACAGGCTTTAAATTCGATGCGTCCTACTTCTGCTGGAATGCGGGCAATTTTCGTTAGGGAAGGTACACTTTTAATTAATTGTTCTGGTTTTTCCACAAACACCAGTGTTGCTGATCTTTTACCAGTTCTGATAAATGTCCTGACTGATAAACCTTCCCATAAACTCCCATTATAAAAAGGAGAACTATAACTAAAAGGAACAATATAAGGACTGTAATAAGTTAATTTTTGACCAATATCAATGACACTTTCGATAGGTAAATCTGCTACAGAAATATTTAAATCTGGTCCATAGGAAACCATATAAATGTAAGCAGTTTGTTCATCAGGATAAGCTTGTAATTGGCGGATTTCAAAATCATTTAATGGTGGTTGGGGTTCAAAAATGCTAGTATAAGGATTGAAGCTGACTAAAACAGGTGAAAATCCAAAACTTGCCCCTACCTCACGCAGTAAAGAAAAACTTGTAGTTAATTCATCAATTGCACCTTGAATAGTCGAGTGAATAGTGGTTCTGATTTCGATGCCTTTAGCTAGACAGTCAATTACTTCTTCTGAATCAGCAAATCTTTCAAACCCCTCAATATACCAACGCTTCTTCTTAATACCAGCATCACCAACCCTTAATTGTGGGTAGTCATTAGGGTATAGAGGTAAATTGTCAACAATTTGGTGAAAATCAGCAAATTTTGTGCAGGAAAAATCCGCAAACTTTCCTTCATGGTTAAGGAATGCGACTTCGTGTTCAATTCCGAAAAAAAACATAAAGTAAATAGAAATTATTCTCAATAATTATTGTCAAGGGAATCCTAACACAGAACTGACGATTAAGGTAGCTTACTATTGATTTAGAAAAATTTGAGGCTGAAGCTTTTATGATAAGTGCTGTTCAAAACCCTTACAGCAGTGAACAAATTGCTGCTTGGTTAAGAGGACTGCTGACTATTGCTTGGGCTGATGGTAATTTTGATGTCCAAGAACAGGATATAATTACCAATCTTACCAAAGATGAGTTAGCGCCTTGTATTGACTGGGACTCTCTGGAAATTATTACACCAGAGGAATTAGTGGCTGTATTGGGTAAAGGTACAGCAATGGGGGAAAATTTTTTGCGGACTGCGGTGATGGTAGCGATCGCAGATGGGATATATTCTAAGAGCGAAGAAGAACTTTTACAAAAGTTTTGCCAAGTATTGGAACTAGACACCAAAGCCTTAACATCACTACGTCATACCCTAGAAAATACAGAACAAGGACAAGCCCCTACCTCACATCCACCAGACATACTTCATCCGATGCGAGACTGGTTGGACGGATTAGAAATTCATGATCCCAGAGTAGCCAGGTTTTTGTGTAAAATGATTCCTTCCCAATGTCCCTTTGAAAGAGATGTCACCTTATTTGGACGAAAAATAGTTCATATTCCCCCCATGTGTAAAATTAACCCATTGTATGAACAATTAGTAGGTTTACGGTTTCGCGCCCTTTCCTACCTTGCGGATGAATGTGGAGAGGATGTTTCACCATATATTTAATCATTAGTTACTAGTCAGTGCTTAGGTGAGATAATGAAGACTAGGAGGTTTCAAGAATTAATGGATATCAGTTATCAGAAAAATGCACTGATAAGATTTGGAAAATCGTGAACGAATGGAAGTCACTGCCACAAAATACATTAGGTAAACAAATCATCCGTTCAGCAGATAGCATTGGTGCAAATATAGCAGAAGGTGTAGAAAGAAGTCATTATATAAGGCTCAACACTGGCTAAGACAAGCATATAGCCGTAATCTGTTAACAGATAAACAAGTCAACACACGAAAAGTTACCATCAATGAGGAAACGAACAAGTCTTGTGTTATAGTGTTTTATAGCAAATTGATTTCAGTCTAAAATGTTAAAGGTTGTCAAAGTCAGATTATATCCAGATACCCAACAGCAGCAGTCACTAGCACAAGCTTTTGGCTCTTGTCGTTGGCTTTGGAATTATTGTCTGAATTTGATGAACCAAACATACAAAGAAACTGGCAAGGGTTTGTCTGGATACGCGGTAAAAAAGATAATCCCGCAGTTAAAGAAAGAGTATGAGTGGTTAACACTAACTTACTCACAATGCTTGCAACAGGTTTGTTTGAATTTGGGAGTAGCTTTTAATAACTTTTTCGAGAAACGAGCTAAATACCCTAGATTCAAATCAAAACATGGTCAGCAGTCAATACAGTACCCTCAAAACGTCAAAGTTGCTGATAATTATTTAAGTCTGCCTAAAATAGGTGACGTATCAGCAATAATTCATAGACCAATTGAGGGGAAAGTTAAAACTGTAACTGTATCCAAAAACTGCTCTAATCAATACTTTGCAGCTATTCTATTTGACGATGGCAAAGACAAACCAGAATCAAATAAAGATGGTAAAGCAATAGGTATTGATTTGGGGCTAACTCATTTTGCTGTTACCAGTGATGGGTCAAAGTTTGAGAATCCTAGAATACTCAACAAGCATGAGAAGAATTTAAAACTTAAACAGCAACAATTATCTAGAAAGCAGAAAGGTTCTAATAACCGGATCAAAGCTAGAAAAAAAGTTGCTAGAGTTCACAGAAAAATAACTAACTGCCGTGAGGATTTTCTGCACAAGCTATCTCGTAGGGTAGTTAACGAAAACCAAGTTATTGTGGTCGAAAATCTCAATGTTAAAGGCATGATGCAAAATCATTGTTTGGCTAAGTCTATCCAGCAGGTTGGATGGGGTATGTTCTGCACCATGCTGAAATACAAGGCAGAAATGGAAGGGAAAATATATCAGGAAGTTGATAGATTTTTTCCCAGTTCAAAAACCTGTCATGTGTGCTTGAATCAAGTTGGTAGTTTACCACTAGATGTAAGATTCTGGACTTGCGAAACCTGCCAGACAAAGCATGATAGAGATGTGAACGCAGCTATTAACCTCAGAGATGAGGGACTACGAATTTTGACCTCTGGAACGGGGGATACAGCCTGTCGCCCAGATGTAAGTCGCAGTAATAGAGGACGCAAGAAATCTACTACTACGCTTTCTGTTGGACAGGAAGCCCATACTGTACCGTCAGGTCAGTGTGGGTAGTTCACCATTCAATTAAATGCCTATCTAAACTCAATTGGTCATTTTCCAAAATCAGAATGACCAACCAATAATCAATAACAAATGACCAATAACTAATAACTAATTATGCAATTTATTGATCAAGCATTAATTGAAGTAGAAGCTGGTAAAGGTGGCGATGGTATTGTTGCCTTTCGCAGAGAAAAATATGTTCCTGCTGGTGGACCCTCTGGCGGTAATGGTGGACGGGGTGGTTCCGTAATTTTTAAAGCAGTGGAAAACCTGCAAACTTTGCTGGATTTTAGATACAAACATATTTTCAAAGCAGACAACGGTAGTCGTGGAGGATCAAATAATTGTACGGGTGCATCAGGAAAGGATTTAATTATCGAAATTCCCTGTGGTACTGTAATTTATGACGCGGAAACCGATGAAATTTTAGGTGATTTAACTAAACCTGAACAAACTTTTCTCATTGCTGAAGGTGGTAAAGGTGGGTTAGGAAATCAGCATTTTTTGAGTAACCGCAACCGTGCGCCGGAATATGCACTTCCTGGTTTGGAAGGAGAAAGAAAAGTATTACGTTTAGAGTTGAAATTGTTAGCCGAAGTGGGAATTATTGGTTTACCTAATGCTGGTAAATCCACTTTAATTTCATCTTTATCTGCTGCACGTCCAAAAATTGCTGATTATCCGTTTACAACTCTCATTCCTAACTTGGGTGTAGTGAGAAAACCCACAGGTGATGGTACAGTTTTTGCAGATATTCCCGGTTTGATTGAAGGTGCTTCTCACGGTGCCGGTTTAGGACATGATTTCTTGCGCCATATTGAACGCACTAGGGTTTTATTACACCTAATTGATGCGACAAGTGAAGATGTAATAGGTGATTACCATACTATCCAACAAGAACTCAAAGCATATCGTCGGGGTTTAGAAAAACGTCCACAAATCTTAGCATTGAATAAAATTGATGCTGTTGATAGGGAAACTGTTGATTTAGAGGAGTTAGCTAGGCAATTAAATCAACTGTCTTATGCACCTGTTTTCATAATTTCCGCTGTTACTCGCACTGGGTTAGAGCCTATGTTACAGGAAATTTGGCGAGTGATTGATGAAATTAATGCTGTGGAAGCAAATGAGTTGCAAGAAATAGGAAGTTAATCTTTGGAACCCTGGCGACTAGAAGTCGCGGCTACACAGACAAAACCCACCTTCGTGGGTTTCAAACCCCCTATTTTTCGTTAGTCCACGCAGGTGGACTTGGCTTGTGTAGTAGTGTATCGCTAAAGCGAAAGCTCCGCTAACGCGCCAGCGTGCCGTAGGCTCTATTATATTCGCCCAAAACTTTTCAAACATCCTCTAAAGGAATTTCAACAATAAACTCTGTCCCAACACCCTCTTCTGAAAAACAACTTAGCTGACCATTATGTTTTTCTACAACAATTTGATGGCTAATGGATAAACCTAATCCAGTACCTTTTTGGGCAGACTTGGTTGTAAATAGATAATCAAATACTTTACTGCGTACCTCTTCCGGCATTCCCAAAGCATTATCTTTTATCCGAATGATGGCACTATTTTGGCTGTGATTAATTTCAGTGTGAATAATAATTTGATTTGGATTCGTTTTCATCTCTTCTGATGTGCGTTTCAGGGATGAATCTTCTAAGGCATGAATGGCATTGGCAATAATATTAATAAATACCTGATTCATCTGTCCAGGATAGCACAGTACCAAAGGTAAATTTCCATATTCTTTCACTATTTCTATTTTTTGACCTTTATCATTAGCTTTTAATCTATGTTGTAGAATTAGTAATGCACTATCAATTCCTTCATGCAGGTTAGCTTTGACTTTTGATGTACTCTCAGCGCGGGAAAAAGTCCTTAAAGATACGCTAATTTGGCGAATTTTTTCTACCCCCACCTTCATAGATGAAATCACCTTTGGTAAGTCTTCTATTAAATATTCTAAATCTACTTCCTCTGCACGAGTTGTAATCTCTGCACATGGAGAGGGTAATTGTTGCTGATAAAGTTGAAAAATCTCTAATAAATCTTGAATATAAGTTTCAGCATGATTCAAATTTCCATGAATAAAATTTACTGGATTATTAATTTCATGAGCGACTCCAGCTACGAGTTGACCAAGAAAAGACATTTTTTCGCTTTGAATTAACTGAAGTTGAATTTGTTGTAGGTTTTTTACAGCCTCTTGTAGTTGAGATGTTCGTTCTTCAACTCGATTTTCTAATTCTTGATTTAATTGCTGCAAGGTTTTTTCTAAAACAGTTTTTTCTATAATTTTTTCTTGGAGTAGCTGATTTTTATTAGCCAAATCTTTTGTCAAATTTCTTAAATCTAAATGAACTTTAATTCGAGCTAATACTTCTTCTTTTTGAAAGGGTTTAATAATATAATCTACAGCGCCAAGATTGAAACCTTTGATTTTTTGTTCGGTGTTACCAAGAGCCGTCATAAAAATGATGGGAATTTCCAAAGTTGACGCATTATTTTTGATACGATAACAAGTTTCAAATCCGTCTATTCCTGGCATCATAATATCTAATAATATTAAATCTGGAATAACATATTCCATTGTTTGCAGCGCACTTTCACCATCTTGAGCTACTAAAACTTCTAACCCAGCTTCATCTAAGACTTTAAATATTACATCTAAATTTATAGGGTTGTCATCTACTATTAAAATAGTATTTTTACTAAATGATAAGTTTTCCATGACTGTTTAATTTACTCCTAATTTTTGCATTAAAATTGTGTAGTTTTGTGACTATCTAAGAGGGTGTTTGAAAAGTTAAGGAAAAGGATAAATTGTTAATAGTGGTATTTGCATAAGTCAAAACTAATGTAAAACTCATGATAGATAAGTAATTGAGATACTTGTTACCTATTTTAAGAACAGCTTGGCAGAGTAGAAATAAACGTCCACTACCAGAAAGGATTCAACTTACATTATCAAAATTTGATAAGATTTGGATAGTAGATGGTGAAAAAGTTTTTCTGGTCAGTCCGGTGATGTTTGCTTTCATAGGGATGCTCCCCCTCATATCTTGGTGTATTACGGCTAATCCTCACTCTTTCAAACTCCAAAATCCTTGCATAGTTGTAACAGACCCTACTCATGAATTAGATTAGAAGTAATTGGGTTGCTTGTATATAAGTTTTCTGAAATAATTAATTCAAGGTTATAAATAGGATTTTTTATGAGTGCATCCCATACAGTCCAACAGTTAAAAGCAGAATGGATTACACCGGAAAATTTTCAGCGTTATGGACAGGTAATATTTCCCAGTGGAGACGGTCAGGGTTTTAATGAGGAAGATGCACGTTTAAATTTACAAAATGGTATTCCTCGTTTTTATATTATGCGATTGCATAATAAAGGACAGAAGTTTTACAAAATTACTCGTCATGAAAAATGTACTCAATGTTTGGGTTCTTTGGAAGGTAAGGATTGGTTAATGGCAGTTTGTCCACCTTATAATGATATTGATCATCCGGTTTTAGAAGAACTGGCTGCTTTCCGCATTCCGGGCAATTGTTTTATTAAGTTAGAGGTGGGAACTTGGCACGCTGGCCCATATTTTGACTATGAGTTTGTGGATTTTTATAATTTGGAATTAAGTGATACGAATGTGGTCGATCATTTTACTCATGATTTTATCAAAAGTCATCAATTAGCGTTTGAGATGGTGTAATACCAAAGAACGTTTCAAATGGCGCGAGGAACTCATCTGCTAGCGCGAGAAGAGGGGCTAGAAAAGATTGCTAGTGGTGAGATTCCGATGGAATCTTTTTATATGCAGCCTGGAGATGTGACTGTGCGATCGCCAATTTTATCAAAAAAGAGAAAATTATTTTACGTGCGCGATCGCCTTGGCAAGCGTATAATTCCTACATCCTCACGCAACCTATAGCCATAGTAAACATATCAAAACTTCTTGCCTCTTGATAGATGAACCTCTATTAAGTCGAAATTAAGCAAAATTTAATACTTGATTAAGAAATTAATCTTTGTGTTTCCACAGCACTTTGTTCAACAGTCAGATACAGCATTAACTCCTACAAACCTTGCTCTATAAACCTTTTAGATATTTATGAGTGGTAATATGGCAAGCAAACTGCTGTAAGTGTAAGATATATAAGAATATGTAATTTTGGTTCATTCCGAGTATAGTATAAATATTGTCGGAGGATTTCTGATGAGAGTAATATTAGGTGCTTTAAGCAAAATTCTTGCTGGGGAATTTTTAATTGACAAAAATCCCCTGACTTTAATTCAAGAACTAGATTTAAAAGGCCAGAAAATTGAAGAAGATTTCTCACAACTACTGAAAACACATTTCTGCAAGCAAACTCCCAATAGAAAGTATATTGAAAGGGTAGATGAGCAAGCCTTTAATCAACCCTATAGTATTAAAGGTACTGAAATGTACGGTTTTGTCATGAAGGCTGAATATGATAGTTTACAAAAACTGTGTGACAAATATTTTAATATAGGATCTTCTAAATTTTACTGCCCAGCCGCTTCATTTGTAGTTTTGACATTAAATAATATTAAATCTCTGCAATCTATTAATACTCCTGACTATGAAAAAGGTAGCGTATCAGAGCAAGAAGCCATTTTTTGGGTTCCTATATTAATGGGAACAAAAATTGGAACTTTCTTTAAACCAGAGAAACTAGTCTGGTTTATGTCATATCTATTTGTAGACAATACCCCACCTCTAGTTTCTGGCAGAGAAATATACGGTTTTCCCAAACAATTGGCAAAATTCACTTTTCCATCACAACCAGGAAAAGCTGATTTCTTGTCAGTTGATACTCTAGTATTTAAGAAATTTAGCCCAGATTCAGCAGCGCAAGAAGCACGAATAGTAGAAGTTCAAACTGAAAAATCTCTAAACAATCAAAGTAACAACTATCAAGATTTTTCTGCATTCCTTGCCGATATCGTCAAAAATATCCAAATCAAACAAGTGAACATTCCTAACTTTGATATTGGATTCAACTTAATCTCTAGCATTCTAGAAGAAAAAGTTAATGTCATCAGCTTGAAAGAATTTCGGGATGTAGAAGATCCATCTATTGCTTGTTATAAAGCGATAGTAAATAGTTCAATGGTAGTCACAAAGTTTCACCAAGCAGCAATCAGTACAGATTCTTCAGTCAGCATTTTCAACTATCCGAGTCACAAGATTTGCCAAGAACTGGGATTATCAGAATCAAACTCAGATAAAGCAACGATCACCCCTTTATTTAGCTTCTACTTGAATTTTGATTTTCGACTGGATAATGGCACAGTGCTTTGGGAAGAAGAGAGACAGAAGAGATAGGAAGAATCACAAACAGATTAGTACCGGTAATTCTTGATCAATCTCTAACATCCCATATCCAATTCCCAAAATAAAACATCCAATTTTACGGTGAAATCATGACTAAAAAAATAGCGATTTTAGGCGGAGGAATAGCTGGATTAGCATTAGCCTACGAACTAACCAGCATTCCCGGATGGCAAAACTACTATTCAATAGAATTTTACCAACAAGGCTGGAGATTAGGAGGAAAATGTGCTACTGGTAGAAATGTCAAAGAGTACGACAGCAATCCTCCAGATTATCGAGCCGAAGAACATGGTCTACACATATTTTTTGGCTTTTATGCCAATGCTTTTAAACTATTAAATACTTGTTATCAAGAATTGGGAGGAATAGGTCCATTTTCAGAAATAGGAGATGCTTTTAAACCTCACTCAGATATCTTCTTAACTGAATACTTTTTGAACGAATGGAAAACTTTAGAGTTCAATTTTCCGCAGAATAAATTAGTTCCTTGGGAACATAAAAATACAGATGGCTTATGGGAGCATATTCTCACAACAATTAAATTTGTACTGCAAATTTATACAAAGATTGAACAACCAGTAAATAGCTGTCCAATATTTAACGTACTAGAATCGGGTAAAGATTTAGTCGAATTGTTGTTAGCCTCTGGAATTATGGAAATTACAGAGGAAATAGCACTACTTTTAGGTGAGCAACAAAAAGAACTTTTCAGTGAGCAGAAAAAATGGGAAAATTTGAATCCTGAAAATTTATTAATTCAGGTTCTTGATACAGCATCTGGTATTAACAGTAAAAAACCTTGCCATCAAAACCTAATATTGCAACTTCTGGAGCAATTTAGTCAAAAAGTATTGAAAATTACTAATAGTAATTTTGAAACCAGTTGGCGACTAACTTTGATCGACTTAGCATTAGCCAACATTCGCGGACTATTTGCTGATGAGATTGTTTCTGGTAAAAAGTCCTTAGATACTCTTGATCAGCTAGATTATCGAGATTGGTTGAAAAAACATGGAGCAAGAGAAGAAAGCTTGCAATCTTGTTTTATCAGAGTTCTTTATGAGCTTGTTTATGCTTTTCCTCAAGGTGATATCAGCAATCCACGTCTAGCTGCGGGAGTAGCAATTAGAATTTTAACCACTGTGCTATTTAAGTATAATGGTGCAATTATGTGGAAAGCCCAAGCTGGTTTTGCAGATGTGATAGTTTCGCCAATCTACAAACTTCTTCAACGTCGGGGAGTAAAATTCAACTTTTTCCACACAGTCAAACAGGTACATATTGGCGACAACACCATTGATGCTATTACAGTTGAGAAGCAAGTTGATCTCAAAACAGCAGAATACGAACCTTTGATCAGCGTTAAAGGGCTAGACTGTTGGCCAAATAAACCTCTGTATGACCAGATTGTGGATGATCAAGCCGAGAAACTCCAAGAAGAAAATATTGATTTAGAGTCTTTTTGGACTACATGGCAAGGGGAAACTCATATACTGCAAAAAGGCAAAGATTTTGATATTGCAGTTTTATCTACTTCCCTTTCTCCCTTATCTTTTATTTGCAAAGAAATTTTAGAAAGCAAATCATCTACTGGACAAAAGTGGCAAGATATGCTTTCTCAAGTGAAAACTGTAACTACACAAGGGGGTCAATTATGGTTGAAACCACCTTTGAACCAGCTTGGTTGGAAAAAGCCAAGTCCAGTTCTAGGTTCTTATGTTGAGCCAAATAGCGTATACGCTGATATGACTGAGGTAATCAAATGTGAGAATTGGAATGGAGACAATTACCCCTACTCCCTTGCTTACTTTACAGGGGTAATCCCAGATCCTGGAATTCCTCCAACTTTCCCACAGAAGGAAATCGACAATCTTAATCTATCAGTAATCAACTTTTTAGAGAATGATATTGGTTATTTGTGGCCTAAAGCCACGACAAAAAGCAATCCACAGGGTTTGAATTGGGATTTGTTAGTAGATCCTCTGCACAAACAAGGCAGTGATAAATTTTATTCTCAGTATTGGAGATTCAATATCAACCCAGCAGACAGATATGTTATGTCTGTTCCTGGGAGTACAGCTTATCGACTAAAAGTGGATGAATCAGGATTTAGAAACCTTTATTTAGCTGGAGATTGGGTGAACAATGGTTACAACTCAGGATGTTTTGAGGCTACGGTTATGTCTGCTATGCAATGTGCCAGAGCAATATTGAAACAAAGTTTTGGGATTGCATACAATAAATCAATCATTGGTGAAAACGATGAATGGTTTTTCCCTGATTAATTGAGTAATAATGCCTCCTAGATAGGAGGCAAGGTCTTAAAATTACTAATACCAATTACAGCAGAATTCAGGAGTCAGGAGTCAGGAGGAAGAATTAGAAGAAGAGAAAAATAGTCTTGAATCAGATCCAGTGATAGATTTTTGGTAGTTTCAACGCTTATTCCTTGCATCTGATTCACCTTTTTAACCTTCCAACTCTTGATATATCTAAGTTTTAGCTTTATTAAGCAAGCCCTAACTATGCAAACTGCTGTATGTATAAAGATGCGTCACATTCAAGAATGAATTAACCGCAAAGAACGCAAAGTACAAAAAGAAAGAAGAAAAGAAGAGATTCAAAATTTGATAATTCTGTCTTTTTGCAAAATTGGTATGCTCCCTTTACTCCTGACTCCTGCTATATTGTTTAATAGGGATATCAATTAAAAACTCCGTACCTTTTCCTAGTTGGGAAATACAGTCAATTTTACCCCCATGCTTTTCTACTATAATTTGATAACTAATTGATAAACCTAAACCTGTACCTTCACCCACATCTTTCGTAGTAAAAAACGGATCAAAAATGCGTTTTTTAGTTTCTTCATTCATTCCTAAACCATTATCTTGGAAAGAAATTCTTACCCAGTCAGAATTAACTAATTGAGTACAAATAATAATCTGGATAGGATCATTTTGTTGTTGTATAAGTAATGATTGTTGGCTACGCTTAAATAACGCATCAATAGCATTATTGAGAATGTTCATAAATACTTGATTGAGTTGGGAAGCATAACAATTAATTAAAGGCAACTGTGCATAATTTTTAATAACTATATTTTCTACACTACCTAATTTTTCTCTAAATCGAGATTGTAAAAGCATCAATGTATTGTCAATTCCCTGATGAATATCTACAGGTTTCATTTTAGCTTCATCCAACCGTGAAAAATTACGTAACCCCAAGACAATATTACTGATACGTTCAGCACCTAATTTCATCGAATCGAGAATTTTTTGCGAGTCTTGAATTAAGAAATCCAAGTCTATTTCTTTAGTAATTTTTTGAATAATTGGTGAAGGCTTAATATTTTCTTGTTGATATACTTTTATTAAGCGGAGTAAATCATTGATATAGTGACTGGTATGGTCAATGTTACCATAAATAAAATTAATGGGATTATTAATTTCATGGGCTACACCTGCAACTATTTGTCCTAAACTAGACATTTTTTCAGTTTGAATTAATTGTATTTGAGTGCGTTTTAATTCATCTAAAGTTTGTTCGAGTTGTAGATTTTTAGCATTTAATTCTTTAGTTCTTTTAGCAACTTTTTCTTCCAAGTTTGAGTATAATTGAGCATTTTCTAAAGAAATAGCTGATTGGGAAGAAAGAATTTTTAAAATTTTCAGTCTTTCAGGAGTAAAAACCCCAGTAGTGAGACTATTTTCTAAATAAATAATACCAATAAATTGCCCCTGATTGAGAATGGGAGTACATAATATAGATTTCGGTTTAGTCTTGATAATATAAGGATCTGAATAAAGGTTATTCTCACTTATAGCATCATTAATTAATACATTTTCTTTACTATTATAGACGTAATTTATAATACTAATGGGTAAATTTTGAATAGTATTAATTAGAGTAAACTGTAAATTACATTGTTGAAAAGTGATACAATCAGCTACTAAAATTAAATTTTCTTCTTTCTGGAGAATTAAAGCAGCCCTATCTGCTCCGACATTCTCTAGAGTTACTTGCATTAACTTAGAAATTAATTGATCAATATGAATTTCCGAAGAAATAGCTAAAGCTGCTTTAGTCACTGTTTCTAAATCTAGCTGTGCGGAAATATTCGTACTAGTAATACTAGAATCACTAGTAGAGCCAGATAAGAGATCATTAAGATTTTTTAAACTGATATCATTTATTTGTAAATTAATAATAGATTTAAGTAAATAAAAATAGGATTTTTTTAAATCTTCAAGCTTTGCCTTAGCACCCCAATTATGATAACAGTTATAAGCATCAATCAAATAAGATTGGGCAATTTTTTCTTTACCCCAATCAAGATAGAATTTAGCAGCTAATTCATTAGCTAAAGCTTGTTCTTGGATGTATTCGTTAGCTTTTGCACCAGCAATAGCCTTGTCATATAAGTCAATAGCTTCTATTTTTTGTCCTAATACTCTACATTTTTCAGCTTCTACTAAATCAACTTTATGCTGGTGATTCATAGGAGCATAATGCGCCCAAAGTTTTAATTGGGTTTGGTTTTGTTCCACCTGTTCTAAAAGCTGTGAAATTTCTGCTGATTGTGGAGTCAATTGTGATAGAGCAACCAATGAATCATAGAAATAAAATGGTGATTCATTAAAAGTTCCACGAATACCCATTAAATAATTTCTAGCTTCAAATGCATAGTTTTTGGCTACTTCAATTTCCCCAAATAGGTAGCCCAACATCAGCTTAAATAAATAGAATAAACATAAACCAGTCCAGTCATTAGCTTTTATTAGTAGAGGTAGAAATATTGTTTCTTCTACAGCTTCTCCAGATAAAATACTAGGATGATCTGATATCTCCAATAAATTTAAAATACATTGCCAATAAATCCGACACCAATTGGCTGCTGTTAATTGATTTAATTGTACTAGCTTATTGCAATATGTACGATTTACCTCTTCTAAGCCAGGAAGGGGTTGACCACGCCACAAAGAATTGTGACACAAACCTTGAATGCTAAATCCAGCAAACTCATGGTTGCCAACTTCTAAGCCGATTGTGTAACCTTCTTGTAAGAGAGGCAGTGTTTCCTTAATGTGAAATTTTCGATGCCAGATAAAGCATCCCACTATAAATAATGCTTCTGGTTTTACAGCTTTGGCATCTAGTTGAGAAACAACTTGAAGTGCCAACTGACCAAAGTCTACTCCTGTATTAATATCTTGTAAAAGATTACAAGCAATGATGCCATAGCAGGCATAAGGATATACTGAAGCAGATGTATTACCATATTGAATAGATACTTTAATGGAATTAGCACTTAGTAATGGAAACAAGGGAGGATTAGAAATGAAAGCAGAGGGGATAATGCTACCGCTAATTTGAAGAATGGCTGTTTTTTCCCTATCGGTCATGATGGGTAAATCAACTAAATCAGTGATTTTCCTGTCTGCGATTAGTTGTCCAATTTCTGTAATTGCCTGTTGAATATCATTTTGTGTAGGTGTTTGGGGAATGGTGACACCTAACTTTTCTAAGAATTGTAATCCAGTAGCGATCGCTTCATTCAGTTTATTTTGAGAGGTATTCGCTAAAATTCTAATTCGATAAGCGTTAACCTGTTCTAATAAAGATTTCGTCTGATTGACAACCGCTTCTATGAATTGTTCCATGCTTTCAAAATCACCGCATAAGGAAGCCAATTCTGCGGCTAAATTATGGAACTCTAAACACATTTCATATTGTTGCTGCCAAGCATTTTCTCCTAATAAATATAATCCAATGCGGGCATATTCACTTCCTGTTTGATAAGCTGTGGCATTTTTAGCTTTACGGCAAGCAATCAGATTAAGTTGGGCTAATTCATTGCGTTCATTTTGTTGGGAAATTAAGGCTATTCCATAGTTTAATTGATTCACTAGTTCAAATATTCTCTCTTCTCTGTTGATTGGAGAAATTTGTTTTAACAGCAGTTGTCCAATTTTGTAATGTGTTATTTGTTTTTGGTCTTCAGGAATTAAAGAATATGCAGCTTGTTGAACACGATCATGTAAAAACTTATAATTAGCTATTGATTTATCTTGCTTAATTTCTTGTGCTTCATTGCCTAAATAAAATTTATAAATTTCACTTTGTGGTAAAATTAAGCCTTCTTGTAATACTTGCCATAAACAAGCAGCTACTTCTATTTCTGATTGTTGCAAGACGATTGCCAAGGTTGTCAAATCAAATTGATTGCCGATACAAGCTGCTAATTTTAAAACATTCTGTGTAATTTCTGGCAGTTTTTTTAATTGCTGCGCCATGAATTCTACTACATCATTGGACAGGGATAATTCTTGAATTTTGGTAATATCACATTGCCAATTTCCACTTTCTCGTTCAAATTTAATTAGTCCATCTTCGTACAGTATTTTGAGAAATTGGGTGCTAAAAAATGGATTTCCTTCAGTTTTTTGATAGATTAATTTGGTTAATGGTTTGGAAATATCTAATGCACAGCTTAGGGTATTTGCTACGAGTTGATTTAAGCTATAGTTACTCAGGGGAACTAGGGTAATTGTATTGATTATGGAGTTTACTTTCTTGAGTTCTGCCAAACATAAACTGAAAGGATGGATGGCTGATACTTCATTATCTCTATATGCTCCTATTAATAATAAATATCCTCCTTTTAATTCACTCATCAACAATTGTATTAAGTTTAATGATGATGAATCTGCCCACTGTAAATCGTCTAAGAACATTACTAATGGATGTTGTTTTGTTGTAAAGACCCGGACAAATTTCTGAAATAATGAATTAAATCTATTTTGAGCAGATGTTCCTGATAATTCTATTGCTGGTGGTTGTTGACCAATGATTTTTTCTAATTCAGGAATTACTTCAATAATTACTTGTCCATTTTCACCTAATGCTGCTGATATTTTGCTTTTCCATTCCTGAATTTGTGCCTGACTTTCTGTTAATAATTGATTCATTAAATCTCGGAATGCTTGTACAAAGGCACTGAAGGGAATATTCCTTTGAAGCTGATCATATTTTCCTTTGATAAAATAGCCTCTTTGCCTGACTATTGGTTTGTGAACTTCGTTTACTACTGCTGTTTTCCCAATTCCTGAAAATCCCGCAACTAGCATCATTTCTGTTGCCCCTTGGCTGACTCTGGTAAATGATTCAAGCAGAGTTTTTACTTCTAGTTCTCTTCCATATAATTTGTCTGGGATAATAAATTTTTCGCTTACATCTCTTTGAGCTATGCTAAATTCTGCTATTTTACCTGTGTCTCTTAACTGCTGCCAGCACTTTTCTAAATCATATTTTAGACCTAATATACTCTGATAGCGTTCTTCTGCATTTTTTGCCATTAATTTACTCACAATGGCGGAAATTAATGTAGGAATTTGTGGGTTGATTTGATGTACTGGGGAAGTGGTTTTAGCGATATGGCAATGTACCAACTCCATTGGATCATCTGATGAAAAAGGTAACTTTCCTGTGAGTAATTCATAGAAAGTTACACCTAATGAATAGAAGTCACTTCTATAGTCTATGCCCCGATTCATCCTGCCTGTTTGTTCTGGTGAAATATAAGACAGTGTGCCTTCTAAAACATTAGGATTTAACAGAACTTGTGTTTCCCGTGGCAGTAAAGATGCAATACTAAAGTCTATTAATTTAATTTTTTTGGTTTCGGGATTAATTAAAATATTGCTAGGTTTAATATCTTTGTGAATAATATGATGTTGATGTAATATTTCTAAACTATTAGTAATGGCAATGGCTATGGGCAAAAATTCCTGTAAAGATTTTTCTTTTTTGGTAGTATATTTTTTTAAAGAAATTCCTCCAAAATCTTCCATGATTAAGGCATAACTATTCTGATATGATTCTAAGCTATAGACTTTAATAATTAGGGGTGAGTTGATATTTTTAACAATAGTATATTGATTGCGAAAATGCACCAGTTCCTGGAAAGTAGGATATGGGTTTTTGAGTAGTTTGATAACTACCGATTTGTGGTTATTCTGTCGATAACCCCGATAAATCAAGGTTTTTGAACTATTGTAGAGTTGCTCGCAAAGTTCATACCCAGTAATGTTCACCGTAGCCGTACTCCTCTGATATTTTTATATCAATTTTTATTATGTTGAGTGGCAATTGGCTATGGCTTACGCCACGCTATCACCATTGCTATAGGCGATCGCACCTTCATAACACTGTCTTTGCTGATTATAAACATAATCACAGTATTAAACTTAAGGGTAATTATATGGAAATTTACATTTATGCGCTTGTGGGGGATAAATCTGAAAAGAGAGCGATCGCCTATGGCAGTTTCCAATTACATAATTTATGTGTACACACAAGCGATCGAATTTAGCCAAGCCCTCACCGAACCCTCTTTCTGCAAAGCATCTGGAGTTTCTCAAAAAAAAATTTCTTAACCCCTTGCCAAATCCAAAACCTGCTGCTAATATTGTAAAGCGTGGGACACAACGGGTCGGTGTCCGAGTGGTTAATGGAGACGGACTGTAAATCCGTTGGTTTACGCCTACGCTGGTTCAAATCCAGCCCGGCCCACCACTTCTAGAGATGTGAGTTACAATAGCTGAGTGTCGAGAAAACTTCTCAGCTTTGTAACTTATAACTCGCGATTTAAATCCGAATCTATGCCCGTGTGGCTCAGTGGTAGAGCACACCCTTGGTAAGGGTGAGGTCACGAGTTCAATCCTCGTCACGGGCTTTTATTGAAAGTGTTGGTATGCCTGAGTTTTGGTAGTTTAATGGTTTTGGAATAATTGCTTTTGTGGTGTTGACCTTTAAATCGTACCAAATTAGTACCAAGTAGGGTGATTTTTAGGGGATTTTATATATAAGTTTTACTTTTGCGATCGCCACAACTTTGAGGGGTTCTGCTTATCAATTATCTCACTCAGATATGCTTGTATGTCCCTGAGATTGTTTAACGATTTGTACAACAATTCCTATAACGATTCGTTTAACGAATTATTGCACACAATAAAACACCCTTCTAACTAACAACCCCTACCCGAGTATAAGATTTAGGAACAAAACCCGATTAAGAAAAAACTATGGGTTTCAAAGTAGACGTGGTTTATATGCCAAAATTGATTGATAAGTTTGATTCTATGGTACTTGTTATGCTAAATGTACCGAAGAGCCATAAGTTTTTATTTGACTAAAAACATATAGGACTCCTATTTGATTTTTGAACAAAACTCGGTACACCTTTATATTCTCAAATCCTCTTGCCTCTTGCCTTTTGCCTCTTGCCTTCCTACATAGGAAAATTCAGGAATCAAACCGGATGCCTATATATTTTGGAATATTACTTACATCTGGCACAATTCAGAATTAATAATTGTGTGCCAGGGTAACTAGGATTTATGTTTGAGAATAACCATAATTCACAAATCATGTATATGTTCTAGTGTAATCATAGTGCCAGCAATATATTTTTATTATTGCTGTTTTTGGCGCTGAAAACACAGTTAAGAACTAATTGATGAGCATTTACAAATGAATTTTCAAAAAACTGTAAACACTGTTTATTGGCAATTTTCACAGCCTAGATTGTCTGATTTACATCTGTCACAATTAACCAACACCAATACTTTCAATCAATCACAATATAGCATAGTTTCATACTTGCTGACCAAGCAAGCAGAAGCAACAAATGCACCTGTTGTGTAATTGCTGATATAGTGATCCGATTTGATTCATGTTCGCGTAGCGTGGCGTAAGCCATATTTTTCGTGGAGGCAGGGAACAGGAAAGAAGGCTTTCAGTATGTACGGAGTTCTGTATGGCTACGCCACGCAAGCTATCAAAAATCAAATAGAAGTCCTATATTTTCAAATAAAAAAATAGCTCCTATTTTGTTTATTGAACAAAGTAGGGGTTTGTTTTAGCTTTTTCAATACAGCAGGTTTCCAGTATTGTGTCCAAACCATGAATTAATATTTTTGTAAGCATTCAGCCACCAGTAGTTAGCTTTTTCAGGCTAATGTCAACAATACCTATTTGATTTTTGATCATTAACCAATTTCTCAAACATTCTGACTCCTGACTCCTGATTTCTGAATTCTTATATATCTTTTTCCTACTTTATGAGAGATGCCTACGACTCCAGAAAAGGATACCCTAATAGTAATTGCGTCTTTATTCCTCTGGCTTAACCAGATCCAACCTTATTTGTTTGTAATTTTGATGATCGCTTTACCAAGCTTTGAGATTAAAATTCAAGCAAGGTCGAAAGACATGGAGAATCCTTACATTTAAACTACAAAAGGTACGCCCCATGAATCCCCGCGCTCTACTGTTGGTAAATCATCATTCTCGGCAAGGAAAAGAACGTCTCTTGGCTGCTATTCGTTGTTTGGAAACGCTGGGTTTTAATGTGATTGAAGAGTCTACAGAACATCCTGAACATTTGGGTGATGTTATTAAGCGATACCAGCAGGAAATTGATTTGGTAATTGTTGGTGGTGGAGATGGTACTCTTAATGCTGCTGTTGATGCCATAGTTGATACTCAGTTACCTTTGGGTATTTTACCTTTGGGAACAGCTAATGATTTGGCTAGAACTTTAGGTATTCCTAATTCTTTAGCGGAAGCGTGTCAAATTATCGCTGGTGGACAGTTGCGACGTATTGATTTGGGTTGGGTAAATGGGAAGTATTTTTTTAATGTTGCTAGTCTGGGTTTGAGTGTAAAAATTACTCAACAATTAACTAAAGAGGTGAAACGCCGTTGGGGAATATTTGCTTATGTGGCTGCTGCTTTGCAGGTAATTTGGAAATCTCGTCCTTTTAGTGCAGAAATTCGCACCAATGGCGAATCATTTCACGTCAAGACTGTACAAATTGCTGTGGGGAATGGGCGGTATTATGGTGGTGGAATGGCTGTATTTCATGATGCGTCTATAGATGACCAAAGATTGGATCTTTATAGTTTAGAAATTAACCATTGGTGGCAAATCATACCTTTATTGCCTGCTATACGTCAAGGTAGACATATTCATTGGCGGAGTGTTCGCGCTATCCAGGGTCAGGAAATTGAGATTTATACTCGTAGACCCTATCCTATTAATACAGATGGGGAAATTACCAGGTATACTCCGGCTGTGTTTCGAGTGATGCCCAGGGCTATCAGTGTTTTAGTCCCTCCTTTATAATGAGTGTAGATGTGGCAATTCCTATAAAGTAGCACGACAATGAATTTGAGGTTTTCTCAAGATATTCAGTCTTTACTGCAACGTTTAGCCGAACAGCCACTAACTCTGGGCGATATTTTGGGGCAAACTTCAGAACGGAGTTTTAGTTTAGTCATTGCATTATTGGTTTTACCTTTTCTTTTCCCTATGCCCCCAGGTCTAACTGGTCCTTTCGGGGCTGCTTGCTTGCTGTTGTCTGTGCAGATGCTTTTAGGTAGGCGATCGCCTTGGCTTCCTAAAAAAATCGCTAACTATAAATTTCCTCGGACTTTTGCTCAAATCATCTTACAAAACCTGTGTCGAGTTACTAGGGTATTGGAGAAAATCACCCGTCCCCGCTTGAAAAAAATAGCTTCTCATCCTTTAACTTGGCAACTCAATGGGTTTTGTATTTCTTGGTTGACAATCTTACTAATTGCGCCCATTCCTTTTACCAATCCTATCCCGACAATTGGTATTTTACTTTTAGCGGTTGCAACTATTGAATCTGATGGCTTGCTGATATGTATCGGCTATGTGTTTACAGCTTTGATTACTTTCTTGTTTGGGTTTATTGGTTATGCGCTATTGTTGGCTCCCGGTTTACTCCCTTCTTATTTACAGCATTTTTGATTGGGGATTTTAGATTTGGGAATTTCTAATTCAAAATCCACATTCCTGTGATGGGAGAATAATTGTTACAAAAATATATACCATCCCCATCAGAGGCTTGCTATGATATAGTACCCAGCTTAAAAAGCTGAGGTCAATGAACAGAAAAGTTAATTTTCCATCTTGTGCTTTGTCAGAATCCTGACTCAAATTAGAAAAGTTCTGTATTATACTTTCACAATACAGAATTAAGCAATTAAGAGTTGCTAAAATAAAACCCTCAGTTTCAGATGAGGGCTAAAATCTAATTAAGGTGCATCTACTATTTTTTTATCCATCTAGGTTATAACTATATCCGGAAGGTTTGATCTAATCAGATAGTTTTTTGTATAAAGTCGTGAAATGTTTTAATTAAACCCCCAGTTCCACCTGAGGGCAGTTAATCAATTAAGGTATATATACTTCCCTTTGTGTGTCTGTTGCATCAGGATGAATTTGAAAAAGAGCGAGTAAATAAATAAGGAATGAGCCTGATTTGCTGAAAAAACAGGCTCATTTTACGTTATCTGGAAGCAACTTGTGGCTCTGCCCAAATTTGTGACTCTGTGACACCAAAAGTTACTGGTTGATCTCCGTCGGTGGTAACATTCACTGTCTTACCATCGCTGGCAACTTGCACCAAAGGCCAATTTTCTTCACCTAGTTCACCAGATCGGAAGAGGGCATGATCGGGTTGTTGTTTACTCCAACCTAACAATATTGCTATTTTTTCATGGTCATCGTCAGCTTGGACGGGAGCAACTGTTTTGATATTATTGTCCTGCCGATCCCAAATTACAGCTTGGTCTGTGACATCTGCTGTGTTGAAGATGCCGACAAATTTGCGGGCTAAAAAGCGATCGCCTTTTTGAGACCAACTGATCGGTACTAAGACCCCTATTTTTCCTTCAGCCTGAGATTGTGTTTCCGAGACAGCTTGTTTTAATAAAGGATCATTAACGTCAGATGTTTTCGCCATTACCCGTAAACTCTTGGTTTGTCGGTCTTCTATAAACAATAAGCTAGTCACTCGGCTATTGTGCATTTCTGGGTTGACTTCCAGTTGCACACGGCTATAGACCGCATATCTACCATCAGGGGAAACCACTGGTATGCTGCGATAGTGCCGCACTCCAGAACGCCCTTGACCACCCATTGTCTCTTGTGTCATCATGATCCACTTCCAAGGGATCGGATGGGGGCTACCCATGGGATCATCTGGTAAAGCGTCGGCATCCCTTGGTGGTCCATCTATAGGAACTTCTTTCATTAAGGGTGGCTGTGATTCTCTAATACTAGATGTTACTAATCCCTCTTGATCGATATTTTCACGCCCTTGAGAGTTAATACCACCCAAAGCCTGATTTTTGGCTGCTTTTAATTTTTCAATTAAACTAGTTTGGACAACAGGCGTATTTGGTAATTGAGCCTGTTTCACGAAAGGGGAATTACCAGTAATATTTATATCATCGCTTGAGTGAGAATTATTTTGTCCTACCCCAGAATTTGCTAATATTTCCCTTTTTTGATTTATAGATGTATTTGCTAGTCCAATCCCAAATTTGCCTGGTAAAGAAGTAACTTCACCTATATTTAAATTAGATTTTCTAGCAACAATTGTTTTTTGGGATTTTGAATCCCATTCGTTCAGCCCAGAACTACTTTTTGCTACCTGTAATTGTTTCGCTAAGGATGTGTGAACTGATACCCCTACAAAAGGAGCAATTACTATAATAACAACAGCGTACTTAAGAAATGGTTGTACGCGGAACCATCCTGACAGCAAAAGGGATTTCAGCATGAGTGGACTCTCTAAGGGGCGGTTGCTATGGTGAGGAGCAATGTCTATATAAGGCGACTGGGAAAAGCTATTATTATGTATAACAACAAACTAGAAGCTCTAACGAGATAATCTCTCTAAATTTTGCATCACTTTACAAAAGTTTCAGTATCATCATTCACACCTTTACAATCTTTAAAATCTGTAATTTTCCAGGACAATCCGATCACATAAAATACTATTGTTGTTCACTCCAGTATTGTTGATGTGACTATAAATTTAAGTTCTACCTGTATTTAGCATTAACTAAATAGTAGGTAACTGTAAAAAGGATATAAGCCGATTTTTAGGCAAATAAGAATCATGCCTAAATTGTTGAGGTTCATCGCTTAAAATCGCATTAGCTCTAGCTACTGAATTTAAGACAGTTTTATCTATTAATAATCTGCTATAACAACGTTAACCTCGATAACACGAAAGACTATCTTAATAAAGGCGATTTAGTCTTTGGAAAATCTAGGATGGTCATTGGACAATCAACGAACACCTCATTGTTATCTATCCCAAGCTATAAATTGCTAGTTTATTCGCAAATAAATAAAAAATATTTAACAAAATATTTATACTATGTGCGATCGCATAACTACAATAAAGCTAAGTTTGGTAAAATATCAAATAAGTAGATCCTAAACTGTCCACCCTTGAGATATAAGGCAATACTTTTACTCGCCAAAAAAAGGAGCAGTAATTAAAATTAACTGACCAGCTTGCCAAAGCATTGTACTTCATCAAGAGATTTTTGTTGCACCGATAATCAATACTTTACCACTAAATAGCTAAAATTTAATATCCTCACAGCCAAATTGCCCTGCGTTTTTTTCATAGATATCGTGATTTGGTGAGTTGTAGGCAGTCAGTTGTCAGTGATTCGTGACGCACTTAATATTGACTAATGATTAATGACTAATAACTAATGAAAATTGTATTTTTTGGTACTCCCCAATTTGCCGTTCCCACCCTAGAAAAATTGTTGAATCATCCAGAATGTGAGGTTTTGGGAGTTGTAACCCAACCGGATAAACGCCGAGAGCGAGGAAATAAATTAACACCTTCTCCAGTAAAAGCACTGGCTACTGCTCACAATCTGCCTGTTTGGCAACCTGAAAAAATCAAAAAAGATACTGAAACTTTAACCCAACTGCAACAACTAGGAGCAGATGTGTTTATTGTGGTTGCCTATGGACAAATTTTATCTAAGAAAATCTTAAAAATGCCGAAATTGGGCTGTATTAACGTACATGGTTCAATTTTACCCCAATATCGGGGGGCTGCTCCCATTCAGTGGTGTTTATATAACGGTGAGCAAGAAACCGGAATCACAACCATGTTAATGGATGTAGGGATGGATACAGGAGATATGCTGCTAAAAGCCATAACACCAATTAACTTGCTAGATAATGCCCAGATTTTAGGGGAGAAATTAGCAATTCTTGGTGCAGATTTACTAATAGAAACTTTGTACCAGTTGGAAAAACAACAGATTCAAGCCATTCCTCAAGATAACGATGCCGCAACTTATGCCTCTTTGATTCAAAAGCCAGATTACAATTTAGACTGGTCAAAGACTGCTATACAATTACACAATCAAATTAGAGGCTTTTATCCTAACTGCATTGCGACCTTTCGTAATCAAACAATGAAAATAACTGCCACTATTCCTCTAGGTTCGGCTTATATATGTCAATTACCAACAGAACTACAAGAAAAAATACATAAAATACCTGATTTGTCAACTATATCAGGTCAACCTGGGGAAGTGGTCAGTATTGTGAAGGGAATGGGAGCAATTGTCCAAACTGGAGAAGGTTTGTTGCTCTTGAGAGAAGTACAGCTAACTGGGAAACGTCCCCAGTCAGGATGGGATTTTGTGAATGGTACTCGTTTGACTGTGGGAGAGGTCATGGGTAATGGGTAATTGGTAATTGGTAATTGGTAATTGGTAAAAACTCTTTCTTATCTGTCACCTGTCACCTGTCACCTGTCACCTGTTAACTATCAACTATCAACTATCAACTATCACCTGATTTTCATAAAAACGGCATGATTCACAGGGTCCTTCTGGGTTGACTGCACAGCGGATGATTTCTGAATGAGCATTGTAGTCACAAGTAGCATCACCTATTACCCAGCGTCCCTGTACTAAACTTTTTTCTGATGGTCGTTGGGCTTTTTGTACGTAAATAACGACATTATATAGGTGGTATCGCCCTGATTTAAGCTGATATCTATGACGACGCTCTAAAACTGCGTAGGTTTTACCTTCAAAATCAAGATAGTTTCCCGGTTGGGGTGTCCAATCAAGCAGTAATTTACCAAGAGACTGACGCGGGTTTGTGAGAATTACCTCAGTTGGTAAAGAGTCTGGTTCTACCATAAGTTTATGTTATGTGCTTTACATTATAAAAATGGTATCGTAAGAACAGACTCTGGATGAATGGATTTAACTAAAACGCTGTAATTCTCCTACTGAAATGGAGTGTTAATCCATTCACACTGGTTTAGATATAAACTACCAAGTTGGATCGCTAAAAAGATGTATAGTTAATTCCTCATTTCCTGGTGGAACTGGTGTAATGCACGCACGGATGACTTCTCCATCATCTAGTTCCACTGTGCAAGCGTGACAAGTCCCCATTAAACAACCTGTAGGAATTGATACCCCTGCCCTATCTGCTACATCTAACAGGGATTCTCCTACTTCGGCATTAACTGTGACATCATCTGGTAGAAAACGGATGTTGATCTTCATTACCCATTACCCATTATCTAAGATATAAACGGAGTTAAATTTAAATGGCTTTCTATTTCGGTGGCTAAAGAGTCCAAAATCTGTTCTCGCTGTTCTCGGTAGTTAGCAACTCCTGTGGGTAAGGATTTCAAACCCCGCTGTTGACGAAGGCGATTAATCCAAGCTCGTCGCCACGGTCCATTATCAAATATTCCGTGCAGATAAGTACCCCAAACGGATTGACAATTATCTACTAAGCCTAAATTAACATCATCAAATAGTGGTTGACAGGTGGGTTTGTCGGTTGGTTGTTCTATGCGCGATCGCCCTTGGTGGATTTCAAAACCATTGACTGGTAAGCCCATTTGGGGATAATTAGAACTGACTTGACGCTGACGGGCTATTTTTTGCCCTGTAATTACAGTTTTAATTGGTAACAGATTTAACCCTTGATATCTGCCTGCTTGCCCCTCTACACCTTCTGGATCGGCGACCATTTGCCCTAGCATTTGAAACCCTCCACAAATGCCTAAAACTGTTCCTCCAGAAGCTGCATAATTCTGGATTGCTTCTGCCATACCACTTTTTTGCAGGATGATTAAATCAGCAATAGTAGTCTTTGTTCCGGGGATAATTACTGCATCAGGATGTCCTAAATCTTGCTTAGGACTAAGGTATTTTACTGAAATGGTCGGTTCTGATTCCAGTGGATCAAAGTCGGTAAAATTGGCTATTCTTGGTAAGCGAATAACTGAGATATTTAGTTCAGCATTGGTTTTCTGGTATTTTCTCTCTAGCAGGTCTAGCGAGTCTTCGGCTGGAAATACTTCTTCTAAATAGGGGATAACACCAACAACCGGAATACCTGTGCGTTCTTCTAACCATTTGATTCCTGGATCAAGGATTGATCGTATTCCCCGGAATTTGTTAATTACTACCCCTTTGATTAAAGCCCGTTCGTCTGGTTCTAGTAGTTCTAAAGTCCCTACCACATGAGCAAAAGCGCCTCCTCGGTCGATATCGACTACTAACAGAGTGGGTGCATCTAAATATTTTGCTACTCTCATGTTGGTTAAGTCGCGGTGTTTCAGGTTAATCTCTGCGGGACTACCAGCACCTTCACAAACTAAAACATCAAATTCTGTGCCTAAATGCTTTAAGCTTTCTTCTATTGTTCGCCAACCAATGTCAAAATACTGCTCATAATAATCTGTGGCGCTAACTTTACCGATGGGTCTACCTTTGAGGATGACTTGGGAGGTCATGTTCCCTTGGGGTTTAAGTAAAATTGGGTTCATTTCTACTAACGGGGATACACCCGCTGCCCAAGCTTGTACGGCCTGGGCATAACCTATTTCTCCTCCACTGGCGGTAACATAAGCATTTAAAGCCATATTTTGTCCCTTAAAGGGTGCTACTCGCCATCCACGACGTGACAAAATCCGACAAATAGCTGTGGTAATTAGTGATTTTCCTGCGTGGGATGTTGTCCCCACAACCATAATTGATTTCATTATTTGTAATTTTAGGGATATGGTAATTAATTATTCTCGGTGGTTGTCGCTTGGGATTGTTGCTTTCTATCTCTAGTTCACTTTGACTTGCTTTACTTAGCTTGTCAATTTTTCAGGAAAAATATGATGTATCAGGGAAAATACGGCCGAGTTTAGGATTTTAGTAAAAAGATAAATATTCCCTGTTTTCCCCTACACCCCACATATACCCTATACCTTAGTGACATCTTCCTACACTTTTGCTTTGCGGTAAGTGTAGGCTTCTTGCGGTTTTAGTTAAAAAGGCAGTCGAACCCAACGGATGAAGGTATCATAGAGGCGATCGCCCAATGTTGGTATGGGTAATTCTGGTTGTTGTAATTTTTCTAATAATTGATTTCCAAGGGGTGTGAGACGAAAACTGTCTGTAATTCCTTGTCCATCTACTTCTCGTCGCAATACTCCCACTTGAATCAGCCAGTTTAAGTTGTTGTCACAGACTAATTCTGATAATGGACGTTGGGTATAACCTTGTTTGATCCCATTTTCCATGGCGATCGCACTCACGGGAACACTTTTTGTCTGCATCGTCAGAAATAATGCCAATTTGAAGGGAGAACAAATTAGCGATCGCTTGGCTCGTTCTACTGTAGCTTGGGTATAAACAAAGGGTTTTGGATGGGTGTAGTTAGCACTAGTCATAAGTTTAATATTGGGGACGGTGGAAGATGGGGGAGATGGGGGAGATGAGGGAGATGAGGGAGATAAGGGAGATAAGGGAGATGGGGACGGTGGAAGATGGGGGTGATAAGGGAGATGGGGAAATTTCCTATCTTCCCTATGCTTTATTCAGCAAGCCTTATTTATATTCTCTGTTTATTGTAAATTATTGTAAAATCTGTAATGCATCAGAAATTAATACAGGAACTCTGAATTATGCCTCTAGCAGTTGGTACAGTCGCACCTGCATTTACCACCAAAGACACAAACGGCAATACCGTATCATTATCTGATTTTGCGGGTAAAACCGTAGTTTTATACTTTTATCCCAAAGATGATACACCAGGCTGCACCAAACAAGCTTGCAGTTTCCGTGATGCACAGGAACAATATACCAATAAAAACATTGTTGTACTGGGTGTGAGTGCAGATGATGAAACTTCTCACCAAGCATTTACCCAAAAATATAACTTGAATTTTCCCCTACTAGCTGACACCAATAAAAGCATTATTACTGCTTACGATGTTGATGGTGGTGGTTATGCCAAGCGTGTTTCTTACGTAATAGATCCCACTGGTAAAATTATTCATGTAGACAGTGCTGTCAGCACAGCTACCCATGCTGATGACATTTTAGCCGCAGTTGGTTTGTAATTCTTTGACCAGATGATTTGGTAGAAGTCAGGAGTCAGTAGTCAAAATGCAAAAATGACAACTGACAACTGACACTGAGTTATTTGTCTGAAGGGAGAGTGATCAATGGTGATGTATTTTGTTCAGATGTAGGTGAATTGGAGTTTTGCTGCTGCTGACCTTGCATGAGTTTTTGTTGTCTGGCTTTAAACGCTGCTGCTGCATCATCCAATTGTTCATTCTGTTGTTCAGAATTCCAGTTGAGAGTACCGAAATTTGCCTGATGAATCAGGTTAAATAAATTGAAATCTGAGGAATTACCAGATAAAGGATTGCTATTAGTGTCGCTTTCCAAACTACTAAAGGGTTGATTAGTATCAGCCAAGCTGGGTTGTGCTGTCAGCAAAGACGCAAAACTCAATCCTGCTAAAGTAGCTAACAAGATTTTTTGAACTGGTAAAGACTGTTTTTTCATGATATTTCCCCTCACATTCTGCTTTTTATCTTAAGCAAGAGTCCGACGTAATTGGGGCTGGATGCTAATTAAAGCCACCATAGCAAATCCCAATAAGACTAACAATGCTCCTCCAAAGGTAACATCACCCCAAAAAGCTTGCATCACGACATCATTTAATCCCCAACTGCTGTGTAGATACAAATAACGAATGGGTTCAATGGCATAGCTAAGAGGATTAAGAGTGGCGATAACCTGCAACCATCCTGGCATAAAGGATAATGGTGCTAAGGCTGTGCTGGCAAATAACAAAGGTAGGTTGGTAACGAAAATAACCGCGATTAATTCAATGTGTCCTGGCAAAGCAAAAGCTAAACCCAAGGAAATCGCTGTTACACCTAAAGCCAGCAGGAAAACTATTAATGCGATCGCACTTAATCCGGTTACATCTGGTAAACCTGCACCTAAAAACGCCGCTGCACCCACAATTACCGCTGCTTGCAGTAAACTTTGGCTAATAATAAAGATAGCAGAAGCAAAAACAATTGAGAAGCGCGAAGCTAAAGGTGCAACCAGCAACCGATTTAAAAAACCAAATTCCCGATCAAACATCACTGGTAAACCAGCATTCAACGCCCCTGCAAAAGCGGTAAAAACAATCACACCCGCAGCTAGAAATTGACCGTAATTTGTCGTAGTACCGAATAAACCCTTGGGTGCATTTTGGAACAAAGCACCAAATAATACCAACCACATTACCGGTTGAATAATTCCCGCTACCAGACTAGAAGGACGGCGTTGCAATTGAATAAACAGACGACGAGTTAAAGCTAGGGTTTCTTGGATAATTTCTCCCAAAAAACTGGGTGTAGTTTCTGTAACTACGGTAGGTGTGGCGAGTTGCTGCCAATTCATATCTGTCTTCATAGCAATTTAAACATTAGATATACAATGTGTAAAATTAAACGGTATGAATAATAAACATCTCTGCAATCAAAAATCTGCAAAGAATATTTATAATTCTTCATATTACATTATATCAAAAAATGATTTTAAAATTGATGAGGATTTATTTAGGAGTTCAGAAATTTAGGAATATGGCTATAGCTGGCGTGATCACGTAGGAATCATAGGCCATGATATGCTGACGATTTATTTTTGATTGAAATCAAGAATGGTAGTTTATATACTACGATTTTTTAAAATGTTTAATTTTTTAATTTTTAATTTTTAATTTTTAATTTTAAAAGTGGGCAATGCCCACTCCAGGAATCTATAAATTTACACCATGTTGTTTAGCAATTTCAGCTAATTTATCATACTGGTGTTGGGATGCTTTAGCTAAAATCTGATCTGCTTCTTCAGGATTAGTGCCATCTTTAGGAATTAAATATTTAACATAAAGGGCAACAAAATCAACCATTGCAGCTAAACCTGATAAATTGTGTTTATCAGCTTGTTGTCCCGCAATTACAGCTACTAAACCTGCTCTAATTGGGTCTGGTTTTACTTTCATGAATTGGTCAATTAGCAGCTTGATGTAATTTAATGGTTCTAAGTTTTTCAACTTAGCTTCATCAGGTTTAAACTCTAATCCCGCGGCTGTTGACTGCTCTAAAATACACCATTGTGTAAATTCTTGCAGTGCTGCATCAGGAAGTTGAGGAAGATATTTGTATAGTTCTAAATTAGACACAAGCATTACCAATTTTAGATTTTAGATTTTAGATTTTGGATTGCCAATAAATGATTATTGTCAATTACCAATCACTTAAAATCAGCCTATCTTAATGGTTAGGCAGTTTTTGTAATGCAACCGACAAAATAATTCGTAATTGCAAATTGAAAAAAGAACGCAAAGAATACAAAGAAAAACTCTCTGTGCCTCTGCGTTTCTGCGTGATAAAATTCCTAAGCTGTCCGAAAACGTGCTAATTCTTCTCCCGTTTTCGCATCATGGGCATGAACAGTACATACCAAACAAGAATCAAAAGAACGCGCAACATGACCAACTTCTACAGGGTCATTAGGATCTTCAATTGGTGTACCTATTAATGCTTGTTCTATGGGTCCACGTTGTCCAGCACCGTCACGGGGTCCAATATTCCAAGTTCCGGGGGCGATAACTTGATATTGTTTAATCTTGCCTTTTTCGATTTCTACCCAGTGACATAATGCCCCTCTTGCTGCTTCAGTTGCACCCCAACCTTTACCGTCTTTTTCTTGAGGTTTGATATACCAAGGATCGTTTAATTTAAACTCCCGTAAACAGCGTTCAGCTTGGCGATATAACTTGACAATTTCGTGGACTCTCGCTAGTTGTCTAACGTGAACATTTGCACCACCCATTTTTTTGAAGACATCAAGAATAAAGGGGTCGTAATGTTGCCAAGATTCGCCGTGTGTACCACCTGCAACTAGTTGACGTGCGAGGGGTCCTGCTTCTAAACGTCCTAAGTCTTGGTGAAGGACTGCACTTGCCCAGGAATATGCACCGCCAAAGTCTTTATTATTGTTGATAGTAGGTGAAGTGGTGCGATCGCTCGGATGCCAATCTTCTGTACCTTCATCATACCAAGAATGGGTTAAATTTTCACGGGCAAAAGCTTGATCCATCAAAGCATGGGTATCAGTGAAGCTATCGTAAACACCGCTTTTCATAATCACAGCAGCGTTACGTCCTTCAATGGTGGGTTTATTGTATTTATCCTCATGGGGAATATAACCCCAAGTTACATACTTACCCACACCAGCACCATATCGATCTAAACCGATATCTAAACCCATGCGCCAGTATAAACCTAAATCAGATTCCCGATGTTTAACATCAGCATTTAACCATTTTTGGAAATCTTCATAGGATTGAATTTCTTCATATCTTTCCAAAGAACAACCTAACCAAACAGGTTCTAACCAATTGGTGCGGAAATATTCGAGAATTGCCCAGGCGCGGGTAATATCAGTCAAAGTGGGGGCGCACATCACACCACCAGGCACCATATAACTGCTGTGCGGCCATTGTCCACCTAATAAAGCGTAAATTTCGACAGGTTTAGCGGAAATTGTCACACCAATTTCATAGGATGTACCTGTAAAGGCAGCAAAGCGCCGACAGGCTTCATCATAAAAATGACTACGGCGATAATTTTTATTAGTTAAATCAATGGCAAACAATCCATAAAAATAGCGAGGAATACTTTGGATTGTTTCCACAATTTGACCTAAATTTCTCGCCAAAATTGCGTTACGAGGAACTTCTGTTCCCCAAGCAGTATCTAATGCCCAAGATGCAGAACTGAGGTGAGAACCGCCACAAATTCCACAAATTCTAGGAGTGACAATTAAACCAGCTTGGGGATCTTTTCCGCGTAAAATAATTTCAAAACCGCGAAAAAGTTCAGCATGAGTCCAGGCATTTGTTACATATCCATTATCAATTTCGACACGGACATCTAAATCGCCTTCAACTCTACCAACGGGAGAAATATCTAAGGTTTGAATTGGCATAATAATAGGAGTTCAGGAGTTCAGGAGTTCAGGAGTTCAGGAGTTCAGGAGTTCAGGAGTTCAGAAGGAAGAAGAATAGGAGGAAGAAGAACAGGAGAATTTTAATTCCCTAGTCTCCAGTCCCATTACCTAAACAGTAAAAAAGTCTTCGTCTGCCCATTTTGGGGCTGCGTCTTTTGCCACAACGGTGAGGACTGCGTAATCTTTATGGTTGACTCCAGGTGGTATTTCTTTAGGAACACCCATAACGGTTTGAGTTTTAAATACCGTTCCGGGTTTGAGGTCATAGAAGGGGAATTCTGGTTCTGTACAGCCTAAACAGGGCATTCCGGCGCGAGTTTTCGATGATACGCGGTTCCAGAGGATGCGGTTACAGGAGGAATGGGTCATAGGCCCACGACAACCCAAGTCGTAGAATAGACAACCTTTGCGTTGTCCAAACTCCGCTGTTGTGGCTTTGTAAGCAAAGTGAATATTGCGGGTACAACCTGTTTGGGTGTAGGTGTTAAAGAAAGTTTGGGGACGGTGTAGTTCATCGAGAACGATATCATCTATGCGTCCAGTGGAAATTGCCACTAATATCTGCGTTATCCAATCAGGGTGTGCTGGACAACCGGGAATATTAATTACAGGTAAACCCGCTTTGCTAACAAAATCCTTACCTAAAAAACCGCCTTCTTCTCGTTTGAGAAATTGTAATCCTTTCGAGTCGCTTGGGTTAGGTGACATAGCGGGAATTCCTCCCCAAGTTGCACAGTCTCCCACCGCCACAATAAATTTAGCAGCTTGGGATAAATCTGTTAACCAATCCTTCATAGGACGGTCAGCAAATCTATTCCATTCACCTGTACCATTGGGGGCGTTAACTACACTACCTTCAAATACCAAAATATCCAAAGGAGTCTTACCTAAAACACAGTCCCATAGAAGAGTTTGTAGGTTGTTACCCAGTTCCACACCCAAGGAAGGATGCCAAAGAATTTTAATCCCAAAATCAGCGATTAAATCGCAAGCAGTAGGTTCTTCAGCATTAAGAAAAGACATGGTGTTACCGGAACAAGCACCACCTTGAAGCCAGAGTACATTCGTCATTGGCCGATATATTTTTCTGTTGTTGATGTAGCGAGATAAACAGAATTATTCTGTCTGTGTGGATGAGGAGATACGCAAGGAAATGAGAAACATGATTCACTTCTTAACTATCCTTGTTCAGAAATTGCGGAGAATTTAGCCCATGGATCAATATATATTATTTTATAATAAATTCAGGTATTGTTTAAATCAATTAAAATTTTCCTGAGAACTTGAGGATCTTGGATTGACACCTCTCCAACTCCTCCGAGAACCTCTGCGCTTACCTCTGCGTACCTCTGCGTTAAAAAAATCCTCAGAAATAAAAATCTAATTCTGATGATATAATCAGGAAAACCATATATAAATTAGCCTAGAAATTGTTCAATTGATAGCTAACTGGTAAAATAGAGATACCAAAAGCAGTATTGGAAATTTAAAATTAATTAAAACGAATATTAATCTTGGTAATTTCCCTCTAGAATTTTATCAAGTGTTTGCTTTATAGTGATAAAGATTGATTTTGGGAAATCAAGGAGCATTCATTGTTTTTTTAGGTAAAAATACCTGCTAATTTTGATTTTGGCTTTTTGGCTTCTCTGTGTTTCATCTTCAGATGAAAAAATGTGAGATTGGGGAATCTCGAAACTTGCGTAAACCAGCCTTTTTACCGCGCGTGTGCGGTTATTCATGACTAAATTCCCCAACTGGCTAGAGTCCGCCAACTATGACCCCTAGTATTACAGATTCAGCTGTCAACGCTGCTATTACAGCCATATCTTCGGAGTCGGCTACAGCAGAGGAAAAAATCCAAATGCTGATAGAAATAGCCCAAGGTTTTCAAAAGAAACCGAAAAATTCACAAGATTTACGGAATGCGATGGGGTTATTTTATCACGCCTATCAAATGTGTGGTGATGACTATCCTTTACTGAAAGCACGAACTAAAATAGGAATGGCGGGAATATTACAAATTAGTCCCGATTCTACCCCTCAATTACTACAACAATCTAAAGCCGATTATGAGGAAGCGTTAGAAATTTTACACCAATATGCTACACCAGAAGAGGTAGCAGAAGCCCAGATGAATTTAGGGTTAGTGTTGCAATCCCTAGTTCCCTACAATTTAGCGCGGATAACTGATAGCATCCAAGCCTATCACGAGGCTTTGCGGGTGTTTACTTGGCAGGATTACCCCCAAGAATATGCGATTTTATACAATAACATTGCGATCGCCTATCTTTCTATGCCAATGGCATCAGAACGGGAATATTTACGTCAAGGGTTAGCAGTACAGTCTTTTGAAGTTGCACTCAAACATATTAACCTCATTGACCATCCCAGGGAATATGCAATGTTGCAAAATAACTTAGGTAATGCTTTGCAATATTTAATCAGTTCCCACCCGGTAGAGAATAATTTACGGGCTATTGAGGCATACAACGAAGCCATAAAGGTGCGTAATCCCAGAGATACACCCTTAGAATATGCTAACACTATTTCTAACAAAGCTAACGCCCTTTTCAACTTACCAGACAATCCCGAAAAGCCAGAGTTAGGGAATCAAGAAAACTTGTTAAAAGCACAAGTATATTATCAAGAAGCTTGGCAAATATTCACTGCACATCAACAAACAGAACAAGCTGAAATTGTAGCCAAAGCACTAGAAGAGTTACAAGCAGAAATTCAAGCAATTAGCATTTTAACTTGATTAACTTTAGTCCCTCCCATCGGACTTAATTTACGTAGTCTTGAATTCTGTTCTGAAGCCAACAAATTCACAAAGGTAGGAAAATTACTATGTTGGAATTTATCAATAATCCGGGATTCAGAGATTTTTTACATAGTTTGAATACGGACTTAAATTTACAAACCGCATTCACTTGGTTAATTATCTCTTTAATTTTATCAATGATTGGCGGTGCAATTGGTGGAATGTTCCTAGCAGGTAAAGATATAGGCTATCAATTTGCTGCCACAATTGGCAGTTTATTAGCCCCTGCTGGTGTAATTCCAGCAATTATTTTAGGTTTATTTATGATGAATTTTTTATCTAATTACTAGGAGATTTATATGTTGCAACTTGGCTGGTTTTCCTTGAAGTTATTGTTGAAGGGTAAACTATTTCGTGATCCCGTCTATTTTCTCCGGCAAACAACCATTGCTAGTGGTGTCGGTACACTAATATTAGTATTACTAGCACAGTTAGAAATTCCCCTGTGTATACCCATTACTGCATCCAGTATCATTACGGGTGGAATGATGCCTTTTTTGCTTAAAGATTTCAGGATGAAATGAGTTTTAATAAATACAAATTTGAAAGTTATCAATCCCTACAGATTTGTCTGGGGGATTGAATTATTATTAACCACAAATTAACACAGATAATTTATGGATAATTTAAATGAGTTGATAGCTGATATTCAGAGATTTGAAGCAATTATTTCTGAGTGGGATGAAAATCAACGATGTGTGGCTGTAGGGTTGCAACGGGCTATTGAATCTCTTCATAAAGCTGCATTAACTAATTTAATTAAAACTCTGAAACAAGAAAATATATCAGCTTTACGTCATGCGGTAGATGATGAAATAGTTTATGCAGTTTTGTTATATCACAACTTAGTCAAACCACCATTATCAGAACGGATACAAACAGCATTAGCCGAAATTCGCCCCAGTTTACAAAGTCATGATGGGGATGTGGAATTAGTAGCAATTAAACCACCCGATAGGGTCGAAATTAAATTAATTGGTAGTTGTAGTAATTGTGCTAGTTCGACTTTAACCTTAACTCAGTTAGTAGAACAAACTATTAAAAAATATTGTCCAGAACTCACCAATATAGTTGCCGTTAATCATAGTTCTAATTCGCCACTTATTCCTAATTCCACAAATTCTTATTGGATGGGAGTGGCGAATGTAAATGACATTCCTGAAAATCATGTATTATCAGTTAGACTGGAAAATCATAACGTGATTTTATACCGACAAGGTGATAAGATAAATTGTTATCGGAATGCTTGTTCTCATTTGGGCTTTCCTTTAGATAAAGGAACAGTAGAAAATGACATTATTACTTGTGCATCTCATCAGTTTCAATATGATTTAAAGACAGGTGAATGCTTAACTGTACCTGGTGTTTCCCTACAAAGTTATGAGGTGAGAGTCAAGGGTGATAAAGTTTATGTAAAAGTAGAAAAATAAACACAAATAAAATCTAGTGGGTTATATTTGATTAACGTACACGATAAGATCAGAGAACTAACAAGTCAGGGTTTACGCGATCGCTCTGACTATTTTTTACCTAATTGAGATAAAATCTGAGGATATTATGCAATTTACCACAGATCGTCCTTATACAGAAACCAGCCTCCCAGATCATACCCAATTACCAGAATCTAATGGTACATTTGTGTTAGCGAAGCGTACCGTAGGTCAAAATTGGCAAGAACATCCCCAAAGTATTCTACTAACAGCATCTATTACCCCTGTTCTCAAACAATTACATTCTGATGGGGAATATTGTATTGGGCAAGATTTAGGTATCTACTGGCGCATTATTGACCCACCAGAACGAGGTGCAGAAGCTCCAGATTGGTTTTATGTTCCTAATGTTCCTGCTACTCTAAAAGGGCAAACACGCCGTTCTTATGTGCTGTGGCAAGAATATATTTCCCCGTTAATTGCCTTAGAATTTGTGTCTGGAAATGGTGAAGAAGAAAGAGATAAAACACCTTGGAAGGGTAAATTTTGGATTTATGAACAGGTAATTAAACCTGCTTTTTATGGTATTTACGAAGCTAGTAAAGCTAGTTTGGAAATGTATGAATTAATTGGTGGAAACTATGAATTGTTATCACCAAATGAAAGGGGACATTATCCTATTAAACATTTAAATGTTGAGATAGGTCTATGGCAAGGTGAATATCAAAATGTGGAATTACCTTGGTTACGTTGGTGGGATTTAGATGGTAATTTATTATTAGATGGTGATGAACGGGCTGAACAGGAACGAGAACGGGCTGAACAGGAACGACAAAAAAGCGATCGCCTCATAGCCCAACTACGTGCTTTAGGAATAGAACCAGAACTAGAGTAATATCTTTGGATGGTAGGTTTACAGCGTTATTTTTTGTATAGTCATAAAATTTGGTGCGTTAATATTTGGTGCGTTAATAAAATGTAACGCACCATTGCCATTATAACTACATCTTTCCATCTACAAATATTCTTAAATAAATAAACACCCAAAAACCCTATCCTTCTCTCTGCACCTCTGCGTGAGATCAATAATGAACCAAATACCCCTATCTTCCAACGGTGCAGAAATAATCTTAGGAAACAGCATCACCACTGAAAAAATGGCTGTTCCCCTGGCACCAACTCCCTCAACAATGTTTGGACCTCGTGCAGCTTGTTTAATCTCACCAACCGGACCATTATGGGTATCAGATACAGGACACCATAGGTTATTAGGATGGCGAAATTTACCCACAAAAGATAATCAACCAGCTGACTGGGTAATCGGACAACCGGACTTTTATCATGAAGGACAAAATGCTAAAGGTACACCTGGAAAATCTACAGTTAGTGTCCCTACAGGTATTTGTAAATGTGGTACAGGTTTAGCCGTAGCTGATGCTTGGAATCATCGCATTTTAATTTGGCATAATGTCCCAGAAGATAGCAATGTCCCAGCAGATTTAGTATTAGGACAAGCTAATTTTATTGATAACGAACATAATAGAGGAAGTCAGCAACCTGCGGCTAATACTTTACATTGGCCTTATGGGATTTTATGTTATGAAAATAAATTATTTGTAGCTGATACCGGAAATCGCCGTTTATTGATTTGGAATCAAATACCAACAGAAAATGGACAACCAGCAGATATAGTTTTGGGACAACCAGACATGATATATCGCAATGAAAATGGGGGTGCTTCTCCCACTGCTTCCAGTATGCGTTGGTGTCATGATATAACGATTTGGGATGGGAATTTAGTTGTTGCTGATGCGGGTAATAACCGAGTAATGATTTGGGATGGTATACCAACAGAAAATAATAGTCCTTGTGCGGTGGTTTTAGGGCAAAAAAACTTTAATTTTGTGGAATTAAATCAAGGAGTTTATTTCCCTAGTCGTAGTAGTTTAAGTATGCCTTATGGTGTAGATGCTGCGGGAGATTGGTTAATAGTTGCAGATACAGCTAATTCTCGTTTGCTAGGATGGAAGAGACGAGAATCTATTTTATTGTTGCATGGTGCGGATGCTGATGGTGTGCTGGGACAAGATAAGTTTACAACTAAAAGCGAAAATCGGAATTTTGGTTTACCAACGCGACAAAGTTTAAATTGGTGTTATGGAATTAAGGTTTGTGGTGAGATTGCGGTAATTTCTGATTCGGGTAATAATCGGGTTTTGATTTGCAAGTTTTGATTATTTCACACAGAGACGCAGATGCACGGAGGAGGAAAGATGTATATTGAAGAAATTAGAGTGCGTGGTACTGTGCAAGGTGTGGGTTTTCGTCCTACGGTGTATCGTTTGGCGAAAAGTTTTGGTTTAAAGGGTGATGTTTGTAATGATGGGGAAGGGGTTTTAATTCGTGTTTGTGGAAGTGAGAAACAGCTACAAGAGTTCGTAGATAAGTTGTATGAAGAATGTCCGCCTTTGGCGAAAATTAATGAGTTGGTGAGAAGTCGGTATTTGGAAAAGTTTGATTTTGATGATTTTGTGATTTCTCACAGTATTAATAATACTATAAAAACAGAAATTGCTGCTGATGCGGCTACCTGTCCCCAATGTCAAAAGGAAATTTTTGATCCTTTTAGTCGTTATTTTCGTTATCCCTTTACTAATTGTACTCATTGTGGACCGCGTTTGAGTATTATTCGCGCTATTCCCTACGATAGAAATAACACCAGCATGGTGAAGTTTCCAATGTGTGGAGAGTGTGAAAAAGATTATCAAGATGTGGAAAATAGGCGTTTTCATGCCCAACCCGTAGCTTGTTTTACCTGTGGACCTCGTGCTTGGATAGAAAGGGCTGATGGTAAACCTGTCATTTCTGATATGTTCTCGATGTTGGATGATGTTGATGCTGTTTGCACGTTATTACAAAAGGGAAATATTGTTGCTATTAAGGGGTTAGGTGGCATTCATTTAGCTTGTGATGCAACTCAAGAAACGGCAGTGCAGAAATTACGAGAACGCAAACGCCGTTATCATAAACCTTTTGCTTTAATGGCAAGAGATATCAATATAATTAGTGAATATTGTTATATTAATGATTTGGAACAAGCATTATTAACTAGTCCCGCTGCACCTATTGTTTTATTAAAATTAAAAGAAGATAAAAAAGTAGCTGATTCGGTTGCACCAGGACAAAATTCTCTTGGTTTTATGCTTCCTTACACGCCTTTACATCATTTAATTCTTAGAAGAATGAAATTACCAATAGTCTTAACTAGCGGTAATATTTCCGATGAACCTCAATGTATAGATAATGAAGATGCAAAAGAAAAATTAGGAAAGATAGCAGATTATTTTCTTTTACATAACCGCGATATTGTTAACCGCGTTGATGATTCTGTTGTGAGAGTTATTGATAGTAAAATACAAACTTTCAGACGTGCAAGGGGATATGCACCTGCACCGATTGTTTTACCATCAGGATTTGAGAAAGTACCACCAATTTTAGCAATGGGTAGCGAGTTAAAAAATACCTTTTGTTTATTACGTGAAGGTGAGGCTATTCTATCTCAACATTTGGGAGATTTGGAAAATGCTGCGGCTTTTAATGCTTATCAAGATACTCTAAATTTATATTTAAACTTATTCGCCCATAAACCAGAAATAATTGCCATTGATAAACATCCAGAATATCTATCATCTAAACTTGGTAAAGAATTAGCAACGGTTAACCAAATTCAATTAAATGAAATTCAACATCATCATGCCCATATAGCCGCTTGCATGGCAGAAAATAAAATTCCTTTAGACTCAGAACCAGTTTTAGGAATAGCTTTTGATGGGTTAGGATATGGTGTAGATGGAAAATTATGGGGTGGAGAATTTTTATTAGCTGATTATTATCAATTTGAACGAATAGCCACATTTAAACCCATACCCATGATAGGAGGAGAACAGGCAATTTATCAACCTTGGAGAAATGCTTATGCCCAATTAATCAACGCTTTGACATGGGAAGAAATAAACCAAAAATATAGTGATTTAGAAATAATAAGATTTCTAGAAAATAAAAATCCTAAATTACTCAACCAAATCATAGACAAAGGTATTAACTCACCCTTAACATCATCAGTAGGTAGATTATTCGATGCAGTAGCAGCTGCAATAGGTATTTGTCGGGAAGAATGCGGCTATGAAGGACAAGCAGCAATAGAAATGGAAGCCATAGCGGATGTAAATATTTTAAACAATGATGAAGAAACTCTAAATTATCCCTTTAATTTTGAAAATTCCGATAAGATTTATTGTATAGACTCTGCCCCTCTATGGTTGGGGATACTCAACGACTTACAGCAGAAAATTTCACCATCAGAAATAGCTGCTAAATTTCATATCAGTTTAGCTAGTGTAATTACTACAATAGTTAAAAAATTGTCCCAAATATACAAATTTAATCAAGTTGCATTAACAGGAGGAGTATTTCAAAACCGTATTCTTTTAGAACAAGTAACCAAACGCTTACAAAAAACAGGAATAAACGTCCTCACCCATAGCATAGTCCCTGCAAATGATGGTGGTTTATCATTAGGACAAGCTGTTATAGCTGCTGCTAATTACTTAAAGGTGACAGGTGACAGGTAATAGAATGAAAAGGCTTTTACCGTTTTATTTTTTTGATAAATGTATGTTTTGATTCCACTAACAACCTATATAAAAATGTAAGAATTCAGGAGTCAGGAGTCAGAATGCTGATGAAATTAAGAATAGAGAGAAGAGAGATTTTGTCAAAATCATCAAAATTGATTAAAAAAGCCTTTATTCTCTTGACTTGAAGTATTCTCTATCTTGAATACTTACATAAAAACCTCTGTGTTTATATGGTTAGTAACTCTTAAAAAAGGAAAATAAAAAATGTGCTTAGGAATACCCGGACAAATAGTTGAAATAACCAATCCTGAACATAAACTAGCTATGGTTAATGTTGGAGGAGTAAAACGCCAAGTAAACATAGCTTGTATAGTTGACGAACAACACCCACCCGAAAAATGTATAGGAGACTGGGTATTAGTTCACGTTGGTTTTGCAATGAACCGAATCAACGAACAAGAAGCCGCAGAAACATTACAACTTCTCCAAGAAATAGCCCAAGCTTACACTTAAAACCTCTTTTCTTCCTTCTTCCCTCTTCCTTCGTGTCCTTCGCGCCTTCGCGGTTTATTAAAAATTGATATGAAATACGTAGACGAATTTCGCAACCCAGAAAAAGCCCAAGCATTACAAAAAGAAATAGCCAAACTTAGCCAAAAAATAGACAAACACCTCAAAATAATGGAAGTATGCGGAGGCCATACCCATTCCATTTTCAAATATGGAATCGAAGAAATATTACCGGATAATATCGAACTCATTCATGGGCCTGGTTGTCCAGTGTGCGTCATGCCTAAAGGTAGGATAGATGATGCGATCGCACTTTGTCAAAACCCCAACATCATCTTCACCACATTTGGCGACGCAATGCGCGTACCCGGTTCAAAAACCAGCCTCTTACAAGCCAAAGCCCAGGGTGCCGATATTCGCATGGTTTACTCACCCTTGGATAGCCTCAAAATAGCCAAAGAAAACCCCAACAAAGAAATAGTCTTCTTCGGTTTAGGCTTTGAAACCACCGCCCCCAGCACCGCATTTACCATCCTCCAAGCAGCAGCAGAAAACATCACTAACTTTAGTATGTTTTCCAATCATGTATTAGTTATTCCCGCCCTGCAAGCATTATTAGATAACCCAGATTTAGAACTTGATGGTTTTGTTGGGCCTGGTCATGTAAGCATGGTTATAGGAACAGAACCATATCAATTTATTTCCCAATTATATCATAAACCCATCGTTATTTCTGGCTTTGAACCATTAGATATCTTCCAATCAATTTGGATGTTATTAAAACAGATAGTAGAAAAACGTTGTCAAGTTGAAAATCAATATAACCGTTTAGTCGAACCAGCCGGAAATAAAAACGCTATTGCAGCCATGAATCAAGTTTTTGCAGTGCGTGAACAATTTGAATGGCGTGGTTTAGGAGAAATACCCAATTCTGGTTTTAAAATTCGGGAAGAATACGCCCAATTTGATGCCGAAGCTAAATTTACAATTCCTAACTTAAAAATAGCAGATCATAAAGCCTGTCAATGTGGAGAAATTCTCAAAGGAGTTTTAAAACCTTGGCAATGTAAAGTATTTGGAACAGCTTGCACACCAGAAAACCCCATAGGGGCTTGTATGGTTTCCTCCGAAGGTGCTTGTGCAGCATATTACAAATATGGGCGACTTTCAACTATGGCAAAAAGGGATAAATCAGGTGTATCTGCCGAACCTCTATCAGTCTAAAATGCACAATTTGAGGAAAAATATATGCCTTTTGTTACTGTTCAAATTGGTAAAGGTCACTCCATAGAAAAAAAGCGGAAATTAGTCCAAGCTGTAACTGATGCTTTAGTTTCCTCTCTAGGTACTAAACCCGAATGGATAACTGTCCATATTGATGAATTTGAACGAGATAACTGGGCTGTTGGTGGTGTTTTACATTCCGATAAACACGCTGGTAGACACGAAGAAACAGGTAGATAATTCGTAGGGTGCGTTACGCTATTGTTAACGCACCAATTAAAATATTTTACGCAAAGTCGCCAATAAAAAAAGAAAAACACAATTATTTTTTTAGATGTAACTTACTAAGCAACTTAAGATGGCAATTTATAACAATCAAGAATCTCAAAATCCCCTATTTCAAAAAATAGAACAAGTCCGTCGTCGACAGGGTAAAATCAGGGATACACATATTAACCTCGCCCATGGTAGTGGTGGTAAAGCCATGCGAGATTTAATAGATGATATTTTTGTCAAAAGTTTTGATAATCCTATTCTTTCCCAATTAGAAGACCAAGCAAGTTTTGACTTAGCCAGTCTTTCCCAACATGGAAATAGATTAGCATTTACCACAGATTCCTATGTTGTAGACCCATTATTTTTTCCAGGTTCAGACATAGGAGAATTAGCAATTAATGGCACCATTAACGACTTAGCAGTTAGTGGTGCAAAACCATTGTATCTTACCTGTAGCGTCATCTTAGAAGAAGGTTTACCAGTAGAAACATTGCGTCGTGTAGTTTTCAGTATGCAGCAAGCGGCACAAAAAGCCGGAGTGCAAATAGTCACAGGAGACACAAAAGTAGTTAATCGTGGTTGTGCCGATAAACTATTTATTAACACTACTGGCATTGGCATCATTCCTGCAAATATTGATATTTCTCCCCGCAACATTCAAACAGGAGATGTAGTAATTATTAACGGAGAAATAGGAAATCATGGTACAGCAATATTAATTGCTAGAGGAGAACTAGAACTAGAAACAGATATAAAAAGTGACTGTCAACCATTACATGAATTAGTCGCAGAAATTATTAATATTTGTCCAGAAATTCACGCCATGAGAGATGCAACCAGAGGAGGTTTAGCCACAGTATTAAATGAATTTGCCCTCACAGTCAACGTAGGAATACGCATCAATGAAAATGCCATTCCTGTGAGAGAAGAAGTAAATGGAGTGTGTGAAATACTCGGCTTAGATCCTTTATATTTAGCCAACGAAGGAAAAATAGTTATAGTTGCACCCAGAGAAAAAGCCGAATTAATATTATCAACCATGAAAAATCATCCCACAGGAAAACAAGCATCTATCATAGGTGAAATAATCCCCACACCACCAGGAATAGTCCTATTAAAAACCGCCTTTGGTGCAGAAAGAATAGTTGATATGCTAGTAGGTGATCAACTCCCAAGAATTTGTTAACAGTAGGTTGAGTTGACACAAGGAAATCCAACATCTTCAAAACACAGTTATCATAAATTTGTTGTGTTGCGCTGTTGCTTAACCCAACCTACAATTTCTATCAACTATCAACTATCAACTATCAACTAAAATGCACGAATTAGGAATAACTCAAAACATCATCGCCATAGTTGGCGAAAACGCCCAAAATAAAAAAGTTCAAAGAGTATTATTAGAAATTGGCAGACTCTCCGCCATTATGCCAGAAGCCATTAAATTTTGTTTTGATATTTGCGCCCAAGGTACAATAGTAGAAGGTGCGACATTAGAAATATTAGAAATACCGGGAATGGCTAGATGTCGTGAATGTGGTGCTACATTTTATGTAGATAAACCCTTTGGAATTTGTGAATGTGGTAGTGTTAAACTGGATTTAATAACGGGTGAAGAATTAAATATTAAAGAAATAGAAGTGGAGGAATTATGTGTGTAACCTGCGGATGTTCTGATGATAAAGAAGCAACAATTACTAACTTAGAACATGAACATCATCACACTCATACTTTAGCAGATGGGACTGTCATCACCCATACCCATCATCAAGAAGAACCAGCAAATATGCACGCCAAGGTTCATAATACAACGATATCCTTAGAACAAGAAATTTTAGGTAAAAATAATTTATTAGCCGCCCAAAATCGAGGCTGGTTTAAAGGTAGAAATATTCTCGCTTTAAATTTAATGAGTTCTCCAGGTGCGGGAAAAACTACTTTATTAACTCGCACAATTAATGATTTAAAAGACAAATTATCTATCAGCGTGATTGAAGGTGATCAAGAAACTACCAATGATGCAGAAAAGATTAAAGCTACGGGCTGTAAAGTGGTACAAATTAACACAGGTACAGGCTGTCATTTAGATGCATCAATGATAGAAAGGGGTTTACAACAACTAAACCCGCCATTAGATTCTGTACTAATGATTGAAAATGTGGGTAATTTAGTTTGTCCTGCTTTATTTGATTTAGGAGAACAGGCTAAAGTGGTGATTCTTTCTGTGACAGAAGGGGAAGATAAACCGATTAAATATCCTCATATTTTTCGGAATAGCGAAATTATGATTCTCACCAAAATTGACCTGTTACCTTATTTACAATTTGATGTACAACGCTGTATAGAATACGCCAAACAAGTCAACCCAAAAATACAAATCTTCCAAGTTTCATCTACTACGGGAGAAGGTTTGGACGATTGGTATAAGTTTTTGTTTAATTCGGTTGCACCATCAATGTCCACTGTTCACGCAACTGCTGAAAAATAGATGAAGTTGCTGACTAGAACACCGATTCATGAATCATAGGGGCGAAGCATTCGGACAGAATATCAATGGTTTCAGCTATAGTTTATCACCCGGCTTGCTAGAATACCGATTCATTAATCATAAGGGCGAAGCATTCGGACAGAATATTAATGGTTTCAGCTATAGTTTATCACCCGAATGCTTCGCCCCTACCTTGATTGAAAATATAAAAAACAGGGGCAATTTTATGTCTACAAATCACAATCTTCCTTTAGAACACGAGATTTTAGACGTACAAAATACAGATTGTTGTATTGTTGGTGGTGGCCCTGCGGGGGCTGTGCTTTCTCTGCTTTTAGCACGTCAAGGAATTTCTGTGTATCTGCTAGAAACACACAAAGATTTTGACCGGGATTTTCGTGGTGATACTATTCATCCTGCGGTAATGCAAATTATGGAAGAGTTGGGTTTAAGTAATAGCCTTTTGCAATTACCCCACACCAAAATGCGCCACCTTCAGGTAAAAACTCCCCAAGAAACCATCACTTTTGCAGATTTTAGTCGCCTGAAAACGCCTTACCCTTATATTATGATGCTTCCCCAGGTGCGGTTTTTAGAATTTATCACCCAAGAAGCACAAAAATACCCCAATTTCCATTTAATTTTGGGTGCAAATGTGCAGGAATTAATTACAGAAAATGGTATAATTGGAGGTGTGCGTTATCGTGGACAAGGCGGTTGGCATGAAGTACGCGCTACATTAACAATAGGTGCGGATGGTCGTCACTCAAAATTAAGACAATTGGGTGATTTTGAGTCTGTGGAAACTTCGCCACCTATGGATGTGCTTTGGTTTCGTCTCCCCCGTCAGCCAGAAGAATTTGCAGGGGGTATGGGACGCTTTGGTTCTGGTAAGATTGTAGTTATGCTAGACCGTGGTGATGAGTGGCAAATGGGCTATGTTATCCCCAAAGGTGGTTATCAAAAACTGCGTGCTGCTGGTTTAGAAGAATTAAAAAAATCCATTATTGATACAGTACCAGAATTAGCTAATCGCATCGAACTTTTACGAGATTGGTCACAAATAGCTTTTCTCTGTGTTGAATCTAGCCTAGTTAAGCGTTGGTATCGTCCCGGACTGCTACTCATAGGTGATGCAGCCCATGTCATGTCACCTGTGGGTGGTGTGGGTATAAATTATGCAATTCAAGATGCTGTCGTTACCGCAAATATATTGAGTCAACCGCTTAAAAAACATCGTGTAGAAATTAGCGATTTAGCAAAAGTACAGCAGCACAGAGAGTTACCTACACGGATCATTCAAGCATTTCAGACTTTGATCCAAAAGCGGATATTTGCCCCCATTCTGACTGAAAATCAAACTTTCCAGCCGCCTCTATTGCTACGTTTACCTATTTTACGTGATCTCCCTGCCCGATTAATTGCTTTGGGTATTTTTCCTGTTCATGTTCAGATTTAAAGTTATTCATGGTATACTTGTACTATTCATGCAGAATTAAATGCTCGTTTCGGTCAGGCGCAGTTCCTGAACAACTATGTACATAGCTGTTCAACGTTCTCGCTTGACTTTTGTTATATGGTGGTTAACCAAAATTCTCCTATTCCTTTAGGGAACCTAAATCTGTTAACTTAGATTGAGCGATCGCAGTGTGTTGAAAGTAAATCAGTAAAAAATAAGCGTGACAAAATTATGACCCACAGGTGGCGCTATCCACCTTTTACAAATGAAAAAACGTTTTCCTCCCCTAAACCCCTAAACTTTTTTTTCTTGAAAGGAATAAATATATGAACAGTTGTATTTTAATGGCAGAAATTTATGATGCACCCCAACTGCGTCATACACCAGACGGGTTGGAAGTGACAGAAATGATAGTTCATGTCCCTGGTGTGAAACCAGATGATCCTTCTCATCCGTTAAAAGTGGTGGGTTGGGGTAATTTGGCTAAAGAAATTCATCAAACCTATCAACCAGGCGATCGCGTTATTATCGAAGGACGCTTAGGAATGAACACCTTTGACCGTCCTGAAGGTTTTAAAGAAAAACGTGCAGAATTGACCGTACAGAAAATTCACGCGATCGGTAGAGCTATGAGTACAACTCCACCACCAGCCGCTACCATAGCGCCTCAAGCACAGCGTCCCCCAGAAACATATCAACCAGCCTATTCAGCGCCAACACCATCCACACCAACACCAGCTACAAATTTTACAGGTATAGCACCCCAGCCAACGACCCCCCAACCCACCTACCAACCTGCACCTGCAACCTTTGAGCATCAGTCTTATCAACCTGTCACAGAAGCAGAACCAGATCCAGATGACATCCCATTTTAAGGCAGAAGTCAGGAGTCAGAAGGCAGGAGTCAGGAGTCAGAAGGCAGGAGTCAGGAGTCAGGAGTCAGAAGGCAGAAGGCAGAAGGCAGGAGGCAGGAGGCAGGAGGCAGGAGGCAGGAGGCAGGAGGCAGAATTTCAGGAAAAAGAAAGAATTAATTTTCTCCCCCATCCTCCCCATCCTCCCCATCCTCCCCATCCTCCCCATCCTCCCCATCTCCCCCTGCTCCCCTGCTCCCCTTCTTACTGTCACCTGTCACCTGTCACCTGTCACCTGTCACCTGTCACCTGTCACCTATTCCCCACTGACCTCACCCCATTCTCGGATAGCGGGAAAGACTGATGAATAATCATCTTCTGGATAGGACATATTCATTGCTGATTTCAAGATGTGTCTAACTCCCTCAATACTGCTGAGATTCAAACCCAGGGATTTAGCTTCAGAGATAAATAAATCTATTTCTTTGATCAATTGTTTGGTGGGTAAGTTGGCATTGGTATAATTACCTTCCAACATCCGTTTGAGGTTTTGATCAAAGGTTGGCGCGTAAAGTTTGCTATCGCGCAGGATTCGCATAAACAAGTCTATATCAATGCCTTGCATTTGGACAAAAGCCAAACTGAGCGCAAAGCTAGTAGTAAGGGAAGCAATGAGTTGATTGAGTGCTAATGTCAATGCTGAGGCTGACCCTACTGGCCCAATGTGTACAGGTTCGGGTCCAAAATGTTGTAGTAATTTGAGGTGACGCTCATATTGTTCTAATTGGGCACCTACCATGACAATTAATTTGCCAGTTTCTGCTTCTGGGATGCTACCGAGTACGGGAGCTTCTATATATTCACCGCCAGCTGCCACAACTGCATCTCTGATTTCTTGACTTTCTGGAGGAGTGAGTGTTCCCATTTGGATAACACTGCGTCCTGATAAAGTGTGCCAAGAAGTGTCTGTCAGCAAGACATGATAAATAGCTGCGGCGTTAGATAGCATCAGAACTATACAATCAGCGGAGCTAATTGCTTGACGTGGTTTTGTCGCAATTTTTGCCCCTGCTGCTTGCAGTGGTGCTAATTTTTCTGGGGTGCGGTTGTAAGCAATTAGCTCTACATTTGCAGCTAATAACCTTTGAGCCATCGGTAGTCCCATCAATCCAGTTCCCAGAAATGCCACCTTCATGTTTTATGTTCCTTTGTCATTGGTTATTAGTCATTGGGAATAGGGAATAGGGAATAGGGAATTTTTTTTAATTTTTCCTGCCAATCTCCAATCCCCAATCCCCCCAAAATCAGCCACCTGCGGCAAAAGTAGCCATAATTATAACTGAAAGTAAGAGACCGGGACTAAGTAGAGTTACTAAGACAATGAGGTCATGAGCAGTCATAGTTATTACTTCCTTAAGGTTATTAACTTCAAAGCAATCACTGCTATCCTAGTCGAAGAAAGACTAATACAGGATTCTTAAATAGAGTTTTAACCTTTGACTTTCACCTCTAGCTTGGTATGGTTAATCCTGTGAGCGATTGGCTCTTCGCCAGCGCCAGAGGCGATCGCAAAGCCTCTTCATTTTTCAATCCTTTGCTTTGTACTAGAACTCCAAAATTTCCCAGTCCTGTCGGTTCAATTAGTTGGTGTAAGGCTTCCCGGCGGTTTAGCAGCTGTGAAATGGGTTGTTCTTGATAGGAGAGGGACGCTATTCTTTCACCTAAACCCAATGCCATCAAAAATAAACCTTGCTGTGTAAAACCCACTACATCTAAACCACACCTTTTTCCCCAATTTTCCAAAGCCGTAAAGTCAACATGGGCGGTGATATCTTGTCGCCCAATATTGATGTAAGGATGATCATGGTAACGATGATGGTAGTAGCATTGTAGAGTTCCTTGCGATCGCCTGGGGTGATAATAACGGCTGGAAGGATAGCCATAATCAATAGTTAGCACATACCCCCGTTGCAAGCAGTCTGCCACTATACCCAACCAGTCAAGAGCAGCTAAATTAATTTCACTACGATAGCCATCTTCATACACATTGGGATTTAACTCAATTCCCACCAAATCAAAATATGCTGCTAACTGTGCTGTAGATACTTCCCCCACCACCTCTATAAATGAAAAATCAGAAGCGGTATTTTCCCCATTTTCCTGGGTAGTTACATAAATTTCCCGCAGTTCCCCTGCTTCTAGGATAAACTGATGCACTGGAAAAGCATCAACTAATTCATTAGAAAAAAAGCAGCCAACGATGGAATTAGGTGTAATCTCTTCCAAATTGCACCAACGCACAGAGAAATCCTCTAACTTTTGCTGCTGTTGTGTTCGTAAACTTGGAGATTTCTCAACAATAATGTATTCCAGCGCCGTCAAAAAATCTGGGTGTTGTAATTTAAGGTAATTGAGGATATGAGATGCCAGAGTGCCTTGACCTGCTCCCATTTCTACCAGATGAAAAGGACTTGGTTGTCCTAATATCTCCCACATCTGGAAAAATTGCACAGCCAGTAATTCACCAAAATCATTACCCAGACTAGAAGACGTAAAAAAATCACCACCCCGAAACCCAATTTTGACTGCATCACTAGAATAGTAGCCATGTTCTGGGTGGTATAGCGCCATGTCCATGTATTCTGCAAAGGTAATACGGCGTTGGGGACTAGTATTAATGCGTTGGGCTATAGCTGCACACAGTAGCAGGTTGGAATCCATAAAATTGGTAATTTAGAGATGGGAACATGGGGAGGTAGCAATTAAAAATTAAAAATTAAAAATTAAATGCTCATCATGACATACAGCAGATTGCAGATCAACGAGGTACAGAATCTAAATTGAAACTTAGACAGGAAGAGAGTTTTACCCTTTACTCCTGACTCCTGACTCCTGCTCTAACTTTCAATAATATAAGGACTTGTTTCCAGAGTTCTGGCAGCAGTTTGCATCAGTTCAATATCTAATGGAGACCACAAACGAGTTTCTTGACATTGATGTGCCGCTAATAGCCCCCATAAACCTGTTGGTGTCAAAATTGGTACTACCAAGTTAGCGCGAACTTGCATACTACGAAGAAAATCTCGGTGGCAAGTTTCAATAGGTTCTATCTCGATATCAGCGATCGCTCTGACCCGTCCTGCTAAATATAAAGCTGCATAATTGTCATTAAAACAATCATCTTCACCAGTTGAACCCAGAATAGAGAATTCCTGTGAACTCAAAGATTCAAATGTTACCTGACCCTGCCATTGCTCATAAAAGTAATACAAAATCAGACGGTCAACTTGGAGTGATTCTCTCAGTTGATTCATCGTTTCTCTGACTAATTTATCCCGTTGCATTTTTTTAATTAAGCGGGTAAGCAGTCTTCGCAAACCCTCTTCACTATGCCGATGGGTGATATGCTCATATTCTGAATGAGGATGAATTTGCACAGGTTTCAAATAATAACTTAGTAAATTACCAGTAGTTTTAACAAACAATTAAGTGTAGTTTTGCCAAAGGGTTGAAATTAAAACCGCAAAAATATCTTCTTATTCGAGATATGGAGACATTGATGATTATTAAATAACGGATAAAAATGAATTTTATGGCAATTTTAACTAAAAATTTATTTTTTGAATATAAGAATCTAATATTTTAGACTCGTATTATATATGATATTTTTTATTTAAATTAACTTTTAACTAAATTTAACATCGTTGATAATGCGGAGAGGAGGAGAGCAGAAAATAAATAATTAAAAACTAATTACCTCCTGTCTCCTGCCTAAACTAGATCACAGCCATCTGGGTTATCTATCCACAGAACCCATAATTACGTCAATACTGCCAAGAATTACCACCACATCCGCTACCTTCATTCCTCGTAACAAATGAGGTAGAATTTGCAGGTTATTGAAATCGGCAGCGCGAATTTTCCACCGCCAGGGGAAAACATTATTATCACCAACTAGATAAATACCTAGTTCCCCTTTACCGCTTTCTACACGGGAATAGATTTCACCTGTGGGAATTTTGAAGGTGGGGGCAACTTTTTTGGCGACAAACTGGTAATCAAAACCATCCCACTCTGATTTTTTCCCAGCCATCAAACGCTTGGCTTCCAGGTTTTCGTAGGGACCACCGGGTAAACCTTTGATAGCTTGTTTGATGATTTTTACCGATTCCCGCATTTCCCGCATTCTTACCATGTAACGGGCGAGACAATCACCGGTTGTTTCCCACTGTACTTCCCAGTCGAAGTCGTCATAACATTCATAGTGGTCAACTTTTCGCAAGTCCCATTTTACGCCAGAACCACGTAGCATAGGGCCAGAAAGACCCCAGTTAATTGCTTCTTGGCGGGTAATTGTACCAATACCTTCGATCCGTCTCCGGAAAATGGGATTGTTAGTAACTAAGCGTTCGTATTCGTCTACTTTGGGGATAAAGTATTCACAAAATTCTAAGCACTTGTCTACCCAACCATAGGGTAAATCAGCAGCTACACCACCAACACGGAAGTAGTTGTTGTTTACCATCCGATAACCTGTGGCAGCTTCCCACAGATCATAAATCATTTCCCGTTCCCGGAATTGATAAAAGAAGGGGGTTTGTGCGCCCACGTCAGCGAGAAAAGGCCCAAACCATAGTAAATGGTTGGCGATACGGTTGAGTTCCAGCATAATCACGCGGATGTAGCTGGCGCGTTTGGGAACTGTAATACCTGCTAATTTTTCAGGTGCGTTAACTGTAACTGCTTCGTTAAACATTCCCGCTGCATAGTCCCAACGGCTGACGTAGGGGACATACATGACGGTAGAACGGTTTTCGGCAATTTTTTCCATTCCCCTATGCAGGTAGCCAATGACTGGTTCACAGTCAACGACATCCTCGCCATCCAGTGTCATAATTAGCCGCAGAACTCCGTGCATTGATGGGTGATGAGGTCCCATATTTAGCACCATTGGTTCAGTGCGGGTTTCTATTCTACTCATAGATTTTGGTGTTCTTCCGTTGTCAACAATTTGTATGGAACCGCTACGATGCTAACCAGACCCGATTGGTTGTTTCTGCCAAAATTTAAACTAGTAGGGATAATTTAGCTATTGCCCCTACAGGGTTATGTTGGAGAGAGGATAGCAGGGTCGGACTTTGTATTTGATGTTTTCTTAGCTTGCACTACTTCAATTATTATAGGGAGTGTGCGATTCCAGGGATTGAGAAGCAGGATTTTTTTTTCAGATGCAAGCCATCAGCGATGTTTCATATAATTAGTTCACATTTTCAGTTTTGCTAACCCTAAATAACGGATTCCTGCTGGAGAAACGTCAAAACGACAGGGTAAGACTTCTAAACCGAGTGCGATCGCTTGCCGTAACAATTTACCATACACCGGGTCGGTGCTGTCTCCAGGGGCAAACTCTGGACAGTCACCCCGATTGATAAAATAAAGCATCACAGCACGACTGTGGGGCATAACTTCCATTAGTTCTTGTAAATGCTTTTGTCCTCTTGTGGTTTCTGTGTCAGGAAATAAGGCTAAATTTCCTTGAGTCCAAGTTGTGTTTTTTACCTCTAAATAAATTGGGCGTTGTTGCTCACTTCCTGTTAGGTAAAAATCTACACGGCTTTTTTTATCTTTTCCATAAACCACCTCACCTTTAACTTGTGTATAATCACCTAATTCGGGAAAAAGAAATTTTTCTAAAGCCAGTTTTACAACTCGATTAGGTAAGGCAGTATTTACACCGACCCAAGTTGGTTCTGGCTCTTGTACTTGAATCAACTCTAATGTATAAGCTAATTTACGGTTAGGATTATCACTTTTAGAAAGCTGTACCGGACTACCAATTTTTGAAACTCCTGTCATTGGCCCGGTATTAGGACAGTGTGCTGTTACAACTTCCCCTGAAGTCATCTGTACATCAGCAAAAAAACGCTTGTAGCGTTTGAGTAAAAGACCAGGGTATAATTTTGGGTAGCTATAAAGCCAATCAGTCATTATGATAAGTTAATTATGAATTTCAATACTTACGTAAGTATACGATAAAACTAGTTATGAAGAGGATTACATTTCTAGCAAAATTTTGATATTTTTGCTTAGAACCGAGTCACTAATAAAATGCTCGTTAAAAAAATGTTATAAACATCAAAATTTTATCACCAATGGCTACTACTGAGTATTATTTACGGTCAATAGAGCGATTACTAATCATAGTTCAAGAACTTTCTTTAGCACGTACCTTAGAAGAAATTACAGCAATTACGCTACTAGCAGTGCGAGAACTGACAAGTTCTGATGGGGCTACTTTTGTGTTATTGGACAATGGTTTTTCCTATTACATTGATGAAAATGCTATTGCTCCCCTGTGGAAGGGTCAGCGATTTCCCATGAATACCTGCATTGCTAGTTGGGTAATGCAGAACCGTCAGCCGGCGATTATTGAAGATATATTTAGTGATCCAAGGATTTCCTGGGCTGTTGATAAAACCACATTTATCAACAGTATGGCGATGGTGTCCATTTCTTCCAAAGAAAGAATAGCTGTTGGTGCTATTGGTACTTATTGGGGACATCCACATCAAGCTACAACGGAAGAGGTCAAATTACTGCAATTACTAGCAGATAGTACAGCGTTAGCGATGGAGAATACACAGATATATTCTCAACTAGAGCGACAATTGCGCGATCGCACAACTGCCTTAGAAGCAGCCAAGACCCTTCTGCAAAAAGAAATACAAGAACGCAAAGCCATTGAAGCAGAAAATCGCCGTCTCTCCCTAACAGACGAACTCACTGGACTGCATAACCGACGAGGCTTTCACCTATTGGCTGAACAACAGCTAAGACTAGCCAAGCGATTGCCTATGGCAATGCACTCCGCACAATCGCAAATCTATACTAATCTCATGTTCATTGAACTCAACGAATTTGAACAAATCAATCAAACCTGGGGTCATGAACTCAGCCAAGATGCTATTGTTGCCACAGCCAGATTGCTCAAACGCTGTTTTCGCAGTTCTGATACATTAGGACGAATCGGGGACGATGAGTTTGCAGTGCTAATCCAAGGACATGATCTTAGTTGTGAAGTCATACAAAACCGACTAAAAGCCAATATCGATCAATTCAATCAAACTCAACAGTTACCAATTCCCCTATCTGTGAGTATTGGCATTCAATCCTATGATATCAATCAGACTATTTCACTAGATGACCTGATTACATTAGCTCATATTCATATCTATCAAAAAAAGGGAATAGGGAATGGGGAATAGGGAATAGGGAACAGGTAAGGAATACAGACATTCTTGTTTTCAATCAATATGTTCAATTAATTTTGCTTAGGTACTTATATGTGTAGATTGTATGTCTCGTTAAATATTCCAAATTAACAATTTGTGTAGTCAAATTTACGGCACTTATCGAAGAGTTACATATAATAGATATTACAGCCCTCCCACATCCAAAATTTGGGAGCATTTGAAAATGCAAGGAAAAATATCCTATGCAGCAAGTATCATCAGTGACAGAGTTAGAATATGCCTTTCTATTTACTCTAAGAAAAGTAAATTCGATTAATACTGAAGGTTTCCAGCCATTCTTTCAGAATTTACCCATTGATCCTTACATCAAGGGAAAATATCGTTCACGAAGACTATCAAGAGTGACGGTTGCGGAAAATAAATTGATCAAACTCCCACACGGACATCTATTCCAAAGCCAAGCCTATAATCCCTTATTGGGTGATATTAAAAGAGAGTTTGCAGAATTAGAAGATGCGCTGGTAGAACTGGATATTTTTAGAAACTTAGTTTTAGCTTTTAGTGATTCTTGCAAACTGCATCCAGAAGCAGAAATTGGTATTCATCAAATCAGAACCACCTGTTCACCTGGTCATTTAGGAAATCCTGCACCAGAAGGTATCCATCAAGATGGAACAGATTTTATTGGTATCTTCTCTGTGGGTAGGGACAATATTCAAGGTGGAGAAACACATTTATATACTGCCAAAAAAGAAAAGCCTGTTTTTAACAAAATTCTTCAACCGGGAGAACTAGTTGTAGTCAATGACCATGATTTCTTTCACTTTACAACTCCCATTAAATCTGAAAATCCAGCACCAGGAACTAGGGATGTTTTCGTGCTGACTTCTCCTAGTTTAATAACAGAATAGATGCTGGTATTAACTAATAAAAATATCCCCAATTTTATCAAAAAATCGGGGATCTGATCATTACATTAGTTTTGTATCTAGTCTTGTTCCTGTTCTAGTTTTGGGATTGATGTTGTCTTAATTTGCAGCCTTTTCCGCCCTTTCTGGATAGCGAAAACAGCACCCAATATGCCCAAACTCAAAGTTGGTGAAAACTCAAAAGGTATAGGGGTAGCAGTGACAATACCACCGAAATCAAAGACAGTCTCATTAGCGTCACCAAAACTGACTCCATCGTTACCGTTGCTAGTTAGCAAAAAGCCAGCATCACCATCACCAATGGAAAATCCATCAGAGTCACTGGGATTGCCAGTTTGCAACACTACATTATTCACAATATCGTAGTTGAAGTTGAAGGCTGGATTGAAACTTTGCAGCTGATTCAAATCATAGGTTGTCAGGGTTGCCAGAGAATTGCTCACAAGATCCCTGAAGGTAATATTAAAAACTGTGAATTCATTCAAGTTATTTGAGTTATTAGTGCGAGCAACGGTATCATTATCCGTATCATTGAAACTGAAATTACCCACGGCTGAATAACCATTATCTCCAGTCCAAGTAAACTGATAAGTGAGAGCCTGGGCTGATAATGCTGTTTGAAAACAACTTAAAAAAGCGATGCCGCCGAGCGCAAACTTTATAAATTGACGCATGATATGGATTCCTTTGGAGTAATGAAGTAATTAATCAGTAGTGATATTGAGAGTTATGCAACCTAAAGATTGACGAAATCAGAAATTTCAAGAACACTGATATTGACATTAATCAAAGTTGCTAAGAGTGAGTTATCACTTGTGAGTCGAATTTGAGCATTAGCACTACTTTGAACAAAAGACAAAGCACCAAAACTTAAACCATCTTTTAAGCCCAACTTATCCATGCCGTCTGCGTAGTCGCGGATGGTATCGGTTTGGTTACCAGGTTCAAGGACAAAGATATCAACACCAACGTTACCCCAAAAGTTATCATTGCCTAAGCCTCCATAAAAAGTGTCATTACCATTACCGCCATAGAGTAAATCATTGCCAGCACCACCATAGAGAATGTCATCATTGTCTTCTCCATAGAGTCTGTCAACGCCATTGTTGCCATAGAGTCTGTCATTGCCAGAACCACCATAGAGGAAGTCATTACCAGAACCACCAAAAATGTTGTCACTCGCGGCATTAGCGTAGGCTGTGACTAATCCTGTTCTGGCACTGGCATCAATAGTGTCGTTGCCAGAACCTGTTTTATAGGTAGCGGCTTCTGAACCTGCCGGTGCTGTAATCGTTTCATCACTAGTGCTGCTACTCAGGTCTTGGTTGACAGTTGCAGGGGCAACGTTGATTGAGAAAGTGGTAGAAACAGTTTCGACGCTATCAGATGCTTGTAGTGCGATCGCATAGCTGCCTGTACTGCTAGGAGTCCCGGTCAGGGTGCGAGTGTTGGCATTAAAGGATAACCAACCAGGAAGACCAGGTGTGCTGAAAGTGAGTGTGTCACCATCAGGGTCACTAAAGATATTGGTCGGTAAGGTGTAGCTGAAGGCTTGACCATTTTCAGTTCGTTGGGAGGGAATTAAATTGTTGACAATAGGCGCTTCATTGCCATTCCGATAAAATAGCGTGTTGCCGTCTCTATTTCCCACCAAAGCATCGAAGTCACCATCCCCATCTATATCCACAAAACTGGGGCTGCTGTAAAACCCGACATCTGTGAGTCCAAAAGGATTTATTTGGGGGATAGCAAAAATGGGATTAGTGGAACTACCGACGTTGCGGTAAAACAGCGTGTTGCCGTTGTTATTTCCCACCAAAGCATCAGTGTCACCATCCCCATCTATATCTACAAAGGTGGGACTGCTGACAGATCCGACATCCGTAAGTCCAAAAGGGTTGGTTTGGGGAGTAGCAAAAACGGGGTTAATGGCACTGCCAACATTGCGGAAAAACAGCGTGTTGCCGTCTCTATTTCCCACAAAAGCATCGAGGTCGCCGTCTCCATCTATATCCACAAATGTGGGGCTGGTGAAATACCCGACATTTGTGAGTCCAAAGGGGTTGGTTTGAGGAGTGGTAAAAACGGGGTTGGTAGCACTGCCGACGTTGCGGAAAAACAGCGTATTGCCGTAGTAATTGCCCACAAAAGCATCGAGGTCGCCGTCCCCATCTATATCCACAAACGTGGGACTGCTGACAGACCCGACATCCGTGAGTCCAAAGGGGTTGGTTTGGGGAGTAGCAAAAACGGGGTTAGTGGAACTGCCATCATTTCGGTAAAACAGTGTGTTACCGAATCCATCTCCCACCAAAGTATCAAGGTCGCCGTCTCCATCTATATCTACAAAGGTGGGGTTGCTGAATAACCCGACATCTGTAAGTCCAAAGGGGTTAGTTTGAGGGGCAACAAAAGAGGGGTTGCCTTGGGTTAAATCGTTGTCCTGAATGGCGGTGATAAAAGTATCAATGGTAATGCCGTTATATGTAGGATCATTACTTGTGACTGTGTGGGTAATGACTCCACTATGTGTGCCTTCACCCACGGTATCGTTAACAGCAGTGATAGTGATTGTTTGAGCTACATTCCAGTTAGCTGGGGTGAAGGTGAGAGTGGTGACATTGGTAATAAGCTGAGTGCCACTGTTAAGAGTAATGGTGACATCTGCGGTGGGTAGGCTATCCAGTACGACAGTATAGGTATCTGTTAATCCGCTTTCAGAGATATTGGTGCTACTACCAGACTGAGTGATGGTGACACCAGGAAGGCCGTTGAGGTAAAACAGCGCGTTGCCGTCTCTATTTCCCACAAAAGCATCGAGGTCGCCATCTCCATCTATATCCACAAAGGTGGGATTGCTGAAATTCCCAACATCCGTGAGTCCAGAGGGGTTGATTTGCGGGGCGGCAAAAAATGGGTTGGTGTCACTGCCGTTGTTGCGATAAAACAGCGTGTTGCCGATGCCATTTCCGACAAAAGCATCGAGGTCGCCGTCCCCATCTATATCCACAAAGGTGGGGGTGCTGAAATTCCCGACATCCGTGAGTCCAAAGGCGTTGATTTGGGGGGTGGCAAAGGAGGCGTTAGTGCGATTGCCGACGTTGCGGTAAAACAGCGTGTTGCCGTCAAAATTTCCGACAAAAGCATCGAGGTCGCCATCCCCATCTATATCTACAAAGGTGGGGCTTCCGAAATACCCGACATCCGTGAGTCCAAAGGCGTTGATTTGAGGTGTGGCAAAGGAGGCGTTAGTGCGATTGCCGACATTACGGTAAAAAAGTGTGTTCCCGTTGCTATTGCCTACAAAAGCATCGAGGTCACTGTCTCCATCTATGTCTATAAAGGTGGGACTGCTGTAATCTCCAACATCCGTGAGTCCAAAAGCGTTGGTTTGGGGGGTGGTAAAGGAGGGGTTGGTGGAACTGCCAACATTACGGTAAAACAGCGTGTTACCGTTGCTATTTCCCACAAAAGCATCGAGGTCGCCGTCCCCATCTATATCGACTAAGGTGGGGCTGCTATTTAGCCCAAAATTCGTGAGGTTAAAAGGGTTAGTTTGAGGCGTGGCAAAAAAGAAGGTGTTGGTAATAATACTGATGTTGCGGTAAAAATTCGTGTTGCCGTACAAATTTCCCACAAAAGCATCGAGGTCGCTGTCCCCATCTATATCGACTAAGGTGGGACTGATGTAAACCCCGACATTCGTGAGTCCAAAGGGGTTGGTTTGGGGAGTAACAAAAACGGGGTTGGTGGCACTGCCATCATTCCGGTAAAACAGTGTGTTGCCGTTGCCATTTCCGACAAAAGCATCGAGGTCGCCGTCCCCATCTATATCGACTAAGGTGGGACTGCTGTAAACCCCGACATCCGTGAGTCCAAAGGGGTTGGTTTGGGGAGTAACAAAAACGGGGTTGGTGGAACTGCCATCATTCCGGTAAAACAGTGTGTTGCCGTTGCTATTTCCGACAAAAGCATCGAGGTCGCCGTCCCCATCTATATCCACAAACGTGGGACTGCTGTAAACCCAGACAGCCGTGAGTCCAAAGGGGTTGGTTTGGGGAGTAACAAAAACGGGGTTGGTGGAACTGCCATCATTCCGGTAAAACAGTGTGTTGCCGTCAAAATTTCCGACAAAAGCATCGAAGTCGCCGTCCCCATCTATATCCACAAAGGTGGGGCTTCCGAAATATCCGACATCCGTGAGTCCAAAGGGGTTGGTTTGGGGAGTAACAAAAACGGGGTTGGTGGAACTGCCAACATTACGGTAAAACAGTGTGTTGCCGTCTCTATTTCCCACAAAAGCATCGAGGTCGCCGTCCCCATCTATATCGACTAAGGTGGGGCTGCTGAAATTCCCGACAGCCGTGAGTCCAAAGGGGTTGGTTTGGGGGGTGGTAAAAAGGGGTGTGTTCATTGGTAGTTTTCCTTAAAAAACAGAAAAGATGACTTATACGGTTTCACTTTAAAGTTGATAAAAATATGCAAGCAGAGGGTCAAAGGGGAAATTATTTACACAGCAGGTGCGGAAACTACACCTTTACACATCTGGTTCAGCTAAAGCCTGATGGATGAGTTTAACTAACCGAGTACCAATTCCCTGATGACGATAGGCTGGTAAGACAAACAGGGAGAGGATTTCTGCTTTTTGGTCTGGTGGTAGTTCGCCAACAACAAAACCCACCATCTCGCCCTCTATGGAGGCTGAAATTCCCACTAATTCGCCTCTTTGGGGTTGGGTTTGCCAACGCTGCTGGAGACTGGGAAAGGTCATGGCATCGTAGGGAGCAAGGTTTTCGGGGTTGAGGTGATAAACCCGTTGGTATTTCAATGGTTGAGAGTCTGAATTTTGATCTTGAATTTGGGGTCTGGGCAGTCCAACTATGGGTGCAGCTTGACCTTGACTGGGACGTTTGACAGTGGGCTTGGTGGTGATTATTTTTCCTGAATCGGGGAAGTTGATTAGACGTTCTATGTCTTCGTTTTGGAAGCCCAAGGCTTTAGGACGGGATACACCAGGAAGGATGACGATATCGTAGAGTTCTTCAACTACTCCATCTAGATGTAGCCAATGGACGATTTGACCTGTGGTGATATCAATAGCCATTAGCCCGCATTGGGGTACTTTCCCTTCGGCTGTGAGGCGGTTTTCTAGGGCTAATCCGGTGAAGTTGCGGGATCTGAGTTTGGATAGTCCCACCAGGGCTAAGTTGCCCCAAAAGGCTAAACCTCTAACAAAACCAGGACAGAAGGTGATGGGTACAAATTGGTTGTCGTTGAGGTAGCCTAGTTCTCCTGTGCCTGAATTGAGTAGCCACAGTTTACCTTGATACCACCGTGGGGAGTGGGGCATTGACAAGTTGGTGGCAATGATTTCGTTGCTGGGTATGTGTAGGATAATACCACCGTTCATGCGATGGTCGCGCCAACCTGCCGGGGTGTCGGTGGCGCTGCAAGCTGTGACATAAGTGGGTTTGCCTTCTACCATTGCCAAGCCGTTGAGATGACATCGGTCTTCTGCTGCTAGTTTGGTGATGAAGGGTGGTTGCCAAACTGGGGCAAAGCTATAACCTGTTTGGATGGTGGCTAGGCAACTAAAGTCAGTATTGATGAAAAAGGGGGTGTTGGTGTGATCTAAAACTAAGTCGTGGACGTTGAGGTTGCCAGTGGTGTAACTATAACTAGGTATGTAAAGGCGATCTGCTTCTTGGTGTATTTCCCCTGGTGCTAGGCGGTTATCTAAACGCCAAATTTGATAGCGGGTACTCATGTAAAGGCTGTCACCATGGGCATAGAGTCCCATTGGTTTATCGAATAGCCTTTCGTTTATGGCTAAACTTCCTTGGGGTTTACTACCCAGGAGTAGTAGGCGATTGGTTTGATAGGTGGTGAAGGCGATGCTGATTTTTTCTTGTTGCAGCCATGTCCACAGTCCCTCGGAAGCACTGAGTTGGAGTGATGGGGTAGTATCTTTACGGTTAGTCATTATAAAAATATAAACTAGTATATTTGCTTAAGTAAAAGTCTAGCTTCTTAAGTGTTAAAACGCTATCTTCCTCATGGTAGAGAAGAGGGAACTTGTAATAGGGAAAATGGTTGAAAGTCTGTTTGTATCTGAGTTGTATGATGAATGTTTGTTATCATACAACTGAATAAATGCTATCACGCGTATTTTTTTTACCATGAGTTTTCTAGCTGGCAACTTGTTAATATTTTGGGTTTGCCAGGATCACCACAGTCATAAAGTTGTATAATTAGTGTTTTGGCTGTCTCTATGACTTCAGACTTCTACAATCGCGGCTTAGAAAAAGCTAAACAAAAAGACTATGCTGGTGCTATTGAGGAATTTAATCAGGCTATACAGCTAGATCCTTACTTTAGTTCAGCTTATATGGAACGGGGTTTGGCTTATTACAATTCAGGTGCAACTCTGCCAGCGGTTTTTGATTATACTGAAGCTATTAAGCTGGATAAAGAAAATGCCAAAGCTTATTATTGTCGGGCTTTAGCAAAGGTAACTTTAAAAAATCTGGCTGGTGCTTTGGAAGATGTAGAAAAAGCGATTCAGCTTAAATTGAATGATGCTGCTGTTTATGATTTACGGGGAATAGTGCAGCGCAAACAAGGAAATATTCAGGATGCGATCGCTAATTTTAAAAAAGCTGCTGAGTTATATATAATACAAAAAGATAAAGAAAATGCTCGTCTTTGTTTGGACAAGATTCAACAACTACAACCCAAATCACAACCTACACCAAATATAGTTAGTTCCAAACCTGCACCAATTATATCTACACAAGATTATTTCACGCAATTATTAGCTAAGGCAGAACAAGGAGATACAAAAGCGGCACTTGCTGATTTAAACTGGATATTAAAAGCTGATGCTCAAGATGCTCATGCTTATTGCTGTCGGGGAGTAGTATATTACAAAATGGGTAATTATCGAGATGCGATCACAGATTTTAATCGAGCGATAGAATTAAATTTTCAAGATGCGATAGTTTATCGTAATCGCGGAAAAGCTCGTTCTCAAATAGGAGACCATCAAGGGGCTTTAGCTGATATTAATCAAGCCATAAAAATGCAGCCTCAAGATAATTTAGGTTATATCGCTAGAGGTAATATTTATCATACAATGGGCAATTATTTAGCAGCAATTCAAGATTATTCCCAAGCTATCAAAATTAATCCTGAATATCCACTAGCTTACTATAATCGTGGCTTGTCTTATACTTGTTTAGAAGAAATGACAAATGCAGTAACCGATTATCAAAAAGCAGCTAGTATCTATTGTGAAGAAGAAGATTGGGAAAATTATCAACAGGTATTAAATAGCTTACAAAAAATTCAGTCATCTATACCAGCAACAAACAAAGCTACCTATAACCTATTACGTCAAAGACTGTTACGCATGGTGGGTGGACATTGGGAAATAGCCCAAAGATTAATTCAACAAAAGAAAGATGTTTATCCGGGAATGTTGGAAGAATGGTATTTACAAAAAGTGATTGATGATTTGGAAAGAGATCGTCGGTAATAGGTAAGAATTCAGGAGTCAGGAGTCAATTACCGTGAAAATCGCCAAATTTTAATCTTATTATTCTCTTCACTACTCACTAAGGTTTGTCCATCTGCACTAAAAGCCACAGATGTGACTGTATTAGTGTTTCTGGTAAAAGGTGCAAGTTCCTTACCTGTAGCCACATCCCATAATTTAATATTAGTATTAATGGTGTAATCACATTCTGTACAATTGCGATTACCACTCACCAGAGTTTTACCATCGGGGCTAAAAGCTAAAGATGTGACATTATTATTTTGTCCTGGTAAAGTGCGAATTTCCTTACCTGTACCAATATTCCATAACTTAATCTTGCGATCGCGACTAGCACTAGCTAAAATTTTACCATCGGGGCTAAAAGCTAAAGATGTGACAGTTTGCGAATTTGGAGTTAATGTATGAATTGGTTTTTCTTGAGTAAGATTCCATAGTTTAATAGTTTTATCAAAACTACCACTTGCTAAAGTCAAATTATTTGGACTAATAGCCAGAGAACGAACCCAGTAAGAATGACCTTTTAAGGTACGAATTAGTTTTCCAGTTCCTAAATTCCACACTTTAATTGTTTTGTCATCACTAGCACTCACCAGAGTTTTTCCATCTTTACTAATAGCCACAGCATGAACTACATCTGTATGACTGCTTAGGGTATGAATTAATTTTTTTGTGCTTAAATTCCAAACTTTAATTGTATAATCATCACTACCACTTACCAGAGTTTTTCCATTTGGACTAATAGCCACTACATTTACTTTTTTTGTATGTCCATTCAGGGCTGAAATTTGTTGACCTGTATTCATATTCCATAATTTAATCAAATTTTTACCACTACTAGCAATAGTTTGATTATCTGAACTAATAGCAATAGATGAAACTACGTCATTTTTTATCTCAATAGTTTTCAGCAAAGCAATTTTTTCTAAATCTTCTTGTGGTGGCTGATAGAGAACTGCTTCACTATTAGGTTTACTACGTTGCAGTGGATGTAAACTGGAAAAAATCACCGTTTGTAGTTGATCAAAGTTTCTATAACCGAATTCTCCCAAACCTAAAAATACAATTGTCCCTACTATTAAAAGTAAATTTCTGATCAGCAAATATTTTTGAGGATAAAAATCTGTTTTCTTGGCTGATGTCGTTAAAAATGAATTACTAGCTGGTGCAAGTAGATGTGTGTAATGTTTACTTAAATCTCGGATTACTTCATCAGCAGATTGGTAGCGATGCTGAATATCTATTTGTAGAAGTTTATTAATGATTTGTGCTAATTCATTACTCAGAGGACAGCGCAAATAATCTTGCCAATTTTTGACCCAACTATACCCATGTTCCATCCACAATTGAAAAGGAGAAATTCCTGTTAACAAATGAAAACAAGTAGCACCTAAACCAAATAAATCACTAGCAGGATAGGCTTTACCATCTCTGATTTGTTCAATTGCAGAATAACCATGAGAACCGATAGAAGTACCGTTTTTTTTCTGGACTTTGGCTGTTAATTGTTTGGATGATCCAAAATCTATTAAAGTTAATCTACCATCAGTTTTTCTGCGGATGATATTTTCTGGCTTGATATCTCTATGAATTACTCCTCGACTATGAATAAATTTGAGAATAGGTAATAAATCCAGCAAAATAGATTGAAGATCCCAATCTCGATAGGTCTTCCGTAACTGCAATTCTTTTAATAAATTATTTCCATCAATAAATTGTTGTACCAAATACAAGCAGTTATCTTGCTCAAAGTAAGCTAATAGAGTGGGAATTTGTGGATGTTCCCCTAGTTCTTGAAGCAGCTTTGCTTCTTCACTAAATAACTCCATTGCTTTTTTTTGTGACCAAGTTCCTTGAAATTTTGGTGCTAACTGTTTAATGACACAACTTTCATTTAATTTATCTGTATCTTCCGATAAATAGGTTCTGCCAAATCCTCCTTCATCTGAAAGTACCCGGATCACACGGAAACGATTTCTTAAACGTGGTATGAGGGGAGTATTACAACTTTGACAGAACTCTTTTCCGTCTGGATTTTGAGGATTTTGGCAATCGGGATTTAAGCAACATATCATGATCTGAGAGTAGTGACTGCATGATAAATAATGCTAAGTTTGTTCCACATTTTCCCTTATTTTTATAGACTCTTGTATACTTAGACGGTAGTAAATCAACCTGGTGGGGATTGGGGAATTACTTATTATATTCAATCTTGAAAAATCGCACTTTTTTGTCCTAAATATAGGAACATGACAAGAGTCTGATGATTAATCTTTTTCTGATTATATAACAACCAAAATTAAAAAACTGGTCAAATTGCCACGACAAAATGATAAATATGTGTTAGCGATTTATCAGTAAACAATATTCATCAATATATTAATTTTTAAAGAAAATATAAACTTGGTTTTGTGATCAAAGCTACTGAAATTATGTAATCAATCCTCTCTCTACTGGCAACTGACAACTATTAATATGGTAAGAATTCAGGAGTCAGGAGTCAGGAGTCAGAATGTTTGAGAAATTGGTTAATGATCAAATAGGCATTTTTGGCGTTAGCCTGAAAAAGCTGACTACTGATGGCTGAATGCTTACTTAATATGTTTGAAAAGCTTTAAACCATTTATTCAAAACTGTGTTAATAGTTTGTTTAATTTGATGCTTACGGTTCCATTTTTGGAATGCATTTTCATATTCTTCACCTTTGCTTTGAAAGGTATTCCAAATATCAAGTACAATTGCTAATCCACAGAACAGTAAAATGTATAGTGACCAAGTAAGACCAGTTCCACCAAGTAAGTTGATAAGTATCAAAAAACCATTGGTAATTGCATAATTACCCAGGCGTTTTTTAAATTTTCCTTGGCGGTAAAGGTCAAAAGCTTTCCGTTGCTGAACGTCACTTTTTTGTAATATCCAGTCACACTCGGCTTGTTTGACAGCTTCTGGTGATATTTGCAACTCAGCAGCAATTTCGATGATTTGCTGATATGAAAATTCTTGATCACCATCATCAGTTTGACGTGCGATCGCAAGTTGCAGTATTTGCTGCACCTCTTCTTGGCTGTAAGAACGCAAGCTGTTAGATTCAAAAGCCGTCATAATCCTTTCTCTGATAAAAATTTTAATAGATAGCTATGCCACAGGAAGTTCTGCACTGCTTCTACACTAGCAAATCTATATGGGGGTTGCGATAGGTGATTGGTAATGGTAATGGGTAATAATAGGCAATGGTTGATTCTCTCACCTATTCCCCATTTCTAATTCCCTGTATTTACCGAAAAGCTGAAGACTCTCAAAAAATCTGCCAATGACTGGAATACACCAGCGCATAATAGCCAAAGAACTAGCAGCAAATGGGAGAAACTCCAATGACGGAAGATAACGGTTCAGTACGTACTTTATCTGTGGATATCGGTGGTAGTGGTGTGAAAGCGATGGTTTTGGATATCACCGGAAAACCGTTAACAGAGAGAGGAAGGTTAGAAACACCCCATCCAGCGACACCTGAAGTAGTCATTGGTGCCATTGCTGTGTTAGCTGCGTCTCAAGGCGAATATCATCGTGTTTCTGTAGGTTTTCCTGGTGTGGTGCGGTGTGGAGTTACAGAAACAGCAGTGAATCTAGATGCTAGTTGGCGAAATTTTGATTTAGCAACAGCGTTATCTGAACAGTTAAATAAACCTGTAAAAGTAATTAATGATGCAGATATGCAAGGATTAGGGGCAATAACAGGTAAAGGCGTAGAATTGGTAATTACTCTGGGTACTGGCTTTGGTTCGGCTTTGTTTGTAGATGGAAAGTTGGTTCCCAATATGGAAATGGGACATCATCCTTTCCGTAAAGGGAAAACCTATGAAGAACAGCTAGGACGTGCTGCGTTAGAGAAAATTGGGGATAAAAAATGGAATAAGCGGTTACAAAAAGCGATCGCATCTTTGCAACGTCTATTTAACTATGATTGTCTTTACATCGGTGGTGGTGAAGCCGTGCGCGTCAACATGAATTTACCCTTAAATGTCAAGCTGATTCCTAACATCACCGGATTATTAGGTGGTATTGCTTTGTGGAGAGAATGAGGGTGTAGAGGAGCAGAGGAGCAGGGGAGCAGGGGAGCAGGGGAGCAGAGGAGCAGAGGAGCAGGGGAGCAGGGGAGCAGAGGAGCAGAGGAGCAGAGGAGCAGAGGAGCAGGGGAGAATAATGTATTGATCATCTATTCCCTCTTAACTGTCACCTGTCACCTGTCACCTGTCACCTGTCACCTGTCACCTGAAACTATTCCAAAAACTTAGGACGATTTTGTTGATTTAACTTCAGCTTGTCCTCTAAAATTTGCCACTTTTCTTGTTCAATTAAGTAAATAAATTCATCTAGATTTTGACGATATTGGTGTAGTGAATGTAGCAACGCTTGACGATTGTATTGCGCCATCATCACTCCTAATTCTGGATTCCCCGCTCCAACACGGCTGGTATCTCGAAATCCTGAACTCGCAAGGTTTTGGGCTAATTGAAAAATTTCTGGATCAGTTTCACTCAAGCAGGTTGCTGTTAATGAGGCGCTAATCATCACAGGTAGATGGGAAATCCAACTCACAGCGCGGTCATGCTTTTCTGGTTGACAATGATAGATAATAGAACCAAGCGATCGCACAATTTCTTCCAAAACAGTAACGGCTCTATTTGGTGTTGTCTCCATTGGTGTAAGTACATAAGGCCGATTTACAAACAAATTACGCTGTGCGGCTTCTATGCCCACATCCGTATTTCCCGCCATGGGATGACCACCAATAAAATTCTGCCAAAGGGGAGAAATCGCCTCTACTATAGGTGCTTTGACTGAGCCTACATCAGTGATAATAGTAGTCGTTGGTAAATAAACCATTAACTGCTCAACTTGAGGCACAATAAGTCCTATGGGGGTACAAATAAAAATGACATCGGCGGATGCTAACAATTTCAAGTCAACAGAGGCTTGATCGACACTGCCGATGTCAATCGCTTTTTGACAGGTTGATTCACGGCGGCTAACTCCCAACAGATGATGTCCTTGGGAGCGTAAATCCAAACCTAACGAACCGCCTATCAGTCCTAGTCCTAAAATACCGATTTTCATTTTTGCCTTTGACAACTAAACTTTTACATATTTTCTGCATACTTTTCCAACTATATAAAGTTGGCATCCAACGGGTAAATATATGACTATAGAAGAATTACTAGAAAAATATGCAAAGGGAGTCTTAGATTTTAGCGGTGCTGAACTAGCTGAAGTCAATTTGAGTGGCACTAAACTTAGTGGTGTTAATCTCAGCGATGCCAATTTAAGCGTAGCTAATCTCAGTGGCATCAATCTTGCTGACGCTAATTTGAGTTATGCCAAGCTAAATGTAGCTAGACTTAGTGGTGCAAATCTGTCTGGGGCTATTCTGAATAATTCCAGTCTCAACGTCGCCAATTTAATTCGTGCGGATATGACACGCGCTCAACTGCGTCAAGCGTCCTTAATTAGAGCCGAGTTAATTCGCACAGATTTTAGTCGCGCTGATATGTGTGAAGCCAACCTCAACAGCGCCGATTTACGAGAAGCCACACTGCGACAAGCTAATCTCCGTCGTACAAATTTCAGCGAAGCGAACTTAAGAGGTTCTTCTCTCAGAGAAGCCAACTTAGAAATGGCTAACCTCAACGCCGCTGATCTGACTTCATCAGACCTGAGTGGTGCAAATTTACGAGATAGTGAACTCAGACAAGCAAATCTTTGTATGGCTAACCTGAGTGGATCAGATTTAAGCGGTGCTAACCTGCGTTGGGCGGATTTAAGAGGAGCTAACCTAGCTTGGGCAGATTTAAGTGGAGCAAAATTAAGTGGAGCTAACTTAACAGGAGCAGATTTAAGTCATGCCAATTTAACAAACGCGAGTTTAGTCCACGCTAACTTAACTCAAGCAAAAATAATTAAAGTTGAATGGGTTAATGCGGAGTTAACCGGAGCAACTTTAACCGGTGCAAAACTTTATGCTACCTCACGGTTTGGTTTGAAAATTGAAGGGATAAAATGCGAATGGGTTGACCTTTCTCCCACAGGCGATCGCACAATTATTCAAAATTTTCATGGCGATGAATTGCGAGAGTTCTTTAATACTACCCCACCAACTATTCGCATTATTGTTGACTTACCCTTAGAACACGAAGCTAACTTCGTCATCGCTGGTATTTATTACCAAATTGCCCAAGAATACGAGGGATTAATCCAACCTCCCAGCGTAGAAAACAGCAATCGTCGGACTGTTTTCACATTTCGAGTAGAAAACGATGAAGCTTTATTATCTACAGCCTTTATGGCAATTCTTCCTTTTAAAGATGCCACAGCCACCCAAAAAATCATCCACACAATGGTAGACTTAATTCGTCAAGAAGTCATCACTAGCCAGAGTTTTAAATCACCCGCATTAGCAAAAAAACTCATCATCTTGCTAGAGGAAGCTATGAATAAATCTAAGATTATTAAACAGACGAAAAAACATCTAGAAGTAGCAGCAAAATTAAATTTCTTCAAAGCACCCACACAAACAATATTAACAAACTCCAGCGCCCATAGTTTGACTATCTATGATAGCCCTAACTTTGGCAAACGATTTGTGAATCGTTCTCCTGCTAGTAGTTCTGTTGATAATACATCTAACGAATCCGAATATAATATCCCTTCGTTAAAGACGATAATAGATTTTGTCCAAAGTTTTTATTTCATCCACTAGGCGTATGACTTCTGCAACGTCATGCAAGCTATAGCCATACTCCTAAATCCTTAAAAAAACAATTAACTGGAGTAAAAAAATGAGCAATCTATTTAACCGCATGATGGGTAAAACCCGGTATGTAGTTTGTCGTCTATTTCTGCATTTAGCAGGAAGTGAAGTAGCACCAATTTTAGGAATTTTAAATCGTGCTGCACGGGAAGCAATTGACTCTGATGGCGATTTAGAAATTCTGGGAGAAGAATTGGTAGAAATTTGCGAAACTCTACTTAGATATGATGAATATTGGCTCTCAGAAGCTAATGAAGGAGATGTCTTCTGGAATGAAGGAGAAGCAGGGGATTATGTCAATGAATTATTTACTGATTCTGCCCAAAGATATGGTGCTGAATTCGATTTAAGTTCTTCCTCTGGATTTGATGAACCTTTATCTATTCCTGTTACCCGCAACGTAGTGATCATGCTAACAGTGGCTTATGAAGGAGAAGTTCCAGAATTAGAAGCTGACCTTTCTAACATCCAAGCATTAAAAGCAGGGTTGAGAGCTTTAATCAATTTACACCAAAAACATAAACTGCGAGCCATCCAAGTGCATTTTTCACCAGCCCAATTAGGTGACGAACTGACGAACGATCAGTTATTGCAGTATTATCCGGAATTGATCCCATTGTAACTTGTTGGTTAGTCTGTAGTTATTACACTTACCATCAGCAATGATAGCTAACAAATTAGGACAATCATACAATGATCAAAACTGTAATGCGTAAATTTACAATCGTGTGTTTAGCCCTGAGTTTGTGCTTGACAACGGTCGCTTGTGGTGGGGGAAACCAACAGACATCTTCTTCAACTCAAGGTGTCAGCCAAAGTGCTACTCCTACCAAGTTGAATGATGGACAATATGATGTACAACAGGCTACCTACAACGATGCCAATGGGGAGTATACCCTGTTTTTACTCGGTAGTCAGCCTCCCACCTTTGCCACAGAAAAATTACAAATGGCAAGGCTGACAGATGAAGAAATCAAAGCAGGTAAAAAAACTTACCTGAAGGTAGAAAATGGCCAGCCGGCTTTATACCTGACGGAAGATTTTAAAATTGAGTACGTTCATAATGTCACCGAGACAAAAACCAATCCCCAAACGGGACAAAGAGAAACCGTAGTTGTGCGTCAAGAATCTAACTTCTGGACACCTTTTGCAGGGGCTGTGGCTGGTAACTTAGCGGGTCAAGCTATTGGTAGTCTTTTATTTAGACCTCAATACTATGTTCCCCCTGTTTATCAACCTGGTGGAATTATGAGTGGTTATGGTGGATATGGTTCTACTTATGACCAAGCAGTTTCTAGCTATCGCACTCGCTACAATGAACCACCCGCAGCCGTGAGAAATCGGACTGCTTTCCGCACTACAGGGTCTATTAGATCATCTGGGAACTCTACTCGGACGACACCACGGACAAATACAAGTGGTCGAGCTACAGGTTCTGGTTTTGGTAGCAGTAACCTCCGTCCTTCCGGTAATTCCAGTTCTCCCCGACGTAATTCTGGCAGCAGTTTTGGTAGTGGTGGACGTTCTGGTAGCCGTTCTTCTGGGTTTGGTAGCAGAAGCAGAAGAAGGTAATTTATAGGAGTCAGGAGTCAGGAGTCAGGAGTCAGGAGGCAGGAGGCAGGAGGCAGGAGGCAAGAGGCAGGAGGCAGAAGGCAGAAGGCAGGAGTCAGGAGTCAGGAGTCAGGAGTCAGGAGTCAGGAGTCAGGAGTCAGGAGGCAGGAGTTCAGGAGGAAGAAGAAAGAAGGAAAAAGAAAGAATTAATCTTTCCCCCTCTCCCCTGCTCCCCTGCTCCCCTGCTCCCCTGCTCCCTGTCACCTATGTTACACAGTTGCAAATGCAGGTTGCGGCCAACGTCCCATGACTTTACCGATGACTGCTAATTCTGACATCAATTTATCAAATTTGTCTGGTGTTAAAGATTGGGGTCCATCAGATAAGGCTTTGGCAGGGTTGGGATGTACCTCAATCATGAGAGAATCTGTACCAGCTGCGATCGCTGCCATCGCCATCGAAGGTACAAATTCAGACCAACCCACACCATGACTAGGATCAATCATAATGGGCAGGTGCGTCAGCTTTCTTAACACTGGCACAACTGATAAATCTAGAGTATTGCGCGTATACTGACGGTCAAAAGTTCTAATTCCTCGTTCACACAAAATCACATTGGCATTACCCGCCGCCAAAATATACTCAGCCGCCATTAACCAATCTTCAATGGTTGCCGCCATACCCCGTTTTAACAGCACGGGTTTTGATTGCGCCCCAACTTGTTTCAGCAGGGAGAAATTTTGCATATTTCTCGCCCCCACCTGAATCACATCCGCAACTTCGGCGATTTTCTCCAAATCACCCCCATCCATCACTTCCGTAATTATTCCCAGTCCACTCACTTCCCGCGCCTTAGCTAATAATTCCAAAGCACTTTCACCGTGACCTTGAAAAGCGTAAGGAGAAGTCCGGGGTTTATATGCACCACCCCGTAAAAATTTAGCACCAGCAGCCTTTACACGCCGCGCCGTCTCCACAATCATTTCTTCATTTTCTACCGAACAGGGGCCTGCAACGACTACCAAAGGATGATGTTCACCAAACACCACATCCCCATCAGGAGTATTCACCACCACCTCAGAAGCTTCCCCATGGCGGAACTGACGACTAGTTCTTTTATATGGTACTTCCACCCGTAAAACTTGCTCAATCCATGGACTGAGTTCCTGAATTTGTAGCGGATCTAAATCCGCAGTTTCACCTACTAAACCTATTACTACTTTATGTTGTCCAATAATTTTTTCTGGTGTTAACCCCCAGCCAGCTAAATCTTCCGTTACACGGTCTATTTCTGCCTGTGGAGAACCTACTTTCATTACAACAATCATTTTAAAATCCCTGTATTTTTTAGTAAATTATTTACCGACTCAGGAATGTTGACTTTAATTTTTGCCTGCTGGAATTACTCAATAATTAAGCCAAAAAATATATAAAAAATGTAGCGCCAGGTACTTTTTCTGAATATTGGGTATAAATAAGACAGTATAAAAGTTTAAAATTTTTAAAGCTTTTAAAATTTATGTTGAAGTGATAAAAATTCAACTTCAACATTCATTCGCCAATTTACCCAATATTACAGTTGTGTAAAAATACCTGAGCGCCGCTGATCAGACGTTCTTTTTTCTCGTCTCACGCCAAACTTCGGCCATCCGTCCCCAATTGGTACTAAACTCACTCAAGCCAATTAAATTACCAGGTCTTTCTTCATCCCAAGAAGCAGAAAGAACACCATAAGTTATCCCCAACACCCCTAACCCAAATAATCCCATATTCACCAATAAAACGGCGATGGGAGGTAATTGGATATGGGCGTAGGCAACCAGCAGATAACTAGCCACTAAACTTGCAATGCCTAAAGATGTGGGTATACCACAAAATGCAGCCACTCTGCGGATCATTCGCTGGCTGACGACTTCAGGAATCGCCATTTCTTCCTTGTTAAAGGGTGGCTGTTTTTGCTGTTTTTGGCTTGATTCCTGTTCCTTGACTACGGATTGACTTTTAGCTTTTGCAGGTTTTTGACGCTTTTTGTTTGGCTCAAAAGGTAAACGACTGCGTTCTGATTCTTCAGCAGGCATAAGCGGGACTTCCTAACCACGAATACCGAGACGAGCGATCAAAGCTTGATATTTTTCCCGATTGTCCTTCTGGATATAACCCAGAAGACGCTTGCGTTGTCCGATCATCTTCAATAATCCTCTCCGGGAAGAATGATCTTTCTTATTAGCTTGGAGGTGTTGGCTGAGGCGGTTGATCCGATCAGTCAACATAGCGATTTGGACATCCGCAGAACCGGTATCGGTTTCATGCACTTGGAAGCCAGAGATTAGTTCTTGTTTGCGCTGTTGCGTCAGAGCCATGATCGATTAAATTTCTATTTTTTCTAAATGGATGTAGCAGTCTCTTATAATATCACAGCCATTAAAGTCTGTGGTGAATTAGCTTTGTGATAGGTGGAAGGCTGGATTGAGATAGCGGTAAATACTTAGTATAAATTGGGACAAATTAAATATATTTAAGACTTTGTTGGGGTGGTTGTGCGATCGCTAATCGTTTGAGTTGGCGGGTGAGGTTTTTGATAGCAAGAATTACAGGAGCATTTTTTCTGAGTCGGGGTTTTTGAGAATAAAATGTATGTCTCGCAATACAAAAATGGAAGAATAAAATACATGAGTCTCATCTATCAACCATCAAATTACAATCCTGTAAATCCTTTAATCCTGGGTATCCTGATTCAGACAGTTTAGGCTTTATAATTGATATACAGTGTAATATTGCCCATAACCTAGTAAATGACATAAATAATTATGAATGTACAACTTGTTGACTCCCTTGTAGAAATTGTTTCCAAATTAACTCCCGAAGATCAGAAACTTTTTTTATCTAAACTTGCTCATAGAAATATAATTCCGTCAGCAGAAAAACAAAATTTAACATCAGTAGAAAAAGCCGCAAAATTTCAAGAATGGTTATCTAAATTTCCTCAAAGCAGTATTACCCTATCAGATGAAGCACTGCGTCGAGAAAATATTTATGATGATAGAGGAATATGAAAAGCTATTTACTTGATACCAATATTATTCTTAGATTTGTAAATTCTCAATCTCAGGAATACAACCTTATACGGAATAATATTTCTGAAATTTTATTACGAGGTGGTCAATGTTTTATTACCTCTCAAGTAATTATTGAATTTTGGGTTGTTTCTACTCGTCCTGTCAATGTCAATGGATTAGGATGGAATGTAGAACAAACAACTCAAGCAGTACAAATGCTAATAAATCAATTTGATTTATTAGAAGAAACACCAGATGTATTTTCTATTTGGTTGAACTTGGTAACAACATATAACATTTCTGGTAAACGCACTCACGATATACACATATTAGCAGTGATGCTTGCTCATAATATCAGCCATATTTTAACTTTAAACCCCAAAGATTTTATAGCTGTTCCAGAAATTACGATTATTCATCCTCAAAGTATTAATAGCTAAGAATATTGTGAGTAAAATTATCCTGTAAATCCTTTCATCCTGGTCATCCTGTTCGCGTAGCGTGGCGTTAGCCATTTCAGACAAATAGGGACTTGACGAAATTGAAAATATACCTTAATATAAAAATATAGGATGCAGCAGACATGATTTAGGCGTTGAAAGATAGTCTAAACATGACATCCCGTTACCTGTATGGTCGAGGAATTCCGGTAAAGACGTTCTGAATACCAAAAATTGATTTTTGGCGAAGACTCCTCAAGGAGTCTTTGTTATTTAAGGACTGGGTAATTTTTTATTATTTAATAAGTTTTTGGCTATCACAAAAAAGCGAACTTTTTTGATTTTACCTATACCATCATATTTAGGGTAGGCGCTTTCTACGTGCAACCTCAGCTTTTTACTTTCCCGAAATACTGTAAAAACAACAAAATAATCAACTTCAATACCATTAGAATCTACAATTTTAACGGTTGCAAAGTTTCCATATCCAGCATGACATACCAATGTTGTTTTTTCACCCAGTGACTTGATAATACTGGGTAAATGCTTTGATAAGTGGTATCGTTCAAAATTGAATGGTCTAGACTCTCTTGGAGCATTATACATCAATAAATTTGATTCTTCGCTGCTCAGTTCATCCGATTCTTTCGTAAAACAATGTGAGCTATATGTGACGATAAATCTGTATGTGAATGGGTTATTTTCATCTGTATCATCAGTATATTCAACCCAGTGAACATCAAGATGTGATAAGTCGTAAACTTGACCATTAAATGTGAAATTTCTCCAGTGTTTAACCTCCGTCTTGACTGTATTAAAATTTTTACTCATGAGTTAATATAAGCTGCTATGATTTATACAATAATCTTGTAATCTTAATAGTATAAAAATCACAATGTCAAGTATTTAAAGTTTACAGGATGTTTTTTATTAATTATTTGTAGGTAGTGAATGTGGTGGTTGTCTGAATCAGGATATCCAGGATTTAAGGATGTACAGGATGTGATTGTTTGATTATTGGTTAGTTGTTGATGATTAGTATGAAGAAAGGTTAATTTTTTAACTTAGTGTAATCATCAATACATCATTCACGTTTAGTAATCATCAAATAACCATCCTGAAAATCCTATAATCCTGGTTATCCTGATTCAGATAAATTCATCAAATAACCATCCTGTAAATCCTTTTATTCTGGTTATCCTGATATGGCTTACGCCACGCTATCAGACAATTTTATAATATCGTCATTATGTTACAATCGGAATGGAGGGAAACAGGAGCATAAAACTATGCCATTAATCAAAATACCAAGACATTATCTTGTATCTCAAGATGAAGATTCAATTACAGTCGATGTACCAGAATCAATGCTATTAAATTGGAAAAAGGACTATGAAAAAATTATTCAAGCCAAAGGTATTTTAAAGCATAAAAAAGCAGAAATGTTAGCTCATTTAGATACTCTGCGTCAGGAATGGGAAGAATGAGATATCTTTATGATACCAATATTTTTATTTACTATCTAGCCGATGATACAACAGTTAATTCATGGTTTGCAGAAGATTTTTTCAACTTGCACGAAATTCTAGTTTCACCGATTATTCGCATTGAATTACTGAGTTTTATCGGCTTATCAAAAGAGGAAGAAAAGTCTATTGAAGATTTACTATCGCAGTTTAACACAGTTCCATTGTTACGAGAAATTGAAAATCAAACCATCCAATTAAAACGACAATATAAAATTAAGCTTCCTGATGCAATTATAGCCGCTACAGCAATAAATCAGGACGCATTTTTAGTAACAAGAAACGTTAGTGATTTTAAAGGAATTACCGGACTAAAGATTGAGAATCCTTTTATTAATTAATAATTGAGAAATATGTGACTTTTATCCTGGATATCCTGATATGGCTTACGCCACGCTATGCCTTCGGCACACTACGTGAACGCTATCAGACAAATGAATCATAAATGTTTTATGACCTCTCAAGTAATTATTGAGGTTTGGGTTGTCGCTACTCGTTCTCTGATAGTATTTTTAGCTCATATTTTTACTGTATATTAATGGGATAAGTATATTCCGACATACTCATAAACATTGTTGCTAATATACCTGAAAATTGGCACTATTATTAATCATTTATAAAAATGTCTTTTCTGAACATAAAAGGTTTTCAGGATTTGTCATTGTCAATAAATAGCACAGGTGATGTTTATGGGAAGACGAAACTTTGACTATATTAGAGAATGCGGAAAAGTCAATACTACATCGACATCAGCAAAACCAATTCCTGGTATTCTATTAATTGGCGGTGCAGAAGGCAAAAAATCTGGAGAAGATGCAGCTACTCAATGGTTTCTTAAAAGAGCAAACCGGGGAAATTTTTTAGTGCTTCGTTCTGGTGGAGTTGGTAGACAAGCTGATTGGATTTGTGATCATTATAGAGATTTTATTAGTTCAGCCGCTGAACTTTCTATTGACAGTAGAGAAGCAGCCAATGATCCAGAAGTTATCAAATACATTCGCGACGCAGACGCACTATTTCTAGCTGGAGGTGATCAAAATGCGTATGAAGATTATTGGGAAGGAACAGCCGTAGAAGAAGCAATTAACTACCTGATTAATCAGAAAAAAATTCCTATTGCTGGAACTAGTGCCGGCATGGCTATTTTAGGAGACTACTATTATGCACCTTCCCATCAAGGTGTACAGAGTTCAGAAATTTTGAATGACCCCTTTCACCACAATACAAAGGATATTTATCACAGTGATTTTATTAAAGTTCCATTTCTCAAAAATGTTATTACTGACACACATTTAGATAGAATTGATAAAAACCATCCAGAAACAAGATATGGGAGACTTTTTGGCTTATTGGCTAGAGTTGTTCATGATAGCAATCGACTTTCAGCCTTTGCTATTGGTTTAGAGGAAGGTGCTTTTGTTGCCATTGATGAAAAAGGAATTGCTAAAGTATTTGGCAATGGCACAGATAAAGGACAAGATGCTTATTTTCTACAAATTAATCGTGCAGAACCAGAACAAATTAAACGGGATTTACCTGTAATTTGGAATCATAACGGACAAGCTGTTAAAGCATATAGAATTGCCGGAACACCAGAAGGAAGTGGAAAATTTGACCTCAATAATTGGTCAACTGCTTCTGGAGGAAGTTGGGAATACTGGTTTACTACTGGTGGATACGCTGGTTTCAAACGCAACCCAATTAAATAGTTGGGAATTTTTAAGTTGTTATACACATGATTTTTACATTCAGACAATAGGAGAGAGGAGAAAGGAAGATAAGAAAAAAATTAATTCTTTCTCCTCATTTTCTGAAAAATTATTTGTCTTCCTGCATACTTCTAACAATTTTCGTCACCAGCTTTCTAGGAAAAAATCTGACACTTTTTGCCAGAATTTTATTTAAAAGTCCAGGAATAACGATTGTTTTACCTCGCATTAAAGCATCATACCCAATTAGAGCCACAGTTTCAGCATCCATCATTTTTTGACCCTTAACCAGCTTAGAATCTGCCATTCCTGTGCGTTCATGAAATGCAGATATAGTTGAGCCTGGACACATAACTGTTACAGTTACACCTGTACCTTCTAACTCATTAGCAATAGCTTCAGAAAAGGATAAAACATAAGCTTTAGTTGCAAAATAAACTGCCATTAAAGGGCCTGGTTGAAAAGCAGCAGCGGAAGCAACATTTAATATTTTTCCCTTACCCCGCTTCACCATGTCTTTGAGAAATAACTTAGTTAAATGGGTCAGACAAACCAAATTTACCTGTAACATTTCTAGTTCATTCTTGAGACTGGTTTCATTGAATAAACCATAAGTCCCAAATCCGGCATTATTCACTAAGACATCAATTTGAATATCGGCTTGTTGCAATTCTGTAAAAATTTCTTCAGGAGATGTAGATACAGATAAATCTTTAACAATACTTGTGACTAAAATATTATATTTTTTCTGGAAATCAACGGCTATTTCTAGCAGTTTTAATTTATTTCTATCTACTAATACCAGATTATAATTCTCAGAAGCAAAAATACAGGCTAATTCGTAACCAATTCCACTAGCAGAACCAGTAATAAGAGCAGTTTTCTTATACTGTTCTTGGGTTTTTAGTTTCATGTCAAAAGTTTGGTGAAATTCACCAAAAGTAAAATCAATTGAATCTGGTTGAGTACGGAGTGAGGAATAAAGAAAAATAAGTTAGCAAGAAATTAAATTGATCTTCTTGCAACTTATTCATTACTTTAAATCAATCACTCTTTCCCAACATCGACATCAATGTTAGTTATGCAAGACTGAGGAATCCCGTCTGCATTAAATAAGAAGTGTAAGTGATCAATAATTGTGAGTCTATGGGAGGACAAACAATAGAACTTCCTTTTAATGCTTCTAGGGTTTCTTCACAGCTAATGATTGGTCTTCTAGCTTGCAAGTACAAATCAGGAATAGTAATTTGTTCATCAGACCAACGCTCTAATAAAAATGGTCGCAGAGTGTATAAAGGGTTTTCTTGAGAAGTGACATTATTGATTAACTCTGCTTGCCATTGTTCGTAGGGAATCATCTCCAGTGAAAAGCCAAAAGTGCGTATCCATTCCACCAAGGACTTTAAAGAAGCTGGTTGGGGATGTTGTAAATGGAAAGCCTTAGCAATTGATGTTTCCTGACGTGATAGATAAACAACGGCTTTGCTTACATAGTCTACAGGAGACATATCTAACATATAATCTACATCGGGAAAATATCCCATTTGTAGACAGCCTTTAATCATCAAATTGATGAAATCATGGGTATTACAAATTCCAGTTTTGCTATCTCCAGAAATCAAAGGTGGTCTGTAAATAGTAACAGGAAGTCCTCGGTCACTGGCGATTTTAACTAATTTTTCTGCGACCCATTTAGTTTGAGAGTAACCAAGGAAAATACCTTGCCAGTCATGAAAATTATCCTGTTCTTTAACAACCTTTCCAGCATAAGCAGTTGATTCAAAAACAGCGACACTAGAAACATAATGTAAAGGTTTAACTTTAGTTTGACAAGCTAAACGCAAAACTTCCTGAGTTCCTAAAACATTAGCAGCTTTTAATGCTGAATAAGGATAAACATAATTCAGCAAAGCACCACTATGATAGATAACATCTATATTAGCAGCCAGATTTTCAAACTGTTCTGCACCAATACCTAAAAGTGGCTGTGCTAAATCACCAACAATGGGGATAATTCGAGAACTATATGTATCATCCCAAATTGCATATTGTTGGAGATTTTTTTCTAATTTGCTCTTACCTTCAACAACATCAGCAGCACGCACCAAACAATAGATAGTTGCTTGGGTTTCCGCTAGGAGTTCCTTAATTACAAAAGCACCTAAATAACCTGTTCCTCCAGTTAAAAAGATGTTTTTGGGATTGGTGACAGAAACCGCAGCAGTACCAACTGGTTGAATAGTGGGGTCAAGTACAGCTTCAGCACCTAAATCTAGGAAAGGAGGAGCAATATTTACAGTTGCAACTCTTCCAGATGCTGTATCTTGTATCTGGGATTCTCCTGGTACTTCTTCAGATAAACGTTGTGAAAGTGCAGCAATAGTTGGGTAATGCCAAAGTAACACTGGAGAAGGTTTAAAACCTAATAATTGCTCCAATTTACTGATAATAATCATAGCTTGGGCTGAGTCCAAACCATAATTTTCTAAATGCTCTTGAACGTCAATTTCTTCTGGTGTAGCTCCGATAACTTCAGCCAGATTAGACACCATAAATGCTTGAATATCTTCAGCAGTATAAGCAGGTTTTAAAGTCATATTTACATCTCCAATGTAGAACGAAGTGGGCGATATTGACTGTAGTTATTAGGGATTTGCAAACCTTGAACTTTCAAGTTTTGAATGCGGTATGAAAACGCTGTTCCCAACATGATGTGATGAGCAACATCAACAACATGACGATTTTGAGGTTCTGCTAGATATGAGCCGCGCACCCAGTCGTTAAAACCACCCATAGCTGGACCGCACCAAATTTGATAATCGACTTCTCTACCTTTTTCACCGGTGCTAGACCAACGGGAAGATAAACCTAAATACCAGCGAAAAATTAAAGCCATTTTTAATTTAGGATTATTGACAGCTTTACCTAATTTTTCAGGATTTTTTTGAGATAAATAAGCGGCTGTTCCTTCCCAAACTTCGGCGATGGTTTTACGGAAGATTTGTTTTTCTAATTTCTCTCTTTCGGCTAAAGGAATATCTTCAATTGATTCATAAGTGCGGTATAATTCATATAGTTTTTGCGCTCGCATGGGAAACATTGTTCCGCGTTTGAGAACTTGCAATTTGACTCCCATTTCAAACATATCTGCTGCTGGAGCCATCATCATATCTGCCATTTCTGCTTGAGCTAATAATTTTTTTGTGTAATCACAAGCTCCAGATTCAATGCATGATTGATTAATTGAACCAGTAACGATATAGGCAGCACCCATCATAAAAGCTGCTAACGCTGATTCTGGTGTACCAATTCCTCCAGCTACTCCAATTCTTATGGGTTTTTCATATTGATATTGTGCTTGAATTTCATCCCGTAAACTAATAATTGAAGGAAGCAAACACACCAAGGGACGATTATCTGTATGACCACCGGAATCAGCTTCTACGGTAATGTCATCAGCCATTGGGACTTTGCTGGCTAGATTTGCTTGTAATTCAGTAATTAGTCCTTGCTGAATTAATTCTTTGAGAATTCTAACTGGTGCTGGTTGCAAAAATTTAGTCGCAACTTCACGACGAGAAATTTTAGCAATGACTTTATTTTTGATTTCAATTTGATTATTGGTATTTAAACTTAGTCCAGCTACTCGATAATAAACGATGTTAGGAGTTAAGTCTAAAAATGCAGATGCTTCTACAGTTCTTACCTGATATTTGAGATATAATTCGACGGCGCGGCGTTCTATTGCTGGTTCGTTAGGACTATGAATTAAATTAAAGGCATAAGGACCATGAGGTAAGGCTTCTTGTATGCGATTGATGGCGATTTCTATCCGTTCTGGAGGTAAACCACCTGCACCAAAAGAACCTAAAAGTTTTTCTTTTCCTAGTGCAATTACCATTTCTTCGGAAGCAATACCACCAGCCATTGCACCAGTCATATAGGCATATTTGACACCATAATCTGTGAGAAAATTGCGATCGCCAAATTGTTGCAGTCGCAAAGGTGGAAGTGATATTAATAGCTCTGCTTGTGCTGATGAACCGTTGTCAGCAGGTGTTAAATAACCATCGTTAGTAACGCCTATGTTATCTGCTACTTTAACTATATAACAAGGTTTATCTAATGAAAGGAATTTATCTTTAATAGCGTTTTGTTCAAATGCTATACAATCTAATGAACCTCTCCAAATTTGGTTTTGATGGTTGGAAAAGGTGGAAAAGCTAAGTCCATTATCATGTTTATTTAGTACCGTATTGAGTGTTGTCACGGTATTTGTTCCTCAAGTTGTAAGCAATGGTTTGACTTGTTCCTTGCTCTAGCAAAGAATCTAGTTTTTTTGGTATTGATGCTTTAGAGGTAGAACCTCTGGAATTGCGTTCCCAGCCAGAGACTAGGAACGAGAATTAATGATTTATTTCTCTTCGGTGAGTAGGTTTTGAGCGCAAGCTAATTGCAATTGAATTATTTTGCTCATTTGTTGACTGAAATCCTGTCTGGCTTGTAGAAAGCTGGTATGAGCTTGTGTTAATTTTGAATTATTTGTACTCAGTTTTTGATACTGAGCTATTTTTAAATCATTCATCTGGATTTTGTGAGTAATTTTTTGAGTTGGTGGGGTTTTAGTGCCAGTTAACTCAGAAGATTGTAATTTATCTCCTGGTTTCAAACCGTTATCCATGATCGTTTTCATGGTGATTTTTTCCGGTTGAACAATTGGCTGGGAGTAAATATCGTTGGGAGTAATTTTTACCGGAGGTTGTAGGGAATTGATAATTTTATACTCTCGGTAATTAGGGGTTGTTTGATGTTGCTTGAACTGAGGATCTTTCTGGAAAATCTGGCGGTTTTCTTCACTCAAAATTGCCGCTGTGATGGAATTACCACCTAATGTAATTTTCTTGAGAGTTGCTTTATTTTTCTTGGCAGTTTCTGAGGATAGATTATACAGTGGAGATAAGTTTAAATTCACTCCATGACTAAGCAATTTTGCCAGTGCTTTAACAAGTGAAGTATGATCATCTATGCCGCGTCGGTTTAGGGATACGGTGATGTGTTCTTGATTGCCAAGATTTTTATCTATCCAGCGGGAACAAATACCACCAGCACCTGCTTCAATAAAGATTTTTGCTCCGTCTGCGTAGACGCGATTAACTAAGCGGGGAAAGTCGAGTTGCTGACATAATCCTTTGGCTATGTTGTGAGCAATTTGTTCACTATTAAGTGTGGTTGGTTGATATTCAGCCGCTGAATAAAAAGTGATACCGGGGATTGTTTGTGCTGGCAAGGTGTAGAGTTTTTCTAGTTCTTTTGACTCTGATTGCATTGCTTGACAATGAATTACATGATCAAAAGGTGCAGGAAAGGCGTTACAACCAAGAGTTTTAATGACTCGCTCACAAGCTGCTGGTTCACCGGCAATTAATACTTCTTCTGATGTATTAATCTGTGTCAAGTAGACGCGAGTTTCATTTTTTAAACATTCTCTGACCTGTTCTGGACTGGCCATGAGAACGTAATTGCTCCAGAAATTATTGTCTGAAGTTTCAGTAGCTTTTGGTAGTCCCCAATGCTCACGTACAGCATTTTTGGGGCCTGATAATCTGTCTCCAAATAAAGCTGATGAGTTAAAGGTGTTACTTACTTCATAAAAATTGCTCCATACTCCTTGAGCAACCATCATGCTAGTTTCACCTAAGCTATATCCAAAAATATATTTGGGTTTGATTTGAAAATCATCGGTGATAATTGTGGAGATGAGTCTGGTAAACAGCACTTCTGCTTCAAACATTGCCAGAGAATCATCGAACAATTTCTTTTCTAGGGTTTCTAATTGTCGAGTTGATAATTTACTCAGACTTCTGGGAAATACTAGTTTTTCTACGTCCGCAGCACGTTCGTAAAGACTTTTGACGATGACATCATCAAAGGCTTTAGGAAATAGATGGAAGAGGGTACGACCGATACCTAGATAAGAGTTAACAGCAGCGGGATAAATAAAAGCGATTTCTCCATCTTTACCCAGTGGTTTGGGTGTAAAATAACTGCCTATAGGAGTTTGCCAATCTTTGCCGTTTTCAAAGGCATTAGCTACACCTTTTTTAGCTGAATTAATTTCTTTGAGTAATTCTTTTTGGTTACGTCCGGTGAGAGAGAGTGTATATTTTGCCTGAGAATGCTGTTGAAATTTGACAAATGTTTGACTGGCAATGTCTTTGAGAGAATCAGCATTTTCAATTGTTTGTTGCAGATTGTCTAGTGCTGCAAATAAGCTGGATTGGTCATCAGCGGCAATGGGTAATAGATGAAAAGGTCTTGATTCTAAATATCTACTGCTGCGTTCTTGTTGTTGGGTTTCTTCTGATAGGATAACATGGGCAAAAGAGCCGTCACAGCCAATACTATTAATGGCTGAAATTCTACATTTGACTTCTCTTTGTGAGAACCAAGGTCTGGATTCAGTAACGACATAGAAGGGACTACCTTCCCATACTTGCGGTGTTTTGACACCAGACCATTGAGGAGTTCCGGGAATATATCTGTGATAAAGACTTAATGCTGTTTTGATTAAACTAGCTATTCCTGAAGCGACAAAGGTATGACCTATATTGGCTTTGACGCTACCAATGGCACAGTGTAAACCATCTCCTACAGGGGGATAAGCTTGGAGGATACCGTTAATTTCGGCTTCGTCTTCTGAGGGAATTCCACTACCGCAGACTTCTAAATAGTTGACTTCTGTGGGTTGAATTCCTGCTTGTTGAAATGCTTGTTGACATACTTGGTTGATGGTAGTGGCATCTATGGCCATTGAGGGAGATTGACCGATACCGATGCCATCAATTACTGCATATATGCGTTGATTATTTTGTAGTGCTGTATCATGTCGCTGGAGGACAATTGCACCTGCACCTTCTCCTACTGTCCAACCGTCGGCTTTTTGGTCAAAACTTAAGGTATTGATGCCTGTATTGAGTTTTCCTAATTGACTGCGGAGTAAGACGTTTTCTACTCCACCTGCTAAGTCAACGGCACCTACTACTACTGCATCCACTTCGTTGGTAGCTAGTAGCATTTCTGCTAGTTCTAAGGCTTTAAAAGCGGCAGTTTCTACGGCACTAATAGTGAAGGAAGGTCCAGTGAAATTCCATAGGGATGAAATGCGACTGGCCATGATGTTGCCAACATAACTGAGGTATTCACTAAGTTCTACTTGATGGTGAATACTGTCTTTGATGATGGTTTCTAGTTGGGTGATTTTTTCTGGTGGTAAAGAAATTTCTGCCCCATTTAATCCGTCTTTAAGCTGCCAAGATGAGTTCCAACGTTGTTGTAGCTGGTGTACAGATAGTTCTGTGTCTGCGGCGATAATGACTGCTACATTACCATTAGGTTGAATTTTCCCATCTTTGAGGGCGCGATCGCACACTTTTAGTAATAAAGTCTGCTGTGGGTTGATTTTGTCAACTTCGTTGGGAGGTATTTTGTAAGCTAAGGTATCAACTTCAAAATCTGTAATATACGCTCCCGTTGGTGCTTGTCCTGCTTCTAACCCATACTCTTGCAGTAGCTTTGTTTGTTCATTAATACCAAGCCATCTTTTTTCTGGTAGGGGAATAAAATGCTGTTTACCATCGTAAATACTACTTTCAAAAGCATCTAATCCATCACATTCACCAAACAAGGCATCCATACCGACAATTGCCATTTTTGCGGTCTTGTTTTCTTGAATACTCATTTGCTGCTTTCCCCCTGTTCCAGAATTAAATGAGAGTTTGTTCCACCAAATCCAAATGCGCTTAAAGCTACGTGCTTAGTTCCTTTACTCGGCCAATCTGTGGCAGTTCTGACAATGTTTTGCGGCGAAACAACATTATTTTCAGAACCCATAGGTTCACTGACATTTATAGTTGCCGGAATAACACCATGAGACATACTTAAAATCGTCTTTGTTATCCCCACCATGCCAGCAGCAACAAGTAAATGACCGACGTTTGTTTTAGCTGAACCAACTAAAGGCGCTGCTTGATTTTCACCAAAAAAGCCTTGGACAGAGTTAGATTCGGTGGTATCTCCTAAGAGAGTGCCGGTAGCATGACACTCTAAATAATCAATGGTTTTGGGTTCAAGATTAGCCTCAGTAAAAGCTCTTTGGTATGCGGTGATTTGTCCTTGAGCATTAGGACTGAGGAGATGCTTGCCTTTACCATCATTAGATAGACCATTACCGCAGATTGTTGCTAAAATTTTGTCTCCATCTCTAACAGCATCACTGTATCTTTTCAGCATTACCATTCCTATTCCTTCGGAGGTAATTAAGCCACGTGATGATTTATCAAGAGGACGGCTAACGCCATTATCTGGATATCCTTGAATACCCGAAAATAACATTCTGACAAACAACGGATCGGAAGCACTAATAGCACCGGCTAACATCAAATCTGCTTTACCAGATTGGAGATAATGGGATGCTAATTTAATGGCATAAAATGATGATGAACAGGCAGCATCTATACAGCAATGAGTTCCAGAAAGAGCAAATGCACGGGAAATTATAGCCGCAGGCAAACCGGAAACCATAGCATTATATGGTGATGCTTTGGCAGCGGTTGGTACACCTGCTAAATGAAAGTCTTTTTCCTGTAAAAGTTCACCAATAGCAGGTTCAATAGTTTGCTGATAAATAGGTGCAAACAATTGATTAGATGCTTTGGTTGGTAAAGCCAGAGTTCCTAAAATTACGCCGCATTGAGAGAGAGCAGATTGATTTCCCCAATAGCCACTGTTAACAATCGCTTGTTTAGCTGCATACAGTGACCATTTAAAAGTATTGTCCAGGCTTTGTACAAATTCTGTAGGTAAATTGTACTCACTAGGATTAAAGTCAAGGTTACGAATAAATCCACCTTTAAAAAAGTAGAATTTTTCCGGTGTACCTTTATTAGAATCGTAGAATATGCCAGGGTCTAAACCTAAATCGGCAACACTAATATCAGAAGTTGAGTCTTTTTCTTCGCTGAGATTCTGCCAAAATTGTTCAGGATTTGTAGCATCTGGAAAGAGGCATGATAATCCAATGATGGCTATTTTTTCCACTGTTGAAATCCTCGTTGGGGTATAAGACGTGAAGGAAATTTTTATTTCCTCCGTTTTTAGGATTTACGCTGTTCCCCCAAACGTGGTTTTTCAGTTATCAGTTAACAGTTATGATATTTCACTGTCACCTGTCACCTGTCACCTGTCACCTGTTACTTACTTACTTCTTATTTAACATTTTCATCGGCCAAATGACGGCTTTTGCGCCTAAGATACGTGAATATATTTTTCCTTCACGACTGTGGATAATGAAATTGACGGTTGCACCAGTATCAGTTTTAGCTATCATTTCACAGGAAACATAAAATGGTATGTTGAATGGTACGGCTAAATATTGTTCACAGTAGGTTAATTGTCCTGGTAAACAAACTTCTTGATGGAAATGATTTAACCATAACCATAGGGTTTGGGTACTCACATCAATTATGTAAGGATTGTGCCAGTTGACGGGAAACTGTCCTTGTTGTTGGGCTGTAATTTCTTGCCAACAACATTCGGCTGTAAGTTTCTCTGGGCTAATGTTTAAAATTCTGGTAATTTCTTGGAATGCTGGCCCATGAAATAAGGATAAATCGCCATTTTGATAAAATCCTTTACCTGTGGTGGTGACAATATTATCTTCTCTGAGATCCATTGCTTCATAAATGGGTGCTTCTGGCATATTTTTTACCAGTTTAATCAGAGAACTGAAATGATAATGAGTTCTGCCTTCAGGTGTTTTACTCAATATTTTTGTCTGAAATTCAACAAAGTTACCATCGCTTTTGGAGACTTCTTGTATTTCTAGAATATGTTCTTTAGCCAGAGTTGAATTGAAAGTGATTCCTTTCAAAACTTTGAAGTCTTGGCAACTGAAATATCTATAACCAGGATAAATTTCTTCACAACCATTGACCATCCAGGATTTAGCACAGGTGGCTGGTAAAACTGGTGAACCTGCAATTGTATGATCATGCAAAAATGGATTTTCTGCTAATGTCATGCGCCGTTTGACGCGATAGCTGCGGAGTTCTGAACCTAAAGGACTAGGTGGTAGTTTCATGGGACTACCAATTACAACTTGGGAATGATTTTCATAGGCGGGATGTAGTTCATTAACTAACATTTGTGTGCCGATTTCTACGGGAATAATATCAATTCCTCGTTCTGCAAATGCTTTTTTTAATTGTGGTGTCACCATGCCACTATCCCAACCGCCCCAGTTAATTGCTACTACATGACATTGGGGGTAATTTTGCTTAATTTTGTGTGCAGATTTGTTGAGAATTTCGTTGGCGATCGCATAATCACTTTGACCTATATTCCCGTAAAAACCTGTTACAGATGAAAACAGGACTAAATGCTGTAATTGCTGAGGATTAACGCAATTTAATAAATTTTGTAATCCTTGCACTTTGGCGGTATAAACTTTTTCAAAATCTTCTGATGTTTTCTTTTCAATTAATTTATCAGCTAAGTTACCAGCACCGTGAATAATGCCTGTAATTTGCCCAAATTTTTGGGCTACGGTGTTGAGTTTTTCTTGCAAAGTTACTGTATTGGTAACATCAACGCTGATATATTCAGCTTTTGCTCCAGTTGCTTCTATTGCGGCTAAGGTCTTTTTAATTTCTCTGCTGGAATTAATTTCATTAAATATCTTTTGTACCATCATGGGTGTTGGTTTCTCTCCTTGAGAAATCAAATTTTCCATGATGCGTTTTTTCAAGGCTGCATCTTCTAAACAGTCATGTGCATATTCTGGTTCTGGGGTGATTTCTGAACGACCTAAAAGAATGAATTTGCAAGGTTGGTTTTGTGCTAATTTAATTGTGCATTGTGCAGTGATTCCTTTTGCTCCACCACTGACTACAAAGACAGATGATGGATTAATTTGAAGTGTTGCTGGCATAATTCAACTTTATAATTGATTCTGTGTTGATGAATAAATTTATTTTTTCTCTCGCAGGGTCAAAGAGAGAAGATTTAATGAACCGCGAAGACGCGTTCGCGTAGCGTCCCGGAGGGATAGGACGCGAAGGAAGAAAGGAAGAAGAGAAGAAGAGAAGTTTTTGGAGCGGGGTATAAATCCCCCTTACAAAAACGGCCTCCTGCCTCCTGCCTCCTGCCCCCTGCCTCCGTTATTCGGCTTGGGCTATGAGTGTGACTCTTCCTTTGGAGCTATAACCAACTTCACCGATATATCTGTTGGAATCATGCAATTCTGCAACAATATATTCTGCTGATTGGTGTGGATCTAAGGTTGGGTTTAAATCAATTGCTCTTAAGAAAACTTGTGGCCATTCCCATCTCAAACTTTTGGTTAATCCAAATAATCCTGCACCGATGACTCCAAAGTTTTCTGTGTGGTCTAATCCAAATGCACCGTCGAGATGGGCAACTGTACAGAAGCTAACTCTTCCTTCTAATTCAGCGGCTGTATTGAGCGATTGTTTGAGATGTTTGGCTATCAAAAATACTTGTTTAACTATCGCTTTTTCTGCTTCTGGATAGGAGGTGGTAAATTGTGGATGTAGGTGAATGAATGCCCCAATCTTTCCGTGTTTGGCGGTTATGCTTTGTAGGAGTAGTTGCAGATGTTCTTCACTCATGTTTGCCAAGGTGATGCGGGTAACGTCTGCTGGTAATGGTGATTGTTCTGGAATTAATGATTGGGGGAAACTCAACACTACTACTTTCCAACCTTGTTCGATGAGTGCATGAGTTAGTTTGGTGGTGGTGAGGGAACCATCATCGGTGATTAAACCAATGTGTCCCTCTGGTGGTTTGCATTCGCAAAAATCTGGTCGAGGTAGGGTTTTTAGTTTTACAGGACGACGGGGAAGATTTGGGTCTACTACTGGTGGTGGGGTTAAGTCCACCACTTCTGGAATGTGTGAATCTGCTGTTATTTGGTCAACATCAAGCTTTTTTTTTTCACCTCCCACCAGTTTCTGGAGGTAGTTCACTATCTGTCCAATTGTCCGTAGGTCGCCTAGTTCTTCTATATTTGGTTTGGGTAAGTTGGGGTATGCTTCTTGCATTCCTCCTAATATTTCTACCCGTTTGATGGAGTCGATACCCAGGTCGGCTTCCATGTCCATGTCTAGTTCTAGCATCTCGACTGGGTAGCCTGTTTTTTCACTGGTGATGTTTAACAGGGTTTGAGCTAAATCAGCATATTCGTTGCTGTCGTTTGCTGGCTGGGGAGTAACTATTAACTCTTCTTTGACTTTCTCTGTCACCTGTAACCTGTCACCTGTCACCTCTTCTGTCACCTGTAACCTGTCACCTGTCACCTTTTCTGTCACCTGTAACCTGTCACCTGTCACCTCTTCTGTCACCTGTAAGCTGTCACCTGTCACCTGTTTTTGCAGATATTCGACGACTTGACCAATGGTGCGTTTTTCTGCGAGTTCTTCTAGGTTTGGTTTGGGTAGGTCTGGGTATAATTCTTGCAATCCTCCCAAAATTTCTACCCGTTTGATGGAGTCGATACCCAGGTCGGCTTCCATGTCCATGTCGTATTCGAGCATTTCGATGGGATAACCTGTTTTTTCGCTGGTGATGTTGAGGAGGTTTTTACCTAGTTCCTTAATATCAACTCCAGAAGTTTTTGGTTGTGGAGTTAATGCTACAGGTGCAACTGGTTCTGGTTGCTTTTCTACAACTGGGGCGGGTGTTTCTATGATGGGTTCTGCAATTTTAGGCAGGGTAACTGCTTCTATTACAGGTGCGATGGTTTGAATTACTGGTTCTATTACGGGTTGGGTTTCTACTATTTTGGCGGTAGGGGGAACAACTGTTTCTGTAATAGTTGGTTCTGGGCTTGGGGGCATCAATTCCCGTAGACTGTTGGTGTGTGTCTCGGTAAATTGGGGGGGAATTACAGGTTGAGTTGTTTCTGTACCGTCAATTAGTAGTGAATATTCTTGTTGAATTAGTTGGAAAAAGTTTTTGGTGTATTCTACTTGTTCGCGTAGATATTTTTCATGAATGCGGAGGGTTTCAGCTTGTTGGTTGTGAAACTGCATCATGCTACGCTCGAAGCTTTCCATAACTACTTGTTTGATGTGGGCAGTTTCTGAAGAGTTGCTGTTAATAAACAGGGTGTTCTGTTGTTGCATCAGTTGGAAAAATGTTTTGGCATATTCCATTTGATGGTTCAGATATGTGCTGTGAATTTCTAAGTTATCGCCTTGGTTGTGTTGAAACTGGTTCAGGAGGTTTTCTAAACTTTCTAGAACCTGTTGGAAGTTGTGATTTTGATCTGATGTTTCCATTTTCCCTCCTAGACGTTCTGCGATCGCATAACGTGCTGTAGGTAATAATTCTTTGGTTGCTTGATTTAAATTTACAGGTGTGGCTGGATTCATCTGGGATTGTTGTGGAGAAGTGATTACAGGTGTTTTCTTGTGTCCGTTACCGTTGCCATTTCCGTTTCCGTTGTTTCCATTATTGGTAGGAGTGACAGGGGTAACGGAATTTTTAACTTCTAAAATCTTGGATTCTGGTAATTCTGGACTCCTGAACTCCTGAACTTCTTGAACTCCTTGAACTCCTTGAATCTTGTATCCATCCTGTAATGCTTCGGTGAAGGCATTTCTGGTTTTTTCGGAAACGTAGTTAACACCCTTTAATTTGACGGTTAATGCTTTTTTGGTGGGAGTTGCGGGTATGGCTGGGGGTAGTTGGTAGGGGTCAAGATTGCTTAAAGCCATACCAATGACGCGCAGTTGTACCGCTGCTTCTCTGAGGGAGCGATCGCTATTTTTCTGGGTGCTGGGATTGAGTGATACTGTAATATGAGGGCGATCGCCTAATGTATCTTTGACTAAGTTGCTCAGAATTCGCTTTGGTCCAAATTCTACGAAGCAGTAACCACCCGCAGCATAGATGTTTTCAATCTCTTGCTTGAACAGCACTGAACTAGAAAGGTGTCCTTCCAGAACTCTTTGAATTCCTGATGGTTCTTGGGGATATTGTTTACCAGTAACATTGCTGAAAACGGGAACTTTGGGATTTTGAAACTCGACTGACTTAGTAGCGATCGCAAAGGATTTTTGAGCAAATGCTATCAAAGGTGTGTGGAAAGCGGCAGAAACTGGTAACAATACCGCTCCATAGCCTAATTCCTGGAACTTTTGCTGGATTTTCTTAATTTCCGCCGTCGGTCCAGCGAGTACAACCTGTGTGGGAGAATTAAAGTTAGCGATCGCCACCTGGGGAAAACTCCGCAGCACCGCTTCTACTTTATTAATATCTTCCTTCACCGCCAACATACTACCCGCATCATGGTCTGGGTCTTTCGGTGCAGCCATCGCTTGACCTCTAGACTTAACCAAGAACAAATAATCCTCTTCAGTCAGCACTCCCGCCGCCCACAAAGCCGTCAATTCACCAAAACTATGTCCAGCGGCAAAATCTGACTTAAACCCAGCTTCCTGGAAAATAGAATACAGTCCCGCACTAAACACCCCAATCGCCGGTTGAGCATATTCAGTTCTTTGCAAAGCCGCAATTTGAGCATTTTTCTCTGCTTCTTCAAAAGTCGGACGGGGGAAAACAATCTCCGAAATAGGCTGCAAATTATCTTTAATTAACAAACCATCCATCTGACTATACAGCCGACGCAAAGCAGGGAAATTCATCACCGCTTCCCTACCCATTTCTAGGTATTGAGAACCTTGTCCAGAAAACAAAGCCACCACTTTTCCACCCAATTCCATCCCCGCAGCACGGTAATAAATACCTTGAGGATGTTCCCAAGCAACTGCTGACTGCTTATTCTTGAGCAAATCAATACTAACTTTCAGTAACTTACAAGTTTCTTGTAGATTCTCAGCTACAAACCCAATTCTGGCCGCAGCTTGAGGAATAGCTACAGACTTCGATTCTTGAACCAATTGAGAATAATGTCTTTCTCCCTCGTTAGATTGCAAATTATTGAAAGTTGCCTCTAACTTCGTAATCAATTCTGCCGGAGTAGAACCAAATAGTAACACTTCACTCGGTGCATTATGTAAACGATAAGCTTGCTGTTGTTCGGCTTCGTATTCTTCCAAAACAACATGATAATTAGTACCACCAAAACCAAAGGAACTTACCCCCGCACGTCTTGGTGCTTCACCTTCTGCACGTATCCAAGGTCTAGTTTCAGTATTCAAATAAAACGAAGAATTTTGAATATCGAGCTTAGGATTTGGCTCAGTAATATTGATAGTTGGTGGTAAAATCTTATGGTGTAGTGCCAGAGCAGTTTTAATTAAACTTGCTGCACCTGCTGCGGCTTTAGTATGTCCAATTTGAGATTTTACACTACCTAAAGCAATATGCTGTTTTTTGTTGTCATGTTGATTCAAGAAATCTCGCAAAGATCCAAATTCAGTTGGATCTCCAGCCATCGTTCCTGTACCATGTGCTTCCATCAAACCCACAGTAGCAGGAGAAAAACCAGCATCATTGTAAGCACGTTCTAAAGCCTTAACTTGTCCTTCTTTCCGAGGAGCATAAATACTCTTGTAGCGGCCATCGCTAGAAGTGCCAATACCTTTAATCACTGCATAGATTTTATCACCATCTCTTTGGGCATCTTCGAGACGTTTCAGAACAATCATCCCGATACCTTCACCCAACATCATCCCATCCGATTTAGCATCAAACGGTTTCACATTATCGCTGGGAGTAACAGCAGGAGTTTTGCTGAAAGAAATGTAAGCCATAATGGAGTTATCTGTATCTACTCCACCAGTCAGCATCATATCGCTACGATGTTCAACTAGCTCACTAATAGCCATTTTTAAAGCACCAAAGGAACTAGCACAAGCAGCATCAACTACACAATTAGTCCCACCAAAATTGAGACGATTGGCAATTCTTCCAGCTACCACATTTGCTAACATTCCAGGGAAAGCATTTTCATCCCATTTGATATAAGCACTTTTGATTTTATCGACTATTTTCTGAGTATCTTCGTCAGATAAACCACTGCTTTTGAGAACTTTTTCCCAAATCGGATACTCTAATCTTGCAGATAGAGGTATTCCTAATTGCTTGGCTTGCGCTACACCTAAAATCACCCCTATATTCTCGCGACTAAATTCACGAGCTTCACCATAACCCGCATCTTCCATCGCTTCTTTCGCAACTACCAAACTTAACAGTTGCGATACATCCGTAACTTCTAAAATGCTGGGAGGAATACCAAATTCCATCGGGTTAAAATCAACTTCAGGAATAAATCCACCGCGTTTGCAATAGGTTTTATCTTCTGGTGTTCTGGGGTTAGGGTCGTAGTAATCTTTAACGCTCCAATGGCTCTCAGGAACATCAGTAATACAATCAATTTTATTAACAATATTTGCCCAATATTGGCGTAAATTTCTGGCTTGTGGTAATAGAGAAGCCATACCAACAATTGCAATAGGATTTTGTTGGAGTTGTCTGTTAATTTTGTGAGTTGACATTTGGTTTTCTGATTTCATTTTTTTTCCCTCTATAAACCTAATCAAATCCTTTTCACAACTGTTAACAAGGCTCTCTAACTCTGCCAAGGCAGTATTAATAGAATCAGCAGACATAATGGCATAGAGTAATCTTGAGGACTGTGGATTGTTTAGCTACAGTAATTTCTGTTGCTTATAAATAATGAAGCGATCTCTTTTAAGAAACAGTGTTTCACGTAGCTGCGTAAGCAATTAAGCTTTTCATCCATCAACACCACACGGTAAATACTACCTTGTTTAAGCATCTAAATAATTGGCATTCTTGGTGTTTTCAGGGAATGTGGCAACGCTGTAATAGTGAGAAAATACTATACGATGTACGACCCTTGATATTTTGGTAACTGGTCGGTCAAATTCCGAAAATTGGTAAGATATTCTGGGCTTTGTTGCGATACTAGATTGGTAAATACAGCAGATTGCAGATCAATGAGGTACAGAATCTCAATTTAAACCTAGACAGCAAGAGAGTTTTACCCCTGAATCCTAAATCCTGCTGTAGTATCCAATCTGCATAGGATATATTTTCAAGAATTGAATCCCAATTAAACAATAAAAATTGACCTTTAGACATGAAATCAGAAATGGATTTTTCCCTTGCACATTTTGAACTGTAGCTGGTGTTAATTGCAACATCCTGAATCTTATTCAATACCATGTCCAGTTTCACCGTCCAGGATAATACATTTTATGGGATTCGACTAATAAAAGCTGCCAAACTCGTTACAGAAAGAACACTACCTTGAATCAAAATTCATACGATATGAAAAACACTTAAACTGTTCTGAACACAATGTGGCTGGTTTATAGTATTTTTTCCTTTTTACTTTCAGTTGGTTGAGTAATTGCCTTGCTGCTTTTAAATATTGAATTAATACAAAGACTAACACAACTTCTAGAAATTGAATAGTTCATTTAAAGTAAGTTTAGAAAAAAGATATTTGGTTCATGAACTTACTTTTCAACATCTCATCCCTACAAGCGTATAATCTTAGACATAATTCCTACAACAGGGGTTTTAGTGCTTAGGTGCAATTGAGTAGTGTTTCCTTGATTTATTAAGCTAAATTAACAGATTGTCTAGCTAGTTACAAATCATTAAATACACAATTTATCGCCATGAACATAAATATCGGTTTTTCACCAAAACATGATAATTTAGCCTCGTTTTTTGATGAATTTATAAGATAACTCAATTTATTACTCAAAATAGTTATTTATAAAGCAAATATTAATTTTTAGGATGTGTTTACTTCAACACCAATGGATTAGCCGCGGCTGGGAAACCAAGTAAAATGTAAGGAAATTTAGATATTTTTAGTTGATAAAGCCTGATTTGATAAGAGAATTACAGATTTAATATTTAAATTATGAGTTGCTAATGTAATACCCCAGAGTAAATAGATGATTTGAGCTAGGTTTATGAGTACAAAAATAATTTTGATGCAGATGAAAATTAAACAAGCAAATTTAATTTGTTGACAAAATCAAATATTTTTGGCAAGATTGAATTTAAGTTTATCTAGTTTTTTAGTTGAGTATATCAACCATTTCTCACATCTAGAAATTGAGATTGTGGATTAGCAATTTGGTATTTACCGCTACGTGATCAAATACCCATTCAAGATACAACTGAGGATACCTAAAAGTAATATCACCGTTAATTCTGCTCTTGTTGCTGTAATCTATAGCTCCTCAATTACGTTGGCTTCAGGAAGTAAAAACGTAATAATTCAGCATTCCATTTAGCAGTCAGCTAATACCCGATTGTAGCCAATTCATTCGTGTTACTTTGCAGAAAGTCACAACTTTGTAAATAGCTATCCTTGTTAAATTTCAGCCTGATCTATTTTGGCTGAATACATACACTGATATAGCTATGACAACTATCTATGAAAAAAAATGGAATAAAAATATGGCATTAAACAAAGAACGTCGGTTATTGAAAAGAGTCGCTAAGAAGTGGAAAATTATTTTAGCCGCTTCTATTACTTTAGCTACAGGGTTACTATCTTTTTACAGTTTTTCTCAATTAAAATTAAAAGCTAATTCTCAGGTTCATTTTTCCTCAATTAGTACCCCCAAACCAATTCCTGTAAAACAGTCCGTAACCGCTTTGGGACGTTTGCAACCACAAGGTAAAATTACTTATTTATCTGCACCTAATTCCATTAACGGTGTGCGTGTAGAAAAACTGTTAGTGAGTGAAGGAGACGAAGTAAAAACAGGACAACCATTAGCTTATTTAGATGACTATGCTCGCTCTAAGACAGCGATTAAACAAGCTTTTGATAAATTGCTAATTGCCAAAGCCAAACTAGCACAAGTACAAGCTGGGGCTAAACCCGGAGATATCAATGCTCAAAAAGCAACAATAGCTCGTTTAGATTCCCAACTAAAAGGAGAAATTGCGGCTCAAACAGCTACAATTAACCGTATTCAAGCTGAAGTAGATAATGCTCAAAAAGAGAGCGATCGCTATCAGCAATTGAACAAAGACGGTGCCATTTCTGCTTCCATTGCAGATACCAAAGCCTTACAACTGAAAACATCACAACAACAGTTAACAGAAGCTAAAGCCACTCTTCTCCGTACTCAAAACACACTCCAAGATCAAATTAAAGAAGCCACAGCTAAACTCAACAGTATTAAAGAAGTACGCACTGTTGATGTGGCCTTAGCAGAAGGTGAAGTCAAAAGCGCCGAAACCGCTATTCAACAAGCCAAAGCAGACCACGAATTAACCTACATCAAATCTCCTATAGATGGCAGAGTTTTGAAAATTCGTTCTAAAAATGGCGAAGTCATCACTACATCCGGCTTTGCTGAACTTGGTAAAACAGCAGAAATGAATGTACTTGCTGAAGTTTATCAAACCGATATTCAAAAAGTGCGTGTAGGTCAAAAAGCCATCATCACTAGTACTACCTTTCCTGAAAAAATACATGGAACTGTAAAAGCAATTGGTTGGCAAATTGACAAACAAAACATCTTTAGTGTTAACCCCAACTCAGATACAGACCGCAAAATAGTTGAAGTCAAAATATCCATAGATAATCCTGATGATAGCAAAAAAGTATCTCGCTTGACCAACTTACAAGTAGATGTCGCTATCCAAATTTAGTCATTAATAATAGGTGACAGGTGACAGTGAATAGGGAATAGGTGACAGGTGACAGGTGACAGGTGACAGAAAGATGAATAATTCCATTACCAATTACCAATTACCAATTACCAATTACCACTTACCAATTACCACTGACAACTAACAAAATATATGATTGTAAAAATTCCTTTAGCATGGCTACAGCTTGCCCAGCAAAAAGTACGTTTTCTCGTAGCTGTAGCCGGAATAGCCTTTATTGTACTGTTGATGTTTATTCAACTTGGCTTCCAAGATGCACTATATTCTAGTGCTACAGCAGTACATCAAAATCTCAAAGGTGATTTATTTTTAGTCAGTTCTCAATATAAAGCTTTGACTGCTAATCAAAGTTTTTCTCGAAATCGTTTATACCAAACATTAGGTTTTAATGGTGTCGAATCAGTCAGCCCTATATATTTGCAATTTGCCAAATTAAAAAATCCTGCTACTGGCGAAAAATATTCAATCTATGTCATAGGTTTTGACCCAGGAAAACCAGTCATGAATCTCCCGGAAGTCCAGAAAAATTTGGATATACTCAAAATTACTGGTGTCATGTTATTTGACCAAAATTCTCGACCAGAATTCGGTCCAATAGCAGAAAAATTTAAGCACGGAGACACTGAACAAACAATTGAAATCTTTCCCTTTGATTCTCTTCAAGGTTATCGGGTCAGAGTCGGTGGTTTATTCGGTTTAGGTCCTTCCTTTGGTGTCGATGGAAATTTAATTGTTAGCGACTCAACTTTTTTAAAGATTAATCCTAATACCCGTCATGCAGAAAACATAGATGTAGGTATTATTAAACTCAAACCAGGTTTTGACCCAGATCAGGTTTTAAAAAATTTGCAAGCAAGTCTACCTAATGATGTACAGATATTTACTCGTAAAGGCTTTATTAATTTTGAAAAAGAATATTGGGCAGCGAGAACACCCATAGGTTTCATACTTAATCTGATGCTAACTATGGCTTCTGTGGTGGGTGTAGTTATTGTTTATCAAATTCTTTACAGCAATATCGCTACTCAATTTATTGCCTACGCAACCTTAAAAGCTATTGGCTATGCTAATGGTTATTTATTAAATGTGGTTTTTCAACAGGCATTAATTTTAGCTTTATTAGCTTATATACCAGGATTTATTTTCTCCGTCGCTTTATATGATTTTGCTATGGAATCAACTAAATTACCCATCGTTATGACTACTAATAATGCCCTTATCGTCTTAACCTCTACAGTTTTAATTTGCATCACTTCTGGAGCATTAGCAATTAATAAACTTCGCTCCGCAGATCCGGCTGATATCTTCTAGAAAATTTGCCTTAAATTCACCTACCTCATCAATATTTCACTACTATGAACCTCAACAATAAAACTATTCTCATCACCGCAATTGATGAATTTATCGGCTTACGTGCCGCTGAATTAGCTATAGCTCAAGGCATGAAAGTCAAGGGAATACAAAGTTCTTCAGTTCAGGATCAAACTCTAAAAAATTTAGGAGTTGAAATAATCGTTGGTAGCATCACTGACGAAAAAATTGCTCAACGAGCTTGTCAGGGAGTAGACATTATTTTACATACTGCTCAATTAGCAGAAGAAGCTGGAGAACTTAAGCCCTTTCGAGAAATAAATGTTGGTGGGACTCTCAATATAGCTAAAGCCGCAAAGCAAGCTGGTGTGAAAACATTTCTACATCTTTCTACTGTCCTAGTTTATGGCTTTAACTATGCCAATCAAATTACAGAAACGGGAACAGTTGCCAGCGATAATAATCCCTACTGTCAAACAAAAATTGAAGCCGAAATAGAAGTTTTAAAACTGAATTCACCACCAGATTTTGGTGTGATTATCATTCGTGCTGGAGATGTTTATGGCCCAGGAAGTCTGCCTTGGATAGTACGACCAGTTCTGATGATGCGACAAAAATTATTTGCCTATGCCAATGATGGTAAAGGAGTCATGAATCATTTATATGTAGATAATTTGATTGATGCCATATTTTTAGCAATAGAAAAAGAAGCTTACGGCGAAATTTTTAATGTCACAGATGGTGAAGAAACTTCTTGGAAAGATTATTTTATTCACCTGGCAGCAATGGAAGGTTTACCTGCACCTATGTCTCTGCCTAAAGAGGAAATGAAATTATTTTTACGGGTCAGAAATCAAGGACAAAAATTATTTCGCAAAAAAGCTGATATTCTTCCTGAATCCGTCGATTTTATGAGTCGTCTATATCCTTATTCCATTGCTAAAGCTACGAACATATTAAACTATAAACCCAAAGTTGATTTGGAAGAAGGGATGAAGCGTACACATCAATGGTTGCAAAAAACAGATATCCAAAAATTGATGAAGTAGCACAAGCATTAGTAGAAGTTGTAGAAGTTATTGGGGAATAATGTATGTACAAATTTCAGCCAAAACTAAGTATTGGGCTACCTGTATACAATGGTGAAAAATTTATCCAAGAGTCGTTAGATTCCCTATTAAATCAGACTTTTGGTGATTTTGAGCTAATTATCTCAGATAATGCTTCCACAGATAATACTGAAGAAATTTGTAGAAATTACGCTGCACAAGATCAACGTATTTGTTACTATCGTCAAGATAGTAATATTGGTTGTGCGCGTAATTTTAATCGTGTATTGGAATTGTCTAAAAGCGAATACTTTAAATGGGCAGCTTATGACGATTTACACGCACCTGATTTCATCAGTAAATGTATGCAGATACTTGAGCAGAACCCTGATTATATCTTGTGTCATTCTCACACATATTTTATTGATGAGCAGGGTAAGTTTCTGCAAAATTACAACATTAATCTGAATACTAATTCAGCAAAATTACAGGTTAGATTTAATGAATTATTAACTAAACATTTGGGCTATCAAATGTATGGTGTAATTCGCAAATCTGCTTTAGAAAAAATACCTCCTATGGGTGGTTACGGTAATGCAGATGGGATTTTATTATTAAGACTGGGTATGATTGGACAGTTTTATGAAATCCCTGAATACTTATTTTTTGCAAGGAGTCACTCTCAACAATCTTTGAGTATGTTCTTTCCAAATTACTTGGAAATTACTAACAACAACCCTCAATACTCATTAGATATGCTACCAGATTTTTATGAGTATTCGGTGTGGTTTGATTCTAGTAATCAAGGGAAAATTCTATTTCCCCATTGGCGAATTTTTAAAGAATATCTACTTTCAATTAGTCAGAGTTCACTGAATCTCTATGAGCAATTATTGTGTTATTTTTTCCTTTGCAAAAAGCTATCTGGGAACGAATTTTTATTAGTTAAAGATTTGTGGATGGCTGGAAAAATATTGCTTTCCAGGAAATTGGCAACAGCCAAAGCAGCAAAAGCACAAGTTTCATCCCATTATTCTGGCATCAATTAATATGTTGAAAACATCTCGCTTCTCTTATTTATTGCTGGCGACTTTATTAAGTTTCACCTGTGCTAACACTGTTCATGCAGAACCAACTACAACACTAACTGTAGTAGTAAATGGTATCCGTAACAAAACAGGTGAAATTTGCTTCAGAGTTTACGATTCTGAAAAAGGATTTCCTATGAGTAATTCTAGTGAAGTTAAAAGTGGCTGTACTAAAATTACTGGCAGTTCTGTGAAGAAAGTATTTTCGGGAGTAAAACCTGGTACTTATGCTGTTGCCGTAGTGGACGATCAAAACGGTGATAAGAAACTCAATAAGGACTTTTTTGGTATTCCTCAAGAAGGTTTTGGAATTTCCAAAAATCCCATTGTTTCTATCCAAACTGGTACACCAAAATTCCAAAAAGCCAGTTTTAAAATGACCAAAAATACCACTGTCAATATCACCATGAAATATTCTCTTGATCCCTAGAGAATAGGTGAAAATCAGCAGGGAATAGGAAAGAGGCATTGATTAATGTTTCCCTATTCTCTCATCCCCAGTCCCCAACCCCTAATTATATGGAAGATTTGACCACCTTTCTGTCTAAGTCTTTGATAGGTTGGTTGGTAATTCAAGTATGTTTAACGCTGGTATTTTTATGGTATCTGCGTTCATACAAACAACCTTTATTATCAGATGACCAGTTACCTAAAACGGCAGTAATTCTTTGTTTACGAGGTGCTGATCCATATTTACCACATTGTGTGCGATCGCTCTTAAAACAAAACTACCCCCAGTATGATCTCAAGCTGATCATTGATAGTCCAGAAGATCCAGCCTTTAAAATAGTCAAAGAAGCGATCGCCGAAATCGGTGCAACTAATGTTCAAATTAGCACATTGAGAACAGTACGCCATAATTGTAGCCTTAAATGCAGTTCATTGGTACAAGCTGTTTCCGATTTAGACGATTCTTACCAAGTAGTTGCATTAGTAGATGCAGATACCATAGTTCATCCCAACTGGTTAAGAGAATTAGTTAGTCCTCTCACTGATGAAAAAGTGGGATTAACAACAGGAAACCGTTGGTATGTACCCACAGGCAAATATTGGGGTTCTTTAGTACGCTATACCGGCAACGTCTCAACCGTTGTGCAGATGTTCCTATTTCAAGTTCCTTGGGGTGGCAGTTTAGCAATTAAAAAAGAACTGCTAAACCAAACAGAATTACTTGAAAAATGGGGAGAAGCTTTTGGTGATGATATGCTCATGCATAAAATTATCAAAAAACATGGATTACGAATTAAATTCGTCCCTTCCTTGTTAATGGTTAACCGAGAAGAAAGCAACTTACCCAATTTATTAACATCTCTCAAACGCTTAATACTTTGCTCACGACTCTATCACCCCAATTGGTTAGCTTTAGTCAGTGATGCTGTTTCCAGTATTCTATTTCCCACCTTGACTATCGTATTAGCTTTAGGATTGTTGTTAGCAACAGAATGGAATCAGTCAGTTTCCCTATTTAAATCCTATAGCATCTACACTATCGGATTACTCTTGTTGATGCTAGTCATGGAACTAGGAGTACAAGAAGTAATTCGCTCTCAAGGTCAAGTGACTCCTCAAATTTCACTAACCACAATCATAAAAATGTTAATTGCCATCCCTCTCACACAGTGGGTTTATGGATTGGCAATGCTATCTTCCCTTTGGATGTCAACAGTTACATGGCGCGGACTTACCTATAAAATCCAAGGTCCCTGGAATATTCGCTTAGTTGAATATCATCCTTATCAATGGTTAGATCAACCAATTGATGGTAAAATTTCTCTGTAATTTTATGTTGGTATTTTGTTAATCTCCAAATACAAACACCAACATTTTCATGAAAGAGTCGCTGCGTAAATCCTCACCCAGCCATTTCATGAAATAGTTATTTTCTAATGAAAAAACAACCTCTTCGCATCGCTTTATTTACAGGATTGTTTGCTCCATTCCTAACAGGAGTTTCAGTCGCAGTACATCAGCGAGTACGTTGGTTACTTGAACAAGGACATCAAGTTTTTCTCATCCACCCAGAAATAAACAGTCAGTATCCTAAAATAGTTGGGAATCGTCCCATGCCGGGACTAGAAGAACTACAATCTTTCCCTAAATTTTCATCTTACGCCTTCCCTACACAACCTCTAATCTTCTACAAATCTCTACCTCAACCACTTAACTATCGTCATTGGAGCGATACTAAATTACTAGAGAAATTTCAGCCTGATATCATCATTGTTGAAGAAGCAGCACAGATGAGGGGGTTATACTCAATTTTCTTGCAAGGCTATGGTCGGCCGATAGGAGTTGAATACGCTAAACGTACTAAAACCCCAATTATCTCCGTTTTTCATACTGATATCGTGGCTTATATCCGATATTATTTAGGAGATGTATTCTTCAGTTTAGTGCGTCCAATTGTTCCTATTTTAGTGAAGCAATTTAGTGATGCTTATAGTCTCAATTTATTTCCATCTAGAGAACAACTATCTAAATACCAAAAGCTAAAATGTAAACGAGTTGAATATGTTCCTTATCAGGGAATTAATTGCGAAAAATTTCACCCCCGGAACATCTGTTATGATCCAATACCTGATGATAAACGCCCAACTATTATCTTCGTTGGACGCATCACCGCAGAAAAAAATGTCACTCAACTTTTAGATGCCTTTCCATTCATTGCTGCTAAAATTCCCGATGTCCACTTAGTTATTATTGGCAGCGGACCTTTAGATCAAGAAATTCGTCGCCGCGCTCAAGCTTTTCCATCTGGAATAACAATTTGGGGTGAATCTCACGGTACTGAACTTTTGGGATGGTTTGCTAGAGCCGATGTTTTTGTTAACCCTTCAGTCACGGAAAATTTCTGCACTACAAATAACGAAGCTTTAGCTTCTGGAACTCCTGTAGTTGCAGCTATGGCTCCTTCAACTCCTGAACAAGTGATAATTGGTTATAATGGCTTTCTGGCTCAACCCAACAACCCCAAAGATTTTGCTGAAAAAGTAATTAAAATCCTCGAAGATCCTGACCTCAAAGCACAATTATCTCAGCAAGCTCGTCCTTCAATATTAGAATTTGATTGGTCAATATGTAGCGAAAAATTTGAAGATAAGCTCTACCAATTAGTGGGAATACCCAAAATAGTGGAGTTATCTAATAATTAGTCATCATCCACAGGTTGATAAAAACAGCCAATTTGGCTACTTATCTTTAATAATGTCTGGTAGAGTATTGAAGTAATTGACCTGTGGGCTTTTAGGTTGCAGGTTTGAGATATTAACAAACTTTACCAAAATTTTATCAGTAGAGAAATGACCTACTCCAACTGATAACTATTGGTAACGTCCTCAACTGTGCCTAAAAATCATTAGACCTCATAAGTGATGATTTATGAGGTCTTTCATTAGAATTAGGACGTAAGAATTCAACAGTCAGGCTTCAGAATGTTTGCGAAATTGGTTAATTATCAAATATAGGAATCAAATAAGATTCCTATCTGAGTGCATAATTTCTGACAGTTTCAGGATTTACGCAAACAGAACAAAAATAGAGGTAATACCCTAACGGGAAGCAAGCTACATGAATTACCTCTACGCAAGAATCAAGTTTTTAGTCAAATCTTGCCTAAGTCCTAAGTTTAAAAAACTTGCCGACATAAATCTTTTAATTATGTCTAATTTTTCAGCCTATTCAGGGATAATAAACATCAAATAAAAGTCCAATATCTGGCGATTAAAGAATAAAGAAGAAGACAAATATTTTTACTGTTTACAAAAATACTGACAAATTTTAGATGATTAATTTATTGGTATTAATAGGAGTTATAGAGTAGGTGTAATTTATTTGTATTGCTATATATTCTCAACTAAAATCATTTATTTATTAGACTTAATTCCTGGAGTTATGTCCTAATAATTACAGTTATAGACTTGATTTTTTAGGTTCTGTCAGCAAAAATGCAAATAAGTCTAACATCTTGTAGGCTCTCTTGGTGACAACTTAACCTTATCCAATGTCCATGGTCCGCCTCTGCGGACTTTTTTTATATCTTCAATTTGTGTTTTTGCCAAATTGGTATTTAGTTTAAATAATAAAAATATAGTCAAACATAATCATTCGTGTTATAAAACTATCTGACTATGCAAAATCAAAAGGAATAAGCTATCAGACTGCTGGGAGAATGTAGAAACGTGGTGAACTTAAAGCTACGCAACTACCTACAAGTACAGTCATTGTTGATGTGTAAGAATTCAGGTGAAGTAATAAGAATCCCCGACTTCTTTTATTTATTATCTCCATAAATGATAAATTGATCTCAGAAGTCGGATATCTGGGTACCAACAGTGCTATAGCTGAATACTTACGTTGATGTACAAAAAACTAAACGCTTCTCTGAATATATTAAGAAAGGTAGTTGGGGAGTCTATCTTTGATAGAAACTCAATAGAGCGGCTTGTAGTGAGTATCAGTAAGGTGTAAGCCTTACTAAGCAAATATTTGATTATATTTTTAGTAACTATGCTCCCTATCTTTCCTGTTATCTATCACCCGTTTCTTTTAAAAGCTTTTATGTTTTGTTGAAACAAGGTTAAAAGGGTTCATCTAATACCTGTTTAAATTAAACCCATATAATCAGACAATTTCGACTAAAAACTAGAGATTATTAATAAGTTCTAACTTTAGTTAAGTTAATTTAAAGTAATTTGTTTTTTTTTAATAATTGCCATTTTTGAGTTAAATTTAAATCTATCAATAATATCAAATTAAACTTTCATAACTCCTAGTTTTTTCAGTAATTAGAGTATATTTATCTAATAGGTTGTTTCTTTTGTTAAAATTCTACTCCACAAAATACTTAGAAAAATTCCGACATATGGTGGAAACTCTAATTTAATGAAATTTAAAATCAGGATTAATACGGATATGTTATTAAGTAAAGAGTGAGTAAAATAGAATTCTAGGGGCAAATACGTCTAAATACCTAAATATTGCTGTCAATTCCATCAAAGTCAATAAATATAGTCGGAAATATCGGCAGGGTGTAAAGTAATAAATAAATCTCCTACCGACTCATATTGACGATTGCTTTTGAATAAAGATCAAGCAAGTGTTATACAGCAATACTATAGAAAAACAGTAGTTGCCACTCATAGCGTGTAGACCAGATACTTTTGTCAAAATCAGAGGATTGCTGACTAATATGTGGCTAGTATTAGATTCTTTAGAGGCTGACTTATTGATGACAAGGAACAAAGTATGATGAACTCAGAACTCATGGAATCTCATAACTTACTCAATGAGTTTAAAACCTGTACTCAATTCCAATACAATGGCAAGTTAAATATTAAGAGTTCCAAAGACCGTGAATGGACTTTTTATTATCGCCTTGGGAGAATTGTGTGGGCAACAGGTGGGACTCATCCCTTTAGACGTTGGCGTAGGCAAATGACTCAATATTGTCCCCAAATTGAGTTAGATAAGATTCGCTGCCGGGCTGAAGATTTTGCCATAGATTACTGGGATTATAATCTGTTGGATATCTTATACAAAAGGCAAAAAATTCAACGTGAACAAATTCAAGCTATTGTTGAAAACACAATTGCAGAGCTATTTTTTGATCTAGCTCAGGAATTAGATTTTACTTCTGTAACTTGTAGTCTTAGCCAAGAAGTGGTTCTAGATATGCCTATGAGCTTTACAAGTGCAGATATGTCTATCAAACAGATGCAAGATTCATGGGCGATATGGTCACAGGTGGGTTTAGCAAATGTTTCTCCCAATTCATCACCTATCTTGCGGAGAACAGAACAACTTCAGCAAATGGTAAGTCCCTCTGTTTATAAAAACTTTGTCAATTTAATTAATGGTAAGTATACTCTGCGGGAACTAGCACTGAAGATGAAACAGGATGTTATGCCTGTTTCTCGTTCCTTACTTCCCTATATCCTTAAAGGTATTATTGAGCTAGTAGAAGTACCTGACTTACCTCTACAAGTCAGTGATGGTGAAAACTCTGCCTCAAGACAAGGTAGAAGTCAACCGAATCAGAGAAATGCACCACTCATTGCCTGTGTGGATGATAGCCCTCTGGTTTGTAAAATGTTAGAGGATATTATTGTTGCTAATGGTTTGAGGTTTGTTAAAGTTCAAGATGCTGTGCAAGCTTTACCTGTTTTAATTCAGGAAAAGCCAGACTTGATTTTCTTGGATTTAATTATGCCAGTAGCCAGTGGTTATGAAATCTGTACTCAATTACGACGCATTCCTGCTTTTGCTAATACACCAGTAATTATCTTAACTGGCAATGATGGTCTTTTGGATCGGGTTCGTGCCAAGGTTGTTGGTTCAACAGATTTTATCTCTAAACCAATAGTAGCTGATCGGGTGCTAGGTACAATCCGCAAATATTTACCTATACAAGCTAATTCAACAGTCAGAAATACACCTAATTTAGAAGCATCTAGTCAGAATAATGTTAGGATTTCACACTGAATAAGACGGTTGCTAAATTACTACCGCATGGCGGAAGTAAAAATTAAAAATTAAAAAAGCAGATTACACAAGCTTTTTAGGAGTTTTTAATGGTTAGTTACCTGATGCCTGTATTACTTATTCCGGCAATCGACACTTATTTTTACAGCAGTGGCTGAGATTATTCTGACAAGCATAGAATACTCATATCATTAAAAGCTTGCTATGTTGTACGGTAAGCAGAGGTTAGAAATAAGTGTTTTAAAAAGCTGACTGTTGGCTGCTATAAGTTGGTTTTTTGAATTCAAATAAACTTTTTGATGCGTTTTTAATAATACCCAAATCAGTAAGATAAATGATGTAAACTTATGTTGAATACGTAAATTTTCGGTCGGAAATATCTATACAATAAGTCAGAATAGAATAACAATACAGACTAGTAATATTTTAATCTGTCTGATTGCATATCTACGTATTATCCCGCAGTGAACGTAATTATATAGGTAATTCCCATGAGTACTGTTTTAGTCGTTGAAGATGGTTTGACTGATATGGAAGTGATCAGCCGTTACTTACAACAGGCAGGTTATTCCGTAATTTCTGCCACCAGTAGCGAAGAGGCACAAATAAAAATAGATGCGAATAAACCGGATGCAATATTGCTTGATGTTATTTTACCAGGTAAAAGCGGTTATGAAATTTGTAGAGAATTACAAAATAATCCTAATACCAGCCAGATACCTATAGTTTTCTGCTCTACGAAAAATAGTGAAGTAGATAAGATTTGGGGGAATATGTTGGGTGCTAAAGCTTACTTATCCAAACCAGTAAATAGAGAAGAGTTAGAAGTTACTTTGAGTAAATTGATTAAGTAACTAGGCAATATCTCAATTTTGGTCAAAAATAGTCACTATTGAAAATTGGGGGTTGATTTTAAAATAGTGACTTCAAAAATCAGATTAGGACAAAGGAAGATTGACTTTGAACACTAAACAAAAATTTTTGAGTTTTAATTTAGGAGCAAGAGATAAAGCAGTAATTTCTTTACAGCATATCACAGAGGTATTACAAGTATCATTGACAGAGATATGTGGAGTTCCACAGATGCCTAACTGTGTATTGGGTATTTATAGCTGGCGTGGTGAAATGCTCTGGTTGATTGATTTAGAAGAAATGTTAGGTTATCCACCTCTTTTTCAAAGTTCTAATTTACTCTCCAAAATGATGGCAATTGTGTTAGAAAATGAGGGTAAATACTTGGGTATTTTAGTGCGTCAATTGACGGATATTGAGTGGTTAGATACTCAGCAAATGAAGACTCCATCTGCTGATCTTTTTTATCCAGCCATGTCGTCATTTTTGCATGGATATTTTGCTAATGGTGCAGAGGAGATGATTTTTAGTTTAGATGCTCCAGCGATTATCCAATCGCCAATGTGGAGTATTCATAACTAGTCCCATAAGGTGAAAGTCAAAAACCAAAAGTCTGATGAAGTAGGCTTTTTGTTTATTTGAAATGGTTGCTCTATTTACGCCGTACTGTACTAGTATTGTGAGGCGAAAGTCAAAAATTGAAAGGCTTATAACTCAGGGTTTATATCTATTTTAAATAGTTGCTTTATTGACAGCGTACTGTACTAGCACAAGGAGGCAGGAAGTATGAGGGAAAAAAGCTGGATCGGTTTTTTAACCTTTTTCAGTGGATAGGTATGTTCGCTATGCGGCACTAGAAAAAAGAGTTCAAACAAGCATTTTTCATCTTAATTAGTTAAGATTGTTAGCTCGAAAGTTCAAGTTATTAGTAACTAAATTAGTATTGAGGACAAGCAGATGACTACTTTATATCAAAGTAACGAAGATAGAGGAAATATCTTTTCTGAAGTAGAGAAATCAGAGCATAAAAATGGCGGGACATTAACAAATGATGTCTCCAAAGATTTAGCTACATCTAATGAAATTACTCAGGAATTTAAAATCTGGCGGCAACGTTTCCAATACATAACTGCTCAAATGCGCCATGTTCCAGATATGGATACTTTATTAAAGGTAACTGTAGCACAAATTAGGGACAAAATTGGTGGCGATCGCGCGTTGATTTATCAATTTACTAACTCCGATTCTGGAACTATATTAGCTGAATCAAGAACCACTGGTTGGACACCATCTTTGGGTGAGAATCTACCAGCTATTTTGTTTGGTTTATATACTGATCAAGATTATATTGAAGCCGTAGTAATTGATGATGTTAATCAAATTCAAGTTACTCCCTATCAAAAACAACTGCTAGATAAATTTCAAATTAAAGCTAGTTTAAGTTTGCCTATATCTGTTGATAATAAAGTATGGGGCTTACTGGTTGTTCATAATTGTGGTTCAGAACGCCAGTGGCAAGAGACAGAAACTACTTTACTGGCGCAGATTGCCACAGAAATTACCTACAGATTGCAGAGTTTTAAATTACAAAAAGAATTGCAACAGTCTGTTTTAGCCAAGCAATCAGTAGCTAAAGTTATCACCAAAATTTTACAGCAGCCAGATGTAGATAAAATCTTTCAAACGACTACTCAAGAAGTCCGTCAATTGCTAAAATGCGATCGCGTTGGTGTTTATCGCTTCGAGGCAGATTGGAGTGGTAAATTTGTTTCTGAATCAGTGGGTAATAATTGGACAAAAGTCGTCACCCCTGATTTTAAAATGGTTTGGGAAGATACCCACCTCCAAGAAACAAAAGGTGGACGATATGCCAAAGGAGAAACATTTGTCGTTAATGACACCTATAAAATCGGTCTAGCTCAGTGTCATATTGAAATTTTAGAACAGTTTGAAGCCAAAGCTTATGTCATTGCGCCTATTTTCTCTGGGGAAAAATTGTGGGGTTTATTAGCAGCTTATCAAAATACCGGGGCAAGGGAATGGAAAGACTGGGAAATTAGTTTTTTAACACAGATTGGCTTGCAATTTGGTGTGGCTATTTCCCAGGGAGAATATTTGGAACAAGTCAGAAAACAATCTGAACAACTAGCACAGATTGCGAAACAAGAAAAAGCCTTAACCAAGATAGTGAACCGGATTCGTCAATCTTCAGAATTAGGAGAAATCTTCAAAACGACCACACAAGAAGCCCGGCAGGCACTAAAATGCGATCGCGTCGCCATCTATCGCTTCAATCCAGATTGGAGTGGCGATTTTGTCGCTGAATCAGTAGCAGCTGGATGGATAAAACTGGTTGGTTCTGATATCAATACTTTGGTGGAAGATACCTTCTTGCAAGAAACCAAGGGAGCGAGGTTTGGCAAAGGTGAAAGCTTGTGGGTAAATGACATCTATCAAGAAAATATTACGCCTTGCTACTTAGAACTATTAGAGCAATTTGAAGCCAAAGCTTATATCAATGTCCCCATATTTTTTGGAGATAAACTGTGGGGATTGTTGGCAGCTTATCAAAATTCTGATGCTCGTGAATGGCAATCTTCAGAAGTCAACTTTTTGAATCAAATTGCCCTGCAATTCAATCTAGCAAAATCTCAAATAGATTATCTAGAAGCAGTCCGCTTAAAAACGGAAGAACTGGCACAGATAGCAGAACAAGAAAAAACTATCAACAAGATAGTCAGCCGCATTCGTCAATCTTTAGATGTAGAAGAAATCTTCATCACTACTACTCATGAAGTTCGCCAAGCCCTCAAATGCGATCGCGTCGGTGTTTATCAATTTAAACCTGATTGGGGTGGTAAATTTGTAGCTGAATCCGTCGGTACTGGTTGGACAAAATTAGTCGGACCAAATATCAAAACAATCTTAGATGATACCTACTTACAAGAAACAAAAGGTGGTAGGTATGCCAAAGGCGAAACTTTTGTGGTTAATGACACCTATAAAATGGGTCTTGCACCTTGCCATATTGCTATTTTGGAACAGTTTGAAGCCAAATCCTATGTGATTGTACCAATCTTTTTTGGGGAACAACTATGGGGATTATTGGCAGCTTATCAAAACACTGGCCCACGGGAATGGAAAGAATCAGAAATCAACTTTTTACAACAAATTGGCTCGCAATTTAGTCTGGCTAAATCACAGTTAGACTATATAGAACAAGTAAAATTGCAATCTCAGGAAATCAGTCAGATTGCGGAACAAGAGAAAACAGTCAACAAAATAGTCAACCGCATCCGCCAATCCTTAGATTTAGAAGACATTTTCAAAGCAGCTACTCAAGAAGTTCGTCAAGCTCTAAAATGCGATCGCGTCGCTGTTTATCAATTTAAACCAGATTGGAGTGGACAATTTGTAGCCGAATCAGTAGCTAGTGGTTGGATAAAAGTTGCGTCTCCCGACTTTAAAATGGTTTGGGCAGATAGCTACTTGCAAGAAACCCAAGGCGGTAGATATGCCAAAGGCGAATACTTGGCAGTTAATGACATCTATCAAGCCGGTCACTCTCAATGCCATATTGAGATTTTAGAGCAAGTTGAAGCCAAAGCTTACATTATAGTTCCCATCTTTTATGGGGAAAAATTGTGGGGATTATTGGCAGCTTATCAAAACACAGGAACTCGGGAATGGCAACCCAGAGAAATCAACTTTCTAGAGCAGATTGGCTTGCAATTTAGTTTAGCGAAATCCCAAATTGATTATATAGACCAAGTAAAATCGCAATCTCAGGAAATCAGTCAGATTGCAGAACAAGAGAAAACAGTCAATAAAATAGTCAACCGTATCCGCCAATCCTTGGATTTAGAAGATATCTTCAAAGCAGCTACTCAAGAAGTCCGTCAGTCCTTGCGGTGCGATCGCGTTGCTGTTTACTACTTCAACCCAGATTGGAGTGGACAATTTGTAGCCGAATCAGTAGCTAGTGGCTGGATAAAAGTTGCGTCTCCCGACTTTAAAATGGTTTGGGCAGATAGCTATTTGCAAGAAACCCAAGGCGGTAGATATGCCAAAGGCGAATACTTGGCAGTTAATGACATCTATCAAGTCGGTCACTCTCAATGCCATATTGAGATTTTAGAGCAAGTTGAAGCCAAAGCTTATATGATAGTTCCCATCTTTTATCGAGAAAAACTGTGGGGATTATTGGCAGCTTATCAAAACACAGGAAATCGGGAATGGCAACCCAGAGAAATCAACTTTTTAGAGCAGATTGGCTTGCAAATTAGTTTGGCAAAATCGCAGATAGATTATATAGAACAAGTACAATCTAAATCTGATAAACTCGCTCAGATTGCCGAACAAGAAAAATCCATTACCAAGATAGTCAACCGCATCCGCCAATCTTTAGACGTAGAAGAAATCTTCAAAACCACCACACAAGAAGTCAGACAACTACTAAAATGCGATCGCGCAGTCGTCTATCAATTTACATCCGATTGGGGAGGCGAATTTGTAGCCGAATCAGTAGCTAGTGGTTGGATCAAACTAGTTGCACCAGGTATTAAAACCACCCTCAACGACCCTTGCTTACAAGACAATGAAGGCGGTCGCTATAAAAAAGGTGACACCTTAGTAGTCAATGACATTTATAAAGCCACCCTTGACCCCTGCTACATAGAAATCATTGAAAAGTATGAAGCTAGAGGATATATCATTACTCCCATCTTATTTGGAGAGAAACTCTGGGGTTTACTGGCAGCTTATCAAAACTCCGCACCTCGTCACTGGGAAGAATCGGAAATTAATTTGTTAGCACGGATCGGCGACCAACTGGGACTAGCTTTACAACAAGCGGAATACTTGAAACAACTACAAACCCAATCTTCCAAACTCTCAGAAGCAGCCGGAAGGGAAAAATCCGCCAAAGAATTGCTACAACAACGTTCCATCCAACTACTCAAAGCCATCAGCCCCGCACTCAGTGGTGATTTAACAGTCCGCGCTCCCATCACAGAAGACGAATTAGGGACAATTGCTGATGCTTATAATGGCACTCTGCAAGCCTTACAACAAATCGTTATTCAGGTACAAACCGCATCTCAACAAGTTGCTCAAACCTCTATCAATAGTAGTTCTTCCCTCGTAGGACTAACTGACTTAGCAAAAGAACAGTCCGACGAAATCACCCAAGCTTTACGCGATATTCAACAAATGGTAAATTCTACCCAAGCGGTAGTAGCCAACGCTCAACTGGTGCAAGTCGCAGTCCAACAGGCCAACAAAACTGTAGATTCTGGTGACACAGCCATGAACCAAACAGTAAACGCCATTCAGGCCATTCGCGAAACCGTAGCCCAAACCAGCAAAAAAATTAAACGTCTGAGCGAATCATCACAAAAAATCTCCAAAGTGGTGAATTTGATTAGCAACTTTGCCACCCAAACCAACGTACTCGCTTTGAATGCTGCCATTGAAGCAACTCGTGCCGGTGAATATGGTAAAGGCTTCGCAGTGGTAGCAGATGAAGTTCGTTCCTTATCTCGTCAGTCCGCCGCAGCCACCATTGAAATTGAAAAATTAGTCCAAGAAATTCAAGCTGAAACAGGGGAAGTCGCCCTAGCAATGGAAACAGGCATTAAGCAAGTAGTAGAAGGGACAAATTTAGTTAATGAAACCCGTCAAAACTTGAATGCGATCGTTTCAGCAACTGCGGAAATTAGCCAACTAATTGAGCGCATTACTGAAGCCACTCAAAAACAAATGGATCAATCAGCAACAGTCACAACATCAATGAATGATGTCGCAGTCATAGCCAACAAGACCTTTGGTGAATCTCAGGATATTGCCATAGTCTTCCAAAACTTATCAGAAATGGCACAATCGTTATTAACAACTGCTGGTAAGTTCAAAGTTAAGTAAGGCACGGGTAATTAATTGGTAATTGGTAATAGGAAATAAACTCTTTCCAATTACCAAGCCAATTTTAAATAATTTCTAAATCTAAAATCAAAAATTATGATTACAGACACTGAAATTCGGCAACAAGGCTATGCTTATTTTTTAGCTGAAGCTCCCGAATTATTACAAGCAATAGAACAAGACTTATTTAGTTTATTGGAAGATCATAGTATTGCTAAAGTCCATAATTTAATGCGGGCAACTCATACAATTAAAGGGGGTGCAGCTACCGTTGGGCTAGATACAATTCAGATGATTGCCCATTCCCTAGAAGATATATTCAAAGCTTTATATAGTCCTGATGTAGAAATAGATGGAGAACTGCAAACATTCCTACTAGAAGCTTACGAATGTCTCCAATTAGCTATCACCGCAGAATTAACTTTTAGCAATATTAGTAACGAAGAAGTTCTCCAAAGAGCAACTTCTGTATTTGCCCAACTACAAACTAAATTAGGTGATGCCATTGGTGCAGAATCTCACATTCCTACATCTGAAGAATTGGGATTTGATATTGTCCAATCTATCTTTGAAGTTGGAGTCACCCAACGGCTAGAAAGCATTGCTCAAGCAATTAATAATTCACTAAATAATCAGGAATTAGGCGATTTTTTAAACTCTCAAGTTGAAGTATTATTAGGGTTAGCTGAATCTTTAAATTTACCGGGTTTGCGAGAACTGTCTCAGACCATTATGGCTGCACTCAAAGCCAATCCTCAGCAAGTGCATCAAATAGCAAAAATCGCTTTAATTGACTTACAGGATGCACAAAGAGCAGTTTTATCAGGCGATCGCACTTCCGGTGGTTCTCCTTCTCTGGCTTTACAAGCAATGAGCCAAGTAGCAACACATCAACCCGTCATCACAACCACTAATAGCTCATTAGCCACACTACCCAAAAATGAATCAGCCATTACCCATAAAAATAACTCCTTTGCTGAAAAATTTTTCAGCCTCACCACTGACTTTTACCAATTTTTAATTACATCAGGTGATATTAATAATGAACCTTTAAAACCAGCCAATGCTAAATTTTATTTAAAAGTAATCCGCTATATATTTGGCTGGTTCAATCACAAACGAGAAATACCAGAATCTGAACTAAGTTTAACATTGTTAATTTCTTCAACTAATAAAGCAGAGAACTCCGAAGCATATATTACAACATGGCTCAAGGAATTTTTAGATTTTATTGAAAATGAAAAAGATCAACCAAACCTTTGCCTTTATCGTCGAGGCGTGATTTTAATCATTCTTCTAGCTCTGGCTAAATTTCAGCATTCAGTCTTAAAAAATGATAGTTGCATCTCAGTTAGCAGCGCCCTGCGAAAACAAATTCGCCAATTAGGAAAAGAATATAAAAATTATCTTCCTGTCACAGAAGAAGAAAAAAAATGGCTTGATAGTCCTAAATTACAAGAATTGCTAGTTATCAAAGAAATATCTGCTCCTGCTCCTGCCAACAATGACTATAATCTAGTCGAAGAAATATGGGGAGGAGTTAATATCTCAGCCACAGCAGAGCAAGATGTCCAATCCCACACCGCAGAAAATGTTAAAAATGATGATTATTTAGGAAGCGTAACATCATCAGTTATTAGTAATCAGGTACTCACAAATACAACTGAATCCAGCTTAGAGATTATTGAAAATGATTCCCAGACTAATCCAACAGAAATAGAAGATAAATCCCAATTTTCTCCAAATAAAAATGCCAGACAACCTTCATTTGTGCGTGTTGACGTAGAAGGATTACAACGCCTCAATTACTTGACAGGAGAATTATTAATTTATCAAAAACGACGAACTTTATATGACGAACAGGTTCTAGAACTAATTGAACGATTAAGTCAGCAATTGAGTAAACATCAATCTATTTTAAATCAATTGCGTGATTTGCCTTTGCAGGGAAATAATGTTTCCACACAACCCATCCAAAATGTTTCTAATATGCACTTTGATACATTAGAAATGGATGTATATACAGAATTTAATTTAACATTACATGAATCATTAGAAGAAACATTACAAATGCAAGAAACAGCGGAATCTCTTGACTTGCTCATGAGACAATCTGCTCAAATTAGTGACCAAAAATATAACCTAACTCTCAATATTATAGACAATTTAGTAGAGGCAAGAATGTTGCCTTTAGCAACTATCCTAAATCGCTTCCCGCAAATGGTCAGCAATCTAGGAAATGTTTATTCCAAACTTGTAGACTTAAAACTCACCGGTACACAAGTTTTGATAGATAAAGCTATTGCCGAAAAACTTTATGATCCCTTAGTACAGTTAGTACGCAATGCCTTTGATCACGGCATTGAAGCACCAGAAATTCGTCGTAATCAAGGCAAAAATGAACAAGGATTAATAGAAATATGTGCCTACCATCAAGGTAGTCAAACTATTATTGAAATCCGGGATGATGGTCAGGGATTAAATTTGCAAAAAATTCGTAGTCGAGCAATTGAACTTAATCTGATACCAGATGATAGTAACACTCAAGGCTATAATCATCACTTGACAGAATCCGACCTTATCAACCTCATGTTCACACCAGGATTTTCCACCGCTGGTAAAGTGAGTGAAATGTCAGGACGTGGAATGGGATTAGATATTGTTCGTACTCAGTTGCAAGCACTAAACGGTTTGATTTCCGTGCAATCATCTCCCCATCAAGGAACAACATTCATCCTCAAGATTCCCTTTTCTATGACCACAGATAAACTCATGTTAGTCCAAGCAGGGGGTGTGATTTATGCCTTACTGCTAGATAGTATCGAAAAAATACTTATCCCTTCTGAACAGCAAATTAAGGATTTTGAAGGCAAACAAATTTTATATTGGCATTCTGGTGAGGATGAAATGATGGTCAACCTCATCAAGCTGGCAAATTTAATGAATTATAATGGTTCACTGATTGGCAGTAATTATTTAAATAATATACCCCATAATCCTGATACAGAAATTATGAAAAATCCTGTGCTATTACTACGGCACAATCAAGGAATATTGGGTTTAGAAATTGACCATATTATCGGTGAACAAGAATTAGTAATTCGACCTTTAGGTAGTGCGATGACTCCACCAAAATATATTTATGGTTGTAGTAGTCTCGCTAATGGCAATCTGATTTTAGTGATTGACGGTACTTTGCTGATTGATTCTCAACAGATGCAAGCCACACTTGATATTAGGACTTTACCAGCCACTGCTAGTTCTCAGACACAAGCCTTACCAATGTCAGAGGATACGATTGCATCTACACCGTTACTAACTGCATCAACTCCCGTAAAGGCTAGAGAATCTCAACTCACTTCTTATGTAGGCATCACACCAAAATTACCAAAAGCAGTATTAGTTATAGATGATGCCATTAGTGTTCGACAAACTTTGGTTATGACTTTACAAAAGTCTGGTTATCAAGTATTTTCAGCCCAAAATGGGGTAGAAGCTCTCGAACAATTGCAGTTACATCCGGAAGTTGAAGTGATCATTTCTGATTTAGAAATGCCACGGATGAATGGATTTGAATTGTTAAGCCATATTCGTCAAAATCCTGCTTTGGCTAAAAAACCTGTGGTAATTCTCACTTCTCGTAGTTCTGAAAAACATCGTCAATTAGCTCAAGAATTGGGTGCAACAGCTTATTTAACTAAGCCTTATTTAGAGCATGAATTTCTGGCTACGGTTGAAAGTTTAGCCAACAGTAAGCTAAATTAGGGCTTACTAGTTATTATTAATTACCAATGATTCCTATTTCTTAGGTGTCACCTCACCAAATTTAATCACGAGTGCGATCGCTCTGAGGTTCGCTAGAACACTTAAGGGCAAAGCATTCGGATAGAATATTTATGGTTTTAGCGATAGGTTATCGCCCGAATGCTTTGCCCCTACAATCGACTCTCTAGGGTAAACAGGGATGTGTTTGTTTACCCTAACCTGGAAACTAACACTTTGAATTAGGCATTCAGTTATACAGAAAAGAAACTGTTTGTAGTTAACGAACCAGTAGCTATTGTCCCAGTTATACCTGTAACGTTAATTAACAGGTCGCTACTAGAATTAAAGGCCGCAAGACTATCGTTAACTGATAGATAAGTACCTCCGTTCCAACCAAAGAATACAGCTTGGTTAGCAGCTAAAGGTTGTGTTCCAGCAAGATTGGGATTAGCATCTTGATAGGCAGCGATCGCAGCAGCATTCAATGTAGAATAGGTAGCGGTTGATAAAATACCAGTATTGAAAAGGGCAGTAGGTAGAGAATTAACGACAATGCGATCGCCCTGACCTGGATTAAAATCAATAATGCGATCGGATGTAGCTAACAGCGAATCATTAAAATTAGAGTAGACAAAGCGATCTGCACCTAGTCCTCCAGTGAGAGTATCATTACCAGTGTCACCAAATAAACTATCATTACCCACACCTGCATTGAGGATATTGTTAGCAGCATTGCCTCTAATGGTGTTGTTGAGGCCGTTTCCTGTACCGTTGATTGCAGCAGTACCTGTGAGAGTTAGATTTTCTAGATTTACTCCCAAGGTATAGCTGATAGAGGATTGAACAGTATCAATTTCCGTGGCTAAGGTAGATGTTTCCGTAACTACATCACCTGTATTGTCAACAATATAAATATCATTGCCTGAACCACCAATCAAGGTATCAATACCTTTTCCTCCATTGAGAGTATCGTTCCCATCTCCTCCGGTCAGTGTATTATCGCCATTGTTGCCTGTCAGGGTATTATTACCTGCATTCCCTGTACCATCAATAGCAGTTGTGCCGGTGAGAGTCAGTTTCTCAATATTGACCAGGTTAGCTAAACTGAAGGTGACACTAGATTGAACGGTATCAGTTCCCGCATTAGTCACTTCGGTAATCACATCAGTTGTACTATCAACAACATAGATATCATTGCCTAAACCACCAATTAAGGTGTCAACACCAATTCCACCATTGAGAGTGTCGTTCCCGTTTCCTCCGGTCAGTGTATTATTGCCATTATTACCTATCAGGTTATTATTTCCCGCATTACCTGTACCATTGATAGCTCCACTACCAGTTAAAGCCAGGTTTTCTACATTGACAAGATTAGCTAAACTGAAGGTGACAGAGGATCTGACTGTATCAGTTCCTTGACTGGCAAGTTCGGTAATAGTGTCGGTAGTAGTATTGACAAGATAACTATCATTGCCTAAACCACCAACCAAGGTATCAACACCATTTCCACCATTGAGATTATCGTTACCATCTCCTCCTGTGAGTGTATTATTACCACTATTACCTGTCAGGTTATTATTTCCTGCGTTTCCAGTACCGTTGATATTTGCAGTTCCGGTGAGGGTGAGGTTTTCAACGTTTGCAGTAAGTGTGGTAGTTGTACTGGCTATCAATGTATCACTAATAGTGGCTGTGGCTTGGGCAGTTGCTAGAGTAGCATTAGTAGGATTACTGAGGGTGAGAGTAAAGGTTTCGTTGCTTTCAATGAGGTTATCGTTGAGGATGGGAACAGCAATGGTTTTACTGGTTTCGTTGGCAGCAAAGGTCAGTGTTCCTGTGGCTGTGGTGTAGTCAGTTCCAGCTTTTGCGGTGAGATTGGCTGTAGTGTAATTGACACTTACAGGATAGGGACTGGCAGCGGAAAGAGTGACTGTGAACACAACGTTACTATCTACACCTTCAATCACAGTGGTAGGGTTAGTAATGTTGATTTTCGGTGCATTAGCTAAGTCATTGTCAGTAATAGTTAAAACAGCGGTTTTTTGTGTACCTAGTGTTGCCCCACCTGTAGGATTGGATAGAGTCAGGTTAATGGTTTCACTGAGTTCATAAACCGTGTCGTTGACAATAGGAATAGTAACGGTTTTGCTGGTTTCACCACTGGCAAAGTTAACGGTGATGGCATTACTGTTAAAATCTGCGGGTGCTGTAGCTGTACCATTGCTGGGGGTAACAGTGACACTAACCGCACCATTACTACCATTGCTACGAGTTAAGGTGATGGTTGCATTGGTTGTACCATCTTCATTAACGGTGTAGTTGGCAGCATTAAAAGCAATAACCCCTGCATTGGTGATAGTAGCTACGGTTGTTGTCGCATCCGCTTGAGTTGGGGCTGTTTCGGTTAAACCTAAGTTATCGGTAGCGACGCTATAGAAAGTGTATGTTTTTCCAGCTAGACCGTTATAAATAGCCGAAGTAGCTGTAATATCATCTTGCCACAGCACATATTGACCGCCATCGGTAGCTGCATAAATATCATAGGAGGCAATACCACTACCGTTATCTGTACCTGTCCAGGATACGGTAAAGTTAGCGTTACTGTTGGTAGGTAAGGCTGTTACTTGACTGGTCGGTGCATTACTATCCAGGGTATTAAAGACTGCGATCGTTTGAATAGGCGTTTGGGTATTGAAGGTGATACTAGCTTGGGCATCAACGCGAGTATTATTAGCGGAATTGGCTTTAGGTTGAATGCTGTAACCTACAAAACCACTTCCTACCCCATTTTGATCATTGGGAGGTAAAAAGCCCTGAGTGGCACTATTCGCGGTGTTACCTGTGATGGGGTCAATGGCGGTAAATGTCCAAGTGACGACTCTTGTGGTAGTGTTTAATCCCACATTGACATCAACATAGACACCTCTGGTAGTACGGAGGTCGAGGCGTTGGCTGTAATTTTGTACGCCGTTGGGAACATCAATGGTGATAGCCCCAAAACCAAAGTCCTGTAAGGTGAAGGTGTTGAGGTCTAGGTCGGTATCAAGGGTTTGGGTAATAGTAACTTGGGCAACTGGGGTAGTACCTACTGCTGCGGTGTTGGCAAAGCGGATAGTGTAGGGAATTACTGCATTGGCGGTTAAATAGTGTTGAGTTCCCAAACCATCGGGGTTCGTCAGGGTGTTAGAGGATTGGAGTTGTAAGTCAACGTAACCCTGAATAAATTCGGGTGCGCCATTGGTAAGGGCAATATCAACAATGGCATTTTCTAAAATATTTGGATCGGTAATTCCTGCATTTCGGGCAATCTGTTCGGCATTGGCGCGTTGTTGGGCGGTTAGAGTAATCGCACTGGGTGGGAAGTTGAGGTCGGTAAAAGTCGTGGTACTTTGCCCTGAAGTGTAGTCAAAAAGGGAATTTGCTTGAGTAATCCGCCAACTGTCATCATAATCACCGTAGAGTCGTTGATCTGTAATTGTGCCACCGATAACTGTACCGTCACGGAGGGCAAAGTCATCGTTAGTAGTTCCGTTATAGTTACCTAAAAGTCCGACTACTTTACCTTTGCGGTTATCGGCAAGACCAAGGTTGATATTAATGTAAGTATTGCCATACATTGTTACCTGAATTTGATCGCCATTGGCTGTAAAAATGTTGTATTTATCGCCTGAACGGGTAATGAAGTTTTGTCCGGCTGCATAAAGTTCACCGTTGGGAAGGGTTATGGCAGTACCGTTAATTTTTAAGGGGTTTGCGTCATTCAAATACAAGGCGATACGTTGTCCACCAGCTTTGATTGCAATGGCGGTATTAACCGTAACATAAGTGCTACCGTTCCAAGGTTGTTGTCGGGTTTGGATTTCTAAGTCGTCTGTTGTGGATTTGACGAAGGTATATTCTCCTGCTCCTTGGAAGTCGTAGTTAATGCCGTCGAAGGTTGTCAGGTGAGGATCGCCCGATGAGCTGCCACTAGGGGATGGAGCTTTGGGTTTCAGATCTTTTACAAGATTTATCCCTATTGTCACACCTGCTGTAAAACTTCCTAATACAACTCCCCCGAATAAGCTAAGAACAAGTCCATTATAATCTAATATTCTACCTATAGTCTCACCGTAAGTGGTTGAACCTAAAATTATACCCGCGCTTATTCCTACTAATCCTGCATTTAATCCTACTACAAAAAGCAACGGAACAAAAACAATAGTTCCTTGAGGATCATTTAGATTAGTTGAATTATTAAAAACATACCGATATAAATTTGTATCCCTACCATTCAAACCAATCGGATCAACCGCCGTAAACCTTCCCAACCCGCTATCATAAAATCTTGCCCGCATGAAATCGAGTCCATTACCCTCATCCATGACTCCCCATTGACCCACATACTCAAAGGGGTTAGCAACGCCTTCAACCTTAGTTAAATCTTCCCCAAAAGGTAAATAACTGTAACGGTTAACATAACTCCCATCCGTTGCTGTTAACCCAATTGTTGAACCGATCGCATCTGCATCATAATAATTGCTATTACTACCACTTACCCGACTAACCAAACCAAACCCATGAGTGTAGTTAGCAACTAACGTACTCCCGTTATATTCTCCAACAATATCCCCTAACCCAGTCGGATCAAGTAAATATTCTGTGCGTTGACCATTTAAAACAGTCGCAACACGATTTCCTAACCCATCATATTGATATTCCCATGTACCTTGAGAAGTGACAACTTTAGTCAGACGATTTTCAACATCATAAGTATAATTTGAAGTTTGTCCTCCTTGGGTTTTGCTAATCAAATTCCCATCTTTGTCGTAGGTATAGACAGCATTACCGACATTGGTATATTGATTCAGGTTATTGGTGTTGTAGTTGGTAGTCGTCCCGTTATCCGTCACCCCAATACGATTTCCCGCCGCATCATATTGATAGTTAATGGTACGATTTGTCGGCGTAACCACAGATGTTAATTGACCAGTGGCATCATAACCATATTTAAAAGTTCCTTCCAATGTGGTCATGCTAGTACGCCGACCTAAGTTATCATAGGCATACTCAAACTTAGAGTTAACGGTATTATTCGCTTTATAGTTGATTAACTGAGTTAACTGACTCTGTTGATCATATTGATATGTCGTATAAGTTCCATTGCCGTTGGTTTCTTTAATCAGACGACCTGCACTATCATAGTCATAACTGATAATGGCTTGTCCTGTGGCATTGGTTAAAGTTTTTAAGCGTCCAACGGTGTCATAACTGTAATTAACGGTATAACCATCTTGAGAGACAAGTTTAGTCCGTTGACCATCAGCGTTGTAGGTATAGGTGAGAGAACGTCCTGTAGGATAGGTTATTTTAGTCAGCTGATTTGCAGCATCATACTGCATGGCAATAGTTCCCGTGGCATCGGTGACACTGGTAAGATTTCCTTTGGTGTCATAGCCATAGCTAACGCTAGAACCATCTGCATATTGTTTTTTAGTTAACAGTCCACTGGTGTTGTAGGTATATCCAATGGTGCTACCACGACGATTAACAGCACTGGTAATATTCCCCAAAGCATCAACGCTAAACTGTTCGCTACTACCATCGGGATATGTAATTTTAGTGAGATTACCTTTGGTATCGTAGGTATAATTAACGCCATTACCTTTAGGATCTATAAACCCAGTTAGTTGATTAAAGGTGGTATTGTAGGTAAATTTAACGTCTTGATTGAGTAAATTTGTTTGCTGAGTTAAATTCCCATTTGTATCGTAAGTGTAACCAGTTTCACTACCATTAGGAAGAGTTGCACCAGTCAAATTTCCATCCGCATCATAGCTGAAAATCAGATTTTGGTTATTAACACCGCGAATTTGTCCACCATTGCCTCGGTCATCCAGTAGGATAGTTTGAGATGCACCTGTACTATCGGTAATCGTGACACCACCAACATTATCGTAACTATAGGTTAGGCTTTGGGTTTGTCCATTGCTAAACTCTTTAGTTAGACGACCTTGGTTATCATATTCAAAAGTACGCTGATAACCTAAACTTGATTTTACCGATAACAAAGAATGTTTTTTCGCTGCTACTGTACCTGTATCGTAGGTATAAGTTATTTTTCCATCAGGACTGGTGACAGATAGCAGGTTTTCCCCAGAAGCGTTATAGCTATAGCTGGTAATTTGTCCTGTGGAGTCGGTAATTTGGCTAATACGTCCTTGGGCATTGTAAGCTAAAGTTAGACTATCGCCATTGGAGTGAACCAACTTAGTCAGATTATTGTTGGTATATTGCAGAGTAATTCGATTACCGTTAGTATCTTCAACATAGCTGAGTTTGCCATCAGTCCCAAATAATGAGATTAAACCACTAGCTTCTTTTAAGCGATACTGACCATTGGTAATTGTAAGAGTTGCACCACCATCTTCAAGGTAAGTAACACCGTCCCACTTCTCGAATTGTTTCTCAAAAACGCGCTGTAAATCTCCAACACTACGAATAATTACATCACCTTTACTATCTGTTGTGGCGCGTAAATCCCACTGACTAGCCCAACCGCGTCCTAAACTGCCTAAATTGTAGCGTTCAGCAATAGATTGATAGAAGGTGCGGTTAAATGTTAAAGATAGTCCTGGTGCAGCATCAACTACATCGGTTGTGCTGATTAAGCTAACATTAGTTAGAGTATTAACTGCTTGTTTCCATTCAAAGGCAAATAATCGGGTTAAATCACTGGTTTCCTGTCCCAGTTGACTTAAATAATTAGCATTTTCCGTCATGACAGTTTGAAACTGTCCCGCAGTTGTGCCTAAATTAGCTGTTAAATTACTCCAAATAGCATCCCAAGCAGCAGTGTCAATAAAACTATAATCTGCGCGAGTTTCGGCTTTAATGCTTGCCCAATTAATTACTTCATTGGGTTGAACTTGGGTAACAGCAAAGTTAATTAAACCGTTACCATTGGGAGTATAAGCAAAGGAAAATTGACCACGTTCCCCAGGTGCTAAAACACCAGCAGGTCCATTATCACTTGTTCCTAAACTTAAATTTAGCAGTTGACGCAGAGTAGCACTAACTGTATTTTCTTCTGGGTATGTTAACTGGGCATTTGTGGGAGTAATTCTGAATAAAGGTGCAACAACATCTGTTTGTCCGGCATTGGTATATACAATTGTAACTACGGTATCTTCAAGTGTAATTACACCATTTGCTGGATAACTCAACGTAACTTGAATATTTCCTAGTGAACCATCAGTGACAGTGAAAACATCATTAGCAACAGAACTATTTTGTCCATTGACAACTTTAACATCATATTTTCCAGTAGCTAATCCCTGTAAGTTAAAAGTTGCCCATGCTTCGGTTTCATTTACCCAATAAACTTTACTAGCAGTGGTTGGTGTACCAGTGGCAGAAATTAAGCTAATTTGATCGTTGGGTGAAAAATTCTGTCCTGAAATAACGATTGTTGTTTGACCTTTATTACTTCCTGATGAACCTTGAGGAAGTCCGGTAATTAAGGGTAAATCTTTATCAATAATGGTCAATGTGGCGCTGTTTTGCGTGCCAATTGTTGCCCCTCCGGTTGGGGTTGTGAGGATTAATTGGAGGGTTTCATCAGGTTCTATGTTTGTGTCATTAACGATGGGAATGGTGACGGTTTTACTAATTTCTCCATCAGCAAAGTTAACAGTAATTGGTGTGTTGTTGTAATCGCTTGGTGCTTTAGCTGTTCCATCTTTGAAATTAATTTTTGCGCTTACTGCTCCATCTTTTCCACCAGTGCGATTAACTGTCACCGAGGCGATCGCAGTACCATCTTCCTTAAGACTATAAGTTGTGTTACTAAAAGCTAAAACCCCTGATGAAATAAGAGGAATAAATTGGCTAATAGGTGTAATTGCTACGTCATCAATATAGGCAGATTCTCCTGCTTTAACTTCTTCATCTCGTACCAATCTGACTGTAACCTGGTTAGAGGGAGCAACAAATTCTTTCCAAACAAATTGCCATTGATTAATACCATTTAAAGTCTGGAAACTGTAACCAGCACCAATGTTTGGATCATTAGGAATATCGTTTAGATCGAGATAAGTATTTCCGCTTGTTAACTCCCCTGTGTAAATAAAACCACTTAAAACATACTTTTCTCCTGCTATCAATCCTGTAACTGTTCTTTGCAAACTATATCCAGGACCATTAAAACCAGTATTCGTGACTGCCTTAGCACTAAAATTACCAGAAATGGAGCGATCGCTTGTTATCGTCCATAAATTTGCCCCAGAGGTATTAGACCAACCACTTAAATCCCCTGTTTCAAATCCCCCATTCGTCACTGTTGTCCAGTTACCCATTTGGGGGAGATCGTTATCTACTATCGTCAGCTTTGCTTGATTTTGCGTTCCTATTGTTGCCCCATTAGTGGGGTTAGTTATGGTTAAGTTAACAGTTTCATTACCTTCTCTCAGGTTGTCATTAATGATAGGAATTGTCCCAAAAATAGCACCAAATCCTGCGGTAGTTTGAGCCTCGATTATTGTACCATCATTGTGATTACTGGTTAAGTCATCAACTGTATTACCTTTAACAGAATTAAAATTCCAATAGCCAACTAATCCACTCTCAGCACCTGTTAGTTCCTTATTCAAATTAGCTTGGATTTCTGCTTGAGTTCTGGGTTTATTCCAAATACGAACTTCATCAATTGAGCCTTGGAAGAATTGGCTCTCTTCCTGTCTCCCACCAATCCGAAAATCATCTTGATTGTGAATATCTCCTATATTTCCTGAACCATTATAGGTATGGACTAAAACCCCGTTAGCATAGGTTTTAATTACTCCTAAGTCATAACTTACAGCAATATGAGTCCATTGATTTAAGGGAGCAACATAATTTGTATTAATAAATGTCCAGCTTGGGTTATCATTAGCAAATGCCCATTGAATAGTACCATCGGAAAAACGGGCAATTTCATATTCTCCTTCCTTGTTAACAATAATTCCACCTCCCAGAATTTCGCTTCCACCACCTGTAGGATTAATCCATGCTTCAATCGTTATCGCATTAGAAACTTCTAAACTTGATTTTGCACCGACATTTACATAATCATTAACTCCATCAAAAGATAATCCTTGACTTACCTGACTAAAATTAACGATTTTACTGGTTTCTCCATCAGCAAAATTAACGGTAATTGGGGTATTTTGATAGTCAAAAGGTGCATTAGCAGTACCATTTGTTAGGTTAAGGGTTGCACTGACTATTCCACTACTTCCCCCGGTACGAGTTACGGTAACAGCAGTTACAGGTGTACCATTTTCATTAACGCTGTAGGTTGCTGCACTAAAGGCTATAGTTCCCGAATTCTGCTCAACAGCAACTACCTCCCCATTTACCGTAATCGTTGCGTGATCATCCTCTGCTTTTAATGCCTCTAAAGTCTTTGCATCTAAACTTTCACCCCGTACCAACGCTGCAAAAATCGCCCCTTCATCTCCAGGACTATCCAATGTATTGATATAAGCATCCACAAAATGCCCAATTTCTTCTAACAGAACCGCACTAACCGCTGTTGGTGTAGCGGTTGCTAAAAAGCTATTTGATAAATAAATCTTATTAGTGCTACTGGCATAAGCGCCGTTAGCATTGCCAAGAATACTACTATCAAGAATCTCAATTTGCGGAAGTTGACTAAAATCACCCGCTTGCCATTGTAAACGCAGAATTTCTGCGACGCTGCGGTTGTATTGTGTACCAAAAGCCGTATCAAACAGATTCCAGAAATTGTCGAAACCAGAAAAAGTGCTAAGTTGGTTATAGGTCAGGGTGAGGACGGGTTGAAGTATAATATTCATAGATATGAGCAATTTTTAGTATTAAAAGTATTCCTCGCAATAGTATATCTCAGTAACTATATTTACGTAAATAAGTGACATAGCTTAACAGTCACCCCCGTGACTATTGATATTAATCAGCATAAATTACATTCATAATAGGATTTACGCACTGTAAAAATTAATCATGATATGCTTTCATAAATTATTTTGATTGTAAATAAACCAGTATTGTAGGGGTAGGGGTTTAGCAATGCTAAACCCCTACGAAAGATATGGTTTTTTGAAAATACATATTTAACATTGATTGTCAATGCGTAACTCCTAGATTATTCTATTTCCCCGATATCTCGTAATACCGCATTAATTAGGCTAGGTTGAATATAAATTCCATTGGCTAGTAACTTATCAATGTATAGCTTAACCTCAGTAATCAAGCCAGATTTTTTCGCCTTTCGTAAAATGCCAAGAGTGCCTATTCTGGGAATTCCTAAACGTTCTGCAACTCGTCTGGCTTTAGCATCATCCAAAAGCACCAGACTATTTGGAGTAGACTGAGCTAAGGCAATGGCTTCTGCTTCTCCACGATCAACTAAGATTGATAATGGTTCTAATATTAAGGCTTCTGGGGTCTGAATTTCCAGCCAAGTTAATTGACTAACCGCTAGTGAACCAGGTAAACCTGCACCTTGTACTGTTACTTCGTCCCATACCGCAGGAGGAAGTAATATTCGCTGATAAAGTTGAGGCAAAAGTTCCAATTGCGCGATAATTGACAACGATATCAGAGGACTACTATCGGCAACTATAACGGATTTAGTCATCACGTAACTCATCAGCGATTTGGTCATCATCGAGATTGATCACTGGAACTTGCAACCGTCCTAATTCATACATAAATTTTGGTTTATTCATGCTGCAAAAAGCGGCAGCTTGACCCAGAGACAATCTACGTAGTTCAAATAGTTTGACTGCGAGTAAAAATTTAAGTTCTGCTTCTAATGCTTGGGGTGATTTACCAGAAGTGATGAGTAAGTCATCGGGATATTCTAGGGATAAGGTGTGCATAATTCGCATTTATAATTGCTCTACAATTACCATAGAAAAAATTTTAGGGTTTGGTCAAGTAAAAATAGAGTCCGTCCATCAATGGAAAAGTCCCAGCATATTGCTTACATCCTGATTAGAGAATCTATTGATTGCTCACAAATTCTGACTGCTGACTCCCAAATTATTTTTTCGGTGTCACCTCACCAAATTTAATCACGAGTGCGATCGCTATACTCACCACCAAAATTAACGTCATACTCAATGCTGAACCAAAACCCCAGTTTTGAGTAGCACCCAGAAATTGGTTATAAACTAACCGTGCTGCTGTCATACTAGAAGCACCACCCAGTAATTCTGGGTCAATAAAATCCCCCAAAGCAATAATAAATACCAACAAAGAACCAGCCGCAATACCTGGAAAAACTTGCGGTACTGTCACTTTCCAAAAAGTCTGCACTGGATTAGCACCCAAATCAGCAGCAGCTTCTAATAACTGTTGATCTAGTTTTTCCAAAGAAGCATATAAAACTAAAACCATATAGGGTAATAAACTGTAACTCATACCAATTAATACCGCTGGGTTACGGTTTAATAATTCCAAAGCAGGTAAACCTAAACTGGTAAGTAAACTATTCAATAATCCTGTAGGACGTAGGATAGTAATCCAAGCATAGGAACGTAATAAAGAAGAAGTCCATAATGGTAAAACAAAGCCTAATAACAGCAAATTACGCCAACGTTTTGGTGCCATTTGAGCAATCCAATAAGCAACCGGAAAACCCAAAATTAAACAAATGATTGTTGTTTTGATTGCAAACAATAAAGAATTGAATATAACTTGTAAATAAAGTGGTTCAAGGATACGTATATAGTTTTGAATACCATCAGGATTAACAATATCTCCTGGACGAATATCCGTAACTAAACTTAATTGAAAAATTATGAATGTTGGTAGTAACAATAATAGTAATAACCAAATCCCAGATGGAGCAAGTAATGCTACCGGTGGTAAAAAATCTCTAGTATAGCGATTTAATTTCACTTTTTTGGCAAAATTACCAGGGGATTCTGTTGGGGAATTAGGACTTTGAATAGACACGACTAAGTACCAATTTTAGATTTTCAGAATGTAAGGGGAAGAAAAGGGTGTAAGGGAAGAAAAACCGCCTGAACTCCTGCTGCTTTATGCTAGCAATTGAGTCCAATATCGCTCATAAACCTCTTCCACTTTGCCTATAGGAGAGACTCGTTCACACTTATCTAAAATTGCCTGTGGAGGAAAGAGGTTAGTATTATTTTGAATCTGACTTGGCAATTGTTCAAAACCAGCACGATTGGGAGTAGCAATATTTAGTCGTTTGCTGATTGCAGCTGCTACATCTGGTTTTAGTAGCAAGTTAATCCAACTATATGCTCCAGGGAGATTATTCGCTGTTTTGGGAATGACAATAGTATCTGTCCAGAGTGAAGAACCACTGCGAGGAATCACATATTTAAGTTTGGGGTTTTCTTTGGATATTTTGATTCCATCGGCAGAGTAACACATGGCTAATAATAAATCTCCTGCCAGAAGTTGGTTTTGCCAAGCATCGGTATCAAAAGCTGCGATTGCAGGTTTCAATGACAACAATTTTTCATAGGCTTGTTTGATTTCAATTTCATTTTGTGAATTGTAAGAATAACCGAGCATTTTTAATGTTGCACCCATCACCTCCCGCACATCATTGAGTAAGGTCATGCGCTTATAAAGTTTATCTTTATATCGCCAAAGATACTCCCAATCTTCTGGTGGATTTGTCAGCTTTTCTGAGTTGTAAATTAACCCGGTTGTTCCCCAATTAAAGGGAATACTATAACGGTTATTAGGGTCATAACCAGGGTTTTGAAATTGGGGAAATAAATTTTCTAAACCTATTAAGCGTTGATGATTGATTTCTGTTAATAAATTTTTATCTACCATCTTCTGTACCATATAGTCAGATGGATAGATAATGCTGTAAGAAGCTGCACCTCCAGCTTGCAATTTAGCCAGCATCACATCATTGGAATCATAAATATCTGCTAACACTTTTATCCCCGTTTGGGTGGTGAAAGTAGATAATAATTCTGAATCAGTATATTGACTCCATGTGTATATAGATAGGCTGTCACTTTGACCAGAATTAGTATAATTTGTACTCACATTAGCTAATCTCCAGCCACAACTGCTTAAAGACAGGCTAGAAAGTGCTACCATCCTTTTTAGGAATAGTCTTCTGTTAGTCATTTGAGTCATGATGGATTTTTCACCCTTGATGCTTGACTAATAGCTAAACAGTCAGCTTCTGCCCACCAAATATAGATAGGTGTGTGACAATCTGGTAAGCTGCCAAAAGTGTTGGGTTGTAAAACATTAACATTTATACCATTGGCTAATTCCACAACATAATTAACATGAGTACCCAAATACATGATATTAATTAACCTGCCTTCAAAGCAGTTGCTGAGTAAATTTGGTTGATAAAGAGAAATTTGAATTTTTTCTGGACGCACACTTAATACTACTGCTTCCAATAATCCAGTAGGTGTATCTTCTGTACGAGCAGCAACAATAGATAGTCCTGTTTTGGTCAACACTTTGACACACTCAGGCTCAACTGTGGTAATTTCTCCACTGAATAAATTAGTATCACCAATAAAATCAGCGACAAAAGCGGTTTGAGGATGTTCGTAAATTTCGCTGGGAGTACCAACTTGTTCAATTTTGCCTTGATTCATCACCGCAATGCGATCAGATAAAGATAATGCTTCTTCCTGATCGTGTGTGACCATCACAAATGTTAATCCTAACTCCTTGTGGAGATTGCATAGTTCAACCTGCATTTCCTTACGCAGTTTTAAATCTAATGCTCCCAAGGGTTCATCTAGGAGTAAGACAGCAGGACGATTAACTAAAGCCCTAGCTAAAGCCACTCGTTGTTGTTGACCACCAGAAAGTTGAGAAGGTAAGCGCGATCGCAAACTTTCCATTTTTACGAGTTTTAAAGCTTCTGTTACCCGACTATCAACTTCGGATTTGGATATTTTTTTTAACCGCAGTCCAAAAGCAATGTTATCCCACACATTCAAGTGATTAAACAGAGCATAGCTTTGAAAAACAGTATTTATCGGTCTTCGGTAAGGAGGTACATTGGTCATCGACTGGCCTTGAATCAGCAACTTACCTGCGTCAACCCTTTCAAATCCAGCAATTAGGCGGAGTATAGTTGTCTTACCACAACCAGAAGGGCCTAAAATACTAAAAAACTCTCCCTGTCTCACATCCAAGTCCACGCCATGTACTGCTGGTTCTTGGTTGAAAAACTTGAATACGTTACGCAGTTCAACATCAAGCGGCTGAAAATTGATTACACCCCTCTGATTCTGCATCACAGTTTGAGCCATAGTCTTCAGTAGAATGCCATAATATGACGAAACTTGGTTAATCAATGTAGTCTATGTTAATAGACTACAAGTAACACTGTGGTTTATTGTAGCTGGCGAAAACACTCTTATTAAAAATATACTTGCCATTATTTTCTTCTTAATTGCGGGTGACAGCTGCAAAGCATTGATAATATTAATTTCAAGCATCTTTATTAGTATTATGGCTATATTACCATCACTACCTAGTAATCAAAAAAATACCCGCACCGTTGGGCGTGGTTTCCAGTCACTATTTTTAATCCTATTTACTTTATTAATGACATCGGGAATAGGCGCTCGTTTAGCTTATTTGCAAATTATTGACGGTCCAAAACTCCGAAAACGGGCAGAATCTAACCGAATTCGGATGATTCCCAAACAACCGGAAAGAGGCAATATTTTTGACCGTAATGGTAAACTGTTAGCAACTACTCGCTATCCTCGTTCTGTGTATTTGTGGCCAATGGCACATAAGAAGCCCTCATGGCCAGTTGTGAGCAAACGTCTAGCGCAAATCCTGGACATTTCTGAAGAGGAGATGGAAACTAAACTAGAACAAGCAGGTATTAATTCTGCTTCTCTAATTCGCATCGCTCGTAATGTGAATGAAGCGCAAATCACAGCGTTAAAGGAATATGCAACAGAACTTACAGATGTAGAAATAAATACGGAAGCTGTGCGTTATTATCCCCAGGGTAGAGAATTGGCGCATATCCTTGGCTACACCCGTGAATTAACCGCAGAACAGTTAAAAAAGAGGAAGTCTGAAGGCTATCGTCTCGGTGATGTGATCGGACAGATGGGGGTAGAAAAAGCCTATGAAAAATCACTCCGGGGTGAATGGGGTGGTCAACAAGTAGAAGTGGATGGTGCAGGTAGACCACTGCGGGTCTTGGGAGAAAAACAAGCAAAAGCAGGTAATGATTTACACCTGACTATAGATGTAGAGATGCAGAAGACAGCAGAAAAAGCTTTGGGTAATAGGAATGGGGCAATTGTGGCACTCAACCCTAACAATGGTGAAGTCTTAGCAATGGTATCCCATCCTACCTTTGACCCCAATATTTTTTCTAAACAAAAACTCTCTCAAAAAGACTGGCAAACTGTCCAAGGTGAGGAGCATCCTTTGGTCAATCGTGCATTAAGCGCCTTTCCACCTGCCAGCACCTTTAAAATTGTCACCACAACAGCGGGAATAGAATCGGGTAAATTTTCTCCGAACACAGTGCTACAAACCTATGGTTCTTTAACTATTGGTGGGACAAGATTTGGTGAATGGAATCATGCAGGATTTGGTCCCTTGGGTTTTGTGGGTGCATTGCAATGGAGTAGTGATACTTTCTTTTATCAAATTGGTAAAGGTGTAGGGGGTCCTAAATTAATTGAATGGACTCGCAAATATGGCTTTGGTGAAAAAACAGGCTTTGAGTTCTCCACGGAAGAAGCAAAAGGGTTAGTTCCTGATGAAAATTGGAAACGCAAAGTTTGGAAAATGCCTTGGACGGTAGGCGACTCTATTAATATGTCTATTGGTCAAGGTGCTTTGCAAACTACACCTCTACAAGTAGCTGTGATGTTCTCTGTCCCTGCTAATGGTGGTTATCGAGTTAAGCCACATTTACTTAAGGACAATGGAGACGCAAAAAGGTGGCGCGATTCTTTAAATATGAAGCCAGAAACTATCAAAATTCTCCGTGAAGGATTGCGGAAAGTAGTATCTGAAGGTACAGGTAAAGCCTTAAATAAACCAACTATTCCCCCAACAGCTGGGAAGAGTGGAACAGCGGAAGCTTGGAAGGGCAGATCCAAACAAAATCATGCTTGGTTTGGGGCTTATGCACCTGCGGATAAACCAGAAATTTTAATTGTGGCTTTTGCTGAACATTCCGGTGGTGGTGGTGGTAGTGTGGCTGCACCGATGATTTTAGAGATTATGGAGGATTATTTTGCCCGCAAGCATCCAGGGAAGTATCAGAAACAGGTGACAGGTGACAGGTGACAGGTGACAGGAGTCAGGAGTCAGGAGTCAGGAGTCAGAGTCAGGAGTCAGGAGTTCAGGAGTCAGGAGGAAGAAGAAAGAAGAAAGAAGAAAGAAGGAAAAAGAAAGAATTAATCTTTCCCCCTGCTCCCCCTCTCCCCCTCTCCCCCTGCCCCCTGCCTACTGCACAGGTTTAAGATTTCTGGCTTTGTAGAAGGTTTCTAAGCTGTTGCGATCGCCTACAAAACGCCAGTGCCACGGTTCATAACTCACACCTTGAACATTATTTTTGGGAAAAGACATCTCAAAACCAAACCGCGCAGCATTTGCTTGTAGCCACTGATAGGCTTTGGTATTCTCAAAAGTAGCTTGCAGGTTAGTCGCTGGTACTGCTCCATCTCCTATATCCACAGCATAGCCTGTATGATGTTCGCTATGACCAGGAGGGGCGCTGAGGGCGGCTCTTTGGGCAGGGGTTTGATTACGTTGAGCGCCCACATTAAAAAATAACTGTTCTTGTTCTTTCACTGAACGAAAGCCAGAAATTGGCGCTAAAATTACACCTGCACTTCTAGCCGCTTGTGCCATTTGCTGAAACCTTTGGGCGGCTGCTTGTCGCATTTTGATCCGGCCATCGACTGTTATTGGTAACAGTTCTGATTCTGGTGCTTCGGGATATGCTAAATGTCCCAAAACCGTATCATTATTAGTAGCTGGATTAGTGGTTGGGGTATTAGTGGCTATTGGTATAGAACTAACTGGTGTTGGTTGAGAATCAGTATTTTTCTTAGGTGCTGTAATAAAAAATAAAAAACCACTAGTTATCGCCAACAGAACAAATCCTACTACTCCCCCAATTACCAAAACTAGCGGTTGCACGCGCAGTCTAGATCCGGTATCAGGAGTATCGCGTATAGCAGCTGGAATATCATCACCAGGATCTGATGATGAGTTTTGCGGTTTTCCTGGAAACCCAGCCTTTTTCAAGTGTCCACTCCTGGTTGTGTTCAATTTTGGATTTTATAGCTTTTCTCGGTCTCATGAGGTACACCTTAATTTATTTACTGTTAAGAGTTCCCTAAGACTAAAAAACTCTGTACCTCACTAGCTTAGGAAATGCTATGGCTTTTCAAAATTCTAAATAGGAAAAAGTTAACTAAATATGTATCATTTTATATCTTTATATTTAAGTAAAATATTGATAAATCTCACCCAAGGTAGTTTAATTCTAGCGTCAATGGTGGGCAACACAGTGCGTAAGTCCTATCTTTTATGGTGATTGAGGATTGATTATAACAAAACCCTTCCGGGGCGAGGGTTATAAACAATTATGCCCATATTTTCAATGAAATGCCCACACAATTAGGCTTTCAATGGTTTTGAACCAGGTTTCCCATAAAAAGAATCGAAGAACCAATATGAGTTAGAGACTCATTAAATGTATTGTAAAACATTCCCTGTTGCTGATTCAGAGTTAAAATAGTAGGTTAATGAACCCATCCAAACAAGATTGCAAAAACATCATGGTTTCTATTCCCAAGACAGCAATCCGGTTGTATGATACTGATTTTCTAGCATGGACACAGGAAACGGCTGAGTTAATCCGTGCTGGTAAATGGGATAGGGTAGATTGGGAAGCGGTTGTTGAGGAGATTGAAAGCTTGGGAAGGTCAGATAAACGAGAGTTGAAAAGCCGATTGGAGGTATTGTTACAGCATTTGCTAAAATGGCAATATCAGCCTAGCTTGCGAAGTGGCTCTTGGCAAAATACAATTACAGAACAACGCAACCGCATTGAAGATTTATTCCAAGATAGTCCTAGTCTTAATCCTTATTTAGAAGAAGTCTTAGCTGAGTGCTACCGCAGAGGCAAAAAACTAGCAAGTAACGAAAAAGGAATTTCTCAAAATACCTTTCCAGCAGATTTACCTTACACTGTGACTCAAATTCTGGATATGGAATTTTTACCATAAACTGTATTCCCTGTCAGAGACAGGGAACAAGAAAATATTCTAGACCTAGCTATGTTTTGAAATATTTTCTCCTAAAACAAGTGATTAAACTTCAGCCTTTTGTTTAGGCTGATTCAAAGCCACAACATCTTGCAATCTAGAAATCACAAAAGACTTCTCTAAATAAGAAAATAAACCGCCGGCTTTGGGACCCCGTTCCTTATTTAAAAAAGATAGATACAAAGCCTTAAAAGCAGTCGCTTGTTGAATTTGTAATTCCTTGGTAGTGGAGAAAATCAAAGTTTGTAATTCCTCTGCTTCCCAATTGGAAATATTCTGCAAATTCTCTGTCAATTTCTGCAAATAAGTAACCTGTTCCTCAGTTAACTCATTCGCTTTTTCTGGTACTTGTTCCAAATAGAGAACTAACTTTTCTTCTTCATCAGCGTAATCTTGCAACCATTGTTGAGCCGCAGCTATTCTTTGATTAACAATTTGCTGATCATACTCAGTTAAAGGTTTTTGACTGCGTTGTACAACTTCTTCCTGAATATTCAAGCGAGGAACTTGTAACAAAGAAATCAGCGTACTAAAATCAAACGGTTGGAAGGGTTGAATTTCATCACCTAATTGCGCGTAAAATAACGGCATTAGTTCTTCAGTTAATTCAGGGGCATTAGCATACTTGTTAATCAAAGTATCGTAGTCTCTGAATAAACGAGTAATGGTTTCATAATTGGGGGCAAAATTAATTACTGTTCTCGGCTGAGTTCGCAACATTAAAAAGCGCAGTAATTCAGGAGGAAGCAAAGCTGCAATTTCCTTTGCACTCGAACCTACCCCTTTAGAAGAACTCATTTTCGTGCCATTGACGAGAATAAATTCATAGGGAGAATGAAAAGGAGGTTGCTTTTGTAAAACCTTACGAGAAATAGCATTAGCAACATCTCTAGAACCACCTTTTTGAGAGTGGTCTTTACCTGCCATTTCGATAGTTACACCTACAACATCCCACTTAGCCACCCATTCAACTTTCCAAGGTAATTTACCATTACCATTAAATGGAGAAACCCAACCGGAATGACCACAACCTTTTGTATAGTCGGTTGCATCTGGGTTGCAAGTATAAAAAACTTCAGTTCCGTTGTAATCTGTGGTTACAGTTGTGGCAATTTTGCCGCAATTTTCACAAACAACTTGAAAAGGATACCAATTATTGGGGCGGTCTGCTTTACTTACCTCTTTGTATGCTTCTCGGACTAGGTGAGCATTTTTTAAGAAAGTGTCTATATGGGAATTGAGTTTTCCAGAACGATATAAATCACGTAAAAAATAAGTTTCTGGTTTAATTCCTAAATACTCAAAAACTTCAAAAAATTCGCCGATGAAATATTTAGCGTAATCACTTGCACCTTCTGCTGGAGAAGGGACGTTACATAGAGGGAAACCCAAATAAGGAGCAAATTTTTCTTGATCAAGGTATTTGGGAACGGTATCAAGTGCGTCGTAGTCATCCACACCGTACAAGAATTTCACGGGCTTACCTGCGTGTTTCAAGGCACGGTAAATAACGTCATGGATAACCACACCCCGCAATGACCCGACGTGGACTCTACCTGATGGAGTCTTGGAATCATTAACTACGTGGTAGCCTTGTGCATCAGCAGCGATTTTATCAGCCCAAAACATTTGTCTTATGTCTTTTCACAATCTCTCTATTCTACCTCTATGATTCATTATCGGTGATGAGTTACATCAGCTTTTGGCTTATAGTTGATGCTTTAGCGTTAAAAGTTTTCATAAAATCAATACAGTTGTGCATCTGTTGTTGCATAATCTCAGCATCAGCATGAAACCGTCTTCCGTACTATAAAATTTATTTTGCACGACTTCTGATTGCGATCGCTTAGTCGAACGTCCTAGTTTAAGGATCACTGAATTGATAGTTAAGGCTCTTGATTAGTATTCAGTAATACCACGTAAAAAAATCCCTACTCCTACGTGATAGTAACTAAATTACACAGGGTGAACTATCCTCATTTATAACGAAGTGCAAAGAATCAAGAAACATTATAATAAGGTATTAAGGTTGACTAGCCCAGTAATATAAATTTTTACCCTTATTATCACTAAATTTATCTGTATGAATACGATTTTGATCATTGAAGATGAACCTCAAATCCGAGAAAACATTCAGGAAATTCTTGAGCTACAAGGGTTTGCTACTATTACGGCAGAAGACGGATGGGAGGGGTTACAGATGGCGGAAAAACATCAGCCAGATATGATTATCTGCGATCTGATGATGCCACGACTAGATGGATATGGACTGATTAAAGAATTGCGTCAAAAGCCAATCACAGCGGAAATTCCATTTGTCTTTCTGACTGCTAAAGCAGAACGTTGTAACCTGCGTCGGGCAATGGAATTGGGTGCAGATGACTACTTAACCAAACCCTTTGATGTCGAGGAACTCCTCCAGGTGATTTCCACTCGACTGGCAAAACGCCAAATTGTAACCCAACGCTACAGATATCAAATAGAGCAAATGGAATCTCAGATCAATTATCTGGCTCGTCATGATAATTTAACTGATTTACCCAATCAATTCTTTTTAGAAGAGTATTTTAATCAAATCCGTCTGCAAGCTTACAACCAGGCACAACTTCTGCCCTTGTTACTGATTGATCTAGAGATCCTCTACCGGACTAAATTATTCTTTGAACCAAGTTCGAGGCACTTATTGCTGAAAGCGGTAGCTGAACGATTAAATCAACTAAATTCCTCTAATCAGATAATTGATTTGATTGCTTATTTAAAAACTGACCAATTAGCATTGTTATTAAAGCCTGTTCAAGATAGTCAATCTGCTGCTAGTATTGCTGAACAAATTTTAGATAGTTTATCACAACCTTTTATTATCAATAATCAAGAAATCTCTGTTCAAACTAAAATTGGTATTGCTTGTTATCCCCATGATGCGCTACAACTGGGTGAATTATTGACTCATTCAGAAGTAACTTTAGAACATTATAGACTAGAAAATAAAACTTCTTATCATTTTTATAATCAAGAAATACTCAACATAGTTTTTAGAAAAGTTATTTTAGAAGCTGATTTCTGGCAAGCTTTAGAAAAAAATGAATTTCAGATTCACTATCAACCACAAATTAATATTAAAACTGGAAAAGTTGTCTGTGTGGAAGCGTTAATACGTTGGCAACACCAGGAATATGGCATGATTTCTCCAGGAGAATTTATTCCCCTTGCTGAAGAATCTGGCTTTATTATTCCCTTGGGAGAATGGATCTTAAAACACGCTTGTCAACAAATAAAAAATTTACAATTAGAAGGATTTGGTAATTTTAATTTAGCTGTAAATATATCAGCTTATCAATTTAGGCAAGAAAATTTTGTTCGCTGCGTTAATGACATTATTGCTCAAACACAATTTGCTCCAAAACTATTAGAGTTAGAATTAACTGAAACTGTATTTATTCAAGATACAAATGCAATTAAGAACAAAATAAATGAGCTAAGGAGTTATGGAGTTAAACTATCAATAGATGATTTTGGTACAGGTTATTCATCCTTTAAGTATCTCCAAGAATTTTCTTTTAATCACTTAAAAATAGACCGCTATTTTATTAGTAATATTGATAAATTGGAAAATAAGCAGTCAATTGTTAAAACTATAATTCAGTTAGCAGAGAGTCTAAATATGAATATAGTTGCGGAGGGTGTAGAAACTAACGATGAACTAAATTGGCTCAGACAAAATTCTTGTAGCATCATCCAAGGATATTTATTCAGTCGTCCGTTGACAATAGAAGACTTGAAGATTTTTTTACTGACCAAGAAATAAAAAGTCAAAAAAAACAGTTATTTAATATCAGTGATAAGAGAAAAATGAAAAATATTCTAATTATTGAGGATGAAGCTCAAATCAGAAACAATATTCGAGAAATATTGGAACTATCAGACTTTTCAGCACTAATTGCAGAAAATGGTTTACAGGGTTTGGAGTTGGCAAAATATAAAAAACCTGATTTAATTATTTGCGATCTGATGATGCCTGAATTAGATGGCTATAGCGTGTTAACTCGACTCCGGCAGGATAGTTCTACTGCTTCTATTCCGTTGATTTTTCTGACTGCTAAATCGGAATGGTCAGATTTACGTCGGGGTATGGAACTGGGTGCTGATGATTATTTAATTAAGCCTTTTCGTCCAAATGACTTGCTGCAAGCGATCGCCACTCGATTGGATAAACAAGCAATAGCTGACCAACATACTCAAGAAAAATTGAATGCTTTAACCAGTTCTATCAGTCACTCACTACCTCATGAAATTAACACTCCTCTTAATCATATTCTAGGATTGTCCAATTTATTGATGCAAGAGGCTGGGGAACTTTCCTGTGAAAATTTAGAAATGGTAGAATCAATTCATAAAGCTGCGCTGCGTTTGCACAGACTGACGCTCAATTTTCTCATGTACGCAGACCTAGAATTATTAGCATCCAATCCCGATAAAATTGAAGAACTTCGCAATAATCGTGTTCAGACTTTTGTAAAATCAGCTATTGAAAATGTAGCCGTAAAAATTGCCCAAGATGCAAATAGGTTGTCGGATTTAAGTATACAAATATCAGATGCTCTTGTCAACTTTTCTCCGGTTAATCTCAGTAAAATTGTTGAAGAAGTAATTGATAATGCTTTTAAATTTTCCTTGCCCAATACACCAGTAACAATTATCGGCTATAGCAGTGATAATTCCTTTCATTTGTTTGTCATGAACTACGGTCGAGGCATGACTAAAGACCAAATTGATAAAGTTGGTGCTTATGTCCAATTTGGACGCAAAATGTATGAACAACAAGGCACAGGTTTAGGATTATCTATTGCGAAGAGGTTGGTGGAACTTTACGGGGGTAAGTTTTTAATGGAGAGTTTACCTGGTCAAAAAACTACTATTCAAATTTTGTTTCCTCAGTAATTATTGCAGGAGGCAGGAGGCAGGAGGAAAGAATACTGACGTTTCTATGGAAAATCTGGTTCAACCTTTATTTTGGATAAAGGATTTTAGCATCTCACACAGGGAATACTAACTATAAATCTAGTTCCCTGTCCTAATTGACTATTAAATGTAATTTCTCCTTTGTGCAAATCGAGACATTTTTTCACAATTGCCAGTCCTAAACCTGTACCAGAAATCGTGCCGACGTTAGAACCACGATGAAAGGATTCAAATAAATTCATTTGATCGGCTTCAGGAATACCGATGCCACTATCACTAATAGTAAAGATCAATTTTTCATTTTCTATTGTCAAACTAAAATTAATTAAATTGTGATCAGGAGAGTATTTGATGGCATTGGTGAGAATATTTGTGAGAATTTGCTGCAACAGCTTTTTGTCAATCTGAACAATGACAGAAGTATCGGCAATTTGTCCATCTAAATTCCAAGAGAAATCAATTTTATGTTTGCTGCTGGTAGTTTCTATTTCTTCTTTGAGTTGACGACAGAAGGGAATAATATTTAAGGGTGCTGGGTTAAATTCTACTTTTTGGGCTTCAGCACGGTTAATCATGAGTACATCATCAAGGAGTTGGGTTATATGCTTGATGGTGTTTTGGACTGTCTGTAGGTGTTCCTGTTTTCTTTCTTCACTGAGGCGATCGCTAAAGTTTTGTAAAATACCCGATGATGAGGAAATAATGGCTAAGGGAGTACGAAACTCATGGGAAGCCATGGTAATAAACCGCGATTTCAATTGATTTAATTCTTTTTCTTTTTCTAGGGCTTTTTTTAATTCTATTGTCCGTTCTGCAACTCTATTTTCTAAATCTTCATTGCGTTGTGTAAGTTGTCTGAGTTCCTGATTTTGCCGTTCTAAAGATTTAATTAATTTCTGTAAATGTAAATGGGTACGTACACGAGCTAGTAGTTCTTCTTTTTGAAATGGTTTAGTGATATAATCTACAGCACCTAAACTAAAACCTTTGACTTTATCAACAGTATCAACAAGACCAGTCATAAAAATTATAGGGATACCACGAGTTAGAGGATCGGCTTGAAGTTGTTCACAAATTTCAAATCCGCTAATATCAGGCAACATAATATCGAGCAGGATTAAATCAGGAAGAATATCATGGACTTGTTGGATAGCATTTAACCCATTTGCCTCAAGTTTTACATTGTAACCTGCTGCTTTTAAAATCACATCAAGAAGTTTTAAATTCACGGGATTGTCATCAACTACTAAAATGCTGCTGCTATGGTTAGGTAAAGTGTTCACGGTTTCGTCCTTGCGATTGATAATTGGTCATTAGTGACAACTTAAGGTAAAATCGCTTGTGTCGATTCCTAATATCCTTAAATTTTTAATAAAAAGGCGGTATCAAATTGTAAGTATTCAGGATAGAGAATAAAGAATTCAAGATAATAAAGGCTTTTTTACTCAATTATGAAAAATATCCCTTTTCCCTATTCTTGATTTCATAAGCATTCTAACTCCTGACTCCTAAATTCTTACATTAAATTAAGGTATATGCTGGGTTCTTAAAACAAGAATAAATGATTTTGGTTTATTAACAAATAATCAATAACCTTAACTTTTTAGCAAGTTACAGCACAAGACGTTAATTAATGGCTTTTCGTGCCTGATTTCTTTGAAAAGGGATTTTAACTGTAAATGTAGTTCCCTGTCCTAATTGACTATTGAATGTAATTTCTCCTTTGTGCAAATCGAGACATTTTTTCACAATTGCCAGTCCTAAACCGGTACCAGAAATCGTGCCGACGTTAGAACCACGATGAAAGGATTCAAATAAATTTATTTGATCGGCTTCAGGAATACCGATGCCACTATCACTAATAGTAAAGATCAGTTTTTCATTTTCTATTGTCAAACTAAAATTAATTAAATTGTGATCAGGAGAATATTTGATGGCATTGGTGAGAATGTTGGTGAGAACTTGCTGCAACAGCTTTTTGTCAATCTGAACAATGCCAGAAGTATCGGCAATTTGCCCATCTAAATTCCCAGAGAAATCAATTTTATGGTTGCTGCTGGTAGTTTCTATTTCTTCTTTGAGTTGACGACAGAAGGGAATAATATTTAAGGGTGCTGGGTTAAATTCTAGGTTTTGGGTTTCAGCACGGTTAATCATGAGTACATCATCAAGGAGTTGGGTTATATGCTTGATGGTTTTTTGGACTGTTCGTAGGTGTTCCTGTTTTTTTTCTTCACTGAGGCGATCGCTAAAACTTTGCAAAATGCCCGATGATGAAGAAATAATCGCCAAAGGAGTACGAAACTCATGGGAGGCCATAGAAATAAACCGCGATTTTAATTGACTTAATTCCTTTTCCTTTTCTAAAGCCTGACTTAATTCTACTGTCCGTTGTGCAACTCTATTTTCTAACTCCTGTGTCATTTGCATTAGTTGCTGATTTTGTCTTTCTAAGGTTTTGCTTAACTGCCGTAACTGCAAATGGGTATGCACACGGGCAAGTAATTCTTCCTCTTGAAATGGCTTAGTTATATAGTCTACAGCACCTAAACTTAAACCCCTGACCTTATCCATAGTCTCAACCAGAGCCGTCATAAAAATTACTGGTATTGACTGAGTGAAAGGATCGGCTTTAAGTTGCTTACAGACTTCAAACCCGTTGATATCAGGCAACATAATATCTAACAGGATTAAATCGGGAATACTCAGATGAACTTGTTTGAGAACATTTAAACCATCTACCTCAATTCGCACGTTGTAGCCTGCTGCGCTTAAGGCATGATCAAGAACTTCTAAATTGGTGGGATTATCATCAACTACTAAAATGGTGGCGCAGTCAGGTAAGTTGTTCAAGGTATTGCCTCATTTCTTACTTTCTAGTTCAACTCCGTGGATTCCGTCAATTCCTCATCAATCACTGTTTGCAGAAACTCACGGGCTTTGACAATTTTATACCCGCGCAGCATTACAGCTATTTTATCTGCAAATGGGCGATAGCTTTCATCGCTTTGGATTAGTCGCTCTAGCTCTTGCTGCATTCCTTTAATTTGTCCCTGCATGGCATATTTTACTAATGTATTTAAATCAGAAGCTGGTGGAATAACCATAGGTGTGTTTGTATCAGCTTCTGATGATTTAGTATTGGTTGGTTCTACATCCGCATACATCCAATCAAGATGAAGATATTGGACTAACATCCGATAAAGTTCTTCTGCTTGTACTGGTTTAGGCAGAAAATCTTTTCCACCGGCAGCCAAGCTTTTTTGACGATCAGCATCAAATACACTGGCAGAGGAAATAATCACAATTGTGTTTTTTAACTCATCTAATTGACGTAATTGGAGCAGCATTTCCCATCCGTCCATGATCGGCATTTTGAGATCGGAAATTATCAAATCGGGATGATTTGCTAGCGCCTTTTGTAAAGCTTCTTCCCCATTTTTTGCTTCTATAACTATAAAACCCAAAGGAGTAAGTAAACTAACAATTACGGAACGATTTTCCCAGCGATCATCAACTACTAAAATTTGTCTGCGGTGTCCGGTATATCCTGTAATTTTACCTAAGTTGGTGATGGTGTTAGCTTCAGCCCAATCCTTTGCAAGAGAACACTGAAGTTCAAATTCAAATAAACTACCAATTCCCAGTTGGCTATGAACTTGCAAACTACTACCCATCATTTCTACAAAACTTTGGCTGATTGCTAAACCTAAACCAGTTCCTTCTGTCTGTCGTTTAGGTGTTCCTACTTGTTCAAAGGGCAGAAAAATTTTTTCTAGTTGCTGGGGATTCATCCCAATTCCTGTATCTTCAATTTGAAAGTGTAGTTTGACCGTAGATACCGGATTTGTTGATGATTCTGGTTCATGTTCACGCGCTGTTACCCTAAAGACGACTTTTCCCTTGTCTGTAAACTTGATGGCGTTACCTAAGAGATTAAGTAAAATTTGTCTGACCCGCTTTTCATCAAAAATTACTCCCGTCGGCAGATTTTCTGGTGCTTGGTAAATAAAATCTAAACTCTTCTGTTCGGCTTTGATACGTGCAACTTCCGCTACACCTTGGAGTACAGATGGTAGGAAGGAAGGTGCTGGATAAAGCGACATTTTCCGAGCTTCGATTTTGGCTAAATCGAGGACATCGTTAATGAGGGTGAGTAGGTGAGCGCCACATTGATAAATTACACCTATTCCCCGTCCTTGTTCTTCGTTAAGTGGTGTGCGGGAGAGGATTTGGGCATAGCCTAAAACGCCATTTAGGGGTGTACGTAGTTCATGGCTCATGTTAGCTAGAAACTCGCTTTTGGCTTGATTGGCAGTATCTGCTACTTCCTTGGCCTGTTCTAGTTGGTTGGTATATTGTTGTTGTTCTAGGAGAAGTTGTTTGACTCGTTGAATAAGTTGATTTAACGATGTGGCTAGTATGCCCGTTTCATCTTGGATGTCTGTTGGTAATTGCAGGTCAAAATTTGATTCGCGGGTAACTTGTTGAGCTATTTTGGTGACGGCTTGAATGGGAAGTGCGATCGCTCGACTGATGTATAGAGCTAAAATAATAGCGATCGCAATTGACAGCCCTAGTCCAATCAGAATAATCTGAGTGCGTAATTTTTCAGCTTCACTAAGAGCTACTTCTGCTGCGGCTTCTCGTTTTTCTGCCAGTTCATAGAAACTACTTAACTGATCTGGAAATTCGATAAAGGGAACAAATTCTGGACTTTTAACTATTGCAACTACTAGCTTTTCAGCTTGCGCTGCTCCCTCTTTTGTCGTCGTCAGTGGCTGGACTTTTTTAGCAAAATCTTGTGCTTTTTGTTCAAATCTACTGACAGTGACTTCATAGCGATCTAATAAAGGTTGTAATCCTTCCAGAGTAACTGGTTGCCCTGAATTATTGTGATCATGAAGAAGTAATCGAATTTTTTTCACCCGGTTAATTAGTTTGCTACTTTCGCGCTTAAAGGCCTGGGGATTTTGTAAATGTGGTGAAAGTTGCTTGGCTGGACGATTGTACAAAACCTCAACCTGCAATGTACTCAGGAGTTTACGCTCCTTTGAAGCTATTTGACTGGCTTGTAAAGCTTTCTGCTGATAAAAATTACCTACAGTCAGTCCTGTGATAGTTCCCCCTAGTGCAATTCCTAGAGCTATACCATATCCATAAATAATTTTGTTTCTAATACTCATTGTCGTTTTGAAAAGTATTTATTTAGTTATTGTGCTTTTGTTATCTGGAAATATTTTTTCATCAAATAAGCCCCTAACATATCCAATTCATCCCCACACTGTTCGATTTATAAACATAGAATGAATAAATTTGTTTGGAAAATGCTTAAAGGGTAAGGGCTAAAGGTTTTTTCATCCTTGGTTACATTTTCCTTAGATAACGATCTAAAAACTGTAAACAGGGTAAATAAGCCATCCCAGTATCCTAAAAGACAACCTCTAAATATAAAATATATGGTATAAATAATCTATTGTAAATATTGGAGAATATCTTTAATAAATCCTTAATTAATCCTAAGTATGATTACGGGATTTCCACAATATGAATTCTAGTTAATTCTACTATGATTCCAACTTAATTAACATAATCAATGCAAAACTAATGTAAAAAACACGAGATTTATAAAGTTAAAACAAAACAAAAACCGTAATTTCACTATTAGTATTCATTAGATACGTAAATTTAGGCTTTACGCCTTGACAAAAATCAATACATCAGGTTTTTCTTTAATTTCTTGTTAGTCCTTAATCAAACCCCACTCAATAAAGTCTTTTAAGATGGTTGCAAGTACAAAATATGGCTACAAAAATTTTTTCAGATATACAGCAAATTATTATAGATTGTCCTTTGACACTGACGGCTGAAACTCCAGTCATCGAAGCAGTCCGGTTAATGAGTCAAGTGCATGACAATTACCAGCACACTTTTGCGCTGGCATCAGATATGGAACAGCCGAATCATCTAGCGCCAGCCAGTTGTATTCTAGTGGTTGAAAACGACAAATTAGTGGGCATCTTCACCGCAAGGGATATTGTCAAATGCACCGCAATGGAACTGAATCTAGAACAAGCCACACTGGCAGAAGTAATGATTCAGAATCCAATAACCATTAAAAAATCAGAATTTACAAATATTGTTATCGCCCTGAATGTGTTTCGTCAACACAAAATTCATCATCTACCAATAGTTGATGATCAGAATTATATTATGGGTTTAGTCACACCTACGACAATACGTCAACTCGTACAAGCTACTGATCTGCTAAAAATACGTACTGTTGAAGAAGTAATGACTACTAACGTTATCCAAGCACCACTAACTGCATCCATATCGCAGTTAGCTCAATTAATGGCCAAGAATTCTGTCAGTTCTGTAGTGATTACAAAATCAGATTCCCAACCCATAGGAATTGTCACAGAAAGAGATATTGTGCAGATTCGGGCTTTGGAGTTAGATATCCTGACAATACAAGCTGACATGGTGATGAGTACACCTTTGTTTTATATATATCCTCAACAATCTTTATGGGAAGCCCATCAGCAAATGCAAAAGCAACATATCAGGCGTTTGATAGTAGTTGACCATAGCGAATCGCTTCATAAAAATCGTCATAAATTACGAGGAATTATCAGCCAAAGCAATTTAATTTATTCTCTTGACACACTAGAGATGTATGAAACTGTAAATTTTTTGCAGCAAAAAGTTGGTCAATTAGAATCGGAAAAAATGGAGATTTTGCAAACAACAAAACAAGAACTCCTCGCAAGTCAACAAGCAGAAGCAGAGCAGAAAAAACTCAATGAACAATTAGAAACCCGTTTAACTGAACGGACAAAAGAATTAATACAACTCAATGAGGTACTATTACTAGAAATTGTAGAGCGTAAACAAGCTGAGAAAAAACTGCAAAAACAGTTAGCAACCATTGAATCAACCATTGACGGCATCGCCATTCTTAAAAATGATCAATATCTCTATGTAAATAAAGCTCATCTTCAAATGTTTGGATATGATAGCCCCGAAGAATTAATTGGTAAATCTTGGCGAGAACTCTATAATCCAGAAGAAATAGCACGTTTTGAGCGGAAAGTTTTTCCCATCTTAATTAAAGAAAAATATTGGCGCGGGGAAGCAATAGCCAAGAGACGTAATGGTAATACCTTTAATCAAGAAGTATCACTAACTCTGACCCAAGATAGTGAGGTAATTTGTGTTTGTCGGGATATTACTGAAAGTAAAAATGCAGAACAAGCCCTCCAAGAGAGTGAGCAAAAGTTCCGTCAACTGGCAGAAAATCTGCAACAAGTTTTCTGGATGACTGACCCAGAACGCTCCCAAATTCTCTATATAAGTCCTGCTTACGAAAAAATTTGGGGTCGTTCCTGTCAAAGTCTTTATGAAAATCCTAAATCTTTTATAGATGCTATATATGCTGATGATAGACAAGAAGTAGAAAATTTAATGCAAAAGAAAAAAGAAGGTTTTGATATCGAATATCGCCTGATTCATTCTGACGGCTCAATGCGTTGGATTCGTGATCAAGCTTTCCCCGTCAAAGATAAAACTGGGGAAGTTTATCGAGTAGTAGGCATTGCTAAAGACATAACTGAACGGAAGCGAGCCGAACAGGATATTTTCAAAGCCTTCGCACGCGAAAAAGAACTCGGTGAACTAAAATCGCGTTTTGTGTCTATGACTTCCCATGAGTTCCGTACACCTTTAGCAGTTATTTCTTCTTCAGCCGGAATATTAAAAGATTTTGGTCACAAACTCGATGAAGAACAAAAGATAAAACATCTAGAGTGTATTCAAACCTATGTTAGACACACCACACAACTATTGGATGATATTTTATTAATTAATAAAGCCGAAAGTGGCAAATTAGCTTTTGAACCTGGTTATTTAGATTTAATTCCTTTCTGCCAGAAATTAGTCGAAGAAATACAAATTAGCGCACCAAATCACATTATTGGGTTTTTTAGTAATCCTCAATATATTGTAACTACTAACTTGGATAAAAAACTACTACGGCAAATCTTAATCAATTTACTTTCCAATGCCATTAAATATTCTCCGCAGAATAGCACAGTTAACTTTGATCTAAATATTACCGAGCAAAATGTCATTTTTTCTATTCAAGACTATGGTATTGGCATTCCTGAAGCAGACCAACTTCAATTGTTTGAATCTTTTCACCGTGCCAGCAACGTAGGTAATATTCCCGGTACAGGCTTAGGATTATCAATTGTGGCTAAATGTGTTGATTTGCATAAAGGCTCAATTACTGTAAATAGCCAACTTGGTATAGGAACGAATTTCACTGTAACAATTCCCTTGTAATCTGAAAATTCTGTCAGGAATTGGGGAATAATATAAACAAATAACTCTGTAAATTGGATCTTGAAATTATGAGCTTAATTTTAATCATAGAAGATGAAACTCAGATTCGCTTAAATCTGCAAGAAATTTTAGAACTAGTAGATTTCTCGGTTGTTACTGCTGTAAACGGCGCAATGGGTTTACAGTTAGCTAAAAACAACAATCCTGATTTGATTCTTTGTGACATCATGATGCCAGGGTTAGATGGTTATGAAGTCTTACAAGAACTGCGAAATGATCCTAAAACTGCTAATATTCCATTCATTTTTCTCACTGCTAAAGCAGACCGTAATGATTTGCGCCAAGGTATGGAAATAGGCGCTGATGATTACATCACTAAACCTTTTGAACCTTTTGAAATTATACAAGCAATACAAACAAGATTAGCAAGATATTCACTGACTCAACAGTCTCATCAACCAGAGTCCCATAAAGTAGAAAAACTCCAGCAGCAAATGAAAATAAATCAATCTAAATTGCAAAACTCCCAGCAACTTGCTCAAATACGAGAGAATATTTTAGAGCAACTCTCTCAGGAATTACGCAATCCCCTTTCTACGATTAATATGGGAATTTATATGCTCAAAGAGTCCAAAAATGATCAGGAACGGGATAAATATTTGTCGATATTACAACAAGAATGTGCAAAAGAAATTGAAATCTTGAATGAAGTTGATAGTTTGCGGGCATTGCTGACTGCTGAAAATACAAAATTGCTCAAAAATTATAAATTACTGGATTCTTAACTGGATGCTTAAATATCAGACCAACTGATAAATTTCGGCTCTATCAAGGACTTAGTAGTTTAGCGTAATATGTACTGAATAACCTAAAAATTCACCATCAGCAATGAGATAATCATGAAAGCTGTAGGTTAAATTACAGCAGATTTTAACATCTTGATTGTGCCATGATCAGCATCTATTTCTACCTCTAAACCAACCGGAATAGTAAATTTATCTTTGATATGACCAATCATAGAGCCATACCAAGCAGGAATATTTAATGGCTTGATATGTTGTTGTAATACTTGGATTAAAGTAAATGATTTTTCATCTGAAGGTTGGCAATTTGTACATTGTCCAAAAATAAACCCAGAAATTTGATTGAGAATACCAGCATTTTTTAACTGCGTTAACATTCTGTCTAGGCGATAAATATCTTCACCAATATCTTCCAAAAATAAAATACTGTGATGCCATGATGGTAAATAAGGAGAGCCTACCATTGTAGCAACAACTGATAAATTACCACCAATTAATCTACCTTGCGCTTTTCCTGGTGTAATTAATTCTCTTTTTCCTTCATTAGTGGCAGTATTTCCCATTGTTAATTGTTCTGCATTAAATAAGAGTCGCTGAAAGTAATCAACTGTAAATTGATTCCACGTAGAAGTAGCAACTGCGCCATGAAAGGTAATTAATCGACTGCGGGCATTAATTGCTAATAATAAAGAAGTAATATCGCTATAGCCAAGGATAATTTTGGGATGGGAACGAATGAGAGGATAATTAAGTAAAGGCAAAATCCGATTGCAACCCCAACCGCCACGCATAGCGATGATTGCTTTTACAGATTTATCGACAAACATGGTATGAATATCTTTAGCACGGTTTATATCTGTTCCTGCTAAATATCCATTCTGATCTAAAATATGTGCGCCTGTTTTTATTTTTAATCCTAAGTTTGTAAAAGTTTGTTTGGCATTTTCTATATCTTTGGTTTCAATGATACCCGCAGGAGAAATTAAGCCTATAGTATCGCCTATTTTTAGACGTGGTGGTTGAATAGTAGTATGTGGGGGAAGTTGGGTAGCTATGGTGGTTAGTCCCAGAGTGGTAAGAAATTGACGACGGTTGATGTACATTGGGGAGATAAAAATCTGAATAGTATAATAAAACCTCATACAGCGATACAGTAAAAGGTGCAGCATTAATAGAATTTAACTATGGCACTAAAACGGTTTATTATCGAAATGGGCATGGGTGTTGACCAGCACGGACAAGAACCCACAGTAGCAGCAGCGAGGGCGGTGAGAAATGCGATCGCACACAATGCATTACTCGGTATCATGGAAATAGCTGGGTTAAAAGACCCCAATGACATGATTGTAGAAGTCCAGATAGCCGTACCCTACCCCGAACAAGTACGGGAAGCAGAAGTATTAGCCGTCCTTCCCTTTGGTAAAAAAACCCTGACTGTAGAAGCAGGGGGAATGGTAGTTGACGGATTAGCTATACCCTCCCTCAATGATAAAAATGACGAAATGTTGATAGCAGTTGCAGCGGTGACAGTTTTAGTCGAAACTGAATAACCAAGAAGCTAACAACAACATGGTATACAGAAACTCATGAATATAGAACAACATTGGGAACAATTATTTGGATACTTGCCTATAGATGGTATTTCCATGCACGGTACATGGACTGTTTATTCACCAGAAAAACAAATTATCAAATCTGCTCAAGGCATTAGAAACTTGCGTCCCAATGCTGATAAAACAGTCATTACCCACACCAATCAATTCCCCTCACCTGATGGCAGTAAAGTAGAAAAACAATGGCAAATACCCAAAGAAACTAGTAATTTAGCTGATGGTTTACTGCATCCGGCAGATCCATCAAAAAGAGCATTAGCTCTAATGGATTATGGTAGCAGTTGTTGGATTCCTAAAAAACTAGAATCAGGACGGGGTTTTTCAGTTGAATTATTCCTCAAACATGAAGATTGGAATACTAGCATTGGTAGTATCTATAGTGAAACTGGTGATTTAGAGAAAATTTTATATATGCGGGAATATTTAAATAGTTTTCCCGAAATTGTCACAGATGGAGAAGTAACAAACTTACCGGGAAATTGGCTGGGACAAAAAAAATCTATAACTCATGATTTACAACTTTTAGCAACTGAAGAAATTAATCAGCTTGTTTTAGATCCAACCCTGGGTAATAATGAAACTTTCCACTTACCTGATGGCGTAGTTGTGAATATTCCCAAAAAATTAAACTTAGGCGCAGGATTTGAAATTATTGCTGGTAAGTTAGTTGCAGAAAATAAATACAAACGACTTACAGCCAAATATGATAATTCTGGTGCTTTTACTATGTTAATTTCAGAAGAGTTTGCAAAATTAGGTTAATAAAATGGCAGCACAATTACAAAACTGGGATAATTTCATCAAATATCATGTCAACTGTGACTGGCATGGAATCTGGTATAGATATTCTCCAGATGTTAAATTACTGGAATCATTTGCAGGTGTGAGAAGTTTTCATGCCAGTGAAGATAGTAGCGAAGTCACACATCAAAATCACTATCAGTATCAAGATGGCAAAACAGAAATTAAAACCTTTGGTCCCTACAAAAAACCAACTATCAGAGCTTTATTTTTAGATAATAGCTTTACAGCCGGTTCTGCCAAAATAGAAATTGGCTCAATTTTTGGTTTTGAAACTGGGTTTAGGTATGAAAATAGACGAGCAGAAGCCATTACCATTTATGATGAAAATGGTAATTTGCAAAAGATGACATTTATTGACGAACAACTAGGAACTTCTCCGCAAGTAGCAACTAATTTACCTCCACAAACAGTCAGCGGGAATTGGCAGGGAATAGCTAAAACCAGCACCGTAGAATTGACAACATCTTCACCAATAGTAACCTCATGGCAACCATTAGAAAATTTAGCCAAGGATCATCAAACATTGCACTTGTCTAATAGTGTTTCTATTAGTTGTCCTCAGACTATAGTTGGTGATCAAGATTTTTTTTATGTGGTAGATTGGCTGGTAAGACCTAGTTTATTACTACGTGGTATTCGCAAATATGAAGCTTCTAATTTTACGAATTTTACCCTAGAAACCTTCACTCTTAGTGATAAACTTTGATTTTCTGCGTTAAACTAAATTTATTGGGATTCATTGAGATAAATTGGGGTCATCTCTGGCTGTAAGTTCAATCACCCATTTATCTTCATCACTTCAGGTACAATGAGCCTAGAGCCTAATAAATCACTCCAAATTCAGGATATTATCGGACTTAAACCGCAACACTTTGCTGATTTAATCAGAACTGCACAATTAGTTTTTGATCCTGCTGCGGGACTTTCTGGTAGAAATGTCAAGATTGACTGGGAAGATTTTGGTATTCCTAGTGATGTAGCAGATAATCTCCGAGAACTTGGTCAAGAATATCAGTATGCTTCTCCTCACCTTCCCCCTGAAGTTGTTTGGAGTAAGTTAACCACCTCATCTCGAATTTGGTTTATTGAGAACAAAGATAGTTTGTGGCGGTTTGAAGAAATTTTCCCTGCACTTGACGAAGACTAAAAAGCTGAAATATGTTCAGCAATATACTTGGAAAGCAGGATACAGACAGTTTGTATCCTATTTTCTATTTTAAAAATTTTGTTTAATGATATGATAGATTGAGTTTTCAACTATTACTTAAAGAATGAAACTCCCAGCAATTTTGTTAATAGATTAACATTTTTGTGCGTTTTATGTTATTGTGTTTTCCAATATAATTGGAGCAGAGGTGAAGTTAATATTTCTTGATTTAATTTTTTCTAACAATCAACCCGGAACTGAATTAAAAGTGATGAAATTAAATGTTAATATCTGACAAAAGATGTTCATGAAAATTTCTGTTTTTAGGCTTTTTTTAATTTATTTAGGCTTGATATCTAGCTTTGTAGCTGTGAATTTCTACAAGACGAGTGCTGTTTTAGCAGAAGCCCCACTAGAACATTCTCAATTATTAGTTAATGGTAAAAATATTACTGTTAATAAATCTGAATTTGGGGTGAGAATAGTTGATGCTAAGGGTAAAGTTAATTTTTTCCCCACTTCTAAAGTCCCCTTGAAAAAGGGTGACGCTTATGGTTGGCGAATTAAACTGCAAAATTATCAGGGTAAGGTAAAATGGCGTGAAGTCTTGCGCTTACCAAAAGCACCAGAAACCTGGGCTACACAGGAAGATGAGAATTTTCATTTATCAGCAGATGGAACTACTGCGGTGACGAAACGTACACAAACATCTGCAAATGGTGTAATTGAAAATTTTTGGAAAATAGCTCCTGGTGATCCTCTTGGTAAACATAAAATAGAGGTTTATGTTGATGAGCGTTTAGTCGCAACTTTTGAGTTTGAAATGGTTGAATTTTAGTCAACATTCAGCATTGTTGATGAAAAATATGAATAGGTTTAACAGCCCTTCGGGCGAGGCAGAAGGAATACTTGCCTGTATCCTCTGCCGCGACCAAAGGGAGCAAGGGTTTAAGACCTCCACCAATTGAAAATTTGGTGGCTCTTGTGAATGAGTGGTCGGAATCACCTTCTAAACAAAACCTTCTGCCCTCTGCCTCCTGCCTCCTGCCTTCTTCAATGTGGTGACTTACTTATTCACGGGTTAGCAGTTCCAAGTTATGACCATTGGGGTCATAAAAGTAAAAACCTCGACCACCTTTTCTGTGATTAATTTCACCTTGATGTTGGTGCATAGGGTCGCTACTGTATTCCAAACCCATCTCCTGAACCCGTGCAAAGATGACATCAAATTCTTCATCAGTGACATGAAAAGCGTAATGGTGTGACTCAAAATTTTCTCTATTATCAAAATCAAAGGTTAATTGATCGTTCACACGCACAACAGCAAAGTGAGCAACAGGAGATTCTAGCTTTAAACCAAAAATTTGGGCAAAAAAACGTGCTGATGCTTCCTTATCGTGTGCTGGTACTATGGTATGATTTAGAGTAATTGTCATTTTATACCTCTTATTTTAGATAATACTTAATTTTAACTGCTAATAAAATTTGATAATAACTATGTTTTTATGATTGAGGTTTGAGCTTTCTTCTATCTTACAGTATACAAAAATTCTCTGCTAGTTAACACAAAATTAACCAATGTACAAAACAAGAAATTTATAAATATCAGGTCGTAATCAACAGATTACTCATAATACAAATTCACTAATCTCACAAAGCCGTGTAACAGCTTAATATCCCTGTTCAATCCATTCACGTCCAGCTTTTTCGGCTGCTTCTGGAGTGTAATAAAGTTTGCGTTCCCCAAACACCTCACCACCAGCACTAATTAACCGGAACTGCCAACAATGAGTTTCTGTATAGAATACCAACAGGGTAACATTTTCAATAATGGTAACTAAATGAACTTTGATGCACATATAGGCATCCGGTTTGATTCCTGAATTTTCCTATGTAGGAAGGCAAGAGGCAAGAGGATTTGAGAATATAAAGGTGTACCGAGTTTTGTATGGCTACGCCACGCAAGCTATCAAAAATCAAATAGGAGTCTTATATAGCAATCCTAGCAGATTTTATATTATCCATCTGACAGATTAAAATTATAAGAAATTTTGTCAACTTTAAATCTAGACAGGTTATTTTCTGTAATTTTTTCAAATGGCTAAAATAATAGATTTTGATCTACATCTTCTGGAGGAGATGACACCAGCACAAGCGGAGACTTTATTAGGGGGTTATTGTCAATTTTTACAGGGTCATCCTGATATTTACATGAGCAATCTTGCTGAGAAAATGAATAATGCCAAAAAACAAACTGGAACTATAGATAACAAGTACAGAAATCAAAAAATTAACAGCATAGATAATTCTAAAAAAATTTACGTCAATGGAGTTCTTATACCCAGTAATGGAAAACCCGTATTTATATACGGGTTTTCCTCCTGACTCCTGATGAAGATAAACTATTGTGGAGAGAAGGATGCGTCCTCTCTCTCCCAATTTACCTAAACTAATTGACTAAACAAAGGCGAAATTAACAGCAGTTAAAGTAGTGGTATTAATTCCATTGAGAACTGCAATAGTTGTACTACCCACGGCAATGCTATTACCATTTAAGGTCAAGTCTGTAAAGTCAAAACCTGTACCTTGACCAGCAATACCTAAAACATCAGTGCCGATTTCAAAGTCGAGAACGGTGTTAGCAGCATTGGGTAAATCGCCGGTTAGAATCCAGAATTGGTCAGCACCATCACCACCAGATAGCAAGTTCTCACCACCATCTTGGACAAAGAATTTATCGTCACCGTCACCACCTAAAGCGCGTCCATCTGCACCTAAGTAGAAGATATCATTGCCTGTTCCACCGGCAAGACGGTAGCCTGTGGCTTCTGTAGCGTCGATTTCATCATTTCCGCTACCACCAAAAGAGCGATCGCCATCAGCCACATAAATAATATCAGCACCACTGCCTGTAAAGATGCGGTTGTCACCAGCTAGGCTACCACCCAAGGGAACATCTACCTCATCATTTCCAGCACCTGTGAACACAATCTTTTTGATGCCATTAAAGTCAACCCCAGCGACTAAGTTATCTGCACCCGGTGTACCTGTAACCAAACGATTCCCCGGTTGACCTAAACCTGGTGTCAGATTCAAGGTTTGATCTAATTTGAGGATGATCATTTCGTTGTTGTCGATATCTGGACCACGACCAACTGAAAAGGGATAGTTGTTGTCATTGGCAACCAAAATGGTGTTTTTGTCAATAACTAAAACATCTTCAATTGTGACAAATGGGAAGTCAAATGTCGTTTTGCCATCTCCATTAAGATCGTTGGGGTCTTGAATATTCAACAGGTCAACTACTTCTACTTTTTCTACAAAGCCGTTGGCATCTTTTTTGGATAAGTCAACTTTGTAGATTTTCTTGAATTCAGCCGCATTACCCTGAAAAGGATCTCTCTCAATTATCAGGTACTCATTGTTATTAATGACTGTGAAATCACCAATGGCATGACTGGGGTCTTCCAACTTGTAGAAACCCTGTAATCCTTGATATTGCCCAGAAGCGACATCAAATTTATAGATTCGCAGTGAACCGACAGGATCACCAAAAACAGTTCCTTCTAGTAAAGGATATAAGGTTTTTTGGTCGGGACTAATAGCCATACCTTCAAAACCTTGAGAACGGTTAAGATTAGAAACAACAACTTCACCTACAAATTGATCCCGTACCAAGTCTCCTGTACTGGGGAAGTCGGTAAAATAACCATCAATTCCCAATTCGATGAACTGTTCATATTCAGCTTTTGGATCACCATTGTAGTCTGATGCCAGAAAAAGTCCTTCATTACGGAAAGTGTAGGGATGGACAAGCAAACCTACTTCATGGGCATCTTGGACTAAGGTTGTGGGATTACCCAGAACTCTATCAGCTTCGTTAATTGTTCCATCACCATTGAGGTCATCTGGTTGACCATCACCATTGTTATCTACGGTGTTAGCAGGGATAATTAAACGCTTGCTGGGTCCAATACCAGAGGCATACTCGACAATTTTAGCTAGTTCTGCTGGGGTGGTAAGATTGCCGTAGGTGCGAGAATCTCCACTAACTACAAAATCATAGGGCTTTTGTGTGGCACCACCAAATAATTGAATTAGTGGAATGTCAATATTTTTAGCAGGCATGATCACATCATGTAGTTCTTGAAGATTGCCTACTTCAAATGATTGAATAAATACCCGCTTTGGATCGGTGAAGTTGTTAGCAACTAAGGTGTCAACTAGTAGCTGTCCTAAACTGGTGTTGATTTTGGTAGTCCCATCTAGGAGTGTACCTTCAGTTGCAAAGTAGGTGGGGTGTTTGGTTTCTGGATAGATGCCGATTTTGCGACCTGCTTCTGCTTCTACCTGTTTGACCAAATCAATGATTTCTTGGAGAGTGGGAACTTCTAAGTTGTCATTGTCATATTCTGTTCCCCGCAGGTCTGGTAGTCTTTCTATCGCTTTGAGGGTTTTAATTTCTGCTAGGGTTAGGTCTTCAGTAAACCAACCGGTAATGGTGCGACCATCAATAACTTTAGTGGTTTTACGGTCTGCAAATTCTGCACGGGTCGCAATATCTGTGCTGGTATCGGTGCGGTTAATTGTACCATCCGCATTGAGTATTGCTAAGGCGTTTTCGTGACGGGCGATCAAAATTTTGTCTTTGGTGGCTACCAAATCAGGTTCAATAAAATCAGCCCCATCTGCGATCGCTAATTTGTAAGCTGCTAAGGTATGTTCAGGACGTGAACCACTTGCACCTCTGTGACCAATTACTAAAGGTGCATTACCATTTAGGGTGTTAAACTCAGTTTTAGCAAGCACATCAGGGTTTTGGGGCGATCGCACAAATTCCGCTGTAATGCGATCGCGTACTAAGTCACCTGTCCCTGGAAAATCGGTAAAATAGCCATCAACACCCAAATTAATAAACTGTTTAAATTCTGCCGCTGGATCGCCATTATAGTCTGAGGCTAAATAACGTCCTTCGTTGCGGAAGGTGTAGGGGTGTACCACCAAACCTGCATCATGGGCATCTTGGACTAAACTAGTAGGATCTGTTAAAGTTTTATCCGCATCGTTAACTGCACCATCACCATTCACATCATCCGCGACACCATCATTATTAGCATCCACACCTTTCACAGAAACAATCATTCGTTTCCAGGGACCAATACCATCTGCATAGGTAGCAATTTCCTCTAAACCAGCAACCGTCCGCAAGTCTGCATAGGTACGAGTATCACCACCAACCACAAAATCGTAAGGTTGAACTTCTTGCAGAGAACCATCAAGATTCACATCATAAGCATCCAACAACTGAACCAAAGGAATATCAGTTTTTCCATTTAGTTCTTTGAGGTTAGCAACTTCAAAAGATTGGATAAATATGCGACTCGGATCAGTGAAATCTGCTGCTTCTAGAGTTGCTAACAGCGGTTCTTCCAAAGATAAACCCAGATTATCGTGAAAAGTTGGATGTTTGGTTTCTGGATAGATGCCAATTTTGCGACCCGTATCTAATTCTACCTGTTTAACCAATTCAATGATTTCCGCAAAAGTAGGAATTTCATACAAATCATTAAACACTTGAGTGCGGAAACCTTGGGGCATTTTTGCCCGCAGAGTTTTGATTTCTGCCAAAGTAAAATCAGAAGCGAAGTATGCAGTAACTTCTACACCATCTAGCATTTTCGTAGATTTACGGTCTGCACCAAAAACTTCTGCTACGTTGGTAGTGTCATCTAGCATCGGTTCGTGACGCGCAATTAGCACACCATCCTTAGTAGAAACTAGGTCTGGTTCAATGAAATCTGCACCTCGTTCAATTGCTAATTTGTAAGCCCCCAAGGTATGTTCTGGTAATTCACCACTAGCACCCCGGTGTCCAATTACAATAGGCGCTTCACCATTCAATGTATTTAATGTGACTGTATTAGGTGTAGGGATAGGAGCTTCTAACAGCTTGCCACTAGCATCAAAATGTAACAGATAAGGGCCAAATTCGTCACCAATCCAAATTGAACCATCCTTTGCAATTACAAATGATTCAATGTCAAAGTCTGCACCAGTCAATAATCTTTCGCTAGTTCCCTCATTCACAATTGTGAACGGAATTTTGTTGTCAGGGTCAGATAGTTGGATAAAATCTAAAGTTTTAACAGTGCCATTACCATTTTCTGTTCCCTTAAAATCAGGATCTACTCGATGGATACGTAGTAAATAATCTGCACTATTATCTTTTGCACCGTAGCCATTATCTGACAGGAAGTAGAAACTATTTTCGTCTGCAAATTGAACACCGCTGAAACCTTGGATTGGTTGTCCTGGAAAGGGTCCAGTTCTATCATTTCCAGAAATCCCATTTCCCGAATCTGGGCCTGCACCAAATGTATCAGCAGGGAGAGCAGCAAAACCTATTAATTCAACTTGGGAAACCATATATTTAAAGTAAATTGTTAGTTGGAAATACGGCTAAGTAAGTGGGCGTTAAAAATTTTCCTTATGACTAGGCAAGAAGCGAAAAGCAAGACTGGAGAAGTTTTCAGGCTAATTTACATTTTGATAAGAGTCTAAAAATTAAACCTAAACTAAACAACATAGGACTTACTCAAGATTTGATTAAAAATCTTATTCTTGCGTAGGGGTAATTCATGGATTACCTCTATTTTCGTTCTGTTTGCGTAAGTCCTGAAACAGAAATTTATGATTCATATCGGTTTTGATATGAATTCATCAAAGTAGTGCCACTATAATTTCATCCCCAGATTAAGATAAAAGTAAGTTTAGTAAAATTGCAGGTTAAAATCAGATGTTCAATATTTTAATCTTCAGATGTTAGATTCTCTTGAGAGTAATAGAGAGAAATGAATACCAAAGATTTCTCTGTCTCCTGTTACACCATTTTACAAAAACCCTGATACAAATTATTAGTTGTTAATTCTTTCCCTCTGCCCCCTGCTGCCTATTTGTTGAAAGTGAAGCAGTATTGTAAAAATAACCACTGCGTTCCGTCTCCTCGACTCAATACGTTCTAAATTTTTGCAAGTTTGGCGTTGTCCATGATATACTTGGGTAACTGATAACTGAATAACTAATAAAAAATGGGAGTAATGAAGACTAACTTCATCTCCCATTTTTCCTAAATATCAGTCATGACTAGCTGAAAGCGAAATTAGCAGCGGTCAAGCTAGTGGTATTAATTCCATTGAGAATCGCGATGGTTGTAGTACCTATGGCAATACTGTCACCAGATAAGGTCAAGTCTGTAAAGTCAAAACCTGTACCTTGACCACCAATACCTAAGACATCAGTGCCGATTTCAAAGTCGAGAACGGTGTTAGCCGCACTTGGTAAATCGCCGGTCAGAATCCAGAATTGGTCAGCACCAGCACCACCAGATAGCCAGTTCTCACCACCATCTTGGACAAAGAATTTATCGTCACCATCACCACCTAAAGCGCGTCCATCTGCACCTAAGTAGAAGATATCATTGCCTGTTCCACCGGAAAGACGGTAGTTAGTTGCTTCTGTAGCGTCGATTTCATCATTGCCACTACCACCAAAAGAGCGATCGCCATCAGCCACATAAATAATATCAGCACCACTGCCTGTAAAGATGCGATTGTTACCAGCTAGGCTACCACCCAAGGGAACATCTACTTCATCATTTCCAGCACCTGTGAACACTATATCGTTGACTCCATCAAAGTCCACACCAGCGGTCAAGATATTGGATGTACTTGTTACTAAGTTTGACTCTTGGATTAAGGAAGCATTGGGACTCATCAAAAACAGTAACTGACCACCTTGCACCAAGTTATCATTGGCCTCGACTGTACCATCTCCATCGGTATCAACGCCAGGAACATTGATGATGTTACCATCACGAAGACTGTGAGCTTGCACATCCAGGATGAGCATTGAACCAGGATCATTACCAAACAAGGTGGAAACATCGAGGATACCGGAAGATTCCCAGTTACCTATATCTGTGGGGCTAGAATCAGTTTGATCTGAAGGTACACCAGAGCGATCGATCTGTGCAATGCGGGTTGCAGTGGCAGCAGGATCGGTTGCGGAAGGGTCAAGAACCCAAATAGAAGCTTCTTCTCCAGATGTGGCACCAAAGAGGCTAGAACTAATGGCACGGTCTTCTTGAAGATAGATTTTGCCATCATCAGCCCAATCTAAGTTATCAGGGCTACGCAGACCAAAATCTTTGTTACCGTCATCGTTACCATCGTAAAGGATATTCAGGTTAGCTTTGATTTCAGTAGCGCCGAAGTCAACGTCAATTTTATAGGTCGTACCCCAGGTATCTTGACCATCGAAGACTTCAGGACGACCAGTGGAAGCCAAAACAGCTTGTGTTCCATCAAAGGGGTTGGTGGCTACGTCTTCGGGACGAGAGAATTTGAAAGCGCCAGCAGCCGCTGCAAGTGCATCTTGTTTCTCTTGGGTGGCAAAACCTAGCGCATCATAATCAGCAGTACCAGCTAAATCGGGGCGATAGTAGTCAATTGCTACAAATTTACCATTGGTGCTGTTGCCACTGCCATTAAAGTCTCTGGGGTCAGCTTCAATTGCATCGGAGGCATCTGCTGTATCATCAGCAACCCAGACATATAGTTTGCCTTCAGCTAGTCCGTTGCGGTCTAAGAAACTGCCGTCTCCAGCAGCATTTTTTTCACCAACGTAGAGAAGTAATGGAGCCTCTTGGCGATCGTCACCTATTAATAAAGCGATTTGATCTGTATTGCCTGTATCCAGTTCAGTTGCGCTTTCCCATGCCGCACGACCCAACCAGGGTAAAGCCCACAGTTGATTAGTAGCGGTATCTAGAGCGAATTGTGTACCACCATCGGTTTCTTCACCAGCAAAGTAGATGCGATCGGCAAAACCCTTGTTATTACCAAAATGGTTGGCTTCCATCAAATTTGCTGAACAAAAGCGGTTAAGACCACCAAATTCTAAATCCGAAGCAGCATCTACAACTTCACCAGCACGGTTATAAATAGTATCGTAGGCTAAACCTGAATCAACTATTTGCAGTGTCCGCTTATCAATATCAAAATAGCTGATGCGTGCGCCTGGTAAAGAAGCACCGCTTTCTAGGGTATAATTGTAGCCAACATTATTAGCCAATTCGTGGTTGACTAGCACTCTAACTGTGGTGTCATTCAGTTCAAAAGCACCTGTACCATCAAGAATACCGACAGGAGCATAAGTACCAATAGTTTCTCCAACAGTAAAGATAGGATCAACTGTATAACCATCTAGACCCTTTACTTGAGCCGGCTGGGTTGTATCGAATGGTGTATTAGTCATAAAATTCCTCTCTTATTGCCATGCTTGCTGATTCGTTCAGTTCCCAATCGGTGGTGGTAAAAGCTAAAAAAATTCAGGATCAGGTGTTATAGCAGGAGTCAGAATTCAGGATTCAGGAGTCAGAATTCAGAGGTAAAACCATCTTGTAGTCTGAGTTTCCCCTGATTCATGTCCTAATCACTCTGTCTAGTGCCATATCAAACCTTGTTTATTTCATAGCTTTTAGAGGAATGGGATTTACTGAATATCAGAGATCACAAACAATAGGATTTCACTTTGAGGTTAAGAGATGACTATGATCTAACTATGATTTAGCTATATCTTGATTAAAAATTGTCTTAGCACCAGCTAGCTAGTAACATATTCCTCATTTTCAGAGTCGGAAATTCATTTCTTTCTGGTTTATGTTTAATTATGCTGACTTAATTAATATGCAATTTATAAATGATATGTGAGAAAAATCATTACTCTGAGGTGTTTTCTCTAATTTTATCAATAAGTTAAGGAATTAAATAAGATTCTTAATATTGAGTTTTTTGGAAAAATTGGTGATAAAATCTATTCAAAGCTTGATGGAATCTCCGCTTCGTAAACTTCCTGTCTGCGCTTCTAGAAATCATTACTAAACTCTTCAAATTATCCTCATGAAAAGAATTACATCTGTTATTCTCGCTACAGTGATAGCGGCTATGTCTGTGCTGGGTATTGTTGAAAATGCTGATGCTCATAATTATCGTCGTCATACGACTAGCTATGTCAGACGTTATCGGACTTGTACTGGTAGAAATCGTTATAGATTCTATCATGGCAGGTATTACAGATGTCGTTACTACAGAAACAATAGACGACACCATTAATTCGATTACCAGCTTTCAATGCTTACGGTGGGCAATGCCCACCTTCATCAATCATAGCTCTATTTTCGTGTATATCTGTGTTTCACGCCCACAGGGAAATATTCTACATCACCAGTAGATTTTAATTCTATTTGTGGGCTTTGATATTCTAAGGGAACATAGTTAGCAAACTCGCTATTCAGACGCAATAGTTGAGAAAGTATAGAAGCAGTTATTGCTGCTATTTTTTCTTCGCTATTCTCTGTATTTGGTGCTAATTCTACCACTATAGATAAACAGCGGTTTTTGTCTGCATCTTCTTTTACTTGCAAAACAAATTTACCTGTCACCCATTCTCTAATTATTGGTTGTTCTAATCCAACTGAGATATTTTCTGGGTAAATATTTGCGCCAAAATAGGAAACTGTAAAATTAGAACGTCCGAAAACATAAACGAATGGTAGTTGATGAATTCCTCTATTTGGCTGTAATTCTGTCAGTGGATTAAAACCCCATGACGCTAAAAATTTCAGCATTTCTTCATAACTAATTAAACCGCCATTATCAAAAATGTTATAACGAATTAAAGGAATACCATTCCTACCAGAAAATAGCAAAGTTCCTGCTTCAACTTCAAAAAAGCGGCTACAGGGATCATACTGTACTAATGTAGGTAATCGAGATTCACCAAATAATGCTTTTGCTGCTGGAGGATTTGCAGATAAAAAACGACGAATGCAGATACTCAAAGGTGTTTCGTTTCCTAAAACTCCTGCGTCTGCTGTGCCGTACATGGAAGCAAAATCATAACAGGGATGTTCAGAACCTATTCTTTCTGCAACTAAACTTCGCCATTCTTCACTAAATACTTCTCCTGCCATGACTAATTTAATTTGATATCGTTGCCACTGCACTCCATTGGCAGTACCCGTATCAATTACATCTTTAAGAAATGGGGGATATCCTAATAATACCACCTGCTCAAAATTATCACCGAGTTCTTGAACAGTTCGCAATATTTCTGTTTTGTTGTTACCAGGTGTAATCACTGTAATAGGATATCCCTTCAAGGCAAGATGGCGACAACAGTTAGTAGTAAACATTCCCCCTACCCAAGTTCCCAAGGTGAAACACACTACAGCTAATGTGCGTTTGGTATCTGCATGAAAACTATCATGAAAAATTTGTTCAAAACGGGTAGCTATTTGTAGCTCATCGGTAAGGAAACGCGGCCAAAATGTTGGTTTGCCTGTAGAACCAGATGAGGAAGCTATCATATCACAGTTTTCTAATTTACCATGATAGCACAATTGGTCTAAGGAATAACAAGAGATATAATTTTCTTTATGAATTGTTGGTAATTTTTGGAATTCATCTAGAGTTTGAATCGAATTTACATCTATTCCCTGTTTTTTGAGAAATGTTTGATAAGCAGGTACATTAGCAGCTATATCTTGAAATAAAGAAATAGCTATTTCTGCACTGTCTGTCTGAAGATGTTTTGCGAGTTTTTGTTCTATGGGGATAGATACAAACTCTTCAAGTTCTTGAATTGTTTTTTGGGTTTGTGATTGAGGCTTCATAAATGGTATAGAGAAGTCTGATTTGTAAATTAATTTATTCTTTGAGGCAGGTAATAGGTAAGAAAGACCAACAAAACTCAAATAGGATTTCTATATATATAGCAGAAGTGCTGGTATGGTTGATTAGTAAGTATTCAGTTGTAGCACTTATTGATACCGAGATCCCCCACTTGTGCGCTCAATTCACAATTTATGGACACGATAATCAAAAAAGTCGGGGATCTTATCAAAAGACAGTTTTACTCCTGACTCCTGACTCCTGACTCCTGACTCCTGAATTCTGCTGTAACAGGTGATAGGTCAGCGTGATCTCTTAACTGATCGGTAAAGAGTCTTTTCTGTGTTGTATAACTTGATTAGCCCTATTTTATTTTTCAAGATCATGCAAGTATATTGCAGTCAACAACACGCTAATAATAGTAGTCACCGTTTTTGTACTCATTGTGGTGAGGCTTTGTTATTGACAGTAGGGCAAGTTATTGATAATCGTTATGAAATTGGGCGTATTTTGGGGCAAGGTGGTTTTGGGCGTAGTTATTTGGCGGTTGATAGGCAAAAAGCGCGTCAAACGTGCGTTTTAAAGGAATTTGCGCCCCAGGTTGTGAAAACAGAGGATTTACAAAAAGCGAAGGAATTATTTGAGAGGGAAGCAAGTGTACTAAAAAAAATCCAACATCCTCAAATACCGCGTTTTCATGCTTCTATTCAGGCAAAAATTGGTACTAGGGATTTTTTCTTTTTGGTGCAAGATTATATTCAGGGTAATAATTATTATCAATTATTAGAACAGCGTCGCAGTCAGGGAAAATCTTTTAGTGAGGAGGAGGTGATTAATCTATTGCATCATATTCTCCCAGTGTTGAATTATATTCATACATTAAATGTTATTCATCGGGATATTTCTCCTGATAATTTAATTTTACGTCAAGGTGATAATTTGCCTGTGTTGATTGATTTTGGTGGGGTGAAACAGTTACCTGCTTATCAGGGTTTTTGGCATACTCAGTTGGGTGGTAATGGTACTTTGTTGGGTAAGAAGGGATATGCACCAGAAGAACAATTAATTCAAGGAAAAGTCTATAAAAATAGTGATTTATATTCTTTAGCGGTGACGGCTTTGGTGTTAGTGACGGGTAAAGAACCGCAGAAATTATATGATAGTTATAACGGTAATTGGTACTGGGGGAAGGAAATTCAGGTGGGTTCTAAGTTGGAAGCTGTTCTAAAAAAGATGTTGGCATATAAGCCTAGCGATCGCTATCAAACAGCAGAACAAGTAATCAAAGATCTACCTCCACCAGTTTCTGTCTCTTCAGCTAATACTCTTCTGACGGTAAATACTATGCAACCTTCTAGTCATAATTCTAATTCTTATATAACTAAGTTAAAAACTATGGTAGCGGCACCGGGGATAAAATACGCCCGCAGTCTTGGTAGTGGAGTCCATCACAGGACTAGTGTTGTTGTCCAAAAAATACCTATGCCTGTATGGTTGCGTCCTTTTGTTGTCAGTTTTATTATAACTACGGGTGTAACTTTAACGGTTGCGGGTGTGTGGGCGCTTTCTAATTTTATGCTGAGAAGTATATCATCAATTAATTTACCAAAAGTCGAAGTTCCCAAAATTCCCTCTATCAATAATCCTCTGGGTGTCCCAAGCGGTAAACGTAGTATTCAAGAGGTTTTTAGCCGCTTACAACAGCTTGAAATTTCTTCGGTATTTTTTACTAAGACAGTTAATGAAATTTTTTATACTCAAAAACCAGAGTTGCAGGGACGGAAATTAACTGAAAAACCGGAAGATCAGGTTTTGCGTGAACAATGGAATGGTATTGCTGATGAGTTGTTGAAAAAAATTGAACAGGCTAATTTAAGTGAAACAGCGCGGAGAAAGATAGGTAGCTATAGTCAAGCAGATTCCCAAAGGTGGGATCAATTGGCTAAAGCTGGGAGGTTGGGTAAATATAGGTCTTTTCAGGATTTGCGATCAGATACATATCAAAAATTTGAACCATTGTTTCCTGGTCAAGAGCGTGGGAAACTAAATCAGCAGACTTTCCTGCAAATTTGGTATGCGATCGCATCTGATCAAGTAGGGAATAGGTGACAGGTGACAGGTGACAGGTGACAGAATAATGATTAATGAGTGGTTTTACTAATTATTAATTACTAATGGCTAATCTTTATTGTTCTAAAGGGCATCAAAATCCGTCTGGTAGTAAGTTTTGTCTCCAGTGTGGGGAGAAGATATTAGAGAAGCCGGTAAGTAGTGGTATCCAACCAGGATTAACTTTAGGCGATCGCTATGTGATTGTTCGTCAACTTGGACAAGGAGGTTTTGGACGTACTTATTTAGCTGAAGATAGTAACCGCTTTCGGGAAGCTTGTGTTTTAAAGGAATTTTCTCCCCAAGTCCAAACTCCTTACGTTGTTCAAAAAGCGGAAGAACTATTTCAGCGAGAAGCCAGTGTTCTCTATAAATTGCAACATCCTCAAATTCCACGTTTTCGCGAATTATTACGCATCAATCTGGAAGGTAAGGAATGTCTGTTTTTAGTACAAGATTATATAGAAGGACAAACTTATAATTCTTTATTAAATAGCCGCAAACAACAGGGTTTAAGATTTACAGAAATAGAAATTCGTCAGTTGTTACAGCAACTTTTACCAGTGCTGGAATACATTCACTCAGTTGGTGTAATACATCGTGATATTTCTCCTGATAATTTAATGCTTCGCGCTGTTGATCAATTGCCAGTTTTAATTGATTTTGGTGGTGTTAAACAAGTTGCGGCCACAGTCGCTTCTCAATATTATCAAACTGGTATGAATTCATCTCCTTCTAATGGAACTCTGTTAGGAAAAGTGGGATTTGCACCCCCTGAACAAATGCAAACAGGTGCAGTTTTTCCCCATAGTGATTTATATGCGTTGGCTGTGACAGTGTTAGTTTTACTGACAGGTAAACAGCCCCAAGAACTAATTGATACTCATAATCTTAATTGGCAATGGCGGCGGGAAGTGAACGTTAGTCCCGAATTGGGGCAAATTTTAGATAAAATGCTATCTGCAAGAGCAAGCGATCGCTATCAAACACCCCGTCAAGTTTTAGAAGCACTCAATCCCCAAATAGCTAATCATCCCCTCACCCAACCCCCTGGTAACTATCCCCCATCACCAACTCCTACACCCAGACCTGTTCCCACATCGGAAACTGTTGCTGTTTCTCCCCCCAAAAACCCAGCACCCCAACCTGTAATTACTCCCACGCCCCAAACCGCAAGTATTTGGACAGGAACAAACGTTTTTATTGTTACTCTAGCCTTGTTTGCTAGTGCAGGGCTACTTTGGTGGGGATTCAATAACCAAAAAAGGGGTATAGGAGAAAGCAACTCCTTGGTTACATCCAGTCCCACCCCTAGCGTCAGTAAATCCCCTGAGAACCTAGATAATTATTCACCAGAGGAAAGAGAACGGAAACAAAAATTGAGCGATCGCCGCCAGCAATTGGATATAGATTTTAATTACTATGTGAGTTTAGTCAATCAAATCTTTTGGGAGAAAAACCCCAGCTTAAAAGGACGTACCCTCAGCAATGGTGCAGACGATGAAAGCTTGCGGAAAGAATGGGATCAAACCGCATCCCAAGTCCTAGAAAAGTTATCAGCATTGAGTTCTAACTCTCGTCGTCTACTAGGAACTTATACTTCAGCAGAACGCGATCGCTGGAAAGTAGAAGTTAATAAAATTAACGTTGGTAGTCGTTCTTTATATGATTTAGGAGACGCTGCTTTCTTGAAGGAATTTCCTGAATACAAAGGAAAAGATTTTCTCACCCAACCCATTGGACAAGTTTGGCACGGATTTGTCAGTGATAAACTTAACGCCATCCTATCCAATAGCGCCTTTGAAAAAATAGTATTTCCTGAAGGTGAGATAGGTAAAACAGTTAGCGGCACACTTCCACCAGGAGGAGGCAAAGTATTCATAGCTGGACTTGCTAAAGACCAAAATCTAGAAGTTAAAATAGATGCAAGTTCGCAAATTTTACTGTCAATTTATTCCCCCTCTGGAAAAGTGACATTATTAGAAGATTCTCAACAACGTACAGTTTCCAAAACATTACCAGAAAAAGGATTTTATGAATTTGTTGTTGTTTCCACAGCATCAAAACCAGTAGATTATCAACTCACCGTTACAGCAGAAAATCCGCCCGAACCAGAACCAACAGAAACACCAACAGAAACACCAACAGAAGAACCTACACCAACGGAAACTCCTATACAGTAAGGAGGCAGAAGGCAGAAGAAGGAGTCAGGAGTCAGGAGTCAGGAGTCAGGAGTCAGGAGTCAGGAGGCAGAAGAAAGAAGAAAGAAGGCAGAAGGCAGAAGAAAGAAGAAAGAATTTATTTTTACCCTGCTCCCCTGCTCCCCCTGCCCCCCTGCTCCCCTGCTCCCCTGCTCCCCTGCTCCCCTGCTCCCCCTGCTCCCCTGCCCCCCTACTCCCCTACTCCCCATGTTGCTTTTTTGCTGGCATTAATACTTACGCCATAGAACCTATATTCCGCTAGAGTAGACCTAGCAAAGTCAGATCCTGGACTTGAATCGGTTGCATCATATGAACTCTAGGCGGTTTTCTAAAAAATTTCCAGCTGGTGATTCTACCGCTAAAGCATCCCCAAAGCAACAGGGGGAACAAAAAGAATTATTTCCAATTGTCGGGATTGGAGCCTCTGCGGGGGGATTAGAAGCATTTACACAACTGTTAAATCATTTACCAGCGGATACTGGTATGGGATTTGTGTTAGTTCAGCATCTGAACCCACAACAAAAAAGTCTGTTAACAGAGATTCTTTCCCGGACAACCCAAATGGTGGTGACAGAAGTTGAGGAAGGGATGTCTGTAGAACCGAATCATGTTTATGTAATTCCGCCTAATGCCATAATGACCATTGATAAAGGGGTGCTGAAACTAAAGCCCCGTGAAAAAACCTATGGTCTATCAATGACAGTTGATAGTTTCTTCTTTTCCTTAGCAGAGGATTTGGGCAACAAAGCTATTGGAGTCGTGCTGTCAGGAGGTGACGGAGATGGCACCAGGGGCTTAGAAAGAATCAAGGCCGCAGGTGGCATTACCTTTGCTCAATGTGAGGAATCAGCAAAAGTTAGTAGTATGCCGAATACAGCGGTAGCTTCTGGTTATGTAGACTTTATCCTCACTCCCCAACAAATTGCCCAGAAATTAGCAAACATCAGCACTCATCCCTACATTAACCACCCAACACCGATTAAACCAACTGAAGTTATACCGGCAGAAACAGATGTGCTGTTAAAAATTTTTAATCTGCTCCGGGCAGCTACGGGTGTTGACTTTACCCATTACAAACAGACTACCTTGAAGCGGCGAATTCAACGGCGGATGCTCTTGTATAAACTGGATAAACTGGAAGATTACATTAATTATCTCCAGAATAATCCAGCAGAAGTCACTGCATTGTATCAAGATGTTTTAATTACTGTCACCAATTTTTTCCGAGATCCAGCAACTTTTGAAGCCCTAAAAACTAAAGTATTTCCCATTATTATTACTAAGCAACGCAAAGCCGATGATCCCATCCGTCTATGGGTGGCAGGATGTTCAACAGGTGAAGAAGCCTACTCGCTTGCCATCTGCTTACTGGAATTTTTAACTAATCAGGGAATTAATATACCCATCCAGATTTTTGCTACAGATATCAATGAGGTAGCAATAGAAAAAGCCAGAAGTGGTATTTATAAACTAACCCAGGTAGCAGAAATTTCCCCAGAACGATTACAACGTTTCTTTGTTCCGGTAGACAGTGGCTACCAGATTAGTAAATCAGTCAGAGAACTGTGTATTTTTGCCAGACAAAACTTGATTAGCGATCCACCTTTTTCCCGGTTAGATTTGATCACTTGTCGGAATGTCTTGATTTATTTAGGTTCTACTGCTCAGAAAAAGCTTCTGCCAATTTTCCACTATAGTCTTAAACCAACAGGTTTTTTGATGTTAGGCACATCGGAAACAGTGGGGGAATTTACTGATTTGTTTACTTTGATAGACAGAAAATGCAAAATTTATGGGCGGAAAATGGCATCCACCCAATTGGCTATTGAGTCAATAGCTAGCAACTATTCCTTGGAAACCGCAAAATCTTCACTGCTAGTCAGTGATACTTCTTGGAATGATGTAGAAATACACAAAGAAGCTGACAGAATTGTGTTAAATCAATTCGCACCTGTGGGTGTGATTATTAACGACGATTTGGAGATTTTGCAATTCCGAGGTCAGACTAGTCGCTATTTACAACCTGCACCAGGTAGACCCAGTTTTAATGTTCTCAAAATGGTAAAAGACGAATTGCGGCTAGATTTACGTAGCTCAATTTATCAAGCTAAAAAGCAAGAAGCGGCAGTCAAAAAAGAAGGGATACAAATTAAAGAAGAAAACCAAGTTAGGTTGGTAAACATTTATGTGATTCCTTTTCAAACTCCTGGTACAAGAGAAAAATTCTTTTTAGTTTTATTTGAGGACATACCCCTCCCAACTAGCTTAGTATCGGCAGCAACTAGCAAGATTAAATCTGAGCAGGGACAAAAAAACAGTTACGAGCAGGAAATTTCCGTTCTCCAACAAGAACTAACATCTACTAAAGATTATCTGCAATCAATTATTGAGGAACAGCAAGCTAGCAATCAAGACTTAAAAGCAGCTAATGAAGAAATCCTCTCTAGTAATGAGGAGTTGCAAAGTACCAATGAGGAGTTGGAAACAGCCAAGGAAGAAATTCAAGCTACCAATGAAGAACTAAATACTATTAACGACGAACTGCAACGGCGAAATATTGAAGCAACTCAGGTCAGCAACGATTTACAAAATCTCTTTAGTAGTATTAATATTCCTATCCTGATGTTAGGAAATGATTTAAAAATTCGTCGCTTTAATCCAGCCACAGAGATAATATTTAATTTAATTCCTACGGATACGGGACGACCATTGAGTGATATTAGACATAAATTAAAAATCCCCGATTTAGAAGTACACATTTTAGAGGTAATTAGCACCCTAAATTTAAAAAATCAAGAAGTGCAAGATTTTGATAGCCATTGGTATGATCTACGCATCAGACCTTATCGGACTATGGACAACAAAATTGAGGGTGCTGTGGTAATTTTGGTTGATATTGATGATATCAAACGTAATGCAAATATCCTTAAATCATTCCGTGATTACGCAGAAGCAATTGTGTCTACAGTGCGGGAATCTTTGGTGGTGATGGATGTGGATTTAAAAGTGCTGAGTGCTAATCAGTTTTTCTATGAAGTATTCCAGGTGGAACCAGAAAAAACAGAAAATCGCCTCATTTATGAAATTGGTAATGGAGAATGGAATATTCCCCAGTTGCGATCGCTCTTAGAAGATATTCTCCCCCAACAAGGCCAGTTTCTAGATGTAGAAATTGAGCATGACTTTGAGCAAGTCGGTCACAAAATTATCCGCCTCAATGGCCGACAAATTACGCAAATAGGTGATACACCACTGATTATCCTGGTAATTGAGGATATCACCCAACGCAAGCAATTAGAAACAGAACGGAGTCAACTCCTAGTTCAAGAACAATTAGCCCGGACTGCGGCTGAAAGAGCTAACTGTGCCAAAGATGAGTTTTTATCTGTTCTCTCTCATGAATTGCGTAATCCCCTTAATTCTCTACTAGGGTGGACGCAATTGCTACGAAAACAGCAGCTGGATGAAGCCAAGACTAATCAGGCATTGGAAGCCATTGAACGCAGTGCTAAGGCACAACATCAGCTAATTGGAGATCTATTGGATATCTCCCGTATTAGCGTCGGGCAGATGCGTCTGGAAGCACAAACTGTGAAGCTTGTTCCTATAATTGAAGCGGCAATAGATGTGGTGCAATTGGCCGCAGATGCTAAAAACATTCAAATTCAATCTACTTTAGATTCTGCTCCCAGAACCATAGTCGGAGATGCAATTCGTTTACAGCAGGTGATCTGGAATTTACTTTCCAACTCCATCAAATTTACTCCTTTGGGTGGAAGAATTAATATCACCTTAAATTACAGTGATTTTCAAGCTGAAATTCAAGTTAGGGACACAGGGGTAGGCATCAGTGCAGACTTTCTTCCCTATATTTTTGAACGCTTCCGTCAGGCTGATGGTAGTCGAACCAGGTCAAATACTGGATTAGGATTGGGACTTTCGATAGTTCGACATTTGGTAGAACTCCACGGTGGTACAGTGGAAGCGACAAGTCCAGGTGAGGGTCAAGGTGCTACTTTTACGGTTAGACTGCCTCTGCAAACTCATCTAGAAACGACTTTAGAAACGAGTGCGATGATCGCCAATCCTCAAAACCCTGTTATTTCTCCTGCTTCTCCTGCTGCTAATCCCCCTGACTCCTTCCCATCATTAGCTGGTGTGCGAGTGTTGATCGTCGATGATGAACCAGATATTCGTCAATTATTTCAAATTGTGTTGGAAGATTATGGAATACAAGTAACAGCGGCAGGATCAGTACAAGAAGCTTTATCAATACTCAAGGCTAATCCTCATGGGTATGATGTACTTATATCTGATATTGGGCTACCAGAAGAAGATGGTTATGCGCTAATTCGTCAGGTGCGATCGCTCAGTGCCGAGGAAGGAGGGCTGATTCCTGCTGCTGCCCTGACGGCTTATGCAAGAGATACAGACCAAACAGAGGCTTTGTCCGCAGGATTCCAAACCCATGTTGCTAAACCTATCGAACCCAATCGCTTAGTTTCAGTGGTTGCAGCATTGGCTGGTCGGATTTGATGAGGGGGATGAGGGGGTATTACTTTGATAAAAGTTGCTGAATTGTGATTGCAAGTTGTTTAAGTCTGACAGGTTTAGATAAATATTCATTTGCTCCTGCTGCTAAACAACTTTCTCTATCCCCTGGCATAGCGAGGGCGGTTAGAGCAATAATTGGCACATCAACCAGTTGTAAATCCCTGCGGATGCGTTGAATTGCCTCAAGCCCATCCATTTGGGGCATTTGAATATCCATCAAAATTAAGTCTGGGCGTTGATTTGCAGCAATATCCAGTGCTTGCTGACCATTGTTGGCTGTCATCAGACGATATCCACGACTTTCCAAATAGTCAAATATTGTATCAATATTTACCTGATTATCTTCCACTATCAAAATCACAGGAGATTTTAAAGATGGTGGTGATAATTCAATTTCAGTAGGTGAGGGAATATTTACCTTTGTTGTTAAATTTTCATTGCTGCTACGGTAAGGAATACGAACAGTAAAACAACTGCCTTTTCCCACTTCACTGCTAACTGAAACCGTTCCCTCATGTAGTTCCACAATTTGCTTCACCAATGCTAGTCCTAAACCAGTACCTTCATATTCGCGGCTAAGGCTACTATTAACTTGGATAAAAGCTTGAAACAACTTACTAATATCGTCTTGGTTAATACCGATACCTGTATCTGTAACAGAGAAACAAAGGAAAGGAGAAGACAAAGCAGAACTGACCGTAGCTGTAGATTCTACTTCCCCTGGTTCTTCCAAGCGGACTGTTAGGGATACAGAACCGTTTTCTTTTGTAAATTTGACGGCGTTATTTAGCAGGTTGATTAGAACTTGTCGCATCCGGCGTTCATCTACCTGAAGGCTAACAAGGTTGTTGGCAATATGGGATTTAAGGGCAATATTTTTTTTCAATGCCATCTGTCGGACAAAGACAAAACTAGAATCACAGAGGCTGTGAACTGAAACATCACTCAGGTCTAGTTCTAGTTTGCCAGATTCAATTTTTGATAAATCGAGAATATCGTTGATTAGTTCTAACAAATGTCTACCGCTACGCTCGATGGTAGAGATAGCCTTTAGTTGTCGTTCATTGATCACACCAAACAAACCATCCTGTAAGGCTTCCGACATTCCCAAAATCGCATTCAGAGGTGTTCGTAATTCGTGGCTCATATTCGCCAGAAATTCATCTTTGAGATGAGTAGCGTGTGCTAGTTCCGCATTGACTTTGTTGAGTTCCTCATTGGTTTCCCAAACTTTTGTTTCTACTTGTTTCCGTTCGGTGATATCTGTTAATGTGCCAACGTAGCCGATAATCCTACCATTGGCATTTGCTTCTGCTATAACACAGCTGTAGAACCAAGTAATGCTACCATCTGGCAGCAGATGTCTACCTTCGTTAGAAAAGAGTTCTCCAGGCTGGGCAGTTTGAGACCATTGAAACCATTTTTGCAACAAGCGATCGCGGTCTTCTGGGTGCAAAGTTTCTATCCATCCCTGACCCAAAGCTGCTTGTGTCGGTCTACCTGTCATCTGACTCCAGGATTCATTGACATAGAGACAATTACCAATAGTATCAAACCGGAAAATACCAACAGGAGCCGCTTGTGTTAAAGCTGCATAACGGCGTTCGCTCTCTCGCAGGGCTAATTCTATTGTTTTGCGTTCTGTAATATCATAGTTAATACCTACCATGCGTATTGGTTCGCCCTGGTCATTGCGTTGAACTACGGCAGCGGCTCTAATAAAGTGAATGCTGCCATCTGGATGGACAGCCCGAAATTCTCTGTTATATTCTTTTTCACCTCTGATAGCGGCTTGAAGGGCAGCTTCAACTTCAGGAAGATCGTCAGGATGAACTACATTCCGCCAATTCTCATAAGTGGCTTCAATCTCAGAGCGTTGCAGACCATACAGTTCATACATTCGATCATCCCATTCTGCCTCCTGAACCATATCCCAGTCCCAAGTGCCAAGTTCTCCAGCTTGGAGTGCCAATGTCAGTCTGTCAGAAAGATTCCGTAACTGTTCCTTCTTTTGTTTGCTTTCAGTAATATCAGTTTCCGAACCACTCATGCGAATGACATTACCTGCGTCGTCCCATAAAGCTTGACCTCGGTCTAATATCCATAGATAGGAGCCATCTTTGTGGTTGACTCGGTATTCTTCTTGGAAAAAAGGTGTCTTTTGGGCAAAATGGTCAGCTACTGCTTGCATCACCGGTTCATAATCGTCGGGATGGATGCGACTTGACCATTCTTCTAAGTTGTAGCTAATTTCATCGTCGCTCAAGCCCCGCATTTGTTTCCAACGAGTGGAGAAGAAAACTTGATTGGTTCTAGTATCCCAATCCCAAATTCCATCATTAGTACCACGCAATATTAGTTGCCAACGCTCTTCACTTGCCTGTAAAGCTGCTGTACGCTGTTCTACTCTAGTTTCTAATTCCTGATTCAGTGCTTGTAATGCTATTGCTACTTGTTTGCGTTCAGTAATATCTTTGGCTGAGGCAATAGTACGATAAACTTTGCCAGAATCATCAAAAACTGGAAATGCCTGGACGAGAATCCAGCGTAATTCTCCACTGGGTCTAAAAATGCGGTACTCAGCTTGGCATTTTTGACCAGATATCACTTGCTGCATTTCTGTTTGTAACCGACTTATGTCTTCTGGATAAACAGATTCCAGCCACACCATCGGGTTTTTGTACACTTCTGCACAAGGACGCTGCCAGATGCGTTCATATCCGGGACTAAGATAAATTGTTTTACTAAAGTCAGCATTTTGAATCAGAAACACTTCCTCCACCGCTGTTGCTAGTTGGTGAAAATTTTCTTCGTTCTCTTGGAGAGTCTTTTGTATCCGTTGGCGTTCTGCTAATTCTGCCTGTACCTGTTGATATGCACTTGCTTGTTGAATGGCGATCGCAATTTGCACGGCAAGTTGATCTAATAATTCCAGTTCCTGTGCTTCCCAGTGACGTGGTGCAGAACATTGATGAGCAATTAATAATCCCCATAATTGCCCTGTGACAATAATCGGCACTACCAAGTTGGCTTTGACTTGAAATTGTTCTAGTAGCTGCAAATGGCAGTCTGTTAAATCCGCTTGATAAATATCATCAATTGCCCGTTTCTTTCCCTGATGATAGTCTTGACCTGCACCTTCTTGGAAACAAGTGTCCTGAATCTGTGTTCCCAAAGATGCTCTCCAATTTGGCAGCACTGACTCCGTAACAATAGTACCACTCATATCTGGATTAAATTGATACACCAATACTCTGTCTGCCTTGAGAAACTGGCGCACTTCTATTGTTGTTGTCTGTAAAACTTCTTCTAATTTAAGAGATTGACGAATTCGTAAAGCTGCTGCCGTAATTATTTGTTGTTTTTCTTGGCTTTGTTGTAGCTGTCTGGTCAGGTTTATACGTTCAACTGCTTGATGAATTGCTCGGTGGAGAATATTAGAGGTAAGTTGGTCTTTGACGAGATAATCCTGACAACCACTTTTCATCGCACGGACAGCAATCATTTCGTTTCCGTGTCCTGTCAGCAGTATCGCTGAAGTTTGACTGTTGGTAAAGTATTGCCTCAATTTCTCCAGCACCTCTAGCCCATCTTCATCTGGCAACTTATAATCCAGCAAAATGATATCTGGTATCTCCTGCTGACACCATTTCAATGCCTTGGTTGCTGTTACACACTCCACAATCCGATAGGTATACAGGCTATCTTGTTGCAAAAAGCGACGATATAAGTACCTGTCTTCGGGGCAATCATCAATTAGCAGGACGGTGAGGGAGAGAGGATGGCTCATAAATCATAAAATAAAATAACGGGATTTAGGCAAAAAAAGAGTATAAAAAGACGGCTGATGTAGTAACCCAAGTTGCTAGTTACAGGGAAGAGCGATCGCACTTGGTCTGATACTCGTGACATCTCTGCATACCGCAAATATAGCACCGTTACAACACAAATCCCCCCATCTCCAAAGGTTCTTGTTCAAGCCACATCTTGGCATCGTAACACCCAAGGCAAAATTGAGTTGGTAGCAGATCAATCTCTTCATCAAGTACCACCCTCATTAAGTTGTGCTGTGGTTTCTGTCCGTTAAGCAGTCGGGTTACTATCAGCAAACCCTATTTCTAATAAAGAGCAGTCATCTGTAAATGTTTTACTACCTGTAGCAGTTTTAATAGCTTCTAAAATATGGTCTAAATCTAGAGCTTGTTGATTGCATTTAGTCAATAAATTGATAAAATTCTTCAAATTCCACAGATTACCATCACGCTGTTCAACTTCATAAACTCCATCGCTAAAAACATAGATTTTACTAGCTGGTTGAATTTCACAGACGGCATTTTGATATTCTCCTTCTGCAAATGCTCCGATGGGCATACTGGGAGTAATTAACTGTTTGATATTTATACTAGAATCGGTTGATTGAGAAAGTAATAAAGCTGGTGGATGTCCAGCAGTAGAATAGGTTAATTGATGAGACTCAATGTTCAAGACTCCATACCAAATGGTAAAGTATCGAGCGTTATGCTTTTCCATTTGAAAAACTTCATTCAAGGCATTGAGAACTTCAGATGGTTGATAAAAATTAGCTGACAGTAAAGTTTGCGATCGCAACAAATTATGTACGGAAATGGAAGGAAGTGCAGCAGCTAATCCATGTCCAGAAACATCCAACAGATAAATAACTAAGTTCTTTTCATCTAACCAGTAGTAATCAAAGCAATCGCCACCTAATTGATTAGAAGGCAAAAATCTATAATTGATGGTGACTAATCCTGACATGGGTGCAGGTAAAATAGATGTCACATAATCAGCAGCTTCATGTAATTCTGTTTCTAAAAGCTGTTTTTGAATTTGTAGATCTTCAGCTAATCTTTGAAGCTCTTGATTACTTTGATATAACCTCAGTCCGGCTCTAACTCGTGCTTTTAATTCACTGATTTCAATCGGTTTACTTAAAAAATCATCTGCACCATTATCTAAACCTTCAACTTTGTCTTCAACGGTTGTACGACTTGTTAGGAGAATAAAAAATGTTGTTGATAAAGATAATTCGGATTTAATATTACGACATACTTCTAAACCATCCATTTCATCCATTTGCCAATCACAAATAATCATAGCGGGATGGTGCTTATAAGCTTGTTCTATGCCTTGTTGACCATTGGAAGCAAGGATGACTTCATACCCCTGTCCTTCCAGTGCTTGTTTAAGAACTATTTGAATAATTCGATCATCATCAATCACTAAAATTTTAATTTGAGAATCTGATATTTGCCGCATAGTTGGTGATTGATTGTTCATTAGCAATGATGTTCAACCAGATATGATCTAAAAACTTTTTAAAGCCATGATGACATTTTTATATTCGCTCTCTAACTGATTAACTAAATCAGATATTTCTTGTAAAGATTTATCTTGTGTAGTATATTCTAATGTCTCACAAATTTGACCCAAGTTGACTGCACCTATACTAACACTTGGCGATCGCAAAGCATGAGCCGATTTCTTGAATTTGTTCCAATTCTTGGTAGCAACAGCATCTTTAATGTCTTGGATTCTAGCTGGAGTATCTTCCAGGTAAACTTGGATTAATTCTGCAATCAAGCGATCGCCATTACTACCAGCCATAGCACGTAGTTCTTCAATCACACTGTGATCAATAACTGATGATTGAGGAGAAGCAACCAATACAGTATCAGTAACCAGCCGTAAATTTTCATCCCGCTGAGAACCATACTGTTTTAAAACAGCTTCTAAAGCTTCCACACTAATCGGCTTACTAATATAACTATCCATACCAATATTCAAACACTCTTGGCGAGCCTCTAGACGAGCATGGGCAGTCATAGCGATGATCCAAGGTTGAGCAACAGAAGATAAATCTCCACGAATGCGAAGAGTTGTTTCCCACCCATCCATTTCTGGCATTTGGATATCCATAAACACCACATCATAAAGCTGCCGTTGTAAAGCTTCTAAAGCTTCACGACCATTATTAGCCACATCTGCGCGATAACCTAACCGATACAGCATCTGGAGGGCGATTTTTTGATTAACCAAGATATCCTCAACCAGCAAAATCTTTAGAGGTAAACTTTCGGCTAACTTAGTATCAACAACAGGAAGATTTGGTTTAGGTAAACGAGAGTAAGAAGGAATAATAGATTGGGAAGTAACATCACTCAACCGCCCAGTGCGAACAATTTGTAACAGCGTATTATGTAACTGATATTGACGCACCGGTTTATGTAAAAAGGCAGAAAACTCAGCCGCTACCTGTTTCACTTGCAAAGTTTGTTTACCCTTAGAACTCAACATCACCAAAGGTAAATCCCGTTGTTTGGGGATATCACGAATTTTAGTTGTTAGGTTGAAAGCATTCAAATCTGGACTATCAATATCCAAGATAGCTAGAGCAAAGGGTTGTTGATCCCACAGATATTCCAGGATAGTAGAATTAGATTCCACAGCTTGGACATCCAAACCCAAACTCTGAAGTTGCATAGTTAAGCATTTTCTTAAATTGGCGTTTCCGACTGCTAAAAGTAAACGCTTACCGACCAGTTCCGGGTCAACACCAAGAGGACTATTACTCCTATCCGAGTTGAAGATTCCCGATGCAATTTCGTCTCTCTCGTTTCCTTGCACCCATGCGGCTGTGCTATCTAAAAAGGAATTATTGGCAAAGGAAGCACTAATAACAGAAGTAGGAACCGGCAAAATCACAGTGAAATAGAAAGTAGAACCTTGATTAACTTTACTTTCTACCCACATTCTTCCCCCCATAATCTCACACAGACGTTTGCTGATGGCTAATCCTAAACCTGTACCACCATAACGTCGAGTCATAGAGACATCAACCTGACTGAAGGGTTTAAATAGTCGATGTAAGCGATCGCGCGGAATTCCTATACCTGTATCCCTAATTGCAAACTGCAACTCGTAGTTTGCAGAAGTTGAAACCAGCAGCCGACCAGTGATTGTCACCGCAACTTCGCCAATATTTGTAAACTTGACTGCATTGCTGATTAAATTCCAGAGAATTTGGCGCAAACGGGTAATATCACCAGTCACAACCGTCGGTGTATCTGGTTCCAGTTGGTACATCAATTCAATCCCCTTAGAAGCAGCTTGGGGAGCCAATAACTCCAGGGATTCTTCCACACAAAGACGCAAATCAAAAAGCTCTGCTTCTAGCTCTAAATTGCCAGACTCAATCTTAGAAAAATCAAGAATATCATTAATAATCGTCAGCAATGTATTGCCACTATTACGAATGGTTTCTACACAGTCAAGTTGGTCAGCATTCAAAGCAGTATCTAATAACATTCCACTCATACCAATGATGGCATTCATGGGAGTGCGAATTTCATGGCTCATGGTAGCTAGGAAATTGCTTTTAGCCATATTGGCCGTTTCAGCAGCTTGCTTGGCTAGGTTTAGTTCTTCATTTTGCTGCTGTAGTGCAGCTTGGGAGAGTTTGCGTTCAGTAATATCTATATGAGTTCCCACCATTCTCATTGCTCTACCCTGGGAATCACGGCCGACTAGCTTACCCCGATCCAGAATCCACTTCCATTCTCCAGATTTGGTCAGAAACCGTACTTCTGCTTCATAAAAAGGTGTTTTCCCCTTGAGATGTGCGATCAGTCGCTGCTGCATGAGGGGCAGATCCTCTGGATGAATCAACTGAATTTTCAGCTTGATATCATTGTTTAACTCTTCTGGAGCATAACCAAGCATGGTAAACCAACGGGGACTGCGATAAACTTCTCCAGTCACCAGATTCCAGTCCCAGAGTCCTTCATCTACAGCATTGAGAGCCAGTTTTAACCGTTCTTCACTTAACCTCAGAGCATTTTCAGCTTGTTTGCGTTGGGTAACATCGCTGTATTTCCACAGATGACCATACAATTTTTGGTTAGCCAAAATGGGGATGTAATCTTGTTCAAAGATGCGTCCATCTTGCAGATGGTATTCTTCATTGAGAGCTATTTGATTTTGATCAATAATCTCATCTACACGGCCAATAAATTTTTCTGGGTCAACAAACAGTTGTTTAGTTGTCTGTAATGCTTGCTGACAATCCATGCCTGTTAATGCTTGTGGATCAACAGTCATGTTAAACTGCTGACAAAATTTCTGGTTTGCTAAAATAATCTTTCGATTCTCGTCTTCTAATAGCACACCACCTTGTAAACTTTGAATCACCGTTCTCAATATTGATTCTTTTGCCCGTAATTCAGCCCGCTGTGATGTAAGTTTGGCAGTGAGTTTTTTTGTATCAGCTAAGGCTGAGTTCTTAGCCTGTAAAAGAAACAAATAATCGGCAACAGAATCATAGAGAGGAAAATCATCAAGCTTCAGGTCAAGTTTTTTCAAATCGCCAATATCAGTAATCCAGGGAGAACCAAGAAACAGCAGATGATCGGATGCTTCTAGATATACCATCTGTCCCTTTAGCTGCATTTCCTTGTGATGGGATTGCAACAGAAAGAGCGATGGGGAAACCCCCGCCTTTGGCGATCGCACTTGTTGGCTAATGGCGGCAAAGCTAACTGGACAATTCGGGCGAGTAATACAGAAATGTTCTTCTAGATAACTATCAACAATTACAACAGGTTCAAGAATACGCTGAAGCACTCCCCCAGCCTGGAGAATCTTCATGTCTCGATCTATGACCAAATGGAAGGGAAACAAAGCTGCAAATTGGTCATGGTTAAGACTAAATTGTTCTGACTCAATAGCCTGTTTATTGGTCATGATCTTGAGAATCTTCATATTCAATAGAAAAAATATCGTGATCTGCACCCTGTTCACGAAAACTGGTTTGGGTAATATCCACCTTGGTGTGAAAACGTTTTCCCAATCCGTGAAGTAAACCAATCACCATTGGGGCTAAACCCTGACGAGTGGATTGATAATGCAGTTCCATAGAGTTTTCGGTGGTGTGTTCGCAATCAAAAGATGGAGGACGGAGTTCAGAAAAACTCAAACCCACTCGTGCATGGAGATTATCGAGATTCTCCATAAACTTTCCTAAAGAGTTGCCAGCACTATCTAAAAGCTCCCCATAGCCTTCTTCTGCTGTGTAAGTCACCCAGTATTCTCCAAAGGCTTTGAGTATTTCGTCTGCCTCCATACCCAATACCTCACAAGCTGCTGCGACCAAACGATAGGTAATATCGTCAGAATAAGCATCCATGCCAATAAAAAAGTCTATATCTTCAAGTTCAGCCTTTTCCTTGATAGTTTCCCAGGTATCTTCACCGTGGTATTTGCAAATCATGTCTTGAATTGCTTTGTTAACTAGACCATACATAGATTTAAATCCTATAAAAGTAGGGGATTGGTAATTGGTGATTGGTGATTGGGGAAACCCTTCCTTATATTCTTTACACCCTTACACCCCCTGGATCTTTTGGTTTTTCTTGACAACCAATACCCATTGCTAATAATCCAGGCCAATATAGATACACCAATATTTCTAAATTCTCACCAAAGGTATAGAGAAAAAGAATCATCACGACACTCAAGCCTACTTTGGCCGTAGGTCGTCTACTGTCCGTTGACTTAATTAACAAATCAAAAAAACTGAAAGCTAAGGGAATGGCTAGCGCCATAAAGCCAACAATGCCCTTGACAAACAATAAACCTGCCCAGCTATGGTGTGAACCAATGGGCATATGTTCAACAATGTGGGGTCCTTCTTCGACTACACCATGTCCCCAAATGGGAGCTTCAGTTTTCCAGCGATAGATAGCAATGTCTTTCAAAGCCATACGTACTCGTGTAGATCCGGCTCGTGCTGCTTTGAACCCTTCCCAAAAATTATTAAAAGCAAGGATGATTGATGGGGAAAAAATGCCACTCAGGAAACTAAAAAATCCTAGACCTATGAGCATTTTTGGCCGAGCTAAACCAGATAATACTTTTGTGAATAAGGGGATAAGAACAATGCAAACCTGAGCCATACGGGATTTACACACAAAACACATGATCACTGATCCTGCTAGTCCTAACCTGCGCCATTTTTTATTTTTTTCTTGCAAGGCCAGCATAAAATTAACATTGCCCACAAAACCTAATGCTGGACCCCAAGGAGTAAATAACCGCCAGCGTAAATCACCCGTGCTACCATCAATTTCATAGAGAGGCACATCAAAAAATTCATTACCTGGTCCCCCTACGGCTTTGAGTGGTGAGACGTAAAGGACTTGGGGTAGATGCAGAGAGGGTGCTAACAGTAAAAAAGGGATAATTAATAGGGTGTGAAAACCTACAAGACACACGGCTCGATATATTATCTGGGGACGGATTTTTAAGCACCCTGCTAATGGATAAAGGGCTAATGCAGCCCAACCTTTTGCCCAACCAATGGAGGATTTGATGATTAGACCTGTCTCCAGATTGTAGTCGAGATGTCCGGCTATTAATGCCACTTCCATCATCAGCATTCCGATAATCCAAACCCACAAAGATAAGGAGATGGTGATTTTTTCTTCGTCTGGGGTGTCTTCAGTTTGCGCGAGGATTTTGATGAGTAAAAACAGTAGTAGTATCCAACCCAGGAGAGCGCCGACAACGTATAGTCCCCCAACAACCCAGATGGCATAAGTGTTAGCGATCGCCCACCAGACCACTTTTTCTGGTAAATTCTCTGGCTGGATATCATCTTCATTGGCATTTTTTGTGGGATCTTTTGTGGTCTTAGTTTTCATAGTGTTGGCAATAGTGGGGATCAAGAGATGAATTTGGATAATTTCTTGATCCAAGGTTTACGAATCCACAGTAAAGACAGACCAAGGGTGGAAAATATTGAACCAGCCGCTGCTCCAGCGAAGATAAAGTTCTTTTTGGGGGTGGTGGCTTCTTTTGGCAAACTAGGCTCCATTGCCATCTGAATCAAAGGATAGGTAGAAAATACGTCTCCTTGTCCTAAATCTAGTTTGGTGAGGGTAGATGCAAAGGTCGCTTCCGCGATTTGTTGATCTCGCTTTAAGTTTTCTAAGATAGATTGCTTTTGCGAGAGGTTATCTAGACGCTTTTCTAGTTGAGCGATCGCTACATCCAAGGCTTTGACTTGGGCTTTGAGTCCCTGGTAATCTGATTGGGAAGACACCAGACTCTGGAATAATGTATCCCTCCCTGATCCGCTCACAGCTAAGGCTAAACGATTGAGTGTGGTGGCAGTCATAGGCTTTCCTGATAGGTATTGACTACGCTCTAATAAGGCATTCCAAGAGGCTTCTTGGCGTTTGTTTTCTTTAACTACTTGGGGATGGTTAACACCAAATTTGGTCATTAACACTTCCAAGGAAGTTGTGGCTTCACTGAAGTCCTTGAGGTTTTGTTGAAAAATTTGGTCTACATGGAGGAGAAAAGCTGTTGCTGCTTCGGCAGGGGAAAGTCCTAAATCCTGGGACAATTGCTGTATTCGTTTGTTATTTAGCTGCTCTTGGGCTTTTGTTTCTGCACGCAGTCTTCGTAATTGCTCAATGTTGGTGGATAAATTACCTACTTGATCTGGGAAGTTTAAACCGGAACGCATTTTATAATCCGAGAGCCGTTTTTGCGCTTGTTCTAATTTATGTTGAGCAGAAAGCAGTATTTCCTGGGAAGGTTTTCCTCGCTGGCTAATTTCCGTAGCTCTTAAGACATTAACTTTGCGGACTATGGCTTGATAGAGCGCCAAGGATTTATGCTGTGCTTCCTGGGGGCTTTTGCCAGTGATTTCAAACTGCATAATGGTTGTGTTATTTAACAGTTTGATTCGCGGCTTGTTAAATTTGTCTGGTGGTATTTTAGCGATCGCTGCGGCATCTTTTAAAACTGGTTCGCTAGTAAAAATATATTCTAAATTTTCTCTAGGATCATAAGTGGAACTGCCTAAAGCTGAACCGCTGGAGGAAGATGCTTGACCAATTCCTGGTAGGTTGACACTAACGCCTAAACTACCACTACTAAGGATTAAAGCCCACTCGCTGGTGTAGGTAGGTTTGGTAACTTTTAAATATTGGAGCGATGACCCCCAAATCAAAGTGTTACCTAATGCACTGAGGATCAGATAGCGCAGCCAACGACCTTTAAGCAAACTCCCCAGAGGTGCCATGTTGAAAATGAATAGCCGCTGTATCATCTGAACAAATCTCGCAAAATGGGAATAGGGGATAAGATGGTTTGGATCACATCCCGAACTTGAACAACTCTGGAGTCATAGCAGGCGACAATATCATTAGCTTGTAAAAACGGGTTGTTGGCATCGTTGGTGGAATTTGTCAGTAAATCGTTAACATGACGCTGTAAATACGTAGTTTTTCCAGTCAACTGCTCAGTAGTTACCAGGATGGCTTTGCGTTCGGCGTTGGTGCCTCTTGTTCCTCCCACACAGTTGGCTGCTGTGACTGCATGGGAAAAGCGAGAACCATAAGGAAATGATGTGGCATCACGACCAATCCCGGAAACAGCATTACCTGTAGCTGGGACGGTGAGATTAGACAGAAATACTTTCACCCCACTAGGAGTAATTTGGGAACTACGCACGAGTTCGTTGTGCATTTTTCCTGAATCGGGAACAATGATGCGATCGCCTGCAATCAATGGCACATCTACAAAGGGTTCACCGGTAAACACCCCCGAAAAGTCCACTATGCGGGTTTCTCCGTTGCGGATTAGTTGAATGTTTTTGATATCAGCATTCGGTTTAACTCCACCTGCATCACGGATAGCTGCTCCCATATAACGGTTGGGGGGATATTGTCCCGCTACTGGTACAGGAGGTTGTGTTTTCTCGGCTGGAGAGGGTTCATTGATAAATACCCTTCCTGGCAAAAATGTTGCCCCACTCACAAATACCTCCACTGGAGCCCATTGCACCACTCTCAAACTCACCCGGAGAAAAGAGGGTTGGAAAAAAGCCCCATCAATCAAAGCTGTGTTCAGGTTTTCCTCCACTTGTTCTGGTTCTAAACCGACAACAGGTAACGGGTTGAGATAGGGAATCTCTAAATTGCCTTCTAAGTTGACTTCAAAAATTCCACTAAACTCTTCTCCTTCAGGAATAGTTACTTTGACGCGATCGCCTGGAGATAGGGGCAATGCCAAACTAGGTGTTGACAAAGTTAAGGTTGCAAGTATGGTATTAAAAATTAAACGTTTAAGCATGATCAGAGAAAATACTTAAGTATCTACTACGGAAATTAATGAGAATTAAAGACTAAATTTAATAGTATTTACAACTAGAAAATCTAGTTTGAATGCCCTAATAACTAAATATTTATTTTACTGTATCATTGTAGATACCAAAAACCCCTTTTTCCCAATTTAACTGCCTATTCAGCCAACGGCAAGGAGCGAAATTACGTAATTTCCGATTCCAATTACTGATATAAATCAGGGTAATTAGTGAAATGAAATTATTGAATTACCGAGAAATCAATTATCAAAATTATACAAATTTTTATTTGACAGTTGAGCTAAATTAAGTATATAAAAATAATACAGGTTTGTTAAAAGAATGCATCTCTTCTCAGTAACGCTGTTTGCTAAATCTCAGGAAGTGCTAAACATCTACTAATCAAAAAGCAATCAGCAATCACAGCAACCCAGTGGCTTTTCGGGGGGAAAGCCGTTGACAGCAAGCAGGAGTCAGGAGTCAGGAGTCAGGAGGCAGGAGGCAGAAGGCAGGAGGCAGGAGTCAGGAGGCAGGAGTCAGGAGTCAGGAGTCAGGAGTCAGGAGTCAGGAGTCAGGAGTTCAGGAAAATAAGAAGAATAAGAAGAATAAGAAGAAATTTTCCCTCTGCCCCCTATTTCTCCCATCTCCCCCATCTCCCCCATCTTCCCCATCTTCCCCATCCTCCCTATTCCCTATTCCCTTTTTTCTAAGGAAACTCCAATAATCAAAGCTTTTGTTGGGTAGCGTTGTGGCTTAACCCAAAGTATTGTTATCGGGCATCTACCAGTCAATTAATTTTGAGAATCACCATTATGGGACTCACTGTTGGTCTGGTAAACACTTATTCAACTCTAAATATTGGTGATGCAGCCATTTATAGCGCCTTAACTGCTCTAGCATCTGAGGCTGAAGTTGTGGCTCAATTCCAAGATTCAAAACCGGAGTACATTCCCGGTCTGCACATTGTGCCGAAGGTTAGGCATTGTGATGCCTATATTAGTGTCGGTGGGGATATTTTTAATAATGCCCGTGAAGGACTAATTACCAAATCTTTCATTAGCAATTTGCGGCAATTAAGGCGATCGCCCAAGCATACTTTTGTGTTTGGTCAATCAATTCCGCGTTCCTGTCATGGTTTGAGTTTTCAAGCTTTGACCTTATGCTTGCGTCGGTTGGCTGCTGTTTGCGTGCGAGATGTCGAAAGCCATCAACGTTTAACTAAAGCTGGAATTCCCGCAATTTTATCTTTTGATGCGGCTTTTGCCTTATTGGTCAGTGAACAAGCCAAAGAAAAAGCCAAACAGATTTTACACTCATTGGCAATTCAGCCGGATTCAGCCGCTTTGATTTCTCTGCGGACATTTGATTCCATGTATCGCCATGACAATCAGCAATTTCAACAACAATTTGTGGCTTTAAGTCGGAAATGCTGCCAACAGGGATATCAACCTGTATTACTAATTCAGTCCCAAGCTTACGGTGCTGATAATGACTTAGCAATGGCAGAAGAAATTAAAAAACAAGTACCACAAATTCAAATATTCAATCCCTTTGCGGTGAATAGTGATTTGGCCAAATGGGAATTGGTCATGGGTGCATTAGCTATTTGTCGTCTGATTGTGGCGGTCAGATATCATACATCAGTTTTAGCCTTGGCTAGTGGTCGAGTTCCTTTTAACTTGTACTACTCGAATAAAGGTAGGGATTTAACCAAACGGTTACACATTCCTGGTTGCAGCTTAGAAAAATTTAACCCAGATATACATTGGGATGCGATCGCTGCTACTGCTGCTACTAGCTTTGACCATCAAGCAATTCGTCAACAGGTCAAACAGGATTTTCAAAATTGCTATAACCGAGTATTACCCTCATGAAACCAAAAATTTGCCATTTTGTAGGCGGTCAGGGCATGGGCTGGACTGGAGGAATTAAAGCTACTTTAAACAGTTTAGAAAAGTCCTACCTGTCCGAAAAATTTGAGTTTATTACCGCGCCTTTATCAACCGCATCCACTGTTATCTCCAAACATCACCCTGAAGTGATTGTAGTTCATGCGGCTTCTTCCTGGCGGGGGTTATTGCCGCTATGGAAAATACGGCGTTCAGCCAAGTTAATAATTAACGAACATCATTATTCAGCAGGTTTTGAAACCTTTAATGTTCCCTCAGTCAATCGGTTTCATGGAATGTTAAAGCTGGCTTATGGGATGTGCGATCGCTTAGTGACTGTTTCCCAAGGGCAAAAAAATTGGATACTCAAAAACCAACTAGCACCTGCTGACAAAATTAACCTGATTCCCTTCTCCCGGCTAATTTATCCATTTTTCAATGTTCCCCCCAAACCGAGATTACCAAATCAACCATTTGTTTTAGGGGCTTATGGCAGATTTTCTGTTCAAAAAGGCTTTGATGTTCTCATTCATGCAGTTAAACAACTTCCTCCTAGCCAAATTAAATTAAAAATTGGTGGTGGAGGAGCAAACGAAACCAAATTAAAACAATTAGCTGCCGACTGTCCCAACATTGAATTTGTGGGACGCATTGATGATGTCCCGGCTTTCTTAACTCAATGCGATGCCGTGGTGATTCCCTCCCGTTGGGAACCTTGGGGTAATGTTTGTTTAGAAGCCAGGGCTGCTGGTAAACCGATTATTGCTTCAGCGGTGGATGGTTTGAGCGAGCAAATTCAAGATTTTGGACTGCTTATTCCCCCAGAAAATCCCATAGCATTAGCTAAAGCAATTCAGGAATTAGCTGATTTATCTGCTACCAAATTAGAGCATAAGGGACAACAGGGAAAAGCTTCAGCAATCAATTCTTGGCAAACTTACCTAGCTAACTGGGAAAGCTTGCTGGAGGAATTGACATGAAAGGTTTAGCTCAAACTTTATCCTCTTTCAAAAAAGACCGCTTTGTTCGTAACATTGGCTGGATGGGGGCTTCTGAATTAGTAATTAGAGTATTTCGTCTTGTTACCACCGTCATTTTGGCTCGTTTTCTGAGTGCGGAAGATTATGGTTTAGCCGCCATTGTGTTGATGACTTATGAATTTATTCGCGTCTTCACCCGTAACGGAATAGCTGACAAAATCGTGCAAGCAGAAGCCGACGAAGTGGAGGAGTTATGCAGAACTGCCTATGGCTTAAACTGGTTAATCGCTGTGGTCTTATTAACAGTTCAATGTTTGGCATCATTAGCGATCGCACAATTCTACAATAATTCCCATCTCATTCTCCCCATCTGTCTCATTGCCATTACTTACCTAATTTATCCTCTGGCAATGGTGCAAACAGCCCTAATTAGAAGAGAAAACCGCTTAAATATTCTTGCCTTGATTAGTTCGGTGCAAGTATCCACAGATAACATTCTCACAGCCATATTTGCTCTTTCCGGTATGGGAATGTGGGCAATTGTTTTACCAAAGTTTTTGGTAGCACCCATTTGGATTATTCTCACCTTTAAATATCATCCTTGGCGGATGACCAAATCTTTTACTTTTGATAAATGGAAACAAATTACATCATTTGCTAGTCGTATTCTAGGCGTAGAATTACTGACAATTTTTCGGGAAAATGTTGATTATCTTTTGATAGGTCGCTTTGTTGGTGTAGAAGCTTTAGGAATTTATTATTTTGCATTTAATGCCGGATTAGGAATTAGTTTAAGTGTAATAAATGCTATAAGAGTTTCATTATTTTCTGACCTATGTGATCTTAATTCTCAACCAACTTTATTTATCCAACGCTATCTGCAAAGTCTCCGCAAAATAGCTTTGATGATTGTACCTTTGGTAATCTTTCAATCTAGTTTAGCCCCCTTCTATGTTCCCCTAATATTTGGGCAGAAATGGGTAGAAAGAGGAGCAGTATCTATCCTCATTCTAATTTGTTTTTCGGCTTTATCCCGTCCCTTTGCTGATGCTGCTTCTTTAATGTTTCGTGCCTTTGGTCAACCAGAAATTGAATTGCGTTGGAATCTCTTCTTTACTGCGTGTTTGGCCACTACTATTTGTGTGGGTACAAACTGGGGAATTGTGGGGGCTGCGGTAGCTGTGATGCTAACTCACCTAACTTTACAGCCTCTATACACCTTATGGGCAACACGGCAAAAATTACCCAAATTCTTGCAGGAAGTCAACCCATGACAAATATTAAACCCATGGTGACAGCAATTATTCCCGCCTACAATGCTGCTCAGTTTTTATCGGCAACAATCACATCTGTTCAACAACAAACTTTTTCTGATTGGGAATTATTAATCATTAATGATGGTTCTACGGATGACACAGTTGAAGTTATCAGACAATATCAAGAAACAGATCATCGTATTCATTTAATTCATCAACTAAATCAAGGAGTTTCTTCGGCTCGTAATTTGGGAGTTGAAAAAAGCAAAGGTCAAATTATTGCTTTTCTGGACGCTGATGATCAATGGCTTCCCGATAAACTTCAACAACACCTGAAACATTTCCAATCTAACTCCCGCTTAGGGGTGAGCTTTGCTCAGGTGGAAATATTAAATCAAGCAGGTGAACCAACTGGACAGGTTTCTAGTTCCCGTTTAACTAATTTAAAACCAGAACATTTACTTTCAGAAAATCCTACTACTACTACTTCTAATTGGGTGGTACGTCGAGAAGTATTTGCTCAAGTGGGAGGCTTTTCTCCTGATATGAGTTATTCGGAAGATTTGGAATGGTTACTGCGGGTTTTATGCACTGGTGTTTGGGAAATTGCGGGGATCAGAAATGTTGAATGTCGTTACAAAACTTTACATATTTAAGTATAGTAGTACTATCAAGGGTGAAAATGTCAACATTTCATAATATGTTCCATCCAATGAACATAACTGATTTGTTGACACATACAAGCTTGAAGATAGCGGAATTTATCTAACATCTTTTCACCCCATTCTTTCGGAACAGAGACAAGTTGTAAAATCAGATAAGCGATGAGACTAGCATAGATTTGAATGGCAATACCATTAACATTTTTGGTAATTAATCTATCCAGTTTTAAGTGCATCTTTAAAAATTTCCATAACAGTTCAACTCCCCACCGTAAACGATAAATATCTCTGATTTCATCATCTGTAACTGCTGCCTCTCCATCGGCAGGTAAATTCGTGACTAACCGAAATTCAGTTTTCGTTTCTAAATCACAAAAATTAATTACCCTGTAAGCGGGAGCATCGGTCGATGAACCGATTTTGACTAATCCAGTTTCTGATTCAAATTCTAGTTTCCAATTATTCTTAATTCGCACTACAAAATATTTGTCTTTTTGCACTAACTCTTGCATAAAATTTAGCCCCGCAAATCCTCTATCCATTACCCCAACTGCATCTGGTGGTAAATTAGACATCATTGATGAACCGAATTTATAATCATGGTCATGACCAAAATTTATCAAATTATCTTCTGGACTGCCTGTTGACAGATTAAGGGAACTAAACAGTTTTACTTGATGATGACCTAGCACCCATAGCAACTTACTTGTCAATGTAATAATTGTTGAATCAATTGGACATATTGCATATTTATCATGTAACTTTTTGTGGACTTTATTCTGGACTAATTGATTTAATTGATGATAAATTTTCTGGAATACTTCTTGACTTCGATGAGTGTTGGCTTTGGAAAATGTGGAAATATCTACATCAAATCCTGTATTATTTAATCGTTTAAATAAATCCCGCATACTCGTTAAGCTATTATCCAGAGCATAAGCCAACCAACACTCAACAAAAAGACGGCTGTTCAAAACAGGATAATCATTTTTGGGTAGCCCTCCCAGGATATTTTTGACAATCTTGGGAAATGAGTTTATGATCATGGTTAATCAAAATATTTTAATCCTTCGCCCAAAATTTAACATATTTTGGGCTATTTTTATCAGGCTTTTATTAACATTCAACACTTCTGTGCGGGGATAAATCTGGTGTTAACTCGTTATCGTACCAGTTCGGCTGGGTTGTCATCGAATTTGTATCGCATGGAAGCGGGTTGGAATCAACTAGTCCAAAAGGCGAAAATCTATGCTCCGCAATTAGTTGAGGATCATTTTGCTTTAGCTCAAGCTCTGCATTTGCGTTATCTGGCTCGACGGGCTTTTCGTTTGCATTTACCTGCTGAAGTGGGGGTGGATTTTATGACCCGTGCTTTGGCTTCTGATTGGCGGTTGTTATTTCATCAGCCACGACGGAGTTTATTGACTTTGATAGCTGTGTTTGGGGTTTGGGTAATGGAGAAGATTTTTTTCACGCAGAGGAAGCGCAAAGTCACAGAAAGAGATGTCTATTAACAACTCAAAATTTATCTCTTTTCCCTACTCCCCTGCCCCCCTGCCCCTCTGCTCCCCTGCCCCCTGCTCCCTATCACCTATTAAGATCATGCCTAAAATATCTGTGATTATTCCTGTTTATAATTCTGAAAGTTCGGTTGCGGAAACACTGGAGTCTGTCTTAGAGCAAACTTACCGCGACTTGGAAATTATTATTGTTGATGATGGTGCGACTGATAAAAGTATTGAAATTTGTCGGCAGTTTCAGGATGAACGAATTAAGATTATTCATCAAAAAAATCGTGGTTTAGCTGGGGCAAGAAATACTGGAATCCGTCACGCACAAGGAGAGTTTTTAGGTTTTGTTGATAGTGATGATATATGGTTGCCAGAAAAGTTAGAAAAACATCTTCAGCATTTGGAAAGTTGTCCTCATGTGGGAGTGAGTTTTTCCCGTTCTCGATTTATTGATGACCAAGGTAAACCTTTGGCAATTTATCAAATGCCTAAGTTAACAAATATCACTCCTGAATATTTGTTTTGTCGTAATCCTATTAGTAATGGCTCTTCGGTGGTAATCCGTAGGGATGTTTTGATGGATATTAAATTTCAAGGTAATTTTTATGGGGAGGTGGAAGATTTTTATTTTGATGATCGTTTTCGTCAGTCTGAGGATATTGAATGTTGGTTACGTATTGCTCTACAAACAACTTGGGTAATAGAAGGTATTCCCGAAGCTCTGACTCTCTATAGATTAAATAGTGGTGGTTTGTCGGCTAATCTTCTCAAGCAATATGAATCTTGGGAGCAAATTCTTGTAAAAACTAAACTCTATAATCCTGAGTTTATTAAGCAATGGGGTAATAAAGCGAGAGCCTATCAATTACGATATTTGGGACGACGAGCAATAAGAGCGCGATCGCCTAAAATAGCAGTTAGTTTATTACACCAAGCTTTGGCTACACATTGGCAGATTATTTTAGAAGAACCTCGACGCACTTTTATCTCTATGATTGCTGCCTATCTATTATGGTTTTTACCAAAATCTACCTACCAGTGGTTAGAGAAATTAATTATGCAAATCACTGGAACAAATCAGCAAAAACGTATTCAAAAAGAACAAATTAGTTAGTGAATAAATTCTTTTTAATACCAATCACCAATTACCAATTACCAATTATGACAATTTTATTAGTTTGTTCTTCTGGTGGACATTTTAAAGCTCTGCAACAATTACGTCCTTTTTGGGAAAATCAAGAGCGAATTTGGGTGACTTTTCGGACTGCAACGACAGAAGCTGAGTTAACTGGAGAAAAGGTTTATTGGGCTTATAGTCCTACCAATCGTAATCTTCCCAATTTGTTTAGAAATATGCTGTTGTCTTGGCGATTAATTAAGCAAACTCGACCAGATGTAATTATTTCCACTGGTGCTGGTGTTGCTGTTCCTTTTCTAATTTTGGGCAAATTATTGGGTAGTAAAACTGTATTTATTGAATCCGTTACTCGGATTAATACTTTAAGCTTATCGGCTAAGTTGGTTTTACCTTTTCTCAGCGTTTTATATGTGCAGTGGCCACAATTGCAAACCCGTTATCCTCAAGCTGAACTTGTAATTCCCCAAGAAATTTTCAGTATGAACTAATAGAATATATTGCCACGCATAAAAGTTATCAAACTACTGTTACCTTTCAAATTTTACCTATCTCAGCAAGCAACCTTTATTACCTTTCAAATTTATGATATTAGTCACAGTTGGCACAGAACAATATCCTTTTAATCGCCTCATGCAATGGATTGAGGTGTTGTTAAAAACGGAAATGATTCAGGATGAAGTGATTGTTCAGTATGGGAACTCCACTATTTTACCTGCGGGTGCAAAGGTTTACCGTTTTCTCAAGGAAGAGAAGTTTCAAGCTTTGATCAAGCAAGCGCGAATTGTGATTGCTCATTGTGGTGAGGGAACTTTGCTACTTTTAGATTCTTTGGATAAGCCTTATATTTTGGTTTCTCGTAGTCAGGAGTTTAAAGAACACGTTGATGATCATCAAGTAGAACTCGGTTTAGCACTATCACAAATGAATGTTCCTGTGGCTTGGTGTCCTGGTGATTTGGTGAGATTTATAGATGCTCCTAGAAAGGCTTCTATTGCAGATGTTTCTCATGCTAGTGCGATCGCTCTTTGTCAGAGTTTACAATCTCGCTTTGGTCAAACTATCAAGGATGATAGGTTACTGGTGACAGGTCAACGGTGACAAGAGATTAAATAACAAAACTTTAAATAGATAAAAATCATGACTGCTAAAATCAAAACCATTGCACCTTTAACAACTACTCGTTTTAATAATACGCTTTTGGTGCAGTTACCATGCCGATTAACTGTGATAGAAGCTGTGTCTTTTCGGAAGTATTTTCAAACATGGTTAGAAGATGTCAGTATTACTCAAATCATTTTAGATTTTGGTCAAACGACAATTATTGATAGTAGTGGTATTGGTTCACTGATTACTAATATCAAATCGGCAAAAGCTAAGAAAATTCACTTAACTGTGTGGAGTGTGAATCCCCAGGTGAAATTGGCGTTTTCCCTGGTTGGTTTGGATAAGATCTTGAATGTTGAACCTGATACCGAGGCAATTATTCCTACTGTAAGTCGCAAATCTCAACAGCGTCCACCTTTAACCCATGCTTCAGTGCGATCGCCCATTAAACGCGCAATTGACATTGTAGGAGCGATTTTAGGCTTGGGTGTGACTGCTGTACTGTTCGTTCCCATTGCGATCGCGATTAAAATTGATAGTCCTGGCCCTATATTGTTTAGTCAAACTCGTTGTGGTTGGATGGGACGACAGTTTCGTATTTGGAAGTTTCGCTCCATGGTGACAAATGCAGAAGTTCTCAAATCTACCATTACTAATCAAGCTTCTGGTGCTTTTTTCAAAAATGACAATGACCCCCGCATTACCCGCGTTGGTCGTTTTCTTCGCAAAACTAGTTTAGATGAATTTCCTCAATTTTGGAATATTCTCACCGGAGATATGAGTTTAATTGGTACTCGTCCACCCACTCCCGATGAATTAGAACAATATGATATTCTGAATTGGCAACGGTTTGATGTCAGACCTGGACTGAGTGGTGAATGGCAGGTTAATGGACGCTCAAAAATTCGTAATTTTGAAGATGTGATTAAACTGGATTTGCGCTACCAAGAAAATTGGAGTCTCAGTTACGATTTTAAACTTATCTTAAAAACATTTGTTGTGGTTTTCAACAAGGATTCAGGGGCTGTATAATATGCCTTTATTAATTTAAAACGTAAGTATTCAGCTATGAGCCATCAAAAGTAAGCTTTTTGGGGCTAATGCCAAAAATACCTACTTTGATCATGAACCAATTTCTCAAACATTCTGACTCCTGACTCCTGACTCCTGAATTCTTGCTTGAAAACAGCTTACCTTTTTAATAAATCTTCATGGATACAAATTTATTGCTCCATAATTCTCATCTACAAGTGGTCAGCGATATTGACGAAATGGCAACAGTTGTAGAATGGTTTGATCAATTCAGATATACACAGATATCTTATCAAATCTGGCTGGAAGGACAGACTGCTTTGCTGGAGGGTTTTACAAATGTAGTTCGTCATGCTCACCAACATCTTAGTCCTGAAACTCTTGTTGATTTAGAAGTACAAATATCCCCTGAATATTTCCAAATTCGCATTTGGGATCAAGGTGCTTTTTTCGATTTAGAAGCAGCCATGGAAAATGTCAATCAAGAAACTAGCCAAATTGAATTTAATCCTTTAGAACATGAATCTCAATGGGGTTGTATTTTTTTACTAAAGCTCAGAAAAGACTATGGCTGGACAATTAGTTACACCCGCACTTTGGATAATAGAAACTGCTTACTATTAAACAAAAAAATAGCTATTTCATAAAGCTAAATTCCTCAAACATACAATATCTTTTAGCCTTCCTGAAAATGGTGGTTAATTTATGCTTGTTGTGTGATACCTTTTCAAAGGTGTTGTGAATTAACATTACCAAAAACTCAAGATGTCTATTTCAGGTACATTTATGAATTCGCAAATAAAAGTGATTCAGCCTCAAGGTATTTTCAATAGCAAGAATGGTAATCAAGTTCGTCAAGAAGTGGAAGAACTTGTGGCATCAGATATCAACACTATATTGATTGATTTTCAAGATGTTACATTTATGGATAGTTCTGGTTTTAGTGCCTTGCTAATGACCCTAAAAACCGTTCGACAAAAAAATGCTAGATTGGTCATTTGTTCTATCAACGAGCAAATAAAAATGATCTTTGAGATGACTAACACAAATCAGATTTTTGAGGTGTTACCTAATCAGGCATCGTTCAAATCTGCTTAAGATTGTGTTCAGAAGTTGCCAAAACAGTGTAGAGTAGCTGGAAAGATAACTCACTCCTCTATTTCACACATCCATCTATGGATAGAAAAACGAAACGCTTGTTACTTCTTGTTGTTTCCTGTAGTGTATCTGGTGTCATTTTAGGCGGAACTTCTGGATGGGCAGAAAGCAAAATGTGCTTAAATGCTGATACCGTCACTAGCGAATGTCTGACCCAAAGCCAAGTAGAGAGAACTATTCAAGGCATGAGTACGGGATTATTAGCCGGTGCTGGGGCCGCTTTTGGTGCAGCCTGGAATCTAAGACACGAACCATAAGACACGAACCATAAGACAGGAAACAACAGACAGTGAACAACCCGATAAATGATGACTGATAACCAAATAACTGATCAAGATTAAAAGCGATAATTGCGATCGCCTATCCACATACTCGTTGGCACAGCATTACCTTGAGGATCAACTTTCACCTTTACAACTATTGGTGATCTCCGTCCATCTCTGTTTTGCTGTGTTTGCAACAGATCATTATTAATCTGCTGTCTTTGTTCTTCAGAAATGAAATAGTTTTCCAAACCGTAATTAATCAACCCATCTTGATAACTCCCTTTTAAAGCCACCTGGTTATTGGGTAAATACATGGGGCGATCGCTACTTATACGTACTGGTCTCCAAGCTCTAGGAACACTACGATTAAAATACTCTTGTTCTTGTAAAATCAAATACAAGATACTTCCTTGATTTATTTGTCCATTTCTCAGAGAATTTTGTCTTACCCAATCTCTCCAACCAGGTAATCGTCTCAAAGTCTCATTGCGGGAAATATTATAATCAAGGGACAAAGACGAACCCTGCAACAAATTATTAGAATATGCAGGTATAGTTTGCAAAATGACCGATTTACCAGTCACTTCCGTATACATAGCTTGGGTAGGAACTGCCAAAATTAATCCAATTTGCGCCATCAAAGGAGCAATTAATCGCCAAATCGGTAACGGCTGATTAGCTTTTTGTTCAGTAGCTATTAAGTAATCCCGAAAAGTTAATTTTTCAGAAAACTCTTTCTCTGGAGTTAAGGTTTTTTTAGGTTCAGGCGAGTTATTTGTCATAATAGATAATGGGTAATTGGTAATGGGTAATGGGTAATTGGTAATTGGTAATTGGTGATGATCAAACTCATTCCCTATTCCCTATTCCCTATTACTAATAGGATTTTTAACGCAGAGATTTAATATATCTGTTAATTCTAATTACACAGCTTCCCTACTGTTTCTTCACCGAAGTCCGTTCATGGAAGCGACGTTCAAACCAAAGACCCGCAGAAATTAGACCAGAACCGCACAATACAAACACTAGTGATCTAAACAATAAATCTGTATCGTACTCTAACACCCGGCTGATAATTTGCAGGATGAGCAATAGCATACCACACCAAAAGAATTGTCTATTACTTAACTTCATTCCTTCTTGCATCAATCCCCAAGCTAAAGTTGTCAACAGGACATTGAAAACAAAAATACCCAGTTCAGTAATGCGACCAATAGCTTGATGCCAAAAAGGTATGATCACAATAAAACTCAGAAAAATGGTAATGACCGTGATGGTAAAAAATACCTCTCTGCGTGTTCCATTACCTCGATGACGAAATAGAAATAACCATTGCAAAACTGCCAAACCGCTGAGAATTCCCAAATCAATTATCGGCAAAGATTGAAATACATTTGAGAAATTGTTTGGTGAATTACCATAACCATAACTGAAAGATTGCCACTGCCAACGGAAAGATAACAGATAAAAGACTACAGCAAAACATCCCAACGCTAAATTACGGGCTATGGGTTGAAACAACCTATAATTAATAGTGGGGAACAGCAAATCATCATAACTCCAAAATAATGCCGGTGGAAGTGCCAATGCAAAAGACGCTACCCAAGGTACTACATCAGAAAAAGTTAGCAACGGTAAGGGGTTAAGATTGTATTGCAAGGAAAGAGTAAAAGCAACCGCAGCTAATACAAAAATCACCCGTGAACGACAAATATAGGCTAAAGGTACAAATAGCAACCATGAAATCAAGGGCATATGCCGCACTGCTAAACGCGCCCAATTCAAATCACTCGGAGAAGACCAAAACTCTCTTAATCCTATCCAATAGCCGATTTGTACAAGAACAATAGCCAAAACCCCTAAAGAATTGAGGGATAGACTATAAGCCATCACTAAAACACCAAAACCCCAGGCCAAAAACAACTCAGAAGCTGAACCGCTAATATTGAATATTTGCGCCATCAGCAATAAAGTTGCCCCTAAAATAAAGGCGCTGAGAATTAGTAATGCTTCTCCTAGTAAGCGTTTACTACGTTGTTGTTTTTTATCTTCACCTTTACCTTTAGCAAGTGTAGGTTCTCTCCAAGTCAAAAAACCAGTGATAGCAGTAGACAAAAACAAACTCATTAACAAGATAAACTTGACTTCTCTTGACCATGTTTGCCAATTTGCTGCTACAAAGATAATTACACCTAAAACTAAAAGCAAGCCACCTACAGCAATGGCTATTAGCCCAGAACTCTCTTTTGCAGCTGCTTCTATTTTGTTAAATTGATAACGGTCTGCAATCTGCTGGTATTGGGAAGAACTAATAAGTCCTTCATCCCGCCAACGTTGTGCTTCTTGGCGTAATTTCTGCGGAAAATTATCTAAGATCATGACCTCTCCGGTGCAATGGGTTAATTTAACAAGTGCCAAAACACGGTTAGCTTCTAGCCATAAGCCAGAAGCCTCGCCGGACGCGCTTAAAAAACGCAATCTCAATGGTGGTCATTATATTTTCAGTATGCAGCCAAATACCTTGATTGCATTGTTCTGGTGTAACAGTTTCAATAGTGTTCTAATTAGCTAAAATTACCGAATTTTCAAATATGGAAAACCCTTCCAATTTATTACTTAAAGTTTCTCGTCGTTTATTTGATCATGTCGATCAACAAGCAAGATTTATTGAAGCTTTAGTTAATCCTCAACCTTTTTCGCCTTGTATTTTGTGGTGTCATGAAAAACCAGAAATTCCGCCTTTTGCAGCAGAAATACCAACACCTTGGCAACCCCAATTTGTAGACCGTTTACATATTGAAGAAAAACCAGGTAAACATCCCTTACATCAACAAGGATATTTTTATTGTTTAGATTTTTCGTCTGTATTTGCTGCTTCTATTTTGTTAACTATCAATCAACCAGTACCTTTAGTGTTTGATATGTGTGCTGCACCAGGGGGTAAAGGTATTTTTGCTTGGAAAGCATTAAAACCTGATTTACTGCTCAGTAATGAAGTCATTGGCAAGCGGTTAGGAATGCTAATTTCTAATTTGAAACGTTGCCAAATTCATCCTAGTGGTGTAGTAAATCGGGACTCTAGTATTTTTGCAGAGGTGTTATCACAATCTAGCGATTTAGTGATAGTTGATGCACCTTGTACTGGTCAATCTTTATTAGCTAAAGGTGAAAAAGCACCGGGATGTTTTCATCATACTTCAATTAATAAAAGTGCAAATCGTCAAAAACGCATTATTGCTAATTCAGCACAATTAGTTGCACCACAAGGTTATTTAGCTTATATGACTTGTACTTATTCTCCAGAAGAAAATGAGGAGGTATGTGAATGGTTATTAGAAAAATTTCCCCATTTTCAAGCTGTGGAAGTTAGCCATTTATTAAGTTATCAATCCCATTTAACTACCATTCCTTGTTATCGGATGTTTCCACAAGATGGTTTAGGTGCTGGTGCGTTTACTGTGTTGTTTAAAAATATGGCTGAAGGGGAGAGTAACAAGGTGAGTTTAGAAACTATAACTTCTATGTGTAAATATTATAGTTTCACAAAAACGGAATAAAGCAGAGAGCAGGGAACAGGGAACAGGGAACAGGGAACAGAGTTGAAAGTCTTTTAGTGTATGGATTTTTGATGTTAATTGTGTATCTCATTCAAGTGCATACCGCTATAAAGTATCAACTTGTCTGCAAAGCACAAGAAATAATGTGTACTTGTTTCCATCTGTTACTGACTAGTCCTTATGACTTTAGCGTGGGATCTTTAAGCGCCCGACGAGCTAATTTGACATAAGTTTTAACGGTTATATAAGGCATTTCTAAGTCTTGGGCTATGACCTGCAATGATTCCCCCATTTCTCGCCGTGCTAAAATCGTAGCCCAGGTGGAGGCAATTTTGTCAGCACGTTCTCCTCCTGTACGTTTGCGTTGTGCGGTGAATATTGCTGTTAATTCATCAATGCGTTCTCCCAGTAGGTTGGTTAATACCCCAGAAGGTGTGGTTTGTTCTGCTTCTACCCAGTCTAGGCGAGTTTGTCCTAGTCCAAAGGTGGTTTTGTGTCCTGTTCCGCAGTAGGGAGCTAGTTGGACTAAAGCATAAAACAATTGGGTAAATTCAGAGTTGGCTAAAGCTGGTTTACTTAAGCCACAGGACATTGCTCCGGTGAATCCAGTTACTGAACCCCTTTTACCTGCTGCTACTTTCACCGATTCTAAACGGTGCTGGTGGATGATGACATTTTCATCTATCCATTCTAGAAAAGCTTCTTGTTCTACAGGTGTTCCTGAAAAGTCATTCCAACGTCGGAGGTAGCTGTGGAAAAGATTGACGGGAACTGGAAGGGGGAAATGATGACCTTTGCGGCGAAAGCTGGTGGGGGAGACAAAGCTCAAGCTGATATCAGAATATTTATTTGTAGGTGAGTTTAGCAGTTGACTGTAGGTGGTAGGTGGATGGATAATCTGCACCTGTTTAATTTGCAATGGTGCGTTTCTTAATTCTAGAATCGGTGGTAATTGGGTTAACCATTGACTCAAGAACTGAACCACGGGTTGGGAAATGGCGTTGACGTGCCAGTGGTATGTTTGGTTTGCTTGTATTTGCAGTTGTTTACCACTGGGAAGTAATTGACCTTCGAGGGCGGAAATGTTGAAGGGTTTTTCTGATTCACCATCATGGAGATAGGCCGAAAGGTGGGGGTTGAGTTGGCGTACTTGGTCGAGAAACCAAGCGTGAAGTCCAATGGTGTATTGGGAGTAAAGGGAAGTGGTGCTGGTTGCTTCCAGGTCAAAGACTAAACCCACTAATTCCGTGTCATCTGCCCAGGATAGCGGGGTGTTTGCGTGGGTTTTGCGTTTGCTGGATGTAGCGGCTCTTGGCATGGTTAGGATGCTACATAAGTGATGTTGAGTATTTTACTTGATTTCCGTCCCCTGGTGGGGATTAAATAGTTTTTGCAGAATTTCATCTACTATATCGGTTTGAAGAATGTGAGGAGCGATCGCTTACATTTTACTCCTTTCCCACTCAAAGAATATGGATTAAATGAACCGCGAAGACGCAAAGGACGCGAAGGAAGAAGGAAGAAGATATGTAATCTTACACTGGGAAGGGAGTAATTCTCATCTGCCTGTGTTTTCATGAAATAACCAGACAGCAGTGGTTTCAGGACAATGGGTGAAAATATGTTCTGAACACTGGCTGATGAATCTCGGTATGACTTCAGTATAGAATATCTTGGAATAGGCTGCTTCCAGTGCCATGTATGATGTGGTGATTGGTTGGAGATAAAAGCTGTGACTATTTACAGAATTAAGTTCAGGACTTACGCGAGATATAACTGCAACCTTGTGGTTTTTGTGTTGACACATAAGTTAGCACATATTTGCGGTGCGATCGCCATTTTTGATCCAAAACTGGGTAAAGAGGTGATTTCTATCACTCACAACTCTGCATATCAACTGAGAGAATTGATTGATATTTGATTGATAAAACAGATAGTTATAGCCGTTAATAATTTCTATGACAACGTATCACATTGATTTAGAAAGCGATGTTTTGAAGGTTAGGTTTGGAAAACCGGCTAATGGCGACCAAGTAATTAAGGATGCAGCGGTACGTTTAGAGGAGATGGTGGCATCGGGTGAACTTGCGGGAGGAAAGTTATTAAAAATTGATGGACCGGCATCTGTGGCGGTTAGTTATGTGATTGCACATAAGATATCTCAGCTTTATGGTGCGATCGCTATTTTTGACCCGAAGATTGGCAGACCAGGATACAAGACTTTCATTATAGCGATTTCCCAAACTCCAGCATACAAGATAGGTGAACTGATTGAAACGGATGAACCACACAAGAATAAGCCCATTATCAAGGTTGTGCTTTGTGGTCCCCCACAGTCTGGTAAATCATGTCTGCGTGAGGGTTTAAAGCAAGCTATCACTAGTATTGAAGGCGCACCCTATCCTTATGTGATTACGGCTTGTCCTGATGGTGAAGGTGCTTGGTTTTCTGATGCTGCACGGCGAGATTCTGATTTAGCTAGACGGCTGAAGGATGAGTATAAAGCTAAGTTCACTCCTGAGTTTGCCCAAAAAGCGGCTGGTTGGGTACGGTGTGCTAATACACCACTAAATATTATTGATATAGGTGGGAAAATTACTGAAAGCAATCGGGTGATTGTGCGTGAAGCTACTCATGCTGTGATTTTAGCTGGAGATAGGGGGAAGGATGAAGTTCCTTTGTGGGAACAGTTTTGTCGGGATTTGAATATACCTATCATTGCTAATCTTGATAGTGATTATCATGGTAATGAGGATAAAATTGTTACGGAGTCGCCTTTGTTGACTGGTAGTGTTCATTACTTGGCACGGGGTGAGGATGTTTCATCTCGTCCGATGGTACAGGCTTTGGCGCGGGTTTTGGTGGGGTTGTGTAGGGGTTAGTTTTGAAGTTTTAGTGAGAAAAAGATTTATGGTGACAAGTTCTCAGGTTGCGTTACAGGTTATTCAACAAGCGATCGCGCTTTTGGCAAAATGGGCTGAATGTGATCATCCTCATTTAGATAGTGAGTATCCAGAAGTTACAAGAGCAAAGACAATATTAGGTTGGAATGAAAATACAAAAGTTGGAGTATTACGCTTGTTGTTTGACAGTGTAAATTTATCTGATAACCCAATTAAAGAACCATCAGAAACTCATTACCATGAACTAACAGCTATTGAAAATAAAGACGAAGGCTATCCGACAATACCTTATCCATTGAATTACAAACCTGATCAAGAAGCGCAGGAAGTTTTTAAAGCCCAAATTAATCAGGAACTTGACAAATATCTCAAAAATAGTTGGCAAAATCTTTCTTTATTAATTCTCATATTAGAAAAATTTGGTTCATGTCTCAGCTTTGGAGAATCTGATGTAGCTTTTGTAGACATGGCAAGAACTACAGCAGCAGTCGCATCAGCATTGGTAAATAATTCTGAATCTGAGAATATTAGTTTAATTGCTGGTGATTTATCAGGCATTCAAAAATTTATTTATACCATTTCTTCTGATGGGGCATTAAAATCACTTCGTGCTAGAAGTTTTTATTTAGAGTTAGTTACAGAAGAAGTAGTACAACAGCTTCTAGAAGAATTAGAGTTACCACGAACCAGTATTATCTATGCAGGTGGGGGTAATTTGTACCTACTAGCTGTGGCTACAAAAAAAACAGGGGCAAAGGTTAAAGAAATTCAGTGTAGGTTTAATAAATGGCTTAAAGATCAATTTCAGAGCAAAATATTCTTAGCTCTTGATTGTCGAGATTTTCCTACTAGTGATGTAGCGAATAATAAATTTTCATGTCATTGGAATCAAGTTATTCAGCAACTCAATCAGCAAAAAATGCGTAAATTTGATACACAAATAAATGATTTACTTGCGTTGCGTGATAGTTTTGGTGATCGCTGTCGTGTTTGCCATAGAGACGATACAACAGATTTAAAACAGTTAAATACTGAAGAAGAGGATTCTGTTCTTGCTTGCCCAACTTGTCGTGAAATGTTCCAGCTAGGAAGTCAGTTATTTAAAACTAAGGCTGTTGTACGTTCTCATTGTGATGATATACCAAATAAGCAATATAAACTTTCTCTTCAAGGTAGTTTTCACTACTTTCTTTTGGAGGAAGCACCAAAACAAAAAATCCAAAATAATGAAACACTATTTTTAATCAATAACTGGAACATCAATGAATATTATTCTTCTAATTCCGTACCGCTTCTATTGGGTAATTATGGTAAAGAAAGTTGTGAAAACTCAGGAAATTTTATCCGCGCTCATGAATTAGCAAAAAAATCAGAAGGAATCAAAAGAGTTGGCTATCTACGCATGGATGTAGATAATTTAGGAAAAATATTTGCTAAGGGATTGGGTGATAATCATACCTTACCAAGACTTGCAGGATTATCACGTCAGATGAGTTATTTCTTCAAAGCATATCTAAATAGTTTAGCTAAAAATAGAGTTATTAATTTACCTAATAATGCTAAATATTTAACCGCTGAATCTAATGATAAAGCATCTCCTCGGTTGAATCTTTTATTTATTTATGCAGGTGGTGATGATTTATTTGTCAGTGGTTCTTGGAATGAGGTAGTTGAATTTGCTTTCGATATTTACCAATCTTTCCGAGCTTATACAGGCCATAATCCAGATATTACACTTTCAGGAGGTATAAGTATTAATGATGTGAAATATCCTCTTTACCAATCTGCGGATGATTCAGGTGCATCTGAAAAGGCTGCAAAAGCAAATGAGCGAGATAGTTTAGGTTTATTTGGAGCAGTTTTTAAGTGGGATGAATGGATAGGAAGAACTCATGTATTAACTGGTGATATTCAAGTTATTTCAAAATCTAAATCATATATTAATAAAAAAGAGCATTTGGGATTATTTGGAATTTTACCTTTTGTGGATAAGTTGTTAAATCATCCTGATTTAGATTATCCTGAGAGATTCATCCGCAATCTTTTGATAACTGCTGAAGTTCAAGAATTAGCATTAAAGGAAGCAAAGGAAGAGCAAAAAAATGATATTAAATACTTTCTCCATTTACCAAAATTAGCTTATGCTATGTCAAGATTACCTGCAAAGTTACGGAATCATGAAGATTTTGCACCCATTCGGCGGTCTTTTATGAGTCCATATAATGCGCCTTATTTTCGGGCAATAGCAACTTGGATTGAATTAATTACGAGAACACAAACATGACAAAAGAAGCAGTACCAGCACCTGTTAAACGTGATAAAGAATCTTCAGTTTTCAAGGCAGATGCAAAAAAAACAGAAAATATCAGTCATGAAATGCTGAAATTTATCACATCTGATGATTTAAAAGTTCTGAAGGATTATCCAATTCGTAAATTAGTTGAACACGCTCAGGTTTTTGGACCCGAACTTAAAAGACAAAGGTTAGAAACAAACCAGATTCGCAAATTTTTAGATGCTATAAATCGTCTAAAGGCAAAATATGGTCAGGATGATGAAGAAATTGAAAAGTCTGATATGAGCGAAGACGAGAAAGAAGAGGCAAGATTTGCAAAAATTAAAGATGAAATAATTTTGCTCAAGCCTAAACTTGCCTATGCAGCCGCACGACAAGATGCTGTCAAATCATTGAGTAAAGTCATGTCAGCCGCAATTGATAAAGTACACACAAAAGAAGATTTTAATCGTCTTGTTCAATTAATTGAATCAATTATTGCTTATCACAAAGCAGAGGATGGAAAGTAATCATGTCAGCATCAATTCAACAAAAACCATTTTTTGGTAAATTACGTCTCACAAGCACACTCCTCGTAGAAACAGGTCTACATATTGGCGGTGGTGGAGAAAATCTTGATATTGGTGGACTGGATAAACCTGTAATTCGTGATCCAATTACTCGATATCCGTACTTACCAGGATCATCTATCAAAGGTAAATTACGCTCAATTCTGGAACGCTTGCTTAATAAACCACTAAACCGTACAGGTGGAAGCGGTACATACCGCTACGAAAGTGATGATTTAGAAGATGGCTACACCGAAATTGATGGACAAGATATCCCATATCAAGGCGCTCGCAGTTGTCAACTTAGCCGGATTTTTGGCTCTACAGGTGGTCCAGGAAGTGAAGCAAAAACTTGGATAAAAACTTCCATTGTGAAAGCTCAAGGTTTAGAAGAAAAGGGTACTAAGATTATTAATGGTGAAGAATACACCAGCACTAAAGGTCGGAATGCACCTGCTCGATTAATTGTTCGTGATAGTCATCTTTTAACAACCTCAGCCGAAAAGCTGAAGAAAATTGACACTGGGTTATATATGACCGAATGGAAATTTGAAAATAGCTTGGATCGAATTACAGCAGCAGCTAACCCAAGACAATTAGAACGAGTACCAGCAGGTTCTGAGTTTTGTTTTGAGTTAGTTTACACAGTTGAGGATACTATTCAAGCAATCGAAGATTTAAAGAATTTAGCGATCGCAGTTGCCATTTTAGAGGATGACGCTTTGGGGGGACATGGCTCAAGAGGCTATGGGAAAGTCAAATTTCAGAACTTTCAATTTTCCTACCATGATATAGAGCAATACCGTCAGGTTGTCAGCGGTGAAACAAACTTTCTCAGTCCCATTTCTCTGGGTGACACCTCAGAATTATTAAGCAGATTTAGTGAAATTCAGGGATTACTACCAGGGAGTTGAGCTAAACATGAGTATTTGGAAGTTAGCAAGGCTCAAATTTGGGCGAACCCTTGCCCATTTTGGTGAACTAGGAATTGGGCTAGAAAATACCGCTGAAAGAGTACCATCAGACACTTTATTTAGTGCTTGGATCAGTGCTTATGCAAAACTTTTTGGTGGAGATGCTGCTACAAACCTTTTAGAGCAATTTAACACTGAATCAGAAGCACCGTTTCGCCTGAGTTCTACTTTTATTTATCAGCAAATAGAAGAAAAACTGATTTATTACTTACCTCGTCCCTTAAACTTTCCTCCCAATTACCCAGTTGGAGATGACTTAGATTTTACTAAAGCCTATAAAGGTTTGAAGTATTTACCTTTAGAAATTTGGCAACGTTGGTATCAAGGAGAGGGATTCACAGATAGTGAAGAATTAAAAGCGAAAATTAAAGGTGAGACTGATGGAGATTTAGCTAAAGCTGGTACTTTTGATTACAGTAAAGCATTTGAATTTACTAAAGTTCCCAAAATTGCAGTTGATAGAGTCACGAGAGCAACAAACATCTACAATACGGGATTTGTACAGTACACATGGAAACAAAAAGATAAACAACCTGAAGATGAAGATGTTGAAAGCCTATCAGGTTTGTATTTTCTAATTAATTTCTCAGATCCAGATTTAGAAAATACCTTTTTTGCGGTTTTAGATTTTCTGGGAGGTGAAGGTATTGGTGGAGAAAGGTCTAGTGGAGCAGGTCAATTTAAGGTAGAGCGAGATAAATTAGCTCCACTTTGGCAACAAATTATTGATTTTAATGATGGCAATTGTCACAGTTTAATTAGTTTGTTTTGGCAACACCCTTTACCTAATGAATTATTGAAAAATGCAAGTTACGAACTACAACAAAGGGGTGGTTGGCTGGCTTCTTCTTCTTCCAGTGGACGACAATTGCGACGTAAATCAGTACAAATGTTTACTGAAGGTTCTGTGTTTTCAGTTATGCCTCAAGGACAACTAGCTGATGTAACTCCTGGTAAATGTACAGATCAACTTGATAAAGTTATAGGTCACAGAGTTTATCGCAGTGGTATTTGTTTAAGTCTGCCAATTAAAATACAGGGGAATAATAATGGTTGCATCTAAAAATATTCTCTATAAACCAGAGGTATATGAAACTAAACAGATTCAAATTAGCAGCCCTATTTTGCATATAGGTTCTGCTGTAAGTAAACTGAGTCCCTTTGAATATGTTGCAGATAGTAAGCGAGTTTATTTACCTAACCAAGAAGCACTTGCTAGAGCGTTTAAAGAGCAAGGACGATTAAACGAATATATTCGGAGAATTGAAGCACAGGAAGACTTAACTTCACTGCTGGAAGTAACTTTTGGAGATGACTGGCAAAATGCTAAAAACTCGCATGGAGAAGCTATTTTTCCTAAACATACCAGTAGCTTGAGATGGACAGGACAGAAAATAACTGAACTTCGTCCAATGATTCGTAATGGCTTTGGACAGTTTTATATTCCTGGTTCTTCAATTAAAGGCGCAATCAGGACTGCGATCGCTTATCATTTACTCAAGTACGAAGAAAAATACCAAGTAGCAGAAACAAATAGAGTTAGTGAAATAGAAAAAAGATTAGGAGAAAGATTAGAAACCGGATCTAAGTTTTCAGAAAAGGAGAAAAAATCTTTATCAAAACCGCTAATGAAGAGTTTATTCTCAGACTTTATCCTTAGCGATGGTGATAATCCTATTGGTAAAATCGGCGATGCTAATACAGACTTTATGAGAGCAATTCATATTACTGATACTCAGCCACTTTTAGAAAAAAGAATACCTGACAACAGGGGAAAGTATCGCTTTTTAAATCTGCCTATTGTAGCCGAAGCTATTGTTTCTAGTCATTTTTCAGACTGGAAAGCAAAATATAAAGCACCTATTTACGCTGAAATGGTGAAAAATGTCCAAACTCAGTTCACCATCAGCCTAGATCAGAAAATGTTATCTTGGTTTAAACATACACAAGGTATAGATATTCCTTTTCCTTTCAATAATATTGATGACATACTAAAAATTTGTCAAGAATTTGCCCAAGATCAGTGGGATGAAGAACACTATTACTGGCAATCGGTTCAAAATAATCCTTATGCTAAAGATACAAATCGTCAACCTATAAATTTAGATTTCAATACCATTCGAGATTTTTATCAGCCAGAAAAGTGTCCTTATAATCTTAGGATAGGTTGGGCAAGTGGAATGAATGGCACAACAGTTAATTTATTATTTGATCCCGAATTAAGGAAAGATATTCGTGATAATTGTAGTTCCAAAGATGCACCTGGTTTTGAATCTCCAAAATCTAGGCGGGTTGTAACTATATCTAGCAGAGAAATTAAGTTTGTACCAGGTTGGGTCAAGTTTAAGGTACTCTAACTATGCTAATCAATTCGACATTCACATTAACTGTATCCACATCAACAATTTTACCTCGTTGCTATGGGTTAGAACTCATCAAACAACTACATCAAAAACTACACTTGGAAATGGGAAATGAAATAATACCCTCCATTTCCTGCTCAGGAATAACAGGTTATTATTTAATATCCAGAGATTTTATCACCTTCCATCCAAATGAATTTTATCAATTATCCCTATGTGGCTTAAATGAAACATCAGCTAAAGCCATTTCTCATCTAAATCTTTCCGATTCTCTAGAATTCCTCGGTGCAAAGTTCAACATTATCAATCGTGAAGATGAAATTACCAGCTATGAAGAACTCTATACAAACTTAGTAGGGAATGAACCAGAACCAGTGAGACGCTTTGAACTGCAATTTATCACTCCTACAGCTTTTTCTCAAGGTACAACAAAGTTACCGCTACCTGTACCTACATTAATGTTTCGCAGTTGGTTGGAACGCTGGAATAATTTTGCACCTGTTTATTTAGGAGGTGATGAATTAATTGCTTATCTTAACGACGCTGTTGTACTCAAAACTCACAAGATTCAAACGCGAAGTTATCAATTAAGTAGAGGTTTTATAAATGGATTTATTGGTGATATAAGTTTACAAGTTTTAAACCGTGCTGATCCTTTATTGGCAAATGTGGCTGATTTATTAGTTCAATATGCGCGGTTTTCGGGTACGGGGATAAAAACCCGGTTGGGTATGGGTCAGACATTAGTTAAAGAATCTAATTAGTAAATTAAGGAGATAATCATGAGAAGAATTATTACATTTTTAGGTATCTTTACCAAAGAAACCACATATAGTTTTGAAAATAAAATTTATAAAGGAGAGGTTTTTCAAAAAGCATTACGTGAATTTTGTGATTATGATTCTATGTTAGTTTGTGTCACAATTGGAGCAAAAGAAAAAGCGTTTCCTATTTTAGAAGAGTTGAATGATTCCAGAATTGAAGCGGTAGATATACCCAATAATCAAACCACAGAAGAAATGTGGCAAACTTTTAAAATTATTACTGAAAAAGTTAATGAAAATGATTCTGTGATTTTTGATATTACTCATGGACTCCGTTCTTTACCTTTTTTGGTATTTTTATTTGCTGCTTATTTAAAAGCCGCCAAAAATGTTAAAATTGAAGCTATTTACTATGGGGCTTTAGAATTATCTCCTTTAAATAATGGTATAGCTCCTGTAATTGATTTATCAGAATTTATCTCGATGATCGATTGGATTACAGCAACAGAGTATTTTGTAGAACTGGGAGACGGACAAGCACTCGCAAATTTACTCAAAAATGCTATTCCATCTGGTATTGAACTACGTGATAATCCTGCTAGTAGACCATTAAGAAGTCAGTTAGAAAAAACTGTCAAAAGTATTGAAAATATTTCATTGGCTTTGAATGTAACTCGGCCAATTGAAACTATGGAATCAGCTACTAAGTTAGAAGAAATATTAAAACAAGCAGCACCGAGCTTTGCTGAACGTGCTAAACCTTTTTCATTATTGTCAGAAAAAGTTGTTAAAGAGTATGGACAATTTGCTTTAGAAGATCCAACTGATCAAGCAGCATTGGCTGAAAATTTATGGTTACAGTTGCAAATGATTGAGTGGTATATTCAGCGAGATAGAGTTGTACAAGCAGTAACTCTAGCGCGTGAGTGGTTAATTTCTGTATTGGTGCTGAAGTTTGATGAATTGATGTTTGATAATGCAAACAGTCGAAGGCCTGTGGAGAATGCCATAAATAATGCAGTTGAAAAGCGTAAATCATCACCTCGTCCCATCACTCCTAGTCATTGTGATGAAAAATTTGCAATTTTGCCACAAGCAGATGAACTGGTCAACATTTGGAGTCAAATGGTTGAACTACGCAATGATATTGCTCATGTAGGTATGAATCTTAACCCCAAATCCGCTTCAAAGCTCAAAGGGAAGGCTGTATCACTGTATCCACAATTACAAAAACTTGGACAGGAACTATTACCAGAGAGAATAACTATATAGATATCACAGGCTTAAGTAAATATGAAATAGCGATCGCACACACGCACCCCCACAACCCCGCCCAAATAGCGATCGCACCACCACCTCCCTCACCCATTCCCTTATAACTAACAATTTTAAAGATAGATTATCGTAAAGATATAAACCCTAATGATATAAAACCATGACTCTCACTAAAAACAGGCTCACCTTTGATCAATTCCTAAATTACGACTTTACTGAAGAAGGTCGCTATGAACTTGTAGATGGAGAAATTATGCGGATACAAGCAACCAGAAAACATGATAATATAGCAGATTTTATCACCAGAAAATTTGATATCGAAGTTGAAAACCGCAATCTCAACTATCGAGTATCAGGAAGAATTACAATTAGAACATTAACTACAAATGGTAAAGAACAAGGTCGTGTTCCTGATGTTAGCGTCGTAGATAAAGACCTGTGGGATGCTAACTTATCCGCTTACACTGCTTTCGTTGAACCATTACAATTAGCAGTAGAAATAGTTTCCACAAATTGGGAAGATGATTATATTGATAAACTTGATGAATATCAACGTTTAGGAATTTCCGAATATTGGATTGTTGATTATTTAGCTATTGGCAGTCGTAATTATTTAGGAAATCCTAAAGAACCAACAATTTTTGTCTATATTCTTAATGAACAAGGTATTTATCAACCAAATGCTTATAAAGGTACAGATAAAATTATTTCCCCTACTTTCCCCGAATTAAATCTCACAGTTGATCAAATTTTTGCAGCATAAATATAATCAAAGTTAAATACATTATTAGAGGATATTTGAAAAGTGGTTGCTGATGTATTAAAAACTTTAGATCCTCCTAAATCCTCCTTAGAAAGCTATCCATTACCCACATCTTTTTTAACATTTAGAAGTAAAAACTGATTAAAAATAATATGACTAACTATCATCAAAAAAACGTCGTCATTATCGGTGGAGGACCGGCGGGATTAGCCACAGCCTTAATGTTAGCCAAAAGAGGCTGGAAAGATATTACAGTTCTTGAAAAAAGACCATCAGCAGATTATTACGAACCAGATAAATCATTTAGTTATCAAATTGATGGTCGAGGACAGAAATTAACTGATTTATTAGATATAACTGATAAATTAGCCGATTTGAGCGTTCCTAATACTGATTTTTACTTTACTATTATTCAAAAAGACGGCACACGCAAAACCACTAAATTACCTATTGCTGATTCTAAACGCAAAACTGCCTACTGGTTGCCAAGAGCATCTTTTGTAGAGTTACTTTACCAAGAAATTTATCAATTTTGGCAAGATTCGATTCAGGTTTTCTTTAATACTGAATGTCTAGAAATTAAACAACATCCAGAGTATTTAGAAATAATTACCCAATCTCAAAATGGGGAACAATTAACTTTTATCCCTAATTTAATCGTAGGTTGTGATGGTTTAAATTCTATTGTACGTCACACACTGCATGAAATGGAAGGTGAATCTAATTTATTTGCCATGCAAAAATTTCCTTCCCCCAGTGCTGGGTTAAAATACAAAGTTCTCAGCTTACCTCCTCAATTTCCCCTGTCAGAACAAGCAGGAGATGTAGCACAATCAACAATGGCTTATGCTATTAGGTCTGCTTTTAAAGAGCGTAAAAAAGCAATTTCTTTAGGTTTGTTGCCATTTAAAAATCCCCACCAACCAAGAACTGCAAATATTATTACCTACCCAGAACATCAAATCTGGCAATTAGAAACACCGGCAGCAGTTGCAGAATTCTTTAAAGCAGGATTTCCTCAGCTTCCTATAGAAAAAATTATTACTCCTGAAGAAATAGCTAGGTTTACATCCAGTGATGGAGGTAAGTTTCCTATGCCTCAATATTGTTCAGGATTGTATCAAATTTTTGGTAAACCTGAAGATAACCAAGGAACAGCCGTAATTTTATTGGGAGATGCGGTTCATTGTTTTCCTCCTGACATTGGACAAGGTGTTAATTCAGCTTTAGAAGATATCTATGTTTTTCAGGAAACTTTAGCAGCAACAGAAGATAATCTTTCTCAAGCACTTCCTCGCTATCAAAATCTACGTCAAGCTGATATTAAAGCCTTAATCCGCTTGGTACAAATTAGTTATCCTTGGCAATATAATCAAGACCAATTACAGAAAAAATTGTGGAGTGTTAACTTTTTTGTTCGCTTAATTTTGAATCGTTTATTGCCGTTTTTATTCAATTCCCATTCGTTCTTATTAATTCAGAATCATGAACTATCTTATTCAGAAATTCTCGCTAAAAGTCAAAGAACTACTCAATTTTTAGCGATGTTGGGGGGGTTGGCAATATTGATTTTAATTTGGAGTCTTAGCAGTTGTTTTAAAAGTTTCTGGCTGTGACTTTAGGCACTTATTGATAGCGAAGCGTGGCGTAGCCATTCCCCCCTAAATCCTTTAAAAAGGTGGCAACTAGAATCAAAGTCCCCCTTTGCAAGGGGGATTTATGGGGATCTAAAAGTTATTCATTTCATGGCTAATAGCTAAAGTTTACTAAATTAAACTATCAATTTCTTGGTATTTTTAGTTATCTTTAGATGACTTTTGCTATTAGACTGGGAATTCATTCCTAGTGGGGTTATCGATTTTACGTTAAGTTGACACCAATGAGCAATGCTAAACCCTTACCCGCGCATTTGTATCATTATGAAAGTGAAACGGTATGACGCACCCTACAATAGATTTTTGGTGTGACACTCACCCTGAAAGAGGAGTGTATGGAGTACGTCACACTATGCGGTATACCATTCTGGAGTCAGCTTATCTGCATCAGCTATAGCAGCCTCAGTTGCTAGAGTTCCATCCATATTCCAAATTTTGTCTGCGCTACCTTGTTGATCTCTCCAGTAAACATCGGTTTTACCATCACCGTTGAAATCACCAAGAGATGCTGTCAAACCGGGGCTATTGCTGGGTAGGAAGGCTTCTGAACTAACGTTTGTACCATCCATCAACCAAGCGGTATTTTCACCAGTTGTAGCATTGTGCCAGAAAATGTCTGTCTTGCCATCACTGTTGAAATCACCAATTTTAGCATTCCAATCTGCGCCCAGGGTGTTAACGGTACCTTCAGTAACGAAAACGCCGTTCATTGTCCAAATTTTGTTTTCACCGCTTGCGGTGTTGCGCCACAAAATATCTGTTTTGTAGTCACCGTTGAAATCACCAAGGGTAGTAGTCCAGGACGCATCCTGTGCTTGTAAATCATATTTGGTGGCTTCGCTACCATCCATGAACCAAGCGGTATTCTCTCCGCTGGTATTGTTGCGCCAGAAGATATCACTCTTGCCATTACCGTCGAAATCAACGATGGTTGCAGTTAAGGCTACATCAGTGGTTTCGAGAATAGTTGCACTAGTTACGGTTGTACCATCCATCTGCCAAATGGCGTTCTGACCTGTTTGGCCATTATGCCAGAAGATATCGGTTTTGCGATCGCCATTAAAATCGCCTATGTTAGCACTCCAACCTGGATCTACTCTGTCTAAGGTCAGAAAACTAGCAACTTTTGTTCCATCCATTAACACAACTACATTCTCGCCAGTTTGTTCGTTGCGTAGCAAGAAGTCGGTTTTATTATCGCTGTTGAAATCAGCAGTTTTATAAGACCAAGTCTTTAAGTCATATTGACCTAAAGAAGCCTGTTCAACAATTTGTGTACCGTTCATCAGGCGAACTAAAATTTCACCTGTTTGTACATTCACCCACATTTTATCTGTTTTACCATCTCCATTGAAATCAGGAACAATGGCTGCACTAGTTAAATAAGGATTAGGATTAGGGTTAGAACTGCCTACAGGTGGCAATGTTGGTAAAGAATCCGTTGGCATTTGGGGAAATAATGGTTCATTTTCCAGTGTGCCAGCAGAACTTCTATTAGCCGTTGAAGTATTAAGAGATGTTGTCAAAACTTCTGTTTTTTCTAGGGATTCTTTTGCCCAACTACTTGTATCTAAAGATAAGGCTGATTTATTCTCAAACATGGCGTGTTTTTATGTGTAATTAATATAAAGTTTTAGTTGATTTAAAAACAAGATTCTGTAAATGACAAACATTTGTTTAAATATTTTTGGATAAATGTCATTATTTTTAGATATTTTCTTCATGTTTTTAACTACTTTTAATTTTCAACAAAAGTAATATATGAGCAATCAAAAAAACTTTTATTTTTTATTTATCAATGTCATTATTTAGGCATAAAATCCTGTTTTGTTGACAATCTCGTGTTTAGGAGAGAGGAACTTCTGATTCAGACAAATTAAAAATTGGCTAAAATAATGAGGATTAGCAATTACAAACACACATACTGGTGTAGTTTTGCTAAAGTTTAAAAGAATACTATATTTCCAGCAATAAATCAGCTATGCAAACAGAATATTGTCAACGTCGTGAACAGTTAATGGCAAAAATTGGTAATGGTACAGCGATTTTTCGCAGCGCACCTTCAGCAGTTATGCACAACGATGTTGAGTATGTTTATCGACAAGATAGTGATTTTTTTTACTTAACAGGTTTTAATGAAGCCCATGCTGTTGCTGTACTAGCACCTCATCACCAAGAACATCGGTTTATTTTGTTTGTTCAACCCAAGGATCGGGAAAAGGAAGTTTGGAGTGGTTATCGTTGTGGAGTAGATGCAGCGAAGAAAATTTATGGTGCAGATGCAGCTTATCCCATTGCAGAGTTAGATGAGAAGTTACCCCAATATTTGGAAAAGAGCGATCGCATATATTATCATCTAGGACGCGATCGCAATTTTAACGACAAAATTCTCAAACATTATCAAAGCTTACTCCGCACCTATCCCAAACGCGGAACAGGACCAGTTGCCATAGAAGATACCAGCACTATTTTACATAGCTTAAGGCTACATAAAAGCAAAACCGAAATCGACTTGATGCGTCAAGCCGCTGATATTGCAGTAGAAGCACACAACCACGCTTTAAAAGTCACCGCACCAGGACGTTATGAATATGAAATACAAGCAGAAATAGAACATATTTTCCGGCTGCGGGGTGGAATGGGGCCAGCTTATCCTTCCATTGTCGCTGCTGGGACAAATGCTTGCGTACTGCACTACATAGAAAATAATTGCCAGATGCAAGAAAACGAATTACTACTAATTGATGCTGGTTGTGCTTACGGTTATTACAACTCCGACATTACCAGAACATTTCCCGTAGGTGGGAAATTTACACCAGAACAAAAAGCATTATATGAAATAGTATTGGAAGCACAAAAACAAGCAATACAAGAAGTAAAACCCGGAAATGCTTTTGATGCACCTCATAAAAAAGCAGTGCGTATCCTCACAGAAGGTTTAGTAGAACTCGGTTTACTCAAAGGGGAAATTGACAAATTAATTGAAGAAGAAAAATATAAACCATTTTATATGCACCGCACCAGTCATTGGTTAGGCTTAGATGTCCATGACGTGGGAATTTATCAATATGGAGAAAACCCGCAAATTTTACAACCAGGTCAAGTGCTAACAATAGAACCAGGACTTTATATTGTACCTGATACCAAACCCGCAGAAGACCAACCAGAAATTGATCCGCGTTGGGTAGGTATTGGGATTAGGATTGAAGATGATGTCTTTGTCACCCCAGAGGGAAATGAAGTTTTAACTGCGGGAGTTCCCAAGGAAATTAAGGATGTAGAAAGATAATTTGTAGGGTGCGTTAGCGATAGCGTAACGCACCGATAATATAGATATTTTAGCCAGGGAATAAATTCCCTGTGTGATAGCTGAAGTCGGTTAAAAACGACTATTTTCAGAGTGCGTTTTAACGCACTTTGGCTATTAGCCTGGAAATTCATTTCTGGGCGGGTGTGGAAACTAACAGATCAATTCTCATTAAATACAATACTTTTTTTGCTGAGTTAAATTAACCTAAAACCGATAACCCGCCTGGGAATGAATTCCCAGTCTAATAGCAAAAGTCATCTAAAGATGACTAAAAATACTCAACAATACGGCGGTTTTAACAGCTAAACAGACTATTTGCATTCTCTGATAATTTGAGAACGTTCTAAAAGCTGTTCTAATTTGTTTTTGTGACCATTTGCAGAGTTAAAGTTAATGAAACTAGAAAGAATACCAACAGCAACAGTCAGACGGCCTTCAGGTATTTTATCAGCGTAGAATAAACCCACACCACAAAATATTAAAATTGCTGATGCTGTGCTAATTCCTAGTTTGATATGAAAACTCAATTGTTCTTGATACATTAACACATTCATGATATCATTGTGCTGTTTTGGGGTAATTTGTAAATCTTTAGCTGGAAATTGATTAAATAAGTTAAACACAACTGTTGTCTCCTGTTTTTAACTATGTTTGGGACTTTGTTTTTGAACCTATTGATATAGTAGGAATATTCAAAAAAAAGGGAAAGATGAAAATAGGGTTTGCTCAGGGAAAAGTGTTCCCTAGAAATTAGGGAATTTAGGGAAATACAAAAACCCTAATTTCCCTAGACATTAATTATCCGTATTTGCTATAGTTTAAAAATTAAATCTACCATCACAATAATTTATCAATATGTCAGACAAAGTAAAAGCTAGTGCATCCGGTAAAGAGAAAATCAAAGAAGTATATAAAAGGGCGTTGTATACTAATAGGAATGGTGAAACCAAACCTTTTACTACAGCAACTCTAGCAGAAGCAGCAAATACTACTGAAGATAAAATTAAATATTTAATAGGACAAAATACTCAAAAAGTAAAAGAGGTTGACAGATTCGTAATCGAAAATGTGGTCAATGCTATCAATGCAGGACTTGAAAAAAATGATATAGATGAAAAACTCATACCATCAGATATAGTTGATAACTGGTATCCTGACACAATTCCTACAGAATTCAAAAACGTAATTGATGATAAAACACAAATATTCTGTGGTCGCAAATTTGTATTTAATGCAATTACCGAATTTATCCAAAATCACCAAAGCGGATATTTTACTATCCTGGGTGATGCAGGAATGGGTAAAAGTGCTATAGCTGCAAAATATATAGTAGATAATCCTGGAACTATTTGCTTTTTTAATATTCGTGCAGAAGGTAGAAACCGCCCTGATGTATTCCTTAAATTAATTCGTCAACAATTAGTAAACAGGTTTGATCTACAAAATGTAGAAAATGATGATTTATCAACTTTACTAACTAAAGCTAATGGAAAATTATCTAATTCTGAAAATTTAGTCATTGTCATTGATGCTTTAGATGAAGTTGATCAAGATGATCATGGTAATTTGTTAAATTTACCGACAATTTTACCAGACAAGGTTTACATTATCCTTACCAGAAGACCTTATAATTCAGATGATAAAAGATTAACTCTTTCCCCAAATACTAAATATGCAGAATTGGATTTAAGGGAATATCAACAAAACAGTAAAGATGATGTTGAATCCTATATTTTAGAATTTCTCGGATTAGAAAAATACAAAGCAGGTTTAGAAAGTTGGATCAATCAACAAAATAACATCAGTAAACCGCAATTTGTGAAAACTATTGCTGCTAAAAGTGAAAACAATTTCATGTATTTACGCTATGTGTTAGAAGCAATTGCGGAAGGATTTTATCAAGATGAAAAACTAGAAGAATTACCCGCAGGTTTACAAGGATATTATGCGAGTCATTGGCGCATTATGGGAATGAGTAAAAAACCCTTACCCAAGGATAAAATTAAAATCATTTACGCAATATGTTTTGCAAAAGAAGCTATATCTGATGATTTAATTGCTAAACATTCTAAACAAAGTAAGCTGAAAGTACAGGAAGTTATTCGAGATTGGACACAGTTTTTACAAATACAAAAGCAGGAAAATAATCAACTAAATCTTTATCGCTTTTATCATGAGAGTTTCCGAGATTTTTTACGAAAACAGGATATTGTGAAAGCTACAGAAATTTCTAATGATATGAGTGAGGGATTATATGACTAATTTTATAGATTGGTTTAATCAATTATCTGAGGAAGACCAAAAATATAGATTGGGCTACTTACCTGAAATATTATTAGAGGGTAAAGACTATACAAAACTGTATAAATTATTATCTGACTATGAGTTTATTACCACAAAAATCAATCATCCCTTATTTGGAGTACAAGCACTGATTGAAGATTATGATTTATTAGATACTTCCAAAATAAAGAATAATTCACAGTATGCGAAAACTGTCAAGGCATTAAAATTAATTCAAAGGGCTTTATTTAGCTCAACACACATAATATTTAAAGATCCAAAACAACTCAAGGGACAACTATCAGCACGACTAACATATTTTGACTTACCAGAAATTAAAAATTTATTAGTACAAATCGCCACAGATAAAAATATAGGTTTATATAGTTTAATAGGTAGCCTCACACCTCCTGGTGGTGGTGGACTAATTCGTACTCTAAAAGGTCATAGTAACTGGGTAAGTGCGATCGCACTGACACCGGATGAAAAAACGGTGATTTCTGGTTCTGGTGACAACACTATCAAAATCTGGGATTTGGGAACAGGAACACAAAAGTTCACCCTCAAAGGTCATAGTAACTGGGTAAGTGCGATCGCACTGACAGCGGATGGAAAAACGGTGATTTCTGGTTCTGGTGACAACACTATCAAAATCTGGGATTTGGGAACAGGAACAGAACAGTTCACCCTCAAAGGTCATAGTAACTGGGTAAATGCGATCGCACTGACAGCGGATGGAAAAACGGTGATTTCTGGTTCTGGTGACAACACTATCAAAATCTGGGATTTGGGAACAGGAACAGAACAGTTCACCCTCAAAGGTCATAGTAACTGGGTAAGAGTGATCGCACTGACAGCGGATGGAAAAACGGTGATTTCTGGTTCTGGTGACAACACTATCAAAATCTGGGATTTGGGAACAGGAACACAAAAGTTCACCCTCACAGGTCATAGTAACTGGATAAGAGCGATCGCACTGACAGCGGATGGAAAAACGGTGATTTCTGGTTCTGGTGACAACACTATCAAAATCTGGGATTTGGGAACAGGAACAGAACAGTTCACCCTCACAGGTCATAGTAACTGGGTAAGAGCGATCGCACTGACAGCGGATAGAAAAACGGTGATTTCTGGTTCAGATGACAAGACTATCAAAATCTGGGATTTGGGAACAGGAACAGAAAAGTTCACCCTTCCTACGGAACGCTACGCTAACACAGGTCATAGTAACTGGGTAAGTGCGATCGCACTGACACCGGATGGAAAAACGGTGATTTCTGGTTCTGGTGATAAGACTATCAAAATCTGGGATTTGGGAACAGGAACAGAACAGTTCACCCTCACAGGTCATAGTAACTGGGTAAGTGCGATTGCAGTTACACCCGATGGTAAAACCGTGATTTCTGGTTCAAGAGACAGCACTATCAAAATCTGGGATTTGGGAACAGGAACAGAAAAATTCACCCTCAAAGGTCATAGTAACTGGGTAAGTGCGATTGCAGTTACACCCGATGGTAAAACCGTGATTTCTGGTTCAAGAGACAGCACTATCAAAATCTGGGATTTGGGAACAGGGAAAGAACAGTTCACCCTTCCTACGGAACGCTACGCTAACACAGGTCATAGTAACTGGGTAAGAGCGATTGCAGTTACACCCGATGGAAAAACTGTGATTTCTGGTTCAGATGACAAGACTATCAAAATCTGGGATTTGGAAACAGGTGCAGAAAAGTTCACCCTTCAAGGTCATAGTCACTGGGTAACAGCGATCACAGTCACACCGGATGGTAAAACCTTAATTTCTGGTTCAAATGACAAGACTATCAAAATCTGGGATTTGGAAACAGGTGCAGAAAAGTTCACCCTTGAACGTCATAGTCACTGGGTAACAGCGATTGCAGTTACACCCGATGTAAAAACCGTGATTTCTGGTTCAAGAGACAAGACTATCAAAATCTGGGATTTGGGAACAGCAAAAGAAAAGTTCACCCTTGGAGGTCATAGTAACTGGGTAAGTGCGATCGCAGTTACACGCGATGGAAAAACCGTGATTTCTGGTTCAGATGACAACACTATCAAAGTCTGGGATTTGGGAACAGCAAAAGAAAAGTTCACCCTTAAAGGTCATAGTGACTCGGTAAAAGCACTCGCAGTCACACCCGATGGAAAAACTGTGATTTCTGGTTCATCTGACAACACTATCAAAATCTGGGATTTAGCAACCAGAAAGGAAATAGCAACTTTCACAGGAGAAAGTCCTATATTATGCTGTGCAGTTGCTCCTGATGGTGTCACAATCGTAGCAGGAGAATATTCAGGAAGGTTACATTTTCTGTATTTGCAAGGAAAGGTGACAGATGAATAGTTTATCTTTCTCTGCTTCAGCAAAGAGTGAAAATTTTGTCGGTCGTGATTTTGTCTTCACTGCTATTAATAATTTTCTCTACCGTTACCCCAAGGGTTATTTTACAATTGTCGGTGTTCCCGGTAGCGGTAAAAGTGCCATTCTTGCCCAATTGGTACGGCAAAATCCTGATATTATTTATTATAATGCCCAAATTCCTGGTAAAAATCGGGTTGAGGAATTTTTAACAGATATTTGTACACAGTTAATCAGCAAATTCCAGAGTTTATTAAATAGTGAAAATCTGGATTTTGATAATTATGATAGTTCGGTGTTTTCGTTATTATTTCAACAAATCAGCGAGAGTTTATCACCAGAGTCAAAGTTAATTATTATTATTGATGGTTTGGATGCTATTAATTTAGAACATCAAGCTATAGGAACTAATTTATTTTATCTACCGCGATATTTACCAGATCAAGTATATTTTATTTTTGCACGTCGTCCTTATAAAAAGTCGCATAGTGGGTTATTAATTGAAGCACCATCACAGGTTTTAGATTTATCGGATTTTCAGAGGGAAAATAGGGAGGATGTGAAATTATATATTCAAAGAAACCTAACCCCCCTACCCCCCTTCCCTGCGAGGGAATGGGGGAAAGATAGTTCCCCTCTCCTTGTAGGAGAGGGGTTAGGGGAGAGGTTTAACGAAAATGAAGATAATTTTATGTATGTGCAGCAGGTTTTAAAAGCTTTTGCTGAGGGTTTTTATGATCAACCTGAGAATATTAATAATATTCCTCCAAATTTAGAAAGTTATTATCAACAACATTGGGCAAAAATGCAAGGTGATGGTTTATCTGATTTTGCTGTGAATGTCTTGCGGGTTTTGACTGCTGGGGAAATACAACCGATGTCAGCTTTAGCTATTAGTCAAGTTATCAATGGAGATGTTTTTGATGTGATGGAAGTGATAGAACAGTGGTTAGAATTTTTGCACGAATTTAGAGAAGGTAAGGAAACTAAATATCAATTATATCATCATAGTTTTCGGTTGTGGTTGAGGGGATGTTTACCAGATATTGTACAAGTCAGGGAATAAATAAAGCTAATAAAGCCAGGGAATTGATTTGCGGTTAGGTGTGGAAACAAACCGATAACCCATATTTTGGTTAAATGATTGGTAATTGGTAATTGGTAAATAATTATTCCCCATTCCCCATTCCCAAATTTTAACTACATCCCTCTACAAATTCTACTTCTGGTAATTTACCTGACCTATATCTAGTTACCCGCTGACCATCTGTTTCAAAAACGACTCTATAATTTTGGTCAGCTTTATCTTTGGGTATTAAAGTTAAATAATGTCCATTTTGGACATAGTTATGAGGTGTAACTTTAATTTGTCCAGGATAAAGAGATTTTATTCTTGCTTCTGTATCACCAATTTTTGCTCCCGAAACTGTAGTAACTCTTGGGTCATCTATATCGACCCTAGCAATAACATCACTGGTGATATATTTCTGACGACTTTTAGCTTCATCTTTTGTCACCATAAATGATATACCTTTAATGTCTCCTTCTGCTTCCAAATAGTAACAGCTATCACTGGGAGAAGCGGAAACATATAAACGAGCATTAGCAGCAGCAGCAGCTTCAGGAAGATTCATTCCTGCTTTTACAGCACCAATACCATTAATAGTTACTTTTGATTGACTGGTTAGTTTTGTTTGTGCAGTAACCATTCCCACTGTGAAAAAAGAAGCGGTGACAGTGATAGCAGCAATAGTCAATATTTTGGTTTTGCTATTCATAGTATTTTGGTAAAGTTTCTATATTTAGATACAATCTAAAATAGGTTCTTTCGGATTTTTGTTGTTTATCACATATCAAATTCACACGGAGGTGAAAATGACTGTTACTTTAGTCAGACACCAATTTACAGTTCAGCAATACCATCAAATGGCTGATGCGGGTATTTTAACAGAAAATGACCGTGTAGAATTAATCAGGGGGGAAATAATTAATATGTCCCCTATTATTCCCAAACATTCAGGTTGTGTGATATTTTTCACGAATCTGTTAGTTTTAATCTTACAAAAACTTGCTATAGTTAGTGTACATAACCCAGTCGTTTTAAATGAAATTTCTGAACCGCAACCAGACATAGCATTATTAAAACCCCGTGCAGATTTTTATAGAAATTCACACCCCCAACCAGAAGATATATTTTTGTTAATAGAAGTTGCTGATACAACGGTAAAATATGACCGGGAAGTGAAAATTTCTTTGTATGCAGAAGCAAATATTCCTGAAGTTTGGTTAGTGGATGTAAATCAGGAAGTTATCGAAGTTTATAGAAATCCTATTGATGGAATTTATCAGGATGTAAAGAATTTAGGGAAGAATCAAGTTTTATCAATTTTAGCTTTTCCTGATGTGAATATTAATGTAAGTGAAATATTTTAAATTAGTCATCTTACTTCCTGAAATTATGTCAATACTTGTCGGTTAAGCTCAAAATAATGAAATTATGTAGGTTGGGTTGAGGAACGTTCACGCAGTGTGCCGAAGGCATAACCCAACATTTACAAGGGTTTGTTGGGTTGCGCTGTCGCTTAACCCAACCTACGGATCTTTGGTTTATTTTTGCAAAAAAATAGGGACAGTTTGCACCATCCCCATCAATTTCACATCTAACTAAAAACCTTACAGTTGAGGTACAAACTGTGATTTATCTGGTACAACAGTGTACTCAGCAACAATTTGCCGGAATTCTTCACCGTCAATGGTTTCTTTTTCAATCAACAAATCAACCAAACGGTCTGTAACACTGCGATGTTCACGGATAATTCTTTTAGCGTTATCGTAACACTCTTCTGCAATTAATCTTACTTGAGCATCAATACGAGAAGCTATAGATTCAGAATACTCTGACCGTGTTGTCCAGTCACGACCAAGGAACACTTCACCCTGTTGGCTTTCCAGTGACAAAGGACCCAAGTCAGACATCCCAAACCGTGTTACCATTTGTCGTGCCATTCCTGATAACTGTTGCAAGTCTCCACCCGCACCAGTTGTCACTTCCGCAGCACCGAAAATCACTTCTTCTGCTGCACGACCACCCAAAGCACCGGTAATTCTGGCTTTGAGTTGGGAACGAGAAATTAAGCCTTGTTCTTCGTTGGGTGTAAACCAGGTTAAACCCTGTGCTTGTCCTCTAGGAATCAAAGTCACTTTTTGCACTGGGTCGTGGTCTTTTAATAAAGTACCAACCAAAGCGTGTCCGATTTCATGGTAGGCGATTAAACGCTTACTCTTGCTGTCCACCAAGGGAGTACCTTCCATACCTGCAACTACTCTGTCTACTGCATCATCAATTTCTAGGAGAGTAATTGCGTCTTTGCGTCTTCTCGCGGTGAGAATGGCTGCTTCGTTGAGGAGGTTGGCTAAGTCTGCGCCGGTAAAGCCAGGGGTGCGACGGGCGATCGCATCTAAGGATACACTAGGATCTAATTTCTTATTGCGGGAATGGACTTCTAAAATTTCCAAACGTCCTTTAATATCAGGTGCGTCAACTGTCACCTGTCTATCAAAACGACCGGGACGCAACAGTGCGGAGTCTAAAACATCAGGACGGTTGGTAGCAGCAATAATAATAATGCCTGTATTTCCTTCAAAACCATCCATCTCTGTTAATAGTTGGTTTAAGGTTTGTTCTCTTTCATCGTTACCACCACCGATACCTGCACCCCGTTGACGACCTACTGCATCAATTTCATCAATAAAGATGATACAGGGAGCGTTATCTTTGGCTTTTTTGAACAGGTCGCGGACACGGGAAGCACCCACACCCACAAACATTTCTACAAATTCTGAACCGGAAATACTAAAGAAGGGTACACCAGCTTCCCCGGCGATCGCTTTTGCTAGTAAAGTTTTACCAGTACCTGGAGGTCCAACTAACAGTACACCTTTAGGAATTCTTGCACCCACAGCAGTAAATCTTTCTGGCTGTTTGAGGAAAGTGACAACTTCCTGTAATTCTTCCTTGGCTTCCTCTATTCCTGCCACATCGTCAAATTTTACTCCGGTTTTCGCTTCCATTTGAAACCGAGCGCGAGATTTACCGAAATTCATCGCTTGGCCAGGGCCACCGGGAAGATTATTAGAACGACGGAACAAGAAGAATAAACCAGTAATCAATAAAACTGGGAAGATCAGATTTCCCAACAAACCCCAAATTGCGCCATCATTGCGAATAGGATGAGCATCAAAACTGACGTTGTGTGCTTTGAGTTTATTGATTAACTCTGGTGCATTAATAGGTAAATCTACCCGCCAGTGTTGAACACGGTTTTCAATATCTTGGTCATTAGCTTCAATAATTGCAGTTCTACCGCCATCATACAGGTCTACATTGGTAACGCGATCAGCGTCCAAGTATTCCAAAAAGCGGCCATAAGTCATGCGGGTATTAGCTGCATTTTTACTTGTGTCAGCAGGAGCGTTTGCAAAAGCGCCTTGCCAGAAGAAAAAGCCAATTACTAAAGCCAGCACTGACCAGAGTGCTACGACTCTCCAAGAGAATTTCATCTTTTAATTTGCCTCTAGATACCAATAGGACTGCTTTGTAACGGATGTTTATAAATCCATTTTGTAATTTGAGCCATAACACGGTCATTTGCTTATGGCAGATTCATGAAGTTTTTCCAGAATCTTAATTAAATTTAACTTAATTCTCATACTAATACCAATCAAAAATTAAAAATTAAAAATTAAAAATTCCCAAAACCAGTTATTACAAGGGTTTAGGGCTAATTTCTATTTTTCTATCTCTAATACTAATTTTATGCTAAATCGCACTTTATCATCGAATACATTTATCTGCATTTATATTTGTTTATATACGTTTAACTATGGAATTACACATCACGGTACATCCATGGATGTTACCCATTTAAACCCATTGCTATAGGAAAACCATAATGTACTAAAGTAGCTGGCTTTTGCCTGGTCATAACGACAATTTTTAATGCCGACCGTACTTATTTGACTTCAGTAATTTTTAAAGTGTAGGGTAAATATTTGCCTTTTTCGTAAGAACCAACCCAAATTTGGTAAGTTCCCTTCAACCATTCACCGACAATACCAGGATTTTTTCCATCAAAATCATCATTGCACCAATTACCACCGGGTCCTTTAATTATGATGGTGGTGTCTGCTGGGCTTTCTACTTGAAGCTTTAGGTAATCGAATTTGCTGGTTAGCTTCAAAGTGTGATCAGGTGCTTCATCCACAAACCCACTACACGAACCTGTGGGAGTTTCACTTCCTCCATTGATTTTTCTAGCTGGAACTGAACCACCACTCATACCCCGCACTTCTAAAGGATCTGGGGAAAATTGCCGTTTGATAGTTATATCTCCAAAAATTGGTGATTCTTCAGCACCAACAAGACCATGACTCATAGTTGTTATGCTCAGGGTAAGTATCATCAACGATAATCTTTTTCCTATATTGAGAGGTTTTGTAGACATTGTATTAAATTTTTTTCTAAGTGTATTTTAAGACATAAATTTTTTAAATTTAGTTCCCAATGGAAGGATGAAGGAGACAGTGATCACTGTTACCTGTCACCTATCACCTGTCACTTAATTAGCGGCTGAAATTGCTTGATTTAAACGCTGTTTATCTAAACTAATCTGATTTAGTAATAGCCATGATTGAATTAGGTCTGGACCATGTACATCTCCGGTCAAAGCTGCTCTGAGCGATCGCATGACTAAACCTTTTTTGACCTTCTGCTCTTTTACCACTTGCTTAATAATATCCTGGGCGGTATCAGCTGAAAGTTGCGGCTGATTTTCTAAGGCTGTGAGAATAGCTTGTAGGGTCGCTTTCACCCCTTCTTGCTGGAGTTGAGTTGCACCTTCTTCGCTCAATTCTACCCCTTCAGTAAAAAATAGTTTGGTCATGGGAACAGCATCCACCAGCCGCGTTAAACTAGCAGCAATTAAACTTACCAACTGTTCTAACCAAGAACGCTCCCTACCATCAGTTAATGAATATCCGGCTTCTTGCCAAAATGGGATGAGTAAATCTGTCAGCTGAACAACGGGCATATTATGGATATATTGGCTATTGATCCAATCTAGTTTATCCCAGTCAAATTTCGCACCAGCTTTATTTACGCGCTCAAAAGTAAAGTCCTTAGCTGCTGATTCTAAGGTGAATATTTCCTGCGTAGAATCTGGGGCAGACCATCCCAACAAGGTCATATAATTTACCAAACCTTCCGCAGTAAAGCCCATTTTCTGAAAGTCAGAAATAGAAGTTACTCCATCTCGTTTAGAAAGTTTGCGCCCTTCTTGATTCAAAATCAGTGGTGTATGGGAAAATTCGGGAATTTTGGCACCTAAAGCTTCATACAACAGAATTTGTTTGGCTGTATTGGCAATATGGTCTTCACCACGAATGACATGAGTGATTTGCATATCAATGTCATCCACGACGACGACAAAGTTATATAGTGGTTGACCAATACCATCAGCAGATGCGCGTGCTATTACCATATCACCACCTAAGTCACTGCCACGCCAAGACATTTGACCTCGTACCAAGTCATTCCAGCCAATTTCTCGGCCATCTTCTATTTTAAAGCGAATCACAGAGGAGCGTCCTTCGGCTTCAAAAGCGGCGCGTTGTTCTGGGGTGAGGTTACGGTGACGGTTATCGTAGCGGGGTGCTTCGTTTCTGGCTTTTTGTGCTTCCCGCAGCGCGTCTAATTCTTCAGAAGTTGTGTAGCAACGATAGGCTAATCCTTGATCTAACAATTTCTGCACTGCTTCTCTGTAGAGGTGCAAACGTTGAGATTGGAAAAATGGCCCTTCATCCCAGTTCAATCCTAACCAGCGCAGTCCACTGAGGATATTATCGGTGTATTCAGGGCGCGATCGCTCTAAATCTGTATCTTCAATGCGTAAAATAAATTTCCCATCATGGTGACGGGCAAATAAATAATTGAATACAGCAGTTCTGGCTGTACCAATATGTAAATTTCCAGTAGGACTAGGAGCAATACGAACTCTAACAGACACAGTTAATTCTCTCTCTCACAAAGCATTATTAATGTAGCAATTGCTGAGTGGCTGTAAACCACCTATATGGGCTATTTTCCCAGGCTGATAAAATCAGCTTGATTTATATTTTTTCCCATGACTCAGCTTTCGGTGTCTTTAGAACGGGACTGACGGGGCTCGAACCCGCAACTTCCGCCGTGACAGGGCGGTGCTCTAACCAATTGAACTACAGTCCCTTGTTGTTTTCAACTTTATTATTATTGCCTATTATTTTTTACTTGTCAAGTAGTTGGGAGCAAAAATATTGATATTTTTTTTCTTTACATCTTCCCTACAACCTTAATTTAGACTATAGCCCGTGCTTGAGAGTTTAAACGTTCTAATATCTGAGATTGGATCTGCTTGTATTTCTGCTTTAACAACTTTTTGCTAACTTGGGGTTGAGAAGAGGATGGTAGTTGCTGAGTTTGTTGAACCCAGGTTTTCAAATTTTGTTGCTGTGCTGGACTAATGGAACTGCGGAGGATGTTGGCACATTTATGGGGGGATTCTATAGTGAAGAAAACCAACGGGTAAGACTGAGTGGTTGTCAAGGTGGATACCATCTGGAGATTTTGGGGATTTTGCATATCCAGGTAGCAGGGTAGCCATTTGGGTTCCAATTGCCGACTGTAAAGCACTGTTAACCACAGCAGCATCGGGTGGGGAGAGGTGACAAAGACAAATTGGTTGTAAGCTTTGGTTTGGGAGCGATTTTTAATTTCTTGTTCGGGTAACATTAGCCATAGAGAAACGATAGATCCTGATGCAGTATCTATAAGCTGAGGAAAAACGATTTCTTGAATGGGTTTATTTTCAGGCCAGATAAATTTCTCATATTTATTGTTCATTTTTGCTAAATTGTCAGAAGCCACGGCATTATCAACCAGGGTTTTTGTCTCTGGGTTTGTGGTTTTGGTTTTTTGGATAGATTGTTCTATCTCAGCCAATACACTGAGAATTTCACCCATATTTTGGGGTCGTTGATTGGGCTTTTTTTGCAGACAATTCATGATTAAGTCATTTAACTGCTGGGGGATTTGTACATAAGGATTCACATCTGCGATCGCTCTTGGTTTTTCAAATAGATGTACCTTATACCAAGCACCGAAATATTCTGTTTCTGGTTGCCAAGGTTTTTGTCCTGTTAGCATTTCAAACATCATTACACCTAAGCTATAAATATCAGAGCGATTGTCTAATTCTGCTCCGTCTAATTGTTCCGGGGAACAATAGGGTAAAGTTCCATGAAATCCCTTAGTATTAAGTGCTGCGGACGAGTTTAAAAACTTGGCAATCCCAAAGTCTAAAATTTTTACCAATTGCCCTAGTATGGGATCAGGTATCACAATAATATTAGCTGGTTTAATATCTCTATGAACTAGATGGTAAATTTTTTCATCCATAGAAATGCCTTGATGAGCGCACTGTAAACCCAAACAAATCTGACGTACTAGAGTCAGAAATATAGGTACAGGAATAGGAATTAAATCTTTTAAACTTTTGCCAGATAAATATTCCATTACATAATACGCTTTACCACTTTTACTCACACCATAATCATAAGCCCGCACAATATGTATACTCTTTTGGCTCAACGCGGCACTCAAAAGAGCTTCACGGTTAAATCTGGCTTGAACTTTGGGATTAGCTACCGTTTGAGTTAAAAATTTTATGGCAACTGGTGTACCTCCTAGCAAGACATCATGGGCTAAAAAAACCTCACCCATGCCACCTTTACCGATTAGTTGTTTAAGTTCATAACGGTTTGCAAGCAAATCCCGATTTTCTGGAGACGCAAATGATTTTTTTTTCATTTAAATAACCTCTAAGTGAAATAAAATTAGTGGAAACAATTACTGTTTATGTACTAATTCATGATGATTTAAATATATCCAATAATTTGTCTGCCCAAGAATTGAAAAAATTAGGTAGTTTTTTAGAGTTAATATTTAATTTTTTATTTACTTCCTTTTTGAATTTTTCATACTCTATTCTGAGAATATTTTTTGCTTGTTTGGAAGAATTAATTTTATGGCTATTTCGACTAGAATTTATAATATCTGATAGATATTGACGCTGTTTAGCTGTCAGCAAAAAAGTTAAGACATGACTACATTTATGAGGATTTTCATGGGTAAATAATAGCAGATGATAGTAACCAATTCCTGATAAATTACGCAATATTTTTTCTTCTCTAATATCTTTAATATCTAAGTAATAAGATAGCCATCTAATCAAACCCGATTCATCATCATATAACATTGTTATCCACAATAGCATTGGATAATCCATTTTACTAATAAATTCATTAGTATGAGTTTTATTTTTAAGCTTGAGAATTTCAGCTTCAGGTAACATTGCCCACAAAGTTGGTATATTCCCTTTTGTTGTATGTAAAAGATGGGGAAAACAAATTGATGCCAATGGTTTATTCTTAGGCCAATGTTTCTGCCAACATTCTTTTTCAGAGATTGATGTTAAAGGCGCTAATTTTACATGAGAATCTAGTTGTAATTCTCCACTATTTTGGATAGAATTTTCTTGAATTTGCGTCTTAATTTTCGCTAAATTTTCTAAGATATCACTGACATTTTGGGGTCTGTCATTTACATCTTTTGCTAAACAACGCATTACTAACTGCTGCAATTCTTGGGGAATCTGAACAGAAGGATTAACTTCTTCAAATGTAGGTGGAGCTTGAATACAATGAAGTCTACACCAAGTGCTAAAGGAGTGACTTGTTGTATGAAATGGATGTTTTCCTGTTAACATTTCAAACATTAACAGACCCAAACAATAAATATCAGAGCGTTCATCCAATATTTTTTTACCTTGCATGTGTTCTGGAGATGAATAAGGCAAGCTACCTATGAAAGCCTCAGTCATTGTAATTCCACCGCTTTCGGTCAAAAATTTGGCAATTCCAAAATCAAGAATTTTAACTATTTCTGTTCTTTGACCATCATTATGAATGAATATATTTTCTGGTTTAATATCTCTATGCACAATCGGATAAATTTTACCATTTAGGGTTACACCTTTATGAGCGCAATCTAACCCTAAACAAATTTGCTGGCTGATTTCTATAAATCTTGACAGAGTTAAATTCTCAATTTTCAGAATTTGTTTGAGGGTTCTTCCCCGTAAATATTCCATTACATAAAATGGTATTTTTTCATTAGTAATACCATAGGTCAATACACGGGTAATATGTGAACTCTTTTTCCCTAATTGAGCGCCGATAAAAATTTCTCTACCAAAGCGTTCAGCTAACTGTGTGTTGCCTATACTTAAAGAGAGCATTTTAACAGCGACTAACATACAGTTCTTGGTGACATCTTCTGCAAGGTAAACTCTTCCCATGCCTCCGGCACCAAGTAAATCTCTGATTAAATAGCGATTATTTAATAATTTGCCGATGTAAATGTCTGATGGTGTTTGGTACTCATTCATATCCTGGTTGTTATATTGCACCACAAAATCAATGGATATTTACTACAGGATACTTTAGCAAATTTATTACAGCTATTGTTTTCGACTATTTATACAAATCTCAATAATGCTATCAAACTAATATTTGATTTGTGAAAGTTTAGCAATGCTAAAGCTCTATTCGTATAAACAGGTGATAGGTGACAGGGTTGAAAGTCTAGTTTATGTCTAAGTTTTATCAACAAATGATGTCCTGTACACCTTGATGGATGCTATAACCGACGTTGGTTTGGTAAAATTGAGATAGCTGGCTTTAATCCTGTAAATGGATATCACACCAATTTTTTTGGTGAGTAAACTCTAATTAATCTTATGTAACATATTGTAGCAGTTATTGTGTATCTGTAATAATACGTAAATTATCGTAAGAATTCAGGAGTCAGGAGTTAGGAGTTAGGAGTCAGGAGTCAGGAGGAAGAATTAGAAGAAGAGAAGAATCAGATCCAGTGATAGGTTTTTGGTAGTTTCAACGCTTATTTCTTTGACCTGATTTACCTTTTTAATTTTCCAACTCTTGATATATCTATGTTTTAGCTTTATTAAGCAAGCCCTATCTATAGAAATCCAGTTTGCTTTCTAATAGCGTAGCAGATGTAATAACCTGTTCAGTGGTGATTCGAGTTTGAGTTGAAAGGCAAGGATTTGAGTGGTTTGCAGTTTGTTAAAATTGTTGTCGCTGATGAGAATTAATGAAGTTTGTCCATTAGGTAGTTTAGCACCCAGGGTTAAGCCTTCGATGTTGTCTAAGGCTAAGTCCAGATTTTGCAAGTCTAGGAGTAGTTCTTTTTGAACTGGTTTGATTTTGGTGGTGTTAACAGTTGACAAACTACCAATATTGTGGATGTCTTCAGCATTTTCTAAGGAAACCTGAAATAAGGATACAGCAAATCCTAACCCTGTAAAAGTTCTTTCTAGACTGAGGAGGTGTCCTTGATTATCGAGGGAGAGTAAATCAACTAATCCGCTGTTAAACTTGCCTGTAAAATTGAATAGGGGTGTGACTGGTTCTGTTTGGTAGAGGAATTCTTTTTGAGGCTGATTGCTGGTGAGACTGTACTGCAAAATGCGGCAATTATTAACTACACCAGGTTTTGATGGTGAACCGTCTTGAATTAAAGCGTTTTCCGTGGCTGTAAATAATGATTGGTTGTCGGGTGTGATGGTGAGGCTTTCAAAAGCTAAATTATTGCGGATACCTGTTTGATTTTTTTGATCTGGCAAAAATTTATCTGGAATGGGTAGGGTATTAATAGCTTGACCGGAAGCGAGGGAAAATTCTTTAATGAAGGGATTGATTGATTTCTGAACATCTCCTTCAGAGGAAATAAATAAAGTTGCTTTTTTGGTTAATGCTATTCCTTCTGTATCGGTGGTGTTGGGGAGAAATTTTTGATTATTTTGATCTAATAGGGTGGTAACGGCTATGGGAACGACTCCATTTGGCGCTAATTTACCTTTGCTGAGGTCAATTTTTAGGGTATAAAATCGAGCAGGTGCTTTTTGTCCTCTGTCGTCGGAAATTGCATAATAGAGGTCTTGTTGGGAATCGTAGGTAATTCCTGATAGTCCTCCTAGTTCTATTTTTTGGAAAGATAATCCTGTGGGTAAGGTGGCTGCACCGATAAATTCTATACTTGTTATTTTGACTGAAGCGGTCGCAATATTACTGGAGAAGAGACTGATAATGATGATGGGTATGATGATGTAAATGATTAATGGCGGTTTGAAAAGTTTTTTCAGCAATTGCATGGTTAGCTAATAGCAGTTACGCTAATCTTTTGGTGTGTTCATTCTGAAAAAAATCTGCTAGCCAGTTTTTAACTGTGAGGGTGGCGCGACAGTCATCTTCGTTGTAGCGTTGGATTAGTTCTAGTAAGGTTCGATCGCCTGTTTCTAACCATTGATCATACCAATAAATACATTTTGCGCCAGTAGCTTCTGGATCTCGCCATTCAAATCCTAACCAACGTGCGATCGCTTTGAGTGCATAACTTTCTATTGGTAAAGCTACGCTTTGGGTTAATTGTTCATAAATATCTATAAAACGCTTAAGCACGGGACTGACTGAAGAGTAAGGTGTGCGGTAAAGTCTTCCTAGTTTTTTGACTGTATCAACTTCGTAGGCACAAAAATGGTAAATTGGCGCTTGGGGATATTGCCAAACCAAATCCAGAAATTGCTGCCAAATTAATTCTTCTTGGGCTGGTGTTTCTGCTAAAAATGAATAAAACTGTTCGGTGTTAGTTTGTCTATCAACTACCAAAACCCCTAATAAGTAATTTAAATTTAAATCTGGTTGTGCCTCAATATCAAAATATATCTCAATGGGGGCTGTAAAGGTCAGGTTTTCGATGGGTAGGGCGTAGGGTAAAATGAGAGGGCGTTTTGTGAATGTTGATTGGGCTTGTATTATGAGTTTAGATGCTACTTCTGCATCAAACCCGACCAGATTTTCTAAAGTGCTGGGACTGGTGTTAACAAGTGCTTCTAAGGTGGTAGTGGATAATGCTTGTAGTTGAGTGTAACGAATCGGTGTTACACCAGGTAAGAGGGAGAGATGTTGCTGTGATTGAGCGATCGCATAACAATGATTATACCAGTGACAGAGATTACATTTTTGACGGGCAATAAATACTTCTGGTGCTTCTGGTGATTCAATTACCTGCACATACTCCGCTAATATCTCCAGCATTTGTGGTGTCCATTTATCTAAATCCACCACATGGGTTAAATCCTTATTCCGCAAAATCAACCAAGCGATATCCAGAGAAACATCCTGTAACGCTCCCACAATTTCCGCATGAAAAGCAGCGATAACTTGATATTCTTGTTTGGGACGTTTACCTAGTTGTATATCTACGGGAACATAAACCCAGTCTCCAAAACTGGATGTTCCTGGTTGTTTGAACAGTAAATCTGGACGACTCAGCAAGGTGTATTTTTCTGCATAATTGGCTAAGAACACACCGCGATGAATGATATCAACTCCTTGCTGCATCAATTCTATCGTTGCTGCGGCTCCTGCTTGCCAGTCCCCTGAAGGATAATTCGGTTTATGGTACTCCAAGGTTTTTAACACACTTTGTTGATGAGTGAATTTGTCTTGTTGCACTTTCACCAACAACTCATGAGAAACTTCTCGCTGGTTATAGTCACCATGAGTATCTAAAAAAGGCCGCCGTTTACAGCGTTGGTATTGTAACAGGAGTTCAGCATTGATTAACATCCTATTAAGTTAACAATAATTGGGGCATTTTGGGGAAAAGTAGAGGGGCAGAGGGGCAGAGGGGCAGGGGGGCAGGGGAGCAGGGGAGCAGGGGAGCAGGGGAAGCAGGGGAAGCAGGGGAAGCAGGGGAAGCAGGGGAGGCAGGGGGCAGGGGAGAATAGAATTAATAAATATGGAGTTTCTGGCTAAATGGCTGTTTTAACATCCAAAATCTAAAATCTAAAATCCAAAATCCAAAATCCAAAATTTATATGTTGCATCACCATCGCGCCCAATTTCCAGCTTTAGCGAATAAGATTTATTTTAATTATGGGGGACAAGGACCCATGCCTCAAGGGGCTATGGATGCTATTACCCAAACGCAAGCATATATTCAGGAAATAGGACCCTTTGGTGCTGAGGCTTATGGCTGGATATCTCCCCAAATGCAAGCTACCAAACAAGCGATCGCATCTTTGTTTAATGTACCAAATGACACTATCACATTCACTGGTAATGTCACAATTGGCTGTAACATTGGGATGTGGGGGATTGATTGGCAACCAGGTGATCATTTACTACTCTCCGACTGTGAACATCCCGGAGTCATTGCCACTGCTGGAGAAATTAGCCGCAGATTTGGTGTAGAAGTTTCTACTTGTCCGCTAATGGCAACTTTAAATGCAGGAGATCCTGTCAGTATTATTGCTGAAAACTTGCGCCCCAAGACACGGTTAGTAGTTTTAAGTCATGTTTTGTGGAACACGGGTCAAGTTTTACCCATTGACAAAATCGCCGATATATGCAGGAATAACAATTCTTTGTTGTTAGTAGATGCGGCACAATCAGCAGGAGTTCTACCTCTAAATTTAACAGAATTGGGTGTAGATTTCTATGCTTTCACAGGTCATAAATGGTTATGTGGCCCTGCGGGAGTGGGTGGTTTGTATGTGCGAAGAGAAGCCAGGGAACAGTTACAACCCACATTTATTGGTTTAGATGGAGTAATTACCAATAATCAAGCACAACCGATAGATTGGCAACCAGATGGTAGAAGATATGAAGTGTCTACCTTAGCAACTCCATTGTATGTAAGTTTGAGGGAAGCGATCGCCACTCATAATCAATGGGGAACAGCAGAAGCACGATATCAGCAAATCTGTAAAAATAGTACATATCTTTGGCATCAACTCACAAACTTGCCAAATATCAAATGTTTAAAAAATTCCCCACCCCAAAGCGGATTAGTATCATTTCAACTCACCAATGATCAGCCAAATGTAAAATTAGTTAAATTTCTAGAATCACAAAAAATCCTTACCCGCACAATTGCTAATCCTAGCTGTATCCGCGTCAGCGTTCATTACTTAACCTTAGAATCAGAAATTGACACATTAATAGAAACAATTAAACAGTTTTTGAGTTAAAAAACGCAGATGCACGCAGATAAACGCGGATAACAAATCTGTGTTCATCTGCGATTAAAAATATCAGACATAAAAATCATGAACAGACCAATTTTATATATAGCCATTACCAATCACGGCTTTGGTCATACTACCCGTACTGCTGCCATAGCTGCAACCATCCAAAAATTATGTCCAGAAGTGCTGTTAATTCTGGTCACAACCGCACCTAGATGGCTGCTAGAATCCTATATCAAAGGTGATTTTATTCACCGTCAACGTGCTTTTGATTTAGGGGTAGTGCAAACGGATAGTTTGACAATGGATAAAGCCGCTACCTTAGAAAAATTACAGGAGATTAAAAAAAATCAAAATTCCTTAATTGCCTCAGAAGTTAACTTTATTCGTCAAAATCGTGTTAATCTAATTTTGGCAGATATTCCTTTTATGGCTGCTGGCTTTGCCAAAGCGGCAAATATCCCCTGCTGGATGACAAGTAACTTTAGTTGGGACTTTATTTATCGAGATTGGGGAGGGGAATTTATAGAAATTGCCGATTGGATTAGTGATTGGTATACTAAGAGCGATCGCTTGTTTCGTCTTCCCTTCCACGAAAATATGTCAGCTTTCCCCAATATTATAGATGTGGGTTTAACAGGTGGTTCTCCCCACTTCTCCACAGAAGAAATACGCACCACTTGGGGAATAACTGCACCACCAGAAAAAACCATCTTACTCAGCTTTGGTGGTTTAGGTTTACAAGCAATTCCTTATCATAATGTGAGTAAGTTTCCTGATTGGCAATTTATCACCTTTGATACTTCAGCACCAGAATTACCCAACTTAATTAAAATCACAAATCGTCAATATCGGCCTGTAGATTTTATGCCAATTTGTGGACGAGTGCTTTCTAAACCTGGATACAGCACTTTTGCAGAAGCTACCAGTTTAGAACTACCTATAATTACCATACCCCGTGATGACTTTGCAGAAGCTAATTTGCTATTAGAAGGAATCAAGAATTACAACCACCATCAAATTATTACACCTCCAGAATTTTTTCAAGGAAATTGGGATTTTCTCCATGATTCACCCCAACCACCACAACAACAGCAACCAATAGCTCAAAATGGAAATGAAACTATCGCCAAAGCCGTGATAGATTATTTTCAGTCACTGTAAATAAGTAGGTTGGTGTTAAAAATTGTCGTTATGACAAGGGAACAGGGAACAGAGAAGAGGTTTTGGGCAAATTTACTTTTCGTTACATATTGCGGTTTTTTCCGTTCACCTACTTAAAATTGCTGAATTCCAATCCAAAATCCAAAATCGAATGACACACTACCAAAAATTACTCAGAGTTACCACCACAGGTAAATCATTTCAAAATATTACCTCAAAAATTGCCGCCATTGTCGCCGAATCAGGGGTAAAAACTGGACTTTGTACATTATTTTTACGTCACACTTCAGCCAGTTTAGTAATTCAAGAAAATGCAGATCCTGATGTGTTGATAGACTTAGCAAATTTCATGGCGAAATTAGTCCCAGAAGGCAATAATTATATTCATGATGCCGAAGGTGCTGATGATATGCCAGGACATATCCGTACAGTTTTAACCCATACTTCCGAAACTATTCCTATTAACAATGGTTATTTAGTTTTGGGAACATGGCAAGGTATTTATATTTGGGAACATCGACAACATAATCATTCTAGAGAATTGGTAGTGCATATTTCTGGATAGGAATTATGGTAAATTACTTTGTTAGAATCAGGATATCCAGGATTAGAGGATCTACAGGATTTTTTTAGTAAAATAGACTTATAAAGTAAAAAAGGAAACTTTATTATGTCATCTCCAGCAATTACCTCTGTAATTACAATGATGGAATCTTTACCTGAAGATATACAAGACAGAGTTGCAGCACATCTTCGAGAGTATCTGGCAGATTTGCAAGACGAATTAAAATGGGATAATTCATTTAATAAAACTCAAAATAAATTGATTGAATATGCTCAACGTGCTAAAAGAGAGATTGCAGAAGGACTTGCAAAACCAATGGACTATGACAAGTTATGAAATCCGCAACTCTCCCTGCTTTCTGGGATGAATACCAATCTCTGGACAAGCAAGTTAGACAGAGTGCTAGAAAAGCTTATCGGTTATGGAGAGAAAATCCTTTTCATCCATCTTTGCATTTCAAATGTATAAATAATCAGGAAAATATTTGGTCTGTTAGAATAACTCGCAATTATCGAGCAATTGGAGTTTTAGATGGTGATGTAGTAACATGGTTTTGGATTGGTAGTCATGATGATTATGAGAATTTTTTTTCATAGTCTGAATCAGGATATCCAGGATTAGAGGATTTACAGGATTTTTTATTTATCAAGAATCATTGAACGCAAATAGACGCAGATAATAAAGGTTCAAGGATTTCTTAATTGTACAAAACCCATTAAATTGATATTTAAAATCCCTTTTTCTCCTCATCCTATACATCCTAAAAACCTGGATACCTTTAGATATAAATAAATGCTTTTATACATTATAAACGAGAGGGCAGACAAGATGCCCGCCCCACACAAAACTACAAATTCAAACCCTCCTCTCTGCGAACCTCCGCGTTACCTTTGCGTTCCTCTGCGTTTCAAAACATCTCTACAACCTACTTACCCAAAACCTCCTTCAAAGCCGCAACCAACCTATCCACACTTTCAGGACGACTATTAAAACCCATCAAACCCACACGCCAAACCTTACCCGCTAATTCACCCAAACCACCACCAACTTCAATATTATGATCAAGTAATAACTGCTTTGCTACAGCTTTTCCATCTACCCCTTCAGGAATGCAAACAGTAGTTAAAGTTGGTAGCCGAAATTCCTTTTCAACGTGCATTTTTAACCCAATAGTTTCCAAACTTTCCCAAAGATATTCGACATTTTTTTGATGACGTTGCCAACAACTTGCTAAACCTTCTTCCGCTACTAAACGCAAAGCTTCCCGTAAACCATAATATAAATTGATCGGGGCAGTGTGATGATATGTGCGTTCAACACCCCAATATTTCCCCAATAACAACATATCTAAATACCAGTTTGCAACTTTAGTTTCACGTTTTTGCAACTTTTCCATTGCCCGCGCACTCATGGTAAAGGGAGAAGCACCAGGAGAACAACCCAAGCCTTTTTGACTGCAACTATAAGCTAAATCAACTCCCCACTCATCTAAGAAAATGGGAACACCACCTAAGCTGGTAACGGTATCTACTAATAGCAATGTGCCATATTTGCGGCACAACTCACCCACTTCTTCCAGAGGTTGACGTGCGCCGGTGGAGGTTTCGGCATGAACTAAAGCTAAAATTGCCGGTTTATGAGTTTCTAAAGCTGTGCTAATTTCATCTAAAGAAAATACCTGTCCCCAAGGTTTGGTAATGGTTCGCACATCTGCGCCATATCTTCCCGCCATATCTACTAAGCGATTTCCGAAATAACCAGCTACACCAATTAATACCACATCTCCTGGTTCTACGGTGTTAGCTAAAGTCGCTTCCATTGCGGCTGTACCTGTACCGCTAACGGCGATAGTGTGGGGGTTTTCCGTTTGCCATACGTAGCGTAATAAAGATTGTATTTCGTCCATCAGGGCTAAAAATGCGGGGTCTAGATGCCCTAATGGTGTGGTGTTCATGGCCTGTAAGACGGCAGGATGGGCGTTAGAGGGTCCAGGGCCAAGTAATAAGCGGTTGGGGACTTCTAAGGGTGAAAGTTTTAACGAGTGATTATCGTTAATGGAAATTGTGGATGTCATAATTTATTTCGAGGCTAGATGGTAATTAATGGCATGATAAAACGATTAGATTACCGATGTTTTCATCAGCCTCATGATTGTCTATCATTCGTGGGAAGAAGCTATATCCCCAAAGTCTTAAAGTGGATGTAACAAGCTGTAGTTGACGCATCATGAATCAAAAACGTTCTAGCTTAAAACCATTAGAAGGGGCAAATCGGACACTCAGGCGCAGGTTAAACTGGAAAGGAGAAATAGCATTAGCTACAGCCCCAACCGTAACTATACTGTTAGTTATGGGTTTTGTGGAAGCACTCACACAACAACGTCTATTATTTGCCTCTCTTGCTTCTAGCGCCTTTTTAATTTATCTTGACCCTCAACATGGAACTAATGCTATCCGCACTTTGATACTTGCCCAAATGATGGCTGCTGGTATTGGTTTTACCACTTATTTAATTTTTGGTGGTGGGTATATTTCTGGTGGACTGGCAATGGTATCAGCTATATTTTTGATGATATTCCTCGATGCTATGCACCCTCCAGCCGTTGCTACTTCTCTGAGTTTTGCCTTAAAAGCTGGTAATGTTAGTAATCTGGTATTATTTGCTTGGGCGCTAGGAATCACAGCTATTTTGGTAGGATTAGAGCGTTATGCTTTGTGGTTATTAGCACATTCCACAAGTGACGGATAAGAAGGATCATTGCGATCGCTATACTTGTCTTACATTTTTAATTAACCATCTTCATTTATTTTACCCCTACTGAATCCTATGATATTTGCAGGAACAAGACCCAATAATTTAGGCGTTCGTGATGGTAGATTAGCACCCTGTCCTCCTAGTCCTAACTGTGTTTCCAGTCAGGCTTCAGATTCAATCCATCAAATTGCACCGCTGAGTTTTACTTCTACCTCAGAACAAGCATTATCTAAACTCAAAAGTATTATTCAATCTTTACCTAGAACTAAGATAATTACTGAAACTGAAGATTATTTATATGCAGAATTTAAAACTGCTTTGATGGGATTTGTTGATGATGTCGAATTTTATCTAGACTCTAACGCTAAACTGATTCATGTCCGTTCAGCTTCTCGTTTAGGCTATGGCGACTTGGGAGTAAATCGCCAACGCATAGAGACAATTCGCGCTCTATTTAATAAATCTACTTAACTAAAGCAGGACGTAAATATCCATTTTGTTGAGCAAATTTATCCTTAAGGATTTGTTGATAAACGGCTTCATAACCATCCGTCATTTGCTTCACACTAAAATGATTTTCTACATATCGCCGACAAGCATAGCGGTTTAATCGCGCTACCTTATCAATCGCACTCACACAATCTTGCATATTATTGCAAAGGAAACCTGTTTCACCATCAGCAATTACTTCCTCAGTTGAACCCATTCGCATCGCAATTACAGGTGTACCAGAAGCCATTGATTCCACCATTACTAATCCAAATGGTTCTCTCCAAGTAATAGGAAATAACGTTGCTACCGCACCTCCCATCAAGATATTTTTTTCAGCATGATTAGCTTCTCCTAAATACTGAATCTGCTCACCGTCAATTTGCGGTTTAATTTCTTTTTCAAAAAATTCTACATCTACCGTATCTACTTTACCCGCCATTTTCAATCGCCAACCAGCTTTTTTAGCAATCTCAATTGCTAAATGTGGGCCTTTCTCTGGTGACATTCTTCCCAAAAATGCCAAATAAGGCTCATTTATCGGTTCAGGATAAAATTCATAACTACTCACATCAATCCCATTGTAAACTGTGGAGACATAATTTAACTCTAATCTAGGTTCTCTTTGAGAATCAGAAATACTGATATATGGCTGCTTTTTGGCATATTTAAAAATCTTCTCATTATCTGGAGTAAAAATTCCATGCAAGGTATGAACCGTGGGAGTTTTCACTAAATTTGTGTATGCTAAGGGGGTGTATCCCGTATGGGAGTGAATAATATCAAAATCTGCGGCTCGTTCATAGACTAAAGCCAGTTGTAGAATTTCATAAATATTGTAATCTTTGACAGTAGAATCGAGTCTTAAAGCACGGGGATGAACTGATATTAAATTAGCCAAAGTTAAAGAATCACCGGATGCAAATAACGTAACTTCATGTCCTCGTCGAACTAATTCATCCGTTAACAAACTCACTACCAATTCTATTCCACCATAAGCTGGAGGTGGTACTCTCTCCCACAATGGAGCAATCTGAGCAATTCTCATGATCAACCTCCTTAAAGGTAAGACTGTAAATTAGTGGTGTTTATTTTTTGATGTAAATTAATGGCCAGCGATTAACTATAGCAGTAAATCACTTAAAACACCAACTCTATGAATAATTGCTTAAAAATCTTAAGTCGTAACTTGGATATTTTTTGTCTATCTTAGGTAGGGAAAATGTATTCTACTCAAGACATAAATCAATTAAATATATACAAAATTATGATCCTTAAAATCAATCATTAATTAACAAAAATGTCGAAACTATGTTAAAATCGGCAATATATTATATGCTGAATACTTAGGGATTATTTATCATTTTTGTATTTTGATGTTAGCATTGGGAATAATTGTGCATAAAATGTGCATAAAACAGTAATTTATTTTATGTCTGCTAATTTACCTGTAAATATCTTGACTACTTTGATAAAAATCGTATAATCTAATACAATAATTATAAAATTAAGTATAAACGTGAATATCTCTAAACAAACCAAAAAAGCCCCTATCTCATGGCAGGCTGCGTTCTCACTGCTGATATTTGTGTTCATGTACCTGCCTATCGTGGTACTAGGCTTTTATAGCTTTAACAAGTCACCCTACAGCGCCACGTGGCAAGGATTTACCCTGGAATGGTATCAAAAACTCTTCAGTGACGATCGCATCTTATCGGCTGTAAATAACAGTTTACTAATTGCTTTCAGCGCAGTCACAGTTTCTGCGGTATTGGGAACTTTGATGGCGGTAGGGTTAGCCCGTTATAATTTCCCCGGTAAAACATTGTATCGTGGTATATCTTATTTACCATTATTAATTCCAGATATTGCGATCGCAGTAGCCACACTAGTCTGTTTAGCAGCCTTCGCCATACCCTTAAGCATTTGGACAATCGTAGCAGCCCACATCGTGTTCTGTCTCTCCTACATTGGACTAGTCGTATCTGCTAGACTCAATAACCTAGACCCCCATCTAGAAGAAGCCGCACTAGATTTAGGTGCAACACCCATACAAGCCTTCTTTCAAGTAGTCTTACCCCAATTAATGCCTGGTATTGTCTCCGGTTGCTTACTCGCCTTTGTCCTCAGCTTAGACGACTTTCTCATCTCCAGTTTTACTGCCGGTAGTGGTTCTACAACCTTACCAATGGAAATATTTAGCCGCATTAGAACCGGAGTCAAACCTGATATTAACGCCCTCAGCGTCATGTTAATTTCCATCACCGCCACCGTCGCTATCATAGCAGAACTAATTCGTGTATCTGGAGATAAACAAAATAATTTGTAAGCAAGAATTCAGGAGTCAGGAGTCAGAATGCTTATGAAATGAAGAATAGAGACAATAGTATTTGAATATTTATTTCCCTCAAAAAATGCTAGAAACCAACCCAAATATAAATAATAAATTCACAACAGAAACATTACCCGGTGGCGACAACCCAGATCATTTCCAATGGACCGAAGCCTGGTATGCAGTTCACTACCTTCAAGACTTAGATAAAACCAAACCCACTCCTTTTACACTATTAGGCAAAGATATAGTTATTTGGTGGGACAAAAAAAACCAATCTTGGCAAACATTTATAGACCAATGTCCCCATCGTTTAGCCAGACTTTCCGAAGGCAGAATCAACCAAAATGGACTATTAGAATGTCCCTATCATGGTTGGGCATTTTCAGGAGACGGAACTTGTCAAATAATTCCCCAACAACCACCAGGAGGTAAAGCCGAAACCTCCCAACGCGCCTGTGTATCATCATTACCAACAACCGAAAAACAAGGACTATTATTTGTTTACACAGGGAACCCAGAAAACGCCGCAAAAACTAAAATTCCCGTTATAGAACCCATAGAAGAATCACCAGATGGATGGGTGATCATCAACACATTTCGAGATGTTCCTTATGATGCCTTAACACTATTAGAAAACATTCTCGATCCTAGTCATGTCGCCTTTACCCATCATCGTACAGTCGGCAATCGCTCCAAAGCTGCACCTTTAGAATTAGAAGTTATTAACTCAGGAAAACATGGTTTTAAAGGCGTATGGAAACAAGGGTTAAAACCACAACAAACAGGAGAATTATCAACAACATTTATCGCCCCTACATTGATCTGGCATGATATAAATTCCCAAAAAGGAAGAATATTAACCGTCGTTTATGCCACACCAATTCGCAAAGGTGAATGTCGGATAATTGCACGATTCCCCTTTAAATTTCCCTCTAAACTTCCTGGTATATTTATTAAACTTAGACCACGTTGGTATTATCACCTGGGACAAAATGGTGTTTTAGAAGACGACCAAATTTTTCTGCATCACCAAGAACGTTATGTAGAAGCAAAAGGTGGTAGTCCTAACATTACCAAAGCCTTTTATCTAGCCACAAAAGCAGATAGTTTTGTATTTGAACTGCATCAGTGGGTGAACCAATACAACGCCGAACCATTTCCCGGAGAACCTTTTCCTCCTCCATTACCAACAGCAGCACTACTAGAACGGTATCACTCCCATACAGAAAAATGCGCCAGTTGTAGAACAGCCCTCGCTAATATTCAACTCTTAAAATTCTGGTGTGCAATCATAGCATTATTAGCTTTAGCAAGTAGTCCAATTTTAGCATTTTTCATACATCCAACATCTCTTTCAATAGTCATCATCGAGACAGTTACACCTCTAGCATTAGGGTTACTATGGTGGAGACTAAACAAGTTAGAAAAGCAATTTTATCAAGGGCGATCTATCCCACCACGTAACCTACCAGAAAAAACTGAAAATTGATTATATTTATCTCGTTACCAGTCTCTGACTGGTAATGCCATCATAGAGGCTCTGACTCTATTATTACTAAAAGCAGAGTCTTCTAAATCGCATTCCCATACAGAGTATGGGAACGAGAATTCTATTCCCAATTTCCTCAAAAAATCGGGAATCTAGTTAATTATTCTCAATCAAAAATATGATCTGAATCCACCAAAAAATGATTAACCAAGCACTTGACAAATTTTCAAAAATATTATAGTCTTACTCTTATAATGGAAATCTGTGCGCCCATATATATACCCTTAATTACTACTTAATAACTGATAACTGGTAACTAATAAATCATTAATAATTGGGGCTGACTTTGGACAAGATGCTATCTTCCCCTTCACCATGCAAATTTGTCAAAATCCCCATTGTTCAAACCCATTCAACCCCGACTACAGTAAATTTTGTATCGTTTGTGGACACGGTACATTTGGACAATTTCTCAGAAACCGTTACCGTGTTTTGCGCTTAATCGGAGAAGGTGGGTTTAGCAAAACCTATGCCGCAGAAGATGTAGACAGACTAAACGCACCCTGCGTTATTAAGCAATTTTTCCCCCAAGTTCAGGGAACAGGACAGCGTGCAAAAGCAGCAGAATTTTTCAAAGAAGAAGCTTTTAGATTATACGAACTTGGCGAAAATCATCCCCAAATTCCTCGTTTATTAGCTTACTTTGAACAAGGCGCTAGTTTATATTTAGTCCAGGAATTTATTATTGGAAAAACACTCCTAGAAGAAGTTCAAGAACAGGCCTATAGCGAAACAGAAATTCGCCAACTTTTGTTAGATTTATTGCCAGTTCTCGATTTTGTTCACCAAAAAAACGTAATTCATCGGGATATCAAACCCGAAAATATTATTCGTCGAGATACAGATCATAAACCTGTATTAATTGACTTTGGTGGTGCAAAACAAGTAACACACACCAGCATAGCTAGACAAGCCACAGCTATTTATACTTTAGGTTATGCACCAACCGAACAAATGGCAGGTTTTGCTTGCCATGCCAGCGACTTATATGCTTTGGGTGTAACTTGTGTCAGGTTATTAACTCAAGATTTACCCATGCAAGATACCTATGGACTTAAAGATCCTCTTTATGATCCTATGACTGCAAAATGGTTATGGAAAGAACGTTTACAGGCAAAAAGTATTTCAATTAGTCAGGAATTAACATACATTTTAGATCAATTACTGCAACATTTTCCCAACGATAGATATCAGTCAGCAGCAGAAGTTTTAGATGATTTAACAGCACAACAGTCACTTCCATTAGCATTAGAACCTGAAGTGTTAGAACCAGTAACTTCAGAAATTTCTCATATTATCGAAACACCATCAACACCTCCACCTCCAGCACAAAAAATTATCCTTCCCTTACCACCCTTAGAAATCTTTGATTTTGATGTAGTGACGGTAAACACCGCTGGTAAGAAAGTTAGCTATGACAGACTTAGCGCCAAATTTTTTCTAGAAGAATTAAATAAAAATATCGCATTAGAAATGGTTTCCATTCCTGGTGGTAGTTTTATGATGGGTTCACCCAAATATGAAGGTGATGTGGAAGAATATCCTCAACATTTAGTCACCGTTGCACCTTTTTTTATGGGGAAATATCCCATTACTCAAGCACAGTGGAAAGCAGTAACAGATTTACCACAAATTGTCCAACCTTTAAACCCCAACCCCTCAAAATTTAAAGGTGCAAATTTACCAATAGAAAACGTTTCTTGGTATGAAGCTGTAGAATTTTGTCTGCGTTTGTCAATGAAAACAGGACGAAATTATCGTTTACCTAGTGAAGCCGAATGGGAATATGCTTGTCGCGCTGGAACTACCACTGCTTTTCATTTTGGAGAAAGAATTACTGCTGATTTAATGAATTGTAGTGGTGGAGATTTTTATTTTGTACCACCAACAAGTAATTTTCGTAAACAAATCACAAATGTTGGCAGTTTTGATTTAGCAAATGCCTTTGGGTTATATGATATGCACGGGTTAGTTTGGGAATGGTGTGCTGACCCTTGGCATAAAAATTATCATGGCGCACCGAATGATAGCAGTGTATGGGATATTGATGGTGATATCCATCGTCGAGTTTTGCGCGGTGGTGCTTGGAATTTTAGTGCGGAACTGTGTCGCAGTGCGAGTCGCACATGGAATGAAGCAGAAGGTGGTTTAAGGATGTCGGGTTTGCGAGTGGTGTTTTCAGTTGAAGAATGAGTTTGATACTGAAAAAACCTGTCTCTAAATGATCTATTTAACCCCTATCAACATATGTCCAAATATTGATATTATTCATGTATTGATTCTGGGAATTTTTCTGCTAACCAAGTAAATATGATAATCCCCAAAATATCAGCAGCTAAGTCTGTAATATCAGCACTACGATAAGGTACAAAAGATTGAATTATTTCATCAATAATACAAAAAATAAAGACTATTAATGGTGCAAGCGGTACAGGCATATTTAATATATCAAACTTACGTTTTCTTAATGCTTGATGACTGAGAAAAGCAGCAATTCCGAGTAATAGAAAATGTAAAATTGTGTCATAATAGGGAAATTGTGCTATTTCTACGGGTATAATTCGCAGGTAAGCTGATAGAGAGATAGAAAGTAAAATTCCCAAATAAACCCAAAAAGCAAAAACCCAACGTTGATGATTTGTCATTTGCATGATTTTGAATGGTGTTTTTGCTATCTACAGGAATATCAAGACGTATTCCGCAATTTGGTAAGTTTGAGATTGGGAATTTTGCTCTGATTATTAATTATGCGTGTAAATTGGCTTGTTCTTGTAACCAAGGGTCTACTGGTTTTCCATCTCTGCGTTTTAATTCAATTTCTATTACCATCACTTCTTTTGAACCAGGAGGTGCAGGTTTTTGATGGAAGATGATCTCATATTCTAGGGGGTTTTGATTATGTTCTCTTAACCAATCTTGGACTTTTGTTAAAGCAAAGAATGATTGTCCTTGTGCAAACATTTGGGTAATTTGCATTTGTAAGGTGTAAGGGTTAATGCGTCCCATTTTTTTGACTCCTTTGGTAATTATAATTATTATAGTTTCATGCAGAGGAGCAGAGAGGTAGATTGAGTTTAGGGTTTTTATTCTTCTGCATTCAAATCAACTTTATCATAAATATCTGTCAGTAATATTTGACAGGGAATAGAAGCTAAATTTAAGCTTTCTTCTGCCTCTGTAAATTCACAAAATATCCATTTGTTATTATCAGTTCTAAAATATTGTTCAACGTGCATTGTATATTGATCAATTAAAATATATTCTTGTAATGTGGTAATTGTGCGATAAGCTGCAAATTTTTCATCTCTATCTTTGCTTCTGGTAGATTTCGATAAAACTTCTGCAATCATTACAGGATTTACTAAAGTGTCTTTTCTTCCTTCTTCATAAATTAAGGGAGTTTTGACGACCATAACATCAGGATAGGTGTGAATTTTTTTATCAGGAATCCAAAGACGTTGGTCTGTAACAAAGACTTGATAGGGTTGACGTTTGAGAAGATAATTGAGTGTACCGCTAAAGTTAAGCGCAAGTTGGTTATGATTTGGTGTTCCACCTGTCATGGGTATAATTAATCCCTTGATATATTCATGACGTATTTCTGAATTTACCTCTAATTCTAGGTATTCTTCGGGTGAATAGTAACGTGTTTCTTGTGCAAGAGTCATAATCTTAATATTTTAACTCTGTTATAATTATAATGCGGTATTTGCGATGTATTCACTAAAATAAAAAATATGAGTAATAAATAACGGATGGATAAAATGGAAAATCAGCTTATTGATATGCGGTTAGCGGTGAGTGCTTTATTGGAAACTGCTGCTGTACATCAACGTAATTTTGATACGATTCAGCGTAATTTTGAAATGGTGATTGCAGAAATTAGAGATATGCGTTCTGATATGGTGCAGATGCAATCAGAAATTAGAGAAATACAGATGGATGTGCGGGGTTTACAAACTGAAAATCGTCGGATTCTTGATATTTTGCAAAATCGTCCTCCTGAACAGGAATCTTGATTTTTAGTGACTTTTAAATATGTATTTTTATATCTCCGACTGATTAAAAAGTTGGGGATAACTTTACTCACAAATCATATAAATCTTTAAACCAATTGATAAACCCCTGCACTTTAGGATTGTTGGGATTTAAAATATTATATTTGATAGCTTGATGTATTTGTCTCCCTGGTTCATTTTGCCATGCTAACCAAGTGTAAATTTCTGCTTTATCAATATAAGATTGTTTAAATGTTGCACCTTTATTTTTTGCTTCTTTTGCTACATCCTGTGCATATTCCCAAAGATATTCTCCCTGTTCTGGAATCATATAACCTAAAAAGGTTTCTAACATCCCTTCTATAATATTATCTGGCATAATCCAAACACCAAATTTTTTATCATCGGGTGTGCTAATAATTAATCCTGTCTCTGGTATTTCTTCAGGAAGATTAGGAATACTTGTTAAGCAAGCATTTCTGATACTTTGCCAACGTAAAGACACATCATCATCTGCATCTACCATCAAACCTAAATGTGTGCGTCCTCTAGTTTGTAATTCTGTATATATCAGGTCATAAGTAATATTTTCATAACCTCCACATTCTTGAATTGATATAATTGCTTCCTCTTTCTTGTTACCCCAGGTTATTCCATTTTTCTCAATTAATTCTGGTATAACTCGTAAATCATCTTGACCTTCAACTAATAATTTTTTAGGTTTATCATTTTTTGCCATTGCTAACGTACCTCAAGTTCTCTTTCAGCAGCAATGACCATTTGAGATTCATTGAAAACTATACTTTTTTCTTTACCTTTCTCAATTCTGTGAATCCTAATACCATCATCGGTGATATTTTCTTGTTCTGCAATATCAGCTAAACTTTTCCAACAATCACTATTATGTGTAGTTGCAAAAACTTGGACATTTAATCTTTTGGCTGTATCCCAAATCATTTTCCACATACCTGACATTGTAGTAAAATGCAGCCCAGTGTCAATTTCATCTACAAATAAATAACCATCTTTAGCTGATACTAGAGCTAATGCTAATCCTAAAATTCGCCAAATACCATCTCCCATACTTCCAATAGGTACACGCTTACCATCAGAAAGAAGTACAAGAAAACCACCGCGTGAATCTGATGAATACTTTAATTTTTGAGAACTAATAGGAGCAATACGCTGAATTTTAGAATCTATTTGATTGAGTGCTTCTTCTACAACTTTTTCTTCAGGTGTTAATACTAAATTATCAAATAGCTCAATCATTTTTTCTGTTTTCAAAGAAGATGATTTAACAAATTGTTGTTTTGGAATTCCACTCTCTTGGTGAGATAAGAATTTCAGATCATCAATTTTAATACTATTATCTGGTAATATTTTTCTAACAATGACAGATGTTGTTTTACCTATTTTCCATTTAACAGAAAAATGAAGTTTGTTTAACTCCTTAAAAGACTCATCTGATGGATCAACTTTTATTTCAAAAAAGGGTGATAAAGAATTATTTCCATTTTGAGATAACGGAACTACTACTGACATATCAAGTATTTCATGAATATTGTTATTAATTCCTGAAATAGAAAATTTACTATCTATATCGAATTTGTGATCATGAAAAAGATGACTAATATCAAGTTGCATTTCTCCTTTACTGTCATCACTCCAAAAATACTCACCTCGGTTAATCATTATTTCCCCAAGGGGTTCTAGATTAGTCCGTGAACATAAAAGTTGAATAGCTTCTAATATAGAAGTTTTGCCGCTATTATTTTCACCAACCAGTAAGTTAATTCTACCTAATTGCTGAAGTTCAAAAGATTTGAAACCTCGAAAATTCTCTATTTTTACACTTTTTAGCATGGTTTGTTAAATGAAGATAACAGAGAAATAATAACTAAATTTATTATATCAGATCGCTGAATTATTCAAGAAGTCGCTTATTTATCCAATTACATTGTTCACAATGATATTTTAGCGTATCCTGTTGTTTAGTAGCATCTTCACCAGTTAAACAACTTACTATTTGTATTCCTCTAATATCTTGATAGTCTTTCGCTATTTGTTCAGATATTAACACTTCTCTTGTTTTTGGGTGAATAGCTAACAGGTGTGCATCAAAAAGTCTATGCAAATCTACTCTCAAAAGTAAGCCATTAGCTACATCATGAGATTCAATATTACTATAAGGAATAATATGTGCTGCTTCAATAATTTCCCCAATTTCACAGCCACTAATTAAACATTTATAACCATAAATTTGTGTTAATTCATTTTTAAACTCTGCTTGTCCTTCTCGTGGTGGTGGAGATTTTTGTTTTTTTACTTTTTTCTGAGTTAATAATTCTATGAATCCAGGATTATAATATTTTTTAATATCTGCCTCATTGCTCATTTTTGCAGTTTTGGGATCAAATTCTTTAGGAAATTTAGTTTCATTATTATAATATGCTCCTCTTAAGTTAGCACCTGTAAGTTTAGTTTTAGTATTACTTAAATCAGTGTTTCTAAAATAAACTTTTGAAAAATTAGCATCCCTAATTTTACATCTAGTCAAGTTTGATCCCATCAAATTTGCCCCTGTTAACTTGGCTCCTCTCAAATCTGCTTCTGTTAAATCTGCTCCTCTCAAATTTGCCCCTGTTAACTTGGCTCCTCTCAAATTCGCATTTTCTAAATTTGCTTCTGTTAAGATTGCTTTTTTTAGTCTTGTTATAAGAATTGTATTTTGATATATGTTTGAAGCATTATTAACCCGATCTTCGTGCAACTTTGCATTAGAAAGGTTAGCTTTAGTTAAGTTAGCACCATCTAAATTAGCACCTATTAAATCAACTCCGGGGAGATTTACAACTACTACTTCTTCGTTGAGAATTTGCGAAATTAAATAATATTTTTTATGAATCTTGGTTTTATCATCAATAATAACATTTTTTAAAATAGCCCCATTTAAACAAGTATTGGTTAAATCTGCACCAGATAAATTAGCACCACTAAGGTTTGCATGATATAAATTTGTATCTCTAAGGTCTGTATTAACTAAAGTTGCACCACTAAGATTTGCATAACTCAAATCTACATCAATTAAAGTTGCACCACTAAAATTTGTACCACTCAGGTTTGCATTATATAAGTTGGAATGAGTTAAAATAATTTCTGCCAGGTTTTCATTGCTAAAGTTTGGTCGAGCATTAGGCTGAATAGCCCTATTACATATATTATGAAGTTCGATATTTCTGTTATATAATCTATGATGACTAAAATTTCTTTTACCTTCTTTGTAGAATTTTAAAAGTTCTCTATCTTCCATTTTTACCTGACGATAAATCATACAACTCCTTAAACTAACTTAATAAATAACTAAAATTTTGGATTCTGTGGATTGAATATATTATACTTGATGTCTTGGTGCTTTTACGCATAACTTATCAAATCACTAATCACGCTATGATAGTAAACAATGAAGGTTAAAGAAGTTCTCAAAATCCTAGAAGAAGATGGTTGGTATATAGATCGGATTAGAGGTAGTCACCGTATCCTCAAAAATGAAAATAAATCAGGTATCGTAGTTGTACCTGGAAAACCAAGTGATGATATTCCCATAGGTACACTTTCATCAATTTGGAAGCAAGCAAAATTAGGAGAAATATAATGATTGAGTACACAGTAATTTATGAACGTGGTGAAACAAACTGGGGTGCTTATGTTCCTGACTTACCCGGTTGTGTCAGCATTGGGGATACTTTAGCAGAAGTACAGGAAAATATTAAAGAAGCTATAGAATTGTATTTGGAAGTGTTAAAAGAAGATGGAAAACCTATACCTAAACCTTTTACAGAAGTTGGTAAAGTTGCAGTGACAATATAAATTCAAATCCCCGACTTCTTTAAAAAATCGGGGATCTAAATCCTATTTCAACGCTGCTAACAAATCACTTTTCGCAGTTTCTAAAGCTTCTGGTAATTTGGTTGCGTCTCTTCCCCCAGCTTGCGCGAGGTTGGGTTTTCCACCACCTCCACCTCCACAAATTTTTGCTATAGTTCCTACAAATTTACCTGCTTGTATTCCTTTTTTATTCACTTCAGGACTAAAAGCAGCAACAATACTCACTTTTCCTGCTTCGGGAATAGAACCTAAAACCACTGCACCATTACCAATTTTTTGCAGTAATCTTTCCGCAGCAGATTTTAATGATTCTGCGTCAACGTCTTCCAGTTGAGAAACAATAATTTTATGTTCTCCGATGGTTTCCGCAGTTTGTAATAAGCTGTCAGATTTAACTATTGCTAGTTGTGATTTTAGGGTTTGAATTTCTTTTTCGTTGTTGCGAAGTTCGGTTTGTAAAGTTGTGATGCGGTCGGGTATTTCTTCCGGTTTGACTTTAAAGCGATCGCACAAATCTTTAACTACTGTTTCACGCACATTCAAATAATCCAATACCGCAGCACCAGACACCGCTTCTATTCTTCTCACCCCGGAAGAAACTCCCGCTTCGGAAATGATTTTGAAAACGCCAATTTCCGCAGTATTATTAACGTGAGTTCCCCCGCATAGTTCCATGGAAACACCAGGGAAATCAATCACGCGCACTTCATCACCGTATTTTTCCCCAAACATCGCTACTGCACCTTTAGCTTTTGCTTCTGCTAAAGGTAATACTTCGATTTTGGCAGAATGCGCTTCGGAAATCCAACTATTTACTAATTCTTCAATTTGTTGAACTTCATCCGCATTTAAAGCGCGAGGACAGTTAAAATCAAACCGTAATCTGTCGAAAGAAACCAAAGAACCAGCTTGAGAAATTCCTTCATCAACTACTTTCTTTAATGCAGCTTGTAATAAATGAGTTGCTGTATGATTAGCTTGAGCGCGACGACGACAACCCCGATCTATTTGTGCGGTAATTTCATCACCAATTCTAATTGTTCCCCGTTCAATGCGTCCAAAATGAATAAAGAAATCGGATTCTTTTTTCACATCTTCCACACGCACTAAAACACCATCACCAGAAATATATCCCTTATCTCCAATTTGTCCACCAGATTCTGCATAAAATGGTGTTTTATTTAAAACAATTTGTACTTCTGTTCCTGCTTCTGCTGCTTCCTCAGAAACACCAGCAACTAATAAAACTTCGATTTTTGCTGTTGTTGCTGTTGCAGTATAACCGATAAATTCTGTGGAATGGATATGTTCTGCAAGTTTATCTAAAGAACCTTGGACAGTTAAATCAATGGTTTCGTGTGCAGCTTTTGCGCGTTCTACCTGTTTTTGCATTTCTGCATTGAAACCATCAACGTCAACAGTCAGATTATTTTCTTCTGCGACTTCTTGAGTTAATTCTAATGGGAAACCGTAGGTATCATATAAGGTAAAAGCACTTTCACCACTAAGGTCAGTTAATCCTTTTTGTTTTACCTCTTGGATAATTTCAGCTAACAGCTTTTCACCTCTATCTAAAGTTTTGAGGAAATTTACTTCTTCCCGTTGCAATTCGGCTTTAATTGATGCTTCCCTATGTCGCAAATTTGGATAAACTGATTCAGAAAGAGAAATTGCGGTTTCTGCAACTTGGTTAATAAATTCTCCAGAAATACCAATTAATCTCCCATGTCTAACAACACGACGAATTAAACGTCGTAAAACGTAACCTCTACCAACATTAGAAGCGCGAATTTCATCAGCAATCATGTGAACCACAGAACGGACATGATCACCAATTACTTTTAATGAAACTTTGGTATTTTCATCACTTTGATGATAATTAATTTTAGCAACTTTCGCCGCAGTTTCAATAATTGGGAAAATCAAATCTGTTTCATAATTATTAGGAACTTTTTGGAGAATTTGCGCCATTCTCTCTAAACCCATTCCCGTGTCAATATTCTTATTTTGCAGAGGTGTGAGATTTCCCGCAGCATCCCGATTATATTGCATGAATACCAAGTTATAAAACTCGATAAATCGGGTATCATCTTCTAAATCAATATGATCATCTCCTAATTCTGGATGAAAATCATAATAAATTTCTGAACAAGGCCCACAGGGACCAGTGGGGCCAGATACCCAAAAGTTATCATCTGCACCCATCCGCTTGATGCGTTTTTCATTGACACCAATATTATCGCGCCAAATTGCAAAAGCTTCGTCGTCTTCTTCAAACACGCTGACAACTAGATTTTGAGGAGAAATACCAAAAACTTCTGTGGAAATTTCCCAACCCCATGCGATCGCTTGTTCTTTAAAATAATCACCAAAGCTAAAATTACCCAACATCTCAAAAAATGTATGATGGCGCTTTGTCCGTCCCACATTTTCGATATCATTGGTGCGGATACACTTTTGAGAAGTCGTAGCGCGTTTAAAATCCGGTATGCGCTGTCCCAGGAAAATGGGTTTAAATGGTAACATCCCTGCGATCGTCAGCAGCACAGTCGGATCTTCTGGTACAAGGGAAGCACTCGGAAGCGGTTGGTGTCCCCGTTGGGTGTAGAAGTCAAGGAATAAAGCGCGAATATCGTTACCGCTAAGATACTGGGGAGTTGAAGACATGAGTGTTTACGAAATCAATTTTAATTAAGTTGGTTAATTCTGCAAAAAGCATCATTACTATTTATAACTTACACTCAATTTATTAAACGAATAAAGATTGAATAAATCTTACAAGAAGAATATTTGTTATTATATTTTCGATATTTTTACCAGTATTGAAGGAATATATTTAGCCAAGATTTTAGTGTCTTAGCGCGTCGTTTAGCTGTTTCTTCCGCAAGTGATGGACATACTTCTAACAAGAATTGAGTTGCACTTTCAGGTTGAATATCTGACAGATCATTTGCATTTTGCCAATTAAACCATGCTGATCCAACGTTTGATGATATAAATTGGTAAGCAAGAAATCTCTTTTTGGCTTCATTTTGTAACCGATGCAGTATATAACAACTAGCCGTTGGTTCTTGTCGTTCATTTGCCAAACCAAGAATTTCTACTGCTCTTAGATAGTAAAAGAACTGTCTTTCACTAATTCCATCTATGTCCAAAAACTTCTGTCTGACTATTGATGGAGATGATGGATATTGAATCAATAAAGATGCAAAATCTAGAATTCGGTCAAGGTTATCAGCTTGGGGAATGTCATGAGAGAAGACTCTAATATTTTGCCGAACAGATTCTTCAACTTTGGGAATATCTTCTGTAGAGATAGAGTTAACAAAATATAATTCTGGATTATTTGTAGAAACAGCTAAATTTACTTGCAGTTCATTTTCTTTAAGTTGTGCTACACAATCTTGCCAGCTATCAACTATAAATGCGTTAATTTCGTTTTCTACATATTCTGCTGAAGAAAGAGATTTGATTGCATTTGCAAGTAAATATGATTGATTGGTATTTAGATCAATATGGAGGATAATTGTCCATGAACCGGGGATTGCCTGTGCTGGCGTAAAAGTGGGAAGTGTGGTTATTTTCTTAAAAGTCTCATCTGCAACTGCTTGAAATAATCTTTCTAACTTATCAACTGCATGAGCAACAACTGACCAAGACTTGTTTTCTTGAGGATTATCAATACGCACTGCAACCGATAAACCATCATGACTAAAGACTGTCCCCAAAGCTGCAAGACATGAAGTAATTAGTCTATGTATATTGTCTTTGACTTGATAATAATTTGCGCCTTGCTCAGAATTTAAGATTTCAGGACTATATATTTTTTTGAGTAAATTACTAGCATCTGACCAAATACGTTGATCTGAGTATTGATTGTATTGCTTTTGCCCTGCTATTCTTAAAAATGTCTCTACTCCTTCAGTCCATTCATCTTTGATATCTAAATCATCTACTTTATCAAGAACTAACTGAATCAACGATTCAAACTGTTTAATTTGCTTTCTTGTCCGAGGAGCTTTTGCATAATTTTCTCCCCAAGTAGAGATAAAATCCACCGTTTGTTCAGAAATAAGAGGATTATCTTCATAAAGACTCTCCATCAAAAAGGAGTCTATTGCAGGACTTAATATTGCAAAAATAGGTAATTCCCAATTTTTAACACAAGAAATAAGACCAATAATACTAATCCTTAATGGACTATCAGAATTTATGTTATGCCTAGATAATATAGATGCGAGAAATAACCAAATTACATCATTGTTGATTTCTTCTATATTTGTTTTAAGAAGTTCACGTCCCAAAACGCCCAAACCTATTTCTACAACTTGCTGTGATCCTAGAACAAGCAAGGTCGCAAAATCTCTAACAGTTGCATCTACTTTTTTAAAATTAACAGATATTTTGGCAACTTCTTCTCTCGCTCCGTCGCTATCACCGGAGTCTAAAAATTGCTGTACTTTAGTGAGAGTAGTTGTCATTCTGCTTGTTGTGTAGGAATAAAAGTGATACCGCTGCGAATTTCAATGTCAACACGAGCATTGCCCACTGTACGCTTAGGATCTTGAAATGAGTGAGGTTGTGATTCAGGTCCGACACCACCTTGTTGACTAGCTTTCTTAACGAAACGTCTAGCTTTCGCAAAAGCCTGTTTTCGTTGTGCCTTTTCAGAGTTGCTACATTCTCCTTCAATTTTAGCAAGAAATGATAATCCCTCTTCATCAGTAACAGGTTTGTCTTCTGCCCAAGCACGCGTGTAGCCTCCTTTCTTCGTAATATCATCTCCTTGAGCTTGTACTGCTCCACGGTAAGGTGCTTGGGAACTGGACATATTAAAGCCTGAAATCTAGCTAATTTACTGTTCCAAATTTTACCACAAATATTATATAGGACAATTTTCTCATCTAATCTAAATCAGGTTCAAGACCTAAAGCACGCAATTGTGCAATTAATTTTTCTGTTTTTTGTCTTTCTTGATCTGCACGTTGTCTTTCTTGATCTGCACGTTGTTTTTCTGATTCTGCGGGAGTTAATACCCAATTTCCATTTTTATCATACCAACGCAACCAAGGCATATTTACATTTTTATAACTCCCTTCCCATACTCCTAAACCTAATTTTATGCTGGGTATCCAGAAGCGGGAATTCGTTAAAGTTGCTTCGGTATAGCGATCGCCTCTTAACTGAAACATTCTAAACTCAGATTGATGGGGAAAGTGGCGGATCTGTTTGATACATTTTTCACTATCCTCAAGCTATAATTTATATTTCTATTATGTCGCACTTTCACGAATTACCTTTTTACACTCTTCAACATCAACCCCTGTTTTCATCGCTTCCACTAAAACTTGATAACTCTCCCAATTTTCCTGAATCAAATTTTTAGCTTGAAGCAAATAAAAACGCTGTTTTTGTTCAAAAACTTTCTCTTCAAAACCCAAAGCTGTTAAAAATTGATTTAACTTGGCTTTATCATCACCACCACCCTCAGCAGATTTAAAAACCAGAGTTTCTGCTGCAATTCCTGCCATCCAAATATTACAATAGCGTTCTACCATGGAAACGCCAATCTTTCCCTTTTCCAATTGTTTGGCAATTTCGCTATCTTCTAAAATCACTCCACCTTGTCCTGGTTGTCCTATTTTCCAAGCTTCCCACGCGCTGAGAGTGTAGCCGGTGACAGGAATATCCAATAGATGAGCGACGAGAAAATGACCTGCTTCATGATGTATAATTCGTTCTTTATATTCTGGGGAAAATCGCGCTAACCAATCTAAAACTATTGTTCCTCCTTTTCCTTGAAAGCTGAAATTATCCAAGGTCGCGATACCCAAAAAACCCACCATAGTTAAAGCTGGGATAGTTGGGGACAGATGTATTAAGGGTCCCAACAAAGTAGAAAGCGTCATCAAGAATACGGAGATAGCAATGAGATTGATAGCAATTTGATTCATGGGTAGTTTTTTCCGCAATCTGCTGTAATAAATAATTTACTATATGAATAAGAAGAAAGCGATGAGAATAGCACTAAGAAAAAGAGCAAATACAATAGCATATTCAACTCTACGGCTAAAAAATCCCACAGCCGCAACTAAGGTAATCGCTAATCCGATAATGCCAACATACTGCTCTTTTTGTAAATTTCGGGCAATGAGTGGGTCTTGATTTTTACCAGGTATGGGAGTTTCTTGAATTGATTTTGGTGATGGTAATTCTTTTGCTAATAACTTCATAAAATTACTCCTAAAAATAGTTTTTTTGAAGTGCATATTATTCGGTCTTGTTCCAATACTTGTCGGTTAAGTTCAAAACATTAAATTAGGTAGGTTGGGTTAACGTTAGGAAACCCAACATTGACGGGTTTTTGTCGAGTTGCGCTTTCTTTAGACCCAACCTACGAAAAATCGTGATTAAGTTAAAACCAAATTATCTCTATGAATGACGGTTTCTGCACCTGCGTAACCCAAAATTCCCGCAATATCCCGTGAATGACAACCACAAATTTTTTGTAATTCTTCGCTGTTATAATTCACCAGACCTCTAGCAATTTCATTACCTGTGCGATCGCACAATTGTACCGCTTCTTGATTGTCAAATTCCCCTTCTACAGCCTTAATTCCCGCTGCTAACAAAGATTTTCCCGCTAGGGAAATAGCATTAATAGCCCCATCATCTAAATATAATTTACCCGTCGGTACTAAACCATAAGCTATCCAGCGTTTCCTGGCTGAAGTTGGTTCTGGTTGGGGTTCAAAATGCGTTCCTATAGCTTCCCCTTGGATAATTTTCTCAATATTGTGAGGAAAACGCCCTTGAGTAATTACAGTTCGCACACCCGCCGCGATCGCAATTCTAGCAGCCGAAATCTTTGTCACCATCCCCCCTGTACCCCACTGTGAACCCTGTCCCCCGGTTTGGATTTGTAATTCTGCCAATTCCTTCATATTACTAATTAAAGAAATAGGACGGGCATCTGGTACAGTACGAGGATCGGCTGAATACAATCTATCCACATCTGTCAGCAAAAATAACCAATCTGCTTCCACTAAACTAGCAACTAAAGCAGAAAGGGTATCGTTATCACCAAATTTTAATTCCTCAACCGCTACTGTATCATTTTCATTTACTACCGGAATTACTCCCAGTCCTAATAGTTCCTGAAAAGTATTGTAAGCATTAAGATAACGACTACGTTGTACTAAATCTGCTCTTGTTAATAATACTTGGGCTATTGGTTGTTCTAAAGTGCTAAATAAATCATCGTAAATACGCATGAGCCTACCTTGTCCAACGGCTGCTACTGCTTGTTTGAGAGCGATCGCTTTGGGGCGTTCTGTTAAACCCAAACGCGCACAACCTACACCCACAGCACCGGAAGAAACCAAAATCACGCGATGTCCCTGGAGTCTTAAATTGCACAGGGTTTCCGTTAAGCTGGCAATGGTAGAAAGGGCTAGTTGTCCAGTTTCTGGTTGAGTTAGGCTAGAAGTACCGATTTTAACAACAATTGTTTTAGTCATTAGTCATTAGCTATTTGTTATTCTCTTCTGTCACCTGTCACCTGTCACCTATCAACACCTAAAAAATTGTACAGCGCCAATCCCTCTATAGTGAAGGTTGACGCTGTACGGGTTTATATTTATCTGTTATTGTCTGAGGTCTTTATGTGCTTGACCTGATGTTATTAATACTTATCATCTAAGATTTCTGGCAAAAGTTGAGATTTCTTAAGTATTTCTTTAGATTTAGTTTTTTACTGATTTATAAATCTTTGTTAATTTTTGTGTGCTTGGGAGCGATAGAAGCGCCGAGAATTTCCGATACCCAAACTTCAAAGTTGCGGATAGGGTGAGAACGGAGGACAGCATCAGCATGAACAATAGGTTCGACTAAAATAGTAAACATTCCCAAGCGATTACCAGCTATAACATCAGTAAACAGGCGATCGCCTACCATACCCACTTGATGTACAGGTAAATTCATTTGTTCCAAAGCTGCTCTAATTTTGCGGCGTGAGGGTTTAGCCGCACCCAAGTAATAAGGCAAATTCAGAGAACGGGCAATACTACCAATTCGAGATTCACTCAGATTATTGCTGACCAGGCACAATACAGCACAGGCACGGATTTCTTCGACCCATTGTTTCATTTCTGGGGAAGCAGCACTGACAGTTATTGGTACTAAAGTGTCATCAACATCCAACACCAGCCCTTTCAGCCCATATTTTTGAATTGTATCTGGTGTCAGGTTCAACACTGAACCTTCTAAAATCAAGTCCGGCTGCAAGATATTGTTCCAAGTCATAATAAATTGAGATTTTGGATAGGAAATATCTGATTGAGAAAATTCCACTACTAATCAACCTAATTCACATACAGTGAAAAGTCAGATTAGTAATGGAAAAATTCAGAATTCAAACTTCACAATTAGGGTTTGCTGATAGCGTAGCGTGGCGTAAGCCATAAAAGTTATCTGTGTAGACAGGGAACTCTTAACAGGGAACAAGTTTCAATTTAGATTCTGTACCTCATTGATCTGCAATCTGCTGTAATTTTCAAACTCCGATTATTCAACTTGATTAAACAAATGTTCTTCTAACAGCGGTTGTACTTTGCGAAACTCTTCAGGAGAGAGCAGTTCCGGCTTACCTGATGTAGTGATCCGAGCAAAAAATAGCAATGGATCGAGAGGGGTATAAACTGCATACTCCTGCTCCTCATGATAAAAACTGGCCAGTAGTTGTAGTTGCTCTGGTTCTAACTCTGCTTCATCATCTTCAATTTCTAAGGTGAAAATTTCTGACTCTTCAACAGGTGGCAACTCACCTGCTACAGTTAAAGCATAGGCAGTATTTTTAAGAATCAGATTCTGCTCGGCGAGAACTGCTTGAGCGGTAGTAAAAACTCTATCAATCGTTTCATCATCTTCCACCAAGACAGCTTCTTCTTCCTCACCTTCATCTTGCCAAGCAAAGATTTCGATAGGCGAGTCTATAGGCAGAAGTAAAACATATTCTTGATCATCTACTGACAGGGAATGCTCAACATAACATTCGAGCGATCGCCCTTTTTCATCTGTCAAAGTGATAGAAGCAGCGTCAGCGCGATCATTTTCTTCAGAAAATTCAGAGGAATACATAGTCACATTATGTAAATTTATCAATATCCCTAACTATGGAATTTATTGAACTGTTTAATGGCAGTCAATGTCAACCCAAAATTTGGATATACAGTTGAGTAATAGTTTTCACAATACCATGTTAAAAGGTATCAATCATCGACAAATGCTACTGATCTATTGGAAGTGCTACGTCTAGCATCTAACCACTGTTGCAAAATTAAAGCTGCTGCCTTACGGTCAATCAGTCCCTTATGACGTGAAGGAGAGCGATTTTCGGCAATCAGCAGTTGTTCTGCTTGGTAAGAAGTTAATCGCTCATCCACATATTCTACAGGCAGTTTCAGAGCTTGAGCCAACCTATGGGTAAATTTTTGGACATGACGGGCTTGAAAACCTAAAGAGCCATCCATTGTATAAGGTAAACCAACAACCAGAACTTGCACCCGGCGATCGTTCACGATTTGTTGGATTTGCTCCACATCCTCTTTAAAGGATTTACGCTCAATAGTTGTCAGACCTGTGGCAATTAAACCAGTACCATCGCACCCAGCCAGACCAATACGTTTGCTACCAACATCTACTCCCAAGGCTGATATAAAGGACTTTAACTCCTGCTGAGGGATCACACTAATTGTTCTCCTCTTTGGCATCAGCTTCTTCACAATGATGTTGATTGCCAAAAGCGACAATTTCTGATTTACTTGGCACCGGTCGGTCTGACTTGGGCTGCTGTTGTTTAGGAATCCATGACATTCCACCAGGAATGGGTTTGCGTGCTGGTTGTAATCCTTGCAGCACTTCCGGCCATTGAATCCCTTCCAAGGACACCAATTTTGATTCCCGGATTTTATGCCAAACAGAGCGCGACATAATCAGGGTATGTTCAATACGCTTGGCCCCAATTCTTTCTAAATACTCTTCACGCTCCGGCTGATAATCAGAGGAAGCTAGTTGTAAACCCTGTTGGGGAAAATCTTGAGCTATGCGAGCCAGTTGAGACAACAATTCTGGATACAACCAAGTATAGGCAGGGTGAACCGTCAGAGTTGCTACATGAGGATTTTCGCCTTTACGGTCAAGTTGCACCTGAAAATAGCCAATAGCTGCTTTACGCTGGGGTTCAAACACATAGCCGCTAACAACTTCAGTTTTAGTCAGCCACTGTTTCACAGCATCAGAAAGAACACCAAATAAACTGGTTTTGAAATCATGGGTGTGGCGGTCAAACACCTGACGTACCAAAGGCGGCATTGATGCTGTATCTAGTTGATATAGCAATGGCGCATCCGCATTACTGACTGGTAAAAGGTTGGGTAAATCTGGTTCGGCTTGTGCTAATTCTACCAGTAAATCTGGAGTAATTTCCCAGTATGTCATTTCTGCCAACCGCTGAAATCCATTTTGCCGATAAAGTGCTAGAGCATCTTTGTCATTGACATTAACTTCTAGCAGCCAAGTACGAGCTTCTAAAATTGATTCAAAACAATGGCGGAGCAATTGTGAGCCTATACCTTGCTTATCAGCAGCCCGGTCTAACATGACCCTATCAATTCGCCAAGTGCTGCGAGTGCGGTTAAACGGCGATACTTGAATCATCCCCAATAATATCCGCCCTTGCTCTGCTACATAACCACAGAAGCGATATTGTAACGGGTTAGGAAACCAACTTAAAAATTTGAGTAACCCAAACCAATGACGCAGCCATTGCATCGTAAAGAAGCTTCCCTGCACAGAGACGGCTGCAAATGAATCTTGAGTTAGACGTTCAATGCCGTCCAGATCCCGGTATTGGACTGGGCGAATTACGAGGCTGAGATTTCGAGGAAGTAGTGAATTCATTTTGATTCAAGCCGCCATTTAGCCTTTACTAATTGCCAAGGGTGAGATACTGCTGCAATAATAATCTTAACGGCTTTCTGCTCTTAAGCCATTGCTCCAAAAGAGTGATTTTCTTGACATACTCTTTGCCCTAAAAGTGCAGAGATTCTGGGCTCAAACAACAGTTGCAGGTATAGCCCGTCTTACACTATCTCGCCCGACAGACAATGCCCTGCCTGTTTGCACAATTGTATCAGAAAGCCGTCCTTCTAGGACGGGGAACCTCAAACCCATTTTTTTGGTAAAAAATACCGAAAAAAAACTATAAAAGGCAGATATATTTGTGATTACATTGCTACACTAATCACAAATATATCTGCTTATATTATATAATAATTCAGGTGAACTACTCCGACGTAAGACGGAAGGAGCTTCCCAATTCATCGGCAATAGCTTCTAGAAATCCATAGTTATAGAAAGTCTAACATTCCCTCCCAGGGCAGGAGTCCTGATTCCCAAGACCCAAATCTTTCTCTGGCGACACTTACCTATCAGCTTGGTTTTCGCTTACGGCATTGGTGGTCAAGATACTCAATATCTTACCAAAACATCCTGGGGATTCTTCTTACAGGAAAGAGTTTGTGTTTGCTTAGTAAGCTGCTGTGCATTTAATTTGTATAAGTCTGGCGGGCAAGATGCCCACCCCACAAGATTTAACTATTTTAGGATTATCCAATTTAGGTGCGTAACAGCTTAATAAATTAATTCCAGATGCAATCCTCATCCCCTGCTCACAATCCCCACCTGATTAGTACATTGAAGGTGGGGACTTCCGCAAATTGTTAAAATTCTGTATAGTACCTGTTGTTTCTACAAGGCTTGTCGAGAAACCAGCTTTTCAAAGTTGGCTTGGGTTTGATGAAGTAACTGGTGGCGACTATCTTCTTGTATCTGTTTTAGTGTTGGAACCAAGTTGCGAGCTTGGAGTGTCATGTGCAATTGTAGATGTGCCACGTATTCACTGATATCTTGGTTTTCTACAACTACGCCCGTTAATACATTTGATTCCATTGTCACTGAGTTCTCCTTACTAAATTTTGTATGGTTGTAAAACATGATTACAAGCTATCATGTTTATTCTACTTGGCTTCTTAATTCGCAATGAACTGTAACGATTTTGATAGCTAGATTGATCTAAGTAGGTAGGGGTATATTTTAGTTTAAGATTGTCTTAGTAACTGCGATCGCTTCTTCTCCGTGTACATAAGCATTTTGCAAATCATCCGCTCTGAGTGTTTTTGCGGACTATATAGCACTTGTTAATACTCGGATAGATACCCGACTTATTTTATTTATTATCTCCATAAATGATAAATTGATCTCAAAAGTCGGGGATCTGATCACTTCACCTAAATTCTTACAATCTGACCTGAATTACCCAGGATGAATTGAATTACCACTTCTCTACCCAATAAACAATTTCTGATGCTGTACTATCAATCGCTACTCCATAGCTATGACCATGATTCCATTTAAACCCAGATTTACCTTCATCCTGTGCTTTTAATACCAATATTTGATAAGTCTTGGGAAAAGCTTCATCACCCGAACCACTCGTATAAAAAAATGTTGTTGGTACACCATGAGGTTGGTTACTATGGTCGTTAGTATCACCTCCTTGATATTTATACAATGCACTTTTACTATACTGTGAAAGTAATTTTTCAATCTTTTCTGGAGGCTGTTGAAAACGGAGTTGAAAAAAACTACTTCCTTGCCTCAAACCTGGTGAGTAAGCTAGATGCACAGCTTTGGCATTAGCAGGAATTGATCCAGGAAAATGCTTGATTAAGTTAAGATCAGACCACTTGTAATTACGAATTTCTGGATAGCGTAATGTATCAGTAACTATCTGTGCTGTCCCTGTTCGGCTAGAAGTTTTTGTGAAGAGAAAACTGCCAGTAAGTACGCTAACACTACAAATAGAAAATAAACCTATACCAGTAATTTTCACAAGAAGAGATTGCTGCATTTAGTTGAATGAATCTAGCTTGTAGATTAATATTTCAACTAATAAAACAACTATCATGATAATTTTGAATCTAGCCTTAGAGATATTAAATCAGTTACCAGTTATTCATGATTTAATTACAGAAATTCTCTTGGGTTTTTATGTATCACTTTCAGGAATTTATGGCTAATATCACGCAAATTAGAGCCGAAGCAGCCTATACTGTACGCTTGAAAAACCGTACATATCTGTCCTCTTTCCCTTTTTTCCTCGTTAAAAATCTCTATGTTGGTGTAGCATCTGATAAAAAGTAATTATGGCTACGCAAGATATTATGAATGAATCAAACCAGATTGCTATATTATTTGATAATAATGTATATTAATTAACTTGATTTTTTGGTATTTTCACTAGAGAATGAATTACTTATTAGTAACAATTAAGTAATTGTACAGCGAATTCAAATAAAGTTTGATAGTATCGGCTCAAACTAAACAGAAATAGAAGAAATTGCCACTAGTTTTGGCAAATGACGCTGATTATAATATAATAAGTGCAGTATATAAAAGCATTGGAACAGAAAATTTCTCTAATTAGTTGATCTAATGAATGATATATCTTATTAAAAGAAAGATAAAACCCATTTTCTGGAGTCTTGGCTCCTTCACTAATAACTGGAATATAGCCAAAAAAATTAGTTTTGGTTACACTATCGTACTGAGTATAGTTGCTACAGGAACAATAGGTGGTTTACTGATTGCCAACTATTATGAAGAAACAGCCCAAAAGCAATTATTTATATCTTATCAGCAACAATTACTTGTAAAAGATTTAAAAAATTCTATAGCCACGGTAAGGATGTATCCACAAAGATTGGTTAATGTAGTAGAAAATTATTTTTTATTAGATTTTGAAAAAAATAGATTTACAACCGAAATTAATCAGGTAAATACACAGTTATCTCAGTTAGAAACTTTTATTACAGAAAATCCTAATGCTTTAGCGGTAAATAATCAAGATTTCATTAACTTAGTACAAAAATATAAAAATAATACAGAGTTATATACAGAAACTATCAGAACTTTTTGGCGTTCTATAGAAGTCAATAACTTGCAATATCAAACAAATAATTCTACTCAGCCAATTCTACTAATTTTGCTCAATGAACAAGAATATCTAAAGCTCAATATCCAATTTGAGGAACTTGCAAATGAGCTAAATATAATTATCAAAAATGCTGACCGACAAAGATATGAGGCAAATATTAGCTTTGATAAAGCTAAAAATCTGCGAATAAAAATTATTGCTAGTAGTATCTTGATTTCGTCTTTAATAGCAGTTGTGCTGGCATTTATGACTACTAAGTTAATTACCCGTCCTCTACAAGCAGTTACTAATACTGCTAGAAAAATCACCCAAGAATCAAATTTTAGAATCAGAGCTAATGTTAAAACTAATGATGAAGTAGGGACATTAGCAACATCTTTAAATCAATTAGTTGAATGGGTTGGAGATTATACCCAGCAACTAGAATTTGCTCGTAAAAATTTAGAACAAAGGGTAGAAGAAAGAACTCAAGAACTGCGACAAGCACAACGAAGTTTAGAACAAAGGGTGAAAGAAAGAACTCAAGAACTGCAACAAGCACTACAAGATTTAAAAAATACTCAAGCGCAATTAATTCAAACGGAAAAAATGTCTTCCTTGGGAGAGATGGTAGCAGGAATAGCCCATGAGATTAATAATCCGGTGAATTTTATTTATGGTAATATTCCCTGTACTGAAAATTATTTAAAAGATTTAATTGCTTTATTACATTTGTATCAAGAACAGTACCCTGCTAAAAATTTAATAATTGAGGAAAAAATTGCAGCCATGGATTTAGAATTTATGACTGAAGATTTGGCTAAGATGTTGTCATCTATGATGGTGGGCGCTCAACGTATTCGGGAAATTGTATTGTCATTGCGTAATTTTTCCCGATTAGATGAAGCCGAAATGAAGGATGTAGATATTCATGAGGGTATTGATAATACTTTATTAATTTTAAATCATCGCTTGAATCAAGAAATTAAAGTTATTAAAAAATATAATAATTTACCTTTGATTGATTGTTATCCGGCACAACTTAATCAGGTATTTATGAATATAATTAGTAATTCCATAGATGCGTTGATAGAATTTCCAAAACAAGATAATAAACACATAGTGATAGAGACATCACAAGTTAATGATCAATATATCAAAATCAAAATTAAAGATAATGGTTCAGGAATTGAACCGGAAATTATTAATAAACTATTTGATCCTTTTTTCACGACTAAGCCTGTAGGTAAAGGTACTGGTTTAGGGTTGAGTATTTGTTATCAAATAGTTGAGAAACATGAGGGTAAAATAGAGGTAGATTCGGAAGTTAGGCAGGGAACAGAATTTACAATTAAGCTACCCATAAAACAGCAAGGAGTTAGCAGTCAGCAGTCAGTAGTGTAGGGGGTGAAAGGGTGGTGACAGATAAAAAGCCTATTTTTGCCATGTTTAATAATCCCCGGACCATTGAGTCTAGGAGAATTCAAAAAATACCAAGGTATTTAGAAAGAACCAACTATTATTCCTGCTAAAATCAAGAATCCAATCCAGACATTTTGACGAAACATTTGACCATAAGCAGGGTTGGGTAGTTCTGGATTTCTTAAGCGTAGAAATTGCCATACCCAGCCACAAGCGGAAATGATTAAGCTAATCCAAAAAAATCCATTAAGATTAACTAAAAGACCTTCTCCAGCGAGGAGGATGATTGTTCCAGCGAAGAAAATACCAATGGCGGTAGGAGCGTTTTCACCAAAGAAGAGGGCGCTAGAATTAACACCAATGCGTTGATCATCTTGGCGATCGCTCATGGCATAAATTGTATCAAATCCCAATGTCCAGAGAACAGTTGCACCCCACAGTAACCAAGTAGGTGCGGAAATGTTTTGTGTGACTGCACTCCAGCTAATCAACACCGCAAAACCCCAAGCAATGGAAAGCACCAATTGAGGTACAGGAAATACCCGTTTTGCCCCTGGATAAAGTACAATTACAGGAACTGCTGCCACAGATAACCAAAAGCTCAATGGGTTAAGATAGAAAGCGAGAACTGCTGCACAGGCTAAGGCAACTATACCAACCACAATACCAACTTTTAGGGAAAGAGCGCGGGAAGCCAGAGGGCGATTGCTGGTTCTCTCTACTTGCGGATCTATGTCTCGATCCCATAAATCATTAACTACACAACCTGCGGCACTAGTGGCCAGAGTACCTAATATAATTACTCCTACTAGGGGTAAAGGTGGTTTACCAGCAGCTGCCAAAAATACAGCCCATAGTGCAGGAATCATCAAAATTAACCTGCCTTCTGGTTTATGCCAGCGTAAGAGCCGGATAATTGCAAGCCATAATGGTTCTTGGTTGCTGTCTGGTGTTTTGAACATATTTAAGGAATTCACATATCTTTACATCTATAGAATATCGTTATTTGATAACTGTACATACAGGGAGCATCCAAATTTTGGAAAAATACATAGGGTGATGCAAAACTCTTTTTCACCATCTTTCGTTTGCATCCTGGGTTTGTAATTTGCTGATCCTTACACATCAAGTAAGGTTACAGTTTTGGATAAAAATTCATTGCTTAAATTGTGAGTAATGTTACCAAAAATTAACCTGACAACTCTATAGGTTGTAAGTAACAAGTATTGAGTGTCAATAAAACTGACACACTAATACAGCAGGAGTCAGGAGTCAGAAGTCAGGAGTCAGGAGTAAAAATCTCTTGCTGTCTAGGTTTGAATTTAGATTCTGTACTTCATTGATCTGCAATTTCCTGTAATTGTTCACTTGCTTCTCCCCTTCTGCCTCCTTGTACCATTCATTGTTAAGAGAGAGAAACCTAAATGCTGAATGCAGTTTCAGGTAACTGGGGGAGTACACCTACTCAACCAGTTAAGCAAAACCCAATTATTGCGTCCATTGATATCGGTACTAATTCCTTACATATCGTTATAGTAAGAATTGAACCGACGCTACCAGCTTTTACGATGATCGCCAGAGACAAAGAAACGGTAAGATTAGGCGATCGCCACTTGGAAACCGGAGAACTCAAACCAGAAGTGATCAGAAAAGCGATCGCTTGTTTGGGACGTTTCCAAAAACTTGCTAAAAGCCTAGAAGCAGAAAGTATTATTGCCGTGGCAACCAGCGCCGTCCGCGAAGCCCCTAATGGTCAGGATTTTTTACAGAAAATAGAAAGCGAAATAGGCCTGAGTGTAGACTTGATTTCCGGTCAAGAAGAAGCCCGACGCATCTATTTAGGTGTGTTATCGGGTATGGAATTTAATCACGAACCACACATCATTATTGATATTGGTGGTGGTTCGACAGAATTAATTTTAGGTGACTCTCAAGAACCCCGCAGCCTTACCAGCACGAAAGTAGGTGCAGTGCGACTAACTGGAGAGTTAATTAACACCGACCCAATTAGCAATTCCGAGTTTCAATACTTGCAAGCTTATGCAAAAGGGATGTTAGAACGTTCTGTAGAAGATGTACTTTCTAAACTCAAACCTGGTGAATCTCCCAAATTGGTAGGAACATCAGGCACCATTGAAACCTTAGCAACTATTCATGCTAAAGAAAAAATGGGTGTTGTTCCTTCTACTCTCAACGGTTATCAATTTAGTCTTCAAGACTTGCGGACTTGGGTAACTCGCTTACGACGGATGAGCAATGTAGAAAGGGCTGCCATTTCCGGAATGCCAGAAAAGCGGTCAGAAGTAATACTAGCTGGGGCAGTGATATTACAGGAAGCCATGACCTTGTTAGATGTGGATTCTGTTACACTTTGTGAACGGTCTCTGCGAGAAGGTGTAATTGTCGATTGGATGCTGACACATGGTTTTATTGACAATAAACTACGCTATCAAAGTTCGATTAGAGAACGTAATGTGCTAAAAATTGCCAAAAAATACCATATTAACTTAGAACAGAGCGATGCTTGTGGCGAGCATAGCGATCGCATAGCTAAATTTGCATTGAGTTTATTTGATCAAACCCAAGGTCAACTACATAATTGGGGTCAACAAGAAAGACAATTGCTTTGGGCATCTGCCATTTTACACAATTGTGGTCACTACATCAGCCATTCTTCACACCACAAGCATTCATACTATTTGATTAGAAATGGTGAATTACTTGGTTATAACGAAACTGAAATAGAAATCATCGCTAATTTAGCCCGTTATCACCGCAAATCACCACCTAAGAAAAAACACGATAACTACCGTAATTTATTGCATAAAGAACATCGGCTCATAGTTTCTCAACTGAGTGCAATTTTAAGATTAGCAGTAGCTTTAGATAGAAGACAAATTGGTGCTATTTCTCGTGTGGAGTGTGAGTATATTCCACAAAAACAGGAGTTTAAAATGTTGTTATTTCCCCGTATTTTAGGTGATGATTGCGCTTTAGAACTGTGGAGCTTAGATTATAAAAAAGGAGTGTTTGAAGAAGAATTTGGTCTAAAATTAGAAGCAAATTTAGTTAATACTTGCAGCGTGAATTTTTCTTAACTTTAAAGGTGCGTTAGAATTAGTTAGCGCACCTACACCATTTTTATAGTAGGGAACAGGGAACAGGGAACAGAGTTGAAAATCTTTTATAGCAATAATGGATACAAATTGAATTTTTCAAAATATATTCTTCATTACAACTTTAAAAAGGATTTAGTAAGAAAATGGGTTGAGAAGAGAATATTATTTGGACTCGGAGACGAATCATGGTAGCGATCTCAGAGAAAGTTGAGCCTCGGTTAACTATACAAACTGTAGAAATTGCTCCTAATACCACGGCGATTCGCTCTCTTGATTGGGATCGGGATCGTTTTGATATTGAATTTGGACTGCAAAACGGCACAACCTATAATTCATATTTAATTAGAGGTGAACAAACAGTTTTGATTGATACTTCTCACCAGAAGTTTCGTCAATTGTATTTAGATACACTCAAAAGTTTGGTTAACCCCAAAACCATTGATTATATAATTGTCAGTCATACAGAACCAGATCATAGTGGTTTGGTAGAAGATGTATTACAGTTGGCACCGAGAGCGACGGTTTTAGCTTCCAAAGTAGCACTGCAATTTTTGGAAGGTTTGGTACATGATCCTTTTTCTAAGCGAATTGTTAAAAGTGGCGATCGCATTAATATTGGGAAAGGACATGAAATAGAATTCGTCAGTGCGCCAAATTTACACTGGCCTGATACCATTTTCAGCTTTGACCGCAAAACCCAAATCCTTTACACTTGTGATGCGTTTGGAATGCATTTTTGTGATAGTCGCACCTTTGACGAAGATTTAGAAGCCATTGAAGCCGACTTCCGATTTTATTATGATTGCTTAATGGGTCCAAATGCTCGTTCTCTGTTGAATGCAATGAAGAGAATGGGTGATTTAGGCAAAATTAACATTATTGCCAACGGACACGGACCATTATTACACCATCACTTAGATATTCTCACAGAGTGTTACCACAGTTGGAGCCAAAGACAAGCCACAGCAGAAACAACTGTTGGTTTATTCTATGTTTCAGAATACGGTTATAGCGATCGCTTGGCTATGGCAATTTCTGAAGGTATCCAAAAAGCAGGTGTGGGAGTAGAAGTAATTGATCTTAACACCGCAGAACCTCAAGAAATTCAAGAACTAGCCGGTAGAGCATCAGGTCTTGTGATTGGAATGCCTCCAACTACTTCCAATACTGCTCAATCTGGTATCAGTTCATTGCTATCAGTCGCCAAAAATAAGCAAGTAGTGGGACTATTTGAATGTTACGGTGGCGATGATGAACCCATTGATACTTTACGACGTAAGTTCATTGATTTAGGCATTAAAGAAGCATTCCCAGCCATTCGCATTAAAGAAGTTCCTGGTGTCTTTACGTACCAAATTTGTGGAGAAGCCGGTACAGACTTGGGACAATTGGTGATGCGGGAACGCAACATCAAACAAATCAAATCCCTCGACGTGAACATGGAAAAAGCGTTGGGTCGGATTAGCAGTGGCTTATATATTGTTACCACCAAAAAAGGTGATATTAGTGGTGCAATGATCGCTTCCTGGGTAACACAAGCTAGTTTACAGCCATTAGGATTCACAATAGCTGTAGCTAAAGACCGGGCTATTGATAGCTTACTGCAAATAGGCGATCGCTTTGTTCTCAATGTTCTGGAAGAAGGCAATTATCAAGACCTGAAAAAGCACTTCCTCAAGCGTTTACATCCCGGTGCAGATAGATTTACCGGAGTAAAAACCCAAACCGCTAACAACGGTTCACCAATTTTGACAGATGCACTTGCATACATGGAATGTGAAGTTGTCACCAGCATGGAATGTAGTGACCACTGGATTTTATACTGCACAGTTGAAAATGGACGAGTTTCCAAACCTGACGCAGTTACAGCAGTACGTCATCGCAAAGTAGGGAATTACTACTAAGAGGAGTTCAGGAGTATGGCTAACGCCACGCTTCGCTATCAGGAGTTCAGGAGTTCAGGAGTTTAAGAATTCAGGATTTCAAGAATTCAGAATTTCAAGAATTCAGGAGTTTAAGAATTCAGGAGTAAGCCATACTCCTGCTTTCAAGTCTTATATTGATTCTGAACTCCTGTAACTCCTGAACTCCTTCTTTTTTATTTTGACTTGCAATGCACAGATATTTTACAGCGATTCTTTCATAATTGCTATGGAACTTCCTGATTCTTTTTCCAACGCTTTTGCATCGGCTAAAAATTGGTTTTCTCAAGTTTTTTCTCCACAACAAACATCTAAAAAATCTATGAGCGATTCCAAACCACGCGACGTACAAGTTCTTCCTATTGCTACAAATACAAAGGTTCTCAGAGCGAGAAGTTGGTCACGTCTCCGGTTTGAAATTGAATATGCACTAGAAAGAGGTACTACCTCTAATTGCTATTTAATAGAAGCCGATAAAACTGCATTGATTGATCCTCCGGGAGAAAGCTTCACCACTATTTATCTAGAAGCTTTGCAGAATACGGTCAATTTCCGCAAGTTGGATTATGTGATTTTGGGTCATTTTAGTCCCAACCGTGTACCAACTTTAAAAGCACTTTTAGAACTTGCACCACAAATTACTTTTGTTTGTTCTCTAATTGGTGCGAATAATTTGCGAGCTTCTTTCCCAGACCAAGATATCAAAGTTTTGGTCATGCGTGGCAAGGAAACATTAGATTTGGGTAAGGGTCATGTTTTAAAATTCTTACCTACTCCTAGTCCCCGTTGGCCAGAAGCACTTTGTACCTACGACCAGCAAACCCAAATTCTCTACACAGATAAATTATTTGGAGTGCATATTTGTGGAGATGAAGTCTTTGACGACAACGTGGAAAACTTCAAGGAAGACCAGCGTTATTACTTTAATTGCTTGATGGCTCCCCATGCAACTCACGTTGAAGCTGCTTTGGAGAAAATCTCCGATTTGCAAGTGAGAATGTATGCTGTTGGTCATGGGCCTTTGGTACGCACTGGCTTAATTGAACTAACCAAAGCTTATGGAGAATGGAGTCATTCCCAAAAGAATCGAGAAATATCTGTAGCGTTGCTTTACGCTTCAGCTTATGGCAATACTGCAACTTTAGCACAGGCGATCGCCTTGGGGCTAACTAAAGGAGGAGTCGCTGTTCATTCTATTAACTGCGAATTCGCACCCCCTGACGAAATTCGTCATACCGTAGAACAAGCAGATGCTTTAATTATTGGTACTCCAACTATTGGAGGTCATGCACCTACACCTATTCACACAGCTTTAGGTATTGTCTTAGCCACTGGTGACAATAGTAAACTGGCTGGAGTATTTGGTTCCTATGGTTGGAGTGGAGAAGCTTTAGATTTAGTTGAATGTAAACTGCGAGATGCTGGATATCGGTTTGGCTTCGACACTTTGAAAGTCAAGTTTAAACCTGATGAACTGACTCTGAAAATGTGTGAAGAAATGGGTACAGATTTTGCACAGGGGTTGAAAAAGGCTAGGAAAATTCGTGTACCGCAACAAGCTTCTACCCCTACAGAACAAGCAGTAGGAAGAATTATTGGTTCTGTCTGTGTGGTCAGTGCTAAACAAGGTGAAGTTTCTACAGGAATGTTAGGTGCTTGGGTTTCTCAAGCTACTTTTAACCCACCAGGAATTACCGTGGCGATCGCTAAAGACCGAGCAGTAGAATCCCTCATGTATCCTGGTGGCAAATTTGTCCTGAATATTCTCCCAGAAGGAGTTCATGTAGACTACATGAAGCATTTCCGCAAGAATTTTACCCCCGGAGAAGACCGGTTTGCTAACTTCCAGACTGTAGACGCAGACAACGGTTGTACAGTTCTCACCGACGCTTCAGCATATTTAGAATGTTCCGTTAACCAACGTCTCGAATGTGGAGATCATTGGGTAGTCTATGCAACCGTAGATAACGGTAAATTACTCAAACCCGATGCCATAACAGCTATTAACCACCGCAAGACAGGGACACATTATTAGCATAAGTATGGCTATCGTCACGCCACACTAAGTTTAGCTGTAAGCATTCAGCAGTCAGTAATCAGTAAGTGGCTACGCTAACAGCTATTATCTGGAATTTATCGACAAGCAAGTTAGGGATTCAAGTCTCAATTTATAGGTTCAGAACCGCTTCACTACTGAAAGCGGTTTTTTTTGCATTCACTCAAGATAGGAATCCGGTTTAAAGTGGGTAGTCTAAAGACAGCAAATATTCAGGAGTCTATTTCTGGAAAAAGAATATCCTCTCTTGTAGTTATTCAGCAGTAGTTGTCAAAACAATCAAACTTTAAACATACTCTGTAGCTGTTTATATACCGAAAAAAATCGTAAAAAATAGCACCTGTGCTATCAAAATCCTGGTAAAAAATACTTAACAAGTCTGATTTGATATCCGTTTTTAACTAACCAATTAAAATTATGACTCTACAACAATTTCACAACATTATAGATTACTTTGTTGAGGAATCACAAGAATATCTGAACACCATCTACAACGGTTTCTTGAATCTGCAAAATACAATTGATGATAGATACGAATTAGAAGCAATGTTCCGTGCTACCTTTTGCCTCAAAGGTGGATCAGCCATGCTAGGATTTACCAGTTTGCAGAAAATTGTCACTCGTTTAGATGATTGTTTACAATTACTGCGTTATCCAATTATCGCCGATGAACCTCTACAATTATTATTTTTAGATATTTATCATGCACTCAAAAAATTAATCTTTGCCATTAAATCAAACGAGAGTTTAACAGCAGAAAAAGTAGGTGATATTACTTTAAACATTGATTCTATCTTTGCCGTTCTTAATTCTCATCTAATTTTCTTGATTAATAAATCAAACTACAAAACTAAAATTTACAACACAGATTCCTGTTTAACTTGGGGCTATGATATCCCCTTAAAACTAATTTTACTAGATACTAAAACTTTTTTATGTAGAACTTTTGCCGATTATTTTGAAGGCTTACCCAATGTAGAAATAGTTAATGGCACTTTTGAAGATTTGCCTTTCTTCGATTGTGTAGTTACCGCTGCTAGTAGTTTATCTTCTGCTAACCACAAAGTTGATGCAGAAGTTCTTCAATTTTTTGGAGAAGATGTAGAAAAATTATTACAAAAACGTATTCAAGAAGAGTATTTAGGAGAGCAACCCATAGGTTCATCTTTAATTGTAGAAACAAATCACTCTTTACATCCTTTTATCGCTCATACTCCCACTCTCAGAATGCCCATATCTATGGCAGGTAAAGAGCATGTGTATCAAGGTATGTGGTCAACTCTGTTGGCAATTCGTCAACATAATAAATTCTACTGTAACTGTTTACAAAAACAAATTAATATAGTTGCCGTTCCTGGGTTGGGAACAAGTATGGGTTGTGTACCTATTGATGAAGTAGCTAGACAAATGTCTATGGCATATCAAAACTTTCTTTTCAGCCTTCCCTCCTACCAAAGTTCTTACCAGCGACAAATGCAAGATTTATGCGCTCTTTTTTAAAGGATGCAAAAGTTAAATTATTTTAACTTCCGCAATTTCCACAAAGACAATTAAAAAATATTAGTTTAATCTTGTATATAAAAGGTATTTAGTAGTTGAAATTAATTATTTAATAAAATCACAACTACTCCTGAATCAATTTTATAATATTTTGTTCCTCCTATGGCTTCTCAAAACACAAAAATTAAATTCCCCCTTTGGCATTATTTAAACCAACCCTTATTTAATGCTAATACTAAATTGATATGGAATCCTCAACGCTTTGCCTTACTTTGGCGAATCCAACTTTTAGAACGGTGTCTGGTTAAACATTGCGATGCTAAAGGACATCACCAGTCTTAGGTGACAGGTGACAGGTGACAGGTGATAGGTGATAGGTGACAGGTGACAGGTGACAGGTGACAGGTGACAGGTGATAGGTGATAGGTGACAGGTGACAGGTGATGGGGAGGATGGGGGAAATATTTTCTTCTTATCCTCCTGAATCACGACTCCTGCCTCCTGCCTCCTGCCTCCTGCCTCCTGCCTCCTGCCTCCTGACTCCTGAACTCCTGACTCCTGATTACCCCTCGTCTATAGAACGGGGCTTTTTGCCATCTAGTAAAGCACTGACAGTCATATCTCCCATGACATTTATTGCCGTGCGACAACGATCTAAAAACCAGTCTACTGTCACCAATAAAGCTATATACTGTGTTGGTAAACCTACGGACGTAAAAACCAGGGTCATCGTTACTAGTCCAGCGTTAGGAATGCCGGCTGCACCCACTGAGGCAAAAATGGATGTGAGAACGACAACTAATTGCTGTCCTAAACTCAAATGTTGCCCGATGACTTGGGAAATATATAATGCAGACATGGCTTCATAAAGGGCTGTGCCATCATTGTTGAAATTTGCACCGACTAATGCCCCTAAAGAAGCGGAAGATTCTCTTAAACCAATTTTTGTTTGTAAAACTTCAAAAGTAATGGGCATTGCCACTGTTGAAGAAGAAGTGGAGAAGGCTGTTAAATAGGCATCAGCACCACCAACTAAGAATTTCACCGGGTTTACCCAAGAACCAAATTTGACTCTGGTGAGGTAATAACAAGCTTGTAAAAATAGAGCCACCAACACTGCTAAGATGAAAGCCGCTAAAGATTGAAATGGTGCAAAACCTCTTTCGGCAATGATTTTGGCGACTATACCAAATACTGCTATGGGTACTAAGGCAATTACCCAGTTGAGGATACGGATAACTGCTTCAAATAATATGGCAATTACATCTTCAATTGGTTGGTATGCTGTCTTGCCAGCATTGATTTGTTCTGATTTTAATGCTCGTAAAACTATACCAAAGCTGAGAGCGATCACGATAAGTTGGATGACATTATTATCAACCAGGGGTTTGAGGATGGCTTCTGGTACGGCATCTTTAAATAATCCCCAAGGGTCGAAACTTTGAGGAGTCATTTCTGTGCTACCTGGGGCTACTAAAGTTCCCCAAGTACCTGGACGTAAAATGTTGGCTACTAAGAGTCCCACCACAATAGCTACTGTGGTGTTAGTTAAAAGCAGCACCGCTAACCGTCTGCCCGCTGTACCGGGAATATTGGTAGTCATGAAGGTGTGCAGCACCGCTACTAGAATTAAAGGTGTAGCTAAGGCGCGGAGTGCTTTTAACACTAATTCAGCGGGAATTGCTAAGTTAGTAATTAAGGTGGCATTGCTGGGGCTAGGATTTCCTGCACCTAACGCCATACCTAAGACGATTGCCAGGACTAGGGCAATAATAATTTGTAAGGTGAGAGGAATACGCTTTAACCAGGTAATAGCCTTAATTTTGCTCATGGTGGATACTATTGTATATTTGTCTCTACTAGAACATCAGTTATCAGTCGAAAAGTTTCGCATTTTTAGAGGTCATTTTGGAGAAAAACTGTTAAGCTGTTACTGCATATAGGAGTGAACAGGGGAAAAGTCTTTTGGGATCTGAAGTTTTATGATCACTGTCTGTTCTCATCTAACTGACAACCGCTATATTGATTTTTAAGTTTGTGATTTTTAAGTTTTAATTTTTAATTTGTACTAGCTTATGTCTTTTGTACCTTTACATATACACAGTGACTATAGTTTGCTCGATGGAGCAAGTCAATTACCAGAGTTAGTAGATCAAGCGATCGCACTGGGGATGAAAGCGATCGCACTCACAGATCATGGTGTCATGTATGGCGCTGTTGAACTGATAAAAATTTGCCGTAGTAAGAATATTAAGCCAATTATTGGCAATGAAATGTATATCATTAACGGTGATATTGAAAAACAAGAACGCCGTCCTAAATATCATCAAGTAGTTTTAGCTAAAAATACAAAAGGCTATAAAAACTTAGTTAAATTAACCACAATTTCTCACCTTCAAGGTGTACAAGGTAAAGGAATTTTTTCCCGTCCTTGTATTAATAAAGACTTGCTCAAAGAATATAAAGAAGGTTTAATTGTCACCAGCGCCTGTTTAGGTGGAGAAATTCCCCAAGCAATTCTTAGTAATAGACCAGATGCCGCCCGAAAAGTAGCTAAATGGTATAAAGAAATATTTGGTGAAGATTTTTATTTAGAAATCCAAGACCACGGTTCACAAGAAGACAGAATTGTTAACGTCGAAATTGTCAAAATTGCCCGTGAATTAGGGATTAAATTTATTGCTACCAACGATTCACATTACATTTCTTGCTTTGATGTAGAAGCCCATGATGCTTTACTTTGTATTCAAACAGGACAGCTAATTAGTGAAGATAAAAGAATGCGATATAGCGGTACAGAATATCTCAAATCTGCCGCAGAAATGCAACAGCTATTTCGTGACCATTTACCCGATGATGTCATTGCCGAAGCGATCGCTACAACGGAAGAGGTAGGGGATAAAATTGAGCCTTACCATATTATGGATGAGCCGAAAATTCCTACTCCTCCTATTCCTTCTGGTCACACTCCTGATACTTACGCAGAAGAAATTGCTTGGCAAGGACTTTTAGAAAGATTAAATCGTAAATCTCGCAGCGAAGTAGATCAAGTTTATAAAGAAAGATTAGAATATGAACTAAAAATGCTGCAAAAAATGGGTTTTTCCACATATTTTTTAGTTGTGTGGGACTACATCAAATTTGCAAGAGATAATAATATTCCTGTGGGTCCGGGTCGTGGTTCGGCAGCTGGTTCTTTGGTCGCTTATGCCATGCGAATTACGAATATTGACCCGGTACATCATGGGTTACTATTCGAGCGATTTTTAAATCCAGAACGCAAATCAATGCCTGATATTGATACAGATTTCTGTATTGAAAAACGAGATCAAGTGATTGAATATGTAACTAATAAATATGGTGCTGATAGAGTTGCCCAAATTATTACTTTTAACCGTTTAACATCAAAAGCAGTATTAAAAGATGTAGCTAGAGTGTTAGATATTCCCTATGGGGAAGCTGACAAAATGGCGAAAATGATTCCAGTGGTACGGGGAAAGCCAACTAAACTCAAAGTCATGGTTTCTAATGAAACACCAGCACCAGAGTTCAAAGAAAAATATGATAATGATCCTAAAGTTCGTCATTGGCTAGATATGGCAATGCGAATTGAAGGAACTAATAAAACCTTTGGTGTTCATGCGGCTGGTGTGGTTATTTCTGCTGAACCTTTAGATGAAATTGTTCCCTTACAACGGAATAATGATGGTTCTGTAATTACCCAATATTTTATGGAAGATTTAGAATCATTGGGTTTATTAAAAATGGACTTTTTGGGTTTACGTAACCTGACACTAATTCAAAAAACTATTGATTTAATTCAAGAAACTAATGGCTACAAAATTGACCCAGATGAAATTACTGGTCAAGAAAGAAAAGCTCAACATATATTAGCTAAAGGTCAACATAGTACATTACCGAAAGAAGTCCAAAAGGCATATTTATTATTAGAATCTGGAGATTTGGAAGGTGTATTTCAATTAGAATCTTCGGGAATGAAGCAGATAGTAAGAGATTTAAAACCTTCTAATATCGAAGATATTTCTTCTATCTTGGCACTTTATCGACCAGGCCCTTTAGATGCAGGATTGATTCCTAAGTTTATTAACCGTAAACATGGAAGGGAAGAAATTGAATATGAAACGGGAATTTTAGAACCTATTTTAAATGAAACCTATGGAATTATGGTTTATCAAGAGCAAATTATGAAAATTGCTCAAGATATGGCTGGTTATACTTTAGGACAAGCTGACTTGCTGCGTCGCGCTATGGGTAAAAAGAAAGTTTCAGAAATGCAGAAGCAGGAAGAAAAGTTTATTGACGGTGCAATGAAAAATGGAGTGAAGAAGCAAGTTGCAGAAAAGCTATTTGCAGATATGTTGAAATTTGCCGAATATTGTTTAAGTTATGAAACGGATGTTTTAACTGTTGAATATGGTTTGATTCCTATTGGGGAAATTGTTGAGAAGAACATTGAATGTAGTGTTTTCAGTGCTGATACAAATGGAAATATCTACACACAACCGATAGCACAATGGCATAAACGGGGAGTGCAAGAATTGTATGAATATTCTTTAGATGATGGTTCAATAATTCGGGCAACAAAAGATCATAAATTTATGACCACTACGGGGGAAATGTTGCCCATTGATGAGATATTTGAAAGAGATTTGGATTTACTACAAGTTAATGGTCTACCGATAGAATAGATTGAGAAAGAACTAATTCAAAAACCCTATATTTATCCCCCGTAGGACTGTTATGTTCCTGGACGGGAGCGAATATGATCAGGTATATGGTAGCGATCGCCTAATATTTCCAACAAAGGACCATTTACATCAAACTTCAGCATACTGACTGAAGCAACCAAAATATTTACCCGATAGCGATAGCATCCCAAATCAATTCCTAGTAAACTACAAAGCATAATCCGAATAGTGGCTTTATGGGAAACTACTAAAACATTACCTTGGGGGTGTTTGTCTATAATTTCAGTAATCACAGGCATAGAACGGTTAGCAATCTCTACCGCAGTTTCTCCACCTAATGGTGCATTCCAAGCGGGTTCTGACAACCATTTGATATAGTTTTCTGTGTAATTCTCTTGAACAAAGGATTTACTTTTTGTTTCCCACTCACCATAACTACCCTCTCTAAGTCCTTCACGCACCTGCATATCCATACCAATAGCATCACAAAATGGCTTGGCAGTTGCAATAGTACGTTTCATCGGACTAACATAAACCCCTTCCCACTTCAATTTTTGATAAACATCAGCAAAACTGGATGCCATCTGCAACCCTTCTGGTGTCAACTCCGCATCAGTTTTACCGCAGAAATTACCACTTTGACTAAAAGTAGTTTCGCCATGTCGCAGTAAATATAAATTGAGTGTCATACTTTGTATTGCGATGGTGATCAAAGAGTTTGTGTAAAAATAAAATACCATCAAACTCACAATCGAGTATGTAACGCCAGGACAAAGTAATCAACCAAAAAAGTCAATTAACCACAAACTTTGAAAATCGAAGACAAAAGTAGCAGAAAACGACAACTAGTAGTTTGTCAAGAACTAACTAAAGCATAAATAAATCTTGCGTGCAATTTTCCTTCTTCCTTCTTCCTTCTTCCTTCGCGCTCTTTGCGTCCTTCGCGGTTCATTTCTCTTTATCCATAAAAATTCATTTTACAGACTACTACGTAATAGCGTAAAAACAAACGTAAGCAAATTGCGAGAATGTAATTTTTTTACTATTGCAGTTTCACCGCAGCACGTTGTAAAGGTAAAACTTCTTCTAAACTTAATTCATGGTCAGTAGTCAGATGACTGCTACAACAAATTGTACTAAAGAAAATCTGCTGACCCACAACTTGAGAAAAATGCTTTTCTAACAATAACCGCGAAGTAATATCACCTAATAACTCACTCAAATCTTTTGTTAATTGGTCTTTATCATCACGGTGAACCATTCTGAATTTAAAACTTGTTTCCCCAACTAACTTTTTAACTGCGGAGTCAAATTCATGTACTTTTCCCTGAACATAAGCAAAAGCTTGTTCTTCTAAAAAGTTCCAAGCTTCGGGAAAAATTTCCTGAATTTTTTCTAGATGATTATCAGCTTGGTAGACTAAAGTAGCTGTTTGACAATCCATATATTTATTAATTTATGCGGTTGTGAAAAAAAACCCGATTATTTATGTAGTTTTAGCAGTCGAAGTAAAATTTAGACTTTAGCTTTTTAGTCATTATGGTGACAAGCTGATAGAAATACTGTTACATAAACTACAAAATTTCTAGATAAAATGGAGAAATAGAAAAAATGAGGTAACATTGAACGCAAATTAATTTGAATTGTTAAAGTGAGGATTTATGAGTTCTGGACAAATGAAAATTATTATAGGTTGGCTATATCCTCAGTTGATGAGTACCTATGGCGATCGCGGCAATGTTATAACTATACAACGTCGCGCCCAATGGCGGGGATACAATGTCTCTATTTTACCCTTAGACCAAAACTCCACCCCAGATGATCTTAAATCAGTGGATGTGATAGTTGGTGGAGGCGCACAAGACCGTCAGCAAGAAATCGTCATGCGGGACTTACAAGGTGCAAAAGCTGACGCAATGCGGGAAAAAATCGAAAATGGCACACCAGGCGTTTTCACCTGCGGTTCTCCCCAATTACTAGGACATTATTATGAACCTGCTTTGGGACAAAGAATCGAAGGTTTAGGAATATTAGATTTAGTTTCTATCCATCCTGGGGAAAATACCAAGCGTTGTATTGGTAATTTGGTGATAGAAGTTACAGCTTCCCGTCTTGCCCAAGAATTGCAAGCAATGACAGGAACAAAACCCTATTTAGTCGGATTTGAAAATCATGGTGGACGCACTAAATTAGGTAAAGTGGAAGCCTTGGGGCGTGTGGTGTACGGCTTAGGTAATAATGGTGAAGATGGTACAGAAGGTGCATTTTATCAGAATGCGATCGCCACCTATTCTCACGGACCGTTATTACCAAAAAATCCCTTTGTAGCAGATTGGTTAATTCAAACGGCCTTAAGGTTGAAATATCAGCAAGAAATTCAACTTTCACCCTTAAATGATACCTTGGCAATGCAAGGGCGAGAAGCAATGTTTAAACGATTGAAGGTGGCTTTACCTGTTGTGGGTAAAATTTAATCATGTAAGTCATCAGCAGTCAGCAGTCAACTAGGATGATGAAGAAACAAATTCATGGGTGTTGAATAGCTAACGACTCTGACTCTGATTTTGCAACAAAGGACGTACAACTAAATACCCAGCACCAAAACCAGTAATCATAATTAATACAATAGTAATTAATAACCACCAGCCATTCAGCCCCTTTAATTCAGACTCATGAGTAGTATAATATCTTACTTCTTGTTCCTCTATAAAAACTGGTGCTGGAGAGGGAAAATTCATATCTATCACAGGTACAGAAAAAACCTCACGTCTGATTTTTTGAGGTGGTTTGGAAGTTGGTTGACGTGGAGGAGGTGCAGTTTTTACAGGTGGTTTTTTTGCAGATTTAGCTTTAGCTTTAATACGTGGTAATGGCTGAGAACTCGGTATAGTTTTGATAACATCAGCTTGAGTCTGTTTAGCTGGTTGAGACACAGGTGCTGAAGAGTCTACTAACTTTTGCAGTTCTAAACAAGATTGAACCACCTTGGTAATTTCTTGCCGCAGTTGTTGATTTTCCTGGGACAATTTCTGATTATGGCTGGTGACTACATCTAACTTAGCCTGTACCGCTTGTAACTCCCCAACTAACTCCCTGTACACATGAAGGGGTACAGACGGTGAATAGCTTGGTGTAGGTGGCTGACTGTGAATATTTGCTGTAGTTGTTTTCATCTGGATACTGGTATTAAAATTATGCCTGTCATTATTTTAAAAAAATATACTAACAGAATAAAGTAATACCGGAGATATGTCTCAAAATAATTTGAAACTCCCCGGTCTAAAGACACGGGGATTCTGAAGAAGCCCAAAAACGGACTCTTAAAGGTGTAGTGAAAGCGCCTCTATAGACTCCATCAAGATTTAATACCAACGTAGCCTTTACTTTTCTTAAAATATTTGCTGCGGCTTATGCATAATAAATAAATCAGGAAACCTGCAAATGGTACAAACACCTGCTCAAATTATCACCCTCGAAGAATTCCTAGAACTGCCAGAAACAAAACCTGCAAGATTTAAAAGTAACTTGTAGTCTAACCATTGTCATCATTTCCTCCTGTTCTTAATCCTATCAAAACACCATCCGAAGATTCTCAACTCCAAACTTCAGTTAAATCCAAAACAAAACCAGGTAAAACATCTTCCCCGGACAAACTTACAGGATGTTCCAAAACTTCTACATCTTTACCTGGACGATAAATTTCCACTCGTTGATTTTTCCGGTCTATCAACCAACCTAAACTAGCACCATTTTCTATATATTCTCTCATCTTCGCTGGCAACTTCTCTAAAGAATCGGTTTTAGAACGTAATTCCAGCACAAAATCAGGACAAATAGGCGCGAAACTTTCCTTTTGTTCTAAACTGAGAACATCCCATTTTTCTTGTTTTACCCAAGCCGCATCAGGAGAAAGGTCAGCACCATTAGGAAGATGAAAACCAGTTGAAGAGTCAAAAACTACTCCTAATTTAGTCTGACGATTCCATAACCACAGTTGTCCAGCAATATCAAAATTTCTTTTTCCAGTATAGCTTCCAGTAGGTGGCATAATAATTAATTCTCCCATAGCAGTTCGTTCTAATTGTAAATCTCGATTTGCAAGTGCCAAATCAACAAACTGCTCATGGGAGATTTTCAACGTTATTGAAGCAGGAATATTCACAGCAATGACTGAAGCTAAATTAGCTTGTGTCATCCTTCCCTCCTGAAACTGCTACTTGTCTTGTGTTAGTTCCAGATTAACATTGAAACTTAAAATAAAAGGCAACAGGCAATAGACAAAAAGCTATTATTCTTCTTTAACCTGTCACCTGTCACCTGTCACCTGTCACCTAATGATGGTGATGATGATGAGTTAAAGCCAACTGCACATTAACTTCCTTAGCGTCCTCTTGCATCAACTCTGCAATATGACCATTTGCCCATTCAGCAGCCATATCCAAAAATTGGGGATCGTCATTTACACAAGCCATTTGTAAATAATCCACATTCGGATGCTGTTTTTCTAAATCATGAATGATGTGATGAACATCTAACAATGTTTCGTGGTTTTCTGTCGCAAAGCCAATTGGCATAAACATAACCACTTTTGCACCCAATTGAATGAGATTTTTTGCAGCTTGGGTAGCATTTGGCTGTGTCCAGTCAATTAACGGTGTATCGTGGTTTAACCAACCTACAGAAATTAAAGGATAACGGTTAATTAACTTTTCTCTGACTAATTCGTAAAGTGCTTGACTTTCATCAATACCAGATGTAAAACCTTTGGCTTTGTGAGGACAACCATGATTCATCAACACAATGCCAATTTGTGAAGGTAGGTAGGCATCAGCTAAATCAGAATTAATTTTTTCTTCTACCAAACGCGCCATTAAATTAATATATTCAGGCTCATTGTAGAAAGAAGGAATATAACGCATTCCTTTTACCCAATGTTCATCACCATCAGCTAATTCAGCTAGAGCATTATTAACTTGCTCAATAGCTATACCACTGGTAAAAATAGAATCTACGACCAACAACGGATAAATTAAGATTTTTTCAAAACCTTGATTTTTGATTTCTGCTAAAACCTGTTTAGGCAAAAAAGGAGCGCAAAAGTTAAAAGCTTTGAAAACTTGAATTCCACCACCCCATTTATGTTGTAATTCGTGTTCAATTCCAGCCCGTTGCCTTTCAAAAATGGCATTATGTGGAGAGATGAAATCATGATGTGTATGTCCCCACTCATGACGGTCAAATAACGCCAATAGTTTTGCTAAGGGGGGATAAATCCAAGTAGGTACTGGAGCGAATTTGGCAGTAAGTAGATTTAAAGCCTGTTCATTATAATTTGCGAAGTCTTCGTAGCTTTCGACTTCACCGTAGCCCATGAGCAATACAGCTACTCGGTCATGGCCTGGTAGATGCTCGTGAGTATGTTGCAGTTTTTCTGGAGTTGCAACCACAATAATTTCCTCAATATAACCAACGTGGCGAGATTGTAAGTGGGAATGACTGTATCATTGCCCGTACTCGTTCATTATTATCCCTTCCAGGGGGATAGGATAGACATAAACACAAAAATATACATCCAAAGACATAGTGTTGTTATTACTTTACATAGGAGATTGTGTCTTTTAATTATCAGTGCCGATTTTGTGTAATAATTGACTGATAATCAAAGCCTATAAAAGGTAAAAGCTCATAAATTTTACGCAAATACATAATAGTTAAAATATTTAATCTCAAATATTTAATCTTTCTAAAGAATGAAAAGTGTGAGAGCCGATATCACAAAATAAATGACCGATAATTTTTTGATAGTACAAGCCCCCAGATTGATCTGTGGAATTAATCCAAAATCCAAAATCGGATGATTATCATTATTTGCCCTGGAATTCATGAACCAGAACTAACAGAAAGCTTTATTGCCGAGTGCTTAAATCCAGCAACTGATATAAGTATCAATGGAGTTGCAGTAGATATACTTACCTTCCCAGGAGAAGGTATTTTAGCTTTATCAGGATTTCATATTTTGCAGTTTTTGCATGATAACTTTAATCGCCGTAGGCATCGCTTGAGTAATAAGCTAGAATCGCCTGTTATATTCATTAGCTTTAGTGCTGGTGTAGTTGGCGCAATTATCGCTGCTACCAAGTGGCAAATCTTGGGCGGTCATGTCAAAGCTTTTATTGCTATAGATGGCTGGGGAGTCCCACTATGGGGTAATTTCCCAATACATCGCTTGAGTCATGATTATTTTACCCATTGGAGTTCTGCTATTTTAAGTAATGGGGAAGATAATTTTTATGCCAACCCATCAGTAGACCATTTATCAATGTGGCGATCACCTCAAACGGTACAAGGTCATTGGGTAGATCAATCAATAGGGTCTTCCCTGCCCCAGAATCGCCTGAATGCTGCTGAATTTTTACATTTGTTGCTAAAACGCTATGAATAAAAAGGGAGATGGGGAGATGGGGAGATGGGAAGGATGGGGGAGATGAGGGAGATGGGGAGAATGGGGAGGATGGGGGAAATGGGGAGAATAATCTTTTACCTGCCCCTCTGCCCCTCTGCCCCTCTGCCCCCCTGCCCCCTGCCCCTCTGCCTCTGCCCCCCTGCCCCTCTGCCCCTCTGCCCCTCTGCCCCCCTGCCCCTCTGCCCCCTGCCCCTCTGCCCCCTGCCTCCTGTCACCTGTCACCTGTCACCTGTCACCTATTCCTACTAAGTATTCTGATGTTTCCCATTGAACCGACTGCTGTTAATAGTGGCTTTGGCGCACTACTAAAAAATCGCAATTTTATGCTCCTGTGGATTGGGCAACTGATTTCCCAGTTAGCAGATAAGGTTTTACTAATCCTCATGATTGACCTATTAGAAAAAAAATACCTACCTGCTAATTTGTCAGAAGGGACAGGGCGCTTTTATTTATACATGGCTTTTACCCTGCCAGCCATTTTTTTTGGTTCTGCTGGTGGTGTCATTGTTGACAGGATGCCAAAAAAGCTGATCATGATTGGTTCTGATCTTGTCCGTGGGTTATTGACTCTGTGTATACCATTCTTGCCACGACAGTTAGGAATATTATTAGCACTGAATTTTGGTATTTCCACTGTGACACAGTTTTTTGCTCCCGCCGAACAAGCCACTATTCCCCTAATGGTGAAACGAGAGAATCTCATGGCTGCCAATGCCTTATTTAGCAGCACCATGATGGGAGCATTAATTGTTGGCTATGCTGTGGGCAAGCCAATTCTGCACTGGGCTGAATATCTCAACTTTGAATTTGGGAAAGAACTATTAGTAGGTGGTTTCTACCTTTTGTCTGCGGTAATTATGCTGCCCATTCATTTTAAAGAAGATCGGCAAACCTCTGTAGCTAATCCCTTAACTGAATTCTTGCAAGGTTGGCGGTATCTCAAACAAAATCGCCTGATCTGGAATGCGATGCTGCAAATCGTCGCTTTGTACTGCGTGTTTGCTGCTCTCCTGGAATTATCCATCAGATTAGCTGCAAAGTTAAACTTAGAGCAAACAGATTTTAGCTTTTTTGTAGCAGCAGCTGGTGTAGGCATGGTTTTAGGTGCAGGGATTATAGGACACTTTGGCCATAAACTACATCGTAAGCCTTTGCCTTTAATTGGTTTTATATTTATGGCAGTAGCATTGGCAATGTTTATTTTTATTCAGAACCTAGCTTTAGTGTTGGGACTGTGCGTTTTCTTAGGTTTGGGTGCAGCCCTAATTAACGTGCCAATGCAAACTTTGATTCAACAATACACGCCCCCAGCAATGCATGGTAAGGTATTTGGCTTTCAAAATCATGCCATTAATATTGCCCTCTCTGCTCCTCTGTTGATTACAACCAAACTGGTTAACGCTTTTGGATTGCCAGTGGTGCTGTGCGGAATGAGTTTCACTGTCCTAGCTATTGGTTTCTGGACTTGGCACAATACCAGGAGAGTCTTGCAAGATGTAATCTAAATCCTGTAGAATCATAATCCATCCTTAATGCTGAGAAATAGAGATTTATCAGGATTGATAAGAGCTTTTCCATTAAAATGAAATTATAAATACAGAATCTAAGCCTTAACTTTAGTTATATTTTGAGGTTAACCGTGCGATCGCCTTCTCAAATCAGTCTCCCACAATCGTCAAATCACAAGCAATCTCCTATCTCTAACTCGCCAATTGTCGCTCCTACAAGGGCTTCTGGCGGGTTTGCCTTGTTAGATAGTCTCCTCCGTCATGGTGTTGAATATATTTTTGGTTATCCCGGTGGGGCAATTTTACCGATTTATGATGACCTGTATAAAGTAGAAGCCACTGGTACAATTAAACACATCCTTGTGAGACATGAACAAGGTGCTTCCCATGCGGCTGACGGCTACGCACGTGCTACAGGTAAAGTAGGAGTGTGTTTTGGTACTTCTGGCCCTGGGGCGACTAACTTGGTGACAGGTATTGCCACAGCCTACATGGATTCCATTCCGATGATTGTGGTGACAGGACAAGTACCACGAGCAGCAATTGGTACAGATGCTTTCCAAGAAACGGATATTTACGGTATTACTCTGCCCATTGTCAAGCATTCTTATGTAGTCCGTGACCCCAAAGATATGGCGCGGATTGTGGCTGAAGCATTCCACATTGCCAGTACAGGCAGACCAGGGCCAGTTTTGATAGATGTTCCCAAAGATGTGGCTTTGGAAGAATTTGATTATGTGCCTGTAGAACCTGGTTCAGTCAAGTTACCTGGATATCGTCCCACAGTTAAAGGTAATCCCCGACAAATTAATGCGGCGATTCAGTTGATTAGGGAAAGTCGCAGACCCTTATTATATGTGGGTGGGGGTGCGATCGCCGCTAATGCCCACGCAGAAGTTAAACGTCTGGCAGAATTATTTAATATCCCCGTCACCACAACCCTTATGGGTATCGGTGCATTTGATGAACATCATCCCCTATCTTTAGGAATGTTGGGGATGCACGGTACTGCTTACGCGAACTTTGCAGTTACAGATTGTGATTTGCTCCTTTGTGTTGGTGCAAGATTCGATGACCGTGTAACAGGAAAATTAGATGAATTTGCTTCCCGTGCTAAAGTCATTCACATCGACATCGACCCAGCAGAAGTTGGTAAAAACCGCGTTCCTGAAGTTCCTATCGTTGGCGATGTCAAGAGTGTTTTAACTGATTTACTCCGGCGATGTCAAGACGCAACGGGAAAAACTAAACCTGATCAAAATCAAGAATGGTTAAATCTAATTAACCGTTGGAAACAAGATTATCCCTTGGTTGTGCCTCATCATGCTGACAGCATTTCCCCCCAAGAGGTAATTGTGGAAGTTGGCAGCCAAGCACCCAACGCTTTTTATACCACCGATGTCGGTCAACATCAAATGTGGGCAGCACAATTCCTCAAAAATGGGCCTAGACGCTGGATTTCCAGCGCCGGTTTAGGAACAATGGGTTTTGGTGTCCCTGCGGCGATGGGTGCTAAAGTCGCTTTCCCTGATGAAGAAGTGATTTGTATTAGCGGTGATGCCAGTTTCCAAATGTGCTTACAGGAATTGGGAACTCTTTCACAATATGGTATAAATGTCAAGACCGTAATTTTAAATAACGGTTGGCAAGGAATGGTGCGTCAATGGCAAGAAGCCTTCTATGGTGAACGTTATTCCTGTTCCAATATGGAAGTAGGGATGCCTGATATTGAGCTTTTAGCACAGGCTTATGGTATCAAAGGGATGGTGATTAGCAGCCGGGAAGAATTGGCTGATAAAATTGCCGAAATGCTGGCACACAATGGCCCTGTAATTGTCAACGTTCATGTTACCAGAGATGAAAACTGCTATCCGATGGTAGCTCCTGGTAAGAGTAACGCGCAGATGTTTGGTTTGCCAAAACCTGCACCCACAAATACAGATCAGCCAGTTTCTTGCAGTCATTGTGGGACAAAAAACTCCCCTAACCATAACTTTTGTTCTGAGTGCGGGACTAAGTTGTAAGTATTCTGGTGTGGGAATAATCGCTAACATTGGGGTGTAGCATAAAAGAATTACACCCCATACTCCACACCCTTGTGAAACTAACGGAGTCACCAATGAATCCAGTAAAAAAAGATACTGCAACGTGCAAAATGTATGAAAAAAAGTAACAGTCTCTGTGATTTTCTGCAATCATTTGGGAATCTTAGAAGTTAGCTAAATCCAAGGATATTTATGTCTAAATGTGACTTGCTCAAAAGCAGCGGTAGTAAAGTGAAGTTAGAACCAGAAGTAGCGATCGCTATTATGGGACTGTTTTCAGCCTCTGCTGATGGTGAAGGGATTATCCCCACCGAAGAATACCCATTAGCGGAAATGCTAGAAGGTGTGGGAGTGTTTGAAGAATACGCTGAGGAAGATTTTGACAAGTTGACAGCAAAAGTCAACACCGTGATAGAGAAAGAAAAAGCAGAAAATTTAATTCCTAGTGCGATCGCATCCTTAACAAAAAAGAATTATCGTGAAAGTGCTTATATCACCGCTATCTTGGTGGTGGGGATGGAAGAAGATATATCAGAATCAGATCAAGATTTTCTGTTTGAGCTTCAGGAAGTATTGAAGATTTCCGATGAGCGAGCAGAAGAACTAATAGACGAAGTGTTTGAAGAATATGAAGACGATGAGGAAGAGGAAGAATAGGAATAATTCTTTTTTTATCTAACTTGTGATATCACCACATTCACCAAAAAGAATTATTGAGTTGCCGTTGTCAGATAAATAAGTTTATTTAGCTCATGACTAGTATATTCAAGACTATCATGGGCTTTTTACATATAAAAAATTTCCGTTCAATCTACTATTAATGAGTATGAAAATTTCCCAGAACATTTCCCAGAACATTTCTATGCACTTGATACTACTATTTGTAGGTATTCAAGTAAGTTTTAACCAGCAAATAGCTCAAGCACAAACTCCTCTTGCACCACCAACTACCACAAAATATACTTGTCCTGCTCAACTAAAATCATCTATCAATGCTGTAATTAACCGTCCTATTTTTAAAAGAATGCGTTGGGGAATTTTAGTAAAACCTCTATCATCTCCACAAACACTTTACAGTCGAGAAGCCGATAAGTATTTTATTCCTGCTTCTAATACTAAACTATTCACTACAGCAGCAGCATTACAAAAATTAGGAGCAAATTTCCGTATTCGCACCTCTATTTATCAAGATAGCGAAGGAGTTTTACGGATTGTTGGTAGAGGAGATCCCAGCTTAAAAGATGAGCAACTGAAAATATTAGCCAAGCAACTATATCAACAAGGTATTCGTCAAATTAATCAATTAATTGCTGATGATAGTTATTTTCAAGGTGAACTTGTTGATCCCAGTTGGCAATGGGAAGACGTACAAGCTTATTATGGCGCACCAGTCAATAGTTTGATAATCAATGAAAACGCTTCTCTATTAACATTGTTACCCCAAAAAATCGATCAGCCATTACAAATTAAATGGAATGATCCGACGGAAGCATATAAATGGAAAATTGAAAATACTGCTGTCACTGTTCAAGAAAATGAACCAAGTTTTGTAGAAATAAATCGTGACTTAAAAGGACAAACATTGCGGATTAAAGGGCAATTAGCTGTAAATACCAAACCAGAAATTACAGCTTTAGCTGTTTTTGATCCCGTTGAAAATTTCCTCATACATTTCCGTCATAATTTACGCAAAGAGGGCATTAATGTTAAACAAACATCCATAGGTAATGCTATTAAAAATGACAAAGAAATAGCATTTGTTGAATCTCCAACTTTATCTGATTTATTGATAGAAACAAATGTTAATAGCAATAATTTGTATGCAGAATCTTTACTCAGAAATTTAGCTAATCAGCAGCCATTAGCAAAAAATGAAACTACTGCTGATGCTGGGTTGAAAGTTTTAAAAACCACTTTAACCGAATTGGGAATTGAACCCACAAACTATATATTAGTAGATGGTTCTGGTTTATCTCGTAAAAACTTAATTAGTCCAGAAGCCTTAGTACAACTTTTGCAAGTGATGGCTAAATCTTCCCAAGCAGAAATATTTCGTGCATCCTTACCCATTGCAGGTATGAGTGGATCTTTAAAAAATAGATTTATTAACACACCGGCTCAGGGAATTGTCCAAGCCAAAACAGGCACAATGATGGGTGTAGTTTCCCTATCTGGATATGTCAATGCGCCTAATCATGAACCTGTAGTTTTCAGTATGATGGTAAATCAATCGGAACAACCTGCAAGCATTGTGAGGAAAGCAATGGATGAAATTGTAGTGTTATTAGTTCAGTTAAAGCGATGTTAATATAATGTTTATATTGAATTTGAGCAAAGTGAATCCAACAGCCGTGAGTCAAAACGGAACAAAGCTACAGCCAGAACATACATATTATTCCCTGTTAGGACTGCATCCTTCAGCGTCGGTGATTGATATTCGTCGCGCTTTTCGGGAATTGAGTAAACAGTATCACCCAGATACCACAGAATTACCTGCTACAGTTGCTACAGAAAAATTTCAACAAATTAACGAAGCTTACGCCACTCTCAGTCATCCAGAACGGCGTTTAAGTTATGATTTAAAGATTGGCTATTCTCGTTTTGGTGTCATTCAAGCACCAACGGATTTAAACCATCCCGTGCATAAACCTTATGATTACTCAAAATCAATGTATCTGGATGCGAGCGATCGCCCCCTCTCATCAGGAGAAATCTTTGTATTATTTGTGTTAGGCTTAACCTTTGTGGGTTGTATGATCTTAGCGATCGCGATCGCCGTTCTTCGTGGTGAACCGAGTTTACAAACCCAATTGTCCAACTTCAACACACCACAACCAATCACCGAGATATCCCAGCTTCTCAACCCAATACAAACTAATAATTTTGAATTTTGTTGGCGTAGCCTGCTGTAAGCACTATTTCAAATTTCTTATGTCTATTCTTCCTGCCAATACACCTCTATATAGCCATCCACTACCACAAATTGAACAATGGTTAAAAGACCAAGGTTGTCAACAAGATGAAAATGAATTACATTGTTGGCGATTGCAAAAATCTAGCTGGCAAGCAGAACTCTGGCTAGATATTGAACAAATCACAGTTAGATACATTCAAGCCGGAGACAACGGTCAGGATATTCAACGTTCTTTTAAATATTCCCTCAGTCGGCAAGATATAGAACAAGCAATTTTCGCAGGGCCATAATTCAATTGGAGATTTTACCAACATAGTTACCGACATAATTTATTACTCAAACGCCCATTTTTGACAAGATGCGAAATCGAGTCTAAATTGTTTCCATGCTTCCGGAATTGGGTTGCTGCCTATTTTTGTAATCAATTCCTTAGTTTTTGCCTTATCTCCAGCAAAACACGCAAACTTACCATAACTATTTACATTCCAAGGATCAGGGTAATATGCAATAATATCTTCAAATCCTTGACTTACTTTTTGCCAATTTGCAGGTGTCGCATAAAATTGTTGACTCTGAAATTCATAATGTTTATTGAAAGCTCTCCAATAAATACGAGAGTACAATCCTTTTCCTTCACATTTGCTTGTGACTAAAACTACATCATCGGCAAATTGTTCAGCCTCTTCAAAGCTACCACTCCATTTCGGTAGTAAATATTCAAAAACTTCATAATAAGTTTCGTAATAGTAAGCCTCTTTAGACAAAGCTTCCCGTAGTAGTTTTTTCACTTCCCATTTGCGCCAGCTTTGTACTCTAGCTATATGTAGCATATTCGTATACCACTGAGGATCTACACTGGCTATTTGTTTGTTTTTTTCCAGAAAATTATTTGCTAATTTAATATTAGTCCTGAACTTTTCCCAAGCTTCATCACTAACTTTGTCAGCAAAATCACCTCCTCTAAAATGCCAACCGCGTTTAATGAAAAAGTTACTATAGGCAATGTAAGGCGCAGGAGACTGAGGATATTTTTTTATCCATTCCCGTATTTTAGCTTCAACTTTTATCCAATTATTTTCATTATCATATTTAGTCAAATTACTATCAAACATTCCATCATAAAAAAATTTTAACTTCCACAAACCTGAAGGTGTTCGACTGGTTCTTTTTTTATATAGGTTGTAATAATTTTCTAATTTTTCAAAATTTCCCGATGAAAAAGTAGCAGCAATTTCAGAAGAAATATTGCTTCTCAATGATAATTCTGACTGGTTGGAATTTTGAATTTCCACACAAGGCAGTTCAGAAGCAGGTATATTAGCAGCAATCCTTGTCTTTGATTGAAGTGCTGCTGGAGTTAATACTAAAGGTGATATTAGTGAGCATCCAGTCAGACCTAGTACCAAGGGCATAAAAACACTGGTTTTCATTTTCCACTGAGAAGGGTTTTTGGCGTTTTGTAAAGATCGAGAAATAATAACTAAGCAATTGAAACTGAGATGTCAGAATTGACAATCTAAAATCTCAAATCCAAAATTATCATACTTTTCCAAACCGACGTTCCCGTTGTTGATAGGCACATAAAGCCCGGTGAAATTCTTTTCTGTCAAAATCAGGCCAGAGAGTATCGGTAATATAAATTTCTCCATAGGCCATTTGCCAAAGCAGAAAATTAGAAAGTCGCATTTCCCCACTGGTGCGGATAAGTAGATCTGGATCTGTTATTCCAGCTGTATATAAATGACTTTCAAACAATTCTTCAGAGATTTCATCTGGTTTTAATATACCTTGTTGTACCTTTTGAGCGATCGCCTGACAAGCTTGTAAAATCTCCTGTCTACCGCCATAATTTGTAGCTATTGTGAACCGGATACTGCGATTATCCTTAGTTTCTGCCATTGAACGAGAAATTTCTTCCTGGAGTGCTGTTGGTAGAGCTTGCAAATTACCCACAAACTGAATCTGTACATTCTCCTCCACCATTTCCCGTAGTTCTTGCCGCAAAACCCGTTGGAACAGACTCATTAAAAACTCCACTTCTTCCTGTGGTCTTTTCCAATTTTCCGTCGAAAAAGCATAAGCAGTCAGGGCTTTAATTCCCCAATCCTTACAACAGTGCAGCAAATCTTTGAGGGCATCAACTCCCCGCTTGTGACCCATAATCCTTGGTAGACCTTGACGTTTAGCCCATCGACCATTACCATCCATAATCACCGCAACGTGCTGGGGGAGTAATTCTCGTTGTAAATCAGAGGGTAAATATTGCAGTTCAGTATGTTGTGTAGTCATTTTTCAGTCTTATTTTTTTGGCGAGAAGGGGTCGTATCCCTACGGGGAAGCAAGCTACGCATAGCGTGTCGAAGACTTGATAATCTGAGTAAACGTGACACCAGTGCTAGTGTCTGACCACTAATTTGACGAATTAAACTGACAAGACCAGGAGCTACAGCGTCTCTATCGACAGTGGGCGAAAATCGAGTTTCTAAAGATTCTTTTAACTTCCTAATCGTCAGTGGTCTGTATAGAGTTCCCCTTTCCGCTAAGGAAATAGAACCCGTTTCTTCTGATACAACGACACAAATGCAATTTTCGACCCGTTCAGTAATTCCCATTGCTGCCCGATGGCGTGTACCCAACTGGCGCGAGGCTGTGCGTCCCGAAAGTGGTAAAATTATACCCGATGACACAATTCGTGAACCCCGGATCAACGTTGCCCCATCATGCAATAAAGTTTTTGGCTGAAAAATTGTCTGTATTAGCTCCTTAGAAACCTCTGCATTTAACTTTACTCCAGGTACTGAAAAATCTCTCTCATCAATTGGCCCGGAAGTTTCCAAAATTAGCAAAGCGCCAATCCGATTTTTTGACAGTTCCTTTACAGCTTCAACAATTTCATCAATCACGCTATCAGATTTGGGGACTGCCAAGCGGTTGGGTTGAAATAACAGCCGGAACTCACCTCGTCCCAGTTGTTCCAAAAAGCGGCGAAACTCTGATTGAAGTGCTACAGCCATTGCTACAGCGCAACCAATTACCAACTTTTCAAGAACGAAATTGAGCAGAGGTAGCCCTAAAGTACCGCTGAATGCTGAGGCCAGCATCAAGAGTATAAATCCCCTTACCATCCACAGCGTTCGGCGTTCGTTAATAATCACCAGGATCATGTATGTCAGCGCCAGCACCAACACAATATCCAGAGTCCCAAATAGCAAGGACTGTGACCATCCCAGGTTTATCAGCCATTGCTTCCACCAATCTCTCATGACATCTGGATAAATAATGAATTCAGGAGTTACAGGAGTTACAGGAGTTACAGGAGTTACAGAATTTGTAGAAGCAGGATACTAAACTTTCTCAACTACTAAAATTCTGAACTACTGAACTACTCAACTACTGATAGCGTAGCGTGGCGTAAGCCATACTCCTTCTATTATTTCAGTCTTTCAGGTAGGCAATCTTGTCGAATTATGTCTTGATAATTTTCACGTTGCAAAATTAAATTTGCTTCACCATTCGCCACTAAAACAGCTGCTGGTCGGGGCAAGCGGTTGTAGTTAGATGCCATACTGTAATTGTAGGCACCGGTTCCCATAACGACGAGAATATCACCTGGTTCAGTTTTTGGCAGTTGGGCATTTTTGATCAGAATATCTCCTGATTCGCAATGTTTACCAGCCAATGTGACTGTTTCTGTTAAAGCAGCAGACATTTTATTAGCAACTACTGCTCGATAAACTGATTGATAGGTGATGGGGCGGGGATTATCAGACATTCCTCCATCAATTGTCACATAAGTACGAAGATCAGGAATAACTTTAGCTGAACCAATACTGTAGGCGGTAACGCAAGCTGTGGCAATTAGCGATCGCCCTGGTTCACAGAGTAATTTAGGTAAGGGCAAATTTTCAGCAGCACAAGCTTGTTGAACTACTTCACAAATTGCCTTTGACCATTCTTCAATGCTTGGGGGATCATCTGATTCTGTGTACCTAATTCCTAAACCACCACCAACATTTAATTCTGTTAATTCCAAATTATATTTGGCCGCATCCCGCAACCACTGTACCATTACAGTACCCAAATCCCGATGGGGTTGCCGTTCAAAAATTTGCGAACCAATATGAGCGTGTAAACCCACACAGTTTAAACCTGGTTGTTTGCTGACAAAGGCAAATACCTCATCTAAATCATTGGGATCAAAGCCAAATTTACTGTCTAAATGTCCGGTGCGGATATATTCGTGGGTATGACATTCAATCCCCGGAGTTAACCGCAACATAATACGGATTGGAGAAGAGGGTGTTGCCAATTCTACCAAGGTATGCAGTTCATACCAATTATCGGCAACAATGGTACAACCTGATGCGATCGCTAAAACTAGCTCATCACGAGATTTATTATTGCCATGTAGGTAGATTTTATCTGGATTCACACCCGCATTGAGCGCAGTGTATAGTTCACCACCAGATACCACATCAATTCCCAAGCCTTCAGAAGCAACAATGGCACAAACAGCTAAACAATTCCATGCTTTAGAGGCATACAATACTTGAGATTCGCCTTTGTAGTATGCTTTGAAAGTATCATGGTATTGCCTACAAGCTGTCCGTAGGGTTTCTTCATCTAAAATATATAAAGGTGAGCCAAACTGCTCAACCAGCTTTGTGACATCACACCCACCGATTTCTAGGGAGTCATGATGATTAACTCTAGCACTCAAGGGTAAGAGTTCTTGATTGGGTGAAAGAGTTGTGTTGTTGCGCTTTTGAGGTAAATATTGACTGCCAGAAGCTTGAATCCCGACGGGGTGAGTCGATACCATATCTAATTAAGAGTTGTCCTTGTTAAAATTACGGGCGTGAGTTATTATCTCGATTCTCAGTTTACAGCTTTGCTGGTAATGGGGTGTTGGGCATTGGTCAGAAAAAAAGATATATATTATTCCCTGTTCCCTATTCCCTATTCCCTATTCCAATCGTGAAATTATTAGATTTAAAAATTCAATCCTTGACACCAGAGCATTTGGGTGAATTGCTGGAGCTTGATAAAGCTTGTTTTGATGGCTTGTGGACAATGGATGGTTACCGACGTGAGTTGGAAAGCCCTAATAGTCATTTTCTGGGTTTATTTTCCCCGTTTTCTAGTTCTGGGTTGTTGGGAATGGGCTGTTTTTGGTCAATTTTAGAGGAAGCACATATTACGATTTTGGCGGTTCATCCTCAATATCACCATCAAGGTTTGGGACAGGCTTTATTGTATTCTTTACTCAAGACAGCCAGCGATCGCGGTTTGGAGAGAGCTACTCTTGAAGTCCGAGCTTCTAACGACGGGGCTATCTCGTTATATGAAAAATTTGGCTTTAAAACCGCTGGTAGAAGACCGCGTTACTACAAAGATAACGAAGAAGACGCGCTGATTCTTTGGCTTTCTGATTTACAACAGCCGAAATTTTTCAAAAATCTGGACGATTGGTATACCATAGTGAGCGATCGCCTGTGTCAATCTTGTTGGTGTTTAGATATGGAAGATTGGTCATAGAGGATAGTTAATATATTTCACTTGAAAGTTGGTACAAATAGACCGAGAAGGAGCGCAGGCAGCAATTAAGAACCAATTATTTGTATCAGGCTGATCTGGAAAGTGGTATAAGCGGGAACAAGTAAGAATTTTCAATTTTTAATTTTTAATTTTTAATTAATTTTCTCCTTAATGACAAAAAATGCAATTTTCATGCTACTTAATTTAAATCAGAATTTTAAACTAAATTTAGTCTTTTCATAATCTAGGCTTATGGAATATGCAATTTATTGACAAAATACCAACTCTTGTGATATTTATGTCTGCTTGGGATTAAATAAACAAAATCTCAACATTAAGGCTATATCTGTTTGTCATTAGTCCCAAAAAGCCTGGTAAATTCAACCTCCTCAGTACACAAGCTACACAAAAAGTAATAAAAAGTTAGCAATTAACTCATCACCATTGGCAATGGAAGTTGGATGTCAAAAATTTGTATACAGACATCCAAACTTTTAGCCTGTGCTAAAATCAGCGTACCGGCACGACGCAGGTGATGGGAAGGATGCCATGTTTGAACGCTTCACAGAAAAAGCCATTAAGGTAATCATGCTGGCCCAAGAAGAGGCCCGCCGTTTAGGTCACAACTTTGTTGGAACCGAGCAGATCCTCCTGGGTCTGATTGGTGAAGGCACAGGAGTGGCCGCCAAGGTGCTGAAATCAATGGGCGTTAATTTGAAAGATGCCCGCATTGAAGTTGAAAAAATCATAGGTCGGGGTTCAGGCTTTGTAGCCGTGGAAATTCCGTTTACGCCACGGGCAAAGCGAGTTCTAGAACTATCCTTGGAAGAAGCACGCCAACTGGGGCATAACTACATAGGCACCGAGCATCTGCTGTTGGGCCTCATCCGCGAAGGGGAAGGTGTAGCAGCCAGGGTGTTAGAAAACCTCGGTGTGGATTTATCTAAGGTGAGAACCCAGGTAATCCGAATGTTAGGAGAAACAGCCGAAGTTTCACCAGGGGGAGGTTCATCTGGTCGCACAAAAACCCCGACTTTGGATGAATTTGGTTCCAACCTGACCCAAATGGCCACAGACAATAAACTTGATCCTGTGGTGGGACGCGCTAAAGAAATCGAGCGCGTGATTCAAATTTTGGGTCGCCGGACTAAGAATAATCCAGTGCTGATTGGTGAACCAGGGGTAGGTAAAACGGCGATAGCTGAAGGTCTAGCGAGCCGGATAGCTAACAAAGATGTCCCCGACATTCTCGAAGATAAGCGTGTTGTCACTCTCGATATTGGCTTGCTAGTAGCAGGAACCAAGTACCGGGGTGAATTTGAAGAACGACTAAAAAAAATCATGGATGAAATCCGCTCTGCGGGCAATGTCATCCTGGTAATTGACGAAGTTCACACTTTAATTGGTGCAGGTGCAGCTGAAGGGGCAATTGATGCGGCAAATATCCTCAAACCAGCTTTGGCAAGAGGTGAATTGCAATGTATCGGTGCGACCACTTTGGATGAGTACCGGAAGCACATTGAACGGGATGCAGCGTTGGAAAGACGCTTCCAGCCTGTGATGGTGGGTGAGCCTTCCGTTGATGAAACAATTGAAATTTTATATGGTTTGCGCGATCGCTACGAGCAACACCACAAGTTAAAAATCTCCGATGAAGCTTTAGTAGCGGCTGCAAAATTGTCTGATCGATATATTAGCGATCGCTATTTACCAGATAAAGCCATCGACTTGGTTGATGAAGCAGGTTCTCGCGTCCGCTTGATTAACTCCCAGCTACCCCCAGCAGCAAAAGAGTTAGACAAGGAATTGCGGCAAATCTTAAAAGAAAAAGATGATGCTGTCCGTTCTCAGGACTTTGACCGAGCCGGAGAACTGCGGGACAGAGAAATGGAAATCAAAGCGGAAATACGCACCATTGCTCAAACCAAAACCAATGCGGCTGGTGGTGACGGTGTTGAACCTGTAGTAACAGAAGAAGACATCGCTCACATCGTCGCTTCTTGGACAGGTGTACCAGTGAACAAACTCACTGAATCTGAATCTGAGAAGTTGCTACACATGGAAGATACCTTACATCAGCGCCTCATCGGTCAAGATGATGCTGTGAAGGCTGTTTCCCGCGCTATTCGTCGCGCTCGTGTGGGTTTGAAGAATCCTAATCGGCCAATTGCGAGTTTTGTCTTCTCTGGACCTACCGGGGTTGGTAAAACCGAGTTGGCGAAATCCTTGGCTTCTTACTTCTTCGGTTCTGAAGAAGCAATGATTCGCTTGGATATGTCCGAGTACATGGAACGTCACACCGTCAGTAAATTGATTGGTTCACCTCCAGGTTACGTCGGCTATAACGAAGGTGGTCAGTTAACAGAAGCTGTACGCCGTCGTCCTTACACCGTGGTGCTGTTTGACGAAATCGAAAAAGCACACCCCGATGTGTTCAATATGCTGCTGCAAATTTTGGAAGATGGTCGTTTAACAGACGCAAAAGGTCGCACGGTGGACTTTAAGAACACCTTGCTGATTTTGACTTCCAACATTGGTTCTAAGGTAATTGAAAAAGGCGGTAGCGGTATTGGTTTCGAGTTTGCTGAAGATGCGACCGAATCTCAATACAACCGGATTCGTTCTTTGGTCAACGAGGAACTGAAGCAATACTTCCGTCCTGAGTTCTTGAACCGTCTGGATGAAATTATCGTCTTCCGTCAGTTGAACAAGGCTGAAGTTACCCAAATCGCCGAAATTATGCTGAAGGAAGTATTCGGTCGATTGACAGAAAAAGGCATTGTCTTAGAAGTTACAGACCGCTTCAAAGACCGCCTAATTCAAGAAGGTTACAGCCCCAGCTACGGTGCAAGGCCATTACGTCGGGCAATTATGCGCTTGTTAGAAGATAGTTTAGCGGAAGAAATTTTGTCTGGACGCATCAAAGACGGCGATACTGCGCTTGTTGACGTTGATGAAAATGGCATTGTCCAAGTTAGTTCTCAACAAACACGGGAGTTGTTACCCCAAGGTGTTGAGTCTTAGTTAGGATTTTGTAATTGTTAATTGAACGGTGGAGGATTTCGGTTCTCTACCGTTTTTTTTGTTTTTTTCTCACGCAGAGTCGCAGAGAGGAGGAAGAGGTTTTTGTATAGGTTAAAATGTTATATCAGATAGGTAATAGCAGATATTTTCAGTTATTATTTTTAGTTTTCAGTTATTATTTTTAGTGATACGGTTAAAGCTATTAAGGGTTTTTTAAAATAGAGGTAAATTTAACATGACGAGGCTACACATAGAATTAATCGAAAACGAGGCTTCAACTAAATTAATCTCAAAAGTTTTAGAAATGTTTCGAGACAGACCAAGAACAAATGAATCTGTTTATAAACTAATAGACTCCAAAAGTAAACATACAGGTAAGCCCATTATTTCAGTAGAAACAGATTCAAATGAAATAATAGATTTCTTGCAAAACAACCACAGTGGTGGACGAATTTTAACAAATGAGGAATATGAGGCACACACATCTCTTTCAAAAGGTGATAAAGGTAGCGACGTTCTTAGCCTTAAGAGGAATTTATACGAAAAAGGCTATTATCACTATAATCCTGATTTTCTATCCTATGATTTACGGGATATTAAAATAACTTTCGATGAAGATACAGAATTAGCAGTGAAAGATTTTCAGCGAGCAAATGGACTACCAGTAACTGGTATTGCTAATGAAGAAACTAGAGAAAAATTAACAGAAAGTTAGTACCTTATTAATTGCAAGTTTTTGTATTTTCAACCTAATATAAATGTTGACACTTAATAAATTAGGTTGAATAATCACAATAAATCAATATCATCTATTAATTTATTATTTTTAATAACCTGGCTTTCTTCCCGCACCACACTTAATACATTTAACCCAACCATCACTTTTATAATTAAGTCCGTAAAATTGTAAACTATCCCTACTATCTACTGTTTTAAAACAGTTCCAACAATAATTTATATAAACATTAAAATTATGATTACTACCATCTAACCCTGCAATACCTGAATATTCTCTTGAGTTAGCATTTGGACACCAAAAAACTGTTATTTCTTGTACAGTTGAATATTTAGAGTATTCAGGATTAAATGTCATAAAATCTCCACAGAATCTACATTTTAATCTCTCTGAGTTATTTTTTATAAAACTCGCCCAATGTTTTACTTTTTGTATGTATTGATATACATCTAAAGTAATTCTAGGAAATTTAATCTGAACATTTTTAGCATTTAAAAAATCCGTAATATATAAGTGATATGTATAATTTATGCTTTTGGTTTCTTTGTAACTTCCTTTGATATCATCCATTACATTACTTATTAGATCACCAATTATCATATAGTATGAATCTTCACCGATCATTATTGGAAATAATTTAGACATATCTCCACCAAATTTAACTATCATTTCCATTAAATCTTGATGTATTTCAAGAAACGAAATTTGAGGATATAAATAAACTTTTAAAACGAAAGATACAATAGGATCATTTTGATAATTGACTTTAGTAATTAGATTTTTGAAATATAAGTTTTCCTGAACTGCTCGATATAAGCTAAATACTTTTGCTGTACTTGACAGTTTATCCCATATATCAACCGGATTAGATTTAAATTCTTCCCATACAATATCTACTTGCTCTGTTGGGGTTAAAAATGGAAATATTCTTGGTTCTGATTTTAAATTTGATGGTATTATAGATATAATATAATCTCGTTCTTCCTGATTAGCATTTTCTAATATATCAAATATTTTTTGTAAATGGAAGTTTCTAAATTGACCATTTTTAACGATACTAATAATATAATCAGCCTTGATTTTTGCAGGAGCTAATCTATATATTTCCAAATATTTAAGGAATGTTAATTGTAAATTTTTCCATATAGATTTAAGTTCTGTTATATTAAGCGTTTTGATTATCTCAACTAATTGATTAATTTGAGATTCACTGAAATTATTGTTAGATTGTTTGTTAATAATATAGTCAGCTTTGATTTTATTGGGTGCTAATTCATAAATTTCTGCAAAATTTAGGAATCTTAAAGGTAAATCTTTCCAAATACTTTGGGAATGAAGATGAGATTCTTGGCTAAGATATTCATAAATTTCTTTAATTAATGATATGTCTTCATATTCATCCATCAGTTGAGCGCATTTTTGAAAATAACCCTTTGGGGTTAATGATTGTCGTAATTTTTGTGAATAGATATAAAGTTCTATGGGAAGTGATTCAAGGAATGACTCTGATCCAGAAACAAGTAATTTGTTTTGTTTCAGACAAAGATTCACTAAATGATCGAGAGATTGACTTTTGTTAGCAAGAACAATTTTTAAATATTTCATAAAAACTGGCTGCCAGTACCGAACTCTATTAGCTAAAGCACAGGTTTGTATAGCTTCTATATCTTCTTCATTTTGTATGATATCAACATCAATAGCTTGTAGTTTTTGTATCCCGTTATTATCTGATATGGTTTTTAAACTAAAAGAAACAATAACATCTTTATCAATAAATTCAATATTACATTTAATATCGCGCTTATGAAAGTATAAATTATCGGGCTTAGTTATATGAGATATAAATCCAAAATCATTAATACGACCTGTTTTTGAGTTTATACCTCCATACCATTTTACTTGTCCCACTTCTCTATTCATAAAACACCCTTAAATTTCACTTTTTATACCAGTTTAGCAAAAGTATAGCTCTTAGTTAGATGATGGTGGGAGAAGTGCGTTAGGGTAGCTTAGTTCCTTTTAGGTAAAAAGGTAATTAATGGTAAAATAAATAACCTATTTACCATTGTTTTTGAGAAATATATTTGAATGATTAATTTAGATACTGGTACTGCTATAGCTTTTATAGCCGAAAATTCTACTATCCGTTATGTGTTGCGACAATATGTAAATGAACAAGAAATGGTAATGACTCAAACTGCTTTTGCTGAGTTCACCACCATAGTTAAAACTATTGCTAGACTATCAGAACAAACTAGAGCTAATCGCTTTTTGCAAAGAGTAACTATCATCCCCGATAACCCATCACCTAGAGCTTTAAACCTGCAACCAACACGAAAATTAGGAATAAACGATATTATTATATTAGGTACAGGTGATCAATTAAATATTGTCACCACCACAGCAGATGCAAAAGCAGTGAGAGCCGCTTATGCTCAAGGTGTAGATTTTCATGTATATATTCATCCACCTTTTCCTTTAACTGGTAATTAATCATGCAAATCACTATTTCACCACATCTACAAAGTACATATAAATTAATTCAATGTGCTTTTCCCAAGGGTATAGAACCACAATCTTATTTACCGCTTTTAGCATTACTCAGTGAAGAAATGTCAGATAGAAATTTAGCTGAAGTTGTAGCTTACTATAGCGGTAAAGATTATAGTGTTGTTCTCAATGATGTATATCGGGTGCAATCAATTGATGTACCCACATCTGAAGCAATTGATAATTTAAAAGAAAGATTGCTTGTTTGTGGTTATGAACAATGGGTTGAAGAAGAATAAATTTTATTATAAATCCAGTATAATAAACATAATCACAACAAAAGGATAAAACAAAATGCAAGCCATTCTCCTCAGCAGCGAAGAAGTCGCCAAACGTGCCAAAGAATTATATGAAACTAGCATTCGTCAACAAGTCGAAACCGAAGAAAACATCGGTAAAATGGTAATTATTGATATAGAAACTGGTGAATATGCAGTTGATAAAATAGGCATAGAATCAGCGCGTTATTTACGAAATAAAAATCCATTAGCTCGACTTTTTGGGATTCGCATTGGTTATAAAGTTGCTGTTTCTTTCTGTGGTGATATGGAGCGTGATTATCGGTGATAAAATTATGGTGTCAATATGCGATCGCTCTTATTTTATATAAACTCAAAAATAGCGATCGCTAATGTCAATTTACTCCTTTACTTCTCCACAGGTGCAAGTTTTAAAGGATACAATGGCTCAGATCCATTTAATTGCCAAATCCTAAACACCAACGCAGCAGCTACAGTTAACCACACACAAGAAAAAGATAAAATCATTCCCGCTAAAGGAACAGTTTGCCAATAAATTGCTGTCACCACTATTGCAGATAACCAAGGTCCTAAAATCACCACAGGAACAGCCGCACCTAATCTCCGTTCTACGGTAAAGATCGTATTCCAAGTATCACCTAAAGCCAGATGTAGCACAAACAGAATTAAAGGTAACACTAAAAATTGGTGATTCATTTCTTGCCACACTAATACGGAAGAAATAACCCGCAGAACGGCAATTATCATCCAAACTATAGGAAATGCTAAAGGTGGTGGAGCCCATTTTGGTCTGATTACCTGGTCATAGGTGCGACTAGAACGGGTATTATCTAATAGAGAAAAAATTCGTGAACGAATGCTTAATAGGGCAAAAAATAATCCGGTCAATAAAGTGCTAAACCAACTCGGAAAAGCAGAATTATTATCAATCAACAATACTAATTTTTCCATTCCCAAGAAGACAAGAAGCATGACTCCTATTTGCAGAATAGTTCCTAGTTTATAAACTAAAACTGCCTTAATATCTAATTCTTGTGTGTTAGCTAGTGATGTATTGGGATATGGTTGTTGATTCCCAGGTTTTACTCCCATCACTGTGTTGACGAATTTTTCAAGCATTCCACTATTGTTCGATTGATTCATACTGTTCACCGATTTTCGAGATAAGTTACCCTTCTTTAATACTAATTGAGTTTCTTGTTTTAGTGATTATAAGAGGATGTTTGAAAAATCAAAGATCCAATAGTTCATCTATTTGCATACTTGGTAAATTGGGAGGAATTACAGTTTTGACTGTTGTTACTTTATGACTTTCCTGTTGGCTAGTTAAATCGAGAGCGATCGCACCCACAAGAATTTCTACACAGCCTAAAGGTACAATTAATTGAGTTATCGCTTCCCAATTTCCCCACGGAGTCGTCCGTAAGTCTTTGATCAGATGCGGTCCATCTAGTAAAGCTCGCGTTTGATAGTCTTCAACCCATAACTTGATCGCTACAGTAGAAGCTATCTCGGACATTTCTAAACGGACTTTGATCGATGCACCAGCTAATAATTCACCACTGGGTAGAAAGAGTTGGGGTGTTGGTAAGGAATTAAGCGCAGGAGGAGATAAATCTTCTAGTTCTGGTTGCTGTTCTTCAAGCAACTGATTGTTTTCCTCATTGCTTAAGCTCATATATATATCGTCAATCACGATTTCTTGAGACAACCAAGAAGGTATGTTTTCAGGTTCTGGAGTTGGTTCACTGGTGTCTAAATCAAGAAATTCTAAATTAGTTGTCTCAGTTTCTATTTCCCCATCTAAATTTACATCTAAATTTAAAGGTAACTCAATCTCAACACTCTGTTCTTCTGCATTTATTGTTGAAGTTGATTCTTCACTATCATCCTCTTCGTATTCCAAAGTGATACCTTCTGGTAACAAGTATCCTTGGTTTTTCATCCATTTTTGAATGAGAGGAGATGTTGCAGGTGTTTCTGTTGTGATTAATTCTTCACTATTTGGGGTATAAAATTCAGGAATAGTATTTGTGATTAATTCCCCAGTAAATTGATCTTCATTTTCATAACTGGGTAATGATTCCAGTACGTTTTCTGTTTCATCTAACTGAGTTTCTGGGGTATTTAGGAGATGGGTTTGTGCTTCTTGTTCTGGTTCTGGGGTCGATTTTAAGCGTTTCAGGAAAGGAAAACCAGTTTTAATTGGTTTGATTACTAATTTTTGCAGATTTATGGGGGCGATCGCACCAGGTGTCTTGATATTTACTTCAGATATGCGAGATTCTGCAATGAGATTTTTGCTAATTCGTGGCAATTTCGGCAGTTCTGGCGAAACCCCATCTAAGACAATCACTGGTTTAATTCGTGGTGGTAGTGGTTTGTTTGTAGATGGCTTTAAAATATGGAACTGAGCTAATTTGGGAGTTTTGACTAGATTAAAAAGTTCTAAACTCACCTTATTCGGTTTTTCTGGTTGTGTAGCAGCAGAAATTGGTGGTTGGTTGCTTTCCGATAATAATGGTGGATGAGATTTTGGTAAAGTAACTGTTAGTAATTCTGTGACATTGGCTGTAATTGTGAAAGCATGAGTACCTAAAAGCTTAACTTCCCTGTCATTGTTAACAGCGCCATATAAATTAATCTCTGCCAAAATCAATTTTGATTCACATTCAGTGGGAATATTAATTGAAGTAGCGAAGGTAAAGGGCAAGATTTTATTTGGTAAAGGCTGGCTGAATTGAGTCAATACTTTTGACTCTAAGGGCGATCGCAGTTCAACGAATAGTTGCAGTTGATCAAGGTTGACGATCGATATTGTTGGATCTTCTGGGTTTTCCGTTGCTGCTAGTTCTGCACGGCCATTTAATATAAAAGTTTTTCCCCAAGGAGCAATGTAGTTGTCCTGTTCTAGATATAGGTGAATTAGTGAAGGTGAGGATACAGGCTGAAAATCCTCCAACCTGGGATCTTCCTCTGATGATTCTGGGTTGGGTAAAGCTAAATCTATCAAGCTTTGTAAAAGCTGTTCCGCTGTCTCGCCTTTGAATAAAACTGGGCTGACAGGCTGATTAATAATTATATCTTCTTCTGTTTGTGTTAATAAAGTATTGATATCAAGGTCAGGAGACAAAGAAATGGCAGATTCGTCGAGTTCTTTGTCAAATTGATCATCATTATCTAGATCTGGCTGCTCAGTAGTCTCTTGGGGAAAGACTTTAATTAGCAAGCTATATTGCCAGGATTTGCCCAGCATATCCGTCATTAAATCGCCAGAGCATCGTAACTCCCAAATGCCAGGTTTGAGTTCAGTAAAGGGAATTACCGCCATAAGTCCATCTGCATTAGTGCGGCGCAAACGTTTAAAAATGCGCCGTTTGGGTGGAACTTCCTGGATAGAGGAGTGAGTTACCCGTACTTCTACATCTGTATTTGGTAGGTGTGAACGAGCCAAAACCCTGTATTTACCTGCTGAAATTTGCAGAGTTGGCGATTCCAAAGTTTGCCAAGCGCGATCGCCTTTTTTCTGTATCAGAAATTGCCAGTGTGCCATTGTGAGTAATGCCCAAACCGAAGAGCAGCCGATGAATTTTTTGTATTAACTTGCTTGTCAGTTTAACTCAGCAATATGTAATTGCAGCAATATAAGTAAGTGGGCGTTAAAAATTGTCGTTATGACAATATGACAAGGCAAGAGACTAGAGTCAAAAGGCAATAGGGAAAAGGTTTTGGGCAATTTTACTTTTCGTTACCGAAAAAATGGGTTTGAGGTTTCCCGTCCGGAGACGGCTTTCTGATACAATTATAGGTTTAGCATCGCTGTAATGATCCATTAAGTAGCAAGCAACTCGTATAGAGAAAGTTAATTAATTGGCATAAGCAAACTTTTTGACATCGGATTGGGTATTATTTACAGCTTCCACAAAGTCTTTTACAACATCTTGTAGGCGTTGTTCAAGGTCTTGATCCAGCTGCAAGCTACCATCAGCTTGAATTTGAATTTGCTTATCCACTGCGTAAACTGTACTTAAAATATGCCTTGCACCTAATTCACCTAAAACTGGTTTTAAAGCATATTCAATTGATAACAAATGAGCAATTGTTCCACCAGTAGCTAAAGGTAAGATAATCTTATCTGTCAAAGCTTTCTGTGGTAGCAAATCTAAAAAAGATTTAAGTAAACCTGTATATGCAGCTTTATAAATTGGTGTAGCAATGATTATACCACTTGCTTGTTCTATGAGTGCTTTTGGACGTTCCAAGGCACTACTATTGTAACGTCCATAAACTAAATCCTCAGCAGGTAAATCTCGAACAGAAATAATATCTGTTTCTAAGCCTTGTTGGGAACTCAATTGAGTTGCATACTCTAAAAGTCCATAAGTTCTAGAAGGATGAGAAGGACTACCAGCAATTGCTAAAATATAAGCCATGTTCCAAAAACCTCTTGTTTAAATTATTTTCTCTATTCTGTAACTAGAATATCTAAAGCTTGATTTTTATCAAGACTTAATCTACAGTAGCAACAGCTTTTTCTTTAACTTGTTGTTGTGGAAATTCTCGATTAGCTATAATTTCGCCAAAAGGGCTTAATAACTGTGGTTCTACAGTGGGTAAATTATCCAAAGGTAAACGAGGAAAAAGCAATTCAGCTACTCGATAAGCTTCTTCTAAATGGGGATAACCAGAGAAGATAAAAGTATCAATTCCTAAATCTGCATATTCCTGCATTCTTCTAACAACTGTATCAGGATCACCTACTAATGCAGTTCCTGCACCACCGCGCACTAAACCAATTCCCGCCCATAAATTCGGGCTAATTTCTAAAGCGTCTCGACTACCATTATGTAATTCCTTCATGCGTTGTTGTCCGACTGAATCCATCCGAGAATAAGCTTGTTGGGATTTTTTAATAGCTTCTTCATCTACATAACGAATCAAATCATTAGCCGCATCCCAAGCTTGACTCTCCGTTTCTCTGACAATTACATGAAGACGAATACCAAAACGTAATGTTCTCCCTTCTGCTTCCGCCAAACGTCTAACAGAAGCGATTTTTTCTGCTACTTGTTCAGGAGGTTCACCCCAAGTCAAATACACATCAACGTGCTTGGCAGCAATTTCTTGGGCAATAGGAGAAGAACCACCAAACCACAAAGGAGGATGAGGTTTCTGCACATTGGGAAACAGCAGTTTACCTTCTTTGATATTGAGATAATCACCTTCCAAGTTAGAAATTTCACCTGCGGCAATTTGCCGCCAAACTGTTAAAAATTCATCTGTTAATTGATAGCGATCATCATGATTTAGGTGCAAACCATCACCTGCTAATTCCACAGGATCACCACCAGTAACAACATTAATTAATAACCGTCCCCCAGAAATTCTATCAAACGTTGCTGCCATTCTTGCAGCTACTCCTGGAGACATCAATCCTGGACGAACTGCTACTAAAAAACGCATTTTCTTGGTGTGCGTTACCAAAGTTGAGGCTAAAATCCAAGCATCTTCACAGGAACGACCTGTAGGTAACAAAGCACCTGTAAACCCTAATTGATCAACTGCTTGGGCAATTTGTCGCCAATAATCAAAGTTGACTGATCTTCCGCCTATCGCAGTACCAAGATAACGCCCATCACCATGAGTGGGAATAAACCAAAGAACTTGCATAATTTCTATTTAATGTAGCTGTAAAAATTTGCCGTTGACGTAACTACGATATGTCTATAGATAAACCGTATATTTGCTAAATTTAGTATTGCATAGATAAATCAAGAAAGCAATATTTTTAACAATATATACTTTAAGTTTATCCAAATATTAGTAGTTTAACCCTTCAAATAATTAGGATTCCATTGCAACCAATAATTCTCCAAAGCTCTAGCTACAACATCCGCCAGCTTACCAAACAAAGCATATATTAAAATACTCAAAACTACCACATCTGTTTGCATAAATTCTCTGGCGTTCATAGCCATGTAACCAATACCAGAATCAGCCGCAATAGTTTCAGCAACAATAAGTGTTAACCACATAATTCCTAAAGAAAATCGTACACCTACTAAGATAGAAGACATAGCCCCTGGAAGAATAATTCGCCAAAACAACCCCCAAGTATTTAAACCATAGATTTTCCCCATTTCAATTAATCCTGCATCAACGCTGCGAATACCATGAAAAGTATTTAAATAAATAGGGAACATTACACCCAAAGATACCAGAAATAATCGCGCTTCATCACCAATGCCAAACCATAAAATTACCAGGGGAATTAATGCTAAGTTAGGAATATTCCGCAGCATTTGCAGAGATGTATCTAACAATTTTTCGGCAATGGGAGAAATCCCATTAAGTAAACCTAAACTAAATCCAATACCTCCTCCAAGTACAAACCCAGATATTGCCCGTAGAGAACTAATACCAATATTTCTGAAAAGTTCACCTGTTTGTGCCAATTTAATAGTAGCGCCAACAACTGCTAAAGGTGCTGGTAATATTCTCGTAGGAATAAAGCCAATAGAAGACAAGAATTGCCACGTTATAATTATTGTTATGGGTACAAACCAAGGTATGAAAGACTGCAAATAACGATTTTTGAAAAAATTAAAATAGAATTTATTTTTTTTCTGTAAATACTTTGATGAAAAATCGGTAGAAGAAGAAAGTTTCATAACAATTTATTAAGTGATAAACAGGATAGTTAATGGCGGTATTTAGCCGCCGTCAGAATGGAAGAATTAGAAAAAATAGATTACCTTTTACTAATTCTTTGGGGTGTAATAGCTGCATATTGCTGAGAAGTGAGAACTGAATCTTTGATAGCAATTTGTTTAGGAATAACTTTTTCCTTATAGAACAAATCAGCAATACGTTGTTGTTCAGCAATCAGAGATGAGTTAATTGGACGTAAACGGAATGTGCGTCTACGAACTACGACACCTAAAAGTGACGGATCAAGTTTTAATTCAGGAGCAAGAATTTTCACAACTTCATTAGGATTAGATTCTGCCCATTCCCCTAACTTATCCACTTCTTCTAAAAATATACGTACAACTTCCGGGTTTTCAACAGCAAAGCTACGTCTAGCCATATAAAATCCACCTTGGGTAGCAATTCCTGACGCATTTCTCAAAACACGAGCATTAGCAGTTTTTTGAACAAAAGCAATAAAAGGATCCCAAGCTACCCAAGCATCAATCTTTTTTTGAATAAAAGCATCACGAGCTTCAGCAGGAGTTAAACTAACTGCTTGAATATCGCTATATTTCAAACCTACTTCAGCTAAAGCTCTCAGTAGTAAATAATGTGATGCAGATCCCTTTTGAAAAACAACTTTCTTACCTTTAAGATCCTTAACTGTCTTAATAGGAGAATCTTTCTGAACAATAATAGCACTACCTTCACCCTTACTGGGTTTACGTCCAGCAAGATAGACAAGTTGAGCGCCAGCAGCTTGAGCAAAAATAGGTGGTGTTTCTCCTACCGAACCAATATCAACCCTATTTGCATTCATGGCTTCCATGAGTTGGGGTCCAGCAGGAAATGGAGACCATTCAACTTTTATACCTAAAGGTTGAAGACGCTTATCTACTACTCCTTTAATCTTGACAATATCCCCAGAAGTTTGATAAGCAAGTCGCACTACTTTTGTTTTGATACCTGTTTTATTAACAGCAGTTGTATTTTGGGCTTGGACTATGTGACTAGCAATTGGAGCAGAAAGAAAAACCAAAGCTAATGCTGAGGCTGAGTATTGAACGAATTTTTGTAAAACTGTGCGTCGTGGTAGGTTAAAGTTCATGATTTTGTCTCCTCACTCAATTTCAATTCAAATGGTTTTCTTGCTGTTTTATTACAAAATCTAAAATGGGCGACTACCCGCTAAACTAATCCGTTTCATAACCCGACGCTGATTAGGATCAAAAGCTTGGCGATAATGTAATGTAGATTGATTATCCCAATAAACAATATCTCCCACAGCCCATTTATGTCGATAATAAAATTGATGCTGATGCAGATGATATCGTAACTGTGCAATTAATTCTTGACCCTCTTGGGGATCTAAACCTACAACTTCAACTTCTGTGGCGTAATCTAAATATAAAATCTTCTTGCCACTCTCTGGATGTGTTCTAACCAATGGGTGAGGATAAACAGGACTAATAAGAGGAATACTCTTATCCTCACGATATTTTCTCCGGGGTTCTCCTGGTTTGTTTAAAAACGGGTTATAAGTAATTAACTGTAAATTAGCAATTCGTTGTTTTGTAAATTCATCCAAAGTTTCATACGCTAAATTCAGATTTAACCAAGAAGTATCTCCCCCTTGAGATGGAACTTCTAAAGCATAGAGTAAAGAACCACTGGAAGGATAAGGAGTCCATTTATGGTCAGAATGAAAAGCCAATTCACCTGTACCTGTGTAGCCACCATCAACATTAGAAACAGGAATTATTACTGGTGTAACTCCTGATTGAGAAGCTAGAACTGGAACATCATCAGGAGGCACAAAAAGAGAACCAAAATAAAAACTAAAGTTTAAAAATTGCTCATTCGTCAAATTTTGATTTTTGAAGATGAGAATATGATAATCCCGCAGTGCTTGTTTTAATTGCAAAATAACTTCAGGTGCAACAGCTTGACTAGCATCTAGTCCAGTAACTACTGCTCCCAAGGGAGCATTAAGAGGAGTAATTTGAAATTTGGTTAAAGTTAGAGTTGTCATAGTTTAAATTTCAAAATCAATACTTACAAATTGAATCAGCTATTTAAGCAAAATACTAAATCAGCCCCATTATTACTTACTAGCTAACACCTCTTTGGGAGTAATTTCTGCATACTGCTCAGGTGTTAAAAAACCGTCTTTAACATTAACTTGCTTGGGTATTAATCCCAGGCTGTACCATTTATCTGCAACTTCTTGCTGCTTGTTGATAACTGCTTCAGTAATAGGAACTAAAGCAAAATCATATTTACTGTGCATTTTTTCCAGTGTTGCTGCATCAAGCTGAGTGACAGGAGCGAGTAATTGAGCAAGTTCTTTGGGATGATTCTTAGACCAAGTTTGTGCTTTTTGTAATTCTTCCAAAAAGATTTTAATTACTTGAGGATTTTCTTGATAGAATTTACGGTTTGTAGAATAAAAGTTATTAGTATCTCTTAAGCCATTGCCACCATCTATCAATACACGACCAACTTTATTCTGCACATTTCTAGTAACGAATGGCTCCCAAATAAACCAGCCATCAACCTTACCTTGACTAAAAGCGACGTTAGCATCTGGAGGTGCTAGAAAAACAGACTCAACATCAGTTAGCTTTAACCCTTCTTTTTCTACGGCTCTAACTGTAAGATAATGCCCAATAGATGCTTTTTGAAAAGCAATTTTTTTACCTTTCAAATCTTTGAAACTTTTAACAGGTGAATTAGCTGGAACTAAAAGAGAAATAGCTTGTCCATCTGAAGAGTTTGCTGCTAAATAAACAAGTGGTGCGCCAGCAGCTTGGGAAAAAATAGGTGGTGATTCAGCAGTAGAAGCAATATCAAGTCCACCTGCATTCAAAGCTTCTAATTGTTGTGGACCAGCAGCAAATTCTGGCCATTCAACTTTATAACCTAAAGGTTCTAGTCGCTTTTCTAAAGTACCTTGTTTTTCCAGAACTGCCAAGGCTGTGAGTTGTTTAGAACGAACTATCCTCACTGCTTTTTGGTTAGTATTAGAGCTATTCCCAGATGTAGTAGTTGTATTAGATGCTGTATCACTTGAGGATGAATTACTTTGTTGTTGAGTATTGTTTTGTGGATTATTGCAACTAAAGAGGGTCGTTGATAGGACTAAGCTGTAGCCAAAAGCAAATAAGGCATGACGACGAGTGATACGTCGGCGCTTCCATGATTCAAGATTATGTTTCCAATTTGGCATTATTAAATTACCTTTTATTTATTTTATAGATTGAGTCAGTCACAAAATGACAAACTGTTTGAAGAAAGTGAGGTGGGAAAGAAATACCCACCCCATTAAGGTGTAAGGAAAACAAATCAAAGCCCAGAAATCTGATTTTTTGTAGGTTGAAAAATGCCAATCAACCCTGATTAAGAAGGTAGAATATGTGAGTTAAAGCTATATTTGCTGAAAGTTGATAGCCTTAATAAATTGAAAATTGAATTGAGAAGAAGCGACAATGCAAGGAGTAGATATCTTTCTCTATGTTCAATTTTTTAATAATGCTGTTGTAGTTTGTGTTGTAGAGATTTAGGCATTTGCAGAACTAAAAATGTATTCAACTTCTGGATGTTGATATTCTGGTTGACCCATAACTCGGTTTAGGATTTTCTCAACAGTCTGAGCAAATTTTGCATCTCCTCTAGACCGTGGTCGTGGCAGAGAAATCTTCTCATTCATAGCAATTTTTCCGTTTTCAATTAACACCACTCTGTCTGCTAATACAACTGCTTCTTCAACATCATGGGTAATTAATAAGGCTGTAAATCCTTGTTCCTGCCATAAACGTTCTATTAATTGCTGCATTTCAATTCTTGTCAAGGCATCCAACGCACCCAAGGGTTCATCTAGCAATAATAAAGAAGGTTTACTTGCTAAAGCCCTGGCTAAAGCTACCCGTTGCCGTTGTCCACCAGATAACACAGCAGGCCATTCATAGGCGCGGTCTTCTAAACCTACTTCCCGCAGAATTTGTAAAGCCGTTTGCTTGGCATAAACTTTGGAATTAGAACCTAGTAAACCTAACTCCACATTTGCCAAAACTCTTTGCCAAGGTAAAAGCCGTGCATCTTGAAACATCATCCGGATATCTGGGTTGATGCGTTGATCGGTATATGTGCCATTC